>NZ_CP139481.1:682500-5525000 GCF_057364885.1 Paenibacillus sp. XP01 | reverse complement strand
AGCGCTGGACATTATACAAGTGAGAATGCCGGTATGAGTAACGAAAAGATCAGTGAGAATCTGATCCGCCGAAAGCCTAAGGGTTCCTGAGGAAGGCTCGTCCGCTCAGGGTAAGTCGGGACCTAAGGCGAGGCCGAAAGGCGTAGTCGAAGGACAACAGGTCGAAATTCCTGTACCACCGTAAATCGTTACGAGCGATGGGGGGACGCAGTAGGGTAGTGACGCAGGCTGATGGATGCCTGTCCAAGCAGTGAGGCTGGTTAGTAGGCAAATCCGCTAACCGTAAGGCTGAGCTGTGATGGGGAGTGAAAATTACAGTAGCGAAGGTCATGATCTCACACTGCCAAGAAAAGCCTCTAGCCAGATGAAGGTGCCCGTACCGCAAACCGACACAGGTAGGCGAGAAGAGAATTCTAAGGCGCGCGGAAGAACTCTCGTTAAGGAACTCGGCAAAATGACCCCGTAACTTCGGGAGAAGGGGTGCCCCGGTAGTGTGAATAGCACGAGGGGGCCGCAGTGAAAAGGCCCAAGCGACTGTTTAGCAAAAACACAGGTCTGTGCGAAGCCGTAAGGCGAAGTATACGGGCTGACGCCTGCCCGGTGCTGGAAGGTTAAGGGGAGCGGTTAGGGAGCAATCCCGAAGCTGTGAACCGAAGCCCCAGTAAACGGCGGCCGTAACTATAACGGTCCTAAGGTAGCGAAATTCCTTGTCAGGTAAATTCTGACCCGCACGAATGGCGTAACGACTTGGGCGCTGTCTCAACGAGAGATCCGGTGAAATTTTAATACCTGTGAAGATGCAGGTTACCCGCGACAAGACGGAAAGACCCCATGGAGCTTTACTGCAGCTTGATATTGAATTTGGGTACGATCTGTACAGGATAGGTGGGAGCCTGAGAAGCATGAGCGCCAGCTTGTGTGGAGGCACCGTTGGGATACCACCCTGATCGTATCTAGGTTCTAACCTGGTGCCCTAATCGGGTACGGGGACAGTGTCAGGTGGGCAGTTTGACTGGGGCGGTCGCCTCCTAAAGAGTAACGGAGGCGCCCAAAGGTTCCCTCAGAATGGTTGGAAATCATTCGAAGAGTGCAAAGGCATAAGGGAGCTTGACTGCGAGACCTACAAGTCGAGCAGGGACGAAAGTCGGGCTTAGTGATCCGGTGGTACCGCATGGAAGGGCCATCGCTCAACGGATAAAAGCTACCCTGGGGATAACAGGCTTATCTCCCCCAAGAGTCCACATCGACGGGGAGGTTTGGCACCTCGATGTCGGCTCATCGCATCCTGGGGCTGAAGTAGGTCCCAAGGGTTGGGCTGTTCGCCCATTAAAGCGGTACGCGAGCTGGGTTCAGAACGTCGTGAGACAGTTCGGTCCCTATCTGTCGTGGGCGTAGGAAATTTGAGAGGAGCTGTCCTTAGTACGAGAGGACCGGGATGGACGTACCGCTGGTGTACCAGTTGTTCCGCCAGGAGCACCGCTGGGTAGCTATGTACGGACGGGATAAGCGCTGAAAGCATCTAAGCGTGAAGCCCCCCTCAAGATGAGATTTCCCAATTAGTAAGACCCCTTGAAGACGACGAGGTAGATAGGCTGGGGGTGGAAGTGCAGCAATGCATGGAGCTGACCAGTACTAATCGGTCGAGGGCTTATCCAAAAAAATGCAGGTTCTAAGATCGCAAGTTTCGTTTCGAATCCAGTTTTCAGAGAGCAATCTCTGAGTGAAAAACGGGTACATCACTTGATGTGCGGATCGTTTTTCAATCTAAAGCAAAATCGTTTGGTGGCGATGGCGGAGGGGTTCCACACGTTCCCATCCCGAACACGACCGTTAAGCCCTCTAGCGCCGATGGTACTTGGACCGCAGGGTCCTGGGAGAGTAGGAAGCCGCCAAGCGAACTCTTTCATCCTACATAGAAAACAATATGTTGACGTTGTACGATGAATTGCATTTGCATACACAAATGCATCATATTCCCTGATAGCTCAGTTGGTAGAGCACTCGACTGTTAATCGAGTTGTCACAGGTTCGAGTCCTGTTCGGGGAGCCATTATGGCCCGTTGGTCAAGGGGTTAAGACACCTCCCTTTCACGGAGGTAACAGGGGTTCGAATCCCCTACGGGTCATTGTAATTCCATTGCAATAAAAGGGGTGAGAACCCCAAAGGTTCGTCGGAGGATAACTTCGTTAGCTCAGACTTCGCAGTCTCGAACGAAGTGAGAGTATCCCCTACGGGTCATAGCAATATGGAGGCTTAGCTCAGCTGGGAGAGCATCTGCCTTACAAGCAGAGGGTCGGGGGTTCGATCCCCTCAGCCTCCACCATATACTTTTTAACGACGCGGGGTGGAGCAGCCCGGTAGCTCGTCGGGCTCATAACCCGAAGGCCGCAGGTTCAAATCCTGCCCCCGCAATAAGATGGAACCGTGGTGTAGTTGGCCTAACATGCCTGCCTGTCACGCAGGAGATCGCGGGTTCGAATCCCGTCGGTTCCGCCACTTGAATATTCATCAAAATTCATATGCGGACGTGGCTCAGCGGTAGAGCATCGCCTTGCCAAGGCGAGGGTCGCGGGTTCGATTCCCGTCGTCCGCTCCAAATATGCGCCCTTAGCTCAGCTGGATAGAGCGTTTGACTACGAATCAAAAGGTCGGGAGTTCGAATCTCTCAGGGCGCGCCATTTAATTAAATAAGCCGGTGTGGCGGAATGGCAGACGCGCTCGACTCAAAATCGAGTGGGGAGACCCGTGGAGGTTCGAGTCCTCTCACCGGTATTTTAACGGGATGTAGCTCAGCTTGGTAGAGCACCTGGTTTGGGACCAGGGGGTCGCATGTTCAAATCGTGTCATCCCGATCTTTCGAAAGACGGACTATCATAATAGATAGTCCGTCTTTATTGTTTTCCATGAGAGAAACTGTTTTATTTTGCATAAAGCTGAGCCCTTTCGGTCACAATATCCTTAAAACAGGGATAGAAGGGGTTCATGTGAACACATTTAAGCTCAGAAAACAATTAAAGCGACGTTGGCGTCGATGGAAACGCACAGCATGGATGGCTGTAGCTTTGATAACGATCACGGTGTTGGCGGGTAGTGGATTGTCCATCTCTTCGCATGTTCAGCGGCTGCTGACAACCCATTTCGGTGAGGCTAAGGCTGTTATGGGGCTTGCCGAACCGGAAGCACAGGTGACGGAAAAAGCGCAAATGGTGTTGAAGCAATTGGGAACGGACCCAGATCGGTTAACTCGGGTTGTCCTCGAGACACGTTATATTTGCGGGATTGAAACGGAGCAGTTGGGGCGTTTAACGAATTCGCAGCTAGAAGCATTGTTGCTTCAGCATCCTGAATGGGAGCCCGAATTGAAAAGTACTGATCTTGTTCAAGTCAGTCAACAGATTGACGATCTTTCACCGTTGTGCAAAGAGAAGGCGTATATCAGCGTCGATGCCGTAGGGAATTTAAATTTATATGAAGGACGTCCAACCAAGGAGAAAGTCATCCGGACATTTTTTCAAATGGATGTGGGTTCCCTCGAATCTTCTTTGCCGGAAGGGGTATTGGAACAATTGCAGCAAGGGATACGCGTACAGGACAAAGATGAATATAACAGTGTGATCTCCACATTTAGCGATTATGCCCTTGATCGGGAGTATGAAGCAGCACAGCCTGTGCAAAGCGGCGGGTAAAAACAAACCAACATAATAGGTGGAGTGTGCCAAGGCATCGTCGGATGCCTTTTTTGCATTGGTGAAAATGATCGAAACGCATCAAATGATGCGGCATCATCGTCTCGACAAAGTTTTTCCTGCCGCAGGATCATAAACTTTGTTATAATGAAATGAACGATACATATGTTCGCTTTATTGTAAGGGAGAGATGGTTTTGCGTTTTTTGGGGATCGACCCGGGGATAGCGATTGTCGGCTTTGGTTTTGTGGACAAAATCGGAAGCCAGGTAAAGCCTGTGCAGTACGGATGCATTCAAACCGAGGCTCATACGCCCGAAGAAGAACGGCTGCTTCATGTGTATGAGGGCATGGTGCAGTTGATTGATAAATATAAACCGGATGCGATTGCGCTGGAGAAGTTGTTTTTTAACCGAAACGTGACGACAGCCATGTCGGTCAGCCAAGCGAGAGGGGTCATGGTGCTTGCAGCAGCTCAGAAAGGGCTGCCGATCGCGGAATATACGCCAATGCAAATTAAACAGGCCATCGTGGGTTACGGCAAGGCGGAGAAACGCCAGGTGCAGGAGATGGTTCGTATGTTTTTGCGTTTGCAGGCCATTCCGAAACCGGACGACGTGGCGGATGCGCTGGCCGTAGCCGTTTGTCACGCCCACTCATACACACTAAATAACAAGTTGAATGAGGTATTGCGAAAATGATAGATTTTCTTAGAGGACAGTTTGTGCTTGTGGAGAATGAATATATTGTGTTGGATGTGCATGGAGTGGGGTATCGCGTGTTCTGCCCTAATCCCTTTGTTTTTGCCAAACAAGAAGGGGAAATCACGGTGTATATTCATCACCATGTACGTGAAGACGCAATCCTTTTGTTTGGTTTTGCATCCCGGGATGAGCAGCGTCTTTTCCGCAAATTGATTGAGGTATCCGGCATCGGGCCGCGGGTTGCATTGGGGATTCTGGCAGGGGGAACGCCTGAGCATGTCGTTACGGCGATTTATCAAGAGAACATTACGTTCCTGACCAAATTGCCGGGAATCGGCAAAAAGACGGCACAGCGCATGATTTTGGACCTGAAGGACAAATTGGACGGCTTCGGTACGGCTGCATTGGCGACAGGGTTGTTTGCCCCTCCGTCGGAGGAACAGGGCAGCGGGTCTGCGTGGGATGAAGCTCGAGAAGGCTTGAAGGCATTGGGTTACACGGACAGCGAGCTGGATAAAGTATGGCTGAAGCTCAAAAAAGACGCCACTGCGGCAGATTCGGTGGATGTGCTGATGAAGCGGGCGCTGCAGATGCTGTTTAAAGGATAGCGAGCTGATCGGTGACAGACCATTTCAGACAACCAAGTCAACCAAGCAGCCAGCAAAGAAGGTAGGGATATAACATGGAAGACCGGATTATTTCCGCCAACCTGATGATGGAGGACCAAGCTGTGGAGCTGAGCCTGCGTCCCCGGTATTTGAACGAGTATATCGGACAGAATCAGGTCAAGGAAAATTTGAAAATATACATCGAAGCCGCAAAAATGCGTAATGAAGCGTTGGACCACGTGCTGTTGTACGGTCCTCCCGGACTGGGGAAAACAACGCTGGCCAATATTATCGCGAACGAGCTCGGCGTGAATCTAAGAACAACATCGGGCCCTGCGATTGAACGTCCAGGAGACTTAGCTGCGCTTTTGACCAACTTGCAGGAAGGTGACGTCTTGTTCATTGACGAGATTCACCGCTTGCATCGTACCGTGGAAGAAGTCATGTACCCGGCCATGGAGGATTTTGCGCTGGATATTATGATCGGTAAAGGTCCGAGTGCACGTTCCGTGCGTCTCGATTTGCCTCCATTTACGCTGATCGGTGCAACGACGCGTGCAGGATTGTTGTCGGCTCCGCTCCGCGATCGTTTCGGCGTGATCAGTCGTTTGGAATTTTACACGGTGGATGAACTTGCGTTTATCGTGTCGAGGGCTTCGGAAATTCTTGGCGTCGACATCGTGGGCGATGCGGCAGAGGAGATTGCTCTTCGTTCTCGCGGTACGCCGCGGATTGCTAACCGTCTTTTGAAAAGGGTACGGGATTTCGCCCAAGTGCGGGGGGACGGCATGATTACGCAGGCTTTGGCAGAAGAGGCGTTGAAACGTTTGCAGATCGACCCGAGAGGGTTGGACGAAATCGACCATAAGATGCTCAAATCCATGATTCAAAGTTTCAAAGGAGGCCCGGTCGGGCTGGATACGATAGCTGCCACCATCGGGGAAGAGAGCCAAACGATTGAGGACGTATACGAGCCTTATTTGCTGCAGATCGGCATGCTTCAACGAACTCCGAGGGGCAGGGTGGTGACGGATTTGGCGTATCACCACCTGGGCATTCCCCTTCCGCCAAGGGACGGGAAGTAATGGTTGGATGGAGCATCTGACGCAACATCAACGATAAAAAGCAGCTCATAAGCAGGACGCATATTTCCGATAATCCAATGGATATAGCATGGAGAGGAGTTTGATTGTGGGAAGAGCGAGGAATCGGAACAAGTGGAGCAGACGCATTAAGGTTTTTGCGGCGGCATTGCTGACTGCGGGATGCCTGCAGTTGCCTGCCTATGCGGCAGAAAGCGACGGCCAAACGATCCGGGTTGCGATGTTTGCGAACCTGGGAAGCACGTACAAATCGACAACACCGCTTATTACGCTGGAATCCACGGGAAAATGGAGCATTGGTTCTGGCGGCGGAGCCAACTTAAGCATCCCTGCAGGGCAAATCCGATTCAGCGCGGACGGTTATAGGGTTAAAGTGCTGGAAACGACTGATTTCCAAACGGCGTCGGCTGCGGCTAAACGGTTACAGGCCACTGCGGACACGCCGCTGCTGTTTACAACAACGGTCAACGGCAAAGAGACCTATCAGCTGTATACAGGCAATTATGCGACAGCAGCGCAGGCCGGACAAGCCGTAGCCCGTGTCCAAAACACGGCTGCAGCCCAACTTGGCGGCCAGAAACCGGTGGTTACCGGAAGCAAACGGCTGACGACGGGCACGTACAGTTCGCTTGAGGAGGCGCAGGCAGCACAGGCGACTTTGCTGTCGGCAGGCATTACGGCTTATCCTGTGCTCCAATTGGGGGCAAATGCTTCGGGATACGCGGTTTGGGTGGGCGAAGCCTCCACGGATGCAGAGCTTGCGGCACTGAAAACAACGGTTGATGCTCAAGCACCTGGTTTGAGTTTATCTACAGTGAATGACGGTCAACCCGGGCTGATCATCCGTACGGATGCAGGACTCAGCCTGGATGCTCTCAAAACGGCAGCACATTATACGATGGCAGGCACCAATGCCAAAGCTTTGGTACAGGGAGACGGCAGCGGAATCAAAGTCGCGGAGCGTTCACAGCGGACCTACCGCGGCGATATGGAAGTCAGCATCGTAAACGGGGACCTGGCTCTGGTCAACGTTGTACCGCTGGAGCAATACCTGTATTCAGTCGTGGGCGCAGAAGTGTATTCCTCGTGGCCGGCAGAGGCGTTAAAAGCTCAGGCTGTAGCAGCGCGCTCCTATGCGCTTCAGCAGGGTGACCGCTTCAAGATTGCCAATGTCGTGGATACAACGCTCAGCCAGGCGTACAACGGAATGGGATCCGAGAATGACAAAGTAAACAGCGCCGTCGATGCGACCGCGGGCGAAGTGGTCAAGAGTGGCGGTAAAATCGTCGAGGCTGTGTTCTCGTCCAATGCGGGCGGGCAGACGGCACATCCTTCCGAAGTTTGGAACGGCGCAGAAGGTGTATTCAATACGGTTGACAGCTCGGGAGATGTTGCGGCCCAGGCAGGACTGCATACGTGGTATCACGTGCTTCTTAGCTCGGGGGTCAGCGGATATATACGCGAAGACAACGTGAAGGAACTCTCTTCCCAAACGAATGCAGGGCTATCCAAAGTAACGGTTACGGCCCAAAATACCAACGTGCGACCGATTCCGATGATCCAGTCCAATGTGAACCCGGTGGCAAAAATGAATCCAGGCAACGAAGCCGTAGTTTTGGCGAAAGTGCCTGAATCAAATACGTATTCCTGGGTAAGAGGCCCGTTTACTTCAGCTCAACTAGTCAAAACCCTTCAAGGCAAAACGACATCCTCGGTACCGTCAGCCATCTCCACGTTGGAGGTAACGAAACGGGGGCCGTCGGGAAGGGCGCTCGAAGTCAGTGCCAACGGACAGGCGATGACCGTGAAATATGCGGACACCTATCGTTCTGCATTGGGCGGGTTGCCGAGCACATTATTTGATATTGCCGGGACCGGAAGTTATACTGTATTAGGCGCTGACGGCGTGCAAGCCAGCAAAACCGGGGCGAACGGCGCAGCCGTGTTATCGGCTTCCGGGACGGGCACATCGTCCGGAAACGCACTCGTCGTCATGAGCGGGGACGGAACGGCCAGAGCCGTAACCCAAGGCCAAACCTTCATGTTTATCGGTCAGGGCAATGGCCATGGTCTGGGGTTGTCCCAGTGGGGTGCCAAAGGCATGGCGGATGAAGGGTATGATTACCAGGCCATTTTGAAACACTATTACCAAAATGCGACTATTGTTAAGGAATGAATTTAAGATGAATGTGGATCTATATAATTTTGAACTGCCGGAAGAGCTGATCGCGCAGACGCCATTGCTTGAGCGCACGGCGTCCCGGCTGCTTACGTTGAACAAGGAAACGGGCGAGGTTCACCACCGCAAGTTTCCGGATATTATCGACTTTTTTGAGCCGGGAGACACGCTTGTATTGAATGATACCCGTGTCCTCCCTGCACGGTTGTTCGGAACAAAGCAGGACACCGGAGCCAAAGCCGAAGTGCTTTTGCTCAAAAATGTGGAGGGAGACCGCTGGGAAGCGCTGGTCAAACCAGGGAAAAAGCTGAAAGCGGGATCGGTCATCGTATTCAGCGATGAGCTGAAGGCCGTGATCGACGAAGAAGGCGAAATGGGTGCCCGAATGCTCACCTTTATGTATACCGGCATTTTTCAGGAGATTTTGGACCGCTTGGGAGAGATGCCGCTTCCCCCGTACATCAAGGAGACCCTTGATGATCGGGAGCGGTACCAGACGGTATATGCGAAGCATGAAGGATCGGCTGCGGCACCGACGGCGGGCCTGCATTTTACCGATGAACTGCTCGACCGCATCCGCGCGAAAGGCGTCAACATTGCTTTCATCACGCTGCACGTCGGTTTGGGAACATTCCGGCCGATGTCCGTGGATGTCGTTGAAGAGCATGTGATGCATGAGGAGTACTATTCTTTGTCTCAGGAAACGGCCGATTTGATCAATGACACGAAAAAGAGGGGTAACCGCGTATTCGCCGTTGGCACGACGAGTTGTCGTACGTTGGAAACGGTAGGCAGCCAGTCCGAGGACGGCTTGCTTAAGGAAAGCAGCGGCTGGACGAGCATTTTCATTTATCCGGGCTATTCCTTCAAAGTCATTGATGGCATGCTGACAAATTTCCATTTGCCGAAGTCGACGCTGGTCATGCTGGTCAGTGCGCTTGCCGGCAGGGAACACATTATGGATGCATACGCGGAAGCGATCCGCGAGCGGTATCGGTTTTTCAGTTTTGGCGACGCCATGCTGATCTATTGATTCGGCGGAATTTACGAATATTTTTCAGAGGATGATTATAAACGATGGCAGCCATTACGTATGAACATATTAAAACTTGCAAACAGTCAGGCGCGCGTCTTGGACGTGTCCACACGCCTCACGGGATCATTGAAACACCTACCTTTATGCCTGTCGGTACACAGGCAACCGTAAAAACGATGAGCCCGGAAGAATTGAAGGAGATGGATGCCCAGATCATCCTGAGCAACACGTATCATCTCTTCCTTAGACCAGGACATGAGATCATACGCCAGGCTGGCGGACTGCATAAATTTATGAACTGGGATCGCCCCATTTTGACGGATAGCGGCGGATTCCAAGTATTCTCGCTCAGCGAGATGCGCAAAATTACCGAGGAAGGCGTTCACTTCCGTTCCCATCTGAACGGAGACAAAAAGTTTTTGTCCCCCGAAGTAGCTATGGAGGTTCAAAATGCACTCGGCTCCGATATCATGATGGCGTTTGACGAGTGTCCTCCTTACCCGGCCGAATACGAATACGTGAAAAAGTCGCTGGAGCGGACGAGCCGCTGGGCGGAACGTTGTCTGGAAAGCCATGCCAGACCGCATGACCAAGGATTGTTTGCCATCGTTCAAGGGGGCATGCACGAGGACCTGCGGAGACAGAGCGCTGCGGATTTGACTTCCATGGATTTCCCGGGGTATGCTATTGGTGGACTGAGTGTCGGAGAACCCAAACATTTAATGTATGGTGTATTGGATTATACGGTACCTTTGCTGCCGTCCAATAAACCACGGTATTTGATGGGGGTAGGTTCGCCCGATGCATTGATTGAGGGATCGATTCGGGGAGTGGACATGTTCGACTGTGTACTGCCTACACGGATTGCCCGTAACGGAACTACGATGACAAGTCAGGGACGCCTGGTCGTTCGGAATGCGCAGTTCGCAACCGATTTCGGCCCGCTTGACCCCGAGTGTGATTGCTATACTTGCCGGAACTACTCCAGAGCATACTTGCGTCACCTGATCAAAGCGGATGAAACGTTTGGCTTGCGGTTGACCACCATCCATAATCTTCACTTCTTGCAGAATTTGATGCGCAATGTGCGGAAAGCGATCATGGAAGATCGTCTGCTTGATTTCCGGGATGAATTTTTCGATCAATACGGTCTGCACAACAATGAGAAAGGGTTCTGATCGGGTTTTGCGGAACCTGGGAGCCACGAACGAATTGGTGAAAAGCTGATAAGGGGGAGTCCATATGTTTCAAGGAATGACTGCGAGCGCAGCGGCAGGCGGAGGCGGAATTCTCGGCCTGATCGTGCCACTGGTGCTCATGGTGGCCATTTTCTACTTTCTGATGATTCGTCCTCAGAACAAAAAACAAAAAGAACGCAACGCCATGTTGGGCCGTCTGAAAAAAGGCGACAAGATCGTAACGATTGGCGGCCTGCACGGCACCATTGCCGAAATCACGGATGATACGGTTGTATTGCGTGTAAACGATGTCACGAAGCTGACGTTTGACCGCAATGCCATCAGCAGCGCCGTAAGCCGGGAAACTGCGGAATAAAGCAGACAGGCATTTTTCATGAGAGAAAGGGAGCTCCTCGGGAGCTCCCTTTCTCTTTTTGTTTGTGATGAACGTTTGATAGAAAATGATCTGACGACTTTCCCCGCCGGTTTCGTCGTTTATTTCATGATTTGCGTATATTTACTCCAAAGATGCCACCCAGAGCGGAAATGACGAACGCGCTTGCGAGCTGTAGTCCGTCTTTCCAGTTAATCACGGCATCCAGTGCCAAAAAACCGATCAACAACACGATAACACCATAAATAATACCGGTAATTCCGCCATGGTACCACCCCTTTTCACCAGAGCGTTTGCCGGCCAGAAAACCACCGATCAATAAGGAGACGGCGTGAACGATGTAAGTATACCTGGAGAGGTCTTGTTCCTGCATGTCCGTCATCCAGAGGAAACAAGAGAGAGTCAACGCCCCCAGAAACATCCACACGAATGCATGACAAAGACCGGACAAAATCGGATTGGTCAATCGGAACGGATTCATTCGTCGAATCAGCTGCATAAAGCAACCCCCTTGTACAAGTTTAAATTAATACAGTTTATGGTCAAGCCTCCCCACTTATGAACTGATTTTCCATTATATGAACAATCGAAAAACTGCATCAGCATGTGAGGTTCAGGCCAAAATAGGGATTACGCTCCAGGCTTCACTACAACTTATAATTAAGGGAGGAATCCTGTTGTGAACCTTTCAGATATCGGAGTACATATTTTTAGAACGATCCTGATGTATTTTATTGTTTATGGCGCCATTCGCGTCATGGGCAAACGTGAAATCGGGAAGCTGTCCATGTTTGATCTGGTCGTCTCGATCATGCTTGCTGAAATTGCCGCATTTGTTATCGAAGACACGGATAAGCCGTTGTTCCACGGCATTGTGCCCATGCTGACGGTGCTTGTGATGCAGATCGCCATGGCCTACATGAGTCTCAAAAGCCGTGGTTTGCGTTTGATGATCGACGGCAAACCCGTGGTGTTGATTTCTAAGGGCACGTTGAATCGCGATGAAATGCGCAAACAGCGTTATAACCTTGATGATTTGCTGCTGCAGCTTCGAGAGCAAAATATAGATAGTATCAGCGAAGTGGAATACGCCATTTTGGAAACGACAGGCAAGCTTACCGTTTTCCCGAAAAATCAGAACGGGAGCGTGTCTGCAACAGGGGGCAATTTAAATTCCAACAGTATACAGAAACCGAGAAAAGATAAGGTGGACGGTTTTCAAAACATTAAATACGAAGGTTTGCCACTGCCTCTGATCATGGATGGGAAAGTTCAGGACCAGAATCTGGAGTTGATTCAGAAAACCAGATTCTGGCTCAAAAACGAGATTCAACAGAAGGGTATACTTGATTTCAAGGACGTCTTCATTTGTTCCATTGACCATAACGGAAAAATTTACGTAAGTCCCAAAGAGGATCCGAAGTAAAGTCATTTCCGCAAACGGCGATTGAACCACGAACCAATGATGGGCGCGCGGGACAGATCGTGAAAGTCGATCATGCGGGTCAAGCCCATGACGATAAAGTAAACGATCAAACCTGCGATCGAAGCCATAATCAGCCTGAGCCACAAAGGAAGCAGCACAACGGTTTGCTCGTAAACGAGCAGCGTCGCCGCACCCATAATAAACATGCCTGCAATGGTTTTGGTCCAGTCCATAAGCTTGAAACGAAAAGCGAGCAGTTTGCGCACACTGCCGGCATGAAGGAACGTGACGATGGTGGAGTTGACGCAGATGGCGATAACCGCGCCAATTATGCCAAATTCCGGACGGGAAGCGAGCAGCAAAATCAGAGAGATTTTGATCACCGCCCCGATGAATGTATTGAGCAGCGCCTTGCCCGGCCGATCAAGGGCCTGAAGAGCCGCTTGCAGCGGTGGCTGAATATAAATGAACAGGGCAAAAGGAGCCATTAATTTCAGCATGTTGCCAATCGAAGCGTCATTGTATATCAAAAGGCACAGCGGTTCCGCAAGCACGTACATGAATACCGAGAACGGAGCCCCTGTGACCAGAGCCAGACGCAAAGCCTGGTGCATGCGCTTATGTATGAGTGCGCGATCGCCTTGGGCGGATGCTTCGGACAAAGAAGGCACAAGAGAGGTCGCCAGCGAAGACGTCAGCGCGCCGGGCAGGAGCAGCAAAGGAATGATCATGCCTTGCAGCGCACCGTACTGGGCCGTGGCCAGTCCTCTGGATAACCCCGCAAGGGCGAGGCTTTGCGCGGTAACGATCGTTTCGGCCAAATAAGAAAGGGATCCGACCAACCGTCCTGCGGTTACGGGAACCGAAATGGCGAGCAGTCTGCGAATCAGCCCTTTTTGAGAGGCTGCCGAGTCGATGGGCGTTTTGCCTGTCGTTTCGTCTTGGTTTTGGAGGGGGGATTTCGGTTGCACTTCTGTTCTCTTCTGTTCTTTCTTGGCCCTGCCGTAATTCCACAGCAAAATGAGCATTCCTGCAAACTCGCCGACAAGCGCACCCAGCATGGCGCCGGCTGCAGCCCGTTCAATGCCTTGGGGAACCAGCAGCCAGGAAAACCAAATGACGCAGACAATGCGTACAATCGTCTCGGTGATGGAAGAAGCTGCGCTGGGGATCATGTTCTGTTTGCCCTGAAAGTATCCCCGGTACACGGCAGACACCGCTATGATCGCAATCATGGGACTCATGCTGACGAAGGTGTGGTATACACGCTCGTCCGTGAGAACGTAACGCGTTACCCAAGGGGCAAAAACGATGCAGAGAAACATGAACAAAACGCCCAGCGTTAGCGTGAAGCTTAAGCTGACCTGCAGGATGCGCTGCGGAGAATAACGATTTGCTCCCGTATCCGCTTCGGCTACAAGCTTGGCTATGGCGAGCGGAATGCCTCCGGTGATCAGGGTGACCAGCACAATAAAGAAAGGATAGCTCAGTTGGTACAGGCCCACCCCTTCTGCACCGATGACTCGCGGCAGCGCGATGCGCGGGATAAAGCCCAATACCCGGTTAATAATGCCAGCAGCGAGCAGGATCATGGCTCCTTGGATAAATGTCTGCTTTTTCAAAGCGACCCCTCTTTCCCGGTTGAAAAGTAACAGGTTGGTTACGCGGACAGGACAAAGCCTGGTTGTCTCATTCTATGCTAGTCCATGACCTTCTCATGACACGATCGGGCGATTTACAAAAAGAACCAAACCAATCAAAGAAGGAATATGGCATGTGGAAGTCGAATGTTGTATCAAGGATGCCGCAGAAAGGTTTTTGAGCAAGGAAGGGAGGCGCTCCCCGTGGAAGAAATGAACGATACGGAACTGGAACAGTCCATCGAGCTGCTCTGCCAAAGCAAAGCAGAGGAGTTACGGCTTGTGGGATACGAGTATGTGACAAGCAAAGATGTATGGAACTGCGTCAGTCATAAATATGAGAAGCAGGGCATTCCGCCCCTGCACCAGCTGGTGAACGACATATTGTCACTGAAAGCAACGAGCTTTATGAACTTTTTGACCGTAGCTGCTTACCGGGGGTCCTCTTTCTAATCGAAAGGGATCTTTTTTTGTTGAAAATTGACTGCATTTTACGGCATCGCTATAATAGGAATATTGAGAATGAAAGGGGATCTAGGAACGGCATGAAAAGAATTGTCAGTTTCATTCTGGTCGTGCTTGTCACCGCTGGCGTGATGGTGGGGACAAGTCCGGAGCTGCTGAAAAATATGCGCTTGGGCCTTGACTTAAAGGGAGGCTACGAGATCTTATATGAAGCAGAGCCGCTGGAACAAGGACAGCAAGTTTCCAAGGCTTCTCTGGTGCAAACCGCAAGAAGTTTGGAAAGTCGTGCCAACGCGCTCGGAACCAGCGAGCCAGAGGTCACAACGGAAGGAACGAACCGCATCCGTTTGAAACTTGCCGGAGTTACCGACGAGGCCGAAGTTAGGGCCAAAATGAAGGAGCCGGCCGTTTTGACGTTCCGCAGTAAAGGCGAGAACGACAAAGAAGGCGAGTACAGCAAAATCGAACTTCGCGGTAACGAATTCGTCGAGAACGGCGCAAAAGTGGTGTTTAACCAACTGAACCAACCGATGATCGACATTCAGGTGAAGGACAAAGCCAAATTTGCGGAAATTACGAAACGTTTGATTGGACAGCCTCTGGCGATCTATTTGGATGATCAATTGTTGTCCGCACCGACGGTGCAACAGCAATTATCGGATGGATCCGCTCAGATTACAGGCAGTTACACGCGCGAGGAAGCGAACCAGCTGCGCGATACGATCAACTTGGGCGCTTTGCCGTTGAAGCTGACCGAGAAGTATTCGCAAAGCGTTGGCGCAACGCTGGGTAAACTTTCCTTGAATCAAACGATTAAAGCGGGGCTTATCGCATCAGTCATTATTCTGGCGTTCATGATCGCAATGTACCGTATACCAGGCCTTGTCGCAAGTTTCTCGCTGATAGTGCACACATGGCTTGTGCTGGCCATCTTCTATTTGGGAGAATTCGTGCTCACGCTGCCAGGGATCGCGGCCTTTATTCTCGGGATCGGGATGGCGGTCGACGCCAACATTATTACGTACGAACGGATCAAAGAGGAGATGCGGAGCGGCAAGTCCGTGATGTCGGCAGTGAAGGCCGGCGGGAAACACTCGTTCCGCACAATCATCGACTCCAACATCACTACAATCATTGCTGCTGGCGTCATGTTTTTCTTTGGTACCGGGGCGGTCAAAGGTTTTGCACTCGTGCTGATCTTCGACATCGTGACCAGCATCATCACGAATATTTACTTCTCCCGTTTCTTGCTCAGCCTGCTCGTTAAAGCGAACTTGCTGAAGAAACCGAAGTATTTCGGAGTAAAGGAGAGTGAAATTCGTGCGCTTTAATTGGAACTATGACTACATCAAAGGCAGCAAATTTGCTTATACTTTCTCCATTCTGTTAACGATAGCGGGGATCGTCAGCTTGCTTGCTCTTGGATTGAACTATGCGGTGGATTTCCGTGCAGGTTCAAACGTCGACATCACCGTATCCAAAGCGATTACAGCGGAACAAATCAATCCGATCATCAAAGACATTGGTGCAGATAACGGGGATGTCCAAATAACAACGGGAACTGACCGAGTAAACGTACGTTTTTCCAAAGAGCTTGATGAAACTCAGGAAAAAACGTTCAAGGATGAATTCAGCAAATTGGATTCCACCGCTTCTTACGAGGTGAATACCGTTGATCCGGAGATGGCCAAAGAATTGGAACGGAATGCCATCTACGCTGTGCTGATCGCAAGTATCGGGATCATGATCTACGTTGCGATCCGGTTTGAATGGCGATTCGGCCTTGCCGCCGTCATTTCGCTTTTCCATGACGCATTTGTCGTCATCAGCGTGTTTTCCATTTTCCGGTTGGAAGTGGACCTGACGTTCATTACAGCCGTACTGACCGTTGTCGGCTTCTCCATCAATGATACGATCGTTATTTTTGACCGGATCCGTGAAAACATGCGGTTCGCCAAAAAAACGTCGAAGGCCGATTTGCGTCAGGTGGTAAACAACAGTTTGGCTCAAACGATGACTCGTTCCCTGAATACAACGTTCACCGTTTTTGCCGCTTCCATCTGTTTGTTCATTTTCGGCGGGGAGTCCATTCGTATGTTCTCGCTCGCCATGGTCATCGGAACACTGTTCGGCGCGTATTCTTCCATCTTTATTGCTGCACCGCTCTGGCTGGTTCTGAAAGGCAAACAAATCAGCAAGCCAAAAGCGGCTGCCAAAGCATCCAACTAAACATGTATGTTCAAGCCGCGCTTTCATGCGCGGTTTTGTAACTTTAGGTACACGTACAAGGGGGATTAAGCATGACCAGAACTCGTATTCCAACTGTTCGCACTGCGGCATGGAGCGGCATCGCCGGGAATATGGTTCTCGCAGTGATCAAGGCTGGGATTGGATATATTTCAGGAAGCAAGTCTTTGCTTGTCGATGGTTTATATTCGGCCTCGCAGGCGGCATCTTCACTGACGGACTTGTTTCCGGCCAAGGTTGAAAAGGCTGGGGAACGAATCCGAGGAACGGCTTCCCGGGATCATGTGCGCGTAGCCGGGCCAGGGACTTCGGTCGTGTTGTCTGTGCTTGTTCTTTTGGGCGGGTTGCAAATTGCTTTTTCGGCACTGTCGGCATTATCGGGCAGCGTACCCGAAATGAAGGGACAGTGGGCGCTTGTTACCGTTCTAGTTGCCTTGGCCATCCGGGAAGCGATATTTCACTTTCAGTACAGATATTACCGCAAACGAAACCAGCCGCAAGCCTTGGCGTATGCGCAGCAGCATCGCCGCGCATTATATTGCTCGCTTGTCGTTATGATCGGCATTGCCGGTTCCTTGACCGGGGAAATGATGGGTTGGGACGCGCTGCTGTACATGGATCCGGCCGCATCTTTGATTGCTTCTTTCTTTGTGCTGCATCAGGGATACCGCATGATCGTGGATACGGTGTACGGTTCGCTCGTGCAGGAACTGGAACAGGAAGAGTCCATTGACTTTCAGGAAACGGTTCAACGCGTGCTTGGCGTGATTACGATTGATCATTTGTCTGCAAGAAACCAAGGGCATTACGTTGCCATCGACCTTATCATTACCGTTAATCCGAGAATCACCATTCTGGAGGCGCAAGAAATAGCTAACCGTGCCAAAACATTGCTAATGACCCGTTTCGACCATGTTAGGGAAGTGCAGGTTCAGGCGATTCCTTATGACCCTGGTTATCCCTATAAATCCAATCATGAGCTGCCTGATCACGAAGCGACATTGATCCAATAGTGACGCTTGATCGTGCAGCGCAGGAAAGGAGCGTTATCATTGCTTTATTCGCAATACCGGTGGAGTACGCCGGATATCGAACCGGAGGCGGCTGCGGGACTCTCGCAGGCGCTTTCCGTTTCCCCGCTCGTCGCACGTTTGCTCGTGGGCCGTGGAGTGCTCACAGAGGCAGAGGCGGAACGGTTTTTGCATCCGGACCTGAGCCAGATGCATGATCCTTATTTGCTGCATGGCATGGATAAGGCCGTACCACGCATCCAACAGGCGCTGGAGCGCGGCGAGCATATTTTAATTTATGGAGATTACGATGCCGACGGTGTATCAAGCACTTCACTCATGATTCATTTGATGAGGCATTTGGGCGCCTCGTACGATATTTATATTCCTCATCGATCCAATGAAGGGTACGGGCTGCATAATCATGCATTGGATTGGGCACACCAGCAGGGAGTCACGCTGATCATTACCGTCGATACCGGGATCAGCGCAGTGGAGCAGATCGCGTATGCCTCATCGCTGGGCATGGAAGTCATCGTGACGGATCACCATGAACCGCCTGAAGTATTGCCGGAAGCCTATGCTTTAATCAATCCGAAGCTCCCTCAATGCAGCTACCCGTTCAAGGGGTTGGCAGGTGCAGGAGTCGCCCTGAAGTTGGCCCAAGCGCTGATTGGGGAAGTTCCGCGCGAATGGATGGAGATTGCTTCCATTGGCACGGTAGCGGACCTCATGCCCTTGGAGGGGGAGAATCGGGTCATCGTAAGTTACGGCGTCGAATCCATGCGCGATACGCGCCTTCCCGGAGTAAGTGCCTTATTGGAGATCAGCGGGGTTAAACAGGAACAGGTGACCTCTGTGAACATTGCGTTTGCAATGGCTCCTCGAATCAATGCCAGCGGGCGTCTGGATCACGCGGGGCGTGCGGTGTCCCTTCTTACGACAGACAATCTGGATGAGGCGCATATGCTCGCCGGTCAACTCGATCTGTTGAACAGGGAACGCCAACAAGTGGTCGAAAGCATCGTGCAGGAAGCGGTGGCGATGCTGGAGCACAAAATTCAGAGCCAAGGCTCGGTTCCTCATGTCATTCTGTTGGCAGGAGAGGGCTGGAACGTGGGTGTGGTTGGTATTGTGGCTTCCAAATTGCTGGAACGATATTATCGCCCTACGCTTATTCTGGGCATTGACCCTGAAACAGGGATGTGCAAGGGATCGGCCCGATCCATCGACGGGCTCGACATCTACGAGGCTCTAACCGCGTGCAAGCATACGCTAGACCATTATGGAGGCCATCCCGCAGCTGCGGGCATGACGCTCCATCGGGACCAGCTCGTGGAGCTGGAGCGAGGCTTGAACGATTATGCCGCTGGCGTTTTGAAAGAGGAAGATTTCATTCCACGACGCCTCGCTGACGATAACTGTTTGATCAGTGACGTGCCGCTGAAAGTCATTCAGGAAATAGACAGACTGCAGCCGTTCGGCATGAGCAATCCATCGCCACGTTTTGTGCTGAATAAGGTCACTATTAAAGAAACCCGAACGATGGGCCGCGAGAAACGCCATCTGAAGCTGGTGCTGGAGCAGGAGGGCTGGCAGCTTGAAGCTGTTGCGTTTGGCAAAGGGGCTTTGGCGGACTTCCTGCTTCCCGGAACCGTCATCGACGCGATGGGCGAACTTTCCATTAACGAGTGGAATGGCACGCGAAAGCCGCAATTTATGCTGCATGATCTGGCAGTGAGCGAGGCACAGGTTTTCGATCTACGCGGCAGTGCCGATCCATTAAATGGAATGAAACAGTTTATGCGTACCTTCGACGTTCATCTGAGGTATACAAGCGGCTCGATCGGCGTTATCGTCCGTCAAGAAACGAATGTTTCTATGGGAAATTCATTGTATGAACCATGCCTTTGGGTATATGATAGGAAGGTCGGGTTGTTACCCCGTAATGCTGCCGCGCAGCACTACGGACAGGAGCAGGTCCGGACGTTATTTGTGTTTGATACGCCGGAAACTCCGGAACAGCTTGATGCGATGCTGAAGTTGTTCAGCGGAGCCGAGAATATCATCCTTCTGCATGGATCGGGCCACAATCGCCGAGATCGACTTCAGATGCCTTCCAGAGAGCTCTTTAAGCGCATGTATGTGCTGGTGTCCAAATGGGGAGCTGAACCGGTGGGTGAACAGGAAATTACGCCTGTACTCAGTCGGCAGTGCAGCTGCTCTGTACGCATGATTACGATGATGCTTGATGTGTTTGAAGAACTGGGCTTCATTCACCGGCGCGACGGCAACATCGAGTTTGTTGCCAATCCGCCCAAACGGGATCTGGCAACATCGCGAAATTATCGGGCCATCGAAAGCATGGCAGAAACCGAGCAGGTGATGTTGGATGCACCCACGTCTCAGCTTACACAATGGATGATAACCCGGATGAAGGGCGTATCTTAGGCAGAGTTGTGTTATTTATTTTAGGAGGAGATTAATTTTGGATTTCAAAGATTATATTCGTGTCATTCCGGATTTTCCGCAGCCGGGAATCAGCTTCAAGGACATTACCACGCTGTTGAAGGATGGAGAAATGTATCGCAAGGCGATCAATGAACTGAAAACGATGGTTTCCGATCTGAAAATCGATGTCATTGCCGGACCGGAAGCGCGTGGTTTCGTTGTGGGTGCTCCATTGTCCTATGCTCTTGGCGTTGGTTTTGCGCCGATCCGCAAAAGCGGGAAGCTGCCTGGTGAAACGATCGAAGCCGGTTATGACCTCGAATATGGCAAAGATACGCTCGCTATGCATATCGATGCGATCGAGAAAGGACAGAACGTGCTGATTGCCGATGACCTGTTGGCAACCGGCGGCACCATCGCTACCTCCGTCAAATTGATTGAGCAATTGGGCGGCAACGTGGTTGGTGCTGCGTTCCTGATCGAGTTGGATGAACTGAACGGGCGGGCTAAACTGCCGAATATCGACGTGTTCACGTTGATGAATTACTAAACCAAACCGATTACTCCCGTTTCCCGGGAAATAATACATGGCATGAATGACTGCAAAAAAGCCAGTTCGCTGCCTCCGTTAAAGGAGGGAGTGAACTGGCTTTTTTCATGTTGCGGATGAAATCAGTCAGGCGTTTTCTCGGTCAGAATCGCCTTATCTTCTTTGTCATTCGACCAGCCAAGCACTTCGAACAATTTGAACAACAGGCTGAGCAAGATGCCCAAGATGGTTGCCAGTGCCATACCTTTCAATTGAACGCCGTAGAAGGTTACTTGAGTGCCGCTAAGTCCCACAACCAATACCAAAGTCGTTAACAGCAGATTGGTCGGTTTGGCGAAATCCACCTTTTGTTCGACCAGGATGCGAAGACCGGAAGCTGCAATGACACCGAACAGAAGCAAGGACACGCCTCCCATGACCGGAACGGGAATGTTCGCAATCAATGCCGAGAATGTCCCGGAGAACGAAAGAATAACAGCAATGATCGCAGCGCCGCCAATAACATAGGTTGAGTATACTCGGGTCAAAGCCATGACACCGATGTTTTCGCCATATGTCGTGTTAGGCGTTGAACCGACGAAACCGGAAAAGATGGTGGAAATCCCATTGCCGAGAAGGGAACGATGCAAACCAGGATCTTTGGAAAGGTCTTTGCCCACAATGCTGCTTGTGACAAGCAAATGTCCGATATGTTCGACAATAACGACCAAGGCTACAGGTAGAATCGTTAGAATAACGGACCAGTCGAAGGTAGGCGTCGTAATGGTAGGCATGGACACGAAATCGGCATTGGCAATTTTATCGGTTTCCACTTGGCCCATAGCGTACCCGAGCAGGTAACCGACTACAATCCCGATCAGAATGTGAATGATCTTGGGAAATCCACGGAACGTAACCGCTCCGATGACTGTAACCCCCAATGTGACCATGGATAAAATAATGGGCTGTGCGGTAGGCACCCAATCCGGATTATTCACGGGGTCCGAGTTGATGATTCCTGCCATTCCGGCAGCAACCGGAACCAATTCCAAACCGATCAGCGCGACGATCGCGCCCATGACTGCAGGAGGGAAGACCACGTTGATCCAGCCTGTACCCGCATATTTGATGACCAAGGCAACGATGCAAAATACGATGCCAGTTACGATGAACGCGCCAAGCGCCATCGAATACCCGTTCTCCGGATGTTTAAGCAGGACGGAGGATACCGGGGCGATAAAGGCAAAGCTGGAGCCGAGGTAAGCCGGAATTTTACCTTTGCATATCAGAATGTACAGCAATGTCCCGATCCCGTTCATCAACAGAATCATGCTTGGATCGACGCCGAACAGGTTAGGCACGAGAACCGTGCTCCCGAACATGGCGAAAAGGTGCTGCAAACTTAATAAGAAGCCAGGTCCAAAAGGCATTTTTTCATTTACCTGAATTTCACGCTGCACGAAATGCTCATCTCCTTTTTCCGAAACACAAATCTTCAATATAGTACAGACTTTCCGAAGAATAAGCAATAACATTTTTTGCGAAAATCGCCGAATTGTTCGTTTTTACGTTAATATCAAGTGAGTGAAATCACGATCCTGATAGAAATGGTACTATATATAGGGTTGGCTGGTGATTTGTAATCCGTATATTGTGGCAAGGTGTGAAAAAAGACGAATAATGCAAAATGAATGGCTTACCTATTCTAATTCTTCGGCAAACGGCTATACTGTATTACAATAAAGAAAGTTGGCATTTTCATCGAGCAGCCTTTATTCGACAAGCCTTTCGCGCAAGTCACCATCATCTTCTCGCCCATTCGTCAGCAGTTGACGGAAAACGGGTGAAGCGTCATAATTATAGGAAATCACTTTTACGGGGAACCTGTGTAGATGCAAATGTCACGGGTTCCATTTTGTATAGAAAGGACACGGAACAGATCAGAATGGGCATAGAGCAATTACTTGAGAAGGCCGGGGCCTACATCAAAGAAGCCGATCTGGTGCGCATACGTGAAGCTTACGAATTTGCTGATCAGGCCCACCACGGACAGACGCGAAAATCGGGAGAGCCATATATTCTGCATCCGCTTGCGGTTGCTGATATCGTTGTGAACATGCAGATGGATACGATTTCCATTATTGCAGCGCTTCTTCATGATGTCGTGGAAGACACGACAGTGTCGCTGGAGGAGATTCGCAACCAATTCGGCAATACGTGCGCCATGCTTGTCGATGGTTTGACGAAGCTGGAGAGAATTCAGTTCCGTTCCAAAGAAGAGCAGCAGAACGAGAACTATCGCAAAATGTTCATTGCCATGGCACAGGACATCCGTGTCATCGTGATCAAGCTGGCAGACCGCCTGCATAACATGAGAACCCTCAAATTCCAGTCGGAGGAGAGCCAGCGCCGGATTTCCTACGAAACGCTGGAAATTTTCTGCCCCATCGCCAATCGTCTCGGGATATCCGCGATCAAATGGGAGATGGAGGATATTGCTCTGCGCTATCTGAACCCGCAGCAGTATTACCGAATCGCCAACCTGATGCACAAAAAGCGGGCTGAGCGGGAACAGTACATCGATACGGTCATGGACGGAATCAAAGCCAAGCTTGATGAAATGGGCATTCAGGCGGACTTGTCCGGCCGTCCCAAGCATATCTATAGCGTGTTCAAAAAAATGACGACCAAAAACCGGCAGTTCAATGAAATATACGATCTGCTGGCGATTCGTATTATTGTGGATAATATCAAGGACTGTTATGCCACGCTCGGCATCATTCATACGTTGTGGAAGCCGATGCCGGGGCGTTTCAAGGATTATATCGCAATGCCGAAGGCAAACATGTATCAATCGCTCCATACGACGGTGGTGGGACCGAACGGGGAGCCAACCGAGGTTCAGATTCGAACATGGGACATGCATCGCACGGCCGAGTTCGGTATTGCGGCACATTGGGCTTATAAAGAAGGCGTTGCGTCCGTCAACAATTTCGAAGACAAAATCACGTTTTTCCGTGAGATTCTTGAGCTGCAAAACGAAACCAAAGACGCGTCCGAGTTTGTCGAATCGCTCAAAATGGATTTCTTTTCGGATCTTGTATTCGTATTTACGCCAAAAGGTGAAGTCATCGAGCTTCCGGCAGGATCCGTGCCGCTCGATTTCGCTTACCGCATTCATACCGAAGTGGGCAATCGTACGATTGGTGCAAAGGTCAATGGACGGATCGTTCCGCTGGATTACAGCCTGAAAACCGGGGATATCATTGAAATCCTGACGTCCAAGCATTCCTACGGCCCAAGTCAAGACTGGCTCAAAATCGCCAAGTCGTCCCATGCCCGTTCGAAGATCAAGCAATGGTTCAAGAAGGAACGCCGTGAAGAAAACGTTGAAAAAGGCCGCGAGGGCATTGAACGCGAGCTGAAGCGAATGGGGCTGGAGCCTTCCGTATGGATGAGCGACGAGAAACTCCTGGAAGCTGCAAAGAAATTTGCCTTTAACGACATTGAAGACATGCTTGCAGCGATCGGATTCGGTGGAATCACAGCCGCGCAGATCGTTACAAAAGCCACCGAGAAGCTGCGCCGGGAGCAGGAAGAAAACAGCCTGCTGGAGCTGAACTCGGAGATGCGTGAGCTGAAGCCTGCGCCGGAACGCAAAAACCGCCCAACCAACGGCATTCGCGTCAAAGGCATTGACAACCTTCTCGTTCGTTTTGCGCGTTGCTGCAACCCTGTGCCCGGAGATGACGTGATTGGTTACGTCACGCGTGGTCGCGGCGTGTCCGTGCACCGCAGGGACTGCCCGAACATTCCTTCAGGCTCGGACGGGGATGAGGCAGCTCGCGTGATCGAAGTGGAGTGGGAAGAAAATATCGAAGCCAACTACAGCGTCGACATTGAGATTACGGGCCACGATCGCAATGGTTTGCTCAATGAAGTGCTGCAAGCCGTTTCGGAAAGCAAAACGAATATTTCCGCCGTTACCGGACGGACAGACAAAAACAAATTGGCATTGGTGCATGTTACCATTTTGATTCGAAATACGGAACACCTGCATTCGGTTGTGGAACGGATCAAACGAGTGAAGGACGTTTACTCCGTACATCGCATCATGCAGTAAGGAGCTTGAGCATGAGAGTGCTTGTACAACGTTGCAAAGAAGCCCGGGTTACCGTGGGGGACGAAGTGACCGGACAGATCGAATCCGGCCTGATGCTGTTGGTCGGCATCACGCATGAGGATACGGAAAAGGATGCCGTTTATCTGGCCGACAAAATCGCCGGTTTGCGGATCTTCGAGGATGAGCAGGAGAAAATGAATCTCAGCCTGATTGACGTGGGCGGAGCCGTTCTGTCGGTCTCCCAGTTCACCTTGTACGGCGACTGCCGTAAGGGCAAGCGCCCCAGCTTTGCGGCTGCGGCAAGACCTGAAGCGGCGGCTGCATTGTATGAAACATTCAACCAATTGCTGCGGGATAAGGGCATTCAGGTCGAAACCGGACGTTTCGGGGCTATGATGGATGTGACCTTTACCAATTGGGGACCGGTGACGCTCATGGTGGAAAGCCCGATTCGTCAGGAAGGCCAGGCATAATCCCGGCGGGGAAAGGCCATAATGAAGGGTATGTTGAAATCTGCAGCCCGTAGCAGGGCAAAGGAGCACGCCATCATTATGCGCCAATCCACGAAGGAAAGCCGTTCGCGCATGGAACCGCTGCTTCCTCCGGGCAGCATGCATGAATCGCTTCAGTTGGCCCGGGCGGCAGCGGATTGTGTTGCAGCGATCTGGTTCGTTCAAGAGAAGGATAAGGGCAAACCGCCGCGTCTCCCACGCGTTTGAGGATGCCACAGCAAAAAGCCATGACTCGAATCATGGCTTTTTGTTGTTTCCGCAAATAACGATATGGTGGAAGAAGCCGACCGTTCACTCAGAACCTGTTATAAAAGAAGCTTGTTAGGGTAATAACAAACTAGGCACAAGCGCTTTACTTTTGCAGTAAGACGCCTGAAAAAAGCGACCATGGTTTCCAGACATGAAACGAACCGCAGGAAATCAACGGGGTTGACCAGTGTGAAAGGAGAGCATGACCAATGAGCAAAATCGCATTTTTGTTGGCAAACGAGTTCGAGGATTCGGAAATGCAGGTACCTTACGATGAGGTCAAGCAAGCCGGACACGATGTCGAAATTATCGGCCTCAAAGCCGGAGAAGTGTTGAAAGGCAAGAACGGCAAGGCAACATACACGACGGATAAAGCCATTGCAGACGCTGTTGCAGCCGACTATGATGCCGTGGTCATTCCCGGGGGATCGTCCCCGGAAAATTTGAGAACCGATGCTCACATTTTGAAATTCGTGACGGAGATCAACAGCGCCAAAAAACCGATTGCCGCCATCTGCCATGGACCGCAAATTTTGGCAAGCGCCAATCTGTTGAAGGGACGCACGATTACCGCATACCCGCCGCTGAAGGACGACATGGTCAATGCAGGAGCCGAATTCCAGGATCATGAAGCGGTTGTGGATGGAAATTTCATTACGTCGCGAACGCCGAAGGACGAACCGGCTTTCGTTCGCGAACTGTTGAAGGTTATCTAACCGTTTCATTACGGGGCAGTAGCAGGGCAGGCTAATGCTCCTGTTCCCGCATCATAATCAGCCCGGATGGAATGGAGCATTTCGCCGAAATGAAAAGGAGGGATTGGCATGGCAAAGCATATTCAGGCTTATTTTCGTACCGAAGATGACGCAGAGGGAGCAAGAACGTCATTGCAGACGTTTCGCACGGAGCAATTGGAGGTAGGGCAGCTGGACGATGCGATCGGAAGGGACCAAAAGCTGATGGTACCCCTGGTTCCTTACAACACGGCTGGCGCAGCGGGCACGAACGGCGCAATGGGGGTGGGTTCTTCTCCCGGAGTTCCGGCGAGCGAGAACGTGATTCCCGTCGTGGCCCCGGTGGACCGCGATGCCGATGGGGGAACGAGGGAGCGCGTAAATGAGGATCATGACATGTTGAATGCATCCAATATATCCACAACTGATTTTGGAGATCTGCGCTATGTTCTTTCGGCCAAGGTGAATGACGAGGATTATAACGAAATCATTCACAAGCTGAGAAGCAATGGAGCGTACGTGGAGGAATTAAATTAAAGCGCTATCATTTTTGTAATGATCCTGTAACATTGGATTCATGGGTCTTTAACATAGCCTGTTTATAATAACAGACATGACCCCCTTTTTTATATATCTTTTGAGCCTGCACACGGTGTGCAGGCTTTTTTTTGCTTCCTTTGAGCGTTAGCTCTTGACTTTAGTACTGCGGTTCATTACAATCAGGAAATAAATTAACTTTTAACGTCATATTATAACGTTAAAACTGATGAATCGACGATTCGATGACGGGACCAAGTAATCCGAACCCACAAGAACAGAGAAGAATCCCCAGGCTGTAAGGATTCTCTTGATGAGCGGATGAATGACTTCCCCGAGAACAGGCGGCGAACACAGCGGAGCTTCTCCGGTGGCCAGTAGCCGAACTGCGCAGGACGTGCGTTATACGTGGAGCGGAATGAATGACTGATGAGGTGACCTCACGCATCGGTTCAGGACAAACTTGACTGGTCTGTGTGGCGTCGGGTGTTCCGGAATGTGGGTGGTACCACGGGTGAATGTTAAACACAATCTCTCGTCCCTTTGTTTGCCGATGATTCGGCAAGCAGGGCGAGGGATTTTTTTGCTATATAGAGAACTAAATGATGGAGGGATGAATCATGGCATTTCAAAAACCAACAGGAACGCAGGATTTGCTGCCTGGTGTTGTCGAGAAATGGCAGGCCGTTGAGGAAAAAGCACGCGACTTGTGCCGCCGGTATAATTACCGCGAAATTCGTACCCCTATATTTGAACAGACAGCTTTGTTTGTTCGCGGCGTAGGCGAAACGACGGATATCGTGGAAAAGGAAATGTACACGTTTGATGATAAAGGGAACCGCAGCATGACGCTTCGTCCCGAGGGCACTGCGGGCGTGGTTCGCTCTTACGTGGAAAACAAACTGTATGGCGAACCTGATGTCAGCAAATTGTATTACATCGGACCGATGTTTCGTTATGAGCGCCCGCAGGCAGGACGTCAGCGCCAATTCCACCAGTTTGGCGTGGAAGCGATCGGGGCGGTCGATCCGTCGATCGACGCAGAAGTGATTGCGCTTGGTTATCAGCTGTGCGTGGAGCTTGGACTGCAGGACGTTAAAGTGGAGATCAACTCCGTCGGCAACCCGGCAAGCCGGGCGGCTTATCGCGAGCAGCTGCTGTCGTTCCTCAGACCGATGAAAGACAGCCTGTGTAAAGATTGCCAGTCCCGCATGGAGCGCAATCCGCTTCGCGTGCTCGACTGCAAGGTGGATCAAGACAAATTCACAGGCGCACCGTCCATTTTGGACAGCCTGGATGAAGAGTCCCTGAATCATTTTGAAACATTGAAATCCTACCTGGAAGACTTCGGCGTGGACTATGCCGTGAATCATCGTTTGGTTCGCGGACTGGATTATTACACATTGACTGCGTTCGAATTGAAAGCTCAAGGCATTGGCGCAATCGATACGGTCGGCGGCGGCGGCAGATACAATGGACTCGTCGGCGACATCGGCGGACCGGATCAGCCGGGCATCGGTTTCGGTATCGGCCTGGAGCGCATCCAGCTTATTCTGGAGCACCAGAATATCGAAGTTAGCAATCTTGCTCCGCTGGACGTGTACTTTGTTGCCCTCGGCGAGGCTGCGGATCGCGAAGTCAATCGCTTGTTGTTCAAGCTGCGTCAATCCGGGCTGTCCGGCGAGCGCGATTATCTAGGCCGCAAAATGAAAGCCCAGATGAAATCGGCAGACCGTTTCAAAGCCCGTTATACGGCCATCCTTGGGGATGACGAGCTGGAGCGCGGCGAGATTGCGCTGAAAGCGATGGAAACGGGAGAACAACGGACCGTGAAGCTGGATGACCTGGCCGCTGCGGTAAGAGGAAACCACTGAACCGCTGACATTCTTCCCGAATCGGAAACGAGCTGGAAAGGTTCGCGGCTAAATTAACGTTATTCACACAACCGAACTGGAAAGGGCGGCCTTGAGCGGCTGCCTTCGTACAGGGAGGGAATTTCAAATAATAAGGAGTCTGATTATGAAAAGAAGTCATCATTGCGGCGCTTTGACGAACGCACACATCGGTGAAACCGTAACACTGAACGGCTGGGTTCAAACCCGTCGTGACCTTGGAGGCGTACTGTTCATCGATCTGCGCGACCGCAGCGGCATCGTGCAGGTGGTATTCAACCCGGCATATTCCGGCGAAGCCCTTGCCATTGCGGACAGAGTGCGCAGCGAGTACGTCATTGCCGTATCCGGTAAAGTCGTGAAGCGCGATGCCGAAACGGTAAACCCGAACCTGCCTACAGGTGAAATCGAGGTGCAAGTGACCGAAATCGAAGTGCTGAATGCGGCCAAAACACCTCCGTTCTTCATCGAAGACGGCGTTGAAGTCGATGAGTCTCTTCGTTTGAAATATCGTTATTTGGACCTGCGCCGCCCGGAAATGTTCGATACGCTGAAGCTGCGTTCCAAAGCAGCCAAAGTGTTCCGCGACTTCCTTGATGGCGAAGAGTTCATCGAAGTGGAAACACCGATCCTGACCAAGAGCTCGCCGGAAGGCGCGCGTGACTATCTCGTGCCGAGCCGCGTGCATGAAGGCGAATTTTTCGCCCTGCCTCAGTCCCCGCAAATTTACAAGCAGTTGCTGATGGTCGGTGGACTGGAGCGTTACTATCAGATCGCCCGCTGCTTCCGTGACGAGGATCTGCGTGCTGACCGCCAGCCGGAGTTCACGCAAGTCGACATCGAAACGTCCTTCATGCAACAGGATGACCTGCTGCCGATGATGGAACAATTGATGGCGAAATTGCTGCGCGAGACGAAAGGCATTGAGCTCGAACTGCCATTCCAACGCATTACTTATGCGGATGCCATGGGCAAATACGGCTCCGACAAGCCAGATCTGCGCTTCGGCATGGAATTGATCGAAGTGAACGACATCGTTGCGACCAGCGGCGTCAAAGTCTTTGCTTCCGTCATCGAAAAAGGCGGCGAAGTGAAAGTGCTGAACGCGAAAGGCTGCGGCACATGGAGCCGGAAGGAAATCGACGACCTCGGTCCGTTCGCTGCGCGTTATGGAGCCAAAGGTTTGGCTTGGATTCAAGTGAAAGACGGCGAATTCAAAGGGCCAATCGTGAAGTTCTTCACGCCGGAAGAGATCGAAGCGCTCAAAGAACGTACTGGAGCCGAAGAAGGGGACTTGCTGCTCTTCTCTGCCGACAACAAAAAAGTCGTTGCCGACGTGCTCGGCAACCTGCGTCTCAAAATCGGCCGCCAGCTTGGCCTGATCGATGACAGCAAATTCAAATTCGCTTGGGTTGTGGACTTCCCACTGCTCGGTTATGATGAAGAAGCAAAACGTTATGTAGCTGAACACCATCCGTTCACACGTCCGAAAGACGAGGATCTGCACCTGTTCGACAGCAATCCGGGCGAGATCCGCGCCCAAGCGTACGACCTCGTATTGAACGGTTACGAAGTCGGCGGTGGTTCGATGCGTATTTACAAACGCGACGTACAGGAAAAAATGTTCGACGCACTGGGCCTTTCCCCGGAAGTGGCGAAAGAAAAATTCGGTTACTTGCTTGAAGCATTCGAATACGGAACACCACCACACGGCGGGATCGCCTTTGGTTTCGACCGTCTCGTCATGCTGCTGGCTGGACGCACCAACCTGCGCGAAACGATTGCGTTCCCGAAAACGGCAAGTGCAACGGATCTGCTCATGAACGCTCCATCCGAAGTAGATCTGGATCAACTGGAACAGCTGCATATCCGCGTAGCCCGCAAACCGGTGGCGGAAAAGAAATAAAGGAGGCATCTGATTCTCAATGCTCCATCAATTTTCAAGAACAGAGCTCGCGATCGGACCTGAAGGTCTTGAAACGATGAAAAACAGCACCGTTGCAGTGCTCGGCATTGGCGGCGTCGGCTCCATCGCGGTGGAGGCCCTCGCCCGTACCGGCGTTGGACGCATCATCCTGATCGACAAGGATGTCGTGGACATCACCAACATCAACCGTCAGATCCATGCCTTGACCACGACCGTGGGCCAAAAAAAGGCAGACCTGATGGTGGAACGGGTCAAGCTGATCAATCCCGAGTGCGAAGCGATCGCGCTGAACATGTTCTATACCGAAGAGACGTATGAAGAATTGTTCAAATACGAGCTGGATTACGTGGTGGATGCTTCGGATACGATCATTTACAAAATCCATCTCATCAAGGAGTGCCTGAAGCGCGGCATTCCGATCATTTCCAGCATGGGTGCGGCCAACAAAATGGACCCGACGAAATTCCAGGTGGCGGACATTTCCAAAACGTCCATGGACCCGATCGCCCGCGTCGTGCGCACGAAGCTGCGCAAAGACGGCATCAAAAAAGGCGTGAAGGTGGTATTCTCCACCGAGGAGCCGATGAAACCTCGCGCGGACGTTACGGAGAAGATCGTTCCCGAGAACGCTCCGGAAATCCGCAAAGCCAAGCAGCCGCCGGCAAGCAACGCCTACGTTCCTCCGGTGGTCGGACTGATCATGGTCAGCGTCGTGGTCAAAGAGCTGCTTGAAATCGCCGAGAAAAAGAAGAAAAATTAAGCTTTTCATAAAAAGCGCAGGTGCCGTTACGGTGCCTGCCTTTTTTGTGAAATTCGACTGCAATCCGCGATGTATCACCGATGTTTGCAATCCCGAAAAACCTTCCAAGCGTCAAGCGTACGTCATGTACTTCAACAACAAAAGCGTGTATGATATGGGGTGCTGCGCGTCATGCTGAATACATAGGGAACTGCAGCGTCAGAGAGGGGAATAGAAATCAGATGAAACAAGGATGGATGACCAGACGCCTCGGATTGGAGCCGGGGAACCAGTGGAAAAAGGAACTGATCGCGGGAGCGATTTCCTATTTTGCCGTGGTATACATCGTCATGGTCAATGCTACAATTTTGGCGGATGCCGGCATGCCGCTGCAGGCGGCGATGGTTGGCACGCTGCTGACGTCCATCGCAGGCTGCCTGCTCATGGCGTTCTGGGGCAAATCCCCGATCGTGGTTGTGCCGGGCATGGGGATCAACGCATTTTTTACATATACCTTGGTGCATTCCATGAAGCTGAGCTGGCAGGAGGCACTGGCCGTCGTCACCGTTACGGGCATTCTGTTTGCGGTCGTTGCTTTTACATCGTTATATAAAATGGTCAGCGAAGCCATACCCAAAAACTTGCAGCATGGCATTACCGTAGGCATCGGGCTGTTTTTGACCTTTATTGGCCTGCAAAAAAGCGGGATCGTGATCGCGCACCAGACGACGTTTGTGACGATCGGGCATTTTGGCGAACCGGGGGTCATCACCGCATGCGTCACGCTGGTCATCGCGCTGATATTATTCATTCGCAACGTGCCCGGCGGCCTGCTGATCAGCATATTGGCGGGAACGGCGTTGGCCTATGTGCTTGGAGCCGTGCAGCCGGGAGAGCCGGTGTCAGCCGGAGCAGCAATCCGCCAATACGGCGGCCTGTTCGCCCAGCTGTCGTTCGATCATTTGGCGCAGCTCGCCTTTTGGATCGCGGTATTCCTGTTGTTGTTGATCGTTGTATTCGAAAATATCGGCCTGATCACTGCGCAGACGCAGTTGGTCGGCCGTCCGGAACGGTTCAAAGGCAGTTTGCGTGCCCTGTCCGTAACCAATGTGTTTGCAGGCATCTTCGGCAGCAGCCCGGCTGTGGCAGCCGCGGAAACGACGGCAGGCATCGCCGCAGGCGGGCGTTCGGGCCTTACGCCGCTCGTGACGGCCGTGCTGTTCGGCGCGACCTTTTTCTTCATTCCGCTGCTCGGTTATATTCCGGACAGCGCGATTGCACCTATTTTGATCATCATCGGGGGCTTGATGGTTCAGGACGTAAGGCAGATGGATTTTCGCGATTTTACCGAAGCTTTCCCGGCATTTCTGATCATGGTCATGATTCCTTTTACGTACAGCATCGTGGACGGCATGGCGTTTGGATTCATCGCTTATCCGCTCGCAAAGCTGGCTGCAGGACAAGGAAAAAACGTTCCGGGGGTCATGTACGGCATCTCCATTCTGTTCTTGGCCAATTTCATTTTGCACGGCATTTTGTAGTCTAAAAGACATCATCAAGCAAATCCGAATCCGAGAAACGAAATGGGGCGTTCAGTCGTATGATTGAGGTGTGAATGAAGGGTAAGGAGGAGGACCATGCAAGATACGGAGCAAAAGAAGCAAACAGAACCTAGATTGGGGAAAAAGGGATTCAAGGATTTCGCAAAACTGATCGCCTCGACTCAGCCGCCGAAGCTGATTCTCATCGTGGCCCTGATCCTCACGCTGATTCAGACGACGGCCGGATTGATCGTGCCGCTCATGACCAAAGGGCTGATTGACGGACTGACGATGTCCGCATTGAATAAATCCGTCATCATCATGCTCATTGGCGCTTTTGTCATTCAGGCGATCGCAGCGGGAATCAGCATTTATTTGCTGAACTATGCGGGACAACGGGTCGTCGCAACGCTCCGCACCAAGTTGTGGAACAAGGTGTTATCGCTGCCGATGCCGTATTTCGACCGCAACCGCACAGGGGATACGATGAGCCGCATTACCAACGATACGAGTCAAATTATGACGCTGATCGCCGATTACCTCGTTTCGTTCATATCAAACATCGTGGCGGTGGTCGGCGGCGTGGCTCTCCTGTTTTACCTGGATTGGGTCATGTCGTTGATCATTCTAAGCCTCGTTCCGCTAACATTGCTGATCCTGCTGCCCGTTGGCCGGAAAATGTACCAGATCTCGAAGAAACAGCAGGACGAGATGGCGGGTTTTACGTCGGTGCTGAGTCAGGTCATCGGTGAAATCCGTCTCGTAAAAGCATACGGTACCGAAAAGCAAGAAAGCGACGCGGGCAGCGCCCGAATCGGTAAAATGTTTGCTTTTGGTCTGCAGGAGGCGAGGATACTGGCGCTGATCGGACCGCTGTTCACGTTTGTCATGACCGCGGTGCTGGTCGTCATTCTCGGCGTAGGAGGCATGCGCGTGGCATCGGGCCTGCTGTCGGCCGGGGAGCTGGTTGCATTCATTCTGCTGTTGTTCCAAGTCATCATGCCGATGGGGCAATTCACGACGCTATATTCTCGTTTGCAAAAAGTGGTAGGAGCCACCGAGCGCATCCAGGCCATATTGGCCCACGAGGAGGAGCCGCGCGATCAGACCGAAGAGGCTCCCAAAGGCAATGAAAACATTGCGTTCAACAACGTGCGCTTCTCGTACGTGACCGGAGAAGAAGTGCTGCACGGCATTGATTTGATGCTGCCTGCACGCAAAGTGACCGCGATCGTGGGGCCGAGCGGCAGCGGCAAATCGACCATTTTTTCTTTGCTGGAGCAGTTTTATCGCCCCGAGGCAGGCAGCATCACCTACGGCGGGAAACCAATAACGGCGTATTCGTTATCTTCGTGGCGCAGCAAAATCGGTTATGTCTCACAGGAAAGTCCGCTCATGGCTGGCACGGTGAAGGACAACATCACCTACGGCTTGGGACGTGAAACCAGTGTGGAGAAGATCCGGCGGGCGGCCGAGATGGCCTATGCCAAGGAGTTTATCGAGAAGCTGCCGCAAGGATACGACACCGAGGTAGGGGAACGCGGCATCAAGCTGTCGGGGGGACAACGCCAGCGAATCGCCATTGCGCGCGCTTTGCTGCGCAGCCCTGACGTGCTGCTGCTGGACGAAGCAACCTCAAGCCTGGACAGCACATCGGAGCATGAAGTGCAGCAAGCTTTGTCCAACCTGATGCAGGGTCGAACGACGGTGGTCATCGCGCATCGGTTGTCCACCGTGGTGGACTCGGACCAAATCGTTGTGCTGGAGCACGGCCATGTGACCGGAACGGGCACGCATGCGGAGCTGCTTGGCAGTCACGAGGTGTACCGCGAGCTGGCGCAAAAACAGTTCGTGTCGCAAACGGAAGAGGCCGGCGATGCGACATCGTAAAGTATATTGGGGATTCATGCGGTGCCCGAATCATGCCTGTCAAGGCTTGAAGAGGGTGTCGTATTTTTTTGCGTCCAATTCCTCTTATTGACAGAAATTGAGGCTTGCTTTTAGATTGCCGGCTTCCTTTAAATCGCAAGGATATATAGCTTTCGCGCTGTCAATGTGATATAGTAAATATCCTTTTGTGTCGTCCGTAAACGGCTATGCAAAATAACATATTCTTAGGAGGTAACTGAAACATGTCAGAAAGCTTTCAAAGTGCCTATCAAGAAGAAGAAAACAGGTTGAAGCGAACGATGGAAGAAGTGGACCGCCAGTTGGAACGGTTGAGAAACATTCCGGTCTATACCGGCCACGATTTCACGGAGCAAGTGCTGGAGGCGGGACGTGAGGAACGCCGCAGCAATCTGGCCAAGAGCGCGCAGCAACCCTATTTCGGGCGTCTTGATTTTGAAGAACAGGGCAGCGATGAACGAAAGCCGCTGTATATCGGCAAAATCGGGGTGGACCGCGAAGAGGTGGGTGAGCATCCGCTCGTGATCGATTGGCGCGCACCCGTTGCCAGCCTGTTTTACTCGTTTACCGGCGGAGAAGCCATGGCGACGTATGAAGCGCCGGAAGGGCTTGTCGAAGGGCTCGTTTACCTGAAACGGAACGTAGTTATTCGCCAGCGCATTTTGGAACGGGTGGCGGATACATATAACCGCGAAGGCGATCAGCCGGCGGTTTCGGATGAATTTTTGGTATATCGGCTCGGCGAAAACAAGGACAACAAGCTCCGGGATATCGTATCGACCATCCAGGCGGAGCAGGACCAGATCATTCGCGCCGCCAAAAACACCGCATTGATCATCCAGGGCGTGGCAGGCTCGGGAAAAACGACCGTGGCCCTGCATAGGCTGGCCTTTTTGCTGTATCAGTATAAGGAGCAGGTATCGGCAGAAAAAATGGTCATTTTTGCGCCCAACCATATGTTTCTCGATTATATCTCGGACGTCCTGCCAGAATTGGGCGTGGGCGATATCCAGCAAAGCACGTTCCCGGATTGGGCGGTGAACCTGCTGGGACTGGAGCTGCCGCTGGCAGACTCGCAGGAAACCTTGCAGGCGTGGTTCGAAACGCCGGATGCCAAGCCGGAGCTGAACGATGACGTGCCTGGGAGGTACAAGGGTTCGATCCGTTTCATGGAGCTGCTGCGCGAGTGGTTGACCGGCATGGAGGCCAGTGCGGTACCGGATCTGGATTTCAGTCCGTGGGACGGAGCCGTGCTCGCGAAAAAGGAAATCGATGGCTGGTTCAGCGACGAATACAAGCATTACCCGCTGGCTAAACGCAAGGAACGGGTGATGGCGCGGATTCATCGCTGGATCGAAATGGAACTCAAGAAAACCTCCTCCGAATCACTGCGCAAGGAGCGCAAAAAGAAGGCGGCCACCCGCGAGAAGGCATATGCCAAAAAGTGGGCGGAGTATGAACCGCTGACGCTGTACAAACAGCTTTTCAAGGCATCCAAAGGCGGAACCGTGCCAGAAGGGATCATGGCGCGCATTCCGAAGAACGTGCTTAAACAGACGGCGGCCGACCTGAAACAAAACGTGATTCGCGAAGAGGACCTGCCCGCGCTCGTGTATATCCACACATTAGTTCACGATATTGACGGCGCTGCGCGGTTCGATCATGTGGTCATCGACGAAGCGCAGGATTTCTCCCCGTTCCATGTGGCCTTGCTGGATTTGTACGTCAAAGGACATTCGTTTACCATTTTGGGTGACCTCTCCCAAGGGATTCACGAATACCGCGGCGTCCATGCTTGGGATGAGATGAGCTCGCTGTTTGCCGAGGAACATAATGCCTATTTCGCCCTGACTCGAAGTTATCGCTCAACGATGGAGATCATTGACTATGCAAACACGATTCTCGAGCAGGGGGTTCGAAGTGGTATTACGGCCATCCCGGTCTTCCGGAGCGGTGACCCGGTGCGTGTGTTACCGTACGAACAGACGGGAAGGACCGCGAGTTTGGAACGTGCATTGAAATGGCTTACAAGCAAAGACTACCGCACGGTTTCGATTCTGACTCGGACGCTGCATGAAGCGATTGAACTGCATCGCGAGCTGGAGCAGGCAGGATGGGAGCTTAACCTCATCGACGGGGGCGAAAAGCAGTATGCTGGCGGCCATTCGGTTCTGCCGGTCTATCTTTCCAAAGGGTTGGAGTTCGATGCGGCCATCGTGGCCGACGTGGACGGAGCGCACTACTTGCCAAATGCGGGTGACGCCAAGCTGTTATACGTCGGCTGCACGCGGGCGCTGCATGAACTGTGGCTGTTCCATGACGGAGCGCTGCCCGAATATGCTGCGGCAACGCAAAATCCGGAAGGTGATGTGGTCAGCGTACAAGGGTGGCCTGACGATTCGATATAAACGATAAGATAAATAGTAAAGCATGGTGCCGGGGGCGCCATGCTTTTTCTGTATGTTTATGGCAAGGGTGATGTACTACACTACACGGAACAGGTTGTTTTTGGCTTGCAAATGAATACGAGGTCGACATTCCGTGTTTTCTCTTTTCTATCCTTTGGATGGCCGATGCGGGATGAATTTCAATGGGATCTTCTTGTCAGAAGCGCTTCCTTTGCGGTTAACCAAATAAATGCCGATGCAGACGCAAGCGGCTCCAACGCCCATAGCCCATTGCACCCGTTCTCCAAGCAGGACCCAGCTGCAAGCAACACCGAATAACGGCGCGAGGAACAGAAACGAGCTGGTGCGTGCAGGGTCGCTATTGTGCAGCAAATAGAACCAGAGCGAAAACTGCACTATCGAGCAGGCCAGCACCAGCCATAGCAGTACTATAATCGATGTTGCGTTCAGCGCAAACGCGGGTTGCTCGGTAAATGCGCTCAGCATCAGTAAGGCGATACCGCCCGCAAGCATTTGATAGGAAGTGAGTACATAGGTATTCTGTGCGCGTCCCCAACGTTTGACCAGGATGGTTGAAATGGCGAAAAAGACGGCGCCCGCCAATCCGATCAGCGTTCCCGGGCTAAAGCTGAGTTGAAAGCCGAAACCGATGGCGACGCCCGCGATGTCAAGGAGTACGCCGCTCCACTGACTGAGCCGGTATGATACGCCATCCAGCAATGTGCTAAACAGAATGAACAGCAGCGGGCTTGTAAACGTGATGATCGCGGATTCCCCCGAAGTGAGCCAGTTCATGCTGTAATAGGCACAGCCCATGACCCCTGCGGATTGAAACAAGCCGATGATGGCTGTTTGCATCCACTGCTTCCAGCCTTTTGGTAATGGTCGCTTTCTGACGATCCACGCCAGCAAAGCGCCTGCCAGCACATAACGAAGTCCCATCAGCAGAAAAGGAGGGGCGTACGCCATGCCGATTTTGCCGACGGGGAACGACGTGCCCATAATCAGCGTTGTGAGCAAAATCAAAACAACGTACTTTAATGGTTTTAATCCTTTGGCTCGATCGTTAACATTTCCTTTAACTTGTTCACCAACGCTCATAACGTTTGACCCGCGTCGACCGTGATGAGCTGTCCGGTCATGGACGGCTGCTCCAGCGCGGCAACGATCATATGGGCAATATCCTCAGGAGAGGATATGCGCTGCAATAACAGTTGTCCGCCCAACTGTTCCATACGTGCCTCGTTGCCTGCCCACCAACGCGTGGAAACCGCTCCAGGAACGATGGCGTTAACCCGGATGTGGGGAGACAGAGCATGGGCAAGGGAGCGGGTCAACCCATGCACGGCGGCTTTGGATGCCGCGTAAGGGACGGAGGAGCCTGATCCGGTCATGCCGGCAATGCTGCCAAGGTTGACGATCGCGCCATGTCCGGCCTGCCGCATGCCTTTGGAGACAGCCCTTGCGCAATAAAACATGCCTTTGACATTGACGTTATAAAGCGTGTCCCATGCGTCATCGTCGACGATATCCAGATCTTGCAGCGGAATATGTCTCGTGATGCCCGCATTGTTGACCAGTGCCGTTATGGGGCCATGTTCACGTTCAATGCCGGCAACCATCTGACGTACTGCCTGATCATCGGCGATGTCGGCTTGCACGGCAAAAGCGCGTCCGCCGGTGTCCCGTATCTGCTGCACGGTCGCCTCGGCTTCCAGCCGGGAACGCGAATAATTGACTGCTACGGTTGCCCCGTGCCGGGACAGCAGCACGCTGGCGGCTCTGCCGATTCCTGTGCCGCCGCCAGTTACGATCGCTACGGTTTGTTCGGATATTTTCATGGTTACACTCCTCTTGATGAATTGGATTCAGTGATGTTGGCAAACCGGCTTGCCTGTTACACTGATTGTAGCGCCGAGCGAGCATGCTGTATAATGATTGTTAATGAACCAGAAATCATTTTGAATGATATCAAAAACGGGATCAAGGTAGTATCGGAAGGGGCGGTTGTCCATGGAAAGCGGAGATTTGCGCATATTTCAGTGCGTTGCACAGGAGGGAAACGTGACCAGAGCAGCGGCAAGGTTAGGGTATGTTCAGTCCAATGTGACCGCAAGAATCCGGCATTTGGAGAACGAATTGGGAACGACTCTCTTCATTCGGCATAACCGGGGCATGACGCTGTCTCCGGCCGGGGAGCTTCTATTGACTTACGCGGACAAAGTCGTAGGGTTGCTTGAAGAAGCAACGAAGGCGCTTCAAGCCACCGGGACGCCGTCCGGACCGCTGCGCATCGGTTCGACGCAGACTGCGGCTGCGGTGCGTTTACCCGAGCTTTTTTCGCTGTATTACAAGAGCCATCCGCAAGTATCGTTGTCTTTGACGACCGGCAACTCTCAGGTATTGATCGATCAGGTCGTTGGCTACGAACTGGAGGGGGCGTTCATCGGCTGTGCTTGCGATCATCCCGATTTGCGCGCGATTCCGGTATTTAACGAGCGAGTGTTTATCGTATCGTCCGGCATGAATGCCGATCAGGAAGAGTTGTACGCCAAGCCGATTCTGGTCTATAGCCGCGGGTGCTCCTATCGCGAAATATTGGAAAACTGGCTGAGGGAAAGCGGTGTTCACCGCCCAGCGATTATGGAGTTCGGCACGTTGGAGGCCATTATTAGCGGAGTGGCTTCAGGTATGGGGATTTCCCTACTGCCCGAGATTGTCGTGCGGCAGCAGATTGCCGGCGGCATGCTTCGCAAGCATTCGCTCCCTGCAGGAAAGGATCATATGACGACGTATTTCATTACGCGCAAGGATGCGTTCATCAGCAGTGCCATGCGGGCGTTTATCGATTTGATCGCGCAGGAATATGGTATGATAGAGAGCAGGCCAATCAGTTAAGGAAGTGAATAATGATGGATTTGTTTTCGTTTCAACAGGATGCGGAGCCGAAGGCGAGACTGCTTGCCGATCGGATGCGTCCGGAGAAGCTTGAAGAATATATCGGGCAAGAGCATATCATCGGGCCGGGCAAGCTGCTTCGCCGCGCCATCGAGGCCGACCAGATTTCGTCCATACTGCTGTATGGTCCTCCAGGATGCGGCAAAACCACGTTGGCGCATATCATATCCAAGCACACGCAGGGTAATTTCGTTCGGCTGAACGCGGTGGATGCGTCCGTGAAGGACGTTCGTGAAGTGATCGAGCAAGCCCAGACGAACAAGCAGCTGTACGGCACCAAAACGATTCTGTTTCTGGACGAGGTGCACCGCTTCAACAGCTCGCGGCAGGATGCGCTGCTGCCTGCGGTGGAACAGGGCACCATTATTTTTATCGGGGCGACGACGGAGAATCCGTTTCATTACGTGAACGGGGCCTTGATGAGCCGCTCAACGCTGTTTCAACTGGAGCCGCTGAACAAGGAGCACTCGCTGATTGCCATGCGTCGTGCCCTGCAAGATGCGGACAAGGGCCTCGGTTTCATGGAACTGAAGGCGGACGAAGAGGCGCTATCGCATATCGCGACGATGGCCAACGGGGACATTCGGCGCGCGCTGAATGCCCTGGAACTGGCCGCACTGACCACGCCGCCGGAAACGGACGGTTCCATCCATATTACGCTCGCGGTTGCGGAAGAATCCATTCGCCGTCCCATCGTGCGCGCGGACGAGTCGACGCAATACGACGTGTTGTCGGCGTTTCACAAAAGCATTCGCGGTTCCAGCGATGCCGCCCTGTTCTGGTTTCTGTACGCGGTGGAAAAGCTGGGCATGGACCCGATGGTGTTTATTCGCCGTTTGATTGCGGCGAGCAGCGAGGATATCGGCCTTGCCAATCCGCAGGCCATGACGCAGGCCATCGGCGCGCTGGACGCGTATCGCAACAACGGCTGGCCGGAGGCCAAACTCAACATTGCGCAGGCGATCCTGTTTGCGGTGGAAAGTCCGAAATCGAATGCCGTGTATACGGCCATTTCCAAAGCGATGGAAGCGATCGAGGAAGTGAAGTCGGCGGAGGTGCCGCTGCATCTTCGTGATACCCATTACGCCGGAGCGGCCAAGCTTGGGCACGAGGGGTACCTATATCCGCACAACTATCCGGGACATTACGTGAAGCAGGAGTATTTGCCGAAACAGCTGTCGCGCCGCATTTTCTATGAGGCGACCGAGCAGGGGAACGAATCCAAGATTCGCCTCAACCAGCAGCGTCGGAGAGGGTAACGGATGTGAATGTCTACGTGTCTGGTTACCTTAAGGAATGAGTAGAATGTAATATGTGGTTTGTGCACGATAAGCTGCTTTCAGTATTCTCTGAAGGCGGCTTTTTTCTTTTTCTGCAAAGCTCGTGCTGCTTTATTTCATAGTTTCATAATAAGCTAGAAAGAGCTGTGGATTAACATCGTCGGTTTCGAAGTATAATGATGATTCGCTGATCAGGTTAGAGGATTTTTAACAGCAGGCTTGATCTGACCCCAAAATAGTTAGAGTATTCTTGTAATTCCAAATTATTGATTTGATTGAATTGAGATAGTAATATAGTAAATTGATGTAATAGAACTTGAATCCGACTTTAGGGGGGCACTTTCATGAGCGAAACTGGCATAGCGGGAGAACGTGTTCTTCATCATTCACTGGGATTGACCGATGAAGAGGCTGTTGACATGTATAAAACGATGGTAATGGCACGGAAATTTGATGAACGCAATTTGCTGCTTCAGCGCGCAGGTAAAATTAATTTTCATGTTTCAGGCATTGGACAAGAAGTGGCACAGGTCGCTGCAGCATATGCCCTCAACAAGTCGACGGATTACTTCCTCCCGTACTATCGCGATTATGGCCTCGTCCTAGCGCTAGGCATGAGCATCAAAGAATTGATGCTGTCCGTATTTGCCAAAGCGGAAGACCCCAATAGCGGAGGCCGTCAAATGCCTGGCCACTTTGGATATAAAAAGCTTCGGATCGTAACTGGTTCCAGTCCGGTTACTACGCAGGTGCCCCATGCCGTTGGCATAGCCCTGGCGGCAAAAATGAAAAATGAGAAGTTAGTGAGTTTTGTAACCTTTGGGGAAGGATCCAGCAATCAAGGAGATTTTCACGAAGGCTGCAATTTTGCGGGGGTTCACAAACTTCCGGTCATTTTGATGTGCGAGAATAATCAGTATGCGATTTCCGTGCCGATCCATAAGCAGCTTGGTGGACGGGTGGTTGACCGTGCGCGAGGCTATGGGATTGCAGGTGTACGAGTGGATGGGAACAACGTATTTGAGGTTTACAAAGCCGTAAAGGAAGCTCGGGAGAGAGCGATTCGCGGGGAAGGGCCAACGCTCATTGAAGCCATGTTATACCGACTTTCGCCGCACTCCACTGCCGATAATGATTTATTGTACAGGACGAAGGACGAAGTAGAGGAGAACCGGGCTAAGGACGGAATTCCCAAGTACCAACAATATTTGATCGATTGCGGAATATGGAGTGCCGCTCATGAGGAAGAGCTGCAATCCCAGCTCAAAAAACAAATCGATGATGCGATAAACTATGCGGATAAGGCCCCGTTGCCAACGCCGGAGTCTTCGTTGGACCATGTATATGCAGAATGAATTAGAGGGGGAGTAGGGTCAATGGCAATCATGAATTATGTATCGGCGATCCGCCTTGGGATGCAGGAAGAATTGGCGAGGGATGAGAACGTTTTTGTATTGGGCGAAGATGTCGGAGTCAAGGGGGGAGTCTATACAACGACAAAAGGGCTGATCGACATGTTTGGCGAAGAACGAGTTTTGGACACGCCGCTTGCCGAATCGGCGATTGCCGGGGTAGCGATCGGTGCTGCCATGTATGGAATGAAGCCGATCGCCGAAATGCAGTATTCCGATTTCATGTTTCCGGCAACGAACCAGATTATCAGCGAAGCAGCCAAAATCCGCTATCGTTCCAACAATGATTGGAGTTGTCCACTTGTGATTCGTGCTCCCATCGGAGCCGGCGTCTTCGGTGGACTCTATCATTCCCAATGCGCAGAATCGGTGTTTTTCGGAACCCCGGGCCTTAAAATCGTAGCCCCTTATAGACCTTACGATGCAAAGGGTTTGCTGAAAGCCGCAGTCAGAGATCCCGATCCCGTACTGTACTTCGAGCACAAGAAATGCTTCATGCTGGTGAAGGGTGAAGTGCCGGAAGACGACTATACGGTACCCATCGGCAAATCCAATGTGCTTCGCGAGGGGACCGATATAACTGTAATAAGTTACAGCATGCCGCTTATGTTTATAGAACATGCTGCAGAAGAACTTGAAGAAGAAGGGATTTCTGCACATGTGCTCGATTTACGAACACTCCAACCTTTAGATAAAGAAGGGATATTGGAGGCTGTCCGGAAAACGGGAAAGGTGCTGATTGTTCATGAAGACAACAAAACAGGAGGTATTGGGGCAGAGGTATCGGCCATCATTGCCGAAGAACTGCTTTTCGATTTGGACGCACCCATCATGCGGCTGTGCGGCCCGGATACTCCAGCCACGACGTTCCATGCGCCGGGAGAAAAATACTTCCTGTTGAATAAAGATAAAGTAAAAGAGGCCATGAAGAACCTGGCATTATTTTGATCCGCATTTGCCAGCGTGAGAAATTCAGCTTCCGACCGCCTTTTCCCTTGTACCTGCGGGACCCCATGGTTTAAATCTCGATAATCCACTATCATTAGGGAGAAGGAAAAAGTATAACGTCTGGAGATGTCTTGCGTCATGAAGGAACTTGTTTATGTTGGGCTTGGCGGCATTGCGGGCACGTTGACCCGTTACGGCGTCCAGCTGTGGATACCGCAGGACAATGGGGGCTTCCCTTGGGGGGTGCTGCTGATCAACGCGGTGGGCAGCCTGTTTCTGGGGTGGTTTTTCACGGTAGCCGTACCTCACAAAATTTCGGCTGAGCTGCGCCTGGCCATCGGCACGGGGTTTACCGGCGCGTTCACGACCTTTTCAACCTTTGCGCTCGATATGGTGCGATTGGCGGAAGGCGGACATTGGATAAGTGCGGCTGTGTATGTATTCACTAGCATCGCGGCAGGACTCTTGCTTTGCTCGGTCGGTATCCGCTGGGGAGAGCAAATGTTGAGAAGGGATGGAAGGGGCGGTGCGCAGGCATGATCATCTGGATCGGTGCAGCAGGCATGATGGGTTCGATCCTGCGGTATTCGCTGGGACGATGGGTGTCTGCCCGGTTAGGCACTTCGTTTCCATGGGGAACATGGCTGATCAACATCAGCGGTTCGCTGCTGCTTGGAATGCTTTATGGCTGGCACGCGTCTGCAGCCATTTCCGATATGCTGTGGGTCATCGTAGGTACAGGATTTTGCGGTGCATACACGACCTTCTCCACATTTGGTTATGAGACCATGGGTCTAATAAGCCGGAAACGGTATGGTAGAGCAGCCCTTTACGTCGTCAGTTCGGTCATCGTGGGCATGTTGGCCTCATTTTGCGGCACGTGGATCACTGCATAAACCGGGTATTCGGATTTTTTTGCAGGGAAAAGAAGGAAAAAAGCCATCCTCCATGGTATACATGATAGGGATGGCTTTTATTGGCTTTTATGCTTGTGTAGAAAGCTCCATACATACAGGTATGGAATTCGTGGACTGATCAGCCCAAAGCCGGCACAGGCACTTTTTGCACCTGGTCGATTGTTCCGCCTCCAAGGCAGACGTCGCCATCATAGAACACGACCGCCTGTCCAGGCGTAATGGCTTTTTGTTGTTGGTCGAATTGCACGTCCACGCTTCCGTCCGCATTCCAGGTGAGCGTAACGCCTTGGTCTGGTTGACGGTAACGGAACTTCGCCGTACAACGGAAAGACCCGCTCGGAATGTGCTCTGAACCGGCAATCCAATTCACGCCGGTTGCGGTCAATCCCGTGGAATAAAGACTTGCATGAGAATCGCCCTGCACAACCAGCAGCTGGTTGCGTTCCAGATCTTTATCGGCAACGAACCATGGTTCCCCATTGCCCGATCCGCCGATGCCAAGACCTTGGCGCTGACCCAGCGTATAATACATCAGTCCGTCATGGCGACCTTTGACTTCGCCGGTCACGATATCGATCATGTCCCCGCCTTTGGCAGGCAGGTAGTTGCTCAGGAATTCTTTAAAGTTGCGTTCGCCAATGAAGCAGACACCAGTGCTGTCCTTTTTCTTAGCGGTATACAGCCCGGCGGCCTCAGCGATTTTGCGAACCTCCGGCTTCGGCAGATGACCGATCGGGAACATGGCTTTGGACAACTGATTTTGGTTCAGCGCGTTCAGGAAATAGGTCTGATCCTTGTTGCTGTCCACACCGCGAAGCAGCTTGTAAGCGCCATTCTCTTCGACAAGGCGCGCATAGTGGCCGGTAGCGACGTAATCTGCGCCAAGATCAAGAGCCTTGTTCAGGAATTCGCCGAATTTGATTTCGCGGTTGCACATGACATCCGGATTCGGAGTCCGGCCGGACTTATATTCATCGAGGAAATAGGTAAATACTTTATCGAAATACTCTTTCTCGAAGTTGACAGTGTAGTAGGGAATGCCGATCTGCTCGCACACCCGGCGCACGTCCTCTGAATCTTCTTCAGCGGTACAGTGGCCGAATTCGTCCGTATCGTCCCAGTTTTTCATGAAAATGCCGATGACATCGTAACCTTGCTCTTTCAGCAGCAGTGCGGTTACGGAAGAGTCGACACCTCCGGACATGCCAACGACGACCCGTGTATTTTCTTTTGTTTTGGACATCGTCATCACCACTTCTATATATAAATGTGTTGAACCGCGTCGGTAGACGCTTTTCTTATTCTAGCATAACCGGACCCAACTTACGATACACCCGGGGAACTTTGGATACTGTCCACTCCAGGCGCACAGATTAATTGCCATCCATGTTTCCTTTGGGCATGCAGTTATGTTAACATTAGGCGAGGGTTATGATCGGAATACGGAGGTTTAAGGAACATGGGCCGTTTTTTCATATCCCGCTGTGGCGAATCAGTGACGGGAAATCATGGCCACATGTGCTGAGCGAACAAACACTAAACAGGTTTTCTGAAAATTGAAAGAGGTGACTCCTTTGAAAATATCGACAAAAGGCCGTTATGGCCTTACCATCATGATGGAGCTGGCTGCCAGAACCGGCGAAGGCCCGACTTCCCTGAAGAGCATTGCGGAGCGCAATCAGCTCTCGGAGCATTATTTGGAGCAATTGATCGCTCCCCTGCGCAATGCAGGACTTGTTAAAAGCATTCGCGGAGCGTACGGCGGCTATATTCTGGCCGGCGATCCGGCCAGCGTGACTGCAGGTGACGTCATTCGTGTGTTGGAAGGCCCGATCTCCCCGGTGGACTTCACCGAGGAAGACGATCCGGCCAAGCGGGACCTGTGGCTGCGTATCCGCGACAGCATTGCCGAGGTGCTGGATTCGACGACGCTGCAAGACCTGATTTCGTATCAGGACCAGGAGCAGAAGGACAGCTACATGTTTTACATTTAATTTTCAGGTATGGGATTTAATAAATCCTTGATGCAAGGGTTTGGCTTCATTACTGGGGCCAAACTTTCAGTTAAATGATTAACATTTTGATCGAGGCTGCGACACGCATACACGGCAAGAACATTAAAGCCCCCAAATTGGGGGCTTTCGCGTGCAAATGGCAACTTTTATAAGACTTGTTGGTTAAGCTAAGTCGAAATACTAAAAACATATGCAACAATGGCTGTTAACGGTCTATGTATGAAAATCGCAAATCTCGGCCTGGAATTTAAGCCCGGCTATTGGACTAGCGATTTTTGAGGGTTTCGATGTCAGCCTCCATTCGCAGCTGGCGGCGATTCAAAATATCAATGCTGTGTTGATGGGTATTCAATTCGGCCGTAACCTTGCGTTCGAAGCTTGCCTGATTTTCTTCCAGGCGTCCATCCATGCCATCCAGATGTCCATCCATGTTGTCCAAACGCTGATCTATATGATCAAAACGTTTGTTCATCTGCTGCAGCTGGACCAAAATTTGTTCAAGTACGGCATCGCTCATAACACTCTTCCTCCTTATCAAATGTAGTGATTCCATTATACTTGAAGTTGCATTACAAAAACATTCGATTTGATTTCCAATTCCATTATAGCGATTACGAGGTGAAAGATTAACATGAATAGAATTTATTTGGACCATGCTGCATCCACGCCTGTGCATCCACAGGTCGCACAAACGATGATGGATATCATGACCGGGCAATTCGGCAATGCCTCAAGCATCCATGCCTTCGGTCGAGAAGCGAAACGAACCGTCAATGGAGCCAGGGATGCCATCGCTGCCTTGCTTGGCTGTTTCCCTGACGAATTGGTATTTACCAGCGGAGGCACGGAAAGCGATAATTTGGCGATCTTCGGCGCAGTCGCGGCCCGGAAAGACAAAGGGCGGCATATCATTACGTCGGCCGTCGAACACCACGCGGTGCTGCATACTTGCGAGGAACTGGAGCGCCAAGGTTATGACGTGACTTATTTGGGCGTGGACGAGCATGGAAGAATCCGCATGGAGGAATTGCGGCAGGCCATTCGTCCGGATACCGTACTGATCACGATCATGTACGCTAATAATGAAGTCGGCACGCTCCAGCCGATTCGGGAGATCGGTGAACTTGCCCGCGAACGCGGCATTCTGTTTCACACGGATGCGGTACAGGCGCTGGGGACGCAGCATATTTCCTGCAAAGACATGCCTGTTGACATGATCAGCTTGTCCGCGCACAAAATTAACGGTCCGCAGGGCGTCGGTGCGCTGTACGTGCGCAGGGGCACGATGCTGGAAGCAAGGGCGCATGGAGGGCTGCAGGAACGTCAGCGGCGTGCGGGAACCGAAAATATGGCGGGTATTGCCGGTTTTGCCGAAGCGCTCAAAATAGCCGTGTCGCAGGCAGAAAAACGCTATGAGCATGATCTTCTTTTACGCTCCCTGTTGTTGGAACAGTTGGAGAAGCATGTTGGCGCCGAGCATTTTCATGTGAACGGCCACCCCGATTATACACTTCCGCATATCCTTAACGTCAGCTTCCCGGAAGTGTCGACAGAAACGATGCTCATGAACCTGGACATGGAAGGCATTGCGGTGGCGAGTGGGTCGGCATGCACCTCGGGGTCGCTTGAAGTGTCCCATGTACTCAAAGCGATGAACCTTCCGGAAGCTTTATTGCACTCCGCGATTCGTTTTAGCTGGGGGTTGGGTAATACTACGGAAGAAATGATAAAAACGGGCGAAAAAATTGGAACCATTCTTTTGCGACTTCGTAATAGACTTTGAGGGTCTCTTTATCTGCGGAACAGAAGGAGGGGAGGAGTTCCAATTTATCGGTTGAATGGAGCGGTCTGGGGCGACGGTGAATGGTTTTTCGTTCATTCGGGGAATACCTAAATTCAATGATGCCGCGTCTGTTTCACGATAAGATGATGAGGAGGACACTGCGATGAAGCTTCAGGAAATGATCGGTCTTGCCGTTTTTGATGTGGAAGGCGGAAAACAGGTCGGGAAAATCCAGGATTTCATTGTGAGCGACGATTGGAAAATTGAAGGCATTGAACTTGAAAGCAAAGGCCTGTTTACCAGTCATGTCAAAATCGTGCAGTGGCAAGATATCGTTGCCTACGGCGAAGATGCCGTCATGATCCGTAATCAACAGGCTGTCCGCAAGACGGGAGCCGACAACATAAAACATACGTACCTCCTCGGTCAGTCCAAATTAAAAGAGATGTCGGTGTTGACCGGCGACGGTTTGCTGCTTGGACGCGTCTCTGATGTTTATTTTGACCAGGAGTTGGGAAATACAATAAAAGGGATCGAAATTACGGACGGTTTTGTGTCCGACTTGATCGAAGGCCGCAAATGGCTGCCATGTACAAGTGATATGTCCATTGGAGAGAGTGCTGTAATGGTGCCCCCGCTGAGTGAACAGCGCTTGGAAAATGCCATTCATTCTGTGAACGGATAGGTGAATGAATATGAAATGTCCAAACTGTAGTTCCAAAGATATCGGTAAAATCGGCTCCCATCAGTTTTATTGCTGGGGATGCTTTATTGAATTGAACGTCAACGGCGACAAGATGTCCGTATATCAAGTGGAGGAGGACGGTACGCTTAGCTCGCTGGACGATTTGTTTTTTGGCGAAGAGCTGCCGCAGGATTTTCCCCATTTGCACGCTTCTTCTTAATTGCAAACAAAACTTCGTTTACATGCGGTTTTGTGACAATGTCAGGCGCCGGGCACCAAGGTGCAACCTGCAAGGGTTACATTACGATATGCATTCGATCGAAAGGCTTGTACTCGCGTATCGCATTACTTTATCGTATGCAGAGGCGAAGTGCAAGATGCATCGGATACGTCTCCTTTATAGTAAAGGAGGCGTCTTTTTCATGTTCTCCCAAAAACGCAGCGCGCTATCAGACCTGCTTCGAGATGGCAGAAGATCTTTCGGCCAAATGCAGCTTCCCAAAAACTGAAACAATTAATAAATACTCCTGCTCCTACATATACTGACTTTCAGAGCCAGTCCAAAGAGGAGTGAGGCACTGTGGAGCAATTAACCAAAAACAAGCTGTTCCGTTATGCCATCTGGCTGCTGCTTGGCTTGATCATTTTGTATTTTATCTGGCTGCTGCGGCCATTGCTGCTGCATATATATGGATTTCTGAAAACCGTGCTGGCGCCGTTTGTCATTGCGCTCATCATTTCGTATGTGCTTAACCCGATCGTCAGCATGCTGGGCGGGCGCAAAGTGCCGCGGTCCATCGCGGTACTGTTGATCTATGCGTTTTTCCTGACTTGTATCGGAGTCATCCTGGTTAACGTGATCCCGGTGCTGATGGAGCAGTTGGAGGAACTGAACGAACACATGCCCGAATTGTCGATGCGCGCCCAGAGCCTCATGAACAACATGGACAACAAACTGATGCCGCCGAGCGTTCGTTCAGGCATGAACAGCTGGTTTTATCAAATGGAGGATCGGCTTAGCCAAGGAATTACGGTGTTGATGGACAATATCGGGGCGACGATTAACGTGTTGTTCAACATTTTTATCGTGCCGTTCCTCATTTTTTACATGCTCAAAGATTTTGAGGTGTTTGAACGGACCGTCGTGGCTTATCTTCCGCGTTCCCGGAGAAAAGCAATCGTTACGGTCATGAAAGAAATCGATGCGGCGCTTGGCAACTACATTCGCGGCCAGTTCATCGTCTGCGTGATCGTAGGCATTTTCGCGTATATCGGATATATCATCATTGATATGCCTTATGCCCTGCTGCTCGCGAGCATTGTGGCGGTGTTCAACATCGTGCCTTATCTTGGTCCCTTCCTTGGCGCGGCCCCGGCTGTGGTGATGGCATCGACGGTATCGTTTAAAATGATGATGCTGGTTGTCGTCGTGAACATGTTGTGCCAGGTGCTGGAAAGCAACATTATCTCTCCGCAGGTGGTTGGGCGAACGCTTCATCTGCATCCGCTTTCGATTATTTTTGCCCTGCTTGTCGGCGGGGAAATTGCGGGCATCTTCGGCCTAATTTTGGCCGTCCCTGTATTTGCGGTGTTAAAAGTCATTGTCCAGCATTTTTTCGCATACTATATTAAGCGAAGAACGGACTGATACAAGCTGCGATGGACGGCGGCTGCCTTCATTTGACAGGCATTGACGTTGCCGATATAATGAAAAAAGTATGTTTGTATAATGAAATCGATGATGAAATGAAGTACGCCGGGCGTTCCTTTCTCAGAGAAGAGACCCCTTCGGTAGCAGGGTTATTCTGCTGCTGATGGCTGGAAGGGTCTTGAAAGTTGAAGCGGCGGAAAGCTGATTTCGGAGTGCAGGACAACCCTGCCGGGAGCGACCGTTACTCGCGTCAACAAGGCGATTGCTTGCACGTTCCCTCCGTTACGGATGGATTGGACGCAGGCAATAACCAGGGTGGTACCGCGATAACATCGTCCCTGAATACTCAGGGGCGTTTTTTGTTGTTGTATCGGAACAAACCGGGCGATTCCGCACCGGACCAACATATCTTTTTCAAATGGGGGCAGCCAGTATGAAAGCCAGTGAAATCCGATCCAAATGGATAGAGTTTTTTGCAAGCAAAGGTCACAAAATCGAGCCGAGCGCCTCGCTCGTGCCGCACAACGATCCTTCCCTGCTGTGGATCAATGCGGGTATGGCACCGCTCAAGCCGTATTTTGACGGCCGCGAGAAACCGGAGAACCCGCGCCTCGCGAATTCCCAGAAGTGCATCCGTACCAACGATATCGAAAACGTCGGCAAAACTCGCCGTCACCATACGTTTTTCGAAATGCTGGGCAACTTCTCGATCGGAGACTATTTCAAGGAAGAGACCATCACATGGGCATGGGAATTCCTGACAAGCAAGGAGTGGATCGGTTTCGATCCGGAGCGCCTGTCCGTGACGGTATATCCCGAAGACGAAGAAGCATTCAAACTGTGGAACGAAAAAATCGGCATTCCTGCCGAGCGCATCATCAAGCTGGAGGACAACTTCTGGGATATCGGCGAAGGGCCGTGCGGACCATGTACCGAAATTTTCTATGATCGCGGCGAAGCTTACGGCAGCGACATGAACGATCCCGAAATGTACCCGGGCGGGGAAAACGAACGTTACCTGGAAGTGTGGAACCTCGTGTTCTCCCAGTTCAACCACAACAAGGATGGCAGCTATACGCCGCTTCCGAACAAAAACATCGATACCGGTGCAGGCCTGGAGCGCTTTGCGTCCATTCTGCAAAACGTGGATTCCAACTTCGATACCGACCTGTTCCAGCCGATGATCCAAAGAACGGCTGCGCTCGCCGGCGTGAAGTACAATGACAGCGTCGAAACGGACGTTGCGCTGAAAGTCATTGCCGACCATATCCGCACCGTTGCTTTTGCCGTGGGTGACGGAGTTCTGCCAAGCAATGAAGGCCGCGGTTACGTCATTCGCCGTCTGCTGCGCCGCGCGGTTCGTTACGGCAAAGTGATCGGCCTGGACCGCCCGTTCCTGTATGAACTTACAACAACGGTAGGCGAAGTGATGGGCGTATACTATCCGGAAGTGGTCGACAAGCAGGAATTCATCGCCAAAGTGATCAAAACGGAAGAAGAACGTTTCCATGAAACGCTCAGCGACGGGCTGGCGATCCTGGCTGACATCAGCAGCACAGCCAAAGCGGAGGGACGCACCGTCATCAGTGGTCCGGAAGCGTTCAAGCTGTACGATACGTACGGTTTCCCGTTTGACCTCACCGAGGATTATGCGCTGGAACACGGCATGACCGTGGACCGCGAAGGTTTTGACGCCTCCATGCAGGAACAGCGCGACCGCGCGCGCGCAGGGCGCCAGGAAAGCGAGAGCATGAAGGTACAAGGCGGCGCACTTGCAGACCTGGAGGTTAAAAGCGAATTTGTTGGGTATACTGAGCTGTTGACGGAATCGAAAGTGCTTGCCATCGTTGCAGGCGATGCGCTTGTCGATTCGGCAAGCGAAGGACAGATCTGCCAAGTCATCTTGGACAAAACCCCGTTCTATGCAGAGAGCGGCGGCCAGGTCAGCGACCAGGGACTGCTGCGCGGAGCAAACGTGACCGCGAAAGTCCAAGGGTTGTTCAAAGCACCGCTGGGACAGCATGTGCATGTCGTGAACGTGGAAGCCGGCGAACTTCGCGTCGGCGATGTCATCAAGGCGGAAGTGGATGCTTCCAAACGCGGGGATATCATCAAAAACCATACGGCAACCCATTTGTTGCACAAAGCGCTCAAAGATGTGCTGGGCTCCCATGTCAACCAGGCTGGATCCCTTGTTGAACCGCAGCGTCTGCGCTTCGACTTCTCTCATTTCGGCAGCATTACGGCAGAAGAATTGACGGAAATCGAACGCCAGGTGAATGAGCAAATCTGGAATCATCTGAACGTGGACATCGAGCTGAAACCGATCGATGAAGCCAAAGCGATGGGTGCAATGGCCTTGTTCGGCGAAAAATACGGAGATATCGTTCGCGTCGTTCAGATCGGAGACTACAGCTTGGAACTTTGCGGCGGCTGCCACGTAAACAATACGTCGGAGATCGGTTTGTTCAAACTGGTGAGCGAAAGTGGAATCGGATCAGGCGTGCGCCGGATCGAAGCCGTTACGGGCCGTGGCGCATATATGTATATGGAGAGCCAGTTGGATCTGCTCAAACAGTCGGCAGCTTTGCTTAAAGCCAATGTAGCTGACGTCCCTAAACGCATCGAGGGCTTGAATCACCAATTGAAAGAAGCGGCAAGAGAGAACGAATCGCTGCAAGGAAAGCTGAGTGCCATGGAAGCCGGCCAATTGACGGATCAGGTCATTCAAGCAGGCAATACGCAAGTGCTCGCCGCTCGCGTTGATGCACCAAGCATGGATGCACTGCGTACGATTGCGGACGAGTTGAAAGTGAAGCTGCCTGAAGCTGTGTTAGTACTGGGTGCGGCTGTAGACGGCAAAGTCAATTTCGTTGTTGCCGTGCCGGCCGAGCAAGTGAAACAAGGCCTGCATGCAGGAAAAATCGTCAAGGAAGTTGCCGCGGTATGCGGCGGCGGCGGCGGGGGACGTCCGGACATGGCGCAAGCCGGAGGTAAGGACGCATCCAAGCTGGATGAAGCGCTCAAATTGGCTGTTTCGCTCGTTAGCAAATAACAGACAAGCAAAAAACATATTTGTCGGGTCCTTTATTTACTTGTAGGAGTCAGAATATGTTATTATAGAAGCAGTAATCAATTCGGCAGAACATGGTCCCCATGTTCATGCAGAAGTGAGGTGTCATCAATGGACTCCATGGATAAGACGGTTAAATTCAACGTGAAGGGTGATGAGCAGGAAGCTTCCTCCAAAGAGATTCTGCTCACGGTGTATGATGCCCTGGTGGATAAGGAGTACAATCCGATCAACCAGATCGTCGGGTACCTCATTTCGGGTGACCCCGCCTACATCCCTCGTCACAATAATGCGCGCAGTCTGGTCCGAAAAAAAGAACGCGATGAGCTCATTGAAGAGCTTGTTCGGTCTTATCTGGCCAATCACCGGTAAAGGATATCGCTCTTTCTGCATTGCATCCAAGCAGGCAGGAAGAGCATAACCGACAGAAGACAGCCTGGAGCTTGAGAAGGGAAGGCGTTTTCCCCTAAGCAGGCTTGAGGATGGGAGAGCATCGATGAAAATACTAGGTTTGGATTATGGGGACCGAAGAATCGGAGTTGCCGTCAGTGACGCCTTCGGTTGGACTGCCCAGGGATTGGAAGTGCTTGAACGCCGCCGTGATGAAGGCGAGTTTGGTCGAATTGCCGAGCTTGTGCGTGAGCACGAGATTGGTGAAATCGTCGTAGGGCTCCCCAAAAACATGAACGGCACCGTAGGGCCGCGTGGCGAACTTTGCATGGCGTTTGCCGAGCGCCTGCGTGGCGAATTGAATTTACCCGTTCACCTTTGGGATGAACGGCTGACAACGATGGCAGCAGAACGAACGCTGCTCGAAGCGGATGTCAGTCGCAAAAAACGCAAGCAGGTTGTAGATAAGATGGCTGCCAGCTTGATTTTGCAAAACTATTTGGATGCAAACAGTACAAGGTGAGGGGGATCAACAATGGCTGAAGATCGACTGGGTATGGAAGAAGAATCGGAGATTATTTACATCGCGGATGATGAGGGTAATGAAGAGGAATTCGAAGTCATCATGAAATTTGAGGTGGACGGTTCGGAGGCCAAGTACATGATGGTTGCTCCGGTTGAACCCGAAGATGGCGAAACGGATGTCTATGCATTCCGTTACGAAGAAGAGGGAGACGACATTAAACTTTTCGTGATCCAGGACGATGCCGAATGGGAAATCGTTGAGGAAACCTTTAATACATTTCTTGCAGAAGATGAAGAGGAAGCGAACTAAATGACAGAGTACAGCCGCAAAGACCTAAAATGGACAGATTCGCTGCGTTTGGCTTATGGTGCCCACGTTGAACTTGAAGAAGAGAACGGTAAATCGCATCCGTATGACTTGCTGGCTGAATTTGAGGTGAAGGGTCAGCAATATGCGGTGCTTCGCAGTTCACTGCGGCCATACGACGAGGTAGAGCTCTTGCGGGTTTTGCCTGCCAAAGAAGGCCAGGTCATGCCTGAACTGGTTACCATTGACGACGATGACGAGTGGGAGAACATTTCGGAGCTGTATGATGAATGCACACTTCCGATTGATGAAGATTGATCAGCTTCAAATTGTAGAAACCGAAAGGGCGGAGCAGTCCGCTCTTTTTGGTTGTGTAGAGGAGTTGTGTCTTTTTTGAAAGGAAAAGCGATTATAGTCATTCTGCTTATTATCATCATTGCCGCGGGAGGGGCCGGCACATATGCCTGGAGTTTGACACGCCCAGTCCAGGCTTCGGAAACGCCGATCACGCTGGAGATTAAGAGCGGTTCGGGAACTTCGGCCATTGCGGACCAACTGCAGCGGGAGGGGTTGATCCGGAGCTCGCTTGCATTTAAAGCCTATTTGAAATGGAAGAACCAGGGTTCAAATTTCATGGCAGGCACGTACGCGATGAATCCCGGCGTGACCTTTGATGAAATTATTAGCAAGCTCAGCAGCGGTGATGTTGTGCCCGAGGAAATGGTGAAATTCACCATTCCCGAGGGTTACACGATACTGCAAATGGCGGACAAGCTGTCCGAGGAGGGCATCGTGAACCGGGAAGAATTCATTACATTGGCCAATGAGCCGTCCGCATTCGACCTGGACCTCATCAAGGATGCTCCTGTGGACGAAGAACTGCGTTACGTGTTGGAAGGATATCTTTTTCCCGAAACGTATGAGGTGAAAAAGGATAGCTCCACCCATGACGTCATGCAGCGCATGATGGAAGAGCTGGAGACCCGGCTGCAGACGATTCCCGATCTGGAAGCGAAGCTGAAGGAGCGGGACTTGTCTCTGCATGAACTGTTGACCGTTGCCTCGCTCGTTGAACGGGAAGTTGTAGTGGACAAGGAACGCGCGCTTGTGGCCGGCGTGATCTATAACCGGATCCACCGGGACATGAAGCTGGAGATCGATGCGACGGTGCAATATTTGTTGGACAAACCGAAGGCAAGGCTGCTCTTTGCCGATCTGAAAGTTCAGAGCCCTTATAATACGTACCTGAACAAAGGACTGCCGCCGGGACCGATTGCGAGCCCAAGCTTGGCGTCCATTAAGGCGGCACTGGAACCGCAAGCTTCGGACTACTTGTTCTATGTGACCAAGAAAGACGGCTCCTCGGAGCATCTGTTTGCCAGAACGTACAAGGAACATCAGCAAAATATAGCCAAAAGTAAGGCTGCGCAATAAGCGGAGGGATGGAAATGAGTAACAGACATGAGCTGCTTGTCACGGCAGCCAATGTAAAGGAAGCGGAGGCTCTTCTTCAGGCCGGGGCGGATGCCCTGCTCATCGGAGACGATCGGTTCGGGATGCGCCTTGCGGGGAGCTTCAGCCTCGAGGAAACGGCAGAGGTGGTTCACATCGCCGCCAAACACAATGCCCGTGTGGTTGTATCCATGAACAACCTGATGTCGAACGAGCTTTTGAAGGAAATTCCCGAATATGTGCAGGCTCTGGGGCAAATCGGCATTCATGCGGTGGAGTTTAACGATCCGTCCGTGCTCCGCGCCGTGCGCGAGCTTGCTCCGCACATCAAGCTGCATTGGAACGCCGAAATGACTTCCACAAACTATGCGACCTCCAACTATTGGGGAAGCAAAGGGGCTAGCCGTGTCGTCTTGGCACGCGAGCTGAACATGGACGAAATCACCGAGATGATGCCTTATTTGAAGGTGGAAGCCCAAGTGCAGGTTCACGGCATGACGAATATTTATCATTCGAAGCGCAGCCTGGTACAGAGCTACATGGCTCACCAAGGCCGTCCCGTGGAAGGGGATTTGGGCAAAGAAAGAGGCCTTTTCCTGATTGAGGCAGAGCGCCGCGATGAGAAATTCCCGATTTATGAAGATCTGAACGGTACACATATCATGAGTTCGGAAGATATCTGCATTTTGGAGGATTTGCATCTGCTGATGGAGGCGGGGGTGCATAGTTTCAAAATCGAAGGCATCCTCAAACCTCTCGCTTATAATGAAGCGGCCGTACGTGCCTATCGTGCGGCAATCGACAGCTATCAGGCTGATCCTGAAGGTTATGAATATCGGGATGAATGGCTGGAGCGGGTGCGTGAGCTGCAGGACCCCGAGCGGGAGTTGTCTTTTGGCTTTTTCTATAAGGAACAGGTGTATTAATGAAAGAGGTGAACGTTATGGAAGCAGTGGCGGTCAAACGCAAATTTTCAGGCAAACGGAACCGCCTGGACAAACCGGAGCTGCTCGCTCCGGCAGGGAATTTGGAAAAATTGAAATTCGCCATCCACTACGGCGCGGATGCGGTATACATCGGCGGTCAGGCCTACGGTCTGCGCTCCAACGCCGACAATTTCAGCTTCGAGGAAATGCGCGAAGGCGTGGAGTTCGCTAACAAATACGGTGCGAAGGTATTTGTGGCGACTAACATCTATGCGCATAACGAAGATATCGAGGGCATCGAGGAGTACCTGCAAAACCTGTACAACGCGGGCATTGCTGCCGTCATCGTGGCCGATCCGGCCATTATCGAAGTGGCTCAGCGGGCGGTTCCGGGCCTGGAGGTGCATTTGAGCACCCAGCAGTCGACGCTGAATTGGCAGGCGGTGAAGTTTTGGAAAGAGGAAGGATTGCCGCGTGTCGTCCTTGGGCGGGAAACCAGCTTTGAGGAAATCGAAGAAATCAAAGCCAACGTGGATATCGAGATTGAGGCATTCATCCATGGAGCGATGTGTTCTTCATATTCGGGACGCTGCGTATTGTCCAACCACTTTACGGATCGCGATTCCAACCGGGGCGGATGCTGCCAGTCTTGCCGCTGGAAATATGACCTGTTCGAGGATGCGCGCGAAGACGCGGTATGGGTTAGCGAAGAGGAGATGCAGATGCAATCGCCTGCGCCGTTTAAGCTGGGTGAAAATCAACTGCCGCTCTTCCAGGAGAATGATAATGCATTCTCGATGGGGTCGAAGGATTTGTGCATGATCGGGCATATTCCCGAGTTGATCGATGTCGGCGTCGACAGCTTCAAAATTGAAGGACGCATGAAATCGATCCACTATGTGGCGACGGTCGTTAACGTATATCGGCAAGCGATTGACGCCTATATGGCTGATCCGGAAAACTACGTGCTGAAGCCGGAGTGGGTCGAAGAAATAAACAAGGCAGCCAACCGTCCGCTGAATACCGGCTTTTTCTATGATACGCCGGATCATGAGGATCATATCTATGAGCCGGAAGAAAAAGCGGTGCCTTATGATTTTGCCGGACTGGTTTTGGATTACGACGCCGCTACGGGCATCGCAACCATTCAGCAGCGCAATCATTTCAAACCTGGGCAAGAAATCGAATTTTTCGGTCCAGGGGGCACGTTTTTCAAACAGGTGGTCGGCGAGCTTCGCGACGAAGAGGGCAATGTTCTCGATGCGGCACGCCACCCGCTGCAGCCTGTCAAAATGAAGGTGGATCAGCCTGTATCCTATTTTGACATGATGAGAAAAAAGAAATAGGCTGTATTTCCTATGAATGAACAAAATAATGTTATAAAATAACAACATTGTGTTATAAATCACGCTGAAAAGACCTCCGTATATCGGCAAACGGGGGTCTTTTTTTTATAGAAAAATAGGAAAAAAGTTGTAAAGAAATTTTACAAAAGGAGAGGGGAAAGGGGAAAGTTGTCGAATAAATAAACATTATAGGGGAGAGAAAAAATACAACAAGTAAAAACTGGCAGGTGAATGGGATTGGTCCAAAAGAAGCAGAAAGACAGCGGGGAACAATTAGGTAAATCGGTACAGGAGAAGAGGGAGAAGAACACAAAGACACCCAAAGAAAATATATTCAAGAAGGTGAAGCTGTTCAAAGGCAAGGCAACGGGTGATGGACAAAGCCCGAACGAAAAGCCTCTTAAATCAGGCTTGGGCAAGCTTCGCTTGAACAAGATCGAATGGAAACAGGTGGGGGGGACGACGTTTTCCCAGATCAAAAAAGCAAACCCGATCAAATCGGTGGGCGTGAAGCTGTTTTTGGTCTTTTTCACGGCCATTATGGTCTTTGTGGTAAGCTTGGGCCTATTGTCCTATTCCAAGGCAAAGGGCACGATTGAAGAAAACGCTTCACGGGCAAATCAGGAAACGATCGATCAGACCAAGGAGAAAATGGATATCATTCTGGAGCGGTTCGTGGATACGTCCACGCAGATTTTCTTTGATCCGGAAATGCAAAGTTTGCTGCAAAAAATGGGCGATAAAAATTTGTCGGCCTACGATAGTTTCATCAATTCAAGCTCCATCAATAAACAGTTGTCCAACGTTGCATTTACAAACAAATCCATGGAAGCGATTTATCTGGTGCCGACGGATGAAACGAAATCGACGATGGGCACGGGCGGCAACAGTTCCAGCGTGGCCAATATCCGCAATGAACCTTGGTATGCCGAGATTACCGAATCCGGCGGATATCGCTGGCTTCCAACGGAAGTTCCGGAAGACGGAGGCACGCCAACGTTCCGCATCGCCCGTTCCATGAAAAACCTGCAGGGCTCCAGTTTGTCTTATGTGCTCATCATTGAGCTGAAGCTGGAAGTGCTCGAAGAGCAGCTGAAATCGCTCAACCTGGGTGAAGGGGCCATTCTGCAGCTGATTGCTCCCGACAACAAAGTGGTGGCATCCAGCATTTCCGACCGAACTGGAAAGGAAACCGAATTATCCTTTGTGAAGGACCTGACCGAAAATACCGGAAGCGTTAATGCTTCTTATACGCTTGACGGAAAATCCACGGAAATGCTCGTTGTGTACAGCACGATGGACACCTCGGGTTGGAAACTGATCGGCATGGTGCCAACGTCCATGCTGGTCAAAGACGCCAAAGGCATTCTGACGACGACGCTGTGGATGGCTTTGGTTGACGCAGCCATTGCGGTTTTGATCGGCATGTGGATGGTACGCATGATTGCCCGTCCGCTCGCCAAATTAAAGGATTTGATGCAAGAAGGAGCGAAGGGAAATCTGAGAGTGCGAACACCATTCACTTCGCGTGATGAAATCGGCCAATTGTCGTCCGCCTTCAACCTCATGATGGAGCAGATTACCAATCTCGTCGAGCAAACCAACCGTTCGGCCCGCGAGGTATTGGATACCGCTACCGAATTGAGCAGCGCTTCGAAGAAAACGGCGATTTCCGCTTCGGAAATTGCTGTCGCCACGGAGGAGATTGCCGGCGGAGCGAGCAGCTTGGCTACTGAAGCCGAGCGTGGCAATGAATTGACCGATAACATTTCGACCCAGATGGCCAGCGTGATATCGGCTAACGAACAGATGGGGCAATCCGCTCGCCATGTTGAACAGTCCAGCGAGCAGGGAACGCGGCATTTGAATCAGCTCATGACCAAAACGCAGAAGACCGAAGAAATGATTGGCGCACTCGTCAAAAAGGTCGATTCCCTTAAAGATAGCACGTCGTCCGTGCTCAAAGTGCTTGAAGTGCTGCAAAACATTACGAAGCAAACGAATATTTTGTCCTTGAATGCGACCATTGAGGCCGCCCGAGCCGGAGCGGCAGGCAGAGGATTCATGGTTGTGGCGGACGAGGTTCGCCAGCTTGCGGAGCAATCCAGAAAATCCATCGACATGGTTGGCGAGATTGCCGACAACATTATGAACGAGATGAATGCAACGGTGGAAGCACTGTCTGCCGCGTATCCTTTGTTCAAAGAGCAAATGGATGCCGTTAAAGACACCAACGTCATTTTTGACTCGGTTCAGCAGCAAATGGGTGCTTTCGTTGAACGTCTGGATTCCGTGACGGATTCCATCGAGGATTTGAATGAAGCTCAAACGACGTTGTCCGAAGCGATGAGCAACGTAAGCGCAGTGGCAGAACAATCTTCGGCAACGTCCGAAGAGGTTGCTTCACTGAGCAGCGAGCAGCAAAATATCAGCAACCAACTGGTGAAACTGTCCGAGAAGCTGGAGAACGTCTCCGCCGAACTTAAAGATACATTGTCCCGGTTTACAGTCTAATGTGAGCTGTTAACCATTTCATTTCACGCCGTTCCGGCATCATCCGGAACGGTTTTTTTCTTTTCCGAATAATCCCAGTTTGGATGATGGATACTATCCCAAATGATGAGCGGAAGGCAGGGGATGATTATGGAACGGCAGCGGAGAATTTGGATCGGATGCATGATGTTGACGGGTTTGATCGCATTGCTTGTGCTCCGGCTCGGGTGGATTCAAACGATACAGGCCAATCGGGTCGTACCGGGCTTTCAACATACGCTGCGGGAAATGTCCGTATTGCAGCGGGAGCGCGGGGTTATGCTCGATTCGGGAAGGGGGCATTTCACGGATTTCCAGGGCAGGCCGATCACGGGAAATATGCATTGGGGGCTTGTGCTTTTTCCATCCCCCAACCCGTCGGAAAAGAAAGCTGCTGCTTCGGCAAACCATCTCGCCGCAGTGAAGTTGGCGAATATTTTGCATACCGCCCCTGAACAAATCTTAAGCGAATGGGAGCAAGGATATGCTCCCCATTTCTGGACGGCAGGCAAAAATGCTCCCGCCCCGTTAAATGAGCGGCAAATATTGCGCATTCGCCAATTGAAACCGGCCAACGCCGAGGTTTATCCGATGATGACGCGTTACGAAGGATTACAACGTTCAGGCATGCAGTGGCTCGGCTATTTGGCTGAACTGCCAAACGAGGCTGGAAAGCTGCAAGATCACCGGGATGAGGTCAGGCAGCCTTTTGCTTTAAAACGAGGTGCAGCCGGACTGGAACGGACGTTGGAGCCGTTGTTGATGGGGGTCGGTCCCACGTTGTTGACCAGAATGGTGAATGGAGCGGGGGAAGCCATTCCAGAACTCGCTCCTCGCGTGATTGCACCCCATAACGGCCATTATCCGTTAAAAGTCGAAACGACCATCGATGTAGAAGTGCAGCATAAACTGGAGCAGATGGCCGAGCGCTCCGGCATGAAAGAGGGGGCTGTTGTTGTATTGGATGCGGCGAACGCCGATGTACGCGCCATGGTGTCCATGCCGTTCTATAATGCTGCCCACGTCGATCCTGGGCAATCTTTCTGGGCCAATCGTGCCGTAAAGGAGGCTGCGCCCGGTTCCATCTTCAAAATCGTGACGGCGGCGGCAGCGCTTGAAACCCATGCCGTATCGGGCAAAGAGAAATTCCATTGCGAAGGCGATTGGGGGAAATACGGCCTTTCCTGTTGGAAAGAACACGGGCATGGTACGCTCAATCTGGAGCAAGGGTTTGCCCGGTCCTGCAACATCGTTTTTGCCGAGACGTCCGAACGACTCACGATGAAACAGCTTGAACGCACTGCGGATGAGCTTGGTTTGGCCCGAACAGTTGGATGGGAACACAAGCAAATGGCAGGCATGCCGCTCTTGCGCCATTTTGACCACGAAGATGCGGGCAGGGTCAGTCTGCCGACGGTTGTCGCGGATGATGAGGGGGCTAGGGCACAAACGGCAATCGGGCAGCGAGACACCCGGGTTACCCCGCTCCAGGCGGCCAACCTGGTCGTGACATTGCTGCATGAAGGCGAAGTGAGAGCCCCGCGACTGGTCCAGCGCATTCGTTATGCCGATGGAGGAACCATGCTGGACATGCCCCTGCAAACGTCGCCGTCCCGCTTCGGGCGCATCTCCCCGTCGACGGCGCATCGCCTGCTCACATGGATGGGCAAGGTGGTCAGCGATGGAACGGGAAAATCCCTGCAGCGCGCCAGATGGCATGTTGCAGGGAAGTCGGGCACCGCTCAGGTTGTTCGGAAGGGTGAGAAGTTGAATCATCAATGGTTTATCGGCTATGGGCCTGTGGAGCAACCGCGTTATGCCGTTGCCGTATTGGTTCAGCATGTGAAGCCAGGTGGTCGCCATCAAGCGACGGATTTGTTCCGTCAAGTGATGGATTATTTGTCCGAATCCTCTTCATGAGCTTGGGACGCTGCGGAGAACTCGGCTGGGTCACCCTCAGTCCCGGCTCTGGTTCCGCTCTCGTGAACAGGGGTGTCCATGACCAGAGGGGACGAATCGAACTCGTCTTTAGGCAGGTGAATCCATCGTTGAAGGTAGCCCTGCTGCAGCAGCTCTTTGAGCAGGATCAACAGCACCGGAGACAGGACCACCCCGGCTATGCCGAAAATCGAGAGCGAGATCAGCATGAAGGAAAGCATCAAATACGCGGAAGATACCCCGATGGAATTTCCGGATATTTTGGGCTCCAGCAGTTGGCGTGTCAGCATCGTCACGGCCAGCAATACGATTAACCCTATGGCTAGCGAACTGTCCCCCACTACGAAAAGATAGGCAATCCAGGGAATGAACACAACGGGCACGCCGAGCAGAGGCACAAGATCGACGACCGCGCATATAGCTGCAATGGTGAATGCGTTGTTCGTTCCCAGAATGAGCAGTCCAACGTAAATAATCACAAAGGTGATCAGCATCATGACGACCTGTGCCTTCAGGTAAGCACGAATCGTTTTGAAGACGTGGTTCCGCATGAAATCCGCGGCATTCTTTAACGTTTTTGGCGTCTTGGTTCGCGCAAAATTGCGCCAGGATTCAATCTCGATGCTAAGGAAAAAGGCCAAAATGATCGCAATTCCAAAATTGGTGATAAACGTGGAAAATGACGTCAAAAATCCGATGATGTACTGTGCACCGTTCGTGACCCAACCCGAGAGAAGGCCTGTCAGCGTAGCAAAGTAATCGTTGATTTTTTCCATGATTCCGTCGGGCAACGCATCAGACGTATCCTGCGTCCAGATGACAAGGCTGGTAAATTCTTTTTGAAGCATCGCGATGTACGTAGGGAAGCTGCCTTGCAGATTGGCAATTTGCGACACAATAATCAACCCGATCCCAAAAAAGGCAGCCACAATCAGAGCCAAAAATAACAAAACCGAAATAGCAGAACCGGCAGCCTTGGGCAATCCCTTCCGGTGCAAGAACCTCGCCAAGGGTTCGATCATCCAATATACAAGAAAGGAAAGGAATACCGGTGCGGCGAGCTGATATAATCGACTAAAACCGTACATGATAAAATACACTGTCAATATCAGAAGTGCGATGTCAAACACGGTTCGTCCATATTTTCGGTACAACGGAAGCATGGGCTTTACTCCTTTGTCATGTCGTTAATCCATTTATTGTACACGATAGCCTTGTTTTTGGAAATCGGCATTCAAGAAAAGCGTGAACTGTGATAAAATTAAAGGTGGTTTACTTTTCATAGTCATCATTTAGGCAATTCAGCATTAGAAGCGGGGAATTCAAGCATGACAAATTTACTTCAGAGCATTTTGCTGTGGCTTTTGTACATCTCAACGTTCTATGCCTTTATTCCGAGCCTGATCAGTCGCATCTTCGGTTTGCGGGTATTCAGGCGTGGCAAAAGCGATACGGATTTTTCCTTGACTTTCGATGACGGGCCAGATCCCGTTTATACGCCAAGGCTGCTTCGGCTGCTGAAACAATATGACGCCAAGGCAACGTTTTTTGTCGTAGGGGAGCATGCTGCCAATCATCCGCAGCTGATCCGGGATATTTATGAGGAGGGACATCTTCTCGGCATTCATAACTATATCCATAAAACCAATTGGTTAATGCGGCCTCGTACAGTTCAGGAACAGATTCGGCGTACCGGTCAGATCATTGAGGAGATTACCGGGGAAAAAACGTGTTTTTACCGTCCACCGTGGGGCATTATGAATTTGTTTGATTTCTTCAGCAAGAAGGATCGTCAGATCGTTCTATGGTCATCCATGTTCGAGGATTGGAAAAGCCGTGTAGGTGCCAAAAAGCTGACAGAACGCATGCTCAAGGAACTGCGCGCCGGTGAAGTCATGCTGCTGCATGATCGCGGCACGACATTCGGAGCGGACGCGAATGCTCCGGAACAGATGCTGCAGGCGCTTGAGGTCGTATTGCAGAAGGCGCAAAAGCAGGGACTGCGGAGCGTGCGCATCGATACGTTGATGAGAGGGGGGAAAGAAGTGGCGGTATCCCGAAATGGACAACAGGAGTCTGCCAAACCACTCACCTTATGGAAACGCGTGATCGTTGCTGCTTGGTTAGGTTGGGAGAAATTGTTCCACTGGGTTTACCATTTGCGGACGGCATCGCCGAAGGACCCCATGCTTCATTATCGAACACGGGTGTATCATGGGGCACAGGTCGAATTAGAAGGCGGAAAAAGGCTCCGCAATGGCGATCCGATGATCGAGCTGCATTTCGACAACAAAAAATTGTTCGAATTGGGCAGCACCTCTCGCTCCAGCATGCATTTAGCCATACGCATGATCCGTACGATGGAACAACAGCTTCCGGATCTGGCGCGCCAGATCGCGACCGATCCCGAACTTTCATCCGCAAAAGCGTTGTATGGCGTGAGCATGATCAATCGCGGACCGGAGAAGTTTGGTTTTACGATTCGCGATTTGCCGCCAGGGCCGTTCAGTTCCGCCTCCAAAGTTTACCTCAAGCTGTTGCTAAGCGTCATTCATCCTTCCGGTACAAAGCGGCTGCGCGAGCGATCGGAAAAGCTTGTGCCCAAGTTGATTGTGATTCCCGTAGAAGACCTGCTGCAACGTTACGGCCAGACGGAATTTGTTGCAGCGAAGGCGAAGGAAACGGAAGAAGAGTTTGTTGCTCCTGAAAACGATATACTGGCAGAGCGGAGCTAATGCACGCTGCCCCTGCGCTGAACAGACGAAAAAGGCTGCCCTTCATTCTGATGAAGGAGCAGCCTTTGTTCGTTTCGGTGTGTTGTGAAGCGGACCCCTAAAGATCCGCTTCGCCCGATTAAATTTTCAATACACCGCCGTTGCTGGCGTTGGTTACGAGTTTGGAGTAACGGGCCAGGTAACCGGTTTTTACTTTCGGTTCAAAGCCTTTCCAGCCAGCGCGGCGAGTTTCGAATTCTTCGTCGCTGATGTGCAATTGGATCACGCGGTTATTCAGGTCAAGCTCGATGATGTCCCCATCCTCAACAAAGGCGATCGGACCGCCTTCAGCCGCTTCCGGAGAGATATGACCGATGCTGATGCCGCGGGATGCGCCGGAGAAGCGTCCATCCGTGATCAAGCCGACTTTGGCGCCGAGCCCCATACCAACGATTTGGGAGGTAGGAGCAAGCATCTCAGGCATGCCCGGGCCGCCTTTCGGTCCTTCGTAACGGATAACGACGACATGACCCTCTTTGACTTTGCCGTTGGCGATGCCATACAGTGCATCATCCTGGGAGTCGAAGCAGATTGCAGGGCCTTTGTGGTAGCCGCCAACCGACTTGTCAACCGCACCAACTTTGATGATGGCGCCTTGAGGGGCCAGGTTGCCGAACAATACGGCCAAGCCGCCTTTTTCGGAATGGGGGTTATCCAGCGAATGGATCACGTTGTGATCCAGAATCGGCGAGTTTTCCACGTTTTCGCGGATCGTTTTGCCTGTTACGGTGATGCAGTCGGCGTGGATCGCACCCGGTTTTTTGAGCAGCTCGTTCAGCACGGCGCTTACGCCGCCCGCATTATGAACGTCTTCGATGTGAAGATCGGATGCAGGCGCAAGTTTGGCCAGATGCGGAACGCGGTTGGCTACTTCATTGATGCGTTCGATCGGGTATTCAAGACCCGCTTCGTGCGCCAGCGCCAGCGTATGCAGAACCGTATTCGTGGAACCGCCCATGGCCATATCCAGGGCAAACGCGTTGTCGATCGCTTCCAGCGTAACGATATCGCGAGGCTTGAGGTCCATTTTGATGAGTTCCATCAATTGTTTTGCAGACTGTTTAACGAACTCGCGGCGTTCAGGAGCTACCGCCAGGATGGTACCGTTGCCCGGCATAGCCAGACCCATCGCTTCGGCGAGGCAGTTCATGGAGTTGGCCGTGAACATACCTGAACAGGAGCCGCAGGTAGGACAACCGTACTGTTCGAGTTCCAGCAAACCTTTATCGTCGATTTTGCCGGCTTGATAAGCACCTACGCCTTCGAATACGGATGTCAGGGAGAGTGCTTTACCGTTGCTGTCGCGTCCGGCTTTCATCGGACCGCCGCTGACAAACACAGTAGGGATGTTGACGCGCAGTGCGCCCATCATCATGCCTGGCGTGATTTTGTCGCAGTTCGGAATACATACCATGCCATCGAACCAGTGAGCCGATACAACGGTCTCCAAGGAGTCCGCAATGATATCGCGGCTTGGCAGCGAGTAACGCATGCCGATGTGTCCCATCGCAATGCCGTCATCGACGCCGATGGTGTTGAATTCAAAAGGAACGCCGCCAGCTTCGCGGATGGCCTCCTTGACGATTTTACCGAATTCCTGCAGGTGAACGTGTCCTGGCACGATATCGATGTAAGAGTTACATACAGCAATGAACGGCTTGCCGAAATCCTCTTCTTTGACGCCCGCCGCGCGGAGCAAACTGCGGTGAGGTGCGCGGTCAAAACCTTTTTTGATCATATCGGAACGCATCTTCTTGGCTGACATGGTGTATTCCCCCCAAATATATATTGTGATCGAGCAACATGAATGGAAATAAAAAGGCAGTGCATCTGTCGTTTAATTTCATCTTGTACTCTAAAAAATAGACCGGTTTGGCCGGTATCAGGCTGCCATCGTTTAAACATTCCTTTGCTGCTTTAAACTCATGAAAAGCCCGGTTTTTCTATTGAGTCTATCACAATCGTCGTCATATTTCTACATTCAATAAGAAAGAAGCCGTCTGCCCAATTTACTGGAGCCCGGCTTCCTCTGGATGAAGCGAAGTGTTTCAAACATTGATGGGTGGAGCGCAAAAGCTTTAAACAGCTTCCTTCTTTGCGTTATCTTTTGCAGGCTGCATCAGGCCGAACGCTTGAAAATGTGGTGCCGTTTCAATGAAAAACGAGTCAAATCCGGTTCGACCAAAGGACGAAACGTTTGCCGAACGGCCGGATGGGCGAGCGATACCGCAAACAGAAGAGCCACCGCGATGACGACCGGAATATACAAGCTGCTCTCAATCTGTCCAAAGATGCCAGACCAGACGGCCAAGCGGACGATAAAGCCGTGCAGCAGAAATACGTACAGCGTTCTTCGGCCGAGCTCGGTCATTCTGGAGGTCATGAACGGTACCCACGCAAGAAACACGGCGGCCGATACCACCTGCAGCCCGTAAATACCAAGCCGGTAAAAACCTGCATACCATTCGCGGTGTCCGAGTTCCATATAAGTCATGTTGCCGATCAGCCAACCATGCGCCACCCGTGGTCCGCCAAGTAAGAGCCATATCAGCATACCGGCCGAAAATATGGCGGCGAAGCGTCGTCCCCAGCCTGAACGCAGACGGGAACGGATGCTGCTGCCGTAATCGTATCCTATAATGAAGAAAGGCAGGAATACAAAAGTGCGGCTGAAGCTAAGCCAAAATCCGTCCACAGGCATGTACCCGGCAAGAACGCCGAGCAGGATGGACCCCGTCAAGCGGTGCACGGGTTTCCATGACAGGGTGAGCCGCAGCAGGAGCCTCCAGCAGAAATGGCTTGCCAAAAACCATAACAGCAAATAGGGAGCAAAGAAGGAAAGCCGCATGTGCGGCGTATGGAATAACGTATAATCCATCAAGGAATACAACGATTGAAACAGGATATATTGCAACGCGATGTGCGCCAGCGTGCTGCGCCCGGAAGTTCCCCTCAAGGAAGGTTTGGCAAAATATCCGGTCACCCAGACGAACAAAGGCATATGAAATGTATAGATCCAAAAGAAGAGTGCTTCGGCTTCTGCAAAGCGGGCGACAAGCGGTTCCAGCGCGTTCCCCACAAGTACGCATACGATGAGCAGAAAGCGCAGGTTATAGAAAAAGGATTCTTGATCATCGCGAAGTCGAATTCCGCCATTCATGCTGTCGCCCCCCAGTTGACTCGTCATAAGCGAGTCTTTTGCATCTGTATTAAGGGTAATACGGAAGTTGTGTATTGATTGTGATATAATTCACAAGGGAAAGCGCTATCCATTCCATGAACTGTGACAACAAAATGAACGGCAGGGATTGACAACGGTTACATCGAACATGACAATGGTAAAAGAAGATGAGGATTGTAAATATAGGGAGGAAAGAGATCATGCCTGTTATTGCTTCAGGAAGTCCCGAAATCATTACTTTCGGCGAGAGTATGGGATTGTTGACGGCAAAGGATACGAGAGGGCTGGAATATGCGGCTTCGCTGGATAAATCGTTCGGCGGTGCGGAGAGCAATCTGGCGATCGGCGTATCCCGGCTTGGACATACAAGCGGCTGGTTTGGCCGCCTTGGCAAGGATCCGATCGGCCATATGATTTTGAAGGCGATCCGCGGCGAAGGCGTGGACGTTTCGAGAGCCCGCATGAGCGATGCGGAACCGACGGGTTTGATGATTCGTGAGAACGCTTCCGGCAAAGCTTCCGTCCACTATTATAGGAAGCTTTCCGCCGCCAGCGCAATGACGCCGGATGATCTTGACGCGGATTATATCGCCGGTGCCAAAATATTGCATGTCACCGGCATTACGGCCGCCATCAGCGCGTCGGGGCTGGAAACGGTGGAGGCAGCCATACATATCGCCAAACAGGCTGGCGTGAAGGTGAGCTTTGACCCGAATCTGCGCCTGAAGCTATGGTCGGCCGAGGAAGCCCGTCCCGTGATGCTTCGGCTCGCCGAGCAGGCCGACTACTTTTTGCCGGGGCTGGACGAGATGAAACTGCTTTACGATGAAGATAGCGATGCCAAGGTGTTAGAACGACTGTCCGCCATGAATGCAATCTGCATCGTGAAGGGCGGACCCGATTTGACCTATGCATTGGTCAATGGTACCCTAACGGAAGTTCCGTACTTCAAGGCAGATCACGTGCTCGATACGGTGGGTGCGGGGGACGGTTTCTGTGCCGGATTTTTGACGGGCATCCTGAAAGGGTATACTCCCCAGGAAGCGACAAGACTGGGTAACCTGACCGGTTCCATGGTCATTCAGGCCGTGGGTGACTGGGAGGCTTTACCGACCTGGGATCAGGTGGAGGCCAAATTGAACAACGTGGCTCATGTTGAGCGTTAGTTGTTGCTGAAATCATGCATGTCTCATCTTCTTTTTTGAAAATGTAAGGGATGTACCGAACAACCACATGGACAAGGGAGAGAACGAAATGAAGAAGCTTCAGCTGCTGCAGAAAATTACGGAAAATGGCGTTGTCGCCGTATTGCGCGGCGATTCCGCCGATCAGGTCATTGCCATGGCCGAACAGGCCATCGCGGGCGGCATCAAGGTAATCGAGATTACGATGACGGTGCCCAGCGCCCTGAAAGCCATTGAGAAACTGAGCCGCATGTATCACTGGAATACACAGGATCCCGAAAAGTTTGCCATCATCGGGGCCGGGACTGTCCTTGAAGCCCAGACGGCGCGTGCAGCCATCATGGCTGGGGCCGAGTTTGTCGTTGGACCGTCCTTGAACCCCGAAACGGTGCAGATCTGCAACCTGTATCGCATCCCTATCTTGCCGGGGGTGATGACGATTGCCGATGTTCAGCGGGCGCTTGAGCTTGGCGTGGACATCGTGAAGCTGTTCCCAGGCAATCTGTACGACCCATCTATCATCAAAACGATGAAAGGCCCGATGCCGCAGGCGAATTTCATGCCAACCGGCGGCGTTTCGCTTTCCAACCTGGGAGACTGGATCAAAGGGGGAGCGGTGGCCGTGGGCATCGGGTCCGACCTGACCAGCGAAGCGGTCAAAACGGGAGATTTGAGCCATGTGCGGCGGAAGGCGGAACAATACATGGACGCTTATCGCAAGGCCAAGGCCGAATAGAACGGAAATATGCGAAGACGAGGGCCATGCGGAAGCTTTGGCTCTTGTCTCGCGGAACCCGGTACCAGCGATAGCGGAGAAAGGTGATTGTCGTTGGCAAAAAATTATAATACAGGGCGCAAAAGAAGAGGCGTCGGCAAATTTTTGCTGGTGCTTTTGGCGCTTGTCGTCATTGGTTGCGGATATGTCGGTTGGAAGCTGTTGACCCCTTACGGGCCGCAGGAGCTGGCTGGCAAAGCTATGGAAACCTCGGAGCAGGTTACCGTCAGCGAACAGGAAAAGTGGATTGATTTCGCTCCTGCAAAATCCATAGGAGTCAGCGTCATCTTTTATCCTGGCGGTTTGGTCAAACCGGAGAGTTATGCCCCGCTGGCTCGCGGGCTTGCCGAGATGGGACATCACACCATTATTGCCAAGATGCCTGTTAACCTGGCGGTACTGAAGCAGAACTTGGCGGATGACATTCGAAATGCATACCCGGAAGAACAATTCGTTATGGGCGGTCATTCGTTGGGCGGCTCGATGGCTGCGAGATATGCTGCGTCTCATCCGGACGCGTTGAAAGGCATATTTTTTCTCGCCTCCTATCCTGATGAAAAAGGAAGCGTGAAATCGTTAGGCATGCCTGCTTTGTCCATTCTGGGTACGAAGGATGAGGTCGTCAATGCCGAAAAGTACCAAAAAGGCCGTTCATATTTGCCTGAAGATACCGTATATTACACGATTGAGGGAGGCAACCACTCGCAATTCGGCGATTACGGCCATCAGAGCGGAGACGGTGAAGCCGGCATCGATGTGCAGGAACAGCAGTCCCAGACCGTAAAAACAATCTCCGACTGGCTTCACGGCATCGAGTAATACATCCTTGTTTCCGGGAGGAATATCCATGGCAATACTTCAGGTGCAAGGCAGACAGATCGCCTGCGACGGCATTCTGTTCGACAAGGATGGCACGCTGCTGGAATTTTTGCAGTTATGGGGGCCGTGGGCCGAATCTTTGCTGAGTCAGCTTGAACGGAAGCTGGAGCAGATGGGTGGCACGTTTACGCTGCCGAAGGAACAGGTCTTCGGTACGGTGCACGATCCGCATGGACGGATTGTGGGTTATGATCCGCAGGGCCCGCTGGCCATTGCCACCGTGGACGAAAGCACCGGTTTGCTGGCCGGGCAGCTCTATGCGGCGGGAATGGCGTGGAACGACGCGGTGACCGCAATCCGGAGCATGTCCACAGAAGCGATGTGCCATGTGCGGGAGAAGCGGCATGCCGAGCCTTTGCATGGGCTGCCCGCATTTGTCCGGAGCTGCATGGAAGCAGCGCTGCCGCTCGCCGTCGTCACCTCCGATAGCACGGCGGCAGCGGAAGAACATCTGGAATGGATGGGGCTGCGTTCTTTTTTTGCATCGATCGTGGGCTGCGACCGGGTGACCCTGGGCAAACCCGACGGAGAGTCGGCCTTGCTGGCTTGCCGTGAGCTGAACATTCGTCCGGAGTCTGCAGTAATCGTCGGCGACAGCAATGGCGACATGCAGATGGGGCGCAGCATAGGCGCTGCTTTGCTCATTGGCGTAAGTCCGCCAGGAGGCGAAGTGGCCCGGTTACGAGACGCCGATATCATGATTCGAGATTACGCTGAACTCAGCATCATCAAAGATGCCTGACGGAGCATCATCACATAAGGGGGAGAGAGGATGAACGCAACCGAGCAGCTCATTTCCTGGATTCGGGAAAGCGAGAAGATCGTTTTTTTTGGAGGGGCAGGAACTTCGACGGAAAGCGGAATTCCCGACTTTCGCTCCGCTGCAGGCCTATATCAGACGGAACAGCACTCCCCATATCCGCCGGAGGAGCTGCTGAGCCGCAGCTTTTTTGATCGGCATGCCGATATCTTCTTTGATTTCTACCGCAGCAAAATGCTTCATCCAAACGCAGAGCCGAACGGTTGCCACCGATTGCTTGCCCGTTTGGAGCAAGAAGGACGCCTGCAGGCCGTCATTACGCAAAACATCGACGGCCTGCATCAAAAAGCAGGCAGCCATACCGTGCTGGAACTGCACGGATCGGTCCACCGGAACTATTGCATGGACTGCAGACGTTTTCATACATTGGATCACATGATCGATTCTGCATCGATCGTGCCTCGCTGCACGGCTTGCGGCGGAATCGTCAAGCCGGACGTCGTGCTTTACGAGGAGCAGCTCGACCAATCGGTGTTGTTTGGGGCAGTCGATGCCATCTCTTCCGCGGATCTGCTGCTGGTTGGCGGAACGTCGCTGACCGTCCAGCCCGCCGCGCAGCTCATTACCTATTTTCGCGGAAAACATACGGTGCTGCTGAACGCAACGCCTACCGCCTACGATCATCGGGCCGATCTGTTGATTACCGATCCGATTGGTGAGGTAATGAATACTGTTGATCGGCTTCTCGGCTGACCGTGACATGTGTTGAATGACCGCATTTCTCGGCAGACAGCCGGCAAGGAAGCGGAACCTGGGGAAAGAAGGGATTCATTTATGGTCTATGTGGCAAGCGATGCACGCTACGAAACGATGAAATATAACCGTGTTGGACGTTCGGGTTTGAAGCTGCCGGCCATTTCGCTCGGGCTGTGGCATAATTTCGGCGGAATCAACAATGCGGAGAACGGCCGCAACATGATTACCCGGGCGTTTGACCTGGGCATCACCCATTTTGATTTGGCCAACAACTATGGCCCTCCCGCAGGTTCGGCGGAGCAGATGTTTGGACAGGTGCTGGCCCAGGACCTGAAGTCTTATCGGGATGAACTGGTCATTTCGACCAAAGCGGGGTATTACATGTGGCCAGGGCCTTACGGCGATTGGGGCTCCCGCAAATATCTGGTATCCAGCCTGGACCAAAGTTTGCGGCGCATGGGCCTGGATTATGTGGATATTTTTTATTCTCACCGCTTCGACCCGGACACACCGCTTGAGGAGACGATGGGAGCGCTTGACCATATCGTTCGATCCGGCAAAGCGCTATATGTCGGCATATCGAATTACCCGGCGGAGAAAACAAGGGAAGCGGCAGAAATTCTCAAAGGGCTCGGAACCCCGCTATTGATTCATCAACCGCGTTATTCCATGCTGGACCGCTGGATCGAGGATGGACTGCAGGATGTTCTGGAAGAGTATGGCGCAGGCAGCATTGCATTTTGCCCGCTGGAGCAAGGGGTGCTGACCAACAAATACCTCAACGGGATTCCGGAGGATTCCCGGGCCAAAGGGCCCTCGGTTTTCCTGAACGAAAACAACATTTCGCCGGAAACGCTGCGCAAGGTCCGCGCGCTGAACCAGATTGCAGCGGCGCGTGGACAGAGTCTGGCACAGTTCGCGCTGGCATGGGTGCTCCGCAACGGCAAAGTGACGTCCGCATTGATCGGGGCCAGCCGGCCGTCGCAGATCGAGGAGAATGTCGCGGCGCTTAGCCAGCCCGATTTCTCCGAGGAGGAACTGGAACGGATCGAATCGATCCTGCGGCCGGAGCATGGTGACCGCTCGAAAAAATAAAGGCGGCACAGGGCTCGCCCTACCGCTTAATGTGAATTTTCAAGAAAAAGGTGCAATTTCGGTTGATTCTGAACCGGGATTGCCCTTTTTTGCATTCCTTTATTTTTGTAAAGGCATGTCCCTCGAAAGAATGCGTTCCCGGTAGTGGCTCGGCGCTTCGCCGTGAAATCGCTTGAATTGTTTCGAAAAGTAGAGCGCATCCGGCAATCCAACCGAAGCCGAGACCTGTTCGATGGACAGATCCGGTCGTTCCCGCAGCAGCTGGCGCGATTTGTCGATGCGCAGCTTCAGCAGGTACGTTACGGGCGACAAGCCGGTTTCCTGTTTGAAAATGCGGGAAAGATAAGCGCGATTGTACCCCAGGCTGGCCGACATCTGTTCGATGGATACCGGATATGCATATTGCGTGGACATATATTGAATCATTTGTTTGACCGTGCGCCGAATGGAGGATTCCCCCGAGATGGGTGTCTCGTCCTGGGCCAGATGATTTTGGGCTTCGGCGAGAATCATGTACAGCATGCCGAGTGACGTAAAATGAGAGCTCTCCTTCCGCTCGGTGAATGCCGCCTGAATCCTGGCAAGCTGTTCTGCGACGCCGCAGGCTGTTCCGGCATGGAAAACGGATTTTTCTGGCCGGAATCCCGCATCATGCGTAAGTTTTGCTGCTTGTTTGCCGGTATAAGCCATCCAGCGGTACTGCCAAGGATCCCGCTCATCGGACTGGTAACTGACCAACTGGCCGGGATGAATGAGAAAACAGTCGCCTGCGGACAATTCGTAAGTATGAAGCTCGGTCCGGAAGGTTCCGGTTCCTTTTTCTACATAATGAAGCAGGAAGTAGTCGTATAGCTTGGGGCCAAGCGCATGCCCGGGCAGGGTTTCGCTCGCTCCGGCAAACAGGACATGCAATGTCCCTTGTTCATGGTACTTCGGATTGGAGGCGACCGAGTAGGTACGGGCACCGCTTTTGACCGAGAATTCCTGTTTCTTGTCAGCTGCTGCTTCCCGTGCGGGTGGCGGATCATGGTGTTGTTTGGCCATCCTGATGCTCCTTTTCATGTCTTTTTCCACTTTGATGATCGTGGCATACTCTTCTCATTATAGATATAAAGGTCACATTTATCCATATAGATCACACATGCATTCATTTCGATGGAGATCGCTTTCTTATATAATGAGCTTAGAAAAACAACAACATCGAGATGAGGTGCCGCATCAATGGACATCCAGCAATTGAAACAAAAGTTTATTGAAAGGTATGGAGAGAGCAAAGATGCCATTCGTGTATTCCACTCTCCGGGGCGCGTGAATCTGATCGGGGAACATATCGATTACAATGGCGGCTACGTTCTCCCGGCAGCGCTGGAATTCGGAACAACATTGATCATCCGGGAACGTCAGGACGACAAGCTGCAGCTGGCTTCGACGAATATGGAGTACGAAGGGCTGCTGGAGATTGCAGCGATTGGCAAGGCGAAAACGGGAGAGTGGACGGATTACCCGGTCGGCGTCATGGTTGAACTGCAGGCCAAAGGCGTGAACGTCACCAGAGGATACGATTTTCTCTATCATGGCGAAATTCCGAATGGCGCGGGCCTCTCGTCCTCGGCTTCCCTCGAAGTGTTGACGGGATTCGCGATCCAGGCGCTGGAAGGGATCGAAAATATCGACACCGTACAGCTTGCCCTTCTTTCCCAAAAAGCGGAAAATGAATTTGTTGGCGTCAACTGCGGCATCATGGACCAGTTCGCCGTGGCGAACGGAGCCGAGGATCACGCGATTCTGTTGATGTGTGACACGCTTGAATACAAAAAGGTGCCTTTCCGTACCGGTGCATACAAGCTGATCATCGGCAATACCAACAAGCGCCGCGGTCTGGTGGACTCCGCGTATAACGAACGCCGTTCCCAGTGCGAGCAAGCGCTCGTGATTCTGAAGGAGCAGCGGCCGGAGCTCGGCTATCTGGCGCAGCTGACGCCGGAACAATTTGAAGAGCATGAAGGACACATCACGGACGAAAAGGTAAGACAGCGTGCACGGCACGTCGTTGAAGAAAACGCTCGCGTGCTTGCATCCGTAGAGGCGCTGAGCAATAACGACCTTGAGACGTTCGGCCAGCTGATGAACGCATCGCATGAATCGCTGCGCGATCTGTACGAGGTCAGTTGCGAAGAGCTGGACGTTATGGTGGAAGAGGCAAGACGTATTCCGGGCACGCTTGGTGCGCGCATGACGGGCGCAGGATTTGGCGGATGTACAGTATCTTTAGTTCATGAAGATGATGCAGAACGTTTTGTGAAGGAAGTAGGAGCAGCGTACGAGTCTCGTACCGGACTAAAGGGCGAATTCTACGTTTGCGGTGTAGGCGACGGTGTCAAAGAATTGAAGGAGGCGAAGTAAGATGGCGATTTTGGTAACGGGTGGAGCAGGATATATTGGGTCTCATACAGTGGCGGCTTTGCTTGAGCGTGGAGAAGAAGTGGTTGTGCTTGACAACTTGCAGACAGGGCACCGGGAGGCGCTTCTGGGCGGTAAATTGTACGAGGGCGATTTGCGCGACAAAGAACTGTTGGCGAAGCTGTTCGCCGAAAATGAGATCGATGCGGTCATTCATTTTGCAGCAAACTCCCTGGTTGGCGAAAGCATGCAGAATCCGGTCAAGTACTACGACAATAACGTATTCGGTACGTTGTGCCTGCTGGAAGCGATGAACGCGGCGAACGTGCGCAAAATCGTCTTCTCGTCCACGGCGGCTACGTATGGCGAGCCGGAGAAGGTGCCGATCGAGGAAAGCGACCGCACCGAGCCAACGAACGTATATGGCGAAACCAAACTCATGATGGAACGCATGATGGCCTGGTTTGACAAGGTGCAGAATATCAAATACGTGTCCTTGCGTTACTTCAATGCAGCCGGGGCCCATGAAAGCGGCAAAATCGGCGAGGATCACCAGCCGGAAAGCCATCTGATCCCGCTGGTGCTGCAAACGGCGCTGAAGCAGCGCTCGCATATCGCGGTCTTCGGCGACGATTATCCGACGGAAGACGGCACTTGCATCCGCGACTATATCCACGTCAGCGATCTGGCCGACGCGCATCTGCGAGCGGTGGATTATTTGCGCAAGGGCGAGAACAGCAATGTGTTCAACTTGGGGAATGGCCAAGGCTTCTCCGTCAAACAAGTCATCGAAACGGCGAAAAAAGTAACCGGACTCGACATTCCGGTTGTGCAGGAGCCGCGTCGCGCGGGTGACCCGGCTGTGCTGGTTGCTTCGTCCGCCAAAGCCAGATCGGTATTGGGATGGAACCCGACACGCTCGAAGCTGGAAGACGTCATTCAGAGCGCATGGGATTGGCATCAGTCTCACCCGCAAGGCTATGGAAACAACTAGGAGGCGAAAGGATATGTCACAGACAACCACTGGAGCAGGCACCACAGAACGGACCCCGGAGCAGCAGGAAGCACTGCATGCCATTGAGCGTCTGGTACTCTTTGCCCTGCGGAAACGACTGATTGAGGAAGCAGACCGCGATTACGGCCGCAACCTGCTGTTGGAGCAATTCGGTTTTTCCGAGCCTTACGATGGCGTGCTCGATGAAACCGTATTGGACGGACCGCAGCCTCTGATCGACACGTTGATCGACTACGGGTTCGAAATCGGGCTGATCCCGGAAAATACCGATACGTATCGCGACCTGCTCGACGCCAAGATCATGGGCCACTTGATGGCCAGACCTTCGGAAGTCGTTCGGGCGTTCCGCGAGAAGGCGGAGAGCGAAGGAATTGAGGCGGCGACAAGCCAATTCTACGACCTTTCGATCAACTCCAACTATATCCGTATGGACCGAGTTTCCAAAAACGTCTACTGGACGCAAGAGACGCCATACGGCGAGATGGAAATTACGATCAACTTGTCCAAACCGGAGAAAAGTCCGAAGGAAATCGCCATGGCGAAATTGCTGCCGCCGCCGGTGTATCCGAAATGTCAGCTGTGCCGCGAAAACGTCGGCTATGCAGGTCGGGTCAACCATCCGGCGCGCCAGAACCTGCGCATCATTCCGTTGGAGCTTAACGGTGAGCCATGGTTCTTCCAGTACTCGCCGTACGTGTACTATAACGAGCATTGCATCATTTTCCACCATGATCATGTGCCGATGAAACTGACGAAGGATACCTTGCGCAGATTGCTGGCTTTCGTTGGCGAGTATTCGCATTATTTCATCGGCTCGAACGCGGATCTGCCGATCGTGGGCGGCTCGATTCTGACGCATGACCACTTCCAGGGAGGGCGGCACACGTTTGCCATTCAGAAGGCCAAGGCGGAAGCGGTTTTCCGTCATCCGGACACACCGGGTCTTACCCTTAGTTTGGTGAAATGGCCGATGTCTGTACTTCGATTGTCTTCCCATGATCCGGCACAGCTGCTGGAGGCGGGAAATGCCGTTTACGAGGCTTGGAAAGGGTACAGCGATCCTTCCGCCGAGGTGGAAGCATTCAGCGAAGTGGATGGAGCGCGCGTTCCGCACAATACCGTGACGCCGATTGTACGGCGCAGCGAGGACGGCGGCTACGAGATGGATCTTGTCCTGCGGAACAACCGCACGAACGAGGAACATCCGGAAGGCATTTTCCACCCGCACCGCGAGATGCACCATTTGAAAAAGGAAAACATCGGCCTGATCGAAGTTATGGGCTTGGCGATTTTGCCGGGACGCCTTAAAGAAGAATTGGACGGCATCGCCGAAATCCTTGCCGGCAATAGCGAGCTGGCCGAAGCGGCAAAATCCGAAGAACATGAGCTGAACAAACATCTGCTTTGGACAGAAGAGCTGCAAAATCGGTTCGGAGGCCAGCTGGACAAGGAACAGGCAGTTGCGCTTGTGCAGCAGGAAGTCGGCCTGAAATTTTCGCAAATTTTGGAGCACGCAGGGGTATACAAACATGATGAGGCTGGCCGTGCGGCCTTCCGTCGGTTCATTGCCAGCATGGGATACACCGAATAGTTTGTTCGTTAAAGAAGGGTTGAAGAATGGATCCAGTCTCCCGGGAGGCAGGGTCCATTCTTATTTATATGCTTCCGCATCGCCTGCGAAACCAATTTCAAAACCCGGTGCTCTTCTTCATAGGCAAAACATGGAATTGCGATATTCCGCAATGTATAATGAAAAGGGGATAAAGTGTCATTGCGATTAAGGTATTCTGATTGGAATCCTTCATAATCCAGTCCGTGAAAGGTCACACTAACAAAGCTGTTTGTGAAGCATGTCTTCATTGAAATTCGTTTAGGACCATAAAGCAAATTTACGATCGAGCATAGGTATATATATATTTGTTTTCATAGATATAGGGTATTATAATGGGGGTTGCGCTGAAAACATCAAATTCCTCTGGAGGCGACATAGATATGAAAACTTTTCAATTTTACAACCCGACCCGCCTGATTTTTGGCAAGGGCCAAGTTGAAACGCTGAAAACCGAAGTTCCGAAGTATGGCAAACGCGTTCTGCTGGTTTATGGCGGCGGCAGTATCAAACGCAACGGGTTGTACGACCAAGTGATCGGCCTGCTTAACGACATCGGTGCAGAAGTGACCGAACTGGCTGGCGTTGAACCGAACCCTCGTCTCGCAACCGTGCATAAAGGCGTGGATCTGTGCAAAACGAACGATATCGAACTGATCCTTGCTGTCGGCGGCGGCAGTGTCATCGACTGTGCCAAAGCGATCGCAGTAGGCGCCAAATACGAAGGGGACATGTGGGATTTTGCAGCACGCAAAGCCGTCGCGAAAGACGCTCTCCCGCTCGGAACGATTCTGACCATGGCGGCTACCGGATCGGAAATGAACTCGGGTTCCGTCATCACGAATCAGGATACCCAAGAAAAATTGGGATGGGGCAGCCCGGTTTCTTTCCCTACGTTCTCCATTCTCGACCCGGTGAATACGTATTCGGTGCCTCGTGACCAAACCGTTTACGGCATGGTCGACATGATGTCCCACGTGCTCGAGCATTATTTCCATCTGGATGAAAACACGCCCGTGCAGCTCGGTTTCTGCGAAACGATTCTGCGCACTGTGATGGATGTGGCCCCTCGCCTCATCGAAGATCTCGAAAACTATGAACTGCGCGAGACCATTCTGTACTGCGGTACGATGGCTCTCAACGGCGTGCTCAACATGGGCCTTGCAGGCGATTGGGCGACTCACAATATCGAGCATGCCGTGTCGGCCGTGTATGATATTCCGCATGGCGGCGGTCTGGCGATCCTGTTCCCGCACTGGATGAAGCATAATATCGACGTCAAAGTGGATCGCTTCAAACGTTTGGCGGTCAACGTATTCGGCGTGAATCCGGAAGGGAAATCGGACAAGCAGGTTGCCGAGGAAGGTATTGAAGCTCTTCGTCAATTCTGGACCTCCATCGGAGCGCCTAGCCGTTTGGCCGATTATGATATCGATGACAGCAAAATCGATGTTATGGCTGACAAAGCGATGCTGTTTGGTCCTTTCGGCAACTTCAAAAAGCTGCAGCGTGAGGATGTTGTATCCATCTACAAGGCATCTCTGTAAGCCTATATGGATCGTTTCATTTCAGATTTGGGCCGTAAGGTTCCCCAGCGGGGAGCTTTACGGCTTTTTTGCATGCTTTGAATGCGATTATGCCCAATAACGGGCGCTCAAGACAAAAGAGGGAAGATTTTGAAACATATCCGGATTTGGTACGTATTTATTTACATGAGGAAAGTCATCTATCGAAATGGAGTTGCAGCAGAAGAGGGGAGGTAAAGGGATGGAGTCGATTTATTGGGGGTGTTTGATCGGGGGAGCGATATTTGCGGTCGTCAGCCTGATACTGGGAGATCTGATTGATGGTTTGCTGGATGGTGCTTTCGAGTTTCCGGGCGTTGATATTTTCAAACCGGTTGTACTGGCTGGTTCCATTACTGCTTTTGGCGGGGCGGGAATTATGCTGACGCGTTACAGCTCGGTAAGTACGATGGCCGCCTTGATTCTGGCCCTGTTGATCGGAGTCGCTGCAGCCATGCTGGTGTTCTTTGCTTATATTAAGCCGAGCCGCAACAGTGAGGTGTCCATCGGTTTCTCCATGCAGGAACTGGCGGGAAAGATCGGCGAGATCACGATTCCCGTGCCGGAAAAGGGTTTCGGGGAAGTCATGATACGCATTGCCTCGGGCAATACGATCCATACCGCATCGAGCTTCGAACATCGCCCCATTGCGGCTGGGGCGCGTGTCGTTGTAGTAGACATATCGGATGGCGTGCTGCGTGTGTCCGAATGGGAAGAGGATGTACTTAAGTAACACAGGGGTTTAGCGCGTATGATGTAGTATTGATTACCATTTACAACGAGAAGGGGAGAGATGTGGAATGAATCTGGATATGGAAGTGTTGTTGGTTCCCGCGATTGTTGTCGGCGTGATTTTGATTTTGGGTCTTGCGTTCTGGGCCAGATACAAAACGGTGGGTCCTGATGAAGCGATGATTGTAACCGGTTCATTTTTGGGCAACAAAAATATATCCGAGGACGAATCCGGCAGGAAAATCAAAATCGTGCGCGGCGGCGGTGCATTTATTTGGCCGGTCTTTCAGCAGTCCGAGTTCATCTCGCTGCTGTCCCACAAGCTCGACGTAACCACGCCGGAAGTTTATACCGAGCAAGGGGTGCCCGTTATTGCGGACGGCGTCGCGATCATCAAGGTAGGAAGTTCGGTCGAGGACGTGGCGACGGCAGCCGAGCAGTTTATCGGCAAACCGGTGGAAGCGCTGCGCGGGGAAGCACAGGAAGTGCTTGAAGGGCATCTGCGTGCCATCCTGGGCACAATGACGGTGGAAGAGGTCTATCGGAACCGTGATCGTTTTGCGCAGGAGGTTCAGGGCGTGGCAGCAAGAGATCTGAAGAAGATGGGTCTGCAAATCGTGTCATTCACCATTAAAGACGTCCGCGACAAGCAGGGTTACCTGGATGCGCTCGGTAAGCCGCGAATCGCTGCCGTGAAACGGGATGCCGAGATTGCCGAGGCTGAGGCCGTCAGAGATGCCAGAATTCAGAAGGCCAACGCGGAAGAGCAGGGACAAAAGGCGGAACTGCTGCGCGATACGAACATTGCGGAAGCCGAAAAGGATAAAGAGCTGAAAGTGGCGGCGTTTAAACGAGATCAGGATACAGCTAGAGCGGAAGCCGACCAGGCCTACCACATTCAGGAAGCCCGGGCGAAACAAACGGTGGTTGAAGAGCAGATGAAGGTTGAATTGGTTCGGAAAGAACGGGAAATCGACCTGCAGGCGAAAGAAATCATGGTTCGTGAGAAGCAATACGACGCGGAAGTGAAGAAAAAGGCCGAGGCGGACCGTTACGCCGTCGAGCAGGCTGCCGAAGCCGACAAGGCAAAACGAATGCGCGAAGCGGATGCGGTGCAGTATTCGATCGAGACGCAGGCCAAGGCAACGGCCGAGCAGAAGCGGCTTGAAGGTCAGGCCGTGGCTGATGCCGAACTGGCAAAAGGTTCGGCGGATGCCGAGGTTATCCGTCTGCGAGGTCTTGCCGAAGCGGAAGCCAAAGAAAAGCTGGCCGAGGCGTTCCAGAAGTTTGGCGAAGCCGCGGTATTGGACATCATCGTCAAAATGCTGCCTGAGCTTGCCGGCAAAATTGCGGAACCGATCTCTTCCATTGACAAGTTGACGGTCGTGGATACAGGCAAAGGCGAAGGTGCAGCTCGCGTGAGCAATTATGTCACCGAATTGATGGCGACTGCGCCGGAAATGCTTAAGAGCGTGTCCGGCATCGATGTGGAGCAGCTGATTCAGGGGTTAACCAAGCCCAAAACAGCGACGCCGGTTGCTGTGGCAGCATCGCCAACAGACACCATTTTGAATAAAGCGGGAACGGAAGAGTAGGGAATGCTTGTGCCGTAAGGCAGCTCTATTGACCTTGACGCGAAATTTTGTTACTTTTTAAGCGAGACGTCCGGCGTGGTTTGCCCGCGCCGGGTGTTTTTTCGTTCTTTTTATTTCATGTATGAAAAGACGTTGCAATCGACTATCGGAAGAATCAAGACGGTTTGATAAAAAGAGGTGCGAACATTGAGCGGCCTACACGTAGCCAAAGCCCTGAACAATAATGTAATCATTGCACAGCATCCCGAACATGGTGAGGTCGTCGTCATCGGCAAGGGCATAGGCTTTAACCGAAAAACAGGCGATATCCTTCCGCTGATGGCTGTGGAGAAAATGTTCATTTTGAAGAACCAGCAAGAGCAGGAGCAATATAAGCAGCTTCTTCCGCAAGTGGACGAGGCGTTGATCGAGATCATTAACGAGTTGGTTACGTATATTTCAGAGCGAGCGGACGCGCCGTTGAACGAGCATATTCATATCGCGCTCACGGATCATATTTCTTTTGCATTGAAGCGCAAGGAACAGGGCATCGTCATTCAAAATCCGTTCCTGTACGAAACCCGGGAGATATACCCTGAAGAGTTTCGGATGGGCGAGTATGCCGTCAGGCTGATCAAGGACAAAATGGGCGTAGATTTGGGAAGGGATGAAATCGGATTTATTGCGCTGCATATTTATAGCGCGATGACAAACCAGAACATCTCCCAGGTGCGGCAGCATTCGCAGTTAATTACGGATCTGGTGAATCTGGTCGCAGACCAGCTGGATTATTCTTTTGAAACGCAATCATTGGATTATTCCCGTCTGTTAACGCATCTACGGTTTGCCCTTGAGCGTATACGTCGCGGAGATAAAGTGGAGGAGCTTCACAAGCTGGATTCCCTGCTCAAATTGGAGTATCCCGAAATGTACTCGCTTGCATGGAAGCTGACCAAAGTGATGGAGCAACGACTAAAGCTGCCTGTTTATCCGGCAGAAGTTGGCTACTTAACGATACATCTTCAGCGGCTGAACCAGCGGAAAGAAGAAAATCAGTAAAATAAGCTCTGAAATAACACCGGAATAACGTTTTTTCTGTAAAGGCTTGCAATGCGTCCAAAGTGATGCTACAATGGTGACCGTAATCAAGCAACTGAATAAACATAAGCGACGTGTTACTGACTCGATCAGGCATGAGTTAATTAGAGTGTGATTGTTCTACCTTTTTAAGGGTATGCTATACCCCAAGGTAGGCACAGTTCACTTTTATTAGTTCATGCCTTTTTTGTGTTCCCTTGCTTGCATCACGACATACTCACATGAAAGGAAGAATACGACGCGATGTTTAAAAAGCTTTTTGGTGTATTGCAAAGAGTAGGTAAAGCTCTCATGCTGCCTGTAGCGATTCTGCCAGCCGCAGGTTTGCTGCTCGGAATTGGTAACATGCTGGTAAATCCGGATTTCCTGCAATATGTTACTGCGCTCGATACCCCTTGGGTAAACTCAATTGCAACCATCATGATGAACGCAGGTCAGATCGTATTTGATAATCTGGCATTGCTGTTTGCGGTCGGCGTAGCCGTCGGGCTGGCTGGAGGTGAAGGCGTTGCAGGACTTGCAGCCATCATCGGTTATCTGGTCATGAACGTAACTTTGGGCTCTGCCGTAGGTGTTACACCTGCCATGATTGGCAATGTGCCAGGTTATGCGAGTATCCTGGGTATTCCAACTTTAAGCACAGGGGTATTTGGAGGTATCATTGTCGGTATCATCGCAGCACTGTGCTACAATCGTTTCTTTAAAATTGAACTGCCGTCTTACCTTGGATTTTTCGCGGGTAAACGTTTTGTTCCAATTGTCACTTCGGTAGTTTCCCTGCTGCTCGGGTTGCTGCTCGTGGTCATCTGGCCTCCAATTCAGAATGGATTAAATGCCGTTTCTCACTTCATGGTTGATACAAGCCCGACCCTGTCGGCCTTCATCTTCGGTGTAGTAGAACGGTCACTGATTCCGTTCGGGCTGCATCACATTTTCTACTCCCCATTCTGGTTTGAGTTCGGAGAGTATGTGAACAAAGCGGGTGAAGTCATTCGCGGAGACCAAAAGATTTTCTTCAGCCAGCTGCGTGACGGCGTTGCGCTGACTGCCGGAACGTTCCAAGTCGGTAAATTCCCGTTCATGATGTTCGGTTTGCCAGCAGCCGCACTTGCGATGTACCATGAAGCAAGACCTGAACATAAAAAATATGTTGCTGGTATCATGGGTTCAGCTGCACTGACATCATTCCTGACGGGGATTACAGAGCCGCTGGAGTTCTCGTTCCTGTTCGTTGCACCGATTTTGTTTGCTGTACACTGTATCTTTGCGGGTTTATCGTTCATGACGATGCAGCTGCTTAATGTCAAAATCGGGATGACCTTCTCAGGCGGTTTCATTGACTTCCTGATCTTTGGTATCATTCCAAACCGCACTCCATGGTGGAACGTTATCATCGTTGGTTTGATTCTTGCTGTGATCTACTATTTCGGTTTCCGATTCATCATTCGCAAGTTCAAACTCAAAACGCCTGGACGTGAAGAAGCATCTCCTGAATCCTCATCCAGTGGCTCTTCAGGTTCCACGGACGATTTGCCGCATAACATCCTTGAAGCCTTTGGCGGCAAGGAAAACATTAAACATCTGGATGCATGTATTACTCGCTTGCGGATTGAAGTAAATGAGAAATCGAATGTGCAAAAAGACCGTTTGAAACAACTGGGTGCATCTGGTGTGCTTGAAGTGGGTAATAATGTTCAAGCCATCTTCGGAACGCGTTCCGATACGATTAAATCACAGATGCAGGATATCATTGCAGGACGCACGCCTGCACCAGCTCCGGCGGAAGAAATTAAACCAACTCCTGAAGAGGAGAAGGCGCAAGGAGAGCAAGGTGAGCGCATTGTACCAGAGGATATCGTCATGCCGGTGAACGGAGAGCTGCTTGATATTACAAACGTGCCTGATCCGGTCTTTTCTGAAAAAATGACAGGTGACGGTTTCGCTATTTTGCCGCATGATGGAACGATTACCTCCCCAGTGTATGGTAAAGTATTTAATGTATTTCCAAGCAAACACGCTGTAGGCATTATGTCCGACGGCGGCAAAGAAGTGCTTGTTCATATAGGTGTCAATACGGTGAAACTGAAAGGTCAAGGTTTCAACGTACTGGTTCAGGAAGGTGACCTGGTATCTGCTGGTCAGCCGATTATGGAAGTGGATCTGGAGTATGTAAAAGCAAACGCTCCGTCGATCATTTCTCCAGTCATTTTCACCAACCTGCCAGAAGGCTCCACGATAACACTCAAGAAGAGTGGAGTGCTCAAAGTTGGCGATCAGCCGATCATTGAGATAAAATAAGAACTGTCCCAACGATGGCAAGCAAGTGTAAATATAATGCAATGCCTAAATCAAATTCATGAAAGCGAGATGATTGTAATGCAACAAACATTCAGAATTACAGACGAAGACGGTATCCACGCACGCCCGGCGACAGCCCTGGTTAATAAAGCAAACCAATTCAAAGGCGCAGAATCCTTTGCAGAAGCTAACGGTAAAAAAGTAACCCTGAAATCCATCCTGGGCGTTCTTTCCTTGGGTCTGGAGCAAGGCGACACCATCACGATCATCTCCGAAGGCGATGAGGCTGCTGACGCTCTTAAAGCACTGACTGACGTTATGGTTAACGAAGGGCTGGGCGAAATCCATGCTTAATGTTTCCGGGATCGCGGCTTCGGCGGGCATTGCCATCGCCAAGGCGTTTATCTTGGAGCATCCCGATTACTCTGTAGAGAAACGTCAAATTACCGATGTTGACGCAGAGATCGCTAAACTCGACTCGGCTTTGGGGAAATCCCAAGCTGAGCTCGAAGCGATCAAAGAGCGCACGATGCAAGAGCTTGGCGAGAAAAAAGCGGAAATTTTCGCTTCGCATTTGCTCATTCTGAACGACCCGGAACTGATTGATCCGGTCAAAGCGAAAATTGCGGAGGAAATGGTCAGTGCAGAGTTTGCATTGAACGAAACGGCTTCCCAATTTATCGAAATGTTCGAAAACATGAAAAGTGCTTACCTGCAGGAACGTGCAGCAGACATGCGCGACGTAACGAAGCGTGTGCTGAACCACCTGCTGGGCATCGAATTCATGAGCCCTGCCGAAATCAGTGAGGAAGTGATCGTGCTTGCGGAGGATTTGACGCCTTCCGACACGGCTCAGTTGAACCGCAAATATGTTAAAGGCTTTGCCACAAACATCGGCGGACGCACGTCCCACTCGGCAATCATGGCACGCTCCCTGGAAATTCCTGCGGTTGTGGGAACCAAGGACATCCTGACCCAAGCCAAACACGGTGATTTGATCATCGTTGACGGCCTGGACGGACATGTGCTTGTAAATCCTTCGGAGGACGTAGTCGCCGAGTATCGTTCCAAACAGGAACAATACGATGCACAACGCGCCGAGTGGAGAAAATTGCGTGACGAACCAACCGTGACGGTGGATGGCGTGCACGTTGAATTGGCGGCAAACATCGGTACGCCAAACGATGTTGCCGGCGTATTGGAAAACGGCGGCGAAGGCGTAGGCTTGTACCGTACCGAGTTCCTGTACATGGGCAGAGACAAACTTCCTTCCGAGGACGTTCAGTACAATGCGTACAAAACGGTGCTCGAAAAAATGGAAGGCAAACCTGTCGTTGTCCGCACGCTCGACATCGGTGGAGACAAGGAGCTTCCTTACCTTGACCTGCCGAAAGAAATGAATCCATTCTTAGGCTTCCGCGCGATTCGTCTGTGTCTGGACCGTCAAGATATTTTCCGTACACAGCTTCGTGCTTTGCTGCGCGCCAGCGTGCACGGGAACCTGCGCATCATGTTCCCGATGATCGCCACGCTCGGCGAGTTCCGTGAAGCAAAAGCTGTCCTGCTCGAAGAGAAGGACAAGCTGGTAGCTGAAGGGATTGCTGTTTCCGACAGCATCCAACTCGGTATCATGGTCGAAATCCCTTCGACTGCAGTTCTTGCGGATCAATTTGCCAAAGAGGTTGATTTCTTCAGTATCGGAACGAACGATCTGATTCAATACACCATGGCTGCTGACCGTATGAACGAACGTGTCTCTTACCTATACCAACCATACAATCCTGCTATTTTGCGTTTGGTCAAAATGGTCATCGATGCGGCGCATCGTGAAGGAAAATGGGCTGGCATGTGTGGAGAGATGGCTGGAGACGAAACGGCAATTCCGTTGCTGCTTGGTCTTGGACTGGATGAGTTCAGCATGAGCGCAACCTCCATTCTGCCAGCTCGCAGTCAGATCACGAAATTGTCCCGTGCCGAGATGCAGGAACTTGCTGCCAAAGCACTGGATATGCAAACCGCTGAGCAAGTGGTTGAACTGGTTAAAAGCATCTAAGCATCACTGGGTTCGGGGTTTCCCCGATGTTTAAGGGTCTTTTCTTTTTCCGATTGAAGGGGCTGCAGCGATGCAGCATATGGATGCCGGTATCTGCGTAAAGCGGATGCCGGCTTTTTTTCCTCGATTGCAAATGCCGCACAAGAAAGCCGCACACGGTTGTCGATAACCTTGTGCGGCTTTTGTTATGGCCTGATCAACTGCAGGCGCAGTTCAACACAGGCTTGCGTGCAGCGGTTGTTTCGTCGAGACGGGTCACAGGCGTGCCGTAGGGTGCATTGAGCACGACCTCCGGCGTTTCCTCAGCTTCCTTCGCGATGCGGATCATCGTATCGATGAAACCGTCAAGCGTTTCCTTGCTTTCCGTCTCGGTCGGTTCGATCATGATGCACTCTTCCACATTCAATGGGAAGTATACCGTTGGCGGATGGTAACCGAAATCGAGCAAACGTTTGGCGACGTCAAGCGTGCGTACGCCGTATTGCTTGAGGCCGCGTCCCGACATGACGAATTCATGCTTGCACACCCCCGGATACGGAATCTCGTAATAAGGCGCGAGCCGGGCCATCATGTAATTGGCGTTGAGAACGGCGCATTCGGAAACGCGGCGCAAGCCTTCCGGCCCGTAGGTGCGGATGTAAGCATATGCGCGTACCAAGATGCCGAAGTTGCCGTAAAATGCTTTGACCCGACCGATCGATTGGTCCCCGGCATGATCAAGCGTATATCGGCCTTCATCATCGCGTATGACGACAGGTTTTGGCAGGAACGGAACAAGCAGACTTTTCACGCCAACCGGACCGGCTCCAGGACCGCCGCCGCCATGCGGAGTGCTCATCGTTTTATGCAAATTGAGATGCACGACGTCGAAGCCCATGTCGCCAGGCCGGGCGATGCCCATGATGGCATTGGAATTTGCGCCGTCGTAATAGAGCAAGCCGCCGGCCTCATGCACGATCGAGGCAATTTCCTGAATGTCCTTTTCGAACAGGCCAAGCGTATTCGGATTGGTCAGCATCAGAGCCGCCGTATCGCTGCCGACGGCTGTGCGCAAGGCGTCCAGATCGACGAGCCCATCCGAACGGGAAGGGATGGTTACGGTCTCGAAGCCGGCAACGGTAGCGCTGGCCGGGTTGGTGCCGTGGGAGGAATCCGGCACGATGACTTTGGTGCGCGTTTCGCCCCGGCTTTCGTGATAGGCCCGGATCATCATCAGCCCCGTCCATTCGCCATGCGCGCCAGCGGCAGGTTGAAGGGTTACGGCATCCATGCCGGTCAGGCCGGCAAGGTCGTTTTGCAGCGTGTACAGCAGTTCAAGCGCCCCTTGGATGCTGGATTCGTGCTGATAGGGGTGAATTTTGGCAAAGCCGCTGTATCGGGCGACGTCTTCGTTGATTTTTGGATTGTATTTCATCGTGCACGATCCTAACGGGTAGAAGCCGTTATCCACGCCGAAGTTGCGACGGGAAAGGGCGGTGTAATGCCGGATGACATCCACTTCGTAAACCTCAGGCAATGCGGCTGCTTCGGAGCGAAGCATTTCCCGGGGAATCAGGGATTCGATCTCTTGCCTTGGCACATCGCATTCCGGCAGGGAATAGGCGACGCGCCCGGGGCTGCTCAACTCAAAAATAAGCGATTGCTCGGGAGTGACGTTGGCGGCGGGGTTCATCGCGGTTTCTGTGTTGGCATCCCTGTTATTTCCGTTTATGTCTTGAACTGCGGATTTCGTTCCGGTTTGCGTTGTTGTCTCCTGCGTCACAGCGATCCCTCCAGTACACGTGCGAATTCGTCGATCTCTTCTTTGCTGCGGCGTTCGGTTACGGCAATCAGCAGATGTCCGGCCAGTTCCGGATAATGGCGCCCCAGATCATAACCGCCGATAAAACCTTCCTTGAGCCATTTCAACTGCAGTGCTTCGATATTCGTTCCTTCCGGCAGCCGAATGACAAATTCATTAAACGTAGGTGTGGAAAATGCAATGCTCACGCCCGGAATGGCTTGCAGAATCCGGCGGGCATAATGGCTCTTCTGAACATTCAGGTCGGCCACGTCGATCATTCCTTGTCTGCCCATGGTGGACATGTAGACGGAGGCGCTCAGGGCAAGCAGCGCTTGATTCGAGCAGATGTTGGACGTCGCCTTCTCGCGGCGAATGTGCTGCTCGCGGGCTTGCAGCGTCAGCACAAAACCGCGTTTGCCGCTGCGGTCGGTCGTCTGGCCGACGATGCGTCCGGGAATGCGGCGCATGTGAGCCTGGGATACGGCGAAATATCCGCAAGTCGGTCCGCCGAGCGAAGCGGCGATGCCAAGCGGCTGCGCGTCGCCGACGACGATGTCGGCGCCAAGCTTGCCGGGAGCTTCAAGCAGGCCAAGCGACAGCGGGTTCGCGCTAACGACGAGCAGGCCTTTGTGCGCATGCACGAGGTCTGCGGCCTGTTTTACATGTTCCAGAGCTCCGAAGAAGTTGGGGCTTTGAATCATGACGGCAGCGGTGTCCACAGATACGGCGGCTTGCAGGGCATCCCAGTCGGTCACGCCGTCTTTGTGGCCAATTTCGACGATCTCCAGATTCAGGCCGTGAGCATATGCTTTCAGGACTTGGCGGGACTCGGGGTGCACTGTGCTGGACATGATCAGCTGCTTGCGGCGGGTGGCCGCAGCAGCCAGATTCCCGGCTTCCGCAAAGGCTGTAGCGCCGTCATACATGCTGGCATTGGCAACGGCCATGCCGGTCAACTCACAGATGTATGACTGGAATTCAAAGATCGCTTGCAGCTCCCCTTGGCTGATTTCCGGTTGATATGGTGTGTAAGCTGTGTAAAATTCGGATCGCGAGATGACGTGATTGATGACGGAAGGAATGTGATGATCGTAAATGCCGGCGCCAAGAAAGCTGGCGTGTGTATCGAAATGGGCGTTAGCTCCGGCCTGTTTGGCCATATGGCGACTCAGCGCGTGTTCGTCGAGCCGGGAAGAAATGGGCAGTTCGCCCTGGAAACGAATGTCTTCGGGAATGTCGCGGAACAGGTCGTCGATCGTATCCACGCCAACCGTTGCCAGCATGGCGTTCTGATCCTGCTCGGTCATCGGGATGTAACGGTGCTTGGTCATGTTAGATCAGCTCCTTGGATGGTCTCTTTTGCATCAGGTGTCTTTGGTGCGCGCGTCCGTTTGTAAAAAGGGGTTTTGACGACCTCGGCTTTCAATGTTTTGCCGCGAATCCCGATCTCAAGCGGAGTACCCAGCGCAGCATGCCTGCTGTCGATCAGGGCGAGCCCCAGATTGCGCTTCAGCGTAGGGGATTGGGTGCCGGTCGTCACTTCGCCGATCTGTACGCCATCCGCATAGATCGGATAGTGCGGCCGGGGAATTCCGCGCTCCAGCACTTCAATGCCAACCAGCTTGCGAGCAGGGCCTTCGTTCTTTTGCTGCAGCAGCGCTTCCTGACCGATAAACGGTCCGGCATTCCATTTCACGAACATGCCAAGCCCGGCTTCAAGCGGAGAAATGGTCGCGGACAGCTCTTGTCCGTACAACGGCAATCTTGCTTCAAAGCGCAGCGTATCCCTTGCGCCAAGTCCGGCAGGAATCAGTCCGTGCGTTGCTCCGGCTTGCAGCAGTCCTTCCCAGATCCGGGCGGCCTGATCGGCCGGGACGTAGAGCTCGAATCCATCTTCGCCCGTGTAACCCGTGCGCGAGAGCAGGAGCGTAACGCCGCATACGTCGGCATCGCGGACAAACCGGAACGGCTCGATGTCGCCGAGATTCGTACCCGTTGTGACTTTGGCCAGAATATCGGCAGCCAGCGGGCCTTGCAGCGCCAAAAGCGCGGTCTCTTCGGATACGTTGCTCATCTCAACACCGACAATGATGTGCTCTTGCAGCCATACCCAATCCTTTTCGATATTGGAGGCGTTGACGACCAGCATATAGCGCTGTTCTTCCAGTTTGTAGATGAGCAGGTCATCGACGACCCCGCCACTCGGATAACACATCAATGTGTACTGGGCTTGCCCGGGAACCAGCAATGTCACGTCATTGGTCGTCATTTGCTGCAAAAAGGCCTCGGCTTGTTCGCCTTGGACTATGAATTCACCCATGTGGGATACATCAAACAATCCTGCGCGTTCGCGCACGGCCTCATGCTCTTTCTGGATGCCGCTGAACTGCACGGGCAGTTCCCAGCCGCCAAAATCGATGCAGCGCATGCCTTCGAATTGCTGATAATGCGGGAAGAGAGGAGTTCTTAACAAATCGGACATCATATCACCTCGTTGTAGGCCGCCAGACGGGCCGAATGTGAAACGAAACCGCGGAAAAGGGATGGTCTATACGTCATGAGGAAGCTGCCTTATGCAGGATTCTTATGCACTGTTTTCGTTTTTTGGGGAAAAAGGAAAAGGACAGGCCAAAGAACCGGCATGCGGCAGCATGCTGAATTCCTGGGCTCTGTCCTTGGTACCTGAGAGTTACCCCGTCGCAGATTGCGTCAGGTTTCCCCTTGGGTGATCAAAACGCCCTTCTTGGGCGAATGGATGCTCTCCAGAGTTGCGTCCCGTAAAAGTCCTTTTGCCTGAGAGATTCACCCGCCGCTTGTCGGGGGTTTACTCCTTCGGCGCCACCACACGATCCCGAAGCGGGACGGGGTGATCTCTCCCTTTACGTTCATCCGCGAATATTGCTTCTGTCAGTTGTTTCTCACCTCAATTAAAACGCGTTAAAGCTATTTGTGTCAAGAACTATATCATAAGAATAGAGAATAAAAGCGAATATTTATTTTTTTTCGCCCTTTTAATGTTCGTGTTTCCGACAAGGTAGCGATTCCATATCCAGTATATGATTGAATGCCTATAAAAAGGATGTCACTTTTTGGAGGGTGAAAAGAATATATTGTTAGGTATATTGACATTTATGGCCGACATGTCATACGCTATGTTTTGGGAAAAAGGGAAGGTCAAGGAACGCATGCACTCCACTAATGAAAAAGCGAGGCGGATAACCAAATGAGCGAATTGAGAAACGATTTCCTGTACAGTGAAGAACACGAATGGGTGCAAACCGTCGGTGAAAATACTGTGCGTATAGGCATAACCGAATTCGCGCAGCATCAGCTGGGTGACATTGTGTTTGTTGAACTGCCTGACCTTGACTCGAATGTGCAAGCGGAGGCAGGCATTGGAACGATCGAATCCGTAAAGACGGTTTCGGATCTGTTTGCGCCCGTGGGAGGAATCGTTGTGGCCGTAAACGAGGCGCTGCAAGAGGCGCCGGAGCTGGTCAACACTTCTCCTTATGAAGAAGGCTGGATGGTTGAAATTCGCGTGGACGGCGATTTGAGCGTGGCGCTGTCAGGGCTGCTGGACGCGGATGCCTACCGGAAGCATACCGAAGAATAATCGTTTGCACTAATTTACGTATTATTACTGAAAATAAAAGTGTATATTTCATGGGTTTGAAAAGCCGATGCGGCCAAGCTGCCGCTTGGCTTTTTTGCGTTGTTTAAGGGGAAAGTTTGAAAGGGTGTACCTCTTGTGCCTCTTAAAAAACACTGTTTTTTTATATTATGCATTCTTGTTTTAATAAGCCAGGGCTATGATTGGGCATGATACATAGAAGGAATTGGTACGTTGCTGTTGAACTTGCGACAACGCAAAACAGATCCAATTTAAATCTTGTCATCAACGTTCATGACGGGAGTTGATTTTCATTTCGTTGTAAGGGATACCGTTTTCATTTAGTATGAACTTGAAAATCACGAATACAGGATTTGTACCTTTATTCATCTGAACTGCGTGTTGATATGTTCAGTCGAGTCAAGGTTTAACATGTTGAGGAGGTTATCAATATGAGTTCAGTGGACGCAAAGTCCGGGAAAGCCGAAGGACTGCGGGTAGGCGTGCAAAAGTTCGGACGTTTCCTGAGCGGCATGGTTATGCCGAACATGGGTGCATTTATCGCATGGGGCTTGATCACGGCTTTATTCATACCGAAGGGTTGGTTCCCTAACGCCGATTTTGCGCAGCTCGTTGATCCGATGATCAAATATTTGCTGCCATTGCTGATCGGTTATACGGGCGGCACGATGGTGCATGGCACGCGCGGGGGCGTCGTGGGTTCGATTATGACCATAGGCGTCATCGTGGGCAGCGACATTCCGATGTTTCTTGGCGCAATGATCGCAGGTCCGCTTGCGGCTTGGATCATCAAACAGTTTGACAAAGCCGTTGAAGGTAAGATCAAATCCGGTTTTGAAATGTTGGTCAACAACTTCTCTGCCGGTATTATTGGCGGAATTCTGGCCTTGATCGCCCTGAAAGGGATCGGTCCTCTGATCGAAGCGTTGAGCAAAGTTTTGTCAGCGGGTGTTCAAGGATTGATGGATCTGGGCTTGCTGCCACTCGTCAACCTGATCATCGAGCCGGGAAAAGTGCTCTTCCTGAACAATGCCATTAACCATGGGATTTTGACGCCTTTGGGAACGGATCAGGCTAGAGATCTCGGTCAATCCATACTGTTTATGCTGGAATCAAATCCGGGTCCCGGACTTGGTATCTTGCTGGCATATTGCTTCTTTGGCCGTGGTTCTGCGAAATCTTCGGCTCCAGGTGCTGCCATCATCCATTTCTTTGGCGGGATTCACGAAATTTATTTCCCTTACATCCTGATGAGACCGATCCTGATCCTGGCCACTATTGCGGGTGGCGTCGCTGGAACGCTGACGTTCATGTTGACGGGTGCGGGACTCGTATCCGCTCCATCTCCGGGAAGTATCATCGCCTATTTCTTGTTGACACCTAAGGGCGGGTACGTTCCGATGTTGGCAGGCGTAATCATTGCAGCGGTCGTTTCCTTCCTGGTTGCTGCCGTTCTGCTCAAAACGGGCAAACAAAAAGACGAGGATTTGGAAGCTGCATCCAACCGGATGAAAGAAATGAAAAATCAAGGCAAGACGGCGAACGAAACCGTAGCCAACGACAACCGTGAAGCAGACCGTGCGGCAGACATCGGGGCTTCCGCAGTGAAGAAAGATGTCAACAAAATCGTGTTCTCGTGCGACGCGGGAATGGGATCAAGCGCGATGGGTGCTTCGATTTTGCGGAAGAAAATGAAGCAGGCCGGTGTGGACGTGAACGTCACCAATACGGCGATCAGCGAAATTCCGCAGGATGCGGATATCGTCATTACGCAAAAAACGCTGACCGACCGGGCCAAAACGGTCGCGCCGAACGCGGAGCACATCTCCATTGAAAACTTCCTGAAGAGCCCGGAATACGAGGCACTGGTTGAACGCCTCAAATCCAATTCCTGAACGGAACCACAACAATGAATATTTCGAAGCGGCAACGCGAGATTTTGGAATTTCTCCTGCAGCAGACCAAAGAAGTGACCGCCGGGGACATCGCGGCCCGGATCAATGTGAGCACCAGAACGATATTGAGGGAACTTAGCGCATTGGAAGAAAAACTGGTCTCTTACGGGGTCGAAATCAAAAAAAAATCCGGGATCGGCATCTATTTAGATGCAGATCCCTCCTGTCTTTCACGGCTAAGACAACAGCTGTTTCAAGTCGAGCCAATGGAATGGACGCCCGAAGAGCGCAAAATTTACGCGCTCAGCCTGCTTCTGGACGATAATCAAGAGCCTATTAAGCTGCTCGCGATCGCATCCGATTTGAAAGTCACCGTCGTAACGGTCAGCCACGATCTCGATGAATTGCAATCATGGATCGAGGAGCAGGGACTCGTTCTGGTGAGAAGACGTGGATACGGCGTGGAGATTACCGGGAGCGAATCTCATATCCGTCGGGCAATGGTGGAACTTGCCATGGAGCATTTGGACGAATCGGATCTGTTCGGCGCCCGATCGGAGCATACCAACTCCAAGGCAAACGACAAGCTGCTCGAAATCATCGGGCATAGTCATGTATTGAAAGTAGAAAACGCCTTATGGCAGCCCGATATCGAATGGCTGGAGAACATGCCTGAGCGCCAGTACATGAGATTGCTGCTGCAATTGTCGGTGATGGCGGCCCGTGTCAACAAAGGCCGTGCGATCGAGAACGATATGCCGCACGTACAGATCGCTGAAGACAGTGTTCCGGAATATATGGCTTTGCGTCTCTGCACCATTCTTGCCAGTGAACTGGGCATCGAACTCGATTTGGCGGAGCGGAAATACGTTCACGGCCTGCTGATCGAAGCCAGGCAATTGATGCATACCACCCGGCTGCTGCCGGTGGATGATCTGCTTGTGCTTGACCGGGTCGTTTCGCTGATCGACAGCATGGAGAAGATCACGCATTACGATTTTCATGAAGACCGGCTGCTGCGCGAAGGTTTGATTGCCCATATGGAGCCTGTCCTGGAACGAATCGAAGGGCGGCAGCTGATCCGCAACCCTTTATTGCAGCAAATCCGTCAGGATTACGAAGCCTTGTTCGCGGACGTTAAACGAGCGGCGAATCAAGCTTGGCATGGCATTGAAGTACCTGATGAAGAAATCGGTTTTTTGGTCATGCATTTTGGAGCTTCCATTGAACGGCTGCGGACGTTGAAGCGCGAGGTCAGAGCCGTCATTGTATGCACCAGCGGCATCGGATCGTCGCGCATGCTCTCAAGCAGGCTCGCCAAGGAAATTCCCGAAATTCGCATTGTGGACAGCGTGTCTTGGTACGAAGCGGTCCGAATTCCTAAGGAGCAGTACGATCTCGTATTGTCGACCGTGGATTTGCCGATGGAAAAGCACCAGTACTACAAAGTCAGTCCGCTATTGACCGGAGAGGAAAGCGAACAGCTTCGGCATTTTATCAAAACGACGACGCTGCAGCGGGAACACAGCCCGCCTTCAAGCGGGCATTCCCCTGTCGTTCGCGAAACGCAGTGGTCAGGACTTGAGGCCATGCTGGTAGAGATCGTGCGAATCATCGGCGAGTTCCAGGTATTTCCGTTGGACAATAAGGGCCTGGGATTGGATGAAACAGTCTATGCCATGTGCAAAATACAGCATGAGCGCGGCGTGCTTCAAGCTCCGCACAAAGTAACCAAATTGCTGGAGGCCCGTGAAAAAGCAGGCAGCCAGAAAATTCCGGGCACTTCGCTCGCCTTGTTTCACACGCGCAGCGAAGGCATCTACAGGGCAACGATCAGCTTGTTTCAACTGACGCAGCCGCTGCTGATGTCCGAAGACGACCCGGAAGGCGTCAGACACGTCTTGCTGATGCTGGGCCCTTGGGAGCTGTCGAAGGAAAGCCTGGAGGTGCTTAGCGAAATCAGCGCCCTGCTTCTGCAGGAAGAAATGATCGAATTGTTGGAAAAAGGGAACAGGGATGATCTCATTCATTATCTTTCCCGTGAACTGGTCGGATTTTATCGCAGCAAAACCGAAATTGGAGGGCAACAACCATGAGTATTTTAACGACAGACAAAGTCGTCCTGAACGCGACGGCGCAAGATAAATATGAAGCGATTCGCATGGCCGGGCAAGTGCTGAAAAATGCTGGCCACATTACGGCGGAGTACATCGACAAAATGCTGGAGCGAGAAGAGATCGTATCGACGTACGTCGGTAACGGGCTTGCCATTCCGCATGGCACTAAGGAATCGAAAGGATTTATTTTGTCCACCGGCATCTCGGTTATTCAATTCCCGCAAGGTGTTGACTTTGGCGACGAGAAAGCATACATGGTCATCGGCATCGCCGCGCAAGGCGGAGACCACATGGAAATACTGACCAGCATCGCGGTCATTTGTGCAGAAGAAGAAAATATGGAGATTCTGCGCCATGCCAAAACGGCCGAAGAAATCATCACTCTTCTTGAAAGCGAAATGGAACTATGAAGGCATTACATTTTGGTGCAGGCAACATTGGACGGGGCTTTATCGGGCTGATCCTTTCCCGTGCAGGCTATGAGGTCGTTTTTTCGGACGTGAACCAAGGGCTGGTGTCCACGCTGCAGCAGCGCAAACAGTACACGGTGGAATTGGCGAACGAATCCAAAGACACGGAAACGGTCACCCATGTTGATGCTATCGACGGGACCAACTTGGACACCGTTGCGGAAACGGTGGCGGAAGCGGACCTTGTCACCACTGCCGTTGGCGTTAACATTTTGAAACATATTGCACCGGGTATTGCCAAAGGACTCGAAAAGCGGCTGGGCAAAGGCGGAGCGATCGAACCGCTGCACATCATCGCTTGCGAGAATGCGATCGGTGCCAGCACGCAGCTGAAAGACCATGTCTATTCGCTGCTGGAGGAGTCTACCCGGCGCTTGGCAGACCAATATGTTTACTTCCCGGATTCCGCCGTGGACCGGATCGTTCCGATTCAGCATCATGAGGATCCGCTGCATGTTCAGGTAGAGCCTTTCTATGAATGGGTCGTGAATCGTTCACAGATGTCTCCTGCGTTCAACCCGATTGAAGGTGTCATGTATGTGGAGGATCTGGAACCGTACATCGAGCGCAAGCTGTTCACCGTAAACACGGGACATTGTGTTGCGGCTTATATCGGCAACGTCTACGGTTACGACACCATTCAGCAAGCCATTGCCGACGAGAAGGTCCGGTCCATCGTGCATGGTGCTTTGCAGGAGACGGGAAATGTGCTTGTGAAACGGTTTGGGTTCGATGCCGAGGAACACGGGAAATATATTTCGAAAATATTGGATCGTTTCCGCAATCCGTACCTTACGGACGAAGTCTCGCGCGTAGGAAGATCTCCGCTGCGCAAATTGTCCCCGAACGATCGGCTCGTACGCCCGGCTACCCAGGCTTACGAATACGGAATGGAGACCGTGCATTTGGCCATGGGTATGGCAGCGGCCTGCAAATTTGACGTGGCTGAGGACCCGGAAGCCGTCGAACTTCAAGGCCTGATTCGCCAAAAAGGCGTTGCTGCTGCGCTGAGCCAGGTGACATCCCTGGACGAATCCCATCCGGTGCTGCAACAGGCCGTGAAGTACCACTCTGAAATGTAATGTTCAATCAAGAGAGGACTGCTTCTAGCAGTTCAAACAAAAAGGAGCGAACCACCCCGGATGATCGGGGCGATTCGCTCCTTTTGTCATGCTTGAATTCTTCGAGACCACTCTTGGCGAGAGATTCCCCTTGTCGAGTAAACATTCAGACTAAGGGCATATGCTTCGTTCATGCGTTGGCACGCTTGGTATAATCTTCGACGCACCGCTGACAGATGCAGGACTTCCTGCGCTGCGCGGGCGGAATGCGATCCAGAATGCCTTCCGGAAATTCGGCGGCCTTGCACCAGCATTCCTCATGAGGCCGGCCTGCCGCGTACGTGCATCCGTTGGCTTCGCCGCACAACGGGCAGGTCAAAGCATTGGCTATGCGCAGGTTGTCGTGCACGGAACCCGATTCCAAACTCATGGGCAGCCCCTCTTTCTATATAGCGTTCCTTTCCCCAGTATAACAGCTTCGGCTTCAATGTTCAGGAGGCGTTTCGATGATCAATCCATCCACGTGTTTTCTCGCCATCTGTTTACGTTTTTTTCGGTTCTCTTTGGTATCCAGCACGATGTCGAGATCGTAGTGATCCAGATCGGGATAGAGCTCTTCCGCAGCGATGTGCAGCGTCAGCCGTTTTTTGTGGATTTTGATTTTGTTTCCGCGCATCAACACACCGATGTTTCCGCGTTTGTCCTCCGTTTCGTACACTGTGCCCGTCTCGTTCAAATAGGCCGCAAATACACGGTCGCCTTTTCTGAATGCTTTGGTCCGGTGAGTGGATTCAGATTCATCCGAGTCCGAGGCTGGCTGTGCATTGGTCCGCTCGGGAACGGCGGCATCCCATTTCGAAGGTCGCTTGGCATGCTGCGGCCCTGCTCCAGTCTGAGACCGCGCCGGGATTGGAGCGAAGGCGGACGTCTGCCCGGAGGCGTGAGGGTCCGGATGCCCCAAGCCCTGCTGAGAAAAACGTTGTGCTTCCTGAACGGAACGCTGATCGCCTGGTTGGCTTCCTGAACGGGGGCGAATGGAATCCATTTCTTGTTCAGAAACATCTCGTCGTTCCTTTTTCTCCGTTATTCCATGAGAAGAAACCGCTTTGGAACGTTCGATGATGCGTTCCGGCATGCCAAGCTTTTGCGCGATGGCGTAGGCGTAACTTTCGCCCGCTTCTCCAATCCGCAGCCGGTAAAGGGGCTGAAGGGAGACGGTATCGAATTCCATGCGCGCATTTTCGAATCCTGGCGTCGCCGCAGCGAAATGTTTGATCTCGCCGAAGTGGGTCGTTGCCACAACGGTGGCTCCCCGGCGGTGAAGCTCTTCAAGCATGGCAATGGACAACCCGACGCCTTCGCCGGGATCCGTACCGGAAGCCATCTCATCGATCAATACCAGCGTGGATGGGCCGGCTTGCTCCAGAATGCCGATCATGTTCCGAATGTGGGCGGAGAAGGTGCTGAGCGCCTGTTCCATGCTTTGTCCGTCTCCAATATCTACCGCCATCTCTTCAAAGACGGCCATCTCGCTGCCTTCCGCAACAGGGACGAGCAGACCCGACTGCATCATGAGTGTAAGCAAGCCGAGCGTTTTGAGCGCGACCGTTTTGCCGCCCGTGTTCGGACCGGTGATGATCAGCGACGAGTAACTGTCCCCGATGGAGAAATCCAGCGGAACCATGGATGTGCCCATTAACGGATGTCTTGCCTGCAGCAAACGGGTGCGCCCCTCAGTATTGACTCGCACGACTACGCCGTCCACGCTTGCGGCAAATTTGGCTTTGGCAAACAGAAAATCCAGTATGCCTACCGTATCCACGTTAAGCTTGATCTCGTGGCTGTAGGATTCGGCCAGCGCGGTCAGGTCGCCCAATATTTTCATCTCTTCCCGCGATTCTTCCGCCTGAAGCGAAGACAGCTCCATTTGCAGCCCGACCAGCTCGGCAGGTTCGATGTAAACGGTTTGGCCGCTGCCGGACTCATCCAGCACGCTGCCCTTCACCTGTTTGCGGAACTCCTTTTTGATCGGAAGCACTGCCCTGCCGTTCCGTTGGCTGATGACATGCTCCTGCATGATCGAGCGGTGTTTGCTTACCAGCGCGTCCAGCTTTCGTTTCATGCGTTCGCTGCTGACAGCCATTTTTTTGCGGATGCGGGCCAGTTCCTTGCTGGCATGGTCCTGGATGCGCCCGGCGTGGATGGAGCGTTCAATCTCGCCCAGCAGCTGCTCCATTTGCATCATGGAGGCCGCATAACGGCTGACCGTAGGCGCAACCCCCGCTTTGCCCTCCATGTATTTCATCAGTTGGGCACAGCTTCGCAGAAACTGGGCCAGATGACCGAAATCCTGTTCGTTGAACAAATATCCGGTACCAAGCAGATTCATGATGGTCTCCATGCCATCGAGGGAAGGGATGGGCACACTTGCTCCGTAACGGATCAAGGCAACGGCTTCGTCGGCCTCCCCAAGTCGTATTTGGATCATGCGGGCATCGGCGATCGGTTTCATGTCCTGGGCGTGCTTTCTGCCGAGATAGGACAGGGCACAGCCGGAAACGAGCTGTTGAATTCGATGATAATCAAGACGCTGCAGCGTTTGTTCTTTCATAAGGGAATCTCTCCTCAGTATAGATTTGGTATCCTCTCTCGTTTTCGCATCACGGTGCAAGGTTTGGCCCGGAAACGCAAAAAAGGGCGAAGAATGAACATACGTCATTCTCCGCCCGCATACTGTACGGGAAAGAAGGGCAACCGGACCCAAACAAGAAAAACGTCAATTGTGAAGCATGCTGAAGATGCATACACAAAAGAGAGGCCGCGTTTCGCGGAGTTTTTCTTGAACGGCCAGAAAGAAGCTGCACGGAAGCTGCACACCTTTCTGACACAAAAAAACCGCACTGAACAACAGCGCGGCATTGGATCCGGTCCCATAACAATCCCGAAGATGATGGTTGATATCCGCTGTTCTTAACTAAGTACAGGGTTCTGGCGCAGCAAGAAACAAACATACGCCATTTGGGCATATGCACAGGTGCAAGGCCATAATCCTGAATATGAAGCTAATTAGTTAAGAACGCTCACCGACATCAAAATCTCTCCTTACGATTGAGGATATGCTTACACTATAAACTGGAAAATGCTCTGAAGTCAACAATGAATAAGAAATAGTGGACTTGAATAACGATGGGTTTTAAAATAACAATAGTAAATTAATCCAATGAAAGCGATATTATACAAAGGAGGTTGCTCTACTTGCCCAAATATTTGCTGCGATTGCTGTGCTTTACGATGATTCTTGGGGCTCTTCCGGTGATCGTGATCGGTTCGGTGTCCTATTCCATTGCTTCCCAAGACATTGAACAGAAAGTGCGTGAGAGCAATCTGCAAATTTTGCACCAGACCCAGATGAGAATGGAGCAGGTGTTGAGTAGCCTTCAGTTGTCCTCCATCCAATACGTGAATTCTCCGCTGGTGCTTCAAGCGATGAAACAGCCGCTCGACAGCAGCGAATTTGAGGAAATCAGGGATCTCACATCCGGGTTCAACAACCTGCAAGCGGTTACAAGCATTGATCAGGCTTATTTGGTCAATCTGGAACAAGACTGGGTTGTTTCCATGCGTTCTTTTGGCAAAGTGGACGATTTCAGCATACGCGACCGCGTCGATTCTTATTTGACATATACGAACAGTCTTTTTTGGGTCACGCGGAATGTGCATTCGGCCAAGGAGAGCGTGCCGGTATCCGCAGGAATGAACGAAACCGGGCAAGACGTCTCCCCGCCAAGCCTGATCTCTTCGGATAACGTGGTTAGCATGGTATTCAAAATTCCGATGGTGCCGGGCAATGTCAAGCCCAAGGGGTTCTTGGTCATCGACATCGCCGATGCGGAACTGGGTGCGTTCTTGAGCCGCAATCCCAACTCCGGCGATATGTACGTGCTGGACAAGGAGCGCCATTTCTTTCTGGACGATGTGGAGCAAGGAGAGAAATATGAGCTCCTGAACCGTGAAATCGATCAAAAGATTCGGTTGGCCGGCGAGACCGAGGGCTTTTTCAATGCAGAGGTGGGAGGCAAGCCGATGGCTGTCAGTTACAGACAATCACCGTTAAACGGCTGGTTGTACGTATCGGTGGTATCCCTCGACCAAATTACCGCCCAATCGCGAAAAATCGCGATCGTTACGGGCGTGGCGACCTTGGTCATGTTGTGTGTTACCGGCCTGGTTGCCGTGTATGGCAGTCGGCGGATGTACTCGCCCATTTCAAGGCTGCTGCAATTTACCAAAGGCCTGGATTCCCCTTCGGCGCAGGCGAATCGCAGGCAGGATGAATTCGGGTACATTGAGGAACAGCTGCAAACCCTGTTCAGCTCGGAGAAAACGTTGCGAGAGCAAATGAAGGGGCAGCACGTGCATTTGCAGGAATTTTTTATGACGAAGCTGTTAACCGGCAAAATATCCGAGGAGGATTTCAGATATCAGGGGCAACGGTATGATTTTCCCACAGATTGGTCCAGGCTGGGCGTGTTGACGCTGCAGATCGATACGATGGAAGGGACCAGGTATGAAGAGCAGGATCGGGATTTGCTGTTGTTTGCCGTGACCAACATGGTTGAGGAGCTGCTGCCTCCCGAGATGCGATTTACGCCGATCATGATCGATGATGCGCAGGTGACGGTGTTGGCCTCCAAGCTGGAGGACGAGGCTCAGCTGAAAGCATGGATGCATCAGCAGGCAGAGGGCATAAGGGAGCGGGTCGTGACCTATCTGCAATTGCCGGTGAGCATCGGCATCAGCCGTGCCTATACCGCGATCGGGGATACGCCGCAGGCTTACCATGAGAGTCGAGAGGCCCTGCGCGGAAGGGTAAGCCTGGGCAGCCGCATTATTTTGCATTATGAGGATATTCAGCCGCGAGGTCGGACCGAAGCGGCGCTCTATACCCAGCTGCGCATGATCGAAGATCAGTTGGCTTCCGCATTGAAGCAAGGGGATCAGGACAAGACCGACGAATACTTTGCGCAATATTTGGCTTTGCTCGCAGACAAAAAGCTGCATTTCAGCGAATATCCCGTCATTATGGTGCAGCTGCTGTCCAGGGTGTATCAGCTCGTTCAGGAGCAGGGAGGAGACGTGGCCGAGGTGCTCGGCGAGAAAGCATCGATGTCACGGTTATTGAAGTTATCCACGCTGGACGAAATGACGGGTTGGTTCCGCCGCCGTCTGTTCGAGCCTGTGATCCGCTTTTGCCATGAACGGGAAGAATCGCAATACATGAACATTGCCCATCGCATGATCCGGTTGATCGAGGAACGGTACGATCGTGAGTTGTCGCTTGAGGTATGCGCCGAGGAGCTGAATTTTCATCCGGTATATTTGAGCCGTGTGTTCAAGAAGGAAGCCGGCGTGAATTTTACCGAATACCTTGCCGAATACCGCATGGAAAAAGCCAAAACGTGGCTGCAGACGACCAACCTGAAAATTTCGGAAATCGCGGAAAAGTTGAATTATACGAATCCGACGGCGTTTATCCGCACGTTCCGCAAAATTACGGGAACCACGCCGGGGAAATACCGCGAGCAGCAGAGATGACCCTGCGTCGGGAAGCCGGCTGGGGATTTCGCGGAAATTGCCGGAGTCCTGTCTGGTTGTCTCCTGAATGGGCTTGTCCTTGCAACGAATGTAAAGCCTGCTACGCCTGCCATGGCGGGCAGGCTTTTTTCGGTGATTCCGTCCCCATAACAGCATGCAGCAAGCCGCTCCCCAGCATGATTCCCGGCCGGTTAAGGTCGGAGGATGCAGGTTAAAAACGGTCCATCCCGCTTGGAAACGTCATTGCCGAAAACGATGCAAACCCTTGCTGCATAAGGAAAAACAAGAAGCTAAAACAAGATGATAGCCAGTTACCCGTTTATCCCCGACAATGAGAACATGAATTTCAGGAAGTGATAAATGTAATCGTTTCCAAAGTGGGGAGGAAGACACTATGAAAGCCGAAACGGCGGCCCGGACAAAGCCCGCTGCCCGCAGTGACAAAACCTTGTTGTGGAGGGAAATCATCAAAAACCGGTGGCTGTACATCATGCTGCTGCCCGGCGTGCTTTACTTCATTATTTTCAAATACATACCCATGTATGGCATCACGATGGCGTTTCAGGATTATACGCCATACAAAGGCATCTTCGGCAGCGACTGGGTCGGGTTCAAGCACTTCCAGCGTTTTTTCGGGGAACCTCAATTCTGGATGCTTTTCCGCAATACGTTTTTGCTTGCGATTTATAACCTGATCTTTTTCTTTCCGCTGCCGATCGTGCTTGCGCTCATGTTGAATGAAGTTAGGCGGGAGCGCTTCAAACGGTTCGTGCAGACGCTGGTATACGTGCCGCATTTCGTCTCATGGGTTGTCGTTGTCGGCGTATTCTACATGTTGTTCACGACCGAAGGCGGGGCCATCAACGAGATGCTTTACAGCCTGACGGGGCAGAAAATCGCCTTCCTGCTGGAACCGGGCTGGTTCCGTTCGATGATCGTGGGACAATCCATATGGAAAGAGGTCGGCTGGGGCACGATCATATTCCTTGCGGCGCTGTCCGGCGTGGATACGCAGCTCTATGAAGCTGCCCGCATCGACGGAGCCAACCGCTGGCGCCAGACATGGCACATTACGCTGCCGGCCATCCGCAGCACCATCATCATTTTGCTCATTCTCCGTCTGGGCAATTTCCTGGACACGGGCTTTGAACAGATCTTCCTGATGCTGACGCCAACCAACCGGGACGTGGGCGAAGTCTTCGATACCTACGTGTATACGAAAGGTCTCACCCAAGCCCAATACAGCTATAGCGCCGCGGTAGGTCTCTTTAAATCGGTCGTCGGACTGGCGCTGGTGCTCGGTGCCAACAGGCTCGCCAAAAAATTCGGGGAGGAAGGCGTCTACTGATGCAGAGCATTGGACGTTCTTTACCAGACAGGAGTGAACTTAACCATGCAACAGGACAAAACGTGGGGTAACCGAATCTTCGATATCGTCAACCATGGCCTTCTGCTGTTGATCGGTATCGTGACCGTCATCCCGTTTATCTACATTCTGGCGGTATCCTTTACGAGCCCGCATGAGGTGGCCAAGGGCGGTTTCATTCTCTTTCCGAAAGAGTTCTCCTTGGCGGCTTACCGGTACATTTTTTCCACGGATACCCTGATTCGCAGTTTGGGCGTATCCATCTACATTACCGTGGTCGGCACGCTGATTAACCTGCTGTTCACGTCGCTCATGGCCTACCCGTTATCCCGCAAATATTTGCGCGGACGCCAGGCGATCCTGCTCGGCGTATTGTTCACGATGCTGTTCAGCGGCGGCATGATCCCTACCTATTTCGTCGTCAAATCGCTGCATCTGACCGATACGCTGTGGTCGCTCATGCTGCCTACGGCTATCAGCGCATTCAATCTGATCGTGCTCAAAAACTTCTTCCAGGCCATTCCTGACGAGCTGGAGGATGCGGCCAAGATCGACGGCTGCAACGACGTCGGCGTGCTGTTCCGTGTCGTGCTTCCCTTGTCGATGCCGGCGATGGCAACCTTCTCGCTATTTTACGCCGTTGCCCACTGGAATAGCTTCTTCAACGCGATCATCTACATCAACGATAGCGAAAAGTGGCCTGTGCAGGTGTGGCTGCGCGAAATCGTCATTTTGGCCCAGAGCCGGATCGGGGATACCAGCATCGAAGAGACGGAAATTCAGCCGCTGACCATCCGGATGGCCGTCATCGTCTTTTCCACGTTGCCGATCATGATCGTATATCCGTTTCTGCAAAAGCACTTTGCCAAAGGGGTGATGCTGGGTTCGGTAAAAGGTTGACCTTAATTTGCATGCGAACGTCAGGACCGATTAAAAAGGGGAGGTATTCATTTCTTATGAAAGCAACGAAAAAGAAAGCAGTGGCTGTACTGAGCACGCTGGCATTGGTAACCGGTTTGCTGGCAGGCTGCGGCGGGTCGGACTCCGGTCAGGCGGCGGAAGGCGGGGTTCAGAACATATCCATCGCCATCGCCCAAGTCGGCGACGTGCCGGCCAAAGGCAATGAGGTTCAGCAGAAAATCGAGGAATACACAAACACCAAGCTGGACATTCAGTGGATTCCCGCATCGGCGTACAACGACAAAATCAACGTCATGATCGCCTCCAGCGACCTGCCCAAAATCGTGAAGGTCCAGTACACGCCGACCGTGACCAATGCGATGCGCAATGACGTCTTTTGGGAAATCGGCCCGCTGCTGAAGGATTACAAAAACCTGTCCGCCCAGAACGAGCGCTTCTTCGAAAACGTCAAGGTGGACGGCAAAATTTACGGTGTGCCGGTATTCTCCGACATTGCCCGCGCGACGGTCATTTACCGGAAGGACTGGTTCGACAAGCTGAACCTGAGCGTGCCGACCACGCCGGACGAATGGTACGAAACGATCAAAACGCTGGCTACTTCCGATCCGGACGGTGACGGCCAGGACAATACGTTCGGGCTGATGCTGTTCAAGAAGTACAATGAGGACCAATATTCCTTCACGACCCGTCTCGGAGTCAGCTTCGGCGCGCCGAACAAGTGGAAGGTCGAGGATGACGGCAGCTTCACTCCCGAGTTCATGACACCGGAATACAAGCAGGTGCTGGATCTGCTGAAACGCCTGTACGACGAAAAATTGCTGAACCAGGACTTTGCCGTATTCGATTCGACGGAAGCGGAGAAAAAGTATGATTCCGGCCTTGTTGGCATGCGCATCGGCGTGGCCCAGAACGGCAAGAGCCAGCAGGAGCGCCTGTCCAAAAACGTGCCGGACGGCGTCGTGGACATCGCGGGACTCTTGGGTGTGAATGGTGACCGCGTAGCGGGGCAGACGGGCAACTCCGGCATTTTGGCTTTCCCGAAAGCAACCGTGGGTTCGGAAGAAGAGTTGAGAAGCCTGCTTTCTTTCCTCGACAAGCTGATGGAGCCTGAAATGGCCACACTTCTGATGCGCGGCATTGAGGACAAACATTTTGTCAAGGTTGGCGAAAACGAAGTGGAGATGAGCGATTTCGATGCGTTCCAACGCGAGGTGAAGCCGTATCGCGATAATCTGCCTTACGTCGAGGGTTATAACGTGCCCAAGCTGAAAGACACCGAACTGGGCGAGAAAGGAACGACGCTGGCCAAGGAACTGGCAGAGCATGCCGTGCCGAATCCCGCGCTGACGCTCTATTCCCCGACCTATGGTGATCGCGGGGCGGATCTGGACCAGATGATCGCGGATGCCCAGACGAAATACATCATGGGCAAGATCGACGAGAACGGCTGGAACCAGGAGATCGAGAACTGGAAGAAGGCGGGCGGAGACAAGATTCGTGAGGAATACGCGGAAGATTACAAAAAACAAGCTCAATAAGCAGCCGGAAGCGGAGGATGTCCATGAGGGAAACGTTGCAATTCACGCCGGTACGCATGGCAGAGCAATTTATGGAAAGTTACCGCCAGCATGAGCTGTATGCGAAATGGCACTATGAGAACGGATGCGTGTTGAGAGCGCTGGAAGAGCTTTATTTTCGCACAGGGGAACAACGGTACTTCGACTACATCCGCGAGTTGATGGACCACTTCATTCTGGAAGACGGAACGATCCGCACATACAAAGTGGAGGAATATAATCTGGACCAGATCAATCAGGGGAAATCGTTGTTTCTGCTCATGGAAGAAACGGGGGAAGCCAAATACCGCAAAGCCGCCGATCTGCTGATGGTCCAGTTAAAGGGGCAACCGCGCACAAGCGAGGGCGGGTTCTGGCACAAAAAAATCTATCCGTTCCAGATGTGGCTGGACGGCCTGTACATGGCAACGCCTTTCATGACCCGATACGGCGCGGCAACAGGGGATGGGCAGTGGTTCGACAAAGCGGCCTTGCAGCTGCTGTTAGTCGAGCGGCAAACGCGGGATCGGCGCAGCGGGTTGCTGTACCATGCATGGGATGAAAGCCGGGAACAGCGCTGGAGCTCGGGCGAGACCGGCTGTTCTCCGCATGTCTGGAGCCGGGCGATGGGCTGGTACGTCATGGCGGTCGTCGACACGCTCGATCATCTGCCGGTAGATCATGAACAGCGAGGCCAGATCGTAGGCATTTTTGAGCGGATCGCAAATGCGTTGGTGAACGTGCAGGACCAGCAGACCGGCCTGTGGCCGCACCTGCTGGATCAGCCGGGCCGTGAACGCAATTATTTGGAAGCTTCGGGCAGCTCCATGTTTGTGTACGCGCTGGCAAAAGGCGTTCGAAAAGGCTATCTCAGCGATACATTCAAGCCGGTTGCGGAAAAAGGATACCAAGGCCTGATACAGCATCTCTTGAAAACAGACCGCGAAGGCATGCTCTCCTTGACCCAGTGCAATGGAGGTGCTGGGCTTGGGGGTACTCCGTATCGTGACGGTTCATACGAGTATTACGTGACCGAATCGATCCGGATCAATGATCCCAAATCGGTCGCTCCGTTCATTTTGGCAGGGACAGAGTTGGAACTGGCGTAAGGCCGGTTCCTTCTTTAACTCAATTATGATAGCGCATTCATAATATGGTAACCCAAAGGAGAGATGGTTCATGAGCCCACGAGTACGGATGTCCCGATTAGGCGCGGGGATGATGGTCTTGACCTTGTCCGCCGGATTGTTGGCAGGATGCGGAGGCGAAAAGGCGCCTGCCGAGGGGGAAGGCCCGTTTCCCATCAACATTTCGTTGATGCAGGTGGGCGACGTGCCTGCCAAGGAAAACGGGATCGAGAAAAAGATCGAGGAATATACGGGTACCGATCTGAATGTACAGTGGATACCGCAGTCGGCTTTTGACGACAAAGTCAACGTCATGGTGGCATCCGGCGAAATGCCCACCATCATGCGGGTGAATTATGTGCCAACCACGTTTAATGCAGCCCGATCTGGATTGTTCTGGGAACTGGGCCCTTACCTGAAGGATTACAAAAACCTGTCTGCCCAATCGAAGGCGTACTTCGACAATATCAAGATTGACGGCAAAATCTACGGCATTCCCAATTTCCGGGACATTGGCCGTACGGCGATCGTATACCGGAAGGATTGGTTCGACAAGCTGAAGCTGGACGTTCCGAAGACGCTGGACGACTGGTACGACATCATGCTGGCGATGCGCAAAAACGATCCGGACGGCAACGGCAAGGAAGATACTTACGGCACGTTGTTGTACAAAAAGTATAATGAAGGCGTGTCCTCCCCGCTCACGCGCATTGCCGTAAGTATTGGCGGCGTAAACAAGTGGGGCGTGGATGAGGCAGGCAAACTCACTCCCGAATTTCTGACGCCGGAGTATGTGGACACGATGAAGCTGTTCAAACGCTTATTCAGCGAAGGGCTGATCAACAGCGATTTTCCGGCCCTTGATCCTTCGGATGCGGACAAAAAGATCGACTCCGGCCTCGTCGGCATGAAGCTGAACGGCGTGGCCCAGAACGGGAAGTCCTTCCAGCAGCGTCTGACCCCCAATGTAGCGGACGGAGAAATTGACGTGGTTCCGTTCCAGGGCAAGGACGGCATACGCATTGCCGGCGAGCCAGGCAACTATGGCATGCTCGTGATTCCAAAAGCTTCCGTGCCGGACGAGGAGCAGTTGAAGCGGGTGCTCACATTCCTTGACCAGCTTCTGGACGAAGAGTTAAGCACGTTGCAATTGCGCGGGCTTGAGGGAGTGCATTATACGAAAACGGCGAACGGCAAAACCGAATTCAAGGACTTTGATGGGTATCAACGCGAGGTGAAGCCGTACCGCGATAACCTGCTTAACATCGAAGGTTATAACGTCGCCGAGCTGGTTGATCTGCCCATCGGCATGAAGGGAACCAAAATGGCGCGCGAAAACGAGCAATATGCCATTGCGAATCCTGCGTTAACATTGTCATCGGATATCTACACCGAGCGCGGGCAAGAGCTGGATCAGATGATCTGGGACGCCCAGACCAAATACATTATGGGCAAAATCGACGACGCCGGCTGGGAGCAGGAGGTTGCGAACTGGAGAAAATCGGGAGGCGACCAGTTGATTCAGGAACTGGAAGCTTCCTATGCCGAATTGAACGGGAAATGATCCCGTAAACAAGTGACTGTAAACAGGCCGTGTTTCATGTCATCAAGACGTGAAGCATGGCCTGTTTTTGGTTCCCTGCTTATGGACGTGGCTCAGAACGGGTATACAAAGAAGAGCGTGCATTTCGTAGATTCGTTCTCTTTTTTTTATCAGGAAAGTCACAAACGTTGTCAATCTGAGGCGCTTGTTTACATATGCTGATTCTGGAAGCGATTGCTCTTCAACCAATGATGATGCTATGGCAAGCGGAGATTCAGCCGATATGTGATGCATGGTCCTAGGTTGACAAATGGCGTCCCGGTCCGTAACATCGGGACGAAACCGAAATTCATGGATACAAAGGCGGTGGGAACGATGCTGGAATGGACCGAATTTCGTTATGAGGGCAATGATCTTGGTTTAACCTATACCCGTGCTGCAAGCACGTTTAAGCTGTGGGCGCCCACAGCTCGGCAGGTTACGCTGCTGATTTTTGATGAGCAAGGGACTTATGGTGAGGATGGACGGGTAACCGAACATGAGGGCGGAATTTCCCATACCATGACTCGAAGTGCCGAAGGGATATGGAGTCTGCGCTTGGAGGGGGATTGGAACAGCCATTATTATATGTACCGACTCGTTCACGAGGATGGGCGCATTGCCATTGCGCCGGACCCTTATGCGCACGCGGTCACAGCCAATGGGCAGCGCACGGCCATTATCGATATGGACGCAACGAATCCTGCTGATTGGGAGAATGATGCCAGACCCGCATTTTTGCATCCGATTGATGCCGTCGTTTACGAACTTCACGTTCGCGATTTCTCTTCCGATCCCCAAGCTGATATTCCGTTTAAAGGAAAATATCTGGCCTTTGCCGCATCAGGGCTGACGGATCGGGACGGAAATGCCATCGGGGTGGACCACCTCGCCGAATTGGGGATTACCCATGTGCATTTGATGCCTGTCGCGGATTACCAAACCGTGGATGAACTGCTTCTGGCGGATGCGGGTCCCCATGAAAGGCTGCCTTACAATTGGGGTTACGATCCCCAGCATTACAATGTGCCGGAAGGATCGTATTCGACCGACCCGCGGGACCCTTCAACAAGGATCCGCGAATTCAAGACCATGGTCCAATCCCTGCATAGGCAAGGGATTCGCGTCGTGCTTGACGTGGTATACAATCACACGTTCAGCGTGAATGAAGGACCTTTCGACCGGATTGTACCGGGGTATTATTACCGTTATTGGGAGAACGGGACGCTTAGTAACGGATCAGGGGTTGGCAATGAGCTGGCCACGGAGCGGCCGATGGTGCGGAAATACATTTTGGATTCCCTGCTTCATTGGGCAGAAGAATATCATGTAGACGGATTTCGTTTCGACCTAATGGGGCTGATCGATACGGACACGATGAACGAACTGACGCGAGAATTGAAAGAGAGAATTGATCCGGCGATACTGATTTATGGCGAGCCATGGACGGGCGGGGATTCGCCGCTGAATCGAAAAACGCTCAAAGGCGCCCAACGCGGTCAAGGCTTCGCCGTGTTCAACGATCATTTTCGTGGAGCCATTAAAGGGGACAGTGACGGTGCAGGCAAAGGATTCGCTACCGGAGCCGGCGGCAAGGAGAAAGACATCGTCGCAGGTGTTGCGGGAGCCATCGACGACTTTACGATCACGCCAGCGGAAACGATCAATTATGTTACGGCCCATGACAATCTCAATCTATGGGATAAAATCGCCACGACGATGAACTTGAGGCCCCAGCTTGGTTTTCCCGAATGGCAAGGGGGACAGCCGGTTGGCGGCGGGAGTGCGGAATCCGCAGTAAGGGCAGCAGACCCGTATCGTTTGGTGGATGAAGAAGATGTGCTGGAATGTGATATGGTTCGGCGTTCGTTGTTGTCTTCAGGCATTGTGCTGACCTCGCAGGGGATTCCGTTTCTGCATGCCGGAGATGAGATGCTGCGCTCGAAGTTTGGCGACCAGAACAGCTATCGCAGCGATGATGTGGTGAATTCGATCGTTTGGAAAAATAAATCCAGGTTCAGGGCCGTATTCGACTATTATCGCGGGCTGATTCAGCTGCGCCGGACGCACCCTGCCTTTCGCATGATTCATGCGGATCAGATCAGGAAGCACCTGCAATTCCTCCGGGCCGAAGGGCAAATGGTTGTTTTTATGCTTAAGGACGGAGCCAACAAGGATAGCTGGAACCGAATCGTTGTCATCTACAATGCTTCTGCCCAGCCTCAGCCGTTAACCCTGCCTGAAGGGACTTGGCATGTGGTCGTCAATGACCGGCGGGCCGGCACGGAGGCGATTGACAGCGTGCAAGGGACGGTGCTGGTTGAGCGTTTGTCGCTGATGGTGTTATATGACATGGAGCAGGCAGGCGTTACCGAACCCGCCGTGATCGAAGTCAATGCTCCGCGGCAGGCGTATAGCCCTGGCGAGAAGGCAAGGATACGCGCCGTCGTGCTTGACAGTTTGGGCAATGTAGTGCCGAATGCGAAGACGACGTGGACGTCTTCTGCCCCCGAGGTGCTCCGGATCGAAGAGGATGGAACGATCAAGGCAATCCAAGCCGGAGATGCGGTCATTACGGCCCGATACGGAGATATCGCTGCTTACAGTCTATTGCTGGTCGAAGAGCGATATGCCGAACGGCTCGAAATTGTTGGAGAAAACGTGTTGTATACGACGCGAATTAGCCGGCTGAGGGCATTGGTGCTGGATCAGTTCGGTCAGCCTCTATCGGGAATGCGCGTTCGCTGGCACTCTTCGCATCCGGAAACGGCCGCGGTCAGTTCCGCCGGGATCGTTCGCGGCTTGGCACCTGGTCATGTCCGGATTACAGCGGAGACGGAAGGAGTCCGGGGATCGATCGACATTGCGGTTCATAGGCAGACGTCGCGGTTGGTCACGCTTCGGTACGAGCGTCAGGATCGGCAGTATGACGGATGGGATGTATGGGTTTGGGGCACGGGCATGCAGGATGGCGCCGTGCGCCTGGAAAGGAACGGCGATGCGGCGGAGGCGCGTTTCCGGGTGGCCTCCGGTCTGCAGCATCTCGGGCTGATCATTCGCCTGAATGAATGGGAGGCCAAGGATACGTGCGGCGACCGATACGTTGATATTACGCCCGAGGACGAGAATGTGCTGATCGTCGTCCAGAGTGGTTCCGACCATATGCAGGTGATACGCGATGCAGGGAGAATGAACGATCTCAGCAGTGCATAATGCTTCATAAAGAGTCATGTATGTATTTGAGCAAAGGCAGCCGGAGGATCTCCGGCTGCCTTTGCCGTGAACATCGGAGCCGATTGGCAAAAATGGATTAATGTGAAAAAATGAGCGGATTAACGTTTGAGATGCGGTGGCTTTGGGGTAAGTATAGATATGGCCCGAATGATGGCCGAAGATCATATTGTCGTGCAAAAGAGAGACCTGTGTGTCAAACGAAAACCTTGGCGCATGGACCATGAAGGAGGATGTTCAATCATGAAATCCAACGGAGAAATGGCTCAACTGACGGCTACACCCAGAACCGAAAAAAAAGGCGCCGCGCTGCGCCTGTTGAGACAAGGCGGCCGGATTCCAGCGGTAGTGTATGGACCGGGAATCGAGGGAACCGCCATCCATGTCGATGAAAAAGAAATGCTCAAAGTGGCCCGAACCGGTCGTTCCGAAATGTTCAACCTTGAACTGGAAGGCGGAAAAAAAGTGCCTGTTTTGATCAAGGACCAGCAGGAGCGCAACGGCCGCCTGCTGCATGTGGACTTTTTGCAAATATCGAAGAATAAACCGGTTTCGGTCAGCATTCCGCTCGATTTCCAAGGGACGGCTGCCGGTTCCAAAGCGGGCGGCGTATTTCAGTCCCAGGAGGTACAGCTCGAGGTTGAAGGTTTGCCTGCCGATCTCCCGTCCTCCATTGAAGTGGATGTTAGCGGCTTGGAAATCGGGGATCGTCTGACTGCTTCCGACATTACCCTTGCCAAAGGGCTTAAACTGGTGACGCCTGCAGATTCCATCATTGCTTCAGTCATGCCGCCGCAAGCTTCGATTGATGAAGAAACAACCTCTGAAGAGGCTGATGCAGAATCGGCAGCTTCCGGAAAAGATATAGAAGAAGCATAATGTGTGATGGTTTCGAGGTGCTTGAAACCTGTGGCCCGGTCTTCTGACCGGGCCTTTTTGCCGCCTTGATCATGACAAAAGGCTTCGTCAATGTGACAATGGTTTGACATATGTTTTTTTATATTACGGCGAGTTGGAAAATTTGGAGACGAATTGGGATCGTTTGCGTAAAATAAAATATGTCGCCCTGGAATGGAGACATTCATTGGTTACCTTCTTTATCTAACAAGAGCTTCTGCTAAGGGCACGGAGTAAATGAAGAAAGAGGTTTGATGGCATGTTTGATCCAACCATTTACGACAATTTGAAAGTGGGGTTCGAGAACGCGCTTTATGATCTTGACAACTTGGACGAAATCATCCAGGTTACAGGCAGAAAGGATATCTTCGAGATGGCTGCAATGTCCAGGGAACTTGTTCTTCAATGCTGCCTGAGAGGGCGACCGCAGGTGACGGCAGAAGTGATCCTTAAGAGTTCGATCTCCGATCTTGCGGCCGAAATATTGGAAACGCCGGACAGCCGGCCTGGATGCCGTTTACAATTACGATATGAGCTGCTGGTTCAGGATCCGGGAGCGTCTTGTCCGGCGATTCGTTCCATCCTGGACGAGGGTTGGCCCGGACAGCGCGTCGAGCTAGAGGTTCATTATACATACGGGGGATCCGATGGTTACCGCATTACAGCAGATGTTCATTTTGTCCGCACCGTGAATGAAGAGCAGATGGAAGATATCACAGAGCTGTGTGACCATATGATCAACGTGCTCCCCCCGCTGCTGCAGCTTAGTCATTCATAAATCCGAAAAGCCCTGTTTCTTGATTCAAGAGACGGGGCTTTTTTTGTCGATTCAACCCTTTTGCGTATAGGCTAATAGGCGTAGGAACGCGAGATCTCCGCAAAAAATTTACGCAAGCAAGTAAGGGAAGGTATATTGGGATAGCGGGATAAGTGCAATCGGACTATGCCTGGAGGGTGAATTTGCGAAATCGATGTTGGGTCTAAAGATTTATTTCAGTACTAAAGGAACTAGTTTTCCTTGCCGATAAAATATCGAAGGGGAGAAACTGCATGACAGAGAAATTAATTCGTCTGCTGCGCATACTTCAAGCTATACAAGCGAATCCCGGAATTTCAGCCAAGGAATTGGCTTTGAAATGCGACACCACCGTTCGTACGATCTATCGAGATCTGCGGATTTTGGACAGGGTGGCCCCCATTATCAATGAGGGTTATGGAAAGGGTTATCGTTTTATAGGCGAGTTTGCCTTATATCCCTTGAACTTTACCGAACAGGAGGCGATGGTATTTTCCATGCTTCCGTCTGTGGTGGATACTTCGCAGCTGCCGGCTGGATTTGACTCGGCATTTGACAAGGTTATTTCGGCTCACACCAAATCAAAATCAAAAAATAGTGAAATCGTGGAAAACATTGCAGGCATTATTCGCATGGGTACTCCCGCATATCGGGAAGAAGGCAAAGATCCCAATCTGCTCATCCCCATTATTGAAGCGATCCTTGATCAGCAAACGATTCGAACCCAGTATCATACGCTTACGAACAATGAAATTACAGTTAGGGATATTGATCCCTATTATTTGATTCCGCGCGACCAGCGTTTCTATCTCATCGGTTACTGTCATATGCAGCAAAGGGTAAGATTGTTCAGAATCAGCCGTTTTCTCGATGTTTTGCAGACCAACAAGCATTTTGACAAGAGTGATTTCAATATCATTCAATATATGAAAAATACGTGGTCTGTCGACCGTGGCGACGAACATATTCATTTCAAGGTGAGATTTACCGAAAAAATAGCTCCCTACATAAAAGAAGAAGAGATGTTTGTCCGTCCGCGAATGACAGATCTGCCCGATGGCAGCTTGTTGTTCGAGGTAACGTTAAACAGCAGTCGAGAGTTTCTGCAATGGTTGTACCAATACGGACCTGAAGCAGAGGTCCTCGAGCCCCGGGAATATCGCAGAGAGATCCGGAATCAACTGATGGAATGGTTGAAAAGCTATGAGGGTGATCATTAGTTCAATCCCCTGTCCGGACAGGAGAAATAAACAACAGAAGGAGCAATATGATGATCAAATTATTTGTGGCCATGCAAGGAATGGAAAAGTATCATGGCACGGAAGCGTTGAATGTCGGAGATACTCTCTTTTTGGTCAAGGATCCGGATAACCGCACGGACCGTCAAGCCATTAAAGTCGTCATGCCGCCGATCGGCACTGTCGGTTATATCGTAAACAACTCGCTTGAAGTGCCCCATGGATGCTGGACAGGCAGCGGGGTATATGACGTATTCCACCAACAGACCTGTGCCAGAGTGCGATTCTGCATGAAGGACCTGATCATTCTGGAGATGATTGAAATGATGCATGTGCCCATTCCCCATATGGATTCGTTTATCAAGGGCCGGAAGATACAAGGCACAAAGCACGAAGGCAGAACAGGAGGGCAATAACGTCATGCTGAAAAAAATTCAAAGGAGCTCATTCGCGGCTATCCGCGAATGAGCCGGGTATACGCTGCTTCCAGGTGCATGGCCGTACGTGACCAACTGTATCGGCTAACTGCGCAAATCCTTCCTTTTTGGCCCATGCTTTGGGCGAGTTCAGGGTTGGATGCGAGCTGATTCAGACGCAGGGCAAACGATTCCGGTTTGTCGTAGGCATACACCAGATATCCTTCGTTTCCAGTCTGGATGATCTCGCGAATACCTCCGTTGTCCGATGCAATGACGGGCAAACCGGATGCCATGGCTTCAACGTTGACGAGGCCAAATGCTTCATGTTTTTGCGATGGGCAGACGATACAATCGGCAGCACGATATAATCGTTCCATCCTTTCATGGGCGATCTGTCCGCAAAAAGTTGCCTGGACCTGTTTTCTGTCAGCTAAACGCCGCAGCTTGCGTACGTAACTTGGCGGCCCTTTACCCGCAATCAACAGCTGTACAGGGTGTTTCTGCTGAAGGATGGCGACGGCTCGAATGAGAACATTCACACCTTTGCGAGGGATGAGTCTTCCTGCGTAAAGAACGCAAAACGGTTGGGTGACCCCTAGTTGTTTGCGCAGCTGTTCTTTCTCGGCACGGCTTGCAGGAGCAAATCGATTCAAATCGGTTCCGAGCGGAACGATGCGCATGTGCTGTTTCAAAGAAGGAAATCTGCGACCAAGCCTCTCCTTAAGCGATCTGCTGTTGACGGCAATCAAGTCCGCCTGGCGAAGCATCGCCAGTCTGGACGCCCCCGGTTGTGCAAAGGTGAGGGAATGCAGGTAAAGCACAACCGGAATGTCGGGCAAGCTTCGTTTGATGGTAGCCATGGATCGTGGCCGGTTATCGACCTGGATCAGGTCGATGGCTTCATTTTTCAATACACGGAGCACCGCCCTGGTATAACTGTCCGGGCTTGGAGCAGGAACGCGGCGAATGGTGATGCCTTGCCGTTGTTCTTTCTGCGGAAATCCCGGCACCGTGCGGCTAATAATGGTGACTTCGTGCCGTTCAGCGAGTTCGCGGGCAATGGCCAGAATGCAGATTTCAACAGATCCGTTTCCGGGCAGAGGCAGCTTTTCGGGTGCAACCATCGCTATTTTCATTCGCAGGTCCCTCCTTGTCCCGCATTCCCAATATAAGGTTCTCCCTATGATATGCCGGCTTCAGACGTTTTGACCCCATGCAACCAAGGGCGCCGCAGTACGTAATAAAATAAGAGGCCGATTCCACGCGTTCAACGTTCTCTCAAAAAAAACGTGGGGCCTGCCCAAATAAAGCTTGACTTCAAATGTCGTAATGAATATGATTAAAGCAGGTTATATGAAACATTGAAATGATTCAACTTTGAAAACTACATATCCTTCGTTAAAGGGGAGTAGCTTTTACAATAAAGTCGTCAATTCGGGATTTCATCCCCGGCTTTATTGGCAGCGTTTGTTGTTAGCGAGACCTTTACCAAGTTGTTATGCTGGGTAAAGGTCTTTTTATATGTCAAAAAAAGGATCTTTGCCAGCGATGGTAAAGGTCCTTTTTTTTGTACATCCTATAGAACCTAAGGAGGAGTCATTTTGGATTTGTCATTATTGTTGGAGTATGGTTGGGTATTAATTGTACTCGTTGTATTGGAAGGACTTCTGGCAGCGGATAATGCCTTGGTCCTGGCAATCATGGTTAAGCATTTGCCTGAGGAAAAGCGCAAAAAAGCGTTGTTTTACGGTTTGCTCGGCGCCTTCATTTTCCGTCTGGGATCATTGTTCCTGATTTCGTTCCTCGTTGACGTGTGGCAGGTTCAGGCCATCGGTGCATTGTATCTGCTGTACATTTCTATTAACCATATCGTGAAAAAAATAATGAGCGGCCGCAATAAAACCGATGAAGCGGCAGAAGAAGCTCCTAAAAAGCCCAAAAAACAATCCGGTTTCTGGATGACCGTGTTTAAGGTCGAGGTCGCGGATATCGCTTTTGCCGTTGATTCCATCCTGGCGGCTGTCGCGCTGGCCGTAGCCTTGCCACCAAGTGGGCTGCCCAATATCGGAGGTTTGGACGGAGGCCAGTTCATCGTGATCTTCCTTGGCGGGTTTATCGGTCTTGTCATTATGCGTTTTGCTGCTTCGTTCTTTGTCAAATTGCTTCATTCCCGTCCTGGACTGGAAGTGGCCGCGTTTGTCATCGTTGGCTGGGTAGGGGTCAAGCTGGCCGTAATTACGTTGGCTCATCCGTCTCTCGGCGTGTTGGATGAACATTTTCCGGAAAATAAAATCTGGAAATTCGGGTTTTACGTCGTGTTGATCGCCATCGCTTTGTTCGGTTGGTTCATGTCTTCCAAAGTTCCGGAGAAGGAAGACGAGAACCCGGTCGGCGAGGTCGAAAAACAAGCGGGCTTGTGACGCAAAATGTTAGCCGCAGCATGACATGCACGATTTCCAATCGGCATGAGGCAGGAGTTCGGAAGAACTCCTGTTTTTTCTTTTTCCAAGAAAAGGGTTGACAATCTGAAAGGCACCAGCTTAATATGGTTTATAACAATTCATGAAGGGAGGCTGAAGGACATGATGGTGGGTTATGATTTCACCCAGGCACAACGCAGCACGTTTACAATTTCATATCCTGCTCATTGTCTCTTTGGCCTCTTACGGGCGACATAGGAATGGCGGCATATCGTTTGGAATCAGGGAGCGTTATTTCCCGGCCGTTTCGGTGTGCCTCACATAACCTATATCATGATGAATCATTGACTGCGGCATGCGAAATGCCGTCCTTGTCATTCATCGTTGTACTTCAAGAAGCCATGGGCAATTTGTCCATGGTTTTTTTGTGTTTTTAATCCAATGGACGTTAACGGGCGATATGAACGATTTACATGAAAATCATGATCAAAAGGTTTTAACATGACTGCGGATATCCAATGAAGCTGCATGTTGAAACAACGGAAAGGGTTTGTACAACGTTTATGAATAATACGAATAAAACGAATATGAATATGTTATCTTCGGACCATACGATGAAAGCTTACCGGCATGAGGTAAACCTGCCTGCAGGCAATCTGACGGTATATGCGGCACAACAGCTTTTTTCATCGCTGGACTATAAGGTGTTCGAGATGGCCAACAACAATTTGCAAATTCCCGGCATTTCGTACATGAGCTACACGCCTGACGTGCATGTTGGCGTAGGAACGTGTATTGGCACCACAGCAGTATGGGATGCGCAGGACGGATACGTCTCTCCCAGCATCGTGGGAAGTGACATTGGCTGCGGCATGCGGGTGCATATGACCAATTTGCACAAGGACGACTTGAAAGACGTGAAACTGCGCCGGAAGTTGGTCAAGGCCATTGAGAAGGTATTGCCGATGGAAGCGAACCAGCGCGGGCATTACTCCGATCTTCGTTTGGAACACATCGTACGCAAAGGGCTTCACGGTTTGCCGAAAAAATACATTCCGGACAGCTATACGCCCAAAAAATCGACCTCCCTGACCCATGTGGAAAGCAGCAAGTTTGCTTTCGACGAGGAGGTATTGAACCTTGTGCCCGATATGACCTGGCATCGGTCGCATCGTCAGCTTGGCACGCTCGGCGGAGGAAATCATTTTGCCGAAATTCAGGCGATTGAGATTGCTGAAGAAAACCGCGACATTGCTGAAGCATGGGGGTTGAAAGACGGCCAAATTGTAGTAATGATCCATTCGGGATCCCGCGCTTGGGGCGGATATGTGAGCCAGACGAGTTCATCGGCCATCGCCAAAGTCATGCACCGGAACGGGCTCGGGACGTCTGACCCCAAGCTGGTCTTTGCGCCGCTCGAACATGCAGAGGGCAAGCATTACGTGAACATGATGTATTCCGCGCTCAATTATGCGGTGGTGAACCGCCATCTGATTGCGTTCTCCATCCGGGAGGCGTTTCGCGAAGTGTTTGGCCCAAAATGCGAGTTTCGCACGTTGTACGATCTGATGCATAACTATGCGTGGGAAGAAAAACATGAGGATGCGGGCAGTGTATTCGTGCATCGCAAAGGAGCGACGCGGGCATTGCCGGCAGGCCATCCCGATAATCCAAAACCTTATCTGGCCACAGGCCACCCCGCACTGATTCCGGGTTCGATGGGGACGGCCTCGTATATTATGGTGGGCCAGCCGCAGGGTGCGGACAACTATTATTCCATTTGCCATGGGGCAGGCCGCGTGCGGTCGCGTTCGGCAACGAAGCGGCTCGTGACCGTCCAGGATTTCGAGTCGGCGCTGGGCGTGGGGACCGAGCATGAAATTGTGGTGAACCAGCGTTCGCTGGAATCCATCATCGACGAATCCCCGCAAGCATACAAAAATGTGGACGAAATTATTGAAAGTGTGACCGGCGCAGGGCTGGCACAGGTCGTGGCAAAGTGCAAACCGCTTGCGGCCGTGAAGGGAGCCAAATAAATGACGATACAGAACTTGAAGCCAAGTGAAGACAATACCACCATCTCATCCATCTATGCCTTTGACGAAAAGCATGATGGCCGCATTGAAGGTTATGCTACTTACGCTCGCCTGATCCGCGGCATCATTGCCGCATTGTACAAGCGATACGGAATTCGTTACGAGTTATATGCCAGCGATGACCCGAACAGCGAGTATTGGAGCTTGCTTGACGAAGATTTGCGTTCCGAAAGCCCGGATGTGGAGCTGGTCGCCCGGATTTTCGAGGATTTGGAATTGCGGACGCTCCATTACGACGATGATGATGGGGACGAGCCGTCTTATGGGGTGCAGTATTCCATTCGCAATAATGTGTTCGCTTATCCGAAATGGGGCGTTGCGCTTGTGCGAATCCCTTTTTTCCGCAGCAACGGCATTTACAATGAGGACTTTGTGTTTGCGGCGGGCGAAGAACATCTGAAGCAATTTCTAGGCAGCGTACGTGAGCGCGAGCGCCAGCAAAACATGAAGAAGGTGACCGTGTACACCGATGCCCGAAGCGGCATCCATCGGCAGACCGAGTCCATTACGCGTTCCGTAACGCGGGAGGAGGTTGTATTGTCCGAGGAGATCAAACAGGAAATTTTCCGCTCGCTGGACCAGTTCTTCGAGGCGGACCGCACCTTTTACCGCAAATATGACATTCCGTACAAACGGGGCATCTTGCTCTATGGCCATCCCGGGAATGGGAAAACAACCCTGGTCAAATCGATTGCGGCCAGCATTCCAGGCCCGGCAGCGTACTGGCAGATTACGGAATACACGACCAGCGAGTCCGTGCGCGAAGTATTCGATGCCGCCAAGCGGCTCGCGCCGATGGTACTGATCATCGAAGACATCGATTCGATGCCTGCCGAGGTGCGCTCGTTCTTCCTGAACACGTTGGACGGGGCCACGTCGAAGGAAGGCATCTTTCTGATCGGAACGACGAATTATCCTGAAAAAATAGATCCGGGCCTCATGAACCGTGCTGGTCGGTTCGACAGGGCTTACGAAATTCCAATGCCCGACGAAGCGCTGCGGCTGCAATATTTGCGGCAGCGCGGATTCGACGCCTTTGCGGACGAGGAGGGCACGCTGGAAGCGGCGAGACGTACCGAAACATTTTCGCTGGCCCAACTCGGGGAACTGTACGTCAGCGCCGCGCTGGAATGGCATCAGCATGGACAGGTGGACATCGGAAAGCTCATTCAGGGTATGCGCGGCGAACTGGACAAGAGCCATAAGCACAACTGGATGGAGCAGCCGGGCCAGGGTCGGGTAGGCTTTTTCTAAGTTTCAAAGCGGGAACGGGCCATGATGCAACAAATTTGCCTATCCAGGTTATACTAATGCTGTTTACATGAATCCGGCAGAACGCTGACCATCTTTTGGGGTGGGGGTGTTTAAAATTCGGCTCAACGGTTAATAGTAGACAGACACAACAATAACTTGTAATTGAGGTGAATGACATGGGTTGGTTATGGTCATTAATCGTAGGTGGTATCATTGGATGGTTGGCAGGTTTGATCGTAGGCCGTGACATTCCTGGCGGCGTCATCGGAAACATTGTAGCCGGGTTTATCGGCGGCTGGCTCGGTGGAGTCATTCTCGGGGACATGGGTCCTGAGATGGGCGGATTTTACATTGTTCCGGCATTGATCGGGGCCATTGTGCTGGTGGCGATCGTGAGCCTGATTTTCCGCTCCATGGGCCGCAGTCGGGGATAATCTGTCGTTAGAATGTTGAGTCCGGGCTTGAAGAGCATGCACTTGCATGACGATTGACTCGGAATGAAGAAGGTTAAGCGAGGCCGCTTCAAGCGGCCGCGTTTAACCTTCTTTTGTTGTGTGACGCTGGCAGACCGGGGAGAAGTCTGTTATCGTTAGATTGAGGCCAATCCTGTATTTTTTGCCCGGGATGGCGAAACTTATATTTACGAAAATCAAGTGTGTTATGGAAATAGGGGAGATGAACAGCATGGAAAAGGCGACATTTGCCGGCGGGTGCTTCTGGTGCATGGTGACGCCGTTTGAAGAACAGCCGGGCATTCATGGCATCATATCAGGCTATACCGGCGGTCACGTCGATCATCCGACATATGAGCAGGTCAAAACAGGAGAAACCGGACATTTGGAGGTTGTGGAAATTACGTTTGATCCGGAGGTGTTCCCGTATGAGCGGTTATTGGAATTGTACTGGCCGCAAATTGATCCGACCGATGATGGCGGACAATTCCAGGATCGGGGTTCCCAGTATCGCACAGCCATTTTTGTGCATAACGAGCGACAGCGCGAATCGGCAGAACGCTCGAAGCGGGAGCTTGCGGCAAGCGGACGCTTCAGCCAACCGATCGTGACCGAGATTCGCGACGCGTCCGTATTTTATCCGGCGGAGGACTACCATCAGGATTATCACAAAAAAAACGAGAAACATTACAAGGAAGATCGGGCCATGTCCGGACGGGATGAATTCATAGAACGCAACTGGAAGTAAGGAGGCTGACCGAGGCTGACCGAGGCTGACTTCTTGATTGCAAAGCAACAAAGCCGGGAGGCTCCTGCTGGAGCGCTCCCGGCTTTTGTTTATTTTGCTCCTGTCCAGATCTCTACATCAATGGTGACCTGCGAGAGGGCGTGGCTTGCTTGCTGCAGCAGGTCATCCGAGCTATGCCATGATAGCGGAGTCATGTGCACGAGCGCAGCGCGTACGGCTTCGTCTACTTGAAGCGTATACGTAAGTGGAATTCGGCTTGTGAGCTTAAAATGCTTTTTGAAGCGCTCAAGCGACAGATGTTCTGGATTGCTTCGCTCTATGCGGCCCGAATGCAGCCGTTCCCTTAATTCCGTTAGATAAAGCTTTCGCGGCACAACTTTGATGAGCCTGCCGCCCGGTTGAAGGATTCGCATGAATTCCTCGTAATTGGAAGGGGACAGAATGTTGATTACAGCATCCAGCCGTTGGTCCGCAAACGGACTGCAGGCCAGGTCCCCCACCATCCAGATTTGGCCGTCGTAGGACGAAGAGGCCATGGCGATGCCTTCTTTCGCGATATCCATACCCCAGCCTACGGCGGGCAGATGTTGAGTCACCTGTTGAAGAAGCGATCCTTCGCCTGCGCCGGCATCCAGAACATGGATGGGCTCGCGCTGCCGGAGAGCGTGTTCCGTAAGCTGCTCCCGAAGCACGGCAACCAAAGGAGCATAGAGACCCGTGCGGGACCATACTTCCCTTTTTGCGGCGAAGAGTCTTTTGTCATACCGGCCGTTGAACGGGCGGGTCAGGACATTGATATACCCTTGTCTGGCGTAGTCAAAGGTATGGTTTGCGGTGCATAGCACGGAGTCGGCATTAACCGCAGCCAGTTCATGATGGCATAAAGGACAATGGAGCATGTGGATATGTGGACGCAGCAAGGCTGCGCTGCGTTCTCTTCGTTGGATGGACATATGGACGAGCACCCCATTCATTCAGATTTGATAACTGAAGAAAAGGGCATAACAAATAAACCTTCGCAATCATTCAGAAAAAAAGCGAGGTTCAAGGTTATGCCCCTAGTTATCGATATCGAATGAATTGAATAATCATGGGATCGCTGCGCTCCTTACTTGTGCGGAAGTGAGTTTCAATGAAGATGGCGTCAATACAACGCCTCAGTCTAACGCATAAGTCAAGCGATTCGACCTTGTCCATTATAACAAATGTTCCGAAGAACTGCCAAAGACGGAAGTTTAAAATGGAAAGAGCACCGTCCCCTTTTATTAAGAAGGGAAACAGCGCTCAAAAGTTTATTTGCCCGACGAAGCGGACGGGATCACGTATTTGTTCAGCGCATCCTGACGGATCGCATAAAACACGTTATCGATGTACGTTGCTGCATTTTCGAACAACGGCGATGTAGAGCTTGTATAGGTGTGCACGGTTTTCAGCGTTTCCGGATCGAGGATATATCCCGTTTTGGCAAAATCAAGTCGGTACATGCCATCCTGTGTGCGAACCATCTGCATTAGAACAGGCTGCTCATCTTTGAAAATACGTTCCGTAACTTTACCTTTCATTGTGTAAAGCTCCAGCTTCTGTCCGGTTAGCAGGGTATACCCCTTGCCAGACGTTTGGATGTAGGCGTTGCCTGCAATGCTGCGTCCCCATGCCAATTTGCCGTCGGTACCGAAGCCCATCAGCTTGTTGCCCGTATTGGCGAAATTGGCACGCATAATGACAGAGCCGTCCTCGAGTACGGCAAGGGATTCGCCTCCGCCGTCTCCAATCGTGTTGGCATTGCTCGGGAACTGGTAGAAGGACAGGCGATTCAGTGTTTGATCATAAATTTCGACCTTCGGATTCGCTGCACGCTGCCAATAACCGCCGACTTTGGTTTGTTTGCTGGCATCTACGACGACGCGATGGTTGCCTGCTTGCAGCACTGCACCGTTGATCGTTTTGCTGCCGGTCAACGTCCCTTTTCGATCATACAGGGAGAGGGTGGAGCGAACGGTCCCGTTCGTTTGAACGCCTTGGCTTGAGCTGACCAGGAGCGTGTCGTTGTCAAGCAGGTAGATCTCGGAAGGAGCCTGAACGTTCTTCACCCAATTGGTTTTGCCGGATGTATTATACGAATACACTTTCTTGGTTCCATCGGAGTATGCCATGTAGACGTATGCCGTGCCGGTGCTGCTGTACAGGGATTTGGACGAGATCGTGTAAGGCCCGCTTTTTTCATGAAAAATGGTGCTCCATTTCAGCTGCCCGCTCGTGGCATCATAGGCTTGAAGAGAGTCCAGCTGCCAATCCAGGGTTGTATTGCTGCTCGTTTTGGTCACGGGCTGAGACGTATGCACATAAACGAGATTTTTGGAGGGAACGGCATGAAGCTCCTTGATCGAAACCTGTTCTTCCGTGTTGGCTTCGGACAACACCACGGAAGGGGACGTCCACGAAGGCTTCGTTAACGCTTCAGCGGAACCGGCTCCGGTAATGCCGAAGAACAGGGCGCTGCCGAGCAGCAAGGCCGTCAAAGCTTTGGTGTTTCTTTTGTGGGAATGATGCAAGAGATAGACCACCTTTCAGTTATCGAAATACATGTAACTGTTGAATTCTACCATTTCGAGTTGCATGAGTTCAACGGGATGATTGTAACCTTTTGTAGAGAAACGGGAATAAATTGTCGTTGTTTGGAGAATTATCGTCGTTTTTCGTGGTTACAAGGCATTCATTTTCTTTCTGCCAGGACGAAAGTTTGATATATTAATCGGATGAGAAGGCGTGGTTGGACTGCAGCCGGGCTGAAACGGACAAGGAGAAAATCTGATGAATGGGAACGATCAGGCAAGTATGCTGCTGGTAGGCTGCATCGTTTTTTTGCTTCTGCTGGCATGGGTCATACGTCGGCGAATGCAACGGGGACGGCGCATACGGCGGGAAGCCAACCCGCGGAAGATCACGATGCGCGATATCGATAAAATGGAGGATGGTTCCGAATTCGAGCTGTACCTGTTTCATCTGTTCCAACAGATGGGCTACGGAGAAGTGCATAAAACGACGAGCAGCCGGGATTTCGGCGCAGATCTGGTATTTGTGGACAGGCAAGGCCGTCGCAGCGTGGTCCAGGCCAAGCGGTACGGTGCCAACCATCCGGTGGGTCTTAGCGCCGTGCAGGAAATCTATGCGTCCATGCGCTATTACGAGGCGGATCGGTCGATCGTGCTGACGTCAGCGCGTTATACCGAGGCTTGCCGCACATTGGCTGCGGTCAACGGGGTGAAGCTGCTGGATCGGGAGGATTTGGATGAATTGATTGTTTTGTTCAAATCAAGGCGGATCGATGAGGCCATGGAACTTATTGAAGACGACGACGACGTCCCGATCGAAACGTGGCAATCCCGCAGGAAAAGGACGGTTCGTCAACGGTGATGCTTGCCGTGGGCATTCATTTGCGGTCCAGGGTTTTCCTCGAAGCAGCAGGGCGATGACACCTTCACTTGCAAGGCAGCACATGGTATATTTGGTGCATACCAATTCAAAGGGAGTGTTGTACCGATGGCGCGTACGCAAACGCAAAAAGCACTGCGCAAAGCACAGCGGACGGGAACCTGGTGTCCGGAACAAAGCCGGAGAGTCAATGGGGATTACGGAGCCTTGTCCCAACATGTCAGAGTGATGCCGAGCAAACAGGAAAAACGGAATAAAGTCAAACATAAGAAGCGGATCATCCAGGATGGTGGCGCTTCTTTTTATATACCAAGAGGCTTACCTTTACATAGAAATATTCAGATGTCCGAATCCGTTGCCTGATCCCCGTCGCTGCTTTTCGGAAAATCTCCCTTGAATTGGATACAAATGATCGGAATGGTATGATAATGTCGATAGACAGCGGCAGTGATCTAAGCCGGAATTATATTCAGTACGGAAAGGACGAATTTTACCCATGACAACTGTGCTGCATACAAGCAAAGCTGCGGTTCGGCGTCTTCTGCTCCACACCCAGTCTTTGTTGGGACCATGGCCAACCCCATCCCGACAGTCCCAACCGGATGAAATTATGAACCTGATCCGTTCCCTCGGCTGCGTGCAAATCGACCCTGTCGCAGCCGTCGCCGGAAATCAGCATTTGGTGCTGGGGGCGCGTGACGCAGGTTATACGCCTGGCATTTTGCATGGGCTGTTGAAGGAACATCAAGTATTCGAATATTTTGCCAATGCCGCCTGTGTTATTCCGATGGAAGACTATTCGACCTATGAGCCGATTCGGGCCAGATACCGGGAGCGGCTGGCTCCTTCGCTGGAAAACGTTCGCCAAGCGGCAGACCACGTGCTGCAGCGATTGAGAGATGAAGGACCGCTGCCTTCGAAGGCCTTTCAGGCGACCCGGCGGGTAAGCGGATATTGGGACAGCCCTGATATGCTCAAAACGAAAGATACGTCATTGGCGATTAACCTGCTGCGGGATTCCGCCGCGATTCGCGTTGTAGCCAGACAAGGAACCGAACGTTATTTTGCGATTACGGAGGCGCATCTGGAACAGCAAGGATTGCAGTTCGGCGAAACATGGGATGCGGAAAAGCAAAAGCAGGCGCTGATGGACAAGTATGCGCATGCTTATCGCGTCATCGATGGACGAGACCCTCGGCTCGGCTGGTTTCCGCGAACGGCGGCCGAGCGTCGGTCCGAACTTGCTGCCAGGGTGCGGGACGGGAGATTGATCCCGCTGCAGATGGAGGAAGTCGCCGCGCCGTATTATATTCGAGCCGAGGACGAACCGTTGCTGCGCGAGATGCAGCGGGAGGAAGCGCACTATGAACCGGTCGGTCCGGTCCGTTTTTTGCCGCCGCTGGACAATTTGTTGTGGAGAAGAGAGCGCATCGTCGATCTGTTTGATTTTCATTACAAATGGGAAATTTATACGCCCGAGTCGAAACGGACGTACGGATATTATGCCATGCCCATTCTTCATGGCGATCGGCTGATTGGGCGCATGGACCCTCGATTGGACCGGAAAACGGGCGAGCTTGCGATTCAGCTGCTCCATATTGAAGCAGGCGCGCCCGCGGCAGACGAGTGGCTGGATGATTTCAAGGAAGGGCTGGCGCTGTTCGCCGGCATGCACGGTGCACGTTCCATCACGGTCCGCAAGACGGACCCGAAGGGATTGAGCAGGTTGTTTCGCAAGCTCAAAACGCTTTGAAACGTGAGATGGGCTGCTAAAATGAATCGCATAGTGCGGCCGAGTATATAAGGATTATGCCCGAGCAAAATGACAAAAAGACAGTCCACACGCCATACATTGGTGCTGGACTGTCTCTTTGTCATTTAAGGATGTCGGCTTAGCGCTGATGCAGCACTTCGACGTTTGGATCAACGTCTGCATCGTAATCGACGCCTTCGGTTTCGAAGCCGAACAGTTGGAAAAACTCTTTACGGTACCCTTCCAGATCGGACAGCTCATAGATGTTGTCGGTCGTGATGCGGTTCCAGATGTCGGCAACCTCTTGCTGAACGTCCTCGCGCATCTCCCAATCGTCGATGCGAATACGTCCTTCCGCATCGGTTGGCACTTCGCCGCCTGCATACAAACGGTCTGCGAACAGACGCTGCAGCTGCTCGATACAGCCTTCATGCAGTCCTTTTTCTTTCATCACTTTATAGAGCGCTGAAATGTAAAGCGGCACCACCGGAATGGCGGAACTGGATTGGGTCACAAGCGCTTTGGCCACAGTCACGTACGCCCGGCCTCCGGTTGCGCCAAGACGTTCGTTCAATTGGCGTGCCGTCGCTTCGAGATGATCCTTCGCTTGGCCAATCGTTCCTTCGCGGTAAATAGCATGCGTCAGTTCCGGACCGATATAAGAGAACGCGATGGTGGTTGCGTTGTCGGCAAGCACGCCGCCTTCCTGCAAGGCATCGATCCACAGCTGCCAGTCTTCGCCGCCCATGACTTTTACCGTTTGGCGAATGTCTTCTTCCGTCGCGGATTCCAGTGTTACCTCACTGACTTCCCCTGTATGGAAGTTGACGGTTTTGTTGGTATAGGACGGACCAATCGGTTTCAGCACGGAGTTGAATACTTCGCCGGTATTCGGATCGGTACGGCGTGCCGAAGCGACGCTGTATACGACGAGGTCGACTTGGCCCAGCTCGCTGCGGATCAATTCAACGGCGCGTTCTCTTGTTTCGTTGGCGAATGCATCGCCTGTAAGGCTGTACGATTTCAGTCCGGCTTCTTCGGCCGCGCGCTCGAATGCAGCGGAATTATACCAGCCTGCGGAAGCGGTGCGTTTGTCGGTGGACGTGCTCGGGCGATAGATGCCGATCGTGTTCGCTCCCGCGCCAAATGCGGCGACGATGCGCGAAGCCAGTCCGTAGCCGGTGGAGGCACCGATGACAAGCACGTTGCGCGGCCCGTTCAGCTTCGGCTGGGACTTCACGTATTCGATCTGCTCCCGTACTTGGGCGGCGCTGCCGACCGGATGGGAAGTTGTGCAAATAAAACCACGCGTTCTTGGTTTAATGATCATGATTAGCATCCTTTCATGTTCAGCTCATGTGTACATACCTTTCCATTGTAAAACAATTAGGCCCGAAACGGAAACCGTTTGGAATGATTTTGCCCGAATGCTGGCATTCGGTTTGCGAATTTGGGATGATAACAACTAGAGGGACGCCCCCCGAGTTGGTTGGAAAGGAATGCTGTCATGCTAAAAGAACGGATTGAATTTCTAAGCAAACGAAAAGGCATTTCGCGCAAAGATCTGGTGGAAGGGCTGGTGACGCAGGCCCATTTCGCGAATATTCTTGCGCAGCGCTACCCGCTGCCCGAAGATTTGGCGGAAGCCATTGCAGTGCGGCTTGGCGTTCCGCCGTCCTATGTACTGCAAGCCGGGGCACAGGATGAAGGCACGCTGGCCCGGGCCGAAGCCGTCTTTGAACAGTTGTCGGTTCCGGCATCGATGCTTGCAGAGGAAACGGTGCATGCGCTGGACGACAGGGACGATGCACTAGTCGTGGAGCTGACCACCGCACTGATGAAGGCGGTCTATTATCAGCAACTGAACGATGCGGATGCCCATGAATACATCCATACATCCTATTTGAACTTTTACCTTGAGAAATACGGACGGCCCGACGACGTGGACCTTCCCGCCCCGCTGTCCAAAGCGCTTTTATATTACAAAGTGCAGTATTATCGCTCCAAGCATGCTTTTACCGACGTATTGACGCATGCTACGCGCCTTGGCGACCTTGTGGCACCTGGCAGCGAGTTCTGGCTGTCGGTGCAGAACATCAAAATGGAAGCTTATATTCAGGTCAAGCAGTATGAGGAGGCTAAACAGACGTTTGAGCTGACCATGCGGCAGGTGTACGATCGGCGGCTGTTTCACCGCTTGTCTGGACTGTACGTAGCATATAGCGGGTATTGTTTCGCAATGGGGCTCGCGCAAGAAGCGCTCTCGGCGCTGTCGATGGCGGAAGCCAATCTCGTCTACGCGGCGAATCAGGGCGATCTCGTGACGGCGATCGCCAACAACCGGATCGTCATGCTGACGATGACGGGCGAGCTGGATCAGGCCCAGGACGAGATCGACCGATTCGAAGCACTGCTCGGACGGGAACCGGAGGAGACCCGGCAGGCGATGGCGCCGCTGCTCTGGATATATCGCTGCGAGGTAGCCCTGGCCCGCAAAAACTGGGGCATGCTGGCCCATAGCGTGGACCGGCTGCAAAAATGCGCAATCACGCAGGATCAACAGATGGCTGCCACGTTTTATCAGAGCCAGCTGGCGCTTGCTCACGGCGAACGGGAGCCGTTTCTTGCGAAAGCGCTGGCCTGCCTGCCGTATTTTGAGTCGGTGCAGCATGCGCTGCGGCTCGAGCGGCTGTATGAGGGGTTGGCCGTCGTAAACGAGGAGCTGCGGCGGTACAAGGAGGCGGCGACGTATTATCGCAAGCTCGTATATTTGCTGCGAAAAAAATAAGCTCCATACCGCAAAACATTTCCCTAAAACAGTCATTAGATTGTGGTAAAGCTATCGTTTTTTTGCAGAAACGACCCTTGAGGGTATGCAAAACCGGAAAATCGGAGATTTAAACGGCCGATCTTTCCGGTTTTTTTGTATGCTTCCGAACCCGTATCCAATCAGGGGCTGACGTGTTTATAATGAAACTATAACCTATATAAACCGCAAAAAACATTCATACCTTACGTAGAGGCAGAACCAATCTGGAGAAGCAAAGCGGTCGCCTAGAAGCTTTCTGAAAGAAAGCTGCATCGGAAGCATAGACTGATCAACGGATTTTCCCCTTGAAATAAGGGAATCAAAAAATCTGGGGATAACAGCGATCGGAAGATGGTACTGCACTCGCAGTGCCTTGTGTGACTGATTAGTGTGGTTTATATAGAACAAACCAAACGAGGGGTTGATCATGATGGGATGGTTCGGACGAAAAAACAAACAGGAAGATGCGATCGCAAAGGCCGATACATTGATGAACAAAGGATTGACGGGCATGCTGATGAAAGGGATGGTGCCGAAGCAGCATCGCAACGCGATCAATCAGAGCCTCGATTCGGCCAGACAGGCACAATTGGCGGCAAGCGGTTCGCTGCCCATCGCAGCAACGGCGACGGTGGCGAGCGTTACCGATACGGGCAAGCTGATCAACTTCGATCCCATCGTTGTGCTGGTTCTTGACGTGACCGAGACGGATGGCAGCAGGTATCGGCGAACGCTGGAGACGCTGGTGTCCAAAATGCAGATTCCCAGAGCTGGCGACCGGGTAGGTTTAGGAAAAAATCCCGCAAACCCGGCAGAACTGATCTATATGGGATGGATATCGGGCTGATGGCCGAGGGAATGAACATAAGGCAGTGGATTCATCAATAAATTCATATAACAACGAATTGAATTGATTTTAAGAGGTGATAACGTGGTATCGTTTTTTAGACTAATCGGTATTTTGCTTGTATTCGGCGTAGGTTTCTCCCCTTTTCTGGCTCAACATCTATGGGATGATCCGTTCCTGATTATGGACGCTTGGTGGTATAAGCCAGCGATTTATGCGGGGTTTGGCCTGATTTTCATTCCGTCGTTGCTGAGCATGTTTTTAGGGACGCGCCGCATCAAATCGGGGCTCCCTGCGGTCGGGATCATTAACGCCATTCAGCAGACAGGCACCTACGTGAATGAACAGCCGGAGGTCAGGCTCCGGCTTACCGTCTCCCGCAAAGGACGGGAGAAGTATGATGCCGAGCTGCGCACGATCGTTCCGCTCACGTCATTGGCCCAATTCCAGCCGGGAAGCTTCGTGCCATTGATCGTCTCCGAGAAGGATGAGCGGAAGGTGGGGTTGGACCTGAAGGGACGGCTGTCGCAGGACGATTTGCAGGAACTGTTAAACGAGAAGATGGTGCAGCAGGGCGTATCGCCGGAAATGATGGAGATTGCGCGCACCGGGGAGAAGGCAATGGCCAAAATTATGGACGTAACTCCGCTGGGTAGCATTACATCCGGCAAGATCAAACTCCAGATCACGCTAAGCATAACGAAGAGCAGTGGAGAAACGTTTACCGTCACGACGCAAAAGGAAATCTTGTCCTCCGCGCTGCCGCAGGTGCAGCAGGGACACATCATTCAGGTCATGTACTCGCCGCAGGACCCTTCCAAGGTAGTGTTTGCACTAAACGCACAGGAAGACCAATTAAGCCGCCTGTTCTCTTCTTGACGGGAAAAATGAAACAGCCGCTCTCCAAGGAACGGCTGTTTGTAATTCATCATTTCAGCGATGCGGGACTTCCTTTGGCGGAGAGAAGCATGTCCCGGAATGACGGAAACAGCGGCTTTGCCATTGCTTCCAAGCGTGCGCGGCTTCCGGCATCTTCGGTTACGAATTCTTCGTGATCAAACCAGACAATATCATAATCCCCATCCGGAAGGGGGTTCTGCGTATCGCAGCAAACGGGACCTGCACCATCTTCATACGTGGCAATCGGAATATATCCATGCTGAATGAGCTGCTCCCAGTTCATCCACATCGTCCGTACGTCGCGTAAAGCATGATCGGAGGGCAGGTCCGGCAAAGTAACGATGAAGTCATCGTATCGAAGGTTTACGTTCAATACGAAACGTGTAGTGAGATAAGCCAGATACAGCGGAGGAACGGGAGCGGCGAGGCGGCAAGTACGCTCCATTTCCCTTACTTGCTCTGCCGTGACCGTGGAGGCGACCATTTTCCAGCGCACCCAACCTTCTTCGTCGACCTTGCCATCTTGCATCGCTTGCGGCACGCCGTAGTCTTCAGCATCCGTTTTGGCGGGATAGGACATGACCATTTCCCGATGTGGCGTATCGAAATGGGCGTCCAGCCATTGGCCTATCCAATCTTCATACGTCTTAACGTGCAAGTCTGATCACTCTCCTTTGGTGCGTACATCATTCTTCCGTGCCAACGATCAAACGACTCCCAAACGCATGCGATAGGAAAATAGAGCGGTCCGGGTCTGACCCGCAAACACGTCTTCGGCTTGCTGCCTGAACGCATCTGCCAAACCGTTCAGCTCTTCCGCTCCTAGTTTCAATGCGGTTTGCAGTCCGCCTTGGCTAAGCGCGAGATTAACGAAACGTTCGGCCGTGAAGGTCTCGTGATGATGGAACACGATTTCCCGAACATAACGGAAGAGTCCCGACTTTTGAATCTGCTCCAAATGCCCTTCTTTACTCCATTTGTGGGCCTGGTGATCCGATTCCGATAGCGTGAATGCCAAATCATCGGCCTGTGCGATCAGACGTTGATAGGCCGTTTCCAACGACCAGTCCAGCACGGGCGGCCAATCGCAGTCATAGGCAGCGAAAATGCCCCCGGGGCGCAGCACACGCGCGAATTCCCGCAGGGTGGTCACGGGCTCCATCCAGTGGAAGGACTGGGAACATGTCAGCACGTCCACGCTTCCATCCGGAAGCCCGAGCTCGTGGGACATGCCGGAAACAAACCTCAGATTGTCCGGCTTGCCCGCAGCTTCCCATTTGGCTTCCGCAACGGCGCGCATGTCGTCGCTCGGCTCGATACCGATGATGCGCTCGGCGTGGTCCAGCCAAACCCACGAGGACAATCCGGTGCCGCAGCCAACGTCAGCGACAAGCCGCGGCTGCCCGCCCAGATAGGCGGTCAGGATTTCGACCACTTCCGTCGGGGCGGAAGGCCGATTTTGGTCGTACAGCGTGCCAAATCCTTTGAAGCGTTCAACATTGTTGCGTCGGATGTGTTGGATCATGGACAAGCCTCCTTGGCAAGAGATAGGTATGATTCGAAAAAAGACAACGCTGGTTCCATTATATCACTCCTCCTTACCCTCCACGCCACTTTCTTCCAGTAAATGTTGAACGGCCCGCCGATGCCGCCTCAACAATTCTCCCCTGACTCTCGCTGGTTCTACGACCGTGACTTCGGCACCGAAGGACATCAGAAAGGAATACAGCCGTTCGCCCTCGTCCAGGTGCATGACTACCCGCAGCGTACCGTCTTGTTCAGGGTGGATCGACACCGGATCAAAGAAATCATGTACTCTGTACGCCACAGTATCCGAAAAAAGCAACTCGATCCGGACCAGTTCCTCCGGCGTTTGCATGGCTTCATCCGTCGGTAAAGCGAATGGATCAAGGACAGGCAGGCCGGGGACAAACCGCAGCTGGCTGATCCGTTTGATTTTGAAGGTTTCGACGCCGGCCGTGCCGCTTTCAAGCTGCTTCAATCCTTTGAAGTACCAGGTGTTGTTTTTGAATACGAGTTTTACGGGCTGAGCCGTTTGCATGCTTGCCTCGCCATTGGAATCCACGTAATGGAATGAAATCGGTTGGCGCGCAAATATCGCCTGCTTCACCTGATTGAACAGCTCCATTTCTTTATCAGGAATGCTGCCCCACGGCGAATGCTCGAATTCGATCCAGTCCAGCTTGTGGTCGAACAGCGCCGTCAGCCTTTGCAGCATCCGGGCGCCATTCAGGTGGGGAATGGCACTGACGCTGTATAAACCGAGCAAAATTTCATTTTGCTCGTCCTCGCTGAGCAGCGATTTGTCCATGACATAGTGGTCCATCAAATGAATGCCGCCATGTTTGCCGGTCGTCGTATAAACCGGAATGCCAGCGGCGCTCAAACGGTCAATATCCCGGTAGACGGTGCGCACCGATATTTCGAACAGGCGCGCAAGCTCCGGGGCGGTCGTTTTCTTTTTTTCCAGCAGAAGCAGCAACATTTTGAATAATCGATTATGTTCCATATCATGATTATACCATGACAAACGTTGTCAGGGTATGAGTGGTACACTTGTGTTGAAGGCTTGACCAGACATGAAGGAGGATGCAGAGATGAAGATGAAAGACGGATTCTTTTGGGGCGGCGCTACGGCGGCCAACCAGTTTGAAGGCGGATGGAATCAGGGCGGCAAAGGACCAAGCACGTCCGACATGATGACCGGGGGTACGCACACGACGCCGCGTCGCATTACGCCTGTCCTGGAAGAAGGGACGTATTATCCGAGCCACGAGGCCGTTGATTTCTACGGCCATTACAAAGAAGATATCGCCCTGATGGCCGAGATGGGCTTCAAAATGTTCCGCATGTCCATCAACTGGTCCCGGATTTATCCGAACGGTTACGACCTGGAGCCTAATGAAGAGGGCCTGAAATTTTACGACAACGTTTTTGCCGAGCTGAAAAAATACAACATCGAACCATTGGTTACGATCTCTCATTACGAAACGCCATTTGGGCTGACTCAAAAATATAACGGCTGGGCTTCCCGTGAAGTCATTGATTGCTATCTTCGCTATTGCGACACGATCTTCAACCGGTACAAAGACCAGGTCAAATACTGGCTGACATTTAATGAAATCAACTGCCTGACGATGCCGATGGGCGCGTACATGGCCGCGGGCATCCTGTTCGACGGCAAAACGACGCTGACGGACGGCATCGACGATCCGCAGACTCGTTTTCAGGCATTGCACCATCAGTTCGTGGCGAGCGCCAAAGCGGTGAAACTGGGCCATGAGATCAACCCTGACTTCAAAATCGGCTGCATGGTCGCGTTTATGACGACCTACCCGAACACGTGCAACCCGGACGATATTTTGCTTGCACAGAAAAAAGACCAAATCTCCAACATGATCTGCGGAGACGTGCAAGTCCGCGGAGCGTATCCCGGCTTTGCCAAACGTTTCTTCGCGGAACAAGGCATCCAGATCGAGATGCAGCCGGAGGACGAGCAAACGCTGAAAGAAGGCTGCGTAGACTTCTATTCCTTCAGTTATTACATGTCCCTCGTGGAAAGTGCTGATCCATCGGTGGAAAAAGTCGGAGGAAACTTGCTCGGCGGCGTCAAAAACCCGTATCTGGAAGCGTCCGATTGGGGCTGGCAGATCGATCCGCAAGGATTGAGATATACGCTGAACCATCTCTATGACCGCTACCAAATTCCACTCATGGTTGTGGAAAACGGTCTGGGAGCCGTGGACGTTGTGGAAGAGGACGGTTCCATCAACGACGATTACCGTATCCGGTATTTGCGCGACCATATCACGCAAATGAAGGAAGCGGTGGCTGACGGGGTGGATCTGATCGCATACACGATGTGGGGGTGCATCGACCTGGTCAGCGCATCGACGGGCGAGATGAAAAAGCGTTACGGATTCATTCACGTCAACAAAGACAACGACGGCAACGGCGATCTGAGCAGAACGCCGAAGAAAAGCTTCTATTGGTACAAAGACGTCATCGCGTCCAACGGCGAACAATTGTAATCCGTGATTTGGACAGGCCTTGCCGGATCATTCCGATCCGGCGAGGCCGTTTGGTTTGAAAAGGATCGCCGCTGGCGGTCCTTTCTTTTTTGCATAAAATTTCGATTTATTTCCAACCTAATCTCAAGGAAAAACGCATGATGATGACGCAATCGTTACCATCCGATTCACTTGAGAAAGGGAGATCTCTGTGAACACTTCTGAAAATCGCTACGCGATGTCCCCGCTTCATCTATATTTCGTGCTCTATGTAAGCTTCGTCGGTGCAGGTTTGATGAATTTTCAACACAATATGCTGCGCGGCGCGGCGAATGACGGCTGGATCAGCATTTTGGCCGCAGCCGCCATCATCGGCCTGATCATCAAGATGATGTTTGTTCTGCTTGGCCGCCAATCTCCGGACCGATCCTCTCTTGTGCATATCAATCGTCGATACTGGGGTTCCTACCTGGGAGCCTTCATCAACTGGATGTTCATTCTGTACTTTATCATGGGGGCGCTCGTGACGTTCCAAACCTATGTCCATATCATCCAGCTCTGGGTTCTGCCAACGCAAAACGCGTGGATGCTTGGTCTGGTTATTCTCATCCTGATCTATTACTGCGTCTCGGGCGGGATTCGTTCGGTTGCCGGCATCTGTCTGTGGGGCACGTTGTTTATCCTGATTTTCGTTTTTCCCCAGACCTTTATGGTTGCCTCCTACCTGCATCCCCGCAATCTGCTTCCCGTGTTGGATCACGATGCGGGAGCGTTATGGGTGTCCACGCGGCAGATGCTGCATGAATTCATCGGCTGCGGGATACTGCTGGTGATCTATCCATACGTGAAGTCTCCGGAGCGTTCGGTGAAATGGGCGTATTCGGCATTGTTCACCGCAACGGCGGTTTACCTTGTTTTTTTCGTTCTTGCTTACATGTTTTTCAGCCCCGGACAGATGAAAGAGCATTTGTGGCCCACGCTCAGTCTCATCAGCATCATCGAACTGCCGCTCATCCAGCGCATGGAATATTTGGCGCTGTCCCTCTGGTTGCTGAAAATGTTGTCGATCATCGCTTTAAGCCTTTGGGCCTCCTGCCGCTGCATGAAGCTGCAAAGCGCCATCCGGCCCAGCCTTGGATTGAAGGCGATGATACTGCTCTTTGTGACGATGCTGTTCGTGGTCAAGGATACGGTCATGCTCGAAAAACTGACGGCCTGGTATGACTTGACAGGGGAAATGCTGATTCTGATGTACGTTCCGCTGTTATTTCTGGTTTCATTGATCCGGCGAAGCGACAGGGATCGTCCGAGACAGGGCGAGCCACTTCATCCAGGGAAAGGGGAGGGCGTATGAATACGGAGCAAAAAGAGACATCTCCGAATCCGGAGCATCAGGACAAAGACCTGCTCTCCTCCTGCCGCCGTTCCGACGACTTTATCGTTCAGAATATGGAATTGGACGGAAATGGTCTGGAGCTGCAGCTGTGTTACTACAAGACCTTGGTGGACAGCCGTCTGCTGGAATTGGTCATTCACGGATTGCAGGACCAACTTGCTCCCCGTGCGGGATTGGAGCTGCACGATCTGTTGCGCTGCATCCCGATCGAGGAAACGAAAGTCGAGCAGCAGACGGATCAGGTGATACCGCTGCTCCTTCAAGGAAATCTGATCATTCGTGAACATGCCCGGGCGGAGCAGGTTATTATTGTTCCGATGGTCGGTAAAGACGGGGTGCGGGGCGACAACGACACCGAGAACGAATTCAGCGTCATCGGCCCGAAGGTGGGGTTCGTGGAAGCATTGCCGGTGAATTTGCATTTGATTCGCATGCAGCTGCGGACGCCGAATCTGATCATCAAACAAATGACGCTCGGCTCTTTATCCCGATCCACCGTGGCCATCCTGTACGTCGAGGGCATCGCTCATCCCGAGAACGTATCCAGGATGGAGGAGAGACTGAGGGGGATCGACTTCGACGTAGTCTTCGACACGTCGCAACTGGATCAGCTGATCACGGACAATTCGCTGACCCCGTTCCCGCTGTTCACGACGACGGAGCGCCGCGATCGCGTCGTCTATGCCCTCATGCAGGGCCAAGTGGCCGTCATCAGCGAAGGCTCGCCAAGCATCGTGACGGGACCGTCCACGCTGTTCGATTTTTTCGTTTCGCCGGAGGATTATTATTTGCCTTGGGCGCTGGGTTCCTTTTTTCGATTGATTCGCATCTTTGGCGTCGTTTTCTCCCTGTTTGCTTCGGCTCTCTACGTGGCATTGATGACCTATCATTACGAAGTGGTGCCGAAGGAACTGCTCGGCAAGCTGATTGCGTCCCGGCAGAACGTGCCGTTCCCTCCCTTTATCGAAGCCATTTTTCTTGAAATTACGATTGAATTTCTGCGGGAGGCAGGAGCGAGATTGCCGAACCGGATCGGACAGACGCTGGGCGTGGTGGGGGGCATCATTCTTGGCCAGGCGGCCGTAGAGGCGGCCTTAACCAGCAACGTGCTGATCATTATCGTTTCGCTGTCCGCACTCGCTTCTTTCGTGACCCCGATCTATAAAATGTCCAATGCCATCCGCTTTTTGCGTTTTCCCATCATTTTGCTGGCAGCCATCTGGGGTGCGCTCGGCATCGCGATCGGGCTTTGCTTTTTGCTGGTGCACCTTTCCAGGCTGCGCTCGCTGGGTTCTCCGTATATGGCCCCCTTCTTTCCGCTGCGTTTCAAGGATCTCACAGACAGTTTGATTCGCGCGTCCTATGAGGTGACCGATACCAGACCGAGTTATCTCAAGCCTTTGTCCATGAGGCGCTACAATCCGAGGACATCCCGCCAAACGAATCGACTCGACGAGGAGTGACACGTATGGTTCGTGCATGCAAAATACTGCTGCTGTCCTTCACCCTGATGCTTCTCAGTTCGTGCAGGGATACCAGCATCATTAACGAGATCAGCCTGGTGCTGACCTCCGCGTACGACCTGAAAGACAACCAGATCCACAATGGCGTGCTGATCGGCGAATATACGGACAAGGACAAGAGCGGGGTAGACCTGCTGGAGATCGATTCGACCAACAGCTTCGACGTAATGCCGCGCATGAATGCACAGGCGAAAGAGCCGATCGAATACGGTCAACTGAGAGTCATGGTGCTGGGCGAAGCATATGTCGAGCGGGGAATCGCGGACATTCTGCAGGTGCTGGCCCATAACACCCGGGTGTCCCGAAGAATGCAAATGGCCGTGGCCGAGGGGGAAGCGCTGGAGCTGATCAAAAAGTCGATGAAATTCAACGATCCGCTGTTCCTGTTAAAGCTGATCGAGCAAAATTCCAATGCTCAAAACAGTCCCCATTTTAGCCTGCACCAGGCATTGTTCCAATATTTCAGCAAGGGACAGGACGTATACCTGCCTCGGCTCAGGCCGATCGGAGAGGACCGCATCGCCGTGGACGGGGTGGTCGTTTTCAAAGGGGACAAAGCTGCGTTGCAGATCAATGAAGAAGAAGGGCTCTGCCTGAAGCTGCTAACGGAAAACGCGAAAAACGGCAAGTTTCTGGCCCCGATCGGCGATTCGGCGAAGAACCGGCAGACCACTCCGCCCGGGGATGATTACGCGCTGCTGAAAATAACGTCTTCGTCGGTGAAGCATCGTTTGTTGGGCGGCCATTCGGCCGCACCTGCGATAGAAACCTCCGTGCAAATCCATGCTTCTGTCATCAAGGCGGCGCGCAACGAGTTTCTGCTTTCCGGCCGGGACATGAAAGCCCGCGAAACCGAAATGAAGAAACATCTCGAAACCAAAATCAATCAACTGGTGCGCAAATTTCAACAAGCCAATGTTGACCCCGTCGCTTATGGCGAATATGTGCGAAGCTGCACGCCGCATTGGAACAGCGAGAAATTTTATGCACATTACGGTTCTATGGACATTCGGGTCCATGTCGATTTGCATCTCATTCAGGATGGCATTGTGGAATGACATCGCTGTTCTGAAAATCTTTCCTTGAAAAATGCTTCGGCTGGCGAAGCCGTGAAGCTGCTTGGGACAGGAGCGACCATCTTGTTACGCATTCAATTGCAGCATGTATTCATGGGGCGTAATGCCGAATACTCTGCGAAAATGCCGGTTCAGGTGTGTCAGGTCGGCAAAGCCGCATTCTGCCACGGCGGCATAGATATCCATTTGCCTTTCAATGACATGCCTTGCCCGCTCCACTTTGCAATTCAGGAAGAACTGGTATGGCGATATGCCTGAGAGTGCTTTGAACTCGCGGATAAATTTGTACTTGGACATGCCGAATTCGCTGCACAATGCCTCAAGTTGGAGTACGTCGTCCGTACTGCAAAACATGATTTCTTTGGCTTTCCGGACAAACTCGTGATGGGGCCTGAGTGCCGGACTCCGGGTTTCGGATCGGGCCAGAAAATGAACAAGGTCCAGCAAAAGTTCGCTGCACAGCGGCTCGTCCTGACGCTGAACGGCATCGTTCAGCTTCAAGATGCTGCTGGCCATTCTGCGGTCATAGACGATCGGCGCGTCGAAACGCAGCTCCTTTTTTCCCAGAATATCCTGTACGAGCTCCGGCCGAATGTACAGCATGACATAATCGATGCCGTCTTTGTCGTAGGAGCTGCCGTCATGGGACTGTTCCCGGTTGAACAGCATAACTCCGCCTTTATGGGAAGCTTGGTAATGCCCATCCAAATGGTATTGTTGAATGCCGCGCAGCGTGACCCCCACCGCATATTCCTCGTGGCAATGCTTTTTATAGGCGAATTCCGAGAAGCTGGCCGTCAGGGACAGCACGTCGGTCGTTTTTTTGTAGTTGAACATATCCATCCTGTCAGCCCCTCTCTATATGATCCCGGATACCATGATAGCTGAGTATACCAAAAATAATGCCATGAGTGTATTTGCTATTTTTCGGTGTTTTTGCAGCCAGGTGCGAAAGACGGCCCCGAAAACCAGCCAACTGGAGTACGCGAGAAAACCGATGAACGTAATCAGCAGCACGAAGATGAACGACGTTTGTGGATTGTTGTAATAGGGCAGCACATAGCTTGGAATGACGGTAAACGTAAACAGGATGACTTTGGGATTCACAAATTGCATCAGCAGGCCGTTTATAAAGCCGGTCGTATGCCCACCCGTCGATTCGGTTGAACCCATTTTATAGATTTGGAATGCCAGATAGAGCATGTAGACGCAGCCGATGATCTGCATGGTTCGAAGAATGCCCGGCAGCATGTCTGCCAGCAGATGATTGAGATACGCCGAGGCGGCCAGCAGCAGGCCAAAGGCCAGCGTAGCGCCCCATACATAGGACATCGTTTTTCGCACGCCCGCATGTTGGACGGAGGACAGAATGACCAGGTTGCTGGGTCCAGGGGTAAACGTGACGATGACGCAGTAGACGAGAAAGGACGTAAGATTCATGGTGCCTCCTTGGAATTGAAGTCCCCTGAATCATACCTTGGCGGCATATGTTCGTTATAGTACATTATTGCAGAACCCTGTCCCCGATTTTGCAATCTTGCTCAAACATTCCTGTAAGGCTTACAATCACAGGCTTAAAAGTTATACTTGTAGATACATATATCTATGTAAACCGCAAAAAACATACACACGTTAACGGAGAGGCAGAACCAATCTGGAGAAGCGAAGCGTTCGCATTTATCACCGGATTTTCCCCTTAAAAAAGGGGAATCAAAAAATCTGGGGATAACAGCGATCGGAAGATGGTACTGCGCTCGCAGTGGCCTTGTGTGATTGATTATTGCAGTTTATATATCAGAGGAGGACCTGAGTGATTACTGATGTGCGTACCGAATTGTTGTCCCTCGCCGAACCGGAATATCAAAAATTTGCGTCGGCGCTCATTCCCAACATCACGAATTTGCTCGGAGTGAGGTTGCCGGCGTTGCGCAAGGTGGCGAAACGAATCGCGGCCGAAGACTGGCGCGGTTACCTGGAGGCGGCGAAGAACGATTATTTCGAAGAAGCCATGCTGCAGGCGATGGTGCTTGGTTATGTCAAAACCGATCTGGAGGAATGGCTGCGGCAGATTGCCCGCTTCGTTCCCAAGATCGATAACTGGTCCGTTTGCGACAGCTTTTGCATCGGATTGAAAAGGGCGAAACAGCATCAAGACGAAGTGTGGGCTTTTTTGCAGCCATACCTGATTTCTGACCAGGAATACGAGATTCGCTTCGGGGCGGTCATGCTCTTGAATTATTATATGGACGAGCATTATATCCACAGGGCGCTGGCTGCGTTGGACCGGATCAAGCATGAGGCATATTACGTCAAAATGGCCGTGGCTTGGGCCGTTTCGATCGCTTATGTGAAGCAGCCTGACATTGCGATGCGTTATCTGCAAAACAATACGCTGGACGATTTCACCTACAACAAGGCGCTTCAAAAGATTACGGAATCGCTCCGCGTGGATGCAGAGACGAAAGCGTTGATTCGCAGCATGAAAAGAAAGACTGCCAAAGTGCAGCATACGGCACGGAGCAGCAAGGGTTGAACGGAATGGAGGACAACCGATGAGACAAAGCATAAAATGGACCGCGTTGGAGCTGGATGGGCAGCCCTGGATCCCGATGGCTACCGAAAAAGGGTTGTGCCGCATCGTGATGCCGAACGAAACGCTGCAGGACTGGAGCGCATGGGCTGCGCGGATCTCGCCGGAAGCGGAACTGCAGGAAGACGCGTCCGCGCTGGAACGAACGGGCATCGTCGATTGGCTGAAGGCATACTTCAACGGAGAACGGATGGCGGTATCGCCGGACATTCCGCTGGATTTGGTCGGAACGGCGTTTCAGAAGCAGGTATGGCAGGAACTTGGACGTGTGCCGTACGGGGAGACCCGGACGTATGGGGATATTGCCGTGGCCATCGGCAGACCTTCCGCCGTACGGGCTGTAGGCGCTGCGAACGGAGCAAATCCCATTCCCCTCCTTCTGCCATGCCATCGAATTATCGGGGCCAACCGGAAGCTGACCGGATTTCGCGGCGGGCTTGAATTGAAGCGAAGATTGCTGGACATGGAGCGCATAGACGGCGTGGCCGATGGCGGCCATGAGCGGTTTCGGTTTTAATGACTCGTGATGTGACGGGAAGGGAAGAGAAATGGAGGGTGGGCCTGAAATGAGGCGCACTACAGCGGAAAACCACGGGAAACCGTGGTTTTTTTTGCTGTCACATCTTCCGATATATGGGTTATGATGGATATGAATGAAGAAGGGTCGGGGAGAGGAGAGATGAAATGATGACGGATTCAAACTTCATTGGCATACTTCCCGGCATCGAGAGATTTGAAGAGGACATCCGGGAAATTGGCTACCCGGTAAAAGGGCGACCCGGATCTATGAAACAGCAGCGGCCCGAAAACGAAAAGAAAGGGTGACGGATGATGGCTGCTATCCCGCGAAAACTGCTTTCGGCATTGCTTGCGTCCATCGCATTTGCATGTATTCTAGGTCTTCTATCGGTAGGCATGAGGGGGGCGTACGATTTCCATATGTACGTTTTGATTTATGCGATATACGGTACGCCGGGGCTTCTGTTGATTGGAATTCCCGTTTCGATCCTCCTGGATTATGGGTTGGGCAAGATTAGGACGGCAAATGCTGGTGTGAGAACGGCGTTAACGACGATTGGGTATGCAGTCGCTGGTTTTGCAGGAGGAACCATCTATTTGATCGTTATTACTTCCGGAAGGGCGCTCCAAACTTCTTTTGGCGAGTGGCTGCCGCTGAGCTTGCATGGCATTTTGGCCGCCTTGTTATTCGTGTGCATCGATCGAAGGCTGCATGCCTCATTCAAAACGATCAAACCTCCGGTTGGATGAGCGATGCTCGTCATAAAAAATAGTGGAAGCGGAGGAATGGGAATGTACAATGCAAAAGCACTTCTTGTCATCGACGTCCAGGCAGCCATGTTCGATGAAGCCGACCCTGTAGTTCAGGGAGAGGCGCTGCTTCAGAGAATCAAAAGTTTGATCGCCAAAGCACGCCAAAACGGTCATCCCGTGATCTACATTCAGCATACCGAAGGCGCGGGCACCCCGCTGGAACGGGGGGCGAACGGCTGGGGAATTCATCCAAGCATTGCGCCCCTGCAAGGGGATGCTATCGTCGAGAAATTGACGCCGGACTCCTTTTATGAAACGCAATTACATTCATTACTGCAAGAGATGGGCGTGAAAGAGCTAATCTTGTGCGGCATGCAGACAGAGGTATGCGTCGATACGACCTGCCGCAGCGCGTTCAGTCACGGGTATGGGGTAACGCTCGTGAGCGATGCGCACAGCACCTGGCATTCCCCGCAGCTGCAGGCAGGCCAGATCATCTCACATCATAATCATGTGCTGAGATTGTTCGCGACAGTGGCGGGCGAGGAAGAAATATGGACCGGCGGAGCATGACATGATTCGAATTTCCGCCAGGAGCCTTGTAACCGCATCTGGCAGAAATGTTTTTGAGGGGGAGTAGGGGAGGGGGAACCGGATTGCATGGCAGTGGTGTTTGTGCATTGAAAGATATTCATTGGATCGAGCTCCATCAAGACATTCGGGCACTCATGAACCAGCCATGCCATGTCGTCCCCTTGTCGCCAGGGATGGAGGCAGACGTATATCGGTACGGGTTCGAAGGCAGATCTTGTGTGCTCAAAATTTGGAACAAGGAATCGAGGCCCAATATCGCCAATCAGTATCGGCTGCTTTCCGAATTGCATCATCAAGGTGTGAAGGTGTCCATCCCTTATGGATGGGGCGAAGATGCAGAGCGGAATCAGGTTTTGCTTATGAACGACGCCGGCATCCCTGTAGACACGCTGACTTCAGAGAAGCTCAAGGACCTGGCGTTAATGCTGATGGAGGTACACCGCTTTAGGAAAAGCCCCCAGGATGATGATTTTATTCCAGCCTATGATTTCGCCGGTTACTTTTTTCCCGGCATTGCAAGTCATCCGGATCTGGAACGGATTTTATCCGATGCGCTTCAGCGCGTATCACTCAGGCGGGACTGCCTGATTCATGGAGACTACAATTTGTGGAACGTCCTGGAGGCGAACGGGTGCTGCACCATCATTGACTGGACGAACGGACAATGGGGCGATCCCAGATACGACGTCGCATGGTCTGTTTTCCTGATGGACGTCTATACCGGCCACAAATACGGAAAAACGTACCTTGTGGAATTTCTCCAGTGGAACGATTATGCCAGTGAGGATATGATTTGGTTCGAAGCCCTTGCCTGCTTGCGCTGGCTTTTGCTGAAACGGACCGGAGGCGTGCCTTTGCATGGCGAAACGCTGCAGCGTATGGCGGCCATCCTGCATCGTAATCCATATGTAAGTACGGATTTGTTGCTCCGGTAGTTGAAGGGCGACAGTACGAATGGCGGCAACGTTTGAAACACGACACCCTGCAAGCTTCATTTCATGAAAGGGGGAAACATGAATGATGAATGTTTTATTAGTGGATGATGAGCCGTGGGTACTGGAAGGCCTGCGAACCATGGTGAATTGGGACAAATACGGTTTTCGAATCTGCGGAGAGGCCGAGAACGGCAATGCCGCCTGGTTGATGATTGAGGGGCTTCAGCCGGATCTGGTGTTTACAGATATTCACATGCCTTCCGTAAGTGGTCTCGAACTGATCGACCGTTCTATGCATGGGCTGGCCAAACCACCGCGATTCGTCATATTAAGCGGATACGACAACTTCGAATATGCCAAAACGGCGTTGGAGCAGCGCGTGGAGGATTATTTGCTCAAACCTATTGATGAGGCCGAGATTGAAACCGTATTGGAGCAGATGAGCCGTAAAATCCAGGAGGAGCATGCTTCGAAGGAAGCGCATCAGCGCGAGCGTGCTTTATATGTGAATTGTTTGTTCAACCGTCTGCTGCAGGGTGAGGACGACAGCGAACTGCAAGCGGAGGTGATGGGCATGCTGCAAATGGAAGGTCGTGAGAGCATGGCCTGTCTTCTGATTGAAACGGATGCCGGCACAGAGGACGTGAAGGCACGGGTACGCCTGTTGGCCGACGAACATTGGTCAGAGCCTTTTATGGATGCCGAAGGAAGGATCGGCGTGTTCGCTGCCGAAAGCGGAGGATCTCTGGAGCGGCTTGAAACATTGGGGAGAAGTCTGTTTGAGACATACTCCGGCCATGCGTCGATCATTGTTTCATTCGGTCATCAATCAGGCGGAGTAGGCGCGCTGCGGTCAGCGTATGACAGAGCGTTATCCGCGCTGAAATGGAAGCGTTACCAGCATGGAGGCGGCTTCGTGCAGGATCAGGAATTGCCGCAGTACGAGGACGTGGCCTGCGTAAATCATAAAGCTCTGGCAAACCTGCTTGCAACGATTTTGTCGGGCGAACAAGACAGGCTGGAGGGAGAGGTGCATGCGCTGTTGACCAATTCGGACGCAGGAAGCCACGGGTCGGACATTGAATATGTCCGGGTTCAACTGCTGGCCCTCGAAATGGGGGTCCTCAAGCAGCTGAAGGAACTGGACGGGGATATGGACAGCTTTATGCTGCACGTTCAACAGATGCCGGTCGGCCTTACCGGCATACATTCCTATCCCGCGTTTCGGGAATATGCGCTCGAATTAAGCCGCATTGCCTCGAAGGCGCTGCAGGAGCAGCGGAAAGAAAAGGAATGCAGCACGGCCTTTCGGGTGGTGCAGTATGTCAATCAGGAGTTCCGGGAGAAACTGCAGCTTCAGGAGCTTGCTCAGAAATTTCATATGAATGCCAACTATTTGGGGCAAGCCTTCAAACAGCAGACCGGAAAGTCCTTTCGGGAGTATCTGAATGATAAACGGATTGAAGAGGCAAAGCGGCTGTTGCGCCAGAGCCGTCTAAGCATTGCCGATGTCGCGGTAAACTCAGGGTATCCGAATGCCGACTATTTTGTAAGTCAGTTCAAGCGAATGACGGGCATGTCCCCTTCCGCATACAGAAAGCAACCATAGTTCCGACTCGGAAAGTAACGAATGAAGGATGGCGATAGCAAATATGTTTAAAAAATTCCGATGGCGCGGCATCGTGAACGATATTCCTCTGAACTACAAGTTTATGCTGATCTATATTATCGGGATTTTGCTTCCCATCATCGCGAGCAATTATTTGTTCATGGATCGCATGACCGGTCTGATCAAGGAGCGCGAGGAACAGAATTTGCAAATATCGCTGGAGCGGGCCAGAAAGGACATTCATACGATGATTGACGGCGGCATCGCCGTCAGTCACGCCTTGATTACGGACAAGCTGTTGTCCGAATCGATGGATCGGGAGTACAACGGCCAGCTGGATTTCTACACCACGTTCGATGAGCAGCTCCGCCACCGGGTGACCTCGTATATTCCCGTGAACAACCAAATTCAGCGAATTGGCATCTACACGGACAATCCAACGATCGTGCCTGGCGGGGATTATTACTATCTGGACGATACGATGCGCGCCAGTACTTGGTTCAGGCAGTGGAAAGCGGCAGGAGAATCGCTGAGAGTGATCGCTTACCGCGATCAGGCTGCGAATGATCGGGCGGCGATCGCTTCGTATTTTAGCGTAATTGAAAAAATGGACTATTACAACGCGGACAATTCTTATCAAAAGCTGGTCCGCATTGACTTTTACCTTAATCGTTTCTACGACGTTATTGCCAGAGAAAAAAGCTCGTTGGATCTGTATCTGGTCAACGCACAGAATCAAATCATCGTGTCGACGGATGACAAGTATCAGGGCGAGGTGGATAGCGACTACGCGTTGTTCGATATGAGCAAGACGGCAGACAAGGACCTACATATCGTTACGATTGGCACCGCCAGCTATGTGAAAGGCTGGAAGCTGATCGGCGTGCCCCAGGAAACACGCGTCAAACAAGCGATGCTGTCCATGCAGCTTTATTTCGGCATGCTCGCCGGCATCATTACACTGATTACGTCGGTTTTCATCTATGTCATGCTGCGGTCCTACAATTATCGGGTGAAGCGTCTGTCCAGACATATGCAAAAGGTGGGCAACGAGAAATTCGATCTGATCAACATTGATGGCGGAAAAGACGAGATCGGCCATCTGATCCGCAATTTCAATATGATGACCGCTCAGATCCATTCCTTGATCAACAATGTGTACAAACTTGAAATTCAGCAGCGAAGCCAGGAAGCCGAACGCATTCGTGCCGAGCTGAATTTGCTGCAAAGCCAGATGAATCCCCACTTTTTATTTAATACGCTGAATGCGCTGCTTGTCGTTAGCACCAAAAACAATTATGTAGATGTCAAGGATATCATCAAGGACCTCTCCAAACTGCTGCGCCGCCTGCTGAACTGGAAGGATGACCTGGTAACGCTGGAGGAGGAGATGAGTTTTACGGTCATGTACCTGGGGATCGAAAAGTTCCGTTTCCGGGACAAGTTTGAATATTACATTGACATCAGCGATGAAGCGAGGCATTATAAAATACCAAAAATGAGCATCCAGCAATTGGCAGAGAATGCTTGCAAGCATGGCATACAGGCTATTGAGGGTTTTGGCTATGTGAAGATCCGAGCCGAAATCGCAAGCGAGCGCCTGCGCATCGTTGTATCCGATAATGGCAAGGGCATGAACAAGGAGCGGCTGCAAGAGGTTCTGTACCACATGCGGAGCAAGGAGGAGAGCGGGGGCAGCAATATCGGCCTGCGCAACGTCTATCGTCGTCTTGAATTGTATTACGACGATAAGGTGAATTTCAGCCTGGTGAGCAGAATGGGCGAGGGGACTGAGGTGTCCTTTGAAATTCCGTTGCACCTGCTGGAGCATCAGGGTGGAGAAGGAGGCAAGGACATTGGCATTTAAAGTACTGCTGATCGATGATGAGCCTTGGGCGCTGGAGGGCTTGCAGCTGTGGATCCCTTGGGAAAGCCTTGGGTTTGAGGTGTGTGCCTTGTGTGGAAACGGGGCGGAAGGGTTGGAACGGATGGAAGAGCTGAAGCCGGATCTGGTCATGGTCGATATTCATATGCCGGTCATGGACGGGTTGGAGATGATCGAGGAATGGCGGCGCAGAGGCAACTGGTCAACCAAGTTTATTATTTTGACGGGATACAGCGATTTCGGGTATGCGCGAAAAGCGCTGAAATTCAGAGTTTCCCGGTATCTGCTCAAACCGCTGGATGAGGAACAGGCAGAGTCCGAGGTGCGCGCGATAGGTCAAGAGCTGATCAAGGAGCAGGAGCAGCTTTATATCGGACAGGTCGCGCAGAGAGAGCAGGAGATTTTGGCGATTAAGGAGGCGCTGACGGGTACAGCGCTATCCACAGAAGCTGCTCGATTCATGGAATCCCTGTCCCGGTCCGCCGATGTCTGGAATGTATGCCTGGTTCAGGTGTCCGGAGAGGATTATAGCCGATGGAACAGCATTGCAGCAGAGTTTCTGCACGGGTGGAACGCCATCTATATGATCCGCTTGCGAAACGACCTGGTTTCCATTGTATTCGGAGAGGCTGCCCACTCCTCCCAAGGATCGGGAGAAAGCGTAAGGAAGCGATTGGAGGCACTGGCTCGCCATCTGGCGGGCTTTCGTGCCTTTATGGCGATTGGCGCAGCCGAATCCTCGCTGACGCGCATCGGCCATTCGCGAATCACGGCCGAGGAAGCGCTGCTGCACGCCTTTTATGAAGCGGAGAGAAACGAAGTATTGGAATATGACGCGCTCAAGGAGCATGTTTTTCAAAGGCATTACGACCAGGTGGAGCTGCTGGATCGCATGCTGGGAACGTTTCATCTCATTGACCATGCGGCCTATCGGGCCGTTGTGGATCATATGAATCGATCCTTCCGTCAGACGCGGGTTCATCCGGATGAGGCCCGAAAATTCGTCATCTACCTTCTTCATGAAATTCGCGCGTATATGGGGGAACAAATGGAAAAGGATTCAGGCCCTTCAAATCGTCTGTTCGAAATCCCTAATCTGGATGAAGTCCTGTTGACCTTTGATGACTTGATTGGCATGCTGCATTCATGCGGACGAGTCTGCTTTGAATTGCTGCTGAAGGAGAATGCGGCCGAGGCCCAGGGCATTGTGCAGGATATCAATGACTATATCCATACGCATTTTCGCGAAGGATTGACCATTAAGCTGCTGGCGGAACGTTTCTTTCTGCACCCGGCTTATCTGGGGCAACTATTGATACGGAAAAACGGAATCGGCTTCAACGAGCTGCTCCATAATCTGCGCATTGAGGAAGCTTGCCGGCTGCTTCAGACGAATCTGTACAAAAACAGCGAGGTGGCAGAAAGGGTTGGATACGCCAGCTACAATCATTTTTTGAAACAATTCGAAAAGCGTCTTGAGATGTCCCCCAACGAATACAAGAAAACCTGAGCTTTTCTCGGAAAGAGCTATAATTCGAATATAGTTTCCAGACAGCTGTAAATTTATAATGAAATCATTCACATGAAAGGGCTTTCACAAAAGCAAGATCAAATTTTGGAGGTGCTTTATGGGGGACAGCAAGAAAAAGTTTTTCCGCATGGGGGCAACACTGCTGCTATCGCTTAGCGTTGCACTGGCCGGATGCTCAGGCGGCGGTGCAAATGAACCAGGCAGCGGCGAGGCAAGCAGCGGCAGCGAGGTTGGACCTGACAATCCGATCGAAATCTCGGTATTTCTGAACGAGGCCGGACAGCAGCCAACCGCAGACAACAAAATCTACAAGAAAATGAAGGAAGAGCTTGGCGTTACGTTCAAATTCGAATTTTTGGCCGGCGACAAAAACCAAAAGCTCGGCGTCATGATTGCCGGAGGAGATTATCCGGATCTGATCTCAGCGGATACCAAGCTGACTGCAGCCGGTTCGGTCATTCCGCTCGAAGACCTGATCGAGGAGCATGCGCCTAATCTGAAGAAGCATTATGAAAAGTACTGGAACCAGATGAAGGACCCTAACGACGGGCACATCTATTACCTGCCCAACTACGGGGCTTACAACGGCGAGGTAGCGGATACTTATTACAGTGGACCTGCCTTCTGGATTCAGAAAGCCGTGTTGAAAGAATTCGGTTACCCGACGCCGAAAACACTGGACGAATACTTTGAGTTGATCGCGAAATACAAGGAGAAATATCCAACCATCGACGGCAAGCCGACCATCGGCTTCGAGGTATTGAACTATGACTGGAAAAACTGGGGCCTTTTGAACCCGCCACAGCATTTGATCGGTCATCCGAATGATGGCGGCGTCGTTGTAAACGATGGCAAGGCAGAGATTTTTGCGGACAAGGATTACGCCAAAACGTACTATGAGAAGCTTAATGAAATTAACGCACAAGGCTTGCTCGACAAGGAAGCGTTTGCGCAAAACTACGATCAGTACATGGCTAAATTGTCCAGCGGCACAGTACTCGGCATGTTCGACCAGCACTGGAACTTCGGCAGCGCTGAAGATTCTTTGGTAACACAAGGCAAAATCGAACGCACGTATGTCGGCTTCCCGCTCGTGTACGATAGCAGCACGAAGGACTACTACCGCGACCGTGCAGCGCTCAACTTGAACAACGGTTTCGGTATTACCGTAAGCGCTAAAGATCCTGTGAAAATTATTAAAGTGCTCGACAAGTTGATGGAAGAAGAATGGCAGAAAACGCTCACTTGGGGCATTGAGGGCGAGGACTACTACGTCAACGACGAAGGACGCTTCATGAAAACGCAGGAACAACGCGACAACGCTGCGGACGCTGCATGGAAGCTGGCTAACAAAGCGGACGCCTACTATGCCACCGCACCGAAGCTGGAAGGCTATTTCAGCGATGGCAACGCCACTTCGGCAAGCAATCAGCCCGAAGAATATCAATCCAGCCTGAAACCGTTTGATAAGGAAGTTCTGGATGCATATGGATTCAACAGCTACGTGGATTTCTTCAGCGATCCGCCGGAAAATCCAATCTACTACCCGGCCTGGTCCGTCGATCTGGTTGAAGGTTCTCCAGCCAAGATTGCCAATACCAAGCTGAACGAATTGTCGACCAAATATTTGCCGAAAGCGATTCTGGCCAACCCATCGGAATTCGGCAGTGTCTGGAACGAATACGTTTCCGAAATTCAAAAGCTGGATATCAAGGCTTACGAAAGCCGGATCAATGAAGTATTGCAGTGGAGAATCGATAACTGGTCCGTGAAATAAGACAACGGTCATCAGGAAGGGAGGCAGCTTTCCTTCCTTCCTGTTTTTGCAAAAACGCGTGCTGCTGGACGCAGTCTGTCATCTTGGAAAAACGTCGCTTGACGTTTTCTTTTCAATACAAAGCTGGATAGGGAGCTTGATATTATGGAGGAAATCGTAGTGGGCAACAAGCCGCTCGGCCCGAAGAAAAAACCGAAAATCCGACGGCTGACCTGGCAGAACATCAAAGCGCAGAGACAGCTGATCTGGATGTCTGTTCCTCTGCTTGCGTATATCGTTACCTTTGCTTACGTCCCTGTCTGGGGCTGGACCATGGCTTTTCAGGATTATAAGCCTGCAAGAAGCTTCTCACAGCAAACCTGGGTAGGATTCAAGCATTTTCAATTTTTATTCACGGATGACAACTTTTTGCGAGTGCTTCGCAATACGCTGGCGATGAGTGTGATCAACCTCATATTAGGCTTTGTAACCGCGATTATTCTGGCCCTGCTGCTCAATGAGATCAAAAAGGTCATGTGGAAGCGGACGGTGCAGACGATTTCGTATCTGCCCCACTTTTTATCGTGGATTATCGTTACCGGCATCGTGGCGACCTCGCTCGCTTCCGACGGCATCGTTAATGATATTTTAATGAAATTGCACCTCATCAATGAACCCATTCTCTGGCTGACGGAAGGAAAGTATTTCTGGGGAGTCGTTGCGGGTTCCCATGTCTGGAAGGAAGTCGGCTGGAACACGATTATTTATTTGGCGGCTATGGCCTCTATTGATCCGGCGCTGTATGAAGCCTCCGACATTGATGGAGCCAATCGGTACCAAAAAATGTGGAACATCACCCTGCCGGGAATCAAGCCAACCATTGTCATCCTGCTGATTATGTCGATCGGACATATTTTGGAAGCAGGCTTTGAGGTTCAATATTTGCTGGGCAACGGACTTGTTGTTGACTGGTCGGAAACGATTGATATCTTTGTGCTCAAATACGGGATTGCCCAGGGCAACTATTCGCTAGCTACTGCCGGCGGGATATTCAAAACCGTAGTCAGCATTACCATGTTGCTCATCGCGAATTGGACCGCCAAGCGGCTTGGGGAAGAGAGGCTGTTATAATCATGAAAAAAACTACATTGTCCGGTTCAGGGAATACGGCACTTTCCGTACGCCGCCCGGGTGGCAGGGGCATTGAACCGATTCTGTTCAACACCTTCAATACCATCTTTATGATTTTGCTGGTCATTGTCACGTTGTACCCGTTTCTGAACACGATTGTCGTTTCGTTCAATGCAGGGAATGACACCATCCGGGGTGGATTGTACTTATGGCCTCGCGAGTTCACGATGCAGAACTACAAAGCCGTGTTTGCATCAGGCACGATTTATAATGCGTTCATGGTTTCCGTGGCGCGTACGGTGCTTTCCACCGTGCTCAATATATTCCTGACCACCATGCTGGCCTATACGCTGAGCCGCCGGGAATATATTTTCCGCAAGCTGATCACGACCGTGTTTGTACTGACGATGTATTTCAACGCAGGGCTCATTCCGGGGTATTTCCTGATGAAGGACCTGCATTTGATCAATTCGTTCTGGGTGTATGTCATCCCGTCGCTGGTCAGCGCGTTTAACTTGATCGTTATCCGTACTTATATTTATACCATCCCCGAAAGCCTGATCGAATCAGCCAAAATAGACGGGGCCGGAGATTTCAGGATTTTCTGGAAAGTCATCTTTCCGCTGTGCAAACCCGTTTTGGCAACGATTGCGCTCTTCGTCGCGGTAGGGGCATGGAACTCCTGGTTCGATGCTTTTCTGTATACGTCCTCCCGTCAAGAGCTGAGCACGCTGCAATATGAATTGATGAAGCTGTTATCCTCCAGCATGAACGCCAACAGCAACCCTTCGGTAGCCAACGGCGTTGGGGTGGAGCATTCGACACAGGTAACGCCGATTTCAATCCGGGCCGCGATTACCATTGTTGCTTCGGTACCGATCCTGCTCGTATATCCGTTCATGCAAAAATACTTTGTCGTTGGACTTAACGTAGGGAGTGTGAAGGAATAATGCCACAGCTTCAATCGCATACGATCCGTTATGCCAATCCGATCCTGCCCGGATTTTATCCGGATCCGAGCATCGTGAAGGCGGAGGATTATTTTTACCTTGTTTGCAGTTCGTTCGAATATTTTCCCGGAGTACCGATTTTTCGGAGCCGGGATCTGATTCATTGGGAGCAGATCGGCAATGTACTGGACCGGATCAGCCAGCTTGATTTGACCGGGCAGAAAAGCTCGGACGGCATTTACGCTCCTGCGCTGCGTTACCACGCAGGCACGTTCTATATGATTACGACAGATGTGAGAGGCATCGGCAACTTCTACGTGACGGCAACCAACCCTGCCGGACCGTGGTCCGATCCGATTCGCATTCCGTATGGCGGAATTGACCCATCGCTGTTTTTTGACGATGACGGCAAAGTGTATGTTACGGCCCAGCAAGGCGCGGATTACGACTCTCACGCCATTCAGTATGAGATCGACATTGCGACGGGAGAGGCGCTCTCCGAACCGCAAGTCGTTTGGCATGGAGACGGCGGTCCATGGACCGAAGGGCCGCATTTGTACAAAATCAACGGCATGTATTATATGATGTCCGCTTCGGGCGGAACGGCCAAGGAGCACCGCGAAATCATCGGCAGAAGCGATAAACCTTACGGTCCGTTCGAACGCTATCCAGAGCCCATCCTGACCCATCGCCATCTGGATCATCCAATCCAGTATTTGGGCCATGCCGATCTGGTGGAGGATCACCACGGCGACTGGTGGGCCGTATTTCTCGGCGTGCGGTTGACGGAGGAAGGATATAGCGTGCTGGGACGGGAAACGTTCCTCGCACCGGTCGTTTGGAATGACGGTTGGCCGCACATTGACAACAATGAAGGAATAGTGAGCCTGGATATGACGGTTCAGCGCCAGCCCGTGACGGCCCCTTCTTTGTTGGAGGAAAATGGAGCCATCGTTGTCGGCCGGGACGAATTCGATGGAGAACTTGGACCGCAATGGATGTTTGTGCGCAATCCGACAGAGGGAGCATGCTCGCTTGCAGAAAAACCGGGTTTCCTGACGTTGTATGGTCAGGCGGCGGGTCTCGGCGACGTTGGCCAGCTCACGTTTGTCGGCCGGAGGCAGCAGCATCTGCATGCCAGCTTTACGGCATGTATGTCATTCGTGCCGGTCGCCGACGGTGAAGAAGCGGGGTTGTGCATCCGCCGGGATGAGGACGCGCACTACGAGCTTGGCATAAGACGGTTGGAAGGCCGCAATGTGCTCTTTGCCCGTCTGACGGTGCGCGGAGAGTCGCACACGGTTCATGAAAGTGAAACGCAAGCGGAGCAGCTATGGCTCCGGATCGAATCGTCAGAAAAGGAATACAGGCTGGCTTGTTCCGAGGACGGGGAAAACTGGAGGGATTTGGGGTCGGGTTCGGCGCGTGCCATCTCTCCGGAGGATTTTGTCCATAAAATGTGCTTCACCGGAGCGGTGATCGGGCTATACGCTACGGGCAACGGCCGGGCAAGCAGCACTCCTGCCCGTTTCGACTGGTTTGAGTATTCGATCTGACCTGCCGCCAATACAGGCTGCAAGCTTCAGCCCAAGAGGAACAGGGCAATAACGAGGAGGGAAATGATGGTTTCGTTTCGAACAGAGGCCCCACTGAAGGAATTGTACAAGGACGCTTTCCATATCGGAGCAGCAGTGAATCCGGGCACGATCGAACGCCAGCGTTCACTGCTTGCATATCACTTCAACAGCCTGACGGCGGAAAATGAAATGAAATTCTCCAGCGTGCATCCAAAGGAGGAACTGTATACATTCGAGGATGCGGATATCATCGCGGCCTTTGCCCGGGAGCATGGGATGGCGCTGCGCGGCCATACGCTGGTCTGGCATAACCAGACTCCCGAATGGCTGTTCGAGAACAAAGCTGGCGGGCTGGTGGAACGTGCTGTATTGCTGGAGCGATTGCGCGCACACATTCAAACCGTCGTTGGCAGATATAAGGACGTTATCTATGGTTGGGATGTCGTGAACGAGGTTATTTCGGATGATGCGAACGACGAAAATGCATTCCTGCGGCCTTCCAAATGGTTGGATATCGCGGGAGAGGACTTTATTGCCAAAGCGTTCGAATTCGCCCATGAAGCAGACCCGCAGGCGCTTTTGTTCTATAACGATTATAACGAGTCCAATCCGCACAAGCGGGAGCGCATTTATCGGCTCGTCCGTTCGCTGCTGGATCAAGGCGTGCCGATTCATGGCGTCGGCCTGCAGGCGCATTGGAATCTGTATGATCCGAGCCTGGACGATATGCGCGCCGCGATTGAGCGATATGCGCAGCTTGGCCTGCAGCTTCAGCTTACCGAACTGGATGTCTCGGTATTCCGCTTTGACGACAGGCGCACGGATCTGGTTCATCCTACGGAGGAGATGCTGGAGTTGCAGGCCGAGCGATACGAATCCATTTTCCGCCTGCTTTACGAATACAAGGAACATATCAGCGCCGTGACATTCTGGGGGGCTGCCGACGATTACACCTGGCTTGACGATTTCCCTGTCCGAGGGCGGAAAAACTGGCCTTTCCTGTTCGACGAGTCGCATCGTCCGAAGGAAGCCTATCAGCGTGTTGCGCGAATCGCAGCGCCCAAGTGAAACGGGAACGGGAAGGATCATCTTCATCGTTGAACCCGTCGCCGCGTCCAGAAGCTGGGCGCGGTTGCATATCTTTTGGAAGGAGCCATTTGCATGTCCGAATTGCCTAAACCGCATCAACCTTTAGTAACCCATATCTTTACTGCCGATCCGTCGGCGCATGTGTTCGAGGATCGCATCTATATCTATCCCTCCCATGATCTCGACCATGATGGTCCAGTGAATGACAACGGGGACCAGTATAAGATGGAGGATTATCATGTGCTGTCCATGACGGACATGGATTCACCCGTGACGGATCATGGCGAGGCGCTGCATGTGAAGGATGTCCCTTGGGCATCCAGCCAGATGTGGGCACCGGATGCCGCGTTCAGAAACGGCACTTATTATTTGTTTTTCCCTGCGCGGGATCATGATGGCATTTTCCGCATCGGTGTGGCTACATCGTCGTCTCCGGCAGGCCCGTTCAAGCCGGAGGAGCAGTACATTCAAGGCAGCTTCAGCATTGACCCCGCTGTGTTCGTCGACGAGGACGATCAGGCCTACATGTTCTTTGGCGGGCTATGGGGCGGACAGTTGGAGAAATGGCAGACAGGAAGCTACGTGGAACATGCGGAAGGTCCTGCCCCGGATGCTCCCGCCCTCGGACCAAGAGTGGCCAAACTGAGCGATGATATGCTATCGCTGGCTTCGGAGGCGCAGGAGATCGTCATCGTGGATCAGGAAGGCAAACCGCTGACCGCAGGCAACGAGGATTGCCGATATTTTGAAGGACCATGGATGCACAAGTACAATGGGAAATATTATTTGTCCTATTCTACAGGAACGACGCACAAACTGGTGTACGCCATCGGCGACAGCCCGGTGGGGCCGTTTACATTCCAAGGCACCATTTTGCCGCCCGTCATAGGCTGGACAACGCATCATTCCATTGTACAATTCCGGGAAAAGTGGTATCTGTTCTATCACGATTGCTCCCTTTCCGGCGGCGTCGACTACAAGCGCTGCGTGAAATTTGCCGAGTTGGCGTACAATCCGGATGGCACCATTCGCATGATTAACCCTTATCCCGAGAAGTAATGCGGGTGGAGAAGTTTTGTCGGCTTGGACGACATCGACAGTAACCTATTGCCGATGTACTTTTCGCAGAGAACATTCTTGTCACGAATACGTGGCAAGAATGTTTTTTTGCATGACATGTGGCTGACCATCTTACTTTAATCATGAAGCGGCGCACCACATGCATCCGGGCATGCATCCTCACCAGGGCATCAGCGGACAATCTTCAGGATGCAAGTCCTAATCTTCGCCTCTTTGCATATGAATTAAGCTATAAGGAGGCGGGACCATGGAACAAAAGGTTACGGAGTATTTCGAATTGAAACGGCAGCAAAAGGAGATTGAGCAGCGCTTGGCCGTACTGCGCGACGAAATCGTCGCATACTGCGAAGGGCAAGGCGTGTACGAGACGTGCATTGGGGGATTTTCCATCAAAACGGTGCTGCAGCACCGCAAGGAATACGATGACAACAAGCTGTATGCGTCTTTTGCCGATCCTGAGCTGTGGAGGCTCGCGTCCAGGGCGGATGGAAACAAGATCAAAAGCTTGATCAAGCTGGGCGTGCTGACTGAAGAAAGGCTTCGCCATGCCGTCACCGAGAAGCAGGTTATCGTGCTGCAGGTAGACAAGTTATAAAAGAAGGACGCAGGTTTCAACAGGGGCAAGCCGCTTCCAAGCTGCTGTACCCAAACCAAAATGAAATGAAGATGACGATTCAGGCGACATCTTTTGGTAGCCCCCTACATTCGGGTGGAACCGGAAGATGTCTTTGTTGTGATCGGAAGATGGTACTGCACTCGCAGTGCCTTGTGTGATTGCTTAGTGGGGTTTATATAGTTGCAGCCCAACACTTTCTTCCAAAATGAAATTAAGATGATATAATTAAATAAAGCAAAAACCATCGAAGGGGGTACGTTTTATGGATCACAACGAACGGGACGGTAACCAGGCCTCTTGCTGCACGCCGGGACGCGGAAAAACGGCGGTCAACATCAAGCCGGGGAAGCGTATTACCCTAAAACAGGCTTGCTGTCAGGAAAGCGACACAGAGAATGCACCTGCAGCGGAGCGCCCAGGCATGATTCGGTTGGAGGGTGGAACGTTCCGTATGGGAACGGACAGCACGGAAGGTTTCGAACAGGACGGAGAGGGACCGGCCAGGGGAGTCACGCTCTCATCGTTTTACATCGATCGTTATGCCGTGACGAATGCGCAGTTTGCCGATTTTGTCCAAGATACCAACTATGTCACGGAAGCCGAGCGGTTCGGCAACTCCTTTGTGTTTCATTTATTGCTACCGCCGGAACAAAGGCAGAACAGAGCCACGATGGTCATGCAGACGCCGTGGTGGCACATCGTGGATGGTGCGGATTGGAAACATCCCGAAGGAAAGGGTTCCCATGTGGAAGATCGCATGAACCATCCCGTCGTTCATGTATCATGGAACGATGCGCTGGCTTATTGCAAATGGGCCGGAAAACGTCTGCCGACAGAGGCGGAGTGGGAATATGCTGCGCGCGGCGGTTTGGATCAGGCGAGGTATCCGTGGGGAGACGAGTTGACGCCGGACGGTAAACATATGTGCAACATTTGGCAAGGAAAGTTTCCGATCAGCAATGATGCCGAGGATGGATATGTCGGAACCGCGCCGGTAGATGCGTTTGAGCCAAACGGATTTGGATTGTATAATGTGGCAGGCAATGTGTGGGAATGGTGTGCGGACGAGTTCGATCCGTATTATCATCGCCAATCGTCCAACATCAATCCGCTCGGCGTGAGCCGAGGAAATGCGCGATCCATGCGTGGAGGCTCGTACCTATGCCACGACTCCTATTGCAACCGGTACAGGGTCGCGGCACGCAACCAAAATACGCTTGACAGCTCCTCAGGCAATACCGGATTCCGCTGCGCTGCGGACGCGGATGATGAACAACGCGGCTGAGGCTTCCGGAAGCTAATGCAAGCACCCGTATAGGGTGCTTTTTTGGTCACGCCGATTGTCGTTTTCAGGCTGTGGCATACGAAAACAAACCTCTGTTCTCGCGGTTCGCGATCGTTCAGAGGTTTGTTTTTGGCATGTGTTTGGCACGATTTGCAGAAGGTCATCCATCCCATTCCTGCAAAATCATCAGCGCCGCGCCGGTGACCACGCCTTCGTCCCGCAGCTCCCCTTGAGAGAAGACCGGATCGTACTCGGGATAATGATAGATGTTTTTGCGGGCAATCTGAATGGCCGTCTCGTAGACCAGCGGATGCGCGTTGATGAGAGCTCCACCCAAAATGACGTATTCCGGATGAACCGTATTGATCAGGTTGGCCAGCCCGATGCCCAGATAAGAGGCGGTTTCCGTAAAAAGCTCCTTGACCAAAGCGTCGTTCTGTTCAAGCGCTTCGGCCAATGCCGCGAAATGGATTTGCTCCGGCGGCAGTCCGGACAGGACGCTTTCCCGGCCGATTTTGAGCTGAGCGCTTACCCGCTCCTCCAGCGACGGGACGGAGACGTAGGCTTCCAGGGCGCCGTAGTTGCCTTTGTCCCGCAGCCTTTTGCCGCCCGTCTGAATAATCATCTGTCCGATGGCCCCTTCGGTATCCGCCGCACCGCGCAGGATTTTGCCGCCGGACATGATGGCCGAGCGGATACTGACCCCCGAGTGCACATATAACATGTGTTCGCAGGTATCGTCTCGCAGCGCCCAATGCTCCGCAAGCAAAGCCGTGTTGGCCCCATTGTCCAGCCGTGCCTTAATATGAAGCTGTTCCTCCAGCATACGGCAGATCGGCACGTTGTTCCACGCTTCGGACGGGAAAAAGTCCGGCTGCAGGATAATGCCTTGCTTCGGATCCAGAGGTCCGACAGCACCTATGCCGAGCCCGAGCACCTGCTCTGCGGCAATCTGATGTTTCTCCAGCATCGCTTGCGTTTCTTGGACTACCAGTTCCACGAAGCGCTCCGGCGTTAAATCACGATCCATTTTCCAGCGAGAGAGGGCCAGTGGTTGGAGGTGAAGGTCATATAACCCCAGCGAAGAGCTTATTCGCGATATATCCAGCCCAAGCAAATAGCCGTAGGATGGGTTGGTTTGGAACAGAATCGGCTTGCGTCCTCCGGTGGAGCTGCCCAATCCGGAAACGACGATCTTTTTTTGGCCCAGCATATCTTCCAAAATACGTGTCATGCTGCTGCTCGTAATCGTGAAATATTCCAGCAGATCGGCTTTGGAGACGGTGCCAAGGTAAGCGATCCGATCGTAAATCTGTTTATGAATTGAAGAATGGGAACGTTTAAGCATCAGTATACGGCTCCATTTCCAAGTGAATGAGTCGGGATAGATAAATTCAGTATAACGGAAGAAAGTTACGTTTTCCAGCTAATGTTATAGGAATAATTGAGTTAATTCTATTATGGAATTAAGTTGGTGGAATTATGTGGTATTTTTTAGGTTGTGAAAGGGAGGATAACTTTTAGGCTAATATTTTTTGATGACTTTATTCCAAAATGGAATAAACATGCTATAATGAAGTATAAGAGTTATTGAACATGAAACGGGAAGGTGTTATATGAACACACAACGCAAAATTAACCTTAACCTCCTTGTCCAGTTGTGTGCCGTGTTTCTGAAGCTGGGTCCCTCTACCTTTGGGGGCGGTTATGCCATGATTGCTGCGATCGAGCGCGAGGTCGTCGAGAAAAAGAAATGGTTGGATCGCTCCGAAATGGCAGACATGATATCGGTGGCCGGTTCGGCACCGGGCGGCGTCGCCGTCAATTCAGCCGCGTTTGTCGGTTATAGAATGGCAGGAGTGATTGGCGCCATAGGTGCCGTTGCGGCGATTACGCTGCCTACGTTTATCATCGTATTTGTCCTCAGCCTGCTTGGTATGATGTTCCAGGACGTTCCCAAAGTACAGGCGGCTTTAAAAGGAATCCATGCAGCCATAGTGGCGCTGATCATCGTGGCTGCATTCAAGATGGGCAAACGGTCGATCATGGATGCCGCGACTTTGCTGCTGACCGCCGCAAGCGTATCCGTGCTGCTGTTCACCCAGGTTCATTCGCTGTACCTGATTATCGGTGGTCCGATCATCGGCATGCTTGTAGTGTTTGTCAAACGTGCACTCGGCATGGCGGCACAAACGGAGAAGGAGGACAACGAGAACAAGCAGGAGCCTCATTTTCCCGAATATTACATCTGAAGGTGATTACATGCTGTGGGAATTATTTTGGTTGTTTTTAAAAGTGGGCTCCCTCTCGTTCGGCGGAGGATATGCGGTAATTACCCTTATTCAGCGGGAAGTGATGGATAAGGGGTGGATCGAACCGGAACGGTTCCAAGAACTCGTTTCCTTGGCCGGCATGGCCCCAGGCTCGATTGCCACCAATACGGCCACGCTGATCGGATATTCCGAGAGCGGGATCCCGGGAGCGATCGTATCCACGATCGGCATTATTTTGCCGTCGCTTGCCATCGTTATTTGTTTCACTGCATTTTTCATGCGTTTGCAGAACAATATGTGGGTCCGCTCCTCTTTTTATGGCCTTAGGCCGATCGTGACCGGACTCATCATTTACGCGGCCATTCACTTCAGCATTGGCGGCAATACCGGATCGCTGCTCGACTGGACGACGCTGGGGATGCTCGTCATCTGTGCAGGCTGCCTGCTTGCGATCATCAAGTACAAGCTGCATCCGTTCGTCGTCATTTTGCTTGCGGCAGCGGGCGGGATCGTTATATTTTAAATCGGAAAGAACAAAAGTCATTTGGGGCATGAGACCCAATCGTCGCTTTTGTTCTTTTTTTGCATGATTTATTATCTTTTGGAAACTCTACAACCTATATGGAGGTTTTGGAAACGGGGGATGGACCATGTGGCAAACGATCATGCATCATATGCCGAAATGGAACATGATAGCGGAAGCAGTATGGCTGACATTGTTTCCTTTGCTCATATGGCAGGTCTTTCAACAGATCCAGGCCTGGGACGGAAGGCACAGCAGGCGCAAACAGAGGATGGAAGAGGTACAAAAACAGCCTTCCGCTTACCCCGATGCGGACCGGCAGGACACCGAAACGGGGGATGGGGAAGCTGGCGAAGAAGGGCTGTCTTTTACGATGGATCATCTGCTGAATCTGGGCAAGTTCAGGGCTTCAGCCAGAGACATGCAGGACATCAACGAAAAAACAATCTATTTGCAAAATTTGAACGTGAAAGCGGTTCTGTTTTTCATTGACGGTCTGACCGATAAGTCCGGTTTGGACGAAAATGTGATCAAACCACTGCTGGATTGGGGCAGCGCGCCATTGGATTCGGAACGGTTCGCAGCAGATCGGACGCTGGAGGATTTTCTGATGCAGCAATTGCTGCCGATCGCAGAAATCGAATGGGTTGCGGATGTCAAGCAGGCGCTCCGCAAAGTTTTGTTCGGATCGGTGATGCTGCTGGTGGATGGTGCTCCCGGCGGGATTGTGCTTGGCATTTCCGGGGGAAAAAGCCGCTCGGTTGAAGAACCCGTCTCCGAATCGGTCCTTCGCGGTCCACGCCTCGGTTTTACGGAGGTGCTGAGCGACAACACGGCGATGCTTCGCAGGCATGGCGAGAGCGACAGCCTCTCGATGATATCCTACAAGGTGGGGACCCGGGTTGAAAAAGAACTGATGGTCGTCTATTTCAAGGATATTGCCAACCCCGGGCTTGTGGAAGAAGTGAAGCGGCGCGTCGGCACCATCGAGGTGGATGAAGTGATGGAAGCAGGTTACGTGGAGCAGCTGATCGAGGACAACTTTCTGAGTCCCTTCGCGCAAATCCAAAGTACCGAGCGTCCCGACAGGGTGATGGGGGCTTTGTTGGAAGGCAGGGTAGCCATTTTGCTCGACGGCTCCCCATATGCATTGCTAATGCCCGTAACTTACGGCATGATGCTGCAGTCTCCCGAAGACTATTACGAGCGGTGGCTGCCCAGTTCCCTGATTCGAATCCTTCGCTTTGTAGCCACGTTAATCTCGTTGTTCGCTCCTGCAGTTTACATTTCCTTCATTTCGTTTCATCCCGGCCTTATTCCGACGAAGCTGGTCGTTTCCATTATCGGCACCAGGCAGGGCGTTCCCTTCTCCACATTGATTGAAGCGATGATCATGGAAGTAGCGATCGAAATGCTGCGGGAAGCAGGCTTGCGATTGCCCAAACCGATTGGTCCGGCGATGGGGATCGTCGGCGGTTTGATTATCGGGCAAGCTGCGGTCAATGCTGGCATCGTCAGCCCCATTCTGGTCATTGTCGTGGCGGTGACGGCCATTTCGTCGTTTGCCACGCCGATGTACAGCGCAGGCATCTCCATGCGCTTGCTGCGGTTTCCGATCATGTTCAGCGCCGCGATCTTTGGGCTCTATGGCGTTATTATGTCTTTTCTGTTTTTGACGATCCATATGCTGAAGCTCAAAAGCTTTGGCATTCCCTACGTGACGATGGCGGTACCCCAGTCTCTTAAAGACTGGAAGGATTATTTAATCCGCGCGCCGCTGCAATTCATGAAAAGTCGGCCGAACGTATTGAAAACGAAAGATCCGAAACGCAGCGATTAACTCAGGAAGGGGGTGCAGCGATGTCAGCCGGGTTGCCTCAATCCAACCAGCTAACGACGTTACAAGCCATGGGTGTGATTGTTTGTTTCATCATTGGCGCGGAGCTGCTGATCTTGCCGAGGGAGTTGGCCGAGGCAGTCGGCACGCCCGATGCTTGGATGACGGTGGCTGTCGGAGGAACATACAGCTTTGTTAACGCATGGATCATCATCAAGCTGAGCCAGCGTTTTCCGGAAATGACCTTTTACGAATACGTGCAGGAAATTGCCGGTTCTTTCGTGGGCAAGTGCATCGGATTGATCTTGATTCTGTATTACATCAATGTGGCCAGTTTCGAACTGCGATCCATGGAAGAAGTCACTTCGTTCTTTCTGCTGGAAGGAACGCCAGGCTGGGCCATCTTGGCTTTGTTTATATGGACATCCCTGTACCTGTGTATGGAGGGAATAACCACGATCGGGAAAGTGTGTCAAGTGATCTTTCCGATCATCGCTTTTGTCCTGATTCTGATTTTTTCGCTGGGTTTTCATATTTTCGATGTGGACAATCTTCGACCGGTGCTCGCCAAAGGGTTCATGCCTGTCCTGCATGGCATGGGATCGACCACGCTGACCTTCAGCGGGAGCGAATGTCTGTTGTTCATATTGTGCCGAATGCAAAACCCAAAGAAAGCGACGCTGATTGCCGGGTGGGGCATCGGGTTGGCTGTCGTATTTTATACGACGGCGGTGATCATCTGTATCGGCGCATTTTCGATTGATGGCGTCCTGACGCGGACCTGGCCTTTTTTTGATCTCGCGCGCAGCGTGGAGGTGGAGAACCTGTTGCTGGAACGCTTCGAATCCCTGCTGTTGTCCATCTGGATCATCCAGATTTTCGCCACGTTCACGATTGTGTTCTACTGTGCGGCTCTGGGGCTGTCCCAGATCACGAAAATGCCGTACAAATGGAGTCTGTATGTGATCGTGCCCTTCATCTGTGTGTTGTCCAAACTGCCTCAAAACATGAATGAAGTATTTGCTGTGGGCGCTTTTATTGGAAAAGCCAATTTGATCCTCTTTTCGAGTTTTCCGATCATCCTGCTCCTGCTTTCCGTTTGGAGGTCGAAACTGTCATGAAAAAAGCACGTCTCGGCATGCTGCTGATCAGCGCGCTCACAGGATGCATCCTGCTTGCGGGGTGCTGGAGCAGTTCACCGATTGAGGAGCGCAATCTCGAGGCCGGGATTGCGCTGGACTGGATTTCCCCGGACGAGAACGGCGCATCGTCAGCAGTGGGGAAGGAGAGCAATGACTCCAAACAATACATCCGGCGAACCGTGCAGTTTGTTTTGCCTGAGAAGGGGGATAATTCCGGTGCCGCTTCGCCGGGAAAAACGTTCTACAACGAACAGGAGACGGGAAATTCCAACATGGAAATGACCAGGGAAAGTTATCTCAGCAACCAGTCTCCGGCAGGCTTTCATCTGAAAACGATTGTCATCGGTTCGAAACTGCTGGAGCAGGTACCCATGAATGAGCTCTTGGACTTCTATCTGGCGGATAACGATATTCGATTGAGCTTGCTGCTTTTTACGAGCACGGGAATGGCCAGCGATGCGTTTAAAGAAACGCATTCCGGACAGACGCCGGCCTTCATGCTTAAGGACCTGTTCAACAACCGATCCCGCAGCGCCCGTATGGTCAAACCGGTTTCGCTCGCCAAAGTCATCGGTCCCTTGAAGTCGGGTTCAAGCTTCATCTTGCCCAATGTCATCGTCACGAAACAAGGTGTCAAGCTGTCCGGTGCGGGCATAATCCGTGGTAAAACGCGGGAATACGGCGGTCATTTAAGCGAAATCGATGTGGAGGGGCTGCAGTGGATCACCGGCGATCTGGCCGGAGGCATCGTGAGAGTCGCGGAGCCGGGTTCACAGCGAAATTTCACCTACGAAATCAAGTCTGCCAAAAGCGAAATCAAAGCCAACGTTCGGGGAGACGAGCTTTCGTTTCATGTCACGTTAACGTCGACCGGTCGAATCTCGGAAAGTTTTGTTCGCAAAGAGAACAAGGGGAACAATGCATTGCTCGCCAAACAAGCCGATATCGTGGAGGAGCGGGTGATCGCGCTGGCACAGCAGGCCGTCGCCAAAATGAAATCGCTGCGGGCGGAAGCAGCCGGCTTCGGCAAAACCGTACGGATTCAGCATCCCGCCCTGTGGGAGCAGCTCAAGGACGACTGGGACCGAGAGTTTGTTGCGATTCCCGTTACGTTTAGCGCGAAGGTTCATATTGAAGATTACGGGGCTTCGATCATGACGGTGGATTAAAGCCGAAGGACGGATCAGCTTCGTTTACATTCGTTTGTACGGAATATATGAATGCCGACTCTCGACAGAGAGTCTTTTTTTTGTGTACAGTGGGGACAAGATGAGGCTTACTCCATTGGCATGCAGTTTCACGAGAATGTGGGCGAAGCTCCGGATTTCGACGCACTGTCATCCCGTATTTCGAGCTGCTCCAGTCGTAAGGGGCCGAGCGGCCTTTGTCTTTGCCTTTTAGGTCAGCCTTTCGTTTGCATCGGATGGTTCGGTAGCTTACACTGGATCATGCAGTGCTGTTTCGCCTACTCTAATTCCATACATTCGGGAGGACATATCCATGCATCAAACATCACATATTCATGAAGCGCGAGATTACATATTGGGCAAAATCGGCGCAAGCCGACCTGTTGTCGGCATGATTTTGGGCTCAGGCCTTGGGGCGCTGGCGGACGAGATCGAAAATGCAACGGTGATTCCGTATGCAAGCATTCCGCATTTTGCGCAATCCGAAGCCGTTGGCCATGCGAACGAACTCGTGATCGGTGAGCTGCAGGGCAAAACGGTTGTTGCGATGAAAGGGCGCCTTCACTATTATGAAGGATTTACGCTGGATGAAGTGACGTTCCCGGTTCGCATCATGAAGGCGCTGGGCGTGGAAAAGCTGATCGTTACCAACGCTTGCGGCGCGGTGAACACCGGCTTTGCGCCAGGTCAACTGATGCTGCTTACGGACCATATCAATTTGGTGGCCAACAATCCGCTCATCGGCCCGAACAATGATGAGCTTGGCGTTCGATTCCCCGACATGTCCGAGGTGTACAGCAGTGAACTGCGCCATCTGGCATTGCGGGTCGCCGAGGAACAAAATATCAGCCTGCAGCAAGGCGTGTATGCGTGGTGGACAGGACCAGCCTACGAAACGCCGGCCGAGATTCGCATGATTCGCACGCTGGGCGCGGATGCCGTCGGCATGTCCACCGTTCCGGAAGCAATCGTGGCGATCCATGGTGGCATGAAAGTGCTTGGCATTTCCTGCCTGACCAACATGGCGTGCGGCATTTTGGACCAGCCGCTGAGCCACGATGAGGTCATCGAAGTGGCTGCGCAGGTGAAAACGACGTTTATCGGTTTGGTCAAAGGCGTTTTAAAAGAAATGTAATCTGCTCCGGCAGCATGCCGGGAATCTTATGGGGAGAGGTTGAAGCCGAATGGTCAGCAAAGCAGAAACGTTGTGGCAGCGCATATTTGCGAAAGGAGCAAACGAGCGTCCGGATTTCAGGGAGGCGTTGGGTTTGCAGCAGGGTGCAAGCGAAGAGGAGTTTCGCGATGTCGAGACCGGACTCGGCTTCTCCCTGCCTGAAGAAATGAAGGACCTTTATCGCGTGCACAATGGACAGGTACGGAAGATCGGGACGGAGTGTTTCGTCCGCAACCTGACCCTGTCCCCGCTAGCGGAGGTGCTGGAGAATTGGCGTTTCCTGCAGGAGGAGTTCGAACCGGATGAAATGGAACCGGAGGCCGATGCCGAAATCAAACCGATGGCTTGGAATCCGAAGTGGATTCCGATTGCCAGCAACGGCGGCGGGGATTACTTGTGTCTTGACATGGACCCGTCAGAACGTGGGCAGGCGGGGCAGGTGCTTTACTTTTGGCATGATTGGGGCAGGCGTGCGGTGGAGGCATCCGGATTGTTTGCATTTTTGGAGTTGTGTCTGGAAGAGGAGGAGCGTTTATGATTGTGCAAAAAGGACAAAAAGTGGAACTTACTAAAGGCAGGATATTTCCTGAATTGGCGATTGGGCTTACGTGGCATACGTCGGGACCATCCATCGATATCAACGCTTCAGCGTTTCTTCTTAATCATGAAGGGAGATGCACGAGAGACGATGATATGATTTTCTATAACCAACAATCGGGCAGGCAAGGAGCCGTTAGGCATAGTTTCGGTGGAGACGGGCAGATGGAATGCATTCATATTTCGTTTGGCAAAATCCCGCCCGACATCGATAAAATCGGAATCACGCTGACGATCCATGAAGGAGAAATCAACGGAAAAAATTTTTCCATGGTCCGGGACGCCTCATGCCTGATTTATGATCCTTCCAATGGCGAACAAATCGCTACATTTCATTTCGGAGACGGATTGAATCTGGAAACGGCCATCGTTGTGGGCGAACTGTACATTCATAACGGGGACTGGAAATTCAATGCCGTCGGGAGCGGGTTTCATGGCGGACTTGCCGCACTCGTCACCAATTACGGCCTTGCGCTGGAGGATGCCGCCGAAGAAGCTGCTGCCGCAATAGAAGAACCGCCCATGCCATTGAAGCTGGACCTTAAAAAGCAAGAAAGCATCAACATTAAGAAGTCTGAAAAAGTTACCGCCACGTTAGAATGGAAAAAAGACAAGGATCTGGATCTCTATTGCTTCTATGTGACGAAGGACAACGAGATCGGAAAAATTTATTATCGCAACCTGGGATCCGCTCTTGAACAACCCTACATACAGTTATACGGGGATGCATTATCCCATGGCAAAGAAACCATCGTCATCCATCGCCCCGAGGCATTGAAATACATTCTGTTTGCGGCATACAGCGCGCTCAGCAACGGGATTGGAAGTTTCAAATCCATGAAGGTCCGAGCAGTGGTCGACAATCATCAGGGGCAAGTTGTGACCACGCCGCTGCACCAGAAAAGCCATCTTTCATATTGGGTAGCGATTGCTCACATCGATTTTACCGATTCTAAGCAAATGCGCGTCTCACACGTGGAGCAATACTCTCGCAAAAACGTTGAACGCAGTCCGTTATTGTATGCTGATGGTACCTTTGCGATGGATGTCGGTCCGGAAGAGTTTAAGTAAGCTGACAATAATGGAGAACCACGTTAGCATCCATTTTTGCAACGATAAGAAATCATCCGTAAATGCAGGATGGTTTCTTTTTTTGGGATTCAGGGTGGGCCGGGGCATCCCTCATAAGAGCAAAAAAGATGAAGAAAAGGCGAAATGCACATGGAACGATTAAAAAAACGACCTCTCAATCCACTATAATGGGCGTGTTTCCATACGACGAACTGGAGGAGAGTTATGTTGAGAACGTTTCAAAACCCGGTACTGCCCGGATTTTATCCCGACCCGTCGGCCATTCGCGTAGGCGATGACTATTATCTGGTGACATCCAGTTTCGAATATTTTCCGGGCGTGCCGCTGTTCCACAGCAAGGATCTGGTTCACTGGCGGCAGCTTGGGCATGTGCTCGACCGCGCCTCCCAGCTCAATCTGGACGGCATCCTGCCTTCGCGAGGCATCTGGGCTCCCACGATCCGGTATCATGATGGCGTATTTTACATGATCACGACTTATGTCGACAACGACAAAAAAGAACATAACTTTTACGTCACAACCAGGGACCCGGCCGGCGACTGGTCGGACCCCATTTGGCTGGAGGACGCACCGGGCATCGATCCCTCACTCTTCTTCGATGAGGACGGCCGTGCATATTATACGGGCAATCGCGTCCCGCCGGAAGGGCAGGACCATCCCAAACATATGGATATTTGGCTGCAGGAAATTGACCTGAAACAAGGACGGCTGATCGGCGAAAAAGAAAGCATCTGGCAAGGCGCGCTCAAAGTCGCGCATGCTCAGGAAGGGCCGCACTTGTACCGCATCGGGGATTGGTACTATCTCTTGATCGCTGAAGGCGGAACAGGGCATACGCACGCGGTAACGATTGCCCGCAGCCGCAGCGTGCGCGGTCCATATGAAGGCCACAAGGCTAACCCGATCCTGACCCATCGGCATCTCGGCCGGGAGTATCCCATCGTCAACGTGGGCCATGGCGAATTGGTCCAGACGCAGCATGGCGATTGGTGGATGTTCTGTCTTGCTTCCCGAACGGCGGGTGGATATTACCGCAATCTGGGCCGGGAAACGTTTCTGGCTCCGGTAGTGTGGGAACAGGAATGGCCTGTCGTCAGCCCGGGTGCGGGCAGGCTGGAACTGGAGGTTCAGGCGCCGGATTTGCCGGAAACGGTCTGGCCCGCCGATCCCGTCCGGGATGAGTTCGATGGAAGCGGTCTTTCCCCGGTCTGGAACTTCCTCCGTACGCCGCGCGGCGACTTTTGGAGCCTTGCCGAACGTCCCGGTTATCTGCGGTTGAGGCTGAAGCCAGAAACGCTTTCCGGACAGGGCAATCCGGCCTTCGTCGGACGCCGCCAGCAGCATCTGAGCTTCAGGGCAGCCGTGCAGTTGGAGTTTAAGCCCGGGCATGAAGGCGAAACGGCGGGGCTAGCGCTGTTTCATAACGGGGACCATCATTTTCGATGCGAGATCGCCTTGGAGCGGGGCGAGCGTGTACTGCGCCTGATGGAGCGCCAAGGCGGACGGGAGAGACGGCTGGCTGCGGCAGCATGGGCAGCCGATCGCATCCAACTGAAGGTAGAAGCGCATCATCAGGATTACCGTTTCGACTATCGCGAGCATGACTCGGCGGAATGGACGCCTTTGTGCGAACACGCAGACGGCAGGCTGCTCAGCACGGACCGGGCCGGGGGATTTACGGGCACGTACATCGGCCTGTATGCTTGCACGCAGCCGGGCACAGACTCGACCGGAAACGAGGCATTGGAGAGCGCTGGAAGGGATGATGCATTCGCTGACTTCGGCTGGTTCGAATACGAGGGGCTGGATTAGAATCCGCGAGCATTACCCGGTCGAACAATGCTCACGCGTTGGACCCGCAGGGGAAGGAGAACTAATGACAGGAGGAACACGGAATGGATCACGTGAAAACAGCACAGGCAAGCCGCGCACGAACCATTGCAGAAATGATTCTGGGACAGTGTAATGATCGGGGAGAACATGAATATATATTGAAACGATGGGCTTATGTGCCCGGCATGCTGCTCATGGCCATGGGACGTGCAGGCGAGCAGCTTGGAGCGGCCGAATATGTTCGCTTTGTAAAAAGGCATATGGACGCTTTTGTAAACGAGGATGGATCGATTCGCACGTATTCGTTGGAAGAGTACAATCTCGATCAGATCAATCAGGGCAAAAACCTGTTTCCGCTCCTCCGGCAGACGGGGGACGAACGTTATGCGAAGGCTGCCCATTTGCTGGCAAATCAGTTGATCAGTCAGCCCCGGACGTCGGAAGGCGGCTTCTGGCACAAAAAAGTGTATCCCTTTCAAATGTGGCTGGACGGCTTATACATGGCATCCCCGTTTCTGGCGGAATATGCGAAGGTATTTGCCCGTCCCGAGCTGATGGATGAGGTTGCTCACCAGCTTGAGCTGATCGAGCGCAAAAACCGCGATCCCCGGACCGGCCTGCTTTACCATGGATGGGACGAATCGCGGGAACAGGAGTGGGCCGATTCGTTGACCGGCCTGTCGTCGCACTTCTGGAGCCGGGCCATGGGATGGTATGCGATGGCGCTCGTGGACAGCCTGGAGCATTTCCCGGTCACTCATCCGCGGCGCGGCACGCTGGTAGGCATCTTCCACCGCATGTGCCATGCCTTGCTGCGCGTCCAGGACGAAGCCACGGGGCTGTGGTACCAGGTGCTGGATGAAGCGAAGCGCCCTGGCAACTATGTGGAAGCCTCGGGTTCCTGCATGTTCGTCTATGCACTAGCCAAAGGCATCAGGCTGGGGTATTTGGAGAAGTCTTTTGCCGCAGGCATGCTGCGCGGTTATGAAGGCATTGGAACACATCTGGTGTCAGAGGACGAACAAGGACTGCACTTGCATTCGATCTGCAATGGGGCCGGGTTAAGCAAGGATCGCAACGGCTCCTATGATTATTACATTTCGGAACAGGTCGTTGCCGATACACCGATGGGCGTAGCTCCCTATCTGCTGGCATCGTTGGAGGTGGAACGATACGGTTCCGCAAACGCCGGCTCTGTGTCCGGATAAGCACGGTGCGGACTGAAATAATGGATGGCTGGACGATGGAATAAGGGAAAGCAGGCAATGCAATCCATCATGGCATGAACGGATAGGGGGGATCGATGTGATGGTCAAAAGCATGCAGTTCAACTTCACAGCTTTGCCAAAAAAGGGGTATCGGTCCGTTGTGCAGGAAGAGCAGGGCGTCGTCCCGCGTTATGACGACGCCGCCGGATATGGTTTCGTGGAAAGAACCTGCGCCCAGCCGCCACGAGAGGTTCATATTGAACAGATCGTGCCGGTTCAAGAGGGGTGCGTCATCCTCGAGGAACGATTTGCGGATCGAAACGAATCCACGGAGAAGGATTTCAACCATTACGGCATGTGTTTCCGGGTCAAGGCCGAGCCTGGCGCATATCGGATACAGGTACGTACCACGTCCGGGCTTGGCGACACGATGATCGCGATCTCGGGCATGCATGCGGATGGCTTGCTGAATGCGGATTATTGGGATGCGGCACGGCTTGTACCCAATAGGACACGCGTTTTTCAGGACGAGCGGTTATGGAGTTACGACTATGTGAACGGACGCGAGTTTATCGACGTTGAAATCGAACCTCGCCGGTTGGGCTGTCCTGTAGGCATCGCCGAGCTGGTGCTGACGCCCATACCGGTCTACCCGCGCCCTGAAAGCAAGCTGCCTGCACTGTTTACGCTCGGGGACTCCACCGTGAAATCCTATATTTTCATGGAAGCGCCGATGAGCGGCTGGGGGCAGGTGTTCGATGATTTGTTCGACCCGAGGCAGGTGCGGGTGATCAACTATGCCATGGGCGGACGGTCCTTCAAAAGCGCTTATACGGAAGGGCGCTTCAACGATATTTTGCTGACGGGAAATGCAGGGGACGTCGTGTTGATCCAGTTCGGGCACAACGACGAATCGCGTGACGAGAACCACCGCTTTGGCAGAGGCGCGACGGAAGAAATGTACCGCACGTATATTCGCGAGGTGTACATTCCGGCGATCCGGTCCAGGCAGATGATCCCGATGCTGGTCACGCCAATGTCCCGGGTGGATGGGAATGCCGCGCCCGGGCATGTCTACGCGGACTCTTTCCGCGAGCGGCAATTTCCGAAGATCATGCGTGAACTGGCCGAACAGTTGAACGTGCCGCTGATCGATTTGAACCGGGAGAGCGTGCGGTACTATAACGAGATCGGTGTCGAAGGCACAACCGCCGTCTTCATGTCGATCGAAGCAGGGGAGACGCCGGGCAAAACCAATGACGGCAGTCTTGCGAACGGTCATCCGGCGCGCAAGATCGATGGCACGCATTTCAAAGAAAGCCTCTCCAAGTCGTTTGCCCGCATCGTGGCAATGTGTCTTGCGCGGCTTGCGGAGCAGGGGCAGCCTGATGCTGCCCGGGTTGCTTCGTGGCTGAAGCCGGAGGTGCAGGCAGCGATTCGGAATCAGGATTGGTCGGCCGTATATCCCGAGATGGCTGTCGATGCCATGACAGGACGCGGGGCGTATTACCGGAATCAGATTGAGAAGCTGGTCCAGCTGGGCGTTATGAAGCTGGATGAACGATCCTGCTTTCACCCGGAAGCGTTGATGAAGTTTGGCGAATTTCGACATGCATTGTCCCGGTTATTGGATCTGGATCCAGACGCATTAGGTCGGGACGTGCAGGCGGAAGGGACATTGTCCAGAGAGACCATGGGCTGCATGCTGTTGGATGCCTTTGAGGCAAAATTCGGTGCGAAGGTGCTTCCGGCTTACATGACCGACTATAACGGGAAAGCAGTTCCCCCGGACCATTCGGACTATGATGCTCATTTGGCGCCCGACGAACGAGGAATCATGTATTATCCGCTTGTGTCCTTTGAACAGCTGCAGGATACGGCCGAGATCGACCCGGCTCTCTACGATCGGGTGAGGAAGGCGTACATGCTGGGATTGTTGCGCTCAGAGAAAGACATTGAACGGGGAAGAGTCTGGAACGGCCGGGAACTGGAACCCAAAGCAGGGGTCACCCGGGAGAAAGCGGCCAAATCGTTATACTATATGTGGGTGCTTTCCCAGCCGATAAATATCGAAAACGACCTTTCCCGGCTGAAGACCAAGTCGGCGCATTGGGTCGGTTAAGGCTCCTCCAGTACTGTCAAAAGGGTTTCCGTGCGTTCAAGGATGAATGCGGGAGCCCTTTTTGGTGTTCTTCAAGCCGCTCTAATGAACCTGAAACACGTTATTTCCTGGAAATGGTGCATAATCGCCCATTTTCCGGTCAAATAACGTGTCTGAGTTTCGTTAGAATTCCAATCGCTCTCCACAACATCATATAAGGTGTGGGAGGTTCGTTACAGCATGCGGCATGTGGTGGGGGCTAAGCCGCAGTTTCCGTGGATTCCAGGCAAGTCCAGCGAACGGGCTGACCCTTCAAAAGTTGATAGAATGGAGCGGCTTCGACTGGACCTCTCGGATTCGTGGCAGCAAAAAGGAGCTCCCGCAAGGGAGCCGCCATGTTGTGCGTATTTATTTTTTCGGCGCGTAGAACGTGCCTTCCACCTCGACGATGTCGTCCTGGTTCAGACGATCCACTTCGATAATGGTCCGCGGAGGATAAGGTCCGTCGCCCCACAGTTCTTCCTGGATTTGATTGACGATTGGACGATACCGGTACATGTCTGTGACGTACACGACGATCCGGGTAGCATCCCGCAGCGTGGCGCCTTCGGATTCGGCGATCAGCTTCATGTTGAGAAACGCTTGGCGAATGCGGCCTTCTTCGTCGGACACGAGATTGTTGGCGGCCGGATCGATGCCGCGCATGCCTGCCACATAAATGGTATCCCCTGCACGCGTTCCAAGATCCCATGTACCTGTAGTCTGGATGGCGCCTTGAGGAGCAAGGGTTTTGACGCCATTAGGCGACACGTTTGTTCCGTTCGCGGACGGCCCCTTCTGAGCTGCCTTCGATGTTTTCTCCGGCGCGTAGAACGTGCCTTCCACCTCAACGATGTCGTCCTGGTTCAAGCGGTCTACCTCGATGATCGTGCGCGGAGGATAGGGTCCGTCGCCCCACAGTTCTTCCTGAATCCGGTTCACGATCGGGCGATATCGATACATGTCGGTCACGTACACCACGAGACGGGTTGCATCCTGCAGCGTGGCGCCCTCGGATTCGGCAATCAGCTTCATGTTGAGAAACGCTTGGCGAATACGCCCTTCCTCGTCCGACACGAGCTTGTTGGTGGCCGGATCGATGCCGCGCATGCCTGCCACGTAAATGTTGTCGCCGGCCCGCGTTCCGAGATTCCACGTCCCCGTGGATTGGATCGCGCCTTGAGGAGCAAGGGTTTTGACGCCGTTAGGCGACACGTTCGTGCCGTTCGCGGACGGTCCCTTCTGAGCTGCTTTCGATGTTTTCTCCGGCGCATAGAATGTGCCCTCTACCTCGACGATGTCATCCTGGTTCAAGCGGTCCACTTCCACGATCGTACGCGGGGGGTACGGACCCTTGCCCCAAAGTTCTTCCTGGATCTGATTCACGATGGGCCGATACCGGTACATATCCGTCACATACACTACGAGGCGAGTCGCGTCCTGCAGCGTGGCGCCCTCGGATTCGGCAATCAGCTTCATGTTGAGAAACGCCTGGCGAATGCGGCCTTCTTCGTCAGCGACCAGTTTGTTGGTCGTGGGGTCAATGCCGCGCATGCCTGCCACGTAAACATAGTCTCCCGCGCGCGTTCCTACATCCCATGTTCCCGTGGACTGAATGGCGCCTTCCGGCGATAAGGTTTCCACGCCATGAGGCGAGACGATGGTCACTTTCGAAGCGAATGCGGGAACTCCGAATGCGGTGATGCCAATTTGCAATGCAAGCATGCCTGCGGTCAAACGCCGTACGGCTCTTCCTGTTTGTTTATTTGTCATCTCCAACTACCCTTCCTATGTAGGCATATTAAAATATTTCTCGACTACTATATCACAAGTACACATCCTGTCAATTGATTTATTGGGTATTTCATCCTAAATTTTTGGATGATAATGTATCTTTTGCGCAACTAAAAGACTACTATGCTAGCAAGTTTGAATAAAAATTTGCTGATATGCTCTAATTCCCAACAAGGAAAATGTCGAAATTTATAATTTTCATTAAATCAAAGGACTTTTAGCCTAAAGTTATCGGCCTGTCATGCCGAAATATATAAAACTGCCACTTTCTATGCATGACGATTATGGGTAGAACTATGATGCCGAAGAAAGGATAGGATTCATGAAGAAGCAAAAGACAAAACGCAGCAAGCCTGTCGTTCAACCTGGCGTCCCCAAAACCGGAAGGAAGTTTACGATCCGGGCACGCCTCACCTTGGCCTTTCTGGTGATTCTCGTCGTTCCGACAGCCGGTTTGGGATGGTTGTCGTATCTGACCGCCAAGGAAGACATCACGGAACAGTTTCTCAAAAATACGCGTCAATCGGTAGAAACCGTGAATACGCAAGTGGAAACACTGATCAACACTAGCCTGGAGGATCTGAAATACCTCTCGCAAACGGTGAACAAGGGCATGGTCGACGGTGACGAAAGTCCGCTGCTTCGTCAAATTTTGGACCCAATCAAAGCGGTGAAATCCGAGTACGACCATGTGCAATTTGCGACAACGGAAGGAAAGCTGCTCAACTCGCCGCAGCAGACCTTTGCGGAAGATTTCGATCCGAGGGAACGGGCGTGGTATACGCTGGCCATGGAGAATAAAGGGCAGACGCTCGTCAACAATCCGATTATTAGCCAGGACGGCAAAGTGATCGTTGTGCCTTCCATGGCCACCGCCGACGACTCCGGCGTAGTCAGCATCGTGCTTAGCCTGACCAATCTTGCCGAGCAAATCAACAAAATCAAAGTTGGCGAGACAGGTTATGTCTCCGTATTGGACAAAGATAACAAGTACATAACCCATCCGACGATTGAAATAGGTTCCGAAGATACCGAAAGCTATGTAGAGCAAATGAAAGTGGAACCGTCAGGGAATGTCGAGTATTCGTCAGACGGAACGGACAAAATTGCCGTGTACGCGACCAATGAGGCAACCGGGTGGAAAATCGTGGGTGTCATCGACGTGGAAGAAATTTCGGCAGCAAGCCGCGGAATATTGTATACCACGTTGGTGATCATTGCCGTCTCCATCGTGGGCGGAGCGCTGGTGGCCGCCTGGATCATTCGCTCCATCGACGCGCCGTTGAAACGGCTGATGGCGGCAACGAACAATATTGCCGCGGGTGACCTGACCAACGAGGTGAAGATCACTTCGAAGGATGAACTCGGCGAGTTGTCCGGCGCCGTGAATCAAATGTCCGCCAATTTGAGAAGTCTGGTGTCGCAGGTCGGATTCAATGCCGAGCAGGTGGCGGCAACCTCCGAGGAATTGTCCGCAAGCTCCGAGCAGACGCGGACAACTGCCGAGTATATCTCGGAAGCGGTGCAGCAGATCGCCGACGGTTCGGACCGGTTGGTGAACAACTCGGCCGCGTTTAATCAGGCGACCGAAGACATTTCCAAAGGCATGAACCAGGCATCGAGTTCCATCCAGTATGTTACGCAGCTGACCCAGTCCGCGAACGAAAAGGCGCAGGAAGGCGCCGAAGTCGTGAATCATGCGGTGGCCCAAATGAACACGATCCACGACAAAGTGAATCAAACGGCCGATGTCGTTCACAAGCTTGGACAGAAGACGGATGAAATCGGCGAAATCATCGGTTTGATCACCCAGATTTCCAGCCAAACGAATCTGCTCGCCCTCAATGCGGCCATCGAGGCCGCCCGTGCAGGGGAGCATGGCCGGGGATTTGCGGTCGTTGCTGACGAGGTCAGAAAGCTGGCCGAGCAATCTACGCGCTCCGCAGAGCAGATTCGCAAACTGGTGCAGGAAGTGCGTCAGGAAACCGGAAACGCGGTAGCCTCGATGAATGAAGGGACGGAAGTGGTCCGCGAGGGCATTTCATTGGTTTCCCGCACGGGAGAAGCCTTCGGCGTCATTGCCGATTCCATCGATCAGGCGGCGTCCGAAACGATCGAGGTTTCCGCGATCGTGGAGCAGGTGCACGCCAGCGCGCAGAGCATGGTTGAAATGGCCCAAAACGTGGCCGTTATTGCCGAGCAGTCGGCGGGGAACACGCAAAGCGTCGCAGCATCGACGGAACAGCAGAGCGCATCGATGGTCGAGGTGTCCGCGTCTGCGGACAGTCTGAGCAAAATGGCGCAGGAGCTTCAAGAACTGATCGGCAAATTCAAGGTATAGAAAGCAAGTTTCTGGGACGTCACCTTAGAATACGGTATTACATTGGGTGAAAAGAAGGAGAGAGCAGCGTATGACAGCGCGGCTCTCCTTTTTTTATGTCTGGAGGTGTGCTGGGCATACCCCATAAGCCCGATTCGCGGATGCGGCAAAAACATGCCGCTATTCAATTATTAAATACGCCGATCGAACTTTTCTATTACACATGCCGCAAGTATTCCGTTAACATGATATATAACCTAGTTACCTGATAGGAATTTAAACCTATGGAGAAGCATGCCATGCCGCATTGGAAGCGAAACCTGTACATCTTATGGCTGGGCCTGTTTCTCAACTATATGGCGTATACGCTCTCTGTGCCCTTTTTTCCGTTGTTTCTGCAAAATGAGCTTGGCGTTCAGTCGGGACTTGAAGTCTGGTCGGGGATATCGATTTCCATCAGCTTTCTGATCAGCGGCTTGTGCGCGCCGTTCTGGGGATCGCTGGCGGACAGGCACGGCAGCAAGCTGATGCTGCTTCGCTCCGGCGCAGGCTTGGCTGCGGCCCATTTGGCCAATGCCTTTGTCCACGACCCGTATTCCTTTCTGGCCGTGCGCATATTTCAGGGGTTGATGGCCGGTTTCCATCCAGCTTCCGTCACGCTGGTTGGCACCAATACGCCGGAAAAACATGTCGGTTACGCGATGGGCGTGATATCGACTTCCACGGCGGCAGGGGGCATTCTGGGACCCCTTGCCGGCGGCGTGATCAGCCAATGGGTCGGGCTGCGGGGCTGTTTTGTCGCTTCGGGCATCCTTACGCTGGTGTCTGCAATGATCGTCATGGGGGTTCGCGAAAACCAAGCGAAACGGGTGAGCGTCCGCACAGGCTGGATCGCCGATTTGAAGACTGCTGCCGCCACGCCGGGCTTGATGCGCATTTATGGCTTGATCCTGCTTGTATCCACCTCGGTCATGGTGCTGGAGCCCTTGCTTACGTTATATGTCGTCTCCATTGGAGGAAATCCGGATACGGCGACGCTTAGCGCAGGGATCGTATTCTCCGCAGTCGGCGTGGCCACGGTCATTATGGGCCCTCGCTGGGGCAGGCTCGGCGGCAGGCTTGGATACGATAAAACGTTGATGATCGGATTGGTTGGCGGCGGGATTGGCAATTTGCTGCAGGTACTCGCATTCAACCTGTATGTGTTCGGGGGAGTCCGCTTCGCTTACGGCCTTTTCTTTGCTGCCGTTTATCCAACGCTGAACGCGATGGTTGTGCGGCATGCAGCCCTTGAATTTCGGGGTAGAGCGGTAAGCTTGAGCCAATCCGCCAACCAGTTCGGCATTGTGCTTGGTCCGCTGGTCGGAGGTTTTATTGGCGGCTCGGCCGGCATTCCCGTCGTATTCCTGTTGACAGGCATCGCCCTGTTGGCTGCGGCGTGGATGGTGCGAAAGAGCGCGGTTACCCCACAGAAGCTGGAGCAGGACAATTCAGGCACTGTCGCCGGGGCAGGGCACAGCAGCAACCACTAATTCATCCATTCGGGGAGGAATACACGATGAGCAAACGACAATTGAAACTGGGAGCCAATCTGAGCGGGGTCGGCAATAGCATCTCTTTCTGGCGGCATCCGGACATTCCGGTCAATGCCAGCGTCAGCATCGAATACTACAAACAGCAGGCGCGCAAGGCGGAGGAAGGCAAATTCGACCTGTTGTTTATCGCGGACGGTTTATATATCAACGAAAAATCCAACCCCCATTTCCTCAACCGTTTCGAGCCGATTACGCTGTTATCCACGCTGGCTGGCGCGACGTCGCACATCGGTCTTGTGGCTACGTTGTCAACCTCGTATAGCGAACCGTTCACCGTTGCAAGGCAGTTCGCTTCGTTGGATCAGATTAGCGGCGGACGGGCGGGTTGGAACGTCGTTACTTCTCCGCTCGAAGGCTCGGCCCTGAATTTCGGCAAAGGCGAGCATCCCGATCATTCGCTGCGCTACGAAATTGCCGAGGAACATTTGCAAGTCGTCAGAGGACTGTGGGATTCGTGGGAGGATGATGCCTTCATAGGCGACAAGGAGGCCGGCATTTTCTTCGATCCGTCCAAGCTGCATGCGCTGAATCATCGCGGAAAGCATTTTTCCGTGCAGGGTCCGCTCAACGTGGCCCGTTCTTCCCAAGGACACCCGGTCATCTTCCAAGCCGGTTCCTCGGAATCGGGCAAAAATCTTGCAGCCCGGTCGGCAGATGCGATCTATACCGCTCACGAAACTTTGGAAGAAGCCAGAGAATTCTACCGGGACGTAAAAGCGAGAGCGGCAGCCCATGGACGCAAACCGGAGGAACTGCTCATTTTCCCAGGCATCGGTCCGATCGTGGGGCGTACCGAAGAAGAAGCCGAGCGCAAATATCAAGAAATCGCCGCTCTCGTATCCATCGACCAAGCGCTGAATTACTTGGGGCGCTACTTCGAGCATTTCGATTTTTCGCAATATGCGCTGGATGAGCCGTTCCCGGACATCGGCGATTTGGGCAGCAACAGCTTCCGCAGCACGACGGACAAAATCAAGCAGCAGGCCCGCGAGCAAGGCTTGACCTTAAGGGAAGTGGCATTGCTGGCATCCACGCCGCGCACTTCCTTTATCGGCACGCCGGAGAAGATCGCGGACCTGATACAGGAATGGTTCGAGTCGGAAGCGGCGGATGGATTCAACATCCGGACAGTCGTGCCGAACGGCCTGGCGGATTTCGTAGATTTGGTGGTGCCCGTTTTGCAAGAACGCGGTTTGTTCCGCACGGCGTATGAGCAAACGACGCTGCGGGGCAATCTGGGCCTTGAAATTCCGTCCAACCGTTACGCATTGGAGTCGGTAAAGTAGAATCATAGATCAGCATCAGCAGGCAAAAAAGCTGAACGTCAGACCACGTCTTCCCAGGGCGTGGTTTTTTCGTTTCATCCTGCGGCAAGCATGGATAAGCCCATCACCCCGGAACCGGGGTGATGGGGGGAGAATCCGTTTTCAGGATTTTGGACAAACGTTTGCGCGGACATGCTTAAATCTGTCTTGGCAAGGTATAAAGTGAAGATTCCCGGACCATCAAGCGATGGGGGATGATAATCGGGTTCGGCGAGATTGCGCCTTCGTCGCCTTGGATGATCTTCAACAGCAATTGAACGGCGGAATAGCCAAGCTGATAGGTGCCGATATCGATGGAACTCAGCGGCGGTGAAGCCAATTCGGACAGGGCGATATTGTTGAAGCTGACGACGCTGATGTCCTCGGGTACGCGATATCCCAACTCATCCAATGCACGCAATACGCCAAAAGCCACATGATCGTCGATGACCACGATCGCCGTCGGTCGGTTTGGCAGTGACATAAATAGCGACATGGCCCGGAATCCGCTGTCCTGCAAATATTCTCCTTCCAGAATCCAATCGGAATGGGTCGGCAGCTGCGCATCTTCCATCGCTTTGGCATATCCCGTCATGCGATCATGAGAAAGGGTAAACTCCGGCGGTCCGCTGACGAACCCGATGCGGGCATGTCCCTGCGCAATCAAATGGCTGGTCGCGTCATAAGCCGTTTGCACATTATCATTGTCCACCATGGGTGCATCAGGATGGGTTTCGCTGCGGCCGATCAGCACAAACGGAAAACGCTCCTCTTCCAGAAACGCAATATGCGGATCTTCCCGTCGCGACGAAAGCAGCATAATGCCATCGACTCTTCTTCCATAGACCAGGCGGGAGATGGCGTCAAGGCCGTTGCCCGAAGTCGACTCGGTAGATAGCAGCACTTCATAATTCATGCGGGTGGCATGGCTCATGATGCCTCGCAGCAATTCCCCAAAGAAGTAGTTCTGAAACAGCTCCTCCGCCGGCCGCGGCAGCATGATGCCTAACGTTTGCGTTGTTTTGGACACCAGGCTCTTTGCCATGATGTTGGGATGATAGTTGTGTTCTTTCATGATCTGCCGGACCTTGACCGAGGTTTCGCGACTGATCCGGGGATGATTCGAAATCACCCGGGATACTGTAGAAGGGGATACTCCCGCCATTTTGGCAATATCTTTGATTGTAATCATGTGAAAAATCCCTTCCCTACCGTCATATCAAAACATGCTCCTATGTTAATTCATGGTTTGGAAGAAATCAATCGGCAAGTATGCGGGACAATACTCCAGAGAGGAAAATGAAGGAAAATAAAGACAGATCAAGCAAAACGTCACTTTTTCAAGACAGATAACAAATTTTGGGGCAATTCCGTCTAAAATCATTTGTGCAAACGTTTGTGCAAGGGGAGAACCCTAGTGTATGATGTGTTTATTATTACAGCGCTTACATGGACGATTATTGGGTGTTAACGTCTGTTTCCTCCTTCTTGATGAATAAGCAAAGACGCTTGATTTGAATTTTGGGCAAACGTTTGTCCATACGTAACACGCAGTCTTTGCTGTGATTCGAAGCTTTGGCGACAAGAGCACGGCAGAGGGGGAAAGAGCGCAACAATAACGCTTTACCAATCAGGGGGAAGGGGAAATGAGAATGAAGAAATGGCAGGGGATTCTACTCGCGGCATTCACGTCGTTATCGCTGGTTGCTTGTTCGGCAGGCGGAGGCGGCGGAACGGCGGGAACAACGCCGGTCGCCGAAGAAAATACGGAAGGACCGGCCGTCACTCCAGACACGCTGCAACCGGAACCAGGGGCCACGTTGGTCATTTGGGAAGACAAAAACCAGAGCAGCTTCATTGCGGACAGAATCAAACAATTCGAGGAGAAATACGGCGTGCCGGTCAAATTCGAAGAATTGCCGCCGACGGACCAGGTGACAAAGCTTACGACGGACGGACCGGCCGGATTGGCCGCGGACGTTGTCGTCTTCCCGCACGACAAAATCGGAAGTGCCTCCGAAGCGGGCCTGATTTTGCCCAACGACGTATTTGAATCGAGAACGACGGAATCGACCAGCGAAAACGCTTTGAAGGCAGTAACGTTCAAGGACATTCTGTATGGATATCCGTACAGCGTGGAAACGTATGCCTTGTTCTATAACAAAGCGCTCTATCCGGAAGCGCCGAAATCGTTCGATGAAATCATCGACTTTGCCAAAACGTTCAACGATACCAAAAACAATAAATATGCACTCATGTGGGAGCTGCAGCAGTTTTACTACGACTTTGCGTTCCTGGCATCCCAAGGCGGATACATCTTCGGGGATGACGGCATGAACAGCGAGGATATCGGTTTGAACAACGAAGGCGCGCAGAAGGGCGGCGAATTCCTGCAAAAGCTGAGAGCGGAGGTCCTGCCTGTCAAGCTCGGCGACGTGAATTACGATATCAAAAAAGGATTGTTCAGCAGCGGCAAGCTCGCGATGGATATCAATGGACCATGGACGATCGCCGACTATCGCAATGCAGGCATCGATTTCGGCGTTGCGCCCCTTCCGCAAATCGAGGGACAACCGATGACCTCGTTCTCCGGCGTCAAGGCGTATTACGTCAATGCATTCACGCAATACCCGAATGCATCGAAACTGCTTGCGGCATTCCTCTCCAGCGAGGAATCGCAGATGCTTAATTTCGAGATGAACGGAACCCTTCCGGCAGATAAAAACGTGGCGGCAGACCCCAAAGTTCAAGGGGACGACATCACCAAAGCGTTTCTGGAGCAATTCAACCATTCAACGCCGATGCCTTCGCTTCCGGCCATGGATAGCGTATGGGGACCGATCTCTTCCGCCATTACGGACATTTGGGACGGGGGCAAAGACGTGAAGTCATCGCTCGACAATGCCGTCAAACAGATTAACGAAAGCCTTGCTACCACGAAATAATCGCGTCCGGACCGTGTTCGTTACGATGGATTGCTGAACGTTCGACTTCGACTACGACAGCAGTTCATGGTGGCAAGGTACGGCCGGCGGATAAAGACCAGCCTGTCCGCACTGCGGGCAGGCCACTCTAATGCCGGAAGGAGCATATCCATGAAGCAGCAGCATGTTCCGGTGAACGTAAAACCGGAAGGAGCGAGGCAGCACCGCCTGACCGCGGCTGTGCTGTCCGTTATTTTGCAGGGACTGGGGCAGTTGTACAACGGCCAGTGGATCAAAGGACTGATTTTGATCGCGCTGGAAGCCGTAGGGCTTGCCTACCTCATTCCCCGCCTGAACCATGCGGTCTGGGGCATCTGGACCTTGGGCGAGAATACGCAGCGGTTCGTGAAGGTCAATGGATCGACCGTTCTGCAGAAAGGGGATCACTCGATCTTTTTGCTGCTGGATGGCTTGATCGTACTGTTGGTTCTGTTCGTATTTCTACTTATATATACGCTTAACGTAAGGGATGCATATTTAACGGGAAAATGGAGGGAAGAAGGCAAGCAGCCGCGATCCGCCATGAATTCTCTTCGAAGCGCGCTGGATACCCAGTTCCCGTATCTGTTCCTTGCCATTCCCGCTTTGGGTGTCCTGTTTTTCACGATCATGCCGATCTTGTTCACCATCACGCTGGCTTTCACCAACTACTCGGCTCCGGATCACATTCCTCCAGCCAAACTCGTTGATTGGGTCGGGTTCGGCACGTTCAGCGACCTGGTCCAGTTGAAATCATGGAGCCAGACGTTTATGGGCGTATTGGGTTGGACGGTCGTTTGGGCCGTGCTGGCCACCGTCACGACGTATTTTGGCGGCGTGTTGGTTGCGCTGCTGATTGAGCAGCGCGGCATTCGTTTTAAGAAGCTGTGGCGTACAATCTTCATTCTTCCTTATGCCATCCCGCAGATTATTTCCTTGCTCTTGATGCGCAACCTGTTCAACGGACAGTTCGGTCCGATCAATACGTACATGAGAGCGTTCGGTTTGGAAGGGCTGCCTTGGCTGACCGATCCGTTCTGGGCCAAAGTGACGGTCATCGTCGTGAACATGTGGATCGGCATCCCCGTCAGCATGGTGCTCATTTTGGGTGTGCTTACCGCCATTCCTCGTGATTTGTACGAAGCCGCCGAAGTGGACGGGGCGAGCAGCTTTCAGAAATTCCGCATCATTACGATGCCGTTCATCCTGTTTGCCACAACGCCTGTGCTGATTATGCAGTTCGCGGGCAATTTCAACAACTTCAACGTCATCTACCTGCTCACGAACGGCAACCCGCTTCGCGGCGATTACCAGTATGCCGGGTCTACCGATTTGCTCGTGACATGGCTGTACAAACTGACGCTCGATAACAACAAGTTCAACATGGCGTCGGCGGTAGGTATCATCATTTTCCTTATTATTGCATCGTTCTCCATTTGGAACTTCCGCCGTTCGAAATCATTCAAGGAGGAGGACATGATCCAATGAAGAAACGAAACAATCCGCTGCGGGTGGTCCTCAGCTATGTCCTGCTGGTCATCATTGCCATCGTTTCGATCTATCCCGTGCTGTGGATCGTTCTCTCGTCCTTGCGCCCGGGCGCCGCGTTATTCAGTGAAAGCCTGTGGCCGGAAGCGTTCACGCTGGCGCATTATGGTGAACTGTTCACGACCCCTTCTTTCCTGTACGGCAGATGGTACATGAATACGCTCAAAATCGCGTTCTTTACGATGATTTTCTCGACGCTGCTCGTCACGCTGGGAATGTATGCATTGTCTCGCTTCCGCTTCCGCGGGCGCAAGACCATCCTGTCCACGATGCTGATTCTGGGCATGTTCCCAAGCTTCATGAGCATGATCGCGATCTACATCATCCTGCTGCAAATTCAGCTGCTGGATACGCATGCCGCGCTGATTCTGGTGTATTCGTCGGGTGCCGTGCTGGGCGGTTTCATCGTCAAAGGGTTCTTCGATACGATTCCGCGCAGCCTGGATGAAGCGGCACGCATCGATGGAGCGAGCCATCTGCGCGTCTTCGTCAGCATCATTCTGCCGCTGTCCCGTCCGATGTTGACCTACGTGGCGCTCACCAGCTTCACGGGGGCATGGATGGACTTTATTTTCGCCCGGCTGGTGCTGCGCACCAAAGAAAATTGGACGCTGGCCGTAGGCATGTGGGATCTGGTCAGCCGATATCAGGACAGCAACTTTACGATGTTCGCCGCCGGTGCGGTGCTGATTGCGATTCCGATCACGCTGCTCTTCGTGTTCCTGCAGCGCTTCCTGGTACAGGGGCTTACGACAGGAGCCTCCAAAGGATAAACATACATTCATCACCTCTTCAGGCGCTTTGATCGAAGGAATTGCACAATGACTCCTTCTTTCGGAGCGCTTTTCATGCATGTCCTATTTACGGCTGGAATGATCGATACAATCGGGAGGGAAACGAAATTATGGATACTGTTCGTCCGGTGGATTCGGGCTCCGGCTCTGCGGATTTGCACCCAGGCATGGGTACGGCTTGTCCTGCAAACGATACCGCGTCCGAACCGGCATTGCGGCACAACAAAGCTTTTCGAAGACTGCTTTACGGCTACGGCATTTCTGTCTTCGGCGATTGTTTCAACGGCATTGCCATCAGCTTGTGGGTCTTGCAGACGACGGGCAGCGCCAAGAGCATGGCCGCCGTGCAAATTTGCAACATGGCGGTCAGCTTTGTTTTCGGTTCCCTTGCAGGCACGCTGGCAGATCGCTTTGACCGTCGCACATTGATGCTGTCCTCGGATCTGTTCCGGGCTTTTATGGCCGCGACCATTGCCGTAAGCCTGTTTGTGCTGCATGCCCCTTTTCCATTGCTGCTGCTCATGCTTGGCCTGTCGATGTTCTCCAGCTTGTTTCAGGCACCTGCCTTTTACGCTTCGGTTAGCCGCCTGGTCGGCAAGCCACATCTGCAGCAGGCTACGGGCGCAATCCATTTGGTCGACAACATTGCCCGGATCAGCGGACTTGCTGCGGCAGGAGCGGCGGTGGCGCTGATCGGCGGCTTCTATGCCATTCTCGTTACGGCAAGCACGTTTTTGCTCTCGGCGGTCTGCGTGGCGGCTGCCGGCCGTTTTCCATCCGTGGAACGGACAACGACCGCCAAAACCACCTTTGTTCAGGAGTGGAGAGGCTCCTTCGCTTATCTCTTCTCGCAGCCGCTTGTGCGCGCCATTGTTGTGCTGCAGCCGATTCTGCTGCTCTTTTTCATGTCTGCCATGATGCTCGTGCAGGTGATGGCGGTAAAGGTATGGCAAGCGAATCCGGTGCAATTCGGATTGATCGAAACCTGCATTCCGCTCGGGTACATGCTTGGTTCTGCCGGGCTTATGGCCATGGCGGGCCGGATGAAGCACCGGGGAAGGTGGATATTTGTTGGCCTCCTGCTGCTGGGACCGTTGTACGCGGCGTTATCCTACATCACTTCGCCGTATTGGGCTTTGCCGCTCATTGTAGCCGGCGGAGCCATGTTCGCCTGCTGCACGATGCTGCCGCAGATCATGGTTCGCGCTGAAGTGCCCGATGAACTTCAAGGGAGGGTTTATGGAGTCATGGGCACGCTCACAAGCACGGCGCCGATCATTGGCCTATCGGTCGTGTCCGTTTGGGCGGACCGCTACGGAGCTCCGGTGGTGCTGGAAGGACTGGGAGCTCTGCTTTTGTTGACCGCGTTTGTTATGGCAGTGGCCATGAAGCCCATCCGTGCTTATAAGTAGAAGGCATGCTTGGGACTTGAGGAAAACACGTACTGCGGTTTCGCCTGCTTGGTGCGATCGTTTAGTTTCCACTTGGGAATTCGTCCGGTCGGCGTCCGTTCCCCCGTTCATCTTGCGATCTGATGGTGGTCTTTGAATGCGATTGGTCGTATATTAATAGTATGCGGTTACATGCGGAGAACGTGGCCGTATGGCGCAATAATTATCAATTCTACATATAAAGGGATGAGCGAACATGGATTTTAAACCGCTTGCTTCATTTATCGACCGCATCACCGCTTGGCGTATTCCGTGGGCGGAAGTACTTGTCATGCATCGCAACGAAACGGTTTTCCGTTATCGCAACGGCTTTGCTAATTTGGAAGAGCAAACGCCCATCGGCGAAGGCGCGATCATCAACTTGTACTCCATGACCAAAATCATGACCTGCGTCGCAGCGCTTCAGCTTGTGGAGAGAGGACAAATGCTGCTTGGCGACCCGATCTCGAACTATCTGCCGGAATATGCCGAGATGACGGTCAGAAAAACTTTGCCGAACGGGGAAGTACGGCTGGAGAAAGCGACAAAAGCCATTACGGTGCGCGACCTGTTTACGATGACGGCCGGATTTTCCTATGACGTTGGAGCACCATCTATCCAGGAGGCTGTGAAGAGCACGAACGGAACGTTGTCGACGCGTGAATTTGCGAAGGCGCTGGCGAAAGAGCCGCTGTTGTTCGAGCCTGGGACACAGTGGAATTACAGCATGTGCCACGATGTGCTTGGCGCTTTGATTGAAGTCGTGGATGGCAGACGGTTCGGCACATACTTAAAAGAGGAAATCACCGACCCGCTCGGCATGCACGATACGGCATTTGACCTGAATGACGAGCAGCAGGCCAGATTGATTCCGCAGTATGCGTACAATGACGAACTTGGCAAAGCCGTTCGCATGGACGGCAACGGTTTCCGGGTAGGCACGGCGCTGGAAAGCGGGGGCGCAGGATTGTTGTCTACCGTCAGCGATTACGCCCTGTTCCTGAATGCGTTGACTGGGCGCGGCACAAGCCCGGACGGCGTGCGCATCTTGTCACAGGCTTCGGTCGAACTGATGCGTACGGACCATCTGAATGATTTGACCCGAGGCGACTACTCCTGGGATCAAATGAAAGGCTACGGCTACGGGTTAGGCGTACGGACCCATGTCTCCAAGGCCGGAAGCGGCTCCTTGAGTCCGCTGGGCGAGTTCGGCTGGAGCGGCGCTGCCGGCTGCATGGCCATCATCGATCCGGATTCGGAACTTACGGTTATGTATGCGCAGCACCTGTTGAACAGTCAGGAGCCGTACATCCAGCCTCGCTTGAGAAATATCGTTTACGCCTGCTTATAGAGCAGATGGGAATTCTTGTTTATCCATTAATCAGCGATGCAGCTTGAAAAGCAAAACGGAAATACGGACACCCCGAGCATACGCGAAATGCGTGCTGCATCGGGGTGTTTGGTTTTGTCGAGTTATTTTATTGCCAGTTCACGTTTACGGTTGCGGTGCCGCTGGCTGGCGTGGTGAAGGTGTGATTCGATCCGTTTTCCCATGTGATGGTAGAGCCGTTTTTCTTGAAGAACTTGAACTCGAGCGGCGTTCCGGCAGGCACGCTAACGTCGTAATACCATGTCGGATAAGCGTGAATGACCTGGTTGAACGTTGGCCCAACGGCGTTTGCTCCTGTGGACCAGTTGCCGAGCTCGGCAACGTTGCCGGTCAAGTACACGTTCTGGCCCAGGGATGTCGATGCATTATTAACAACGAATCGAACGGTGACCTGCTCGCCGGTCAAAATATTAAACCCGTTATAGCTGTTGCTGGTTACGCCGCCTGCGGTTACCTTCACCGCGTAATTGCCCGCTGCAACGGCAGGAACGGTAACTTTGATTTGGGTATCTTCCCACGATTGGATCGCAGATCCGGTTACGGCCGTTGTACCGAAGTAAACGGTGCCTTTGGTTGCGCCGAAGCCGCGGCCGTCGATCGTGACGACGTTGCCGGGTTTGCCCATCATCGGTCCGACGTGCCCGATCGTCGGCGTGCTTTCGGAAGCCGTGTACTGCCACACTGCCGTCCCGCCTGCGGCCAACGTGAATGTAGGCACGCTGCCGTTGTTGGACGTAATGCTGTTGCCGTTCAGCGCGCCGCCAAGGACGTCCGTGTACGTTCCCGAAGGCAGGGACGTTGCAAGTCCGCTAATGGAGGCAGAGGACGATTGGTTGCGGTTGATCGCCACGACGGCAACGCTTTTGCCGAATTTGCGTTCATAGACGTACACGTCATTATTAATCCAGCGCTGCTGCGTCGAGCCGTAAGCGATGGCCGGATTGGATTTGCGCAGCGGAGCCAGCTTGCTGATCACGTTGAATGCCGTAGTTGTTTTGGAGAACGATGGCATTTTGGCGCGGTTGTTCGGATCGCCGTTTCCGGTCAGGTATTGTTCAGTGCCGTAATAGATGGCAGGCACGCCGCGAGATGTCAGCGTGAAGGCCAAAGCCTGTTCCAACTGCCGGTTGTTGACCGCGCTTGTTTTGAAACGGTCCATGTCATGGTTATCGATAAAGGTCACCTGGTCATTGACTTGCGTGTAGTCTGCTGCTGTGCTGCTGATCATGGAATCCAGTGCATGCATGTTCGACGTGTTGTCGCGGAACACGTTCCGCACTTCGGCATTGAAGCGGAAATCAAGCAGGCTCATGCCTGAAGTGTTCGCGAATTTGGTGTTGTCCGCATCCGCAGCGGAAGAGCCGAGGAACCACTCACCGAACGTGAATACAGGCTGATGGCTGTAAATGCCCGACATCCAGCTCTTTTGCCAGCCTTCCGGCATGTGTTTGACCGCATCCACGCGGATGCCGTCGACGCCCATGTCAAGCCAGAGGTTGATGGCGTCTTTGAAGTATTTATCAATGGTCGCATTGTTGTGGTTCAAGTCGGCGAGATCATAAAGGTTTTTGTAGATTCCGTTCTCGAGGGAAGAGAAGTCCGAGCCGCCGTTATGGTGGAAGTAACCGTTGGTGTCGTTGGTGTAACCGCCAAGGAGCGTGCCGTTGTCATACAGCTTGCCGTTCTCGGCGAACGAGGTATCGGTCTCCATGGCCGGTGACGTATGGTTTGGAGCAAAGTCGATGACGATTTTGATGCCTTTGGCATGAGCGGTCTGAATAAGGTTCTGGAAGTCGGTCATGGAACCGAAGTACGGGTTGGTTTTCTTGAAATCCCGCGCCCAGTATCCATGGTAGGAAGTGTTGTTGACGCCGGAGTAATTGACGACGGCATGGATGTTTTCTACCGGCTGCGAAATCCAGAGCGCCGTGATGCCCAGGTCCGTGAAATAGTTGTCGTTGATTTTGTTGATCAATCCCTGCCAGTCCCCGCCGCAATACAATTTCAGGTTGGTACAGCTGGCATCGTACGCTGCTCCGGAAGGGTTGTTGGAAGGATCGCCGTCCAGAAAGCGGTCGGTGAATACCTGATAGATGACGTCCGTGCTGAAATTCTGCTTGTTCGTTACGGCAGTGTCGGGGTCTGCAAGCACGGAAGCCGCCGGCAGGAAGGGGAGTGCGCTCCCGGCCAGCAAGCCGAGGGTTAACGTGGTGCTGAGAATGATGCGTTTGGTCACATTCAACATGGTAATCCACCCTTCGCGATTAGAATATGATATTATGTAATCCGTGGAAGTAAAAACGCTTACAATTGCGGACGGCCAATCATTTGCCAACCATGGACGGGTCTACCTCCTTCCTGCATGCAAAAACCCCGGCATCTCCTGCTGGAGTTACCGGGGTTGTCCTAGACCTTAGGTCTAAAAAGCATGGCCCTCGAGTTGTACATCACACCGTAATCATAAAAAACGGCAATGGGTTTGTCAATAACTTTTATTTTAGGTTTATTTTTCTTGTTTTCGTATTTACAAACCGCATCATTGGATTTACACTAATCGCAGAATCCACAATACAAGGGCCATGCATTTCGGAAACGATGATCCGATCCGAAACAACCCCGTCTCCTTCGAGGCGGGGTTGTTTGTCGTTGCAGGCAGCAGCGTAGAGAGGCGTTTCATTATTGCAAGGCATGATGAGCTGAGGGGAGCGATGATCCGTGATGAGTTCATTGGAGACAAGGTCGGTTATCGAATGTTTGAGCGAATTCAAGGCAACGCGGCTGGGCAACAGCCGAAATATCCATGTGTATCTGCCTCCGGGATATCATGAGCATACCGATAAAAGGTATCCGGTCGTTTATATGCATGCAGGCCAGCGCGCTTTCGGCCTCTCCAAGCCGGGCCAGGAAACGTGGCAGATGGATGTGGCGGCAGACCGCCTGATCGGTTTGGGGCTCATGGAGGAGCTGATTATTGTGGGCATCTCCCATGTTCGCCCGGTTACGCACAATGAGTTTTACCATTATGCTGCGCCGGTCCGCGAAGCTGTAGACGTGGGATGCTCGGGTCTGCTGTACGAACATTTCATCGTGCATGAGCTCAAGCCGTTCATTGACCGGCGATATCGGACGTTGACGGAGCCGGAGCATACGGGGATGATCGGTTCATCCGCAGCCGCATTGTGCACGTTCCACATCGGCATGCGCCATCCGGACGTTTTTGGCAAGCTGATGATGTTGTCGCCGTTTTTTTATGACGTGCAGTTGGATGCGAGTTCCCCGGGACGGCTGAAAGAAGAGCCGATGATTCGGCTTCCCGCAGGAAAACCAGACGTACGGATGTGGATGGATATCGGGGATATGGAAGGTCTGTTCCTTCCAAGCCAAATTAGAGAGGTTGTCGACCAACTTCTGGACCGTGGTTACGTGGCTGGCAAGGACCTCATTTACCTGGAACAACCCGATGCCGGCCATCAGGAAGCCGATTGGGCCGAACGCGTACATCTTCCTTTGCTGTGCATGTTTGGCAAAAAAGGCAACCCGGCTTCCCTCGAACTCAAGGGCAGAAGTGTTCTAGGGTTGAAAGGAGATATGAAATGCCGAATTAATGCCCTGCTCCGCTATGACAACGGCGTTAAGGTCAGTCTGCTGGAAGGGACATACATTTCCGAACAACCTGACGTGCTCAAGGTACTGCCGGATGGAACGCTGATTCCCGTCGCTACCGGCAGGGCGGTCGTTCGGCTTCAGTTCGGGGAATTGACGGCAACCAAGGCGTACACCGTCGTGGAGGAGCTTTCCGGTCACGTTCTCATCTGCCTGAGCGCACAATCGCCGTCTCGCGAACCTGCGGAAGACACCATATACGGCGGCATGGGCATGAAGCTGAAACATGTCGGAGACGGACATTACGAAGGATGCTTCGAAGTTCCGCGGGACAGCGGTTTCCGGTTCCGGTTTACGCGTGGTTTCCGCCGATTTGAGACCGACCCGGATGGTCGGCCGATGCCCAATCGCGTCTTCCGGGCCACGCATCCGCAGTCTCTCCATTATACGATCCGTTCCTGGGGCGACAGCCCGGCCAGAAACGAAACGAGGAGGTAAACCGATGTCATCCTTACGGCATGTTCAGCCACTGATGGATATTCCGTTTTATTATCCCTGCCATTTTCCGCTGATTCATGAGGTTTTGCGGCGCCAGGGCTGCCAGAGCAGCCTTGGCCTTCTGGCGGCCAGCCGATTGTTTACCCTTCCCTCGTGTTCGGACACGGGGCTGGTCAAGCCTTATTTTCACAAGCTGGATTACGAGGATGCCGTCTGGAGCATGGGGGAGCAGCGCGAAATGGGCAGTTTCGAGGAAGGGCTTGCCGCCATTCGTGAGCGCGTGGGAGAAGGTGAATTGTTCCTCGCAACGGGCTCGAGCTACCATTTGCCGTATGACGAGAACTTTCGGAATCCGGAGTATATCCATAAACATCTAAGGGAGGGTTCCCGCCTGCATCTGGTGGACCACTGGCTGGCCGTGTGCGATATCGGGGAACGGCATGTGGACGTGTATGATCCGGTCCCCTCCAAATATAAGGGGGCGGTCTCGCTTTCGGCCTTTCGCGATTTCTGGAAAGGGCACAAGGCGATGCCCGAGCTGGCGTCAGCCAAGCGAAAGGAAGAGCTCAGAACCTACGGAACAATGGAGGTTCGGTCCGCGGGCCAGCTGGATGATGACGGGTATCGAGAGGTGCTGCGCGCAGCCCTGGCTACGCAAATTCACGAGTTCCTGGCGGCCAGGCAGGTGAGGCAAGGGGAACGGAATTATTACTTTGGACAAGCCGTCACCGTAGAGTTGCTGCGCACGCTCCATATGGAAGGGAAAGAAGACGAAGGCGGGGCACGTTCCCGCGTTCAAGGGGAATCCGGGAATGAGCGTGCACACCATTCTGTCTTCCGGAATGGGCAGCAGGGGGCGACCGCTGCAATGTCTGAGGTTAACCTTTCCGGTGATTGGAAATCCAGTAATGCTGGTGTTTCCCGGCTACCGGGCCTATTGTTCGATATGCGATGGAGCCGGTATTTTTTCAGAGATTTACTGCTGGAAGCGGCTCGCGCGTTAGGCTCGCCGTACGACGCCTATCTTGAGGCCTGGCAGGGCCTGATCCGGCGTTGGGAACGGAGTCACAAGCTGCTGATGGCCAGGCTCGCAAAGCGTGATTCCGGTTGGAACGATGAGCTCAGTGGGGTCATCGGGCAACTGGCGAACGATGAATGGGCCTGGTACGAGAAGATGCAATCCATCCATGGCAGCGAATCCCGCTTTGTTCAGCGTGCATTTGCCGGGAATGAAAAGGCGAATTCGGCGGAGGCGAAGCGGGAAGAAACGCTGGCCCGCATCGTTCTGGAGAGCTGTCATGAACTGAATGCATATGGACGCGGCGGCATCCCGGTGGAGCTTGGACTGCATGCTCCGCTCTATGGCAGGAACGGCCGGTTGGATTCGCTTGGTTTGGTGTCGTTATTAGCCGTCGTGGAACAGGAGGTCGAGGATCGATACGGCATATCGGTCGCACTGACGGAGATGGCGGCTGCTTCGATGCCTGAAAGTCCTTACCGCACGGTCGGTTCGCTGGTGGGTTACCTGGAGGGCAAACTGCGTGCGCAGCGGGAAGGAGTGGAACCATGATCGAAACGTTACTGCGGCGATTCGAGGGATGGGGCTCCGCCCCGGCCATGGTATGGCAGAATGACGGTTACAGCTACGGATGGCTGCGCGGAGAGGTACGCAGGATGAACCGCCTGATCGGCAATGCCGGCATGGCGGGCAGCGTCGTTACGCTGGAGACAGACTATTCTCCCCATGCCGCTGCCGCTTTGCTGGCTCTGCTGGAGCAGCGCTGCATCGTTATTCCGCTGGCTCCGGACCTAGTTCGGAACAAGCGGGAGGAGTATATGGATTTGGCTGGAGCGGAATGGCGAATCGTGGCCAGGCGGGAGAAACACTCCGATACTGATGGGTATGGGGCCGACGTTGATGATGTAGGTGACACTTTATCGGAGGGGTTGCTTTGGAGTGCGGACAAGCTTCGTTCCGTGCCTGACGAAGATCGGTGTACGGCAACGTTAAGCGATGCCGTGCCTGGCGGGCTGGTGGCCTTAAGCGTAAAGCGATTCGAGGCGGACGGATTGCCGCCGCTATTAACCGAACTTCGTCAGCAGCAGGTCGGCGGTCTGGTCATTTTTTCTTCCGGTTCGACGGGACGAAGCAAGGCTGCCGTGCATCGCGCCGATCGGCTGCTGCAGCGGTTTCAAAGGCAGGGCCGCCCGCTGCGGACGATTCCTTTCATGCGTTTTGACCATATCGGCGGTTTCAATACGCTGCTGCAATCGCTGGCCAGCGGCGGCTGCCTGTGCATGATCCGCGAGCGATCGCCGGAGGAGGTGTGCAGAACGATCGAGCGGCATCGGGTGCAGGCCTTGCCCGTATCGCCGACGTTTATGAACCTGCTCCTGCTCAGCGGTGCGTACCGGGACTTTGATCTGTCCAGTCTGGAAGTGGTGTCGTATGGGTCTGAGGTAATGTCACAGGCGCTGCTCGAAGCATGGAACAGGGCGTTTCCTCACATTCGGACGGTTCAAGCTTACGGGATGTCCGAGCTCGGCATTTTGCCGACGCGCTCCAAAGCGTCGGGCTCCCTGTTGTTTGCCGTACGGGATGGAGAAGTGCAGTATCGCGTGGTGGACGGGCTGCTGGAAATTCGCACGGCAACGGCCATGCTCGGATATTTAAACGCGCCGTCGCCGTTTACCGAAGACGGTTGGCTGCGCACAGGAGATGCTGCCGTGATGGAAGGGGAGTATCTCCGCATTCTGGGCCGCGATTCCGAGATCATCAATGTAGGCGGCCGCAAGGTCTATCCGGCAGAGGTGGAGGGCGTGCTGGAGCAGATGGAGGTCATTGAAGTGGCGGTCGTTTGCGGCGAACACAGCGGCATCACCGGCCAGCGTGTAACGGCCACCGTGCAGACAAGCCGGGAGATGCCCCTCGCCGAGCTGCGCCGGATGATCTGGGATTATTGCCGCGAACGCCTGTCGGATTACAAAATTCCGCAAAAGATCATCTTGGCGAAGGACGGCCTGACGAGCCCGCGCATGAAAAAGGTAAGGCAGCCCCTTGCCGTCTCGCCAGAACAAATCGAAACATAAGCCGAAGATAAGGCTGAAACATTAAACGTGAAAACACCCGCAGGGATGGCCCATCGACCATCGGTTCCTGCGGGTGTTTGGTTTGGGTTAACGTTGAGCCGAATACACTAGACTTCAAGTTTGAGCAGGCGGAAATCAAGCCCTTCCAACGCTATATCCAGCGTCGACGTTTCCGAGGTCAGCACTTCGCCGCTAAATGCATCGCGCCAGCTTGCTTCTTCCGGCATGGGCAATTGCAGCACCCGAGGCGACTCGGCGGCATTCATCAGCAAGCGGAAATGTTCGTGGCTCCCGTCATCGGTGCGTTCGATTATGATTGCGGCATCTTTTTGGGCGGCGTGCACGATGCGCCAATGGGAGCCGCGCAGCGCCGAATGGGTTTTGCGCAGCGTGATGATCCGCGTGTAGAAGTCGAGCAGATCGCGGTTTTGCCGGGTTTCGTCCCATTCCATGCATTTCCGGCATCCCGGATCGTAGCCGCCTTCCAACCCGACTTCGTCGCCGTAGTAGATGCATGGTACTCCCGGGTAGGTCAACAGCAGCAGGACGGCAAGCTTCATGCGCCGAACGTCGCCCTCGCAGACCGTCAAGAGGCGCGGCGTGTCATGGCTGCCCAGCAGATTGAAGGCCGCCTCCGTGACGGATTGCGGATAAGCCGCGAGCAGATTTCCGATCTCTCCGGCGAAGGCAGCTCCGTCTAATTTGCCATGGACCGCATAATCCAGCACCGAATTGGTAAAAGGGTAGTTCATGACCGCATCGAACTGGTCCCCTTGCAGCCACATGATGGAATCGTGCCAGATCTCGCCGAGGATATACGCGTCCGGCTTGATGCTTTTGACCGTATCCCGGAACTCGCGCCAGAAGCGGTGATCCACTTCGTTCGCCACGTCCAGCCTCCATCCGTCGATGCCGATTTCCTGCACCCAATACCGGGCGACCTCAAGAAGGTAGGCTTTGACTTCGGGGTGCTCGGTGTTGAGCTTAGGCATGATCGGTTCGAAGGCAAACGTATCGTACGTCGGAATGCCGTCCTCGATTCGCAGCGGCCATTCGCGCACATGGAACCATCCGGCGTATGGCGAAGCCTGGCCGTTTTTCATTACATCGACGAAAGGCGGGAAGTCTCTTCCCGAATGGTTGAACACCGCATCGAGCACCACCCGAATGCCGCGGGCATGACATACATCCACGAGCTCCTTAAGCTTGGCATTGGTGCCGAAATGAGGATCGACCCTCAAATAATCGGCCGTATTGTATTTGTGGTTGGTGCTGGCCTCGAACACCGGAGTAAAGTAAATGGCGTTTACGCCGAGCTGGTTCAAATGGTCGAGGTGGTCGATCACTCCCTGCAAATCTCCGCCGAAGAAATTGGTCGGCGTCGGTTCGCCGCCCCACGGCTCCGCATCTTCGGGGCTGATGGACGGGTCGCCGTTCGCGAAACGCTCCGGAAAAATCTGATAAAAGACAGCGTCCTTCACCCATGCAGGCGCCTGGAAAATGTCCGCCGGATTCAGGAAAGGAAAGTCGTAAAATTCCAGCGGGTTTTCGGGCAGCTCGGTTTCGAATCCCCGTTCGGTCATCCAAATCCGTTCGCCGTCCTGCTCCAGTTCGAACCCGTAGCGCAGTCTCCGATATGGAGGCTGCACTTCGATTTGCCAGTAATCGAACAGCTCGTCGCTGGCGAATTTGCGCATTGGAAGGGTATGGGCGGTGCGTTCCCAAGCGTATTTGTCCCCGATGACGGCGGATACCTGATCCAGATCGTCACGTCCGGTTCGCAGGCGGATATGCAGGGTGTTGCGATCATAAGCATAAGACCAGTTCAAGCGTGCACGATGATAAATAGCTTCAAGCTGCATTACACATTCACTCCTTGGATGGAATAGTGGTGGTGCAAATCAGGCCAGAAAACGCAAAAAAGGCACAACCTCCAATGTTCGCGAGGTTGTACCTTTCGGCAACATAGCCTTTAAATTATGTCATTATTATACAGTCGGACGGAGGAAAAGGGAAGCCGTAAAATGATAAATTTTTTCCCGAAAAGAAATCATTTCCGGTTGTGTTTTGCTGCATTGGGTTTGTTGCGCTCACAACGAATATAACCGTTCGTATTTCTCGGTCAAATAACGAATCAATGGAGCGGTATCAATGCCTTGTCCCGTAATAGCGTGAATGAGTTCGTCAGCGGAACGCGATTTGCCGTATTGCTGGACATGCGTTGCCAGCCATTCGAGGATCGGTTCAAGTCGGTCTTCTTCGACCAGTTGGTCGTAGTCGGAAAGGTCTCGGCGGATCGCTTCATGAAGCTGCGCAGCGTAGACGAAACCGAGCGTATACGAAGGGAACAGTCCAAACCCGGCAGACCAATGCCCGTCCTGCAGAATGCCCTCCAGATGGGACGGCGGACGCACGCCGAGATATTCCTCGTACTTGTCGTTCCAGGCTTCAGGCAATGCATCGTAATCGACTTCCCCGGCAATGATAGCCAGTTCCAGTTCGTATCGAATGATAAGGTGCAGGTTGTAGGTCAGCTCGTCCGCCTCGAAACGGTTCAGCGAAGGCCGTACGGCGTTCAGAGCTAAATAAAATTCGTCCAGCTCAACATTGGCGAACGGGTCCGGCTGCAATTGCTGCAGGCCTGGATAATGGTTCTGCCAGAAGCCCTTGTGCCTGCCGATAAATTTTTCGAAAAAGATGGATTGGGATTCATGTATGCCGTAGGAGGTAAAGATGCCAAGACCGGTATGGATCAATTCGGGATCGATATGCTGGGTATAGAGCGAGTGGCCGCCTTCGTGGAGCGCGCTCCATAATGAAATGCGCACGTCATTTTCTACATATTTCGACGCCACCCGCGCGTCATGGGGGGTAATGGCTGAGCTAAAAGGATGTACCGTTGCGCCGAATTTACCGGCATCGAAGTCGTATCGTATTGCATTTAACAACTGTATTCCAAGCTGTTCTTGTTTATCCAACGGAAACGGCCGAGTGAAGATGGATGTGTCCGGCTGTCTTGGCGCGGAGGTTACGCGTGCAATCAGGGGCAACAACGCCGATTTCAATTCTCCGAAGATACGGTTCAAGGTTCGGGCATTCAAATCGGGATCGAATTGCTGCACCAGCGCATCGTACGGATGCTCGTCATATCCCCAGTAGGAAGCAAATTTCAGGCTGAGATCGAAAATGGATTTCAGATGGGGGGCGAACAGGGAAAAATCATTGGCTGCCCTGGCTTCGAGCCAGGCTACGCTTGCGAGTCCTTGCCGATCTACGAATGCTCGATATTCCTCCACAGGGATAGCGCTCCAGCGCGTAAAAGCTCTGCGATGCTCTCGTACAATCCGCTTCGTGAGATCATCCGCATGTTCATCAGACTCTGCTTCTTCCAAAAGCTTGCCGAATTCCGGGTCCCTTTGTAATTTGAACAATTCTTCGGCAAGTGTACCTTTGGCACGTGCGGCGTGGATCGCGCCTTTGCGCGGCGCACCTGTTCGGGCATCCCAGTTCAGCAGGGTGAGCACCTGTTTGTAATGTTCGATTTTTTCGATATGTTGAAGCAATTTCGGATGCAGGTTCGTGATCGTTGGCATCGGTCAAGCTCCTTTCCCATAATCAGGATAAATTTTCAAGTATCTTAGCATCCGGCGTTTGTGGGTGTAAACGAAATCGACCCACTTTGTGGATTAACAAAAAATGAATTCATAGTTTATAAATGCTTATTTTACAAAACGCAGGCCTCCGTTTAGCCTTAGATTAAATTTCACTAATCCGACAAGTTAAGTCGTGATTATCGTTCCTGTCGGGCCTTACCCATCGGGAAGAATAGAAAGGGGATTGTCTTATGAAAAACAAATGGAAACCTTCGCTGCTCTTGATCCTGATCGTGCTGCTGCTAGCCGGCTGCGCTTCGGGAGGTCAGGGGCAAACGACGCAGGGAGCAGCTGCGTCCGGGAATGACGCACCCGCATCGGCCGAAGGCGAGGCCAAGCAAGGCCAGGTGCTGAATATCGGATATCCGACTCAGCCCGTGACGCTGGACGCCCACATTTCCTCCAATACGGCCGTAAAGGACGTGTCCCGCGAAATTTACGAACAATTGGTTACGCTGGACCAAAACGCCCAAGTCATTCCGCTATTGGCCGAGTCCTACGAAGTTAGCGAGGATCGATTGACGTACACGTTCCATCTTCGCCAAGGCGTGAAGTTTCACAATGGCAAGGAACTCCAAGCCGAGGATGTCGAGGCTTCGTTGAATCGCTGGATCAGGTTGTCCAGCCATGGGAAAGCCAATTTTGTCGGTGCCGTTGCCAAAGCCAAAGACGAATATACGGTGGAGCTTCAGTTGAAAACGCCGTTCTTGCTGACGCTGCAGCTGTTGGCCGACCCCATTCCGGCTGCTGCCATTTATCCAAAAGAGGTGGTCGAAGCGGCCGAGGATACGGGCATTAAAGAGTTCATCGGCACAGGGCCTTATCAATTGGATGAATGGAAGCAAGATCAGTACATTCACCTGAAGAAGTTCGATGATTACAGTGCGCGAACCGAACCGGCCGACGGTGCGGGAGGCAAGAAGGAAGCGATCGCCAGCGATCTCTACTTCCGCTTCGTGACGGATGAGTCCACGCGGTTGGCCGGGATTGCTTCCGGGGAGTACGACATTGCACTCAACATTTCGGTGGACAATGAGCAGCAGGTCGCTTCGAATCGGGATCTGCAGACGTATCTGAGTCCGGGCGGTCTGATCGCTTACTTCTATAACAGCCAGAACGGCCTGTTTCAGAACGTAAAGCTGCGTCAGGCGGTCAACGCGATCCAGAATGCGGACGACATCCTGACATCGACGTTCCGGGACGAGCAATTTTATGTCAAAACATCCTCCCTGGTCCTGCCGGAATTCCCGAACTGGTACTCTGAGAAAGGCAAGGAAGCCTATAGCCAGGCGAATGCCGAGAAAGCCAAGCAGCTATTGCAAGAAGCGGGATACAACGGGGAGGAGATTACCATCTTCACCACTCGTGATTACGTGGACCAATACAATGTGGCCGTCGTGCTCCAGCAAGAGCTTGAATCGATCGGGGTGAAGGTGAAGCTCGATGTGTACGATTGGCCTACCTTGCAGGAGAAGCTTGCGACAGGAAAGGGATGGGACATCTATCCGATGAGTTATGCATTCCGGCCAACGTTCTACCAGTATTCGTTCTGGGGAGGGGCGGCTGGGCTGCTGAAGAGCGAGAAGCTGGATGAGCTTCTTCAAGGCATTCGAACTGCTTCATCGGTGGAAGAAGCACGTCCGTTGATCGATGGACTGCAACAATTTGTATGGGACGAGGTGCCCTTCTCCATCATTGGGCACTCGAAACAAATTACGGCGCTGTCCAAAAACGTTCAGGGATTCCAAAACATCCTTGGACCGATTTTCTGGAATACGTCCAATACCAAGTAAAAAAGGCGGCAAATCGGCAGCCCAAGCTGCGGCGCATTCACGCATAAGGGCTGCCATTCTGCTTGCTGATGCGAAGCGGGGGGATTTGATTGGGAGGATACATGGTTCGCCGATTGCTTTCGCTGGTGCCTGTGCTGTTCGTCGTGGCGGTGGTCGTGTTCTCTATCATCCATCTGACGCCCGGCGATCCGGCGGCGATTCTGCTGGGTGAGGAGGCAACCCAGGCCGACATTGACGAAATGCGAAGCCGGATGGGACTGGATCGCCCGATTTACGAGCAATTCGGCATTTGGCTGCTGGGCCTGCTCTCCGGCGATTTGGGACAATCCGTTTTTCTGGACAAACCGGTTGTGCAAGCTTTCGTGGAAAGGTTGGGACCCACGTTGTCTCTTGCCATCCTTGCCCAGATCATCGGTATTGCGCTGGCATTGACGCTAGGCATCACTGCGGCTAGACACAGAGGCGGCATCGTGGACCAATTCGTCATGGGGTTCTCGATGTTAGGCATCTCCATACCAAGCTTTTTGCTCGGCTCCCTGCTGGTCATCCTGTTCGGGGTCAAGCTGCAATGGCTTCCCGTTGCAGGATATCAACCTCTGGAGTCAGGCTTGTGGTCACACCTGAAATACTTGCTGTTGCCCGGCATTGTGCTGGGCGTAATCCAAGCTGCCCTGATCGCACGCATGACGAGAGCGTCCATTTTGGACGTGCTGTCGGAGAACTTCATCAAAACGGCCAAAGCCAAGGGTGTAAAGGAAAAATGGATCATTTACACACATGCGCTCCGGGTTGCGTTCATTCCCATCCTGACCGTCATCGGCGAATCCTTTGGCGGTCTCGTCACAGGTGCAGCCGTCATCGAAACGCTGTTCAATATTCCGGGCGTGGGGCAATTGATCGTCAATTCCATCAGCCGCCGTGACTACACGGTTATTCAGGGCTCGGTGCTGCTCGTGACCGTGGCATACGTATTCGTGAACTTGATCGTCGATTTGTTATACGGCGTGGTTGATCCGCGCGTTCGTCTGAATAAAAAATAATTTCATCGTCATTAATTTTGACTACAAAAGGAGGAACGCCTATGTCGGCGAATTCGGGAGCCGCCCTGGCCCCGGCCGGGCTCCGCTCCGCCACGAACCGGCGCTTGGCCTTCAAGCGCATCACGCATAACCGCCTACTGGTGACGGGGGCGTTCATTCTGTTCCTGCTCTTGCTGCTCATTAGCTTCGGGCCGCTTCTGACACCATACGGCCCGTTGGAGATTGATCCGGTCAACCGCCTGAAAGGGCCCAGTCTGGCTCATCCGTTCGGCACGGACAACTTCGGTCGCGACGTATTCACCCGCGCGGTGTACGGACTGCGCATTTCGGTCATCGTGGGATTGGCGGTGACGGCCATCTCGTCGCTGATCGGCATGCTGATCGGATTGCTGTCGGCCAGTTACATGCTGTTGGACCATATCCTGATGCGCATCTGCGACGGGTTGTTCGCGTTTCCTTCCATCTTGCTGGCCATTTCGATCATGGCTGCACTCGGACCGCGTCCGGTGAATGTCGTCATCGCCTTAAGCATCATTTTCATTCCATCCGTGGCGCGAATCATTCGGGCCAAGGCGCTTGTGGTCAGGGAACTGACCTACATCGAGGCGTTGCATGCCCAAGGGGCAAGCCGTTGGCGGATCATCTGGATCCATATGGCTCCCAACACCTTATCGCCGCTCATCATTCAGGCTACGTTCATTTTTGCGGTATCCATTCTGACGGAAGCGTCGCTCAGTTTCCTTGGTGCGGGCATCCCATCGCCTGCGCCGAGTCTCGGAAACATGCTGTTCGACGGCAAAAACGTCATCTATAACGTTTGGTGGATGACCGTGTTTCCCGGCAGCTTCCTGCTGCTGGTCGTACTCGGCCTGAATTTGTTCGGCGACGGGCTCAGGGACCTGATGGACCCGCATGCACGCAAGGCGAAAGGAGGGAAGCGCCGTGGAAAAAGAGCCGCTGCTTGACGTACGGGACTTGAAAGTGTCCATTGCTACCGAACGAGGAACCATTCATGCGGTGGATGGCATCACCTTCCGCGTTCATGCGGGAGAGACGCTTGGCATTGTAGGTGAATCCGGTTGCGGCAAAAGCGTCACCGCCGAATCGATCCTACGACTGTTTGACGAAAAGGCCGTACGGTACGGCGGAGAGGTCCGCTATGAGGGAACCAACTTGCTTGCGTTGTCCGGGCGGGAGATGGAGCGTATTCGAGGCAACGACATCTCGATGATTTTCCAGGACCCGATGTCTTCCTTGAGTCCGGTGCATACCATCGGCAAGCAGATTGCCGAAAGTTTGAGGCTCCATCGGGGGTTACGAGGCAAAAAGGCAAAAGAAGCGGCGGTGGAATTGCTGCGCAAAACGGGCATTCCGTCCCCGGAACATCGCGTTGACGAGCACCCGCATGAAATATCGGGCGGCATGCGGCAGCGCGTCATGATCGCGATGGCCTTGGCTTGCAATCCCAAGCTGCTCATTGCGGATGAGCCGACTACGGCGCTCGATGTCACGATTCAGGCGCAGATCCTGGATTTGATCTCCAGCTTAAAGAATGAAAACCGCATGGGCGTCATCCTGATCACGCATGATCTGGGGGTCGTCGCCGAAACATGCTCCAGAGTGGCAGTCATGTATTTGGGGCAAGTCGTGGAGGAAGCGGATGTGGATGACCTGTTCTTCAACCCCCAGCATCCGTACACGTCGGGGCTGATGAGCTCCATCCCCCGGATTGACGGGGATCGCAGCGAGAAGCTGCATGTCATCGAAGGTACGGTGCCCTCCCTCCACCATGTTCCGGCCGGTTGCCGGTTCGCCTCCAGATGCGCGCATGCCAGCGAACGCTGCCTGAAGGAGACCCCGCCCTTGAAGGGCATCGGGGAAAATCATAAAGTGCGCTGCTGGTATCCGGGTATCGCAGCGGCGACGCAGGAGAGGGGGGAGGAATATGAGCACATTGTCTGAGGAGCAGCCGCTGCTGCATATCGACGGATTGACCAAACATTTTCCGGTGAAATCGTCTCTGGGCAGAACGACGGGCCAAGTCAAGGCTGTGAACGGTGTATCTTTTGACGTCTATGCCGGGCAGACCTTCGGACTTGTGGGCGAGTCGGGCTGCGGCAAAAGCACGCTCGGCCGAACGATCCTTCGATTGATCGAGCCGACGTCCGGAAACGCCGTTTATGACGGTACGGACATTTTCGGCCTAGGCAGAAGCCAGCTTCGAAGTTACCGCCAGCATATGCAGATGGTATTCCAGGACCCGTACACTTCGCTTGATCCGCGCAAGCGCGTTGGTTACACCATTGAGGAGCCATTGCTGATTCACCGCAAAGGCAGCAAGCGGCAACGGACCGAGAAAGCGTTGGAGCTGCTGTACAAAGTAGGTTTCAACGAGGAGCATTACAGTCGTTATCCGCACGAGTTCTCAGGCGGACAGCGCCAGCGTCTGGGCATTGCCAAAGCGCTGGCGCTCGATCCCAAGCTCATCATCTGTGACGAGCCGGTATCGGCGTTGGATGTCTCCATCCAATCGCAAGTCATTAATCTGCTGGAAGAAGTGCAGCAGGAGAGCGGCATCGCGTATCTGTTTATTGCGCATGATCTGAGCGTGGTACGACACATTGCCGATCGGATCGGAGTGATGTATTTGGGGCATATGGTCGAACAAGGACCGACGGAAGAACTGTTTGCCGATCCGCTGCATCCGTATACAAAATCACTGCTGTCGGCCGTGCCCGTGCCGAATCCGCGCCTGAAGAGAGAGCGGGTCGTCTTGAGCGGAGAAATTCCTTCTCCGCTGAACCCGCCGTCCGGATGCGTGTTTCACACCCGCTGTCCCTATGCGATGGATGTGTGCAGAGCCGTCGTGCCGGAAAATCTTGCCGTTGCCCCGGGCAGGGAGGTACAGTGCCACCTTTATCAACACTGACCCGTTCTGAATGTTATATAGAAGAAAGAGAAGGAGGAGTATGATATGAGCTTTGCATGCGTTGCCGAAAAGTGGAAGGATGAAGCGATCCGGCTGCGCCGCCAGTTCCATCAGCATCCTGAACTGGGACATCAGGAATTCGAGACGGCCCGAACCGTTGCGGAGTTTCTGCAGGGAGCCGGTCTGGAAGTGCGGACCGGCGTCGGCGGCACGGGTGTCGTTGGGCTGCTTCATGGAAGCAGGCCGGGAAAGGTGCTGGCACTGCGGGCAGACATGGACGCACTACCGATGGAGGAAAAAACAGGCTTGCCCTTCGCCAGCCTTATTCCGGGGGTGATGCATGCCTGCGGACATGACGTACACACGGCTATTCTATTAGGCACGGCCGCGGCGCTGAGCGAATACCGCGAACATTTGCATGGCACGGTGAAGTTCATATTTCAGCCTGCCGAGGAAGTGAGAGGAGGCGCAACCGACTTAATCGCAGACGGTGTGCTGCACAACCCGAAGGTGGACGCCATTGCGGCCCTTCATGTATGGCCGAACTTGCCTGCGGGAACGGTTGGTATCCGAAAAGGACCGATGCTGGCTGCGGCGGACGCGTTCGATATACGCATTACGGGCAAAGGTGGCCATGCTGCTTATCCCCATCAGACCGTGGATGCCGTCGAGATCGCGGCCCAGGTCATCAGCGCTTTGCAGACGATCGTGTCCAGAAATGCTTCGCCGCTCGATTCCGTCGTATTGTCGATTACGAAGCTTCAAAGCAACAGCAAGGCGTACAATATCATTGCCGATGAAGTGCTGTTGGCGGGCACCGTCCGCACGCACCGCACCGAAACGCGCGATGCGCTGCCGGAGCGTATCCGGCAATTGGTTCAGCGCGTTGCCGAAGGCTTCGGGGGACAAGCCGAATTGACGTATTATCGGGGAGGCTCGCCCGTCGTAAACGACGATCGGTTCGTGGACGTGATCCGTCAGGCCGGAGAGGCCATCGTGGGGCGGGAAGCTGTCGTTGAACTGCTGGAACCCTCCATGGGGGCCGAAGATTTCGGGGCTTATCTGGAGCATGTGCCGGGTGCGATGTTCCGCTTGGGGACCGTATCGGCGGAAGACGCCAGGTCACAGCTGCCTTTGCACAGCGATTCGATCATCTTTGACGAGCGCGCGATCGTCACGGGCATCGCGATCCTTGGGGAAACGGCGCTACGCTACCTTGGAGGGAATTCGCAGGACGACCTCGTCATCGGGGTGGCCGGAAAGGTGGGCGATGCCCGTGACTGAACGGAAACCACCGATCGGGAAGGCAGGAACGGGGTATTGGACGGAGCGAGAAAGGGAAAAGGAACAGGCTGAACGAGTGCGCCAGACAGCGCTGGAAACCATCCTCGGCAGCATTGATGCTGGCTGTTTGACCGTATATAACGAAAACGTGGCTAAGGAAATACGTCTCTCAGGCTCGGCTGAGGAATTGCGTGCCTTCGAGTACATCCGTGATACGCTGGAGGGTTTCGGGTTGGAGCCAAAGCTGGAATTCCACGACGCGTTCATCAGCTTGCCAGGACACGCGGAACTGATCGTGGGCAGCGTCGCTTACGATGCCATTACGCATGCCATGTCGGCATCGACCGCGCGGTTGGACGTACCGCTTCAATATGTGGACGCGCAGGCCATCGGCGATCATGAGTTCAACGGAGGCGCTGCCGTTGTGCACGGCTTGGCGAACTGGACCGTGTTGGACCGACTTCAGCAGCAAGGAGCGAGCGCCGCGATTTTCATCAACAACGGGACGTACACCCATGAAATGATCGTATCGGCGGTATGGGGCAACCCTGCGTCTTTGGAAGACAGATACCCGGTTATTCCGGTTCTGTCTGTCAACCGGACGGATGGTGAACGAATCAAAGCCCAGCTGGAAAGCGGAAACGATGGCATCGTTCACGCTGTGATCCAGACGGAAGTAACGACCGGCTGGCTCCCTATTCCGACGTTGACGGCGGAAATCCGCGGACAGGCGGAGCCCGAGCAGTTCATTCTGTTCAGCGGCCATGTGGATTCCTGGCATTACGGCGCCATGGATAACGGTTCGGCCAATGCCGTCATGCTGGAGACGGCCCGCGTGCTCTCGTTGTACCGGGAACGTCTGCGGCGAAGCGTCAGGCTGGCCTTCTGGTCCGGCCATTCGCACGGCAGGTATGCAGGCTCTGCGTTATACAGCGATTTGCATTGGGAAGAGCTGTACGAGAATGGCGTACTGCACGTCAACATCGACTCGGTGGGTGCCGTTGGCGCGGTTAGCCTCGGTGCAGCCAACACGATGGCGGAGACGCGCTCCTTGTGCGCAGACGCTGTCCGCGTCGTCACGGATGAACCCTTCCGCGGGTCGCCTTTCGGCCGAGCTGGTGACCAATCTTTCTGGGGAGTCGGCTTGCCATCGGTCTTCATGGGTTTGTCCTACCAGCCCGACGGTTGGTTCGGCTGGTGGTGGCATACCACCGAGGATACGCTCGACAAGCTGGACCCGGCGCATCTGGTACGCGATTGCAAAGTATATGCCGCTGCCATCTACCATGCCGCATCCGCGCCGATCGTGCCCATCGACCAGCGTGAAGCCGTTCATGCCCTGCAGGACAGGGTGAATGCCTATGCCAAACTGGCGGGAGAGCACCTCGACTTTGGACGCATCGAGCTTCGGCTTCGGCAGCTTGACCAGACGGTGGACGCATTCTATCGGTTGGTTGCTTCGGTCTCGCCGGGGTTGTCCGAACCGGGCCTTCGGGTTGCGAACCGGGTTGTGCTGGGACTCAGCCGCATATTGGTGCCCCTCAATTATGTCCGGGGCAGCGTGTATGGGCATGATCCGGCGATCAGCCAGCCGCTCGTACCGGCATTGGCGGATGCCGAGCTTCTGGCAGCATCCACTCCAGGCAGCGATGTTTATTATCGGTTGCGAACCGGGTTGGTGCGTGAAATGAACCGGTTCGGCCATGAGTTGAAACGAGCGGAACATTTGGTTGCTGCCGGAATGGACGAGTTGGAGAAAGCGGAAGCTCCCGCACATGTCGGGAACCATTGAATTCGGGAAAATGGGTGAAGAACATGCGGGAATGTGATCATCGTCGAGGTGAACAGGACGAAGAGGCGCGACTCGTCGATTTCAATCCGGCAAGCCTGGGCTTTGTAAAAGGATGAAGGGTTGCCCGTTGCGGGCATGAAACAACATAGATGATAAAAAGGAGTACGGATGCATGCCAGATCATCGATTCATTGGCAAAAAAGTAGTGATTACCGGGGCGGCAGGCGTGTTCGGCCGCTGGATTGCACGTGCTTATGCCGCTGAAGGAGCAAGGCTGTTTTTGACGGATCTACGCGAGGAGCCGTTGCGAAATGCTGCTTCTTCGTTGGAGGCGGTGGAGGTTCATACGCATGCGGCCGACCTTACCGACGAGAGCTCTGCGGACGGGTTGATCGCAGCGGTACAGCAGCATTGGGGGGCGCCCGATATCGTTATCAATAATGCGGGTATCTATCCATATCGGACATTGATGGAGATGGACCTGAAACAATGGAACGAGACGCTGGACCTGAATCTGGCCGCCCCGTTCCTGTTGACCCAGCGTTTTGCCAAACGGATGATCGAGAACGAAGTGCCGGGTTCGTTTATCAACATTAGTTCAGGGGCTGCCAGCACGGCTGGCGTAGGTATGGGTAATTATTCGGTCTCCAAGGTTGGTTTGGAAATGCTGACCAAAACGTTTGCGCTGGAGCTGGCCCCGTACCATATTAGAGTGAACGCGGTAGTTCCCGGTTACGCTCCGGGCAGCGAGGTAAGCGTGATGACGGAAGAGCACACGGAAATGATGATTCGTATTACGCCGCTTGGTCGCACTTCGGGGCCGGATGACGCGCCGCAAGCCATTTTGTATCTGACATCGGAACAGGCCAGCTTTATTACAGGGGCTGTGTTAACGGTGGATGGCGGACGTACGGCAGGGAGACTAAAGTAGGCTGAATTAGGCCGCACTGCCTTCAAGCCCGAACGCTAAAAAACTGCGGCACTGAGCCGCAGCTTTTACTCTGCCCGCGCGATCGGCGCCGGGGGCTGAAATTCGGGAATATGCAAATGGCGTTGCAGCAACGCGGAGCGAATATCCTGCATCAGTTTTGTCCCCGCAGAGCCTATGGGCATGTTGCGTTTGCGCAGAATGCCGACAAGCGGTCCGACGTTTAAATCTGATAGTTTTCTTATCGTTGTACCCGGAATTTCGGGAGCAATCGTTCCCACCGGAGCGATCGTGATCCCCAGTTTCGCTTGCACGTAGTACTTGTGCGATCGGATATTGCTGATTTCAATGGCCTGATAATCGTTTCCGATGTGTTCTTTCAACAGTTGTTCGATGCGGATCCGGATGGGGCAATTGGGAGGCGTGAATAACAGATGGTGGTCCTTCAGGTCTTTAAGACGGACTTCATTCATTTCGGCAAAAGGGTGGTCCTCGTATACGAGCAGTGCCATCGGCTCAAACAGCAGCGGGTGAAACTCGGTATCCAGGCTGGCTTCCGGTGAAGGGCAAACGGCGAAATCGAGCTGCTCGTCAATCAAAAGTTCGTTCAGCAGCTTGCTGTCCCCGATGCGAACGTTTAGTTTGACTTTGGGATGATGCGCCCTGAATGCGGAGAGGATGGCTGGCAACCGATGGCTTGCCGTAGGCTCCGAAACGCCTAACCGTACATACCCTGCTTCGCCTTGTTGAATATCCGCAATGGTATGTGTCAGGAAATCGTATTCCCTCAGCAGCATTTCGGCACGTGCATAGAATATTTTCCCCGCTTCCGTCAGCTCGATCTTTTTGCCCCGATGAATCAGTTTGGCGCCGAGATCGGCTTCAAGCTTCTGCATGTGCAGCGTAATCGCTGGCTGAGAATACTGCAGCGCTTCTGCGGCCTGCTGGAAGCTGCCCAGCTTCACGATGGTCTGAAAGGTTTTGATCATTCTCATTTCCATGGCATACACCTTTCTTTTTATATCGAGTTTGGATGCATGACGGCATTGTGACGGGCGTTGCTTGTTAAGTAGTATAGCATAGTTCCTCCTGGATTTGGTAAGCTTGTCTGCATGCGTACGGATAGATCGAATTCGTTTCGGAAGGGATGTCCTGGATGCAGATGGCTGTGGAATGTGCACGGCGTAACTTTTAGGCGTTCAGAGACTCTGATATTGACTAAGATAGGTTATACTTAAGCCCAGGAGCCATGAAGTTTCGTTTTGGTGGGCTAAGGGCTTTTTCGTTTTAATGCGAATGGTGGAAAAAGGAGAATGGATTCCATGGATATGCAGGTGAACATGCGATGGGCCGCAAAGGAAGATCAGGACAGGCTCGCCGAACTGCGGGCGGTTGTGTTGTATGACGATTTAAACCGCCTGGGCAGGTATGACGATGTGAACGTGCGCGAGCGGTTCCGAAAGACATTCGATCCTGAGCATACGTGGATCATTGAGGTGGACGGGAATGAGGCCGGGTGCGTGGCGCTGAAGCCGAAGGGCAACGATGCGTACTTGCTGGAGCATTTCTATATCGATCCTGCGTATCAGGGCAGGCGCATCGGTACACACGTGCTGAAGACATTGCTTGCGAGAGCCGAGGTGCAGGGGCGGATCGTTCATCTGAACGTCCTGCAAGGCAGTCCGGCACGGCGGTTGTACGAACGTTTCGGTTTTGCGGTGGACAGCGAGGATGAGGTGGACGTGTTTATGTCTGTACGGAGTTCTGAATAACGCGGGAGCAGTCAGTTGAAGCTTAGACGCAGCCTTTTGGCAGCTGGCTTCGGATAGACTGAAGGAGGGGCAATGAAGCCCCTTTTTTGTGTTGTCCGGAAGTTCATGAATCATGGCAACTGCTGTACTTGTTTATTTCAAATATCCGCGTTCTGCAAGCAAGGTTTCGGTATCACGCCACAGCTGCTGCTGTAACGCCACGTCCCGGGCAGGGGCGACAGCGTGGATCTCTTTTCCTGTTCCTACATTAAAATAACCTCCAGTGACCTGCCCATATTTGGGCTCCCTTACCAAGCGCACCATCATATCCGTGCCCCGGCGCGGGTCGCCGATGCGGAGTGCGTTCAGGATGCGTTCGAGCACGGATGCGAACCGGAGTTCACGGCCAAGTCCGGTTACGTTGAAGCCGGGGTTCAGGGCATTCGTCGATATGCCGCTGCCTGCGCATCGGCGCGCCAATTCAGCGGTGAACATAATATTAAGCAGCTTGGTTTTGCCATAGATCGGGGAGGATCCGCGCGCCGTGAAGGGAGATGTGTCGGTCAAATCATCCGGCAAGGTCAGCGTTCCGTGACGGCGCGAAGCTTCGGATGCGACATTGACGATCCGCGCCTTCCCGGCATTTCGCAGGGAAGTCAGCAGCGTATGCGTGAGCAGCCATGGCGACAGGTAATTGACGGCCATCATTTCGGGCAATCCTTCGGACGTTGTGCGAGGTTCGAACGCATGCAGCCCGGCATTGTTGAGGAGTACGTCGATTTTCGGGAAAGCCGTGCCGATTTCTTGTCCGATGCGCTGCACGTCCTGCATGGAAGACAAGTCTCCGTAGAAGAATTGAATCTGCGCGGAAGGCACGGCTTCTACAATGAGCTTATGGGTGGCAGCGGCGCGCTCTCGGCTTCGGGCAGTCAACACCAACTGCATGCCGCGTTTGGCCAGTTCAAGGGCGGCGAGCTGACCGAGCCCGCTGGTGGCGCCGGTAATGACAACGATCGGATGATTGGACTTGGACATGAATCATTCTCCTTTGGCGAATAAAATAAAATCCGTCCTCTGATTTTGACAAGAGGCTGCGAGGGGTTATATGATTGATATAAATCAACTATAATGATTAATTGATATTTGTCAATTAAATGAGTGGGAGGAATATTGGAGATGAAGGATTTTCAAGCGGATCTAACTGAACGGGAACGGTTGGAACTCGCGCTCGGAGAGCAGATCCAAGCGTTAATCAGCGCGTCGCATGCACTGCATGTGCAAACGGCGGCACGCTTCGACGCAGCCCTCCAACCTGCGGCATTTCACCTGATTCGCTGGCTGTATTCCCACGGCCAGGCGAGCGCGGCTGCGTTGGCCGAAGCGACGGCCATGGACCGCAGCTCGGTCAGCCGTTTGATCAAACAGCTGGAGCAAGCCGGTTACGTCAGCCGCGAGGTATCGCCGGAAGACCGCCGCGGCGTGCTGCTCTCGCTCACGGAGCAGGGACGGCAGCAGACGATCGAGGCGCTGAAGGAAAAGGAAGATGCGTTTTACGGGCGAATTTCCCATTGGGATGACCAGCGCTTGACTGATTTTACACAGATGCTGAGGGAGTTTAACGGATTGGAGAAATAGAGGGGAGATGAAGCGGCAAAAAAAATCCCATCCGAAACCGAGCATCGCAGCGCTGAAATTCGGAGGGGATCTTTGGTTTATAACCATCAAGTCGGTTAAAGGACGACGTCCTTTTAGATAGAATCTTCCTGTTTATTGCAAAGCATCAGGCAGCATCTACGGCTTGGTGTTGCGGATGCCAATATCCCGGATGAATAGGTTTCCTTTGGCCGTCTGGTCGAACACAAAGCTGATTTTGCGGATTCGTTCCGGGTTAAAATTAGAGTTGGTCTTGGCGAACTCGGCCAGGCTGAAGGCATAATTCTGAAAGATTGGCTCCTTGGTTGTCTGAAAGAATGAAAACGGTCGTTTTGCAAGCGACCCTTCGAACATCGGCAGCAGGGGGGAAACGCTGCTTAGCGGCAAACGGCCGGCATTTCCTTGGTCATCTTCAACCAAAACGGTTAGATCGACCAGCGCGTTGGTTCCGTCTTCTGCATCATGATCCGCATTCCCGTTAGCCAGGGAGAACACGATGGAGCTCTGCTCGGTCGTTTCGATTCCCCGATCAGGCAAAACGACCCTGTAGGCAGGGACGGAAGAAGCTGTCGCGTGATCCCACTCCAGGGAAACGGCGCTATACTGCTCGACCGTATGGGCCATCTCCATCTTCTGCTCCTTCCATCCCCCAAGCGACTCTCCTTCCAAGCGGCCCCCCGACAACGTGGTCGTCTCAGGATCGCTGTCCTCGTCATAACTGCTGATCGTTGTTGTATTTGCATCCCAATAATTGCTGATATACATCGTCTCGGGAAGCCATTCCCTGGCGTGCCCAAGATCCTGAAACACGGTTTGGTACCCGGCTTGATCCTTCAGCGTGGCTTCCAAAAAAGACGAAATCAGCACCTTTGCCGCCAGTGTTTGCTGCTCCTCGGGAAGAAGCTCGGCCGTATTGAACAGCATGTTTCCCAAGCCGACACCATCGTGTTTGCCCCACTCGTTGTTGAATTGTCCATGGTTGGCTCCGTAGATGTACACATAGGATTTGAAAAATCCGTTGTTACCCGTAAATTGGGTTCGGTGATACTGATTCGCTCCGGCAAACGAAGAGACGTCCATATCGTTGGAGCCGTGCAGGGCCAGATAGTTCACGTCTTTCAAGGCAATCGGTTGTCCGGCCGGTTGATATTGCCCATCGGTGCCGGCAATCGAAACGATGGAACGGATGTTGAAATGATAGTCGAACTTGATGTTGGCATCCTCGGGATAGGATGTCATTTCATTGTAAGCTGCCGCCGTGGTGACGGCTTCGCCACCCCGGGAATGTCCGATCAGCCCGATGCGCTGCATATTCACCTTGCCATAGAACGGATTGCCTTCGGTGGAGTTCCATTTGTCCCATGTCTTGAGATGCTCCAGCATCAGCCATCCCCTGGCGCGATTCTCTCCTTTCAGAACGCTGAACATGAACAGGTCGTTGAATGGAGAAGTGTTCAGGTAGTTTTGATCGATGGAAGCCAGGATGAATCCCCGGCTTGCCAGCAGCTCGCCCAAATAAGCATAACCCGGATCGGAAGGCTCCGTCGCAAGATGATTGCCGTGTACGATCAATACCAGCGGGAACGGACCGTCGCCCTCGGGATACCAGACCGTCCCGTTTAACGGCATCGCTTCCGGTCCGAAACCGAACGTTTTTGTGCGCCTTGCCGTCCATTGTTCCACAAAGGCTGAACCGTCGACGGCTTCGGTTATAAGCATGCCTTGTTCTCCGAGATCTTTGCGAGATGTTGGATCGCTTTGGTAGGTTATCGATTTCACGCGAAATTTCCCAGGCTCCGCCGGATTAGACAATGTCGTGCGGTATTGTTCCGCCGATTTGACGGTTTGTAACGGATAGGGCACGGTTAGCTCAGCTTTGCCTTCACTCATGAGCCAGTACCCCAGCATACAGATCAGAATGAGAGCCGCTGCGGCAGCTGCTCCTGCCGTCCGTTTTTTCCAGCTCTTAGTTTCCCGATAAGCTCCAGCCTTAAATCGATAGAGCACCGCACCGAGCAGGGAAAAGCAAATAATCATTACAAGAGCAACCAGCAGCGTTAACGGGATGGGACCAAAAAAGCTGATCGACAACACACAGAACGAAGCAAGCATGAACCACACATATCGTGAAGGCATTTGTTTTGCCCAATGCAGCAACCCGGCAATGATTCCGGTAACAACCAGGATTACGGTCAAAAACAATGAGGTCCCGATTAAATAGTCCGCAACACTTCGTGATCCCAAATAGTAGTATCCTTGCACCAATCCATTACATAACGTGACTAAGCTTAATACCGTGATCGCACCTGTCCACCCCGGCCCAAGGGGAGAAACGCGCTTCAGGGGCAATGTCGGCAAGGGTATTCCTTTAACGGAACGCTGGTCGTTTACCCTCTGTTTTTGCATGAAAGTTCCACCTTTCTGTTCATGGTCCATTTTCTTTCAAACGATTCGTACGCTGGATACGTTAAGTATACGAAAGGCTTCTATCAATGGACTGTCTTTTTTCTTACTTTAATATTACGTTTAAGGAATTAAAAAAGTTGGGGAAAAGTGGAGGATTTATAATATTATTGATAGATATAAACCGCAAAAACATAAACACGTTAACGAAGAGGCAGGACCAATCTGAAGAAGCGAAGCGTTCGCCTTTATCACCGGATTTCCCCTTGAAAAAGGGGATTCAAAAAAATCTGGGGATAACAGCGATTGGAAGATGGTACTGCACTCGCAGTGTCCTAGTGTGATTGATTAATGCGGTTTCTATAGTAACAACGATTATGAAATACTGGGGGAGAGAAGATGAATGGGGCATCGTGCAAATCTTTTACTGGTTGAACATCATACATATTCACTGTATTACAGTCACTGGGGCGGCATCTCGATGCCGGAAAATTTGTTTTGGGGCCCGGAAGCAGCATTGGAATTCATCAAACGTCAAGAGCCGACGACAGCATGGCTTGATACGGCGTGGGCGGAAGGGGGCGCGCTGATGGATTTGGATCGTCAAGTGCTGCTCTGGTATGGCGGGGAGGACGTGAATTACGAAATTCCGCTGCGCAGGCACCTGATTCGAATGATGAAGCCGCTATGGCCAGGGTGGTCCATTGAATGGGCATCGGCGGGCATTCTGGATCTGGCCGAATATGTCGGCCATCCTACGGATGAATTGATGGAGCGAACCAACAAACGTGTTGAACCTGCTGCATTAGTACCGGAATCGGCGGAAGGCGGGGTGCGAACGATTGCGAGCATCGTTTTTTCGAACGGGGAACTACGATTATATCCGGCACAGTGGGAGATGGAGGACTATTTGCTGCAAGGTCCCGAACTGCTCGAACACTTGGATCAACATGTCGGACGCACGGAACTGGATTTGAAAGAATGGCCGGAGGAGATTCCGGATCAAGGATTTCATCTCGATATTCCAGCCCGAACGATCCATTTGTGGTATGCCCCTGATCTGGGAGAAGTGATTCGCGAGGTCCGGGAGATTTGGTCAGGCTGGCATGTCGTCGATCTGAAGGACCAATTTGAGAAACATGTTTCTTTGGTACACGGCAAGCTTTGCTTCGTAAACGAGGAACCGGAAAAGCTCACGGAAAGACTATGCCGCTCGTTGCTTAGAAACTACACCAGCCCGGTGAACACCATGATGGAAATTGCGCAGCAGCAGGAGGCTGCCGGAAAAAGATTCGAAGTGAATCCACTGGCATTAAAAGACGCCCCACTGGAGATTACGCAAGCGAAAAAAGCACAATTGCTGCAATATGCCATCGCTCGTCTGGGGGATGTGTGAAATGGTAAGCAACCGAGCCTTGAATTCCATTCGAACCCCGATTGGGACGACCAAAGAACACAAGCTTCGTTCCATCGTGTATGCCATCGTACTGGGAATTATCATGGGTGTAGCCGCAAAGTTAGTAGACAATGCAAGCATTAACCCCATATTTGATAATATCGGCGGACGCCTGGGGATCTGGATATTTACGGCCACGCTTTTGTCGGTGTTTAGCTGCTCGCCCAAATGGGCGTCAGCGAACGTTTTTGCGTTTTTTGTTTCCATGCTTGCCGTTTATTACGTGTATACCACGCTGTTTCTGAAATTTTTCCCTGGAAAAGCCATCTTGTTCTGGGGCATATGTGCGTTGATATCTCCAGTCTGTGCGTATGTGATGTGGTATGCGCGCGGAAAAGGGTTCATCTCGGCTGCGATCCTATCGCTTCCCATCACCTTGCTGCTGGCGGAAGGGTATGAATTACGAAACGCATACTTGCCGATTCACACGCATTATTATTTGATCCCATGGCTTTATGCGATATACATATTAATGGTCGTAATCCTGCTGGCTGCCATCCCGAAGAACAAAAGGAATCTGTTGGTTGGTCTATCTTTAGCTATGATATTATGTTGGATATTTGTACAATGGGATGTGTTAGGCCAGATGTTCGGCGGAATGAACGGGGTGTTGTAAGGGAGGATTGTGGACGTTGTTGAAATCCATACATAGTGCGAAAATGGGCACATTGGTTTACGAAGAAATAAGTGAAGGATACACGCTTCGCGAAGGCGCAGTGCACTGGATATTGGATGCATCCGACAACAAGGTAAACATGCAAGAGATGATACATCGGGCTGATAAGCTGTACGAGGGATTGTCTGAATTTGATCAACAGGCCAAGGCAAGGATTGCGGGTGAGTTAGTGACGTTCAAAAATGATTTCTGGCCAGAGTACGACGAGGATGACCCGGACCTGGACTGGGATCGGGTTGACGCGGGGGAGTATAACGTCAGCAAAGAAAGATTTGCGGCGTGCATCCGACTGTTGGATATTGTGATCAAGCATACTCATATTTACTGCGAGTATGACGACGGAGAATTGTTTGGCGGCCACAGAATCCATGCGTATTTTGACAATGACTATAATCTAATCCGTGCGGATATTTAAGAAGTCCCGTATAACATTCATGAAAATGTCAAGTCAAGTGCGACAGTTTCTCTGAAAAGGATTCGTGAACGGTTCACACCCCAAGCAATTACGGGGTCTGTTATTGATTAAATCAAGGAGCGGGCAAGGTCTTCAGCCTTCACCTCAGCAAGATCCGTACCTTTCGGGAAAAACTCTCGAAGCAGCCCGTTCGCATTCTCATTGGAACCCCGTTGCCAAGAGGAATAGGGATCCGCAAAATAAACATCTATCCCGTGGTTGGTTTCCACATTTGAATAGCAAGCAAACTCCTTCCCACGGTCAGCCGTGGCGGTGAGAAATGTCCCTTTAGGATACTGCAAGATGGCGACACCGAGGGCGATTTCCATGGACAAGGCCGTCCGATCCGGCATGAGAATGACGGTATACAGCCGTGTCTTCCGTTCTTCGAACGTGTCGATAGATCCTTTACTTTTTCCACGGCTTGATACGATGGTGTCCAGCTCTCGGTGTCCACACGTCTCGCGGGAACGAACCTCCTTGGGACGCTGAGCAATGGACCTTCCAATGATAAATCTACCGTGAGTTTCAGCAGGCTCCTGACGCTTCGAAGGACTTGCAGTACACCACGGACCAGTCTTCCTTTGTAGATCCAGCGATAGATGGTTTTGAAGGATACGACAGGCAGGCCATCCATGCGAAAACGCGCCGATCTGTTCAGGAAACCAGATGACCTTCAGCTTTTCTTCCAACGAAGCAGCCAAGGTTGCGGACCATTTGCCCGTGGATACCGAAGCTTTACGCCGCTCCTGATACGCATTCTGCTCTTGTTCTGAGTTGTACGTCCCAGATGAAGCTGAGCGCTCTAATTCACGGCAAATGGTCGAAGGGTGTCTCCCGAGCTCCTTGCCGGTGGAGGATTTCTAGCTTGCTGCGCTCAATGTTGCTAAGATGTGAGTAGCTCATGGAGGATTCTCTTTGTGTGAATGGTTGTTGTGGTGACTTCATTCTACACAAATCCGACCATGTGCCCGTTTTTATTTATTTCCAGTAGGTGTCGCACTTCATATTACAATCCGTCGTGAACATGTCGTATAGAGTTTCATATGCTACGCATTCACGTACCACTTTCAGGTTATATTTATGATACTCTCTCCTTAACAAAGGAGTGATGACATGGTAAGTAACGACAGTGTGGAGATCGCTTCGAAGTACGAACAACTCGTTCTCCAGGAAGACGATTACGTCGAACAACTAACCACGTGTCGCAAACTTATTCTTGACGCGATGGACATCATTGCCAAGCAGGCTGGCGTTTTGGAAATGGATACCGTGAAGCAAGCAGCTTACCACCTACACACGATGGAGCAGGAACTAAACCGAAAATTATTCGAAATTCGGCTGGAGAAAAGCATGCTGGCGTATCGCATCAGTCAGTCTACATAACACGAAACCGACAGAGGGCAGTGCGGGGTCATGAGTTTTACGATCTTGCACTGTCTTTTTCCGCTCTTTCATAGCTGTTTTATTTTCAACTGAAGCATTGACTTTCCGCTCGACTCCACCTAAACTTCACTTATTAAAACTCTTTTAAAATAATCAACCGTGAAATCCAACATCGCGAAAGGAGGCTTGACACCGCCTTGAACCCGACAGCACACAATACGCAGCAGGTCAAACGAATCAACGTGGAGCTGGTAAAAAATACGCTGCGCACCATCCGCGTTGGCACGAAGGCGTCTATCGCGAATCTAACGAAACTCAGTGTCGCGACGTGTGGCACGATTCTGAACGAGTTGCTCCAGACCGGGGAGATTATCGACCTTGGACCGGACGAATCGAGCGGGGGCAGACCCGCGAGCCGGTATCAGTTTAATGCGGATTACGCAAGCGTGTTGTCACTTATCGTTCGCATCGTGAATGGGGAGCGCTCGATCGTGGCGGTTAACGCCAACCTGAATGGCGAGGTACTGGATGAGCAGACGCTTCTGTACGATGAGATTACTCTCGTTACGATGGAGAAACTGGTTGCGGAGCTTGTTGACCGGTATCATAACGTGCAAGCGATCGGGATCGGTATTCCCGGCGTGGCGCATCATGGGGTGATCGGCATCTGCGACGTACCGGAGCTGGCGGAGCAGCCGCTTGGTCCGCGGCTCAAGGAGCAGTACGAGGACGTGGAAGTGGTCGTGGGCAACGACATGAACCTGACGGTGTACGGGCTGTACACCGAGCAGCATTTTGCCGAGGAAAAAAACTTTGCCGTGCTGTCGTTTTCCCCGAATTATTTTCCGGGTGCGGGCTTTATGATCGAAGGGCACTCTTTGTCCGGCAACACCCATTTCGGGGGTGAAATTTCGTATCTGCCGTTTGGCATGACGCGGGAAAAACAGCTTGAAATGCTGAAAACGCCCGCAGGGCTGCTGCAATTGGTCGTGCACTCAATGGTCTCGATCATCGCGATTATCAACCCCGCGGCCATCGTTATTACGGGAGACGCCGTCGAGCCGGGCATGCACGATGCCATCATCGAACGCTGTCTCGATACGATTCCGCAGGAGCATATGCCGAAGCTGCTCATCCACCAGGATACCCGGCGCGAATATGTAAATGGCCTTGTGGCGGTGACGCTGGAGAGCCTGACTTACCGAATCGAACGGGTCGAGAAACGCTGGTAAAGGGAAGCCGTGAACAAGTAAAGACGACCCGAGAAATAAGCAGGCGAGTAATTTTCAAACGAATGACGATTGCTGATAAAAAGGCTGAACCAACCCGAGCGAAGGATGCAAAAGCTGTCATTTTGTCCTGCATATGCGCTGGAAGAAAGCAGTACCAAGGAAGAAACGTTTGCTCCGGCTTACCTGAGTGATCTCCAGCAGTACCGCTTTCCCTCGCTCGGGGCATTATTCCGAAAACGAATTCGGGAACGTTATCATCCCGTTTTGGCACGACCAGACACAATTTATATTAGGAAAAGTAAAGCTTGGTGTCCGCAGCACCACTTTTGATCTTTGGATCGGATTACAGGAGGATTTATTTTGAATCAGCAAGCGACGACGAAAAAGAAATTCAACAAGTTATATGCCATGCAGCTGGCAACGATCTTTCTAGGTTTTATCGTGTTTGGCATCTCGGAGAATATTAAAGGTCCCGCGATTCCGCGCATTCAATTCGACTTTAACCTGGATGAGAAACAGCTTGGGACGTTGTTGTCCCTGAACGCGCTTGGATATCTCATTGCCTGCTCGTTCACCGCGATTTTGGTGCGCAAATGGGGCATCAAGGCCGTTAGCATTATCTCTTTTGCCTCGATGATTTTGTCGGGCGTATTCATTTATTTGTCTCATACGTATCCGCTTTTTGCTTCATCCTATTTCTTCATGTACATCGGAAACGGCATGCTGGAGATTGCACTTGCGATTCTGGGGGCACGGATTTTCGTAAAAAATACGGGCATGATGATGAACTTGTCCCATTTCTTCTATGGGGCCAGTTCGACGATTGCGCCACTGCTCGCCACAGGTGTGATGTCGCTCACGGTGTTTGGACACCAGCTCGACTGGCGCGGCATGTACCTCGTCATGTTGGCGCTCTGTTTGCTGCCGATCATTGCTGCCCTGCGCAGTACGTTTCCGGGCGACGATCTGGCGCATGAGGACCGTATTTCCCTCAAAATGCTGACGCGTGATCCTGCACTCTGGATGATGGTCGCCATTCTGTCCTTCGGCGTTGTATCCGAGCTTGCGGTAGGAGGTTGGCTGGTCAACTTCCTGGAGAAAGCGTACGCATGGGATACGGTCAAAGCCTCCGGCATGTTGTCAGCGTTTTTCCTCACGTTCTCGCTTGGAAGGCTGCTGCTTGGGCCGCTGACGGACCGCATCGGGTTTGTGCTGTCGCTCATCCTGTTCTCCGCATTTTCGGCGGTGTGCACGTTCGCAGCGATTGGGGGCGGAGAAAGTCTGGCGTTCCTGTTCGCCGTATCCGGCGCAGGCATTGCGATGATCTATCCGACTGTCATGGCCTTCATTGCCAAAAGGTACCCCAAAGGCAGCGACACAGCGATTACGTTCACGGTCACGCTGATGGGCGTGGGCAGCGTCATCGGAAACTACGTGATCGGCTGGGTCATCGAAGGTGTGAAGGGTTTCTACGGTCAGACAACTGAAACCGGCCTGCTGCGCGGACTTCAGGCAGGATACGGGTTCATCGGACTATGCGCGGCGATTTGTGCGGTATCCGGCGTTGCGTTGTATATGTATCTGAAGCGCAAGCAGGAACTTATCTAGGAAATTTATTTACTCAGCAGATGCCACGGCATCGAAGTTGGCTATAAGTTAAACAGCATCCCTGTCGTGGAAATACGTGCAGGGATGTTTTTGTTTTTCAAAATAACGATGGACAAACGAGCCTCCGATGATATTCTTTCCATTAATAAGGGCAAAACGAACTATCTTATTATTCTCTATGTAGATCATATGGATTTTCAATTGTGAGGAGAAGTATAATTGGGACAACAATCCAAAGAGAGGCGTGAAAAGGTCATGACGACAGCTACACTCAGCAAATGGGGGAATAGCAGTGCCATTCGGATTCCCAATCAACTGCTTAAACGTCTTAATCTGGAGGAAGGTTCGGAGATTGAAATACGCGTTACGGAAAATAATGAATTGTTGCTGCGTCCCAAAACTAAACCTTCTGAATCTAATGAAGAGTTGCGTGCACACCTCAAAAATTTGCTTTCAAGAGTGAAAGAAGATCAGCGTCATGATGAAATCGACGTCGGCACGGAGGGCGCTGAATCGCTGTGAGTATTCCCAAGCGTTGCAATCGGATCAGGCTTGATAAACCTATATTTGTTTTTACATATAAAGAGAACTATAATAGTTGTTCCACAAAAATTCAGACTTCTTTGGAGGAAACAAACGTTATGAGATCTTTTCAGTATTATAATCCGACCCGGCTGATTTTCGGCCAAGGACAGCTTCAGGCATTGCAAACGGAAGTACCCAAATACGGAAAACGTATTTTGCTTGTATATGGCGGCGGGAGCATCAAACGCAGCGGGCTGTATGATCAGGTGATCGCCCAATTGAACGAAATCGGCGCAGAAGTGACCGAACTGGCAGGCGTCGAACCGAATCCGCGCCTATCTACGGTCCACAAAGGCGTGGAGTTATGCCGAACGCACCAGATCGAATTGGTGCTCGCGGTTGGCGGAGGCAGCGTGCTCGACTGCGGCAAAGCGATCGCGGTAGGGGCCAAATACGAGGGAGATATGTGGGATGTCGTCGTTCGCGAGGCCACACCGCAAGGCGGACTTCCGCTCGGAACGGTGCTGACGATGGCCGCAACGGGATCCGAGATGAACAACGGTTCGGTCATCACCAATCAGGATACGCAGGAGAAATGGGCCTGGTTCAGCGAATATTCCTATCCCGCGTTTTCGATCCTCGATCCGGTACATACGTATACCGTTCCTTTGGATCAGACCGTCTACGGCATGGTAGATATGATGTCGCACGTCTTCGAGCATTATTTCCATCCGGACACCAACACGCCGGTTCAGCTCGGATTCTGCGAGACGATTCTCCGGACGGTGATTGATACGGCGCCTTTGCTCATTAAAGATCTGGAGAACTATGAACTTCGCGAAACCATTCTCTACTGTGGAACGATGGCACTGAACGATGTGCTGAACATGGGTCTTGCCGGGGATTGGGCAACGCACAATATCGAACACGCGGTGTCGGCCGTGTATGACATTCCCCATGGCGGCGGACTGGCTATCCTTTTCCCGCACTGGATGAAGCATAATCTCGATGTCAATGTAGAGCGATTCAAACGACTCGCCGTAAACGTGTTTGGCGTATCCACGGAAGGCAAATCGGACAAACAGGTTGCCGAAGAAGGCATTGAAGCGCTGCGCAGCTTCTGGACTTCGATCGGAGCTCCCAGCCGCTTGGCCGATTACGACATTGATGGCAGCCAGATTGATGCGATGGCCGATAAAGCCATGCGTTTTGGACCATTCGGCTTTTTCAACCAATTGCAGCGCGAAGACGTCATCTCCATATACCAAGCCTCTCTATAAGAACAGATTTCTACGCTTGGCCTTGCTGCCAGGCCCATGCAAACCAGGCATCGTTTATCCCTTTGAACAAGGGATGGCGGTGCTTTTTGCGTTGAACGATCGGGACATTCCAACTTTACAGTTACAACTTGATGGCCCACATGAGTGATTACCTTTTATTACCATTCCTTTGCAAGGAATTTGGTTTTTTATAAATTTCCAAATTTACAATTGCCACTGTTTCACTGACGAAATAGATGTCATCTGCCGATATAAAATCAAGGCATATGAACTGACATGTACAATGATGAAAGTGGAAGGTGAACGCAATCATGTTGAAACCCAAAGAAAAAGAGCGAATGCAGGGCATGTCGTTCAAGGTGAAGCTGCCTCTGATGATCGGATTGCTGGTCACGATTGTATTGGTGGTGACAGCAATGCTGTGCTACAGGGTAGCCGAGAGCATTACGCTGGACAAGAGCAAGGATGAAATACGGGCCACCTCGGACCGGATCGGCGAAGCGCTGTTTTCCTCGTTAAGCTTGGAAGAACAGTCCACGTTTCTGATTACGACCCATCAAACGTTCCATGAACTGCTGAGTCTCCGAAACACATCCGATCAGGATAACGATGCGTTCTTCGCAGAAAACAAGGAGCTGGTGGACAAGTCCAACGGCATATTGGCAGACAGTCTCGCGGGCATGGAGGGCAACAGCAACATCATCCTTCTGGACCGCAACGGCGTCGTGGTTGCCGCCAATGATCCTGAGGCAGTGGGCGGGGAACGGAGCGACCGTACATATTTCAAAGAGGCAATCCAGGGCCGCAACGTCATAAGCGAGGGGATCATCTCCAAACAGTTGGGCACACTGGGTACGGCCTTTGCGATGCCATTACTGGATGACAACAAACAGGTGGAAGGAGTTCTGGTGTCCACGGCTTCAACCTCTTTTTTTGTTAACCAATTGCAGAACGTAAAAATCAATGAAGAAGGCAAAGTGATCATCCTCGACCGGGTAGGTACGGTAATGTTCAACTCCGCGGACGAGAAGATGGCTGGACAGAAAATGGAATCGGACGAGTACCAGTTCCTGATTGATCTTCCAGTCAGCGAAAAGCTGCAGCAGGGAGAAATCAGTACGGAGGAGAAAGTCGCATTTTACTCCAAAATCCCGAGATCGAATTGGACGGTGATCGTCGAGGATTCCATGAGTGACGTAAGCAAACCACTCGAAGCCATGAAATACAAGATGTATATCGTGCTTTTCAGTGCGATTGCGGTCTCCATTGGGGCTGGGATTCTCATCTCAAGGTTGGTTACCCAACCGATTACTCGCGTGACCAAGCTGTTCGGACAGCTGGCGGAAGGCGATCTTACCGTAAAGGCCGAAGGCAAATACAGCGGAGAATTCAAGCGGCTGGCGGACAGCTTCAACATGATGGCCGAGGCGAACAAACAGCTGATATCGCGCATGAACGATTCCATCGGCATTTTGCACGCCAGTACCGCGGAGCTGGATTCATCGACAAAGCAGACCGCGGTTTCGATCACCGACACGACGATAACGGCACAGGAAATTGCGCGTGCCATGGTATCCCAATCCAGTGATACGGAAGCGATCGTGGACAAGTTCATGAACGTGGGCGACAAAATTGAGCATGTAAACGAAGTTTCCCAGTCCGTCAAACAACAGGCCGATGAAATCAAGGACGTATTCCGCAACAATCAGGCGACGATTGATGCTTTGATTGCCGTCAATGATCGGAATGAGGCCGAGGTGCGCAACATTTCCGATATTACGGTCCAATTGGCCGAAAGCTCAAGCGGTATCCAGCAGATTACCGAGACCATTGCCGGCATTGCCAAACAAACGAAATTGCTTGCGCTTAATGCTTCCATCGAGGCTTCGCGTGCAGGCGATCAGGGACGCGGATTTGCCGTCGTTGCCGCAGAGATCGGCAGCCTTGCGCAGCAGACGACCGCGCAGTCGGACGTCATCCACCAGATCGTCATGCAGACGATCGAACATGTGGAGCAGAATAATCGCAGCGTACAGGCGATCGAGGCCATTGCCGAGCAGCATAAGCAGAGCGTGGCAGATACGCAGGAGATTTTCCGTTTCGCAACTGAAAAAATGAACACCATCCTGAACCAGATCCAGGATATCGCGGGTCAAATCGCATCGATCGAACGCGACAAGGACGACGTGCTTGGATCGGCACAGAGTCTGTCCGCTTCCGGGGAAGAGGTATCGGCTTCGGTGGAAGAAGTCTCGGCGACGATGCAGGAGCAGACCGCCAAGACGGAAATGCTGGCCGACATGGTTCGCACTATCGACGACTTGACCAAACAGCTTGCCGAGGAAGCTTCCCGCTTCAAAACGAAATAGCCTATTCGGAACCTTGGCGCTGCCCCATCGTCCGTTCCGAATGTAATTAACAAAGACGTGTATCGGCCTGAATTCAAGTTCCATGGATTCAGGCTCGTGCACGTCTTTATTACGTTGATGGACGGAAATGTAATGTATTGAGAATGATCGGTAAAAATAATTCTTTACCAATCATTCTCAATATGATAAGATCAATGCAGATGAAGAAACAAGATGTCTCAACCTGAATTAGAATGATCATTCTCAAATTCAATACAACAATCCAAATGTCGAAGGAGTTGGCCCACATGGTTCATTTTCAATCCAAAAATGGCGTCGTATCATGGAACGAGGAGCTGCAGAGCGTAATTATCGAATGGAAAGGGTTTGCTTACGGGCAGGAATTTCAAACGATCCTTTTGGAAGGCGCAGCGTTGCTCCAAAAAATGAACGGCAGCAAAGTGCTGATGGATACGCGCAACGGAGCAGCGATTAAGGCAGATGACAAGGTATGGATCGGGGAATTTTTCATCCGACGGGCGTATGAGAGCGGGCTCAAATACATCGCTTTGCTGCAGCCGACCAGCGTCATCGCCAAGTTAAGCGTAAACCGGACGGTAGAGGGGCTTGGCGCGTTACCCTATCACCAGGAGAACTTCACCGATTGGAACGAAGCCGTGCAGTGGTTGTCCAACCCGGTTCCTTTGTTAAGCGCCATCAGCTGAAGATAAGGCACGCAAGTGGAGAGGCAATGTTCACATCAAAGAGGGATGATTTTATCTATTTTAGAATGATCATTCTCGTATAGAAAGGTGGGTCCAAAATGACCAGAAAAACATTTGACGCGTTAATCATTGGTTTCGGCAAAGGTGGGAAAACGTTGGCTCCATTTCTGGCCGAGCAAGGCTGGAAGGTGGGTGTGGTGGAAAAGTCGCCTTTCATGTACGGCGGAACCTGCATTAATATCGGCTGCATCCCCACGAAAGCGTTGGCCTATCAAGCGCATCTCGCTTCACGGGAAGAAGGGAACGACCAGCAAACGAGACAGGCCAAGTACGCGCATGCCATGCAGGAAAAGAATGAGCTGGTCTCTCTGCTCCGCGACAAAAACTTCAATCAACTGAACAACCACCCTAATATCACCGTGCTGACCGGAACGGCTTCGTTTCATTCGCAGCATGAGGTCCGGGTGGAGACCGAGTCGGATACCATTATGGTGGAGGCCAAGCAGATCTTCATCAATACAGGGGCCAAACCGAACATTCCCGATCTTCCGGGCATCCATGGTCCCCGTGTCTATACGAGTACCGAAATGCTGGATTTGGCTAAACTCCCTTCCCGGTTGACGATTATCGGAGGCGGATATATCGGTTTGGAGTTTGCATCCATCTATGCCGGGTTCGGCTCGCAGGTGACTGTTCTTGAGAGCGGAAAGGTGTTTCTGCCGAGAGAAGATCGAGAGATTGCCGAAGAAGTGAAAAACGTGCTGGAGCAGAAGGGAATTCGCTTCCGGCTGCAGACGAACGTTACGAGCATCGAAAGCCAGGGCGAAGCTGCACGGCTGCTCTTGTCCGGGCCTGACGGCGAAGAAGAATGGTTGGCAGATGCCGTGCTGGTCGCTGCGGGCAGACGGGCCAATACGGATGGATTGAATCTGGCAGCAGCAGGCGTAGAGGTGACGGAACGCGGGTTTATCCGAGTCGATGAAACACTTCGGACCACTGTCCCGCATATCTGGGCTATGGGCGACGTAAACGGCGGGCCGCAATTTACCTATATCTCGTTGGATGACTCCCGTATCGTTAAAAACCAGATGTTTGGCGACAAGACACGCACGACCACCGACCGCCGATTCGTTCCTTACTCCGTTTTTATCGACCCTCCGTTGGCACATGTCGGATATACGGAACAGGAGGCGGTGAAACGGGGGCATGCCGTCAAGACGGCAAAGCTGCCTCTTACGGCATCGACGAGGGCTCGCCAGTTGCAGCAGACGGATGGTCTGATGAAGGCGGTCGTGGATGCGGATTCCGATCGATTGCTCGGATTTACGATGTTCGGAGCGGAGTCCAGCGAAGTCGTGAACATCGTTTCCGTATTCATGCAATCGGAGCAGCCGTTCACGGTGCTGCGCGACACCATTTTCACCCATCCGTCGATGGCCGAGACGATCAACGATCTGCTTGGCGCGATCCAATGACGTATCCCAAGTTTTTATAATGATATAAATTGATGAATTCAACTTGAAGGAGAGAACAAAGACATGACGAAAAAAACGATGAAAGCCGTAGGTTTGTACAACTATTTACCGATTGAAGATCCGCAAAGCCTGATCGACATAGAGTTGGACACACCGACGCCAACAGGAAGGGATCTGCTGGTCAAGGTCAACGCCGTTTCGGTGAATCCCGTCGATTACAAAGTCCGTTCGCCGAAAGACCGCGAGGAGAGCGTACCCAAAGTGCTGGGATGGGACGTGTCGGGAGTCGTTGAACAGGTCGGGCCGGATGTCACGCTGTTCCAGCCAGGCGATGAAGTATTCTACGCGGGCAGCATTATGCGTCCCGGAGGCAACAGCGAGTTTCATCTGGTGGACGAACGGATCGTTGGCTCCAAGCCTTCCCGAGTGGGGTTTGCAGAGGCTGCGGCGCTCCCGTTGACATCCATTACCGCATGGGAAAGCTTGTACGACCGCTTGGGCATATCGCAGACGAAGGAGCACAATGAAGGAAAAAACATTCTGATCATCGGAGCGGCCGGGGGAGTCGGTTCAATCGCAACGCAGCTTGCGAAATATTCAGGATTGACGGTCGTCGGGACGGCTTCCCGTCCGGAATCGGCCGATTGGATCAAGGAACTGGGAGCGGATTACGTCATCAACCATTTCGAAGCATTTGTGCCGCAATTGAAAGCGATCGGCATGGAGCAGGTCGACTACATTTTGTGCTTAAACAGTACAGGGAAACACTGGGCGAACATGGCCGAAGCGATCGCGCCGCAAGGCAAGATTTGCTCGGTGGTCGAGACGGCTGAACCGTTAAACCTGACCTTGCTCATGAACAAAAGCGCCACGTTTGCCTGGGAGTTCATGTTTACGCGTTCAACGTACCAGACGCCGGACATGATTGAGCAGCACGCACTGTTAAACGAGATCGCGCGCCTCGTCGACGAAGGCGTGATTCGGACGACCACGAACGAAACATTGTCGCCAATCAACGCTGCGAACCTGCGCAAGGCACACGCGATGCTGGAGACGGGCCGGACCGTGGGGAAAATCGTCTTGGAAAAATTTTGAGGCATGCATGCGCAGAAAAAAGCAGAATATCGTCCAAGGGGCCTTCTCAGAAGGCCCCTTTTCTATGGGGAAGTGCCGGAGATGTTCGCTTCCGCAAAACGGGATAAGGCAAACCTTGAAATGTCCTGATCCGTGACCCCGGTCTGCACAAGATCGGACAGGATGCTGCCCACGGCGCTGGCGAACTTGAAGCCATGACCCGAAAATCCGCCGGCAATCCATACATGATCATGGGCAGGATGCCGATCGATGATAAAATGCTCGTCTGGCGTAAGTTCGTATTTGCATACCGCTCCACGCTTCAATCTCCCCGCAGCGCGAGGCATCCGGCGTTCAAGCAGCCTGCGCAGGTCGCCTTCGTCGGTTTCTTCGCTGCCGAAGGGAGCCGGGGGAGAGCCTGGCGTCCACGGTTGGCCCGTATCGTGGCGGCCGATCTTTAACCCCGCCCCGCCGATGCTTGGAAACCCGTAGTACCCGCCCTCCGGTCCGGCCAGGGTGAAACCGGGGAAGTGCTCCTCCGCAAACAGTTCCTCCGATGCTTCGAACCATCCCACCGTTTTGCGTACGGCCCGAATGGGCAGGTTCACGAACGGTTCCAAAGTCCGGAACCAGGCGCCTGCGCTCAATATGAGCCGATTCGCAGAGTAGGTCGTGCCATCCGATGTTTTAATACTCACGGTCTGCGGGCCGCATTCGACCTGCTGGACGAGCGTGTTCGTCAACAGGGTGGCTCCATGCGCTTCGGCCCGTTGTCGATACGCCTGAACGCAGCGTTCGCTGAACAGATAACCCGCGTCAGGTTCATACATTGCTTCGTAATGCTCTGGCACGTCGATGCCGGGCCAGCGTTTCATGATCTCGCTTGCTCGCAGCAGTTCGTAACGCACACCTGCCTCATCCGCATGGGCCAAGCGGTCGCGGAAGGAGTAAACGCCCGGATCCACGATGTTAAGCACGCCGGAAGGAACGAGCAATTTGCTGCCCGAGGCATCCTCAAGCTCTTCCCAGAGCTGCTGAGCAAGCAGCGCCATCGCGATATAATCGGGTCCGCCGCTATAGACGTGGCGAATGAGACGGGGTTCACCGTGATGGCTGCCTTCGCCATGCGGGGGATCGAACGCATCGATCAGCAATGTTTTGAGCCCGCTCCGTGAAAGATAATAACCCGCGCTCATGCCCATCGAGCCTGCTCCCACGATAATAACGTCATAGTTATGTGACATGGCCAACCCTCCCGTATCTTGGTACTCCAGAGAAAACCGCAAAAAAATATTCACACGTTAACGGAGAGGCGGAACCGATCTGAAGAAGTGAAACGTGCGCTAAAAGCTTTCTATAAGAAAGCTGCATCGGAAGCACGGCTTATCCCCGGATTTTCCCTTTGAAAAAGGGAATTCGAAAAAATCCGGGGATAACAGCAATCGGAAGATGGTACTGCACTCGTAGTCGTCAAGTGAGATTGTTAGTGCGGTTTATATAGTAGCCTAATTTAGTCCTGATCTGCGAGGAAGTCAATACATTCGCTTATAAAGAATGGCAATACCACCATCAAATTTTCGATAAGCCATGGCATTGTATGGTTATTGAAATCATGGTAGAGTTTTGAAACAAACATTCCGATAAGATTAGTCGGCATTTATGCGATCAAATCTTTCTTACAAAACTAACATGGGAGGAGCTAAGCGATGTTTTCCAATCCTGAATTCCGAGTGTTCGACATCCACGGCCATCTGCCATATAAACTGCTGCTGTCCCCGCACAAACCGCACGAATCGGTTTCGAATTACGGCAAGGAACGAAGCGATCGCATGAGGCTTTCGTGGGATTTTCCGGCTCCTGAGGAGACCGCCGGGGAAGCGGCGAAACCTCTGATCGAACGTTGGGTGGATGAACTGGACAAATACAAGATCGGCGGGCTCAACTTTCTCACTGCGCTCGACAACGACAAGCTGGCCGAGCAAATCGCCGGATATCCCGACCGGTTCACCGGCTTTGCATGCCATCCGATTGAAAGTGAAGATGCTGCCTCCGAGCTGGAGCGCGCCGTTGACGAATTGGGGCTTCGAGGATACAAACTGTTTGGCCCGCTCACACCGATCCCGTTCGATTCACCTTCATTGGACCCCGTCTGGAAATTCCTTGCGGAGCGCCGCCTGCCCGTTCTGATCCATTTCGGGATGCTGGGCCATGCTGGGGGGATCGTGCATCATCCCAACATCAACCCGCTGGCGATTTTCAATACGGCTCGGGCTTACCCGGACATTCCCTTCATCATTCCTCATTTCGGAGCAGGATATTTTCAGGAGCTGCTGCATTTATGCTGGAGCTGTCCCAACGTATATATCGACACGTCAGGCTCCAACCAATGGGTGCGGTGGGTGCCGTATGAGCTGACGCTGGAAACGCTGTTCCGCAAAACGTACGAATTGCTCGGGCCGGAGCGAATCATTTTCGGCACGGATGCAAGCGGGTTCCCGCGCGGGTATCCATACCGGTATTTGCAGGATCAAGTCAGGGTATGCCGTGACCTGCGCTTCCGCGAGGCGGAGATCGAGCTGATCTTCGGCAACAATGCGAGACGTTTGCTTCACGTCCCATGGGGGAAAGAGGCAGGGCACAGGAATGAAGGCAAGGCCCGGCAATGAGGACCGTTCATAAATGAAGCGGCAGGCAAGGAAAACCAAACTATAGCAAAGGGGAAGTGGTCGACTTGGCACGATCCGGTTTATTTTCATTCGGTCAGGGGAAAGCGATGCGTTTGTGGATTGTAGGTGCGCTGGTGTTAAGCATCACAGCCTGCTCGGCAAAGCCTTCCCAAGAAGCGGACACGGGAGCAAATGCCGCTGCCGCCGGGCAGGCAAAGACAGTGACGATTGAATACTGGCAGTACGAGTTCCCGGCCAAGGTGGAGCTGATCGACGCGTTAATCAAGGAATTCGAGAGCGAACATCCCGACATCAAAGTCAAGCAAACCAATTTCCCTTACGACCAGTACAATCAAAAAGTAGCCACGCTGGTGCCTGCCGGCAAGGGGCCGGACGTCATCAACCTGTACTACGGATGGCTGCCGAAATACGTGCAGTCCGGTTATTTGCAGCCATTGCCGGAGAGCAGTTTCCCGGATATCGAAAACACGTTTTTCCCTTTCGTGCAAACGGCCAAACTGGATGGAAAGTATTATGCGCTGCCCACCGGCGTGAGAACCCTCGGATTGTTCTATAACAAGGACCTGTTTGCCAAAGCCGGACTGGACCCGGAGAAACCACCGACGACGTGGGAGGAGCTGGTCACGGATGCCAAGGCACTGACGGAAACGGACCAGAACGGGCAGCTGGTGACGGAAGGATTTGCTTGGGAACCGGGTTCCCAGCTGCATCACTGGTTCCGCGACGGGTTGCTGTACCAGGCTGGAGGCAAGGATACGAGCGAGGATCGCCGGAAGATTCTGTGGAACGAATCGCCCGCAGGGCTGGAAGCATTCAAGTACTTGGTCGAATTCGCCACCGTGCATAAAGTCGGGATCAACGGTTTTTACACGGATGACGCGAATGCGTTCAAAACCGGGCATGCCGCAATGAACGTCGACGGTTCTTACCGACTGGGTTCGATCCAAAAAGACGCGCCGGACCTGAATTTCGCGGTTGCTCCCCTTCCGTCTTACAAAGGGAAATCGACCCAAGCCTCCTTCTGGGCCAATGCCATTCCGGCCAACGTGACCGGAGAGAAGCTGGAAGCCGCAACGGCGTTCCTGCAATTTTTGACGAGCAAGGGCGTGCAGGAGCAGTGGGTGGAAAAGGTGGGCGAACTGCCTGCGCAGAAGGAAGTGGCGCTTCAGGACAAGTATGTCAACGACCCGCTGCTGGGTCCGTTCATTTCGCAACTGAACGATGCCAATGCTCATTTCTTCATTGACGAAACCCAGGAACGAACCCTTTTCGTGAACGCGGTGGATGAAGTGCTGCTGAATCAGGTTCCCGTTGAGCAGGCTTTCAACGGCCTGATGACCAAAACCCAACAGCTGTACGATGATTACTGGGCGAAACAGGACAAGAAAAAATAAAGCCTGACCAAAGGAGGCCATCGCAGCGATGAGAACAACCGGCGTCATTCCTTCTCGACCGAAACGACGTTTGTTTTCCGAACGCAGGGTCCATAAGCTTCATTACAGGCATAAACGGCTGCTGTTCATTTATGGCGGATTGTCGATTCCGCTGCTTTATTTCGTGGTCATCCGCATTCTGCCGATCCTGTATTCCTTCAACGTCAGCTTTCGGGAATGGGGCATGCTCTCGCCCGACAAACCGTTCGTCGGCCTGGCAAACTATGCGGCATTGCTGGGCGATTCCCTATTCCTCCAATCGCTGCTGAACACGGGCATCTATGTCATTGTTGGCGTGCCTGCACAGCTGGTGACCGGGCTGGTCGTTGCGCTGCTGCTGCAGCAGGTGGTGAAGCTTCGCAGCCTGTTCCGGACCGCGTATTTCATTCCTTATGTGACCAGCGTCGTGGCCGTGAGCTGGGTATTCCGCTGGATTCTGATGAAAAACGGGATCTTGAATGCCTTGTTTATCGAGGCCGGGCTTGGCCCGCAATCGTTCCTGTACTCGCCCGCACAGGCGATCTTTTGGATTATCGCGGCGATGGTATGGCAAAATATCGGGTTCCAGATGCTTATCTTTTTGGCAGGACTCCAGAACATTCCGCAAATGTACTATGAAGCGGCCTCCATCGACGGCGCGACCGCCTGGCAGCGTTTCGTACATATTACGTTGCCGCTGCTGAACCCGGTCATACTGCTGTCCACGGTGCTGGCATCGATCGGTTTTTTGCAAACCTTTACCCAGGTGCTCAATATGACGGGCGGCGGTCCGCTCGATTCCACGATTTCCGTAGTGCTGCATATCTATAATCTCGCTTTCAAAAGCTTCGACATGGGGCTGGCCTCAGCAGCAACCGTCATTTTGTTTGTGATCATTTTCGGGTTGACGCTGATCCAGTTGAAGGTGATGGGCAACCGTTTCAGTCAGGAGTAAGGGAAAGGATGGTGAATGTTCAAGGATGAGCAGATCCGCCGCATGGCCCAGGGCGATCACGAATGGACGCCGAAAGCATTTCGGAGCTGTGATCAGTTACGTGTTGCTTACGTTAGGGCTAGGATTGATGGTATTTCCGTTTCTGTGGATGATCTCGACTTCGTTCAAAACGTTGGACGACATATACTCCCTAAGCCTGATTCCGCCCGAATTCACGTGGGCGCATTATGCAGCCATGTTTCGTGAAACGGCGTTTCCCCGATGGATGCTGAACAGCCTGTACGTGGCGGTGATTGCTACGGCGAGCGTATGTGTGTTCGATACAATCACGGGATACATATTGGCCAAATTTTCGTTTCCGGGCAGGCAGGCGATCTTTGTGCTGATCCTTAGCACGCTGATGGTGCCTACCGAAATGCTCATCATCCCCTGGTATCTTGTCTCAAGCGGCCTGAACGGGATGGATACGTATTGGGGCATTCTGTTCCCGGGATTGATCACGGGATTCGGCATTTTCCTGATGAAACAGTTCATGGAGTCGTTGCCTGCCGAGCTGTTGGATGCGGCGCGCATCGACGGCATGGGTGAATGGGGCATTATGCTGCGGATCGCCGTACCGCTCGTGAGACCCGCGCTGGCGACGCTGTCGATCCTGACGTTCCTCGGCAGCTGGAATTCGTTCATTTGGCCGCTGATCATCACGCAGAGCGAGGAGATGTTTACTATCCCGGTAGGCATGGCGTTTTTCTCCAGCGAAGCGAAGGACAGCAGCAACTGGGTACAGATCATGACGGGTGCCACGCTTTCCGTGCTGCCGTTGATCGTGTTGTTTCTTTTTTTCCAAAAGCAAATCATTCGTGGGATCGCAACAACCGGCCTTAAATAAGCGGAACTTGAGATAGATAGGGACCTTGTCCTTGATGCTTTTTTCGCTTCACGCCTTAAAGCTTGCAAATGGATTTTTTCTCCGAATTCATTGGTTTCGCGCCGAGATATTCAACAGGCTATAACCTCCTTTCGCCACTTCAATTATTCAGTGAAAGGAGGTTTTATCTTTTTTCTTAACGGAGACCAGCAGCAGATGGAAAATAATCAGGCAGCGAAACATTTACTGTTCAATTGACGTCCATTAGGAAAGGATTGTAAATTTAAATGGAGAAGGTGGGAATTGGATGCAGATAGGAAGAAAAGTGATCGTTTCTTTAGTCGCATGTCTCTTATTCATTCCTTCTGTGGTTTCAGCTAAGGAAGCACAATTGAAGGCACCTGCGGTCAAAACAGTGAATGCAAAAAAATATACCCTCCAATCAAGGGCTAAGGAGTGAAACAAAAGGCAGAGGGGGATGGAGCCGTGGCTGGCGAAGTGATTCTCAAACCACTGCAAACCCTGATGGACGAATATAGACTCAATGAAATAGAAGAAAAGATTGAAGTGAATATTATGCTTAAATATGATCTCAACATATCCAAAAAACACTTTTTGAAAACGAAGTTCTCTGCGTTTAAGGACGCTATAACCGACCAGGAAGGATTCGGAGGATACAGTTTTTTTGCCAAGTTGACGATCAAGGAAATCGAGGAAGTCAGTACATGGGATGCGGTTTCTACCATTTCACTTCCATCAGACACGGTGTCAGTCTATTAAATTATATTGTGAAGCCTTTATTACGCTAATTCATGGGATTATGCGAAGTATAAAGGCTTTCTTTATGCTTTTTCAGAAATATAGGAACGTAACATGTATCCAGATCCTCTGACAGAGATGATAAACCAGGGCGTCTTGCTTTTTTAACATGAAGTAGAATGACTTCTGGCTTGAGGTTTTCGGAATATCGCTTAAACTTTTTTCTCTTAGTAAAATAACCCCCTAGAATTCAACGGAATAACTAAGGGGTTTTACGAATGTCTATTCTTAGGTTGCACTTCACTTAGGGTGCTAGCTTTTTAACATATAAGCAGTTCCACGACGAGTACTTTAGCGTACGAACCAACTGAGCGGCTGCGGCGAAGTGTCTGCGATGTCCCGAAGATCATGGACCTTGACATGATTGCCGTAAATCATGGAGTCACTGCTCAATCGGAAGGAAGGGAAACTGTCTTCTGATTGCAGGCGAAGGCAAGACTCGAAATAGATCTTTTGCTGTTTGTTGATGATAAATGGCAGCTTTCCGGCTTCAATGTGAATATCATCCTCGTCCGGCTCGTTCACGATCAGGAGCACCGCAATCCCGTCACAACCGCATCCATCCGTGTCATAGAACAGCTTGAATGTTCCTGGCCGGTCCTCCAGCTTCGCACGCAGCCTGGATTCCGCCAATGGGCTGACCTGAATGATCATAACGTCGATCACACTCCTCTAATCCTCTTATGAATTCGCTTACAATCCAGTATATGGGCGTGTGCCGCCGCTTAGAATGAGAAAGTCATAGGGAGCTTGATGCAAAATATGAGCAGGTTGTTTGGGCTACGGGGATGCGGAATGCCTTGGAGTACCGCCATTTAGGTGAGGGTGGCGCTGAGCTTATGTTGGAATCAGTGGAAAGATCCGTTTACAATGAGGGTGACATTGTTAATGATGTGCTGGATTAGCCTCGGGTGCCTCACGCTGCTTCATTTTTGGGCAGATTGGCGGATTGGCACGGAAGCATAAGGCTGTGGGAAATGGCGTAAGTGAATATGCATGCGAATGCGAATATACAAGCGAATGGTGAGATGCAGGCGTTGCATATGAGATATTTGGCTTGTAAAAAAGATGGTCGATGCCACTGTGATGACGATATTGGCTATTGATCTGTGTTTGCGCCCCTTTTGGAGTACTTACATACGCACCGAGAAATTCTAACGAACATTGTACACCTTATCCGACGAGCTTTTGCCACTTTGAAAATGTAACGAATCTGAGACACGTTAATATGCATAAAACGAGTCACAAACACGCGATTTAGCCCCAATAACGACGCTCAAGTTCGTTAGCGCTCAACCCCGCCGAAATGTGGCCAAATAAGACGTCTCAGGTTCGTTGCCCGCCGATGATGTCCGGGGCCCAACTTCGCTCTGATGTTGGGGTGGATAATCAAGGCCAAATACGGGAGCGCATCCGGAGTGGATGGAGAAATCGCAGATGGTGTGGCAAAATTGTCTAGTGATTTATGGAGAAGCGTGATTAGAGGAGAAGGACTATATATATGCAGGATGAGAGCAGCAGATGATGTTGGGCGGACTGCACTCTCTGTGTGATTATAAACATAACTGTTGATTCGACGAGCGAGTTGGATTGCAAACAAGTGCGGGCTGTAACCAATTTACGCATGATTATACAACGTCGGTCAAGGCCCGCAGTCTAACCTGGCAGCGTCAAATCGAGGAGGTGAGTGACGTGAAAATCGTCAAACTGAATGCGGAGCCGATGGATGGGTTCGATTACCTGAATGCCGTTCCGGGCGGAGAGGTCGCGGCGGCCAGGCTGCCGATCTATCATGCGACCGTTTCCGGGCTGCCGGAGCATCTTGATGCTTTGTTGGTGGCATCGGATTTGCAGGGCATCGTGCCTGTGAAAGTGTGCAGTGGAAATGAAAGACAGGTCACCGGTCGGGGGTTGAGCGACAAAGGGGGGAGCCCTTGCGTACACAATATGGAGCGGGACGACGAATACACTAACGAAAACACCAACAAATACGCCAATGAACAAATTGGCGGCAACAGTGGTATAAAGGGTGGAACCGGGAGTTGCGTCAGCGGTCGTGATCCAAACGCTGCAAATTTGTATGCCTTTAATATGGGAGAAGACGGTGCACGGGATCAAACCGCCGACCGGCTGCTCGGCGAGCTGCTGCCGGAACACGCGAAGCTGCTGCTGGAAGTGTACTGGCCGCAGCTCGATCCGCGCCGCACGGGCGTATTGCTGTGCGGCGACCTCTATGCCCGGCGCGGCAAGCGCGGCGCCAGCGGCAATCCGCTTCCCGTATGGCTGGCCTTCCGGGAAGCGTTCAGCTGGGTTGCCGGCGTCGACGGCAACCACGATCTCACCGATGAGGCATCCGCTCATCGGTTGCACCGCGCCGAGGGCATCCATTACCTGGATGCCCCGGGCGTGGTCAGCGCGGGCCCCGTTCCGGGCAGGCCCGCATCCCGCGCCGCAGGCCAGCAGCGACCGCTGCGCATCGCTGGCCTCGGCGGCATCATCGGCCGGCCGGACAAGCCGAACCGGCTGCCGGAGAAGCAGTACCTGCAATCCCTGACCAAGCTGCTGAAGCAGCAGCCGGATTGCCTATTGCTGCACCAGAGCCCGGGCATTCCCGAACTCGGGTGTATGGGCGAACCGCTGATCCGGCAGGCGCTGGAGGCCGGGCCGGAGACGGTCGTTTTTTGCGGGCATACCCACTGGGAACAGCCGCTCGTCCAGCTGGATAACGGCACGCAAATTTTAAACGCCGATGGTCGGCTCTTTATTTTAACGAGGGAAGAAGCCGATAATGCAGGAAGATAAGGTCGTGGTATTTCGCCCGAATGCAAGGTTATGAAACCCATTTCATTGGCAATCCTTATCTGGTATGATTAGCAGGAAAACGAGAGAAAGAGAGAGGTTTGCCATGACGCCAATTACCATTTACGACATCGCCAAGGAAGCGAACGTATCCGTATCCACCGTCTCCCGCGTTCTGAACGACACGGCGCCCGTGCGCGCCAGCACCAGGGAGCGGATCATGTCGATCATCGAGAAACACCAGTTTCAGCCGAATGCACAGGCAAGAAGCCTGATCAAGAAGGAAACGGGCACGATCGCGATCATTTTGCCGGACATCACCAACCCGTTTTTCCCCGAAGTGTTCTGGGGGGCAGAGAATGAAGCGAGAGGCCTGGGTTATACGTTTTTTCTATGCAATACGGCAGGGGACTATGGACGGGAATCCGAATACTTGTCTATTTTGCGCGAGAAACGGGTCGATGGCATCATGTTTCTCGGCGGGCGGATCAACCTCCAGAACTGCCCGGAGAACATGGCGCAGGAAATGATCGATATGGGCAAACGCATGCCCATCGTGCTGGTGAACGGAAATATTGCCAAGGGCGGCTTTCGCCGGGTATATACGGATGAGGGGGCAGGCGCGGTGCTGGCCGTGGAGCATTTGCTGGAGCTGGGCCACCGGGAAATCGCGTTTGTAGGCGGATCGCCCGAGACGTCGACCACGATGGTCAAAGTGAAGGCGGTGCAAAAAAAACTGCGCGAACACGGGCTCGAACTCCCGAAGGACCGCCAACTGCTGGGCAGCTTCTCCATCGATGACGGCAAACGGTTGATGAACGAGCTGCTGGAACGCGACAATCCGCCGACGGCGGTCATTTGCGTCAACGACAACACGGCCATCGGAGCGATCAAAGCCACGATCGAACACGGACTATCCATCCCTGGCGATATTTCGATTGTGGGTTTCGACAACACGCCGCTGGCGGGTGCGGTTATCCCCGAGCTGACGACCGTTTCGCAAAATACGTACCAGCTCGGCAAGCTCGGCGTAGACGTGCTGCATGAGCTGATCAATCAGGGAAAGCCCAAAAAACAGACCGTGCTGCAGCCGGAGCTGATTGTTCGCCAGAGCACGGGACCTGCCCCTCGTTAAGAGGGGAACATGTTTTTTTTGGAAAAGAAAGCGTTGACATTTCTGCGAAGGGTGAAATATAATGGGTTCGTAAATGAAACCCCTTTCATAAAAATGGATCGGGTTTTAATTTCCGGCTTTATGAAACCCATTTCATGAAATGGGTTTCACCAAAACATTCAACTTTCTAGGGGGCGCACGGTATGAAAAGAAGCTTGAAGATCATTTCGTTATTAATGCTCACAATGGTATTCGCACTAACGGCTTGCAGCAAAGGCGACAGCGGTGCATCCGGCGGTTCCGGCGGCAAGGTGGATCTCAGCATGACGATTTGGGGTTCGGAAGATGAGAAAAAGATCTATCAGGAACGGCTCGATATTGTGAAACAGACGTATCCCGACATTAATGTGAAACTGAACGTGGTTGCCGGAGACTATGACCAGAAAGTGCAAACGATGATCGCGGGCGGTACCGCACCGGACATCATGATGATTGCGGAGAACTACCAGGCCTATGCTTCCAAAAATCAGATCATACCGCTCGACGAAATGCTGCAAGCGAACAATGTCAGCATCTCGGAACGTTATTCCGACGACATTGCCAACCTGATGAAATACGACGGCAAACAATATGGCCTGCCTGACCGTGCGGGCGCCATGGTGCTTTTCTATAACAAGGATTTGTTCGACAAGGCGGGCGTGGAGTACCCGACCAAAGACTGGACCCAGGAAGACCTGCTTGCGGCAGCCCAGAAGCTGACCGTGAAGGAGAACGGCAAAACGGTGCAATGGGGCTACTATCCAGGCAGCTGGTGGCCGCAGTGGATGCAGCTGATCTACCAGAACGGCGGTTCGCTGTTCGACGAGAGCGGCAAACCGACGTTCAACACCGAGCCTGTCCGCAAAGCGCTGCAATTTTTGAATGACCTGACTTTCAAATACGGCGCGTCCCCGACACCGACCGAAATCGCCGACATGGGCAATATCGGTGCCGATCCGCTGTTCGCGCAAGGCAAGATTGCGATGGAAACGACAGGTTTCTGGAACATCGGCTCCTTGGCCAAGGTCGAGGGCATCAACTGGGACATTTCCCCGATCTGGGGCGAAACGAATGCATTCTTTAACGGCTTCACGATCACGAACGCTTCCAAGCATAAGGAAGAAGCGTTCAAAATCATCGCAGCGTTGACGACGCCGGAGGCACAGATGCCGATGATCAAGGCGGGACAGGATGCGCCGGCAACGAAGGCCGGGCTGGAAAGCGACGAATTCCTGAATGCCGAGTACGGCGGCAAAAAGATCAATATGGCGGCGTTCAAGGAATCCACGATCTATGCCGAACCGTTCAACCCGCAGTGGAACGAAATGATGAAACTGATCAACGACAAACTCGGCGTGTACTTTAACGATAAAGCTTCCCTGGATGAGACGGTTACCGAAATCCAGAGCGGACTGGAAAGACTCTATAAATAGTATGGGCAGGGGAACGGATGGAAACGGGGCGCAGACGATCGGCGCTCTCCATCCGCTCCCGACGTCATGGGAGGGCTTAACGTGAGAAAAAAGGACGGGAAATGGTTTTATCTCTTTATCTCGCCTTGGCTGATCGGATTCCTTGGGCTGACGCTGGGACCGATCCTGTTTTCCATCTATATGAGCTTCACCAACTGGGACTTGTTCCAGTCCCCGGAGTTCATCGGTTTCGATAATTACCAAACGCTGCTGACCGATGACCCGCTGTTCTGGAAGTCGCTGGGCAACACGTTTTTCTACGCTCTGATCTCCATTCCGCTGGGCATGTCCATCTCGCTGTGGATCGCGTATTACCTGAACAAAAAGATCAAGGGCATCACCTTTTTCCGCATCTTGTTCTATCTGCCATCGGTCGTGCCGGTCGTCGCGAGTTCGCTGCTGTTCATTCATCTCCTGGCACCGACGGAAGGGCTCATCAACAAAGCGCTGGCCGTGTTCGGCATTCAGGGCCCTTCCTGGCTACTCGACCCGAATTGGGTCAAACCGGCGCTGATCCTGATGTCGCTCTGGGGCGTTGGCGGCGGAGTCGTCCTGCTGCTGGCCGGGATGAAAGGCATACCGCAGGAGCTGTACGAGGCGGCGGCCATCGACGGGGCGAAAAACACGCAGTCCTTTTTCCACATTACGTTTCCGATGCTCACGCCCGTCATCTTTTTCAATCTGGTGACAGGCATCATCGGTGCGCTTCAAACCTTTGCGCAGGTGTTCATCGTGACCTCGGGAGGACCGGATAACGCCAGCCAGATGGTTGTGCCGTATTTGTTCCAGAACGCCTTCCAGTTCTACAAGATGGGATATGCTTCGGCCATTGCCTGGGTGCTGTTCATCGTCATTCTGGCCTTGACCCTAGTTGTGTTCCGTTCATCGGCGCTCTGGGTGCACTACGAGGAGGGAAAAGCCAATGAGTAATCCATCCAAGGCGGAGAAGGTCATCTCCTACGTTTTTCTGATTCTGGTCGGCGTGCTGCTCGCTTCGCCCTTCGTGTACATGATCTCCATCTCGCTGGCCAGCGAGTCGACGACGGTCAAATCGGCGTTTACCTTCGTTCCGACGGAGTTTGAGTGGTCCAACTTTTATACGATCTTCACGAATAACAATTTGGGCACGTATCTGAAAAATTCGATCATCATCACCGTCTTCACCATTATCGGATCGGTATTGTCCGCATCGGTTGTGTCTTACGGCTTTGCAAGGATCAAGGCGAAAGGAAGCCGCTTCCTGTTCGTTGTGCTGCTGAGCACGATGATGATTCCGGGCGAGGTTACGATGGTGCCGCAGTTCATCATCTTCCGTCATCTGGAATGGATCAATACGTTCTATCCGCTGATCGTGCCGAGCTTTTTTGCCGGAGCGTTCAACGTATTCCTGATCCGCCAATTCGTCATGAGCATTCCGAAGTCGCTGGACGAAGCGGCGATGATCGACGGCATGGGGCATCCGGGCATCTATTGGAAAATCATCATGCCGCTGACGTACCCGATCCTGGCGGCGATTGCGATTTTCTCGTTTTCGTGGAACTGGGGGAACTTCATGGGGCCGCTCATTTATATCAACGATCCCGAAAAAATGCCTCTGGCCCTCGGCGTTCAGCTCCTGACGACCGTAGGCGGAGGGCAAATGCCGCCGTGGAACCTGGTCATGGTTGCTTCCCTGTTCCTGACGATTCCGATGGTGCTGGTGTATTTGCTCGGCCAGCGGTATGTCTATGAAGCGAACATCAGCGGAGGCAGCAGCGGCATCAAGTAACGCAGGGGTGCAGAAAATACGACAGCAAAGAACCCAACGTGAATCACATGCATGCCCGGACAGGGGTATGGAATAAACGTAAATGGGAAGGGCTGTGTGAACGATGGGGAACGACAAGCAACGCAGCGGCAAACGAAAATCCGGTTATATTGCGGCAGGCATTGCCCTGATCGCGTTACTTGCAGGAGGAGGAATACTGATGAGCCAAATGAATGCATCCCGAACGCTGACTTTCGAGGGTCAGCCGGTTCGCCTGAACATGGAGCAGTCCTATGACCATTTTGAAGGCTGGGGCACGTCCCTGGCCTGGTGGGCCAACGATCTGGGCGAATGGAAGGATCAGGCGAAGCTGAATGAAGTGATGGACCTTGTGTTTGATCCGGCCAAAGGGCTGGGGCTGAACATTGTGCGGTACAACATCGGCGGCGAGGAAAATCCGGACATGAAAGCGCTTCGTCCCGGCGGCGACGTTCCAGGGTACCAGCCCGAACCGGGCGTATGGGACTGGGAGGCGGATGCCGGACAGCGGAAAGTTTTGCAGGGCTCGATCGAACGCGGCGTCAACATCACCGAGGCCTTTTCCAATTCTCCGCCGTACTGGATGACCATCAGCGGATCGGTTACGGGAGCCGAGGACGGGAGCAACAACCTGAAGGAAGACCAATACGATGCCTTTGCCGATTATTTGACAGAGGTCGTGAAGCATTTCCGCGACGAATGGGGCATCACGTTCCGCACGCTTGATCCGCTCAACGAGCCTTCCTCCGATTGGTGGAAGAAGGGCAATATGCAGGAAGGCAGCCATTTCAGCGTCGACAAACAGATGGTAATCATCAAAAAGGTCGCAGCTTCGTTAAAAAGCAAAGGCTTGGACGGCACGGTCGTGAGCGCGGCGGACGACAACAGCATCGACGAAACGGTGGCCAACTTCAGCGTCTACGACCAAGACACGCTGGATGCGGTGGCGCAGATCAACACCCATTCCTATAATGGAAGCAAAATGGAAGAGCTGCGCGCGCTGGCGGAGAAACACGGGAAAAAACTGTGGATGTCCGAGTACGGCACAGGCGGCAGCGAGCCGCACAGCCATGAAGATATGGTTTCGGTGCAGGAACTGGCCGAGCGGATCATGTTTGACCTGAAAATCATGCAGCCGTCCGCATGGGTGTATTGGCAGGCCGTGGAGGACGAAGGCGCAAACAATAATTGGGGTTTCATTCATGCCAATTTCAATGGGGAAGAACATTACGAAATGACGAAACAGTATTACGGCATGGTGCAATTCACCAAGTTCATCCGTCCAGGAGCTATCATCATTCCGACGGATGAAGGGCGGACGCTTGCCGCGTATGATCAAGACGCCCATCGGCTGGTGCTGGTCATCCGCAACGAAATGTCGGCCGGAACGAAGGAATTTTCGCTCGAACCGTTTGAGCTTACAGAGGCTGATACCGCTCAAGTGTATCAAACCTCGCCGGAGCACAACATGGAGCAGCTGCAGGACATACCGGTGTATGCCAATGGGCTGAAGGTGGAGATTGGCGACAATTCGATCACAACCGTTGTGCTGGAAGGCGTCGACTTGAAATCGCAGTAGAATGAGAATGGCTGGACTGAATTTGCAGAGTGCTATAACTAGATTCAGTGCTTTGACGTTATGACATATGAAATGATGTTGAATAGAGAGAGGGTGCGATTCATGGTGCAACATCCAACGCTTTTGCAAGGGCAACAGACCGAACTGAACCAACATGCCTTGGAACTGACCTATGACCGGCAAAGTTTTTGGCTGAATGGAGAGAGGATCTTTCTGAACAGCGCGACGATTCATTATTTTCGCATGCCGAAAGAAGAATGGCGCGATGTGCTGCTGAAAGCCAAACTGGCGGGCATGAACTGCATTGACACATATTTTGCCTGGAACGTGCACGAACCGGAGGAAGGGCAATGGGACTTCGAAGGCGACCGCGATTGCGGCGCTTTTCTGGACCTTTGCGCAGAGCTCGGCATGTGGGTGATTGCGCGTCCGGGGCCGTTCATCTGTGCGGAATGGGATTTCGGCGGATTTCCGTACTGGCTGGGAACGAAACCGGATATCGCCTTCCGGGAGAACAACGATGTCTACCTGCACTATGTGGATGCATATTTTGACCGGATCATACCGATCATCCGCGACCGCCAGCTGTCCGCCGGCGGCCCCGTCATTCTGGTTCAAGTGGAGAACGAGTATGGTTACCTGAAGGACGACGATGCGGCAAGCGCTCATATGAACCGTCTTCGCGACGCGCTGCTGCAGCGCGGCATCGATGTCCCGTTGATTACCTGCGTGGGTGGGGCGGAAGGCACCATCGAAGGGGCCAATTTCTGGTCGGGAGCCGATGGGCATTATGCCAAACTGCGGGCCAAACAGCCGGATACGCCGAAAATGGTGACGGAATTTTGGACGGGGTGGTTCGAACATTGGGGCGGAGCTTCTGCGATTCAGAAGACGGCGCCTTTGCTTGAAAAACGCATCATGGAGATTTTGCGCGCTGGATATACAGGGATCAGCTATTACATGTTTTACGGCGGAACCAACTTTGGCGGTTATGGCGGCCGGACGGTAGGCAGCAGCGACATTTTCATGATTACGTCCTACGATTACGATGCGCCGCTGAACGAATACGGACGCGGGACGGCCAAGTATGATGTCACCAAAAGATGGTCGTATTTCGTGAATGCCTTCGACAGCGTGCTGCTGCAAGTCGAAGAAATTCCGGAGGAACAGCTGCAGGTCCGTCACGGTTCCGGCATTTCCGTACGCGGTAGGGCAGCGGGCGACCAACGTATTTTGTTTGTCGAGAGTCACAAGGAGGAGCGGGAGACGGTGCAGGTCACGCTGGAGGATGGCCGCACGTTGCCGATGTCGCTGCATCCGGGGCAGATCATGCCGCTGCTCGACCGCGTGCACATTACCGATGATGTGCATCTGACCGGTGGCACATTCATTGCGGGCAACGAGCAAGTGGGCGGTGAGCTGACGCTGTTCATTGCTGCTGACACAGGCCAGCGGTCCATCGTGGAGCTTGAGGCACCTTCGCTTCGCGTGCTGGACAGCACTATGGCTGCGTTGTACACGCATGATGCGGCAAAGGGAGCCTACCGCTTCGATCTGGCCCATTTCCGCGAACCGGGCGTGATCCGGCTGCAGTGCGGAAATACGTGCCTCCGGTTGATCGTGCTGGATATGGAGACGATGAACCGTACTTGGCGATTGGAGGGTGAGGCTTCAGGGGATGCCGTACGGTACGCGATTGGATTCGACGATGTACGGGTTCTGCCTTCCGGGCAGGTTCAAGGCATGCTGGCCGATGCGGATCGCACCATTCTGCTGCTCGGAGGCTGGGAGAACGGCGAGCGTTCTCTGAACGGACATGAGCTTTGCAACACGTCGTCGGCGCAGCGAGCCGGGGCTTTACCTGTGCCGCCTAAGCTGTCGGCTCCAGAGGTATCGTTGGTCGAACTGTCGGCGGAATATGCTTCCCGCACCGGGCAACCGGAGGCGTTTTCGGATTATGGGCAGGATTTTGGATATCTGCTCTACGAGTGCAAATTTCAACGTGAAACGGCTGATGATGCCGTTCATCTGATCATGACGGGCGTGCAGGATAGCGCCAGAATTTACGTGAACGGCGTGGAGCAGGCGCTGGTGCGTCAGGTCGGCGCGGCTGCCGTGCCGATTCGCACGGTCAGTGGTCATAACAAGCTGCAAGTTCTCGTGCAGCAGATGGGCCGGCTTAATTTTTCTCCGTATCTGGGCGAATCCAAAGGGTTGTTCGGGCCGGTGGCTGCGGGAGGTGCCGTGCAGGATATCCGCCGCGATTGGCAGACGGAGCAGGGCACGATCCATTTGGATGAAGTCAATCCCGATGCGGAATCTTCGGTCATCCGTCGCAGTTTTGTGCTGGAAGAGGGCATGGATCGGGCCATCCTGGTCGGTGCAGTGAGCAAAGGGATTCGCATGAATGGCGTGGAAGTACCGATGGATGGATACCATGACTGGTTTGCTTTCACCACGTTGGATCTGTCGCCATACGTGAAACAAGAAACGAATACGCTGGAAATGCCGTATCGGGCATCGCCGCTTGCCCGGCTGGAGCTCATCCTTTACCGCAGCACCGACGAGTTGTCCGGGTGGAAGATGGCCGGCAGCGATCAGCTGCTGCCGCGCTCATGGCAGCCGTATGCAGCAGAGGGTACATCTGCGGACGGGCGGGACCGTTCCATGCAGAAAGAACGTTCGTCTGCTTTGACTGGCCATCCTTTGGCCAAAGCTGCCTATGGTCGGCCTGTTTGGTACCGTTTCAGCTTCCAAAAACCAGATGTACCGGAGCCGTACCATGCCAACCTGATGGTCCGACTGACCGGCATGAGCAAAGGCACAGTGGTCCTGAATGGCCATGATCTGGGCCGCTACTGGCAGATCGGGCCGCAGGAGGACTACAAAATTCCGATGGCCTGGTTGAAGGAGGAGAACGAGCTGCTGCTGTTCGATGAGGAAGGCGCTTCGCCGGAACGGGTACGCTTGTTGTTCGATGCGCCATCGCGTTATCCATGGGTGCAGGTGGAGGAATCGGTACATTTGGATAGAGCCGGGGCAGAATGACTAATTGCGGTAAGCATTTTCTTGTAATATCGAAGATGAGAACATTGAAAGTCGCTATTTTAGCGGCTTTTTTATATATTCTCATTCCAAGTTTGTGTCCCGAGCCAAGGACAAGACCTTGTACCGATTAGGCATATGTCTAACGGGTAATCGCCAGTTAATTCATTAAGCTAACAAGCTAACGGGCAGGATAGTTCAAATACGTGGTATCATGTGGTGAGTAATTAATGGAGTTCACTTCCATCTGTTAGGCTGTAAAAACAAACGCTTGTGCCGCCTCAATTATCACTTTTTGGTGACTATATCACTAAAAAGTGGGTACTGTTTTTCTTGTAACTTTTCCCCCATACTATCGTTCATAGGAGGTTCATGAGGCAGACAGAGCATCCTACACCATATAAATCATTATAAAAGGAGTGTAATAGAATGGGGAAATTTGACGGGAAGGTAGCAGTTGTAACCGGAGGTACAAGCGGCATCGGTCTCGCGTCGGCACAACAGTTCGTAAAAGAAGGGGCTTACGTTTTTATCACGGGACGCAGACAACGTGAACTGGATGAAGCAGTAAAGCAGATCGGAAAGAATGTTACAGGTGTCCGAGGTGACATATCTAAATCGGAAGATCTAGATATATTATTCGAAACAGTTAAGCGAGAAAAGGGACACTTGGACATTCTCTTTGCAAATGCCGGACTAGGGTCATTCCTTCCATTAGGAGAAATTACAGAAGCACAATACTACAAGACTTTCGATGTCAACGTGAAAGGAACCATCTTTACAGTACAAAAAGCATTAGCTTTGTTTCCAAATAAAAGAGGTTCGATTATTCTAACGGGATCCACTGCTGGCTCGACGGGGATGCCAGCGTTTAGTATCTATGGTGCATCCAAGGCAGCGATCAGACAGCTCGTCCGCAGCTGGATTCTTGATATGAGAGGGACCGAAATTCGTATAAACATCCTTAGTCCGGGAACCATCGTAACGCCGGCGTACGATGAGTTATTTGGCTCTGAACTGGATCATATCCTGGAACAGGCAAAAAATGATATTCCGCTCGGCAGAGTGGGGCAGGTTGAAGAGATCTCCAATGCTGTCATGTTCCTGGCCTCTAATGAAAGCAGCTATATGAACGGCGTTGAATTATTCGTAGATGGCGGAGTAGCTCAAGTTTAACCAGGACATAATCATTTTCAAACGACAAAGATTTTTAAATCAACTTAAATGCGATTGTATTATCCCCTCCATGTAACGTTCAATTTTTCCTTCAGTGATCCTTGAAGGATCAAGCGATACATGAAGGGGATATTCTTAGGTAGGGAGATGGTGCATTGATATGAAAACATTTTTCTGTGAACTGGAAGTTACACTAGAGGTTATCGGAGGAAAGTGGAAGGGGCTTGTTCTGTACTATTTAATAAAAGGACCTAAACGGACGGGAGAGCTTAAGCGACTCGTTCATAATATATCGCAAAAGATGCTGATTCAAACTCTTCGGGAACTGGAAACAGACGGATTAATTCGCAGAAAGATGTACAATCAGGTACCGCCTAAGGTCGAATATTCAACGACGGAACTGGGTCAATCACTTGAACCCATTTTGAGATCGCTTTGTGATTGGGGGGGAAATTACGCAGAGCAATCCTTCGCTCCGGGCGAGATTGAGATTTTGTATCTGGATTAACTGTCGGGGGACAAGAGCGTAGTCCCATTTGAAGTCGCTATTTTAGCGGCTTTTTTTGTTTTATCGGTACAAGTTCTTGTCCCGAACCCAAGACAAGAACTTGTACCGATTGCCGTAAAGGACAAGAACATAATCCGATTCGATTTGAATATCTGGTCACCAATACAGGAATTATGATCACAAGTGTACAACCTTCCTAATGGACATTCGTATATAGCACTGCTATAATAGAAGTATGAACACATATGACAAAATATTGGCAGCTGCTCTTAAGGTACTCGAAGAGGAGGGCGGAGCCCAATTTTCGACGCGAGCCGTAACTGCGATCGCGCAGGTTACAGCACCTACCCTCTACCACCATTTCGGCAATGCCGATGGACTTCTGAGTGCAGCTATAGTGGAAGCGTTCAAACAGTTATTTGAAAGCAAGATTGCCGCGGTGGAGTCGACCATTCCAGAGATGGCTCTTCGTCAAGGATGGGATGACTATGTCCGCTTCGCGGCAGCCCGTCCTCGGATTTATGCGGCGATGATGGGGCGGTTGCTCGAGGGAGCCCATATCGAGGCGGCAGATCAGTCGTACCAAGCATTGGTGCAAAATGTTCAGAGAGTCGCCGACGAAGGCAAACTGGCTGTGTCCGCTCAGGCTGCGGCAGATCTGGTCTGGGCTTCTGCGAATACGGCCTCTTGGCTGTATGTGACGGCCCAGGTTCGTAAGACACCCCCACCCCAGCCAGACGTCGTTGATCTCATTCGGGAAAGCGTAATGCAGATCATTTTGATCCAGAGGCCGGAAGCCGATTCAAAATGAGGAATTCGATGACAGAGCCTGGCGACCCCAGGCAAAGCCCTAATTTAGAGACGCATAAAAAAGATCGCGTATCCAACCTGGACCTCCAGGAGGATGGCGATCTTTTTTATGTTTGGAGGATGCGAGCATTCGTTCTCTTGGATTCCTGTTGCGTGACGGTGAAATGTGGTACGCGGAATGCATTACCAACGCCCGTCAAAGCAATGTTCAGACCACAGAACGATACTTCGAAAAAAAATATAGCACCGCTATAGACAGTTTTGTATAGCGGTGCTATAATACACGTATAACAGTGCTATACCGTGGTCCACATCTTATCAAACTCAGGAGGGTTACTATGCCATCTAAAACTCAAGAGCTGGTCGTCGTCACAGGTACGTCCAGCGGTATCGGCAGGGCTACTGCGGAGCAGCTCGCCGCTGAAGGATTTCATGTTTTGGCGGGGGTTCGTCGTCAGGAAGACGCCGACAAAATCAAACGCAAAAATATCGAACCGGTGATCGTCGATGTTACCAATATCAACACACTACAGGCGCTGGCCGAACGGGTGGAGCAAGATCCGCTTGGTCGCCCTTTGCGGGCCGTGGTCAACAATGCCGGCATCGCCGTTAATGCCCCTCTCGAGATGGTTCCGCTGGATGAATTTCGCCGCCAGATCGAAGTCAGCGTGATCGGACAGGTCGCGGTTATTCAGGCACTTACCCCGGCCTTGCTGAACAGCGGCGGGCGAGTAGTCAATATCGGTTCGCTTGGGGGCAAGGTTTCCATGCCCGGGTTCGGAATTTATTCGGCTGCAAAGTATGCTATGGAAGCGATCAATGACAGTCTCCGCAGGGAGATGTTCTCGTTTGGCCTCAAGGTAATCATGATCACTCCGGGTGGCGTCAGCACGGGCCTGTCGGAGCAAGGGATTACGACAGCGGAGCGACTGGCGAAATTGATGACGCCGGATCAGCACCGGCGCCATGATCGTCTTTTTGATGCCGTGAAGGCTCAGGCTGAAACGTGGGCCACGGACGGTATCCGCCCCGAGAAAGTGGCAGCAGTGGTTTCACGAGCCGTCCACGTAAGTAAGCCACGCACCCGCTATACGGTCGGCCGCGATTCGGCACTGCTGACCCGACTGGTCCGTATTCTCCCGGACAAACTCCTCGATCGGATGCTCCGCAGCCAGATGAAGCTGCAGTAACGGATAGATATTTTTACGAATGCCCCATTACAAAACAGGAGAATGAATCATGTCACAACAACAGGTTGAACATGCCATTATTGTAGGTGGATCTTTAGGTGGTCTAATGATGGGGCTTGCGTTATCCCGTTCTGGTTATACAGTGACTATTCTTGAACGTGCAGATTCATCATTAAGAAATGGTGCTTTTATTCGCTTGCACACAAAGCCTTATCATAATAGTGAAATTGAACGAGAATTAAGACACCTGGCATCCAATGGTAACAACAATGTTGAAGCCTGGTCAGCCATTCAAGAACGTTTGCGCAACGCGGTCGCTAAAGAACCTGGTATTACCCTTCAGCACCATACACGAATTGTTAGTGTTGGGCAAAATGAATCATCCGCTTGGGCGATCAGTGAAGAGGAGCATACGTTTAAAGGAGACTTCTTGATTGGTGCAGATGGATATCGCAGTATTGTCCGCCGTTATTTAAGCCCTGACAAACCATTTGCAGATTATGCCGGCTATCTGGCTTGGGTAGGGAAAGTGGATGAAAATTTGCTGCCAAAAACAGACTGGAAAAAACGGCAGCTTTCGAGCGCTTATTTCAGCGATAGTGCCGCCGGTAAATTGACAACTGCGGTGATGCCAGGGAAAGAGGGGGGAACCCATCCCGGCCAGCGATGGATAGGTTTTTGCTGGTTTGATCATTCGCATAATCCATTGCTGTCTGAATTAGGAGTGTTAAAGGACGGAATTGCCCAGCATTCTTTGTACGGTGAAGCTGTTCCGGATTCGCTGCTGAAAGAACTATCACAAACCAGCCAAGCCAACTGGAGTAAAGAAGAGGATGCCATTTTACAAATTGCGATTAATGACCGCAGTTTAATCGGGGCACCTGTAAATGAATACCTCCCTAATGTATTGTCAAAAGGAAGAATAGCCATGATCGGCGACGCAGCTCATACCATGTCACCAATGACGGGCGCAGGCTTTAATGACTCACTTGATGATACGGTTGCCATAATGGATGCCATTAAAAAGTATCCGAATTCGATAATAAATGCTTTGAGTGAATACCAAACACGCCGTTTAGATATAGTTCGTCGAGATGTTCTTGCGGGCCAAGGCTTTAATCGTACTTTTGGACGCCTATAACAACGTTAAGCTAAGCCATAGATACATTGGAATTTTAAGCATAAACAGGGAATTTGCCCATATGAGAAGACGCTAAAGCCAAAATACGAAGTATTTATAAATTGAGGAGGAATTAGCATGAACGATACAAAGAACCGTTACGTTACTGTACTCTGGGAGGCGAGAGCTAAGGCAGGGAGAGAAGCCGAGATGAAGGCATTTATGACTGCGGCTGTCACTCCGTCGCGCAACGACCTGGGCAACATTGACTACGAGGCTCACGAGGTAGAAGGCCAGCCCGGTACATTCATCATCTACGAGCGCTGGGAAAACCGGGATGCTCTCGATCGGCACCTGAACGCCCCGCGGATGCAGGAACTGGTGCCCCAGCTCTTAGAACTGATGGAGGGATCTATTGAGGAAGGGATTCGACTCCTGAAGCCGTTCCGCCCAGCGCAATAAAATGCAACACCGAGCGGAACTCATTAAGTTCTGTCCGTAAAGCGTGAGAGATATTTTCGTGAGCGCTTAAAGACTTTAGTGGAGGAGGCAAAACGTTGGCAACGATCGATGATTTTGCAGCACTAGATATTCGTGTCGGAACGATTAAGGAAGCGGAGTTTTTTGAAGAAGCAAAGGTCCCTGCGATAAAGCTTAAGATTGATTTTGGACCGGAGATCGGGACGAAATCTTCAAGTGCACAAATAACTAAGCGTTATAAGGTTGAGGAAATTGTAGGGAAGCAAATTATAGGAATCGTCAATTTTCCTCCTCGGCGCATTGCGGGATTCAAATCGGAGGTATTAGTTTTGGGAGGAGTCCCGGAAAAAGGAGATGTTATTCTCTTAAAGCCGGATACTGAAATGCCTAATGGTACGCCTATTGCGTAAAAATAAGGATCTACCTAAATTGGGCGATGTAATTAGTTGTAAAGCTGATTATTTAGCTGAGTACGGGGCCATTGTAAAGTTTGGGAATAGGGATGCTGGTATGATCCATATCTTTAAGCTCTCAAACACTTCATTGATGCAAATTCAGATCGCACAGCGTATCGCTTCGAAACATTGTTTTCATCAAGGAATAATGCTTGGAAATAAAGGAATTTAAATTTTAAAAGCGTGAGCTTTAGGAGATAAACATGGATCTTAAATTAGCCAACAAAGTAGCTGTCGTTACCGGAGCAAGTAAAGGAATTGGACTCGCTATCGTTCGAAAATTTATCGAGGAAGGGGCAAGTGTCGTCGCGGTAAGTCGGACTTTAACGGAGGAATTGGCTGATCTTGTTGAACATAAATCAGTCAAACATCTACCTATTGATGTCAATATGGAACGCAATACAGTTGAACTTTCTAAAAAACTCGGTGAAGTGTTCGGCAGAGTCGACATTTTAATCAATAGTATCGGGGCGGTTGACAAGAGGAGAGGAGAAGGTTTTTTGGCTACGCCAAATGAGGAATGGGAACAACTTTATGATTTAAACCTGTTTAGCGTTGTTCGTTTTACTCAAGCAGCATTACCGCATATCCTAAATAACAATGAGGGTGCAATTGTAAATATCTCTTCAGTAAATGCACGGATGCCCGAATTGCTATTGCCTATATATGGCACCACCAAAGCGGCACTTAATAATTTGACGAAAATGCTGGCTGGTGAGTTTGGACCTCGTAATATTAGAGTTAATTCGATCTCACCTGGACCGGTAGTAACACCTTTGTGGCAAGACCCTGACAACGGAATGGCCAAAACAATCGGTTCATTTGCAGGGATGGATTCAGAAAAAGTTTTTGAAGAGCTACCTAAAATGGCTGGTATAACATTGGGGAAATTTGCAGAAGCCGGAGATATTGCGAACCTTACAGTTTTCCTTGCTTCGGAGCGAGCTTCAATGATTACCGGAGCGGATTATGTTATTGATGGGAATATGGTTAAAACGATTTAAACCGCAATGGTTCGATAAATTAAATTTGAACTTCTAAACGGGGCTCTTTATTTACTGATATCTTAATATGTTCTCTCCTTACTATAGAGTTCGATAATTCATCAGCTCAATAAAACAACAAAGCAGCTGATCAAAATGATCGGCTGCTTTTGTTCAACGAACGGGCAGGTTAGGGCAATAAATAATACTCATGATTAAGTTCTGAAATTTTCTTATTCCAATTTCACAATAAATATAAATGGTAAGAATTACATGATATCATTGGTATTATAGTATTATGTTACTAATTTAGAACGAAGGAGATGATTCGTATGAAATATGTAACAAAGGTGATTGAAAAGTAGTTTGTTTGCCTTTGACTCTTTTCAATCGGAATCAATAAACCAAATTATTTGAAAAGAGGAACATACTTATATGTACCATGATGAGAATTTGTTAATTCGGCCAATTGAACATACTGATCTTTATCGTATTTGGGAATTAGTGTATAAGGATGATAAACCGGAGTGGAAAAGATGGGATGCTCCTTATTATCCGCATCACTCTAAAACGTATGAAGAATTTTTATCTATCGGTGAAAGCTGGATCAACCAACCAAACCTTTGGGTAATCGAAGTAGATCGAATTGTACGAGGTATGGTTTCTTATTATTGGGAACATGAGCCTTCGAAATGGCTTGAAATGGGAATTGTATTTCATGAGAGCAGTTCATGGGGGAAAGGAAATGGAACACGTGCATTAAAATTATGGATGGATCATTTATTTAATACAATGCCGCTAGTTCGTGTAGGTTTTACTACATGGTCAGGTAATGAAAGAATGATTCGAGTTGGTGAAAAACTAGGGATGCAAAATGAAGCGCGAATTCGAAAGGTTCGTTTCTACAATGGAAGTTATTATGATTCCATTCGAATGGGAATTTTAAGAGAAGAATGGGTAACGATTCATTCTGCTAACGTAACAGTGAAAAAGTAAGGATTTCATTTGTTAGAAGGGATAATCATGATAGATTCAACGTTTGGTCATCAAACAGAGTCACAACTAAAGTTGTTAAGTGCAGAGAGCAGTTAGAGCTTGCTCTTGTCGAAGCTGGTTATGAACAGATTTCTGTGAGAGAGCAGTTTCGCGGGAGACAGTCTGATTTTAGCAAAGATGGCGTAGATATTACATTTGGCTATATATCGAGTACTAATGATGGAAGTATTATTATGAATGGCTTACCAGAGTGGGTATGGCGACAGGATTCGTTGTTATCAAAAAGCTTTATGTTAAACGGAATATCAGCTCATGTCTTACATCAGAGACAACTTTTAGAGGAAAAGGAGGTTTACGAACAAATCGGTAGAGTACCTCGGCCCAAGGATGAAGATAGCAAAAATATATTGTATCGTATAATAGCAGAGTTAAATTAGTCTTTGGAACAAGATACGCTGTTTCACGAACTGGAGTGTTATTCGGATCGAAGAGTAAGCTCTATTTATATTCTGTGGACAAGTTGTATTTATCGTTAAAGGCGAGAAGGCTCCCTCCTCAAAAGCGTCAGCTTTAGGCGGGGGATGAATCTCCATTTTTTTCTATTTTAAACCGAACGTATGTGCTATAATAACTGCAAAGAACGGAGGTGTATGGCATGCTCTTCCATAAAGCATACAAGTATCGGATCTACCCCAATCGTACACAGCAGCAGCTAATCCATCAGATGTTTGGATGTTGCCGTTTTGTGTTCAACTATTTTCTGGGACAATGGAAGGATACGTTTGACGCCACGGGCAAGGGCTTGTCGTACCATGCTTGTGCCACGCAGCTTCCGGATCTAAAGCAAGAACATCCTTGGTTGAAAAAAACGGATAGTATCGCTCTACAATCGGCTGTTCGGCATGTAGCCGATAGCTTTGATCGTTTTTTCAAGAAGCAGACACAGGCTCCGCGTTTCAAAAACCGTAAACATCCGGTGCAAAGCTACACTACTCGATATACGAATGGAAATATCGCTGTGAATGGGAGGAAGCTGAAGCTCCCCAAGCTGGGGTGGCTGCGGTTTGCAAACTCCCGCCCCTGTGAAGGACGCATTCTCTCGGCGACGGTACGGCGAAATGCCGCGGGGAAGTATTTTGTTTCGCTCGTCTGTGAAGTGGAGATGGAGCCCTTACCGGGTAACGAGAAGTCGGTAGGGATCGATCTGGGACTTCAAACGTTTGCGGTATCCTCCGAGGGGATGCGGGATACTCATCCGAAAGCCTGGAGCCAATATGAAAAGAAGTTGGCAAGCTGGCAGCGGAGGCTGGCCCGGCGTACGAAAGACGGTTCCAATTGGCAAAAAGCCAAACGGAAGGTCGCCCTGATCCACGAGAGAATGGTGAATATCCGCCATGACTTTTTGCACAAGCTGTCCACCAAGCTGATTCGTGAAAACCAAACGATCAGCATCGAGGACTTAAAGGTTTCAAACATGCTCAAGAATCACAAGCTGGCCAAATCGATCGCCGATGCGTCCTGGAGTGAGTTCAGAAGGCAGCTCACGTATAAAGCGGAATGGTACGGGCGTACCCTCAAGATTGCGAATACGTTTGCTCCGACAAGTCAAACCTGCCATGTATGCGGAGCGCTACACCGCGAGGTGAAAGATCTTTCGGTACGGCAATGGGTGTGTCCGTCCTGCCAAACCCTCCATGATCGGGATGTCAATGCAGCCCGAAACATTAAGGATGTTGCCATATCGATCGTCATATCGCCCGAGAACTGTGGGGACCACAGGGATCGCTTGGTCCACTTCGAACCAAGAGGTTCGATTACCCAAGAATCCCCCACTTCAAGCGAAGGCTAAGTGGTGGGAGTGTTCAATCGGGGAGTATTACGATGCAGAACAGGATAAGATGGTGGACATCGATGATATTGAGATTCCCTGTTTCGTAGGCGGGGAAGCCACTTTGCAAGAAGAAAAAAAGTAATCTTGGATCTGCAAAGGTTGCAGGTAAACGTTTGTGTATTTAAAACATGGGAGATTCTCTTGCGCAGCCTGAGAGGTACTTCAGAATGCCTTTGGACAATAAAACGAAGGGTGAGCGAACAGACTGTACACGTTATCGACCTCCCTCGCAAGCAGTAAGAATACTATAGACGTAGGCATGAAATTTTCATTATTCAGTGTTGCCCCGAGAGGGGCATGGTTGGCCAACGGGCAGGATCAGGAGAGAAAATGACATGTATAGCAATGAAATTCAAAAGCAGCGGTACTCTCTGCTCGAAGCGAGCCAGGGAATACTGCTGCTGTTTTTTTTGGATGTATTATGTTTAGATTTCTGGCATTATCGTTGCAAACGTATTAATCAACCTATATGAAGCACCGCTTTGCCGGAGAAATTCCGTTCCAGCAAATTACGGGCAACGGTATCTATTTCGGTCCAAGGCGCCTCGACTTCGATCCGGGGGACTAACCGCTCGTCTGTGACGAGCCGGGCCAGCAAACTCAGATCGTCCGCGACGGATTGAAGAGTGAGTTCCTCACCTAGAAAAAAGCTGTACAAGGTTTTTCCTCCGCTGGTCACCAGATTCATCATGTCGAGCGTTGCGGTATTCGAAGAGGAAAATCCTACTGCAACGCAAACCCCTTGGGGCGCCAACTGCGGCAGCAATGCCGCCAGTGTATTGCCGCCTACTGAATCGATGATCAGATCGTACGGCCCGAACTTATGGGCTGAAGAAATTGCGGAATATCCAATGATCACTTCATCGGATCCGGCCTCCCGAACAATCTTGGCTTTCTCCTCCGTGCTTGCCGTGCCTACGACAAATGCGCCGGATTGGGCTGCAAGCTGATGGGCGAATAGCCCGACCCCGCCGGTAGAGCCTGTAATGAAAATGCGTTTGCCGAGCAGCATGCCGCCTTTACGGAGCGCATAAAGAGCCGTAAGCCCTGCTACGGGGAGGGTAGCCGCCTCCGTAAAAGTGAGCTTCTCTGGAATTTCGGACAGCATCGATACGGGGGCAGCCACTTGCTCGCTCCAGGCTCCCATCGGAAGCAAACCGACAACCCTGGCCCCTTTTTGCGGACCTGCGCCGCTCCTGGCCGGCTCGATGACAATTCCGGCGAAATCCCAGCCGGGACGGCTGGATGTTTCCTGATGCTTGGCGTCGCTCACTTCACCGCGATTGAGAGAGAAGGCCTTCACTTGCACAAGTGCTTCCCAAGGCTTGGCCTCCGGGGCGTCAACTTCCTTGAACGCCAAATGTGACGGGGCAAGCGGATCCACTACAATGGTACGAATCATATCCGTTTCTCCTCCATGTATCGTTATGTGTCATTTAATGACTTTCAATTTCAATGAGGAGTATACTTTAAATATATTTTCATCCCAAGTGCAGAACTACACTTCATAAGAGGAGGGAAGAGAGGATGGATATAGATGCGGAGAATTCCAGACATCGAATCGTAATGGGAGAAATTGAAGCGCTGCGGGTCAAACGCCAGCAAAAGCTTGCCGATCGGCCTCACCCGTCCTTGAAACGATTTACTCAACAAGAGTTGAACGACGAGGCTTTTCCTTCGTATAAAAATTTGCTGGTTGGACGTACCCGCCGTATCCCGGCTCGTCAGACGATTATCAATATTGCAGAATATCTTGAATGTACATCCGACGAGCGGAACGATTTGCTATTGGCGGCCGGTTATCTTCCGATCCGGACCGAATTGGAGGGGAGATCGTTGGAGCGTGCATTGGAGTGGGCTCAGCAAACGATGAGGAGCATTCCTTTTCCCGCCATGATCGTAGCTCATACACAGGACATCCAGGGGTTAAATGAGCCGTTTCGTCATTTGTTCGATATTCCTCTTGACCGTTCATATGACGGTTTATTGAATAGAATCGATTTTCATTTTAATTCCAGTTTACCGATCCGGCCCCGCTCCACTTTTGACAAAGCGTCGACTGAGCAGTGGGAGGAGCATGCCATAAACGGGATCCACGCCTTTAAGAGGGAGCACATGCTTTCGCGTTATGATGCGTGGTATCAAAAGCTGTTGGATAAAGTCCAGAAATATAACGTGGACGAAGTTCTGAATGGGCCGGATGCAGAGCCAAAGATGGATCATACACAAACCATACTGGCCAGGATGGAAAGCTCCGGAGAGCTTGTTCCCATACGTTACAGACAGGTTTCGATTTCCGCTGGCAGCCGATTATATCCGCAAATTGTAGTTTTCATCCCGGTAGATGCTGCTGCACGTACCGTTTTCGAGAACCTGGGATGTCCGGCTGATTGTAGTTTTGTCTAACCCAACACAACCAAGAGGATGAAACCAAAGAGTTATAGCGACAATCGTGTCAGCCTCAAAAACACATCTTGAACAACAAGCTCTGATATAATAAGCATATAGCAGCTATCTATTTTCTATGGAGGTGAAGCTATATTGAAAACCATCGGGGTAGGATTCTTACATGCATCGCTCTATGCAAAGCCAGTGAAGGATATGGCAATGCTTTGCATAGAGCTTAGGAACAATCACATTGCCAACGACGAATCGTAATATTCTACGAACTGGCTTTGCACCTTATTGATTGATTAAATAAGGAGTGAGGCCCATGAAATATTCAAAAGCCGAGTCTATTTTTCCGGAAGAATTGCTACGTACCATTCAAGAATACGTTCAAGGCGAATTGGTTTATATCCCAAAACCCAAAGAGGCACACCTAAAATGGGGCGAGAAAACTCACAGCAAAAATAGGGTATCTGCTCGAAACGCCGAGATTAAATCCTTATTCCGCAATGGAGTTAGGATAGAGGAGTTGGCGGGCCGGTATTTCTTGTCCTGCGAAAGCATAAAGAAAATTGTCTATAAAAAGAACTGATGAAATCCGCTGAATCGTCGTATCGACGGTTTAGCGGATTTTGTGCAAAGATGAATTAAATCAACTTATACATAGTAACCGCACCTCTAAATCAATAGACTCAAGTTAAGGTTGTTGTGATGAAGGACGGCCGGATCATACGAAGGGGTGTACCGAATGAACGAAATCATAAAGAAGAAGCTGCTGGCCAAAAATGAACTGCTCATTAACATGGTGATCGAACGCGCAAAAAGAGATTTTCTAGACGATATCGCAATTATTGGGCTTACGGGTTCATTTAGCACCGGGGACTTTCATGAGAAGAGCGATCTTGATTTGATTATCATTAATAATACAGAAAGGGGATGGGAAATATCCGATTGCTTCATCTTGGATGACGTTGGATATGACATCTATTGCACGCCATGGGATTCAAGAATACAACAGCAATCCACCTTGGAGCGTCCCGACGTATCGAGCCTAACCGAGCTCCAAATACTCTACTATGCAAAGCCTGAGGATCTGGAAAAATTGAACGACTTCAGGCAAAAAGCGCTAGATGCACTTTCGAACCCGATCGGAGAAGCGTGTCTTCATCGAGCAAATAAATGGATCGACCTGGCTAAGCAAGCATACAGCGATACGATGCTCGGTGAAGATATCGGTTCAGTGCGACAGGCATCTGCTGGCGTTCTGTACAATCTGGTCAATGCCTTGGTCAATATGAATAACACATGCATCAAAAGAGGAATCAAGCGATATTTGGAAGAGATCCGCTCGTTGCGCTATGTTCCGGATGATCTCGAATCCTTATACATGTCAATCATCGAAGCTCATACCATTGAAGATATCCGTATAGCGTCTTTTAACATGTTGAAAAGCGTTACGAAGTTACATCGCACGATGTGTGATAACTTCATTGTTAAACCTGTTCCGACCTTTGATAATCTGAGGGGAACATACGAAGAATTATGGTGCAACTACCGCAATAAAATGTTGAACAGCGTTATAACGAACGATGCTTCCTACGTCTTTCTTTCGGTCTTTGGGCCCAAGGATATCTTGATGAAATGGCTGTGGAGAAAGGAACCAAGAAATTTGATCTTATGCAGTACTTTGATGCAAGTGATTTACCAGTTATGAAAGAGAAGTTCCTTGAAGTGATGGATGAATATCTAGTCGAGTATGATAAGGTCGGCAGAGAAGTCGAACGTTTTACAACCTTCGAGCAACTATATGCCCATTATATGAATCATTGACCTTACATCCCAGTTGGTAAGAAGTCCGCGGAAACGGAACCGTGGACAATCTATCTGATAAAATAGGACTACGGATTAGAGTATGAACAAGCAAAAAGGCGGAAGTATTAAGCTAACGGGAAACGTTTGAGTAAAACAACAAAGCAGCTGATCAAAGTGATCGGCTGCTTTTATTCACTAACGGACAGGTTAGAAGGAATAGAAGGATCTGTTGAATTACAATTTAAACTTAATTTTTCAACAATTTAATACATCAATTTTGGAACTTAATCCCTGAATATCCGTATTAAACTTTATAATGTGAAGAAAATAGTACTAAATAAGGATGGGGTTACTTTGGCTAGGAAACAAAATGCTGTACCATTTCTGAAACGATATTGGGTATCTTCTATTGGTGTGTTTTTGTTGTCACAAATATTCTTTCTCACATCTGAAGCAACAGGTTGGAAACTTAACTACAGAGATGCGAATGGAACGATATTTGGAAGGATTCTTGACACTCCTATTTTCACTGAATGGTTTAATTTCTACGAAACGCCCCAATATAATTTACTCACTGTCTTTTTTGGCATCTTTTTTCTTGTTCCTGGATTAGTGAGTGTGATAAAAAAGGTTTTTTCACGCTAAGTTAAGAAACTTACATACACTTTAGGAAAGCGAATACCGATTGCTGATTTAAGTTCGAATTGTGATGTGCCCAATGGTTTAACAGCATGATGCAAAGCACTTTGATGAATGTACATCATTAAAATACGGGGAAACTGGAGCTTAATAAAGCCAAGAAAGCAGCCGATCAAAGTGATCGGCTGCTTTTGTTCAACAAGCGGGCAAGTTATTTCAGTCCCATTTATAAATTTAAGATATAACTTTCGTTGACGGATAGCGTTATTAATAACGAGAAACGTCTTAAAGGTTTTACAATAATTACTAAAAGAGAATATGAGGGATCAAGGTGAATAAAAAGGGACTTTTCTTTGCCATTTTATTTTTATCTATAATAACGTCGACCGTAACTGCCTGTGATTCAACAAACCCAAGTGAAGAGAATACGTCTAATCCAAAGTCTGGTTTATTATCAAGCAAGTCCGCTATTACAACCCTTACTAATTCTTTAAGTGAAGAAGAGAATAAACCCTCACACTATATTGCTTCTCGGGGCGCAGTTGTACAGCAACCTTTTTCCGTAAAGCCGGGAGTTGGACATATAAAGCTTCTAATAAAGAACAACAGCGGCCATGAAGTCAATGTTAGTTTAACGCACGTAGATACGAATAAACTGTATTTCGTTAAAACGATGGCTCCCGAGGAATCTTTGGATTGGATAAATCTTTTTGAAGGTTTCGAACAAGGAATGCGTACCGGAGACTACTTACTTCAATGGAGTGGCGGTGGTTATCGTGTTGATGGGGAAGTATGGGGATCAGCTGGTTCAGACCCGGACGATATTGTCCATCTATCTTATTAAACTGCCCTGAAAATTAATTCATAGCGTAACTCTAAAAAAGAATACGAAGCTAGACGCAGCTTACAAGATTTTTAAAAAAAGCTGCGCCTCTTGGTTTTTGAGAAGGTTAAAGCTGCACGCTGCCTTTCTTTGAGAGCTGCATTCGCCTGTACTGGGCACCGAGATCATGATCAGATCATCGTATGGAGTGAGAAGCTTCGATGAGTGCGGATCGAAGATATTTGTTGCCTTTACGTGTTTGGAGGACTTGCGTTTGCCCGCGATTCCCGGAATACGATCCAGTCGGTCAAGGTTTTTTGGATGAAAAAACTCCCCTCACAGTAACAGGGTTTATTATTTCACCTGTCTACCGTATGGGGAGCATATCAATAGATTTGCGTATCAGGCTTTACTGTGAAGAGTAACTAGATAACCGTCTGGGTCGGCAAATGTAAAGGTTCGCCCGAATGGTCCATCTATTGGTGCAGATGTAATCTTTACACCTGCTGCAACAAGTTTATCATGGATTTCTTGCGTATCAGGGGCATGAAGCCAAAGAGCGACACCAAGTCCAGGCTGAGTACTTGAGCCGAGTTCAATTCCTGGTATTAGATCACGAAGAGCAAATGCAATAGGCTTTGTTTCAAAAACCACAGCATGAGGTGGTCCCGCCTGTGAGCGGACCAGTCCGAGATAGTTTTGATAGAATTCCGCAGAGCCTTCAAGATTACTCACTTGAAGTGAAATGAAGTCGGGTCCAATTGCTGACATAAAGAAATGTCCTCCTTTTTATATGGGCTTGTTTATGTTATTCGTATAACTCGTAATGCTGACAAACACCGTAGATGATTACTGCTTTTTCGTCATTGCCGAAAGCATCAACTAACGTGAGGTTGTTAAGCATTTGTGAAAATCTTTCATGGAATCCAGGAAAAAAATGCCGTACCCTTTAGCTCATCAGCAGGGGAAGTACAATTGACGTCATTAGCTGAGAGAAAAATAACCATTTAAACATCTCGATGCGCCATCGCTTCAAAATAAGCATTTGCAATCTTCAAAGTCATGTAAATAACCTCGCTTTCATTTTGTATATCTTGATTATACAAGCCTCCTATTGCCAACAGTATGTCAGTAGCGTACTTTCATTTTCTCGATTTGTTCTCTTACTCGTTTTTTGAATGATTCAGGTTCAGTGGCTACCACATATGCCCCCACCCAAGAATCCAACTCAGCCATTCTTCCGGTTGACGGACACGAAAAGTGACATGGTAACCGTCCTCTTTAGATTCAGCAGTTTCTATATAATGGGTCCTTTGCTTCTTCAACTCCTCGAAAAGGGGAATTACCAAAAAAGTAGCGCTATATCCTCAAAATGAAGGAGAGTCTAATGTGGCGGAAGAAGGAAGTGTTATATATTCATTTAAAGGAGATTTGAAGAACGAAAAGCTTATCATACATTGGAATAACGAGTCCGGAATCATCGTCATGTTCGGCCTTGTCCTTACGTATCTCCCATGCTATATTGGGGGACGTGAGGAGTGGAAAAAACGATGAAATTGGTATCATGGAACGTCAATGGCCTGCGGGCTTGCGTCAATAAAGGATTCGTGGATTATTACAACGAGGTTCAAGCGGACATTTTTTGCGTCCAGGAGACGAAGCTGCAAGAAGGTCAGATCGAGCTGGACCTGGGTGAGGGTGTCCATCAGTATTGGAACTATGCCATCAAAAAAGGATATTCCGGCACGGCCGTGTTCACCCGGATTGAACCGCTCTCCGTCCGTTACGGCATGGAAGAAGACAGCGAGCCGGAAGGACGGATGCTTACGCTGGAATTCGAGGCATTTTACCTGATCAACGTGTATACGCCCAATGCCAAGCGCGATCTGAGCCGCCTGCCTTATCGATTGGAGTGGGAGGATCGTTTTCGGGCGTACATTCTGGAATTGGAACAGCGCAAACCTGTCATCGTGTGCGGCGATTTGAATGTGGCCCATCAGGAGATCGATCTGAAAAATCCGAAGTCTAACCAAGGCAACTCCGGTTTTACGCTGGAGGAGCGCGGCAAGATGACCGATTTGCTGGCAGCGGGATACGTGGACAGTTTCCGCCATTTATATCCGGATCGTACGGATGTGTACAGCTGGTGGTCGTACATGCCGAAGGTGCGTGAGCGCAACGTGGGATGGCGCATCGATTATTTCCTGGTATCGGACAAACTGCTGCCGTTGGTTGAAGATGCCCGGATCGACTGCCACGTTATGGGCAGCGATCATTGCCCGGTAGGTTTGAATCTTCGACTATAATGTCATCATAACTGCATTTCATGCGTTTAACCCGCAGATTTCCGTTCGCCGGAGATTTGCGGGTTTTTGTTTTGACTTGGAACCATATGACTTGTTGAGCTAGTATGTTGGGTGAAGGTATGAGATCGAAACTGGACTTTGGTTGGGGAACGAACTGGACCCTGGAATGTTTCGGAAGCGGACCTGTTTTAGGTAAGATGAGACAACAGAGAAACCATCGAATATGGGGTAAAGGGAAGGGAAAGCATGGGGAAATGGCTGGGAAGGGGTTTGCAGTTATTCGGCGGATTCATTTTGACCATGGGCGTTCTGCTCGTGATCGGCATGATTTATGAAGTGCATCAGTCGAGGCAAGATTTGAGGGATTACATTCCCCCGGGAAAGCTTTACGAAGTTGACGGACGCAATATGCATCTGTACACGACAGGAACGGGCAAAACCACGGTTGTTTTTGCTTCAGGCTGGGGAACGCCGAATCCTTATGCCGATTTCAGTCCGCTATACGAAAGGCTGAGACCGTATGCAAAGCTTGCAGTATATGACCGGTTCGGGTATGGCTACAGCGATTATACGGATGCGCCGCGCGACATCGATACGATGACTCGGGAGATTCACCAATTGCTGAAGTCGGCAGGACATCGTCCGCCGTTTATCATGGTGGGGCACTCCCTAGGGTCGCTGGAGGTGATTCGGTATGCGGAGATGTATCCGGATGAAGTTGCCGGCATCGTCATGATCGACGGAGGCAGTCCGAATTATTACTGCACCGAGGAGATGGAGATGCCCGAGTGGTATTTCGATTCGGCCCGCGCGTTGATCAAAACGGGCGTGGTCCGTGCATTGCTTCATTCCGACGAGATGACGAGCCAGTGGGTCATCGATCCCGGTTCGGTAACGGAGCCGATGCGAAAGGCGGCGACCATCTCCACCTTGAAGCTTGCTTATAACGAAAACATGATGGAAGAAATGTGGAATGCCCAGAACAATGCAAGGCGCGTGCTGGCCGAGCGAACGGAGTTTTCGTTTCCGCTGACGATTCTGACGGCAGATCCCGAAGATGCGGACGATCAGAGTATGGCCTGGAGAAAGGATCAAGCCGATTTTGCCGGTTGGTCCGGAAAGGGCAAGCAAGTCTTTGTCCCGAATGCAGATCATGGCTTGCACAACAGCCATCCGGATGTGGTTGTAAACGAAATTTTGCGAATGCTGAATATACGCGGCGACAGCAGCATATAAAGGGAAGCTGGAGCTGCGCGCAAGCTACCGTGATGAAGCGAGCAAGGAGTGTATTCCATTAATGACAAGCAAGAACAAGCGGTGAACAAGATTGACGTTGAAACATGTCCTGCGTCCATGGCAGCATCGAGGCTGTTTTGGGTTTCAGGGCTTTTTCATTGATAACGAATGAGGGTCCTTTATTTGCCAGATCGACCTTGGGCCAACAAAATATCACCTGTCAGCGAAAAAGAATGCTCGATGCCGCCTTAACCCTTTCCTCCGGTAACGCGGAAAATTTTTTTCTGTAAAATGGCGATTTAAACTGGAAACCTGACAAGTCACATGGTATGTTATATATTTATAGTATGTAAATCGAACCTTGGACTGAACGGTAATCGGACTTGTTCCATTTACATAGCAAAGCAACTATAGATGAAGACAGGGAGAGGATCGCAAATGGTAAGAGTAGGGATTGTAGGTTATGGAAACCTGGGTAAAGGCGTCGAGAAAGCCATCGCGCAAAACCCGGACATGGAGCTTATCGCAGTATTTACACGCCGTAACCCGGAACAAATGGTTGCCGAGGGTCCGGCTGTTCACTTCGAACATATCTCCGCAGCCGAGCAATATATCGGAAAAATCGATGTCATGATTCTGTGCGGCGGTTCCGCTACCGATCTTCCGGAGCAAACACCTGTCATTGCGCGTCTGTTCAATACGGTGGACAGCTTTGATACGCATGCCAAAATCCCTGAGTTCTATGACGCTGTAAACGCGGCAGCAGAGCAAGGCGGACATGTCAGCGTGATTTCTACGGGTTGGGACCCGGGCTTGTTCTCCATGAACCGCCTGTTGGCACAATCCATTTTGCCTGAAGGCAAAGAGTATACGTTCTGGGGCAAAGGCGTAAGCCAAGGACACTCCGATGCGATCCGACGCGTACCTGGCGTCAAAGCCGGCGTGCAATACACCGTTCCGGTAGAAGAAGTCATCGACCGCATTCGCGCAGGCGAAACGCCTGAGCTTGCTACGCGCGAGAAACATTTGAGACAATGTTTCGTCGTAGCCGAAGAAGGCGCGAACCAAGACGAGATTCGTGAAACGATCGTTTCGATGCCGAACTATTTTGCCGATTACGATACAACGGTAACGTTCATTTCCGAAGAAGAATTGAAATCCGAGCATGCAGGCATGCCGCACGGCGGTTTCGTTATTCGCAGCGGAGTTACAGGCGCAGGCTCGAAGCAAATCATCGAGTTTGGCCTGAAGCTGGACAGCAATCCCGAATTCACGGCCAGCGTTCTGGTTGCATATGCGAGAGCGGCACATCGTTTGAGCGGCGAAGGACACAAGGGAGCCAAAACGGTATTTGACATTCCGCTGGGCCACCTGTCCCCGAAATCCGCGGACGAGCTTCGTCGCGACTTGCTGTAATCGTCAATATTCATACAAGTATAGGGATGAGTTGCTAAAAGCATTTCTCTCTATCAAAAAGGAGCGAACCTTGCCGGACAAGCATATCCGGGTGAGGTTTGCTCCTTTTGTGTTATAGGGATTTAGCGTAGTCGCTCAATTTCCTCGGATCGAGCTCAAAGGTACCTCGGCGCACTCGAATATAACTCGCACGCGTGGTACGTTCCCGCTCTGACGAACTTCGTGCACCTTATTAGGTTGTTTGGGCGATGGTCGATCGTCTTACGAACCTGAGACATCTTAATTAGGATGTTTGGGTTATTGTGGGCAAGATATCGGCGAATTAGCGTGTCTAGGGTTCGTTAGATTTTTTTGAGGTCGAAAAAGGGTTAAATAAGGTGCCTCAGGTTCGTTAAAATTTCCATGACGTGAACATGACCCGTACGGGTGCCAACATCCACGGAGATGTTGCCACTTGCGAGTGTCTCTCGTATGTTGTGCAACGTCAGCACGCGTCCTTCGGACTCGTGTGAGGCACATCTGACGAGCCGTACCAAGCGAGGCTATCTCCGTGGTCCGATGTCCCATCTTTTCGCCAGCGGCAAGATACATCAGGATCGGCCTACAGCCGACTCCTAGCTGCTCTTCAGCCAGTGTTCAGGGTGTTTCAGATGTGTCGGCAGCTTGGTTTCCCGGCTGCCTTTGGCCGAATTGATCTGGGATTGGGTAAGGAAAATGCTCTCCCGCAAATCGGCATGACTCAGGTCGGCATCGCGCAAATCCGCGCCGATCAGGTCCGTTCTTCGCATGTCGGCATTTCGCAGATCCGCCGCGATCATAAGTGCACCGCGGAAGCTGGTCCCGCGAAGGTCGGCGCCCTTCAGCTTGGCACCGAGGAAATCCCAACCGGAGAGCTTTTTGCGTTTGGTTTTCCTGGAGCCCGAGCGATGACCACCTGCGCCTGCATCGGAATAGGCTTTGGCACGGACCATTTCGCTGGCTTGCAGCAGCAGGTCGTTCACGACAGAGCGATGGGCAGGCAGGTCCAGCCGCAGCATTGCGGCAGGCTCCAGGTTGGCCAGCTTCTCTGTTTCTTCATAAGCGTGCTGCAGCTCGGCATGAATAGAACGGGTGTCCTGAAGCTGAAGCATTTCCCGCACGTAACTGAGCATCTCGTGAATCTGTTTCAGGACCGGCAGGCAGTCGAACATCTCCGCAGCCAGTTCCGGATGTTGTCTCCAGTCCTTGCCTGCGTATGTCTCTTGGGATAACTTCTGCCCGGCGCCAAAGCAATCATAGACCGTACATCCTTTGAAGCCTTTCTGCCGAAGCCGGTCATGGATGCCGCAGCGATAATCCTGTCCCAGATTGGTGCAGGGCGTGCCGCCCGGTTTGTCAAAGGCGAAATCGGAGGATTTGCCATAGGGCAGCGCCACGCAGCACAAGCCGAAACATTGCTCGCAATCGGACGCCAAATGCGGATTGCCGCTCGTAGCGGAACGGATATTCAACAATGGGAACACTTCCTTTAGTTCGTATCAATATCAATGGTGTGGCTAAGTTAACGGCTTACTCGGGCACACGAGCGGCGCTCGACCACTTCGGTATTCACGCAAATATGGGCTCTGCTCGCGACATTGGCCGTCTGATTCAGAGGGTCCATCATCAGCCTTACTGCGGTTTGCGCCAAAGCGTCTTTCTTGACATGCACGGTCGTCAGTTCGGGGCTGATCACTTTGGCCTCGAAGATGTTGTCGAAGCCCATGACCGAAATGTCCTCAGGGACGCGAAGCCCCACGTTTTGCAGCGATTTGACGACGCTGATCGCCATGTAGTCGTTTTCGCAGAAAATCGCGCTCGGCAGCTCCTTCAGCTCCCGGATGGACTGCTGGAACCGGTCCTGCGGCATGACCATCATCGGTTCGAATTCGAAAGTCAACGCGTCGTCGACCTTCAATTGCTGCTCGGCAAGCGCGGCCATGAAGCCTTCCTCCCGTTTCGTGAAATTGGAAATGCGAGCTCGGGATTTCACATAACCGATGCGGCGATGGCCCAATCCAATCAGATGTTTGCCCGCCTGGTATCCCCCAAGCGAGTTGTTGATGGAGACAAAGTTGGCATCCAAATGATCGAAACACGTATCCAGAATGACGACATTTCGGTGGATGTCTTGAATCCGTTCAATCATGGGCGGCGTCAAGTTGGTTCCCAGCACCAACAGGCCGGCGGTAGGCTGATCCTTTTCCAGATTAGGCAGCTCCTGTTCCAGGTCGTTTACGTCAATCGAAGAGATGACGAGCGTGCTGCCATGCTGTTTGACCTGATCCGTAATGTGGTGGATCAATTCGTTAAAAAACGGAAGCGTATCGTAATGCTCGGTGACGATATCTGTATTTTTGCAGGCAACGAAACGAATAATAGCATTGGCATGCGATTTATGGGACTCCCTGCCAGTCTTGATCGTTCTTGGTTTGTAGCCATGGGCCTGGGCAATGTCCAGTATATGTTCGCGGGTCTGTTCGCTTACACCCGGTTTATTGTTAAAGGCAAGAGACACAGCTGCTTTGGAAACGCCAGCAAGCCTCGCGATATCATCGATTTTCAACGTACAACCTCCTACCATGAAATGCATATGTTCAGTATACCACGATTTCATCTAAACTTTCAGTCCTTCAACTAAACTAAACTTAACTAAAATACATAAAAACAAAACTGAAAAAAACATTGACTGTTTATGAATTGAGTGCTAATATGCAATTGTAAAACGTATTCATTTTTGCATTCAGAACTGAAATTATATTAATTTAAGTTAAATTACAATTAATAGTTTAGTTTGTTAATCTAATGTTTTTTTGTTTGTTTAGTTCTGATCCATATTCATTTAGCTGATCTTCAATCGAAAGGAGCAGAAGAAATGACGGTAACGGTTGCTGCAAACGGAAGAACGCTGGAGAAGCATGGCAAACCGATGTTTTACCTGGCGGATACGGTCTGGAGCGCGTTTACGAACGCTACGCTGGAAGAGTGGGAGGAATACCTGGATTATCGCAAAATGCAGGGATTCAACGTGCTGCAGATGAACGTGCTTCGTCAATGGGACGCCAGCGGATCGGATCTCAATTGGGAACCCTTTCATTTACAAGAAGATGGATCTTACGACTATGCGGCACTGAACGAGGCGTATTTCGCCCGTGCCGAACAAATGGTGCGCATGGCCGCGGAGAGAGGATTCACGCCTGCGCTTGTCCTGTTGTGGTGCAACTATGTGCCGGATACATGGGCTACGCCGTTGCAGAAAAATGCCAAGATGCCGATCGCAGCGGTTGAACCGTATGTCACCCATGTCGTGCAGCGTTTCTCGAAGTATGACCCGATCTATCTGGTGAGCGGCGACACGGATTTTCCTTCCGATGAGGCGAACGCGTATTATCTGGCCGCATTGGAAATCGTGAAACGCATTAGCCCGGCAAGCGTGACGACGCTCCACATTCAGGGAAGGCTGCGGGAGATTCCCGAAGTGTTCACGGAGCATGAGGGACTTGACTTTTATATGTACCAATCGGGTCATAACTCGGAGTTCCAGTACATGGCCCACGAAATTGCGGAGCATTTCTATAATAAAACGCCTGTTCGTCCTGTCATTAACGGCGAGCCGTGCTACGAGCAGATCAGTTACAGCCGCAACGTGTACGGACGTTATTCTGCCGCGGATGCCCGCAAAGCTGCATGGCAAAGCTTGCTGGCTGGCGGCGGAGCCGGAGTGACGTACGGCGCGCATGGCATCTGGAGCTGGCACAAAAAAGGAAAATCGTTCGGCATCGTGGAGGGAGAAGGTTTCGACAGCCCTTACGATTGGAGAACGGCTCTGCGTTTTGAGGGAGCATGGGACTATTCCTTCATTAAGTACCTGTTCGAAAACTATGGCCTGGTAGGTTTGCAACCGCTGGACATCGTGCAGAACAAGACGCGCGAAATTCGCGCTGCTGGCAACGAAAATACCGTGGTGCTGTACGTGCCGGTGAACACGAAAGTAAAGCTCGACTTCCCGGTGGAAGAGTACGACTTCACGACGATCGATTTGGTGAACCGTCGTTTCGCCCAAACGGATGCCGTGCGCGAGAACGGATACGGCGTATTGCCGATGCATGCTTTCGAGCATGACGTCGTCATTGTGGGTACACGGAAGTAAGATGAGAGTCCGAATCGAAGGACTTAAGCCCTGACAGGGATTGATTTTGTAAAAGAGGTGGAACGTATGTGGAAAATCGGTATCGTAGGTACGGGATACTGGTCGGAAAAACACATTAAGGCTTGGCAGTTCATTGCCGATGCCGAAATTGCGGGAATTTGCGACAGAAATGAAGCGACCTTGAGTGACAAGGCGGATCGTTTCGATCTCTCTGCAAACATCCGTTATACGGATGTGGAAGCGATGCTGGAGCGGGCCGACATCGACGTGCTTGATATTATTACGCCGCCGGAAACACATCTGGAGCTGGTGAAGCTGGCTGCGGCGGCAGGCAAACATATCATGTGCCAGAAGCCGTTTGCCCGTTCGATCGAGGAAGCGCAGGAGATGGTACGTATTGCGGAGGAAGCTGGCGTGCGCCTGATGGTTACCGAGAACTGGCGCTGGCTGCAACCATTCCAGCTGATCAAACAATTGCTGGTGGATGGAGCGGCAGGGCAGTTGAATACGATCCGCTATATTCATACCGATTATTACTCGCCGCGCTTTGCGCCCGAGAACGAACTGCCTCAGCCATTCTTCAGGGATATGCCTCGTCTGCTGTTCTACGAGATGGGCGTTCACTGGTTCGATACTTGGCGGTTCCTGTTCGGCGAGCCGGAGCGCTTGTATGCCGAAACGAGAAAGGTCAGCAGTCACACGGTCGGCGAGGACAGCGGCATGGTGATGCTTGGATATTCCGATTATGTCGGCTTGATGGATATGAGCTGGGCGACGCGCCGCGAGCTGAGCGAACCTCTGCCGGATCGGGTCCTGCCGGATCATAAAGAGCAGCTGATCATCGAAGGCGACAAAGCAACGATCAAATTGTACCATACCGGTCGATTGACCTTGATCGACAATGCCGGCGTGGAAACGGTGGTCGCCGAGCATACGGAATTGAACTATGAGGACAGCCATCGCAAGCTGCAGTCCCATTTCATTGATTGCCTGAACACGGGCGAGGAATTCCAGACCAGCGGGGTGGATAATCTCCGGACCCTGCAGCTGGTGTTCGATACGTATGACAGTGCAGCCACCCATCAGGTGAAGCTGTATGAAGAGGCTTAAGCATGTCCATCAATGATCTAGTCATGATTGTCATTGCCTTTTTTCTGGTACTGGGAGCTGCGGACAAAGCGTTCGGGAACCGATGGGGACTCGGAAACGCGTTCACGGAAGGCATCATGGCGATGGGCACGTTGGCACTGGTTATGGTAGGGATCGTTTCATTGGCTCCCTTCCTGGCCAGCCTGCTGGTTCCGTTGATTTCTCCTCTGTATGAAGCCATCGGTGCCGACCCTGCCTCCTTTGCCAATACGATTTTGGCCGTCGATATGGGCGGTTATGCGCTGGCAGGACAGATGGCCCAGAGTGAGCAGGCGGCCCTGTTTTCGTGGGTGCTGCTGGGTACGATGTTTGGCCCGACACTGGTATTTACGATTCCGGTTGCGCTGGGCATTGTGGAGAAAAAGGACCATCCGTACTTTGCCAAAGGCATTCTGATTGGCATCAGCACCATTCCCATCGGCTGTTTGGCCGGCGGATTGACGGCCGGCATCGACATCATGATCATTTTGAAAAACCTGATCATTCCGGTGATGTTGTCCATATTCATTATGCTGGGTCTGCGCTTTTTCACCAATCAGACGGTAAGGTTGTTTAAAATATTTGGAAGCGGTATCACCTTGTTGTCCCTGATCGGGCTGGTGGCGATCGCCGTCAAAACGCTGACCGGTTGGGAGCTGGTTCCCGACATGGCGCCTTTTTCCGAAGGCATTATGACCGTAGGCACGATCGCGATCGTGCTCGCAGGCGCATTTCCGATGGTGGAGGTCATCAACCGGACCTGTAAAGGTCCATTGGAGCGGGCAGGCAAATGGTTTAATCTGGATGCTTCAACGACGGCCGGGCTTGTCGCCGCGCTTGCGCATAACATCCCGACGTTCCGCCTGGTCAAGGACATGAGCCCGCGCGGCAAAGTCGTCAGCATCGCTTTTGCGGTCAGCGGCTCATTCGTTCTGGGGGGACACCTTGGATTTGTGGCGGGGATGAACAAAGAGATGGTCACCGCCATGATCGTTGGCAAGCTGGCCGGAGGCATCAGCGCCGCGATGGCTGCATCGTTTTCCATGAAAGCGAATCAAAAAATGGGAGTAAAAATCAGGTAACAACGTAAAATACACACCCGTTATTTGGTTGAATTGATATGAATTAACACATTATATGAAGGCACCTGCGCAAAAGGAGGATTTACCATGAACCATGGCAAAACGGCCAAGGAAATTCTGGACGCCGTCGGAGGCAATGATAACATCAATAACGTCGTTCACTGCGTGACCCGGCTCCGGTTTAACCTGAAAGATATGAAAAGCCCGAACAAGGAAGAGATCAAAAACATCGACGGCGTACTTACGGTGGTGGAGAGCGGCGGTCAGTTCCAGGTAGTCATCGGCAATGAAGTGCCGAAAGTGTATGAAGCACTCGTACAGCAAATGGGTGGCACCAATTCGATGGCTGCAAATGCCGATTCGGAAGCAGCGGGTGAGAAAAAAGGGTTATTCAGCCGTTTCGTGGACGTCATCTCCGGCGTGTTTATGCCTGTCGTTGGGGTGTTGTCCGCTGCAGGTATTCTCAAAGGATTGCTGGCTCTGTTCGTTACGCTCGGTTGGTTGACCGAAGAGATGAGCACGTACAAAATCCTGTTTGCGACGGCGGACGCGTTGTTCTACTTCTTCCCGATTTTGCTCGGCTTCTCTGCAGGTAAAAAATTCGGAGGTAATCCGTTCATTTCGGCAACGATCGGTGCGGCTATCGTTTATCCAACGATGACCGCTGCGTTTACGGACGGAACGGCCATGACGTTCCTGACGATCCCGGTTGTTCTGATCAACTATACGTCATCCGTCATTCCGATTATTATCGCCGCATATATTGCAGCTGTTTTCGAGAAATGGGTGACGAAAATTGCGCCCTCTTCCATTAAAATGTTCTTTGTCCCGCTGGCCACGCTGGCGATTGTTACGCCGGTGGTATTCCTGGCCGTAGGACCTGTAGCTACCTTGATTAGTGATTTCTTGGCCAAAGGGGCCATGTGGGTTTACGAAGTGAGCCCGGTTGTTGCAGGTCTGGTTCTTGCGGGGATCTGGCAAACGGTCATCATTTTTGGCTTGCACTGGGCATTCATTCCGATTCTGATCAACAACATCGTGACCAATGGATTTGACCCGATTAACGGCATGCTGTTCTGTACGACATTTGCACAAACGGGGGCGGCATTTGCGGTTGCGCTCAAAACCCGTGACAAACGCTTGAAACCGATCGCGATGTCTTCCACGATTGCCGGACTGATGGGGGTTACCGAACCGGCGATCTATGGGGTTACCCTCCCGACCAAAAAACCTTTCATCATGGCTTCCATCGCCAGTGCAATCGCGGGAGCCGTTGCGGGTGTCTTGGGCTCGACGGCTTATGGATTTGCGAGCGGCGGAGTGTTCGGTATTCCGTTGTTTATCAATCCAAAAGGCGTGGATAGCGGTTTTGTCGGCTTCCTGCTGTCGCTGGTCGTAGCATTTGTGGCCGCTTTCATTCTGACTTACCTCTTTGGTTACAAAAATGCTCCAGCAACGGCATCCGCATCTGCATCGAGTGCATCGGCTGAAGGCTCCGACGGCAAATCGGAATCCACGACCGTTGCGCCTAGCAACACGGCTTCTGCAGTAAAAACGACGACAGGTACCAACGAAGTTAAAATCGTATACAGCCCGCTCGAAGGCAAACTCATTCCTTTGACTGAAGTCGGGGACGAGGCCTTCTCCAGCGGAGCCATGGGACTAGGTGCTGCAATTGTGCCTGCCAAAGGTGTCGCATACGCTCCGTTCGACGGCGTCATCGTGACCATGTTCAAAACAAAACATGCCATCGGCATTCTGTCCGAAGACGGCGTGGAGATTCTGATTCACGTGGGCATTAACACCGTCAGCCTGAAAGGTCAACATTTCACCTCGTTCGTGAAAGACGGCGACACGGTGCGCCGGGGCGACAAACTGGTCGAATTCGATCTGGATGCCATCGCCGCAGCCGGATTGGATACCACCACTTCCGTCATCGTCTCCAATACGGCGATGTTCACCGATATTCAGGCTCAATCTCAGGGCGACATTAAACCTGGCGATGCATTGATGACGGTGAAGTAACTTTGAGTTGAAAAGGGCACTGAGGTGCTCTAGCCAAGTCATTGAGTTTCTACATTATAATAGAATATCCAGCGATGAATTGAGCGAATGAAATCAGAGCGAATGATACCGGACGAGAATTGCCGGATGATTCGCTCTTTTGTTATGCGATGGTGAGAAATGCTGCTGCTGCCAATGCCGGTTGCTTGATGCTCATATTGGTGCTCAAATCTCACTTCGGTGTTCTATACGAATGCTGATGATGCCGGATGCTCATACCAGAGCTCAATGTTGCAGGTGCTCGATGTTCATGCCGCAGTGCCAACGATAATCCTGAGCTTCACCCGCTCGAGCGCTAACGAATCTTAAACACCTTATTAGGGTGATTTTGGAGGCTTAGGAATGCTAACGAACATTAGAAACCCTTAGAAACGTGAAAAGAGGAATGATGCCCCGAAATCATTGAAATAACGTGCGTGAGATTCGTTAGAATTTGGTCAAGCGTAGATAGGGGGAAATAAGGCTCTCTCAGGTTCGTTACAGACTTTATAAGTATGCACGGGGCATTACATACATGTGCCAGAGGGTCGCGAAAGAACGAGAAGTATTCGGTGCAGTGGATGTCTTCGGCAGATTGTTCTTCCTCCGTGTCACTCGAGTCATCGCACGTGCGGTTAAGCACACAAAAAGGAGTATCCCATGCCATTTTCATGACAATAAGGGATACTCCTCTTGTATGATCAGAGGGAGTTACCAGAGCCGGTCGGTTAAGGGCCGCCACTTAATGGACCCAGGCCGCAAAGACGGCTTATGCTGTAAATGAACCCGGTACACCCCGTTGTCCGGTCCGGATTACACGATACCTTGAGCGATCATGGCGTCAGCGACTTTGAGGAAGCCTGCGATGTTGGCACCGGCTACAAGATTGCCTGGACAGCCGTAACGATCCGCAGCGTCTACGCAGCTTGCATAGATGTTGCGCATGATGTCATGCAGCTTTGCATCCACTTCTTCAAAGGACCAGGAGAGACGCATGCTGTTCTGCGACATTTCCAGCGCGGATACGGCAACGCCGCCTGCGTTGGCTGCTTTTGCAGGTCCGAACAGAACGCCTTCTTTCAGGAATACGTCGATGGCTGCCAGCGTGGAAGGCATGTTTGCGCCCTCGCCGATCGCTTTTACGCCACCTTTGACGAGCTGTTCTGCCGCTTGCTCATCAATCTCGTTTTGCGTTGCGCAAGGCAGTGCGATGTCGCAAGCAATGGACCAGATGCCTTCGCATCCTGGCGTATACGTTGCATGTGGATGAGCTTTGACGTATTCGCTGATCCGCAGGCGATCCACTTCTTTGAGCTGTTTAACCGTATCGAGGTTAATGCCTTCCGGATCATAGATGTAACCGCCCGAGTCGCTGCATGCCACAACTTTGGCGCCCAGCTCTTGCGCTTTTTCGATCGCATAGATCGATACGTTACCGGAACCGGAAACGACCACGGTGCTGTCTTTGAAGCTAAGGCCTTTGGATTGCAGCATTTCGTTGACGAAGTATACGCATCCGTATCCCGTTGCTTCTTTGCGTGCAAGGCTTCCGCCGTACAACAGGCCTTTGCCTGTCAGAACGCCGGCTTCATGAGCGCTGCGGATACGTTTGTATTGTCCGAACATGTATCCGATTTCTCTCGCGCCTACGCCGATATCGCCTGCAGGAACGTCGGCATCGGAGCCGATGTATTTGTACAGCTCGGTCATGAAGCTTTGGGTGAAGCGCATGACTTCCTGATCCGATTTTCCTTTTGGATCGAAGTCGGAGCCGCCTTTACCGCCGCCGATCGGCAGGCCGGTCAGTGCATTTTTGAAAATTTGCTCAAAGCCGAGGAACTTCACGATGCCGGCATATACCGACGGATGGAAGCGAAGGCCGCCTTTGTAAGGTCCGATAGCGCTGTTGAATTGCACGCGGAAACCGCGGTTAACCTGTACCTTGCCTTGGTCATCGACCCAAGGTACGCGGAAAGTGATGACGCGTTCCGGCTCAACGAGCTGCTCGAGCAGCGCCTGGTTCATATATTTTGGATGAGCTTCAATGACAGGAATAAGGGAGTCCAGAATCTCCTTGACGGCCTGATGGAATTCCGGTTCATTCGGGTTACGGGCAATGACCGATTCATATACGGATTGAACATACTGGGCGGCAGTGGACTGGTTTGAAGCAGTAGTAATCGTAGACACTTTTTCGAAGCACTCCTTTGTGGTGTTAAAGTATACGAATCCCTCTTTGCATAAATCGCATAAAAGTTTGTAGTTAAATATACAGTAAAGATCATAAAAATACGAGATGAAAACCCATAAAATGTTTTTTATGACGCAATTAAAAACTTCTATGAAACTGTCATGCGATGTCAAGGATACATGTGATGTACCTCATGATTGCAAGTGACTTTGTGTTGATAACGCGAAGTTAAATGAAATAGGCTGGATTAAAAAATTCAATTTGGTAAGATGGTATTACGACCACGGATTCCGGGGTCATTAATGCTAAAAAGGGAGGAAAAGCAGCATGAAAAATCAACATTCGGGCAGCAACGTGGAGAGAAAGGCGTGGATTGGAGGTGAGATCTATTATGAACCGTAGGTCTCAAGTGCAAAATTGCAGAGAGAAGCTGGTTGCGCAGCTGATTACGCTGGGGGAAGAGAAACGAGCGTTTCTTGACGCCTATTTTGACGTGCGCGAACCGGAACGTGCCCACATGGAGCGGCTGTTGAAGGCGTATACGCAGTGCGTTGAGAAATTGTTGCAGGAGCCGGATGGCGAGCTGGATTCGATGGTTCTCATCGGCAGCAGCGTGGGCTTTGAGTACATCGATTTTCACACTTCGGACTCTTTCATGATTACGATGCCGGATGAAGCCGATCCGGACCAAGGGCGCATCTCCTTCTTGTCCCCGGTAGGCCACCAATTGCTGCTGGGGCGGAAAGGAGAAGTGAGGGCCGTCAGCACGCCATCGGGCTCCATGCGCATACGGATCACGCAGATCAGCATGTCTGACCCAGTGCCGGATACACCGGCGGCTGGAGGTGTCGACCATGCACTTTAAGGAAACGGACCTGCCGGGCATCGGCAGGAAATATTGGCTTCATACCCGCAGCGGCGAACATTTGGTCATCGTCGTGCATAACGACGAGCGGCGGGATCTCTTTCATATGGAAGCAGGGGACCATCCGGAGGAGCTGGGCGACATGCTTTCGCTCGTAACGTTGGATGATGATGAAGCACGCGCCGTCGCGGCCATTATTGGCGGCATGACCTACAAACCTCAGTTCCAGAATGAACGTGAAGTCATGCTGGAGGGCCTGCTCATCGAATGGCTGCGAATCGAGCCGCACTCGGCAAGCATAGGCAGAACGATCGGAGAACTGAATATCCGGCAGGAGACGGGTGCCGTCGTGCTCGCCGTAGTAGAGCGAAGCCGCACCAAACAATTTAATCCGGGACCCGAGTATGTATTTGCGGCCGGAGCAACCGTCGTTGTTGCAGGAGAGCGGGATCAGATCAGGCAACTGAAGCAATTGCTCGCCACCGGAGGGCTGTAGCCCATGGATAAGCTCATATTCGAAGTGGGAATTGCCGTTGCGCTGATTACACTTACGGGGCTTATATCCGCACGATTGCGTTTTTCGGTCATTCCGTTCTATATTCTGATCGGCATGGCTGTCGGTCCGCATGCCCCCCAGTGGGGCATCGTGGATTTGCGTTTTATTGAAAGCTCAACCTTTATCGAATTCATGGGCAGGTTGGGCATACTGTTTTTGCTGTTTTATCTTGGACTGGAATTTTCGGTGTCCCGGCTCATGAAGTCGGGCAAAGCCATTCTGACCGGGGGCATGTTCTATGTGGGCTTGAATTTTGCTTCAGGTCTGCTCCTGGGCTGGCTGGCGGATCTGCCGCTGAAAGAAACGCTGGTGGTATGCGGCATCATGACCAGTTCCTCTACCGCCATCGTGGCCAAGGTACTGGTCGATCTGAAGCGCACCGCAAATCCGGAAACGGAAATCATCATGGGCATGATCATGTTCGATGATCTGTTCATTGCCATTCATATTTCCATTTTGACAGGTCTTGTGCTTAGCGGAGCGACTTCGTTCTTAAGCGTGCTGCTGGTGTGTTTGTCGGCACTGCTGTTTATCGTGGTGTTCCTCGTCGTTGGACGGAAATGCATCAAGTACATCGACAAAGCGCTGAACATCAAATCATCGGAGCTGTTTCTGTTAACGGTCATGACCTTGCTGTTTCTCGTGGCTGGATTCTCCGAAACGCTGCATGTTGCCGAAGCCATCGGTGCGCTGATGATGGGGCTTGTGCTGGGTGAGTCCAGGCATGCTTCCCGGATCGAGCATCAGGTGATGCCGTTCAAAGATTTTTTCGGCGCGATTTTTTTCTTCGGGTTTGGCTTGACGATCGAACCTGCCTCGCTTGGGGGAGCGGTGGGCATGACGGTGCTCGCCGTTGTGCTGACCATCGTATGCAACTACGGTGCCGGCATGATTGCGGGCAGGCTGTCCGGCATGTCGCCCAAAGCTTCGCTGAACGTAGGATTTACGCTGGTGTCGCGGGGAGAGTTCTCGATCATCATGGCCAACATCGGCAAAGCGGGAGGCCTAATGGCCTCCATTCAGTCGTTTGCCGTGCTGTACGTGTTGATTCTGGCCGTGCTTGGCCCAATTCTGACGAAGGAGTCGCCATGGGTTTACAAGCAATACGAGCGTTTTCGGAAAAGGGGCAGCAAGAAGCAAAGTGAGGAAGCTCAGTGAGAAATCTCAGTAAAGAAACAAAATAAAGAAGCGTATTAGAAATAAGGTGGCAGATGAAATACCCTGAGTCTTGCTTGGATACGGGGAAGATGTGTACAGACCCCAAAGACAACGGAAAGACATCATATTGTTGGGAAAGTCGTGCCCTAGGCACGGCTTTTTCGCTTGTGGGGACATTATGACCGAACATTATTGGAATTTTTTATTTCATATATTCCACATGGGGATACTCCACAAATCCGAGGGGATGGGATATAATAGGAGAAATTTATTCCAATATACGCATGAGGTGATTTCAAATGTCGAACGAACTTTTGCAAGCCTTGCAGCTATTGAAACAGAAAAAATGGGTTGACCTGACCCATACCTTCGGTCCGGAATCACCGCATTTCTCCGCCTTTGATGCTGCGCGATTTGATACGTTGTTCAATCATGACCAGGGCTTTTTCGCGCAAAGCTTCACATTTCCTGGGCAATACGGCACACATCTGGACGCGCCAATCCATTTCGTTCGGGATACTCGATATCTGGAAGAGCTGGATTTGAAGGAGCTTGTGCTGCCGCTCGTTGTTATTGACCAATCCGAAGCGGTTGCGTCGAACCCCGATTTTACGCTGAATGTGGAGCACATTCTCGCATTCGAGGAGGAGCACGGGACGATCGAGCCGGGCAGTTTCGTGGCGCTGCGCACCGATTGGAGCAAACGCTGGCCAAGCCATGAGCAGTTCGACAACAAGGATGCCGAAGGCAACAGCCATGCACCGGGCTGGTCTGTCGGGGCATTGGAGTTTTTGTTCCAGGAGCGCCGCATTCAGGCGATCGGCCACGAAACGTTTGATACGGATGCGGCGGTCGATTATCAGAAAAACGGATCGCTGCTGGCAGAGTATTACGTGCTTGCTCAAGATACATACCAGGTGGAGCTGCTGAAGAATTTGGACCAAGTGCCTGCCAAGGGAGCCGTCATCTTTAATATCGTGCCCAAGGCCGAAAAGGCATCCGGCTTCCCGGTTCGCTCCTTCGCAATCTTGCCATAACTCCATTACATTAACACGGAATGAAGAACAGGAGGCCGCCCCGGCCTCCTGTTTTGAATTTAACCTATGGAATGGTACCCGTTTTTGGCAAAGTTAAAGTTGAACAAGGCTATGACCGCAAAAGAAAAATTGCGAATCGTTGTTTTTCTTATTGAACCAATGTCGAAACGTTCTTTGGCATGGAATGCCTTACATATCGTTCGCGCTAATGTGCTTGCCTTTTCGATTATTTGGAATCGGTAAAATGGGAGTCGTTGAATCGTCGCAGTATTCTCTTCTCCGCTCTCTTGAATCCAAGCCATCGCTTTAAACGCCCTTGTTCCTTCCTGACCTTTAACGTTTCTTTCATGCCCAAAATAATCAGTTCGGACCTTCTTCTGTCCTCGCGGCTCGTTTCCCGCAGTTCCTTGATAAAATTTTCGTCCATGTTATGCCTCGCGTATGTACAGGATAGTATTTATATTATAGCGAACATATGTTCCGTTATCAAGTTTTTCCATGGTAATCTTTCTGCCCGGGGAAGTTTTCGTGAAATAGAGCACAGGAAGAGTGGGGTGTTTATGACACAATATTTCCGGGAAGTGCCGATATGTAATGAAGACCGATTGGATCAAACGATGTAAATGTGAAAAACAGCCTCTCCTGCGAGCCGACATGGCGTGCGGGAGAGGCTGTTTGATGTCCAAAGGATCAGACGGGGATTAGTCCGGGTTCGGCAGCGCCAGAGATCGGCTTTGATCAAACCGCCCTGCATGAGGCTTACTTTGAAGCTTTGTATGCGGCCAGGAACTCTTTCACTTTTGCCGGGTCGGCCTTCAATTCGTTTCCGGTTTGAACGAGCGGGCTAACGGTGGAGTAAGCTTTGATTTTGTTGTTTTTGTAAAATTGCAGAATGTCATCCTGGTTGATGGAATACAGGACCGCTTTTCTCAGATCGCTGCTTTTGGCTACGTCGCGGTTGGCCGTGTTGAACAACAGGTAGCTCACGGCATTGCTTTGCATGCTTTGCAGCTTCAATTTGCTGTCGCCTTCGATAATGTCGTACTTCGTTTCAGGGACGCCGTAGTAAACGTGGATCTCGCCGCTGCGCAGGGCGGAAAGGGCGCTGTCCGCATCGGCGATGAAGCGAACGTTGACTTGAGAAATTTTAGGCGCATATTCAGAGCCTGGGCGATAGCCGGGATTTTTCAGGAACACGCCTTCGTAGTCGTTTTTGTAAGACAGGATGTAAGGACCGCTCGTGTACAGCGTATTGTTGTAAGCCGCGCCTTCGGTTACCGTATTTTGGTCTCCGTAAGGAATGTCCTTGTTCACGTCAAACGATGCCACATCATACGTATTGATGCTTTCGACCTGTTTCTTGGACACGATGCCTGCCGATTGGTGAGCCAGGTAGTTCAATACTTGCGGGAAAGGTTCGGTGGTTGTTAATTTGACCACTTGATATTTTCCGGCTTTGTTGTCGGCCTTGGTTTTGTCGGATACCAGTTCGGAGATTTTGCTGTCCAATCCTTTCTCCAGTGCGTCTTTGACGGAGCCGCCGCCGCCGGATTGCTGCGTCGATTCGAGCGCGGCCAGATCGGTGACCAGTTCTACCGTTTTGATATGCTCATGCAGGCTGTATGTCCGGTGATCCGGCACGGAATCTTTATTTTTGGCGCGATCCAGGGAGAAGATGACATCGTCCGCGCCTACGCGTTCGCCGGTGTCCACCGCTTTTTTGTTTTCGATCTTCGCGAAGTTGATGTCGTCGCGCAGGATGAAATAGTATTCGGAATTGCCGTCCGCAATGCTGTAATTATGGGAAAGGGAGGCTTCCGGCGTGATTTGGTCATCGTCCGTCAAGTTCACCAGACGCACATACATGTTGGTGTTCAACTGGTTGATGGAACCGTCGTTGCCTTTGATCGGGTCAAGGGAAGTCAGGACGGACGCGCTTTGCGTCAGAATCAAAGGCTGTTTGGCGTTCAAAGAGCTGTCTTTGAACTCAATCGGTTCCCAGGCCATGGCCCGGGATTTGGATAAACGTACCGTATCCGCGTTCAGGACCTCTTGATTCAAGGCTTGGCTTTTCAACGAATTGTACAGCGGTACGATATAGGCTTGGTCCGTCACCAGACGCTGCTCCAATTGTTTATACGTTTCTTTGTATTGATCCGGCGTTTGGGTAGCGGCTTGGTCGATCAGTTTGTCAACTTCCTCGTCGGCCAGAATGCTGTAATCCCCGCCGGTTTTGAAAAGGGAACGAACCGCGTAATCCGGGTTGCCGGTTACCGTCGTCCAGCTGGACAAGGCGATGTCATAGTTTCCGGCGTCCTGCTGGGACTTGTAGCTGCCATAGTCGGGCTGCAGGTTCAACTTGACGTTGAAACCATTTTTGGTCAGCTGATCGCGAATGATGTTTACGTCGTTTTCGCTTGAGCTTTGGGCCAGCAATTCGATGTCAACCGGCGTTTGATCCGTCGTTTCCGCCGTATTGGAAGGCGTCTCCGTTGTTTGGGCATCCGATTTGGTTTTGACGCTGCAGCCGGAAATCACGATGACCAGCACGAGCAGCAGCGAGAATAGCGTACGTTTGTTTAATTTCATGTCATAACCTCCACGATAATGTCAGATAAAAGAAAGATGATTCATGCCTATGCTTGATTCCGCAAATATCGAAACAAAGGATATTGCTCATTTTTGGCTAAGCGGGTCGTTTGGTTTTACGCCTTTTCCAGCTTTGGATCCAGGGCATCGCGCAATCCGTCACCCAGGAAATTGAATGAGAGCACCAGCAGAATGATGGCGAGCCCCGGATAGATCGCCAGGTACGAATGGGTTTCCAGATACGTGCTGCCCAATTTGAGAATGTTGCCCCATTCCGGAATGTGCGGCTCCACGCCGAGTCCGAGATAACTCAAGCTGCTGGTTGCGATGACGGCGCCGCCGATGGTCAGGGTCGATTTGACGATCATCGGGGCGAGCGAGTTCGGAATGATGTGTTTGAAAATAAGGGTACGGTTGTTATAACCGAGCGCACGAGCGGCTTCCACGAATTCAAACGTGGAGACGTACAGTACGCTGGCTCTCATCGTACGGGCATACGTTGGTATGGCCCCTAGACTGAGCGCGAGAATCAGGTTCACTGTATTGGCGCCGAAGGCGGCAATGATGGCGATCGCCAGCAGAATGCCCGGAATGGCATAAAGAATGTCGAGCAGCCGCATGATGATGTTATCCGTATGCCTGCCGTAGAATCCCGAGACAGCGCCCAATACGCCGCCGATCACGACGGGAATAAGCGTTGACAAGCAGCCCACGATGAGCGAGATTCTGGCTCCGAATACGATGCGGGAGAACAGGTCGCGCCCGAAATCGTCGGTCCCGAGCGGATAAGCCAGGGAAGGCGGCTGCAAGAGCGCCGAGTAGTCATTTTCCACGGCCATGCCATAGTCAAAGGTATACAGGCTGCAGATCGACATCGCGAACAGGAAGACGATGAAGAACAGGCCGGACATTGCCGTGATATTGGAAGCGAGCCTGGTCCACAGGTCGTTCCAGAAGTTCGATTTCTGTTTTCCCTGCCGACGGATGCGGCCGATGATCGAAATGCCGAGCAGCAGCGCGAACAGATTGCCCGTGACGGTGATCAGGATCAGCAGAATACCCAGCCATGTCATCCAACGCGGAAGATGGCGTTGAACAGGATAACGGGATATGCAAATGAGCACGCCCAACTCGGCTGCAAGCAGCCCCAGCAGTGCTCCCATCGAAGGCAGGAATGTATCGGACACGTACGGTTTGAACACGTTCAATGCGGATACGCCGATCACGAATAGTTGGGTGAGCAGCATATACACCGCAAACGTATATTCGATGCTCTTCTGCTTCCGGATCAGATGGAATGCGGACGCAGCGATGAAAATGTTGCCGGACAACGCGGCCAGAAGCTGAATCCAGGCCAGTCCGCGAACGAGCGTGCCGACCTGTCCATGTTGGAGCAAATCGCCTCGAAGCTTCAGCGTCAGCAAGGTCTGGACGAGCACGAAAAACAGATAAACCAACGCTGCCGTGAGCACAAAGGGCTTCATCTCCCCGAGGCTCCAGTCGTAACTGTTCAACAGCAGCAGCAAAGTCAACAATACGGTGGCGATCCAGGCGAAGCCTGCCTGACGGTATTCCTGCGAAGACTTCAGCCGGAAGCGCATGGACGATAGGGTAGAATCCGATTTTGTCATGATGCACCTGCTTTAATATTGTTTCATCTTGGAACGTACACGCGGATCAATGAAGGCATACAACAGATCAACGATGACGTTGATGATGGAAATCGTAATGGCAGTGTATACTACTCCGCCCATTATACTCGGAATATCAGGTATAAATTGTTTGTCGACGATGTAGCTGCCGAGTCCGCTAATATTGAACACTTTTTCCGTGACGGCCGCTCCGCCGAGCATGCCCCCAAATTGCAAGCCAACTACCGTGATAATCGGGATGAGCGCATTGCGAACGGCGTGTTTCAACATGACGGTGCGTTCGTTCAAACCTTTGGCTCGGGCTGTCATGACGTAATCCTCATGAATGACCTCCAGGGTGGAAGAACGCGTCATACGGGCCACCGCCGCCGTCAGTCCCGTTCCCAGCACAATCGTTGGCATGATGATGGATAGCCAATTTTGCGGATTGAAGGTAGGGGGCAGCCACTGCATTTTGATCGAAAAATTCAAAATAAAGATAAGGCCTTGCCAAAAGTTCGGAATGGACAACCCGATGAGTGCGATAAACATAAACGTATAATCGAACCATGAATTCGGCTTGATCGCCGAAATAATGCCGATCGGCAGAGCGATCACCAGTGCCAGCAGCAGCGAAATAGCCGCCAAGGTCAGCGTGATCGGGAATTTTCTGGCAATCGTTGCCGTGACGTCTTCGTTCCCGGTGAAGGATTTGCCCAAATCGAACAGCGCGATTCCCTTGATGTTGTTCCACAGTTGAGACAGGTAGGACTGATCCAGCCCATACACGCGATTAAAGTTCGCGATCTGTTCCGGCGTCGCTGTTTCGCCCAAGATGTTCGCCGCCGGGTTAAACGGGGACAGGTACAAAATGGTGAAGACAAGCGTAGCTACGCCGAAGATGACGAATACCGTCATCAAAATCCTTTCGAATATGTACTTGAGGTACGAATTCCCGTACAAGAACAACATGAGATACATCAGACATCCCGGAATGATCGAGAGCGCGAGAAACCAACGGTGGCTGATCAACGAGCGGTACGCATCCGCCAAAGTTAACCGCTGCCGTCCTTGCTCTTGAAGACGAATGGCGGTACGTTCCCGGAGTTCCTTGTGAAACGTTTCTTCCATCCACTCATCAGCCTGGCGTTTGAATTCCTGCTCGCTGACCTGCTGTTTGAAGAACAGGTGCTTGCGCCTGAGCTGATCTTCCACCCGGGAGCGCAACGAATCGCGATAGGATGGGTCGAGCAGATCCTGCTTTGCGGCCTGCTCGGCAGCGAGCCAGCCATCCTGCTTTCGTTCCTTAAGCCATACAAAAAGCACGATCAAATGGATCGGCAGACCTAGTATGAACAGAACATATCGGTACGAGGGGTGCTGCAGCATTTTGCCGTAAATGAAACCCAAGGTGTCCGCTAGCCGTGACGTTTTGCTGCCTTCTGCAACGTTCAAATGTAGTAATCCCCCTTTCGCTGAAGTTTAAATTGCATTATTCCGATGAATATAGTATATATTATTTCAGGGTTCAAACATTGTCAAGACGTGGAAATCGGTACATATGAGTGCAATCCATAAATTGAAAGAGAGCAGGTGACGGCATGCAGCCTTTATTGAAAATCAATGATCTTTCCGTCTCTTTTCATTCAGGTGAAGACGAGTTCCATGCGGTCCGAGGGGTGTCGTTCGAGGTGCGCAAGGGCGAGACGCTGGGCATCGTCGGAGAATCAGGCAGCGGCAAGAGCGTCACGGCGCGTTCGATCATGAGGCTGCTTCCGTCTCCGCCTTCGCAGATGAAGAGCGGGGAGATTTTGTTCAAAGGCACGGACCTGGCCCACAAAACGCAGAAGGAAATGGAAAGCATCCGCGGGCGCGACATCGGCATGATCTTTCAGGACCCGATGAGCTCGCTTAATCCGACCGTGAAGATCGGAAAACAAATCGCGGAAAGTCTGATCAAACACCAGCGTTTATCCAAACGGGAAGCGAAGAAACAAGCGATCGAGATGCTGAAATTGGTGGGCATTCCGCATAGCGAGGTACGATATAACCAATATCCGCATGAATTTTCCGGAGGCATGCGCCAGCGGGTGATGATCGCCATCGCTTTGGCTTGCCGCCCTGAGCTGTTGATTGCGGATGAACCGACAACGGCGCTCGACGTGACCATTCAGGCACAGATTCTGAATTTGATGAAAAATATGCAGGAGCAGCTTGGCACGTCGATCATTCTCATTACGCACGACTTGGGGGTTGTGGCGGGGATGTGCGACCGCGTCGTCGTTATGAAAAACGGTGAAATCGTGGAGACGGGCACGACGGCTGAAATTTTTGCCCATCCGAAGCATCCTTACACGATCAAGCTCCTGAATGCGCTGCCGCGGCTGGACGAAAAGAAAAAACCGAAGCCCGCTTCGCTTGTAGCGGGCCATGGAGAGGACGCAGCGCCGCTTCTTGAAGTCCAATCGCTTCGCCAGCATTTCAATCTCGGCAAGGGCAATACGCTGAAGGCCGTCAACGACATCAGCTTCCACATCCGGCAAGGGGAAACGTTAGGCGTGGTCGGGGAATCAGGCAGCGGAAAATCAACGACGGGCCGTGCCATTTTGCGGCTGCACGAACCTACAGGCGGCGAGGTATTGTTCAAGGGCGTGCCGATGAGCCGTCTTTCCAAGCAGGAAATGAAAAAGATGAGACGACATATGCAGATCATATTCCAGGATCCGTATGCATCGCTCAATCCCAAATTCAAAATTATGGACATTATCGGCGAGGCGCTGGATATTCATCAACTCGTCAGCAGTACGTCCGAACGGGAGAAACGGGTGGAAGAATTGCTGGAACTGGTGGGATTAGATCCGTCCCATGCGCATCGTTATCCGCATGAATTTTCGGGCGGGCAGCGCCAGCGCATCGGCATCGCCCGGGCATTGGCCGTGGAGCCGGAGTTTATCGTGTGCGATGAACCCCTGTCCGCCCTCGACGTATCCATTCAGTCCCAAATCGTGCAACTGCTCCAGGAACTGCAGCAGCGCCTTGGTCTGACATATCTGTTCATTGCGCATGACCTGTCGATGGTCAAACATATCAGCGACCGCGTGGCCGTCATGTATCAAGGCAAAATCGTGGAGCTGGCGGAAAGCGAGGAATTATACTCCAACCCGCAGCATGCCTATACCAAAGCGCTGCTTTCGGCAATTCCGGTACCCGATCCGGCCGTGGAGTCGAAGAAAAAACGCATTGCCGCAGAGGACAACGCCGGGGAAAACGGCGGAGATCGTTACAACCTGGAGCAATCCCGCTGGGTCGAAGTCACGGAAGGACACTGGGTAGCGATGTCGGGGTAAGAGGGCCGAGGGTAGTGGGGTGAAGCTTGAACGTTATTGCAGCATAGCATTATGCATTCGCATTCGGAGTGATCCTAAACAAAAAGCCCCGGTCCCGATCGTTGCCGATCATGGACACGGGGCTGCTTCAAGCTTGCATGTGCGTTTGCTTCAAACGATTATTTGAATTGCACGGATTGTTTGATTTCATCAATGGTGGCTTTGCTCTTGTCATCCAAATACGTAAAGATGAAGTTGAACGCATAGCCTTCAAGAATGGTGCTGTAGTATTCCTGCGTAAGGGTGGTGCCATTGCCGGCATCCATCGTGATTTTCATCAGATCCATCTCTTTGCCGCCGATGGTTTCGGTAGTGATATCGTTGTATTCATACGGGAACTGGCTGTCCTGCATGAATTTTTTGGTGGCTTCGAGATAATCCTTGCCGTTGCGAATACCTTGCAGCAGGCTTACTTTCTCGGCAATGGCCATCGCGGACGGTCCAACTTCTTGACCACCGAGCGGCAATTCCGATGCCATCAACAGGTTCAACGTTTTTTGCATCGACAGCTCCATCTGTTTCTTCTTCGTTGCATCGTCGCCGGCGATCGCTTCGGAAGAAGCATTCGTCAGCTCGTTCATTCCGGCAGCGTCCTGGAACTCCCACGTTTCGGGAAATTTCAGGGATACGCCAAAGTAATCATTCGTATAAGATCCTTTTTCGGTCGTGCCCAGCTCGACGTTTTTGGTTTTGTCTTCGTCCGTGGAAGCTTCTGCGGATGTTTCTTTGCTTTCGCCTGCTTCGTTATCGGCTGTTTCGTTATCCGCTGCTTCTTTCTTTGCATCATCGGTGGCAGCATTGTCCGTCTTTGCGGCGTTTTCCGTTTGGACCTTTTCTTCTGCGCTGTTACTTTCCTTCGCCTTGTCGCCGCAAGCGGCAGCTACGAGCATAACCATGATCAGCATGGCAATCAAAGACATCTTTTTGGTTGTAAACATAATACCCTCCTGTAAAATAAATATGCCTGTTTTTTCCCTGTTAGGCGATTCCATGCAAAAAGTATAGCAACAAACGTTCCCGTATCACACCTATAGAAATCTATAGGTGGCTTACAGGCATGAAAGGCGGCTCGCCAGCGAAACGGCCTCCGTGCTCGATTGAACGCCCAATTTGTTGAAAATGACTTTTTTATGGTGGTTGACGGTGCATTCCTTGATTTTGAGCTTGAGGGCAATCGCCTTGACCGTCAGTCCCCGGGCGATCAACTTCAAAATGGTGCGCTGCCTTTCCGTGAATTCTATGCCCGTTTCGCCGACTCCCTCTTGCGCTGCCAGGTTTTCGTAACAGTTCTGCATTTGAGCCGGAATCAGCTTGGCGATGGCAATCAGTTCACCTTGCATGTGCGCATCGATGGTCGATACGTCCAAATATCCGGCATGCCCCGAGCCTATGGACAATGGTGTGGCGTAACAATGCCATTGTTGAAACAGAGGACTCTCATGCCTCTCTGGAGGCAAAAAGGTCGCTTGATTGAAGTCCATCGTTTCCGAAATGGCGTTAGTGCCGCAGCTTTCGGCGGTAAATACCATGCCCTTGCGAATCGGTGATCGTAAAACCTCCTGTTCAAGGTCGCTGCTGTATTCCAGATCCAGCAATACACCCTCCGAATCGGTTAAGAGAAAGAGATGGGATGCGGTCAAGTTTGCTTTGATTGCCGAGAGGCTGTCCCGGAAGGCTTGAATCAGAACATGATTGATTTGAATTACAACGTTGAGATGGTCGTGAGTTACATATTGTATGGCTGGCTTCGAAGAACTACCGGGGCATGCCCATCGTTTCCTCAAAGTTGCTGTGTTGGATGACATGTTTTCCTCCTTGCTGATTAACCGATCGTTTCGACGACGCGACCTTCCTGATCTTTGATTTCCGTCGGTTCGATGCGGAAAAGAATGCCCGGCAGCGAGGCGAGCTCGAATGTCCGTGCTTTGGGGCGCAATTGTTCGCATAGTTCCGCAACGGCCTGCTCATGAACCGTTATCGTTATCCGGCCCTCATCCTCATGGATCGAGGCATCCTCCCCGGCTTCGAAGGTTACATTGAGGTCGGGACCGATAAGGGACAGAGGCGCTTTTTTTGAAATGCGGCTGTGCAATATTTTGCCGATCAAACCGGCCTGTTTGGCTCCGAGCTGCAGTTCTGCAGGAATATTCTTTTGCAGCATACGCTTCCGTCCGGCAGTCCAACCAAGCTGTTGAATGTACAAAAATGCCGTGCTTGATCCTTCCTCCCTAATGCCTTGCTGCACGGCTTTCGCCACCGAAGGGAGCTGTTCGTACGAGTTTCTTGCCAAATCCGTGATGTACTTCGGCATATACGCTTTACAGGCGGCAAGAAATCCACGCGTATTCCACGTTTGCATCGTTTCGAGTTCCGGTCCGGTGATGCCGATCATTTGCAGAAACTGCACTCGCCCGTTGGGACTGGAGCATTCCTTGAGATCCTCGTCCTCCACGAAAGCCAGCGCTGTCAGCAGCGTATCGGATCCGAGACAGATCGGGCCGTTGGCATCCAGGTAATCCCCGGCATGAAAGACATTCCCGCTATTGAAGACGTAGCGTCCCATATTTTGCAGAAGATTGAGCGCCCAGGCAGGAGGTTCGGTGTCATTTTCATTTCTCAGCAGACGAAAGGTGAGTTCGAATCCATAGCCGCTCCATTCCTTGTTTTCCGATTCCTTCTCATAAAGCTCGGAAAAACCATAGGTCACGAAATGCCAATGAGGGACAGGCGCCTCGGCCTGATAGACGCTAATGCCATCCAGCGGATCAGGTCCGCCAAGCATGTAAGGGATGGCCGTGCCATAATGTTTGGGCTCCTGAGCTCCGTATACTTCGGTGCAGGCTGCTTCGATGGCGTCCCAACCGGATGTATTTATTTCTTCAGTCACTGCTGCTTCCTCCTTGACTCTCTATATCTCTATGAAAACACGTTAAAGAATAGTCTACTATTTGAGAGTTTTGTTTCAAGGAGCTTAAGAATGAAATCCGCAAATCGAACAGATGGGGTGGATGGCCCCAGAAAACAGGAAGGACACTTACATGAGTATGAAAGATATTTACCTTGCAGAGTGTAATTCAAAACCATTCAAAACATCAGGATGCATTCGCAGCGTTGTTTGAAGAACAGAGCCTGGGCCTTGGGAGAGAACGGCTGGAACAGGCGGCACGGCGGGGAATTCTGGACGACATAAACCAGTGCTGTTATGGGGCATGGGAGAGTGCACGCTGGATTGGGCCACGCAATGCATCCCGGCTTTTAGGGAGACGAAAGTCCTGAAAACGAACTAAACTAATTGGCGGGATATCGATACACCGAGAGCTGCCATGCTGCGATGCTCCGGTGACTCAGGTCCCAAAAAAAGTCCTGAACAAGTTCATGCTGAAGGACAAGTTGATTTCGAAAAGCAATTATGTTACGCTTACATCACAGCTAAAAACAACATATGATCCATAACATCGTGTGATGGGTTGTTACTGCGAAGACAGGCAAAACCTAAACTGATGGTGAAATGAACGCTCCTTTTATTAGGCGCTATTTTACCTTGAGTTTAGGTTTTTCTTGTTTTCCGGCAAAACCATCATGCATATCTATCTGAAAAGAGGTTGTTGCTCATGATTACAGCAAGAAAAGGATTTCCTGAAAATTTCCTCTGGGGAGGCGCAACGGCGGCGAACCAATTGGAGGGCGCTTTTGATAAAGACGGCAAAGGATTGTCCACGGCAGACATGATCGCCCACGTGCCGAAAGAGAAACGCACAGGCGGGCACGCCATGGAAATTTCCTCTTCCCGGATCGAAGAGATCCTGGCGGGCAAAATCGAAGAACGTTTCCCGAAACGCTTCGGCATCGATTTCTACCATCGTTTCAAAGAAGATATCGCTTTGTTTGCGGAAATGGGCTTCAAAGTGTTCCGTATGTCGATCCATTGGGCGCGCATTTTCCCGAACGGTTATGATGCGGAACCGAACGAAGCGGGTCTGAAATTTTACGATGAAGTGTTCGATGAGTTGTTGAAGCATGGCATCGAGCCGCTCGTTACGCTGTCTCACTATGAAACTCCGCTCGGTTTGACCCTGAAATACAACGGTTGGGCTGGCCGTGAAGTCATCGGACATTACGTAAGATACGCTGAAACGGTGTTCAAACGCTACAAAGACAAAGTCAAATATTGGCTGACGTTCAACGAAATCAACGTGATGCTCTTCAGCCCGTATACTGGCGGGGGCATCTTGATCGATAAAGTGGATAATAAGCTGCAAACGACGTATCAAGCGCTGCACCACCAATTTGTAGCAAGTGCAACCGTAACGAAATTGGCGCATGAGATCATTCCTGACGTAAAAGTGGGCTGCATGCTGGCTCGCATGGAAACTTATGCAAACACATGTAATCCGGTTGACGTGCGTTTGGCGCAATTCGAGAACCAAATCAACCTGTTCTTCACGGATATGCATGCTCGCGGAAAATATCCGAACTACATGGCGCGTTATTTCGAAGAAAACAACATTGTGATCGACATCCAGCCAGGCGACGAAGAAATCATGGAGAACAACACCGTGGATTTCATCTCCTTCAGCTATTATATGTCCGTGACCAAATCGGCGTCGGCGACCGAAGCGGAAACATCCGGCAACTTGACCGGAGGCGTGAAAAATCCTTATTTGGAAGCGTCCGACTGGGGATGGGAAATCGACCCGATCGGTCTGCGCATAACGCTCAACAACTTCTGGGATCGTTATCAGAAGCCGCTATTTATCGTTGAAAACGGACTCGGGGCATACGATAAAGTGGAAGAGGACGGTTCCATCCATGACTCTTACCGCATCGACTACCTCAAAAAACACATCGAACAAATGAAGGAAGCCGTTAAAGACGGCGTTGAACTCATGGGTTTTACGGCATGGGGACCCATCGACCTCGTGAGCATGTCCACGTCCGAAATGTCTAAACGTTACGGTTTCATTTACGTTGATCTGGACGATGAAGGAAATGGTACGCTGGCCCGTTCGAAAAAGGATTCTTTTGACTGGTACAAAAACGTCATTGCAAGCAATGGCGAGCAGCTGTAATTGCAAAAATAACTTTCTCTATACTATAGATGGATTGTAACCGCATAGTGGCGGGCAAAACCCAATGCGAAAACAGGTCGCTTATGGAGCCATGCTCCGAAAGCCTGCTTTTGGCTGGCGTTTTGCCCGTTTTTTGCGTTTCGACAAGGAGCTGCTTCGACCTGGGGGGAGCGTATCGACAGCCGGTATGAAAAGAGGTCCATAGTACCAATGGCGCAAGCCTGAAAAAGCAATAATCTGACTCATTCGGTTTTCTGGGGTGGGTTGAAGAGCATCTCCACGCATACGTTTCCGCATCATTAACCGCTTTCACAAAAACCTTGTCAGATTCATTAATGTATGGTAGTATGGGCCTAAGGCTAATGAATACTGGATTGTTACTGTTCAATCAGGCAAAACCAGAAGCAGGGACATCTTATTGCCCTGCCGGGGTTTTGCCTTTTACTACTTTGACGGTGCAAGGTGATGTGAAGAAATGAAAATCGAGAAGGTGCTGAACAACAACGTAGTTACCGTGGTTGATCCCGCAGGCAACGAGCTTGTTGTCATGGGACGTGGAATTGCGTTCAAAAAGCATACAGGTGAATCGATTGACGAAAGTCTGGTCGAAAAAATATTCTCGTTGGAAAGCAAGGAAGTATCCCAGAAACTGAAAACGCTTCTGTCCGATATTCCTGTCGAATATGTCGAGTGCTCGGACGAGATTATCCGCTATGCGGAAACGGTGCTTGGCGAGAAATTGCATGAGAGCATTTACATTTCGCTGACCGACCATATTCATTTCGCCATTGATCGCCATCGTCAGGGTATGCAGCTTCGCAACGCATTGTTTTGGGAGATCAAGCGCATGTACCGCAAGGAATATGCGATCGGGCTTAAGGCACTTCAGATTATTGAGGAAACGTTGGGCGTGTTGCTGCCTGAAGACGAGTGTGCATTTATCGCCATGCATCTGGTAAATGCCCAAATGAACGGCGAGATGCGCGAAACGATCAGCATTACGAATATCGTGAAAGATATTCTTAACATTGTCAGACGGAGCTTTGTCGTGGAACTGGATGAGGACTCTCTGAGCTATTATCGCTTCTTGACCCATCTGAAGTTCTTCGCCCAGCGCGTGCTGCAAGGCACGTCGATCGAAGACAAGGTGGAAGACAATCCGCTTCATGATCTGGTCAGCAAGCAATACCCCGAGGCGCATGCCTGTGCGGTGAAGATCAGCGATTATACGCGCAAAATCTATGGCCGGGTCCTTTCCAAGGAAGAAGTGCTGTACTTGACGATTCATATTGAACGGGTCGTCCGCAATGAACAAACAATCGAATAACATTGGGATTGTTACTAACCAAAAAAGGCAAAACCTAAACGTTGTATAATGATAAGCCGGGCGGCTCTCTCATTATCCAGTGTTTAGGTTTTTTTTACACCTTTCATTACACATCAAAGGAGCAATACGCAATGGATAAACAACAATTGTCCAAAGAGATCCTGAAGCTGGTTGGCGGCGAAGAAAATATTGACCAAGTCACGCACTGTATGACCAGATTGAGATTCAACTTGAACGACAACAAAAAAGCGGACAAAGCGACGCTGAAAAATACACCGGGCGTTATGGGCGTCATGGAAAACGGCGGACAGTTCCAGGTCATCATCGGGAACGACGTACCCGTCGTATACAACGCGCTTGTGAGTAATATGAGCAAGGCTCCGACAGGAGAAGGAGCTTCGACCGGAACAAAAAAGAAAAGAAATCCCGTAAGTGCTTTGTTTGATTTCATCGCGGGGATGTTCACGCCGATCCTGCCGGCCATCACGGGCGCGGGTATGATCAAAGGGATCGTGGCGATCCTGGTAGCCCTTGGCTGGATGAGCGATTCCAGCTCCACGTATATCATCTTGTCTGCGATCGGTGATGGCGCATTCTACTTCCTGCCCATCATTCTGGCAGTCAGCGCAGCCAAAAAATTGGGCAGCAACATGTTTATCGGCGCGGCTCTGGGCGCGGGCATCATGCACCCGACGATTACGGCATTGCTTGCTAACGGAGATTCGTCTTTCGCAGGTATTAAAGTCGTCGCCGCAACGTACTCATCCACGGTGATTCCGATCGTTATTGCGATCTGGATTGCATCCTACGTGGAAAAAGCGGTTGACCGCATCACGCATGCTTCGCTGAAATTGATCGTTGTACCTACGGTAACGCTGTTGATCATGGTTCCACTCACGCTGATTGCCATTGGGCCGCTGGGTTCCATTATTGGTAACGGGTTGTCCGGCGGTATTTCATGGCTGTTCGATAACATGTCTATCGTTGCCAGCATTCTGATTGGCGGAACGATGTCGCTGCTCATTATTACAGGGATGCACTATGCCCTTACGCCGATCGTTATCGGCTCCATTACAAGCCTGGGTTATGACTTTATCATACCGCTGATGTTTGTAGCCAACTGGGCTCAAGCCGGCGGTGCGCTCGGTGTCGGATTCCGCGCCAAAAACCTGCAATCCAAATCGTTGGCCTTCTCTACAGGGTTGACGGCGATTATGGGGATCACCGAACCTGCCATGTATGGCGTAAACATGAAATATAAAAAGCCGTTTATTGCTGCTCTGCTTGGAGGAGCGATCGGCGGTGCATTTATGGGGATTTTCCATGTCAAAGCTTACGTCATTACAGGTCTGGTCGGTTTGCCGGGCGTTGCTGCCTTCATTAGTCCGGCGATCAGCACATTGATCTTGGCCATTGTCGGCGGTCTGATTGCGATGGCGGCCGCAGCGCTGATTACGTACATTTTGGGAATCAAAGAAGAAGACGCTCCGGCGGCTGCACCTGCTGCACCGGTTGCGAACAACAGCACTTCTTCCGCACCTGCAGCTGTCGTCGAAGCTCCAAGCACGGTTCAAGCTGCACAAATCTTCAGCCCGATGGATGGGGAAGTCAAATCGCTTAGCGAGGTGCCTGACCCTGCATTCTCCGAAGAAATCATGGGTAAAGGTTTTGCGATCCAGCCTGCTGGCAGTCGTGCTGTATCGCCGGTCAATGGTACCGTATTCTCCCTTTCAAAGAGCGGACATGCCATCGGTCTTGTCAGTGACGAAGGGGCAGAGATGCTAATCCATATCGGAATCGATACAGTGAAATTGAAAGGGCAATTTTTCACGCCAAAAGTACAAGCTGGCGCGAAGGTGACCGTTGGCGACGTGTTGATGGAGTTTGACCGCGAAGAGATCGAAAAAGCGGGATATAACACGATTACACCGGTGATCATCACCAACATGCACCAATACTCCACCATTGAATCGGCTGGACGCACAACGATCAAAGAAAAAGAGTTGATCTACACGGCCAAAGCATAAACGACCTAAGGCAACAGCGGTACTTCCGGATTTACCGGGAAGTGCCGCTGTTGCTGTTTTCGACGAGAATGACGGAAGCATCCAACGGAAGGGGCGGATTCCAGCAGGTCAAACATTTGGATTTCACTTTTTTTTCGGCATATAAATGGGCATTTGCCCGGTTCCTCTACACGGGTGCCTACATACTATGCATTAGCCTAATGAACTGGAGTGATTTTGCATGGCAATGTTTCCCCCTTTTGGACCCGGAGGACCGGGCGGACCTGGTGTAGGACCTGGAGGAATTTTTGGACCCGGAGGTCCTGGTGGAGGCCCCGGCGGATTTGGACCTGGTGGTCCTGGAGGATTTGGACCAGGCGGTCCCGGCGGTCCTTCAACGCCACCGTTTTTCCCTGGCGGTGGTGGTGGCGGACCGCAAGGCGTGCAGGCTCCTACCTCGCCGCCGCCTTCGTTTACTCCCCAGCAGCCTGTTTCGGCGTTCGCGGTAGATCCGGGAGCTATATCCGGGTGCTTGTTCCGTTATACGTACATTTGGCCGACTCGCGGTCCCGGTTTCTGGATGTACCCCATATTCGTCGGCAGAAACTCGGTAGCCGGCTTCCGCTGGACCGGTTTCTTCTGGATGTACACTGGCATAGATCTGCAGCAGATCGGCTCGTTTACCTGTTTCTAACCCGGAATGCCAAAACACCCTGCATACGACTTCAACGTATGCAGGGTGTTCATGCTCGCTGGTTTTCGCATTTGCTCCGAATCCAACAAATGCAATCAGCTGACTTGATTTTCGTTAAGATCAAGGGTGGCGACATGCCGCGTGTTACTCACTTGACGATGATTCGGCCTTGGCCGGCAAGCATGCGCATCTCTTTATAGAAACGTTCGCTGTTGCCTTCGGTCATATCGAGCTGCACGCCGTAATGCCACTTGCCGTCAATTTGCTGGCCCCAACGGATCATGCCTTCCAAATGGATGGGATCCTCGGACAAAGTCATATCCATTCCGATTCGGATATTGTTGCTCTCGACGTGCAGAGCGAGCGGGAACGACAATTGGCATCCGGAACGGCTAATATCGCATAATTCGGCTTGAATCGGTTTATGCGGCGCAGATACACCGTTTATGCTGAGAATATAGATGTCAAAGTCGAGTGGTTCTTTTAAAGTATAACGAAACGGTTCTCTTCTAAGGTTGATCGACATGGCTTCCTCCACCAGATTCAAAAAAAGTAAGTATAGGATATATCGTCAATTTTATCAAGGAAATGAAGAGATGCGGCATGATCCGTGAAAATAGAATGCGGGTAATCCGGGGCAAGCGGGGAATAGCTCCATAGTTCCTTTAACCGAAGCGGGTGGCTTGATATAATAAACGATATGATAATTAATGGAAGGAATGCATCCGGATTTAACAGGATGTTGGAAGAGTCAGGCATACATAGGGCTCCTTTTGGGAGATGTTGAATCTGGGGAGGCAGGATTGGATGAATGAACAATTGACGCGCATCCGCGAGAAATGGAGTCTTTTAAGAGTGCTTGATGCTGAGCTTGAATTGTTCGGGGCGGATCATCACGAATATGAAATGCTGCCTGTCATGACTCAGGAGCAGATCACAGCATTTGAACGGAAGTGGGACATCCGGCTGCCTGACGGGTACAGGGAGTTTCTTTCGACGATTGGCGCTGGCGGAGCAGGGCCGTTCTATGGCCTGGAGAAGCCGGAGGATGGCGTGTATGCGGTATTGGATTACCCGGACGAGCTGAATGCGATCTCAGATCCTTTTCTGTTCACGGAAGCATGGAACTGGGATTATGACTGGTATGATGATAGCAAGGACGAAGACGAATGGGCCGCGCTGGAGCACGAATATTATGATCCGAAGTGGTCTGCGGGCATGCTGCGAATCAGCAATTTCGGCTGCGGGGTGTCGATCAATCTGATCGTCAAGGGTGATTCTTACGGCGAGATCTGGACGGATGACCGCGGCAACAGCAATGGCATTTATCCTGACCATTATTTCGGCAATGCGGAGCGGCTTGGATTTTTGGACTGGTATGAGCTATGGCTGGACCGCTCGCTAAAAGAAATGACAGAAGACGAAAATGTGGCTGTTGAAGAGCCGTAATGAGCTGTGATAGGGTCAGTTAAAACGATCCATTGATTGTGGATGCGACACTAGGCATACGGTTAAAACTCGGAGATAGGGGGGGACTTGCCCATGACACGGCAACCAAAGAAGCAAATACCTGTACTTCTATACCGTTACGAGGGACCCGGCAGGAATATCGGATATACCCTCTCCCCATTGTATATGGATGAACAGGCTCAGTCCCAGGTGGTAGAAGAAGAAATGTTGTTTATCTACGCGGAAGATTTTGTGCCGATTCTGGAGGTATTGGAACGATATTTTCCGCTGGAGGACATGCATCGCGGAGAGATGATGGAAAGCTTCGACCATTGTTTCGATAATCCGATAAGCAAAGCAGTATGGCTCAGCGTGCTGGACGAACTGAACCTGCAAACGTTCGAGGAACCGGATTTGCGATCGTTCATGGACCGATTCGTGGCATGGGCCTCGAAAACGCTTGAGACGGCGGACGGGATCGATGTGGAAGGCAATTTGTAGAATCGCGCATCGTCCCAAGCCATGCTCCGCACTAACATTCAACTTCCATCCATAGTTGCAATTTTCCAATCTCCGCTACCTGCGTCTTCTAATAAAGAGTAAGTCATGATTCCCTGTTCCATTTCTTCATTTTTTATGTTTCTATCGAAAGTCACCACAACTTGGATACGCTTGGCATCTTCATCGAAAGAGATCTCATGTAGTTCTTTAAATTCGTATTTGACACCTTCTTCATACTTATAATTGAACCAATCCATATTAAATGTAATGGAACCCGCATCAATCATGTTTTCTTTAAACTTTTTTTCGTCGTGATTCACGATTGCTTCCATGTTGTTGTTAATCATATTAGATAGGTCAGCTGTGAAGAAATCCTCGACATGCTCGGATAAGTTAAACGAGATCCCTTCTTTGAAATTAGAGAGCTCAGGCTTTTGTTGATTAAACTCTTTCGAATAGAGAAGAATTTTGCTACCAACTTTGTCGGCTGTTGAAGCAGCAGTAGGGTTCTCTGTTTGCATGTTATTAGAAGTAGTCACTTTGTGACCCTGAAGGCTTTCACTCTGTTGACCACATCCTGTTGAAACAGCGATAGAAAAAACAGCAATCAAACAAATAATGCTTCTTTGAAATCTCATGAAAATCAGCTCCAGAAATAAGTTGAATAAACATTGAACTTTAGAAAGGAACAGGCCAATTCTCAGATAGCTTGTTCCTTTTCGCTATGGGTAGAAGTGATTTTTGGCAGAATATTGATTTTTGCGAATCACATTCCGATATTAGGTATGTAGCGCTGCTTTCATCTTTGTGAAGTAACGATAGACGATTAAGAAATACGGACTGATTCGGGAGAAGCAGGGAACGTGCGAATCGGCCTAGGTCAACCGATGTAAGGGAAAGCGTCCTACAATCGCAGTTTCAATTTTACCAGAAGGACGGGGTTTGAATGAATCGTTTTGATGAAATCATCTTGAAAAGAAACAAAATAATCGCCATCATCCTATGGATCGTCCTGGTTCTGGGAGCCTCGCTCGCCTTTATGGAACCGAAACTTATCGTTTCCAGCGTTGTCGTGATTCTGTTCACGGCATGGATCACCTATGCGAACGCCAAGAAAAAACATATCCATCTGATTCCCTGGCTGGTTACCGTTCTTATATCGTTAAGCGGCGTATTTGCCGGATGGGGAAGCAATGATCCCTTGGTCAGCATTCTGATCTCGTCCATTCTGTTGATCTATCCGGATAACAAAAAATTTGCGGTCGGTTTTGTGGTTGCCCTTGCAGGCAACATTCTTCAATTGTTGATCGTTCCGACGGCTACGGCAGATCAATGGACCGGTAATGCCATTAACGCGGGCCTGCTTGCCGTAACGGGAGCTATTCTGTTTATGGTGTCTCACTTGAATCAAAGATTATTTCTGAAAAGCGAGCAACGCTGGGCTGAAATGCAGCAATCCCGGGAGCGGGTGGAGGAAATGCTGGAGCATGTCAAAAGCGCCGTATCGGGTCTGTCGACCTTTACGGAGCAGTTGAAACGCAAGGTCGAAGAAACAGGCTCCATCACCAATGAGGTGACCATCGGTTTCACCGAAGTGGCGAGAGGCGTCGAATTCCAGGCCAGCAGCGTGGCGGAAATTTCCGAATCGCTTGCCGTCTCCGATCAGCACATTCGCGAGGTTGCGTCCAACTCGAACAAAATGAAAGAGCTGTCTTCCAGCATGGCTGAAAGCACCGAGAACGGAACGGCCAACATGGACCAGCTCAACCTGAAAATGCTTGAATTATACGATGCGATCAACACGACGGCCGATGACATGAAGAAGTTCAATGATGAGAGCGAATCCATCGGCTTGATGCTGGACAGCATTTTGGACATTGCAAGCCAGACGAATCTGCTTGCGCTCAATGCGGCCATCGAAGCGGCACGCGCGGGCGAGCATGGCAGGGGGTTCGCCGTTGTATCCGAAGAGGTGCGCAAGCTGGCAGAGCATTCCGGGCAATCTGCGTCTGATATTGCAGGCATTCTGTCCAGGCTCAGGGAACAGACGCAGGCACTTACGGATCGATTCGAAAATCTCCGCCTTACCTTGAAAGAGGGGAAAGAGAATGCAAGGCTGACGGAAGAGGCATTCCGCACCATCAGCCAAAATTCCCGATTGGTGCTGAGCCAAGCCGCGGATATCGAGGGCAGCTCCGAAACGATGAAGGCATCCTCCACCAGAGTGGTCAATGAGGTGTCGGAAATTTCCAGCGTCACCGAGCAGTCCAGCGCGGCGGCAGCACAAATTTTGGCCAGCATGGAAGAGCAGCGTATGTTGACTCAGCGGATGGTCGCCAGCTTCGGCGAGCTGGAGCAGTTGATACACGGACTGAACAATTTGGTAACCGATCAGGAAGAATCGCAGGATAGCGCTCAATAAGAACTGGCTGGGCGGAGTAAAGAATAACGGGCACGAAGCGTACAAACTTCAGAACCTTTTAAATCTATACAAGGACAAAACCGGCCGGGGCCGGTTCTCAGGCTGTCGAGAAAGTCTCGACAGCCTGAAGCCTTGATAAAGGCTTGTTTTCTATTTTGCTGTTATTTCAAATGCTTCAAACATATGATTATTGACTTGTCTACTCCACGCTTCGACTTCAACACCTTTTTGTATTACATCAAAATCGGTTTCTGTTCGTTTGACGTCACTTGTCTGATCAAAGAACATCGTATTTTTGGTTATGTTTAGCACATCTCCCGTGTCGAGTTTAATAGAATGAAGTACTTTATCGCCATCAATTGTGGAATTTTTCTCAACGATTTCAACAACTGTACCTGTGTAATATTCCTGTTGCTTAGATGGGGATGACCATCTAAGCAACATATCAGAACTTAGAACATACCAAATACCAAGTGCTAGCAACAGAACAAGACTACAAGGCAGTACAAACCACTTCTTTTTTGTAATCAACTTCTTTCATCCCCCCTAAAGGCCTAAACCTTTTTTTTCGCGACCATTCCCAACGCGTTCAATCAGCAGCCGCTCGGACCAAGCTGGACCCGTGCTTTTTTTCCTCCATATTCGAGACTGTATGTGTATTTCATGAGCCACATATGCATGTATCGCTGTCTCTCTCGAACTCATACTAAGAGAAATATCATGATAACATTGAGAGAATGCCCATCGTGCCCAGCTCCTAAACTGTCGAATGGATCGCCGGGCAGTTCGTGCAGAGCGATGATGTCCCCCGGCGAAGGATAAAATTCAGGAAAGAAATCGAATGAAATGCCCTGAATCTACCTCCTTGTGAACGCAATGAACATTAGAAGCATTTGTGCACGTATATGAAATCCCACTATAATGGGAGAATGAAGAATTTGTCAAAAATGCTGGAGAGATCGCCCTTCTTTCCTACACCAGGAGGTAAACGAATAGATGAATTGGCAGGAAATCAGCAAATCGAAAAACGCTGAACAGGTTCGAGAAGCCGTGACAATGTTGGACGTGGATGAAACGGATGAACGAGGACGGACACCGCTCATGCTGCTGCTGACGCACCGCATGCCGATCGAAGGCATTCGCTACGTGTTACAGCAAAATCCGGACCTGGAAGTCGCGGATAAACTAGGGGACACGGCGCTTAAAAAGGCGGTCAAGTTCAAACAGGAGGAGGCGATCCGGCTGCTGATCGAGCATGGGGCGAGATTGGATTCGCCGATGGGGATCGCAGGAACGGCATGGTATGCCTCCCGAAACCATCCGAAAATCGCGGACCTGCTGCTCGAGACGCCGGGAGCGGTTAGGCTAACCTTGACGGATGAAGAGCAGGAGCGGGTCGATGCGATTCTATATGAGGAATCCATGGATGAGGTCATCACGCGAATTCGTAAGCTAGATTCGGACGTACTGCTGCATGCGGTTGTGGACGGGTACAACTGGGACGACGGACCGGAACCTATGGTTGCCGTGTTTGAGCACCCCGCATGCGCGGAAATAACGATGCTTGACATGTATGAGCTTATGGAAGCCGAATATTGGCTGGATATGGACGAAGAAGAGGCCGAAAGCCACATGGATGGTGCGACTTATCGCAGGCTGGCCCTGTTGATTAAAGAGAAATGCTCGCTATGAGCCGGAAGATTCGCGAGACTGATGGAATGTGATACCTTGGCCTTAACGGTCAGGGATACAATGATTGCGGAAATGCGAGGAGCAACCAAGATGGAACGAGACATAACTAACGGGAGTGGAGTCAAAGGGGGAAGTGTCCTCCATGAAGCAGCAGAGCGAACGGGCGGCAGGGGAGGAAGCAGCCTCGGCGTACGCGTGCACATTTATGATCGGACCGACGTCGGTCACATGGATTGGCCTGATAGGGATGATGGCCGATATGCGAGAGCATATCTGGAGCCGCTTATGCTGGAGGGCACGAAGCATTACATGGCAAACGTTGAGACGACGCTAATGCTCGTCCGGATCGATGACCTTATTCTTCCTTTGACCGTAAACGATGCGCAATACGAAAATGCTTATGTTTGCTCCCCGTACACGCATTATGTGCGTTATGCGAAACAGGAATTGTCGCTGCTTCAACGTCCGCTGCTCGAAAAAGGGTTGTCCGGGCTGCTGAATCTGGTCGGCTGGGGGATGCGCCGTTCGAAATTCAACAAGGTCGTGCACGTCAACAACTGGCTGTTGTCCACGAATCTGTTTCCTGCCATGACGGGCGAGCAGGCGGTCGCCGTGATGCATGCGGTACGGGAACGCTTCCCGGACCATGCCGTCGTTTTTCGCTCCTTATGCCCCGGCTTGCATCCCGAAATTACGGCCGCTCTCGGCGAGGCCGGCTGCAAAATGATTCCGAGCAGGCAGATTTATCTGTACCGGGCGAATGACCCGACATTCGGCAATTCGAAGTCGCGGTGGCTGCTGAAGCGCGATTACGACCTGCTGGCCAAAAACGGATATACCCTTGTCTCCGAAGCGGAGATGACGGATGCGGACATTCCGCGAATTGCCGAGCTGTACCGACTGCTTTACCTGGAAAAGTATTCGTACGACAATCCCCAGTTCGGCGAGCCGTTCATCGCGCTGGCGAAAGCCTCTGGCACGCTGACGCTTTACGGTTTGCGAAAAGAGGGGCGGCTCGACGCGGTCATGGGTTATTTCTGCCGCAACGGCATGATGACAACCCCGTTGTTCGGCTATGACACGGCGCTGCCGCAGTCCGTCGGCCTGTACCGGATGCTGTCGGCCTGCCTAATCGGGCAAGCCAAGGAGAACGGCTGCCTGCTTCATGAGAGCGCAGGTGCAGCACAGTTCAAACGCAATCGCGGCGCAGTGGCCGATTTCGAATATTCAGCCGTGTACGACCGACATCTGCCGCTGGCAAGGCGTTGGTGCTGGTCGCTGCTGGACAGGCTGCTGAACCGGGTAGGCGTGCCGATCATGCGCAAAATGAAGCTGTAAGCCGCGCAGGCGGTTGTTGGGATCTTCTTAGGAATGCTCGGCAAGCTGAACTTCGAAGCCGTCCGGATCGACAATGTAAATAAACCGCAAACGGGGGTTGGGTTCGATGGGTCCGCGTGCGACCGGGACGCCCAGCTCTTTCAGCCTGGCTATGGTTTCCTCCAGCGACGATACCTCGTAGCCAATAGAAATGCCTGCTTCCGGCTTCAGAATGGTCCCGCTGTTTTCGATCAGTTCCAGCTTCGTTTCGTTCTCCGTGCCAAGCATGGCGATTTGCCGTCCCCGGCTTTCGAACCTGCGGTGAACAGGCAGGCCAAGCACGCCGTGATAAAAAGCAAGCGATGCCTCCAAATCCCGCACCCGCAGGGTAATCCAGTTTAGTCCAATCAACATGGGGAATTCTCTCCTTTTTGTCATGAAAATTCAGGATGTTATGCCCATTATACGACAAGCTGGAACGTGGTCCTACCATGGAAACGAAAGAGGGGCCATCACGAGGCGAAGCTGCTGCAGCGAATTCACTTCGACAGACAACAAAAGACTGCCGAGGATTCGGCAGCCCATAAAGTTTGCAGGCAGAGTGCTGCATATTGCTGGCAGTGCTCTTTATTGCGTGAACATTAAATGCGGTCAGCGTTTACCGGATCAAATCCACAGCACCTTGCGGTACGAAAGCGTCAACGCCGTTATACACGATCACGCCTTCCAGTGCCGTCTTTTTGCCATTGACCAGGGCGACGTTTTTGTAAATTTGCAGTTCCAGCTTGGTGCTGCCTTTAGTCACGAGGATCTTCGGATTTTTGGCATCCTTCAGGTCCAGCTTGTAGGTCGCGCCTTTGGCCGTAAAGGCTTGTTTCGCAGGCACAAACAATTGTTTGCTGGTGCTTTCCAGATCCAGTCCGAGCACGCGTGCCATGTATTTGGCCACATCGGTATTGTCGATGACGCCGAATGGGCGGTCATTATTCGGTGCGTACGTATAGAGAACGACGTCTCCGCCCGTATGTCCGCCGGTCGTCCAGCCGATGCCGGAACGTTTGCTGATCATTGGACCGACGACATAGTTCAGGCTGCCCGGTTTCGCCGCTTTGATGGCGGCCACTTCTTCGGTCGTCAGATCCGTGATGCCGAAATATTGTTTCATGACGGCTTTGATGTTGGTGCGTTTGGCATTGAGCTTGGATTCCAAGCCCTCGCCGGTCAGTTTGGCTTTTTTCAGCGGGCCGATAAACGTGGACAATGGCTCTTCATCGTACGTGCCCGTTGTAGCCGCATTACCGATGGTCAGACCGCCGTTCGCATGGTCGGTTACCGCAACGACCGCCGTTTCGCCGTCGGCTTTCGCAAAGTCGAGCGCTACTTTCACGGCATCGTCGAATGCCAGTACGTCGCTGATGACGCCGATCGGATCATTGGCATGGGAAGCCCAGTCGACTTTGCTGCCTTCGACCATCAGGAAGAAACCGTCCTCGTCCTTGGAAAGAACGTCGATGGCTTTGGACGTCATTTCGGCCAAGCTTGGCTGTTTCGCAGGATCACGATCCATGTCGTACGACATGCCCGCTGGAGCGAACATCCCCCAGAGCTTGTTCGAATTGGAAGCTTTCATCGCCTCTGGCGTCGTAACGTAATCGTATCCCAGCGCTTTGATGGAAGAGACCAGGTTTTCGCCGTCTTTCCGTCCGTCGGGTACCAGGTAGCTGCTTCCGCCGCCAAGCACGACGTCGATGCCGTTAAACACTTGTTGTTTGCTGAGTGCGTCGTAATTTTTACGATCCGGGTAATGTGCCGAGAAATCGGCTGGCGTGGCATGCATGATTTCCGAAGTAGCGATGATGCCGGTTGCTTTGCCTGCCAGTTTGGATGCTTCCAGCACGGAAGCGATCGGTTTTTTGGCATCGCCGGCAGCGATTGCCTTTTGCCCTGGCATGGTGGCTTTATCCGGCAGGACGCCAACATATCCGGTATGGGATTTGTGGCCTGTCGCAAATGCCGTACCTGCCGGCGCGGAATCCGCAATTGCCGCGTCTGCAGAATAGGTGCGCACGAGACCGCTTGCCATGGAATCGAGCGTCAGGGCAGAGCCTTTGTACCAACGGGCCAGCGTGGTCGCTTCATGCGCCATGCCGTCCGGGATCAGGATGATTACGTTTTTGATCGGGGAAGAAGACGATGTCGCTGCAGTGTTTTCTTCAGCCCAGGCAGCGCTGGTGCTTCCCATGCTTGCCGCAACGATCGTGGTCATCGCGAGCAGCATTTTAGCCGCACGGGCATTCAACCGGTTTAACATGAATACAGCCTCCTAAAAATGGGTTGTGTTTGTATGTACTGAACCTAGTGTACAGGCGAAATAATAAATGGACGTTTTCCCTAAGTTAACCAAGTGTAAATTTTACGATTAGTGGGGCGAATATATCGGCTTGATGATCGGATACACGTGCAATTCGTCAAAATTGCAATGCTGAAATAAAACATAAAAGGGGCTGATCATGCCTGACAATCCTTGCCGGTCATGATCAGTCCCTTTTGGTTTTTTTGACGCAGCCTGCAGAGAAAAATGCTTTTTCGTTATCTTACGGCGTCATTGCGTTGTTGAACTGTTCCTCCAATGCGTCCCAATGCGGAGTCCGGACCCCTGTCTGCTTCTTCCAGCGACGAAATACGCGGCTTAAAGCCGCAATTTCATCTACTGATCCGTCAACCAGCTGGCTGGCGGGCAGCATATGGAATATTTTCATGACCAGCCGCATGAGGCCAGGGTACTTGCGGACCAGCGAAGCTTGTGCGGCGGGGATCAGCGGATAACCGAGGGATTCGAGGACCTGAAATCCTTCGTCCATCGCTGCGATCATCTGGCGCAGCATCTGGCTATCGCGGGCGATGTTTTTCATCTGATAGCTATGGATCACGATAACGAAGTTCATCGCCACGATCAGTATGATATGATTCTTTAACCAAGCGTCGATATTTTCCTCATAGATAAGCTTGTACTTTGTTTTCGAAAATGCTTGATCAAGAGCCGACCGGAAAGGGATTTCCCCGTCGAGCCCGCCGATAACCATCTGCCCGGGGCCTATGCGAATACAGTCTACACGACCGTTTTCGCGACGTCCTGCCGTCGTTTGGAATCCGAAAGCGATGTTTTTGGGTATAGGACTGTGTTCGTGTACGTAGGTTTGCATCTCATCTGCATCCACATTGTTTCCGACGAGGACGATATTTTCACTTTTGTTGGCGGCCAGAATCGGCAGAATCGAGGCGAAGTCCGTATATTTCATGACCACAAAGATAAGATCGAAATGATGGTCCGGCTCCAAGCTCCGGATGACGCGGATCCGATCCACCGTTGTTTTGCGCTGGAAATAGTGGCGGATCACCAGGCCGTCTTTCTCCAGCTCTTCTGCCCGTTTTCCTCGAGCCAGCAGGCTAACCTCGTTGCCTCCTCGTGCAAGAACATGTGCCAAATAGCTGCCTAGAACACCTGCTCCATAAACCAATACGTTCATAAATGAACCTCCTTATATCGAATAAACAATTGTTGAATAAATGACGTTTGTTGACTAAAATAAACATATCATCTGACAAAACAGCGGATCAATCGCCGATCTCTTGCATTCTGTTGAGAATTCAACAAAATGGGTCTTAGTTGTCTAATAAAAATAGAGAGGTACGCATATGGACAGACGTATTCAAAGGACGAGACAAGCCATCATGGAAGCTTTTATCGGTTTGGTGGAGGAGCTCGGCTTCGAGAAAATCACGATTCAAGCGATTGCGGACCGAGCGAACGTAAACCGGGGAACCATCTATTTGCATTTTGCGGATAAATACGCCCTGTTGGACGAATGCGTCGAAACGTACTTGCAGTTACTGTACGACAGCTGCATGCCGGACGGGGAGCCTGACCGCGATCAGTCGCGTGCTCTGCTGCTGCGAACGTTCGAATTTCTGGAGCGGCATGCCACCATCTATTCCACGCTGATGACGAGCAAGGGCGTTCCGGCTTTTCGAAAGAAAATGATCTCATTGATGGAGCAGGGCATTCTGGAGCAGGTTCAGCGCGTACAAGTTCATACGAACGTGAAAAAGGACGTTCTCATCCAGTTTTTAAGCCTATCGGTCGCCGGCTTGGTGGAATGGTGGGTTGTGCAATCCATGCCCTACACGCCGGCGGAAATGACGGATCAGTTGATGATCATTCTGGAGCATAATTTGCTATCATTGGGCCAATTTCAAGGGAAGGATTCACCTTTTTACAATAAGTAGTTATGAACAATCCAATTGGGGATGAGGAGGGGCGCGAATGTACCGAATCGGCATCGTCGGGCCGCAGCCGTCGATTGAGCGGACAATGAATGCCTTGCAGGGGCAGGAGCTGGGAACAAGCTATGAGCTGTATCCCTACGAGCATGCGCGGGAAACTGCAGACATTATCGAAAAATACCGTGGACATGTTCATGGGTGGGTATTCACGGGGCCCATTCCTTATCTGGCGGCCCAGGCCGTTCTGCGGGAACAGGAACACGCCATTTATTGCCCGCCTACGGGCGCAAGTCTGTACAAAGCCATACTGCAGGCTATATACGCTTCGGAAGAAGCCATCCAGGACATTTCCATCGATATGACGGAAAATGAGGGCTGGGGGCTGATGGACAGCCTGCACGAGCTTGACTTTCCCGAGGAACGATTACGCAAATACGTCTTTTCGACCGATTACGATGTGGAGGAAATGATCGCATTCCATGTCGGGCATTTCGAGCGCGGAACCGTCAAAGCGGCGATTACCTGCTTGTATGCCGTCTATGAGGGTTTGCTTAAACGGGGGATCCCCGTGTTTAAAATCAACTCTACCAAACTGGAAACGGTGCAGGCGGTACGTATGCTGGTGGAACGGATCCGCAGCTCTGCTTTCAAGGAAAGCCAGATCGGCGTGCTGATGGTTGAGGTGGATCGCCTGCATGAGGCGGGTGAACATGGAGCGGAGCGATACCAACTGCAATACATGGAATTGAAAATCCGCAGCCTGCTCCTGCACCATTGCGAGCAAATCGATGGTTCCCTGCATCAGGACGGAACGGGCAGATACCTGATGTACGGCTCCAGGGGCGGCATGGCCCGCAGCATGGATTCGCTGCACTCCACCTTGCATCAGCTTGAACTGGATACGGATTTGCCTTGTTATGCAGGCATCGGCTTCGGCGAAACGGCCTTCGATGCGGAGCGTCATGCCCGCAAGGCGATTCAGTACGCAAAGGATGATGAAGCCGGACGAATCATCGTTTATGAAACGGACGGAACGATCGTGGAAGCGCCCGGCGAGGAACAGGAGCTGGCGTACGAAACGTTTTCCAACGACGCGGAGCTGTTGGAGAAGCTGAACAAGGCCGGCGTCAGCATTCGCACCTTCCAGAAGATCAAAGTATATGTCCGAAGGATGGGCAAGGAAGAATTTACGGCCAGCGACTTGGCTTCCGGACTGTCCATGACCATTAGACACGTGCAGCGCATCATGGGCAGCCTGACCGCTTTTTCTTTGGCGGAAATTACCGGAAACGAACTGAACACCCGCCGTGGAAGGCCAAGCAATCGGTACCGGCTAACGTGTTAGATATAAGGACATCCATTTCAAGATGAATCCATACCAATGATCAAGAACCTAAGCGATGATGCCATCTAAGTTGTCATGTCCGCCAGTGGAGGACAGGAGCAAAGGAGGACGGCACATCGTTTTTTTATTTTGTGTCAAAATACGTAACACAGGTATTGAGTTTTTCTCGGCATTAATTATATAATGTCCTAAATTAATTGCGACATTTTCGTTAAATGTGCGTTATTGTTCTGCAAAGGGGACAAGGATCGTTCCTGCGGACAGGTTCAGTCATCCGGGTGCAGTTCCATCTCAGTCAGGGGGTAAAATGCATGGTCAAAGCGGAAAGACATGAGAACACAGGGCTTTTTGGTTGGGTCGAGAGAGTCGGGAACAAACTTCCCAATCCGTTTATCTTGTTTATTTATCTGATCGCCGCACTTATGGTTGCCACACTGATTTTATCGTTTTTTAATGCAACGGCCCACAATCCGATCGACGGAGAGAAGGTGCAGGTCAAAAATCTGCTCAGCGCGGAAGGGATTCAGTGGCTGCTGCCGAATGTGGTTAAAAACTTTGCCGATTTCAAACCTCTGGCTTCGATTCTGTCCCTTGTACTGGGGATCGGTCTTGCCGAGAAAGTAGGGCTTCTGGAAGCGGTCATGCGCAAAATGGCTGTTCGCGTGCCTGCACGTTATGCAAGCTACCTCGTCATTTTCATCGCGTTCTTCAGCCACGTGTCGTCGGATGCGGCGCTGGTAATCATGCCCCCGCTGGGAGCGCTCATCTTTTTGGCCGTAGGCAGGCACCCCGTAGCGGGATTGATCGCCGCGATTGCGGGAGTCGGGGCCGGATTCACCGCGAATATGCTGATCGTGACCACGGACGTGCTTTTGTCAGGTATCAGCACCGAAATAGCCGCTTCCGTCGACCCGAACGTTGGCGTAACGGTATTGGACAACTGGTATTTCATGTCCGTTTCGGTCATTGTGCTTACGCTGGTCGCCGGATTCATGACGGATAAGTTCCTGGAGCCAAGACTGGGAAAATATGAAGGAGAGCGCATCTATAAGCTCGAAGCGCCTACGCCGGAAGAAAATCGCGCTTTGCGCGCCGCAGGCATTGCGGCACTGATCTTTATCGCCGTCGTGGCATTGTTGGTCGTTCCGTCCAATGGCATTCTGCGCAACCCGGAGACGGGCGGCGTGATGGGGTCGCCGTTCCTTTCAGGGATTGTTCCTGTCATTTTGCTTTTCTTCTTTACCGTAGCGCTGACTTATGGCATTAAATTAAAAGTGATCCAAAACCAGAATGATCTGCCGAAACTGCTGGTCGAACCGATCAAAACGATGGCCGGGTTCATCGTCATGGTATTCCCGCTCGCCCAATTCGTCGCCATGTTCAACTGGAGCAACATGGGCAAGTTTCTGGCATTGACGATTACCGATCTGCTGGAGAAGCTCGGCGTCAACGGGATTCCGGTCGTTATCGGACTCATCTTCCTGTCCGCGCTGCTGACCATGTTCATTGCGAGCGGATCGGCGATCTGGTCGATTCTGGCACCGGTGTTCATTCCGATGATGATGCTGCTCGGCTTCCATCCAGCATTCACGCAAGTCATTTTCCGCGTATCCGATTCGGTCATCATTCCGCTCGCGCCCGTATCGCCTTTCGTGCCGCTCTTCGTCGGTTTCCTGCAGGAGTATCGCAAGGACGCGAAGATGGGGACGTATTATTCCTTGATTTTGCCGTATTCGATCGTATTCTTCGCAGCTTGGGTCATCATGGTCGTTCTGTGGTACGTATTCAACCTGCCGCTGGGTCCGGGAGTATATCCGAGACTGTAACCGATCAGGAGATCAAACAAGAAAGGGGTAAAACCAAATGATGGACATTATTACGCTTCGCCGGGATTTGCACCAATATCCCGAACTGGGCTTCACCGAATTTCGCACGGCCACCAAAGTGGTGCAGCTATTGACGGAATGGGGGTATCAGGTCATCTATGGCAAAGATGCGATTGACGATGCATCGAGACGGGGCCTTCCCAAACCGGAGGTGCTTGAAGACGCGTATCAGCGTGCTCTAAGTGAAGGAGCGGAGCCGTCGATCGTTCAGCATATGCGCGGCGGCTTCACCGCGGTCGTGGCGGAACTGGAGGGTGTACACGCAGGACCGACCACCGCGTTCCGCTTTGACATGGACGCCCTGCCGATCCGCGAAAGCGCCTCGGAACAGCATGTTCCGCAAGCGGGGGGGTTCCGCTCGCGGCATGAAGGGCTGATGCATGCCTGCGCGCATGACGGCCATACGGCGATCGGCCTTGCCTTGGCCGAACGGCTGCGCGACAGGCAGTTCGCAGGCAAAATCCGCCTGTTGTTCCAACCTGCCGAGGAAGGGGTGCGCGGTGCTTACGCCATGGTCGAAAAAGGCATGCTGGAGCAGGTGGACCGCCTGTTCTGCATGCACCTCGGCACCGATGTGCCGTCCGGCGAATTCCGCGGCGCGTCCGGCGGCTTCCTGGCCACGACCAAGCTGGAGGCGCGATTCACCGGCGTGTCTTCCCATGCGGGAGCTTCCCCGGAAGAGGGCCGAAATGCGCTGCTTGGCGCGGCGACGGCCCTGCTGAACATTCATGCGCTACCGCGTTTCAGCTCGGCGGATACCCGCATCAATGTCGGCATTTTGGAGGGCGGAACGGGAGCGAACATCATTCCCGAACAGGCGCGCATGGTCATCGAGACCCGCTCGACGAGCGATGAGACGAATCGCGAGCTGGAACGGCGCGTGCGCAACATCATCGAGAGCAGCGCGGCCATGCATGAACTGGAAGCAACGGTGGAGGTGATCGGCGGCGCCATTCCGATTCATTGCGATCTGGAGCTGGCCGAGCTGGCGGCGAAGGAAGCGGAGAGCATCGAAGGATTCCGCCGTGCTGTCGTCCTTGAAGACAGCGCTGCCCTGGGCAGCGAAGATGCAAGTTACATGATCCGACGTGTGCAGGAGCAAGGCGGCAAGGCAACGTACATGATCGTTGGCAGCGACCTGCCGGCACCGCATCATCATCCTTCTTTCGATATCGACGAGCGTGTTCTCATGCCGGCGGTCGAGCTGCTGGAGCGATTGGCGAGGTCTGCCGAAAGCGGAAACGGAAATCAGTAATGTACAGGCCGTCTATGCCGGAGAATATTCTCCGGACAAGGCGGCTTCCTGCTGGCCATTTTTTTGCGCGAAATATGAAATTTGGTATTGATATCGCTTACATTGTGTGCTAACATCACGATAACAACAGGATTGTAACCGCTTATATTCGGGCAATACCTGTAGGTTACCGGCTTCCAATGATGAAGCATAACAGCTTCCAATGGGGATCGGGACACCGTATTTGATACTTCATTCACCTCATACCCAAGGGTTGTAACTGATTGCAGGCAAAACCTGGATTGAGGGCAGATCACGGCGCAAGATGCGACGATTTGCCTTTGATTCGGGTTTTTTTAGTATCGTTTGCCTGGAGGTACAATTCAAAGCACCCATCGCAGCCGAAATTCGCAGGAAAGGAGAAGGGGCATCAGGCTTACAAGGGCAGATAGAGAGATCGCAGACGAACCTTGGAATGCTTCATAGGGACAGCCGTTTTTGACTTAAGCAATGGTGACAGCACATCACACATTATCCGACAGCGAGGAGATTTTGCACATGAGAAAAATGAAAAAAATGAAACGCACGATGGCCATCGCCAGCATTTTGGGATTATGCGTATCCGGTTTGCCTGCCTATGCGGCCGAAACTTCCGGAGCGGCTTCCGCTTCGTCCGCGGCCATCGACAAACTGATCCAATCCCAGCTGATCCGTGGCAGCGGACAGGGGGTTACCGCAGCGTATTTGAATAAAAAAGCAACCCGCATTCAGGCCGCAGTCATGTACTTGCGTTTATCCGGACTGGAGAAGGAAGCGCTCTCTTATCAAGGGACGGATACATACGATGATGCGCAGCTTGCGGGCAAAGTGTTGCAGCCGGTCGTTGGATATCTCAAACTTCATCCCTATTTGCAGCAAGGAGCGTCGGACAACCGATTTGAGCCGTCCGCGCCGATTACGGCAGAAGGGTATGCGTTCATGCTGCTGAAAGCGCTTGGATACGAAGAAGGCACGGATTACGAAACAGGCGGTGCGGCCGCGTTTGCTGTCGGCAAAGGTATTGCGGCGCTGGGGCAAGCCGGCGAGTTGACCAACCGCCAGTTGGCGGAGGCCACCGCGCAGGCGCTGCAGGCCCAGCTCAAAAATGGCAGCGGCACCTTGGAACAAAGCTGGAAAAACAGCGCCGAACCCAAGGCGTTCACGCCGCAAACGCTGCAGCAGACCAAGTACGGCCCGATCGACGGCGTGGCATACGAGCAATACGGCACCCTCGGCTGGTTGGGCGTTCCTTACGCGGCACCGCCGGTAGGCGAATTGCGCTGGAAAGCACCGGTTGATCCGGAGGCATGGACGGAAACGAGATCGGCGAAGGAGTTTGCGGAGAAAAGCCTGCAGCTGTCCGGTGCCGGGACGGTGGGCAGCGAGGATTCGCTGTATCTGAACATCTGGCGTCCGAATACAACGAGCTCCAAGCTTCCGGTCATGGTATTCGTGCATGGGGGCGGCAATATGACCGGGTCCACCAAGGAGTTCCAGGGCGAGCAATTGGCCCGCAAAACGAACAGCATCATCATTTCGGTGGAGTACCGCCTCGGTGCGCTCGGATTTTTCAAAAACGCTGCGCTGGAGACCGGTGACGCCCTCGACGATTCGGGCAACTTCGGTCTGCTGGATACCCTTCAAGCCTTGAAATGGGTCCAGGAAAATATTAAAGGCTTCGGCGGCGACACGGATAACGTTACGCTCGCCGGACAGTCGGCAGGTGCGCGCGACGTGCTCGCGGCCATGATTTCGCCGCTGGGCGAGGGGCTGTTCCAGAAGGTCGCGGCATTCAGCGGCGGTTTGACGACGGCAGCGCCGGAAGAGGGCGAGAAGAAGTCCGGCGACGTGCTGGAGAAGCTGCTCGTGGATGAAGGCAAGGCGGCGACTGCCGAAGAGGCGAAAGCGTGGATCGCCAAGCAGTCCAAGGAAGAACTGGCTGCTTATCTGCGCGGCTTGCCTGCGGATAAGCTGGTGAGCGCATTCGGCGGCACGGCCATCCGCATGGAGCCGTTCCCGCATCTGTTCCGTGACGGGACGGTGATTCCGAAGCAGGGCTTCGACGCGATCGGCAGCGGGGATTATGCCAAAGTGCCCGTCCTGCTGGGCAGCCTGGAAACCGAGTTTTCCGGCTTTGCCTTCGGCGATCCGAACTTCTCCCCGGCGATCAATGACGGCACGTTGTTTACGGACAAAACGAAAGCCGAGCAGTATGCCGCAGCGCTCAAATACGGCAGCGAAGCCTATGCGGGCTTCAACGCGGAGCGCGTAGCCGAACGGTTGACCACGGTTTCCGGGCAACCGTCCGTATACGCATACCGTTTTGCATGGGGCACGCAGCCTGGCGTCATTTCCGACAAGCTCCGAACGCTGCTCGGCGCGCCGCACGGAGCGGACATGGACTTCTACACCGGCCGCGCAGACGGCATTGCGTCCTACTTCCCGGAAGGTTACTTCACGGACGCCAACAAGCCGGGCCGCGAAGCGTTGTCCGATGCGATGGCGGCGTACCTGAAACAATTCCTGTACACGGGTCATCCAGGCAATGGCGGCAGCAATGAGCTCGCGGCATGGACGCCGTGGACGAAGGATGCGACGGCACCAATCATGCGTTTTGATGCAAACAACGAAGAGACCGAAATCGGCATGTCCTCCCAATACAATCTGGACAAAGCAGCCGTCCGTGCCAAAATGAAAAAGGAATTGTCAGAGGAAACGTTCAAGCTGCTCGACGAAAAAGTGTTCAACGGTCGTTTCTTCTGGGAATGAACGCAGGGGGCATTACATTTACGAACGAAAGAGTCTGATCAACAAGGACATTTCGAAGTAGCTAGGGAGCTGCCCATGAGCAGCTTCCTCACAAAGAAGAAGGAGCGAATCTCCCTTTGACAATGATGTCACGGGAATTCGCTCCTTCGTTGGTTACTCATGTGTTGTTATGTCGATGAGATAACAGACTATGGCCAATCCAGCCGTTTATTTACTTTTTCTCGTAAAAGCTGATCGTTCCCGTGCTTTCGTCCGCGCTGACGAACAGACTGCGGCCATTCACGCGATGAATGCCTTCAGGGGATTCGCCGGCCGCCCGGATCAGTCCGAGATAATCCGGGTTCGCAGGGTCTGTCAGATCGAAGAAAAGGATTGCATCGGCACGTTCGGACGCAACGGCGGCATAGGTACGGCCGTCCACCGTGGATACGGTCAGGTTTTCCACCTCGCTGCCTTTGTTCGGACTGCGATCATCCGGGTACAGGCCTGCTTTGGCCGTCGCTTCATCGATCAGGTTTTGGCTGTCATAGACGCGTTTCCCTTGCAGATCCCAGACGCTGATGCCGCGTCCGCCCGCCTTCACGCCGTCATCGAATTCGTTTTTGCCCAGATCTCCTTCATTGGCGGTAAGGATATACTTTCCGTCTGGCGTAAACGCGACGCCGTCCGGTTCATAACGTGCAGTGAGGCTGTCCGTAAATTGTACGATGCCGTCATCCTTCAGGTCTGCCGCGTGAGACGTCGTGCCGAGAGCAAAAATGGTGCTCAGCGTTTTGGTTTGCAGATCAACGATGGCCACGGCATTGTTTTCTTGCAGGGTGATGGCCGCGGTTTTGCTGTCAGGGCTAATCGCAACGTATTCGGGCTGCGGATCATGCGGATAGGCTGCGCCTTTCACATCTTCCAGGGATACGGGCACATTCGTGACTTTGCCTTCCAGCGGATTGCCCCCAGCAAACGAAACGATCATGATGCTGCCAGGCCGTTTGGCGTTGGCGTAATCGATTTCGTCTGTGGCTTTGTTGATCTCCTCGTCTTCGATGGCGATGACGGCATGTTGTCCGTCCGGCGAAAGCGCGATGGAATCCGGACCGATGCCGAGCTCGTACGTTTTGACGGTACGATAGCTGTCAAGGTCAACAACGGCCAAAATGCCTTTGTTCGCTTCGGTGTCCGTATCGCCGGTTCGAACGACCGCCAGTCCGTATTTGCCGTCTTTGGATACCGTAACGCTCGTCACTTCGGCCTTTGGCGAGAGGTCATGGAAACTCACGGTTTGCAGTACGCTCACTTGGCCCAGATCCGAGATGTCCAATACGGAGATGCTGCCTTCATCCGCTTCGGTTACCAGCAAACGCTGTCCATCAGGGGTGGAAGCTGCGATTTCGGCTTTGCCGCTCGGCATTTGAAACGATGCTGCGAGTTCGAAGCCGGTGTTGTTTTGGGCCGCGATCACCTGCTTCTGGATCTGCTTCAATGTATTTGGAGAAACGTAAGTGGTTCCGTTTTGAAGATACGCCTTGCTGTCCAGAGCCAATGTTGAACCATTGATGGTGATGGCGTCCGAGCCGACCGGGAGCTGTGCGCGGACGCCGTCCATCCGGATCTCGACGCTGCGGCTGCTGCTGTCCCAGGTAACGGCACCCTGCATGTTCTGAATGGCCGTACGCAAAATGACATGATCGCTAGTGGCTTCAGACGTGCCGGATGCATGAGTGTGTGGTGCATAAGCTGCCGTGCCCGCAGCCAGAATGGCTGACATGGACATCATGGCCAGCCAAGGCGTCTTCTTTTTCAAATGGACCGATCCCCTTTAACGTTTGTGTGGAAATATGATAGTGATGTTTATCATGTTAACGAGGAAACGTTAAAATCAGGTAAAATGAAAGGGCGCGTTGTGTTAAATCAGTGAAAGTTAATTCTTTTTCTCGTCGATCGCTTGCATCAGCTTGTAAATTTGTCGCGTCGTATTGACGTTTCGGACCGTAATGAATTTGTAGAGCTTGGAGCCGACGAGTTTGTTCATGCCGCTTTTGGCGGCATCTTCCCTGCTGACGGAATATAATACGGCTCCCGAAACGTAGATCAGCGTCCCGATTCCGGGTTTGATGGGCAGCTTGTCCAACACCGAAACATCATTGATTTCGTCCCAGAGGAACAGAACGTCGCTTTTGCTCTGGTCACCGTTGCTCCAGTCCTCCGGAAGTGCCTTGATGACCACTTCGACTTCATGGATGTTCCGCACGATGACCGGGATTTGCAAGCCAAAATCGTCCGCAATCGCTTGTTCAAGCTGGCGGGAGATTTCGGCATGGGCGTTGGCTCGTTCGCGATGATCAACAAAGATGATGTTACCGGAGTTGATGTAGGTCACCACGTCGGTGAAGCCTGATTTTTCAAACGTCTCTTTCAGTTGTTTCATGTTGATTTTGTTGTTGCCCCCGACATTGATGCCCCGAAGCAATGCAACATAGATCATAAATGGTTCCTCCTCTGCGACAATGAATGGACCGGTATGCCTTCTTTTATCATAGATTGCTACATGCACAGTATACCAAATGGGAGGATTTCCCGAGAAAACAGAACAAGCAGCACGATTCCGGCCGGCATGCTGCAGCCGCTTTTTGAATGAATGCCATCCATCGTTATTCGCAATGACGAACTAAATTTCCATTGGTAACGTTTACATTTGTGCAGAAATGTGTTACAGTCTTATTCATACGAAGGATTGTGACTGCTAGCGCAGGCAAAACCTGATTATCACGTGCACGGACTCTGTCCGCATGCATAGATACTCGGGTTTTTTTGTTTTTTTGGCCGATATTAAAAGAAAGGCTGTAAGAAAAACCCTTCGGCACCACACATCAGGTCGAACGCAGAAAGGGAGAAGAGGATGAAGAAACCAATGTGGCTCAGGACGTTGATCACATGCTGCATCTGCACGTTGGTCATTAGCGGATGCGCCTCCAAAACGCCGCAGGCGGGCAATGAGACACCGAGCCCGTCAGCGCAGCAAGGGCAAAATGAAGACAAGGGAACAACGGATCAAACGACGGCAGCTAAAGCGAGAACGGTCATTACGACCGACGGCGAAGTCGATGATATGAACTCGGTCATTCGCTTCCTGCTGTACTCCAATGAAATGGACCTGGCAGGCATCGTGCTGACCAGCTCGGTGTACCACTACGCCGGAGATCCGGATGCGGGAATCAAGCCATTCCGCTGGACGGGCACGCAGTGGGTGTACGACATGATTGATGCCTATGGCGAAATTTACCCCAACCTGATCAAACATGCGGACGGTTATCCTAAACCGGAAGATCTGCGCGCCATGACGAAAATCGGGAACATCTCCAACAAAGGCGAAATGGAAAAAGAAACCGAAGGCTCCGAATTTCTGAAAACATTGTTCCTCGACGACGATCAGCGTGATCTGTACGTGCAAACGTGGGGCGGGACCAATACGACGGCCCGTGCGCTCAAATCGATTGAGGATCAATATAAAGGCACGGACGAGTGGGATGACATTCGCAAAAAAGTCAGCGACAAACTGGTGCTCTACATCATTCTTGACCAGGATGACAGCTATAACGATTACATCGCCAAAAGCTGGCCGGACATCCGCATCCTGAACGATCAATCGAACTTCTGGCACTTCGCTTATGCATGGAAAATGCATGCCGAGGAAGTCAATGGCAAGCTGCACGGCGACTGGATGAAAGAAAACCTGTTGACCGGGCATGGCAAGCTGTTGGACATGTATGCAACGATGGCCGACGGCAAAATGATCGAAGGCGAGCTGCCTGAAGAGCAGCGCGGAGATCCGGAGTATATCAAGAAGAACCCGCAGTATGCAAAATACGACTTTATTTCCGAAGGGGACTCCCCGTCCTTCTTCTATTTGATCGATAACGGCCTGCGCAGCATGGAGGATCCTTCCTACGGCGGCTGGGGCGGACGCTTCGGCGTCGTGAATGACAAGCTGTTCCGCAACAACGTGCTGGATTACGATCCGTACACCAAACGTTACGAAGCGGAATATTCCCTGATGAGATGGTTTGACGACATTCAGGATGACTTTGCCGCACGTGCCGATTGGGCCGCTGCAGACACGTTCGAAGGCGCAAACCATAATCCGGCGCTGACCGTCAAGGAAGGCATCGACTTGAAAGCAAGCCCTGGCGAACAGGTGACGCTGCATGCGGAAGGTACGGACCCGGATGGGGACCAACTTACGTATACATGGTGGAGATACGCCGAAGCCGATACGTATCAGGATTCCCCGGTGGAGAATAAGGTCGTGGAAGAGAAAGCCGGAAACCTGCTGCTGGGCTTGCATCGCGAGGTCGGCAAAGACGAGAAAATCGACACGATCAAGTTGCAAGGCAGCGACACCGACACGGTTACCTTTACCGTGCCCCAAGATGCCAAGGCAGGCGATACGATCCATATCGTAGCCGAGGTTCAGGATAACGGCAAACATCAGTTGAAACGGTACCAACGCGTCATTCTGACGGTTAAATAATAATCGTTAGTTGGCAGCGCAAACGACAAAGAAGCCTTTCCCTAGGGAGAAGGCTCTTTGTCGTTCAGGAAGAAATGCTCCGCTGGATGCCGGTCCAGAACACGTTCCAGGCGATGGCGAGTGCCTGTTCGAAAGATTGCCGCGTTTCGTACACGAGCTGAACGTCAAGGCCGTCCATCAGCGTGACAAAAGCGACGGTCGCTTCCTCGGGACTCAGGCGAATGTCAGGGTGCTGCACGAACACGCCAGCAAGTTCTTCCTTGAGCGTGCGCAGATAGGTCCGGTACTGAGCCAGCACGAAGTCATGGACTTCCAAGGGCGTAATGAAAGACAGAATGTACATAAAAGCCACGTTGGGATGCGTGAGGAAACGATTTTTATGCTCCTGCAAAAACGAGTGCAGCTGCTGTTCCAGGGTCTGCCCTGCCGATTGAGCGAAAAACTCGCGCACGAACTGCTGCTCTTCCTGTACCACTTCCTCGTAAATTTCCACAAGCAGCGCTTTTTTGGATGCAAAATGGTAGGAAAGGGATTGTTTGCGAATCCCGGTTTCCTCGGCAATCTGGGCCATTTTGGTGCCCTCGTACCCGAAGCGGATAAAATGTTGTATGGCAATATCCTTGATTCGTTGTTTGCTCAAATGTCTGCCTCCAGTGAATGATGGGTCGTTTGGCGCCGTCTTCGGGCGTACATGACGTACAGCAAGATGTACACCACGAAGATGCCTATGGCTATATCATACACCAACGTATAAGAAAATGCAGATGCCAACATACCCAGTACGAGCGAGCCGCCGCCGATGCCGAGATCGAAAAAGTTGAAAAACGATGCCATGGCATTTTCATGCTCATGCTCTTCCACCAAATTTACGCACCACGTCTGGATCGCGGGGAAAATGGCTCCAAACCCGAAGCCGTACAACGCGCCGGCGACGAGGAAGTGCACGTCATTTTGCGCGAGGGTCAGCACCGACAAGCCTGCGATGGCGAAGACGGCCGATGGCACGAGCACAGAGCCGGGCCCCAGCCGGTCAAACATTTTGCCGGAAAACAGCCGGACGACAAAGCTGGCGATGGCGATGACGAAGAAAAACCAGGCGACCTGCGTAAAGCCTTTTTCTTCAGCGAACAACGCGACAAACGACATGATCGAACCTGCCGCAATACCGACCAGCATGATGAGAATAGAGGGGAACAGCACCTTTTTTTCGATGAGTTTGACGGCTGTATGAGGCGTCTCCGACGTTTGAGAATCATTTTGCTGCACCGGTTTTCGGGATACAAACACGGTCATGAGCAGCGCCAGCAGCAAAATGCACATGCCGCCCATAAACAGGCTTTGGTAGTTGAATTGCAGCAGCAGGCTCGTTCCGATCAAGGGGCCGACGGAAATGGCCACCGTCTCGCCGACGCCGAAGTAACCCATGCCTTCACCCCGGCGCTGCTTGGGAATGTTCTCGGTGGCAATGGTTGCGAAGTATGTTGTCGCGAGTCCGAAGCCAAAGCCATGAATGACCCGGAGCAGCAAAATCATGCCGATGCCTGACGCGAGGTAGTATGAACCGGTAACCAGTGCGCAGATGGCGATGCCTGCGATGAGCAGCATTTTTTTATTCCATTTGGTTGCCAGGATTGCGGTGAAAGGGCGGACCAGGATTGCCGAAAACATGAAGATGCCTGTGACGAGTCCGATCTGCGATGCGTCACCACCCAAGCTTGATACGAACAGCGGCAAGGTAGGGAGCAGCATTTCGAAGGCCATGAACAGCAGGGCGTTGGCCAGCATGATGAAAATGAACGATTTTCCCCATAATCGTGCATTCGTTTTGTTATGAGTCAGGGTAACCATGTTTAACCTCCGTCTTTTTTATTGTTGCCGCGCGGCATGATTTATTGATATTACCTGACGATGGTCAGATTGTAAAGGGTGCGAACAGACTTTTTGTTTTTTCTTACGGGACGAACGGAAAGATGGACAGGGTTTGAACGGGGAAAAAGGCCGTGATATGCTCATAGTCGGAATGGTAAAAAAGGGAAAGAACGAATGGCGGCCCAAGATGTATGCTGCGTTTTCTTGGTGCATGCCAAATGTGCAGGAGAAGGAGGGACGAGCATGTGGAGCGATGTATTTGAACATGAGTGGTCCAGGCAGCCGGGGGCGTCGAAGGCAGAGCTCGAGCAATTTTTGGGACAGTGGAATGCCCGGCTGAACGAAGAGGAGGTCGGAGAGATTCGGGCAGGGCGGGAGAAGCTTTTGGCGAGCATGCCCGCGCTGCATGTCCATGGAGGACGGCCTGATCCGGCGGATTGGTCGTTCCCCGAGAGGATGCTGCCGGAAAGTTATATCGAACTGCTGCTGTTCTCCAATGGCGGCGAGTTTCAGAACGGGGAGCGTTACTTTCAGCTTTTTGGCACGGCGGATTTCAGGGAAATGAACCTGGCATACGAACTGCCGGAGTATATGCCGGGTGCCGTATCCTTTGCCTTGGACGGAAACGGCAATCACTACATGTTCGATATGCGGTCAGCGGCGGTTAAGGGGGAATACCCCATTTTGATGGCCCATTCGGGCAATTTGAGTTACGAAGATGGCGTGCAGGTTGCGACCTCGCTGCCTGAGCTGTGCCGCAGCAAACAGGCGATTGAGCTGTAAGGAATATTGTACATGAACGTCATCAACGCAAGTTTTGACGCATGAAAGGAGTTTTATGATGGATGCATTGAATGCGGATCAGCTATATGATCGGGAGCATCACGCCTGGGAGGAATTGCGGGAGCTGCTGGACAGCGGCGAGAATACATGGAACTACGTCCCTGCACGGCGCGAAGCGGCAGAAGAAACGCTTGTGCGGCTGCAAGTCAGCACCCGTTCTTATTTGGGTACCGTAGCGTATGAGACCGGGGGAATGCGATTCGACCATGGCTGGATCACGTTGCTTGGTTCCGGAGGCGAAGGCAGCTACGGCAGCCTGACATTCTGGAACGGATTGGACGAGCAGTCTACCGTTCCGGCGTTACCGGGCGTGTTGGTGGTGGCTTATGATGCGGCAGGCGGATTTTTTGCGCTCGATACGGGCAGGTTCGGACGCACCGGTCATATCTATTATTTTGCGCCGGACACGATGGAATGGGAATCGACGGAGCTGGCCTATTCAGGGTTCATCCATTGGCTGGCCAACGGAAATTTGCAGCAGTTTTACGAGACGTTTCGTTGGAATGACTGGCAGGATACGATGGGGCAGCTCCGGCCAGGCGAAGTATTTGCCTATTATCCGCCGCTTTGGTCGAAAGAGGGTGGAGGCGAGAATAGCACCAAAGCTCCTGTTTCCGTCACGGAGGCATGGAAAACCGCTTTGTCCGCGAAACCGTCTCCGTGATTATTATTTAATATGAAAATGGGAAAAGGCCCGCTGTTGAAGCGGACCTTTTTTGCTATATGCGGCATGACCGGTGTTGATGCATTCGATTTTCTGGATCGTGCCTTATAGGGAGGTGTCAGTTTGCAGCTGCGGATGCTGCTGAATTACTGCGCGTAGAGCGAGCGTAGAGAAGCACAAGCGTGAGCGAAATCAGGCAAACGAGCAGCAGGCAGCCGTACACGTAAGGATAGGCTTCTTTCACCGGGACCCCCGGAAAGCTGTGCAGCAGCAGCCCGCAGACAGCCACGGAGAGAGAGCCGCCGAAAAACTGGATCAATTGCAGAAGACCCATGCCGGCACCGATCCGCGCTTTGGGCAGCACCCGTGAAGCCTCGTTGTTCATTGAGGCGATGGAGGCCGACAATGCAGGGGAGAAAAACAAGTAACCCACGGTGATGATCAAGGCCGAATATTTCAACCCGAATACGTATAAAAGCAATACACTGGCAAGCAATATATGGCCGATGATCAGGAAGCGCATGTTTCCGAAACGATCAATCCAGCGGCCGACAAACCGCGCCAGGAATGTCGCAACGATCGCTCCTGGAGCAATCAGCAGTCCAATCGCCAGCGACGAGCGTCCGAACAGGTCGGCAAGCACAAGCGGCATCAGGAACAGATTACCCAGATTGACGATCAGCACGCAAAAGCCGATGATCAGCAGGCGGGAATAACCTTTGGTTGCAAACACCTCACGATTGATGAACGAGCCGTTTGCTTTGCGGATATAAGCAATATGCACGGCGAGCGAAACCAGGCCGATGAGCAGCCAGATCAACGACTGCTGCGTCACGGCCACAAGCACCGTCGTGGCGTTCACTACGGTAAGTGCTGCACCGGTGATATCGAACGATTTTTCGGCCCGAATCGTTTCTCGCGGCAAAAAACGCAGCAAAAACGGCAAGGCCGCAAGCACCAGCACGGTAATCGCAAACAGTCCGTTCCAGCCCAAGTATTCACTGACAAGTCCGCCGACAATCGGGCCAAGTCCGAAGGCCATGGCGCTCCCGGACGAAATCATCGCGATGGCGGCGCCCCTGCGCTCCACCGGAACATAACGGCTCGCGATGACCAAACCCAGTCCGGCCATGACTCCGGCTCCTGCCGATTGCAGGATGCGCGTGATCAATAACAGGGTGAAATTGTGGGCGAACAGTCCCAGCACGGATGAACAACCGAGGATGATCAGTCCAACCGTAACCAGTTTGCGTACAGGCACATGGTCGGAGAGTCGGCTGAAAATAACGGTAGAGAGCGCATAGCCGATAGAATAACTCGAAATAACCCACGACCCAAGATCCGAGGTGATGTGCAAATCCTGAATGATCACGGGCAGGGAAACGTTAAACATGGTAGTGTTCATGACCACGATGAAGAGGCAGCATGTCCATAGCGGCATGACGATTTTGTCTTTCATTGGATCCTTCCTGTCTGTTTTTCTATAGTATGTTCGCAAAGGCAGCCTATGAATCAAACGAACCTGCAGGCTGCCGCGATTCTAATAATTCATTGTAACCTTGAAATTTATATATGGCAATAATGTCATAATTAAAATGCAGGCTGGTAAAGATGGCTCATAATCATGTTTGGCATGGACGCTGTCCCGGACAGGTATATACGATGGAGGGGCGGTATATTTACGAAATGGAAGTATTACATAAAGGAGAAATGAAAATGAGTCACGATTTGTTGATGTCGCATTCGGTTTTTCCGACAACCGATATCAAACGTACTGCAGCATTTTATGTGCAAAAACTCGGTTTCCGGGCCTATGAATATTTGCATACAGAGGAGCCGCATATTTGCTTGTACCGGGATGCTACCGAGGTCATTTTGACCATGTCAAACGGGCAAAGGGTGATTCCGAACAGGGAGTTATATGGCTATGGGTATGACGCTTATTTTATCACCCGTAATCAGGAAGCTCTGCAGCATGAATTCAAACAAGCCGATGTCCGCATTGTTCGGGAGTTGAGGCAAACCGATTATGCGAACCGCGATTTTGTCGTCGAGGACATTGACGGCAGATGGATTGCCTTTGGCATAAAGCTGCTCGATAAATGATCGTTGGAACGAAAAAAAGCGCCGCAGTAGCGCTTAATCGTTGTGGATGCAAGGTGCTCGCTCGTTGTGCTGTTAAGAGCCATCTGCGATAAATTGGATGATCTTCCCGTCCAAAAAAACAACCTGCGTATTCGCATCTGTTATGTTGGTCTGGACCTGATACGGGCCGTTCTCCAGCATATTGTCGATGACGCGATGCACCGAAATATCCGCTTGTTTAGCGTAGCCCTGCTTCTTCAAAGCTTGCTCGTATTGATGCATCAGCGCAGCTTCCAAGCGATCCTGGGACAAATCGATTCCGATCGAAGCGTTCTCGAACTTGCCTGTCTCATCGTTTACCCACAGCGACGTCATTCCGGTTCCATCGCCTTCGAACTCGAGAAACCATTGGTTCGAATTCGGAACATGCTCTGCTCTCTTTAATGGCAGCGCCATGCCAAGATCGGTCATCACCTCACGGATGGTGTCTTCAACCTGGCCGCGAATGGCGGGGTCAACCGTCTTAAGAAGAGGCGCATTCGCTTGTTCCATTTCGGCGAGCTCTCTCATCAAGGCAGGGTTTGCCTCTTCAGCTCTGGCGTTTGTGAGCGACACGGAAACTAACAGCAGAATAAGGACGAATCCGGCAGCGGTCCACTTTATTGAATGTTTTTTGAATGTTGCAATCATCGTAACTCTCCTCTTCAGTTGGGGTAGTTTCGGCGAAAACTTGGTGGCAGCCAGCAGTGGCACAGGACGCGAAACGTTGCGCTCAAGCAGTTTAACGATGGTGTAGCCGTAGTCCTGTACTTCGCCCGCGCCGATATGTGAGATGGCCGCCGCATCGCACGACAGCTCTTGATCTTCCCGCATTTTACGATAGGCATACCAAAGAATCGGGTTAAACCACTGTACAAGGAGCAATGCGGTCATCATCACATTGGCTGCGATGTCTTTGCGTTTCAAGTGCACCAGCTCATGCAGGAAGATATAACGCAATTCCTTGGAGCCAAACGTCTCAGGGCTATGGGCGGGCAGCAAAATTCGGGGGCGCACGAGTCCGTACAAACTCGGCCCGTCCACCTCGGCCGAAACAAGAAGCGGAACGCGGCGTCTGATTCCCAGTTCGTCTTTGCATCGGTCCAGCAGCCGGACGAGATCGGACTCGGCGGGCATAGGTTGCGCCTTTCCAAGTCGTCGTCCATAATCCCGATTCGCCTTGAACAGGGTTCCGACAAGGGCGAGTGAGCCGGCTGCCCATAGGATGAACATGACGAGATCCAGCGTTGGAATTCCAATGTTTGAAGGGATCTCGGATGCGTCGTTCGCTTCTCTATTCGGCGGCGACAATGTCTGCATGGGCGGCAGTCCTCCGGATATGTCCTGCACGGGATTCATAATCGCTACGGGAGTTTGCCGTTCCAAGAACGGGAACATGTTATACATGCTCATACCGCTCTCAGGTGCCCAAGGAAGGATCATTCTTGCCATCAACACAAACCACATCCCGTATTGCCATTTGATCGGCAAACGATGCTTCAGCACCATTCGGATCGCCAAAATAAGAATGGCCATCACGGTTGCCATGAACGAGGTCTCAATGACCCACTTTACAAAGGAGGGTATCCACGCAGCGATGGCATTCATGATGAGCCCTTCCTCTCGTCGAGGATCCGCTTCAACTCTTCGATTTCCTCGCGGGACAGCTTCTCCTCTTTGAGAAATTGGACTAGCATCGGCTTTATGGCCCCTCCGTACAGTCGCTCAAGGAATGAATGGCTCTCTGCCCGCTGACACTCCTCTTCACTGACCAGCGGATAATAGAGGTAACTCTTTCCCTCCTGTTCGAATCCGATCACTTCCTTCTTGAGCAAGCGGCTGATCAAGGTTTTCACGGTGGCCGGCTTCCAAGATGATTCAGGGTTGAGTCGTTCAATGACTTCCTGGGCGGATGCAGGAGACCTGCTCCATAACACCTTCATCACTTCCCATTCCGCTTCCGAAATACGAGGGAGTTTCTTCATGGATGATCATCCTTCTTTCTTCGATTACATATGTAATCAATTGTCGCTAGTGAATAGATTACACATGTAATCGTTAATTGTCAACGAGGGCATTGACCCTCTGGCATAAAGCTGCTCAATAAATGATCGTTGGAACGAAAAAAGCGTCCCGGCTGATCTTGGGAACGGCATGGAAAATGATTGGTAAATGTGTGCGCCGTCACACTTGCCCGTGTCGTTGTCTGTTACCCTGAATGGGAGAAAAACAGACTGATCATGCATGGAGGGAATGTTATGTTTTGTTACCAGTGCGAGCAGACACCAACGGGCGGCTGCAAGGTGATCGGGGTGTGCGGCAAAGACGAGACGATTGCCAGCCTGCAGGATACGATGATCTTTGCGTTGAAGGGAATCGCAGCATATGCCACGCATGCCAGACAGCTGGGTTATGAAGACCCCGAGGTAAACCGTGTTACGCATGAAGCGTTATATATGACGTTAACGAACTCGAATTTCAACGTGCAGGAACATCTGGACATGGCAATGAGGGTAGGGAATGCGGCCATACGTATTATGGATGTGCTGGATCGCGCCCATACGGACCGTTTCGGCATCCCGCAGCCGATTACCGTCAGCCAGAACCGGATCGAAGGACAGTGCATCGTCGTGACAGGGCACAATCTATATGCGCTGGAAGAATTGCTGCGCCAGACGGAAGGAACAGGCATCAACATTTATACCCATTCGGAGATGCTGCCGGCGCACGGTTATCCCGCGCTCAAGAAATATGCCCATTTGAAAGGCAACATCGGCAAAGCATGGTATGACCAGCGCAGGCTGTTCGAGCAGTTCCCGGGCGCCATTCTGGCCACCACGAACTGCGTTATGCCGATCAAGGGCAGTTACGCGGACCGCTTTTTCTCCTACGAGGTTGCCGGACTGGAGGGCGTGACCAAAATCGTGAATGACGACTTCGCGCCGCTGATCGAGCGTGCTTTGTCCTTGCCCGCGGCAGATGTACAGTCGGAGCAGGTATTGACGACAGGATATCACCACGAAACGGTCATCGGTCTGGCTCCCGAAATCATTCAAGCGGTTAAAGACGGGCATATTCGCCGCTTCTTCGTCATTGCAGGCTGCGATGCGCCGGGCAAAGGCGGAAACTATTATCGGGAACTGGCAACGAGCCTGCCGAACGATACGGTGATTTTGACGACCTCTTGCGGTAAATTCCGCTTCAACGACGTGGATTACGGGACGGTTGGCGACACAGGCATTCCGCGTTATATCGATCTGGGCCAATGCAACAATTCCGGTTCGACGGTCAAAATCGCGCTTGCCCTCGCCGATGCCTTCGGCTGCACCGTGAACGAGCTGCCGGTCAGCATCGTATTGTCCTGGTTCGAGCAAAAAGCCGTGGCCATTTTGCTGGGACTGTTCAGCCTGGGCATTCAGGATATCCGGATCGGACCGAAGCCGCCGGAATTCATCTCGCAAGGCGTGCTCGACGTGCTCGTCGACATGTTTGGACTTAAACTGATAACGACAGCAGAGGAAGACATGAACGCCATGTTGGCATTGTCGTAGTCGGTTTTCACCCGTTGAACAGGGCTGTATGTTTGCCATCTTGGGCAAATGTACAGCTCTTTTTTTCTGAATATATGCGAATACTCATAAAAGGGAAATTAGTTTATATTGCCTATTGAAGTTTTTTTGTGGAAATGTGTATATAGAATAGTAGCTTCACAAAACTCGGTTTTACCGCAGCATAAGGAGATTGTACATATGAATGACAGAGTACTGATGGACTCCGTTTTACGACTCGCAGGAGGAATGGAGAACATCAAGCAAGTCAAGCACGAGAACGGCAAAACCGTTGTAGAGTTAAAGCGTAGTAGCGACATGAATCTGTCGGCGATGGATGTCGCCGAGATGGAGGCAGAGATTCACGCAAGCAAAAGCGGCGCACAGATCGTACTTCGGGACGAGGCATCAGATGGATATCAAGCTTTGTCGGCATTCCTGGGTATTGAAGGGGAGGATCATGCAAACGCCATTGGGTCGCAAGAAGCGGGGCGAACGGGAAAAAGAAGGAAACCTTTTTCGATCATGCATTTTGTTTCCGACGTATTCAGGCCTTTAATGCCTGCTCTTTTGGGAGTGCTCTTGATCAAGTTCGTGCTTTTGACGTTTGTGTTACTGGATACGCTTGATGTGACGGATATTGTGGATATGAATAGCACGGTATACATCGTATTTAGCAGCATAGCGGACGCTTTGATTTATTTTTTGCCTGTGTTGGTCGCGTTCAGTACGGCTCGGAGGATGAACAGCAATCCATACGCAGCGGCTGGCATTGGTGTTTTTACTTTGTATCCAACCGTGGCAGGAGTGATGAGCGGGGAGCAGGCATTCAGTCTGTTTGGCGTTGATCTTGTCCCGGTGTCATCATTCTATACGGCCCCTCTGTGGGTCATTCTGGCGGTAGTGGGCGCTGCATGGATCGAACGAGCGCTGGGGCGCGTATTGCCGAAGGAGCTTCAAGGCGTTTTGCCCGCCGCGCTGGCGTTACTGGTGATGATCCCGGTCATGCTGCTTGTGTTAGGTCCCATTGGCATGTATGCGCAGAACCATTTGACGGAAACCATCACTTCGATGATGGATAAGACTCCAGTGCTCACGATCGTTCTTGTCGGTGCGTTCTACGCGTTGTTGATGCTGCTGGGGATGCAATTTGCGGTTGTTCCGATTTTGATCAGTGAATTGGTCACGAATGGTTCCATGATGTTATTGCCGGCTTTCACGGTGGCTGTGATGGGACAGGCTGGAGCGGCCATGGCCGCTGCATTGCGCGAGCGCAAGTCTGATCACAGGAGGCTTGCCTACTGGGCTGCTGGCACAGCGCTGATTGGTTTTATCGAACCCGCGATGTATGCCGTAAACATGAGGCGGCGAGCCGCTTTTGTTTCGGCCCTTGCGGGAGGCGCGGTTGGCGGCTTGTACATGGGACTGCTGAAGGTAAAGACGTTTGCGCTGGGCAGTACGCTCGGGCTGCTTGAACTCCCTTTGTGGATCGAAGAAGGCAGCCTGAATTTGCTGCAAGGGCTCGTCGGCATGGCGCTTGCCTTTGTTTCGGCCGGTGCACTGGCTTTCTGGCTGCTGGGCAGGAACGTTCAACCTCGAAATAAGTAATAAAAGAAGGGCTGCTCCAGATGAGATAAGATCATTTGGTGCAGCCTTTTTCATTTTTGCGAGAGAGTTTTCCTGAAAAAAAATCGATGTGTACGAAAAAAAGGATTGCCATGAAAACGCTTGTATAGTATATTCATTCCATAAAAACGTTTTTATAAAAAGGAAGTCGCAGATGAGAAAGGTAACGATCAAAGATGTAGCAAAGGAAGCCGGCGTGTCCATCTCTACGGTCTCCAATGCGCTTAATGGCGTGGACGTGCTGAATCCCGAGACCAAATCGCATATTCTCGACGTGGCGAAACGGTTGAATTATGTACCGAACATCAACGGCAAGCTGCTGAAATCCGGCAAATCGAAAATGCTCGGCTTTTTCACGACCAGTGTGTCGGGGCCATATTTCTATACGCTCGTCGAGACGATGTCCCGCGAATGCGACCGCCATGGATACGGGCTGAACATCTTCGTAACGAAGGATAAGCAGGTCATCATGAGCAACATATTGGGCGGACGCGTGGACGGAGTCATCGTGTACGAGGAGATGCGGGTGAATGAAAACGACATTGCCGTCATGGAGCAAAACCGGGTCAAGGCCATGTTCCTGGACCGCGAAATCCAGAGCGAATCGATGGGCAGCATCATCTTCGATTCCTATGTCGATGCGTATGAGGCCACGAAATATTTGATCAGCCTCGGGCACAAAAAAATCGCCTACATTTCCGGCGTTGAAACGATGTTCGACAGCGAGCAGCGGAAGGCCGGTTACTTGGATGCTTTGCGCGATTACAATCTGCCGCAGGATGAGGATTACATTTTGCAGGGATACTTCGAGGAAGAAAGCTCGTACGGCGCAGTCAAATCATTCGTTAACGTGCATGCCGGCAAGCTGCCTGACGCGTTCCTAGCAGGCAATGACTTGAGCGCCATCGGAGCGATGCGTGCGCTGAAGTCGCTTGGCTACGACATTCCGGGAGACGTCAGCGTCGTTGGATTCGACGATATCGACATTGCACAGTATTTCACGCCTCCGCTCACAACGGTACGCAACCAAATTGCAAGACAAGGGATGCTCGTCGTGAACGATCTGATTCGCATGATCGAGAAAGACGAGAAAGGCCGTCATGAAAAGCTGCCGGGCGAGCTGGTCGTGCGCAATTCCACGCAGATCAAGATGGCACGGGAGTAACCCTCGCGATAAGAGGGCCTCCTTTGGCAAAATGGTAAACGCTTTCATGTCAGGGATAAGGAAAGGATATAAACCGCAAAAAAGATGCACACGTTAACGGAGAGGCAGAACAATCTGGAGAAGCGAAGCGTTCTAAAAGCTTTCTGAAAGAAAGCTGCTTCGGAAGCATAGGCTTATCACCGGATTTTCCCTTTGAAAAAGGGGATTTGAAAAAAATCTGGGGATAAATTTTTTTGCTCAAAAATAAAAACGTTTTTATTATTTGGGCGAATTTTATAAAAACGAATAAAAAGGGGCGAGACACATGAGCAAACCAGCGGCGGCTACGTCGGCTGAGGCAGCGGGCGCAATGGTGCGGCCGCCGGGCAAAAAGCCTGTCGTGCAGCGTGCCAAGGCATTTTGCACGGATTTCATCAGGCAGTGGGAGCTTCAATCCATGATTTTGCCTGGCGTCATTTTCATGATCGTATTCAATTTTATCCCGATCTACGGTCTGACCATTGCTTTCAAAAATTATACGGTCATCGATACGATCGACAGCGCCCCTTGGGTGGGGCTGGATAACTTCAGGATCATCCTGACCGATCCGTATTTCTGGGATTCGGTCGTCAATACGCTGGGCATCAGCTTTCTGAAGCTGGCCATCGGCTTCGTGGTGCCGATCATTCTGGCGATCATGATTTACGAGGTCAGCGGGAGCCGTTTCAAAAAAATCGTGCAGACGATATCGTATCTTCCGCATTTTCTGTCCTGGATCGTGCTTGGCGGCATGCTGATCACCTGGGTGTCGACGACCGGCCTCTTCAACCAGATCCTGTTGTCCTTAGGCCTCATCAGCCAGCCGCAAAACATTTTGCTTGACCCGAGCAAATATTGGTGGATCGCGGTTCTCTCCGACATTTGGAAGGAGGCGGGCTGGGGCACGATTCTGTACCTCGCGGTGATGGCCAAAATCGACCCGACGTATTACGAAGCGGCCAAAATCGACGGAGCGAACCGGATGCGTCAAATCTGGAACATCACGATTCCGAACATGAAGATGATCATCAGCCTGAATCTGATCCTGACCGTCAGCGGCTTGTTGGGGTCTAACCTCGATCAGACGCTCGTGCTGATGAACTCCCAGAACAGGGAAAAGGCGGAGGTCATCAATTCTTACGTGTACCGCATGGGGATGACGCAGGGAGACTTTTCCTACGCGACTGCAGTCGGTCTTGGCGTATCGATCGTTTCGGTCATTCTGCTCGTCACCGCCAACAAAATAACAAGCAAGCTTAACGACAATCAATCCGTTCTGTAAAGCGGAGAGCGACAAAAGGAGGGAAATCCGTGAGTTCAAAAGCAATCAAGGGCGATACCGACAGCCGAATTTTTAACGCGGTGAATGTCGTGCTGCTCGTCATCACGATGATCGCGATTGTGGTTCCGCTATGGAACGTCATCGTTTCATCATTCGCTTCCAGCAGAGCGCTGGCAGAGGGAGGGTACATCTTCTGGCCCTCCGAGCTGTCCCTGGAAAACTATCGGGCCGTGTTCCGGGATTCCTCCATATGGCAGGCCTTCTTCATCTCGATCTCCAAAACGGTCATCGGCGTTGTGACCCATGTTTTCTTCTGTGCGATGGTGGCGTACGGCCTCAGCAAACAATACGTGCGGGGGCGCAAAGTGTACGTTTCCATGGGCGTCATTACGATGTTTTTCTCAGGCGGCATGATTCCGACCTATTTGCTGATTAAGGACCTGGGCATGCTGGACAGCTTCTGGGTGTACATCATTCCTGCCCTGCTAAGTTACTACGACGTGATCATTCTGATGAATTTTTTCAGAGGGGTGCCCGATTCGCTGGAGGAGTCGGCAAAGATTGACGGTGCGGGGGATTGGCGCATTTTCCTCAGCCTGTTCATTCCGTTATCGATGCCGGCCATGGCGACGATTGCACTATTTAACGGGGTTGGCCAATGGAACGACTTTATGACGACGAAGCTGTATGTCACGAGCGAAGCATTGTATCCGCTGCAGATGAAGCTGTACGAAATCATCGTTCAGTCGCAAACGCAATCGATGCAAAATGTGGCGGGGTCTGTTGTGATCGAAACGGCGACCAAGGGTGTGCAGCTGGCTACCATCGTGATCACGACATTGCCGATCGTCATTATTTATCCGCTGCTGCAAAAGTACTTTATCTCCGGCATGATGCTTGGTGCTGTCAAAGAGTAAGCGCTTTATATCCAAAAGGAGGGAATGTAACATGACCACGAAAATGCAACGCAAAAGATCGAAAAGGATTACCCTGACCGCTGTTCTAATGGCTTTTATGCTCGTTGCCAGCGCCTGCGGAGGGGGGAGCGGCTCCAAGGGAGATAACTGGGTATCCATTGAAGGGCGCTACACGCCGGATGCAAGCACACCTGCCTGGAAGCTGGATACCAAGGAGGAACCGACGCAGCTTACCTGGTATGTCAACGCGGACTGGTGGAACACGGATTACGGCAAAGATGTCGTGACGAAAAAAATCAAGGAAGACCTGAACCTGGACATCAAGTTCATTACCGGAGACGACACGAAGTTGAACACGTTTTTTGCAGGCGGAGAGATGCCGGATCTTATCACGACGTTTGGCATCAACTCCCCGGTTGTGCAAAAAGCTTCCTCATGGGCGCTTCCGTTGAACGATCTGGCGGAAAAGTACGATCCTTATTTTAACACCGTCGCCGCCCAGGATACGCTCAAATGGTTCCAGCTGTCCGACGGCAAAACGTATGGATATCCGAATTACTCCAATACGCAGGCGGATTACAACGATGGCACGATCCCGGCCAAAACGGCGTTCATCATTCGCAAGGACGTCTATGAGGCGCTTGGTCGTCCCGACTTCGGCACGCCGGAGGAATTCCGTTCTGCCATGCAGCAGATCAAGGAACGGTTTCCAGAGCTGATCCCGTTCGGGTTCAACTCGATCGGCGAAGGCACCGGGTCCCTCGGCGACGTGCTGCAGGATTTTATCGGCGTTCCGCTGGAGGACGGCAATGGCGGTTTCTACAACCGCAACCTGGACGACGATTATTTGGCATGGCTCCGGACGCTGAACCAGGTTCACCGGGACGGGAACATCAGCGACGACAGCTTTGCGGATGACGGCACTGCATTCGAAGAGAAGGTCAAGTCCGGCAAATACGCGACGATTCTGCTGGACGGCACGCCGCAGCAGGGGGGCAACCTGCAAATTTTCATGTCGGCTAATCCGGACAAGGCATATATGGCCGTGGACGGGCCGCAAAGCACGGCGGGCAACAAGCCCAAGCTGAACCAATCCGGGATCTCCGGCTGGATGGTGAGTTTTATCACCAAACAAAATGCCGATCCGGCCAAATCGATGCAGTTGTTCACGTACCTGCTGAGCGAGGAAGGACAGATGCTCATGAACTACGGCATCGAAGGCGAGACCTATGTGAAGAATGCGGATGGTTCGGTTCAGTTCACGCCGGAAATCAAGGAGCTGCAGCAGACCAATGCGGACAAATTCAAAAAGGAGTACCGCATGGGCGAATTCATGTTCTTCGGGCACGACAAACACAAAGCCTATAGCGAAGACGCCTTCCCGGAATCGATCAAGCAAATGCAGCAATGGGGCGAGGGCAAATTGGTACCCCACTTTATTCTGGAAAACATCGACCCGGATCAGGGCACGCCGGAAGCCCTCGGACTGACCGCGATCAACACCAAATGGAACAGCACGATGGTCAGCATGATCCGGGCCAAGGATGATGCGCAGTTCGAGGCCATTCTGAACGATTACAAGCAGTTTTTGGACAGCAACGGTTGGAGCAAAATCGTGGACATTCGCAGTGAAAAAATGAAAGCCAACAAGGAAAAGCTCGGTCTGTAACCGGGGACAGGAGGCGTGAACATGAACACGAACATGGATAGGGGCAAAAGCGAAGTTTTGATCTACGAATCGAACGGGGAAGGGCAATTGTTTGCGAAAAAAACGAAAGCGGAGCTGGCCCCGGCTCCTTCTTCCGTCGATGCACGCGTCATCGTCGTTGACGACCGCGAGCGGTATCAGGAAATGGACGGATTCGGCGCGTCATTCACGGATTCGGCCGCTTATCTGATCCATCAGGTGTTGAGCGCGGAACAGCGCGCGGAGCTGATGCCCAAGCTGTTTGACGATAAACGGGGGATCGGCCTGTCCGTCATTCGCAATCCGATGGGCGCTTCCGATTATGCCCGCGAGTTCTATAGTTATAATGATCTGCCCGAGGGCGAGACCGACCCCGAACTGGAGTGGTTTACGATCGCCCATGATGAGCAGGACGTCGTTCCGCTGATGAAAGAGGCGTTGCAGCTGAATCCGCAGCTTAAAATGATGGGCTCGCCCTGGAGCCCGCCAGGCTGGATGAAAACCAGCGGCTCCATGATCGGCGGCACGCTGAAAGAAGAGTGGTACGCGACGTACGCCGATTATTTCGTCCGCTATGTACAGGCTTACGCGGAGCACGGCATCCCCGTATACGCCGTAACGCCTCAGAACGAGGCGCTGTTTTCGCCGCCGCATTATCCGGGCATGATTTTCCCGGCCGCCGATCAGGCCAGATTTGTCCGCGAGCATCTGAAACCGAAGTTCGCAGCGAACGGCATCAGCACCAAAATTTTCTGTTATGACCACAACTGGGATAAGCCGGAATATCCGCTGGAAGTGTTGGAACAGGCGAGCGACGCGGTAGACGGAGTGGCATGGCATTGGTACGGCGGAAGCTCCTCGGCGCAGAGCGATGTGTGGGCTGCTTTTCCGGAGAAAGAAGTGCACTTTACGGAAGGATCTGGCGGAGAATGGATACCGCCGTTCGAGCAGGCGTTCAGCAACGTGATGCGGACGGGCATCGGCATTCTGCGCAATCACAGCCGTTCGTTCGTGCTGTGGAATATGGCGCTGGACGAAGAGAACGGACCGACGGTGCCAGGATTCGGCAACAGTACATGCCGGGGCATCGTGAAGATCAACCAGCAAACGCGGGAGCTCACCTATACGCTTGATTATTACGCGCTGGCTCATTTCAGCAAACATATTCGTCCCGGAGCCGTACGCATAGGTTCAAACAGTGACGATGCCGTGCCAACGGTAGCGTTCCGGAACGTGGACGGATCGATTGCCGTGGTGCTGTTCAATGACCGGTCTCATTCGGAGAGCGTGGAAGTAAGGGTGCCGGGATACGAAACGATGAGTTTCGGCATGGAGGCCAAGAGCGCGTTAACGCTTGCCTTTGGCGTGAGGGACTGAGGGGCTGCCAGGGTCGGATGGGGAAATGGAACTCAAAACAGCAAAGGTGATGTGAGGCCAGCTCGTGCCAAAACAGTCGCTGTACAAAGAAAACAGGCGGGGAATGTTCCTCGCCTGTTTTCCGTTCATCATGGATAAGGCAGACCGTAATGGCGTTTTGGCGAATATGGAACGTTGTTCGGTTACGATTTATATTCATCAAGTGCTTCGATGTATCGCATAAGGGCCTGGATGCCTGCATACTGCCGCACGAGCCGCTCGTTCAGCTTTGTCATGGCAAGACTGAGCGAGCTTTCGACCTGAACAGGGTCACGTTCTTCCAACAGTTCGAGGAGCTGCTTCATATGGCCGATATAATACACCGTTTTGCGCAAACTGCTGATCAGCAAAATTCTTCTCGTTTGGTTTGCCGGGTAGGTCCGATAACCGTTCATGGGGTCACGTTCCGAATGAATCAACCCTTCCTTCTCCCAATGGCGAATGGCAGAGGCATTGACCCCGGCCAGCCCTGCAGCCTTGCCAATCGTCAGTCCGTCCGGCACGTCTGCCGCCATCGGATTTCCCCGGTTTGAATCGCGCAGCATGGACCAGATCTTTTCAACCCGTTCTTTCTCCGACTGTGCGTGGGTCAGCTGCCCGTTTACGAGCCATAACGCCTTCAGCTTCTCACCTTGCCTGATTTCCCGCATAGCTGCGTACACCACGGGAATATCATAAGCACTCAGCAGGCTCCGGATCGCGACAAATGCGTGTAAATGAACGCCCATGTATGTTCTGCGATTGCCGGGAGTACGCGGTACATCGGGAATCAGTCCTTGTTCCTCGTAACGGCGCAGCGTGGTCGTGCTGACGTTTAACGCGGAAGCCATCTCGCTGGGAGTGAATATCCTGTCCATGTCCATCTGCTCCTTAACCTTGAACTTAAACCTTAAAGTGCTACGATAACATATTCCCGCTGCAGGTACCATTCTTTAAGGAAAACTTGCACCCGAACCGAAAGATTGCATCCATGTTATAGACTGAAGACAAGTGAAGAAAAAGGAGTGAGTTTGTTGAAAAAGAAGGTAACGCTGCCCAATGGTTCAATGATCGAGGTTGGCTTGGTGGGTAACCCGAAAGAGGGCGTCGTCATGCTGCCGGGGACCAAACCTGCCGTATATGGCGAAGAGGCGGAAATGCTGCGATTGTGGGGGGTGGACCCCGAACTGGGCGAGAAACTGGTACAAGGGTTGTCGGACGACTTTTGCGTGCTGTATTTTGATTATGAAGGACATTACATGGCACAGCCTGAACCTGACCGTTTTACGCCTGAGCATATCACCAATGATATGCTGCGAATCGCGGACCAGATGCAAGTGGACCGATTCTGGTACTACGGTTACTCCTGGCTTGCGCTTGCCGGACTCCAACTTTCCATTCGCACGGATCGGCTGAACGGACTGATCATGGGAGGTTTCCCGCCCTACGGCGGACCCTATAAAGAAATGTTGACCGTAACGACGAAAACCTATGAACAGGCGCTATCGAATCAGAACAAGGAAGGAGCAGGGCAGGAAACGGGAGCGCAGGACAAAAAGCTCGTAGAACCCGAAGACATCGATTGGAACGAGGTGGAGGTGAGCATCCATCCCGATCAATGCAAACAGTTCATGACCATGTACCAGCATCTTGCCGATTTCGATGACCGAATCATCCATCCCGTCTCGGGCATGCCCAAATTGGCCTTTGCAGGGGAACTTGATTTGATAGAATATGGTGAATCGTTTGGAAACGTCAGGGTAGATATCGCGGATCGCTTGAAGCGGCACAGGCATGAACTCGAAGCATATGGGTGGGACGTTGAGATCGTCAAAGGAGAGCGAATGGACCATACCGGGGCGATGCAGCCTGCCGTGGTTTTGCCTTTGCTTAAACGTTGGCTTGCCAAACGAACCTGATATTACGTTATTTGTGGAAAGATGCTGTATATGGAAGGGAGCTTAGATATGTCACTCTGGAAAGAGCTTTTCGAAGAACGGACTCACAGCTTGTTATATTACGCCGAACGATCGGACGTTTTTACGTCGGGGTGGATTGGCGGCAGCGCACCAGCTTATTTCGACAATGAGCGGGAGCAAGACAATCTTGCAGACGGGGATTATCGCTTTTACATGGCCCTGGTTATGCCGGCTGAAGTTACTGCAGGGCTGGAACGGGGTGGGCAGGCTGGAGACATGCTGTCGGTCTTTGTGCCCTGCGACGAGGACACGCATTTCGAAAATAACATCTATCCGGCTTGCGCCGTCAGGGTCATTCGCCACCCGCATTCACCGCCAAGCCTGTCAGCACGATATGCCCATCCCGATTTGGAAAGGCATGCACTGAGCGCACCAATACGCAAGGCTGATGAAGAAGCGAGGGAGCAAGCTTTTCTCGTGAAAATCGGGGGCAATCCCCGATTAATTCAGGATGAAAGACACTATACTTCCGCTCTTCTGGAGGAGGGATATGATTTCTTCATTCAGATCGATGAAGACGGTTATGCGGATGGTCTCGCCGAAGAGTATGTTTTTGGTTATGGGGCGTTGTTTCTTTATTCCGGGTTCCACAAGGGTGGAGGGAAAGAGCTGGTGGCAGGCTTTTGGCAGTTCAGCTAATGGCGCATAAAAACGGATCGTGTACTCTCTGAGATTTGAACGGAAAGCGCTGAAACGACGGGGCAGGAACAATCGGTTAAAAGTGTGAAAATATGGTGAAATGGGCGGTCGAATCGCTCACTTGGACAGCTTCTCCTTTATAATAAAATAAAACGGACAAGGAGATGAACGCCAGAATGAAAAAAGCGACGTGGGCCGCAGGGGTGTTAGTTGTCGTTGCATTGGGAACGTATCTGATTGCCGGAAACTTGCAGAAAGAAGAAACGGCGCTGCCATCCGGGGATCATATCAATATCAAACAGCTGGTCGAGGATATCGGGGCAGGCAAGGTGTCCGCCCAATCGGCCTCCATTGATGCAAAAACGCTGACGGTCGTAGGGAACGACGGTCAAACGGCGGATTATGATTTGCCGGAAGATGCCTTCTTTTTATCCATTGCCCCGTATGTACAGCAAACCCATCCCTGCGAGATCCACAGTCTGACCGGTTGCCAAGGGGAAATGAAAAACGAGGATTTTCTCGTCACCATTCTCGATTCCGAAGGAAATACGCTCATGAAAGATTCTTCGCTCAAGACGGCATCCAATGGTTTCGTTGACATTTGGCTGCCCAGAGACAGAAGTTATCTTGTCAAGATGGTTCATGACGGAAAGGTCGCCGAAGCACAGATCTCTACATACGACCAAGACAATACATGCATTACAACGATGCAGTTAAGCTGATTCCATAAGTTGTACAAAGGTAAAAAGAAGGGCTTTGCGTGAACAATCACGTCAAAGAAGAATATCCCGCAGAAAAGGGCTCGCTTCCGGCGGGCCTTTAAGTTGTCATTCCTAGAATTGTTGAGTGATATCATCAATGTTGTTGACAAACCCCCAATCATGTCGCATAATTTTATGAGTGATAATGAGAATTATTATCATGTCTATACATATAAACAGGGGGAGACTTACGAACATGAGAAAAGGTTGGAACGGAATTGCGCTATTGGTTGTTTTTGCTCTTGCGCTGGCGGGATGTGGATCTTCGAATAATAGTGCTGGCGGGAGCGCATCCGAAGCGGGCCAACAAAATACGGGCGGTGCGCAGACTGAAAATGCTGCAGGTCCGATCACAGTAACAGACGATCGCGGCGAGGTAAAACTCGACAAGCCGGCAGAACGCGTTGTTGTTCTGGAATGGACATTTACGGAAGATGTCATTGCTCTGGGCGTACAGCCTGTCGGTAACGCGGATAATGAAAATTATAAAGTATACGTCACTTCCGAAGCTGCGCTGGATAGCAACGTAACCGATGTCGGCGCACGCAACGAGCCGAACCTGGAGACGATTGCTTCTCTGAAGCCGGATCTCATCATTTCCGATAAAAGATCCCATGAGGCGATTCACGATCAACTGAAAGCTATTGCACCTACGCTGGAATTCGATACGTACAAAGGCGGTTACGATCACGACCACATGGTCTCCATTTTTAATACCATCGCAACTGCGCTGGGCAAAGAAGACAAAGCGAAGGAAGTGTTGGCTGACCTTGACCAGCACTATGCGGATGCCAAGGAAAAACTGGCTGCTGCCGGCAAATCCGATTTCCACTACGTGCTGACCCAAGCGTTCACGTACCAAAATGCAGCATCGCTGCGCATGTTCACGGACAATTCCGTCGTTTCCAGCACGCTGGCGAAGATTGGCCTGATCAATGACTGGCAGCCGGAAAAGCTTGAAGATTACGGTTTTACGACGGTAGGCATCGAAGCATTGTCGGACGTACAGGATAGCAACTTCATTTATATTACGCAGCCGGACGATGATGTTTTTGGCGAAGGCGTGAAAAATAATTCCGTATGGAATGGTTTGAACTTTGTGAAAGAAAACCGCACTTACCCGATTGCGAGCACAACTTGGACGTTTGGCGGTCCGCTGTCTTCCAAAGTGCTCGTTGACGAAGTCGTTGGGGCGATCACGAAATGAGTTCCGTTCAGACAGCGCGCCAATCTTTCAACTGGCGAATGATAAGCATTTATGGGGGCGGCTTGACCGCTCTCATCGTGCTTTTTTTTGTAAGTTTGTGTTTCGGGGAAGCTTCGATCCCGCTGCATACCGTTTTTGATGCGCTGACCGGCAGACAGGATACGCTGGAACATAACATGGTCTGGGATCTGCGCATGCCGCGCACGGTCATCGGCATTTTGGCCGGCGGAGCGCTTGCCGTGGCAGGTGCGATGCTGCAAACGATCACGCGTAATCCGCTGGCTGCATCGGACACGCTTGGCATCAATGCCGGCGCTTATTTCGCCGTTGTGTTCGGAACGGTGATGTTCCCGGGCGTACTGCAAAAGTCTCCGTTTTTGTTCGCAGCGCTCGGTGGGCTCCTGGCTGCTGTTGCGGCCTACGTTATGGGCGGAGGGCGGTCTTCAAGCCCGGTCAGGCTCGCGCTCTCGGGCATGATCATATCCATGGTGCTCGGTTCGTTTACGAGTGCTTTACATATCTTTTTTTCGATGGAAACGCAAGGTCTGTTTCTATGGGGTTCCGGTACGCTCGTGCAAAACGATTGGAGCGGCGTAACCTATGCCTGGCCTTGGGTCATCGGCATTACGCTGGTTGCTTTTTTCTTGTCCAGGCAGTGGGACGTGCTTGATTTGGACGAATCGACGGCGGCGTCGCTCGGACAGCGGGTAGGGATGATTCGTGCCGTAGGTTTGCTCGTATCGGTACTTCTTGCGGCAGTCATCGTAAGCGTCATCGGCCCGATCGGATTCGTCGGGCTGGTCGCGCCGCATCTCGTTCGACTGAGCGGCGCCCGCTCCCATCGCTGGCTTTTGCCAGGCGCTTTTGTATGGGGAGCAGCGCTGTTAATTGCGGCGGACGTTCTTTCCAAAATGATTCACAAGTCGAGCCTGGAACTGCCTACAGGGGCAATGATGGCGATCATCGGCGCGCCTTGGTTGATCTGGCTGGTGCTGACCCGCATGAAAGCGGCGAACGGACCGGCCGCCAACACGTCGATGAGCACCGGTTCGCGCGGGCGACGCTGGCCTTTCCGGCGGCTGGCCGTGCTGTTCACGGTAGTTACCGTTGGAGTGACGCTGCTGAGCACGATGTTTGGCGGAATGCGCATTCCGCTGGCAGATCTGCTGCCAAGCCTGTTCAGCTCGGACGGTCCGTTTTCGGCCATGGTGCAGCTTCGCATTCCGCGTACGCTTGTAGCCGCCGGGGCGGGAGCGGCTCTGGCCATTGCCGGCGTGCTTATTCAGATGGCGGTTCGCAATCCGCTCGCCGACGCCTCGGTCGTAGGCGTCACGTCCGGGGCGGGACTTGGGGCGATGATGGTCATGATATTGTGGACCGGCGTTCCGATCTACATGGTGCCTTTGGCAGCTATCGTCGGCGCAGTCATTGCGGCGGGAATCATTTTCTCGTTATCCTGGAACAAAGGGCTGAATCCGTCGGCCGTGCTGCTGGTCGGCATCGCAATCTCGGCCATTACGGGAGCCGGCATTCAGATTCTGATCATCGTAGGCTCATTATACGGAGGAAGCAGCTACATTTGGCTGACCGGAAGCACGTATGCCCGCACATGGGATCAGGTGAAAATCATCGCTGTCTTCCTGGTGATTCTGATTCCCGTGGCCTGGTGGCTGGCCCGCCGGTTCGAACTGCTTGTGTTTGATGATCAGAGCGCTTCGGGACTGGGCCTGCATGTGCGCCGGACGCGCCTGCTTGCGATGGCGACGGGCGTACTGCTTGCAGCCGGCGCGGTTGCTTGCGTAGGGACCGTCGGATTCATCGGGCTGATTGCGCCGCATATGGTCCGGTTGCTGACCGGTCATCATCTGCGCCGTTCGATGTTTCTGTCCGCGCTGGTCGGCGCCTTGCTGCTGGTGCTGACAGACACCATCGGACGAACGGTCATGGCACCGACGGAAATTCCTTCGGGATTGCTGATCGCGATCATCGGCGCGCCGTACTTCCTGTATCTCATGTACCGTTCCAACTGGCGCAGACCCGTAAAATAATATCGCGCGTTTCTGCCGGCTGCTTGAACGTTCTTCCCTTTTACGAAATAAACATACTGAAAGAGCCTGCATGGTTGGTCATGCAGGCTCTTTTTCATCGTGCGCTAACGAACTTCAGACACCTTATATTGAGGCTTTTTTGCTGTCTAAAATTTCTAACGAAACTCAGTCACCTTATTCAGCAGTTTTATAGCCTATGAGTAGCAATGTTGGCCGAATAGCGTGTGTCAGGTTCGTCAAAATTCTAAATGAGTGAAAATACCCCAAATAAGGTGGGGCAGGTTCATTACAGATAATTACAGATATCGTCGAGCTGCGTGGCATGCGCGGTGTTACTGATCCCCATATAGCAGGGTTACTCCCAAGCCAATAATGTAATGCATCCGATGTGCTTTGTTCAACTTGTTATACGTGAGTAGTTACGGGCTAGTTGAAGCTAGGGGAAACGCTCTACACGCAGCTCTCGGCGAACGCGCACCGTGTCTCCCTGCGGATCAGCGATCAGCCCCTTGCACGGAATCGATGCGGAACTGGCTGAGCTCCTCTTGCAGTTTGATGGACAACGTGTTTAACCGCTGCGACAGCTCCGCCACCTGCTCGATGCTTTCCAGCTGCTCCTGCGTGCTCGCGCTGACTTCTTCGGTGGAAGCAGAATTTTCTTCGGTGGTGGATGAGATGATCTCCAGCGCCTGCACGATTTCATCTTTGTGCCGGTGCACTTTGGCCGTATTGCTGCTGATCTGGATCATGCGCTGTCTCAGTTCTTCGAGTTCGTTGTTGATGCTGAAAAAGACTTGCTTCGTCTCCTCGACGGATCGCGCGTTTCCTTCGGCGATGCTCAGGCCGCGCGCGGTATGCTCCACCGATACGTTCGTTTTCTCCGCAATTTCGCCCACTTTCCGGCCAATCTCCTCTGTGGCCAGAGTGGTCTGCTCGGCAAGTTTGCGGACTTCTCCGGCAACGACGGCAAATCCGCGCCCGTGTTCTCCCGCACGCGCCGCTTCGATGGAAGCGTTGAGAGCCAGCAGGTTCGTCTGGGTTGCAATTTGATGGACGGTGTCCACGATGCCTGATATGGCATCCCGACTCAAGTCAATCTCATGGATGATGGACGACATGGCCTGCGTGGATTGGTGGTTTTCCTCTGCCCATCTGGACAGCTGGTCCAGTACGCCGATTCCTCGTCCGCTTTGTTCAGCAGTCGCTTGGACCATCGTTTCAATGGCTCGGGCATCGCTGGCGATTTCGTCGATTTGTACGGACAACGAGCCGGTTTTTTGCAGAATGTTCTCCGATTCAACGGACTGATAGTTGGTTGCATTGGCGATTTCGTTAATGGCCGTAGCGGTATCATTCATCGTGACGGCCGTTCTGGAGGATATGGCCTGCAAATCCTTGGACGATTGGCTGAGCACCGAACCGGTGCTGCCGACCGTTTGCATCATGGCTTGAAGTTTTTGCGTCATGTTGTGCATGCCCTGCGAGATCTGTCCGATCTCATTGCTGGAACTTATATCGAATTGAACGGTGAGATCTCCGTCTTCCACTTGTTTGATTTTGGCCAGCAGCTTCGGTATCGACCGGAGCAGGGCGCGGAGCGTAACATAACAAATCAGGACAAGCAGGATCGCGGCGACCACGAAACCGCCGATCAGAATCCGGTTGAAGCTGGCCAGCTCCGAAAGCACTTCCTTCTCGGTAATGGTCAGTCCGACGGACCATCCGGTATCTTTGCTGGTGGCGTATCCAATATAGCGGCGTTCTCCTTGATCATCCATGAGCTGTATGCCGGATTTGCCTGCAAGCATTTCTTTGCCGACGTTCCCGAGGTCGCCTGGAATTTCATTGATTTTTTCGTTCAGCACTTTGCTCTCGTCCGGGTGATATAGAATATCTCCCGTTTTGGATGCAAGGATGGAATATCCCGTGCTGCCAAGCGAGTAGCTCTTCATGATGGCCGGAATGTCTTTGAATGCGATATCCGCTGCCACAAAGCCGATCAGTTCGCCCCCATCGTTTTTGACCGGGTAGAAAATGCCTATCAGAATATTGCCGGATGCCAGGTCCTTATAGGGTTCGGAAAAATAAAGCCCGTCTGCGGCCATCACCGGTTCATAATACGGACGGGTCTTGATATCGAAGTCGGCGGCGGAGGCTACGCCGTCATTTTGCAGCCAGAAGCCGTTTCCGTCGATGCCCGCGACCCATGCATCGGCAAAGGAAGGCTCTTCCTTGACGATCGCGGCCAGCGTGGCTTGAACCTCTGCGGCATAAGGCGATGTTGTGGCCGTCGCTGCCGATTCGGTCGTTTCAATATATTGTTCGAACAAATGATTTGTGGACATCTGTTTGACAAGCGAGCCTTTTTCTTTGAATAACGCATCGAATTGGCTGACGATCGCCTGCGTTTTCGTCTGAAGCTGGGCCTCCTGCTGGTTGACCAGAATGCTTCGCGTGCCGGTAAACATGAATGTCCCCAAAATCGAAAAGACGACAACGATAATGGCCAACAACACCATGGACAGTGTATTGGCGATGCTCGTTGCTTTGTTACCCCTTTTTTTGACTGGCTGTACCATGCGGCCATCTCCCCAAAATCGGATATTGAGCTATGCTCTTAGCATATATTTCGGAATTTCGAATCCGTTTCGATAGAGGCAAGGGATGGAAAATGTTTGTTTTTATTCATTACCTGGAGGGTGTACGATCAACGGTAGGGAAGGACTCACGTTCATCCCTAATTGCACAAAAAGAACCGTTCCTGCTAATAAGGAACGGTTCCTTTGCTGACTCTATTCGTTTGATGTCAGAATGCCGCTGCTTTCCACGGATTGCAGCGCCTGTTCGAGCTGTTCACGATCCTGAACAAGCGCGAGGCGGACATATCCTTCGCCGGAAGGACCGAATGCACTGCCGGGTGTCACGATTACGCCGGCCCGGCTTACCAGGTCCATGGCAAATTGTTCGGAAGTGGCGTAATGGTCGGGAATCCGGCTCCAAATAAACATAGTGGCATCTGGTTTGGCAATAGGCCAGCCCAGTTTGCCGAAGCCTTCGCAGAGAATGTCCCGGCGTTCCTCATAGATCGCCCTTACCCGGTCCACGTCGGACTGATCCCCGGTAATGGCTGCGATGGCCGCCTTCTGGATCGGCAGGAACATGCCATAGTCCATGTTGGATTTCAGCTTTTTCAGGATAGATACGACGGACGAATTGCCGACGCAGAATCCGATCCGGGCACCGGCGAGTCCATATGTTTTGGAGAGGGAATTGAACTCGACCCCGACCTCCATGGCTCCGGGATAGGAAAGAAAGCTGCCGCAGCTGTTCCCGTCAAATACCAGCTCGCTATAAGCGTTGTCGTGCAGAACGATAATGTCATGCTGCTTGGCAAACGCGATCAGATCCAGGTAAAACTGCTCGGGCGCCATGGCCGTGGTTGGATTGTTCGGATAGGATACGAGCATGAACTTAGCTCGTTTCGCGATTTCTTCCGGAATATCCTGCAGCTGGATGACATAACCGTGTTCCTCTTTTTGCGGCATGTAATAAAGCTCTGCACCTGCCAGAAGAGGCCCATCGGCGAACACCGGATAACAAGGGTCCGGGACCAGCACCAGGTCGCCCTCGTCCACGATGGCCAAGGAAATATGGGCAAGGCCTTCCTGTGAGCCAAGAAGTGAGCAGATTTGCGTAGCCGGGTTCAATTCTACCTGATAGCGCCGTGCATACCATTCGCTGACCGCTTGCAGCAGCTCGCTCTGATCGTTGATGGCGTAAATATAATTTTGGGTATCCCCGGCAGCTTCGAGCAATGCATCGATAATATGCTGCGCGGGAGGGGTATTCGGAGTTCCGACACTTAGATCGATCACGGTCTGCCCGTTCTCGATCCGTTGGCGCTTGATTTCGAGCAGTCGGGAAAAGATGCCTTCCTGAAAATGGTTCATGCGATTGGCGAATTTCATGATGATGCAGCCTCCAAACCTGTTGTCCAATAGTATTCTTCTATCATAAAGGGACTTGGGTCAAATGAGAAGGGAGGTCAGAGCATATTCGTTTCGAAATCGCAATGGGAGCGGATAAACGCCATCCTGAAATCAGATGGTTGATAATATTGAGACTTTTTACGTGCATTCAAGGCGACTCCGGCGCGTAAAACAGGATGGATTTGGGTAAAAAAATGGAGAGTGTTGACAATGGGTTTTAAACGGGTTATAATTCGTTTATAAATTAAGTATTTTAAATTTAAGATTCTTTATTTCGTTGTATATGAATAAAAACAAACATCACATTTTAGGAGGAATTTATCATGACAACAGCAAACAACCCAAACAATGAAAACAAGGTAGTTCTTGAACCGGCAGCGCAAAAATTCGTGGAAGATACCGCCAATCCTCCGTATTTGTTTGACCTGGGTCCAGCCAAAGGACGCGAAACCGTCGACGAAGTGCAGTCCGGTGATATCGCGAAACCTGCGGTTGATATTGAAGATTTAACGATCCAGGGCGGACCAACGGGCGAAGTATCGATCCGAATCGTACGTCCGCAAAACGCTAACGGGGCTTTGCCGGTCATTCTATACACTCACGGGGCCGGATGGGTGTTCGGCAATGCCCATACGCATGACCGTTTGATTCGCGAACTGGCTGTAGGTTCGAATTCGGCCGTCGTGTTCACGAACTACGACCTGTCTCCAGAGGTCCGTTATCCTGTTGCGATCGAGCAAATTTACGCCGTGTTGGAGTGGATCTCGAGTGAAGGCGCCAGCCATAACCTGAAATCCGACGCTATTGCGGCAGCGGGGGACAGCGTCGGCGGCAACATGACGGCGGCTATTACACTGATGGCCAAAGACCGCAAAGGCCCGAAAATCAGCAAACAGCTTCTGTTCTATCCAGTAACCGATGCGTCGTTCGACACACCGTCTTATCACCAATTCGCGGAAGGTTACTTCCTGCGCCGGGATGGGATGCAATGGTTCTGGGACCAATATACGACCGATCCGGCACAAAGAGCGGAAATCTACGCTTCCCCGCTGCGCGCAAACCTGAATCAATTGCAAGGCTTGCCTGAGGCGCTGGTGATTACCGGTGAAGCTGACGTGCTTCGCGATGAAGGCGAGGCATATGCCAACAAATTGCGTGAAGCGGGTGTACCGGTAACGGCGGTTCGCTTCCAAGGCATCATTCATGACTTTGTCATGCTGAATGCGCTGGCCGATACCCATGCCGCCAAAGGCGCAATGCTCCTGGCCAATGCCTGGATCCGCCAATAACGTTCGTCCCGGCTTTCCAAATAGAGGGCTGCACTTCATGTGCGGCCCTCTTTGGCGTGGGGAATGGGATGGAGCTTCGTGCGTCAAACGCGCTGAAAGCCGTTCAAAACAACCGCGTGTTCCATATTGATACACGCATTTAGGCAGAATCACGGCAAGAGACTATAGCTCTATCGCTTGAAATAGAAAGGGGTTGCCACTCAAATAATGACGCAAGATGGCTTGCGCATACGACTGTTCTTCTTTCAGACTGTCGGTCTCCCTTGGATCGGGTGCATGGTGGGCGAAATTTTCGAGCATGGCCATCACGGAAAACGACTCCAGTTCCTGCAGCCCATCCGCGGCTGGTTTCCGAATGCTTTGGTACCCCTCAAGCACAAGTTTTCGTTGAGCCGGATACAGGCCCAAGATCGTATGAGCCACGTCGTACAGGAAATATCCGAATCCGCATCTGCCGAAATCGATGGGACGCGGATGCTTGCCGTCAAACACGATGTTTCCTTGATGCAGATCGCCGTGGATTAATCCGTAATTTGTAGTGTCTTTGACAAGTCCGGCCAAGTGGGTGCGTACTTTTTCGGCAGCGGATTGATACAGCCCAAACCCGTCATGGGAGAGAAAGGCTTTGTGATGCTCTGCCAGGCGTATCATCGATGCATTGAAGCTTGGCAAACCCCATTCAGGCCGAGTGAAATCGGCTGGGGGTTCGAATTGCCGGGATGCATGGTGAAGCTTTGCAAGCAGGACTCCTTCATTAAAAACCTGTTCCTCGGAAAGTTCCCGGCCCTCGTTTATGCCATCGACCCAGCGCATTAATGTCGCATAAACGGGCAGATCGTCGCCATGGTCCCCTTTAAGTTCCAACACGCTGTCGCCATGCCGATTCGGAACGCCTTGGGGAACGGGAATGTTCGTCAACCTATTCAGCGCATCCAGCCAAACGAGTTCAGAACGCAGTTCCTCCTTGTTCATTCCCGGATGAATGCGCAGCAATAAGGTCTGGCTTTTACTTGTTTGCACAACAAACGTACACGTATCGGACAATTGATTGAACCGGATATGATCCCAATCCAAATCGTAACTTTGCAGTGCTCTGAGCGCTGCATGTTTGGAATGGGCGAGTATTTTTCTTACATTTTCCTTTGAGCTGATTTGAAACGTACGTGGCATGTATTATCCCCTCCGCTAAATCTGACCCTCTTTATTCGATACGATCATGCTATCCCAAGTCTGCGGTTCACGAAATGGAAACATTGATTATAAACGTGTTTTCCCGAGAAGAACCAGTAGAGAAGAATGTGAAATAATTTGGCTTATCTAGCGGTTGAGGTCAGAGTATTTCAATAGGAGCATGTCTATACCAAAAGTTTATAGGAAACATATATTAGTAAAATCAGATTGGTTCGCTTTCGGGGAGGTGGATTCATGCTTCAAGCCGTTACCTATGTCCAATCACTTACGGGTACCAGTTTACCTCATCTTATGCAATGTGATGATGGTAACTACTACGTTGTTAAACTTAATAAGAATCCCCAAGGAAGTCGCGCTTTAGCGAATGAGATGATTTGCTGCTGGTTGGCAGGACGATTGGGGATCCCTGTTCCTTGCAGTCAGGTAATCTATATCAATGATTCATTAAGGAAACAATATTTAGAACTTGGGTACGATCTCGGACATGGCCCTCATTTCGGCAGTCAATTTATTTTTAATAGTACAAGTTACCCCTCACAATCAGAGCTTGCTAGTTGTTGCAATATTGGTCAAGCGGCAGATATTATCGCTTTTGATTATTGGTTGGATAACAATGACCGTTATTTGAGGCGGGATAATGGACAAAATATTTTGGTTTCACGAACGCCAACTCCAAAGTTGTGGATGATTGATAATGCCAATATATTCGCTGGTCCCAACTGGACGATTCAGTCGATGTTTAATTCGGTTTCAGTACATCGCATGTTTTGGGGGGCACTGTATGCGATGTTTGTTCCTTTCTTGGATGGTCCCGATCCTTTTGGCAAAGCAATAGCTAATATTATAGCTCTACCCACAGGCGAACTGATCGAAGTTATGGCTGTAATGCCAGCTGAATGGGGGGTTAGTCACGAGGAAATAGCTGCGGTGTCACATGCATTAGAAGTGCGAAAGAATTATCTTCCCTATTGGATAAGCCATTTGCAAGACCATTTCCCTATGTGGAGAAGTCAACATAGAGGGTGGTGATAGAATGATAACCGTCTTCAATATCCAAGTGTATCCTGGCATTCATAGTCCTAATCTTCCTTATATCGTACAGTGGCGTAACCCGGATGGATATCCTTTTCTTGGGGCAGGAGCACAAGGGGCCGACCAATTCCCTAAAATGATGGCCGAATAAACGTTGGCATTTGGTTGCAGGAATCGTCAAAGGCAAGGAAAGGAGGAAACTCCGCCATCCTCGCCTTTTTTTGCATTGACATATATTTTGGTATTGTGCATCGCAGAAGGTCATGCTGGCACCAGGCATCTGGTTTCCAAACGCATGAATTTGATTTACAATTGATGGAAACAAGCCGTATGCAAAGGGGTTGAGCTCAGACATGCAATGGCTTGATTGGGTTAAGCGAATTCAAGCGATCGCCCAAACCGGGCTGACATACTCCAAGGACGTGTACGACCTTGAACGATTTGAAGAGTTAAGAGAACTTAGCATGGAAATGCTTGCGAATTATACGAATGTCAGCCGGGAGAAAATCAAGCTTCACTTCGGAAGCGAAACGGGATATGCCACGCCTAAGGTGGACATACGCGGAGTCGTCTTTAAAGAGGGAAAAATATTGCTGGTGCGGGAAAAAGCCGACAATGCCTGGGCATTGCCGGGCGGGTGGGCTGACATTGGACATTCTCCTTCGGAAATCGCCGTAAAAGAAATCGAAGAAGAATCAGGTTACATTACGGTACCCAAGCGGATACTTGCCGTGATGGATAAAAAATTCCACGATCATCCCCCGGAACAATATCACGTGTATAAAATCTTTATCGAATGCCAGATTGTGGCCGGACAGCCCAATGGCGGGGTTGAAACGAGCGAAGTTGCCTTTTTTGATAGAGACCGGTTGCCAGAGCTCTCGTTGGAGCGAAATACGGTGAAGCAGATTCAAACGATGTTTCAGTTTCTGGATGATCCGAGCAAAACCGTTATTTTGGATTAAACGTTAAGATGGCATCAATACGTCGACGATTGAGGAGTGGGAAGTTTATTTGGACCTGCTGCGTTGCTAGGGTGGAAGGGAATAAATTGGGGAAAGGACGAACCATCATGACTGTTTTTTTGAAGCAATTTGAGGAGCGCTTTCGGGCAAGCTTTGTGGAAGATTTGAAAAGAACGTTGGAACAAACGCGAAATGAACGCGTGTATGCCTGTGCTTTTGGCACGGATAGCGACTTCGTCACCTTATTTTTGGCCGTAAATACGGAGGAATCGCTGGCTCGGCATATTGCCGACATGAAGAAGAAAGGGCTGTGTAACTCGAAAGAGGATGAAATTTATTTCAGGTGGGGTTGTTCGGAGTACCAATATGGTGACGACACGCATTTCAATGATATCAGCAAGCTGTTGTATGCCGTAGAAAATGCATATGACTACAAGGACCAATTGATCGAGATCATTGCAAGGGTGGTTCAGGAAACGGAACCGTCAGTTTTTGCCGAATACGGGCAATCCAAGGAAGACATCGTCTTTTTTGTGTCCATGACGGATGACGATCAGGCAGAGGAGCTGGAGAACGAATCGGTTGCGCTGATGACCCGCCCGGAGCTGATTGAGGGATTTTTGAAGCGGTATGAGCAATAAGGGAACGTGATTTCGTCAATTGAATCTTTTATTAACAACGGAAATTCGGCAGCAGATTCAAGGCCCTCAGGTTGTGTTGTGGAAAGACATTGACGGAAAAGAGGATGAATTCGGGTGCGGCCTGTGTCCATTTAGCGAAAAGGATTGAGAAAAATGTGAGCAGTAGTAGGACTACAACTTCTATGGAGACTAAATAAGAAATGAACTGGGCCCCACATCCAAACGTTAGCTCAATGAAGCATTTGAAGGCAGCCGCCCCAAAAGCCGGCCGCCTTTTTCCTCATCTAACGGGTAGGAAGGTTCCAATTTGCGGTATATCAATTTAATGACGTTTTCCAAGCAGAGGTGCTTATGAATCCTGCTCGCGACACCTAAATCCAGGCGCTGGCTGGCCGTCCTTCCGCGTGGTTACTATATGCGCCGTCCTTCTAGCACAGCTTGAAGACGGTCCAGGTTCTGCTCGTTGCTGTCCGGGCAATATGATTTTGCTTGCTGGAATAAGTTTTCGTCTTTGAACTGTTGACGGAATGTCACACGCGTCCGACCGGCCATATCGGTAAATGTTGCCGTCAACCTGAATTCAGGAGTGCCTTGATGCTCCAGTACGATGCGTTTCCCCGACTCGATTTCGATGAACTTGTTCTCGTTCGGATAATCCTTGCCGTCCGGTCCGTGAAAGGTAAAGCGCCAGAAGCCGCCCTCGCGGAAGTCGAATTCGTGGAATGTACTTGTGAAGCCGTTAGGCCCCCACCACTGCGCCAGAAGCTCCGGTTGCGCCCACGCCCGGTAAACATCTTCGCTCGGGAAGTAGTACAAACGCGTATGAGCAAACTCCAATTGGCCGGGAATCAGATCGGCGTCGTCTTCCGCAGCAACCGCATCTCCGCTCTGAGCAAGCGAATGACCCAGCAGCTCTAGCAGCTCCCTTGACCCGTGTTCCCGATTCTCCACCGCATCGAGCCCATCGAAGAAGGTGCCTTGCTCCGTAAAGGTCAGCTTCGTGCCTCCGTCCGTGTCTGCAAGCTCAATCGTAGTAATGGACACCGAGAACCGCACGCCGTTAAAGTCCATTATGTACGTATAAACAATCCGCTCAAGCGGAACGATCTCCTGATAAGTCGCGTCAAATGTGAACAATCCGCCGTCCGGCGTTTCGCCGCTGCTGAATTCCCGTCCGCCTACCCGGAATTCGAACACTTCCGGCTTCGTGAACCAGCGTGCTTTGGCTTCAGCGTCAGCCATTGCTTGGTATACCTGCTCCCTGGATGCCGGATACGTTTTTTCAATTACAAATGTTCCATGTCTTACGAATTTTTCTTTCATGCTCTTAATCCTCCTTGTGTTCTTTTTTTGTAGGGTTTGTTCCCTCATTCCCGCCTGCTAAAAACATTCCCAGCAGGCCCAAGCGTTGCTCCCAACTGTGTTGACGATTCAGGATCGGCTTCTCGTAGTCGTTCTTCATCGCTTGCAGCAGTGTGGTGAAATCGTCTACCGTCACCTGCTGCTTTCCTTTCATCAACTTAGATACGTGCCTCAGCTGATCAAGTAGCTTCTGCTGCCGCCGTATTTGCTCTTGCGCGCGCTCGATCTGCATATCGACGACCTCGAGCGGGTCAATTCCGGGGCCCGTTAGTGCAGCTTTCACTTCGTCGAGCGACAGGCCCAACTCCTTCAGCGATATAATTTGATAGAGTCGTGACAAATCATCGTCGTCGTAGAGCCGATGTCCCGATTCCGTGGCAGCCGACGGCGAGAGCAGTCCAATCTGGTCGTAGAAGCGCAACGTACGCACGGTTAACCCCGTCAGCTTGGCCAGATCCCCGACCTTCCAATATGGTTTCATGATCATCTCCGTTCTTTGTCGCTAGCTTGATCCCGGTAGCCTGATTATAAAACCTTACGTAACGTAAGGTGCAAGCGATTTATTTTAATATTTTTCTCAAAATAAAAAACGTGATGAGATAACTTACATACAAACGTTCCGCTAACGGGAAACGTTAGTTCAATAACAATAAAAAGCAGTCGATCATTGTGACTGGCTGCTTTCATTCGTCTAACAGGCTGAAGGGCGTAATAACTGAATATATCTATTCGTCACCTTTTATCGTTTTTTCTTATCAAATATTATGTTTATGTAATTACTTAAAGGATGGTGGTTTTATGTTAGTGGAGAGTCCAAGCATCATACTGGTCACCGGAATCATGGCTAGTGGAAAATCTACCGTAGCGCAGTTACTTTCTGAACAATTTGATAATTCGGTACATTTACGTGGAGACATTTTTCGGAGAATGATTGTAAATAACCGCAAAGAAGTTCGTCCTGATTCAGGAAGTGACGAGTTCGATCAGCTGAGGCTGCGATATCAGCTCGCTGCTCTGTCAGCGGAGATGTACTATAAGTCGGGATATACAGTTGTTGTACAAGATGTTGTCATCGGACCACTACTTACTGATTTCATCTCATATATTAATAACCGCCCATTGTATTTAGTAGTGCTATGTCCAAACACTGCTGTGGTTGCAACGAGAGAGGCAAACCGCACAAAGAAAGGTTATGGGATATGGAGCGTTGATGAGTTAGATCGCGTACTGCGAAATGAAACTCCACGCTTGGGACTGTGGTTGGATTCATCAGATTTGTCCCCTGAAGAGACGGTTAATGAAATTATCAAGCGGCTAAAAAATGAGGCAGTAATAGAATAAACTATTACGTTAACGGGAAAAGTAGTTCAACAAATCAATGAGCATTCTGTAGTTTGGGAAGCTGATCATTTTTCGTTGAATTGTCGTTTGAGTAAATGGTTTTTTTTACAAGTTGCAATTGCTTATTGAAACATGTTATATTTTTATTCCGGCCGCGAGACGGACGGTAAGAAATTGTTTGATCTTTGAAAACTGAACAACGAGTGAGTAATGCGAAGGTTTTTGGTGCATGTCGTATGACTGTATGAAAACCGGAGCGACATTGAGATATTTTATCTCGTCAGATTCAAAATGAGCTAATCGCTCTTTTCAATACCTCAGATGATTTTCATCACGATTAACCTCGTGACCGAAATTCATCTTTATTGGAGAGTTTGATCCTGGCTCAGGACGAACGCTGGCGGCATGCCTAATACATGCAAGTCGAGCGGAGTTGATAGGAAGCTTGCTTCCTTGATGCTTAGCGGCGGACGGGTGAGTAACACGTAGGCAACCTGCCCTCAAGCTTGGGACAACTACCGGAAACGGTAGCTAATACCGAATACTTGTTTTCTTCGCCTGAAGAGAACTGGAAAGACGGAGCAATCTGTCACTTGAGGATGGGCCTGCGGCGCATTAGCTAGTTGGTGAGGTAACGGCTCACCAAGGCGACGATGCGTAGCCGACCTGAGAGGGTGATCGGCCACACTGGGACTGAGACACGGCCCAGACTCCTACGGGAGGCAGCAGTAGGGAATCTTCCGCAATGGGCGAAAGCCTGACGGAGCAATGCCGCGTGAGTGATGAAGGTTTTCGGATCGTAAAGCTCTGTTGCCAGGGAAGAACGCTTGGGAGAGTAACTGCTCTCAAGGTGACGGTACCTGAGAAGAAAGCCCCGGCTAACTACGTGCCAGCAGCCGCGGTAATACGTAGGGGGCAAGCGTTGTCCGGAATTATTGGGCGTAAAGCGCGCGCAGGCGGTCATTTAAGTCTGGTGTTTAATCCCGGGGCTCAACCCCGGATCGCACTGGAAACTGGATGACTTGAGTGCAGAAGAGGAGAGTGGAATTCCACGTGTAGCGGTGAAATGCGTAGAGATGTGGAGGAACACCAGTGGCGAAGGCGACTCTCTGGGCTGTAACTGACGCTGAGGCGCGAAAGCGTGGGGAGCAAACAGGATTAGATACCCTGGTAGTCCACGCCGTAAACGATGAATGCTAGGTGTTAGGGGTTTCGATACCCTTGGTGCCGAAGTTAACACATTAAGCATTCCGCCTGGGGAGTACGGTCGCAAGACTGAAACTCAAAGGAATTGACGGGGACCCGCACAAGCAGTGGAGTATGTGGTTTAATTCGAAGCAACGCGAAGAACCTTACCAGGTCTTGACATCCCTCTGACCGGTACAGAGATGTACCTTTCCTTCGGGACAGAGGAGACAGGTGGTGCATGGTTGTCGTCAGCTCGTGTCGTGAGATGTTGGGTTAAGTCCCGCAACGAGCGCAACCCTTGATCTTAGTTGCCAGCACTTCGGGTGGGCACTCTAAGGTGACTGCCGGTGACAAACCGGAGGAAGGTGGGGATGACGTCAAATCATCATGCCCCTTATGACCTGGGCTACACACGTACTACAATGGCCGGTACAACGGGCTGCGAAGCCGCGAGGTGGAGCTAATCCTAAAAAGCCGGTCTCAGTTCGGATTGCAGGCTGCAACTCGCCTGCATGAAGTCGGAATTGCTAGTAATCGCGGATCAGCATGCCGCGGTGAATACGTTCCCGGGTCTTGTACACACCGCCCGTCACACCACGAGAGTTTACAACACCCGAAGTCGGTGGGGTAACCGCAAGGAGCCAGCCGCCGAAGGTGGGGTAGATGATTGGGGTGAAGTCGTAACAAGGTAGCCGTATCGGAAGGTGCGGCTGGATCACCTCCTTTCTATGGAGAATCGTCTTCTGCGATGAAGACATTCAAATAAGCAGCTCAGCTGCAAACTTACTCACTCGTTGCTCAGTTTTGAGAGTTCAAACTCTCAAACACATGCTCGTAACTTTCGACCGACACATTCCGTGAACGGCCCGAAAGCAAACGAGATTGTTCCTTGAAAACTGGATATCGAAACGAAAAATGCGAATTAGAACATTCCTTTTCGGATGAATGCTCATTCGGTTCAAGCAACCGATGAACAATCATCCTAGCTGAACTTGTGTCAACAAGTTTATACATTAGCGAAGATTGCATGAGCGAATAATTGGGATTGAACGACTTTTGGCTTTGCGAAGCAAAACAAGGGGAGTGAAAGCCCAAATATGAGCGAAACGGTTAAGCTACTAAGAGCACACGGAGGATGCCTAGGCGCTAGGAGCCGATGAAGGACGTGGCGAACAACGATACTGCCTCGGGGAGCTGTAAGCAAGCTTTGATCCGGGGATGTCCGAATGGGGAAACCCAGCTGGCGTAATACCCAGTTACTCTTGTCTGAATACATAGGGCAGGAGAGGCATACCAGGGGAACTGAAACATCTAAGTACCCTGAGGAAGAGAAAACAATAGTGATTCCGTCAGTAGCGGCGAGCGAACGCGGAACAGCCCAAACCAGGGAGCTTGCTCTCTGGGGTTGTGGGACGTCTCACATGGAGTTACAAAGGAGCCGGTTAAACGAAGAGGTCTGGAAAGGCCCGCCATAGAAGGTAAAAGCCCTGTAATTGAAAGTTGGTTCCCTCCGAGACGGATCCCGAGTAGTGCGGGGCACGTGAAACCCCGTATGAATCCGGCAGGACCATCTGCCAAGGCTAAATACTTCCTAGCGACCGATAGTGAAGCAGTACCGTGAGGGAAAGGTGAAAAGCACCCCGGAAGGGGAGTGAAATAGAACCTGAAACCGTGTGCTTACAAGAAGTCAGAGCCCATTTTAGGGGTGATGGCGTGCCTTTTGTAGAATGAACCGGCGAGTTACGTTCCCGTGCAAGGTTAAGGTGAGAAGCCGGAGCCGCAGCGAAAGCGAGTCTGAATAGGGCGACATAGTACGTGGACGTAGACCCGAAACCGGGTGATCTACCCCTGTCCAGGGTGAAGGTGCGGTAACACGCACTGGAGGCCCGAACCCACGCACGTTGAAAAGTGCGGGGATGAGGTGGGGGTAGCGGAGAAATTCCAATCGAACTCGGAGATAGCTGGTTCTCCCCGAAATAGCTTTAGGGCTAGCCTCGGAAAACAGAGTCGTGGAGGTAGAGCACTGATTGGGTGCGGGGCCCGCAAGGGTTACCAAGCTCAGTCAAACTCCGAATGCCATAGACTTACTTCCGGGAGTCAGACAGTGAGTGCTAAGATCCATTGTCAAAAGGGAAACAGCCCAGACCATCAGCTAAGGTCCCCAAGTGTGTGTTAAGTGGGAAAGGATGTGGAGTTGCACAGACAACCAGGATGTTGGCTTAGAAGCAGCCATCATTGAAAGAGTGCGTAATAGCTCACTGGTCGAGTGACTCTGCGCCGAAAATGTAACGGGGCTAAACACACCACCGAAGCTATGGCTTGGATCGACTTCACTGCTTCTTTGAGGCGGTGTTTACCACTAGGACATTTTTGTCAGGCAAGAGAAATAATCTTGAATGACCAAATGCTTCCCAGGGGATAAACACAGGGCTTCGAAGCTGGAGTGAAGTCGATCCAGGGGTAGGGGAGCGTTGTATAAGGGTTGAAGGTGTACCGTAAGGAGCGCTGGACATTATACAAGTGAGAATGCCGGTATGAGTAACGAAAAGATCAGTGAGAATCTGATCCGCCGAAAGCCTAAGGGTTCCTGAGGAAGGCTCGTCCGCTCAGGGTAAGTCGGGACCTAAGGCGAGGCCGAAAGGCGTAGTCGAAGGACAACAGGTCGAAATTCCTGTACCACCGTAAATCGTTATGAGCGATGGGGGGACGCAGTAGGGTAGTGACGCAGGCTGATGGATGCCTGTCCAAGCAGTGAGGCTGGTTAGTAGGCAAATCCGCTAACCGCAAGGCTGAGCTGTGATGGGGAGTGAAAATTACAGTAGCGAAGGTCATGATCTCACACTGCCAAGAAAAGCCTCTAGCCAGATGAAGGTGCCCGTACCGCAAACCGACACAGGTAGGCGAGAAGAGAATTCTAAGGCGCGCGGAAGAACTCTCGTTAAGGAACTCGGCAAAATGACCCCGTAACTTCGGGAGAAGGGGTGCCCCGGTAGTGTGAATAGCACGAGGGGGCCGCAGTGAAAAGGCCCAAGCGACTGTTTAGCAAAAACACAGGTCTGTGCGAAGCCGTAAGGCGAAGTATACGGGCTGACGCCTGCCCGGTGCTGGAAGGTTAAGGGGAGCGGTTAGGGAGCAATCCCGAAGCTGTGAACCGAAGCCCCAGTAAACGGCGGCCGTAACTATAACGGTCCTAAGGTAGCGAAATTCCTTGTCAGGTAAATTCTGACCCGCACGAATGGCGTAACGACTTGGGCGCTGTCTCAACGAGAGATCCGGTGAAATTTTAATACCTGTGAAGATGCAGGTTACCCGCGACAAGACGGAAAGACCCCATGGAGCTTTACTGCAGCTTGATATTGAATTTGGGTACGATCTGTACAGGATAGGTGGGAGCCTGAGAAGCATGAGCGCCAGCTTGTGTGGAGGCACCGTTGGGATACCACCCTGATCGTATCTAGGTTCTAACCTGGTGCCCTAATCGGGTACGGGGACAGTGTCAGGTGGGCAGTTTGACTGGGGCGGTCGCCTCCTAAAGAGTAACGGAGGCGCCCAAAGGTTCCCTCAGAATGGTTGGAAATCATTCGAAGAGTGCAAAGGCATAAGGGAGCTTGACTGCGAGACCTACAAGTCGAGCAGGGACGAAAGTCGGGCTTAGTGATCCGGTGGTACCGCATGGAAGGGCCATCGCTCAACGGATAAAAGCTACCCTGGGGATAACAGGCTTATCTCCCCCAAGAGTCCACATCGACGGGGAGGTTTGGCACCTCGATGTCGGCTCATCGCATCCTGGGGCTGAAGTAGGTCCCAAGGGTTGGGCTGTTCGCCCATTAAAGCGGTACGCGAGCTGGGTTCAGAACGTCGTGAGACAGTTCGGTCCCTATCTGTCGTGGGCGTAGGAAATTTGAGAGGAGCTGTCCTTAGTACGAGAGGACCGGGATGGACGTACCGCTGGTGTACCAGTTGTTCCGCCAGGAGCACCGCTGGGTAGCTATGTACGGACGGGATAAGCGCTGAAAGCATCTAAGCGTGAAGCCCCCCTCAAGATGAGATTTCCCAGTATGTAAGACCCCTTGAAGACGACGAGGTAGATAGGCTGGGGGTGGAAGTGCAGCAATGCATGGAGCTGACCAGTACTAATCGGTCGAGGGCTTATCCAAGAAATGCAGGTTCTAAGATCGCAAGTTTCGTTTCGAATCCAGTTTTCAGAGAGCAATCTCTGGGCTTGAGAATAGGCTGTCCTTTAAGGGCTGATGTTTTCTCGCAGCGATTTCGAGAAGCGTAGGCTTCGAAAAATCATGTTTGGTGGCGATGGCGGAGGGGTTCCACACGTTCCCATCCCGAACACGACCGTTAAGCCCTCTAGCGCCGATGGTACTTGGACCGCAGGGTCCTGGGAGAGTAGGAAGCCGCCAAGCGAAACCCCTTGTGGGGTATTTTTTTTGCCTATTTAATTGAGCGATGTTATGTTCTGAATTTATTGTTCTATAACTACATCGTCTTTAAAGCCGTTCCAATAAGGGAACGGCTTTTTTAAAGAAAATATGACCATCCATTAACACCCTCGGTTGTACGCATGATTTCAATAATAATTCCTCATTTCCTATTTCTGTTCTTCTCCCTTTTCTACAGCGTGAGCAATGCTTATCTCCACAAAGTTCAGCACTTCGTCGGATACGGGGTATAGTCCTGACTCTGCTGTAGGGAGCTTTCTCACTTCCCAAAACTTCTCCATCAATTTCTCGTCTCCATTAAAGGTTTCGTGTGACAGCTTCATTAACTCGCAGGCAATGTTATAACCTTCCTCAGATTTAGGTGGAATAGATTGCTGTATACACCACTCAATTCGGCGCAGCAAAGAGGCATATTGCTGAGTGGTCTGGTCGTTACGGTTGAGATGGGGCAGAGCATTTTGTAGAAATGCACTTTCGTCATCGTTGAAGTAATCGATCCACTGTTTGGAAATGGGTTGTACGTCATGGACCAGATGAGAAACCCGATCCCAGGAGAGGGTACCTTCTAGATCAATCATGTTGATCAAAGACGTAGTATTTGCAATACTGCTCTGAAGAGAAGTGAGCTGCTCCTGAAGATGATTATGGTGAGCGATGAGAATATGACGAAAAGATAGCTTATCTATTACTTTCTGAATGTCATCGAGCGGTAGTGATAGTGATTTAAGCAACGTTATCTTTTCGAGCGTGAATAAGTCTTCCTCCGAATAAAAACGGCGGCCGTTATCTTCCTTATAACTCGGTGTAAGAAGACCAATCTGATCATAATAACGCAGGGTTCGAACAGAAATGTTCCTCTGCTTGGATACTTGTCCTGTTGTCCATCTATTCATGTTTCTTCGTTCCTCCCGAAAATAATGCTTGCAGGTGACGTAACGTCACCTAATAACATTAAATTATATCACAGAGGATTGAGGGATTAAGGATGACTGGTACGGAAATGTGGAAGAAGATGGATCATTGGACATGGCGTGAGTTTACTACTTTGCTTGCGCTTGAATTTGTATTCGTTATATTCGTTATCAAATATCCAGTACAGTCCATGTATGAGCGATGGTTGGGGAATACGCTTTACTCAGGAACTCTTACAGGGCTTACGATCGCGATTGTACTTTGGTTAGGATTATATTTTATAGCTTTACGACCCAAGAAAATGTCCTGGACAGAGGTAGGCGTAAAGGGATTTCCTGCGAAAGACTGGTGGCGGATTGCGTTATGGATACTCATTCTCATCATATCCAGTGTGGCGACGCTCTATCTCACGAGTTTTCTTGGGAATACGATGGACAACAGCAAAACAGAGAGTCTAAAGCAACATGTCACTATATGTACTATGATTATTGGTATTGTGTCGGCAGGAATCGTGTCACCCTATTATGAGGAGATATTTTACCGTGGATTTATATATCGTTGGCTGCGGACTCGTGTTAGTATGAGATGGGCGATTGTGATTAGTTCGCTAATCTTTACGTTTGCCCATTTTCCCACTGTGAATGCCATGCCCGTCAATTTTATCAGTGGAGTTGTATTTGCATGGACCTATGAACGTACGGGATCGGTCGTGCCTGCTATGATCGTACACGGTGTGTTTAATACCATTGCCGTGTTGTTAACAGCGATGAGTTAAGCCCGCTACTCAAGACCGTCAATTTTCATGGGGCAAAAACGTTTAGTACCATACCAAGTCGCTATTTAGCGGCTTTTTTTTGTTATGAAGGAACTTCCCCCATCTGGGGACATGAATGCTATATACCATAGATAAGAACTTTAGGCTTCGAGGTCGACTCTTTGGTTGTGTAAGAGCTGGGAAGCGGGCTGGACTTATGCAGGGGGAGGTTCCTAGCCTTAAATAATAAATTGTATTCCTTCTTGAGGAGGATGGGAAACAAAGGAAAAAATAATATGATATACAAGTAAATAATTTGATGCTGAGGGATGAGGTTCTATTATGAAAAAGAGACGAAGTTCACGAACACGGTTGGTACCATGCATCAATACATAAAAAGGAGTAGAACCAAATGAAATTGAACATATGGAGACCCGTTATATTGTTTGGTATGTGCGTGATTCTTTTTTTCAACTTCTCGCTTCCGGCTCATGCAGCAACGAAAATGGAAACAGAAGCTACGCCTTCCGGCATTCCCTATAACCGGCTTGAGCAGGAAGTGGATAACTACGTAAATTCCCATATTGGAAAATCAACGCCTGGCGCTGCGGTTGTCGTCACCAAAGGGAATGAGATCATTTTCTCCAAGGGCTATGGATATGCCGATATCGATCGAAAGACGTCTGTGGACCCCTCTTCAACCGTCTTTGCCTACGGCTCCATGAATAAAGCGTTCGTCTGGACTTCGATCATGCAGATGGTGGAAGCAGGAAAAATGAAGCTGGATCAAGATATTCGGACCTATTTTCCTAAAGAGGTTGCAGATCAGCTGCGTTATGACAAGCCAATTACAATGCTTGATATTATGAGCCACACGGCTGGTTATGAGCAGCATCCGCTCAGTACATTTACGCTGTCGAAAGAGAACCTGACTTCACTGGAAGAGACCGTACTATCCAACCAGCCGAGACAAATCTATGATCCCGGTAAAGTCATCGCCTATTCCAACTTTGCAACAGCGCTGGCTGCCTTGGCAGTGGAGAAGGTGAGCGGAGAGTCCTTCTTCGACTATGAGATGAATCATATCCTTAAACCCTTAGGGATGAAGCGTAGTTCAGGACATCCTGCGTTAGCGGATCACCCGGATTTGCTGCAGGCAAGAGCGACAGGTTACGCGGCGAAGCCGGGCGGCGGATTTGAAGCTAGAGAACGCTATTATGTTCCTCTATATCCTGCGGGAGGGATGGAAGGAACGGCAGAAGATTTAGCTCGTTTCGTCATGGCCCTTAATACCACGGATAGTCCATTATTCGAGCACCCGGATACCGGACGGACGATGCTCTCCCGAAGTTATACTCCGAATGAAGCGATTCTGTCCAACGCCCACGGATTCTGGGAATATCGGGCAGTGCCGCACGTTGTCGGACATAGCGGGAATGTTAAGGGTTTCTCCGGCAACTTTGCTGTCGTTCCCGAAAATCAGCTCGGCATCGTGGTCTTAACCAACATGGAGATCGAGCAGGAGCTTACGTCTGGGATTATTAATCTGCTGATTCAAGAACCAACCAAAGAAGGGGATCTATCCGTACCCGCTACCGAGTTGGCCCCATCCGAGAAACTGGCCGGATATTATGTACAGTCAGGGGGCACTTACTCTACGTATCATGAGGTCATTAACTACCTTGGATTAATTAAGGTGCAGCCCAAAGGGGAGCACGATCTTATTTTAAGCGTTATGGGAATGACGGGAGAACTTAAACAAACAAGTCCGAATGTATTTCAATTTTCCAAGTCGGACCATTCAAGATTTGAAAGATTGGCACCGATTCTGTATGCTGAAATTTCCGATGATCGTGTAATGCGATTGAGCAAAGGGATTGCCACGGATATATTGCCGATCAAGGGAAGTCGGTCGCTTCCCGCTCTGATTTTTTATTTAGTATGGGCTCTTTTATCGATCCTATTTTTTCTGTTGGCTCCATTGGTTATACTGATTCGGTGGCTCCTGCGTATAAGAAAGAGGACTCCGCTAACAATGAACCATTTTACGTCTTCCTTTATCTTGTCCGGGACCATTTTGGTTATTAACGTCCTGTATCAGCTGGTAAACGCAATGTTTAATGAAGACGTAACGGTGGAACAAATGAACTTGGGGGTATCGATCAATTGGATTATGACCTTGCTTGCCATCGTACTGTTTGGGGTCTCCATGGTAAAGGACAGTAATACTTCGAGATCGACATGGAGCAAAGTATCTCACGCTGTCGCGGGAAGTTTGTTTATCGGCTTCACTTTAATTCTAGCCCATTGGAACTTTTTTAATTTTATTCCGTGAGGTAACTGTCACTGTTAATGGGCACTGAGTTTATCAGTGTCCGTTTTAGTTATATATCAGAGCCGTGGTTGTATGGTCATAAGGGGAATAGAGCTATCAGACTCGAGTGTGTTATAGTATGGGCAGGGTTTCAGCCTAATAAGCTGTAATCCATGAAAATGCGTCTTCGTGAATCGGCGCGTTTTTCCATAACTAATAGGGGGAGTAGATTTGAAGAAAACGTTATTTAAAATCCTTGGTGCAACGCTCATCGCATCCGTGGTGATGATACCTCCATCATGGCCGGCGGATGCTGCATCAGCCTCGGTAATGCAACCGTGGGATAAAGCACAGGAACATGTCGAGCTTTACCAAATCTGGTTCGCGGACCGGGCAGAAAACGGGCTGATTCCGGTACGCCAAAAGCAAAAATGGGGATTCATCAACTACCAAGGGAAATTTGTACTCAAGCCTCAGTACCAATTAGCCAGAGAACCTTTTTATCAAGGCGTAGCGGTGGTGAACAAAAACCAGCTGATTAATAGGGCTGGGAAAGTTGTATTTCAGGACAAAAACATTGAATACATAGGTAGTTTCAACGACGGACTTGCCATTGCGAAGAAAAAGGGGAAAATAGGGTTTATGAATACGAAAGGAACCTTTGTTATTGCTCCGTCGTATGAGGAAGGAACCGGATTTTATAATCAAGTGGCATTTGTGAAAAAGGACGGGAAATGGGCGCTCATTGACACTAATGGCAAGACGCTTACGCCGTTTAACATCGAAGCGAAGGAGTTTGGACCTACATACGGTAAATTCGGGCTTTATCCCGTGAAGATCGACGGCCTTTGGGGCTGTATCGACAATAAGGGCAAGATGGTCATTCCTGCTGAATTTGAGAGTAAGGTAGAGTTTACAGAAAGTGATATTGAATTTGGTCTATACAAAGACAGTCACAGCGCGATCATTCAAAAAGACGGTTCGATCATCCATTTGGACAAAAATTATCGTGCTTTCGGCGAGCCGCAGGCCGGATTGTGGAAAGTGCAGTGGGGAGGCGAAGGGATTATCGACGTGACCGGGCATGTTGTGGTTGAACCGCAAGATGAGCAGAAGATCATTCTGTCGGGAGATGGTAGCTATGCGGTAAAAGAGATGAGCGAGAAAGATATAGGTTGGAAATATTACAACAAGAATCAAACTGCGCTATCCGATACATATTTTGCGGATGCGAAAGCATTCTCGGAAGGTCTGGCAGCAGTCAAACTGGATCAGAAATGGGGATACATCACAAAGCAGGGTCAGATCAAAGTGCCTAATCAGTATGAGGAAGCAAATCTTTTTCTGGGCGGCAGCGCCGTTATACGTAAAGGCGGAAAGTATGGTCTGATTGGACAAAAAGGCGAGATGATCGTTCCTGCCAAATACGATGAAATGGTTCCGCTTGTCCAACATGACGGCTTTATCAACAGTTCCTCGGAAAAAGTCACGACCTTGAATCCGTTATATAGAGTCAAACTAAATAATAATATCGGCATCTTGGATAGCCGTGGAAAAATCGTTATGGATGTCAAATACCCGGATTTGTATCTCGATTACGTCGAATATTTTCATGATATCGGTCCGATAGCAACTGTCTGGTATACGGTGAACGCCAAGGGCGACATGATATCCACTTCAATCGACATCCAAAAGGGCAAACGTATATTTCCGCAATACAGTTCGGTTTATTATCTTGGCGATGGCATGTACAGCGGCTTCCCGCTGGCGAACCCATCCAAATACGCTATTTTTAATGCAAACGGAAAAACGGTCTTCTCCTCAGGAATCGACGGTTGAGATTATTTGCGTCAATTCCATCGTAAAATCCCCAACAAAAAGAGCTCGCGTCCAGCGCGGGCTCTTTCCATAACTTCTCTCAAGTCGCCACCGGATTCTCCATATAACTAATCCAGTCGCTCTTCCCTTTTACAACGGCAAGGGAATGTTTCTTTTTATCATAAAAGGGATCAATTTGCGAAATGCGATCGTGCTTGCAGCCTGTCCATCCCGTTGATATGCATCATAATCGTTCTTGAAGGTTTCCTGCATTTCCTCCGATAAGTGGCGGATGTATCGATGCGCGCATTCACGTATCTGTTCAGGTGAGCCGAAATCAACCACCAGGTCTAAAACGTCAAGCACATAGAATTCCATTGGATTCGCCTGCGGCAAAAACCATCCAGTCTGGATGACCTCCTCAAGGATCTCCTCAAGATTAGTCTCATACTTGTCCATCAATGGAGCGACCTTATTTTGAATCAAGGTGATTATTTCTGCCAGTTCCCGCTCTCGGGTGGCTTCCTTGGCCAAATTCCATACCTTGCCTTTGTCCCGGAAGCTGCTCAAGCTGATCTCCCAGTATACTTTTCCGCTGTCCGTATTTATGATTCGGGAATTGGTATTAAACTCCAAATAACTGCCGGCCACATTGGAAGAGTGACTTGAAAAACGTACCTCAGCTGTAAAGGGGCCCACGTGCTTGACCATGCTCCGCCTGGATTTATAATATTTGAACCCGCATGGCGCGCAGGCCGCAGCAATCCTTGAGCAACATTCCCGAAAAATATCCTTGCCGGTTTGGTGATCCGCCATATCTATTCCTCTCCTTTTTATTTATTTTATAAAGGGTAACATGTTACAGAAATCTTGGCTTTCCTTGTAAGCTCTTAAACTTTGTATTATTACGCCCAAACAGGCCTACGGTTTCTATTTCTTTCCTCTCATTTGTCTTTCTTGCATGTTGTGCTCCGCTTTATACCATCTTCGCAGCTCTTGTTTCGTCCATAAGGTCATCATGTTTCCTTGATTTCTTAGGCATGAGAAAGAGCCGTTCCTCCATTAATGCACTCCTGAGAAGATCTGGAATCTTATGGCCAATCGGCAACATGGACAACGAAGCCTGGACATTCTCCAAGACGTTTAGTGCCGCTGCTAAGCCTGATTTGGTTTTCGCAGATCAACATACGCTAACTGGCGATGATGTGACCTATTCCACAACGTTCCAGTACGATAGCCAAACGAAACGAAATCTCCCGACTCAGACGACAGAGTGGGTGAGCGAGGGTGGTCGTTCTGGTGAGAAGTTGACTACGTCTATCACATACGATACAAACGGTATGGTGACGTCCAAAAAACAAAGCACAGGACAGGAATCCACCTATGCGTACGAAACGGGCAAAGCTCCTTACCATTGGATCAAACCTGTACGAATTACCACTAAAGTGAACAGTACGTTGGAGCGGTATACTGAAACAACATACAACAATCAAGGAGACATGATACAGACCACCACCAAAAACGGATATGGAGGGCAAGTGCTTTCTGACTCGGAAGTAAAGCTCGATGACAAAGGCCGCGTCATTAGCACAACCGACAAAGGTGGTACGCTGGCCAAAGATCGTACAGCAACATTCAGCTATCAACCGAATGCAGGGCATTTGTTGGAATCGACATCGATGACCGTGCATGATGCTGCTGGCAAAGCAGAAACTTTGGTGGAGTTGTATAGCTATACGTCTGCCGGTGAACTGGAGACAACGACGAACGCTGCTGGAGAACAGGAAACCAATCAATACGACAAGGCAGGGCGTCTAGTTCAAATTACGCATGCCGACGGTACGCAATCGACGACCGCATACGATGATTCCAATAACATCATTACAAGCACATCGCCAGACGGCATTGTGACTTCCGAGCGTTACAATCCGTTAGGTTTGCTTGTAGAAGAGCAAACTGCAGACGCGACATATAAATATGCTTATGATGGCGAAGGAAACGTGACGGCTTCGGAAGATGCCGAAGGGAATGTGACGAGATATGTGGTCAATGCGTTTGGGCAAACGACAGAGACCCAATATCCGGATGGAACCACGGATAAAACAACGATTGATCCTGTTGGACAAACCGTAACGATTCAGGATGCTTCCGGATACCAGACTCGTGAGAAAATGGACTTGTTGGGACGGACGACAGCAGTAGAGGAATATCGGAACGGCCATTTGTACCATTGCAACAAAACGAGTATGATCTTAGCGGAAACGTGACTGCTTCCATTGATGGTAATGGGGAGCGGACGACCTATACGTACGATGCACTTGGACAAATCGCAACGGCAACAACGCCCAAACAAGAAACCAGCCGTTATTTCTACAGTTATCAAGGGCAGGTGACCCAAGTGGTATCTGCCAACGGGCAAAGGGTAACCAAACAGTATGATGAATTGGGTCGGATCATAAAGCAAACACCACCTAAGTTGGATGGTTCTGCGACAACGTATTATTATGATAAAAAAAGCAATCTGATCAAAAAGCAGGATCGGCTCGGGAAGATCACCGAGTACACGTATAACAGCGACAACATGCTTACGGGTTACAAAGGCCCGGATACGTCCGTATCGTATACGTACGACGAAATGGGACGTAGAACGTCGATGACGGATGATCACGGCAAAACGACTTATTCTTACCGTGATACGGACGGTATGCTCAGTGGGCTGACCTTCTCGGATGGTACCCAGCTGGAGTATGAAAACAATACCCAGCAGCGTTTGGGATATACCCTTACTGATGCGAAAGGACAATCCTTGCGGGTACACGGTGAACTGGACACGATGAACCGGGTCACTTCCATGGATATCTCCTCGGGAACAGGGGGCGCTTCAACACTCGCAGCATCGGCTCAGACGCCTGTAGATCGAATGACCTTTAGCTACGCGTCGAACAGTTTGCTGGAAAACGTATCGTTTGGCAAAGGCCTTAGTACCAGTTATCAGTTCGATGGTTACGATCTGTCAGGAGTCACCGTTTCACAAGGAACGACCGCTATCCATCAATTCAACTATGAATACGATGGAAACAAAAACATTACGTCCCGAACTCAAAATGGGACAAGTGATCAGTTTACGTATGATGAACTCAGCCGCATTCAAACGGAAGCTGGTTCACAGAAGGAAACATACACGTACGATTCCAATGGCAACCGATACAGTACCGGCAGCGGTAAGGTATATGGACTGAAAGATGCAGAATATACGTATGATAGTCAAAATCGATTGGTTAAAGCGACCGGGGAAGGCAAAACAGTAACCTATAGCTATAACGGGGATGGTTTGCTGTATGAACGCAATGAAGGAGACAAATCCACCCGTTATTACTACGATGAAGAAGCCAAACTGATGGCGGAAGCTAAAGTGACTTCTGGGAAAGCTGAACTGACCTATGCCTATATCTATGACCTATATGGACAACTATGGGCACGCCAGGACAAAAAAACTGGAAAATTGGAATACTACCAATTCAATGGGCACGGTGATGTGGTCGGACTTGTGGATGAGGCCGGACAAGTGTTGAACGAGTACACGTATGACATCTGGGGAGGCCCGCTCACAACGGATGAATCCGTTCCGAATGTTCTCCGTTATGCGGGCGAGTATTGGGACGAGACGGTAGGACTTCAGTACTTGAGAGCTCGTTGGTATGATCCTGGTATGGCACGGTTTATTGGCGAGGATACGTACGAAGGTGAACTTAATGATCCGTTGAGTTTGAACTTGTATTCGTATGTAAGCAATAATCCGTTGAAGTATGTGGATCCGAGTGGTCATGTCGCTTGGTTAATTCATGGGACATGGAGCGATAAGGATACTTGGACTAAGGATTTTCGTAGTTATCTTGAGGGGATGTTAGATGAGTCTGTTACGAGACTAAGTTGGAGTGGAGATAATAATGTTTCAGCTCGTGATGAAGCAGCAAAAGATATAACAGATAGAATATACAAATATTACTTATCTGATCCTACGGAACCAATCAGACTTATAGGGCATAGTCACGGGGGAAATGTTGCAATTATGGTAGCCAACAATTTGGCTGATTTAGGGGTTCATGTTGAAACATTGATCACTATAGCTACTCCAGTACGTGAATATCAACTGACAACAAAAGTTGGGCAACATCTACAAGTATATAACAGTTATGATATTGTTCAAAATAATGGAGGTAGCATTAAAAAGAGTGCGAAAGCAAAAAGAACTTTTGAAAATGCTCTAAATATCGAAGTCATACTTCCAGAAAAAGAGAGAGAATTATATTGGAAAGGGCAGGGAATCGTAAATCATTCCTCTATGCATAGTAATGTTAATGTATGGAAGAAATATATTGAACCGAAACTGAAATGACAGTGATAGTTCTAAGAGTTACGGAATTTGGAGGTGACAGAATGTCGATATGGATTAAATATATTTGGATCGCCACTACGTTCATTAATTTCTCCGTATTTATATGGTTTTTATTAAGGACAACATCTAATTTTCAAAAATCACTAGACTTGATTGGCATGCCGATATTGTTATTTTATGGTATACCTTCCTTAATTATTGACATTATTTCATTTATCATTCTGATAAAGAAATGGAATTCCAATTTGAACGTATCTACCATGATTTTGGGAGTGGTGTCCATCCTTGTATTATGGTACTTTGTCCCAGCCTTTATAAACGCTGTACAACACACTGCAGGACGGTAGAAAGTAGAGCCACATGTGTAAGTTTTTTTAAACAGCCGGCTAATTAGCCGGCTGTCCTTTAATGTCGAGGGACTGGAACATTGTTCCATTGCCAAAAGGACAATAACATGGTGTCATTTCGGATTATTTTTTAATAAAATTGATGCAGAACAAAAAGCAATAGATGGCTTCTGGCTAAATATAAACAATTATAGAATCGAAGATGCAGATGAATTCAACGAAGTTTTTCCAAACTTTGATCCAGAATTAATAGAAGTTTATGTTAAAAGCATCTCTTTCACTAATGATAATTACCCAGATTATGACTATAACCATGTGATTTTAATCGTTCCTATAATGTATAACCAAGATAAAAAAGGAATTTATAAAATATTGCTTACTTTCGATGGGAAGTAGAAGACGATTTTTTTATCATAGAAGGTCTCTAATGAAGCACAGTACCTATTGGTGCAATGTTAGTTAATTTCTTTACCGATGGTCCTTTCTGATTTGGTCTGAGCAATATTTGGAGTGTTTATCCTAAATGATATTAGGAGGGGAGTACATGAACAAGTTTGATATTGAAAAATTTTATGATAAGAATAAAGCGAAAGCGGTTAACATGCTATTATCTTTTATGGATATTGAGGTTAGAGAACACATGGTTAGTGACATTGTTTACTTTCTAAATAACGCTTCTTTAGGAGAAGAGTTGGAATTAACTGATCATTTTGTCATTAAAAAAAGTGATTTTGAGGTAATTATTTTAAACGAAACTAATGAAATTTTTGCGCAAAATCCAGAAGATAGCAGGGTGTATATAGAAATTACTTCTTTATTGTTTTTAATAAATCAAAAAATGTCATATGGGTTGAATCAAGTGAAATCAATTTTGAAACTTAAATAACGCCCTGATGAAATTTATTTAGCGCCGTAAATTCGGAGGGACAAACTTTGAGTAATACTTATTTGAAAAAATTTCATAAAGTCAAAAACAGCTGGCGATCTTTGATTGTTGTACTGAGAACGAGGAAATTCTGTTTGCATATGATTGAGAGTAATTTATGTCATGAATCAGAAGAAGATAAAAATTTCATTCTTTCAAATCAAGTGATTGTGAGTGATGAATGGATTATCCTTGGCGTAAACTTGGGCTATATTAACGAAATCATTTGGTATAAAACGAAAACGAAGACGGATCTTGAGCGTGCAATGTGGATTGACAATTTCTTTAGATGTATCGTTCTTCCTAAAGGCGCCGAACTGGCTCAGTTCGATTATCTGTTCTATATGATCGAAGATGAGGATTCACCAGTTTTAGTTGTTTTCGATCAGAAATCAGACTTTAAGCATGTAGTTTTACCTAAGATAAAGCACTATCTAAGGGCATCCAATATAAAAAGCTATAGTAATTGATATTCTGGACTTAAACTGCCGATGTGAAAATGCCAAAAGGCCCGCGATCTTCACGGGCCTTTGTATTGTATATACTGTTTCTACCTCTCCCCCGTCGCCACCGGATTCCCCTCATAACTAATCCAATCGCTCCAGCTTCCGGCATACAGTTTCACATTTGTATATCCGGCTTCTTCCAGCGCGATCACGTTCGGGCAGGCGGAGACGCCGGAGCCGCAGTACACGATGATCGGCTCATCTTTACCCAAGTTGCCAAAGCGTTCCTGCAGCTGCTCCACGCTAAGCCAGCGGCCTTCGGGGCCGAGCACGTCTTTCCAAAAATAGTTCACCGCGCCCGGAACATGTCCGGCCTTGGCGTCGATCGGTTCCTCGAGCCCCGCATAGCGGCGGGCATCGCGGGAGTCGATCAGCACGGCTGAGCCGTTCGCCGAGGCATGCTGTGCATCCTCTACGCTGGCAAGCATGTGCGGCTGCACGTTCGCATCGAACGTGGACGGAATCCGCACAGGCACGTCCGCAGTTACCGGGAACTTGGCGTTTTGCCAGGCCGTGAAGCCTTCGTCCATGACGTAAGCTTGTTCATGGCCCAGGTAACGGAGCAGCCACCAGAGCCGGGCGGCGTTCATGCCGCCTTGATCGTCGTAAGCGACGATGCGGGCATTGGAGCCGATGCCGGCTTTGGTCAGCCGCGCAGCGAGTTCGGCCGGGTCGGGCAGCGGGTGACGCCCGCCATGGGTTGAAACGGGAGCGGACAGATCCTGCTCCAGGTCGAGATACACCGCCCCTGGAATGTGGGCTGTGTCATAAGCTTCTTTGCCGGCATTCGGCTGGCCGAGCAGGAACCGGCAGTCGACAATGACGATATCCGGTTCGTACATTCTGGCGAGCAGCCAGCGCATGGACACGATATTTTTCATAACATACACCGCCTTAGGTAGATTGATTGGTTAATATACCTGAACCTTGTCCCGCAGAAGCATCCGGGGATGCAGGTTTGGGTTCGGTTTTGCCATAACGGATAAAGATCCATACCCCGAAAATGATGACCACGCCCGCAGACATTTGCAGTGCGCTGAGCGATTCGCCGAGCAGCATCCATGCCAGCAACGAAGAGAATACGGGTTCCCCGAGCACGCCCATGGATACCGTGGTGGCATTCATGTATTTCAGCAGCCAGTTGAACAAGTAATGCCCAAAGAGCGTAGGCACGATGGCAAGCAGCAGAAAGATGCCCCACTCGCTGGCGGCATAACCGCCAAACGCATGTCCGTTGGCCAGATTATAAATCGCCAGGGAGCTTGCGGCAACGAAAAACACCCAGAAATTATACGAAAAAGCGCTCAGCCCGGAACGCAACGATTGTCCCAGCAGCATATGAATCGCTACGGCAATCGTGCCGAGCAAGGATAGGAAATCTCCTTTCAGCGCCGTTCCGGACACCTGGAAATCGCCTGCGCCGATTGCAATCGACCCGAGCAGGGCAATGCCCATGCCGATGAGCATCATGCGATTGACTTTAGCTTGGAACAGCCACACCGAGCCGGCCAGAATGAGAATGGGCTCCAGAGCCAGAATGACGGTGGAGCTGGCAACGCTCGTCAGTCGAAGCGAGCCCATCCAGAGCAAGAAGTGCAGGGCAAGCATGACTCCGGAAGCAAGCAGCAGCAGCCACTGCCTGAATTTCAGGCCAAGCATCTCATGCCTGTATTTCCACACAAAGGGAAGCATCAGCAGGTTGGTCAGATACAGTCTGTACATGGCAATCACGGCCACGTCGGCCGAGGACCAGCGCACAAAAATGGAAGAAAACGAGATGGCGATTATGCCGAGAAAAAACAGCAGGAAGATGGGCTTCCCGGCACGGTTCAAGCTTGTCATGAATGTAACTCCTTCTTGTTGTCAATTGCCTAAATCAATTCATTATACAGTGGAATGCCGTACAGGAAAAGAATCCGGAAAAATAAATAAGCAGATTGTAACCGGCCTTGTAACTTTTCTGTCATTCACCGCGTCTTCTTTTCTATTAATCTTCTATATAGAGACAAGAACCGATATAATATACCAATAATCGTGAAAAAATGAAGTTAAGGAAGTGGCCGGGAAGTGGGATTTCAACAACAGACAGCGAGAGAGAATGGAACTTTTTCAAGTAGAACAAGCCGAGTAAAGACGCATAAACGAAGACGCATCCGATACGGCAGAGTGATCACGGCAGTCATGCTATTGGCTGTGTTCGTGCTCGGAGTAACCTACATATTTGCCGGAATGACCGATTGGGTTAAAAGTTACATGGCACCGCCGCCGACGGCAGCTATCGAACAGCCTGCACGGCTGGGTATGATGGAAATGACTTCAGGCACCAAAGAGGAGCCTACCCGGTTTCTCGGGCAGGTGCGCAAGGTGGTATACATAACGTTCGACGACGGGCCAAGCGAATATACGGACACTCTTCTTAACATTTTGAAGCAGCATGAAGCGAAGGCAACCTTTTTCATGATCGGAAGCCAGCTGAACCAGCATAAATCGGCGGTGAAACGTCTTGTGGAAGAAGGCAGCTATCCGGGGCTTCACAGCATGACGCACAACTATAAAAAGCTCTACAAGAGCGGCAGCTCCGCGAACTTTGTGAAGGAGTTCCAGAAGGAGCAGAAGATGGTGAAGGACATCGTCGGGTTCACGCCGGACTTGATTCGAGCGCCATATGGAAGCAGCCCGCAAATCGGGGAAACCTTCCGCGGAGACATTGCCGCGGCCGGATTCAGAATGTGGGATTGGACGGTAGATTCGCTCGATTGGAACCTGCCCGGCCAGCCCGATAAAATCGTGGAACGCGTGCGCAGCTCCGTGCACCGGGACAGGGAAGTGATCCTGATGCACGAGCGTGAACAAACGGTACAGGCGTTGCCGCGCATTCTGAAATTGCTGGAGAATAAAGGGTACGAGTTCGAAGTATACGATCCGAATGCGCATTTCACGGCCAATTTCAGCGGGGACACACGTTTGTGACATCCATGACGGACCTGTAGATCGAGAGAGGAGAGACGAAAGTGGCCAGAAAAGGAAGGGCGCTTCTTGTTGTTGCGAGCATGCTGCTGCTGATGATGGTGGTCAGTGCCTGCGGCGAGCCGCAAGAACCGGCAGCGAATCAAATCAATCAGCTGGTGCTGGGCGACCAGCAGATCAACGAGAGCTTAAAAGAGATTGCCCGTCATGAACGGGAGGATCTGGAGTTATATGCAACGATTCTGCAGAAGGGCAAGAACAAAAACAGCAATCTGGAAGTCTTGCTGGATCAGGCGCAGGATCATGTGGATCAGCGCAGGGAACTGCTGGATCAGGCCATGGCGGTGATGGAGCAGACGAAGCAGCAGCTGGATGGGCTGCGGGAATCCATTGGAGAGCTTTCCTTTGAAAAAGAGGAAACACTTGCCCAGGCGCAAGCGGTGCTGGAGCGTTATGAGACCAGAGCAGGCACATTTGAGGAATATGTCGCGGCGTACCAACAAAGCCTGGATGCCGACCAGCAGCTATACGATATGATGCGCAAGAAGGCAGAGCCCAATTTGGTGAAGATTAAACGGGCCATCCGATTGCGCAATAGCGAGTACGGCAAGCTGGCAGAGTTAAGGGAACAATTCAACCAGCAAACGAAAGCGTTCAATAACGCCAACGCCAAGCTGGTCAACATGGAACAGCCAAGCTAGCGTATGCCGATCAGGATGCTGACGGCTCGTGATTGATCCCTCATCCAGCGGTGTAAGTTACTATAAGAGCATTTTGCATTCTCCAGACAGCCGATTAGACGTCAGCAACATGGACAAGCAGCGATGCGTATAAGCTAACGGAGGTGTTGATATGGGAGCAAAAATGAAACTTGGTGCATCATTGGTCGTTTTGATGATGGGTTTTTCGCTGGTGGCCTGTGGCAACAGTCCTGCCATGCAGCCGCCCGCAAACGATACGAAAGAGCAGCAGCCGGCACCGGAGCAGCCGCAAGAACAAGAAAGTGCTGTGATTGAGGCAGAAGGCATTTTGACGGGATGGGCCGATCCGCATACGGTCGAGATTCGCGTGAACGGGGAGGCCATGGCTTTCCAGGTGGGCGAGGACGTGCAGAAGTTGTTCGACGATATCGATGATGAAGACAAGGTGCATTTTAAATATGTTGAAAAAACGTTCGAAGGCGATGCTTCGACCAAACAGCTCGTGCTGAAGGATATCACCAAAATCAATACAGACGATGAGGCAACCGCTGGCGGAACGGATGGCGGCACAGGCGCGAACCGGGCCGGGAAAGCAGAGCTTGAAGTCACGGTTGAAGGCATGACGGAAAAGCGCCCGGTTACTTTGACGAGAGGCGACGGATACTCGCTCTACGTGTTCGAACCGATGGCGTTTAACGCGAGCAAGAATGCATTAACGATGAAGATCGATCCCGAATACGTCGTAAACATTGAAAAGCTGCCTGCGGATTTTAATCTGGATCAACTGGCAATGGATGCAAAGGAAGAGCTGTCGGAGACGGGGGAAGTCAGAGAGCTGAGCAAAGAAGAGCTGGCGAAGGGCCCAATGGCCGATGCCCGTCTCTACATGATGGCCCAGAATGAGCATAAATCGCAGTATTTTATCGTGAAGGAACTTGACGGCCATGGATTCGTTTTCCGAATCGATGCACCGGTAGGCGAGCCGTCCGAAGGCTTCCTGCCTATGGCATATGCTTCGCTGAACTCCATCAAGAACGATGCCGAGATCGCCAAATAATCGTAAAAAACCGGAAGGAACGATGCATCGCGCATGGAATCCTTCCGGTTTTCTTGCGTATTTCTTAATTCTTAAGCATGTCATTAGCGCTGATATGGCACGTATCGTAAAAGTTTCGGAGGCCGCATTAGCGCTATGCCCTTTACATGATAGCAGTGAACCGGATACACTTATGTCCAGCTGTATTTTATGGGATTTTTTTTGAGTCAAAGAGCCCGCTGGGCAAATCAACACGATTCGACATTTTACAATAAAAAAGAAGCTTTGTTCATGGATTGTCGATTCGACCCTTCAATCCTGGCAGCTGACAGTAACAAAGGAGGTGCTTGACATGCTGCAAAAGGATCGTTTCGCAGGTTGTCTGATCGGACTGGCTGCGGGAGATGCGCTCGGCACGACGGTGGAGTTCAGCAAGCCTGGTACATTCGAACCGATGACCGACATGGTTGGCGGGGGCGTATTTGGTTTGAAAGCAGGCGAATGGACGGATGATACGTCGATGGCGTTGTGTCTGGCAGAGAGTCTGATTCGAAAAGAAAGCTTCGACCCTGCAGACCAGATGCGCAGGTATACGAATTGGTACAAAGTCGGTTACATGAGCAGCACGGGCACCTGCTTCGACATAGGCGGGGCTACCCGAAATGCGCTGCACCGTTTCGAGTTGACCGGCGAGCCTTACAGCGGGTCGACGGACCCGATGACGGCAGGCAACGGTTCCATCATGCGTCTGGCTCCGGTTGCGATGGCGTACGCGCACGTACCGGAGGATGCCGTGCATTATGCGGGGCTGAGTTCACGCACGACGCATGCCGCTGCCGAGAGCGTGGAAGCGTGCGAACTGCTCGCCGCCATCCTGGTCGCCGGCATTCGAGGGGCGGACAAGCAGCAGATGCTGCATGCGGAGACGGGGCATCGCTGGCGGGCAGGTCGCCCTTATGTGCCAGCCATCGAAGAGATTGTCCAAGGCTCGTACCGTCATAAGGAGCCTCCGCAGATTCAAGGCAGCGGGTATGTCGTTCGTTCGCTCGAAGCGGCGCTCTGGGCGTTTGACCGATCCGATTCTTTTGAAGAGGGAGCGCTGCTCGCCGTCAATCTCGGCGACGATGCGGATACGACGGGCGCCGTATACGGCCAGATTGCAGGCGCCTATTACGGTGTGGAAGGCATCCCGCAGCGCTGGCGCGAGCAGCTGGCCATGAAAGATACGCTGCATGACCTGATACAGGGTTTATGGAAGAAGCATGGGAACACATAGAGAGACAGACAAGCGGGATGGGAGAAGAGAACATCATATGAAAAACACGGCTTCAACAGCTTCAAGAAAAGGCTCCGGCAAACAGCGGGCGTTTCCGTTATCGCTGTTATGTTTGACGATCGGCGCTTTTGCCATCGGCATGACCGAATTTATCATCATGGGGCTGCTGCCCAATGTGGCGCAGGATTTGGGCGTAAGCATTCCGCAAGCAGGCCAGCTGATCACCGGGTACGCGCTTGGCGTTGCGGTCGGAGCTCCTTTGCTTACCGTATTCACGCATAAAATTCAGCAGAAAAAACTGCTGGTGCTGCTGATGTGCATTTTCATCGCAGGCAATGCATTATCCGTGGTTGCGCCAACGTACGGATTGTTGATTTCGGCCCGGATCTTGACTGCTTTCGCCCACGGCACATTTCTGGGCGTTGGCTCGCTGATGGCTACGCGCCTGGTTGCTCCCGAGAGGAGGGCGGCAGCGGTGTCGGTCGTGCTGGCAGGGCTCACGATCGCCAACATCGTCGGCGTTCCTTTTGGCACATTCATCGGCCAGCAGCTGGGATGGCGCGCCTCATTCGGCGCAATCACGATTCTCGGCATCGTGTCGCTGCTCGGGATTATTCGTTTCATTCCCGTGCTTGAGCAGGGGGCACCGGCAAATCTGGGGCAGCAGTTCCGCAATCTGGTTCGTCCGCAGGTACTGCTTGGACTGTTGGTCGGCGCGCTCGGCACCGGCAGCCTGTTCGTGGTCTTTACTTACATTACGCCGCTCCTGACTGACATTAGCGGGTTTGCCGAACAGAGCGTGACATGGATCCTGGTGCTGTTCGGCGTCGGAGTTACGCTGGGCAACATCGTTGGCGGCCGTTTGGCAGACTGGAAGCTTATGCCGTCCTTGGTCGTCAACTTCGGCGTGTTGGCCGCGATCCTTGCTCTGTTAACGTTGACGCTCGGCAATCCGATTTTGGGGGTTGCGACCGTTTTCTGTTGGGGCGTCGCTGCTTTTGGCATCATGCCTGGACTGCAGATTCGCATCATGAACATGACTCGCGAAGCTCCGCTCCTGGCGACCACGTCCAGCCACTCGGCTTTCAATCTTGGAAACGCTGGCGGCGCGTACCTTGGCGGGCTGGCGATCACGCATACGGGACTGATCTCGGTTCCGCTCTATGGGGCAGCGATTGCCGCCCTCGGGCTGCTCGGACTGCTGCTTAGCGTGGCCACTGAGCGCAAAAAAGGGCTTCCGGAAACGGCAGACGGGACGGAGACGGTGCCTGTCCACTAAATTTGTGTACGGCATGACATAGAGGCGAGTTTGAGCATACCCGGTATTCCTCAGCATAACATCTGATTCTATGGCAAAACCTCCGTTACCACGGGTCTTCGTGGAGCGGAGGTTTTGTCGTTTAGTTCTTTTGTTTATAAAATTCGTGATAAAGCTTCATTAACGCCCGTTTCTCGATGCGGGAGACGTAAGAACGGGAGATGCCCAGTTCCTTGGCGATTTCGCGCTGGGTGCGCTCCTCGCCGCCTGCTTCGAGGCCGAAACGGCCAATCACGACTTCTTTTTCACGGTCATCGAGAATGTCCAGGTTGCGATAAATTTTGCTTTTCTCGATTTTTAGCTGCACCTTGTCAACGACGTCGTCGGCTTCGCTTCCGAGGATATCAATTAAGGTGATTTCATTGCCTTCTTTATCGGTACCGATCGGATCATGAAGGGAAACGTCCTTGCGGGTTTTCTTTAACGAACGAAGGTGCATCAGAATTTCGTTTTCGATGCAGCGGGCTGCGAATGTAGCCAGTTTGGTCCCTTTGCCTTGCTGGAAGCTTTCGATCGCCTTGATCAAACCGATGGTGCCGATGGAGATGAGATCTTCCAGGTCTTCGCCGGTATTGTCGAATTTCTTCACAATGTGCGCGACGAGGCGCAAATTGTGTTCGATCAGCAGATTGCGGGAGTGGGCGTTGCCTTCAGCCATGAGGCGCAAATGCTTGGCTTCCTCGTCCTCGGCGAGGGGCTGGGGGAAGGCGTTGTTTTTGACATACGATACAAGCAGCGTTAACTCTTTGATAAACAGGGCAATGGCAGTAAATAATCCGGGCACGGGTGACACCTCCTGCAGTTTTACAACGATCTGGCCTGAGCATGTGAAGGAACAGGGTCGATCTATTGTATGTAGGCGGTTGCCCAGAAGTGCATGTACGCCGCAAAAAGGAGCGGATTCGCTTGCAAGAAGGCTTAAACTGAATTTGAATATTAAAAATGGGATGTCTGTTAGGACGGTGCGAGCATGAAAAAAATGATAGGTATTCCGCCTCTTTTATTATATGATAATGGATAAACTATTTTACAACCAAGAGAGCATGTACAGAAAGAAAGAGAGAGAGTAGTGATTGCAACCATGCAGGAAGAAACGTTAACGAGAGGATTAAAAAACAGGCATGTCCAGCTCATGGCGATTGGGGGTGCAATCGGAACGGGGCTCTTTCTCGGGGCCGGGAAAACGATCCAGCTTACGGGGCCTTCCATTCTGTTCGCCTACATCATCACAGGCATCGTATTGTTTTTCGTGATGCGGGCGCTGGGTGAGCTGTTATTGAGCAATTTGCAGTATCATTCCTTCGTGGATTTCGTGCGTGATTACCTGGGAAATACGGCCGCGTTCGTTACGGGATGGACGTATTGGTTCTGCTGGGTATCCATCGCGATGGCGGACATTACGGCGGTGGGGCTGTATACGCAATTCTGGTTTCCGGAAGTTCCCCAATGGATGCCGGGACTCATCGGGCTTGTGATTCTGCTGCTGATGAACCTGGCTACCGTAAAACTGTTCGGGGAAATGGAATTCTGGTTTGCGCTTGTCAAGGTGCTGGCGATCGTTGCGCTGATCGTCGTCGGTCTTTACATGATCATTCAGGGTTTCACCACGGACAAAGGGGCCGCGAGCTTTACCAATCTGTGGGCTCACGGCGGATGGTTCCCGCATGGGGCGCATGGCTTCCTGTTGTCGTTCCAAATGGTCGTTTTTGCGTTTGTTGGCATGGAGCTTGTCGGCCTGACGGCAGGAGAGACCCGTGACCCGCAGAAGGTCATTCCGAAGGCAATCAATCAGATTCCGATCCGGGTGCTCATCTTCTACGTGGGTGCGCTGCTGATTATCATGAGCATCTATCCTTGGAACGCGATCGTACCGAGCGAGAGTCCTTTTGTGCAAGTGTTCGCCGCAGTGGGGATTGCAGCCGCCGCAGGCGTGGTTAACTTCGTCGTGCTGACGTCGGCAGCCTCGGCATGCAACAGCGCCATCTTCAGTACAAGCCGCATGATCTATTCGATGGCCAAAGACGGCAATGCTCCGCGTATGACGGGCCGTCTGAATGGACGGAAGATCCCGTCCAATGCCTTATTTTTCTCCACCTCCGTCATTTTGATCGCGATTGTCCTGAACTATATTATGCCCGAAGGGGTATTCACGCTGGTGACGAGTGTTTCCACCGTATGTTTTATTTTCGTATGGGGGATCATGGTCATTTGCCATTGGAAATACCGCCGTACCCGGCCAGAGCTGGCCAGGAACAATCCGTTCAGATTGCCGCTGTACCCGTTCTCCAATATCGTCATCCTGGCATTTCTGGCGTTTGTGCTGGTCATTCTGGCATTGGCGGACGATACGCGAACGGCATTGTTTGTCACGCCAGTGTGGTTTGTCCTTCTTCTCGGCATCTATGCTTTCCGAATGCGTAATGGGAAGGCAAGACGCTGATCGGATAAGATCGGATTCCGGGGTTTGAAATGAAAGAAAGAGCAAGGGGAATTGCGTTTCCTCTTGCTCTTTTTGATGACTGCATGCCAAGATCGATTATTTGATCGGATTTGCGTCCATTTCCTGTTTCAGCTTCTCGATGCCGTCGAAAATTTGATAGCCGTAACCCCAGAACTGGCTGAAGTCGGTGACGTAGATTTGTTTGTTTTTGATGGCATTCATGCTTTGGAACGCCGGGTTTGCGTACAGATTGTTGACCAGCTTGTCCAAATCCGGGGAACCGGCATAACCGGACAGCAGCAGGTAATCCGGGTTGGCGGTGATCAGCTGCTCCACGCTCACTTCGCCTTGTACCCCGTCAAATGTGTTTTTCAGCTTCAACAGGCTGAGCGCGTCCAACTGATACGTGTCGTTTGCCATGCTGCTCACCGTAACGGAATCTTCGGTCGCCGGAACGATATAAGCAAATGTGCGTTCAGGCTGAGCGGCCACGCCGGCTTTGATCGCTTCGGCGCGGGCTTTCAGGCTGTCCGTGAACTCTTGCGCCTTGGCTTGTACGTCAAAGATTTGGCCGAGCTGCTTGATGTCGTTGTACAGGCTGTCGAGTGTTCCTTTGTGGTTGGTTGTTTGCAGGAATGTGCGAATGTTCATTTCGTTCAGACCATCCACCGTACCTACGCCCCAATCGGCATCTGCGAACAGGTCGCCGCGACCCAGGACGAGATCCGGGTTGGCCCCGACAACGAGCTCTTTGCCGACATAGTCCTTGGACAATACCGGAATTTTCGCAAATTCGTCCGCCACGTCAGGGGTAACCGTGCCGTACAGGGCGGCGACGCCGACCATTTTATCGGTCAAGCCTAGCTTGATCAGCATTTCGGCTGCCGATTGGGTGTTGGCCACGACGCGTTCAGGCGCTTTTTCGAACGTTTGGGATTTCGGCTTCCATTCGCCGCCTTCGCCGGAGATCGTGAAGTTTTCAATGGTGAGCGGATAGGTCGTTTTGCCAACCGTTTCCGTTGTTGTTTCGGTTGGCGTTGCTGTGGCGGAAGAAGCTGCCGTGTCGGCGTCTTTTTCGGTGGTGCTGGTGGATGCTGCATTGGAGCATGCCGCGAGCAGGACAAGCATAAGACTCAAGCAGAGCAGCGCCGTTTTTCTGAATACAATGTTCGACATTGGATGATCCCCTTTTCTTTTTTTGAATTGACAAAGATAATCATTCTCAATTATAATCCGAGAAAATGCGTTGTAAAGAGGAAAATGCAGCGTTATTGATTTTGGAAGTCAAATGTATTCATATCTAACGGAATGATGGGGGAAAAGATGGGACAGACAGTTCAGGTTCATGCACCGCAAGCGGGGAAAAGAAAGTCTTTGATCCACAGTCGTGCAGGCTTTGCTCTGCTGATTGCAGCATTGCTGGTTTTGACGCTCATTTCGGTAGGCATTGCAGTGTCCATTGGTCAGGTGGGTATTCCGCTAACCGAGTCTTACCGAATTTTATGGTACAAATTGACGGGATTCCAGTGGGGAGCGACGCCTGTTGAAGCGGGATCATTTACCGATATTATTTGGCAGATCCGTTTCCCGCGCGTGCTGATGGCAATGTTCATCGGTGCCGGTCTTGCGCTGTGCGGTACGGTGATGCAGGCTGCCGTGCAGAATCCGCTTGCCGACCCGTATATTTTGGGCATCTCCTCCGGTGCTTCCTTGGGAGCGACCTTTGCGATTCTGATCGGTTTTGGCGCGGCAGGTTGGCTGGGTCAGACGGGTGTAGCTTTTTGGGCCTTTGCCGGTGCTATGGGGGCCTCGCTATTGGTTCTCGCTCTTGCGGGCATCCGGGGCAAAATGACATCGGTCAAGCTGGTGCTTGCCGGGATGGTCATTAACGCGCTTTGTACCGCCTTTTCCAACTTTATTATTTATTTTGCCAACAATGCCGAGGGCATCAAAACGGTCACCTTCTGGACGATGGGCAGCCTTGCCGCTTCCGGCTGGAACAAACTGCCGTTAATTGCAACCGTTGTGCTGGCAGGCATTCTGTTCTTCCTGCTGCAGTCCCGCGTGCTTAACACCATGCTGCTTGGCGATGAAGCAGCCGTGACGCTGGGCATCAACCTTAGCGTATTCCGCCGGATCTATATGCTGCTGACCGCCCTGGTGACAGGGGTTATGGTGGCAAGCTGCGGCATGATCGGTTTTGTCGGATTGATCATTCCGCATATCGTGAGGGGCCTCGTCGGTTCGGATCACCGGAAAGTCATGCCGGTATCGATCCTGTTCGGGTCGCTCTTCCTGATCTGGACGGACGTCATTGCGCGCTCGCTGATTTCCAGCGTAGAGCTGCCGATCGGAATCATCACGGCCATGATCGGTGCGCCGATGTTTATGTATATGCTGGTCAAAAAAGGATACGGCTTTGGAGGAAAGTAAAATGAAACTGAACGTTGAAAATGTATCCATCTCGGTGCTGAACACCGACATCATCCGCAACATTTCGCTGCAGGTCAACGGCAAACAATTCGTCGGCCTGATCGGCCCGAACGGCTGCGGAAAGTCCACCTTGCTCAAGAGCATATACAAGGTGATCAAGCCGCAGCAGGGCAGCGTTTTTCTGGACGACATGGACATTCTGAAATCAAGCCCAAAGGCCGTATCCCGACATATGGGCGTGGTAGGCCAGTTCAATGAGCTGAGCTTTGATTTTACGGTGCGCGAAATGGTCATGATGGGGCGAACCCCGCATAAACGGTTGCTTGAAACCGACAATGATCAGGATTACGAAATTGTGGAGCAGGCCCTAGCCAAGGTGAATTTGACCGGACATGCGGATCGCAATTACATTTCCTTGTCCGGCGGAGAGAAGCAGCGCGTGGTGCTTGCCCGCGTACTGGCGCAGCAGCCCGAATTTCTTATTTTGGACGAACCGACGAACCATCTGGACATCAAATACCAGCTGCAGATCCTGAACACGGTCCGCGAGCTGGGCATCGGCATTTTGGCTGCGCTGCATGACCTTGAACTGGCGGCAGAATACTGCGACTACCTCTACGTAGTGAAGAAGGGGCAGATCGTGGTGCATGGGAAGCCGGCAGATATTCTCACCCGCGAAATGATTGGAGAAGTGTTCGACGTCGACTGCGAAATCTATCAAAACCCGGTTACGGGCGGGCTTGGTATTGCGTATCTTAACGCGCGCTAATACACGATAAAGAGGGAGTCCGGAAAGAGAGGGATAGCGTGAAATACACGGTGGAGCATACACCTGTTGCCAAAGCCATCAAAGAACGCCGGTCAATCCGGCAGTTCAAAAGTGATCCCGTATCCCAGGACATGCTGCTTTCCTTGCTCGATACGGCCAATTGGGCACCTACGCATGGATTGCGCGAACCCTGGCGATATATTCAGTTTTCGGGCGATTCCCGCCATATTTTCACGGAAGCCGTGCTGGATGCATTATCCGCGGACGACCGCAGAAGGGTGGAAGAGTCGCGAAGAGCCGAGTACATGACGATTCCCGTTCACCTGGTGGTTGTGATGAAAGAGGACTCGCGTCCGAAACAATGGATCGAAGACTTCGGCGCAGTGTGCAGCTGGGTGCAATGCTTTCAGTTGGCTGCGTGGGAACAGGGGCTTGGCGTCGTATGGAAAACGAATGCTTATCAGTTCGCGCCTTCGTTCCGCGAGATGGCGGGCGTTCAGCCCGGAGAACGGGTCGTCGGCGTGCTGCATATCGGTTATCCGGAGGTTGTACCCAAGCCGCGTCCAAGAACGGCAGCCGAAGAGAAGCTTACCATTTACAATTAGGTCCGTAGCCCGTGAGGTTTCGGAGGGGGGGTTGCTATAAGCAGCGTGGAATAGCATGGATCATTTCCAAGCCATTGGGATGGCTAGAAGTGGTCTTTTTTTGTTTTTGTACGCATAATATATGTCGTCTATACTCGCTTAAAAATATTTCACCAACTTACTTGACAATACTCAGTGAAGAAATTATAATCACTTACATAAAGTAACTTAAATTGAGCACACGACATTAAGAGGACACGATCCGTAAGGAGAATTGCCTTTTCCATGTAGTGATCAATGAAGGAAGTCAGCAGGATGAACAGAGCCGCATTGATTTGTAGGTCAATAATAAAATACCTGTAATATGGATTGGATGGATGAAAGATGGGTTTCTTGAAAAAAATATTTGGACAAACGTCCGAGGAGGAAGTAACCATGACTAAATTGAACATCGGAATCATTTTGGGAAGCACTCGCGAAGGCCGCGTTAGCCCGCAGGTAGGGGCATGGGTCAAAGAAATTGCAGACAAACGTGGAGATGCCAATTATGAAATCGTGGATATCTCGGATTACCAATTGCCATTCCTTGGCACAACCGACGGTTCAGAACCGGGCATCGCAGCATGGAACCAAAAGCTCAACGAGCTGGATGGATTTGTGTTCATCGTGCAAGAGTATAACCACAGCATTACCGGTGCATTGAAAAACGCCCTGGATTTCGCGCGCGAAGCATGGAACAACAAAGCGGCGGGGATCGTAAGTTACGGTTCGACGGGCGGTGCGCGTGCGGCTGAACATCTGCGCGGCATTATGGGCGAACTGTTGATCGCCGACGTGCGGGTACACCCGACACTGTCTTTGTTCACGGATTTCGAGAACGGAGCCTTCAAACCGCAGGCGCTGCACCTGGATAATGTGAATGCCATGCTGGACCAAGTGAATGCTTGGAGCGGCGCTTTAAAAACATTAAGATAATGTACCTAACTGAAAACTGACGTCGGTAATCACCGGCGTCAGTTTTTTATTTGGGAGCCGCCGCAGGCGATCTGTTCATCATAACGATTATTGCAGTTTGGGATCGATCGGTATGGTGTGACCGCCCGTGCCGACTTCCTCGAAAATATCCGTGGAGTTACCGTTTTCGGGCAAAGGACCGAGGGGGTGTTTTGGCTGCACATCGCTGGATGCTTCGTTGGCCGCTGCCTTGACTCCCGCATGCTGGGCATCCAGGAGCATTTTGCCGTTCAGCAGTTCTTCCAGTTCCCCGATCGTTACGGGACGCGCATGGCGTTTCAATACGTAGCCCAATTGACCATTGGGCTCGACTGTAGCCGATTCCAGATCACTGATGCTCGAAATGCCATTTTGCCGCAGCTGCATCTCCAAGTGGTCCACGGTGTAACGCATGCGTTTCAGGTTGGGGATAATCACCTTTCCGTCTTCTACCACCATTTTGGAACTTCCACTCATGAGCCGCTCGAAAATATTGAATTTCAGCTGAAGCTGCTCGACCACGAGCAAAATCGCAATAAAAACCGCCGCTGATCCAATCGCTTTGCCGAGTTCGTGATTCGCAATGGGCTGTACGATCGTGGTTCCGATCGAGATCATGATGACCGTCGTGGCGACGCTCATTTGCGAGATGGATTTGCGTCCCGCAATCCGCAGCAGAATGATGCCCGTCAGCGCAAGCAAGATGGATTTCCATATCCAGTCCATGAGCAGCCTTCCTTTCTGTACGGTCCTGTTCTTTTTTTAGTCTTCTCGCGGTATGGGTGAATTATGCAGTTCTATCCCCGAAAGGAAGGGGGCGAGGAAAAAAGTCCCAAGTGATAAAAAGGACCATTATCCTAGATTCCAGGATGCGGGAATGACCGATATTAATATAAGGTAGCCTTTCCAACCAATGAGGAGTGATGCAAGATAGATACGATGTATTCGAACATGATCCAAGAACTTCTTTCCGGGGAAGATTCTGAAGACGTGATTCAACAAGTAACGGAAATGGCCCAGAACAAGGACATTTCTCCATTAAATGTACTATTTGAACTGCTGAAAACAACGGAAAACGACAGATTGCGAAACGAAATCGCCATTGCATTATCCTCACTTGATCAACAGGATTATATTTTACATATAGAATACATCATTCCATATATCGGTGATCCCGCTCTGGAAGTGAGCGCACAGGCATTGATGTTGTTGGAGCAAATCAAGGACAGGCTATCCGACCAACAAATCCAGAGCTGCCTGGAAAGCTTGGAATGCCAGATCAAACATAATGAAAATAAGCTTTTGGTCGTTGCCTCGGAAATATTAAAGGGATGAAGATAACCGTCATACATAGGAAAAAGATGAAACAACGGCTTTCATTCCGTCCTTCCGATCGTTTACAATAGGTTATTGAATGTATTGAATGCAGTAAACCGAGGAGCGGTAAAGGGATATGGCAAAGCAGAAATATTATGTCGTTTGGGAAGGCAAGAAACCCGGCGTATATAGCACTTGGGCCGAATGCAAGGCTCAGACCGATCAATATGCAGGTGCAAAATACAAGTCATACGAATCCAAAGCAGCGGCAGAGCAGGCTTACCATGCAGGCTGGAAAGGCAATTGGGGCTCCGGCGCTGCCGGTTCGGGCGCTTCGTCCAAAGCCCGCTCGGGCAGCGCCGGACGGAGTGCAGGGATGGAAACGTCAGAAACCGTCGATTACGACAGCATCTCGGTGGATGTGGGTACCCGCGGCAACCCGGGGCCGGTGGAATACAAGGGCGTGGATACCAAGACGGGAGAGATTCTGTTCTCGGTGGGCCCGATTAACAAGGGAACGAACAATTTGGGAGAATTTTTGGCCATCGTGCATGCCTTGGCATACCTCAAACAAAGAGGAAGCAGCAAGACGGTATACTCTGATTCCGTCAATGCCATGAAATGGCTGAAGCAGAAAAAGGTATCCACGACGTTGCCGCGCGATGCTTCAACGGAAGAAATCTGGCTGATGATCGACCGTGCGGAGCGGTGGCTGCAGACGAATACGTACCCCAACAAGGTATTGAAATGGCAAACGAAGGAATGGGGCGAAATCAAGGCGGATTACGGACGTAAATAAGGCCGGCATGCTCCATTTTCCAAAAGGAACGATATAACAAAAAAAACAGCAGTCCGTTGCAGAAACGGCTGCTGTTTTTTTAAACCTATTGTACAGCTGGCAATGTGTACTGGGACAACTTAAAGAAATCTTTTACCTCATACAAGTAGCCATTCCCCGCATAGTAATATTCTGATGTTTCTTCGTCATAAGGGAGATGATAGATCGTTTTCAACGTGGCAGGGTCCAAGACACTCTTGTACTCGTTCTCGTTGATTAACAATTGATGGTCGATCGTTTTATGGACGACCTGCATCGGATCGGTCAGTTTCATGGATTTTTTAAGAAGCAATCCTTTGGCGCCGTATACCTTCATTTCTCCGTTCTCATACACCACATAGTTCTTTCCTACGGACTGAACCGTGGCATTCCCGGCGATGCTGCGGACCCATAATGTTTTTCCTTTAGCATTGAGAGCAATTAACTGGTTCCCCTTGGAAGGCACGTTCATGCGGAGAAGGAGATCGCTGCTATTATAAACCCAGGAAAATCCCGCAACATCAATATACGCATTGCTAGGTGGTGTATATGTAAACTGCTTGTTCAATTTGGAGCCGTAGACGTCAATCTTTGATTTAACCAAACCTCCAACCTGTGAAACCAGATATGTCCCGTCCACTACGCTGTACTGATCCCCGAGAGCCCGCTCCGACAGCTTTTTCCCGTTTGTGCCGTAGGCGTAGGCCCATGGGACAAATTTTCCATTGGCATCCCGTTTGCTGGGGTTGATCAATATAATGGTTCCATCGTTCATCACAACAAGTTCATTGGCTGCAGGTACAGGCAGCATCCAATTCAGTTTACCGGACGAATTGACCGAATATAGCTTTGTACCCCTGCCATCTTCTACGAGGGCATATACGGAGCCTTTAGCGCTATAAGCCATTTTGGTACTCCAAGGATAGGCCATCCCTTTTTTATAAAAAGGATAAGACCACTTTTCTTTTCCCGTTGTTCGATCGACGGCTGAAACGATCCCCACTTCCCATATCTTGGTTTCCGATTGGACGGATGATGTTGAATGAATGTATACCGTATTGGTATTTGGCACGTGATAAGGTGCTTGGGGAAATCCGTATGCTTCAGATGCTAACGTTTTTCCCCAATTGGGCTTGGGCAATGATGATCCGGCGGATGCAGATGCTGGCCCACTTAAGGATAGGACTGCAGCTAATCCTGCCATCAACATGAAATACAACCATTTTCCTTTACGCATAGTACTCCTCCTTGGATTTAATTTTGGTTATTTTTACCTCGATAAGTATAATGCCGGAAGCGAGGAAAAGAAACAGCGAAAAGGAGCTTAACGAAAACAAAGCCTTTTTTTCTTATAAAAAGGGGTGAAATCCCGTCCATATCGCAAATTAAGGGGCCATAATGACGTAAAAACAACGTCTGCAATAATCGTTATTTACATTTTCCAGTTTCCAATTTATAATCAGTTCCAAATGATAGTTACATGCGAGGGAGCTTGTCACTGACGGGCTTTTTTCTATGTCAAGAAGAATGGCATTATATTGCAGGAGGCAGACATGAGTTCCATTTATAGAAGTGAAGAAGGAAAGAGCAGCATTCTGGAGGAATACGAGGCCTGTTTGGGGCAGCTCGGCGGGGATATTCGGCGGGAGTACGTGGACACGCGCTTCGGCAAAACCCATGTGTTATTGACTGGACCGGAGGATGGCAAACCGCTGTTTATTTTGCAAGGCGGCAATTGCGTGAATCCGATGACGTTGGCATGGTTCTCTTCGTTGTTCGGCGATTACCGGATTATTGCTCCAGACACGATCGGACATCCAGGCTACAGTGAGGAAGCGCGAATCTCTGCGAGGTTTGACAGCTTTGCGATGTGGGCTGCCGATCTGCTGGACCATTACGAGATCCCAAAAAGCGCGTTTATCGGGGCTTCTTTTGGCGGCGGCATCGTACTGAGGCTGGCTACGTACATTCCGGACCGGATCGCCTGCTCTGTGTTGGTCATGCCTGCGGGAATTGCTGCCGGTTCAAAGATCAAAATGGCGCAAGACGTCATCCTTCCGTTCTTCAAATACAAAATGACTTCTTCTGCCGCTTCACTGCAAAAGATCGCGGATAACGTGTCCTGTGGCTGCATGAAAGAATCGGATAAAAATATCGTCGGCAAAATATTCAAACACGTCAGTTTGGAGCAGGATCTGCCCAAGCTGACGGAGAAGGAAGAACTAAAGGATTATGCAGCGCCCACTCTGCTGCTGGCAGGGGAAAGAGACATCTTTTTCCCGGCAGACAGACTGGTGGAACGTGCGCGGGAGATTATTCCGAACGTACGGACGATCACGTATGATACGGGCCATTATCCATCCCAGGAAGCGCTGGTGCAAATGAATAAGGACATCGGTCAGTTTCTTCGGGAGAACTATGGATCATAGCATCCAGCTGTAAAAGTAAATTTAAAGGACGGGTGTTGGGACCGAAGTGACCTGATGCCATTCGGTAGTTCAACCATGTTAAAACGACGGGATTTAAGCCTTGAACAGCAGGACCGTGTTTCAAAGTGCATCGTTTGGGGTAAACCATGGGATTACGTTTCCAGCTGGATCCCTGTGGGTGCTTCAAATGGTGCACATGAAACCGGTTGTGCAGGAATAGCTTGAAAAGAGGTAAGTCATGCGAAAAGGCAACGAAAAAGACGCGCTGCAGCGCAACACCGTTTTGAACAATACATATCAGGTAAGACGGGTGATCGCCCGAAGCGAACTGACCATCGTATATGCCGGAAGAGATCGGTCCACGGGTGCCAAGGTTGTCGTCAAAGAGTTTTTTCCACGAAGATTGGCGGGCCGCAAGTCGGATCACAAAAGCGCATATTGCGCTTCGCGGGGATATGGCGGGCAATATCGGGAGCTTCTCGCTGCGTTTATGCTGGAAGGTGAACTGCTGTCGGCACTGGATCATCCACACATCGTTCGGCATGTGGACCATTTTGAAGCCAATGACACAGGGTATGTGATCATGGAGTATTGCGACGGCGTGCCGATGAATGACTACCTGAAGGAGCATAACCACCGGCTTGATGCCGACTTTATCGGCACGACGCTGCTGCCGCTGGTGGATACGATCGAATACGTGCATAAGCAGGGCATCCTTCATCGGGATATCAAACCGACCAACATTATGGTGCTGGAAGACGGCACGCCAAAGCTGATCGATTTCGGCTCTGCCGTGCGCTGTCCGGTGGACGCCGGGCAGAAGCAAACGATTTTTACATCAGCAGGGTATTCGCCGCTTGAGTTTTATTCCGAGAAATCGGTGCAAGGACCGACCTCGGATCTGTATAGTTTGGCAGCCTTGTTGTATTATTGGACGTGCGGCCAGCCGCCGACGGATGTAAAACAGCGTTTGTTCCGGGATGAACTGCTCGCGGTTCGTGCCTATAACGAGTATGTAACCCGATGGCTTTCTTCCGTCATTCGCTGGGGGTTGACGGTCCGTTCCGAGAAACGCTGCTCTTCCCTAAGCTGGATCAAACGCGCCCTTCAGCTTCAGGCCATGGTGTGGAAAGTGCGCAAACCGGGGAATGTGGAATGGGCCGAGTCGGATCAGGAGCATACGCAAGTGTACGAAGCCCGAACCGGCTCCAAGCATGAAACAGCATGAACGAAAACTCAAAAAGCCGGCCTCGCCTTATAGCGGCAAGGCACTCTTCATTGAATTGAAAACAATGGGAGTGCCTTGCGCGCAAGGCGAAGTCGGCTTTCTTTTTTACATCGCCGATGTTCCGGACTTCTGATGCGGTTCTCTGGATTGCCCTACATAAATGTTAGTGCTCGGCTTGATTGCTTTGTACCTAATTTCGATTTCGGTAACGCCGTCTTCAAACGTGATATACAATTTATCATTGTATTCCAGTGCAGCGGTTTGTTTGCGTTGAATTGGCGTCCGGCCCCGAACCACGGTACAATTGGTGTCGTGTCTGACCAGCAGCGTTTCTTTTTTACCTGCTTCCAGCCAGATTCGTCCGGATTCCGGCACCTTGATGCCGATGTCCATCCGGTCGAACAACTCCCCAAGATTCACTTTGCGGCGGTCAATCGAGGTCAGCGGCCAATGGGTAACCGGAATGTCCTCCCCGCTTGCCGTTGCGAGAAAATATCCTTCCAATCTGCCGCGGAACGCGGGCTTCGGTTTCAGCACGAACCAATACAGCGCGAACAGTCCGCACGCAACAACGATAGCCAGCCCCGAATACAGCATCAGTTTCTCGCGGAAGGAATGAACCTGAAGCGAAATCTCCGCCGTGGTGCTTGCTCCTTCGGGGTCTGTTGCCGTAATCTGGATGGTGGAATTTCCTGTACGAAGGGACGACAACTGCAATAGATTTCCGTTAATCGAAGCTCTCTCGAACTTGCCGTTGTCACCTTCAACGAGCTGGTAGGTAAGAGGGTCCTTATTGGCGTCTTCAAAATAAGCATTCAGATCAACGAGCGCGTCGCCATCATCCTTCGACAAGTCCATGATTTTCCCCGTTGCGGCAGGAGCCTGATTCGTAATATCCACCTTGACTGGCGTGATCTCCCTGTAGAAATCAGGTCCATCGATTCGCACACCCCATGTATACAAACCCGATTGGGCAAACACATACTCCCCTGTAAAACCTTTTCCGGTATTTTTCAAAGGAACGCGCTCCGTGTTTCCCTTCAATGGTGTAATGACCAGTTCGGCTTTGAGGCCTTTGTACACGTTCAAATCTTCAATCGGTTTGGATTCCGCAGTCTGGTCATGCAGTGCCGCTTCAAAGGTGATCGTTGTGCCTTTCGCCGGCTTCTCCGTTGCCATGGCGGCTGCTGCGGACAAGTTATAGTTGCCCAGCAAGTTGATTTTAACCAAATCGCCGCTGCGCCCCTTGAATTTCAGTTTGAACTGTCCCTTGACCGGCCGAATAATCTTCATCAGGGCGTATTTGTCCGATCGGATGAAGCTGACGTTGCTGGACTGGTAATACAGCTGGGCCTCCGAAACGGCATGGTCAGAGAGCATGATGATATTGGCGTCGGCCATGCTTGAATTCGGAATATCCACCGTGACCTCCTGCATCGCCCCGGTGGCGGTAACCGCAGCGACCGATACCAGAACGGATTGAATCTGATCCGCGAAGATCCGATTGAAGATTTCGGGCAGATCGTCCGCGCTGCCGGTAATGTATGATGAACCGCCCGTCTCGGAAGCGATGCGTTCAAGCTCTGCCGGATCGACCGTGCCATCCCCGTTCAGCCCGACCGTGTATATCGGGTAGCCGGCCTTTTGGGCCATTTCGATCACGTTGTCCACATCCTTGGAAGAATCGGAGACCGTTCGGTTCGTGGACCCGCGCAAATCCGTTTCGCCATCGGAAAGCAAGATCATGAACGGTTTGCGCTGATCATCGCCCGATTGGGCAAGGAGACTCGCACCGCGTCGCAATCCAAGTCCCAGATCCGTATAACCGGAACGTTTCAGACCGTCAATGCGGCCCCGAAGAGCGTTCCGGGCTCCGGAAGAGGAGATATCCGTTAACGGTATGGAGGAAGTGACCCTGTCGTTATAAGCGACAAAGCCCAGCCTTGTCTTGGGTCCGCTGCTCATGTCCATAAACATATGGATGACTTCTTCGGCAATGCGATCCTTGTCGGTCTCATTCATGGAATAGCTGACATCCAGTACAAACATGGCATCGAGGCCCTGATATGACTGGGTCTTGACTGCCGAAGCGGCAGAAGCTCGATCCGAATGAAATGGAGGCAAAATCAGGGGGATGAAGAGCATGATCATCATCCATAGTTTGAGTGTTTTTCGTTTCATGAGAGGCATTTGAAGCTCCTTTCTGGTCGAGTACATGATTGTTTCAAGCTATATAGACCGCACTAATCATTCACACTAGGGCACTGCGAGTGCAGTACCATCTTCCGATCGCTGTTATCCCCAGATTTTTGGGATTCCCCTTTTCTAAGGGGGAAAATCCGGTGAACAGCCTATGCTTCCGATGCAGCTTTCTTTCAGAAAGCTTTTAGCGAACGCTTTGCTTCTCCAGATTGGTTCTGCCTCTCCGTTAACGTGTGTTTGTATTTTGCGGTTTATATAAACGTGATAAATTATGTGTTTTTTAAGTCTTTGCTGGTGCTCGATTTAACCGGGTTACATGTCGTTATGTATATAAAAGCTAAGCGAATCGGTTTGTTTACAAGTATTTTAAATCTTGAATAGGGGCTAAACCCCATCCGTTTAAAAAGATTGTATCTCATCCAAATTCTAGTATATTCTATATCATCGGCACGCTCCGTCAGGAAATGAAGTAAATTACAAAAATTAGTCCTTTAGGAATATTCGACAGGCAAAATTGAGCTTTTAGTCCTATATAGGGGAATATTGACAAAACATATTGCTGATGATTAAGATGAATTCCATAAATCTCCAAACAAACGGCATAAATCTGGTTCGCAAGTTCCGGGTGTATGTTGACGGCACGATCTATCAGTCGCATGTCTGCCGAATCCTGATGATTCTGCAAGCTCATGACCAAAGGCGGATGGAGGCGGGCGGAGTGTCAAAAATTGATGGAGGGAGGTAAGCGTTTGCTCCAAATGCCCATGTTTCCGGGCAAGCGCTGACTGAATGGACATTATTAATCAAACCAATCGAACGATGCTTTTCGAAGAGATCAACCCGGAGAAGCTGGACCTGATCACGATTGTGGGCGATGTCAAAGGCATCGACAGTCTGAGTGACGACAAGGTCAAAGAAATCAACGAGCATTTGCTGGTTCGCAGCTTTGACGAGTTTCTCGACAAGTTCTCTCCCAGCGTGTACTCTTTCTTCAATGCGGTAAATCAGAAGGTCATGTATACGCTTAAAAAGCCGGAAAACATTCCGGACGAGGCCGTTTCGGAGATCAAGATCGATCACAGCAACGATTTCCTGAGAATGCTGTTTACGTTGATCGATACCAAGCGCAGCCAGGGAATTACCAACGTCGACTTCAAGTTCGAGAACCTGCTCGACATGATTTCGCCGAAAAAGGTGATGGACGACATCCGGCAAGTCCGGAAGGAAATCCATTACATGTACGGGCAATACGAGAAGCTGGACGACGGAGATCCGAAGAAGCTGGATGTCGGGGACAAGCTGAACGTCATGTTCGAGGAAGCCAGCCGGAACTACAACAACGTGATGGCGATGCTGCCGCTCGCGATCGAAGATATCAAAACCCGGCTTCTGCTCGGCAGGGCCCAGGAAGAGACGGCATCCGAGGCGATTCAAGTTGGTCAACTGACGATCGGCGAGAGCGGAGAATTGAAAATCATCGAAGCTCCGAAGAGTGATAACAACGAGTTGATGCTACTCGATGAGTCTTCCAGCACGGATCTGACACAGGTGTTCGCGGATGATTACGATTCCTTGTCCGAATCGCCATCCCCTTACGTTCAGGATCTGGTTGTCCGTACATTCTGCCCGCTTCCGGCGGTACAGAGTGAAGTGGATACGGCCGTTGAGGTGCAGAACTACAATACATACCTGGAGTTCTACAAGACGGCCAAGGATGATTTCGTGAAAACGGTCAAACCGCTCGTCGAGAAAATTTTGGGCGTCAAAATGTACTTTGACCAATATGCGATCAAAAACAAAGGCATGCAGCCGTCCATGCTGATCACCAATGCCAAACTTGACATGCTGGTGAAAAGCAGCAATATTCCGCGGCTCGAAACGTACCTGAACACGGTCAATGCCAAAAACGATTTCACCGATACGATCTGGTTCGGCATCGTCCCTTCGGTGGAGCTTGAAAATACCGGCAACGTCAAAGTAAGCCGCGAACGCTTCCGGGGTAACGACAAGGTTGTGAAACAGGACGGCAACAGCATGGAATCGCTGTCAATGCTGCTCAACGTCATCAAGGATTACAAAATCCAGGTCTTCTTCAGCTTCGAATCCGGGGAAGATTCCACGTTCAGCAGCATGGCGACGGCCGGGATCGACAAGTACGTCGACAAATGCGCCATGTTGACCCGAAAGGAATACAGCGAATTCGCCATTCCGAGCGCACCGAATTTCACGATCATTCCGAAGGAGAAGTCAGGCGTCATTATCGACAGCCGGATGCTCCAGACCGAACATGGCGTGGAACTGTCCAAAGAGAAGGAAGACATTTTGAAGCTTTGGATCGAAGGCGTGTATGTAGGGGCTTCCTATGTCGCTGCGGGTATCGTTGCCGCGTACCAGTGTCCGGAATATTTGCGGGCCGCGTTCAAAAACGTCAATCGCGATTATCCGGGGGTGCGCTTCGATATCGAGGCGGGCGACAACAGCTTGCGCGTCGTAACCACGATGACGAAGGAAATTTCCGGGTTCACGAATACGATCAAGGATGCCATCAACCGGAAAAACTTCGGCTTCATTTTCTCTTCGGAGAACGCGCAGCTGCAGGACAGCGACATCAAACGGATTACGGTGTACAAAGCCAGAAGCATGGCCATGTCCGAGGACGGTTATGATTCGATCTACAAAACGCTGGTCAGCACCTACATCGAGCGCCTGCTGCGTTTCCAAACCGGTGATTTCAAGCATGAAAACATCGTCAAGTTCTTCAGCAACAATCCGAGCAGCCAGAAGAGCAAATGGCTTGGCAGCCGGGGATCGGTCAATTCGATCATTCAGGAAGGCGACGACATGAGCTATATCATCGACGAGAAGAGCAACATGTGCCACATTGACCTGGTGTTCAACGGCAACGTGAAGAACCTCGAGGTCATGATTACCAAAGGCACCAGCGCCATGAGAGCGTAGTGGGCACCCATTCATTTCGGTTTTAGAGGTCTCGCCTCAGGGCGTACCTTTATAACATATATATTCCGGAATGGTTCCGTTCAACGGGCCAAGGCCGGAGACATTTTATCATTCCAAGGAGGTAACAATTCATGGGTTTTGTATTGAAAGTGGAAGGCGCAGAAACAATCGAGCTGGGAATGGATAACATCCGCACGGTCGCTTACGACACGGATACACCGGATGACTCCAACGCAAGATCCACGGATGTGGGCGCAACATTGCGCATCAGCGGCAAAATCATCACCGCAACGGACGGCGACAATGCCGACGACACGATGAAGCTTGCGCTGTGGTCCCTCGTTCCTGCCGAGAAGGCGGATTGCTACCGCAAAGTGACGCTGGAAGTCATTGCAGCCGATCAAGTGGTACGCAAAATCTACTTCCCGAACGCATTCGTCGTGGATTACAACGAACGTTTCGGTGATACCGAAGGGGTTGGTGAATTCAGCCTGTTCATCAAACAGAAGAAAGACAAAACTGAATTCACCAAAATTGAAGGCGGCTTCCCGGTTTAAGAGGGAGCTTCCGTTCGGGGCCGGCCGTCACCGGCACCGAACGCACCATCAGGTTAAGGGGCACTTGTGCCCCTTAATCTTTATTTTACTCTTACCGCAGAGAGGGAGCAACGAATACGATGAAAAATTATTATGCGGTGCTTGAGGTGGACAAAGGCGCTTCGGCGGAAGAAATCAAAAAAGCGTACCGAAGGCTGGCCAAAAAGTACCATCCTGACGTCAACAAAGGCGACCCCAAAGCAGAGGAACGTTTCAAGCTGGTGCATGAAGCCTATAGCACGCTGGGGAACCCGGAGTTGAGAGCCGCGTATGACAGGCAGCCTGATCCTGCATCGCAAGGTAGCGGTAAAGGTCGTTCGTCAGCGCATGCTGATGCACGGCAGGGCAGCTCGGCCCGAACCCATCAGGACATGAAAGATCCTGGTCAGTTCTGGGGAGACCCGTCGCGGATGCAACAACAATTCGAGCAATTTTTCGGCTATCGTTCCAAGGGCAAGGATGCCGCGAACGGGAGTAAAACAGGGGCCAAAGATCCAACGGACATGTCCGCCATGTTTGAGCGTTATTTCGGAGTGCGAAAAAAGTAGGCCGGAAATCCAGCGAATGGGCGCATCCGGTGCACGCGGGGGTTTGAAAGGTGAGACGAGGAAGATCGGTATTAACGATGACGCTGGATGCTTGCGTCGCCGCAATTTCGTTAACCGTGTTATATTACATATTTTTTATCAATCGGGACATGGGTGCCCAGTGGGTAACAGGTGTTATCGTCATTTTGTCCGGAGGAGCGTATTTGCTGCTCAAATATTTGCCTGCATCGCAAGGAAGCAGGGTCAGGAAGAAAACCGCGGTGTCTTCTCGTATCGTGAAGCTGGTGCTTCTCGATGACGATGGAACCAGCGTGAAAGAATGGTATATCCAGGGCGAAACGAGCGTCCTGATCGGCAAAAGCACCAAATCGATCGAAGCGGATATCGATCTGTCCGACACGCCGTATGCTTCCCTGATCAGCCCGCAGCATGCCGTGTTGAACAAGGCATCCGGCCAATGGTACATCGAGGATATCGATTCGACCAGCGGCGTCGGCATACGCAAGGGCAATCAGAGCCGAGCGAACAAATTGGAAATCGAGGAACCCAGCCTGATCGAGGCCGGGGACTTAATTTATATTGCCAACACGCGGATTCTGGTCAAGTAGTTGGCGGGCGACAATAACCAAGCTTACGGGGGAATGAAACGAAATGAGTCTGACGAGATGCGCTAATGGACATATGTTCAGCACGAGAAGGCATGGAAATACGTGCCCATACTGCAATCTGACGGTGGAGTCGCCAGCTGCGCCTAGCGGGGGAACCGCGGCAGCCGTACCGCGTGCGCCCCGCACGGCGGAAGACGACAAAACGATGCCTTATTTGGGCGAAACCACGGGCATTGAGCCGGTAACCGGTTGGCTGGTGTGCATTGAAGGCGCGCAGATGGGTCAGGATTACCGCATTATGGCGGAGAAAAATTTCATTGGCCGTTCCGAAGAGATGCATGTACGGATTCTGGGCGACAATACGATCTCCCGCCGCAATCATGCGGTCATCGTGTACGATCCGAAGAAGCGCAATTTTTATCTGCTGCCTGGCGATGCCTCTGGGCTTGCCTACCACAATAACGAGGCCGTTTATTCACCGGTAGAGTTGGCCGCATATGACGTCATTCAGCTCGGACGCAGCAAATTTCTCTTCATTCCATTGTGCGGCGTGCACTTTGAGTGGGAGCAGCAGTGAGTACGTTCATGATCCTGTGGAATGACAAGGAGCTGACCCCGTATTGGGTACTTGCGTGCGGCTGCATGCTGGTCGGGCTGCTCTTGTTCGTCCGAAGCCGAATAATTCCGGTGCGGCAGCGTGACGACGTGCCCTTGGAAGCACAGATCGGAAACGGTCAGACCATCGGGGCACGCAGCGAACAGGACGATTATTTTGCCAGCGCATCCATGCCGTTCGGTTTGCTGGCCGTGCTCGCCGACGGCATCAGCGGTCTGTCAGGGGGCAAGATGGCCAGTACGACGGCCGTAGAGACCTTTATTCGCGAATTCCAGGAGCAGGAGTATTTCCCGGACGTGCAGGAGTTTTATCAAAACACATCCCACATGGCCAATCAAGCCATTCTGCGCAAACAGCAGGGCGTGCCGGGAGGAACAACCTTGGTAAGCGCGCTGATTCGGGGCCGGAACCTGTACTGGGGAGCGGTCGGAGACAGCATTCTTGCCGTATTTCGCAAGGGCGAACTCGTTCCGATCAATCACAAGCATACGTTGGAGAGTCAGCTGGAAGAGCAGTACATGTCCGGCGAGATCACGGAACAGGAGGCCCTGGACAATCCGCAGCGCAAAAGGCTGGTCAACTATTTGGGCTACGAGCATTTCAGGCAGATGGAAATCGCGGACGAGCCGTTTGCGCTGCAGCCGGGGGACAAGATCGTCCTGTGCAGCGACGGCGTGTACAACACGCTGACCGAGATGGAGCTGGAAACGCTGCTTGCCCGGGACCAGTCTCCGCACGATACGGCACAGGACATCATCGATTTGATCGAAGAAAAACGACTGGTGCATCAGGATAACGCCACGATCATCATTCTGGAACAGGGATGGTAGAACGTTCGGGACAGCGGGGCACCGACACATGAAATGGGGAGACAGATGAGAAAGGAGAACAGCGACTTCAAGATGGCCTTTGTCTCGGAGGCAGGGTCATTTCTGAAAAACCGGGATTACTATGGCTGCGTGGAGCTTGAGGATTACGCCTGCTATATCATCGCGGACGGACTGGATACGGATGCCGAAGTGAACAGCGCCGAGATGCTGGTACAGGCCTTGTTGGAGTCTTTCATGGACAAACCGACGTTATCGAAACGGCGTCTGACCGAGTATATCAGTATAGCGCATGGATGGCTTCAACACGAGAGCCGCCGGGTCAGATTAAAAGCCGGTTTCGTCATCGTTGTGACGGATTATACCCGCATGGTCTGGGGTTCGGCGGGCCACAGCCGCCTGTACCATCTGCGGGGGAACCGGCTTGTGCTGAAAAGCCGGGATCACAGCATGGCGGCCCAGCTGGCTTCGGACGGACAGATCCCCGAGGACCGGATCGATCAGCATGACGAGCGCGGCAACCTGAATGAATATGCGGGCAAGCCGGGCAAGATCACGCCGTTTGTGTCCGATAAAATCAAACTGGCCGATGGGGACGCATTGGTGCTCTGTACGCCAGGCATCTGGGAAGGCGTGCATGACGCGGAAATGATCGATGCCGCGGAAGCGGCGAACGATCCGCGCACCTTGGTGGATACGCTGGAAGAGGTCATGCTCAGCAAACAGCGAAGCCGGGTAGAGAACTATACGGCTGCCGCAATCTACGTGAACAAAATTTTCCACGAAGAACCGAAAAACCGCAAAAAGTGGATCAAACGCATTGCGATCATGTTGGTCATGCTGCTTATTTTCGGGGGAGCGGGACTGTTCTACAAAATCAAAACGGCGGCGAACAGGGCGGAGTGGGCGACAGAGATGCTGGAATACGAGCAGAGTGCGGACCAGTTCGTGAAGGAGCAGGAATACGCCAAGGCCGTGTCGGATTACAGCTTGGCCCGCAACAACTCGATCAAGATCAAGGACCCGATCCACAAAAAACTGCTTACGGCCAAGATGGCGGCGGCCCAGACGCTCGTCGACGGCGAAGCCCATCTCAAAGAAGGCGATATTGCCAAGGCGACAGCCAGTTATACGAAGGCATTGGAGCAATCCGAGCCGTACAGCATGTTCGACCGGGCATCCATTCAGGAGCGTTTGGAGCAAATGACGACCTTCCAGCAGGTGCAGGACTGGGTGACCGAAGGCGATATCAAGATGCAGAACGGGGATTACAGCGGAGCGATCACCATGTACAAACGAGCGCGTACGGCGGCGACGGAAACGGCGTACAAGGAAGCGCTCAAGGAAATCGCGACCAAGCTTGAAGAAGCGGAGACGAAACGTGCCGACATCAAGCGCCAATCGCGCCAGCTTCAGGCCGATACGCTGGAGCAGAAGGGTGACAGGTACAACGAAGCCGGGGATTACGCGGGTGCGTTGGAAGCTTATGAAAAGGCACAGGGCATTTATCAGGAGATCGACATGCTGGAGCGTGTGCTGGCGATGGAACGCAAAATCAACAAGCTCGATGAAAAGCTGAACCCGCCGGTTCCGGCCACCGATCCGCTGCTGGACGGCGGACTGGATGCAGGTCTTGGCCTAGATTCCGCGGGCCTGTCGTCCAATCTGTCCGGCGCAGCGGAACCAACGGGCACCAGCCCGGCCGGTTCTTCGGGGCCCGCGACGTCTTCAGGCACGACGAGTTCGAACGGAAGCGGCGCTGCGGGTTCGGGCCAGTCAGCGGGTACAGGTGCAACCGGCACCAGCTCGTCCGGCTCCTCTGATCATGAGAGCGAGAGCGATTTACCATCAGAGGTTGGGGAAGCCCAATCGGGAGCGGTCAGCACGAACAAGGAGCAGTAATAATCAATACGATCATTAACCCGGGAGGGGAGAGACAGGATGAAGGACATTATCCGTGACCGGCTAAACAAGATGGAAGACTTGGAGCAGCGCCGCGTGTTGAAAAACCTGATGACCGGCGTGTTCCTGAACCTGGTCGAATACCAGGAAGAGTTGAACCGGCAGATTGAGCAGCGCGTGTTCGACGAGGTGGAGAATCAGGAGGAGCGCCATGACGTCTTTGTCACCCTGAGCTCCCGGGAAGATCTGGACCCGATTCATGAATACCTGTATCCGATGCTGCCGGAGGATGCGGAGCCGCAGACCGTGTACTTGAGCGACGCAGCCGCAGCTCTGGCGAAAAAGGAAGAACTCAAGCTGTTCACCTTCTACATGGATTGCAGCCAGTATGAGTTAGGGAAGTTGTTGAACAGCCAGCGCACTTTCACCGGGGAGATCGTTACGGCCGAGGGCCGTTACGGGATCAAGGTAAAGTTGAAACCAAGCACGTTATATGTAAGCAAAATCGAGGAACTGTATCGGATTTTTCGTAAAAACAGTCTTGCCTGGAAGACGGTGAATGCGCCTTATGCTTACAAATTCGTCGACTGCGTGCTCGTTGCATCCGAAGATGGAGAGATGTGGGATACGGGACAACAGGTCAAGGAACTGACGGTGCATCTGGAAGAATTCGAACGATATAAACGGACCAACCTCGTTCCGCTGTGGAACATTCAGAAGCTGGACATGAAGACCGGCGGGTTTCCCGTTCCCGCAGCGGACCGCGTCAATTATGAGCATGTGCTGCCGCTTCGCAAGACGGGGACCGAGCATGGATACCTGGTCGATGGCGAAGAAGCGCACATTCGATACATCAAACGGTCGGAGGAGGACATCACGATCGTCTCTCCGCTGGAGAAATCGGATTCCTGGACGGTCATGAAAGTGACCGTTCCCGTAGCTACCCGCATTGGCAAAATGGATTACCCCTTGTTCTCCAATGCAAAGCGGGAAGGATTTGCAGGCAAGTACGCCCGGCAGGAAGGTCGATCTGTCCGTTCCAAGGGGGAAATTGCGCGAATGATCCATGCGTTTCAGGCTGCAGAAGGCTTGGAGCTGGAAGACGTGCAGATTGCTCCTCCGGGAATCCCGACGGGCGTTACGTATCCGCTGAACTCGTTCATGAGTGACCACGTTCGCGTCGAGGCGGACAAACGCCGGATGATCATGAAGTTCGCCAAACGGGCTGCCCCGCAGGATCAGGACGTTTATTTGGACGATCTGCTCAGCTTCCTGGTATCGGAGATCCAGCTGTCCTTCCCGGAATATCGATGCGAAGGGAAATGGGTGTGACGAGCCATGAACTACATTTGGGATCTGATCATTCGAGCGAAGCAAAATGGGACAGACTTGCGGGAGCTCACGTTCATTCCGGCCAAAGTGTACTCTCCTTACATGGAACTCAGCCAGGTCGACTTGAATGCTGCTGATGTCGGACAGATCGTCGAAGTGAACCCGTATTACCGGTTTTACGATATTTTCAGGGATCTTTTCGATATCAACAACGAGGAGTACGTGGAGCTGCGCGAAACCTTGTTCGATCTGGTCATGCATTTCCTTGCAGACATGGATCTCATGCAGGGAATGAACAAACGTGAATATCACATTCGTTTCATTCTGAGGGACATGCGCTCGGGAATTTACGGTGAACGCATACGCCGCAGACTCGAACTGTTCGATCGGGAGCAGCAGGAAGTCATTGCCTGCAACTTGCTTCGGTTGTACGACACCGGAGAGGCCGTTCACCTGCTTCGGGATACGCTCGTACGGATGTTTCCGCGCTCGACGCTGTATGCCAATTGCGAAGAAAAGGATGAACTGCTCCTGTATATCGGACAGGAAGAACGAACCGAGGCGCGCGAGAAGCTGGAACTGATTCTGGAACTGTTTTTGCCGGTCAGGTTCGATACGGAGATCTATTGGGAGCATCACTTTGGCATTCTGGATGCGGACTATACGCTGGTTCAGGATGGAATCGCGCTGTATTGATCGCCAAGCAACGCCCATCCATAGAGTACAAAGGACGATTAGCGGTTGGCTTCAGCCGCCTGCAAGAAGGAGGAACCATGAACGGATATTCATACAGGCTGTATCCAGACGCTGCCGGACGGGAGCGGGCCCGCGGAACGATGCGTTATACGCGTGAAGAGCTGATGGACATGACCACTTTTCAGCTGCGCAATATTTGCTACAAAGAAAGATTGGTCGAAGGGATCGGGGCCCGAACGGAGCGCGAAGAGTTGATCCGCATCATTCTGAAATTTCTGGGCGCAGACGATGTGCTGTGGATTCGGGAACAGCGCGAGGGCGGGTTCGAGCGGCTGCAGAAGGCCATTTCTCGTAATATGTCCACGCCGATGACTAGTGATGGGGGCGTAAGCGTTCCAGCGAGGCTGATTCTTTATGAAGGGCTGAAGGTGGACAAGCTGGACCGCTACATCGTCACGGCGCCGGGAGGATTGGTCGAGTCCAATGTGCTGTTGGTGAACGAAACGATGGAGTTATGCGGCATCTTCAATCTGGTAAAGGACGAAGGGGCTCATGGCACGTTCTATCTGACCGCAGCTCCCGGTTCGACTTGGAGACGGACGGGCAACAGGCAGTACAGCTTGCTGTTTTTCCGGAAAAGGGATTCGGAATACCTCTATCAGAGCTATTATTCCGACAGGCCGCTGCCTCCGGTACATATTCAATACACCCAAATTCCGCTGGCCGATCTCGAAATCCGGGAGCTTGAGCCGACGGAAGCCGTGCTTGCGGTTGATTTTGGCACCTCCAACACGACGGCAGGCGCCTATTTGCATACCGGCTACATTCAGGCACCGAGCAGCCAGGATCTGCTGAATGGCCGGGTTCGTCTGGACGAAATCAACTACGTGGCTTTTCCCGATCCGACCTACAGGCAGACGGAATGGATCGAGGTTTTGCCTACCGCTGTCGGCGTGGCCGATTGTTCCGATCCTGCGAACATTCGTTACGAATTCGGTTACGAGGCACTGCGCAGCATGAGGCGCGGGGGATACAGCAGCAGGGCGAGTTTGTTCCGCAACATGAAGCGTTGGGTGAATGATTACAACAAAAAGGAAGAGATCGTGGACCCGCACGGCAATGCCGCCATCGTGACGCGCATGGATCTGCTGCGGGCGTATATGAACTATGTGATCCGTACGGCGGAGCATCAGTTCAAGTGCCGGTTCCGGCACGTGCATTTGTCCAGTCCGGTGAAGATGAAGGCGCAGTTTCTGCAAATGTTCGAAGAGATGCTGCCGGAGTACAACATCGAACGGGAATATGCGCTGGATGAAGGAATGGCGGTTCTGTACAACACGCTCGCGGACGGCATGGAACGAGGGTCCTTCATGGAAGGGCAGACGTATCATGCGCTGGTGATCGATTGCGGCGGGGGAACGACCGATTTGTCGTCATGTGCCTTTACGGTCGAGGACGGGCAGATCGCCTACCATCTCGACATTCACACCACCTATGAGAACGGGGATACCAACTTCGGCGGACATAACCTGACGTATCGCATCATGCAGTTCATGAAAATCGCGTTTGCCGATTATTACGAGGGCAAGCGCCGCATGGTCGACATCGACAGCCTGATCGAAGCCCCCGGCGCGGACGTGTTCCGTCAGGTGGACGAGGAAGGGGTACAGGCCGTGTACGCCAAGCTGGAGGAACGTTACCGTGAAGCGGAAAGGCTTATCCCGACCGCCTTTGCCCGGCGGGAGAACGCTTCGCGCGACGAGTATTTGCGAGTCAGGGGCAATTTTTATTTTCTATGGGAAATCGCCGAGGAAATGAAGCAGCAGTTTTTTCGCAAAACGGGCATTCTGCGTAATCGGTTCCATTCGGAACTGGAGGATGACGGCGATAACGACTTGCAAATTACGACCATGGAGCGCTGGTTCCTGTCGGTCCAACGGGACGGCGTGCTGAAGGATGAGTACGCATTCCCCGATGTGGTGTTCAACATCAAGGAAATTACGCAGCTGATCAAAGCAGACATCTACGATGTCGTGCGCAAGTTCCTTGATGAATTTTACAGGCAGGGCCGGATGAGCCAATATTCGATCATCAAGCTGACAGGTCAGTCGTGCCGGATTGACGTTTTCCGGGAAGCGCTGAAAGAGTTCGTACCAGGCAAAAGCATTGAATTTCGCCAGAAACCGGCGGAAGGCCGGGTGCCGGATCTGAAGCTCGCTTGCCTTAGAGGGGCAATCCGGTATTTAAGCTCGCGGAAGAACGGCACGGTACGGGCGCAGATTACCCACGATGCCGCCGTGATTCCATACAAAATCAGCGCATACACCCACAATGGGCGGGAAAAGGCACTCATCAGCAGCCTGGATCGAAGCGACGGCATGCCGGGCAGCATCTCCAGACCGTCCGAGACGACCGAAGTCGAGCTGTACGTCAGCGGCAGCGACGGATTTCTCAGACACAAGCTGGTATATGGCAACCGTCCGAACATGTACAAGGAAGTGCTGTATGAGGACATTCGCGATCAATACCAAGGCAAAATTCCGCAGGATGATACCGACTCGATCGTGAACGGCGAGACGAAGTTTTTCGTTTTCCCGGATGATCGCCATTGGGGCTTCTACGTCCTGCCGATTGCTCGAAAGAACGAACGGCTCTATCTTGGTCCGCAGAAGCTGTTTCCGTTCGAGCCGGATCTGTCGGAATTGGACTTCTTTGACGGGATGAAGTAGAGAAACCGGACCAAGGGAATGGCACAAGATGAAGTGCCCGTGAAGATTGCCTGGAGTGTGTCGTCAGGCGCTGGCTCCGGTTCGAAGGGAGGGAGAAGTTGATGTTCACGCATGCGTATCCGCATTTCCAGAAGGGCCGCATTCTCAAAACCGCCATGCTGGAGCAGCTTCGAGATTATCCGCGCGACTATCTGGAACTCCGCTACCGCAACTATGCAAACGGCATTATTGCTGGGGCGGAGGTTAAAGTAAAGGCAGACAAGCTGTCCATATCCCCCGGCATCGTGCTGTACCACGGCAAACTGTATATGCTGACCGAACAAATAGACATGTCTTACGTGGCGACAGGCCGTATGACGCTGCTGAAGGTTCGGCTGCTCGAAGAAACCACGATACAGGATATCACAACAGGTTCGATGGAGCTTGTGCTGGATGAAGAGGAATGCAGTGCTGGCGAACTGGAGCTGGGTCGCTTCAAGCTGAAAGAAGGTGCAAGGCTCCGGCAGGATTACCAGACGTTCGCGGATCTGGCGACTGAGTTCAACACCTTGCACGTCATCCATGTACCTTATGCGGCCGAAGGGGCCAGCACGTTGTCCCCGCTCATGATGAGGGATTATGCGGACCGGCTGATGCGTACCGGCACGACCGATCCGCTGGACCTGACGTTTGCCATGATGTGCCTGAACGAGGGGATCGTGAATCGGCGGGTGATCCAGCATTACATTGCGAGCAGGCTCGGACAGGAAGTTAGGGACTACGGCAATGCCCAGATTCATCGCTACCTGGACCGGATCTTGGCCGGAGCGGGAGGCCGTGGCGGACGCCCGGGCTACCTGGGTAGCGGTCCGCAGCGAATGATCGTGGATTAAGAGGAGCGAGAGAAAGCTGCGGCTCAAACGGTTAATTCACGGAATGACATGTTGTACTCCAAGTAGAAAGGATGAGCGTGATGAAGCATTGGGACGAAAAGATTATGGCGATGATGAACGGCATGTCTACATCGCCAACCGATGATGGTTATGGTCATATCCCGGATGAACCCGAACCGGACCTTCATGCTGAATTTGTGCAGATCGGAGACGAACCATACTCTTTTGAGGAAACCGAATGTCTGGACGGGAAAATCAACCTGATGTTGCCGCGTACGTTCAAACCGATGTCTCCCCAAATGCTGGAATTGAAATATCCATCCCAGAATCGGCCGAAATGGGTCTATACGAATGCGGACGGCACCATTAATGTGGCAGTGAACCACACGACCAACCGATTGCCGCAGGAAGACTTGCCGCTTTTTAAGCAGAGCATGATTCAAATTTTGCGCCAAACTCAGAAATTGACCAAATGGTATGGGGATCATGATCGTAAGATCGATGGCAGGGATGTGGCCATTTGCGAGTTCCTTACCCCAGTCGTCAATGCCAATCTCTATCACTTCATGCTGTTCACTTCACTGGAGGACAGGGCACTGATGTGCACGTTCAATTGCACCGATCGGGAGATGGAGGACTGGCAACCGATTGCTTCTGCGATCATGAACTCTATCCGTTTTCAAGTCGAACATGAGCATGAAGGGAGTGCTTTGAATTGAGCATAGAAGCATTGTCTTACCAGAATGTGAGAGTCAGCCCGTTTGAGTTGGTCAGTCTTCAGGAACTATCCATCACGAAACAGATGAACGAGCATGCCCGCATGAAGTTTACGGGAATTGTTGACGAAGAGAAGAAGGATTCATATGTCCGATTAAGCGGCTCGGACACGCTGGTGGAGATTAGTCAAGTGGATGAGGAACGAGGCACTTCCGTGTTATTCAGCGGTTTGATTCTCAGCGTTAGCGTAACCGCGAACGGCGGGGTCTACACCCTGGAAGTGGAAGGCATCTCTCATACGCATGATCTGGATGTCCGTCGCAAAAGCCGTTCATTCCAAAACCACAGCATGACTTACCCCCAATTGTTGGACGCCATTGCGTCCGATTACCCCAATATCGATATCATGGATGCTGCGACAGATGGTGCGGCCATCGGCAAGTTCACGTTGCAATACGAAGAGACGGACTGGCAATTTCTGAAGCGGATTGCTTCCCGCTTGCGCACGGGCCTTATGCCAGCATCGGTATTCGATACGCCCAAGTTCTATTTCGGCGTCTTCGATACGTCATCCAAAGGCAAGCTTGAGGATTTCAATTACCGGGTGCGCAAACGGATGGACAAATATCGTTATACTTCCCAGAACACGAAAGTAGAAGTCGGCGAAGACGATTACGTGTACTACGAGGTCGAGACGAACCGGGTGCTGGATCTCGGTAATGCCATCGAATTCAAGGGCAGCCTGCTCTACGTCTATGAAGCCATGACCGAGATGAGGAACGGCCTGTTGAAACATCGCTATACGCTTAGTACACATCGCGGCTTGCGCCAAAATACCTTTCACAATGACAAAATCATAGGCGTCTCTTTACAAGGAAGCGTGATCGCCATCAACAAAGACAAGGTGCAGGTTCATCTGAACATTGACAAAGAGCAGAGCGCATCTGGTGCTCATGATTTCCCCTATCAATCCGTGTACACGGCGGAAGGCAACAGCGGTTGGTACGTTATGCCCGAGAAGGGCGACAGTGTTCGAATTTATTTTCCAAGCAACCGGGAAGAAGAAGGCGTGGCTACAAGTTCTGTCCGCCAGAACAGCGATGACGGAGAGAACAATAAGGTCAGCAACCCGGACCACAAGTATTTCCGTACCGCGGCAGGCAAGGAGCTCAAGATGACTCCGGAAGAGGTCATTGTGACAGGCAAGGATGGCGAGATCTTCATCCGGCTCAGCGAAGGCGGAGGAATCGAGATCATAAGCAGCCAGCAGGTCAAAATCACCGCCAAGGAAGACATCATGATGAATGCCGAGAAAAGCATCGTACTGTCCGCAAAAGAGGAGATCAGCCTGACTTGCAAGGAAAGCAACATCAAGCTTGACGGAACGACCGCATTGGTCGGGACAGAATTGAAAACCAATTAGGTGATCGGATCGGGATCGGGGCGGAAGCAATTTGGACAACATGGCTTTTGCCGGGCGGATTCCCCCATTCGGTCAGATGAATGTAAGTTATGTCTGATATTCATATAACAACATATTAATGCTATCTAGGTGGTGGGTTATGCATGAATATGGCACTTGAAAGGTTCAAGGAAGAGGTTGTAGTTCCGGTGCGTAGTCGGGTGTTACTCCATTGGGAGCGATTGTATGTCGAACAACGCGAACGATTGAAGCAAGAATTCGTCCATCATTTTGGCCAGTTCTGCGAGCGGGTTCTGCATGAGCAGCAGATTGGAGAGCACGGGCCGATTGGTCACGTTACTTACTCTATGCTCCGGACCTCCATGCTTGAAGGCCGGTTTCTGTATCTGGCCGAAGCTTCGGACGAAACATGGCTGTTTGATCCACGTTCGGTGGAGAGCAGTTATGATGCCGCGTGGGCCTTTGGTTACCTGAACGTCATGAAGAGCTGTTGGGAAGAGGAATTGGAACGGCCCGGATCGCCGTTTCGGGGAGCGATTCACCGTCCTGATGTTGAGCGGTTGCTGATTCAGGAGTCTGCGCATGGCCATGCCTATGTTACCTCGCTCATTCGTCATGCGTTGCCAGACGCGTTGGCTTGCGAGGCATTCGACCAATTGGACAAATGCGATGCATTCGAGGTAAGGGTGGGCGAGTACCTGGATGTGAGCGAATCGGTGTACCGGAGAGATTATGCCGATCAGGACGAGGCAGCCATTCGCAAATGGCTGTCGGAAGGCAACGATGAGGCTTACGGATACGGCACATTGGAACGAATGGATCTATCCGGCATGAATATGGACGGGATGGATCTGCGGTTTTCGGCTTTTCGCAGTCTGTTGTTCGGCGGCGGACGATTCCAGGCTTGTAACTTGACGGGCACATCGTGGGAAGGGTGCGAACTTACGGATACTCGGTGGGATCGAAGCGACATGTATGGGACACGGTTTCGAGGAAGCCGGCTGGTTGGAGCCACATTTTATGGAGTGAACGCACAGCGAGGGTTGCCTGATGCAGAACAATGGAACGGGCCGGGATTCGATGAGATTTCGTTTGCCGAATGCGATTTGCGGGAAGCGGATTTCATGCTGGCTAATCTTGGAGGAGCTGATTTTCGCGGAGCCGATCTGCGGGGAGCCGTCTTCGGCGTGTGTAATCTGACGGGAGCAGATTTCCGCGGCGCGGATGTAACGAAAACGGATTTCACCGGTTCTCTGCTGACAGAAGCACGGATGGACGAAGGAGCGTTCTGTTTGCTTCATGGTCGCCCGGAAGCCAGGGAACGGACGCTGCCGGATGGTCAGCCGATCGGAAATTCCCCGGAAGAGCTGAAGCAAGCCATGCAGCAGATTGGAGCAGTGGGAGGTCAGAGATGATGAAAGAAAGCTGGTTTCGGATTACGCAGGATCAGCGGATTGCGGATGCGATTGAACCTTTGCATGTGAAGGAGCGGATAAAACCGGAATGGATGCGGGGGGAGCTGCTTCATGAGCTGGAGCAGGCAACACTGCAATTTACGATTCGCCCAAGCCGCAGCCCGGTTGCTGTTGATCTGATCGAGCAGCCTTACCCTTTATGGTCTGATGATCTGAAATATGTGATGCAGGCCTTTGCGCCAAAACTGCTGTTTCGTGTGACTGGACTGATGGATCTGGAGCGCCAAAAGTTATATCCATATTGGTTCATGGTTCCGCCACGAATCGCTGCGCTGGCTGGTGGCAGCGAATTCGATCGGAGCGGGCGTCTGCGCCGCTTACAGGTAGATGGAGATCGCTTGAACCGCACTGCATGGCCTGTCGTTCAGCTCACGGATCAGCGTTTGCAGGAAACGGTTCTGCTCGTCAATCTGGCACTGGCGGAAGCGATACTGAGACGGGAATTCATTGGTTTGAAGTTGGAACGGGTGGAATTGACCACTTGGGAGTTACAACGCTGAGAGGCATGAACGTCAAGTTGAACTATGGGCAGCCGCATTGCTGCCGACCCGAAGGGAGAAATGATGATGGCAGAGGCAATCGGAGCAACGAAACCGGATGTAGTGGATGAGGGGGCCGGCGGGCCGGCTTACGTCGTCGCCGGGGCCATTCTGAGCTGTTCCTGCGGAACGCAGCTGAATCGGCTGAAGATTCCGTACAGTCACGGCGTGCATTTGAAAGAGAAAGCGCAATTGAATGTGGCAGATGCCACGCCGATGATTCACATCATGCCGTTTGGCAACTGCACGAGTCAATTGAATCCGGCCGTACAGGCGGGCGAATTCGATATCGAAGGCGTGCAGAAGGCACCTTGCATCCCCGTGGTGAGCACGCCGTGGATGGGCGGAAAGACGGATGTGCTGATCGAAAACGAACCTGCGCTATTAAGCACCTGCATGAACATGTGCCTGTATGGCGGATACATCCAGATTGAAGACGATGGACAGGAATTGGGGGGATCGTCCATCGGCGGAACAACCGGGTTCGGAGGCAATATCCGCTGATCGAAAGTGCTGGCATGTAGGTCTACAGAGGACCATCACTATATGTCCTTGATCAACGGATGTAGGGATGAGGCAAGGATGAAGGCGAGGAGAGGAGGAGAACGATGAGCATCGTGGAGTCGGCTGTCGGAGCGGGGAACATCCGGTGCCTGTCGCCCTATACGCTGCAGAGCATTCAGGAATTGCGGCTCGAACGAAGGGCAGGAGATCATGCAAGGCTGTTTCTCAAAGGCATCGTGCCGGATGAGCAACAGGATCGGGAGTTGAAACGGGCTGTTCAGTCGGAAAATGTGCAGTTGATCGAAACCGGAGATCAGGGGCAGGAAGTGCGCAAGTTGTTCCAGGGCATGGTGCAGGACGTGAGCATACGCCGGGTGCAAGGGATCTATCTGTTGGAACTCGAGGCGGTATCCTATTCTTACCTGTTGGATATTCAGCCGCGAATCCGTTCGTTTCAGAACAAGGACCAGGATTGTGAAGACGTGATTCGCCAGGTGCTGACCGCCTATCCGAAGTCGGATGTCATCGATTACGTCAGCGGCGGTACGAAACTGGGTGCGTTGACATTGCAGTATCGGGAGACAGACTGGCAGTTTCTGCGGCGGATGGCTTCGAGGTTCGGGGCGGTAATTATTCCGGAGGTGACGGCGGATTCACCGAAGCTCTACATCGGGGTTCCGGATGGACGATTCTCGGAATTGCCGGATCAAGGCTACACGCTAACCCGTGACATGAAGGCGCTGAAGGAAGCGTGGGCCGTGGGTGCAGCAGGCGTGACGGAAAAGGATTTTACGAGATATACGGTGGATACACACCGTTGGTTCGCACTTGGAGATACCGTGCTGTTCCAGGAAGAAGAGTTGAAAGTGGAAGCCAGCGTGAGTCTGCTACGGGGAGGCATGCTGCGGCATACGGTGACGCTAAGCCCGGAGAGCGGCATACGCCAGAACGAGATCGTGAATGATGACATTGCAGGCGCAGCGCTGGACGGCAAGATCATCGGGGTATCCAAAGATACCGTGAAGGTACATTTGGACGTAGATGCCTCACAGTCCGAAGATGAGGCCAGCTGGATGCCGTATTCGGCGGTCTACGCCGGGGACGGCGGCGGATTCTACAGCATGCCCGAATCCGGAGATGCAGTCCAGGTGTATTTTTCGACGGGCCGGGAACGGGATGCCTTCGCCATGGGGTCGGTTCGACGTGGAGGTCAGCCTTCCCCAAAGACGGCCGATCCTGCCACCAAGAGCTGGGGAACGAACTATGGCAAAGAGATGAAAATGACCGATTCCGAGATGTCCCTGATTGCGACCGAAGGCAGCCTGTTCATTACGCTGGATGGTGGCGGCATCAACATTCAGAGTGATACCGGAATTGTAGCGGTAGCCGGGCAGGAATTCATACTGGAAAGCGAGAAGAAGATAGGGATTGAGGCTCAGGAGACCATCTATCTTCAGTGCGGTGATAGCAGCGTCATCCTGGATGGCATGACCGATTTGAAGGGCAGTGAAGTGCTGCTCGATGGATTGATCAAGTTGCCAGTGACGGTCGAGGATTTGGAGCCAGTGCCGGAGGCCCCCTTTGTATCCGAGGTTCAGGTGGAAGAAGAGCCCGAGGAGAAAAAAGGCTTCTGGGGAAAAGTGCTGGACGTTACCCAAACCGTGCTTGACGTTGCCGGGATGATCCCTGTCATTGGAGAGGTAGCGGACTTGGCCAACGCAGGAATCTATGCGGCACGGGGAGATTATGTGAATGCCGCATTGTCCGCCGCAGCTGCGATTCCGTTCGTAGGTTGGGCGGCGACGGGTGCAAAGTTTGCAGTGAAGGGTTCCAAGCTGTTGTCCAAGGCCGGCAAAGTCGTGGATAGCGTGATGGGCGTCGCCGGCAAGGTGATGGACAAAGCTGGACAAGTAGCTAAAGCTGTTGGGGATTTGGCGAAAAAGACGGGAGATGCGATCTCCGGTGCCTTGGGCAAGGTGCTAACGAAAGCTAAGGGTCTGGCGAGCAATTTCAGCCCGATGGATCTGGCGAACAAGCTGAAGGGCAAGCTCAATGATCTGATGATGAAATCGCCGATGTTGACTAAAGCATTAGATATGGCTAATTCATTTAGCATGAATTTGATGACCGACATTATGTCTGATGCCATGTTTAGCGCCGCGCTAGATATGTTGGGACGATATGGCGATAACAACATTGTTATGATGGCTTCAATGGTGCTAATGGGTGCGCCTGGAGGCGGCGGGAAAAAGAAAAAAGGAAAAACTCAGAAACAAATTAAAAAAGAAGTTGACGCCCTAGATAAGAAAATTAAGAAAATGGAAAAAGAAGGGGCGGATAAAGAAGAACTAAAGAAAATTAAACGTGAACGAAGTAAACTTGCCAATCAACTTGATACTCCAGATGACATAAGCAGTAACTACAATTTATCTAATGTGGAAGGGTATGAGCGTAAAATCGATAATACAAAGTACTATCATCACGATAAAGGTGACTTTGGCGAGGAAGTTGCTAGAAAAATTGCCAAAGATAATAATTTTGGCGAAGATATATCGGATTTGTTCCAAGTTGGTCGTAATGGAGTTGACGGTACATTTTTATCAAAAGGTCCACCGCCTAAAATTACCATGATTGAAGCAAAAACTTCTGAATGGGCAAATTTCACTTATTCAACAAATCAAAAAATGGGTGGTGATGGGTATTTTGATAATATGCTGAAAAACGGCGATTCAAGATATGAAGGATTTCAGGAAAAATTCGACAAATTGGTAAGAGAAAACCCTGGCTTAGAATTTGATTTCATAAGGGTTGAAGTAGACATTTCAAAAACGAATGTTGGATTTGGCGTAGATATTGTCAAGGTAAAGGATTGGAATAAGGCTATAAAATAACTCTGCTAAGGAGAAAGCGATGATAAATTCAAAAAAATTGCAAATGGCATACAAAAGATATATCAAGAATTTTTCTGAGGGATTAACACTGGAAAAATCGTTAAAGAAGTATGAAGAGGCTAAAATAGAAAATTCCGATATTGTGGAAAATAACGAAACTGAAAAGGATCATATCCTGTTAGTTAATATGTATAGAATATCTTCTTACTGGCTATCGGAATGGAAACATCATGTGCTGATTAAAGGTGAGGAGAATGCAATGGGGCTAAAGCAAATACAGAAAGTTGTTTTTTACCAATGTATGGTCCGACATATATATAAAGATCGTTACCCGAATATGAAGTTAATTCATTATTCATTTGATTTAAATATAGTTGCCCTAATTCATTTCAACATGTATGGATGGAAAAAAGAAGAGGATGTTTTCTTTGACTTTATTGAAGAGTATCTCGTGGAAAACATCATGAAGGCCAATGACTGGAATAAACATATTTGGTATTTATTTGAGTTGTATTTGCGAAGTTCTAACAAAACGATTTTTGGTGTAAACCAAAATATCCATATGATAGTTAAATTAAAGCTGGAAGAGAAAGGTATGAACTATGACTTAATTCCGGGAGAACTTGGCATATACAGCGAAGTGTTAGACCGTTGGAACACGCCTGACCTTGATGAGATCACACAACTGATTGGTAAAATGTCAGAATACCATTCTATGCTAGCTGCGGAGCTGGGGCAGTCATTAGAATTCGGAGATTTTCGCTATACCTTTTATCCATATGAAATCTTGTTTTTGCTTCATGTACGAAAAAAGCAAGGTTTGCCGAATCCAACGCATTTCGATGATTTCCTCATGAATTCGCCCGAAGCTAAAATAGAGATTCAAGACCCCGAGCCGTATCCGGATCAGGATCCCATTTTGCAAATGGTGGATGGTTACTATCGTAAAAACTACCCTGAGTATATTCCGAACAAGTACGGAACGCTGTTTGAATAGAGGAGGAAAAGAGTGTGGAAGATGAAGATTTGGTGCCCTTGATATTCAAAAATGCAGAGGACATTGATCAAATTTTGAATGATCCTGACGAATCGTTGGTATACTTCGGCATGCTAAACCATGGTTTAGCGACGAAACGATTTTTATTTTTGGACTACAAGGGGGAAGAGGGACAGGAAATCGTCAATTATATTTTGGATTATGAGTTTGCTCACGACATTGAACTGGGAACTGCAGAAGAATTAGAGGTGTTGGGAGAGTTTGACTATACATATCTTCCGGAGAAAATTAGGGAAGTGAATAAGTTAATCTCACCTAAAGGTTATGGTTTGTTTACCTATCCGACGACAGGAGACTTTTACGCGTTGTTTATCGCTGAATTGGAGCATAACCATGCGTTTAGTCAGGTTGATTTATTGGGAGATGAGGATATCCCGGAACGAGAACGTTATATTCAGTTGTACATTTAAAGGTTGTTGAAAAGTGTAAGGGGCTCCGGTCAAGACAACCGGAGCCTGCTTGTTTTGAATGGCGGTTTGAGTAGTAAATATAAACTTTCTTGCGAAATACATATTTCTTGATACACCAAAAACAAGACCTAGTGCTCTACAGATAATACGGGAAAGGAAACACCGTTGTTCAAAGGGAAGTTGCATGCATCTCCATTGAAACGTCCAGAGGAGTTACCAAATGCGAACTTAGAAATGTCAACGGTAAAAATAAAAAAAGTGAGGAGTAATAAGAATGGCTGAAATTGCAAAAATCCATGAACCGGTATCATTAGAACAGGTAGAGAACTTTGAGAAAACTAATGAGATCGAATTACCTAAGTTATATAAAGATTTTTTGTTGGAGTATAATGGGGGGCGTGTAGAACCGAATGTTTTTAAAATTTCATCTGATGAGGGTGAAAGTGCATTAAATGTTTTTTACGGAATTGGTAATATGAAAAATAATCTTGAAAAGAAGATTGGATTTTTTGAGGAGATATTAGAAATGGGGTTTATTCCCATAGCGAGAGATTCCGGGGGTAATCAAATTTGTTTAGGTATAAGAGAAGAGTTCTATGATCAGATTTTTTTCTGGATACACGATGAAGAGTATGATGATGCTATGGACAACATGCATTTCTTGGCGAAAAATATTCAAGAATTTATTGGTAGTTTGTATGATGATGAATAAAATTAATATGTTTTGTTACAATTTGCATTAATACTGAAATAGTCGGTACCCATTGCCGAATGAATTAAACATCCAACCAGTAACGTATGTTAGAATGGAAGGAAGCAAGTGAAAAATGAGAGAAGCTTAGAGAGTAAGGAGATATATTTTCCAACGAAAAGTTTGAGGAATTTAAAGAACAATACAAAAATGCGCAAAAAGAAATAACGATTGTAACAAACGATGGGACAAAAATTAGGGTTGATGCAATTGCAACTGATAAAGATGGTAATGTTATAATACAAGAATAAAAAAGCTCTGAGACTGCACCATATATACAGAAAATCAAGAAAAAGGCTTCCCTGATTTATAGTATTTATCAAGATTTAAAGTCAGTAGATGGATTTATATTCGATTTACAATTTAAGCATGAACCAACTGAAAATTGCAAAAAAATTTAGAAATTTTTAAGGTGAGCCACAGGATTTGCAGATTGTCTTTAGAGTTAATGAACCCGATGGACATATATATGAGGTGTAAATTATGAAGGCAAGTGAGGCATTTGATAATGTATGTGCTTTAGTAGCTGAGAAATATAAGGACGATGGTTGGAAATATGCTAAGTCAAGTCATTGGATGACTAAAAAAGATAAAAAATTCATGTATAAGGTGTTTTTTATTCAAGTTGGAATAATATTTCTGATAAAACTGTCGTGTTTTATGGGGAATGTGCCATTATTCCGCTAAAATCTAAAAATAAAATCTTTCATACAAGTACCCACAAATGTAATATTCCAAGCGGAAGTTTACATTGGAATATAGCAAATGAGAAAGACTGGAACCAGGTGGTTAGTGAATTCACCAACTGGTTAGACAGTGTATTCATGCCAATTGTAGATAAATGTATGAATGATTTGGATAACTTCGTAAAAGAAGTTGTTGTGCAAGGGTTCTACCCCGAAAATGGTTATATAATTGATATTGGATTTGTGTTAGATCATGGTTCGCGTGAATTAGCAGAAGAAGCGACCATTAGGTATTATGCGAGTTTGAGCGAGTACGAACAAAATGTATTCAAAGACAATTATGAGAGTATGATACAGGGGAATGAAGCTGTGAGTGTATACGGTAATAATATGATGAGGAATTACTCTAATTTTAGAACTATTATTGAAAATAAAATTATTGTTACGTTATAGCACAAGGTAATCGAAGGAAGGGTGGTAAAATGGAGCGATCCATTTATTACCCTTTCTGTTTTCGAATAACATTTTATGGATCTACGCCAGGAGTTTGTTAAGATTTGTGGAAACGTGGTTCGCAACTCCCACAACAAGATAGAAAGATAAAACCAGCAAACCAAACCCTAAAGAACTGCCAATACTTGATAAACAATCAAAGGCTTATTCCAGCTTGAATGCTGAGAAGGAGTAAGCTTTTTTTGCATGCACACGGTGAGCATTTTCAAAGCCGTCGTTAGAAAAGAATGAGGGCGAGACACAACAGCCATTCTGACGGGGTAAGCGAAAACCCTGACCACTAGATTGTTAATATTAAATCAGACAGCTTTTTAAGGGCTGCATGGCGATACTGAACAGGTGTCATGTATCCCAGTGTTCCGTGAATTCGATGTTTGTTAAAACAGTTTACGTAATCGCATAATTCTAATTCCAGATGACGAAGGTTTTGAAAGCTTATCTGGGATGAACTCCGTTTTCATGACTTTGTAAAGTGGCTTCAGCCGCAGCATTGTCATAGGTGCAGCCTCTCATGCTCAGAGATCGGCCGATTTCAAATGTCTTCAGAAGCTCGTCCATCCTTTGATTTTTAGATTCACTACCGCGGTCCGTATGAAACCACTGAATGTAACGCAAATCACCCTGTACTGTAGCAAAGGCGCATGAAATCAGAGTAGCGTCCTTGTGTAGATCTGCACTATGAATCTGTCTTTAATCAATAAAATGTCTTTGTATCATTCTTTGCAAGTTTCAGAATAGAAGAAGGAAAGAGTATAGAAGGCCGGAACATGGTTTTCTATATAAACAGCACTAATCAATCACACAAGGCCACTGTGAGTGCAGTACCATCTTCCTGTTATCCCCAGATTTTTTTTTAATTCCTTATTTCAAGGGGGAAATCCGGTGATAAAGGCGACCGCATTGCTTCTCCAGATTGGTTCTGCCTCTCCGTTAACGTGTGTATGTTTTTTGCGGTTTATATAGTGATAAGTGAATCCTCCAGGGCAGCATTAGCGAATGAACTTAACATTCAACCAGTAACACGCTTAACCCAATTAATACCTGTATTAAGGTTTCTCTGTTAGTTCGTACAAAAGAATCAAAATACTTGACTCGTTTTGTGGATCTTTGTTTTCTTGTTGACATAGAATGGCTTGTTTCAGAGTGCTTGTACCTTGCAAGCGGAATATGACATCTAGAGGTTATCCTACATACTATAAGGAATTATTTCCTAGTGAGTGCGTCATACATGACATGGAAACCGAGCTCTGTATGTAGACTTTATACAGGAATTGTTCGAAAATAAAAATCCTACTAAGTAAGGGATTAATAAAACTGAAATACATTGCGGGATATTCAATCTGTTGTAGGAGGTTTTATTGTGAAATTAAAAACGATTATCTTAGAGGGAGATTCTAAATATGAAAAGGAAAATCAATTATTTCCTATAAGATGGAAGTCTCATCATGTAACCGAATTATTTATGGAGTTATTTCCTGATATTGAATTGGATGGGAACAGACAGTTGACTATTTTAGCTACAAGGGATAGAAGAGAAAACGCCAAGAAATACAACAATTATAAAGCGTTTAATGCCTCGGCATATTATCTTGAAGAAGCGCAGATAAAGACTTTGGAGACCTTAAACCCAGAAGATGCAGAAAGTTTCATTTTGGGTATTATTGAAGAGGTATTAGTTGATATAACCAACATAATTGGTGAAGATGAACAAAAAAGAACCGTGATAAAAGATACCATTAAACAAGTAAGGGAAATGGAATTCTCACTAAAGAAAAAAATGAAAACCTTATCCAAAAAGTCGAAGGTAGGAAAATATAAAGCAGATGTGTTTAGATGCCTGAATAAAGTATCTGGTGAAGTATGGTGCGTGGAAATAGAAAATGGAATCTCAGGTCAGACCAGAGTGGAGTGGTTGACCAGCAAACCGGATTATTTAGATCTAAGAGATCACTTTAAAAAATCCAAGTGGGAAGAAAACAGATTTATAATCACAGATAAATTAGGTGTAGAGGTCTTTTCGATTGAAGTTGGTATGGAAGAATCTTAATGAATAAAGTCATTTACTAAAACAGATATTTACTACAATATCATAAAAATGAACAGGTTAATTGTGAAAAGATGACTACCATGGGTTGCCCTTTTTTTAAACATAGAGATATATGGATTAATTAATCCAAAATATTACAGATGATTCGTGCTGAGCTTTATATTGAACAGATTGATTATGGGAGTTTCACCATGATTAATCTGTTTTTTTGTTGAATTTTTCACTTCGAAGATGGCCTGTTAATTTCATCCGCGAATAACGAAGTGCGTTACGACTATGACTATAACGAAGAGGGTCTGCTTACGGCCAAATATCAGAGCCGGTTCGGCGAACGGACAACGGATGCGGCGTCACGTCCCGTGCTGCGCTACGAGTATGATGTGGAAGGCCGGACGGTAGCCCGCACGGATGCTGGCGGAACACGCGTCGAGTATGCGTATGATCCGTTGGGCCGGGTGGTTGCCATTCGGCAGGGCGAGAACGAAATGGCCCGGTACACCTATGCAGCGGGCAACCGAATCGCGTCCATGCTGTACGGCAACGGCGTGCAAACGGCGTATGAATACACGCCTGAAGGGCAGGTATCGCGGCTCCACACCCGGGCAGCAGATGGAACGGTCCTGCTGGACAACCGCTATGCCTATGACCGGAGCGGGAATACGATCGGCTGTTATGGCACACAGGATCAGGCCGAGTATCGATACGATGCACTGGATCGGTTGGTGGAAGCCCGGTATGCCGGATATGGCACGGAGAAACTGGCGTATGACGAAGCAGGTAACCGAATTTCCCGTGTCTGGAACGGACAACGGACAAGCTATACGTATGATACAAGGAACCGTCTGCTCAGCCTGATTGAGGAAGCATTGCAGGAAGAGAACGAGGAACAAGGTAGAGCGAATGGGCGAACAAGCGGGAAAAACATCCGTTACGCTTACGATGCGCAAGGCAATCTGATTCAGGAACATCAAGGAGAGCAGACGACAAGCTACGTCTATGATGCATTCAACCGTACCATTCGAGTCGAACAAGCGGATGGACGAATCGTGCAGCATGGCTACGACCCGGAAGGTTTGCGAAGTAGGCTGGACACGGACGGGACCCTACGCCATTTTGTGCATGATGGCTGGCATGTCGTCAACGAGTTGGATGAAAAAGAGCGGGTACAGGCCTCCTATATCCGTGGTCATGAATGGCTAACGCAACTGGACGATCAGGGCGAAGTGGCTTATTATGTAAATAATATCCACGGTGACGTGACCCATCTAACTGGACAACAGGGCCAGATCCTGAACGCGTACACGTATGATGCCTTCGGAAACATGCTATCCTCGAGAGAACAGCGTGTGAATCCGTTCCGTTATGCGGGAGAAATGCAAGATGCGCTTACAGGACATTACTATCTGCGCGCTCGCTTCTACAATCCGATCATCGCGCGATTTACGCAGGAAGATACGTACCGTGGAGACGGCCTGAACCTGTACGCCTATGTCGCCAACAACCCGATCCGATATGTAGACCCGAGTGGGTATGCGAAAGCAGGGAAAAGCGGAGGAACCCCGGCTTCTTGTGTGAATAAGGGTGATAAGTACGACACTGGAGCACTGGTTTATCAAGAATATGATATTGTCCCTTATGACAATCGAACATATAAAACGCCGGGTTACGAGAAGCATTATGGCGTTTTAAATGAATGGGCAGAACATAACATTGCAGGGTATACAAAAAAGAATGCACCAACAATATTGTTAACTCCAAAGACTCATGAAGCAACAAAAGAGGTTTATCGTGAATGGCTTAGAGAGAATTATGGAAAACCTGTAGGAGTGTCTCCGGATTGGTCAAACATGTCAAAAACAGATGCAATGAAGCTAACGCATGATATGTTTGAAGCGGCTAAAGTACCCCAAGGTATAAGGGATGAGTATTTTGAATTGTTTGATATTTTTATAACTGGAGGTTGAAATGAAAATAAAAGATATTATTAAGGAATTTGAAACTCATTCAAATTTTGAAGTTAAGGAACCCATGGGGTATCCAATGGTTAAACATGGACATACATTACCAGATGATATGTTGGAATTTTTTTCTCTAAGTGGTGGTTTAGTATGTTATATCGAAAATGGAGGTTTCCCGATTGAAATATTATCGCCAACCCGTGTGAAGCAGGCGAATATTTCATTGCTGGGAAAAGAATATGAGGATGATATATCCTCATCATGGTATTTAATTGCGGATGCTGAGGATGGAAACTATATTTCTATAGATTGCAACCCGTCTAGGCTAGGAAGATGTTATGAGAGTTTTGAGTACAGTCATGCTGTTGCGGGAAATTGTCCAATTATTGCATTGTCGTTTACTGAATTGTTAAGTAATATACTCAAATATGAAGGGGAATACTTTTATTGGAAAGATAACCCTGGTTTTAACGGATATGGGGACGCGTATGATAATCTTTAATTCTATTTAACTAAAGACGGATTGTAACATAAAGGACGACATCTGCCGAATACTTCAATGAGTAAGCAATCAAATCATTAAATGTCTAAGGTCTATTCTTATTAAGGATAGGCCTGTTTTTATAACTTGTGGCTCCTGATCATGTATGGGAACTGCAGTTGAGTGGTCCTAATGTTCCTAGTAATTTGAAATTTTTAGATTCATTCACAAATGAAGATAATCGAATGAGGCAGATCTGGCCTCAAATAAAAGGGTTACCAGTTGGAACGAAAATAAAAATAAAAATAGAATATTAGGGAGTGAAACTTTTTGATTGATAAGCTATACAATAAAATACAAAAGATGAGGTCTGTTTTGGAAAACAATCCGGATGGTCCGGTTATCGGAAAGTTAAGAAGTGGAAAAGCCATAAATTTGCAAAGATTAGAAAATGGGGTTACTGAATACTATAGTTTTTTAGTTATAAGCAACGGGGCAAGATGTGGCGCGATAGATATATTCTCCTATGAGACGATGCTAGAAAGTCAATATTACTTAGAATTTTTGGATGAAGGACAATATGATGTACGTGAGTGGGTTTATGTAGGTCAATGTTTATATGACCCAATAATCTTGAATAAAATAAGTGGATTAGTTTATCAATTTTATGAAGGAACTCCTCTAGAGCAAGGGGAGTGCTATGGTTCTTTTAATGTCTTTTTAAATGAGTATGTTTTTGGAGAAAAATATGAGACTATCATTCCAGATGTTGATGATGACAAGTGGTATCAGATACTGAAAGAGTTGTGAAAATTTTGAATTTCCTCTCAATTGGCCCGAAAATTATCCATAATATGTGGGATTTCAAAGTGCGACAACTAATAGAATGTTGACAGTCCAGTATACACATGATTTAGGTCTATTCCTATTTGGGAATAGGCCTGTTTTGATATTTGTGGTTCAGAACTAACTTGAGCCGAATTTTCCATGCCTGGAACATGCAGCACGGCTACGACCCAGAAGGACAAGGATGGAACCGTACGCCATTTCGTGCATGATGGCTGGCATGTCGTCAACGAGTTGGATGAAAAAGAGCGAGTACAGGCCTCCTATATCCGTGGTCACGAATGGTTAACGCAACTGGACGATCAGGGCGATGTAGCTTATTATGTAAATAATATCCACGGTGATGTAACCCATCTGACTGGACCACAGGGCCAGATCCTGAACGCATACACGTATGATGCCTTCGGAAACATGCTGTCTGCACGAGAGCAACGCGTCAATCCGTTCCGTTATGCGGGAGAAATGCAAGATGCGCCTACAGGACATTACTATCTGCGCGCCCGGTTTTACAATCCGATCATTGCGCGATTTACGCAGGAAGATACGTACCGTGGAGACGGCCTGAACCTGTACGCCTATGTCGCCAACAACCCGATCCGATATGTAGACCCGAGTGGGTATGCGAAAGCGGCAAGCGGAGGAACCCCGGCTTCTTGTGTGAATAAGGGTAACGCTGTAACCGGTAAGGATAAAGAGCCTGCTATTAATGAGTATGATGTGGTACCATACAGACCAACAAGTGGAAAATTTGGTCTTGAGAATCATCATGGTGTAATGAATGAATGGGCTAAACAAAATGTACCGGGATATACTGCATTTGTAAACGTGTCCCCTACAGTGGCTTTAAGTGTAGACAACCATAAGTTAACCAAAGAGGTTTTTAGAGAGTGGAGTCGAGAGAATTACGGTATACCAGTTGGAGCTAAAATTGAATGGACTAAGATGTCTCCGAACCAAATTCAAAAACTTTCCGAAGATATGTTTAATGCTGCTAAAGTTCCGGATTCTAGTCGTAAAGAATATTATAGAACATTGAATCAATTTTTGTACAATCTGCCGCCGTCTAAGGTAATGAGTAGGGCTCAGAAGATAGAATTTTCAAATCAACTAAGGGATCTACTTTATAAGTGAAAATACAATTATAAAGGAGAATATTAAATGGAAATAAAAAGAATTGTTCAACAAATTGAAGAATTCAATAATTGTATAATTTCTCCTCCTACAGGTCTACCTAGACTCGATGGGAACCATATCCTTCCTGAAGATGTAAAAGAATTTTATCGAATTTGCGGAGGGATAAAACTATTTGAAGATGAAGATTTTGGAGTTGATATTGTTTCTCCAGAAGAATTTATCTTGGCAAATCCAGTCATCGTTAATGAGTTGTGCGAATATGACATTTCTTCTAATTGGTACATTATAGCTGATGATCGGAATGGAGATTATTTAACAATTGACCTCCACAGAGACCGATTAGGAAGATGTTACGATAGTCATTGGGATACACATGCTGTCGCAGGGAGTTGTGCGATCATTGCTAACAGCTTTACAGAGTTATTAAGCAATCTCGTTAAAACAAGAGGACAAGGAACTACATGGTACTGGGATGAGGATGATTTTGAACCTTTAGGAGACGCATATGATGATCTTAGGAACGAATAGAGTGAGCTTTAGGATTTTTATATGACGGATTGTAATATGAAGTGCGACATCTGCCCAATACTTCAATGAGCAAGCAAATCATTAAATGTCTAAGGTCTATTCCTATTGGGAATAGGCCTTTTTTATAACTTGTGGCTCAGATCCTAAACGAATTTTTCATGCTTGCAATGCACAGCACGGCTACGACCCGAAGGGGTTACGAAGCAGGCTGTACACAGACGGAACCGTACGCCATTTCGTGCATGATTTGGCTGGCATGTCGTCAACGAGTTGGATGAAACAAGGCGAGTACAGGCTTCCTATATCCGTGGTCATGAATGGCTAACGCAACTGGACGATCAGGGTGATGTGGCTTATTATGTAAATAATTTCCACGTTGATGTCACTCACCCGACCGGATCACAAGGCCAGATCCTGAACGCGTACACGTATGATGCCTTCGGGAACATGCACGAGAAACCAAGCAACTTCAACCAGCAATCCATGCAACGGATTCTGATAAGTGGATTACAACTAGTTTAAACAAATTAACTGCGCCACCTAGTCAAGGTGGGTTCGAAAATTACGCCGTTCAAAAGGGAACAAAAGAAGGTGTGGTAATGTAGTGGCTATGGAGTTGGGATTAAGTAAAGGTGATGATAAATGTATTCAAGAAAATTTATCAGAGAACAATTAATTGATGCAATACATGGTGTGGAAGAAGCGAAAAAGTATTTGGAGGAAAGGTTTGATGATCCTGACTTATTGAATTTATTAATCAAGATCGCTATGGATGATTACTCTACGGATGCATCTGCGGGGGCATCTTATTGGATCTCACATTTTGAAGAAGAGCTTCTAGAAAAAGTAGAAGAAAAGCTGTTAATTCTTCAAAAATATAAGCTCGGTTCCATTTCAGCATTTGCTATTATAGCTCTATCAAAAATAAATTCCGAAAAGGGGAGAAAGTACCTGTTAAGACATAGAGTTGGTCCAAATATGAAATGGTGGGAGTCAGAGGCGCTCGAAAATTATCTGAAGAAAGATAGCCCCGGAAATGGAAACGATTGAGAAATTGTTATATGAAATATAAGACTATAACTAGATTATCTTCATCAAAATTTTGCCCTGATTTGGTTTATTCCAATCAGGATTCTTGTATTAATAGGTAAAATTTTAAAAATAACATTACATTATTAATTGTGACTTTGTAGGAGATCTATTCATGAACGAAACAGTGCTTTCCTATTGAAAGGGAACGAACATCGCCCAAACGATGTTGCTAGCTCAATTCAATTGAGCGGATCGGGGGGGGGGAATCCAACTACAGGTGTGACTACCTCATTCCCAATTTGGGGAAGATAAACATGGAAGACTTCAAGAGGAGAAGAAATTTGTGAAAGAATTTGATCCAGACTTTAAATATATGGGGAGTCTATTAAAGTTTATTGATACCGAATATATGACAAAAGAAGACTATGACAAAATTGAAGACTTCGATTTTAATATTGAAGAAGATCAAATAGAAATCATAAGAAGATTGATCGTCATAGGAATCAATGCTCAGTACAATGATTTTGAGCTTGACAAGTTCAGACATGTACTCGGAATGTGCATGGATTTGAGCGAGAAAGAAATAGAAGAACTATTTCAAATGTACTCACCGTGTGATGATATATTAGACAAAAAAGGTTTTATAAATAATATTTATAAAGAGTTGTTGAACCTTTATAACTTTTGAGTTACTAAAAGAGTTTGGGCCTTGATTGAATTTTAATCAAGGCTTTTTTGCGTGCAAACGGCGTATGAATATACGCCCGAAGGTCAGGTAGCGCGGCTCCACACCCGGGCAGCCGATGGCACGGTCCTGCTCGACAACCGCTATGCCTATGACCGGAGCGGGAATACGATCGGCTGTTATGGCACGCAGGATCAGGCCGAGTATCGATACGATGCACTGGATCGGTTGGTGGAAGCCCGGTATGCCGGATATGGCACGGAGCAACTGGCGTATGACGCGGCAGGCAACCGAATATCTCGCATCTGGAACGGACAACGGACAAGCTATACGTATGATACAAGGAACCGTCTGCTCAGCCTGATTGAGGAAGCATTGCAGGAAGAGAACGAGGAACAAGGTAGAGCGAATGAGCGAACAAGCGGGAAAAACATCCGTTACGCTTACGATGCGCAAGGCAATCTGATTCAGGAGCATCAAGGAGAGCAGACGACAAGCTACGTCTATGATGGATTCAACCGTACCATTCGAGTCGAACAAGCGGATGGACGAATCGTGCAGCATGGCTACGACCCGGAAGGTTTGCGAAGTAGGCTGGACAAGGACGAGACCCTACGCCATTTTGTGCATGATAGCTGGCATGTCGTCAACGAGTTGGATGATTCAAGGCGAGTACAAGCTTCTTATATCCGTGGTCATGAATGGCTTTCGCAACTGGACGATCAGGGCGATGTGGCTTATTATGTAAATAATATCCACGTTGATGTCACTCACCCGACCGGATCACAGGGCCAGATCCTGAATGCGCACACGTATGATGCCTTCGGGAACATGCTGTCTGCAAGAGAGCAACGTGTCAATCCGTTCCGTTATGCGGGAGAAATGCAAGATGCGTTGACAGGACATTACTACCTGCGCGCCCGGTTTTACAATCCGATCATCGCGCGATTTACGCAAGAAGACACGTACCGTGGAGACGGTCTGAACCTGTATGCGTATGTTGCCAACAACCCGATCCGATATGTGGACCCGAGTGGGTATGCGAAAGCAGGAAGCGGAGGAACATCGGCTTCTTGTGTGAATAAGGGTAACACGGATGGTTCGTCTGAGGGGACAGGTAGAGCTCAAACAAGAGCAGATATAATAAATACTGTCCAGGATACACTAAGCCCGGCACTACAAAAGATTAAAGAATTGGATCCTAATGCTGTGGTTGGATATAGAGGTTCTTTAGCAACAGGTCAGAAAGGTGAGCATAAGGGTTATGCTCCATTTGACCCGACAAATTTTGATATTGATGCATTTATTGTTAGCGATAAGTTGGCAGAGACCTTTCCTAAGAAAGTTTATTGGAGATCAGCCAGAAAAGTTAGTGATGACATAAACCAACTATCAGACAATCTTGAGTCGGATTTCCGTAATATTTTCCCAGGGTATCGTTATGAGCCAGATAAACCGTTTACTTTTAGAATATATACCGAAAAAGAATTTAACAAAAAAATCTTTGATAAAGGTGTAAATTTTATTGAATAGGAGTGTTTTTATGGTGCCTTACTTAGAAGGAATAGTAGCTTTTCAATCGAATCAATCACTTGAGGAAGTTGGTAAATTAATTTCTGAACGATTATTTGGAGGGTTGCAATTTCAAGGCAAAGAAGAGTATATATACGAGGAGATTCCAGCTATATACATTTCTGAACTCATAATAGGTTTAAGAGTCGTATTGAGCGGTTATAATGGATTTGATGAAGATGAGAGATTTGTACTTGAGCTAGGTCCATTGAGAGGAGTTCCTCGAAATGGTGAAAAACACAATCTTAGTGCGTATTTAGAAACACTTTTCTCTGATTTTCAAGAATTTAAAATACTGAATAATTAGGATTATTTACGACTTTGGTAGCGAGATCGTACAATACAACCAAAAATCCAAAACTTAACAAATACACTTGATAAACATTCAAAAGCTCTTTTCCACTTGAACGATAAGTAGGAATGAGCTTTTTTTGCATGCCCAAAATCAAGGGAGGACGAATCGAATGGCAAAAGAAGTGCAAGCAGTAGCAGAGGAGATAGGATTTGCGGAGATTGCAGCAGCAGGACCGGAACCAACGGGTACTGGACCTGGCGTACAATTTCAATGATCAGCTTGTTCGCAGACGAGAGCTGTCCAGCGGCGAGGAAGAAACGTACACCTACCGCGAAGACGGTCTGTTGATTTCGTCCGCGAATAACGAAGTGCTTACGACTACGACTATAACGAAGATGGTCTGCTCACGGCCAAATCTCAGAGTCAGTTCGGTGTACGGACAACGGATGCGGCACCACGTCCCGTACTGCGCTACGAATATGTCAGTGGCTTGATAAATCGGAAGAAGCAGAATTTTGAATTCATATGGTAAAGTTGATAAGCCAACGATAGTCCAGAAGGTTTAGAATTAGAAGTGAAGTTGGGGAATTTTATCAGTTACAAGAGCGGTTATTTTTCTTAATTCAAAACAGAAATGATACCCTGTAAGTGACACATTCAGGTTGAAAGAATAAAAAGGTGGTAAGACGGTGTTTAAAATGTATCTACATTATGAAAATAACTTTGATAAAGTTACGATTGAAAAAAAGAGTATGATGATAATTTTGATGATCACACAAGTATAATATCTGACATTTGTGGATATTTGCATCAAACTGGAGAGATTGATTTTATTGTTTCAGGCTTTGGAAGTGAGCGATGGCCTGTAGATTGTAAATTTGATCTTCCACTGATAATTGAGGAATTGCCAGATATAATTCAAGAGTTCAACAAAAATGAATTTAGTTTCTGCTTGGGTTTTTACGAACAAAATGTGATGAGAGAGATAAATTTTAGTGAAAAAGAGGGGAGTCTACATCTTGCTTGTAAAAGTATAACGCACGGATGGTCACCCTCTCCATCAAATTTGATAATGAAAAAATTATCTATAAAAAAATGTTGGAAGGATTATTCAGGGATTTTATTTTTTGTAGTCAAAAAATATGTCCGGAACTGTTAGATGAAAAGCTTTTTTAGAGATTGGATTTCCTTATATCCGACTATTCAAATATGTTATTGAAATATCAACCTGCTGCTGTACAAGATTGGACTTCGTGTTCCGGCCGGATTCTGAATAGGGGATAAATAAGTGGATACCTTATTGTGATTCAAGAAGACTAGATGCAGGTGTATTTGATGAAGTTTGGTGATAATATTTACGATACAGTGCATAATTTGTGTAAAATTCAAAGGAGAACATCTATGCTTAAAATGGAACTACAGCCTGTTGAAGTGCCTTGGATGATCAGTGCCTCCCACGATTTTTCCTGTTTTAACGGTATAGAAAATCGGGAAGTAAAGGTGCAAGTCATGGTTGGGTATAATAACCAGCATTATGAAAAAGTCATATCAAGATTAAACGGAGTATATGGAGAAGATATTCCTGATAAAGAATATAATAGAGCTGGAAATGGTATGATTGAAATTAAATTCACTCCGATCTGTGTGTTTAATATATACGGAAAGGTAGAGGGTTATGAAAAATACGATTTCAGCAAAGTAAACAAGTACTATACAGGAGAAGCTTCTTTAAGTCATGAATGGGATACAACCAATATATGTCCAGATCCAGGCCTCTATGAGATTAAGAAGTCAACAATGAAGGAGAATTATGGATACAATTCTTCGAAAGTAAAACACTGGGTATTACGCGGTCATGATTCATGTATCGATATACTCGCATATTCATTTGAATGGAGAACATTGGAGTGGTGAGGAACGTTGGCGCTTAAGGTTAAAAGGCAAGCGTGTTGGTTCTTGATACCAGGGAAGAATTAAACGTGGAAAAAGAGCGTGTTATTCAAATTGTTGGTAATTTGTTATCCGTAGTAGGGACAGAAAAAGAAGATGTAGTTGTGAAAGAATTTGAAGTTTGACGGAACTTCAATAGGCAAGGGGAAAATGGAGAATATTGGATGGAGTGATGGAAGAGTTTCTTGAAGTTTACCGCAGGATGAAATTGTGGTATACATACCGGCGGCAGGTCGCCAAAGTAAAGAAGATGGTTTTTAATTCGTTCATACGAGTAAACATCCAAACGTACCTATACCTTGAAGTGGACTAAACTTGTATGCAAATTATAAGGAGTACATCCGAAATGAATCGTATGATTAGGAATAAAATGAACGAAATCAAAGGAAAGTTAATGGATATGCCTGATGGTATTCTGTTGGGCAAAATAGGCGAAGTGCTCTCGGGCGAACAAGAGATCATTAACAAAATGGAAGCGTACACGAAATACGTTGAATTTCTACGCGAGTTTAATGGTGCATCGCTGGGCGAAATAGAACTCTTTCCTTTGCAGGAAATAGAACGAAACCAATTTTATATAGACCACTTAATTGGTGGGCAGGCTAATTGGAGATGTATTGGTCATATCTTGTATGAACCTCTAATAATAAAAAAAGATAATGGTCATGTATATAGGATTTATCGTGATTCTGAACAAGATGAACCAACAGAATGTTTCGGATGTTTTGATGACTTTGTCATGGACTATGCGCTGGGGGATAAATATAGAACGGTGGTCCCCATTGACACGGATGATTTGTGGGTGAAGTTGTTGATTGAAGGAGATGGAAAATATGAATCCTGAATTGAATTCTTTACTCCAAATGATTAGGCATGAACTTGAACAGGACAGTAGCAGTATTATTTATGGAGTTATGCAAAAAGGCATTGACACGTATGAAAATATCATGGGCAATTCGTGCAGTTATACGAGTTTCTAACAATCTGTAATGGTGCGAGGTTCGGGAGTGTGGATTTGTGGTCCTACGAGGACTTGAAAGAACATCAATATCGGCTAGGTCAATGGATTGCAGAAAGCGATGAATGGCTTGAAATTGGACAACTTCTGTACGAACCAATAGTTATGAATAGATGGACGAGTGAAATATGCATACTCATGGATGAGATTCCGTTAAATGAGTCGAAAAAATATAAACAGTTGGATGACTTTTTAATACTTCATATTTTTGGGAAAGGCTATCAGGAATTAGTGCCTGGCTTTGAGTGTGATGAGTGGTATCACTTTTTAGTCCGATTAAAATTAGTTTGAACATGATTAAGAGCTAATGCAAGATCATTTCAAAGGATTCAGCAAACATCAAGTTCACGTAATCTAGCGTTGATGTGTATGTTCAATATTGATAAAAGCGCTTATGGATATGGGGTGTTTAGTGATGATTTGGGAGCTAGAAAGTAATACGTAAGGATTCCAAACATTTCGACTTGTTGAATTTGAGAGAAAATCTAAAGTCTTTTCAAACGCGTTCAATGGTGCAGAGTTAATTCGCGATCATAAATGGAGTCCTGTGTTTGTTGAGGTAGCAGATGATGGCATGGAGAGTGATTTTCCTCATTTCTGGGGTGCTACTGGAGTGCCTATGATAAGTGAGAATGCAAAGAGAATATTAGAAGACGTATTGGAACATGAAGTGGAGTTTCTTCCTGTTATGTACGGTGAAATAACATATTATGCTATCCATGTGCTCAAAAATTTGCATGCCGTTGATAGCACGAAAACAGAGTTAAGACAATTGCCCAGTGGTTTAATTGTTGGGTTTAAAAAACTTCATTTTATACAAAACGTTATTGAAAACCATCATATATTCAAAGTCTATCTTAATGATAATCTATATAGCACCTCTATATTTGTTTCGAATGTCGTGAAGGAGACTGTAACCAAACACCAACTAATAGGATTTAAATTCAAAACAGTTTAGTTGCAAATAAGATTTGGTTGGAATGGCTAAGTTAATGGGGGAAGTAGTGATGTATACATGGAGAAATTGACTGAGGAGCAGGTGACAGAACTTGTAAGAAAAATTAGAAAGGGAGAAGGTGATGACATAGAACTTGTGCAATGGATATCCGAGATATAATTAGCAACCTCTAATCCAGAAGTAATAAAAACAATAATGCTTGGTGATGGAATCACTGTAGAAGAGATTGTTGAGACGCTTTACATATACAAAGCGATTATATTGTAAAAAACGGGAATTATTAATTGGGTTTATATAGGTTGAACTAAACACTCACACGGAAAACGGAGTGGGCAGAAAGAATCTGAAGAAGCAGGTTGGAGGGATGAATGAATCAAGTACTTAGAATTCTAATAAAAAAACTGATTGGTGACGAAATAACAGCTAATGAATTTTTGGATTGGTTCAAAGGAAACAAGGACATAGCCGGTAACTTTGACCAACTATTAGAGGGTATTTGCAGAGAGAAGAATAAAAATGACCTGGGATTAATATTTTATGTAGGATTTACATTCGATCTGTTTAAAGAAAGACATCTGGAAATATTAAACCAGTTAATCACTGAATCTTGGCACAAGGCACATGAAGATATTGCTGGTTTACTTCAGTATTTCAAATCCAATACATCAGTAGAAAGTCTTTATAGAGCGGCAACAACTGAATTTAAGTACCTTCATTACACAACTGCTCTTGCCGTAAAATGTATTTGGGCACTAGGAGATATTAATACGCCAGAATCTCAAGAGAAATTAAAGCTTTTAAGTCAATCCAACGTAACGGAAATTAAAAAGAATGCTGTATTTCAGTATCAAAGGAATATGAATCGTATTTCCGATAGATTATAAGGAATGTGTCATGAATTTTAATGGAGGATATCCAGAGCCGAATTTATTTGAATATGATAATGAAGCACAAGGAATATTCAATGATTTGATTAGCTTTACTAACCCAGATTTGAATATGTCTATGATATACGAATATTCAAAAGAAGAGCTTCCGGAAAGAATAGTTCCATTCGGAAGGGATCCTTTTGGTAACTTTTTATGCTTTGATTATCGTTCTATGCAGGAAAATCCTACAATTGTATTTTATGATCATGAAAGTGAAGTCGAAGAAGAAAAAATTATTTATGTATGTGATACTTTTACACAACTATTATCTGAACTATACTCTCAATAAAAGGGTGAGGAGATTATGAAATTCGAAATTAACTATAGACCTACAACAGCAGACAAAATAAGAACTTTTCAAACTCAGTATAATATTTTACTAGCTTCAGACTATGTGGAGTTTCTTCTGAGGAATAATGGTGGGAAGGCGGTTAAGCGCCGCTTCGATACAAAAGACGACACTATCACATCCTCCATTATGTTATTTTTGCCACTAGACGCTGAAGAAGATAAAAACCTTGAATCGTATTTTATTAATTATAATTTAGGTGAAATTGTTCCTAAACATCTAGTCCCTATTGGAATCGATCCAGCAGATAATTTAATTTGTATTTCAGTGGATGATAAGAGCAGAGGGGATGTATATTTTTGTGACATAGGGTATTTTGAACAAGACCAGGGACTGAAAAAAGAACACATTTTATTGATAGCTAATTCTTTCAGTGAGTTTTTGGATTTGCTGTACATCCCCGAATAAGCTGCGCTAATCCGGAACTAAGTGTTGAAGCTTTTTCAATACTTGGTTCTTTTGTTTGTCCACTGTGGACATTAATTTAAAAGCCCTATGTGATACATACTTCAGCTACAGTAATCAAGAATTGACCTGTTATTTGAAAATTCAAATTCGAGTAAGTCGAATACGGAAATTTGGAGTTTGTTTCAATCAGTAAATAATGGAGTAGTGGATTGTCAACAGAAAATCAGACAGTAAGGTATTCTAGACATATCCTGATAGTGGTAAGATATCCCATATATAGGCAAGGGAAGATCGTTTATCCGGTGGAGGGTATTGGAAAAAATATAGTATTGATTAATTCAGAAGGAGGAGTTTAACCTGAAAAATGATCTAAATCCAGAATTTTTTCTTATTAGAATGTTTCCAACTGTCCCCATTGAAGGGGAGATTCTAAATAAAATATTAGATGCATTTGAAGAAACTGAATATTTTAAGCCGACTACATGGGGAAAAGGAGAAAGATCAAAAGCTCATTATGATCGAAATGTTATTGTTGAAGAGTTTTCCTTAAATCAAGTGCTCTCCGAGATTTATCTTCGAAGAGATAAGTCCTTCAAGTATGATGGGAAATTTTCAACTCAATTGTCTCCAAGATCATTTGTAAGTTTTAAATTTGATAAAAATATTAAACCAGATTACTGGCCACATATATTTGATCTTTCAAATAAGCTTGCAGAAATTATCAAACCAAGTTATGGAGTTACTCATATTTTTTGGCCCGCACCGGATAACATGGATATTGAATTTGAAAAGGATTTTTTGTGGATGGATTACTGTGCTCAGCCAGCTCCGGTAGATTTTATACAAAGTGGGCCAGCCGGAGTTGGCATGAGAACTTATATTAGTGGTAAAGTAATGGAATTATTCGGTAAAGATTTCTTGCAAAACATGCCTGCCATAGTATCAAACACTGATTGGGATGGGTTACAAATTGATTTACATGATAAACCGTGGCAGGCGGATGTTGCTCAGATCGTCGATAATTTTAAGAAAACAATGGTTTATTTAGAACAGAAAGAAGTTTTGGCCATACCAGAATTTGACGAACAATTAAGAGGTGTAACTTTTAGTCCTAACACTGCGTGGAGGAATAGAAATAAATGATGATATCAGGGAGATAATTAATGGAGGAATAGAATGCTATGAGTGTTAGAAACAAGTTGTTAACCGAAATTAAAAGTGCAATAGAGAATAATGAAATATTAGATAACATTGATATAAGTGGTGTTGACTTGTCTTTCCTAAACTTTACAGGAATTACAGCTGATCGTTTACAAGGTCAAAAAACAGATTTTAAAGGAACAGCACTTATGAATGCCTCTTTTAGGGATTGCAATTTTGATGAAGCAGTATTCGAAAATTGTAACTTTCAGGAAGCGGATATAGCTGACTGTTTTTTTTATCGAACACAATTTCAACATGTTTCTATGAAAAAAGCTAAGTTAGCTATTAGTTTTTGTTCAGAGGCTTGTTTTGATGGGGCCGATTTATCTGAGAGTATTTTAGTGGGGACTTCTTTTGATGATGCATCATTCGTAAATGCTAATTTAAGTCGTGCAGATGCCGAAAGTGTAGTATTTATAGGTGCTGATCTTACGGGGGCGGATTTAAGTTATGGAAATTTCGAGGAAGCCGACTTTACTAATGCTAAACTTGACAGGGTTAGATGGAAAGGTGCAAATATCAAAGGTGCTGTTTTCGATGAGATAATAAAGGGGAAAATAATTACGTTAATCTGATCCAAAGAGGAACCTCACTCTAAAATGAAAAGCTGGCACAATGGTATTATCCCCTATAGTAGACAGGATCTGGTAAGATGACTTAATCTTGTTGACTAAGGGGATTTTTTGCAGATGTAACGTTTTCAACACCATTAGATAAAAGTAGTTGGGTATGAATATTGGAACTCGTACTTTCCCTGTTTCTCAAAGTTTTTTACAACGGTAAATCAGATAGATACGCTGATCTAAATCATGGCAACGAAAGACAGAAACGCCGGACGATGAATATTTTCATACCTGTTGCTTCTGGCTGCGGTAATTAATTGTGGCTGCTAAGGAACTCGAATAACAATTGTTACTTTTGTGGTTAATTTATCAATTACATCCGTATTATTACAAATGTTGATTAAGAAACCGATATACATATAGTCAGGGTTTTGAAGCATAAATACATACGATTTTTCTAATAAAAGTGATTTTGGAGAAGAGGCTTCTAAACTAGGCAACGTATAGACTTACTGGATTTGGTGTAGATGTTGTCAAAGTAAAGGATTGGAGTAAGGCTATAAAATAATTTCTTCTAAGGAGAAGGAAAATGATAAATTCAAAAAAATTGCAAATGGCATAGAAAAGATATATCAAGAATTTTTCTGAGGGATTAACACTGGAAAAATCGTTAAAGAAGTATGAAGAGGCTAAAATAGAAAATTCCGATATTGTGGAAAAAAACGAAACTGAAAAGGATCATATCCTGTTAGTTAATATGTATAGAATATCTTCTTACTGGCTATCGGAATGGAAACATCGTGTGCTGATTAAGGGTGAGAAGAACGCAATGGGGCTAAAACAAATACAGAAAGTTGTTTTTTACCAATGTATGGTCCGACATATATATAAAGATCGTTACCCGAACATGATGTTGATTCATTATTCTTTTAAGTTAAATATAGTCGCTCTAATTCATTTCAGCATGTATGGATGGAAAAAAGAAGAGGATGTTTTCTTTGACTTTATTGAAAAATATCTCGGGGAAAACATCATGAGGGCCAATGATGATAATCGACATGTTTGGTATTTGCTTGAGTTATATTTGCGAAGTTCTGACAAAACGCTTTTTGGTGTGAATCAAAATATCCATACGAGGGTTAGATCAAAGCTGGCTGAAAAAGGTCTGGATCATGATATTATTCCGGAAGAACTTGGCATATACGGTGAAGTGTTAGACCGTTGGAACACGCCTGACCTGGATGAGATCACACAACTGATTGGTAAAATGTCAGAGTACCATTCTGTGCTAGCAGCGGAGCTGGGGCAGTCATTAGAATTCGGAGATTTTCGCTATACCTTTTATCCACATGAAATCTTATTTTTACTGCATGTACGAAAAAGGATAGGTTTGCCGAATCCAACGCATTTCGATGATTTCCTCATGAATTCGCCCGAAGCTAACATCGAGATTCAAGACCCCGAGCCGTATCCGGATCCGGACCCCATTTTGCAAATGGTGGATGGTTACTATCGTAAAAACTACCCTGAGTATATTCCGAACAAGTACGGAACGCTGTTTGAATAGAGGAGGAGAAGAGTATGGAAGATGAAGACTTGGTGCCCTTGATTTTCAAAAATGCAAAGGACATTGATCAAATTTTGAATGACCCTGACGAATCGTTGGTATACTTCAGCATGCTAAACCATGGTTTAGCGACGAAACAATTTTTATTTTTGGACTACAAGGGGGAAGAGGGACAGGAAATCGTCAATTATATTTTGGATTATGAGTTTGCTCACGACATTGAACTAGGAACTGCAGAAGAATTAGAGGTGTTGGGAGAGTTTGACTATACATATCTTCCGGAGAAAATTAGGGAAGTGAACAAGTTAATCTCACCTAAAGGTTATGGTTTGTTTACCTATCCGACGACAGGAGACTTTTACGCGTTGTTTATCGCTGAATTGGAGCATAACCATGCGTTTAGTCAGGTTGATTTATTGGGAGATGAAGATATCCCGGAACGAGAACGTTGTATTCAATTGTACATTTAAAGGTTGTTGGAAAAGTGTAAGGGGCGCCGGTTAAAACAACTGGGGCCTGCTTGTCAGGTTCGATGGAGCTTGTGTTGGATGAAGAGGAATGCAATGTCGGTGAACTGGAGTTGGGGCGCTTCAAGCTGAAAGAAGGTGCAAGGCTCCGGCAGGATTACCAGACGTTCGCGGATCTTGCGACCGAGTTCACACATTGCATGTCATCCATGTTCCCTATGGTCAGCACGTTGTCCCCGCTCATGGTGAGGGATTATGCGGACCGGATCTTGGCCGGAGCAGGAGGCCGGGGCGGACGTCTAGGCTACTTGGGTGGCGGTCCACAGCGAATGATCGTGGATTAACAATACCAATAGAGAAGGGCGTGTTTTATCGTATGGAATATCTTGATCGCAAAGTGATTCCCATGTTATACAGCCAACGAGGCAATGAAGAGGTTGATCAGAGCAGTACTGTAGACGAGAACATTACAGCTGCGCATAGGCAGCGCGTTGGTGATCCTGCCGAAATGCCAACGATGCTGCGCATTGGAAACGAAAACGTATTTTTGAAACGTACGGAGTTGTTCGACGGTAGAGTAGCCGCCTTTCTCCCACGTTCGTTGCGTTTGATTTCGGAGAAGGAAGCAGACATGAAATATCCCTCTTCTAATCGACCGGAACGGATATATACCAACGATACGGGCACAGTCAATTTTACGTTCAATAGATTGGACCATCGGATTTCGGCAGAGGAGATGACCTCCTTTACCGAAACGATGGCGAATGTCCTTCGCAGTACACAACCCATTAGACAATGGGATAAACAGGGTGTACGCATTACAGATACAGGGCATGTCCTGGGTTACTGCCAGTTTTCCGTTCAGGGGTTGAATGATCAGATTTACAATTACATCGGTTTTACGATCTTGGACCAGAAGGTTCTGGTATATGGATTTAATTGCACGGATGAGGAGAAGAAGGATTGGGTCGAGCCTGGCGAAATGATACTGAATTCGCTTGAGATCCTTTGATGTAGAAGGGAGATGGGAGCATGAGTCTGACTTATGAAAATCTGATTATTGAGCCGTATGAATTACTGCATTTGCAAGAACTGACGATCCGCAAAAAGATGAATGAGCACACCAGGCTTGTGTTCCAAGGCATGGTATCGGAGGAATGGAAAGATCGCTATGTCGATGTTACGGATCGAGATACGCCTGTAGAAGTGTGGCAAAAAGACGAAGAAGGCAACAAAACCCCGTTGTTCAAAGGCATACCGTTGTCGGTTGAAGTGCAGGTTGTCAGAGGCGTGTATACGCTTCGAGTCGAAGCGATCTCACATACATATCGGATGGATATTACCAAGCGGACGCGGACGTTCCAAAATATTCAAATGACGTTGCCTGAATTGTTGAAAGAACTGGATCAGGATTATCCGGGTCTTGACGTCATTGATGAGGGGACGGGCGGGGCCAAGATTGGCAAGGTTGCCGTGCAATATCAGGAAACGGACTGGGCGTTTCTTCGGAGACTTGCTTCGCGCTTTCATACCAGTCTGATGCCCGCCGCCCAATTTGACAGTCCAAAATTTTATTTCGGCGTCTTCGAGCACGGAAATTCGATCGATCTGGATAATACGCGGTATACGATTCGCAAAAACATGTCTCCATTCATGTACTTTACCGAGAATGATTCGCTGAAGGTCAGCGAGTCGGATTTCATTGTGTACGAAATCGAAACCGACCAGGTCATGGAACTTGGACATCATATTACTTTTCGAGGCAGAAGCTTATATGTAACAGAAGCTTATACCGAATTGGTGAGCGGAATCGTGAAACATCAATATGTCCTCAGTCTTCACAGAGGGCTGCGGCAAAAGACATACTACAATTCGTTAATTGCCGGTAGCTCGCTGCTTGGACGCGTCATTTCCGTGCACAGCGGTCATGTCAGAGTGCATCTGGACTGCGATGAAAAGCAGGAGCCGGAAGAAGCATTGTGGCTCCTGTATCAGTCGCCCTACATCGCTGAGGGAAAGACAGGATGGTATGTCATGCCGGAAGTGGGAGATCCGGTTGCGGTCTATTTTCCAACGCATGATGAGGAAGAGGCCTATGCGACAGGAGCTCCCCGCCTGGATAACCAGGTTACGGGAACGAATCAGTTGAATAAGCCGGATCACAAAATTTTCCGTACGCCTTACGGCAAAGAGATCAGACTAACGCCGGATGCCATTTCCATTAGCAGCAAAGAGGGCGAAGTATTTATTCGGCTCAGCGGGGATGAGGGCATCCAGATTACGGGCAGCCAACAAGTCCGCATGTCTGCCGGAGGCAACATCTCACTGAAAGCCGGGAAGAAAATAACGTTATCTGCCGATTCGCAGTTACTGCTCGAAGGTGGCGGGGGAACGTTCAAATTGGATGGACAGGCAAAAATGAGCGGATCGGAAGTGAAAGCCAACTAGTTTGGCTTTCATGAAGGGAAGGAGGAGAAGGGCAGATGGATCGCAAGGAGTCTCTCTTGCATTTTTATACCTGCCAGGTGGAACCCGCTAGAGCAAAGCTTATGGAAGATTTGCAGCATACGCTGGTTACGAGGCGCACGGAATTGGAAGCCGAGTTCATAGATCATTTCAAGCATATGATTCGGGATGTTAGCGAAGCCCAAGAACGGGGGGAAAAGGGGAATGTTGCCTATATCCAGTATTCCATGCTGCGAACAGAATTGGTAGGAGGGGCCATGAACATCCTGGTTGAGGCATGCGATGATTCATGGTTGCTGGATCGTGCTCCAATCCGGGCATTCTATTCAGCTAACTGGGCGTATGAGTGCATTGGACGGATGCTGGATGGATTAAGAGAAGCGATCCCCAACTACCAAGGAAGCGTGCCGCTGGTGGAATTGGACCGAATCATGTTACGGGAAGCGGGATTGGTAAACCGGTATCTCGTACAGTTCATACGCCGCAGCTGTCGCGCTTTGGAAAACATCCAGCTAGACTCGCTTATGCATTTGGACCAGGTATTCGAAGTGCGAGTGGGTGAGTATCTGGATGCCAGTGAGTGCGTCTTTCGTTTGGATCGGCGAAACAGAAGCATTGAGGATATTGGCGCGGCATTGGAAGAAAGCGACGGTCTGGAGGTCATGTATGCACATTTTAAAGGACTCGATATGAGCGAAATGGAGTGCAGCGATCTGGATTTTCGTTACAGCCGCTTTGAACATATCGACATGCATTCAACCGATTTTCAGCGCTGTGTTCTGGTGGGGACGCTTTGGCGCAACTGCGATCTGGATGACGCCAACTTCACGGGAAGTGTTCTGCATGGAGTAGACTTTAGTGGCTGTTCATTGGCAAGAGCTGTATTCCGGGACACGATCGGAGAGGTAGGGCATGCGGAAGGACTCGTGCAGGGGCCAGGTTATGATGCGCTTAACTTCGAAAATGCAAACCTTGCAGGAGCCGATTTTCGCGGGGCACGCCTTCGCGGAGCCATATTTCGCGGGGCTAACCTGACCGGTGCGTTATGGGACGGCGCCGATGTAGAGGGGGCTATTTTTGACCATACAGAGAGGGGAGACGCCGATGATCCGATACTTTCGTTTAACGGCTGATGACAGGTGGATCCACCGGGTAGAAACGGAACCTGTTGGGGAACTGCAGCGCAGGGCTTGGGTTCAAGCTTTCCAGGATTCGGGCAGTGAGCACACTGCCATTAACCTTTATGTGCGCGGCGGGTTCCATGTGGATTATACGGATTATTTAGAACAACCCATGCCCCTGGTATCGGATCGGCTGCTTGAAATACTTACGTTGTACCAGCCGCGAATCCAACGAAGGGCCACTGTATTAACGGACAAGGAACGGATGACCCAGGAGACATACTGGGCTATTCATCCTCCTGCATTGGCCAATGTATTATCCCCTCAAACCCTTAGGCGAAAGGACGGAAGTCTGGAGCAGATTGTTCTGAAGCGGGAATTCCCGGAGTCGCCCTTGTTCCAATTAATGGAGCTGCGCGAAACCGTGATCATTGTCAACCTTGCTTTGGCCGAAAGCATTCTGCGCCGTGATGTAAAGGGAGTGCGGTTGGTTCCATTGGACATGGAGCAAGCCTATTAGAAAGGAGCGTTAAGATGGCGGAAAATCAAGATCAGGAGGCACAGATTCGAACGTCTGGAGAAGCCTCCAAAGGTTACGTCGTTGCAGGAGCGATCCTTAAATGCAATTGCGGGACGCAACGTACACGATTGAAGATTCCATTCAGCCATGGAGTTTATATTAAAGGCAAGGCACAGATGACGGTCGAAGATTATGTACCAGGCATTCATATCGGTTCATTCGGCAATTGTTCCAATCCACTGAATCCAGCAGTGGCGGCAAGTACAATGGTTGACATCTATGGGGTCAAGAAAGCCCCATGCGTACCTGTATTGACTATGCCTTGGCTTCACGGAAAGGGAGATACCAAGGTGGAAGGGAAGGCTGCGCTGCTGAGTCACTGTACGCATAAGTGTCTGTATGGCGGCGATATCGTCATTGAGGATGACGGGCAGCAATTGGACTTTTGACGATGAGTGAAATCACGGAGAAGAAGCCTGATCGTATCGGATACGAACAACTTCGCCTATATTGGCCTTATCGTGCACAGTGGCTGGAAAACGTGCAAATCACCCGTCAGGTAAACGAGCATGCGAAGCTATATGTTAGCGGCATCCTTCCAGAAGAGGATGGACCGGGTATTCTCCGGGTTCAGGCAGAGGGAGAACCTATTGTGCTCAGGCAAATCGATGAAAGCGGCAGATCCGTGCGGCGTCTCTTCCATGGGGTCTTGACTTCGTTCACGGTTCATCTGTCGGGAGGCATTTATCGGTTTGAGCTTGAGGCGATGTCCAATTCCTACCAAATGGATATTCGCCTGGAGGAACGGGCCTTTCAAAACAGAGGCTGGACGTTCAAAGAACTGATCCAATTCATCATGAAACCCTATCCGAACTCGGACGTTCTGGATCAGGTGACTGGTGATACCAAATTAAGCCACCTTGTTTTACAATATAAGGAGACCGATTGGATGTTCCTGCGCCGGCTCGCCTCAAGGTTCGGCACAGTGTTGGTGCCCGAGATTACGGCAGCGTCTCCCAAGCTCTTTATCGGTTTGCCGGTAGGCAAGTTGTGGAAGTGGCCGGAGGACCAGCCTTACCAGGTTCGCAAAGAGCTGGGCGGAATGGATTGGCATGGCTCCGATGTAGAGCATCGTTATATCATCCGTGGGCCGAAAGGCACGCAAGGCGTATTACAATATACCATGGAAAGTTCCGAGACCTATGCACTCGGAGACAAGGTTGAGCTTCCCGATGGCAGGGAGCTAACCGTCGTGTATGCATATTCCCGTCTGGAATCGGGTCTGTTGATGACCACCTATCGCATGGTTCCCGAGGATCAGATTCGCGTTCCGCGCTGCGACTTGTCGGACCTGATTGGCTTGTCCTTATACGGTGAGGTGGTTCGTGTCATTCACGATCATGTTCAGCTTTCATTGCCGATGGACGAAGGCCCTATGACGCAAGGGGCGGCCTGCCCCTATCCGATCGCTCCGGCTTATGCGGCTGAAGGACATAGCGGGTTGTACATCATGCCGGAAATCGGGGATACGGTGGAACTCTATTTTCCGGGGAGCCGGGAGTCCGGAGCATACATCCGCCATGCTGTTCCTGAGGGGAAGCGATCTGTCAGCGGTGGATCGGATCATAAGGTGTGGGGGCATCCTGCTGGAAGCTCCATCGGTATGTCGCCTGAGGAGGTTACGCTGCAAGCCGGATCGGGGATGACGATCACCTTGAACGACCAGGGTGTAATCCTGGAAAGTCCGGGAAACCTGTCCATTCAGGGAAGCAATATTACATTTAAAGCTGGACAGATCGAAGCTACGGCACCGGAAGCGATCTGGCTGCTTGGCGGCGGAGGCAGCTTCATATTGGACGGAGAAGCGAATGTTCGGGGGAGCGTGATTCAGCAGGAAGGCAGCAACAAAGCGCCTGTGCATGTAACAGATTTGCCGCCAGAGCCGGAGCCGCCGTTAATGCCGATCGAGGAGTATGAAGCGGCCCAGGCTGCTGCAGCCGCAGAAGCCGCCGCGGCAACGCAAGCATCGACGACCAACCCCAAGGCAGGTTCATTGTTTGGAGCAGCGCTCGCTGTTGCCGGTATGATACCGATCGTAGGTGCACTTGTAGGAGCGGCCGCTGGAGCTCCAGCCGTTGGAATGGTAGCTGCGGCGGCAGGCGTCATTGGGGGCATCCCCAAAACAGGGTCATTCAGGCCTTCCGCACAGAATTTGCTTGATCGTCTCACAAGCGGATTTGTTGAGTTGCAACAACAGGAGAACGATGCCAAGGCGATGATGCTTGGTAAAATGCTGACGGCTGCCCGAGAGCTCACGATGGCCACGTCCCCTACGGATTGGGTCAAGAAACTGTTGCAACAGAGCACCGAGATGAGCGCTGCTTATTATGAGGTTCCGCCGTATATTCGGGAGAAGTGGGTTAAAGCTTCTGCGCCACCAGAACCCGCAGATCCGGGTTATCGTCTGGTGTACAACTCACAATGGCGATTGTGGTTGCCTGTTAATGAGCAGGGAGTTACGGATCAGGCTGCTTTGCAGGCGTACCAGAAGGATAAAGGGAAGATAGACATGGGTCCCTTGTTACAAGGCCCATACCCGGTAGAACCTGTTGTGGATCTCTATCAGATGCAGATTGATGATCTTGAGCAAGGGAAACAGCCTTTTTCTGGAAGACCGGTTAGCGAAGAATATGCTAAAATGATGATAACTTGGCTGAAGGTAAATCAAGCTTTTTCTGGACTTCAAATGATGGTAGGCAGCGTGTATGGTGCCAAGGGAGTATCAGGAGCACAGCTTAACAAGGCATTGTCTGGATCGAAGGCTATACCTAGTACAGGTACAAAAACCAGTGTGACGAGTACGATGATCACTGGGGTGAAGAACTTTGGCAAGAAGTACTGGGAAGACCACTCGGTTATCAGGATCGTACCTGGGTACTTTTGGTCTAAAGAAGAAGGTACGGGAAATCGAGTAGGGAGCATCAAAAAGCCAGCAGGAAAAGTTACCAATAGCGAATCGGGATCACCCCCTAAACCAGCAAAGAATGCATCCGAATCGGAGAGTAATAATACGAGTCGGACGCCTTCGTCAAAAACAAGTGAGTCAGACACGACGACACCGCCGAAAAACAACATGACGTCGAAGAACAAACCAAATGAAAATGAATCAGAGTCACCTCCTAAACCAGCAAAGAATGCATCCGAGTCGGAGAGCAATAATACGAGTCGCACGCCTTCATCTAAAACTAGTGAGTCAGAGACGGCAACAACGCCGAAAAACAATACAACGTCGAACAATAAACCCAGCCAAAATGGTCCGCCGAATGAGGTGAACTCATGGAAGTCTTCTGCACCGAAGAAGACGGATAAGAGTAAACAGCAAGCTGATTCGAAAACGCCGGAATCCTCCCAGTCAGAGAAACCTAAAGTGAATCCGAATAACAATAAGCCAAAGGATGACTCTGGAGCCACTGAGGGGACGCCTAAAGCTCCTAATAAGACTCATGTTGATAATCCATTTGACGATGCAGGTAAGCTAAAACCGAATGTGAAATATAAAGCTGGTGAGCACCAATATGACTACGAAACGGATCATATGGGGAGAATTGAAAAATTTACTGCTGATGATTTAAAATTGACTACAAGAGATGAACGATTACCGCATGCTGCAAATACACCAGGTAAGCAGCCTGGCGACCATGCAGGTCACTTGGCAGGGGATAGGTTCGGCGGTTCTCCTGATTTAGACAACCTTGTTTCGCAATCAAGTGAAGTAAATTTAAGCAAATATAAAAAACTTGAAAACAAATGGGCAAAAGCATTAAAAAACAACAAAAATGTAAAGGTTGAGGTTAAAATTAAGTATGACGGCGAGAATCCTAGACCTACAGAATTTGAAGTAATTTATGAAATTGATGGAGCTATTGATAAGCTTGTTATAAAAAATTAAGGAGAGATTCTATTGACTAAGAGTTTTGAAGATTACTTTTCAGAGTTGCAGGCTGACATGGTATCTACATGTTTGGAGTACGTAGATCGCAAAGCAGATGATATTTATTTATATTGTTCTTATGAACCAGAGGCCTATTATTTTAATGTGTTTTATAGGATTAATAAGACATTTGTACTAAAGCATAAGATTAACGATGCCGTTAAAGTAGTAAATGGTACACCAGAATATAACTATGATGTTTCAAGGGATAGACAATTAGGGCTCTTAGATATTGGCACCGAGGATCTAAAGAAAATTCATGAGGTTTGTAAAGCTTTCAGACGAGAGATGCCGACTGAAATGAAATTACATTACAACGTTGAAAAAAATAGTTTAGCGGCAAATTTTAAATATGATCTGGTATATTCAAATGATGATGAATTACTTCCAGACGATATATTCGAACAATGGTTTGAAGAGATTAAGTCACAAGGGTAGTACACTTTAGGTTTGAAAAAATTTAGGCTATATCTCGGGTTTACATTTTAGAAGCAAGATCGTACAATACAACCAACAAACCAAACACTAAATAATTCAAACACTTGATAAACTTTCAAAAGCTCTTTCCCACTTGAACCATGAGTAGGAATGAGCTTTTTTTGCATGCCCAAAATCAAAGGAGGATGTAACCAATGGCAAAACGTGAACAGGTAGTGGCAGAAGAGTTGAAGAACCAGCAACTAGCACAGGAAGTAGAAAAAGAAGTGGGGTCTATTGCCCAGGATCAAGTAACAATGCGTGTTCGACAAGGAAGGCAGAAGAAATACTGGCACTCGTGCATGCAGATGGAGACACAACCAGAAGCTATCAGGAACAACGAGATTTTCTAATCAAGAGCCATATGCGGGACATACAGTTCAACAAGAAGGAAATCGAATATGTAGAAGGCGAACTGCAAGGTATGATGAAACGGCTAGACTACCAACTAGAAACGATGCCAGGCATAGATTTGGTAACGGCATCTTCTCTAGTGGCAGAAATAGGCGACATTAGCCGTTTTGCCAGCGCAGATAAACTGGCACGTTTTGCAGGGATAGCCCCTGTCAATTTCAGTTCCGGCGGCAAAGGTACGAACCAAAAAAGCAGACAGGGTAATCGGATACTTCATGGTTTGTTTTATAACCTAGCTGTCCAGCAGGTACAAGTTTCAAAAGGTAGCAAGAAACCACGTAATCCACTGTTTTACGAATACTTCAACCGCAAGAAAGAAGAAGGCAAAACACCAACGCAAGCATTGGTATGTGTGATGCGGAGACTAGTCAACATTATTTACGGCATGATGAAGCACAAGACAGCGTTTCGTCTCCCCGAACAAGTAGAAAAACAAGCGAGCTGACAGGTGGTATTGCTAGTATTCTAGCAACCACCGTTACTTTTCAATAGATTAGCTTTACAACATAGGGGACGGGACAAGCTGTTAAACCGCCACCAATAGTCTATGAAACAGTTAAGTATGGTGATCATTTTACAAGAAAAAATAGAAAAAAAGTTTTAAAACCAAATATAGAATACACATCACCAGATGGGTATACTTATCGTACGGATAGTCAAGGGCGTGTTATTGAATGTGAAGGGGCACTTGTGCTTGGTAAAGGAGACCGAAGTGAATATGCCCAGAGGACGGTAGGGAAAGGGCAAGGTAGGTTACCTGATGACGATGGTGGACACTTGATAGGAGCACAGTTTAAAGGTCCAAAGGATATTGACAACTTGGTTCCACAAATTAGCCAAATTAACCGCTCTGGTGGGGAATGGTATAATATGGAGTCTAAGTGGGCAGAGGCTTTGAGTGAGACACCTCCGAAAAAAGTTACTGTAAAGATTGAACCGGTTTATTCAGGGACCTCCATGAGACCAGACTCCTTTGAGGTAACTTATCAAATTGAAGGAAAGAAGCCAGTACAAAAAACAATTAAAAATCAAGTCGGAGGTTGATTTCGTTGAGTATAGAAAAAGAAATGAATCGAATTTATAATCGAATAGCTGAAACAGTGAATGAAATGATTCCAGAAGAATGGGAAACGTTTTATTTCTATGCTCAAATTTCTGAAACAGGTGGAGGGACTTACTTTTTTTATAACACACCTGAGGATGTGCAAAATTTTAAATATAGTTTAGAAATCCCTTACTATTATGATAATTATAAAGAACGAAATAAAATTAAAGGCAGAATTCTACTCGAATTAAGTGAAAAACTAAGAAAGACTTTTATAGAAAATGAACAAGAACCTTGGTATTCATTCACATTATCGCTTAGTAGGAATGGTAAATTCAAGATTCATTATGATTATACAAATTGGTTTGATACGAATTATAGTTTTGATGATCAGTTGCTTATTTGGGAATATAAATATTTGGGTAATTTACCAGAGGATGAAGAGATGAGAGGATTAATAAACAGGTATATAGAAGAATATCCGGATATCCGATTTAAGTTGGACAACGACGAATTATTCTGAGTCGATTGTTCAGGCGCCAGAGTCTAATTAAAATTGTCTTCATTATATCGAAGGGAAAATTTATCTATTTAATAGTAGACTCATTGATATATAAACCGCAATTAAGATCATAACCTGACAAGCAGACGATCAATCATTTCCATCGGATACTGATTAATTCTCTTCATAATTGACTCACATAAAGCCTGATTTTATAAAATTTGTCAAAGAAAACGTTGTTTACAATGTCCGCTTTGAGCCACACTCATAACCCTTCAACTGGATTTAAGTTTGGGCTGTAAGGGGGTGAAAACACCAACTGCATACGCGGATGTTTCTTCAAGAAAGGCTGTAACTCCGTAGCGTGATGAATCCGGCTATTGTCCAAGATCAAGGCGATTTTTCCACTTGGATAGGCGGAGAGATACAGGTATTTCCAACATAGGAAATGTAGGCAGTGAAGATAGAGCCCAACAACTATATACCTGGGTAAAGGGGGAAACCGTAGGTACATTGTCAGAGCGTTAAAGATCCCGAATATTAAAGAATGATGAGGGGGATATCTATGAATTTAGTTGAAAAAATAAATCATATATTCACTTTGAAAACTGAATTAGAACAAAAAAATAAGATTAGTGAGATAGGGGACATTATCGAATATGGCAGCCTAGAGAGAGAAGAATTAATTGCTGCAGTTAATTTAATGTTATCATTTATAGTTCGAGAAATTGGTATTTCGGTGAAAGAAAGTCTATTAAATGCTGTGAATAACGCTTTGGTTTATCAAAATGTAGGGACAGAGGTTTCTTTTGATATATTGTTACCTTATATGTCAAAATTCAGAAAAGATCATTTGACGTACGTTTTGACCTTTCTGGGGTTTTCAGGTAAAAAGGAGTACAGACAGCTACTAGAAAAATATCTGAACTACAATGATGATGAGATAAAGGAAGCTGCTCAAGAGGCAATTTGTGAAATTGACTTCAGAATCCAAAACAGTAAAATGTAAATATTGAAGTGAGGAAATAGTGAAATAGCCGCCAGTGCTATGGTTTCTTTATCCCTGTTCTCTCTGTATCAGCTGTTGATGGATGGACCCCACCAAGTAGGGAGTGTATTGGGCTCTGAGCCAAGCAGACTTATCCCATGTAATACCCGAATAAAGATTCTACATTTCGTTTGTAAGCACATTAATGCTTGAATTTTATACCCTAAATAACGCTATTCCGTTACATTGAACAGGTTGATTATGGTCAGATACTACCGTAATTGACCTGTTTTTAGTTATCTTCGTTTTCTTGCGTTTTTTAATTTACTCGGAACTCTAGAATACACCGCTCCATAGGGATGATGGGATTAGGGGGAAATTTCCTCTTTTGTTAAACCCCTATTTGAACTTGGATAGAAGTAGGGAACAAAATGAAAAAGAAACAGTATGTTTATTAAGCCATCGGCGCTGAATTTGCTGAATCGCTTCATTAGCGGATTTTCCGAGTTACAACAGCAAGAGAATGACGCCAAACGAAACTTGTTGGGAAAAATTTTGACAGCTGCCAAAGAATTGACCACTTCCACCTCACTGACGGATTTCATGAAGAAACTGCATCAACAGAGTAACGAAGTTAGTGCGGCGTATTATGAAACCCCTCCGTATATTCGGGAGAAGTGGGCAAGTCAATTTATACAATATCAACAAGCGGATCAGGAACTGAGGGACTCTCTGGATTACTTCAAAAAAATGATGAAGAATCCGGATGAATATAATGTGCTACTCGTAGGTGCTCAATTTGCAAACATTACCTTTGACATTGGCAGACCTTATATTACTGAGGAAGAGCTAGGGAGTTACGACTATTGGAAGTCTCAAGGGCTGAGCCTTGATGAAATGAAGTATTTGGCATGGAGACTGAAAGCCCCCATGAGTGATGAAGCTTTTGTAGACTTGTGGTATGGCTATTATGAACATGATGCAATGCAAAAAGGCTTGCATGGTCAAGCTAATTTTAGAACAAAGGGGAGTTCTGGAGGCGGCTTTGTAAGCCCACCGAAGTCGATCCCGCAATCAGGTGAAACTACGCCGTCCAAGGGCAAGAGGTTTTTCCGAAAGTTTTCAGAAAATAGTCAAAAGATGGGGACCGTGTCTGGTGAAGGCAGCAATTGGGGCAATAAAAAGAAAAATAAAACAGGCGAATCTGCTTCAGAAAGCGGAAAAGTAGCCGATAATGAAACAGGATCAGGATCACCTCCTAAACCAGCAAAGAATGCATCCGAGTCGGAGAGCACTAATACGAGTCGCACACCTTCATCTAAAACAAGTGAGACAGAAACAACAACAACGCCAAAAAACAGTACGACGTCGAAGAAAAAACCAAACGAAAATGAATCAGAATCACCTCCTAAACCAGCGAAGAATTCATCCGAGACGGAGAAGAATAATACCAGTCGTACGCCTTCGTCGAAAACAAGTGAGTCAGACACGACAAAACCATCAACGAATCATACAGCGTCGAAGAACAAACCAAACGAAAATGAATCAGAATCACCTCCTAAACCAGCAAAGAATGCATCCGAGTCGGAGAGCACTAATACGAGCCGCACACCTTCATCTAAAACAAGTGAGTCAGATACAACAACAGCGCCAAAAAACAGCACGACGTCGAAGAATAAAAATAACCAAGATGAAGCTCCGAATGAGGTGAACTCTTGGAAACCTAAAGCATCGAAGAATAAGGATGAGGGTAAACCGAAAGATGATTCTAAACCACCAGAATCCTCACAGTCAGATAAACCTATGGAGAATTCAAATACTAATAAGCCGAAGGAGGGCTCGGAAGGTACTGAGGGGACGGGTGAAGTTAAATACAAAGAAGGATATTATTTTGAGCATTTAACTGGAAAGGTAGAAAAAGTAACAGAATGGAAGGGTGTTAGCGGTGGTCATAACTACGAAGAATTTAGGAAGTTTTTTGGCGCAAATGAGAAGTACTCATTACAAGAGGTGAAAAAAGTAGAACATTCCGACATTCCTGGCATTTATGATTTGGAATATAGAATGATGGTTGAAATAAAAGATTATACAGGGAAAGGTACAGGTAAATTTAGGTATATACCCAAGGAAGATAAACCACCGTATAAAAAAACTATATATGATCCTAATATAATTTCTAATGACGAAATTATACGATTAGGAAAAGAGGCAATGGAGGAAGGAATTAACTCGAAAAGAGTAAGTCAATTGAAAAGTCAAAATAATAAGCAAATAATCCGAGGAGTTTCAAGTAATGGGTTGAAGTTTGAAGGGATAAAAAATATTGATACTGGTGAAATTGAAAACTTTTATCCGGTATTAAAATTTGGAGAAAACTAAGGTGAAGCCATAATGACCACTGTTTACGATGATAAGAATAAGTTTATTCTCAGGTACGAAGAAAACGGACTTGAAAAAGGCTCAGTTATTGATGTTCTTGGCGATTTTGTATTAGAGTATGACTTTGTTAAGGTATTAGATGGATTTTTAAACGAATACGTTGAGAGACGAGATTATATGGGGGTTATATATTCAGATGAATACGATGTTGGCGAAGAAGGTTACTTTGGCGAGAATAGTGTTTTATTTTATTATGGTGTAGATGATAATTATGATATTGTAAGTTACAAAGAACTGTATGATTACTTGAAGGTAGCATGTAGTTTTTATATTGAAAAGAACGCTGACCAAAAAGATTTAATAAACAAATCTTTATTAAGAATAAAAGAAAAATATAATATTAAAGAATAACAATTGAATTGGCGAGTATAATCCATAAGAGCGTCAGGAATTGGACAATACAATGAACGGATCCACAACACGAGCAATGCCCGTGTTGTGTTTTTTTCGTTCCTTGGTATGGGCACAGCAGTTGGTGAAGTAGTCCATCCCAACCAGTGCCGAATTACCAACAGTTCAACGAATAACCCACGTAATACCCGTTTAGAGATTTTGTCATTTCGGGAGTACGCACATTAGCTTTAATTTTATAACCTAAACAACGCTATTGCGTCGCAATGAACAGGTCGATAGTGGTCAGATACTACCATGATAGAGCTGTTTTTAGTTATAGGGCGGCGGCAACTCTAATAGAACGCCAAGCAAGCTGATATAATGGCGGTAATCAGAAAAACGGTTACCACCTTCTTTACTCCCAATTTTAAGTTTACAACTTAGGGGACGGGTGAATTTACGAAGAGGTATGGTGACCCTCCTGTAGAAGAATTAAGTTAAGATTGATGTTGCTGCTGAAAAGAAAGCTGAAGAAGTAAGAAGTACAGGATTGAAAAATATAGAGGAGTTTGCAATGAATACTGGTTTGGAGTTACAAGAGGCAATAAATTTAAAATCACATCTTTTTCTTAATAAATATGATCTTCCAGCTTACGATGAGAAAGGTTTGTACTTTTATAACTCTAAATTAACACCGGATCCTGAAGTAATATATGCTTTTCATAAGGCAATGGAAGGAGAACTAACGCCAGAACAGAAAAAATGGTTTCAGCAGTTAAAAGCACATGAATTAGATGAAAAAGCCCGAATGGATTCAGGAAATGAATATTATAGAAATCCAGAATCTTGGGATTTTGAGGAGAAAGTTTGGAGATCAAAGCCTCCAGGTGCACATGAGAATGCTGTACCTCAACCTAAATTTGGAACATTCCCGGGTTATAAGGAAGAAAGTGCGAAATTTCATCAAATTAGAAAAGGTGACTTTTATGATATTGTCTTTTAGTAGTGCAGTAAAAAGGATAAAGGATATTAACTGGTCTATTGAAGAAGAACCCAAAGAATCCCATTCGGTCTTGTTGTCCGAATACTTGAGAAGAATGGCTGTTTTTGTGAAAACTTATTCTTCTAACCATAACCCGATAGGAAGTCCGCTTAAAATTTTCAATATAGATGACAATAATTTGTTGCTAAAGATCGATAGGAATTTTGATGAAAAATTACCCAATATCAACAATCCTATACATTATAAAATTTGTAGAAATTATTTAGAGGCAGCAAGTATTGTTGAAATGGGGCATTCAGAAGCTTTAAAAGTAGCAAATATTTATGAACCCATTATTAATTTTTTTGAAAGGGGTGGAAATTTAAGATTTGATAGCGACAGGGCACTGAGTTGTGGTAGTGCTGCTTTTGTTCTTGAAAATTGGGTTGATTTCCATAGTAGTAGGATAGAAAAAGATATTAGCGATTTCAATTTGGAGAGAATTGATCTTAATGAAACAATGTTTAGGGTGCAAGCCCCTTGAATTAATAAAATATGTAACTTGAATCAGCCACGGCCCAGTGCCAGTTCTTGGACTTGCGTGGTGGTGTTCCAAGTTGATAAGTCATATCCCAAACAACTTATAATTTAAAATAATTATATACCTTTACATCAAACAGGTGACTATGGTCAGATACCACCATAATTGATCTGTTTTTTGTTATCTTCGTTTCCTTGCGTTTTTTAACTTATCGGTAAGAATTTTTTGGAAAATAGTCAAAAGATGGGGGCCGTGTCTGGTGAAGGCAGCAATTGGGGCATAAAAAGAAAAATAAAACAGGCGAATCTGCTTCAGAAAGCGGAAAAGTATACGATAATGAAACAGGATCAGGATCACCTCCTAAACCAGCAAAGAATGCATCCGAGTCGGAGAGCACTAATACGAGTCGCACACCTTCATCTAAAACAAGTGAGACAGATACAACAACAACGCCAAAAAACAGTACGACGTCGAAGAATAAACCAAACGAAAATGAATCAGGATCACCTCCTAAACCAGCGAAGAATGCATCCGAGACGGAGAAGAATAATACCAGTCGTACGCCTTCGTCGAAAACAAGTGAGTCAGACACGACAAAACCATCAACGAATCACACAGCGTCGAAGAACAAACCAAACGAAAATGAATCAGAATCACCTCCTAAACCAGCAAAGAATGCATCCGAGTCGGAGAGCACTAATACGAGCCGCACACCTTCATCTAAAAGAAGTGAGTCAGATACAACAACAGCGCCAAAAAACAGCACGACGTCGAAGAATAAAAATAACCAAGATGAAGCTCCGAATGAGGTGAACTCTTGGAAACCTAAAGCATCGAAGAAGAAGGATGAGGGTAAACCGAAAGATGATTCTAAACCGCCAGAATCCTCCAAGACAGATAAACCTAAGGAGAATTCGAATGTCCATAAGCTGAAGGAAGATACGAAAGATTTCGATGATAGAGAAGATGACAATTGGGAAGCCCAGAAACCTATGTTTGGCGAAGACTGGGATGCATACTTTAGATCTAAATACGGAGATAATAATGTTACATGGGTGACTAAGAATAAATTCGAGTATGTAGACGGTTTTGACGATCATCTAATAAATGCACAGAGTATTGTAAGGAAAGGGAATAAAGGCGTTGTGGGAGGTCACAATTTAGATAGTTTCGAAAAGATTTTAACAGATCAAGGTTGGAATTTTGATGACCTTATTGTTTCCAAAACGCCACACCCCACAATCCCTGGAGTCTATCAAATTCAGTATAGAATACCAGCACTTGATAGGGAATTGAAAGTAATACCTGATCAGTATAAAAATATATCACATCCTAAGACTGTATATGATCCAAGTGTAATCTCGAATGATCAAATAATACAATGGGGGAAAGAAGCGATGATGAATGGAGAAATTGTGGGTAGGGAAATTCGAGGAACAGCATCGAATGGCTTGAAATTCACGGGTTACCTCAATGAAAATGGAAAAGTGACTAATTTCTTTCCGACCACTTCAGACTAATTTCTAGGAGGGTGATTTGATGAGTGTCAAATTAACAGAGAAAGAATTATTAGATATGTATTATCGACACCTTGAGGGGAAATATTTTTTAGATGCACTTAAAAACTACTGCAATGGAAATGGGTTTGGTGGTAGTGAGAGTGTTTGGTGTGTTTTTGCTGGTGAGTTAGATGAGTGGGAAGAAGGTTATTTCGGAGATGAGGGAGTTTGTTATTTTTTTGACTACCCTGCGGTAGAGGAAGATCAGAGAATTGTATTAGATTACCCAACTTTCTATCAGTATCTAAATGAAGCAAGTATGGATTATTTAATACGGAATCCAATTGTTAAGGATGAGGTTGAAGCTCGATTAATGGAAATCAAACAAAAGTTCAACATTGAATAAGTTGGCGAGAACATTTCTAACCAATATCATGACTTAGATAGATATAATAATCAAATCTTGTCTACAACTTCAACATAGAGAGCGTAAACACAATCAGTTCTATCAGGCATGGGAACGCGGTATACAGATGCGTTTTTCATTCAATGAGTGTGGCTATGCACTCTTTACCTTTTCCACGACCTGAAACCACGTATCAGTTCCCCAGTGCCTAAACGTTTCACGAGAACGGACTTTCTTCGGACGGGTAGAGATGGATTACCATAGGAGCTGTATCCTGATTTACGGTTTGAATTTTATAGAGTGGAGGCCGATGTAAATATACGAAAGTTGGTTTTGGTGTGAATGTGGTTAAAGTAAAAACGTGGAAAATGCATTAAAGTAAATATAAGGAGGTTGGCTATGATAAACATAAAGAAAGTAGATATTTCCTTTAAAAATATCGGAAAAACTTTATAGATGGCATTAAGTTGGAAGATGTGAAAAAAGAGTACACAGAGGATTTTAAAAAAATAAAAGAAATAATTGAGCAAAATAAAAAAGCTGTAGATCACATATTATTAATTAATCTTGAATCAGTATTGTCTTATCATCTCTCGTTGTGGAAACAAGATGTTCTCATTAACGGAGGAAACATCCCTGAGCATCTTAAAACAGTTCAAAAGGTTGTATTCTATCAATGCATGGCTCAAGATGTTTATAAGGATCGGTATCCTAATATGATGCTGGAGTATTCTTTTGAAAAAATTATTATTGCGTTGGTCCATTTTGTTATTTTTGGGTGGGAGAAAGAGGAGAACATACTATTTAACTTCATGGAAAAACGATTTGGGACAAAATATTTGAATGTAAAGGAGACCCATAAACATCTATGGTTTCTTTTAGAGCTTTATTTACAATTTAGAAATCAGAAGATATGGGGTACGGACATAGAGGTTTCGAAAAATACAATAAAGAGATTGAATGAGCAGGGCATAAACACAGGCTTGATTCCAGAGAACCTGAGTGTGTATGAAGATGTGTTGCAACAATGGAGAACATCTGATCTTGGATTGATCACTGTGCTAATCACCGATATGTCTATTTATCATCTCAACTTAGCAGCGGAAATTGGTCAGTTTGAGGAATTTGGTGATTATATGTATGGATTTTATCCTTACGAAATTCTGTTTTTGCTTTATGTACGAAAAAGTCTAGGTTTAACCAACCCTGATGAATTCAATGACTACCTAATGAATACACCAGAGGCTAAAATGGAAATTAAACATCCAGAACCTTATCCAGAATGGGACCCTATGTTACGAATGATTGATGATTTTTATCGTGAAAATTACCCTGAGTATATCCCAAATCAGTATGGAAATCTGTTTGAATAGAAAAGGAGCGCGGCGAGCATATGGTTCAGAAAGATTTGGTACCTATCATATTTGCAAATGCAGAGGTCGTTGATAAAATATTGAATGACCCAGACGAATCATCGACATATTACAGTATGCTGAATTATGGTTTGGCGTCCAAAAGATTTTTGTTTTTGGATTACAAAGGGGAAGAGGGCAACGAAATCATCAATTACATTTTGGACTATGAGTTTGCCCATAATCTCGAGTTGGGAACCTCGGATGAGTTGGAATTATTGGGGGAGTTCGAATATAAATATCTTCCTGAGAAAATTAGGGAAGTGAATAGGCTGATTTATCCAAAAGGGTACGGTTTATTTTCTTATCCGACAGCAGGGGACTTCTATGTTCTGTTCATTGCTAGTATTGGGGATAAGGAAGGATTAACGCAAGTGGATTTATTGAAAGATGAAGACATACCCAAAAAGGAACGTCATATCCAATTATACATATAAAATTTGTAGGAGAGTAAGGGGAGAATTGATCTTGTGGTATTCAAAAAACTCTCACCGAATTCTTGTGGATTTTTAGTGTTGTAGTTTTTTTATTCTTTAGGCGATAATAAACTCAGTGTACTCTTTCCACTTATAGGCTACCAAATGTCGAGTGAAATGTCTCCCCTTACCTCAATAACCTATGTTTTGCTTGTATGTACTAAAAGATACGTGTGTAGAAAAAAAGTATAATCAAACAGGTGGATTACGGACAGATCTAATTCATCTGTTTTTTGTTTTCTTACGATTTTTCAATTTACTCGCAACTGTAGAAAATCTCTGGATCAGCTATACTTAATTGGACAAAAATAAGGGCTTGTAGAATAAACCTATCTTCCTAAGAAGCGGATCTGGTTGAGGAATATAGCCTCACTGCCTCGTCTCTGGATCGCTGGATCAAGCAAGCCAAGACCTCGAGTTCTTTCAAAGAGGAGGATAACCGTTCATCAGAAGAAAATGAATGGATTGCTCAAAGAGCAATTGAAAATGGAGAGGTTCCAAAAGTAAATTTAATGAGAAACAATTAGCACAGATTGAAGCGGGGAAAGCTAGAATTCAAGGTTTAACTTGGCATCATCATCAAGTAACTGGAAAAATGCAATTAGTGGTCACAGATACACATGGCGTAAATCACTTGGGTGGAAATGCGATATGGGGGGATGGAATAAGATGATGAATGTTGAATGGCAATTTGCTGATAAAGAAGTGAGTCGAGAAGAAATTGATGCAGTTTCAAAAAAAATAGGTTATAGATTTCCACTAGACTATATATTATGTTCGATGGTTAATCATGGTGCGAATGTAGAACCTGAAGTCTTTGATGTAGGACATAAACAAAAGGTGTTTGGTTCTCTCCTGTCATTTGATGAGTCAAGTCCAGACAACTTTTTGAAGGTCTATGAGAACTATAAAGAAACATTACCGACTGGAGTAATTCCTTTTGCATTCGATCCGGCTGGAAACTTAATTTGTTTTGACTATAAAGAGAGTGAAGATATGCCGAAGATCGTTTTTTGGGAGCATGAAGGAGCGTGGGAGAAATCAATTCTCGTCCAGGACGAAGGTTTGTCTGTCGAACAAGCTGAAGAAAGAGCGCGAGAGAACATATTTTTTGTGGCTAATTCATTCACTGAACTACTTGAGAGCTTGCATGATTAATAAATGTCTGTAGATTCTATAACATACAGAACTCACTCCTATATAAAACTATAATTAGGAGTGAGTTTTTTTAGGTTCATTTGATAGATGAAGACACACGAAAGTGGATTGTCAACATTAGATCAGACAACTTTTTTAAGGGCTGCTTGACGATACTGAACAGGCGTCAAATATCCCAGTGATCCATGAACTCGGTGCCTGTTAAACCAGTTGATGTAGTCGTATAATTCCAATTCCAAATGACGGAGGTTTCGGAATTCCATCTGGTAAATAAACTCCGTTTTCATGATCTTGTAGGTGGCTTCGGCCACGGCGTTATCGTAAGGACATCCTTTCTTGCTGAGTGATCGGCCAATACCAAACATGCCTAAAAGCTGGTCCATCGTATGGTTCTTAAACTCACTCCCACGATTCGTATGAAACCACTGGATTTGGCTCAAGTCGCCTTCTACCGTTGCGAAGGCAGGGGAAACCAGAGCAGCGTCTTTATGTGGACCTGCACTATGGCCAATGATCTCGCGATTGAACAAGTCAATGAGGACGCAAACGTAATGCCATCGATACCCGACCTTCCCATATGTGAGCTCGCTTACCACGAAGCGCTTTGCTTCCGTCTGATTAAACTCACGACCCAGTTCATTCGCCGTTGTTGCCTCATTACAGGCCGTTTTGTGAGGTTTAAACTGGGCAACGGTGTACGCGGAGACGAGGCCTTGCTCTTGCATGATTCGACCTGAAGCTTGGCTTTTATCTTTCGTGTACCGTAGACTTTTCGATTGTTGTGGAATATCTCCACAATAGCTTCCGTGAGCTCATCTACATTGGGCTTTTCCTTCGCTTCATGATAGAAGGTGCTTTTGGCGATTTCGAGGACATTACACATTGCTGATACCGAGTATTGTTCACGGTTATTCTGGATGATAGCTACCTTCGTCCCATGATCAGCGCGGCTTGCTTTAAAATGTCGTTCTCCATCCGTAGACGCTCAAGCTCTTTACGCATAGCCATTAATTCGTTTTCTTCAGGTGAACGGTTGTCCTTCTCTTTGGAAGAGCCAGTGGCCTGCGATTGCTTGATCCAACGGTCTAGAGCCGAAGCAGTGAGGTCGTATTCCTCCACAATGGCAGCTCTGGGCTTGCCGTTTTCATAGAGCTCTACCATTTGTTTTTTAAACTCCGTTGTGAATGTGCGTCGTTGTTGTTTAGGCATTGTAGAAATCCGCTCCTTAATATGATAGTTCTATTCTAAAGCCCTTATTTTTTCTGTCCAACTAAGTGTAGCCGATCCACCACTACATCGGAGAAACCTAGGGGGAGTTCGGATCAACGGAAGGACGATTCGGAAAGTGTTGAGGGGATGGATAATAGTGCTTCTAGCACGATAACATGGAATGAGTTTCAAATTGAAAATATATAGAAATGGTGTAAGAGATGCGGTTTGGGATAATGCTAAAGATGAAGATGGTAATGTAAGAGATCCATTGACTAATGTCATAATGAACAAAGACGAGCCATGGGAAATGGGGCATAAGCCAGGTTATGAATTTAGAAAGCATAAGAAAAGTGCACAACAAAGAGGTATAACAAGAGAACAATTTCTAGATGAGCACAACAATCCTAAACACTACTATCCGGAGCTCCCAGAATCCAATCACAGCCATAAGGGTGAAGATTTAACGGACAATTATTTCGGAGATTAAGTTTAGGAGTGTTGGAGCAGGAGGGGTATAATGGAAATACCAAATGATAGTAAATTGCTCGCTAAATCAGCTTTAAAAGCATTAGGTGGGAATCCCGTTATTCACAAATATTGGGATGATGATGAAGTGGGTAATATTGATATTTTATCAACTGTTGATAGACCATGGGAAGGTATTACGTCATATGCAACTCTCGGATTATATATGCATTCAATAGGAAAAATTGTAGATGGGAAGTTTTTGAGGGTAGAAATTGTAGGGGCAAGTGCAACAAGCCATAAAAAATTTTCGAATATTTTAGCAACTTGTGCATTTTGTATAATTAATTCAAAAATGCCGATTTATCCAGGCGCAATATTCAATGATGTGGTGAAGATGTATTATCCTGATATAGACATGAAACATATGCTCTTCGTGCCTCCATTTCTTTGGGAAGAGCAATTACAAACAATTGATTTTCAAGATAAAAAAGTTGCATGGTTGCTTGCTGTCCCAATTTCTGAAAATGAATACTTATTTGCTCAAGAATATGGCTCCAATAAACTTGAAGACCTATTTGAGCAGAAGCAGATTGATATTTTCGATATTGAACGAAAATCGGTTTTGTAGTATCGTGCTACTAGTGTCAAAACAGCTAAGGTGTGTCTTCAAACCGTTTAATATAGTAATGCATGGGTTAAATAGTTTAGATGAATACTCGATATGAGATCAAAGAGACCAATGGCAGCGAGTCCGAGATCTGTTTCCACCTGAACGAAAACCACAAGGAGGACATCCCGCTTTGGACAACTGAATCATGTTAAATACAATGCTTTGGGTTGCACGTTCAGGCGCCCCATGGCGTGATCTTCCTGACCACTTTCCCCATTGGAAATCCGTGTACACTCGCTTTCGACGTTGGCAGAACGCCGGGATTTGGGATAAGGTGATGAAGGCTGTCTCCCTGGATAACGAATGAGAAAGTATTATGATTGATGCCACGATTGTGCGTGTTCATCACCATGATCGGGCGCAAAGAGGGGCAAAAGCAAGCAAGCGATCGGACGTTCCCGTGGTGGATGAAGTACCAAAATTCATGCCATCGTCGATGCGTTAGGAAATCCACTACGTTTCGAATTAACGGATGGTGAAGCTCATGACTCGGTTCAGGGCTAAAAGCTTCTGCAAGCGAGGGAATCTACAGGGTCAGGTAATGATCAATCGCTTGAGTTGATCGAGAATGGTAACAATCCATGGCCAGATGGACTTTCGCGGTTCGAAAATACGTTTCTATCGCCCAACGTTTACTATAATAACTCAGAATCTCATCATTGCTTAGTGAAACATCCGTACTTAGAAAAGCTTTCATTTGCTTGGGATCAAAACCTTTCCCCTCTTTCCAATACAGCAGCAGGACGGCGTATTCCAAGAGATCGAGTTTCCCTTCATAACGATATATTCGATAAGCGGAGGAGCTAACGGTCACCAGGTTGGTTTTCGATTTTTAGATGTAGGAAGCAAAGCTTGTTCACCTCTGCGCGGGGGGGTTGGTGATACTTCTATTTTACGCAGAGAGTCGGGTGTGTCTCTTTTTACATTTCATGGAACCAATTTTGGGCAAGTACAGTTATAACCAAATAATGCTATTCCGATACAATCAAACAGGTTGACTATGGTCCGATACTACCATAATTGACCTGTTTTTGTTACCCTCGTTTTCTCGCAGTTTTTTTATTACTCGCCGATTTCATCTGCTACGCTCAAGAAGCGGGTGCCCATTTTTTCCGAACCTGAGATCAATAACTACTGTAAGTGCGTCTTCTTGATAAAAAGATAATTCTGATCAGTAAGTGTAAAAACAACACGTATCAATAAATCTTGAATCAATGAGTGGATATGATCCAAATCATCCAAATCATCCAAATCATAAGGATAACTATCCTAGACCACCTAAAAATCACTATAAATATAGAGGGTCAGATAATAAAGGAAGGTTGCAAGATACAGAGCAAAAGATGATAGAATATCTGAGAGAAAGGTTCAAAAATAATCCTCATGTTAAAGGCAGTATTGAAATTATGTCACATAACCCTATTTGTAAAAGTTGTAATGATATTATTGATCAATTTCAAATTGATTTTCCGAATATCAAAGTCACGAGAGTTCAAATCTTGGATGACTTGAATTGAGTAGAATATGGAGGAGATTTAACATGGATATTTCAAATAAGGGTGATTTAAAGGAATTCTTATTAACATTAGAAAAAAAATCATACCCAATGAAGCCTTGTAGTGAAGATGAGCTAACAAAATTAAAACATTTTTCTCCAACAAAAACGCTGCCCTCGAATTATTTAGATTTTATGAGTAAGTTTGGGAATGGCGCAGAGTTTTTGACTGGTACACATTATACTATGAAGTATATATTAGAGTTAAAAGAATGGGCTGTAGAACTTTTAGAGGAAAATAGTTTCTCAAAAAAACTCACAGATAATCAGTTTGTGTTTATGATGCACCAAGGATATATGTTTTGGTTTTTCAATTTGGATGAGGGTGATAATCCACCTGTGTATCTTTATGATGAAAGTCTTGATCTAACTGATTTCAAGAAAGTTAGTGATACACTTTCGGAATTTTTAATTTCATTGTATGACTGATATATATCGAGTTTAATTCAATAATAACCAATAGTGCCACAATATGAGCTAGCCGCCCGTGTTGTGGTCTTTTTTTATCCTCCATATGTATGGCGGTAGATGAAATAGATCACCCCCAGTGCCGAATGAATCCATCATTTAACCAATAACACATATAACCCTTGTAATACCCGTATAAAGATTTCTTCATTGCGGTTGTACGCACATCAAATGCTTTAATTTTAAACCCTAAATAACGCTATTCCGATAAATCCAGCAGGTTGATTATGGTCAGATACTACCATGATAGAGCTGTTTTTAGTTATAGAGCGGCGGCAACTCTAATAGAACGCCAAGCAAGCTGATATAATTGTGGTAATTAGAAAAATGGTTACCACCTTCATTACTCCCAATTTTAAGTTTACAACTTAGGGGACGGATGAATTTACGAAGAGGTATGGTGACCCTCCTGGGAAGAATTTAAAGTTAAGATTGATGTTGTTGCTGAAAAGAAAGCTGAAGAAGTAAGAAGTACAGGATCAACAATCCTATACATTATAAAATTTGTAGAAATTATTTAGAGGCAGCAAGTATTGTTGAAATGGGGCATTCAGAAGCTTTAAAAGTAGCAAATATTAATGGGTTGATATCTACAATAGTAGAATAGAAAAAGATATTAGCGATTTGAATTTGGAGAGCATTGACCTTAATGATAATTGAATCTGGAGATATACTCGTAAAGTAACTAGATCAGTATTGGAGGTATAAGTAATATGGATTTTTCATTATATATTGGTTCTGATTTGCCCAAAAAAGAATTGGGGGAATTGCTTTACAGTATGATATTTGAAGTATTATTTGTAGAATTAATCGATTATGAGGCCGAGGTACGGGATTCGTCCTTTGCTCAGGAGGTAAATGTCGTGTGCACATATTTTTCAATGGACACTAATTCAGATGATGATGACGACTATACTGAACGTTTTAGGAAAGCAAATCTCGAATCATATGGTGTGGATACGAATGTCTTTTTTAGTATTCAATTTAAATCATATTCGTTTGAAATCGGATGGTTAAAGCTGCTCGAAGTCATTGGAAAACTATTACAGTTAAACGATTCGGATTTGTTTGTGTTGGACGATACCTCATATCCGCTATTGAAGAGGGTTAAGGGGCGTTTATTAATAAACAGTAATTTAGATTATCGATGGTGGTATTTGACTACAGAAAATCTAGAACTACTGAATTATCCTTATGATAAAGAAGACTTTTTAAAGGAAAGTGAAAAATAGAGATTACTAATTACTCACAATGCGAACTTGACACACTGCTGTGGGTTCTTTTCTGTGAAAATCAAAATGAACTCAGTTCATCCGGTTATTACTGGAGGTTTGAATAAAATGGATTTTAGATTATCTTTTGATTGCCCATTCTCTAAAGAAGAATTGAGGAAACTTATCCATTGTGTTTTATACGAAGTGTTATTTGTAGAACTAATAAATTATGATGCATATATAAAAGATTGGTCGGGTGATCGACAGATAAGTATGACTGCTACTTACTTTTCTTTAAATATTAATCTAGATGAAGATGAAGATGAAGAATATTTAGAACGTTTTCGAGACATGAATCTTGAAGCTTATGGTGTGGATACAAATCTACTTATAAATATTCAATGGTAAATTTACCACGGTTTTTATTGGGTTTCTGACGCTTTCCTTTATGGCGGAGAACCTGTAACTCCCTTTGAACCAGCCGTCCGTCGTAGATCCAGCTGTAAATCGATTTGAAGGAGCTCAGAAGGTGTTGGGAGAGTTTGACCATACATATCTTCCGAAAAACTTAGGGAAGTGAACAAGTTAATCTCACCTGAAAGTTATGGTTTGTTTACCTATCCGACGACAGGAGACTTTTACGCGTTGTTTATCGCTGAACTGGAGCATAACCATGCGTTTAGTCAGGTCGATTTATTGAGAGATGAAAATATCTATGGAACGAGAGCGTTATACTCATTTAATTGTGCATTGGATCGGCTACACTTAGTTGGACAGAAAAAAAAGAGCTTGTAGAGAGTCGGCATGCCAGGCAAAAATATAGATGTAGTTTACAATCCTGTTTCAACAAATATACAAAAGTGGCCTAAAGATTGGTGTAGATTTCCAGGACCTTTTCACTAGGAGATGGTATTTTATATGAGCAACGCTAATTTATTTGAAATTAAGGTAAATGAAAAATATGGTTTTATTAATGGGCAAGGAGATATTGTTATTGAGCCTTCATATAAGGAAGTGAACAATTTTCATGAAGGTTTAGCGTATGTTTGGACTTTTGATAATAAGAAAGGCTATATAAATACTGAAAACGAATGGGTCATTGAATTAAATGCTGATTATTTAGGTGATTTTGAACATGGGTTGGCCATGATTTATCATAAAGGAAAGTATGGGTGTATCAATAAGCAAGGGGATTTTGAGATCGAACCAATCTATGATCGAATACAAGGTATAAATGAAGATCGTTCAATTATTGCCGAGAGAAACGGGAAATATGGCGTTTTTGACGTGGTAGGAAATGTTATGATCGATCCGATCTTTGATTTTATCGGTACATTTTCAGATGGTTTAGCAATGGTTGAAAAAGGGTCCAAATACGGTTATATCAATAATAAGGGTGAACTGAAAATCGATTATCAATTTTATTCGGTATCGAATTTTTCAGAAGGACTGGCTGCAGCTTCTGTAGATGGAGATCTTTATGGATTTATCAATAAGCAAGGGGAGTTTGTTATACAACCTATGTATTATCAAGTGTCTGATTTCTCAGAAGGACTGGCAGGATTTAGACTGAAATCCGGGGGGAAGTGGGGATTTCTTGATAAATCAGGGAATGTTGTTATTAAAACTAAATTTCAGAGCGTAGGTGCATTTCACAATAATGTGGCCCCTGTTGAACATAAAGATATGTATGGTTATGTGGATAAAAGAGGAAAATACATTTTGAAGAGTGTGTTTACTACAGCTAGTGAACTTTGCAATGGGCTTGGGCATGTAACGTATAATGGAGAATGGGGTTACGTAGATCATACAGGAAAATGGGTGTTTAAACCCTGGAATTTTGATCTTTGGTAAAGGGAGGAAAGAAACCAACAATCATATTTATCCTGGTCAGTTTGTAGAATATCGGGAAGGGAAGATTCCGAATACAGATTTAAGTGGGTTCATCGTTGTTCCACCTATAGACTTACCTGAATTTATACCTGTTGCTTCTGGCTACGGTAGAATTAACTTGTTATTAGGCGTAACCGCTGAGGAACTTCAGATTGCCAAAACGGAAGATGATATATACATTGTCGCGGATGCCATGTTTGAACATGGTTATATTAACTACAGCCCAGCTGTAAGAGAATCTGTATTAAATGTATGACGTGAAAGCTTAATCGAGTGTGCCCGGTTAAGCTTTTTACTACTTGGGAATAACCATTGTAATCCGGGTGGTCGATTTTTCAACAATATCAGATGCTGTTAGAGTGGTTGTTTTAAAAGTATTTCCGTCTAAGTGATATTTGAAAAAAAAGGCCTTAAATTAGAGCGTGTTTTCAAACCTAATTTAACCATAGCAAAATAGAAGCCAGCGTTAAAAAGGCTCCAAACGTGCAGGATACTTATCATATTGTGTAGCCAGCCTGCGATAGTGCTTCAATTTGTTAAACAAACATTCTACGAGATGGCGTTCTTTGTACAACCCCCAATCGCATTCACGCTAGATTTTGCAATGATTTCGGCTTGGAATGACCGCCATAGCTTTCTTCTCACCTAGGAGGTTTAGAATGTTATTCATGTCGTATTTTCGGTCAGCAATTACCTTCATCCCTTGAAGACCCATCGACTGAAGCATTTCACACCCTGTTACGCAGTCATGACGGTGACCGCCGGTTAACTCGTAACAAATCGGGTTAGCAAGACCGTCGACTATGACATGTATTTTGGTCGTTATTCTGCCTCGGGATCGCCCGATTGTTTGAAAATTCAGAAAAGATCATTTGACGTACGTTTTGACCTTTCTGGGCTTTTCAGGTAAAAAGGAGTACAGACAGCTACTAGAAAAATATCTGAACTACAATGATGATGAGATAAAGGAAGCTGCTCAAGAGGGAATTTGTGAAATTGACTTCAGAATCCAAAACAGTAAAATGTAAATATTGAAGTGAGGAAATAGTGAAATAGCCGCCAGTGCTATGGTTTCTTTTTCCCTGTTCTCTCTGTATCAGCTGTTGATGGATGGACCCCACCAAGTAGGGAGTGTATTGGGCTCTGAGCCAAGCAGATTTATCCCATATAATACCCGAATAAAGATTCTACATTTCGTTTGTAAGCACATTAATGCTTGAATTTTATACCCTAAATAACGCTATTCCGTTACATTGAACAGGTTGATTATGGTCAGATACTACCGTAATTGACCTGTTTTTAGTTATCTTCGTTTTCTTGCGTTTTTTAATTTACTCGGAACTTTAGAATACACCGCTCCATAGGGATGATGGGAATAGGGGTAAATTTCCTCTTTTGTTAAACCCCTATTTGAACTTGGATAGAAGTAGGGAACAAAATGAAAAAGAAACAATAATTAAGTCAACTCTATCAAATAGGGTTTTGAATAAATCTGGTGCTAATATGGGCTATGCCGAGGTAAATATTGAAGGAATAAATAAAACAGAGTTTTTTGCTCATAGTCAAGTTACAGAACACGGTAAAAACCCTAACTTAATGGACTTTTCTCCTAAACCTAATAAGAAAAATAAGCCAAAATACGAAGCGCAAAAAGCAGCAGACGATGATGGAATACCATATTTAAGAGATGATGATACTGAGTATAAGATTATAAATGATATAGCATCACAGCTAAAGAATAACTACAGTGCAAAAGGAACAATAAAATTATTTACTGAAAAAGATACATGTACTAGTTGCAACAGTATTATCAGTCAATTTAAAAAAGATTTTCCGAATTTCGATATTGAAGTGATTCATAATAACGGAAATAAGATTCCGAAAATGGAGACAGAAGGGGAATGAGTTAAATGTGGAAATATGAAGAGTGCATCGATGCATTTATGGAAGAATTTTCAGAACGGAAGCAGAGAGACAATGTAAGTAATAGCGAGGCTTTAGTTAGAACTTTTGGTGAATTTTATAGTCCGAACATGGAGGATGAAATGACGAAGGCAATAATTAATGTGTTATATGTAGAACTGGCTCAAATAAATTCGAGGATTTTCATTAAGGCAAAGGAGAATAGGGAGAAAGCATTAAAGTCAATTAATTTCGAAAAAATCATAAGTCAAATCAAAATGAAACAAATTACTAAAAGCCAAATTGATGAATTGATTATTCGTCGAGATAATGCGTTAGAACTACTTAATACTATTCAGGTGGATTTATATCCAGATACAAGATGGTACTATGAGGAACTTATAAATGAAGTAAATCAATATCTTGTAACAGTTGAGAATGAGAGGCCAGAATTTATTGTTCAAGATGTATTAGAACATTTTGATAGGGCCTGCAACAACACAACTAGTGAAAAAATGACTATATATATGTTACTAGGAGAAAAATTAGTTAAAGAACATACATCCATTCCAGATAGCATATTAAAAGAATTGGTACAGTTTAATCGTGATGATATTGGAGATCAGCTGCTATTTGAAGAGATAAATGACTTAGAGTCACGAATTAAAAAAGTACTTGAGTTAAATAGTTAAGGATATTATTATAGCAATCAATATTTTTTATTTAGATATATCAATAATTTTGTGTGAATTCTAGAGACAAAGACATACCTTTTCTTCAAACAAAATCAAATTGAATTAAGAGATAACATGGTGATAGTTGGTAGAACAGCTATCATCTTTTTAATATTTCTATTTTAGATTACAACTTAGGGGACGGGTGAACTTGACAATTCCATTCCTAAGCAATTTTATGAAGAAAATGAAGGCATGAATGCCGCAGATTTCTGAAAAACACTTGTATAATCCTGATGATCTATAAAAAAGAGTATCCATTTAATATAAGTACACCAGCTACTCCGACTGGATCTCATAGGGTCTTTATTAATCTTGAGAAAAAGCCGCCAAAGACCAATAGAGACTCACAATTTCCCTTTTATGGAGGTAAATAAGATGCGAAGTATTACTATATTAGAAAAGGTTTTTAATGTAGAATTTCCAAATAAATTTAGTGAAAAAATGGGTTATATCTCAAAAAAAAATTTGTTGTGGTAATAAGCTTGTCTTGAACAATCGAATTGGTCCTATTTCAATAATAAAGGTTTTAGAATTTGATTCGGAAAAAGAGCAGAGTATTTTTAGAGTATATACCGAATTTAGAGATTTGATGTAGGAAGGCAGTATCCCTATTGCAAATGCTGGGTAGGAAGATTATATATGTCTATATTTTATTGATCGAAAATTACCACCAAAAGTTATATTATGGTGCTATGAGCGGGCATTTGAGAGCATTGATTACGCAATATTCCCTTTAGCAGATACTTTTGAAGAGTTTATAGAAAAAATAGAACAAGTAGATGCTTAGAAGAAGGCTTAGGTGTCGCTTGATCATTACTTTAAGAATGACAATCAAAAATCAGTATCTGTTAACCTACCAATTGATGAAGTCATGCATTACAAGCAAAAAACTATTACCTTATGTTTTGAGGAATGGACCGAAGAGGAATAAACACTGTGGACCTTGACGTTTTCCCAAAAGTTTTTGGAAAATAGTCACATGATGAGGATCGTGTATGGTGGAGGCAGCAATTGGGGCAATAAAAAGAAAAGTAAAACGGGAGAGACTGTTTCGAGAAGCAGAGAAGTAGCTGATAATGCAGCAGGCTCTGGATCAACCGGTAAATCAGCAAAGAATGCATCCCAGTCGGAGAGCAAAAATACGAGTCGCATACCTTCATCTAAAACAAGTGAGACAGATACAACGACAACGCCAAAAAATAGTACGACGTCGAAGAATAAAAATAACCAAGATGAAGCTCCAAATGAGATGAACTCTTGGAAACCTAAAGCATCGAAGAAGAAGGATGGGGGTAGATCTTACAGAATTCCTGCATTGAATAGAGCTTTAGAGGAAATTCCTGGTGAATATAAAAATATCTCTAAACCCAAGACTGTCTACGATCCTAAGATCATATCAAATGTGCTAATGATTATTTGAGGTAAAGAGGCTATGAAAGTGGTGTGGTTAAAGGAAGATTAGTAATTGGATACGCTTCAAATGGACTTAGGTTTACGAAATATCTTGATGAAAATGGGAAAATTTCAAATTTTCATCCGTGATTTGAAAAAAATAATCAAGGGGCAGCTCTATGTCAAATGTAAAAAAAACACATGAAAAAGAAATGATAGATCTTTTTTATTTTGCTATTGGAGGCGGGAATCTACTTAGAGCTTTGGAAAAGCATAGTAAAGGGCAGGGGTTTGGAGTTGAGCATATTTGGTGTTTGTTTGCAGGCGAACTAGAAGAGTGGGAAGAAGGATATTTCGGAGAAAATGGAGTTTGTTATTATTTTGATCACCCTGCAGTAACTGAAGATGAAGCCATTGTACTGGATTACCCTACTTTTTATGTTTATCTTAAAGAAGCAAGCGAAGCATATTTGTCGAGACATTCTAATGACAAGGATGCAATTGAATCTTGGTTACATCAAATTAAACAAAGATTTAAAATAGTATAACCTATGGAACAGGTTTTACTATTTTGTTTGCATAGTAGCACAAGAATCTTGTGGGATTGATTGTCAAACCAAGTGTGGCAGTTCCTCTAAAAAGTTGTGAGTGATTCTCACCCCAGCGAGATTTGTACCTTGTCAAGTAATTAGAGCGGGAGGGAGGCTAAGAATTGGTTGCACGTATTTTTCAATGAGCAATAATTTAGAGGATGATGATGAAGACTATACTGAACGTTATCAGAAGGCGAAATGCGTATGGTGTAGATATAAATGTTTTATTTCGAAAGACATGAACAGGCTGATTTATATCTATAGCTTCAGAAGAAGGGAACAATGGGCCTCACCTCCAATACATATAATGAACATAGCCGCGATTGATAATGAGTATTTAGAGTCCAACCTTCTTTTACTATGAATTTAATAGAAATCTGCATTATAAGGATTTGAAAAATATGGCATGGAACTATCAAGAATTAATAGAGTCATTTATTGAAGAGTGCGAAGGATATAAAAATATTAATCATCTGAGTCACTATGAGGCCGTATCTCAGGCGTTTGATGAGAATTATAGCGAAAAAAATTCTGATGAAATGGAAAAGGCAGTCCTTTGGATTATTGTAGCTGAACTAAGGTTACAACAGCCTCGAATATATAAGAATGCTAAGGATAATTACATTTTTAAACTTAAGTCAATAAATTTTCAAGTGGTAAAAGAATATATAGAAAAAAAGCAACTAACAAAAGAAGAATTTGAGGATCTTTATTTAAGAAGAAACAGAGTACTTGTGGAAATTGAAAAAATGCCAACGGATTTTTGCCCGAAAGCAAGATGGTTTTATGAAGAAATCACAGATAAAGTGAATGATTTATTTGTGAAGTCTGTAAATATTGAGGAAACTATTGATCATGTGATCGCTTATTTCAAGAGTGAATTTCGAAATAAAGCATGTGCCAAAAAAATTGTTTTTGCAACAATAGCTGAAAATTTAATGCGAGGCAATTATAAAGTACCTGACCATGTCATAAATGAGATTATAGATAATTACATCGATAATTCCCAATTTGAACTTTCTCAAGAGGAAAGCCTAGATTTATTAAATAGAATTGATAAGATTCTTGAATTACATGAACTTAAATAAATCGAAATTTTGTTTAAGCATTCAATCCCAAAGCGATGAAAGCTTTTCTAAGCAAAAATGTTTCATTGACCCTGAAAAAACTCTACGCTACTACAGTCGAAAAACATTAAAGGGGCTACTGAAATAGACGATTTAACCCATTATGTCTGGACTGGAGAACCGCTCACGAATCCTTTTCAGAGGAACTGTCGCACTTGGCTTGACAATCCGTCAAACCAAATCAAAACTACATTAATTTAATAAGTGGGGCTACCCAGTTCCGAAAGAACCCATCATTCAACCAATAACACTTATAACTCATCTAACGCTATTCCAGATACATCAAACAGGTTGATTATGGTCAGATACCAATGTATTCATTTCAACTTTGATTTTTGGGGGTTAATCGTCATGAGAAACTTTATACCCATGATAAAGGAGGCATTGTAATGAGCTATGTCTATGACAATGGTCAACTCTGTATGGACTTCTCCAATGAAGAGATTATTACATATCTGGTAGAACCTTTGAGCAAACATCCGAAGGTAGAGCTTAGAGTTCTTTCAGGTGATGAAGAATTTATACCTGCTTCAGGGAAACGGATCGAATACGTTGTTTTAGATGGAGAACATGAAGAGTTCACGTTAGTTTTTACCGCCATCAAACGTCAATTTTTTTCTTGAATGAGGAAATGATGTTTATTGATGATGCGGTAAAGGGAAATTACACTTCAAGTGATACGTACGGTAATGTCGTTTATGAAGGAAGTCTAAGAGACAAGTCACATCAAGAGATTCTTGAGTTGATTTATGAAATGCTTACTATAGTAATTGGAGTAAAAAGCACAACAATTGAAGAAACAAAAATTTCTCAGGTAGGATTAGAGTATCCAAAATGTGAATATAAAATAAAAATGACCTCAGATGAAATGGTAACAAAAATAGTGAAATATGCAAATGTAACATTGTATTTGAATGGTTCTGACCACGTTAGTGACTTCGTGTAAAAAATTCGTTCAACTTATATAACAAGATATAAATTGAAGGAGGAGCTTATGCATTATGATATTCGTGAGATTCTTCAATATTACGATTCAGATTTGCGAGTATATGATTACGATCAATTGATAGAAATTGGTGTGAGCCGAAATAACGCTGAGTTCATGGTTTCTGTGGGAGTGCCAGAGGATTATGATGATTTTGTATTTTATGGAACGGATGCTATTCAAAAAATGTTAATTGACGGTACAGTTTTTATTAAAATTGGTCATTATGCGTGTTACGGGATACTTGGCTCAATTGGACTGTACATAAAAGAAGGGGATGATGAACTTTTTACAAGCTATCGTAAACCTCAAATTTATATGCTAAATAAAAACTTGAAAACATTTTTTTGGTTTCATTTAATAAAAAATGAATTGGCAATGGAAATGAAACGAGAAGGTGGATATACTACACAAAAATATGCGCAAGAACTACATAGGCTGTATAAACAATTAGATCCTCTGGCAATGAAAGATGCTGAAGGATATTGGTCACATCTAATTGAGGACTATGCAACTGGATTATGAACCTCATCCTGAGGCTGCATTGGGTTATACAACGGATGGATGTCACAGCAAGTCTGTGTTCTTCCAGGGAAAGGAGTACATAAACTACTATGCAAATGCCATTAAAAAGTGACCATATCCCACCTATAGGGGATTCTACAAATCTTTTTGATCGACTGTTAAAATATATATCCAGAATCGATGAGGATTGGGTGAATCGAATCGAACCAGCAAAACAAGAGGATATAACTACACTGATTCATCTGACACAAATGAAAAATCACGGGTATCATTACCCTAAAGAATATGAGGTGTATTTGAATTATATGGGGCAGAACGACCAGGGGTTACTCAAAACTCAACTTCCGGGATATGCTTCCATTTCAGAGATCATTGAAACGTATGAAGGGATCCATGAAGAAGAACCAGACACTTTAAGTGATAGATATATACATTTTTTTCAAACTGAATTATTTTATGGTCAACTATCCTTTGATTTTACCCAAACTGATCATCCTCAAATTGTTATGACTAATGAAGAAAGCCAGTTTGTCAGTTATTTTGCCGAAAATTTTGAAAAGCTCTTATTTCAATGTGCGTTTAGTAAATACGAAAGATTGAATTATGATAAGTGTATTATCTTTGCTGGATCCCGTTACATGCTTAAAGAAGCAATGGAAAGGCACCATGTATCAGATGCAAGGGACATCATTGATCCATTTTTCGAAACCTATGATTTTCAAAGAGCCTGGTTTAGTGACCCGACCCATCATATCGGTTATAAGGACGGTATAAGCGTTTACATTGATAGTAAAAATAATGCTTTGCATGGATTTATAGCAGGTGATTTAGATAAACATATCGACACTATTGGCGCAACTTTACTGGCTGAATTAGGTGTCGATAAAAAAAATTAAAGCTTCACGGTGTGGATATTAAGAGTTTTTTTGTAGATACTTTTTCACCTGAAGTAGGCAACTGTTCTGTATAACAGTAAGTGACAAAAAGCAGAACAATGCGTCTATGGAGTGTTACTGAGAATATTTTCTTCAGCGAAAGAGCTTTCGTTATAAAAGAGCAAGGAGGGAATCTATTTGTGACGTATTCAAGAAAATTGATTAGAGAGCAGCTTATTGATGCTGTCCATGGTATAGAGGAAGCAACCCATTACTTTCAGGAACGATTAAATGACAAGCTATTGTTGGACTTGTTAATCAAAATCGCTATGGATGATTATTCGACGGATGCATCTGCAAAAGCTTCATATTGGATTTCCCATTTTTCTGAGGACCTTCTGATCGAAGTAGAAGATAAGTTACTGATTCTTCAAAAATATAAGCTTAATGCAATTTCGGCATTTGCCATTATAGCTTTATCAAAGATCAATTCTAAAAAGGGGTTAAGCTACCTTGTCAGACATCGAATTGGCCCAAAGGTGAATTGGTGGGAATCGAAGGCGCTCGATCAGTATTTGAAAAATGAGGGATCTGAAGACTGTAGCCAACACGATTGAGGACGGATTAAATCCTATTTTTCTCTTCATTTGAAACCGATATATATTATGTGAAAGATTGGGTGAAGAGGGTTAAGAAGAAGAACCAAGGAAATGGGGGGAGGTTTCTTAGAAGTATCGCTTTTAACGTTGGAGTCTGATGGAGGAATAATATTCATGAGTAGATGGAAGTCGTACATACAAAGCATTTTTAAAGGAACAAAGAATGATGAAGCCAATATACAGCCAACATTGAAGGAGAACGATCCTTCCGTACAAGAAAAAGATCTGGTTCCTTTAATTTTCAAAGATGCTGCGGACGTCGAGCAAATTCTGAATAATCCGGATGAGTCTATTGCATTTTTCAGCATGCTGAAATACGGAACTTCAACAGAGAAATTTTTGGTGTTGGATTGGAAGGGGGAATTTTCGTGCGAAATCACGGATTACATGATGGATTACGAGTCAAATTATGATGTTGAACTGGCTTCGGAGGATGAGTTGCAGAGGCTGGCCGAACTGGAATACGAGTTTTTGCCTGACAAAATCAAGGCAGTGAACCAAGTGTTTGCATCGAAAGGCTATGGATTATTTACGTTTCCTACCCTCGATGACACCTACGCTTTGTTCATCACTGAACTTGAGCATAAGGAAGCCTTGACTCAAGTGGATCTGTTGGGAGATGAGGGCAGTCCTGATGAGGCGCGCTATATTCAGTATTACGTCTGAGAGATGAAAGCTGAAAACAAAGATGGAGAAAAAAGAGGTGCAAAATGAAGGCAGAGGAATTCAAGAGGGTATGGGATATCGAGCATTATGGTCCTTTAATTACTTTTAACCGGGGCGATTTGGAAAATATAAATATACAAGAAAGTGATAAAGAATGGTTGGTAAATGTGGGGTTACCGGAGACGCCAGCTCCTTATCTTGAATTTGTTTCTTCTAAAGGAAGACTAGTATCGTTATCCACCAAATTAAATATGTCTAATTGCTATGTTGATTATACGTATTTGGGATCAACCGCTTCAGGCGAACCAGTTTGCATAAAGAAAGGTACTGAAGTCGTGCTGATCTCTGAAATGAATTCTTGCAAAGAAGTATTTGTGAACTCATCTGTAACCCAGCTTGCCTCATGTTTGTTGTTCTTTTCCGAAATGATCTCTGAAGCGATCAAAATAAATGGTGAAGATGCATTCATTGATAATGCCATTCCATCTCATTTGATGTCTATAACCATGAAAAAAATAAAAGAAATAGATGGCGCGGCTTTTTCCGACTCCTCTTTTTGGAAGACGGAATTTGAAACATTGGTTGAATGAGGAGTAGAAACTACAAACTCAAATGATTACGAATTATCGGAGAAACATTCATACCGACTTCATATAGACTTTACATAGAAAACTAGAAAGGGCGTGTCTCACAGTATGGAATTTGAATTTCACGTAACGGTAGAGGATTTGAAGCTGGAGGAGAAGCAGGCGTTCATCCGGACATGCGAGGAACAGAAGGTCAAACCGGTGATGATTGTGCTCGATCAAGGGGAGTATGTGCATCAGCCGATGTTTACGGGGATCGTACATAGCGACCGTTATGAAGAAGTGAAACAAGGCATGGATGCGCTGGCTGCGATTTTCGGGAAACAAGGGTTTAACGTGGTGCGTACCAAAATCGAAATTCCCGCGCAGGAAGAATGTTATTTTCACGAACCGATGGTTGCAGGCTCGAAGCCGTATTTTGAATGGCATGGCAAGGTGGAAGTCGGCAATATCGAAGACTTGAAAAAGCAATGCGAGCCCTATGGCGGGCATATCTCGCGCAATTCATTGAATGCCAATGGTAAAGTAAGGTTCATTACGTTGCGGGAATACGGCTCTGCCGCTCGTTTTTACGAACGGATCGCCGGCATTGAAGAAGTGCTCCGTCAGAACGGGATCAAGCTGCTGAAGCAGCAGCACGAATTGTGCGTACACGATAGCCGGGAAGAGCTGGATAAAGGTTGGGTATCGCAGAATAGTCATTGTTAGGATACTCACATGTAAACCAAAGGAGGACACGAAATGGCTGGCATTATGAATTTGGATCAGATGAGTTACGAGGAACGATTGTTAATCGGTCTGGAAGCGTTGTTGCGAAGGGCGGCATTGGTGAATGGGCCGTTTGCCTTGAAGGGCAGCCTGTTGACGAGGCAGTATTTGGCGGACCGGAGCGTGCGCGATGCGGACGACATCGATTTTTTGTGCCTGGAGACGATTCGGGACGAGAACGAGGCCAGACGTATGTTCACGGATTGGATGATCGAGGTGACCGAAATGGATCTGAACGACGGCGTTCAGTTCCGCAGCTTCCGGGAAAATGCGTTCTGGAGATGCATCGACTACGCGATGGCGGACGACTTCCCGACGGTGAACACCGATTTGGCGTATCGTTTCTCCCGGACTTCCACTGGCGAGAGCACGTATGCGGATGAGATGTATCTCGACATCTCGTTTAATTTGCCTTTGGAAAACGAACCCGTGCCGCTGACCTATCAACCGTCGGTTGGGGAAGCATTCGTTGTTCCGCATACCGTCCCGCTGTCTACGCAGGTTGCCTGGAAATTGCATCAGACGATCGTCAGACCGAGATTCAAGGATCTGTACGACTTGACATTTTTGCTGGCCCATCCGTCTTATGATGAGCAGGCATTGCGGGTAACCTTGCAGACGCTTGTGAATGAGTGCGCCATGGACTCGTCGATTACGAGCGAGGCGATCCGGAAGGTGCTAGTGGACGATCTGCATGATCTGTATCCACAGATGGAGAGAGATTATGATTTTAGAGATTACGCGGGGGAGCGCGTGCCAGCCGTTTATTTTGCGGAAGTGGCCGCAAAGCTGCGGAACATGATGAACCAGCGTGGTTTTACTGAAGAGGCGTACGAGCAACTGCCAGCACCGACGACGAAGATCTAAATAACGTGATGAAGTTGAACTGAATATTTACACGATAACGGAGTGGGCAGAAGAATCTGGAGAAGCGAAGCGGTCGCTTAAAAGCTTTCTGAAAGAAAGCTGCATCGGAAGTATAGGCTGATCACCGGATTTTTCCCTTTCAATAAGCAATTTGAATTTGCGTCCCCAACTCGCTACAATGGTTCCATGGATTTGGCACATTCAGCGTGCCATTGTGGGAAGGAAGGATGACATAATAATGACAGACGATATGAATTTCGGCGACTTGAGCGATGCCATTCTGGCTGCGGCGGCGACGGAGCTCGAACAGATGGTACATAAAATATGCGAATTGATCGATATACCCTTGGAACGGACGACCGAGCTGCAGCGCCAGGTTATTGCCGCTTTTGGTTTCGGAGCCGTTTACGGCATTACGCACCGGGATCGGTTGGCCGAGCACCAGGCTCATGCCCTGAGCATTCGCATGCTGATTCAGCCGTTTGGTTACAGCGAACAGCAGGCAGTTGATTTCGCGGACGACCTGATCAAGGTTGCGTCCAACCGTGATGCCCACCCTGTCATGAATACGATTATTCACCGGGGCATAGATGGATATGCGCAGTTCACCCAGAACGATGACGAAGGATTGGGGCGGAACATGCAGGAGATTTTGGCGGCAGTGCAGTCTGCCAGCTAACGTAATAAGAGTTTAGAACAATAGCAGCAGCGAATGGAAAAGGGGGGGGAGTCCAATGGATTTGATGAAATTAAGCAAGGAGCTGTCTTACGCGCTGCGGCACGCGCCTTGGGAGTATGAACTGGAGCTGGACGACGAAGGCTGGGTCGAGATCAGCCAGCTGCTGGCGGCTTTGCATGAGAGCAGGAAATGGACGGCCGTCACGGAAGCGGACCTGCATCGCATGATTCAGGCCTCGGACAAGCAGCGCCACGAGATCGCGGACGGCCGCATACGGGCATTATACGGCCATTCGACGCCGCAAAAAATAAGCCGAACCCCTGCGCAGCCGCCGCAATGGTTGTATCACGGAACGCCGACGCGCGCGGTGGACTCGATCATGGCACAGGGATTGCAGCCGCGGCAGCGACAATACGTGCATCTGTCTGCCGACGTCGAGACGGCTTCGCTGGTGGGCAGCCGGCGTGACCCGAAGCCGGTCATCCTGCGCATCGATGCACAGGCGGCTGCAGCGGACGGCCTTTCCTTTTATCATGGCAACGAGAACATCTGGTTGGCCGACCACGTTCCCGTGAAATACATTCACCGGGATTAGGCCGAATGTCGACACGAATACAAACGCAATATACAAAGGAGCACCTCCAGCGAAGATGATTCGCCTTGGGTGCTCCTTTTGTGCATGCAATGCTTTTTTTTAAACGGTCGTACTCGTTTTCCTTTCGATTAACCGAGAAGCGCTTTGATGCCTTCGCTCAGCGGTTGCGCCGGACGGCCCAGCAGCTGTTCCAGCGTATCGCTTTCGACATCGAGCGCGCCTTGCGCGATCGCGCTTTGCATATCCACCAGCATGGAGACGACGAAGTCCGGCAAGCCGGCGCCTTTCATGATTTCCGCGTAAGCGGCACTGTCCACGTTTTGCACCGGAATGTCCTTGCCAAGCACTTCGCCGGCGATGGCAGCAAGCTCGGCTTGCGTGATCGGTTTGCCGGAAAGCTCGTATACGGTGTTGTCGTGCCCTTCGCCCGCCAGTACCGCCGCCGCCGCGTGAGCATAATCGCTGCGCGTAGCCCAGCCTACTTTGGCTGAACCTGCTGCATGCACCCACGGCGCGCCTTGCGCCGCGGCTTGAACGCTGCCGCCTTCGTTTTCGAGGTACCAGTTGTTGCGCAGCAGGGAGTATGCAATGCCGGATTCGCGAATGGCTTTCTCGGTTGCGCGATGGACTTCGGCGAGTCCGAGCGTGCTCTCGTCGGCTTTGGCCACGCTGGTATAGGCGATGAATTGCACCCCGGCGTTTTTGGCAGCCTGTACGGCTGTTTCATGCTGGCGAATGCGCGTTTCGTTATCGCCGTCCGCGGAGATGAGCAGCAGGCGCTCCACGCCCGCGAATGCCGCAGCCAGCGACTCCGGCTGGTCGAAATCGCCGTGGCGGACCTCTACGCCCTGAGCGCTCAAATGCTGTGCCTTTTCCGGATTGCGCACGCTGACAGCGAGCTCGGAGGCCGGCACTTTTTTCAGCAAAGCCTCCACGACGAATGAACCCAAATGACCTGTAGCACCAGTAACGAGATATTTCATAATAAATGTCCCTCCAAAAAGTAGTTTGTATGGTTTTGCTTGTTGTTATCAATATAGTTATAACAGAAGTGATTACAACGAAGGGGGAAGAAAAAGCTCCTGAGGAGCTTTTAATCCGAGACGTCGACCTGATCCATCATCTGCTGCAAAGTTACGCTATTCAAACGCCGTTCCATCGCTTTCTGGGCTTCGTCAAGCTCGGCCCGCAAAGAATGCTCGATCATTCGTCCGACCGGGCATGCCGGGTTCGGATTTTTGTGGAAGTTGAACAGCTGCCCGTCCTCCACGACATCGAGGGCGCGATACACGTCCAGCAGCGTAACCTCTGCCGGGTCCCGCAGCAGGGAAGCACCGCCCACGCCTGGCCTTACGTCGATCAGGCCCGCCTTCTTCAGGCTCGACATGATCCGGCGAATGATGACTGGATTAGTGTTCACGCTCTGCGCGATCAGGTCTCCCGTGCATTCATTCGGCATCGTTGCGATCAGGGATAGGGTGTGCACCGCGATGGAAAAGCGACTGCTGATCTGTTTCATCGATCATCACCACCGTTGTAACCATAATAGTTACAAAATGAATAAAAGTCAATTCCTTTTTCGTCAAATGAACATCCGAGACGTTGCGGATCGGTCTCCGGGCGGAGCATGAATCCGAACCCAAGGCCGATTTGTCTTACTGTCATCCTTGCTATAATCCATTTAATTCATACATATATATCCAATTATTGATGGGCATGGGGCTTTCCGACTTTGGCAAATCAGCGCTTTCGTACAACATCAGCGGGATGGATCGCATCAGCTATTCATGATGTGGAGGTAGCGGCAAGGTCGGGGCGTAAGCCTGTATATGGTGGAAGAGAGAGGACGATTGTTGCAATGGCAGGCAGAGATGGGGTTCTAAAAGGGCGCTCTGATGACTAGAATAGACCGACAGTCGGTCGAGTGGATTGGAGGATCGCATGAGAGTCGTCGAACACCCGGAAGAACGGCGGCGCAACGACATTCTTGAAGCTGCAGAAGCGCGCTTCATCGCCGGAAATACGGCAAAGCAACGGTAAACGATATTTTACGCGCATGCGAGATTGCCAAACCAAAGGTACCTTCGACGTGTGCTTGGTGCGGAGAAGGGCAGCTTTGCCTATATGAGCCAAAGGTATCTGTCCCATTAACCTGAAGCGTTATTCTGAAAGGAGTCGGAACAATGGAACCAAACGTGCAAAAATCGTTTCAAAAATTTCTGTTGGTATGGTTCGGCCAACTGATTTCGATGATCGGCATCGGGCTGACGGCGTTTTCGCTCGGCGTGTATGCCTTCGAGAAAACCAATACCGCCACAAGCGTGGCGCTGATCACCCTCTTTACCTTCCTGCCGAACATTCTGCTGCGGCCGATTGGAGGCGTTATGGCCGACCGGTTCGACCGACGTCTGATGATGATCATTGGCGATCTCGGTTCGGCTGCCGGGCTGGTTTTCATCTTGTCGTTCATGCTGACTGGAGATATCCAGCTATGGCATATCTATGCAGGGGCAGCGTTCAGCTCCGTATTCTCAGCCCTGCAAAGCCCGGCTTACAAGGCTTCGGCAACCGATCTGCTGACTGAAGAGCAATTCTCCAAAGGAAGCGGCCTCGTACAGCTCGCGGAATCCTCCAAGTTTCTGTTTTCGCCGATTATCGCAGGCATGCTTCTGAGCATAACGACCATTGAAACGATTTTGGTTGTCAACATATTGACCTACGTGGTGGCGATTCTGGCCGTGCTGGTTATCCGCAAAAGCTTGAAGGTGGAACGCATGGAGGAGGAGAGAAACCGTCATTGGCTGACGGATCTTCGGGAAGGCTGGACGGAAGTGGTCACCAATAAAGGCGTGCTGCTGCTGGTCATGATTATTTCGCTGATTACCTTTTACATCGGATTTCTGGAGACGCTCATCGGTCCGATGATCCTCGCCTTTGCTGATGCAAAAACGCTCGGGACATTTCAGTCGGTAAGCGCCGTCGGCATGCTGATCAGCAGCCTGTGCATTGGCGTGTTTAGGATGTCCAAGAAATATGCAAGCGTGCTGGTTACCGGATTGGTGATGTGCGGTCTGTCATTCTCGCTGATCGGTGTATCTACAAACATGTATTTGATGATCTCCGCAGGCTTCCTGTTCCTGGCTTCGCTGCCGTTCGTCAACATGAGCGCCGACGTGCTGGTGCGCAGCAATATTTCCAACGAAAAACAGGGCAGGGTATGGGGCATCATCGGCATCCTGTCGCAGCTTGGCTTTATCATTGCCTACAGCCTGGCTGGTTTCCTGGCAGATCATGTGTTCAATCCGCTGCTGGTGGAGGGTGGCCCGTTGGCATCCACGGTGGGTCAGGTGACGGGTACGGGAGAAGGAAGGGGCATCGCTCTGCTGTTTATCATTGCCGGCCTGTTCGTTGTGATCATCGCAGGCATCACGTCCCGTCTGAAAACGATCAAAGCGCTGGAACAATGATTCGCATATAAGTTGTTCGGGCGAAACAGACTTGACGCATGATTAAGGCGAGAAACGCATTAAAAAGCGGCCCCTTGGAAGCCATTACGTTTGGCTAAATGGGGGCAGCTTTTTGTGGTCAGGCGTCATTAAAACGTATTGCACTTTATAAGTTGAACTAGACCGTTACACAAAAACGAAGGGGGCAGAAAGAATCCGGAGAAGCGGAGCTAAAAGCTTTCTGTAAGAAAGCTCTATCGGAAGCATACACCTCGTGTTTATCACCGGATTTTCCCTTTGAAAAGGGATCAAAAAATCTGGGGATAATGACGATCGGAAGATGGTTCTGCCCCCGTAGTGACTTCGTGTAAGAATTATGGGTTCAACTTATATAGGCATTCAAGCCTCTAGAAAAGGTAGAGCGCACATCGCTTTCATCAAACCTGCGACTTACCCTTTCACCGCGCCGGACGTCAGGCCGCCGACGATGTATTTTTGCCCGATCAGGAAAACGATCAACACCGGCAGCGACGTGAGCACGATATCGGCGCTGACGAGATTCCACTGGGCGCTGAATTGCCCGAAGAAATTGTACACGGCCAGCGTCATCGGCCACATTTCCACCGTGTTCAGCATGTAGAGGGGAGCGGTAAATTCATTCCACACACTTAGGAAATTAAGCACGAATACCGTGACGAGCACGGAAGTCAGCAGCGGCATGATCACTTTCAGGAACAGCTTGATGGCATTGCAGCCGTCCATGATGGCCGCCTCGTCCAGCTCCTTCGGGATCCCCGAAACGAATGCGTACGTGATGAACAGCGAGATCGGAATGCCCATGGCGGTGTATAACAGGATCATGCCGATATGGGAATTGATCATGCCCAGCGTTTTCATCACTTCCATCAGCGGAATGTAGTTGAGCGGCAGCGTAATGCCGAGAATGAGAAAGAAGTACAGGAAACCGCTCAGCTTCGAATGATTGCGCGACAGCGTAAAGGCCGAGAAGGCCACAACGACGACCAGCAGCAGGGAAGAGGCCGTGGAATGCAGCAGGCTGTTGAAGAATGAGCCGCCGAGATGCCCTTGTTCATAGACGATGCGGTAGTTGTCGAAAATGAAGGTTTCGGGCAGCGTCAGCTTCAGTACCTTGGCCTCCGCGTCCGACTTGAATGAGTTCAGCACGATGACCACGAACGGAATCAGCACGATCAGGCTGAGTATCCACGCGACCACGTTGAGGCCGATGGACACGAGTCTTTTTTTCAGTTGCATCTACAGTTCCACCTTTCGGCTCATCAAGCGGATGATAAAGAACGAAATGATTGCCATAATGACGAACAGAATCGTGGACAGCGCGCTGCCAAGGCCCCAGTATCCCTTCGCGAACGAGGAATATACAGCTGTGTTGATGACATCGGTGGCGTTGCCGGGTCCACCGTTGGTCAGTACGTAAACCGCATCGAACACGCGCAGCCCGTAGGTAATGTTCAGCACGGTGGCAATCGTGATGGTTGGCATCAGCATCGGGATCGTAATCTTGAATAAACGCTGCCAGAACCCGGCTCCATCAATGGCGGCAGCTTCGTAATAATCGCGCGGGATGGAGAGCAGACCGGCGATGAACAATACCATGATGTACCCCATGCCTTTCCACGTATCGACCGCCATAATGGATGGCATGGCCCAGGTAAGCGAACCGAGCCAGTTTTGGGCCAATGCGTCCAGTCCAAGCGAACGCAGCGTCACATTGACGAAGCCGTTGTTCGGATCAAGCAAGCTTTTGAACACCAGGCCGATGATCAGGAACGACAGCACTTGCGGCGAAAAAATGATCATGCGGTGCAGGTTGGCCATCTTCACCCCGCTGACGAGCAGCAGGGCGAGGAACAGGCCCATGACCGTTTTGGCCACGGCGGTCACGATCGTGAAGATCACCGTGTTTTTGATGAACAGCAGGTATGTCGGGTCTCCCGCCAGAATGGTGCGGAAATGTTCGAACCCGATAAAGTTTTTCTCCGGGCTATAGCTGTTCCAGTCGGTAAAGGAATAGTAGATGCCCAGCACCGCGGGAGCGACGATAAAGAGAACGTACAGCACGATCGCGCCAGAGGAGAAATACCATGGGTAAATTTTGTTTGCATTCATGTCAAGCAACACCTTTCCTTCCTGCCGCGCGCTTTGCGTGCATTCGCGCGCGGCGATGCCGGACGCGGCTTATTGCCACGCCTCATCCTTCAATACCTTGGCTTGTTCGGCCCGGCGCTTATCGATGTTCTGCAGAATCTGGTCCGGCGTCATTGCACCGGCGAACATGCCGGAGATGTCTTTACCGATATCCATCCACTGCGGATCGATATATTTGACTGCGGCCTGCATCACCGTGCCCTTTTCGTGCGCTTTCTCGTAATCGATGTAATCCTGGGTCAGCTTCGGTTCGATTTCCGGCCAGCAGATGGTCAGATTGCCTTCGCCGCCGTCAAATACTTTTTGCAGGTTCTCGTGTTTGGTGATCCAACGGAAAAACTTCAACACTTCTTCCGGATGTTTGCTGTTTTTGTTGCCGAACATGGCCGCCGAACCGCCCGGGTTCACGCCGATCGTTTGGTTATCGCCCCATGGCATCACGAAGAATCCCATGTTGTCCTTCATGGCCGGGTAGGCCTCGGCGACTTCCTTCTCCGTGCCCGGAACGCGAAGCAGCATGGCTGCCTTTTCCTGGCCGAAGGCTTCGATGCCCGCCTCAACCGTGTTGGACAGGAAGTCTTTACCGAAGTAACCCAGCTCGGCAAATTCGTTCAGCTGCTCCAATACCGTTCTGAGCTGCGTCAGGTCGGCGACCTTCATTTCGTTGCTGTTCAGCTTGTCGTAGGTGCCAGGCGTGCTTTTCTCGTAGTTTGGTCCGGTTTCGAACAGAGGCAGCACCTGGTACCAGCCGCTTGCCGCAGCCTGATAGAACGGAATGATGTCTTTCTCTTTGATCTTTTGGCTGATTTCCTTAAATTCCGCGTACGTGGTCGGCGGTTCGATGCCGAGCTCGTTAAAGATGCGTTTGTTGTAATACACGTACCATATTTTCGTCGGGGCAAAGGAAACCCCGTACACTTTGTCGTTGTGGCTGACCGTTGGCAAAATCTCTTCCGACATGCGGCCGGTGAACTCCTCGCTCGTCAGGTCAATCGCATTTTCTTCCGGTCTTACGTTCGCCGGCATGCTGAGCGGGTCCACGTCCACGTTGAAAATGTCGGGCGCTTCTCCCGAAGCCAGCTTGACTTTGATCAGATCGCGCCACTGGGCATCCGGAACGACCTGGAAGTCGATTTTGACGCCGGTTTCCTTCTCGTATTCCTTGGCCATTTCTTGCATGATGCCTGTGCGCGGAATGCCCGTCTGGCTTGTGCCAAAGGTCAGCGTTACCTTGCCCGAACCTTCGGATTTGTCCCCCGAGCCGCATGCGGCAAGCAGCAGGCCGGACAGAAGCAGCAAGCCTGCGAGCGTAGCTAGAAATTTCGTTTTCATCATTGAACCTCCCGATGGAATAAGATATGATGTCTTGCATAACGCTTAATGTAAGCGTATTCTTTATGTGCATAACTTTACTGTGAACGGGAACATCGCTCAATAGACAAAAGCGTTCTGTTGAGGTGGACATTTTCGCCGGGCGCCAGACATGATCATTTTGACGGGGTGGATAAACCATGGTCCGATATCGTTTTAGAACATTGCAGCAAAGCCTGTTTACGTATTACTCCGCCGTGTTCATCGTGTTTGCGCTGCTGGTGGCCAGCTTGCTGTACATGTTTCTCGCAAACGACATCCGCAGCCGCAGCGCCGACCAGCAAAGACAGCTAAGCATGTCGATCGTGAGCAATCTCGATCAGGAAATCATTAAAATGAACAATTTTTCGATGAGCATCGTCTACTCGAACCTGGTCAAGGAGCATTTCAGCCATTACTTGTCCCCTGCGGAGGAAGATCCTCAGCGGCCCATTGCGGACTCGGCATTTTACAAGGATACGACCACGCTCATCGATGTCATTCTTGCCGTCATCAGCAGCTCGAATACGGCGCAGCAGGCGAACATTTATGACGTAAACGGCAAAATGATCGGCGCCGGGGCGTTCAACGGGCAGCTGTCCGTCGACATGACCAAACGTCCGTGGTACGAAGAAACGTGGAAGCGAAACGGATGGCGCGTCCTGCAGCTTCTGGAGGGCGGTTCCTTACCCATGCCGACCGGGCAGGGACGACCGACGAGCCAGTACCTTTCGTTAACACGGGTGTACAAAGACGGCAATTATGTCAGTCAGGGCATCGTCGAAATATTGCAGGATGCACACACCGTATTTGGTTCGCTGGACGAATTGCAGGCAAGCAACAATGAGCTGCATATCTACGTGTTGGATGACCAAAGCCGACGGTTGTATCCGTTCTCTGCGGACGGAGAGGGTTCCTCGGCGGCGGTAGCCAATTATTACGAAGAAATGATTCGCAGTGGCGGTTATGCACCCGAAACGATGCAGGAAGTAGCCGCATTTGACGGAGGGGCGAAGCAGATGATGACTTACGCGATGTCCGGGGAGACGGGATGGACGGTCATTTTGACGCAATCGAAATCATCGCTGTTTGCCGGCCTGAACCGGATGGCGCTGTTGATCATCGGGGTGACCGTGGGCACGCTTATGCTTATTCTTCTTTTATCCTATCTGATCTCGAAGAGGGTCACTTTGCCGCTGCATCGCCTGCAGCGCATCATTCAGAAAACGGGCGTTCAGCAGCTCGAAACGGGACAGGACCCTGCGCAAATGTTCAAGCTGGAGCACCCAGGCTCCATTCGGGAGATGGATGAATTGAACGATACGTTCATTCGGCTGAACCAGCAGCTGGTACAGTCCTTCCAGGACATGCTGGCGCTCAAGTCGGAAGAAACGCAGGCTCGCCTGCTGGCGCTGCAATCGCAGATGAATCCTCATTTTCTATACAACAACATCACGAACATCAGCATTATGGCCGAGGAAGGCATGAACGAAGAAATTGTTGCTTTTTGCGGCCACATCGCTTCGATGCTGCGTTATATATCGGCTTCCGGCAGAAACGGCGTTACGTTGGCGGAAGAGCTGGAGTACTGCGAACGTTATCTCGAATGCATGAAAATCCGGTTTGAGGATGATCTGCAGTATGAGTTCGATATTCCAGAAGACATGAAAGGACAGGTCGTTCCAATGCTGCTCATTCAGCCTTTGCTGGAAAACGTAATGAAATACGGGCTGAGCGACGTCCCGCCATGGAAATTGCGAATTACGGGGGAGCAGGATGAGGAACAGGGGACATGGAGCATGACAGTGGAAGACAACGGCCCAGGCATGGAGCCGGAGACGCTCGCGGCGATGGAACAGTACATCGAATCCTCGCACGATTGGGAGCGGATGCCCGACATGCAGATCAACGGCATGGGGCTCAAAAACAGTTGGATCAGGCTGAAATTATGGTATGGTGACGCGGCCTGCATGCACATCGTGAATCTGCCGTCCGGCGGGATGCGCATCACGATCGGCGGTTCCATTCGAAAGGAGAAGGGATAACGATGGCAATGACTTATCGAACGATCATCGTAGAAGACGAGGCGTTGATTCGTCGCAATGTGTCGCGCAAATTTCGGGAGCTGGATTCCCGGTTCGAAGTCATCGGAGAGGCGCGGAACGGCCGTGAAGCGCTGCAATTGATGGAGCAAACGGTCCCCGATCTCGTAGTGACGGACATTCAGATGCCGGTGATGAACGGGTTGGAGTTGGCCAAACATCTATATTTCGCCTACCCGCATGTGAAGATCGTCATTTTGAGCGGCCATCATGAATTCGAGTACGCGCGGCAGGCGATCAGCTACAAAGTGGAGGATTATCTGCTCAAGCCGTTAAGGGAAGATCAGCTGCGAGCGCTGCTGGATGCGATGGAAATCAAGCTGGGCCATGCTGCGGATTCGCTCACCCATGTCAGCGCCGTGACGGAGGAGCAGGCGCAGCCGGAGGATATCGCCGATGCGGTGAAGCTCTACCTGAAACAAAATTACATGCATGAGATCACGCTGCAGGACATGGCGGGGCAGCTGCATTTCAGCGTCGATTATTTGGGGAAATGCTTCAAAAAGGTCACCGGGGAAACGCCGCTCAAATATTTGACCGGGCTGCGGCTGAACGAGGCCAAGCGGATGCTGGCTGCCCATGAAGACATGGATATCAAGAGCGTGGGCAGAGCGGTAGGGTACGGGGACTCCCACTATTTCAGCCGGATTTTCAAAAACAAAACGGGACTGTATCCCAGCGATTACCGGCAGCAGTGCGCGCAACGAAAAAAAGCCCAGTCTGCGCATCAGGGTGACGTGAGCTGATCGGCAGGGCTATTACTGGGCCATCGCTTCTTCGGTAATTTTGCGGATGTCGATCGGGGAGAGAAGTCCTTCCTGCACGATATCGGGGAGAATGTGATCGAGGAAATAACGCACGCAGTGCAGGTCGATGTTTTTGATCTTGATCAGGGCGTAGCGGTACATGACGATAAACTCTTTCTCGGTATTGCCGCGCTGCATTTCAGCGAATGCTTCGTACACCTGGTCCATCTTGTCGGCAACTTCAAGGATCAAACCTTCGACACTGTGATCCTTGCCTTCGCGCAGTTGTCTGCGGAAGATGGGTTGAAATTGCTCGGGGATGTTCTCATCGATGAAATGGGCCACCATGCCTTCTTCGACTTGCTGCAGCATGGAGCGAAGTTCAAGGGAATAATGTTTGACCGGGGTTTTGATGTCGCCGATGAAAATTTCGCCATAATCATGGCTGCTCGTAATCTCGTAGAGCTTCTTCCAATCAATGGCCACGCCATTCAATTCCTCGATATCGGCCAACGTTTTGGCGTACTGCACGACTTTCCAGGAATGCGCCGAGACGCTGTGCTCCTCGAATTTGAACTTGCCCGGAGTACGGATAATGCGTTCAAGATCGTTCAGTGATCGAAAGTACGTATGAATGCCCATGGAGTGATCATCCTTTGCTGTAGTATGAACCGACTATACTCCAGATCTGTCAACGCAGTATTAACGAACGTAGACGATTCGGTAATAACGGGATCAGCGTCTTCCTGGAAACACAAAAACCACAGAGTTCTCTTCCGCTCCATATGTGAGCGGTTGCTGAGTTCCGTGGTTTTATTATGCCTCTGTAATGAGAAGGCATTCGGGGAGAGCAACATTCCCAGGGTTGCCTTTTTCTTGTGTTAGCTTTTACGGCCTTGCTTTTTTGCGTACAGGGGACACGTACCAATACGCCATGCCGACAAAAAGCGCTCCGCCGACGATATTGCCCAGCGTAACCGGAATCATGTTATGGAACCAGCCTGCGAGCGTAATCGTATCCGGATGGTTCGGAAGAAGCCAGGACAGGGAAAGCAGCGTCATATTGGCCACGCTATGCTCGTATCCGCTGGCGATAAAGGCGTACAGGCACCACCAGATCAGCACCAGCTTGGCGATGTCTTCCTTGGAGCGGGCGGACATCCAGATGGCGAGACAGACGAGCCAGTTACACAGGATGCCGCGAAAGAACAGCTCGGTAACCGGGGCGGCCATTTTTTTGGCCGATACGGCAAAAATAATATGCTCCGGGGCCGCGCTTTTGAATAGACCGCTGCCCAATATCAGCAGGCAGAGCAGCACGGCGCCGATCAGGTTGCCAAGGAAGACGAGGCCCCAGTTTTTGAGCGTATCTTTCACGGTGGTGCGCCCGGCGAGCGTGCTCATCGTAAAAAACATGTTATTGCCCGTAAACAGCTCGGAACCGGCAAAAATGACCAGGGTGAGCGCAAGTCCGAAGGACATGCCCATCAGCATCATTTGCAGGGGCGATTTGGCCGCAAGCAGCGGAGCGCCGATGCTGAAAATGAGAATGATGCCCAGACCCACGTAAGCGCCCGCCATCAGGGCGGATACCATATAGCGCGGCAGGCTGTTGTTCATCGCGTCCCGCTTTTTGACGGCGGCTTCAATAATGCCTTCAACATTAGGTGTGTACATGTCGTTTTCCCCCATTAAGGAACTCAAATAAAAGGTTTGCGATACAGCGAAGGCGCTGGCGAGTTATATGGAGATCCAGACTCGGCCATCCTCAATTTTTACCGGATACATGCGGACTTGACCCTCATCGGGAGCTTGCACCAAGCCTGTGCTGAGGTCGATTTTCCAATCGTAGAGCGGGTCGTACAAATAATGTCCTGACACGATGCCTTCCGCCAGCGGTCCGCCTTTAGGGTGAGGATTGCTGTTGTCCACAGCGAATACAGTCCCGTCGGAAGCACGGAAAACGGCCAGCTCATGGCCCTCAATATCAACCACTCTTCCGATGCGCGGCAGAAATTCCTCAATCTCTCCCGCTGCGAAATACGTTCCCGTTTGCTTGGTCGTCATATGAATCTCTCCTTTGTCTGTAATGATCATCTATGAAAACCCCGACCGAGGCCGGGGCGGAAGGTGCCTGGGTTTATGGACGAGCTGCCACCTCGATGCCTTGAAAGAGCTTGCTTTGTCCTTGTTCGTTCCGCAATGCTTTTTTCCAAGGGTCCTCGACTTGCTGTAAGGCGAACTCGATTCGGGCCATCAATGCTTTGCGTTCCTCGATATTGTCTACCACGACCGACCGGATCTGCTCTAGTCCGATGCGCTCTACCCACTCCGACGTCCGCTCCAGATAATTGCCTGTTTCGCGGTAATATTGGATGATCGCGCCGCACAGCTCGATCAGCTCCTCGTCGGTTTTCACTTTGCAGAGCGAGTCGGCCAAGCGGGCTTTGATGCCGCCATTGCCGCCGATGAACAGCTCCCAGCCGCCATCGTTGCCCACGATCCCGATATCCTTCGTGCACGATTCCGCGCAGTTCCGCGGGCAGCCGTTCACGGCCATCTTGAATTTGGCAGGCAGATCAAGGCGTTCGAACTTGCGCTCCAGCAGCGCGCCCATGGCCATCGAATCCTGCGTACCGAAGCGGCAGAATTGCGATCCAACACATGTTTTGACCGTGCGCAGCGATTTGGCGTACGCGTAACCTGAAGGCATATCCAGTTCGGCCCATACTTGTGGCAGGTCTTCTTTCTTAACCCCGATCAGGTCGAGCCGCTGCCCGCCCGTTACTTTCACGGCTTTGACGTCGTATTTCACCGAAATGTCGGCAATGCGTTTCAGTTCCTCCGGCGTAGTTACCCCGCCATACATGCGAGGTACAACGGTATACGTACCGTCTTTTTGAATGTTGGCGTTCATGCGTTCGTTCACGAAACGAGATTCTTTCTCGTCCTCATGGGTGTCGGGGTAAATCATGCCCAGGTAATAGTTGATGGCTGGACGGCATTTCGAGCATCCCTCAGGCTGGGACCAACCAAGCACGTTCATGACTTCTTTGCTTGTTTGCAGTCCTTTTTCCCGGATTTCGGCCACGATTTCGTCCCGGCTCAGCGAGGTACAGCTGCAGATGCCTTGTTTGGCTCCGCTTGTGAAGCCGTCTCCAAGTACATATTGCAAAATCTGTTCCACGACCGGTTTACAGCCGCCGCAAGAACGGGTTGCACCCGTGCAGGCTTTGATCTCGTCCACGCTGCTCAGCCCTTGATTGGTAATGGCATCCACGATGGCCCCTTTGGTAACGCCGTTGCAGCCGCAAACGATCTCGTCTTCAGGCATCGTTTCCACGGAGGTAGCCTTTTTGTGGCCGCCGCAGCCGGTACCCATGAGTGAAGCGTACAGGTCATCGGTCATTACCGCCTGTTGTTTGATCCATTTTTGCAGCTCGGCCGAATCGGAGATGTCCCCGAACAGCACGGCCCCGACCATGATGTTGTCGCGCAGCAATATTTTTTTGTACGTGCGTTTCCAGTCGTCTTTGTGCGAAATGATCGTATGTTCGGGACGATCAAGGAATTCACCTGTCGAGAACACGTCGACGCCCGAGATTTTCAGTTTCGTGGATACCACCGAGCCTTCATACGGGGCGGTTTCCACGCCGCAAATATGTTTCGCCAGAACCATGCCCTGTTCGAACAATGGGGCAACGAGGCCGTAACAGGTGCCGCGATGCTCGGTACACTCGCCGACAGAATAGACGTTTTCCATCGAGGTTTGCAAATAATCGTTAACCACGATCCCGCGGTTCACTTCGATGCCGCTCTCGCGGGCCACGCTTGTGTTTGGCTTGATGCCGACCGCCATCACGACGAAATCCGCATCCAGCACCGAATCGTCGGCGAATCGAAGGCCCTGCACGCGCTCGCCGCCGATCAACTCCTTCGTTTCCGCGCCCATTTTGAATTTGATGCCTTGTCGCTCCAGTTCCGCCTTCAGCATGGCTGCGGCTTGCGGATCAAGCTGACGCTCCATCAAGTCCTGCATCAAGTGCACCACGGTAACGTCCATGCCGAGCTGCACGAGACCTTTAGCCGCTTCGAGGCCGAGGAGTCCGCCGCCGATGACCGCCGCTTTTTTGTATTGCTTGGCCGCCTCGAGCATTTCGTTGCAATCCGCGATGTCCCGGAAACCGACGACGCCCTGTTTGTCATGTCCCGGAACCGGAAGGATAAACGAACTGGAGCCTGTTGCGATGATCACTTTGTCATAAGGAATGGTTGTGCCCGCGTCGGTTACGACTTCGCGTGTTTCCGCGTCAATCCGTGTAGCGGTTGTGCCTGTATGCAGTGTAATGCCGTAGTCCGCATACCAGTGCAGATCGTTCAGCACGATGTCGTCGATCGTTTTGCTGCCTTCCAGCACATAAGAAAGCATGATGCGATTGTAGTTGGGATAAGGTTCTGTTCCAATGACGGTAATGTCAAAGCGGGAGCTGAGTTTCAGAATTTGCTCCACCGTGCTGATTCCTGCCATGCCGTTTCCGATAATAACTAACTTTTCTCTATTCCCGTTCATGTGTATATGCCTCCTTGGATGTACACTGTGCGTTACCACGAATTTTAGTGGTCCATATTTGAATCATACATGACATAGCCGACATATTATGTGATATTTTTCACTAATAACGATAAAACGATCACTAATTTAAAAGTGTGACGGGGCTCACGAAAACGAAAATTTATTATTTGTGTTTTTCATGTATGAATGGGATATACGCGCTACTACCACAAAATGGAGGATCAAGGCAAACGATGAATGCGAACTATTGTTCTTATTTCGCTTTCATTGTATGATAAAAGACGGACCGTCCCTGTTCCCTATTTTTGCGAAAGGATGTTATGGCATCATGATGGGAAGATCCCACCTCATTATCGGGACAGGCGTTTCTCTTTCTGTCCTTCAATTTGCGGGCGTGCCTGTAACCGTTCCTGCCGTTGCCGCGGCGTTAATCGGTTCGCTGCTGCCGGACATCGACGAACCGAATTCCTTGCTGGTGTCCAAGGCGCTGCCAAACGGCTTGCTTCGGCTGCTGCAAACGATTCTGCTTCCTGCGGCCGTGTTCGTTTATTTTGTCGTTCCGGCCAAACCGTGGAATTTGCTGCTTGCCGCGCTGATCGCGCTCGTTTCGTTTTTGCCGTCCAGGTCGCTGCGCAAGGTGTTGATGTTTGCGATCGGGCTTGGCCTTGTGTTTTATGGCCATTCGCTTGCACCCTGGAACTTGATCGGGGGAAGCTTGCTCATGCTCTGCACCACGCTCACGCATCGGGGGCTTACGCATACGCTGTATGGAACCGCCGTATGGACGGGGCTGTTGTATGCGACAACCCAGCAGCAGCAGGGGGATGCCATCTGGCTGGCCGGAGGTTCGGCTTATGCCATGCATCTTCTTGCCGATTCGCTGACGAATCGCGGCATCAAGCCGTTGCCGCCATTGAAGTGGCGGATCCGCGCCAACTTGATGAGCACCGGATCAAGGCATGGGGCCGTGGTTGAAAACGTATGTATCGTGTTGACGCTGATTTTGGCCTGGATCGCCTTTTCGCCGATGTTTTTATGAATGGCCGGCCAGGCAACCGCAAATGACGTTCGAACCAAAAATGCCAGTTCCGATGATGCGGGACTGGCGTTTTTTTAACTATGCGCAGCCATAGAGCAAATCCGCTTCGCATGTTGAATGGTTTAGCCGCTGGTGGGTGCACCGGACAGAGTTTCGATGTCCGTTGATCCGAACACGAACAGCATAATAAGAATGAAAGCAATCAGCAATTCGGCAAAGCCGACGCCATCGAAAGCGGATGATTCCACAACAATCCCTCACCTTCCGCATCCTGCATCAGGAATTCATTCGCTGCTGGAAAACCTGAATGATGTCATTGATGGTCATATCTCCATTCTGATCCAGAAAATCCTTCAATTGATCCGCATTGCTCGGTTGAAAATCCTTCAACGTTTTATATCGTCCCGTCAAGGTAACCAGCAAGGTTGCTCCCCGGAATAGCGTAACGGCGTCAACTCTTAATTTGCCGCTAACAAGCAAAGCCGCGACGATGAAAGCCAGTTTTTTGCTTGAAAGGCTTCCGTTCAGCAGATCGTTGGCTACGTTCGTTTTATTTGAATTTTTATTGGATGATCTGGTTGTTTTCCCTTTCCTTCCGGTTGCCATCACGGATCACCTGCTGTTTTCTCGGTTTGGAACTTGCTTATGTATTCTATCTTATGAAATCTTCGGATGAAAGGTTCTCGACCTGAAAAGAAATAGGGGCTGACCCTCGTCATTTTCATGACCTACGGGACAGCCCCAATCTGTTATTACGATCGCTCAGGCGTTATCAATAATGGTATTCAGCGTGGTCCGGTCCAGACCTTTGACCAGCTTCACGAGCAGCTCTTTCGCCGCATCGTAATCATCCGTATGGATAATGGAAGAAGACGTATGGATGTAGCGCGCGCAAATGCCGATGACCGTAGAAGGCACCCCGATGCCGCTCAGATGAACCTGTCCGGCGTCCGTGCCGCCCGGAGAGATGAAATACTGCATTTTGATCTGATTCGTGGAAGCCGTATCCTGCACGTATTCCACAATGCCGCGGTGGGTGAACATGGTCGGGTCGAAGATTCGCAGCAGGGCGCCTTGGCCGATATGTCCGAACGATTGTTTGTCGCCGGTCATGTCATTGGCTGCACTGCAATCGAGTGCAAAGAAAATGTCAGGCTGAATGAGGCTCGCTGCCGTACGAGCACCGCGTAGACCCAGTTCTTCCTGAACGGTTGCGCCGCTGTAGAGCGTGTTCGGCAGCTGTTCTTTGTGCAGTTCCTCCAAAAGTTCCAGCGCCAAGCCAACCCCGTAACGGTTATCCCAAGCTTTCGCCATGATTTTTTTCGGATTGGCGAGCGGTGTGAACTCGCAGATCGGCACGATCTGCATGCCTGGATGGATGCCCCATGATTCGGCTTCTTCCCGGTTATCCGCTCCGATGTCCAGATACATGTGGTTCAGATCGACGGGTTTGCTGCGTTGGGATTCGTCCAGCAAATGGGTAGGTGTCGATCCGACTACGCCTGTAATCCGGCGATCGGGCGTAATGATCTGCAATCGCTGCGACAGCACGGCCTGGCTCCACCATCCGCCGAGTGGACGGAACTTGATCATGCCGGTCTCCGTAATGCCTGTCGTCATAAAGCCCACTTCGTCAAAATGACCGGCTACCATGACTTTCGGTCCGGTTTCTTCCCCGCGCAGTACGCCGAAAAGACTTCCCAATCGGTCCTGAACGAATTCTTGCGTGTAAGCCGACATTTGTTCTTTCATCCAAGCGCGCAGTTCGCGCTCAAAACCCGAAACGGACGGAAATTCGGTCAATGTGCGAAACATGTCCAGCGTTTTTTGATTCATGCATAACCAACTCCTCTGTTTGTATGTAAGGTAAACGAAGTCGCGGCAGAACGGCTGCCGGACGGATGGCTTTCCGGAAAAGGAAAGACAAATTAACCACTGGTCACATCATAGTATGAACGTTGTTATCCCAAATGTCCATGTTTGCGTCATGTATAGGAAAGGTGGAATAACCCACAGCCGCGTAGAAGGTCTGCAAATCTCCGCACATGCCCCTGTCTGGCAGCATGGTTTGTGAATATGCATAACTGGAACGGACTCGGACCCCTGAAGGAGATGGAGACAACGATGAAGCCGGATTACCAGAGAAAAGAAGAGATCATCATCATCGTACTGTTTATGCTGCTCGTGATCGTCCTGATTTATTTGTGACGCTAGAGTATTGAAACCTCCGACATCCGGTTGCGGGCTTGAGCTGCTTTGGAAATAAATGCCTCGATTTGCCGGATACATAACCTTGGGAGCAATAACAAACAATGTAGAGAGGAATTGACTCCAACATGCTGTGAGCAGCGTGATTCCATTTCGAAGGAGGTCTTCACCTTGCCAACTCAAACGAAGGGATTCGGCAGTGGGAAAAAAGCATCGTCCATATCCATCAGCGAGCAGGAGTACAAGAAGGTTGCCAAAAAACATGAACCGGCACGGCCGATCTGGGGCAATTGCGTTAAGGCCTTTTTTGTGGGCGGCACGATCTGCCTGATCGGACAAGCGATCCAACAGGCTTTTATGGCAGGCTTTGACATGACGTCCAAGCAAGCGTCAAGTCCTACCGTGGCGGTCATGATTTTGATTTCGGTCATTTTGACGTGTTTGGGCGTTTACGACAAAATCGCCCAATGGGCCGGAGCGGGAACGGCCGTGCCTGTAACCGGGTTCGCCAACTCCATGTGTTCCGCCGCGCTTGAGCATCGGGCGGAGGGCCTTGTCCTCGGCGTCGGTGCGAACATGTTCAAGCTGGCCGGCTCGGTCATCGTCTTTGGCGTCGTCGCCGCGTTTATTATCGGCGTCGTGTATGCCTTTCTCGGATTCGGGGGTGGGCATTTATGAAAAGGGTCGGCCGTCAGACCTGGCAGTTCGACAGCCGTCCCCGTCTCATCGGCCGAGCGACGGTCGTAGGGCCGGACGAGGGGCAGGGACCGCTCGCTTCCGATTTCGACTATGTATACGACACGCTTGAAATGGGCGAGAAGACGTGGGAGAAAGCGGAGCGCAAACTGCTGGAAAAAGCGACTCAACTGGCGCTGATCAATGCCAATATCACCAAGGAGGAGCTTCATTTCTTCGTTGGCGGTGACCTGATGAACCAGATCATTAGCAGCTCCTTTTCCGCAAGGCAGCTGGGAGCGCCTTATTTGGGCGTGTTCGGGGCGTGCTCCACATCGATGGAAACGCTGGCGCTGGCCTCCATGATCGTCGATTCCGGAGCCGGAGATTACGTGTTGGCCGGTACGGTGAGCCACAATTGCACGGTGGAGAAGCAGTTCCGCTATCCGACGGAATACGGCTCGCAGAAGCCGCCGTATGCCCAATATACCGTTACCGGTTCAGGCTGCGGCGTCGTGGCTCGTACCGGAGAAGGCCCTGCCGTTACAAGGGCAACCATCGGAAGAGTCATGGACATGGGCATTAAGGATCCGTTCAACATGGGCGCTGCGATGGCTCCTGCAGCAGCCGATACCATCGTCTCCCACTTCCGGGATACCCAGCTTGACCCCAGTTATTACGACCTGATCGTCACCGGCGATCTGGCTTCCGTGGGACTGCCGATCACAAAGGAATTGCTTCAGAAGGAAGGTATCTCTATGGAGCAGACGACGTTCAACGATTGCGGTTTGATGATCTATGATCGGGACAAGCAGCCCCAAGTCGTTGCAGGAGGCAGCGGCTGCGGTTGTTCGGCGACTGTAACGTATGGCCACATATTGAACCGAATGCAGGAAGGCGAACTGAAGCGGGTGCTCGTCGTTGCTACAGGGGCTTTGCTGTCCCCGCTATCGTACCAACAGGGTGAAAGCATTCCATGCATCGCGCATGCGGTCGCCATTGAAAAGGAGGATTAAACGATGCAGTTTTTGTGGGCTTTTATCATCGGGGGCCTCATCTGCGTGATTGGGCAAATTTTGATGGACGGCGTCAAGCTGACCCCTGCGCATACGATGAGTACGCTGGTCGTGGCTGGTGCGTTGGCTGATGCGTTCGGATGGTACGATCCGCTTGTCAAGTTCGCTGGCGCGGGGGCATCCATTCCGATTACGAGCTTTGGCAACTCGTTGGTTCATGGGGCGCTGACCGAATTGGAACGCGATGGATGGCTCGGTGTCATTACGGGCATCTTTGACGTGACCGCGGCGGGCATTTCCTCGGCGATTATTTTTTCCTTTCTGGCGGCATTGGTCGTCCGTCCCAAAGGATAATCGCCGGGCGTTCAGCGGCAAAAAGCAAAATGGCAATGGCCCGGTAATCTCCGGGCTTTTTTGTCGTAAATGGACAAACTTTGCGGCAGAGGCGGCGGCTGGAAACAAATTGCGATTTCCTTCGAGTGTACTCAGGACCTACAATCATGTACAATAAAAGGAAATCTGTTTGCTTTTTTAGGAGGTTTAGACCAAATGCCTGTGCGCAAAGAATCGATCCAAATCATTTCGGCAGTCCGTTCCAATCTGGAATCGTGCATTATGGGGAAATCCTTTGAAATCCAGCTTTTGCTCACAGCATTGCTTGCAGGTGGACACGTGTTGATCGAAGACGTACCCGGAACCGGCAAGACGCAGCTGATCAAGGCCTTATCCAAATCGATGCGCGGCGAATACCGCCGCATTCAATGTAATCCTGATATATTGCCAAGCGACATTACTGGAGTATCGGTATTCCATCCGCGCGACGAGCGCTTTTATTTCCGTCCGGGTCCTGTCATGACCAACATTCTGCTCGCGGACGAAATCAACAGGGCGACCACCAAAACCCAATCCGCTCTGCTGGAAGTCATGGAGGAGCGCAGCGTGACCGTGGACGGCGATACGTACGATTTGCCACATCCGTTCATGCTTTGCGCCACGCAAAATCCCATCGACTTTGAAGGGACGTATACGCTTCCCGAGGCGCAGCTGGACCGTTTTATGCTGAAGATCAGTCTGGGTTATCCGGACAAGGATATTGAAAAAACGCTGCTGAAGCAGCACCAGTCGGGACAGCCCGTCGACCGGCTCGAGTCGGTGACCAACATGGAACAGATCTCGGTGATCCAGCAGGAAATCAAGGATGTGTTCCTTGGCGAGCCGGTCATGGACTATCTGCTCGACATCGTTCGCAGCACGCGCTCCCACCCGTCGGTATTGCTGGGTGCCAGCCCGCGGGCAGCCATCTCGTTTATGATGGCCGTGAAAGCTTTCGCGTTTTTGCAGGAACGCGATTACGTGCTTCCGGACGACGTGAAAACGATGGCTCCTTACGCTCTGGCGCATCGAATCGTGCTCCGTCCGGAGGCAAGGCTGGACAGCATGAGTTCAGGAGCCGCGCTTGCTTCCATCCTGCATCAGGTCCGCGTGCCTGTCACGATGGGGCAATAAAATCATGAAACAGATCATGGGTTCGGTCAGAAAAAAGCTACGCCATCCCCGCGCGTGGAGCATCGCGGCAGTGTGGCTGTGCTGTCTGGCTTACGTTTTGTTTCAGGGAGGCAAAACGTCCATTATGCTGTTGTCGATGGTAACCTTGTTGTGCGTGTATCTCGTCATTGCGGGTTTGGGCGGGGTTAGGCGTGCCAGAGGGGAACGTTTCCTTTCGTCGGGTCAGGATCACGAGGAGCTTCTGCACGCGGGAGACCAGGTCCAGGTTCGGTTGCGATTGAGCATTCCAGGATTTCTGCCTCTTCCTTATGTCGTCGTAAAGGAAATGCTGCGACGCCATAACGGCGAATCCTGGTCTTTCCGGGAAAGCCTGCTGCCGAATATGCGGGGGACGGGGGAACTGACCTTTCAGACGCCTCCGTTGGAAAGAGGGAAATATGCGTTTCTGGATACCGAGTGCACCAGCGAGGATATATTCGGTCTCGTTCAGCACAAAGGCACCTTCAAGGCGCATAGCGAATTCAGGGTTCTCCCCCGAACCGTGTTCATTCCGTTTTGGCAGCTGTATGACCGCAAGTCGAGATTGGCAGGGCCGCAGACGGCGATGACGCGTTCGCGGCGCGAAACGACCCAAATCAACGGGGTGCGGGATTACGTATACGGTGACCGGTTATCCCGAATCCATTGGAACGCAACCGCAAGGACGGGAACGTGGAAATCGAAGGAGTTCGAACACGAATCCATTCCCAAAACGGTGCTTGTACTTGATGCGCTTGCCGCCAGCTACGCGGGATCGGAGGCGTTTGAACTGGCCGTATCCACCGTAGCCTCGCTGCTGGAGTATGGCACGCGGGAGAGAATGGGGATGGGACTCATGACGCTGTCGGACGAGCCTTCCCTGATTCCGCCCAGCGAGAGCTTGCTGGATCGGCAAAGGATGATTCATCATCTGGTGGACGTTCAACATGACGGTCGGGATGCACGCTTGCTGCCTGGTGTGGAAAGATTGGCACGCCAGCTGCCGCAAGGAGCCTATTTTGTCGTCGTTTCTCCCCAGAAGGATGAGAAGGTGCTTGAATTGCTGCGTTGGGCAGATCAGCGCGGCATGACGCCGTGCCACATTTTAGTAGATATCAAGGAAGAGCGGCAAAGCGCAGAATGGACTGCCCTGCTGCGAAGCCGGGGAACGAGGGCGTTTACGGTTTCCAGCCTGCAGGAGCTTCCGACCGTGATGGGAGGAGGAGCCGCATGAGCGCACCTATAGATTTGTCGAGAGGCAAACGGTCCTGGTACCATGCGGCATCCCTGCTTTGGATTTTCCTGATCGGGCTGCAGTGGATCTCGTTTACCGAGGAATCCTGGTACACGGAGACGACGTCGCTGGTGCTTTGGACGATGGCGGCGGTATGCGTTTTGGAGATTATATTGCCGCTTAAACTGTTGTATCGAACGGTCATCAAAGTCATCGCTATCTTTTTTATTTTGCATAAAACCTTAGTGGATTACTCGGTATATATCCCTTACGGAACGTTTACGGAGCGAACGGAGCAATTTCTGCTGCACATGGTTCCTTATGTCTGGTTTTCGCTGTGTGCATGGGCCATGCTGGAGGCGGCGCACCGGCTGGTGACAACGAAACGGCGCATTCTTGTCTTTTTAGGGATCAACATCGTGTCCATGGGCATTTTGGATTCGTTCACCCGGATTCCGCTCTGGACCGAAGTGGCTTGGGTCATGTTTGCGGGGATGGGGTGGCTGGTATGCCAGCATTTCCGCAGCTTCCAATTGCAATATCCGCAAGGGTGGAAACGGCTGATTCGGTATCCGTACAAAATTATCGCCAACATTGCCATCATTTTTTCATTGATCATCGTGGCGAGCGTAAATATGCCCGAGGTTCCGCCAACCCTGACGGACCCGTATACGGCATGGCGGAACTATACCGGAAGCGGTTCGATCGAGGCGGGAAACGGTACGCTGGACATCCCAACCTCCACCGAGTCCGGGTACAGCCGGGAAGACAACCAGTTGGGCGGAGGATTCAATTTTGACTATACTCCCGTCATGTCGGTCACGACCAGTGAGCGCAGTTATTGGCGCGGGGAAACGCGGGAAGAATATACAGGCACGGGCTGGGACGACAACCGCAGAGTATCGGCCGAGGCCGTGCAGCCTGGCGAGGCATTGGAGAACAACGATGCGGGCAGCGGGAAAACGAAGCAGGTTACGCAGAAAGTCACGATGCTGAACGACAACGTTTATCCCATTTTGTTCGGTGCCTATTCGATCTCCGAGGTAAGCTCGGTGGAAGGCGAGCAGCAGTCGAACCGCATGCTTTGGAACGCCGACCAGGCCGAACTGCATGTGGTGACGAACCGCAATCAGCCCCAATATCCCAAAACATATACAGTGGTATCCGAGGCCCCGGTCATCGTGGTGGATGAGCTACGAACCAAAACGTACGACGATTTGTACGATAGTCATCCGGCCGACGACATGTATTTGCAGATGCCTTCCAAATTTCCGCAGCGGGTTAAAGATCTCGCCAGCGAAATTACGGGGGCCGCAAGCACGCCGTATGAAAAGGTGGCATTACTGCAAAACTATTTGCAGCAAAACTTTAGTTACACGAACAACCCGGACTTGTCCCGGAAAGTCAGTGATGACTTCGTCGATGGTTTTTTGTTCGAAGTGATGGAGGGCTATTGCGACTATTTCTCTACGGCGCTTGTCATGATGGCCCGTTCCGAGGGCATTCCGGCACGCTGGGTTAAAGGATATGCTCCCGGGCAGCTGTCCCTGAACTCGGACATGCAGGCTCCGCGCCAGCCGGGTGCCGATATCGAAACGACGTATACCGTAACGAATGCGGATGCCCACTCCTGGGCCGAAATCTACTTCGGCGAATACGGATGGATTCCGGTTGAAGCGACGCCGGGCTTTGACATGCCGCTGTTGACCGAATTGCCGGAGGTGCAGCCTGCGGACGAGCCGGAAGAGCAACCGGAAGAAGAGCAGGTGCAGGAAGAAGAGGAGCAGGCAGCGGCACCGGAGCAGGCCAAGTCTGCGCTTCCGTCCTTCGTGATCTGGATGGCCAGTGCAATCCTTGTGCTGTGGATCGGATATATGTTTTGGCGCAGCCGGTTGTCGCTTCGTTTCCTGCTGCTCCGGCTTCGGAGCGGCGGCCCGCTGACGCCAGAGCAAAAAGTGATTGCGGAAACGGAGCGCTGGCTTCGTTACGCGCAGCGAAAAGGGCTGAAGCGGAGCGGCGACGAAACGCTGCGGGAATCGGTGGTTCGTTGGAGCCAGGCGAAACCGGCGGCGGCGGGGACCTTCGGGGAGCTGCTCCGCACGTTCGAGCAGGCCAGATATAGTCCGGCGACCGTTCATGCCGATGACTGGAAGAAGGTTTATGAGACAGCCCAGAGGCTGCGCAAGGAACTGAAAGCGGAACAGGCCTAAGCCTCGGCCTGTCCCGTTTTTTCCTTTTTCTTGTCCGGCAGGGCTGGATGCATTTTCAGGGAAGATGGATTTGTGATATAGTGTGTCGTATGAAACTGAGGTGACTTTTTTTGTTTAAAATGCTGATGCCCAAACTTCGGGTGGACACGGTTTATGATATTGATTTGGAAGGACTGTATGCCCAAGGCTATCGCGGGATTATTACAGACCTGGACAATACGCTCGTCGGAGCCAAAGCGCCCGACGCCACGCCGGAGCTGATCGAATGGTTTGCGCGCGTGAAAGAGGTCGGCTTCAAGCTGATCATCGTATCCAATAACAATTTGAACCGCGTATCGGTATTTGCGACGCCGCTGGACATCCAATACGTGCACAGCGCGCGCAAACCGTCGAACGTGCCGTTCCGCAAAGCGATGAACATGATGGGCCTGACGCCGGAACAAACGATGGTCGTTGGCGATCAGATGCTTACGGATGTGTTTGGCGGCAACCGCCTCGGACTGTACACGGTGCTGGTGTTGCCCATCTCCATCGATGACGAAGGCTTCATGACCCGGTTCAATCGGCGCGTGGAGCGAATAGCCGTTACCCGTTTGAGCAAGAAAGGCTTATGGCTTGAGGAGGATAAAAAGAAATGACAGAAACGCATAACGGCCAACTTGCCGTGAAATGCAGCGGATGCGGTGCGCATCTGCAGACGGAAAATACGGAAAAACCCGGCTTCATCCCCGAGAAAGCGCTGGATCGCGAACCGGTCATTTGCCAGCGCTGTTTTCGCATTAAAAACTATAACGAATCCTCTTCCGTTACGGTAGACCAGGACGAATTCCTGGCGCTGCTCAGCAAAATCGGGAATAAGGACGCGCTTGTCATCCATATCGTGGATCTGTTCGACTTTGACGGCAGCATCATTTCCGGACTGCAGCGTTTCGTCGGCAACAATCCGGTGCTGCTGGTCGTCAACAAAACGGACCTTCTGCCCAAAGTAACGAATTGGAACAAAGTCCGCAATTGGGTGCAGAAACAGGCCAAGGAGCAAGGGCTGCGCACCGTGGACGTGGTGCTGTGCAGCGCCAAGCAGAATCAGGGCTTCGATCGTTTGCTTGAACTGGTGTCCGAGTACCGCGGGGACCGCGACGTATATGTCGTGGGCGGAACCAATGTCGGCAAATCGACCCTGATCAACCGGCTGATCCGCGACTACAGCGATCTGGAGCAGGAACTGACCACATCCCGTTATCCGGGAACGACGCTGGACATGGTGAACATTCCGCTGGACGATGGCAAACATATCATCGATACGCCCGGAATCATGTATCCATGGCGATTCAGCGAGATCGTGTCCCGCAAGGATCTGGGCGCGATCATGCCGGAAAAGCCGCTTAAACCGGCGGTATATCAATTGAATGCAGGCCAGACGTTGTTCTTTGGCGGCATGGCTCGCTTCGATTTCATCGAGGGAGACCGCCAATCCTTTACGTGTTATATCAGCAACGCATTAAGCATTCACCGCACGAAGCTGGAGCGTGCAGACGAATTGTACCGCGACCATGCCGGGGAGCTGCTGTCGCCGCCGACGCGCGAGAACGCGGCGGACATGCCTGAATGGACCCGGCACGAGTTCCGCATCAAACGCGGCAGCCAGTCCGACATTTTTATTTCCGGTCTGGGCTGGATCAAGGCGAACGGAGAGAACGGGGCACTGGTTGCGGTGCATGCGCCAAAAGGCATCCGCGTGCTTCTCCGCCCATCCTTGATTTAAAATGACGGTTGCGGCGAGCATCCCGGCCGATCGGAGGCGAATCGAATGACGGAATCGAAGAAAGAGCATGCTGCGCTTCCTGTCCTGCTTGGGGTAATGGGCGATCCTATCGCGCACTCCAAATCCCCGGCCATGCATAATGCGGCCCTGCAGGCGGCAGGCGTGAGCGGCATGTACATGCCGCTGCATGTACTGCCAGGGCAGCTGGAGGCGGCTGTTCGAGGCATTGTTGCCCTTGGTTATCTTGGCGTTAACGTGACCATTCCGCACAAGGAACAGGTTATGCAGTATCTCGACCATATCGACGAGAGCGCGCGGCTCATCGGGGCCGTGAACACCATCGTCAATAGAAACGGCAGGCTGACGGGCTACAACACGGACGGTATCGGATATGTCCGGTCCCTTAAGGAAGAAGCTGTGCCTGATCTCAAAGGCAAGAACATCGCCGTTCTTGGTGCCGGAGGAGCGGCCAGGGGCGTCATTTACGCTTTGGCCCTCGAAATGCCCGAACGGATCAGCATTTTGAACCGCACTGCGGCCCGGGCTGTTGCATTGGCTGCGGATCTGAGCAGCCATGGTCTCGGACAAATCGTGGGCAGCGGCATGGAACAAGCCGAATCGATATTGGCCGAAGCGGATATCGTCATCAACACAACGTCCGCGGGCATGCATCCCTATGTGGACGATGTTCCTGTAGATCCTGCATTTATTCGGGAGGGGGCGGCCGTAAGCGACCTGATCTATAACCCGCTGGAAACCCGCCTGCTGCAGGAAGCGAAGAAGCGCGGCTGCATCGTGCACGGCGGCTTGGGCATGTTTGTGTATCAAGGAGCGGTGGCTTTCGAGCACTGGCTCGGCGTACCTGCGCCGGTAGAAACGATGCGGCGCGCGGTATTGAACAGTTTTAACCTGTTAAAAATATAATTGAACGCTCAGGTTCGGAAATGACATTGAACGAGGTTGTTTTTGTTTTTTCCGTGACCTGCTCGGCATAAGGAGTTATGAAGGATTTATGTTAACCGGAAAACAAAAGCGCTTTTTGCGCTCGCAAGCACATCATTTGACCCCTGTATTCCAAATCGGCAAAGGAGGAACCAACGAGCATTTGTTCCGTCACATCGAGGAAGCGATCGAGAAACGTGAATTGATGAAAGTGCAGGTGCTCAACAACTGCCTGGACGACAAAAACGAAATCGCCGCAGAGCTGGCGCGCGAGACGGGCAGCGAACTCGTTCAGGTGATCGGCAGCACGATCGTTCTGTACAAGGAATCGCGCGACAACAAGCAAATTGAACTCCCTTAGGCGGTGAAGCGGGTGAAGATCGGCATCATGGGTGGAACGTTCGACCCGATCCATATGGGGCATCTGCTCGCGGCCGAGGCGGCCCGGGATTCGCATGCGCTCGACGAAGTCTGGTTCATGCCATCGCATGTGCCGCCGCACAAACGCGGGGCTGGAGCTTCGGGCCGGCAGCGTCTGGACATGACGACGGCTGCCGTGAAAGATGTGCAGCAGTACGAAGTGCTGGATATCGAAATGGAGCTGGGCGGTGTCTCGTATACGATCGATACGATGCGAGAGCTCTGGAGACGCTACCCGGAGCATGATTTTTATTTCATTATCGGAGCGGACATGGTGAACTATTTGCCCAAATGGGAACAGATCGAAGAGCTGGCAGCCCGTCTTACTTTCATCGGCGTAGGGCGACCCGGATTCCAGCTGCATCTGGATGATCTTCCTGACGAGCTGCAAGGCCGAGTGCTGCTGGCCGAGATGCCGCTGGTGGACATCTCCTCGACAGCCATACGCAGACGATTGGCAAGCGGCCATTCCGTCCGCTTCATGGTTCCCGATTCGGTTTACGAATACATTGTAAGGAGCGGTTTATATGGAGCTAAGCCGTGATGAATTAATCCGCGCCGTTTCCGGACAGATGCCCGAAAAGCGATGGAAGCATACGCAAGGCGTCATGGATTCGGCCGTGCGCCTTGCCGAAAAGTATGGCGCTGATCCGGTAAAAGCCGACTTGGCGGCGATTCTGCACGATGTGGCCAAATATTGGCCCGTCTCGGAGATGGAGGCCGTCATTCGCAATAACGGATTGAACGAGGAACTGCTGCGGCATGACAAACAATTGTGGCACTCCGAGGTCGGCGCATTCGTTGCCCGGCGCGATTACGGCATTGACGACCCCGAAATCCTTAATGCCATTCAGTGGCATACCTCAGGGAGAGTGGGGATGAGCCTGCTTGATAAAGTGGTATGTCTTGCCGACTATATTGAACCGGGCAGGGATTTTCCCGGCGTGGATCTGATCCGCGAACAGGCCGAGAAAAGCCTGGAGGCGGGGCTCATTGCCGGTTTTGATTCGACGATCAGCCTGCTGATCTCCCAGCGGCGCGTCATTTATCCGCTGACGATGCTGGCCCGGAATGATTTGATTTTACAACTATCGAACATGGAGGTTGGTTCATGACAATATCATCGAAAGAACTTATGAATATGGCGGTTACTGCCGCCGACGATAAAAAAGCGTCCAACATCGTTGCCTTGGATCTGAAAGGCATTTCCCTTGTAGCGGATTACTTCGTGATCTGTCACGGGAATTCCGATACGCAGGTGCAGTCGATCGCCACGGAAATTCGCAAACAGGCACACGCTGCCGGCGTCAATATCCGCGGCATCGAAGGCATGGATTCGGCGCGTTGGGTACTGATGGACCTTGGAGACGTGGTCGTTCACGTATTCCATCGGGATGAACGCGAATACTACAACATCGAGCGTCTGTGGTCTGACGCCAAAGTGGTGGAGACGGTATGAGTTTGATTGCGGGTACGATCGTTTCTTTGCCCGTTGCGCGCGAAGTGTCGCCGTACGGCTACTTCCTGACGACAGGCACGGAGGATGTATTGCTCCATTACACGGAACTGACTAGAGAAATCAAGATTGGCGAAACGTTGGAAGTATTTCTGTTTTTTGATACCGAGGACCGTCTCGCGGCTACGATGAAAAAGCCGCTGCTGACGCTGGGGGAAATGGGCCGCCTCGTCGTGGCTGATGTTCATCCTCGTTTAGGCTGTTTCCTCGAGATGGGACTTGGACGGCAGCTGCTGCTCCCGATTCGCGAATTGCCTGAGCTGCCTGAGCTTCACCCGCAGGTTGGCGATGAAGTGTTCGTGATCATGGAGCATGATAAGCAAGGGCGTTTGCGGGCCAAGCTGGCCGGCGAACGGGAGCTTGCTCCGCTGGCGTTCCATGCACCGACGACCTGGCTGAATCAATGGGTCGACGTCCTTGTGTACAAGCCGCTGCAAATGGGTACATTCGTGCTCGTCGAAGGCGGAGTGCTCGGTTTCGGGGCCATCGGCATGATTCATTCTTCCGAACGGAACCGGATGCTGCGCCTTGGCGAAAAGGTGAAATGCCGGGTAACGCTCGTTCGCGAGGATGGACGCGTAAATCTTGCGATGTCGCCTCGCAAGGAAGTTGGACGCAATGAGGACGCGGACATGCTGCTTGCGTTCCTCAAGGAACGTCCGACAGGCGGCATGCCATATTCCGATAGCACGCCGCCGGACATCATCAAGAAACGGTTCGGCATCAGCAAATCCGCGTTTAAGAGGGGCCTTGGCAAACTGATGAAAGAAGGGCTCGTGAAGCAAAAAGAAAGCTGGACATATCTCGCGGACGCGGTTCCTGCGGACGACGATCAACCTAAATAGGCGCTTCGCTTCCATTCCTTGACGGGCTTGCGACAGGATATATGCAGATCTGCACCCTACGGGCTTGGATCTGGCTCGATCCGGCAGCTGGTCACCTCTCGGAATAAAGCTGAATGCCGAATAAAGATGGCAGGGTAAACTGGACGAAAGCCGGATGCCCTGCTTTCTTTTTGGAAAAGCTTTAAATTGAATTCGAAAGTGCGGTGTCTGACATGTCTTACCGTAGATTTGCCTACGTATACGATGAATTAATGGAGGATATGCCCTATCCCGATTGGATCCGATTTGCGCGGACGGCCTGGGAACGGCACGGCATGCCGAAAAGCGTGGTCGAGTTGGGCTGCGGGACGGGCTCCATCACGATTCCTTTGGTCAATTCGGGTTTTGAAGTGATCGGGATCGATTTGTCAGCGGACATGCTGTCCGTGGCAAGAAACAAAATGGATGCCACGCCGCAGGGCCATCGCATGTACCGTGGAGGCAGCGTGCGGTGGGTGCAGCAGGACATGCGGGACTGGAGCGTTCCCGAGCCGGTAGATTCGGTCATTTCGTTCTGCGACTGCATCAATTATTTGCTCGAAAAAGAGGATGTCGTTCGCACGTTCCAGCGGACGTACGCGATGCTGAAGGAGGAAGGCACGTTTATGTTCGACGTGCATCATCCGAATACCCTGATTCGATATGATGACGAACAGCCTTTTGTATTGGACGAACGCGCCGTGTCCTATATCTGGACATGCGACATGGACCGGGAGCGGTGCGAAATCGAACATCATTTGAGCATCTTTGCACGCATGAAGGAAGCCGGCAAGGACATGTATCAGCGCTTCGAGGAAGTGCACGTACAGCGGGCCTACGATCCGGAATGGATGAAGCTTGAGCTGCTTAAGGCAGGATTCAGGGAAGTCGGTGTCTATGCAGACTTTGAGTGGGATGAAGCCGGGCCGGAGGCGCAGCGCCTGTTCTACGTTGCTGTAAAATAAAGTGAGTAAAAGAGCTGCCTGCATGTTATGCAATGGCAGCTCTTTTTTTAATCCCGATTGTATTGGATTTTGGACAACCAGTACGTTGATGGCAGAGCAGAGGCAATGCCTATAATGGGACTGATCGCCAGGATGACGAATATCATTCCGTATGGAGCAGGGCTTTGGGCATCGAGAGCACTCAAAAATTGATAACGTAACAGTACGCCAGCAATGAGTCCCATGACAGTCCCGGATACCGCTATCATTATTCCTTCGAACCAGGCTAAACGGATGACCTGCCAGGGTTTGCTTCCGATGGAGCGCATCGTGGCAAACTCTTTTTGACTTTCTCTTAGATTGCTGGACATAATGTTCATTAGTCCGGCAAGGATAATAAGCGTCAAAAGCAGTATGGAGGCCGTTAAAAAAGCCGTACGCTGTTTGTATTGCTGATAGAACGTCTCCAGTTCCGCCATGCGGTCATAAAATACAGTATTTTGATATTCGGGCTGTTCAAGTAGGGACTGAACCTGTGCTTTTATGGCTTCCTGCTGATTCTTGTCCGTGATATTGAACAGAATTTGTTCCACCTTGGCTTCCCGGTAGCTGTTAACGGCGTCAACGGAAGTATACATGGTCATTTCGTCTCCCGGAAACAATGGATTTTGATCGATAACACCCACAATATTCATCTGTAAGGGAGCAGCGCCAGCTGCCTCGCTGACTTCATCCATCTTTAGTTCCAGTGTATCCCCAATAGAGTACCCGAAGTAACGACAGAAATCCTTCGTGACTACAATCTGGTTCTTTTGCAGATCCTGAATCTTACCCTCAACGACCTGATAAGAAGAAAACTGCTGAGCTTTGATCAAATCCATCGATTGCAGGCTTGCCAACACGTGATCCTTGTTATCAATTTTAAACACAGAACCGTTCCAATCCGGTGACATTTGATTAACCGGGATATCTACGAGGAGACTTGAACTTATTGTAATACTGTCTATTCCTTTCAGGCGGTTCAGCTGATTGCTCAGTTCGGGTGAGAATCCAGGTTCATATGAAGCTTCGGCCGACTGGATAATATAATCCAGGGGGAATTGATTGGCCATATTTTTTTCTGTTTCCTTCACTATGCTATCAAGAACGCTGAACCCTACGAATCCGACAATAACGGAGAGCATGATTACCCGGGTGATTTGTTTGCTTCGTCCGATGCGGCTAAGTGCATTTCTGCCAGCAATGGTCCCTTCCATGGCATATAAAGGCTTCAGGCACAGTGCAATCCCTTTGATTAATGGCTTAAGCAGGAAGGAAATGCACAAAAAACATAGGAGAACAAACAGTACACCGACGATAATGACCGCGGTTTTGGACGTTTCCTTGCCCCCGGGGATCAGAATGGAAAGTGCAATAAGTCCAACAAATAGGGAATACACGGCGATATGCTTCCACAAAGAGTGCTGTGTAAGACGTGCCGGCTGTTGACGGTGGGCAGCAAGTGGAGACATTCTGCTGGAGGAATAAGCCGGGATGAAGGAAGCAAGCAGTGTAACGAGAATACTTCCGAGCATGACAGCGGCAATCACCGGATAGGATACCACAACTGAATCCACACGATATCCCATCCATTTTTCAAGCACCCCAGAAGTAGCATAACACAGCATAATCCCCCCCGCGGATCCTATGAATGAGGACAGAATACTGATCCACAAGGCTTCCCAAATGACCATCTCGAACAATTGTCTCCGTGTGCCTCCCAAAAGCCGGAGAACCGCCAGTTCCTTCTGTCTCTCTTGGACGGACATTTGCAAAGTACTAATGACGATCAAAATACTCCCAAGCAGAACAATAACGGACAGTCCGGTTACCAGCGGCCGAAGCCCACCCAAATTTTTTTGTTCCTCTTCCTTTGCGCTGCGGCGATCAATAGTAAGTCCGTCGAAATGGTCATTCAATTGCTCGATGACCTCACTCTTTACATTCCCGTTATCCAGCTTCAGGATCAGCGCACTAGCCTGTCCGGTATGATCTGTCAGCTTGCTGATCCAATCATAATTGAAAATAAAAAGACGGGACAAGCTTTCGCTTTCTTTTAGAATTCCCGAGACCGTTACGGTCTGATCTTCGGCGGGTGGGAAAGGCAATGTCAAGGTCGAACCGATCCCCAGCCCCGCCTCCTTGGCATATTTGGAGGAAATCAGTACTTGCGCATCTTCAGGAAATGATCCCGTTTGCAGAGAAAGCAGTTCATGCTCAGCGGCCAGACGGTCTGCTTTGAAGCTGTAATAAAAGGGTTGAACAGCAACATTTTCGGGCATGTGTCCTGCTGTGTAGGGCAGCAAGATCGGAGTGGTCTCCTGCACCTCTTCGAGGTTGTTAATCCATGTTATATCTTTGGAAGAAAGCAGCCTTTGCCCTTTGTTATATCCTGCTATCAGATCAAAATCACCGAACCTCTCCCGCGCTGAAACTTCAGTGGAATGCTGCAAAGTGCTCATCATCGTCTGAGACGATACAAGAAGAAGAACTCCTAGGCTTATTCCCATTATGGCAAAGAAGGCTCTTATTTTACGTGCAATCAAGAAACGCCAAGCCAGACGGGCTAACATCCACTTCATATCAGCATTCCCTCAATTCTGGATGTGATCTGACTCAGGTTCACTTTTGGGTCCTGCTGCAGGTTCAGGTTTTCTACCAATTTCCCATCTTTCATAAAAAGAACTCTGTGCGCATAAGAGGCGACGCTTGCATCATGGGTCACCATAACCAGGCAATGATTGCCTGTATCACAGAAGCTTCGCAAAACCGTCAGAATGTCTTTCCCTGTTTTGGAGTCCAGACTGCCCGTAGGTTCATCGGCCATCATGATGCGGGGTTGTGTAATCAATGCTCTGGCGATGGCTACCCGTTGCTGCTGTCCACCTGACATCTGGGATGGATATGAAGCTGCCAGATGCCCAATGCCTACTTTTTTGAGCATATCCAACGCCATGCTATTAACTTTACTGTCAGTCTTGCCAGCAAGCAGGAATGGCAAAGCTACATTCTCCTGAGCCGTTAGTACCTGAATCAGGTTGAACATCTGAAAAATAAAACCGATCTTGTCTCTGCGGGTGAGTGTGATTGCGGATTCCGTGCCGGCGTATAAATCTTGTCCGTCCAGCATGACTTTACCACGGGTCGGCCTGTCCAAACCTGATAACAGATGAAGCAATGTGGACTTGCCGGAACCACTGGGTCCCATGATGGCAACAAACTCTCCTTGATGGATCGCCAGGTCAACAGCATCGAGGGCAGGAACACTTTGATTACCTTCCCCGTAGACTTTGCTTAGATTGTGGGTTTGTAAAACGGGTTTACTCATTTCTCTTTTCTCCTTTTCACGGAAATCTGCTGAATCGCTTTGATCGATATCATTATGCAGAAGATGTCTCACCTTTTTGTGGGAAAAAGATCAATAATGTATCAATAAAATATAGTACTTTTATCTAATCGCTGTTTAGGAGGTTCCATCAACAACAGGAATGCTCCATAATAATGGGACAGCAGATGAGAAAGGGAGATACAGTATGCAGGAAGTAATCTTGATTGTGGATGATGACATTGAAATTATAGAGCTTATGCGTGATTTTCTCGAAATGGAGGGGTATGCTGTCCTTACTGCGGAGAACGGGGAAGCGGCCATGCGGACCATGAATCAAAATCGGGTGGATTGTGTGCTGCTCGATGTGATGATGCCCGGCGAGTCGGGTTTTACAATCTGCCGTGCCATTCGGGAATATTCGGATGTTCCCGTCTTGTTTCTGAGTGCCAGGGAGGAATCTACCGATAAAATCAGAGGATTGGGCGTCGGAGGGGATGACTACATCGTTAAGTCCGCCACACCGGGAGAGATTATTGCAAGAATCAAAGCTGTGAGGCGGCGGTTTGGCAAGGAGGAATCCACTTCGTTGGCAATCGGCTTATTCAAAGGTTTGAGCATTGATTACTCCGCACGTGAGGTCGAGGTGAATGGCGAAAAGGTTACGCTCACAACCAAGGAATTTGACTTGCTGGCTTTGCTGGCCAAACATCGCAATCAGGTGTTTACGCATGATCAGATCATCGACCGAATCTGGGGAGAGCACTACGGAGATCAGCATTCGGTAAGAGTGTTTATAGCTCGGATCAGGGACAAGATTGAGAGGGGAAGTACGGGAAACGAATACATACAGACCGTATGGGGAACGGGATATAAATTTACGGGAGAGCCGTTGTCATGAAGGGGTTCCAATCTTTAATGAAAAGCCGGTTATCATTAAAACAGTGGCTGTTGATTATCATCTTGTGTACAGTGCTTGTTCCAATTTCGGTTGTGAAATTAACAGGGAATTGGTATTCAAATATGGCAACGACCGACGATGGATACAGCATTGAATGGGTGCAGCAGAGAATTTTGGCTCAGCGGGATCAGTGGGAAAGCGAAGAGTGGCAAATCAAGCTGGAGCAGGATTCCAAAAAAATGAATGTTGGGATACGGCTGCTGGACAGAGAACGTCGGGAGATTTTCTCGAACATATATGATGAAGGAGGATATATTCTTGAAGAAGGGGGAGACATAACGCCCAAGGAGAATGTCGGTGACTTTTCGGAGTGGAACGTATTAAATGAGTTTTATGTATATTCATCGACGAACACGCTGACCGGAATGGTTTATATTCAGGATCAGGGTCCGGTATTGCGGAGCTATGGCAGCTTGGCTGAAAAAATGATTATGGAATACGGCGGATTTGTGATTTGGGGATGTTTGCTTGCCATCATTTTGCTTACAGGTGCCTGGTTCCTGAACAAGCAGGTGCTGAAACCATTGAAGAAACTGGGACAGGCAGCACAGGGGATTTCCAGAAGTGAATTTTGTGTGGATCTTCCGTCTTCCCGAGTGAAAGAAGTACATGAGGTTTCGGCAGGCTTCCAAAAAATGCGGGCCGAACTGGAACATTCCCTAATTCGGCAGCAGGCCATGGAAGAAGAGCGGCGGCTGTTCATCGCTTCCATCGTCCATGATATAAGAACACCCGTTTTTGCCATCCGTGGTTATCTGGAAGGGCTGGAGAATGGCGTTGCCTTCACTCCCGAAAAAACTCAAAGGTATATCCGAAATTGCCGTATTAAAGCAGATGTTCTGAATCACTTGGTCACCGACCTGCTTACATATACCAAGCTCGACTGGTTTGAAGACAAACCAACGCTTGCAAGCACACGAATGGACGGATTACTGAACGAGTTGATCCTGGGGTATCAGGAAGAAGCGAATCGCAAACAGATCCGTCTTGCGCTGTCATTGCCGGAGCAGGGAGCTGAGATCATGACGGATCCATATTTGCTGCAAAGGGCGTTCGGAAATCTTCTGGATAATGCCTTGCGTTATACTCCAGAAGGCGGAAGCATTGAAGTGAAGGCAACGTGTGATAACGGCATATGGGCCATAGCTGTTCAAGATACAGGCCCTGGAATTGCCAGTTCTGACCTGCAGCATTTGTTCAAGCCGTTGTACAGAGGCGAACAGTCCAGAAATCGCAAAACGGGTGGTGCTGGCCTGGGTCTGTCCATTGTATGGAAAATTACTGAGATTCTGGGAGGAAGGGTCCAGGCCGGGAACAGACCAGAAGGAGGCTCCGTTTTTACGGTGAGTTTGCCTTTAAATGTTAGAAGGTGATCAAAGGTCTTGCAAGCGTAGAGAGGGCCGGACATAATGGGTATGGAAATATTTCTTTACATTGTCATCCCCTTAACGAATAAGGTAAATGAGGTGCAAAGTGGAAAGTAATTATAAAACGAGGCTGACTTCAGAACAGTTGAACCGGATTACTCAACAGCATTTCAGGACAGGTGTCAGAGAATACAAGGAGATGACGGATGGATGGGCGAACCATGCCTATTGTATTACGTTGGATGACGGACAGAAAGTTGTACTCAAAATTGCACCTTCCTCCGGAATTACACGAATGCGCTGTGAACAGGATGTGATGGTTGCGGAGGTGCAGGCACTTCGTCTCGCCGCGGATCTCCAGGATGTTCCCGTTCCCCGTGTGCTCGCCCATGATCTTTCGCGGAGCTTTGTCCCTGCAGAGTATTTTATTATGGAATACATGCCAGGCAAGCCTTATAACAAGGTCAAAGACCAATACAGTGTGGAAGAGCAGGAAGCCATCGAACAGCAGCTGGGCGCTTACAATCGGAGAATCAATGAGATCAAGGGCGAAAAATTCGGCTACTTTTCCGAGAAAAAACCACATTATGCTACCTGGAAAGAAGCTTTTCTGAACCTGATGGATGATATGATTGCAGATGGGAAAGAGGCTGGAGTGGAATTTTCCATCGGTTATGAGAAGCTCGAACGTTTAATTCAAGAGAAATCGGATGTCCTGGTTGATGTAAAAGAACCTGTACTTGTCCACTGGGATTTGTGGGATGGCAATGTTTTTGTGGAACAGGGCAAAATTACGGCCATCATCGATTTTGAGCGTTCGCTATGGGCAGATCCTTTGATGGAGCACTATTTCAGTCATTTTAACAATACGCCCGGATTTGTCAAAGGTTATGGAAGAGCGGTTGCAACGGCAAGCGAACGGCAGAGAAGGAGCCTTTACGACCTGTATTTTGATCTGGTGCTCCGGATAGAATGTGCGTATCGGCAGTTCGATAACAAGGAACACGTGGTATGGGCGACCCGCAATCTTGAGGAGGGCATCGAGCGCTTCCGGTTATCCTGATTCGTGGACACACAAAGGCAGCCAAAGCTCGTTGAACTGCATACGCAGAGGCGAAGGGCAGCAATATTGACTTTGGTGCCAATTTTTAATATAATGTTTCCGATCAAAAGCGAATACATATTTCGATGATAAGGATCAGTAACGAGTCCTGCACATGACAGAGAGTCGGCGGTTGGTGCAAGCCGATTGGCAGTATATCGCGAACTCGCCTTGGAGAAATGCGGTGATTACACCATTTTGATGCCTGTAAGGATCTTGCCCTTCGGGGAATGGAAAATCCGCATCGGTTCACCGCCGTTACAGGTCCAAAGGGAGTGGACAACGAAGCACGTTCGTCCGCTAACTAGGGTGGTACCACGGGAAATCAACCTCTCGTCCCTAGCGCTGCAAACGCTACGGGATGCTGAGGTTTTTTTGTTGCAATAGATGGAATGATTAGAGGAGGAACGACAGATGAGTGAACATCATCAGCCAAAGCATGGCTATCAGCCGCAAACCATGGAGAAAAAGTGGCAGCAGTTCTGGGATGAAAACAAAACGTTTAAGACGGGGGAGGACCCGTCCAAGCCTAAATTTTATGCATTGGATATGTTCCCGTATCCATCCGGTTCCGGTCTTCACGTAGGCCATCCGGAAGGATATACGGCAACGGATATCGTTTCCCGCTACAAGCGCATGCGCGGTTATAACGTATTGCATCCGATGGGATGGGACGCTTTCGGCCTTCCGGCAGAGCAGCATGCGCTGGATACGGGCGAACATCCACGGGACATCACGTTCCGCAACATCGACAATTTCCGCCGCCAGATCAAGTCGCTCGGTTTTTCCTATGACTGGGACCGCGAGATAAGCACGACAGACCCTGAATATTACAAATGGACGCAATGGATCTTCATCCAGTTGTACAAAAAAGGACTGGCATATGTAGACGAAGTGCCGGTTAACTGGTGTGAAGCATTGGGCACGGTGCTTGCCAACGAAGAGGTCATCGACGGCAAGAGCGAGCGCGGCGGGCATCCGGTCGTGCGCAAACCGATGCGCCAGTGGGTACTGAAGATCACGGAATACGCCGAGCGTTTGCTTGAGGATCTGGAGGAGCTGGATTGGTCCGAGAGCATCAAGGATATGCAGCGCAACTGGATCGGCAAATCGACGGGCGCGGAAGTGACTTTTGCCATCGAAGGACGCGAGGAAGTCATCAAAGTGTTCACGACTCGTCCGGATACGCTGTTTGGCGCGAGTTATGCGGTGCTGGCACCGGAGCATGAATTGGTGGATGCCATCACAACGGCCGACCAACGCGAAGCGGTCGCAGCCTACCAGGAACAGGCAGCTCGCAAGAGCGACCTGGAGCGCACGGATTTGGCGAAAGACAAAACGGGCGTATTCACGGGTGCTTATGCCATCAATCCGGTAAACGGCGCGAAAGTGCCTGTGTGGATTGCCGATTATGTGCTTGCCGGTTATGGAACGGGAGCCATTATGGCCGTGCCGGGGCACGATGCCCGCGACTGGGAATTTGCCAAACAATTCGGCCTGAATATCATTGAAGTTGTTGAGGGCGGAAACGTGGAGGAAGAGGCGTACAGCGGAGATGGAGCCCATGTGAACTCCGAATTCCTGAATGGCCTGAACAACGAAGAAGCGATCGCCAAAATGATCGCCTGGTTGGAAGAGAACGGCAAAGGGCAAGGCAAAACGACGTACCGTCTGCGCGACTGGTTGTTCAGCCGTCAACGCTATTGGGGTGAGCCGATTCCGATTCTCCATCTGGAGGACGGAACGATGAAAACCGTGCCGGAAGAAGAGCTGCCGCTGCTGCTGCCGGATATCGACCAGATCAAACCATCGGGCACGGGCGAGTCTCCTCTGGCCAATGTGACGGAATGGGTCAACACGGTAGATCCGGAAACTGGGATGAAAGCGCGTCGCGAGACCAACACGATGCCTCAATGGGCGGGAAGCTGCTGGTACTACCTGCGTTTCATCGATCCGCACAACGACAAGGAACTGATTTCGCAAGAAAAACAACAACAGTGGCTGCCGGTTGACTTGTACATCGGCGGCGCCGAGCATGCGGTCCTTCACTTGCTGTATGCGCGTTTCTGGCACAAGGTTCTTTACGACCTGGGCGTGGTCAGCACGAAGGAACCGTTCCACAAGCTGGTGAACCAAGGCATGATTCTCGGGACGAACAACGAAAAAATGAGTAAATCCCGCGGCAATGTCATTAACCCGGATGAAATCGTGGGCGAGTTCGGTGCGGATACGTTGCGCCTGTACGAAATGTTCATGGGGCCTTTGGAAGCAACCAAACCATGGAACACAAGCGGCGTTGAGGGAATGCACCGCTTCCTGTCCCGTGTATGGCGTTTGTTCATCAACGAGGACACCGGTGCCATCAACGATAAAATTACGGTTGACGGCGGAACGGAAGAGTTCAAGCGCACAACGCATAAAACGATCAAGAAAGTGACGGACGATCTGGAGAACCTGCGTTTCAACACGGCGATCAGCCAGCTGATGATCTTTATCAACGATGCTTACAAAGCCGAGAGCCTGCCGCTGGCTTCGATGGAGAACTTCGTGCAGCTGTTGTCACCGCTCGCACCGCATATGGCAGAGGAACTGTGGAGCCGTCTCGGACATGAAGGCGGAATTAGTTATGTAGCTTGGCCTGTATATGACGAAGCGATGACGGTCGATGCCGAGGTTGAAATCGTCGTTCAGATCAACGGCAAAATCGTAACTCGCGCAACGGTTGCGAAAGATCTTGACGCACAGGGACTGCAGGACCTGACCTTGGAAATGGACGCTGTCAAACAGGCGCTGGAAGGCAAGACCGTTCGCAAGGTCATTGCCGTTCCAGGCAAGCTGGTCAATATTGTTGCCGGTTAATCTCATTGGCTCTGAACAGTTCATCCAGCTTGATCAAATCTTCCTCGTATTTGTCGTGGGTGGTTTGAATGAGGCTGTCGAAAACACCATCCAGATTGGCTTTCAATAGCGCAAGTGCCTGTGCGGTAATACCGCCGGGCACGGCAACGCGTGCCTGAAGCTCCTGCGGCGTGTAACCTCCTTCGGTGAGCAGCTTGCCTGTTCCTAGGAGCATCTCGCCGGCAAGGGCGCAGGCATCCGCGCGTTTGATCCCTGTAAGCTTGACTGCGCTGTCGATCCACTGCTCCAGGAAAAACGAGATGAAGGCAGGTCCGCAGCTGGTAAAATCGGAAGTGATTCGGGTGCATTGCTCGTCGACCTGGTAGGGTCTGCTGAAATGGCCGAGCAAGCCTTCCAGCACGGCACGGTCCTCCTCTGTCATTCGTTCGCCATGAATGCAGAGGGAGGCACCGCTGCCGACCTGGTGGGTCACGCTGGGAATCACTTTGGACACCTTGCAAGGAAGCGATGCTTCCAGATGGCGTATTTGCACCGGGCTCGTGATGGAGACGATAATCTGCTCGGGTTGCAGAACAGGCAAAATTTCATCGATGACATGCTTGAATTCAAGCGGTTTGACGCACAGAAATACGATCTTGCTTCGAATGACCGTTTCTCGATTGCTCTGGGACTCATGCAGGCCGGGATAACGGAGGGTTAACTGACGTACTTTGGAAGGGGTCCGATTGCTCGCGGCGATCTGCCTGGGCTCCAATGCTCCGGATTGGATCATGGCATAGATCAGCAGGCTGCCCATGCTGCCGGTTCCGATAAATCCAACCTTCATTGTTTCAGGCCTCCTTTCATGCTTTACGGTACTGGCGCGCAGTATGTTCCTTCTAGTCTATGCGTCATGCCCTTGCCGGCATGACATGAAAATCAATCATTTTGGACGCAACGTCCGCTTTACGGTTCGGAAGCACCGCCCGTGTTCATTAATCCAATGGGAGACGGGAGTGTGTGAAAGAATGAAGTGGAAACAAGGATTGATTATTGCTGCGGCAGTGATGGGGAGCATACTGATATTGTGGTCGGGCAAAAGCGAGCAGCCGCCTTCGGGATGGACTGCCGTTCAGCCCGGTACTGAAATGCCGACGACGGCTCAGGAAACTGCTGCCGTTCCGTCGGCTGTTTCGGGTCCAGCCGATGCGAATCAAGTGCCGGCTTCCGTTCCGGAAACCAGGCAGGGTGCGGCAATGGCTGGAAATCAGGATGAAGCTAAGGTGGAGAGCGGACATGACATTGCCGGAACGACAACGGAACAGCAGGCGTTCATCCATTCTGCCCAGCCAGATCCCGCTAACGTTGGCCATGCTGAAGAGCTGCAGGATCATCTTGCGGCAACGCAGGAGCCGGACAACGGGAAAATCGACGTCAATACTGCGCCGCTGGCCAAGCTTATGGAGCTGCCGGGCATCGGGGAGAAGAAAGCTCAAGCCATCATCGATTATCGGAATAACCATGGTCCGTTTGGCAAAGTCAGCGATTTGACGAAAGTCAAAGGCATAGGTATGAAAATGTTGGAGAAGATGGCACCTTATGTGCAGATCCGCTAATGCACTATTTTCGATAATATGACAACGGAAGGGGAAACGGCATGAGCGCAACAGATGCACGCAAAGACTGGGACACATACTTTATGGATATTGCTTACATGGTATCCACTCGTTCGCGTTGTCCTAGGCGCCATGTGGGTGCAGTGCTTGTTCAAGGCAAAAAATTGCTGGGAACGGCATATAACGGAGCACCGATGGGGGTTCCCGATTGTTCTGAAGCAGGTTGCATGATCTCGGAAGAATATGAGTTGGTCATTACCGACGGCCGGGAAGAGATGGTCAAAAAACAGCGCTGCATCCGTACGATCCATGCGGAGCAGAATTTGCTTTTGTTTACGGATCGGATCGACCGGGAAGGCTCTTCCGTATATGTCACGGATGAGCCGTGTTGGACCTGTGCCAACATGCTCGCCAACAGCGGGATTACCGAAATCGTGTTCCATCGCCCATATCCGAAAGATACGGGCAAAGTCAGACGAATGATGGAGCAGCAGGGGATTACGTTTCGCAAGTTGGAGCAGTATCAACCGCCGCGCGAGACAATAATGACCGTGAGTGATTGAATTTTGCATGCTGCATGTACAAAGATTCATACAGAAAGAACGATCCATGAGGAAAAACCTCTGGTTGCCGTAACGGCTGCCAGAGGTTTTTTTGCGTTCTGGCTACGGGATTAGGAGGGGGAAGGATGAAGGGCAGGCCACTGCTTGGTTTTACCGTTTGTTGGCTATGCGGCAGCGGAATGGCGGTTGCGTTAAGCGGCTGGAATTTGTTATGGGGAATGGTTGGGGTTCTTGCTTGTGCCCCGCTATGGCTGCGATGGCTGGGCCTGCGCGGGTGGATCGTTATTTTGTTTGGAGCAGCTTTTGCCTCCGGGGCCGTTCATTGGGAATGGAACGATACGAGGAATGTCAGCCATCTGGCCGAACTGACGGGTATGGCAAGCGACGAACTTGACGGAGTGGAGGCCACGGTTCAAGGCAGGTTGGACTCCGAAGTACGCATTGACGGGGACCGGGCCGATTTTGAGCTGCAGGTTAGTTCCGTTCAAATTGATCCTGGTGCTTCGGCCAGCGGTGGCTTCCAACCTCTGACTCTGGATCACCGGAAAGAGAAGTTCATGGTGCAGGTCAGGCTGGCCAAAGAGGAAGAGCTGCAGACGGCGGCGGCTTGGCAGAGGGGCGATACCGTTACGCTCGAAGGCACGCTGGCCCTGCCTGGTGAAGCACGGAACTATGGTGGCTTTGATTACAGGGCGTACCTCCGGACGCTTGAAATACACTGGCTGTTCAAAGTGAAGGGGGCCATCGCGGTAGAAACCGTTCCGGCCGAGGGTTGGAAGGCTTTCAACCTATTTCGCCTAAACGACCAGGCAAGGAGCAAGCTGGGGTCGGCTGTCGATCGGCTGTTTCCGGAACCGCACGGCGGATATATGAAAGGGTTAATCATCGGCATGGCCAAAGATATTGATCCGGATACGTACGGCGGGTTTTCGCAGCTGGGTCTGACGCATATTTTGGCCATATCGGGTACGCATGTTGCTGTTTATGTGTCTTCCTTGCTGCTGCTGATGTCCTTGCTGCGATTGACACGGGAAACGTCATTGACGATCGTTCTGCTGCTGGTGCCCTTCTATGTCATGTTATCCGGGGGCTCCCCATCCGTCGTCAGGGCGGGAATCATGTCCATGATCGGTTTAACGATGGCAAGGAAAGGATTGCCGAGGGATGGTCTGCATATCATCAGCGCCGCGGCTTTGCTCATGATGTGGTGGAATCCCTACTTCATGGTAAACGTAAGTTTCCAACTATCTTTTCTGGTTACGGCCGGGCTGATGATTTATATGCCGCTGATTCATCGTCTGTTTGACCGCTGGCCCAAAGCGCTTGCGGCCACGGCTTCGGTGACGGTGACGGCTCAGCTGATTTCTTTTCCGGTAACCATTCTGTATTTCAACCAGTTTTCGATCCTGTCGTTCGTCGCCAACTTTTTGCTGGTTTCCTTCATCAGCGTGATTGTGCTTCCGCTTGGAACGGTTGCGCTGATCATCGGATTTGTGTGGTTTCCCGCAGCCAAACTATTGGCTTGGATCACGATTGTGCTGAATGATTTGACTTTTGCGACCGTGGAATGGATGAACCGTTTCCCCGGTTTTGTATTGATTTGGCCAACGCCGCCCATCTGGTGGATTGCGGCCTACTATATTGGACTTTATAGTTTGCTGAGGCTCTTGCAGAAGGGAAACTTAGGGAAAAAAGCGTTGCCGTTCCCGCAGCTGCAGGACGATACGGCCCCGCTCTCACGACGCCCTGGCGTTATTCCATCAAGTGCGGACAGGACTTCGTATGATGTGGGCCGCACGCCGCAGCCTGGGTATTCGGATCAAGTCCCTTGCGTTTCCGATGTGTCGGGGCAGTCCGTAGCTTTGCTTTCTGCGAGTATTGCATGGCCTGAATATTCGGGAGCTTTCACTTCGCGCGGTGCCGGATTTTATGATGGCGAGAAAAGGTCTCCTTATCACGGCTGGATATGTGGTTTGATTGCGATTTCGCTTATCGCTGGCTTATGGTGGGGATATCAGTCACCGTATCCTTCCGGCACGGGAGTGGTACAATTTCTGGATGTGGGGCAAGGAGATAGCGCGTTGATATCAACGCCCGGCGGCAAGCACATTTTGGTGGATGGAGGGGGAACGGTCAGTTTCGCCAAGCCGGACGAGGGCTGGAGGGTTCGCAGAGATCCCTACGAGGTTGGTGCAAAGGTCGTTGTTCCCCTCCTGAAAAAACGGGGGATTCATGAGCTGGATGCCATTATTGTTACTCATGCCGATCAGGATCATGCCGGCGGGCTGCAGGCTGTACTGGAGCAAATCCCGGTAAAACGTCTGATTTTTAACGGTACGACCAGCGGCAAGGACAATTTTGACAAACTGCTCCAGACTGCTGCGGACAGGCAAATCCCGCTGTATGCCGTCAGGCAGGGCATGACATATAAGGCTGATGACCAAACGAAATTGTATTTTCTTTCGCCGGATCTGAGTCTCTCTACCGATCGTTTGGGCGGCATGCCTGTGGACGAGGAGCAAAATCATCATTCGGTCGTCTTTTTGCTGGAGATGGCAGGGGCTTCTTTGCTCTTTACGGGGGACATGGACGAGGCGGCGGAACAGGATGTGTTGTTTCGTATTCAAGACGGCTCGCTTGCGGAGGCGTTTGCCCAAGAGGCACTGCGGGGAAATGAGAAACCGAGTGCAGTTCTCCAAGCACAGCTTCCGCTATTTCTTCGGTCTGAACAGGCAACCCAGAATCCCGGAGTGGACGATGCCGTCGACAACATGACGATGAGTATGATGAATCACCGGGTGGATGTCTTGAAAGTCGCGCATCACGGAAGCAAAACCTCTTCCGCCGAAGGTTGGCTTCACTACTGGAACGCCAGTTCAGCCGTTATTTCCGCCGGGGTCAACAATTTGTACGGGCATCCCAATGCGGGGGTGGTGGAGCGGCTTGAGCAGTCGGGATCGGCCATTTATCGGACGGATCAAATGGGGGAAGTGCAAATGAGGATCAAAGCTGGACACATCGAAATCAGGCATAAACTTGAATCAGATTAAGGCTCTCGGTGCCTAATTCGGTTAACTGATAGGTTAGATCAATTAAAACTGCATTTTAATCTATCATTGGAAGGGAATAAAACCAAGTATTATGGTGTATGTGAAGCAGCCCGACGGGCTGCTTTTAATTTAAACAAGCAACATTTCGTTTATGTGAGTATAGAATGTGTTCTCATCATGAAAATGAACATCGGCTTAGCTTATTCATTGATTTTTTCAATATTCACAACCGTCCTAATGGGTGGCAAGGATTCTTGTTGGTTAAAGTCAGCAGTGATATTTACTCTTTGCCCTACATCAATTGATTCATAAGCCTCTTTATCGACAAAATAATACGAGGCTTCCGGTTGGTCTTGTGCTAGTTCTATAAAAAGTTCAAGATTACCTTTCTCTAAATCTTTCTTACTTATATTTTGAAGAACAAGAAATTTGTACTTGTCATCTTCATCTGTTTTAAATACTACAGTTCCCTCGTAAACTGGATAATGCTCTTTCTCATCCTTGTTAAAACAGCCAGGAAGTATAATCATACTGATTAAGATGAACAGCATTACTTTTTTCATAATGAACCTCCTATGTTGTGAAACTGGCAAACTCAGCGGCGATCCCAACGGAAGGCCACGGAAACTACTGCGCGAGCGACGTATGTTTCCTGAGCGATATCTACGCAATAACAAGGTGAGATGGAGAGATATTTTCAATACGTTGATTTTGCTTGTCCTGAGCTTTAAACTACATAAAGCAACCTTCTGGGTGGGCTTTTTGACGTAATGACCTTATGTGTAACCCCATCGTCTCGAGGCCTCATTATTTATTCAAACCCCCAGTTATATTCGGTTTACAGGATTTCTCACGGGTAACGATATTTCAAAAATATTACGTCCACAGTCGTCCAGAAGTTCGGCTTTCATTCCCATTAAGCTAACAATTGGAACTATATAAACTGCAAAAAAACATCTATGGTACTGTGCTCGCAGTGCACTAGTGGGATTTATTATTGCGGTTTATATAGTTAAACTTGATTAAGGAGGGATTGAGATGACTCATTCATTCCATCCCGTTCATTCTCCCAAATTGCAACCGGAGCTGCAGCAGCCATGGTATAATTTCCGGGAATATCCATCTAATCCTCGCTTGGAATCACATGTGGCTTCTTTTTGGACCATGGATTTTCGTCCTGTTCCAGGCAAACCTTCGCATCGAGTTATACCGGATGGCTGTATCGATATTGTCGTGGATCTTCTTTCTCCATCCAGCCGAAAGGCTGCCTATATTGTAGGTCTTACAACTCGATCAGAAGTGCTGCAGTTCTCTGAAGCTCGATCATTATTTGGCATTCGGATATATTCAGAATCAGCTCGTTCTATTCTAAAGATACCTCTTTCGGCGTTTACGGGACAGCGTATCTACTTGGAAGATGTTTTGGGTTTCAAAGAAATGTACTGGGTAGAAGAGATACTATCAGCCACTACGATCGCCGAAATTGTTGCGGTTGCCGAGTATCATTTGGTCCGAATGCTGGCGGATAGCGATATAGCAATGAACCCACTTGTGTATGAAAGCTTGCAGATTATTTATGGCCGAAAAGGGAATGTATCCGTAACGAATTTGGCCAATCAAGTCCACTTTAGTGAACGACATCTTAGAAGGGTATTTAATCAGGAGCTGGGCTTAGGTCCGAAGGAGATGCTTGGGATAATCCGATTTCAAAGCACACTGCAGGATTTTTTTCGGGGGGGTTATTCCAGTTTAGCGGATCTTGCGCTCAAATACGGCTATTACGATGAGTCCCATTTTGCCAACACATTTAAGCAATATTATGGCTTGTCTCTTAGAAGCTTGATAAGTAAGAAACGAAGGAGTCCGATTTTTCCTATTTGACAGTCTATAAGATCAATACAATGGAGGTGAGCTTTATCATACCAATGGATAGGAGTTGTGAAGCATGGCAGTGAAGTTAAAAAGATTATCGATTTACGTCAAAGAGATGAAGAAGTCCCTGGATTTTTATCGGGCATTGGGCTTGGAAATACCGGAAAAGGCAAATGAAGAACATCATTTCGAAGTACCATACAACGATATTATTCTTTCCTTTGATACTTGGGAATCGGCGCAGACGATTCTAGGCGACCAGCCGAAGCCGGCCGGTTATCGAATGGAGCTCGCTTTTCAGTTTGACAGTAAGGAAGCGCTGGATGAATCGTATAGCCGATTGACAGTACAAGGATATGAAGGGCATTTTGAACCGAACGATACCCCTTGGGGCGAGCGTTATGCGATCATAAAGGACCCTGACGGCAATTTGATCAGTTTGGTCGCTTGATTCTGTTTAAAATTACGGCAGCCGCACACAACGGTTGGCTGCCGTTTTCTCAGTTAACGGGTAGTTTTGTTCAATAACCAGCTGGGATGAGGAGAATGAAAGATTTCATAGCGATTATAATCCGTTATAATGAAAAAGGAGCTGCTAAGCAGCAACTCCTTAGAAGAAGGGGATAGATCATCCGGGCCAATGGATATGATCTATTCCTTTTTTAATAGGGATTCCTCGGTCACTCTTGCAATACAAACCTTGACACCTTTATTTTCAATTTCTGCGATGGCTTCAATGCTAGCTTCTTCATCCGTTATCAGAAGGTCAATGTCAGTAATTGGACCTTCTTTTGCAAAGAAATCAATTCCCAATTTTTCGTGAGGTGCCAGACAAATCTTTCTCCTGGATATTTCAACAGCTGCTCTACCCAACATTGCTACTTCAGGAGTGGCTGTACTTACGCCATTTTTAGAAATTCCACCTCCAGTAACAAAACAAATATCTAAAGTGAATTGTCTCAAAAATTCGTTTGCTAAGGCATCCGTTATGCTGCCGGAACTTTTTACTTTACCGCCGATAAGGTAAACATCTGTTGTTTTACGATCTTTCAATGTATCTGCGACCTTAATTGAATTGGTTACAACGGTAAAAGGGATTTCAGGAAGATACTTGAGCATGCCATAGTGGATCCCAGCACTGCCTATAAAGACGGTATCTTTCTCCTGAATGAAGGATGCGGCCAATTTAGAAATTGCATTTTGATGTGGCGCTCCATCCTGGTAACGTAATTCAGGTGGGAGAGGAGTGCTGCGAACTTTAGAACTTGGAATTGCTCCGCCATGTGTACGTTTTAGAAGACCCTTCTCCTCCATAATTGTAAGGTCTCTTCTAATTGAATCGATGGATAATTCAAACATATCAGCCAATTCCTTGGCAAGAACACGCCCGTTTTTTTGAAGCAGCTCCAGAATTTTGTCCCGACGTTCATCAGAGAACAATAAAATCGCCTCCTTATGGAAATTATCACCAAGTGATGGTTCGATTATATTCATGTTTGTGCTGTTTTGTCAAACATTTGTATTCGTGTTTCTTCCGCTTTGTTCATGTTTCTTGCGCATTTCATTACTTTCTTTTTTGTCAGACATTTAAAGCATATAGGGGGCTATTGGCTGCTGAAAACATAGAGTTTCCTGAAGCTCATTTCAATAAAATGTATGCCATCGCTTCGCGCTATCTCGGACATTTCTTAATGGAAGGAATATATTTCTTCATCATATATTTGTATGTTATGATTCATAGGAAAATAGAACCAGTAGGAGAGTGTTTAAAATGAACAAAAGGGTACTCGTTACTTCCGTATTGTCTCTATTCCTTTTATCCAGTGCAACAAGTGCATTAGCTCATCCCGGGCGAACAGATTCCAATGGAGGTCATACGTGTTGGACAAATTGTGCCAAATGGGGATTGGAGTACGGGGAATATCATTATCATAATGGTGGTAGTTCTTCTTCAAGTACTAAATCATCCAGCAGTTCTTCTTCATCTACAAAAAAAACTACACCAACAAAACCGAAAGAAACTAAACCTCAGTATACGCAATCTTCTTTAGTAGTATATGTTAATGATCAAAAAATTAATTTCGCCAATAAGCCGGTAGAATATCAAGGAAGTAATTTGCTTCCATTACGAGACATTGCAGAAGCATTGGATGCAGCGTTTACATACGATCCGGATCGTGCAACGATAGGTCTAACCAAAGATAAATTTAAGGTAACACTCACTCTTGGGAGCAAAACCGTATTTTATAACGGCAAATCTGCTTCATTAAGTGCAGCTCCAAAAGTGATAAACGGAATTACGTACATTCCAGTACAATCCATTAAAGGATTAGGAACAACCCTTGAATTAAATTCGAGTAAAAACACATTAAATATTGAAATATAAATTTAATAGAATTAGATATTTGCCGAATGTTTAGAAGGTTTATAACCAGCATGTCTTTCATCACACAGAAGCAGAGGGGATACGAACAATGGATAACGTTCAAGACAAAGAGAGTAGGAGATGGGAAGGGCCCAATGGGTTCAAGATTGGAGAAATAATGCGATATCTTCCGTTATGGTTCATGGTTATTCTGATGGCAAGCATCGTCGTAGTACCCATGAAAGTAGATGCGGCTTCGGGAAACGGAACGAATTCTATTGTCTCTCTTGTTGACCGGAATACCTATCTCATGAATGACGGGACGGTGTGGTCCAAGGATTCAACGGAAGGCATATGGACCCAAACGACGGATGTGGCAGGTGTGTCTGCTGCGCAAGGCAGTCTTTTCGGATGGACGACAGACGGACGCGTTTATTATTGGGAAGGAAACAGGGATGAAAAACCGGTAATCACTCAGTATAACGGACTAGTTAAGGTATACGGCAATGGTGTGGCTTTGTTGAAGGATGGGACACTTCGCGATTATAAGGGGGAGACCATTAAAGGGCTGGAATCCGTCATTGATGTAGGTACATATCTGGGATCCAGCTACCATTCTTACGGCGCTTTAACATCCAATGGTGATGTGTATTACATTGCTGACCAACGGAATATCTCCAGAAAGATGGGGAATGTACCCGGAGGAAAGCAGATTGCGACAAGTAGTGCATATGCGGCCGTACTTAGGGAAGATAATTCGGTCGTTGTGGTCGACATGATGGTCCAGGAACAGCCGATTGAAGTGACGGATCATGTGAAATCTGTGATCTGGTTGAATTCCGGTATGTTTTTGGCAGTCAAAGACGACGGAAGCGTATGGAGCTATGAGCGGGGGCATCGTCGACCTGTTACTTACGAGGGTAAACAGCTCCAGGGATTGAGTGGGGTCGAGAAACTGGAGTATTCCGTTGATCTGGAAGAACTTTATGTACAGCATACTGACGGTTCATGGGGGATTTATAAAGACGGAACACTGCAGCCCTTGAACGGACCGACACTGAAAAAAGTGACGTTGGCAGCTTCGGCCAAAGAGGCGAGCGTTGGGGATATCCTTGCCCTTTCGGTGGAGGAATTATATTCAAACGGGTACAAAACGAAGCGTCAACCCAATAGCGGGGAGATTACGGTAGAAAAACCGCAAGTCGCTGTCTACAAAGGTGAAGGACAGTTGCAAGTCAAGGGGGCTGGAAGTACCCGGATTACATTTAAAAAAGGTGAGCTGGACTCCAGCGTTCAATTGAATGCGGGCATTCAACAAAACTTGATAGGCTCTACCATGGTCAATGGAAGTATCTATCTACCGGTTCAGTCCGTGTTCAAGGCACTTGGCGCAACGGTGCAAGTAAAGGGAACAAACTTCATGATTCAATGGGGTGATGATGAACTGTTGCTTCAAAAAGGAAGCCAGGATGCAAAATGGAACGGCAAGACCCTCAAACTAAAAGGGAAACTGCAAACCATAAATGGACAAACGGTCTTTCCTGCAGCGCTCCTTTCTCAGATTTCCGGTGTGAAGGTTCAATGGGAAACAGAATTCAAGCGTGCCAAGTTGATCGTGGGAGCCTCCGTGATTAGCGTGGATTCTGCGGAGACAGCCAAATTGGTCAAACAAAAAGAGCTGGGCGGTCTTGCCCGTTTGCTTGGTAAATCATATTGGATTAATTACTATCCAGAACTTGGCCAACGATTCAGTAAAGTAACGATTTCGGATATTCGGATGGAGACGGATCCCTCGGGGATCAAGAATTACACAATCATCTTTAAAAATGCTAAAGGCAAAATGTTATCCGTGTATGGGGGGAACAAAAGCTCAGATGTAACGGATTGGCTGAACGAAGAGGATCTTTTCTTGTCTTATGATCCATATCAAAAATACAAATGGTCCCAAGCCATGTGGAACAACATAATTGCTGGTAAAGTTGCAATCGGCATGAATACAACGCAAGCCCGCCTGGCTTGGGGAGAGCCGCGAAGCATCTCGCAAGAGATGAGTAAACAAGGCAAGATCGAAGTTTGGATGTACATCGACTCGCTTGAGAATATCCGAGCCCTTACGTTTGTTGGAGGCAAGCTCTTTACTTACTATTAATACCATCCACTAAATCATCTAAAATAGTTGAACATAAAAGAACCGCCTGATGGCTTTTCCGTAAGGAAGCTCCTCAAGCGGTTTTTTTTAGCAATCAAAGGGGAACCAAATCATTATTCAACGCCGTCCTTGAAATGTTTGGTCCAATGTTTATCACCTTTGTGGAGAATGTCTTCCACGGTTTTTTCCAGCGTCTTCAGCAGCTGTTCCCGGACATCGATCACGGTGTCATGATACAGGCGTTCTTCCGACCCGACGATTTTTTCGCCGTATAATGCCTGTGCAGCCGTATATTTACGATGTTCTTCGACCAATGTGTCCAAGGATTGCATCGCATGTTCCACAAAATGGGTGATGCTTTGATACTCCTTAGGGAGCTGTTCTTTTAATAATTGGATTTTTGCTTGAGCAGGCATGCTCATCACCTCGCGTTATGAATGTAAATTTACAATACACTATTTTCATGAAAATTACATTAAAAACGGCTGAAAATTTGTACAATTTTTGACTTTTATTTTTTTTGAGCACGGAAAGCATCGCAATTATAATTTATGTTATTGCATTCGAATTAAGTCGTGTAAGTACTGGATATGACTTTTGAAAGCGCTTGGTGACGCATTATGCAATTTCTGTTATTCTAAGATAAGTTTCTGCGGCTTTACGATACATACGCCGTTATTTTGTTGTGGAAGCATGTCTGCATGCATACGAAACGGCTGCTCCCGGCTGGGGTAGAAAGGCGCGAGATCCATCTCGTCATCTTGTACCCGTATCCATTCGGGATCGAATCATGCAGCGTGCGGTTTGCAAAATAAAAAAAATCTTAACTTTGCAACAATTTTATTGATGGTCACGTCTGTAAGGTTGCAGGGAGAGGGGGATCCTTTGTGGTAGAGCCGGAACTCATCAGAGCCGCTCAATCGGGCGATCGCGACGCTCTAATTACCCTATTGCGGAATATTGAACAGCATGTATACCGAACCGCATACTACATTCTAAATAATGAACAGGATGCGATGGATGCCGCACAGGAGGCATTAATCCGAATTTATACCAAAATTAACTCATACGAGGAAAAGGCACAATTCAAAACATGGGTACAACGCATCGTTACGAATATTTGCATCGACAAGTTCCGGAGGGCCAAGCCGTCGGTGTCCATCGAGGAACATGAGATGGTGTTCCAGGACAATCAGAACGTGGAATCGGAAGTCATGTCGACCTATGTGGCCAAGGATATTCAGGATGCGATCAACAAGCTTCCCGAGCATCATCGCACCGTGATCGTTCTAAGATATTTGCAGGACTTGTCATATAACGAAATTGCGGATTGCCTCGACCTTCCGCTCAATACGGTCAAATCCTATTTGTTCCGTGCAAGGCAGCAATTGCAGAATCTATTACAGGAGTATCAGAAGGGTGGTGTGACAGGATGAAATGCGATGAGGTGGTGGAATGGATGCACCGGTATCTGGATCATGATCTGGGAGAGGCGGAAACCGAGCAATTGCTGCAGCATGTAGCCACATGTCCGGATTGCGCCGAAAATTTTAGTTTGCTCAGAGCTCTATCCAGAGAACTGGAGGATTTGCCGCAAGTGACCCCGAAATTCAGCTTGGTGGATGCCATTATGCCACAGCTGGATGCCATTGATGAAGCAAGGAAAGAACAAAGCAGCACGATACAGGAAATGAGTCCTGTCCCTGCTGCAACCGAAAGTCTGCAACGGTCCGGCGAACGCAAGCCGAAGCAGCAATGGTTAAATACCATGGTAGGGCGCATGTCCGTGGGAGCCGCGGCGGCTGTTATCGTTTTGGGCTTTGCCATCTGGGGATATCAGCCTGAAAAGCTTGAAAATGCCGATGTAATGATGATGAGCAGCGGTGGATCAGCGGAAAGCCAGGCCTCGGATCCAAATGCGCTCAGCACCGACGTCAACGGTAATGATACGTCTGCAGCCAAGCGGCATGAAAGCGATGCTGTAAATTCCGGCGAGACACGGCTGGCCCCTGAAACGTCGGAAAACCCGGAAGCCCAGGACAGTGCCGGGGAGCAGGAGAAACTGCCTGTTTCGGAACCGGATTCGACCGAAGGACCAACGGAGTCGACATCTGAACCAACGACAAGCCAGGATCAAACTTCGAAGGATGCGCCGTCAAGCACGAACCAGGCTGATTCACCCCAAAGCTCGGTCGGCGAAGCCTCTCCCGGCGTAGAGCAGAAAACGGAAAGTTCCGATTCGGCTTTGCCGCCGGCGACTCCGGATGAAACGGAATCGGCTGCGAACAGTGTGGATCCCGAGAACTTTGCGACCGATAGCGAGACGCCTGAGATGAAAGAAGGAGACGTCCAAAAAGGGATCACGGCTCCCGAGGTTCAGGACGGAACCAAAGCGTCCGACGGAGCGATGGGACTGGTTGGACCGAATCAAGGGATTGCTTCCACATCTGTTCCCAAAGAATGGAGTTCCCCGGATGGAGCATACACGGTTATGCAGACTGACAATCAATTGAGCCTGTATGCCCGGTCGGCGGATGATCCGGCCGCATTGAACCTGGTGGAGCAACGGGAGTTGGAAGGCACGCTGACATCGGCGGGCTGGACGTCGGATGGAACAACATTTAATTACTCGACAGAACAGAACGGGACGACCGTCAAGAAATATTTCGCCGTATCCCCCGCATCGGGAGAAACTTCCGCGAAATGAATGGAAGGTGACAAGCCTTTTCTAGCAAAATGGCTGAACGTTTTGAGTCTGCCTGCAGTATACTGAAAGTAACATAACGTCCTAATTCAGTTGACATAACTGACGTCGTATGACCGCTTCGCTGACCGTTTCTAGGACGGTCGTCGTCAGCGTTTATATAGATGTAGGACCAGGGACCTTCATTCGCGCGCGGATGGAGGTCCCTTTGTTGTTCGGTCGATTTTCTGGTAGGATAAAGGGGATGATAAGGAGGCACCGTGAGAATGGATGTAAAGAGTGCGGCGAAAGCCATACGCAATGGGGATACCGCCCCTGTATACGTGCTGTATGGGTCGGAGAAATATCAAATACAGCAATTTGCGGATTTGCTAAAAGAAACGATCATTGAAGAAGAGCATCGCGATTTTGCGGTCGTTCCCTATGACCTTTCCGAAACGCCGATTGAAGTGGTGGTGGAAGAAGCGGAGACGGTACCTTTTCTCGTGCCTCGAAAATTGATTTTTGTACGGGATGCGCATTTGCTTGCGGCCGGCAAGGATTCCAAAATCGAACACCACGTCGATCGTTTGCTGGCATACATGGACAATCCTGCCGAATATAGCACCATCGTGTTTCTTGTTCAGGCAGACAAGTTGGATGAGCGGAAAAAGCTGGTGAAAGCGGCGAAAAAACAGGCGGTCGTGCTTGCTTTTGCCCCGCTTAGCGGAGATGAGCTGCTGAACTGGATTGTGAAGCTGGCCAAGCAGAACGAGGTAGCTTTCGAGCAGGGAGCGGCAGATACGCTTGTAAGTTATGCCGGCACAAGCCTGCAGACCTTATCCGCCGAAGTAGACAAGCTTTGTCTTTTTGCAGGCAAAGGCGGGACGATCACGCGCGCAGACATTGAACGTTTGGTGGCCCGCAGCACGGAACAAAACGTGTTTGCCTTGGTAGAGGAGCTTGCCAACCTGCGTTTGGAAAAGGCGCTGGCGCTATTCTACGAGCTGCTGAAGCAGCGGGAAGAGCCGATCAAAATCGCCGCGCTGATTGCCCGCCAATTTCGGATCATGATCCAAGTCAAGGAGCTTGGGCAGCAAAGCTACTCTCAACAGCAGATTGCGAGCCAGCTCGGCTTGCATCCATATGCTGTCAAAATTGCCGGGGAGCAGGCGCGGAAATTCCAGACCGAGCGTTTGCGGCTTATATTGAGCCACCTCGGGGAACTGGATTATCAGATGAAGACGGGCGCGATTGACAAAGTGCTGGGGCTTGAAATGTTTTTGCTGAGACTTGGGGCGTAGATGCGCCCCTTTTTTCGGTTGAATGCTAAAAAATCCTGAAAGCATAAGCTGTTCAGGATTTTCCAATGCATCGTATAAGTAACGCTTATTACGCTTGTGCGGAAAGAGCGTTCAGTTTTTTAGCCAAGCGGGACTTTTTGCGAGCAGCTGCATTTTTATGAATCAGACCTTTAGTTACAGCCTTATCCAGCTTTTTGGAAGCAGCTTGAATCGCAGCTTTTGCAGTTTCAACTTCTGTGCTTACCAGAGCAGCATCGGCAGCTTTAACAGCTGTACGGAGTGCGGACTTTTGGGAAGCGTTGAGTGCACGGCGCTTGTCGCTAGTTTTTACGCGTTTAACAGCGGATTTGATGTTTGGCATTACATTCACCTCCTGTAAGGCATATCGCATGAATACAAACGTTTCACAACTTAAAATATTCTAGCATGCTAACATGTAAATTGCAACAAATATTCCTTTTTCGTTCCGTGGCATTGCATAAAGCCCTTCTTTTTCCCACACAATATGTTCAAATGCGGTAAGGGAGGCAGGAATACATGACATTGGATTTGCGAAAGTACGCGGTTCGTACCGACCTTGCGATCGAATCGAGGGAGATGGTTCAACATGCCGAGCCAAACACGGGTATTCCCGGTTTGCAAGAAGACGTGGAGGAAAAGGACGGCATCACGATTACGCGGATCGATGTTCTGAACGAAGCGGCATCGCAGAAAATCGGGCGGGTCAAAGGGCATTACGTCACGCTTGAGGTACCGTCGCTGCGCAATGGCGACACCGAATTGCAGGAACGTGTGGCAGCGGCATTCACGCGTGAAATGGAGGATTTCTTGACCAAGGCCGGGATCAACAAAACGTCCAAGGTGTTGGTGGTAGGGCTCGGCAACCTGAACGTAACGCCCGATGCGCTCGGTCCGCTGGTGGTAGAGAACCTGATGGTGACCCGCCAATATTTCGAACTTATGCCGGATCAGGTTGCTCCCGGCTATCGCGAGGTTAGCGCAATCGCTCCCGGCGTGCTGGGCACAACAGGCATCGAGTCGAGCGACATCGTACAGGGTATCGTGGAACGCACAAAGCCGGATGCCATCATCGCGATCGATTCGCTCGCTTCCCGTTCCCTTGAACGCGTCAACACAACGATTCAAGTGGCGGATATCGGGATTCACCCCGGTTCGGGCATCGGCAACAAACGGCGCGGGTTGACGCGTGAAATTTTGGGCGTGCCGTGTATTGCAATCGGCGTTCCCACGGTTTGTTATGCCTCCACCATCGTGAACAACGCCATCGAGATGATGCGCTCCCATTTTCGCCAGGAAACGGAGCAGACGAAACAAATCATGGGAATGCTTGACGAAATCAGCGAGAATGATCGCCTTAGCTTGGTAAAAGAGGTGCTGGAGCCCCTGGGCCATGATTTGATCGTGACGCCGAAGGAAATCGATGAATTTATCGAGGACATCGCGAACATTGTCGCGACGGGCTTGAATGCTGCGCTTCATGAAGCGGTAAAGGCCGAAAATGTAGCAGCATATACACATTAAGCTTAATTGGTCATATCAAAAATATGGAATTTCGCAAAGAGAGCATCCGAATCTATCGGGTCTCTCTTTTTTGGCTTTTCTTTTTTTAGCTGCGTGGAGGTTTTGGTCCGTTCGGCTTATCTCACAGAAATTCTGGGGGAAATCTTCTTCTTTTTGTTCTAGCAAACCGGACAGGCTCATAGAGTTGAAATATAAGAGTTGTCCAGCAGGGAAGGAGACAGAAGCGATGAACAAAATCATATCGTGGAATATCGGAAAATGGAAAAAAAGATGCCTGCATGTGCTGGCCATGGGTCGGACATTGCTGCTGCTGATGATCATTTCGGCGTTATTCTTCGTCATTCTTGGACTTGGGGGCATGGCCGAAAAACGATTGAATAATTCTCCGGTGGCTTCGATGAAAGGGTTCGCAAGTGCCGTTTCCAGTCATTTTTTTCTTGATATGTTAGGCATGGAGATGCCCCATTTAAAGGGGGATGACCAGCAGTCCGCGTTTTCAGGCGAAAATTTGACGAACTTTGTGTTTCAAATGTTGACGAACGTAAATCCGCAGGACCCTAAAAGCTTGATCGCCAGGGAAATGCCTGGCATGGGCGCCAATCAGCCTGTACTGCTGAGGCACGGATCGGGAAACGAACGTGCGGAGGCGCCGGAGGATTATCAACCCGATCCGGGCGTTACCGATTCGGCTTCGGCAGATGGCGAGGAACCCGATGCCGGTTTGCACGAGCCGCCGGAACAGGACAATACTTCTCCTTCACAGGAAGATCCGGGCAAGGGGGAGGCTGGGAACGACCCGCCTGTCAGCGATGGAGGGAAACATGATGGAGGCAAACAGGGAGGCCAAGCATCGAAACCGGAGAAAAAATCCATTCTCGTTTATCACTCTCACCCTCGGGAGGGCTACAATCCGTTGCTTGGCACCAAAAGCGACAATCCTTCTTCGGCGAAGCCGACGGGAAATGTTTTTCAAGTGGGAACCTATTTGGCTGACAGTCTGGAGAAGCTGGGCGTCGGCGTGGAGCATGCTAAGGATGACTACCCTTCTGTCGTAAAGGACTACAACTGGAATTATTCTTATAAATATTCACGGCAGACCGTAAAAGCTGCGCTGGCCCAAAACGATGACTTGACATATCTGATCGACATCCACCGGGACTCGCAGCGCCACAGCAAAACGACGACGACGATTGATGGAGTCGGTTATGCCAAGGTGTATTTCATTATCGGGCACGAAAATCCAAATTGGCGCAAGAACGAAGCCTTTGCGGCCAGAATCCATAAAAAACTGGAGGCGAAGTATCCCGGCGTTTCCCGCGGCGTATGGGGCAAGGATGGCGGCGGTGCCAATAACGGCGAATACAACCAGACGCTGTCTCCCCACAGCATCCTGATCGAGATCGGCGGGATCGACAATACGGCCAAAGAACTGGAGAGCACGTCCAAGGTGCTCGCGGACATGATCGCCGAGGTCTATTGGGAAGACCAACAGGTGGATAAAGCGAGTGCCGGAACCAAATCTAAAGGAAGTTGATGACGCAAGTCTTTAAAATAAGGGGGCGTAGGGTGTGTCCAGATTCGGAAAAAGGTTGCTGTCCATCGTTGTGCTTATGCTGATCGGCATTCTTCTCGGCATGCAGTTAGCCGGGGGAGGGTTGCAGATCAATACGACTCCATCGCAGAACACATCAACGGTCGCCGGCACAGAGCCGGCGGTACCGGCGACTCGACTGGAGCCTGAACAGCCCGCCCAGCCCGAACAACAGGAGGTGAACGAGCGGCCGTTCGTGCCTGTCCAGACGCCAAGTCAGGTTCTGGGTGCAGAACAGGACAAAGCTACGGTGGACGTGCTCGCCGAGAAAACGGCGGGATTGCTGCAGAACTTGTCTCATAGCGGAATCAAGTGGGTCGTTTCCTTGTTCAGCGGTGTAGCCGAATAGAAACCCTTACCCTCATGGGACACTAGGAAGGAACCGGGGGAGCCTCCTAATCATCTCCTGAATGTCAAAGTTGAGGCAAAGCGGGATTGATGCTCCCTTCATCTACTGGTATAATGAAGCGATTGACACTAGGCTGTTTCTGGGGGTAAGGAATGACTGACATTCGGGAAAGACAACGTAAAATTCGCAACTTTTCAATTATTGCACATATAGATCACGGGAAATCGACATTGGCGGACCGGATCTTGGAGTACACGGGTGCTCTCACCTCGCGGGAAATGCAGGAGCAGGTGCTCGACCAGATGGATCTCGAACGTGAACGCGGAATTACGATTAAATTGCAGGCAGTCGCGCTGTCTTACAAGGCAGACGACGGCGAAGAATACCTGCTCAACTTGATCGATACACCGGGACACGTCGATTTCACGTATGAGGTTTCTCGAAGCCTTGCGGCATGCGAAGGCGCATTGCTCGTGGTGGACGCTGCTCAGGGGATTGAAGCGCAGACGCTGGCCAACGTGTACTTGGCCCTCGACAACAATCTGGAGATTTTGCCGGTGATCAACAAAATCGACCTTCCGAGCGCCGATCCCGACCGGGTGAAGCAGGAAGTCGAGGACGTGATCGGCCTTGATGCGAGCGAAGCCGTACTGGCCTCGGCCAAAGCGGGCATCGGCATCAAAGAGATTCTGGAACAGGTCGTGCAGAAGGTTCCCGCGCCGTCAGGCGATCCGGACGAGCCTTTGAAAGCATTGATTTTCGACTCTCACTATGATCCGTACAAAGGCGTTATCGTATATGTGCGCGTCATCGACGGCAAAATCAAATCCGGTTCCAAAATCAAAATGATGGCTACGGGCAAATCCTTTGAGGTCATCGAGGTTGGAGCCTTCAAACCACGCATGACGATCGTCGACGAGCTGAACGTGGGCGACGTTGGCTTCATCGTGGCAGGTATTCGCCATGTCGGCGATACACGCGTCGGTGACACGGTGACGGATGCCAAAAATCCTACGGCCGAACCGCTGCCGGGTTACCGCAAAATTAATCCGATGGTATACTGCGGTCTGTACCCGATCGAAACGTCGGATTACACCGATCTGCGCGAAGCGCTGGAAAAATTGCAGCTGAACGATGCTTCGCTCAGCTTCGAACCGGAAACTTCAAGCGCGCTTGGATTCGGGTTCCGTTGCGGATTCCTTGGATTGCTGCATATGGACGTTATTCAGGAGCGGATTGAACGGGAATTCAACATTCCTTTGATCACAACCGCGCCAAGCGTTATCTATCACGTGACACTAACGAATGGCGAAGTTCTCAAAATCGATAACCCGTCCAACTATCCAGAGGTGGGAAGAATCGATTATGTTGAGGAGCCTTACGTGAAAGCATCCATTATTGTGCCCAACGATTATGTAGGTACAATTATGGAACTGTGTCAAAACAAACGCGGCGAGTACATTAACATGGAATACCTTGACAGCAACCGCGTAACGATTACGTATGACATTCCGTTGTCCGAAATCGTATACGATTTCTTTGATCAATTGAAATCCAGCACCAAAGGATATGCATCCTTCGATTATGAGCTGTCCGGCTACCGCCAGTCCAACCTGGTCAAAATGGACATTCTGCTCAACGGAGAGCAAGTCGATGCATTGTCCTTCATCGTTCACCGCGATCGTGCATACAACCGCGGACGCATTATATGCGAGAAGCTGCGCGAGCTGATTCCGCGCCAGATGTTCGAGGTGCCGATCCAGGCATCGGTCGGAACGAAGGTCGTTGCCCGCGAAACGGTGAAGGCGATGCGCAAAAACGTGCTTGCCAAATGTTACGGCGGCGACATCTCGCGGAAACGGAAACTGCTTGAGAAGCAGAAGGAAGGTAAGAAGCGGATGAAGCAGGTGGGTAACGTGGAGGTGCCGCAGGAAGCGTTTATGGCGGTGCTGAAAATCGATGAGTAACACTCTAATTCGGGGTACAGCACGGGTGTGCGTATCCGAGTTAGAGTAACACTTTAATTCGGGGTACAACCCTGATGGCGTATCCGAATTAGATTAGTAACAATTCAATTTTGGGTACAACACGGCTGTGTGTATCCAAATTGAATTAAAGAATTCAGGGTACAACACGGCTGTGTGTATCCGTACGACCAACATTCAGTATGAATATGACTGAGCTGAAGGGGAAGCCGAAAGGCTTTCCTTTTTCAAATAGAGGAGGACTCGCCATGACCTTGGCAGCACATACACGGAACGCAGGCGCGCCTCAAGCGGTATACCTGCATATTCCGTTTTGCACCAACAAATGTTTTTACTGTGATTTCAATTCCTACGTCCTGAAGGACCAGCCCGTCATGGATTATTTGCATGCACTCGAGCGGGAGATGGAATATACTGTCAAAGCCACGCCGCCCGGAGAGATCAAAACGATCTTTGTAGGCGGGGGGACGCCAACCGTGCTCAAGCCGGACGAAATGGCCTTTTTCCTGAAGTCTGTCAAAACGTATTTCCCGAATTGGGCGGAGGACATCGAATTTTCCATGGAGGCCAACCCGGGAACAACGGATGCCGAGAAGCTGGCCGTGATGAAAGAAGGCGGCGTGAATCGCGTCAGCTTTGGCGTTCAAGCGTTCCAGAACGATTTGTTGACAGGCATCGGCCGGATTCACAACACGGATGACGTGTACCGCAGTCTCGAAAACGCGCGCGCCGCAGGGCTGCACAATCTGTCCATCGACCTGATGTTCGGTCTCCCGAACCAGACGGTGGAAATGCTGAACGAGAGCATTGACCGGGCGCTGGAACTCCATTTGCCGCACTACTCGATCTACAGCCTGAAAGTGGAAGAGAATACGTTGTTCCACACGCTGTATCAAAAAAACCAGCTGCCGCTGCCGCATGAAGATGATGAATTGCAAATGTATCTGTTGTTGATGAAACGGATGAAGGAAGCCGGCTACGTGCAATACGAAATCAGCAACTTTGCGAAACCCGGCTTCGAAAGCCGGCATAACAAAACATACTGGCGCAACGAAGATTATTATGGCCTCGGAGCGGGGGCGCATGGTTACGTTGGCCGTCAGCGTCATATGAATATCAAAGGCATCAACCCGTATGTGGAGGCTGCCAAAACAGGCTTGCCCCGTCTGGATCATGCAGAGATCAGCCGCGAGGAAGCGATGGAGGATTTCCTGATGGTGGGGCTGAGAATGCTGGAAGGGGCGTCTGCATCACGTTTTCAAGAGCAATTCGGCATACCAATGGAAGAAGTGTTTGCCAAACAGTTAACCAAATTGCTGAATGCCGGGCTGCTTGAACGGACGGAAGACGGCTTCCGTCTGAGCGAGCAGGGAATTTTGTTCGGCAACGATGTTTTTGCCGAATTTATAGGCTCGATTTCTCTGAATTCGTAGTTGAAATTGTATACGCTCTGTTGTATATTTATTCATATTGATTTTACAGGGCGTGTAATTTTCGTCATTGACAACTACGGAGTTAGCTTTCATTCGGAAGGCTGCAATAGGAGGAGAGAGCAGGATGTCGGCAGTGTGCAGAAAGGCCGTACCGGAAGACGTTGAGCCATTATATCAAATGATAAAGGGATATGCCGAGCGCGGCATTATGCTGCCGCGCTCGCGCGAAGTGCTGCATAGACAACTGGAACATTTCGTCGTTGCCGAAGTGCATGGCGAGGTTGTTGGTTGTGGTTCCCTTTGCAAATTGGGCGAAGATTTGGTAGAGGTCAGGTCGCTTGGTATATCCGAAGGCCATAAAGGGATGGGGATCGGTTCCCTGCTGCTGGACAGACTGGTCGAAGAGGCTCGCAGACAACGCATTCCGAAAGTCATGGCATTGACGTACGAAGTGTCGTTTTTCGAGAAGAATGGGTTTGTTATCGTGGATAAAGAGATTTTTCCCGAAAAGGTGTGGACGGACTGCATTCATTGCAGCAAACAGGACTGCTGCGACGAGATTGCGGTAGTGAAAGAACTGGATTTCATGTCCGCATAAATAGAAAGATTATGTTTTTTAAGAACATTGCCTTAAACAACAATGAAAAGAACCGCATGGCGGGAAACGGTGCATTCCGGATCTGTGCGGTTCTTTTTGTTGCAACGTCTTGCGGCGCTGCGTCGGTGATGATCGTAAATCATTAATGTGCGCAGCTTTCAGCTCTCGGCAAACGCTTATTGCCAAGGGAGACTTTATTAAGGGAATAGGACCTGGTGCAGTGAGTTTCTATGTATGGGGGGCGGGGCTTTCTTAGCACTGAGCGAATGGAACTGGATGAAGAGCTTGTATTAAGGAATGATGGCAGCACGCCTGTATAAACATGCATAAGAAATAAATGAGGCCATTTTTCATGAATTTCCGACGAGGATATGCCGATATTAAGGATGAACGCATTATTTCGAAATCCTTTGCAGCCGTCAGAGTTTGAAATGCATATCTTGTAGAGATCATGTTCGAGATGGTTATCTTTCGGCAATAATCGTCTACACTATATATAAGGGATGGACATATAAACCGACTTGACAATGCTAACGCCTGTTTGGTATTTTTGTAGTACCGCTTAGCACTCGTCTAACCGGAGTGCTAACGACATGGGACAGTACAGTCAGAAGGAGGGAATACTCACCATGTTAACCGAGCGTCAACGAATGATACTGAACGCCATAGTGGATGATTATATCCGCTCTGCTGAACCCGTAGGGTCCCGCAGCATTTCCAAAAGAGGCGACGTCGGATATAGTCCGGCGACCATCCGCAATGAGATGGCAGACCTTGAAGAAATGGGATTTTTGGAGCAGCCGCATACATCGGCAGGCCGCATTCCTTCACATAAAGGCTATCGATATTACGTCGATCATCTTGTGCCATGGAATCAGGTGAATCCGGGGGAACTGGATGATCTCAAATCGTTTTTCGCGGAAAAGCTGAACGCCATGGAACAGGTCATCCAGCATGCTTCGGTCATTTTGTCTCACATGACGAATTATACGTCGATCATGCTCGGTCCCGAGGTGTTCCATACTTCGCTGCGCCATTTTCAGCTGCTGCCGCTGACTGACAGCACGGCCGTAGCCATTATCGTGACAAACACCGGACAGGTAGAGAACAAAACCGTTCAGATCCCGCCTGAAATTTCGGTGTCCGAAATGGAGAAAGTGGTGAATCTGCTCAACAGCAAGCTGGTCGGCGTACCGATCTACAAGTTGAAATCCCGACTGTATTCGGAGCTGGGGCAGGAATTGGAACGGCACATTTCAAGATACGAAGAAGTGATGCAGGTACTGAACAGTGCGTTCGACAACGAACATGACAATCGGTTGTTCCTTAGCGGAGCGACCAATATGCTGACTCAGCCTGAGTTCAAGGATGTCGAGAAAGTGAAGGATATTCTTGATCTGCTTGATGAAACGCCGACACTCATGAAGTTGATGATGCCAGTGCCGGGCGGATCGGGAATTCAGGTCCGGATCGGCACCGAAAACGATCATGAGGCATTCGCGAATTGCAGTTTGATTACGGCAAGTTATTCCTTGGACGGAGAAGCATTGGGTTCCATAGGCATATTAGGGCCGACGCGAATGGATTATGCACGCGTCATTCATATATTGCATGCATTATCTACGGATTTGACGGCTATGCTGACGCATCGGTTTAAATAAGGCTGATGCGGCAGCGATGGCTGCGTTCATTATTTTAAGGAGGTGAACATCTTGAAAGAGGAACAATCATTCGCAGCAGAAGAGCAGCAGGAACAAACAGCAACGGTTGAAGAAGAGCAGGAGCTCGTCAATGAAGCAGGCGCTGCTGAAGCGCAGGCAGACGAGATGGCAGAACAGGAGCAAGGTGAGCTTGCCCGTTTGAAAGCGGAAGCCGAAGAAAGCCAGACACGCTTGCTGCGTGCACAGGCTGATTTTGACAACTTCCGTCGCCGTACGCAAAAGGAGAAAGAGGAGCTGGGCAAATACGCTTCGATGAAGCTGGTTACGGAACTGATACCGGTTATCGATAACTTCGAGCGTGCCATGGCGACCGTGCCTGAAGGCCCGGAAACCGAATCTTTTGCCAAAGGCATTCAAATGATCTTCCGCCAGCTCGAAACCGTTCTGGGCAATGAAGGTCTGACTGCGATGGAAACGGTTGGACAACCGTTCAATCCCGAATTCCACCAAGCGATCATGCAGGTGGAGAGCGACGAGCACGAAGAAGGAATCGTTGTCGAGGAAGTCCAAAAAGGGTACATGTTGAAAGATAAGGTTCTTCGTCCGGCCATGGTCAAAGTCAGCTCATAATTCCGGAAGGAACCGAGCAGGCTGATGAAAGAGCAGGTACTCTGGCGAAGCTTCATATAGAATGACATAATACACATAGAGCAGCGGCACGAACCGGATTGTGCCATACAAATGGCAAGTCCATAACCAATGTTGAGGGAGGAAATTTTCCGATGAGCAAAGTAATCGGTATCGACTTAGGAACAACCAACTCTTGCGTAGCGGTAATGGAAGGCGGCGAAGCCGTCGTTATCCCTAACCCGGAAGGCGCGCGCACGACACCATCCGTTGTCGGCTTCAAAAAAGACGGGGAGCGCGTTGTCGGTGAAACGGCAAAACGCCAAGCGATCACCAACCCGGACCGCACGATCATTTCCATTAAACGTCATATGGGTACTTCCCACAAGGAAAACATTGACGGCAAAGACTACTCGCCGCAAGAAATTTCGGCAATCATCCTGCAAAAGCTGAAAGCTGATGCAGAAGCATATCTCGGCCAAAGCGTATCCCAAGCGGTAATTACCGTACCGGCTTACTTCAACGACAGCCAACGTCAAGCAACCAAAGACGCAGGTAAAATCGCCGGCCTTGAAGTGCTGCGGATCGTCAACGAGCCGACGGCTGCTGCATTGGCATACGGCTTGGAAAAAGCCGAAGATCAAACGATCCTCGTTTATGACCTTGGCGGCGGTACATTCGACGTATCCATCCTTGAACTGGGCGACGGATTCTTCGAAGTTAAAGCGACGAGCGGCGACAACCAACTGGGTGGCGACGACTTCGACCAAGTGATCATCGACTATCTCGTGAGCGAGTTCAAAAAAGATCAAGGTATTGACCTGAGCAAAGATAAAGCAGCCGTGCAACGTCTGAAAGACGCTGCGGAGAAAGCGAAAAAAGAGCTTTCCGGCGTATTGACTACAACCATTTCCCTGCCATTCATCACTGTTGCTGACGGCGTTCCTCAGCACTTGGAGCTCAACCTGTCCCGCGCGAAATTCGAAGAATTGTCCGCAGGTTTGGTAGAGCGCACGCTTGGACCAACTCGCCAAGCATTGAGCGATGCAGGCATGACAGCTAACGATATCGACAAAATCGTACTCGTTGGTGGTTCCACGCGTATTCCTGCCGTTCAGGAAGCGATCAAAAAGCTGACAGGCAAAGAGCCGCACAAAGGCGTTAACCCGGATGAGGTTGTAGCGCTGGGTGCTGCCGTTCAAGCCGGCGTATTGACTGGCGACGTAAAAGACGTGGTATTGCTTGACGTGACTCCACTGTCCCTCGGTATCGAGACCGCAGGCGGCGTATTCACAAAAATGATCGAGCGCAACACAACGATCCCTACAAGCAAATCCCAAGTGTTCTCCACATATGCAGACAATCAGCCTAGCGTTGAGATTCACGTCCTGCAAGGTGAGCGCGAAATGGCTGCAGGCAACAAAACGCTGGGACGTTTCATGCTCGGAGACATTCCTCCAGCACCGCGCGGCGTACCGCAAATCGAAGTTACTTTTGACATCGATGCGAACGGGATCGTCAACGTGTCTGCAACAGACAAAGGAACGAACAAAACGCAAAAAATCACCATCACTTCTTCCAGCGGCCTGAGCGATGCCGAAGTGGAACAAATGATGAAGGATGCCGAGCTGCATGCCGAAGAGGACAGAAAACGCAAAGAGCTGGTTGAGGCGAAAAACAACGCGGATCAGCTGATCTACTCTGTGGACAAAACGATCAAAGATCTCGGCGAAAAAGCAGATGCAGGCGAAGTCGAAAAAGCAAATGCCGCGAAAGAAAAACTGCAGGGCGTGCTTGCTTCCGACAACCTGGAAGATATCAAAGCGGCTACCGAGGAATTGACCCAAATCGTGCAGCAACTGTCCGTAAAACTGTATGAGCAGGCGCAAGCTCAAGCTCAGGCAGAGCAAGGCGGCGCGGAGCAAGCGGGTTCCGCTAAACGCGACAACGTCGTGGATGCCGATTACGAAGTTGTGGACGAAGACAAAAAATAACACCAATTCACGAATAAGGATTGGACATTGAAACATCGGTGACGTTCGGATCAAAGGGAAAGTCATAGCCGGGGCTCCCGTGCTTTGGCTTTCCTTTTGTCACGATGTACGGTATGGTGTATGACATGGGGGTGGAAGAGTGGCTGAAAAGCGTGATTATTATGAGGTGCTCGGCGTCAGCAAAAACGCAAACGACGACGAGATCAAAAAGGCGTATCGCAAGCTGGCGCGTCAGTATCACCCTGACGTAAACAAAGCGCCGGATGCGGAAGCCAAATTCAAGGAAGTCAAGGAAGCTTACGATGTCATCAGCGATAGTCAGAAGCGTGCCCAATATGACCAATTTGGCCATATAGACCCGAATCAAGGCGGATTTGGCGGAGCCGATTTCGGCGGCGGCGGTTTCGGTGACATCTTTGATATGTTCTTTGGCGGTGGCGGCAGACGCGATCCGAATGCGCCGCAGCGGGGGAACGACCTGCAATACACAATGACGATCGAATTCAAGGAAGCGGTGTTCGGCAAGGAAACCGACATTACCATTCCGCGCACCGAAAGCTGCGATACCTGTCATGGTTCCGGAGCGAAACCTGGAACAAGACCGGAAACGTGTTCCGTCTGCCACGGCAGCGGCCAGCAGGAAGTCGTGCAGAATACGCCGTTTGGGCGCATGGTCAACCGCCGTGCCTGCTCCAACTGCAGCGGTACCGGGCAAATCATCAAGGAAAAATGCTCGACATGCAGCGGCAGCGGCAAAGTCCGCAAGCAGCGCCAAATCCATGTGCGCATTCCGGCGGGTGTGGATGACGGTGCCCAGCTGCGCATGACAGGCGAAGGCGAAGGCGGGTTACGCGGGGGTCCTGCAGGGGACTTGTATATCGTCATTCGCGTGAAATCGCATGACTTCTTCGAGCGCGAAGGTGATGATATTTACTGCGAAGTTCCGCTTACTTTTGCCCAGGCAGCACTGGGAGACGAGATCGAAATCCCTACGCTCACGGAAAAAGTGAAGCTCAAAATACCCGCAGGTACACAAACGGGCACCTATTTCCGCTTGAAAGGAAAAGGGGTTCCGCGCCTTCGCGGCATGGGACAGGGCGACCAGCATGTGAAGGTGGTCGTCGTTACGCCTAGCAAGCTGAGCGAGGAACAGAAAGACCTGCTGCGCCAATTCGGCGCTTTGAGCGGAGAACAGACGCATGAGCATGAGCAATCGTTCTTCGACCGGGTGAAACGGGCGTTCCGCGGCGATTGAGCTGCATGAACGTTTCTGAATCGTCAACATATGATATACAACAGAAGGCATCGCGTCCCAATCGGCGCGGTGCTTTTTTTATGGCCAAAGTTCTGCATATTTACGGGAGGGTTGCGGAAGGATAGCAGACGAGACAAGTTTGACGTGGGGTATCCCTCGCGTAGAGATTTCAGGAAGCAGGTGAAACGGATGACCGAGAAAAACATTTTGGCGTATTTTCACAGCCCCGAACAAGCGGAAGGCGCGGCCAAAAAGCTGCAAGCGCTGCGCGTGGAAGATATGTCCATCGATCGCTTCAGTCGTTACGCCGGCGATGGACCCAGTGGGGCTTCATATACCCCTGGCGTCACTGGCAGTTTTTCATCCTGGGTGCCGGACACGATGGGGACCAATTCCTCATCCGGCATTCTGGCCGCGGCCGACCCATCGGCCAGCGGCATGAGCGATGGCGGTCAGGGCGGTCCGACGGGCAGGGATATCCTGCTTACTGTCGTTGTGGACGAAAATTTGCATCACCGTGCAATGTCCATTATTGAACAAGCGGGCGGAATGATTTGACGCACCAATTCTAATCCGTACATCAAGGAGGCATTTAAACCATGGCAAATCACAGACATTCCAGCGACGTTTTAACCAAGACCGAAAAAATGAAACAGCTCCAGTCGGCCAAAAATGAAGACGTGGAATTCAGTGCAGAGCTTGCCGATCATGACGATGTGGAGGCATTGCGCCGAAGCGAAGCGGCAGACCGCCGTCAGGGACGCGAGCTGAATGACTGAGGATCGTTCGGCGGTCACCGTTGAAGCGGTATTTGGCAGCTGGACGGCTGCCGAATCGGCCCGAAGGTCTTTGGAGCTGTTGAATCCCGGACAATGCCGGCTTGAGAGCCTGAGTGAAGGAACAGCGTTGTCGCAATCGATGGCAGCGGATCGCAACGGCAATGCGCCGACGGTTTGGTTTGGCGGATTCAGCGGTGAATTGAACGTGCTCTCCTTGATCAGCGATGAGCCGGAAATGCTCTCCGGAGGAGAAGTGTTCGATGCGCCTGCCGTTCCCGCAACTTCCGGGCAACGCCAAGGTGTACTGCTGTCCGTTTCCGTATCCGAGCCTTCACTCGCTCAAGCGGAAGAAATGATCATTCGCAACGGCGGAACGATACGTTGAACAGACGTATGAACCCAAGGCGAGAAAAGGTGTACAGGAAGAAGCGGGATATTTACACGCAGGGCGTGGGTATCCTGCTTTTTGCCGTTGTTTTCATACCTCTGCCTTTGTGCTTGGGACGGCATGTGTAGTACAATAGTTGGGATGTGTGAATATGAGGAGGATAAATCAAGTATGTTATGGCATGAATTGACGATACATACCACAGAGGAAGCTGTGGAGATGATTTCGAACTTTTTGCATGAGGCGGGCGCCGGCGGGGTTTCCATCGAAGAGTCCGGCACATTGAATAAAGAGCGTGACACCTCTTACGGCCAATGGTACGAACTGCCGCTTAACGACATTCCCGAAGGCCAGGCCGTGATCAAGGGATACTTCTCGGAAGGTACGGATATGGAAGCCTTGCAATCGGAAATCGCTCCAAGAATCGAACAGCTCTCCGAGTTTGACATCGAAGCAGGAGAGCTTCGATATGAGGTGCGCACGGTCGACGAAGATGACTGGGCGAATGCATGGAAGCAATACTTCAAGCCGGTGCGCGTTTCGGAACGTTTGACGATCAAGCCGACATGGGAAGAGTATACGCCGGAAAGTTCAGATGAAAAAATTATTGAACTCGATCCGGGCATGGCGTTTGGCACGGGCACGCACCCGACGACCTCACTTTGCCTGCGCACGCTGGAAACCGTCATTCAAGGCGGCGAGGAAGTGATTGACGTGGGTACAGGGTCCGGCATTCTCGCCATCGGTGCCGTTCGGCTCGGCGCGAAGCATGTGCTGGCCCTCGACCTCGATCCGGTAGCCGTATCGAGTGCAACCGAGAACGTGCGTTTGAACGGATTGGAGCAGCGCATTACCGTGAAAGAAAGCGATCTGTTGTCCGTGCTCGGCAGCAAGGATCCGGCTCTCGGAGTAGCCCTGCCGGTCAAAGTGATCGTGGCCAACATTTTGGCGGAGATCATTTTGCTGTTCATTGATGATGTCTACAACGCTCTAGAAGCCGATGGTGTATATATCGCATCGGGCATCTGGAAAAACAAGGAGCAGGTCGTGCATGATGCACTCCTGGCGGCCGGTTTTGAAATTGAAGCGGTGCACCGCGACGAGGACTGGCTGGCGTATGTGGCCAGAAAGAGGTAACGCATGGACTTTCTGAATTCGTTTTTTCGTTATCCGCTCGATCAGCTGCCTTTTTTTCTGCTGACGATCATCATCGCGTTCACGGTGCATGAATTTGCCCACGCCTATTTCGCGAACAAATTCGGCGACCCCACGGCCAAACTGCTTGGCCGGGTGACGTTGAATCCGGTCGTGCACTTCGATTTTCTCGGCGTGCTTCTGCTGCTCATTGCAGGCTTCGGCTGGGCTCGTCCCGTGCCTGTCAATCGCGCCAACTTCGCCAAGCCAAGGCTGATGGGCGCCATTGTATCTCTTGCCGGACCGCTCAGCAACCTGCTGCTTGCGATCGTAGGCACGATCATATACGCGGTCCTGGTCGGTTCAGGAACGTTGGGTGGGATCGAAAACGAACGGTTATTGACGGCGGTGCAAATGTTCTTCGTTATGTTTAACCTAACGAACTTTTTCTTGTTCCTGTTTAACTTGATTCCTCTGCCGCCATTGGACGGGTATCGTATTTTGGAAGATGTACTGCCGCCTTCCGTAAGCAGCAAGCTGCGGGGCGTGGAGCAATGGTCCATTTTTATTTTCCTTTTGATTCTGGTCATTCCAGCACTTAGGAACGTCACGATCCAACCGCTCTATGAGCTGGCGCAAAACATGTACGTTGATCTGGCCAAATTGATCCTGTCCTTTTTCTAGAATGCATACCACTGCACGTTTTTTGGATTGAAATACTGGTCAGAAGGACATAAAAGTTGTATGATCATCTGTGGCGATTGGGTTCATGCCTGCCGGCAGGCGGGATGAATGCCGATCATAACAGGAAAGAATGGTGGATGGACCCATGCAGCGATATTTCGTATCCACGGAACAATTTACCGAGCATTCTGTCGTGATTCAGGGTGACGATGCCCGCCATATCGGCAAAGTGATGCGAGGCAAGCCTGGAGATCAGGTGATCGTCAGTGACGGACAAGCAAGGGAAGCTCTGGTGGAAATTGAAAGCATAGAGGCCGGTCAGGTGACGGCACATATCGTGGAATCCCTGGCCATGGATCACGAGGCGCGTATACGCGTAACGGTGGCCCAAAGCTTGCCGAAGGGCGACAAGATGGAAACAGTCATTCAGAAATGCACCGAGATCGGGGCGGTGGCATTTGTCCCTTTCGAGTCAGAGCGCACGATCGTGCAGTACGACGGCAAAAAAGAGGGCAAACGTCTTGAACGGTGGCGCAAAATCGCCAAGGAAGCCGCCGAGCAGAGCCACCGCAACCGCATTCCATCCATCGAGCAGCCGCTTTCCTGGAAAGGGCTGCTGTCTTCTTTTGAGGGCTATGGTCTGGTATGCTATTGTTATGAGAAAGAAGACGGCTTGCAGCTAAGGGATGCAGTCAAGCCGTTTGTGGAGCAGCTTGCCCCTGATGCGGCTGCGGACGTGTTGGTAGTCGTTGGGCCGGAAGGCGGCTTCTCCGAAAAGGAGGCGCTGGAGGCCGAGCAGGCGGGAGCCGTATCCGTTGGTCTGGGCAAACGCATTTTGCGTGCCGAGACCGCTGGCATGGCGGCGCTGACCTGCATTTTATATGAATCCGGAGAAATGGGAGGAATGTAATTATGCCATCCGTGGCGTTTTACACCTTGGGATGTAAAGTGAACTTTTACGATACAGAGGCGATCTGGCAGCTGTTCAAAAACGAAGGCTACGACCAGGTCGACTTCGATGAACAGACCGCAGACGTTTATTTGATCAATACATGTACAGTGACGAATACGGGCGACAAAAAAAGCCGCCAGATCATTCGCCGTGCCATCCGCCGCAACCCGGACGCGATCGTGGCAGTAACCGGATGTTATGCACAGACATCCCCGGCCGAAATCATGGACATTCCGGGCGTCGATCTCGTCATCGGTACGCAGGACCGGGATAAAATCCTGCCTTACGTCAAGGAAATCCAGGAATCCCGTCAGCCGGTGAACGCGGTGCGCAACATTATGAAAACACGTGTGTTCGAAGAAATGGACGTGCCGGATTTCGCGGACCGTACCCGCGCTTTCCTGAAAATCCAGGATGGCTGCAACAACTTCTGCACGTTCTGCATCATTCCGTGGTCGCGCGGATTGTCCCGCAGCCGGGAAGCAAGCAGCATCATCCAGCAGGCGAAACAGCTGGTGCATGCCGGGTACAAGGAAATCGTCCTGACGGGCATCCATACCGGCGGATACGGCGACGACATGGAGAATTACGACCTGACCGACCTGCTGTGGGATCTGGACAAAGTGGAAGGACTGGAACGGATCCGCATCAGTTCCATCGAAGCAAGCCAGATTGACGACCGCATGCTGGACGTGATCAAACGCTCGGACAAACTCGTGCGCCATTTCCACATTCCGCTTCAGGCCGGTGACGACACGGTGCTCAAACGGATGCGCCGCAAGTACACGACCGAAGAATTCTACAACAAAATGCTCCGCATTCGCGAGGCGATGCCGGACGTGGCCATTACGACCGACGTCATTGTTGGTTTCCCGGGCGAAACGGACGAAATGTTCCGCAACGGCTATGAGCTGATGCAAAAAATCGGCTTCTCCGAAATGCATGTGTTCCCTTATTCCAAACGGACCGGAACGCCGGCTGCGCGCATGGAAGACCAGGTGGACGAGGACGTGAAAAATGCCCGCGTGCACGAGCTGATCGATTTGTCCGAAAAAATGCAGCTGGAGTACGCGCAAAAATTCGTGGGACAAGTGCTGGAAGTCATTCCTGAAGGCGAAGCGAAAGGCCGCGAAGGCAGCGGCAAGCTGCATGGCTACAGCGACAACTACATTCAGCTTGTCTTTGACGGAACGCCGGACATGATCGGCAAAGTATGCCGCGTCAAATTGACGGAAGCCGGCGTAAACGAGAGCCAAGGGACGCTTGTCCGCGTGCTGGAAGAAAATCTGAAATCCGCAGCGATGTAATCGGGCGGCAGGGATCAAGGATTTCAAGACCCTGGGCACATCCGTGTCCGGGGAAATTGAAATCCTTCTTTTGCTAATACAGGCGAGATCATTATCGTGAACTGGGGGAAATCGGGATGAACAAAAAGGAAATTTCGGCAGGCGGTGTTGTTTATCGCACGGGAGAGGGCGGTCAATTGCAAATTCAGCTGATCGTGGACCGCTATGGAAAAACAACGTTGGCCAAAGGCAAAATGGAGCCGGGCGAAACGGTGGAACAAACCGCGCTGCGCGAAATTTTGGAGGAAACCGGCATGGTGGGCCGCATCGTCGAGCCTGTGGACATTATTGCGTATACGTACCAGCATGCAGAGTTTGGTCCGGTGGACAAAGAGGTACATTATTATTTGGTCGAAGCCGAAAGCGGTGATCTGCAACCCCAGATCGAGGAAATCAAAGGGGTGGATTGGTACACCCCGGAGGAAGCCTGGACGAGACAGCAGCAGAGCGGATACGACAACAATGACAGCATTTTGCGTACGGCACTGAACAAGCTTGGCATTGACGTTTAACCGTAATTGGTGTCAGCCCGGGATGATGTACCAGCAAAGCCGTGTGCAGACATCATATCAGGCCGCAGGTGATTTCGCCGATGGGCGGGACGCCGGTGGCCTTTTGTGCCAGATGGGCAAATAACAGAAGGGCAGGGCAAGCAGGGAACTGATCACGTTAAAAAGGGTCTGGGCATGTGCAATCTGTGCCCCGAGGTCCGCTGATATCCAGGCCGAGGCGGCCTGAAGCAGGCTGATCAGCGGCATGAACAGCAGCGCGCCTGCCACGTTGAGCACAACGTGCGAGGCGGCGACGAACTTGCCGGCCGATGCTCCGCCCGCGGCTGCAATCACGGCGGTGATGCAGGTCCCTACGTTGGACCCGATCACGATGGCGATGCCGATTTCCACGGGCAGAACCCCCGTGGCCGCAAGCGTGATCGCCATGCTGATCACGGCGGCGCTGCTGTGAATGAGCGCCGTCAGACAAGCGCCGGCGAGGAACCCCCACCAGAGGCTGTCCGCCGCCCGGTCCAGAAACCACTGGAATACCCCCATGCTGCGCAGTGGAACGGCAATCGATTGCATGACCTGGATGCCGATCATGATCAGTGCGAAACCGGCGACGGCAAGAAAGCCGTATTGTGCACCCAGCAATATGTTTCGCGTACGCGTCGGTGCGAATGGATTGAGCTCGCTTAGAACAACGAAGAGGGCCCAGCCGAGCAATGACAGCATAAGCAAAGGCAGGCCGAAGCGGCCAAGCTGCAATCCGACCAGCTCGGTGGTCAGGCAGGTCCCGATATTGGTTCCCAAAATAATGCCAAGGGTACGCCCGTATGTGATTAGGCGCGCATTGGCAAGGCCGATCGTGAGGACGGTGACGGCAGTGCTGCTTTGGAGCAATGCCGTTGCTCCTGCACTAAAAGCCATGCCTTTCCAGGGAGCAGACGTGGCTCGCCCCAGCCAAGTGGCGAGCGATGGACCGGCCATGCGCTGCAATGCCGTCTCCATCCATTTCATGCCGGCCAAAAAAATAAGCAATCCATACAGGAGCGGAAATAGAACATCCCTAAACATCGTTCTGCATCATTCCTTCCGTACCTTTCCTTCATTCATCTTATGAACGACGGCGGACAACCATGACAAGCACAAGAGATAGAGCATGAAAAACGTCGTGGCGACAGGAACGGAACGGGGCACAGCATGTTTGTATGGACAAGCGAAATATAAAATACCAAAAAAGGAAGTGCATTGACTTGCCATCGGTTACACTGGAACGCAGCCGCAAAAAGCGGCTCGAACAATCCCACCCGTGGATTTACAACAATGAAATTGCTTCGGTGGACGGCAATCCCGAGCCAGGCGACCTGGTTCAGGTGCTGAATCATCAAGGCCGGTATTTGGCGACCGGGTATTATAACCCGGCTTCGCAAATTACGGTAAGGGTCGTATCTTACGAACCACTGGAATACAACCAAATGGATATCGCCTTTTTCGCAGACCGGTTCCGTGACTGTTTGCGTCATCGGGAGCGGTTCATCCAGGATGGCGAGGCGTACCGACTCGTCTACGGTGAAGCCGATTTCCTGCCCGGACTGATCGTGGACCGCTTCGGCAGCATCCTGGTGGTGCAGTTGCTGACGCTCGGCATGGACCGCTGCCGCGAGGCGATCGTGCAGGCATTGATCGAAGTGCTGCAGCCTGAGGGCATCTACGAACGCAGCGACGTGCCGATTCGAGAGCTCGAAGGCCTGGAGCAAACCAAAGGGCCGCTTTACGGCGATTGTCCAAGACATGTGACGGTGACCGAGAACGGTCTGTTGATCAAAGTGGACATCGTGGAAGGGCAGAAAACCGGTTATTTCTTCGATCAGCGCGAGAATCGTGCCGCCATTGCGCCGCTTATGAAGGGCTGGGGTTACAAAAGCGGCATTAGGCTGGAAGAGGTTGATCAGGATGGCGAGAAGCAAATGCTTCCGGTCAACAAAAGCGGCAAGGTGGTCACATTCCCGTATTGGGACGGAGCAACCGTGCTCGAATGCTTCTCCCACACCGGCAGCTTTACGCTGAATGCATGCAAATACGGCGCGAAAAAGGTAACTTGCCTGGACATTTCCGAGCATGCGATCGAAAGCGCGCGCACCAATGTGGAACTGAACGGTTTCACGGACCGGGTGGAGTTTGTCGTTGCAGATGCTTTCCAATATTTGCGCGAGCAGGTCAAAGGATTGGATGAACGCGCGGCCCGCTCCCGTGCCGGGGAAGAAAAAGTGGATACGTCCAAGGCACTGGCCGCCGGAGGCGGAAAAACATTTGACGTCGTCATTTTGGACCCTCCGGCGTTCGCCAAAACAAAGTCGGCCGTCAAAGGGGCCTGCCGCGGCTACAAGGACATCAACCTGCACGGCATGAAGCTGGTGAACGAGGGAGGGTACCTCGTAACGGCAAGCTGTTCGTACCACATGCGTCCCGACCTGTTCCTCGAAACGATTGCCGATGCCGCCAAAGATGCAGGCAAAGTGCTGCGTTTGATCGAGTGGAAGGCGGCAGGCAAGGACCACCCGCAAATTCTTGGCGTGGATGAAGGGCACTATTTGAAATTTGCGATCTTTGAGGTGCGCAGCAAAACGAAGTAATTCGGAATTGTGAATCGCCGGGTGATGATGGATATAACGAAACGTATTTGCAAAAAGCCCAATGCTGGGAAAGCTGCGGGCTTTTTGCCATGTATGGATATGGAAGCGGCACTTTGCCGGATTGTGGCAAACGTATGTTCCGAAGCACTCCCGGTATGGTATACTGGAAATTAAAATCTTGATCGTGATGTTTGGAGGAAGGAACATGTCCGTACGTTTTGTGATAGGCCGGGCAGGCAGCGGCAAAAGTACGCTGTTCACCCGGGAGATGGTTTCCCTGCTTCAGCAGGACCCGCAAGGCAAGCCGCTGATCATGCTGGTTCCCGAACAAAGCTCGTTCCGTGCCGGACAGGCGTTGTTTGCGTACGGGGCCGTCAAAGGCGCGATGCGCGCAGAAGTGTACGGCTTCCGTCGTTTGGCCCACCGGGTCATGCAGGAAGTCGGCGGTTCCGCGCGCACGCCCATCGGCAGCGAAGGCAAAAAAATGCTGCTCTACAAAGTGCTGCAGCGTCGGCATGAAGAGTTGAAGCTGTTCGGCGCGTCAGGCAGCCAGTTGGGATTCATCGGCCACTTGAATGACCTGTACGGCGAGTTCAAGCGCCATGAGCTGGCTCCGGCTTCGTTGGAGGAGGGCATAGCCGCATGGGATGCTTCTTCGTCGGCTCCGATTCTGGGCGACAAGCTGCATGACCTGCTTCTCGTATACCGCGATTTCGAACAGGAATTGAGCGGTTTGTACATTGACGATGAAGACACGCTGTCCGAGCTTTCGGAACGCATGCCGGAGAGCGAGCTGCTGAATGGCGCGCAGGTCTGGATCGACGGTTTTCAAAGTTTTACACCGCTGGAGCTTGGCGTGATCGGAGGATTGATGTCTCGGGCGGAGTCCGTCACCATCGGACTGACGCTTGACCGTCCTTACGATCAAGGCGCACTGCCTGGGGAACTGGATCTGTTCTTCCCTACGGCGGGAGCGTATGCCAAGTTAAAAGGCATGGCCGACGAGAGAGGCGTGGCAACCGAAACGCAGGTGCTTCATGCGGACGTCTTGCCTCGCTTCGTGAACAGTCCGGGGCTGGCTCATCTGGAAGCGGGATTCGATCGGCGCGTCCGCTGGAGAAGCGATGGCCGAGATCCGGGCATTCGGCTGTACGCGGCGGAGAACCGCCGTACCGAATTGGAAGGCGCGCTCCGGGAAATGCGCCGCCTGGCACAGGAAGAAGGCGTGCGCTATCGGGACATGGCCGTGCTCGTCCGCAATCTCGATGCCTATGCCGATATGGCCGAACCGCTTTTCCGGGATTACGACGTGCCTGTGTTCCTTGACCGAAGAAGAAACGAATTGCATCACCCGCTTGCGGAATTCGTTCGTTCCGCCTTGGACATCGTTCGCCGTCGGTGGAGGTACGAGGACGTATTTCGCTGCGTCAAAACGGATTTGCTGCTTCCCCGGGACGGCTCCGTTACGCGCGAAGACATGGATCAGCTTGAAAATTACGTGCTTGCCAGCGGCATTCACGGATATCGTTGGACGGACGGCAAGCCATGGCGGGCTGCGCCAAGCCTGTCGCTGGAAGATCCGGGCCAGGAGCGCCGCAACCTGGGGCGTGAGCAGATGTTGGCCCTGATGGAGACGTGCAGGTCGACGATTACAGGCCCGCTGGGCGCATTCGAGAAACGAATGAACAAAGCCAAGACCGCCAAGGAACGCTGCGTTGCTCTGTACCAGCTATTGGAGGACGCGGAAGTTCCGTGGAAGCTGGATGCCATGTCGGCCCGTGCGGAGGCTGAAGGCGATCCGGAACGATCGCGCGAGCATCGCCAGATCTGGGGCGCCGTGCTGGATTTGCTGGACCAGACGGTGGACATGCTCGGCAGCGAACGGTTGGAGCTCGACCTGTTTGCAGGCATGGTCGAGACCGGACTGGCCGAGCTGCAGCTCGGCCTGATTCCCCCGGCGCTGGATCAAGTCCTCTTCGGCTCCATGGACCGGACCCGTCTAAGGGATATCCGTTACGTGTTCGTGCTGGGCGCCGTGGATGGAGAACTGCCTGCCGTTCCTCAGGACGACGGCGTATTGACGGAGCAGGAGCGGCTCTGGCTGACGGATCGCGGTCTCTCCCTCGGACCGAATGCCACCCGAAAAATGTTGGATGAACGCTTCCTGATCTATACTGCGCTCACCTCGGCGAGTCACCGGTTATGGCTCAGTTATCCGGTTGCTGATGAAGAAGGCAAAACGCTGCTGCCCTCGGAAATCGTAAGGCATGTGCGCAAAATGTTCGGTCTTGAAATTTCGCCGCTGCTCGCGGAGCCGCAAAACGTGGACGACGAGCAGAGCCATTGGGCCCATGTGCTTCATTCCGGACAAAGCCTGTCCAGCCTGATCGCGCAGCTGCGCAGATGGCGGCGGGGAGAAGAAATACCTGAACTGTGGTGGGCGGTATACAATTGGCACCTGTCCCGCATGGAGACAAGGCTTCCGCTGGAACGCCTGCTCGGGTCGGTGTTTTATCAGAATCGCGCACTGCCCCTGCGTACGTCGACAAGCCGCAAATTGTACGGAACGCAAGTCAGGACCAGCGTCTCGCGCATGGAACGCTTTGTGGCATGTCCTTTCTCGCATTTTGCCTCCCATGGGCTGCGCCTGAAAGAACGTCAGACGTATCGCTTGCAGGCGCCTGACATCGGACAATTGTTCCACGCTGCGCTCAGCCAGCTTGCGATTCGGCTGCGCGAGCAAAACCGAAGCTGGGGAAGCCTTTCGCCCGACGAGTGCAGGCAGGAAGCCGAGCATACGGTAGAGCAGATCGCTCCGCAGCTTCAGGGCGAAATTTTGCTCAGCACGAAGCGGTACGGATACATTTTCCGCAAGTTGAAAGAAGTCGTCGGCCGTGCCTCGGTCATTCTCGGCGAGCAATCGCGGCGGGGGAGCTTCGAGCCGATCGGGCTGGAGCTGGACTTTGGCCCCGACAAACCGCTGCCGCCGCTGCGTTTCGAGCTGGAGAACGGCTGCGTGCTGGAAATCGTGGGCCGGATCGACCGCGTTGACGTTGCAGAAGGCGAGAACGGATTGCTGCTGCGCGTCATCGACTACAAATCAAGCCAGACGGATCTCAAGCTGCATGAAGTGTATTATGGCCTTTCTTTGCAGATGCTCACTTACCTTGAAGTACTGCTGAGCGCTGCCGAAGAGTGGCTTGGAGAACCTGCATTGCCTGGCGGAACATTGTATTTCCACGTGCATAACCCGTTGTTGCAATCCTCCAACGGCATGACTCCCGAGCAGGCGGGGCAGGAGCTGTTGAAGAAATTCAAGATGAAAGGGCTGCTGCTTGCGGATCGGGATGCGATTGCTCAGATGGACCACACCCTCGATAAGGGTCATTCGGCCATAATTCCGGTTGCGCTCAAGGCGGATGGAAGCTTCTACAGCAGTGCGGCTGTGGCGACGCCGGAGCAATGGGATACGCTGCTGTCATCCGTGCGCCATAACATTCGCGAGATTGGAACGCGCATTACCGAGGGCGATGTGGCCATCGAGCCTTACCGCATCCAGCAGGAGGTGGCCTGCACGTTTTGCCCGTACAAGCCGGTCTGCCAGTTTGACGAAAATATCGAAGGCAACGAATACAAGCTGCTGCCCAAACCAGGCAAACAGCAAATGTGGGACCTGTTATCCCATCACAAGGGAGGGGAGACGACATGACGAGGTTGCATAGCATACCCAAACCGGAGGGAAGTTTCTGGAGCGACGATCAGTGGAGCGCCATCTCGCAAAGCGGGGAAGACATTCTGGTGGCGGCTGCGGCCGGGTCCGGGAAAACGGCGGTGCTGGTGGAACGCATCATTCGCAAAATTGCCGATCCTTCCCTGGGGTTCAGCGTGGATCGCCTGCTCGTGGCCACGTTTACGAAGGCGGCAGCTTCCGAAATGAAGCAGCGGATTCGGGAAGCGCTGGAACAGGCGCTGGAACAGAATCCGGAGGAAGAGCATCTGCGCACGCAGCTTTCGCTGCTCGGGCGGGCGTCGATCACGACGCTGCATTCCTTCTGCATGGAAGTCATTCGCCGTTATTATCAGCTTATTCCGCTGAATCCAGCGTTCCGCATCCTGAACGAAAACGAAGCGGAACTGATGCGTCAGGAGCTGCTCGAGCAGCTGTTCGAAGAAAAGTATGGCCAAGAGGGGGAAGGCAGCACGTTCCGCGAACTGGTCGACTGGTTCAGCGGCGAACGCAGCGATGATGCGATGCACAGGCTGGTCCAGCGGCTGTACGATTTTTCGCGCAGCCATTCCTGGCCGGAGCATTGGCTTGCCCAGATGGCAGACGCATTTCAGGTCGAAAGCGTGGAAGCTTTGGGACAATCGCCTTGGGTGCGAAGCATTTTGCAAGATGCGGCACTGACATTGAGCGGGGCAGCCGGATTGCTGCGCCAGGGGATCGCGATTGCGCTGCAGCCCGGAGGACCGGCCCCATACGCCGATACATTGAAAGCAGACCTTGCCATGGTCGAAGAGTTGTTGTCCGCGGTGCAGGTCGTGCCATGGGAGCGCCAGCCGGAGGCTTTTCAAACGGTGGCTTTCGGCAAGCTGAAACCGTGCAAGAAGGACCAGACCGATCCCGATTTGCAGGAGCAGGTCAAGGAATTGCGCGAGGCTGCGAAAAAAGCGGTCTCGGATCTGAAAGCTTCGCTGTTCGGCAGAAGCGCATTTTCCTTTTGGCAGGAGCTGCAGCAGGCTGCTCCGCTCATGCAAGAGCTGTCCCGTCTGGTCAGCGAGTTCGCCGAGCTGTACCGCAGCGCAAAGCAGGAGCGCGGACAGGTTGATTTTAACGACTTGGAGCATTACTGCTTGCAGATTTTGCGGCATGAGGATTCCACGCCGGACCAGGCGTTGCCTTCCGATGCTGCGATGGAATACCGGGAGCGCTTTGATGAAGTGCTGCTGGACGAATACCAGGATACCAATACGGTGCAGGAAGACATCGTGCGGTTGATTTCGAGGGAAGCCCCGGGGAACCGCTTCATGGTCGGGGACGTGAAGCAAAGCATCTATCGTTTCCGTCTTGCGGAGCCTGGATTGTTCTTGAGCAAATACCGACAGTATCGGACGGACGCGGGCGACAGGGAAGATCAAGCGCTGCCGCTTCGGGCAGGGAAACGGATCGACCTTGCGCGCAATTTCCGCAGCCGTTCCGAAGTCGTGCATGCCGTGAACATGCTGTTTCGCCAAATCATGAACGAAAGTGTTGCCGAAATCGCGTATGACGAGCGAGCACAGCTTGCCTATGGCGCGACTTTTCCGGAAGAATCGCTGGGCACGGCGTCCTACACGCCTGAACTGCTGCTGATCGACCGCCAGGGCGACGGCGCGGATTGGGCGGATGCCGAAAGCGAGACGGGAGAAGGCCAACCGCTCGCGGAATTGGAGAGCGCAGAGCTGGAGACGGCCCAATTGGAAGCACGGGCGATCGCAGGACGGATTCGCGAGCTTTTGGGTGACGGGGACAAACCTGCGCTGCAGGTATACGACAAAGCGCTCAAAACAATGCGCCCGGCGCGTTACGGCGATATCGTCATTCTGCTTCGTTCCGCGGCGATGTGGGCTCCGCTCATGATCGAGGAATTCAGGCAGCAGGGCATTCCGGCTGGCGGGGAACAGAGCAAGGGTTATTTTCAGGCGACCGAGGTCGAAGTGATGTTATCCTTGCTGCAGATCGTGGACAATCCGCGTCAGGACATCCCGCTTGCTTCGGTGCTTCGTTCCCCGATCGTGGGACTGGATGAAGAGGAACTTGCGCTCATACGCCTTGGCGATCAGAGACAATCCTTCTATGATGCAGTGATAATGGCTGCTGGTAGTCTTGAGGAACCTTCGATTTGTTTGGCAGATTCGATGGGGAAAGGGAAAGACGACGCCACTCAGGTGGAATGGTCCGAGGCATGGAGCGAGCTGGAACAGGCGCTGGGGGAAACCGCGGCGACGGCGGAGCTTGAACTGCCTGAACCGGTTTTGGAAAACGACGATCCCGATCAAAGCTTCGTTGGAGCAGAGGGTCATGCAGATGGTCAGTTCTATGCCGGTCTATCCAACGGACATCAGGAGCATTTCGTTCAGCATGAAAGTGATGAAGCGGATTTGTTGCGGCAAAAACTGGCGCGTTTTTTGCGCCAGCTGCAGCAGTGGAGACGGGAAGCGCGTCAAGGAAGCTTGAGCGAATTGATCTGGCGTATATACCGCGAAACGGGATATTTGGATTGGGTGCGCGGCCTTCCCGGAGGCATGCAGAGACAGAGCAATCTTAAGGCATTGTACGATCGTGCACGGCAATATGAAGAAGCGACCGCGAACCGCGGATTGTTCCGTTTCCTGACATACGTGTCCAGACTTCGGGAAAATGGCGGGGATTTGGGGGCGATGAGCGCGTCCGGGGAGCAGGATAACGCGGTGCGCATCATGACCATTCATCGAAGTAAAGGGTTGGAATTTCCGGTCGTGTTCGTGGCAGGCATATCCAAAATGTTCAACCAGCAGGATCTGAACGCACCGTTTCTGATGCACAAGGAGCTTGGATTCGGCCCGCGGTTCGTGGATCGCGACAATCGGGTAACCTATCCGACGCTGGCCAATCTGGCCATACGCCGCCGCGCCCGTTTCGAACTCCTCGCGGAGGAGATGCGCGTGCTGTATGTGGCACTGACACGGCCGAAGGAAAAAATGATTTTGGTCGGCACGGTGAAAGACGCGGCCAAAAAAGCGGCTGCCTGGGCACAGGTCAAGGACAGTCCCGAACTGAATCTCCCGGATTACCTGCTCGCCGCCGGCAGAAGTTATCTCGACTGGATCGGACCTTCGCTGGTCCGTCATCCGGATGCGACCCTGCTGCGGCAGCTTGCGGGTGGAAGCGATGCTTACGCTGCATGCCTGACCGAAGATGAATCACGCTGGAACATTGCGGTAGTAAACGCTGACCGCATATCCAAGGAGGTCATGGTTGGTTCGGCGCAAGAGAACCAGGAAGGGTTGTCGCTGATCCGTGAGGAACGGATGTCTGCCTTGGCGGCGAAACAACCGGTATCTTTGCGGCCCGGACTGCGCATGGATGACCGGATCGAAACGGAGGAAGCGTTGGAACTGCCGGAGCAGCGAACTGATGATCGAGACGGATTAGTGCAGATCGACGACCAGGCAAACAGCAATCTGATGCAGGAAGTGGATCGGCGGCTGTCATGGTCTTATGCTCATGAGGCAGCCACGCGAGTTGCTGCGAGCACATCCGTATCCGAACTGAAAAGCCGTTTTTTCTCCCTTGGGGACGAATCCCTGCAGGTGATGGAGGAGCTGTTTGTGCGGAATCGATACAAGCCTGACGGAGAAGCAGGGCAAGTGGACACGGAAAACCCGGGATCGGGTGACGAGACGGCAGAAGCCAGCGACGGAAAACCGGTTCACGCCCGACAAGGCGCCGGTCAGGCGCCGGATTTGCGCGATGGCAGGAAAAGCGATGACATCCGCAGAAATGTTCCGGTCCGGAATGCCGATAACGGAGGCGGCCATGCCGCAGATGCCTCGTTCAAGCTTCATCTTCGTCGTCCGAAATTCATGGAAGAGAAGCAATTGACAGGGGCTGAGCGAGGGACGGTGTATCATACGGTGATGCAGCATGTACCGTTTGATGGTACCGTGATTGACGTTGCCGTCCTGGAACGAACGGTCGCCAATCTCGTTCAGCGGCAATTGCTGACCCAGCAGCAGGCGGACGTCGTTGAAGCTGCGGAGCTTATGGCGTTCTTCGAGACGGAGCCCGGCTCCGAGCTGCTGCGTGCCGATCGTGTTCAACGGGAGATTCCGTTTGTTTACGGGCTTCCGGCGAATCTTACGCCCGCGCGGTGGGTGAACGATCGTACTGCAAACGCCGGAGAGGGAACGGTGGACTTTGACGCGAAACAGAGTGCGGTTCTGGAACAAGAAACGGTGCTGGTTCAGGGGATCATCGACTGTCTCTATGAGGTGGACGGAGAGTTGGTTCTGCTCGATTACAAGACGGACCGCGTGCTTGAACATCGGGGCGGCATCGATGCGCTGGTAGCGAATTACAGCTTCCAACTGAACCTGTATGCTCAGGCCATCGAAGATATATTGGGCCGGAAGGTTTCGCGGAAATGGTTGTATTTCTTTGATGGCGGGCATGCCGTTCGCTTATAGGCCACCACGGCCGAGTGCGGGAGGCGGTCCACGAAAGATAAAAGAGGCAGGGCTGCCTGTATGAGTGCCTTGATCACGAGGGCTCAGCAATAGATGAATGCAGAAACACAAAGGAAACCCGGGTGGACGGGACGAGGGTAAGCGTACGGGGGAAAGCAGGTTTGTACGGAGCATTTTTCTCCTCGCGGCCGCGAGGGTTTCCATGGAGAGGGGATGAACGGGCGATGCGTATGTTGCACACGGGAGATTGGCATTTCGGAAAAACGCTGGAGGGTCGGAGCCGACTTCGGGAGCAGGAGGATTTTGTGGACGAGCTCGTCAGGTTGGCCGACGAACAACAGGCCGATGCGGTGCTGATGGCAGGGGACGTGTACGACTCCGTCAATCCGCCGGCGGCTGCGGAACAGCTGTTCTATGAGGCTGCGGCCAGACTGACGGAAAAGGGCAGGCCGCTGGTCGTCATTGCAGGCAATCACGATCAGCCTGAGCGGGTATCGTCGGTCACGCCGCTGGTGAACAGGCATGGGATTACGTTGATCGGAACGCCGACCGCCGAGACGGTAACCATCCATGCCAAGCGGACCGGAGAGACGGCGCATATTGCGGCGCTGCCTTATCCTTCCGAATCACGACTGAATGAATTGCTCAGCGCGGATAGCGATGAACGCGTGCTTCGCCAGGCATACAGCCGCCGCGTCGGCATGCTGATGCAGCGGCTTGCAGCTTCTTTCCGCCCGGATACGGTCAATCTGGCGATGAGCCATATTTACGTGCTCGGCGGCGTGGAGACAGATTCGGAGCGTCCGATTCAGGTGGGGGGTGCATACACCGTAGACCCGTCCGCATTGGCTGTTGGCGCGCAATATACAGCGCTGGGCCATCTTCACCGGGCCCAGGCAGTGAAAGGTGACGGGATCATTCGTTATAGCGGATCACCGCTTGCATATAGCTTTTCGGAGGCGGGACAGAGCAAGTCGGTCACTATGGTGGACGTCGTACCAGGACAACCTGCTCAAGTTGAAGAAGTGCTGCTGTCCTGCGGACGGCCGCTGGTGCGCTGGAAAGCGCGCGGCGGGTTGGCCGAAATTCAGCGCTGGCTGGACGAGGGCAGGGATGCGCAGGCTTTCGTGGATCTGGAAGTATGGCTGGACGACGCGATGTCGCTCAAAGAGATCCAGACGCTGCGGCGGGCGCATGACGGCATCATTCACATTCGTCCGGTATATCCGGAGATGGAGGCGGCGGGCTTGCTGGAGCAGCGCGCGGAATTGCCTGTGCATGAGCTGTTCCGCAAGTTTTACCAGCGGCAGACCGGAGGGGCGCAGCCTGAGGACCGGCTGGTCCAGCTGTTTTTGGAGCTCGTGGACGAGGACGAGCCCGGCGTTCGTGAGGAGGTCGAAGCAAGATGAAACCGATTTGGTTGAAAGTGGCGGGTCTGCAGAGCTACCGAGAGCCGCAGGAGATCGATTTCACGGTGCTGACGGAGACGGGACTGTTCGGCATATTCGGACCGACCGGAAGCGGCAAGTCCTCCTTGCTGGATGCGATTACTCTGGCCATGTACGGCAAGGTGGAACGCGCCGTAGGCGGCACCCAGGGCATTATGAACCATGCGGAAGATTCGTTGTCGGTTTCGTTCGAGTTCGAGCTGGCTGCGGCCCACGGACCGCGCAGGTTCCGCGTGGACCGTACGTTTAAACGGACGGGCGAAGTCACCGTGAGCAATACGAAGAGCCGTTTTATAGAAGTGCTCGAAGATGCCGAGCCGGACGTGATTGCCGACAAGGTGTCCGACGTAAATCGTTGCGTAGAGGATGTCATCGGGCTGAAGATGGATGATTTCACTCGCGCCGTCGTGCTGCCGCAGGGCAAATTCGCCGAATTTCTGTCCCTGAAAGGCAGCGAGCGGCGCCAAATGCTGCAGCGGCTGTTCCATCTGGAGAAATACGGGGATCAGCTTGCCATCAAGCTTAGCCGCAGAGTGAAGGACAACGACGTGCAGCATCGAGCCATTGCCGCTGAGCAGCAGGGGCTGGGGAATGCAAGCCGCGAGACGTTGGAGGAAGCCGGGCAAGCCGTTCAGGCCGCGACGAAGCAAGCGGAGGCTTCCCGCAAAGCGTTGGAAGAATCGATGCAGGCCGCGGAGCGGCTTGGCAAAGTGCGTGAACTTGGCCTTGAACGCCAGGCACGTCAGGCAGAGCAGCAAAACTTGAAGGCACAGGAACCGTTGATCGAGGCGGAGGAACAACGGCTGAAACTGGCGACTGCAGCAGAGGCCATCCTGCCTGCATTGCAGGCGATGCGGGATGCCGACAGCGCAAGCAAGCTGCGGCAGCAGGCGGCCGAGACGGCGAGCAAACAGGCGGCGATGCATGAGCAGTTGTCCGCGCAGGCGGCGAGCCGTGCGGATCAGACCCGTGCCCTACTGGCTGAGGAAGAACCGCGGCTCGTATTGCGTCTGGAACAATTGGAACAGGCCAAAGAACTGCAAAAAGAGCGGGACGGCTTGCAAAGCGACACGCAGCGCTTGTCCCGGCTTTTGGAGCAAGGGGAAGCGGAACAATCTGCCCTTTCCCAGCAGTTGGACAAGGAACGGGAACTGCAGCAGCGCGGGCGCAAGCGGCGGGAAGAGCTGCAGGAGGACTTGAAGGTCAGCGAGGTGAAAGCTGACGAACGCAGGCAGCTGCAGATTGCGCTGGAGCTGCGCCATCGCCTGGAGGCGATCAACGAACAGCGTCGTAGCCATCAAGCCGAGGCGGATGCGGGCAAGCTTGCCTTGGAGCAAGCGGATGCCAAGCAGAAAACGGTGAGCTTGCAGGAAGAACGCCAGGCTAGGCAAAAAGAGCTGCTGGTTGCACAAACCATTGCAAACGTAGAAGCCTTGGCCGCCTGCGAGCAGGATATCGACCTTGAGCAGCGCTTGCTGGCCCGGGCGGAGGAACAATTGCAGGGCGCGTTGCGTGAGCAGGAGCTGCACCGCCTTTCCGCTGCCCTGCGGGCAGAGCTGCGCGACGGCGAGCCTTGCCCGGTGTGCGGGTCCGCGCACCACCCGCTCCCGGCGCCGCCGCCGGAAGAAGGTCCGCACGCAGGCGATGCGGACCTCGAACTGCTGCGCAGCCTGCAGGCGGAGCTGCAGGAGCTGCGCTTTGGGCTGCGCCAGCAGCTGCACGAGCGTCGCAGCCTGCTGACGCAGCTCGGCGCGGCGGCCGGCCCAGCCGCCGCCGAAGCCGCGCCTGCGGCAGCGGCGCAAGAGCCCGCCGGGGAGCCCGCGCACGCAGGCTCTCCGGCGGAGCTCGCGGCGCGTGCCGCCGCGCTGCGCCAGGCCGCGCAGGCGCTGGCTGACGCCGCAGCGCCGCTGCAGGGCGAAGCCGCCGCGCTTGCGCAGGCGGCGGCAGAGGCGCAGCAGCGGCGCGCGGAGGCCGCTGCTGCGCAAGAGGCCGGCCGTGCCGCGCTCTCGCAGGCGGAGCGCCGGCTGGCCGAAAGCGAGGCCGCTGCGGCTGCGCTGCAAGCCCGCTGGGCCTCGGAACTGCCGGGCATCGCCCCGGAGCAGGCTGAAGCCATGGTGCAGGCGATGCAGGAGCGCGATGCACGCTCCGAAGACATCAAGGAACGACTTAGCAAAAGCGTCACGTTCCTTGAAGAGAAGGAGCGGCTGATCCAGACGCTCCATCAGCAGCTGGTCGAGCTGGACAAACGGTTGATCCAGTGGCGGACGGAATGGCAAGGCAACACCAAACAGCTCGCCGAGAAAGAAGAACGTTTGCGCAAATGGGTCGGTGAGCAGCGCGTCGAGGAACTGATCGCGGCGGCCCAGGCGCGGCTAAGCGAGCTGCGACAGGCTGCCGAAGAGGCTTCCCGGCGTTATAAGGAAGCGGATGCCTTGAAGCAAGAGTCTGTCAAAAACGACGCCTTGGCTCGTCAAGCTGCCGAGTCCGCGGCCCAGCAGCTGGAGCAGGCCATGGAGCATTGGCGGCAATCGCTGGCGCATTCCCCGTTTGAAACCGATCATGAAGTGGAACTCGCCAAGGTGGAAGAAACCGAGGTTCTGCGGCTGACGGAAAAAATCCGTCTTCACCGCGAACGGGAACGCGAGCTGGCATCCCTGCTGCGCGAGCTGGAGCAGAAGTTGAACGGTGCGGAAGTAACCGAGGAACAGTGGCAGCATTGCATGACTCTCCTTCAAACCAGACGGGCGGAGGATGAAGCTGCACTTGCAGCGAAAGCCAGAGCAGAGCGGGATTTGGAGGATGTGCAGCAGCGGCATGTACGCTGGACCGAGCTGGAAAACAAACGGCTTGAGGTCAGCGAAGAGGGAGAGCTGCTGAGCAAGCTGCAAGCGGCGTTCCGGGGCAATGCCTTCGTGGAATACATTGCGGAAGAGCAGTTAATGCAGGTGAGCCAGGCAGCCTCGCAGCGCTTGCGTTTCCTGACCAAGCAGCGTTACTCCCTGGAGGTTGATTCCGGTGGCGGCTTTGTCATCTGCGACGATGCCAACGGCGGTGTCAAACGGCCGGTATCCACCCTGTCTGGCGGAGAAACCTTCCTGACCTCCTTGTCTCTGGCGCTGGCGTTGTCGGCGCAGATTCAGCTGCGGGGGCAATATCCGCTGCAATTCTTTTTCCTGGACGAAGGCTTTGGCACGCTCGATCCCGATCTGCTCGATACGGTGATCACTTCCCTGGAAAAACTGCATGACGACAGATTGGCCGTCGGCGTGATCAGCCATGTGCCGGAACTGCGGGCTCGTCTTGCCCGCAAATTGATCGTCGTCCCGGCGAACGAGGCGGGTGGCGGTTCCAGAGTTATGCTGGAAACGCTATAACCCCGGATTACGAGGAAAGCAGGCTGCCGATGAACGTGAGCTTTCTCACAGATACAGGTTCAGCCTGCTGTTATACTACAGTCAAGCCGACAATTCTTATTTACAAGTACCCTGGCAGACGTTTGATCAGGAATGTTCCTGAATAGACGTCTGCGGAAGTGTCTCCCACTGGGAAGATGCTCATGGGGTGCTTCTTTTTTTATCCATTTGATGTTGGGGTTTGTCCGCGATTGAACGTCTGCTCTGGCGCTGCCGCCCAAAAAAATGTAGGGGTTTCGTGCCCCATAGTGTCAATTCGCCCAGAACTGAATACGATGGGATCAGGAACAGAGGTTAATTGAGGAGGCGCAGCAACGTGGAAAAAATGGAAGCAAAGAAATTATGCATGGATCATTTGCATCGGTATGTATGCATCCAGATGGAGGACGGGAATCTTTTTGATGGGATCGTGGAACACGTGGATGACGACATGGTTTATCTGGCAGTCCCCGTTGGTCCTGAGGCTGCTGTACCTTATGCGAATCAGGCACCAAGCGTGATGCCTTCATCCAACATGCCGATCACGCCAATGCGTGGGTTTTATCCGGGATATGGATATCCGCAGCCATATCCATATCCTTATCCTTATTATGGTTATGGACGCAGACGTTTCAACAGACTTGTGCTGCCGTTGTTCGGGCTCGTGGCCTTGTCGCTGCTGCCTTATTATTGAGGCGGTGAACAGCCTCCCAACCCCTTGAGTTCAAGATCCTGGGAGATGGGAGGCTTGTTTTTTTTCAAATTGGACGTGAGATTTCAGTTCCGGTATGATAAAGAAGGATATACATAACATATCAATTAAAGGAGGGTATCCACTATGGATTGCTTGTTTTGCAAAATCGTCGAGGGCAGCATTCCCTCCAACAAAGTATTGGAGAATGAACACGTGATCGTATTTCATGATATCCAGCCTGCGGCGCCTACCCATGTGTTGATCATTCCCAAGAAGCATATTGCTTCCATGAACGAGGTAACGCCGGAGGATCTGCCGTTGATCGGAGAGATGCACCTGGCGGTGCAGGAGGCTGCCGAGCGTTTGGGCGTTAAAGATTCCGGATATCGTTTGATCAACAACTGCGGCAAGGATGGGGAACAGTCAGTGAACCATTTGCACTATCACCTGCTTGGAGGGACCCGCATCGGCGCCCTGACAAGTCTATCCGATTCACACAAATAATCGACAATTCCTTTTAGGTTGACACCTTGATTGTCTTTCGCCTATAATGAAAGGTGATGAACCGTGTTGTTGCTCTTGGACGGTCTGGTCGGAGGGAGGGAAAACTGGTGTCTGAAACTAAAGTTCGCAAAAACGAGACTATTGATGCTGCACTTCGTCGCTTTAAACGTTCCATCGCAAAAGATGGCGTCCTGGCCGAGGTGAAGAAGCGTAAACATTATGAGAAGCCAAGCGTGAAGCGCAAGAAAAAGTCCGAGGCTGCTCGTAAGAGAAAGTTTTAGGAGGATTTGAACTACCATGAATCTTAGCGAACGATTGAACGAAGATATGAAGCAAGCGATGAAGAGTAAGGATAAATTCAGACTCTCCACCATTCGGTTGATTCGTTCGACGATCAAGAATCTTGAAATAGATTTGAAAAGAACTTTGGATGACAACGAAGTGCTTGATATCCTGAGTCGTGAAATCAAACAGCGCAAAGATGCCCTCCAAGAATTTGACAAAGCCGGTCGCGATGAACTCGCGGCTAATGCAAAAGCGGAAATTGATGTAATTAGTCAGTACCTTCCTGCACAGCTTACCGAAGAAGAAATTAAAGTTATTGTACAGCAGACCATCCAGGAAACCGGTGCTTCTTCGAAAGCCGAGATGGGGAAAGTCATGGCCGCCCTGATGCCGAAAGTCAAAGGCAAAGCGGATGGCAAACTGGTTAATCAAGCAGTCCAACAATTTCTGCAATAAAGCAAAAACGGTAAACACCTCCTGAATGCTCAGGAGGTGTTTTTTCTTTCTCTGGACTCGGTTATCATTTTTTGATATTCCGTTTCAGTGTGAATAATGAATGACCATACTTAAACGAGTCATTGCATATCCGGCATGCTGGTAGACATGTGGTTTGTCTGCCTTGAGCCGGATAGCCGCGCCTGCGGGGACGACATATTCCTGATCATGCACCTGAACGATAAGCTCTCCTTCAAAGCCCAAATGAACTCCTCCGTACCTTTATTATGGGGGGCCGCCCGAAGCACTCCGTATTGATCCATTTCCATCATGTATGTCTCAAATGGTCTTCCATCTTCAATGGAGAAGTGGGGATATATCCGAATCCGCCCCTCATCTTCCGTCCACATGCGAACCGAATCCAATGGAATGACCGATGCATCTTGTACGGGCTCGCTGATCAAGGCCGTGATGGACAGCTTTAAGCCGTTGGCGATTTTCCACACCGTTGCAATGGAGAGGTGGGATTCGCAACGTTCGATCTGACCCAGCATCGTTTTGCTAATGCCCGTCACTTCGGCGAAGCTCATGATCGTTCCTTTCGGTGGGGGACGGCCCTGGTTCTCGTATATTGCGGAAATTCCATGTGGTGAGCTGCTTTGTTTGGAAATACATCTTTAATGGCATAAATTAATTTTGTCTTTTATGAAACGTAATGTTGCATTCTACGTAATAAATACCATAAGCTGGACTGTATAACGATATTGGAAAAGGGGGGATTATTTGTGAAAGGAATGCGTCGAATGTGGCTTGCGGTGCCGCTGATGCTTATCATGTTATTAATGCTGACGCTTCCTGTCTTCATGGGCGGGTCTTCTGCTTACGCGGCTGAGAACAAGACCGGGTCCGTGTACATCATTCCGGTTGACAAACCGATTGAGCAGGGGCTTGGCAAATTCATGGAGCGTGGATTCAAGGAAGCGGAGGCCATGGGGGCCGGACTGATCGTACTAGATATCAATACGCCCGGAGGGCGAGTGGATACTGCGGAAGCGCTGGGAACGCTCATCAAGGAAAGCCCTGTGCAGACCGTGGCTTTTGTGCGTGGAGACGCGGCATCTGCGGGAAGTTTTCTGGCGTTGAATGCAGATAAGATCGTGATGTCGCCAGGAAGCATGATTGGCGCGGCGGCGATGGTGGACAGCTCCGGTAAACATGTGGACGATCCTAAGCTGGTTGCTTTCTGGAAAAGCAAAATGCAAGGGGCCGCCGAAAAAAGCGGCCGCAACCCGGACATTGCTGCCGGCATGGCTGACGTAAACGTCGTTGTGGAAATGCCGGAAATCAACAAAACAAAGCAAAAAGGGGAAATCATTGCTTTGTCCGCCGAGGAAGCGCTGAAGGTGGGTTATGCCGACCATATCAGCAGTACTCCTGAGGAAGCTGCAGCATGGCTCGGTTACGGGAACAATGACGTGTTTACGATGGAGCGGACAACCGCGGAGAACATTTCTACGTTTCTGACGAATCCGGTCGTCATGACCGTGCTTTTGTTCCTGGGTATTGCAGGCGTGGTCATTGAGATGATTGTACCTGGATTCGGCGTGCCTGGCATTGTGGGCATCGTCAGCTTTGTCCTCTATTTTTCCGGCAATTACATTGCCGGGTTTGCCGGAGCGGAGACATGGATTCTGTTTACCGTAGGGCTGATTATGATGATTCTGGAAATGTTTATTCCGAGCTTTGGCATACTGGGTATTCTCGGCTCGATTGCGTTGGTTGCAGGCGTTGTACGGGCTGCATATGACACCAGCGACGCCTTTGTATCGCTCGGCATTGCTTTTGCGGCAGCGCTCGTGGTGATTGCCATCGTGGTTATTGTGTTCAAGGACAGAGGTGTCTGGAAACGATTTATTCTGAGTGACAGAATGACTGCAGACAAAGGCTATTCTTCTGCAACGGAGCGCAAGGAATTGCTTGGCATGCAAGGAATCAGCCTGACTCCGCTTCGGCCGGCCGGAACGGCGCTCTTTAACGGTGAACGTGTGGATGTGGTGACCGACGGAGGCTTCATCCCTGTGGATACACCGATCATTGTGGTTAAGGCCGAAGGAACGCGAATTGTTGTACAACAAGCTCTTCCCGTTTAATTCAAAATGCGTGCCAAAGTCATGAGCTTTGGCACGGTACATAGCCGTATGGCTAACGAATGCACCATTTTAAGGGTGTTTTTCGGTAAAACGCAGCATAGATTCACAAGGTGTGTTATGATTTTTGTTCATAAAACTAAGAAAAAATGGAGGAACTAACATTATGGAACCTGGTTTGATCTCTGTGTTGTTCATTGCGGTAATAGCCATTATCGTGTTGAGCGTGTTCTTCAGCTTCTTCCCGGTCATGCTCTGGATCTCGGCACTCGCGTCCGGCGTACGGATCGGCATTATTACTCTGGTGGCAATGAGACTGAGACGAGTTACGCCTAGTCGAATCGTGAACCCGTTGATCAAAGCAACGAAAGCGGGTCTTGGACTGACGATTAACCAACTGGAAAGCCACTTCCTGGCAGGCGGTAACGTAGACCGCGTTGTCAACGCCCTGATTGCTGCACAACGTGCGAACATCCCGCTGGAATTCGAACGGGCTGCAGCGATCGACCTGGCTGGACGCGACGTGCTGCAAGCCGTACAGATGAGTGTTAACCCGCGCGTCATCGAAACACCAATCGTTTCTGCGGTTGCCAAAGACGGTATCGAAGTTAAAGTTAGAGCTCGTGTAACTGTACGTGCCAACATTGACCGTTTGGTCGGTGGTGCCGGTGAAGAAACCATTATTGCCCGTGTCGGCGAGGGGATCGTCAGTACGAACGGTTCTTCCAATTCCCACAAAGACGTCTTGGAGAATCCGGATCTGATCTCCCGTACAGTCCTGGCTAAAGGGCTCGATGCAGGAACAGCCTTCGAAATTCTGTCCATCGATATCGCTGACGTGGATGTAGGTAAAAACATCGGTGCATTCCTGCAAACCGAGCAAGCCGAGGCGGATAAACGCATCGCACAGGCTAAAGCGGAAGAACGCCGCGCCATGGCGGTTGCCCAAGAACAAGAGATGAAGGCCCGCGTCGTGGAAATGAGAGCGCGAGTGGTGGAATCCGAGTCCCAAGTTCCACTGGCGATGTCCGAAGCGCTCCGCAGCGGCAAAATCGGCGTGATGGATTACATGAACCTGAAAAACATCGAGGCAGATACCCAAATGAGAACCAGTTTGGGCAAACCTGGCGACAATTCCGGCTCCGGCAATCAGGATGGCTCGAAAAACTGAGGATAGGCGGTGAGTGCATGTGAGCCTATTGGATTGGGTATTCGATAATTTGTACATTGTAGCAGTCATTGGCTTTGCATTGTTTTCCTTCATCGGAAAAGCAGCCAAGGCTGGCGACCCCAAAAAGAAAGGTACCCATACCGGGATGCCCACCTTTGGAGGTGGGGGAGAACCGGATTGGAATCGGCAGAATTCTCCTCAGCAGGCTGCGGGACCTCATTCATCGAGAGGCGCGAATGATGAGGACGAACGCGATAAAGATGAGCGATATGAGGATGAGTGGTACGATGACCACCGTGGAGAGCAGCACGATCAGCCTGCTGCCACCAATAACCGTGCCGATGATTTTGGAGGCCATCTTTCGGAGGGTAAGGGAGCGTCACTGCAGGAGCAGATGCTGGAAGTAGAACGTCAGCAGCGTCTTATTCAAGAGCGGATGGATCGGATTTCCTCCGCGAATACAGCTGCCGTTAGCCCGCTTCCGGATGAGCAAGGCTCCGACGCCGAAGCAGGGCGGTCCGTGCTGCGCCGGGAGGATATTCGCAGTGGCGTATTGTGGGCGGAAGTATTGGGTCCGCCGCGCTCTAAGCAACCCTTCGGGACCCGCGGAAAGCTTTAGTTTTTAAGTAGGCTATCTTATGACGAAATAATACAAATGAAGAACCGTTTTTTGGCGATTGTTCGCCGGAAAACGGTTCTTTTTGTTTTGCTCGGCCCTCCTTGCGCATAGTTCTCATATTTGTTTCCCTCATCGCATAAGTTGAAATGTATAGGAAGGGGGCAGACCTTCGAATGACCCGGATCAGCCGCAAGCTGCGGAGATGGACCAGCGAAGTGCTGGATCTGCCGCAGGATGTGCTTTATGATATGCCACGGTTAACCCTGATCGGCAGCAAGCAATTGTATATTGAAAATCATCGTGGAGTCATCCAGTTTACCCCTGAGCGAATCGTGCTTGCCTTGTCGCAAGGTCAACTGGAAATCAAGGGGACAGATCTGATGATTCGCAATATTATGCCTGATGAAGTGGCGGTAGAAGGCATCATTTTGGATATTCACATGAATGGAGTGGAGGGAAAAGGATGAAGCAGCCCAGTCTGTACAAACTGCGCGGAAACGTCCGCATTACGGTTACTGGGGAGAAGATCGAAGCGTTGATCAACCTGTTGACGGAGCAAGGGGTGGAGATTTGGGACTTGCGCGCCCGGGACGCACACACGGCAGAAATGAACGTGTTGCTGCCGCATTTTTTCAGGTTGCGTCCCTTGCTTAAACGGACAGGCTGTCGTATGCGGGTAACGAAGCGCAACGGTTTTCCCTTTTTTTTGGATAGACTGTGGAAGAGAAAGTTTTTTCTCGGCGGAATGTTGTTTTTCATCGTGGCACTGTTTGCGTTGTCTTCCATGGTCTGGAGCGTGGAAGTAAAGGGAAATGTCAAAATACCTTCCGACGTTGTGCTTGCTGCAGCCAAAAAAGAAGGGCTGTATCCTTTTCAATGGGGGTTCCGGTTACAGAGCCAGGACAAGCTCTCCAAACAGCTGGCGCTTGCATTGCCTGACGTGACTTGGGTTGGTGTCAGCAAGGAAGGAACGACCGTTACGATCCAGATCGTGGAATCCGCTCAGCCCAAGCCGGAACCTTTGTTGAATCCTCGGCATCTGGTCAGCAAAACGGACGCCGTAATTACGAACATATACGCTGAACAAGGGCGACCCGTCGTTCAGAAAGACATGCGCGTAAAAAAGGGACAGGTTCTGATTTCGGGCATATTGGGCGATGAAGAAAATACACGGACTGTTGTCGCAAAAGGAGAGGTCAAGGGCCTTGTATGGCGCGAGTACGAAATCGAGGTGCCTCTTGTGCAAAAGCATCACACGATGACCGGGGAGAGCAAGGAACGTTTTTACGTCGTGCTGGGCAATTGGGCCGTGCAGCTGTGGGGGTATGGGGACACCCCGTTTCGTTCGTATGACACAAAGAGCGACCATAAACCGCTCACCTGGCGTTCTCTGACCCTTCCGTTCGGGTGGTTGACCGAAACCGACTTGGAGACGCAGGATCGACAGGAGCAGCATACGGAAGAATGGGCCAGGGCCAAAGGACTGGAAGGGGCCAGAAACGACATTATCGCGAAAAATGGCAAAGGCACGAAAATTTTGAGTGAAAAAATTTTGCATGAGCGTGAAGAGAATGGTAAAGTTTATATGAAAGTACTATTTGAAGTGGAAGAAAGCATTGCGGAAGAACTTCCGTTAGTCCCTAGTCAAGGAGAATGAGGCTATTTGTCAGAGCAAACACGCAGCATACGAATCTCCCTGCAGAGCGCGGGAGAGGGCCAGGCTCTTTTTGGCCCCCAGGATATTTTTCTGAAACTGATTGAGAATGAAATTCCGGCCCAGATTGCATCCCGCGAAGCGGAAATCGTGATTCATGGCGGTATCCGGAACGTGGAATCACTAGAACAATTATTTGACGTGCTGTTGCAGTTGGTCCGCAACGGATATGCGTTGACCGAAAGGGATGTCCTGTATGCCATCGAGCTGGCGAAAGATTTGCGCGCCGACCAGCTTCTGGATCTGTTTAAAGGCGAGATTACAACGACATACCGCGGAAAGCCGATCCGAGTCAAAACCATCGGGCAAAAGCACTATGTAACCACAATCAAGAAACGCGATGTCGTATTCGGCATCGGGCCTGCTGGAACGGGCAAGACGTATTTGGCCGTCGTGTTGGCGGTTGCGGCTCTCAAGGAAGGCAGCGTCAAACGAATCGTGCTTACGCGTCCTGCGGTTGAAGCGGGCGAAAGTCTCGGCTTCCTGCCAGGCGATCTTCAGGAAAAGGTCGATCCGTACTTGCGTCCTCTCTATGATGCGCTGTATGACGTGATGGGCCAGGAACAGGTTGCCAAAGCGCTGGAACGCGGGCTGATCGAAATCGCCCCGCTCGCCTACATGCGCGGCCGGACGCTGGACGATTCATTTATCATTTTGGATGAAGCGCAGAACACCACGCCCGAGCAGATGAAAATGTTTTTGACGCGTCTCGGTTTTGGTTCAAAAATGGTCATTACCGGGGATGTTACGCAAATTGATCTGCCGCGGGGCAAAAAATCCGGGCTCGTGGATGCCAAAACGATCCTCGGCGATGTAGAGGAGATCGGGTTCGTTTATTTTGCCGAACAGGATGTCGTACGTCACTCCCTTGTGCAGAAAATCATCGTCGCATACAACGAAGCCGCGGAAAATCAAGTGTAGAAAGGGATTGTCTATCGTGACTTCGAAGGAAACGTCAAAAGGCAAATCTTTTCAAAAGAATAGAACAACAGGATGGAAGTATAGCGTGTGGGCACGCTATCTTCTGTTTTTGTTTCTGGTGCTGGTCTTTTATGTCAGTCTTGCGCCGCGGGTGCTTCCCGAGCGTTACGATATTCAGGAAGGCACGCGGAGCGAGGTGAATATCGCTGCTCCGATGCAAATTCCGAATAACAAGGCTACGCTGAAAGCCCAGGAAGAAGCGGCTGAGCGGGTTCAACCGATATATCAGATTGTGCAAATGCGTAATGAAAATTTGATGACAACGCTGCTTGACCGGATTGACCGTTTGAACCAGGATGATCAGATTTCCAGCCAGGACAAAATCGATATTTATCGGGACGAAATTCCGCAGCGGCAAAAAGATTTTGTTTCCAATTTCATCAACAACAACCGAAAAGCGGGTACATACTCGGAAACACTGCTTGAGGAAGTGCGAAATGTGGTGCAGGAGCAAAGTTACCGTATTCCGGAGGAAACCTACATCAAGATTTCCCGCCTGACCTCGGATGACATTCAGGAGATGAAGCCGGTTGCCCGGGATATCGTTTCCAGGCTGATGACGGACCAGATCAGCGATGCGACCATTGCTCGTGCAAAGGTGGCTGAAATGGTCAGCGTCAGTTCGCTTGGCAAACGCACGCAACGCGAAGTGGTTCAGGAGCTTGCCCGGCTTGTATTAACGGCCAACCGTTTCTATGACGAGGAAGGAACCAAGGAAGCCAAAGTGCAGGCACGGGAAAATACGCCAACGGTGTTCATCAAGCAAGGGGAAACGCTTGTTTCCAAAGGCGAGATGATTACGCCGGAGCTGTACTCGCTGCTGGACGAAAATGATCTGTTGAAGAACGAAGTGAACTACTGGCCGCAGCTGGGGCTGTTCATGTTGTCCTGCCTGTTATCGGCAGCGGTGCTGATGTACATTCAGCAGTGCAGCGGAACACATTTCAAGTACAATAATGCCCAATTGTTGATGCTTGTTTTAATATTCATTATTACGATCGTGGTTATGCATGTGACGGCGATCATTCAGACCAATGAGCAATCCTACGTCGGATATTTGGCACCAGTGGCGATCGGCGCGATGATGATTGCGCTTTTGCTGGATACGTCGCTTGCATTTGTTTGTTCGATCATTATCGGCATTTTGTCCAGCATCATCCTGAATACGCATCAGGGTCAGCTGTTCGATTTCGAATTCGGATTTTTTGCCGTACTGGTATCCTTTGTGGCCATTTTTGCCACGCACCGCGCCAGCCAGCGCTCCACGATCATCAAAGGGGCGATCATGGTCTGCCTGTTCGGTTCGCTTGCGGTCTTTACCGTGGCTTTGATGGATTCGGGGGAATGGAGCCGGACGACAACGTTATACGGCATCGGGTTTGCGTTTGCCGGCGGTGTGCTGACTGCGATTCTAGTCATGGGGCTAATGCCGTTTTTCGAAACCTCTTTTGGCATTTTGTCCGCGCTGAAACTGGTGGAACTGTCCAATCCGAATCATCCGCTGCTGCGCAAGCTGCTGACCGAAACGCCCGGAACATACCATCACAGCGTCATGGTCGGGAATCTTTCGGAGGCTGCGGCTGAAGCCATCGGCGCCAATGGATTGCTATGTCGCGTCGGTTCGTATTATCATGACATAGGCAAAACGAAGCGTCCGATTTATTTTATCGAAAACCAGAACAATATGGAAAACCCTCATGATTCCATCGATCCGAAGCTGAGCAAGTCGATCATCGTCGCACATGCCAGGGATGGGGTGGAGATGCAGAAGGACTATAAGCTGCCGAAGCCGATCCGGGATATCGCGGAACAGCATCACGGGACGACATTCCTTCACTTTTTCTACCACAAGGCCTTGCGCCAGGCAGAGGAAGCCGGCGTGGAACCGGACTTTACGGAGGAGGATTTCCGTTACCCGGGACCGAAGGCGCAATCGAAGGAATCCGCGATTGTCGGCATTGCCGACAGTGTGGAGGCCGCAGTTCGCTCCCTGCGTAAACCGACGGTCGAACAGGTGGAGTCCATGATCGGAAAAATCATCAAGGGACGGCTTGACGATCATCAGTTCAACGAATGTGACTTGACGATGCGCGAGCTGGACATCATAGCCAAAACGCTGCAGGAAACGGTGATGGGCATTTTCCATTCCCGGATCGAATATCCGGAGGAAATCAAAAAATCGAAGCCGGTTTCACCGGAAGCAGGTTGAACCGATTTTATTATGAGCAGACAGGAGCTAGAAAGAATGAGCCTTAACCTGGCATGGAATAATGAACAAGAGGATAAAGAAATTTCGGAATCCATGATTGCAATGCTCGAGCGATTGCTCGTGCTTGCCGGAGAAGCCGAAGGCATCGAGGAGGGCGAGGTAGCCCTGACTTTTGTTGACGATGCGCAAATTCATGAATTGAATCGCGACTATCGCGGCATTGACCGTCCGACGGACGTATTGTCCTTTGCGATGAATGAATCCGTTGACGAAGAGCTCGATATCATCTATGAGCTGGATGAGGATGAAGAGCTGGAGGAAATGCCCGAGGTGCTCGGCGATATCATTATTTCCGTTCCGCGCACGATTGCGCAAAGCGAAGAATATGGACACTCGTTTGAGCGTGAGCTGGGCTTTTTGTTTGTGCACGGTTTCCTGCATCTTCTGGGGTATGACCATCAGGATGAAGCAAGCGAAGCCGAAATGATGGGCAAACAGGAAGCGGTTCTGGCACGTGCCGGGCTGACACGATAATGAAAAGGCGCTCCTGGGGGTTGGTATTCCGCAATGCGGCGGAGGGAATCGTATACGGGCTGCGGACCCAACGCAATGTTCGGGTACATACAGGAGCAGCCTTCCTTATGTGTGCAGCCGGAGTTTTTTTCGGCATTTCCAAAATGGAATGGCTGTTTGTGCTTACCGCCATTTTTCTGGTGCTGGTCACCGAGTTGATGAACACGGCCGTGGAGGCTGCGGTGGACCTGGCTGAGCCTAATATTCATCCGCTGGCCAAAGCGGCAAAAGACACCGCGGCCGGTGCGGTTTTGCTGGCTGCGGTGTTCGCCGTCATCGTGGGATGCATCGTTTTTGCGAAGCCGGTCCTGCGATGGCTGGGGTTGTCATGAGGAATAAAGGGAGTGATTAGAGATGGATAAACAGGGATTGATGCAGCAAGCGATCAAGGCACGTACGAAAGCGTACACTCCTTATTCCCATTTCGGGGTTGGTGCGGCATTGTTGGACCATGAGGGCAACGTTCATCATGGGTGCAATATCGAGAATGCGGCTTATACGCCGAGCAACTGCGCTGAACGTACCGCGTTGTTCAGCGCCATTGCGGGCGGGCAGAAGCCGCGCAGCTTCAAAGCGATTGCGGTTGTGGGCGATACGGAAGGTCCCATCGCGCCTTGCGGGGTATGCCGTCAGGTATTGTTCGAGCTTTGCGAGCCGGACATGCCCGTTTTTTTGGGCAATCTGAAAGGAGATCTTCAGGAAACAACCGTGGCCGAATTGCTGCCATGGGCGTTTGGACCGGCTGATCTCGAAAAATCGACCAAACAGTAATGCAAAAATACACATTCCAGGCCTAGGCGCCTGAGGAGGAACATATGAAAAAACAAGCATTCAAATCGGGTTTTGTTGCCATCGTCGGCCGTCCGAATGTGGGCAAATCCACGCTGATGAACAAAATTATCGGGCAAAAAATCGCGATTATGTCGGATAAGCCGCAGACGACGCGCAACAAGATTCATGGCGTATACACCTCTGCCGAACAGCAAATCGTTTTTTTGGATACCCCGGGAATCCATAAACGCCAATCCAAGTTGGGCGATTTCATGAACCAAACGGCCTTGAACACGCTTGGCGAAGTCGAGGCGGCGCTGTTCCTGATCGACGCTTCGGAAGGTATGGGCGGCGGAGACCGTTATATTGCCGAGCAGCTCAAAAACGTGCGGACTCCGGTGATTTTGGTCATGAACAAAATCGACAAAGTAGAGCCGGAAGCCTTGCTTCCGCTGATTGAGGAATATCGCAAACTGCATGATTTTGCGGAGATCGTTCCCGTATCAGCGATGCATGGCAACAATGTTTCGACTTTGCTCGAGCAGATCGGCAAATACCTGCCGGAAGGCCCGCAGTATTATCCCGAAGACCAGGTCACGGACCACCCCGAGCAATTTGTGTGCGCTGAGCTGATCCGGGAGAAAATTTTGCAAATGACGCGTGAAGAGGTACCGCATTCCATCGCCGTAACCATCGAGGATATGAAGGTGCAGGATAACGGCGTGGTGTATATTTCGGCGGTTATTTTTGTGGAGCGGGATTCCCAGAAGGGCATCATCATCGGCAAACAGGGCGCCATGCTTAAAGAAGTAGGCAAGCGCGCCCGAACGGATATACAGAATTTGCTTGGCTCAAGAATTTATATGGATCTGTGGGTTAAAGTCAAGAAAGACTGGAGAAATCAGGAACGTGTGTTGCGCGACCTGGGCTTCCATCGTGATGCCTGACCCGGCGAGTATCCATTAATTGCAACACATAGTTTCCCTTGGAAAACTCCATCCTATCGGGTAGAAGCAGACGTCATTTCCGAAGAGAGGATGAATTCCGAGTGCGAGATTTTTCGTGGAAGGTGTTTACGATGACGGGGGATGTAGAATCTTATTTGCTATATACCGAGGCGTGTAATGCATTGGAACCGGAGTCGGAAGCTTCAGGGGAAGGAATCGAAGATGAAGAAGCCGAGAGTTGATTGGCATCTTCGGGAATGGTTAGGTGACGAGGCATGCTATACAGGGTGGAAGGGATTGTCATCCGCAGCATGGATTACGGCGAGGGAAATAAAATTGTTACGCTTTGCACCGAAAGCGGAACAAAAGTAGGGGTGCTTGTCAAGGGCGCCAAAAAGCCCAAGAGTAGACATGCTGCGCTGGTACAGCCTTTTACGTATGGCCAATATGTATACTTCCGCAACAAAGGTCTGGGAACGCTGAACGCAGGCGAGATCATTGAATCCAACCATGAGCTGAGGGAAGACCTGGTCAAGGCTGCTTATGCTGCCTATGCTTGCGAGCTTTTGGACCGGGTGCTGCAGGAAGAGGAAACAGGTGCATTTTGGTTCAAACAACTAAAGGCGTGCCTTCAGGCATTGAAGGAAGACAAAGACCCGGTGGTCATCACCGGTCTGTATGAGATGAAAATATTGCAGGCCGCAGGATACGGCCCGGCTCTGGACGAATGCATTTCCTGCGGACGCGAGCGTCCGCAGGAGCAGCTGTTCGTCAGTCCAAGACTGGGCGGAGTGCTTTGCAGGGCCTGCAAGCATTTTGATCCGCCGGCGATGAGTGTGGGGCCGAGGGCGCTTAAGCTGCTTCGTTTGTTTGCTCAGCTGGATCTGCAACGATTGGGCAGCATATCGGTCAGCGAAGACACCCGGGCCGAACTTAAACGAATCATGCGAGCCTTCATGGATCACCAGTTAGGGCTTCATTTAAAATCCCGTTCTTTTCTGGACCAGATGGAAAAGTACGGGATTTGAACTGCTCGTTTTTGAAAAAAAATATGTTCTTGACTTTTTAATAGGAATTATATATTATCAATGTAATTTCTCTTTTTTAGAGTCATGCGTAGAACGAGAGAGTAGCATTCAGGACGAATCATTGAGCGAGCCGGGGATGGTGAGAGCCTGGCTGAGTCGGTTTGCGAAACGGCACTCGGGAGCATGAATGGACACGGAAAAAGTGGGCTTTGCTTAACCTTCGTTACGCAGGCCAAGTAGGGTGGAACCGCGGGAATAACTCTCGTCCCTACGTCTGTACATCAGGCGTAGGGCGGGAGTTTTTTTGGCTGCCGTTCTGGGCTTGTAATCAAACCATCGAAAAGGAGCATGATCATGAATTTTCAGCAGATGATTCTAACGCTGCAACAATTCTGGGCCGAGCACAACTGCATTATTGTGCAGCCATACGACACGGAAAAAGGCGCAGGTACGATGAACCCGATGACCTTTTTGCGTTCTCTTGGGCCTGAGCCGTGGAAAGTAGCCTATGTGGAGCCCTCCCGCCGGCCTTCGGACGGTCGTTACGGCGATAATCCCAACCGCTTGTATCAGCATCATCAGTTCCAGGTCATTATCAAGCCTTCGCCGGATAATATCCAGGAAATTTACCTCGAAAGCCTGGCGCGTTTGGGCATCGATCCGCTGAAGCATGACATTCGTTTTGTGGAAGACAACTGGGAGAACCCGTCTCTTGGTTGTGCGGGTTTGGGATGGGAAGTATGGCTGGACGGCATGGAAATTACCCAGTTCACCTACTTCCAGCAAGTCGGCGGCATCGAGACCAATCCGGTCGCGGTAGAAATTACGTACGGCATGGAACGTCTGGCTTCCTATATTCAGGAAAAAGAAAATGTATTTGAACTGGAATGGGTCGAAGGCATTTCGTATGGCGATGTTTTCAAGCAACCCGAGTTCGAGCATTCCAAATATACGTTTGAGGTATCTGACGTCAAGATGCTGTTCACCCTTTTCAACATGTACGAGGAAGAGGCAAACAAAGCAATGGCTCAACACTTGGTATTCCCTGCATACGATTACGTGCTGAAATGTTCGCACACCTTTAACCTGCTGGATGCACGCGGCGCAATCAGCGTAACCGAGCGTACCGGATACATTACCCGCGTTCGGAATCTGGCTCGCCAAGTAGCCGCAACATACGTGGAAGAGCGCGAGAAGCTGGGCTTCCCGCTGATCAAGAAAGGGGGAGCCGAGCATGTCTAAGGATTTACTGTTCGAAATCGGGTTGGAAGAGGTACCTGCGCGTTTTTTGCGTGGAGCCATTGAACAGCTTCAGGAACGTGTTGTCAAGTTTTTGGATGCATCCCGCATTGCGTTTGGCCAAGTAGAGGCTTATGCGACTCCGCGCAGACTTGCCGTGCTTATTCGTGACGTTGCCGAAAAACAAGAGGACGTCGAGGAAGAAGTAAAGGGGCCTTCCCGCAAAATTGCGCTGGACGAAAACGGAAACTGGAGCAAGGCCGCGCTCGGGTTTGCACGCAGTCAAGGCGTCGATCCTGAACAGTTTACGTTCAAAGAGCTTGCGGGCGTGGAATACATCTACGCAACGAAAAGCAGCAAAGGGGTTGAAACCGCCTCGGTTATCGGCGAAGGACTGCTGTCCGTGCTGCATGCGATGACTTTCCCGAAATTCATGCGTTGGGCTTCGTACGATTTCAAATTCGTTCGCCCGATCCGCTGGATTGTTGCTTTGCTGGGCAACGAGATTATCGAATTGGAAGTTGCTGGCGTCAAGTCCGGCAATGTTACCCGCGGACATCGTTTTCTGGGGCAGGAAGCGGTTGTCACCGATCCGGGCTCTTACGTGGAACTTCTTCGTTCCGAACATGTAGTTGCGGATATTAAGGAACGCGAGCAAATGATCGTTTCCCAGATTCAGGCGCTTGCCGCCGAAAAAGGCTGGAACGTGCCGATCAAAGAGGATTTGCTTGAAGAAGTATTGTTCCTGGTGGAGACGCCGACCGTGCTGTTCGGTACGTTCGACGAATCGTTCTTGAACATCCCGCAGGACGTGCTGATTACGTCGATGCGCGAACATCAGCGTTATTTCCCTGTACTGGACGAGAACGGGCAGCTGCTGCCTTACTTCGTGACGGTGCGCAACGGAGGAAGCGATTCGCTAGACGTCATCGCAAAGGGGAACGAGAAAGTATTGCGCGCACGCCTGTCCGACGCAAAATTCTTCTATGAGGAAGATCAGAAATTGCAGATCAAGGATGCATTGTCCAAACTTGAGAGCATCGTCTTCCAAGAAGAGCTTGGAACGGTTGGAGACAAGGTACGCCGCATTCGTAAAATTGCCGACAGCCTGGCGTCGAAACTGGACGTGCCTGCAGACGATGCCGAGTCCGTAAGCCGCGCAGCCGACATTTGCAAATTCGACCTGGTCACGCTCATGGTTGGCGAATTCCCTGAATTGCAAGGCGTGATGGGTGAGGATTATGCCCGCAAGGCTGGAGAAAAAGAAGCAGCTGCCAAAGCGGTATTCGAACATTACCAGCCGCGCTTTGCAGGAGATCAATCCCCTGCCTCGCTTGTCGGTGCAATCGTGAGCATTGCAGACAAAATCGATACCATCGTGGGATGTTTCTCGATCAACATCATTCCAACAGGTTCGCAGGACCCTTATGCACTGCGTCGTCAAGCAGCCGGCATCGTGCAAATCCTGCTCGATCACAATCTGCCTTTGACGCTGTCCGAAGTTTTCGGCATTGCGCTGGACGTTCATGCACAGATGAATCTTTTGAAACGCACCGAGGACGAAGTTCGTAAGGATTTACAAGACTTTTTCAGCTTGCGCGTGAAAAAGCTTCTGTCCGACACCGTGCGTTATGACGTCGTCGATGCGGTCATTGCCGCCGGTTTTGACGATATCGGCGCCATCGTTCCGAAAGGTGAAGCATTGATGGCTGCGGTTCAAACCGGGGATGCTTTCAAAACGACGGTGGAATCCTTTAACCGCGTAGGCAATCTGGCTGCGAAAGCTTCTGCCGTTGCCGTTCATCCCGAACTGTTTACGGAAGACGGGGAGCGTCAGCTGCACGAGGTCTGGAACAGAACTGCCGACGAGTACCGTCAAGTTCTGTCCCGTCATGAAGCTGCCGAGGCGCTGGCCATTGCGTCGGGCTGGAAAGAAGCCATTACGGCATTTTTCGATTCCGTCATGGTTATGGCGGAAGACGAAGCGGTTCGGGCGAATCGTCTTGCGCTGCTCGCGGCCATTGATCGCGACCTGAAAGGATTTGCCGATTTCTCCAAGCTGGTATGGTAATTCGAGTATTAAAGCAGGATAGATGAGGGTATAAATATACGGAACGCGTTGTCGAATCATTTGAACAACCGTTCCGTATTTTGTCCTTGCATTTCCATGATCTTGCCAGAAGGATTTTTCCTGGCTCGGGTCGTATATTACATTATGCAGTTATTTTATGAAGTCGGGTGGTCTGATTTGAGTGAGTTGAATGTGCGCCACATCGTTGTGGACGGTGATGCTTGCCCGGTCAAGGCCGAGATTGCCGATACGGCACGGCGTTTCAATATTCCAGTCCTGTTGGTCTCTTCATTCGATCATCAGCTGCAGGGTGGAGACGGCGTGCGCATCGTACAGGTAGATCGAAGCAGCCAGAGTGCGGATCTGTACATTGCCAATCATGTTAAGGCATATGATGTGGTTATTACGCAGGACTACGGATTGGCTGCACTCGCGCTAGGCAAACGTTGTTACGTTTTATCTTTTCGCGGCCGTAACTTCACGGATCGTGACATCGACTTTATGCTGGATTCGCGTCATACCGCTGCGAAGGAACGCAGGAAAGGCCGCTATGGCAAAGGGCCGAAGCCTTTCACAGCGGAGGATCGTGAAATTTTTCAACATAAACTGACAAAACTTTTAAAAGATTTGCAGGAGAACGTACAAATTTAGCGAATTATATCTACGTGTTAAAGAGATGAAGGTGGTTGAGATGAGTACCGGACAAGGCGGTATACCCGAAAGCATCATTGAATCGGTGTTACAGCAGCACGACATCGTTGACACGGTTAGCCGATTTGTGCATCTGACCAAGCAGGGGAAATACATGAAAGGCCTCTGCCCTTTTCATTCCGAGAAGACGCCTTCGTTTACAGTCACTCCCGAGAAACAGATTTTCTATTGCTACGGCTGCGGCAAGGGCGGAAATGCCATCAAATTCAGGATGGAAATCGAAGGATTATCTTTTCCCGAGGCCGTCAAGTCGATGGCGGAAGAAAGTCATATTTCGCTGGGAGATTGGCAGGGGCGCGAATCTGCTCATTACAATCCGGAAACGGCACGTTTGCTGGAAGCATATGAGCTTACTGCGAAGCTGTATCATTTCTTACTGAAAAATACCGAGCACGGCAAGGCGGCTATGGAGTATTTGCGTTCGCGTGGTTTTAACGACAAGTTGATCGACCAGTTCCAGATTGGTTATGCACCGAATCGTTGGGATACGCTGGTGCAGTTTCTGGAGAAACGCGAGTTTTCCCTGAAGGAGATGGAACGCGGCGGGCTTCTGTCCGAGCGCAATGAGGGCGAAGGATACGTCGATCGCTTCCGCGATAGAGTCATGTTTCCGATTCATGGGAGAAACGGGAAGCCCATTGCTTTTGCAGGCCGCATTTTGGGAGAGGGACAGCCGAAATATTTGAATTCGCCGGAAACCCGGCTTTTTCACAAGGGTCGTGTCCTCTATAATCTGCATCAAGCCAAAAACGGGATTCGCAAACAAAGACAGGCCATCTTGTTCGAGGGATACGGTGACGTGATCTCTGCTTGGGATCAAGACATACAGAACGGCGTAGCCGCAATGGGAACGGCACTGACGGAAAATCAGGCCTTAATGCTTAAAGGCATGTGCGATGAAGTCATCCTCTGTTATGACGGCGACCGGGCTGGACAGGCTGCAGCAATGAAAAACTTTCCGATCCTGGAAGAAGCCGGACTGAGAGTGAAGGTCGCGCTAATTCCGGAAGGATTGGATCCGGACGAGTTCATTCGCAAGCATGGCGGCGAACGGTTCCGGAACCAGATTGTTGAAGGTGCTGTAACAACCACAAAATTTAAGCTTATAAACCTGAAAAAAAACCATATACTGCTAGAAGGCGGCGGGCAAATTGCCTATACGAAGGAAGCGGTGAAGCTCATTGCCCCACTGCCTTCGCCGACAGAGCGCGAGGTATATCTTCGTGAGCTGGCTGCCGAGGTCGACGTTTCATTCGAAACGCTCAAGCAGGAATGCAACGAACAGCGCGAAGCCATGAAAAATAACCCGGAGTTCGGGGATAATAACCCGAAAAGGTGGAATAATGGTAGGCAACAAAATAGGCATGTGCCAACACCTAACCTGTTGCCCGCTTATCATGTGGCTGAGCGGAAATTGCTTGCTTGGATGCTTTTGGATGAAGAAGCGGCCCAGTACGTGAATGAGCATCTTGGTGAAGCTTTTAATTTGGAGGATCATGCAGCGATCGCTGCTTATCTATACGCCTATTATGCACAAGGAAAACCGCCGGATACAAGCCGTTTCATGTCATCGTTGCATGATGACCGCCTGGAGAAAACGGTAAGCTCCATCTCCATGATGGAGGGACCGGGCGAATGGAGCATTCAGGTGCTGGACGATTGCATCAGGGAAATATTGAAATATCCTCGGATGAAGCAGTATGACCTGAAGAAGGAAGAAATGATTGCTGCAGAGCGGGCGGGTGATTCTGTACGCGCGGCACAAATCGCAATTGAAATGATTGCCCTAGAGAGACAGTGAACGTCTGCAGGTTGGATGTTTCTAGGGAGGAGGGAGTCGAAGTTATGGCGAATGATCAGCATACTGAACTAGAAACAGAAATGACGCTGGATCAGGTTAAGGATCAATTGATTGAACAAGGCAAGAAAAGATCGTCATTGAACTACAAAGAAATTATCGAGAAGCTCTCCCCATTTGATCAGGATCCGGAACAAATGGATGAGTTTTACGAACAACTGAGCGATCTTGGCATTGATGTGGTGAATGAAAATAATGAAGAGGTTCGGCCCGGGGAAGAGGGAGAAGGGCGGGATTCGGACGACGAATTCCACTTTGATGATGACCTGAGCTTGCCTCCAGGGATCAAAATCAACGACCCGGTCCGGATGTATCTCAAAGAAATCGGTCGTGTACCTTTGTTGTCTGCGGACGATGAGATTGAACTTGCGAATCGGATCGAGCAAGGGGACGAAGAAGCCAAACGGCGTTTGGCGGAAGCGAATCTCAGACTCGTTGTCAGCATCGCGAAGCGGTATGTAGGACGTGGAATGCTGTTCCTTGATTTGATCCAGGAAGGAAACATGGGGCTGATCAAAGCCGTAGAGAAATTCGACTACAAAAAAGGCTTCAAGTTCAGTACGTATGCGACATGGTGGATTCGCCAGGCCATTACGCGTGCCATTGCCGACCAGGCGAGAACGATTCGTATCCCGGTGCATATGGTTGAAACCATTAATAAGCTGATTCGGGTATCCCGTCAGCTGTTGCAGGAATTGGGCCGCGAACCGACGCCCGAAGAGATTGCAGCCGAGATGGATCTGAGCGTGGAAAAAGTACGCGAAATTACGAAAATTGCTCAGGAACCCGTTTCCCTTGAGACACCGATTGGTGAAGAGGACGATTCTCATCTGGGTGACTTCATCGAGGATCAAGAAGCGCTTGCACCAGCGGATGCGGCCGCTTACGAACTGCTGAAGGAGCAGCTTGAAGACGTTCTGGATACGTTGACCGAGCGTGAAGAGAACGTACTGCGTTTGCGTTTCGGACTTGATGATGGACGGACCAGAACATTGGAGGAAGTGGGCAAAGTATTTGGCGTGACGCGTGAGCGTATTCGTCAGATTGAAGCCAAAGCTCTTCGCAAGCTGCGTCATCCAAGCCGCAGTAAACGTCTTAAAGATTTCCTCGAATAACATGATCATGGGAGACTTTCCGCAAAAGCTGAGGCGAAGGCGGGGTCTCCTTTGTTTTTAATTTTAAAGTCTTCATTTCTTGGTTTTGGAAATTAATCCTTGAAATGTTTGATTGGCTTTTATTTTATCGCTTTTCGCTGCCTAATGCAAATCCAAAACTAATGAATGGTGTAGGTGTTCATGAAACTTTCGAATCGATTACAGTTAATTCACGACCAAATTCCGGAGGGCAGCCGTCTGGCAGATATCGGTTCAGACCATGCATTGCTTCCAGTCGCTGCCGTCCGCAGCGGACGAGCGGCACTGGCCGTTGCGGGGGAGGTCAATCCGGGACCTTATGAAGCTGCCCGCAAGCAGGTGAGCGATGCTGCTCTCGAGGGGCAGATCACGGTGCGCCGGGGAGATGGCCTTGAGGTCATTTCCAAGGGAGAGGTCGACGTTATCACGATTGCGGGTATGGGAGGGGCTTTGATCGCTTCCATTTTGGACCGTGGGTACGACAAACTGGACGAGGTCAGCCTGCTTGTGCTGCAGCCGAACGTAGGCGAGGACATTCTGCGACGCTGGCTGCTTGAACACGGCTGGGTCGTCGTGGCTGAGCGGTTGCTGGAGGAAGACGGAAAAATTTACGAAATCATTACGGCTATGCCGCAATCGCAAAGCCCGATCGCCAATGAAGAAGTATATCGCCCGCGGCCGCTTGGAAACGGGATCGAGTTGACGCAGGATTTATTGCTGCGCATGGGGCCGTATTTGGTCGATCGTCCGAACGAAGTGTTTTTTGCAAAATGGGAAAGCGAGATCGCCAAACTGCAAGGCGTTGCCGATTCCATTGCCAGATCCGATTCCGATACTGCCCGGGACAAGGCTTCCGAGGTGGAACGACTGATTACGAGTCTGAAGGAGGTTCTTACATGTTTGCCAAAGGTCAAACCGTCATTCAACTGATGGAGCAGCTCGCTCCCAAACATCTGGCTGTCCCGGATGATCGAATCGGACTGCAGCTGGGCAGTCTGCAAAAAGAAATCAACCATGTGCTCGTTGCCCTCGACGTCACCAATGAAGTCGTCGATGAAGCCATTCGTATCGGCGCCAACCTGATCATTGCGCACCATGCGATCATCTTTCGTCCTGTCAAATCGTTGAGCACGGATACGCCGATGGGCAAGTTGTACGAGAAATTGATCAAACATGATATCGCGGTGTATATCAGCCATACGAATCTGGATGTGGCGGAAGGCGGCATGAATGACTGGATGGCCGAGGCCATCGGCATCAACAGCAAGGAGTCGCTGGAGGACGTACATACGGACCAGCTGTTCAAATTGGCGGTATTCGTGCCTCGCACGCATCATGAACAAGTGCTGCAGGCGATTCTGGAAGCCGGGGCAGGAAGCATTGGCAAGTACGAGAAGTGCAGCTTTAACACGGAAGGCACAGGCACGTTTGTGCCAGGCGAAGGGACCCAGCCGTTTATCGGTGCACAAGGCCGAATGGAGCGGGTGGAAGAAATGCGGATCGAGACGATCGTGCCGCAAAGCCTGCGCAGCAAGGTCATTCAGGCGATGCTGAAAGCCCATCCTTATGAGGAAGTGGCTTATGACCTGTATCCGATGGATTTAAAGGGCCGTACGTTGGGTCTGGGGCGTTTGGGACCTCTTCAGGAGACAAAGACCTTGGGTGAACTGGTAGAGGTCGTTAAAAAGGAACTGAACGTGCCCCACGTGCGCGTTGTTGGCGACTTGGCTAAACCGATCAAAAAAGCAGCCGTGCTTGGAGGTTCAGGAAGCCGTTACGTGCTTACCGCCCGTTTCAAAGGAGCGGACGCTATTGTCACGGGGGATATCGATTATCATACGGCGCACGATGCGCTGATGGCCGGTATGTGCATCATTGACGTAGGCCATAATGCCGAGAAAATCATGAAAGCGAAAACGGCGGACTGGCTGCGGACCCATTTGGAGGAAAAACGCTATTCTACTCAGGTGACCGCTTCCGAAATCAACACGGAAGTATTCCAATTCATGTAAGATAGAGGTTATGGAGGCAGCATTTCCAATAACATTAGGCTTGTATGTCAAAAGGAATCCCTGTATACTATATAATGTTGTTTCGGAAAGCTTGACAGACAATCGCTGGTGGCCTTGTTGCCACGAGAGGAAAGTCCGGGCTCCACAGGGCAGGATGCTGGATAACGTCCAGTCAGCGCGAGTTGAAGGATAGTGCCACAGAAATGGACCGCCGATGGCCGGATCTTCCGGCACAGGCAAGGATGGAACCGAGGTGTAAGAGACCCCGAGGAACGCTGGTGACTTCGTTCCTGGTAAACCCCATCTGGAGCAAGACCTAATGGGACACGGCCTGATCTTCGGATTAGGCAGCCTTAGCCCGAGGTGTGTCTAGGTTGGTCGCTTGAGCCATGCAGCAATGCATGGCCTAGATAGATGATTGTCGCTTATGGTGGGAGGGTAGTTCCCGTCTGAACCACGACGAGCACAGAACCCGGCTTACGGTAAGCTTTCCTAACTGCAACAACGTGGATCATGTAATTTCTTTATTTTTTCTTTTCGCTATGTTGCATCGCTTCGCGTGACGAACGATGCTGAAGCAAGTGATGAGCAGCTCATCGCCATACATGCACAAAGGCGGCAGAATCCGTGATACGGAGACTGCCGCCTTTTTTGTTATGAATATAAATATTTCATCCGGCCAAACTCTTCCAGGAGAATTTGGTCGGATGAAAGAGATGATTATAGCGTAACGGCCGTGTCGGATTGTACAGCCGCATGCCAGCGCTGGATGGCGCGATCCATCCGTTCAACCGCTTCGGGCAGCTGATCGGGATCGGTATGCGTAAAGTTGATGCGCATGCGGTTCGTTTCCGGTGTGCCGGCATAGAAGGAATCGCCCGGCACGATACATACTTTTTCCTGAATGCCGTAGGTGAACAATGTAGCTGCAGACATCGATTCAGGCAGCTCCAACCATAAGAACATGCCTCCCTGCGGGGAGTTCCACGTAATGCCTTCCCATGATTTTTCCGACATCAACGAAGTCATCTTCTGCATCCGCTGTTTATAGTCGTTGGAAATTTGACGAATGTGTCCGTTCAGATCGAAGGACTCCATCAGGGCATGCAACGCTCTTTGGTCAATGCTGCTGGAGTGGAGGTCTGCCCCCTGTTTGGAGCGGGCTGCCATTTTGATCACGTCCGGCGCAGCCAGGATCCAGCCTGTTCGAAGGCCGGGAGCCACCGTTTTCGAGAAGGTGCTGGTATAGATAACGTTGGATGGACTGCCATAACCTTCTGCATCAAGCTCAGCAAGGGCAGGTGCATCCAATTGCTCTGGATTAAAGCGGATCTCACCGTAAGGATCGTCCTCCAGGATCAGCACGCCGTATTTTCGGCAAAGGTCAACCGCCTGCTGCCTGCGAGCACGACTCCACACTTTACCCGCCGGATTGGAGAACGTTGGATTAATGTAGACCAATTTTGGACGGTATAGCTTCAGGTTTTCTTCAAGGGATTCGGGAAGCATGCCTTCGTCATCGCAAGCAACGCCATGGGATTGGGCCTGGTAAGATTGGATGACTTGCAGTGCGGCCAAATACGTCGGCGATTCAACAAGCACATGATCACCCGGATTCAGCAGGATGCGGCATACCAGGTCAATGGACTGCTGCGATCCCGTAGTCAGGAGCAGATGGTCCGGCGAAGCCGGAATGCCCTTGGACTGGAGGCGGTCAGCGATCTTGACACGCAGTGGCCGATAGCCTTCGGTTTCCGCGTATTGAAGGGCAGCGGGGCCGTCGGCGAAAACTCGGGCATATGCATCGCGGATGGCTTCCAACGGGAAGGAGCTTTGGGCTGGAAGGCCTCCGGCAAGCGAAATCATTCCAGGTGCCTGCGCAGCCTGAAGCATGTCGCGAACGACAGAGGACGGGGTATTTTGTGCCATGTTGGACCAAGGGATATTCATCGTGTTCTCATCTCCTGTTATTCACTGTTATACTTATATTATTCGCTATTATACTCGGTCTGCTGTATAACAGTAAAGCGAGAATCATAACAGTTGGAGGCCATGATGATGCACATTGAATTGAAGCGGGGGAGCAGCACCAAGCTGTACATGCAAATCGCCCTAACGATCGCGGACCGCATCCGATCCGGCCTTATTGCGCCAGGCACCCGCCTGCCGTCCGTAAGGAAATTGACTGCAGACCTTGGCGTCAGCCTGGTTACCGTGTCCAAAGCTTATGCAGAATTGGAGTCCAGTCAACTGATTGTTTGCTCGCAGGGGAAGGGATGTTATGTCAGAGCGCTTGAAAAAGACGAAGCTGAACAAGTCGGAAACGGGGGGCAGCCAAAACACCAAAACGTGCATCGACAGGGTCAGGTCAGCGCAGAGTTGAACTGGCAGTTGGCGTTAGTGGATTATTTGCCGCGTGCCCAGCTCTGGCGCCATTTCGACGCTTCCCCGCAGGTCCGCTACGAGTTTCATATGTCTGCCATCCAGCCTGAGCTGCTGCCCACTCGGGATATTATCGACAGCGCATATCATTTGTCTTCGGACCATCCGGAACGCATGGCCTACTATGGTTCATTCCAGGGAGACCGTGAACTTCGGCAAATTTTTACGCAGCATTTTGCGGCGAGAGGGCTGGAAGCATCACCGGAACGGATGTTGATCACAAGCGGAACCCAACAAGGGATCGATCTTGTAGCCCGAACGTTTGTGGGACCCGGAGATGTGGTATATATGGAGGCTCCCACCTATACCGGCGCCATTGATGTTTTTACGAGCCGAGGCGCGAAAATCATCACCGTTCCGATGGATCAGGAAGGCATGCGGATCGACCTGCTTACCCGCCTGTGCGATTCTTACCCGCCCAAACTCATATATACGATCCCGACTTTTCACAATCCGACAGGCATTACGATGAGCGCCAAAAGAAAGGCGGAGCTGCTGAATCTGGCCCAGAGCTACCATTGCCTCATTCTGGAGGACGATCCGTTCGCCGATCTGCATTTTCATGCCCCTCCGCCAGCCTCGATCAAATCGTTGGACAGGACTGGACATGTCGTATACATCAAAAGCTTCAGCAAAGTGCTTTCTCCGGGATGCCGCGTGGCGTGCGCCATCGCCGACGGGAGCGTGCTTACCCGATTGGTGGCGGCCAAATCGACGGCAGACCTCGGGAGTCCGCTGCTTACCCAGAAAGCGCTGCAGTCTTTCATCCAGCATCAATATGAACCATATATCCAAGGACTGCGGAAGGAGCTGTACGCCAGGCTGCAGGCTGCAGCGGGCGTTCTCGAAAGGCATGCGCCGGACGGCGTGCATTGGATATTGCCCGAAGGGGGGCTAAATTTGTGGCTGCAGTTGCCGGCCGGGATCGACATGCATGAATTACATCGCAAAGCGCACGCGGCTGGTGTTTCCTTTTTGCCGGGCTCTGCCTGTTATGCGGGAGAGATGGATGACGCAAGTCTTCGCATCTGTTTTACCGTAACGGGTCCCGAGCCGCTGCGGGAAGGCCTTCGTATCCTATGCGAGGCGATCCGCGCGATGCTTCCCCATGGGGGAAGGACAACAGCGGACAGGCTGCCGCTGATTTAATTCGTCGGAGTCAGGACATCCATCCAATCCACTTTCGTCCTTCCGCAATACTCTATAGTATCACTTGAAAGGGAGTTGGTTTTGAGATGAGACATTGTTGTCCTGAGCTCGATCCTATCGTTTGTGATCCGATTCAAGTCGTGAATGATTTTTATCACCCGCAAGTACAGCCGATTATTCACCCGGTTGAAGTCATTAATCAGCACCACTGCGTTCCTGTTCCGCATCATGTGTATCCGGTAGTCGTTAAAGAGCAGGGTCCGGTATACGTGTCCAGCCGCCGCAGCAAAAAAGCAGGGAAGAACAAAGGCAAAGCCCGTACGTCTTCCCGCAAACGCTAAAGCAGCGTTAAGGCCCCGGGGAACCATTACGCATACCAAAAAGCAGCATTACGCCCCCGGGGCGCTGCTGCTTTTATTTTTGCCTATTTCGAAGATTCCGTGTATTTTTTCAAAATATTGTCCATCTGCTCGCGTACATGCTGCGGCCAGAATTGCAAAGGGGCGCTTTTGCCTGCAGCGGCTTGCAGCGCTTTATAAACATCGATCTGCCCATAACCGTAGTATTTGTCATGTCCCGGGTCGCCGAGGTCGATGACGCTTTGGCGCATCAGATCCATCACTTCCGTATTGGTCAAGTCGGGGTTGAGCGAACGGATCAACCCGGCAAGAGCCGCCACATGCGGGCTGGCCATGGATGTGCCTGACAGCGCGGCATACTGGTTCTTGGGATAGGTGCTGGCAATGCTTGTGCCAGGAGCCATGACATCGACGTAATCTCCGTAATTGGAGTAGGAAGCTTTGTTCATATCCGGATCGGTGGCGGATACGGCAAACACCTCGGGATAAGCGGCAGGGTATCCTGGACGCTCGGTATTGTCGTTCCCTGTGGCCGCAATCAGCACGACGTCACGGTCATAAGCATACTTGATCGCATCATGAAGGAACTGTGCGTCTGCGTAATTGCCCAGACTCATGTTGATGACTTTGGCGCCGTGATCGGTTGCCCAAATGATGCCCTCGGCGACGGCATAAGTAGTGCCCGAACCCGAGTTGTCCAGCACTTTGACAGGCAAAATTTTGTTGTACCAGCTCATGCCTGCCACACCTTCGTTGTTGTTGACGGTGGCTCCGATGATTCCGGCTACGTGAGTGCCATGACCTACATCGTCCAGAGGGCGGCTGGAAGGGTCGATCACGTTGTATCCTTCAAGCACCCGGCCTTTCAGGTCAGGATGGTCCAGGTCCACGCCCGTGTCCACAACGCCAATAATGACATCTTTGCTTCCTTTCGTAATGTTCCACCCTCGATTGGTTTCGATAACGGGCAGGTTCCATTGATAATCGGAAAACAAAATATCGTTCGGAACCGGTACATCCGTTTGTTCAACGGCGGTTTCGTTGGTTAAATACATGTAGTGGGGTTCCATGTACAAGGGATTCCACTTGCGCTCGAAATAGTCATGAAGCTGTTTGTAGCTCATTTGCTCGGAGCGGAAGACATAGGTATACCCCAGTTTGCGTGCTTTCGAGGCATGAAGGTCAGCACGGATGATGCGCATGTCCCGTTCTCCCGGGTCCTGCCTGAACCGGACCACGATTTCATTTTCATAAAAATGGCTGGCGTTGGCATTGTCGTGTCCCGTTTTCACGGTGATTTCGTTCAACGTATCGGGGTGTACCGATTCAACGCGGAATTTGCCTTCGCGTGGATAGGGAATCATACGCAGGTTTCTGCGCTGGTGCTGTTCCACCGAGTTCAGGATCTGTTGATTAAACAGGGCGATCACGGAATTTTTGCCTTCTTTGGAGGGCAGCGCCATGACAAAATATTTATCATTTCCTACGGAAAAGGATGACGATTCAAAGCTTTTGCGGTCCATTACCGCTTTTTTGGCCAGGCTCATGGAATGCTCCAGCTTTTGATGCTCCAATGTGCTCCCATCCTGCGGCTTTTTGCCGTAATGCTTTTGGATGGATCCTTTGGCGTCGACAATATCCACAAACCGAATATGTGCATGTGAAAGCTGCAATTCGTTCATGTACCGGGCCAGATCCGCTTCGGACATTTTGGCGGTTTTATCCAGCAAAGCGGCTAAATGCTGCTTGGCATCCATGCGTGTCAGCATATCGGTTGCTTTAACATCCTGTACTTTGAGGCGCTGTTTACTGGCTTGTTCCTGGTGCTCGCGTGGGGCCTGGGGAAGCGCTTGATTCCTTTGGTTCGTGTCCGGGCGATACATTGTGGGAAGAAGCAGAACCAAGGTCAGTGCGCCAACGCCTGCGGCAAGGGTCCAATTTTTCCATTTCGGTCTCGACATGGGGGAAACCATACCTCCTCTGTTGGTCTGGACAGCAATCATCGCATCATGCCGATTCCATGTTGTCCGCGCTTGGTGTTATCGTTAGGAGAAGGACATATTTTTATGCAGAACAGCCCAGAAATGATGCAGAAATGTCGTTGTGAAAGGCTGGAAATAATAAGGAAGATTAAGGGATACCTTTTGGCACCTTTTTATGGTAGGATAGTAGCTGAGAATTCACGGTCAAACGAAACATTTTTGTGGCCGATTTATATGTAAGGACTTATCTAAGGGGGAGCTATCTTTATGACAGCAGCCAATGTACAAAAAATTTGTGAGTCAACGAGGGAAAAGTTAAAACCAGCTATTGATCGGATCGAACAATTTTTGAATCAACATTCCTTGCCTGAATTGGATCAGAATCAGACGGAAGAATCGACGGCGTTTTACAAAGGATTTTTATCGGATCTCCGTCATCTGCTCGTTTTTTCTGAAGTTTCTTACGAAAAACTTGGCGTTGTGCTGCGTCGTGCCAACTTCGATGTCGAATTTGCCGAAAAGGCTCTTTATCATACGTACCACCAATGCATCAATAGCTTCTTCTATCCCAAAAACGAATGTTATTCCGAAGATGGAAGATATGCCTATACCGGGCAAGACGCGATCCGTTTCCGTGACAAGCCCGTTCGCGCCGTGCGTGACGTCGTTTTGGAAATTTCCAAAACCTACGAAGAATTGCGCGATGATCTGGCTTATTATGAGAGCGATTATCTGACTCAGCGCCGGATGCAAAATCAGCGTAATCACGCTTAGCATTGTGGCATACCCGATACACATGAAGAACTAACCGCCGATTTTCGGCGGTTTTTTTTGTGCGTTGTCTCATGTTTGCCTTGGCATCGGCATGACATCATCTGGCATTTCGCAGGCGGAATAGCCGAATCGGGCAGCGGGGACAATAGCTTCGAGGTGATAAAACAAATGAGTGACAACAAGCCAATCGTCAAATGTAGCGTATCGAATTGCCACTTTTGGGGAGAAAACAATTTCTGTCATGCAGACGCGATCATGATTGACATCGATCAGCATGCCAGAAGTCATTATGCTGAGGAATTCGCCGGCGAGATGTTTGATTCCGAGCACCAAGATCAAGCCAGCACTTCTTCGGCCACTTGCTGTCATACATTTAGGCCTAAATAAGCTCTCATTCCATTCATCTACGGAGGTGTACTGAAATGAAAGATGAACATGACCGCAATGATGAAGTTTCATCCAAGCCTAAAAGCGATGACACGGTAGATCGGAAACGCGTTGATTTCCCGAGACGTGCACATCGTGAAGAGTATGGTGCAGAGGTGGCTCCGCCTACCTCATACCGGAGAGAAGAAGTCAAACGCAAGGAAGCCGTTCCGGTAAAACACGAGGCAGATCGTATTGCGGAATCCAGCGGGAAGGTATCCGGATATGTCGGTTTGGCCTGCGGGATCGCTTCGCTGTTTATGTGGTCCATCGTTTTGGGGCCGGCCGCTGCAGTGTTGGGGTATTATGCTTATGCGAACGGACATAAAACGTCTGGAGCATGGTCGATGGGGCTTGGCATTGTCGCCACGTTGAGTTACTTTTTCATGATTCCGTTTGCCCGTTAAAACGCAGGCTTGGAGAACTGCATTGCTCCTTCCTGATTAACGCAGAGCAAACCCTTCTTCCGATATCGGAAGAAGGGTTTTTCGTGTTTACGCAAAAGACAGGAGGTTTGGAATAATTTTTCTGAAAACGATGGCAGTATTTTGTAAAACCATGTAGAATGTAGGCAGAAAGTTGATGCTATATGACACGGGAGTGGAGAGAATACATGCAGATTGATTCAAGCGCATCACGGAAACTGTTGGAGACGCAATTGTCCAATGTTCTGAGTCAAACGATCGGATCGGAAGGAACGTCGGATACCGTCTCCGATTTTGCCGAATTGATGGACGGGCTGCTTGGGAAGGGAACGAGTGCTTCCCCAGCTTCGATGCCTTCGGCCAATTCTACGCAAGCTCCGCTTGCGAACAGATCTCTTGACGGTTTGCTCTGGCTGCAATTGGGAAGTGCGTATGCTGCGGATGCGGGTACCTACGAAAACACATACGCCTCCGCCAACAGTCCGGAAGTTTCATTAAATGCGTCGACGAATGTGAGTTCGGCCGATTCCGGTTCCGGTTCTTCCGTGCCTACCGATTTCGAATCGCTGATCGCGGCCGCAAGCGCCAAATACGGAGTGCCTGAATCCTTGATCAAAGCGGTGATCGATACGGAATCCTCATTCAATCCGAATGTCGTTTCCTCGGCCGGCGCAAAAGGATTGATGCAGCTTATGGACGGAACGGCAGCCGGACTGGGAGTCAGCGATCCGTTCGACCCTGCGCAGAACATCGATGCCGGAACGAAGTATCTTTCGCTTCAGCTCCAACGTTTCGGCGGTCAGGTGAACATGGCGCTTGCCGCCTACAACGCAGGGCCAGGACGCGTGACGAAGCTGGGCGTGTCCACCGACAGCGAGCTGATGAGCGTGATCGGCCGCTTGCCAGCCGAAACGCAGGCATACATTGCGAAGGTGGAAAAGGCGCGCCAAAAATACATCGCATAGATGTTCTCATAACAGGCCGCAGAAGGCTGGTTCCGAAAGATCAAGGCGGGAAGTGTTGGCAATTGCGCCATTTTCCTGCTTGGTCTTTTTGTGTTGGGACAGGTTCGTGTTACAATGCAGACTGTAGAAAAATAGCCATAATGAGAAAAGGGAGGTTCGCCCTCATTTGAAATATTTCGATTACGCGGCAACCACCCCGCCTTATGAAGAAGTGGTGCAAACGATCGCAGAGATCATGGGAGCCCATTACGGGAATCCTTCCTCCATCCATGGTTTTGGTGAAAAGGCCCATCAGCTGCTTCGCCGGGCAAGAACGGTCTGTGCCGATGCCTTGGGCGTCAAAGCAGACGAGATCGTGCTTACCTCCGGAGCCACGGAAAGCAACAATCTTGCGATTAAAGGCTCGGCGCTGCACTATGCTTCGCGCGGCAAACATATCATTGCCACGGCAACGGAGCACGCGTCGGTATATGAAAGCTTTTTGCAATTACAGGATTGGGGCTGGGAGGTCAGCTGGATCCCGGTGGATTCGGCAGGAAAAGTAAATCCTCGGCACATTCTGGACGCGCTCCGACCGGATACGGTGCTGGTCAGCTTGATGCATGTCAACAACGAAACGGGAACCATTCAGCCCGTGGCCGAAGTGGGCAGGCTGCTCAAAAAGCAGGCGCCGCGCGTATTGTTCCATGTGGACGGGGTTCAGGGTTTTGGCAAAATCGAAGCCGCCCCTGCGACATGGGGAGTCGATCTATACAGTCTGTCCGCCCACAAAATCCGCGGCCCCAAAGGGGCGGGCCTTTTGTATGTCCGCAGCGGCGTGGAACTGACTCCGCTTCTGTCCGGAGGTTCGCAGGAACGGGGATTACGGGCCGGAACTGAAAATGTGGCGCTGTTTGTCGGCATGGCCAAAGCGATGCGCCTTGCGTCCGAACGTCAGGCTGATTTTGCCAAACGAACGACCGTGCTGAGGGATCGGATTATGGAGACGATCGAAAGCATTCCGGAATTTGTGCTGAACAGTGGCAAGGGTGGAGCACCTCATATCGTTCATTTTTCATACCCGGGCATGAAAGCGGAAGTTGCTCTGCACACTTTGGAGCAGCTCGGAGTAACCGTGTCTACGCAATCGGCTTGTTCCTCGCGTTCAGCCGAACCGAGCAGAGTGCTGCTGGCCATGGGCCGAGATCAGGCGACGGCTGCCGGAGGATTGCGTATCAGTTTGGGAGACGAACATACAGAAGAAGACGTGGCCGTGCTTGCACAGGCCCTGAAACAGATGGTGGCGCAGCTGCGTCCATTGGAAAGGCGGATGTAATAACCGATGAAATACGATATGCTGCTTCTCCGTTTCGGAGAATTCATGCTGAAGGGGAAGAACCGTTCCCGTTTCGAAAATACGATTATCAATCAGGTGCGCTCGCTGCTTAAGCCCTACCCGGCTGCACAGCTCCGCAAAGAATTCGGCAGATTGTACGTGGATCTGGGGGGCGAGCCTCACACCGAGCTGATTGATGCGCTCAAGAAGGTGTTCGGCGTAGTGTCGATCAGTCCGGTCATTGTGACCTCTTCCGAAAAGGATGAAATTGTGACGGCCGCCGTTGCCTTCATGCATGAACGCTCAGAAGTGTTTAAAGAAGGCACAACGTTTAAAGTGACCTCCCGGCGCGCCTGGAAAGCTTTCCCTCATTCCTCGCATGAGATGAATCACATCGTGGGTTCGCCCGTCCTGCGGGAATTCCCGCAGCTCCGTGTCGACGTGCGCAATCCTGATATCGAGCTTCGCGTGGAGATCCGGGATCAGGGGACCTATATCTTCAACGAAGTAATCCCGGCAGTGGGAGGGTTTCCGCTTGGTTCGAACGGCAAGGGAATGCTGCTGTTATCCGGCGGCATTGACAGTCCGGTCGCTGCCTGGTCCTCTATGAGACGTGGGCTGGAGGTGGAGTGCGTTCACTTCTATAGTTACCCGTTTACAAGCGAGCGGGCCAAAGAAAAAGTCATTGAACTGGCAGCCGCCCTGGCAGGACATGCGGGAAGCATTAAGCTGCATCTGGTGCCTTTCACCAAAATTCAGACCTCATTTACCCAGGTCGGACAGGACAAGTTGATCATTACGTTGATGCGTCGCTCCATGCTGCGCATCGCCACTAAACTGGCAGAGCGCGAAGGAGCGCTTGCGCTGATTACGGGAGACAGCTTGGGACAAGTAGCCAGCCAAACGCTGCCAAGCATGAACGTCATCGGGCGGGCCACCGATTTGCCCCTGCTCAGGCCGCTGGTCATGATGGACAAGGAGGAAATTATCGGTTTATCCAAAAAAATCGGAACGTACGATATTTCCATTTTGCCTTATGAAGATTGCTGCACGTTGTTTGTGCCCAAATCGCCGACGACGAATCCGAATTTGCGAATTGTGGAGCGAATCGAAGAGTCGTTGACGGAGCTTCCGGAATGGGTGGATGAGGCTGTGGCCCAGACGGAAACGTTGGTGCTGCGTGCCGGCGAACCGCTTCCATTCGGTTCTGCGGACACGTCGTCCGATATCAAGGAAGAGTGGTTCTGACCGTTAGGGTAGAGCTGCCCGACGCATCGACATAACGAACGTTATGTTATCCGAGTCGAATGATGTAAAATAAAGCAGCACGAAAAAAAGGACTGATCGACATGATGTCGACCAGTCCTTTTTGCGTCCATTCTACAAATGCTGCCAACGTTCTTTGCAAATGTGTTTTGATGTCAGGAATAGGAATGCTGTCTTTCATCCTCCCGTTTGGGTCCCCTTGACCGTTTGCGGTATCCTGCGAACACAATGGCTGCGATCACAATGATGATGAACAGCACCCTGAGTACGGCGTGCTCCGCAAAGAACGCTTCAAGCCGGCGTTCCTCTGTGATCATGTTGGAAGCCGTATAACCAAGCACGATGGCTCCGAGATAGATGATCCAAGGGAATCGGTTGATCAGCTTGATGAACAGCGTACTGCCCCAAACGACAATGGGCACGCTGATCAGCAAACCCATAATGACGAGCACCAGATGCTGCTGGGCGGCACCGGCTACCGCAATCACGTTGTCCAGACCCATGGCGGCATCGGCGATGATAATGGTTCGGACGGCAGTCCATAAGGAGCTTCCGGCTTTGATGTCGGCATGCTCCTCGCCTTGGTCTGCCAGCAATTTATAAGCGATCCAGATGAGCATTAGTCCGCCGATCAGCAGCAGCCAAGGAATTTGCAGCAGCCATAATACAACAATCGTTGCCAAAATACGTATCAGAAGGGCTCCGCCCGTTCCGTAAAGAATCGCCTTTTTTTGCACGGAAGGATGCAAATTTCGAGCAGCGAGCCCAATGACGATGGCATTATCGCCCGCCAGAATCAGATCGATAAACACAACATTTAACAATGCAAGCCAAAATGCGGGACTAAACAGCTCCATCATCGTCACTCCTTCGATTAATCCATCCCTAAGCTTAAGCTTGTTCAATCGATAAGCATAGCATGGACAACTTTAACATACAAGTTAAGTGGGGGGATGAGAGACGTGGATACATTGTGGATGCTGATGGAAATATTGATGATCAATCTGGTATTAAGCGGAGATAATGCGGTAGTCATAGCCATGGCCAGCAAAGACCTTCCATTGAATCAGCGTAAACAGGCAGTATGGTGGGGCGCGTTCGGCGCTGTCATTCTACGCTGTGCATTGACTTTTGTGGCGGTCATGCTGTTAGGCATTCCTTTCATTCAAGCAGCAGGAGGGCTGCTGCTGTTGTGGATCTCGGTGAAGCTGCTCCTGCAAAATGAAGATGAAGTGGAAGTCAAGGGGGCCTCGACGACATGGAAGGCCATTCAAACGATTCTGGTTGCCGATTTTGTCATGAGCCTGGACAATGTGCTCGCCATCGCGGCGATCTCGGACGGTGATCTGGCGCTTACGGTTATCGGGATCGCGATCAGCATTCCGATCGTAATCTGGGGCAGCGGCCTGATTGTGGGGTTGTTGAAACGATATCCGATATTGGTATTTGCGGGTTCAGGCATTCTGGCCTATACCGCCGGAGAAATGGTGATGAGCGATCCGAAGCTGGGACAGTGGTTACACGGATTGACTGCAGAAGCGCATACGCTGCTGCCGGTCGCCATGGCTTGCCTTGTTATTGCGATTGGAGGAGCTCACCGCTTTGTACGGAAAAATGTATAGTTCCTCATGTCATTCTGCCGTAGAGCAGAATAAAATATATGCTGCCCTGTGTCCTCGGTATATCGTAGGAAAGCCAAGCCGCCCAACACGGGCGGCTTTCTAAATGTATAAAAATCGATTGTAAAAGGGATCCTGATCCATATGGATAAAATTTGAAAAGGCTGAGGAATGAACACAAAAGAGGCCACCATTAGCGACATACGGTATAGTTTTTTGCGCAAACATGGGCTACACTTATAGTAAGCTGCGTGCTTTGGCCACGTATGGAACATCGGCTGCTCTACATTTCTACATGCATCAAACGGGATAAGAGGTGATATTGGTTGAAAAAGCGAAACGAAAAAGCGATCGGTATATTCATTGTTGCTGCAGGTCTCATTATTTTATTAGGGCAGTTGGGGGTTTTTGGATTCATTGGCCGGCATTTCTGGCCGCTGCTCATTTTGTTGCCGGGAATCGCGCTGCATGCCATGTACTACATGCGCCTAGCCCCGGCTTGGTCGCTCGTTCCGGCAGGGACCCTGACGGTATACGGCCTATTGTTTGGAATTACAAATACGTGGGGTGCGGGGTTGATGGGAAGACTGTGGCCCGTCCTGCTGCTCGGCGTTGCGATCGGATTGCTGGAGTATGCGATGGTTGATCGCCGCAGACCGCCGGAAGTGCTCACGGCTGCTTTTATCCTGGGCGGTATATCCATCATATTGCTGGCATTCACTTTGCTGCATTCCGGAATCATCTATGTGCTTGCCGTGCTTCTCATCCTTGGTGGAATATGGTTGCTGCTCGGTCGCGGGAACGGAAGGCAGCGAAAAGGCTGGTAGCCATTCACAGGGATGGCGAAGGCGAAATATCTTGATTTTTACTTATGATCAACTATAATAAAAGGGTTAGGACACGCGTCGGGACATCACCGACGCTTATTTTGTGAGTAACCTGCGAACCTGTGGGAAGTTTAGTAGATAAGATAAAGAATTGAATTTGGAAAGGATATGGATACAAACCATGCATTCAAGAGAACACATTCGCAATATTGCGATTATTGCCCACGTCGACCACGGGAAAACGACGCTTGTCGACAAATTGCTGCAACAGTCCGGTATTTTCCGTGACCATGAAACGTTACAGGAGCGCGCCATGGACTCCAACGACTTGGAGCGCGAACGCGGTATTACGATTTTGGCCAAAAACACAGCCATTACTTATAAAGACTATCTCATCAACATCGTGGACACACCTGGACACGCCGACTTTGGCGGCGAGGTAGAGCGGATCATGAAAATGGTCGATGGCGTACTGCTCGTTGTAGATGCTTACGAAGGCTGCATGCCGCAAACGAAATTCGTTTTGCGCAAAGCGCTGGAGCACAACTTGACGCCGATCGTCATCGTGAACAAAATCGACCGTCCTGCCGCACGTCCGGCGGAAGTCATCGATGAAGTGCTTGACCTGTTCATCGAGCTGGGCGCGAACGACGATCAACTGGAGTTCCCGGTTGTTTATGCTTCGGCATTGAACGGTACATCCAGCATGGAAGATGACCCTGCCAAGCAAGATGACAATATGATGGCGATTTACGATACGATCGTAAGCCACATTCCTTACCCAACGGAGAACGTGGAAGAGCCGCTGCAATTCCTCGTTACACTGATGGATTATAACGAATACCTGGGCCGTATCGCGATCGGCCGCGTGAACCGCGGAGTGATCAAGCAAGGCCAAGCGGTTACCGTCATTATGCGTGACGGCAAGAGCAAATCTGCGCGCATCGAGAAACTGTTCGGCTTCCAAGGCCTCAAACGTGTTGAGATCGAAGAAGCCGGAGCAGGGGATATCGTTGCGATCGCAGGGATCAAGGACATCAATATCGGTGAAACGATCGCAGATCCAAACCAACCTGAAGCGCTGCCGGTTCTGAAAATCGATGAGCCGACCCTGCAAATGACGTTCCTCGTGAACAACAGTCCTTTTGCAGGCCGCGAAGGTAAATGGGTGACTTCCCGTAAACTGCGTGAACGTTTGCTGAAAGAATTGGAAACCGACGTGTCCCTTCGCGTTGAAGATACCGACAGTCCGGATGCATTTGTCGTTTCCGGACGCGGTGAGCTTCACCTGGGGATTCTGATCGAAAACATGCGCCGCGAAGGATATGAGCTTCAAGTATCCAAACCGGAAGTTATCGTCAAAGAAATCGACGGCAAAAAAATGGAGCCGGTTGAACGCCTGTTGATCGACATTCCGGAAGACAGCATGGGTGCCGTTATGGAAAGCCTGGGCTCGCGCAAAGCGGAAATGGTAAACATGGTCAACACGGGCAACGGTCAAGTTCGCCTCGAATTCTTGATTCCTGCACGCGGCCTGATTGGATACCGTACCAACTTCCTGACGCTGACTCGCGGTTATGGCGTAATGAACCATGCGTTCGACAGCTATGCTCCACTGATCGGCGGTCAAGTGGGCGGCCGTCACCAAGGCGTATTGATCTCGACGGAGAATGGTACAACGACGTTCTACGGCATGATCGGCGTCGAAGATCGCGGAACGCTCTTCCTGGAGCCGGGAACCGAGGTTTACGAAGGCATGATCGTCGGTGAGCACACGCGTGACAACGACATCGTGGTTAACATTTGCAAAGAAAAACAATTGACCAACGTCCGTTCCGCAACCAAAGACGATACCGTAAAAATGAAGACGCCAATGATCTTCTCCCTGGAGCAGGCACTTGAATATTTGAACGATGACGAGTATTGTGAAATTACGCCGAAATCTGTTCGTCTGCGCAAAAAGATCTTGAATAAGAGCGAGCGCGAGCGTGCCGAGAAACAACGCAAAATGGCACAAAATAACGCTTAAGCCTGACCAAAATAAAATAATAAGTTAATGTTTGATGGTGGGTTCACAAAGAAGGTGCTTCTTCCTGCAAAAGTAGTGAAGGGAGCGGGATCGATTCTGTAGAAGCATAACGAAGGTCGGAAGAACGACCCGCAACCGGAACGGCCACTTGGCAGGCAGATGCACCGGGTTTTGACTCATCAGCAATGTGTTTAACTTATATCACCCAAGCATGATTTGCGAAAGGAGCTGGCTATGCATGCAAGCATGGTTCGCGTCACACCCGATCGTAGCCTACATCGTCATCTTTGTGCTGATTACTTACGTGTATAACAAGGTGTTTCGGGTTCGTCAGAAATTACCGCTCGTTAAGGAAATCTTTCTGTATATTTTGATGGCGATGGGCACATTCATGCTTCTTGTTTTTCAGATCGACAAGCTGCCGATCATCCAGTGCCTGCTTGTGGCCGTAGGATTGATGCTGCTTGTGCGGATCAGGTATTTTATCGAAGGCCGACAAAAGAAAAAAGCGGAATCCACCGCACGTAATTCATGACATATGCCCGTATATACTTCCGTTTTCCTTCGGGGAAACGGTTGTCTTTTTAAAGGCAAAAAACAGATGTGATAAAGGTGTTGAGGATATGAACTCGAATTCGAACGGGCTTCCTCCGCGAAGGAAGGCAGCCGGAACAACAAGCCCTTCCGGATCGAATAACGGAAAGAAAAAGCCGCCCAAGAAGAAACGGAAACGTACCTTTGCCAAAGTTGTATTGAGCTTGCTTTTCATCTGCATCATTGCAGGCGGAGGATACTTGTATTGGATCTATAATCAAGTTGCCCACACCGGAATTGACAAACCTGTGCCTTCCGGCATGGAAGCTCAAAGCAAACCGTTGACGATGCTTCTGCTGGGTACCGATAATCGCCCGGAGACCGGAACCTATCTGTCAGACGTGGTGATGGTTGCAGCGATGAATCCGGCTACCAAAACGGCCACCATTGTTTCCCTGCCTCGCGATACACGCATCGTCCTGGATGGATATAAAAGCAACAAACTGAATGCTTATTATCCAAGATTCAAGGCACAGGAAAAAACAAGCGGCAAAAAGGCCGAGGACCAGATGAAGGACATGATGAGCAAATATCTGGATGTCGATATCAATTACGCAACAGTCTTGAATTTCCAGGCATTTCGGGATGGCGTGGATGCGGTCGGCGGCGTGGATGTCACGGTGGACAAAAACATGTGTTACCGCGATACGGCAGATGGAACGGATATTAATCTCGTGGCAGGCCCGCAACATTTGGATGGCAAAAAGGCCCTGGATTTTGTACGTTACCGGAAATCGAATTGCAGCCCGAAAACGGCGGAATCGAATGATTTTGACCGCAATCAACGTCAAAATCAGGTGCTGAATTCCATGCTTGACCAGCTGAAATCGTTAGGTGGCATAACGAAGATTAGCAAAGTGATCGGTGCGATCGATAACAACATGACCACCGACGTGGAATCCGACCAGATGAAAAATCTGATTGCAACCTACTGGAATATTTCCAAAGAAGACGTGCATTACACGCCGGTGACCGGCGAATGGAAAAGCCCTTATGTTTATATCAATGAGACGGAGCTGGCAAATGCCAAACAAGCCTTGAAAGATACCCTTGAAGGCAAGGTGACCGCCGCTTCGAAATCGGAATAGACTGCACGGTAGGGATTGGAAGCTTGATCTATCGTATGTTATAATATCTTTAATCATCAAGCTCCAAAGCACTTGCAACATGCACATCTGCATTTGAAGGTGGCCTAGCGTGATTCTATTAATACGGGTTCTATAGCAATCCATTTATCAATGGAATGAACAAAGCATGGCATGATGAGGTTGGGGAGGCTGGTTCGATGTCTGAAGCTGTCACACAATTGACTGAATCCCTTTTGCAGCAATTCAAAAGCGAGACGTTTGTGCTGCTGGCTACCGTTGATGCGGAATCCGGCGGACCCACGTCAAGCGTAATCTCCTGGATTTATGCGGAGAATGCTTCTACGCTTCGTATTGCCCTTGACCATCGTTCCCGTCTGGTGAACAATATCATCCGCAACCCGGCGATTACCGTTACCGTTTTTGGAGAAAGCACGATATACGCCATCAACGGTCGTGCCTCGGTGAGACAAGATCCGCTGCAAGAGGTTCCGTTCAACATGTGCTGTTTCGACATTTCCATCGAAGCGGTACGTAATGCTCTTTTTTATGGAGCCGAATTGGCCTCCGTACCTCAATATGTCAAAATATATGATCAAAGAGCTGCAGAGAAACTCGATCAGCAGGTCTTTGCTGCCATGAAAAAAGCCTAGTGAGAGATCACTGGGCTTTTTGTTGCTTTCTGTCAGAAGAATGCAGTTGCTGCATATGTCGTTCCGTATTGACGTTTTCATTCGGATTTTGGCGTACTTTGACGTCTTTGGGCAATTGGGGGATGATTCGGCCGACGATGTCCGAAAGCTCTGATGCAAAACCGGATACCGGATTGCCTTTGCGGATATGCTCTCCGATTTCTTTGATTCGTTCGGAGACATCCGCATCTGCGGTTACGATGGAATCGACGCCCTCCGGATCTTTGCGCAATGCTTCGGCCACGGAATATTTAATCGTACCGACCCGTGCCCGATCAAGCTTGCCATCCACATCGATGCCGACAATGGCCGTATTGCCGAAAATGACGCAATTGGCATCACGTACCCCTTCGACCTTCTTGGCCAACGTTTTCAGATGAGTGATGCGTTGTTCATGGGGCATTTTGCCCGTTTGGTTTACGTTTTCGGCCTCACGGACGGTTTGGCTTGGTCTTTCATTGGCACGGTTCGTGTTTGCGGATTCCATCCGACGATTTTCAGTATTGAGACTGTGGGCTCCTCCCTGGAGATCTTGCCGAGTTGCTGCACGTTCACGGGTATTCGTGTTGTTCTCCTGCGAAGCACTGCGTGTGGTTGTGCTGCAACCTGTAAGTATAAAGATCAGAAGCAGCGCGCAAATCCAACCTTTCATGAATGTTCATCCTTTCCTGTAGTTTTTCAGAATGGTTGACAATTATTTTGTCCTACACGAATACATTTATGTATGGGAGGATGATTGTCCATGCCGCTGCTGAAAGATCAACCGATCTACGCCTTTAACGACGCCGCTTTGGAGGGGATTGAATGAAAAAGATTTTTGTATTGGATACCAACGTGCTTTTGCATGACCCCAATGCCATATTTGCCTTTGAGGAACATGAGGTCATCATTCCCGCGGTTGTGCTTGAGGAGATTGACTCCAAAAAAAGAAATGCTGACGAAATTGGCCGTAATGCCAGAAACGTGTCCAGGTTGCTGGATGGTTTGCGCGAGTTAGGACACTTGCATAGCGGGGTGCCGCTTGGCAGCGGAGGCAGTCTCAAAGTGGAACTGAATCATCGCAGCTTCGTTAAGGTGCAGGAAATGTTCGGCGAGATATCCAACGATAATCGGATTTTGGCGGTTGCGCTGAATTATCAGATCGAAGAAAACGAAAAGGAGAATGCAGAGACTCAGGTGGTCCTGGTCAGCAAAGACGTGCTTGTTCGCATCAAGGCCGATGTACTCGGACTGGTCACTCAGGATTACTTGTCGGATCGGACAGCGGGGCCGAGCGAGCTTTATTCGGGTTATACAACGCTTAAAGTCCATCCGTCGGTAATCGATGAGTTTTACACATATCGTTTCTTGCCGATTAAGCCGCTGCAATTGCCTTATATGCTATATCCCAACGAGTTTGTGATTCTCAAGGACGAGATGGGAACCAACAAATCGGCGTTGCTTAAAGTGAACGGAGAAGGAACCCGGCTTGAACCGCTGTATTTGAGCAATGATAATGTGTGGGGAATTGTGGCCCGAAATGCACAACAGCGCATGGCCCTGGAATTGCTTTTGAACGACGATATTCCTCTGGTAACCATTACCGGCAAGGCGGGAACAGGGAAGACGCTGCTCGCTTTGGCAGCCGGATTGCTCAAGGTGGAGGATGACCATAAATACAAAAAGCTGTTGATTGCTCGTCCCGTTGTTCCCATGGGCAAGGATATCGGTTATTTGCCGGGAGAAAAGGAAGAGAAGCTGCGTCCATGGATGCAGCCGATCTATGATAATTTGGAATTTCTTTTCGATACCAAAAAAGCCGGCGATATCGACAAAATATTGATGGGGCTTGGCAGCATCCAAGTTGAGGCGTTAACGTATATTCGCGGACGGTCCATTCCCGGACAGTTCATCATTGTGGATGAAGCACAGAACTTGTCGAGGCATGAAGTGAAAACGATCGTATCACGCGTCGGCGAAGGCAGCAAAATCATATTGATGGGGGATCCGGAACAGATTGACCACCCCTATCTTGATTCGGCAAGCAATGGACTGACGTATGTAGTAGAACGGTTCAAACAGGAGGGAATCAGCGGGCACATCATGCTTGAAAAAGGAGAGCGCTCCAAGCTGGCCCAACTCGCTGCTGATCTGCTGTAATCGGATGACATGGAACTATTTCCCGGAAAATGATTGGTCCAAACCGGCTCCTAGAGCCGGTTTTTTGCTGAAAAAAGATCGAATGGATATTGGACAGAACGCGTTATGCTCAAAGTATGGCAAAAAGCCGGAAGGCTGTTTTTTAGCATCAATAGGACAATAGCATCATTTTTTTGTTACAATGAATGTTGCAGGAAAAACTAGGCATTGAGGGGGAGAATATTTAATGAAGCGGAGACATCAAGTGGTTTTGTTCGCCGTACTGCTGCTGTCGCTGACTATTTTGTCCCCGAGCTTTGATTTTCGAGGTACGCCATTGAATCCGGAAAAGAAACAGGAGGAAGATTCTTTTCCAGGGTCCTCATCCAGAAACGAGGAGCAGCAAGCACCGGTAGAAATCGTTGTTTCCATGTCTTCAGAGGATTTCAAGCCATTTCAAGAAATCGCCAAGCAGGTTGCGGAATTGCAGCATATAGAGATTCAGCTCCGAAATGTAGAACCAGATACATATAAACAGGTTTTAAATCAAGAGTTTGCGCTGGGAGAAGGCGGAGACGTCATTTTGATGGACAATGCAGAGGTGCAGCATTATGCCAAACGGGGGAATTTATATCCTCTAAATGGCACGTCTTTGGCCAAATCGGCGGGAGACACCGTTCTGCGCTTTAGGAAGAGTGCCGAGTGGAATGGCTATCAATGGGCAATGCCTTTTGATTTTGATGCATATGTTGTGGCATCCAGACCGTTCCTTATCAACAAAGCAGGACTGGATTCCCCCTTGCTCACCGCGGAGCAATGGAATGCATTTGTAAAAGGAAGGGGGGCATCGAGCCAGGAAAAGCTGCTCGGATTGGATGCAAGCGATCCATTTGCGATCAGTGCGTGGCTGAATCAGATCCATCCAAAGCTTGTTCCGACTCGGATGAATCCTGCCAACTGGGCCGAACCCAACAAAGAAGAACGGGAAGCGCTGCAATTATTAAACACGATGCCAAAATATGTTGTAACTTTCGATGGAAACGAAACTTCAGCAACTGCAGCGAATCCGGATCAGCTTCCGATGGTTGTCACATCATTGGCACAGTGGAAGAAAGGGAGCGAAGCGTCCAAGAAGGGGGGCGGAATCCTGGGAAGCCAGGATTCCAAGGCGTCCGTCACGCTGGCCGGACTTGCCATGGTTCATTCCAGAAGCTTCGTAATTACAGCCGGTTCATCCGTTTCCGAACATGCCAGCAAATGGATTGAAGGCATGACATCCGTTATCATTCAAGCCGAATGGTCCAGCCGTACAGGCCGAATGCCTGCCAGGCAGGAGCAATTGGATGCAGAAATGGAAATGCTCAAAAACCAATTTAAGTTAACGAACGGAGAAACATGGGGCAAGGGAGAAAGCATGCACGAAATCGGCGAATCCCAGCTGCACGATTACAGTACGAGTATGGAACAGCTGTTCCGGGGAAAACTAAAGGCCGAACAGTACGTGAAACGTATTTTGGAAATTCACGCGAACGGGTCAGAATGAGATGGCGAGCTTCACTTCAAGAACACCTTTGCTGGTCGATACCTCCGTGGCTTTGACGAAGGATAGAATCTTCTGGGGATAGAAACCAAGATCGAATTCACGTTCCAACATGCGGCGGGTTGTATCGGGCAGTTCGAACTGGTTAAATACCAGTTTGTTCACATGAAATCGGATGGAATTTTGTGGCTCGTTTTCAACCGTGTAATGACCCTCGATGCTTAACTGCAGTTCGTCACGCTGTCCCGCGGCCGTAATCTTGTTCTCGTCAAACTGAAAAGCAAAGTTTTCAAAAATCGGATCTTGTTCGCGCAAAAATGCATTAAGTTCATCCTGCCCGATTCGAATCGTGTACGTCGTTCCTGTCGTGGAGATCCCCCCATTTTGCTCCTGGATGAACTGCGGCAGATTTTGCATGGCCGCTGCGAGCGCCTTGAAGTAACGTTTGACTTCATAAATGCCGATGTTTTCCCAGTAATTCGTCAATTCCTCCATCAGCTTCTGAATGGCCGCAGCATTATCGCTTTTGGCCAACTCGCCATCCACCTCGTTTTGAAGCGCGGCAACGCGTTTCCGCTGGTTCTGCAAACCGGCTTTTAAAACGTTTAATTCGTCGGTGGTTTCGGCAATCCGCAGGGAGGTTTGCAGCATGCTGTCATACCTTTCCTGGTATTTGTCGAGAACCGCCCGATCCCTGCCAATAATGATCTGATAATAATCATATAATACGAATAAATCCTTCAGCGATCTGGCACCCAAGACGGCCATAAGCAGGCTATCGCGTTCCCCCATATAATAGGACCTGACCACTTCCCCGGCCCGATCCTGTTGAATATGTATCTCGTTTTCCTGTTCCCGAAGCTGAACCTGCAGTAGTTGTTGCTCCTGGCCGAGCTGCTGCTGCCGTTCCTCGATCCGTTCAATCTCATGGTCAATCTCGACGATCGACAGGCTTTTTTGCAGCAGGGCGCGAGTTTCCTCAGGGGAGTAATCTTCTCCATAAACATAGGTCGATGTAAGTTGTATGCATAACAAGGCACAGACCAGGGCAGCAATGGCGGATCGACCCTTCACCAGTTCATTCTCCTCTCTGTGTGAATAGTTTCATCGTACAAGCTTCAAGTCCTGAGAACAATATATGAAACCGAAAGCGGAATTATCCTCAATAAAAGCTGGCTGCTTCGTAGCGATGGTATGGAAATATTCTAAACGTACGTCAACAAACGGCAAAAAAGCAACCCGGCAGCAGCCGGATTGCTTGCATGATGGCGGATTAAAGCGGCAGTCCCATCTGGAATACGGTCCAATAGCTGAAACCGGTGAACGTTACGATCATATATCCCCAGAAGAGCAAGATGTATGTTCTCTCGGTAAATTTCAAATATCCCAAAATGACGAAAAACGCAGTCTGCAGGAAAAACAGCAAAGCCATTTCAACGAGATCTCCAGCAAAGGCCATGAGGCCAATGGTCAGCGTGAAGAAGCCGAGTACCCGAAACATGCGTGCCACGGTTAGTCCTCCTCTCTATGTACGTTCATAGATATACTTCCTCAACATTATACCGTTAAAGGAAATTCGTGTAAACCTAAACGGGCATGAAAGCGAATTCTTTTCGGTCGGTGACAAGTTATATTTCACCCTGTTTTCATATGTTACGTATGGAGGCTAATAAATGTGGAAATACATTTTAGTATGAAATCAATTCTATGAACTCTATGAGAGGCATATGAATGAGTAAAGCAGCTTTTATGTCTGAATTCACACGACGGGCATCGGCTGGTGAATGGTTATTATGGATGTTGTTAGGAGGGTATATAGCATGACTGCAGTTAGACAGGATGCGTGGAGTACAGAAGATGATTTGATCTTGGCGGAGGTGACGCTGAGGCATATTCGCGAAGGTAGTACCCAGCTCGCAGCTTTTGAGGAAGTGGGCGAAAAAATCGGCAGGACTTCTGCCGCTTGCGGATTTCGCTGGAACAGCTGTGTGCGCAAGAAATATGAGTCTGCCATCAGCAATGCCAAGGCGCAGCGCCAGAAACGGAGCTATCTCCGGAAACAGCCTGCCGTGCATGGCCCGCAAGTGGCCGCAATAGCGCCGATGGATACGGAAGAGAATGCGTATCAGACGGATGGAGTATCCGAAGAATCCCTATCGATGGATGCAGTCATTCGTTACTTGAGGCAATGGAAAGGGACAGTCCAGGAAACCAGCCGCCAGTTGAAGATGTTGGAGAAGGAACTGCGCGAAAAAGAAGACGAGTTAATGGAGCTTCGATTGGAGAATGACAGGCTGTCCAAAGAAGTCAGTGAAGTACAGACCGATTATCGTGTGGTGAACGACGATTACAAAGCATTGATCCAGATCATGGATCGTGCGCGCAGGCTTGCTTTTTTGTCCGAAGAAGAAGAAGAAATCAAGACTCGCTTCAAAATGGATGCCAATGGAAATTTGGAGCGGATTGAGTAGTTCGTGAATGATTCTGGACTACTCATTTGAGCCAGCCCGTCACATCTCCGTTACAAACGGCGGATCAGACGGGTTTTTTGTTTCGTATTTTTGTTCTATTATAGATAGAAGAAAGGCATGATGAACGAAAAAAGAGGTGTCGCATGATTATTGATATTATCGGGGCTGGGGCACTAGGCCTGCTGTTTGGAACCAAGCTCCAAGCCGTACGGCACCAAGTCCGGTTTTGGACAAGAACGGAAGAGCAGTCGAAGCAGCTGCGCGCTCAAGGAATTCGGGCCCTCGAATCTGGCGGCGCCGTGCACGTGCTTTCACCGGAAAACGTCCAAGCACAGCCGATTTCCGGGCTTCTTGATGAATGGAATCGTGCTCCGGGCGATTGGCTGTTTCTAATGGTCAAGCAGACGGGAATGGATGAAGCGATTCAAAGCATGGACGGTCTACAAACCAAGCCGGTGAACGTAATTTGTTTTCAGAACGGATTGGGACATATCGAAAAACTGGAAAAGGCGTTTCCTTCTTGGCGAATATTCAGCGCAGTCACGACCGAAGGGGCAAAACGCGATGGCGGGGATGTGCATCGTGCAGGGCATGGCCAAACTTGGATTGGCGAAAGCAAGGATGCCCGTGGAAATCAGTCGGCGAATGTCGGCCGAAGTTCGGCGGCGGATGTAGCCCTGATGCTGTGCCAGGCAGGATTTGACGGGATTGCGTCGAATCAAATCGAGAGGATGGTTCACAGAAAATGGATGATCAATGCGGTCATCAATCCGCTAACGGCATTGTGGAGAATACCGAACGGTGAACTGCTGTCGCGTGAGGAACGCATTGCTGTCATGCGCCAGCTGTATGATGAAGGAATGAACATTCTTGCTGCAGCAGGAATCGAAACGGACCCGGACTGGTGGGAACAGATCCTTTCCGTATGTCGATCGACGGCTTCCAATACCTCTTCGATGCTGGCAGATGTTCAATCCGGGCGCCGCACTGAAATTGAATCGATCAACGGCCAGTTCGTCATGCTTGCCCAGCGTTACGGTTTGCCGGCTCCGATGCATGAAACGATGTATCGCCTGATTGAAGGCATGTAAACGGAAGGAGTGAGTTGATGGGAATTTTCATCGGATTGAGCGTGCTGCCCTTTTTCCCGTTTATCATTACGTATTTGGCCATGGTTGCATGGAAGAAGAACAAGCGGGCTGCTTTCAAAGTCGCAATGGACGTAACGACTCTATTTTTGATTTTTTCGGTCTCGGCATTATTCAATTTGACATTTGATACGCAATTTGGATTTTATTTGACCCTTCTCCTCATACTAATCGCGCTGGGACTGATCGGAGGAGCCCAAAATAGGCTTAAGGGCAGGGTCGACGGGGTTCGAATGTTCCGGGTCGTTTGGCGCATGGCTTTCGTCGTGATGAGCTTCTCTTATATTCTATTTACTGTATTTGGGCTTTTTAGATATTTTATCAATATCATGTGAGCATACATAACACAAAAACTTCGAAAACGGTGTCGAATTTGTCGAAAAGTGAAAAAAAACATTACTTTCTGAAAAAGTAATGTAGATTTTTTTGACCGGTGGTTGTATAATCTATAAACATAAACCACATCAATTTAGGGGGAAAGTGTTAGATGAAAAGGAAAAGTCTATTAGTCCTTTTGACGCTGATTTTGGCGTTCGGTACCGTACTTGCAGCGTGCGGATCGAAAAATGAAGGCACAAGCAGCAACAACAACACAGGAACTGGTTCTGCAGGCGAAGAAGCCGGTCTTGCAAAAGACCAAGTGCTCAAAATTAACCTGACAGCTGAACCTCCTACGTTGGACCCGGCACAAGCAAAAGACAGCCAAACCAACACGGTTCTGAAATTCTTGTATGAAGGCCTCGTTCGCATTGACGCTGACGGCAAAGAAGCTCCAGGCGTTGCTAAAGACTGGAAGGTTTCTGAAGACGGCCTGAAATATGTGTTTAACTTGGACCCTGAAGCGAAATGGAGCAACGGCGATCCAATCACTGCGGAAGACTTCGTTCGTTCTTGGGAACGCGCTTTGAAACCGGAAACAGCATCTCCTTACGCTTATCAGCTTTACTACATTAAAGGTGCGGAAGGCTTCAACCGCAGCACTGACGAAACGTTCAAAGGCGAAAAAATCACTGATTTCTCCCAAGTTGGTGTGAAAGCTACCGATGAGCATACACTGGAAGTAACTTTGGAAAACCCAACGCCTTACTTCTTGGGTTTGACAGCATTCTATACGTACTACCCAGTACACAAGTCTGCTGATACAAACGACAAGTTCTTTACGGATTACAAAAACATGATCGTTAACGGACCGTTCACAATGGATTCTTTCCTTAAAGGTCAAAAAATCGTTGTGAAGAAAAACGAATCTTACCATGCTGCAAGCGAAATCAAACTGTCTGAAATCAACATGTCCCTGACTAGCAGCAGCGCATCCGAACTGCAAGCTTACAAATCCGGTCAATTGGATTACACGGGTGCACCTAACGGTGAAGTTCCTACGGATCAAATCCCGTCTGTAAAAGCTGAATTGCCGGACGAGTTCAAAGCTACAGGTATTGCAAGTACGTATTACTATTTGTTTAACGTAAATGAAGCACCTTTCAACAACAAAAAAATCCGTCAAGCTTTCGCGATGTCGATCAACCGTCAACTGATCGTTGACAAAGTAACGCAAGGCGGACAAATTCCGGCATTCGGTTTCGTTCCTCCAGGTATCCGCGGTGAAAACGGCGAATTCCGTGACGAACACAAAGACGACTACTTCAAAGAAGACGTAGAACAAGCTAAAAAATTGCTTGAAGAAGGTATGAAAGAAGAAGGCTACACAACTTTGCCGCAAGTTACTTTGATCTACAACACAAGTGACGGTCATGCGAAAATTGCTCTGGCGATCGCTGATATGTGGAAACAAAATCTTGGCGTTGACGTGAAAACGGAAAACCAAGAGTGGGGCGTATTCCTTGAGAACCGCCAAAACCAAAACTTCCAAATCGCTCGTGCGGGATGGTCTGCGGACTATAACGATCCGTACAACTTCTTGGAAATGTGGACAACTGGCAACACAAACAATGATCCTAAATACAGCAACGAACAGTTCGACAAAGACGTTAAAGCAACTGTGAAAGAAACTGATCCTGCTAAGCGTATGGCTGCATTTGCTGACGCTGAAAAAGTCCTGGTTCAGGACGACATGGCGGTCCTGCCAATCTACTATTACACTAACGTATCTTTGACTAAGCCTTACCTGAAAGGCGTACAACTTGATTTTAGTGGAGCGATCGACTTCACTCGCGCATATTTGGAAGCGAAGTAAAGTTGTTCTGAAGTCTATATGAATGCTTCGGGATATATATGTGGTTTTCCATATATATCCCGATTTTTTTGTATGTGAGCCGATTTTCCTTATAATTCTTGAAATTTCCGATAACTGGATTGGACAAGACGCATTGTCTAATTCTACAATCGATTTGTATACAAAATATTGTTTTTGGAGGTGTGCAAGGGTTGGTTAAGTATGTTTTGAAAAAACTGCTATTCGTGCTGCTATCGCTTTTCATACTGGCATCGGCAACATTCTTCTTGATGAAAGCCATTCCGGGAGACCCTTTTACCTCCGAGAAAAAGGTGTCTCCTGAAATCCGGGCATTGCTCGAGCAGAAATACGGATTGGACAAATCCCTGTTTGAGCAGTATTTGAAGTACATGGGCGGGATCGTGCAAGGTGATTTCGGCGTTTCCATGAAATACCTGAATCAGGACGTTTCCGATATGATCGTTCAAACGTTTTCGGCTTCGTTGCGTCTCGGCATCTTTGCGATCATCATTTCGATCGTCGTGGGGGTACTGCTAGGTTTGTTGGCGGCAGTCTACCACCGCAAGCTGATCGACGATATTACGATGGTACTTGCCGTCATCGGGATCGCCGTGCCGAGCTTTTTGCTGGCGTCACTGATCCAGTACGTGTTTGCCTACAAGTTGGGATGGTTCAACGTCATGGGCTTCGATGGCCCGCTTGACTACGTTCTCCCGGTAGCCGCGCTTTCGGCATCCCCGATCGCGTTCATTGCCCGTTTGACCCGTTCTAGCATGTTGGAAGTATTGCATGCGGATTATATCAAAACAGCGAAAGCCAAAGGTTTGAAATGGCCTGCTATCATGTTCAGACACGTTGTGCGTAACGGCATTTTGCCGGTCGTAACTTATGTGGGTCCAATGACTGCAAACATCATCACCGGTTCGGTCGTTATCGAGCAAATCTTTAACATCGGCGGTATTGGTAAAGTGTTTGTCGAAAGTATTACAAACCGTGACTATACGATGATTATGGGGATCACGATCTTTTACGGCGTTCTGTTGATGCTCGCTCGTTTCTTGACAGATATCGCCTATGTACTGGTTGATCCTAGAATTAAGCTGGAAAGCAAGAAGGGGGCATAACGTTGTCTGGCTCAAATAATAAAAATGCACAAACGGCGAATGCTGCCCCGGCGGTAAAATCGCAGGAAAGCGTATCGCTGTGGAAAGACGCGATGTACAGGCTGGCAAGCAACAAAGTTGCGATGATCAGCTTGGGCGTTCTCATCCTTGTTGTTCTTTTTTCGATCATTGGTCCAACTTCGATCTTTACAAGCTACAACTATTACTCCAATGATTTGTTGAACGCCAATATGGCGCCAAGCGCAGAGCATTGGTTCGGCACGGACGAACTCGGCCGTGATATCTGGGTAAGAACTTGGGTCGGTGCACGCGTATCCCTGACGGTCGGCCTGGCGGCTGCCTTGATTGACCTTGTGATCGGGGTCATTTATGGTGCGATCATGGGTTTTTACGGCGGACGCGTAGACGGAATCATGAACAAGTTCTCCGAAATTTTGTACTCTCTTCCTTATATGCTGGTTGTTATCCTGCTGCTGGTCGTTCTGGAGCCAAGCTTGACGACCATTATTATCGCCTTGACGATTACCGGCTGGATCAGCATGTCCTGGATCGTTCGCGGGGAGATCATGCAGCTGAAAAACAGAGATTTTATTCTCGCTGCACGCTCGATGGGTGCAAGCACGGGACGCCAGTTGTTCCGTCATTTGCTGCCTAATGCGGTTGGCCCGATTATCGTTACACTGACATTGTCTATCCCGAATGCGATCTTTGCGGAAGCGTTCCTGAGCTTCCTTGGTCTGGGTGTATCCGCTCCGAGATCTTCCCTGGGATCGATGATCAATGACGCTCTTACAGGCTGGACGCTGTATCCTTGGCGGATGTGGTTCCCTGCCGGCCTGATGGTATTGACGATGCTTGCTTTCAACTTGCTCGGCGACGGACTCCGGGATGCGCTGGATCCGAAATTACGTAAATAGAAATAGGAGGTGGGATTATGGAGACGATTTTAACAGTCAAAGATCTGAGCGTTTCGTTTAAAACGCGCTCGGGGGTATTTGATGCCGTAAAAAATGTTAGTTTCGAATTAGGCAAAGGAGAAACGCTGGGAATCGTTGGTGAGTCCGGTAGTGGTAAAAGCGTTACCGCTCAGACCATCATGAAGCTGATCCCCTCCCCGCCTTCCATCGTTAAAAATGGAGAGATCGTTTTTCAAGGTCAGAGCCTATTGAATAAAACGGATAAAGAAATGGAAGCGATTCGCGGTAAAGATATCGGTATGATTTTCCAAGATCCGATGACATCGCTCAACCCAACGATCAAAGTCGGTAAACAAATTACCGAGGTGCTTCGCAAGCATCAGAACATGTCCAAAAAGGAAGCGGAAGCCCGCGCCCTGGAAATGCTCAAGCTTGTCGGCATCAAAAACCCGGAAATCCGGATGGGGCACTATCCGCACCAATTTTCAGGTGGTATGCGTCAGCGTGTAATGATCGCCATTGCCTTGGCTTGCCGCCCATCCTTGCTGATCGCGGACGAACCAACTACAGCGCTTGACGTAACGATCCAGGCTCAAATTCTGGATGTTATGAAAGACATGCAGCAAAAGCTCGGCACTTCCATCATGCTGATTACGCATGACCTTGGCGTCGTAGCAGGTATGTGTGACCGTGTCGTGGTCATGAAAGAAGGCGAGGTTGTCGAAACAGGTACAACCGATGAAATTTTCAGCAATCCTCAGCATCCATACACGATTAAATTGCTGAACGCTCTGCCGCGTTTGGATGAGCCTAAAAAGGAAAAACCGACTCCGGTAGGCATTGTTAAAGGAGCAAACAAACCTCTCGTGCAGGTTAAAAACCTCAAACAATACTTCAATCTGGGCAAAGGCAACATCCTGAAAGCCGTTAATGATGTGAGCTTTGACATTTTCGAAGGGGAAACGCTGGGCGTTGTAGGCGAGTCGGGTTGCGGTAAATCGACAACCGGCCGTACGATTCTGCGTTTGTACGAACCATCGGGCGGAAACGTAAACTTCAACGGAACGGATATTTATAAGCTGTCTCCCCGCAAGATGAAAGAAATGCGCAAAGACATGCAAATGATCTTCCAAGATCCATATGCATCGTTGAACCCGCGTTTCAATGTCATGGATATTATCGGTGAATCTTTGGATATCCACGGTTTGGCTTCCAGCCGAGCAGAACGGAAAAAACGGGTAGAGGAACTGCTTGACCTGGTCGGGTTGAATCCAAGCCATGCGCTGCGTTACCCGCACGAATTCTCGGGTGGTCAAAGACAACGGATCGGGATTGCACGCGCCTTGGCCGTTGACCCTAAATTCATTATCTGTGACGAGCCGTTGTCGGCGTTGGACGTTTCGATTCAGGCTCAGGTCGTCAAATTGCTGGAAGAACTTCAGCAGCGTCTTGGCCTGACTTACCTGTTCATTGCGCATGATCTTTCCATGGTTAAACATATCAGTGACCGCGTTGCGGTAATGTACATGGGGAAAGTGGTGGAACTGGCAGAAAGCGAAGAGCTTTACTCCAATCCGGTGCACCCTTACACCAAAACGCTGCTGTCGGCGATTCCGGTTCCGGATCCCGAGGTGGAACGCAGCAAACGCCGCATTTTGCTACCGGACGAACAATCCGGACCGATTCAGAATGCTTCGGGCGGTCCTGTAAACGATCCTTACAATCTGCAAAATGCCCAATTGATCGAAGTATCCAAAGGGCACTGGGTAGCAGAACCGTACGTATAATATGTCATCAAGCCAGATGCCATTATCGATTTAATCAAACCGCCGAGCGATCGGCGGTTTTTTGTTTTCAATTGTTATCATAGTTAAAGCTGGAATTTAAGGAAACAAGGCATACTTTCTTTTGACGTAGAGGCCTACTATTGAGTACAATCAAGAAAGGCTCTTTGAAGCAGAATAGGAGGCAGACCTCATGAAAGGAATACCCGAGGCGCTCCGCAGCGGATCACGGCTGGCTGAAGATTATATTTGTTCGCGTGATGCTGTGAGAGCCCTTTATGAATATGACGTTCACTTTGATTCCAATCTCTCGGCGCGTGCCCAATGGCTGGATGAAACCGAAAACGCGCGAGTGCATCGTCAGAATCTGGTGGAATACTTGAGTATATATAATCGGCGTTTGAACGATCACCCGGAAGTTCGTCAATCGCTGGAACGATTGAGCCAGCAAGGTGCGCTGGTTGTGACGGGCGGACAGCAGAGCGGTCTTTTTACAGGTCCGTTGTTCGTTATTTACAAGGCTGCCAGTGTGATTGCGGCTGCACGAGAAGCCGAAGCCAAGCTCGGGCGTCCTGTCGTGCCCGTTTTCTGGATTGCGGGTGAAGACCATGACTGGGACGAGGTGAATCACACGTTCTTGCCCGACCGCAATGGGAACATCGTCAAAGTAAAGCTGCACGGGCGATTTAGCGGACGGGATTCGGTGAGCAGCGTTCATGTGGATGCAGACCAATGGAAGAATGCCATCGAGCAGGTGGAACAGCTCTTGCCTGATACAGTACATAAACCGGGACTGGTTAAACTGCTTAGGGACATTCACGAATCCAGCTCCAATCTCAGCGATGCGTTTGCCAGAATGTTGTCCGCCCTGTTCGGAGGAAGCGGGCTTGTTCTTATGGATGCGGCAGAGCAGGGACTGCGGGCGTTGGAACAGCCGGTGTTTGCGAACATGATTCGCAAGAACGATGTACTGCGACACGCTTATTTGCAAGGAGCTTCCCAGGTTGTGGGGGCTGGCTATGACATGCCGGCAGAAGTTGCCGAAGACGGGGCCAATTTGTTCTACATCCATCAGGGTGCACGCCTGTTGTTAACTTACAAGGATGGCTTATTCGGCGATCGGAAGGGACTGGTGTCCTTCACGGAAGACCGGCTGCTTCAGGAGCTCGCCGAACATCCCGAACGTTTCAGCAACAACGTGCTGACAAGGCCGTTAATGCAAGACTCTGTGCTGCCGGTTCTGGCCGTTATTTTGGGACATGGAGAGATTTCATATTGGGGATTGACCCGTGAAGCCTTCAGACAGTTTGGTTTGCAAATGCCCATTCTGTTGCCGCGTCTTTCTTTTACCATTTTGGAAGACATCCACCACAAACATATGCAGCAATACGGTCTTTCGTTTCAGGATGTTCAGTATCGTCTTGAAGAGCGCAAGCAGCAATGGCTGGACGGCCAGGAAACGTTGGCTGTGGAGGAAGAGTTTGCAAAAGCACAACAGGCTATAGAAACCGTGTACCGGCCGCTGCTGGACCGATTGGCGGAAATCCAAGCCGGACTTGGGCGAATCGGCGAAACCAATTTGCGCAAGATTGGAGAACAGGTCCAATATATGCAGCAGCAGACGCATCGGGCCATTGCGGAGAAACATGAAGCGGGGCTGCGTCACTGGAATGGTATCCAGGCTTCCCTTTTCCCAACGAACAAACCGCAGGAGAGGGTCCATAACGTTCTATTTTACTTGAACCAGTATGGTACAGAGTGGATCGAGCGTTTGATTGGAAGCCAATCCGAATTCACCGGGCAGCACCAGGTCATCCGGTTGTAATCGAAAGCTCGAAAAGATATAGAAGCAATCACATGTTTAGGAGGATGAAGGTATGACTACACCTGCTTTGCAGAACAGCATTGTTGCTGATATGGCGCTTGCGCCGGAAGGTCATCTTAAAATCGATTGGGTAGAAGCGCACATGCCGGTGTTGAATCGCATTCGCCGTCAGTTTGAACAGGATCTTCCTTTCAAGGGACTTAAGGTATCCATCTGTCTTCACCTTGAAGCCAAAACGGCGTATTTGGCCAAGGTCATTCAAGCGGGGGGAGCGGAAGTCACCATCACCCACAGCAATCCGCTGTCGACACAGGATGATGTGTGCGCCGCACTCGTTGAGGACGGAGTGACCGTTTATGCAAAGCACAATCCAGGCGCGGAGGAATTCAAAGCACTGCAGATTCGTGCGCTTGAAGCCAAGCCGGACCTGATTATCGACGATGGCGGCGATTTTGCTACCATTCTCGCATCCGAACGGCCAGACCTGGCCGCAACGATTCGCGGCGGGGCAGAGGAAACGACAACGGGCATTATTCGTCTGAAAGCGTTGGCGAAAGAAGGCGAACTGAAATTTCCGATGGTTGCGGTGAATGACGCCTATTGCAAATACTTGTTCGATAACCGGTACGGTACGGGACAGTCTGCATTTGACGGAATCATCCGTACGACCAACCTGGTTGTTGCGGGAAAAACGGTCGTTGTTGCGGGGTATGGCTGGTGCGGCAAAGGCGTGGCCATGCGTGCCAAAGGACTGGGCGCGAACGTCATCGTCACCGAGATTGATCCCATCAAGGCCGTGGAAGCGCATATGGACGGGTTCCGGGTCATGCCTATGCTGGAAGCTGCCAAGCTTGGCGATTTCTTCATCGCGGTAACGGGCAACAAAGACGTTATTACAGGCGAGCATTACGATGTCATGAAAGACGGAGCCATTCTTAGCAACGCAGGCCACTTTGACGTGGAAGTAAACAAGCCGGAGCTGGCCAAGCGATCGGATTCGATTCGTACCGTGCGCCGCAACATCGAGGAGTACCGCTTCAAGGATGGACGCAAAATGTACCTTCTGGCCGAAGGACGCCTTGTCAACCTGGGCGCGGCGGACGGACACCCGGCCGAAATCATGGACACAACGTTTGCGCTTCAAGCTCTTGGCCTGCGCTATGTAAGCGAGAATTATGCGGATTTGGGCAAAAACGTGGTTAACGTGCCTTATGAAATTGACCGCCAAGTCGCCAGCTACAAGCTGGAGAGCCTTGACATCGCGATCGACGCCTTGTCGCCGGAGCAAGAGAAGTATTTGGACAGCTGGAAGTTCTGATTCCGGGTCGGGATCTCGGTCATGGCGGGAGACCCAGAAATTACTAGCAGAACATCTGGTTCGAAAGGTATAAAATGATGTAGATGTGGCATGTACGGCATCGTACAATCACTGCCCGGGAAACGCCTTTGGTCCTGAGTACGGGATCAAGGGCGTTTTTTATGTTTTTTTTCGTGATTACGAATATTTGGGGAAATCAAGATAGGAAAGAAGGGTTTTGATTTTTTTTTGCGAATCTATTATGCTTAGGTGGTGGAAAGTGGGGCAAAGTGGGGAGAATGGGTGAGGAGTGAGTGGGCCAATGTTTATGGGGGAATTCCAACATAGCATTGATGACAAGGGCCGGATCATTATCCCGGCCAAATTCCGCGAATCCTTAGGGCCTTCTTTCGTTGTCACACGTGGGTTAGACCAGTGTCTTTTCGTGTATCCCATGGATGAATGGGGAATCATGGAACAGAAGCTCAAGGCACTGCCTTTGATGAAATCCGATGCGCGCGCGTTTACCCGGTTTTTTTTCTCGGGGGCTACCGAATGCGAATTGGACAAACAGGGCAGGGTAAATTTGCCTGGCAACCTCAGGGAGTATGCCAAGCTGGACAAGGACTGCGTGGTTCTGGGCGTGTCAAACCGGGTGGAGATTTGGAGCAAAGGCATATGGGAGAACTATTTCAATCAATCCGAAGAAGCATTCAACGACATCGCCGAGAAGCTGGTCGATTTTAATTTTGATTTATGAAGCAGGAGGGGTGCAGGTTGTTTCACCACATTACCGTACTCAAAGAAGAAGCAACAGAAGGATTAAACATCAAGCAGGACGGGATATACGTGGACTGCACTTTAGGCGGTGCCGGGCATAGTTCCGTGATTGCATCCAAGCTGGGTCCAGAAGGGCGACTCATAGCGCTCGACCAGGACGACTGGGCGTTGGACAATGCACGCGAGAAACTGGCCGTATACGGAGAGCGGGTGACGCTCGTCAAAACCAACTTCCGTGATCTGGAGCAGGTACTGAAGGATTTGAACGTACCCATGAAAGACGGCGTACCGCAAGTGGACGGCATTTTGTACGATTTGGGGGTATCTTCCCCGCAGTTTGATGAGGGAGAGCGCGGGTTCAGCTATAACCACGATGCTCCGCTCGATATGCGCATGGACCAAGATGCGTATCTGACGGCCAAAGAGATCATCAATGAATGGCCCGAAGAGGAGATTGCCCGGATTTTGTACACCTACGGCGAGGAAAAGTTCTCAAGACGGATCGCCAGGGTTATCGTGGAGAAGCGAAGTCAGTCTCCGATCGAAACGACGGGCGAGCTCGTCGAATTGATCAAAGAAGGGATTCCCGCCGCGGCTCGCCGCACAGGCGGCCATCCGGCCAAACGCAGTTTTCAGGCACTGCGGATTGCCGTCAATGATGAGCTGGGAGCCTTCGAGGAAGCGTTGCACCAGGCTGTTCGCTGTCTGGCGCCTGGTGGACGTGTATCTGTCATTACCTTCCATTCGCTTGAAGATCGGATATGCAAACAAATTTTCAGCAGTTATTTGGAGAAATGCACATGCCCTCCGGATTTTCCGTTGTGCGTGTGCGGCGGCCAAGGCGTACTTCGTTTGGTCAACCGCAAACCTCTGGTTCCAACGGAAGCGGAACTGGCCGATAATCCACGTGCTCGTTCAGCCAAGCTGCGCGTAGCCGAGAAATTGTAAACCAATAGCGAAGGAGGAGCTTCAGCATGGCATATACACGTGGCAATCTGGCAGTGAAGGAGAAGGCGTCCGAACAGCGCGTGTCGCAGCAGCGCTACAAGGAAACGACCAAAGTGGTGACGCGCCGTTCAAGCATCCCCGGTCGAGAGAAGCTTTTGTACATGGCGACCCTGCTCGTCTGCATCATTGTAGGCGGTGCTTTGATGTGGCGATATGCGCACATTTACGATTTGAACAGACAAGCGCAAACAGCTGCTTCGGAAATCAAAAAAAATGAAAAAACGATCGCCGATCTGGAGGTCGAAAAAGAGAGACTTAACAATCTGGTCATCGAAAATGCGCGCAAACTCGGGTATGTCGAAGCTACCGACAAAGACGTTATTTACGTGCCCCGTTCAACGAGCAGGGCGAGTGACACGGATGCAGGCAAGTCGTCGGATTCCGCAGAGTAAATAAAGAGGTGTGCCGATGATTAAAAAAATTAAAATGCGAACGCTGCTTATAGGGGGATGTATAACCCTCTTTTTTCTTGTACTGATCATTCGAATTTTTTTCATTCAAGTGGTGAACGGTGATACATGGCAGGCTGAAGCCTCTTCGCTGATCGACCGGGAGCAGACCATAAAGGCATCCCGCGGCACGATTATGGACCGGAATGGCAACGTTCTGGCCACCGATGCGCCTGCCTATATCGTTTCCGTCAATCCCAAATTGATCAATAAACTCGGGATCGAAGATGTAGTAACGACCGAGCTGTCCAAAATTTTGGGCAAAAAAGAAAGTGAAATGCGCACTTTGGTGACCGCGAAAAAGCCGAACAGCGACGAGTTTTACGAGCAGCGTGAAGTGCGGAGCGAAGGGTTCAAGATCGGTCCGGAGCTTAATGCAAAGGTAGAAGCCTTGCGTAATGAACTGCAGGAAACATATAAAGCGAAGAATGCAATCGTGACGACGCAGGTATCCAAGCGATACTACCCCGAGGAAAATCTGGCTTCCCATTTGCTGGGTTACATGAACCTTGAAGGGAAAGCAGTCAACGGGCTTGAAGTCTCTTACGATGATAAGCTGACCGGTACCGACGGGTATTTGCATTATCAGAAGGACGCCAAGGGCGTGCAGCTTCCCAATTCGAAGGAGAACTACCAGCCTCCGCAAAACGGGCACAACCTGAAACTGACCATTGACGACACGATCCAATATTACATTCAGGAAGCGATGAAAGAGGCCGTGGCAAAGTATAACCCGCTCAGCATGACTGTTATTGCGGCCGATCCGAACACGATGGAAATACTGGGCATGGCCAACTGGCCGGATTTTAATCCGAATACGTATTGGGATGCCTCGGATCAAAGAAACTTTGTCAATCACGCCGTCCAGTCGATTTACGAGCCGGGTTCTACGTTCAAAATTGTCACGCTTGCGGGCGCCGTGGAAGAAAAACTGTTCGATCCCAATGCGACCTTTGAGTCCAAACGGATCGTCATCGGCGGATATCCCATCAGTGACAATGGGCACGCTTATGGGCGCATTTCATACCTGGAAGGGGTCAAACGTTCAAGTAACGTCGCTTTCGTCAATCTGGGTTACAGCATGCTCGGCGGCGATCGGTTGCGGAAATACATTGATAATTTCGGTTTTGGCGTCAAAACAGGCATCGATTTGCCCAACGAGTCGGCTTCGCCGATCAAACCTCTGGTATACAAAGCGGATATCGCGGCTGCTGCTTATGGACATGGACTTATACAAGTGACGCCAATCCAGCAGGTGGCGGCGATCTCGGCGATCGCTAATGGCGGCAAGCTGCTGGAGCCGCATTTGGTCAAAGAGATCATCAATCCGAATGACGGCACTTCCGAAGTGATCAAACCGAAGGAAGTCCGCCAAGTCATTTCAGCGGAGTCTTCCAAACTGGTGAGCAGTTATTTGGAACAGGTTGTTGCGGACCAGGATATCGGAACCGGACGAAAGGCCTATATTGAAGGGTATCGTGTCGCTGGTAAGACAGGTACGGCAAGAAAAGTCATCAACGGGCAGTACAGCAAAACGAAAGATGTCGTATCGTTTATCGGATTTGCGCCTGTCAATAATCCGAAAATCGCCGTATTAGTCGTTATCGACCAGCCTGAAGGGGCCAATATCGGCGGCGGTGCCGCTGCAGCGCCTGTTTTCAAAAAAATCGTGAGCCAAACTTTGCAGTATATGGGTGTACCGAAAGATACGGCGAAAACGAAATCGAAAACCGACGCTCCTGTCGTTCAAGCCAAAGCCCCTGATCTGACAGGAAAAGCGGCGAAACAAGCCAGAACGACTCTGCTCAATTCGGGCATCGCCTATGTAACGCTGGGCCAAGGAGAGAACGTGATTCGACAGTACCCCGCTGCGGGCGCCTCGATGAATCCGGGACAGCGTGTCTATCTGCTTACCGAAGAGAGCAGCAAAATGAAAGTACCTGATCTGACGGGAGAATCGCTCAGAGACGCCATGGAAGTGCTGTCGCTCATGAAGGTGGGCGTTACGGTCAAAGGCGAAGGGTATGTCGTTGAACAAAAAGAGCAAGTGGCAGGAGAACAGCGAACGGTGCAGCTCACGCTGCAATCGGCCAAAGCCGCAGTCACCGGGATCGAGGACGAAGCACCGGAATCTTCGGGTACGCCAACATCGTCCGAAAACGACGACGCGAGCGATTCGGAGCAGGCGGACCAAGAGAAGGAAACGCAGACGCAAACGACGGATTCGTCTCAAACCGAGAATGGAGATGCAGCGTCCGATTCGCAGTCCACGGATACCTCGCTGCCATAACGATATGGACAGCCCGTTCTAACCCCCGGTTGTCCCGAATATTCATGAATGGAACGCAGATCATGATTTTGGGACGACTGGGGGGAACTTCTATTGAAAGGCACAAGCATTCAGCTGCGGCGCAGGTTGCTGTGGGCATTGCTCATTTTGGTAGTGTTGTTTTCGGCCTTGGTAATCAGGCTTGCATATGTACAATTGGGACAAGGGCCGGAACTCGCGGAAAAGGCGGAAGAGTCATGGCGGCGTAACATCCCGTACACGGCCAAACGAGGGGAAATTCTGGACCGGAATGGTACTGCGCTTGCATACAATGTCACCACGCCGACGATTATGGCCATCCCTGTGCAAGTCAAGGAACCCGAGACAACAGCCAAGGCGCTGGCCCCTTTGCTGGGCATGACGGAAGAAAAGGTGCTGGCAACTATCACGAAGAGAGATATGATCGTACGACTACAGCCCGGCGGCCGCAAAATTACGATGGAGAAAGCACAACGCATCCGTGATTTGAAGCTTCCGGGCATCGTCGTTGCGGAGGATAACAAACGCTTTTACCCTTATGACGATTTGGCGGCGCATATTCTTGGCTTTACCGGGATTGATAATCAGGGATTGACCGGGGTCGAGAAGAAGTATGATGACAAACTCAATGGGCTGAACGGGAGCGTTTCCTACTTGTCCGATGCGGCCGGCAGGCTGATGCCGGGTTCATCCGAGAAGTATGTGGAGCCCAAGGACGGATTGGACCTGAAACTGACGATTGATCACTCGATTCAATCCATCATGGAGCGCGAATTGGACCAGGCGATGGTTAAATTCCAGGCCAATTCGGCGCTGGCCATCGCGATGAATCCAAAAACGGGCGAGGTGCTTGCGATGGCGAGCCGTCCGGGTTACGAGCCGGCTAACTATCAGCAATATGCATCCGAGATCTACAACCGCAATCTTCCGATCTGGATGACCTACGAGCCGGGATCGACCTTCAAGATTATTACACTCGCGGCAGCGTTGGAAGAGAAAAAGGTCAATTTGCAGCAGGACCAATTCTATGATCCAGGTTATGTCGAGGTCGGCGGAGCCCGGCTTCGCTGCTGGAAAAAGGGTGGCCACGGAAGCCAGACATTCCTTCAAGTCGTCGAAAACTCCTGCAACCCGGGTTTTGTGGCCCTTGGCCAGAAGCTTGGGAAAGAATCCTTGTTCTCGTACATCAAAAATTTCGGGTTCGGCAGCAAAACCGGCATCGATCTCAGCGGGGAAGAAAACGGAATTTTGTTCAAGCTATCGCGGGTAGGCCCTGTCGAATTGGCCACGACGGCGTTTGGCCAAGGCGTCTCGGTAACGCCGATCCAGCAAGTGGCCGCCGTGTCGGCCGCCATCAATGGCGGCAAGTTATACAAGCCTTATGTGACCAAAGCGTGGGTTCATCCGGATACAGGCGAAGTCATCGAGGAATCGAAACCCCAACTGGTGCGGCAGGTGATTTCGGAGAGCACGTCGAAGCAGGTGCGCGAAGCGCTGGAGAGCGTGGTTGCCAAGGGCACGGGAAGACCGGCGTTCATTGACGGTTACCGGGTCGGCGGCAAAACGGGAACGGCCCAAAAGGTCGTAAACGGACGTTATTCAACAAGCGAGCATATCGTATCCTTTATCGGATTCGCCCCTGCCGACGATCCTCAAATCGTTGTCTACACGGCAGTGGACAATCCCAAAGGCATTCAGTTCGGGGGCGTGGTTGCTGCGCCGATCGTGCAGAACATTCTGGAGGACGCGCTGCATTACATGAACGTCGCTCCTCGCAAGGACCAGGTGGCAAAGGAATACAAGTACGGCGAAACGAAAATCGTTACCGTACCCGATCTGACGGGGGCAACGGCGGAGGATCTTTACGAGGATTTGAACATGAACTTTATGCTGGCGAAGTCCGGCAGCGGAAAGTATGTCATTAATCAGGCGCCGAAGCCCGGGTCCCGGGTAGAGCAAGGTTCAACGATCCGGATTTACATGAGCGACGTGTTACAGGATGCACATCAGCATGCCGAGGAGGAGGGAGGCACGCCGTAACGCGTGCCCCTTCTCCTCAACCGCAACAAAATTCGCCGAACTGCGTTTCATTAAATGGCCTTATTGACGATATTAGTATAATAAAGACATCATGTTCGAACAGATTAATTTGGAGAAGTGAGGTTATTCATGTGCTTTTAAACCAATTTGCAGCAAAACTGAAAACCGCTCGCCTCATCGGCGAGCCTCATACAGAATGTCAAAACCTGCAGACAGATTCCCGTCAAGTCAAGCCGGGCGATCTGTTTATCTGTCTGCCGGGACATACGGTCGACGGTCATGATTATGCGGAAAAAGCCGTGAACGCGGGTGCGGTCGCACTTGTCGTGGAACGCGAGCTGAATCTGCCGGTTCCGCAGCTGCTCGTCAAGGACAGCCGTTTCGCCATGGCCGTGCTGGCCGATTTCTTTTTCGGGTCCCCAAGCCGCAAGATGAACATGATCGGGGTAACCGGAACGAACGGCAAAACGACGACCACTTATCTGATCGAAAAGATCATGAGCGATTACGGACAAAAGACAGGACTGATCGGCACCATACAGATGCGTTATGACGGTCGCACATACCCGATGTCCGGCACTACGCCGGAAGCGCTGGATCTGCAGCGCAGCCTGCATGACATGGTGCAGACGGGGACGACCTGCTGCGTGATGGAAGTGTCTTCTCATGCACTGGAACAAGGCCGCGTAAAAGGAACCGACTTCCGCACGGCGGTATTCACCAACCTGACGCAGGATCATCTGGACTACCACCATTCCATGGAAGAGTACCGTTCCGCCAAAGGACTGTTCTTTGCCCGCCTGGGCAACGAATTCAGCGCGGATGATTCCCGCCGCAAATACGCGGTCATCAATGCGGACGACGCCGCTGCGGACTATTTCAAATCGGTAACGGCGGCCGAAGTCATTACATATGGCATGGGAGAGGACGCGGACGTCCGAGCCTCCGAGATCAAAATAACGGCGCAAGGCACGTCGTTCCATGTGGACACCTTTGCGGGCAGCACGGATATCCGTTTGCGCATGGTGGGCAAATTCAACGTTTACAACGCCATGGCGGCCATAGCTGCAGCGCTTGTGGAGAACGTACCCTTGGAAGAGATCAAGCGCAGCCTGGAGACGGTTCCTGGCGTGGATGGCCGCGTGGAAGCCGTCGACGAAGGCCAGCCGTTTGCGGTGATCGTGGATTATGCGCATACGCCGGACGGACTTGAAAACGTGCTTCGCACCGTGAAGGAGTTCGCCGAAGGCCGCGTAATTACCTTGTTCGGCTGCGGGGGAGACCGCGATCGGACGAAACGTCCGCTCATGGGGAAAATTGCGGCAAAATACAGCGATCTTGTGTTTGTTACCTCAGATAACCCTCGCACGGAAGATCCGGAGCTTATTCTTAAAGACATCGAGCAGGGACTCATCGAAGAATCCGTTCCGACCGACCGGTATATCATGATTGTTGATCGCCGTCAGGCGATTCATGAGGCTATTGAAAAGGCAAGCCCTGCCGATGTAGTATTGATTGCGGGCAAAGGGCATGAAAACTATCAGATTATCGGCACGACCAAAACCGATTTTGATGACCGGATCATTGCCAAAGAAGCGATAAGGGGAAAATCCAATTGATAAAGAGAACTATGGCACAACTGGCCGAAATGTGTGGAGGCACTTTAGTCGCCCCTGCTGCATATGCCAATATGGCTGCCCAAGGCGTTTATACGGATTCGCGTAAGCGGGCTGAAGGAAGTTTGTTCATTCCGCTTGTCGGCGACAGATTTGACGGACATGAATTTGCGCAAGCCTGTATGGAGAACGGTGCTGCCGGTACACTGTGGCAAAAAGACCATGGCGAACCGCCGCAGGGAGCCGTCATCGTCGTCGACGATACCCTTGAGGCGCTCCAGGCGCTTGCGTCGGCTTATTTGGCCGAAAGCAAAGCCTCGGTGGTCGGCATTACGGGCAGCAACGGCAAAACAACGACAAAGGACATCGTCGACGCGCTTCTGTCCACCACGTTCAAGGTGCACAAAACGCAAGGCAACTTTAACAATCATATCGGTCTGCCGCTCACCGTGCTTGCGATGGAGCCGGACACCGAGATCATTATTTTGGAAATGGGCATGAGCGGACGAGGGGAGATCGAGACATTGTCCCGCATTGCCCGCCCCGACGTTGCAATTATTACGAACATCGGCGAATCCCATCTCCTGCAGCTCGGTTCCAGGCTGGAGATTGCCAGGGCCAAAGTGGAGATCGTGGCTGGCATGAAACCTGGCGGCTTGCTGATCCGAAACGGGGATGAGCCGCTAATCACGCAAGTGCTAGCAGAGGAAACAACGATCAAACCGGCAGGCTTGAACCAGTTTACATTTGGTCTTCAGCCGGACAATGACGATTATGCGACAGGCATCATGAATGCGCCCGGCGGGGTTGTTTTCACGAGCAAACAATCCGGCGAGGCCGCGCTGAGCTTGCCGCTGCTCGGCACGCATAATGTCGTGAACTGTATGGCTGCCCTGGCGGTCGCTCGCCATTTCGGAGTGCCTGCCGACCGCATTGCGCAGGGATTGTCCGGGCTGAAGCTTACAGGCATGCGGATTGAGATCGTTCAAGGCGCCAGCGGACTCACCATGCTGAACGATGCTTACAATGCAAGCCCGACCTCCATGAAAGCAGCGCTGGATGTCATTGAAGGCCTGAATGGATACAAATCCAAGGTCGCCGTGCTTGGCGACATGCTGGAGCTTGGGCCTCAAGAGCAGCAGCTTCATTATGATATAGGCAAGTATATTTCGCCGGAGAAATTGGACCTGGTGCTTGCATACGGGCCGTTGTCCGCCCACATTGCGGAAGGGGCCAGGGAAAACATGCCGCCCGAAGCGGTGCATGCTTTTGACAACAAAGAAGAAATGACCCGTTACCTGCTAGAGAAACTCCATCCCAGAGACGTTGTCTTGTTCAAGGCCTCACGGGGCATGAAGCTTGAGGACGTGGTCGAAGCACTGAAAACAGCACCATTACAGAACCGAGTAGACTAGAGGGGTGAACCCATGGATTTTCAAGTATTACTGTTAACAATCGGCGTTTCATTCATTTTGGCGGTGATTGCCGCACCGCTCTTGATTCCACTGCTGAGACGGATGAAATTCGGCCAGCAGGTACGGGAAGATGGCCCGCAGAGCCATCTGAAGAAAAGCGGAACGCCGACAATGGGCGGGGTTGTAATCATTCTGGCGTTCACGCTGGCTTTCCTGAAATTTTCGGCTGTCAAAAATACGGATTTTTACGTTCTGCTCGTAGCTACGCTTGGCTTTGGACTCATCGGATTTTTGGATGATTACATCAAAATCGTGTTCAAGCGCTCGCTGGGCCTGACGCCGGGGCAGAAGATGTTCGGGCAGCTGTTATTCAGCGCGATCATGTGTTACCTGCTTATTCAAAACGGGCATAGCACCGCTATATCGATTCCGGGCACTTCGGTATCTTTCGACTGGACGGGATGGTTCTACTATCCATTTGTCGTAATCATGATGCTGGCCATTACCAACGCCGTGAACTTTACCGATGGCTTGGACGGTCTGCTATCCGGCGTAAGTGCCATTGCTTTCGGCGCATTTGCCATTGTGGCGATGCAGGCGACTTCCATGCCGGCAGCCGTATGTGCCGCGGCTATGATCGGGGCTGTGCTGGGCTTCCTCGTTTACAATGCCCATCCCGCCAAAGTATTCATGGGTGATACCGGATCGCTGGGCATTGGCGGAGCGATAGGAGCGGTTGCCATCGTCACGAAGACGGAGCTGTTGTTCGTCATTATCGGCGGCGTGTTTGTCATCGAGATTTTGTCCGTCGTCATCCAGGTCATCTCGTTCAAAACCCGGGGCAAGCGCGTATTCAAAATGAGTCCCATCCACCATCACTTCGAACTGAGCGGCTGGTCGGAATGGCGCGTCGTCATTACCTTCTGGGCTGTTGGCGCCATATTGGCAGCTGTCGGACTTTATCTCAACAAGGGGTTGTAAAACATGAAGCATCCTGATGAATATCGCGAAAAACGGGTTGTCGTGCTCGGACTGGCCAAAAGCGGCGTGCAGGTCGCCAAGGTACTGGAACGCGCCGGCGCCAAAGTGACGGTCAATGACAAAAAGGAGAGGGAACAGTGTCCCGAAGCATCCGAGTTGGAGGCTTTGGGAATTTCTGTTGTATGCGGGGGACATCCCGATAACCTCATTAACGAGGATGTTCAGCTCGTGGTCAAAAATCCGGGAATCCCGTACCAGGCACCACCCGTCCAGAAAGCGCTCGAGCTTGGGATTGAGGTCGTTACCGAAGTCGAGGTTGCTTACCATCTCTGCGAGGCACCGATCATCGGAATTACGGGGTCCAACGGCAAAACAACGACAACGACATGGGTTGGAAAAATGCTGGAGCATGCCGGCCTGAAACCGATTGTGGCTGGAAATATCGGTACACCGCTCTGCGAAGCGGCGGAACAGGCTGATCAGGACAATTGGATGGTGGCTGAGCTGAGCAGCTTCCAGCTTAAAGGCACGGTGGATTTCCGTCCGCGCATTGCGTGTCTGCTCAATGTGGCCGAGACCCATCTGGATTACCACGGAGACATGGACGATTACGTTGCCTCCAAAGCCAAGCTGTTCGCCAACCAGCAGTCCGGGGATACCGCGGTGCTCAATTGGGATGACCCCGTATGCCGCGGCCTCGTACCCTACATCAAGGGCAGATTGGTTCCCTTCTCCGTGACGGAGAAGCTGGACATCGGGGTTTACGCCGATCCGCCATACGTGGACGGTGAGGAGGATGATGTTCAGCGCCAGGCGATCTACGCTGACGGCAGCGGCAATCACCATGTCATCATTGACGTGTCCGACATCGGCCTTCCTGGCCGGTTCAACGTGGAGAATGCACTGGCCGCCATTGCGATTGCGGTGTCTGCCGGGGCCGATCCGTCTTCATTGCTCGTACCTCTGTCCGAATTCAAGGGTGTCGAGCACCGTTTGGAGTATGTCCTGGAGCACCAAGGAGCCGCATATTACAACAATTCGAAAGCGACCAACTCCAAAGCTACCGTCAATGCGCTGGGCTCTTTCAAACAACCCGTCGTGCTGATCGCCGGTGGATTGGACCGCGGGTCGGACATGATGGAGCTGCTGCCTTTATTTCAGGAAAAGGTCAAAGCGGTGGTGGCCCTTGGCGAGACACGGGAGAAGATTGCCCGGGTTGCGGAACTGGCCGGGTTAAAGGAAATCAAGGTCGTCGATAATGAGGAGGATGCCGCCCTGACGCTAACCGCTGCAGTACAGGAAGCGAAGAAGCTTGCGGCTCCGGGCGATGTGGTTCTTCTGTCGCCTTCTTGCGCCAGCTGGGACATGTTTGCTTCTTACGAAGAGCGGGGACGCATTTTTAAAGAGGCGGTGCATAACTTGTAAGTAGGGGGGTGGAAAAGCCCCTACTTCGATGCAAGGGGTGGCCTCCTGATGAAACAGACGCGACCGGCGCCGGACATCTGGCTCCTGATTTGTATTTTGGCTTTGCTTGCCATCGGCATTATTATGGTTTATAGTGCGGGATCGGTACTTGCATTCCATGATTATGGCGATTCCTTTTACTTTGTCAAACGACAGCTGCTGTTTGCGGGACTTGGACTCGCGGCGATGTTTGTTACGGCTAACGTGGACTATCGTGTGTGGAGGAAGTATGCCAAGCCGATATTGATTGCCTGTTTCGTGATGCTGATTGCGGTGCTGATTCCCGGGATCGGCGTTGTTCGCGGCGGAGCCAGGAGCTGGCTGGGCATCGGTTCGTTCGGCATCCAGCCGTCGGAGTTCATGAAGCTGGGCATGATTTTGTTTTTGGCGCACTGGCTCGGTAAGGATACGGGCAAACTCAAAACCTTTACGACAGGATTGCTTCCGCCCCTCGGATTGATGGGGCTCGCTTTTGGGATTATCATGCTGCAGCCTGATTTGGGGACAGGCACCGTCATGATGGGAGCCTCCGTGTTGATCGTGTTCACTGCCGGAGCAAGAATGAAACATTTGCTGCTCTTAGCCCTTGGCGGCGTGGCCGGTTTTGTGGCATTGATCGCTGCAGCCCCCTATCGGCTGAAACGAATTACGGCATTTCTTGACCCATGGTCAGACCCGTTAGGTGCAGGATATCAGATCATTCAATCCCTTTATGCGATTGGCCCTGGCGGGTTGGCAGGCCTGGGACTCGGGATGAGCCGGCAGAAGTACAGTTACGTCCCGGAACCGCAGACTGATTTTATTTTTTCCATTTTGGCCGAAGAGCTTGGATTCATCGGTGGAATGATTGTGCTGCTCCTGTTCCTTGTGCTGATTTGGCGGGGCATGCGCGTCGCGATGACGATTCCCGATGCTTTCGGCAGCCTGCTCGGCGTCGGCATTGTCGGCATGGTTGCTGTTCAGGTCATCATCAACATCGGCGTGGTGATCGGTTTAATGCCGGTCACGGGCATTACGCTTCCACTGATCAGTTACGGCGGTTCTTCTTTAACCCTCATGCTGACAGCTCTCGGCATTTTATTGAATTTATCCCGTTATGCGAGGTGAACATACGATGCGAGTCGTATTAAGCGGCGGCGGAACCGGAGGTCATATCTATCCGGCCGTGGCCATTGCTAGGCAGATCGAGGCGGAAAATCCGGACTCGGAATTTTTATATATCGGCGGTACCAGAGGCTTGGAGAGCAAACTGGTACCCCAGGAAAATATCCCGTTTCAGTCCATTGACATTACGGGCTTCCGTCGTAAATTATCCATGGACAATCTGAAAACCGTGATGCGCTTCCTTCAAGGCGTCAGGAAATCCAAAAAAATGCTGAAGGAGTTCAAACCCGACGTGGTGATCGGCACAGGCGGATATGTGTGCGGACCGGTCGTTTATGCCGCAGCCAAATTGGGCATTCCGAGCGTCATTCACGAGCAGAACGCCATTCCGGGTCTGACCAACAAGTTCCTGACCCGCTATGTGGATACGGTGGCGGTCAGCTTTGAAGGCGCGGACAAGGCTTTTCCGGGGGCCAAGCGGGTCGTTTACACCGGAAATCCCCGGGCAACGACCGTGGCCAAGGCCAGCCGTGACCGGGGATTTGCCACGTTGGGCGTACCGATGGACAGCAGGGTTGTCCTTGTTGTGGGAGGCAGCCGCGGAGCCAAGGCGATCAATAAGGCAATGGTCGACATGGCTCCGATGCTGGAGCGGTTGAAGGATGTGCACGTCGTGTACGTCACCGGCGAATCGTACTTTGATGAAACGCGGGAAGCCATTCGCAGCACGCTTGGCACGATGCCGAATCATTTGCATGTATTGCCGTACGTACACAACATGCCGGAAGTGCTGGCGTGCACTTCGCTGATCGTCAATCGGGCAGGCGCATCGTTTCTGGCCGAGATTACTTCGCTCGGCATACCTTCCATCCTGATTCCGTCTCCGAACGTGACGAACAATCATCAGGAAGCCAATGCCCGCATGCTGGAACGAGGCGGAGCTTCGGTGACCATGCTTGAGAAGGATTTGTCCGGCAAGGCGCTTTATGAGGCCATCGAGGGCATCATGAACAACGAGGAAGCCCGCAAACGCATGGCGGCATCCTCCCTTTCGCTCGGCAAACCGGATGCAGCCGAAGTGCTGGTAGACGAAATTCGAAGACTTGCGGTGCATCGGTAAAGTGCTTTATGGGCGATTGTCACACACTGGCAGGGACTTACATAAGATACCCTATAAATCGTGACAATCGTTCTATGGCGCGGCAGCACAGCCTGCGGGAAAAGAAGCTGGTTCTCCGATCGGTTTCGAAACAAGGGTGATGGTCTGCATGAGTTTGGAGCCCCATCCGGCATCATGCGGACACGGTCCTTGAAAACGAAACGCTTGCAACTGGCACCATATGGAACATCGGCGGATCCTGCGGGTACGCCGGTCCTACCGGGGAACAGTGAGCAAATGTTCAATCCCGTTCGGCCTGTTGCACAGATGGCAGATTCCTTGGGGGAGCCGAAGGGAAATGGAGGATCTGGGTTCGACTGCAGCTCCCGGAACTGTCGGGGGATGTCGTGAAATGAATGCAGGTGCCCATGGATCGGATGGTCACGGATATTTCATACCGCTTGAATAGAAGCTGGGGCGTGGGAGACGGTACATTATGTTTCCAAGTGCAATTCCCGGCCATGCAACGGCATAGGACGTTATCACCCTGATACAGCAAATTCGGAGCAATACATCATCTCAAACCGGCATTGAACTTGTTTCGGAAGTTTTCGCAGCGGGTGAGCGGTAAACCCCGGAGGTGATACATTGGACAAATTGGTGATTGAAGGCGGGAAACCCCTCTCAGGAACCATACGCATCCATGGAGCAAAAAATGCCGCTTTACCGATTATGGCCGCAAGTTTGTTGGCAGACGGCAAAGTAACCCTGCACAACGTTCCGCACTTGCTGGACATTCAAGTGATGCTGTATATCCTGGAGCGGCTTGGATGCACATGTCGGCATGAACAGGAGATCGTGACCATTGACACATCGTCCATTCAGTCATTCGACGTGCCTGAGGACCTGATGAAGCAGATGCGCTCATCCATCTTCTTGATGGGGCCATTATTGGCCAAGTTTGGGCAAGTCTCCGTGTACCAGCCAGGCGGCTGTGCCATAGGAGAGCGGAAGATTGACCTTCATCTCAGAGGCCTTGAAGCATTGGGGGCTTCGATTGAAGAACTGGATCAGCAAATCGTCTGTCAAGCACAGAAACTGGTGGGTACGGATATTCAGCTTGATTTTCCCAGTGTAGGGGCCACCGAAAATATCATGATGGCCGCAGTGTTGGCAGAAGGTACTACGACGATCTACAATGCGGCGCGAGAGCCCGAAATTCAAGATTTGCAGCATTTCCTCAATGCCATGGGGGCACGCATTATCGGTGCGGGAACCGATACGATTACCATTAACGGCGTGGAGAAGCTGGAGCCATGCACATATGAAATTATCCCGGATCGAATCGTTGCAGGCACGGTGATGATCGCAGCCGCAGCGACCCGTGGCAATGTGACGCTTACGCACTGCAACCCGGCGCACCTTACTTCGCTTATTCATGTGCTCAAGCGCGTTGGTGTTCAAATCACGGTCTGCAATGATATAATGACGGTGAGCAGCATGAGCCGTCCAAAATCAGTGGACCGCATCGTGACTTCGCCGTATCCTTCGTTTCCTACAGATCTGCAGTCCCAGATCATGGTCCTGCTTAGCTTGGCGGATGGGTTTAGTGTAATGAGGGAAACGGTGTTCGAGGGCCGCTTCAAACATGTTGATGAGTTGAATGTGATGGGAGCCGACATTTCCGTGGATTTGAACGCGGCTTTCATCCGCGGGGTACCTAGGCTTTATGGGGCTACCGTGGAAGCAACCGATCTGCGCGCCGGAGCGGCACTTGTCATTGCCGGATTGGCTGCGCAAGGGAAGACGGTTGTGGAGCAGGTTCATCATATCGATCGAGGATATGATCGGATTGAGAAGCTGTTCCAGAGTCTGGGGGCTACGGTTGAACGACAGTCTCCGGTCTCGAAACAGCTGGATTTTGCCAATTAACGTCCTTTGAGTCCCCTTCTTATAGGGGAGGGGACTCGAGGCTTTGTGGAGCGCGATCTATGCCAAAAAGTCAAATTCCGGTTCTGAAAACGAACCGGCCTAAACGAAATACGAGCCGTAAGCTTGTTTTTGTGTTATTGCTATTATTCGTAGTCCTTCTTGCCGTTCTTTTTTTTCGTTCTTCCGTTAGCCGGATTTCGGCGATTGAAATTACGGGAAATGTATACACTTCGACCTCGGAGCTTCTTGAGCAAACCGGATTGAAGGTCGGCGACCAGTTTTTTGGGACAAGTTCCGGGGAAGTGGTCCAGAGGCTGAAAGCGAACAAGGCCATACAAGGAGCGACGGTGGACAAGCAGTTTCCGGGCACCATTCATATCAAGGTCCAGGAGTACCCGACAGTTGCGTATGAACTTGATGCGAGCGGTGCGCTGAAGGCCATTCTGGCCAGCGGGACAAGCCTTGCCGTACCTGCAAACACCGGGGTAGCCGTTGAGAAGCCGATCCTCACGCAGTGGAAAGCCGATGATCCGCTCAAAGCGGAACTCAGCGAAGTGTTATCGAAAATTCCGAATGAGTTGACCACGGATATTTCGGAAATCATTCCGAATCCGACGCCATCTTTTCCCGACCAGATTCGGATGTATACCAAAACGCAATTCGAAGTGGTTACGACGGTCTCCATGCTTGCGGACAAAGTGGAGTATTTGAACCAGGTGATCGAGACCGAACGGCCAGGGAAAATTACGATGCTGGAGGCGGACACATACGTGCCTTTCATTGCGGAAGACCCGGATGAAAATGCCGAACCAGGAGCGGGTCAATAACGAAACGAAGCTCTCCTGATTAGAAGTGCAAAGCCTGACGGAATGCCGTTTCAGACTGGTCCGGTTTGTGAAAGTTGTGCTTTCTGTGAAGGGGAAAAAATGATACACTTTAGCTTATGGCACTGGAATAGCCTCCTTCTTTTTTCTTCAAGGTTTTATGTATTGACACCCAGATGTTGGCATCCAAAAAAATTGTAGAAAAAAGAGGGAAAGCCTAAAGTGTGTTGAATATGTTTTAAGAGTGTTTATACGTTCGTAATCTATTATTGGAGTCAGGAGGTGCCAGAGACTTGAGCAACAATGACATCATTGTTAGTTTGGACATCGGTACATCCAAAATTCGCGCTATTATTGGGGAAATTAATAATGGAACCTTTAATATTATTGGAGTTGGATCTGCCGACTCGGAGGGAATTCGCAAAGGTGTAATCGTAGATATCGACCAGACGGTGCAATCGATCCGCAATGCGGTGGAACATGCGGAGCGTATGGTAGGTATTCAAATATCCGAAGTATATGTTGGAATCTCGGGAAATCATATTGGGTTGATGAGCAGCCACGGTGTCGTGGCCGTTTCGAACGAAGATCGTGAAATCGGGGAAGAAGACATGGAACGGGTGTTGAAAGCAGCCGAAGTCATTGCGGTCCCGCCAGAGCGTGAAATTATCGATGTTGTGGCGAAGCAGTATATCGTAGATGGTCTGGAGGGCATACAGGACCCGCGCGGTATGATTGGCGTTCGCCTTGAAGTTGAGGCAACGATTATTACGGGGGCAAAAACCGCGATACATAATCTTTTGCGCTGTGTGGAGAAAGCGGGCTTGAAGGTAAGCGACCTCGTGCTGATGTCTCTGGGCGCAGGTCAGTTAGCATTGTCCAAAGATGAGAAATCGATGGGTTCCGTGCTTGTTGACATTGGCGCAGGGGCAACAACGATTGCCGTTTTCGAGGAAGATAGCCTCGTGGCTACTTCAACGCTTCCGATTGGCGGCGAGTTTGTAACCAATGATATCGCCTATGGGCTTCGCACGTTGACGGATCAGGCTGAAAAGGTCAAGTTGAAATACGGTTGTGCTTGGCTGGATGATGCTGCCGCCGACGTTATGTTCAAGGTAACCCGCATTGGCAGCAATGTGGACAAGGAGTTTTCGCAGGAGGATCTTGCTGCAATTATTGAGCCAAGGGTTCAAGAAATTTTCCAGATGATCGCTCAGGAAGTGAAACGCCTTGGTTACATGGAACTTCCCGGAGGTTATATATTAACGGGAGGAACCGTGTCCATGCCTGGAGTGCTGCAGGTAGCTCAGCATGAACTGGCTGCATCGGTTCGAATCGCGGTTCCGGATTATATCGGTGTCCGCGACCCCGGATATACTAGCGGTGTGGGCATATTGCATAATGTGATCCGCAGCTTGCGCGTTCGTCCGTCTGTGAGCAGCAGCGGTGGCGGCAGCAGCACGGGCAGCAAGAAGCCGGCCAACCGCGCAAAGCCGAGCGCAGCTCCGGAAGCTGAACAAAAACCGGGCTTCATCGAACGGCTGAAAAACATGTTCAGCGAATTTATATAACAGGTTGAATCCATTTCATACTCTTTAAGCCGTCTGAATGCGCTGGTAAATTCACAGAAACGCTTTCGTTCGTCGATATATGAAATTGATTCGGTTCAATACCAATTGGACGGGCCATCCATGCACATTGAGGGGGAGATGGAATAATATGTTGGAATTTGATTTCGAGATGGAGAGCTTGGCTCAAATAAAGGTTATCGGTGTGGGCGGCGGCGGAAGCAATGCTGTCAACCGGATGATCGAAAATGGAGTGCAAGGCGTAGAATTCATTACGGTGAATACGGATGCGCAGGCGTTGCACTTGGCGAAATCCGAACATAAATTGCAGATTGGCGACAAGTTGACGCGAGGTCTTGGTGCCGGTGCCAACCCGGAGGTAGGTAAAAAAGCTGCCGAGGAATCCCGCGATCTGATCATGAACACCTTGAAAGGTGCGGACATGGTTTTTGTAACTGCCGGAATGGGCGGAGGTACAGGAACAGGCGCGGCACCGGTCATTGCCGAAATCGCCAAGGAATGCGGGGCCCTTACGGTAGGCGTAGTGACCCGACCATTTACGTTCGAAGGACGGAAACGTTCCAGCCATGCGGAGCAAGGCATTGAAGCTCTTAAGGAAAAGGTCGATACGCTGATCGTTATTCCGAACGATCGTTTGCTTGAAATCGTCGACAAAAAAACGCCGATGCTCGAAGCGTTCCGTCAAGCGGATAACGTGCTTCGTCAAGCCGTTCAGGGCATTTCTGACCTGATTGCCGTTCCAGGATTGATCAACCTTGACTTCGCGGACGTCAAAACGATCATGACGGAACGCGGATCGGCCCTGATGGGGATCGGCGAAGCAACAGGAGAGAACCGCGCGGCTGAAGCTGCACGTAAGGCGATCATGAGCCCATTGCTTGAAACTTCGATTGAAGGCGCACGCGGCGTAATCATGAACATTACGGGCGGAATCAATCTTTCCCTGTATGAAGTGAACGAAGCAGCGGAAATTGTTACTTCGGCTTCGGACCCTGAAGTGAACATGATCTTTGGTGCGATCATTGACGAAAACATGAAAGAGGAAATCAAAGTCGTTGTCATTGCAACCGGTTTTGAAGACAATCCGGTATCACCGCCTCCAGGCCGCAAACCAACGCCAACGAGCGAACCGGCGGAGAATCGTTCTCCGAACCTGCGTCCGTTTGGGAATCAGCCAAGTGCCGATCAGCTGGACATTCCGACATTTTTGCGCAATCGTACGCGTAATAACAATAACGATTGATCGTTCATGGAAAGCGACAGAACCCGGTCTCCTGATGGAGAAACCGGGTTCTTTGCCGTTCACAATATCAGCATGACTGAACTTCAAGTCACCTTCTCCTTCATACTGCAACCCGGTTCTCTTCAATTCGCGGCCCGGTTCCTCGACAAGTGCCTCGATAACTATTTCCTTTAGGAAGATTGTACCATACCCCAATGAACAAATTCTGAACAACCCGCATAGCGCACGTTCCGACAAAAAAAGTTGAAGCCATTCCACCATGTTTAGACAGACTTTGAGAAAGGGGTTCCCTATACTTGTGAGTATGTTCCATATGGAAACTGTGCTGCAAAATTGATAGATAAGCAACCACGGCGATCGAAGTCAGTTAATTTCGATATGTGGTGAGCGGGCAGGTGGATCGTGTGGTTGTATACGTAGATCTCATTTTTTTGACCAACCTGTGCATCGACGGTGCGCTCATCGGGCTGACAGCATGGATGAGAAAGAGCAGGCTGGTCTGGTGGAGATGGTTGTTGTCCGCCGTTGTGGGGGCACTGTACGTGGTCATGATGTTCGTGCCTGAGCTCGCGTTTCTGTTCACGTTCCTGATCAAATTCACATTGTCCCTGATTATGTTGTTTATCGCGTTTGGCTTCAAAGGTCTGCAGGCATTCTGCAAAACGTTGGGAACCTTTTATGTCATCAATTTTGTGGCTGCCGGGGGCATTCTGGGCGTGCACTACATGCTTCAGAGCTCGGGTGAGCTGTTCAACGGAATCTGGTTTACGGCATCTGGCGGAATGTCGTTTGATTTGAAAATCGCGTTTTGGTTTACGTTTATCGTATTTTTTGCGGTGCTGGCGTTGTTCAAAGCCGTGCAGAACTCGAAGCGTAAAGCAGAACGGATGACTACGTATCTCGGGCAGGTCGATGTGTACATTGATGAAGCGATCGTTTCTTGTACAGGCCTTTTGGATACGGGAAACCAACTTGCCGCCCCGCTCACCCGTCAACCCGTTATGGTGATGGAAGTATCGCAATGGCAGCAATGGCTGCCGGATTCCTGGAAGGACAGATTGAAACATGAGGCGCCGGACAACCTTATTATGGACATGAATCAGGAGCAATTTCACTGGCAGGATCGATTGAGGCTTGTACCCTATCGGGGCATCAATAAGGGGACTGCGTTTATGCTGGCAATCAAGCCGGATCGGGTGAAGGTAACGATGGGTGGGATCTGTTATGAAACAACCAGAGTCCTGATAGGTTTGGATGGGGGAACGTTATCGTCCGAAGGAAAATATCAGGCGGTCATTCACCCTGACCTCGTGCAGGATTCCAGCGGTGGAGCGCCGATCGCCGGCACTGCAGGAACAACAGAAAAGCCGCTGAATGTGGTATAGGAGGAACGTGCATGCTTTTGAAATGGAAACTGGTAGCGCAGCTTCAATATTATCGTTTTTTATTTTTGCTTGGACTCAAGAGCGAGGAAATCTATTACATTGGCGGAAGCGAGGCGTTACCGCCTCCGTTAACGCGTGAGGAAGAAGAGTATCTGCTGCAAAAGCTCTCTTCGGGCGACGCTGCGATCCGCGCGATGCTGATCGAACGAAACTTGCGGCTGGTAGTGTACATTGCGCGCAAATTCGAAAATACGGGCATCAACATTGAAGACCTGGTATCCATCGGGGCCATCGGGTTAATCAAAGCCGTGAATACGTTTGATCCGGAGAAAAAAATCAAGCTGGCGACGTATGCTTCGCGTTGTATCGAAAATGAGATTTTGATGTATTTACGGCGCAACAGCAAAATCCGGACAGAGGTTTCGTTTGATGAACCGCTCAATATCGATTGGGATGGAAATGAGCTGCTCCTGTCTGACGTGCTTGGCACTGAGAATGATACAATCTATCGAAACATCGAAGAGCAGGTCGATCGGAAGCTTTTGCATAAAGCGCTCGACAAATTGACCGATCGCGAGCGAATGATCATGGAGCTGCGGTTCGGACTGCAGGACGGGGAAGAGAAAACGCAGAAGGATGTGGCCGATCTGCTGGGAATCTCCCAATCCTACATTTCCCGCCTGGAGAAACGGATCATCAAGAGGCTGCGCAAAGAGTTCAACAAGATGGTTTGAAGCGCCGCAGATCCGGTTTGTTTAATTTATGGGTATTACTGGCAAGCATGCCAGCAGCGAATAAAAAAGCCTGCCCCGGAGATAATGTACATTAATGTTTCTCCTTGGGAGGTAAATCACGATGACCCGAAACAAAGTCGAGATTTGTGGCGTGGACACTGCAAAATTGCCTGTCCTCACCAACGTAGAAATGCGGGAATTGTTTCATTCCCTTCAGCAGCACCATGATCGCTCAGCAAGAGAGAAATTGGTGAATGGCAATCTGCGCCTCGTGCTCAGCGTCATTCAGCGTTTCAACAATCGGGGGGAGTTTGTCGATGATCTGTTCCAGGTTGGCTGCATAGGCCTGATGAAAGCCATTGATAATTTTGATTTATCCCAAAATGTCAAATTTTCAACATACGCAGTGCCGATGATCATCGGTGAAATTCGTCGATATCTGCGCGACAACAACCCGATTCGCGTATCCCGTTCTCTCCGGGACATTGCTTATAAAGCGCTCCAAGTCCGGGATAGCCTGACGAACAAAAACTCTCGCGAACCGACCATTTTCGAAATTTCCGAAGCGCTGAACGTGCCCAAAGAAGACGTGGTATTTGCCCTTGATGCCATTCAGGACCCGGTATCGCTCTTCGAACCCATTTATCACGACGGAGGCGACCCCATCTATGTGATGGATCAGATCAGCGACGACAAAAACAAGGACGTTTCCTGGATCGAGGAAATCGCTTTGCGCGAGGCGATGCATCGGTTGGGACAACGGGAGAAAATGATTTTGTCCATGCGTTTTTTCGAAGGGAAAACCCAAATGGAAGTGGCGGATGAAATCGGGATTTCCCAGGCACAGGTCTCGCGTTTGGAGAAGTCGGCCATTCAGCAGATGCAAAAACACGTGAAGTCATAAACGATACGAGATAGGGCGATGATCCGGGATAACCCGGAGTCGCTCTTTTATTTTGGGGTGCATGGTAATACGGAGATGTTTCGCTGTGCGGCCGCCTGCCTAAAAACAGGACATTTTTCCCCGCCCGTACATATAGTGTATAGAATGAAAGAACGGGCAGGAGCGGAAGCAGACTGGAGGCGGAACCCGATGAAAGGAAATGTGGGCGCCCAGACGGGCAGAGGAATGAAGATTTCCGATTTTCAAACCAAAGAGGTCATCAATATTACCGATGGCAAACGATTGGGCCAGATCAGCGATTTGGAACTGGATTTAAGGCAGGGGAGGATCGAGGCCATCGTGGTGCCGGGGTATACCCGCTTCATGGGATTGTTTGGAGGGGGCACGGACCTGATCATTCCATGGCGAAACATCGTCAAGATCGGCTCCGACGTCATATTGGTGAAGATGGATGAAGTCAAGGAGCCTTCATACGATGAAGGGGAACGCGAGGCTCGCATGTATGATGCGCAGATCAGCCGCGCAGAACGAATGGATCGAACGGAACGTCTGGAGCGAAGTCAGCGCCGGTCGATCTGAACGAGACAGGACAGGGGTTCATTTGGTACACTGGAGCTTGCGAGGTGAAAAATATGAAGATGGAACCTTTTGTGTTGGAACAGGAACAGATGCTTAAGAGCGGGGGCCCGGAAAATGCAGCGGCTCCCGAGCCGTTGTTGATATATGTGAAGCCGTGGAGAGAGCAATATGACGGTTTGAGTGCAGGATTTACGACGAGGCAGGGAGGAAACGGAAGTGCTCCTTATGGAAGCCTGAATTGTGCGTATCACGTCGGTGACGATCCGGTAACGGTTCTCAACAATCGAAAGCGGATTGCATCCAAGCTGGGCTTTTCGGAAAGTGCCTGGACGTGCGGAGAGCAGGTTCATGGCAAACAGGTTGCCGTCGTTCGGGCTGAAGACCGGGGGCGGGGGTGGATGGATCGCGAATCTGCCTTTCAAGATACGGACGGCTTGGTTACGGATGTGCCGGGTGTCCTGCTGACCTCCTTCTACGCGGATTGCGTGCCATTATATTTCTACGATCCCGTACGAGGTGCAGTAGGGCTTGCTCATGCTGGCTGGAAAGGGACGGTAGCGGGCATTGCCGAATCCGTGATCGAAAAAATGGAGCAGGAGTACGGCAGCCAAAGGCATCATATCCGAACCGCGATCGGCCCTTCCATCGGCGATTGCTGTTACGAGGTGGATGAGGCCGTCATGAAACATGTGCGGGTTTGGCTTGACGGGGCCGAGGGTAATGAGGGGTATGGGGCAAATGGCAACCTGATCTTCCATTCGGCCGGCAATGGCAAAACGATGTTAAACTTGAAAGAATGCAATCGACACATTATGATGAAAGCAGGAATATTGCCGGATCATATCGAATGTACTACTTGGTGTACAAGCTGCAACCCGGACATTTTCTTCTCTTACCGGAAAGAAAACGGAACTACCGGGCGCATGGCTAGCTGGATTGGGCTGGAAGAGAGGTGACCCTCTGTGTCTTTGGAGGAACGTATACAACAGGTAAATCAGAAGATCGAAGCCGCGTGTCGGCGCAGCGGCCGCAATCGCGAGGATGTTAACGTGATTGCCGTCACGAAGTACGTTTCGCTGGAAACGACGGGAGCTGTGCTGGACCGCGGGCTTGAGCATATCGGAGAAAATCGCTGGCAGGATGCGCAGGCCAAATGGGAAGCCTATGGGCAGCAGGGAACTTGGCATTTTATCGGCCACCTGCAGACGAACAAGGTCAAGGACGTTGTCGGAAAATTTCGTTACATACATTCGCTGGACCGGTTATCGCTGGCGAAGGAATTGAACAAAAAGGCGGCTGCGCTGGGCATTGGCGTGGAAACGTTTTTGCAGGTCAACATTTCGGGTGAAGAGAGCAAGTATGGTTTGCAGCCTGAAGACGCAGCCGGCTTTTTACGTGAAATAGGCTCATTGGATCATATCAAGGTTATCGGTTTAATGACGATGGCCCCTCATGAAGAGGACCCGGAGCTGACTCGTCCCGTATTTCGCGGATTGCGGGAACTGCGAGACCGTTTGAATGGACAGGCCCTGACACAAGAACCGCTGACTGAATTATCCATGGGCATGTCCAATGATTTTGAAGTGGCGATTGAAGAGGGAGCAACCTGGGTTCGACTGGGATCGATTCTCGTAGGGAAAGAGGAGGGTTCACGATGAGCGTAATGAATAAATTCATGAATTTCTTTGGACTCCAGGAAGAAGAAGAGATTGTGGAACGTGAACGTTTGGCTGCACAAGAAGAATCCGAGCCGGATCACCATGAACCTGAAACCTCCGAGCTGGATAAACGTAGAACACAAAGGGGCAATAATGTGGTAAGCATTCATTCCCAGAAAAATGTGAAAGTTGTTTTGTATGAACCGCGCTCCTATGACGAGGCTCAAGAAATTGCCGATCATCTGCGTTCGCATCGTACGGTCGTCGTTAATTTGCAGCGTGTTCGCCAGGACCAGGCTTTGCGCGTCATTGATTTTTTGAGCGGAACGGTGTACGCCCTGGGCGGCGGTATTTCCAAAATCGGCGGTAACATTTTTCTCTGCACGCCAGACACGGTAGAGATCCAGGGTACCATTACGGAAATTCTGGCTGAGAGCGAACAAGATTATAACAGGATGAGGTGAGCCTTTTTTGAGTCTAATTTATAGTGTCGTATCCATCGCGTTCCAAATTTACCTCTACATGATTATTGCGTATGTGCTTTTGTCGTGGCTTCCCAATGCTCGGGAGAGCGCTGTCGGAGAATGGCTTGCCAAACTCGTTGAACCTTTCCTGAGCCCGTTCAGGCGGTTTATTCCGCCGTTATTCGGAATGCTGGACATTTCGCCGATCGTGGCCTTGATTACACTTCAATTGGCGGAAGTGGGCTTGAAGTCCATTCTTCTCCGTTTTATGTAAGGTAGGAACCGACCATGGGTAATGGAATATATGAACATTTTACGCCGGATGAACGGGATTTCGTGGATAAAGCAGCGGAATGGGTGGAACGTGCCGGGGAAAGGCATGACACCCGGCTGACGGATTTTTTGGATCCCAGGCAGATGTTTATACTGCAAACGCTAGTCAATCGGCGGACGGATGTCCAAGTGCGTTTTGACGGCGGATACGCGTCCGCCGAACGAAAGCGTGCTCTGATCGCCCCGGATTACCGCTACCTTGACGATGAAGATATGAATATGCAGGTGCTTAGCATTTCGTCCGATGACTCCAAAATTGCCGAATTGGAGCACGGCGACTACATGGGAGCTTTGCTCGGGCTTGGCATGAAACGCGGCAAAATCGGGGATATCCAAGTGCTGGAAGACGGGTGCCACGCTGTGGTAGCGTCGGAAACCAGCGCTTTTTTATCGCTGCAAATGAATCAGGTGCATCGTGTGCACGTATTTACCGAGCTGCTGCCGCTGGATCAATTGCGATGGTCGGAAACGAAGCTTGAGATTCTGGACATCACCGTTGCTTCTTTGCGGCTGGACGGCATTTGCGCGGACGTATACCGGATGAGCCGAAGCAAGGCGCTGCTCCCGATCAAAGCGGGTCGCTGCCGCGTGAACTGGAAAGTGGAAGAAGACCCGTCCAAGCTTCTCAACGCAGGGGATGTCGTTTCCGTTCGCGGATTTGGTCGGTTTAAGGTACTGGAACTGGATGGCATGACCAAAAAAGGACGCTGTCGCGTAAAAATCGGCAAATTTGCATAGCTCGTTGCAGGAAATCTCTTGTTCTTGTCGAAATAACTAAACTAAAGGTGAAATAAATATTTGGGGTTTCCGATAAACAATGAGGATGGATGGGATGCTGTATGGCCCTCCGGGTTCACCGTATCTCATTCCATGATGCAAACGTAGGAATCTTCCAAGAAGCCGGTTGCCTGGCTTCTTTGTAAGAAACCTATATATGCTGCAAACTTTCTCGGCACGAGAAGGAACTTTTACAGGAGGTGGACAGCTTGCCATTAACGCCGCTGGACATACACAACAAGGAATTCTCCCGACGGTTGCGCGGGTATGACGAGGATGAAGTCAACGAATTTCTTGATCAAGTCATCAAAGATTACGAAGGCGTCATCCGCGAAAACAAGGAACTGACCAATCAGTTGCTGTCCGTTCAGGAGAAGCTGGACCATTTTGCCACGATTGAGGAGACGCTTAGCAAAACGATCATTATCGCCCAGGAAGCAGCGGACGATGTGAAGAACAACGCCAAGAAGGAAGCTCAGCTGATCGTGAAGGAAGCGGAGAAAAACGCCGACCGAATCGTCAACGAGGCTTTGGCGAAATCGCGCAAAGTTTCCTTGGAAGTGGAAGAGCTGAAAAAGCAGGCATCCATTTACCGCGCCCGTTTCCGTACGCTGGTCGAGGCCCAATTGGAATTGTTGTCTCAGGACGGTTGGGAAGCGCTGGAGAGCCGGGAACAAGAAGTCCTTGAACGCGAACGGGAAATGAAGGAAATTTATTAAACGCCCGCCTGGTTGACTTTTACCGGTAAAGAGGCTATAACTATATTCATAATGAATAGTGATTCCATGACGGGTTCAGTACGTTATGATTGCATCCCTCAGAGAGTTGGCGTTTGGTGCAAGCCAATGGATGGGTTATAGCCGAATATCATCCCGGAGAAGCGACGCTGAAGCGGTTTAATGTATCCGTGCGTAAGCGAAGCCGTTAGCCGAACGTTATATCGGCACCCTGTATACTGAGCAGGGCATAAGTGCTGTTGATGACAAAGCATACCCAAGATATTTGGTTATGGTTTGTGATGAACAGAATTAGGGTGGTAACGCGAGCACAACCTCGTCCCTTTCCGGGACGGGGTTTTTTGGTGTTTAAAAAAGGCGAACGCCCATGAGGCCCGCAGGGACCTCAGGCAGAGAGCCCGCCGCCGATGGAGCGAAGCCATCGGCCAGAGCCTCCGCCAAGGCGAGCGTCCATGAGGCCCGCAGGGACCTCAGGCAGGGAGCCGACCGCCGATGGGGCGAAGTCATCGGCCAGCCCTCGCCAAGGCGAGCGCCCATGAGGCCCGCAGGGACCTCAGGCAGGGAGCCGACCGCCGATGGAGCGAAGCCATCGGCCAAAGGGCCCCGTCAAGGCGAGCGTCCATGAGGCCCGCAGGGACCTCAGGCAGGGAGCCCACCGCCGATGGAGCGAAGCCATCGGCCCAAAGGCCCCGCCAAGGCGAACGCCCATGAGGCCCGCAGGGACCTCAGGCAGAGAGCCCAGCGCCGATGGGGCGAAGCCATCGGCCAGCCCCCATGCGGCGAAGTCGAGGCCCTGGGGCGTTCCTGAAAAGGAACAGCCGCATAAGGGCCGACTCCCCGCACGCAGTATCACCCACGCGCCGCATGCTCGCCCCCGACAAACCATGCCGGGTGTCCAGAGGGCGGAGCGCCTATGGGGTCCCCCTTGGTAAGGGGGATTTAGGGGGATTGAAACGGTCCACAATTAACCAATGTCGAAAGGAAAGATATCATCATGCAAAGAGTTGACGTCAAAGAGAAGGCCCGCGCAAGAGAACTGCGCATGCTGAACAAATGGAAGGAAGAAAACACCTTCAAAAGATCGATCGAAAACCGCGAAGGGAAGCCGAATTTCGTTTTTTATGAAGGTCCGCCTACTGCAAACGGAAAGCCGCATATCGGACACGTGCTCGGGCGCGTCATCAAAGACTTTATCGGCCGTTACAATACGATGAAGGGATATCGCGTCGTGCGCAAAGCGGGCTGGGATACACATGGTTTGCCGGTGGAGCTGGGCGTGCAGAAGAAACTGGGCATCTCTCATAAATGGGAAATCGAAGATTATGGCGTGGAAAAGTTCATCAATGAATGCAAAGCCAGCGTTTTTGAATATGAGCAACAATGGAGAGACCTGACCGAAGGCATCGCCTACTGGACGGACATGGATAACCCTTATATCACGCTCGACAACAACTATATCGAAAGCGTGTGGAACATCCTTGCGACCATTCACGAGAAAGGGTTGCTGTATCGCGGTCATCGCGTAAGCCCGTATTGTCCTTCCTGTCAGACAACGCTGAGCTCCCATGAGGTTGCCCAAGGCTACAAGGATGTTAAAGACCTCAGTGCCACTGCCAAATTCAAGCTGGATGACAGCGGAGAATTTGTACTGGCATGGACGACAACGCCATGGACGCTGCCATCCCACGTTGCGCTTGCGGTGAATCCGGACATGGAATATTCCCGCGTAAGCCAGAATGGTGAAGTGTACATCATGGCGACTAACCTGGTCGAGAAAGTCATGAAAGACGCAAAAGGTGAATATGAAGTCATTGGCACACTGAAAGGTTCCGACCTGGTTGGCAAAACCTATGATCCTCCATTCAACTACATTAAAGCAGAGAAAACCAATATCATCCTGGGCGCAGGCTTCGTAACCGATGCAAGCGGTACAGGGATCGTACACATGGCGCCTGCCCACGGCGAGGACGACTATCGCGTTTGCCGCGAGAACGGCATCAGTTTTGTGAACATGGTTGATCTGGAGGGTAAATTCGTAGCTCAGGTTACTGATTTTGCCGGACGTTTCGTCAAAGATTGCGATGTGGACATCGTGAGATATCTGTCTGAAAAAGGACGCTTGTTCAGCAAAGAAAAATATGAGCACAGCTATCCATTCTGCTGGCGTTGCGATACACCTCTGCTGTACTACGCCATGGACAGCTGGTTTATCCAAACGACTGCGATCAGAGACCAATTGATCGCCAACAACAGTGAAGTGGAGTGGTATCCGGGTCACGTTCGCGAAGGACGTTTCGGCAAATTCCTCGAAGATCTGGTGGATTGGAACATCAGCCGTGACCGGTACTGGGGAACACCGCTGAACATCTGGGTGTGCGAGGAGACCGGCGAACAGTTTGCTCCGCACAGCATTGCCGAACTGCGTGCTCGCGCGATCGGGGATGTACCGGAAAACCTGGAATTGCACAAGCCTTACGTCGATGAAGTGAAGGTACTCAGCTCTTGCGGAAAATACGAAATGAAACGAACGCCGGAAGTGATCGACGTTTGGTTCGACAGCGGCTCCATGCCATTTGCGCAGCAGCATTATCCGTTTGAGAATCAAGATATCTTTGCGCAGCAGTTCCCTGCAGACATGATCTGCGAAGGGATCGACCAGACGCGCGGCTGGTTCTACAGCTTGCTGGCGGTTTCCACATTGCTGACAGGCAAAGCGCCATACAAAGCGGTTATGGCAACCGGACACGTGCTGGATGAGAATGGGCAAAAAATGTCCAAATCCAAGGGCAATGTCATCGATCCATGGGATGTCATCGAAGAGTTCGGTACCGATGCATTCCGTTGGGCCCTGCTCTCGGACAGCGCGCCATGGAACAGCAAACGTTTCTCCAAAGGCATCGTGGCGGAAGCCAAATCCAAAATGGTCGATACGTTGGTGAATACCCATGCATTCTTGACGCTGTATGCGACGATTGACGGATTCGATCCGCAAGAACATCCGTTCAAAGTGTCTGCCCACAATCTGGATCGCTGGATTCTGTCCAGATTGAACAGCCTGATCCTTGTTGTTGAAAAGGCGCTGAACGTTAACGATTATCTGAACTCCTCCAAAGCGATCGAAGCGTTTGTTGATGAGCTCAGCAACTGGTATATCCGCCGTTCCCGCGATCGTTTCTGGGGCAGCGGACTGACTGAGGATAAATTGGATGCATACCGCACGCTGACTGAGGTGCTCGTGACAACAGCCAAATTAGTGGCTCCATTTACGCCGATGCTGGCGGAAGACATCTATCTGAATTTGAGCAACGGCGAAAGCGTGCATATGGATGACTATCCGGCAGCGAACGAGTCTTTGATCGATTTGGAATTGGAACGGGATATGGAGACGGCTCGCCGGGTAGTTGAGTTGGCACGCAATGTGCGTAACGAGACCGGCGTGAAAACGCGTCAACCGTTGTCCGAGCTGATCGTTTCGCTGGACAAAGGCTTTAATCTCTCCGACTATGAGGACATCATCAAGGAAGAGATCAACGTAAAAACGATCCGGGCTGAGCATAACGACGCCGATTTCGTTGACTTCACGTTGAAGCTGAACCTGAAAGTAGCCGGCAAGAAATATGGCAAAAACGTTGGATTCTTGCAAAACCTGTTCAAAGGCATGACGCCGGATGAGACGCGCAAAGTGGTAACAGAGGGCCGATTCAATGTCGTTTCTCCGGATGGGGAAGAATTGCAAGTGACCGAAGAAGAGCTGCTGGTTGAAAAACAAGCCAAAACCGGCTTTGCTTCCGCTTCAGGATATGGCTTGACGGTTGCACTCAATACCGAAATCACGCCTGAGCTGGAACAGGAAGGCCTGGTTCGCGAAGTGGTGCGCGTGGTTCAGGATACACGCAAAAAACTCGATCTGCCGATCGAGAAAAGAGTGCGCCTGACGCTGGACGTCGATGCCGAATTGCAGGCAGCCATCGAAGCTTTCGATCATGTGCTGCGTGAAAACGTGCTCGTGACGGACGTGGTTTTTGGTTCCAGTGAGTCCATGGAACGTGTCGAAGCTGCCGGTAAAAACATCGGTGTAGCGATCGAGTAGTTGGAGTACCCGAACATATCATACGAAAAACATGCAAACGAGCCGCGGAGTCAGGGTTACCCTGTTTCCCGGCTCGTTTGATTTTAAGGCAAATGGGCAATGACTATATGGTGTACATTGCCATTATGGTATAAACCCCATACAGAAATGAGCGGAAATCATGACTGAACCAAAGAATAAACCGTCAACCGAAGCACAGGCGAAGACAACATCTTCCGTTCCGCCTGCATTGGACTCGAACGAACAAATAAAGGAGCTGTTCACCCTGACGAGCCGAATCGCTCAGGAACTGGAACGTTCCCGCATTTTGCAATATACGGAGCTGCTGTATCGCCCCTGGAAGCTGATTGGGCTTAATCTGTTATCCGGAGCTGCCAGAGGAGTGGGCATTGCGATCGGCTTTACTTTTTTTGCAGCGACGATCATTTATTTATTACAGATGCTTGGTGCATTGAACCTGCCAATCGTGGGGGATTATATAGCCGATATTGTTCGTATTGTTCAGCGTCAGCTTGAATTGAATACGTATTAGGAATTAACGGGCAGCCTCAATATAAATCATCGGAAAATTCGACATCCGGTTCAAGCAATCCTTCGCCTTCGCCTCGTTCAAGGTATTCCTTGTATTGCCGGTTGCGTACGATGGATACGTCATGTCCGTAAATATCGGTGGCCACAAAGCTTTCATAAGCTTCAACGCAGCCTTCGACTTCATCTGTAGCTTCGATCGACATCACATCATAGCTGTCGATGTCCGAGCCTTCGGCCATGGCCGGAGTATTGGATGTTCCCCAGCTCTCGACGATTTGCCATGCGTCTTCCCCATCGAAACCGTTTTGGTCCTCGCGCTCATCCAAACTTGTTCGGCCAAAGGGAGGTTCCAAAAATTGTTCTTCGACAGGTCGGTCGCTGGAGACATGGCCGGGTTGATGGTCGACGCAATACTGGGTATAAGGCACGGCTTGAAGACGCTCAAAGGAAATCGGCTGCCTGCAAACGACACAGATGCCGTATCTCCCTTCGTCCATGGATTGCAAAGCGGAAGCAATTCGTTCCACCTGAAATTCATCATGTTCCAGCAAGGAGATGTCTTTTGCACGTTCGTACATTTCTGTGCCTACGTCTCCCGGGTGATTATCGATGGGGGAAAGCTCGCCGGTCTGCAATTTCATTGAATCGCCTAGCCCATAATGTTCGTTCTCGGCAAGCCGATGTTCGATGTGCCGTTTCTCGGTGATCAGTTGGGTACGCAAGGAATGTAACTGTTCCGGTGATAGATGTGCCATGGTATTCCCCTTTCCGCAGCGATATGTTGAACCTGCTAAGCCGAATGTGTACTCCGTTGTAGGATGTGCCATTTCGGGCAGGAATACAGAAGGAAAATGTTATCCTTTTTGCCATGAAGCCGCCTTTCGCACGGGCCGTGGACGATTTCCAAACAGCTGTGCTACAATGGACAAGTCTGGCGCAAAGCCTGGTATCGTATGGAAAAGACAAGATCGGAGTGACAAAAAACGTGGTGTACTATATCCTCGCTTTTATCGTTTTTTTGGTGGATCAGGGCACAAAGTACCTGATCGCCACACAAATGACCATCGACGACGAAATTCCGGTCATCGGCAATTTCTTCGTTATTACCTCTCACCGCAATGCCGGCGCGGCGTTTGGCATTTTGCAAAACCAACGCTGGTTTTTTATCGTGGTGACCATTGTTGTAGTTGTTGCTCTGGTATGGTATTTGCAAAAAGTAAAAAACAGTCCGCACAAATTGCTGCCTGTAGCACTTAGTCTGGTGCTTGGGGGGGCGATCGGCAACTTCCTGGACCGGGCATTGACCGGTGAAGTCGTTGACTTTGTTCAGCTTAATTTTGGAAGTTATACGTTTCCCATCTTTAACATTGCCGACTCGGCCATATGTATCGGGGTGGCCTTGATCGTGCTTGAAACGCTGCTTGAAGGACGCAGAGAGAAAGCCGCTGCAAAGATTGAAGGGAATGAAACGCATGAGTAACCGTTTTGATGACGCAGCAAAAAGTCAGGAAGACGTCTCCGCTTTGGGAAAATACGGCCAGGAAGACGATCTTCTTCAAGGCAAAGAACGAATGGAATGGACTGTAGCTCCCGAGCATAAAAAGGAGCGCATTGACAAATATATTACGGAGTCGCTGGAGGACGTATCCCGCTCTCAAGTCCAATTGTGGATCGGCGATGGATTGGTTACGGTCAATGGCAGCGCGACGAAAGCGAATGCCAAGTTGTCCGAAGGCGACGTCGTGGTGCTTGAGATTCCGGAGCCTGCCGCGGTGGAGATTGCTGCCGAGGACATTCCGCTGGAAGTCGTATATGAAGACAGCGATGTCATCGTGGTCAACAAACCGCGCGGCCTCGTCGTTCATCCTGCACCCGGCCATCTGTCCGGGACGCTCGTGAACGCGTTGATGTACCACTGCAAGGACTTGTCAGGCATTAACGGCGAGCTTCGTCCCGGAATCGTGCATCGGATCGACAAAGACACATCGGGACTGCTCATGGCGGCCAAAAACGATCGTGCGCATGCTTCCCTGGCTGCACAGCTAAAGGAACACAGCGTAAATCGGCGTTACATTGCGCTTGTGCACGGCCATCTCAGCCACGATCAAGGCACGATTGATGCCCCGATTGGCCGTGATCCTCATGATCGGAAAATGTATACCGTCACGGAACGAAACAGCAAGCATGCAGTGACTCACTTCACTGTTACAGAGCGCATCAATGATTATACGTTGCTTGAACTGAAGCTGGAAACGGGACGTACGCATCAGATCCGGGTGCACATGAAATTCATCGGGCATCCGCTGGTCGGCGATCCGGTATACGGTCGCAACAAAGGTATTAAAATGCAAGGACAGGCATTGCATGCGGCAGTGCTTGGATTCGTGCATCCGACGAGCGGGGAATATATGGAATTCACGGCTCCGCTGCCGCAGGACATGGAGGATGTTCTCGCCTCATTGCGCAGCCGTTAGGGCGCTGAAAGTACAAATGTTCGGGTGTTTTGTCCATGGATAAGACCATGTAAATGCTTCATAGTGGAATAGAAACTTGCGTCAAAACGAGGAGATGAATATCGCTATGAGTATCGACAAATATCAAGAAACCTACATCCAGACCAACTTCGCTGACCGCATCGGTGGCGCTAACTATGGCAAAGACACGAACATCTATAAATTCGAAAAAATCAAACGCGCCAAAGCTTCCGCCAAAAAGGATTTTCCGGATGTTGAACTGATTGACCTCGGCGTTGGCGAGCCTGACGAGATGGCAGATGCAGGCATCGTTGCCGCATTGGCTGAAGAAGCAGCCAAACCGGAGAACCGCGGTTATGCAGACAACGGTATTCCTGAATTCAAGGAAGCCGCTGCGGCCTACCTGAAAAACGTTTTTAACGTGGACGGCATCGATGCCGCAACGGAAATCGTGCACTCGATCGGTTCCAAGCCGGCTTTGGCCATGATGCCTTCCTGCTTTATTAATCCTGGCGACGTGACCATCATGACGGTTCCGGGCTATCCGGTTATGGGTACACACACGAAGTACCTCGGGGGAGAAGTGTATAACGTTCAATTGACGAAAGAGAACAACTTCCTGCCTGACCTGTCCTCCATTCCGGAAGATATCGCTAAACGCGCGAAACTGCTTTACTTGAACTATCCAAACAATCCTACGGGTGCAGCCGCAACGGTTGAGTTTTTTACTGAAGTGGTCGAGTGGGCCAAAAAATACAGCGTTGTCGTCGTACATGATGCTCCGTATGCAGCATTGACTTACGACGGAAACAAACCGTTCAGCTTCCTGTCCGTACCTGGAGCGAAGGATGTTGGCGTGGAGCTGCATTCCTTGTCCAAATCCTACAACATGACAGGCTGGAGAATCGGGTTTGTGGCAGGCAATCCGCTTGTTGTCAAAGCGTTCAGCGACGTAAAAGACAACAACGATTCCGGTCAGTTCATCGCGATCCAAAAGGCTGCGGCCTATGGCTTGAGCCATCCGGAAATTACCGAGAAAATCGCGGAGAAATATTCCCGCCGTCACGATTTGCTCGTGTCCGCGTTGAACGAACTTGGCTTCAAAGCAGAGAAACCGAAAGGCTCCTTCTTCCTGTATGTCGAAGCTCCTAAGGGTGTTGTTGGCGGACGCCGTTTCGAATCCGGCGAGGATTTCTCCCAGTTCCTGATTCGCGAAAAACTGATTTCGTCGGTGCCTTGGGATGATGCCGGCAACTTCGTGCGTTTCTCGGTTACCTTCATCGCTCAAGGCGAAGAAGAAGAGAAGCGTGTCATTGCTGAAATCAAACGCCGCCTGAGCGACGTGCAGTTCGAATTTTAAAATGTCAAATCATTCGTTGATATGAAAAGAGACCGAAAAGGTCTCTTTTTTGTTTTGTCTCGCAATTTCTTAGTTTTGTCTTTACAAAAAGTACCAAGTGATTTATTATTTATTTTTCGTTTATTATTTGTGTAGTAAAATGAATGTTAATGGAGTTTTTTGGGAAGGGAGACGATGAGGTTGTTATCATCACGTCCAAATATTTCATCATCTGCAAGCAAAACGGACGAAAGCGTGGTGGCGGGGTATATCCGCCTGCTGCGCCCAAAGCAATGGACGAAAAATTTGCTGCTTTTTGCCGCTTTGGTTTTTTCTTTTGAGGAAATTCGAACAGAAACGGTCATCGCCACACTCGTCGGTTTTTTCCTGTTCAGTCTGGTGGCAGGCTGCGTATATATTTTGAACGATTACGTGGACCGCGAACGGGATCGCCAGCATCCCGTGAAAAGAAACCGCCCGATCGCATCGGGACAAGTGAGCCCCCGTCAGGCGCTTGGGTTTGGAATCGGGTTGCTGGTCTTGTCCGTAGGCTCGGCAATGATGTTAAACCCATTATTCGGCGTGTTGTGCATCGTCTATTTTGCGCTTAATGTATCGTATTCGTTTGTGCTCAAACATATAGTGATCATGGATGTCATGACGATTGCCGCCGGGTTTGTGCTGCGTGCGATTGCCGGGGGTGTGCTGATTCATGTTCCTTTTACGCCATGGTTTCTGATCTGTACGATGCTGTTGTCGCTATTTTTGGCTATCGGTAAACGGCGTCACGAACTCGTACTGCTGGAAGGCAATACGGGATCGCATCGTAAGGTTTTGGATCATTATTCTGTTACGCTGCTCGATCAATTCAACACGATTGTGACTACGGCGACCATTATCAGTTATTCGCTGTTTACGTTCACGTCCAACCGGACGATTCATTTGATGTGGACGATCCCGCTTGTCATTTACGGCATGTTCCGTTATCTATATTTGGTTCATATGAAGAACAAAGGCGGCTCTCCCGACCGTGTTTTGTTTGAGGATAAGCCTATATTGATCACCGTCATTCTGTATGTGGCTGCGGTTATCGTTATATTTTCCATTTTTGAATAACCATCCGTAACAAGGAGGAACAAGGTTGAGTTTGAAAAGCACGAAAATTGCCATTTTCGATATTGATAAAACGATTATACGCAGCGATTCCATGTTCCAGTTTGTAAGTTATGGCATTCGCCGTTTTCCGGCACTGGCGTTGCAGCTTCCGATGATCGGACTACATACCATGCTCTACAAAGCGGGATTGATGAAAGTGGAGCGGGTCAAGCGCTCTTATTTTAAAGGAATTGAACGGATGTCCGAGGCTGATCTGGAGCATTTCTTTGAAAGTCGGCTCCGCACAGCGATGTTTGCTGAGGCCAATATGGAGATGATGCAGCGCAAGAAAGAAGGGTACCATGTGCTGCTCGTGACGGCATCTCCCCATGCCTACATGAAGTATTTTCAGACCTTATCTTGGGTCGATCATGTGATCGGTACCGAACTTGCGCGCCGGCCCGATGGGACAGGGTACAAGTGTTCTATCGAGGGAAGCAATTGCAAGGGAGAAGAGAAAGTGCGCCGCATCCTGTCCTATCTGGAGGAACAAGGGATGACCATTGATTATGAACATTCATGCTCCTATTCTGATTCACTTTCAGACCTGCCCGTGATGAATTTGGTGGCTCGGCGATATTTCATCAACAGGAGCGTGCCAGATATGGAGGAACTATCATGGGGAAAATGACAGGACGCCATACAGGCAAAATGTTCATGCTGTTTTCGGCGTTCCTGACGGCAACGGGCCAGCTCTTCTGGAAGTGGGGGCTGGAGGAGTGGATCTACCTTGGGTTTGGATTCGCGTGTTACGGATTGGGAGCGGTGCTGATGATCAAGGCTTTCTCGCTGGAAAAACTGTCGGTCGCCTATCCCCTGATGTGTACGAGTTATGTATTCGCACTGCTGTACGGTCATTTTTTGCTGGGGGAGGACATTACGCTGCAGAAACTTGCTGCCGTCCTGCTGCTTGGAATCGGGGTGACGTTAACCAGTGTGGAACGATAGCTGGATGGCGGTTGTGCTTGTTGTCATGACGCTTTGCGGAGCGATTGGCGGAGCCGGGCTCAAAGCATACGCCGACAGTCGCAAACGGCTGCATGTGTTAGGAGGACTTGGATTTTACGGGGTGGGGGCGTTGCTTAACATTTTGCTGCTGCGCTTCCTTCCGCTGACCGTAGTTCTTCCGGCTAATGCGCTGACGTATGTATGGACACTCTTGATTGCCCGATGGGTTTTCAAAGAAAATGTAGGACCACTGCGCTGGGTGGGTGTCGCTTGCATCATGGGCGGGTTGTTCTTTTTGGTGTTTTAAAGACCAGACGAAAAAACAGGATGTGAAATAATGAATTTTCTGGATTACATATTTTCCGACCGCAGGGCGAACCGTGCAGCGCTTCTGTTATTTATTGGTTTTGCTCTTTTTTACGGACTGATCAACATTCCTTACGTCAATTATATGGCCGAAAATGCCGGACTTCTTGGAGATCGGAGCCCGTTTAACACAAGGGATTTTCCGCTGAACCTGTTCAATTTTGATCCATCCATGTATTACGGCATGAACAGTTCTTCCGTCATTCATCCGTTGATTTCTTACTTAACGGTTGTATTGGGGGGAGGCGCAGCGCTGCTGGGCGGCAATGGATTCTTTCTTGTGCTGCAGTCGCTTGTCAATGCTTTGTCCGTCATGCTTGTGTTTTTGTTCCTTGCCCGCAAAGGGAAGGAATTAACGGTTCCGCTGCTTGTAGCGCTGATGTTCGGATTCAGCTCGTACCTCATGTTTACTGCATTGATTCCGGATTCTTATCCGTATGTGCAGCTTTTCATCTTGATTTCGGTAGTTTACTTGCAATATTCTCGAGAGCGGGAAGAGGTTAGCTACTCCGCGAATGCAGCGATGGCTGCCGTCAATTTTGGCCTGACGTCCACCAATATCGTTCCTTTTGCGGCCAGTTTGTTCGTTAATATGCGAGCTTGGCGGAATCGAGGGAGCTTCAAAAAATACGTTGGCATCATGGTTTTGGCTGTCGGCATGATTGCCGCGCTGACCGTCATCCAGTACGTGGCATTCGGCGGACGGAGCTGGGTTAGCAACTGGCTGCTCGGTATCCAGAACGGGGGAACCAGCTATGCAACGCCATTCCAGTTTGCTGCACATTGGAAGGCGCTTGGGCTTCTGACCATCAACCCGATGCTGTCCCCGAAAGTTCATTTATTGGACCAGGGCATGATGGCGTTTGTATCGGATTTGTCCCGACCAACGCCTTTGTATTCCCTGTTCGTCGGCGTGTTCATTCTGGTGCTTGCGCTTGCAGGCTTTATCGCGGGCGTTCGGAAGAGAGAAGTGTGGACTCTGGTTCCGTACGTTTTGTTTGCATTTTTGCTGCACATCGTAGTGGGCTTTGGGCTTGCAGTATTCCAATACGATATGTACCTGTATGCAGGACATTACCTGTTTGCGTTTTTCTTGTTGGCCGGAGGATTCGTCATTGGTCTTCGTCCTGGCATAGGTAAATCCGCGCTTACCGTTTTGCTCGCCGTGTCCGTTCTGGTGATGGCCGCCAATAATGTGTACCGCCACTTCGAGACGTTGACGACGATTAAGCAATCTTACGAGCAGCTGGATTCAACTTCCGCGATGAACGAATTCATTTCGGCACCGAACCAATTGTGAAAAAATGAATGAAGTTATATAAACCGCAAAAAACAAACACACGTTAACGGAGAGGCAGAACTAATCTGGAGAAGCAAAGCGTTCGCATTTATCACCGGATTTTCCCCTTAGAAAGGGGGATCCAAAAAATCTGGGGATAACAGCGATCGGAAGATGGTACTGCACTCGCAGTGCTCTAGTGTGAATGATTAGTGCGGTTTATATAGATTAAAAAAAGACCATGAATCCATGAAGGATTTATGGTCTTTGTTGTGGTTCTGCTTGATCGTCTCAAGCGATGATTTTCGTTTTTTTGGCATTCTCCGCAGATCGTCGGGTCAGGCTGCTTAGCGGCCGCTTCAACGCAAGAGCGATAACGAGGCTAATCGCGATGAATATGCATAACCACAGAATATCCTTCCACGCGGTCTCCCACAAAATGCCGCCAACAGCCTCGCGCAGCAAACTGATGGCATACGTGAACGGCATGAAAGGGTTGAGGGCCTGAAAGAACGGAGAGGTCATGCTGATCGGGAACGTGCCGCCCGAACTGGAAAACTGGAATACCATGAAAATGATCGCAATGCCTTTCCCGATATTGCCGAAGACGGACAACAAGGTATACGTGATCGTGACGAAAACGGCGCTCACCAGCATGGCAAACAGCACAAACCACCATTTATCGGCTACATAGGTGCCGAGCAGCCAGATGTCGCCCAGCGTGACGCAAACGGCTTGAAGCAAACCTACCGTCAGGAATGTCGCCAGACGTCCCAGGTAGAGCTGATATCCCCTGAACTTTCCATCCGGATTTTCGGCTTCCGCCCGCAGCAGTGAAATAAGCAATGTAGATCCGACCCATAACGACAATACGCCGTAAAAAGGGGACATGGCCGAACCGTAGTTGGGAATCGGGTATAACTGGTTTTCCTTGATGTGTACCGGGCTCGCAAGAAAGGCGCTCTCTGCTTCAATGTCACCCCGCAGCAATTTGGCCAGCTCCGCAAAATGGTTGTCCCGTTCCACTTCCCTGAGCTTGTCGGCGGCCTGCCTGATGGCATGCTCCAATGCCGGCAGGTCGGTGCGAACCAGTTCGGCGGCGCGTTTCACGCCTGTTTGTACTTCGGGCAGCTGGTTTTTCACAAAGTCCGCTGCTCTGCCGATTTGTTTCTCCGCCTCGGGCAGATCGTTTTGCACAAAGCGGGCAGCTTCATCCAATTTGGCTTTGACTTTGGGCAAGTCATTCCGGATGATCGGGGCCACCGCATTCAAGGCGCGAATGAATGCATTGCTCTTGCTCTGCAAGGTTTGTGAGATCTCATGGACCTTGGCTTGAATTTCCGGCAAATTCTGCTGCAGTTTTCTCAATTCACTCTGGCCAAGCGTAATGCCTTCTTTGGCTGTTGCAAGTATGCCCGCAACATCTGGTAAGGCGTCCTGCGCGGTTTGAAGGGCAGCCGCGGATGAAGATAACATCGTTCTCAAATGATCCGATCCGGCGGCCAGTGCCGGCGCGATTACATTGTCATAAGCCTTCAACGCTTCGCCGATGCCGTTTCCGACATCCCTCGATAATTCGTGCAATTGGGCGACGACGTCGGCAGGCGGGGTAGCGTTGCGCCGCAATGCGTCACTCACGATTCCGGCCAGACGAATCTGCAGCTGCAGCTTGTCCGATACAGCGTTCAGTTTGGAAATCTGGTTACTCAACGGGTGAGCGGGCAGAAAATCATTGATTTTGCTGAGCAGTGCGGACGTATTGTCCGTCATTCTAAGCGCGATCCCCAATCTTGATGCGAGATGATCCAATTCATCGGCCGTGGGCAGCTTGCTCAGGTCCGTGCTTTGCAAGCGCTCGAACACATCTCCTGCCGCATCGCTAATCTGCTGCACCAGCAGCAGGTTTTGTCTGATGGCCGGGCCAATGCTGTTCATTGCTTTTTCGCTTGAAGCGATGAATTGGTTGACTCCTTCCGTTAATGCCTTTCCGTTTTCTGCAATTTGGGCAACGTTGTCCAAATTTTGCTCCGCTGTCGTTACGATATTCAGCGCCTTGTCCGATTGCTCCAACGCAGTCTGAATGATGCTCCCCACCTTATCGAAATGCTGGTCCACATCATGCACGAAGCCAGCGGCTTTTTGAAGCTCGGGAATTCGTTCCTGGATGGCCAGAATTTCCGAGGCGGCGGATTGAATTTGAGGCCAATGCTGCTGAACCTTTACTACATATTGCGCAGCCTCGTTGATTTCCGGCAGCTTTTGCTGGAGCTCGACGATTTTCTGCGCCTTCTGCACGATCTCGGGCATCGCTTGATCCACTTCGAGAATTTTCTGACCCGCATTTTCGATTTGCGGGAGGTTGTTCTCCAGCGTAAAAATGCCATTCTCCATTTTTCGCAGCGTTGGCAACTGTTCATTGATCTGCACTCCGGCTTCTTTCAGCTTGGTGAGAACGGCCTCGCTGACGGCTTCGGTGAAATTTTCATTGATTTGAGTCGTGATTGCCGACACGCCTGAACCTGTAATTTTGGGCGCGATGGCGTTGACCTTTTCATTCACCGTATATATGACCTCCGGGCGTTCAAGCTTTCCGTCGACAATGCTGGTTATTTTGGCGGAAAAGTCTTGGGGAATCAGCAGACTGGCGTAATATTCTCCGGTCTGTACGCCGTGAGAAGCCTTCTCCTCGTCAACAAACACCCACCCGAGTTTTTTGTTTTGCTTAAGGCTCGAAATGAGCTCGTCTCCGATATTGAGCGTTTGGCCTGCGACGGACGCACCCTGATCTTCGGAGGTAACGGCGATTTTGATCCCTTGGGTATTGCTGTAGGGGTCCCAGACGGATTTGACATTAACCCAATCGTACACGCCGGGAAGCAATATGATGGCCACAATCAGAAAGATGCCGGTGGGCACCTTGAGGATGTGAAGCCAGTCTGTTTTGTAAATGTGCCAAATATTTCGCATAATGCCCTCCTGAACGTAAGTATGCAGCAAACATGAAGCAGTTCCTGTAATGGATGGAAGAATGATTGTACCATCCATCATTGTACCCGGGAAGCGTTGAAAGGGAATGATGCACATGGCGTACTTACATGTTTTACATACCCTCTTATATCGGATTCCATTCATGAGAAGTAAAGGAGTCGTGCAGCTTACCCGACTATATCCTGCCCGTTTTTCTTTTTTCGCCTGCGATGGGGAGGAATAAGAAAAGGAAACGGATTATTTTGCCTGAAAGTCTTTCCACATTTCCTATGGATAAATATGCAAGATTATTGTATAATTATTAATGATATGAGATGTGCTGTGCACGGATGTTATTCAGCCAGATTGCTGATGATAAGGGGAACGCAGCAGAATCTTTTCGCCTGCGATGGTGAGGTGTTGACAGGAGGTTTCCTTTCTGTCATAATTCATGAAGATCGACGGACATACGGTACGAAAGTGCACTGTGAGGCGCTTTACCGTATGAACGACATGAATAGCACCTTTAAATCAGTCCCGTGAGACTGGCAAGGTAACGTGAACGATACATCGTCTTTTTGCTGCGGCAAAATAGGACGGTGCATCCCGAGAGTAAACTTTCTTCAGCGCGCGCTGAAGTTCGGAGACTCCTTGCCAACGACACGGCAAGGAGTCTTTTTTGTTCTCCTCGTCACGGGGCCATGATCTGAAGGGAAATCCTGAGGAGGCTGAACGCATGAGCACAGAAACGCATGTCATTATGGATGAAACGGCGATCCGCCGCGCTTTGACACGGATTGCCCATGAGATTTTGGAAAAAAACAAAGGAATCGAAGGTTGTGTAGTTGTAGGCATTCGGACTCGCGGGGTATACCTCGCTGAACGCATTGCTGCCAAGATTGAGGAGATTGAGGGAACGAAGGTCCCCTGGGGAGAACTGGATGTGACCCCTTACCGCGATGACCGCTCGGATGAGAATAGAGCGCAGCGCAAGGAGGTCTTGAAGATGATTCCGGAGTCTCTGTCCATCCATGACAAAAAGGTCATTTTGTTCGACGATGTGCTGTATACCGGCCGCACCATTCGCGCAGCGATGGACGCCCTGATGGATTGCGGAAGGCCGCAGAACATCCAGCTGGCCGTACTCGCTGACCGCGGGCACCGGGAGCTTCCGATCCGCCCTGATTTCATCGGCAAAAACGTGCCGACGTCCAAATCGGAGGAGATCGAAGTTGCGTTGAAGGAAACGGATGGGCAGGACGAGGTCAAAATCATTCAGAACCGGGGGGAGCAAGCATGACGATTACGCAGCCAGCATTGAAGGACCGGAGTTTGCTTGGACTGAAGGATCTTGACCGGAGCGAGATCGAGTCGATTCTGAACCGGGCGGCGCACTGGGAGTCGCAGACGAACAAACTGGTGCCCGTACTGGAATCCCGATTCGTAGCCAACATGTTTTTCGAGAACAGCACGCGTACCCGCTTCTCGTTCGAAATGGCCGAGAAACGCTTGGGCGCGCAGGTGATGAACTTCACCGCAGCGGCATCCAGCGTGGAGAAGGGCGAATCGATCTACGATACGGTACGAACGCTGGAATCGATGGGCATCGACGCAGGCGTGATTCGGTTGAAACCGGCTGGCGTACTGCAGCAGCTGGCTCAAAAGGTAAATGTGCCGCTGGTTAATGCCGGAGACGGAAACAACGAACATCCGACGCAGGCGCTGCTGGATCTGTACACGATGCGCAAAACGTTCGGCGAGTTGAAAGGTTTGCGCGTATCGATTATCGGAGATATCCTTCACAGCAGGGTCGCCCGCTCAAACCTGTGGGCTTTGCAAAAATTCGGTGCGGACGTGCACTTCTGCGCTCCGCAAACGATGCAGGCACCGGAACTGGCCGAGCACGCTCCATACGTAAGTCTGGAGGAAGCGCTGGATGCGGATGTCGTCATGATGCTGCGAGTGCAGCTGGAACGCCACCAACATGGTCTGATTACCTCGGCTGAGGATTATCGCGAACACTACGGATTGACGGAAGAACGGGCTGCCCGCCTGAAGCCGGGCACGATCATTATGCACCCTGCTCCTGTAAACCGGAACGTCGAAATCGACGATGCGGTGGTGGAGAGCGAGGCATCGCGGATTTTCCCGCAGATGGCCAATGGCGTACCGATCCGCATGGCGGTCATGGAACGCGCAATGAAGCTGTAACATCGGCAGGGGGATTGCCGGGAGGCGATGACGGACGTTCTTAGAGAGCAACGGGAGGGTACACGATAAAATATTCGCCTCGCTTGCCGAAAAGCGAGGCAGAATCGAAGCGGAGGAATATCATGATGCAAGTTATAAAAAACGCGAGCATGTTGAATCAACAAGGGGAATTGGAACGGAAAAGCATCATTATTAAAGAAGGAAAAATCGCGAAGATCGCTGATGTTGAAGATGCGGCGATCATGCAGGCGGAACGCGAAGCAGATGCAGTAACCGACGCTGCGGGCAAACTGGTCATTCCCGGCCTGATCGACATGCACGTCCATCTGCGCGAACCTGGATTCGAACATAAAGAGACGATCGAAACGGGAGCGCGCTCGGCGGCAAAAGGCGGATATACCACGATTGCTTGTATGCCGAACACCAAACCGGTTACCGATAATCCGGACACGGTGAAGCTGGTGTTGGATAAAGCGAAGGAAGCCGGATTGGTGAAGGTGCTGCCCTACGCTGCGATCACCAAAAACGAGCTCGGCCGCGAGCTTACCGATTTTGCTGCCCTGAAGGAAGCCGGAGCCATCGGATTTACCGATGATGGCGTAGGCGTGCAGAATGCCCAGATGATGAAGGACGCCATGACGCTTGCGGCAAGCATGGATATGCCTGTCATCGCTCACTGCGAAGACGACTCGCTGGTCGTGGGCGGATACGTTACGGAAGGCGAATTCTCGAAACGCCACGGCATCAAAGGCATTCCGAACGAGTCGGAAGCCATTCACGTCGGCCGCGATATTTTGCTCGCTGAGGCAACCGGAGTACACTACCATGTCTGCCATGTCAGCACAGAGCAATCGGTAAGGCTGATTCGCCTGGCGAAGTCAATCGGCATTAACGTGACTGCGGAAGTATGCCCGCACCATCTGGTGCTGTCGGACGAAGATATCCCGGGCATGGACGCGAACTGGAAAATGAATCCGCCGCTGCGCTCGCCGCGCGACGTGCAAGCATGCATCGAAGGGCTGCTGGACGGCACGATCGACATGATCGTCACGGATCATGCGCCGCACAGCGAGGACGAGAAAGCCAAAGGCATGCAGCTTGCACCGTTCGGCATCGTTGGATTCGAGACGGCATTCCCGCTGCTGTACACCAAGTTTGTGGAGACGGGACTGTGGACCCTCGATTTCCTGGTGAAACGCATGACGGCCGATCCGGCACGGGTGTTCCGCTTGGATGCGGGCAAACTGGAAGAGGGAGCTCCGGCGGATATCGCGATGATCGACCTGAGCGAAGAACAAGCGGTAGATCCCGCGACGTTTGCCACAAAGGGAAGAAACACGCCGTTTACGGGTTGGAAGCTGAAAGGCTGGCCGGTACAAACATGGGTAGACGGAAAAAGCGTGTGGAGCAGCGAAATCCAGCAATAACAAGCGGTTGAGTAACTCAAATCAAATCGAGTCTGATGTAAGCCGAGATTGGAATAGATAAGAGACAAAAAGCCGAAAGCATGGCTTTGAATTTTGAGCGCCTGGAGTGGCACGCGGAATGGTCGAAAAAGACCTGGAGAAACGAAGTGTTCGCCTTTATCACCGGATTACAACCTCTGAGAAATAATTACAGTAATCCGGGGATAACAGCGATCGAAAGGTTTTTCGAACATGTAGCCCCCACGAAAGTAAGCTAAGTTCAACGGAAATGCATTTCGGCGGTATAACTAAAGAGGAGTGAAATGGGATGCAGGCACAGGCAAGATTATTGTTGGAAGACGGCACACTGTTCACCGGAAGAGCGTTCGGAGCTGAAGGGGAAACAACGGGTGAAGTCGTTTTTAATACGGGAATTACAGGCTACCAAGAGGTGCTGTCGGATCCTTCGTATTGCGGTCAAATTGTAACGATGACATATCCGCTGATCGGAAACTACGGCATTACGCGCGATGACTTCGAGTCGATTCGCCCGTTCGTGCACGGTTTTGTCGTGCGCCGTCATGAGCCGGTGCCTAGCAACTGGCGTGCGGAATACAGCCTGGACGATCTGTTGAAAGAGTACGGAATCGTAGGCATCAGCGACATCGATACACGCATGTTGACTCGCCGGATTCGCCACCAAGGCACGATGAAAGGAATTCTCACAACAGGATCGAAGCCTGTGGAAGAGTTGCTGGAAATGATGAAAGACACAAGCATCGCCGAACTGCGTAACCAAGTTCCCATGACCTCTACCAAACATGTTTACAGCAGCCCGGGCACGGCAGAACGGATCGTGCTGGTAGACTACGGCGCCAAAACGGGCATTCTGCGCGAGCTGAGCAAGCGCAACTGCGATGTGGTCGTTGTACCTCATGACGTGACTGCAGACGAGATTCGCCGCTTGAATCCGGACGGCATCCAGCTTTCCAACGGCCCTGGGGACCCGAAAGACGTGCCTCACGCCGTGAAAATGATTAGCGAACTGCTTGGCGAATATCCGATCTTCGGCATCTGCCTGGGTCACCAACTCTTCGCACTGGCAGCCGGGGCGGATACCGAGAAACTGAAATTCGGCCACCGCGGCGGAAACCATCCGGTCAAAGAGCTGGAAAGCGGACGCTGCTTCATCACCTCCCAGAACCATGGTTATACCGTGAATGAAGAGTCCGTCAAGAATACCGAGCTTGAAGTGACACATATCAACAACAATGACAAAACGATTGAAGGCTTGAAACATAAAACATTCCCGGCGTTCTCGGTTCAATACCATCCGGAGGCAGCGCCAGGACCTTACGATAACAGCTATCTGTTCGACCGTTTCATTGAAATGATCCGCGAACACAAAATCAACCATCCGCAGAAACCGCGTCAAGCTGTTTTGGCAGCCGCAGTGAAAGGAGCACAATAACATGCCACTTAACAAGGACCTCAAAAAAATTCTGGTGATCGGATCCGGTCCAATCGTCATCGGGCAAGCCGCCGAGTTCGACTATGCCGGCACGCAGGCTTGCCAGGCGCTGAAAGAAGAAGGCGTGGAAGTTGTACTCATCAACAGCAACCCGGCAACGATCATGACGGATACCAACATGGCGGATAAAGTATACATCGAGCCGATCACGTTGGACTTCGTTACGCAAATCATTCGCCAAGAGCGTCCCGACGGATTGCTGCCAACGCTGGGCGGTCAAACCGGCCTGAACATGGCGGTTGAGCTGGCGCGCGCAGGCGTGCTGGAACGCGAAAACGTGAAATTGCTCGGCACGCAGCTGACTTCCATCGAAAAAGCGGAAGACCGCGACCTGTTCCGCGATCTGATGCGCGAACTGGAGCAGCCCGTGCCGGAAAGCACCATCGTTACGACATTGCAGGAGTCGCTCGACTTTGCCAACGAAATCGGATATCCGATCATCGTGCGTCCGGCATATACGCTGGGCGGAACGGGCGGCGGCATCTGCGCCACGGAAGAAGAATTGCGCGAAACGGTGGCGGCAGGTCTGCGCTACAGTCCGATTGGACAGTGTCTGGTCGAGAAAAGCATCGCCGGCATGAAAGAAGTCGAGTATGAAGTTATGCGCGACCGCAACGATAACTGCATCGTGGTCTGCAACATGGAAAACTTCGACCCGGTAGGCGTGCATACGGGCGACAGCATCGTCGTGGCGCCAAGCCAAACGTTGTCGGACCGCGAATATCAAATGCTGCGTTCCGCTTCCCTGAAAATAATCCGTGCCTTGAACATCGAAGGCGGATGTAACGTACAGTTTGCCCTTGATCCGCATAGCTTCCAATACTATGTCATCGAGGTTAACCCGCGGGTAAGCCGTTCTTCGGCCCTGGCTTCCAAAGCAACCGGTTATCCGATCGCCAAAATGGCAGCCAAAATCGCCCTTGGATACACGCTGGACGAAATCGTTAACCCGGTAACGGGCCAAACCTATGCATGCTTCGAGCCGACGCTGGACTATATCGTCAGCAAAATTCCGCGCTGGCCGTTCGATAAATTCACTTCGGCGAACCGCAAACTGGGGACCCAAATGAAAGCGACCGGTGAAGTTATGGCCATCGGCCGGACTTTTGAAGAGTCGATGCACAAAGCGATCCGTTCCCTGGAAATCGGGGTGCACCGCATTTACTTGAAGGATGCAGAGACGTTGGACGACGAAACGTTGAAAACGCGTTTGGTCAAAGCCGACGATGAGCGCATGTTCCTCATTGCCGAAGCGTTCCGCAGAGGATACAGCCTGCAGGAGCTGCAAGATCTGACCAAAATCGACTGGTGGTTCCTCGACAAGCTCGAAGGGCTTGTAAAATTCGAGGATCGCATCCGCGAAGAAGCCCAGTTGACTTCGGAAACATTGTATCAAGCGAAACGTCTGGGCTTCACGGACCGCGCCATCGCCGAGCTGCGTGCACAAGGACAACCGGGAGGCTCCCTGACGGTTGAATCCGAAGTGAGAACGCGCCGCCTGGAAGAAAACCTGCGTCCGGTCTACAAAATGGTAGATACTTGCGCAGCCGAATTCGAAGCGACGACGCCATACTACTACTCCACGTACGAGACCGAAAATGAAGTGCTGCCTTCGGACAAGAAAAAAGTGGTGGTGCTCGGTTCCGGTCCAATCCGGATCGGTCAAGGCATCGAATTCGACTACTCGACGGTACACGCCGTATGGGCGCTGCAAAAAGCAGGTTACGAGGCAGTCATCATCAATAACAATCCAGAGACCGTATCGACGGATTTCAATACATCCGACCGTCTCTACTTCGAACCGCTGTTCTTCGAAGACGTCATGAACGTGATCGAGCAGGAGCAGCCGGTGGGCGTTATCGTGCAGTTCGGCGGCCAAACGGCGATCAACCTGGCGGCACCGCTGCGTGCAGCAGGCGTAACCATCCTTGGAACGGATCTGGAAAGCATCGACGAAGCGGAAGACCGCAAAAAATTCGAGAGTCTCTTGTCCCGCCTGGACATTGCTCAGCCTAAAGGAACGACGGTTACTTCGGTGGGTGAAGCCGTTGAAGCTGCCAAAGGCCTCGGATATCCGGTATTGGTGCGTCCATCTTATGTACTGGGCGGCCGCGCGATGGAGATCGTATACTCCGATACGGAACTGCTGACTTACATGGAGCAAGCGGTGAAAATCAATCCGGAACATCCGGTGCTGATCGACCGTTACATGCTGGGCAAAGAGGTTGAGGTGGACGCCATTTGCGACGGAGAAACGGTGCTTGTACCGGGAATCATGGAGCATATCGAACGCGCAGGCGTTCACTCCGGCGACTCCATTGCGGTATATCCTCCGCAGCATCTGTCCGACGAGCTGAAAGCCAGCATCGTGGACATCACGATCAAAATCGCCAAAGAACTGAAAACGGTCGGTCTGGTCAATATTCAGTTTGTCATCCATGATGGCCAAGTATACGTGATCGAGGTAAACCCGCGTTCCTCCCGTACCGTGCCTTTCTTGAGCAAAGTAACGAACATTCCGATGGCGAACCTGGCAACGCAAGCCATCCTGGGCGTGAAATTGAAGGACCTCGGTTACCAGGACGGACTGTGGCCTGAGTCAGACCACGTATCGGTTAAAGTTCCGGTCTTCTCCTTTGCGAAACTGCGCCGCGTGGAGCCGACGCTCGGACCGGAAATGAAATCGACGGGCGAAGTCATGGGACGCGATCCGCAATATGCCAAAGCACTGTTCAAAGGACTGATCGGAGCGGGCATGAAAATCCCGGCGACCGGTGCCATCGTTGTAACGGTGTCGGACAAAGACAAGGACGAAGCAGTGTCCCTGATGAGCGGCTTCTACCGCCTCGGTTACAAAATCATTGCTACCGGAGGGACTGCTGCTGCGCTTGAAGCGGCGAATATTCCGGTAACGACCGTCAAAAAATTGAGCGAAGGATCGCCGAACATTCTCGACATGATCCGCAGCGGCGAAGCGAACTTTGTGTTCAACACGCTGACCAAAGGCAAAACGCCTGAGCGCGACGGATTCCGCATCCGCCGCGAAGCGGTAGAGAATGGCATCGTATGTATGACATCGCTGGATACGATTCGTGCCCTGCTGAGAATGCTGGAAACGATCAACTTCTCCTCCGAAGCCATGCCGGTTTTCGCCGATTAATTGAAGAACCTGCTGATGAAGGACATCAGCCAGCCTGCGGGCTGGCGGGATGTCCTTTATATCGGGCAAAAATCGATAAAATCAACGATGCGGAAGGAGCGGGATCAATGAATCACCCGAATTACGAAACGATGGCCGGCCGCCTGATGGTGGCACTGGATTATCCCGGGGCGGAACAAGCGAAGGGCTTGATCAAGGCACTGGAAGGCATTCCGTGTTATTTGAAGGTAGGCATGCAGCTGTTCTATGCGGCAGGACCGGAATTCATCCGGGAATTGAAGGCAAAAGGGTACAAAGTATTTCTGGACGTCAAAATGCACGATATTCCGAATACCGTTCGCGGAGGTGCGGAAAGCATCACGCGCCTGGGCGTAGACATGTTCAACGTTCATGCTGCCGGAGGCGCAAGCATGATGCGCGCAGCGCGTGAAGGTGCGGAAGCCGCGCTGGCTGCGGACCCTGCCCTGCGCAGACCGGAAATCATTGCCGTGACCCAGCTGACGAGCACGAGCCAGACCGTCATGAATGATGAGATCGGCATTCCGGGTACCGTGGAAGGCACCGTGGTTCGTTATGCCGGACTGGCCAGCGAAGCAGGGCTTGACGGCGTAGTGGCATCGCCGCTCGAGGTGCCGGCCATTCGGGCGGCCTGCGGACCCGATTTCCATACCGTAACCCCTGGCATTCGCCCCGCGGGAAGCAGCCTGGGAGACCAGACGCGTGTGCTTACTCCGGGCGAGGCCATCGGGCGAGGCAGCCATTACATCGTTGTGGGCAGGCCGATTACGGGTGCTGCCGACCCGCGCGAAGCGGCAGAAACCATTTTGAAGGAGATGTTGAACGCATGATCGCACTATCCGAAATCCCGAACCACATTGCAGCACAGCTGTTGAAAATCAAAGCCGTGGCACTGCGTCCGCAGCAGCCGTTTACTTGGACATCCGGCATCAAATCGCCGATCTATTGCGATAACCGCTTGACCATGTCTTATCCGGAGATTCGCGACGATATCGCGGAAGGTTTTGCGGCGATCATCCGCGAACAGTATCCGGACGCCGAAGTGATCGCCGGAACGGCAACCGCAGGCATTCCGCATGCGGCATGGGTCGCGCAGAAGCTGAATCTGCCGATGGCTTACATTCGCGACAAAGCGAAAGGGCACGGCAAGGAAAACCTGATCGAAGGATTGATCTCCGAAGGGCAGAAGGTCGTTGTCATTGAAGACCTGATCTCCACGGGCGGAAGCTCTCTGAAAGCCGCCCAGGCTGTGAAGGAAGCAGGGGCGGAACCGCTGGCCGTGCTCGCCATTTTCAGCTATCAGCTGGATAAGGGCATCAAGGCGTTCGAAGAAGCGGGCGTTCCGCTTCAGACCCTGTCCAACTACACGGCGCTGATGGACGTGGCTTTGGCTCAGGGCACCATTCAGGAGAGCGACTTCGAGCTGCTCAAGGCATGGCGTGAAGATCCTACTTCATTTGGAAAATAATGAAACGTAAGTTCGGGAACGTTTTTCCCGCGCAACGGTTTCAAAATTGTAATAGTTGCAGCGCTGCAGCCGTTTTTGCGCTAAATTCACCAGGCATCTCCTTTAAGGGGATGCTTTTTTCGTTTTCGCATCAAAATATTAACTTTTTCGGCGAAACGTTGTAAAAAGCTTGTAACTTTTAGCCGATAGCAGTCGTTTATAATGCAGTGTAGTATGGAATAGATTTCTAGTTCAGGTTCTTACTGAAACAGGGACAGAGAGGATGAGCGTGATTGCTGGCATGAAGAAATTATTTTCCAAGATCAAACCAGCCAAAAGCCAATCAGGCGAAAAGAGTGCACCGAAGGGGGAAGAGCAGCATGATCAGGCCGAGTCGGGAGGCCAGGCATACATAACGGATTTACAGAAACCGACGGATCGTTCCGAATTCAACGGAGAGAACATAACTTCCGCTGAAGCCGAAGCTGAAGCTGCTGCGGCTGCCGCTGTCTCTGAACCGAAAAAAACCAAGCCTGCCAAGAAAGCGCTGCTGCCTCCCTATGACGGCCCGGTGCTTGAGGTTCGCAACGTGCATCGCAGCTTCCAGACGGGAAGCCGCATCATTCACGTGCTTAAAGGCATTGACATGGAAGTCAGACCTCAGCAGCTCGTCATGCTGAAGGGACGTTCGGGTTCCGGCAAAACTACGCTGCTGAACATGCTGGGCGGACTGGATCAGCCATCGAGCGGGGAGATTTTGTTTTCCGGGCAGCCGCTGCAGGACTGGGGGGACCGGAGACGGACCGCATTGCGGCGCAGGGAAATCGGTTTTATTTTTCAGGCTTACGCGCTGATGCCCTTGCTGTCGGCTTGGGAAAACGTGGAGTTATCGCTGCGCATGGCCGAAGTGCCTCGTTCCGAATGGAAGGACCGGGTAGGCCATTGCTTGGATTTGGTTGGTTTGACCAAAAGGGCGAAGCATCGTCCTTTCGAAATGTCGGGAGGCGAGCAGCAGCGGGTGGCGATCGCAAAGGCGATTGCGCACAGGCCCAGGCTGCTGCTTGCGGATGAACCTACGGCCGAGCTGGATTCGAAGATGGGAGCACAGGTCATGGCCGTATTTCGCAACATTATAGAAGTAGAGCAGGTAACCATCTGCATGACAACACACGATCCTACAATTTTGGAGGTTGCGGACCATGTTTACGAAATGGCGGATGGCAGATTTCTCAAGTAAGGCTGCCGCTCCGAAAAAGGGGAAACGAACAGCGCTGATCCTGCTAGGGGCAATTGTCGCTGTATCCATGTCCGGCTGCTCTTTGCTGCCGGCCGAAAGCGAGGAGGAGGTGCTTCCTCCGATCACGCCGCCGACGATTTCCAAAAAGCCGGAATATGAGGTCCGGACGGAAACGCTGGAACGATCGGTGAGCGGCAGCGGCAAAATGATGAGCCAGCGCGAAGAAAAGGTATATTTTACGTTGGATGGCATGCATGTCAAGGAATTGAACGTCAAGCCCGGAGATAAGGTCAAGAAAGGGCAGCTGCTGGCTGAACTTGACGTTGCGAGCGTGGAGAAGGAAATTCGCTCGAAGAAGCTGCAGATCCGCAAAGCGGAAGTGCAGATGAAGGAAACGCTGCGCAAGAAGGACGAGATGGACCCGGTCGAGTTTGAGGAGGCCACCATTGCGTTCGAGGAACTTCGGCAGGAGCTGGCCGACCTGGAAGAACAGATCGGCAAAGCGACGCTGACCGCACCGTTTGCGGGCACGGTCATTGCGGTTCAGGTGGAAAAAGGGGCGGCCGTGAAGGCGTATGATCCGATTGCCACGATTGCGGATACGTCCAATCTCGTCGTGGCCGCGACGTTTGCGAAGGAAGACCTGGAGAAGATTTCGGTAGGCATGAAGTCCACGGTGGACATCAATGGCGCGGGCAAGGTGAACGGCAAGATCAAAGTGATGCCGGTAGCCCAAAGCGCCGACTCCGGAAACAACAACTCCGGCTCGGGCGAGGGCGGAACGCCGCCGGCCAAGGAAACGCTCGACAAGTACGTCATCGTTTCGCTCGCCAAAATGCCCAAAGGGGTTGAACGCGGAACGCCGCTGACCGTATCGATTGTGACAGAGCGGACCGAGAACGCCATCGTCATCCCGATATCTGCCCTGCGGTCCATCGGTTCACGAACCTACGTGCAGGTTGTGGAAAGTGACGGCAGCAAACGCGAGGTGGATGTTGAAGTCGGGCAGCAGACCTCCACGGACGTACAGATCGTCAAAGGGCTCACCGTAGGACAGAAAGTAGTGGGACGCTAATGGGGCTGCCATTGTTACGACTGTTGTTCCGCAAAATGTGGAATACCCGCTGGATGACGTTCAGCACGCTCGTTGGTTTGATCGTGGCGGTTGCGTTCACCGTCAGCATTCCGATGTATGCCGACGGGGCGCTGAAGCGGGTCGTAGCCCAAACGCTGCAGGATAACAGCGAAGGATTGCCTGCTGGTTCCTTGCTGATGAGTTATCAGGCGCCAGGGGGAACCAAGACGGACACCCTTGGGCTGGAGGAAGTGGATCGCTACATACGCGAGGATGTGCCTCGTGATGTCGGATTTCCGTTCAACACGTACGTGAACATTCGTTCCATTCGCGGTACGGAAGTGAGTCCCGAGGATCCGACGAAAGTGGATGCCAGCCGCTCGCGCAGCATGACAATCGGCACGATGAGCGGGCTGGACCAACAGGTGAATTATTCTGCCGGCATGAAGCCGGGCAATCAGGTCAAGGATGGCCTCATCGAAGCGGCGATGCTTGAAGAGGGCATGTACCGGAACGACCTTCACGTGGGAGACATACTCGAGTACCCGATATATAGCGGGCTCGATATTACGCTGCGCGTAAAAATTACGGGTTCCTTCAAACCGGATGACGAAACCAGCCCTTACTGGGTTCAGGGTTTCGACAGCATGATGAACGGGCTGTACGTGGACGAAGCCGCATTCAATGAAGTGTTGTTGAAGGAACAAGGCATCCCGCTTCAAAATTCGCGCTGGTATTATGCATTCGACCTGAAGGAAATCCAGACCAGCCAGCTGCCCGGTTTGACGTCCATGCTGGAACGGCTGGATATCGAGCTGTACCAACGCTTGAAGGACACCAAGGTTGACATTACCTTCGGCGATCTGCTCAAGCAGTTCCGCAGCCAAAGCCTGCAGCTGCAGACGATGCTGTTTACGCTTGCGGCACCGATGATCGCCATGGTGTTCTATTTTATCGCGATGAACGCCAGGCAGTCGCTGCAGAAGCAGGAAAGCGACATTGCCGTGCTGCGAAGCCGGGGGGCTTCTGCACGGCAAATCTTCTCGCTGTACCTGCTTGAAGGCATGTTCCTTGGCGTGATCGCGCTTGTGATCGGTCCCATGTTGGGATATTTCATGGCCAAAAGCATCGGGTCTGCCAGCGGATTCCTGTCTTTCGTGGACCGGAAATCCATCCCGATCGGCGTGTCCAAGGAAGCGATTTTGCTGGGCTTGGCAGCCGTGCTGGTTGCGATCATTGCTTCATTGATCCCGGCAATCACCTATGCTAGAGCAACGATCGTGTCAGCCAAACGCCGTCAGGCACGCACGGATCGTGCGCCGGTGTGGCAGCGATGGTTTCTGGACATTGCCCTGCTTGGGCTGGCGGGATACGGTTATTATTTGTTCTATGAACGGCAGATGCTTACGTTTCAAACAGGCATGACGACAGACCAGCTGCAGGTGCAGCCGTTTCTGTTCTTTGTGCCCGCACTGGCGATATTTGCCCTGGGGCTGTTCTTTCTGCGGTTGTTCCCGTGGATTCTCAAGCTGATTCAGCTGATCGGCCGCAAGCTGCTCCCGGTACCGTTGTACCTGACCCTGACTCAGCTCTCGCGTTCGTCGGCATCGTATTATCCGCTGATGATCCTGCTTGTGCTGACGCTGGGCCTCGGCGTGTACAACTCGGCTGCTGCCCGGACCATTGACCTGAACTCTACCGAGCGGACGCTGTACCGCTATGGTACGGACGTGATCATGCAAACCGTATGGGAAGGGACGCCTGAAGTGAACCCTTCCGGCTCCGGTCCAAATGGAGGCGCCGGCGGCGGTGGAGGACAACAAGGCGGAGGCAGCGGAGGGCAGAACGGAGGCGGCGCTTCCGGCGGCAATGGTGCAGGAGGAGGCCAAGGCGGAGGAGGCGGTGGCGGTGGCGCTCAACAGCCGACCAAAGTGATATACTCCGAACCGCCATTTGAAGTGTTCCGCAGGCTGGATGGCGTTGAGGGCGCCGCCAGGGTGCTGCAAACGAAGGGCAATGTGATCGTTTCTGGCAAATCGGGAGGCCAGGGCATGCTGGTCGGCATCGACAACGTCGATTTTGCCAAGGTAGCCTGGTTCCGCAACGATCTCTTCCCGGCGCATCCGTACAAGTATCTCGATTTGCTCGGGAAGTATGAAGGCGCGGTTCTTGTATCCTCCAAGTTTGCGGACAAATACAAGCTCAAAACCGGGGACCTGGTATCGATCGGCGTTCAGGGGCAGGCCATCGAATTCGTTATTTTTGGCATTATCCCTTACTGGCCTGCCCAATACCCGGATCAGATGCCGTTCTTCATTGCGAATCTGGATTACATCTATGATCAGGTACCGCTGATTCCATATGAAGTTTGGCTGAAAATGGAACCTGATGCCAAGGTAGGCCCGTTGATGGAGAAGCTTGCAGCGGAAGGCATCGAATTGTCTTCTGTGCGCGACGTGCGCACCGAACTCGTAACCCAGGGCAAACATCCGTCCCGCGGCGGCGTTTTCGGCATTCTCAGTCTCGGTTTTCTCGTATCCGTCATCATATCCCTGATCGGATACATCCTGTATTGGTTCTTTAACCTGTCGGGACGCGTCGTGCAGTTCGGCGTCCTGCGGGCAATGGGGCTGTCGCGGGCCCAGTTGAGCGGCATGCTGCTCCTGGAGCAGGTTTTCACCGCAGGGCTGTCCATCGCCCTGGGCATCGGCATCGGTCAAGTGGCGAGCCGATTGTTCCTGCCTTTCCTGCAAACGACCGACAACGTATCTGCGCAGGTTCCGCCTTTCCGCATCGTGTTTGAAGAGAGCGACATGCTCCAGCTGTATGGCGTGACGGTAGTCATGCTGATTATTGGAGCAAGCATGCTGCTCTGGCAGATTCGCAGGCTGCGCGTACATCAGGCGGTCAAAATGGGAGAGGAGAGGTAACGTGATCCAGTGTGAAGGACTTGTTAAAATTTTTAAATCCAGCGACGTGGAAGTCGTTGCCCTTCAAGGTCTGAATTTGACGGTGAACCCGGGAGAGATGATGGCGATCATCGGAAATAGCGGAAGCGGAAAATCGACGCTGCTCAACATTCTCGGCGGCCTTGACCGGCCGACAGCCGGTACGGCCATCGTCGGCGACTGGGATTTGCTGAAAATGACGGATGCGCAGCTCGTGGAATACAAAAGGCATACCGTCGGATTTATTTGGCAGAACAACGGCCGCAATCTGCTGCCGTATCTCACGGCCCTGGAAAACGTGGAAACGCCGATGATTCTAGGTGGAAAGCGGGATCGCGCATACGCCAAACAGCTGCTGGAATGGGTCGGGCTCAAGGATCGGATGCATAACAAGCTCCATCAATTGTCGGGTGGGGAGCAGCAGCGGGTTGCGATTGCGATTTCATTGTCCAATCGGCCGAAGCTGCTGCTCGCCGACGAGCCGACCGGTTCGGTCGATTCCGAGACATCGGATACGATCATGAATATTTTTCGCAAAATGAACAAGGAATTAGGCGTCACCATCGTGATCGTAACGCATGACCTGACGCTTGCGGGCAAGGTCGACCGGATCGTTGCCATTCGTGACGGATTAACGAGTACCGAATTTGTGAAACGCAACGAAAATCTGGATGACGAGCATAACTTGCCTGGCTCGGGAACGCCGAGCATTCATGAAGCTTTTGTCATTATTGACCGGGCCGGGCGGCTTCAGGTACCGAAGGAATACCTCGAGGCGTTATCGATCGACAACCGGGCGACGTTGGAATTTGACGGCGAGCGTATCGTGATTACGCCGCCAAGATAATCATGAGGGGGAATTGGGGAATGAAGATGTGGGGAAAACGTGTGCTGGGCATATTGGCTACAGCCAGTCTGGCATTGCCGCTGCTTGCAGGTTGCACGGCAAGCGAATCGAAGGACAACGAGCAGCGCGTATTGCGTGTGGCCACCTTGTGGGGCAATACAGACGATAGCTATTTTCGCCAGCAGTTTACGGATGCCTTTGAGCTGACACATCCGAATATTACGATTGAGGTTGTACCAGCCGTTGAGCAGGGCAGCATGTACGGTTACGGCAACACGGATGAGCAGCAGGAAGTTCCGGATACGATGGAGAGCATCAAAAAAATCATGACCGGAGACAATCCGGTGGACGTGGTTGTGGCCGATACGTCAACGATCAGGTCGTTGATCCAGGAGAACATGCTGAAACAACTTGATCCGCTTATGCAAGAGGATAAGTTCGACACGAGCGATATCGTACCGAGCGTGCTGGAAGGCATCAAAGACATCGGGGATCAGAGCATCTATGCGTTGACGCCAACGTTTTCCTCGTCCGCCCTCTTCTACAATAAGGCGATCTTCCAGAAGGCAGGCGTAGAGCCGCCGACGGATAACATGACTTGGGACGACATCTTTAACCTGGCGACTCGCGTTACCAGCGGCGAAGGCAAGGACCATGTGTTTGGATTTGCGTTCAGCACATGGCAAGGAGGATCACCCTACTATTCGATGCAACAGTACTATAGCGCGCTTCAACTGAAAATTTTCGACGATAAGGCGGAAAAAATGACGGTCGATTCGCCTCAGTGGGAAAAAGTATGGAGCAAGATCAGCAAGCTCGCCATCGACAAGGTTACCCCGAAAGGGGATGAGCAGATGGACCAAAGCAGTGGCGAAAGATACAACCCGCTGCAGGGCGATCTGTTCCTCAGCAGCAAAACAGCCATGGCTTTAGGCGATTATAGTTACATCAACCAGTTGATCGATGCCAACAAAAACGCCGATAAAATGGAAGGGTTCACGAAAGTGGATTGGGAGGTCGTCACACCGCCCGTGCATCCCGAAGCGCCAGGAATCGGCGGCAACATCTATCTCAGCAATCTGATGGCGATCAACAGTTCGGCGCAAAATCCGGATGATGCCTGGGAACTGATCAAATACATGAACAGCGAGGATTGGGCAAAAATCAAAGCGCGCAGCGCCTATGAGATGGTTTCCCGCAAGAGTTTCATCAAGCCGAAGGACGGCATGGATTACAACATTCAGGCCTTCTATACGTTAAAACCGATTCCGCCGACCAATACGAATCTGGACAAAATGTACCAGAAGATGCCGAATCTGTGGCAAGTTAGCGATAAAGGCATGGAGTACTTCAACCAAGTGCTGGAGAACAAAAAAACACCGAAGGAAGCACTTGCCGAATGGGCTGCTAAGGGTAACGAAATGCTGGCAAAGTTGAAAAAGGACCCAAAAGCGACATTTAACCCATAAGAAGTCATGTTTTAATTTGCTTCATCCTGAAGCTGCCGGAGATTTGGTCTCTGGCAGCTTTTTTTGACTTTAAGCATGCAGGATATAAAATTGGAGCAAGCGGGGTATTCTACATATTGAGCAATGGATTGGAAAGGAGGGTGACCTATGCATTGGATATATTTTAGCAAGCTTTACGCCACCAAATTTCAAGCAGGCTGTTTGGCCAAGCGGCTTGAACATGATGGTTGGTTATATGGATACAGCGACCCGTCAGAGATCGAGATTTTCCGTTCCAAAAAAGGGAGATATGGTGTTCGATTTATTCCCTGACATTACCCCTTGACGTATAGGATATAAATGGTGTATATTAATTAAGTCGCTATTTTGATTTTTTACTGACGCGGGGTGGAGCAGCCCGGTAGCTCGTCGGGCTCATAACCCGAAGGCCGCAGGTTCAAATCCTGCCCCCGCAATCAAGTTTCACTCGATGTTTAAACAGCCATCATGTGAACGTTATACTTTTTTGGTGAGGGTCCTTAGCTCAGTTGGTTAGAGCGGTCGGCTCATAACCGATTGGTCACAGGTTCGAGTCCTGTAGGACCCATTTCCTCAAAGCCCTTGCGCAGCAAGGGTTTTTTTCTGTCTACTAACATATCTTCCTGGATCTGCTTTTCGTCATTATACCGAACGTTCCCTCACGCGATAGTCTTATTTTTCGTATTCTGTGATTGTCCATAGCTTTCTCGAATCTAGCATTATTATCATCCTAAGCAATTGCATGGAATGTGAAACCGATATGAAACTTATGTCGTATATATATAGAATAAAAATCCAAATAGGAAAGAGGCAGGGGCATCGTGAAAAAAATGTTAGCGATTATGATTTATCCTTTCGCCATGATTATGGGAGCATTGGCCGGAGGAACGGCTGAGCTCGGAAGCCCGGAAGGCATCCGGTTTATGCGGGACGTCACAACAGATCGGAGCTATGACGGACAAGAGATATATGATAGAATTGAGCATAGAAAAGCATAATTACATATCAACCTGAACTGTAAAGGCAATGGGATTGAGGCATTTTCTCGGCTTGCGGACCATTGCTCTTGAAGGAGTTGCAGTACGTGACCCAATCGGCGCGTGCTTGCCTTTAAGCCGGTTCGTACCTCTTTATGGGGTATGAACCGGCTTTTTAATGACGAAGAATGGGGGAGTTGGGCTTGAAAATTGTCATCGGTCAACCGAAGCTTGAGGATGGGCTTCTGCAGTTGGAAAAGGAGCTCATGGACAACGATGCGGATATTTTGCTGTTTCCGGAGGGGTATTTGAACCAGAACGTGGACCAAGCACGTGAGCTGGCGGCAAGGTACGGAACCATGATCGTGTCCGGACATCGCAGGCTGAATGAACGTCCGAAGGATCGTTCCATCGTCATTGACCCAAAAGGCAAGATCGTGTTGGAAAAGGCGAAATATACGCCAGCTGAGGCCGTAGAGGAGCAAGGATGGAGGATCAGTACATTGCTATGCGATGAGCTGGTACTTCAGGGGTTTGAGAATGAAGAAATAGGGAAGGTGGACATCCTGATGCATTCCATCGGGGTGGGCATGTTCAGTGAAGAGCAGTATGAAGAATGGCTGGAAGCCGCTCGCGGCATTGCGGTGAAGAACAGATGCCTCGTTATGGGGTCAAGCCATGGAGACGGCTTCTATCGCAATTCTGAAGTGTCCATCCCGATCGCGTATTGCATTGCTCCGGATGGGACGGTGCTGTTGGCCGCTCGAAACGATACGCGTACTCGCACGGTCATTCTAAACAGCGATGGAGGAAGAGGTCGGATCCGGACGGGAACCGGCAAGCAAGCAGATGTCGCCGTGGAGTAGCGAGACAAACTCCTTGATTTTGGGCGCTGTAGATTGGGATATGGCCCGGTCATTCCAATTGAATTCGCATATCTTATGGCATACCTTGAAATTCAAAGGAGGCCAATCAAATGAGTCAAGTTGGATACGGTTGTGGAAATGGCGGAGTATGGACTTCCACAAGTGCAATTCTGGTGCTGTTCATCCTTCTCGTAATCATCACAAAATCCTTCTGGGTATAAGCTGGATACCCCTGAAATCCTTGTGATTCGGCTGGGCTCCGCCGCTTGACGGCGGAGCTTGGCGCGAAACATGGGGAATGAGCGGCATGCGGGTCATTTGACAACCGAAAAGAATGTGCTTAAAATCACATAAGAGACTATATCAGAGATTGAAGGGATTTGCATGCCGTTTATTCGCTTTAGAGGATTTACAGGTAATCAATTGGAGGAAGTCGTACCCCGAATTACCGAGCAGATGGCTTTTGTATTCAATATTCCGGAAGAGAGAGTAAAGGCGGAACGGTATGATGTACAAGCACTTACGCCTTCGCCGGCGTCCGTCGAAATTTTGATGTTTCAGCGGCATCAGGATGTTCACAACCGTATGGCATCCAGCATACATGGGATCCTGGCTGAGGCCGGAGTGCCTGATGCGCATATCTTTTTTAACATTTTATCTCCTTCGCTATATTACAAACAGGGTAAACCGTTGTTGGACTATCCGTTGGACTAAGCTGAAGCGGTCAACCGTGGATGCGCGAACATAGGGCTTCAGCATGTATGGACGAGCAGCGCAAGCTGCTCGTCTTTTGGTGTGGTGGATATGACAAGAGTTCATTAAAACTGCCGTCTGTCTTCCTGTTTGATTTCGAACCGGGATGCCCTCGATGCACGTTTCGCATAGGTGTTTTCCTTTTCCTGGATCAAAAGCACAAACGCGATCGCAAAGACAAGCGTGGTCCACGATAATGCGGCCGAACTCCATAATGTGGACGCGGCCCCCCAATGTACCGTTGCCAAAAAGGTGATAGGCAATCCGACAACGGTGGCGGTATGACTGGAGAAAGAGAGCAGGCTGTTCGCCTTGGCGATTTCGGTTTCCAGAGCATGACCTGCCGACCATGGCAGAGCATGAAGCAATGCGGATTCCCACCCTTCCAGCAGGGATAACAGAAAGGCAGCAACGAACAGGATGGGAATATGCTGCTTCAAATAGGGAAGGCCGGCTGCAATTGCAGACAGCAGCAATGTTTTGGTTGCAAGCATACCGATCATGAGTTGTGAACAAGCAAAGTGCTTGATTCGCGATGAAACAGACAAGCCGGCGAAACTCCGTACTGCCACCTGCATAATGGGAAACAAAAAAGCCCAGAGCAAGGAGGCTGTCAGTCCATAAATCATGATGGTGATGACTGTAATGTATATTACATGAACAAAAGAAAGTAGTGTTTTCGCCGCCCAATAAGGATAAAATGCAATGTTCATAAGAATAAGACCCTTTCTCAGATACCGGATGTCGGCAACAAGCCCGTCATTTTATAATAAGATGCCATGTTGCGCCATTCCACAAATAAAATTATCATTTTTTGCTCATTGAACGGCAAAAAGCAGCGATTCCTGGACGGAATGCTGCTTTATCGCTTTATGTTTTAACCGACGGAAAGGGTAAAAGCCACAATCAGCATAACCAAACTTGTCATTCGGACAAAAATCATATGTGAGCTTTCGGGCTCCGATTCCCCTCGCGTGATCCAGCCATAACGCAAATACCAGCCCACTTTAGGGAAACAGAAATTAATGATGCATAATGTCATAAAGATAAAAAAGAGGGTTCGCATACCGTTCATCCTTCCTCATGGGCATGATCCGATTCCCTTAATGACTAGGCGTCAGTATTCGATAGAATAGCCAGGATCGTGCTGTCGGTAACGAGTAAGATGTTTGTGTTGCCTAACGTAATGATATGTTACCACATCGAGCCGGGTTTTGAATCGGTTGGAATAAACGAATTCGCTTGAATGATACATATTAAGGATTGTTTGGCGAACGGACGTTCTGTTATAATGCAAAGGGAATGAGAGGAGGCAGCATGAGCAGAACGCACAGAAAAAAACGAAGAAACAAAGGATTCGGCAGCTTAAAAAAGAAGGGTTTGACGCTTCTTACTTTGATGGTGGTGCTGTTCTTTGCTTGGTTTAAGGGAGAGATCCCGCTGGATTTGCCTGCATGGCTTGATCAAGGCACCACTCAGGGTGTGGATCACACGATTACGTTTCCGTCCGAACGCTACCCCGAGACTGCAGCGCATATTAAATCCGCCATTAAAGCAGGACATTCCGATGTCTGCACCATCGATCGGGACGGAGCCGAAGCCAATCGGGAATTGTCGCTTAAGGGCGTGCCGGTCAAAAAAGGGTATGATCGCGACGAATGGCCGATGGCCATGTGCGCCGAAGGCGGCGCGAATGCGGATATCCAATATATTACGCCAAAGGATAACCGTGGAGCAGGATCTTGGGTTGGGAATCAACTCAGTACATATCCGGACGGGACCCGGGTTCGATTCGTAGTCAAATAACATTCAAAAGAGCTGATTTCAAGGAGACAAGCCCCTTGCGAATCAGCTTTTTTCCTGAAATTTTTGGATGAAGAAAAAAACGTCCCGAAAGTGCCGGAGTGTTCTGGCCCATCGTTACAGGTCGGCAGCTGTCATCTGCAGGCCGTTCAGATGGTGTGACCGGATGCTCAATATCCGGGTAACCTGTTCCACTTCGTCAAAGGGAATCCACAGGTTTCCCTGCACAGTTCTAAGGGTCAATATGGATGAGTCGGCCGAACGCTCGGGAGTTCCGGTAACGGTTTGCCCGCTCGTATTGCGAACCACGATTTGCTGTTTGCGGCGAATGGCAATATCTACCTCTTTTTTCATAAGACATTACTCCTGAACATGGGATATGAAAATATATTCTTTAATATCAATGGTTAATTGGGCTTCTTTATGTAGTCTATCAGAACTAGGTATCGATTTCCAGAAATGCATGCCGTGAATTCGCCGAAAATGAAAGACATGAAGCGCAAAACGGGTAAATGAACATAAAGAACTCATATTGAGATAGCGGTCCGAGGAGGAATGGATATGACTCAATTGCTGATTGGCATGGCAAGCACAGAAAATGAAGCGATACTGATGCTCAACAGGTTAAAGCTTGTCGGGATCGCGAAGGATCGTCTTGGCGTCGTGGCGAAGGAACAAGTGGATTTGGAACGGGTAAGCGAGCAAACCGAATTGCCTAAGCCTTTGAAAGGAGGCGGCACAGACGGTGCGTTTGGAGCGCTCAAAGGAGTATTGGCCGCGTTGGATGAGCGCAAGGACCAGATTCAGACGGTGGGGCAAGCTGTCCGGCGTTTGGCAGGCAATCAAATTGGCGAAGGCACGGACGATCTGGTGCTGATGCTGACCGAAGCGGGCATATCCGAGACGAAAGCGCAGATGTATGAAACTTTTTTGCTTGACGGTGGCTTAATCGTTGTAGTGGAGTGTGATGACTCCGAGTTGGATGAAGTTATTCCGATTCTAAGTATGGAGGAAAAACCGCAGGCTTGAAAGCTTGTATTCTTTTTAGTTTAATTTAAGGCGCATTTTAGGTTCTTTTAATGTTGGCGATGTATTCTTTACTCACACCTCCCTTAATATAGATGGTTGATCTGAAAATTCGAGACCGCAACTCGGATTTTCCAGAGGGACTGCCGGCTTTGTCCGGCAGTCCCGTTTCCATGTCATGAGACAAATATGGGGCGATGGTTGTGCACTCACGTTTATTCATTACAATTATAAAAAATATGTTGCATAATGATTAATAACATGATATTATATTTCTTGTCGCCTCAAGTAATTAAAGAAAGACATACATATGCCGGGGTGGCGGAATTGGCAGACGCACAGGACTTAAAATCCTGCGGTAGGTGACTACCGTACCGGTTCGATCCCGGTCCTCGGCATCCATTTAAAAAAAGGAAATCCCTTAATACATAAGGGGTTTCCTTTTTTTGTATTTTGAATGAACTCTCCCGATTCAAAGGGAACGAGTGCATTATTTCTCTTTGGGGGCGGATTGGGGGCGAACTTTAGGATCGAAGCAAGCAGTATGCAAATTTTTTCTGTTGCCCGATGCAATAGCTGTACGGAAGGCTAATCTCATAATCGCAATCCTCCAAACATAGGATCTAAGACGGCGTTCTGTCGGGATAAACCCCGGTTAGGAAGACGGCGAGTGATCGTGTATAATGAGGAAATAGTCATTAATTACCTTTATCTTGCGGGATAAATTTCAGAAGTTTTTACAGGCACAAACCATTTCTGATGATGGAGGACTCGGTATATGTTGAAAAATCTTCAGGCTTACCAAGTATTGCAGGAGCGCAGGATCGAGGAACTCAAAGCGGACGCCTATCTGTTGGAACATACGAAGTCAGGCGCCAGAATTTTGCTGCTGTCCAACGAGGATGACAATAAGGTGTTTAATATCGGGTTCAGAACGCCGCCGAGCGACGATACGGGCGTACCGCACATTTTGGAGCATTCGGTGCTCTGCGGGTCGAAGAAATTTCCGGCCAAAGATTCCTTTGTAGAATTGTTGAAAGGCTCACTCAATACATTCTTGAACGCTATGACGTATCCGGACAAAACGGTATATCCGATTGCGAGCCGAAACGCGCATGATTTTCACAATCTGATGGACATCTATCTGGATGCGGTACTGAACACCAACATTTATGAAAACGAAAAAATATTTTTGCAGGAAGGCTGGAATTACAACCTGGCTTCCCCCGAAGACGAGTTAACGTACAACGGGGTCGTATACAACGAAATGAAGGGTGCTTTCTCGTCGCCGGAACGCGTCGTGCGCCGTGCGGTGCTGAGTTCCCTGTTCCCGGATACGACATACTCCAACGAGTCAGGCGGCATTCCCGATGCCATTCCGGACCTTACATACCAGGGTTTGCTGGATTTCCACACCAAGTACTACCATCCGTCCAACAGTTACATTTATTTGTATGGCGACATGGACATGGAGGAAAAGTTGAACTGGCTGGATGAAGCCTATCTGAGCCATTATGATCGGACAGAGCCGGATTCGGCCATCGGCCTGCAATCCCCTTTTGCAGAACGCGTGGACGTCGTGACGAGTTATTCTGCCGGCAGCACCGAATCGGAAACCGACAACAGCTTCCTGACGTACAATGCGGTCATTGGAACGACGTTGGACAAAGAATTGAACATTTCGCTCGAAATTTTGTTGTACGCACTCCTTAACGCGCCAGGCGCTGTTCTCAAGCAGGCCCTTCTGGACAAGGGCATCGCGAAGGATGTATACGGCTCATACGATGACAGCTTGTACCAGCCTGTGCTGACGATTGGACTCAAAAAGAGTAATCTGGAGAGCAAACAGGTGTTCCTCGATACGGTGCGCGAGGTGCTTGAACGCGTTGTGCGGGACGGGATCGATCCAAAGGCACTGCTCGCGGGAATCAATTCCTATGAGTTCAACCATCGCGAGGCCGATTTCGGCAGAATGCCGAAAGGACTCATCTACGGTCTCCAGACATTGCAGAGCTGGTTGTACGATGATCAGGCGCCGTTCATGTACCTTGAAGCCAATGAGGTGTATGACGCACTGAGAACAAAGATGAAGGAAGGATACTTTGAACAACTGATTCAGCGCTATTTGCTGGACAATACGCATGTTTCTTTCGTTGCGGTGACACCCGACAAAGGGTTGAATTTGCGCAAGGAAGAAGCGCTCAAGGCGAAGCTGAAGGCGCTGCAGGCCGGACTGAGCGAGACGGAAGTTCAAGAGCTGGTACAGCGGACACAGGCGCTCGCAGACTACCAGAATGCACCGTCGACGAAAGAACAGCAGCAAGCGATCCCGACGTTGTCGATCGAGGATATTGAACCGAAAGCCTCTGTCCTGCATCAGACGCTGAAACAGGCAGACGGCACCACGATCGTTCACCATAATTTGTACACCAACGGGATCGGATACCTGAAACTGTTGTTCGACGTCAAATCGGTGCCGGAACGTCTCCTGCCCTACGTCGGCCTGCTGAAAAGCGTGCTTGGTTACGTCAATACGGCGAACCACACGTTTAGCGATCTGTCTAACGAAATCCATATTCATTCCGGCGGCATTTCGGCCAATGTAAGCGCGAGCGCCGATGCGAAGCAGTTTAACGCCTATAAGGCAAACTTTGAATTCAGCGCAAAGGTGCTGTACAGCAAATTGGGATTTGCCTTTGACATGATCGAGGAAATCATTCTGACCTCCAAGTTCGATGACTCCAAACGTCTGTACGAAATCATCTCCCAGTTGAAGGGCCAGCTGCAGCGCAGCTTGATCAACAGCGGCCATTCCGCCGCCATGGGCAGATCCTCGGCCAAACACTCTGCGGTAGCCTCGTTCCGGGAAGCCGTGGGCGGCATTTCTTTCTATCAGTGGCTGGAGGAGGTTCAGGCCCATTACGAGGAACGGAAAGAGGAGCTTGCCGACCGTTTCAGGGAACTGACCGGCATTATTTTCAGGCCGGAAAACCTGCTCGTGAGCTATACGGCGGATGACGAAGGTTATGCCGGATTGGAGCAGCGCGTGTCCCAACTGAAAGGAAAACTGTTCACCCATGATGTGCCCAAGGAAGATCCGTCGTTCAAGCCGGTGAATCATAAGGAGGGGTTCAAGTCTCCTTCGGAGGTGCAGTATGTGGTGCAGACGGGCAATTTCATCGCAAAAGGGTATCGGTACACCGGATCGCTGCGCGTGCTGCAGGGCATTCTTTCCCTGGATTATCTCTGGACGAATATCAGGGCCAAAGGCGGCGCTTACGGCTGCATGACGGGGTTCAGACGGAATGGCGACAGTTACATGGCCTCCTATCGTGATCCCAATCTGGAGAAAACGTTCAAGGTGTATGAGGAAATGCCGCAATACTTGCAGCAGTTCAAAGCGGATGAGCGCGAGATGACGCGGTACATTATCGGTGCTATTCAGGACCTGGATACGCCGCGTACGCCTCATGGCGAAGGAGTGTTCTCCCTGGAGTGTTATTTGTCCAACGTGACGGAAGAAGACCTTCAGCGGGAACGCGACGAAGTGCTGGGCACAACGGAAAGCGACATCGTCGGTTTTGCGCCGCTCGTATCGGCGATCCTGGCAGACGAGTATCGCTGTGTCATCGGCAATGAGAATAAAATTGAAGAACAGCGCGGGTTATTTGATGAAACGCTGGATCTGATACGATATTAAGCTTCAGCAGGTTTTTGCACGGTGGAGCTAAAGGATGGATCAAGTCAAGGGATTTCTCGGGGTGGATTTATTTCGCTTCGGGGAATCCCTTTTTCCATTGATTTTTCGGGGGGAATACACGATGCATATGTCAACAATCCGATGCTGTATCCTTCTTTCTGGCTAGCTGTCTTCCATTATGTTAAAATGGTGGATAGTTTATGTGCCGTTGGATCAAACAAACGGCTGCGCAGGCAGCAGGACCCGGTGTGGACTGCACGGATATGCATTCATCAAGGAAAGGAGTCCATGCAATGTTTGGAAACGATTGGGATACGGTGCTTCAACAAGAGATTGAGGCGGACTATTTCAACGATATTCGTTACGCGCTTGCGGCGGAGTATAAGACACAGACCGTTTACCCGTCCAAGGAAAACCTGTTTTCCGCGCTAAAACTGACCCCATACCATAAGGTCAAAGCGGTCATTATTGGCCAGGATCCGTATCATGGGGCGGGTCAGGCTCACGGATTAAGCTTTTCGGTCATGCCGGATGTGCGCATCCCGCCGTCTTTGCAGAACATTTACAAAGAACTTCACGCCGATCTCGGCTTGCCCATTCCGAAGCATGGGTATTTGGTGCACTGGGCGGAGCAAGGCGTATTACTGCTCAATGCGGTGCTTACGGTGCGTGAAGGTCAACCCAACTCCCACCAAGGTCTTGGATGGCAGCGTTTCACGGATGCGGTAATCCGTGCCTTGAACGAGCGTTCAGAGCCTATGGTATTCATGCTGTGGGGCAGTCATGCCCAAAAAAAAGGAGCTTTCATCAACCGTGACCGGCATTTGGTGCTGCAATCCGCACATCCTAGCCCGCTCGCCGCCCACCGCGGCTTTTTCGGGAGCAGGCCGTTCTCCAAGGCAAATGAGTTCTTAAGCTCCCATGGCGTCGCGCCGATCGACTGGAGCATACCGCAAATATAGAACGACAGAGAGGTGAGGGCATTGCGGCATTGGGAGGGACGGAAGGTAGCAGTATATCGCGCATCCGGCATACGCGAGCCACTGAAAGGAACGCTGGTGGAATGGGATGAAGAAGCGGAATGTGTTCGAATTGGACCCAAGCGAATCAAGGTATCGTTCGATAACATCGCCATGATCAGGCCGCTGCCCGAAGAAAGCCTTCCTTTGAAAAAAGCCCGTTCCGACTTGCATAAAGTCGGCTATGTGATGAAAAAGGCATTGCAGTTCGACAATGCCATTTATTTCAAATCACGGGTCATGATCTGGCATCGCGCCAAAATCGTCGCCTACTCGACAACGATCCTTCGCCATGACGAGGACCAGGTCGTCATTGCCGATGGACGGAAGCTTCGCAAGGACAAGCATCTTTTCGTTGTACGTTCAAGGCGGGGCATCCGCTAAATGGCATCACTTGGCGTGTTAGAAATTTAATATGTATTTCATGTAAAGATCATATGGATTTAATCTTCGGCCTTTATATTAAATGTAACAACCCCTTCTAAATGATGTGCAAAGACTGAAAGCCCGGCCGGCTGCAAACGGTCGGGTATTTTTTTTGCCAGGAAAAGCCGAACGGAGATAACATGGGAATGACAATAAAGTTGTATACTAAAACAATGGAGAAGAAAAGGAGTGACATCCGTGAAGCGTATATGCGTATTTGCAGGGTCCAACCCTGGTAGACAACCGGAATATACCGAGCAGGCCGTGCAATTGGGCAAATTGATCGCAAGCAGGGGGCATGCGCTTGTTTATGGCGGATCACGAATGGGTTTGATGGGAGCCGTCGCGAATGCCGTGCTGGAACAAGGCGGAGAAGTCATCGGCGTCATGCCGACAGGTCTGTTTCGCGGTGAAATCGTACATAGCGGATTGACCGAGCTCGTTGAAGTAGGGACGATGCACGAACGGAAAGCGACGATGGCCGAACTGTCGGACGGCTTCATTGCGCTCCCGGGAGGCATGGGCACGTTCGAGGAACTGTTCGAGGTGTTGTGCTGGGCACAGATCGGCATTCATCGCAAACCTGTCGGACTGTTGAATGTGAACGGATATTACGAACCGCTGATGAAAATGGTGGAGCATAGCGTGCACGAAGGATTTTCGAATACGTCCCATTTGAGCTTGTGGAGCCTTGAATCGGATCCGGCCGACCTGCTTGCCCGCATGGAAGCTTACGTTCCCGCACCATTGACTCAGAAATGGTCGGAGCTTGGTGCCGATTAAATAAAGTCACCGTTTGTTCACGCCATAGCTCCTGCTTCGCCCAATCAAGTTCAGGACTGACACATAGACTATAGTGTACTTTCGAAGAGGGGAGTGTGTCACTCATGAGCGAAATCAAAGGTACGGACTATGGTTGCTGTGGCTACGGAGACTGGACGTCGACAGGAGCAATTCTCGTCCTGTTCATCCTGCTGGTCATCATTTGTCGCACCTTCATCTGTTAGGGATCACACATTTCGTCAGGGGTATGATCGCAGGCCCCATACATCAGCCTTTCCGTTGAGGCGCCGGTTCGCTGCCGGCTCTCAGGGAACGGTTTTTTTGTTGTTTCGCGAAAAATGGATCAAATCAATGGAAGGTGTCCTGCCCCCGGTTTTTACACGTTTGACGGAAGCAGGACAAATACAAGAGTCGTTCAGCCCGGCTGCATCGATTCATACCACAATGGCCGTTTGGCCGGGGTGGTATAAGGTTTTCCAAGCAATGTATAGACCGAGGATGGCCGCGAGCAGGGAGAGAATGGCGGCAACGACAGCGAGTTTATCCAGCGTATGGTCGGCTTCGGCCATTGTATTTGGCATGGTTGTCGTTGGAGCGGAATAGCTTTTGGTGCGTACGGTAGGTCTGGAGAGCCTGGACGCCGACTTTGACGGGGAGGCATGCGGGCGGGAAGGTGAGCTCCGATTTTTTGGGCTGGAGTACTTCAAAAGTCAACCTCCTTATGGCGGAGTGTACTGCTTTTCTATGGTTTATACCATGTTATGTGGATTTGCAGATTGAGTTCGCAAAAATGAGTGTTTCCCCAAGCCCGCTGAATGACTTCATTATACGTTCTGTTAATACCCGTGTGACAAATCGTCAGTATAGTAGCAATGGGGTGGCAAGGAATGAAAATTTCGAAGGAGCGATTGCGAAATGGTCGAGATTATTGCGCATAGGGGAGCATCTGCTGTATGTCCCGAAAATACGATGGTGGCGTTTGACCGGGCATTGCAGCTTGGAGCGACAGGCATCGAGACAGATGTGCAGATGTCAAGCGACGGCAGGCTGGTGCTCATTCATGATGAGACGTTAAATCGGACGGCCGGGGCAGAGGGCTGGGTGAAGGACGCTGCATATGAGCATTTGCGTTCGCTTGATGCGGGCTACTGGTTTGATGAGCAGTTTGCAGGGGAGCGGATTCCTTCGATTGAAGAGTTGTTCGACCTGATTCGGGGGAAAAATACGTTGCTCAACCTGGAGCTGAAAAACGGTATTGTCGGTTACCGGGGCATGGAGGAGAAGGTTGTGCATGCCGTCAGGGAATGGGGACTGGAAGAACAGGTCATTATCTCCAGTTTCAATCATGCTTCCTTGGTCAGATGCAAGCGTCTTGCGCCGGAGATTCGTACGGCCTTGCTTTACATGGAAAAATTGTACCGTCCGTACGATTACGCGGCCAAGCTGGAAGCTTCGGCCCTCCATCCGTACAAATGGGCCGTAACGCGGGAAGAGGTGGCTGCAGCTCTGGCGCACGGAATTACGGTTCATCCATTCACCGTAAATGACCCGGCCGAAATCCGGGCCATGATGGATATGGGTGTACAGGCCATCATTACGGATGTGCCGGACGTCATGGCTGCGCTGATGGGAACGTATGCGCCTACACAATAATTTGGAAACTATGATGCATAAGAGAAGCACGGAACTGGAATTGTTCCGTGCTTTTACATGTGTTTGCTCATGGTTTGGAAACAATAAGCCGGAAGCGGCTTCTTTTTTTTGTACGCAATACTCATTTATACATCAAACTTGTCCGATTTATCCATTGCCAGAGTGACATCGTTGACATACAATGATGTATGGGAATGAGAATCAATATCAATATCATTAAAAGTTCGGCATATGTAGAGAGGTGATTGTTATGTACATAAGGTCTGCAAGCTTCGCTCATAACAAGGGTGGACGAGCATGAGTACAAAAGCTTCAGTCGAAAGTCGCGGCACAAAGGATTCACCGACGGCAAAAATACACACTCGCCCGTGGACGGCCACGCTTATACTGACAGGGGGCATCCTGCTGCTTATATTCGGCATGGCGTTATCCATTTCGTTCGGTGCAGCCGATATCAAACTCGGCATGGTGTGGCAGGCCATCTTTCATTTCAATCCCGACCTGACACCGCATCAGATCATATGGGAAATTCGATTTCCACGCATTCTCGGGGGTGCCATGGTTGGAGCCTGCTTCGCCGTAGCCGGCGCCATCATGCAGGGCATGACCCGCAACCCGCTCGCGGATTCGGGCTTGCTCGGCCTGAACGCCGGCGCAGGTTTCGCGCTGGCGATTTGTTTTGCTTTTTTTCCGGGACTGTCTTACATGTACATCATCATGTATTCGTTCATCGGTGCGGGGTTGGGCGTTCTGCTGGTGTACGGTTTCGGTGCTGCTTCAAAATCAGGACTTACACCGATTCGCCTCGTTCTGGCAGGGGCGGCGGTAGCCGCCATGCTGTCCGCGCTGAGCGAAGGCATTGCGTTGTATTTCAAAATCGGGCAAGACTTGGCTTTCTGGACAGCGGGCGGCGTGGCCGGAACAAAGTGGTCCCATTTGCAGGTCATGCTGCCTTGGGTAGTGGCTGCCCTTATTGGTTCATTCCTCATTTCCCGGTCCATTACGCTGCTTAGCCTGGGGGAAGACATCGCGGTCGGACTTGGTCAGCGTACCGGTTTGGTCAAATTGATCGGCTTGATTATCGTGCTCATTCTCGCTGGCACAGCCGTATCCGTCGTGGGTGCAGTCGGTTTCGTTGGCTTGATCATCCCGCATCTCACGCGAAAACTGGTCGGGGTCGATTATCGCTGGATTATCCCTTGTTCGGCCGTGTTGGGCAGCTTGCTGCTTGTGTTCGCCGATCTGGCTGCCCGCATGATCAACCCGCCTCACGAGACACCGATCGGTGCGCTTATTGCCTTGATCGGAGTTCCGTTCTTCCTGTATCTGGCACGCAATGAAAGGAGGTCTCTGTAAATGATGACTTCCTCAACCAGGGTAGGTGCAGAGCGCAGAAAGAAAACCAAGAATACGATCGTCATCATTGTGCTTGCTGCTTTGATTGTTGCTTCGTTCATAATCAGCATGAACACAGGGCATATCCGGTTAACGCCGTTTGAAGTGCTGCAAACCTTGTTCGGCGGCGGTACGGATAAACAAGAATTGATTTTGTTCGAATTCCGCTTGCCGCGAATCGTCATTGCTGTGCTGGTGGGTGCCGGGCTTGCGTTGTCCGGTGCCATTTTGCAGGGGGTGTCCCGCAATGCGCTGGCAGACCCGGGGATTCTTGGCATTAACGCCGGGGCCGGCCTGGTCGTCATGTTATTTGTTTCCTTTTTCCCGACAACGACGGCTGCTCCTATTTTCCTGCTGCCGGTTCTTGCCTTAATCGGCTCCGCTTTCTCCGCATTCCTGATTTACGTGCTTTCCTACAAAAAAGGAGAGGGCATCGTGCCGACCCGCATGCTGTTGACCGGGATTGGCGTTGCTGCAGGGATCAGCGCGGCAATGATCGTGCTTACACTTCGTTTGAGCCCGGAGAAATACCAATTTGTGGCTACATGGATGGCCGGCAGCATTTGGGGCTCCAACTGGAAGTTCGTCACGGCGCTGCTGCCGTTTATTCTCATTCTTGTGCCTGTCGTACTGTATAAGGCGCGGGTGTTGAATGTCCTGAATCTTGGCGATCAGACCGCGACCGGTTTGGGCGCACCCGTCGAACGGGAACGGCTGGTTCTGCTTGCTGCCGCAGTCGGTCTTGCCGGTTCGTGCGTATCCGTCAGCGGCGGGATCGGCTTCGTCGGTTTGATCGGACCGCATCTGGCTCGTCGTCTCGTCGGTCCCAAACACCAGTTTTTGCTGCCTGCCTCGGCACTGATCGGCTCATTGCTCGTCTTGGTGGCTGACACGCTGGGACGCGTCATGCTGGAGACGTCCGAAATTCCGGCGGGTATCCTGGTGGCTATTCTGGGTGCGCCGTATTTCCTGTATCTGCTCAGCAGAACGAGATAGGAGCGTCTACTGACGCGCATTTCAAGAAAACAAACTGCACATAGCAGAAGCTTTTCTTACAATGATCAGGAAGATCACGCTCTGAAAGTGCACTCTTTCCGAACGGATAAAAAATTCATCCATTGCCCTTGCGATGTGGTAGCGATAAGGAGGACCTTCGTCCATGCTACGCCGTTTCTTTGCCTATTACAGGCCCTATAAAAAGCTGTTTATCCTGGATTTTACCTGCGCCATTCTCGTTGCTGCCCTTGAGCTGGCGTTTCCGCTCGCGGTGAACAAAGTGGTCGACGAGCTGCTGCCCGGCGGGCGCTGGGACTGGATTCTTTGGGCATGCTTAGGCTTGCTGGCCGTCTATCTGCTGAGCGCCTTCATGAACTATGTGGTGACGTATTGGGGGCACAAGCTCGGCATCAACATCGAGACCGACATGCGCAAAGCGTTGTTCAACCATGTACAAAAGCTGTCCTTCCGGTTTTTCGACAATACCAAAACAGGTCACCTCGTATCCCGCATGACCAACGATTTGATGGATATCGGAGAGATCGCCCATCACGGTCCTGAGGACGTATTCATCGCGATCATGACTCTGGTAGGAGCGTTCGGCATCATGTTCAGCATCAATGCGAAGCTTGCCGTACTAACGTTTATCATCATTCCGCTCATCATTTATTTATCCATGTATTTCGGAAGCAAAATGTCGAAGGCGTTTCGCCGGATGTTCGGGGACATTGCGGATTTCAATGCGCGTGTAGAGAACAACGTTACGGGAATTCGCGTCGTTCAAGCGTTTGCCAACGAAGAGCATGAAATGGCGCAATTCGCCGTGAATAACGGCCGCTTCCGCCAAACGAAACTGCTCGCTTACAAAATCATGGCCTGGAACTCCTCCATCAGCTATGTGTTGATGAAGCTGGTATCGCTGTTCGTGCTTGTATGCGGTACATGGTTTGTATTGAACGACAGCATGAGTTATGGCGAATTCATCGCGTTTATCATGTTGTCCAACGTGTTCCTGACACCGATCCAGAAGATCAACTCCGTCATTGAGACGTACCCGAAAGGAATCGCTGGGTTCCGGCGTTACATGGAGCTGCTGGACACGGAGCCTGACGTTAAGGACCAACCGGGCGCGTCCAGCGTGCCGCATTTACAAGGAGATATCCGTTATGAAAATGTCACCTTCGGTTATTCCGATCAGGAGCCTGTGTTGAAAGGCATCGATCTCCGCATTCAAGCCGGAGAGACGGTAGCCCTCGTCGGCCCTTCGGGAGCAGGCAAAACCACGATGTGCAGTCTGCTGCCGCGTTTCTACGACGTGTTAGGCGGCCGTATTACGATCGATGGACACGACATCCGGCAAATGAAGCTCGAATCGTTGCGCAGCCATATCGGGATCGTGCAGCAGGATGTGTTCCTCTTTGACGGCACGATCCGCGAAAACATAGCCTACGGCAAACTGGACGCCACGGAGGAAGAAATTTGGGATGCGGCACGCCGTGCCCAAATGGAAGCATTGATCAGCTCCATGCCCGAAGGGCTGGATACATTGATTGGCGAACGCGGCGTGAAGCTGTCCGGGGGACAGAAGCAGCGACTGTCGATTGCCCGGATGTTCCTGAAAAATCCGCCGATCCTCATCCTGGATGAAGCGACATCCGCGCTCGATACCGAGACGGAAGCCGCCATTCAGCAGTCGCTTTCCGAGCTGTCCGAGGGACGCACCACGCTGGTCATTGCCCATAGGCTTGCTACGATCAAAAATGCGGACCGCATTATCGTCGTTGCCGAACAAGGCATTACCGAGCAGGGCCGTCACGATGAACTGCTTGCCGCAGGAGGCGTATACAGCCGCTTGCATTATGCGCAATTTGGCGCGTAAGCCCTTTGCTCTAGAGTCGTCCTGTGTTTCATCCTATGTTTTCAAACCAATACACCACAAAACGCCTTCAGCCGGTTCGGGAAGAACCGTGAAGGCGTTCTTAGCGTTTAGGCCATGTTGTGGGAGGCCGGCCCATACTTCCCGCGAAAGCGGATGTTTTATGAGTCTGGTGACAACGGCAGGCCCTGCCCGGTGATTGGATCATCGAAAATCCATTCACCGCACCCGTTTGTTTTGGATTGCAGGCATGCCGTTTCGAATGATTTCGGGAAAATCATGATCTACCCGTGGATATTCCCGGCGATTTTCAACCGGCGTGCGATTTCTTTGAAATCTTCCTCGGAGATGCCTGGCGCGAATTCCTCTTCGGCTGCGGGATATTCCTTGATGGGCACACCTTCGGGTGCGCCTTGAATGACCTCCAACGGCTGATCGTCCTCGGGATGCGTACCCTTCCAAATCTGTCCAAGGGTATTGAAATCCTGTTCGCTCCATGTGTACAGCTTGCGATGGACGCCTTTGTCCTCGAATTTTCGGGCTTCGGTGAAAGCTTTGTTGTTTAAGGAAGGGATCGGCACCAGTTTGGTCACGTTGACTCCTGTTGCCACTTCCAAAGCTTTGGCATATGCCACGACATGAACGCCGCCGCGGACCAGCAGGTAGCCGACCACTTCCCGTGCCGCGGGATGGTCGGTCATTTCATAAACTTTCATTTTGTGGGTTCGCGCCCCGCATTCGAGAAAAAAGTTGTGCAGCAGGTCTTCCACCAGATTGCCGCTGTTGAATACGTTTGCTCCAGTCCACGGATGGCCCATTGAATCTACGGGCATGGCTCCTTGTGCGCCGGCGAGGTAATGATAGGAAAGCCTTGCGTCTTTAACCGGGTCCAACGGCGTTTGATCCGGGGTTTTGTGTTCGGTGGAGCCGCGCAGGATTTTGTTGATGCCATGCGAGACCAGTTCAACATGGCCAAGCTCCTCGGCCGTAATGCTCATCACCAAATCATAGAAGGGTTTGAGTTTGTCTTTTGCGCGGAAATTAAAAGATTGGTAAAGGTAATTGTTCAAGGTGGACATTTCGCCGAACTTACCTCCCAGCAGCTCTTGCACGGCTGCTGCGGCGTTCGGGTCGGGCTTGTGGACGTCAGGAATTTCAATGGCGATTTCATCCATACGTTTGAACATACCGAGATAGCCTCCTCATCATCATTTTGCGAAATGAAGGATCGTTCCGACAAGGGCTATTACACTTGAAATGATGGGAATAAACCATTTATTGGAGGATTGAGTCGGGAGTCGCAGTCCTGAAGAACCTATGTTTGTTATTTCCAAGCCGGTTGAATTTTCGATACAATGAGATGAAATGCCTTATTGGCTTTAAAGGATTGAATGGATAGGGATGAGGGGGATTTCAGTGAGAAAACATAAATTATGGCGAGCTGCCATGATCCTTTGGACGGTACTTGTGATCCTTTTGGGGGCTGAGATTTCGAGCACAGAGGTGACGTTTGCGTTTGAACAAGGGGGTGTTGACCAGGAGACGGCAGATCGGCTTGCCGAAAAATACGGGAACATCCCCGTCCGCCATGTCGGTGGATTGGGGAATAAGTTTTGGGGACGAGCTTGTTTCATTGGGTGGAGCAGTAAGTATGGTCCGGGCATTCACGCATCCGATGGTGTTCTTGGTTCGTATGTGGCTATGAATTAAATAGCTTGGGCACGCTAATAGAAATGCGGTTATGGAGGGAAAATAATGAGGACACTCTTTATTATTCTTATTGCAGTATTGCTTGGCGCGACCGGCGGTGGGACAGGATCGGCTTCTCCGATTCCCGATTATGCGAAATGGGGATTGATTGCAGTCAAAGAGACGCAGGCCAAATATGATGTCGACATTTTGGATTACAAACATATCGGCCGTTCGCCGCTTGCGGGCGGTTTGTCCCAGGAACAGTTCAAGCTGTGGGTGAAAGACAAAAACGGAAAGGAATTTGCCGTAAATGTACGCGTCAATTTCAATCCGGATACGCAAATGTTGAAAAACGTGGAGTTCACGGTTGAAAATCAATAGTGTGAAACAGGCGGGATGGAAGCCGGTTACCCTAAGACGGGGGTTCCGGCTTTTTTATATGGCGTGAGCATCCTTTTTTTGGAGGTTGAATAAAGAACTTATGTTCGCATATAATAAAAGCAAACAAATGTTCTTATTGGAGGGAATGGCATGATTGACAAATATGTCGGTCAGATGATCGAACTCGTTTACATGGATCGGGCAGGACGCATCACGCAGCGCGAGATCCGGATCAATAGCGTCAAGAGCGGGAAAATCCGAGCATCTTCCGGGGCCGACGGTTCGCCGCGGACGTTTCTGGAGCAAGGCATATTGGCATGGCGTCCTATTTCCGGTAAGGACAAGGAGGCGGGAGTATGCTGAATGATTTTGAACGAAAAATATTGCGTATTATCGTGAATTACGCTGGACAGCGGCGCCGTATGCCAAGGATGGATGAACTGGAGAACAAAACGGGCAGAAGCAAGGCGTTGATTCGCGAGTCTTTGCTGGAGCTTGAACGCAGGCAGCATATTTTGTGGGAGGATAAATCTTCGTTGGAGGGCATTCGCATATTGCAAGCATGGGAGCAGCCGCCGCAGCCTGTACGTAAGAGCGAGCCTGCCGGCGACCTTGCGGTCAAGTATTTTATGGAATACTGAACGTCCTATCCATAAGAAAACAAGCACCGATCCAATATCCAAGAGGATGGAAGGGTGCTTGCCAGTGGAATGCATGACTGCATCCGGGCTTTAGAATGGGGGAAGTTGATCCAGGTTGTTGGTTGGATCGCCATCGGCGTCGCCGCGGATGTACATTTCTCCATCCCTGCCTTTAAAGACGTTCACGCCCGCAATGGCACCGGACTTCACCTCAGCCAATGCTTGTTGATAATCCAGCACGCGGCCGGTGGAAGTCTGGAAAGCGGTCAGGTCGCCATCGCCGTTTTTCTGCACGGCCACGAACGTTTCACGATTCGTTGCATCCATCTGTACACTCTCCTTGTCTGCTGCGAATGGAATCCTTCCTTAGGTAGGTTGGCCCCATTGCATGAATAATATGCGTAAAGAGAGCGATTGGCGATCTGCTTGCATGGGGAGCAATGGTGCTCCTCTGGCGGGAGCAAGCAAGTTGTTACAGGCTTTTTCTCATCCGGACGTGCAGAATGCCTGCATCGTAAAAAGGCTCCGCGGAGATTACTTCATATCCCAGTTTTTCGTAAAAAGCTTGTGCTTGGCACTGGGCATCCAGCACGGAATAAGCAAGGCCCAGCTCACGCGCCCGCTCTTCCATGGCCAACAGAAGCACACGGCCGTAGCCGAACGAGCGATGGGATTTAAGCACGGCGATGCGCTGCATTTTGGCCGTATCGTCAGCATAATAGACCAAACGGCCCGTCGCAACGGCTTGTCCGTCCACATGAAGCAATGCGTGATGCACGTCCGCGCTAATGACATCATAATCGTCGATCTCGATTTCAGCCGGGACCTGTTGTTCTACCACAAATACATCATGGCGAATGTCCAACGCTTGTTGAAGTTGTTCCTCTGTCTGTGCATAGCTAATCTCCGCTGCCAATTCCATTCCTTCTTTCTTTCAATTCTGGCATAACATATCCGTCTGAAATTATACAAAAAACGGCGGATGCTGTATAGTTGAGGGAATATATGGGAAAGTGGGAGGGCGGGGTATGGCGGGAGTTGTGGTCATTGCCATTTTGATGTCGCTTGGAATGATGGTTCTTATGTACTTTGTTACCAAGAAGGCCTATTCTCGAAAATGGGATGAGGAGGAGTGAAGCCTTCCGAATCGGTCATGAATAGGCCTGTTTCAAGGCAGAGATTCGACATGTCCTCGCGGGGAGTAAACGTCATGCTGAACGGAGTTGGAATAAACGTCCCGCCACACAGGTAGATCGTTCGTTTCGTTGGGCTGCATCAGCTGCTGGATTTGCACCGTGCGTTCATCCTTCTCCAGACTGCAGCCCGTAATAACAATGCACATCAGCAGGGAGATTGAACCGAAGCACAAACGGGCAATGATCGGATGGGAAGTGGTTTTGGATTCCGGCATATTATTCAAAGGTTGGACCTCCATTACTTAATTGGTAATCTTACCATAGTGTGCTCAAAATCAGCGAAAATATAACGTTAAAAAAAGGATTGACAGTGTACGCGTTTACTTGGTATGATACTGTTACTTGATCGATACAACATTTAATATTTGATCTGATCTGTTAGCTCAGCTGGGAGAGCACTATCTTGACAGGGTAGGGGTCAGTGGTTCGAGCCCACTACAGATCATACACAAGAAGCCTTGCGCAGCAAGGCTTCTTTTCTTTTGCCGATCCAGATAATAAGCTATGAATAAATGAAGTTGGGGGACGAATGGGGGACGAATCAACAAGTTCGAACGAAAGCTCCGAAACCCCATGCCGACGTTTTTCTCCGCTTGGCTGACTTTTTGATGATTGAAATATACCCTATATGGGTATATTATGAAAGTGATTCCAACTCTATGGATTAAAGGAGAATACTCATGAAAAAGACGGCCAGCATCGGACTTGCTATATTGCTTCTCAGCACGATTGTGTTCAGCGGATGCGGAAAAAACGAACCGCAGCCAGTTAGCAGTTCGAACCATGAAGGAAACATGGAGGAGATGCATCATTCCGGCTCGGGCGAGCTGCCCGCTAATCTGAAGGAGAAAAGCCATCCGACCTTTCCGATCGGGAGCAAGGCAACGATGAATGCAGATCACATGCCCGGTATGAAGGGGGCTGAAGCTACGATTGTCGGTGCATATGAAACCACTGCTTACGCTGTTACGTATAAACCGACAACGGGTGGCCATCTCGTAGAAAACCATAAATGGGTTATACACGAAGAAATAAAGGACTCTGCCGATCAGCCGTATAAGCCTGGCGACGAGGTCATTCTCCAAGCCGACCATATGCCAGGAATGAAGGGGGCCGCAGCGACGGTCGAGAACGCCGAACCAACGACCGTTTATATGGTTGATTACAAGTCGACAACAGATGGAGAGATGGTTCGCAACCATAAATGGGTGACCGAACAAGAGCTGGCTGTTGATTGAGTTTCGAATTATTCCAAATTTGAAGTGATCTGGTGTTTAGTAGAGATTCAAAAACAACTTAGTAAACAGGAGGAGAATGGATATGATGGACTTCAGTAAGCCACCCCATGGCTCCGAAAGTTACACGCACCAGCAGCGTCACGAGGAGAATGAGCAAAAGTTGCTAGCCGGAGGCACCAGCATTTGGACAGAAATCAGTAACTGGCTGATTGTTGCCGGGATTTTTGTGGGCATTTTCCTGTTGTTTATATATGTGTTCTAGGCACTAAACAACTAAACTGCATTTGCTGCGAAGCCTCTGAACAGAGGCTTTTTTTGCGCCTGAACGTCGAACCATGGTTCAATCCTCATACTAAGCGTTGTGATCGACTCGTATACCGACGCCCTGCTCGCCATTACATTTGATGCATGCACACCTCTAGGCGAACTTCCATATAATGCTGTACTTCAACAAGCAATATGGGAAGCGGGGGAATCGGAATGGCAAAAGCAAAAGGCAAAAAGGCTTCGGCAGCAAAGAGTGACAAGGTTCGCGTATCGATGAAGTTGGTCACTTCGGATGTATGCGAACGATGTAAAACCCCTTGTGCCCGAGGGACGGAGTATGCTGCCAGAATGAGACTGGATGGAGCGGTTGGCAAAGGCGTGCCCTGCATCCTGACTCGTCATATCTCCTCATAACGCTTATTTATCTACGCGCAGCATACGTTCAATATGCGCCGAATGGATGTGAAACGATGATATGGATCAGTCGGAAATTTCCGGTTGATCCTTTTTGTATGCGTTTTAGCCTATGGGCTCGCATCAGCTCGGGTTCAGCATGGATATTCCCGTTCCAACTGAATCGAAATTGTGTCCTATGCTTGGATTAGAGCGCTGTCTTTGCCATTTTCGTGCAACTTCGAGATCATTGATGATTAACGGTGACAAAAAATAAAATTTGTCATTCGTCATTCGCTGTGGTATTCTATCTGCAACGGAGGTGAGCGAAGAAGGCTGGGGCCATCTTGCAAACAAATGACCAAACAGAAAGCAACTGAATTTTTGACCAAAGAGCAGATTATGGAAGCTACGCAGGATACGGTAAGGCGCTACGGAGCGGCCAAATCCTCAGTGACGGATGTCGCCAAACGTCTTGGCGTAAGCCACGGTACCATATACAGGCATTACGCGAGCAAACAAGAACTGTTTGAGGCCGTCACCGAGAAATGGCTTGAAGAGGAGATCATTGCCCGGTTGGATGAAATCGTTAAAGACCGGGAGCTTTCGGGCCAAGGTATCCGTCACGTTCATGCCTATATTCAAACCTTGGTGCAGCGGAAGCGTCATTATGCCGAGACGGATGCCGAGTTGTTTGATTTGTACGCCAAAGTTACGGAGCAATCGGCTGACATTATCCAAGCCCATGTGCGGAACATGATCGCGCAGATCCGGGAAATTCTTGAAAAGAACTACCTTTTTGACGCTGCCGATTCGGGGAATATCGCGGCCGCCGTGTTGCAATCCACTGCCCGTTTTCATCACCCGGCACATGCCTACGAATGGAAACAGGGTGCCATTGAAGCGGAATTCGGCCAGGTATGGAACTTGGTAGAGAAAGGGCTTATCCAATTACAAGCGGAGAGGAAGTAGACTTATGAACCATTTAAGCGGCAAAGTAGCGATCGTAACAGGCTCATCACGCGGCATCGGACGTGCCATTGCGGAGAAACTGGCAGACCAGGGCGCGGACATCGTAATCAACTATACAAGCAATGTTGTCCATGCTGAGGCGGCGGCACAGGCCATTCGGCAAAAAGGCGTACGCGCAGCCGTTGTCCAAGCTAACCTTGCACGCAAGGAGGAGGTTGAACGGCTGTTTGAAGAGGCGATTGCCCAGTTAGGCAAAGTGGACATTTTGGTTAACAATGCAGGCATCATGAAAACAACGCCGCTTGCCGATGTCACGGAGCAGGAGTTTGACCAACAGTTTGCGATCAATGTGAAGGGGACGTTTTTTGCATGCCAGCAGGCGATGAAACATATGACCGAAGGCGGAAGCATCGTCAATTTCTCCACCTCGGTAGTGGGGCAAATGTTTCCGGCTTACAGCGTGTATGCTGGCACGAAAGGAGCCGTGGAGCAATTCACGCGCCAATTGGCGAAGGAATTCGGGTCCAGGCAAATCACGATTAACGCGGTGGCGCCGGGTCCGGTCCTTACTGAATTGTTTACTGAGGGAAAAACGGAGCAGCAGATAGAAGGCATGCGCAAATTGAATGCGTTTGGGCGGCTGGGGGAACCGGAAGACATTGCCGACGTCGTTTCTTTCCTAGTCGGGCCTGAATCCCGGTGGGTTACCGGGCAAACGCTCCGTGCCAATGGCGGCTTCATTTGAGCATGGGCATGTGAATTTGCTTCGGCTGAGAAGGGGTTGGCAACAACGAGATCATGGAGGTTTCCTGACACACAGGAAATCTCTTTTTTTCAATCCATGGAGTGGAAAAAATGTTGGATAAAAAATGAAAAATAATGAAAAACGGCGCAACTTTGTGAGCGAATCTGCAGTATAAATGTACAACAGCAGCAGCAGGGGAGGGAAATTGGCGCATGAAGTGGAAGAGGGTCTTGCTCTGTGTCAGCATATTTTCCTTGCTTGGCGGATCTCTACTGTTTGCAGATTCCGTGAACGAGAAGATTCGGGTACTCATCAATGGCAAGGAAGCGGCTGACGGCGGTTATTTGATTGATGGAACCACCTATGTTCCTGTGAGGGAAGCGGGCGGCATCGCCAAATGGGACAACAGTAGCAAGCGGGTGACGGTGATTAAGCCCAATGTACATATTTTTCTGTTCAAAGGAGACACTGTATTTGGCAACGTGAACGTGGGCAAGCTGAAGTTCAACGTGTTCTCACAAGTCGACAGTCTGACGACCGACGTGGCTGCCGTGAAGTTGACGATTACGAACCCGAGCGGGCAGGTGAAGGATATTCAGTCCCAGGAGCTGACAACCCAGAAAGATAACTTCTGGTTCCGCACGTATGATTTCACGTATGATTTCAGCCGCGCAGGCAAATATTCAATCGGTTTTCATATTAAGGAAAATGCAAACAGCAATTACGTGCAGGTCGCCGAGAAAGTCATTACCGCACTAAACGAATAAACCCGAATCACGCCCGCGGTCGAAATTGACCTGGCACTATGAACATGTTACGATATGCAAGGTTACACAATTTCAATCGATGAAGCGAGGTATATCAATGAGCGATCACACACATGAACACGGCGATGCCTGCGGCTGCGGTCACGATCATGACCACGACCACGAGCATGAAGAAGTTCTTCTGACGCTGACAGACGAGAACGGAAACGACGTGGAGATGGTTTTGGTGGAGACGTTTGACGTGGAAGACCATGTTTATGCGCTCCTGCTGGAACGTAACAATCCTGAAGCTGACGGTATCATTTTCCGCATGGAAGAAGAAAACGAGGAAATGGTACTCTACAATATCGAAGACGAAGCAGAGTGGAGCCGTGTTGAAGCGGCTTATAACGAACTCGTTGCAGGACAGGAATAAGTCAGGCTCCAAATAAGTTCAATAGACAAAACAAAGTGAATTTATGGACTCGAAACGGCATGGGAGAACAATCTGTGCCGTTTTTTTTTAGTGCAAGCAAGGAAAAAGCGTATAGCAAACAAAACGGAGAAAAAATCCGCTTGAAAAATATCCATTCCCGAAATGATGACGTGCGAGGTCATCATCTCAGCGAAATTGTATCTGTTCATTCTGGCGAAAATCTCTTGGGTGATGGACTCTCGTCTCTTTGCAGGACAAACGTCAGACCTGAAAGATTGGTCAGAATCATTTCATTGGCTCCACTTGGCAGGATGAAACGAACCACTCAAAATGAAATCGGATAAAACAAATTTTCATGCAAATCCAAAAAATCAAAGTTTGACGTGGAAGGAACGAACTTATACATCTCAGGCTGAGCCTTGATTTCTTTGGATTGTTTTTTGGTGAGTGTCAGATGAACGTTCCGATCAAATCAAACTCTCCACCCGAGGGCAAATACAGGCCAGAAAGACGTCTGTTGCGAGATCATAAACTGCGTTCAAATGCAGAAGGTTATAGAGAGATGTCAGTCTTCTTTTTAATGAGTTCGCATACTCATCCATCTGACGTAACCTCCTTCTTTTTTAAGAGGCCTCGCCATCCGTTCCATTTGCCTGCTGAATTCCGTCACTCTTTTTGAACAAAACAAGAGCAAGCTATCTTTTCGATAACCCGCTCTTGTTCTATACCGCTCTGAGCTTAATCAACGACAGACCATGATGCGGCATTTTTCTTTTAACGTGGCTTAAAAAACAAGGCATTGATGATGCTGATCCAACCGTATTCGGGGCATGAAGGCCTGAAGTAGAAGTCTATTCCAAGCTTGCCATCACTGATGCACAGGAGGAATACAACGAAGTTAGCCATAGATTCCCCATTTAATACTATCTACTTTGCGAGTGCTGTCAGCTTCGCTGGTACTTCCCCAAAATGGTCACTTCAGAGTGATCCCTTTACTTTTTGATTCCTCGTTTAAGCTATAGTAGAGAGCTTCTACTCACAAAGAATTAGATACTTTTTGATAAATCTGTTGAATCCATTTCGCGTTTGGTAGGGGAGCTTTTTTCAATATACGAGAGAAGGGACATGCATAACGCATAGAACAGACTGATACCCAGAATAACAATCCATACACTCTCCATATCTACGCTTCGAATGAAAAGGCCGGTCAAATATGGACTAAGTGTGTAACCGAGACAACCTACGAATAACAGCAAGCCGTTAAACCTTCCCTGATGGGTATCGGGTACACGTGACGCGATATACAGGTTGATATTGGTTTGCACCAGAATCTCCCCGATGGTCCACAGCACAGTGGAAAAAACAACGATAGCGAAATGAGGCAAATCGCTCAGCAGGTAGAGAACGCCAAATCCAATTCCATAAAAGAGTGCACCTGCCGCTATGGAATTCTGAGCTGTGAAGCTGTGGGTAGCAGACAGGACCAACGTGGTGAGAATAATAACACTGATCGCATTAATGGTCATGACAGACCCATAATAAGCAGCTCCATTCTCTCCAAACGAATGATTCATCTGAAGTGGAAGGCTAAACGAGTATTGCATGTAGATAAAATAATTAAGAAATGACACTGCGATGAAGAAGGCGACGAGCGGATTTCTCAACAGCAACTTAAATATTGAAGAAGCCGATTGCTTCAATACTTGTTGATGTTGATGGTTGGGATGTTTCTTTTGTGATTGTTGCATCTGATGTGCATGGTCTCCGGTTTCCATTGCTTTGTTGCCCGCACCGACATGAACCCGCTTCAAGATGATCAAGGTGGAGATCAGAAACACTGTGCCGATACCTATAAAGACGATATGCACGTGATCCTTGATAAAAAAACCGGCAATGAGTGGTCCAAGCGCTATGCCTAGATTGGCTCCAAGATACATGAGAGAAAAGGCAGATTTGCGCTCCTTCTCCTCTGTGCACAGTTGAATAATTAAGGCGTTATAGGCAGGCCGGGTAATACTGATGAAAAACATGACTGCAATCAGAAGATAACCAATGGTTATCGTACCCGACCAGAAGGAGCAGCTGATAATCATCAATGTAGACAACAGCTGCCCGATGACAATAATCGTTTTTTTGCCCATCAGATCACTTAAATAGCCTCCAAGCAATACGCCGGGACCGCTAATCAAGGCCGCCATGGCTACAAAAATGCCTGCACTGACCACATTCATACCAAGCTGGAGCGTAAGGACCAAGGTAATTAACGAGAATATAAAATCTCCAGTGCTGTTAATGGTTCTGGCCAAACAGAGATAATAGACATCGCGGCTTAGTCCCGCGTATGTTTTGGATAGAGATAAAGACAATCGTTCCAATCCTCCCCAAGAAAACCCCAATTCCATAAAATAAATCGTAAGGTGTATGTCCGAATCTATACAGTTTCGGCAACCTCAACCTCAATGACGAATCGATCATACAAGTCCAGCAAAGTCTGACGCAATTCCTCAAACGACTCCCCTTCAACAATGGCAAATCCTGATCGTGTCATCGTATCGTTCACATCTCCTACACGCTGCCCTATTTCATAAGAAACCTTGAACTCAATAATGCCAGAAACATCCTTATAATCGTCGATTCCTGATATTCGTTGAATGACACCCGCGCGTGAAGGAAAACAGATCATGCCCGTGAATTTGTTGTTCGTTTGCTGCTGTGTAAAAGTATATATGCCAACCTCCAGATCAGTTACGGCTTCAAAAAGATCTACGCCATGGGTGTTTTTGATACAAGGCGGCATAACTTGTGAGCCCCCGATTCTTGCCCCGATCTCTCCAAATACCACTTCTCCATCCGGCGTGAGAAACAGCTCGGCATGGGTTACAGATTGATTAATCCCAAGGGCAGCAATGGCTTGTGAATTGATCTCTTGGATACGCCTGATAACGTTCGCGTTAGCGCCTTTGGGGAACGTAATGCTAGCCGGAGGTTTCTGCTTGGTTGCAATGTCCAGACAGTTGTAAAGGTATTGAGAGACAGAGGAAAATACAACGATTCCCTTGGACACGATGGAGTCACAGTGAAACTCTGTACCGTGAATGAATTCTTCCAGCAGGTCCCTCTGCAGCTCATGTCTAGTGTGCTGCAGATAATGTGAGAGCTCATCCATACTGGACAACTTGAAGGTATTGATACTTCCGTAACCGCTAAGTGGCTTTACAATGATCGGGAATCCATGGGCAGCAGAGAAATGAAAATAGTCCTGCTCTTGCAGAGCGATTGCTATTTTGGACGTACGAATTCCGCGTTGATGAAGCATTTGTTTCATAATCCATTTATTACGGACCGCCTCGGCCTGATTGCGCTGCATACCGGGGATGCCAAATTCGGAGCGGAGCTGCCCGCCGATCTCAATGGCATTCTCCCCTGGAGTTAACAAAGCGATAATCGAATGGGTTTGCCTGATCTGTAGAACATGCTCCCGAATGGCATCGTAGGATTCGAGGTGATCGACGTAGCGAATTTCATCAAAATAATCCTGAAGCCGCTCGGGGTGATGTAATTGATGCTGTTCAATAATCAGAATTCTTTTGTGATCTGTGAATTTGGTAAGTGGTTTCACGAAGTTTAGGCCGAAAGGCAGTCTGAAATCAGATATGTAGACGATCGTTTTCATGGGACCTCCTTGAACAAAGTTAAAAATAGGAAAAATGGTTTTCTCAACATTATAACTCATTATTTTCCATATTCAATACATTTTTTGTAAAATATTATGAACGATTATACATATTTTTGTTGCGTTAAAGTGTTAATTGACAATAGGGATTATATGGTATACTATCATACCGGAAATAGAAATAAAAAGGAGGATATAGAAATAAATGGAGATAACTAAAGGGAAATACGCTATACTGGGCACATTGGGTGACGATGAAGGCTTCCTGACTTGCAGTATGCATATTGCAAAAAAAATGGATAATTCTGATTTGATTAAGCCATACCCCGAATTCGAAGCGGCAGCAGATGACCTGAAATCAGGTGAGATTTCCTGTCTCCTGGTTCCTGGAGCGTATCCCAAGCTTAACAGCTTCATTATGGATTCAGATCTCGTGGTATCTGAAAGCTTTGTAGAGAAGATTCCTGCACTGGTGCTGTCTGGTTTTCAGGTGGTATGCCCAGAACAGATCGATATTATCTATCATCATCCGGCGACTACATACTTGTTGACCGAACTTGATATCATCTATAGAGAGAACTGCACGGTATCATCGAACCCTGAGGCTTGCAGGAAAGTTATGCTAAATACGGAGAGATCGCTTGCGCTCACGAACCAGCTCTGTGCGGATCATTACGGACTGGTGACTTACAAGGTGCTGCGCGAGGGAATCCAGATGCCTTGGGTATGTTTTACGAAAAATACACAGAGGGTGAATGCACTCATATGAAAAGAATCGCTATTATACTGGATAAAAATCTGGAGCCTGGAGCCGCAGCGAATGTGGCAGCCCTTCTGATGGGACAATCCTCCCTGAACGAGCCTGAGTTATATTCGAGTCAACCTGTACTGGATCAGAGCGGTGTTCAGCATGCGGGTATTCAATACAGCACGGTCATTCTAAAGGCCGGGGAGAATCAACTCATTAACCTGGTCAAATCCTGCTCAGAACACGATGGCGGATTGAATTTTCTTGTTTTTTCTCAGACTGGGCGGTCACTCAATAACGCATTTGAACAATATGCGAGTGAAATTGCGAATATGGCTTTGGAAGCCACCAAAGTGGTGGGAGTTATTATATGGGGAGAAGATGAAGCCGTTCGGGCCATGACTAAGAAGTTCAGTGTCATGAGATAAGGGAAGGCATGACGTAGGCGCTTCAGCGGCGGTGCAGTTTTATTGATGATGAGATAGAATTGAATATCTTGTCTGTGCGTGGTGCGGACATGACAAAGGGCAGAATCTATCCTTGGATAGACATCTGCCCTTAACTTGCATTACCTGATACAATCTAGGGTGTGTCTTCAAACTCAAGCAAGCCACACCATGATGAATGCCAGCGTCAAAAAAGCCTTGAACGTACACGCTAATTTATCATAACGAGTTGTCAAACGGCGATATTTCTTCTATTTTATTAAAGAAGCATTCCACCCAATGGCGCTCTTTGTAGACATATCGATCATATGTTGGGATCACTCGGTGATTTCTCTTTCGGGGAATCAACGCTACGGCCAGTTGTTCCTTCAAAAGCTCCGAATGGCATTCGTATCACTCGATTCGATTGACCACTGTGGACGTCCTCCTTGTGGTTTTCGCCTTTTGCAAGGGGGCTTTTGTGCTGCCCGAAAGATCGATCCTGCGCATTAAAAAGACCAGGCCTGATGGCCTGGTCTTGAGCAGTCTTGTCGTGAGAGAAGCATGAGGATCGATTAGAAAATCGCGTCGGCTTCCACGATCACCTTAACATTTGTAACGCTGCGGTCCTCAGGTCCTTTTACGGGCAGGCCCACTTCGACGTGATCGACAATGTAGTCGATATTTTCCTGCGTGATGACCTCGCCCGGCAACAGAATCGGAATGCCCGGAGGATACACATAAATAAATTCCGCTATAATGCGTCCCGCAGACTCCTTGAACGGAATAACTTCTGTGTCGCCGTAGAAGGCATCACGCGGAGTGAGCATCAATTGCGGGATGTCAGGTACTTTGACGACCAGTTCATGCGCCGGGTTGACCTGGTAATACGTACGGGACAGATCCTGCAGCGCGTTCAGCAAAATGTCGACCGATTCGTCCGTATCACCCGGAGTGATGAGACACAAAATATTGTACATGTCGCTAAGCTCGACTTCGATATTGTAATGCTCACGCAGCCAATTTTCGGTCTCATAACCGGTAATGCCCAGATGACGAACATGGATCGTAAGCTTGGTCGGGTCCATGTTGAAGGTTGCTTCCGTTCCAAGCAATTCTCTGCCGAAACAGTGCAATCCGTCGATGTCGTTGATGGCTCTTCTGGCGAATTCAGCCAGATCGATGGCTTTCTGTGCCATAGCGTGGCCATTCAGTGCCAGATTGCGTCTGGACGTGTCCAATGAAGCCAGCAAAATATATGATGTTGAGGTTGAAGTCAGCATACTGAGGATCGTCTGTACACGCTGCGGGTTCACGAACCCGTTTTTGGTGTTCAGGTTCAATACAGAGCTCTGTGTCATGGAACCGCCCAGCTTGTGCACGCTCGTTGCGGACATATCGGCTCCGGCAGCCATCGCAGAAAGCGGCAGGTCCTCGTGAAAATGAATCAGCACGCCATGCGCCTCGTCGACAAGCACAGGAACCTGGTAGCTGTGCGCCAGCTCCACGATCTCCTTCAGATCTGTACATACGCCGAAATACGTCGGATTAATGACAAGCAATGCCTTGGCGTCTGGATGACGCTCAAGCGCACGCCTGACCGAACGAACGGTTACTCCGTGGTCGATGCCCAGATTTGCGTCTTGTGCGGGAGAGACGAATACCGGTTTGGCTCCCGAGAAAATAATGGCTGACATGACCGATTTATGCACGTTACGGGGTACAATAATTTTATCGCCCGGTTCGCATACTGACAAAATCATGGTCATGATGGCACTGCTTGTGCCCTGTACGCTGAAATAGGTATAATCGGCTCCGAAGGCATCCGCGGCCAGCATCTGCGCTTCCTGAATGACGCCTGTAGGCTGATGGAGATCATCCAATGGAGCGATATTGATCAAATCGATGGACAGGGCATTATCGCCGATAAATTCACGAAACTCGGTATCCGTTCCCAATCCTTTTTTATGTCCCGGAATATGAAATTGCACCGGATTGAGTGCCGCGTGATTGGTTAAAGCGGTAAACAGCGGCGTACGGCGGTGATCCATCAGTGCTGTCACAACCTTTCTTCATTAAAATGGGTTCAGTTTCATGAGGAAACTTTATATCAAACAAAAATGAGTATAGCAAATGTGGGACCGAATGCAAGCAATCCTTATGACAAAATTTCAAATTACAAGGATTTGGGCGAATTTGTTCGCCTGAGGCGGGTCCATAAGCCAACGAATGAACGCTGAAAGGGGAAAAACATGCAACCACAACCAGCAACCAAACCGACCAACATTTTGCGCACGCCTTTTTTTATCGCCATGTGGCTGACCTTGTTTTTGGTCGAGGTCATTAAAGGGGCGCTGCTCGTCGCCGTCCTTCCCGTATACATGGGGAGCGTCCTTGGATTGTCCGCCGGGATTATCGGCGTAGCCTTTGCTTTGCAATATTTGGGAGATAATTTGTTTCGTGCCCCGTCAGGATGGGCTGCCGAGCGAATCGGTTTTCGCCTAACGATGGTGACGGCATTAGTGTGCACCCTCCTTGCGCTCATCATGATTATTTTTTTCAAAAGCTCATTCGGCTTGTCGCTGGCCTGCCTGATTCTCGGCATCGGCACGTCTCCGTTATGGCCGTGCGCCATGACAGGAGTAACGGCAATGTCCGGCCCCCAGAACAAAAACGGGACTGCGATGGGCGCGCTGGAGATGGCTGCGCTTGGCGGCACGGGGCTCGGCCCTGTTGGCATGAATTGGCTGCTTGAGCGGACGCATCACGATTACCGCACCATTTTTCTCGTGCTGCTGGGCTGTGCCGTCCTGGTCATTCTTGTCGCCATGATCTTGCCAGGACATGTAGTCGTGGAGGGAGAGCATTCAGAGGCTGCGAACAAAGGGAGACAGAAAAACGTGCCGGCGAAACCTCATCTGTTCACACCGCTGTTTCGGCTCAAGAAAAGTGTGCAGCAAACATTGCAGCGGGTGCGTGACACTTTAAACGTAAATCCGCTCGTCTATCCGGCCTTGTTCATGCAATCCTTCGTCATTGGATTGCTCAGCCCGGTCATTACGCTGTATACGCGTACGGACTTGCATATTTCGCCGAATCTGTACAGCCTGCTGCTGGTGGCGGGCGGAGGGATTACGGTGCTGGCCCTGCTGCCCGTCGGCAAAATGGTGGACAGGTTCGGTACATCCCTGTTTCTGAACATGGGCTTTTTGCTCGCTGCAGCCAGTTTGCTGGCATTTGCCTCCATCACTTCGATTCCGGTTGTATTCGGCATCGTCATGCTGGTTGGCGTTAGCTATGCCATGATTTTGCCGGCCTGGAACACCTTTGTGGCGACGCTGATTCCCAAGGGAGAGCGAGGGGCCATCTGGGGTTTCTTTCTTACCCTTCAAGGGTCGGGCATGGTGGTAGGCCCCATCGTATCCGGCTTGCTCTGGGACCACGTCGGTCACCCGGCTCCGTTTATCGCCAGCGCGGTGGTGATGGCTTCATTGGCGGCGGTGCATTTTGTGCTTTCGCGGAAGCCGTATCGAACCGTGCCGGCCAAATAAGGCAGGGGACAAACTGGATAAATCAAAAAAGCTTCCGGCCAGGTAAAGGCTCGGAAGCTTTTTTGATTATAAGCCGGCATGTCCGACAGCCGGCTAAAATGACATTTTATACAAAGGCAGCAACGTTTTGAACGTTTGACGCACGGTTTCAAGCAGCTTTTCGCCGTCTGCCGCCAGCGGATCATCGCGCTCAATACGCAGGCCGCACATCACCTCGGCTTTTTTCACCGTCTTCAGCTTGGTGATGATTTTATCGTAATCCTCATCCTGCATATTTTGCTGAAGGGTACCTGTGGGCGACATATGGTCCATGGACCAATAGTAACCCTGCGGCATGAACCGGCGTACTTCCCGCAACTGGCGCTCCAGCCCTTCGGCAAATGCCGCTTTGTTCGGACTCTCGTAGATGATGGCGAAAATGACGAACAGATGCGTGCCAAACAAACCCACTTCAAAGTGTGGCAATGCTTTATATCCACGTTTGGAGGAAGCCCAGGCCACCCATGTATCTATAGGCGGATTGACGGTTCTGCGCGCGTGTTTGGCCACATGCACGAACATTTCCTCCCCGCACAATTCCGTCAGGTACGGAGCAAGCTCTGCTCCGATCGTTTCCAGCTTCGGCCGTACCCGCTCGATCAGCATTTCCATACGCGGTTCCAGTCCAGGTATCTGGAAAACATCAAAATCGTTATCGTTAAACCCCGAAAAAGTCATCTGATTACCTCCGTTTCGCGTCCATTATATCATGAAATCCGGGGGATTGCCCCGGCTCGTCCAATGGATCCAATCCATTCGGGCCGATTGGGCGAAAAATAGTCAACTAACCAAGTACCCTTACATAAAATGAAGTATAAAATAGGGTAAGCCAACTTGAAGAAGGGATGCGGAAACGGCCGGAACAAACCGATATAGATGGAGGGGAATGCCGTGAACAAAAGTTACGAAGTTGAATATTGCAATGTGGAGCTGCGGTTCAACCGTCGGCATATCCAGAACTTGATCAAAGACCTGATCCGAGAAGGGTATTCACTATATTGGAGCGAGGACGAATCCTTCATCATTCTCTCTGTCCGCACAGGGCGCAAGCTCGTGAAGCTCCGTTTTCAACATACGCGCAGCGGCAATTACAAAATGACGGGCGATTACATCATCAAAGACGCCAAGCTGGCCGAGTGGCTGGAGAAGCTGATTGGCGACACGCGCGGGCATGCCGTGGTGAAACGGTTCAAGGACCATCAAATGACCGTGGAAAACATTTTGTTTGGCGAAGTGATCCGGCTTGTCGAGGTGACCGGCTTCAAGCAGCGCGTCATTTTCCAAAAGGGACCCGCCCCGACGGCGGAGGATATGGAGGAAATGTTTCTCTCTCATGAAGGCGAAGAGCGGTTAATGCTGCTGCGTATGGAGGTTGACGATGAACTGGAGCGGCTGCACGCCGCCCTGCTGACAGGCAATGCAGACAAAGCGGCTGCTTGTCGGGAAACGCTGGAACGTCTTTCCAGACAATTGCTGATGATGGAAGGTTAAATATACAATTATTGGATGTATGAGAGTGGCGGGAGGTTTCGATTTATGACTATACGATGAACACCTCAACGGATTGAGGTGTTTTCGCCTTGTCGGCAAGGGGGACAGGGTTCACTTCCATGCGTAAAACCGTTAAAATGAGAGTGTTGTCGGGAGACAACTCTAAACCCAAAAATACAGTGGATTAAAGGATGGAGGACCAGATGGCTAAACAACAGATCGGCGTAATCGGACTTGCAGTCATGGGAAAAAATTTGGCCCTTAACATTGAAAGCAGAGGCTTTACGGTGTCAGTATTCAACCGTTCCCCGGAGAAAACGCACGACCTCTTGAAAGAAGCGGAAGGCAAAAACCTGACAGGCACGTTCTCCATCGAAGAGTTCGTGGCATCCCTGGAATCCCCGCGCAAAATTTTGATCATGGTTCAAGCGGGCAGCGCAACGGACGCAACGATCGAACAGCTGCTGCCTCATCTGGACGAAGGCGACATCATCATCGATGGCGGAAATGCCTACTTCCCTGACACGCAGCGCCGCAGCAAAGAGCTGGAAGATAAAGGCATCCGCTTCATCGGCACAGGCGTCTCCGGCGGTGAAGAAGGCGCGCTGAAAGGCCCTGCAATCATGCCGGGCGGACAGGAAAGTGCCTACAAACTCGTCGAACCGATCCTGACGGCGATTTCCGCCAAAGTAGGCGACGATCCTTGCTGTACATACATCGGACCAGACGGTGCCGGACATTATGTAAAAATGGTGCACAACGGCATCGAGTACGGAGATATGCAGTTGATCGGTGAGGCCTACCACCTGCTCAAATCCGTGCTGAACGTCTCGGTCGAAGAGCTGCATGAAATCTTTACGGAGTGGAACAAAGGCGAACTCGACAGCTACCTGATCGAGATTACGGCCGACATCTTCTCCAAATACGATCCGGAAACAGGCAAACCGATGGTCGACGTCATCCTGGATGCTGCCGGACAAAAAGGGACGGGTAAATGGACAAGCCAAAGCGCGCTGGATCTGGGCGTACCGCTGTCCATGATTACGGAATCCGTATTCTCGCGCTTCTTGTCCGCCATGAAGGACGAGCGCGTAGCGGCAAGCAAAATCCTGAACGGCCCGTCCGCGTCCGCCTTCACAGGCGACAAAGCTGCGTTCATCGAGAGCGTGCGCAAAGCGCTGTTCGCAAGTAAAATCGTATCCTATGCCCAAGGCTTCGCACAAATGCGCGAAGCTTCCGACGAGTACGGCTGGGATTTGAAATACGGCAACATCGCGATGATTTTCCGCGGCGGCTGCATCATCCGTTCGCAATTCCTGCAAAACATCAAGGAAGCGTACGACAACAATGCCGAGCTGAAAAACCTGCTGCTCGACCCTTACTTCCAGAACATCGTGGAATCGTACCAGGATGCATGGCGCGAAGTGGTATCCGTAGCGGTAACGCAAGGTATTCCGGTACCGGGCTTCTCCAGCGCGCTGTCCTACTACGACAGCTACCGCACAGAGCGTCTGCCGGCCAACCTGCTGCAGGCTCAGCGCGACTACTTCGGCGCGCACACGTTTAAACGCGTGGACAAAGAAGGCTCGTTCCACCACAACTGGATGGAATAATACGCATTCTTTGGTTTTTGGACGAATCGAATGTCTGCGATCCATACGTTGATTCCCGCGCATGGATCGGCGAAAGGCCTGGAGTTCCGGCAATGCCGGACGGCTCCAGGCCTTTTTGGAGTGAAGTACACACGCAGGCGGCATAAATGTGCATCTGTCCCATCCCTTTCAGTGCAAGCGCGGGTGAACATCCTTGACCGGAATGACAGGCGCCAGTCCCGGTCCATGAAACGACTTCCCCAGTCCGTGGGGGTGTGTTATGATAGGACAAACAAAAGTGTCCATGAGTTGCTTGGAATTAAAGGAGTGTACACCTTGAGCAAGTCGAACAATATTATTCTTATCGGCATGATGGGTACCGGCAAGTCAACCGTGGCGGAGATGCTGGCAAATGAGCTTGGTTATCAGCTGGTAGATCTGGATGCCGAGGTAGAGAAAGAGGAAGGCTGTACGATTCCCGAGATGTTTGCAGACAAGGGAGAAGTGTATTTCCGGGATGCGGAAAGCCGGGTGCTCCGCAATGTGCTCGCGAGCGAATCACAGGTCATCGCTACGGGCGGCGGCATCGTGCTGCGCCAGGATAACTGTGACGAGATGTCAGGACAAGGCTGGGTTGTCGCCTTGACGGCCGATCCCGAAGCCATTGTCGAACGCATCGGCGGCTCAGACCATCGTCCGCTGCTTGCCGGCAATGCGGAGGAACGAATTCGTACCATTATGCAGGAGCGGAAAGACGCGTACCTTTTCGCACATCACACCGTGGATACAACCGAGCTATCCGCCGCTGAAGTGACCCGTTTAATTTTAGCGCATTACCGCGTCTAAGCCTGTAAATGTTCCGGAAACAAAAACGGGCCTTTCGGCCCGTTCCTGATCCACTCTATTCTTCCTGCTGCCACTGCAGCATGCCGCCAACCATGTTGGTGCATCCTTCGTAGCCAAGCTGCTGCAAGTATTCGCAGGCACGCTCGCTGCGATAGCCGCTGCGGCAGATCAAGACGATTTCGCCCGTCTTCTCGATTTCGGACAATCTGTCCGGAATTTGTCCGAGCGGAATATGTTTGGCGCCTTCGATCATGCCCAGGGCGACTTCTTCGTCCTCGCGGACGTCGATCATCTGCAGCTTCTCGCCGGCTTGCAGGCGGCTGCGCAGTTCGGAAGGCAGAATTTCAGCGATTTGTGTCATTTCAGGTCCTCTTTTCTGTATGGACTTAACGCCTATAATGATACGAAGCGGCAGGTGAAATGTCAATTTGGCTTGCAGCCGATTGTGGTTATCGACATCAGCATTGCACCTTATTTCGAATGAATCTGATCAATGAAGGAGAATTTAATCGATGGACGTTATCGTTAAACCGACACCTACCCTGAAAGGGGACATCGGAGCTTTGTCTTCGAAAAACTACACGACGCGTTACTTGCTTGCCGCAGCACTGGCAGAAGGCACAAGCACCATTCATTTCCCTGCCCACAGCGAGGACAGCGATGCGATGCGCAGATGTATTCGCGACCTTGGCGCCGTGCTGGAGGAAGACGACAGCAAAATCGTGATCCAAGGTTTTGGCAAACACCCGCGCGACGTGCGCGAACTCAACGTGGGGAACGCGGGAGCCGTATTGCGCTTTCTGATGGGGGTATCCGCGCTTTGCCCTGAGGTGACGTTCGTGAACACGTATCCGGAATCGCTCGGCAAACGCCCGCATGACGACCTGATCGATGCGCTCGGCCAAATGGGAGTCGAAGTTCAGCACGAGCAAGGACGCCTGCCGATCACGATCAAGGGGGGACATGTGAAAGGCGGTCATATCCGCGTATCCGGTTCCGTCAGCTCCCAATATTTGAGCGCACTGCTTTTCGTAACGCCGCTTCTGGCGGAAGACAGCACGATCGAGGTGCTGAACGACTTGAAATCCAAGGTTGTCATCGGGCAAACGCTCGAAGTGCTTGAGCAGGCGGGGATCGTGATCCACGCGAGCGATGACTACATGTCTTTCCGGGTGCCGGGCGGCCAGTCCTATCAACCGCAAACGTATACCGTTCAGGGGGATTATCCCGGGTCTGCAGCTGTGCTCGCCGCAGCGGCAGTTACGCAATCGGACGTGAAGATCCAGCGTTTGATGGAACAAAGCAAACAGGGAGAGCGCGCCATCGTGGACGTACTGCGCATGATGGAAGTGCCGCTGACGCATGAGAACCATGTCGTTCACGTACAGGGCAACGGCAAGTTGAAGGCCGTGGAATTCGATGGCGATGCGGCAACGGATGCCGTGCTTGCGATGGTCGCGGCGGCCGTATTTGCGGAAGGCACCTCCCGGTTTTATAATGTAGAGAACCTGCGTTACAAGGAATGCGACCGAATTACGGATTATCTGAACGAACTGCGCAAGGCTGGTGCCAATGTGGAGGAACGCCAAGCCGAGATTATCGTGCATGGACGTCCTGAAGGCGTGGAGGGCGGCGTGGAGATCAATGCCCACTTCGACCATCGCGTAATTATGGCACTGACGGTGGTAGGCCTGCGTGCCAAACAGCCGATTCGTATTCGGGACGCACATCATGTAGCCAAGTCTTATCCTCAATACTTCGACCATCTGCGGGCGCTTGGAGCCTCGGTGGAATGGGTAGAAGGATAACATAACAAACGTTTGCTGAAAAGGACGGTGCTTTGCATGGAATTCAACAACCCTACACGTGAAGAGATCGGACACATTTTGCGCAATGCAGGCAACATCGCGATTGTCGGTCTGTCGGACAAACCGGACCGGACTTCCTACTTGGTTGCGGAAGCACTGCAGAGCAGAGGTTACCGGATCATTCCGGTCAATCCGCAGGCAAGTGGTGGCGAGATTCTTGGTGAAAAGGTGTATGCCTCTCTGGCGGATATTCCGGAGCCCGTTGACATCGTGGACGTTTTCCGCCGCGCCGAGTTTTGCGCCGACGTTGCCCGCGAAGCAGCTGCCATCCATGCCAATGTGCTTTGGCTGCAGCTCGGAATCCATAGTGACGAAGCCGTGCAGATTGCAGCCGACAACGGCATGACGGCTGTTACGAATCGTTGCATCAAAGTGGAAGATTACGCACTGCGGAGCGCCGGAAGAGGTTAAGGCCTTTTCATGTTGAAGGCAGCCCTGTGACTTGTGCCCTGCGAATAACAGGTTCATAAACCGCTTGTCGAAACCCCGTTGACCCCCCAAGGTTGGCGGGGTTTCGCATCCGTAAGGTGGCGTTGCGAAACCTTCCGGACCAAGGAAATGACCGGTTAGGCAGGAGAGGAATTTTTGCTTCGGGTAAGCGTTGAAGTGAGTGCCGATGCCAAAGGCAAACCGCACGAGGATACGGCCTTTTTGACATGTGTCGCAAGGGATGTTTTAATTTTTGGCACGCACTCGTTTTGTTTTGACAAAACGTTCCGTAAAGCTTACCATCAAGGATAGAAAGGAGAGGACGCCATGAATTGGCTCGGGTCCTTGCAGCAGCTCGGAAGGGCAGTCATGCTGCCCACAATGGTTTTGCCCGCCGCAGCGATTCTGCTCAGCGTTGGCAGTTTGCCCTGGGATGCCTGGGGACTGAACGTTGTTGGCGAGATTTCTACCGTGGCTGGACGCGGTATTTTTTATTTTTTGCCCTACATGTTTGCCGTCGGCGTAGCGCTTGGCCTCTCCAATCAAGCCGGACAGGCGGGGCTTGCCGCGCTTGCGGGCATCGTGATTTACGATCAGGTCATTCGTCACTTCGGGGACGGGACGGTTCAGCCTGCTTCATTAATCGGAATCATCCTTGGCGCGCTCGCCGGGGTTACGCATAATCGGTTTAAAAGCATTAAACTGCCCGAGATTTTGCAATTTTTCGGCGGTTCCAGGTTTGTTTTGCTGATCGTGGGGCTGTGCTCGGCCTTGTTTTCCTGTTTTATGCTGTGGATTGCTCCCATTCTTCAAAACGGGCTTAATGTGATCGCTTCGTGGGAGTACAGTCTGGGCGGGTTCGGGCTGTTCATTTACGGGGTGCTCTACAGGGTGCTCGTGGCGTTTGGGCTGCACCATCTGCTCAATAACGTGTTCTGGTTCCAGCTCGGCACCTATCAGACACCTGATGGCCATATCGTTCAGGGGGATTTGCCGCGTTTTTTTGCGGGTGATCCGACCGCCGGATATTTCATGGCAGGACTGTTTCCGATCATGATGTTTGCGATTCCCGCGATCGCGTTTGCCATCATTCAGGAAGCAAGGGAAGATCTCAAGCCCAAGATCAAAAAGACGTTTTTGACGTCTGCGTTAGTGTGTTTCCTGACAGGGGTATCGGAGCAGATCGAGTTTGCATTTCTGTTTGCGGCACCTTATCTGTTTATTGTGCATGCCGTAATGTCGGGAATCGCCATGTGGATGGGATACTGGCTGGACATACGCCACGGGTTTTCCTATTCGGCGGGTATCATCGATTACATCATCAATTTCCATCTGTCCGAAAATGCCTGGAAGCTGATTCCGCTCGGCATTCTTTACGGATTGGTGTATTATTTCCTGTTTCGCTGGGCTATTCGCACGTTCAAAATTCCAACACCCGGCCGCGAGGAAGGCTCCGTGCTGGAAGATTGGGTGGGCAACATTCCTTACCAGGCTCCCCTTGTGCTGGAAGCATTGGGAGGCAAGGAGAACATCGTGCAGGTGGAGGCATGCATCACCCGGTTGAGGCTGACGGTTCACAATGACAGGCTTATCGATACGGGAGCGATGAAGAGTTTGGGCTCCGCGGGCCTGATCAAGCTGGGCGGCGGCAATGTGCAAGTGGTGTTTGGTACATATTCGGAGCTGATCCGGGAAGAGATCGCAAAGCTGCTTGAGCGGGATTTGCAGCAGGTGCTGTTCTGCGCCCCGGTTCAAGGCAAAATGCTGCCGATCGAAGAAGTGCCGGATCAGATCTTTGCGGCCAAACTGGTGGGTGACGGCGTTGCATTTGTACCTGAAAAAGGGGAATTGGTTTCCCCTGTGTACGGGACGATCATGCATCTCTATCCGACCATGCACGCACTCGGCATTTCGACCCGGGAAGGTTTGGAAGTATTGCTGCATATCGGCATCGACACTTCGCAATTGAAAGGCTGTTTTGAAGCGCTTGTGCAGGAAGGGGACACGGTGGAGCCGGGGCAGCTGCTCATCCGCTTCGATCTCGCGAAGCTGCGGACCGAAGCGGCGTCCTTAACGACACCGATGGTGATCACCAATCCGGATCGCGTCAAGTCCTGGAGCTTTGCTCCGTTCAAGCATGTCAAGAAAGGTCAGGCATCCGTTATGTCCGTGGTGCTCTATGACAGGAACGTTGGAGGGGTAGAATGAAGATAGAAGGCATCAATGGCGCTGCAGGGATAGCGATCGGCAAAGCATTTGTCCTGCCCAGCTGGGAGTGGGACCTGCCGGATCAGAAGATGGACTCGGTAGACCTTGCCCAGGAATTCGAACGACTGTATGAGGGAATACGGACATCGAAGGACGAGATCGAAAACATCAAAAACGAGTTCAAGGAAGTGGTCGGTCCGGAGGAATCGAGCATCTTCGATGCCCATTTGGCCATCCTTGAAGACCCGGTGTTCATGAACGAAATCCGCGGGATCATCGAACGTCAGTACAAGGCGGCCGAAGTGGCGGTCAAAGAAGCGATCGACCATTTCGTCACCATGTTCGATCTGTTGGATGACGAATACATGAAGGAACGGGCCATCGATATCAAGGACGTCGGCAATCGGCTCCTGAAGCATCTGCTGGGAGCGCCCGAAATTACGCTTCCTTCGGATACCCAGCCGTACATTTTGGTGGCGAAGGAGCTGTCGCCTTCCCAATTGGCGCATCTGAATCCAACCTACGTGCTGGGCATCGTGACCTTGATTGGCGGCAAAACGTCTCACTCGGCCATCATGGCCCGCGCACTGGGCATACCGCTCGTTTCCGGACTGGAAGCGAACCTTGGCATGCCGGTGGAGACCGGAGACCTGCTGATTGTGGATGGCGATAACGGCTTGGTGTTTACGGAGCCTGACCGCAAAACGGTGGAAAGGTATACGGTGCTCCGCGCCCAGCAGCAAAAGAAAAAAGAGCAATTGCAAGTGCTTGCCACGGTGGACGCCGTTACGAAGGACGGAGAAACGCTGCACCTGGCATCCAATATCAGCTCCGTGAAAGAACTGGAGCTTGCGCTGAAGCACGGAGCGAAGGGGGTCGGACTGTTTCGGACCGAGTTTCTGTACATGGACCGGGCGACGTTCCCTGGCGAGCAGGAGCAATATGAGGTGTATCGGCTTGTTGCGGAAAAAACCGCAGGCCAATCTGTCGTCATCCGAACGCTGGACATCGGCGGAGACAAGCAGTTGGACTATTTTGAATTGCCTGAAGAAGATAATCCATTCCTCGGATATCGTGCCATTCGCATAAGCCTGGACCGTAGAGACCTGTTCAAAACGCAGCTTACGGCCATTTTGCGTGCCAGCGCTGCCGGCAACGTCAAGGTCATGTATCCGATGATCTCTTCCGTGGAAGAACTCAGACAAGCCAATGCGATTTTGCGCGAAGCGATGCATGATCTGGATGAGCGCGGATTGCCTTACGATCCGCATATTCAGGTCGGCATCATGATCGAAGTGCCGGCCGCCGTCATGATTGCCGACTTGCTGGCAGAGGAAGCGGACTTTTTCAGCATCGGCACGAACGACCTGGTACAGTATGTCCTCGCCGTTGACCGCATGAACGAACAGATTGCCCACATGTACCATCCGTATCATCCTGCGGTGCTGCGGATGCTGCGCACAACGGCGGAAGCGGCGCACCGTGCGGGAATCGGAATCAGCGTCTGCGGTGAAATGGCGGGAGACGAGCGGTCCATACCGCTCTGGCTGGAGCTTGGCATTTTCAATTTGAGCATGTCGCCCCAGTCTCTCCTGCGGGTCAAACACCGGGCCCTGAACACGACGGCTAGCACAGCGAAAGAAACGGCGAGAGCATGTTTCGGCCTTCGCACTAGCGAAGAGATCGAGGAGAGGCTGCAAGCCTTCAATAACGCCAATTGCAGTCCTGACGAACAAAACGATTCGAATGCATCGTAAAAACGACGAGCACCCAACCCGATTTAGCCAAACCGGGTTGGGTGCTCGTTCATTTATTGGCCGCCATCCATAAAACGCCTTTTAAAGGGCAAAAGGAGCGGTCCGGCCTGTTTGGCATATGCGTTTTCAGACGGTCAACCAAGTTGCGATGTCATTATTGGTTATTCGCGAGCGCATCGCAGAACGCTTTGCCATAGGGAGGCAGGTCGGGAGGACGGCGGGCCGAGATGATATGGCCATCTACGACTACCGCCTCATCCTTCCAGATCGCTCCGGCATTTTCCATGTCGTCCCGAATGCCTGGCGTAGAGGTTACCGTAACGCCTTCCAAAATTTTGGCTGAGATCAGTACCCAGCCCGCATGGCAGATTTGACCGATGGGTTTGCGGTCGGCATGCATTTCGCGGACCAGCTCAAGCACCTTCGGATATCGGCGCAGCTTGTCCGGCGCCCATCCCCCGGGAACGAGAATGCCGTCATATTGCGAGCTTTCCAGTTCGTCGAAGCTGTATTCGGCCTCGGCTGGAACGCCGTATTTTCCAATGTAGGTTTTTCCTTTTTTTTCGCCGGCCAGATGCACTTCCGCACCTTCCTCACGAACCCGATGGACCGGGTACCATAGCTCCAAATCCTCGAATTCTTCATCGACAAGGGCGATAACTTTCTTACCGGTTAATCTCATGATCATCTCTCCTTTATTGAACGTGTTCACCATCGCGATTTATTGTAACAAATTTTGTGGACGGCTTCACGGTCAGCATTTTCGTCGGTACAACGATTTGTGTCGATGTATGCTTTCCTCATAAGGTACCATCTTCTGGGGATGGTGGTAATTTGTTTAATTTGTGGTTTTGGGCAGGATTTGCGCCGAAAAAGGTCGAATGAACTATTCATGAGCAAAGAACGAATGAGGTGATGGATGTGCGCAAATCATGCAAGTGCGGACATGTAATGGAATTGGAAATGAGAACGGTAGTATATGCCAAAAAGGTGGAAATTCGCAACGTGCCTGTATTCGCATGCACGGATTGCGTTACATACGAGGTTCTTCAGCCGGTAAAGCCGGACCTTAAGGAATGTATCAGCAAATTGGGAGATCATCCCGTGCAGCAAGACGTATCTTTCGGTAAACAGAACGAACTCGCCGACCTTTTTCACGAAATGCTTCAGTCGTGGCCGGACGCGTCGGATCGGGAGATGGAAGAGCGCATGCAGCAAGCCGTTCAGGAACGCATCAACCTGCTCCTGGATATATTGAACTATGCCCAAAAATCCGGTGACGAGGAATGGATTCAAATGACACAGCGCAGGCTGGGACAATTGTCCGGCTTTGCATGGAGAAGTTATTTCTCGAATGCTGTTTGATTTTGACGCGTTTCATGCTTGTTTTCATGAAAATTGGCTTTTTCCTGCACTTTTTGTTAAGATATCGTAGAGTGAAAACGCTCAACATATTGGTATTCCTGATAAAGGGGGATGTATATCCAATGGCTTACATGACCAAAATGACAAGTGTTGAACAGCTTAACTCCGCGCTGGGAGCTACGAATAATCAACCATTGCTTCTGTTTAAGCATAGTACTCGTTGCCCAATCAGTTCAAGAGCTTATCAGGAGATGGACCATTATCTGCAGAATCAGCCGAACGAAAATGTGGACTATGGCATCGTCTATGTTGTGGAAGATCGCCCTGTTTCCAATGAAACGGAGGCAATACTCGGGGTTAAACATGAGTCGCCGCAGGCCATTCTTGTGCAGAATGGGAAAGCGGTATGGCATACCTCCCATTCAAACATTACTTCGACTGCGCTTACAAGTGTATTAAACGGCTATTGAAGCCTATTTTAATTGATTAATGCAATAATTTGTCGTAATATAAATCTTAATGAAAATGGTATGAAAATTTACTGGTAATGGAGAGAAGTGCTGTGACGGTAACCATTTATGATGTAGCACGTGAAGCTGGCGTATCCATGGCGACAGTATCACGGGTTGTCAACAATAACCCTAATGTTAAACCTCAAACCCGCAAAAAAGTCTATGAAGCAATCGAACGCCTGGGATATCGTCCTAATGCTGTAGCCAGAGGTCTGGCGAGCAAAAAGACAACAACCGTCGGCGTTGTGATCCCTGATATTTCCAACTCCATCTTTGCCGAGATTGCCCGCGGTATCGAGGATATCGCGAATATGTATCACTACAATATCATTTTGTGTAATGCGGACAAAAAGAAGGAAAAGGAAATTCGCGTTATCAACACGCTGCTTGAGAAACAGGTGGACGGTCTGCTCTTCATGGGCGGAACCGTGACGGACGAGCATATCCAGGCGTTCCAGTCTGCCGCCGTGCCGATCGTGCTTTGCGCCACAAGCGACGAGAAGGGGGCATATCCTTCCGTGGACATCGACCATGAGGCGGCTGCATTCGATGCGGTGAATACGCTGATTCGCCATGGTCACAAGGAAATTGCCATGATCAGCGGCACGCTGCAAGACCCGGCCAACGGTTATGCCCGTTTCCAAGGGTACAAGAAGGCGCTTGAAGCTGCAGGTATGGAGTACCAGGAGGATCTCGTACGTATCGGAAATTACCGCTATGAGTCCGGCGTGGAAGCCATGAAGTACTTCCTGGGCTTGAAGAAGAGACCAACTGCGATCTTTGCCGCGACGGATGAAATGGCGATTGGTGCTATCCACAGCATTCAGGATGAAGGCTTGAAAGTACCGGATGATTTCTCGATCATTAGCGTGGACAACATCCGTATGGCCTCCATGGTTCGTCCTCAGCTGACAACGGTGGCCCAACCGATGTACGACCTGGGTGCCGTGGCGATGCGTCTTTTGACCAAGCTGATGAAGAAGGAAAACGTAGAAAATCCACGCGTGATTTTGCCGCATGAAACGATTTTGCGTTTGTCTGTCAGCCACGCTGGCTAAACGGGACGGCAAAGGGATGTCGCGTCTGGCGGACGCCGCCCGGATTAAGATGAAAGGGAAGATTTATTCCCTCTCTACATAGTATGCAGGCGAAGCTCCGGAAACGGAGCTTTTGTGCTTGACAAGAAGTAGATACGTCCGAATCTCAAGACGAGGCTTGGATCAAATGGAGGCAGGACAGAATGCGCGAAACCATCGGAATAATCGGTGCGATGAATGAAGAAGTGGAGCTTTTGCTGGCAGGCATGAAACGATCGGAGACCGTCAAGCAGACCGGGCTTACGTATGTCGCAGGCGAGTGGCTGGGGAAACAGATTGTAGTGTGCAAGTCAGGCGTAGGCAAGGTCAATGCCGCCGTGACCACGCAAATTTTGATTGACCGGTTCCAGGTGGACAAAATTATATTTACGGGTGTGGCCGGAGCGGTGCATCCCGAGTTGAATATCGGCGATATCGTCATTTCTTCCGTATGCGTCCAGCATGACATGGATGTAACCGCGCTTGGGTTCGAACGCGGCGTCATCCCTTACCAGGAGACGTCGGCTTTTCCAGCCGATGAGACATTGATTGCACTGGCGGAACAGGCATGCCTTGCACAAGGGGCACATTATCGGATCGGCAAAGTGTTGTCAGGCGACCAATTCATCGCCAGCAAGGAGACGGTAGGCAGGTTATATGCCGAAATGGATGGCGCCTGTGCCGAGATGGAAGGGGCTGCGGTTGCTCAGGTGTGTTTCATGAATCGTGTGCCGTTTGTGGTGCTGCGCGGCATGTCCGATAAGGCTGACGGTTCGGCCCATGTCAATTTTGCGGAGTTTACCGTACATTCGTCGCAACGTTCTCACCGTATTGTGGAACACATGCTCACCAATATGTAAGCGAAAGCAAATAAAATCGTAAATGCGCCCTTGAGCGGAGCAAATTGTTTTAAAAAACCGCTATGACTGCATCCATGTGTCTTTCAAATGAAACATGGTTGAAAGGATAGCGGTTTTTGCATCAATACATAAACCGGTGGCGGAAACGAACGCGATCGAACTGCTGCTCGGATTCGAGAGGCACCTTATTTCCGATACGCACCATCAGGCAATTGGCCGGATGCGAACATATTTCGGGATCGTCGGTAGCGTACCAGGTCATGTCGACGGTCTGCATCAAACGCTCCATCATTTTCCGATAATCCCACACGGACAGACCGCTGCCTTTCAAATCCCAATGCCAGTAATATTCAGTCGTAAACACGATGTATCTTTCCATCTGGCCGCCCGCAAAAGCCGTAAGCAGCATTTCTTTCCCGATGCCCAGCGAGCGGTACCGATCCGCTACCTCAATAGCTCCCAATTCAATCAGATCGGCCATGCTGCCTTCAGACCAACGCTCACACTCATCGGCGTAGTGAAACGTAATATAACCCACGATCGTTTCGCGTTCACGAGCGATGATGATGCGCCCTTCGGGCAAACCTGCAATTTCGATCAACGCTTCCTGCTGCTCGGCAGGGCGTCGGAACGCATCCAGATCCGGATGAAAAGACAACGCTGCGATCCTGTCAGGAGGCAAAGGGCCTTCCACGGTAATATGGAAACCGGACTTGAAGATGGAACGCATGTGGTATTCTTTCAAATGCTCCATGGTTCATGCTCCTCTCCTCCCTACTTATAGCAAAAAATCAAAAAAATGAAAAGCCATAGACGGTCCCGGAAGCAATTTGATATAATTGCCTTGACATAAAACGTTCACAATTGGAATGCAGAATGAAGCTGCACCGATTTTGGCTACCTGACAGGGTACATGCAGAGAGTTGCTCTCTAAATAATGTAAGCGCTAACTGTAAGTTCAGTCAACACCAAGGCAAAGCGAAACACCTTTTTGAAGGAATCGAAATGTCGAGTTGAGGAGGCTGGCAAGCATGAGTCAAGCACATGGTGAGATGCTGCAAACGGTTGTGTCCGAATCCAATCTGGGTGATTACGAGGAAGCTCGAGGCCGCTTCGATTGGGAATCGGTTGAGAAACATTTTACGTGGTATACCAGCGGAAAAGTAAACATTGCGCATGAGGCGGTCGACCGTCACGTGCTCGAAGGAAGAGGCGGCAGAACCGCATTGTTGTACAGCGATGCCACAAGAGAAGAGGCATACACGTTTGCCGATCTAAGCGAGCAATCGAACCGCTTCGGGAACGTTCTGCGAAAATACGGCATTGCCAAGGGAGACAGGGTTTTTATATTCATGCCCCGCAGTCCTGAACTCTACTTTAGCCTGCTCGGCATTCTGAAGGCAGGCGCCGTAGTGGGCCCGCTGTTTGAAGCGTTCATGGAGACGGCGGTCAAGGATCGCCTTGAAGACAGCGGCGCGGTTGCGATTGTGACGACGCCGGAGCTGCTCGGTCGGATCAAACGTTCCGAATTGCCTGAGCTCAAGTATGTATTCGTTGTTGGCGGCGGAGCGCAGACCGAAGAAGGGCTCGTTGATTATGATGCCGAGATGTCGTCCGCTTCGGACGAGATGGAAGTGGAATGGCTGACTCGCGAGGACGGGCTATTGATTCACTATACCTCAGGTTCCACCGGTAAACCCAAAGGGGTCTATCACGTTCAAAATGCCATGATTCAGCATTATTACACCAGTAAAGTGGTATTGGACCTGCGCGACGGCGATGTGTACTGGTGCACGGCTGATCCGGGGTGGGTCACAGGCACTTCTTATGGTATCTTCGCTCCGTGGCTGAACGGGGTAACCAATGTCATTCGCGGGGGCCGTTTCAGTCCGCAGGATTGGTACAGCACCATTGAGAAACGCAAAGTAAGCGTATGGTACAGTGCGCCGACTGCATTCCGTATGCTGATGGGAGCGGGAGAGGACGAAATAAAGCGGCATGATCTCAGCAGCCTGCGCCATGTGCTGTCCGTAGGAGAACCGCTTAACCCTGAAGTGGTTCGTTGGGGATGGAACGTGTACGGGCAGCGCATCCATGATACGTGGTGGATGACGGAAACCGGTGCACAGCTGATCTGCAACTATCCGGGCATGCCGATCAAACCGGGATCCATGGGACGGCCTTTGCCAGGGGTAGAGGCGGCAATCATCAACGATCAAGGCGAGGTACTCCCTCCGTATAGCATGGGGAATTTGGCCATCCGCACCCCTTGGCCATCCATGATGGCGAAGATATGGAACAATCCTGCCAAATACGAGGAATATTTCCGTTTGCCTGGATGGTATGTCTCAGGGGACTCCGCGTATATGGATGAAGACGGGTACTTCTGGTTTCAGGGGCGGATTGACGACGTCATTAATTCCTCGGGAGAGCGCATCGGTCCCTTCGAGGTCGAGAGCAAGCTGGTGGAGCATCCGGCTGTTGCCGAGGCGGGGGTTATTGGCAAACCCGACGTCATGCGAGGGGAGATCATTAAAGCTTTTGTGGCATTGCGTGAAGGCTATGAAGCTACTCCTGAGCTTAAAGAGGAGATTTACCGCTTTGTGAAAGAAGGGTTATCCGCCCACGCTGCTCCACGCGAAATTGAGTTCAAGGATAAACTGCCGAAGACCCGTTCCGGCAAAATCATGCGGCGTGTGTTGAAGGCATGGGAGCTGGATCTTCCGGCTGGCGATCTATCCACGATTGAGGATTAGAGCAGCAGGGTTCGCTCGTCTCTCGAATGAAAGCATAAGAAATAAGCCTGTTCTGGATCACACCAGAGCAGGCTTATTTGTATGACATATAAGCCCCGCCTCCAATCAAAGGAAGCGGGGCTTAACGTTTTAATGCGTTCAGGTTTCGATCAAGGCTGCAAAGAAACGGCTGCCGAAGGGCTGGATTCACCCGCATCGTTAGTCGCAGAGACCTTGAACCAACCTCCGGTTCCTTCGGCTACGCCGAAATCAAGCGATGTGCCCGAAGTGGTTCCGATTTGGTTAAACGGTGCTGATCCGGTTTCGCTGTAATATACCGTGTAGCTTTTGACCCCATCCGTCTCCGGGTTCGGAGACCATTGAATGCGAATGCCTTGGGGAAGGGCGGAAACGCCGACCTGGCCAGGCGTGCCAGGAGGCGTTGGCGCGGCCGGTTTCTCCCCTGTATTCGTTGGATCAATGACAGTACCCGGAACCTCGATCGGTTCATTATTTTCTACGTCCGGTTCGGCTGCATTGACTGCAGTGCTGACGATGGCACTCGGTGCAGACTCTTTGCCGGCTACATCGACGGCAGTGACATAGTAAGCAAAATTACCGTTTGTCGAAACGCTAAACGATCTGGATTCTCCTGTCAGGACGACTTTGCCTTGATTCTGGAATCCTCCGCCATTGGCGGATCGATACAAACGATAGCCTACGACGTCGTTCTCAGGCGTTGCGCTGAATGTGATGACCGACCCGGAAAGCCTTACATTGGATGGCGCATCAGGTGCCTTGCCGTTGTCCGTACGCGGATCGATCTTGGTCGGCATATCACTGCCGGCATCTTCAGGCAAATAGTATGCGAGCGATTCGTGACGACTCATGCGAGAAAACGCATTTTGCAGTTCTTTAATCAACTCGGAAATCGGCTTTTTCCGTTTGATGACCGTTTTTACTTTGAGCATATCCGAAGGCGTTCCGTCCCGCGGAATGTAATTCACGCCATTGTAAGTGATATATGTTGCCCGCCCAACGCCGTCATCGCTCTCTTTCGGCACGTATTTGCTGTTGAATATATCCGTCACAAATTTGTCCGTTAGAGAAGTAGGCAGCTTACCGCTGTAAGCCGATACGGTTTTGCTTACGATCCCGTCGGGTTTTTTGAACGAATCCGTCACGAATAAGTCCTTTTGGGAAGAAACCAACTCATTCATGATCTGGGTCCATAACTGCTGCGCCCGTTTGCGTTGGGATTTGGTCTCAAGCGTATTCACAGGCTGCTTGTATCCAACCCATACACCCAAGGTGACGTCTGGCGTGTATCCTTCAAACCATACGTCTGCGTAACTTTGAGTGGATCCTGTTTTACCGACAATAGGAACGCTCTTGGTATATTTGTAATTGGAACGAACTTTGTCGGCCGTCCCTTCCGTAATGACTGTCCGCAGCATGTCGGTCATCAAGTATGCCGTTTGCTCGGAAAAAGCCTGAACGGGATTGGCTTCGTGTTTGTAAACAATGTTGCCTTTGGAATCTACAATTTTGCTGATCATGTACGCATCGTTATAGACGCCATTGTTGGCAATTGCGCCATAGGCATTGGTCAGTTCTTCGACGGTTACGCCATATTGAAGGCCGCCAAGAACACCGGTCTGCGCTTGGTAATCGCTTTTCTGGATGGTCGTGATGCCGAGCTTTTTCGAAAAAGCCCAAGCTTTATCGATTCCGACTTCTTCATTAAACAGCTTGAGTGCAGGGATGTTCAATGAATAATTCAATGCCCTGCGGGCTGTAACGAGTCCCTGATAGCGATTGTTGGCGTTTTTCGGAATATGGTATCCGGCACCGCCGTTCTTCAGGATGATCGGAGCATCGTCGATAATGGAAGCCGGCTGAACGAGACCTGCCTCCATGGCCGGCAAATATGCTGCGATCGGTTTCATCGTCGAACCTGGCTGACGTACCATCTGGGTGGCATAGTTCATCTGTTCGTCTTGGAAGCTGCGTCCTTCGATCATGCCGAGAATGGCCCCGGTTTTGTGATCGATCAGCATGGCCGCTGTTTGTTCTTTGCCTTTGGTAGGATCTTCGGCAGAGAAGTTGCTATCATCCTCGGCGATCGACCTCATCGTTTTGTACACATTTTTGTTGATGGTCGTATAGATGCGATATCCGCCAGTGCGCAATTGCTGCTGTGCTTCCTCCAACAATGTGCTGTTGTCCTTATCGGCGGTATTTCCATCCGTGTCCTTGCCGGTTGAGTTATTCGTTTTGTCTTTTTCCGTATTCAGATCCATGAGGATCTGCGCAGCCTGCCGCTCCGTTTCCATCATAAGGTAAGGATAAGTGTTGTAAGCTTTTACGGTTTTTGGTGCAAGCGAACTTTTGATATCGAAAGCAAGGGCTTCATCGTATTCCGACGTATTGATTTTGCCGAGTTCAAGCATGCGGCGCAGCACGAGGTGCTGACGATTGATTGCGCGCTCGAAGTTTTCCTCTACAAAATCGCCTTTTCCGTTAAAGGCAGAGTAAGAGGAGGGTAACTGCGGCAAACCTGCAAGATAAGCGGCTTGTGCCGTATTCAGTTTCTCCAAATCATTGATGTTGAACAATCCTTTTGCGGCCGCTTTGATCCCGTAGACGTTATAGCCGCTAGACCCGTTACCGAAAGGAACCTTATTCAGATACGCGGTCATGATTTGGTTTTTGGTCATAAACCGTTCAAGCCGCAGAGAGAGCAGAATTTCTTTGACTTTGCGGTCCTCGGTTCGGTCCAAATTGAGGAATACACGCCGGGCCAGCTGTTGGGTCAGGGTGCTTCCGCCGGTTTGAACGGATTCGTTCAAAACCTTCTGTTTCACTGCGCGCAGCGTTCCGCTCATGTCTACGCCGCTATGTTCGTAAAAATGATTGTCTTCAATGGCAATGACGGCGTCGATGACCTTTTGCGGAATCTGGTCAAAGGTGACCGGGCGCCGATCTTCTTCGGTTCGCAACTGGCCGATCGGGCTTCCATCGGCGAAGTAAGCAAAGCCTGTAATGGAGTTTTCGCTGACTTTTTGCTCGATCAGGGCTCTTGAACGAACGGGTTCATCTTTAACGATGGAACTGACGTACCCCATCAAGGCACCGCCAACGAATAGCACGCCCATGAATCCCAGGATAACCATCCATTTGACAACGCTGCCGAGTTTGCGGATAAAGCTCCGCTTGCGGACAGGCTGCTCGTCGGGCTTGTTTTTATTTGCATCAACCATTCAGTGTCTTCCTCCTTTTAACGACACTTATTATAGCATAAAAAGGAGGCTTTGCATGCGTGAGAAATACAAGCAATCGACGAAAATTGCCAATTTCTTGGGGGAATGACTGAATAAGTTGTCATCGAGACGAAGTCGTTCGATTAGTATATGTAAGTTGTGGGGGAATATAGGCTTAGCATGGAAGCAAAAAAACAGCTGCCGAGAAATTTCTCAGGCAGCTGTTTGGGGTAAAGCAGGATTGAAAAACAACGATTAACGGTTGTAGAACTCGACGATTTGTTTTTCGTCGATGTCTTGGGAAAGTTCCGCGCGTTCTGGCAGGCGGATGTATTTTCCTTCAACAGCTGTGTCGTTGAATTCCAGGTATGCCGGAAGATGCGTACGGTTTTCCAGAGCTTCCTTCACGGAAGACAAACCGCGGCTTCTTTCACGCAGGCCGATTACGTCGCCAGTGCTTACTTGGTAAGAAGCGATGTCGACTTTTTTGCCGTTTACAGTAACGTGACCGTGGGATACCAACTGACGTGCACCTGCACGGGAGTTAGCGAATCCAAGGCGGTATACCAGGTTGTCAAGGCGGCTCTCGAGCAAGAACATGAAGTTTTCACCCGCGATTCCTTGCATTTTTTGCGCTCTAGCAAACAGAGTGCGGAATTGTTTTTCGCCCAGGCCGTACATGTGGCGAAGTTTTTGTTTTTCTTGCAACTGCATACCGTAGTTGCTCATTTTTCTGCGTTGGTTAGGACCGTGCTGACCCGGAGGGAAAGGACGTTTCAATTCTTTGCCAGTTCCGCTCAGGGAAATGCCGAGACGACGGCTCAATTTAAATTTAGGACCAGTGTAACGTGCCATGTGTAAAGTAGCTCCTTTTTAATTAAAATTCAATAGTTAGGGCTCTGTTTGCGCTTCGTTTTGTTGTTGCGGGCAAGCCTCGCAAGCATCAATCAGGAAAGTTCAGCCGCTGTCCTGAAAGCAACAAAACAAATGAGGGTGACACAACCGGTAATGCCCAAATTTAAAGACCCATTAGCAGTCTTCATCAACAATATATTCTACAGTTTGGATAAAAGGAAGTCAAGAGCAAGGTGAAGATAGAAAAACGTCTAATTTTGTCGATAGGTCATTGGGCCTAAAAAAATGGGACGATTTTATGGAATATGGATGCAAAAACCCTTTAAAGAGAGTAGAATAAAGTGTATCTTAACTTTAAAGGATTGCGTAAAACAAACGTTATCCCATACCTTTTGCAGATTTGCGATAGGATCTGCAGATTCATGCATCTTCAGATGCAAAAACGGTGCAAAGGAGCGCCTGACATGTTGGAACATCTAGGAAGGTTGCCAGAGAGCGTCAATTCGCCTAACTCGACCGAAACGTTATTTTCCAAAAAATCACATGAAGAGCATACGCTCTGGATGCAGCATATGGACATCACACCTTTTGACTTCTGCTATCTTGACACGTTGCTGCAACAAGCCTTTGCCGATTGGCAGGTACAGCGTTTAACGGACTTTGGCCGTTCGCAAACGAAGTATTCTGTCTGGAATGCCGAAGGCATATGCGTCGCTCCAATTGAACAGGAGAGTATCGGGGCTGTCGTGCAATTGGTTTCGGAATGTCTGGATTCCGGACAGCCGCGAATCGCTCGAAACTTGGGCGCTTATGGCCAATATGCGATGCTTGCAGAGCCGTTGTACTCGAGAATCAATCAAGACTTGTTTGCTGTCTTCACGGCCTTGATTCACGAACCTGATCGATATGAAACGTCTGAAGCTGTAGTTCGATCTGAGGCGGCGCACTTTCGTACTTGCTTCTACCGAAGATTTGAATACATATTTATGACGGATCTGTTGAAAGCCCATGAACAAACGGCACGCGAGGAACATCGCAGATCAATTCTGTTTCAGATCATTCAGCGGTTGAATGACAAGATGAATGCGGATGCGATTTTGGACAAGGTGTTTGAAAGCATCGATTACTTGTACCCGGCCACCCGGATGAATTTGTACATGTCGCAGGATCAGAAAAGCCCCCATTCCCGGATCAAGCCGTTATTGGTTCGCGAACGAGGAAATGATATTTGCGTGCGCTCCTTTAAAGAGGGGAAGATGATCGTACTCCGTTCAGAACAACCGGGAAATCGCATTGCCGAGGTGGCTTTTCCTCTTAAGGGAAACCAGGGAGTATACGGGGTATTCCACATGGAAATGAACGAGGAAACGATCGAGGAGTCCGATCTGCAGCTGGTGTCCATGATGGCTGACACAACGGGAACGGCATTTGAAAATGCCAAATTGCATGAACAGTCGAACATGCTCGTCCAGGAGCTGCGCCTGATGAATGACCTGACACAGCGATTGAACAAAAGTTTGCAGCTCATGGAAATATTCGATTTTTCGGTCCAGGAGCTGTTAGCCATTTTTCAAGCCGAATGGTGCTGCATCCTGCAGTTAAAGGAGGATACAGACCAATTTGAGGTCATGTCTTCGAATATACCCGATTTTGCCCATAAAACGTTTCCTCTGGATTATGGATTTGCCGGATTGCTGCGCCAAACCGAGGAACCGATCATTCTTTCCAACTATGCCGAGTACGGGCAATTGACTTCCGTGTTTATGGAGGTTACCCATTCGCTTTCGCTCATGGCTGCGCCTGTAAGAGTGAATGGTGTGGTGAAAAGCTTTATTTTGCTGTCCCACCGGCGCGAGCATTATTTTTCGTATGACAACTATCGGCTGCTTCAAATGTTGTCCATTCATATCGGACTGGCCCTTTCGAACGCTACGCTTCACGCCGAAGTGCGGCGGCTTGCCAATCTGGACATGTTGACGGGGCTATACGTCAGGCATTATCTGGATAATATCATTCATGAACGTCAGGCTCACGAATTTTGCGGTTCTTTGATCGTGGTGGACATTGACCAATTCAAGCAGGTGAACGATACATTTGGGCACCAAACCGGAGACCAGGTGCTGAAGCAGGTCAGTGATATCGTGACAAGTTCGGCTCGCCCCGAGGATGTATGCGCAAGGTGGGGGGGCGAGGAGCTGGCCATTTACATGCCGCAAGTCGGAATACATCAGGCTCGGCATTATGCGGAAACCATCCGTAGAAGAGTGGCGGAAGAAACAAGACCGCTTGTGACAGTGTCCAGCGGGATTGCCGAGTGGAATTGCATGGATGATAAGGTGACCGTGGAATCGTTGTTTTACCGCGCAGACATGGCCCTGTATGAAGCAAAAAACGGGGGACGCAATCGCATCGTGCTCGAAAAACAGGAGATCAACCGATAAAAAGAGGACATTCCGTTGTGCGGGATGGTCCTCTTTTTGCGATGGATGGGGGCATCCCTCTTACAATACTGACAAAGTATAAGGCGAATCCCACGGGGCAGGCTATGAAGAACGTTTGTCCGAAAGGTGGAATTCGAGATGTGGGTGTGGATAAGACGTCATATGCCGACTGCATTTTTGCTGATCGTCTTGGCGTTATGTATGGGTGGTTGCGGAATGTTCCAGAAGGAGCAAACTCCTGAGGAAGTATTTTCGCGTGCGGTTTCCGGCATTGCCGGAAAGGAAAGGTTGGTTTTCGAAGGAGAGGCCGGATTACGCAGGGAGAACAGCGCCCGGTTCGAGAATCAGTTCAAATTTGAAGGCAAGCTGGAAGACCATGATCGCCTGACGCTGCAGACGAGAGTGCCCGGAACGATTGCGGCTGCCGGTAAGGAATCCGGCATTGCGCCTCTGGATGGAAAGCCTCTCAATGGGAAGAAGGGAGGGTTTAGCGCTTCTTTTGCGCGAAAGGGTGGAAAATGGCAGGCATTATCCGCTGAGCATGAACCGCTGCGCGGATCTTTATCCCGTTTCAATCCGATTGCCCAATTGGAGAACATTGATCGCATGAACAAAACCATCCATTCGGAATATGGATCAGGCCGTCGCACGCGGATTTTGCGGATTGAACTGGCCCCGAAAGACGCGAAGGCCTGGGCCGTCGCCCAACTGAACGGCGAGATGGAAGCCATACGGGCGGAGTACCTGCATAAAGCGGCTGCAAGCGGGGGGAAGAATCGTCCAGCAATGGAGAAAGAATTGGACAAGGTTTGGAAACAAGGAGAGGACAGGTTGATGCAGATGATGCAAAACGCTGAGGTGCAGACCGTTTATCATCTTACCGTAGACCGGAGAAGCAGTTTGCCGCTGCGATTATCGTCCGAAAGCAAGGTAAGTCTTGAGGAAGACGGCGTCAAGAAAAGTCAGGAAGCGCTTGTGACGGACGTTAACTTCAAGTCCTATAACTAAGAAGCTGCAAGGAATTAGAGGTAATTTATTTCGTCGCAGTTCTGGGAGGCCGAAAACGGGAATTGAGCACTGCCTGCTGACGGGAACGCTGTAGCGTGCTACAATAGTTAACGTAATTTACCGTTGTTCAATTTAAAGAATGGCGGATGACAGGAGGATGTTACGACATGAAGGACCCAAGGATTCAGAAACTCGCAGCAAACCTCGTCGGCTACTCGGTAGACGTGCAGCCTGGGGAGAACGTGCTCGTTGAGATGATCGGAACGGAACGCGATTTGATGAACGCCATCATTGAAGAGGTAGGCAAAAAAGGCGGAAACGTCTTTGTGCAGTTGACCGATCGAACGGTGCAGCGCGCCATGCTCAAAAACGCCACCGAAGACATGATGAAAACGTGGGCGGAAATCGACCTGAACCGGATGAAGCAGATGGATTGCTACATCGGCATTCGCGCCGGGGAAAACGTAAACGACCTGTCCGATGTGCCGGAAGACAAAATGAAGATGTACAATGCGCTGTATTCCCACCCGGTACATAGCGAACAACGCGTCAAACATACCAAATGGGTAGTGCTGCGTTATCCGAATGCAAGCATGGCTCAGCTTGCAAACACAAGCACGGAAGCCTTCGAAGATTTTTACTTCGACGTCTGCAATCTGGATTACGCCAAAATGGACAAAGCGCAAGATGCTCTCGCGGATCTCATGAACCGTACGGACAAAGTCCGCATTACCGGACCTGGCACGGACTTGAGCTTCTCCATCAAAAACATTGGCGCCGTGAAATGCTCCGGCCAAAAAAACATTCCGGATGGCGAGGTTTACAGCGCGCCTGTTCGCGATTCCGTCAACGGTACAATCAGCTACAATGCGGCCACGCTGTACAACGGCATTACGTTTGAAAACATCAAATTCACCTTCAAAGACGGGAAAATCGTTGAAGCGACGAGCAATGATACGAAACGTTTGAACGAAATCCTCGACTCCGACGAAGGCGCGCGCCACATCGGCGAGTTCGCGATCGGATTCAACCCATACATCCTGCATCCGATGAAGGACATCCTGTTCGACGAAAAAATTGCGGGCAGCCTGCACTTCACCCCAGGGCAAGCCTATGAGGAAACCGATAACGGCAACCGTTCGTCAATCCACTGGGATCTCGTATTGATCCAACGTCCGGATTACGGCGGTGGCGAAATTTATTTTGACGATGTATTGATTCGCAAAGACGGCATTTTCGTTGTCCCTGAGCTTGAATGCCTTAATCCAGATCAATTGAAGTAATCCTTGCCATTTTGCTGTTGCTAGGAAAGCGGATTCACGGTATCATGAAGGGGTAATTCATAGATGATACCATTTAGTGAAAAGACGGAGGGATTCCTATGTCGAGTAATAACGCTGCGGTAGTGGAAATTGCTCAAACAGCAGGCAAGTTTACATCTTCAATCGTATTGCATTCGGACAACAAGTATATCGACGTCAAAAGCATTCTGGGTTTGTTCACAACGTTGGTGAGCACGCACAGCTATGAGCTGCACGTTCATGGCCCGGATGAGGATGAAGCCAAAAAAGCGATGGCGGAAGTGTTTGCCAAGCACGGCCTCAATGTAACGATCGCGTCCGAGTAATGGTTCGGGAAGCATCTCTGCCTAACGTGGCGGAGGTGCTTCTTTGCGTTGTTCCCGAGACGTATGGATCTCTCCGATTTCCATAAATACGCCTATAGGGTATTATTTCATCGAACTGGACTCGGATTAGGTGGTTATTTTGGTCAAGTTCTTGTATTAGCTTCTGATTTCGTCTAATATTAGGGGTAGAACGTCTTTACGCGATTTTTGGGACATAGGGGGGGAAATGCATGACTTCATCTGATCTGCAGGAACAGCTGAATATGAAAGCGATCAGTCTTCTTCAAGAAGATGCAGATAAAATACAGAAGCTTATTGAAGTACAGATGGAGAATCTGGCTACCCGCTACTGCCCTCTCTACGAGGAAGTACTGGATACACAGATGTATGGGTTCTCCAAGGAAGTGGATTTTGCTGTTCGCGCAGGGCTTCTCCCGGAAAGTTCGGGTAAGCAGATGGTCAGTGCCCTTGAGCGGAATCTGGCTATTTTATATGAGGCTTTGAACAAGAAGAATGAGCAATAGCCTGCCTTCGCGCGGGTCCGAATAGAAGGCATGCAGCGGCTATGCATGCTTTTTTTGTGTGCGGATTCCGGGAGAATCGGCAGACCGCTGCCAAAGCAAAGAGGAGCTGTCTCATAGGTCAAAACAGAATGACCAGGGACAGCTCCTCTTTGTTGTGTTAATGGACTAGACAAGAAAGAACGATACACCGAGAATGGCATAGACAACCAGCAGCAGCAAGCCTTCGTACCAGTTGGTCGAGCCGTCCTGCGTGATGGATTTTGCGATAAATACGGACACCCCGATGGCGACCAACTCAATCGTTGTAAATACGATATCCATCGTGTCCCCGATAAAGTAGCTGACAAAGATAAGCACGGGTGCCACGAACAGGGCAATTTGCAGGCTGCTGCCCACCGCGATTTCCACGGCGGCACTAATCTTGTTTTTCATGGCAAGCATGACGGCCGCGCTATGTTCGGCTGCATTGCCGATAATGGCCACAAGGAAGGCACCCACAAAGAGCTCGCTCAATCCGAATTGTTCCGTAAACACCTCAAGCGTGCCGACAAGCCATTCGCTGACAAAAGCAACCATGACGGTAGCGAGCACAAGGTACAGGATAGATCTGCTTTTGGACCATACCGGCGCATGTTCATGCGGCAGCTCCTCGTCTTCGTCTTCCGTCACATCGGCAAGATACGTTTTGTGCGTCACCATGGAGAACAAGAGCCAGGCAATGTAAGCCAGAATGAGCAAGCCTGCCACGACCAGGCTAAGTGTGTCGGTATCCTTTTGCGTAATGGAATGGGTGTTCAGAAAGACGGCGGGAATAAACAGCGCGATGATAGCTACAATCATCAGTGAACCGTTAAGGCCTGCCAGTGAAACGTTATAATTTTGGATTTTGAACTTGAGGCCGCCGGCAAAGATGCTTAATCCAAGCACGAGCAACAGGTTTCCGATGATGGAGCCTGTCAGGCTGGCCTTGACCATGTCGAACAATCCCTCTTTAACGAGAAATATGGCGATGATCAGCTCGGCCGCGTTGCCGAAGGTGGCATTCAAAAATCCGCCCAGCCGTTGTCCGGCATAATGTGCAACGGATTCGGTAGCCTTGCCCAGAAATCCGGCAACGAAAATGACCGAAAGGGCCGAGACTACAAATTGCAGGACCGGATTCCAGTTCGCATAATGTGCAATGGCGCTGAGTACGAAGGTTACGATCAGCAAGGTTGATGAAATCCGTTTTTTCACAAGCTAACACCTCGGCATTATGTATTTATTTCAATTTGAAATGGAAAAGCATATGAGAATATTTTTATAACTCAATATACCCAAATCATCCTGGATTGTAAACGCCGCAAATGACTTTCATTTGCTTTTTGGTATGGAAACCGGATAAAATACGAGTAACGAAGTGAAGGAGGATGTGGCATGGCAGAACAACTTCAACTGGATGGCGGAAATATCCGGATTGCGGATGACGTCGTGGCGAAAATTGCCGGAATGGCTGCGCTCGAGACGCCCGGAATTGCCGCAATGTCTGGAGGATTGTCGGAGGGCTGGGCCAAGCGCCTCAGCGGTAAAAACGTACAGAAAGGCGTGGGCGTTGAGGTCGGCCAGCTGGAAGCAGCCATTGATCTGCGCATCATCGTCCTGTACGAGACCCCGATTCATGAAGTATCCCGCATGCTTCAGCAAAACGTAAGGGAAGCGGTTGAAAGCATGACCGGATTGCGTGTTGTTGAAGTCAACGTCAAGGTCGAAGGCGTTTCTTTCAAAGGTGACGACGTATAATCATCCATATGCGGTAAGAAAAAAGACTTCACATCCCAAGGGATGTGAAGTCTTTTTTCGATTATCCATTCACCGATTAACGAACGCGACGAATGGCCTGGCGGGAACGTACCGCCGGAGAAGTGCGTGTTTGGGTTTGAATCGTGACGGACTTCGTTTTTTCTTCCTTGATGACATCCAGGTTGTTGGTGCGTGAAATACTCAGCAAAATGCCCATGGCCACCATCATAATGAAGAGGGAAGTACCGCCATAACTGATAAACGGAAGGGTAACTCCCGTCACCGGAATCGTTTGAGTCACGCCACCGATATTAATGAAGGCCTGGATGGCGATCAATCCCATGATGCCGATGCCGACGAGCGTTCCGAACGGATCGGGGCAGCGTAAGGAGACGATGATGCCTCGCCATATGAAGTACAGATAGACGAGCAGGAAGAGCATGCTTCCCAAAAAACCGAGCTCTTCGCCAATGACCGAAAAAATAAAGTCATTGTACGCATTGGGCAAGTAATGCAATTTAATGGTGCCTTGCCCGATTCCGGAACCCGTAAAGCCGCCGTCCCCGATCGCGACTAACGAGCGATAGAGGTTATAGCTGCTTCCGTTCGGGTCAGACATCGGATCGAGGAACGCTTGAAACCGTCCAACCTTGTAATTCGACTTTGACGCGTCTGCAGCGTCCGTGGTGGAGGCTGCGTTGTCCGAGGGGGATAAGGTTGAAAGGAGAGCGTTTCCTCCAAAAGCCAGCGCAGCCCCAAGCACCACCAGCAGAATGGATCCCATGATGTGTTTCATGTTGGCTCCCCCTGCATAAATGACCAATCCGCAAGTGGCGACCAAAATAAAAGTCGTACCGAAGTCAGGCTGAAGCATAATCAACCCGGCTACGAATCCCACAATAATCAGGACGGGAAGATACCCTGTCTTCAAATCCCTGAAGCGCTCGCCTTTTTTGGTAATTAGCGCGGACAGGTACAGAATAATGGCAATCTTCGCGAACTCGGCAGGCTGCACGCTGAATCCGAAAATGTGGATCCAGCTTCTCGCCCCGTTAAGCACCTTGCCCATAATCAGGACCAGCAGGAGCATAACCGTTGTAAACAGGAAAAAGGGTGCATACAGCTTCTTATACTTGTTGAAACGAATGTTCATGGCAAAGAACATGCCAAACAGGCCGATAACCGCCCACATCAGTTGTTTTTTCGTGAAGTAAAGGGCATCATTGTGATAATCCGCGTTAGCAATTGCAATGCTGGAACTGGAGCTGAATACCATCACCAGTCCAAAGCCCACCAACAATAGAGTGAGGATCAGCAGTTGAAAATCCGGCGTGCCTCTCTTCGTTCTCTTCTGGGCCGTTTGTTGTTTCATCGTATGGTCCCAGCCTATGCCTGAAGCAGTTCTAACAGCTGCTGCAGTTTTTGGTTCGCCAGCTTCACGACTGGCTGCGGAACGGAAGAGTCATAGTCCAGGCCGTGCGGGAACGTTGCTTTTCCAAGATACACGGCTTCTACCGCCAGAATGCTGTCCGGTTTTTCCAATTTGCCGTCAACAACGCGGGTGTTGATTCGTACGAAATATTCCGATTTGGTGGATTCGTCTTCAATTTTGTAGTCATATGTAGCCCGGTAATATTCCCATTGCCATCGAATAAATCCGACTTTCTCGGCGCTTTCATCCAGGTATGCCAAGTCGCTTTTCAAGCCATCTAAGCCTGTATTTTTAAAAATCATAAGCGTCTGCTCCTCCTCACAAGCTTCCGAGTGTATTTTCTCGTGCATTCTCTCATTCATGATAGTATGTTTCCCCTTCCCGTGCAAGCTTTCGAACACCGTTTCGTATCGGATTTCTTCCAATTCTGCTACAATATACAGCAATAGGTTTGCCAAGGTTGTTGCGGGCCTGATAGAAGCTCTGCTCAAGAAAGAAAGGATGGGAGAAATGACAAACAAAATATGGTGGGAGGATCTGCAGATCCATATGGTGGAATGGCGCCGTCACCTTCACCGTAATCCTGAGGTTTCCTTTCATGAGGAGAAGACGTCGACCTTCATCGCGGACATGCTGGAAAGCTTCGGCATTGAAGTGCAGCGCCATGTGGGCGGACATGGCGTCATCGGCATTCTGCGCGGGGAACAGCCCGGGCCGGTCGTCATGCTTCGTGCCGACATGGACGCGCTCCCGATTCAGGATGAAAAAGACGTGGAATACGCTTCGCAATCGGCGGGGGCCATGCATGCCTGCGGTCATGACGGCCATGTCTCGATCCTGCTGGGAACGGCACTGTATTTCAGTCGCCATCGGTCCGACATTCGGGGCGAAATCCGTTTTTTGTTTCAGCCTGCGGAGGAGCTTCTTCCCGGCGGAGCAGTCAAAGTCATCGCCGACGGTGCGCTTGAAGGTGTGGACGTCATCTATGGCATTCATCTCTGGACACCGCTTCCGGTGGGCGTGGCAGCCAGCAAGGAAGGACCGATGATGGCTGCGGCGGACGATTTCTACGTCACGCTTACAGGTAAAGGCGGGCATGGAGGCATGCCGCAATCGACGGTGGACAGCGTGGTCGCCGGTTCGGCGCTGGTCATGCAGCTGCAAACGGTAGTCAGCCGGTCCGTGGACCCGCTCTGTCCGGCTGTGCTGACCATTGGCACGATGCAAGCCGGTTCGGCTCAAAATGTCATTGCCGAATCCTGCAAACTAAGCGGGACGATCCGGACGTTTGACGAGGCGACCCGGGCATCGATGAAGGAGAGGGTACATACGGTCGTTGCCCAGACAGGCGCGGCTTATGGCGCGCAAACCGATGTGAATTACATCATGGGTTATCCGCCTGTGGTGAACGACAAAACGGAATCGGAGCGTTTTTTCCGTGAAGCCGTTCAGGTATTCGGTGAAAGCAACGTCCAGACAACGCCGATGCTGATGCCTGCGGAGGATTTTGCGTATTATTTGCAGCAGGTTCCCGGCTGTTTCATGTTTGTGGGGGCAGGCAATCCGGAGAAAGGGGCCGTGTATCCCCATCATCATCCGAAGTTTGACTTCGATGAAGACGCGATGCAGCTTGGCGTTCAGTTGTTCATTGCGATGGCCAAGGGGTATGCTTCGTCTTTCGAATGATTTTTCCAGTATTGGGCACTCTATTCCTAAGGAATAGGGTGTTTTTTTTTATTTGTAGCGTCGACCGGAATTTCTTCGACGTGTTGAAAAGGATGAATTCGGGTCAATGTGATATTCATAGGAGGAAAGCATGGAAACGACAGGGGCTTGCATCGTGCAGCGGGACTTTACGATTTTGCTGGAAACGGATCACCCTGGCAGCGAGCAGGCGAGGTCGCAGCTGGCGGCTTACGCAGAGTTGATCAAAACGCCGTCTGCATGGCATACGTATCGGATCACGTCTTTATCGCTATGGAACGCTGCGGCCATGGGATGGAATGCAGATGGAATCATGGCAAGCCTGAACCAGCATTCGCGCTGGGACATGCCCGCATCCTTGGCGGAGTTTATTCGCAGAACGATGAACCAATATGGCAGGCTGCAGTTGCACGCAAGCGAGGAATCGCAGCAGTTGCGGCTGGTCGGTGATGAAGAACTGCTCGACGAGTTGGCCGAAGCTCGTTCCTTATCCGCTTTTGGCCTGAAGCGCTCAAGCCGTGCGGAATTCGTGCTGGGCGGCGAGCATCGGGGCCTGCTGAAGCAGGAGCTGACACGACTTGGATATCCCGTGCTGGATTACGCCGGATATCGGGAGGGAACGCCGTTGTCCATTGGATGGCGTGATGGTGCATTTTCGTTGCGTCCCTATCAAAAGGAAGCGGTCGAAGCTTTTGGCGGAAGCGACGCCATGAACGGAAGCGGACTGCTGGTGCTGCCCTGCGGGGCAGGCAAAACCGTCATTGGCATGGCCGTATTGCAGCGGCTGCAATGCGAATGCCTCATTTTGACGTCCAACACGACGTCGGTTCGTCAGTGGATTGCTGAATGGTTGGATAAAACGGAGCTTGCTCCCGAACAGATCGGGGAGTATTCCGGTCAGAAAAAGCAGATAAGACCGATTACGGTTGCGACGTACCAAATTTTGACCCACCGCAAATCGAAACAAGCGGAATTTTCCCATATCCGATTGCTCAGCGAACGGAAATGGGGGCTGATCATTTATGATGAAGTACATCTGCTGCCTGCCCCTGTATTCAGGGCCACTGCCGATATCCAGACCACGCGGAGGCTTGGGCTGACGGCTACGCTGGTTCGCGAGGACGGCCGTGAGCAGGATGTATTTTCATTGATCGGTCCCAAACTGTACGATATGCCTTGGAAGAAGCTGGAGCATCAAGGTTGGATTGCTAACGTGCAGTGTCAGGAAATCCGCGTCCCATTATCCCCTCAATGGAGATCGAAATACGATCGGGCAGGCAGCAAACACCAGTTCCGCATCGCTGCCGAAAATCCGGCCAAGGCCAAGGTCGTTCGCAGGCTGCTCGATACTCACGCAGAGCTTCCGGCGCTGGTGATTGGTCAGTATTTGGATCAGCTGGAGGGGATTGCCCGGGAAATTAACGCCCCCCTGATTTCGGGTCAAATGTCGCAACCGGAAAGAAACAAGTGGTTTTCGGCTTTTCGGCGCGGTGAAATAAAAACGATTGTTGTTTCGAAGGTCGCCAACTTTGCCGTGGATCTTCCCGATGCGGCTGTTGCCCTTGAAATATCGGGAAGCTTTGGATCAAGGCAGGAAGAAGCGCAGCGTCTCGGCCGTATTTTGCGACCAAAATCGGGCGAGAACAAAGCTTTCTTTTATACGCTTGTATCCGAGAACAGCAGGGAACAAGAGTTTGCGATAAACAGACAACTGTTTCTGATTGAGCAAGGTTATGAATACACGATTAGACATGAGGATATATAGCGTTGTGAGTTCCCTGTTTTCTGAATGTTTCTGAAAAGGAGGGCGTAGTGGTTCGATGCATTTCGAAGATACATGCGGGGCGAACATGGTTTCAGCATTGCCGGCAATGGAGCAGACGGTATTGGGAGCCGTTTTTTGCAAGCATGCAGGCCAACCCTTCGCGTCGGTAATGGCTGCGGCTGATTGGGCCGAAGAAGGACTTAGCCGGGCGGAGGCGAGAGCGGCGTTTGCCTCATTATGGGAGAAGGGATGGATACAGGCCGTCCGCAAAGCTTGGGGCGAATGTTTGTACTACATCCCGGCTGCCCACCTCCCTATACTCGCAGCAGCCTTTGAACGGAGAATCGGCCGCGCTTTGGAAGGTGTCCCGCCTTTCTCCTCCAGCTCGGTTTCGCCGCTTCAGGGCGGGGGGTTATGCCCTTCGCCCCATCGCGTGGGCATGGCCGTATGGCGGGAAGGGAAAACCAACATAGCCCTCGATCTGCTGCACGTGCTTGCCTGGTTCGGAAGCAAAGGTCTGCCATTGACCCGAAAGGGCATACTGCACAAAAAAGCAATAAACCAGCTTGACCGTATGACCAGCATGCGGCCGGAAGATGTGAATGGCCTGGTTTTTCAGTATAAGCATCAGGAGGTTTATCCGCGCCACGTTGCGATCATGCTGGACTTGCTGCTTTCATTGGGGCTTATTCAAAAGAACGAGGACGTGTACGCCATATCCCAAGATCGGCTGAGTTCATGGCTGGATTTGCCCTGGAGCGCGATGCACAGGAAGATCTATGGGCTGTGCGCGGACAGGTATGCTGCAATGAACCCCGTCATGCAGCATGTGCAGTATCGCCTGCTGTTGCTCGCGCCGGGCAAAGACCAATGGTTTGGTTTGCGGCAGGTACTGCCGTTCATCCGCGAATGGCGCGATGCTGCTGCTCCCCATGAACATGAACATGCCAAAACCGTTTCGATTTCGGTTGATCCGGGGTGGCAACCCGAATGGGACCATGTATTCCCCCGAATTCTGGGGTGGTTGGAGGCATTGGCGGGTTGGGGCTTTGGCGAAATCGGCCAAGACGCTGCGGAAGGGAGCGTGTTTCGCTGGCTTGTTGATCCCCATTCGCTGTTGTATGGAACGGAGAGGGAGGATGGGACACAGGATGCGCGGTTGCCTCGTATCATCATTCAACCTGATTTCGAGCTGCTCGTTCCTAGCGAGGCAGCCCCTTCCGTGCATTGGGTGGCAGAGTGCTGTGCCGAATTGGTTCATCGCGATCGCCTTAGCGTATATCGTTTAAGCCGAGAGAGCTTTGCCAAAGCTGCGCACTTCGGAACATCGGCGGAAGAGGTTATCCGCTGCCTCGCGCTAAATGCGATGGAGGAGCTTCATCCCCACATCCAACTTGCTCTTGAAGAATGGGGAGGGGGCCATCCGTCGGAAAGGCGAGGCGGCGCGCTGCTCATGAAGCATGAGGTGCCAAAGGCGGATATGGGCGTTGTTTACGGCGAGGATCCGGTCGAAGGCGGCCACGAGAAGGAAAAGCCCGACCGGATTGCGTTTCGCGACCACCTTGGTGATGGGCTTGTCGAGTCCAGCCGCGGATGGCTTCGTCTTGAATCCGTCCCCTTCCGGAATCAAAAGGAGGATATACTGCCGGATTTGGACCGGGTGCCGGACGTGTGGCACAACGACTGGAGGCGGTATCATCTATCCACGGCGCGCCAAATCGCGGCCCAAGCCATTGAGTGGCAGACAAAACTGGTCATGAAGATGAAGGATGAGCTAGTTTTCGTGATTCCCGAAAAGATCCATGGCCATGAATCATGGACGTTGACCGGATGGAACGTATCTGCGCCTGACGGCAAAGTCATACGCGAAAACTTCTCGCCCTGCGATTGGGAAGAAATGCGCATCCTCGTACCTGAGATGTAGTTCCCCGCATCGAATGGTGAAAATGAGCTGCGTCCATGCTTCCCATGCGGCGTTTTCGATTTGGGTGTCGTTGTTGCGCCCTGTTTTCTAAATGCAGGAAAAACTCTTCTTAACCCATCAGGGATATGCTATGATAAAGTAGTCTACGTTACGTAGAACTTTATATATAGATAGGGATGATTTCATGAGCGTAGCGGAAATAAACACGGTCGATATGGCCCAAGTGTTGACGGGCGCATATGAATTGGCCGACATGATCAATCAATCTGCCGAAGTATCGGATTATTTATATTGGAAGCAGCAAGTTGATACGAATCCCGACATCCAGGCGGGGATCCGCAAACTGGAAAGCAAAAAGCAGCTTTTCGAGGAAACGCAGCGTTTTGGGCATTTTCATCCGGATTACCATGCGGCCAAAGATCAGGTTCGCGACGTGGAGATGGAATTGGAGCAGTTCGAAGCAGTGGTTCGTTTCAAACAAGCGGAGAGCCGGCTTGATGACATGCTGCACCAAATGTCGGAGACGATTGCTTTTGCGGTATCCTCCAGCATCAAGGTTCCAAGCAATGATCCGAACCCCAAAGGCGGCTGTGGCAGCGGGGGTAAATGCGGCTGTGGCGGCTGAGCCGGCGCTGGCACGGAGAAGGGAACGATAATATCAGACAGGCCGGACCCGATGCAGCGTCCGGCCTCCATTTTAGAAAGGCGGGAAAGATGATGTTTGCCGAAAGAACAGGATTCATTATTTGGGTCAGCGATTTAAAAGCTGCCCGCAATCTCGATAAATATGGCACCGTTCACTACATATCCCGCCGCATGCATTATGTGGTCATGTACGTGAATGCCGATCGGGCCGACGATACGATGAAAAACGTGAAGCGCCTTTCCTATGTGCGCAAAATCGAGCGTTCCTACCGGAACGAAATCAAGACGGAGTATGCAAGCAAAACGGCAGATAAAACGAGTTATTACGGATTGTGACCTGCGCTGTCGCGCCTGAGCGTCGAAGCCCATGGCCGATGCAGGAAAACGTCTTTATGGAGGGGCCTTTCGGGGCCGCTCTTTTGTTCCATTATGCAGCAAGCTTGTTTTGTGAAAAAAATGAAACATATGCCTTGAGGTTGCGGGACTTATGTTGTAATATATTGGTTAACAAATAGATAGAAAGTCCTATCTGGTGGAGAGTGATTCCCATGCGTGATAAGGTGATGCAACGTTGGAGCACGTACGAGCCCTTCTTTGTGGCTCTTGGAGACAAAAAAGTGGCCGACATCGTTATTACCCACCATGCCAAGATTCGGTACACGGACCGGATCGAGCCGAAACATAATGACGATGACCATATTGCGACATGGTTATGGGAGTGCCTGAAGCAAGACCGTATTACGCCATATTACCGCAATGAGCAGGATGTATACCTGATTGATGACGATTTGGTAGTGGTTGCTGAATTTTCCGAGCTTGAAGGGGAATACGATATTGCCGGCAATCCGCTGCACAAAATGATCATCGTAACGTTTCTCGGACGGATGTCGGAGACGATCGAGCTTCGCGATTTGAAATCGTATTATTCCTGGCTGAGACATTCCAGAAGGATGACGCTGGTGAAAAACAGCCGCAAGCACAAGTAACGATTAGGAGTAACCTTATCCCGAACGTATACCATCATAGCATTAGGCTACATCGCATGCAGACAAGCTGCATGCTTTTTTTGTTGGAATCGAAGAAATGGGCTACAATGGAGAGAGTGTAAAGAAGAGGGGCGAAGCCATGAATTTTCATCAATTACATATCTTTTATACGGTGGCAGAGAGGGGTAGCTTTTCGGCTGCAGCCCAAGCGCTTCATATGACCCAGCCTGCGGTAACGATGCAGATCCAGTCGCTGGAGGACTATTTCGGTATCAAGCTGCTGCATCGTTCCACCAAAAAATTGGAGCTGTCCGAAGCGGGGCTGACTTTACTGCCCTATGCGAAACGAAGCGTTGAGCTGGTGCGGCAGACGGACGAAGCGATGTCCGCCTTTACCGAGAAACTTCAAGGCAGGCTGCAGCTGGGAGCAAGCCTCACCATCGGCGAATACGTATTGCCCCGGATGTTAGGACCCTTTGCCAAAAAATATCCCGATACTTCGATCGTGATGAAGGTCATGAATACTGCACAAATTATGGAGGATATCCTGAAACATCAACTTGATCTGGGGCTGATCGAGGCACCCGTACAGCACCCTGACATGGTCGTGGAGACGGTTATGCAGGATGAACTGAAGCTGGTAGTCCCGGCAGGACACGCCCTTGATCGTGGAGAAGTCGAGCTTGAGGAAGTGTTGGCTTATCCGTTTGTTCTTCGTGAGAAAGGGTCGGGAACCCGCCAAGTCATGGAGGATGAGCTGCTAAAACGAGATATTGATGCCCGGCATATTCATGTTGTGATGGAGCTTGGCAGCACGGGAGCCGTAAAATCCGCAGTCGAGGCGGGCGTGGGCATCACGATGCTGTCCCCCTCATCGGTGCAGCATGAACTCGCTCTAGGGCTGGTGCGGATCGTGGATATTCGCGGACTGGAGTTCAAGCGCCAGTTCTACGCCATTCATTTGAAGTCATCACTCCCGCCGCTGCCGGCAATAGCTTTCCTCAATTATCTTCGCCACCAGGAGCAGGGGACGGATAAATAAGCGATCGGAAGATGGTACTGCACTCGCAGTGCCTTGTGTGATTGTTTAGTGCGGTTTATATAGATGATAAAGGAGATGTTAAGGATGAAACCACTGAACGGACAATGCGACCTGCATACCCATACGCAAGCCTCGGACGGCATGCAGCCGCCTGCGGAGAACGTGAAGTTGGCCAAGCGGAAGGGACTCGCTGCGGTAGCGATTACGGATCATGATACGGTAGCGGGCATTGCCGAAGCGGTTCAAGCAGGATTGGAAGAAGGGATCGACGTCGTGCCTGGCGTGGAAATCAGTACCCGTGCCGGCGGCAAGGACATTCACGTACTCGGTTATTACATGGACCCGAACGATGTTCGGTTTTTGGAGAGACTTCGCGGCCTGCGGGAAGCAAGAGACCAGCGCAACCATAAAATCATCGCGAAATTACGGGAACTGGGGCTGGATATCACATGGCAAGAAGTCATCGATGCACTTGGACGGCCGCTTCAGCCCGACGAAAGCATCGGCAGACCGCACATGGCTGACGTGTTGGTACGCAAAGGATACGCTGCCAACATGAAAGACGCGTTCGATCAATATTTGGCTGAAGGCAAGCCGGGCTTCGTATCGGTACCCCGGGTAACGCCGCAAGATGCATGCCAGTGGATCAGGGAAGCGGGCGGTGCGGCGGTGATCGCACATCCGGGCCTGTACGGCGATGATGATCTGGTTAGGGATATATTGCACCAGGCCAAGCCTGATGGCATCGAGGTCTTTCATTCCGACCATGGGCCAGAGGAAGAACGCAGGTACGCGCAGTTCGCCGGCGAGTTTGACCTGATCGAGACGGGAGGGTCGGATTATCATGGTGAGCGGCAAGGGGTTGTTTTTCATGGCGATTTGGGAAGCCGGACGGTCTCTGCCGATGTGCTCGCGAAGCTGAAGGCTGCAGCAGAGCGAAATGAAACAGGCGTTAGCTAGGCGCCAATGTACGTCTCCACAGTTAACCATGACACATAACCAGAGCCTTGTTTTGGCACGAAACGACATAAAAATCCCGCGAGCAGTCAAACAAGGCTGCTTGCGGGATTTTTTAATGCGTATGCATCATCGGTACATAAATGGGGGAGCAACACCCTTAACCGTTCTTGACGGTAGAAGGCAGGCTTTTAATCAACTCTTCGTTCGGTGTAACAAACAGCGTTTTCTGATTATCGTAAATGACGAAGCCCGGTTTAGCCCCGTTCGGCTTGCGAACATGGCGGATGTATGTGTAGTCGACGGGCACGCTGCTGGATTCCTTGGCTTGGCTGAAATATGCGGCCAGCTGGGCCGCCTCTTCCAGCGTGGCATCGCCGAATTCCTGGCTGCGAATGACGACGTGAGAGCCGGGAATGTCCTTGGTATGCAGCCACGTGTCGTTGGCGGAAGCCAAGCGGTTCGTCACGTATTCGTTCTGCAGATTGTTTTTGCCGACCAGAATGTCGATGCCTTCCGAGGAAGTAAACTGATGCACGGTAGGGCGATCGTTCTTCTTTTTCTTTTTGCCTTTTTTGGCCCGGTCGCGCAGGTAACCCTGCTGTACCAGCTCGTCGCGAATTTCCTCGATATCGCTCATGGATGCGCTGGAAAGCTGCTGCAGCAGGTTGTCCATATAGACGATTTCTTCCTTCGTCTTGCCGAGTTGTTCATGAATGACCGCCAGGCTGTTTTTGTATTTGTTGTAACGCTTGAAGTAACGCTGGGCATTGTCCGACGGCGTCAGCAGCGGGTCCAGCGGAATGGTGACGGTCGCCTGGTCCTCGTCATAGAAGTTCACGAGCTCGGCCTGGGTGTCGCCTTTGTTGATCTGGTGCAAGGAGGCAAACAGCAGCTCGCCCCATATCCTGTATTTGTCCGCGTCGTCGGCTTCAAGCAAATCCTTGTGCAGGTTGTCGAGTTTTTTGACGTTTTTGCTCCGCTCGTTCTGAATAAAACGCAACAGGTCGCTGACCTTTTGCTTGACGCTGTCCCGTTCGGCTTTGTCGCCGTAAAAATCTTCCATGCATTGGCTGATGGTGTCATAGGTTTTGACGGAATCTTGAATCCCATGCAGCGAGATGGCGGAGAAGACAAATTTTCCTTTGGCATTGGCCCCCGTCATCGGCGTGTATCTGTTTTCCTGCACATCGTCCATGACGGAACGAAATGCATTCCATAATTGCTCCGTATCTTTCGTTCCATTCGACGTCTCCCCGTCTGTCCCGAACGCGCGATATGTGATTTCTCCGGCGACGAGGGGACTAAGCCCACTGAACGAACCGACGAACCAGCGGGCGGCTTCCTCTTCGGAAGACTGCAAGCTGAACGCAAATTGTTCCCGTGTGGCTTCAAGCGGGTTCAGTTTGTGCTGCTCCGGCGGCGCAGTGTAGGAAAATCCGGGCATGATGACCCGGTAGCTGCTGATGGAAGGGGTAACATGATGAATGCCGTCCAGAATCGTTCCGGTAGCCGGATCGAGCAGCACAATATTGCTGTGGCGTCCCATCAGTTCGATGACGATGCGTTTGCTCGAGACATCTCCGAGTTCGTCGCGCTGACGCACGTCGATGTGAATGATGCGTTCCATGCCGACTTGACGAATGTCCTCGATAATGCCGCCTTCGCAATGTTTCCGCAGCAACATGCAGAACATCGGTGCTTCGGCGGGGTTGATAAACGTTTTTTCGGTAAAATGCACGCGCGGGTACGTCGGGCTTGCCGAGACAAGCAGCCTGCTGTTTCCTCGCTGCGCGCGCAAGGTCAGGACCACGTCATGATCGTTCGGCTGATGGATTTTGCTGATGCGGCCGCCTTTGCAGCCCTGGAGTTCATGTACGATGGCGCGTGTAACGATGCCGTCCAATGCCATGTTTTTCAACTTCCTCTCTATGCAAGCATTTCGTGAAATGCTCTGTCGGTAATCTGTGGATCGTTCCTTGAACACGTTGCATTTGCGGATATGTAAAAAGTGTTCAATCTGCTTTGCCCGGGCGGCCTGGTGGCGAAACGGAATCACGGCAACCGTCACGGGTTTTCCTCAGACTTTTATTTTAGCTTATTCCGGGCATCAGGGAAAGGATTCGCCTTCCGGGTGATAATTGGGGTCATGTCCGAATAGATATAGAGCAGGCAGTTTGTCCGGCAGGGCGTACAACCTGTACGCCATGTGTCGGCGGAGCATGACCGAACGTCTCGCACGGGAAAACAGATTGGGAGGGAATCTGGAAGCATGGAACAGACCAATTGGCATCAACTGAGGGTTGAGGAGCTCCAGCAAATGCTTGGCGTCAGTCCGGAGGTTGGTTTAACGGATGAAGCTGCGGCGGAGAAAAGGAAAACAGCAGGTTCTAACGAGCTGAGCGAAGGAAAACGCATATCCCCGATCACGCTGCTGCTGAACCAGTTCAAGGATTTCATGGTACTGGTGCTGATGGGGGCAACGCTGGTATCCGGGTTGCTGGGAGAGTATTTGGATGCGATCACGATCGTGGCCATCATTGTGCTTAACGCCATTCTGGGCTTCGTACAGGAATTTCGGGCCGAACGTTCACTGCGGGCCTTGAAACAGCTGTCCGCTCCTGCGGCCAAGGTATGGCGATCGGGAAAAGAGGTTCATCTGGCAGCCAAGCTGTTGGTGCCGGGCGATATCGTGTTTGTGGAAAGCGGTGATCGCGTCCCGGCCGACGTGCGTTGGTTCGAAACGAACAGCCTGGACGTCGAGGAATCCGCCCTTACGGGTGAATCGGTGCCCGTCAGCAAACACTGCAACCCGATCCCGGATGCGGCAGTGCCGCTCGGGGACCAGAAAAACATCGGCTTTATGGGTACCATGGTAACCCGGGGTACGGGAAAAGGGATTGTCATTCGTACCGGCATGGATACCGAAATGGGCAAAATCGCCGACCTGATCCAAAATACCGAAGAACAGGAAACGCCGCTGCAGCACCGTCTGGAGCAATTGGGCAAAATTTTGATCATGGTTGCCCTGGCGTTAACCGTGATGGTTGTCGTAGCAGGCATCCTGCATGGACAGCCTGCGGTGGGCATGTTCCTGGCCGGGGTCAGCCTCGCCGTGGCCGCAATTCCCGAAGGGCTGCCAGCCATCGTCACAATTGCCCTTGCGCTCGGCGTACAGCGCATGATCAAACGGAAAGCGATCGTCCGCAAGCTGCCTTCCGTTGAAACGCTGGGCTGTGCTTCGGTCATTTGCTCGGACAAGACCGGCACGCTGACCCAGAACAAAATGACGGTAACGGACGTGTGGGTGGAAGGCCGCAGCATCAAGGTAACCGGAGACGGATACGCTCCAGAGGGGCAGATGCTGGAGAATGGACGGACGTTGGAATTGAAGAGCGATCAGACGCTGCGCCGATTGCTGCAAATCAGCGCGCTGTGCAACAATGCCAGCATTTCACCGGTCAGCGATGCAGATCAGCGAAACAAAAAGAAAGGCAAAGACGCCAAGAAGGATGCCAAAAAGGGAATCAGCGACGTCGAGCACGGCGAGAATAACATCATTTGGGAATTGAAAGGTGATCCAACCGAGGGCGCGCTAGTGACGCTGGCCACGAAAATGGGACTTTCTCCCGCCAGCCTGAAAGATCTGTACGCTCGTCAAGTGGAATTCCCGTTCGATTCCGAGCGAAAACGCATGTCCGTTCTCGTTCATCATCAGGGCGGCCGGATGGTATATACCAAAGGAGCCCCCGATTTGCTCATTGGACAGTGCAACTACATTTTATGGGAAGGTCAAGTGGTGCCTTTCACGGGCACATTGCGCCAAAAGGTAATGGCAGCCAACGAAAATATGGCCGCTTCCGCCTTGCGCGTACTGGGCATGGCCTTCAGGGAGGTCCGACCTGACGAGAGAGTCGAAGATGAGCAAGCCGCCGAGAACCAGCTTGTCTTCGTTGGCCTGGCAGGCATGATCGACCCTCCGCGCCGGGAAGTGCGGGATGCGATAGCCACGTGCCGCCGTGCCGGCATCCGCACCGTCATGATTACAGGGGATCATGGCACGACAGCCGAGGCGATTGCACATCAGCTCGGCATCCTCCCGCGCGGAGGCAGTTCCTTGAGCGGGCAGCAGCTGGACGGCATGACGGACGAACAGCTGGACAAACAAGTGGAGAACGCTTATGTCTTCTCGCGGGTATCCCCGGAACATAAGCTCCGCATCGTCAAGGCATTCCAACGCAAGGGACACGTCGTTGCCATGACGGGGGACGGAGTCAACGATGCTCCGGCCATCAAAGCGGCGGATATCGGCATTTCGATGGGCATCACGGGTACCGACGTTACCAAAGAAGCCTCCGCGCTGATTTTGAGCGATGACAATTTCTCGACGATCGTCGCTGCCATCGAAGAAGGACGCAATATTTACGAGAACATCCGCAAGTTCATCCGATATTTACTCGCTTCAAACGTGGGAGAAATCCTGACGATGTTCTTCGCCATGATGATGGGATTGCCGCTGCCGCTCGTGCCTATTCAAATTTTGTGGGTGAATCTGGTTACGGACGGATTGCCGGCAATGGCGCTTGGAGTCGACCAACCGGAAAAGGATTTGATGGAACACAAGCCGCGCGGGGCCAAAGAAAATATTTTTGCCCGCAGGCTCGGGTGGAAAATCATCAGCCGAGGGGTATTGATCGGCATATGTACGTTGGGCGCGTTCTGGCTGACGCTGCAGGCAGCGCCGAATGATCCCGGCCAGCTGATCAAAGCCCAATCCGTGGCGTTTGCCACATTGGTTCTGGCCCAGCTCATTCACGTATTCGATTGCCGCAGCTCCCGTTCTATTTTCCACCGGAACCCGCTGCAGAACAAATACCTCGTGCTGGCGGTTATTTCATCGGTCGTTCTGATGCTGGTCGTCATGTACGCTCCGCCATTGCAGCCGATCTTCAAGACGGTTCCGCTCGGCCTGCGCGAATGGGCGATCTCGATCGTAGCCGCAGGGATTCCCACGTTTCTCATGGGTGCGGGAAGCGTATGGGGCGGTCGCCGCAACCGCCGCCGTATGGGCCCTCCGGGCCGCATCGTACCGAAAAGTACAAAAATTTCGGCATAAAATCAATACCGTATAAAGCCCGTTTTCGGGTATGCTATCCTCAAAATGATGCGGGGCGAGAGCTTCGGCATTTTGGCGGATAGCTTTTTTTACGCCGATAAACGCTTTGGCAGCAGATGCCAAAAGGAGTGTACAGCCAATGGAATTTACGAAAATGCACGGGCTTGGCAACGATTTTATCGTGATTTATGGAGAACAGCAGCTTCCCGCCGATGCGCCTGAACGGGCTATTCAATGGTGCAACCGGTTTTTCGGCATCGGTGCGGACGGGCTCGTCTATATATTGCCTTCCGAAAAGGCGGACTTTCAGATGCGGATCATCAATTCGGACGGCTCGGAAGCGGAGCAGTGCGGAAATGCCATCCGCTGCGTAGCCAAATACGTATACGACCACGGCCATGTGAGCAAGGAGCAGATCACGATCGAAACGATTGGCGCCGGCGTGCAGCCGGTCTCCCTCAACGTTAACGACGGGAAAGTCGCATCCGTGCGCGTCGACATGGGCGAGCCGATTTTGGACGGGCTTCAGGTGCCGACGACGGTGGATGCCAATCCGGTACTGGATCACTCGATTGAAGCGAACGGACGCGAGTTCAAATTTACCGCCGTTTCCATGGGCAACCCTCATGCGGTTATTTATGTGGACGACGCGGTCCATTTCGATCTGGCGACATGGGGCCCGCTGCTTGAGGTTCACCCGATGTTTCCGAAAAAGATCAACGTTGAATTCGCGACCGTGCGCGACCGCGGACATGTGGATATGAGAGTATGGGAGCGGGGAGCCGGCCCAACGCTGGCTTGCGGAACAGGCGCATGTGCAACGCTCGTGTCCTCCGTGCTGAACGGGCACACGGATCGCACTGCGGTCATCAGCCTCAAAGGCGGCGATCTGCATATCGAATGGAACGAGTCGGACAACCATGTGTACATGACAGGTCCGGCGGAAGTTGTTTTCAAAGGAGTCATCGCATAAGCGGTGCGCTATTCAAGCAAGAGAGGCCTGCGGGCCTCTTTTTTCGGTTGCAATCCTGCATTTCTGCTCTTGGTCATGGCGAGACAAACGATGGTTGGTCCCGGTCCGCTCCTTGGGAGTTGCGCCGTCCATTTGTTTATATCGAACAAGATGATGCGTGGATTTTGCAGCCTATTCAGCCATTCGCGCTCATGCGGGAAGTACACATTAAAACGCAAATAGATGAAGTGACGGGTTTAATCCCGAAAATTCTTTGTTTTTCTTCGTTTTTGGGCTTTTTTTGTGTTACATTAGTATGAAAATGATTGCAGTTAGGCGGGAGGAAGAGGATGAAGGCGGATTTGCGCAGCGCATTGCAGGAACGGGTTCTCATTGGGGATGGGGCGATGGGGACGTTCCTGTACCAGATGGGGTTTCCTGTGGGGATATCTTATGAGGAATTGAATTTGATTTCACCCGAGGTGGTGGCGGAAGTGCATCGCCGTTATCGCGACGCGGGGACTGAAATTTTCGAGACGAACACCTACTCGGCCAACTATGACAAACTGTCCAAGTTCGGGCTTGAATCGAAGGTGGGGGAAGTCAACCGAGAGGGAGTGCGGATTGCAAAGGAGGTAGCCGGGGCCAACGGTTACGTACTTGGCGCGGTCGGCTCCATCCGCGGAGGCAAGCGGACCAACGTGTCCACGAGCGAACTGAAGCGATTCTATGAACAACAGATTTTCGCCTTGCTTGACGAAGGCGTTGACGGCATTTTGCTTGAAACGTTCTATGACATCGAGGAGATGGATATCGCATTGCGGCAAGCGCGGAAGCTGAGCGATCTGCCGGTCATCGGACAGTTTGCCGTTGAAAACATCGGACACACGCTTGACGGTTACACCATGCCTGAAGCGTTTCGAATCATGCGCGAACAGGGAGCCGACGTGATCGGTTTTAATTGCCGCACGGGTCCGAACGGAATCATGCGTGCCATGGAAACCGTGTCCGGCAAAATCGGACTGCCGATGTCGGTTTACCCGAACGCGGGTGCCGCGGATTACGTGGACGGTCAGTTCCGCTACGGCGCGTCTCCGGAATACTTCGGCCAGACCGCGCTTCAATTCGCCGAACTGGGCGCGCGCATTATCGGCGGCTGCTGCGGCACGACGCCGGACCACATTTCGGCCATGGCCCGCGCATTGGCCGAGTATACGCCGCTGCCGATTGCCGAGCCGGATCCGGCCGAGCCGAAACCGCGCATTGTATTGCACGAACATCTCGATGAGCGTTCCGGCCGAGGCGGACAGCCGACCATCGTTGACCTGGTCAAACAGCGCCATACGATCATTGTGGAACTTGATCCACCGCGCGACCTCGATATCGCAAAATTTATGAAAGGCGCGGAAGAACTGAAGGCGGCGGGTGCCGACGCGCTGACGCTTGCCGACAATTCCCTTGCGGTGACCCGTATGAGCAATATGGCCCTCGGCCACCTCGTTCAGGATCGGACAGGCTTGCGGCCGCTCGTGCATATCGCCTGCCGCGACCGAAACCTGATCGGAACGCAGTCGCATATGATGGGCTTCGACGCGCTCGGCATCAACCATGTGCTTGCCGTTACGGGTGACCCGGCCCGCTTTGGTGACCTTCCGGGCTCCAGCTCTGTATACGACTTGACTTCGTTCGAAATCATTCGCATGATCAAGCAGCTGAACGACGGCATCGCTTTCTCGGGGAAACCGCTCAAACAAAAAGCGGGCTTCGTGATCGGGGCCGCCTTCAACCCGAACGTCAAGCATTTGGATAAAGCCGTGCAGCGGCTGGAGAAAAAAATCGCTTCGGGAGCGGACTATATCATGACCCAGCCGGTGTATGATCCTGAATTGATCGTAAGGATGCGCGAAGCGACGAAACATCTGGAAGTGCCTATTTTTGTCGGGATCATGCCGCTCGCAAGCGGACGAAATGCGGAGTATCTTCATAATGAAGTGCCGGGCATCCAGCTGTCGGACGAAGTTCGTTCCCGCATGGCGGGCCTTGAGGGCGAACAAGGCCGAGCCATGGGCGTGACGATTGCCAAAGAGCTGCTCGACGTGGCAACCGAGCAATTTAACGGAATCTATTTGATGACACCTTTCATGTTCTATGGCATGACGGCGGAATTGACGAGATATGTGTGGGAGAAATCCGCCCACCAATGTCCTACTTGTTTCAACCCAAATAATCAATTACAATAGTGTAACGGATGTGATGCCGATGTCATTCAGTATGACCGGATACGGTCAATCCGCCTTTCATTTCGGCGGCTACAAGGTACAGCTCGAGATCAAGTCTGTCAATCATCGCTACTGCGAGGTTATGATGCGCCTGCCGAAGGAGTGGACGTATTATGAGGACGGCTTGAGGAAGAAAGTGCAGAGCCGTTTGAAGCGCGGGCGGATTGATGTTTATGTAATGAAGGAAAAGGATGAGGACGAGGCTCTGCCTGCCGTGCTGAATGAGCAGGCGGTCAGGGCCTATCTACAGGCCGCGGAGCAACTGGAATCACGCTTCGGAATGCAGGGCAAACCCACCATCAAGGACATGCTTGCGTTGCCTGACGTCATGGTTCATTCGGACGGAGTGGGCCTGCTTACGGAAGAAGAAAAGCAGGAGTGGGAGCGCGTACTGCATGCCGGATTGGAAGAAGCGCTGACCGGGCTTGAACAGATGCGTGCCCGAGAGGGTCTTCATCTGGCCAGTGATCTGGATCGGCGAATCGCCCATCTCGAATCGCTGCATACCGAGATGCTTGCTCTTGCGCCCACTGTCGTCAGTGACTACCGCAACAAGCTTAGACAAAGGCTAACGGAAATGCAGGAAGAAGGCTCTTTCCCTTTTGATGAGCATAAATTGGGTATGGAAATTGCTGTATTTGCCGATCGTTCCAACATTGAGGAGGAGCTTACGCGTCTGCTGAGCCACTTTGGACAATGCAGGGAACTGCTGAGAAGTGATGAACCGGTAGGCCGGAAGCTGGACTTTCTTATTCAGGAGATGAATCGGGAGGTCAATACGATTGGCTCAAAAGCCAACCATTTGGCTCTGGTGAACCGTGTTGTCGAAATGAAGGCGGAACTGGAGAAGATTCGCGAGCAGGCGGCGAATATCGAATGAACGGCCATATTTCGGCATAAGAGTCGCAAGTATAGGGGGAAGAACCTGATTATGGCAATCAAACTCATTAACATTGGATTCGGTAACATCGTGTCGGCGAACCGGATTATTTCTATCGTAAGCCCGGAATCCGCGCCGATCAAGAGAATTATACAAGAGGCCAGAGACCGCCATATGCTGATTGATGCTACGTACGGAAGACGCACGCGTGCCGTGATCATTACGGATAGCGACCACGTCATTCTGTCTGCTGTTCAGCCGGAGACGGTTGCCCATCGTCTTTCCTCGAAAGACGATGATAACGACGAATAAAATGGAGTGTAATATGTCTAAGGGATTACTGATTGTGTTGTCCGGACCATCTGGGGTCGGGAAGGGTACTGTATGCAGCGCTTTGCGCAAACGGGTGCCGGAACTGATTTATTCGGTATCGGCGACGACCCGTCAGCCGCGTCTTGGCGAAGAGCATGGCGTGAACTATTTTTTTAGAACCCGTGAAGAATTTATGGCCATGATCGAACAGGATCAATTGTTGGAGCATGCCGAGTATGTCGGGAATTATTACGGCACGCCTCGTGATTTCGTGGAAAATACGATCAATGAAGGCCGCGACATCATCCTGGAGATTGAGGTCCAGGGCGCGCTGAAAGTGAAGGAGAAGTTCCCGGAAGGGATCTTTGTCTTTTTGCTTCCTCCTTCGTTGGACGAGCTTAAAGATCGGATTCAGGGGCGCGGTACGGAGAGTCAGGCGACGATTGATCACCGGATGTCCGTAGCGGTCGACGAAATTAATTTGTTGGAGCAGTACGATTATGCGGTTGTCAATGATGAGATCGATCTGGCGTGCAAACGAATAGAAAGCATCATTATCGCCGAACATTGTAAGATCAGGAAATAATCTAGGCGCTGCCGCATGCATATATTCTGGAAAGAGAGAAAAGTGCCGCGGCGGCGACCGGGGTTATACTAATGCAAAGAGGTGTTTTGTTAACATGCTGTATCCTTCTATTGATGAAATGATGAACAAAGTCGACAGCAAATATTCGTTGGTTGTTGCCGCATCCCGTCGTGCAAGACAGCTGCGTGAAGGGGAAAAATCGGAGCTGAGAAATCCGAAATCCCATAAGCAGGTTGGCGTGGCGCTCGAAGAAATTTATGGTGATCTGCTCGTCGTTGTCAAAGGGCAAGACGAAGAAGAGGAAGAGTAAGCCGCTTGCGGCTTTTCTTCCAATTGCATAACCCGGCATGGCCGGATTCATTCGACAACCGCAAGGTTGTTATTTTTTTCTCTACGTCTTATATATCGGGGGAAGTAACCAATGTTGAACGGTAAAAAAATCGTGCTCGGCGTAACAGGAGGCATTGCCGCTTACAAGGCGGCTACATTATGCAGCAGACTGGTGCAAAAGGGGGCGGATGTTCACGTCATCATGACGGATTCCGCAAAACAGTTTATTACCGAATTGACGCTGCAAACCCTGACCCGAAACGTTGTATACAGCGATACGTTCGATGAACGGGAACCTGCGGTCGTGTCGCATATTCATTTGGCGGACCTGGCGGATCTGGTGCTGGTAGCCCCGGCTACGGCCAACACCATTGCCAAGATGGCAAATGGACTGGCGGATGACATGTTGTCGACGACCTTGCTTGCCACAACCGCTCCGGTTATGGTTGCTCCGGCCATGAATGTGCATATGTATGACCATCCGGCCGTGCGTCACAACATGCAGCTGCTCGTGGAGCGGGGGACGATGATGATCGAACCTGGCGAAGGTCTGCTTGCCTGCGGTTATGTTGGCAAAGGGAGGCTGGAGGAGCCGGAAACGATCGTGGAAGTGATCGAGCAGTACTTCGAGCAACAACAGTCGGGTACGCTGGAATCACGGGGGCTGACAGATGGTCAAGCAGAATCGGCTTCGCTGCACACCGCCTTGCTTTCGGGGAAAAAAGTGGTGGTTACAGCTGGCGGTACCATTGAACGCATTGACCCTGTACGTTATATCACGAATGATTCTTCCGGCAAAATGGGGTTTGCGATCGCTGCGGCTGCGCGCGATTTGGGAGCCGAGGTAAAGCTGGTTATGGGCAATACCCAGGCAACGCCTCCCGAAGGGGTACGGATTGTTGCCGTACAGTCGGCCCAGGATATGTATGAAGCGGTGCTGGCCGAATGGGCAGATGCCGACATCGTCGTCAAGGCCGCGGCCGTTGCCGATTACCGCCCTCAAACGGTCGCATTCCAGAAAATCAAAAAAAAGGGCGATACGCTGTCCTTGGAGCTCGTGAAAAACATAGACATTCTGGAGACGCTCGGGAAACGGAAGGACCATCAATTTTTGATCGGTTTTGCGGCAGAGACCCATGATGTCGAAAGATACGCCCGCGAGAAGCTGGAGCGAAAACATTGCGATCTGATCGTCGCCAACGACGTGAGCCGGACGGATGCCGGCTTCGGCACAGATACGAACAAGGTGAATATCTATGACCGGGAAGGCCTGGTGGAAGAGCTTGAGTTGATGAGCAAGCAAGCGGTGGCACACCGGCTGTTGGCCATTGCGGCGGAGCGCATGACCGGGAGGGATTAAGATGGAGATTGCCAAGGTCATCGTCGACGTGCCCGTGAAACAGACGGACCGGCCGTTCGATTATTTGGTGCCGGAATCCATGCGTGAATGGATCGAGATCGGCAGCAGGGTCGGGGTGCCTTTCGGGCACCGGACTGTGCAGGGCTTTGTGGTCGATTTGGTGCCGCGAACGGGGGAGGAGAACTTTAAGCTCAAACCCATTGCGGAGCTGCTTGACTTGGTTCCGCCTTTGTCCCCGGACCTGGTGGAGCTTGCGGAATGGATGAGCGAGCGATATGCCAGCAACCGGATTCTGTCGCTGCAGGTTATGGTGCCCACAGCACTGAAAGGAAAGGCCGAGCGGTACATCTCCATGGGGGAAGGGATCGACGGTCAAGCGAATGAACCAACCTCCGGGGAAGAGGTATTGTGGGCATGGGGCGAAGAATCCTCTTCCGAAAAGGTTCGGACGGACATCATCCGCTTCGTGCAGAACCGGGGCCAAGTGCCTTTACAGCAGCTGAGCCGAAAGTATCCCCATCACGCAGAGCTGATCAAAAATCTGCTGCGCACCGGCGTGCTGCTCGAAAGCCAGCTCATCAAGGATAAAATGGGTAAAAAAACATTGAAATCCGTTGCTCTCGCTGTGGATGCCGCAGCTGCGAAGGAAGCGATGGATTCGTTTCCGGCCAAGGCGCAGCGCCAGAAAGAAGTGCTGGGCTTTTTGCTGGAGATGCACGAGCTGCTGCCCATGCCGATGAAGGAATTGCTGTCCACGCTGCAGGTATCCGCTGCTACCGTCAAAGGGCTTGAGGAAAAAGGGCTGGTCGTGACCGAAGACGTCGAAGTATTCCGGGACCCTTACCAAGGGCGCAGATTCCGCGCTACCGAACCTCTTGCGCTGACTTCGGAGCAGCAAACGGTATACGAGAGTATCAGCGGCCGTTTGCGGGAACGACGCCATGGCGTTTTTTTGCTGCATGGCGTAACCGGCAGCGGCAAAACCGAAGTATATCTCCAGACGATTCAGCGCTGCATCGAACAGGATCGCCAGGCCATCGTGCTTGTACCCGAAATCGCGCTTACCCCTCAAATGGTGGAACGTTTCAAAGGGCGATTCGGCGACCAGGTTGCGGTGATGCATAGCCGCCTGTCCGGCGGCGAACGTTATGACGAGTGGCGGAAGATCCGTGAAGGCCGCGTCAAAGTGGCGATCGGCGCACGATCTGCCGTATTTGCCCCTTTTCGCAACCTGGGTCTCATCATTATGGACGAGGAACACGAAACCTCCTACAAGCAGGAGGAAACGCCGAAATACCATGCCCGCGACGTGGCTGTCAAACGAGGACAGCAGCATCAGGCCGTGGTCGTTCTCGGCTCGGCAACGCCATCGCTGGAAAGCTATTATGCGGCCCGTTCGCAAAGCAATGACGATTTCGCCCCTCTGTTGCTTGAAATGCACACCCGTGCGCTGGGCAACAATTTGCCTGACGTGCGGATCGTGGACATGCGTGAAGAATTAAAAGAAGGCAATCGCTCAATGTTCAGCCGTTCATTGCATAAGGCCATTGAGGAGCGATTGGAACGAGGCGAGCAGTCGGTGCTCCTGCTGAACCGCAGGGGGTACTCGACCTTTGTCATGTGCCGGAGCTGCGGTTATGTGGCCGGATGCCCCGAGTGCGATATTTCCTTGACCTACCACCAGCGCTCCAACAACCTGCGCTGCCATTACTGCGGTTATGCGGAAGCGGCGCCGGAAGTGTGTCCCGAATGCGGGAGCGAGCATATTCGCTATTTCGGAACCGGAACCCAACGGGTCGAAGAAGAACTGGCGAAGCTTTTCCCCGGCATTCGGGTCATTCGGATGGACGTGGATACAACGACGGAAAAAGGCGCTCACGAAAAGCTGCTGAAGCAGTTCCGGGAGAAAAAGGCGGACGTGCTGCTGGGCACGCAGATGGTTGCCAAAGGGCTCGATTTCCCCGACGTTACCCTGGTCGGCGTCATTACTGCCGATTCGGCGCTCAACCTGCCTGACTTCCGGGCAGCGGAGAAAACGTTCCAGCTGCTTACGCAGGTGGCCGGACGCGCAGGCCGGCATCAGCTGCCTGGCGAGGTGTTCGTGCAATCGTACACCCCTGAGCATTATTCCATCGGACATGCAAGCAGACATGACTATCTGTCCTTTGTACGCGAAGAGCTGCTGCACCGACGCAATTTGCAGTACCCGCCTTACTGCCGTTTGATTCTGGTCACATTCTCGCACGAGCAGCTGCCCGTGCTCATTCGTTTGGCGGAGAATTATGTGCGGATGCTCAAGGAACGTGCCCACGGCGCCGGTTGGTTGGGCAGCCTGGACCGATTCAGCAGCGAAGCGCTTGACGTGCTTGGACCGGTCGCCTCCCCGATCCCGCGCATCAAGAATAGATACAGATTCCAATGTATGATAAAATGGCGGGGGGATGTCGACGCCATCGGACTTGCACTGGCGACAGCGCGTCGCATGGACGATGATGTCCAGTCACAGAAGCTGCAGATCAGTCTGGATGTAGACCCGCAAATGTTGATGTAAGCTTTGCGCCATAAGGGCGGGAAGAAATTCGCTTGCGGGAATGGCCCGCAATGACAAAAAAAGCGGACGGAGACAAGCGGTCCAAACATAAATTAGATAACAACAGTTTGATATCCTGAAATTATGATAACCATTGGGAAGGTGCTTACAACATGTCGATTCGTATTATCGTGAAAGAACCGGATGAGGTGCTCCGCAAAAGAGCCAAAGAAGTCACAAAAATTACGCCAAATGTGCAAAAATTGCTGGACGATATGGCCGATACGATGTATGACGCCGAAGGCGTCGGACTTGCGGCGCCGCAGGTAGGAATTTTGAAACGCCTCATCGTCATCGATGCCGGGGACGAGCACGGATTGATCAAGATGATCAACCCGGAAATCGTCGCAAAAGAAGGCGAGCAGTTCGGACCGGAAGGATGTTTGAGCATTCCTGGCATTAATGGTGACGTTCGCCGCAGCGAAACGGTGACAGTTAAAGGCCTGGACCGCGAAGGCAACGAGTTGATCATTACGGGCAGCGGCTTGCTGGCCCGCGCATTCCAGCACGAGATTGATCACTTGGATGGCGTGCTCTTCACCGATATTGCCGAAAAGGTGTACGAAATTTCGGCGGATCAGAACGGACCTCGACGCAACTAAGGAGTGATCGATTTGAACATTGTATTTATGGGTACGCCCGAGTTCGCCGTTCCTTCGTTGGAAATGCTGCTGAACGAGGGATATAACGTCGTGGGTGTGGTGACGCAGCCCGACAAACCGCAGGGGCGGAAAAAGGTATTGACGCCCACTCCGGTGAAGGTGGCAGCCGAGCGTCACGGGCTGCCCGTATTCCAGCCGGTAAAATTGCGCGATCCGGAGTCCGTGGCCCGCTTGGCCGAATGGAAGCCGGATTTGATCGTGACGGCAGCGTTTGGGCAGATTTTGCCCAAAGCGGTATTGGACATGCCTGTTCGCGGCTGCGTGAACGTACACGGCTCCCTTTTGCCGAAATACCGCGGCGGTGCGCCGATCCAACGCTCCATTATCAATGGCGAGTCCGTAACCGGAGTTACGTTGATGTACATGGCCGAAGGTTTGGATACCGGTGACATGATTTCCCGCGTGGAAGTGCCGATTACGGATGAAGACACGTCCGGAACGATGTTTGCCAAGCTGAGCAAGGCCGGATCGGAACTGCTGCGCGAAGAAATGCCGCGTCTGATCGCAGGCGAAACGAAGGCTGTGCCGCAGGACGATGCACAGTCGACATACGCGCGCAATCTGACGCGCGAGGACGAAAAAATCGACTGGTCGCGCACGTCGCGCGAACTGTTCAATCAGGTGCGCGGTTTGGTGCCTTTTTCGGGCGCATTTTCCCTCTGGGACGAGCAGGTGTTCAAAGTGTGGGCGGTGGCCAAACCGGGCGAGCCGGGCGAAGTTTCGGTTTCCGGCAGCGAACAAGCCGAGCCTGGAACAGTGCTGCAAGCGAATGCAAACGGCATCGAGGTCCGCACCGGCGACGGTTCGATCTGGCTGACCGAAGTCCAGCCGGCAGGCAAAAAGGCGATGAAGGCGGCTGACTTTGCCCGCGGAGGCACGCTGAAGCCGGGAACGGTGCTGCGATGAGCGGCAATACATCGGGGCTGCAGCCGGGCGGTTCGCGCGACACGCGGCGTCCTGCTCCGGCTGGCCGGGGAGCCCAGGCCGATCGGCGGTCGGGGAAAGCCAAGGTTACCGCGCGTTCTCTTGCCGTCAGCGTGCTTAGCGCAGTGGAGCAGGAGGGAGCGTACAGCAACCTTGAGCTTAACCGCCGGCTGAACGAAGCCGGGCTTGGCGCGGCCGATGCGGGACTTGCGACCGAGTTGGTCTACGGAACGATTGCGCGGCGGAATACGCTTGATTATTTCTTGGAAAAATTCGTTGCCAAAGGACTGGCCAAGCTGCAGCCCTGGGTGCGCAGCCTGCTTCGGATCAGCGTATATCAGATCATGTATCTGGATCGCATTCCGGAGCATGCCGTTGTGAGCGAAGCGGTCAATTTGGCGAAAAAAATGGGGCACCAAGGCATCTCGGGCATGGTAAACGGCGTGCTGCGCAGCATGCTGCGCCAGCGCGACGAACTGCGCATTCCCGACCATTTGCCGGCCGCCGAACGGATCGCGCTGCAGCATTCCCACCCGCAATGGATGGTCGAACGCTGGATCAGCCAGTATGGCGAGGAAACGGCAGAAGCGATCTGCAAGGCCAACAATGAACCTCCGGCCGTCAGCGTGCGCGTGAACACAACGATGACGACGCGGGACAAGCTGATGCAGGAAATGGAAAGCGCGGGAGTCGAAGTGGAAGCTTCCAAGCTTAGCCCGGATGGCATCTTGGTTCGCAGCGGCGGAAATATGGCGCTAACGTCCTGGTATCGGGACGGCCTGTTGTCCGTGCAGGACGAAAGTTCCATGCTGGTGGCCGAAGCCGTCTCGCCGGAAGAAGGCCATGTCGTGCTGGACTGCTGCGCGGCACCGGGCGGCAAAACCGCTCATATGGCCGAAAAGATGAAAGATCGCGGCCGGATCGTAGCCAATGATCTGCATGCGCATAAACGCCGTTTGATCATGGAGCAGGCGGAACGTTTGGGACTGGGATGCATCGATGCGATCACCGGCAATGCACTTGACTTGGACGAAAGGTATCCGGCCGGGTCCTTTGACCGAATTTTGCTGGATGCACCTTGCTCTGGCCTGGGCGTGATCCGTCGCAAGCCGGATGTCAAATGGACCAAATCTCCCGCCGATATCGCCGATATCGCGGCATTGCAGAGCGAGCTGCTTGACCGGATTGCCCCGCTGCTTAAACCGGGCGGCATTCTGGTTTACAGCACGTGCACCATTGAGCCGGACGAGAACGAGCGCATGGTAGCAAACTTCCTGAACCGGCATCCCGAGTACCGTGCCGAGAACGCCGATTGGTCCGGAGCCGAGGCGACGAAGTGGAATACCCTTCGCGGCGGTGTTCAGATATTGCCGCAAGATGCGCACAGCGACGGCTTTTTCATCGCCAGGTTGAGACGTATCGCGGACTGAACCTCCGATCGTGCCAGCAATGATGTCCGCCTTAGGAGACTATGGCGGATTTTTTGCGTCAACACCGTCCATATGGCGCTGTTCAACGGCTTTTGCTCTATTTTTCTAACCAACGGACTTGCCCTGAACCTCCCTTAATGATAGGATGCGATAGTACAAGTCGGATGTGATCATGCATGAATCGCGGGTTGCCAGGGTATACATGGATGTATGGCGGTCTTTGTGATAGAATAGAAAGAATGAAAAGATAAAGAAGGAATAGGTGTTGACAACAAAATGAAACCTTTTATATACGATTACACCCTTGAAGAACTGCAGCAATGGGCTGTGGACAACGGGGAGCCAGCCTTCCGCGGCGGTCAGATTTTCGACTGGATCTACGTGAAGCGGGTGAATGACTTCAGCGAAATGACGAATCTGTCCAAGGCGCTGCGCGCCAAACTGGCCGATCAATTCGAGTTCGTTACGCTGAACGAAATTACCAAATTCGAGTCCAAGGACGGCACGGTAAAATTCCTCTTCGGCCTTCATGACAACCATGCCATCGAGACGGTGATCATGAAACATAACTACGGCAACAGCATCTGCGTCACAACGCAGGTGGGCTGCCGAATCGGTTGCACGTTCTGCGCATCCACGCTGGGGGGATTGAAACGGAACCTGACTGCAGGCGAAATCGTCGCTCAGGTTGTGCAGGCCCAGAAAATTTTGGACGAACGCGGTGAACGGGTCAGCAGCATCGTCATCATGGGTTCGGGCGAGCCGTTCGAAAACTATGATGCAACGATGACGTTCCTGCGCATCATGATCCACGAAAAAGGGCTGAATATCGGTCAGCGGCATATCACCGTATCCACGAGCGGCATCGTGCCGAATATTTATCGTTTTGCGGACGAGGATACCCAGATCAACCTGGCGATCTCCATCCATGCGCCGAACGATGCGCTCCGTTCCAAACTGATGCCGGTAAACCGTCGTTTTCCATTTGATGACGTGATGGAATCGCTTCGTTATTACCTGGCCAAAACCGGCCGCAGAATCACGTTTGAATATGCGCTGATCGGCGGCATGAACGATCAACCGGAGCATGCAATGGAACTGGCGAGCGTGCTGAAAACGATGCTGTGCCACGTCAATTTGATTCCGGTCAACCATGTGCCTGAGCGTAAATACGTGAGAACGTCCCGCAAGGACATTTTCAATTTTCAACGCATTCTTTCGGAGCAGGGCATTAACGTAACCATTCGCCGCGAACAGGGACATGATATTGCTGCCGCTTGCGGTCAGCTTCGTGCAAAGCATATGGAGTTGGGGTGAGAGCGTTTTGATCAAAACAGTTCATGCAAGCCATATCGGACGCGTGCGTTCCGTCAATGAAGACTCTGCCTGGATTCGCGACCTGGAAACGGGCTATATATTGGGCATTGTTGCCGATGGCATGGGCGGGCATCTTGCTGGCGACACGGCAAGCCGCCTTGCGGTGGAAACGTTGGTGGGCGACCTGAGATCGCTGGAACCGGGGCTGTCCCATGCATCCTTGTCCGCTGCGCTTAGCGATGCGATCCTCCATGCCAATGAGGTTATTTACAGTACGGCCTCCGCTAATGACAAATACCATAATATGGGCACAACGGTCGTTGCTGCCTTGTTGAACGATGCCGAAGGCGTCATTGGACATATCGGCGACAGCCGGGCTTACAAAATTTCCGGCCAACAAATGATCCAGCTGACCGAGGACCATACCCTCGTCAACGAGCTGTTCAAAAACGGTCAGATCAGCAAAGAGGACGTTACGCATCATCCCAGACGCAACGTGTTGACCCGGGCCCTCGGCACGGATGCCGAAGTGAAGGTCGACATGGATAACGTCAAGCTGGAAGAAGGGGAGGTCTTGCTGCTGTGCAGCGACGGACTCAGCAACTTGGTCAGCAATGAGCAGATCATTCGGGTTGCGGGCAATCTGGAGCTGCCGCTGGAAGAGCGAGCCGATCGTTTGCTGCAGCTGGCCCTTCTTGCTGGGGGAGACGACAATATCACCGTGGCCTTGTTTGAAATGCAGAAGGATTCCGCAGCAACGGAAACGGGGTGCGAATCATGATCGGGCACCAGCTAGGCGGACGCTATGAAATCATCGAACGTGTCGGCGGCGGCGGCATGGCTCTCGTATATAAAGCTCAGGATCTTCTGCTGAATCGGTTCGTGGCGATCAAGGTGCTTCGCCAGCAGTTTGTTCATGACGAAGAATTCATCCGCCGTTTCCGCAGGGAGGCGCAATCGGCGGCATCGCTTTCGCACCCGAACGTGGTCAGCATTTACGATGTCGGCCAAGAGGATGACGTCCACTACATCGTCATGGAGTATGTGGAAGGCAAAAACCTGAACGAAATCATCAAAGAACGGGCGCCCCTGCAGGTCGACGAGGCGGTGCGCATCGCTTCCCAGATTGCGGACGCTTTGGACCATGCGCATCATAACCAAATCATTCATCGAGACATTAAGCCGCACAACATTTTGATCGGCAGAAACGGCCGGGTAAAGGTCACCGATTTCGGCATCGCACGGGCTGTGACGTCCACAACGATCACGCAGACCGGTTCGGTGGTCGGTTCGGTCCATTATTTTTCGCCGGAGCATGCCAAAGGCATCGTTACCGGAGAGAAGTCGGACTTGTATTCGCTTGGCATCGTGCTGTATCAAATGCTGACTGGCCAGCTTCCGTTCCTGGGCGAAAGTCCGATCAGCGTTGCCCTGAAGCATCTTCAGGAAGAGTTTGATGAACCGCGCAAATTCAATCCGTTGATCCCGCAAAGCGTGGAAAACATCATTCTGAAATCGATGCGCAAAAATCCGCATGAGCGGTATCAGTCCGCCAGGGAAATGCAAGAGGACCTGGAAACCTGTCTTCTTCCCGAGCGGCGGAACGAAACCAAAATCGATTTTGCCGATGAGGACGATGCGGACCAGACCCGCGTTATGCCAGCCATTAAGCCTGAACCGAGAGGCGTGACCACGACGGGCGCAATGCCTACGATGGAACCAAAGGAAGAGGCCGGACAACATAAAAGCAAGTCCAAAGGCTGGAAAAAGCCGACATTGCTCATTTCGCTTACTGTTCTTATTCTGGCCGCAATGGTCGGTGTTGTCATTTATGTCAAAGGCATGCTGGTGGTTCCGGAAGTGACCGTTCCGAATGTCGTTAACCAGACGGAGGAAGCTGCGCGCCAAACGCTGCAGGATAAAGGGTTAGTCGTAAGCGATGAAGTGATCCGGATGTATCAAGAAGGCGTTGACCCGGGGATGGTTTATGCCCAGAGCCGTAATGAGGGGGAAATCGTCAAGGAAGGCACCGAGATTCAGCTGAGCGTCGGGGCGGAGAAGGAATCCGTCAAAATGATCGACGTGAAGAACATTCCGTACGACGAGGCCGTCAAAAGATTGACCAGCGAGCTGGGCATCAAGGAAAGCCAGATCAAGCGGGATAACGCATATTCAACCGAGGTGTCGTCAGGCAATGTCATTTCGCAGACGCCTGGCGTAAACGAGGATTTCGACCTCGAGGCCGGTGAAATTGTTCTAACCGTAAGCCAAGGTGTAGAAACGGTCAAAATGCCGGATCTGAAAAACAAAACCCGCAGCGAAGCGGAGGAGATGTTGAAAAACGCCGGACTAACGCTCGCCCAGGTGAAGGAAGAGCCGAGTTATACGGTTGACTCCGGCAAGGTAACCCAGCAGTGGCCTGTGGAAGCTGGCGGGGAAGTAAGTCCCGGCGACAAAATTACGATCTATGTCAGCACGGGATACCCGCCTGAAGCCTTAAGATACAATTTCAACATTATGGTCGCGCCAAAAGAAGAAGGCAAAACCAGCAAAATCCGGATTACGTTTGAGGATGCCCGCGGCAAGAGCCAAGAGTGGGGAACGCAATCCATTAACTCCACCCAGACGCTCAGCGTACCGCTAGTGCTGGCTCCGAATGAAAATGGGGCTGTCTCCGTTTACCGCGACGGCAAGTTCCTGGATACGTATCTCGTATCTTACGGGGAAGCCAAAAACGGAACGGTAAACGTGCCTTCGATCGAACCGGAGAACGTTACACCGCCGCCTGAAAAGCAGGAACCTGAAACGGGTGGCGAAAGTGGAGGCGGAGGCGGTGCCGAAGACGGAAGCGGAGGCATAGACGACGGCAGCGGAGCGGCGAATGAAGGAACCGAAGAGCCGTCCACGCCGGTAGATGGTGAAGAAGAAGGAGACGTAGAAGGAGAAGCCTCCGACACGTCGGCGATCAATAGCCATGGTAACAAGGAGAAAGGCAAGAAAAAGGAAGTTATTAACGCATCAGGCCGTCCGTAAGGACGGCTTATGCTGGCGTTTGGGGTCTATGCCATATCGCGCAGAACGAAAAGGAGGGCGACGGAGCTAATGCCGGAGGGTATCATTGTCAAAGCGCTAAGCGGTTATTACTATGTCATGCCACTGGAAGACGGAGGGGTGCCTTCGGTTGAAGGCTCCGCCGTTCAATGCAGAGCCAGGGGCGTGTTCAAGAAAAAGGGAATCTCCCCGCTCGTGGGCGATCGCGTGGATTACGTGCTGACCGAAAACGGCGAAGGAACCGTGGATCGGATCCATGCCCGTGAGACGGAGCTGATTCGTCCGCCTGTAGCCAACGTCAATTTGGCGGTACTGCTGTTTTCCGTCAAGGAGCCGGATATGAATCTGAACTTGCTGGACAAGTTTCTCGTTCATATCGAACAAGCGGGGCTGGATGCCCTGATCGTGCTGACCAAGCAGGATTTGGCCGATCCCGAGGCCGATGGCCGGGACACGGTTGCCGACGTGAAGGCCATGTATGGACAGATCGGTTATGAGGTCATTTCGACCAGTTCCCGAACGGGAGAGGGCAGCGAACTGCTCAAAGAGCGGCTGGCAGGTCGAATCAGCGTATTTTCGGGTCAGTCGGGCGTGGGCAAATCATCCATGCTGAATGCGCTGGTCCCGGGCCTTTCGTTGGAAACGAGTGAAATCAGCATGCGGCTTGGCCGGGGAAGGCATACGACGAGGCATGTGGAATTGATTCCGCTCCATAATGGCGGTTTTGTCGCCGATACGCCGGGGTTCAGCCAGCTGGATTTTCTCGAAATCGGGGTGGAGGAATTGTCCACCTGCTTCCGGGAATTCGCCCAGTATGCGGACGAATGTAAATTCCGCGGCTGTACCCATACCCATGAACCGGGCTGCCGAGTCATTGCAGCCAAAGAGGACGGGTCGATTGCAGAGAGCCGATACCGGCACTATGAACAGTTTTTAAACGAAATGAAAGAAAAGAAGCGGAGGTACTAACATGATTAAAATTGCTCCATCCATATTGTCAGCCGATTTTGCCAGTCTTGGCGCAGAAGTTGCCGCAGCCGAAGCAGCGGGAGGGGATTGGATTCATGTCGACGTCATGGACGGTCACTTCGTTCCCAACATTACGCTGGGACCAGCGATTGTCAAGGCGATTGCTCCGCATACCAGCCTGCCGCTGGACGTGCATCTGATGATTGAGAATCCCGAGCGTTACGTCGAGGAGTTTGCGAAAGCGGGAGCTGCAGTCATTACCGTGCATGCCGAAGCTTGCGTGCACCTGCACCGGGTCATTCACTTGATCAAGGAATACGGCATCAAGGCCGGCGTGGCCCTTAATCCGGGGACACCAGCCACGGCTATCCAGGAAGTGCTTGACGATGTGGATTTGGTTCTCGTAATGACCGTGAATCCCGGTTTTGGCGGACAAGCCTTTATTTCGGGCACCCTGAACAAAATCAAACAGATTCGTACCTGGCTGAATGAACGAGGCCGTCAAGACGTACATATCGAAGTGGACGGCGGCATTGCGGCCGATACGGCACCGCTTGTTGTGGAGGCAGGAGCAGACGTGCTGGTTGCCGGCAGCGCGGTATTCGGCCGTGAGGATCGCGCGGCTGCGATTGCGGATATCCGCCGTAGTTACGAGGGGTAAGGCATGAACCTCAGGGAAACGCTATGGACGATGGGGGCAAGCCTTGCAACCGGTTTGGTACTCGCGCTTTTTGCGGTCGTACAATCCCCGTTTAATGCCATCATGTCCTTGGTCGGGGTCGGCGTGGTCATCATGTATTTTCGCAAATTCGACCGGACCGGGCTGCGGGTTACCTTCGTCATTTTCAGCATTCTGTATTATTTGTTAAGTGTATTCATGATCGCCGTTTATCAATATGTTCCTCCCCAAGCATGACCGGTCCGTTATTCGGGCTTGTCACGGTGGAATAGGGACAACGCTTTTCGCATAAGTATGGTTACGTGAGCAGGTTTCTCATGTAGCCTTTTTTGTCGTAGAGGTTAATGGGCGGCAAGCAAGGCATGAAGCATAGGATAGGGCGGATGCATGAGCATGATAGGGAGGGTGAAGCATGAAATTTTACACATTCAAACTGCCGAAGTTTCTGGGAGGGTTTGTCAAGGCGATTCTTAATACGTTTCAGAAAAATTGAAGCATGTTTCAGACGAATACCGCCGCGGGCAGCAGTGAAAGGATTCGGGCTTGGACAGAGTCCCGGCAGCGCTGTGCGGCGGCTGTTTTCATGTTTTGGAACGATTTCGGCATACGAAAAAAGCACCTGCATGAGAACAAGGTGCTTTTTGCTATCCGATGTAAGGGTGCTATGCGTGAAATTATACGCGAGTCACTTTACCGGCTTTCAGTGCGCGGGTGCTTACGTATACACGTTTCGGTTTACCGTTCACGAGAATGCGTACTTTTTGAACGTTTACGCCCCAAGAACGACGGTTACGGTTGTTAGCGTGGGATACGTGGTTACCGGTGCCCGGTTTCTTACCTGTCACATAACATTTGCGAGACATAGATTACACCTCCTATCCATAATAACCAGTTGTCCAAGGGGAAGACTCGTGTCATTCCGAATGGACTAATTGTTCTTCCTGATCGAAAAGACCAGGCTCCAGTAGCTAATGGCGTTGTTCAAGCCGGCATGGCCGGATCATTTCCATTACTAAACCTGCATAAAACAATACTCGAATATAATATCATATTGAAAAAAGCTTCGTCAACTGATCCAAAAACTTTATTTATTTCTCATGTCTAATATAGTACAATGTTGAATAGTCCATAATATAGCGGTGAGGAGTCATTGCCGCGTAAAGCAGAGCAATATCGGCCTGGGGCCGACGTTCTTCCTGTTTGGCAATGCTGTGCACCGTGAACCCATCACTGGCACCAGTCTCCATGCGGCATTCATGCCGGCTCTCGATACCGGTGCATATCCGTATGCCCCGAGATGGGGGATGCGAGTTCACGGGCTTTCGGTGGCCTGGCCGCCCAGACCGTGATTCGGGACGACATCATGAAATTGTATGCCTGTGCCGGACAAGGTATGGACGAAGAATGGCGTGACGAGCGTCACGCATGAACAGACCAGAACACTTCTTGGTGCAAGATGTTCGTGTATCAAGCTAGGAAGGGGAATTCTCACTTGAGTATACGTTCTTTAAATGGAACAGATTTTACCGCAATGGTCCTTGCCGGAGCGGAACAACTTGGACAGCATGCAGAGCACGTCAATTCCCTGAATGTGTTCCCTGTGCCTGATGGCGACACGGGAACGAACATGAATTTGACAATGACCGCCGGCGTTGCCGAAATCAAACGCAAAAGTTCGGCTTCCATCGGCGAAGCAGCCGGGATTCTTTCGAAAGGGCTGCTGATGGGTGCAAGGGGCAATTCGGGCGTTATTCTGTCGCAGCTGTTTCGCGGCTTCAGCCGTGCAGCGGCTTCCCAGGATGAACTGAACACGCTTCAGTTTGCCGCAGCTCTCCAAAGCGGCGTGGATACGGCATACAAAGCCGTGGTCAAACCCGTCGAAGGAACCATTCTTACCGTAGCCAAAGAGGCAGCCAAGCATGCCACGTACTACGCTAGACGGACGAATGACGTAACGGAATTGATGAACGAAGTCTTATTAAAAGCAAAAGAGGCGTTGGCCAAAACTCCCGAATTGCTGCCTGTGCTTAAACAGGTCGGCGTCGTGGATTCTGGTGGCCAGGGGCTTGTATATATTTATGAGGGATTTATGGAAGCGCTGCGGCAAACCGATGGCAGCGGCTTTGTTTCCAAACCCGAGGCACCACAGACTGCCCCGGCGGCTCCGGTCAAATCCGTGCCAGCCGTTGAACCGGTTCACATGCCGGCGGCACAGCGGGTCATCGCTCCGGAAATGCCGTTGTCGGCTCAGGCTCGCCTGGATACGGAAGATATCGAATTCCTGTACGATATGGAATTTTTCATTAATCGCCAGCTGGGAGATCACGCCGGAACCGATTTCGATGACGAGGCATTCCGGAAAGCGTTGTCAGTCAATGGGGATTCTATTATCGTAATTGCCGATGACGAAGTCATTAAGGTCCATGTGCATTCCAAAACGCCAGGGGATGTGCTTAACCTAGCGCTTCGCTATGGCGAAATTACGCAAATTCACATCCTCAACATGCGGGAACAGCATCGTGAGCTGCTGACGGCAGGCATGGATATCGCTCCTTCGCCCGAGTTGTTTGCGGAGATCCCGCCGGAAGAGGTACGCAGCCCGGAAACGGCTGAACCTCCGGCAGTCGAAATGGCCCCATACGGATTTATTGCTGTCTCCTCCGGAGAGGGCATTGCCGATATCTTTCAAAGTCTTGGCGTGGACATCGTGCTGTCTGGCGGACAGACGATGAATCCGAGCACGGAGGACTTCGTCAATGCAGTGCGTTCCATCGCGGCTGAACAGGTATTCATTTTGCCAAACAACTCGAACATCGTGCTTGCGGCTGAGCAGGCCCGTGAATTGTTGGAAGGCGAACGCCGCATTACGGTCATTCCGAGCAAAACGATTCCGCAGGGAATGGCAGCAGCCTTTGCGTTCCAGGAGGACGAATCTCCGGAGACGAACCGCGAGCAGATGCTTGAAGCGATCGGCCGTGTTCAATCAGGACAGGTAACTCATGCTGTCCGGGATACCCAGTATGATGAGCTGGACATCAAGGCAGGGCACTATATCGCGATCCACAATTCCAAAATCGTGGCTGCGGACGAAAGTCTGCTTCAGGCTTGCGAAGGTCTGATGCAGCAGATGATGGATCACGGGGATGAAGTGGTTACCATCCTGGAAGGGGAGGAAGCCAATCCGGAAACTACCGCCGATCTGGTCGCGTGGATGGAAGAACGATACCCTGATGCAGAGATTGAGGTTCATCCCGGCGGACAGCCCGTGTACTATTATCTGTTCTCGGTAGAGGCATAACACTCGGCCCTACTGCGACGAGGAGGGAATCACATGAGCCACAAGGTAGCCATCGTCACCGACAGCACCGCCGACATCCCGGAGGAACTGGTTCGCAAATACGGAATTCATGTCGTTTCATTGCGCGTGCTTTTTGGGGAAGAGACTTATGCGGACGGGGTGGATCTGACCCCGAAGCAGTTTTACACCAAGCTGGGGCAAGCCGCAGCCCTGCCTACGACGTCCCAGCCTTCTCCGACGGAATTCATGAATGTCTACCAGTCATTGCTGGATGAAGATCCGGAAAGGCCCATCGTCTCCATCCATTTGTCATCCGGTATGAGCGGTACGTATCAGTCGGCTTTGCTCGGCAAATCGCTGCTCGAACATGAGTCGGACATGATTACGGTGCTGGATTCCAAGTCCGCGTCGTACGGATACGGTTTGCTTGTCGTGCAGGCGGCTGAGCTGGCAGAGCAGGGCAAGTCTGCCGCGGATATCAAGACCGCCGTTCAAGCGCTGCAGCGGGACCGCAAGCTGTTTTTCCTGGTGGACTCGCTGGAGTATTTGCAAAAAGGTGGGCGGATCGGCAAGGCTGCGGCCATATTCGGCGCATTGCTGAATATTAAACCGATCCTTTCCATTGATGACGAAGGCATCATTTATGCCGTCGAGAAAGTCAGAGGCCATAAAAAAGCGATGGCACGCATCATTGAGCTGTTTCAGCAGGATTTTGCGGGAGCGCGCGTGAACGTGGCAGTCGGTCATACGGCCGATCCTGACGCTGCGCTAGCCTGCGCCGAGCAATTGCGGGAACATTTTACGCTGAATGAAGTGGTCTATACCAATATCGGGGCCGTCATTGGCAGCCATGTTGGTCCGGGTGTCATTGCCATCTTTATGTGGCCTGTTCCGGAATGAGGGATGAATGATGAATTTGGATCAAATATCGGTAAAACAAATTAACGGCGTGAGTGCTCTCAAAGAGGGAGAGCTTCACGCCTTTGGCATCTCTACTGTCAAAGACCTGCTTGAATATTATCCGTTTCGATACGAGGATTACCGCCTTCGCTCGCTCAGTGAAGTGAAAGACGGTGATAAAATAACGGTACAAGGCAAAGTGATGGGCGTGCCGGTACTGCAGCGGTATGGCAAAAAGTCTCGTCTTACCTGTAAAGTGATGACAGAGGAATGGATGATAACGGCAACATGGTTTAATCGTCATTTCCTGAAAGACCAGCTGACGCCGAACCGCGAAATCGTTTTGACGGGAAAATGGGAACAGAAACGAATGCAGCTGACCGTGGCGGACTCGGAATTTCCGGACAAGGGAACGGGCCGTTCGGGCACGCTGCAGCCGGTGTATTCGGTGACCGGCAAAATTACGCAATCTTGGATGCGCAAAACGATTCATCAAGGGCTCGTTCAATTCGGCGACATGATTCCCGAAATTTTGCCACCTTCGTTGATGAGCAAATACGGATTCATGCCGCGCAAACAAGCGATAGCCGGCATCCATCATCCACAGGATAACAGGGATGGACTACAAGCCAGGCAGCGCATGGTTTATGAGGAGCTGTTCCTGTTCCAGCTCAAGATGCAGGCCTATCGCGCTTTGAACCGCGATCGTATGGATGGGGTTGTACACACGACCGACAATGCAACGATCCGGGAGTTCGTGCGCAGTCTGCCGTTTGAATTGACGGATGCGCAAAAAAAAGTCGAGCTGGAGATTTTGCACGACATGCGTTCCCCGTATTCCATGAATCGGCTGCTTCAAGGGGATGTCGGTTCAGGCAAAACCATTATTGCGGCCATCGCGCTTTATACGACGGTTCGCTCCGGCTTTCAGGGGGCGCTGATGGTGCCGACGGAAATTTTGGCGGAGCAGCATATGAAGTCTTTGCAGAAACTGTTCGAACCATTCGGCGTGACGGTCGGGCTGCTGACAGGCAGCGTAAATGGACGCAAACGCAAGGACCTGATCGCGTCCCTGCAAATGGGCTTGATCGATATCGTTGTGGGGACGCACGCACTGATCCAGGAGGACGTTTTTTTCCGCGCGCTTGGATTGGTTGTGACGGATGAGCAGCATCGTTTCGGGGTGAACCAGCGCAGCGTTCTGCGGCGTAAAGGGTATAATCCGGACGTGCTGACGATGACTGCGACGCCGATCCCGCGCACGCTGGCGATTACGGCGTTCGGAGATATCGACGTATCGACCATTTCCGAGCGACCGAAAGGCCGTATCCCAATCTCCACGTATTGGGTCAAGCATGACAAGATGGATCGGGTGCTCGGATTTATTTCCCGCGAGGTGGATCAGGGTCGGCAGGCGTATCTCATTTGCCCGCTCATCGAGGAGTCGGACAAGCTGGACGTGCAAAACGCGATCGATTTGCATGTACAGATGCAGCAGCATTTTCCGAACTACAAGGTGGGTTTGCTCCATGGACGAATGACGGCTTCGGAAAAAGAAGAAGTCATGCGTTCATTCTATGACAATGAAACGCACTTGCTGGTTTCCACTACGGTCATCGAGGTTGGCGTCGACGTGCCGAACGCCACGCTGATGGTCATCATGGATGCCGACCGCTTTGGCTTGTCCCAGCTGCATCAGCTGCGGGGTCGGGTAGGACGTGGCGCCCATGCTTCCTTTTGCGTGTTGATTGCCGATCCCAAATCCGAGGTAGGGCAGGAACGCATGAAGGTGATGACCGAAACCGATGACGGTTTCGAGGTGTCGCGGCGGGATCTCGATTTGCGCGGGCCGGGTGATTTTTTCGGAACCAAGCAAAGCGGCATGCCGGAGTTTCGGCTGGCGGACATGGTTGCCGATTTCGCCGTATTGGAGCAAACCCGGGACGATGTTTCCAATCTTATTGCCGATCCCGGCTTTTGGACCTCTGCCCAGTATGCCCCGCTCCGCGACTATTTACAGCAACAGCAAGTATTTCAAGGGGATCTGATCGACTAAGCATGGCCGTCTCAAACGTTTTGCACATCTTCTTCTGAAAAGGGTCAACTGTACAAGCCCTCCCGTCATAAGTATAGACAGTGATTCAAACTTCGGGAGGTGCTATAGACGTTGGGTTATCAACAATATGGAATCAGTCCGCAGCTGGTGGAGCGGGTCAAATTGAAAATGAAAAATCCTGCCATCAAAGAGCGGGTCAAAAAGCTGATTGAAGGTGTGACCAAGACGGATCTCCAGGACCGGGCGAAGGTCCGCAGGCTGATCAAGTCGTCGGCGCTTATCATGAACGAGCATTTTTCGCCGGCGCAAGAGGAGCAGTTCGTCAATTTCGTCATTGCCCAGAAGATCGATCCGAACAATACGTTTCATTTGATTAAGCTGTGGGGCATGTTTAGGTGAGGGGATCGATGTAAGGCAAATGGTTAAAAGAAATTCATTATGTTACACGAGAGCACTGCGATGCCAGAACAACCTTCCGATCGCTGTTATCTCCAAATTTTTTTGATTAGTTTTATAAGGTTAAAATTTGGTGCTAAAGGCGAGCGCTGCGCTTCTCCAGGTTTTTTCTGTCCTCTCCGTTTGGTGTAACAAAAACTTCTTTTAAAAGTGCATTTCATCGATGAGATAGGATGTAATAGGGGGCGGCCATTTTTGAGATGGCCGTCTTTGTTTTTTTGTAGGTCCTGCTTCGATGAAACATACGTGATTGGCGTTAGGTTGACGTGTGGCCACTCCGACTGCAGTACCATCTTCCGATCGCTGTTATCCCCGGATTTCTTCTGATTTAAAATTTGATTATGGTAGAAATTCGTTGCTAAAGGCGAACGCTGCGCTTCTCCAGATTGGTTCTGCATTCTCCGTTACGCGTAAACGTGGACTATTTTTAAAATGGCTTATATCGAACTGGAGTATGATTAAAGGTTAGGATTTGTTGCTAAGCCTATGCTTCCGATGCAGCTTTTTTTAAGAAAAGCTTTTAGGCGAGCGCTTCGCTTCTCCAGGTTTTTTTCTGTCCTCTCCGTTTGGTGTAACAAAAGAAACTTCTTTTAAAAATGCATTTCATCGATGAGATAGGAAGTAATAGGGGGCGGCCATTTTTGAGATGGCCGTCTTTGTTTTTTGTAGGTCCTGCTTCCATGAAACGTACGTCGATTGACGTTTGGGTTATAATATCAATGTTATGATTTTTGTTTCGGACTTGAAGGAGGTGCGCCGTTGGGCGAAATATTTACGATGCTGCTTGGGTTGTTCGAGCGGGCGGCGCTGCTGATCATTTTTTTGTTCTTTCTGTCGCGGGTGCCGCGGTTCAGGCAAATTTTGCAGAAGGACAAGCTGCGGTGGCAGGAAGTGACGGTGGTTACTCTTCTGTTTTGCGCATTTGCCATCTTTGGTACGTATACGGGCATCAATGTGGAAGGTTCGCTTGTGAATGTTCGCATTATCGCGATCATGTCTGGAGGGATATTGTTCGGCGCGCCAGTAGGGATTATTACAGGACTTGTATCTGGAGTGCATCGTTATCTGATCGACATGAATGGCGTGACAGCCATTCCATGCTTGATTACGAGCATCCTCGCTGGATTGGTGTCGGGCTATATTCATAAATACACACCCAAGTCCAAACGCTGGCTGGTCGGCATTGCGGCCGGCATGATTTGTGAAGCGCTGACGATGCTGCTTATTTTGTTATATTCCTATCCGGATCCTGTGGGGGCTGATATCGTATCGAAGATTGCGCTGCCGATGATTCTGGGTGAAATCAACATCGGATTGATCGTGCTGCTGGTGCAGAGCGTGGAAGGGGAAAAAGAAATGATCGCAGCCCGCCAGGCCAAGCTGGCACTGGAGATCGCCAACAAAACGCTGCCCTATTTCCGTTCCATCGACGAAGATTCGCTGCGCACGATCTGCCGCATCATTCGGGACGACATTCAGGCAGATGCCGTAGCCATTACGGATACGAGGAATGTGCTTGCTTATGTCGGATTTGGCGAGGAACGGTACCATATCGGCAACGAAATCATCAGCGAGATGACGAAACGCACGATTGCGAGCGGCGAGATTACGATCAGCAATGATGTCACCGACGAGAAAACGCCGGACATCCATTCGCTGCTCATCATACCGCTGAAGGAGCGCGGGGAAGTGACGGGGGCGCTCAAGCTCTATTACCGCAAAGCGTACAAAATCACATACCCGCTGCAAACGATGGCGGTAGGTTTGTCCCAGATCATCTCCACCCAGATGGAGGTATCCCGGGTCGAAGAGATGAAGGCTGCCGCGAACAAAGCGGAGCTGCGCGCGCTCCAGACGACGATCCATCCGCATTTCCTGTTCAATGCGCTCAATGCGATCGGTTCCTCGATTCGCACGAACCCGGATCGGGCCCGCGAGTTGATCGTTAATCTTTCCGGTTACATGCGATACAATTTGGAGTTATCGGATGAACTGATCGACATTCACAAGGAGCTGGAACAGGTCCGGAACTATGTGGAGATCGAAAAGGCACGTTTTGGCAGCAGGCTGCGGGTGATCTACGATATTGACGAGGTGGCCGTGCACATTCCAAGCTTGGTCATCCAGCCATTGGTCGAAAACGCGATCATTCACGGCATACTCAAAACGAAAGGTCCTGGGACGGTATGCATTCAGGTGCGGGAACAGCCGGACGCGGTGCGGATCAGCGTTAGCGATACGGGCGCAGGCATCAGCGAGGATATTATCGACAAGGTGTACCATGACCGTATGCCTGGCAATCAGATCGGGTTATACAACGTGCACCGGCGCGTGAAACTGATGTATGGACAAGGGCTGACGATCCGGCGGCTTGAGCAAGGGACGGAAATTCGTTTTGATGTACCGAAAAGATAATGGCTGAAGAGGTGAAGCGGAACATGAGAGCACTCATTGTTGAAGATGAAATCCCCGCTAGCGAGGAACTGAATTACCTGATTCGCGCGCATAGCGCTATTGAAGTGGTAGACTGCTTGGAGGATGGGCTGGATGTGCTGAAATTTTTGCAGGAGCAGGAAGTGGATGTCATTTTCCTCGATATCAACATTCCGTCCCTGGATGGCATGATGTTGGCCCACCACATCGGCATGTTTGCCCGAAAGCCCTACATCGTATTTACCACAGCATATAAGGAGCATGCGGCAGAAGCCTTTGAGCTGGAGGCCTTTGATTATATTCTGAAACCGTATGATGAGAAGCGGATTGCTGCCATGTTGAAGAAATTAGAGGCTGCTTTTCGACGGGACCATGCAGAACTAGGCGCGGGTACAAAAACCTCGGAAACCGTGGAATCCGGATATGCACAAATCGCGAGTCAAACGGCCTCGAATGTACATGCTGTCCCAATGAAGGCTGTTGAAGGACAGCCAAACATGGAGCACCCTGGCATCGGCGGACATGTGGGGGAAGGGGGAACGAGTTCCGGAGAAAAGCATGCTGGAACTGGAACGCATTCCGCTGCTGTACAAGGCACGAGCGTAACAAGCGGCAAAATCAATTTGCTGCGCAATGACAACATCATCGTCACGGATCCGGCGGACATTTATTATGCGGAAGCGCAAGAGAAGGTCACGAAGGTGTATGCCAAAAGCGGGGAGTACACGATGCCTGTCAGCATTTCGGATTTTCACGCACGTTTGCCTCAGGAAATGTTCTTCCGGTGCCATCGCTCGTATTTGGTCAATCTGTCCCAGATTCGCGAAATCGTGCCCTGGTTCAACAATACGTACCTGCTTCGCTTGCGGGATCTGGAGGCCGAAGTTCCGGTCAGCCGCGGAAAGGTCAAAGAATTCAGGCAGCTCATGCGTATTTGACGGCAATTCATTCCGCATTTGATGCAACTCATGCCGAAATGGACGTTATGAATCCCCTTTCATGTATGATGGGTTTGTAAAGGAAAGGTATTCAGCGAAGCAGACGTCCATAAAGGGGAGATCATCATGAATGCGGCAATTTCATCCGGAGCTAAATCCGACACTACAACAATCAACGTGAACCGGTGGCTCATCGTGCTTGGCACCATCATTGTACAGATGGGACTGGGAACCATATACACCTGGAGTTTATTCAACCAACCGCTGGCCGATCGCTTCGGCTGGGATGTCAGCTCGGTTGCGATTACGTTTTCGATCACCAGTTTTGCGTTGGCATTTGCAACCTTGTTTGCCGGCAGACTGCAGGAACGAATGGGATTGAGACGACTTATCCGCATCGCCGGGGTAGTGCTTGGGCTGGGACTTATGCTTAGCTCGCAAGCGAGCTCGTTGACCCTGCTTTATATTTTGGCCGGTTTCGTGGTCGGTTTCGCCGACGGTACGGCCTACATTACGTCGCTGTCCAATCTGATCAAATGGTTTCCCGAGCGCAAAGGATTCATTTCGGGAATCTCGGTGGGTGCTTTCGGCACGGGAAGTTTGCTCTTCAAATACGTGAACTCGGCGCTGATCGGTTCGGTTGGTCCCGCGCAGGCATTCATGTATTGGGGAATCATCGTTTTGGTGCTGATCGTGGCAGGTTCGTTCCTGATTCGGGAAGCCGTTATGCGTGAGCAGGGTTCTGCCGACACGGCCCAAGGAACGGCACAGGTGAATGCGCGCCATCAATATACGGTGAAAGAAATGCTGCGTACGAAAGAAGCGTACATGTTGTTCGTCATCTTTTTCACGGCTTGCATGAGCGGCCTGTACCTGATCGGCATCGTCAAAGACATTGGCGTACAATTGGCCGGGCTGGACGTGGCTACTGCGGCGAATGCGGTCGCGATGGTCGCGATTTTTAATACCGCTGGACGCATTATTTTGGGGGCGCTTTCGGACAAAGTGGGGCGCATGAAAGTCATTGCCGGTGCTTTGCTCGTGACGGCCATCGCCGTTATGACGTTAAGCCTGGTTCCATTGAACTTTGGCATCTTCTTTGCCTGCGTGGCAGCCGTGGCCTTCTGTTTCGGCGGAAACATCACCGTCTTCCCAGCCATTGTGGCTGATTACTTCGGGCTGAAGAATCAAAGCAAAAACTACGGCGTCATCTACCAGGGGTTTGGTTTTGGCGCACTGGCCGGGTCGTTCATTAGCGCCATGCTGGGCGGATTTCATCTGACGTTTATCGTCATTGCCGTACTTTGCGCCATCTCGCTGCTGCTTGCGCTGATCGTTACGCCTCCGGGTCAAAGCCGCCGTATGAGACAGCGCGAACGGAAAATGAGCTTTAATCCTTCTTCCCGGGCGAGTTGAAGATACTATCCAAATCATCGATTCGGCAAAATAGAGTCAAACAGATATAGATCGTATGAAAGAAAACAGGCGGCTTCGCATGAGGCCGCCTGTTTTGCATGTCGTATCCAATTTCTTTTCTCCGGGCGTGCACGGATGATATGGCATCTGATATACTCTATCTACATCATCGCAGTACGGGTTGGTGTCTGTACAAAAGGAGGACATAAATGAAGTTCGTCGAATATGCCGCATCCCATTTCGATGACTATTACGCGCTTGTCTCCAATATGGAAGTCATGAAACAGATCACGGAGTGCACGACGCCCGAACCCGAAGCCCGAACGCAGTTCGCGCAGATGCTTGATTATAATGCCGGGCATATTGGCGGATATTATCGGGTAATGGATACTGCCGGAGTCGCTGTTGGTTATGCGAAACTGATTCCGGATGCAACCGATCTGGCTCGGGCCGAGTTGGGTTACATGATTTTGCCGGAGCACTGGGGAAAAGGGTATGGCACCAAGATTGCTGCACGCCTGATTGAGCAGGCTGCCTTAGAATATAGGCAAATTGGCGTATTATACGCCATTATTGATCCTTCGAATGCAGCTTCGCGCCGTATTTTGACGAAACAGCAGTTTGCTTCAGTGTGGGTGGGCGATTACGACGGTCTCCCGGGTGAAATATTGGAATTGGATTTGACACGTCAAAGATAGAGATTACACCAGATCTAGGGCGTGATACATAGACATCAGAAGGAGTTGGAGGAGATGGAAGTGAGCAACACAACGATGGAACGCTTGAATCTGCTCTTGCCGGAATGGTTGGAGACCAGCCGCTTGCATACAGGACAAGGGAAAGTCGCCTCGTATATCCCCGAGTTGGCCAAGGCTTCGCCTGACGGTCTGGGCATTCATATCATGGACGCCGAGGGCCGGAGCGTGTCGGCAGGAGATTGCGGCGTGACGTTTACGATGCAGAGCATTTCCAAAGTATTTACCTTGATTCTGGCCTTGATGGACCACGGAGAAGAGGCCGTCTTTTTCAATGTGGGCATGGAACCTACCGGAGATGACTACAATTCGATGATCAAGCTGGAGCTGGTCGAACCCGGCATTCCGTTTAATCCGCTGATTAACGCCGGTGCCATTACCGTGTCTTCTCTCGTCGCCGGGGATTGCAAAACGGAAAAATCGCAGCGCATTTTGGATTTTTTCCGGAAATTGGCGCATAACGACCGGCTGGGCTACGACGAAGCCGTATTTCAATCCGAGTCGGAAACCGGACATTTGAACCGGTCGCTCGCCTACTTCCTGAAGCATAACGGCGTGCTTAAGGACGATGTGGAAGATGTGCTGGCCGTGTATTTCCGCCACTGCTCGATTGAGGTAACCTGTACGGATTTGGCCCGCATGGCGCTGGTGCTTGCTTATGACGGAACCGATCCCATTAGCGGGGAAGAACTGATTCCGCGCCGTTATGTGCAAATTGCCAAAACGTTCATGACCACCTGCGGCATGTACAACGCGTCCGGCGAATTTGCGATTCAGGTCGGATTGCCGGCCAAAAGCGGGGTGTCCGGAGGCATTCTGACCCTGGTTCCGGGGCAATTCGGCATCGGCCTGGTAGGTCCTGCACTGAACCGGAAGGGCAACAGCATCGCGGGCGTACATTTGTTGGAACGCTTGTCGAAGGAATTTCAGTGGAGCATGTTCTGATTGAAGCCGAGCTGAAGCCGTAACTTTATCATTACCCTTGGTGGCAGCCTGCAAAACCGTCACGGACCAAATTGCTTCTTTCGAACGAGCGATGGATGCCGGTGCAGGGAGCAGGCTGCGACACATCAAAGGTTTGGCATGCTAGGCACACGGTCCTGCAAGCCGGGCATCAGGCTTCTTATATATTGCAGTTACTGCCATCATTCCATCGCGACCCGTAACCCGGCCTGTTTCATTCCTCGTTTGACCGCACCTTCTCGATGACCGCATCCGGTTTCCGGATCAAGGGTCGAGCCAAGCCCAAGTACCTACGGGCCCATCTTCTCCAAGGCAAGAACACGTTTCATGATTCTGGAGAGAGTGATGCGTCTAGTCCGCCAGAGCAACATCCGTAATGAGATTCATCTGCACATCACGCATCCCGTCTTCCGTCTGCATGCGGAGCGTACGTGCGGGACGGTCCAAACGAACGACCTGACCGGTCACGCGCACATCGTCGTATTCGTGGAACAAGGTGATCGTGATTCGGTCTCCCAGCACCATGGAACTGCTAAGCAAACGCGACATTTCCTCGGTCGCCTGCATATCGAGGGAAGGACGGCTGCGGGGAGCAAGGCGCTCCTGATGCAAAATATAGGCCTCCCGATGTTCGGGAAGCATCATGCGCGAAGATTCGAATAACCCGTTATGCTGTAATTTTTTGCTCATTTGTAATGACCTCCGATTTTGTGGGCACGATCCTGAGCCTGCCCGGATGCATTCAGCGAGGAAGCACGCATGATGGCGGTGTCCCCGAATTTGCGTTTGATGCCGTCCGTGGCCCGTTCCAGTTCCCGCTTGCGATCCCGTCCATCGAACCAGGAGAGCTGTACTTCGGCATCCGACATAAGACCTGTCAAGGATACGCCGATGCGGCGGATGGGCAGACCGTCCCAGTGGCGCAAGAAGAGTGCGGCCGCAGCATCATAGACTTCGTCCGTGATGTTGGTGGGCTCCCCCACCTTCATTTGGCGGGAGAAACCGGTGGGCCGATCGAAATCATGCCCCCGGCAGCCGACCGACACAACCTGCCCCATGAGCGCTTTGTCCCGGGCACGCCTGCATACCAGTTCGGCTAATTCGAGCAGCACGACCTTAATATCCGCCCAAGTATCGTAGTCCCGGGGCAGCGTCATTTGGTGGCCGATCCCTTGCTGCTGATGGGCATAGGTTCCTGGCCTTACGGGCGAATCGTCGATGCCGCGGGCAATGCGCCAGAGCACCTCGCCGTTCACTCCCCAGCGTTCCCTCAGCCGGGGCAAAGGGGTCTGCGCGAGGTCGCCAATCGTATGAATGCCCATGTTGTACAGATGCTTCGCCATTCGGGAGCCAACCATGAACATGTCCCGGACGGGTTTAGGCCATAACAGTGCCGGCATATCCTTCCGGGGCAGGGTGCAGATGCCGCCAGGCATTTTTTTGGCGAAAAGGTCGCAGGCCATCTTGCTCACGACCTTGGTATCGCTGATGCCGATGCGAATCCGTACGCCCGTCTCATCCATGACCCGTGCCTGAATGCTGCGGGCAATCGTTTCCGGGTCGCCGAACAAGTCCAGACTTCCGGTGACATCCAGAAACTGTTCATCAATGCTGTAGGGCTCGACCAGGTCGGTATAGGACTGCAGAATGTTCGTAATGTGCAGCGACACCCGAATGTATTCGGCCATCCGCGGGCGGATGACGACGACGTCCGGACACTTGGCCAAGGCTTCGCCCAGCCGTTCGGCCGTCGTAATGCCGTACGACTTGGCGAGAGGGCAAGCTGCCAGAATGATGCCCGAACGGCGGGCGGGGTCACCCGCTACCACCAGGGGACGGTCCTTATATTCGGGATGTGCCGATTTCTCAACGCTGGCATAAAATGACTGGCAGTCGGCCAGCATAATGACAGGCCCCTTTTGGCGTTCCATGCGATTCTCTCCTTTGTCCATTGGTGGGCAGGATATTCCGAATGAACATCGGCCTGCAGGATCGCGGCGTCTTTAGACGTGCGAACAGTGTAGTATATGATCATTTATCCATAGTATAGAACAAGTGTTCTCTTTTTATAAGCATATCCGAGAATGCTTCTTGCGACAACCGGAATTATTTGCAAATGGGAAAGGGGATGGGCAGAAGAGCGAAAACGGAGAAATATAGGGAATAAGAAGTGTGTTTTTACATTATATGTTATCTATCTGTGACCTCTGGGCGATGTCTGGGCGGTCGTTTTGATGTTTGTAAAGAAATATGATCAAGGGCACGGTCCCATAGGGGGACTGATGTCCTTTTTTTCATTTTCTGCTCTTTTCAGAAAACCTTGATGCCATGCGGTTTTCCGCTGCTGCGTTATCGGACTATAGTATCAATTTTGTAATCTTTATGGTTAATACTGTAAAAATAAAGCGCAACTTTACAACATGACAGGCGTTTAATGGGGTAAGCGTCCAAGATTGACGTCAGCTTCAACCCGCCATACACATAACTTCCTCGGGCGGGGACACGGCTGAAAGAAAAGATGTGGACGGGTGCTCAATCGCGGCGATGCATGCTTTGTTTTCATGGATGGTGCAGGCTTCTCAAAACGCTCAATTACTTGATTTTTTGAGAATAATAGGCAAAATGTTTCATTTTCAGGTTTGCTTCCATCAGCCTAGTTACAAAAGCAGAGTCTTGGCGCTATAGTGAGACTACACCGCAGACATCCCGAACGATGTCAACGAGCATGAATGCGAGAAATTCCGCGTTCCTCCTGGTTTCTGCAAAAAGAGAGGCGTGAGGATAAATTGCATAATAGTGAGGTGGGCAATCGAAGGCCATGAGCAGACGAAGACGAAAGCGCTGGATGCTGACGTTGCTGGCTGGGACGGCAGTGCTGGCCGGCGGAGTGCTGGCAGGCTGGCAGTTTATGCAGCCCCGGCTCGCGACGTACACGGCGGAGAATGGTGCGGAAATGAAGTTCAAGACCGAGGGAGCCAAGTTCATGGAGTATGGCCAGGATGGCATATGGCGGGAAATGTTCGTCAAAGGCGTGAATTTGGGCGCAACGTCGCCGGGCCATTATCCGGGAGAGTTTCCGCTGACCAAGGAGGATTATCAGAGGTGGTTCGGGCAGATTCAGGAGCTGGGCGCCAATGTGATCCGGATTTATACGGTCCATGAACCGATTTTTTACTCGGCTTTGGTCGATTACAATCGCGGCCGCGAGCAACCGTTATATTTTATACAGGGCATATGGTCGCCGGAGGAGCAGTTGATCGAGGGCAAGGACGCCTATGCCGACCACATCGTGCAGACGTTCAAACAGGAAATCGAAAAGGCGGTTTCCGCCGTTTACGGGGATGCGGACGTTCCCGAGAAGCAAGGGGCTTCGAGCGGGGAATATACGGCCGATGCGGGGAAATATTTGATGGCCTGGCATGTGGGCACGGAATGGGACCCGACCATGGTGGAGAATACCAATGCCAAGCATGCGGATGTTCCGCAGTACAAGGGAGCCCAGTTTGCGGGCACGGCGGATGCTTCGCCGTTCGAGAACTGGTTGGCTGAACTGCTGGATTACACCGCTGGGTTGGAGAAAACATACGGCTGGGAACATCCGGTCACCTTCACCAACTGGGTGACGACCGATGTGCTCGAACATCCGGGAGAACCGTTGTACGAGGAGGATCTTGTCAGCGTGGATGCCCGCCACATTAAGCCGGTGGATTGGCAAGGGGGATATTTCGCGGCGTATCACGTGTATCCGTATTATCCCGATTTGTTCCATACGGATCAGACGCTGCAGACCATCAAGGATGAAAACGGGGAGTACAATACGTACAAAAGTTATTTGCGCAAACTGAAAGCCGAGTTTTCCGATATGCCTGTAATGATTACAGAATACGGCGTTCCTTCCTCGCTTGGCATTTCCCATCTGGGCATGGGCGGAAGGGACCAAGGGGGACACAATGAGACCGAGCAAGGCGAGATCGACGCTTCGCTGACCCAGGATATTTACGACGAAGGGTACGCGGGAGCCATCTTGTTCATGTGGCAGGACGAATGGTTCAAAAAAACGTGGAACACGATGCCGTTTGAAATTCCGGCGGATCGGCGCGCGTATTGGCTTAATGTACTGACCAACGAGAAGATGTTCGGCTTGCTCGCCATGGATCCCGGCAAACAGGATCGATTGACCATCGACGGCAAGCTGGATGATTGGGACGCGTTGCAAGAAGGCGAGGTCAACGTTTGGCAGGGCAAGGTGGGAGGCATTCAGCAAATCCGAATGACCCATGACGAAGCCTACCTTTACATTGGCGTTACGCTGGACAAGCCATTCGATCCGAAGCAAACGCTGCTCCGTCTTGGCACGAACACGCTGACCGGCGGCAATCAGCCGGGCAAGCGCCTTCCGGGCCGGACGATGAGCGACGGTCTGGAAACGGTGATCACGCTGGGCAAGGATGACGAATCCGAAGTGGAAATCGCGCGGGACTATGATTTCAACAGGCGCTTGTACGGGAAAGACGGCTACAATATGCTTCCCAAGGAAGAGGAGTTATCCGATGATCCGTTTCAGCCTTGGAAACTGGCGGTCAGCCTGACCATGACTCCGCCCGATACACGATCTGCACATCCGTTCCTCGATGCCGAGGTGGGCATATTGAAACGTGGCACCAACGCTCCAGGCCAAGCGGACGAAGATTCGCTAACCGCTTGGCAGTACAGCGGGAACCAGGTGGAAATGCGAATTCCGTGGATGCTGCTCGGTTTCGGCGATCCAAGCTCCCTGCAAGTCATCAAATACGGACCTCTGCCGGGAGGAAGAACGTTTGAGACGGAAACGACCCAAGGCATCACCATCGTTCCATGGTTGACGGATCGTGCCACCGGAAAAGTTGCATGGCCAGGCGGTGAGAAAAATACGCTGGATTTACGGACGCTGCCGGTCTACAGCTGGAAACCGTGGGAACAAGTAAACTATAGCGAACGCCTGAAGCTGAGCTATGATGCCATGCGGGAACGCTTCGAACAAATACCTAGTTTTCAAGGCGAATAACTAAGAAAAAAGAATGAGGAGGGCTTTGTCACATGTTTTCGAATCTGGCTTTGGCCTACCTGTTTCTATACATTTGTGCGGCGCTTGTCGTGATCGGGGTCATTCTGCTGTTTGCGATGAAAATATCCCATAACGGCAAAGAGCGCAAGGCGCAGTACTATGAGCAAAAGCAGCGCGACTACTTCGCGTATTTGCAGGCAGCGCTGGCGGAACAACGTCCGCTGCGTTTGCCGCCAGGCAAACTGGCCCCGCTCGAAAGGCGGGTGATTCAAAACAGGCTCATCGAATGGATCGACCAGTTTAAAGGCGAGTACCGCGACAAGCTGATTGCATTGTGCCGGGAAGCCGGCATGGTGGAACAGGATTTGAAGGAGCTCGGCAGGCTGCGATACGGACGCCAGATCGATGCGGCATACCGCCTGGGCGGCATGCGCTGTCCCGAGGCGGTGCCGGGTCTGATGGAACTGCTCCGGGACGAGAAGCCGGGACCGATGGCGATTATGATCGCCCGCTCGATCGCAAGATGTTCCGCACGCCAGGGTGAACTGAAGGAGATGCTGGAGCTGCTGCTGACCAAGGGCAAATCGATTCACCACCTGGCGGCGGATATCTTGCTGGAAACCCGTCTGGACCCCAGCAAACTGTTGATCGAGCTGCTTGAATCGGACAAGCCGGATTTTGTGAAGGTAGGCCTTGTCGCCATGTGGGGACAGGCAGTACCGGAAGTGATGCCTGCGCTAGGCAAGCTGGTCGGTGCGGAGCATCAGGACGTGCGTGCCGAAGCGGTGAAGCTGTATCTCAGCGCAAGTCCGACGTTAAGCGATGAAACCATTCTCCGGCTGATGCAGGACGAGAGCCCGGAAGTGCGCGCCGAAGTGGCGCAGGCGCTTGGTTCCAAGCATGCCGCGGGCAGCATTCCATTGCTGCGCAAGGCGCTGCGCGACGAAGACTGGGGTGTGCGTCATAACAGCGCGGAGAGCCTCGGCAAGTTGGGCGAACCGGGATTCGAGGCGCTGTGCCAGGCGGCCATGCATGGAACGGGAGCCGAACGCGAGATTGCCAAACAGCACGTCGAGAGCATCATGCAGCATCCCGGACCCGGCGATCGCGGCGTGGAGCAGATGATTGCACATAACCAAAAACGACTGTTGTACGAGCGGTATTTTGGTCCCATGAAAGCCGGCAGGACAAACAAGAAACGCGCAGGCGTAGCCGCGTTAGGAGGGGATTACACTGCTTAGGGATCTGCTGTTCATTTACGGCATGGTGGCGATTTATTACGTCGTCTTTGTCAATACGCTTTATTTTTCGATTATGGCCCTGTCATTCCGCAACATCTGGACCATCTTCAGACGATCGAATTATTCGAAGTACAACACATTGTCCGGTTCGCAGCTGGTGCCTTCCGTTTCTCTCCTGGTACCGGCATACAATGAGGAACTGACGATTATCGAAAATGTAAACTGCCTGATGACGCTCAATTATCCGACGTATGAGGTCATCGTAGTCAATGACGGTTCCAGCGACAATACGCTGAAGCTGCTGCTGAAAGAATACAAGCTGAAGCCGATATCCAATGCCCAGGTTCGGGGCAAGATTCCTTGCCAGCCGATTCGCGGCATCTATCACAACCCCGAGTTCCCGGGCCTGTACGTCATCGACAAAGAAAACGGAGGCAAGGCCGATTCGCTGAATGCGGGCATCAACTTGTCGCACTATCCGCTCATTTCTTCCATCGATGCCGACTCCTTGCTCGAAAAGGACGCCCTGATTCGCATGGCGCGCATGTACATGGAGAATCCGGAAGAAACGGTGGCCATCGGAGGCGATGTGCGCATCGCCAACGGCTGCAAAATCGAGAACGGGGCCGTGCAGGACGTTTCGCTGCCGCGCAAAATGTGGCCGATGTTCCAGTCCATCGAGTATCTCAAAGCGTTTTTGGGAGGCCGGATCGGCTGGAGCCATATCAATGGCCTGATCATCGTCTCGGGAGCCTTCGGCCTGTTCCGCAAGGATTACGTCATTGCCGTCGGCGGATATCGCGACGGGTACCCGGGCGAGGACATGAACATCATTATCAAGCTGCATCGCTACATGCTGGAAAATAAACTGAAATACCGCGTGGCGTTCTGTCCCGAGGCCGTTTGCTGGACCCAGGCGCCGGATTCTTACCGGATCCTGTCCAGCCAGCGCAAGCGTTGGGGACGCGGAAATCTCAAAAACATGCTGGAAAACCGCGATATGCTGTTCAACCCGAAGTACAAGGTGATGGGACTCATCACGATGCCGTATAACGTCATTTTTGAAGCGCTGAACCCCTACTTCCGGATTACCGGTTTGCTGGCACTGGTCGGATACGTGCTGCTGGACATGACACAGTGGCCGATCCTCGTATTGTTCGGTGCCCTTAACCTGGTGAGCGGTTATCTGCTGAGCATCGGGGCGCTCATTCTGGAGGAGATCGCATTCAGACGTTACAACAAGCTGTCCGATCTGGGCAAGATGCTTGTATTCTCGGCCTTGAAGTTCGTCGGTTACCATCAGCTCGGCGTGTTGTGGAGATTGCAGGGACACATCCAGTTTTTGCAAAACAACAACTCCTGGGGCACGATGACGCGTCAGAGCTGGTCCGAAGAAAGCAAGGACACAACCGAAGCGGCTTGAGCTCGCGCCGTGATCCAAGCATGAGCCGGCTTCAGGCAAGCCGGCGTTAACGGAAGCAATACGGCAAGACCATGATAGATAATCCAAAGGAGAAGGGTGGAGAAAACATGTCGAATGCGGCGACATTGCAGCGTGAAGCTGCCGCGAACGTGTACCGAAGCATGGAGCAGGAAGTAAAGGGAATCGGGGCCGGAGCATGCGGCCTCATGTTCATTCATTGTGCAGGGCAATCCCCGCCGGAGCAGCAGGTTCAAACGTATCTGGAGCGAACGAACGAGTATGGCTTTCAGCTATGGCAGGATGGGACAACCCAAACGGTTGGCGTGCTGCTGCCAGGTCTGCTGTTGGATGAGGTCCACTATGAGGGTCTATGCATCAAACATCATTTGCTGGAAACCGTTCCGGGAGCACGGCCGCAGATCGTGGTAGCCAGCTTCAAGGACAAGGATCGGCCGTCCCAGGCGGTCATCCAGCAAATGGCGGAATTCGCCCGACGGGTCGATTCCGCCGACATCCAGATCTACACGCCGGATCAGATGGCAGAACGGGCGGAGCGTATCCTGATTGTCGATAATGATCCGACGATCCGCGAATTTTTGCAATTGCGGCTGAAGATGCAGGGGTACGAAACCTATGAAGCGGTGGATGGACTCGCAGCCCTCGAAATGATCGGAAAGGTGGAGCCTGACCTGGTATTGACCGAACTGAACTTGTACGGCATCGATGGCCTCCCGTTTATTCATCACATTCAGAAACTGGAGGTGGAACACCCGCCCAAAATCGTGGTGTTAACCGAGCAAAGAGTGGAGGAAACGATCAGCCAATGCTTCAGCAGCGGCGTGAATGACTATATGACCAAACCGTTCTCCCCGGTAGAACTGGATGCGAGAATCCGGCGGTGCCTGCACTGAGTAGGTTCAGATGATCGACAATCCATCATGAACAGTGCATAACAGCCGGATACTAGTCTCTGCCGAGACGTACCACGAACCATTATATAAGGCGAAAATAGCGTATGCACATGAACGGAGAGACAGAACCAATCTGGAGAAGCGGAGCGTTCTGAAAGCTTTCTGAAGGAAAGCTGCATCGGAAGCATAGGCTTATCCCGGATTTTCCCCTTAGCCAAAGGGGATTCAACAAAATCCGGGGATAACGGCGATCAGAAGATGGTACTGTGCTCGAAGTGTCTTGGTGCGAAACATCTTCGGCTTATATAAATACAAAAAACCAAAAATACAGCCTGGAGGGAATACCATGGAGAATCAACATGTTCACACTTTACTGAATGCGATTGAGAATAAAGAAGCGGTGCTCGGCGTTGTCGGGCTCGGTTACGTAGGTCTGCCGCTGGCCGTGGAAATGGTCAATCAGGGCTTCACGGTCATCGGCATCGACCTGGATGCATCGAAGGTGGATCGTATCTATCATGGCGATTCCTACATTCATGACATTTCGTCCGACGAGTTGAAAAAGGTGATGCAAACCGGCCGTTTCCAGCCGACGACGGATTACAGCCTGCTGCGCGTGATCGATGCGCTCAGCATCTGCGTGCCTACGCCGCTGAGCGAGAATCAGGACCCGGATACCTCCTACATCGAAACGGTTGTGGACCAGATCAAACGGCACATGAAGCCAGGCATGCTGATCACGCTCGAAAGCACGACCTACCCGGGAACGACCGAAGAGCTCATCCAGCAGGAGTTGGACAAGATCGGGCATGAAGCAGGCAAAGACTATTTCCTGTGCTTCTCGCCGGAGCGGGTGGACCCGTCCAACGGACGTTTCACGACGTTCAATACGCCGAAGGTCATCGGAGGCACGACAGAATCGTGCCTGAAGCTCGGAACGGCACTGTACAGCAAATACGTGCAAACCGTCGTTCCGGTATCCTCCCCGAAAGTGGCTGAAATGTCCAAACTGCTCGAAAACACGTTCCGCAGCGTTAACATCGCGTTTGTGAACGAAATGGCGATGATGTGCGACCGCATGGGCATCGATATTTGGGAAGTCATCGACGCGGCGGCGACGAAGCCGTTCGGATTCATGCCGTTCTACCCGGGCCCGGGCATTGGAGGCCACTGCATCCCGCTCGACCCGATGTACCTGTCCTGGAAAGCGAAGGGCTTCCGTTTCTACAGCAAATTCATTGAACTGGCGCAGTCCACCAATGACAACATGCCGTATTACGTGCTGAACAAAGCCTCCGTCATTCTGAACGAATACGCGAAGTCGGTGCGCAATTCGAACGTGCTGCTGCTCGGCATGGCGTACAAGCCTAACATTGCGGACTTGCGTGAATCCCCGGGACTTGAGGTATACGAGCTGTTCAAAGAGAGCGGAGCCAACGTCAGCTACTATGATCCATATGCCGCTTCCTTCCGCGACAAGCATGGAGAGACCGTGCCAAGCGTGCCGTTCAGCCTGGAGCAGTTCAAGAAATATGACTGCATCGTGCTGATCACGAACCATAAAGACCTGCCGTATGGCGACATTGCCGACCTCGGCGTGCCGATTCTGGACACGCGCAATGCGTTCCGCAGCTACACGCAGCCGCATATTTACAAAATTGGCCATTCCGTTCAACATCCTGTGCTCGAACATAGCGAAGCGCTGCTCGTCTAAAGCCGATGACATTCAAGGGCAAGATGCCGGCCAAGGCAAAATGGGCTGTGCTGGCACTGACGTTCTGCCTGCTGCTCCTGCCCTGGCTCTTCCGGTGGTTCGCCACCGAGGAGCATAAGTCGACCTGGCTGTGGGATGCGTCGATCATTGCCGAGCAAACGCCGGAGATCATTGCGTTCACGAAAGAGCAGGGGATTGAAGTCATTTTCTTGCAGCTGCAGGATGAGGTCACGGAGGATGCATACCGCCATTTCGTTGCTGCCGCGCACAAGGCCGGAATGAAAGTGCATGCGTTGAACGGCCATGCGGATTGGGCTTATACGGAGAAGCGCGAAGAGGGTCTTGCGTTCGTGGACAAAGTAAAGGCCTATAATGAGGCATCAGCACCGGAAGAACGGTTCACGGGCATTCAATTCGACGTGGAGCCGTATCAGCTTCAGCGCTGGGAGCAAGAGCAGAGTGAGGTCATTGCGGAATGGCAGGACAATATGAGCGCTTGGACCGCCGAGGGCAAGGAAGCGGGATTGTACATGAGCGCGGCGATCCCGTTCTGGCTGGATGGGCGCGAAGCGGCAAATGGCGGCGGCACGCTCAGCCGCTGGATCATTAACAGCTTCGACGCCGTGGCCATCATGGCTTACCGGGACAGCGGACAGCAGATGTATGACCTTTCCCGCGAGGAGCTCGACGAAGCGGATGAACTCGGCAAAAAGGTGTGGATCGGCGCTGAACTCGGGGACACGCATGAAGGGGAGCATCTGACCTTCTACAACAAAACGCTGAGCAATATGGATGAAGAGATTGCGAACGTGTTCCGCCTTGGAAAGGAACATTCGTCATTTGCAGGGGTGGCAATCCATCATTACCAAGCCTGGTATGCCAAGAAAAACGGCATTCCGCTGGCAAAAGGCAATGCAGCTAAAAATGCAAGCCAATTCGATCAAAATGAATAGCTATACTTCGAGAGAGTAAGGATCCAGAGTAAAGGATCCAACGTGAAGAAGATGATCTCCCTTGTATACGGAGATCATCTTCTTCTTTATAAAACAATAACAAGCGCTCGTATGAAGTCTAGTCTTAAGAGATATTGAATTTTTGCAATCAAAGGAGTTTTAAAGGAATGAAATTATCTTTTTGTAAACTGCTTGCTCTTTCTCTATGAAGGAATCTAAACGGTTCAAGACATCATTTTTCAACTTGCTTTCTTTTGTTATATTGAAGCGCAGGACTAGATTTCTATGAATCTCAGCAAGCGTTACCAATTCTGAAAGAGATGCTAAATCAATTGCATTTTTTTCGATATATTGATTCGTAATTAGGAAATTGAATCTATGGAGCATAAATTTTTTATGATCAAGAAATAAATGAAAAGGTCGAATATCAATATGAGGATCTTCATTGGAAGCATAGTGGTCAATAACATTACGATAAACATCATGTCCGAACAGTAATTGCTCGCGGTCATAATGAGTAGTTCTATTAAGATCAAGTAAATTCATATGAGTAGAATTAAGATAATGTTCAAGTAAAGTTTTAATGCGTGACCGAATGTCAGGATCCACTTTTTGTCTCTCTGAATCGCGGTATTGATATAATACAACGCCAAAGAGCCAATCAAACAACTCATCTTTAAAAGAAAGGATATAAGCGGTTCTTATTTCTTCAAAAGTACAGGTTACAAAGGCGTATTTGCCGTTAAGGAAGTTTCCTGCTAGATAAACAAGCTCTTGATCGGAATCATATCCGTAAATGAAAACATCGTGAATGAATTCAGGGATATCCATATTTTTGTAAACCGAAAGGTGTTTCTTGTTCACCATCATGAGTATGTAATAATTAGTGTCTATACAATCTATTATAAATTGAATGATATCTTCCCATTTTTTGTTGATTAGATCTTTACCTATCCGTTGTACAGCAAAGAATGGCGTATCATATTCATGCTGACATTCATAAAAGAAATTTTGAGGACTACCTTTGAAACTTTTTAATTGAATAAAATTGCTGCATAACCATGGCTCGGTTAATTCATAACTAAGAGCCATAGAAACAAAGCTAGCATCTATATTGTAGGTGGAAATTAGATCTTGTTTTTTCATAGGCAACTGTTTTTTCTTCATAATATCTCCCTCACATCAGTCAATTTAATTAGCTTTAAAATTCTAACAAAATTCATGAAGATGTATGAAATAGTGCAAATAGAGTATGGAAGAATGAAATACATAAATTTACAAAAATTTAATAAAATTAGTTCTATTTAATCAGAATGATACATTTACTGTCAAGGGAAAATACTGTCATGCTTTTTAAAAGCGAGACTTTGATTTCAGAGGGCTGATAAAAGCAGCATAAAAAAATGATTTCTATAAGTATTAATTTATTTACAAGAAACGAAAAAGAGGTTCGACAAAATAAGCCTTACATCGACAGGCATGTTTTACTATGATGAAAAATGAGAATGTTAAAAGTGTAAAAAACTAAATTGGAGATTTACATAGGGTAGAATTATAAAACGTTTTAGAAAAACAAAAGCGACAATAAATTTCTGTGGAAGTATGTCTTGGTATGCGCTTTTTGAGTATATTAAAATATTTTACATATTTAATTCTACAGATTTACTTGGCTATTAAGTTTTGCGGTGTTATCATTGCTTTGTAATTTTGGAATTGGGGTGGGTCTGTGTCAAATATGACAATAATAAACATAAATATGCTATCTAAGGCAGGGTTTATTTTTATTAATCCGAAGAACACCTGCACAATGATTTTTCCAGAACAAGATATCGAGTTTCATATAGCCTCACAAATAAAAAAATTGCAAAAAGAAAAAGTTAAAATCGTCACACAAAACGAATTGATGTTTAGGCTTGTTAACAGTTCTATGGAAGCTGTAACCGTAAGGTGTTGTCAGTACACGTTGCCTAATGCCGCAAGGTTTAGAGAAAGCTTGGAATACATTGAAAGCGCTACAAAAAAATATTTTATAACTGGAAAACATGATCTGCTGGTGGAAACCTTAGAGACTTTCTTGAATAAAGAAACAAAAAAACGGCTTGAAAATGTAACTGAAAATACAAAAATTGATGCAAGATTGTTGCTGGTTAGTCGATTCATTAAGGAGCATTACAACCAGCCTATATCTTTATATGATCTTTCAAAATTGATCGACTGCAACCCAGTTTACCTTTGCAATACTTTTTCGAAGGTGTTTAATAAATCACCAATAAAGTATTTAAATGATATTCGTCTTCGGCAGGCTGAAAAAATGTTGTTGGAAACCGATCTTTCCATCAAAGAGGTAGCGACCAAAGTAGGGTATGTATCGTCATCGCACTTCTGTCAGATGTTTAAAAGTCAATTTCGCACTACACCAAAGCTTTATCGAATGGTAAATAAGTACAATTAGACGGAGGTCTTATGGAATTTTGTTGGGCGCTACCTGTATCAAACGTCAATGAATGTACAATGCAGGCTATTCAAGCCGAAGTCAGTGGATTCGACAGCATTTTAATAGCTAGTGCCAAGCAGGCGCCGGACCCATGGATTATGACCATGTTACTTGCTACATATACAAGTCGAGTTCGATTCCTTGTAGCTCAAAATACCAATTTGCTTCAACCGCACATAACTATGAAAGCCCTTAACTCCGTGTCGCAGATCTACGGAAACCGATGTGATATCAATATAGTCACAGGTGGTATTCAGCAAGAGGCACTTTCAACTGCAGATTTTGCTTCCCACGAAGATCGTTACCTTCGCACGAAGGAGTTTGTGAAATGTGTTCATTTGTTAAAGGGAGGAGCGGCAAGTTATAAAGGTTCCGTTTTCAACTACAACCAATTGACCATTGAACCTCCCTATACACGAGATGCCAGAGTATTCATTGCTGGAAGCTCGGACGAGGCTTTGAATATCGCGGCGGCACAGGGAGATGTATTGATTTGTTATGCGGATACGGTCGGGAATTTTAGAGAGAAAGCAAGCGTATTGAAACAAAAGGCTTTACTTATGGGAAGAAGCTTGAAATTAGGAATGTATGTGGATATTTTAGCAGCGGAAAATACGGCAGAAGCAGTTCAAATCGCAAATCGGAAATTCGAGATGTATACGGATGCACAGCAGAAAATGATTAAAATGTACCTCAATAGCGTGGATTCGGTAGGTATTCGCAAAAACAAGCAATATGCAGAATGCGATAAACTATGGGTGGAAGACCATCTTTGGGCAGGACTCTCGAAAGTGAGCCGCTCTGTAGGATTAACCGTGATAGGAAGCTACGAGGAAGTATGCAGGAAGCTGGAGCACTATCACTCGGCAGGTGTGGATTATTTTCTTTTTTCTGGATATTTGGATGCTGGAGTCTGTAAGGTTATCGGAGAGCATATTATTCCATATTTTAAAACTTCCATAAAGGATCGTGAACCACATTGAGTTTGGCAATTACTCCTTTCAAGCACGAGACGCTTAACTGTTTAGAGTCGCAAATCATCTCTATAGCGTTGTCATGGAATAAAAGATATGAGCTTATGTTTTTGGGGAAGTGGGGGTTTTCTTTCAGAAACAGGGAATACGATACAGCAAGCATAACTGGAGACCGTATCCTGACACAAATGGACGACACTTTTATACCTTTGGAGTATTATCACGGCATAAAAATTGAAGAGCATCAGGTTGGGAAGACCTCTGCAATGATGGATTTAATACGATTATACCTAGCAGAGAACATCCCCATAGTATTATTCGTTGATTCGTATTGGTGCCCATGGGATCCAGGATATCAGACATACCATAATATGCATTTTGTGATTGTTGTTGGCATTGATGAGAAGAAGGAATATTTTATTTGTGTCGACGGATTCTATGATAAACACCGCGAGCATTTGCCCTTAAAGGATTTGCATCAATATTGCAGTGTGTGTTATTCAATCAGGAATGTCGAAAAAAAACAAATTATTCCTTCGATAGAAGAGGTCGCAATATATACTTTGAACAAGCTCTCGGGTGAATACGGGATGAAGGAAGCGATCATTTCTTTTTCCGAAGATATCATTAAGCATTTCAATTATAAAGAAGAAATTGGGCGGTACAAAGATAAGTGGTGGGCGTCTCCTTTATTCAAACGTTTGATAAAAGTAAGTCAAGGACGTTTGTTGTTTGCCGAAGCTCTTAACTTTATGAATGATGTTAGATTGAGCCCCATTGTAACCGAGATGAAGCAGGCCAGCCGGAATTGGGAAAATTTAAGGGTTATGTTGCTGAAATCCAGCCATTTGGCTGATCCGATGGTCATGTTGCAAAGAGTCGCAAGTAAGCTTGAGGATATGGCTGAAGACGAAGCTCAAATTCTGCAGCAATTTTCAGACATGGTTCAAACAAGTGAAACTCGACATCAACCGGTCAAACGCTACCACCATGTTGAGATACGTGACTTAATGAATAATCGGGCTTTCGGTTCATTCGATACACCGGTTGATTTTTGCAATAACATCTTCTTTTTGGCACATGATTTGCCATCAACGGCGATATGGGGAGTATCTACTACTACTTTTTTAATGCAGAACTATGATGGTTACAGTCACGATAATATGATTGCGAGAGGTCAACGAGTAGAAATTGGATCAGATCAATATTTTGAGAAGATCGATCTTCTTATTTCTTTCACGAAAAAAACCTCTTGTCAGGTTTTCATTGAAAATTCGTTGGGTGAGCTTCAAGAATGGCTTATGGAAGGGGACCACTGGATAACCAGCCAGGCTGATTCTAGCAAAGACATCGGATACTCGGGTCAATTGGCCCTATATGAAAAAGAAGAGGTTCGTTTGTTGCCGCAGTTAGGACGAATTTATGCGCTTAGGTTTCAGCTGAGCGAGGCATCTCAGGTTGCTGCGCTCACGTTTTCTTCCAATGAAGACGTACATATATTTTCAATCACCTTATCATAACCGAGAAAGAGGTAATATCTATGAAAGTGTTAGGGCTTGGTGGATCTAATCACGACTTTGCGGCTTGTTTGATCGTGGATGGTGTTGTTCAAGGAGCAATAGAAGAGGAACGTTTGACGAGAATAAAGCATTCTTTGGGATTAGGTCTAAAAGCGGTCAGATGTCGGTCGGCGGATTATCTGTTAAACCATGCTGGTTTATCTTTGGATGATATTGATTTTATCGTTGGGAATGATATTCTCGACCCCAAGTATTATGAACGCTTTAAAGATCGCATCATACTAATGAATCACCATTTGGCGCATGCTTCAAGTTCCTATTACGCCTCGGGGTTAGAGAAATCGGCGGTTCTGGTGGTTGATGGATATGGGAGCCCGGTAAGCCAAAATTCGGACATGAATGAAACCATTTCATTCTATCATGCAAGTGGCTCGTCTATTGAGCTGTTATCCCAAGTTTCTGGAAGGATTAATCGCGATAGAGAGTATCCTGTTTTCGAAAATTCGATTGGGGCGTTTTATTTGACGTTAACTCGGGGACTAGGTTTCGAGTTCCTGCAGGAAGGAAAAACGATGGGGTTAGCTGCTTATGGCAGTGACAGCCGTTTCATCAGAGAAATGAGTGAGTATTACAGATGTGGGGATGAAGGGGAGTACCACTTTTCGGAGGAGCAAGCTGCCGGCATGGCTGAGTATATTAAATTGCAGTTGAATGGGGCTGCGAACGATAAAGAGTTATTTATAATTAAGGCAAATTTGGCTTACGCAGGGCAGCATCATGTTGAAAAAACGATGGTTCAGCTAAGTAATTATTTATATAAAAGAACAAAATTGGACTATTTGTGCTTAGCTGGAGGTGTTGCGCTAAATAGCGTGGCTAACTATAAAATTTTATCACAAACGCCATTTAAACAAATATTTATTCAACCTGCGGCCGGGGATGCTGGAACAGCGGTAGGAAGTGCCATGTATGGTCACTATATTTTAGGAAAACAGCAATGGGCTCCGTTAAATGAAATATTCAGTCCATACTTGGGAAAAGAATATACTTCAACCGAAGTAGAGGCTGCACTTGACGCCTTTAAAGAGAAAATTAAAGTGAGTCGGCCGTCGGATTTGTATGCAAAGGTCGCAGACCTTATATCAAAAGGCAATATTATTGGTTTTTTTAATGGACGATCCGAAATTGGACCAAGAGCATTGGGCAACAGAAGTATACTCGCGGATGCCCGCCATCCCAAAATGAAAGATATTATTAACGAAAGAATCAAACATCGGGAGGCTTTTCGACCATTTGCTCCAATTGTTCTGGAAGAATATCAAACGGAATATGTAGATATGGACCATCCGTCTCATTATATGTTGTTTGTTCCGCCAATTCACGAAACGAAGCATTCCGTGATTCCAGCCGTTACACATCAAGACGGAACCGGGAGGATTCAAACGATCAACAAAAAACTGAATCCAAGGATTCATCAGCTTTTAAATTCCTTCTATGAGCTGACAGGTGTACCCGTACTATTAAATACATCGTTTAACGATAATAACGAACCCATTGTAGAAAGCCCAATGGATGCCGTCCAGTGTTTTTTAAGAATTGATTTAGATTATCTTGTACTCGGGGATTATTTGCTGGAAAAGCAAAGTGCTTCTTTATGAGAAAACAGAATCGTGTTTCAAGGGTAATCTTTCACTTAGCGGTCAAGACGCCTTTGATATCGCTTGCACTAGTTTTTTCGATATCGGTTTTTGTATTTTATTCCTTGTTCGTATATAAGGTGGACATTGAAAATACAGTGAATGCCAATCTAATCCCCAAGCCATCATCGATAGAGAATGAATACGTATTGGAGTTTTGGATTGACGGAGGACTAGACGCCCAAGCTACCTCGTATGTTAACTGGTACCGCTCGTCCCAAAAATATAAAGCAAAAATTATAACGGTGTCTAGAGAGGGAACTCGAACTCGCATCCAAGCACAAGCATTAACTGAAGACATTATCCATGAATTTAGTGACGAGGAAAATCTATCAAAACAGTCTCTTCAAGTTAGCTTGAAGATAGGCCAGGAACGAATTATCGACAAGTTGTCTAGAAAATAGGTGAGTGATGGATAAAAAGCGGAAAATAGGAATAGTCTTAAAGCTCATGAAGCCGTTCCGGTGGAGTTTTGTAAACTTATTTATTTGTGTTGTGGCGACCTCCATCATCGCAATGAGCTATCCCTATATATTTAGTTTGTTGATAGACGAGGTCTTCTATAAGAAAAGTATTGATTTTTTTATTCTTATTGTAATTAGCTATGGTGTTGTATTCATTGGAGAGCAGTCTCTCCATTTCGTGCTTAATGCCGTATGGTCATACCTGATGACACGTTTCGTCTATGAGATCAGGAGAAAAGTCATTCGAAAGTTTATTCGCGCACAGGCAGACAGGCTCTCCCAAATGGAAACTGGCGAAGCAATGGTCAATATAAACCAAGATACAGATGAATTTATGAATTTGATTCACTGGAATATTTTTTATTTAATCGCCAACTCCATCAAAGTGATTAGCGCTTTTTGTTTTATAGCTGTGTTGAATGTCAAAGTGGCTCTTGTAGTTGCTGTATTGGTGCCGGTTTCTTACTTTATCAATCAGAAAATAAATGAGAGAGCGTACAAAAAAACGTTTATTCATCGAGAATTGTATGGAAAGATTTCGAGTTGGGTGCTCGAGATGTTATCGGGTATGAGGGAAATAAGAATATTTGGGCAAGTTAGAAGAAACAACTCTGTTTTCATCGGTAAACATGTGGAGCTTACTAGGGCCAAAATTGCAAAAGATCGGATTGAATTCATATCAGAACGAATAAATGTATTGGTGGTACTTCTTGTTCAGCTTACCTTGTTTATTTTTTCAAGTATTCTGGTGGTTAACGGGTCCTTTTCAGTCGGAGGGGTTATCGCGACATTAATGTACTACACGATCATTAGCGATATGTTTCGTAATCTTGCTCAGGCGCATATGCGGTTACAGAAAAATTTTGTGTCGGTCAATCGTGTATTTGCGATTTTGGGACAAAGTGAGGAACGCAAAACAGGAGATGGTTGTTATTCTACCAGAACGAGCATTGATTTTCGGAATGTACGCTTTGCTTACAATGAAAAGCCTGTTTTTGATCAGCTTTCTTTCACTATAAGGTATGGAGAACATGTTGCTATAGTAGGTAAAAGCGGGACGGGGAAGAGTTCCTTGATCCAATTGCTGCAGGGTTTCTATGAACCGGATGAAGGTGTCGTCGAACTGGACGGAGTTCCTATCCAACAATATCCGCTGAAGGAGCTGCGGAGAATGGTTGGAGTAGTACATCAAAGGCCCGTAATGTTCAAAGGAACCATTCGCCATAACATTTGTATGGGAGAAAAACATTTCACGGATGACGCCATATGGGAGGCCTGCAGGCAAGCTGGCATTGCAAATGAAATAGAGCAGCTTCCTGACCAGTTAGATACGTTTTTAAACAGCAACGGTGAAGGCCTGTCTGGAGGACAGAAGCAACGGATATCCATTGCCAGAGTGCTGATCAGGAATCCCGAAATTATTGTATTTGATGAGGCGACTTCTGCCTTGGACGGCATATCGGAGCAAGCTTTACGTCAAGTTATCCGGTCTTTGAGATCTCGAAAAACGATTATCACAATTGCACATAATTTCTCTATGATCGCAGAGGCAGAGAGAGTTATCGTACTGGATCAGGGATCTGTTGCGGGAATGGGGAAGATAGAAGAACTCATGCAAAATTGTTCAGTATTCCATGATTTGTATTCGGAACAGAAGGAGTGGTATGCAGCATATGAACGTACTTAAATCCGATCGAATCAAGTTCATGAGGCAGATCAACAAGTATATTGCTGGCAGCCGGAATCCCTATGTATTGCTGAGCTCGATCCGTTTCTTGTTGTTATTAATCGTCCTGGGAACGCCCTACTTATACAAGTTGTTAGTAGATGGTGTGCTCATTTCAGGCCAATTGGAACTGCTGTGGATCGTTATCACAGGCTACATCGTTTCCTATGTTTTTGAAACAGGGTTATTAACATACTCCGCCCAAAAAACAAATCGGTTATCTAACTTGCTGGCAATTATGATTCGAAAAAAGATGTGGAATAATTATTTGCGCGACTACAACGGGAAATTCCAATCTCTAGGAACAGGAGAATTGAAAAATCGCATCGACAATGATGTTGACTTGCTTGCGATGTATCCAGACAAACATATCATTCAATACTATTATCATGTTGTTCTGATCGTTTCATTTTCTGTTGTTATGCTGTGCATTAACTGGAAACTTGCTCTCATCGGTTTTGTATCGATTCCGCTGTCCTTCTGGATGACGAAATGGCTGGGAAAATCGGTATATCGCACATCTGAATCTTATCGTCATGTCTATGGGAGATACGAAGAATGGTTGAAGGAAGTGTTACAAGAATGGAAGGAAATTAAGTCCTTTGGATTAGAACAGAAACAAGAAATTCAATTCACTTCCTACTGGCATCGATTAAGTCAATTGTTCTTTAATAAACAGCTTTTTTGGAGTATGAATAGAACCTTTATTTCTATTAAGGACTTTTTTATTACCAAGTTGAATATTTACTTTGTCGGAGGCCTTCTTATTATCTATGGTGAGTTGAGCATTGGCAGTCTGGTATTGTTTATGAGTTATTACGATTTAACGTTCCGAAGTTTGGGAAATGTCAATGAGTTGGATATCCAACTTCAGGAACAAAGGCCAAGTATAGAGCGTGTGCTGGACAGCGTGGATATTGAGATGAAGCAACAGAAGAACTGGGTTGAACCGGTTCATTTCAACGGGGAGATATCTTTTAAAGAGGTTAGTTTTACTTATCCGGCAGCCAAGCATGCAGTGCTGAAAAATATCCAATTGAATATTCAGGCGGGAGAATGTGTGTCCATTGTAGGAAGGAGCGGTAGTGGGAAGTCAACGATCGCAAAGATACTATTGGGAATTGTTGAACCTGACCATGGCGCAGTGTGGTTAAATCGGTCAGTTGTCATACATGAAACTGTTGTTGAACAGATCAACCGAAACATCGGTATCGTTATGCAAGAAAGTATTCTGTTCAATCTTTCGGTCAAAGAAAATTTGCTGCTTGCCAATCCAAAAGCTTCAATGGATGAAATTCGTCAAGCATGTCGAATCGCGCAGATTGATACTTGGGTGGAAGGATTACCGGATCAGTATTCAACGATGCTCGGTGAGCGTGGAATCAATTTGTCGGGCGGTCAACGGCAGAGGCTGGCGATTGCGCGGGTAATTTTGCAGAAGCCCCGAATCGTAGTCTTTGACGAAGCAACATCTCAATTAGATCATGAATCCGAGTATAGTTTACTTCGGGACGTAAAACATCACTTGCAAGGGATAACCTTAATTATTGTTACCCATCGTCTTCAATCCGTGTTGTTTTCGGATCGCACGGTATTGCTAGATCAGGGATCAATCGTGATAAGCGGAAAACACGATGAGCTTTTGGAAAAAAATCATGTGTACCGAAACATGTTTTTGCAACAAAAAGCGATCTAGCTGAAGGGAAGGTTAAGATGAAAAATTCCTTTATCCATTTAGGTGAACATATTGAGGCAGGTGGCAAAGCAAACGCACTGGGGCAATTAATCCGGCATGATATAACGGTGCCGCGAGGAGTTATTATACCTTTCAGCATATTAACGAAGTTACTTCACTACAACGAAAAATACAATGAATTTATGGATGTCATTCAAGGGGAATGGGTTTTATATCGTGACTCTCTTCTCGAATCTTTGTTAGACAATCTTATTATGGATAGTGATACGGAATCTTTATTAAATGATATTTCGAAATTTCTTAAGCCGCCTTTCATCATAAGAAGTTCGGCTGACAATGAGGATACGCAAACAAGTAGTATGGCGGGTGTCTATGAGAGCCATATCGTGTCAGGTGAAGCATCAACAATTTGGCAAGGAATGGTTGCTTGCTGGAACAGCGCCTTTTCGAGCAAAGTATATTCCGTAACCGGAACTTATCCCGAAAGTATCCATTTAATTATCCAAGAATTCGTGGAGTTTGATGTTTCAGGTGTTGCGTTCTCTTCTTTCAAAGAAACAATCGATGCGGATGAATGCATATGGATTGAAATGGTTGAGGGAGAATGTGGGAAACTAGTGGATGGAATTGCTGTTCCGCATGTCTGTAAAATGTCCCGATGGGAAGTGCCTAAGAAAGATAATAAACTCAGCAAGGAAATATTGACCGAACTGCAGATGCTTATATTCGAATTAGAGAGGATCATGGGGTGCCACGTCGATTTGGAATGGGGGGTCAAACAGGAACAACTCTACATTACCCAATGCAGACCTATAACTAGTAAGGCGGCAGTTAAAACATTAGAACATGGAACATGGATAGAAGAGGAATCGCTGCATTTCCTGCTCGCTCAGCCCAATCAAGGTTGCCTTGAACTATTGAATCAGCATCTAAACAAAAAGTATTGGACTAGGCTTGTTTTAAAGAGACACCATATTCGGATTGCGGTACTAGGTTTTTTATGTGTCGATACTGCGAGATTAACGATGAAGGATGTTGAAGTAATAGGGAGACATTGCAAGACCAAGCTGGTTGAGCTGAAAACGGATCATGGGCTTATTCGAACTTTTAATACCCCTGAAGATATATTGAAAGCATTAAGAAACCCCATGTTTTCGTGCAGTGAAGGAGTTTCAACCATATGCGTTTCGGAATTCCTGCATGCAGGAAAGTCCGGTTATTCCAAGCAGGTTGGCGATCGAATTTATATTGAGGCTATTAACGGTGGGTTCAATGCGCTTTGGAAGGATGGGGGCATACCGTCGCGTTATGAAGTAACGTTGGAGGGAACAGTTCTATCTTCAGAAATTCATAGTACAGCCTTCTATTATGCATACGATGCCGATAGAGGGGCATGGAAAAGATGCGAACTGAAGGATGAAACGGAGTGTATCTTACAACAAAGTGAGATTTTGCAGATCGTCCAATTAACGACGCTGCTTGAAAGCAAGTTGAGTAATGCAAGCGTGGAGTGGACCTCTTCCCCAGTGGAAGGAGGCGTTACATTTTTCGATCTTTCTCAGGAAAAGAATTCACAATTCTCTACCGCATTCAATATTTTATCGGATGGATCGTGCCAAGGTAAAGTCAAAAGACTTTCAGCCGACGCACTCGATAATTTATTTAGCACAATTCATGAAATTAATGTGATTCCGACCCAAGCTTATATTGAAAAGATAAATTCAAGCCATTTCCAGCAAGCTATTTTTAATAGCATCGGATCCGATAAACCTATCGTGGTGAGCGATTTTCCCAAAAGATCATTAGCACCGCTGATTCCCTATGTTAGCGGATTCATATTTGAAAAAGGCGCCGTTTTATGTCATTTGAGCATTTTGCTTCGTGAGGCGGGGATCCCTGCGATGATTAGCGGTGAGATGTATGAAACGTTGAAAGATGAAGAGGAAGTTTTGTTTACAGAGAAAGCGATTATTCGATTGGAGGAAAGCGTATAGTATGAATCACTTAAATTATGACCAGTTAAACAATGAAGAACGACTCATCTTGTTGACTTCCAAAATCGCACTTACCTCAGAAGAAGAGAAGCAGATCGGGACTATAATTGAAGAAGGTTTCGATGTGGGAAGGTATACGGCCATTGCAGTAAAACATAAAGTGCTGCAGCTTTCCAGTCGCCATGTTATACGATTGGACCATAAAGATAAAGTGAACATGCAGTACAAGCGGCTTTTCGAATATAACTATTTGGGCAACAAGGAAAAAAACAATCTGTTGTTTCTAGAACTTGCTAACCTTCTCAGACACTTTGCGAAAAAGGGGATCAAGGTGATTCCGGTCAAAGGCGTAATCCTTGCTCCCGAGTTGTATGGCGATTATGGTCTTCGAACATTGAATGACATCGATTTCATCATTCGACCGGAAGATCGAACCAAGGTCTCCAACGCCCTGCTTGAAGAAGGATATGATATTGGCGATTATGATTGGGCTTCTCAAGAGATCATTCCCGCTAAGAAAGAAGAAGCTTTAATGTGGAAAATGAACGCAGGTAATTTGCATCCTCATGTGAAAATGGTTGAAAACCCGTTCTTAAAATGCGTAAGGGTAGACTTCTCCTATGATGTGGATCTGCAAAAGGATTTTCAGGCAACGCAATCCTTAATGCAGAATGCCAAGGAAAGTACGTTATTGGAAATAAAGGTTGACAGATTAGATCAAATTGATTTTTTACTCCATATTTCCATTCATTTATATAAAGAGGCAAGCAATGTGAAGTGGATTACGATGGGTGAAGAGCTTTCGCTTATTAAATTTTGCGATTTCAGAGAATATTTGCTGAGCATAAATGAACAGTTGGATTGGCAAATGGTGTATAAACGTGCACAACAGTTAAATGCCGTTAGTTCCATGTATTACAGTTTGTTTTTTTGCAATTTTTTGTATAGAGAAAACTATGGAAATGAATTTATGGCTAATGTACAAGAGATGAACATTACTGAAATTGATCAGTTCGGACAGGCGGATTACAACCGTAAAGTCCAATGGGAAAAACCGTTTATTGAAAGATTTTTCAGCGATTCGAACAGAGATCAATTGACTTCTGGAAGCAAGCTTGATAGCTATAAACAATCTTTATCCACTAAATCTTAAGGGAGCGATTACATGAGCGGAAATATACTAACCAGTCAAGAACTGATTACAGCAGTAAAATCTAAGGTTGCTAGTGAACTAGCTATAGAGGAGGCATTCAATGATGATGCCGATTTGACCAATTACGGACTTGATTCGATGAGTACGGTCCGGATGTTGGTTTCGCTTGAAGAAGAGTTTCAAGTTACGTTTGAGGATGAGGATTTATTATTGGAAAATTTCCGTACGGTATTAAAAATAGCCCAATTGCTTGAAAAAAGAAAATAACGTTAAAGGGGGAAGAAGAATGAAAAGAACCTATGTCACTAAGGGGAGATTGTCCACAAAACAAGCTGAGGCACTCCTCTCTAAGCTTATATACAGTATCGAAGAAGTGTCAAATTGTTATTTGGATACAGATCAAGGGGTTATATGTATTGAAACAAAAGCAGAGGCCAACTTGGAGGCCATAGATGAAACGGTCAATCGACTCATAGAACAGCAACAGGGGATCCGGCCATTTGCTGTCCAGACGTTGCATGAGCATGATGGATTTTCTTTAGATTCACATGTCATAGATGAAGAACAGCTCTCAGAGTTATTTAATGGAAACCTAAAAAAAGATGCTGCAGTCATATTGTACGAGGCAATTGACGAAAAGATTAGCCAGTATGCCAAATCGCTGCAGGCATCTCTGAGATCGTACCCCTCCATGATTGATAAAGATGTTTTGGAGACTTGTAATTATATTAAAAGTTTCCCCCAAAATCTTTATGCAGTTTCGGAATTTCCACATCGCAATGTCACGCTTGAAAAAGTGAGAGAGGATGACAATTACCAGCAACATCTTAGGGACTCTACTAAACTGCTTTCGCCGGCAGTATGTTTTCATTGCTATGCTGAGTATAAGAACCGTACATTGGAACAACCTGTGCTTTTGACAGCTGCAGGTAACTGTTTCAGGCATGAGGTTCCTTGGCGTTTAGGGCAGCATCGATTAAGCGAATTTAAAATGAGGGAAATCGTGTTTATCGGTTCACCCGATTTTGTTGAAGAAACACGCACAGCCATTATGAAAGATATATGGGAACTTTTTGTGGGACTAGGGATGTCAGGGAAGATTGAGACTGCACATGACCCATTCTATTTCCCTAAGGATGCAATCAAACAGCAATATCAACTAATGTCAAGTATGAAGTTTGAGTTGATAGCTGAAATGAAAAATCGCGGTTCTGCATTTTCTATCGCGTCCTTTAATAATGTGAAAGATACACTTTGCAAAGAATTTTTGATAACGAACGCAAAAAATGAGTTTCTTCACTCCGGTTGTGTGGCATTTGGAATCGATCGTTGGGTGTATGCAATTTTGGAAACTTATGGTACAGATATTGCGAATTGGCCTTCTTCACTGACATCACAGTTACCGGCTGATTATGCCATGTTAACTTTGTAACCCCTCAAGAGGCAAAACTCTAAGGAAGGATTTCTATGCCATTGCACTTTTTGTAGGGGGATGGGAGGAGGTGAGAAAGGGACTGAGGGCTATTTTACGGTCATATTCATGACAGTAAAATAGCCTTTTTTTGTTGAATACTCCGTCAAATGTCCAAACATTCGAAATAGAAATAGAAGCTTAGTTTCTGCTGCGCTCCATCACCCGGTATCGGTTGGGCGGCTGCCCGACCTGCTTTTTGAACGCTTTGGAGAACGAAAACAAGTCAGGATAACCGACCGAGTGCGCGACTTCGGTTAACGTCAGCGGTGTCTGAACAAGCAAACGCTTGGCCTGGTTCATTTTGAGCTGTTGGATATACTGCACGGGAGAAAGACCGTAGGCTTTGCGGAACTGTTTCGCGAAATGGGTGCGATCCACCCCGGCATGCGTCGATACGCCTTCCACCGTAATGCCTCCCGCAAAATGAATGTCCATGTACTCCTTGCCTTTTTGAAGCCAGGGGATGGAGACGTCGGGCTGAAGCTCACGGGCTGCCGGTGAACGGCTGATCCGGTCGAATAGCCCCAGAAAACGGGTAAGCCGGCCCAGGTCGCTTGAACCTCCTTTGGGCTCGCGAACCTCCTCCATGAAAGCACGCATGCCATTCGCTGTTTCCGGCGTGAGTACGCCTGAGCGGTGTGGAGAGTCTGGCGTAAGGCCGATGCGTGCCAATAACTCGGTCGCCAGTTTTCCGTCGAAAGCGATGAAAATTTTTTGCAAAGGTTCTTCCGGATGGGTCCAATATTCGTGCGTGATGTGGGGAAAAAGACAGAAGGCATCTCGCGCACGCAGTGCATGACGCTGCCCGTTCTGAATGAAGGTACCCTCGCCCTCCAGCACGAACAACAAATAATGGAACGGCGTGGTCCGCGGTCCAATGTGATAGTTGGTTTTGGCCATGTTGCGGCCGATGCGGATCGGCCAGGCTCCGCCGGATTTTTCGAATTCGGATGGAGTGAAAAAAATGATATCCAAAAATTCGTGGTGGTCCTCCTTCATGCGCTCAATCATGGGAACACCTCTTTTATCCCTAGAAGTATATAACCTATTATACAGGTGGGTTTTGTACATATTCAAGATGGAATCCGTTTCATTTTTTATATTGACCACAAAATGACAAATTTAAGTCGCCGTAAAATGACATTGATCACAGACAAATCAATTGTTATGATGTGCATACCTTATTAAACCAAGTTAACTAATAGGCATTTGAGAATATGATGATCAGAGCGATGAGTAGCTATATAAGTTGAATTTCCCTTTGAAAAAGGGGATCAGGAGAATTATCGGATGAAAGGAATGACCATGTTGAGTAAACACGAAGAGAGCAAACGCGAGGAATTGTCGTTCGGCTGGTTTTTGCCGACGGCGGGAGACGGAAAATATGTAGGCGTTGCGCCGGAAAGAGAGCCAAGCCTGGATTACCTGGTGCAGGTCGCTCAGACGGCGGAAACGGCTGGTTTTGAATTCGTGTTGATTCCGACGGGTGGAGCGTGTCTGGACGCATGGGTTGTCGGCTCGGCCGTCATGAGCCATACGCAGACATTGCGCCCGCTCGTCGCCGTGCGGCCCGGGTTGGTGGCTCCTGTACTCGCTGCCCGGATGGGGGCGGCTCTGGATCAGCTGTCCGGCGGACGGGCCATGATCAACGTGGTCACCGGAAGTTCGGTCAAAGATTTGGAAGAGCTCGGCGACCCGCTCGCTCATGCCCATGATGAACGTTATGAACGGGCGAGCGAATACATGGAAGTGATGAAACGATCCTGGACCCAAGCATCCGGCCTGAATCTGACGGAATTCACAGGCAGCGGAGCAGGCGAAGAAGAGCAGGGATCGCAGACGGAGTTTAAGGGGAAATATTACCACTTCAAAGCGCCGGTAGGCATGCCGGAAACGGTGCAAAACCCGCACCCGCCCTTTTATTTGGGAGGCAGCTCGCCCATTGCCAAACGCATTGCGGTGGAACATGCGGACACGTTCCTGATGTGGGGAGAACCGCACGACTGGATTCAGGAACAGATCGAAGAAATCGAAACGATCCGCGAGCAGATCCGTCAGGAGACGGGGCAGAAGCGCGACATGCGTTACGGCATGCGGGCGCAAGTGCTCGTGCGCGATACCGAAGAAGAAGCATGGGCCGCCGCGTGGGAGATTATCAGCAAGGTGCCGCCTGAAGCGATCGAAAAAGCGAAGGCGGCATTTGCCGAGACAGATGCTACCAATCAGCGCAGACAGAACGAGCTGCGGGAGTTGTCCGAGAAACAGCAGTTTGTTGTTGGACCAAACCTCTGGACCGGATTGTCCGTCGTTCGTTCCGGGGGTGCCATTCTGATCGTAGGTACGGCGGACCAGGTCGCGGAACGGTTGCTGGAATATGCCGACCTTGGCGTGAAAACGTTCATCCTGTCGGGATACCCGCACCTGGAAGAGGCTGAGAATTTCGGCCGCACAACGCTTCCGCTCATCCACAGCAAATGGAACGAACGGCGTAAGCAGCATCAGCCGCAGCCATAAGGTTTGGCGAATTCATTTCACTATTCATCTGGAGGTCAATGTTTATGAAAAAACATAAAAAAATGCTGCTTCCCCTGGTCAGCCTGCTCATCTTGTCCATCGTGCTGTCCGCTTGCGGCAGCGGGGCGGCTGAAGGAGGAAACGGCTCCTCGGATTCTTCGGGCAAGGTGACGATCAGCTTCATTCACTGGCGCGGGGAAGACTCCGAGGCGCTGAACAAAACGATTGCCGCCTTCGAGCAGGAGAACCCGAACATCAAGGTGGAAATGCAGACCCTTCCTTCCGATCAGTATCAGTCCACGGTGCAGTCCAAGCTGGGTGACGGTTCGGTAGGCGACGTGTTTACTTCGTTTCCGGGCGCGCAGTTCGAGGCCTTTGCCAAAGCAGGACTGTTCACCGATCTGACGGGATCTTCCTTCCTGTCGTCTTATAATCCGAAACTGATCGAAGCCGGGCAGAAGGATGGCAAGCAGTATGCCATTCCATACCAGCTCGTGTACAACATGCCAATCTATAACGTCAAACTGTTCGAAAAATACGGCCTCACGCCGCCGACAGACTGGGATGGTTTCCTAAAGGCAGCCCAAACGCTGAAGGATAATGGCATTATTCCGATTGCTTTTGCCGGAGCGGATATCGGACCAGGGCAATTCATGAACACCATGGTCATGAACAATGCGCCGAGTGACGACATTTTTACAAAAGTAGAAGCCGGTGAAGCCAAGCTGACCGACGAATTCTGGGTCAAAACGCTGACCCAAATCAAAGAATTGAACGACAAGGGATATTTCCAGCCGAACGCGCTCGGAACGAAAGACGCTGCGGCCGGAGCGCTCTTCATTCAAGAGAAAGCGGCCATGCTGGCCAGCGGTTCATACCAGCTCGCGCAGAACAAGCAGCAGAATCCGAATCTGGAACAAGGGCTGCTTGCTCCGATTACGGTCAGCGCCGACCAGGCCAAATATGAGGGCGTGCATACCACCACATTTATGTTGGCAGTGAACAGCAAATCCAAACATCCGGAGGAAGCGAAGAAGTTCATCGAGTTCCTGAGCAAGCCCGACGTGGCTGCCGAGTATGCCAATGCGACCGGACAGAACGTAACGGTGGACAACGTAAAATACGATTCGCCGGAGCTACAGGTGGCAGGCGGCTGGTCCGGCAAAAAAACGGTATTCCAGCCGCGCTTTACGATTCTGAACGGGGACAACCAAAAGGCGGTCACCAACTCGATCCAGGCCGTGCTGAGCGGCACGTCTCCCGAAGAGGCGGCGCAGCAAGCCCAGGCGATCATTGATCAGAATATCGGGAAATAAGCCATGAAAAATCGGTTTCAGCTATCCCTGTTCCTGCTGCCCGGGTTGCTGCTGTACGCTGCGCTGTTCGTGTTTCCAACGTTGACGGGGCTGTTCTACTCCTTTACGGATTGGGACGGGGTTTCCCCGTCCTATGCATTTGTGGGGTTGGACAACTACAAGGACAGTCTCGGCAGCATCGTTTTCCACAAAGCCTTTGGCAACAATGTCAAGTTCATGCTGACGGTGGTCATCGCGCAAACGTTTATTTCGCTGGTATTGGCATTGCTGCTCGTGCGCAATAGCAAAAGAAGCGTTGTATTACGGGCTTTGTATTTCCTGCCGGCCATTCTGTCCTCGGTATCGGTCGGCCTGATCTGGGCTTTCTTATATGATCCGTCCATCGGTTTGATCAACTACGGCTTGAATGAGATTGGCCTGACAAGCATGGCGCGCAACTGGATCGGCGATCCGTCCATCGCGATTTATTCCATTGCATTTGTACAGGTGTGGGCCCATGCCGGACAAATGATGATCGTTTTCATTGCCGGCCTGCAAAGCATCCCGGTCGAGTTGTACGAAGCGGCACGCATGGACGGAGGCGGCAGATGGCAGGTGTTCCGCAACGTGACCTGGCCGCTGCTCGCTCCATCGGCAACGATTGTGGTGGCGTATACGACGATTCAATCGTTCAAGGCGTTCGACCTGATCTTCACGATGACCGATGGCGGACCCAACTATGCGACCGAAATATTGACGACCTACATTTACCATACCGCCTTTGGCAGTTACTCGTTTGGTCTGGCCTCTGCGGGGTCCATGATCTTCCTGGTATTGCTTGCGCTGCTGACGCTCTTGCAATTCAAAGCACTGCGCGCCGATCGCGTCAGCTACTGATATCGGAACATCCGTCACTGAGCCGAGGCAGAAGGGAGTTTTCAAGTTGTTTAAATGGTTTAGCCGCCTGATTCTGCTCATTTATGCACTGCTCGTTCTGGTGCCGCTGTACTTTGTATTCATCTCGTCGTTCAAAACAAGCAGCCATTTCTTCACGAGCCCCTTCGGCTGGCCGGACCCGTTCACATGGGATAACATCACGGGCATGTTTCGCAACCAGCCGATGTGGCAGTACTTTGGCAACAGCCTGATCGTCACGCTCTCGACCGTTGCGATCGAACTGCTGCTCAGCAGCATGATCGCCTACGCCATCGTCCGTTGGGGAGGCAGTGTGGGCAAGGTGGTGTTTGCCATGTTCGTGGCAGGGCTCATCGTACCTTCACAGGTCAGCATGCTGCCGATCTATTCCTTGACGCGCACGCTGGGGTGGTCGGATAGCCTGACCGGGCTGATCGTGGTATCCGCCGCGATGCTGATGCCGGTTTCCGTCTTTATGCTGACCGGGTTCATGCGCATGCTGAATGCCGAAATTTTGGAGGCAGGCAGCATGGACGGCGCGAGTGAGTGGAAGCTGTATACCCGCATCGCGCTGCCGCTGGCCGCGCCGTCCCTGGCGGCCACGACCACCTTTTTGCTCGTGATGGTCTGGAACGACCTGCTGATTCCGATGCTGATGCTGAGCAGCAAGTCCAAGCTGACGCTGCCGCTTGCGCTGATGCAGTTCCGGGGCGAGTATGTCACCAACTATCCGATGCTGCTCGCCGGCGTGTTGATCACGGCCGTTCCGATGATCGCGCTGTTCATCATGCTGCAGCGGTATTTCGTGGCAGGCATGACGGCGGGATCGCTGAAAGGATAGAAAGATGCATGAAACCGGATCGAACTTAACGTTCGATCCGGTTTTTTGTGAGCGTTGCATTCTGGCTGAATTGCCAATGAAGTGCTTGCAAGGTATATGGGTAGGTAAAAAACTAAAAGGATGTTTATGGTTTGTAATATGGGAAATGGAGGGACGAGGACCTATTTTCGTTTATATCGGTAACCTTTTTAATCCAGAGCGCGTTTGGGTATGTAAGTGTAACAAAGGTAAGTGAGCTTACCGAATCGAAAGGGAGATCTGCCATGATTTCGTTATCTAACGTATGGAAGAGCGTACCGATGTTGGCCTTGGTGTTTATGCTTGCGGCTTGTTCCGGAACGAACGCACCGTCTTCTTCGCCTGAATCATCTGTTCCATCGCAAAATACGGAGGCGCCCGAGTCTTCCCCTTCTGCTGGGGAAGGAGAACCGAATCCGGGCAACGAACCGGGTGAGGATCATGAGGGAACGTCACCGTCGGCTACAGAAACAGAACGTCCGCAGAGCGAAAGCTTTGGCCTGTTGACGCCGGAAGGTAATCAGACGCTGACCGCCCAGCTTCATCAGGGCGAAGGATTTTCCCTGTACGTGTTTGACGGATTTGCTTTTGATGCGGAGAAAGGCCGTCTGTCGCTGGAAAAAAACGCTGATTATTATGCAGATATCGAACCGCTGCCTGAAGGATACAATCTGGAAGAGCTTCGGGCCGCGGGCGAGAAAGAGCTGGGTGCCCACGGCGAGGTGGCCGATTACAGCGGCGAACTGGTGGAACATCCGCTGGGCTTTGCGGCGCTGTATCTTCAAACCTCGGGCGAGGACGGAGTGTGGGACTACATGGTGTGGGAATCGGAAACGGGAGATGCGTTCCTGTTCCGCCTTCATAATCCGAAAGGCGAGGAAGCATCCGATTTTGCCAGCCCGGTTCTCGTTTCTTTATCCACGGTTCGCAGCGATTAGATCAGTTGAACCAATGATTTTTACACGGAGCCACTACGTAGTTAGAAACATCTTCCGATCGCTGGGATCCCCAGATTTATTCAAATTCCATCTTTCAAAGGGAAAATCCGGAGAACAGTCTATGCTTCCGACGCAGCTTTCTTTCAGAAGGCTTTCAAGCGACGGCTCTGCTTCTCCGGATTGGTTCTGCCTCTCCGTTAACATGCGGATATTTTTTTGCGGTTTATATCAGAATATAAATTTTAAAGGGCAAATTTGAAGGTAAGGGCGCAGGGTGCAAGGAGTTGTTGCATCCTGTTTTTTTATTTTCTCCCATTAACAGGATGAATGCCGCAACCAGGCTGTAAACGGTTGGTCATTCCTACGTATTTTTCATTGCTTTCTGGATCATTCTGCATAATAATGGGTTAGTGTCATTATGACGATTACGAGATCGAGGGAGCAATGATCGAATGAGCAATCTGGAAGTATTGCGTAATCCCAAGCAGCGCAAGCTGCTATTCAGTGCCGGCATGAGCTGGTTGTTCGATGCGATGGAGGTAGGCATGATCTCCTTCATCGTGGCTGCGCTGGCCAAGGAATGGAACCTGAGCGCAGGTCAGGTGGGCGTGCTCACCAGCATTAATTCCATCGGCATGGCGCTTGGCGCGCTTCTTGCGGGAGCGCTTGCCGATCGCTACGGCCGCAGGGCGATCCTGATCTGGACGCTGTTAATTTTTACGATCGCAAGCGGGTTGTCCGCGCTTGCCACCGGATTCGCCGTGCTGTGCGTGCTGCGCCTCGTGGCCGGCATCGGTCTGGGCGGAGAGCTGCCGGTAGCTTCGACGCTGGTATCCGAGTCGATTCCGACCAAGGAACGCGGCCGGGCCGTCGTGCTGCTGGAGAGCTTCTGGGCGGGCGGCTGGATCGTATCCGCGCTGGTGGCGAACTTTGTCATTCCGGAATACGGCTGGCGCATTGCCTTTGCGATCGGCGCGGTGCCCGCAATCTATGCGCTTTATTTGCGCAGAGTCATCCAAGACCCGCCACGGTTCAAGGAGAACACGACCATCCGCAAAACGACGTTCCGCGAAAAAGTGGCTACTGTCTGGTCCGTTCCGCATCGCCGTACCACGCTGATGCTGTGGATTCTGTGGTTTACCGTCATTTTTTCGTATTACGGCATGTTCTTGTGGCTGCCTTCGGTCGTGATGGCCAAAGGTTTCACGCTGGTGAAGAGCTTCCAGTACGTGTTGATCATGACGCTGGCACAGCTGCCGGGTTATTTCACCGCCGCGTATTTCATTGAACGGTTTGGTCGCAAGTTTGTGTTGGTCGTTTACCTGACCCTGACCGCAGTGAGCGCGATTGCCTTTGGATTGGCAACGACGGAAGCGGCGATTTTGACGGCAGGGATTTTCCTTTCTTTCTTCAACCTCGGTGCATGGGGCGGGCTTTACGCCTACAGTCCGGAGCTCTATCCGACATCAGTGCGTTCGACGGGCGTGGGCTTGGCGACATCGGTCGGCCGGATCGGCGGCGTCATCGCCCCGTTCATGGTCGGCATGCTAGTGCAGCGAGAGGTGCAGATCAGCACGATTTTCACCATTTTCTTCGTCACGATCCTGATCGGAGCCGCGGCGGTATTGTTTCTGGGCCGGGAAACCAAGGGGCGGGAGCTGGAGGATTAGACGGCATAAGAAAACCAATCATTCCCTGTGCAGGTCTGCCAGCCTAAGTCATACGCGATTGGGCAAGTTTTAATGCAATGTTAGAAGAAAGGCGTGAGCTTGGCGTGACCAAGGACTCATGCCTTTTTGCGTTGTGTTTTCAGAGCGTGTGCCTCTGCTCCATCGGTCCGATAGACTTCGTTTCCGGCATTGCCTAAGATTATAGAACGTGGAACGTTCACCGGCATGAACGATCCATGAAGCCAATCCGGATGCATTGAAGTGGAGGTAATCCGAAATGATGAACAAGCTGAAATCGATGAAAGATCTGAAAAAACTCATTCAACTCAAAAACTTGAAAAACGCGCGAAATACGATAGACGCAAACGATATGCATAACTTAACCTCGAATGTGCTGGAGCAGCATCCATCGGTGACGCTTCAGACAGCAAGCTTGGGAGAGCCCATGCGGCCGCAGCGCGGCCAAGCTCGCAACCAACGTGCGGGGAGGGGAGCTGTCCTGCTTGGCACATGCCTGTTGGCAGCAGGCCTGGCCTTCTCGGTGGGTACACCTTCGGCGGGGGCCCAGAAACTGGCGCAAGGCGTGCAGAGTGATCAGGTGCTGCAGCTGCAGGAACAACTTAGCGACCTGGGCTATTTTAATGCAGGTTTGACGGGATATTACGGATCGGTGACCAAGAGTGCAGTACGTAATTTCCAGCGCCATGTTGGTCTGAGCGCGGATGGCATCGCTGGCCCGAAGACGTTAACCAAGCTGAATGCCAAAATAAAGGCTGAGGGCCGTACGTTACGCCAGCTCGCCAAGCTGATTCACGGCGAAGCTCGGGGCGAATCGTTTGAAGGACAAGTGGCTGTCGGTGCGGTTGTGCTCAACCGTGTGCAGTCCGGCAAGTTCCCGTCATCCATTTCGCGGGTCATTTTCCAGAAAGGGCAGTTTACCGCGATCGATGACGGCCAGTTCAACCAGAAGCCGACCCAGACATCGTATCGTGCCGCCCGCGCTGCGCTGAATGGTTCGGACCCGACGAATGGTGCGCTGTATTATTACAACCCGAAGATTGCAACGTCCGTGTGGAGCAAGAGCAGGCCAACGCTGCTGACGATCGGGCAGCATGATTTTACGCGGTGAGATAGGATGAGAGAGTAGGCAGTGCTTGAATATAATAATAAACCCCGGTTGCGAGTGCTGCTCAATGCAGGCACGCACCGGGGTATTCTTTTTGAATAACGAAAATAATAGGTGCAACTAGCGCCTAATTCATAATGAATAAAAGGGTTCACGATGCGAATGAATGTACTTCGACGTTGGATTCACCTAACCAGTCATGTAAAATGAATGACGATAATAACAACGGTAGATTAAGGATGGATCAGCATGATACGAATTATTATTTCACCTGCAAAAAAGATGAAGATAGACAATGATAGTATGGCTTGCAAACAGATGCCGCACTTTATGGCCGAATCAGAACAGCTGCTTCGCACGCTTCAAAAGTTAACCTATGACGAACTCAAAGCGTTGTGGAAGTGTAACGATGCCATCGCCGAGCTGAATATGGAGCGGATTCGGAATATGAACTTAAAGGACAATCTTACGCCAGCCATTTATGCCTATGAAGGCATTCAGTATCAATATATGGCGCCTGGTGTTTTTCAAAAAGAGGAACTGGAGTATCTTCAGCAGCATTTACGCATATTATCCGGTTTTTATGGCCTGTTACGGCCTTTTGATGGCGTAAATCCTTATCGGCTGGAGATGCAGGCAAAGCTGCAAGGTCCGGGTTTCAGCTCCCTCTATCAATTTTGGGGCAGGAAATTGGCGGATCAACTTTTATCTGAAAGCAACTGTATCCTGAATCTGGCTTCCAAAGAGTATAGTAAAAACATCATTCCTTTTCTGAGTGAGGAAGCACGGTTCATCACCTGTGTATTCGGTCAATTGGTAGAGGGGAAGGTCGTGGAAAAGGCAACCCGGGCCAAGATGGCCAGAGGCGAGATGGTACGTTATATGGCAGAGCATAAAATTACAGATGTAAAGGATGTCAAAAGCTTCGATCGGCTGAACTTTAGTTTTTCAGAAGAACGATCGGACGAGAACACGTATGTTTTCGTGCAAGCAGAGGGGAGATAGCTTGCAGCAAAACGATATGAATTTCATGTGAATGAATGGAGCGCCTTATATTACAACTGAAGATTGCTGCTTTCGATATAGAATAAGAAGACGGGGGCTAAGAAAAATGAATTTTTCTGAAAGGTTAATTAGCGAATTTCTTAAAAATAGTACAAAGAAAAAACAAATTGAAAACTTATCAACAGCTGATAGAAGAATATTGTACTCAGCAATTATTGCCACTTCCGTTGTACCAAAGCCTTTCTTAGAAGAAGTTCTAGGAGATCTGGAGTTTCAATATGTAGTTTCATTGCTCCTTGTTGCTAAGGAAACAGATGAAATTCCAGATGAACTATCACAGATATTTACTCAGAAAAAAGAATTAATAATCCAGAAATTTAAGGACTTAAAACTTAGCTTAGAGAGAGAAATATTTAAAGATAAAAGACAACAAATCGAACACCTATTGCAATCAGGTGAGGAGCATAAAAAACAAATCGCTGAAAGTATAACTCAATCTTGCTACAACAGTCATCCTGAACTCACTGCAAAGATAGAATTAATTGATTTAAGTACTTCCTTCATAGATAATTCATTTTCGCTTCATCCCGACATATTGTACGATGAGAAATTTATAAATTACTATGCATATATCATTCTTCATCCCGAAGTGCTTACGAACGATTTTGAATTGGAAGATGAGTGGAAAGACTTCCCTTTAAAATGGCTTGTAAATCAAATGTCTCCTGCTCATGTCAGACTCTTATTTACCTACTATAAAAGTGGACAAGATTACTCAGCTGTTTTTACTTCTCGATATGATGATGAAAGCAGATTTGAAAGATTAATAGATCAAATTAAAGATCACTATTTCCCGGAATTTAGTAATCGTTGCTCGTTGATAGAAGAGGCGATTGAATGTTATAAACAGGGCTTCTATGGTGCTGCCATCTCTCTAATAATACCTCAAATTGAAGGTGTTATCTGGGATTATGCGGAAATCTTCAATCGGAAATTTAATAATGTATACAGAATTGAGGGGAATAAACGTTATCTCTTAACCGCAAATGATAAGGAGATGGACAATTATACTGTCGGAAATCTTCTCAAACAATCTGAGTTTGGAAAGGTTTTGGATCAAGACCTACTATTCTACTTCTGTGATGAACTTTACAATGAAAGAAATCCAATATTCCACGGTAGAGATCACACTTTTCCTTCCAAATTTAACGCAGCAAAGAAACTATGCTCATTTGAATATGTTATTGAACAGGTAAATACACACTTAATAAATGAACTGATGAAGACAATGAATGAAGTCATAGATCCCACAAAAGTTGATCTCGTACTAGAAGGGAAATTACCACTCAGTTCTCTGCTATCGTAGGAGTAATGGAGATTCGTTAGATTCCATGCTGAAGCCAAACGTTAAGTCGATGATATTATAAATCCATAGAAATACGAAGAACTTAGAGGATAAGGAAACTTTTCCTGCCTTCTATTTTTGTATCTGGAGATGAAACATTGAAATGGTATCATAAAGTTTTATATTCACTTGCTATTGCGGTTCTATCGGCTGCGGAAAACGTCAGATGATGGGTACTGGAAGGGCAACGCTGAAAGCATCTAATAGTTGGGATATTTTCAACTAGCTTCCGAAAAAGTATCAGAGCGCACACAATATTGACCTGACTAAGCTACAGAATCACACAGCGGAAGAGTTACTTGAAGTTCTTCCTGTTCATCCAGACATTTCTCATGCGCTCTACAATTTCTTGCTTATGGGAGACACACCTCTTTCATTTAGCCAAGAAACAGGTGGTAGTGATGAGAAGGGCGGGCAGAAGGCACTGGAAAACATCAAAAACATGCTAGACACGCCACTTCCTTCACTTGGTCTTGATTATCGACATGGGAGATCGTTAGATAGGGTTAATCTATTAACATTGCTGTTCTGATGATAATCAGCCCAGCTTTATAACATAACTGTAGGAATGTCCAACTCACCACTTTCGTATTTGCCATATACACGTTGACTACAGCCAAGTTAAGCGGACATTTGGTGTTGAGGCATCGTTTAACTTTGGCTCAATCTCACCAAAAGCGAAAAAACAATACTAGCGGATTTCCCGCTAAATTCCCATATCAGCTCATCTTCTGATGTACAATCTTCCTGAGGTGACCTTACCATGATGGATAACATGTCAACCCTGATCGAAGATTTGTTTCATGGGAACCTGCGGTTGGATGAGTCGATTCATCCTGAGCATGCCGAGTATCAAGAGATTAATCATCGAATATCAGACCTTATGCAGGATTATAAGAAACAACTTAACGAGAGCGAATACGATACCTTGGAGCAACTGGTAGACTTAATCGGACAATCCACATCCATGTACGTGGAAGCGGCGTTCGAGCAAGGTTTTCGCACAGGCGGCAGACTCATCATCGAGATTTTAGGCAAGCATGAGTATTTATAATCCTATAAATTAGCAGGGGGCATACGGCAATTCAAAAATCCCCTTCTCCATGACCATCGTTTAGGTCTGCACGGGGAAGGGGACTTTACTATTAATTTATGATTTATTGAAACGCCTACCTGGCACCGATATTCGTACCCGAAGGCGTACCCGAACCGATCAGGTCGCTGCCGGTGGCTAATTTCAGGAAATTACCCAGCACAGGCGTGCCATCGCTGCCGCGGGTGACGGACGGTGTCAGGGAGACAAAATCGTCCGCGCTTGCGAGCAGTCCTTTGGCGTTGACGCTTTTTTTGTTTTTCCACCAAACGTTGGTGCTGTCCACATCCGTGCCGCTTGTTTTGTCGCTGGCGCCGCCTTGGAAGGACAGGTTGTTGGTGAAGATATGGGTGCCGACATCAAAGGCAAAGTTGCTCTGCCCATTGTTCCAGGACGTATTGTTTTTCATCGTAATGGAACCGGGATTGCTGTTATAGGTGAAGCCGTGTTTTTTGTTGTTAAACGCAATGCTGTTCTCGACAATATGGTTTACAGCGATTTTTTCGCCGCCCAGCTTGAAGCCGTTGCCGTCGCTGTTGGAGGTGGATGTACCGTCGGAAGTTGCGCCGTTGCTGTAGGCGATGCTGTTGCGGATCGTCACAGCGCCAATGGGGCCTGTGTCTGTTTTGCTGTACAGATCCCAACCGTCATCCACATTGTAGGCCGCGATGCAGCCATCGAACACGTTGCCCGGGCCTACGGTCAGCTTGGCCGCAAAACCGTCGGCATCCTCGCCATCGTCCGGATCGTAGTTGTCGTGGGAGTAAGAACGTATGATTTCGTTGTATGCTGGCCACTCGCTCGTTGCTGCGGTGGAAGCGTAACGTCCGAGCTGGATGCCCGTGTCGCGATTATGATGCGCTTCGATCTGCTCCAACCGGTTGTAGCTGCCGCCGATGAAGATGCCGTTGTCTCCGGCTCCCTTCACTTCAAGCCCTTTGACGAACCAATAATCGCCGAACATTTGCAAGCCGCGATTCGCGGAGCCGAACGATTGTGCCGAGAAATCGAGGACAGGCTTCTCGGAGCCGTAGGCAACCAGCCCTTTGCGCTGCCCGGACGTGCCGCTGTTGCCGCGCTGAATCGTGATCGTTTCGGAAAAGCTGTACGTGCCGCCGCGCAAATAGATCGTTTTGCCAGGTGCGATCTGGGTTAAGGCATTCGCCAAGGACGTGGGGCTGTCCAGCGTTCCCGGATTGCTGGCAAGGCCGTTCGGCGCGACATATAAATCCCCGGCGGCCAGCACCTGAGCGATGGCGGAGGGCTCAGCCAACGTTGGCGGATTCAGGTCAGCTGCACCTGCCGTTCCACCGCTAATTAATAATAGAGGCAGGGCGGCACCCAGGCAGAAACGCGTCATTTTCTTTTTCAACGAGCGATGGGCAGATGAGCGGTCACGGGATGTGGGCGAAACGGAAGCGATATTCATGGCAAAAACCTCCTTGGATGGAATATGTGCGGCAAGCACCTGCGGCACATATTTATCGTAAATGTTGTAAACGTTACCATAAATAATCATTTGATTAGGTATACAGAAACCATCCCCCTACTCGGGTTATCGTTTGTTTTTAACGCTTTATCAGCTGGATTGAACGTATTTTTTCCGGGTTTTGCATGTGATTTGTGCTGTCATTACCCTGGCTGTTCCGGTTTGAACTTGAGAATGATACACGGCGAGGTGAGTCAAGGTACAAAACGACGGCTACCCATAGGGAGGTATGATCTGATAAACGGCGAATCGATGATAGTAAAGGAGGTGGGCGTATTGAAAAAGATTCGATGGACCATGTGGATGATCATTTCCTTCCTGATTGTGTCAGGTTGTTCAACCGTTCCAGATGTGCCACCCCGTCTTTCAGACGAAAGAATGCAACAACTGCGCAAGGAGTATCCTTTCTCCACAGGATATCCCAGTAATATACAGATGAGGGATGTACCTTTCGACGAAATACTGGATTATTCCGATGCGGTCATTATTGCCGAAGTTCTGCAGCAGGACGCGGATTTTAAAGTTGATTTAACGGCAGAACCCGGAACTCCCGAAGCTGACTTGAAAGAAAAGGAGCGGCAGCAAGGGGGCGAACCATACCAGCCTACATTTGTGTCTTATAACGTAAACGTTCGGGAAACGATTGTGGGAGAGAAGGTGGAAGGGCACGTTCAATTATTTTATAATGCGGACTTCAAGGGCGTTGAACCTGATTTGAAGCCAGGCATGAACATTGTCGTTTCGGTGAAAAAAGGAACAGCTCCGGCCCAACAAGACAAATACTCCTTCACCAGATATGCCACCTACTATATCGTGGATGAAAACTATGTTCTCGCTGCGTTCCAAGGCCAAACGGATGAAATGAAAGTCTTCACGGATCAAACGGATGGTACAACGCTCGCTCATCTTGTAGAAATCATCAAAGAATGTTGGTAAACCAGCGAAGAAATAGAAGACCTAATTTCCATCGGCACGATAAGATTGGATTAAAGCGATTGAGAGTGATTTGACTCGCCAATGGGAGAAAGATTTCCACTTTTTTCCGACCGTTGCATTGAAAATGAAATTTTGATGCACCTTCGGTCTTTGAAAAAACGTAAAGATGTATCGCTTCATGACCCTCCCGATGGATAAAGAAGGCAATGAGATCACTCTAATTGATATTTCGGCTCGGAAATGGACGGTCAATGAAGGAAGTTGATCTGAGGATAGAAAACAAGTAACATTTACCGCATTCTCGATATCTCGATGAGCTTGACAAAGAGGGTGTTGCCGGCCGCATCGGCCAGGACACCGACTCATTTATGCTTAAAGCTTTAGGCAGATATAGAATGTGGTACTGTGGTATACTCCAAATAAAAGTGAAAATGAGGTGTTTCTATATGACGGACCTTACGCAGGATCTTGCCAAATTAATCAGACTGACAGGTGACCGTGCAAAATTGGATGCTAAAGCAAATGGGACATATATAGTATATAAGACAACTGATGGGCAAATTGTTAGAGAATATAGTACGGGTAAGATTGAGAAAATGAATGAACAGGACTTTACCCATGAATGAGACAACTGCAACGATGTTTGTGTTTGCCGGTAATAATGGAAGCGGTAAGAGCACCATTCGTAACTTGATTGTTGACCGGCTTGGGGTAAGTATAAACATTGATCCGGATGCACTCGCTCGTAGAATGAATCATGGACATCCTGAAAAGAGTAAAGTATCTGCTGGGAAAGAAGCCATCCGAATAGCAAGGGAATGTATCCGAAATAAGTGGGACTTCACTGTGGAAACCACTTTAGCGGGTGGCAACGTCATAAGGCAGATGAGAGCCGCAAAGGAACAAGGCTTTGAAATCATGATGTTTTATGTGGGACTAGGGGATGTTCGACTTAATATTGAACGTGTGGCTTTGCGCGTGAAGAATGGTGGTCATCATATTGAAACCGAGGATATTGTTAGACGCCATGTAACAAGTATGAATAATCTGTTATCTCACTTAGATCTTATTGATCGGTTAATTGTTGTTGATAATAGTAAACACGATGGCGAGATGATTCTAGGGTCAGATCAAAGTGGGATAAAATATTATACAAACGAATTGCCTGAATGGGCCCGAATCATCGATAGACAATTATAAATTACATATACAGCACAAAAATAAACCAATTCGAATCGGGCTCGATGTTCATTGGTTTATTTTTTGACTTCGTACGTTGTACTTGCAAAAAAAATCCCCCTAAAGCCGGGCAGCCGGCGGCTGCGTGCATCCAGGGGGAAGAAGAAGCCAGCGACAACGCCCCGTGCCTGCCGAAGCAGGCATGCCCGGGAACCCGCCTGGCTTCTTTCAGGTCAATACCGGTCGGCCTCGCGACCGCGCTGCTCCGCCTGTTCGGCGGCTGTGGAGCGCTTCGGCTGAACGGTGGCGCTGTCGTCGGTCGGCACCGACGCCAAGCCTTCGGCCACGCGGCGGCCGTAATCCGCGTCCGCCTGCGTGAAGTAGCCGATCATGCGCTCGCGGATGTCCGGCTTGCACTTCGCCAGCGCGCCGACGAGATTGCCGATGAGCTCATCGCGCTCCCAATCCTCGAACGCACGATACGTATCCCCGGCTTGGCCGAAATCGTTCGTGCGGTCGATCTTTTCGCGGACAAGCCGCCCTTCGACCAGCGGTTCATGCTCCTTGCCGGGCTGGGTCGCCTCCTTCAGCCCGCCGAGGGAGGACGGCTCGTAGTTCACGTGCGGGTTTTGCCCCGGGGCACGGTCGACGCGGTACTGCATCTGTCCGCCGCTTTGATTCGTCGCTACGGGTGCCTTCGGCGCATTGATCGGCAGCTGCAAATAATTGGTGCCGACCCGGTGCCGCTGGGTATCCGAATAGGAGAAGGTGCGGCCCTGCAGCAGCTTGTCGTCCGAGAAATCAAGCCCGTCGACCAGCACGCCCGTGCCGAACGCTGCCTGTTCGACCTCAGTGAAATAATCCTCCGGATTGCGGTTCAGCGTCATTTTGCCGACGCGCAGGAACGGGAACCGATCGGTCGGCCACAGCTTGGTTGGATCAAGCGGATCGAAGTCGAGCTCCGGATGATAGTCGTCCTCCATGATTTGCACGCACAACTCCCACTCCGGATAATCTCCACGCTCGATGGCCTGATAGAGATCCAGCGTGCCATGGTTGAAATCCATGCCCTGAATTTCGCTCGCTTCCTTCTGCAGCAGGTTGCGAATCCCCTGCTGCAGGGGCTCCCAATGGTATTTGACGAGCACGCCGACGCCCTCCTGGTTGACCCATTTGTATGTATTCACGCCGGAGCCCTGCATCTGGCGGTAGTTTGCCGGAATGCCCCACGGGGAGAAAACAAACGTGATCATGTGCGTAGCTTCGGGACTAAGGGATATAAAATCGAAGAATCGTTCCATATCCTGCGCGTTCGTCAGCGGATCGGGCCGGAAGGCATGAACCATGTCCGGAAATTTGAGCGGATCGCGGATGAAAAAGATTTTCAAATTGTTCCCGACCAGGTCCCAGTTGCCGTCCTCGGTATAGAACTTGACCGCGAATCCGCGCGGGTCACGCAGCGTTTCGGGCGAATGCCCGCCGTGAATGACGGTGGAGAAACGTACAAACACCGGCGTTTGTTTCCCTTTCTCCTGAAAGAGGCGTGCCCTTGTGTACTTGGAGATCGGCTCGTCCCCGGCGGTGCCGTAAGCCTCGAAAATGCCGTGCGCTCCGGCGCCTCTCGCATGAACGACGCGTTCCGGAATGCGCTCGCGGTCGAAATGGGTGATTTTCTCCAGAAAATCGTAATTTTCCAGCGTTGTCGGTCCGCGGCGGCCCACGGTGCGCACGTTTTGATTGTCCGTGACGGGATGGCCCTGCCGGTTCGTTAAGATGTCGCTGTCGTTTGCGGATGGGGTAAACTGAACTGAAGGGGGATGATGTTCTTTCATGATGGAAAAACCCACCTTTCCTGACATTGGATTCCCGTATAGATTTTCCCTGATCGGTGGTTCTATGCATAATGGAGACAAAAACACCTTGTCAGCCTGCGCCTGACATGAGATAATTAACTTTTGCCTAGCGGTCTTTTTTCGAAACGGAATCCGTTCCGCCAGACCGCTTGTATAAGAATGGAGGCTGACACGGGATTGGCTATGGAACAACGTTATCCTTTTGCATATGATCCGGCAGAATCGTTCGTTCCCCGGCTCGGGGAATGGGTTGCCGATGTGTTTTACGATATTTTGCCGGAGGCCGGCTTCGAGGTTCGGGATGAGCAGATTTTTATGGCATACCAGCTGGAGCGGGCTTACGGAGACAAAAAAACGATTATGGCCGAAGCCGGCGTGGGTACGGGCAAAACGCTCGTGTACCTGCTCTACGCCGTATGTTATGCACGGTATACGGGCAAACCTGCGGTCATCGCCTGCGCGGACGAATCGCTGATCGAACAGCTCGTCAAACCGGGTGGCGATATCGAAAAGCTGGCGCGCCATCTGGATTTGCAGGTGGATGCAAGGCTGGGCAAATCGCCCGACCAATATATCTGTTTGAACAAACTGAGCGCAGTGCGGTTCGCGGATGAGGACGCGCCGGTGATTGAAGACGTGCACGACAGCTTGCCGGATTTCGTCAACTCGCCGGGCACGCTGCAGGCGTTTCATCCTTACGGGGATCGCAAGCAATATCCGCACCTGAATGACCGCCAGTGGAGCAAAATCAACTGGGACCCGTTCCAGGACTGTTTTGTCTGTCCCAAACGGCAGCGCTGCGGCTTGACGTTATCTCGTGACCATTACCGCCGATCGCGCGATATCATTATCTGTTCCCATGATTATTACATGGAGCATGTGTGGACATATGAAGCGCGCAAACGCGAGGGTCAACTGCCGCTGCTTCCGGATCATAGTTCGGTGGTGTTCGATGAAGGGCATTTGCTGGAGGAAGCTGCGCTGAACGCGCTGAGCTATAAATTGAAACATCGCATCTTCGAGGAACTGGTGACCCGCCTGCTGGAAGGCGAAATCCGCGAATCGCTCGCGGAGCGCATCGACGAAGCGATCGAGAGCAGCGAGCAGCTGTTTGCTTTGCTGGATCGCAGCACGGTAGCCATTCCGGGGTCGGACCGTAAAGAAGTGCGCGTGGACGCGCCTTTGCTGGCAGCCATTGAACGCCTGACGAGCGTGCTGGATGCCATCGGGGAAGAGCTCGTGTTCGAGAGCGGCCTCTTCTCGCTGGACGGTTATCAAATGCGCGTCGTCGAGGAGCATCTGGATATGATCCAAACGGCGCTGTCGCTGTTCCGCAAGCAGGACGGCTACATTTGCTGGGCGGAGGAAAACGACGAGGAAACGACGCTGTCGATCATGCCGCGCACGGTGAAGGAGATTTTGAACGAACGCGTGTTCAACAAAAACATGCCGATCGTGTTCTCCTCCGCAACGCTGTCCGTGGACGGATCGTTCCGGTACGTTGCGGATAGCCTTGGCATCTCCGATTTCGTGTCTTTCTCGGTCGCTTCGCCGTATGCATATGCGGACAAAATGCAAATGCGCATTGCCGCTGAGACTGCCACGGGACAACCTGAAAATGCGCGCCGCATGCAAGATGCCGTTTCGTTATTGCAGCAAAGCGGAGGTCGCGCGCTGATTCTGTTCCGGACGATGGAGGAATTGCGGACGTTCAAGCAGGACATCGCGGGCATGCCGGAAGTTTCCGGGCTGCGATTCATGTTTGAAGGGGATCGCGAAATAAGTGATCTCATCGCCGCTTTCCAGGAAGACGAAGAGAGCGTGCTGTGTTCGGTAAACCTGTGGGAAGGGCTGGATGTTCCGGGACCGTCCCTGTCGAACGTCATCATCTGGTCTCTCCCTTATCCGCCGCAGGATCCTGTGTTTAACGCCAAACGCACAGCGTCGGCCGCACCGTACGAAGAGATCGATCTGCCGTATATGCTGCTGCGGGTGAAGCAGGGATTGGGACGTTTGATCCGGACGAGCTCCGACTCCGGCATGGCGGCCATTCTCGACGAAACGCTGCACAGCAAAAAGGAAGCCAAGGACCGCATCGCGGCCCTGCTTCCCGAAGGGGTGGAATGGACAGTACTGCCCCGTTCCGTTTAAAAGAAACCTGTGCTCAAATACCGTTCCCCGGTATCGGGCGCAATGCAGAGCACGCGGCGGCCCGGGCCAAGCTCCTGCGCGATGCGCAAGGATGCCCACACCGAGGCGCCCGATGAAGGGCCGAGCAGCAGCCCTTCGCGGGCGGCAAGCTGCCGCATCGTCTCCAGTGCGTCCTCGTCGGACACCTGGATGATGGCATCCCAGACGTCGGTATTCAGGATGTCCGGCACGAAGCCCGGACTGGTACCGACGAGCTTGTGCGGCCCCGGCTCGCCGCCGGACAACACCGGTGAGCCCATCGGCTCGACCGCGTAGATGCGGATGGCGGGCAGCTGCTTTCGCAGCTCCTCGCCGGTGCCGGTAATCGTGCCGCCCGTGCCTGCGGTCGCAACGAACGCGTCCAGCCGGCCTTCCATCTGCGCCATGATCTCCGGCGCGGTCGTAACCCGGTGAATGTCCGGGTTGGCCGGATTCTCGAACTGCTGCGGAATGAAGCTGCCCGGAATGTCCGCGTGCAGCTCTTTCGCTTTGCGAATGGCGCCGGGCATGCGCTCGGCCGCAGGCGTCAGCACGACCTGTGCGCCGTAGGCTTTCAAAATGTTGATGCGCTCCATGGACATGTTGTCCGGCATGACCAGAATGGCTTTGTAGCCTTTCGCCGCCGCGTTCATGGCGAGGCCGATGCCCGTATTGCCGCTGGTCGGCTCGATGATGGTTGCGCCGGGACGCAGCAGCCCGGCTTTCTCGGCCTGGGCGATCAGGTTATAGGCGGCACGGTCCTTGACGCTGCCGCTCGGATTGAAATATTCCAGCTTGACGTATACGTCGGCCGATTCCGGCCCGGCAAGCCGATTCAATTTCACGGCCGGGGTGTTGCCGATCAATTCGGTGACATTGGCAGCCACGCCTTTAGGGTTGACAGGTAAGTTCACGTTGGTCCAGCTCCTTGAAGGTTCACGCCCAAACATCGTTTCTTGCAAACAGGTCTGTTCGCCAATGGCGGACGGGCCTGTTTGTGCTTTAGCTGCATTCGGGGTCGAAATCAGATGAATGGATGGAAGGTTTCGTTTACATCTATCATCTTAATGAACCCTTCCTGACAAGGTCAACCTGTTTTGCACCGAAGTCCACTTCAATCATCGTGATCAAGAGAGAGAATGAACTATTCTGTCTGCGTCAAATCGACGTTAAGATGCAGGCTTAACTCTTTTTTGACCTCGCTGCGCGCAAAAGACCATAACATATAGAATCTCTGTTGGTATCCCCGGCATAAATATAATGCTTCAATGCCTTGGACCTGACGGTTTTCCGCGAAAATTTTGACGCCGCGCTTCCGCATCCGCTTGCGCAAGGCTTGCATTTCTCGCAGCACGTCATTTTGCACCTTCTTCAGGGACAGGACGTAGACCTCGGGCATTTTCAGCGGCAGCGTGCCCAGCGTGCGCATATCGCGCTCGAGCACATCCAGCAGCAGCGTGCGCACGACGATGCTTTTGACCAGATGGTGGTCTTCGTCCGCAGGGGAGGGAACGGAGGAGGGGAGGGGCATGCGCCTTCACTTCCTTAACCTGAAATCGGAATTAATATTATATTCGGAACGTACGTTCTTATATTATATTCAATATATGCAGGGGGCATACCCAAAAACAAGCGGAAAAATATGGCGCCGAATTGGCGGGAGCCCAAAAGGGGCCTGCGAAAAAGGGACGAGCCTCTCCAAAATGTGGGTATAATTTGCGGGGGTTGCAGGCAATCTAAGCATAGAAGACCTGGAACGAACGAAAAGTGCGGACCACATCGCGCAGATGCAAAGGCATGATTTCGACCGCGAAGGTAAAAACAAAAAAGCCCTGTCCGGAGACGGGGCGGGTCCAAGCTGCCGAACAGACGGCAGCGTTGCTCTAGCAGCGTTAAGCCAAATATTGCGGCTTTTCGTATAAAGCTTCTTTTTCCAGAATGACCTTGTAAGGCCGTTCTTTGCCCTTGAGGGAAGGGCCTATGGTCGTAAGCGGTACGGCTGGCTTGTGGAAGCGATCCTTATCCTTTTCCTTGGGTTCCGGAACCGGCCGTGATGAATCGTGCGCAGAACTGAGGCGTACTTTTTTTTCGCTGCCCCAGCGTTTGCTTATTTTTTTCATTTCCGGTTTCATTCCGGTTCGCCTCCTAATAAATCGTTGATGGCGTTGAACAGCTGACGGTTCTGTATGTCCATTTGCTGAAAAACGGCCTCGTCTGCTTCCGTATGCCCAATGATATGCACCGTAATTACATACCTCTTGGCTACAGGATAGCATAGCAAATATTCTTTCTCAAGGTAATCGTCAAACAGATTGATCTTGATTTTATTTTCTTTATAACAATCAATAACCAAAATTCGCTTCGGATCATCAGGCGGTTTGTCGTCGTTGGCCGTCAAATCGTATCTTCTGCCCGGTTCTCCAACATTTCCGCACAATTGTTCGATATACCCCTGATCGTCCTTGCGGTAGATCGCCGTGCCGCGTACGGCAAAAGGGGGATGGGAGACAAAAGCGGTGCGGAGTGCATCGCTCATGCGTTCCAGCATGGCCGGATCGGGCCTGCGGGAACGCAGCAATTCCCTGAAGAAGCGCAGCAGCTTAAGCAGCTGGATCCGGGCTTCGCTCTCGGTTTGTTTCAATTCGGCCAAACGCTTCTCCAGTTCGGGATCGCTCCAGCGTCCTTGCTCCTCGATGCTGTCGGCGATTTTCGAGCAGGCGACGGACACGGCCGGAGCCCACTTGCCGTCGGAGCGGATTTCGTACGTTAACGGGTTCAATCCCAGAAGGTCGGTAGGCATCCGCAGACCCTCGACCTTCGTATCGTCCTTGCTGTCCGTAATATGTTCGGGAAGAATGAAAAAAATACGTTTGCGGCCTAACCGGCCCATGAACAAGCCCATTTCCAGCATCGTATTGTCACGGACGGAAGCATAATATTTGCCGCGTATTTTGGATATGTCATCCGGATGAAAAATAAAAATGGCAAAATCCGTTGTGCGGACCTCGGCTTCCAAATCGTCCATGGTATAGCTGCTGGGCTGGAATACCCCGGAAAACCAGGGAGTGACTTCGGCAGAGAAACGCAAATTTTCGTGCACGGCGGCTGCAACCGGCTTCGCTTCCAGCGAGCAGCCAATAAATACTCTTGGCTTGAACGTTTTCATGGATACGCCTCGCTTAAACGGTATTGGAGTGAATTGTTACATTATACCATAAATAGTTAGGAAAGGCTGGTAATATTTGGCGAGGCGCCGGTTTTCGTTTGTTACAGTGTATGTGGAGACGCGAAAGGATTCCAGTGAATTTTGCCTAAAATAAAAAAATGCCCCAATTTGCAGCGGTTAGGTGACTGGACAGTTCTAGAAGCCGGTTCATGTCATAGAATGAAGGAGCAAGATGAACCATTAGCAAGATTGTCTTGCATTGGCTCAAGGATTCGGCTTCTTAGGCAGAACAGAGTGGAATAAGGCTGTTTTTTGCGAGGAAGTCTGTTTAGACCAAGCTTCGCTGGTGTTATATAATTAAATAACAAGCTAGTTAGCGGTGGGAAAATGAACAGAACGTCTAGACGGTTCACTTCACGAACTCAGCCCGTTAACAACAAACTGGCAGAAAGGATCAGGATACCATGAGCTCCCGAAGGATAAGCTCCCCAAGGATGATCTGGAAACGTTACGATCTATCTTACACTTAGCTCCTCTGCAGGGTAAATCACCGTCGTCAAACGGCTGACTCTGCGAAAGAGGGGATTGGAATGAATAGTCGAAGGATGAACACGATGTTTCCTTCCAGACTTGCCTTTTGCAGGGTACGGTCGGTTTACACCAACCTATACCAACTGCGAGGGATTCTGAATGAAGAGAACATCGTTGCAACACATCAGGGCAGAAGCGGGGAAATTGCTCCTCATGCTGCTCGGAACCTTTATTTTGGCGTTTGCTTATTATCACATTAATTTTCAAAACGAATTATCGGAAGGCGGCTTTGTCGGTCTGGCATTGCTTGCTAAATACGCAACCGGATTATCGCCTGCGGTGGGCATACTGCTGCTCGATATACCCGTCATGATTCTGGCCTGGTTCATCAAAGGCTGGAAATTCATGATTCAAGCGCTGATAGGCGCGGCTGCGTTTTCCCTGTTCTACGACGGATTCGAACGTTATTCCACATTGGTTATTTCATTTAACGGCAATCTGTGGATTCCCGCAATTCTATCCGGATTGCTGACGGGAATCGGTGCAGGAATCGTGCTTCGCTTTGGCGGAGCCACGGGTGGAGACGACATTCTGGCCGTGCTGGTCAGCCGCTGGAAAGGCTGGAAGCTCGGTACGGTATTTTTTGTCAGCGACGCCGTCGTGCTGTTGCTCTCGCTTTTCTTCCTGCCGGTCAAAGAAACGCTTTTCACGATTCTGGCCGTATGGATTGCCAGCAAAGTCATCACTTTCGTAGTTACTGTTCGTACGCCTCAAACGGTCACGACTTCGGCGGTCAAACGACCTGTGCCATCCGCACCCAAAGCGGTTGCCGGCGCGTCGGCCCCGCGTCCTACGATAGCAAGAGGTGTCACGCATTAATTTATATTGGATGATTCGCAAACCATGCGAAAATCACAAAGTCCTTTTGCTCGCCGGTCTGGCAGCGAAAGGACTTTTTTGGTTCAAAGACGAGCGAACCGAACCATCGGTCATGCACGGAAGGATGCAGCAATCTGGCCGTCCCGGTTATGGATAATCGCCCGAATGTTTTGTTTGCCGCTCATTTCGCGTGCGGCCTTCAGCGCTTCGTTTTTGGTGCGGTACGTGGAAAGGGGCTGCGCCTTTCCTTCCTTTTTGATGGACCAGCCGTCATCGTCGTTCGGAACGACATGAATGTTGGCATGGTTCTTGGAAGAAGAGACGGGCTCGGAATGGCCTTGTCCGGAAGAGGCACGGGAGTTTCCTGAAGGATGGCCGTGCCTGTCCGAATCGGAGGCAGAATGTTCATCCGCTGGATGATTCGCGTCCCATTCCTCCGCTTTTGCCGTAGCGATGGCGATGGAGCGGCCTTCGTCATATCCTTCATCCAGCAGGGCGTTGGCAATCTCGATGGCTTTATGCCTCACGCGCGGTTTCAAATTTTTCATCGATACAGGGTAATCCCGTTTGTTCCAAGGCATATCGTTTCCTCCTCTGCAATAGCGGTTAGTGATATATTACCCTGCATGGGGAGCGATAAACGATGACTTCCTGCCACTACGCCGGGGAGCATGACGTTGGGGAGCCCGAGGTTTCGAGAAAGCTGCAGCCCGGGGCTTCAATCAGGTGGTCCAACTTCAAGGGATATGTCGATAATGGGTAAATTGGGGATGATATACAATGGGAGTCATGAGGCGTATAATGCAGAGATGAGTTTATGTACATAAAAAGCAAGACAAAGGAGAAGGACAGCATTGATAATAACGATGAGTCTTTTGATTCCAATGATGTTTACGATGGTCATTCATGCAGCTGACAGCCTGTCTTATGCTTTGCGTCTCGGAGGGCTGAGAACGCGGCGCATTGCGCTCGCGCTGTCGTTGTCAGGCATATTGCTGCTCGTCTCCCGCACGTCCAATATGGCGCAAGGCCCTATGGTCGGCAGGTTGGTCGACAATGCGACCAGCGGGGGCCATCTCCCCTTTTCGAGCCAATTGCACTGGCTGATGGCAGCGGCCAGCGTCGGCACGCTCATCGCGATCCTCTGTTTTCCGACGATGGTGAAGCTGGCGTCCCGCTTGGTCGTGCATTTCGAAGCGGCCGGCTCCATTCCGGCGATGGGGCGTCGCTTGCTCAGTCGGGATAAGATCAGAAACGCCATGCATTACGTTACTCCCCCCTCTTGGACGATGGCCAAGCGGCTGGTGCAGCACGGCATGCCGAGAAGGCTGATGGCGTTGAATGCAGCCGTAACCGCCATTTATACGACCGGGGTGCTTTCGAGCCTGTATGCGGCCTATTTGTATCCCGACCGGGCTGTTGCGGCATCGCAGTCCACGGGGCTGATCAACGGCATGGCCACCATATTGCTGACGATTCTGATCGATCCGCGCATTTCATTGCTCAGCGACAAATCGCTGCGCGGGGAGATCCGTCTGGACCGCATGAATCAAATTTACGGCTGCATGCTCGTATCGAGATTGTTCGGAACCCTGTTGGCGCAGCTGCTGCTGATTCCCTTTGCTTACTGGATCGGATGGGTTGTCAGCCTGATGGGGTAAGGCAAAGGGGCGGAAAGTATGGATTGGAGTGAATCCTTTCGTTCCGGCCGCATACACGACGAGCCGCAATAAATATGGCACCGGCTGGAGCCGGGGCGTGTCGATTCCCGATAAAAAGAGCATGGACCCTTGGGGCCCATGCTCTTGATCTATGGACGGTGATGCGGAAACCAATCCGAACCGTCCCATACGGCTCTTATTTGAACAGGATGGCGTACTCGCCGTATCCTTCCTTGACCAGGTCTTCTTTCGGCACGAAACGCAGCGCAGCGGAATTAATGCAGTAACGCAGTCCGTTTTCGCCAGGACCGTCATTAAATACGTGACCCAAATGGGAATCTCCCTCGCGGCTTCGCACTTCGGTACGAATCATGAAATGGCTGAGATCCGTTTTTTCCTTGATGCTGTATTCGCGGAGAGGACGCGTGAAGCTAGGCCAGCCGCAACCGGCATCGTACTTGTCTTTCGAGCTGAACAGCGGTTCCCCGGAGACGATATCCACATAAATGCCCTCGCCGTGATGGTCCCAAAATTCGTTTTCGAACGGGCGCTCGGTGGCGTTGTTTTGGGTGACCTCGTATTGCAGCGGCGTGAGCCGTTCCTTCAGGTCGCTTTTGTCGAGTTTGCCCGACCAGTTGCGTTCGATGAAGTCCTCACGTCCGGAACCCTTGCTGTACCGTTTGTAGTGGCCCGGGTTTTTGCGGTGGTACCCTTGATGGTACTCCTCTGCAGGATAGAACGTTTGGGCAGGCAGAATCGGCGTGAAAATCGGTTTGTCGAAGCGTCCGCTCTGCTCTAGCGCGGCCTTGGAGGCTTCCGCGATCTCGCGCTGCTCCTCGGTGTGGTAAAAAATGGCCGTTTGATACGAAGAACCGCGATCATGGAACTGTCCGCCCGCATCGGTAGGATCAATCTGCTGCCAGAACAGCTCGACCAGCTTGCTATATGGGAAGATGGCCGGGTCAAACGTAATTTGAACGGCCTCCACATGTCCTGTCGTCTCGGAGCAGACCTCTTCATACGTCGGATTCTCGGTGTGCCCCCCGGTATAACCGGATACAACTCCCTGGATACCTGGCAGCTCCTCGAACGGGGATACCATGCACCAGAAGCACCCGCCTGCAAACGTTGCTTTTTCGCTTGTATGTTGTTCCATGTATGATTCACTCCATTTCTTGAAGAACGATATGTTTGCTGCATCATTATTATAATATCAGAAGCTGTCAACTACCAAATGCCGAGAACCAAATATTACAAAGAAAACTTCTGCCTAAAGCACGGAGCCCAGAGCCGGTTAACGTTTGCTTCGCGAACGGAGCCTGAACCCGAATAACACCAGGGCCATGAGCGTCAGATAAGCGGCCAAGATGAGCAGGCTGAGCCAGATGGAACTTCCCGCTTGCGCTCCGGCAAAAGCAAAGACAACGATGGCCGGGATTTTGCCGATCGCCGTTGCCAGCATAAACGTCCAGACCGGGGTGTACGTCATGCCTGCATAAATATTGACGGCCACCTGGGGCACGATCGGCAGCAGACGCAGCGTCATCACGCCCATGAACGGGTGTTGTTCCATCCATGCGGTGAACCGGCTCAACCCGCGAATGCGCTCCAGATAGGCTCGCGCCTGGCTCCGGAACACGGTTCTCGCTCCCGCATAGATGAGCAGCGCAGCCAGCGAAGTACCGATCCAGCTGACCCAGGCGGCCGTTGTGGCGCCATATCCGTAACCCAGGGCAACGATGACGAATTTGTACGGAATGACGGGAACCAGCGCAAACAGCATGGCAATGAGGATGAGCAGCGGGATGGACTGGTGGGCCTCCGTCCAGGCGAGCACTTCATATCTGTAAATAAACGTGGCTCCTGCGAGCAAAACATAAAGCAGAATCCATAACCATTTTCGCAAAATCCAAAAAGCTCCTTTCAACAACCCGCCAAATAAGGGAATTGCCTGAACGTTGATTTCTCGTTCAAGTGTACCACGTTCGATCACGATCGAGATAGAGCAGGAGACCGCGCAAGCGGAGGCTTTCCGAATCGAATTCTCGATATGGATACGCCTGCTCGCCAACCGTCCGTAAAGCTTGCGCGAAAGCTGGCATGTTGCTGCAGGAAGCGTTACACTATAGGGCGTGGATACGAAGAACTCATCTGAAGGTGGAATGATCATGACGGAAACAACGAAACGCACCCGTGCCGCCATCGTCGGTCTGGGGGGCATTGCGCGCAAGGTCTACCTGCCGCTGCTGTCCGCCCATCCGAACGTGGAGCTTGTGGGCGCGATGAACCGCTCCCCGGGGCCGGCCGACGCTGCAAAGCAGCTGTACAGGCTGGAGCAGGGGACGACCGATATAAAGGAACTGTTATCTTGGGATTTGGATGCGGTGTTCATACACACGGCAACCGAAGCGCATTTTGAGCTCGTCATGCAATGCTTGGAACGCGGCTTGTCCGTATACGTGGACAAACCGTTGTCTTATCTGCTGCGGGAATCGGAGGAGATGACGGCTTTTGCCGAAGCACAGGGACTGCTGCTCGCGGTGGGATTCAACCGCAGGTTTGCGCCGATGTACCAAAAGGCGAAGGAATGGATGCAGGCGGGAAAGGGCTTTGAGTCTTTGACGGTGACGAAGCACCGGACAAGCATTCAAGATCGTCCGGCTGCGGAAACGGTCTATGACGACCTGATCCATATTCTCGATCTGATGATGTGGTACTCGGGTCATGATACGGAATTGGTTCAGCATTGGTTGCGCACGAACGACGCCGGCAGATTGCTGCATGCCGCCGGATCAGCCCGATTGGGACGTCATGCGATTGGCCGGTTCGATATGGTGCGTGAAGCAGGGGCTGATTTGGAGAAACTGGAGCTGCATGGCGGCGGCAGGTCCGTCGAAGTCGTCAATATGGAGAAGGCCGTGTATACGGAGCGCGGTGCTCTGGAGCAGCGTGAAACGTTTGGCAGCTGGGATGATATTTTGAAACGCAGAGGGTTTGCCGGGGCCGTGAACGATTTCCTGCAGTGTTTGGAAACGCCGGACGAATGCATCATTAGTGCGACCCATGTGATGGATAGTCATGAGTTGGCCGAGCAATTGCTCCGCAAATAAGCAAGAACGAAGAACCAAGGGAAAGTGGAGGTTGTCTGCACGATGGAATCGAAGGAACGCAGCAAACAAATCGAAGAAGCGGTGATCGAAAGTTACAAGCAGGAAGAGGAAATGATGATCCTTGTGTTCGCGCAATGGTGCGTTAACCAGGGAGTTGATCCGGAGGAGCTGTATCGGCAGGCCTACCCGAACCAACAGGGCAACGAGCGGCTGCAGCAAGTGCTGAAGCTGGTCGTGCCTAAGGAGGAAGCCGGCGACATTCCGGACGAGACGGTGCTCGGCGTGCTTTCCATGTTTGGCAACGATGATCTGGCCATGGTTGTGGCCGAAACGATCTCTGCGCGAAAGTGAGAAAGCAGGTCGTTGTGCAAGTATGACAGGCTAACGAAGCGGAGTTTCTTATGAAGGAGATCCATTTTCCCCATAAAGAGCCCGCGGCTCGTTAGCCGTTTTTTTTAAACGTTGCGTTTCCGCAGTGCCCGATCGGGGGCTTCCCGCCTGGTGGTTACATTTGTTCCCGGTGGATGGCCCGAAATTCTCTGGGCGACATGCCGAAGCGGGAGCGAAACACGCGATGGAAATACGTATAATTGTTGAAACCCGAGGATTCGGCGACATGCTCGAGCGTCATCGGGCTGAAAATGATGCGTTCCCGCGCCATGTTCAGCCGTACATCGAGCGCGTACTGCATGATGCTTTTGCCGAACACTTCCTTAAACAAATGAACTCCGCGCGAAACGCTGATCCCGACATGGGAAGCGATATCTTCAAGTTTGAACAGGGAGGAAGCGTTCTCCTCGATGTAGCTCTTGATCTCGTAAGCCACATAATTGGTTTTGGCCATGGTGGGGTGCTCTGAGAGCAGCCTGTCTACTTCGAGGCACAGAATGCGCATATAATAGCTGGAAATTTCGGGATAAGGGTTGGAGATTCGGCGCTGTTCCAGAACCAACTGGCGAAACAGCGTCAGCAGGCTCTCGGTCAATTCGACCTTGATGCGGTTGGGCCGCTTGTGGTGATGCCACCAATCGTCCACCCATGGTCCGTTGAAAAAAATGTGATAGTCGCCGCTCTCCACCAGACGTTCTCCGAGCGGATTCAGCTCTGCATCGATTTTGAGTTCGTAAGGCTCGTCCGGACTGAATAAAAGCAGATCACCCACATCCACCAGGGACAACGATCCGTCCACACGGGCACGGCAGCGGCCATCGGTTTGAAGGCGAAGCAAATAGTTTTTAACTCCTTCAGGCATGATGGAGTTGTAAGGTTTACGGTGAAACGAAAAGCCCGCTGTAAGAACCTGACAAGCGTGATCGGATTGCATTGGCACTCTCCTTGCAACTTGAAAATTATGACCAGATAGTTCATGTTTCGATCATATTATTCATTTTAATCGAAGGTGAAACGGAATACCATAGAGGAAGTTGTTAGCAAGATTTTCAGCACAGCTACTCAACGTGCAAGGAGATGACCTCATAGTGGAGAAAATGAAAGCAGGCATCATCGGGTGCGGCAACATAAGCGCCATTTATCTCGAAAACCTGAAGAACAGCCCAGTCATTGAAGTGGTCGCCGTAGCGGATCTGATCCGCGAACGCGCGCAGGAACGGGCAGATGAATTTAATATCGCAAACGTTTACAATGTAGATGAACTGCTGCAAAACGAAGACATCGAGCTTGTGCTGAACCTGACCATTCCGGGCAGCCATGCCATGACCGATCTGGCTGCGCTGGAGGCCGGCAAACATGTGTATGCCGAAAAGCCGCTCGCCATTTCGCTCGAGGACGGACGCAAGGTCATTGAACTGGCGGAACAAAAAGGACTGTATGTCGGCTCTGCGCCGGATACGTTCCTTGGTTCGGGCATCCAGACGGCCCGCCGGGCCATCGAGGACGGCTTGATCGGCAAACCCGTTGCCGCAACGGCATTTTTCATGGGCGGCGGACCGGAAGCATGGCATCCGAATCCGGAATTTTTCTACACCGTCGGCGGCGGACCGATGTTTGATATGGGGCCATACTATTTGACCGCCCTGATTAAACTTCTTGGACCGATTCGCCGGATCAGCGCTTCTGCGGGCATCCAGATCGCGGATCGCAAAATTGGTTCGGGGCCGAAGGAAGGCACTTCGCTGCAAGTCGAAACGCCGACTCATCTTTCAGGCACGATCGATTTTGAGCAGGGCGCCATCGCCACGATGATTGCCAGCTTCGATATTCGGGGCGGATCGGATCTGCCGCGGATCGAAATCTACGGTACCGAAGGCGTGCTGAGCGTGCCGGACCCGAACTTTTTCAACGGGGACGTGAAGCTGCGCAGACCGGGACAGGATGAATGGGAGGTGCTGCCTCCGGCATTCGAAAGCGGGCACAACGAACGCGGCATCGGCGTCACGGAGATGGTGGAATCGATACGGGCCGGAAGAGAGCATCAGGCAAGCGGCAAGCTCGCTTATCATGTATTGGAGGCCATGCATGCGTTCCAGCGCTCTTCGTTGGAAGGCAAACACATTGCGCTTGAGAGCACCTATGCGTAAGCAGATTTTATTTGAACTACATCCGGACTCCGTTGCCGCCATTCATGCAGCCGTGCTTTGAATTTTTGGCTTTCAGGATAGAATGAGGCCTGATTTTCCACAATAAGTACAATGCAAAGGGCATAACGGCGGAACCGGGATTCGGACCAGCAAGCATTCATACCATTTATTTAACTTATAATCCAGGGAGGAATCTCAAATGAAACTTGGCGTATTTTTGGTACTGTTCGGTGGACGCAAACTGGAGGACGCACTTGATTACGTAGCTGCAAAAGGGCTGAAAGCCGTGGAAATCGGCACCGGAGGATATCCGGGCAATGCGCACTGCAACCCGGCTGAGCTTCTCGAAAACGAGACAGCGCTCAAAAACTTCAAAAACGCGGTGGAATCCCGCGGTTTGATCATCAGCGCGCTCAGCGTACACGGCAATCCGCTTCATCCGCAAAAGGATATCGCCAAATCGTTCCATGACGATTTTGTCAAAACGGTGGAACTGGCACAAAAGCTCGAAGTGCCTGTCGTTAACACATTTTCCGGTTGCCCTGGGGACCATGAGGACGCCAAATACCCGAACTGGCCTGTAGCGCCATGGCCGAACGACTATCAGGAAATTTTGAAATGGCAGTGGGAAAACAAAGTCATTCCTTACTGGACGGAGTGGGGCAAATTCGCCGCGGACCGCAGCGTAAAAATCGGTCTGGAGCTGCATGGTGGCTTCTCGGTGCATACACCGGCAACTTTGCTGAGACTCCGCGAAGCAGCGGGCGAAGTCATCGGCGCCAACCTGGATCCGAGCCACATGTGGTGGCAAGGCATCGATCCGGTGCAAGCGATTCATATTCTTGGACGCGAAGGAGCTATCCACCATTTCCACGCGAAAGATACAACGATCGATCCGGTGAATGTGAACAAATACGGATTGACCGATATGCAGGATTACACGAACATGCTTGATCGGGCATGGCAGTTCCGTTCTGTAGGTTACGGCCACGACAACAAAACTTGGGCCGACATCATCAGTGCCCTGCGTCTGGTCGGATATGATTATGTCGTTAGCATCGAACATGAAGACGGACTGATGTCTGTCGAAGAAGGCTTCTCCAAAGCCGTGCAAAATCTCCAGCAAGTGCTGATCGAAGAGCCGCTGGGGGAAATGTGGTGGGTGTAGGGCCATTTTAGGGGGAAATTAAAGCATGATCAACGTCACCATTTGGAATGAGTATGTCCATGAGAAGATTCATGATGAAGTGAGGGAGGTGTATCCCGACGGACTGCATCGGGCACTGGCTGACGGTCTGGGCGGCGAAGGTTTTGCCATCCGGACAGCGACGCTGGATCAGCCGGACCATGGTCTGAGCAGCGAGGTGCTGGATACGACAGACGTGCTGGTATGGTGGGGACATATGGCACATGATCGCGTTAGTGACGAGATTACGCACAAGGTGGTTCAGCGGGTTTTGAACGGGATGGGGCTGATCGTGCTGCATTCCGGCCATTTCTCCAAACCGTTCAAGGCGCTTATGGGCACCAGCTGTGATCTGAAGTGGCGCGTGGCGAACGAACAGGAAATCATTTGGTGCGTCAATCCTTCGCACCCGATTGCGGAGGGCGTTCAAGGAAAAATCGTATTGGAGCATGAAGAAATGTATGGCGAATATTTCGATATTCCGGTACCGGATGAACTTGTATTCGTCAGCAATTTCCAAGGCGGAGAAGTGTTCCGCAGCGGGTGTACGTTCAAACGCGGCGAGGGCAAAATCTTTTATTTCCGCCCAGGCCACGAAACGTATCCGACGTATTACCAGCCTGACGTGCTGAAAGTCATCGGCAATGCGATCAAATGGGCGTATCCATCTCGCAACGTGAAGCCTGAATACGGGAACAGCGCACCTGTCAGACCGTTTGGCGGCGTAGTTGTCTGACTTTAACAGACAACAATATAACTATATAAACCGCAAAAACATCTACACGTTAACAGAGAGGCAGAACCAATCTGGAGAAGCGAAGTGTTCGCGTTTATCACCGGATTTTCCCTTTGGAAAAGGGAATCAAAAAAATCTGGGGATAATAGCGATCGGAAGATGGTACTGACTCGAAGTGCCCTAGTGTGATTGATTAATTCGGTTTATATAAACAGCATAGTCACACTAAGAACCCTTCTCCGAGTCAGAACGACTATGGCGGCAGGGTTCTTTTTGGAATCGTTTATGGTAAAAAGTGTTAGCAGAAAATTCCCCATGGCCCCCGGGAACGCGGTGAGGTATACTGGTATAGCTGCATTTGGACGTTCTTTGCTTAACTTTTTGCACGCAGACGTTTTAAATGTGACGCAAATGTGTTATTATTATATATACTAACGAAATGTAAGTTGTAATGATTCATTAAGGGGTGATTAATGTGGAAGGCCAAGATCTGCGGATGTGTCCGCGTTTTGAAACGGCGTTTTCGTTTTTGGGCAAGCGCTGGAACGGTTTGATCATTCAAACGTTGATGAGTGGCTCCAAGCGATTCAAGGACATTTCCACTCTGATTCCATCCATGAGTGACAAGATGTTGTCGGAACGCATGAAGGATCTGGAGAGTGAAGGTATTTTGATCCGTCACGTTTATCCTGAAACGCCGGTTCGGATTGAATACGAGCTGACGGAGAAAGGGAAAGCGCTGCAGCCGGTCATGAATCAAATTCAGGAATGGGCTGAGCAGTGGGTCGATTAATCGAATATTCGGTGTTGGACTCCATGAAGCGGTCCCATGGCACAAAAAATCCCGATTTCCACAAGAAATTGGGATTTTTTGTTTCGCGCCTTTTGCACATCTGCCTGAGAGTTGTAGTATAATGGGATGATCAACGTTCACAGTCGTATCTCCGAAAGTCGTTTCGTTTCCAAAAATGGCCGCACGCGGCCGGAGCGAGGAGGCCACTTGTCATGAGAGAAGAACGCTTATCCCGTGAAGTACGCTACGGCGAGCAGGACATTGCTGAACTTGAGAACGCATCCATTCAGGTACATCTCATTTACAAAAAAGCAGCATCGTTGTTTCAAACGGACGGACGGACGCATGCTGCATCCGATCGGAAGACGGTTGACGGCAAGATACAGGGCCCTCGTCCGGCCGTGCTGCAAAAGTGGATCCGGACGTCATCCGGCTGGAAGTGCATTGGCTGCGAGGTGAGAATAGGGCAGCTTCCGCTGCAGGGCGCGTGGTTCCCGAATACGATGGCCAAGATGCCTGACGGTCGAACGATTCGGAAAGAACTGCTCATTCAGGCCATTGTCTGGTCGCAATACGAAGAGATCAGAATGCTTGAGCCTTGGCTTGGCCAAGACACCTTTTATACGCCACAGGAAATGGACATTATCGCAAAATACGTCGTTCCGACGTATTTTTCCGAACGGCCGTTACATGAGCAAGGCAAGCTGTACAAGGTCCATCGCAGCCCCGGATCCTCCATTCCGTTATATCAGGAATATGTGAAAGCTCCCTTGTTGTGCGTGCACGTCGACGGGGAACTGCTTGAAGGGCAGCTGTTGACGGAAGTCACCGTTGCGGAGGAACAAGTTTTCGGGCTTAATCCTTACGTGAAAAACGGGGATGGAGGTCGAACGTACATGCAGGCCAACATTCAATAGTCAAACATGCAACGGTTCTTTTAAGAACCGTCATATGATCCAAATTGAGCCTGCTTGCAGGCTCTTTGTGTTTCCCGGAAATGAAAAGTAACGGCTTTGACACTTTTTTCGGTTAAAATCTGTGCCATAATAATGGTTATGGACAACAGACAAATGATTTTACGCAGGGTGGTGTTACCTACATGAACTACAAATTCCCGGGACTAATTGGGTTTTGCCTGCTGTTACTGGCCATATTGGCAGGATGTACGGAACCCCAGCCTTCCGAGCAGCCTGTCGTCAAAGACGCCGATTCGGCGAATACGATTACGGTTGCAGTGGATGGCAGCACGTTCCTGCCGGATGCAACCAAATCGATCAAAAGGGATTTCAGCGAAGGAATGACGCTTAAAAAAGCGCTTTTGAACAGCGGACTTGTCGATTTCACGGCGGACGGCAAACGAATCCAATCGGTTGGAGAAGTATCGCTGGATGCCTCGCTGAGCTGGGCCGTAAAACTGAATGGAGAGGACGTCGACCCCGAGCATTGGGATATGGAGCTGCATGCCAAGGACGAAGTGGTCATCTATGTCAAAGCCGCCGACAGCTCTAATGAGGGGGTTGCTTATCAGACAACCCTGCTCAAGGTGAGCGGCGGTAACATTCTGCCATCGCTCAATCGGCAGTATGCAGGCGTATACGTGCCGGAATGCACGGTGCGCGATGTGTTGAAATCCAGCGGCGTGGTTCGATTGTCGGAAAACAACAAATACGTCTTGTCCGTGGAAAACGTTAGCCCGCGCATGAATCAACGCTGGGTGATTATGGTCAATGACAAAGAATTGATGGACAACGGCCTGGACATGAAATTGAATCCGCGTGATGCAGTTAAACTGGAATTGACGGCATCCTGATGGACAAGCCGTGCAGATAGAAGCCCAATTCTCCTAGCGGGAGGATTGGGCTTTTTGGGGGTTAGATCCGGCAAATTTCCCGTGGGCACAATTCGCAATGGCAGATGCCTTGCAGCATTTGCAGATCCTTGATGACGATCATGCCGTTTTCATATTCGATGGCGTCTTTTTTGCGCAGGTCGCTAAGCATGCGGTTCACGCTCTCGCGAGTGGCACCGATCATGTTGGACAGGTCGGTGTGGGTAATTTTTTTATGAATGATGACATGTTCGCCGTGAGGCTCCCCGTACGAATTGGACAAACGGATTAACGTGGAGCATAGGGCACCCGGTTTACCATACAACATGAGGTCACGGAATTTGGTTTGGGTCAACCGGTGATGGATACCCATCCATTTCATGAAATCAATTGCAAAATCGCAATGCTGACAAATTAGCATCTCCAAATCTTTGTGCTCCAGGACGCCGATTTCGCTGTCTTCCAGCACTTCGGCCGAGAAGGAATGACGGGAACCAAAGAACGGATCGGCCTGGCCGATCATATCCCCGGCTTGGTACATATACATGATAAGCTCTTTGCCTTCATCCGTAGATTTGGTGATCTGGGCGCGTCCCCGTTTCAGATAGTACAATTTGTCGGAGACATCGCCTTCCCAATACAGGTGGGTACCTTCGGGATAGGTGCGTTCTTTCATCGTTACGAGCAGATGGTTGAAGTTCACTTCCGAGAAACAGCTTGTATTTCCGCGCTCTTCCAGTACACTCAATGGTTCTCTCATAAGTCTATCTCCCCTTTGTATCCGCCGGCGTTCTTTCATGTAGGTGAATGAGCTGCCGTGGTTCGCCGCAAGCCGCCGTCCTGATCAGGTGAATTCGGCCGGTGAGGGACGGTACAAATTGCGGTGGTTCAATTTTTAAGTTCAGTATATACCTAATGCAGGGGCTGGGAAGGAGGCAAAAATGGCAATATTTCAAACATTGTGATTAAATTCACTTTTCTAAGGAAAGGATGATGATGACAGAATAGCATTTTAAATATGAAGAGCTGTAAGGGGAGTGGAGCGATGCTCCAAAACATAAATTAAATTTGTTATACTTTGTGAAAAAAATCACATACCGACCGAATTCGCCATGGTACGATGTGATCGTAAGCAGAGAGACAAACAATACGAACCTTTAGGAGGATGAGGGAGATGGCTGTAAAGAACGAAGTCGCCCCAGTAAAAGAACCGACAGCAGGCCAGTATATCCAAACGTTGATTGACAAAGCAAACAAGGCACACGCAGCGTTCATGTCCATGGATCAGGAGCAGATCGACCGAATCGTGCAGGCCATGGCACTCGCAGGACTCGACAAACACATGATGCTTGCCAAAATGGCCGTCGAAGAAACAGGTCGAGGCGTGTATGAGGATAAAATCACTAAAAACATTTTTGCCACGGAATATATTTATCACAGCATTAAATACGACAAAACGGTAGGCGTGATCGAAGACAACGAATTCGACAGCTTCCAGAAAATTGCCGAACCGGTGGGCATCATTATGGGGATCACACCGGTTACGAATCCAACGTCCACCACGATGTTCAAAGCGCTGATCTCCATCAAAACGCGCAACCCGATCATCTTTGGATTCCATCCGTCCGCACAAAACTGCAGCCGTGAAGCTGCCAAAATCCTGCTTGAAGCAGCCGTGAAGCATGGTGCTCCGGCCGATTGCATCCAATGGATCGACGATCCTTCCATGGATCGGACCAATGCCCTGATGAATCACCCTGACGTAGCGCTTATTCTGGCCACAGGCGGATCAGGCATGGTACGGGCCGCATACAGCTGTGGTAAACCGGCACTGGGTGTCGGACCAGGTAACGTTCCTTGCTTCATTGAGAAAAGCGCGGACATCAACCAGGCGGTGACCGACCTGATTCTGTCCAAATCGTTCGACAACGGCATGATCTGCGCATCCGAGCAAGCCGTCATCATCGAAGAAGCGATTTTCGACCAGGTGAAAAAGAAAATGATCGCCAGCGGCTGTTACTTTGTGAACAAAGAAGAGCTGGCAAAGTTGACGCCAGGCGTGATCAATGTCGATAAATGTGCGGTCAATCCGGCGATCGTAGGCCAATCCGCCGCCAAAATCGCCGAACTGTGCGGCATTGACGTTCCGGCAGGCACCAAAATCCTCGTTGCCGAAATCGAAGGCGTAGGCACGAAATACCCGCTGTCGGCCGAAAAACTGAGCCCGGTGCTGGCTTGCTACAAAGTGAAAAACGCAGCCGAAGGCATTGAGCGCGCAGCGGAAGTGGTTGCTTTTGGCGGCATGGGCCACTCCTCGGTGATCCATTCGAACAATGAAGATGTCATCACCAAATTTGCGGATCGTTTGCAAACAGGCCGGATTCTGGTCAACTCGCCATCCACGCATGGGGCGATCGGCGATATTTACAATACGAACATTCCGTCCCTGACGCTGGGCTGCGGCTCGTATGGACGCAACTCGACGTCGTCGAACGTATCTGCCGTCAACTTAATCAACGTGAAAAGGGTGGCTCGCCGTACCGTGAATATGCAATGGTTCAAAGTGCCGAACAAAGTCTATTTCGAAAAAGGCGCAACGCAATATCTCGCCAAAATGCCGGACATCACCCGCGTTGCCATCATTACGGACCCTGTGATGGTGAAGCTTGGTTATGTCGAAAAAGTAGAGCATTACCTGCGTCAGCGCCAGACTCCGGTTGCGATCGAAGTGTTCTCCGAAGTCGAACCCGATCCATCGACAACGACGGTTGATCGCGGAACCGAGATGATGAATCGCTTCCAGCCGGACTGCATCATCGCCCTCGGCGGCGGTTCGCCGATGGATGCCGCGAAAGCGATGTGGCTGTTCTACGAATACCCGGATACCGACTTCAACAACCTGAAGCAAAAATTTATGGACATCCGCAAACGGATCTATAAATATCCGCGCTTGGGCATCAAAGCGAAATTCGTAGCCATTCCGACGACATCCGGTACAGGATCGGAGGTTACCTCGTTCGCGGTCATTACGGACAAAGAGAAAGGCAATACGAAATATCCGCTGGCTGATTACGAATTGACGCCTGACGTGGCTATCGTGGATCCGGAGTTTGTGTACAGCTTGCCGAGAACCGCAGTGGCGGATACGGGCATGGACGTTCTGACCCATGCGATCGAAGCTTATGTGTCGGTCATGGCGAACGATTATACGGACGGTTTGGCGATCAAAGCGATCCAACTGGTGTTCCAATACCTGGAGCAATCGGCTTTGCAAGGCGACAAACTCGCCCGCGAAAAAATGCATAATGCATCGACGATCGCAGGCATGGCTTTCGCGAATGCGTTCTTGGGCATCAACCACAGCCTTGCGCATAAATGGGGCGGTCAGTACCACACCGCGCATGGACGCACCAATGCGATCCTGATGCCGCACGTCATTCGCTACAATGCGAAAAAACCGAGCAAATTCGCTTCGTTCCCGAAATATTCGCATTTCGTTGCCGATGAGCGTTATGCCGAGATTGCCCGCATCCTCGGGCTGCCGGCCCGCACGACTGAAGAAGGCGTCAACAGCCTGATCAACGCCATCCGCAAGCTGAACAAAACGCTGGGCATCGAGGAATCGTTCCAGGAACTCGGATTCGATCCGAAAGATTTCGAATCGCGCGTAGACTATCTGGCCGACCGTGCGTTCGAGGACCAATGTACAACGGCCAATCCGAAGATGCCACTGGTTACCGAACTAGCCGATGTATACCGCAACGCCTTCTATGGACGGTTTGAATAAACAATAGTGCAGCATAGCAAACCATTCGTTTGAGGTTAAGGCAATAGGAGCAGGGTTCCCCGAAATGGGGAGCCCCGATTGCCGTCTTTCTGTTCAACGGAATCCTTGCGGTATCAGTTGAATTCAACAATTTACACGACAACGGAGGGACAGAAATAACCTGAAAAAGCGAAGCGTTCGCCTTTATCCCGGGAGTGTAACCTTTGAAAAATGGATCAAAAAAACGCGGGGGATAACAGTGATCGGAAGGTAGTTCTGTCATCGGAGTGGGCAAGTGTTAATGTTCTTTGTTCAGTTGATAAAATTCAATCGGGAGATATGGAGTGGATTGCGATCGGAAGTTGTTCTACTCTCGCAGTGGCTAATGTGAATTAATGTAATTCACTATGATTCAGCAATGGTGGAGTGAAGAAGCTCACTGACTTTGTGATAAAAATCACAGAGTGTGAAACAACGTAAACGTATAATGAAAACAGAAAGAAAACAATCAATTCCGCGGTTCCGGGTTCCTATAAGAGAGAGTATCGATCCGGCATATGTGAAAATCTTCACATTATATCGCGGTTCTGGACACGGATGCGACGTGCGAGACAACCTGTCCCGTGTCCGGAAATCCAAATTACGGAGGGATTAACGATGTCGGTGATTGAAAAAGATGTCAAAGTGCAAACAGGCTGGAGAAACTTTGTCAAAGGTACTTGGAACAGATCCGTAGACGTAAACGATTTTCTGGTGCACAACCTGACGCCGTATTACGGGGACGAAGAGTTCCTTGCAGGCGCAACCCAAAATACGAAGGACCTGTGGGAAATCGTTTCCGATTTGACGAAAAAGGAACGCGAGAACGGCGGCGTCCTGGACGTGGACGTGAATACGCCTTCCACGATCGTGTCCCATCAGCCGGGTTATCTGGATAAAGAGAAAGAACAGATCGTCGGCGTTCAGACCGATGCTCCGTTCAAACGTTCGATTCAGCCGTTCGGCGGCATTCGCATGATGATTGATGCATGTCAGGCTTACGGTTTCGAGATGCCTCAAGAAGTCATTGACATATTCACGAACATTCGCAAAACGCATAACCAAGGCGTGTTCGATGCCTATACATCCGAAATGCGCGCAGCGCGCAAAGCGGGGATCATTACCGGTCTTCCGGATGCATACGGCCGCGGCCGCATCATCGGCGACTATCGTCGAGTGGCCTTGTACGGTGTAGACTTCCTGATCCGGGACAAAAAATCACAGCTGAATTCGCTGGAAGTGGACGCCATGGACGAAGATGTCATTCGTCTGCGCGAAGAGATCTCCGAACAGATTCGTGCGCTGCAAGAACTGAAGCAGTTGGGCGAAATGCACGGCTTCGATATCTCCTTGCCGGCCACCAACGCCAAAGAAGCTTTCCAATGGCTGTACTTCGGCTACCTGGCTGCCATCAAGGAACAAAACGGTGCGGCAATGTCTCTCGGACGGGTATCCTCTTTCCTGGACATTTACATCGAGCGCGACCTGCAGGAAGGCGTGCTGACCGAAGAACAGGCGCAAGAGCTGGTCGATCATTTCGTCATGAAACTGCGCATCGTGAAATTTCTGCGCACGCCGGATTACAACGAGTTGTTCAGCGGCGACCCGACCTGGGTTACCGAATCCATCGGCGGAATGTCCGTTAACGGCGAAACCCGCGTAACCAAAAACAGCTTCCGTTTCCTGCACACGCTCTATAACTTGGGCCCTGCACCAGAACCAAATTTGACGGTTCTTTGGTCCGTGAAGCTGCCGGAAGCGTTCAAGGAATATTGCACTAAAGTTTCGATCGAAACGAGCTCGATCCAATATGAAAACGACGATTTGATGCGCCCGATCTATGGCGACGATTACGGCATTGCCTGCTGCGTATCCGCGATGAAGATCGGCAAACAAATGCAGTTCTTCGGCGCCCGCGCCAACTTGGCCAAAGCGCTGCTGTATGCGATCAACGGTGGACGCGACGAAAAATCGGGCGCGCAGGTCGGACCGGAATATCCGGCGATCACCACCGAGGTGCTCGATTACAACGAAGTGCTGAAACGCTTCAAACCGATGATGGAATGGCTGGCCAAACTGTACATGAACACGCTGAACGTCATTCACTACATGCACGACAAATACAGCTATGAACGCATCGAAATGGCATTGCACGACCGTGACATCCTGCGTACGATGGCTTGCGGCATCGCCGGATTGTCGGTAGCCGCCGATTCCCTGAGCGCGATCAAATACGCCAAAGTCAAACCGATCCGCAACGAGCAAGGCATCGCGGTCGACTTCGAAATCGAAGGCGAATTCCCTTGCTACGGCAACAACGATGATCGTGTAGACAGCATTGCGGTTGAACTGGTCGAGTCCTTCATGGGCATGATCCGGAAACACAAAGCTTATCGCAACGCACTGCCTACCCAATCCGTGCTGACCATTACGTCGAACGTGGTATATGGCAAGAAAACAGGCACAACGCCAGATGGACGCAAAGCGGGCGAACCGTTTGCTCCGGGAGCCAACCCTATGCACGGACGCGACAAAAAAGGCGCCCTTGCTTCCCTTGGCTCCGTAGCCAAATTGCCTTACGAGCACAGCCTTGATGGTATCTCCAACACATTCTCCATCGTGCCTAAAGCACTGGGTAAAGAGAGCGATATCCGCAAATCCAACCTTGTCGCCATGATGGACGGATATTTCAGCCAAGGCGCTCATCATCTGAACGTCAACGTGTTTGACCGTCAACAGCTGATCGATGCGATGGAGCATCCGGAAAACTATCCGCAGCTGACCGTTCGGGTATCGGGTTATGCCGTCAACTTCATCAAGCTGACTCGCGAACAACAGCTCGACGTCATTAACCGTACGTTCCACGGTTCGATGTAATAGAGAAGAAACAACATAAACGCACAGCGGATGCGGAAAAGAAAGGAAGAGGCAGCATGGTTAACGGACATATTCATTCACTCGAAACTTTCGGGACGGTTGACGGCCCAGGCATCCGCTTCGTGCTATTTATGCAAGGATGTCATCTGAAATGCCAGTATTGCCACAACCCGGATACATGGGCGCTTGATGGGGGCCGGGATATGAGCGTGGAAGAAGTTCTTGCGGAAATCGAGCCCTACTTGACCTATTATCGCAGTTCCGGTGGCGGACTTACGGTGTCGGGAGGTGAACCGACGCTGCAGGCTCATTTTGTGGCCCAAGTTTTCAAAGAAGTGAAGCGGCGTTGGGGACTGCATACCACCTTGGACAGCAACGGCTACAATGAACCGGATCGCATTCTTGACTTGTTGGACCATACCGATCTGGTCATGCTGGACCTGAAGCATATCGATGATGAAAAGCATATCCAGCTTACCGGGAAATCCAATGAGAGAACGCTTCGTATGGCCCGCTGGTTATCCGATCATGATCGGAAAATGTGGATTCGCCACGTATACGTGCCCGGCATTCATAATGATGAGCAGGATTTGCTTAATCTGGGCCGATATATCGGCACGTTGAACGGGGTAGAGAAGTTTGAGATTTTGCCCTATCACCAGATGGGCATCTACAAATGGCAGGCGCTGGGTAAGGTGTACCCGCTCGATGGCGTGCCTTCACCAACCGAAGAAGAGGTGGAACGGGCGTATCGCCTGATTGAACAGGGCCGGAAGGAAACGGCTGGCACACTTGCTGGGGCGAAATGATCCAGATCCATGGGTCTGCTAGAAATCAACAAACGTATATATGGATCCGCTATTCAGGCAGTCTTTGCGACCGATGTCGCCGAGACTGTTTTTTGTTGCATTTTACAGGAGGAACACGAAGAGGCTTGTTCAGTGAAGGATTTTATCCCCTCATTGATGAATTGTCATCCTTACGATGGAAGCTCCGGCTTTTTATAATCAGAGTGTAAAACCAAAAGCGCAAAATGCCGAGGAGGGTCAACGACGATGAAAAAAAGAATGATCATGCTGCTCTCACTGCTGCTTGTCACTTCCTGGACGCTGGCTGCATGTTCGGGCTCAGGGAACGAAAATCCGCAGGGAGCCTCAGGTTCGGCCCCGGAAACGAGCAAGGAACCGGTGGAAATGCTGCTGCGTCACACCCAAGTAGGAGCGGATAAACAGAAACGGCTGGCCATTCTGCAGGACGTCGTCGACAAGGTGGAGAGCGAGGTGCCTAATCTGACCTTTACGCTGGACGGGGTCGAATCCGATGTGAACCGGAAGGAAAAGCTTCGCGGAGAGATGGCTGCCGGCAATCCGCCGGATATATTCGAACTGTTCGGCAGTCCGGATTCGAAGGTGTATGCCAAGGAAGGCATGCTGCTGGATCTCACGCCGATTTTGCAAGAGCTGGGCATCCAGGATCAGTTTACATCCCTTGAACCGTTCACGTATGAAGGCAAAGTATACGGACTGCCGATCGGGGGTTCGGGAGAAGGCTTTTTCTACAACAAAGAATATTTCGCACAAAAGGGCTGGCAAGCACCGACCACCATGGCCGAACTCGATAACATGCTGGCCGAGATCAAAGCGGATGGCAAAGTGCCGCTTGCATCTGCTTCCAAGGCGGGCTGGGTCCCGCTGATGTTAACGAACCATCTGTGGTCCCGTTACGCCGGGCCCGAGATTACCGCGAAGTTTGCAACAGGTGAATCCAAGTGGACCGACCCGGGCGTGGTTCAAGGCTTTGCGAAGCATAAGGAATGGGTCGATAAGGGTTATTTCAAAAAAGGCGAGCTCGGCTTCGAATACGCAGAGTACACGACTCAATTTACAAGTGGCGAAGCGATACTGATGTATGACGGAACATGGAAATCATCCGTATTCAAGGAAGGACAGAGCGGGGAATCGCTCATCGGCAAAGTTGGATTTTTTAATATGCCGCCGGTAGAGAACGGAGTAGGGGACCAGACCTCACTCATGCGTGACGTCAATAATGGCTATGGTTTCTCGGCAGCCGTAGCGGAAGATCCTCAGAAGCTGGAGGCGGTAAAAGCGTTTATCAAAAACTTCTACAATGAAGACATGCAGGTGCGCGGACTTGTGGAAGATGGGGTGCTGCCTGCCATGAAGCTGGATGAGAAGGTGTTAACAGACAGCATTACCGATGAACTGATGAAAGAAATCGTTGCTGTCCTGAATGCATCCAAAACGTCATTTCCGGCATTCGACGCGCTGGTTCAGGCGGATGTAACCACCGAGATCAGCAACCTGCAGATTCAAAAACTGATCGGCGGGCAGACCACGCCGGAGAAGATGGCGGAGGAGCTGCAGCAAGTTCAGGAGGAAGCGAACGCATCCGTGGAATAACGGATACAGCTGGACCATCGCTGCAACTGAAGTTACTGAAGGAGGCTGAACATGAATACTTCACTCCGCAGCCCGCTGATCTATGCGCTGTTTGTATTGCCGGCATTGATTCTGTTTGTAATGTTTTTTCTGTATCCGATCGGCAGCTCCCTGTACTATAGCTTGACCAGCTGGAACGGCGTTTCGACAGACCCACGCTTTGTGGGTTTGTCGAATTACGCCAAGGCGTTGTCTGATGAGCGGTTTTGGATTTCCACGCGGAACAACGGCTTTTTTATCGGGTTTTCCGTATTGATCCAGGTCCCGTTGATTGTATTATTCTCACTGCTTATTGCCAACGTCAAACGATTCAAGGGGTTATACAAAACGGCTGTTTTTTTACCTTCCATTATGTCAACGGCGGTCATCGGCATTTTGTGGGGATTTATCTATGAGCCCAACATCGGGTTGTTGAACCAACTGCTGAATACGTTTGGCATTCCGCCGGTGTATTGGCTCTCGGATAATCGCTTTGCGATGCTGTCCATCCTGGTAACCAATGCCTGGCAGTGGACCGGATTTTACATCGTCATGGTGCTGGCGGCTATTCTGGCCATTCCCCGTGACCTGGAGGAAGCTGCAGCCATCGATGGTGCAACGGCCGTACAGCGGGCCACCCGAATCACGCTGCCCTTGATCAGGCCCATTATTTCGGTCGTCATCATGCTGTCCATTGCCGGAGCGATGAAGGCGGCAGATATTGTGCTTGTCATGACCAAAGGCGGTCCCGCCGGGTCCACCGAGGTGCTCGCCACGTATATGATCAAATACGCGATCACCAATTTTAAATACGGCTACGGCAATACCGTCGCGGTCCTGATCTTTGCGCTGACACTTGTGCTTACGGCTGTATATCAGCTGTTGGTAGCGAGGCACAACGAAAGGGTGGAGTATTGATGGTGAAGAGTATACGGAGCACCATTCCTCATATGCTGTTGATGCTGTATTTAATCGCCATTCTGTTTCCCTTTTTATTTGTCATCTTCTCTTCATTCAAACAGGATAACAATGAGATCGCACTCCATCCGTTCAGTCTGCCGACCCACTGGGTGTTCAGCAATTACGTGGAAGCCTGGGTCAACGCCAAGATCGGTACGTATTTCTGGAACAGCATGTACATTTCGGTTCTGTCCTCGGCAGGTACCATTATACTGGGGGCCATGTTTGCTTTTGCCGTAACCCGCATGAGACACCGCAAGTGGAGCCTGTTCCTGTACAGTCTCGTTCTGGCTGGCATGCTCATTCCGAATAATGCGCTGATGCTGCCCATTTATTTGCTCGTCCGCAAGCTGGGCATATTGGATACGCATCTGGCCCTGATCGTTCCTTATGTAGCGAATGCGATTCCATTCACGATCATCATACTGGCTGCATTCATGAGATCCCTCCCCGGAGAGATTGAAGAAGCAGCGGTGATGGATGGCTTGAGGGCCCCGGGAATCTTTGCTAAAATAGTGATACCTCTTACGGTTCCAGCCATCGTTACGGTATTTATCGTGAATTTCCTCGGCAACTGGAACGAATTTTTGCTCGCCAATTATTTCCTATCTACAGATAAGCTGCGCACCCTGCCTGTAGGCATGGTCCAGTTTCGTGATCAGTATCAGATGAACTATGCCCAGATGTCCGCAGGAATCGTATACAGCGTTGTGCCTGTTATTGTCATCTACGCCATACTGCAGGAGAAAATTATTGAAGGTGTGACCGCCGGCAGTGTCAAAGGTTGATGGACGAGGCGGTGAATGGGGAGAACGGATATGAACTTGCGCATGAAGCTGGCCATGGCCTTTCTGCTGCTGATCATTGTACCGATGTGCGGACTGGGGATCGGGATGTTTCTGGTCACCTCACATACGATTGAGAAAAAATACAACCAGCAGGCCGAATACGCCCTTCAGGCCATCAGCTACAATATCGAGAACGTTTTTCAGCAGATTAACAATGTCACCGATAACGGAATCGCCACGTCGGTATTTCAAATGGCACTTAACGCCAAGGACCCGACCAAACAGGATCTCGGAACCGGTAACCAGTTGTCGCTTAATGCCAGCCAGCGCAATTTTCGTTCCCTTCTATATAACTATCCGTTTATCAGCTATGCTTTCTTGTATGATTTGCGTTCATCCCAGAACAATCAGATCGTCTCCATATTCACCAAGGAAAATTTTGAAGCGCTTCCATTTCGACAGTTCAAGGTTCATCCCTTATTCCAGGAAATCCAGCAGCTTAACGGTGTGCCCAAATGGCTTGCACCACTTGAGTATCCCGAACTTACCGGCGTCGATCCTGTCTTTACGCAGATCAGGCTGGTGAAGGAGCTCAGTTATTTTCAAAATATCGGTATTCTTGTTGTTCAGATCAAAAAGGGAGAGATCGATCGGATCTTCCGACATCTGCAGATTAGCGATTCCGCACAAAATACATCCTTTCTATTAATGAATGAAGAAGGTTTGATCGTCTATGACCCTACCGGCCGGTACAGCGGGGAGAAGATGGAGAACCTCGGTGTCAACACAGTCAGTTACGGGCCCGGCTTCAGCAGCATTCGGACGGTATTTGACGGCACGGAGAGCATCCTGTCCCAGTATCATCTGAAAAACTACGGCTGGAGTTTAATCAGCGTAACTTCATGGGAAGCGCTGTCCGCTGAAACGAATGTGTTTGCAGGCTGGTCGGTCATTATCATTCTGGTTTGCCTTCTTGCGGCAATGGTCTTCAATTTGTTTTTCATGAACCGTATTACCGGCAATATTGCGGTATTAGTCCGCTTCATGCGGCGAGTGGAGGATGGTGACTTTAGCGCACGGGTGAAGGGAACAGGGTTCGATGAGATGCAGCTTCTAGCCCATGGATTTAATGAACTGCTGGACCGGATCGGAAGCTTGTTTCGTCGTGTGCGGGCAGAGCAGCAGCAGAAGGCCAAGGCTGAACTGCGTGTGCTGCAGGCTCAGATCAAACCACACTTCCTGTTCAATACATTGGAGTCGATCAACGGGCTGGCCATGCGTGGAGAAGGACGGAAAGTCAGCGAAATGGTGAACCGTCTCGGCAATATTCTTCGGATCAGCATTCAAGATCAGGAGGAAATAGCACTGGGCGAGGAAGTAAGGCATCTCCAGAGTTATCTTGAAATACAACAATACAGGTTCAGTGATTTGTTTACGTACGAAATAGATATTCCTGCTCATTTGTACACATCCTTCGTACTTAAACTGACGTTGCAGCCATTAGTAGAAAATAGCATCCAGCATGGCTTCGAGGGCATTGAGTACAAGGGAGTGCTTCGGATCCGTGCATTCGAGGATCGCCATAATCTGGTACTGCGGGTGGAGGATAACGGACTTGGCATTCCCCAGGAAATATTGGGGAGATTCGAGTACATGGCAGAGGACCCTCCGGTACATCCGCATGCAAATGAAGGGGAGCAGTCCCCGTCTTCAATGGCCGAGCGCCGCGGGCTGGGTTTACGAAGTGTGGCGGATCGGATACGAATCCGATATGGGGCAGGATACGGCATATTTATCTGTTCAGCTCCAGGCCACGGGACAGTGATTCAATGCATAATTCCACGATATGAGCAGGGGGATGCCTAGATGAATCTGACCGCAATGCTAGTTGATGACGAACTGCCGATTTTGGAAAATTTGAGCTTGATCCTGCCCTGGGAGGACATGGGGATTGAACTTGCGGGCACGGCCAGAAGCGGGGCTGAAGCGCTGGATAAAGCGGCTGATTGTCATCCGGACATCATGCTGTGCGATATTCGCATGCCTGCCATGGATGGTTTGGAGCTTATTCGAATACTGCGCGAACGGGGCGAGTCATGTGAAATTATTTTGCTGACCGGATACCAGCAGTTTGAATATGCCCGAACGGCCATCCGCTACAACGTACATGAATACATATGCAAACCGATTGATTACTTGGATTTGGAGAACAAACTGCGCGAGTTAACCGAACAGATTCATAAGAAGCGCAGGGCAAGCGAGTTTGAGCACCATCGTCATGTAGAGATGGAAAACTGGATCAGACATAAACATGTGACCGACTTACTGCGGGGTGAAAAGGGAATTTCTCCGTGCTGCTCTGTGCCGTCAACAGAAGGGCTGTGCTCTTCTGATCGCTATATTCTCATCCTTGTGAATGCGGAAGGTTACTTCCGCCATTCCATCGGCTGGTCTGCTGACCAGCATCAGCAATGGCATGATGTGATCAATGCCAGTCTTGCAGATTTAACGGAAGCCATGGAAGAAAGCATGATTATTGCCGTACGCAAAGGGGAATGGGGGATTCTGCTGAAGGCTGCGACCGGATGGGAGCAGCAGGCAGATGAATTGGAACAGCGTATCCGATGGAGGCTTAATGCCATGTTTGCCAAAGACCCGGCAATGAAGGCAAGAACGATTCGGGACGATCAGCCCGTGCGTTTGGATCAACAGATTACCGAGCGATACCTGCACTGTCAGCGCAGGTTGATGATTTCATTCGAAACCGGCGATGAGACGAGGTCGCTACCCACTTCCGCTCACCCCATCTTACGGCCAAACGACGAAGCATTCCAAAAGGCGGCGTGGGTGACCAAAGAGGACCTCGATCTGCTGACTCGCTGTATTCGGCAGGGGAACAAGCAGGGGGTGTTCAATCTGCTGCATTCCCTTAAGCAGCAGCTGAACCAAACTAAATTTTCATCGGACAGCATAGGTGAAAGCAATATTCGATTTTTGCTCGTACACATGCTGGGAGAGTTGAGGGAGGTTCATGCGCTTGCCGAACAGGAAGAAAAGCAGTTCTGGGACGCGCTGCAAATGGCAGCCTCCATGAAGGAATTGATCGAACTGGCGGAAGCGATCGCCCATGTCTGGCATAACAAACAAGGCACGTCACGTCCTTCGACTTCAGATTTGATAAAGTCTGCATGTGATTATATGGACACACATCTGGACCGTGATCTTGGCATCGATGAGGTTGCAGATTGGCTGGGAATCAGTTCAAGCTACTTTTGTCAGCTGTTCAAAAGCCATGCAGGAGTCACATTTGTTGAATATTTGACCCATAAACGGATGGAGAGCGCAGCGCACTTATTGAGTACAACGGAGTGGAGCATTACAGCGATCGGGGAAGCCACGGGGTATAAAGAACGGCGTTATTTCTCCAAAGTATTTCACAAACATTTTCATATGAAGCCATCGGAATACAGGCAGAGCAAGAGAGCAGCTACTTCATTGGAGGAGGGAATGCTTTCATGAGACCATGGGACAATTTCACGCTGGAGCAGAAGGTCGGCCAGCTGTTTATGTGCGGCTTTCATGGACAGCGAGCGGATGCACAGATCACCCGTTTAATCCAGGACTACCATGTTGGGGGTGTCATTTATTTCAGGCGCAATGTGGAGAGCGTGGAACAATTGACCCGCTTGTCTGCCGAATTGCAAAGGATGGCCGCTAAAAGCAGTGAACTGCCGCTTATGATCTCGGTGGATCAGGAGGGCGGCATGGTTGCCAGAATCGATAAAGACGGCGTGACCAGAGTACCGGGTAATATGGCGCTAGGGGCGACAGGCAACCCGGATTACACGTATCAATGTGCACGGATTCTAGGGGATGAGCTGAAGCGGATTGGAATCGATATGAACCTTGCACCAGTCCTCGACGTGAACAATAACGCGCTAAATCCGGTGATTGGAGTGAGATCCTATGGGGAAAACGCGGAGAAGGTGGCCGCTCATGGTGCGGCAGCCATTACAGGATATCAGTCGCGGGGCATAGCCGCAACAGCGAAGCATTTTCCAGGGCATGGAGATACGGCCGTGGATTCTCATCTCGGCATGGTAACCGTTCCCCATGGGCGGGAGAGACTGGAACAGGTAGAACTGCTGCCTTTTCGCCAGGCCATTGAGGCGGGCGTGGATGCCATTATGACAGCACATGTCATTTTTCCGGCGATCGAACCAGAGCCGATTCCCGCAACGTTGTCCCGCAGCGTATTACATGGTTTATTGCGCAAAGAAATGGGGTTCGAAGGAATAATCATCACAGATTGCCTGGAGATGCATGCCATCTCCAAACCGTATGGAGTTGCGAAGGCGGCTGTCCGTGCTGTGAAGGCAGGAGCGGATTTGATCCTGGTCAGTCATACCCTTGACGAACAGATCGCAGCCATAGAGGCAGTGGCAGAAGCGGTTCGCCACGGAGAAATCGACGAGCAGATCATTGACCAGGCGCTGGAGCGTGTCGTGAATTGGAAGCTAAAACGCTGTGGCGATCAACCAAGCGAACCATCGAGTATGACAGATTCGTTTTCATCCGTCCCGCACGATGTACTGTTACACGAAATTGCGTGCCAGAGCATCACCGTGGTACATAATGACGGTTTACTGCCCTTAAAACCCGAACAAAACGTGTTCGTTATATGGCCCGAGGTCGTACAGCGAACAGAGGTGGATGAGCCTTGGTCCCATTCGGATTCGCTTGGTAGGGTGCTTGGGCAATTCAGGAATCATGTCCGCGAGTATAAAATAACGACCCAGCCGTCCTATGATGAAGCAGAACGAATTTTGCAAAGCGTGATAAAGGGAGACCAAGTCATCGTATGCACCTATACCTCGGCAGGAGTTCTTCCCAAAGGTCAGCGCAACATAATCGAACGGCTGAGTGAGGAACATTCATTGATTGTCGTAGCTTTGCGTAATCCCTATGATCTGTTCGAAATTCCCCGGCCGGGAGCTTACGTGTGCACATATGAAAATACGCCTGCCGTGGTACGTGGAATCTCCCTTTTGATTACGGGCGAATTGAATCCGAGTGGAAGCTTGCCCGTCCGATTAAGTTAACATGGAAGGCAAGGACAAACCTTTCCGTTATGTGGTGAAGTTCATCCATATAGCGGCTAGGTTTTTTTTGATGGATGAAGCTATGAATGCAATGAAATGATAGCTAACTATTTTCATAGTGTTATCGCTCTATTAAAACTTTACATTTCTAATCAAATAATTTTAGCAACTTTTCCCGGTCGCCCGCGTCTAATAGTATGACTTTTTGAGGGGGATAATATTACTTGGGAGCAGAAGGAGCCAAAGAAAAAGAATGAATTTGAAGAAAAAATTGTCCATATTTACCGCTTTAGCTGTTTTTCAAGCATTTGCAGTCGGTTCGGTGAATGCGCAACCAGCAGCTCAAGGCGATGCAGAACCAGTTCATACTGCCAAAGTAAAATCCGTAGAGGTTATCAAGAAAGAACAGCCGCTTGCCGAGAGTGAGGTCAAGACAGGGAGCAGCGACGCTTCCAACAGTGCTCAGTCCACTGAAGGCAAAGAAACTTCTACAACAACCGAAACAGCACCGACAACTGAAACAACGCCAACAACCGGAACAACACCAACCAAAGAAGTTACGCCAACAACACCAGCAACAGGTGTGGATACACCAACCACAGATGGGGAAACATCAGCGACTGAACCTGATCCGGATGCTGCGGACCAAGAAGACGGCAGCGCAGAGGACGTCGAGACTCCAACGACCCCTGTTCAGGCCGAGCAACCTTCTGCAGGAGGAACGTCTTCCGGAACATCAGGCGGTGATCTGACGCTGTACATGAACAGCAACAAAATGGAGCAAGACGGAAAGACGTATTTGGCTGGGCAGCCCATGACGGTCAAAAACGGCGTGTCGTATGTTGCCATTCGGGCATTGGTAGACCGTGTAGGATATGAAGTCAAATATGACAACACCACCAAGGAAACGATCATTATTAGCGGCGAAAGCGAGCTTCGTTTCAAAACGAACAGCACGGTCTACACCGTAAATGGCGAGTCCAGAACGATGAAAGGCCCTGCCTATCAGCAAAAAAATACGTTCATGGTCCCGTTAACTTCCATTACGCAGGCCTTGAACATTACTTATAAAGTAAATCAGTCGGCCAAAACGGTTGTGCTGAATCTGAATACCAAACCGGTTGCAAGCTTCAAGATTTCCCAAAAGGAAATTTTTGCAGGTGACAAGGTAGATTACGTGACATCCTCCAGTTCTCCGAAGGGGTTGAACATTGTTGACGAACGCTGGACCGGCCGTCAGGAATCGTTCGATCAGCCCGGCACGTATACGATTACTTATGAAGTTCAGGATTCGAGCGGTCAATGGAGCGACCCGTATTCCGTGACCATTCAAGTACAGAAACCAAACCTGCCTCCTGTCGCCATGTTCGAGACCGACAAGGAAGAGTACAAGATGGGCGAAAAAATCACGTATATCGACCAAAGTACGGATGATGAAAACGCCATCGAAAAAGTGGAATGGGATAACAATGCACTGGCCTTCTTCGTTCCAGGTCCCAAAACGGTGACCATCACCGTTACGGACAAACACGGTGAAACCGACACATACAGCAAAGTCATTACAATTACCAATGAGACGTTGTATACTCTTTCTGATTTCAATCAGCTTTTCACCCCGGTAGGACAGAAATTCGTCTTTAACGGCGGCGATGTGCCTGCCATGGAAAAAGTGCCTTATACGTATACAGACGAACCAAGCCTGCTGATCCGCAGCAACAGTCCGGAAACGGTGAATTCCGAAGGTATTGTATATAAAGAGTCTTCTTTCGGTCAGACCCGCTTCATGATTCACCATGTAAACAACACGGGGAAAGCCGTTAAAATGTATGTTGTCGCAACGAACAACAACGCGTATACGGCGCAACTCGAACAGCAAAACATGGGCTTTGCGGGACCTTCCCCAATCGCTACGGCCGCAGGGAAATTGTCCATTGACCGATGGTTCCAGTCGATGCAGGAAGGTAAGGATCAAAAGAAAATCTATATTGAGCCTGGCGACAGCAAGCTGATTTTGACGGAGCTTAGTGCGCTGCCGATGAAACAAGGACAAGTTATTTCGCTCTATTCGGACGTATTCAGTGATTATCAACTCGACTATAACGTCATCATGATCGATGCAAACAAAGATCCGATGGAAGCTTTGGCTACATTGCCTGTGCTTGACCGCGACGGCGTTCATAACCGTGGTACGTATCCGAATGCTACACGGGTTATTACCTACGATGAGCCAATCGGTGCCAAACCGTCCCGCATGCCGCTTGGCGATAATGCAAGCGATCCGAATCTGGTCGGAACGGATCCGATGGCTTACACGGATGCGTCCAATGCAGGCAACTTTGGCGTGTTATACAAAATTACGCTGAACAACGTTGCTCCACGGACGTTGATTTCCCTGAACCCTCGCGGAGGCAAATACTCCGGCGTTGCCCTGGTCAATGGTCAGGTTGTACAGATTGCGCAAAGCAGCTCCGTTAGCGCGCCGAATGAACAAAGCGTGCTTTATCGCACCGGATCTTATGGAGAGAGCGTAACGATTCTGTTCTCTGCCGCACCGGGTAGCAATCTGCCGGTTAACTTGTTGTTCACACCGCTTCCAGAAGAGAAAAAATAACAATTTTTATATAAACCGCAAAAAACATACACACGTTAACGGAGAGTCAGGAGCAATCTGGAGAAGCGAAGCGGTCGCCTTTATCACCGGATTTTCCCTTCTAGAGAAGGGGAATCAAAAAAATCTGGGGATAACAGCGATCGGAAGATGGTGCTGCACTCGTAGTGGCCTTGTGTGATTGATTAGTGCGGTTTATATAGATGGACCGGAAAACGGACGGTTTGGAGTGAGAGCTTATTATCGTATACCCTGTCACCCCAAAAGTCGCCCGAACAGAAACTTGTTCTAAACCGTCATGGAAGGACTCCGCAAGGAGTCCTTTTTCGTAGGTTTGCAGTCGGCTGAATGCACATATTCCGTCTGTGCATAGATACGCTCATGCGAGGTTTCCTCAGGGAAGTTCATGCTGGATGATCGATCGGGCGGCTGGCTGCTTTCGTTGACTCGAAGCGAAATTTGAGGCATTATTAGTAGTAAGAAAATACAAGCGGCCATTTGCATCGGTTACAGCACCGCTCTGTCGGCTTTGCTTGAACCCATTGCATGAGCATATGTATGGCAGGAGGTGTTGCAGGTCATGCTGACAACAGAGCAGATTATTAGCACGATGTCCTCGCAGGGGCTTCGCATCACGGATCAGCGGAAAACGCTGGCCAGGTTGTTTGCCGAATCTCCCGGTTTTTTGACACCGAAGGACGTTTATGAATATATGAGCAAAAACTATAGCGGACTCAGCTTCGACACGGTGTACCGCAATTTGCGGGTGATGCAGGAATTGGGTGTACTGGAGCAGATTATTTTTGAGGACGGGGTGAAGTTCCGCGCCCATTGCAGCGAGGATCATCACCATCACCATATGATTTGCCTGAAATGCCAAAAAACATATCCGATCGTATTTTGCCCCATGCAGCTTGCGGATGCGCCGGAACAATTTCAGGTTGTGGATCATAAATTCGAAGTGTTCGGGTATTGTAAAGATTGTGCGGAGCATGCTCCGGCCAAAGCGGTTTCGGGACATTCTCACGGGAAGCATTAACTATGAAGCTGACGCGAAAAATGGCACAGGCGCCCATTCGGGTATATCGCAGCTACATTTCTCCGCTCAAGCCGCCGACCTGCCGTTTTTATCCGACATGTTCGGCGTACGCGATGGAGGCCATTGAGGTGCATGGCGCCTTAAAAGGATCATGGCTGGCCGCAAAGCGCATCGCCAAATGTCATCCGTTTCATCCGGGCGGCGTGGATTTGGTCCCGCCGAAAGCGGACAAATCCGTCATAGCTTCTTCCAAATAGTCTGCAGCCGACTTGACAAAAGGGGCAGCGTTTCAGTATATTTCATGTATAATAATTTCCAGTGAAGGGATAAGTACAGACACACCCCCAGCGCAGAGAGCCGGAGAAGCTGAGAACCGGTCTGGGAGGAGGATGGAAAATGGTCCTGGAGGGACCTCTTTCGAGCATGCAGTGCGGGATTAACCGCTTGCTGTAAGATTGGGGCGTGATCCAGCGTTAATGGACGGTCTGAGGACCGACAGAGCCCGTGGTTTGCGAAAAGCGCGGGGAATTTGGGTGGTAACACGTGAGAACAACTCGCGTCCCATTGGGGCGGGAGTTTTTTTGTGTTCTTTAAACCGAAAAGGAGGCAAATCAGCCATGGCTGAACAAAAAACGTTTTATCTGACGACACCAATCTATTATCCAAGCGATAAGCTGCACATCGGGCATGCTTATACGACGGTGGCGGGCGATGCGATGGCCCGGTACAAACGTCTGCGCGGATACGATGTCCGTTATTTGACGGGCACGGATGAGCATGGACAAAAAATCGAACAAAAAGCGCAAGAGAAAGGCCAAACGCCGCAAGCTTTCGTCGATGGCATCGTAGCAGGCATCAAGGATCTGTGGAAAAAGCTGGACATCTCTCACGACGACTTTATCCGTACCACGGAAGAGCGTCACAAAACGGTGGTGCAGGACATTTTCGACCGTTTGCTGAAACAGGGCGACATTTATAAAGGAGAGTACGAAGGCTGGTACAGCATTCCGGACGAAACCTATTATACGGAAACCCAGCTGGTGGACGTGGAGCGGAACGAGCAGGGCGACATTGTTGCCGCGAAAAGCCCGGACAGCGGTCATCCGGTGGAATTGGTGAAAGAAGAATCCTACTTCTTCCGGATGAGCAAATATGCCGATCGTTTGCTGCAATTTTATGAGGAGAACCCTGGCTTCATTCAGCCGGAGTCCCGCAAAAACGAAATGATCAACAACTTCATCAAGCCTGGCTTGGAGGATTTGGCCGTCTCCCGGACGACGTTTGAATGGGGCGTCAAAGTAAAAGGCGACCCGAAACACGTCGTATACGTATGGATCGATGCGCTGTCCAACTATATCACGGCACTGGGCTACGGCTCCGCCGATTCGTCGCTCTACGACAAGTTCTGGCCGGCGGACGTACATTTGGTCGGTAAAGAGATCGTACGTTTCCATACGATCTATTGGCCCATCATGCTGATGGCGCTTGACCTGCCATTGCCGAAAAAGGTATTTGCGCACGGTTGGCTGCTGATGAAGGACGGTAAAATGTCCAAATCCAAAGGCAATGTGGTTGACCCGGTTACGCTGATTGACCGTTACGGTCTGGATGCGCTGCGATACTACCTGCTGCGCGAAGTTCCATTCGGTTCGGACGGCACCTTTACGCCGGAAAGCTTCGTGGAACGCGTCAATTCCGATTTGGCGAACGACCTTGGCAACCTGCTGAACCGTACCGTAGCGATGGTTGATAAATATTTCGGAGGCAAAGCACCGGCATTTGCTTCCGGCGTAACCGAATTCGATGCTTCTCTTGAAGAAGCGGGCCATGCGGCCGTGGAAAAAGTGGAGCAGGCGATGGAAAATCTGCAGTTCTCCGTTGCGTTAACGGCAATCAGCCAATTTGTAAGCCGCAGCAACAAGTACATCGACGAGACGCAGCCGTGGGCGTTGGCTCGTGACGAAGAGAAACGCAGCGAACTGGCTTCGGTCATGTCCCATCTGATCGAAAGCCTGCGCATCGCTTCCATCTTGCTGCAACCGTTCCTCACGCGTGCACCGCGTAAAATTTGGGAACAGCTCGGCATTCAGGAAGGCGAGCTTACCGCTTGGGATACGACCAAGCAATGGGGACTGATCCCGGCAGGGAATGCGCTGCAAAAGGGAGATCCGATTTTCCCGCGCCTGGATGCAGAACAGGAAGTGGCTTACATTTCCGAAGCCATGACCGGCGGCAAAAAGGCGGATGCACAGCCTGAGGCGCCGCAAGCAAACACAGCGGCTGAAGCCGTGGAGGCACCGGAGAGCAAAGAAGAGATCGGCATCGATGACTTCGCGAAAGTCGAGCTGCGCGTAGCGCAGGTTATCGCCTGCGAGCCCGTCAAAAAAGCGGATAAATTGCTGAAGCTGCAGCTGGACCTCGGTTATGAGCAGCGTCAGGTCGTATCCGGTATCGCGAAGTTTTATTCGCCGGAAGACATGGTCGGCCGCAAAGTCATTTGCGTAACGAACCTGAAACCGGTGAAGCTGCGCGGCGAGCTGTCCCAAGGCATGATTTTGGCGGCATCGCATGGCGATCAGCTTACGCTTGCTACCGTTCCTGACAGCATGCCCAATGGCGCACAAGTAAAATAACGGAACAGCATGCTTGTATGCATAAATAAATATGGCAGCCGTATGTGCTGCATGAAAGTGACCCGATTCGTCGGGTCACTTTTTTCATCATTTTTTTAAGCAAGAAAGGGGCCATGAAGGGGGACAACCAGGCATAGACTGATAAAAGCTCCGCAGATCTGGATAGAATGAAAAGGAGAGCACGCTTGACAACGGTGGGTAGGTTACCTATAATTCTATCAGTAATGTTTACGATTAAGTGATGCGGAGTGATAGAAAAAATGAAATTTTTGAGAGAAAAACCGTCATTGATTCAGGCGACTGCCCGGCGCAAAGGCAAGCGGTCTCGTCTGCTTTGGAGCAGTTTGCTGGTTATGAGTTTGCTAATCTTGTCCGCTTGTGGGCAAAACAGCTCCAATAGTGCCAAAATCGAAGAAGGCAAAGTCAACGTCGTAACGACGTTTTATCCGGTGTACGCTTTTACGGCTGCGATCGGCGGAGATGATGCGAACGTGATCAACTTGCTGCCAACCGGGGTAGAGCCGCATGACTGGACGCCAAAGAGCCAAGATATCGTCAACACGTCCAAAGCCCAGCTTTTCTTATATAACGGTGCCGGGCTTGAAGGATGGGTGCCGAATTTCCTCAAGTCGCTGGATAGCGACTCCAAGGTTAAAGCGGTGGCGGTCAGCGACGGCGTGGATCTCTTGATGGCGGAAGGCGACGATGGCCACGATCATGGTGCGGAACAATCGGAAGAACACGCTCATGAGGATGAACATGCCGACGAACATACAAACGACGCGGGGTCAGAAGAGGTAGACAGTCATCATATCGACCCTCACACATGGGTGAGTCCGAAATCAGCCTTGATCATGGCCGAAAATATCAAAAACAGCCTTGTGGAAGCAGATCCTGCTCACAAAGAAGGCTACGAGCAGCGTTACAAAGCGCTTCAAACCAAATTGGCAGCACTGGATCAACGATTTGCCGACGAGCTTTCCAAAGTGCCGAACAAGGAAATCGTCGTATCCCATCAGGCGTTTGGTTATCTGGCACGCGATTACGGCCTGACACAGCATGCGATCATGGGACTGTCCCCGGACGCTGAGCCGACGGGTCAGGATATCGTGAATCTGTCTAAGCTTGTAAAGGAAGAAGGCATCAAGTACATTTTCTTCGAGGAACTGGTATCCGACAAACTGGCCAAAACGTTGGCTGGCGAAGCCGGCGTGGAAACGATGGTCTTGAACCCGGTAGAGGGGCTGACGAAAGAGCAGGCAGCAAGCGGAGACGATTATTTCACTTTAATGGAGAAAAATTTGCAAAATCTCCTGATCGCATTAAAATAAGATAGACTGGGATTCGTCCGAATCCTGAAATAGAAAGAAAGGGTGGCTTTGCCATGCAGCAACTCATGCCACTATGTCATGATCCCATCATCGAAATCGAGCAATTGTCGTTTTCCTATGGTGAACAGAAAGTCATTGAACATTTGAATTTCATGGTGCAAGAACGGGACTTCGTGGGCATCATCGGATCGAACGGCGCCGGCAAAACAACGCTGCTGCGTATGTTGGTCGGGCTTCTGCCGCCTGCGAAAGGCGACATTAAGTTGTTCGGCCAGTCCATTCGCAAATTCAAGGATTGGCAGCGCATCGGATATGTTCCGCAAAAAAATGCTTTCAATCCATTGTTTCCGGCAACGGTGCGAGAGGTTGTCATGTCCGGCCTGTACAACAACAAAAACATGTTTCGCCGCATGACACGCCAGGCCAACCAGCAATGTGCGGATGCCATGCAGGTCATGCGAATCGAGGACATTGCGCACAAACGGATTGGACAGCTCTCTGGCGGGCAGCAGCAGCGCGTGTTTCTGGCGCGGGCGCTCATCAACCGTCCGGATCTGCTTGTTCTTGACGAACCAACCGTGGGGATTGACGCGGAGTCCCAGGATACTTTTTTTGAACTGATTACCCATATGCATGAGCATCACCGGATGACTTTCCTTATGGTCTCCCATGACATGAACCGAATGGAAAATTATCTAGGTTCGCAGCCGGCGGTAACGAACGGTAAAATTCATTTTCATGTTCGTCACTCGCATGAGGTGGAGGATTGCGCGGAAACCAATCTGCAGCATACGACGGCGCAGGTGCGGTAAACGGCAGTTGTCCGCCAGAATAGAGCAAGGCCGAAGGAGTCGTGTACGTTTTGGAAATTTTAATGAGTGATTTTTTTCAGCGGGCATTGGCAGGCGGGTTGCTGATTGGCATCACCGCCCCGCTGATTGGATTGTTTCTGGTATTGCGCCGTCTATCCATGATCGGAGATACGCTCTCTCACGTTACGATTGCCGGGGTTGCCCTCGGTTTTTTGATTGAGGTATATCCGATTGCGGTAGGGCTTGTGTTTGCGGTGCTTGCCTCATTTGCGATTGAGAAATTGCGCAAGGCTTACAAAAGCTATGCGGAATTGTCCATCGCGATTATTATGTCCGGCGGCGTGGCGCTGGCCTCGCTGTTCTTTACGCTTGGCAAGGGATACAATACCGATGTGATGAGTTATCTTTTCGGAAGCATCTATACGCTGGATGCAACCGACCTGAAGCTGGTCGGCATCGTTACGTTGATTGTCGTTGTCATCGTTGCCTTGCTTCATAAGGAGTTTTTTCTGCTTAGCTTTGAAGAGGATGCAGCGGCAGTGACGGGATTGCCGGTTCGTGTGCTGAACATGCTGATTACGGTCATGACGGCATTGGTCATTAGCACAGCCATCAAAATCGTGGGTGCTTTGCTCGTATCTGCGTTGCTGACCATACCGGTTGCCGTCAGTTTGTTGATGGCAAGAAGTTTCAAGTCGGCAATAGTATTGTCCGTGGTCATCGGTGAGATTGCCGTGGTCATTGGATTGGTTGTAGCAGGGATCTGGAACCTGGCACCGGGTGCTACGATTGTACTGCTGTTGATTATGATGCTGATCATGACGATGGTCGCCAAAAAGGGATTCCGTGCCTGACGCTTGAACGTGATCAAATGTGCAATTGGCAAGTGAGCTTCCACAGAAGGGAGACATTCGCTTCATGCCTGATGTTAACGTATGGCTGGCTTTCATAGCCGGATTTGCATCATTTATATCCCCTTGTTGTTTACCTCTGTATCCGTCATATCTTTCCTATATCACCGGCATGACGGTGCAGCGCCTGAAAGATGAGCGCAACCAGCGCGAAGTTCGCATGAAAACGATGACGCACACGCTGGCGTTCATTTTAGGTTTTTCGGCGGTATTTTATTCGCTTGGATTGGGTGCAGGGCTGTTCGGACGTTTTTTCAATGATAATCGCGAGCTCATCCGGCAGCTATCCGCCATTCTGATCATGTTGATGGGGTTATTCCTGCTTGGGGTGTTCAAACCGCAGTTTCTGATGAAAGAGCGCAAGCTGGAGTTGAAATGGAAACCTGCGGGATATGTAGGGTCTTTTGTATTCGGCATTGGCTTCTCTGCAGGATGGTCCCCGTGTATCGGCCCCATTTTAACGGCAATCATTGCGATGGCTGCAAGTGAACCGACGACATGGTTTGCGTTGATTACCGGTTATACGGTCGGATTTGCCGTTCCGTTTTTTGTTCTTGCTTTTTTTATCGGCTCGACCCGCTGGATTTTGCGTTATTCCAATGCGATGATGAAAGTGGGCGGGGCGTTAATGCTGTTCCTTGGCATATTGCTGTTCACTGACCAGATGACCAAGATTACGATTTGGCTGCAGCAGATTACGCCGGATTGGATGATTATTTAAGGGGAAAGTCTGGTGATAAATGCGAAGCGTATGCTTTCGATGGAGCTTTCTTACAGAAAGCTTTTAGCTTCGCTTCTTCAGATTGGTTCTGCCTCTCCGTGATCGTGTAAATGCCTAGTTCAACTTATATAGCCATAGGTTGAGGTGAAAGCCCTATGAACATCGGATGCGATCCGGTTCATGGGGCTTTTTTGGTTGGATGCGAAACAGTCAAGTGAAATAGTCGATGTTGGCTAATGGAAAATGTTCAAAAATTCGCTCCGTAATGAATTCGCGCAGCGCGTCCTGCTGGTCGTCTTTGTAGACGTATTTATACTGCCCCCAACGGCCCCATTTCATTTTGCGTTTTTCGATATCCATTTCAAGTTTGGTTTTGGGGTAACGTTTCTCGATCGTGGCTTTGGCCGTTTTGGTGAAACGGTGCTGGATCATTTCAAAGGTAAGATTGCTGGTCGCCTCCTCAGGGAGGGTATCCGCGAGCTTTTGCAGCAATTCGGCGTAGCCTTTCTCCCAGCCGTCGTACCAAATAATTGGAGCGATAATAAAACCGAGCGGATAACCGGCATGGGCAATTTTCCCTGCAGCTTCGATTCGTTCTTCGAATCTGGAAGTTGCGGGTTCGAAATTTTTAATAACGTAATCGGCATTAACGCTGAAACGAATGCGGGTATGGCCGTTATGCTTAATATCCAGCAGCGGTTCAACATGATGGTACTTGGTCACAAAACGCAAGCGTCCGTATGGTTCGTCAGCCATGAAACGAATCAGGTCCCCCAAATTTCCCGTAATATGCTCCAGGCCCACCGGATCGGATGTACAGGCTGCCTCGAAGCGGGTAATTTCAGGTGCTCGTTCGTCGATATAACCCTTCGCTGCCTGGATGATTTCCTCGGTATTTACATAGACCCTTACATATGGCTTGGCCCCCAAGGTAGTTTGCAGGTAACAATAATGGCAATGGCCCATACATCCTGTCGAAATCGGAATGGCATACTCCGCTGAAGGTTTGGATTGGTCAAATTTCAGCGTTTTTCGTACGCCCACAACGAGTGTGCGTTTGGCCATGCGATATTTTTCCTGCTCCGTCTCTCCCGGTAAATTCGTAATTCTGTTATGGGAAGTGGTCATTTGGTAAGGGATGTCTTGGGACTTGACCCACTCCATGATGCATTTTCCTTTGTCGTATTCCAGCGCGCCGGGTTCAAAATAGACCAAATCGGGAATAAAGGGTTTAGTCCCCTTTGCCTTCCGGACGGGAGGAGACGCTGTGCTCGTACTCATAAGGTTGGTTTGCTCCTTTCATGGCTGGCTGCCAAGATTAGTTTGGGTTATTTTGTGCAGATGCACGCATGCCAAATACTTGAGCGGTTTTTGCGTTCATGGTGGGCAGAAGGATGGATTGCATGGTTCAGGGTCGCGCAGGACTTGCCAATGCGCATTGATAACATGTATCATTAAAGGATAGGGACCAGGCGCGAATCGTGTCGTGTGTCGGTCAGAGAGAAGAGAGGGAAGCAGATGCCAACGCCCAGTATGGAAGATTATTTGGAGCGTATATACAAACTCATTGATGAAAAGGGCTATGCTCGCGTATCCGATATCGCTGAAGGATTGGAAGTGCATCCTTCTTCGGTGACGAAGATGATCCAGAAGCTGGACAAGGACGAGTACCTGATTTATGAAAAGTACCGTGGATTGGTACTGACTCCAAAAGGGAAAAAGATGGGCAAGCGATTAATGGAACGTCATCATTTGCTGGAGGAATTTTTGACGACCATCGGCGTGCAGGAAGAGAACATTTACAAAGACGTTGAAGGCATCGAGCATCATTTGAGCTGGGACTCGATTACATGCATCGAAACCTTGGTCGAATATTTCAGGCAGAACGAAAACCGCTTGAACGATCTCCGGAAATTGCAGGAAGTCATGAGCAACACCGAGTCCTAGTTCTGATCCGGAATAAGGAGCCGCTTCATCCATCATGCTGCAAGAACATAGGATGTCCCCGTGCCATTGGAGGCCGCGAGGGCATCCTTCGTTTTTTTGCCAGCATTTTATCCATTTATCGCAACTAAACGGTCACTTGACGCGTCTATTAAACTAGCAGAATTTTCCGCGAAAAAGGATATGATGGAGGATTGAATGGATGAAGTTTCGTAAGAGCCTGGTTATGCTGCTGATTTTTGTGTTGGGTTTGCAAACGGCAGGGCTGTCTGCTCAAGCAGCCGGTCAGAACATTGTGATTCATCTGGACGGGCAGCGTCTGGAGTCGGATGTGGCGCCTTATATTTTGCCCAAAGTGAATGTGACTATGGTGCCGCTCCGAGTTATTAGCGAAGGATTGGGAGCGTCCGTATTCTGGTCCCAAGCCACCAAAACGGTAACGATCAACAAGTCGGGCACGATCATTCAAATGACGAAGGGAAAACAGCAAGCAACGGTGGATAATGCGACGGTGAACCTGGATGCATCGGTTGAGGTGAAACAGGGGCGCGTAATGGTGCCGCTCCGGTTCGTCAGCGAAAACCTGGGCATTCGCGTGAACTGGACCCAGGCGACGCAGACGATTGATCTGTTCACGCTGACAAACGACTCCGGTTCGGAGACGACGCCTGATCCTACGCCGGTTACACCGGTCGATCCGGGCAATTCAGATCAATCGGGCAATGTGCCTGCAACCGACGAGATGCGCGGAGCATGGATTTCCACGGTGAATGGCGATTGGCCGTCATCCGGCGCAAAAGGCAATATCGAGAAACAGAAGCTGGATTATACGCAGCAGCTGGACCAATTAAAAGGTATGGGTATCAATGCGGTGTTCGTGCAAGTTCGAGCCAACGGGGATGCCATTTACCCTTCGGGTCTGGTGCCTTGGAACAGTGTGCTTACGGGAACGCAAGGCAAAGATCCGGGTTATGACCCGCTGGAATTCATGATTGAGGAGGCGCACAAACGCGGGCTTGAGTTCCATGCCTGGTTCAATCCGTTCCGCGCCACGAATTCGGCGAGCACAACGGGATTGGCGGCGAATCATGTATCCAAGCTTCATCCGGAGTGGATCGTCAATGCGGGAGGCAAGCTGTACATCAACCCCGGCATTCCGGAGGCAAGGCAGCATATCATCGATACGATTATGGAAGTGGTAAACCGGTACAATATTGACGGGGTGCACTTGGATGATTATTTCTATCCGTCCAACGTGACCTTCAATGATGATGCGGCATTCAGGACTTATAACACATTAAACACCAGTGATCGTGCCGAATGGCGCCGCGACAATATCAATCAGTTCGTGAAGCAGCTTGGCGAAAGCATTCATCAGGTGAATCCGAACCTGGAATACGGAATCAGTCCATTTGGCGTATGGCGCAATAAAGCGGTGGATGCGACGGGTTCAGACACCAAAGCAGGTGTAACCGCGTATGACAGCATGAATGCGGATGTGCGTACTTGGATCAAACAGGAATGGATCGATTACGTGGCTCCGCAAGTATATTGGAGCATGACGTTGAGCGCCGCACGTTATGACAAAGTCGTAGATTGGTGGGTTAACGAAGTCGCGAATACAAATGTCAAATTGTATATCGGACACTCCCCGTACAAAATAGGAACCACCGAATCGGGGTGGCAGACTTCGCAGGAAATCATCGATCAATTGGCATACAATGAACGATACAACGCCATTGGCGGAGATATTTATTTCAGCTCCCAATACTTGACGAAGGACCCGCTCGGTTTAATCGCAAGGTTGAAATCATATTACGGCTTGTAATGCATATTGACGACATATGACGGGCCCCTGTTCTCATACAGTGACAGTAGAACTATTGTTGCATGGGAACGGGGGTTTGTTTATGTTGATCAATGCGGTCTTTGAAGGCGGAGGAGTGAAAGGAATTTCACTCGCCGGGGCGGTGAAAAGCGCAGAAGATCATGGGGTGCAATTCAATCGCGTTGCAGGCACGTCATCGGGCTCGATCGTTGCGGCGTTGATTGCCGCGGGGTATAAAGCGGACGAAATGCGGGGGATTATTGAGAATACGCCATTTGCATCATTGCTGCGTCGTGCCCCGATTTTTGATGTGCGCTGGCTTGGTCCGGCGGCAAGGCTTTTTTTGAAAAAGGGACTGTACTCTGGCGAAGCCTTGGAAACATGGATTCGCAGCATGCTGCAGCAAAAGGACATTCGTTCCTTTGCCGACCTGCCCCCTGGCAAACTGAACGTCATTGCCTCCGACATTTCCGGCGGCAACATTTTGGTTTTGCCTGACGACATCAGCCGATTTGGCATCGAACCCGGCAATTTGGATGTTGCCAAAGCTGTGCGCATGAGCTGCAGCATCCCTTACTTTTTCGACCCGGTTGTCATTCGCAAATCGCCGGCATTCTCGAAAGGGCTGCCGTTCAGCCAACAATTTGTTTACGTCGTGGACGGGGGATTGCTCAGCAATTTCCCGTTATGGTTGTTTGAAGGTGAACGTTCGAAGCGGAGCGGGGAGATCATTCCGGTGGTCGGATTCAAAATGGTCGGCAAAACGGAGGGACAGCCTGCGACGATCAAGGGCCCGCTAAGCATGCTTCAAGCTTTGGTAGAAACGATGCTGACGGCTCATGATGAGCGTTACATCGAGCAGATCAACCGCTTCCGGACCGTTAAAATACCGACGCTTGGAATCAAGCCAACCCAATTCCGCTTAACCCCGGACGAAAGCTTGGCGTTGTACGAATCAGGGGTTGCTTCGGGCACCGACTTTTTCAACGGCTGGAACGTCAAGACATACGGGGAGCAATTAAACAAGGAACGGCGGAATTCGAGCAGCAAAGCAGTGCAGGGGACATTGCCCAAAGCCGCTCCCTCCAATAAATAAAAAGCAATGCTTCGCCTATGGGGCAAAAGCATTGCTTTTTCATGTTTCAAACGAATGTGTTAATGGAATTTCGGTACATCCTCATCGTTTTTTCCCTTTTGTCCCTGAATGACATGGAACGGGTAATCTTTGCGTTTACGCGTGGAGTGGCTCTTTCTGGCACTGTTCTGAGCATTGACCTTGGCCATCGTTTTCGCTGAAGGTTTGATCTTCGGCGTCTGTTTGCGTTGCCAGCGGCGGGGCGGAAATTTGTAGAGCAGGAATGCACCTCCCAAGACCACCACTGGAATCAAAATCTGGACGATGCTAGCGTTGGACAACCAGCTGAGTACTCCGAAAGCGGCGAGAACGATAAAAGCCCAAAATACGATCGCCTGCTTGTTCATATCAATCACCCTTTCACAGGATCAAGAGTTGCAAGAGGAACCTCCGACGTGCTGGAAGCATTGGCGAGCTTGGCATCAAGCTCAAGCATGCGGTTAAACGATGCGATGGATACTTCGACCTGCTCGTCGGTCGGTTCCTTGGTTGTCAGCAGCTGCAGCCACAGTCCTGGGTACCCAAGATAGCGAAGTACAGGAATATCGCGCATCGCATTGGTGATTTTCAACAGTTCAAACGAAATGCCCAGTACGACCGGCAGCAAGAGCAGGCGCTGTCCCATGCGTTCCCACAGATTGTCGTATGTGAAGAGCGAATAGAGGAATACCCCGATGATCACCGTCAGCATGATAAAGCTGCTTCCGCAGCGATAATGGAGACGGCTGTATTTTTGAACGTTTTTCGGCGTGAGCTCTTCGCCCGCTTCATAGGCACTGATTACTTTATGCTCCGCGCCGTGATATTGGAACAATCTTTTGATCATCGGCGTTTGCGAGATCAGCCACAAGTAAGCGAGCAGCAGGATCAGCTTGATCACGCCTTCCAGTAAATTATGCAGGAACTGGTTGTCAAATGCGTTCTTGAAGAGGAAATTCTCAACGACTACCGGGAGCAGCGTCAAAACAATTTTGCCGAAAAGAAAAGAAAGGATGGCTACAGCGGTTACGCCGATAATCATGCTCAGGCTCCAGCCCGAGCCTTGTTTGTCCTTTTGCTTCTCGCGTTCTTCCGGCTCCAGCTCATCGTCCGCGTAGGCGTCGGCCGAGTAATTAAGGTGTTTGCTGCCTTTGACGCTGGAATCTATGATGCTGACAATCCCGCGCAGAAGCGGTATGCGTCGCAGTTTGATGACCCAGGACTTGTCTTGCTTGGGAACTTCCAGATACGTTATTTCGCCGTCTTTTCTCCGCACAGCGGTAACGTTCACGTGTTTGCCGCCGAACATGACGCCTTCGATGACGGCTTGCCCCCCGTAGCTGACAGGTTTGGATTGTTGAGGCAAATTATTCACCATCCTATTCTCTTATATCCCTTCAGGCTCGAAGGTCGATTAATATCCTTATTGTATCGAATTTTGAAAGCAATTTCTAGTTGAGGGGATATCCGCGGTGATGGTTGTTAAATTCGCCTGAACTGGAGCATACTACCTGGGACGGAAAACAAGGCAGCAAGGATTCTGCAGGCAGGAGAACGATTAAATCTTGAGGAGAATGCAAATGGCAGAGTATGTGGAAGAACGGACAATACATGCGGAAGATCCCAAGAGGGGCTCGAAAGAATCGAAAAGAAAGGCGAGGCCGAGGCAAAGCCAGCAACAAGGCCATACGAAGCCGCTGCCTTTTGCGATTGAGCTCGGTTTTTTTGCCGGCTTTATTTGGGGCGGGGTACATTGGTTTTTTTATTTCCTTCACTTTACGGTCGTGCCTATAGGCTTTCTGGCGGAACCCTTTTTCAAGCACCGGTTCATATATACGGCAGCAGGCCATTTGACGGGATGGTTGTTTTTTATCGCATTTTCCATCCTCGTGTCGGTGATTTACACGTTTAGCCTGAGAAAACAAAAAGGGCCGATTCCCGGCATGGTTTACGGCATCGTATGGTGGGTCATCCTGTTCGTGATTCTCGGTCCCAAGCTGGGGATGATGAAGCCTATAAACCGCCTGACCTGGGACTCCATCTTCACCGAATTGTGCTTCTTTTTGCTGTGGGGCCTCTTTATCGGTTACACCGTGGCGATGGAGTATACGGACGAGCGGAAGCGCGAGCCCGAAGAAGCGGGCTAGCAGCCGCAAAAAAGCTTCTCAATCCGGCAATGGCTGTGTTAAAATAGCAGATGGTTATTTGCAGAAAGGATGGAGCAGCTATGAAACGAATCGTCGTGATCAATGGCCCGAACCTGAACATGCTTGGCGTACGCGAGCCGGGCATCTACGGAACGCTTAGTCTGAAGGAGATTGAGAACAACATTCGCAGACAAGCCGAGGAGCTGGGTGTCTCCATTGCTTTTTACCAATCCAACCACGAGGGGGACATTATTGATCGCATCCATGCGGCCTTGGGCGAGGCGGACGGAATCATTCTGAATGCCGGCGCGCTGACCCATTACAGTTATGCCGTGCGCGATGCCATCAGTACGGTAAAGGTTCCTACCGTGGAGGTTCATTTATCTAACATTCATGCGCGTGAAGCTTTCAGACATCAATCAGTCATCGCTGCAGTGACGATCGGGCAGATTGCCGGATTTGGCGAAGTAAGCTATGAACTGGGATTGCTGGCTCTCGTGCGTCATCTGGACAAACAAACCTGAGCCGGGAACCCGGGAATGTGAGAGAAGGAAGGGTTACCGATGGAAAACAAAAGAGTGAACAAGCTGCGCGAGGCGATGCAGGAGCGCGGATTGGCAGCGATGCTGATCGCAAGTCCGGTGAACCGTCAATATATGACGGGTTTTACGGGTTCATCCGGCTATGTGCTCATTACGGAGCAAGAAGCTTATTTGGTGACCGACTTCCGTTATATGGCGCAAGCGTCGCAGCAAGCCGAAGGCTTCAACGTGGTCGAGCATGGTCCTAAACCGATTGAAACGGTACGCGAATTGCTGGCCCAAAGCGGCATCACGGCAGTCGGCTTTGAACAGGACCATGTTTCTTACGGAACGTATGGCGCTTATGCCGAGGCGCTTCAATCCATTGAATTAAAAGCCGTATCGGGTATCGTGGAGCATTTGCGAATGTTCAAGGACGAGAACGAAATCGCTGTTATGCAGCGAGCGGCTGATCTGGCGGATGCAACGTTCAGCCATGTTTTGCAGTTTGCAAAACCGGGCATGACTGAAGCGGAAGTCGATCTTGAAATGGAATTTTTCATGCGGAAAAACGGGGCGACATCCTCTTCGTTTGATACCATCGTGGCTTCGGGCGTGCGTTCTGCCTTGCCTCATGGACGAGCAAGCAGCAAGGCCATTGGGCAAAATGAACTGATCACGTTCGATTTCGGCGCACTGCTGGACGGATATTGTTCCGATCTGACACGTACCATTGCAACAGGAACGCCGGTGCCCGAGCTGCGAAAAATCTACGACATCGTGCTGGAGGCGCAGTTACATACGCTGGAAAACCTGAAGCCGGGCATGACCGGACGCGAAGCGGACGCCCTTGCGCGCGATATCATTGCAGGGCATGGCTACGGGGAACAATTCGGGCATAGCACAGGTCATGGTCTGGGCATGGAAGTGCACGAGGCTCCGCGTCTGTCCAAGCTTAGTGACGATGTGCTGAAACCGGGCATGGTCGTTACGGTGGAACCGGGCATTTACATCGACGGTCTGGGCGGCGTACGTATCGAAGATGATGTCGTGATTACGGAGACAGGCATTCGTATTTTGACGAAGTCGGATAAGAAGTTTACCGTAATCGGATAAACCATGTAATTTTTTAACTCAACCAGGAGGGATTTATTCGTGATTTCAGTTAACGATTTCAAAACAGGCTTGACCGTCGAGGTAGACGGAGATATCTTTACCGTGCTGGATTTCCAACACGTTAAACCGGGCAAAGGTGCAGCATTCGTGCGCTCCAAACTGAAAAACCTGCGCAACGGCAACACGGTTGAGCGTACGTTCCGTGCGGGTGAAACGATCGGCCGTGCCATGATCGAAAACCGTGGCGTTTCCTACCTGTATGCCAGCGGCAGCGAGCACACATTCATGGATAACGAAACATACGACCAGTTCACGCTGACAAGCGATCAACTGGAATGGGAACTGAACTTCCTGAAAGAAAACATGAACGTGCACATCGTCAGCTATCAAGGCGAAATTCTGGGGATCAACCTGCCTACAAGCGTTGAGCTGAAGGTCGTTGAAACCGAGCCGGGCGTAAAAGGAAATACTGCCCAAGGTGCAACCAAAAACGCGAAGCTGGAAACCGGCTTGAACGTGCAAGTTCCTTTGTTCATTAACGAAGGCGACGTGCTGATCATCGACACTCGCGAAGGCAAATACTCTTCCCGCGCGTAATCGTGCCGGAACAAGCGTATGCCCGTGTATACACCAACCCTTTGTCATTTCGATGACAAAGGGTTTTTTCACATTTTAGAATCGTTATGCTTGAGGCGAGGTTGGACCTTTCCGTCATACCGGAAAAGCATTTTTGTTAAAAAAGATTAGCCGATCTGACACTTTCGTATTATACTGGGTTAAAGTCATGTTCCAGAGAGAATAATGGCGATGGGCATCAAGTATGCATATTGCACAAGGTAGGGAGTGGATTTGCGTTGTCATTGTACGTCATGAAGTTTGGGGGCAGCTCGGTCGGAGATACGGAGCGCATGAAACGTGTAGCCGGGCGTGTTGTGGAAAAAGCAGATGAAGGGCATCAATGTGTCGTCGTGGTTTCGGCCATGGGAGATACGACGGATGACCTGATCGATCAAGCGAAACTGCTGAACAGCGATCTGCCTGCAAGGGAAATGGATATGCTGCTCACGACAGGAGAGCAAATCTCCATATCGCTGCTAGCGATGGCGATCCAGGCACTTGGACGCAAGGCGGTGTCTTTTACAGGTTGGCAGGCTGGTTTTGTGACAGAGCCTGTTCATGGAAAGGCACGCATTAACGATATCCGTCCGGAGCGGGTAACCGCTGCGCTGAACGAAGGCAACATCGTTATCGTGGCCGGGTTCCAGGGCATGACCGAAGACGGGGAAATTACCACGCTCGGGCGCGGGGGATCAGACACAACAGCGGTAGCGCTTGCGGCGGCGATCCGGGCTGACGCCTGCGAAATCTACACGGATGTGGACGGAATCTACTCCACCGATCCGCGAATCGTGAAAGTAGCCCGCAAACTGAAGGAAATCTCGTACGACGAAATGCTGGAGTTGGCGAATCTGGGAGCGGCTGTGCTGCATCCGCGTGCGGTAGAGTACGCGAAGCATTCCGGTGTGCCTTTGATCGTCAGATCCAGCTTTAACCATAATGAAGGAACGGTTGTGAAGGAGGAAGCAGCAATGGAACAAGGGGTAGTGGTTAGTGGAATCGCCTATGACAAAAACGTAGCGCGCATCAGCATCATGGGTGTACAGGATGTTCCGGGAGTACTGGCCGAAGTGTTCGGCGAACTCGCATCCGCACAGATTGATGTTGATATTATCGTTCAGAGCGGTGTTATGGACGGGAAAGCGGATTTCTCGTTCTCGGTGGCTTTGACGGATCGCGAGAAAGCACTGACTGTCATTGAAGGGCTCCGCAACCGTTTGCCTTACCGCGAAGTGACCTCTGAAGAAAAGCTGGTTAAAATTTCGATCGTCGGAGCAGGCATGGTCAGCCATCCTGGTGTAGCTGCCAAAATGTTCAAAGTGATTTCCGGCGAAGGCGTCAGCATCAAAATGGTCAGCACGTCCGAAATCAAGGTTTCCTGCGTCATTGACGGAGACAAACTTCATGATGTAATTAAAGCGCTGCATACCGCATTCGACCTGGATACGGAAGAACAAGCTTTTGTTGGCGGCCCGGAAGTCCGTCGATAAAATAAATAAAGAGGCGTTCTGCATCCCTTTAGGGTCAGGACGCCTCTTTTTGTTTACGACAAATTAGAGGCCTGTTCCCGCCCCATTTTGCGAAATAGCTGCAACGGGTGGCTGGCGTCCATTTCGGGTACGCAGTCCAGAAGGTTCGTCTGCACGCAATAGGAAATATCGGGCAGCCTCCCTTGCCGTTCAAGACTTTTGGCCCCGGCGGAAGCTCTTATGAGCTCGAACAGCTTGCTTTCGCATTGAAGCGAGGCTTGATACAGGACCATGCCCAAATCATTCAGCCTTAATTCGCAAGGCGTTTGATCCTTCATGGCACCGATGATCATGCCTGCGCACAGGCCGTCTTCCAGCGCGAATTCTCCCTGATGACCTGCGCATAAAAGCAGAACGTCTCTTCGAAGCCTGCTCAGGGCCGATGCTACGGCATTGACATTCAAAAATGCACCTGCGAGGACATGCTTGGCTCCGGCAGCTTTGATCAATGCCCGTGTTCCATCCGTCGTTGTGAGTACAACCGTTTTGCCCGCAATGTCTTCTGTCATATATTCATAGGGTGAATTGCCTGTTTCGAATCCGGCGAGCTTTTTGCCGAAACGTTCACCGCCGCGAATGCAATCCTTCAAGTCCAGTTGTTTGGCCATCGGAACGGTCTCTACCGCAACCACTGCCGCAGCGTTAAAGGCGAGTGCGGTCACGATGGTGCTCGTCGTTCGCAGCACGTCGATCACCACGACACTCCGCCCGGCGATGTCCATTTTTCGAACCTCGTCCACGTTCCCTATCACATCCACTTGCACACCCCACAACTCCTTTCTTCTCTTGGGGGAAATGTCTCCATCGTCCGCATAGCGGAATCGGGATAACGGAATCTGTTTGTGCACTATATGCACCCTTCCATAGACAGGTGCCTATCGTTTGCAGCCTCCCCACCCTTTCAGAAATAAATAAAATTGGAAATTCTATGTCTCTCCACTTGCGCTACTCTCTCCCTTTCGAACAATTGCTAGAGTTCGTCGTCATAATTCGAATGTACAGGCATAGAATTGAGATAGGAACAGCATCAGAAAAGAGATCATCACAATTGTGGGGTTGGAGGGCCGATCATGAAAGTGAACTGGAGGGAGCTCTTCCCGGAACCGATCCAAACCATTCTGGGAAGAATGCCGCCCGCTGTATCGGAACAAGTGGAAGAAGTTCGCATACGCACGGGAAGGCCGCTTGAGGCCAATGCCGGTGGCAGCTATCATTTTCTGTGCCCGGACGGCAGTCTGACGGACAAGCCGGACGATGCTTATGTTCCTTCCAAAGAAGACGCACACAAGCTGCTTGACATGATTAGCAACCATTCGCTGTATACATTGGAAGAGGAGCTCCGCAGAGGTTTCATCACGATTCCCGGGGGCCACCGGATTGGACTTGCTGGACGGACCGTGGTTAGCGGAGGACGCGTCGAATACTTGCGGGACATCACGGGGTTCAATATGAGAATCGCGCGCGAAATACACGGCATCGCTGACCGCATCCTGCCTCATCTGTGGGATGCCAAGAGCGGACAGGTATTCCATACATTGATTCTGTCGCCTCCCCAGCAAGGGAAAACGACGCTGCTGCGGGATCTGGCGAGACAGATCAGCAGCGGTACCGGGTTGCCGGGGGCAGGTGAGCGCATCCAGGGATTATCTTCCCGCCTCAAGGTCGGCATCGTGGACGAGCGCTCCGAAATTGCAGGCAGCCACCGCGGCGTGCCCGGCTTCGATGTCGGTCCGCGGACGGATGTTCTGGATGGTTGCCCGAAAGCCGAAGGCATGATGATGATGCTCCGTTCCATGTCACCGGACGTGTTGATTGTGGACGAGATCGGTCGTCCGGAAGATGCCGAAGCAGTCATGGAGGCGCTGCATTCCGGAGTATCCGTCATCGCAACCGCTCACGGCCGCGACTTCATGGAGCTTGCTTCCAGACCTGCCTTGCGCGCCCTGATTGAAGGGCAGACGTTCCAGCGTTACGTGCAGCTGCGGCGGACGAGCCGGGGCACCAGCTTCAGGCTCGCGGACGGCAAGATGCGTGGTTTGCAGGTCACCCCGGCGGGAGCAGGAGGAGAAGCTTATGCTTAACATGCTCGGTGCGGTGCTGATCCTTCTGGCAAGTACGATGATCGGTTTTTATCGCGCCCGGCAATACGCGCTCAGACCCAAACAGCTCCGGGAACTGATTGCTGCCTTGCAGCGGTTGATGACGGAAATCAATTACGGCCTGACTCCCCTGCCGGAAGCCATGGACAAAATGGCTGCTCAGACCAAAGAGCCGGTACGCACGCTTTTTCTGCACGCGGGTAACCGAATGGAGGGACCTCACGGGCAAACGGCGCGTGACAGTCTGCAAGCAGGCATCGAGCAGGCTTGGGCCAAGTCGGCCATGAAAGAGGATGAGCGGGAAGTCATGCTGCAATTGAGTTATAGTCTTGGCACCAGCGACCGTCAGGATCAGACCAAACATATCTCGCTAGCCATTCAGCAACTGATGCACGAAGAGTCCCGTGCACAAGCCGATCAAATGAAGTATGAACGGATGAGCCGTAACCTCGGGATGCTTGTAGGAGCGTTAATCGTAATTCTGATCTTCTGAAATTGCCGGGATAGTGAGGTGCCAAGGTCATGAATTTGGAAGTAAACGCAATTTTTCAGATTGCGGGAATCGGTATCATCATTGCGATGATTCATACCGTTCTGAAACAGATGGGAAAGGAAGATATGGCGCACTGGGTGACCGTGATTGGATTCGTCGTTGTGCTGTTCATGGTTGTTCGCATGCTGGACGGCCTGCTGCAGGAAATCAAATCGATATTCCTGTTCCAATGATGCGGTCATGAAGCCGGAATGGTGGTGACCTGTGGAGATTATTCAAGTCGTGGGTCTGGCGCTGATCGCAACGGTTCTCATTCTTGTCATCAAGGAACAGAAGCCCATGTTTGCGTTTCTGATCGCCGCGGCTACCGGCATTGTCATTTTCATGCTGCTGATCGGAAAGATCGGGTCCGTGATCGATGTGCTGAAACGGCTGGCCGAAAACTCGGGCATGGAGAGCGTTTACCTGAAAACGGTGCTTAAAATTATCGGCATTGCCTACATCGCCGAGTTCGGCGCACAGATCGTGCGGGATGCCGGCCAGGAAAGCATCGCTTCCAAAATCGAACTTGCCGGCAAGGTGCTGATCCTCGTGCTGGCAATTCCGATCATCGGTATCATTATCGAAACCGTCATGAAGCTGATGCCGGTGTAAAAGGAGGCATGCGGATTATTCATGAACCGAATCAGAGAGAAGCCGCGCTGGAGCCTTGCTTTTATCCTTGTGACGTGTTTTCTGTTTGCCTTTATCGGACAGGCTGCGGCAACCGCGCCTGCGGACGAATGGATGCAGCAACAGGCGAATGAGCTACCCAAAGACCAGGTGGAAAAGTACTGGGACCAGCTAATGAAGCAGTATGGCGGTTTTTTTCCCGAAGGAAAGACGCCTTCTTTCATGGATATGCTCGTTCCCGGCAATGAAGGATTCAGCCTGAAATCGGTTTTCGTTGCCATCGGAACCTTTATGCTGCACGAGATCATGTACAACGGCAAATTGTTGGTCACCATTGTCATGTTAAGCGTGCTGAGCATGATCCTGGAAACGCTGCAGACCGCGTTTGAGAAAAACAATATCAGCAAAATCGCGTATGCGATCTGTTACATGGTCATCATCATTATTGCCATCAACAGTTTCAGCGTGGCGATCGGATACGCCAAAGATGCCATTGAAGGCATGGTCAGTTTCATGATGGCGATGGTGCCGCTGCTGTTCACCCTCCTCGCATCGATGGGGAACATCGTAACGGTATCCGTGACGCATCCCATGATTATTTTCATGATTCATTTGGTAAGCACGCTCATTCACATGCTCGTTTTTCCGTTGTTGTTCTTCTCGGCGGTGCTGCATCTGGTCAGCTCGATCTCCGACAAATACAAGCTGACACAGCTTGCCGACTTGCTCCGTAACATTAGCGTGGCACTGCTGGGCGTACTGCTCACCATGTTTCTCGGCGTCATTTCCGTGCAGGGAGCGACGAGTTCCGTCACGGACGGGGTTAGCCTTAAGGCAGCAAAATACATTGCAGGGAACTTTATTCCCATTGTGGGACGGACGTTCGCGGATGCCACCGATACCGTATTCACGGCCTCATTGCTCGTCAAAAATGCGATCGGGCTGACGGGAGTCATTATCATATTGTTTCTTTGCGCCTTTCCGGCACTCAAAATCCTTGCCCTTGCCTTGATCTACAACATAACGGGTGCGATCATGCAGCCGCTGGGCGACACTCCGATCGTCGGGTGTCTGCAGGCAATCGGGAAAGCGATGATCTACGTATTTGCCGCCCTGGCTGCGGTCGGACTGATGTTTTTTCTGGCAATTACCATACTGCTCACAGCAGGTAATCTGACGGTGATGATGCGATAAAGGAAAGGGACGGGAGGCGGAAAGGATGGGGTGGCTGAGCAACTGGCTTCAGGAATTGATCATGATTGTCCTGCTCGCAACCTTTGTGGAGATGCTGCTGCCCAATCGTTCCATGGAGCGGTACGTCAAGCTTGTGCTGAGCCTCCTTATTCTGCTTACGCTGTTGTCCCCCCTGACCAAGCTGCTGCGAAGCGATCCGGTGGCCGAGCTCAAGCGGGCCATGTCGACTATGGGAGATATGGATGAAGGGAATGTAACGTTGGAGCAAATCCTGGCTGAGGGCAAAAAATTGCGAGCCGGCGAACAGGAACAGTCCTTACAGTGGACCGCAAGGGAGCTCTCCAGCGCGATGAAAGATCAGATTGAGGAGGAAACCGGCAAACGGGTTCAATCCGTAGAGGTTCAACTGGGCATGGAGCTGCACTCATCGCCGGACTCGGCATTTGCGCAGGCTGAACTACCCGTCATCCGCAAGGTGCTGGTGACGATGGCTGCACAACATCAAGAGCAGGGAAAAGAAGAGGCTCTGCAGGGCACCGGGGCGGGGACGAAGTCCATGAACGAAACCGATCCGGCAGCTTTGGAAGAAGAATCTTTGGCAACAAGGGAGCCGATCGAAATCGGAGAAGTTCACATTCCGGCCGTGCAGATTGGCGCAGATGCCAATGCTGAGGATAAGCCGAAAGATCCGGAGAGCGGGGCTTTGCCTGCGATGGGTGAACAAGAACAACAGGGAATCGTTCAGGAAGGGAAGGAAGGCGGCCCCGATTCCAAACTCACCGTCCAGATCATGACCCTGCTCGGCGAGAATTGGGACGTGGATGCGAGCAAAGTGCACGTTCAGGAACAGCGGGGGGCAAAACCACTATGAAGAAGGAGGGGTCCGAATGAAGCAGTGGTTTAAAAAGATCGAATCGTTGTTCAGCGGCGGTGAAGGCCAGAAGCGCAGCAACACGTTTCGATGGCTCATCATTCTTGGCTTGATCGGCGTGGGCATCATGGTGTTCAGTTCGTTCATCAACGTCAAAAAAGTAGATTCCGAAAACATCGGGCGAGAACCGCCCAATCCTGCTGCATCCATGGCAGCAAACGTTCAGGAGGGCCTTGACGAGTCCAATCCGTTTCAGGTGATTGAAACCGCGTTTGAAGACAAAATCAAAGGTGTGTTGGAGAACATCGTCGGCGTGGGGACGGTCGACGTCATGGTCACCGTCGATTCCACCGAGGAGCTGGTTGTTCAGCGGAACGTAAAGGATTCCCAACAGCTCACGGAAGAAACGGATGCCAATGGCGGAAAAAGGCACATGACCCAGTATACCCGGGACGGGGAGATCATCACGTATGAAGTATCGGGTGATCAGACGCCGATCGTCACCAAGAGGCTCAAACCGCAGATCAGAGGTGTACTCGTCGTAGCGAAGGGAGCCGAGAACAAAGTCGTGAAGGACCTGATTACGGATGCCGTGGAAAAAGGGTTGAACGTCGCCGCTTACCGGATTTCGGTTGTGCCGCGCAAGCAGGATTAGCCGTTTGATGGAACGGCAGCTTGATGGAAACAAAGCCAAGTTAATCTTAATCTGAGGAGGAATTGGAATGAATAACAAACGCCAAACAATCTGGCTCGTCTCGATGTTAAGCTTGATGGTCATTTTGTCAGCCTACTACCTGTTCACGGAGGACAGCGGCCCTGTAAATACGCCTGTAGCAGACAGCCAGCAAGTCGACAGCATGAAGCAAGGTGATGTCACGGAAACAACGTCCATTATTGATCCGACAGAAGGGCTGGTTGTGAATGAAGTCGTAAGCGAAGGCGCTGTTACAGAAGGACAGCAGTCTGCAGCAGGCACGGCTGAAGAACCCTCTTCTAATGAAGGGAAAACTGGCGATACGGGCAAAACACCTGCGGCCGAATCGGGAGAGAAAGGCGAAACCGGTAAAGAGGCCGACAAAGGAACCGCAACGACCCCTGACGTCAGCGGAACAGGTACCGAAGGAACGGATGCAGGCACAGCCAAAACCGACGAAGAGGTGCTGAAGGAAATGGAGGAACAAAATACAGCCGTTTCCGCAAGCAGCCAGTTCCAAAATTATCAATGGCAGCGGGAAGAAAGCAACAATCGCAAATATGAGGAATTGATGACCATCGCGGGCGACCTTAGCAAAACGCCGGAAGAAAATGCGAAGGCAACCGAAGAGCTTCGCGCCCTGGAAGAGAAGGAAGCGAAAATTACAGGCATCGAAGAAACATTGTCGCAACAATACGCCAATGCCATCGTAGAGGAAGAAGCAGACAAGTATAAAGTACTTGTGCTTAGTGACAAACTGGATGTAAAGCAAGCGGTATCGATCGTGGATCTGGTGATGAAAGAGCTGGCCGTATCGCAAAACCAAATCAGCGTGCAATACGTGACGGAGCAATAAGCAGCGTAAGTTGGACATTGGCCCGGAGAGTGGGATTCTGCCGGGCCCTTTCCATTTTGAACGATTGTGATATAATACATAAAGCCATATGACCGTCCTAGTGAGACTGGCATGATGCCAAAGGAGTGAATGATGGAAATGTTTAAATTGAGTGAGATCAAAGAACTGATCAAACTGGTGGATGAAAGTTCCGTTCAGGAATTGGAAATTGAAAATGAAGGATCGCGCCTGTCGATTCGCAAGCCTGGCAAAACCGAGGTGATTCAGGCCGCTGCCGTGCAAGCTCCGCAAATCGTTGCAGCTGCGCCGCAAGTACAGCAGGCTCCGGTGGTTTCCGAAGCTGCTCCGCAAGCTGACCCTGCAAGCCATTTACATAAAATCGTATCACCGATGGTGGGTACCTTCTACAGAGCTTCCTCGCCGGAAGCGGGTCCTTTTGTAAGCAAGGGCGACAAGGTTGTTGAAAAAACAACGGTCTGCATCATCGAAGCGATGAAATTGATGAACGAGCTTGACGCCGACGTCAAGGGCGAAATCGTTGAAGTGCTGGTTGAGAACGGCCAACTGGTCGAATACGGACAACCTCTGTTCCTGGTCAAACCGGAATAATGGCCATCGCCGTAGGAACGGCAACCGGATGAGCTTCGAAGGAGGACAATATCGAAATGAAATTTCATAAAATACTGATTGCGAACCGCGGCGAGATCGCGGTACGTATTATTCGTGCCTGCCGTGAGCTCGGCATTTCGACGGTAGCGGTCTACTCGGAAGCGGACAAGGATTCCCTGCATGTGCGCCTGGCGGACGAAGCATATTGCGTCGGTCCGACCTTGTCGAAGGACAGTTACCTTAATTTTACCAACCTGATGAGCGTGGCTACGCTGACTGAATGCGACGCGATCCACCCTGGCTACGGGTTCCTTGCAGAGAATGCCGATTTCGCCGAAATTTGTGCGTCTTGCAACATCACCTTTATCGGCCCTTCCCCAGAAGCGATTACCAAAATGGGTGACAAGGCCGTTGCCAAACAGACGATGAAGGATGCGGGCGTGCCCGTCATTCCGGGATCGGACGGATTGGTCGAAAATATGGACGAAGCGATCATGATCGCCAGAGATATCGGATACCCGGTAATCATCAAGGCAACCGCCGGCGGTGGGGGAAAAGGAATTCGTATCGCTGAAGACGAGGAATCGCTCGTCAAACAAATCACGACGGCCCAGCAGGAAGCCCAGAAGGCATTCGGCAATGCGGGCGTATACCTTGAGAAATTTCTGACGGGTATGAAACACGTGGAAATCCAGATCATGGCCGACAAACACGGCAATGCCGTTCATCTTGGCGAACGTGACTGCTCTGTGCAGCGCCGCCGCCAAAAGCTTGTCGAGGAAGCGCCTTGCCCTGTGTTGACGGAAGAAGTGCGCACCCTGATGGGGGAAGCCGCTGTCAGAGCAGCGTTGGCGGTCAATTACTCGGGAGCAGGTACGCTTGAGTTTCTGCTTAGTCCGACGGGCGAGTTTTATTTCATGGAAATGAATACACGCATTCAGGTCGAACATCCGGTGACGGAAATGATTACCGGCGTGGATCTGATCCGCGAAATGATTGCCGTTGCCGAAGGGCATCCGCTTTCTTTCCGTCAGGAGGATGTCGTGATTAACGGTTGGGCCATCGAATGCCGCATCAATGCCGAGGATCCGGATCGCAATTTTATGCCGGCTCCGGGTAAAATCGGGTTCTATCTGGCTCCGGGAGGCCCGGGCGTGCGCGTGGATAGCGCAGCATATCCAGGGTATACGATTTCCCCTTTTTACGACTCCATGATCGCGAAATTGATCGTATGGGGAGCAACGCGCGAAGAGGCCATTGCAAAGATGAAGCGCGCACTGAGCGAGTTTGCCATCGAAGGCATATCGACGACGATTCCTTTCCACTTGAAGCTGCTTGATCACCCGACGTTCGTTCGCGGGGACTTTGATATCAAGTTTCTTGAGGAAAACGAGATTTAACAGGTATATTGGACTTGTTTGTCATAATGTACCTCAAATGATATAGTATGAATAATAAGAGCGCATGTCTCCTGCAGTGGATGAGCCCGCACACGCGGATGAAGGGTGCAGGGGCTCCGGTTTCCCGGACCGCAGGGTGCCCGAATGAATCGGGACTGGCCCTGACGGATGGCCGCCAACTTATTTCGCGAAAGGTGTGTTGAACAGTTATGAGTACACTGCCGACAGAATTTGAACGGACGGATATCGGTGAAATCCAAATCGCACCTGAGGTTATCGAAGTTATTGCCGGACTGGCTACCGTTGAAGTTAAAGGCGTAGCTGGCATGAGCGGCGGTTTTGCTGGCGGTTTTGCCGAGCTGCTGGGCCGCAAGAACTTGTCCAAAGGCGTGAAGGTTGAAGTCGGACAGCGTGAAGCAGCCGTTGACGTATCGGTAATCATCGAATACGGGTATCGCCTTCCGCAAGTGGCTACAGAAATCCAGCAAAACGTGAAGCGCTCGATTGAAAACATGACCGGGTTGAATGTGAACGAAGTCAACGTGCATATTCACGACGTTCAATTCAAGAGCGCCGAGAAGGTGGAGGAAGTTGAGCCTACCACTCAGCGCGTGAAATAAAAGAAGTTCAATTCCCCCGGCATGGGTGCCGGGGGTTATCCCTTCTTGGACAGATCTTTTCGGCCAATGGGACAGTGAGCCGAGACAGGTGCACAAGATTGGGTATCAAGAAACGTAGGTAAGCAAGGGAGGCTGTGCAGTTCGTGGCAAAAATACTGGATCGGCTTCTGTTGTTTCTATACAGCATAAGCGTTGGAGCAATATCGGCAGTGGTCATTCTCCTGATCAGCGGAGTGCTGCCTTACGAATTGAATTACCAGCAGGAACAGAACGTTATTGTTGCCGCCGTGATCGCGGCCGCGGTTTTGTTTATCCTGAGTTTGCGCTTCTTCTACATTTCCGTCCGGCGCGAGCGTGCTTCGCTGCCTTCCGTCGACCAGCGTACCGAATATGGCGATGTGCAGATTTCGATGGAAACGATCGAAAATTTGTGCATGAAAGCCACTTCGCGTTTCCGTGGCGTACGTGATGTCAAGGCAAGAATTCGCGTGGTTGAGTCCGGACTGGAGATCAAGATCAGGGCCGTGGTGGATGGCGAGACGCCGATTCCGGCACTGACGACCGAGCTGCAAAAGGCAATACATGATCATGTACAGGAGATTACGGGTATTCCGGTTTCCTTTGTTACTGTGTATATTGCGAACGTTACCCAGTCGCCTAACTACAAGAGTCGAGTGGAATGAGGTGAATTTCACTGATGCTGTGGAGAGAGATTTGGGATAATTACAAAGGCCGGATTCTCGGCATAGTCGGCGGCATCTTTTTTGGTTTTCTTTACGTATGGATTGGATTTTGGGATATGTTGTTCTTTGCACTTTTGGTGTTCGTCGGGTATACCTTGGGCAGACGAAGTGATTCAAAGCTGGAATTCCACCTTCCTTGGCGGGAGTGGGGGCAATGGCTGGGTGATCGCTGGCGTCCGTTTAAGTAGCCGCTTGAACCCTGCAATAGGTTTCTTCCAAAATGGCTGTAGTTTAATATGCATTTTTTTGGAGGAAACGTATTGCAGGTTTTTTTGTGAAAAGGGAACACAATAATACCAAAGATGTAGATCAAACCAAGCTGCAGCTTGCTTGAAATGCATGGTGTTTAATCGGATGCAGAAGCAAGTCAGTGTAGAAATGGTTGTTTGAAAATAAGCATGAGGAGCATTCCGGACGGAATGCTGCAGGAGGCAGGATATGAAAAGACGTTTGGCTAGGGAAATTGCGGTACAAAGCCTGTACCAGATGGAAATGAATGAGGTTGGCGCTGCTGAAGCGGTCAACATGTTGATCAATGAAGCGGCGGAAGAAAACGAAACCGATGTGGTCATTCGCGACGCGGATGCGATGCGCGAGTATGTAACGGCATTGGTGCAAGGGACATGGGATCGTAAGGAAGCGATTGACGGTTTGCTTGGGGATTATCTCAAAGGTTGGCAAATCAGCCGCTTGTCCAGGGTTGACCGCCAGATTCTCAGGCTGGCCGCCTACGAAATGGTATTCCAGGATGATGTCCCTGCCAAAGTATCCGTCAACGAAGCGATTGAACTGTCCAAACACTTCGGGACCGACGAGTCCGGAAAATTCGTTAACGGCGTTCTTGGCCGCATGATTCAGGAAGTGGGTACCATCAAGGAGAAGTTGTCTTAATTTTTTGCAGGTTACTTATTCTATGTTCACATAAGGGAGAGAGAGTAAATGACAGCATCTATTATCAACGGTAAAGAAGTATCCCAGGAAATTCGTACAGGCATTACCGCCGAAGTGAAGCAGCTTGCAGAGAAGGGAGTTGTTCCCGGCCTCGCCGTGGTACTCGTTGGAGATGACCCTGCTTCCCATGTTTACGTACGCAACAAGGAAAAAGCTTGTCAGGATCTGGGCTTCTATTCGGAAGTTCATCGTTTGGATGCAGCTACTTCCCAGGAAGACCTGCTTGCGCTCGTGGACAAGCTGAACAAACAGGATAGCATTAACGGGATTCTGGTTCAGCTTCCATTGCCGAATCATATCGAAGAGAAAGCTGTCATTGATGCCATCGCGGTGGAAAAAGACGTGGACGGATTCCATCCGGTCAACGTGGGCAATCTTGTCATCGGTGACGACAGCCTGCTGCCTTGTACGCCAGCCGGTGTAATCGAGCTCATCAAACGCACGGGCATTGAAATGTCCGGCAAACATGCCGTAGTTATCGGACGCAGCAACATCGTCGGTAAACCCGTATCCTTGCTCTTGCAACGCGAGAACGCAACTGTCACCATGTGCCACTCCCGCACGGCGAACATGAAAGAGATTACTCGCCAAGCAGACATTCTGGTTGTAGCCATCGGCCGCGCCAACTTCGTTGACGCAGACTATGTCAAGCCGGGTGCGGTCGTGATCGACGTAGGCATGAATCGTTTGGATAACGGCAAGCTCGCAGGCGATGTTGATTTCGAGAGCGTGAAGGAAGTATCTGGACCGATTACACCGGTTCCCGGCGGCGTAGGTCCGATGACGATTACGATGCTGATGCAAAATACGTTGATTGCAGCCAAACGCGCTCACGGCTTGAGCTAGGTATACCCGTGGCTGAACAACGGATATTTTCCATCAAGGACCTGAATCGGTATATCCGGATGAAACTGGAATCCGATCAGGTGCTGTCGGACGTGTGGCTTCGAGGCGAAATTTCCAACTTCACCCACCATTCCAGCGGACATATGTATTTTACGCTCAAAGACAAGGACAGCCGGATTAAAGCGATCATGTTTGCTTCGCATAATCAGCGATTACCCTTCGTGCCCAAAGAGGGCACGAGGGTTATTGCGCGAGGCAATGTTTCCGTGTACGAACGCGATGGCCAGTATCAATTTTATGCCACGCATATGCAGCCTGATGGCATTGGCAGCCTGTATCTTGCTTATGAGCAGCTGAAAAAAAAGCTGGAGGATGAAGGTTTGTTTTCGCCCTTGCGAAAACGGGATATTCCCCGATATCCGCAAACCATTGGCGTGATCACTTCTCCGACGGGAGCTGCGGTTCGGGATATTCTTACCACTCTGCAGCGAAGATTTCCTTCTGCCCGGGTCGTGTTGTATCCGGTGCTGGTGCAAGGGAAAGGTGCGGCACCTTCCATTGTCAAAGCCATTGAAGGTTTAAACCGAATGGGAGAAGCGGACGTGCTGATCGTTGGACGCGGCGGCGGTTCGCTGGAGGAGCTGTGGGCTTTTAATGAAGAGATGGTTGCAAGGGCGATTGCAGGCTCGGGGATTCCGGTGATTTCAGCCGTTGGTCATGAAACGGATTTTACGATTGCAGACTTTGCGGCCGACCTGCGCGCGGCAACGCCGACTGCTGCCGCGGAACTTGCGGTGCCAAGCCGGGCTGAACTGGCGCAGCAGATCGCGCAAAGACAAAGGCAGCTGCAGCATCGGCTTCGTCAGCGGGCGGCACAAAGCCGCGAGCGGCTGGAGCGGTTGCAGCGTTCGCCGGTGTTGGTACACCCGAGAAGGACGCTGCTCCAGCACGCCGAACGGCTCGATATGCTGCAGCAGCGACTGATGCGGAGCATCGATTCGCGGATGAAATGGACGGGAGAAAAGCGGGAGCGCCTTCACGCCGCGCTGCAGCGGTTCAATCCTCGTGAACAAGTGAGCGCGGCACGCCGGGAACATACTGCTGCGAGGCGCCAACTGGAGTTGGCGATGAATTCCATCATGAAGTCTAAACAGCAAAAATGGGCATCTGCCGTACGCCATCTGGATGCGCTCAGTCCGCTTAAAGTCATGTCTCGCGGATACAGCCTCGTCTATGATGAGCAGGAGAAACGGTTGATCAAGTCCCTGAAGGATGTGCAGCCCGGAGACTCAATCAAGATCAAACTCACCGACGGGCAGCTGGACTGTCAGGTTTGGGGAATGAAGGAGGACGACACTACCCATGGCGAATGAACCGGAATTGAACTTTGAAGAAGCAATGGCCGCTCTGGAAGAGATCGTGAGCGAACTGGAGCATGGGGATGTCCCCCTTGAGCAGGCCATTGATCTGTTTCAACGGGGGATGAAGCTTTCGCAATTGTGCGGCATCAAACTGGAGCAGGTGGAACGCAAAATTGAAATGATCGTGGAAGAAGACGGGGAGCTGCGCAAAAAACCGTTTGGAACTTCGCTTGACGAAAGCGGTGAACCGAATGAGTAATCGGTTATCATTCGAACAGTATTTGCAAAATACGGCTAATGAGGTTACGGCAGCGCTGAAGGAAGCGCTGCCTGTTCATTGGGACGTGCCGAAATCTTTGCGCGAAGCCATGCACTATTCGCTGATGGCCGGGGGCAAGCGCCTGCGCCCATTGTTGGTCGTCGCCGCGGCGGAAGCCCTCGGTGCGCAGCGCAGTGCTGCAATGCCGGTGGCCTGCGCCGTGGAAATGGTTCATACGTATTCGCTGATCCACGATGACCTGCCTGCCATGGATAACGACGATTATCGCAGAGGTAAACCTACGAACCATAAAGTGTTTGGGGAGGCTGCGGCTATATTGGCCGGTGACGCACTGCTTACGCATGCGTTTTACAGTATCGTGCAAGCGGGGCGTTCCCATGGCGTTCCGGCAGAAGCGCTGCTGTCCATCGTGGAAGACCTGGCGGAATTGGCGGGTGCCAGAGGCATGGTTGGCGGACAAGTGGCTGACATGGAAGGCGAGCAAGGCATGACCAGCCTTGAGCAGCTGCAGTACATTCATTTGCATAAGACCGGCGATCTGATCGTGTTCTCCTTGCTGGCAGGAGCCCGGATTGGCGGAGCTTCGGAAGGACAATTGGAAGCGCTGCGCGTGTTCGGCAGAGATCTGGGGCTGGCCTTCCAAATTCAGGACGACATTCTTGATTTAACGGGCGATGAACAGAAAATGGGGAAAAAAACGCAGAGTGATGTGAACCAGCAGAAGGTTACCTATCCGTTTTTTATCGGAATGGAAGCCTCGCTGGAGCAGGTCCGCGTGCTGACCCGGTCTGCGAAGGATGCGCTTGACAGAGCCGGGCTGCCGGATTCGTCCCGGTTGATGGAAATTGCCGATTATTTAATGAACAGGGATCACTAGCTTCCAGAAGCACAGGGTTAGTCGATGTTTCAATACATTCGGATCAGGGTACATGGATTTGATGCATTTTTTGCATCCATATCGGTGAACGGACGTAAAAGATACATAGGCTGTAACCCGTGTGCCATTTTGGCGAAACGGCTCGCGGACTGAAGGTTGCTGACGCAAATTAGGTTTCTTGGTCATTTATGATATAATGTTTTTTAATGTTAACAAATAAGCTGTATACATCACGGCTATTTAATCAATCTAGGAAAGCGGGGAGATTCTCGTGCTGCTTCCACAAATTAAACAACCGAGCGATCTCAAGTCGATGTCTGAGGATGACCTTGTATTATTATCGGCAGAGATTCGGCAGTTTCTGATCGAGAAGCTGTCTGTGACAGGGGGGCATCTTGCCCCGAATTTAGGAGTGGTTGAGCTCACGGTGGCCCTGCACTATTGCTACAACAGTCCGGTAGATAAAATGATATTCGATGTAGGGCATCAGGCATATGTTCACAAAATTCTTACGGGACGCATGGACCGTTTCGATACGTTACGGCAGCACAATGGATTGTGCGGATTCGTCAAGCGAAATGAAAGCGAACATGATGTCTGGGAAGCCGGCCACAGCAGCACTTCATTGTCGGCGGCTATGGGCATGGCCCTGGCACGCGACCTTAAGGGCGAGGACAATAAGGTGATTGCACTGATTGGTGACGGGGCATTAACAGGCGGCATGGCCTTTGAGGCGTTGAACCATATCGGTCACGAACAAAAGAAGCTGATGGTCATTCTGAATGATAACGAAATGTCTATTGCACCCAATGTAGGCGCAATGCATAAATATTTGAGCAAAATCCGCTCGGATCGTCATTACCTGAAGGCAAAGGACGACGTAGAAGGCATGCTGAAAAGGATCCCGGGTATCGGCGATCGTTTGGCCAAATCGGCAAGCTGGATCAAGGATAGCGTGAAATACATGATGGTTCCAGGCGTGCTGTTCGAGGAACTGGGCTTCAAGTATTTGGGGCCGATTGATGGACACGACATTCCCAAATTGATCGAGGCATTTAAGCAGGCTGACAACGTGGATGGTCCGGTGCTGGTCCATGTCCTTACAACCAAAGGAAAAGGATATCAGCCTGCAGAAGCGGATTCGCATAAGTGGCATGGCATCTCGCCATATAAAATTGAATCCGGCCAAGTGCTTAAGGCCGTTGGCAAACCGATGTATACCGAAATCTTTGGGGAAACGCTGGTGGAGCTTGCCAAAAAGGATAAGCGAATCGTCGCGGTAACCCCGGCAATGCCAACCGGATCCGGACTTATTCCGTTCAGCAAGGCGTTTCCGGATCGCATGATCGACGTGGGGATCGCCGAGCAGCATGCGGCGACGATGTGTGCTGCGTTAGCCATGGAAGGGCTTAAGCCTGTATATGCGGTATATTCCACGTTTATGCAGCGCGCTTATGATCAGATCGTGCATGATATTTGCAGACATAACGCAAACGTCATTTTTGCCATTGACCGTGCCGGATTCGTCGGTCCGGACGGGGAAACGCACCAAGGCGTATACGATGTGGCGTTTATGCGCCATATCCCGAACATCGTGCTGATGATGCCGAAAGATGAAAACGAGCTGCGTCACATGATGAAGACGGCGCTTGATTATAACGATGGACCGATTGCATACCGCTATCCTAGAAACAATGTGGTTGGCGTTCCGATGGACGAACAGCTGATACCGATTCCGATCGGGACTTGGGAGCAATTGCGGCCTGCCGAAGGTTATGCGATCATTGCCTCGGGGTCGATGGTACAGATCGCCGAGGAGGCAGCAGATATGGCGAAACGCGAAGGCATATCGTCAGGTGTCATCAACGCGCGTTTCCTGAAGCCGCTCGATGAATCGATGCTGCGCGAGCTGGCGCTGCGTGGAACCAAGCTGATTGTTCTTGAAGAAGTATCACAGGCAGGAAGCATGGGGAGCGCTGTGCTTGAATTTTATGTAGAACAGGGTCTGCATGACATTCATGTACAGCTCATGGGCGTTCCGGATCGGTTCATCGAACATGGCAGCATTGACGAGCAGCGCGCGGAAGTGGGCTTAACGGCCCAAAATGTTTGCGCCGAGCTGCGAAGCATGGCAGCCCAGTCTTCGTACGGGATGTCAAGAACCCGCTTTCCTTCCTAGATTAAGGGAAGTCGTAAAATGTTTTTATAGACCTATATAAACCGGAAAAAACATAGCACTCATTAACGAAGAGGCAGAACCAATCTGGGGATAACAGCGATCGGAAGTTGGTACTGCACTCGAAGTGGCCTAGTGTGATTGGTTTATTCGATTTCTATAGCATTGGATTAACTACAGGATAGGAGAAAGACATGTCACTCCCGAAAGAACGAATTGATGTTCTGCTGGTTGAGCAAGGCTTTTACGAGAGTCGCGAAAAGGCAAAAGCAGCCATCATGGCAGGACTGGTATATGCCAATAATGAACGGATCGAAAAAGCCGGCATGAAAATTCCGCGCGAAGCCGAACTCAAGGTGAAGGGTGCTGTGCATCCATACGTGGGACGTGGCGGACTGAAGCTTGAAAAAGCAATTCGCCATTTTGGACTCGACATGAATGGTCGTGTTATGTTGGATATCGGTTCTTCCACCGGTGGATTTACGGATTGTGCCCTTCAACATGGCGCATCGCATGTTTATGCCATCGATGTCGGTTACAACCAATTAGATTGGTCGCTAAGGAATGATGAGCGGGTTACCGTTATGGAGCGAACCAACTTCCGGTACGTAACACCCGAGGATTTGACAGGTCCAGTGCCTGATTTCGCGAGCATTGACGTATCCTTTATTTCGCTGCAAATCATTTTGCCGCCGCTTATGGCCTTGTTGAAGCGTCCTGCCCATATCGTGGCTTTGATCAAGCCGCAATTCGAGGCCGGTCGGGAGAAGGTCGGCAAATCCGGCGTCGTTCGTGACTCGAAGGTCCATCAGGAAGTGTTGGAATCCATGCTTCGTTTCGCGAATGAGCTTGGACTTCGTCTTCAAGGCCTTACTTTTTCCCCGATTACCGGCGGAGAAGGGAATATCGAATTTCTTGCGCACTGGCGTCTGGAAGAACCGGATGCTCCACAACAAGAGAACGAACTGGCTCCATTTGATGCGTTGGCGCATCGGATCGCAATGGAAGCTGCGCATACTTTTAAGGGAAACTCATCATAGGATGGGTTTCTTTTCGCTGGAAAGGTGATGCTAAGAACAGGAAAATGTCTTCCGAACCTCGAATTAGTGGATGAGGTGAACGATGATGGAAGGGCAATATGACTCGATTGTGATCGGAGTGCTTGCCGTTTGCTTGATGCTGTGGCTGTTTTACGGCTGGCGAAGCTGGTTGAACCGTCCAATTCCTGTAAGTTTGTCAGGGCTTCCGTTAAATGAGGATATTCAGGATTCTCCTGCAATTGACTTGCTTGAAGCGGAAGGTTATGAAGTCATCGGGGGGAGAATGAAAATACCGCTTGCGTTTGAAGCCAACGAATCGGTCCTTTACAGCAGGCTGTTCATTGATTTCGTCGCCGAGCGGGAAGATGCGCGCTATTTGGTCAAAACGTCCCGTCGCAGACAGCCCGTTGAATTTTCGGGTCCTGCTTTGAGGGATCGTTTCCTGCATTACTTGCTTCTGTACCCAGGTTGTGATGGCCTGTTGTACGTAGATCTGGAAGAGGCAAGCGTGAAATTGATCCGTTTGCTTGATTATGACGAAGACGTGTATGATGGCGACGATCTTGACTAGGTCGTTGCTATAGGGATTATTCAAACTGGAGGCATGTATGAAGGGACAACGACATATTAAAATTCGTGAAATCATAAGCCAAAACGATATTGAAACACAGGATGATCTGGTGGAAGCGCTGCGTCAAGCAGGTTTTCAGGTCACTCAGGCAACCGTGTCCAGAGATATCAAGGAACTGCTGTTGATCAAAATTCCGATGGATGACGGGCGGTACAAGTATTCGCTTCCTACCGATCAGCGTTACAATCCGATTCAGAAGCTGAAGAGAGCGCTTGTGGACAATTTTCTTCACATTGACCACACGAACAATTTGGTGGTGATGAAGTGTTTGCCGGGAACCGCCAATTCGATTGCGGCCCTTCTGGATAACATAGAGTGGACAGAAGTGATGGGAACGATCTGCGGCGATGATACGATTCTCATCATTTGCCGGACAGAAGCCAATAGCGTCACCGTGATTGAACGCATCATGGGGTATATTTCCTGAGAAATAAATCCGAAATGATATTTGGCGAAATCACGAAATAAGCTTTCATTTATCGCTCGGGAAGGTCGTCCTGAGATGAGTCCGAAACAACAACTTGCAGAGTTTGGCATCCGGAGGTGCTTTGACAAATGTTGGTTACTTTATCGATTCGTAATCTGGCCGTGGTTGAAGAGGTGGATGTGGTATTTCACCCCGGATTTCACGTTCTTACAGGGGAAACTGGGGCCGGGAAATCGATTATCATCGATGCGCTCGGCATGATCGCCGGCGGGCGGAGTTCGGCTGACCTCATTCGTTATGGATGTGAAAAAGCCGAAATGGAGGCATTGTTCGAGCTGGAGTCGAACCACCCGGTGTGGGAAACGCTTGAGAAATTGGGCATTCAATGCGATCCGGAGGAACATCTCGTCATTCGACGAGAGTTGAACACACAAGGCAAGAGCACATCACGGATTAATGGACAACTTGTTAATCTGACCATGCTGCGCGAAGTGGGCGAGAAGCTGATCAATATTCATGGTCAGCATGAACATCAGAGCCTGCTTCGGGCAGAGAGTCATTTAGGTCTGCTGGATACATACGGAGCAGCAGTAATTGGGTCGGTCAAAGCCGAGTACCAACGGCGGTACAGTGAATTCGTGACAGCGGAAAAGGAACTGCGGGCACTTCAGGAATCCAGCCAGCGGGCATACCAGCTGCTCGATATGTACCGTTTTCAGTTGGAGGAAATTGCAGCGGCATCCTTGACCGAGGGTGAAGATGAATTGCTCGGCGAAGAAAGGGTCAAACTATCCCACAGCGAGAAAATGATGGACACGGTTGCGGGTGCATATGAACTGCTGAGCGGTCAGCGTGGATTGGAAGCGGTCAGCATTGCGCTATCCCGTCTGGAAGATGTCTCAGGATATGATACCAAAGGCATCCAGCCGATCGTAGAGCAGTTGCAATCCGCCTATTATTTGCTTGAAGATGTTGCATTCCAACTTAGGGACTATCGTGACAAAATCGAATTCAATCCCGGCAGGCTGGAAGAAGTTGAACAAAGGCTAAACCTGATTACCGGCCTTAGAAGGAAATACGGAGATACCGTAGAACAAATTCTGAAATATTACGAGCAGATCAGTCACGAAACCGATCAGCTTGAAAATAAGGACGAACGTTTAGAAAAGCTTCGGGCAAAGCGGGATAAGCTGCTTCAACGGGTGCTCGAATCCGCCGAGGAGCTGAGCAAGGTTCGAAAGCAATGTGCGGAAGAACTGGCAACCCAAGTGGAAAGCGAGCTTAAGGATTTGCAAATGGAGCGGACGTCGTTACGGGTCCAAATTACGCCATTCGAAGATCCCAAAGGCATTGAGTGGAATGGGCGACGGATTCGCCTAACCCGCCAAGGCGCGGACAATGCAGAATTCCTCATTTCGCCGAATCCGGGAGAGCCGCTGCGGCCTCTTGGCAAAATTGCTTCAGGTGGAGAAATGTCGAGGATCATGCTCGCCATGAAGAGCATTTTTGCGCGCCACGATCGTATTCCCGTACTTATTTTTGACGAAGTGGATACGGGGGTCAGCGGAAGAGCGGCACAATCCATCGCCGAGAAATTATTCCGGCTCTCCTCGACATGCCAAGTGTTCTCGATTACGCATTTGCCTCAAGTAGCCTGCATGGCCGATCACCAGTATTTGATCGAAAAACACGTCATGGACGGACGCACAATGACTCAAGTGGAGTCACTATCCAATGAAGGGCGCGTCAAGGAAATGGCACGTATGCTCGGCGGCGTCGAAATTACCGAGAAAACGCTCCATCATGCACAGGAAATGCTCAATTTGGCGGAAGCCAAAAAAGGGGGAAACGAGCGGCTGGCGTAATGATTGACAGTAATAAAAGCCTGGGGGCAAGGTTATCTTATAGGTACGCAATTGGCGACCACCTTTCGTCAAGCGAAAGAAGCAAAGGGAGCGTGACAGCCATTGAAATCCCCCCTCAGGAAGAAATTTCTAGGTCTTTTATTTGCCTTCTTTCTATGTGTGATCAGCCAGGTGATTCAGCCTGTGCAAAATTTCGCTTCATTGCCTGACGAAGTGCAGGTTTTTGCGGGCAGGCGGGCGGATCTGCATTTTGCGGTACCTGCGACTTCCAGTGCAGTTGTAGATCGTCCGGACATTGTCGGTCTGGATGGTCAAGGGCAGAATCAAGCCGTGCACGTAACGAAGCAGCAACCATTGCATCTTCACCCTCAGCAGACGGGCCATGCCAGATTAACGCTGAAGCTGTGGGGCAAGATCCCGTTAAAAACGGTCGATGTAAACGTCATTCCCGATCTGCGCATCGTTCCCGGCGGCCAAACGATCGGCGTCAAAGTGAAGTCGGCGGGCATTCTTGTCGTAGGCCATCACCTTGTCCGATCCGGGCCAGACCAACGCTTTTCCCCGGGGGAAGAAGCAGGCATCAAGCTTGGTGACCTGATCACTCACATGGACGGGAAAAAGCTTGAAGGCGTTTCAGGAGTAGCCGAAGCTGTGGAACGTGCGGGCAAAAGCAAAAAAGGCATTGATGTAGTGCTGAAGCGTGGCGGGCAAACGGTCAAAACCAGACTTAATCCAGCTTATGACGCAGAAGATCAAGCCTGGAGACTGGGCCTGTATATTCGCGACTCAGCAGCAGGGGTAGGAACATTGACCTTTTATGCTCCCGATCAAGGCGTATACGGCGCTTTGGGACATGTCATTACCGACATGAATACGCAAACGTCTATCGTTGTTGGCAGTGGTCAAATTGTGCAATCGAACGTAACGTCAATCTCCAAAAGCGAATCGGGCGATCCGGGCGAGAAACGAGCTCATTTCCTAAAGGAAAGCAAAATTTTGGGCAATATCGAAAGAAACACGGCATTCGGCATTTTTGGTAAAATGTCGGCCAATCCTGAGCACAGCTTGTATTCCAAGGGCATTCCCGTGGCATTTTCCCATGAAGTCAAAGAAGGACCTGCCGAAATTTTAACGGTTGTTGATGGACAGCAGGTCGAACGTTTCTCCATAGATATCGTACATGTAGCCGATCAAAAAGTCCCTGCAACGAAAGGTCTTGTACTCAGAATTACCGATCCGAAGCTGATTCAGAAAACCGGGGGCATCGTTCAAGGGATGAGCGGTAGTCCGATCGTTCAAGATGGCAAACTTGTTGGAGCGGTTACCCATGTCTTTGTGAACGACCCCAAGTCCGGCTATGGCTGTTTCATCGAATGGATGCTTCAGGATGCCGGCGTCATGATGAATAAGGATGAAGCAAAAAATCTTAAGGCTGGATAACGGCCTTAAGATTTTTTTGTCGAACATTAACATAATATATCGCATGATGAAATAAAATATTTATTATAAATCAAGGGATAAAAAAAATAAAGAAAAATAATTTTCGACAGAAGGAATTTAATGTGCTGTGTCGAAAATTTATGTTGTAAGGAGATGTACGAACCAAAATGTTCACATTCAAAGGAGGATACCGTTTTGCAAAAAATCGAGGTGTTGCTTGCTGATGATAACCGTGAATTTACGAATCTGCTCGCTGAATATATATCGGAGCAGGAGGATATGGAAGTATCCGGCGTAGCATACAACGGCGAAGAGGTATTGCAAATGTTGGAGCAATCACGCAACGTCCCTGACGTATTGATCCTGGATATCATTATGCCGCATTTGGATGGACTTGGCGTTCTGGAGCGGTTGCGCAGCTTGAATCTTACGCCTCAGCCCAAAGTCATCATGCTGACGGCTTTCGGACAAGAGAACATCACGCAGCGCGCCGTGCAGCTCGGTGCTTCTTATTACATTTTGAAGCCGTTTGACATGGAAGTGCTTGCGAATCGGGTCCGTCAATTGGTGGGAACCCAAACTACAGTTTCCTCCAATTCCGGCAGCAGTTCATCTTCGTTCGTGAACAAGTCCAACGTGGTGCCCATGGGCAAACACAAAAATTTGGATGCAAGCATTACGTCCATCATACATGAAATCGGCGTTCCTGCGCATATTAAAGGATATCAGTATTTGCGCGAAGCGATTACGATGGTGTACAACAATATTGAAATTTTAGGTGCCATCACCAAAACACTCTATCCAGCAATTGCCGAAAAATTCAAAACGACGCCTTCCCGCGTGGAACGCGCCATCCGCCATGCGATTGAAGTCGCCTGGACACGCGGCAACATCGACTCGATCAGCCATTTGTTTGGTTACACCATCAACATCAGCAAGTCGAAGCCAACGAACAGCGAATTCATCGCGATGGTGGCCGACAAGCTGAGAATTGAGCATAAGGTGTCGTGAAAGGATCAGGAATAGAGGTAAGCCAGTCGATTTCAAACGTATTTTGACGTGCGGGCAAAAGCTAAATGCTGAAATCATAATATGAATTTTGTTTGTCGAGCATATCGCCGTTATTGGGATTTAAAAACCAATAAACGGCGATATTCTGTATAGATCAAATATGTCATGACATTAAGCTAAGATGACCTTTAACGGGACCAAGTATAGCAGTAGGTTTCATTCATCGCCAAATGCCATGCTTCGCGAACATAGGATGGCATTTGGCGGAATGTAATAGTGAATTCATCCTTTTGCTTATGGAAGAATGTCAGCGAAGAAGCGATGGCACAGGTTTAAGCTGGATTTGATTTTTTAGTGCCTTTTCTTTCGCTAGTTGACTATAACTTATCCCTAAAAATAACCAAGTCGTTAAATAAGAAAATTCCGGAACGGAAATCATTAACGAAGCATAGACCACCAACAGTATGATTTTAAGTCCATCGTTGAAATAGCTGCGCTGCAATTTGAAAACAGGATACAAAAAAAATAAAGAAAAAAGAATAAATCCGATTATGCCACTATTGACCATCAGGGTGGAAAAGAAATCGGTAGACCTTACATATCCAAATCCAATTCCATATAACTTATTCAGAAATGGCATTTGAGCAAAATAATCTAAATGCAGCATCATTGAGGAGGATCTTTCGTTGCCGGAAATGGAATCTAATTTATCAAACAGCAAAAATCCGAATATCGTCGTAATTCTTTTATAATTCAGGACTGCAACGATCGCGAAAAAATAGATTAACAGTTGGCAATACCGATCTTTGAGATGATAGCGAACAATTCTGTAAATGAAATAAAGTACGATTCCTAAAAAAGCGGTTGAAGAATTAGATAAAATGAGAGCGATTAACATCGGTATGTGAAGTAACGGTTTGCGTAAATGGACCGCAAATATCCATAAAGGCAATACGGTTAGCGCAAAAGTACTGGGTTCACTGGATAAGCTTTTCATTCTCAGCGAGCGAAATCCGAAAACATCCGTAAATTGATTGACACTTCCTAATTTCGGATTTCCGTGAATATCTAATGCAAATACCCTGTTGCTTAAAAAGTCTCCTGTCGTGCCGAACAATAAGTAGTAAAACCACTCATAAAATCCATAAATCAGAAACAGGGACGCTCCTGCAAATATATATTTGTTCCAATCTGCTTTGTAAAAATACTTGGTGAAGAAGCAGATAATAGAAGCCGCGATCAGATAAATGGATTGAGTGAAAAGACTGGATCTTAAAAAGGTGCCTCCAAGCTCATTTACCAGAATAACATTATGTTTGAAATTATAATCGTAGCCATCATTTATTTTGAATAAAATGGTCAACTGCGCCAAGCCGTTCATCATGGTTAATATGTAAACAAAAATAATAAAATCTCTATAAAAGTTATTGGTTAATGGTCCAATTCCAATGATATTTCTTCTTTTAAAACTGATTGCGATAAGGAGAGTAAATACAAGAGATGCTAATGAAAGCAACAACCCAGGGGTCGTCCCAGGATTGGAAGGGATTAAGACCCAAGAATTTATAGGCAATACAATAGCCCATATTTTGAACAAGGTATCGAATGGTTTAGAATCGGACAATGTCATTAGTTTTTCATCCTCACTCACTTTGTATGATACATTATGTATCGTTTGCATTAAAAATATTAGAACATGTTTATGAACTTCTAGCAAGAGGCTATTTTACTCAGCTGCATCGGTTAGCAACAATGAAGTAACTTGTCATGTAAGGTCATAATATAAATTTTGTTCATTTTGATGGCTCTTTTGTGAAGTTTTTTTACATACATTTACCTTTGGTTAACATATTAGTAGAGCCTGAATGATACGATTGAACTACATACACATCTTATCTAGGCACAAAGAATGAATACACTTCATGAAGAGAGACGTCTTCCCATATTAAAGCCGGAGTTTGCCTGAATTTTAAGGATTTCATATCGCAGGGGAAGAGAAGGTGAACGGTATTTTTACGCAAATAGGTGAGATCGCTGAAGCCATTCCAACCGTAACGCCTGAGACCAGATGCGATACCGTCTATCAGCTTTTCAAGCAGAATGCCAAATTGGAAGGCGTTGCTGTCGTGGGGGCGAAGGGCAGCCCCGCATTAATGATGAGGACCCTTTTTTTTCAGCAAATCGGAACGCAATACGGCTATAATTTGTATATGGGCCGGGCGATTGGGCTTGTAATGAACAGTGAACCGTTGGTGGTGGATTATGCAGAACAGATTACGGACGTCAGCATTCAAGCGATGAACCGTAATGAAGAAGAGCTGTACGACCTAGTGCTGGTGACATCGGCCGGAGGTCTGATGGGAGCGGTCAGCATTCGGAGATTATTGCTGGCCGTTGCCGATATTCGTGCGGAAATGGCCATTTTCCTGAATCCACTCACAGGTTTGCCGGGCAACCGTATCATTGACGAGCGCCTTCAACAACTGCTTCGATTGAATGAGTTTAGCGTGCTGTATATCGACTTGGATCATTTTAAGTCGTACAACGACAGCTATGGCTTCAAAATGGGGGATCAGTTGATTCAGGCCACGGCCAATCTGTTACGGAAACATTTCATGTTTCCCGACACGTTTCTTGGGCATATCGGCGGTGACGACTTCATCACGATTTTACACCATCACAATTTTCGGGAAATTGGCGAGCAGGTGCTGGCAGGGTTCGAGCAGATGAAACGGGAATTTTACAATGCCGATGATCTAAGCAATGATTATGTGATGGGAGAAGGCCGTTCGGGAACGCTCGGACGCATTCCGCTTGTTTCGGTGTCCATTGCCGTTGTGTCCAACATGCTGCGAAAATATGAGAAAATCGAAGACATCGTCAGTGAAGCGACACGGATCAAAAAAATATGCAAATCCGTCTCGGGCAGCATGATGTGCGTAAATGAGGAGCGGGTAGAGCAGTAAGTCAAAACAAAGCGTATTTTTGGTTCAGGCCATGGCTGTCAGATACAGTGTATACAACCGCCAGTGGCCTTTTTTGAAGTAGAGCAGATGTTTAATTACATACCGGAAGTCGATTGTTCCGAAGAATCCCTTGATCGGGTTCGCTGTATTGGTGAAAAAACGTAATCATTGTGAGCTAGATTCTAATATCCAGAGAAGCGTAAGCAGACGATGGCTCGGAATCGGATGATGCTGGTTTATTTGAAGAATCGATGGGATCGGTCGTTGAATCCGAGTGTCCTTGTCCTTTGATGTCTTCCTTTTTTTCTGAAGAAATGGAGGGGTGCATCGGATCTTGGGCTGTCGTCTCTTGCGATGCATTGGTTAATTTTCCGATGGTATCATCGATCTTATCCATTTGTGAGCTGATTTCCTGAACGGCTTCCCTTTTTTTCTGGAAAACGGTGCGTTCCGCATTTGCGAGCATCATGGACTTGCCGGCATCTTTCCCGGCATTGACATCCAAAACGATCCGGTCAAAACGTGTTTCCCCCTCAATCGTTTGAATGGAATGTTCCATTCGATTGCGAAGCCCTACAAGCTTTCCTAAACGATCATAGGTCTGGCCATGTTTAATGAGATGATCGAGGGAAGGCGCTTGATCTTCGTCCTGGGTCGGAGTTTGCTGTTTGGTTTTTTCAGGCTGCTTGATCTGGTTACGTTCCTGAAGTTCCTCCGCTTTGATTTGGGCGATTTTGCTATCCAATTGTGCGATCGCATCCGTTAACGACTTGATTCGTTCCGCTTTGGTTTTGGTGTCCATCTGATCATTGGATTTGACGGTTTGCAAGGTTTCGTTCAGTTTGACTTTCTGCTTCATCAGGCTCTGAATTTCCTTGTCACGGCCGGAATGAAGGGGTGCTGGTGCAGAAGTGCTCGTGGAAACAGATGAAATGGAGCTCATATCATTTTCTCCTTTTTGAAAAATATGGTGAAAAGCATATACACATTATCGGATGTTATGAGAAAGTTTTGAATAGTTGAGGCTTCCTTCTTGATATTGCAAGAAAAATAACCGATAACCGCAGTCTGTCTCATAGAATTACAGCGATAAATGTTTTTGGTATAAAAAATGTGCGTGATTTGTCCATTGTTTTTTGATATGTTTCCCAGTAAACTAGAATTAGTGATAATGAGAATCGATATCATATAATCAGGCGAGCCTGAATGAAATAATGGAGGTAGCTTTCATGGAACAACAGTTGGAGTTATATGACGTTACGATTATCGGTGGAGGCCCTGCCGGGATGTATTCCGCTTTTTATAGCGGCATGCGCGATATGAAAACAAAACTGATTGAAGCCAGGGACCGTTTGGGCGGACGCATGCTGTTTTATCCGGAGAAGATGATCTGGGACGTTGGCGGGGTTACCCCTATTTTGTGTGAAAAACTGATCCAGCAGCTGGAGGAACAAGCGAGAACGTTTGAGCCTACCATTGTATTCGAACAGCAGATCGAAGGCTTCGAGCGCCAGCCCGACGGCACCATCATCTTGACAGCCGCAACGGGTGAAAAGCACTGGACGCGTACGGTCATCTTGGCGATCGGTTACGGTATATACAAAATGGCCAAACTCGAACTTGAAGGCGCTGATCGATACGAGGTTACGAATCTGCATTATACCGTGCAGGAATTGGAACCGTTCCGCGGCAAAAAAGTGTTGATTTCGGGCGGGGGGGACTCTGCCGTCGATTGGGCGAATGAGCTGGAGCCGCTGGCCGAGCAGGTAACGGTGGTGCATCGTCGTGACCGTTTTGGCGGATTGGAGCGGAACGTGCTGCGGATGCGAGAGTCTTCGGTCGACGTCAGAACACCTTTTGCCGTAGATAAGCTGCACAGCCAAAACGGTGAAACGATTGAACAAGTGACCATCTGCCATGTGGAGACTGGCGAGAGCGAGTTGCTTGATGTGGACGCAATCATTGTGAATCATGGCATGAAGAGCGATTTCGGACCGATCCGTGATTGGGGATTGGATCTTGGCGAGTGGCACGTAAGCGTTACCGAAAGACTGCAAACCAATATTCCAGGTGTATTTGCGGCAGGCGATTTCGTCGATTATGGCAGCAAGCTGCATCTCATCGCAGGTACATTTACGGATGCCGCATTGGCCGTAAACAGCGCCAAATTGTACATGGATCCTGATGCCGAAAAGGTAGCTTACGTGTCGTCCCACAATTCGCGCTTCAAAGAAAAAAACAAAGCGCTTGGCGTGGTTGAGGAATAATTCCCCCGCCTTTGCTTCAGCGATGATTCATGGCAGCTTCGGATTGATCCGAAGCTGCTTTTTTGGTGTGCTCGGAAGGCGGACGGAACAGGTTCGGCATGTTTGATCGGATTCGGGAAAGCGGGCTATAATAACATATAATGCAGCATCATACGCTCGTAAGCGAAAAATAGCATTCTTTCAGGAAGAAGGGCAAGCTTGATGAATCATTTCCGTGACATCACTTCATCCGTCCGTCAATGGTATGGCCATTTAATGAATAAACGCATTCCCTATGCGAAAATATATCTCAAGTCGGCCGGTATGCTTCACCGGCTTCTCGTCGAAGGACGCCGCAAGCGTGCTGCTGCCAGACGCGCAGATCGCGATCAGCCACTCGCGGCTTTGATTGATTTGGCACTCGAGCCAGGGGATATCATATATACGCCAAGTTCCGAATCCACGTATTATGCAGGCCATATGGGCATTATAGGGCTGGACGGCAAAGTCTATCATGTACACCCGTACGGACCTGTCTTCGCGGACAGCATCGACGGATATTTGACCCGTTTTTACGAGGGTGACCGATTTATCGTATTTCGTTCCCGTTTGAGCCAGGCAGGGCAGAAGGCCGCCGAATGGGTGCAAACACACTACAAGCAAGTCAAGCATTACCGGCTGCAAACCAATTTGCTGAGCATCGAGCGTAACTATTGCTCCAAATTCGTGTACCAGGCCTATCGTTTCACGTCAGGAATCGACCTGTGGAGCCGCAAATTCGCCGGCAGCTTGACGCAGGGATACATTTATCCTTTCCGGATTGAACGTTCTCCAGACCTTGATGTGCTGGGGACATTTTATAAGTGAACGTGCAAGACCGGCACGCCTTTGTCGTCAAAGGAGTGTCGGTTTTTTTTCATATGCATGAAGAGGAAAACAGGAAAAAGCATCGAAACGTCGAATAGGATATGAGATAGACTTGTACAGCATGGAAGATGTTACATAGAGAACGAAGGTTTATTTTGGATGAGATCGAGAGATTATGATGACTAGAAAGAGTGAGTGCCAGATGAGATGGTTGCGCTTTCTACGCGGTTTCAAGGATAGCCAAAACGTAGTGAAGCTATCGGACTACACCCCCAAACGTGAAAGGAGGAACCATTGTTCGATCTGCAGCAATAAGGTCAAAGCGGTCGTACATTATGCGGGTCCACAAGGAAATGTGATTGGCGTATGCGCATCCTGCAAAAATTTGGCGGATCGGCGAGGTTTTTTTCCCATTTAAATGAAAAAGGAGCGTTCAGGAAATAACATGGTTTTGATTTATGGGCGCTTTTGTAGTACATTAGCAAATGTATTCGAAGGAGGATTCTAATGTACTCAGGTAGACAAGACGATACTTTATACATCATGACCTACACCTTAAATAGCGGTATCAAGGGTACGGTTCCATTGTCCAACAAACAGATTATGGAGTGGCTTGATTGCTACAAAAACGAGAAGCGCTTCGTGACCGAAATCGGCAAGGAATTTTTTGGGTTGAACGCAGGACTTGTGGCAGACTTCAAGGTTCAGAATCATCTATCCGATTATCAGCAAACCATAATGCCCACACAGCAGCAGGATAACATGGAACGCTTGTCCAGCGCTTATAAATCCAGCGAGATTTTGATGAAGATCGATTGCAAATGCGGTACGGCTTACGTAACGGAATCTCCATATAAGCGAACCAAGTGGTATTGCACCAAATGCAAGGAAATCGTATTTCTGGATGCCAAAAAAGGAATGGTCGAAACGTCCCGAGGCGACGCCTATTATATGACCAATAAATATTTCGTGACACGCGACTAAAAAAAGAACACCTGTTGCATCGCTGCAAAGCGGTGCTTTTTTGTGTATGGATATCGCGGAAATAGCGAAAGTGGACGCCTTACCATAATAAAAAAGCCCCGTAGGGCTTCACATTAGAAGAATGTAATGTAATAGTCCGAATCAAAATTAAAGCTGCAGGAAAGACCGGATTTATGGACAATCCACTTTATGAGGAGGAACAAAGCAGTGCCGGCAACGTGGCTCATAAGCCTCCGAATCGCCAATCATGACGACCGGTCCGAGCGTAACGGGTTCGCCATTGACAATGCGCTGCGTGAAGGCAGCATCCGGGCTGCCGCATACGGCGCAGAAGGCCGACAGTTTCTCGATATCATCCGCCATGGCCAACAAACCGCCGATATAACCGAACTCCTTGCCGCGGTAATCCATGTTAAGTCCGTCCACGATGACATGTTTGCCGCAGTAGGCAAGCTCGGAGACAAGCTCCATAATGGCGCTGCTAAAAAATTGAACCTCATCAAAGGCGACGACGTCGGCGTCCTTCGTTTGGGCAATAATTTGCTCAACGATCTCGGGCGTCAATTGACGGGGAATGGAATGGGCCGGCAATCGGTAACCGATCCGGCTTACGATTTCGTCTTGCGCAAAGCGATTGTCTTCAGCGGGTTTGTAAGCCACGACCGTTTTGCGGCCGAACTGGATCCATTTCTGACAACGGCGAATAAGCTCACCGGATTTTTCGCTGAACATGGGCCCTGTAATAACGGTAATACGTCCTGTTTGCACGTTGCTGCTGCTCCTCTCACCTATCTATTAGCTACCTGCTCAAAAAAAGCGACCATTACAGAGTACCACAAAAACTTGGGTCTAGGCCAGCACTATCATTACTTCTTTGTGTTACTATATGGAATGGTAAGCTGCTGGTCACGGCAGTTGATGATTCTGGAGTCCAAAGGAGATGAAGGGTACCGATGAACGATTCTTTACATGCCCTGGAGGAGAAATATGAACAACTGGTGCAGGAAGTTGATCTGGATGAACGGACGAGGGAGCTTGTCGCCGATCTGTTTGCCGAAGCCCGGCGGTTGCAGGTCAGCAACCAAACGCTGCGCCGCACGATGCTGAAAGCTTCCTCGAAAGAATCGCGCATGTCGTCCAAGCTGCGGGACGCATTATACGAATAACCCGGGGATCACTCCGGGTTACTTGCCGTTTCCGAATGCAGGCAATCATTATTGTCAGGTTCGTTCCACGCGCACATATCGATTCAATAAGGATTATACCTGAGCTTGGGCAAACGTTAAAGGCTTGCGATGCCCAGCCGGGTGGATTCATGTGGAATGGCGCTGTTTTTCCGGGCCCGGATGAGCTGTTTTCGAACGAAAACGCGGACCTACATAGTTTCGTTTGCGATCCCTAAACAAAATCCAGCCCCCCAGAAAGCTCATGCCTGCTCCGAACAGGAGCAGCCCGCCGCCAAAGGAAAGCCAGTCAAACGCGGGGGAAACCTGATCGTTCCCATGATCGGCGTAATACAGAAACAAAGCGTCCTTCATCATCAGAAAGCCTTTCATCGCCATCAGGCCGGGGACGACCAGAACGAGAATGGCCAAGAAACGGGCAAAAACCAATTTTGTGTGGATCACCATAACCTCCCGACCGTTAGAAATGGAGCAAAATAGGTTGTGTTTACAAGATATGCCTGTTTTCATCATAGCTTGGTTTACTTAAGCTGTCTATGCATAGACGGCGCGAAATTTTGAGTTCGCTGCTTTGGGAGAGTACAATGGAACCAAGGATAGCGTAAAACGTTGACAAAGGGGAAAAGATGAGATGCCAATTCATTGCGATGTTGCCATTCTTGGGGGAGGAACCGGAGGCTACGTTGCCGCCATTCGTGCCGCCCAGCTGGGAAAAAAGGTTGTCATTATCGAGAAGGACAGGCTGGGAGGAACATGCCTTCACCGGGGATGCATCCCAAGCAAAGCGCTGCTGAGAAGCGCGGAAGTCTACGCGGAAATTCAGGAAAGCGAGACATACGGAATTGAGACGACGGGCGCAACGCTGGTGTTTCCGAAGGTGCAGGCCCGGAAGGATGCCATCGTGGAGCAGCTGCACCAGGGCGTTCAATATTTGATGAAAAAAAACAAGATTGAGGTCGTACATGCGAACGGGCGCGTCATTGGTCCGTCGATCTTCTCGCCTCAAAGCGGAGCGGTGGCCATCGAATTCGACGATGGCGAGATGGACACGGTTGTGCCGACAAACCTGATCATCGCCACAGGCTCACGGCCGCGCGTTATTCCCGGATTGGAACCCGACGGACGATACATTATGAGCAGCGACGAGGCGCTCCGCATGGACGAGCTTCCAGCTTCGCTGATCATCGTCGGCGGTGGAGTCATCGGACTGGAGTGGGCTTCCATGCTGAACGATTTCGGCGTGCAGGTGACGGTCGTTGAAGCGGCTTCGCATGTGCTTCCGGCAGAAGACGAAGATATCGCGAAGGAAATGCAGCGTCTGCTCGGCAAACGCGGGGTTCGTTTCCTGACGAAAGCGAAGGTGCTGACGGAAACGTACAAGTCCGGTCAGGACGGCATTCAAATCGAAGTGGAGTTATCCGGCGATAAACGCGAGGCGCTGAGCGCGGACAAGATGCTTGTATCCGTTGGCCGTCAGCCCAACGTGGAGAACATCGGCCTCGAAAATACGGATGTCAAGCTTGAGCGCGGCTTCATTGCCGTGAACAAAAACCTGCAGACAGGGGAAGGGCATATCTACGCGATCGGCGACGTGATCGGTGGTTTGCAGCTGGCGCATGCAGCCAGCCATGAGGGCATCCTGGCCGCTAACCATCTCGCCGGCGAAACGGTACACGCCGTAGAATCCCATCGTATTCCGCGCTGCGTATACACTCGTCCGGAGGCGGCGAGCATCGGATTTACCGAACGCGAAGCGAAGGAACGCGGCCACAGCGTCAAAACTGGCAAGTTTCCGTTTCAAGCCATCGGCAAATCGCTGGTCCATGGCAGCCGCGATGGATTTGTAAAGGTGATCGCGGATGCGGAAACGAACGATATTTTGGGCGTACATATGATCGGCACCCATGTGACGGAACTGATTGCCGAGGCTTCGCTCGCCCAGATGCTGGATGCTACGCCATGGGAAGTCGGGCAGACGATCCATCCGCATCCAAGCTTGTCGGAAATCATGGGCGAAGCGATGCTGGCGGTGGACGGAAAAGCGATCGGCATGTAGGCTGAAGAGCCTCGAGAGAAAGGACCTTTCCTTTTTTGGGTAAAAGGGATTATAATAGGCTTAAGTCAAGTCTTAGTACCAGGTTATAAGATCGGGTTGTAAGACTGGCAGGGAGACCGCGACGAAATAAAGTACATTAAGCATTTCTTCGCGGCTCCTCAGGCTCTGAATTTAAAGGAGGTACCTCATAATGAGTTCACAAGGTACTGCAGGAGCAGTCCATCGGCACATTGAGCTGGGGCTTAGCGACGGAGAAGTGTTGGATATGTACAGAACGATGCTGCTTGCACGCAAGTTTGACGAACGATGCTTGCTGCTGCAGCGAGCCGGCAAAATCAACTTTCACGTATCAGGGATCGGTCAGGAGGCGGCGCAAGTAGGCGCAGCATTTGGCCTGGACCGCGATCACGATTATTACTTACCATATTACCGGGATTACGGCTTCGTATTGGCCGTAGGCATGACTCCGCGTGAACTGATGCTGTCCGCGTTTGCCAAAGCGGAAGATCCGAACAGCGGCGGACGGCAGATGCCGGGCCATTTCGGCCACAAAAAGCTGCGCATCGTAACGGGCTCCAGCCCGGTAACGACGCAGGTTCCCCATGCGGTGGGCATCGCCCTTGCCGCCAAGATGCAAAAGAAAGAGTTCGTTTCATTCGTGACGTTCGGGGAAGGCTCCAGCAATCAGGGAGATTTTCATGAAGGCGCGAATTTTGCGGGCGTGCACAAGCTGCCTGTCATTATCATGTGCGAGAACAACCAGTACGCCATCTCGGTGCCTGTGCACAAACAGCTGAGCGGCAAAGTATCCGATCGTGCGCTTGGTTATGGATTCCCGGGGCTGCGTGTGGACGGAAACGATGCGCTTGAGGTATACGCGGCGGTGAAGGAAGCGCGCAAACGTGCCATTGCCGGCGAAGGTCCGACTCTGATCGAAGCGATGATGTACCGTCTGTCGCCGCACTCTACCTCGGATAATGACCTTGCATACCGCACTAAGGAAGAAGTGGAAGAAAACTGGAAAAAGGACGGAGTCCTTCGCATGAGAAATTATTTGTTCGAATGCGGCATTTGGGATGAAGCCCAGGATGCGGATTTGGCATCCCAGCTCGCGCTGGAATTGAAAGAGGCGACCGAATACGCGGACAACGCGCCATATCCGAAGCCTGAAGATACGCTGACGCATGTATATGCAGAAAGCAACGAAGGGGGACGGTAATCATGGCGATGATGGAATACATTGATGCGATCCGTCTGGCAATGAAGGAAGAGATGGAACGCGACGAGAACGTGTTTGTGCTTGGCGAGGACGTTGGCGTCAAAGGCGGGGTATTTACCACGACCAAAGGATTGCAGGACCAGTTCGGCGAAATGCGCGTCATGGACACGCCTCTCTCCGAATCGGCGATTGCAGGCGTAGCGATCGGGGCTGCCATGTACGGCATGAAGCCGATTGCGGAAATGCAATATTCGGACTTCATGCTTCCGGCAACCAACCAGATCATCAGCGAAGCGGCCAAAATCCGATACCGTTCCAACAACGATTGGAGCTGTCCGGTCGTGATCCGTGCGCCGATCGGCGGCGGTATCTTTGGCGGCCTTTACCACTCCCAATGTCCGGAATCGATCTTTTTTGGCACACCGGGCTTGAAAATCGTTGCGCCGTACTCGGCATACGACGCCAAGGGCCTGCTGAAGGCGGCCGTACGCGATCCGGACCCTGTCCTGTTTTTCGAGAACAAAAAATGTTACAAGCTGATCAAGGAAGATGTGCCTGACGACGATTACATCGTGCCGATCGGCAAAGCGAACGTACTGCGCGAAGGCGCCGACATTACCGTCATCGGGTACAGCCAGCCGCTGCATTTCGTGATGCAGGCTGCTGAAGAGCTTGAGCGTGAAGAGGGCATTACCGCGCACGTTCTCGACCTGCGCACGCTGCAGCCGCTTGACCGCGATGCGATCATTGCTTCCGCTCGTTTGACGGGCAAAGTGCTCATCGTGCATGAAGACAACAAAACCGGTGGGGTGGGAGCAGAGGTTGCGGCCATCATCAGCGAGGAATGCTTGTTCGATCTGGATGCGCCGATTCAACGCCTTTGCGGTCCGGACGTGCCGGCGATGCCGATCAGCCCGACGCTGGAAAAGTTCTACATGCTGAGCAAAGACAAGGCTAAGGAAGCGATGCGTGCATTGGCACAGTATTGATTGCTTTGTCTATATGTTCGGGGACGGTTACAAGAGAGGAAGGATTGATATACATTCAATCCCGATGTTGCCCCGTTACGGCGTGCGTAACGTGATGGCAACGGCTTAGATACAAGCAAAGTTAGGAGTGATATCGAAATGGCTGAACGCATGAAATGGATCGAGGTCATTATGCCGCAGCTGGCGGAATCGCTGGTATCGGCGACGATTGCAAAATGGTTGAAAAAACCGGGCGATGCGGTCGAGCAGTACGAGCCGATCTGTGAAGTGATTACCGATAAAGTGAATGCCGAGATTCCGTCCACCGTGGATGGAATCATGGGCGATCACCTCGCTGAGGAAGGCGCTACGATTGCCGTTGGCGAAGCGATCTGCCATATGCAGGTCGCTGTTTCCGGGGAAGAGGCAGCGGAGCAAATTACCGAGAACCGCCAGCCGTCTTCTGCTGCGGCGGGATCGGCATCGCAAACGGGAACGGACGCCCGAACTGTCGTTAATGCCGGCGTACCTGCTCATGATCCCGACCAGCCGATGCGCGGACGTTACTCGCCGGCAGTTCAAACATTGGCTGCAGAACATGGCGTGAATCTGCAGCATATTCACGGAACAGGCATGGGGGGGCGCATTACGCGCAAAGATGTTCTGTCCTACATCGCGCAGGGCGGAGCTGCATATTCGCCCCCCGTTCAGCAGGTCGCCGCTCCTGAAGCAGCGGCGCATGCGACGGAGTCGGCAGCATCTCCGTTCAGCGGCATCAACCGCGGGCCGGTGGAGCCTTCCGCTGCCTCAACGCGCGAAGGAATTCCGGTGGCTGACGCGGGTGTGCCCGTCAGACATTCAGGCATCCATTTGACGGAAAGTCCGAAAATCCCGCAAATCGAGGTGGAAGGCGGCGGACAAGGACGTTCCGAGTACTTTATCGACGTGACGCCTGTCCGCAACGCCATTGCCCGCAATATGCGTCAAAGCGTATCCGAAATTCCGCATGCATGGACGATGATCGAGGTCGACGTAACCAATCTGGTCTTACTGCGCAACAAGCTGAAGGATGAATTCAAGCGCAAGGAAGGCATTAACCTGACGTATCTGTCCTTCATGATGAAAGGCGTCGTCAACGCGATCAAGGACTATCCGATCATGAACTCGGTGTGGGCCGTGGACAAAATCATCGTGAAACGGGACATTAACCTGTCCATGGCGGTAGGTACGGAGGATTCGGTGCTGACACCTGTCATTAAACATGCCGATCAGCGGAATATTGCGGGACTGGCCCGGGAAATCGATGATTTGGCGCGCAAAACCCGTGAAGGCAAGCTGAAGCTGGACGATATGCAGGGAGGAACGTTCACGGTCAACAACACCGGCTCGTTCGGTTCGATCCTTTCCCAGCCGATCATCAATTATCCGCAGGCAGCCATTCTGACATTTGAATCCATCGTCAAGAAACCTGTGGTGATCAACGATATGATCGCGGTTCGTTCGATGGCCAACCTGTGCCTCTCGTTGGATCATCGGATTTTGGACGGCGTCATCTGCGGAAGATTCCTGCAGCGCGTCAAGGAGAATCTGGAAGGTTATAACATGGAAACGACAGTGTATTAACAGAATAGCAGGGTTATGGGAAAGTGTATGTGCCGGAGGCCGTGCACTTTTCCCGTTGTTTGTCGTTTGGTTGATCCGTCAGCACATCAATAATGAAGCAGAAGGGTGAGGAGATATCATGCATAAGCCGCTGGATGTTGCATACATACCGATGCTTGAATATGAAGAAGCCTGGAACAGTCAAAAATCAATTGTACAGCAGTTGGATGAGGGAGAAGGGAACGAGCGGTTGCTGCTGCTTCAGCATCCACCGACGTATACGATCGGTTCGCAAAATCATCCCGAGCACCTGCTTCTCAGTCAAGAGCAGCTTCGGGAGCAGGGCATTTCATTGTTTCAGATTGATCGTGGCGGAGATATCACCTATCATGGGCCCGGACAGCTTGTGGGTTATCCGCTGATTGTTCTCGGCCGCGACGAGGACCTTGACCTGCACGGGTATTTGCGTAAGCTTGAACAGGTCATTATCGATTATCTGGCCGATCAGGGGATCGAGGCCGGACGCAAGGAAGGCTACACGGGTGTATGGATCGGGGATTTGAAAATTGCCGCCATCGGCGTCAAATTCAATCGCTGCAAGCGTCGACGCGGCTTCGTGACGAGTCACGGGTTTGCTTTCAACATCGCATCGGGGATCCAGCATGAAGGCTTCCAGGGAATTGTTCCTTGCGGCATCCAGCAATACGGAGTGACGTCGTTGGAAGATATTACGGGCAAAGCCTTTTCCGTGGAGTTGGTTGCCAAGGAGATCGTCTCCTATTTCAGCCGGCATTTTTCTTATGACATCCGTTGGGTAGACGAAAAAGAAGCCCTTCACCGCTAATGATTCAAAATGGTGCAAGGGCTAGGGGATTATCCGTAAAACAACGGTTCGAGCGCGATAAACAAAGTGGACCCCACCATCGCGATCAACATGATGTAAATGAAGATGCGAAACCATTTTTTATTTTGCATGATGCGAGGACTCCTTTCATCAAATAGTTATGCCGGACCCGTAAGAAAACGCCCACAATATATGTATTGTACCCTATCATTAAAGGAGAGAAAAGCCTTATGATCAAGCAACAGCGGATTGTCGAGCAGTTCATGGAACTGGTGCAAATCGATAGCGAAACGAAACACGAGCAAAATATCTCAACCGTCCTGAAAGAGCAGTTCGCCCGTTTGGGACTTCGCGTTTATGAAGACGATACGACGGCCAAAACCGGTCATGGAGCGGGAAATTTGGTCGTCACTTGGGAAGCTGAGGGAGCATCGGATGCTCCTGCAATTTTCTTTACATGCCATATGGACACGGTGACGCCGGGTACGGGCATTACGCCTATACTGGGTGAGGATGGCTGGATTCGCAGCGATGGAACGACGATCCTGGGCGCGGACGACAAAGCGGGCATTGCCGCCCTGTTCGAAGCGATCCGCGTCATTCAGGAGAACAACCTTCCACACGGCAAAATCCAGTTTGTCATCACGGTCGGAGAAGAATCCGGCCTGGTTGGGGCGCGCGCAATGAACCCGCAGGATATCGATGCCGAGTTCGGTTATGCGCTCGATTCGAACGGCGCTGTAGGCACAATCTGCGTTGCTGCACCGGCCCGGGCCGAGATTCAGATGAATATTTACGGCAAATCCGCACACGCCGGGGTGAACCCCGAAGATGGCATCAGTGCCATTCAAGTGGCAGCCAAAGCGATTGCGGCGATGAAGCTTGGCCGGATCGACGATGAAACAACGGCGAACATCGGCAAATTCCAAGGCGGTTCGGCGCTGAACGTCGTCTGCGATTTCGTGCAAATCGAAGCGGAAGCACGCAGCATCGTTCAGGAGAAAGTAGAGCAGCAAGTTGCAAAGATGCGGGAAGCGCTCGAAACAACCTGCGACAAATTTGGTGCCAGAGCCGAATTCCACAGCGAAATATTGTATCCTGCATTTGGATTCCAGGATGATCATGAGGTGGTGCAGCTTGCACAGCGAGCCATTCGCGGCCTTGGGCTGGAGACGTCGACGTTTATGTCCGGCGGCGGCAGCGATGCCAACATCTTCAACGGCTTTAACATTCCGACGGTGAACTTGGCCGTAGGTTACGAAGAAATTCATACAACCAATGAGCGCATTCGGGCCGAGGATCTCGCCAAGCTGGCGGAAGTCGTCGTGGCCATCGTGCAGGAAACGGCTGCTGTCCGGAAATGATTGCAGCAGCCTCCGGTTAAGCAATATCGTGGATTCGGCATTATGCATGGCATGCCACCGTCAACCGGAAGCGGCTTGGCTGAAACCAGGTGCGCTCCACAAGTTGAATAAAGTCCGAATCCGGCGCAAGCCGATTCGGACTTTTTGCAAAAACGCAAACAAGCGATTGAACATGCAGAAGGGTTGGATTGAATCGGCCGCCATGCTGAAATACTGAAATAAAGGGGCGTTATTTCCGCCCTGCGATCAGGTCTGCAACACGGGCATCCGGTCCCCATTCGTTAAGCCACTGTTTAAGGATCAGTTTTACTTGCCGGGCCTGTCCTACCAAATGCACGGATTGTTTGGTGTAATAACTGTTCATCGGTTGTCCCCCTGATTGGTTATCTTTATGACCGGGTGTGGTATAAAATCACCATATGCCAAAACAGGAAGGTTTATACCGCACGAACACGTTGAAATTCAAACTCGTAGAACGGAGCTGAACTAAGTCATGAACAACGCAAACACGTCGCAAGCGAATATTTCCGCCAAATCGTCCAACCCGAAGCTGGATGAAAAAACGATCTCCACGGAGCAGATGTTCGAGGGGAGAGTGATCTCCCTCCAAATCGACACGGTGGAACTGCCTAACGGTCAGAGGGCGACCCGGGAAGTTGTTCGCCATCCCGGAGCCGTCGCCGTTCTCGCCTTGAGGGGCGATAAAATGCTGGTCGTCGACCAGTACCGGCAAGCACTGGGCCGGACGGAAGTGGAAATTCCCGCTGGAAAGCTGGATCCGGGCGAAGCGCCGGAAGTGGCAGCGGCACGCGAACTGCGCGAAGAAACCGGATATGCGGCCAAATCGCTGCGCCATCTGCGTTCCTTCTACACTTCCCCCGGTTTTGCGGACGAAATCATCCATCTTTATCTGGCCGAGGACCTGGAAGTAGGCGAGATGGAGCCGGACGAAGACGAATTTCTGGAAGTGTCCGAAATCACGTTGGATGAGGCTTATGCGTTAATGGACCAAAACCGGATCAGCGACGCCAAAACGATGCTGGCCGTGTATGCATGGGATCTGTACCGGGCCACGGGGCGGTTCTGACCATGGGGAATTCCATGGCATCTGCAAACGATTGGCAGCCTACCTACGCGGACCTTCACATCCATATCGGCCGGACTTCCCGAGGGGAAGCGGTCAAAATCAGCGGCAGCAGGGACCTGACGTTTGAAAATATTGCCCGCGAAGCTTCCGGACGCAAAGGGATCCGGCTGCTCGGGGTCATCGACTGCCACGCCCCCGTCGTGCAGCTGGACATCGAACAGCTGCTGGAGAAAGGCACCATGACCGAACTGGCGGGGGGAGGCATTGGGTACAGGGATACGACGATTTTGCTGGGGACGGAACTGGAGCTGCGGGAACCGGACAGGCGCGAGTTCCATATGTTGGCTTATTTCCGGGACCTGGCCACGATGAAGTCGTTCACGGCGTGGATTGCTCGTCACATGAAAAACGTCAACCTTAGCTCACAGCGGATCTATGTTCCCGCGCGGGAGATGCAGGCCGAGATCAGAGCCCGGGGCGGGTTGATCGTGCCGGCACACGTCTTCACGCCGCATAAAGGCATCTATGGCAGCACGGCCGCGCGAATGGCCGAGGTGCTCGATACCGATATGATCGACGCCGTCGAGCTCGGGCTCAGTTCCGATTCGTCCATGGCCAGCCATATTACGGAGCTGGACCCTATTCCTTTTTTGACCAACTCGGATGCACACTCCCTTGGCAAAATCGGCCGTGAGTACAATGAATTGCTCATTGCCTCGCCTTCGTTCGACGAATTTCGGTTGGCCCTGAAGGGTATGGAAGGCCGGAAAATCCGGGCGAATTATGGACTGAACCCGCGGCTTGGGAAATATCACCGCACCTATTGTGCGGCCTGCGGCAGCATCATGGACGAACAGGAGCTCTCTGCAGAACGCTGTCCTTATTGCGGCAGTCTCAAGCTGGTCCAAGGCGTGCTGGATCGGATACTGTCCATCGCGGATCGGAATGTTCCTGAAGTTCCGGCCTACAGGCCCCCTTACTGCTACCAAGTGCCGTTGGAGTTCATTCCCGGCTTGGGGAAGGCCAAGTTGAAGCAGTTGCTGGAACGCTTTGGTACGGAGATGAATGTATTGCACCGCACAAGCGAGGAGGAACTGGCGCAAGTGGTAGGATCTCATTTGGCCGGCATGATCGTGGCAGCGCGGGAAGGTCGCCTGGAATTGGATTCAGGAGGCGGCGGCACGTACGGCAAAGTGAGCGTGCAAGGAAAAGAGCCTGGCATGTCCAAAGATCGTTAATCGGGAAAAGGACAAGAAGTCATACGAAGGGCGTCTCTATCATACGTATGGTTACATGGAAAATTGGAACGGAACATCCGCTCCCAAACATCGATGAACGTTGTTCATGTAACCGGAAAGGAGACCCTTGCTCGTATGCGTTCTTCTCACTTCAGTTTCAAAGGCCAAACTTCGCTCTATGTATTCGTGGCCGTCCTGTTTCTGGTTGGTGTCATTTTCGGTGCCCTGATGGTCAATGCACTGTCGCTGGAGCAGCGTCAGGATCTCGAAGGGTATTTGGGCAATTTTTTCGTTACGGTTCACCATGGCACATCCGGAGGGGAGACCGGAGCTTATTGGGACATTGCGATGCTGCATCTGAAGTGGATCGGATTGATCTGGATTTTGGGCCTGTCCGTCATCGGATTACCCGGCATATTGGTTCTCGATTTTATGAAGGGCGTGCTGATCGGATTCACGGTGGGTTACCTGGTGGGGCAGTATTCATGGAAAGGCTTGCTGTTCGCGCTTGTATCCGTTGCTCCCCACAATTTGTTCGTCATCCCCATCTTGCTTGTATGCAGCGTTGCGGCAATGACTTTTTCAATCTACATCATTCGCAATCGGCTGCTCATGCAGCGAGCTCCTGCAGGGCAGCGGCCGTTTGCCTCTTATCTTCTCTTAACGCTGGTTATGGCCGGGCTCTTGCTGGGTGTGGCTTCCTTCGAAACCTGGGTTACCCCGGCAATGATGCGCTGGGTCACGCCGATGCTGCTGCCCGTCTAGCTTGATAGCAATGTGTAAATTGTTGACTTTGATTACGCACTCCCCCTATAATGAAAGAAGTGGGTTAAGTTGCAGTGTGCAGTGATTTCCTAGGGGGAGGGAGAAAATGGAAGCACGGATCGATAAAATCAAGCAGCAACTACAGTCCCAAGGATATAAATTAACGCCCCAGCGGGAAGCCACCGTCAGAGTACTTCTTGAGAATGAAGAAGATCATCTGAGCGCGGAAGACGTATTCATGCTTGTTAAAGAAAAAGCTCCCGAAATCGGTCTGGCAACCGTGTACCGTACCCTCGAACTGCTGAGTGAGCTGCATGTTGTAGAGAAAATCAACTTCGGCGACGGTGTAGCGCGTTATGATCTGCGCGGAGATACGTCCAAGCATCATCACCATCACTTGATCTGCGTTCAATGCGGAAGTGTGGATGAAATTCGTGAAGACTGGCTCGGACCGCTTGAAGAGCGCCTGGAGCAGGAATTCAATTTTTCCGTCGTGGACCACCGTCTGGATTTCCACGGGATTTGTTATCGTTGCAAAGCTAAAAATGACCAGAAGCCCAAAGATGAAGAATAACATAGCGTGTCTTCAAGCTCTCACCGGAGGTTTTGACGGGGGAGCTTTTTTGGTCACGCAGGGTATGGAAGGTTTGCGCTTTCATATCATATCTCGGCAAATCCCGGCATAGGCTGATTCTGAACGCTTTCCTGAGCAAGACAAGCAGGTGCTGGAGCATCTCGCCCTGAATACAGGAAAGGAAGGGAACGAATCGGGAGGGGATTGCCCATGGTTATTTCTGTGCGGAAAGGGCTTCGTTTTGTTCGGTTTATTCTGATTTTTGCAGCATTGGTTTATCTGTTCTATCATGTTCTGGATTTGTTCAATGGCTGGATTTCGCCTGTGGATCAATACCAGGCGCCTGTGGGAAACGCGATCAAAGTATTTCAGGAAACGGCTTGGCCAGGCCCTGGCGATGAGCGTCCCGCGTTTGCCGAGCGTCTGCGTTTGTTCTATTGGTATGGGGAATAGCCGACTTGAACACCTGGGATGCAATTACGGATGCAGGCTGCCCTTCGGGCAGTCTGTCAGATGAGGAGCGTTGTGCATGAAGCAGACGATACACGCCTATGCTTTATACCTTGAAGAAGACAAGGGAATGTCGAGCAGCACATTGGAATCGTATCTTCGGGACGTGGACAAGTTTATCGAATTTGCGGACAAAGAATACGGGATTCGGGAGGCGGATCAAGTACGCCGCACCCATGTGGTTCTGTTTATAGGCAAGCTGAAGCAGGCGGGCAGAGCCAATGCAACCATTGCCCGCAGTATCGTTTCCCTGCGCTCCTATTTTCATTTTTTGATGCGGCGCGGAGCGTTGATGCAGGACCCGACATTCGATGTGGAGGCTCCAAAGGCCGACAAGACACCGCCGCAGGTGCTCAGCGTGGGGGAGATTGAGCTGCTGCTTGCCGCGCCCGATACGGCTTCGGCTCAGGGCGTTCGCGACAGGGCCATGCTGGAGCTTCTGTATGCGACGGGCATTCGCGTCTCCGAGCTGATTGCGCTTGATGTGCGGGACATACATACGGATATGCGCTTTATTCGTTGCGGGGGTGCAGGTAAAGAACGCATTTTGCCCATTGGAGCTCCTGCAGCCCATTGGGTCAATACGTACATCCGTGATTTTCGCGGCGAGCTGCTCAAAACGGATGCGGACGAGCAGGCACTGTTCGTGAATGTCTCGGGACGGCGTTTGACACGCCAAGGTTTCTGGAAATTACTTAAAAAGGCTGCGCTCGACGCCGGCATTTCGGGGGAGATCACGCCTCATACGCTGCGCCACTCCTTCGCCGCCCACCTGATTGCGAACGGAGCGGATACCCGGGCAGTTCAGGATATGCTTGGACATGTGGAGCAATCCAACAATCCGTACGGCAACCACGGGCGGCGAACGATGAAGGAGATTTATGAAAATCATCATCCGAGGGCGAAGTAAGCGAAGGGAGCGCACATCGTCCATGAGCCGGTGACTGGGTAGATCGGAGTTGCATCGGTTAGTGCAGCGGCGTTTTTCTTGGGACGAGTTCAGGAGGATATACATGCATATCCATTCGTTGATGGCGAATACTTGGGTGCATGACACAACAGCACGATTTTAGGAGGAGCATTTTAATGACAGCATTGAATCAACAAATGATTACGGAAGCGGTCGCTTATATCCAAAGCAAAAGCGAGATCAAGCCAGAGGTGGGCCTGATTCTCGGATCGGGCCTGGGAATCCTGGCAGACCTGATCGAAGATGGCGTGAGCATTGCTTATCAGGACATTCCGCATTTTCCGGTGTCGACGGTTGAAGGACATGAAGGCGAGCTCTTGCTCGGCACGATCAAAGGCCGTGCAGTCGTCATGATGAAGGGGCGTTTCCACATGTATGAGGGCTACGGTCCCGAGCTGACCGCGTTCCCGGTACGCGTCATGAAGCAGCTGGGCGTTGCTTCGCTGCTCGTGACGAATGCAGCCGGCGGTGTAAATACGTCGTATCAGCCGGGAGACTTGATGCTCATTTCGGATCATCTTAACCTGACGGCCAAAAATCCGTTGATCGGGCCGAATGATCCGGCATTGGGCGTGCGCTTCCCGGATCTGTCGGAAGCGTACAGCCGCCGTTTGCGCGCTTTGGCGAAGGAGACGGCGGCTTCGCAAGGCTTCGACGTGCGCGAAGGCGTTTACGCAGGCCTGCTTGGCCCGAACTACGAGACGCCGGCGGAGATCCGTATGCTTCGTACGTTGGGTGCGGATGCCGTGGGCATGTCCACCGTATCTGAAGTGATCGTGGCCCGTCATGCCGGCATTGAAGTGCTGGGCATTTCCTGCATCAGCAATATGGCTGCAGGCATTTTGGACCAGCCTTTGTCTCATGACGAAGTCATGGAAACGACGGAACGTGTTCGCGAATCGTTCCTGAGCCTGGTGCTTGCGGTCATCCCGCAAATGTAATATACACAGGCCCTGGCTTGATAAAGAAGCGCAGCCTTTCCAAAAAACAAGCGAACAGCCTCCCCAAGCAAACGGTGCTTCGGGATAGGCTGTTTTTTTGTTGATTTCAGCTCTGGAAAAAGTTTGGAAAAACATGATTTGCATGGAATAATTTGCTGTAAACGCGCCGACAATGATTAGCAGTACTTGCATGGAACATGCAGTAAGAGACTGGGGCGAAAAAAGTACCTCTTATTTCGTCGCAGCTTCTAAGCCTAGTCATTCAAGGAGGTTATTCACTGTGAAGAAACGAATTATGGCATCGTTCATGACGATTTGTATGCTGCTATCCGCTATGACCTCTTCGGTGTTCGCCGAAGAAACGCGCAAACCGGCAGAAGGGGCAGACCTGGCCCCGTCGGCGCGTTCGGCGATTCTGATGGATGCGGATACCGGAACGATCATCTATGAAAAAAACAGCCATGACCAACTGCCGCCGGCCAGCATTACCAAAATCATGACGATGCTGCTGACGATCGAGGCCGTCGATGCAGGCAAGCTGAAGCTGACCGACAAGGTCAGAACAAGTGAATACGCCGCTTCCATGGGCGGGTCCCAGATCTTTCTGGAGCCTGGCGAAGAGATGACCGTGGATGACATGCTGAAAGGGATTGCGATGGCCTCCGGCAATGACGCTTCGGTCGCGATCGCCGAGAAGATCGGCGGTTCGGAACAAGCTTTTGTGCAGATGATGAACGATCGGGCTCAAGAGCTTGGCATGAAGGATACCCGGTTTGTCAATCCAAATGGACTGCCTGTCAAAGGTCACCATTCGTCCGCTTACGATATTGCGCTGATGAGCCGGGAGCTGCTTAAGCATCCTTCCATTACCAAATACACCGGAGCATATCAGGATTACTTGCGCAAGGATACGGCGAAGCCCTTTTGGCTCGTCAATACCAACAAGCTGGTTCGGTTTTACTCCGGAGCTGACGGATTGAAAACGGGATATACGTCCGAAGCGAAGTTCTGCCTTTCAGCCACTGCCTCGAAGGACGGATTGCGCACGATCGCGGTCGTGCTTGGCGAGCCGAACACCAAAACGCGCAATAGCGAAGTGTCTGCCATGTTCGATTATGCGTTCAGCCAATATACGATGAAACCTCTATACAAAAGCGGAGAGATGCTCGGTCAGCTGAACATCGAAAAGGGCGAAGTGGCGCAGTTGCCGCTGAAGGCCACGCAAAATTACAGCGTGCTGATGCGCAAAGGCGGCAAATCCGAGGAAATTCGGCATGAGCTTCAGCTCCAGCCAAGCATAAAAGCGCCAGTCAAGGCCGGGCAAAGCGTTGGAAAGCTGGTTGTTTATCAAGGCAGTGAGGTCATTAAGGAATTTGACATCAAGGCACCGCAGGACGTGAACAAAGCGGGCTGGTGGAAGCTGTTCAAACGAACGACGAGCAATTTGTTCGATTGAGTATGTGGCGGCAGCCTTTGAGAGCATGACTGCTGCTTTTCCTGGATGAACTGGAACATTTTTTGTAGTTAAATAGGGGTTTTCTTCTAGTTTTGTCGTGGGGAAGGAAAAGCCTTCGAGGGCGTAGAAATCCTTGTTCATGACAGGGAGGAGAGTGAGCTAACGTGAACATGCATGTGGATATGGAGCATCACCGTGGGGTTCTGATCGTACGCTTATCGGGGGAATTGGATCACCATACCGCTGATCTGGTCCGGATGCAAATGGATGAGGCCATCCAGCGCAGACAATGCGAGCATCTGATTCTCAGTCTGAAGGACCTGCAGTTTATGGACAGTTCGGGTCTGGGCGTCATTTTGGGCAGATACAAGCTCATTAAAAATAAAGGCGGCAAAATGGTGGTATGCGACGTGAACCCGCCGGTGTACCGTTTGCTGGAAATGTCGGGATTGTTCAAGATTATGCCGATTTACGAAAATGAGGGAACTGCCCTCTCGGGTCTGGAGGTCGTCTCATGAGTGAAGGAAACGGTACAAATTTCATGAATTTGCAGTTCGCGGCCAAATCGGAGAACGAATCGTTTGCGCGTGTGACCGTTGCGGCTTTTATCTCCCGGCTTGATCCTACGATGGACGAGCTTAGCGACCTGAAGACGGTCATCTCGGAAGCTGTAACCAACAGCATCATTCACGGCTACAACAACAATCCCGAGGGCGTCGTTACCATTCAGGCGCAGATTCGCGATGACATGGTCACGATCATCGTCGAGGACCGGGGCCAAGGGATCGAGGATCTCGAACTGGCCAAACAACCGCTGTACACGTCCAAGCCGGAACTTGAGCGATCGGGCATGGGCTTCACGATTATGGAAAACTTCATGGATGAATTCGAAGTCAGCAGCGAGCCCGGCAGGGGCACCTCCATCAGGATGATGAAAAGGATTGAATCCAAGAAAGCATTGTTTAATTAGGAGCTGGTCTTATGGATGCTGAAGTGAAATCATCTTCACAGGCCTACTTGGATGATGCCGAGGTCAAACGGCTGATTGCGCTCAGTCAGTCGGGTGACCATGTCGCCCGGGATACGCTGGTGAACAGCAATATCCGGCTTGTCTGGTCCGTTGTACAGCGGTTCATGAACAGGGGGTACGAACCGGAAGACCTGTTCCAAATCGGCTGTATCGGCCTGCTTAAATCGGTGGACAAATTCGATCTGAGCTATGACGTCAAGTTTTCTACGTATGCCGTGCCGATGATCATCGGGGAAATTCAGCGATTCCTGCGCGATGACGGCACCCTCAAGGTCAGCCGTTCCTTGAAGGAGATGGCCAACAAAGTCCGCAAGAAACGCGACGAGCTCTCCAAACACCTCGATCGGCTGCCCACGATTAAGGAAGTGGCCGAACAATTGGGCGTGACGCCGGAGGAAGTGGTATTCGCGCAGGAAGCGAACAAGCCGCCAACCTCGATTCATGAGACGGTGTTCGAAAACGATGGCGATCCGATCACATTGATGGATCAGATCGCCGACGAATCGCAGGAACGCTGGTTCGACAAGCTGGCCCTCAGCGAGGCGATCGGCGGGCTGAGCGAGCGGGAGCGGTTGATTGTTTACCTGAGGTATTATCGCGATCAGACGCAATCTGAAGTGGCGAGCAGGCTGGGGATTTCCCAGGTTCAGGTATCGCGGCTGGAGAAAAAAATACTGCAATCGATTCGCGACCAGATCGCGCAATGAATCGTCAATAAACGACAACTAACAACCTTCTAACGCATATGACGTGCGTGGAAGGTTGTTAGTTTTTATGTGAATAAGCGATCAAAGCAACGTTACCACAACCACATTCACGCAAAATGAAGACGGTCATTGGAAAGCTTCATGGATCGATTGAACGACAATGGCAGGTTGGCCCGGTTTGCCGGTCCGGCCTTTTTTCATGCATAAAAGGAGAATATTCTCTTTTCGTAATAAATTTGCACGATTTTCAAATACTAAGCGAAATTACGCAGTAAAGGAGTGTTTCGGATGTCTCTGGCACCCACTCCAACGGTCTACATTCGTCTGCGCAGCCGCATTCGCATTCCGAGAGGCAAAGGGGTCACGCTTGGCGATATCGCCCATTTGCTTACTTCACCGGAACAGGAGGAGGCGAGATTGCATGAGCTCGAGCTGCTGCATCCCGGACCGATGGACGGCAATCTGATCCTGATCGACGTCTTGCAGGTCATTCCGGCAATTCGGCGGGTTCTGCCGCAAGCCAACGTCGAGCTCATCGGTTCGGGTCACACCCTGGTGGAAGTGATCGAAGGGAACGGCAAACCTTCCAAATCATTGTTCGTTTTGGTTTGGATCCTGCTTTTTTTTGGTTCGGCCCTGACCATCATGAATTTTCATGCGGATGTGAACATGCAGGAGGTCCAGATCCGGATTGTGGAAATGCTCACGGGCACCCGGGACGAGCATCCGTATCTGTTTCAGATCGCCTATTCCCTCGGCATCGGTTTTGGCATGACCGTCTTCTTCAACCATTTATTCAAGAAAAAGTGGAATGAGGAACCTACCCCGCTGGAAGTCGAGATGTTCTTATATCAGCAAAACGTCGACCAATATGTCGTGATCGAGGAAAGCGAACGTTTGTTGGAACGGGATAACAGGGAGATGAGCACCGATGAGCGTCCTTAATGGTGCAATCAGCATCGTGCTCGGGGTTGCTGGAGGAATCGCCGTCGGCAGCGGGATTATCGCGCTCATTCTGGTCCTCGACATGATTCCGAGGCTTGCTCAGCTGACGAGAACTTATGATAAAAGCCACTGGTACGAAGGAGCCTTGATTGGAGGATGCCTGCTTGGCACGGTCGCGGATTTCTGGCATTGGAAAGTAAACGGAGCGATGCTGCTCAGCCCGATTGCCGGCTTGTTCTGCGGCGTATTCATCGGCCTGTTGGCCGCGGCGCTGACCGAGGTGCTTAACGTGCTTCCGGTGCTGGCCAAGCGGCTTGGCATGAAGCCTTATTTGTTCGGTTTGCTTCTGGCGATGATTTTGGGCAAGATGACGGGGTCTCTGTTTGACTTTTTTATATATCAGCGTTAGATCACGATGCGGAGGAGGAAGGACAGAATGGAAACAAGATCCGATCATACCGGACAGGAAACGGTCGAAGGCCTGCCGGGGGACATGGCGGGCAAATCGCCTTACGAAATCCGGAAGGAAGAAGAAGAAAAGGCATACCTCGAAAAAAAACAGGATGAAATGTCCGACAGCGTCGAGGAATCGGTGCATTATTGGCAAAACAACGACGATATTTCCCCGCGTATGAACGACAACAAATATACGCTCAAACAAATCATGGGTCTCGGCGAGTCGTTCGACGTGAACCTTCGGGAGATGGTGATGGGCGGCAAACAGATCGGGCTGCTGATGCTGACCGGGTTCGCCAAGGATGAAATTCTGCTTGAGGTGTTGAAAAGATTGACGTATCTGTCGCCGGACCAAGTGTCCGGGCATGCACTCAAATCGTATTTCGATTGTTACGTTCCGCACATTCAAGTCGAGCGGGTCGAGAAAATGAGCCAGGTCATCAGCAAGGTCCTCATGGGCATGAGCGCCATGTTTGTCGAAGGAGACCGCTCCGCCCTTGTAATGGATACGCGGAATTATCCCGTAAGGTCTCCGGAAGAGCCTTCACTGGAAAGGGTGGTGCGCGGCTCGCGCGACGGTTTCACCGAAACGCTGTTAACCAACGTAACCTTGGTGAGACGCAGAATACGCGACCCCGGATTGAAATTCGAGCTCATGCAGGTGGGCCGCAGGACGCAGACCGACGTCTGCGTCGTGTATATCGACGATATTGTGGACAAAGTACAGGTCGATTCCGTCCGTGAAAAGATCAAGCGGCTTGACATCGAAGGCATTCCCGCAGCCGATAAGCAGTTGGAGGAGGCGATCATCAACAAAGGCTGGAACCCTTTTCCGCTGGTTCGTTACTCCGAGCGTCCAGATGTGACGGCCTCTCATCTGCTCGAAGGCAGGGTGGTCGTCTTTGTTGATACGTCGCCCAGCGTGATGATTTTGCCGACGACCTTTTTCGACCTTTGCGAACATGCGGAGGAGAACAGGCAAACGGCCTTTATGGGCACGTACTTGAGATGGGTGCGCTTTGCGGGTATTCTGATTTCCTTGTTCCTGCTGCCGCTGTGGTTGCTGATGGTCATCGAACCGTCCCTCAAGCCACCTGGCCTGGAATTCATCGGCCCGCAGCAGAACGCCAAGCTGCCGCTGATTCTTCAGTTCCTGCTCATCGAGCTGGGGGTCGACTTACTGAGGATGGCCGCAGTGCATACGCCGACGCCGCTAGCGTCGGCGATGGGCTTAATCGCAGCCATTCTCATTGGAGACATTGCCGTAAAAACCGGTTATTTCGTCAATGAGGTCGTCCTGTACATGGCCATCGCGGCAATCGGCATGTTTGCGACGCCGAGTTATGAGCTCGGGCTAGCCAACAGGTTGGTCAGGCTGGTTTTGCTGGCGGCCGTCGCGATCTTCAAGGTGCCGGGCCTAGTAGTTGGAACAACGCTGCTTATTCTTGCGCTGACGCTTCGTCGTTCCTACAATTCCTCTTATCTGTGGCCGTTTATACCGTTTAATGCAAAGGCCTTCGGCAACTTTTTATTCCGCTTGCCACTTCTGGAAAGCAAGAAACGACCATCTTTCAATAAGGCGCGGGACAACACCAAAATGTCCCAGGACCCGGATGGTGAATTGCGGAAAAGTAAAAAACACAAATGATTTGCCGAAAAATCCATTTTTCTTTGCTCCGAATTTGGTATACTGGTTTAAAATCCTTGGAATAGTCACTGTTCCAGTATATAAAAGTGAGGAATGAAAAATATGCATTTGCACGGTACAAGTAAAATAAATGATCAAGGACATCTGGAAATCGGGGGCATGGACACCACCGTCATGAAAGAACAGTTCGGTACCCCGCTGTACATCGTGGATGAGCAGCTTGTTCGCCAGCGCTGCAGAGAGTACATGGATGCGTTCCGCGCTTCCGGATTGGGCTTCCAGGTTGCTTATGCAAGCAAAGCGTTCTGCGTGATGGCCATGTGTGCCCTTGCTGCGGAAGAAGGCCTTTCCCTCGACGTTGTGTCCGACGGCGAGCTGTTCACTGCACTGCAAGCAGGTTTTCCGGCTGAGCGCATTCACTTCCACGGCAACAACAAAACGCTGGAAGAGATCGAGATGGCTCTGGATGCCGAAATCGGCTGTTTCGTCGTCGACAATTTCAACGAACTGCATCTCTTGCAAGCGGTAGCGGCGGACAAAGGGCGCAAGGTGAACATTTTGCTGCGCGTCACTCCGGGCGTGGAAGCACATACACACGAGTACATTTCCACAGGCCAAACCGACTCCAAATTCGGATTCGATATCGGCAACGGAACCGCGTTTGAAGCGATCGAGCTGGCCTCGAAGCAATCCAATCTCGTTTTGCTTGGCGTGCATTCCCATATCGGTTCGCAAATTTTCGAGGTGGAAGGTTTTCAAATGGCGGTTCAACGCGTGGCTGAATTCGCCGCAAGCGTGTACGAGCGCCTGAATGTTGCGTTCAAAGTCGTAAACCTTGGCGGCGGTTTCGGGATCCGCTATATCGACGGAGATACTCCGCTTCAAGTCTCCCAATATGTTAAAGCGATCACGGATGCGGTTAAAAACCATTTTGCCCAAATCGGTTATGACGTGCCTGAAATCTGGGTAGAGCCAGGCCGCAGCATTGTCGGCGAAGCGGGAACGACCCTCTATACGGTGGGTACGAGCAAGGATATTCCCGGCGTGCGCAAATATGTTGCAGTCGATGGCGGCATGACCGACAACCCTCGTCCGGCGCTGTATGAGTCCAAATATGAAGCGATTTTGGCCAACCGCGCGAACGAAGCGTCCGAAGAGACCGTATCGATCGCCGGCAAATGCTGCGAGAGCGGTGACATGCTGATCTGGGATCTCGATTTGCCGAAAGTGCAAAGCGGCGATCTGCTGGCGGTATCCTGCACGGGCGCATACAACTATGCCATGGCAAGCAACTACAACCGGATTCGCCGCCCGGCGGTCGTATTCGTTAAGGATGGTCAAGGCGATGTCGTCGTTCGTCGCGAGAGCTATCAGGACATCATTCAAAATGACCTGGTTCCTGCGCGCCTCGGCAAACAGCCTGTAGTGCGTTAATTGCAGTTGAACTGAAATCGAAGGCAAAAAGAGAGGACTTGCGGGACGGTTCCCGTTTGTTCTCTCTTTCTTTTCTGGCGGGGAAAGAAAAAAAGTTTGTCCATTTTTTTGCGATGGAACGATTTTCGGTGTACACTAAGAAAAGTGCTTAGGGTTTGGCGAAAGCGGTCCTTGGCATCATGAATGCTGTAAATATGAAAGGAGTCATTTACATATGGCGAAACAAGCGAAAATCAAATTGGCAAACGGCGGAGAAGTCGTTATCGACCTGTTCGATCAAGACGCTCCAAACACGGTAGCAAACTTTGAGAAATTGGCGAACTCCGGCTTTTATAACGGTCTGGTGTTCCACCGCGTCATCCCGGGCTTCGTAGCTCAAGGCGGATGCCCTAATGGAACAGGTACCGGCGGTCCTGGTTACACCATCAACTGCGAAATCAACCCGAACAAACACGAGCGTGGTACATTGGCTATGGCACATGCCGGCCGCAACACGGGCGGAAGCCAGTTCTACATCTGCTACCAACCGCAGCCGCATCTGGATGGCCAACACACGGTGTTTGGCAAAGTGGTTAAAGGCATGGAATTCGTTGATGCTTTCGAAGGCCGTGACAAAATGGAAACCGTTGAAGTGGTGGAAGCTTAATCCCCATTTTCATTTCAACTTAAGAGAGCCGTTTCGCGATATTTGCGAAACGGCTTTTTTTATAAAACAGCTGTATATAACGAACGCATCAAAATGAGTCGAAGTACCCCTATTTCCATTGATGGATGGGTGTGAAGCCTGCTGATCTTGTCCATCAATGATTCTATAATATAGAGTGAAGTAAGCAGGATATAAGAAGGCTTGATAGTATCGACGATTTTCCGAGGAAGGTGGTAAATACAATGGATGTAGTCCATCAGTTATGGCTTTTAAAGCAAGTATACAGTCAACGTACATATTGGGATGAGGAAGTAGAGGCATCTTGGCATCCTGTGCCGGGAACGATCGCAGAAACGGAGATGAAAGGGCTTGAGGCAGCAGGGCACTCCCCGAACCAATTCATGCGGCCGCAGCATGAGCAGACGATTGTCGCACTGAAAAAACTCGCCCAATCCTGGAACGTTGCCGAAGCAGCGCAAGCTTTTGTATCCTCCTTATGGTCCGCGCCGTTCATTTGGCGTTCGCTGCTAACGGGGAAGCTGCTCGCGGACGGAGTTCCGGAACATGAATATACCCCCTATCCGTCCTCAAGCATTTGCCAAATTTGCGGATTGAATGTGAATGAGGCAACGGATACAAGTCTGCAATGGTATTGGCGCATGACCAATGGAACGCCGCTGGACGGCAATCTATTCGGGCACGTGCTGGCACTGGAACAATTGGCTGAGGAAGATCGGATTCCGGTACCCAACGATTATGATCGCTGGACGTTTCGTGCCATACTGACCGTACTTCGCTCGCTGCCTCCCAAAACACGCTACAGCAAAGCGGCGCAAGCGCTTAAAAAGGAACGCCTTCTGCCTACGCGCAGCGAGTACGCTTACCGTGACCTGCTCGAGACGCTGGCGCTGATCGGTATACTGGATACGAAGGACTACCCTGGAATGGCCACGGAATTTACGACCTATGTCAAGCGCGACCAGCGGCCCAACATTCGGGTTGAAGTCCAGGCCCCGCTGGCGTGGTGGGATTCCTCCATCGGAATCAACGAACGTGTTTTGGCAAAGCTTTTTGAAGGGTTTGATCTTACTGACATATCTTTTGAGGAAAGGCCCGAACAGGACCCTGGCGTTAAGGAAACGGTGGTTGGAGCGTTCGAGCACAAAAGGGCGGCTCGGACTAGCGTCCCCAAAGCCTCCCCAGATGCCGGAAAAGGAGAAGCCAAGGCAGGGGATGTATACGCCATTCGCGTCAGGGAAGGATTGTGGATCACGGTGTATTGCCATCACATCGAGGATAAGCGGGTCAAGGTCGAATATTTGGACGGGATCTACGAGGAGATGCCTGCCAAAGCAGAATTAAGCTTGTCGTTTCGTCCGAGAAGGGATGGGCGTTGGCAAAGCCTGGTAAGTGCGCTGGATTCGACAAGCTGGGTCAGACGGGTGGCAAGGGATGTGCCGTGCCCGGCATCTCGGATGCCGGAGCCTGAACGTGTTCCTTTTCAACGCGCAAAAGATTTGAAACATTTGGCAAGCTGGTGTTTTCCTGAAATTTAAACTGTCGCTCATCTCAGAGGTTGAATGGACCGCAATAGAGGAAGGAAAGGAGCCACAATCTGGTAACGGCTAAATGTCCTGCCAGTATTCATTGCTTATTAAAAGTTAGTATATGACAAAAAGGAATAAAAAACGATTGATTTTTTACCGTTAAAGTGCTAACATCCAAATTAACAAAACAACATTCCTTCGGGGCAGGGTGCAATTCCCTACCGGCGGTGATGCAGCGCACCACAATGATGCGTGCTGCAAAGTCCGTGACCCGTTTGCCAAGGCAGACGGCTGATCTGGTGCGATTCCAGAACCGACAGTATAGTCTGGATGGGAGAAGGAGCGGATGCGGCCTATGGCCGCGTTTGGCAAAATGTTGCGCATGGTACTGTTCGTTATGCGAAAATGCAGACAGTTACGAGAATTTTTCTTGTGCTGCCTCCAACCATATGCGAAATGACTTTAGAGAAATCACTGCAGCTTTGACGGGGATTCTATCTTTGGGCATGTGTCGATTTTCACTTGCTTGAATCCGCAGAGCCTTTGTTTTCGGGTACCCATGTATCAACGTTCCATCCGCTAGTAGCAGCGGATCTCTCATCATCCCCATTGAACAGACTGTTCGATGGGGATTTTTTGGATTTTGCATGATTGGCTGAACGCAGCCTCATTGAACAGGCTATTCCTGACATATTAGACATAGCGGGGTGAACTGACTTGGAAATGATTAACGACGAATTTTATATGGCGCTTGCACTGGATATGGCAGAACGGGCGCAAGGACAGACGGGAATCAACCCGGTTGTAGGTTGTGTCGTTGTGAAAGACGGCCGCGTAGTCGGTCTCGGAAGTCATCTGAAGCGCGGCACGGGCCATGCGGAGGTTCATGCGCTGAATATGGCTGGCAGCGATGCGGAAGGAAGTACTGTTTACGTCACGTTGGAGCCGTGCAGCCATTATGGCAAAACTCCGCCGTGCAGCGAACGACTCATTCATGAAAAGGTGAAACGCGTCGTAGTGTGCTGCGAAGATCCGAATCCGCAAGTATCCGGCAGAGGCATATCCATGCTTCGCCAGCAGGGCATTGAAGTAGAGGTCGGGGTTCTGCGCGAGCGTGGAAGACGACTGAACGAAAAATTCATCAAATATATTACGACAGGATTGCCGTTTGTCACGTTAAAAACCGCTTCCACGCTGGATGGAAAAATCGCAACCCGCAGCGGGGACAGCAAATGGATTTCCAATGAATCCGCACGTGAGATCGTTCACGCCCTCCGCCACCGTCATCAAGGCATCATGGTCGGCGTCGATACGGTGATCGCAGACGACCCGGAACTGACGACACGCTTGCAGGTGGAAGGGATCAACCCGGTACGGATCGTGGTTGACTCGAAATTGCGTCTTCCTTTGACTTCCAAATTGGTAAAGGATGGATTGACGCCGACCTGGGTACTGACAACCGATGAAGCAAGTCAAGAAGCGGCCGAACGGCTTGAAGCTTATGGCGTGGAGATCATTCGCTGCGGGCCCGGGCCGCGCGTGGATCTGTTGAACGCGCTCAGCAAGCTCGGAGAACGGGAGATCGGTTCGATTTTGCTTGAAGGCGGCGGCACGCTGAATGGTGCGATGTTAGAGGCCAAACTGGTGGATCGGCTGCTCATGTTCATTGCCCCCAAAATCGTTGGCGGATACGACACGCCAGGAAGCTTCCGCTTCGAGGGCGTCGAGCGTATGAGCCAGGCGATCCAGCTGTGCCAATTGGAAATCGAGCAGGTGGGGGATAATATCAGCATCGGCGGAATTCCGGTCTGGGCTGAATAACGTAATCAGGAAGGAGGCCGCAGCATGTTTACCGGCTTGGTGGAAGAAGTCGGCCACATCCGACGGATCGGTCGAAAAGGCGAAGCGATGGTGCTGAACGTTGGCGCTTCCCTCATTATGGATGACCTGAAAATCGGCGACAGCGTTGCCGTTAACGGCGTATGCCTGACTGCGACAACGCTTGAAGGCGGAGGTTTTACCGCTGACGTCATGCCGGAAACGTACCGTCACACCAACCTGGATAAGCTCCAGTCCGGCAGCAGGGTCAACCTGGAACGGGCTATGCAATCGGGGGGACGTTTCGGAGGCCATATCGTGCAGGGCCATGTGGACGGTACGGGTACGATTGTCCGAATGACGCGCGATCAGAATGCGGTTGTATTCGAAATTCATCCGGATGATCCAGGATTGTTCAAATATTTGATTCCGAAGGGTTCCGTCACTTTGGACGGGATCAGCCTGACGGTGGTTCAGACGATGCAAACGTCTTTTACGGTGTCGATCATTCCCCATACCATCGGGGAGACGGTGTTGAATTACAAAAAAACGGGCGACTCCATGAATATCGAATGTGACATTTTGGGGAAATACGTGGACCATTTACTCCAATACGGCAGAGGTACTCAGGCAGCGCCTTCAGAGAAACCACAGAGCATCAGCGAACAATTTTTGGCGAATCATGGATTCGCATGAAAGATATAGACAACAGAACCGGGAGGTGGAATGATGTCCGATCAATCCATACTGGACACCATTGAGGAAGCAATCTACGATCTCATGCGAGGCAAACCGGTTATCGTGGTAGATGACGAGGACCGGGAGAATGAAGGAGACTTCATTGCCTTGGCGGAGAAAGCAACGCCTGAAGTGATTAATTTCATGATTACGGAAGGCCGCGGGCTTGTCTGCGTGCCGATTACGCAACAACGGGCAGATGAGCTCGACCTGAAGCCGATGGTGCAGCAAAACACCGATTTCCACGGCACGGCCTTTACCGTTTCGGTCGATCATACAGACACCACGACAGGCATTTCGGCGCATGAACGTTCCATTACGGTTAAAGGACTGATCGATCCGAATGCCAAAAGCGGCGATTTCCGAAAGCCGGGACATATGTTCCCGCTCATCGCCAAGGATGGGGGCGTGCTGCGTCGTGCCGGGCATACCGAAGCCGCGGTAGATCTGGCCATCATGTGCGGCGCTTATCCTGCGGGCGTCATCTGTGAAGTCATCAAGGAAGATGGCACGATGGCGAGACTGCCCGACCTGCAAGAAATTGCCCGCAAGCATGATTTGAAGCTGATCAGCATTCAGGATATGATCAAGTATCGCAACGAAAAAGAAAAGCTGGTTCAGCGCGAGGTAGCCGTACGCATGCCTACCGACTTCGGCGAATTCCAGGCAGTTGCTTATACCAATGCGGTGGATAATAAAGAGCATGTGGCTCTGGTCAAGGGTGAAATCGACTCTTCCAAGCCTGTATTGGTAAGGGTGCACTCGGAGTGTCTGACAGGCGACGTATTCCACTCCCATCGCTGCGATTGCGGACCACAGTTCGATGCGGCCCTCAATCAGATCAATGAGGAGGGCAACGGGGTTCTTCTCTACATGCGCCAGGAGGGCCGCGGAATCGGGTTGATCAATAAATTGAAGGCTTACAAACTGCAGGAGGAAGGTTTGGATACGGTCGATGCCAACCTGAAACTTGGTTTTGCGGCAGATTTGCGTGATTACGGCATCGGAGCGCAAATCCTGAAGGATCTGGGCGTGCGCCAAATCAGGCTGCTTACGAACAATCCTCGCAAAATCAAAGGCCTTGAAGGCTACGGACTCGAAGTCGTTGAACGCGTGCCGATCCAGATGCAGGAGAACGAGGACAATACGGCTTATTTGCACACGAAACAAGCGAAGCTGGGCCACATGCTCAAATTCGACGACATCGAGCAAAATGAGGAAAAGAACGAAATTTAATTGCAGCAAGCCAGAAAACGGGAAAAATCACGGCTGCGCCAACGGCGGCGGCCCAATATGAAAAACAATTTTGGGGAGATGACAGCATGCCTAACATTTTTGAAGGACATTTAGTATCCGAGGGATTAAAATACGGAGTCGTTGTAGGTCGTTTTAACGAATTCATCACGAGCAAACTGCTGAGCGGAGCGCTTGATGCGTTCAAACGCCATGGCGTAAAAGACGAGGAGATCGATGTAGCCTGGGTACCGGGCGCATTCGAAATTCCGCTGATTGCCCAAAAAATGGCCGAAAGCGGCAAATACGACGCCGTGATTACGCTGGGCACGGTCATTCGGGGCTCAACCACCCATTATGATTATGTTTGCAACGAAATGGCCAAAGGGGTTGCGGCGATCAACCTCAAAACAGGCGTACCTACGATCTTTGGCTTGGTAACGACGGAAAATATCGAACAGGCCATCGAACGTGCCGGAACCAAAGCCGGGAACAAAGGATGGGATGCGGCTACGGCGGCAATTGAGATGGCGAACTTGACGAATCAGCTAAAATAGTGCTTAGTTAATGTAGTGCCCTGCTTTGCGCAGACGAAAACGGGAGACCGGATTTCGGCGGCTTAGCGGGGTTTTGTATTTTTTTTGCAGGAGGATTCGTTTCGTGACGGTAGTTACCTACAAACTGGAGACCTTTGAAGGGCCGCTTGATCTGCTGCTGCACTTGATCGACAAGGCCGAAATTGATATCCAGGATATCCCCATCAGCGATATTACGGACCAATACATGGCATATTTGCATTCTATGCAGGAGCTGGAGTTGGATATTACGAGCGAGTTTCTTGTCATGGCAGCGACACTGCTGTCCATCAAGAGCAAGCTGTTGCTGCCGAAACCGCCGGTGATCGAGGACTTCGAAGATTATGATTATGGGCAGGACGATGATTATGATCCACGTGCTGAATTGGTTGCACGTCTGATAGAATATCGTAAATACAAAGGCATTGCGCGGCATCTTCATGAACGGGAATGGGAGCGCAGCCTTATTTTCTCGAAAGAGCCTGAGGATCTGCGCCCGTACATGCCTTTGGAGACCGAATCGAACCCGGTGGAGGGATTGCATGCGGCCGACCTGATTGCAGCTTTTCAACGTGCCCTGCGCAAGGCGGAGAAGCGAGCGACGGTAGCCCGGATTCAGCGTGATGAAATTTCGGTCAAAGACCGGATTCGGGACGTGGTACAGGTTTTTAAGAAGCTGGAGCCGGGAGGCAGGATGCTGTTCTCCGGATTGTTGGAGGGACAGACGTACCGTCATGAAATTGTCGTGACGTTTCTGGCGGTGCTTGAGCTGATGAAGATGAAACAAATTGTCTGTTACCAGGAGCGGACATTTGAGGACATTGTGATGGAGTGGAGAGGGGAAGCAAGGAATCATGGATTTTCCGAAATTGAAGTCGATTATTGAAGGCCTGTTGTTTCTGTCCGGGGAGGAAGGCCTGAGCATTAAACAAATCTCTGAAATCGTGGACGTATCGGAAGAACGGATATCGGATGCCATCGAAGAGATGAAAACAGAATTTGCGGAGCATGGCAGAGGCGTGCAAATTTTGAAAATTGCAGGCATGGTTCAATTGGGGACACTGCCCGAACATGCTGTCTATTTCGAGAAACTGGCCTACTCGCCGGCACGAACGACCCTTTCCCAAGCGGCACTCGAAACGCTCGCCATCGTTGCATATCGCCAGCCGATTACGAGGGTGGAGATTGAGGAGATTCGCGGCGTAAAGTCGGAGAGGGCCATCCACACCCTGGTGAACAAGGATCTGATCGTGGAAGTGGGACGCGCTGAAGCGATCGGAAGGCCTATTCTGTATGGGACGACGAGAGCTTTTTTGGATTACTTTGGCTTGGGTTCGCTCAGCGAATTGCCGGAGCCGGGGCTGTTTGAAGATACGGACAATCTGGAAGAAGAGACCCAGATGCTGTTTGACAAGCTGGATGCGCAGCAATCCGAGCTCGATAGCCTGGAGCAGAGCATGGAAGAAGGAACGGAAACATCGAATGATCGGAGCGATGCGGAAAACGAGCCCGATATGAAAGAATCGGATTAACGAACGAAGCAAACCAATTAAAAATGGCGGCAATATTGGATCGGCTCCAGCACTGGAGCCTTTTTTTTATGCGAAAACCTTCTTCGTGCAGCGGGATTTTAACGTGTCCAGTGAATTTTTTCCTATTTGCGGTGCATACTAAACTGGAAAAGAATCGAGGGCTTGGAGGTAAGGCCTGTGTTAATTTGGCTCGGAGGAATCGGTGCGGCGGTCGTGCTGCTGCTTGCTGCAGTTCTCGTCTCGAATGTTCATATCCACGTCTCATTCAGTAAACATAAGAGCGATGATTTTGCCCGATTCAACGTACGGCTCCTATATGGTCTGATCCGCTTGAATTATGAGATCCCCTCCATCGTTTTCAAGAATATGAAGGAAGGCTTTCTTGTGAAAACGGAGCAGAGAGCGAACACGACCCGTAACGAAAATAAAGGAAGCGAGCGGGTAAACAAACGCAAAATCGAAAAATGGAGCGACGATGTCAGCGTCATGCTTAGAAGTACGGCTGAATTAAAACAATGGATCAGGCAAACGCTGGAACGAGTACATATGATTCGATTTATTTGGACAACCCGGGTCAGTCTGGGGGACGCAGCGCATACGGCGATGCTCACAGGCTGGTTATGGGGGGTCAAATCCGGTATCGTTGGTTTTTTGTCTTACCAGATCCGCTTCGATCAGCCGCCTCAACTGGACATTATTCCCGAGTGGAGTGACGAAATGGAGTTCCGCACGGATTTGGATTGCCGTATGAAAATAAAAATATGGTCGATCGTTGTTGCAGGCATAAGGCTAACGACCAGAGTCCTTGTTGTTCGGGGAGGATGGCGTATGTGGATGAGGCTGCTAAAGCAGCGGAGACACGGCCAACGGAGAGTAAACCGGCAACGGGGAGATTCCCGGGTATAGCGAACATGCCTGTAAAATACAGGAGGAAGTGCATTCATATTCACCCAATTGATGCTGTACATAAGTTCATCTGGGTCTGGAGAGAATAGGGTTAGGCTGAACCTAGTTCAAAATGAAAGTGGAGGGAATCAAAATGTCCGATCATCCAATACAAGGTTTAATGGAAACTGCAATGGAAAACATCAAGGCGATGGTGGATGTCAACACGATTGTTGGCGATGCCGTCGAAACGCCGGATGGAACCGTCATCTTGCCCATCAGCAAGGTAGGCTTCGGTTTTGCTGCGGGCGGGAGCGATTTTAATGTGAACGGCGACCGATCGCACAGCTCTAATTCCGGAGCCAAAACGGAGCATGCACAATCTGCGACAGTTGCTTCACCGTTTGGCGGAGGCAGCGGCGGAGGCGTCTCCATCCGTCCGATCGCGTTTCTGGTCGTGGGCAAGCAAGGCGTTCATATCGTGCCGCTGGACAACTCCACGCATCTGTTCGAGAAGATCATCGATTCCGCACCTCACATGCTGGATCGCATTCAGAGCATGATTCGCGGCAACACGGACGAGGAGCATACCCGGGTAACGGTTACGTCGGAAGGCACAGCGTATAATTAATACCCTTGATTCAAGGCATGGCTTGATTAAAAACAGTGCCCTGTCGCAGCTTCGGCCGCGGCAGGGATTTTTGCTGTATTTTGAGGGATGGGACATACTTCAAGTGGACAAAACATAGGCTAGTACAAGATTCCAAGTACCCGGAGGAATGAACATGCGAAATGGATTAAAAGTGATTGTGTTAATACTTATCCCCCTGCTGGCATGGCCGTCATGGATTCGAGCGGAGGTGGCCGCAGAGCTGTCCAAACCGTCGACGCACGCGGAGAGCGCAGCGCTGATCGATGTGACTTCCGGGCGGATTTTGTTCAGCAAGGAGGGGGATAAACAGATGCGGATCGCCAGTTTGACCAAAATCATGACCGCAATCGTGGCGATCGAAAACGGGAAGCTGGATGACAAAGTCAAGGTGAGTGCAGCCGCATTCGGCAAAGAAGGCTCCTCCATATACCTCAAGTTGGGAGAGGAAATGTCGCTCGAAAACATGTTGTACGGCTTGATGCTCCGGTCGGGAAATGATGCGGCCACGGCCATTGCGGAGCATGTGGGCGGTTCGGAAGAAGGGTTCGTGCTGATGATGAACCAAAAAGCGGAGGAAATCGGATTAAGGGGCACGCATTTCATGAATCCGCATGGATTGGACGCCGATGGGCATTATTCTACCGCGAGCGATATGGCCCGCTTGACGGCATATGCGCTGCAGAACCCGGTTTTCAAGCGGATTGTGGCCACCGAACAAAAATCTGCCCCGAACCCGAATGAGAGCTGGGATTATTCGTGGCATAACAAAAACAAGATGCTCCGATTGTACGAAGGGGCCGACGGCGTCAAAACGGGGTATACCAAAAAGGCATTCCGGTGCTTGGTCAGTTCGGCCACGCGCAATGGGCAGCAGCTTGCTGCCGTTACCTTGAATGACGGCGACGACTGGAACGACCATGCTCGCATGCTGGACTTCGGATTTAAACATTTCCCGCTGGTTGAGATTGCCAAGAGGGAACAGCAAGTGGAAGGAACCGATGTGATTACAGGTCGCAGCTTCAAATATCCGCTTGCGGAGGGCGAAAAAGGAGCTTTGAACAAACGTCTTGTGCTGCAGAGCCAACCGAAGTCTGGAGGAGAGGGGGCATCTTCCGATCCGGCATTTGGTCTGGCGGGCCGCATTCAGATCGAACTCGAGGGGCGACAGATCGGTTCGATTCCGGTCTATCGCAAAGGCAGCTATATTCCCAAGGAGCCGCAGCTGGACGATGCCGCTTTTGCAGAAGAAACCGGATCCAAGGCCTGGTCGTCGGCATGGAAAGCCGTGATTAGCCGATTATTGTCCCCGTGATATGGTGCAAGCCAGCAAAACGAAAATCGTTTTTGGAAAGGAGGCCAGCTTGTGATTAATATCATTTGGCTGCTGATGATTGTGACGGGATTTGCGTTTGCAGCCGCTAAAGGCAATATTGAAGTGGTTACCCAGGCGGCATTCGATGGGGCGGCAACAGGCGTCACGGTATGTTTGGGACTGATCAGCGTGCTCGTCTTCTGGATGGGCATGATGAAAATGGCGGAGGATGCCGGATTGCTCAGCAGAATCGCGAAATTGTTAGGCCCTGTCGTCGCGTTCCTGTTTCCGGACGTGCCTCGCAATCATCCGGCAATGGGATATATCCTGTCCAATATGAGTGCCAACTTGCTGGGACTGGGGAATGCGGCAACCCCGATGGGCATCAAGGCGATGCAGGAGCTGCAGGAGCTTAATCCGGACAAACAGACGGCTTCTCCGGCCATGTGCACGCTGCTGGCATTGAATACGGCAAGCATAACGATTATTCCGACCACGCTCATCGCGATCAGGCTGAATTATCATTCGGCGAACGCGACCGAGATTGTAGGCACAACGTTGATGGCCACCGTGATCGCGACTGTGGCTGCGCTCGGGGCGGATCGATGGTACAGGAGAAGAGCGATGAAAAGACCGCCAAACGTGCATTCAGGCGGCAAACCACTCATGAAAGGATGAGTCTTGTGTTAACCTTCATCAACTGGATTTCGGTCTGGGCCATTCCGGTTATCATCGCGTTTATACCATTATATGCGTTCGCCAAAAAGGTACCGGTTTATGAATCCTTTGTTGATGGAGCCAAAGAGGGATTCGGAACGGCGATCAGCATCATTCCGCATTTGGTGGGCATGATGGTAGCCATCAGCGTGTTTCGCGCTTCGGGTGCGCTCGATTTCGTCATCAGCCTGATCGCCCCGCTGTTTTCCTGGATGGGGGTCCCGGGCGAAGTGCTGCCGCTGGGCATTTTGCGCCCGCTGACCGGCACGGGATCACTTGCTTTTACGACAGATCTGATCAAAACCTATGGGCCCGACTCCATGATTGGCAGAATGGCTTCGACCATCCAGGGAAGCACGGACACGACGTTGTATGTGTTGACCGTCTATTTTGGAGCGGTGGGCATACGAAATGGCCGGTATGCTCTTAAAGTGGGGCTCTTTTCCGACGTTGTCGGATTCATCGCTGCGCTTGCCATCTGTTTGATTGTGTTTGGTTAAAAAATGTTGCTTCTCTTCCGATATATCAGATATGCTAGATGGATAGCGTGGGAGAGGAGAACAACAGATGCAGAACCAATGGAAACGTGTGCTTCGATTCGGCATGTCGGGAATGGTTGCAATGGCGCTGCTTGCGGGCCAAACGGGCATGGCTGCCGCCCAGTCCACAAGCACCATTCATTTTACGGGTTATTTCGATCAACAACTGCGCGAAAAGCTGGCGATCTCGGCCGACTCTTTTCCTGTTGTGAACGTTCGATGGATCAAACAGGACGAGCCTGACGCGGTTTATTACGATGTCGGTACGTCCATCCTGGTTGCTAAAGATATGGTGTTGACCAACTATCATGTGGTGCAGGATTATGCGGAGCTTCCGAAAGGCGATGAGGCGACGTTATCCATTGCCAGTCCGGCCGATCCGGAACAACCCATCAAAGCGGCCATTATCAAAACCGACCCGGTGACGGATATGGCCCTGCTGAAGTTGGAGAAACCGCTGGATGCACAGCCGGTTACGTTCGCCAATGCCAAAGACAACCAGATCGTTTACACGATCGGTTTTCCGGAAAATCCGGACGGCGATTTGTTGTTGTTAGGAGAGGAGTTTCCTTCCACCTATAACACGATTGCCAAGAGCCGTGTAGCCGATGCAGCCGCAACGGACGTTCCGGGCAAAAAGGGCATCGGCAGCATTGTGAAAGCGATGGCTCAAGGAAATTCCGGCGGCCCGGTGCTTAATCAGAACAACCAGGTTGTCGGGATGATGACCTTTACGTACGGGGGACGCACCTATTACATCACATCAAAAACGCTGCAGTCCTTTATTAACGGCGGCGCATCCGCCGCTTCATCCAAAAAAACGGTGGTTGTGCAAGGAAAAGTGAACTAAACGATTTCTGATCGATTTGGCGGCACCATATTGAGCTGGTCCGGAAAAGACTCGTTTTTCAAGCCTGTTCCTATGCAGGAGCTTGAAGGCGGGTTTTTTATTTGGCAGCATTATGAGAAGAATAGAAAGCATGAGCGATATCCAGTTTGCCATTTGAACGGATATTTCTTGTGATTTCTGCCCTTGATGGGTATCATTAGGGTGAGGTGACATGACAAACATGGAAAGATTACAAAAAATTATTGCACAGGCAGGAATTGCATCCCGCCGCAAAAGCGAGGAACTGATCCTGTCCGGCAAGGTTGAAGTTAACGGGGAGGTCGTAACCGAACTGGGTACGAAAGCGAACCCCGACGAGGATATTATCACGGTAAACGGCAAACCGATCCGCAGCGAGAAGAAAGTGTACTTGCTGATGAACAAACCGAAAGGCGTCATTACAAGCGCATCCGATCCGGAGGGCCGCAAAATCGTATCCGATTATCTCAAAGGTGTGAAGGAACGTGTCTATCCTGTAGGCCGTCTGGATTACGATACCGAAGGGCTGCTGATCCTGACCAATGACGGTGAGTTTGCCCACTTGCTGACGCATCCGAAGCACCATGTTCCCAAAACGTACCTCGCTACGGTGAAAGGTGTGCCGCACGGCAGCGAATTGGAGAAATTAAGGGACGGCATCATGCTCGAAGACGGGATGACCGCACCTGCTGAAGTGGAATACAAGGATGTGGACCCGAATGGCAAAGAGGCTGTCATTTCGATTACGATCTACGAAGGCCGTAACCGTCAAGTCAGACGTATGTTCGAAGCGATCAACCATCCGGTGACCCGGCTGAAGCGGATTGCGTTTGGCGGCATTTTGCTGCAAAACCTGAAGAGAGGGCTCACGCGTCCGCTTACCAAAGAAGAGGTGAACAACCTGATCCAGCTCGCCAAATCGGAACCAGCCAAAAAAATGAAAAAAAGGTAAACGAAGGACACACAAAATTCATAAAATCGCCGCGGATTTGTGACGAAATTCGTTATAATTGTTCATAGGATGTTCACAGAAATATCGATGAACAGGAAAAAGCATGGGAAGAACCAGTCATTCAAAAGGGGAGCGGCACATGGGGAAATCAAGAAGAACGGTGCAAATCGTCATTTTGTTATTGATCCTGGTGTTGGGCGGATACGCCATTTCCACGTCCGTATCCGGCTCGAACGGCAAGCCGAGAGAAGGGGACAAGGCTCCTTCTTTTGAATTGCTGGGCCTGGATGGTCAGGTACATGCGTCCGATGAGTATGAAGGGAAGGCCTTGGTCATTAATTTCTGGGGAACTTGGTGCGAGCCTTGCGTCAAAGAAATGCCTGCCCTTCAAGCTCAAGCGGACAAATGGAAAGACAAAGGCGTTCAATTCATCGGCATTAATGCTGGCGAGGATCGGATGACCGTTGAAAATTTCGTGCAGCAGCTTGGCATTACATTCCCGATTATGCTCGACCGTGACAAAACTTCGATCCGGAATTATGGCATATCGCCGATGCCAACCACGTTTTTTGTATCGAATACGGGCAAAATCTCGACCATTCACATCGGTCAGCTTGATCTGAACACGCTTGACGCGAAAATTTCGCAACTGGCCAATCAGCCCTGACAGGAGGTCTAGTCGTGTTCCAAAATACGAAATGCGAATGCGGACACCAGAATCCGACCGGCACCGTGTTGTGCGAAGCATGCGGAAAGCCGCTGCTGGAGGCGGAAGCCCAATCGAACGAAGTGCTCGAGATGCGTTATGACGGCATGGCGAGACGTTCACAACGAAAGAATCCCAATATCATCGATCGCGTTTGGAACTTTTTTTCATCCGTCAAGATCGCCGTGTATTTGATCGTGCTCACGCTGCTCGGCTCGATGCTGGGAACGATTTATCCTCAGGAAAGCACTTTTCTTAATATCGATCCTTCCGTGTATTACAAAGAAACCTACGGGCAATTGGGGCATGTTTATTATTTGCTGGGGTTATCCCATACATATGAGTCATGGTGGTTCATTCTGCTGCTTGTCATGATCGGTGCTTCGCTGGTTATATGCAGCCTTGACCGGGTCCTTCCGCTGTACAAGGCACTGAACAAGCAAAAAATACGTAAACATATGCAGTTTCTGACGAGGCAACGACTCACCTACCAAGGCCACATTGATGAGGCTGCCGAAGATTGGATTACGAAAGCGGTTACGCCGCTGAAAAAGAAAGGATATCGCGTACACACCGAAGGCGGTGCATTGCTTGCCGAGAAGCAGCGATTCAGCCGATGGGGACCTTATGTCATTCATATCGGCTTGATCATTTTTTTGCTGGCCGTGCTTGCGCGAGGTTTGCCTGGTCTGAATCTGGACGAGCATGTCGCATTTCCGGAAGGGGAGATCCGAAAAATCCCCAATACGTCCATGTACTTGAAGAACGAGAAGTTTACGGTGGAATTTTACGACGAGAACGAGGTGCCGGAGCAGTTCCGCAACTTGAACAAAACCGTGCCGAAACTGTTTGAAACCAAAGCGGTCTTGTACGAATGTACGGCCGATTGTTCCGATTTAACCAAGGAACCCCGGCTCGTCGAGGTTGCGAGGCATGATATCAGGGTGAATGACCCTTTGAATTACAAGGGCTTGAAGGCATATCAATTCGATTATGATTTAACCCCGACCCTTCGTTCGGTTACCCCGGAGCTGGTCAGCGCATCGACAGGTGAAAAGTTCGGCTCGATTAAGCTGGATATGGTGGATACACAGCAACAATTTGAAGCTGGGCCGTATACGATCGAGGTCAGGAAAAAATTTATGGATTTCGCGCTTGACGAGCAGGGCGAGCCGATATCCAAATCACCATCGCCGAATGCACCCGCTTTTTTATTGCACATTGCGGGCCCGGAGCTCCCGGATGACGGCATCCAGTATTTGTATTTTCCAAAACAGATCGACCAGCAGCGGTTTCAACAGGACGAAATCAACAAACAGCTTGTCGGTGGAGAGGTGCCGCTGCGGCTGGAAGTGGACAGCATGGACAACGTTGACATCATCCCATCGATAAGCTACTTGAACATTCGTGTCGACAAAGCAATGCCCTTCGTTTGGGTCGGGGCCGCAATTATTATGCTTGGTTTGATTATGGGATTTTATTGGAACCACCGCCGCATATGGATACGCATCGACGACGGCCGGCTTACGCTCGGGGGACACACGAATAAAAACTGGTTCGGTTTCCGGCGTGAAGTTGCTGCCATTTTACAGCATATGAATCTGGAGGCGCACGAAAAGTCGTTGGATAACGGGGGGAATCGGGCATGAGCTTATTGGATTTCAGCAGCGATGCATTTATCGTATCCTTTTTTCTGTATTGTGCAGCGTTTTTGTTATATGCCGTCGCCGTAATGGGCAAGAAATGGAGCAATCGCGAACCCGAAAAGCATGTTGCGCAGTGGGGCAAAAGGGCTTTCGTTGCTTCCATCGTTGCACTGATCGCCCACTTGGCATTTTTTGCGACCCGCTGGATGGGGGCGGGACATATTCCCGTCAGCAACATGTACGAGTTCATGAGCTTTCTATCCATGATGATCATGGTTGCGTTCATCGTCGTCTATGCGATTTACCGCAAATCTTTGCTTGGTTTGTTCGCTTTGCCGCTGACCATCCTCATCATGGCCTATGCCGCCGTGTTTCCGCAGGAGGTGCAGCCGCTGATTCCTGCGCTGCAGTCGATCTGGCTGAAAATTCATGTAACGCTGGCTGCGCTCGGCGAGGCATTTTTCGCCGTCGGTTTCGCCGCCGGCTTCATGTATTTGCTGCGCACCGTAGATTTCAGCGGCAAAGACAAAAACTCGCGCCGCCAGCGCGGCTGGGTCGAGTTCACGATGGTCACCATCGTCGTTGTGATTGGTTTTATCGGCGTGGTTTTCGCGTTTCGCGGTGCGGGATATGAAGCAGTATTCGTGCAAAAGCCTGCTGCCATTGACACAGAGGTACAGGAAAATAGTACAATAGATAAAGTGATTTATCGCATGCCCCCCATTTTTGGACCATACAATAGTGAAGTGGAGAGCATGAAACCGTTTCTCGGCATGAAGCAACCGCTGCTGGAGACACCATCCTGGATGAACGGGGTCAATGCGGGACGCAAACTAAACACCGTAGTTTGGTCCATCATCGTTGGCCTGATTCTCTACGGCATCATCCGACTGATTGTAAGAAGGCCGTTAGGACAAGCTTTGCAACCGCTGCTGGACGGCATCGATGCGGACGATCTGGACGAGATCAGCTATCGGGCCATCGCGATCGGTTTTCCGATTTTCACGCTTGGGGCATTGATCTTCGCGATGATCTGGGCACAGATTGCCTGGAGCCGGTTTTGGGGGTGGGATCCCAAAGAGGTATGGGCGCTCATTACCTGGCTATACTATAGCGCTTATCTGCATTTGCGTTTATCCCGCGGATGGCAGGGACGGAAATCGGCATGGCTTGCAGTACTGGGATTTTTGGTCGTCATGTTTACGCTGGTCGGCGTGAACTTGATTATTGCCGGCCTTCATTCCTACGCTGGAGCGGACTAGGACGAAAAGTCGGGCGTTTGCTCTACGTTCCGGCAAGAAACGATGGAATACACATGCGGCTCCTGCGTTCAATCGGGGCATTCAAATATTGTTCGCAAAGTCGAACATAATAGAAGTGGATAAGCAGTTATTGCAAAGGGGCTGGATTTTGGAATGGCAGAACATGAGAACCGCATTCTGGTCGTGGATGACGAAGAGCGAATCCGCAGACTGTTAAAGATGTATCTTGAAAAAGAAGGATATGAAATCGATGAAGCCGAGGATGGGGAAACGGCGCTGCGAAAAGCGACTTCAGGGGAATATGGGTTGATTCTGTTGGACGTCATGTTGCCAGGCATGGATGGTGTGGAAGTATGCACCCGTTTGCGACAGGTCAAGTCGACCCCCGTCTTGATGCTTACGGCCAAGGGAGAAGAGATTAACCGGGTACAGGGCTTTGAGGTCGGAGCGGATGATTATGTCGTTAAACCGTTTAGCCCGCGTGAAGTCATTTACCGGGTAAAAGCGATCCTGCGACGCTCTTCCGCGACGGCTTACCTGTCCAAAGAAAGCAATTCCAGCAACAATATCGTCTTCCCTCATCTGGTCATCGAACACGATGCACATCGCGTGACAGCCGGCGGGGAAGAGATCAGTCTGACGCCGAAAGAATACGAATTGTTGCATTATCTGGCAACATCGCCCGACAAGGTATTCTCCAGAGAAGAACTGCTTAAAGATGTTTGGAATTACGAATTTTTCGGTGATCTTCGTACCGTCGATACACATGTCAAGCGCTTGCGCGAGAAATTGAACAAAGTATCGCCGGAGTCGGCAGCGATGATTACGACCGTTTGGGGTGTCGGGTATAAACTGGAAGTTCCGAAGTAGTTTCGCTTTCTGGAGGTCACTGGTCGGGAAGCTGTGGCTAACCATTATTAGCCTTGTGGGTTGTGTACTTATTGCGTTAGGTCTTTTTTTGCTGCCTTATATCGATACCAATTTTGCGGAATCCGAGTCGCGTGACATCAAACGTCTGTTTACTTATGTCTGCATCATCGGATTCAGCTTGACGACATTTTTTGCGCTCTTTTTGTTTACGAAAATCACGCAGCCGATGCAGCAGCTGATTCAGGCGGCCAATGCCATTCGAAAGGGAAACTACGGCACGCGTTTGTCTCTGGTTACGAGCGACGAAATCGGAGAGCTCGCCAACACGTTCAATCACATGGCGGCACAATTGGAAGACAACATTCGCAATCTGAATCATGAAAAGGAGCATTTGGCCAGCGTCCTGAGGAGCATGACGGATGCAGTCGTGACATTTGACGGCGAAGGCAAGATTATATTGACCAACCCGCCTGGAGAGAAGATTATGCAGGCGTGGGAGTCGCTGGACTGGGCCGGAGAAGAGGAGGCAGGCGAACCGGCACATAGGGGCGCTTCATCCCGGGATGTTCCCGAGCCGTTGATCCCTTTGTTCAAGAAAGTGATGGAAGATGGCGAGGATCAGAGTTCGAACGTTCATGTCCAGCAGGGCGTCTGGTCCGTGCAGATGGCCCCGCTGTACGAGGACAGCGTGGTTCGAGGAGCGGTTGCCGTACTTAGGGACGTTACCGAGGAAGTCAGGATGGAAAAGATGCGCCGCGATTTTGTCGCGAACGTGTCTCACGAAATCCGTACTCCTTTATCCATGATGCAAGGGTATAGTGAGGCTTTGTTAGACGGGATGGCGGCTTCGCCGGAAGAAAGCGAAGAACTGATCCAAGTTATCCACGACGAATCGCTGCGTATGGGCAGATTGGTCAAGGATCTCTTGGATCTGGCCCGCATGGATGCGGGACACACCGATATGGCCATGAGGGAAATCAATCTGGTCGAGTTATTGGAACGGATATACCGCAAGTTTTCGGTACGTGCAAAGGAACAGGGGATTCAGCTTCATTTGCGCTGCGAGCAGCCTGTCATCACGCTTTACGAGGCGGACGAAGATCGGTTGGAGCAAGTGTTCACCAATCTGCTCGACAATGCCTTCCGCCACACGCCTTCGGGCAAAAATGTATACATTGAGGCTGGCGCACTGACAGACAATCGAACCAAATCAGCCAAGATTGTCATTCGCGACGAAGGAGCCGGCATACCGCCATCGGATGTCCCGTTTATATTTGAGCGGTTTTACAAGGCGGACAAAGCGCGTGTACGCGGCGAAAGCGTAGGGACGGGGCTTGGCCTCGCCATCGTGAAGAATATCGTCGATGCCCATCAAGGCTCGATTACCGTCAACAGCGCGCTTGGGAAAGGAACCGAGTTTATTCTGCTTGTTTGAATTCCCGAAAGAACTGCAAAATTCGGTAGAATCCCTACCTATGAGCGGTCTTTATACAATAAATGCGAAAACACCCTCTCTTCCAGGGGTGTTTTTTTGTTGAACGCTACCGTTTAATCTTGTTCAACGTGGAACACAAAAAAGAGTCGAACCTTTGAAGGGTCGACTCTTTTCCTAAAAATACAATATGAATGACTACTCCAACACAATCTCTACCGCCGTATTCAATTCCGGCAGTGCAGTCAGCTGGACGAGCACCTCTTTCGGCACTTCCTTGTCGACCGTCAGAATCATGATGGCCTCGCCGCCGATGATTTGGCGTCCAACCTGCATGGAGGCGATATTCACATCATTTTGACCAAGCAGTGTGCCGACACGTCCGATAATCCCAGGCTTATCGTTATGCGAAATAAGGATTTGATGGCTTTCCGGAGCGATATCTACCGGGAATTTGTCCAAACGGACAATGCGTTCGCCGTAGCCTGCGAGCAAGGTGCCTGCCACGCGCCGCTCTTGTGCATCCTGGGTCGTTACGAGCGTTACCGTGATCAGGTTTGTGAAACCTTTGGTTTTCGACGTTTGGCTTACGACGACGTTAAGATCGCGCGTTTTAGCCAAATGCATGGAATTGACGATGTTGGCTTCCGGTCCGAGATGTCTTGCAAGCACGCCTTTGACAATGTAGCGAGTTAGAGGAGAGATGTCCACCTCTGCCAAATCGCCGGCATATTCGACGCGAATTTCCTGAACGGCTTGCTGCGTGATTTGAGCGGCGAAGCTGCCAAGGGTCTCGCCAAGTTTGAAGTATGGCTGCAATTTGTTCATGACGGATGGAGCCACGGCTGGCATGTTTACCGCATTTTTAAACGGCTCGTTGCGCAAGATATGCAAAACCTGCTCCGAAACGTCAATCGCTACGTTTTCTTGGGCCTCAACGGTCGAAGCTCCCAAATGCGGTGTCACGATGATGTTTGGATGGTTCAGAAACGGGTGGTCTGCAGCTGGCGGTTCCACTTCAAAGACGTCGAATGCCGCACCGGCTACGATGCCTTGATCGATCGCTTCAACCAGCGCCATTTCATCAATGACTCCGCCACGGGCACAGTTGATCACGCGCATTCCTTTTTTCATGACTTCAAATTGTGGTCTGGAAATCATGTGGCGGGTTTCCGGCGTCAACGGCGTATGAACCGTCATGAAATCCGCATTGCGGATAATGTCATCCACGCTTGCCAGCTTGACTTGAAGTTTCTCCGCGCGTTCTTCAGTCAAGAACGGATCATAAGCAAGAATATCCATGCCGAACGCTTTGGCGCGTTTGGCCACCTCGCTGCCGATTCTTCCCATTCCCAGCACGCCGAGCGTTTTGTTGCGCAATTCGACGCCAAGGAAGGTTTTGCGATCCCATGTACCTTGTATCGTTTTGGCATAGGCCTGCGGGATATGGCGTGCCAAAGCCATCATCATTGCGAATGTGTGTTCACAGGTTGTGATGGTATTGCCGTCAGGTGCATTAATCACGATGATTCCGCGTTGAGTTGCGGCTTGAAGGTCGATATTGTCGACGCCAACGCCGGCACGTCCGATCACCTTGAGATTCGAGCCTGCTTCCATGATGCGTTCCGTTACACGCGTCTGGCTGCGAACGAGGAGAGCGTCATATTCGCCAATGATGGCAACCAGCTCGTCTTCGCTAAGCCCGGTCTTTTTCTCAACTACCACATCATTTGCTTCCACCAGCTGCTGAATTCCCAGATCACTGATCGGGTCTGATACTAACACTTTGTACATGGTTTCTTCCTCCTTGAAATGGTTATCTATGATCGTCAAGGTCCAGTCCCTATCAAAAAGGTCTTTTCCTTAAAACCGGATGGATTCTTCCGCTCGACAACGCGGTGTCGCAGTAGAGAAGGCGGGTATAGAAAATAGGATGGTGACCATTCCTGCTATTCTTCATGCGAAATCAAAAAAACTCCCAATCCACATACTGCTTGCGCAATAAGGGACGAGAGTTATTCGTGGTACCACCCTAATTCACCGTCGCTTCGCAACGACAGTCTTAGCGGTCATATAGACCGAAGAGGTTAACGGGTCTTAACCGGCTGCACCTACTCCAATTTCAACGCAGCAACTCAGGAGCGCTCAAGAACATTTGCCTGCCACCGATTTGCACCAACCATCGGCTCTCTGAATGTACAATGCAATGTCTTTTTTCCATCATCGTGTTTGGCTTGACTAATTTTTTCATAATGTATCATGGCTGACATGAGCATGTCAATAGGCTTGAACATTTTCATGGAGATGCGGATATTGTCGATGTAACAAGGATTAGAAACCATGATAAGACATTATTCGAACAATAAAATAAGGGTTTGTTTTTTTGGGGAAGTGAAAATGGATGAGCCATCGTTCTTTTTGGCCGAAAATCCCGAAAAACCGGGACTTGAGGCAGGTCTTGAATCGAATTGTTTTTTTGGATATCATTTAGTATACTATCCAGTTGGGCAAACATGGTTTGTTACGACAAATATGAAATCAAAAGGACATGCATCCAGGATGAAAAAGCCGAAGTTTCGCAAATTCAAGTTTCAAAAAGTGCAGCCGCAGCAGCTCACCGAACGTTTGCTCTTGGTGAATCTGTATTTTACGCAAGGTTTGACATTGGTTATCGGGGTCATCTGGGTTTTGTTGCAAAAAAGAAACTTGCTGGAAGTGCTGGCTTTGCCTGAACAAATCCATTTTGTCTGGTGGGGGCTTGGTTTGGCCGGCGTGATGCTTGTGATGGATCTTGTGCTTTCCTATGTCATTCCACAGGAAAGCATGGACGACGGCGGAATCAATGAGATGCTTTTCAAACATCGCCCGGTGTGGCACATCATATGCATCGCGGCCATCGTCGCGATATGTGAAGAATTGTTGTTTCGTGGTGCAATCCAGCATGCGATCGGGCCTTATTGGACCAGCATCGTTTTTGCAGTGATCCACATTCGCTATTTACGCCATTGGATTCCAACGGGATGGGTATTTGTTTCGAGCTATGGGTTGGGATACATCTACATACAATCCGGAACCCTGTGGGCACCGATCTTGTGTCATTTTGTCATTGATCTGGTGTCCGGTCTAGCCATACGTTTTCGGAGGGGATCATGAATCAGCAGTTAAGCAGAATAAAGACATATGGCAGTCAGCGTACTCGCCAATCGGAGAAAAGCAAGTCGCAAGATCGCTTGCTCGAACCTCACGAGGTGGTCTCTGTCGTCGAAACAGCCGTGATCGCTGAGGAAGCAGGCCAAGTGCAATTGACTTCCATATCCGTGCCGAGATCAAAGCGCAAGGCGCTTGCCTCTTCTTTGGAAAGCCCTGTGCTTCCAAGTCGAATTCCTGCTCGTTCCAAAAAAACAAAACAAGCGAACGGGGATGAGGAGTCGACGGTTGTCGCTGAAGAGCTGCCGACGCGTACCCAGTTGCATCCGTCCAGACGTTTACGTTTCAGCAAACGTTTTGTCAACTCGCTCATTTTTATCTTTGTGATGTTGACCATCAGCTTGGTATGGTGGGGGATTAAGGGGGCACCTGCGCCAAGCACGTTCTTGCCTTGGTGGCCTTCATAATGGCATTTTCCTGTTTTTATGCAGAATGAGTTGGCGTCTTCACGCAAACAATACTCTTGCTTTTACAAAATGAGGAGGTTGGTTTGATGAAGGCGTCATCCTTTTTATTTGGAGTGGTCATTGGAGCTGTGGCTAGTTCCTGGCTGGCCAAGGGCAAAATCCCGATGTTTTCCTCCGGTTCTTCCCGCATGATGGATCAGGCCAAGCACAAAATGATGGAAATGACTTTCCCCGGCATGGATGGGTTCAGTGCCAAACAGAACGGGCACCACGACTCTGATCGGAATTCGGCGAAAAAAGCCGCCAGAACCGTATCTCCGAAAGAAAAAGAAGAGAACATGGGCATGCTCATGGATTTCATACGAACAAATCCGGATGTCAAACGTGAAGTAGAGCAGATCTTGAGCCAAACCAACACGACAATTCCCGGATTATAATCGTAAATTCGGATTGGGAATCAACCACAGCTTTATTTTTGTGGATTGATTCTTTTTTTGTCGATTTTACTTCGTGCAATTGAAGGCATAAAATGATAACATGTCTACATAGATTTATTTTCAGCACATATTGTTTGGTGCTTCATAATCTGTTATAAGACTTGCTTATAAAGGGGAGATCCTGTATGAAAATAGAACGTTTAAGTCACGATAAGATACGGATTTTCCTGACCTTTGACGATCTGAGCGAGCGCGGAATACAAAAAGAAGATATGTGGCAGGAAATACCCAAGGTTCATGAACTGTTCACCGAGATGATGGATCAGGCCTATTCCGAGCTTGGATTCGATGCTACAGGTCCGCTTGCCGTTGAAGTGTTTGCACTTCCCGCTCAAGGCATGGTTGTCATTGTGACCCGTGGGAAATACGATCCGCAGCAATATGGCTCAGGTCATGAAGATGATCTGCCTGAGGAAGTATACGAAATGGAAGTTACTCTGGAGCAGAGCGATTCCATCGTGTATGCGTTCAAAGATTTCGAGGTACTGATCGAAGCGGCTCATATGCTTCGTGAGCATGTTACGGATGCAGGAAGACTATACTCTTATAAGGATCGCTGGTTCCTGCATTTTGAACCAGACGAAGTAGATTCGAATAAACATGCGGCATTGATCGCGCTGCTCGCCGAATTCGGCGAAGGCTCTTCCGTTACTCCGGCAGTGATGGAAGAATACGGAAAAGTGGTCATGCCTGAGCAGGCCATTGAAGTGATCTGCACGCATTTTAAACGTCAGGATTAAGTTCCAGTTGTATACGCGTCTTAGTCAGGGGAGGGAATTTCGGTGCTTTTGTTTTCGGTTTTAGCGGCAGCAGTAGCTCCGGGTCTCGCCTTGTTAACATATTTTTATTTGAAAGATCGTTATGATTCCGAGCCGCTTCATATGGTGCTGCGCGTGTTCATCATGGGGGTCCTGATGGTACTGCCCGTCATGATTATCCAGCGAGGCATGATGATGTGGCTCGGCGAAAACCCTTACCTTGAAGCTATCGTCATTTCAGGCGGGGTCGAAGAATTCGTCAAATGGTTTGTGATTTACCATATTATTTATAACCATACCGAATTCGACGAGCCTTATGACGGCATTTTGTATTCCGTGGCAGTTTCGCTTGGGTTTGCTACGGTAGAGAACGTGTTATACGCTTTTGCGGGCAACGCCTCCGTATCCGTCATGTTCCTTAGAGCATTGCTGCCGGTATCGGGGCATGCGATGTTCGCGGTCATTATGGGGTATTACCTGGGCAGGGCCAAGTTCACGCCAGACAGGAAACGCTGGTTTCTTGCGCTATCCCTGATCCTTCCGTTCTTTTGGCATTCGCTGTACGACGTCATCATGAACACGATGGTGAACAATTGGTTATGGTTCATTGCACCGTTGATGGCAGGGTTGTGGTACGGGGCCATTGGCAAGATTACGCGGGCAAACAACCGCTCACCTTTCCGTTATTTGAAGCGGGAGGAAGAGGTTAAATTGTGAATATTTGGACACACTGGTGGCATGGAACGCTTAACGCGTTACGGAGCCTCGGTGTGTTTTTTAATGCCCGGGAGTTTGAAAGAGTGGAAACGGAGAGTCAAAAGTCATGAGGATCAAAATCAAAATCAGATGCCAACGGTGCGGAGAGCGATTCACGTTAAGGGGCAAGAGGGAGCGGGGGAAAATCGAGACGGGATTCAAGCAATGCCTCTGCGACAACCGCGATCAATTCGAAATTGAAGAGGTTGGTGACAGTTCCCCGGCCTAGTACTGGAATTCGATGCATAAGAGCCCTTTCTTCGATCCACAATATAGACAGTGGTCCAGAAGAAAGGAGACTATACCGATGTATAAACGTCTAAGCTCAGTCATGTTCCCGGTATGCGCGATCCTGTTGATCGGTGCCCTGGTGTGGGGCTACCAAGAGAATCAGGAAAAAAACGCGATACTGATCAAAGCGGAAAACCAGTATCAGCGCGCTTTTCACGATCTGTCTTTTCATATGGACAAGCTGCATTCCGAGATCGGCAATACGTTAGCGGTTCATTCGACCTCGCATGGAATGCATCGCAAAGGCTTGATGAACGTATGGAGGCTTACGAGCGAAGCGCAGAATGAGATCAACCAGCTTCCTTTGACCATGCTGCCGTTCAATCAAACCGAAGACTTTCTGTCCCGCATTTCGAATTTTGCCTACAAGACATCCATGAGGGACTTATCGAAAGAGCCGCTGTCGGAGAAAGAAATCGGGAATTTGAAACGATTGTATGAAAATTCATCCGAGATCACAAAAAATTTGCAAGACGTTCAACAAAAAGTCATCTCGAACCGGTTGCGCTGGATGGACGCTGAAACCGCCATGGCCACGGAGGAAAAAGCGATGGACAACACCATCGTGGATGGCTTCCGTACCGTTGACAAAAAAGTTGGTGAGTACCCTGAACTGGATTGGGGACCATCGGTGGCCAGCATCTATTCCAAACGCACGGTAAAAAAACTGAGCGGTCCGCCCATGACCAAAGAACAAATCAAAGAAAAGGCTGCCAAGTTTGCCGACGCGGACGCCAGCAAGGTTCAAGTTCAAGAAAACGGCAAAGGGACGGAATGGGAATCTTACACCGCCACGGTCGAACACGCCAAAGACAAAAGGGTAACTATGGACTTCACCCGTAATGGCGGCCTGCTGATTTCATATAATGACACCCGTCCGGTGGGAACGAAAAAGATTTCACGCCAGGAGGCCGTGGCGAAGGCAGAGCGCTTCCTCACCAATAAGGGATACAAAAATATGAAGGCCGTGAACTATGACGAATTCGGAAACATGGGAAATTTGACATTTGTGCGCCAGGACGGGGACACGTTGATCTATCCTGAGAAGATGGCCGTTCGCGTAGGTCTCGACAACGGTGATGTGACCGGTTTCCAGGCTAGCGATTTCGTGTATGAGCACAATGACAAGCGCCAGATTCCCAAAGCCAGCATGACCGCAAAACAGACGCGCGAAAAGCTGAATCCGGATTTCAAGGTCAATTACGCCCGCAAAGCGTTGATCAAAAACGATGACGGCAAGGAAGTATTGTGCTACGAATACGGCGGCCGGATCAATGGCTCCAAGTACCGCATTTACTTAAATGCCGATAACGGTGTTGAAGAAGCGATCGAACAAATCAAACCTATTAACGCTGCAACGCGTTGAATTGAGCATAAGACAAAATGACAGGCCTTTTCGGGCCTGTTTTTTTGTTGTCCAATGTGAGAAGCATCATGGTATAATACTTTCGTACATACGAAGATTATAAGGCTAAGGTGGCGGTGACAGCTTGTATCCCAAAATCAATGAAGTTCTATATATTCAGATTGCGTCTGCAGACGAGAAAGAAGCCGGCAAGGAATTCAAATCCCGCATCGCCGACGAAGACCAGAACAGTTTTTTGATCGAGGTCCCGATGCAGCAGGGTAGCAGCCGACTGAAAAGGCTCTATTTTGGCGAAGAGTTGTCGATTTATTACATGAATGAAGAAGGCGTGCGGCATTTTTTCAATACTTACGTAACCGGCTTTGAGGAAGACGTCGTCCGATTGGTAAGAATTCGCAAGCCGCAAGCGGACGATATTACCAAAATCCAGCGTCGCAGCTTCTTGCGCGTTCGCGCCAGCCTTGAAATCGCCATCCAGGCAGAGGATTTGAACCGGGCGGTGGCCCTTACCGATGACATTGGCGGGGGCGGTCTATCCATTTTTGGCGAATCCGGGTTCTCCATTTCGGAAGGACAGAAGCTGAATTGCTGGCTGCTCATCCCTTACCGCAATTCCACGATCGAACACGTCCCGTTCGAAGCCGAGGTGGTCCGGATCAAAACGCTGGAAAGCGGGAGGCTGCTGCACATGCTCAAATTCACCCAGATCACGGATTCCGAACGGCAGAAAATCATTAAATTTTGCTTTGAGCGGCAGCTTGAGTATCGAACCAAATAAAGCTTCTGCGTGTTTCGCGCGTTGGAATAAAAAGGAGTTCCGCCGGGCAACGTAAAAGAAAAACGGGGGATTAGCCTTGGAACGAGACCATACATCTCATCGCCGTGTAAGGCTGTATTGCGAACTGTCGGACCGATTGGAAAAAAGGGCACTTAAACTGATCGGCATACTTGTGGTACTTCTCGTCGCGTATCAATTGCTGATGCAGGTGCCTTGGTTGAATAAGTACCTGACCCCGATCGGCCGTATGGAGGGCACGCCCGTCCGCATGCAGGATCCAGCCGAGGTTCAAGGCCATTGAACTTGCCTGTTTTTGCATCCATGTGCATAGTGTGGTATAATTTTCACGATGCAGGCAATGCCTGTGTTTTTTAAATATCAGACAAGAAACAAGCCCGAGCGCTTATGCTTGCTGATATTGCAAGATAAACTGCCGCTAATCGCGGTCCGGCTTCAGCAAAATGCATTATTTTGGCGTTTTTTGAAGCTTATCGTTTGAGGAGGAATGCCCCGTTGGCAAGCCAGAACACATCAGAGAACGGGAAGATGAACGTTGCGATTGACGGACCTGCCGGTGCCGGTAAAAGCACCGTAGCCCGCTTGGTCGCAGAAACGCTAGCGTATGTTTACGTCGATACCGGCGCAATGTACCGTGCGGTAACTCTGCACATGCTGCGGCATGACATCATGCCGGACAACGTGCCGGAGGTACTTCGGGAAGCCCGCGAGCTGAGCATTGATTTACAACCGGACCCCTCCGGACAGAAAGTGTTCTGTAATGGGGAAGATGTAACGATGGAAATCCGCTCTCGTGAAGTAACGGGAATCGTGTCCCGATATGCGCAAATCGAGGGGCTGCGTGCACAACTCGTGGATACCCAGCGGCAAATGGCTTTGCGCAAGGGCGTCGTTATGGATGGACGCGATATCGGAACAACGGTGCTGCCGGATGCAGAAGTGAAGATTTTCATGACCGCAAGCGTACAGGAGCGAGCTCTTCGGCGCTTCAAGGAGCTGGACCCTTCAGATGGATTGACATTGCAGCAACTGGAACAAGATATTGCCACCCGTGACAAACTGGATGCAGAGCGGGAAATTTCGCCGCTTCGTTGTGCCGAGGACGCCATAGTTCTGGATACAACCGAAATGAGCATCCGTGAAGTGGTTGACAAAATTGTTGCTTATTGCACAATGGCCAGAGGAGAGGTAGGTCTATGATTTACACCTTTGCAAAAACGGTTCTGCGGATCCTGTACGCCATCATGTTTCGGCTGGAAGCAGTCGGACGGGAAAACATTCCCCGCGAAGGCGGCGTATTATTATGCTCCAACCATATCAGCAATTTCGATCCGCCGACCGTAGGGATCATGATCCATCGTCAAGTGCGTTTTATGGCCAAAAGCGAGCTGTTTGACATCCCGGTCTTAGGTAAAGTCATTCGGGCGGTTGGCGCTTTTCCCGTCAAGCGCGGGGGCGTTAGCAAAGAGTCCATCAAAACGTCGCTGAATATTTTGCGCGATGGTGAAGTGTTGGGGATTTTTCCTTCGGGCAGTCGTCACAATGACGGCGGGATCGGAAAAAAGGGAGCGGCAAGTTTTGCTCTCCGGAGTGGCGCAACGGTCATTCCGGCTGCTATTATTGGCAATTATAAATTATTTCGTAAGATGAAAGTGGTGTATGGAGCACCTGTCGATTTGGAAGAATTCAAGGACGACCAAGCCGGCGATGCGCTGGAAAGGGCGACCGAGAAAATCATGTCCAAAATCAACGAGATGGTGCGGACAGGCAAGCCGAGCCAATAAAGGTCTGCTTGGAACGACTGAATGCATGATTTCAGGGGGCTGAGGGAAGCTAAGCCTGAACGTTCAGTGCTGAAAGTGTTTTGAACTCTGCCAAGGCAGGTTTGAATATAATGGGGTTTTTGAATTGAGGAGGGTATTTGACATGTCGGAAGAAATCAAGAATCAAGAAGCAACCCAAGATGAGTTGGATCAATTCGTTTCCTTGAAAAAAGGAGATACGGTTAAAGGAACCATCGTCAAATTGGAAGATAACCAAGCTTATGTGAGCATTGGATATAAATATGACGGTATCATTCCAATCCGCGAATTGTCTTCCTTGCATGTGGGCAGCGCATCCGAAGCCGTTGAAGTAGGACAAGAAGTTGAAGCTAAAGTTCTTAGCATCGACGACGAGAAAGAAAAGCTCGTACTGTCCAAACGCGCGATCGACAGCGAAAATGCTTGGGATCAACTGCAGAAGCACTTTGAAGATCAGGATGTATTCGAAATTGTTGTGGCTGACGTCGTTAAAGGCGGACTGGTTGCTGACGTGGGCGTTCGCGGTTTCATCCCGGCTTCCATGGTTGAGCGTCACTTCGTTGAAGATTTCAGCGATTACAAAGGACGCACGCTGCGCGTTAAAGTCAAAGAACTTGACCGCGAAAACAACAAGGTGATCCTGTCCCAAAAGGATGTGCTTGAAGCTGAATTCGAAGCTAACAAAGCACAAGTTATGGCAAGCCTGCAAGAAGGCCAAGTCATCGAAGGTACTGTGCAGCGCCTGACTCAATTTGGTGCATTTGTTGACGTTGGCGGCGTAGACGGTCTGGTTCACGTTTCCGAGCTGGCTTGGACTCATGTGGACAAACCATCCGACGTTCTTTCCGAAGGCGACAAAGTGACCGTAAAAGTGCTGAAAGTTGATCCGGAAAAAGGCAAAATCAGCTTGAGCATCAAAGCGGCGCAACCAGGACCTTGGGAAACTGCCGGCGACAAATTCAACGCTAGCGACATCGTAACTGGTGTGGTTAAACGTTTGGTTGATTTCGGTGCTTTCGTTGAGATTGCTCCAGGTGTTGAAGGACTTGTGCATATTTCGCAAATCTCCCACAAACACATCGGAACACCGCATGAAGTACTGAAAGAAGGTCAGGAAGTTCAAGTCAAAATTTTGGAAATGAACCCTGCCGAACAACGTGTAAGCTTGAGCATCAAAGAAACGGAAGAAGCTCCTGCTCCAGCGCCAAAAGCAGAAAGACCTGCGAAAAACAGCGCACCGCGTGAAGAAATCAACAACCCGAACGTTTCCTTGAGCAATCAAGGCATGAGCACTACGCTTGGCGAACTGTTCGGCGACAAACTCAGCAAATTCAAATAAGCTTTAATCAATGCATGGTTCTTAGTTTATACTGCATATTTTGCTGAACAATAAAGCAAGATCGGCGAGCCCGCTAGGGTTCGCCGATTGTCGTTATATAAAAAAACAACGTACTGAAATTCGCATCATGGAAGGCGAGGGGACTTCCGATAACCGTGGATTCCCTTACCGAAAAACCATTAGCCGAGGCATTTTTCCTTCAGATACAATGTGATGAAAAGTTAGCCAAGACATGCGTTTTTTGCTATGATGGGTATCGAAGTATGGACAAGAGGAGTGGAATGTATGGCAAGACCCGTTGTGGCGATTGTCGGTCGGCCGAACGTGGGCAAATCCACGATTTTTAATCGGATCATCGGCGACAGGTTGGCCATTGTGGAAGACAAGCCGGGAATTACCCGTGACCGTATTTACGGCATCGGGGAATGGAACGGCAAACCATTCAGCATTATCGATACAGGTGGTATCGAAATTGATGGCGAGGACGTTATTATTAAGTCCATCCGGATGCAGGCAGAGCTCGCCATTGAAGAAGCGGATGTTATCGTATTCATGTGCGATGCGAAAACCGGCGTGACCCAAGCCGATGAGGAAGTTGCGCAAATGCTGTACCGCTCGGGCAAACCCATCGTTGTAGCCGTCAACAAAGTAGATAATATCGGGCGAAGCGAGCTGATTTATGAATTTTATTCATTCGGTTTCGGCGACCCTATCGGAGTATCCGGCAGCCATGGTACAGGTATTGGCGATTTGCTGGATGCCATCGTGGAGAATTTGCCCGAACTGGAGGACGATCAATACGACGACGACGTCATTCGCGTAGCCTTGATCGGACGTCCGAACGTTGGGAAATCTTCGCTTGTTAATGCCATCCTGGGTGAAGAACGGGTCATTGTCAGTGACGTTGCCGGCACGACACGCGATGCCATCGATACTCCTTTTGAAAAAGATGGGCAGCGCTATGTGTTGATCGATACGGCAGGTATGCGCAAACGCGGCAAAGTGTACGAGACCACGGAAAAATACAGCGTGATGCGCGCCATGCGCGCCATTGAGCGTGCGGATGTCGTTCTTGTGGTCATCAACGGCGAGGAAGGCATCATCGAGCAAGACAAGCATATAGCCGGTTATGCATTCGAAGCCGGTAAGGCTTCCCTCTTCGTTGTCAACAAATGGGATGTCGTGGACAAAACCGATAAAACCATGCATGAATTCGAGAAAAAGATTCGGGATCATTTCCTCTTCATGACGTATGCTCCCGTGGTATTTTTGTCAGCCAAAACAAAACAACGCTTACAAAAATTGCTGCCGGTTGTGCAGCATGTAGCGCAACAGCACGCTATGCGTGTACAAACGCATCTGCTTAACGACGTCGTATCCGATGCAGTTGCCATCAATCCGCCGCCTACGGACAAAGGACGCCGCATGAGAATCAACTATGTGACGCAGGTTGCCGTCAAACCGCCGACCATGGTTATTTTCGTGAACGATCCGGAATTGATGCACTTCTCGTATGAGCGCTACCTCGAAAACAAAATCCGCGGTGCGTTCGACTTTGAAGGCACGCCAATCCGCATATTTACTCGGAGGAAGTCCGACGAAAGTTAGGGGAGAAGTTTGTGATCTTACAAATCGCAGCGATTGTCCTGAGTTATTTGCTAGGTTCAATCAGCTTTAGTGTCCTGCTGGCAAAAGCAATCCGGGGCATTGACATTCGGCAGCACGGAAGCGGCAATGCGGGTGCAACCAATACACTTCGCATCTTGGGCAAAGGCCCGGCCATTCTTGTACTGTTGCTGGACGTGGTCAAAGGGATTGTGGCTGTATGGCTTGGGATATGGCTTGGAAACGGTTCGGAGTGGACGCCTGCATTTGCAGGTATCGCAGCAATTGCTGGGCATAATTGGCCTCTCTATTTCCGTTTTCGTGGCGGGAAAGGCATTGCCACGGCGATCGGTGTATTGGCGACATTGGCCTTTCCACCCGCATTGTGCGCGGGAATCATTGCGATCCTTTCCATCGTATTCACGCGTTACGTTTCGCTCGGCTCGCTCATTTTCGTGGCGTTGACTCCGATTTTCATTCTGGTATTCCCCGGGTACTCCATGACGATGTTCTGGGGCAGCCTGATTATTTGCCTTTTCGCCTTCTGGAGGCATCGTACGAATATTGTCAAGCTGGCGAAGGGACAAGAAAACAAATTGGGATCGAAAAACGCCGGAGGAGGGAAACGCGTTGTCTAAAAAAGTTGCCGTTCTCGTAGCAGGCAGCTGGGGAACCGCGCTTGCCAGCGTTTTGGCAGCCAACCAGTTGAATGTGGTCATGTGGACGCGCAGCGAGGAACACGCTGCCGAAATTAACGATACGCATGTGAATTCACGCTATTTGCCTGGCGCACAGCTCCCGCCGAACATTCGGGCGACGACAATCATGGCAGAGGCTGTCGAAGGTGCATCCGCGGTGTTGATCGTAGCTCCGTCTTCAGCAATGCGCTCGGTGACCCACCAACTTAAGGCATATTATCGACCCGAAATGTTAATTATCCATGCAACCAAAGGCTTTGAGACCGAGTCGTTGAAACGCATGTCCACGGTCATCGCCGAGGAACTGGAATGCGAGGAAGGAAACATTGTCGTACTGTCAGGGCCAAGCCATGCCGAGGAAGTGGTGAAGCGTTGCCCTACAACGGTCGTTGTTGCCTCCCTGAATCAGAAAGCGGCTGAAGCTGCCCAGGCGTTGTTCATGAACTCGTTTTTCCGCGTGTATACGAATCGGGATATGCTTGGCGTGGAGCTTGCCGGGGCTTTCAAAAACATCATCGCTCTTGGCGCAGGCATGTCCGACGGACTGGAGTTTGGCGATAACGCCAAAGCCGCTCTTCTTACGCGCGGACTCGCCGAAATTACGAGAATCGGCGTTGAAATGGGAGCCAATCCGCTGACCTTCTCCGGCTTGGCGGGTGTTGGCGACCTTGTCGTCACGGCCACGAGCCAACATAGCCGGAATTGGCGAGCTGGCTCGCTGCTGGGTCAGGGCAAAAAGCTGGATGACGTGCTCGCCTCAATGGGCATGGTTGTCGAAGGGATTCGAACCACAAAGGCCGCCTATTTTATTTCCGAAAAGTACGGCGTGCAAATGCCGATTGCCGATCAGCTGTACCATGTTCTGTTCCAAGGACGGGAGCCCCGCGATGCAGTTGAGGCATTGATGGGAAGGGATCCCAAAACGGAGATGGAGAGCATGAAACTCGAAACGTGGGAGCAATGGCATTCCTGATGGATCTGAATAAGACAAGGGGGCCGCGGACTGCGTAGTGGAAGCTTATTCACCCTTTACCTGGTGGACTCATATAATGCACATGAGTATTGCCGGAGGAGGGGAGACGAATGAGCAACATTTCCAAGGATGCACTGAAAGCGATCAATAAAAAAACGGGCAAAACGATTACGGAAGGTGCCGTCAAGAAACTGGCAAGCACGGTTAAACCAACCACGATGCAGAATGAGGCCCAGCTTCGCCAATTGATCAAGCAAGTATCCGCCATGGCCAAGGTTCCGGTATCGGAAGATACGGTGAAGGAGATCGTGAGTGCAGTCAAAAAGAGCGGACTAAACCCAAGCAACATGGAAGCTTTGATGAAGATGATGATGAAAAAACAATAAATCGATTCTGCGTACGCGGATCGTTTTACGAGACAAAACAGGCCGGATCATTCCGGTTTGTTTTTTTGTCTTTTTTTTGGAAAGATGAGCGATGTTTCATGATATAATGTGTGCAATTGTCACTTTCAGTGATGAATGACGGATCGAAGGGGAGACGCTGAACATGAGCGCAATGGACAAGATGTGGCTGTCATTGGTGGCCATTCTAATTATGGGCTTGTCGGTTTTCCTGATTACTTTTGCAAGGGCCAGAACCAAGGGCATTGTACGGGGCATACTGTCGTTAATCGCGTTTCTGGTCATGCTGATTGGGTTTATCGGTGGAATGGCTGCCTTGATTTGACGGGCATGCCTGACATGCCCGGCATTGCATCCGCATACGCACATCATGGGAGTTGGCACAATGAATACGGATGAAGAAGGGAAGGCTGACGGATGGGAGCACATGAAACGGAGGGTCTAACGACTCGATATCCTGATCTGCACGCCGCTTTGCTTGAAACGGCCGCGGCTTGGATCAACCAACCGTACACCTGGTTGTTAGGAGGCAGCTGCGGGCTGCTGTTGCAAGAAGTAGAGCTGAATCAGGCTCCAAGGGATATTGATATTTATGCGGATATTGCCGCAGCAAAACAACTTCATGGCGTGGCGCCTGGACGGAAATTGGACGAACCTGCTGTGGATACAACGGGACCCTACGCTTCCCTGTTAAGCCATTATCAAGTCGGAGCGTGTGCAATGGAGCTGGTCGGCGGATTTGAGATGTGGTCACGCAACAATTGGTATCGAACCGAAATCGAACGTGTACTTGCATTCCATGCGCCGTCCGTTCGGTTGGGCTCGCATCATGTTCATTTGATGCCCCTCGCGCACGAATTGCTGTTCAACCTGCTTCGAGGCCGGGCCGATCGGTATGAACCGATAGCCCAAGCGATTCGAAAACAACCGCAAAAGCACCAGCCGCTGCTGGATGAGCTCGGCAAGCAAAATGTGTGGACAAACCTTTTTCGGGAGCAGGTGCAGGAGCTTATTGGTTTTGCATGGAGCATTTAGGGGGGAGACATATGGATCAGACGGTTACTTTTCTGCCTCAAAACAAAAGCATTCGTGTCAGATCCGGCACGAACCTGCTAAGTGCGGCGCGACGTGCAGGCATAAAAATAACGACTCGTTGTGACGGAAAAGCCGCATGCTTGATGTGCAAAGTGAGGGTAGATGCAGAACAGCTCAAGGGGCTTGAGCCTCCGGCTGATGCAGAGAAGCGAAAATTGGGAATGCTGCTGGAACAGGGAACGCGTTTGGCATGTCAGGCAAAAGTGAGACATGATGTAAAAGTACATGTACCTGAAGATCCGCTGAAGGCAGCGATCCGCAAACAATTGGAACGGCAAAGGCAAGAAGACGATTGGTTGTAAACGTCTCACTTAATGAAGAGGGGCAGACACGAAGCCATGCATCAGATTCGAGGAGGGTGCACATGATCATCGATTGGATTAAACATGCAAAGAGTCATGGGAGGTCAGGTCTGGGGCGCCAGACCACCTTTGCAATGCTTTTATTCATACTGAGCGGTTTTGCCTTGAGCGGATGCATGTACCCTTCCCAGGCTGTTACCGAGCCCAAAACGGCTTACCGTGAAAGCGTAAACCGCATTCAGGATGCCGTGGAGGCTTTTCAGCAGGACCAGGGGGTTCTCCCGATGTTGAATGCGGACATGAGCACCCCGAAATATGAAAAATTCAGAGTGGATTTATCCAAATTAAAGCAGCAAGGGTATCTGGAAGATATCCCGGTGACCGCGTTTGAGAATGGCGGCAGCGCTTACTTTTTGATTCAAAACGAAGAAACGGAGCCTGCAGTCAAGGTCATGGATCTGCAAACCGTGCAGAAGGTGAATGACGTGCAGCGGATGGTGGACCGATACAAGGCACAGCATAACAATGAGCTGCCGAGAGGAGAAGAACGGTACGACGGACTGTTTGCGGTGGATATGCAAAAGGCTGGGCGCCCTGAGACAACGGAAGTGAAGTTGAACAGCGTGTACTCCGGTCAGGAGCTGCCGTTCATCATGGATGAAGCGGGAAATGTATACGTGGACTATGCCTTTGACATTATGCAGGCCGTGGAGAAAGAGGGCGAAGCTCCGGCGGAGACCGAAGATGCCCGGGAGGTCCTGTTGGAGCATTCCTATTTTGTTCCGGTCAAATCGGTAGCCTATGTATGGGAGAATAATACGCCTGTTGCCAGACTAATAGAATAATTCAATTCTGATAGAGATATTCCTGTGTTAGGGGTATCTCTTTTTAATTTCGCATAAAAGCACGACCAGTCTCATAAAGTAGATTGAAATTAAGGCGTCATACTCCGAAAAGAGGCCTTAATCCCGCGAAAAGGGGTTGGACAAAAAATGAAAAAACGCGTCATATTGCTGCATACGGATACATAAGATGATACTAGTCCAATTGCATGTACGAGTTAACGCCGCTTTCACCGGTTTCATCAGAATGCAATGTTCGGCGGCGGACGACTTCCGGGCACTCACAAAGGCGGCTCTACCGTTGCAGGGATTTCAGTCTTCTGATTGAAAAAACGAAGCGGATGCTCTTTAGCATTTTTCCTTCGGAGTATTTTAGGGAGGGGATTTCATTGGAGAAAGTGGACATTTTTAAGGACATTGCCGAGCGGACCGGAGGGGACATCTATCTCGGGGTTGTTGGCGCGGTCCGGACGGGGAAATCAACATTTATCAAACGTTTCATGGAAACGATCGTACTGCCCAACATCACGAATGAAGCGGATCGTGCCCGGGCAGTGGATGAATTGCCTCAAAGCGCTGCGGGCAAAACGATTATGACGACCGAACCTAAATTCGTGCCGAATAACGCGGTTCAGATTAAGGTGACGGAAGGGCTGGAAGTCAATGTTCGGCTCGTCGATTGCGTAGGATATGCTGTGGAAGGGGCCAAAGGTTACGAAGACGAAAACGGGCCAAGAATGATCTCCACGCCTTGGTTCGAAGAGCCCATTCCGTTCCAGGAAGCGGCTGAAATCGGCACGCGCAAGGTGATCCAGGAACATTCGACGCTTGGCGTCGTCGTTACCACGGACGGCACGATTGCGGAAATTCCCCGCAGTTCCTATGTCGAGTCCGAAGAAAGGGTCATTGCCGAACTGAAAGAAGTGGGCAAACCGTTCGTCCTGGTCATCAACTCGACGCGTCCTCGCAGCGACGAAACGCTGCAGCTGCGTTCCGAGCTCGCGGCCAAGTACGACATTCCGGTCATGACCCTCAGCGCGGCGACGATGACAGAGGATGATGTCACGGGAGTTCTTCGTGAAGTGTTGTACGAATTCCCGGTGCATGAAGTCAACGTGAACCTTCCCAGCTGGGTCATGGTGCTGAATGAGAATCACTGGCTGCGCAGCAACTATGAAAACTCGGTGCGCGACACCGTCAAAGATATCCGCAGATTGCGGGACGTGGACCGCGTCGTGTCGCAATTCATGGAGTATGAATTCATTGACCGTGCGGGACTCAGCGGCATGAACATGGGGCAGGGCGTGGCGGAAATCGACTTGTACGCTCCGGATGAGCTGTACGATCAAATCCTATACGAAGTCGTCGGGATCGAAATCCGGGGCAAAGACCATTTATTGCAGCTGATGCAGGAGTTCACCCATGCCAAGCGGGAATACGATCGCTTCGCCGAAGCGCTCGAGATGGTCAAAACGACCGGTTACGGCATTGCGGCGCCATCTCTCGCCGAGATGGCACTGGATGAACCGGAACTGATCCGCCAAGGCACGAAATTCGGCGTTCGCTTGAAGGCAACTGCCCCGTCGATTCATATGATCCGCGTTGACGTGGAGTCCGAGTTCGCGCCGATTATCGGTACGGAGAAGCAGAGCGAGGAACTCGTCAGGTATTTGATGCAGGACTTCGAGAACGATCCGATCAAGGTATGGGATTCAGACATGTTTGGCCGTTCCCTGCATTCGATCGTGCGGGAGGGGATCCAGGGCAAAATTGCCATGATGCCGGACAATGCCCGCTACAAGCTCCAGGAAACGCTCGGCCGTATCATCAACGAAGGCTCGGGTGGACTGATTGCCATCATACTGTAAGTTGAAAAGATCGCGAGGATGATCCTTGCGATCTTTTTTGTTGTTCGCTTCATGATTTTGGTTGTACTGGATATGAAAGAGTGTGAAAAGAAAAAATGTAGTGGTTTCTAGCTTTAAATTACTAAAACCTATTTACATGCTTGGAATTAGTCGTTATATTAATACTCAACTATTGTGATCCAGGTCACACAGCGAGTGAGAACAGGGGGATATAGACATGAAAACGAAAACGGTAAAATGGGCATGGTTCGGGCTTGTATTGGTGCTTGCACTGGCTCTATCCGCATGCGGAATCAAAAAAGAACCGGCTTCGACCACAGCGTCTGGGACTGAAGGGGACAAGCCTCAAACCGAAGCGGTTACGGGGCCGTTGAGCGGGAAACGCATTGCACTGATCATGGAGTTTAATACGGGAACCTTTTCGCAGCAATACGTACAGGGCGTGAAGGAAGAAATCGAGAAATTCGGCGGCGAGCTGACCACGTTCGTGGCGGATAACGACAAAGCGAAAATGGTATCGCTGTTGGACAGCGCCATCAATCAGAAATTCGATGCCATCCTGACAGACCATGGCGATGCGTTGTTGGAACCCGGCGTCAAAAAGGCCGTGGAACAAAACATTCCGATCGTCGTTTTTGATGCAGACATCAACGTCCCTGGTGCCACGGTAATGTCCCAGGATGACCAAAAAATGGCCGAGCTGACGCTGGAACAGATGAAGAAGGATATCAACGGCCAGGGGAACATCGTTAAAGTTTGGGTGGCGGGATTTGCGCCAATGGAGCGGCGCCAGCTGGCATACGGAACATTCATGGAAGCGAATCCGGATATCAAGGAAATCGCAACGTTTGGTTCCGCGCAAAACCCGGCGCTGGATACGCAGGCCAAAATGGAAGCCATTCTGAAACAATATCCAAAAGGCGAGATCACGGCGGTATGGGCCGCTTGGGATGAGTTTGCCAAAGGAGCGGCGCGTGCGATCCAGCAAGCAGGCCGCGACGAAATTAAAGTATACGGCATCGATATGAGCGACGAGGATTTGCAAATGATTCAGGATCCGAAAAATCCTTGGGTGGCCTCCGCAGCCGTAGACCCGACAGACATCGGACGCGTCCAGGTCCGTTACGCCTACCAGAAGCTGAACGGGGACGAGACCGAGGACAAGGTCGTGCTGAATCCCGTGTATGTGCAGCGTGATGCGCTGCCTGATCAGCAAATCTCTACTTCGGAGCTGTCCGAATATGTGGAGGGCTGGGGCGGAAGCACGCAGGGCATCAAGGACTGGATGAAGGAATATGGCATCACTGCGAAATAAAGCAGCGTAACAGGAGCGCGCCGCAAGGCGCGTTTTTTTCAATCATATATGACAAGTTCAATAGATGAAAAATTCACAATAAAGAAAGACTCCTTATGGGAGCCATAGGCGATAGGAGGTTAAGCATCATGACAGATGCGCCAATTTTGCTTCAAATGGAACAGGTCAGCAAGCAATTTGCAGGCGTGCCTGCACTGAAGGACGTTGATTTTTCCGTCCGGGGCGGGGAAATCCATGCATTGCTTGGCGCCAACGGAGCCGGAAAAAGCACGCTGATGAAAATATTATCTGGCGCGTACCAGATGGATCGCGGTTCGATCACGCTGAATGGGCAACGTCTTCGGCTGACTTCGCCAGGCGATGCCAAGGCAAACGGAATCCACTGCGTGTATCAAGAGGTCGATGCCGCGCTGGTGCCTCAGTTGACTGCCGCGGAGAATATTATGCTGGATCAGTTGGCATCCTCTTCGCGGGGGTGGTGGAGCAGTCCGCGAAAGCAGCAGCAGCGGGCCGGGGAGGTTTTGAAACAGCTTGGGGCAAGCATCGATTTGCACAAAAAAGTAGCCGAGCTCACGCTTGCGGAAAAACAGATGATTTTGCTGGCGAGAATTTTGGTTCAGGACGCCAAAGTCATTATTTTTGACGAACCGACAGCCCCGCTCAGCCAAGAAGAGACGGATGCGTTTTTCCGGATCGTGCATCATTTGAAGGATCGCGGTGTCGCCTGCATTTTCATTACGCACCGATTGGTCGAGGTTACCGCTCACTGTGACCGTGTAACGGTCATGCGGGACGGGCAGCATGTGTTCACAGGCAATGCGCAGGAGGTGACGATTCACGACCTGGTGGGGCAAATGCTGGGCAAAACCTTTGACGAGGAATTTCCCAAAACAGAAGTGCCGCTGGGAGAAGTGCTGTTGGAGACCAGAGGATTGCGTCGAGGCCTCAAAGTTAAAGGGGTGGACATTTCGGTCCGAAGGGGTGAAGTGCTTGCTGTCGTCGGCCTGGTCGGAGCCGGTAAAACGGAGTGTTCGAGGCTGCTTATCGGAGCGGACAAGCTCGAGGCAGGCGAAATCTTTTTGGATGGGCGAAAGCTGCGATTATCACAGCCTGCTGACGCAGCGGCGTCAGGGATCGTTTCCGTTCCCGAGGAACGCCGCAAGCAGGGCATCCTGATCCATGAAAATGTGGAACGGAATTTGAGCTTGCCCTTGCTTGGTCGTCTTAGCACATTGGGTTTTGTAAGCCGGAAGCAGGAACGGGCAAATGCGGAATCCCTGGTGGCTCAGCTTGGCATCAAAACGGCTTCGGTGCGCCAGGAGGTCAAATATTTAAGCGGCGGCAATCAGCAGAAGGTAGCGATCGGCAAATGGCTGAATACGGATGCGGAAGTGTTCGTCTTCGACGAGCCGACCAAAGGCGTGGACATCGGCGCCAAAAGCGATATTTTCAAGTTGATCAACGAACTGGCACAAGCCGGCAAAGCCATCATTTATTTTACCTGCGAGTTGGACGAAGGGCTGGGCATCGGAGATACCATCGCCGTCATGTGCGAAGGAACGATCGTGAAGCAATTCAAGCGGGGAGAAGCCAATCAAGAACAACTGCTATATTACGCAAGCGGTGGACAAGAGGTGCGACATGAAGGATAAAACTATGGATTTCGCGTTCCGGTACGGAGCGATTATCGTTATTATTGCGGTTATAGCCTTTTTTGGCATACGCCTGCCTTATTTTTTTACGTACAGCAATATGACGGATATTTTAGGTTCCATCTCAATCGTAACCTTTGTTGCGATCGGCGTAACCTTATCTCTCATTGTGGACGGTTTTGATCTGTCCGTAGGCGCTACAGTTTCATTGACGACGGTAGTCACGGCCTCGCTCATGATTTGGTATCAACAGCCGCTCGCGGTCGTTATCATTGTCCCGCTGGTGCTTGGGGCGATAATCGGACTGCTGAATGCACTACTCATTGTAAAACTGCGCATTCCGGACTTGCTCGCCACGCTGGCCATGATGTATATCATCGGCGGCATTCACAAGACGTATGCTCAGGGATATACCATTTATAATCATATGCAGTTCCCCGACGGCAGCAAGGCTGCAGGCGAGATGGATCCGACTTTCCTGCAGCTTGGGCAGGGCAAATGGCTCGGCATGCCGATATCGGTCATTCTGCTGATCATCGCGGTGGTTGGCGTTCACATTTTCCTGACGTATACCAAGTATGGACGGCAGATGTATGTGACGGGCGGCAATGAAGAAGCGGCCAGACTTTCGGGCATCAAAGTGAAAAAGGTGAGGACGCTTGCTTATGTGGCTGCCGGCGTATTTGCCGCGATTGGCGGCATTCTGTACGCTTCCAAAGTAGGTTCGGGCCAGATTGATGCGGGTTCGCCGCTGCTGATGGAATCCGTTGCTGCCGTATTTGTCGGTTTTTCGGTATTCGGAGCCGGCAAACCCAACGTCATTGGCACATTTATCGGTTCAGTGCTGATTGGGGTGCTGGTCAACGGCCTGACCATGATGAACGTGCAGTATTTTGCTCACGATATCGTCAAAGGCGGCGTACTCGTGCTGGCTTTGGCTGTTACATTTTACGTACTGAACCGCAACCGCACTTGAAATTGTGGGCTGTCTGTATTAGTATAAAATTTGTTCGGCGCCTGAAATGCTTGATTTCAGGCGATCTCATTGCCGGAAATGACTGTCTACCGGAAGCGCAGATTTTCGTTTGTGAAGCAGAGATGGGATTGACATTTTTTGCGGATGAACGTATATTTCGCTATAAAACGGAAACACAGTATAACATTCAGGATATTGATCCAGGAGGTGAAAATAATGAATAAATCGGACCTGATTAACCACGTGGCCGAAGCGACTGAATTGTCCAAAAAGGATGTAACGAAAGCGGTTGATGCCGTATTCGAAGCGATCTCCGAGGCTTTGCAGAACGGAGACAAGGTGCAATTGGTGGGCTTCGGGAACTTCGAAGTGCGCGAGCGTTCTGCACGTAAAGGACGCAACCCGCAAACGGGGGAAGAAATCGAAATTCCTGCGAGCAAAATTCCTGCGTTCAAACCAGGCAAAGCGCTCAAAGACGGAATTAAATAAGATTTCTACATATTCCATATGCCAGCAAAAAGACCGTGACTTGTTCACGGCCTTTTCTTTTGCCTTTGAATCCGTCCGCGCAGAGCCTTCAGCGGCCTGAATCGGGGAGCTTGCTTTTGTCTTCGGCTTGCGGAGCATAAGCTACCAGAACCAGCGGTTCGCCAGTAACTTCGGTGAATTGCCGCTCCAGCTCCCGAAGCTTGTGAACATGTTCTTCCGAAAGCGGTGCAGGGTCATATTTCATGTCGTTTGCTCCTTTCCCTTTGAGGCTGATCGTAGTATGCCCTTGGGGGGAGAATTGCATCGCTCCAAAACGACGAGATTCCAGAAAGGCAAGCAACGGGTTGACAAATGAATCGTTGTTGCCCATCATTAACGCTATTGAACCAGGAGAGAGGGGACGTTACGCCATGGACCATCCAACCGGTAGTGATTATATCGTTATCAAGGCAGAGGAGAACGGCGTGCAGGTCATCGGGTTGACCCGTGGACAGGACACGCGTTTCCACCACACCGAGAAGTTGGACAAGGGTGAGGTCATGATTGCCCAGTTCACGAACCATACCTCGGCGATTAAAATCCGCGGCAAAGCCACGTTGATCACCAAGCATGGCGAGCTTCAGTCCGAGTAATGACAGAAGCGTATTAAGATCCTGATTTTCCAAAGGATCAACACAGGTATGCATCATGTTTTCCTTGTATGCTCAGCGACCTGAACGATGGAGTTCTGACCTTTCAAAAATGATGAAAATTGCAGGCATAGCCTGCTTTTTTTCGTTGTACAATGAGGTATGAGCCTTTACTGGACAGACTACACTATCATGTAGGGACGAGGAGGCATATATGAAACCGCGGTTGATCGTAACTGCTTCGGTTCTGGCAACCTTTGCGGCCGTCTTTTTGCTTGTGGCCTTGCAGTCCATGCAGCATCGCACGCTGGGAGGAGAGCATGCCCGGCCCGTGACTGCGGCCCAGCAGCCGCGCGAGCTTACGCAGGACAACTTGGTGGACGCCTTGGCATCGATGCAGCTGGCTGCGCCGATCGCCAAAGTAGAATGGGATAAATCGATATTGAAATTGGACCTGAAGGTCACAGGCACCGATATTGGATATCAAAAAATTTATGGCAGCATGGCAGACGTTGCCGAACTGTCTTTCGGTGGTTTCTCCAACGTGGAGCAGGTGCTGCTCCGCGTTCTGGCCGAGGACGAATGGACCCGTCAACGGCATCTGCTGCTGGCTGCGGATATTCGGCGCAATCAATGGCCCGAAAGTGCCATCGGCGAACTGCGCGGCTGGTCAAGCCCCAAGCTGTCGGATAATTTGAAGGAATGGTTCCATATCATGGAAACGGCATTGTGGAAGAAGCAATTCGAAAGGGCAAATCAAGGGTAAATGAATGTCAGGATTCAGTGCGTGCCGAAGAAACATATGCTATAATATATAAGATTGTAGTGCAGAATGGGTTTTACAATGAAAGGCTCGGAGGCTGAAAATGAATTCATACCGCGTACCTGAACTAGCAAAAAAATATACCGAATACGACATGATTCGACGGCACACGGAAATACCGCCATTCCCGGATAGCCGTGCGCGCCTGCTTCAGGTTTTTGTGGGAAGGACGGATGAAAGGGGACATGACGAGCTGTACGCTCTCGCCACGTCGCTGGTTCAATTGGCCATGGATACGCATGACCTGATCGATACGGATGCCGGGGAACGCAAAGAGCAGGAAATGCGCTCCAGGCAGCTGAATGTGCTTGCCGGCGATTATTTAAGCAGCCGCTTCTATCAACTCCTTGCCCATGCGGGGCGCATCGAGATGATCGGCAAGCTCAGCGGGGCGGTTTCCGAAGTCAATGTTCGCAAGATGAGTTTGTATGCACGGATGCAAAAATTTTTCGTTTCTGCTGATGAATACATGCGTGAAACGGTGCAGCTGAAAATGCAGCTGTTTCTTTCATTTGGGCATATGATCAAATCCGGGGATCGCAAGATCTGGGAATGCCTGCTTGAGGAGTTTAGCCGCTGTGAAACGATCGTGACGGAGCTGCATCGTTTGAACGACGGCCATTTTGTTCACAGTTATGCCTTCTGGCATGTATATGAGCAAGGGTCCAACGAAGAACGGCATGCACTGCGCCAATCCGACCCGGCACCGGACGTTCGGAGCAACATGCTGAAAAAACATCGGGTCGAGGACATTTTGCTGGACAAGCTTCGCAGTGCCGTGAACCGCGTGCAACTGCTGCTGCAGGACGACGCAAAAGAGCATGGGCTTGAGGAAGTACATTTGATTCTTGAGCCTTACCTGGCCTATTTGCAGCCTTCGCGCGCGGCAGCGGGGGAGAATTGAGGGGGAGACGAATGGGTAACGCAGAGACAAAACCGAAAGAGGAATTCGTCCATTCGGTATTCGAGAGCATCGCCGGGAAATACGACATCATGAACGACATTTTGAGTTTTCGCAGGCACAAGGCCTGGCGCAAGTTCACGATGAAAAAAATGAACATGTCAAAAGGGGATACCGGCCTGGACCTTTGTTGCGGTACTTGCGACTGGACCCTTGCCATGGCGGAGGCAAGTGAAACGGGGCACATGCACGGCCTGGATTTCAGCAACAACATGCTTCAGGTCGGGCAGGGAAAAGTGAACGCCGCAAATCGTCAGAATCAGATCACGCTTGTGCAAGGAAACGCCATGTCGCTCCCCTTCGAAGATAATTCGTTCGATTATGTCACCATCGGTTTCGGGCTGCGCAACGTGCCGGACCTGAGACAGGTGCTGTCGGAGATGAAGCGCGTCGCGAAACCGGGCGGCATGGTTGTGTGCCTTGAATTGTCGAAGCCGACCTGGCAGCCGTTCAAGGGCATTTATTATTTTTATTTCGAACAGGTGCTGCCGAGACTTGCCAAGTTGTTTGCCAAGCGTTACGAACAATACAAATGGCTGCCGGATTCGTTGGCGCTATTTCCGGGAAGAAAGGAACTGGCGCACATTTTCGAAGAAACCGGATTAAAGAAAGTGCAGGCCTACCCCCTGACCGGAGGCATCGCGGCACTGCATATTGGGACCAAGGAGAATTAGCATGTTTAGGAAAATTCGCATCTTTTTAGAAATGATCAAAATCGAGCATACGCTCTTTGCATTGCCATTTGCCTTCATGGGAGCCATCCTTGGCTCGATGGTGGTCAACAACACGTTTCCAAGCTGGCTCGAAATCATGTGGGTGCTGCTGGCGATGGTCGGTGCCAGAAGCGCCGCTTTCGGGCTTAACCGCATGATCGACCAGGTGATCGACGGCAAAAATCCGCGGACGGCGATGCGTGCCATCCCCGCGGGGTTGTTGAAAAACGGAGAAGTCATCATTTTCGTTATCGTATCGTTTATTTTGCTGTTCTGGGCTTCATATAACCTGAACGTGCTTTCGATGAAGCTGCTGCCAATCGCGGTATTTATGCTCGTCATTTATTCCTATACCAAACGCTTCACGTGGTTGTGCCATGTTGTGCTGGGCATGACGATCGGACTGGCGCCGCTGGGCGGATGGGTAGCCGTGACCGGTACCATGGACTGGACGGCCATCGTGTTCTATGTCACCATCGTGTTCTGGACGGCAGGTTTCGATATCATTTATGCGTGCCAGGATCTTGAGTTTGACCAAGACGAGGGACTTCATTCCATTCCCTCGCGCTTCGGACTGCACAAATCTTTGCAGATCGCGAAGTTTTTCCATGTGATTACCGCCGTCGGATTTTTGGCGCTGCTTCTGATGACCGATCTGAGCTGGTGGTATGGCGCAGGCATGCTGATTACTTATGGCATCTTGTTCTATGAGCACTACATTGTGTCGCCGAACGACATGAGCCGGGTTCAGACCGCATTCTTTACGATGAACAGCGTGCTGAGCATTGTGGTATTTACGTTTACCTTGATCGACCTGGCGGTGAAATAAATGTTCCAACTGGACAACAAACGGCTTGTTGTCGGAATTACGGGAGCCAGCGGCAGCATCTACGGCATCAGGCTGATCGAAACGCTGCTTGATCTGGACTACGAGGTGCATCTGGTGATCTCCAACGCCGGCTGGCGCGTACTAAAAGAAGAGCTGGATTGGGAAGTAACGAATCGCGAGCGGATCCTGGACGAAAAGTTTGGGGGCCGCTCCGGTTCCCTGATCTACCATCCGGTAAGCGATATAGGAGCTTCGATTGCGAGCGGCTCTTTTCTGGCGGACGGCATGATTGTCATGCCGTGTTCCATGGGGACGCTCTCTTCCATCGCGCAAGGCGCCTCCGATAACCTGATGGCCCGCGCTGCGGATGTCATGATGAAAGAAGGAAGGCCGCTCATTCTGGTGCCGCGCGAGACGCCGCTGCATGCGATCCATCTGGAAAACATGCTCAAGCTTTCGCGCCTTGGCGTGCGTATGATTCCGGCCATGCCGGCTTTTTATTACAAACCCCAAACGATGGACGACTTGATCATGTTTCTGGTGGGCAAGGTGTTGGACAGCTTGCGTATTCCACACCAGTTGTTCCGGAGATGGGGAGAACCGGATTCAAGGGATTAAACCGGAGATATCCTTTTTTTGCATGGGCGATATGCTCTTGCAGCGTGAGGTCGATTCTGTTTTAATCCCGGATTTTCCGGGGTATGGGTGAAAGTTGAGCAGCGTATAGTGTATTTAGTCAGCCTTGACCCATGCTCCGGCAGCTTCTGTATAATTTTTGTTTCAGAAATCGTCGCAGAGTTTAATTCCCGGTGTCGGCCAGACGGCGGGAAATGGCGTGATCGAACATGGATGAGCATAAGCAGGAAGGGCGGGCGGATGATCATTGAAGTCGTCTGCCCATCGACCTGCTGGAAGGGAAGGTAGCATGGAATTAGGGACTGACAATACGCTGACACGGGTGAACGAATGAAACTACTGGATATTTTCGGGTTGCTGAAGAAGGATATGGATTACATTGAAAAAGAACTGTACCGCAGCGTTGAAGGAGATCAGCAGCTGTTAAGCGAAACATCCCTTCATTTGCTTAAAGCGGGTGGGAAACGTTTGCGTCCCGTGTTTGTGCTGCTTGGCGGCAAGTATGGTACATACGACATTGAACGCTTGAAATTGATTGCGGTTCCGCTGGAATTGATCCACTCCGCTTCATTGGTGCATGATGATGTGATTGACAATGCGGAGACGCGCCGCGGTAAACCAACCGTGAAATCAAAATGGGATAACCGGATTGCCATGTATACCGGCGATTATATCTACGGTAAAGCATTGCAATTGACGGCCGGGCTGTCCGATCCGGCAATTCATCGTATTCTGGCCAAGGCCATGGTGCAGATGTCCATCGGCGAAATGGAACAGATCCGCGACTTTTTCAACACCGGGCAAAGCGTACGCAATTACTTGCTGCGCATCCGTCGCAAAACAGCACTGCTGATCGCGGTCAGCTGTCAGCTTGGGGCGCTTGCTACCCGCGCGCCTAAACAAGTGTCCTCGCTGCTCTATACTTACGGATACAATGTGGGCATGGCCTTTCAGATTCAGGATGACGTGCTCGACCTGGTGGGAACGGAAAAACAATTGGGCAAACCGCCAGGCAGCGACATGAAGCAGGGCAACATTACGCTGCCGGTCCTGTATGCCTTGGAGGAAGAGCGTTTGCGAGAGCCGCTGCTAGCAGAGATTTCGCGCGTTAGACAGGAAGAAGGGCGCGCAAGCGCATCGGACGCGATTGGAATGATTCGCGAAAGTCAAGGAATCGCTAAAGCCGAAGCACTGGCTGACCGATATATGAAGAAAGCGCTCGATGCTCTGGATCAGCTGCCAAAGATCAAAACCAGCAAAAATTTGCGCGACATTGCGCATTTCGTCGTCAAACGCACTCATTAATTTTCCATTGAACCGTTACGGGCCTGCCTCTTGGCGACTACTGGCGCAAAAAATGTACTCGGATGTGATGTTTCTCATTGGGAGGAATTGGACATCTATGTTACAATCAAGAAGATTGCGTCTACATATTTGGTAATAATTATGAGCCGTGAGTGAGGAGTGATCCCGTGGATCGTACATTTTTGATGGTGAAACCGGATGGCGTGCAGCGTGGTTTGATCGGACGTATCGTTAGCCGCCTGGAGGACAAAGGGTTTAAAATGGTGGCAGGCAAATTGGTGCAGATGACCGAGGAGCAGGCCAAGCGTCATTATGCGGAGCATGAAGGAAAGCCGTTTTTCGATGAGCTCGTCCGTTTTATTACTTCCGGCCCCGTCTTTGCGATGGTTTGGGAAGGGGACGACATCGTGTCCCTGGCGCGCATCGTCATTGGCAAAACCAATGTGAAGGAAGCTGCCCCGGGGACCATTCGTGGGGATTTTGCCAGCCACACGCCGCATAATCTGATTCACGGGGCGGACTCTCCGGAGAGTGCCGAACGTGAAGCAGCGAACTTCTTTGCACCAGAGGAATTGGTAGCGTACGACAAGAGCATCGCTGCCTGGTTGTAATTTTTTAGCCAGAAGGGTGATACGATGCTGGAGCAGGAACAATTGGATCAGGATTACGCCGGATTTATCCGGAAAATCAAAGAGAGCACAGGCATTGATCTTGCTCAATACAAGGAAGGCCAGATGAAAAGAAGGCTGACCACGCTTCGCAACAAAAACGGGTTTAATACGTTTGCGTTATTTTTCGACGCCATGCAGAAGGACAAGGCACTTTTTTATGAGTTTTTGGATCGCATGACCATCAACGTTTCGGAGTTTTGGCGCAACCCCAACCGCTGGGAAGTGCTGCGGGACGACATCCTGCCTGACCTGATCGGGTCCAAAAGGCGTGCCAAAGTGTGGAGTGCCGCTTGCTCCACTGGAGAGGAGCCCTATACCCTTGCGATGATTTTGGACATTCTGGGCGTGTTGAAGGACAGCTCCATCACGGCAAGCGACCTCGATGAAGGCGCATTGGCCAAAGCCAAGGAAGGTCGGTACATGGAGCGTTCGCTCAAGGATGTGCCCCAAGACGTGGCAAGCCGATATTTCCGTCAGGATGGCTTAATGTATCGAATCGACGACAAGCTGAAAAGCTCCGTCAAGTTCATGAAGCAGAATCTGCTGACGGACCGTTTCGATGAAGGGTACGATTTGATCGTGTGCCGGAATGTCATGATCTATTTTACCGAGGAAGCGAAAAACTTGCTGTACCATAAGTTCGCAGCCAGCCTGCGGCCAGGAGGCATTCTTTTCGTAGGCAGTACGGAGCAAATTTTTTCCCCGGGACAATACGGTTTGGAAACGGCAGAAACGTTCTTTTATCGCAAAAAATAGGATTCGCCAACGGTTAACCGTTCGGTTGCACATTGCGATGTGCCCGGGCGGTTATTTGCACATAAGCCGTTGCCTGAATTTCCTTGGATGCAGCGACCGGGCGCGAATCGGCCGGAATGTTGTCTTTACATGCAGCGAAAAGGCGGACTTTCTTGTCAAAGCCGGTCAGCTATACTATAATGAGCAAAGAAATTATGGGATTTTAGCAATGCGCAGTTTAACAGTTTAAAGGGGGAACGTAAAATGAGTTTACGCTATTTAACCGCAGGGGAAACGCACGGACCCCAATTGACCGCCATTATCGAAGGATTGCCAAGCAATTTGCATATTGATTTCGAAGAGCTGAATTTCCAGCTGCACCGTCGCCAAAAAGGGTATGGACGCGGACGCCGGATGCAGATTGAAAAAGATCAGGCGAACTTTGTCGGCGGAGTGCGCCACGGATATACGACGGGAGCTCCGGTTGCGCTCGTGGTGCAGAACAACGACTGGAAGCATTGGCAGAACATTATGAACATCGAGCCGGTCGAGGGCAGTGACGAAGAAAAACGCCGGGTGCACCGTCCTCGTCCGGGCCATGCCGACCTGAACGGCGGTTTGAAATATAACCTGAAAGATCTGCGCAACGTGCTGGAGCGCTCCAGCGCGCGCGAAACGACGGTACGCGTCGCCTGCGGCGCGTTGGCACGCCAGTTCTTGGCCGAATTCGGCATCAAGGTGGCAGGCCGCGTACTGCGCATCGGCGAGATCGAAGCGCCATACCAGGATCTGCCGATCGACGAGTTGATCGAAATTACGGAGGCTTCTTCCGTACGAGTGACCGACAAAGAAACCGAGAAGAAGATGGAAGAGTACATCGACTTGATCAAAAAAGAAGGCGACTCCATCGGCGGCATCGTGGAATGCATCGTGGAAGGTGTTCCTGTTGGATTGGGCAGCCACGTGCAGTATGATCGCAAGCTGGATGCACGCATTGCCCAAGGCGTTATGTCGATCAACGCATTCAAAGGTGTGGAAATCGGCATCGGTTTTGAAGCAGGCACGATCCGCGGTTCGCAAGTCCATGACGAAATCCTCTACAGCGAGGAACGCGGGTACCACCGCGCGACGAACCGTCTTGGCGGATTCGAGGGCGGTATGACCAACGGCATGCCGGTTGTCGTTCGCGGCGTGATGAAGCCGATCCCGACGCTGTACAAACCGCTGCAAAGCGTGGATATCGATACGAAAGAAGCTTTCACCGCTCAAGTCGAGCGTTCGGACGCTTGTGCCGTTCCTGCAGCCAGCGTGGTGATGGAGCATGTCGTGGCATGGGAGATCGCCAAAGCGTTCCTTGAGAAGTTCGGCGGGGATTCCATGGAAGAGATCCGCTCGAATTACGAGAGCTACAAGGCACAATTGGAGAGCTACTAAGATGCGCCAGCTAACAGTTCAGCTCGGCGAGCGTTCTTACCCGATCCTGATCGGCAGCGGGTTGCTCGGACAGGCGCCGCGTTTCTTCGAACAGTACGGTCTGACCAAAAAGAGCCCGCTGCTGATCATTACTGATGACAAAGTAGGGCCACGATACCTGCCTGCACTGGAACAGGTACTCCAGGACGCCGGATTTACGGTTGTTTCAGCCGTGGTTCCTTCCGGCGAAACGTCCAAATCACTGGCCGTCTATCAAGATATGATGACGGCAGCCATCGAAGGCAACCTGGACCGCAGCTCGGCGATCATTGCCCTCGGCGGCGGCGTTGTGGGTGATTTGGCCGGATTTGTAGCCGCTACATATATGCGCGGCGTCAAGTTCGTCCAAGTGCCGACCACGATTCTGGCGCATGACAGCAGCGTTGGCGGCAAGGTGGCGGTGAACCATCCGCTAGCCAAAAACATGATCGGCGCGTTCCATCAACCTGAACTGGTCTTGTACGATGTGGACACACTTCAGACGCTGCCTCCGAGGGACGTTTCGGCCGGATTGTCCGAAATGCTTAAACATGGGCTCATTCGCGACGAAGCCTTTGCGCACTGGTGCGAGGAGAATGCGGAGAAGCTGCTCGCGCTTGACGCGGAAGCACTCGGTTATGGCCTTGAACGCGGCTGTGCGATCAAAGCCGAAATCGTATCCAAGGACGAGCGGGAGAACGGAGAGCGTGCCCTGTTGAACCTGGGGCATACGATCGGCCATGCCATCGAAGCCATTGCCGGATACGGCGAGTTTTTGCATGGCGAGGCCATCTCGATCGGCATGGCGGGATCGGCGCTGCTGGGCGAGAAGCTGGGTGCGCCGGCGGGGCTGCATGAGGAAACGACCCGCATGCTGCGCGCATTGCGTCTTCCGGTGACGATGCCGGAACATTTGGACACGGATGCCTTAATGGATGCGATGATGCATGACAAGAAGTTCCGTGAAGGCCATATGGTCTTTATCATACCTGATCGCATCGGATCGGCAAGAATCGAGAAAGACGTTCCCGTAGCCATGGTTCGGGACGTTATTGAATTGCTCAAGAAAGGAGTGTAAAGCCAATGGTAACACGTGGAGTCCGCGGAGCTACGACAGTCACGCAAAACAACGAAGAAGAGATTTTGCGCGAAACAGCGGTATTGCTGCGCGAAATCGTGGATCGCAACGGTATTGTGCCGGAGGATATTTGCAGCGTGTGGATCACGATGACCGGTGATTTGGATGCAGCATTCCCGGCCAAAGCGATTCGGCAACTGGAAGGCTGGGAGCTTGTGCCGCTGATGTGCGCTTTGGAGGTGCCGGTTGCCGGTGCTTTGCCGCAATGCATTCGCTTTATGGTGCATGTAAATACGGAAAAGGCACAGCATGAAATCAATCATGTGTACCTGAACGGCGCGCAGGCTTTGCGCCCCGATCTGGTTGCACCATCCAATTCGTAAGATTGCGGTTGTCAAATCTTCCGCATTCCTGTATAGTGATAAACAGTTGAGTAGAGTATGAGTTTGAGCTGAGATTAGTTGAGATAGTGGAGCATGCAGCAGAGTCCAGCGGGTGATTACCGGGGAAGGATCCGGTTAATTGATTCGCGGTACGTCTGGTTGCAAGATGAGACAGAGCAGGGATAGAAGCGTGTTTGGACGATGCGTTCAATTTCGGACCATTTTCGTCTGTACAATCCGCACACCTTTTTCTAATTTTGGGATCGAGGGTCGGATTGTAAGGATTGACGGATCACGAAGCTGGCGTCTGGATTCCGTAGAACACGATGGAATGATGTATCGTTCTTCCCATGACCTGTGTATCTTATTTTGCAGCTGCAGTACGTATAGGGATCTGTTCACGAATGGAATGCCACCTAATCAAATTCAGCAGATAAACGAAGTCTCTACCAGATGGTAGAGGCTTTTTTGTTGTTATTTTAACCGTACCGCCTCGCCACCCAAATTTGAAAGGACGTGATCTGATGATAACGCCAAACGTGAACCAAGTGCTGAAAATGTCGAATGAATATAATCTGATTCCGGTCGTCAAACGGATTTTGGCAGACATGGAGACCCCGATTCGGATTTTCCGCAGATTTGCTGACAACGACCGGGCATTCCTGCTGGAAAGTGTAGAGGGTGGGATCCAATGGGCGAGATATTCCTTCATCGGCACGGATCCGTTCCTGATGATTTCGGCGAAAAAAGGCCGTATCGTGGTGGAAGAGGCTGGCCGGACGCGGGAGCTGCCGGGCAAGCCGGTAGAAGAGCTCAAGGCGTTACTGCGGAAGTATCGCAGCCCCAAAAGCGATGAGCTGCCGCCGTTCACGGGCGGGGCTATCGGATTTTTCGGCTACGACCTGCTTCAGTATTACGAGAAGCTTCCGGCGCATGCGCTGGATGACCTGAATATGGACGACATTCGTTTTATGTTTTGCGACCAGATCGTAGTGTTCGACCATGTGAAGCAGCAGATGCTGCTGGTAGGAAACGTACATGTGAAAGATGGGGCGACCGACGAAGAGATCCGCGAAGCGTATGCTCGCACGTCGGAGAAGCTGGAGTTGGCCGCAGAGCGGCTGCAGCAGCAAGGACCGGGCGAAAATCTTAATCCACGTTCCATTCCGGGTCATGTGGAGCTCGGTGATATTCAATCCAATGTCACGAAAGAACAGTTCATGGCGAATGTGGATCGGGCCAAGGAGTACATTCGGGCAGGGGATATTTTCCAGGTTGTACTGTCGCAGCGTTTCCACATCGATACCGACGTATCTCCTTTGCATGTGTACCGCGTGCTTCGGACGTTGAACCCGTCACCGTACATGTATTATTTGAAAATGGATGACGAGATCATCGTGGGCACTTCCCCGGAAGCGCTCGTAAAGGTAGACGGAACGCGCGTGGAGACGCGGCCGATCGCCGGTACCCGTCCCAGAGGGGCCACGGAAGCCGAGGATCGTGCTTTGGCGGCCGATTTGCTGCAAGACGAGAAGGAGCGTGCGGAGCATCTGATGCTGGTGGATTTGGGACGGAACGACATCGGGCGGGTTTCCAAATTCGGCAGCGTGAAATGCGACATGTTCATGGAGATTGAGCGGTACTCCCACGTCATGCATATGGTGTCCAACGTGGCAGGCGAACTGCGGGACGACAAGGATTTCTTCGATGCCTTCCTCTCTTGCCTCCCGGCCGGAACGGTATCCGGCGCGCCCAAGCTGCGGGCGATGGAGATCATTGCAGAACTGGAAAAAGAGGCTCGGGGAGCCTATGCCGGAGCGATCGGCTATCTAGGCTTCTCGGGCAATATGGATGCCTGCATCACCATCCGGACGATCATTTTCAAAAAAGGGAAAGCCTACGTGCAGGCCGGAGCCGGCATTGTATGGGATTCCGTGCCTGAGAACGAGTACCAGGAGACGGTGAACAAGGCCAAAGCCCTGCTCACGGCGATTCGGACGGCGGAAGCGATGTTCCCCGCCAAGAACAGACTGGGCAACGCCAATATGGCAAACGCGGACTATTTCGTAACTCCGGCAGCGATGCCGAACTGAGAGAGGAGAGACCGACATGAACATGAATCCGGTGATGAACGATGACTCGAAAAGCAGCGTTGCGCCCGGCGCAACTGCGGAAGGAATGAAGCAAGGGCTGACCAAAATTTTGGAGGGTCGACATCTGGAGCAAGCGGAGGCGCGCGATCTGATGACTTCGATCATGGGCGGTGAAGCTACTCCTGCTCAGATTGGCGGGCTGCTGATGGCATTGCGCATGAAAGGGGAAACGGTGGACGAAATTACGGGCTTCGCCGAAGCGATGCGCGGACAGGGCGGACGCATCCTCACCAATGGCAGCAACTTGCTGGATACGTGCGGAACGGGCGGTTCGGGCATTCACAAATTCAACATTTCCACCGCCTCTGCGATCATCGCTTCAGCCGTTAACGTACGCGTCGCCAAACATGGCAACCGCTCCGCTTCGGGCCGGGCAGGCAGCGCGGACGTACTGGAGGCGCTTGGCGTCAATATTCACCTGAATGGAGAGCAGGCGCGCCAGTGCCTTGACGATATCGGCATCTGCTTCTGTTTTGCCCAGGTTTACCATCCGTCCATGAAACATGCGGCAGGGCCTCGGAAGGAACTCGGCGTAAGGACGATCTTCAACATGCTTGGACCGCTTACGAACCCGGCGGGAGCGGATCGCCAATTGCTCGGTCTCTACGACCGGAGCCGCACGCCGATGATCGCCGAGGTACTGAATCGTCTGGGTCTGAAGCGTGCGTTGGTTGTTGCCAGTCATGACGGGCTGGACGAAATCAGCATTTCGGCGCCGACGCAGGTATCCGAGCTGCGGGGCGGCGAAGTAAGAACATACGACATCGACCCACGGGATATGGGACTGCCCCTGCACAAGTTGGATGCGGTTCTAGGGGGAGATGCGGTGCAGAATGCCGAAATCATTAAACGGATCTTCCAAGGCGAACGGAGCGCCTACCGGGATGTCGTTTTGCTGAACGCGGGAGCGTGCATTTACGTATCAGGCTTTGCGGATTCGATTGCGGATGGCGTCGTTATGGCAGCGACGGCCGTCGATTCCGGCAGGGCTGCGGAGAAGCTGAATCAATTAATTCACACAACGGAGGCGTACAGTCATGTATCTTGATCGCATCGTAGTTACCAAACAACAGGAAGTGGAAGAACTAGGAAAAACGTTCCGCATGGAGGAAGCGCTGAAACAGATCGAAAAGCTGCCGCCCACGCGCGGATTCGAGCATGCGCTGTCGAAAGGGCGTCATCGCAAGCTGGGATTGATCGCGGAGGTGAAGAAGGCATCGCCTTCCAAAGGACTCATTCGTCCGGATTTCCATCCGGTGGACATCGCGATGGCATATGAACGGGCTGGTGCGGATTGCATTTCCGTACTGACGGACGTTTCTTATTTCCAGGGCAGCGGGGAGTACCTTCAGGCCATTCGGGATGCAGTGAACCTTCCGCTCCTGCGCAAGGATTTCATCATTGACGAGCGGCAAATCGCTGAAGCAAGGCTGCTTGGCGCAGACGCCGTTCTCCTGATCGCCAGTATATTGACGCCACAGCAGATGGAGCAATATCTTGGCTTTGCCCGGAGCATCGGGCTGGATGTGCTGATCGAGGTCCATGACCGTGCGGAACTGGAACAAGTGTTAAGTTTACCCGAGGCGACCCTGGTAGGCATTAACAACCGCAATCTCAAGACGTTTGAAACGAGCCTGGACACAACTCTTCGATTGATGGATTTGATTCCCGAGCGTGTTACGCTGATCAGCGAAAGCGGCATTGACGGTCCTCATCGATTGGAGGCGCTGGAATCGGCCGGCGTAAGCGGCATTTTGGTCGGGGAGCATCTGATGCGCAAGGATGATGTGGAAGCTGCGGTATACGAGCTTATGGGTCCAAAAGCATGACCGAAAACATACAAGGCGAAGCAGGGAGCCGTGAAGGAATTGGGCAGCAGCAGGCTTCGACGGCGGCAAAAATTTGTGGACTTCAGGACGTTGAAGTGCTAAAATCAATGATAAACTTGCCTGTGGATTACATTGGTGTTGTCTTTGCCAAATCCCGCCGCCGCATTGAACCGGAACGGGCAGCTGATTTACGCGAAGTTTTGATGGACTGGAAGGCCGGGAAACGACCCGGATTGGCGGGGGTATTTGTAAACCCTGCGCTGGAAGAGCTGGAACATATTATGAATGTGGCGCCCCTTGACGTCATTCAACTGCATGGGCAGGAAACGCCGGAATTTTGCCGCCAAGTAAAGCAGCGCTGGGCAGCGGAGGTTTTCAAGGTGTTTTCGTTTCCGAAAGATGGCTCAGGCGATGATGAGAACGATTCGGCGGTACGCGCCTTGACCCCATACGAAGGAACAGTGGACGCTGTTTTATTGGATACCCATGACCCTATGTATGGCGGGGGATCGGGCAAAACCTTTGCTTGGGAACGAATCCCTGCTTATGCCGACTGGTGCAAGGAACATGGCGTCAAATGGTTTGTTGCGGGCGGACTGCAGCCGGATAACGTAGAGGACCTGATTCGGACCTATCAACCGGATGGGGTTGACGTATCCAGCGGCGTGGAGACGGGCGGCGTGAAGGACATAGCAAAAATAACAGCATTTGTAGAAAGGGTGAAGCAGGCATGACACATACATTACCAGATCACAACGGGCGTTTCGGCCTTTTTGGAGGCCGCTTCGTGCCTGAGACGCTCATGAACGCGCTGATTGAGCTCGAAGAAGCCTACGAGCGCTTCTCGAAGGACGAGGAGTTCAACAAGGAGCTGAACTATTTGCTCAGCGAGTACTCCGGACGGGAAACCCCCTTGTATTTTGCGGATCAGCTGACTCGCCATCTGGGCGGACCGAAAATTTACCTCAAACGCGAGGACCTGAACCATACGGGCGCGCACAAAATCAACAATGCCCTTGGACAGGGATTGCTGGCCAAACGGATGGGCAAAAAGAAAGTCATCGCCGAAACGGGCGCAGGACAACACGGCGTAGCAACGGCTACGGTTGCCGCTTTGCTCGGCCTTGAATGTAAGGTGTTTATGGGCGAGGAAGACACGCAGCGGCAGCAGCTGAACGTATTCCGCATGCGATTGCTCGGTGCGGAGGTCATCCCGGTGACATCGGGTACCCGAACGCTGAAGGACGCGGGCAACGAAGCGCTGCGTTACTGGGTCAGCAACGTGGAGGATACGTTTTACGTTCTCGGTTCGGTCGTCGGGCCTCATCCGTATCCGATGATGGTTCGCAACTTCCAGCGTGTCATCGGCGACGAAACGCGTCGCCAGATTCAGGAGCTGGAAGGACGGCTGCCGGACGTCATCGTTGCCGCCGTCGGCGGAGGCAGCAATGCCATCGGCATGTTCTATCCGTTCATTAACGACAAAAATGTGAAGCTGGTGGGCGTGGAAGCTGCCGGCAAAGGCGTGGAGACCGAGTTCCATGCCGCGACCATGACCAAGGGTACGCATGGCGTATTCCAGGGCTCCATGAGTTATTTGCTCCAAGACGAGTACGGCCAGGTGCAGCCGGCGCATTCGATTTCGGCAGGGCTGGACTATCCGGGCGTCGGCCCCGAGCATGCGTATTTGAAGGATGCCGAGCGGGCACAGTACGTTCCCATCACGGATCAGGAGGCGCTGGATGCCCTGCAATTGCTTTGCCGCACGGAAGGCATCATTCCGGCGTTGGAATCCTCGCATGCCATTGCCCAGGTGATCAAGCTTGCGCCCGAATTGACGGCGGACGATCTCGTCGTGATCTGCCTCTCGGGGCGTGGAGACAAAGACGTCGAATCGATCATGAAGTATACGGGAGGTAAATTGGCATGAACTTGATGGACCAGACCTTCCAACAGCTGAAGGAGCAGAAACGCACCGCACTGATTCCGTTCCTGACCGTAGGGGATCCTGATCTGGATACTACGGTTGCCATTATCAAGGAGCTCGAAAGGGCAGGCGCCGATATTTTGGAACTTGGCGTGCCTTACTCCGATCCGCTTGCCGATGGCCCTGTCATCCAGCGTGCATCGGAACGTGCGCTTCAGAGCCAAATTTCGATTCGCACCTGCATTGAAACCGCAGCGAGAGCACGCGAAGAAGGCGTCAAAATGCCATTCGTGCTGTTCACCTACTATAATCCGGTACTGCAAACCGGGCTGGATGCTTTTTTCGAGCTATTGGTCGATAACGGAATCAGCGGTCTGATCATTCCCGATCTGCCGATCGAGGAATCCGAGGATATGCGCCGGAGATCGGAAGCCGCGGGCATCCACCTCGTTCCGCTCGTCGCTCCGACATCGAACGCACGGATCGAACGCATCGTGTCCGGCGCTCGCGGATTTATCTATTGCGTATCTTCCCTTGGCGTTACAGGGGAACGGGCATCCTTCTTCGACGGAATCGAGAGCTTCATTTCGACCGTCAAAAGCTACACGGACATTCCCGTCGCCGTAGGCTTCGGCATTTCGAGCCACGAACAAGTTGCGCGTTTTTCCCGCATCTGCGACGGGGTTGTCGTGGGCAGCGCCATCGTACGCAAAGTCGAGGAGGCCATTCCTTTGCTGAAGCAGGCCGAGACGCGCGAGGAAGGTCTGTTGCAAATCCGCAACTTTGTGGCACAATTAAAAGGGTAGTAGGAGACTAGGGGATTCTAGTGGCGCATGCTTCGGCATGCCGTTCCTGTTTATAAGCACAACATGAAGGAGGCGGTCGGATTGAAACCGAAATCCCAGATTGTCAATCTGCCTGTATACCAACCAGGCAAACCGGTTGAAGAAGTGAAGCGTGAGCTGGGGCTCGAAAAAGTCATCAAGCTCGCTTCCAACGAAAATCCGTACGGCAGTTCACCTGCCGCGATTGAAGCGATTAAGAATGAATTTGCAAACATTAGCATTTACCCGGATGGCAGCTCGGCGGAGTTGGCGAGCACGCTCGCCAAACATCTCGGCGTTGCGAGCAACCATTTGATTTTTGGCTGCGGTTCGGACGAAATCATCGCATTGATCGCCCGGGCATTTTTCCTCCCAGGCGACGAAACGATTATGGCAGACCAGACGTTTTCCGTATACAAAAGCAATGCTGACATCGAGGGTGCGGTAAGCATCGAAGTGCCGCTTGTGGATGGAAAGCATGATCTCGAAGCCATGCTCGCCAAAATCAATGATAAAACCAAAGTGGTCTGGGTATGCAACCCCAACAACCCGACAGGTACGATCGTTACCGATGCGGAACTGACTTCCTTCCTGAACCGGGTGCCTGCCCATGTCATGGTCGTGCTGGATGAGGCGTACTACGAATTTGTCAAGGATGAAGCTTATCCGCAGTCCATCCCGATGCTGGAACGTTATCCGAATCTCGTCATTTTGCGTACATTTTCCAAAATTTACGGCCTCGCTTCCCTGCGCATCGGATACGGGGTGGGACGTCCTGAGGTCATTGACATGATCAACCGTGTGCGGGAGCCGTTCAATACGTCCCGTTTCGGTCAAGCCGCGGCAACAGCCGCCTTGGCTGACCAAGCTTTCGTGCAGGAGTGCTCTGCGCTCAACCAGACGGAGCGCGACTTTTTGCAAGGAGAGTTTACGCGGCTGGGTTTGCCGTATTTCCCGTCGCAAGGGAACTTTATTATGGTGAATCTTGACATGCCTGCCCAGGAAGCGTTCCAATCCCTGCTTAAACAAGGCATTATCGTTCGACCGGGCTTCCGCTTGTACCCTACTTACATTCGTGTATCTGTCGGGACGCCCGAACAAAACCGGGCTTTCGTGGCGGCGCTCGAGAATACCCTCGCGGAGAAAGCGGTAGCTCGCCCTTAGCGGGCTGCGGATAGCGAGGAACCATGACACGTAAAATTGCAATGATCGGCGTAGGACTCATCGGAGGTTCGTTGGCACTCTGCTTTAAGGGGAAGCCGGACGTGACGGTGGTGGGCTACGCCCACTTGCCGGAGCTTAAGGAGAAGTACATAGCCAGCGGCGTGGTGGATGATGCCACGCTCTCCTTGGAAGACGCGGTGAAGGATGCCGACTTTATTTTCCTGTGCGTGCCTGTAGGTTTGCTGGAATCGTATTTCAAGCAGCTTGCGGCCCTTCCGTTGAAAAAAGGGTGCATCATCACCGATGTTGGCAGCACGAAGGCTTCCATTGTGGCTTGCGCCGAGCATCTTCGTTTGAAGGACGCCTACTTCATAGGCGGACATCCGATGGCAGGGTCGGAACGTGCGGGCGTCGATGCGGCTTCTGCCGTGCTTTTCGAGAACGCCTACTATGTCCTTACCCCTTCGGCACATGTGCCCGAGGAGGCGTACGGGCGGTTGTCCGAGCTGTTGGCATACACAAGGGCGCAGATCGTCCGCGTGGAGCCGCTGCTTCATGACGACATCGTAGGAGCCATCAGCCATCTGCCGCATGTGATTGCCGTTGCGCTGGTGAATCAGGTGCGTGAGTATAATGAATCGAATCCGTTATACAAAATGCTTGCAGCAGGCGGATTCCGGGACATTACGCGCATTGCCTCCAGCGATGCCATCGTGTGGCGCGATATTCTGCTCAGCAATCGGGATGTGCTCCTTGGACTGCTCAAGGATTGGAATGGCCAGATTGCGGCGTTCACCAAAATGCTGGAGGAGCATAACGGCGAACGTATCGAGCAGGCATTCCGGGAGGCGCGAGAATTCCGCAGCGTGCTGCCAGAACGGCGAAAGGGCATGATTTCCCCGTTGTTCGATCTGTATACGGATGTACAGGATGCTCCCGGAGCGATCGGCAAAATCGCGACTGAACTCGGGAAGCATGACATTAACTTGAGCAACATGGAAATCATCGAGAACCGGGTGGACGTACCGGGTATTATGCGCCTCTCTTTCCGTCAGGAAGAGGAGATGGAGCGTGCCCGGACACTGCTGGATTCGCTTGGATATCAGGTATGGATCTAAAAGAGGGCCTGCGGGTCCTCTTTTCTTTTGTAAGTTTTAATGAAGTTTAACAAATTTTTCTCGAAGGGTTGACAAAATGAAAACGGATACATATAATAAAAGTACAGTATGGTTTCTCTCCACTCCTATCCAATAACTGTATTGCTCGGAATGAGCAATGGCCGCTTATGTAAGCGGTCTTTTTTTTGTTTTTAGAAAATAAATTTCGCAAATGTGCAACCTTTTAGCAGGTATGTTACGTCATTAAATAATGTGTGAAACAAAAACCGAGCAAATCGCGGTTATGGTCGCCAAAATGGCCGCATATAAATGTCAGGTCGGACTTCACTGGATAGCACTGGATTTGCCAGAGTGCTGCAGACCGTTGTACAATATGTACTGTTATGTAGAAACGTTGGGGAAATTACCATTACATAGGGGAAATTGACGAATGACCATGCTTCGGCATGGTTTGCATATTCCATGCGGTGAATACCGCAACTTTTTTGTGCCTGTTCGGTAATAATGAGTAGAGTCGAACGGGGAGAAGCACATGGATGGGCGAGGAGGGGTCGCACTCAAATGACGGATTCCCAGTTGATTCGTGAAATCAAGGAAGGTAACCTGGAGTTATATTCCGAGCTGATGCGCCGTTATCAGCGTAAAATACTGGCTTTTGTATATCATATGTTGAAGAGTTCCAATATGGAGCTGCTTGCAGAGGATCTGTGCTCTGAGACATTTTATAAGGCGTTTCGCAGCCTGCACTCGTTTCGCGAGGTGGATGCATCTTTCTCTACTTGGTTGTACACCATCGCGCGCAACACGGTGCTAAGCGAGCTTCGCAAACAGCGCAGCGGCAACGTGCCGCTCGAAGAGAGCGGGGTAGTTCCGGTTGCTCCTTCGGAGAATGCGCCGGAGCACGCCGTGTTGCGAAGTGAACGGGTAACGCTGGTGAGAGATGCCATAAACAATTTGCCTGAGAAGCAGCGTTCGGCCATCATACTTCGTGAGTATGATCAGTTGGACTATCAGGAAATCGCCAGCATTCTCGGACAAAGCGTCAGCTCCGTGAAATCGCTGTTGTTCAGAGCGAGATCCAGCGTGAAATCCCAATTGGAGCCTTATTTCTTCGAACCGGTGTACGAGCCATATGAAGGGATGAAAAACCGATGAATTGCGATGAAGCCCAGGAGCTGTTTGCTTATATCTGGGATTTGCCGGAAAATCATCCTCAGCGGCTAGCGTTCGATGCCCATTTAGCCGGATGCAAGGAATGTTCGCAGCAGTTCGAAGTCTGGGAAGAAGCCCGGATATTGTTGCACAGCATACCTGAGCCGGTTACGGAGCAGCAAGCGGAACGAGTCAACCGCAACGTGATGGACCGGATATATGCGGAGTCTCCATGGCTGCTGCCTGAAGAGGTGAAAGTCAACCGGTTCTCTGCCGCACTTCGAAAGCACATGTCTTTGTGGATTGCCGCGTTTATGGCCATTTTCCTGTGCAGCTTTTTGTACATGGCCATGTTTAAGCCGGATGTAACGGAAGCCGAGAAGCCAAGCGTGCTCACTACGGGCATTCTGGAAACGGCTGTAGCGGGCGGAGATTCGTCTTCATCCGTGATGTATCAGTACAGCCTGTCCGGTATGGACCGGGGTAGCATTGTCGAACCACTGGTCGTAAGCATGGGGCCTGCCTATCCTCAATATTGGATGGGGCTATCCTTGCTTGCCATTGGAATGGCGTTGTTCTCGCTTGGGCGCATGCATCGGACGACGACCAAACGGAAGCAGCGTTCCGGTCCCGAGACGACGGCTGTCTAACGAATGGAGAAATGAGGGATGAAATGCGGATTGGACTGATTCGTCACGGTCTTACCGATTGGAATGCCGCAGGACGCATTCAGGGACAGACGGACATTCCCCTGAATGCCGAAGGCAAAAGGCAGGCAGAACGGCTGGGGAGCCGTCTGCTTGCAGAGGAACAGCAATGGGATTACATCATTACAAGCGGCTTGTCCCGCGCGCAGGAGACGGGTGAAATTTTGTCCGGGATGCTCCATGTGCCGATGCTTGAGCCGGATGCACGCCTGAAAGAGAGAGGGTTTGGCCAGATCGAGGGCCTTACGTCCGAAGAACGTGTTTCCCGCTGGGGTACCGACTGGGAGACGCTGGATCTTGGACAAGAGAAGGTTGCCGATATTCAGCTGCGGGCAGTTGCATTTTTGGAGGATCTCTGGTGTGCCCATCCGCACAAAAACATCCTGATCGTAACACACGGTGCCCTGCTTGCCAATTTGTTGGCCGCTTTGTTCAAGGATCGATACTCGGAACGAATCGGCAACTTGTCTTTGACCATTCTTGAGAAAGAGAAGCACGATTGGACGCCGCTGCTGTACAATTGCACACGTCATTTGACATTGGATACCGTAAAACAACCTGACTAACCCATTCAGGTTGTTTTTTTGTGTCTTTTTCACTTCAGCATGGGATCGGGAGGTCCATATTCTTCTGAGCAACCAAATCTGAGCATAGAATAGTAAAAAAGAATGAAAGATTTGCCGACTGCAGGTTTAGATCATGGAAATTCCGTCAACGATGTTTACAAAACCAAACTACTACAGGCCCCGAATCAGCCGACAGTAGTCAACGGCGAGGCGATGGACCCATGAATCTAGCGGATATGCTAACGTTTGCCGATATCGGCCAGCTTAACCGAATCGCGGATTATTACAACTGCAAATGCAAGCCCAATTCCAAACATGAACTCATCCAGAGCATTCTCACTACATTGGGCAACAGGCCTTTTTTTGAAAAGCAGGTTTCCGAACTGGACTGGCCCAATCGACGTTTCTTAAACCTGCTGCTGTTTGATTCGCGCCAATATTTCGGTATGGAGGAGCTCATTGCGATTGCCCGGCAATCGCTCGAGAAACAGGAGGGCGATGCCGGCATGAGTCCCCGTGACCTGATCGTGCGGTTCAGCAAAAGCGGATGGTTGTTTAACGGAACCACCCAACAAACCAAATACCTGTATCAGGTTCCGCAGGATTTGAAGGCGAGATTTCGAGACGTGCTGGCAGCCCATTTGAAAGAGGGGATCGAAACAACGGATGAACCCGCCATGTACAGGGACGAGCATCATCTGCTTGCCGAGGACCTCAAGCTGTTTTTGCAATACGTATCGAGGCATGACATCGCATTGAATGCCGAAGGCATGATGTATCGCCGTTCCCAGATGCAAATCATGGAACATCTGCACATCCGGGAGACATTGGTGGGAAAAGCGGGATGGAGATTCGGATACGGGCGTTCATTCAAGGATTACCCGGACCGTTTTGCTTTCATTTACGACTATGCCTACCACCATCGGCTTATCCGGGAAAACAGGGATGGGCTGGAGTTGACGTCGGAAGGTGAGGACAAGCTGGTTACCGAAAACGGCAGCGAGATGGTCCAGATGTTCCGATTTTGGTTAAGACTCTATAAAGGGGCCATTCCCAATTTGGCTTCCGTGGTGTACTGGATCGGGGAATGCGCGCGAGAATGGTCAACCTCGAGCTCGCTGTTTCATCAGATCGGCCCCTTGATCCAGCCTTTTTATTACGATACGCCGGAAGCCATATTCGATCAGCGGATCACCAAAATGATGCTGCACTTGGGTATGCTGCGCATCGGGGAGCACTCCGGCTTGCGCACGATGCAAATGACGGCATGGGGTTCGCGTCTTGCCGCATCCTGCCGGGCGCTATCGGGCCATCAGGCGCCAGTTGTGTTTGACAAGTGAGGGATCACTTGCTACAATCACTCCCAAATTAAGGAGTGATATGAATGATAATTCCGTACAAAGGGTTAAGCCCGATATTGCATCCCTCGGTATACTTTGCTGAAGGAGCCAAACTCATCGGGGATTTGCGAATGGGTGAGGGCTCGACCGTCTGGTTCAACGCAGTGCTGCGTGCCGATTTGGCGCCCATCATCATAGGCGAGCGCTGCAACATTCAGGATAATGCGGTCGGTCATGTGAATACGGGGCAGCCGCTGATCATGGGGGATGACGTTTCCGTAGGGCATTCGGCCATCGTGCACGGCTGCCATATTGGAACAGGTTCACTGGTCGGCATGGGCGCCATTCTTCTCAATGGAGCCGAAATTGGCGAATACACGCTGATCGGGGCCGGTTCTGTTGTTACTGAAAATGCAAAAATTCCGCCCTATACCCTTGCTTTGGGAACGCCGGCAAAAGTTGTGCGCGAATTGACGGACGCCGATTTGGAACGGATGTCCCGAACTTCAAGTGGATACGTTTCCAAAGGAAGGGAATATAGGAGCTCTTAAAACCGTTTTGGAGGTGCATCCTATTGGATAAAATGAAAGCTACGTATGAAGTCATGTTGGGGCTGGCTGCTGAGATGGTATGGGACGAAGCGCTGCGCAAACAGCGCAGTGAAAAGCTGTATATGGAAATCGACAAGGCGTTGGCTACAGGAGACAAGGTAGCTTTCCGGAATCTGACGGATGAACTGAAGGCCATAAACTGAAGAGCTGAAAGTAAAAAAATATCTAGTGTTGTAAAGTAACCACAATCTATAAAAAGAGAATGCGCAACTGGCGCATTCTCTTTTTATATGAAATTCTAGGTGCCTGGTTTTAAGGCCTATATAGACTGACTTGTATAAGGATGAAGTGAACGATAGAAAAGCGCTATGAATATATCCAGTGTTCAGGTATAATATGGAAATAAAATGGATGGAAAGGAGTCTTCGGGAAATGAAATTCAGTGAAATGTCAAAGGATAGCTGGGCTGAACTGCAGTTATACATGGACACTTGCCTGATTCCTTACACGGCGTTGTCTGGAGGGAGTTCCCCGGCGGAGGCAACCGAAGCATTGGAACGGCTCAGAGATTTTCTGGATTTGGTTGAAATTCCTTTCAAAGGTCGAATCATGACGTATCCGGCTGTTCATTACACGTTTCCGGAAATGTCAAGGAATTTGAACTTGCTTGCTGAACAATTGAAGGCTTCCGGATTCAAATTCGTGGTGATCATGTCTGCCGACGGCGAGTTGAACCCGAAACAGATTCCCGCTGCAGATCTTGTTCTTTGCCGTTCTGAAGGTGTTCGGGAGGCTGGAGAGCAGGCGCTAAGTACATATATCGGCGAAAAAATTCGTGAGTTGTGGAGAAAGTGAATTTCTGGTGACAAATGTGACAAATTATCAACAATTTTATAATAACGCTTACAACACTACCTTAAAAATGTGTGACAAATTCTTGACGGTGTTCTAGGGCTACTATATGATTATGTATGTTCTAGTAAGTCATGGAATTTATGAAAATGAAAACGTATGCGAAACTTGGCTGAAAAAGGGGGTTGGAGACATTATGAGCAGCGAGCATGATGACCAGCACGAAGCCATGGACAAACCGCCAAGCCGAAAGGAAATGTCGCGCAGGCAGTTTTTGACCTACACGCTTGGAGGAGCCACGGCCTACATGGCCGCTGGCGCCATTCTTCCCATGGTCCGTTTTGCGGTGGATCCGATTTTGCAGCACAAGGGAGAAGGAACGTCCGTCAAAGTGGCAGAAATCAGCAAGATCACGAACGAACCTCAGGAATTTACGTTTGAATTAAAGCAGCAGGATGGCTGGTATTTGAGCAATGCCTCGTTGGTAGCCTGGATCCGTAAGGATGAGCAAGGCAAAATTTATGCGCTCTCGCCGATTTGCAAGCATCTGGGCTGCACCGTCGGATGGAACAGCGACAAAAATTATCCCGACGAGTACCATTGCCCCTGCCATGGCGCGCACTATGACAAGGAAGGAAAGAATCTGGCCGTTGCCCCGAAACCGTTGGACGAATACGTCGTCAGAGAAGAGCAGGGCTGGGTGTATCTCGGCGAGATCATTCCGAATACCCGGGTGAAATAGGAGGCGTGAAAGCGGATGTTTAAAAATGTCTATGACTGGATCGACGAACGTCTTGATATCACGCCCATATGGAGGGATGTCGCGGACCATGAAGTTCCCGAGCACGTAAACCCCGCGCATCATTTCTCGGCATTCGTGTATTGTTTCGGCGGATTGACGTTCTTTATTACCGTAATTCAGATTTTGTCAGGGATGTTTCTGACGATGTACTATGTGCCCGATATCATCAATGCCTATGCCAGCGTCGAGTATTTGCAGACAAAGGTTGCCTTTGGACAAATCGTGCGCGGGATGCATCATTGGGGAGCCAGCCTGGTTATCGTCATGATGTTTCTACATACGATGCGCGTGTTTTTTACCGGTTCGTATAAAGCGCCGCGCGAGATGAACTGGGTTGTCGGCATGTTGATCTTTTTTGTAATGCTTGGTTTGGGATTGACAGGTTATTTGTTGCCTTGGGACAACAAGGCGTATTTCGCGACCAAAGTGACGCTCGAAATCGCCAACACGGTTCCATGGCTGGGACCGATCATCAAGGAGTTCCTGCAAGGCGGTACCATCGTTGGTGCGCAGACGCTGACACGCTTTTTTGCCCTGCATGTATTCTTCCTCCCCGCAGTGCTTCTGGTGCTTCTGGTCGGACACTTCATCATGATCCGCAGACAGGGCATTTCGGGACCTTTATAAACGTAGAAGGGAGGAATTGCGATGGCTCACGGACACAAGTCCGATCAACCGGAGAAGCAGGAAAAAGTCGTTTATGTTGGCGACTCGAGGGTCCGTAAAGGCAGCGGCTTTATTACTCCGCCCGACTATACGGCGTATCCCGGCAAGTCCGAAGCGTTTATTCCTAATTTTCTGTTAAAGGAATGGATGGTTGGCGTCGTTGTACTCGTCGGCATATTGGTTCTGACCATTTCGGAACCGGCTCCGCTCGGATATCCGGCTAACCCGAGCGCATCGGTCATTCCGATGCCGGACTGGTACTTTTTGTTTCTCTATCAGTATTTGAAGTACCCGTACGCCTCAGGCGACTATGTGTTGCTTGGCGTGTTAGGCGTCAGCGGCGTTGCTTTTGGAGCTTTGTTGCTGGCACCGTTTCTCGACACGGGCAAGGAGCGTCGGTTTTATAAACGCCCTATTGCGTCCTCGCTTATGATTTTGTCGGTGATTTCGGTATTCTATCTGACCAATGTCGCTTGGACTCATTACAAGCATGAACTGGAGGCAACCGGACAGAAACCGGAACATATCCAGCGTGAAGAGGAAGCCCGAGAGAAGCACGAACAGGGGCTTCCGACGTCCAATGCCCCGGGCCAACAGCAGGACATCGCGATCGTGGATAAGGACAATCCGGCAATGGAAACGTTCAAAAAGGCTGGTTGTGTGAATTGCCATGCAGCGGACTTGAAGGGATCTGGCGGACCTACGCTTCGCGGCGTAGGCGACAAGCACAGCCAGGAGGAAATCCTGACCATCATCAAGGAAGGTTACAACAGCATGCCTGCCCAGTATGAAAACGCGATAGCCCAAGGCCTGACGGATGAGGATATCAATCAGTTGACGGCATGGTTAGCCAGTCAAAAGGCGGAACAATAAACATCGGCACTCTAATGAAACCTGATCGTGGATACGGTCAGGTTTTTTTGGTAAGATCAAAAGGTGCGGCAATAGGCTGAAGCCGAAGGAAGAAAGTATAGCAAGCCGCAAGAAACATACACACGTTAACGGAGAGGCAGAACCAATCTGGAGAAGCAAAGGGATTATAGCGGACGGAAGATGGTAATGCACTCGCAGTGACCGGGAGTGATTGATTAGTGCGGTTTCTATGTTTCTATAGCGCATAAAGGAAGTTTGAATGGAAGGGGCAGCGACATTGGCTTTATCGTATTTTTGGAGTCGGGAATTTTTGACGAATCGTTATTTTCTATGGCTTCTTTTTTGGTGCAACGCAGTAGGAACGGTTTATGGATACATATGGTACGGAGACCAGCTTGAACAGACCTTGGCCGAACAGCCCTTGTGGCAAATCGTGTTTGTGCCTGACAGCCCGACGGCAAGCCTGTTTTTCACCTTGTCGCTGCTGTGGGTGCTTTACAAGCCGCAATCCAGGTTTCTAAACCGAATCGGCCATGTCATTCAAGCATTGGCGGTTGTCACTTCGGTTAAATACGGTGTATGGGCCATTTCGATTATTTTTGCAGGCTGGTCGTTTGGCGGACCGGTCTCCTGGCAGCACTGGATGCTGATTGCCTCTCACGGAGCCATGGCGGTGGAAGCATTGTTTTACGTTCGATTCTTTGGTTTTCGCTGGGGAGCGCTTCTCTTTGCAAGCGTATGGACGTTGTTGAATGATACGATGGACTATACATACGATATTTTCCCATGGTTGCCGGGAGCGTTGATGCCATACGTGGCTGGCGTTCGAAACTTCACCATTGGACTCACGCTGGCAAGCATTCTGGCCGCCTGGCTTGCGTTGAGACAGGCAAAGCGAGCTTAAGCGATCCGATCCAGATCTTACTTATGGCTTTGTTCTAAGGGCAAGTCCTCTGCCATACATTGATGGTGGGGGGATGTCCATGGAAAAAAAATTGGTTGCTCAACTGCGACGATTGGCATTGTTGTTCACCGTGCTGTCGGCATGGACGTGGACAAACTTGTCATCCAGCGTGTCTGCACAGGATAGCGGGGAAGTTGGTCGAACGGATCAGGGAGTAACGGTCAATCATTCGATTCAGCAGCTGAATGAAGCCGCGGCAGCCCTTTACAGGCATGTGTTGGACAAGGATATCGAACAGGTGCAGGAGGGCATTTCGCGCATTAGCCAAAGGCTGGAGCATATTTCGTTTGACGGTCAGGCCACCGTGGAGGGAATTCATGCGTTAACCGAAACGGTGGTTGAAGTGAAGGAGGCGGCAGCCCGGGTCAGAAACGATGAGGTTTCCTTGCAGCAGGCCTCCGCCAAACTGCGGCTGGCCGCTGACAGCCTTGCGAATCCGGCCAAGCCCTTGTGGCTGCAATATTTCAAAATTATGCAAAATGACCTGCAGGCACTAACTCTCGCTGCGGAACAGCGCGTTCGTTCTGACGAGCTCGCAGGTCTATTCAATGCGTTGGAGGAACATTACGAGACCATTCGGCCTGCTGCACTCATTCGTCGTGAGCCTTCCCAGATTGAGCAGCTGGATGCATGGCTTTCCCATATCAAAGGGTTGGTCACGTCCAAACAAACTGATTGGGGACAGCTGAGAAGCATGTTTGAACATGGAAGCGAGCAAGTAAACCTACTGTTCGGCAGGGAAAAGGACGAGAGTGCTTTCGTCGCTTTCGTGGATGGACCTGACCGAAGAACGGCAGGATTGCTGATCACTTCTGTGATCGTAATCGCGCTCGGATATGCCGGATATCGAAAATACCGGGCGCAGCAGGATGGAATCGTACCATTTCAACGGTGACCGCCGAACAACCTCTGTTCACAAGAAGCCTTTCGCGGAGAAGCCTTCTTGACGGCAGAGGTTGTTTGTTGTCGTTGCGCACCGTATCCGGGCTGAATGTCAGCTTTCTTTAAAACCTTCGCCATGCACATCATGCACGTCGTTAATAATGACAAATGCACGAGGGTCGATGGAGCGTACGATCGTTTGCAAACGCCTGAATTCCTGACGCGAGATCACGCAATACGCCATATGTTTTGCTTGCTTGGAGTATGCCCCGATGGCTGGAATAAGTGTGACGCCGCGGTCCATATCACGCGTAATCTGTTCGGCGATCTCGGGCGCGTAATCGCTGATAATCATGAATGCACGCGCCGAGTAGGCCCCTTCCTGAATGAAGTCGATGACCTTTGAAGCGATGAACACAGCGACGAGGGTGTACAATATTTTTTCTTTGGGAATGTAGATCAAGGAAAGGCCGATGATAATAAAGTCGATTCCCAAGAGTACCCGGCCCATGCTCCAGCCATACCTGCGGTTTAAAATGCGGGCGATAATGTCGGAGCCCCCTGTCGTACCTCCCCAGCGAAACACAATGCCCAGACCTGCGCCCAAGGTGACGCCGGCATACAGGGCTGCAAGCAAGAGATCGTTCTCTGTATGGAGGGGCTCGATCCATCCTCCGTGAATCATCTTCTCGAATAACCATAGAAACACGGTAAGGGAGCCGATTCCGATCCCCGTGTAGATCATCTGTTTTCCGCCAAGAATTTTTAAACCCAGCAAGAACAGGGGGATATTGATAATCAAGGTCGTGAGTGACGGCGAAATGCCGAACGCGTAATTCAGAAGCACAGTGACCCCGGTGACTCCGCCTTCCATCAGCTTGTTGGGAATGATGAAATACAGGAGGCCGAATGCATATAACGCCGTGCCCAGCAAAATGGGCAATACGATTTTGAATTGCGACCAGACTTTGGCATTGCTCATAGGTTCCTCACTCCAATATGTAAATTGATTTATATTCCTTCGCGAATATGTGATTGATTAGTGCGATTTATATAGTATACCTGTTTAACGGTGGTTTCAAAAATGATTTGTGCACGCCGATGGTGGAAGTAAAACGCAATAACTGATATATTAGGAACAAATGAAAGTTGAAAAATTCAATATGATTAATTTCAAAAGGGGAATCCGTTCTCATGGAGAAAAGCATCGCAGAAATGCAGCGCGAAGTAGACCGATACATATCCCAATTCAAGGAGGGATACTTCAGTCCGCTGGCGATGCTTGCCCGCATGTCTGAAGAAGTGGGCGAGCTGGCACGGGAAGTCAATCATCAATTCGGGGAAAAGCCCAAAAAGGCTACCGAAGAGGACAATTCCATTGAGCTTGAACTCGGCGATATTTTATTCATTACGATTTGTTTTGCGAATTCTCTGGGGATCGACCTTGCGGAGGCGCACGACAAAGTCATGCATAAATTCAATACTCGGGACGCTAATCGCTGGACGCCAAAAAACACCGATTAGGCCTTGATTACATATGCTGTACCATCACCCTATAGGGGGAGGGACAGTGTGCATGATGAAACCCGAGGACTATTTGCAGCGGGCCTACCGTTGTATTTTGCAAAATGATTTTGAACAGGCGATCCGTTGGTTCGAGACAGCCATCCTTGCTTATCCGGGACATGCGGAACTGTATTACCGCTGTTCGATTACGCAGGCCCGCAGCCAGCATTTGAGCTCTGCGCTTGAATATGCCCGAAAAGCGGTGGATTTGTCCGGCGGTACGGAAGAGTATCTTCTTCATTTGCATACGCTTGAGGCCAAGCAGCGGACCAATCAAGCTAAGGCCTTGTTGGAGCAGGGGGACGGCAAATCGCCGGAGCACTGCGTACAGGCAGTCGCACTGCTGTCAGAGGCGATCCGTTTGGATTCGTTGCAATTGGAAGCGCATGTTTTGCTTGCGCTTGCGTATATCGAGCTGAACGAATTCAAACGTGCATTGAGCACGGTGCGCGAAGCGCTTGCGCTCGATCCTCAGAATGTACAGCTGCAGCAGCTGTTACAGCAGATCAAACAACGTATGAAGTCCATCCATTAGAGATCTCGCCCGTGAGCATTTCACGGTCACGAGAAGGGAAAACATCGAACGAACAATAGTGAGGAGTTGCAGCTAAGATGAGTGAAGTAATTCGAGTTGCCGTAATCGGAGCGGCAGGCCGCATGGGCCGGGAAGTTGTAAAATTGGTCCTCCAGGATCCAGAGCTTGAACTGGTCGCGGCGGTCAACCGTTCCGGTGCGGGCCTCGATGCAGGCACTTTGGTAGGTTTGCCTGAATGCGGGGTTATCGTTACAGACAATATCGAACAGGCTTTTGCGCAGGCAAAACCCGAGGTCATGGTAGATTTCACCATCCCTAAATTCGCTTACCAACATACGGAAATTGCCATACGTCATGGCGTCAGACCTGTAATGGGAGTGACCGGTTTTACGCCAGAGCAAATTGAACAGCTGGACAAGTTGTGCACCGAAAAAGGAATTGGCGGGCTGATCGCACCCAACTTCTCGATCGGCGCCATTTTGATGATGCGTTTCGCGGCGATGGCGGCCAAACATATGCCGAATGTCGAGATCATCGAATATCATGGTGATCAGAAGCTGGATGCGCCTTCGGGAACGGCCGTCAAAACGGCCGAGTTGATCGCGGAGACACGCAAAGAGTTCCGTCAGGGAAATCCGAACGAAGAAGAGATCATCGAAGGATCGCGCGGAGGCTACTTTAACGGGTTCCGAATTCATAGCGTGCGCTTGCCGGGGGTGTTTGCACAACAAGAAGTAGTGTTTGGCGATTTCGGGCAGACGCTGAAAATCAGGCATGATTCTTACGAACGCGCAGGCTATATGCCAGGCGTCAAGATCGGCATACAGAAAGTGATGCAGTATACGGGGCTTATTTATGGATTTGACCATTTTATCGACTAAAAGGAGACCGTCATCATGTTAAAAATCGCATTTATCGCCCATGATCGCAAGAAAGAGGAAATGGTGAATTTCGTGACCGCCTACGAATCCGTATTCGATGGTCACCAATTGTACTCGACGGGCACGACGGGGCTTCGCATCATGGAAGGCACGTCGCTGCAAATTCATCGCTTCGAATCCGGCCCGCTTGGCGGAGACCAGCAGATCGGCGCGCTTGTTGCCCAAAACGAGATGGATTTGATCATATTTTTGCGTGATCCGTTGATGGCCCAGCCGCATGAGCCTGACATTAACGCACTGCTTCGTTTGTGCGACGTACAAGGCATTCCGCTGGCAACCAACATCGCGACGGCCGAAATATTGGTGAAGGCGCTGGATCGCGGTGATTTCGCTTGGAGGGAACTCGTACATAAATACAAGCCCGAAGCGGGAGTAAATGCAGGGGATTCCCAATGAGCCTCGATATCCTTGTTTTCGGGGCGCATGCGGACGACGCCGAGATCGGCATGGCCGGAACGATTGCCAAACATACCGCGTTGGGATTGAAGGTCGGGATATGCGACTTGACGCGCGCGGAAATGTCGTCCAACGGCACGGTAGAGCGCAGGGCCGAGGAAGCGGAGGAAGCCTCCCGCATCCTCGGTCTTTCGTGTCGAACCAATCTGGCTTTGCCAGACCGGGGGTTATATATTACGCCGGATAACGTGCAGGCCGTGACCGCCGAAATTCGCCGCCAAGCTCCTCGCATCGTGTTTGCGCCTTATTGGGAGGATCGTCATCCCGACCATGTCATGTGCAGCAAACTGGTGCAAGAAGCCGTATTTAACGCCAAACTGAGAAATTACATGCCGGACATGCCTGCCGTGCAGGTGAAGGAGCAGTATTTTTATTTTATCAACGACATTGGACCTACGGATTTGATCATGGACATTACGGAATACTACGCGCAAAAGGAGAATTCGCTGCGAAGTTACCGCTCCCAGTTCGAGATGGAGGCGGGTTCTGTAGCTACGCCGCTGAATGCGGGTTACGTGGAACGGGTAAAGGCCAGAGATTCCTTACTGGGGCAGCGGAGCCAGATCGCATATGCCGAAGGTTTCGCAACGCTGACGCCTTACGTCGTTCAAAGGTTCGGCGATTCCGTTTAAAATCATCGTTGTCAATCAGGCAAGATAGCCTGTTGTGAATGCATATATTTTATTTTCCGTTGCATCATTATCAACCTGCAGATCAGCAGGAGAACAAGGGGGCGTCCAACCGGATGGATCAAAAGCTGAAAATCGGGATTACCTGTTATCCGTCCCTCGGAGGGTCTGGCGTTGTCGCAACGGAGCTCGGCAAATTGCTTGCCGAACAGGGGCATGAGGTTCATTTCATAGCGAACAGCATCCCGTTTAGATTGGGCACATTTCAAAGAAATATTTTTTACCATGAGGTGGAGGTCAACGATTACTATGTATTTCGATACCCGCCTTACGACCTGTCTCTTGCGACCAAAATGGCGCAGGTAGCCAAATCTCAACAACTCGATCTGTTGCACGTGCACTATGCCGTACCGCATGCCGTTTGTGCCTTTTTGGCCAAGCAAATGGTCGGCGACGATCTTAAAGTCGTAACGACGCTGCATGGGACGGATATCACCGTCCTGGCTCAGGACGAATCGTTGAAGGACCTCATCCGTCTGGCCATAAACGAAAGTGATGCCGTAACCGCCGTTTCCCGCGATCTGATCCGGGAAACCGTGGACTTGCTGGATATTCAGCGGCCCATCGACCTGACGTACAATTTTATCGATAAAAGGGTGTATTACCCGCGTGACGCCGCCAGTTTGCGCAGGGAATTCGCCGCTCCGCATGAAAAAATACTGATGCATATTTCCAATTTCCGTCCGGTAAAGCGGACGCAGGACGTCGTTGAAGTGTTCCGTCAGGTGCAGGAGCAGGTTCCGGCGAAGCTGCTGTTTGTCGGAGAAGGACCGGACTTGCCGAAAATCCAATGGAAAATCAACGATATGGGACTGGGCGACAAAGTTCAGTTTCTGGGAAAACAGGACGATATCGCTCAAGTGATCTCCATGGCTGACGTGCTGCTGCTCCCTTCCGAAAAGGAAAGCTTCGGACTCGTGGCCCTCGAAGCCATGGCCTGCGGCGTGCCGACCATCGGATCGCAAGCAGGAGGCATTCCGGAGCTTGTGCTTCACGGCAAAACGGGCTTCCTGTCGCCGATCGGCGATACGGCTTCCATGGCCGACAACGCGATCCGTTTGTTGACGGATGACCGTTTGACCGCTGAGTTTAGAGAAGCTTGCCTGAAACGGGCTCACCATGATTTTTGCAACGACGCCATTCGTCACGAGTATGAACAAATTTATTATCGGGTGCTCGGGCGTGAAGTGCCTGACCTGAAACCGGTTTGCGGTTGATTCCAAAGGGTAGAGGCCGTTAAAAGAAGCAGCCGCTGCCGGGAAGTAATGAGGTGAATGATGTGATCCAGTGGACACATGTAGAAGATCGGGAGATGGCACGGCAAAGCGAAAACGTGTTGCGCATATTGAACGAAAATGGTTATGAAGCGTACTGGGTCGGAGGATGCGTTCGGGATGAACTTCTCGGCCGGGCCGTGGATGATATGGATATTACAACGTCGGCCGCTCCGGAACAGGTGATGGAGTTGTTTCCGGACTGCATCCCGACAGGGCTGCAGCACGGGACGGTGACGGTGCGGTCCGGAGGATGCTTTTTTGAGGTAACGACGTTTCGAACCGAATCGGAATATAAGGACAGCCGCAGGCCGTCCGCCGTGCAATTCGTCAAGGACGTGAAAGAAGACCTTCAGCGGCGAGACTTCACGATGAACGCGCTGGCCATGGACATAAACGGGAAGGTCATTGACCCTTTCGGAGGACAGGACGACATTCGTCATCGGTTAATCCGGTGTGTGGGTGCACCGAACAAACGCTTTGGCGAGGATGCGCTGCGAATGCTTCGCTGCGTCAGGTTTTCCTCTGTATTCCATTTTCGGATCACCTACAATACATGGAAGGCCCTTGTGTTGCAGCGTGAGCTTCTGCAGCATATCGCAATGGAGCGGGTCCGCACGGAAATGGTTAAAATGATGGCAGGACCGCATCCGTTACGCGGTTTGGAGCTGTTGTTCCGGAGCAAGGTGCTGGAACATGTCAAAGCTCCGGTCAGCGCTGAACGGTTCTCCCGAAAACGTTTGGGCGAGCTGGGTAAACTGGCCGGTGAACGTGCCATCTTGCGCTGGTCGCTGTTGCTGTTGTCCGGTGGTTATGCGTGGGACGAGGCGGATGTTCTGCTGCGCGATTGGACATTTTCGAATGACGATCGTGCCCGCATTACCGGCGTATTGCGAGTGGAAGATCACGTTCGTAATCTGATCAAGGTTCATCATGACGATCGGGGCTTACGGTCCGAATGGATTACCGGCGTGTTGACCTACGGAGATCGGGCGACCCGGGATTGGCTTCACATCCAGCCGCTTCTTCCTGAGCGTTGGGGGGACGAGAAGGAAGAGGAAAACGCGCGGCTTCGGGTTTTGCATGCACATGCTGCAGAGTGGAGCGATTCCATGCAGGTTCATGCATTAAAGGACCTCGATATTACGGGGGAACATGTGTTAAGGCTGCTTGATCGCAAGGGAGGACCTTGGCTTGGGCAATTGATGAAACACTTGCTGAAGGAAGCAGCGATCGGAAATATAGCGAATCAGCAGGAAGCGCTGGTCGCTGAAGTAAAGCGGGTGAGTAAGCTTGACCAAGCATGAGGAATTGCTGAATATGCTGCTGAATTCCGGAGACGAATTCGTGTCCGGGGAGGAAATCAGCCGCAACTTGTCTATTAGCAGAGCAGCGGTCTGGAAGCAGATCAACAAGCTGCGGGAGCTGGGGTATGAATTTGAGGCAGTATCCCGGAAAGGGTATCGGCTCGTTTCCAAGCCGGCCAGCATTGACGCAGCTGCACTGCAGTTGGCCCTGAAAACGACCGTTTTTGGCAGGAAGACGGTCCTGCTGAATTCAACCGTATCGACGCAAGGCGAAGTCCAGAAGCTGGCCGAGGAAGGGCATGAAGAAGGCATCGTTGTCCTGGCAGAGGAGCAAACTGGGGGCCGGGGCCGCTTTGGCCGAAAGTTTTATTCCCCTGCAGGAAAGGGGATCTGGATGAGCTTGCTGCTGCGTCCGGATCTGCCCCTGCAAAGCACGCCTCAGCTGACACTGCTGGCGGGGGTGGCTGTCTGCAGGGCCATTCGGGCATGCACAGGGGCGGACGTCGGCATCAAATGGCCGAATGACCTGTTGATCGGCGGCCGCAAAATGTGCGGCATATTGGTGGAATCGGCGGTGGAGGACCACGTTCTGCGTTATTGCGTGGCCGGCATCGGCGTGGACGTCAATTTCGAGGAGAACGACTATCCGGAAGAGCTGAGATCGATCGCCACCTCCATTCGAATGGAGACGGGACACGTGGTCGATCGAGCCCCACTGGCGGCAGCCATTCTTAACGAGCTGGAAGGGTTATATTCCATGTACAAAAAAGATGGCTTCGGCATCATTGCCTCGCTCTGGGAAGCGTTATCGGTTACCGTTCACCGGCAGGTGAAGGTGTATAATGCGCAAGGCTCGATCGAAGGCCGTGCGATCGGCCTTGATCCTTCGGGCGCCCTGCTCGTGGAACAGGATAACGGAGAACGCGTTATGGTCGTTTCGGGAGAAATATCGCTGATCGACTGAAAACATTGTCGAATATCGGCAACTGAAGTGAACATTTACGCGTGAAGTTTGGGCAGAACTCTGGTATACTGTCTTCGTGAGGCGATATCGGTTAAAGACATGCCGAATTGCACTCCGGGGCAGTATGCCATTTTGCGATGAAACGCAACATAAGCAATGCGCCGCTTGAGCTGATTGGATGAAGAACGAGCTTCTGCATTTCCAGCTTCGGGCGCGGTTAAAGTGAGTTGTTGGATTCTGCTCTGAGCCGAAGAGGACCGAGACAGAAGGGACGATCGCAGGTGATTCTTTTTTGATAATATCAGTGGCGCGAACCTCGAGGTTTCGACTCGTTCCTGGTATTGCAAGAATATTTCCGCTGCAAGCGGTCTGTCTCCTTTCAGAAAGCGCGTCGTTGGACGTTTTTTCTAACTTTTCGGGACCTTTTTAGTGGGAAACTAAAAGGTTTTTTTGTTTTGTTTGAAATGAAAAGGAGAAAGGAGCCATACAAGAATGGCAAACAAACAGGCGTTAAACATCGTGAAAATGAAAAAATACAAACAGGACGGAATTCCGCTCAGCATGATTACGGCGTACGATTATCCGACCGCCCTGCTAGCGGAAGAAGCGGGAATCGATCTTATTCTCGTTGGCGATTCATTGGGAAACGTCGTCCTTGGATACGACTCTACCTTACCCGTCACGCTGGACGATATGGTGTATCATACCCGCTCGGTTGTCCGCGGAGCCTCCCATACGTTTATCGTGGCCGACATGCCGTTCATGACGTATCACGGCAGCGTGGACGAGACGTTGAAGGGCGTGCGCAGGCTGATGCAGGAAGGCCATGCTCATGCCGTGAAGCTCGAGGGCGGACTCGAAATCGCAGATACGGTTAGAGCCGTCGTTCAGGCCGGTGTGCCTGTGCTCGGTCATATCGGCTTGACCCCGCAATCGGTCAACCAAATCGGCGGATATCGCATTCAAGGCAAGGATGCTGCGGACGCGAAACGTCTGATGGATGAGGCAAAGGCGTTGGAAGCGGCCGGCGCCTTCGGCATTGTGCTGGAACTTGTCACCGAAGAAGTCGCGAGAGCGATTTCGCAGGAACTTTCCATTCCGACGATCGGCATCGGTGCGGGAAGAGGCTGCGATGGCCAGGTGCTTGTATTCCATGACGTGGTTCAATACGCGTCTCCTTATATGCCGAAGCGGTTCGTGAAAACCTATGGAGACGTTGGAACGCTTATTCGCAATAGCATCGGAGCTTACGTCAAGGAAGTTAAAGAACGTTCCTTCCCTGCCGAAGAACATGTATTCAATGCTGCCGACGGCGTTGTCGAGCAGTTGTACGGACATCGCAAAGAGAAGGTGGGAAGCAACGCATGAAGGTTATTCGTACAATCGCGGAATTAAGACGCGAGATCGGCTTGATGCGCAAAGCTGTGTTATCCGAAGGAAAAGAACCTATCGTAGGCCTGGTTCCAACGATGGGATACCTGCACGAGGGACACGCCAGCCTGATGCAGGCTGCCAGGGGCCAGAGCGACATCGTGGTGCTGAGCATCTTCGTCAACCCGATTCAGTTCGGTCCCAACGAAGATTTTGACAGCTATCCGCGGGACGAAGAAAGAGATCTGAACACGGCTCAAGCTCAAGGCGTTGATCTGGTGTTCATCCCTTCGGTGGATGAGATGTATCCTCGCCCAACACAAACGACCGTGTCGGTATCCCGTTTGACGGAGCGCCTGTGCGGCGCTTCCCGTCCGGGTCACTTTGACGGAGTTACGACGGTGGTCTCCAAACTGTTCCATATCGTGCAGCCGGAGCGTGCATTTTTCGGCATGAAGGATGCGCAGCAGGTTGCGGTTATCCAGCAAATGGTCAATGACCTCAATATGCCGGTTACCGTTGTACCGTGCCCGATCGTGCGTGAGAGCGACGGGTTGGCCCTGAGTTCGCGCAATGTTTACTTGAGCGCAGAGGATCGGCAGGAGGCTTTGGTTCTGTCCAAGGCGCTGCGTTCCGCCGAAGATGCCGTTCGTGCCAAAAAAGACATTACTGCCGGAGATATTCGCCGCATTTTGCGTGAAGAAATCGGCCGTTCACCGAGAGCGGTCATTGATTATGCCGAAATTCAGGCATTTCCAAGTCTGGAACCTCTTGCGGATGAGGCGCTAGTCCATGGCAGAGACGATCTCTTGATTGCGCTCGCCGTAAAGTTCGGCAAAACCAGACTGATCGACAATACCATGCTGCAAACTACGGAGGTGCCATCCCATGTTTAGAACACTCATGAAATCGAAAATCCATCGGGCGACCGTAACGGAAGCCAATTTGAATTATGTGGGCAGCATTACCATCGATGAGGATTTAATGGAAACGTCAGATCTGATGGAGAATGAGAAGGTACAGATCGTCAACAATAACAATGGCGCTCGCCTGGAAACGTATGTGATTCCTGGTCCGCGCGGCAGCGGCGTAATCTGTTTGAACGGTGCGGCGGCGCGCCTGGTACAGCCGGGCGACACGGTCATTATCATTTCATATGCAATGATGTCCCAGGAAGAAGCAAACGTTCACCAGCCTACGGTTGTCTTCGTCGACGAGCATAACCGACCTGTACAAACGTCTAAAAAGGAAGTTCACGCCACGGTGATGTAATCGGCTGGGAACGAGAATGAAAAGGGACCCCCCTGCAAAAAATGAGTACAGGTCACTGCACTAATCCATTTTTTCAAGGGTGGGGATGCAACGATGTTCCAGCATGTTTTCGCGGAAATGAATGACATGTTAGATGAGATTATCAAGCGCTACCCTTCTGCCGAGGGCCTGAAAAAACAGGAATTGCTGCAAAAGTGGAATTTGCTCAAGCGGATGAGTGATAGCGTCATCGACGAATGGCTGATGTTCGAGGAGAAAATGAGCCAGGTTCGCGAGCAGGAAATGAGGCCTGCGGCCAAGCTTGAACCGGAACAGGAAGCAGTGACGGCCCTTCCGGAATTGCATTTGGAATGTTTCAGTCGTGGCCAAGGATACTTTAAGCTGCAAATGTACCCGCAAGCGATCATGCAATTTTCCCGTGTGGTGAATGACTATCCCGACAGCGCGCTGGCCCGTTATTATTTGGGGCTTTCGCATATTCATCTCGAGCAGAACGCCGATGCGCAAGAACACCTGCAGCGCATTCTGCATCTGAATGGGTCCCCGAGGCTCAAAGGTCTTGTGTGTAATGCCCTTGGCTGCATCGAAGCCAAACAGGCAAACACCAAGGCAGCACAGATGTTGTTTGCGCAGGCCCTGCAGCATGACCCGACTTTGACCGAACCGCTGTACAATATGGACGCCTGCAGGCGCAGCAGCGGACCAATGCAATATGGAATCAGCTGACGCAAGGCATAGCCCGCAGGGCGTGCCGGCCGGCGAGCGAAAAACGGTGTCCCCTCCTTTGGCATAGCGGATGGGACACCGCTTTTTTGTCAGTTAATTTTCAAAAGCCCTTTTTTTTGCTATGCTGTAACATAGACTGAAATGAAGGGACCGTAAATTGCAATGAAATTTGCCGTTTTGGATTTTGAAACAACCGGCACACAGTCCGACGGCGAGATTATTCAGGTCGGGCTTGCCATAATAGATCATGACTACAGCATTTCTCAAATATACAGTTCGTATGTAAATCCGGAAGTTCCGATCCCGCCGTTCATTACGGGGTTAACGGGAATCACGGACGAAGATGTGGCGGACGCGCCATCATTGGAAGAGATGATGATGGAAATGGTGCCGCTGCTGGATGATGTCGTGCTGGTCGGGCACAACGTCGCCTTTGACTTTCATTTTCTCCAGAACGCGCTGGACCGCTGTGGTTATTTGCCGTTCACCGGCCGCATTCTGGATACGATCGATTTTCTTAAAATCACGTTCCCCTCGCTGAGCTCGTACCAGCTCGGGTACGTCTCGTCCGAGTTCGGCTTTCAACACGATCGTCCGCACCAGGCGGATAGCGATGCATTGGCTACGGCATACGTGCTGTTAAAGTGTTTTGACGAGCTGCGTGAATTGCCGCTCATTACGATCCAGCGCCTGAGCGACCTTTTTGCCCCCGAGGACAGCGATCTGGGGTGGTTTTTTGACGGGCTGCGCATGGAGAAGGAAGCCGAGCCCATTCAAGATTTGGATGGACATACCTATTATCGCCAACTCGCGCTCAATGTAAGCGATTGGACCGAAATCGGCGCGCCTCGCGACGAGAAGGACGGTAATCCGCTGGAAGGCATCAGCTTTGAGCAATATATGGAGCAGGTTCGGAGTAACCTGCAGAATACGCTGGAGCATTATGAAGAACGCGAGGCGCAGACCCAGATGTTCAGCAGCGTCCGGCAAGCCCTGAGCGAGGATAAGCACCTGCTCATCGAAGCCGGAACGGGCACGGGGAAATCGCTCGGTTACCTGCTGCCAGCCATCTATGAGAGCGTGAAGCAGGAACAAAAGGTAATGGTCAGCACGCATACGATCAACCTGCAGGAACAGCTGCGGGAGCGGGATATTCCCCTTTTGACCCAAGTTGTGCCTTTTCCTTTTAAAGCTGCGGTATTTAAAGGACGAGGACACTACCTGTGCCTGCGCAAATTCGAGCACAAGATTAACGGCCGCGAATTTTCGACGCCGAAGGAAGATTATTTTACCGCGGCGCAGATGATCGTCTGGCTTACCCAGACCGAGACCGGGGACGACGAGGAACTGAATCTCAGCGGCCGCGGCGGGGACTTCTGGGAGACGGTGCAGAGCGAATCGGAATCCTGTCTGGGACGCTCCTGTCCTTGGTTCCGCAAATGTTATTATCACCGGGCCAAGCATGAAGCAGGCTTATCGGACATCGTCATCACGAACCATTCGAAGCTGTTTACCGACGTAAAGGCCAGCCATCAGCTGCTGCCGTCCTACGAGAGCCTTGTCATCGACGAGGCCCATCACTTGGAAGATGTAGCAGGAAAACATCTTGGACTTCATATGAAATATTTCACATTGGTGCATACGTTAACGCGTTTGTTCAAAGACAGCCGCAACGGACAGCTTCCGCTGCTGCGTTCTCAGCTGTCGGGACATGAACGTTCCGTCGAATGGGGATCGGCCATTGACCAGATGTTCCCGATTGCACTGGAAGCCAAAGAAATATGGGATCGGCTCAGCGAGGCGCTGTTTAACCTGCTGCCGGAACGGACCGACGCTTCTCCGGGAGAGACGGGACAATTTTCCCTGCGTTTGAAGAGCACGCAGAAGCCGGCCAAGTGGGAGGAATTGCAGAACGAGGAGAATCAGCTTTACGTCACGCTTGGCGATCTCATTCGCAAGGGAGACAAGCTGATGCTCGAGCTGAAAGAGGATCAGGACGACTATCAGTCGGACAGCTTGATCACGGACATTACGGGCTTGTTCAAAGACCTTTCCACGCTGCGCGAAAACCTGCGCTTCTTCATGCGAATGGACGATGCTGCCACGGTGTATTGGATGGAAGCAAGCGGCCAGTTCCGCAGCAAATCGCTGCAATTGTATGCCGTTCCCGTGGACGTGAGCGCGCAGCTGAAGGAAATGTTTTTCGATAAAAAAAGAAGCGTCGTGCTTACGTCTGCCACACTGTCCGTGGATAAGTCGTTTCAATTCATGATTGACCAGCTTGGCCTGCAGGAAGCCGCGGAGCATGATCGTTTGCTCACGGCGATGCTGCCGTCTCCGTTCCGCTACCGCGATCAGGCGCTGCTGGTGATACCGCGCGATTTTCCGAGCGTGAAAGGGTCGATCGGGGACGCGCATTTCGTGGACATGCTGGTACGATCGTTGGCCGAGACGGCCATCGCTACGCGCGGGCGCATGATGGTGCTGTTTACGTCTTATCGCATGCTGCGCCAAGTGTATGACCCGCTTAAGGAAGCATTGTCCGGAAACGAAATTTCCTTGCTCGGTCAGGGCGTGGACAGCGGCAGCCGGTCCAAGCTCACCCGCAGGTTCCAAGACGCCAAAGCGACGGTGCTTCTCGGGACGAGCAGTTTTTGGGAAGGCGTGGACATACCTGGGGATGCATTGACATGTCTGGCTATTGTCAGGTTACCGTTCCAGCCGCCGAATCATCCGCTCCTGGAAGCCAAAAGTGAATTATTGCAGCAGCAGAAAAAAAACCCGTTCATGAAGCTGTCTGTGCCTCAGGCGGTCATTCGTTTCAAGCAAGGATTCGGAAGGCTGGTTCGCACAGCCAAGGATCGCGGCGTTGTTATCGTATACGATACGCGGGTGATCGAATCATATTACGGAAAATACTTTTTATATTCCTTGCCTGGGCCAAAAATGGAACACATGCTGACCGAGCAAATGGTTCCGCGCATCAGCGAATGGCTCGAACAAGACGTTGAACAAACCTAATTCAGGTAGAAACGACAGAACATTTTTCGGCAATGTTGCGAAACGCCTGCAAAAGGCGGTACACTTGTTGAGATTACATGGCTTCGGGTTGATACGTTAAAGAAGTACATCAAATATAAGGCGGCATCCTTCCTCTAAAATGATTCGAATTAGAGTACACGGCGGGATGCCTCCCTTTTCATCTATTTATCGCGCTTTGGCAAGGAGGAGCAAAAAAAACATGAAATCAGATAAAATTTCGGAAGCCGTCGTGAGGCGGTTGCCGGTATATCTGCGTTATTTGAGTGAATTGCACCAACGTGAGGTAACGACGGTTTCTTCGCAGGAGCTGGGACAGCGCCTGGACCTCAATCCGGCCCAGATCCGCAAGGATTTGGCCTATTTCGGCGATTTTGGCCGCAAGGGCATCGGGTATGACGTATCGTATCTCATTGAGAAAATCCGCCATATCCTGAAGATCGACCAGCAAATCAATGTTGCGTTGGTAGGAGCCGGTAACCTGGGTCATGCCTTGTCCAACTATAATGCTTACTTGAAGGACAACATGAAAATCGTGGCTGTTTTCGATGCATATGAACCCAAGATCGGCACCCAAATCAACAGCTTGAAAGTGCAAGCGATGAATGAGCTGACGGAATCGGTCAGAAACCTTAATATTCGCATCGGCATCATCACCGTCCCCGATACCGAAGCGCAGAATGTGGCCGACCGGTTGATCGAATCCGGGATCGAAGCCATCCTGAATTTTGCGCCAACCATCTTGAAAACCCCGCCGCATGTTCGTATTCATAATGCGGACTTTACGACGGATTTGCTAAGCCTTGCGTATTATTTGGAAAATGGAAAGGACGACGAGCAGGATGACGACAAATAAATGGGTTATACACAACGGCAAATTCGCCGTAAACAAAGGTTTGGAATGGAACGTGGTTCAAGGATACATGGTGGTGGAAGACGACAAAATTCAGTATATCGGCGAATCCTTGCCGGCAGAAGATGAAAGCCTGCCGAAAGTGGACGGAAAAGGATTGCTCTTTCTGCCAGGTTTGATCAATACGCACGGACATGCCGCCATGTCGCTGCTGAGAGGCCACGGGGATGATCTGGCGCTGCAGGTATGGCTGCAGGAGAAAATGTGGCCGATGGAGGCGAAAATGACGTCTGAGGACGTTTATTGGGGGGCGTCCTTGTCGGTGCTTGAGATGCTCAAAGGAGGAACGACGGCTTTTCTGGACATGTATGATCACATGGATCAGGTTGCCAAAGTCGTGGAGCAATCCGGCATTCGTGCAGCGCTCGCTCGCGGCGTCATCGGTCTTTGCTCCGAAGAGGAACAGAAGCACAAGCTCGGCGAAGCGGCTGCGTTTGCCCGCGACTGGAACGGGAAGGCAAATGGACGGATTACTGCTGTAATGTCTCCGCATGCGCCTTATACGTGCCCTCCGGATTACATAGAAAAGTTTGTGCAGGTTGCCCATGATCTGAATTTGCCGCTTCATACCCATATGTCCGAAACGCTGCGCGAAGTGGAACAGAACGTGACCGATTACGGTCTGCGTCCTGTAGCGTACTTGGAGAAGCTTGGCTTTTTCTCGCGGCCTTCCCTCGTGGCTCATGCTGTGCATTTAAACGATGAGGAAATCGAGATTTTGGCTCGCCATAACGTTGCAGTATCTCATAATCCGGGCAGCAATCTGAAGCTGGCTTCCGGCATTGCGCGAGTTCCTGAGCTGCTGAAAGCGGGCGTGACCGTTTCTTTGGGAACAGACGGACCGGCGAGCAATAACAATTTGGACATGTTTGAAGAGATGCGTCTGGCCGCATTGATTCATAAAGGCGTGTCCGGTGATCCGACTGCGGTTCCGGCCGGCGAAGCGCTTCTGCTTGGAACGGCATACGGAGCACGCTCGATTTTCCTCGACAATACCGGCCTGCTTGAAGCGGGAATGAAGGCGGATTTCATCGGGGTCAACATAGACCAGCCTCATCTGTACCCGCATACCGATCTGATTTCCCATGCCATTTATTCGGCGTCGGCCAAAGACGTGGAGCATGTGTGGGTAGATGGCAAACAAGTGGTGAAACATGGCGAGTGCCTGACGATGGACGAGGAACGCATTTTGCGTGAAGCTCAATCGGCGTTTGAGGGCCTGCTCGCCCGTTAATTTCTCATGGGCGCAGCCTCATCAGGGAAAGGGAGTTCGGCTTTTGAAGAAAAAGAAAAAGAAAAAGTGGATATGGATATCGCTGCTGATCCTGATCGTGGCGTTGATTGTATTGCAGCGCTATTACGTCTATGTGACCAAGGACCAGCGCAATCAGGAGGCGCTCGCCCTGCAGGCCGCCCAGCAGCAGCTGGAGCTGACGTCCTACGATAATTTTCAAAAATTCGTATGGGGACAGAAAGAAGGCGAAGACAGCATCTATTGGACGCTGAGCGGCACCAATAAGGATAACCAGGACGTCATTGTGTGGGTCAAGTTCGACGAGACGGGGAAACCGTTGTCCGGGGCGGGTGCAGTGCATAGCGAGCTGCTGCAGAACGGAATGTCCGAAGCTCAAATTCGCCAAAGATTCGCTTCCGAAGTCCCGAATGGCGAAATCAAGCGAATCCTGCCTGGCGTCGTGAACGGCATTTATGTATGGCAAGTTTATTATCATGATGATACACACAGTTATTATCGTTTCTATCGTTTTAGCAATGGGGAGCAAGTGGATCTGGTATATACGATTCCGAACAGCTGACATGCTTACGACCAAACAACCGACAGCGAATGTTGCTGATCGGTTGTTTGCCGTACTTTGATGAAAATTTTGGATTTAAGTAGTTAAAATTAATAAATTCTTCAAATAATCGCCTTCGAAATCGTATATACGATGTGATATACTCAGATATGTACTTGTTGTGCAAATTCGAATGACGGAAATGCTGGAATTTTAGCAAGATGCACGTGCTTGTCGGCTTGCAGCATTTCCGCAGATGACTATACAACGCCCTGTATGGATTCATGCGGGCTAATTTTGGAGGGGAAGCACACTTGAAGTTAAAAGTATTGCCTATTGCTTTAACTGTCGTGATTTCAGCCGTCGTATTGTTTGGAGGTTGGTTTGCATATCGTCAGGTTGCCGTGCATAACCCCATTGAAAAAATGGTGACCCAGTATGACGGGGTCAAAGACGCTCAAATAACCATTAACCGCAATGACGTGTTGTTGAAACTTGATTTGCAGCCGGATGTCGATCTGGGCAAGCTGGTTCAATATATTCATAAAGAAGGACAAACCTTAATCGGTTCACGTTCCATCAAACTGGACGTCGTCGACCGTTCCAACGAAACGCTTGACAACTGGTGGGGAGAGGCGTTGTTCACCGTGGCTCAGGCTATGGAAAACAAACAGTATGCTGAAATTACGCCAACGCTAAGCAAGATGGCTACAGGCGGCATTAAGGTCAATACAGCGATGGACGATAAAAACGTATACGTTAGCCTCAGGGACGGAAATGCGAGCAAGTTTGTCATTTTGCCGCGTGTTCCGGGACAGATAGGAGTGTGGCCGAATGCCTAAATGGACAAAGGAAATTATCATTGGATTCATACCCGTGTTGCTGATTTTTCTCGCATTTATAGGGTTTAATATCATTCCCGTTCTCATTGCAGGTTTGCTGGTCGGAGCGCTGATTCTGACGATGCAAATGCGCGGAGGAATCACGGTGGGAGCCGGGCAAGAGCGCAAACGCAAGAAAAAAGGGCCTTCCAAGCTCACCTTTGAGGAAATCGGTGGTCAGGACAGCGCCAAACAAGAGCTGCGCGAAGCACTGGACTTTTTGATTCGTCACGAGGAGATTCGGAAGTTCGGCATTCGGCCGTTGAAGGGCATTTTGTTGACAGGGCCTCCGGGAACGGGCAAAACGCTGATGGCCAAAGCGGCGGCTCACTATACGGATTCCGTGTTCGTAGCAGCATCGGGCAGTGAGTTCGTTGAGATGTACGTTGGCGTCGGCGCCGGCAGAATACGTGATTTGTTCCGTGAAGCAAAAACGCGTGCTGCCAAAGAAAACAAGGAAAATGCCATTATTTTCATTGATGAGATCGACGTCATTGGCGGCAAACGCGAAGGCGGCCAGCAACGCGAATACGACCAGACGCTCAACCAGCTGTTGACCGAGATGGACGGGATTTATTCCTCCGACACGCCGCGCATTTTGCTGATTGCAGCTACCAACCGCAAGGAGATGCTTGACAGTGCGCTCACGCGTCCTGGACGCTTCGACCGTCACATTCAGGTTGATCTGCCCGACAAGAAGGGACGGAAGCACATTCTGGAATTGCACGCGGCCAACAAGCCGTTGACAGAGGATGTGGACCTTGAGAAAACGGCCGAGGAGTCGTACGGATTTTCGGGAGCCCAGTTGGAAAGTGTCATGAACGAAGCGGCCATTTATGCGATGCGCGAAGGATTGCCGCTGATCGAACAGCGTCACCTGTCCTTGGCGATCGATAAGGTCATGATGGGCGAAAAGACCGACCGCGAGTCCACGGTGGAAGAGAAGAAACGGGTCGCCATTCACGAATTGGGCCATGCTATTATGGCCGAACTGGTACGGCCGGGAAGTGTCAGCCAGGTGGCCTTGAGTCCTCGCGGACAGGCTCTTGGATATGTGCGGCACAATCCTCAGCAGGAGCAATTCCTGTATACGAAACGTTTTTTGGAAGAACAGATCATGATTGCGCTTGGCGGCGCAGCTGCCGAAGAGATGTATTATGGCGGCCGCAGTACGGGATCGCGCAATGACTTCGAGCAGGCAACCAACGTCGTGCAGACGATGATGTCTTCCGGGTTGACGTCGCTTGGCATCGTCAACATGGACATGGTGACGACCGAAGAGCTGATGCGGGAAAATAAAGAGATTCTGCAGGGCCTGATGGATGAGACGAAACGCTTGCTTGAAGAACAGAGACCGATCTTCGACAACTCCCTGGATATCCTCATGAAGGAGGAAGTTTTGTCAGGGGAGCAATTTCGTTGTCAATTTCGTGACAACGCCCTTTTACCGGCATAATTTATGTATGCCGGTTATTTTTTTTTACTTTTTACTCGTGCTAAGATATTATTAGTTGTTGGGTCGAAATTTGTAATTTTCGGCGAACAGGGTACAATAGAGAAATAGAGAAGCGAAAGGATGGAGCAGAAACCATGTTTTTCAAAAAAATAGGAGTTGTCGGCGGCGGCACGATGGGGCAAGGGATTTCCCAAATGCTCGCAGCCAAAGGACTGGATGTGCTTCTGGTAGAAAAAACGGCGGAGAAGCTGGATCATGCCTACGACATGATCGAGACGAACCTCGATAAACAACTGGAGAAATGGGCCATTACGAAGGCCGAGAAAAAATTGATTCTCTCCCGGATTACCAAGGTAGCGCACTTGGCCGAGCTGGGTTCTTGCGATATGGTGATCGAAACGGTTTCCGAGGATCTCGAAGCCAAAAAGGCTGTATTCAGCAAACTGGACGAAGTTTGTCCTGCAAACGTCATTCTTGCAAGCAACACATCCACGCTGAGTTTGACCGAGCTAGCCAGCTCGACCAAATATCCGGAGCGTGTTATTGGCATGCACTTCATTCACCCGGTATCCCGGGTTGATCTTGTAGAACTTATTCGCGGGTTGAAAACTTCGGACGGCACCTTTGACGAAACCAGAAGGTTCGTTGAAGAGGTCCTGGACAAAAAAGGCGTCATGATCTATGAATCCCCTGGATTCGTTACTTCCCGCCTGATCTGCCTTCTGATTAACGAAGCGCTGCACGTTCTGCAGGAAGGCGTCGCTTCCGCAGAGGACATCGATGACGCGATGCGCATCGGATACAACTTCCAGCATGGACCGCTCGAAATGGCCGATCGTTTCGGTTTGGATTCCGTTGAAGCGGCTCTGGAAAGAATGTTCCGCGAATTCGGCGAACTGAAATATCGTCCTTCCACCGTGCTCAAAAAAATGGTGCGCGCCGGACATCTCGGCGTGAAAACGGGCGAAGGCTTCTTCAAGTACGACAAGGATGGTGACCGGCTGTGAAATTACTCGTAATCAATGCGGGAAGTTCCTCGCTTAAATATCAATTGTACGACATGACGGATGAATCCGTATTGGCCAAAGGACTCGTTGAACGGATCGGCATGGATTCTTCGATTCTGACCCATAAACCGACAGGTTTCGAGGACGTAACGGAAGTCAGCGAAATTTTGGAACACACCACGGCGATCCGCAAAGTTATCGACATGCTTACCCATGCGGAATACGGCGTCCTGAAATCGGTCGAAGAGATCGAAGCCGTCGGCCACCGCGTCGTTCACGGCGGGGAAGCGTTCAAGGCATCCGCGCTGGTTGATTCTGAAGCGAAGTCCGAGATTCGCCGTTTGTTCGATCTGGCGCCGCTGCACAACCCGGCTGCCATGATGGGGATTCGCGCGGCTGAAACGAACATGCCTGGCGTTCCGCAAGTCATGGTATTCGATACGGCGTTCCACCAAACGATGCCTGAAAAGGCTTATTTGTATGCCATTCCGCGCGTGCTTTACAAAAAATACAAAGTTCGTCGCTACGGTGCCCATGGTACTTCCCATGATTATGTAAGCAAGACTGCGGCGGAGTATCTGAACCGCCCGCTGGAAGATCTGAAAATCATCACTTGCCATATCGGTAACGGCGGCAGCGTAACAGCGGTTAAAGGCGGGGTTTCCGTGGATACATCGATGGGGATGACACCGCTGGAAGGCTTGATGATGGGAACGCGCAGCGGTGACCTTGATCCGGCGATCGTTCCATACGTCATGAACAAGGAAGAACTGAGCGTAAGCGAAGTCAGTTCCATGTTGAACAAACATAGCGGTTTGCTTGCCATTTCCGGCATCAGCAGCGACATGCGCGAAATCACGGAAGGCATGGAAAACGGAGATGCCAATTCCACGCTCGCTTTCGAAATGTACGAGTACCGTCTGCGCAAATACATCGGTTCTTATGCCGCTGCAATGAATGGCGTCGACGTCATCGTCTTTACGGCCGGAGTCGGGGAAAACTCCGTGGTGCTGCGTCAGAAAGTATGTGAGCAGCTGACATATCTGGGCGTTGAGCTGGATGAAGCATTGAATGCCATCCGTTCGGGCGAACCTCGCCGAATCACGACTGCAAACTCCAAAGTGGAAGTTTTGGTTATTCCGACCAATGAAGAATTGGTGATTGCGAGAGATACGCATCGAATCGTATTGAATTCCAAGTAATTGGATTGTAAAGTGGATATAGCAGCATCAGGAAGTGCAGGGGCAGGCAAACGCCTGCCTGCTGCATTTTCAAATTCAGGAATCAAGGAGAGATATGGGCATGACTACGAATTGTGTTATTCGTAACGTGAACGAGCATGTGGGCGAAACCGTAACGATCGGTGCCTGGATCAACAACAAACGCTCCAGCGGCAAAATCCAGTTTTTGCAACTGCGCGATGGAACGGGATATATTCAAGGGGTCGTTGTCAAAAGCGAAGTTAGCGAACAACTCTGGAACGACGCTAAAAGCTTGACGCAAGAGAGTTCCTTGTACGTGACCGGCATTATTCGCGAAGAGCCGCGCAGCAATTCCGGCTATGAGATGACGGTAACGGGCATCGAGATCATCCATTTGACCGAAAACTATCCAATCACGCCGAAGGAGCACGGGGTCGATTTCCTGATGGATCATCGCCATCTGTGGCTGCGTTCCCCGAAACAACGCGCGATCATGATCGTCCGCGCCGAAATCGTGCGCGCTGTTCAGCAGTTTTTTGATGATAACGGATTCACTTTGGTTGATCCTCCGATCCTGACACCTTCGTCCGCGGAAGGAACGACGAACCTGTTCCACATCAAATATTTCGACGAGGATGCTTATTTGACGCAAAGCGGTCAGCTTTACATGGAAGCGGCTGCGATGGCACTCGGCAAAGTGTATTCGTTCGGGCCGACATTCCGTGCCGAAAAATCGAAAACGCGCCGCCATCTGATCGAGTTCTGGATGATCGAGCCGGAAATGGCGTTTGTAGATCATGAAGAAAACTTGCGCGTGCAAGAACGTTTCATCGCTCACGTGGTACAGTCCGTGCTGAAAAACTGCCGTACCGAGCTGGAAACGATCGGACGCGACGTATCCAAGCTGGAACGCGTAATCGCTCCGTTCCCGCGCATTACGTATGATGAAGCGATCGAGTTCCTGAACGGACAAGGCTTCGATATTCCTTGGGGAGAAGACTTCGGTGCCCCGCATGAAACGGCGATTGCCGAGAAATATGAAACACCGGTATTCATTACGCATTATCCGGCCGAAATCAAGGCATTCTACATGAAACCGGATCCGAATCGTCCGGAGGTTGTTCTCTGCGCAGACATGATTGCGCCGGAAGGTTATGGCGAGATCATCGGCGGATCGCAGCGGATCGATGACCCTGAACTGATGCAGCAGCGCTTCGAGGAGCATAAATTGTCCGAAGAGGCGTATCAATGGTACATGGATTTGCGCAAATACGGATCGGTTCCGCACTCCGGCTTCGGTCTGGGATTGGAGCGGACGGTAGCTTGGATCTGCGGTTTGGATCATGTGCGTGAGACGATTCCATTCCCGCGCATGCTGTATCGTCTGTACCCTTAATGCTGAACCGTGGCATGATGGGGGAATTCGGCGCCAACGACTGGGTTGGCGGCATGGCGTACGGCATGGCATCGGGGACTGTCCCATTGCCATACGCGCTGCTTCGCTATTACCATCAGTTGGGATTAACGGATGCAGAGGTGCTTCTGCTCGTCCAATTGCTTGGATTCCGCCAAGTGGAATTCAATGCATTCCCAACGCTGGAAGAGCTCGCGCTACGTACGGGACAACCTCCCGAGGGCATCGCGAGAATGCTGCAGCGATTGATGAAGGACGGTTATATCCGCATTGAGGAATATCAGGACGAGGACCGCGACATCCAATATGAGCGTTACGATCTGTACGGCCTGTACGCCAAGCTTGCGGCATGTTTGGCGGAAGAGAGCAAAACAAGCCAAAATGCGCGAAGCTTTGACAACGTACGACCGAATTCGAACAGTGTTCAAATAGAAGAGGAAGAACGCAACATGTTCTCCATTTTCGAGAAGGAGTTTGGTCGTCCCCTCTCCCCGATGGAGTGCGAGACGATCTCGGGCTGGCTGGACCAGGACCGCTATCCGGAAGAGCTGATTTTGATGGCGTTGAAAGAAGCGGTATTTGCAGGGAAGGTTCACTTCCGGTACATCGATCGCATTTTGCTGGAATGGAGCAGGAATCGGGTCAAAACCGCCCAGGACGCCAAAGCGTATACCCAGCGTTTCCGCAGCGGCGGGCGTTAATCCGTGATCCCTTCATAATCGTTAGATTCGTGCACAAACAGGGCCAGGGCATAGTCTGGTCCTGTTTTTTTGTTGACAGGGAGTGCGTCCCGGCAAAAAGAACGTAAGCTTTTCAGGCAAATGAACAATTTTTTTAAATGGTTTGGTAAAATGTGCAGGGGTGACCGGGACAGATGTCGTCTATACATGTGGAGAAGGAGGGGAGAGTCATTGACGAAGCGCGCTTAATCGAACAAATCCGCCAAGGAGAAACATCCTTGTTTCGTCTTTTGGTCGACAAATACAGCCAGCATGTGTACCATGTGGCCTATTCCGTTCTGCGGAACGACCAGGATGCCCAGGATGCGGCTCAGGAGGCGTTCATTCAGATCTATAAGTCTCTCTCCGACTACCGATCCGAAGGGTTTAAAACCTGGATCACAAGGATCGCCTTCCATAAAGCGATAGATGCCAAACGCAAGCTGAGCAGGCGAATTCCCGAAGAAGCCGGTGGAGACGAACGATTGGCCAGTCTGCCGGGGGGCGAAGAAGACATTCTCTCCCGCCTTGTGCGTGAAGAGCGCAAAGCATTTCTGAGGGAACGGATCAATCAACTGCCTGCCCAGCATCGGGACATTATCACCGCGTTCTATCTGAGCGAGAAAAATTACGAGCAGATTGCCCACGATGCCCAAGTCGCCGTAAAGACGGTGGAATCGCGTTTATACCGGGCGAGGCAGTGGATACGAAATCATTGGAAGGAGGAAGAGTGGCGTGAGTAAAGAGGTATTTGGAGCCCATGAATGGTCGGATTATATCGAAAACCGTTTGAAGGCTGATCAGATGGAACGCATGGAGCAGGCTTTGCTGGATGATCCGCAAGCGATGGAACACTATCTCGGAGCGCTGGACCGCCAGCAACAGCGACCTAGCCTTGCCGATCCCGCCCAATTTGCCGAGAACGTCATGGACCGAATTGGGGAGTTGGAATCGGCCAAACAGAAGCGCGTTTCCCGATCAAACCGTCGTCGGCGCTTACTGGAGCACAAGGTATTTCATTATGCGGTTGCTGCATGCCTGACACTAATCTTCCTCTCATCCGGAGTCTTTGACAGAATGGCCCCTTACCATAAGTTCCAGACTGAACACGGGAGCTCTTTCACAGAAAAATGGACGGAGGCGGCCACGTCGTGGCTGGATCGCCTCAAGCCCAAACCATAAACATTATCGCATTGCCTGAAAAGAAAGGATGACGACTGTGCAACCTGAACGCAGCAGATTACTCGCTTTTTTGTTTAATTTCATTCCGGGACTCGGCTTTTTATATTGGAGGCGTCCAGTAAAAGCCGCGATCTATCCGCTACTCTTTTTTGGAACATTGGTCGGTTCCTTCATGCTGGCCATCGTGTCACATGACGGGGGAGTAGTGATGCTTGCCGGCTGCATCGCGGCCGCGTTCTTCTGGGGCATCAACATGCTGGATATGTTGATCGTATTGTTGCGTACGCCGGCCCGACATCATGCCTATCTGAACACATATCCCGGAGCTTATGCGGGAAACATGGGGGGCATGGATCCTGACGGAATGTACCACCAGCATGAGGGTGAAGCGGATTACCTTCATGCGGAAGCCCCGTACACACAACAGCCTATGTATCGCAAAGGCAGCGAGGGAGAGCGTTTTTTCACGATTCTGCTCTCGTTTATCCCGGGATTGGGCCATCTGCACCTGGGACTGCTGCACCGCGGTCTATCGTTCCTGATCGCCTTTTTCGGATCGTTCGCGATGATGGTTTTCGTCGCCTCGATCATCGACGAATCCATTTTAATGTTCCTGCTTGTCTTGCCTGTTATTTGGGTGTATTGCATGTTCGATGCCGTGCAGCACGTGCACCGCAAACAGGCCGGAGAGGTGCTGCAGGACCGCACATTGTTCGAGGAGCTCGAAATGGGACGGGATTCCGGGCGGCGCAGCAAGGTGCTGGCAACGCTGCTATCGGCTTTTCCCGGCGCAGGGCATTTGTACCTTGGCTTGCAAAAAAGAGGCATACAGCTGATGTTCCTGTTCCTTGGAAGCATTTATGTCCTGGACCTGCTCAGGCTCTCGGTTTTCCTGTTCATGATTCCGCTGATCTGGTTCTACAGCTTCTTCGACGGACTTCAGTGTTCCAGCCGTTATGGGCGTGAGCCTTTGAATGATCAGCCGATATTGAAGGATTGGGTGCGGCACCAGCGGCTGATTGGATTTGGAATCGTGCTGATGGGAGCCTATTACCTTACGATCCGGTTAATTATTCCACAGCTGAATGAACTGTTCCCCGATTTCTTCGTAACCTATGAGATCAATTCCTACATTAACACGATTATCGTCTCTTTGCTTCTGATTGGAGGAGGGCTGAAGCTTTTGTTCGGCAAGCAGCGTTCCTCCAGTGGATCAAGCGCAGGGGATCATGATTCGGATTCCTTGTTCTTGTTCAAGGATCGGCAGGATCGGTATTAAGCAAAAACACGCCTCGCGCTGGGTAAATCCAGCCGCAGGCGTGTTTTTTCATCGATCAGAAGAGTACAGCGTTCAAGGATAAGCAAAAATCATGATTTCAGTTCGCAGCATTTTTTAACAACAGTTGGCGATACAATACCTCGAACAAAAATTCAAAGGCTTCCAGATGACGTTTGGCTTCAAAGGCGTCCTTGCCCCAAGCATAAATGCCGTGATTGCGCAGCAGAATGCCCGGAACGTTGGCATCCAGCACGCCGGGCACCAGCTCCGCAATGGATGGAATATGCGCATGGTTAGGCAAAATCGGCACGCGTACTTCCGCATTTTCTTCCCAGATGTTAAATGCTTTGATCAACTCGATGCCTTGAATCGGCACTTGGCCCTGCGCCCCGAAAAATTCGCTGATGAGGTTGTTGAACACGGTATGCACATGAAATACGGCGCCGCAACCCGTCAGGCGATAAATTTCGCAATGAATGAGCGTTTCGGCACTCGGTTTAAGCTCGGTCGCTTCAATCGCTTTGCCGTGTTTGTCTACGAACAGGAAATCCTCCGGTGTGCGCAGGGATTTGTCTTTACCCGAAGCAGTTACCGCGAAGTAAAATTGCTCGGGGTCGAATTCGCCCACGCGCATCGAAAGGTTGCCGCTCGTTCCGGGGAACCAATTGCGGCTGGCGAACAGTGCCTTGATATCCGCGAGTTCCTCAAGCACCCGGCGTTTCTGTTCGGTCGTTATTTTCTCAAAGCCCATCTTTACAGCACTCCTTGTGTTTGCTTCTGTTTCATGTCTTCCATAATATCGTGGAACGTGGTGAACGGGACATGATCGACCCCAAGTTCGATGCACTTGTCCGTCAAAATGGAGCGGGAGTAGACCAGATCGGCGATTTTGGCGCCTTCGAAGTCGGTCAGGCTGTCCCCGATCAGAATGCGGTTATATTGGTCGGCTGCATAGGAGCGAATGACGGTCGTTTTGCACATGCCGCAACCATTTTCGCATGGAGGCTGACAGGGATGCGGCCATTCGATCCGGATGCGATCGCCCGAGAAATCCGCGCCGTTGCAGTATACATGATCCTGCGGAATATCAAATGGCGCAAGCAGAGGTTCAATGAAAAAATCCATGCCGCCGCTCGTTACGTTAAATTCGATGCCTTCATTGCGCACGTATGCCAGAAAGTCGCCGAACCCTTCACGAATGCCCGCTTGTCCAAGCACGAATTCGACGATTTCGTCTTTTTGCGAAGATGGCAGCAGGGCAAACATGGCACCTACGCCCTCACGCAGCGAAATTCGTTGCTCGACCGTATCTTTCATGATCGGTGCGATGCCTTCGGGGTTAAAATGTTTCATGATGGCGACGATATTGTCCGAAAGGGTGATCGTGCCATCAAAATCGCAAAAAATCACCGTTTTTTTGTCGCTTCTCATCGGCCTGCACCCCACAAATCAAGTGCGGTCTTCAATTCGGGATGCTCTGCGGCGTATTCAGTCAACGGGATGGAACGTCCGGCAGCCTCGATGGCCTGCAAAAAGGCTCGTCCTCCCGCTTCCGTGCCCATCGGGTGACCATGGATGCCGCCTCCGGCGTTGACGATGACGTCGGTCCCGAAGTCGTTCAGGATGAGTGGAACCAGTCCCGGATGGATCCCGGCGGAAGGCACAGGCATGCTGGCGCGCACGGGCAATTCCGGGCTGAGCAGCTGTTCGGTAATAGCCATGTTTTCCTCTTTGGGCATCGTTACGGAGCCATAAGGGGATGGGAATAATACCAAGTCCGCTCCGGCCAGGCGCATCAGTTGCCCAAGCAGCACGGAAGCAGATATGCCATAATGCGGCGAAGGATACACTGCCCCGGCCAGAGCCGGATGGGCCATGATCGGTACGTTAATGTCCGGATCGCTGCTCAGCTCATGCAGCACGTCATAGCCGTAAGAGAGAACGTTAAAAAGCAATGCGTTTGCGCCGGCATGAATAGCCCGCTCGGCTTGCTGCTTCAGCCTGAACGTCGGTCCAGTCAAATTGGCGGCATAGAGCAGCTTTTTGCCGGTTTCCCGGCTCGCCTGCTCGGCAGCCTTCATGCAGACCTCGACTCTTTTCTCGATTGGCGTGAGCGGATTTTCGAACAAAATTTCGTCGTCCTTGATCAGATCGACGCCGCCGAGCGCTTGACGCAGAAACTGCTCGCGCAGTTCATCCGCGTTCAGTCCGATGACGGATTTGAAAATGCTCATCAAGAGCGGACGGTCATGCACGCCAAGCAGGTCACGCACGCCGTTTAATCCGAATTTTGGGCCCGGAAATGCCCGCAGGAAGTTGTCGGAGAACCCGAGACGCGTCAGCTTGATACGTCCATCCATCGAGATTTTGCCAAAGACCGTGACGAGCAAAGCCGGGATATCCCGGCTGAAATTGACGTCGGGGTACCCGATCGTGATGTCGGCATAACGCTCGCCAGGCGCCATGCCTTCGGCTTCATGAACGTGTACCTGAAGTACTTCGCCAAGATGTTTTTGCATTTCCTCGCGTTTGGCTTGAGGCAGCTCGGTCCAGCTTCCGACGGTCATGCCAACCGCGATCGATTCCGCTTTTTTGCGAAAATCGGCACGATCATCATGCAGACGATACGTGGCCGTACACATGTTACTCATTTCAAATCCCCTTCCAAAGCAGCCCCCATCTCCCGTGAGCGCTCTGCGCAGCGGTTCACGGCTGCAATTACGTTTTCGAAAAAGTCGCCTTCATCCAGCGTTTTGAGCGCGGCTTGCGTCGCTCCGCCAGGAGAGGTCACGTCGCTGCGAAGCTTCATCGGTTCCATGCCGGTCTGCTGCACCATGCGGGCTGCGCCGAGCACGGTCTGAACGGTCAGGTCATGCGATTGCTGACTGGACAGTCCTCCGCGAATGCCCGCGGCGATCATGGCTTCCATCAAATAGTATACATAAGCCGGGCCGCTTCCGGAAATGCCGGTAAGGACCTCAAGTTTTTCTTCCGGAACAATCGTTACGATGCCTACGGCTTCAAACATGGTCATGACCGTGCTGCGCTGATCGTCCGTAATCTCCGCCGAGAACGCAATGCCGGTAGCCCCGAGTCCAATGGTGCTGGACGTGTTCGGCATGGTCCGGGCGATGGGTTGCTTCCGTCCAAGGATGCTCTGCATGGTGCGGATGGACAATCCGGCAATCACGGAAACAATCAGCTGATCCGGCTTCAGGATCGGGCCTAATTCACGCAAAGCCGCTGCTGCATCCTTCGGTTTCATGGCAAGCACGATGACAGGAGAATCCGCAAGGATATCCAAAGACTCCGATGCCGTTCCCGTATGCACCGCGTATTTGGCGCTCAGTTCTTCCTGGCGCTTTTTGTTGCTGCGGTTGAGCATCGTAATGTCTCTAGGCCGAACGACCAGGCGGGAAGTCAGTCCCCGGACGATGGCTTCCGCCATCGCGCCCGCGCCATGGAAAGTAATCTTTTGTTGCAGCAGTGTTTGTTGTTCTTGACTCATGGTTTATCGTTCCTCCTAGTCAGCTATCAGCTGTGTATTATTGCCGAATTTGGCCGTTTCCGGTAATGCGGTATTTCGTGGATGTCAGGGCAGGCAGGCCCATTGGACCGCGTGCGTGAAGTTTCTGGGTGCTGATGCCGATCTCGGCGCCATATCCGAATTCGAAACCATCCGTAAAGCGCGTGGACGCATTGTGGTACACGGCGGCAGCATCCACGTCTTGCAGAAACCGGGCCGCATGATCCGCGTTTTCGGTCACGATGCATTCGGAGTGCTTGGTGCCGTACTTCGCGATGTGACGAAGCGCTTCATCCAGGCTGTCCACGACACGAATATTCAAAATGTAATCATTATACTCGGTAGCGTAGTCCTCTTCCGTCGCTTCAAGTGCATCGGGCACCAGGCGGCGTACCGTTTCGCATCCTTTCATCGTTACGCTGGCTTCACGGAATTGTTCAGCCATTGCATTCAGATGCTGTTCGGCATAAGCGGAATGCAGCAGCAGGGTTTCCATGGAATTGCAGACAGACGGACGCTGCGCTTTCGCGTTCAAGGCGATCTCTGCAGCCATTTCAGGATTTGCCGTTTCATCGACATAGGTGTGACAGATGCCAGCACCGGTTTCGATGACGGGCACGGTGGCGTTGTTGACCACGTTGCGGATCAGGGAAGCTCCTCCGCGAGGGATGATGCAATCCAGCAGGCCGTTCAGCTTCAGCATTTCATCCACCGATGCGCGATCCGCATCTTCGACAAGCTGCAGCGCGTCCGGCGGCAGATCGGTCGCCGCCAGCGCCTTCGTCAGCACCTCAACGATCCGGCGGTTGGACGAAAGGGCGGAGGAGCCGCCGCGCAGCAGCACGGCATTCCCCGTTTTCAAGCACAATCCCGCCGCATCGACGGTCACGTTTGGACGAGCTTCGTAGATGATGCCGATCAGGCCGATCGGTACACGCAGCTTCTCGATGTGAAGGCCGTTTGGACGGGTGAACGATTCGAGGATTTCGCCGACAGGGTCAGGCAGGCCGGCAATCTGGCGCAGGCCATCCGCGATGCCTTCGATGCGGCTTTTGTTCAGGGCAAGCCGGTCAAGCATGGATTCAGGCGTGCCTTGTTGTTTGCCGCGCTCCAGATCCTCCGCGTTTGCGGCAATGATGGAATCGGATTCGGCGATCAATGCGTCGGCCATGGCAAGCAGGGCCGTATTTTTTTGTTCCGTGGTCAGACGGTTGAGCTGCGTCAAGGCCGCTTGGGCTTTCGTTGCTTTTTCTCTTACTTCACTCATGATCAGTTCCCCCCTAATAGTAGTTCAATATAAGTTGCACCAATGATTTTTACACGGGACCACTACGTAGTCAGAACCATCTTCCGATCGCTGTTATCTCCGGAATTTTTGGATCCCCTTTTTCATGGGGAAATCCGGTGATAAGCCTATGCTTCCGCTGCAGCTTTCTTTCAGAAAGCTTTTTAGAACGCTTCGCTTCTCCAGATTCTTTCTGCCCACTCCGTTATCGTATAAATGGTTGGTTCAACTGGATCTCATTTATTTTAATGTAATCCACTCGTCCCGATGAATCACTTCGAGGCGATGGATGCTGTTCAGCCGTTGGATCACTTCGCCGCTCGGCAGGCCGGCAATGAGGCGAAGCTGATCGTCGTCGTAGTTGACGATGCCCCGGCCGAGCAGCGTATCGTCAGGGCCGACGACCTCGACGACGTCTCCGGCATGGAACGAACCGAGCACACGCTTCACGCCGACCGGCAGCAGGCTATGGCCGCCATGCACCAGCGCTTCTTCGGCGCCTGCGTCGACGACGACGGTGCCCAGAGGGGTGGACATGAAGCCGAGCCATTGCTTTTTGCGGGAGAGAGCCCCGAGTCGTGTTTCGAAATACGTTCCTTTACCCGTCCCGTTTACCGCATCCTGCATGTCGCCGGGTTCTTTGACGCTGCCTACGAAGACGGGAACGCCTCCGCGTGTGGCCACTTTGGCAGCATCCACCTTCGAACGCATGCCGCCTGTGCCGACGGATGATCCGGAGCCGCCTGCATATGCATAAATTTCTTCGGTAATCTCGCTGATGCGGTCATAGCGATAGGCGTTCGGATCTTTGCGCGGGTCAGCCGTGTAGAGGCCATTGGTGTCCGTGATGATCACAAGATGCTGTGCTTTAACGAGATTGGCCACGAGTGCGGACAACAGGTCATTGTCGCCGAATTTGAGCTCGTCCACGGAGACGGTGTCATTTTCGTTAAAAATGGGCAAAACCCGCTGTTTGAGCAGCTCTTCCACGGTCATGCCCGCATTGCCCATTCGTTTGCGGCTGTGGAAGTCGGTACGGGTCAGCAAAATTTGCGCCGGGGTGACGCGGTGCGCCGCCAAAGCCTGCTGGTATGCCTGCATGAGCAGCGCCTGTCCGACAGCGGCGGCAGCCTGTTTCTCATGCAAAAGCTTCGGGCGCTGGGCATAGCCGATTTCGCGGAATCCGGCAGCGACCGCCCCGGAAGTCACCAGCAGCACTTCATGGCCTTGTTCCATAAGGGCGGCGATTTCTCGGGCAAAGAACGCGATGGCATCGCGGTTTAATCCACCTTCATCCGATGTAAGGGAACTGCTGCCGATTTTAACGACAATACGTGAGGACATGCTTTCACTTCCTTAGACTGAATTGAATGCGTTGATTTTAGGCGATGGGCCCGGAACGAAAACGCTGATATAACAAAAAAACTCCCGACCCTTTGAATTCAAAAGGACGAAAGTTATCTTCCGCGGTACCACCTTTGTTGATGATGTTCCCATCATCCGGCTCGAGCCTTGTAACAGAAGGCACTGTCCTGCTTTCACAGGCCGTTCGGGGGTAGGATTCCAAAAGAAACCGCGGCAAATTTTTTCAGCCCGGCGAAATTTGCTCTCTGGGCGCGGTTTGTTCTTTTGTACTGGTCCCGTCATTACGTTTTATTTCATATGGATAAATGACAATTATCACAGTCATCACGATAAGGCAGACGTTTTTAATAACATACCACGGAAACTTGACAGATGCAAAGGGTACCGAGGCCTGTTTTGCTTATCGGAACAGGCCCAGTCTGCCGATTCGTTCAACCGCTTCGCATAACCGTGCTTCATCGCTGAGCAGTCCTGCCCGGACATAACCTTCGCCATGCTCGCCGAATCCGATACCTGGGGCGACGGCGACTTTGGCTTCCTTCAACAACAGGTCTGCGAAGGAGGCGGAGGTGAACCCTTCCGGAACAGGCAGCCAGGAGAAGAAGGAACCCCCGGGTTTGGACGCATGCCATCCGATGGAAGCGAGGGCATCGAAAAACGCGTTGCGCCGGGATTCATATCTGGCCACCAGATCGGTTACGCATTGCTGCGAGGAAGTCAGTGCCGCTGCAGCCGCTGCCTGGATGCCGCCAAACAGGCTGACGTAAATGTGATCCTGCAGCAGGTTGATTTTGGAGATGATCTCTGCATTGCCAAGCGCAAATCCGACCCGCCAACCGGCCATGTTGTACGTTTTGGACAACGTATAAAATTCGATACCGACTTCTTTGGCGCCTGGAGCTTGAAGGAAACTCACAGGTCGATGGCCATCGAACCCGATGGCCCCATACGCGAAATCGCTGGCAACGACGATTTGATTTTCCCTTGCAAACTTGACCGTATCTTCGTAAAAGGAGAGCGGTGCCGTTGCCGAAGTCGGATTGTTCGGATAGTTCAGGTACATAAGTTTGGCCTTCATGCGGTCCCCGGGGGAAATGGCCTCGTAATCGGGCAGAAATGCATTGGACTCCAGCAGCGGCATGAAGGACATGCGGGCTTTGGCCAGCGCAACGCCAGACCAGTAATCCGGATAACCCGGGTCAGGGACCAGGCAGACGTCCCCGGGATTCAGCAAAATTTGCGGCAGTTGAACAAGCCCGGTTTTGCCTCCGAACAAAATGGCAACTTCCGTTTCGGGGTCCAGATCCACCTTGTAATCTTCCTTATAACGCTGCGCGATGGCTTCCTTGAGGAAGGCGTAGCCGCTGAATGGGGAGTATTTGTGATAAAGCGGATTCTCTGCGGATTGCTGCAAAGTTTTGACGATATGGGAAGGGGTAGGCGTATCCGGATTGCCCTGCCCCAGGTTGATGACGTCATGCCCGTCGGCGATTTCCCGGTTTACGTTTTGCACAAGGGCAGCGAAAAATTGCGTCGGCAGCTGTCCCGTGATATCGGCTGTAGGAATGGGGAAGGCAGAACGGCTTTGTATTTGCTCTTTTTGGCTCATGGTCAACATCACTCCGGTTCTTAGAATGGATCGTATCCCTTAATTTATCACGCCAATCCCGAGCTGTATAGAGGGGATAATGTATCATCTTTCTTTTCCGTACAGCATCGAAGCGGATTTGCACAAAATTCAAAGATCAGCATTCAGGTCTGTCCATTGCTTTCGAGAATGCCATTATTTTATGATGATTTACGATAATGATAATCAATATCATTTGATTGAAGCGCATATTTATGGGGGGAAAGAAAAATGAAACAACAAGGCTTTCGCGCACTGAGCGCAACACTGATGATCGCGGCGTTATCCGCGCTGCTGGTTGCGTGCGGCAATCCGTCTTCCAATGGTTCAGGCGAAGGAGAAACAACGGCGGCCGCGTCGAACGAGTCTCAGGCAACAACCGAAGCAGCCGGAAAAGAAGAGACTACTGCAGAAGCGGAAAACACAAGCGAGACCAGAATTTTTAAAGATTGGAGCGGTCATGAGGTAGAGGTTCCGACCCATCCGCAGCGTGTCATTTACCATGGCGAAGTTACGGGGGATCTGTTGGTCCTTGGCGTTGTTCCTGTAGGTATCCTCAAAAATGAAGGGACCGTGTTCGACGATCAAGTGGCTGAAGCGGAGGACGTCGGCTTTCCAATCAGCGTTGAAAAGTCGCTTGAGCTGAATCCCGACCTGATCATTTTCTCTAATGACGACGCAGCGCAGTATGACCGCATTTCAAAAGTTGCCCCGACCGTGACGTTTAATTCCTTCTGGCCGTTAGAGGAGAGAATTCGCTTTTTGGGCGATCTGTTGAACAAAAAGCAAGAGGCAGAGACCTGGCTGGCTGCCCATGCCAAAGCGACAGAGGACATGTGGAAGCAGCTGCGCGAGCACGGGCTTAACGAAGACGAAACCGCGTCGGTATTCACGATGTATCCGGGTAACCGATTGTTCGTGATGGCCGGTGCCGGATTGCCACAGCTGCTTTACGGAGAGGGCGGCATGAAACCGACTCCCGAGATTCAGAAGGTGTTGGACGAAGGGCTTGGTTTTATCGAGATTTCGCAGGAAAAATTGCCGGAAATCGCCGGAGACCGCATTTTCATTCTTAATGCCGTGGGCCAGGAAGCGCAGCAATCGACGGAAGATTTGACCAAGAGCGAGGTATGGAACAACCTGCCCGCTGTGAAGGAGGGAAAGGTGTATCGCTTCGATATCGTCAAAGCATCGAGCGATGCCACTTCCAGAGAGTGGCTCTTAAAGGAGCTGCCGAAACAGATGCTTCAATAACAGACGTGTTAATCTGTATTGGAATAGAGGGCCTTCAACGTATTTTGTTGGACGGCTCTTTTTTCATTTCGAAACATGCGAATTTTACGCAGTCCTTCAGGTTCCTCTTCATGTATAGCTGTGTGAGCATATATGCTGGAATAATGACGGGTGCTGACGTATAATCAGAAGAAATAAATGGTTGATAACCATTCTCACTAGAAGATTCATGAGGTGAACGGCAATGCAAAAAATGAATGCAAACGGCGCTCCTTTATTTTTCGCGGCATTCCTGTTTCGATATCGTCATATCGAACGGTGCATCGAGCAATCCGGTCAAGTCATGCTTGAAGTGAGCTGTGACCGTCACACCCTCCTGTTCTGCGAGCAGGGAGAAGGCCGCATATATATTGGCCGAGAGTCTCATCCGTTTGTTTCAGGAAAAATCTATCCCTTGGCTCCGGGAGAAAACTATCAGCTGGAGCATGATCGCCCGAATGCCTTGAAATATATAGTGCTCCATTATGATGCTGTACATATGGTAACCGGTGATCCCGAACTGTACACACGTCCTCTTTTTGAAATAAGGGATCGGCTGAACGGATTTTCGCCGGCCCAGATCAGCGGCATGCTTGATTTGCTGCATTCGGGTCGACAGTATCGGACGGATGCGGAATATAGCCGGCTGAACGTGCAATTTCATAAATTGATGGAACTGATCGTGACCCGGTACACGTTGCCCAAAACGGAACAAAGCCCGGAAGCCCGGGTACAAGGCACGATTCAATACGTGGACGAGCACTATGCGCAGGATATCAGCGTTCAAAAATTGGCCAGGCTTGCCAATCTGCGCCCCGCACAATTTACGGCATTGTTCAGGCAAATTACGGGCCGCAAGCCCCTTGAATACGTAAATTACGTACGCATTGAACAGGCCAAGGAATGGCTGGCGTTGTCCGATGAACCGCTGCGTGATATTGCAAGCCGGGTAGGTTTTCGGGATGAATATTATTTCAGCAGACGTTTCCGTAAGCACACCGGTTTGGCCCCCCGCCAATATGACAAATCCCTTCAACGGCAAACGCTTGTTCAGGATTGGGCAGGGCATGAATTGAACATTCCCCGGACCCCCGAGCGCATATTGTTTTACGGAGAGTCGGCAGGGGACCTGCTTGCGCTCGGCATTCCCGTCCTTGACCACGCATCGCACGACGCTTTGACGCCCCTCGATTTGGAGTGGACCGTACAGAAACAGCCGGATTTGATTTTGTTCGACAGCAGCAACGAGCAGCTGTACCAGCGTCTTTCCCGCATTGCGCCTACGCTGATGTACAACTCCCATGCGGATTTGGAAGAACGTATGCGCAGAGTGGGCAGCTGGTTTGGCATGGGAGCGGAAGCAGAGGCGTGGCTGGGCGCTTACCATCGGAGATCGGAGGAGATGTGGGACAGCGTGCAGCCATGGATTCGGCCTGGGGAAACGGCATCGGTGCTGGTGCATCACCGGGGAGCTCGTTTGTTCGTTATGGGCAACATCGGACTGGCCCCGTTTCTGTATCATCCAAAAGGATTTATTCCGGTGAGCAAGGTGCAGGATGCCTTGTCCGCGGGCCGGGCATATAAGGAAATCTCAACGGAGTCGGTTAGCCAGTATGCCGGCGACCGCATCTTTGTCATGATGCCTGAGAGCGATACAGCGCGAATGGCGACGGAGCATTTGTTTGAAAGCGATGAATGGAAGGCGCTGCATGCGGTGAAAAGCGGACAAGTATACAAACTGGAGGAGCGTGTTTGGAATATGGGAGATGCGCTGACGAGCTGCAGGCTCCAGTCCCTGCTGCCGGAGCTGCTGAACGGATTGGACGTGTCGGTCTAATCGCCCTGTTTGGCGCTTGACGCGATGACCAGGCTTGTTCAAAAGGATGTTGCAGGCATTCCGGGAATCAAGCTATGATTACAAGTATTATGGTCGGAGGGGTGCTTGACATGACAGAACAACAACAGGCAGAAATGCGAGTGGCTTTGATTCAAGGCAATATCCAACTGGGGAACCCGGAAGCGAATCATGAACATATGCAAAGACGGCTCGAACAAGCGGTAGAGCAGTATCCGGATTTGGAGCTGGCCGTGCTGCCCGAGATGTGGAATACGGGCTACGCACTGGAGCAAATTCATGAACTGGCCGATCCGGAAGGAAAAAAGTCGAGAGCGTGGTTGTCGGCATTTGCGAAAAAACACCGCATTTCGATCGTGGGCGGCTCCATTGCCGAGAAACGGGGCGACCACATCTACAACGCGATGTATGCCTATAACAAAGAAGGGCAGGAGGTCCTTCGATATGACAAGCTGCATCTGTTTCGCCTGATGGATGAAGAAAAATATTTGCAGCCTGGCGCCGAACCGGAGCTGTTTGAATTGGAAGAGGGGCTGACGGCCGGTGCGTCCATCTGTTACGACATTCGTTTTCCCGAATTGGCCCGGACTCTTGCGCTGAATGGAGCAAAAGCATTGATTGTGCCTGCCGAGTGGCCTCATCCGAGATTGCATCACTGGCGCACGCTGCTGACTGCCCGCGCGATCGAGAACCAAATGTACGTGATTGCGTGCAACCGGGTAGGCAATGCAGGGGATACGTCCTTTTTCGGACATTCCCTCATTATCGACCCTTGGGGCGAAATTGTGGCCGAAGGCGGGGAAGAGGAAGAGATCGTGACCGGATTGATCCGGCCTTCGCTGGTGGATGAAGTGCGTGGGCGCATTCCTGTGTTCGAGGACCGCAGACCGGAAAAGTACTTTGGCAACTAAGAGTTCGAAACTTTGAAGACCAATCAGGTTAAAGCTTTGGGAGGATACCCAAATGTCCAATGTGCGATCACAAACCAAAGAAATTTTGCATCAAGCGTGCCATGACATGCGGGCTTGGACACAAAGAGATTGTGGGGCTGCTGCTTGAACGGGAGGTAGATTTTACCCAACCTGTCAGATTCAAAGGCAAGATGAGGTCATACGATGGAAGCCCGCTGGATCGGGCAGTTGAAGTGGGAAATGACGAGATTGTCCGTATGATTCGGCAAGCCAACGGTGCATGAGAAAAGCAACTGAGGTCGAAGATTGAAGAGAAGTGGGCGGAGCTAATGTGCCGGGTCACCGCAACCCGGCACATTAGCTCCTTTTTGATGCAGCGCTAACGAACCCCAGCCACCTTATATGGTGGATTTCATGCTCCTTGACGGCTAACGAACTTTAGCCACCTTATTTGGCGCAAAAGCAGCGGTGAGAGGGATGTTTTGCTTAAATAACGTGTGCTGAGTTCGTTAGCCTTCTATATCCACGAAATTAGACTTCATAAGGTGTCTCAGGTTCCTTACAGCTTCAGGAACATGTTGACGATACGCCTTTCAGTCGCTGTAGTGCAGGGTAAATTCATTCGTTTGATGTTTGTATACTCCTTCACTTTTGTTACTCCTCCGATAACCCGGATACCGTGTCTTTGAACGTTTGGATAAACGCTTCCGCCGCCTTGGATAACACCCTGCCTTGGCGATAGGCAACCACGAGCGTGCGGCTGGGCACAGGTTCTGCGAGCGGAACGTAGACGGGCACGAATTCGCTCCGCGGGGCCCGTGCAATGAAACGCGGCACCAAGGTAATTCCCATGCCTGTGGCCACTAGGGATTGCACGGTTTCGATGTTGTTGCTTTCGAACACGACCTGTGGATCGAACCCAGCCTTTTCGCAAAGGTCAAAGGTCAATTTGCGGAATCCCTGTCCTTTTTTGAGCACGATAAAGGACTCATCGCGAAGCTCTTCCATCGTGACGGGAACCGGATGCTCGGGATCGGCGCGCTTCGCCAGCGGGTGATGAGGCGGAACGGCCAAATCGATGCGTTCTTCCCCGATCGCAACGTAAGACAGACTCGGTTCCTGGAGCGGCAGCGAGAGTAGGCTGAGATCGGCTTTGCCGCTCGCCGTCAGCTTTTCCAGCGCGCCGCCCGCATCCTCCAGCAGGGTGATTTCAATGTCGGGGTAAGCCTGTTTATATGCCGGAAGCACGTGAGGAAGCAGATGTGAGCCCGTGATCGGCATGCTGCCGACGACAACCTTGCCTTTGCGCAGCTGGGAGATGTCGGACATCTCCTGGCGGAGCAGCTCCACGGCATCGACGATTTTTTGCGCCTGCTCCACAAAAGTAACCCCTGCATGGGTCAATTCCACTGTGCTGGTATTGCGCTGAAAAAGCAGCACACCAAGCTCCTTCTCCAGCTTGGACAACTGCTGGCTGAGGGATGGCTGCGCAATGTGCAGCTTCTCGGCGGCCCGGGAGAAATTGCGTTCGGCGGCGATCTGCAACGTATATTGAAGCTGTCTTAATTCCATCGTTCTTGTCATTCCTTTCGTTATGCCTACATTATAATCATTCCCCGCGAAGAAATCACTTGTCGGGATAAAACGCTCGCAGCTGCCCCGGCCGGGAACGGATTACGGAGCGCAGTCCCTTCAACATCTTTGGGGAAAATACGCAAAGGCCTGCCCCATAACGTTTATTTACACGATCAAATGTCTGGAAAAGCATTGACACACAAACACCGACAGCGTACTATGTAATTATGATAATGATAATTGTTATCAATAAAACCGCTGCAGCTTGCAATGGTTTATTTGCGTTTCATCCTGTATAGGTAAAACCTATCGCATCTATAGTTTTTATATCTTGGAACAATGAAGAGACGAGTGATATATTTATGTCATTCAAGAGCCGAGCCAATTGAAGGCGTCGAAGCTCTTCCAAGGACCGAACTTATGATGGGGTGAAAATGATGAGTAAAAAAACGATGTTTGAGAAAATCTGGGAAAACCACGTAATTCATCAGGAAGAAAACAAACCAAGCATTCTGTACATCGATCTGCATCTTGTACACGAAGTGACTTCGCCGCAGGCGTTTGAAGGTCTGCGCCTGAGCGGCCGCAAAGTCCGTCGCCCTGAGCTGACGTTTGCGACTATGGACCACAACGTACCGACGAAAGACCGTTACAACATTACAGATCCGATTTCCAAACAGCAAATCGATACCCTCTCCCAAAACTGCCGTGACTTTGGCGTGAAGCTGTATGACCTGGACACGCTTGATCAAGGGGTCGTGCACGTTATGGGTCCAGAGCTCGGCTTGACGCATCCGGGCAAAACGATCGTTTGCGGCGACAGCCATACTTCGACGCACGGAGCATTCGGTGCGCTGGCATTTGGGATCGGTACGAGCGAAGTGGAACACGTCATGGCCACGCAATGTTTGCAGCAGGCGAAAGCCAAAACGATGGAAGTGCGCTTCGTCGGCAAGCGCAACCCTGGCGTAACGGCCAAAGATATGATCCTTGCGGTCATCGCCAAATACGGCACGGACTTTGCGACAGGATATGTCATCGAATATACAGGCGAAGCGATTCGCGAACTGAGTATGGAAGAGCGCATGACGGTCTGCAACATGTCCATCGAAGGTGGAGCAAGAGCCGGCATGATCGCGCCGGATGAAACGACATTCGAATACCTGCGCGGACGCGAGTATGTGCCGCAAGGCGAGAAATTCGAAGAAGCCGTCGCATCTTGGAAACAGCTCGTAACCGATGAAGGCGCTGAATTTGACCGCGTCGTTGAAATCGACGTGGAAGCATTGATTCCGCAAGTTACATGGGGCACTAGCCCGGGCATGGGTACGGACATTTCTTCCCGAGTTCCCGTACCGGCTGAACTGCCGACCGAAAACGAACGCAAAGCAGCTGAAAAAGCGCTTGAATATATGGGACTTGAGCCGGGAACGGCCATCACTGACATCGAGATTGACTACGTATTTATCGGTTCCTGCACGAATGGACGGATCGAGGATCTGCGTGCGGCTGCGAAAGTGGCTAAAGGGCACAAAGTATCCAGCGGCGTTACAGCGATTGTGGTGCCGGGATCGGGCCGAGTTAAATTGCAGGCCGAGAAGGAAGGTCTCGATAAAGTATTTATCGAAGCAGGATTTGAATGGCGCGAAGCGGGATGCAGCATGTGTTTGGCGATGAATCCGGACGTACTGCAACCGGGCCAGCGTTGTGCGTCGACATCCAACCGGAACTTCGAAGGACGTCAGGGACGCGGCGGACGTACTCATCTGGTTTCCCCGGCGATGGCGGCAGCCGCAGCGGTCAAAGGCCGTTTCGTCGATGTGCGTGACTGGAATTTCAAAACGGAAGCAGTTATCTAAGAGCAGGGAACGAAGGGAGAACGGAAGATATGGAAGCATTCAAAACATTGCAAGGCATCGTGGCACCGGTTGACCGCGTAAACGTGGATACGGACGCAATCATTCCGAAACAGTTTTTGAAACGGATCGAGCGCACCGGATTTGGACAGTTTTTGTTCTACGAATGGCGCTTTGACGAAGAGGGAAACAACAATCCTTCTTTTGAATTGAACAAACCCCGTTATGAAGGGGCATCCATCCTCATTTCGCGCGCCAACTTCGGCTGCGGATCTTCTCGTGAGCATGCACCATGGGCGATCATGGATTATGGATTCCGCTGCGTCATTGCACCAACGTTTGCGGACATTTTCTACAATAACTGTTTCAAAAACGGCATTCTGCCGATCAAGCTGTCGGAAGAGCAGGTCGAGGACCTGTTCCAGCGCACCGCAGCGCATGAAGGTTATCAGCTGAACGTGGATCTGGAAAACAAAACGATTACGGATGCGCACGGCCTGCACATCGATTTCGATTTGGATGAACATCGCCGCCAGTTCCTGCTGCAAGGCTTGGACGACATTGGCCTGACGCTTCAGCATGATGATGCCATCACGGCTTACGAACAACGTCATGCCGCCAAACTTTTCGGCTAAACCAATGCTTTCCTCAAACTAAACCGTCGGACTGGACGGGGACATTCGTCTCTGCTTCAGTCGGCGGTTTTTCTTTTTCGATGCAGTTATTATGCCGTCGAAATATGACAACGTTGTAACCGGATTGCAGGACATTATCTGATAAACTGGTTAGTAGATTATGGAAAGATACATACGGACGTTCAAAAGAAAACAGATTGGTGGAGGATTTATGAAGAAATGGTCGACAGCTGTCTTTGCTTTGTTATTCCTCTGTTTGTTGCCTGTAGCGGCACATGCTGCTGACGTCACACCTTCCATTATCATCGATGGCGTCAGAGTGGAGCAAGCTGGAGCACCAGCCGAAAACATCGGCAAAACGGTGATGGTTCCCATTCGCATCGTGTCTGAAAATCTCGGTTATCAGGTGAAATGGGAGAAAGCTACCCAAACGGTATGGGTTGAAAAAAACAACAGCCATATCGAAATGAGCGCAGGCAAGACCTCGGCCACCGTGAATGGTACCGTAGTCAATCTGGATGCTCCTCCTTTGATCAGACAAGGCACGACACTGGTCCCCCTTCGTTTTATCGGTGAGGGCATGGGGCTTCACGTTGGCTGGGATAATGGTACCAAAACCGTCAGTTTGGAAAGCGTCCCGCCTGTTATCGAGAAGGACGAGCAGGAGGAGCCGAGTGAAGCACCGATTGCACAAACGGCACTGCTGCAAAGCATCAGTTATGACAATGATCGCTTGAGCGTAGCTGTTGACGGCAGCATCGCTCCGAAGATATCGAGTCTGTCCGGACCGGATCGAATTATGGTTGACCTGCCCGAAACGGCGTTCTCGTCTTCGTTTATCGAAGCACAAGCCGGATCGCCGGATGGCAGCGGCCGGATTGCCGTAAATGACTCCAGCATGGTATCCCAAATCCGTTATGCGTTGTTCAGCAGTTCGCCTTCAACGGTGCGTGTCGTGTTTGACCTGAAGCAGCCTGCGACAGCCAAATGGTCCCTCGGAGATAACAATGTACTGCTGGTAGATTTGACTGGAAGCCTTGGAGAATCGACAGCGGAACCTTCCATACCGGAGAAGGAAGGAAAGCAGGTCGTCGTGATCGATCCGGGACATGGCGGAAGACAACCGGGCGCGGAGAGCGTAACCGGAGCGCACGAGAAGGATTTCAATCTTGCGGTGGCGCTTAAAGTGCAGGCTTTGCTTCAACAGTACGATGCCATTCAGACCGTGGTGACGCGTCAGGACGATACGGAGCTATCGCTTCAGCAGCGCGTTGACATCGCTGAGCTGAATCAGGCGGTGCTATTTGTATCCATTCATGGAAACAAGTTTACGACTCCCGTCCCGAATGGCATTGAAACGTTGTACACCCGCAAGGAAAGCAAGGCATTGGCTGACGTATTGCACAAACACGTAATGCAGGCCACAGGACTTAAGGACCGGGGGATTAAGACGGCAAGCCTTCATGTCACGCGGGAAACAACGATGCCCGCTGTACTGCTCGAGCTTGGGTTTTTGAGCAATCCCGCGGATGAAGCCGTTATGCTTACAGAGGAGTACCAGAATAAATGCGCGCAAGCCATCGTGGATGGAATCGTAGAATATTTGGGCAATTAGCTGGTAATTGTTTCTTGTGTATGATTTAAGAACGCTCGTTGTTTCAAGATGTTTGATGGATAAAACTGGGCGAAGTTTGACATGAAAATGTAGAAAAAGCTTGATTTGACAGCGTTTATTCTCAGATATGTTGGAATATATTCGCAACTTTTGGTGGAAGCGGACGTCTAATGAGGTGTCCGGTAATGCCTAGTTGACCTGGCGGATCAAGGTCATCTTAACATGCGGCAATAAAATGTGAGAATGGTAGGGGTGAAGGATGAAGAAGTTCGGTTTTTTGGCACTGTTATTTGTCTTTGGGCTCGTTTTCCCGGGCTATAGCCATGCGGCCGCAGACACAAAAATTGTTCTTGATGGGAAGGAAATCGTGCAGCCATCCGACGCCAAAGCGGAAAACATCAACAGCAAAGTGATGGTTCCGATTCGCGTTATTTCTGAAAGTCTCGGATACGGCGTGGACTGGCAGCAAAAAACAAGCACCGTAACGATTTCCAAGGATAACACCGTCATGGAGATGGTCGTTGGAAAGAAAACGGCAAACGTAAACGGCAGTAACGTTAGCCTTGATGCCCCGCCAATCGTAAAAAACGGTACTACACTTGTGCCTTTGCGTTTTGTAGGCGAACAAATGGGCCTTAAGGTGGGTTGGAACAACACTACGAAGACGGTAACATTAGTTACCCAGAACTCGGGCTCCGGAAACGGAACGATCACACCTCCGAATGCAGGAAATGAAAGCGGAAGTTCAGATCAGGAAGGTCTTGTACTGGTGAACGCCATCAGCTTCAGCGAAAACCGCTTCATGATCGCCACAAGCGGCAGCACGAAGCCGAATGTTTTCACGATGACAGGACCGGATCGAATCGTTATCGATTTGCCGAACACTGCTTTCGCAGATTCTTTCAGCGAAGGACAAGCCTTGGACAGCAATCAGAATGGACAGCTCGTGGTTAGCGGTTATCCGGATGTGTCGAAAATTCGTTATTCGCTCTATAACAACAGCCCATCCACCATTCGTTTCGTCATTGATTTGACAAGTGCGAAAGGCTATGAAGTGGAGAGCGACTCAGGCCTTGTCGTCATCAACTTGAACAAAGAAGGACAAAACACAACCACTCCAGGTACTGGGGACGGAAAAAAGGTGGTTGTTATCGATGCGGGTCACGGTGATCATGATCCGGGGGCCATTGGTATTACAGGCAAAAAGGAAAAAGACTTTAATCTTGCAATGGCTTTGAAGGTTCAGGCCTTGTTGAAACAGGAATCAGGCATTAACGTTGTGCTGACGCGCAGTGACGATACGTTTCTTGAATTGAAGCAGCGCGTGAAAATTGCAGAGGACATCAAAGCAGACATCTTTGTTTCCATTCATGCGAATAGCGGTCCTGCTGCAGCGAATGGCGTAGAAACCTTCTATACGCGTTCGACCAGCAAAGCCCTGGCAGATATTATGCACAAACACCTCGTCCAGTCCTCGGGACTGAAAGATCGTGGAGTGAAAACGGCAAGTCTTCATGTAACCCGTGAGACAACCATGCCGGCGGTATTGCTGGAAGGCGGATTCCTCAGCAACGCAAGCGACGAGGCCGTCCTGTTCACCGAAAGCTTCCAGAACAGTGTGGCCAAAGGCATCGTAGCAGGGATCAAGGAGTATCTGGGAATCAATTAAGGGTTGTTCCTTATGATAGGAGGCGGAGTTAAGATGAACAAAAAGATATGGATTGCAGCATTGCTAGTAACAGTGATGGCAGTTGCTGCCGGATGTGGCAGTAAACCGACAGCAGCTCCAGCTCAGACCCAAGGTGCGACAACCGAGAACAATGTGACCGAGACAGAAGGCGAGACGCAAATTACGGATCCCGTAACGGCAGATCCGGAGCAAAACTCGACCGGAACGGATACGGTGACACAGAATGGATCGGAAGGCGGTTCTACGGGGTCTGCGAATACAACCGATTCTACGAATACTTCGGGCAACGGAACGAATGCGAGTTCACAAAGCTCCGAAACCAAAGGGAATTCCGAAAGCGTAAAGCAAGAAACGATCAAAGTGTTTTTCACGGACCCGGAAGAGCTTGAGCTGCACGAATCGACAGCCGGCATTTCATATGCGAGCGACCAGGATAAGTACAAGTCCGCATTCGAAGCGTTGCAGCAAAGCAGCGACGAGAAGCTTGTCCCGCTCTGGGCCAAGGAAATTGAACTCAAGTCCGTCACATTCAAAGAAGGCGCGTTAACGCTTGATATCCACATGCCCGATACGGCACGTTTGGGTGCAGGCGGCGAGTCTTTTGCTATCGAGGCTTTGAAAAATACGTATTTCCAATTCGACGAAGTGAAGTCCCTTGACCTGCTGGTCGACGGCAAACAGCTGGAAAGCCTGATGGGACATGTCGATCTGGAACATCCGATGACGAAATAATTCGGTTACGAAAAGGATGGCACGCTGTCAATCGTGAGTCTACGGGGAACGACCGTTTACATGAGAGAGGGGAATCATAGGTGACTTTTAAATATAACAATCCATCACACTCGAAAAAAGTAATGTCCGCCATGCTTGCAGGCATGATGGCCCTGAGCGGCGGAGGTGCCGCACTGGCTGCCGAATCGACCGAAACGGGACAAGGACAGCCAGCGGCAACCACCACTTCGGCCGCACAAACAGGCCTGTTTAGCGATATTAAAGCAGGGTACTGGGCTGAAAAACATGTATACAAGCTGGCATCCCAAGGGATCCTTCTCGGAAATAACGGTCTGTTCCGTCCGGGAGACGCCGTAACGCAGCAAGAAGCCGTAACGATGGCCATCCGTTTCATGAATAAAGAAAACCAGTTGAATGACGGCACGACTGCAGCATTACCGACAAACATGGAAGTGAGCAACTATTTCAAGCCGTATGTCGCATTGGCGCTTCAACTGGGGCTTATTAATCAAACCGAAGAAACGGCTGCTGATGTAACGAATACAACCTGGGGCCAAAAACCGGCATCCCGGGAATGGACGGCAAAGCTGCTGATCCGCGCTTTGGGCAAAAATGACGAAGCGAAAGCGCAAAATGCCCAGTCCACAGGATTCGCTGACAATGACAGCATTTCGGACAGTGCCAAAGGTTATGTAAACCTTGCTGTCAGTCTTGATCTGGCCAAAGGTGTAGACGGAAACAAATTCAATCCGACGGGGACCGTTACGCGTGCGCAGCTGGCAACGTTTTTCAGCCGCGGCGAAGGGTTGACGGACACGGCCTACCCCAACACGTACACCGGATATGTCACAGGTTTGAAAGAAAATCAAATCACGCTGGTTGCCAATGGAAAAACGATGAATTTCACGGTGAACTCCAGTACTCCGTATTTCACCAAAGACAGTGAAGTACGCGCTGCCGGACCCAATGTGCAATTGTACACCAAAGTGCTGATTGTCGGAGGATCGAATGGTGCTGCTTCCTATGTCGAATTGCTGGACGCTACCCCTCAAGTAGAGAGCGTGGAAGGCACTTTCGCGCGCGCTTTGTCCGGCAACAAAGTCGGCATCTTTGTCGGTGAAAACTATGAGACATATGCGTATGATGAGTCTACGGCATTCATCGACCAGAACGGGAATGCAATCAAGGTTTCCGACATTACCGCGAACAGTACGGTTGAAATTCAGCGCGAAACGTTCTCTGCTGACAAAAAAACCGTTGTTATTCGGGTGAAATCGGGCATCGTGAACAAAAGCGACAGCGGCACTGTAACCGAGATCAATCCTTCGGGCAAAACGATCAAAATCACGAATGCTGCCGGCCAGTCGGAGCAGTACACGTACAATGACAACCTCATCATTCGTTATCGTGACCGTATTTTGCCTGTTGCCGAGCTTACTGCAGGCAGTGCCATCAAGTACACGGTGAAGGATAGCGTGCTGCAAACGGTTGAACTGTCGCAAGGCGTAGAACAAAACGTACGCGCTACGCTGGTAGAGATCGGCGGCAATCAATCCACGCTGACGTTTAAGCGGGAGGGCGGTTCGCTTGAAGCCAAATTGCTGGTTGACCAGCCTGAAGTGATCATTAGCGGCATCGAAAAAGCAACGCTCAGCGATCTGATTACGGATGCAGACAATGGGGATCAAGTCGAATTGACGTTGAATGCCGACGACCGCGTGACACGCATTCAGGTCGTGAGCCGTCAGATGGAGCCGATGAACGGCGCTTCAGTCGTATCGTACAACAGCAAAACGAAAGTGCTGACCGTGCTGGACAGCAACAAAAAACCGTATGTGTTCACGCTGGACGAAAAAACGAAGCTGGACTATAATGCAGCGAAACCTACGCTTGCCGGGCTGGAGACCCTTCTGAACGAAGGCCGCAAACTAGACCTGACATATGTGGGTACACGTGCATTGTCGGTGAAAGTTATTTTTAAATATGAAGGCACGTTGAGCAATATCGACATGGCGAACAGAAAGATCAGTCTGTTGTCCAATAACCAAACGGTGACGGTAGCGTATTCTGCGGTGCCAACGATTGAAATATACAACAAGGCAGGTGCCGGACTAAGCGATCTGAAGGTAGGCGATTCCGTTACGATCACCCTGAACGGGAATCAAGATGCCGTGCAGAAGATCGCACTGAATACAACGGCTCAATTCGAAGTACTGTCTGTTGAAACCAATGGTCGCATTCGAGTGAAATCCGATTTGTTGACCAGTCAGTTCTATGCGGACCAAGCTGTGCTCACCGGGGAGAACGGCCAATCGATCACCGCGGCTCAATTGGCCGCAGGCAATCTGATTAATGTTACATTTGAAGGAACGACGGCAAAAGCGGTTCAGGTCGTTAAGCGTACACTGGGCGAAGTAACGGCGGTGGATGCAAGTTCTGTTACATTGAAGTTGTTCAATGGACAAACCGAAACCGTGCCTGTGACCGGAACGATCAAAGTAGTGAAATCCGGATCGACGCTGACGACGATTGGAAGCCTGACGGCAGGCGACCGTGTGGAAGTGACAAAGGATACCGACAATTCCACGCGTTTCCGCGTCTTGACTGTAGTAAACAGACAGTTCTGGTCGTATGATGCCGTGGGCAATCAAATTTTGGTAAAGCGGGAGTCCACTTCCGACACCAATTACCGTTTCGCGCTGGCATCGGGCACATATGTTCATCAGGGTGACACGACTTTAAGCGTGCAATCTCTCAAAGATAATGATAATATTGTATTGTATCTTTTGGGCAACGTGGTCCTGGAGATCCAAAAACAGTAATCAATTATTTTCGAGGATCAAAAGAATGACCGTCTTGATGCGGGATCTTTCCCGCATCAGGACGTTTTTTTTGCAAGCGAACCGGCGTCCACACCGCCCTGATTCGAATCGGGCATTTGATTAATAAGCCCATATTGTGTGGTGATTTTGCGGGAGGTAGCTCTTCATGAATGCAGCAACGGTAAGACATATCCTTGATACGATGGCAGCCATGTTTCCGGATGCGCACTGTGAATTGAACCATGAGAATGCGTTCGAATTGACCGTAGCTGTCTTGTTGTCTGCCCAGTGTACCGACGAAACGGTAAACAAAGTCACCGCAGACCTGTTCCAAAAGTACAAAAGCCCTGCCGATTATTTGGCTGTGCCTTTGGAAGAGCTTGAGCAGGATATTCGGCGGATCGGCTTATATCGGAACAAGGCCAAGCATATTCAGAACATGTGCCGGATTCTGATCGATCAGTACGGCGGCGATGTGCCGCAGGAACACGATCAGCTCGTGACGCTGCCGGGAGTTGGACGCAAAACGGCGAATGTCGTTGTTTCTAACGCTTTTGGCGTGCCGGCAATTGCGGTGGATACCCACGTTGAACGTGTATCCAAGCGTCTGGGTTTGGCTGGTTGGGACGATTCCGTCCTTGAAGTCGAGAAAAAACTGATGAAGCGGGTACCTCGGGATGAGTGGACCATCACTCATCACCGATTCATTTTTTTCGGACGTTATCATTGCAAGGCGCAGAACCCCCAATGCGAAGTTTGTCCATTGCTGGACGTGTGCAGGGAAGGGAAAAAGCGTATGAAAACGCCCAAAATCAGGAAAGATAAGGTACGTGGCACCACCTCAAGGCAAAAATTAAATTCTTAATCAGAAGAGGATGAGTAATGATGAAATGCATTTCCGTGTACACAGACAATTTTGAAGCTTTCTCGGACATTTTCGAGCAAATCGTAGACCAGGATATGGCCGAGAATGAAGAAAAAGAAGTAGAAGGCATCACAGTAAGCCACTCCGGCGATGTGCCAGAACATTATTTGGAGCGCATGTCCGTTAAGCCAGAGGTTGTTGTCATGAAAGACAAAGTGAGAGGCATCACGATTTTGCAGCATGGCCAAGTTTTCGAAATTTTGCTGCCTTCGCTGGAGAACGCCGTTTCCTAATTCAGGAACGCATATTGAAATGTTGCATCAATGTTTCTGGGATATGTTCGCACGTCGGGACGGTCACACGCATTGCATGCAACATACTCCCCGTTCATGGGGGATACATAGAAGCAACCAAGCGGGATCGTCGACAGGAGATTCAGCGGCGGCAGACGATAAAACCGACAAGATCGGTTTTATTTTTTTGCAGTCATGTTGTATGCGTTTTCTTGTGGGCGGCAGACCGAGAATGTGACGTATCGGTGAAGGAAGCCAATTCAAATTATGGCAAGGTAATGTTACAATAACGTTTATGCAGGTCAAGTGATACATCGATATTTTCCAAGTTTACAGAGAGAGAGAGGAAGGCCAACCATGACCAGAACAGTTAACGCGCCCGACTTGGCCAAACCTCTGCTTCCGCTGCGGGCAGCGCTGGAAAAGACAGGGGACCAGACAGCTGTACAAGCAATAACGGATCTGATCGGCAAGGCAGAGACAACGCAATTGACGATTGCGTTTTGCGGCCATTTTTCGGCAGGGAAATCGAGTTTGATCAATAGTTTGTGCGGGAAGCGCGTGTTGCCCTCCAGCCCCGTACCGACAAGCGCAAACGTGGTATCGATCCGAAACGGGGAACCGCGCGCACTGATCTATACTGCCGATAACGAAAGCGCTGACATGCATGGGAATTCACATGCTCCGCTTGAAGTATTTCCCGAGCAATTACAGGAGTATTGCAAAAACGGCGGAGCTTACCGCGCCATCGAAGTCTGGGACGATATCCCGATGCTGGGCGATGACGGCGTGCTGCTCGATACGCCTGGGGTCGATTCGACGGATAAAGGGCATAGTTTGGCAACCCATTCGGCGCTTCATCTTGCCGATGTGGTCTTTTATGTTATGGATTACAATCACGTACAGTCCGAAAGCAATTTGTCATTTGCCAAAAGCCTGTCGGATTGGGGTAAACCTTTGTTTCTCATCGTGAATCAAATTGATAAGCACAGAGACCGTGAACTGGCCTTTGATGAGTACGTACGCGGCGTAGAAGCCATATTTGAAGCATGGGAAGTGAAGTATGACGGGCTGCTGTTCACATCCTTGAGGGATAAGGAACATCTCTATAATCAGTGGCAGCTCATTCCGAACATCATTCGCCATCTGCTCGAACAGAAGGAACCGCTTATCCGTCACAGCTTGGCCAGTTCGGCAAGCCATGTTACCGAGCAGCATTTGCTCAGACGAGAGGAAGAGCAGGAAGAAGAGAAGTCTGGGCTGCTTGAGCAAATTGGAGGCCGTGAAGGCGTGGAGCGCCTGGAACGCCAACTGGCTGAGCTGAGCCGCGAAGAAAAAGAGCTGCGTACCAAGCCTTCAAGCGAACGCGAAACATTTCGCGGAGAACTGGAATCGCTCTTGTCGAATGCCAATCTGACGCCTGCGGATATTCGAACGGCGGCAGGTGCATTTCTGGAAAGTCGTAAACCGGGTTTCCGCGTTGGATTTTTGTTCGCGGGGAACAAAACGGAACAGGAGAAAGAACGGCGGTCCACGGAACTGCTGCGCATGCTCCGGGATCAGGCTGGCGGCCAGGTCGAAGTGCACATTCGCACGATGCTGCGGCAATTGGGCGAAAAGCACGGGTTATGGGATGCAAAATGGGAAGAGTCGCTGAATCAGGAGCTTCCCGTTTTGAATGAAGCGATGCTGGATCAGGTTCGCAAGGAAGGGGCCGAAGTGTCCCCTGAGTATGTGCTGCAATTCAGCAAAGAGCTGCGGGGCGAGATCGAGGCCCGCTATCGCCGGTCGGCCATGATGCTGGCCGACCGCCTGCTGGATGCGCTGGGCGCGCAAGGCGAAGCCGCGCTCCAGGCGCTGGACGCCAGCCGCGCAGCGCTGCTGGCGCAATCCGCCTCGGCGGCGCGCCTCGTGGCGCTGGAGCGCGCCGCCGAGGCGGAGGCAGCAGGGCTGCGTAGCCTGCTGCCTTCGGCGGGCCCGCTGCCCTCCGGCGTATTGCCGGAGGTGCAGGGCCCGCACGTGCCCGCGCCGGGGCCGGGCGAAGCCCCCGGCCCGCAGGCGGGCACGGCCGCGGCCGGGGCGGCGCCGCCCCGGACGGAGGCGCCGCCGCGCGCAGCGGCGGCGCACGGGCACCCGGCGGCTGGCGCTGAACGCCGCAGGCGCCTGGACGCTGCAGCGGCTCGGCTCGAGGCCGCCGCAGCGCTGGTGGAGCCGTACCCCGCCATGGGGTCGGCGGTACGGGACTTGCGTGCACGCGCGACTTCGCTTGCGGGCGGCACGTTCACGCTGGCGCTGTTCGGTGCGTTCAGCGCCGGCAAATCCTCCTTCGCCAACGCGCTGCTCGGCGAAGCTGTGCTGCCCGTCTCGCCGCATCCGACGACGGCGGCGATCAACCGCATCATGGCTCCGGCCGATGGCGCGGAGCATGGAACCGCCCGGGTCCGGATGAAGACCCGGGCGGCCTTCCAGGAGGATTTGGCGTATTCGTTCCGCCTGCTGGGCCTGGGCGAACCGGAAGCCGATTGGCAGAAGCGGGTCAAAGGGCTGTCCCCGCAGGACGTGCATCCGGCGGGACGGCCGCATTACAGCTTCCTCCAAGCCGCCGCCGCAGGCTGGGCGGAGACGGAGGAGCTATTGGGACAGGAGGTACACGTCGACCTGGAGGGGTACCGCAGCTTTGTAGCCAATGAGCGGAAATCCTGTTTCGTCGACAGCATCGACCTCCATTACAGCTGCCCGGTCACCGAACAAGGCATCGTGCTGGTGGACACCCCTGGAGCGGATTCCGTGAATGCGCGGCATACGGGCGTAACCTTCAATTATATGAAGAATGCGGATGCACTCATTTTCGTGACCTATTACAATCACGCGTTTTCGCAGGGAGACCGGCAATTCCTGCAGCAACTGGGACGGGTGAAGGACAGCTCCGCCATGGATCAGATGTTCTTCGTCGTAAATGCCAGTGACCTTGCTTCCTCGGAAGAGGAGCTGGAACAGGTGCTTGATCATGTCAGCACTCAGCTTCGCGCCAACGGCATCCGTTCTCCGCGCCTGTTCCCGGTGTCCAGCTTGATGGCATTGGAATCCAAAAGCGACGGCGATGCGGATCGTCTTGCCCGATCCGGGTTTGGCACGTTCGAAGAGGAATTCAACCGTTTTGCCGGACGCGAATTGGCCGATCTGGCCGTGGGCGGGGCTGCCGAAGAGCTGTCCAGAGTGGCGCAGCGTTTGGAGCAGCGCGCACAGGACGCTGCCCAGGGCGAAGAAGTGCTGCAGCGGCGCAGAGCCGAGCTGTCAGCCGGTATGGAGCAGTCCCGAGTTCGGATCGAGGCGTTTGCAGGGCGTACGATGAAGGAGGAGCTTGCGCAGGAAACGGGTGAGCTGTTGTTTCATGTCCGGCAGCGTTTGGGCTTCCGATTGGGCCAGTTTGTGGCTGAAGCCTTCCATCCTTCCGTGTTAAGGGAGGACCGCGGGAACCTGAAGGCGGCTTTTGCTGCTTGCGGCCGCGAACTGCTGCGCATGATTTCCGTGGAATTGGAGCAGGAATTGCTCGCAACGACGCTGCGTCTCGAGCAGGCCGGGAAGTCCTGGATCGCGAAGCAGCTCGCTGACTGCACCGCCGATCTGGAACGAATGCTGGAGGGCATGGATCTGTCGCAGGCGTTTGACGAGCAATGGGCAACGCCCGTGCTGAAAGAGATCCGGTTGGAGGAGCCATCCGGCTGGAAATCATACCAAAGCTATTTCCGTAATCCGAAACAATTTTTCGAAGGTGATGGCAGACGACGATTGCAGGAGGCCATCGAACCGGTCATTAAACAGATGGCTGCGGATGCGCTGCCGGCAGCTCAGGAGCAGCTCGTCGGATTCTACGATGACCGCGTGCGGGCGTCGCTGCGGCAGCAAGCCAATCTCTTGACGGAACGGGTGCAAGAAGCGGCAGCCGCCCTGAATGAAACGATGACAAGCGGCGTGCCTGCCGAAGAGTGGCATAACCTGTCCGTACAAGTTATGGGCTGGAGAAGCGAATAGCGTTTTCATAATGAAATATGTCCGGTCATATCGATCGAAAAAAAGGTTCCCGACCCGAAAGGTCAACAAGGGAGCCTTTTTTTGTACGAACAACCTGAAAGCCAGAGAATATTCAAACATTTGCTTGAAAGCCGGGTCTTATGTTTCATTTATGACGCATTAAGGGTAAAGCCGCCTGAATATGGGCAGTTATTCGCTTTGCCGCCGATGAGGTACGGTGATAAACTTCATAAATGTTCATATTAATTTGAACGAGATAAAAGGAGGAGAAACATGGATGTTCTCAGGCAGCTGCAAACCTTTTTTTGGGAGAAGCGAAAGTATCTGTTTTTATCGATCTTATGCCTCGCCATAGCGACCGCACTCGGCCTTGTCTATCCGAACTTGCTGAGAATTCTGATCGACGATGTGATCGTTCCGCGCAATTTTGAAGACGTTCCCATACTTGCCTTGGCGGTGTTAGGTGTCGTTATCCTGAAGGCGGGAATGCAGTTTTTACACGGGTTTTTCGGCGGAAGGCTGGGCAACTACTTGGCATACCGTTTGCGCAATGCTTGTTACGAAAAGCTTCAGTTTTTATCCTTCCGTTATTATGACACAGCCAAAACGGGAGACTTGATGTCCCGCCTTACCGGAGACCTGGAAGCGATCCGCAACTTCATCGGATTTGGTTTCGCACAGATTCTCAACATGTTCCTGATGGTCATTTTCGGGGCCATCATGATGATGACCATGAGCTGGCAGCTTACTTTGCTGACATTGATCTGCATTCCGCTGCTCGCTTATGTCGCACTGCGATTCGAATCCCGGATACACCCTGCGTTCCAGGAAATGCGCCTGGCCCTCAGCTCGCTGACGACCGCAGTGCAGGAGAACATTACAGGCGTGCGCACCGTCAAATCGTTCGCCCGCGAACCTTATGAAGTCGACAAGTTTTCGACGCGGAATGAGCGCTACAAAACGAACCAGATTCATGCTGCAACCTTGTGGAGCCGGTATTTCCCGATCATGGAAATTTTGGCCTCGCTAAGCGTGGTGCTGCTGCTGATTATCGGGGGACGCATGGTTATACAGCAAACGCTTACCCTGGGTCAACTGGTTGCCTTTTTCAGTTTGATTTGGTACATAATCGGTCCAATGTGGGGTCTCGGCTTCCATATCAACAACTATACGCAATCCAAAGCTTCCGGCGAACGCGTGCTGGAGCTGCTGAATACACCCGTGGATGTCCGGGAATCGGAAGATCCCGTCATTCTGAAGAATGATCAGGTCCGCGGGCATGTTACGTTCGACGCCGTCACGTTTGCGTACGGCAACAAAATGCCAGCGGTAAACAACATTAATTTTGATGCGCCTCCAGGCACGGTCATCGGTTTCCTCGGTGGAACGGGTTCGGGTAAATCGACCATCATCCAGCTCTTAATGCGTGCCTACAACGTCAGTTCGGGGACGATTAAACTCGATGGCATCAACATCAACGATATCGGCATTCGCAGTTTGCGCAGCCAGATTGCTTCCGTATTCCAAGAGACGTTCCTGTTCTCCTCCAGCATTCGTAACAATATTTCCTACGGACTGAAGGACGTCACGATGGAAGAGATCGAGCGTGCGGCCAAATTGGCGAAGGCGCATGATTTCATTATGGAATTCCCGGAAGGCTACGACACGGTCGTTGGTGAGCGGGGCATGGGACTTTCGGGAGGGCAGAAACAGCGGATTGCGATCGCAAGGGCACTGCTCAAAAATCCGAAAATTCTGGTGCTCGACGATGCAACCAGCGCGGTGGATATGGAAACCGAGCATGAAATTCAGTCCGGCTTCCAGGAAGTCATGCGTGGCAGAACGACGTTCATTATTGCGCACCGGATCTCCTCCTTGCGCCATGCCGATGAAATTCTGGTCCTTGATGAAGGCCGGGTGGTCCAACGAGGAACGCATCAGCAATTGATTCAACAACCTGGTCCGTACCAGGACGTGTATCATATCCAATATGCAGATTATATCGCCCGCGGCAAGCGTGAGGCTGGGGAGCAGGTGAATTCATGAGTTCCGAAACGGCGGCAGTCAGGCGCGAGACGAAAGGGGTCTCCGACAAAAAACTGAATGAACGTTTTGTTTATCAGGACGATGAAGTAATAGAAAAGCCATTTAATTGGAAGGAATTCGGGCGGTTGTTTGGTTACATGAAGCCTTACGCCAGACAGCTGCTGCCTCTCATCTTGTTGATGATGATTCTAGGGACGGTTACGAAGTTGTCGGTTCCGTTCCTGACGAGTCTGGCCATCGATAAGGCGATTGCACCCGCTTCAGGTGCGCCGAGCATGAATCTCCTCTATTTGATCGGGGGAGCCATCCTCGTATTGTATATCATTCAGTGGGCGGCCAATACCTATCGCATCAAATGGACGAATATTATCGGTCAGCGCGTCATCTATGACCTTCGTTCGGATTTGTTCAAACATATCCAGAAGCTTTCATTCAACTTTTTCGACAAAAGACCGGCAGGTTCGGTGTTGGTACGGGTAACGAATGACATCAACTCCTTGCAGGACCTGTTTACGAACGGTGCGGTCAACGTCATGATTGACTGCGTGCAGCTTCTCGGCATCATCGTGATCCTGCTGTTCATTAACTGGAAACTGGGTCTGGCAGTCATCATTACCGTACCGATCATGTTCATCATTTCCACGAAGCTTCGCGTCCTGATTCGACGGGCATGGCAGGATGTTCGCATGAAGAACTCCCGCATTAACTCCCACTTGAACGAGTCCATTCAAGGGATTCGTGTCACTCAGGCGTATACGCAGGAAAAAGAGAACATGAAATATTTCGACAACATGAACTTGTCGAGCAAAAAATCCTGGGACAAAGCGTCCGCGATGAACCAGGGGTTTGGGCCGCTGATCGAGATTACGGGCGGTTTCGGAACATTGATCCTGTTCTGGTTCGGTGCCTATCTCATTCAACATGGCCACCTGACCGTCGGTTTGCTTGTTGCCTTTGCCAACTATGTCGGCAACTTCTGGGACCCGATCAACCGGCTCGGCCAAATGTATAACCAACTGCTCGTCGCCATGGCTTCATCGGAGCGTATCTTCGAATTTATGGACGAACAGCCAAGCATCGCGGATAAACCGGGAGCCAAACCGCTTCCTTCCATCAAAGGGGACATCGTGTTTGATAACGTCGTCTTTGAATACGAGAAAGGTCGCCAGGCACTGAAAGGCATCAGCTTCAAAGCCGAGGCCGGCCAGTCGATTGCCCTTGTCGGGCATACCGGTTCGGGAAAAAGCACGATCATCAACCTGATCAGCCGTTTCTATGATATTACGAGCGGTCGCCTGACCATTGACGGGCATGATGTGCGGGACATTACGGTGGAGAGCTTGCGAAGCCAGATCGGCATCGTGCTGCAGGATACGTTCATTTTCTCCGGGACGATCCGGGACAATATCCGTTTCGGCCGGCTGGATGCCACGGATGAAGAGATCGAGCAGGCTGCAAAAGCCGTTAACGCCCATGAATTCATCATGAAATTGCCTGGCGGCTACGATACGGAAGTCGAAGAACGCGGGAACGTGTTGTCCATGGGGCAGCGACAGCTTCTGTCCTTTGCCCGCGCATTGCTCGCCGATCCTCGCATTCTGATTCTGGATGAGGCGACGGCCAGCATCGATACGGAAACGGAATTGAAAATCCAGGATGCTTTGAAGCTTCTGTTGAAAGGAAGAACGTCGTTCATGGTTGCCCACAGGCTCTCTACGATCCGCAACGCCGATAACATCATCGTGCTTGATCACGGCGAGATCAAGGAAGAAGGAAATCATGAACAATTGATCCAGAAACAAGGGATTTACAGCGGGTTAATCGAAGCCCAATACAGATTTTTGTAAAAAATGATCGAATAAACACAAAAAATCTTGTAAAATTCACAAGAAAAATAGGGAGCACTCTTGCAATCTTTCACCAAAACCCCGAAAATAGAGAGAAAGATATAGAAGATTTCTCTTTGGGAGGATTGGAGAAGAACATGTGGGGTGCTCCTTTTACGGCTCAAGCCAAAAAGATGCTGCTTTTGGGCAGCGGTGAATTGGGGAAAGAGGTCGTTATCGAGGCCCAGAGACTCGGTGTGGAAACGATCGCGGTAGATCGCTACGAGAATGCACCCGCGATGCAGGTTGCTCACCGGTCCTATTGCATCAATATGTTGGATGCCGATGAACTGAAACGAATCATTCGCAAGGAACAGCCTCACTATATTGTGCCGGAGATTGAAGCTATTGCGACGGAAGCTTTGCTCGAACTGGAGGAAGAAGGATTTTGCGTCGTTCCGACAGCAAGAGCTGCTCGTTTGACGATGGATCGCGAAGGCATTCGCCGTCTTGCGGCAGAACAGCTCGGATTGCCGACAGCTGCATATCGTTTTGCCGACAGTCTGGACGAGCTTCACGAAGCGGTTCGCGAGTTGGGAACGCCGTGCGTGATCAAACCGCTGATGAGCTCTTCAGGCAAAGGCCAGAGCGTTTGCCATACGCTGGACGACGTGCAGGATTGCTGGAACATTGCCCTATCGGGGGCACGCGGCAAATCCGTACGCGTCATTGTGGAGAGCTTTGTTAAGTTTGACAGCGAGATTACATTGCTGACGGTAAGGTCCGTCTCGGGTACGGTTTTCTGCCCGCCCATCGGACATATTCAGAAGGATGGGGATTATGTCGAATCTTGGCAGCCTCATGCGATGACAGCCGAGCAGTGGGAACAGGCTTGCCACATTGCCAAAACGGTGACCGATGAGCTTGGCGGTTACGGTTTGTTCGGCGTCGAACTGTTCCTTACGGCCGAAGGCGTCGTGTTCAGCGAGGTATCTCCTCGTCCGCACGATACGGGCATGGTTACGATGGTCACGCAGGACAACTCCGAGTTTGCGCTCCATGTTCGCGCGATTCTTGGGTTTCCGGTGACAGATGTACACCTGCTTACACCTGGAGCCTCGGCTACATTGAAGGCTAATGATGAAACCGCCGATTTTGCAATCAAAGGTATGGAAGAAGCACTCGCTTTGCCGCGCACGCAAATCCGCGTGTTTGGCAAACCTGAGACCAAAGTAGGGCGCCGAATGGCAGTAGCACTGAGTGCAGCCCAGGATGTGCAAGAAGCTCGAAAAACAGCGGTACAAGCCGCAAATATGCTGAAAGTGGAGGTAAATCATGTCCAATAATGTAGAGGCTCCTGTACTGACGATCCGGGAATGTGAACTTCGCGATGCTGAAGCGGTAACGGGACTGATGAGAGAGGTCTGCTATCCGACAACGGCCAATGTCATGAGAGAGCGTATTCAGGGTTTGGAAAACAATCCGAACGCGTGCATGCTTGTTGCCGAAGTGGATGAACAAATTATTGGGATGATCGGCTTGCAGTGCGTGCAAAGCCATGCTTATCCGGAACCGGCTGCCCAGATTACTTCCTTGATCGTAGGCCAGAAGCATCGTGGTGGCGGAATTGGCCGCCGTCTGATGTCGCATGCCGAGGATTGGGGCAGGAAACAAGGCGGCAAACAGCTATTTGTGACTGGCGCCAATCGCGATGTGGCTTCTTCTGCGTACAGCTTCTACGAGCATATCGGTTTTCAGAAGAGAGGCTATCGTTTCAGTAAGGTTCTTTTATAGCATGAATAGGGCATCCGACAAACCATTGCTGTTGTCTGGATGCCTTCTTTTTTAATGTAAAAATGACAAAAAAGTTACTTTTCCATTTTTTAATAGGTTCACAACACCAGTGACAGTTGTTATACTGCAAGAGTGTTAATTACATTTTTGTAACAATTAATTTCAAGGAGATGAATCAATTTGAAGAAAAACTGGTTGAAAACTGTTGCTGCTGGAAGTCTGACAGCTGCACTGGCGGTGGGAATTATGCTGCCGGCCTCTGCTGCTGCTGCAAATCCAACCACATATACTACTTCTACGGTCACTTATAAAATTACGGATGCGGCAAGCTTGAAAGCTGTCCTGGAACAATGGAAGAAACAAATCGAAGAACAGCTCAATCAAGGAACGACAGCTCAAAAACCGGCGGATCAAACAACGGAAACAACAAAGCCGGCTAAACCAGCTAATCCAACACCTGCGAAACCTTCCGATAATGGAAGTACATCAAATAACGGCAGCAACAATGGAAGCACTGCAGGCAACACAGGCAACAATAACAGCAACAGCGGAAGCGAAACGTCCCAATCCGACTTTGCTGCGCAAGTGGTCAAGCTGGTGAATGCAGAGCGTGCCAAAGCTGGTCTTAGTGCTCTGACTTCGGATGCATTGTTGAACAAAGTCGCTGTAGCCAAAGTGAAAGACATGAGCGACAACAGCTACTTCGATCATCAATCGCCGACATATGGTTCGCCATTCGACATGATGAAACAATTCGGAGTAACGTATAAAGCCGCTGGCGAAAACATCGCAAAAGGCCAAAAAACGCCTCAGGAAGTCGTGACTGCATGGATGAACAGTGACGGTCACCGCAAAAACATTTTGAGCGCCAGCTTCACGCACATCGGCGTGGGATACTACAATGGATACTGGGCACAGGAATTCATCGGCAAATAATAAAGACATCGGACTCATTCCGTAGTTACAAAAGGGGTATGTCCGTACAGCGAGGTCTGTGCGGGCATAGCCTTTTTTCGCTGTTAGAGCAAAAGGATACAGCGTGCGTCAAAATTTGCAAAATTGGCACAGAACATTTATGTTAATTAGACGAAGCATCATCTGAATGTAAAGCCATTTTTCAAATTTTAAGTACCTGGAGTACATGAGCGGAGATGTGATGAATGAAAAGAAGAACGGTGGACTCATCGCCTTGGATTTGGCGGATCATCAGCACGGTGTCCGTTTTGGCTACGCTGCTGTTATTATTCGGATTTGTTTACGCGATCAAGGATGTCATGTTTCCCCAAGGGGACGCCGGAACATCCTCCGGGCAAACCTCTGGAAAACCGTCCTCAAGCGAAGCCGCACCGGTTCAAGACGGGAAAATTCGCATGGCCGTCATCGGCGATTCGCTTGCACGGGGAACGGGGGATGACGAAGGTCTTGGCTTTATCCGCCGGACCGCCAACCTGCTGCAACAGCAGGGTCATGACGTGCAGGTGCTGAACAATCTTGGCGTTAACGGGCTGAGAACCGATGCTTTGCTGAAAAAGTTGGATGAGCAGGGCGTGCGGTACGTGCTGCAGCAAGCGAATTTTATTTTGTTGTCGATTGGCGCAAATGATCTGTTTCAAGGCGGTCAAGTGCTTCAGGGACAAGATCCGCCAACCCCGGAAAAACTGGCAGAGGTTCTTCCGGAAACCTCCAAACGTTTGCAGGACATTTTAAAAAAAGTAAAAGAAATTAATCCGCAGGCCCAGATTTCCTATGTCGGATTGTATAATCCGTTTGGTGACGTGAAGGAACTCAAGGTTCCCGGGAATACGGTCGTTGCGGCATGGAATGACGCTGCGCTGGAGATTTTGAACCAGGAAGACCGCATGTCGCTGGTGCCGACCTTCGACATTTTCCAGAACCATTTGGGCGAATATCTGTCTTCGGATCATTTCCACCCGAACGGGGACGGTTACCAGGCCATCGCGGTCCGCATTGCACAGGAGTACCAGAACGTCAATGAAACGCAAGGGGGTGCAAAGTGATGCCTGAACAGCAAAGCGTACCGGTGCTCTCCGTTCAGCATGTCAAGAAAAAAATCGGACGCAAATGGATTATCAAAGATGTTACGTTCGATGTGCAGCCTGGGGAAATTTTCGGTTTTTTGGGTCCGAACGGGGCGGGCAAAACGACAACCATCCGTATGCTCGTTGATCTGATCAAACCGACGGAAGGCAAAATTATGGTGTGCGGTTATGACGTGAACCGGGATCCCGAACGGGCACTGCAGTTTGTAGGTTCTATCGTTGAAAATCCCGAAGTGTATACATATTTGACAGGGTGGGAGAACCTGGAGCATTTTGCCCGGATGCAGCCCGGCGTAGATCATAAGCGAATACAGGAAGTTGTCGATATCGTTCGCCTGGACCAGCGGATTCATGATAAAGTAAGAACCTATTCGCTCGGCATGCGCCAGCGCCTGGGCATTGCCCAGGCTTTGCTGGGAAGACCGCGTCTGCTCATTCTCGATGAACCGACCAACGGGCTGGATCCCAAGGGCATAAAGGAGCTTCGCGCATTCATCAAGCAGCTTGCCGGCGAAGGCATGGCCGTGTTCGTCAGCAGCCATCTGTTAAGCGAAATACAATTGCTGTGCGACCGGGTGGCCATCATCAGCTCCGGAAAAGTGCTTGCCGTCGGAGGCGTGAATGAACTGATCGAGGACCATTCCCGCATGGCCATCTGGCATCTGACCCCGCTGGAAGCCGGGAAAAACATGCTGTTGGAAGCCGGGATTACGCTGGTTGACCGACCGGCCGAAGTGATGGACGACACCATTATTGCCGGTTTGGGACCAAATGCCGTCGTCGCCGAAATGGATGAAGATCAAATCCCCGCATTGGTCGACCGGATGGTCCGGGAAGGGATCCGGGTCGAAGGCGTTCAGCGGATTCAGCCGACCCTGGAGCAATTATTCCTTAAAATGACGGAAGGTGAATCCATTGAGTAACATCATGCCGCTTATTCGCAACGAAACGATCAAAATGGTGAAGAAAAAACGCCTTTATATCATTTTCATCGTGCTTGCGGTCCTGGTGCCCATGTTTACGTATGCCCAGATGAAATCTGCGGAAAATAACCGCGACAAATTCGGCGGTGATTGGCGTCTGGAGCTTCAGCAAGCCATTACGGACAATCAAAACTCGCTCGGCAGCGATCGCGTGCCGGAAGAATACAAAAAATATCGCACGGTGTATATTCAACAGATGCAGTATTATCTGGAAAACGACGTGAATCCCAAAGAGCCGAACGGCGTAACGTTTACGCGGGAGTTCATGAACAATGCGGTAGGTTTGTTCATTCCGCTGCTCATCATGGCGATCGCTTCGGATCTGGTGTCGGGAGAACGCACGACGGGAACGATTAAAATGCTGCTGACCCGTCCCGTCAAACGATGGAAAGTGCTTCTGAGCAAACTGGTAACGCTGCTCATGTTCGTTTCCATCATCGTTGTGTCTGCATACGTGATATGTTATGCCATTTCGGGCGTGGTCTTCGGATATAAAGGCTTTGGCATGCCGATTTTCACCGGTTTCAAAATTGTCGGCACCGATGTGGACATGTCGGGCGTGCATGCGGTGGAGCAATGGCTGTACTTGCTGATGCAGGCAGGACTGATCTGGTTCGTGAGCGTGATCGTTGCCGTTCTTGCCTTCATGGTGTCGGTGCTTGTTCGCAGTACGGCGGCAAGCATCGTGATCATGATGGCGGCGCTGATCGCGGGAACGATTCTGACCAGCATGGCCGCATCGTGGAATTCCGCCAAATATTTGTTTATGGTTAATTTGCAATTGCCGGATTATTTGTCCGGCGGGCTGCCTCCGATCGAAGGAATGAATTTGGGTTTTTCCCTTATTGTGTTAAGCGTTTGGGGCATAGCGTCATTGGTTGTGTCATTCCTTGTCTTTACGAAACGGGATATCTTGAATTAAAATGGACAAGGATAAGAAAACATCTGTTTGCATTTTTCGCTTTTTTTAGTTGCAAGTTAAGAAGGGGGAGCATGAATGGTCGAGCAAATCGATATGTCGGCAGGTTCGACAGGCGGGGGGCAAGGAACCTCGGGCTACGACGCGGACGACATTCAAGTACTTGAAGGGCTGGTCGCGGTCCGGAAACGGCCGGGTATGTACATCGGCAGCACCAGCAATTCGGGACTTCATCATTTGGTATGGGAAATCGTGGACAATGCCGTCGACGAACATCTCGCCAAATTCTGCTCCAAAATCGATATCACGCTGCATAAGGACGGGTCTGTCACGGTTCAGGATAACGGAAGAGGAATTCCGACGGGTATACATAAGACAGGAATTCCCACTCCCCAGGTCGTGTTTACGATTTTGCACGCAGGAGGAAAATTCGGTGGGGCAGGATATAAGAAATCCGGGGGGCTGCACGGCGTTGGCGCATCGGTTACGAACGCGTTGTCCGAATGGCTGGAAGTCGAAATTTACCGGGATGGCAAGATCCATCGGCAGCGGTTCGAATATTGGCAGGACAAAAAAGGAATCGAGCACGTCGGCGAACCTGTAACCGGGCTTGAAGTGCTTGGCAACACCAATCGCACGGGCACCAAAGTGACGTTCAAACCGGATGTCCGGGTGTTCCAGAACGGCATTCAGCTGAATTACGATACGCTTGCCGAACGTCTGCAGGAAATCGCATTCCTCAACTCCGGTTTGAAAATCGTGCTGAAGGACGAACGCTCGGGCAATCAGGATGAATACATGTATGAAGGCGGAGCGAGCCAATTCGTGGCGTTTTTGAACGAAAACAAAGACGTGCTGCATGATGTCATTCACTTTTATGCGGAAAAGGATGACATCGAAGTCGAAGTAGCCATTCAATATAACGCAGGTTATACGGAAACGCTTGCTTCCTTTGTGAACTCCATCCCGACCAGGGGCGGCGGTACTCATGAGACCGGATTCAAGACGGCGTATACCCGTGTCATGAACGAGTATGCGAGACGTACGAGCATGATCAAGGAAAAAGACAAAAATCTGGATGGCAACGATCTGCGCGAAGGCATGATGGCCGTCATCAGCGTGAAGATGTCCGAGGTCGAATTCGTCGGACAGACCAAGGACCAGCTCGGCAGCGCTTCGGCGAGAAGTGCCGTGGATTCGGTCGTCGCCGAAAACATGCAGCGTTTCCTGGAGGAAAATCCCCAGGTCGCGCAAACGCTGATCCGCAAGGCCGTATTGGCATCCAAGGCGCGGGAGGCTGCCCGCAAGGCCCGCGACGAGATGCGCAGCGGCAAAAAGCGGAGCGAAAGTTCCAATCTGAACGGCAAATTGACGCCGGCGCAATCCAAAGATTTTTCGCGCAACGAGCTGTTTATCGTGGAAGGCGATTCTGCCGGCGGATCGGCCAAGCAGGGCCGCGACTCCAAAATTCAGGCGATCCTTCCGCTGAAGGGCAAACCGCTTAATCCGGAGAAGGCAAAGCTGGCGGATATATTGAAAAACGAGGAGTACCGTGCCATCACTTCGGCGATCGGCGCCGGCATCGGTACCGAATTTGCGGTGGAGGACAGCAATTATTCCAAAATCATCATCATGACCGATGCGGACACGGACGGTGCGCATATTCAGGTTTTGCTGCTGACCTTTTTCTATCGCTACATGAAACCGCTCATTGACGAAGGCAAAGTATTTATCGCCCAGCCTCCGCTTTACAAGCTCACCAGCAAGTCCGGCAAAATGTCGACCGTGCGTTACGCATGGACGGATGAGCAGTTGGCGAACTACATGAAGGAGCTTGGCAAAAACGTGGAGCTTCAACGGTATAAGGGACTTGGAGAGATGAATCCGGAGCAGCTGTGGGAGACAACGATGAATCCGGAAACGCGGTCCTTGCTTAAAGTGGAGATCGTGGATGCGGCAAAGGCCGAACGTCGTGTTTCCACCCTCATGGGTGACAAGGTTGATCCGCGCAAGCGTTGGATTGTCGAAAATGTCGACTTTACAGAGTACGAAGAATAGAAGGTGTTTGGAATGAGTCTATCAGAGCAGTTTTTGCCGGCCTTTCTGGAAGAGGTCGTAGGTGACCGTTTCGGTCGCTATTCCAAATATATTATCCAGGATCGCGCCATCCCGGATGTGCGCGATGGTCTGAAGCCGGTTCAGCGGCGAATTTTGTACGCCATGTACGATTCGGGCAACACACCGGACAAACCCTATCGCAAATCGGCGAAAACGGTCGGGGACGTGATGGGGAATTACCATCCCCATGGAGACTCTTCGATCTATGAGGGTATGGTACGGATGGCGCAGCCTTGGAAAATGGGCCATGTATTGGTGGACGGCCACGGCAACTGGGGCTCTCAGGATGATGACCCGGCAGCGGCGATGCGTTATACGGAAGCCCGGTTGTCGCCGATTGCAATGGAAATGCTGCGCGATATCGAGAAACGGACGGTGCTGTTCAAGGACAATTTCGATAATACGGCGAAAGAACCGGTTGTACTGCCATCCCGATATCCCAATTTGCTCGTGAATGGCGTCAGCGGCATTTCCTCCGGTTTTGCGACGGAAATTCCGACCCATAATTTAAGGGAAGTTATCGATGCTTGCCTGGCTGTTATGGAGAAGCCATCGATTGGACTGGAAGAAATCATGATGTTCCTGAAAGGACCGGATTTCCCGACAGGCGGATTGATTATGGGCGGCGAAGGCATTATGGACGCGTACCGCACGGGTCGGGGCCGCATTTATATCCGCTCCAAAACCGATATCGAAAACATGCGCGGCGGCAAACAGCAGATCGTTATTACGGAAATTCCGTATCAAGTGGTCAAATCGCGTCTTGTGACCTCGATGGAGAACATTCGGCTTGAGAAAAAAGTCGAAGGCATCGCCGAGGTCCGGGACGAAAGCGGGCGTGAAGGTCTACGCATCGTCGTCGAGTTGAAGAAGGATGCCGATGCACAGGGCATACTGGCCTATTTGCTGAAAAAGACGGATCTTCAGGTGACGTACAATTTCAACATGGTTGCCATCGTCAACAAGGCGCCGCAGCAGCTCGGGCTAAAAGCGATGCTGGAAGCTTACATCGCGCATCAGCGGGAAGTGGTCACGTATCGCACCCGATTTGAACTGGAGAAAGCCGAAGATCGCGCCCACGTGCTGGAAGGGCTCGTCAAAGCGCTTAACATTTTGGACGAGGTCATTGCGGCCATTAAAGCATCCAAAAACCGCCAAGATGCGCAAAACAACCTCATGTGGATGTTTGGTTTTACGGAACGGCAGGCCGACTCGATTCTCACCCTGCAGCTCTATCGCCTGACCAACCTGGAGATCACCTCACTGGAGAAGGAGCTCGCCGATCTGATGAAAAAAATCGCGCAGCTTCGTGGCATTCTGGAGAGTGACCGCAAGCTGATCGGCGTCATTCGCAAGGAACTGCTGGAGATTCGCGAGAAATACGGCATCGACCGCCGCTCCGCCATTCAGGGCGAAGTCGAAGAACTGAAGGTAAACCTTGAAGTTCTGGTGAATGCCGAGGATGTATTTGTGTCATTGTCCAAAGAAGGGTACATCAAACGCACGGGAATGCAATCTTTCACTCGCTCTGGCGGGGAACGCAGCGGAAGCGGCGTGAAGGAGGGCGATTATATCGCCCAACTGCTTGAAGTGAATACGCTGGACAATTTGCTTGTGTTTACGCAAAAAGGCCAATACTTCCTGCTGCCTGTGCACCAGGTTCCCGAATTCAAGTGGAAGGACCCGGGTACGGCGATCGTGAACGTGATTCCCCTTGGGAAAGATGATCGAATCACCAACGTGCTGCAGATCAAATCGTTTGATGAGCCGAATCACAGCCTTGTATTTGTCACGCGCAAGGGACAGGTGAAACGTACCGAACTGAAAGAGTACGTGACGAAACGTTCCGGAGCCGTAGCTGCTTGCAAAGTGGGCAAAGACGATGAAGTTCTCTCGGTGCATCTGAGCACGGGAGATAAGGACATCTTGTTGATTACCAAGGAAGCGATGGCTATTCGTTTCCGCGAGGACGAAGTGAACGCCATGGGACGGGTGTCCGGCGGGGTAAGAGGCATTCAGCTCAAGGATACGGATGAAGTGGTTACCGCTCTTTGGGTGGAAGGAGAGGAAGGCGAAATCGCGGTATTGTCCGATCTGGGATACGGCAAACGCTCCTTGCTTCTCGATTACGCTCTTCAGAGCCGTGGCGGCAAAGGCGTGGCTACCTTCGAATTCAAGGAAGGCAAGCGGGTCAAACCGAACGGCAGCCGCATCGCCGGGGCTTTCTACTGCCGTGAAGAACGCAAAGTGAACGTAATGACCAAAGAGGGCCAGGTATTCACGCTGTCCTCCGAGAGCATGCCGATCCAAGAGCGGAAGCATATCGGCAAACTGCTCGTACATGTAGACAAAAAGGATGAGGTCGTGGAGCTTCTGAAGGACTTGGATGAAACCAATTCGCATGACGTTCCGTCTTGACCCTTTCCTTGCAAAGACGTTTCGCCTTGCAAAAGCGCAGCAGCTTTTGTCGGGCGGATCGTCTTTTTTTGTTGTTCGGACACGGATTAAAAGAGAGACTTCATGCGAAGTTTAACAACCTTCGTCGATTGCGGTCGATCGCTGGGAAATTGAAAAAATGCAGCAGGAATGCGGCTTTGAAGCGCGAAAACCTTAAGCAGATGAATTGATAACCTGACCGCAGAGAGGAGCGATACCAACATGTATTATTCCGATTTCACCAAATGCTGGTCGAGGCTGACCAAGGATTACAAACTTCACATGGACCAGGAGCTGGCCCCTTCCTTAACGGAAGCACAATTGACTGCACTCGAGGTACTTGATGATCATGGGCGCATGAAACCATCCGACCTGATTCCATTTTTGGCGACGACCCCTGCAGCGGTTACGATGCTGCTTGACCGAATGGAAAAGAACGGATTGATCCATAGGGAGCGCGACGATCAGGATCGCAGAATCGTTTGGGTGTCCCTGTCCGAAAAAGGCAGGATCGAAACACAGCGCGGGCTCGCCATCCGCAATGAATTCATGAACTCTGTGCTCAGCAACATTTCGATGCATAATCAGCAGCTGCTGGTATATTTGCTGGGAAAAATGACTGCCCCCAAAAATAAGGAGCATGCCTTATCCACTTCATAAAATGATGGTCTTTGGGTAACCATAGGAAAACCTGCTCGTTTGAGGCAGGCTGCCTATGGTTATTTTTTTGATAAGGCGGGTTTTGCAAGGATTTAGCCAATCTCCAAAAAATCGAAAAAAACCAATATGTAAAGAGTTGACTATGTAAAAAAAGATGCTTATAATAAATAATTGTTCCCCTGATATTTCGTGTGCGAAATATTATATTCCAAAAGTAAAAGGGTGAAACAATTGTCAGATACACAGGACACATATGAAGTTTTCTACATCATCAATTCGTTTCGACAGGTTAATCAAATGCTGTTTCGAGAATTCTGGAATGAAAACAAAGAAATTGAATTGACCTCGATCCAATTCATGGTGTTATCCATTCTGAAGGAGCGCCCTTCGATCGGCAACAACGACGTGGCCGAATTGTGCCATGTCGGCAGCAGTTCGATGAGCGCCGTCGTAGAACGTTTGGTCAAAGGCGGATACATCGTTCGCACCCGTTCCGACTCCGACCGCCGCTCCGTTGTGCTGCAGATGACGGACAAAGGGGAACGCGCACAAAAGGAAACGCATCGGCTGTGGATGGAAAGAGTGTCTCCGATTTTGGACATTCCCAAAGAAGATCTGGACCACCTGCTTCGGATTCATAATCTGATGATTGAAAAGCTACAAGGAAGAGAGATGAACAACGAATGAGTACAACAACTGCAGCTGCTCCATCATCAGCGATGGACAGCATCAAGAAGGGACCGATTGTTGCCGCGCTATTGATCGGAGCATTCGTGGCCTTTTTGAACCAAACATTGATGAACGTGGCTCTTCCGAAGATCATGGAAGACCTGGCGATTGGAGCCAACACGGCCCAATGGCTGACAACGGGCTACATGCTCGTCAATGGTGTTTTGATTCCGGTAACCGCATATTTGATTGCGAAATTTTCCACGCGCCAAATTTTTATTACCGCCATGCTATTATTTACTATCGGTACGCTGATCTGCGGAATTAGTCCCAACTTTGCCATTCTGATGGTTGGACGGGTTATTCAGGCAGGCGGCGCGGGTATTCTGATGCCGCTGATGACGGTTGTATTTTTGACCATCTTCCCGATCGAGAAACGCGGTCAGGCCATGGGTACGATGGGGATCGCGATGATCTTGGCTCCGGCCATTGGACCAACATTGTCGGGTTATATCGTCGAGCACTATTCCTGGAGATTGCTGTTTTATATCATCTTGCCATTCTCCATTATTGCAACAGCGATTGGTATCGCTTTTGTCAAAAACGTAACGCGCCAATCCAAACCGAAACTGGACTATCCGGGCGTTATTTTGTCCACAGTGGGATTTGGCAGCTTGCTCTACGGATTCAGTGACGCAGGTACAGACGGATGGGGCAGTACGGTCGTTATCACTTGCCTTGTTGTGGGCGCCGTCGCTCTGGTCCTGTTCGTCATTCGCCAGCTGATGACTGATCATCCGCTGCTTGAGTTCCGCATTTTCAAATACAATATGTACACATTGACCACGATCATCAACATGCTGGTGACGATGGCGATGTTTGCGGGTATGATCCTGCTTCCGATCTTTCTGCAAAATATTCGCCAGTTCACGCCGATCGAATCCGGCTTGCTGATGATGCCGGGTGCCATTTTGATGGGGATTATGTCCCCGATTACCGGACGGATCTTCGATAAAGTGGGTGCGCGCTGGTTGTCCGTTGCCGGACTCGCCGTAACGGCGGTCACAACCTGGGGTCTGAGCAGACTTGCGATCGACACATCTTACGGATACATGATGTTTATTTACACAGCGCGTATGTTCGGGATGTCCATGCTGATGATGCCGATTCAGACAGCCGGTCTGAACCAGCTTCCGCAGCGCCTGAACGCGCACGGTACGGCGATGTCGAATACGCTCCGGACGGTTGCCGGTGCAATCGGTACGGCCATTCTCGTTACGATTATGAGCAGCAAACTCAAATCCCATCTGGCTGATACGATGGCAGCGAACCATATTTCGCCGACGGATCAGGCAGCCATGTTGAATGCGACGGCAGACGCTACGATTTATGGCGTTAACTATGCCTTTACGGTAGCTACGTGGATGACGGTAGCGGCAATGCTGCTGGCTTTCTTCATCCGCAAAACCAAACCAGCCGTAGAGAACGAAGCAAGTACGGAACCGAAAAAATCCAGTGCAACAGCGTAATACAACCCTGTCCTGCAGGAACGTGGATTCAGGGATGAGGATCATCCCATAAAATAAAAAAATCCCTTCCGGGTTAGTCGAATTGGCTAGCCCGGAGGGGATTTTTATTTGGGGCAGGTACATGTTGCGCGCGCGATTATTCTTCATCGAGGGGAGGTTCCAGCAGGAAGTCGGGACCCGGATCATGGCCGAAGCGTTGAAGATCAATCGTGCCATCCAGTTGAAACTCTATGCCCTCGCTGATGAGCTCCGTTTCCTGCATCATACGGGAGTGCTCATCAGGGATGGAGATGGCGCCTTTGGCGTTTACGACGCGATGCCAAGGCAATCGCTCTTTACGGCTCATGGAGTGGAGAATGCGTACCACTTGTCTGGCGGCTCGCGGGCTTCCCGCAAGAGCGGCAATCTGTCCGTAAGTCATGACTTTGCCCTCGGGAATGGCGGCGATCATGGCGACGACTTGTTTGGTGAACGGTGTCACGAAAATCAGCTCCTTGAAGTTAGGTGATGGAGAAAGAGGGTATCGGAAAATGCTTTCGGCGATGCATCGTTCGAACAACCGGAACTTCGGTTGGAACATAGATAAGGAAAAAACCGTGCAAACCGGATATCGATCCGGATCTGCACGGTTGGAAAGTCTATTTGCTGAAGGTTTTCTCATAGAGATCGAGGGACCACTCGGACCATGGATACTCCCGTGGCGGCAGTGATCGGAGTACGACCTCTTCCTTCGTGACCGGATGTGGAAACGCAGCAATGGAAGACCAGAGCGCGATCTGTTGTCCGGGTTTGTTCAGGTGTGCGCCGTATTTCTGGTCGCCATAGAGCGGGCAGCCGACAGCCATCATCTGAACCCGGATTTGGTGTGATCTGCCTGTGTGCAGCTCGATATGAACGAGACTGTGTTTCTCCGTTTGACCGACGACCCAATAGTCGAGCACGGCATCTTTGCCGCCCGAAGTGCCTTTGGGCACAACCTTGACCGTATTGGTACGGGCATCTTTATAAAGCGTATGCTTCAGCGTGCCGTTCAGCGCGGGCAGTTTGCCGTGTACGACCGCAGCATAGATTTTGCGAAAATCACGCCCGCGCACCGTATCGGAAAGGCGGGAAGCGGCTTTGGACGTTTTGGCGAAGATCATCGCGCCGCCAACCGGACGGTCCAGCCGATGGACCAGACCGAGATATACGTTGCCGGGTTTGTTGTAGCGTTCTTTCAAGTCCTGCTTGAGCAGTGTAAGCAAATCCGGGTCGCCCGATGCGTCTTCCTGCGTAGGCACGTTCACCGGCTTGCTGATGCCAAGCAAGTGATTGTCCTCAAAAAGCACAGGGATATCCGCACCGGACAAATGTTTGTGCGCGGACATGGATCAGGACTCCCAACGGCCAAGGATGCCGCAAGGCAGGTTCAGGCCGCTGCGCGTAATCGGAAGGCCGATTTCTCCGGCGTTGATCGTGCCTCCGTATTTGGCGGACATGGTCATCGTCAGCATGTTGCGCAGAACGGTTGGGGAAATGCCTGTCGTATAGGAATTAATCAGCATAAACAACGGGTTGTCCGAAATAATCTCCATGCAGGATTCGAGGAACGGATGCAGGTTCTGCTCCAGCTTCCAGGTTTCGCCGTTCGGGCCGCGCCCGTAGGACGGCGGATCCATGATGATCGCGTCGTAGCGGTTGCCGCGACGGATTTCGCGCTGCACGAATTTGAACACGTCATCGGTAATGAAGCGTACCGGGCGGTCGGCCAGGCCGGACAGCTGTACGTTTTCTTTGGCCCATTGCACCATGCCTTTGGCTGCATCGACGTGAACGACGGAAGCCCCGGCGTACGCGGCTGCGACGGTGGCGCCCCCTGTGTAGGCGAACAGGTTCAGCACAGAAATCGGGCGGTTCGCGCCTTTGATTTTATCCATCATCCAGCTCCAGTTGGCTGCCTGTTCAGGGAACAGCCCGGTGTGCTTGAAGCTGGTCGGTTTGATATGGAATTTGAGGTTTTCGTATCCGATCGTCCAGCGTTCGGGAATAGGCTTTTTCATATCCCAGCTGCCGCCGCCGGAAGAGCTGCGGTGATAGTGCCCGTGCACTTGACGCCACTCGTTCGTTTCTTGTTTTTTCGGCCAAATAATTTGCGGATCCGGTCTTCGCAGAATGATGTCGCCCCAACGCTCGAGCTTCTCGCCGTCTCCCGTATCAATTACTTCGTAATCCTTCCAATTCTGTGCTACGTACATTGTGGTTTATCCATCCTTCGAAAGTCATTTGGATACTATTGTACAACAAATGATCACCTGCACGCCAGCTAAGGCGCGGATGAATTGCTTGGCCACAAAGCGCGAGCAGAATTGAGAAGAGAACTATAATAATATTTGACAATGATAATCATTATCATTTATTATTTTGATGATATCATATCGTTGGATTGACATGACATGAACCTATAAAAGCGAGGGGACAATAGATGGCTAAGTTATTGGTTGCATATGCAAGCCTGACAGGAAATACGGAAGAGATTGCAGAGTTGGTCGTGGAGGGAATCGAGCAGGCAGGGCACGAAGCGGTTCTCAAGTCCGTGACGGACTGCAACGCTGCCGACCTCATGGATTACGATGCATTTCTCATTGGAGTATATACCTGGGGAGACGGGGAAGTACCGGATGAATTTCTGGACTTTTACGAAGAACTGGATGAGCTTGACCTGAGCGGCAAGCGGGCGGCGGTGTTTGGCAGCGGAGATACGGCTTACGAGCAATTCTGCGGTGCCGTGGATGTGGTGGTGGATAAGCTGAAAGAGCGCGGGGCGGACGTGCATTCAGAAACGCTGAAGATCGAATACAGTCCGACAGAGCAGGAGAAGGTGACTTGCCGCGATTTCGGCAAAACGTTCGCTGCCGACGGATTAAGGGTGTCCTGATCATCATGTTGAAGCATAACATTCAAGCAGCTTCGGAACGTGAAACGACACGTTTTCCCGAGCGTCTGCTTGAAGATTACAGGCTTGAAGAAATGCTGCGCAGCCCGCATCGGTTTCTCCGCCCGGAACCGAATGCCGACCAGCCTGTCACCCTGGAATGGAGGCACCGCGTGCAATACGCGGTCAGCCACGCAGTCAATGCGTTTTACAGCATGGAGCCGGGGATTCGCAAGGAAGTGCCCATCCAGTATTTGCTGGAAAAATGGTGGCCCAAAAAAACGACCGGTTTCGATTCCGTATTGCATTATTGGGACGTGAAAAACCGGATTACCGACGAGTTGTCCCTCGTGGCGGCCAAGAACGAAGATCTGGATTATCCGTCCATCGTGTTCGAACAGTGGAAAACGGAAATACCGTCGATGTCCATGCATTTGTCCATGATTTTTCAGACGGTCTGGCAGCCTGCCGGTTGGGACTCGCTGCTGATCCAGAAATACATGGTCGTTTACGACCCCAATGTGGTTGAAGCATTCCAGCATATGGCTACCTTATTTTGCTGGGAAACTTTCGGGCAGCTGCCGGGCATGATCGAAACGTATTGCCTGTTAGAGGGGCGCAAAATCCGCCATCTCCCCGGGCCGAGGTCGCTGCAGCGCTCGCAGGATTACATCCGGCTTGTCCGGGAAAGCATTCCCCGAGCGAAGGAGTCGTGCCTGGATTCGGATCGGTTTACACCTCGGGATAAGGCACGCATACATGACGAAACGGACCGCTGGAAATGCGAAGGCGAGCCCAAGAAAAATTGGGTGATGTAACGTCACTTATAGTGGCGGAATGCTGACAGAAGCATGCATGGATACGCCGATTCGTATGGACAGAGGAACAAGGGAGGAGCGAAGAAATGTCGGCAGGTATGAGGCAAGATATGGGGCATGGCAAAAAGCGCACAGGCGGCTGCGAGTTCAGTCCGCTGCCTGTTCCGAAATCCGTAATCGCACGGTTGCTTGATCAAGCAGATCCTTCATTATACGTTATGACGCCGGAGCCCTGGCGGTTTATGCTGTTCTCCGGAGAAGGGCGCCAGCTCTACCTGGAGGCGGTTCGTCAGAGTTATCCCCCTCATCTGGCGGATCGTTACGGGGATTGGGCCGCGTATCAATACACCGAAGCCATTCCCGCGCATCTTGTCGTCGTGGCACCGTTTAACGCCCGGGAAGATGATCCGCTGCAGGCCAAAGCATGGAGCAGAAGGTTCAGCCAGCTTGCGGCGGAGCAGGGGCTGCAGGCAGTCTGGAAAACAAATGACTACCAGCAGCATCCCGTGTTTATGAATCTGATGGGTTTAACGAGCGCGGAACGGGTATTGGGCGTGTTCCACATCGGCTATGGGGACCGGCCTTCTTTCGGCGATCTGGGCGCGGGCAGACCGGCCTCGGAGCTAATGACCGTCTACGACCATCGGATGTAGTGCCCGCCGAATGGCCTAACGTTTAGCGGTTTGTATTCGTGATGAAATCAAGCACTTGTTTGCGGAAGCGATCATCGCCGGAATAAGCCGATACCAATCGGCCCGACGCTGTAATCGCGTTGCCGAAGAAGAAACGTTCGAACTGCTTTTGCCTTCCGCCGAACGATCCGGCGCCGAGCTCCCATATTAAGCGAAATAAGGCGGTCCGTTCGAAGGATGCCAAATCATTGCCTTTCAGGTACGTTTCCAAGTGTGCCGCCGCAGCCGAGCGGAAGTCTTCTTCTTGCGGGATCATGATCATGCCGCTCGAACCGACGAGCTGCAAAATTTCGATCATGTCGGGATAAAGCTTGGGATAGATGAGGTTTGCGGCCATTAGCGGTTTGGGGGCAGGCAAAATAAATCCGCGTCCGTCCGGAATGGCACCTTCTTCAGCCGCAACGGATAATGCTTTCAACGTTTCCAGGCCTGCCATCACGCGGGCTGTTTTTTCGATAACATGTGATTCGGAGCCCAAATCGAGCGTATCGGTCAACAATTGGATCGTTCCGAGCAGAAACTCGGTTTTGGCAATATACCGGCACAGCACTTGATGACCGGCATGAACGTGGAAATGGCTTTCCCGGAACAGGAGGGGGGACAGTTCCTCTTCTCCGGCGAAAAAAATTCGGTCATTGGGCACCAGCACATGATCGAAGATCACCAAATTGTCCATTTCCTCGTATTTGGAGCTGAGCGGGTAATTGAAATCCGACTCCGCCGCGTAACTATCCCGGCATACCATTGTAATTCCCGGCAAGTCATTGGGCACCGCGAAGGCAAAAACAAACGGGTTCTCGTCTTCGAATGGTGCAGGCGAAGGAGAAGGATACACAAGGATTTCGTCCGAGGTGGCGCCTTGGGTCGCCATCAGAAACGCACCGCTGACGATCAGACCCTCATGGGTGCGTTCCACGATTTTGGCGGCGATCGATTCTTCCGTGGAATCCAACTGACCCGAAATTTTGCTCGCATGCGGCTGGATGAAGGCATGGGAGAGGGTGATATCATTGTCCCGGCAGTAGGCGTAGTAATTTTTCAAATTTTCGGCATATTGCGGCGATGCTTCGTGAAGTACTTCTGCGGCAGTATAGAAGGCCATAATCGCTGTATTCATGTAATCCGGAGATCTCCCCAGAAAACCATGGTGGATGCCTGACCAGATGTTCATCGCTTTTCGGCGTCTGCGCAAATCGTTGACATCGGTGGGCGGAAGAAAAGACATGCCTACAGGGCTCCCGTCCGATGGGGAAGCATAGGTCATCACGTCGGCCCATTGCGGGTCATGCTGCAAGTCATACATTTTCGCTTGCGTGCGCATCAATCCGGAGAACGCGAAATGTTCGGAGCGTTTACCGCTCAAAAGCTCTCCCTTGTACCAGCAAGGGACGGTTTGTTCGTCGATGCGGTTGATATACTGCTGGCCGTTTTTAGCGGGCATACACATTCACCTCTTGGATCGATTCGGTCATGGGCAGATTTCCTGCTGCCGTAGTTTACGTGGGGAGGCGCCCGAATGTGCATCCGTGAGCAAAACCGGGGAACATTTTAAAAATAAAGCTTGATAATAATTATCATTCTTGTTACAATACAAAAAGAAAAGGAACCGGCCAGGGTCCCTTTCCTTCAAGAGAGATGTTTATTTTACTTCAAATGTTTTGCAATCTGTTTCAGCAGAAGTGTTCGCCTCTTTGTTGCTGTGGCTTACAATGTAGATGGAAGAAGCGCTGCATTTGTTGTCTTGAGCCCAGTAACGGCAGGAGTTAACTTCACACAATACGTCTTTTGCCATGATTGTTGACCTCGCTTTATCGGAATTGTCATTCATGGTAAAACGCTCCAGACTTAGCAAGTTGCCGCTTGCGAATCTGATCATTTGCTCTAGCATGAGATGCAGGGCTTTTTTGCGTTTTACAAGAATGCAAATTAAGAATAACAAATATTGGGCACGCTTGCAACAGGATGATCTGTAATCCATGGATGATTTGCATAATAACTGGACAGCCTTTGCAAAATGGGCTTCTTATGTTATTGTTTAATAGTAATAATTACGATTAAACCAGAATGAAATGAGGAGCATCCGAGATCATGGGCAAATCTATGAATTCCTATCGTATGCCGCGAGCTAAAGGCATGGATATGGCTGCATTTTATACAAGCAAAGAATGTGAGCGCAAAGCGAGACATATCGTATTTTCCGCAGAAAATGAAAGAATCGTCGAAGAATTTATTGCGATCCAAGGCATGAAGGAGCGATTTGCGGCTCACGATGTGCCTTTGCCGAACAGGTTGGTCATGTTTGGTCCGCCGGGAACGGGCAAAACGCTAACCGCTTCGTATTTGGCAGCCCGACTGCAGCTGCCGCTTGTGCTCGTCCGTCTGGATGCGATCATCCACAGTCACCTCGGAGAGACCGGCTCTAACGTCCGCAAGCTGTTTGAATATGCCCGAACGAATCCGTGCGTGCTGTTCATGGACGAATTCGATGCCATTGCCCGTACCCGGGAATCGAATGATGAAGTGAAAGAAATGGCGAGGGTGGTCAACACCTTATTGCAATGCATGGATGAGTGGGAAGGGGAAAGTGTGTTTATGGCGGCGACCAATCTGGACGCACAGTTGGATCATGCGATATGGCGTCGTTTCGATACAAAAATAAATTATACCATGCCTGATCGCCAAAGCCGTGAGACGTATGTGGGCAAGCTGATCGGTTCCTTCGAACACGAACCGGGATTACCGGACTACATATGCAACCGCCTCGAAGGCTGCAGCTTCGCCGACGTGGAGCAGATTGTTCTCAAAGCCAAGCGAAAAGCGATCATTGCCGGCCGTTCGCTGCAAGAGCAGTTTGTGGCAGAGGCTTATGCCGAATACATGCCGAGACCGGTAACGACTTAGCTTTTGATCTTGAAGAAATGAACACCCCCGAAGATTTCGTCAGAGAATCTTTCGGGGGTGTTTTTTGGTCTGCCATCGGTGTGTCAAGCATTGACCGGCGAACGGTAGGTTTGCTCGCGCTTGTGCTGATCCGGCGGGGTCCAGAGCGGAAGCCTTAGCGTAAAGATACTGCCTTCCGGGCTGCTGGAAGCGAGGAACAGTTCTCCGTCCTGCGCCTCGGCGAGCAGACGACTGTAAGTCAAACCAAGTCCGAGTCCGCGAGTCCGGCGTTTTTTGAGTTCGCCGCGGTAGAAACGTTCGAAGATTTTGGGCTGGTCTTCAGGAGCAATGCCTGTGCCATAGTCCCGTACATCGATCGAGAGATGCTCTCCCTCGGCTTGCAGGCGAATCCGGAACGCAGGCGTTTGTTCATCAGACATGGCTTGAAGCCCGTTATTCAGCAAGTTGACGATGATCTGCTGAACGCGGAGCGCATCACCGATCGCATACTGCGTGCCCGTTGACGCTTCCAATTCAATCTCGGGCATTTTGTCCTCGCAGGTGATCCTCCACTGATAGATGATTTCCCTTACCAGCAGATGGAGATCGATACGTTCATCCCGCACCGCCACGCTGCCGGCGCTCATGGCGTTATAGTCCAGCAAATCGGCGACCATACGTTCCATCCGCTGAGATTCCTTCAGAGCGATATCGAGAAATTCCTTTCCTTCCTGGGGGCTGACAATGTCATCCCGTACGGCCATGACCAGACCCTTGATGGAGGTGACCGGGGTTTTCAATTCATGAGTGACCCCAGCCAAGGACAAGGCGCGCCATTCTTCCAATTGTTTCAGGCGAATGGACATATCCCGGAAGGAGCTGACAAGTTCATTCATTTCCTGTTCCTTCGTATCGATGTCCAGATTGACCTCATAATTGCCGATTCGGATCTGTTCTGCCGCATGGGCGACTTGCCGGATCGGTTTGGAGAGCTTGCGTGACAACCAATAAATGGTGAACCAGCCGCACAGAATCAAGGCGGCGAGCAGCAGCACCACGATGACAAACGTTTCCGTGCTGAACGTGAGCGACTTTTTGGACTGCATGACCCATACTTTGCCAAGGGTTTCATTCGAGTCTGTAATGTTGACGGTAACGCCGGCGTAGTTCTTGTTCCTTGGCGCATTCAAGTCATCCGACAGATGATAGCGCACATCGTCCTGCGTCATTTTCGGCCTGGAGTACATCAAATGATGGTTGTTGTCCAGCACCATGATGCAGAAATAGTTGTCCGTGTTGAACAGTTTGATCCGCTTGTCCACCAGCATATCGATGTCCGGGGGGATGAGCAGCCTGTTTCCCGGTCCGGTCACTTTTTCCGCGATCTCAAGGCCGAGCAATTCGGCGGTTTTCATGCTTTTCTCAATGGACGTACTGCGGATCCAATAGAGCGCTCCTGCTGCAATCAGGGTGAATCCGATACAAAGAATCAGAAAATAGCGAAGAGTCCAGTAGGACAGCATGGATGTTTTGCGTTTGGGCGGATTCGGTTTTAGTTGGCGATCCAAAATTGATACCCCATTCCCCGCAGCGTGCGAATTTCTCCCGTTTCCGATTCCCATTGGCCTAGAGCCTGGCGCAGCCGCTTGATGGACAAGTCCACGGCCCGGTCGCTTCCATCATAGTCGAGCCCCCATACCTGTTCGATCAAGTGGTCTCTCGTGAAGGTCCGGTTGGGATATTCGGACAGGAACAGCAGCAGCGACAAGTCTCTTGGCGTGAGCGCCACTTCTGCACCGTGCAGCAAAACCTGCTTGGCCGTCAGGTCAATCACCAGGCTGCCAAAATATCGCTTGCCTGCACCGCCCGCCGTCAAGTAGGGATTGCGGCGCAGCACGGCATTGACCCGTGCCACGACCTCTTCCGGCACAAAGGGTTTGCTCATATAATCGTCCGCCCCGGCATTCAAGCCGTTCAGGCGGTCCTGTATATCGTCCAGTGCCGTCAGCATGATGACTGGACATGCGCTTTTATCACGAATCATTCGCAGCAGCTCCCAGCCGTCCATGCCGGGCAGCATGACATCCAGCAGAACGAGGGAAGGCGTGCTCGCATCAAACATGCTGTGGGCCGTCGGCCCGTCCGCGGCATGTCGCACATCGAATCCTGCTTTTCTCAGATAGGCAGCCAGCACGCGTGCGATAGCTTCCTCATCTTCGACGATGAGTATGGATTTCAAAGCGGGTTCTCCTTTCCATTGCCTTCGATTATTATCGGCACACGGCCTGAACTGATTGTACATGATCACATTTCTCAAAGCCAAGGCCCCTTTTTTCAGAAAATTGAAGGAAAATTTCCCTTGGTTTTCGTTTTGACGTCATCTTGACACATTCGGTTGATAAGATACTTCCAACGAACAAACAAATAACCAATCATTGGAGGAGAATAGAGATGAATAAAAAGACGAAGACTTGGGTGATTTCCGGCGTGGCCGCGATAGCGGTGCTTGGTGGTGGGGGTTATTATTTCGCGAACAGCTATTTGGGCAACAACGTCGAGATCGAGCAGGTACTGCCAGCCAGCACTTCGGGTTCCGCGGTGAGCGATGGCGGAGAGACGAGCTCCACAACGGGCGAAGCTGCGGGAGCGGAGCAGCTGAATGGCGATTGGAACATTGCCGAAGGTTCGAAAGTGTATTTCTCCGTAACGACATCGCGCGAAACCGTCAACTTCGTGGACGAGCAGGTTAGCGGCTCCTGGACAGTGAATGTGGACGATCCATCCCAGATGTCCGCCAGCGGACAGATCGAACTGGATGGCCTGGATTCCGGCAACGCTCAGCGCGACGAGCACGTGAAACAGGCCGATTTCTTCGACATCGCAACGAATCCGCAGGCGACGTTTACAGCAACATCGTTTGAAGGCGTTCCGGCAGAATGGCCGGCAGGCCAAACGGTCGACTTCAAAATGAACGGCACGTTAACGGTTAGAGGCATTGAGAAAGAAGTCACGTTTGATGTCAAAGCGGCGCAAGAAAACAACCAATTGCTGTTGTCCGCAACCACGGTCGTGACATTCGAAGACTTTGGCATGACGAACCCACACTCGGTCGTACTGTCCACCGAAAACGACATTCAAGTTCAATTGGAATTGAAACTGGACAAATGATCGGCCGAAGAAACACTCTATTATCTGATGCAGCAGCCGCTTCGATCCCATATCCAGCTCTCAAGTAGAATAAGCCTGTTTCCGGCCGGCATCTGGCAGGGGGACAGGCTTTTTGCATTGGGCCGTGCGCGTGAAGGATAGGCGCATTTTGTTGCAATAACTGCTGTTTCCTTTGCAAAATGCCGTGTTCCTCTCCAAATAGAAGCGCTTACAATTAGAGGTGATTTAATGCATCACTTGTACAAATCAAGGCATGCCAATGCATGAGGGGGAGATCGGAAAGTGAACAAAAAGTACATATGCGGCTGTCTGGCCTTGCTGCTGATCATCTGTGATTGGGGATGGATGGCGCGGCCCGCTGCCGCGGCAAACGTGAATGTTGCCCTGAACAAACCGGTATCGGTAAGCTCGGAATACCAGGAGTACGGCAGCAAGAAGGAGCATTTGGTAGACGGGAGTCAGGATACACATTGGATGGCCAAGGCGGCAACGTCGGCGGACAGTCCGCAATGGGTCATGGTTGATCTGCAAGAGGCGTATGCATTGTCCGGCGCCGAGGTGACCTGGAAGGATTCGGATGTGGTCGTTCGGTATGTCGTCGAGACATCCGTGGATGGGGAAACGTGGACGAAACAAGTGGACCGTACGGACAATGATCGTGCAGAGAGCACGGCCAGTCTGGAGTTTCAGGCATCGGGCGCAAGATACGTGAAAGTCAGTATGCCATTTTACAAAGAAACCGGTGCTTGGGCTGCCATCTCCGAGCTTCAAATCTGGGGACAGGAAGAAGGCACGGAGCCTGCGGACATTACTTCTTATGATTCGGTTAGCGTGTCGACGCTGAGAAGGGTAACCCCTGAGCTGCCGAAAGAGGTAAATGCCCATTATTCCAATGGCAAACGAGCGGCCGTGCCCGTCGACTGGGCTGCGATCGATCCGGGGCAGTACGATGCAGCAGGCAGCTTTACCGTAACGGGGACGGTGTACGGCGCCTCCGTGCAGCCTTCCGCCACGGTCACGGTGCAGCAATATCGCGACGATTATGCGCGCGGGGTGGACATTTCCACGCTTACGGCGATTGAAGACAATGGCGGTACATATGTCGACAGTGACGGTACGAAGCGGGATTTGCTCGATATTTTGAAGGATCGGGGGGTGAACTATGTTCGCCTTCGTTTATGGAATGATCCGCAGAAGTCGAATGGCTACAACGACAAGCAAGATGTCATTCGGATGGCTTCACGGGTGAAGGCCAAAGGCATGAAGCTGTTGGTCGATTTCCACTACTCGGATGAGTGGGCTCACCCTGGCCAGCAAATTCGCCCCAAAGCATGGGAGAACCTGTCCTTCGAGGAATTGAAGTCAGCGGTTCGGGAATACACGCAGGAAGTGGTAAGCGAGCTTAAAGCGGCTGGTGCAATGCCGGACATGGTTCAGATCGGTAACGAGATCAACAGCGGCGTATTGAACGGTCTGAACAGCAATGTGAATTTTGATGAAAACGCGGCTTTGCTGAACAGCGGCATTGCAGGCGTGCGCGACGTGGAAGGCGGCGACCAGGTGCGGATCATGATCCATCTGGCCGAGGGCGGAAAGGCGGAAATGTTCGATTGGTATTTTGGCGAACTAGAGAAGGGCAGCGTGGATTACGACACCGTCGGATTATCCTATTATCCGTTCTGGCACGGCACGTTTGCCGACGTGCAGGAAACGATGAACCTTATCGCCGAGAAATACGGAAAAGATGTCATCATCGCGGAGACGTCCTATCCGTTTTCGTTCAAAAACGGGGATGCCCATGGCAACATTATCGGCACGCCGGAATCGCTGCATGTAGGCGGAGCGACATTTCCCGCCACGGTACAGGGTCAATATGATGCCATCGCCGGCATCATGGACATGATCGCCAAAGTTCCGGGAAACAAAGGCGCAGGATTTTTCTATTGGGAGCCGGCCTGGATCGCGGCGGACGTAGGCTGGATCGCTTCGGAAGGAGATGCGTGGGAGAACCAGGCCATGTTCGATTACGACGAATATCCGGGCAATGGGGGTTACTCCTACGAAGGACGCGCCCTGGATTCGCTGGATGTGTACAAACGCGGCATGGACATGGAGCCTGCCAACCGGCAGCGGCTGTGGGCAGCGATCTCGCGTGCCGAAGCGCTGGTGGAGAGCGATTTTGAGGCGGAGAGCTGGAAGACGCTTGCACCCGCGATCGAGCAGGCGCGCCAAGTCTACGAACAAGCCTATGCGAATACGGGGCTGACCCAAGCGGCGTCCGATGCTGCAGCACAGGCTTTGGAAGAGGTCATGCTGCATATGGAAGTCATTCCGGCCGATCTTACCGCACTTCAGGCGAAGATCGAGGAGGCTCGCACGTATAAGGAGGCAGACTGGTCTGCTGCGACGTGGGCGGTATTGGCAAAGGCGCTGGAGCAGGCTGAACGTGTATGGGCAGATCCGCGTTCCACGCAGACCGAGGTCAATGCGGCGGCAGAGAAGCTGGATAAGGCCATCCAGGGATTATCCGATGTGGACAAAACGGCTCTGACCATCCGAATCGGGGAAGTGCAGCAGCTTGCGGAATCCTCCTACACGAAGCGAAGTTGGCATGCGCTCAGAACAGCGCTGCAGGCTGCCATCGCCGTTCGTGACAAGGCGGATGCGATCCAAGCGGAGGTGAGCCAGTCGCTGGCTGATTTGGAGCGGGCAGCCGAAGGGCTGATTTCGCTGGAAGCGCTGACGACAGGCAAGACGGCTGAAGCATCCAGCAGTGCAGGTACGGGCGGCGGGCAGGCAAATTCGCCGGGTGGCGCGATCGACGGTAATCCGAACACGTCCTGGGGAACGGATCAGAGCGTCGGCAGCTGGTGGCAAGTCGATCTGGGGCAAACGGCCGTGCTGCGCAAAATCGAAATGTCGATGTGGAGCGGCGGCATCAAATACCGCATCGACGTGTCGGATGACAACGAACATTTCACGACGGTGATCGATACGACGAGCGACGTCGTGGTGTCGACGAGCCCGAGGCATGTTTTGCCGGAAGGTACGAAAGGCCGTTATATCCGGGTTACGGTCACTGCAGGTTCGACCTGGGTCGGATTCCTGGATTTTGAAGCGTATGGCGTGTTCCCGGCAGATTCTTCCGCACTTGCTTCCACCGTGGATGCGGTGAAGTCGCTGCGTCAGAGCGATTATACGCGAGAGAGCTGGAGCGGCCTGACCCAGGCATTGGATTTGGCACATACGCTGCTGGCAGATGAAGAGACGTCTTCGACGGAGCTTGCCGCCGCCAACGATGCATTGTCGCGAGCGATCAACGGACTGGTGAAGCAGCCGCAGACCACGGACCCGGGAACAGGCACAGGCACAGGAGGAACAACCCAGCCCTCCCAGCCGGGCACATCCGGCAGCGGAAATCATGGCGATGCAGCCCATGAAGGTACGATACCGAACATTGCAGAGACAGGGAACGATCCGAAGGGTTCTTCGCTGACGATTCAAGGCACGTTGACCCAAGGCGTAGAGTATGTGGTTCAACCGACGCCGGGACAGGTGGCGCAGCAAGTGAAGGCGTTAGGCAGCGGGCAAAAATCATTGACGTTGATTGCCGATGTGCCGGATTCCGCGGAAGCGGTCATCTTCAAGCTGGATGCCGGACAATTCGCCGGATGGGTACGATCCGAATCGCTGCAGGTGTTGGAGCTATCGTTCAAACAGACGCGTGTACGCGTATATCTCGAAGATCTTGAGTCGCTGAAGGGCAACGTTTCCGGTGCCCTGGAGATTCGAGTAGGGGGAATGCCGTCGGATGCAACCGACGAACAACAAGCGGCCATGAAAAGCGGGAGAGAGATCGTACAGCTCCGGTTGTCGGTCAATGGAGAGCCCGTGGCATGGACGAACCGTGGCATTGAAGTGCTGTTGGAGGAGCTATCCGGGCCAAGCGCGGAACATCGGGTTCTGATTATGCAGACGCTTCGGGATAACGGGAAGCTGAAGCCGATCCTGTTCAGTCATTATGACGCAGCAGGCAAGCGGTTTGCGTTCAAACCGAATGAGCAAGGCACATTTGTGCTGACCGAAATTGCGGTGCCGTTCAATGACATCCAGCAGCATGCGTGGGCTTTGAACGAAGTGGGTGAACTGTACGGCAAAGGCGTCGTGTCGGGGATGACCGGGGACAGCTTCAAACCGCAAGAAGCGCTGACCCGGGCTCAATTCCTGCAGCTGCTTACGGGCGCGTTGGCCGACATGAATCACGAAAAGGAGAGCATTTTGCTTCCGGCGGACGTGAACGAAGATGCGTGGTATGCCGAGGCGGTGCGTCGGGGGATGCAGATGGGCATCGTGACCGGCAAAGCAGACGGCACGTTCGGAGCGAATGAGCCGGTGACGAGAGAGCAGATGGCCGTCATGCTGCAGCGGGCGCTGCAAGCTATGCACGGTGGCGAGGCAGCGAATGCTTCAGCAGCGGCGACTTCCCGATTCAGCGATGACGAAAGCATTTCCGCGTATGCGAAACAGGCGGTCGCGGCCATGCAGGATCTGGGGCTGCTCCAAGGCATGGCAGATGGCAGGTTCGAGCCGCAAGGGACGACCAGCCGGGCGCAGGGTGCCGTCGTTGCTGCACGTATGCTGCGGCAGTTATACTAAGTTGGAACGTCAAAAGGATCGGGCCATAAATGGGCCCGATTTTTTTCCGTTTGCGGGAGTCCGATCAGTTAACTGACGGACCTTCGGTTAACCATAGGCCAACAAGCCTTTAGGCATCCGCCTGAATTTCGGATCATCGGGGAATGGAATCGTTTGCGCTCTTTCCACGAGGTCCTCCTTAAGCTCTTGGAGCTTTGCTGTAGATTTTCCGTTTGTGAAAGGACAATGAGCGGTATCGACGTGATAATGTGCGGATTTCCTGATTCGATAAAGAAGAGGCGTCCTTCGAAAGGCTCTTGTTCTTCGAGCTCCTCAGGATCATGCGCTCGGCATGACTTGAGTACATATAGTTGGCATAGGTTTCATATTCGGAAAAGCCGAATTGCTTCTTCTTGTTGATGCTGGACAGGATTGCCTTATACCACGGCAATCGGTGGATCGTTTCGATTTTCTTTTTTAATGAAGCGAGCTCCGTTTTTTCAAACAGCATGTAGTGGGTGACGAATGAACGGGGCCGAGGGGCTTTGCTGCGCAGCAGCTTGCGGTACGTGTTGAAATATTCGGGTTGGCTCCAATCGCGACAATAAAATGCCGTTTTGTTATCGGTCATGAACGAGTGGGGGCGAATCAGGACGGTATCCGCATCGATGACCAGGAAGTGCTGCGCTTTGACGACGCGGTCTCCGTTCATTTTTAAAAGTTGCTGGTACAACCATCCCGACCGGTTCCACCGGGACGATTGATAATGAATATCGTCTTTGGTGAACGGGAGGACGGTTCGTTCGTTCACGAACGTACAGTTTTTACGGGAGCAGAGCTTTCGGATACCGCTGCTCTCCGGAGATACGATGTAAATTCGACCAATGGGATGCCGGACATGGCGTCGAACGCTATCGATGACATGGGGAAGGGTATTCAAGTCTTTATCGATCGCGGGGATCAGCACGTCGATTCGGGTCGAGTTGTTGGCTTCCGCTTTAGCCTGAACGGCCATTTCTTCAGCTCCTTGCGCGTTGGTTTTCATTTTGTTCATGGTATGTGTGCATGAGGGAGATGGTCAGGGCGCATGAACGCATCCATTTTCGTTAATCGGGGGCGTTTGCGTAGGGTGTCCGATTCCCTTATGCATATAATGCATGGTCTTAATGAGGAGGCAGGAAGTCTTTCATCGAATGAGGGGAGAGGAAGCGTGGTGGTAGTCCGTAAATCGCAGCCATTAAGCAGCAAATGGGTAAAGACGAAGGCGATTCTCAGTAACGATTACATCAGGCCGTTCGTTCCTGATACGCAGAGATATAATGCGGCCAATCTGAAATCGATGATCCACAAATACGGCATGGTTTATGTCAAACCCGAGCGCGGTACGCATGGAAAAGGCGTAATCAAAGCGGAAGTGGCGGGGCGGCGGCATTATGCCTATCAATGGGAGCAGCGGCGTTGGACATTCGAGGACTTCGATTCCTTTCATGCCAGCCTGAATCGACGTGTAGGGAAAAAGGAGTACCTGGTTCAGAGAGGAATCCACCTGCTCAAGCACAACAACAGGCATTTTGATATCCGGGTCATGGTCCAGATCAATCCGAACAAACAGTGGGAAGCTACCGGGGTGATCGGTCGGCTGGGCCACCCCGCGAAAATCGTGACCAATTATCACAGCGGCGGCAAACCGATGGACATTCACCAGCTGTTGGGATCGCATGCTTCCTCAAAACGTAGAGAACAAGTGGTTCGGGATATGAATGAGCTCGGATTGCAAATCGCCCGCCATATGAAGAAAAAATACCCTTATCTGAAGCAGATCGGCGTGGATTTTGGCCTGGATCATATGATGAAGCCGTGGATCATTGAGGTGAACATCAAGCCAGACCCTTATATTTTCAATCAATTAAAGGATAAAGCGATGTACCGCAGGGTCATTCATTGTTATCGCAAACTGCAAACCGAGCCGAAATAATAGGGAGTATCCAAAAACAGCGGCAGGCAAAAAACGTCACGTTAAATGGCTTTTTTGCGCGTAAGGGCCGTTTTGTCCAAAATGCCCCCTGCAGGAATAACTCCCTTCAAGTTAAGCGCCTCTAGTATATTAGGAGAAACACACTTCCCTCATAGCGTGCCTTCATTAATGTGCTGTTATGAGGGAAATGATGAAAACGTTGGATGTGATTGAACAAATATTAGTTGAGTTCGGTGAGTTTAACATCCCAAAGTTTGGAAGGCTCCGATGAAGAAGGCGTTCCATGCGTGTTAAACTCTATCGTCAATTTATTCCCTCCTACTACATCAACATTAAAATTTATCGGTTCCATCCCTCTTGAAAGAGTCGGGGATTCATAGATTTTTTGGTCATCAACAGTGATTACTACTGAACGAAGATAACCGTCTTCCAGTTTGTCTGATACTGCGTAATTTCCTGAAATCGTTTTATATTTTCCTTTTAATAAATACACTGCCTGATCCCCATTTGAACGTAAGTTTAACGATGGTTGAATCTTTTCTTGTAGAATTTCAAAGGCTGTTAATTTATCATCCCATTCAAACTTGCCTTCCCAAGGAGTGAGTTGGTGCAAGCCAACAATTTTACCAGTTCCCTGTTGTTTTCCAATGGAGACAGTGGCAGTCGTCCGATCCCAACTAACATCTTTTCCTAGAGCTGAAGATATACCGCGGATTGGCAGATATGTAGTACCGTCTACAATGAAAGGCTCGATCGTATTTCCGTTTGCATCTTTTGGTGTTATTGCTACGCCGTCTACAATTACTTTAATGTTGTTGTACACTGCAGTCAGTTTCTTACTGAAAGGATAGTCAGCTGCATAAGCAATCCCAGAGGTTAGTAGAAGGGTTGCAGAAGCACCTATTATAATTCCTTTGAACGTGTTGTTCTTCAAGTCAATCTCCTCTTTTCTAGTATATGTATTTGCTATATCTCATTATTGTATGATTTCAAATAAATGGACAGTGTCTAGCATGGGTTTAATTACTTAAATTTACATTTCGGTGATGGAAATTATAATGGCTTCACTCAAAAAAAGTTTCAATTATGTATGATGTTTGTGAAGTAATGACGATGATTTAGATTGAAGCGGGATGAGCTTATGAACGAACGTGGGCTGAAATCCTCGACAAATCAGCAACATGACAGCGATCAATTGAACATCGTTTCTGAGAACTCATGATGTATCCTTTTCTAAATAACAATATTATCCTTTACAAAAATGCTATATTTACATTATAATAAGAACAAACGTTCCTTGTATAAAAAAGAAATAATAGCGATTTATGGTATCCATCTGTATTAAATTGGCTATGGAATTGCCATACGTTCCTTTATAATAACTACAATAGTTATTCTAATAGGGATGGTGCCAAGTAACCGTGGTCATTTATATTATCCTTGGATTTTTTGATGCATTAGCGATGTTGTTATTGATGCTGAAACTGTACATGTTACCGTTTAGAGCGTATGGCGTCAAAATTACATATTTCGTTTTCTTTATCTCTACATTTTCGTATATGATTCGCATTACTTTAGAGTCGCCAAAGCTGGATTTACCTTTGCAGTATATTTTCTTCGTGCTTTTTTTACGGTTTGGGATGGAATTGAAAGTGCACTTGTCCGCTTTTATAGCTGGGGCGGGAATATCCGCTTATGCAGCAATACAAATGGCCATTTACCATCTGTTTCATTTTTTTGATGTTATGCACATAAGCGTGATTCAACAGAATGAGGGAAGTATGGTTTATTTGCTTCAGTTCGCTTCCATCCTGATTACCTATGCGATCGGCTTTGTGCTCTCCATCTTCGACTATGGGTTCTCATTTATCATCAGGCCACCGCATGACTTTTTGACAAAAGAGAACTACTTATCCAGCACTAATTTACCTTACTTAATAGGAACCATCATTTCTGCATTTATGATCTGCATGACGTTGATCTTATTATACAGCTCTGATCCAACACGGCTTTTAGTTCTAGCCATTTTAACGTTTGGAGTTTCCTATTTCTTTTCGATAAGGAGGGAACGAGGTGATATTAGAGCGGCTGTCGAGGCGTATCGCGCTAAGCATAAAAGCAGCTGATCCTGAAGGACCTGGAACCGTTGAAATTTTGGAGTATGAGCTGGGCCTTCGTCTTAATTGGTATACAGGTTTGTTATTGACCATCCTTTTAGGGTTGGCATTCGGGACGTTTATGGGAGCTCTGATCGCTCTGTTTTCATTTGTGATGCTGAGAAAGTTTTCAGGCGGAGTGCATCTGCCGATAACGATCTGCTCTGTTGTAACGGGAGTTGTTGCGGCGATCATTCCGTTGATCCATTTGAATGTAGAAGCCATGCTTGTACTGAATGCAATCAGTCTTATTATTGTATTGCTTTATGCGCCAAACGAATTTGAGTATGTCAATCCAACATCGTGGGATCGATGGCTGAAATGGATTTCAGCCGGGCTCGTAGTCGCCAATTTTGCAGTCAAGTCATCAGAAATAACATGGGCATTTTTTATTCAAGCCATTCTCATCCTTCCAGTATGGACCAAACGGGAAGGAGGTGATTAAATTGAATCAAAAAATAGCGCGAGTGTTTGCTGCAGGCCTTACAAAAGGAGCAAAGAAATCTTCCGAGAAACGCAAAAGCATTGTTGGAGCGATGAAAATGCCCGAAGCACTGAAAAAGAAATGATTCTTGATGAATGATCGATGAATAATAGGTGTTTAATAAAGCGATGGCTCCTACGGCCTTCGCTTTTTGTTTTTTCTGAAAATGATACGATGCGCATCGGAGCATGAAAAGCCTTCTCGCGTCCAAGATCGAAAAGGAAGAAACCTGTTTACGTTTAGTGATATTGTCATATTGACATTAACGTTTTTGTTTGTTATCATTTCGATAATATCATAATGACTATATTAAGAAATGGGGAATGAGCGATGTTTGGTTTTCGCTTCGTCAAGTTTCAGCCCAGCGAGTACGTCATGAAGATCAAGAACGGTAAAGTACAGCGTCAGGGCGTAGGTTTGTCGTTCTATTACTATGAGCCGACGACTTCGGTCGTGGTGCTGCCGGTTTCGTCCGTGGATGTGCCTTTTATGTTCGAAGAGATTACCGCCGATTATCAGACGGTTACCGTTCAGGGGCAGTTAAGCTATCGGATCGTGGATTACATGAAAATTACCCAGAGCCTCAATTATGCCTATAATTTGCGCAAACACCAGCATATTTCCGACGATCCCGGCAAGCTGGACCAGCGGGTGATCACGATCGCCAAAGTGCTGACCAAAAAACATCTGGAACAGATGCCCTTGCGCCAAGCCATCCAATCGAGCGAACGGCTGGCGCGCAATATGAAACAAGAGGTGGCCCAGAGCGAAGAATTGGAGAAGCTTGGCGTGGAATTAATGGGGCTGTCCATTCTGGCCATTCTGCCCAATAAGGAGACGATGCGTGCCTTGGAAGCACAGGCGAGGGAAGAGATTTTGCGCCAGGCCGACGAAGCGCTGTATGTACGTCGCAATGCCTCCATCGAGCAGGAACGCAAAGTGAAGGAAAACGAATTGAATACGGAGATCGCGGTGGAAACGAAAAAGCGGCAAATTCGCGAAACCCAGTTGCAGGCAGAGCGTTCGGTAAGGCAGAAGCAGAACGAGATGCAGCAGGAGCAGCTGCAGTTCGACACAGGCATGGAGGAGCGCAAGCGGCAGCTCATCGAGCTGACGGTGGCGAATCAGAACGCCGAAGCGGACGCGAAGGCATATGCGCTCGCGGCCGTCATGAAATCGCTGCAGGATGTGGAACCGGCCGTGCTGCAGGCGATGGCCAACATGGGCATGAATTCGGATAAGCTGATCGCGCTTGCGTTTCAGGAGCTTGCGGAGAATGCCGGCAAAATCGGGCAGCTGAACATCTCGCCGGACCTGTTGCAAGGACTGATGTCCCCGTCTGCGCGCGAGCAGGGAGGCCGGGCAAGATGAGATGGGGACACAGCGGACAGAACGCCGGAGCGCCAGCTGCGGAACAGGGGCGAATGACCGAAAACAAGCTGGTTCTTATCAAACGCAAAACAAGGCTTGAGGAACTGGTCGTCAGGTACAATACTGTGCAGCAAGCCCAATTTTATATCGAGCGGATGGGTGCGGACTTCAGCGATTACATGGAAGAAGACCGACGTTATCAGCAGGCGGTGTTGCAAGTCAGGCAGCAGCTGGCGCAGCTTGGGCGAGTGCAGGTCGTCGAGCGGGAGCATGTGCCCAACTTCATTTTTGGCGAGCAGGATATCGTTGTCGTTGTCGGTCAGGACGGCCTGGTGGCAAACACGCTCAAGTATGTCACGGGCCAGCCCTTGATTGGCGTCAATCCGGATCCTTTGCGATGGGAAGGCGTGTTGTTGCCTTTTACGACCGAGGATCTGGGGCTGATCATCCCGGATGTCATGCAAAAGCGCCGTCAGGTAAAGGAAGTGACGCTGGCCAAGGCCGAACTGAACGACGGGCAGGTGCTGTACGGCGTCAACGATTTGTTCATTGGCCGCAAAACCCATGTTTCCGCCAGATATGAAATGCATCTTGGCCCGACCCATGAGCGGCAATCTTCCAGCGGCATCATCGTGTCGACGGGCATGGGATCGACGGGCTGGTTCAAAAGCGTGCTGGCCGGGGCATACGGCATCACTCGTTCCGAGGCCTGGATGCAGCTGCAGGACAGGGAGCATGGAAATGAAGACTCGGATAAAACCTATCGCCAAACCGCTTCCATCAGCAGCCCATTCGGCTGGGATGCACCGTATTTGTATTTCACGGTGCGCGAGCCGTTTCCGAGCCGAACGACGTCGGCAGACCTTGTCTTCGGGCAGATCCATTCGCGCCAGCCCCTGCGCATTGTATCGCAGATGCCGGAGGATGGGGTTATTTTCAGCGATGGGGTGGAGCAGGACTTCCTGGAATTCAATTCAGGCATCGAAGCGACGATCAGCCTTGCGGAGAAGCGTGGGCAATTGGTGATCTAAGAGCTAGTTGACCGCCGGCCCTTTATTTCCATATCAATTCCGGCTAGAATGGTAGACTGGATGAAGTAAGTGATGTCAGGGATTGGAAAGAGGGTTGACCATGCAATCGATTTTGTTGGTTGAGGACGATACCAAGCTTGCCGGGCTGCTGGCCGCATATTTGACCCGTAACGGGTTTCAGGTGCATATGGTGCGGGATTTTCGCGATGTTTTGCATGAATTTGCTGAACGGGGGCCCGATCTGGTATTGATGGATGTGAACTTGCCGCAATATGACGGCTTTTATTGGTGCAGGCAAATCCGCACGCATTCGATCTGTCCGATCCTGTTCATTTCCGCGCGCGACAGCGGCATGGATCAGGTGATGGCATTGGAGAACGGGGCGGACGACTATATCACGAAGCCGTTTCAATACGAAGTCGTGCTTGCCAAAATCAGAAGCCAGCTGCGCAGAGCCTATGGAACGTATGCCGCCGTTCAGCAAGAACCGAAAATCGCGAATGGCGCGTTGGTGCTGTATCCGGAACGATACGTGCTGGAGCATCAAGGAAACTCGGTCGAATTGACGCAGAAGGAAGCAGCGCTTATGGAGGTGCTTATGAACAAGGCGGGACGGGTCGTCGGCCGGGATAGGTTGCTCGATGTGATGTGGGAGGACCAGCATTTCATCGACGACAACACGCTCAACGTGTATATTACGCGGGTACGCCGGAAATTGAAAGAGCTCGGAGCGGGAGATGCGCTGGAAACGGTGCGGGGTGTGGGATATCGCTTGCTTGACCTTGATGGCGAATGGGGAGGAGGCGCATGAGGCTTTTTCTGAAAGACCACCGCCTTCTGCTCGGATGTTATGTTGCTCAAATGCTGCTTGTTCCGTGTGTATACTGGGTTTCCGGCGAAAAGAGGCCGCCAAGCATCATGCTGTACGGCGTACTGCTTGGCACCGCGGTGCTTGCGGTGTATCTGGTCGTGCGCTATATCCAGCTTCGTGAAGTGTACCTTGCGCTTCAGGAACCGGAACGGCTCGTTCGCGAACCGTATCATTCGCTCGGCGATGCGGAGCTTGCGCTCGCAACCCGGAATCTGGTATCTGAACTGGAACGCCGGCAGCAGAACGAAATCAATGAACTGCGTGCACGGAGCGAACAGCAGACCGTGTTCATGAACCGCTGGGTGCATCAAATGAAAACGCCGTTATCCATCATTCAGCTCACGTTGGAGGATGTGGAAGACGAGACCGCAGGCAGCATTCAGGACGAATTGGACAAATTGCGCAAAGGGCTGGAAATGGTACTGCACTCGTCCAGGCTGGAACAGTTCGAAGGAGACTTCCGGGTAGAGCGAATTTCGTTGCTGGAGAGCGTCAAAGCCAGCATCGCCGAAAACCGCCGCCTGTTTATCCGTAAGGGAGTGATACCGGTAATCCATATTGAACCGAAATGGCAAATATATAGCGATACCAAATGGCTGCGCTTTATGTTGACTCAGATTTTAACCAATGCCGTCAACTATTCAGAGGGCGGTTCGGACAAAAAGATCACCTTGACCGCTTATTCGCAAAATGATCGCATCATTTTGGACATCCAGGATCAGGGCATCGGTATTTCGGCCGAAGACATTCAGCGGGTGTTCCATCCGTATTTTACGGGGGAGCGCGGCAGGCAGTATCATGAATCAACGGGGATGGGCCTGTATTTGGTACGTGAAATCAGCAAACGCCTCGACAACCGGGTCGAATTGTTTTCTGCGCCGGAGGAAGGCACCCTGGTGCGATTCAGTTGGGATATGGCGAAATGAGTGAGATTTAATCGTGGTTTAGCAAGGTGCTTGCCTGGGGCGAAGCGCCTTTTTGTGATGGGAACACAACCTTAAAGGCCGTGTAAGGAAAGTTTAAGGTAAATCGATGGTACGGCAAGTTGCGGGCGGATATGCTTGTAATGTAACACACCAATCACGAAGGAGAACACGAGAAAATGGATATGCTTCAAGTTACGGCTTTAAACAAAACCTACCCGGGAAAGGTGCAGACCCAAGCCCTTAGCGATATACATCTGAGCATCCGGCAAGGGGAATTCGTCGGCATTATGGGACCTTCGGGGAGTGGAAAAACAACGCTGCTCAACATGGTCTCGACGATTGACGACCCAAGCTCGGGCGAGGTGAAGATTAATGGTCAAAACCCGTTTGCGATGAAAAGAAAGGAGCTGGCCAAATTCCGCCGGCGTGAGCTCGGATTTGTGTTTCAGGATTTCAACCTGCTCGATACGTTGACCGTGGCCGAAAACATCGTGCTTCCCTTGACGCTGGACAACGTCAGCCTGAAAGAGATGGAGAACAGGCTGGAAGCGATCACGACCCGGCTGGGGATCGATCAGATTCGGAACAAACGCATCTTCGAAATTTCCGGCGGCCAGCGGCAGCGGACGGCCATCGCCAGGGCGATCATCAACAGACCGTCCCTGGTGCTTGCGGACGAGCCGACGGGAGCGCTCGACTCGGCATCATCCCAGGCCGTCATGGAAGCGCTGGAGCAGATCAACCAGCAGGAAAAAACGACGATCATGCTGGTGACGCATGATCCGCTTGCGGCCAGTTACTGTGACCGCATCGTATTCATCAAAGATGGCCGGCTCGCGGCCGAAGTGCACCGGGGTGACAACCGCCAGACGTTTTTCCAGCGCATCATCGACACGTTATCTTTCTGGGGAGGGAATTCGCATGAGCTTTCCTCAGTTCGCGTTTAACAACATTCGCCGCAACGGGCGGGCGTACATTGCTTTTTTCCTGAGCAGTGTCGTGATGGTTATGATCTTTTTTGCCTATGCGATGTTTATCTATCATCCTTCGGTGAAGGCTATGCCCATGGGAGAGACGACATCGGTGGGGATGGGGATTGCATCAGGCATTGTATACGTGTTTGCCATCTTTTTTGTCATCTATTCGATCGGCGCATTCCTGAAGTCCAGAAATAAGGAGTTCGGCATTTTAACGATTCTTGGTGCCGCGCCGGGCCAGATCCGGCGCTTGATCATGCTGGAAAATATGCTGATCGGAGCCGTGTCGATCGTGGCAGGCATTGCCGGCGGCATGCTTTTATCCAAATTGTTTCTCATGGTGGCCACCCGTTTCATTGGCATGGAGGATCTGCCGTTCTATTTTCCACTGAAGGCGATTGGACTGACGGTAGGGGCGTTTATGCTTTTGTTTGTCGGCGTTTCGCTCTTTACCCTGGCGTTTATTGGAAACAGGCGCGCGCTGGATCTATTGACCGGAACGAGCAGGCCGAAAAAAGAACCGAGGGTGTCATGGCTGTTCTCGCTGATCGGCGCTGGATTGCTGGCGACCGGGTTCATTGCACTGTACGATGACCTGCAAGAGGTGAACATTTTGATCGCTGCGATTAGCGGCATTGCGGGAACGTACTTCTTTTACTCCCAGCTCTCGGTATTGGTCATGCGATTATTGAAGCGAAGCCGGCGTTGGGGATGGAAGGGGACACGCCTCTTGTGGGTGTCGGAAATGGCGTACAAAATCAAGGATAACGCACGTATGCTGTTCATGGTTACGGTCGTGATCGCCCTGGCTTCGATGAGCGCGGTCGTCATTTTATCGCTGGACCAGGATAATCGGGAGAAGTTTCGGGAAAGCGAGTTCCCGGTTCAGTACCGCATCTATGATGCTAAGGAAGGCGAGGATTTTGGCATCATTGATTCTGTTTTTAAACAGGCAGGCGTAAATTATGAACGAGCTTACGTACATTATGATTGGGGCGTAGCGGAGGGCAGCCATACGGCACTGTTGTCGCTCAGCGATTACAATCGCATCAATGCACTTCGCGGAAAGCAGGCTGAGCAGCTCGCGTCCGGCAAAGGGATATTTATCGACTCGCGCAATTCAGCGGAAATGGACAGCCATACGACATTTCATTCCTATGCAGCCGGTGACATGATGACGCTCCAGCAGGAATCGGGTTCAACCCACGTTCAGATTGACAAGTCGATAAAGGACACTATGTATTGGGATACCATGTTTGCTTCAAGCGTATTGGTTCTGCCGGATGAGGACTTTTCACAAGTGGGAGAAAAAAATTCCGGAGCCAACGTTTTGTTGTACAGCGTTCCGTCATGGGGCAAAGACATACCTGCCAACCATTCGCCTGAGGCGCGGATTAGCAGAGAATTGCAGGCATTGGACGACGACATACAAATGGATCCCGAGAAATACGGTTTTTCCGGGTACATGGCAACCCGATACGCCAACTTTGAAAATACGCGGGAAGCCACCTCGATCATTACGTTTCTGGGTGTGATGATCGGTCTTGTGTTCTCCATCTCTTCGGCAAGCTTCCTGTACTTCAGGCTGCATACCGATCTGGAGGCGGACGGGAGGATGGTGCATGGCTTGTCGAAAATCGGTTTGAGTTTTCAGGAGATGAAACGTTCGTCCACCGTGCAGATTGCGATCCTGTTTTTCTTCCCGATGCTGACGGCCATCGTTGAAACGCTGGTTGTGGTCAAACCGTTTCTGACCCAATTCGGCGTTACGGATTATACGGTGCCCGTTTTGAGCGTCTTCGGGGCGTTCCTCGGCTTGCAGACCCTTTACTTTTTCATCATTCGTGGTCGCTATATTTCCTCCTTGCGCAAAAAGATGGTATGAATACATGCTGGAGCATATGGTCGGCTTGACATGATTTTCAACAAACATAAATGGCCCGGAACCCTGATTGCTATCAAGGGTGTCCGGGCCGTTGTCCGTTTACGGGCAGTACATAACGAGGTGCTTCGCAGGGGCTTGAGCGGCTTCTTGCCGGCAAGGGCGTCGAATTAGGTATGCATTTGCATGCTAAGATTAGCCGAAGGACTTGAATGAAAGCCGAATTTCGTTTTCAATTTAGTTATGACCGCAACAAGCTGCATTCTGGTTCTTTATTATCCCGAACGGAGGCAACACATTGAGAGCGAACCCCGACATCATGAAATACAAATTGGAAGTCCCCGAACCCCGTAAACATTGGATAAACCGAAAGCTGATTCAACCACCTTCAGCAGGAGATTTGCCTCAAGGAATCACCTTGATCACCGCACCTGCCGGGAGTGGGAAAACAACAGCGATGACGCAGATCGCGCACAGCGGCAATCACCAGATCGCATGGTATGCGCTGGATGAACATGATAATGATTTGCGGAGATTTTGGCGTTACCTCGTACATATGCTGCATCCCTACCTGACGGCGGGCGCGAGTGACCGTCTGTTATCGCTGCTTGCGGAGTATGCCGATCGCTCGTTGAAACCGTTTCTGGACCAGTATCTTAACGATGTATACGATATCCAACCATCGATTTGTGTTGTCCTTGATGATTATCATGTAATCTGGAATGAAGAGATTCATGAAACCCTGAATTACTGGCTTCATCATTTGCCGGCGAACATTCACGTCCTGATCGGTTCACGTTCAGAACCGCCCCTTAAGGGATGGCAGACGTGGAACGTCAAGGGCAAACTGCGAAAAGTCAATGCACTCCAATTGGCGTTTACGGCCGAACAGGCGCAGGAAATGTGCAAAACGATCCTGGGTGGAGAACTTCCCAAGGAATGGGTGAATGTGCTGATCAAGCGCACGGAAGGCTGGGCTGCCGGTCTTCAGCTGGCGTTGATTTCCCTTCAGCAGCGGCCAAGCGGGGAGTGGGCCGATTGGGTTCGGCATCTCGATATGGACCAATATATTGAACAATATCTGTTGGAAGAGATATGGAACGGATTGGATGAACAGGTCCAACGTTTTTTGCTGGAAACGTCCGCTTTGGCCAGATTCAATGCCATGTTGTGCGAGGAGGTAACCGGTCTTGCGGATTGCGGAGAAAAGTTGGGATTTTTGCAAAGTAATGGCTTGTTTCTGATCCCCCTTGAAGGAGGGTACTTTCGTTATCATCATTTGGTCGGCCATTTTTACGAAACGAGGTTAAGAGAGCGTTCCCCGGAGCGCTGGCTTGAATTAAAGCGGAATACCAGCAAGGCTTATGCACGCATGGGCTGGCATGAAGAAGCGGTGGAATTTGCTTTTGCAGGCAAAGCTTATGATGCAGCCTCCGCAATCCTGGAGGAGCATCTTCATGGATTCGTTCAGCGGGGGGAATTTTCCCTGCTCCATGATTGGCTTGCGCGCTTCCCGGCAAAGTTTCCGGTGTCAGACCGGATCAGGCTGGTCCGTGTTTTCGTAAGCTCGGTGCTGGGCAAGCACGAGGATGCGCGTACGATGATGGAAACGATGGAAAATGAATTGTTCGGAACACCTTTGCAGCCGGAACAGTTGGAGCTCTTGAGCGGACTGTTTTTCGTCAAAGGAAATGCGGCGTTTCATTCTGGCCAATTCCAGGAATGGTTTCGGTTTGCCGAATCTTTTCAGCTTCGGCTTCCGCAGGACCCGGTTTTTTTCGATTTTAATTATAACTTCAACCAGCCCTTCGTCCGCTATACTACCTTTGGCCTCGGGGGCGTCTTGACAGAAACGACGGCAGAGCTGGGGCAAAGGATAACAACGATCCTGAAACAGAATGGATGGGAAGAATCGCTGATGTGCCAATATGTCATGCAGTCATTGGTCGAGGGATACTACGAGTGGAATGATCTGGATCGATGCAGAACGCTGTTGGACCGAATTACGGCAAAGGGGCGTTATTTGAAGGTTCCGGGATTGTTCGTTCCCGTCCGTTTGATGATGGCCCGGTTAAGTGTGGCGTCGGGAGACCGTGCAGGTGCCAGAGTGATCGTCGAACAGACGCTTCAGCGAATGGATCGCGTATCCGACATGCCTTGGCATCGGTCGTTGATAACGTTTCTTGCCGAGATGGACCTCGCAGAAGGGGCCGTGGATCAGGCTGAAATGCGTTTCAAGGAGATACACCTTTCCCCGGATCATCGGGTACATTTAGGGTCGATTCAAGAGACCCTTGTTCTTGCAAGGCTGCTGATTGCCCAGGGCAGGGCGGATGAAGGGCAGAGGCTGCTGATGCAGCTCTCCCTGCTGGCAGAGGAATCCGGCATGGCCAACGTGGCTGTCTCGTCGTCAGTCCTGCAAGCTTGGGGGGATCTGGTTCAAGGCAAAAGAAAACAAGCGGCAGAACGAATCTCTACTGCCCTTCAACGTGTGATGCCATTTCGTTATACCCGTACTTTCGTGGACGAAGGAGGCTGGATGCAACGGTTATTGGAAGAAATGATGGTCCATTCGGCATTCGATAACCAACCTGCGTTGAAATCCTACGCCGCCGAGCTGTTGTCCGTCCTGAAAGCGGAAGGGAATGGCGAAGCAGCAGAGGCGCAGCTTGACATCGACGGTTATGAACTGACCGCCAAAGAAATCGAGATGGTCAAACTGCTTCATCTGGGTTGCATGAATCGCGAGATCGCGGATCAGATGGGGCTTTCGCCGGGCACGGTCAAGGTGTACCTGAACCGAATCTACAACAAGCTTGGCGTGCGCACCCGGACGCAGGCTGTTCTGGTAACCACTCCGGTACCTCTCGCTTACCCGCCTTATCCAGGATAGGTATCAGATTACAAATAGAAGTTCCGCACAGCCGCAGCACGAGTGGAGCTTCTTCCGGTTTGCGGCCGCTTCCCCTGCTTAAAATCCCGGGAGTTAACTTTAGTTAATTGTAGGCCACGGCAGGCTTTGATAGGATGTCGATAGGAATAAAGGCCCGGTTCGCGGGCCGGTCTTTTATTCTTGCGAGAATGGCATCCATCAACACAAAGGGGAAGGTTTATTTGCACTTATTACGTAAAATCGTCTTGGTCCTGATCGTTTTCGCGCTGGCGATGCCGCAGATTGCAATCCGGCCTGCCGAGGCGGCCTCCGGTCTGTCGACCTCCATCAAAACCGCCGGGGGAGGATACCTGCATTCGCTGTTTATCGCCGAAGACGGTACCGTCTGGACGTTCGGAGATAACAGCGCGGGTGAGTTGGGCGACGGCACGACACAAAATTCGTTTCGTCCGGTCCAAGTCATCAAATTCGACGGAACCCCCTTAACGGGAGCCAAAGAGGTGGCAGGGGGCGGTTATTATTCACTGGCTTTAATGGAAGATGGAACCGTCTGGGCGTGGGGCAGGGGAAGCAGCGGAGCTCTTGGGAATGGAGCGACGGTTGACCAATACCGGGCGGTGCAGGTGATGCAGTCCAACGGAACCCCGATCCAAGGGGTGCAAAGCATTGCCGCAGGTTACTATCATGTGCTGGCGCTAAAGGAAGACGGCTCTGTATGGGGATGGGGTTCCAATTCTTCGAATGTATTAACGGATTACAACGATTATCAAATGCCGCGAGCCGTACAATTAAAACAGTCCAGCAGCTCCTATCTTACAAATGTCAAGGCCGTAGGCGTCGGAGATTATCATTCGATGGTCCTGAAAAACGACGGGACGGTATGGGCATGGGGATACGGTGGTTTTAGTGCCTTGGGTAACGGTTCCACCAATGATTCCGCATACCCGGTCCAAGTCATCGATGCGTCCGATCAGCCCTTGGCCGATGTCGTCGGCATTACGGGCCATCGTTTGGGCGGACTGGCTTTGAAATCCGACGGTACGGTATGGGGATGGGGATATAATGAAAATTATAACCTGGGCATCGGGGATGGAGTGACAAGCAGCACCAAGGCCTTGCAGGTACTGCAAACCGGTTCTGTCCCGTTAACCGACGTGGCAGAGCTGGCAGGCGGAGGCCGGGTCACCGTGGTTCTCAAGAAAGACGGCTCCGCATGGTGGTGGGGCATGCAAAATCGAAGTCTGAAAGTGGCCACGCGTTTGATTAACGATGCGTCCGACATCGCGGCTGGAGACACTCATGTGCTCGTCACCAAAAGAGACGGAACCATATGGGGCGGTGGATGGACTTCGAAAGGCGAGCTTGGTATTTCCAATGAAGCGACATATATCTATTATACCAGTCCCATACAGGTATACCCCGCTACCTTGCGAATGACGTCGAACCAGAACCGGCTTACTGCGGATGGCGAAAGCAAAGCTTTAATCACCGTTACTTTGCTCGAAGGCAGTAAACTGCCGATCGGAAAAAGTGAGGGCAGGCTGCAGCTTCAGGCTACCCTCGGCGAGCTTGGACCCGTCACCGATCATGGAGACGGCACCTATTCCGCCGAATTTACGGCATCAACAACGACCGGGAATGCTGTCATCAGCGGTACGCTGAATGGCTATCCCATGACCGCAACGACAACGATCACGCTGGTGCCCCTGCCACCTTCGGCCGAGAAATCGACCGTGTCGTCAAGCCCTTCGTCCATCATGGCGGACGGGAGCAGCGCATCCACGATTACGGTACAACTGAAGGATGCAAACGGCAATTCGTTGACTTCCGGAGGCCATGCCGTGAAGCTCTCCGCGACTTCCGGGACGCTCGGAACGGTGCGGAATAACGCCAACGGCACGTATACCGCGATACTAACCTCGCCGACAACCGTCGGTTCTGCCACGGTTTCCGCATCGGTAGACGGAGTCCCGATCCGGCAAACGGCAACGGTTCAATTTCTGGCCGGTCCGGCTTCGGCAGACAAATCGACCATCAGCGCATCGGCAAATACGATTCCAGTCGGAACGGGCAGCACATTAGTTACCCTCCGGTTATTTGATGCTTACGGGAACCCTATTGCATCAGGCGGAAACACCGTCAAATTGAAGTCGACTTTGGGAAGTTTCGGTAAGGTGAGCGAGTTGAACAATGGAACCTTTACAGCTACGCTGCAGGCGGGTACGGTTTCGGGCAAAGCAACGATCCGTGCCGAACTAAATGGGACTCCCTTAAAAGATCAAGCCGAAGTCATGGTTGAGCCCGGTGCGGCATCCCTCTCGAAATCGACGCTTATCCCTGAGCAACCCATCCTTGTTGCCGACGGGACAAGCCTTACCCAGATCAAGCTGCAAATCCGGGATGATTACGGCAACGATTGGATGGCTTCCGCCGGACAAGTGACCATGAATACAACGGCAGGCGTCCTGTCCAAAGTCACCGATCTTGGCGACGGCAGCTACACAGCGACGCTTAAAAGTGAGATCAAAGTCGGCACGGCTGCTGTTTCCGCGAAATTGAACGGTGCTGCGGTGACTCAACAGGCTTTTGTTGAATTTTCTCCGGGTCCAGCTTCTGCCGCGGGCTCTACCTTTATCGCTGACCGTCAGCAGGTAACCGCCGGAACAGGCGAAGCCAAGTTGACCGTCCAGCTGTTCGATGCTTACGGGAATCGCCTTACAAGCGGCGGAGACAAGGTGGCCATTAGCGCGGACAAGGGACAAGTCGGCAACGTGACGGATCAAGGGAACGGTACATATACGGCTGCCTTTACCGCTCCGACGAGCATAGGGAACGCCGAATTATCCGTCACGGTAAACGGTTCACGACTTCCCGAGACTCTAACGATCCGTATTGAACCGGGGAATGTATCCGCTGCGGCCTCCTCCGTTGAAGCGAGTGATTCCTTCTTAACGGCGAACGGCGTTAGCGAGACTACGATTACGGTACATTTGAAGGACGCTTACGGCAATCCCGTTACCCCTGGCGGGGAGCAGGTAGAGATTTCTGCTTCAGCAGGAACCTTGACACAGGTGGAAGATCAGGGGAACGGCATCTATAGTGCGGTCCTGACCTCGAGCACTTTCACAGGTACGTCGACGATCACGGCTTCCGTGAGCGGTCAGATTCTGGATCATTCGGTCCATGTCGAGTTCGTGCCTGGCACAGCTTCGGACAAGACCTCCGACCTGATGGCCGAAAGCGCTCAAATCACAGCCAACGGCGTGAGTTCGACATCGATTCTGTTGCAGCTGAAGGACGAATTCGGAAACCTGCTTACAACGGGCGGAGAACAAGTGGATCTTCGGACCACGGCAGGCACCTTGAGTTCGGTATTGGATATGCAGGACGGCACATATACGGCGATATTGACATCAGACACGACGGCCGGAACTGCTGAAGTCACCGGCGTTTTAAATGGTGTCCCTATGGTGAACGCCGCTGCCGTACAATTTCTTCCGGGTCCTCCTGCAGCAGATCAATCTACGTTGACGGTGGACCGCAGCGTCCTCTCGACGGATCCGGGAAGCAGTGCGGAAGTGACGGTGCTGTTGAAGGACGCCTATGGCAACGAATTGATCACCGATGAGGGTGCGGGTCGTCTGCAATTGGCTGCCACGCTAGGCAGTCTTACCGCGCCTGTTTATGCCGGGCAAGGCCGATATACGGCCCAAATCCAATCGAGCCAGGCCGGTAAAGCAACGATCACGGCCATGATCGATGGAGCGATGCTGCCCACGGAAGCAGAAGTGCAGTTCTTGCCTGGTGAAGCTTCGCCTTCAACCTCGTCTATGGTTACTGATACCGAACGTTCGACCGCAAACGGTATCCAGTCCGCAAAGATTACGCTGCAGTTGACGGATGCCTCAGGCAATGCGTTAACGGATGAAGCCGTTCTGCCCGACGTGCAGCTTTACAGCTCGTTAGGCAGCCTTTCGGCGCCGGAATATGCAGGGGGAGGCAAATACACTGCCGAGTTAACGTCGACCCGTGCCGGAATCGCTGCCATTACGGCAACGATCGATGGTATCCTGCTTGATTCCAGGCTCCAAGTAGAATGGCTTCCGGACGTCCCGTCCGCACTCGCGTCTACTCTGACGGTGGACCGGCCGGCTGTGCCGGCCAATGGATCGGAGCATGCGTCGCTCGAACTTAGCGTACGGGATGCATACGGGAATGCTGCCGCCGGCGAAGTCCGGCTCGAATCTACGCTTGGAACCGTCACCGAAGTAACCTATGTCCGTCCTGGGACATACACGGCGGAACTTCGTTCAACGGAAGCGGGGATCGCTGACATTCAGGCCTGGATCGACGGTGAGCCTGTTTCGGGCAAAGCACAGGTTGCTTTTACGGATGGAATTTGGTTCTCGCCTTCGTCCTATCGAATACCGTTGGGGGAATCTGTTCGTACGGTCGTAGAGGTCACCTATGAAGATCAGGCATCGGACCGCACGGACGATGTTGATTTTCAGTATGAGGACGGCATCATACAGGTGTCTCAAGCCGATGATGGGGACTGGTATATCACCGGTCTTCGAACGGGACAAACCGTGCTTCAGGCGGTATACGCAGGCGAATCCGGTCCTCTGACGGCAAGCGTGCCCGTTACGGTGTTTGCAGTGCCGACCCGGTTGGAGTTCGCCGAACCGAGTTATTCGGTAGAGGAAGGCAAGCGTGCCCAGGTTAACATCGTTGCCGAATATTCGGACGGAACGACGAAAGACGTGACTGCGGAAGCGGCATATGCCATGCAAGACGACAGCATTGCCGCCATAGACGCCTCGGGCCGATTGCTCGGGATCAGGGCGGGAACCACGGGATTAAACGCGGAGTTCGAAGGGTTGAGCGCATCCGCCGATGTTAAAGTTTCGGCTGCAACCGTTCCTCCCCAGCCTGGAACGGGAAGTGGAGAGAACGGAGCGGGAAGCGTGACTTTACCGACGTCCCCGCCGTCCGGTTCGATCGAGACCAACCATGATCCGGAACAGATGCTCGAGTTTGAGATCCAATTCGACGAAACCAAGCGTGAGCTTGTTCGGTTGAGTTCGGAGGAGCTTTCGTCCGGACGCATTGTGATCGATACCGAGGAAGGCAGCCGCCAATGGAGCCTCTTGACGTCCCAAGCCGTCCTGAATCAGTTAAGGATGATCAACGACGATTTGATTGTGGAATGGAAGACACCTCTTGGAACCATCGTTCTACCCTTGGGCCAGATCGGAGATCAAGATTTGTCCGATTCTCAAGAACAGATTCGCATATCCCTGCGAGAAGCGGAGAGTGAGGTCCAATCCAATGTGGAGAACATAGCCGGCAGACTCGGGGCAAATCTCAGGATGAAACCGTTTGTTCTGTCGATGGAAACTCTGGATCGAGAAGGTAATGCGGCGCCGATGGTTTCTACCGATCATTCGATCAAGTTCCGTATCGGCAGGGCCATGGTCCAGGGGGACAAGCAAACAACTGCAGCCACGCTGGATCCGATTACCGGGAAACTCGGCTATGTACCTTCGCAAGCAAGCGACGATGCATTGGAGTTTCACATCAACCCGGGTCGGTTATATGCGGTGCTCGAAGTCCGCTCCTCATTTACGGACATGTCCGGGCATTGGGCCGAGAGCGCTGCCGAACGGCTGGCGACCCGATTGATCGTCCAAGGCACAGGCCAAGGAAAGTACGAGCCGGGACGTGCTGTAACGCGAGCCGAGATCGCGAGCATGTTGGTCCGGATGTGTGGATCCAGCAAGCAAGGAACGTCCGAACCATTCGGCGATGCTTCGGGTCAATGGTATTCCAGCGACGTGCAGGCTGCGTATGCAGAGGGCTGGATTCATGGTTATGCGGACGGGACGTTTCGTCCGGAAGCCGGTGTATCCCGCCAGGAACTGTTCGTTATGTTGGCCAGAACACTTGAGTCTATGGGATATCCCGTAAAAGAGACAGGTGCACATCTGCCTTACTCGGATCAGGCATCCATCTCGGCGTGGGCACAGAGTGCGGTCCGGCAGCTCACCGAAACAAATCTCCTGGCTGGCGATCCGTCGAACAGGCTGCAGCCTTTACGGACGGTCACTCGGGCAGAGGCTGCTGTGCTGCTTGAACGGATGATGGAACTCTCGTCCAATGATCAAGTGCAAGCTCAGGAAACCGGTTCACTTTGATATAACTTGATGAATCGTTGTGTATGAAGAAGGCAGTTGATCGGGTGCGATCAACTGCCTTTGATATGTCCGGAACCGTTTCGAAGTGTTCCAAGCAAACGCCGATGGTGCAGCAGCGAAACTTCAAGTGCGATATGCCGCGCGCAATTAGACGTTCTGTGCATAAGAAGCGCCCGGCACTTTGTTCAGCACAACAAACAGTCGTGCTTCGGTGTTGCCGGTATTATGGAAAGCAAACTCCGTGTCGCCGCTGCAGCAGATGACATCTTCCTGCTCCACGGCATGTTCCTCTCCGTCCAGAAGCAGCGTGCCGGAACCTTCGACGACGAGCAGAATCACGTCCGTGCCTGGATGTTTATGCGCGGGAAGCTGTTGTCCCGGCCGAAAATGAAGCGCAAACGTCACACCGTCGCCTTGTTTGAACAAGACACGTTTCGTAAAGCGTTCATCGTCGAATGCTTTGACCTCAAATAAGGATTGAATAAGCATTGAAATTCCTCCCTGTGAACGAATTAGAAGTATCCCAGCATTTCCTTGGCGTTATCCGACATCAGCTGCGGGGTCCATTGCGGTTCCCAGACAAGCTCCACCTCGATCGCATCCTTACCGGTTTTCTGCTGCAATACCCAACGAACGGCGCCAACGATCGTGTCATGCAAAGGGCATCCGGGCGTCGTCAGCGTCATGCGGACATATACCCGCTCCGCCTCTTCCTTCACCTCGTATACCAAACCCAGGTCAACGATGTTGACCCCGAGCTCGGGGTCGTAGACTTCTTTCAGACTTTCCAGCAGATTCGGTGTCTGTTCCATCTCTCTCACACTCCATTGTTCTATCGTTTGAAAACCAACGCAATGTTGACCATGTACGCGATGGAAATGAGGGACAGCAGGGTGCCGCCAACCATCATGACCTCCGCCAAATCCAGCAGGATGCCGCTTACGAGCAGCATGCTCGCAGCAGCCATTGCCATCATGCCCCGCCATACCATGTTCTCGCTCAGCATGCCAGCCATCAGCGGAACGCCGGGACGGCCTGCCTGCTTGCCGTATTTATGCGTCCACCAAAGGAAAGGTACGATTTTGGAAGCATAACCGAGAATCGTCAGCGATACCCAGCCTCCGAGATATATCCACCCTGCCAGCAGCACAACCCTGGAATCCAGCAATAGATCCGGATCTTGGGCAGCGTATATGAGCAGTGCCAGGGCAAAAGCGGCAGCAGCTCTGGTGACATATACCGACCAACGAATACCGGGCCCCGGATTGTTCTTGTTTCGCTTGTCCTGGATTTGTTCCAGATGATAGGCATAACAGACAAGCGCAGCCGCGAGCAGCAGGAGCGCACACCAGAGCATGAGGCCCTGGATGCCGGTCAGAAATGCTGCCGCGCCCAGAATGACAGCGGCGTTCCAGAGATAGAGAACGGCATGCTGCAATCGGGCCGGATAATGGTGGGACAGGTAGAACATCGGCAGCATTTTGTAGCTGAATCCCGTGATCAGCATGCCGAACCAGCCGAGCGTGCCCATCCAGATATGTGCGCCAAACAATCGTTCATGCAGCCCGTTCCACTGGCCGAAGGCAAAGTTCAAACCCATGAGCATGCCCGACAAGCCGGTCAGGACAAGATATAGGCAGGCCAAGGCGGCACTGACGGTGACCGTATTCCAGTGGGAGGCTTTGAACAGGGTGACGCCCATGTTCCATGCGAATATCAGTATGCCGATCAAAGCCAGCGTTGCCGATCCGGCAATCCAACGTACATCGCCCTGGATGAATCCGTACAGCATGCCGGCCAGCCCGATCAGGAACGTAAAGTAGTGGACGTAGCCCAGCTTCAGACTATAGATGTCAGATTGCAAAATGACGTGAATCAACTGGTACACCGCCCCCATAGCGAGCATGGATGCCCATCCAAGCACGAAAAGGTGGGCATGGAACCAGCCTTCAGGACCTCTTAGATCCTCGCCAAGCCAGCCTGTCAGCGATAGCAGGGAAAACAAATGATAAGCGAAAAAACCGAGGATGCCCGTCAGGATAAAGAAAAACGGCAGCCTGGACATGGCGACTCCCTCCTTACCCTTTCACGATGCTCACTTTGGCTGTGCCGTCTTCCTGTTCTTCCACCGTGTAGCTGCAGCCGAGCCGGTTCAATTCCTCGATCAGGAAAACGGGAACGCGGTCGTTGTGGATCAGCACAACTTCCCCGGGTCGGCAGCGATCAAGCGCTGCAAGCGTGCGCATCATCGGCTGCGGCGGCTCCAGCCCGCGGTTATCGAGCGTAATGGCCTTGGCTTCCGCTTGGGCAGCGACCGGCTCATCAACGGAATTCCGGTTGGCAGCCGGGGAAGCGTGGAAATCTGCGTCCGCGGCCATATCCGGCAGATCCGGTTTCCCGGCACAAGCCGAAAGCTCGTCGTGGGCTTCGGTGCGGGACTCGACCGCCGATACGCCTGACTGCCCTTTGGGCCAAGTCTTGTTTTTTTTGTGTACAAAGGTGGTCACCCAATGATCCGCGCTGATCCGCTCCGCCGTGCTGGAGTATCCCTTCATTTTGAGAATGCCGAGCAGCGGCGTCGGTTTGAAAGGCGCGTGCAGTACGAACACATCTTGGGGATGCAGCCCTTTGACGGTATCCATAATCAACTGGAACGGTTCCAGCTTCTTGCTAAGGTGGGGCCGGACGTCCAGCTCCACGATCGGATGTTCAGCGTGGGACATGGTCATTCGCATCCCTTCCTTTTTCACGGCCCGGTTCCGGGCCAGCCAGTTCTTTTGCCGATTCGTACAATGCAGCCATGCCGCCGTAAAGCGCATGGAAGAACGAGTCCGGCGCATCCAGCGAGAAGGACATATATTGTTTGGGATCCATCCCGAGCATGTGTTCGAATAACGACGCGCTGTCGTATGCGTAAAAGCAAAAATGGGTGAAGGCGAAGCTGGGCATTTTTTCATAAATGGTGATGATATCTTCCGCATATTTGGCTTGCTCGCGCCCGGCCAGTTGAACCATGGTTACGGCGTCGTCCAGGCCGAGGGTGATGCGCAGCGTTTGGTCGTCGATGATGTCGACTTGCGCCATGACGGATCAGCTCCGATCTATAATTTGCTGATTTTGACCTGGAACGTGGCAGGACCTTGCTCAATGTACTCCCACTCGAATTGGTCCGGATGAACGGATTGGAACTGAAAGCGAAGCGGCACCGGATCGTGGTCGTTAATGAGCAGCATGGCTTCCTGTGGCTGCAGGTTTTCGAACGTTTCGAAGATGACTTTATGTTTCAGATGCGGTGGATACTCGGTCGCGTTAACGGTTGCTGCATATGGCTTCATGGAACATTCCTCCAAGCGGATATCGTTTTTTTGTGCTGCACGATCATTATAGAAAAGCCGTAAAGGCGTCTGTGTGAGCATGCTCACACCTGAGGCATTGTCATAATCTTGCCTTATTTATGCAAAAATCGGGTCTAAGCAGGATGGGCCAAGGAAAAACGGCAGTTGGCGTGTGCGCTAGTTATCAGGCGTGGTGACTTTTTTCACAGTTTGCATGTCAAACCATCCTTATATTTAGCGTCTAGATGACAGGTGATGGGAGGATTCGCATGATCCTTGATCCGAGAACAAGCCGGAACATGCCGACCAGAAGGGGGACGATGCGTATGGAAAGCAGACTGGTGGACCCGTTCGGGCGAGTGCACGACTATTTGCGGATTTCGGTAACGGACCGCTGCAACCTCAGGTGCGTGTACTGCATGCCTGAAGAAGGCATGCAGTTCGAACCCGGCGAACGCATCATGACTTATGAAGAGATCACGTCCGTCGTAAAGGCCCTCGCTCCTCTGGGGGTTCGCAAGCTGCGGCTCACGGGGGGGGAACCGCTGGTGCGGAAACATTTGGACCGGCTTATTTCGATGTTAGCGAACATACCGGGAATAGAGGATATTTCCTTGACGACGAATGGCATGTATCTGGCATCTTGTGCGGAGCGTTTGCGGGCCGCGGGATTAACCCGCGTCAATATCAGCCTGGATTCGCTCAAGCCCGACCGTTTTGCCCTGATTACGCGGGGCGGCAAACTGCAGCGCGTTCTCGACGGCCTCAAGGCAGGCCGGGCGGCGGGTTTTCATCCCGTCAAACTCAATGTGGTGCTGATGAAGGGTGTCAATGATGACGAAATCAGCGACTTTCTGCGCATGACGCTGGATCAGCCGATCCAGGTGCGTTTTATCGAGTACATGCCGATCGGCGGGAGCGTTTCGGGCTGGAAAGCCGGTTATTTGCCGCTCGAAAAGGTGCTCGAAACTTGCGGGCAGTCATGGAGTTATGAGCAGGATGCCGCAGTTTACGGGAGCGGGCCCGCCGACAGCTACCGCATCAAAGGAGCGGCGGGCAGTTTTGGGCTGATCCATCCGGTCAGCAGCCATTTCTGCGGCAGCTGCAATCGGCTCAGGTTGACGGCAGACGGCAACATCAAGCCGTGCTTGTACTGGTCGGACGAATTCAACGTCCGTCCGCTCGCGGGGGACGACAAAGCCGTGCAAGAGCTCTTTTTCAAAGCGCTCGGTTCCAAACCCGAAACGCATGCCATGGCGCAGGCATTGAACGACCAGGACATCGGCGGGGTTCCGACGCATCGCCGCATGTCTCAAATCGGAGGTTGAACATGAACAAGGCTTCTTATTCGCAACAAAATGTCACATTTGTGGGAGGACAACGATGAGCAGCAAAAAGATGCCGTGGATGGGCAAACTCAAATATTTTGTCAAACGCGAAAAAAACGAGGAAGGCTGGAGCGAGATGTCCCCGGCCAGCCGGGACTGGGAGGACGTATACCGCCGGCGCTGGCAGCACGACAAGGTGGTTCGTTCCACGCACGGAGTCAACTGTACGGGCTCCTGCAGCTGGCAGATTTACGTTAAGGACGGCATCGTGACCTGGGAGACGCAGGCGACCGACTATCCGTCGACAGGGCCGGATATGCCCGAATTCGAACCGCGCGGCTGTCCACGGGGCGCAAGCTTTTCCTGGTATTTGTACAGCCCATTACGCGTCAAATATCCTTACGTTCGCGGCAAACTTCTGGAGCTGTGGCGTGACGCGCTCAAGGCGCATGGCGATCCGGTCAAAGCATGGTCCAGCATCGCGGATGATCCTGCCAAAGTGAAAGCCTACAAGGCGGTTCGCGGAAAAGGCGGGCTGGTGCGGGCTTCCTGGGAGGAGGCGACGCAAATCATTGCGGCATCGATGATCCATACGATCAAGCAGTACGGACCTGACCGGATTATCGGGTTCTCGCCGATCCCGGCGATGTCGATGGTCAGTTATGCCGCTGGTTCGCGTTTTCTGTCCCTGATCGGTTCGCCGCTGCTCAGCTTTTACGATTGGTATGCGGATCTGCCGCCGGCTTCGCCCCAAATCTGGGGAGACCAGACGGACGTGCCGGAGAGCAGCGACTGGTATAACTCGGGATACATTCTCGTATGGGGCTCCAATCTGCCGATGACGCGCACGCCGGATGCCCACTTCCTGGCCGAAGCCAGATATCGCGGGACCAAAGTGGTATCGATCAGCCCCGATTATGCCGAATACGTGAAATTCGCGGACACCTGGATGTCGGTGAAACAGGGCACGGACGGCGCGCTCGCGATGGCGATGGGGCATGTCATCCTGAAGGAGTTTTACGTCGATCGCCCGACGGATTATTTCATGCAGTATGCGAAGCAGTACACGGATTTCCCGAATTTGCTCATGATTGAGGAAAAAGACGGCGCATTCGTTCCGGGCCGCTTCCTGCTGGCCGAAGATTTGGGCATGGAAGGCAACAACATGGCGTGGAAAACGCTGGTATATGACGAGAACAGCGGGACATATGCCATTCCGAAAGGAAGCTTGGGCTTCCGTTGGGGCGAAGAAGGCACATGGAACCTGCAGATGGAGCAGGTGGAAACCGGCGAACCGATCGATCCGCGCCTGTCGATGCTCGGCGTTCACCACGACGTGATGACGCTGCAGCTGCCATACTTCGATGATCAGGGCAGACATGTCATGGAGCGGCAAGTTCCCGTACGCCAGATCTGGGTCGATGACCGGTGGATCATGGTTACGTCGGTGTACGACCTCGTGTTGGCGAAGTACGGCGTCGAGCGCGAAATGACGCGTTCCGCCGATTCGGCGGATGCGGTGCCGGCACGAAAAGCGGCTCATAAAGCCGAGGGACCTCAACCGTTTACCCCTGCATGGCAGGAGAGCATCACGGGCGTGGACCGGGATACGGTTGTGCAGATCGCCCGCGAATTTGCGCAGAATGCGGTCGACACGAAAGGCCGCTCCATGATCATCATGGGCGCGGGCATCAACCACTGGTACAACTCGGACGTCATCTACCGCGCCATCATCAACTTATTGCTCATGACGGGCTGCCAAGGCGTAAACGGCGGCGGCTGGGCGCACTATGTCGGACAGGAGAAGCTGCGTCCGGCCGAAGGCTGGCAGACGATTGCTTTTGCCCGCGACTGGACGGGACCTGCCCGTTTGCAGAACGGGACGTCGTTCTTCTACTTCGCGACAGACCAGTGGCGTTATGAAGAGACCCCGGTCGGCGAATTGACATCTGCGCTGGAAGGCAATCCGAGATTCCAACATGTGGCGGACTACAACGTCATGGCCGCGCGGCTCGGATGGTTGCCGTCGTATCCGCAATTCAACCGCAACTCGATCGACCTGCATCAAGATGCGCTGAAAGCAGGGGCATCGACGAAGGAAGAGATCGGCAAATATGTGGCGTCCGAGCTGCAGAACAAAAACCTGAAGTTTTCCATCGAGGCGCCGGACGATCCGGCAAACTTCCCGCGCGTTTTGTTTGTATGGCGGGCCAATCTGATCTCCAGCTCGGGCAAAGGGCATGAATATTTCCTCAAGCATTTGCTCGGCGCAACGAACGGCCTGCTTAACGATGACGATCACGGTTTGCGTCCCGAACATGTCGAGTGGGCTGATGAAGCGGCCGAAGGCAAGCTGGATCTGATGGTTAACATGGACTTCCGCATGGCAGGTACAGCAATGTATTCCGATATCGTGCTGCCTGCCGCGACCTGGTACGAAAAAAGCGATCTCAGCAGCACCGACATGCACCCGTTCGTGCATCCGTTCAATCCGGCGGTCGCCACGCAGTGGGAATCCCGTTCGGACTGGGACACGTTCAAGGAAATCGCGCGCGTCTTTTCCGGCATGGCGGAACAGCAGTTCGACGGACCTCAGCAGGAGATCGTAGCGACGCCGCTCCTGCACGATTCCCCGGATGAATTGGCCCAGCCTTACGGGCAGATTCGCGACTGGAGCGCCGGCGAATGCGAGGCGATTCCCGGACGCACGATGCCGCACATCCATGTGGTGGAGCGGGACTACGCCGCCGTTTACGACAAAATGATCAGCCTGGGGCCAAACGTAAAAGACAAACCGATCGGCACGAAGGGAATCTCTTGGACGGCAGCCGAGGAGTACGAGAAACTCAAGAGCGTATTGGGCAAACAGCGCAAAGACGGCATCGGCAAAGGCTGTCCGGACCTCAGTACGGACCGGAACGTAGCCGAAGCCATTCTGACGCTCTCCACCACCACGAACGGCAAAATGGCCGTGCGCGCCTGGGAATCGCTGGAGAAGAAAACGGCGCTGCACCTGAAGGACTTGGCCGAGGAACGCTCCGAGGAATGCTTCACGTTCGACGAAATCACGTCGAAACCGAAGACGGTCATTACGTCGCCGGCCTTCAGCGGTTCGGAAAAAGGCGGCCGCCGTTACTCCCCGTTCACGACGAACGTGGAAAGACTCATTCCGTGGCGGACGCTCACGGGCAGACAGCAATTTTACATCGATCATGCGATGCTGCGCGAGTTCGGGGAGACGCTGGCCACGTTCAAGCCGATCCTGAAGCATACGCCGTTTCATCCGAACAGCAAACGTCCGGTCGAAGGCGGCAAAGAAATCGTGCTCAACTATATGACGCCGCATAACAAGTGGTCGATCCACAGCATGTACTACGATGCCCAACCGATGTTGACGTTGTTCCGGGGCGGGCCCACGATCTGGATGAACCATGAGGATGCTGCCGAAGCCGGCCTCGCCGATAATGACTGGATCGAATGCTTCAACCGCAACGGGGTCGTTGTGGCGCGTGCCGTCGTCACGCACCGGATTCCGCGCGGGGTGGCCTTCATGTACCATGCCCAGGACCGCCACATCAATGTGCCGGGTACCAAAATTTCGCAAACGCGCGGAGGCACGCACAACAGTCCGACCCGCATTCACGTGAAACCGACGCACATGATCGGCGGTTATGCCCAGTTGAGCTATGGATTCAACTACTACGGCCCGACAGGAAATCAGCGTGACCTGAACGTCATCATCAGAAAACTGCAGGAGGTGGATTGGCTTGAAGATTAAAGCACAAGTCAGCATGGTCATGAACCTGGATAAATGCATCGGTTGCCACACATGCAGCGTAACGTGCAAAAACACGTGGACGAACCGGCCGGGCGCCGAGTATATGTACTGGAATAACGTCGAAACGAAACCGGGCATCGGTTATCCGAAGCAATGGGAGGATCAGGAACGTTACAACGGCGGTTGGGAAATGAAAAACGGCAAGCTGGAGCTGAAGTCCGGCGCTCGCGCCAAACGGCTGCTTAACATTTTCCACAATCCCGACCAGCCGACCATCGATGATTATTACGAGCCGTGGAACTACGAATACGAGAAATTGACGAACAGTCCGGAGAAAAAACATCAGCCCGTCGCGAGACCGAAATCCCAGATTACGGGCAAATACATGGAGCTCGAATGGGGTCCCAACTGGGAAGACGACCTGGCGGGCGCCCATGTTACCGGGCTGGAAGATCCGAATATGAAAGGCATTGAAGATTCGATCAAAATGGACTTCGAGCAGGTATTCATGATGTACCTGCCCCGCATCTGCGAGCACTGCCTGAACCCGGCCTGCGTCTCTTCCTGCCCATCGGGCGCGATGTACAAACGGGAGGAAGACGGCATCGTGCTCGTGGATCAGAATGCCTGCCGGGCATGGCGTTTCTGCGTCTCCAGCTGTCCGTACAAAAAGGTGTACTTCAACTGGCAAACGAACAAAGCCGAGAAATGCACGCTCTGTTTCCCGCGGATCGAAGCCGGATTGCCGACGATCTGTTCGGAAACATGCGTCGGCCGCATCCGTTATATCGGCCTGATGCTGTACGATGCGGATCGTGTGGAAGCGGCGGCTTCAGCCGATAACGAACAGGATCTGTACGAATCGCAGATGGGCATTTTCCTCGATCCGAACGATCCGGAAGTCATTCGGGAAGCACGCAATTCCGGCATTCCGGAGGATTGGATCACTGCAGCCCAGCAGTCGCCGATCTATAAAATGGTCGTCGATTGGGGCATTGCGCTCCCGCTTCACCCGGAATACCGGACACTGCCGATGGTATGGTACATTCCGCCGCTTAGCCCGATCACGAACCGGATCGAAGGCCAGGGCAGTTCGCTGGAGGCGAACGACATTTTCCCGGCGATCGACAATATGCGCATTCCGGTCGAATACCTGGCCAACCTGCTGACCGCCGGAGATACGACCCGCATCCGCGCCGTATTGCGCAAAATGGCCGTCATGCGCATTCACATGCGCAACCAGCAAACCGGAAAACCAAGCGAGCCGTCCCTGCTGAACAGCGTGGGTATGGATGCGCAGGAGGTTGAAGACATGTACCGGCTGCTCGCGATTGCGAAGTACAACGACCGCTTCGTCATCCCGCCGGCCCACCGTGAGGAAGTGGAGGATTTGTTCAGCGAGCAGGGCAGCTGCGGATTAAGCTTTGCCGGCGGTCCGGGTTCCTGCGGCGTATTTTGATGTGAAAGGAGGCAGCAACGATGACAACCGATGTCAATGAGGGAGCTGGCACGACCCTTGTTCATGATTGGGATGCAGCGAGAATGGTGTGTAAGCTCCTCTCGTATTTGCTCCAGTATCCGGATGCCGAATGGCGTGCAGGATTGCAGGGCTTCCGCGAAGCTGCAGGCTCCCTTACAGATGGCGAGGCCCAGGAGGTGTTGACCGCGTTCTCCAGACGAGCGGAAGAGGCGGATCCAATCCGCTGGCAGGACGAATACGTGCGCACATTCGATTTTGACAAAAAATCGAACTTGTACTTGACCTATGCCGTGTACGGGGATGAACGCGACCGTGGGCCTGCGTTGATCGAACTCAAGCGCAGATACGAGGCTGCAGGTTTCTATATGGAAGGCAGCGAATTGCCGGATTATTTGCCGATGGTGCTTGAATTTGCGGCTGAAGCTTCCGAGGAAGAGGCGCTTGGCGTAATCTCCGTGTACCGCAAGGCGCTGACGGCAATGGCGGAAAGCCTGTCCAGGCTAGCAACGCCATACGCGCCGCTGCTTGAATTGCTGCTTCGGGTGCTTCCCGAGGCGGATAACGATGCAGCCGTGGAGGCAAGCGCCGACGTCGGCTCGCAGAACGGATTATGGACAGGTGGGGTGAAACGGTGAGTACATTGGAGCTATTTTTATGGGGGGCTCTGCCTTACATGGTGGTCATTTTCTGCATTACGGCCACGATCTGGAGATATGTCACTAATCCATTCGGCTGGACGTCCAAATCGAGCGAAATGCTGGAGAAACGCATGCTTCGCTGGGGGAGCCTGCTCTTCCATATCGGAATTTTTGCCGTTATATGCGGTCATATTGCGGGTTTGCTGGTGCCGGTAGAGTTTTACCACTGGATGGGGTTAAGTGACGAGGGCTACCACCTCGTTGCGATTGCAGGCGGCATGCCTGCCGGAATCATTGCTTTTGCCGGGGTGGTTCTGCTGCTGATCCGACGCTATGCGTCGCCCAGGGTTCGCGCAACGAGCAGCGCCGGCGATTGGATTGCCTTGATCGCGCTGGTCGTCGTTATCGTCTCCGGCCTTTTGGCTACTTCGGCCAATGCGGTGAACCACACGGGGTTTGATTACCGGACCACGATTAACCCGTGGCTGCGCGGCCTGATGATATTCCAACCGGACCCGACGCTTATGCAGACGGTGCCGATGAACTTTAAAATTCATATTTTGCTGACGTTTGTATTGTACTGCGCGTTTCCGTTCACCCGTCTCGTTCACATGCTCAGCATGCCCTTGGGCTACCTGAAACGGAGTTACGTCGTATATCGCAGACGGGACGGGGCGGTATACCCGAATCAAGAACACAAAAAAGAAAGGGCGATGTAAATGCAAAACAAAGGTAAGGTGCAATTGCCCTTGCAAACGGCCAGTTTGATTCTAGGGTTCATGGTATGGGTGATCCTGTCGTCGCTCATGCCGTTCATCAAAGAAGACATTGCGCTGACTTCTTCCCAACTGGCCTGGTCCACGGCCATTCCGGTCTTGATCGGCTCGATCGCACGGGTTCCGATCGGCTATTGGACGAACCGGTACGGTGCGCGCAACATTTTCATGATCAGCTTCATTCTGCTGCTGGCTCCCGTGTGGTGGGTCAGCCGCGCAACGTCGTTTGCCGATCTTGCCATTGGGGGATTTTTTCTCGGCATCGGCGGAGCGGTATTCTCTGTCGGCGTAACGTCGCTCCCGAAATATTACCCCAAAGAGCGTCACGGCTTCGTGAACGGCATTTACGGCATCGGCAACCTGGGAACGGCTCTGTCCGCATTCGGTGCGCCGCTTGTTGCCGACAAGTTCGGCTGGTCGACAACGGTGCTGCTGTACAGCATTTTGCTGGTCGTCATGGCTGCCCTCAACTTTGCGCTCGGCGACAAAAAGGAAACGCGCGTCAATGTGCCGCTCATGCAGCAGCTCAAGGCAGTATCGCGTAACAACAAGCTGTGGCTGCTGTGCCTGTTCTACTTCTTGACATTTGGTTCGTTTGTGGCGTTTACGGTGTATCTGCCGAACTTCCTCGTCAGCCATTTCCAAATGGACAAAGTGGACGCAGGCGTTCGGACCGCGGGATTCATCCTGCTTGCCACCATCATGCGCCCTGTCGGCGGCTGGCTGGGAGACCGGTTCAATCCGTTTAAAATTCTGATGTTTGTGTTCGGCGGATTAACGATCGCAGCCATCGTGCTGTCTTTCGCGCCGTCCATCATGATGTACACCGTAGGCTGCCTGACGGTTGCGCTGTGCGCCGGGACGGGCAACGGCACGATATTCAAATTGGTGCCGCTCTACTTCGTCAAGCAGCCGGGCGTGGCCAATGGTATCATCTCCGCAATGGGTGGTCTGGGCGGCTTCTTCCCGCCGCTGATGCTTACGATGCTTTACGGCATGACCGGACATTATGCCATCGGCTTCATGGCGTTGTCCCAAATCGCGCTGGTGAGCCTGGTGCTCGTAATCTGGATGTTCTACCAGGAGAAGCTGCAGCTGTCGGCCAGCATTCTGGAAAACACGGTGGAGGCGATTCTGATCACGGACACCCATAGCGTCATTCGTTCCGTGAATCCGGCATTCACCGCCGTGACGGGTTACAGTGCGGAAGAAGCCGTCGGGCAGAAGCCGAGCCTGCTGAAATCAGGCAAGCAGGATCGGCAGTTTTACGAAAAATTATGGTCGGAGCTGAAGCAGAAAGGGTACTGGCAAGGGGAGATATGGAACCGGAAGAAAAACGGGGAGGTCTACCTGGAATGGCTTAGCATCACCGCGATCCGCAACGAAGCGGGCGAAGTGAAATATTACGCAGGCATGTTCAGCGACATGGGAAAACGGGATATCCCGGCAACGTAGTTTCATCGCATGCTTCTGCTTCATCGACACACAAAAGACCTTAACGCCACGACTGATGTTAAGGTCTTTTTCATACGATCGAAACGTAGGGCTTCGATCCGGGAACAGAAATAACTTCGTTTTCGGAAGGGCAAACGTGGGTGGCGTAAAGCGGCGGAGGCTTCAGACGGTGTCCCTCTGCTGTTTCAGCGCAGGCAAATCGTAAATGACGATCCGGCTTCGGTCCACATCGAGCAGCTGTTCCTTGGACAATTGGTTCAACAGCCGATTGGCCGTTTCGCGCGTCGTTCCGATTGAATTGGCGAATTCCTGGTGGGTCATCGGCAGGTTGATGACGATCTTGCTGCCGTCGGCCTGTCCATGCTGTTCGGCCAGCATGAGCAGGAAAGAGAGCACGCGATTGCGCACGTCTTGTCCGGACATGACTTGCAGCTTGTCCTGAAGCTCGCGGATTTTGTCTCCGAGCACGCGCATGATTTTGATGGCGATGGCCGGCGTATTCAACATTACGCGTTCGAAGTGCCTTACCGGAATGGCGAGCAGTTCGGATGGCGTAATGGCTTCGGCCGTAGCCGGGTATGGATGGGCATTGAAGAAGCCGGTATGCGGAAACATGTCGCCCGTTTTGAGGAAGGAAACGATCTGCTCGTGTCCGTTTTCGTCCGTTTTATAGGCTTTGACGATCCCGGTGCGAATGAAAAACACGGCTTCCTTTTCGCTGCCTTCGGTAAAAATGACCGTTTTTTTGACCATTTTCCTGGAGATGGCGATGTCCTCCACCTGTTTCAATTCTTCGGGAGTCAGATCCTGAAAAATGGGGAATTGCTGCAGAAACTCCGCAGCCGTATCTTTGTTTTCCCTGCGCATATTCGAAATCTTCCTCTCTGTAAGATGATATTATGGAATGAATAGGAGGCTGGTTGCTTCGTGACGAACATGAAAATGGTTATTCCGCATGAGCATGGCGGCTGGGCCATGGTCAGTGTGCCCTTTCTGGTAGGCGTCATTGCCAGCAGCCCGCGATGGCTGCATATTCCGCTATTTTTGGCCTGGCTCGGCTTTTATTTGACGGCATATCCGCTGCTTCAATCGCTGAAGCGCAAAGCAGGCCGGGACAGGTTGTACAAATGGGCTGCCATCTACGGCACGGCTGCGTTGATCTGCCTGATTCCGCCGCTGATCGGGCAGCCGCAGCTGGTTTGGTTTGCCCCTGTATTGTGTGGATTGCTGGTCGTAAACATCTGGCATGTGCGACAAAAAAGGGAGCGTTCCCTGGTCAACGACCTTTGTGCGATGATCGTATTTTCGCTTGGCGGCGCTGCCGCCTATCTCATCGGTTCAGGTGGATGGGATTACGGTATGGCGATCGTGATGCTGTTCAGCTTTCTCTATTTTACAGGAAGCACGTTTTTTGTGAAATCGGTCTTTCGGGAACGAACCAATCGGCGGTGGACCAGGCTAACCCTAATCCTGCACGTCGTGCTGCTGCTCATCCCGGTGGCGATCGGATATCCATGGATGGCCTTGGCCTATGTTTTTCCGGCTGTGCGGGCCTTTGTGTATGCAGGGAAGCCGCTTAGACCGATGAAGACCGGCATCATTGAAATCATTGGTTCTGTCCTGTTCGTGGCATGTGCGCTTCTGTTGTGATGCCCATCATTTTATCATAACGCGTCCGTTTGACAGACCGGGTGATTTTAATCACAACTGACCTCGGCTTGAGACTCTCACCATGTTGACTGCTTCCATAGTCAAGCCAATGAAAAGAGAGTATCTGCTCAGATCGGAATCTGGCGGATACTCTCTTGGATTATGGACGGATCAATTAGTGACCACCGGAACAGCTGCCGCCGCAACCACATGTTTGTTTAGGCAGTTCTTTCTTCTCCGGCAGGCGGTTCAATTCCACCGATTTGGTGAAATAGTGGCTGATTTCTTGATGCAGCTGGCTGAACTCGCGCTGGGCATACAGGAAACGGCGGATTAACGGATGATCGTACAACGCGCGTTCGGCTTGCTCATAATGCTGGATTTCGGATTCCTGCAGCTCGATGTCCAGGCTTTCTTTTTGTTCCATGGCCTGATGCATCTCCATAAACCGTTCGTACTGGTCTGTCGCTTGTTCATCCGCGGCGAATTCGTCGATCATGGCACGCATTTCCCGATATCCTTCATCCTGAAGCAGTATAGTGCACAATTCCTGCATTTTGCTCATCAGGGGTTCCTTATTCAGTTTAACAATCGCATTCATGATATGACCTCCTAACCTTCTTGTCTTAACTGTATAGTGTAAAAGGAAGGGCTACTGTGACGATACTCACACGAAATGTTAATTTTACGTGTCTCTTAATGTTTCATGGGCGGACCGCCATGATCGAGGCCATCCTTGGTCACGCGAAGCACGGCGGAGGCTCCTTTGGAAGCATGGTTGAACTGATGCGTAACGATCGGATAATCGCCTTCTTCCGTGACGGTAAACTCCACTACGGCGCCGCCGCTCGCAGGAAGCATGACGGTCTGCATGCCGTACTGGATATTTTTTGGATTGCCGTCAATGTAGACCCGATCCATGATCGTGCCCACGATATGAAATGAGGATACTTCATTGGGGCCGGCATTGCTAATGTAAATGCGAACGTTGTCCCCTACCTTGGCGAGAAGTGGCGAATTGGTCAAACCGTAATCATTGCCATTAAATACGACGTAATCCGGTTGGTCGTTCAGGAACGATTCATAATCGTGTTCCTTGTACCATTCGCTCTGAACGAGCGTAAATTCACGATCGATCAGGTTCTCGGAAGGATAACCGTTCTTGGGTTCAACGATAATCATGCCGTACATGCCGTTGGCGATGTGGGCCAGCACAGGTTTGGTGCCGCAATGGTACATGAACACGCCAGGGGAAGACGTTGGATATGTAAACGTACCTTGCTCACCGGGCATAACATCGATAAATTTGCTGCTGGGCGAAGCATGCACGGCATGGAAATCCATGGAGTGCGGCATACTTTCATCCAGGTTCTTCAGCGTGAAAATAAGGGTATCGCCTTCCGTTACGCGAAGAACCGGCCCGGGAGCGGTTCCGTTAAACGTCCATGCATTGTAAATCGTGCCTTCGGAAATTTCGAGGTCGGTAACTTGGGCGGTCATTTCGATATATACGTTATTGCCGTCCCTGCGGATGACCGGGTCTACCGGCGGCTGGCTGACGGATACGGAAGCCGAATCGTTCTTAGGCTCCACATCGACAGTTTCGGCGGAACTGCAATGGGAGAGGGCAGCTGTAAACACGGTAAAGATCAAGGAAAGCTTGAACCAATTCAACCAAGTGAGCATAGGAACACAACCTTATTTAAGTGATCGTTTTCACAAATCAAGCAGCGAAAAGGCTGCATCAAGTATAGTCTGGCTTCTTTGAACGTACATGAAAGATGTTTTGTTCTATATAAAATACGATACAATGAGAAATTCGGGTGTGACGTGAGACACACTTCCCCATCGCGAAGAACTTTTGTGGACCTAGGACGTTGGTCGCGGATCGGAAACAAAGACCTTCGTTTCTTGTGCTGAATGATTGGCTTACTTATAATTTGAAGTGGTGGTCCGTATTTTCTCCTTTGAACAAGGGATTCGAAAAAATTGGTGGATAACAGCGATCGTAAGAGGGTACTGCGCTCGGAGTGGCTTATTGTGATTGATTAAGGCGGTTTCTATAGAAAGGGGGACTGAGTCCGACATGAAACGTTTCGAGGATGAAGGAGCCTACAAATACAGCTTCTATTCCGTTCTTCGCCGAGGGGAGCCGGTTGACGTTAGATGCCCAATGTGCAGGGGCCATGCTCAAATCGTGGAGAAGAACGGACAATTCGTATGGAGATGCAACCAATGTTACGCAGGCGCAAATGAAAAGCCGCTGCACGAATATCGCGCCAAGGGCAACTGCGTACAGTGCGAACGATGGTTTAATGTGCAGTTAACGGATGAGAAACGCACTCGTCACAAATCCGCTCACATTGATTGCCCGCATTGCGGGGCGACCAACCAATGCGAGCTGCAGCGCAAACCGGCATGCAGAAGTTATTACCCGGATACCCGGGACGGACGAGATCCGGTGTTCGGCATGGAACTTTATTTTCTGGATGACGTCAGGGGCAAGCTGGTCTGGGCTCTGAACCGTGCCCATCTGAATTATTTGATTTCGTATATCTCCGCCGATCTCCGTGTGAGACGGGCAAACGTTCCGCTCAAGACGGCATCGCATACCATTCCGGCGTACATGAAACAGGCCAAAAACCGTTCAGCCGTCGTTCGCACATTGACCAGACTCCAATACAAGACAGGATAAGAGGGCCATCAGGCACCTTTTTTGGGGGAGGGCAGACATATGAGAAAAGGCGCAAAATGGTTCATTGTATTGGTGGTATTCATTGTTTTGCTTATACCGGCCTATTTCATTGCTCAGACATACGGTATTTTTCAAAAAGAAAAAGTGTTATCAGATTATGCCCTGGCAGTAGACGTTGACGGCGAATCGTATAATGCTCTGCCGTTGGTGAACGGGTTTGCCGCCATGGACAAACAAGGTCCTGACCGGCAGCTGTACTACAGGGTGGATATGAGTCATATTCAATATTTGTTCCAACTGGCTTATGGAGAATATGCCATCGAGACGGGAGGAGACAATCCTTACCTTGCGGGAAGGGTGGATTATGAGATCTCTCAAACGGACTATGTCCGATCTGAAAATCAATACAAAAATGCCAATGACTATGATACGGTGTTGAATTTTTACGATCGGGACAATAGGCCGGTCTATACGTATCGGCAAACGGGAAAAGGAGACGGCGATCTCGTCAAGTCCATCATCCACCAAGGAATGACCCGTACCCATAACGGAGGCAGCGAACCTGCGCGTGATCCCTATCTCAACATCACCGCCCTGTTCCGCGATAAACTGGGGATAAACGTAAATCTGGAAGTCGATGAAGAACAGAAGATCGTAACGATCCACATGAAGCCAATGGAGGAGAATGAACAATGAACAATACAGGCGTACATAAAGGACCTTCCTATTTGGAAGGTTTGGTCACGGCGGTGTCCGATGAAAATCAACATGAGGTGGAGTGGCGCGGCAAACTGCAGACGGCAGACGGTCATGACAAGTTCCATCTTTTTTATTATGGGGACTTGCTGGATGATGAAGTGATCACTTGGGATGGAATGACGCCTTCGATCGTCTATGCAGAGCATACCGTAACCGGAGAACAATTTCTGTTGATCGATTCGGCCAAGCATGGGTACGATGCGATGGTATGCGAGACATATCCCGAGGAGGATATTGCCAATCGCCCGCTTCGTCCGTATTTGGACATTGAAGGAGAAGATGTGTTTGAAGTGCATTTGTCTGCCTTTTACAACGTCCCATGGGATGAAGAGTTCGGGGAAGAGGTCGATGAGGACGGAAGGTTCGAACTGATCACAGGCGAAAAAGTGGAATTCGAGCAAGTCCAGCGGGACGGGTACGACGCGTTTGCCATTCGGATCGTGAATCGCAAAGGGCTGGCAACCGAAGTGCTGCAGGAAGAACTGGCTTAACCGCCTATATAGGCCGCAAAAAACAAACAGACGCTGCGGTTTCTATAGATGAAATGTCGACATGTTCATGACGTTAATGATGGGAGGAAGCCATAAACATGTATATTGTGACTCGCATGCTCAACCCGGTACCCGCCGAGGAACTGGATTCATTCGAACAACGGCATGCCGTCACGCTGCCTCGTTCATACCGCAGCTGGCTGGGCACATATGGCGAAGGGACATACTCGGGATGGATGAACATACAGCGCCCCGATGCCGAGGTATTGAAACCCTTTGCCGAATATGACTTTTGGCTGCACGACGAAGAAGCGCCGATCAGCCAGGAGCAGATCGGGGAATGCATAAGCATCGGCAGCTCGGTCGATGGGGATTTTCTGGCGATTCATTCCGGCGTCGCAGGACTGCTGTGGCTTCCGCGCCACGATGAACGCATCCGTTTGTGGCACGACATGGAAGAGGGATTCGGCGAGCAGCTGAATCGAATCTACAGCGACGTGTACTCTGATGCCTCATTGGCCAAACCTCGGTATTTCGAGCCATGGAACGAGCTGCGGCAGCATACGTTTTACCATTATGCTGGAGCGAAGCAGGGAGGCTTGTCGCTGCAAGAGGTTGCGCAAGTATTCAAGGCCCGTTTTGAATGGGATGCTATACTGGAAAATCAGCATACATGCAAACTGTTTTCGGCTTCCATGGGTGGATATCTCCGCTTCAATTATGCGTACGGATCGGAGATCGCCTTATTTTATGAGGCGGGGACGAAAGCAGGCGGGGCGCCTGAGACGGAGATCGATCGTGTATTGCAGGAACATGACTGCAAGGCTATCAATCCTATGGGAGCGGAGGAATCATATTGAATTGGTTGAATGAACGCATTGCTGCGGCATGGCGAGCGGAAGGCAGGCGGTATGCGGACAATGTGAACGCATTTGTGCGTCGCAGCATGGCCGGCGAGCAGCCGGATGAATCCGAAATTGCGGAAGATCAGCGGAAACAGTGGGCCAAAGCGGTGTGGGAAATGGTGAAGAAAGCCAATGAAGCCGGTGAAATCAGTCGGCTTCGCGAGGAACTTCCTGCTGCGACTTGGCCGATGGCTGAAGCGTTTGACAAGCAAATGCAGCCTATCCGCGCGATCGGATACCTGCACGATGGATCTATCGTGTTCAGCAGCGGTTCGATGGCTCACCAGGGACGAGTATATACGGCCAACCGGCAAGGAGAGCTGCGCGGCACAGCATATACATTTGCCGGATGTTCCGCCGATCAGTTAGTATGGGCGCTTGCTTCTGCCGATGGCATTCATGTCGTGAGCAGGCCGGACGGGGCCTTGGAAGGCGAACGGTTAGCCACCTATCGTTGGGGAGACATTCAGGATCTGATCCATGAAATTCTGCCGAATACCGAGTCCTTTGCGGACTGCGAGTTCCCGGAGCGGACCTTGGAGCTGCTCGTCCCTCTGGAAGACGGAAAGGCGCTGCTGCTGCAATCCTATTATGGCATCTATCTGATCGAACCTAATAAAGTAGAACTGCTTCATCCGGATCTGGAAGATATCGAGGAATATGAACTCGAAGACACGCGTTTGGATATGGGGCATGCTGCGGTTTCCAGGGACGGCACATGGATTGCCTATGGAAGCCAAGCGAGTGAGCACATGCTGCTCACTCGCCGCCAAGGCCAAAAGTACATGTTCTATCCCTAATCGAGCTATCCGCACTATGCCGTTTTTTCTGGCGACAACCGGAATGTCTGGTTCAATTCCTGCCATTTCTACAATGGCGTTACGATCCGAATTCCTTTGGAAGAGGTGGAAGGCAACGAAAAAAGAGAGGATTGGCCTATAGTGGATGAGCATGCGCGCTTGTATGCCGCCGTTGAAGTCAAAGAAGGCATCGTTGTCGGAGATGCTTACGGTTATCTGCGCTGCATCGATCAGGCGGGACAGGAGCAGTGGCGTTATTATGTCGGCGGCACGATCTTTTCATTGGCGACCTCACCCGATCGGTCCGAGCTATTGGTAGGTACCTACAGCGGCATGCTTCATGTGCTGGATCTCGCATCGCCGGTCATGGATGAATACAGCATCGGTACGGGGACGCTGCGTGAGCGGGAACGGTTCGTATTGCTGCGCGGCGAGAACCCTGTGCGTTGGTAACCGCCTGTTAAACGGGATGAATGTATCACGGAAAGGGGAGGGATGCCAATGACGCGCGATGAAGCGGTGCTGCTCCTGAAATGCCATGCTTTTGCGTTTGATGACGTTCAGCACCCAAAGATGGAGCATGGTTTTCTGGGCAGTCTTCGCCCGTTTCGAGGCACCTTATTTGAAGAAAATTTTCATGAACTGATGGAGATTTTGCGGGTCCTGTCTCCGGATTTGTCGCAGCCGACCGCTGATCGGGAGATCATGTCCTGCTTGTGGAGCATCGTGCATCTTGGACGGGCTTGGGCGGTAGAACCGGAAGGCATGCTGCGCAGAAACGGATTGATTTCGCAGAAACAAATCGACCAGATGGATCAATGGCTGGGCATGTTATCCTATGCCATCATGATTCTATTGGAAGATGGCGGTGAAAAAGAAGCCTTTTGGGAGTATAGGGAATACGTTCGCGAGAATGCCAAGGAGCAATAACGTACATGAAAAGGAAAGGGGAAAGAGAATGAAGCCGGATGAGACGTCGGGATCGATAAGCCATGTCCATACGCTGATGGATGAATTGGAGTTTTTGTTGGAGGAAAAGGTCCAAGAGGCAGAAATTCGGGAGTTGCTTGACCAGTATCGGGATATTGGCGGGGCTTCGGCGGCAGAGCTAAACGCCTTTGAACAGGAGTTTGGCGTTCGCTTGCCTGCCGATTTCCGTGCGTTTTACGAGCGCAAAAACGGCAGCGGTTATGCTCTTCATGTGTTGTATCCCGGCGATGAAGAGGCGGGGGAATGGACGCCGTTTTATTTGATGTCGCTAGAGGAGATGCGGGATGGGATGCGAATGATCAGCGGGGAGAACCAGAGGCTGGACGAGTTTTATTCGGCAGAGGAAATCGGTAAACTGGACCCGGAAATCCGGCCTTATCTTTTCCACCAATCACGGGTTCCGTTTGCGACCATCGCCGGAGGTTCGCTCTATTTGATGTTGGATTTCGATCCGACGGAGCAGGGAACATATGGCCAGGTTATCGTTTATGTGCATGACCCGGACTTTGTTTATTACGTGGCGCCGACGTTCACGCAGATGCTGGAACAATCGAACAGGAACCTGAGCACGATGGAGGAGATTGATTATTGATCGGTCCTCCTGTTGCTGCAAAGAATGCTTGAATTGGACTCGAATAGGAGGTCGACGATGATACCGTTTCATACGGACCCGAGGAATGAAGCTTATGAACAGCTCATTGATGAGCTGATTAAGCGCACGGATCGCTTTATGCTGGTGGATCGGGGGTACTATGATGAAATGCCTTTACGAGTAAGCGAGGTATTGAGCAAACTGGAACCGTATCTGATCGAAAAATGTTCGATGGAAGAATTGATGCTCCGCAGCGGGGCCATGTATACCGAGGGAACGTACTACATTTTTCGCTGCACCCCGGAATCCGGACAGATTCTGAAACAGGAGGCCAGACGTTTCAAAGACTGGTTCTATCCCGATTTGCCGGATGATCTCTGTTTTTTGCAAAAAGACGGGAGTGATTATTTCTTCAGCGTCGCACATGAAGACATGTTCGGCATGCGCATCTCCGAAGAAGAAGCGATTCAGCTCATGGAGCGAATTCCCGGGCTCTTCTTTAGGCTCAAACGGCATGAGGAGCTGGACCGTCTACTTGATGACGCCATTCGAAATCAGACGGATCGTCTGGAGATCAGTTCTATGGGGATCCAAGCTATACCTGACCGTATCAAGGAATTGAAAGCGTTAAAAAGTCTGGAGATTGTCGAGCGGGATCTGTTCACGCTCCCGAAAGCATTGTTTGAACTTGCGTCATTGGAGGAATTAAGCATCATGACCGGAGATCTGGAAAGCCTTCCGGCAAACATTCGCAGACTAAAGAAACTGAAGCATCTGACCATATATTGCGGAACTTCATTCATTCAAGATTCGGATTGGAAGCCCAAACCGAAGCAGGATATCGCGTTGGATCGCATTCCTCCGGAAATTGGCGAGCTCAGCCAGTTGGAAAGCCTTCATATTGCGTACACTGCCATTAAGGAACTTCCTCCCGAACTGGAAAAGTTGGCCAAGCTGAAATATTTGAACATCTCCAACAGCCTAATTGAGAGTGTACCTGATGTAATCGAACGCATGCCTTGGCTGAAGAGCATCCATTTGTCATCCGCCGAATGGAGCTGGAAGAACGTATTGGATACATATTTCTGATGGATCTATGTCGCAGAAACATTTTTTTATCAGAAATCCTGAATCTTGTCACAAACCGGTCCCCTCGTTTGTCTTCAGTATGAAACCATAACTGGAGGCGAACCTAATGAAAATGAGAATGAACCACATGAAAGCCAGCCCAAGCACATATAAGGCGATGTCGGCGCTAGAGCAATACGTATCGGGACAGTTCGAAGACAAGGTATTGTATGAGCTGATCAAGATCAGAGTGTCCCAAATCAACGGATGCGCATTTTGCCTCGACATGCATGCGAAGGATCTGATGAAACTGGGCGATTATGCCGATCACATTTTGCTGCTGAGCGTATGGCGGGAGGTTCCGCTGTATACGGATAAAGAGCGTGTGGCGTTGGAGTTGGCCGAGACGGTTACGCTGATTGCGGGGAAAGGCGTGCCTGATGCATTGTTTGAGCGTGTGCGCGAACACTTTAGCGAAGCCGAAGTGATGGACCTTGTGATGGCGATCAACACCATCAACAGCTGGAACCGGATTGCCATTACGACCGGCATGTTCCCGGGATGTTATAAATAAGATCTTTCCCATAACCCAACGGTCCAGAGGAGGCCACAGACCATGAATATCGACACATCTGCCAATGCAACGGAGGGTGCTTCTCTGGACGTTGGCAAATTATACAGGCAATACAAGGCGTATGCCTTTTCGATTGCTTACCGGATGCTCGGCAGCGTCGTCGAAGCGGAGGATGCCGTCCAGGACTGTTTCGCTGCATTGCAGGCACAGGAGCAACAGCAGAGAGAAGTGGATGAACCCATTCGCAATCCCAAGTCCTATATCGCAAAGCTCATTGTAAATCGCAGCTTGAACCTGCTCGCTTCTGCCCGTAATCAGCGGGAAAGCTATGTGGGCGAATGGCTGCCCGAACCGATGACCGACCCCGGCCTGATGCCCGAGGAAACGATGGCGCAAAAGGAAATGATCTCCTATGCCTATTTGGTCATGCTGGAGCGTCTGTCGCCTGTGGAGCGTGCCGTCTTTGTGCTGCGCGAGGCGTTTGGGCACGAATATCGTGATATTGCCGAGTGGCTTGGAAAAAGCGAAAGCAACTGCCGCCAAATTTTCAGCCGCGCGAAACGCAATTTGCCGAGCAGCGTTCCTTCCATGGAATATGGCGAAGCCGAGCTTGCCGCCAAACAGAAATTGCTTTCCCGGTTCACGGCTGCATTCATGAACTATGACGTAGGGGCCATGATGGAATTGCTGGCCGAGCAGCCTATATTCACCTCCGATGGCGGAGGCAAGGTGCATACGGTCATGAGAACGATGAACGTGCGAAAAGGCGTTGTGGCCCTGCTGACCTCGCGGCGGGTTCTGAATGGACTGCGGCAAATGCAGTGGATGACCGTTCGGATCAACGGAGAGCCCCAGGCGGCTTTGTTTGTGGAGGGTAAGCTGAGGGCCGTGCTCTGTTTGCAGGCCGATGCATCGGGAGAGCGGCTTGAGGGATGTTATCTGATCGTAAACCCGGACAAATTGAGATCGATCAAAATAACACAGGAGAACATTGATCTCCAAGAATGAAGACCCTATCCGACATATTGACACACAAAGCGGCAGCACCCGAAGAGAAGGGGCTGCCGCTTTTTTCGCTGCGCATACAACTTTATTCTTCCGTAAAACGTTCATATAGTGATTCGATGATATTCCGAATTTCAGGAGTGAGCTGACCGTTGTTCTCGTCCAGGAGCGGGAGAATCTGTTCGATGGCATCCAGGAGCACGCTTTGGGACCCGGGTTCCCGGTTTTGTACGGCTTTTTCATAAGTCTCCTTGACCACAGAATCGATGCAGCGCTCTTCATCGTCGGCAGTCCAGTCGCAGGCCGGGCGAGTTATCGCTGTCGTTGAACAGATAACCTACGTATAACGAACCTTTAAGGTGGTTGGCCTGCTGCAGAAGTTTTCGGACACTCGGCACATTGATTTCTTTTACCAAAGCGGTATAGGTTAAATCGGAATTGAAATGACTCAACCCGTCGCCGGCAAACTAATCAGGCACAAAAAGGTTACGAATATTGTCTTTGTCTGCCAGTCCTTACGGCCTTTGATTGTTGAGTTTCGGAATGGTATGATCAGGTATATCAAGTAGAATTTTGGAATTTCGATAGAAATGAAAGACCGCCCAATATCGGAGCCGCAGGCTCGCATGAAATGAGGTTTGATCGTTGAAGAAGCTGAACTACATAAACTTGTTTTTCATCATGTGTGTATTAACTGCGGTCACGGTCGGATTATACTATGCCGCTGCGGATTGGCTGGATCAGCGCTATTTCCGCTTTTTGATCTGGAATCTGTTCCTGGCATGGCTGCCGTTCGTTTTTTCTTCGGTATCCTATGCCCTTGCCCATCTGAAATGGAAAGCGGCTGGGTGGCTGGCTGCTGCAAGCGGGCTGGTATGGCTGTTGTTTTTCCCTAATGCGGCCTATATCGTCACCGACCTGTTGCACCTCACCGTACGTAGCGGCAAATATGTTGCGGGTGACGAAATCCATTTCAGATACTGGTATGATTTGATTGTCGTCATGATGTTTGTGTGGACAGGGCTGCTGCTTGGTTTCCTGTCGATGTACCAGATTCATGAACTGATCTGGAGAAAGTTTGGGCGCATCGTGTCCTGGATTTTCGTGCTTGTCGGCTGCGCGCTTGGAAGTTACGGCATTTTGCTGGGCCGCGTCTATCGCCTGAACAGTTGGGACGTGTTAACCAACCGGGATATGCTGATCGAACTCATGCATGAGAGTCTTAGCCGGACTTCGCTGGCCTTTTGCATGTTTTTCGGAGTATTTCTATTGAGCGTATACGTGGCTATTTATGCGTTGATTCATCAGGGTCGGCGAAGGGAAAATCATGTTTCGAGGGAGTAGGTGATACGGATGATTCAAGGAAGCCGACTGGCAAACAAGGTATCGGCGGTCATGGAACAGCTTGATTTTTCAGGTATAGTGCTTTTCCGGAAAAACGGGGAAACGCTGCTCAACCTGACACGAGGGCATGCCCAGCGAAGCGATGAGCTGCCCATTATGCCGGATACCCGATTCGGGATTGCGTCCGGCTGCAAAATCTTTACCGCCGTAGCGATCGGCCAACTGGTCGAGCAGGGGAAACTGACTTACGAGTCCAGGCTGTCCGAGGTGCTGGATATCGACTTTCCGCTTTGGGATGAATCGATCACCGTGCATCAACTGCTGACGCATACCGCGGGCATCCCGGATTATTTCGACGAGGAGGAAATGCACGATTTTGCGTCCTTGTGGAAGGAACGACCGGTCTATGCGATGCGTGAACCCGGTGATTTCCTTCCGATGTTTCAAAACCTACCTATGAAGTTTGCGCCGGGCGAACGATTCCATTACAACAATGCAGGTTATATCGTGCTTGGGCTCATTATCGAACAACAATCGGGAACTTCGTTTGCTGAATATGTCGAAGAGCATGTTTTCCGCCGCTGCCAAATGGAGGATAGCGGTTATTTTGAAGCAGACCGGCTTCCTCGCAACACTGCAACGGGGTATGTGGATCATGAAGACGGGTCGTGGACATCCAATGTTTATGCGATTCCTGTCAAAGGCGGAGCGGATGGAGGGGCTTATACCACGGGGCCGGATATGCTTCGCTTTTGGAGTGCGTTGTTGAACCACGAATTGTTGAGCGGGGAAGGAACGAGTCAGCTGCTTAAGCCCTATAGCCGCCAGGAAGACAACGAGTATTATGGAAGAGGCGTATGGATTGATCTGGACGGTAAAGAACCATTCAAAATGCACGTGATGGGTTTTGATCCGGGCGTATCCTTTATGTCTGCCGTATACCCGCAGCAGAATGCACAGCTGGTCATTTGCTCCAATCGGGAATCGGGACCGTATCGGATCAGCCGCGCGATTGAAGAGGAATGGGATAAAGAATGAACGGTCAACCCAAAGAGCGAATTCAAATCGGACGGCTGTCCGGAAATGAATTCGCTCTTTTTTGCTCCCCTTTTTGGAGAGTGCGCGGTCCGTTATATGTTGGATGCTCCGTAGAGCATGGGCGCAATCAGGCGCGGAAATACGTCCAACGGCGGCTTGTCCCGTTTGCGCTTATCGTTGGTCAGCACGGTCACAAGCTCCAGCGCAGGCACGACGTAGACGTACTGACCGCCGAAGCCGCGCGCATAGTAGTAATCGAGTGAAGCGGCATCGGCAGCTTCTGCGCCCGTTGAGTGCTTCGTGCCGGATAGCTGTTCGGCAGCCGCCTTTGCTTCTCCGGGATGGGCATCCACCCACCAATGCCAGCCATAACGGCCGCGGTTCGGAGGCGTAACGTCGATGAACGGCTGGGTGGAGCGATGCACCAAATCGGTGGAGATGATTTGCTCGCCATTCCACATCCCCTGCTGCAGGAACAGCTGCCCGAATTTGAGCAGATCGCCCGGCCGCATTTTCAGGCCAAAACCTCCCGTATGTACGCCTTGAGGATCAGATTCCCACTCAACCGTTTCAATGCCCAAGGGACCAAACAGGAAACGTTCCGCGAATCGTGCAACAGGCATATTCGTTGCCTGCATCAATATGGCGGATAACATCTGCGACACGCCCGAATTGTATTCCATATAGGTACCTGGAGCGTGGCTCAGTCGCTGCTCCAAGGCAAAGTCGACCCAGCGCTCCGTACGGGTCATGCGCGGAAAGGAATTTTGCCCGCCGAATTCGTCCCAATCGAACCCGGCAGTCATGGTTAACAGGTGCTCAAGCGTTATGCGTGCTTTGCGAGGATCGGGATCATCCAGCAATGTCGGGAAAAAGGCGGAAATTTCCGTTTGCGGCCCGGATAACCATCCGTGATCCATCGCAATGCAAATGAGAGAAGACAGTATGCTTTTGGTGCATGAATTGATCTTGGCAATTTGCCCGGGGATCTCCGGGTTCCGGTAGTGCTCATAGATCGTTTCACCCCGCACGCTTACCAGGCAGCTGCGCAGATCCAGCGGGGGAATCATTTCGTGCAATTTGGACTGTATGTCAAATATTCCGGTAGATTTCATAAGGTCCTTTCCGAATCCGGTCTGCAGACCGACCGGCACTCTGCTGAAAAACGGATAGCCCTAATCTTATCATAAGATGAATGAAGTTCTCAAATTCCGCCATAGGATCGGTTTTCAGCCCCATTCTTGAGCGCTTGGGGCAAGATCGACAAAAAAATATGGGTGAAGTAGAAGAAGCCCGCCCGATGATGCGCTTGTGCGCATCTTTTTTGGCAAAGCCAAGCAGGACGTTCCCGTGTTTTGGGACAATTAGACGATGAAAGAGGCGGCCGCCTTTTGTATGATAAATATTTGAGGGTTGCTAGAACTGCAAAATAGGATCAAGATGCGCAAGGAGGGATCATTAATGTTCAAAATCGGCCATATGGGGAAATTCGAAACATTGCCCGCGATTGCGGAGGCGATCTGGGAGAACAACCTGCCTGTGGTGGAACAGGCGATAGATGAAGGCTTGGCGCTCGAAGAGCCGCTTGTGCTGAGCAAATACATAACCATGACTCCGCTGGATATCGCATTGACTTTGAATAAACCGGATATGGTGAAGCTGTTGGTCGAACACGGGGCGGAACTGAATGCCAAAGACCGACCAGCGATGCTTCAGGCGGCCCGTTATTGCGGGGAAGACGTAATTCGGTATTTGCATGAAAAGGGAGCAAGGCTCGACGGCCGCAGCAAGGTGAAATCCACCGCGTACGACGAGGCGTATTACGGCAACAAGAACAACATTCCCCTGTTCAACGAACTGGGGCTGGACATTCGGAAACATGCGGGCAAAACGCTGCGCACAGCGGTGTCGGATCACGACATGAAAACAGTCCGTTATTTGCTGGATCACGGCGTCGACATCAATTACAACGAGCCGGACATGGTGTATCCATACAAGGCGACCCCGTTAACCGTCGCTGCCCGCAACAACAATCTGAACATGGTTCGGTTTTTGGTCGAACAGGGGGCGGACGTGACGATTCAGGAGAAGGACGGAGAACGAGCCTATACCATCGCCGTATCGCAGAACAATGGGGAAATGGCGGAATATCTTAAGGCACATGAGCCGGAGGAGCTTCACAATGTGAGCAACAAGCTGTATGCCTTGAAAGGGTACAAGCTGCCACAGCCGCTGATTGATTTTATGATGGGCAATCCGGGCCGGGTGGATTTGCCAACCAACGATTCGGGCGTCGGTTATATTGAATTCTTTCATTTGGTCGATGCGGTGGAGATGAAATTAGGCCGAAAAAAGCTGCTGCGCCTATCTTCCCGAGTCGACCAGTATTCGCACATCGCCATCGTCTGGAATCCGGGCATGAAGCGGATCGGATACGTCGATCTTGAACATCAGGAGCAGGGCGACATCGCGGCATTGAACGATTTCCTGGCCGATCCGGGCCGGGAGTTTGCCCGTTTTATCGACGAAATGTGAGCCATTACAATCATGACAACAAGCCTGTCCGGCGCGTAATGCGTCAGCAGGCTTTTCTTCATTTGCGGGGCACATTCTTAGGGCTTCCGGCATGACTCTGCTCTAGGACGCATACAGTACAACAATGAGCAATTTGCCCAATAAAGGAGGTAACCGTGGCATGATCGATCCGATTTTGCAAGACCCGAATGTGCAGCTGGCGGCCGATTCCACAGCCGTGATTAATTATCAGCGTGATCCGCGCAACGTTGTAACCCAGCTGTTCGGTGAGCAATTGCCTGCAATCAAAAATGGATTTTTCAATATTCATATGACCAAAGGGATCATTGTGCAGCCACACTACCACATCAATTCAACGGAAATGGTCGTTGTCATTTCAGGCGAAGTGACCACGTCCGTGTTTGACCCGTTTACGCGCAAACGTTTGAATTACCGGCTGAAGCCAGGGCAGGTGTCGATCTTTCCGAAAGGCTGGTTTCACTGGTTCGTGGCAGAAACGGATGACGTGCACGTGCTGACGATCTTTGACGTGCCTACGCCGGATATCGTGCTTGGCGCGGACTTTCTGGCTGCGACGCCTCCGGAAGTGGCCCAGCGCGCGTACTGCCTGGATGAAGAGGCTTACGCCAAGGCGATCGCATCCATCAGAAGCGATGCTATTGTGGGTCCGCCCATCGGTTGTATGGACGCTGTGTCCGATCTGGGGACCAAAGGTTCCAACCTGCCCAAGAGGGAGGGCTGGGAATAAAATTTGTTTTCATGAGTTTGTCTCAAAGTTAGTTTGCCTCGAAAAACGAAAGAGCCTTTTCATCCTCCGCGGACGAAAAGGCTCTTTTCTTAATTTTTGAAAATAAGTTCCATAAATCGGCCTGCTGCCAAGGAAATAGGCATGTTGCGTTTGGTCATGATGCCCACCTGGGACGGCGGTAGAGTAACGTCCAGCTGCACTTCGAACAGAGAACCTTCTTCAAGTTCCTTGGTAATGAATTCGCGCGTCACATAAGAAATACCCAATCCCCGCCGAGCAAACTCGATCAGCAAATCAACGCTGCCGACTTCGATTTCGGGCCTTGGCGTGTAACCGTAACTGTTGAACAACTCCGTAATCGCCATCCGTACCCGGCTGTTCCGTGAAAAAAGGATCAGCTGATGCTCCAGCAGCTGCTCCAACGTAATGATTTTGCCTTTCAATTCGGCAGCGTAACGCTCCCCGGCAACGAATGTATCGTTAAGCTGCAGGCTTTCCTTGACCTCAAGCTGGGGATCGACGATCGGCATGCGCACGACGCCCAGGTCGATTTTGCCTTCTTTCAGGAACGTTATGACTTCCGGCGTCGTCCCATGGCTTAGGTGGAGCTTGATGCCCGGATATTGGGTATGGAACTCTTCCAGAAACGGGAGCATGTAATGCTTGAACAGCGAATCGCTGCCGCCCATGCGCAGCTCTCCGCTGTCCAGGCTTTTGAGCGCGGCCATTTTTTCTTCCGCCATCGAGATCAGGATCTGCGACTGCTCGATGTAGGAATACAGACTGGCGCCTTCCTGGGTCAGGGCAACGCCTTTGGACGTGCGATAGAAGAGCGTAAGCCCGAAGCTGTCCTCGAGCTGTTTGATCGCATGGCTGACGCTGGGTTGCGTAATGTAAAGCGCCTTGGCGGCCTGGGTCAGGCTTCCGGTTTTGGCGGCCCAATAGAAAACTTTATACAACTCGTAATTTGTAGTCATAGATATTATCTATATCTCCTGTGAAATATATTAATTACTTGTATGGCTCTGAAAAGTATTATAGTGGAACTACAGCAAAGAAACCAGAGTTATTCGGAAGGAGTTACGGGAGATGGAACCAACGACGATCATACTGTTTGGTGCGACTGGCGATCTGGCCAAGCGAAAAATATATCCTGCTTTGTATAATTTATACATCGAACAAAAACTGCCGGCTTCCTTCTCGTTGATCGGGCTTGGACGCCGCGAATGGAGCGACGATTTTTTCCAGTCTCAAGTGGAAAAATCCTTGCAGGAATTTTCGAGACGCGCGCCTGATGCGGAAAAAGTAAAATCTTTTGTGCAGGCTTTTCGTTACAGTGTATTGAATATCAGCCATAAGGAAGATTATATAAAGCTGCTTCGCATGGTGGAAGAAGGGGAAGCGCAGCGCGGAGCTGCTTCGAATCGTCTGTTCTACCTGTCGGTAGGACCGGAGTTCTTCGAGCCTATAGCCGAAAATATTCAGGAAAGCGGTCTTGGCGATACGCAAGGCTGGAAACGCCTTGTCATCGAGAAGCCGTTCGGCCATGACCTGCAATCGGCGCGTGATCTCAATCGCAAATTGAGCGAGGCGTTTACGGAGGACGAGATTTACCGGATTGACCACTATTTGGGCAAACCGATGGTACAGCGCCTGGAGACGCTGCACCAGAACAATCCGATCATGAAGGCGCTTTGGAACAATCGTTACATTTCCAATGTGCAAATTACGGCGAACGAGACGGTAGGCGTTGAGGAACGGGCATCTTATTACGATCACGTGGGCGCCGTGCGCGACATGTTCCAGAACCATATGCTGCAATTGCTCATGATGATGGCGATCCAGCTTCCTTACAACAAAAGCGACTCGGACAAAGTCCGCATGAAGAAAAAGCACATCATGGAATCGATTGAGCCGCTGCAAAAACAAAACGTGGGCGCAAGCGTCATTCGCGGCCAATATGCGGCGGGCAGCATCCAAGGCAAGCCGGTGCAAGGCTACAAGGATGAGCCGGGCGTTGCGGAGAACACGATGAACGATACCTTTATCGCCGCGAAGCTGCAGATTGACGATTTCTTCTGGCGCGGGGTTCCATTCTATATCCGCACAGGCAAACGCATGAAAGAAAAGTCCACGCGCATCGTCATCGAATTCAAGGAGCCATCCGGTCAGACTCATTCCGAGAGCAACAACGGTTCCAAACCGAATCTGCTTGTCATTGAAATGAGCCCGGGCGAGAGCATGACGCTCCAGCTGAACGCAAGCGATCCGGAAAACAAAGGCGAATTCAAGCCGGTGCATATCGACTTGTCCCCGGATCGGGAAAATCTGGCCGAAGCTTACGAGAACCTGATTCGCGATGCGCTGCATGGGGATCCTACGTTCTTTGCGCATTGGGATGAGGTTGAATTGTCGTGGGCATGGGTCCAGCCGATTCTGGACGCATTTGCAGAGAACCTGCTTCCGTTGCACACCTATGCCGCAGGAAGCTATGGCCCGGCCGAGTCCGATGCCTTGCTCGCCGAGGAGGGACATCATTGGTGGTTTGACGAGCCTGAAGAACAGGTGAAACAAGCTGCTTCTGGAGTTCCGTTGGCGGTTAATGGTAATATGTAATATGTAACATGCTGAAGTAGTACCAAATCCAAAAAATAAACTATCCAGTGGAGGGAATCAACATGAAATTTTTCATCGATACAGCAAACGTGGAGCAAATTCAAAAAGCATATAAAATCGGCGTCCTGAACGGCGTAACGACGAATCCTTCTCTCGTAGCCAAAGAAGGCGTGAAATTCGAGGACCGCATCGAAGAAATCCTGAAGCTGGTTCCTGAAGTGGAATCCGTATCGGCAGAAGTAACGCCGGATGCAGAAACAGCAGAAGAAATGATCGCGCAAGCGGAAGTACTGATCAAAATCAACAACAGCGACAAAAACATCACGATCAAATTGCCAATGACGCTGGCAGGTCTGGAAGCATGCCGCTACTTGACGAAAAAAGGCGTGAAAACCAACGTAACACTGATCTTCACGGTGAACCAAGCTTTGCTTGCAGCTCGTGCTGGCGCAACGTACGTATCCCCATTCTTGGGTCGTCTCGACGACATCTCCGAAGATGGCGTGCAATTGGTGAGCAAAGTAGCCGAACTCTTCCGTGTGCATAATCTGGATACACAAATCATTGCCGCATCCGTAAGACATCCGGATCACGTAACACGTGTAGCGTTGGCAGGAGCACATATTGCGACGGTTCCATTCTCCGTCATTGAGCAAATCTCCAAACACCCGCTGACAGACCAAGGTCTGGAAAAATTTGCGGCTGACTGGAAAAATTCCGTAAAATAATGATGATGACGCGGAGCAGGTGGCCGTTAGATTCGCCACCGCTCCGCCCCATAATAAAGCTTTAGAATATTAAAATGATCAGGAGGATATAATGAGCAAACAACAGATCGGCGTTATCGGACTTGCGGTTATGGGCAAAAACTTGGCCCTTAACATTGAAAGCAGAGGCTTTACGGTGTCGGTATTCAACCGTTCCCCGGAGAAAACGCATGACCTCTTGAAAGAAGCGGAAGGCAAAAACCTGACAGGCACGTTCTCTATCGAAGAGTTCGTGGCATCCCTGGAATCCCCGCGCAAAATTTTGATCATGGTTCAAGCGGGCAGCGCAACGGACGCAACGATCGAACAGCTGCTGCCTCATCTGGACGAAGGCGACATCATCATCGATGGCGGAAATGCCTACTTCCCTGACACGCAGCGCCGCAGCAAAGAGCTGGAAGACAAAGGCATTCGCTTCATCGGCACAGGCGTCTCCGGCGGTGAAGAAGGCGCGCTGAAAGGCCCTGCAATCATGCCGGGCGGACAGGAAAGTGCCTACAAACTCGTCGAACCGATCCTGACGGCGATTTCCGCCAAAGTAGGCGACGATCCTTGCTGTACATACATCGGACCAGACGGTGCCGGACATTATGTAAAAATGGTGCACAACGGCATCGAGTACGGAGATATGCAGTTGATCGGTGAGGCCTACCATCTGCTCAAATCCGTGCTGAATGTCTCGGTCGAAGAGCTGCATGAAATCTTTACGGAATGGAACAAAGGCGAACTCGACAGCTACCTGATCGAGATTACGGCCGACATCTTCTCCAAATACGATCCGGAAACCGGCAAACCGATGGTCGACGTCATCCTGGATGCTGCCGGACAAAAAGGGACGGGCAAATGGACAAGCCAAAGCGCGCTGGATCTGGGCGTACCGCTGTCCATGATTACGGAATCCGTATTCTCGCGCTTCTTGTCTGCCATGAAGGACGAACGCGTAGCGGCAAGCAAAATCCTGAACGGCCCGTCCGCGTCCGCTTTCACAGGCGACAAAGCTGCGTTCATCGAGAGCGTGCGCAAAGCGCTGTTCGCAAGTAAAATCGTATCCTATGCCCAAGGCTTCGCACAAATGCGCGCAGCTTCCGACGAGTACGGCTGGGATCTGAAATACGGCAACATCGCGATGATTTTCCGCGGCGGCTGTATCATCCGTTCGCAATTCCTGCAAAACATCAAGGAAGCGTACGACAACAATGCCGAGCTGAAAAACCTGCTGCTCGACCCTTATTTCCAAAACATCGTGGAATCGTACCAGGATGCATGGCGCGAAGTGGTATCCGTAGCGGTAACGCAAGGTATTCCGGTACCGGGCTTCTCCAGCGCGCTGTCCTACTACGACAGCTACCGCACAGAGCGTCTGCCGGCCAACCTGCTGCAGGCTCAGCGCGACTACTTCGGCGCTCACACGTTTAAACGCGTGGACAAAGAAGGCACATTCCACCACAACTGGATGGAAGCAAGCGAATAATCATTAGACGACGCAATCATAAAAGTTCAAGCATTCCTGTGTCCGATGCGAAAGCCTTTGGCTCTCGGCGGACGCGGGAATGCTTTTTTGCATTGGAAAGATGCCTGGAACAGGGCTTCTGGGTTATACTGGTGCAGACGGGTTAAAGGCATCATTAGAAATTGAATATGAACGAGGAGGATCGTCGTAGAATGTTTGTCGTAGCTGGTATTGCATTTCTGCTCGTATACGGATTGCTGGTATTTTACATAGGCTGGAGCGGGTGGAGCTGGATGAAACCCGTGGTGAGCGCACGTTTCCGCTGGCTGTATATTGGAATCATCGCATTTCTGGCTTGTTCATTTATTTTGGCGCGGATGTTTGGAAGCTTATCGTTTCTGAGCATCATTGGATCATACTGGTTGGCCATCTTCTCATTGTTATTGATGATTCTGCCGGTTGTACATATCATCCTTTGGCTGCTGCGGTTGACGCGCATACCCAGGCATCATGCACACAAATGGGCCGGCGCGGCGACGCTTGTTTTATTGTTGTCGACACTGGGTTACGGCATTTTCAATGCATATAGTCCGGTCGTGAGGGAGTACAGCATTCAGATCGATAAAAAAGTCGAAGGGCTGGACACGCTTAACATCGTGATGGCAGCAGATACCCATTTTGGGCTGCTGTCGGGACCAAGCCACGCTAAACGAATGGTGAATGAGATTAATGCACTGAAGCCCGACCTTGTGCTGTACCCTGGCGACCTGATCGACGATAACCTTGAGCTATACAAGAAAAGCGGGATCGCGGACATTATTCGTGATATCCAGGCACCCTACGGTGTTTACGCAACCCTTGGGAACCATGACAAATTCGACGGTCCGATCGAAGCGTTGATTGCAGCCTTGGAACAAAGCAACATGAAGGTGTTATATGATGAGCAAATTATGCTGGATGACAAATTGACCTTGATCGGGCGCAAAGACAGAACCGAGACGGATCGTGCCGAGGTCGCTGCTTTAATGGAAAACGTGGATCAAAGCAAACCGGTCATCATGCTGGACCACCAGCCGTATGATCTGGATATCGCCGAACAAAACGGCATCGATCTGGTTGTGTCCGGCCATACGCATCGCGGGCAGATTGCCCCGGCCCAGTTCATCACGCAGGCCATTTACGAGAACGATTGGGGACACTTACAGAAAGGCGACATGCATTCCATTGTCACGTCGGGTTATGGATTTTGGGGGCCGCCGATCCGTACAAGCAGCCGCTCCGAAATCGTGCAGATTCATGTCACGTTCAAGCAATAACGCGAGTCGTATATTTAACGTCACAGCCCTTCTTGTTGAAGGGCTATTCGGCATTTGATCTCGGTTATTCGGCTGCTCCGATACCTGATTACAAAAATGCGTCCCCACGTACCATAAAAAAAGCACTGTTTTTATTATCCTAAGAGAGTCACCGCGATCCTTCTCGATGGGTAGAAGCATACGGCGGAGTGAATTTGAGGGGGGATTATACGTGCTTGAAGTCGGATCATTGCGAACGGAATATTTGGAAAATCCTTTGGGCGTGGACGCAGCATCACCACGATTAGGTTGGAAGGTGTACAGTTCAGAGACGAACGTTATGCAAACGGCATATCATGTACAAGCATCCGGAACAAAAGACTTTAACGATTTGATCTGGGATACGGGGAGAGTAGAATCTGACCAGTCCCAAGTCATCTTGTATGCAGGTCCGCCGCTGGAATCGCTGCAGCGCGTCTATTGGAGGGTTAAAGTCTGGGACAATCACGGTGAAGAGTCCATATTCAGCGAATGCGCCTTCTTTGAAATCGGGCTGTTGCATTCCAGTGACTGGCGTGCCTGCTGGATTGAACCGGAAAAGGAAGTGCAGATCGATGCCTATAAACCTGCCCCTTATATTCGCAAGGAATTCATTGTAAGGAAGGGACTTGTCCGGGCCAGGGCATGTTTGACGGCAAAAGGACTATACAGCTTTTATTTGAACGGGGCGGAAGGTACGGACCATCTGTTTACTCCCGGATTTACATCTTATCACGAGCGATTGCAATATCAGATCTATGACGTGACTCATTTGCTGCAGGAAGGCGCTAACGCGCTTGGCATTATTCTTGGCGACGGCTGGTGGAGAGGTTCTACCGGCGGGGCTAGCTTGAAAAATAATTTCGGGTACAAGCTGGCTTTTTTGGGACAACTGATGCTGCAATATGAGGACGGAACGATCGAATGGGTTTGCAGTGACGGGACATTCAAGACATCATACGGACCGCTGCTGAAATCAGACATGAAGGCTGGCGATCTTTATGATGCCCGAATAGATATGGAAGGCTGGAACCAACCCGGATATGACGATTCTTCCTGGGAGCAAGTACAGGCTGCCAAAGATGAACTAACTGGCCTGATTGCGACCCGCAGCGTGCCGGTTAGACAAAAGGAAACCTTTTCGCCAACGGTATTACACACGCCGAATGGCGAGACCGTGCTGGACTTTGGACAAAACATCGCAGGCTGGGTGGACATGAGGGTTTGCGGTGAAGCCGGTACCGATGTTGTACTCATCCATGGGGAAACGCTGGATAAAGACGGGAACTTTACCTTGCAAAACCTGGCTCATCACGGGCCGTTAGAGGACTTTCAAGAAGTTCGCTACATTTTGAAGGGTGAGGGTATCGAGCATTATCGTCCGCGCTTCTCGATCTTTGGTTTTCGCTACGTGCTGGTCAAGAAGCATCCAGGCATTGTAAAAGCAGAAGATTTTACGGCAGTGGCCATCTATTCGGATATGGAGCAAACGGGTGAATTTACGTGTTCCAATCCCTTGATCAACCAATTGGTCTCTAACTCGCGCTGGAGCCAAAAAAGCAATTTCATGGAAGTGCCGACGGATTGCCCGACCCGGGAGAGAGCAGGCTGGACGGGGGACGCACAAGTATTTTGCAAAACGGCAGCCAATTTTATGAACGTGCATTCGTTTTATGAAAAATGGCTGGCCGACCTGGCGTCCGAACAATTCTCGAATGGATCCGTAGGGAGTACGGTACCTACCGTGATCGGCTATCACAACAAAGAGGAATGGGAGAGGTTCTCCAAGCAGAATAAAGACCCCATGATGGCCATACGCAGGCCAGAGCCAGGAACGGCAAGCATGCTTGACGGTTCTTCCGGCTGGGGGGATGCGGCGGTTATTATTCCATGGACGTTGTATCTGTGTTACGGAGACCAAACCATTCTAGAGAAGCAGTTTGATTCGGCTAAGGCATGGGTGGATTATATGGCCGTCAGCGCCAGGAAAGCCAATGAACGTTTCAAAGACTCTCCCGCCTATCAGAGCTATACCGACGGCGAGCTTGATGCGGATTACATTTGGGATACCAGCTTCCACTGGGGAGAATGGCTCGAAGCCGATTCCGAATTCAACGATCTGGTCGCGGCGATGAGCAAGTCCCAAGGCTGTCATCCCGATGTTGCGACGGCGTATTTCGCCTATTCCACGCGCCTCCTGGCCGAAATGGCTTCCGTACTCGGAAAGCTCGAGATAGCAGAAGAATACCAGCGTCGATATGAAAAGATCAAGCGTGTGTACAATGCATACTTTGTTCAGGATAACGGGCATATTCTGGACGATCGGCAGGCGCCGAATGTCCGGACGCTGGCGTTTGGGTTGGCGGATACAGCCAAACGACAAGCGGTTGCGGACCGTCTTGCCGAGATGGTCGTAGCGCAGAAGCATCATTTGAATACGGGATTTTTGTCCACGCCGTTCATCCTTCATGTTCTGGCGGATCATGGGTATCCCGAAATCGCCTATCGGCTGCTGGAGCAAACCTCCGATCCCTCCTGGTTATATGCCGTGAGCCATGGCGCTACAACGATTTGGGAAAGCTGGAGGGGAATCAAACCGGACGGGGAACTTACGGGTTCATTGAACCATTATTCCTATGGAGCGGTATGCGACTTCTTATTTACAGGCATTGCAGGCATTCGCCCGCAATGGAAAACGCCGGGCTTCAAACATTTTACGATAAAACCGCTGGTTGGAGGAACGCTTACACATGCATCTGCAACGTATGAATCTCCCTATGGCGTGATCCAATCCGGTTGGTTGAAGACGGAAAGAGGCGTTACCTACGATTTTGGCATTCCTGCGAATTCCAGGGCCACCGTTATGCTTCCGGGCAAGCAGGTTGACATCAAACGAGTGTCTGCCGAGTTTCCCGATGTCCGCTATGAAGACGGGCATATCATCTTTACGGCAGGAAGCGGGAAGTACACGATCGCGCTGTAATACGCCTTACAGACCAAAACGAGCCAATATTCATTGGGCTCGTTTTTACGTTGGGTCAACCTTTTTCGATCAAATGATGTTTTTCGCGATATTGTTTCGGGGTCACCCCCACGATCTTTTTAAATACTTTGGTTAAATAGCTCTGGTCATTAAAATGAAAGAGCGAGCCTAATTCGGATATCGAGATGGCGCTGTACGCCAGTAAACGTTTGATTTCTTCGATCTTTGTTTGTTGAATGTATTCGCTTACCGAAATGCCGACCTCTTTTTTGAACAGGGCCGACAAATATTTGGGACTAAGTCCAATCTCCAAGGCGATGTCGTTATGGTGGATTTCTTCATAAATGTGCTTATGAATGTACTCCTTGCAGGCTATGATTTTTTTGGAATATCTTTCGTGCCGTGCTTGCTTCACCTTCTCTGCAAACGTATGCAGGACTTCGCGTGCCAAACTTCGGATTTCATCCAGCCGGTCCAATTCCTCGAGCCGTTGTATGAACCTGTCGTGTAATGCAAAGGCGGTATCCTCGTTCAAGCCTCCGTCCATAGAAGCTCTCGTTACCAAAGCAATCAGCGTAATGATATGGTTTTTGTTCGAACGAAGGAAGCTGGATTTCGACAAGACGGATGAGGATTCTTCTTCCTTGATGAAAGAGAGTTCGTCGATGTCCTCAACCCTGCCTTCTTTGATCATGAACAAAAGCTTTTTTTCGAACAATCGAACCTGGTTGTGATCCGCAGATTGCAAATATTGGGTGAATTCAAGATTCACGAATCCCTTTGCCTTTTCATAGTCATCGAACTGAAAATCTTCATACAAGACGGATTGAGGAGAAAGCAGCTCCTTGTTGAACAAGTGATAAATAAAAACGCTGATATGGTTCAGCTTGTCATTGCTCAAAATCGGCAAACGTTCATAATAACGAGCGACTTGATCGCGATAAAAAAATGCATCCCTATCATTGATAATGCCAGTTAATACTTCATTAGGTATGGGGTGGGACAGGGTAGGACCCACAATCAGGGTGCCTTCAAACAGATCGCCATCGAAATAGCTGATTAATATGAACTTTTCGGAGAATACCGATTTGGTAATAACAGGAATCCGATATGTTCTTCTGGGTTCGAAATATAACGGGTTCAAATAACTTCCGGTGCGACGTTCGATCAGTGGGTTGATCGGTTGGCCGCGCAAGTTGTCATAGATGACTTTTCCTTTCGGACTGATAAAGAAAACAGGCAGTTCAAACGTATTGGAAACGAGGCTGCACATCGCGTCGATGGTAATGCATGTGGTCATCAGGATCAACTCCCTGCTGGAGATTTCATGCTGTATTCAGGACAATAATACTAAAAAACATACGAAATCACCATATCAAATCCAGGGTGAATGCTACTATGGTCATAGCGTCAAGTCAGGAATTGAAAACGCTTCCCCGGGGGAACAAATTGAGATGGAAAGGTAGAGGACGATGACAAAACCATTTAGGAGCGATTTTATGTTGGGTGCGGCTACGGCCGCGCATCAGGTGGAAGGAAACAATATCCATAGTGATTTCTGGGCGATGGAGCATATGCCGCACTCGTTGTACAAAGAACCTTCTTTACAGGCGGTGGACCATTATCATTTTTACGAAAAAGACATTCAAATGTTGGTGGATGCGGGCTTGAATACGTATCGCTTTTCCATCGAATGGGCAAGAATTGAGCCGGTTAAAGGGCAGTTTGCTGCAGAAGAGATCGAACATTACAGGAAGGTCCTGGAATGCTGCCATCAACATAAGGTGAATCCTGTCGTGACATTGCATCATTTTTCGTCTCCCAAATGGCTGATTGCCGAAGGGGGATGGGAGAGCGAAACAACGGTGGAGCATTTCAAGAACTATTGCCGGCATGTCGTTTCAGAGCTGGGGCCCCTGATGCCTTACATCTGTACGATTAACGAAGCGAACATGGGGAAACAGATCACCAAAATTATGAAACGAATGATCGGCGCCGCAGCGAACGATTCGAACTCCACAACACCCGCGGATGTGCAGGTGGGTTTAAACGTCGATGTGCAAAGCAGCATGGAGAAATACTTTGCCAGTTTGGGACAGGTGTTTGGCATGGATCCAACAAAAGTACAACCATTTCTCTCCCCACGGACGGAGCAAGGCGAACAGATCATTATGAAATGCCATCAGGCAGCCAGAAGTGTAATCAAGGAATTGAACTCGTCGATCAAGGTCGGCATCACGTTATCTTTGTACGATCATCAGGCGTTACCCGGTGGGGAACAGCTGGCAGAACAAGAACAGCATGAGGACTTCTTATACTATTTGCCGTTTCTCCAAGGCGATGACTTCATCGGCGTTCAAAATTACTCCAGAAAGATCCATGGACCAAGTGGGGTTGTCCAGCCGCCGGACCACGCGAAGTTAACCAAAATGGGATATGAAAACTATCCTCAAGCATTGGCGAACGTGCTTCAATTTGTGGCCAAACATTGGGATGGACCGATCATCGTAACCGAGAATGGCATATCCACGGATCAAGACGACGAACGCGTCGAATTCATCCGACAGGCCACAGCTGGCGTACAGAAGTGTATGGAAGACGGGATTGATGTGATCGGGTACATGTATTGGTCCTTGTTGGACAATTTCGAGTGGCAGCTTGGCTACGCTCAAACCTTTGGATTGATCGCCGTCGACCGATCCACGCAAATCCGAACTCCGAAAGAAAGTTTGTCGTTTCTTGGCTCGTTAAGAAATCGGTAAGCGCATACATTCAAGGGGGCATCATTATGGGAGTAGTCAACGTCACTCAGAGTCAGCCAGTCGCGAGCATGCCGGAAGAAGATCGAAAGCTTTCATTCCGGGAGAAAGTGGCAGCCACGATCGGCAACATGACGGGAACGATGCACAATCAAATCATTGCCACGTTTTTGCTGTTCTTTTATACGGACATTCTCGAAATAAGCCCCGCTTACGTGGCAGGTTTATTTCTGGTAGCCCGGATTATCGATGCTATTCTTGTTCCCGTATTTGGCGTGTTTGTTGATAAAGTGAGCACGCCGTGGGGGAAATACGTGCCGTACTTTGCCATTCTGGGAGTACCGATCGCCATTTTCGGATGGCTGACCTTTACGGACTTTGGGTTGGGGGCAAACGGGAACGTTATCTATGTTACGGCAACGTACCTGGTATACAGCATCCTGATCTCCATAAAGTATGCGCCGAGCAACGCCGTAGGTCCCGCGATCACCAAAAGAATCGATGACCGGATCTCGATGGGGCAAATCGGTTATATCGCCATTATGCTCGGTGCATTGTTCGCATCATTGGCTTTTCAACCGCTTTACAAAGCATTGGGAAACGGGAATGATGCCAGAGGTTTCTCGTTGATCATGGGCCTGGTCGGATTGGTGGGGATTTTGGTATCCATTTTCCAGGTAACATCTTTGAAAGAAAGATACATCAACCCGAATAACAGCCAAAAGACACCGTTGAAAGAAATGATATCAGCAGTGTTCACGAACAGGTCGGCCGTTGTTCTGTACATCTACGTGCTGGCTTTGAACTTGTCCAACGGAATCCGAACGGCAATCATGATCCATTACTTCAAATATTTCTTTAATAACGAAGGGCTTGTGGTCATATACGGTGCGGTAAGCATACTGCCCACGTTTCTCGGCGTCATGGTGAGCGGACCGATCACGAGACGGTTTGGCATCAAAATCAATGTGCTGGCCGCTTCCGTCGTAAACGTGATCTGCATGCTTGCGGTGATGGTTATCCCCGATACAAAGGCTGGAATTATCATTTTTATGGCCTTGAATGCGATCACCGCGTTTTTCCTGGGCGCATCGACGCCGGCGCAAGGCTCCATGATGCCTGCTGCCATGGATTATACCGAATGGAAGACCGGAAAAAACGTAAACGGTTTGATGGGTTCCATTCAAGGTTTCGTGCAAACGTTGGCCATGGCATTGGCCGGGTCTATCGCAGCGTGGGCATTGCATGTAGTGGGGTACGTACCTGGAGTCGAACAAAGCAGCGAGACCATTTTTGGCTTGAAATTGTTAATGGGCGTGCTTCCGGCATTCGTTCTATTATTTACCGCATCGATCCTATGGTTTGACATTTCGGAAGAGAAACAGAAGCAAATTACGAAGGAACTTGCAGAACGCAGGCAACAAAAAAGTTAATCCTTTTGCGTCGGAATCATAATTGCGTCCCGACAGGGCATAACTATGGCAGGAATCATCGGACTCGGCAATACGGAATAATCTCATGTCATTGACAATGACGACGGCGTCGGTGCCGGAATGATGCATGGATTATGCCATGTTCGAGACGATTTTTCGTTGACACCGTTTTCAGCTTGTGGTACATTAGTCCCGAGGCTTGTTACCGGTAATGCGGGCAAAACCACAATAGAAATGATGTTATCATTATTTCTGTTTTGGTTTTGCCCTTTTTTAATCCTCAAAATAAAGTGGTGGGTCCAGACATGATCATTAAACAAATATTTAATAACAATATCGTCAGCACCGTCGATGACAAAAACCAGGAACTGCTGATCCTCGGCCGGGGTATCGGATTCAAGTTCAAAGCGGGCGACCCGATCGATGAAGAGCGGATCGAAAAAATTTTTCGTCTCCAGGATGCATCGATCTACGAGAAATTCAAGTCGATCGTCACCGAGGTGCCTGTAGAGATATTGCAGGCGACCGACGATATTGTGAGCTTGGCCCGGACGCAGCTGAACAAAACGATCAGTGACGGCATTTATGTGTCCCTGTCGGATCATATCCATTTTGCCGTACAGCGGATGGAAATGGGACATATCGCGCGCAATCCGTTATCGTGGGAGGTACAGCATTTTTACAAGGCAGAGTATGATGTGGCCCGCGAGGCACTCACCTTGCTGCGCGAAAGATTGGACATTGAATTCCCGAAGGAGGAAATATGCAACATTGCGCTGCATTTCATCAATGCGGAGATCAATGATTCCATGAATGACGTAACACACCTGATGCAGCTGCTTCAGGAGATCATGAACATTATCAAATATCACTTCAACGTCGAAGTGGATGAAGATAGCGTCAACTATTTTCGGTTCATCACGCATTTGAAATATTTCTGCCAACGGGTCATCACCCATACGTCGCATGACGATGCGGAGGAATACCTGTACGAGGTCGTTCGCAAGAACTATCCCGAAACGTTCAAATGCATACGCAAAATCGAAGCTTTTATCCATAAAAACTATCAATACGACATGACGCATTCCGAGCAGTTGTATCTGACGCTCCATCTGGAACGCCTGATGAAAACGAAGCGGGATGCCGCCAAGGAAACCGAATAACGATGGGCTTGTTACTGTTCAATCAGGCAATACCCGAATGAATCACTGACGCACGCGAGCGTTGGTTTCATTCGGGTATTTTTTGTGGACACAGAAGGAGGAAAACGAGATGAATCATCAGGAAACGGCGAAAAACATCGTCAAAGCCGTTGGGGGAAAAGACAACATCAATTCGGTGTACCACTGCGTTACCCGTCTTCGCTTCGATCTGAAAGACAATGACAAAGTGGACAACGGAACGCTCAAAAATCTGGACAAAGTCATGGGGACAAACGTTTCCGGAGACCAGTTCCAGGTCATTATCGGCAACGACGTGTCCAAAGTATTCGACGCCATGGTGAAGGAAGAGCCTGCGCTGCAGCAAAGCCAGGACAACAAAACCGCCAAACCGGAGAAAAAGCAAAACGTGATCCTGAGCATTTTCGAAACGATCGCGGGTGTATTTGCACCAATGCTGCCAGCCATCACGGCGGCCGGTATGCTCAAAGGGTTGCTGGCGCTGTTCGTATCGCTCGGCTGGATGGCTGCCGGAACGGACACGTACCGCATTCTGTCGGCGATCGGGGATGGCGTGTTCCATTACCTGCCGCTTCTGATCGCGTTTAGCGCGGCACGCAAATTCGGCGCCAATCCGTTCGTCGCCGTGGCGCTCGGAACCGCGCTGATGTATCCGGACATGAGCACATTGCTGTCCAGCGGGGAGTCGGTATCCTTTATCGGCATTCCGGTAACAGCGGTGAGTTATGCTTCTTCGGTCATTCCGATTTTGCTGGCCGTATGGATTATGTCCTATGTGGAAAAATGGGTGGACCGTGTCATCCCGGCTGCGCTGAAGCTGCTGCTGGTGCCGCTGGTTACGCTGATCATTATGGTTCCGGTTACGCTGATCGCCATCGGGCCACTGGGAACATTCGTAGGCAGCGCTTTGTCGGGCGGTATCAACTGGCTGCTGAATGAAGGCGGATTGATTGCAGGTCTTGTGCTTGGCGGTGCCATGGCCTTGATCATCATGACGGGTATGCACTATGCGCTTGTACCCATCATCCTGAGCAACATTGCAACGCTTGGATTCGATAAATTCCTGCCGCTCACATACATCTCCAACATGGGTCAGGCAGGTGCTACGCTGGGCGTATTCTTCCGTGCAAAAGATAAAAAGTTGAAAACCGTAGCCTTGTCGACGAGCTTTACCGCTTTGATGGGGGTTACGGAACCGGCGATGTACGGGGTGAACATGAAGTTCAAACGTCCGTTCGCTGCAGCGATGATCGGTAGTGCCGTCGGTGGCGGGTTTGCGCTGGCATTTGGTGCAAAAGCGTACGTTCTGGCCGGTAACGGCGGTCTTCCAGGTCTTCCTGCCCTGATTGGACAAACGTTCTGGTATTCTCTGATCGGCATGATCCTTGCGTTCGTTGTGGGTACGATTGCATCCGTATTGCTGGGCATCAAAGAAGAGGAAGGCGACGCTGAGGCGCTTGCCCCATTCGCTCCGAATGCGGCGGCGACGCCTGCCAAAGCAACCGAAGTGGTTGACGTCAATGCCATGGAAGCGCCGGCGCCGTCAAGCAATGCGATGGCCTATGCGCCGCTGACAGGCAAATCCATCGAGCTCAAGGAAGTAAACGATCCAACGTTCGGTGATGAAATGATGGGTAAAGGCGTTGCATTTGTGCCAACCGTGGGTGAACTGGTTTCTCCGGTGACCGGCACGATCATGAACGTGTTCAAAACGAAACACGCGATCGTGGTTCGCAGCGATGACGGCATGGAACTGCTCATGCATGTGGGCATCAACACGGTGAAACTGCGTGGTCAGCATTTCGAAGCGCATGTGGCGACAGGTGCGCGCGTTAAGGCTGGAGATAAATTGCTGACGTTTGATCTGGAAGAAATCGCGAAAGAATACGACATCACAACGGCCATGGTTGTGACGAATACAGCCGATTACAGTCAAGTACTTCCTGTGAAACTGGGAGACATCGTTGCTGGCGAAGAAGTATTGGAAGCCAAAATCTGAGGAGAGGGAGAGACCCGAGATGAACAAACGACAAGGTTTTCCGGAAGGATTTCTGTGGGGCGGCGCCATTGCCGCCAATCAGGCAGAAGGGGGATTCGACGCGGGCGGCAAAGGCTTCTCGACGGCGGACATGGTTCCTTATTTTGCGAAAAAGGATTACACCAACCTGCGGGAATTGATGCACGTAACGAGCGCGAAGGTGGAGAAAGCGATGGCTCATCACAGCGCCGAAGGATATCCGAAGCGTTACGGCATCGATTTCTACCATCGGTTCAGAGAGGACATCGCCTTGTTTGCAGAGCTTGGGTTCAAGGTGTTCCGGTTGTCGATCAACTGGCCGCGCATTTTCCCGAACGGTTACGATGAAGAGCCGAACGAAGAAGGATTGCGCTTCTATGATGAAGTGTTTGACGAGCTGAACAAACATGGCATCGAACCGCTGGTGACGCTGTCCCACTATGAAATGCCGATGGGGCTGGTGCTTAAGTACAACGGCTGGGTTGGTCGTGAAGTGATCGGCCATTTCTTGAGATACGCAGAGACGGTGATGACTCGCTACAAAGACAAGGTCAGATACTGGCTGACATTTAATGAAATCAACACAACGATCATCGAACCGTTTACAGGAGGCGGCGTGATCGAAGACCGCGTGGACAACGTGATGCAGGCGTCCTACCAAGCCCTCCATCACCAGTTTGTGGCGAGCAGCCTGGTTACGAAGAAGGCACGGGAAATCAATCCGGATTTCCAAATCGGCTGCATGCTGGCACGCATGATCCATTATCCGGCTACATCCAAACCGGAGGACGTGCTGCAGGCGCAAATCGACAACCAGCTCAATCTGCTGCATACGGACGTGCAGGTGCGCGGAAGTTACCCTGCGTTCATGGACCGTTACTGGGAAGAAAACGGGGTGTCCGTCGTCATGGAACCAGGCGACGAGCAAATTTTGCGCGACCACACCGTGGACTTCATTTCGTTCAGCTATTACACGTCGCTGGTGTCTGCGGTAAATCCGGAGGATTATGGCGTAACTGGCGGCAACCTGTACAGCACGATCAAAAACCCGAACCTCGAACGCACCGAGTGGGGCTGGCAGCTTGACCCGATCGGACTGCGCATCGTGCTGAAAGAACTGCATGACCGCTATCAATTGCCGCTGTTCGTCGTTGAAAACGGTCTTGGCGCGAAAGATACGGTTGAACCGGACGGTTCCATCCAGGACGATTATCGCATCGACTACCTCAGAAAACATATCACCCAAATGAAAGAAGCCGTTATGGACGGCGTCGAACTTATGGGATATACGAGCTGGGGAGCCATCGACATTATCAGTGCATCGACTTCCGAAATGTCCAAACGATATGGCGTCATCTACGTCGACCAGGATGATCTGGGACAAGGCACGCTGAACCGAATCAAGAAAAAGAGCTTTGGCTGGTACCAAAAAGTGATTGCATCCAACGGTGCAGACCTGAGCTAAGCGTATGCCAAGCGTAAAATAACATGTTCAAAGCCCTTGCGCAGCGGATGATGCCGCGTGCATGGGCTTTTTTTAGTAAGGGATCGAATATGCATTGGTGTAACGCGCCACAGGATGGAATGATGACACGGATGGTGATATACTGGTTTCCGAGTAGGGGGAATACATATGAAGAAAGCGATTATTGCCGTAGACATGGACGATACGATCTGCCATCTGGTGAAGCGGGCCATTCATTATAACAATTTGCAGTTTCCGACGCATCCGCTGCGTTATGAAGATATGGTAACGTGGGACACGACGCATTTGCGCCATCCGGATTCGACGCACGACATCTTTTATGGCAGGCCGGGATTATTCGAAGAGCTGGAGCTGTATGACGATTACGTCGTGGAAGAGATGCAGAAGCTGAACGAGGCGTACGATGTCATTATCGTAACCGCGGCCGACCCCGCCACCGTGGTGGAGAAGTGGAACTGGCTTCAGCGCCACATGCCGTTTATTACTGCGGAGCAGTTCATTACCTGCAAACGCAAAAACTTGCTCGGATTCGATCTGTTAATCGATGACGGGCCGCACAACCTGCTTCCTGCGCTCGCTGAGGGCAAAAAGGTACTGTGCATTCCTCATCCTTGGAACGTGCGAGAGCGGGAGCAGCATGCGTTCCCACTGATGAAAACGTGGAAAGACGCAAAGGAAATCGTAGATCGCCTGTTGGCGCCGGATTCTTCGATCTCCAATTAAAATACGGTTCAACCATGATGCGTGGAATGGGGTGTATGCTTCTTGCGGTACGCCAGCGGCGTATCGCCCGTAATTTTTTTGAAATTCGCATAAAAGGAGTCGACATCCCGATACCCGACCAGTTCGGCAATCAGGCTGACTTTGTGCTGTGAACGCTTCAGCAGTTCACAGCTTTTTTGTATGCGCAGATGTTGCAGGAATGAGCCGAAGCTTTGTCCGGTCTGCGTGCGGAACATGCGCTGGATTTGTTTGTCGCTGCAATTGCAGAGGCGTGCCAGATCGGACAGGCGCGTTTTCTCGGCGAGATGCTGCTCCAAATATTGAATGATATGGTCGAGCTCCGGCGGTTTGACCGGGTCGTTCGGCTCCACCCTATGGATGAAGCGGTAGGTGGTTACGACCAGTTGGCTGACAAGCGTATACAGCATGGTAGACGAGCCGATCCCGGGAACGGAGCACTCGCGGTGCAGCCTGGCCATCAGGTCTTCGATCCGTCTCCCATGGTCTGTAATGAAAACGTAAGGGGCCTTGTTTTGCTCCAATTCGTTCAGGTGCGAAAGGATCTCGGGTTCCTGAATCATGCCGGCCAATTCCTGGATCAATTCGGCGTTGAACAGGCAGTTGCTGATCGTGAGCGGATGTTTGGAAACGTCGGTCGTGGCCGGGCGAAAGACGTGCGGAACGCCGACCGGAATCACGAACAGCATGCCCTGATGCACCGGAATGACCTCGTTTCCGATATGGTGGAAACCTCGTCCCCCGGAAACATAGCTGTATTCCACGAAATCATGCGCATGGAAGGGACCCGCAAAATTTTCCGAGACGCGGTTGACGAACAATTTCAGCTGGTCGCGGAAAAAGTACTCTCCTTTAAATATCTCAATGGCAGGCTTCATGATCAAACCTCCTTGCTTCGTGGCCGGATTGCCGGGTGAAAAAGTCCGTTCTGCCGGGTAATTCTCAGGTTCGGGTCGATATAATTATATCGTAAGCCCTTACAATAGACCATGCGGAAAGGATGCTGCAACCATGTTCATCGTTAATCATCTTCGCTGCGAATATCGGAAAAATCCGATCGGACTGGACATTTCGTCCCCCCGGATCAGCTGGCACCTGCAATCCGATGCCCGGAACGTCGTCCAGGAAGCTTATCAGATCCAGCTATCCCTCGTACCCGAAATGAACCGAATCGAGTGGGACTCGGGACGGCAACATTCCAACCGTTCCATTCATGTGGAGCTGACCGGTTGGAAGCCTGTCCCCCGAACCCGATACTATTATCGCGTTCGTGCTTGGGATGGTGCGGGCAATGAATCGGAATGGTCGGAACCGGCTTTTTTCGAAACAGGCCTGATGGATGCGGAAGACCGATGGCAAGCCGATTGGATCACGGCCGGTGCAGCCTTGAAGGACGATCCTTCCTGCCCGCGCTTGCGCAGAGTGTTCGAACTGCAAAAAGCGGTAGTCAGGGCAACCATTTATGCGACAGCACTCGGGTTATATGAACTGCACCTGAATGGTGCCAGGGTAGGAGATCATTATTTTACGCCAGGCTGGACCAGTTACGACAAACGTTTGCAGTACCAGGTGTATGATGTTACGTCCATGCTCGTGGCCGGGCAAAACGTGATCGGCGCGGTTCTCGGAGACGGATGGTACGGCGGGCATTTGGGCTGGGACGGCCGAAAGGGATTATTCGGCGACGATCGCGCGCTGCTGCTGGAACTGCATATTCGATACGAAGACGGCTCCGAGGATCGGATCTTGTCGGGAAAGGACTGGATGGCATCCGCCAGCGCCATTGCCATGTCGGACATATATATGGGGGAAACGTACGACGCCCGGCTGGAGTCCGATTGGCTGGACGAATCCCGCGCATCCTGGTCACCGGCAGCGATTTTGGACCATGCCAAAGACATCATCGTTGCGCAGGAGAACGTCCCGGTTACGGCGATGGAGCAGCTGAAGCCGATTGCGCTGCTGACCACGCCGGAAGGCGATCGTGTGCTCGATATGGGACAAAACATGGTGGGCTGGATGAGGTTCAGCGTGCAGGGTGATCCTGGGCAAACGGTTGAACTGCTGCATGCGGAGATTCTGGACCATGCCGGCAACTTCTATACGGAAAATTTGCGTTCCGCCAAGCAGCAAGTTCAATATACGCTGAAAGGCGGGGGCGTTGAAACGTATGAACCGCATTTTACGTTCCAGGGGTTCCGATACGTGAAACTGATCGGTTTCTCCGAACCGATTCAGATCGACGATTTTACAGGTGTTGTGCTTCATTCGAATATGGAACGCACGGGCGAATTCGCCTGCTCCAGTCCGCTCGTCAACCAGCTGCACCACAACATTTTGTGGGGGCAAAAGGGCAATTTCCTCGACGTGCCGACCGATTGCCCGCAGCGCGACGAACGGCTCGGCTGGACGGGGGATGCGCAGATGTTCATCCGCACGGCGTCTTATCTGATGAACACCGCTCCATTTTTCACGAAATGGCTGCGGGATTTGCGGGCAGACCAGCATGAGGACGGGGGCATTCCGTTTTTTGTGCCTGACGTCAACGTATCCGGGAGCGACAGCGCCCATTCGTCGGCGGCATGGGGCGATGCAGCGGTCATTTGTCCGTGGACGCTCTATGAAATGTATGGAGATACGAGACTGCTCGCCGAACAATATGACAGCATGAAGCAATGGATCGAATACATTCGATCGCAAGGCGATAACCCCTACTTATGGAATACGGGCTTTCACTTCGGGGACTGGCTTGGCCTCGATTCGAAACCGGGAAGTTATGTCGGGGCTACCGACCGGGATTATGTCGCGACCGCATTTTATGCGTATTCGGTTTCCCTTACACGGAAAGCAGCCAGCGTGTTGGGGTATGATCAGGATGCGGTTTACTTCGACCAATTGCATGCACAGATCATCCAAGCTTTCCGCAACGAATTCGTTACACCTGCCGGCCGCATTTCCGTGCCGACGCAGACAGCGCATGTATTGGCTTTGCACTTTGACCTGCTGGAACCAGAGCACCGCAAACGGGCCGGTGATCAATTGGTGAAATTGGTTGAAGAGGCGGGCAATCATCTGACCACCGGTTTTGTCGGAACGCCATATCTGAACCCTGTGCTCAGCGCTGCTGGTCATCGCGATTTGGCTTATACCCTTTTATTTCAAAAGGATTATCCATCCTGGCTGTTCCAAGTGACGCAAGGTGCCACGACCGTGTGGGAGCATTGGGACGGCATGCGGGAAGATGGAAGCCTTTGGAGCAGGGACATGAATTCGTTCAATCATTATGCGTACGGCGCGATTGGCGAATGGTTATACCGTGATATCGCAGGCATACGTCCGGATGAAAACCGCCCCGGCTTCGGCATGGTGCATATCGAACCACAGCCGGGACCCGGATTGGATTGGGTCAAAGCCAAGGTGGACACCATGTATGGCGCGGTTTCGTCGTCATGGCACCGCCACGACCATGGCGAAATGATCGTGGAGGTTCACATTCCGGCCAACGTTTCGGGCACGGTGCTCCTTCCGCTTGCTGCGAAAGCTGCAGTGAAGGAGCAGGGGCAGCCTTTGGATGAGGTGACGGCGATCCGCGCGTTCCGGGCAGAAGGGCCGGATACCCGCGTGGAGCTTGGCTCGGGCAGTTATACGTTCACCTACGTTCTGCCGAAGGCTGACGAACATCCTGAACTCGAAGCGGAAAAAGTGCGATCGAGTTAAGATCAAGTCTCCAAGGATTACTGCAAATTTTGTTGAAAAATGACGAAAATGATATGGATAAAGATTGAAAAAACCTCGCTTGCCCACTAGAATGAAGATGGAATCTGGATTGCGGCCGGAAACTATCATATCAGGCATAAGCGAGGTTTTCGTATGGAACTACCGGCTACTCGGCCACAGCGCATTTCGTATTTGGGCTTTTACCGGGCCTTTGCGATCATGGCGGTGGTGGCCATTCATGCAACGTCTACGGCGGTCGCGCATTATCCCAAACAGACGTTGGACCACCAGTTTTATTTTTTCTGGAACAGCTTTTTGCAGTTTGCCGTACCGGCATTCCTGTTTTTATCGTCACTGGTGTTATTCTACAACTATAGCGCACGAACCAATGAGCAGGGCTGGAAGCTGAAGTTTTACAAAAAACGTTTGTTATACGTGTTCGTCCCGTATCTCGTCTGGTCGCTGATTTATTTTGTCGTCAAGGAATGGCTTGCCGGCGAACAGCCGCAGGACCATTGGCCACGCTTGGCGGAGCAGCTGCTGACGGGACGCGCGCACACCCATTTGTACTTTTTCCTTATTATTTTGCAATTTTACATCGTATTTCCTTGGCTCCTTGCCTTGACGCGATATCGGTTGGTAAAACGATATTTCCCTCTGTTTTTTGTGGCAGGGCAAGCCGTTTTTTATGCGCTCCATTTGCAATTCCACTTTGAGCGGCTCGGCAGCCTGCTGCCAAGCTACCTGATTGTCATCGGTTTCGGTGCATGGGCTGGCCTGAATTACGAGGCGGCACTGAAGACGTTGAGGGCATGGAAAATCGCTCTGCTGCTCGCCCTGATTGCCGGAGGGGCCGTCTTTATCTATGGCGGCGGAATGATCAAAAGCATGTTTGCTTCCGATTCATTCGTGGCTTATACGCTATTATTCGTTTTTCGGAATTTGTTTACACTTTCTGCCTGCTTGCTGCTGCTGCTCGTATGCGCATGGATTGAGCGCCGGAAAAGGCCTGCTGCCAAACGTGTCACCAAAGTGTTGAATTCGCTGGGTACCGTTTCGTTCGGCGTGTTCCTGATTCATCCGATGATTCTGCTCTTCTGGCGGCGCGAACTTGCGGCCCCGCTGCTGCAGCATTTCAGTCTCGGCATCGCGATGTCTTATGCGGCTGCGCTGCTTCTATCCTGGATCGTTGCAATCGGTTTGCGCAAAGTGAAATGGGGATGGGTGCTCATTGGACAATGATGTTCGATGGCTGAGCTCATTCGCAGCAACAAGAGAGATTTCAGACTTCCGGCATGTGCCGAAGGGGCTGAAGTCTCTTTTTTGGTTTGCAAAAACGTGGACTGAAGTATATCTAATTTTCCTGTTCACATGTAATATGGGTGGATATCCAATATATTCTTAGGTGGGATATACGAACAAAACGAGGAGTGATCACCATGAAACTGGTTATTATTGTTGGGCCGCAAGCGGTAGGCAAGATGACGGTAGGGCAGGAGCTGGAGAAGATCACCGGCCTAAAGCTATTTCACAATCACATGACGATCGATTTGGTATCGTCTTATTTCAGTTACGGTACCCCGCAGGGCAAACGGCTCGTCAGCTTGTTCCGCCGGGAAATTTTCGAAGAGGTATCGAAAAGCGAGCTTCCCGGATTAATTTTTACATATGTGTGGGCATTTGATGTGGCCGAGGATGGGGAATACATCCGGCAGCTTCGTGAAATGTTCGAATCGAGAGGGGCGCAGGTGTGCTACGTGGAGTTGGAGGCCGATCCGGCGGAACGGCTTGAACGCAATCGCAGTCCGCACAGGCTGCTGCACAAACCAACGAAACGGGATGTGGCATGGTCCGAGCAGGACTTGCTGGAAAGCATGGAAAAGTATCGGCTGAATTCAGAACCAGGTGAAATCACGCATCAGCACTATGTTAGAATCAATAATACGAATCTGAGTCCGGAGGAGACGGCTCGGCAGATCAAGGAAAGGTTCAATCTGTAACCTTTTGTGAAAGAAAGTATAAATCCATTTTCGGATCAAAACATGTTGGTTTCCGGAATTTGAAATTTCCCAACATTTACAAACGATTTATATTTGGCCTCATATAACTACGCATGTTCACCCGCAGAAAACGGGGCGCATATCGCATCAGGACAGCCTGAATATCATATAACGATGCAAGGACTTGCATGAAAACCGGTTTCAGGAGGGAAACTTAGATCTATAATTGACGAGTACCGAAAAGGAGATTTTTTAATCTTTATCGTTCTCCAAGTAACTATATTGTCTAAATGCAAACGCCATGATTTCCGCCGTGATTCATCCCTGCGAATAAAACAAGATCGTTTCAAACCCATTAAAATTACTGTTGTATAATGTAGAAAAATGTAATAACATAATTTCACGCAATAGTTGACATTGAAATGGGCGATGCCATATACCTGACGAAGGTAAGGTTTGCCTTTTTCTGTATATTGGAGTGATAAAGTGAAAATTGAAAAGGTCCTCAACAATAATGCTGTCGTTGCCGTTAAGGACGAGCGGGAAGTCATCGTGATCGGGCGCGGAATCGCATTTCAGAAGCGTGCGGGCGACATGGTTGCCGAAGAGCATATTGATAAAATATTCACGCTTCAAAACGAAGACATCCAGGAAAATTTCAAAGCGCTGATCGCAAGCATTCCCTTGGAGTACATGAAGGTATCCGAGGAGATCATTAATTATGCCAAATTGAAGCTGGGCAAAAAGCTGAACGAAAGCATTTATCTTCACCTGACCGATCACATTCACTTTGCCATCGAGCGTTACAAAAACAATTTGCCTATTCGGAACGGGTTGTTATGGGAAACCAAGCAGCTCTACAAGGACGAATTCGAAGTGGGGCTCGAGGCGCTGAACATGATTTGCGACCAGTTCGGCATCCTGCTGCCCGAGGACGAAGCCGGATTTATGGCGCTGCATTTTGTAAACGCCGCTCTCAACGAGGAAATGCCCAATATTCGCAGCATGACCCAAGTGATGCAGGAGATTTTGACGATCATCAAGTATCACTTCAAAATGGACTTTGACGAAAATTCACTGACGTATTATCGCTTCGTCACCCATTTGAAGTTTTTCTCGCAGCGGTTGGTCAACGGCAAACATTACAAAAACAACAACGATGACGAGTTGTTCGAAATGATCCAGAAGAAATATCCGGAAGCTCACAAATGCTCGCTCAAAATCAAAAAGTTCATCGAAAACAACTACACGTATCAACTGACCAACGAAGAATTGATGTATCTGTCCATCCACATTGAGCGTGTAGTGCATGCGACGACAGAGTAAAATAATTTTATTAATTTTAATAATAAAACGCTTGCAATTGTAAAACGGATGAGCTATTATAATCACATAAAGTAAGCGCATACAACAAACGGGTTGTAACTGTTCAATCAGGCAACTCCGACCACCTTGAAACGATAAAGATGGGTTGCAACTTACTTTTGAAACAAGATGTGGGGGTTCACAACCAAATATCTATTGTGTACAGCCTTACAGGGTTGCAACCGTTAAGGGCAAAACCTGAATTGCTGAATCACACGACCTGTGTTCCGGAGAAATACCGGCGCGCTGCGTGGATTCAGTAGTTCAGGTTTTCTTTGTTTCACCGCAGAAAGTTCAATCAGAAAGGGAGAATTACAATGAACTACGATCAATTGGCTAAGGACATTCTGTCCCGCGTTGGTGGTCCCGGAAACGTAAACAGCGTGTTCCATTGCGTAACGAGATTGCGCTTTAAACTGAAAGATGAAAGCGTCGCCAAAACGGAAGAGCTTAAAAATTTGCCAGGCGTCATCACCGTCATGCAGAGTGGCGGCCAATACCAAGTCGTTATTGGAAATGAAGTGCCTGATGTGTATAAAGCCGTTGTCAAAGCAGGGAATTTGTCTGCCGAAGGTCAGGTAGATGAAGACAAAGCAGACTCCGGTCCGAAGGGCAACTTGTTTAACCGCTTTATAGACATGATCTCGGGTGTATTTACTCCGGTTCTTGGTTTGCTTGCCGCGACCGGGATGATCAAAGGATTTACAGCCATGTTTGTATCGCTGGGATGGGTGGACAATACGTCAGGGACGTATGCGCTGTTAAATGCAGTGGGGGATTGCTTGTTCTACTTCTTCCCGATCTTCCTTGGATACACAGCCATCAAAAAGTTCGGAGGAACACCGTTCCTGGGCATGGCCATCGGTGCTTCGCTGGTCTACCCGACATTGGCGGGCATCAGAGCCGGAGAGCCCATGTATACGTTGTTTGCCGGCACCTTGTTCGAATCACCTATTCGCATTGAATTTTTAGGTATCCCGGTCATTTTGATGGATTATGCTTCATCGGTTATCCCGATCATCGTAGCCACGTTCTTTGCGGTGAAGATAGAGCGGTTTTTCAAAAAAGTTATGCCTAAAGTGGTCAGCAACTTCCTGGTTCCGTTTTGCACTTTGCTCGTCATCGTACCACTTACGTTCCTGTTAATCGGTCCGATCTCTACATGGGCGGGTCAATTGCTGGGAGCGTTCACAACTTGGATTTACGGACTGAGTCCTCTGATTACAGGTCTCGTGATCGGTGGTCTATGGCAAGTGTTTGTATTGTTCGGACTTCACTGGGGACTCGTTCCTGTGGCCTTCGTGAACTTGGCGAATTTGGGATATGATCCGGTTTTGGCGATGTCTTTCGCGGCATCCTTTGCTCAGATCGGAGCTGTGCTCGCGGTTATCGTCAAGTCCAAAAGCACCAAACTGAAAACGCTGGGCGCTCCGGCCTTTATATCGGGTATTTTCGGAGTAACTGAACCGGCTATTTACGGCGTGACGCTCCCATTGAAAAAACCGTTCATCATGAGTTGTATCGCGGCGGCCATCGGAGGCGGCATTCTCGGATATGTGGGCACAAAAGGGTACATCATCGGTGGTCTGGGCATTTTCGGATATCCGAGCTACGTTAACCCAGAAACAGGCATGGACGCTATATTCTTCTGGACGATTGCGGCTACGCTGATTGCATTCATCCTGGGCTTCATTCTCGTCTATGTGACTGGATTCAAAGAACCGGAAGAGAAGAAGGCAGAGGCGGCGCCTGCGCCAAAAACAGAATTGGAACCAAACCCGAACCAAAGATTCGAAATCGCAAGCCCGATGGCTGGCGAAGTGGTCGAGCTGAAAGAGATCAACGATGTGACGTTTGCCGGAGAGCATATGGGTAAAGGCATTGCGATTCGTCCAACAAGCGGCCGTGTCGTATCCCCTGTTAACGGCGTAGTACAGACGGTGTATCGCACGAAACATGCGATCGGACTGGTCAGCGACGACGGCGTGGAAATGCTCATTCATATCGGCCAAGATACGGTTCAGCTGAAAGGCCAACATTTCACGCCGCATGTGAAAGATGGGGACCGCGTCAGCGTGGGTGATCTGATCATGGAATTCGATTTGCAGGCGATCAAGGATGCAGGGTATGAAACGGTAACGCCGATTATCGTTGCGAACACGTCCGCTTATCTGGATATCGTAGGGACCAAACACGCCACCGTGAACGAAAAAGAAAAACTGCTTACGGTTTTGGGTTAACTTCCCCGAATCAATGATTTTCAGATGACTTGATTTCAAGTTTGGATAGGAGGAAACGAAATATATGTTTAAAACGTATACGTCCTTCCCGGAGAATTTTCTCTGGGGAGGAGCTACTGCAGCCAATCAGCTCGAAGGCGCTTATCTGGAAGATGGCAAAGGTCTGACCACGGTGGATTTGATCCCGATTGGACCGGACCGCATGAAGATCGCAATGGGAGCCCTGGATTCGTTTGAGCCCAAAGAAAGCGAGTTTTATCCTTCCCATGGGGCGATCGATTTCTATCATCGTTACAAAGAAGACATTGCGCTTTTCGCGGAAATGGGCTTCAAAAGCTTTAGGATGTCCATCGCCTGGGCGCGTATTTTCCCGAACGGGGATGACGCGCAGCCGAACGAAGCCGGACTCCAATTTTACGACGATGTGTTTGACGAGCTGCTCAAGCACAACATTGAGCCTGTCGTTACGATCTGCCATTTCGATGTACCTGTAAGTTTGGTGAAGAACTATGGCGGGTGGACCAACCGCAAGATGGTCGGATTTTTTGAAACATATGCTCGCACATTGTTTGAACGCTACCGGAACAAAGTGAAATACTGGATGACGTTTAACGAAATCAACATGCTGCTGCATCTTCCTTATATCGGGGCGGGCATCGTCCTGAACGACGGCGACGACAAGGGAAAGGTATTGTACCAGGCAGCCCATCATGAACTGATTGCCAGCGCGCTTGCCGTCAAAGCCTGTCACGAAATCATTCCAAATGCGATGATTGGTTGCATGCTTGCGGCGGGAACGGTATATCCGTATACGAGCAATCCGGAAGACGTATGGAAAGCGATGGAGTTGGACCGTGAATCGTTCTTCTTCATCGACGTGCAGTCCAAAGGCGAATATCCGGGATATACGAAACGCTTTTTCCGGGAACGCGGCATCGAGCTTCAAATGGAAGAAGGCGATCTCGAACTGCTGCGGGAAAACACGGTGGACTACATCGGTTTCAGTTATTACGCGAGCCGCTGTACCAGCGCCGATCCGGAGGTGCTGAAAAATTCCACGGAGGGCAACGTGTTCGGATCGGTGAAAAATCCGTATTTAGAAGCCTCCGAATGGGGTTGGACGATCGATCCGAAAGGGCTGCGCATTACATGCAACCAATTGCATGACCGTTACGGCAAACCGCTTTTCATCGTCGAGAACGGGTTGGGCGCGACGGACGTGCTGCTCGAAAATGATACGGTCGAGGACGATTATCGCATCGACTATCTGGATCGCCATTTTGCCGAAATGGCCGAGGCGATTCAGGATGGCGTCGACATCATCGGTTACACGAGCTGGGGACCGATTGACCTTGTCAGCGCCGGAACCGGGGAGATGAAGAAACGGTACGGCTACATTTATGTAGACCGGAACAACGATGGCAGCGGTTCGTTAAGAAGAATTCCGAAGAAAAGCTTCCATTGGTACAAAGAGGTCATCTCGAGCAATGGCGCAAAGTACTTTGAGTAATCGTACAGAAGCTTGCTTTGAAAAAGGAAAGCCGACTTCCCTTCGCAGGAATCGGCTTTCCTTTTTATCGTATTGCTGGTTCGGCCGTATTTCTTATAAGATGGAAAGGGAATGGAAGCCGCTGATCGCAATGCTCGCTTCCTGCCGATCCGGGGGCGGCAAGCCCAAACCAAGAGATAAGGAATGAGGAGATGGCCATACCGCTTCAAGCCATGCCGAAAGTCATGGCGATTCAGGAACATCAGGTGGACGCAGCCGTCCGGTTTGCGATGAAGGTGCGGCGCGAAGTATTCCCGATGCTGAATCACGAAACGCTGCCGACGGACTTGCTGCATTTCCATGCGCATTACATGCATTCGGATCAAAGCAAGTTTCTGGTCGCAGTAACCGAGAACAACGAGATTATTGGCTCCATAGGGATTGTGCCGTACGACGGGCGCATCGAAGAAATCAAAGGACGGTATCCCGAAGGGGCGGCCGCCGAAGTGGTGAAATGCTACGTGGATGCGGAATACCGCAGACACGGCATCGGTTCGTTGCTTACCGGCGCATTGAAGGATGCCGTGCGGGAAATGGCGTACAATACGCTGTATTTGCATACTCATCGCTTCCTTCCGGGGGCCGTGGATTTTTGGATGCGGCAAGGATTTGCGATCGTTACCGAGCAGTATGACGAGTGGCAAACGGTGCATATGGAGAATCTGCAGGCATTCTAAGGGAACGTTTCTGGACGTGGAATCCATTGCTTTTCACAACAAAACGATTTTGAGCTATCGTCTGCTGGACGAAGCGGACAGAACCTGGCAAAAAGACAAAGGCGGTTTCGCATGATGCGAAGCCGCCTTTGTCTATGTTTATGGAGAACGAGCCTCTATGAGTCAACTATAATGTAGAGGAAGCATGTTCCAATAAAAAAGAAAAGCAACGGTGAGCAAACTGAGGCCGGCGATCAGGCATGAAGGCAAGAAGGGCACGATCCGTTTGCGAATGTGCGATTGCAGAGGCCTGAGCTTTATGACGGCAACATGCATCGCACGAACCAGCCCGATGAAGGGCAAGGCCGAGAAACACCAAATATACCACCAGGGATAACCATGGATCATCGCTTCCGAATTGCCATACAACAATTGCCCGGACAAGTAACAGGTAAATATGGCAGCAATCCATGTGGATGAACAGGCCGAGGCAGGGCCGAATCGTTTGGGCGAAATAACACGCAGCAGACAGCGGACGACCCCGATGACGAATAAAAGCACCCATGACACCGCAATCGTAACATATAGGGCTAATGATGTGGCAGGATGGCGCCACCAGGGAGGTTTTTCAGCCAAGGTAACTCCCTGAGTAAAACTCATACTCCATTCATCGCGACCCTGCTTAAACGAAACGGTATTGTCGCTTTCTTGTTCCCGAAACAGTCCGGTGCCTATGGGCTCATAGATGCGACTTTCCTTCTCCCCCGGCCCATCCGGAAAGATCCCATGGATAACAAGGTGGTTCTCCGATGCGCTCACTTCGTAGTCCCTTGTCCCAAGCCACCGCAGCCACTTGCCCCAGCCATGCAAAGGTCCGAGCGTCAACGTATAGGTCCGGGCATATTGCTGCAGCTGGGAAGAAACCGGCGTTTGATTCACTTTAAGCTCTTGTCTTGCTTCAGGAAGAAGCTGAACGATGGAGGATATGATCGAATCGTGCAATTTCCCGCCTTGCGACGGTGCGTTGCTAATGACGAATATGCCCAGCTTGCGGGAAGGCACGAGCACCATTTTGGCCGAAAAACCGTTAATATCGCCAGTATGGGACAACGTCAACAGCCCGCTTCGCAGCCGTGTACGGAAAAAACCGTACCCTACGCCTTCCAGGTCGGGATGCTCGGCAAAGTGGCGTGCCTGCATTTGCCGCACCGTGTCGGCATGAAGGAGACGTTTCCCGCGAAACATGCCGTCATTTAATTGCGCAATCATGTAATGCGCCCATTCCATCGGCACCATGCTTACGCCTCCGGCACCCGGCATGTTGACGTATGAGTGGGGGAGAGGGACATATGATCCGTCCTCAAACGTGTAAGAACGGGCCATGTCCGGTGATAGAGGGGCCGAAATGCCAGCACTCGGCATATCCAGCGGCTCGAAAATATACCGGGACATATAATCATCGATCGGTTTTCCCGACACATCCTCCAGCAGACTGGCGACTAGGCCATAATTGGCATTGTTATAGGCAAATGCTTCGCCGGGTAGACGAACAGGCGGCTGCTCGTCGAAATAATGCTTCATGAATGTCCTAAGCTCCACGGCTTTGGAGGGAGAGGCGGCCTCTACGCCGTACATGGCATCATCCAGACCTGCAGTATGTGTGAGCAAGTGATGCAGTGTGATGGGCTGCTGCTGGAACATCGGGACATGGAAGGATGAGAGGTAACGGTTCACGTCTTGATCCAGCGATACCCTTCCCTGTTCTTCCAATTGCATAATGGCTGTTGCCGTGAGGCTTTTGCTTAGCGATCCGACCGGCAGAATCGTTCGTTCCGGGTCCATCGGTACGCCATGTTCAACATCCGCGAATCCGTATCCTTTCTGGAAAATGATCCGGTCTTGCAGCGTGACAACGACGGCGACGCCAGGAATGGACTCGCGCGCCAGTGCCTTTTCCACGGCCGAATCGGCCGCCTGCTGCAACTCATGCGGGCGAATCGCTTCTTGGGCTGCGGCCTGATCCGGGAAGTATCCCGTTCCCATGATCGTCATGAGCAAGGCCAGCAATATAGAAGACCATCGGTGTTTCATGTGTTATGTGCCTCCTCAAGCAGAATAAGTTCCTATATAAACCGCCAAAAACATCCACACGTTAACGGAGAAGGCAGGAACCAATCTGAGGATAACAGCGATCGGAAGATGGTACTGCACTTGCAGTGCCCTAGTGTGATTGATTCGTGCGGTTTATATCGTTGGACCCATTGTAATGCCGGATTCTTTCATGGGACTGTCACGAATCATAAATTAACCTTACAAAATACGCCAAGAGAGGATGAGCATGATACACTGGGATTATGTACAAATGATGGAAGAGGGAGATTGGCGTGGAACGAACGGTGCTGTTGGTGGATGACCATCACGAGATTGTGGAATTGCTCGGCTTATTTCTGGCTAAGGAAGGCATTCGTGTGATCGAGGCCCATAATGGCGCAGAGGCATGGGCGTGCTTGCATAACGAGCGAATCGACCTTGCGGTGCTGGATATTATGATGCCAGGCATCGATGGAATCGAGCTGCTGAAGCTGTTGCGTACGGAATATAAGCTTCCAGTCATCATGTTGTCTGCCAAAAATCGCCATGATGACAAAATCAACGGACTGCTGCTTGGCGCCGATGATTTCATCGGGAAACCTTTTAATCCGCTTGAGGTTGTGGCCCGAATCCGGGCGCTGCTGCGGCGGACGTATGATTTTAATGACGTGTCCCTATCCGATCAGAAGGTGGAGAGTGACGAAGTTACGGTGGTCGGCGAATTGCGGCTGAGCCACCGGGACTGCATTCTGTATAAAAAAGAACGCGCCATCGCGCTGACCGCGATGGAATACAAATTGCTTTCCATGCTGATGCAGGCGCCCGGCAGGGTGTATACCAAAAAACAGCTCTTCGAGCAGGTGTGGTCCGATCCTTATTATGAAGACGCCAATACCGTCATGGTTCACATTTCCAGGCTCAGGGACAAGGTGGAGGAAGATCCCCGAAAGCCGATATATATTCAGACCATTCGGGGGCTTGGATACAAGTTTGCCAGAAAAGAGGATATCCCTTGAAGAAGGAAAAATGGTTTGATGCCATGCTGAAGTCGGCCGTCTGGTTTGCAGCAGCGCTAAGCATCGTGATAGGGGTCTTTGTGCTGCTTGTGCTTGATGTGGAAAACCAGACTTTGGAGATAAATCATATTCATCTCACGTTGTTGTTCGGTGGATTCGGCGCTTGCTGCGTGGTCTACAGCATGTGGAGTGCGAGACGGGTGACGAGACCGCTCGAACGGATCGCTTCTGCCATTCAGGGAATGAAAGAAGGAGAGTATGGAAAGCGCCTGGACATCGATGGTGGTTATGAATTTGAGGTCATTCAGAAGTCGTTCAACGAGATGGCGGAAGTACTGGAACGGGCACGGGAGGACAACCGCAAGCTGGAGCGGGAAAAAAGGCAAATGCTTGCCGATCTGTCCCACGATTTGAAGACACCGATCACCATCATCCAAGGATATGCCAAAGCCCTGGAGCTTGACATGGTTGAGGGCGAAGAGAACAAAGTCAAAACGTATCGTTTGATGTATGGCAAAGCGGAGCAAGTTACCGCGATGATCGACCAGATTGTCATGTTGTCCAAGCTGGACAGGCCGGATTATCCGCTCATGCTGGAACATACGGATATCGCCGAGTTGACGAGGGAGGTTGCTGCGGAATTTTACGAGCTCTTCGAACTGGAACAGTACACGTTGGAAGTGGATTGCTCTCCGGAACACCTCATGGCGGATTGCGACTTACGCTTGATGCATCGGGCGATGTCCAATTTGCTGACCAATGCGATGAAGCACAATCCGCCGGGAACGAAGGTAACGATCGAGCTGGCGGAGGCGGGAGAGTTCGTTTCATTGGCGGTGGCGGACAACGGCGTAGGCATTCCGGCGAATTTGACGGACGTGATCTTTGATCCTTTCGTGCGAGGGGATGCCGCGCGGACGGAGGACGGCGGTACAGGGCTCGGGTTGTCCATCGTCCGCCAGATTGCGGAATTGCATAGGGGAACGCTTCATTTAAACGGTGCGTATGACGGGACGAGATTTGAACTGCTTTTACCCAAGTCCATGTCAAACAGAAGAACGGAATGAAGGCTTTACGCCGCAATTCCGGAGAAAAGGAAGGGATGGATCGACATGTCGGAAAATATGAAAGTCGAATTCGAGATCAGAGCTCTTGGAGCGGAGTCAGTTCCGGGTTATGAAAGCTGCTATCGTCAGCATGAGATTGCCAGAATTCTCCGGCTGCCGGAAGATACGACATTGCGACAGATTGAGGAGATCGCCAAAAAGCTGATTGCAGAGGTCAAAGAACAGTATTCCCAGCCTGAACAACTGCTTGTAAAGGTAACGATTCGAGGCCGGGAAATGGATGGCGAGCTGAAGGTTTTGGGGTAAGTCTTTCAATTTGCGCACGTTCAACCGATATATAGGAAAGACCCGAATACAAGGGGAGAAAGGAGGAGAGAGGATGGATATTGCCGCTTTGTCGATCGCAATGAGCCAAACTTCGCTTGCCCAGTCAGCCAGCTTGCAAGTGTTGTCCATGTCCAAAAATATGGCGGAGCAACAAGGCCAACAGATGGCCGAGATGCTCAAGACGGTTCCGGCGCCGCATCCGAATTTGGGCGGAAGTCTGGATATTTCCGTGTAAGAACATCAATGAGTTCGTGCAGACGAATAAACCCTTGGATGCCAAGAAGTCGCTTCCCTTGCGACTTCTTGTATCGATGGAAATGACAACGGCAGCGTAACTTTCCGCTTCATTGATGGATTGTGTTTCTGCGGTACTGATAGGGCGTAACTCCGTATTTTTCCTTGAACAATTGGATGAAATACTGATTTTTTTTGTAACCGACCATGTGGGCGATGTCGGCGATGCGAAGTTCGGAGTCCTGCAGCAGTTGTGAAGCTTTCTCCAACCGTTTCCTGGAGATGTAGTTAGAGACGTTTTCACCCGTTTCCTGTTTGAAAAGTTTGGAAAGGTAGACAGGATGAAGATGGGCGACTTTCCCCAGCTCATCCAGGCTGAGTCCATGAGCCAGATGGTCTTCGATATGCCTTTGCACTTTCGTGACGATGTTCTGAATGGACATCTGCTTGCTGCTGCTGATCCGGCTGACGCTGCCCTTTAGAATCGGCCAAAGTTCGTCGGGATTCCGAAGCCGATTGAATATCCAATCCGCGGCTTCAGAGGCATTCCGATGTTGATCTGCAAGATATATATCAATAATCCTCTCCATAAGAAAGATCATTTTTTGTTTTCGGTGAACGATTCGTTCATATTGATGAACAACAATTTTGAAGGATTCCCATTCCCCGCATGACGGCAATTGTTTGAATACCCGTGTAAAGTCGTCTGATGATACGTCCTCATTCAGGAAAAATTCATAAAACAGCTGTCGGGTTTCGTTGCGATCGTTCAAGGAAAACGGAGGGGACAAGACCGCGTGATCGAACTGATCGGCCAGTTTCCCCGCGGCGCCTTCCGGAACAAAAGCGATCAGCCGCCTGCCTGCAGTCCAAACGAGACGGCTCCATTTGTCCCCGACAGCATCCTTTAAACGACTCACATCCTCTGGGGAACAATCCTCTGCCCTGAAACCGCAAAAACGATGCTGCCCTAAACCTTCCGAATAAGCAGCGAATTCCTTCTTTAATGCCTCGTTTTCTCCAAGAAGGGAGAGCATGTACCCCAAACCATCAAAGTTGTCCCATGAGGCAGGTTGAACGGGCCTTGTCTTCACAATGTGTTGGATGGCTTTAGACATGGCTTTCTCGACGTCATCTTTATCTACGGGTTTCAGTAAATAGTCGAGTGCCCCTAACCGGATGCCTTGCTGCGCATAATCGAACTGCGAATAGCCGGAAAGGATGATGACCTTCGTCGGCAAACTGTTTATGTGAATATGTTGAAGCAAATCTAATCCCGAAACCTCAGGCATGCGGATATCCGTGATCAAAATATCTACAGGGCTTCGATTCAGCATGTCCCTCGCTTCGATCGAATTGGTCGTCGTTTCAATCTGATCGATGCCGAAGGCTTTCCAATCCAGCAAGTGTTTCATATACTCGACGACATAATGTCCGTCATCCACGATTAATAATCGCATAGGCGTTCCCCTTTCTCTATAGGCATCTCGATCAGCAGCAGGACGGACAAGCCGCCCCAATCATTCACGGAAAATTGCAATCCGCTAGCCTCTCCGTACGTATTTTTCAAGCGCCGGTTCACATTCCAGAGACCCACGCCTCTTGTCCCTTCCGGCGGGGTAGCGTGTTCAAGCTGAGCCTCCAAACGGCGAATTTCGTCCGGTGCAAGCCCTTTTCCGTCATCCGACACTTTGATTAGAATGGCTCCTTCCGCCCTTTTGATATCGATGGTTACCCGATGGGCTCCCTGCTGTCCTTCGATTCCATGTTGAATGGCGTTCTCCACGACGGGCTGAATCATGAGAGGCATCAGGGGGGTGGAGGCCAGTTCCGGCGGTACATCGATGTTGTACTCGATCTTTTTGCTGAGCGTCATGATGATGAGATAGTGTTCCGCAAATTGCAGCTCGCTTTCCAGAGTGACTTCATGCTGATCCAATTTGGTTAAATAGCGATAATACTCGGCCAGATGTTTGCTCATACGCATGACGGCATCCGGAGAGAATTGGGCCACCGACATGATGAAGAACAGACTGTTATACAGAAAATGAGGATTAATCTGGGCTTGCAGCTGTTTCAGCTCCGCACTTCTTCTCAGCTCCGTTTCAGTCTTTAAAGATACGAACAGACCCTGAATTTCCGCAACCATGTGGTTAAAGCTCCGGAAGAGGCCGTAAAATTCGTTATCGGTGTTTTCGGTAATGCGCGTGCTGTGATTGCCCTGCTCGACCTGCAAAAATTTTTTCTCCATTAATCGGATATTGCGGTCGTAGTTTCGGTAAAACGTAAAAATGACAACCAGGCCGAGCGTCAGCACCGCTAAAATGCTGGCAAGGAAAACTTTGCGGCTGCGGTCGAGCGGTTGCAGAAAATCATTCGTGCGCGTATATGTAATCAGGTAGGCATCGATCGGTTCTATATATCGGGAAAGAACATAGTAATCGTCCGAATTTGTATGATAATCATATTTTAACGTTGCGTCCTGCCCGGGCGAAAGCATATCCGTAATCGCTTTCAACAAGTCGGTATCGACTTCTCCCTCACTCCACAACCGCTGCTGATTAAACAGGAAAAAGGCGTTGGAGCTGTCATTGTTCACCGCCTTTTTTAGCAGGCTTTTCAAATAATCGGTATTCAGCTTTACGCCGACTACATACTGAGCCGGTTCCGTTTGCCCGGATTTATGGATGTAAGGGTAGATGGCAAAGTAATACAAGCTGTCGCCCTGGATTTGCCATCCCTGGCGATGAACCTTTTGGAAAGGAAGCCTCGCTTCAAGCGTATTGTTGGTCGACAGGAACGTTTCTTCGGACGTCCAGTAAATACCGATCGATTCAATGGATCGGCTGGACAGGAGCGTTTGCCGCAAACGGTCGACGATGTCATTTTTTTTCATTTGCGAATCGTAATTGCTCAGCTCGATCACATGGTTCTGATAGAAGCGAACATCGCTGTCAGCCGCAAACTGAACCCCGTACATGTTTGCCTCATACATAATCCCGTCAAGAATGCCCTTCACGTAATCAAGCTGGTTTTTGGAAGCGCCGATCAGGTTTTCTTCCAGCGTTTTGGAACTCAGGCGATTCATCACGAAAAACAAACTTAACGTCAGCAGCAGAAAAAATACAAAAAAATAAATAAATCGTTTCATGTACATTTTTTTGATCATAGACGTTCCCTTCCCGCAGCAAAACTTGAGTGACGGCGTTCCCGTATCGAATTAGCTATATCATAAGATAAACTGTCAAAAAGCGGAAGAGTGGGATGTGCGTTTTAATAAAAGCGGTTTCAAAATGATTCAGGTTGAGGTGATGATCTTGAAATGTTGGCATTTTTGCATGTAAGCGCTTTTGTTAAGCTAAATACGAGGATCGCATTCCAAGAGTCGTCATAAAGGAGGTATGCAGTATTAATGACATCGGTTTCGCAAAATCGGCCAAAACAACGATAACAGCCGTTTCCCGGCGAAATTCATGGAAAAAGGAAATCAAGAAAAACTGGCCGTTGTATGTACTATGTATTCCTGCTATTGTGTTTGTCTGCATTTTTTCTTACGGTCCCATGGTAGGTTTGCTCATGGCGTTTCAGGACTACAAACCATGGCTGGGCATTAGCGGATCACGGTGGATCGGGTTGGAAAACTTCGAAAGAATATTTCGGTACGACGAGGCGACCCAAGCGATCGTCAACACGCTCATAATCGCCGTTTCCAAAATTATCGTCGGCATTATCGTTCCGATCATTATGGCCATTCTACTCAGCGAGCTGCGAAATGTCGGCATCAAAAAAAGCGTGCAGACACTGGTTTATCTGCCGCATTTCCTGTCCTGGGTCACCGTTGCGGGATTGATGATCGACATTCTCGGATTGGATGGGGGCGTCAACCAGCTATTGACGTGGATGTTCGGCAGCGATCCGATTTATTTTTTGGGGGACCCTGACCTGTTTAGATTCACGGTGGTGGTCAGCGACGTTTGGAAGAGCTTCGGGTTCGGCATGATCGTCTATTTGGCGACCATTGCAGGAATCAATCCTTCCTATTATGAAGCGGCCGAGATCGACGGCGCCACGCGCCGGCAGCAAATTCTATACGTCACCTTGCCCAGCATGCTGCCGATGATTATCGTCATTTCTACGCTCAGTCTGGGAAATATTCTGGACGCGGGATTTGATCAGGTGTTCAATTTGTACAACCCGCTGGTCTACAGTACGGGAGATATCATCGACACATATGTCTATCGTTCTTCCTTGCTGAACGGACAGTACGGGTTCGGGACCGCGGTAGGACTGTTCAAATCGGGGATCAGCCTGATCTTGATCGTCGTATCCTACAGGCTGGCCTATAAGTATGCCAATTATAAAATATTCTAACAGGGAGGGAGAGGGATCGTGTACCATAAGACGACAGGCTATAGAGTATTCTCGGTGTTCAACTATGCGTTTATGATTTTGGCGGGACTGGCGTGTTTTCTTCCGCTCCTTCATCTATTGGCGCAATCGCTCAGCAGCAAAGCGGCCGTTAGCGGCAACCTGGTGTCGTTTTGGCCGGTCGGATTCAATGTGGATAGCTACGTAAAAACGTTCAACAATTCCAATTTCATCGGTTCCATGCTGACATCCATCCTTCGAACGGTTTTGGGCACGTCAATCAGCATGTTTATCCTTACCTGTGCAGGATATGCCCTCTCCAAGGAGTTCCGGGGCCGCAACGCGCTGATGTGGTTTTTTATCTTTACGATGCTCTTCTCCGGAGGATTGATCCCTTCTTACATTTTGGTGACAAGCCTTGGATTGAAGGATACCATTTGGGCACTTGTGCTGCCGGGAGCGTTCGGAGCCTACAATCTGATTCTTCTCGTCAATTTCTTCAAAACGATTCCAAAAGCGTTGGAAGAAGCGGCATTTATTGATGGAGCGTCCTTTTTCGCCATCCTCAGCAAAATTTATTTGCCATTGTCTCTGCCGGGACTGGCGACCGTATCCCTGTTTATTATGGTGGGGCACTGGAATTCCTGGTTTGACGGGATTTTGTACATGTCGGATGCGAGCAAATATCCGCTGGCTTCTTTTCTGCAAACGGTGGTGGTGCAGAGCAACATGCAGAATATGGCCATGAGCCAGGCCGAAGTCGAAGCCATGTCGGAGCAAAGCATTAAAGCAGCCCAAATTTTCGTCAGCACGCTGCCGATCATATTGGTCTATCCTTTTTTGCAGCGATATTTCGTGAAGGGCATCGTGCTGGGGGCTGTCAAAGAATAAAAGCGAGGGGGATTATTTCAATGAAAAAAAGAAGTAATGGTTGGAAAATGGCAAGCATGATCATGCTGTCGACGGCGCTTGTTGCCGGCTGCAGCGGTGGAGAAAGCAATACCGTCGCCACGACGGAATCGGTGCTCAAGGACGGAAAATACGATCCTCCGATCACGATGACGATTGCGAAACAGCAGGATGAAAACGCGGGCAAATACATCAATGGCGAGAGTTTGAACGACAATGTGCTGACCCGTTGGGGGGAGGAAAAGCTGGGTATCAAAGTCGAAACCACCTTGCTGGGCGGTGACGCTTCGCAATACAATACCAAGCTGCGGCTGGCGCTCACGGGCTCGGAGAAGCTGCCTGACGTTCTGCCGGTGTATGACACCATGCTGGTGAATGATTTGATCGAATCCGGGCGGGTCAAGGAAATTACCGAAGATATCGCAGCTTACATGCCTGACCGGATTAAAGAAATTTACAAACAATACCCGTCGACCTTCAATCCGGTTGTCAGGGATGGCAAAGTGTACGGGATGGCAATCGCGCCGAATTTGACGGAAGGCGAAGTCATGCTGATCCGCCAGGACTGGCTCGACAAATTGCAGTTGAAGGCGCCGACGACGATCGAGGAATTCGAGCAGGTCATCGCGGCGTTTACCAATGACGACCCGGACGGCAATGGCAAACAAGATACATACGGCTTTACGTTCTCAGGTAAAGATTCGTACAACACGGGTTGGGTCAGCGATCCGGTCATGATTTTCAGTGCATATACGGGCAAACATCTCCCTCGCCAATGGTATAACGATAACGGCAAACTGACCTATGGATCGGTGGCCGCCGGCAACAAAGAGGCGCTTGCAAAGCTGCGCGATTGGTATGCCAAAGGGTATTTGAACAAGGAACTAGCCACGCAGGGCGCTTGGGACGCACTGTCGGATTTTACCCAAGGGAAAGCAGGCATCATCATCGGTCGTCCTTGGCTATACGGCAGTGTGATGGATGTGGAGAAAAATATAGAGGGAGCGAAAATCAGCGCTTATCCGACCATTCAAGGCGTGAACGGTGACAAAACCTATCAATCCGCCCAGCTGAATGATGGCGTGTTTATGTTTAACAAGGATTTTCAGAACATGGAAGCGTTCTTCCTGTACTACGATAAAATGTACGATGCCGCGTTCGGTACCGGAGAGTTTAAATACGGCTACGCCCAGGGATACGATTATGATATCGTCAATGACGAAGTGACGTTTGATCCGCAGAAATTCAACAAGCCTTTGGATGCCGTGCAAGGCGTCGGGAAAATGGCATTTACCAAAAATACGCCGAGCGTAGACGGCCCCGGCAAATCGTATTACGATCTGGCGAATGGTGCGAAGCCCGATACGGGCGTCCTGATCCGAAGTGCATCAAGTGATCCAACGACCAAAGACGGGTATCGGATTTCATACGAAAACCGGGATGCGTTGCTGCCAAATGCATTTAATGGGCCGCCTACACCAACGATGCAAAATGTATGGGAGCAGTTGACCACGATGGAACAGGAAACATTCACCAAAATCATTTATGGCAATGAGCCGCTTGAAGCGTTTGATGCCTTTGTCAAACAGTGGCATGAAAAAGGCGGAGACGACGTGATCGAAGAAGTCAACGAATGGTACAACCAGGCGAGCGAGACGGATGTCATGGCCATGATGAAGTTGAAATAAAGTTTGGTTAGAGGGAGATGATGAAGCGTGATTAAAGGGAAACAAGGGATGGCGATCGTCATTGCATTGTTGTTGCTGGCCTTTCATTTCTCGTCCTCGGCACAAACCGTTCATGCTGCCGGCGAGGAAACGAATATTGCCGCAACCCTGTTTGTGCTGAAGAACGAATCGGAAGTATCCAATGCCAAAATACACTGGGCACCTGTCGACGGAGCGACGGGATACGAGCTGTTCAGATCCGAAAACAATGAACCTTTTGCATTATTGCAGACACTAGGCGGAACTACGACGGATGATTATGACCTTAACATGGGCAGCACATACAAGTATCAAGTGAAGGCGTATGCCGGCAATTCCTTGTTAACTTCCGCCGTTTCGCCCGAATACACACCTTACGTCCTTCCGGATAACCTCACCACATTTGATAATACAACAAAATCAACCCTAAACCTTCCGAATGAACTTAAAGTCGGGGATACCTACTACAGGTTCAATTTCGTGCAAAAGCCATCTGGCGGATTTGGCCAAATGATCCAACAGACGTCGACCGACGATATAACCTATGGGAACGACAAAGTGGTACTTTCCTATACGGATCATCCTGACCTGGCCGATTCCAAATTTGAGGGTATCAATATTCTGTACCATGCGCCTACAAATAAATTTGTATTTTGGGCCCACTACGAGAACAGCAGGGACTACACGCTGGCCAGAGTATCGGTGGCTTCAGCGACGCCTGGAGAGCACTTTACGTTTCACAAAAGCTTTCGACCGGAAGGAAACGAGTCCAGGGACATCTCCATTTTCAAGGACGACGACGGTTCAGCCTATTTAATCTCCACGGCGAATAACAATTCGGATACGATTTTGTATCAGTTGACCTCCGATTGGCTGGACGTGGATCATCAAGTTTCCGTGATTTACGATAACCAACATAGGGAACTGCCGAAAGTCATCAAAAAAGACGGGATGTATTATTTGTTTTCTTCCCAGGCTGCCGGCTGGTATCCAAGCATACCGATGTATTCCTCGGCCACAAGCATGGATGGAGAATGGTCTGAGCTGCGCGTGATCGGCAATACGTCGACCTTCTCGGCGCAATCGGGCTCCGTGATGCGGGTAAAGCCAAACACCGGCGACAACGTCGTGATGGTGGCTTATCGCTGGATGTTCGGTTGGGCAGGTACGCAAAACGGTACAACCGAGGAACGATTGCTCCCTGTCTGGTTCTCCAATGGTTACGCATTCTATGATTACTTTGATCAAATTCTGTACAATGCAAACGATGATGTCGTCGTTCCCGTCCAGAACGGCAAACTGCTGTCGCAAGGCAAAGAGGCCACGGCGCAAACGGCGTCGGGAACCAAACCGGCCAGCTACGCCAATGATGGAAGCTACCAAACCGAATGGACCGCCGCAAGCAGCGCCTGGCCGCATTGGTGGAAGGTAGATCTGGGCTCGGTTCAACAGATCAATAACGTGCAGATTTCCTGGTGGATGCAAAAAGGCTCTGAAGGATTCTACAAGTATAACATTGAGACGAGCACAGACAATGTCCATTGGACGGTAGCCTTGGATCGGACCGGCAATACGTCTTACGGCTTCACTTCCGATAGCCTCTCAAATACGGCCAGGTATGTAAGAATAAATATGCAAGGCGCAAAGCTGCACAATAACCCTAACAACTGGTATACTCCAAGGCTGTGGGAAGTGAAGATATTCGGAACGGACATCGATTAACGATTTTTTCCTAAAACATGAAGTGAAATAGAAGGGAGGCAGCGGCGTGAATACTAGACTAACCAATGGCAGCATTTGGAATGATATAAACGGTGAGCCGATCCATGCCCATGGCGGACATATCTTGTTCCATGACGATTTTTATTACTGGTACGGCGAAGACCGCAGAGGCGATATGTATGTTAGCTGTTATCGTTCCAAAGATCTATTCAACTGGGAGTTTCGAAATCATGTCCTTACGACTTCGACTCCGGTTGCGCCGATTAGAGTCCGAACGAATCTGGGATTAGTGAACGACAAGGGGGGAAAAGTCAATCTGGAACGGCCTAAGGTGCTCTTTAATCCGGCGACAAAGAAATTTGTTCTCTGGGTTCACTATGAAAACGGGAACGATTACAACGACGCTGCATGCGCCATTGCCACATCCGATTCTCCCGATGGCCATTTCGTGTATCATGGCAGCTTTAATCCCTTTGGGTATATGTCGCGGGACTGCACCCTTTTTCAGGATGATGACGGTACTGCCTATTTTATTTCGGCTGCCAGAGACAATGCGGATCTTCATGTTTATCGGCTGCAGGATGATTACCTTAATGTTGAATGTCTTGTCGGGAAGCTATGGCAGGGTGAGTACCGGGAAGCGCCTGCCGTCTTCAAGCGAAATGGGAAGTATTATATGCTCACCTCTTTTTGCACGGGTTGGGAGCCGAATCAAGGGAAATATGCGATGGCCCACTCCATGGAGGGTCCGTGGAGCATGCTTAGCGATTTCGGGGACGAAACGACGTACCATACCCAGCCCGCCTTTGTACTGAAGCGGTCGGAGCAGGAATTCCTGTACTTTTCCGATCGCTGGAACGGAGCCGATTACTTTCAATCCAGCTATGTGGTATTGCCGATCGAATTTCATGGGGACGTTCCGACCCTGAATGATTATTCTTTGTTATTATTCGAAAGAGAAACCCGTTCGATGATGTTTGAACGTTAAGAATTGCGGTTAATGTAAACAAACTACAATGGACTTCTTCGCAGAACAAGCCGGAAACCTTGGTTCCCGGCTTGTTTGCAGTTCTTTCATTACTCCATCCGTTACAAAGCTTCGAACACGCGATCAAAACCCGCTTTCGATTTGGCGAACAGTTCGCTTGAAGCAAGGGTCGGTGCAGGCGCCAGCACTTCTTGGGCTACAACGCCCGTGTAACCAATGGCCTGCAAATTTTTCAGGAAGCCCTTCAAATCGATGACCCCCTCGCCGGGATATAAGCGTTCATGATCAAGCAATTGTTCAATCGGCAAATCGTAGGCATCATTGATATGAACGTGAACAATCTGCTCCTTTTTCAAATTCAGCACCTCTTCGATCCGTAAACCGTTCGTATGCCAATGATAGGAGTCTACCAACAAGCCTACGTTGGGAACGTGAATGGCATCGATCCAGTCCAGGGTATGCTCCACACTCCAAATAAACGGATTTTTCCATTGGGTCCGCAAATGATGGCAGCCCACGAACTCCAGCCCGAGCCGAATACCGTAGGCGCCCAAAATATCGGCGCAAAGTCTCAATCTTCTTGTAGCCGCTGCCATAAATGGCGCCGCCGGCTGGTCCGTCGAAGGTAAAACATAGGTGCAGCAGTTGAAACAATTCAGCGCAGCAGAGGCTTCGGCCATTTCAACCAGAGATGGAAGGCCTTCGCGAAATTGCTGTTCCGAGTTTCTCCAGTCCACCGTCAAATCCGATGAACCGATGATGATCTGATTGCTTTCCAACAGGTGTGCGGCCTGTTCCTTGCCATATTGTCGAACCAATGAGAGCGGATTCAAATCTACGGACTGGAAACCGTGCTTTGCTGCATTTGTAATATACTGTTCATCCGACTCGATCTTTCCCAAACCTGCCTTCGTTAATCCTCTAATCATCCTCATCGCCTCCTGTGACCGTCCACTAGTCTGATATGCAATTACTCCTGTACCCAATCCAATCAAATTCAGGATATACATTCATAATAACAGCAGCATCCAAAAAAGAAACGATATAAGTTGAACGAATTATTTTTACACGGAGCTACTACGTGGTCGGAACCATCGTCCGATCGCGGTTAACCCCAGATTTTTTTTGATCCGCTTAGTGCAATATTTGCTTTTTCTCACGATAAATTCTAAAATTAATATGTATACGAATTATATGTACACTAATCAATTTTGAGGGTGGAGACACTTATGAATCTTAGCTCCGAAGAATTATATGGATACGCCTTAACGAAAACAAGCAGAGCGATTCTTCGTTTTCTTACAGGCCATTTAAAGCGTTTTTCCATTACGCCCGAACAGTGGACGGTATTGAAGAGGGTGTTTGAGCATGAAGGCATTACACAAAAAGAGCTGGCTGTCATTGCGGATAAGGACCCTGCCACCTTGGCAAAAATACTGGATAACCTGGAGAGGAATCGGCTGATCGTTCGCCAAACCAATCGTCAGGACCGTCGTTCATATTTGATTTTCATTACAGAAGATGGCACGAAATTAAGAAACGAGGTCGAAAAGGATTTGGAACAGGTTTTCGGTCAAGTATTGGAAGGGATTACGGAGGATGAATTAACCATGTTCAGCCATGTATTATCCCGCATCGAAAAAAATGCGATAGCCCATACCCAAAATTAGCTTGAAACAGAGGTTGGTAAGATGGATCATCAACAGACTCATGACAACAGAAGGCGGGCAAAGCATCATTTTCCGAAGAAAACAACGGTTAAAGAAGCCTTTCGAATCAAACCTAGCCCGTTAAACTGGTTCAGGGGAGTCGGCTCTGCGATCAGTGTGGGCATTCCCTCGTTGACCGGTTTTTTGATCGGAGACCCTGCCCTCGGCATATTGGCATCCGTCGGAGGTTTCACCTTTCTTTATGTAACTAATGAAACCTATTCCCAGCGAGCGGCAAGATTATTCTGGGTTGCGCTTGGATTAACCGCTTCATTTGCGCTTGGCGTGTTAAGCTCCTATAATGACATGTTTATGGTGCTCATGTTTGGGGTGATCGGAGGGCTGGCCACGTTTCTGTTTCAACGTTTTCAGATGGCCGGCCCTGGCGGCATGTTTTTTGTTCTCGCTTATTCGATTGGCACCTCCATGCCGCATGAACCGAGTGCTTTGGGCCCCAATGTGCTGTGCGTATTGTGCGGGGCGATTTTTGCCTGGATCGTCGGAATGGCGGGAGTGCTCGTAAAGCCTTACGCTGCCGAGACCAAGGCGGTCTCTGCCGTCTATCATAGCCTGTCGAATCTGCTGTCCTCCATCGGAACGGATCATTATACAGAGCGGCAGCATCAGGCGGCGTTTCTCATGAAACAGGCGGATCGGACATTGTCCCATTCCTATGTTTTTGGAAAACGGAAAGATAACACACGCGCTTTGGAAAAATGGAAAAGATTGAACGCGCAAGCCGGCGTAATATTCCTTTCGATTCTCGATGTTTCGCTGGAGCCGAAACACGAGATCGAAGATCAACTCGCTGAAACGCTGCGGATCATAGGCAATCAGCTCCATCAGAACAACAGCGAGAAGCATTTCGACGTCCGAATGCCCGAGGAGGGAAGCAGTGCTTCGCTTATCGCATTATATTCAAACGTGAAGTCCGCGGTTGAGATGAACTGCGATACAACTCATTCGGTTCTTTCCCCTAAGCCCGCTGCGAATATCGATTTCCGTTTCCGTGACAATTTCCAAAACGCGTTCAACAAGCAATCCCATTTGCACTATGCCGCTCTCCGCTATGGAATCGTGCTTTTGATTTCAGCGGCTATTGCCTATGGTTTTCATTTGAACCGTTCGTATTGGGTTCCTTTATCTGCGGCTGCAGTCATGGGTGGGGGAACTTACGTCAGCAGTCTGCATCGGGGGATTCAGCGTTCCGCGGGCACGATGATTGGCATTTTGGTCGGTGCGGCCTTGTTATGGCTGAAACCTCAGGGGGTATGGGTTCCGTTAACGTTGGCCGGGCTTCAATTTATTGTCGAACTGATCTATGCCCGAAATTACTCGTTGGCGGTTATTTTCATCACCCCCAGTACGTTGCTGATCGGAACGACGATTAATCCGGCGCTGACCAGCGGGTATTTCATATCTGCTCGAATCGTCGATATCATCATCGGGAGCTTCGTGGCCATCGTCGGAACAACGCTGTTATGGAGGAAGATTTATTCCAGACGACTGCTTGCCGTATTGTCGGATGCCGTTGCGAAGGAAGGGGAAGCCTTGATTGCCATGTTGAAGAGTGAACGTGCAGAGCTTAAAGAGTCCAAACGACAGGAGCTTCAACACGCCCTGCTACGGCTTCGCTCGGTTTATGACAGTGCGTTTGCCGAGTCGATCAGCAGGGATGCAAAGATCACGAGCCTTTGGCCGGCCGTGGGGGACTGTTTGCATCTCGGATACATGCTGCTGGCAGCGTCCCGCCATCCTGCCGGGGAACCGATGCCGGAGGCACGGACAATGGAGTACGGTCGCTATTTCGAAAGGCTTGCAAACTCCATCAAAGACAATAAGAAACCCGTTATGGACATTCCGGAGCTGCCCGAATACCCTGCCATCTATGAAGATATTGCCCAATTTCAACGTTCTTTGCGCATCATTTGATGGCCTCAGCGAATCCTATTGGCTGATTGCATCCTCATCTGGAAGGATCCTGGTTCCATGCAATACCAATATTTATTCCGAATAGTTAAAGTCAGGATGCTCATAATATCGGTGGACTGACAAATAAGGAACAGGTGATGGCCAAAGGTAAAATCCGGACCTAACACTGTTCCTTGTGCAGCTAATCGACCAAAAAACAGGAGGCAATGCGCGAATGCAACTGCAAAACCAAAACCATCAAAACATGCACACAGGAACGGTTCCCCCACAACTGAATCATGGCGGCCACGAGATGTTTGACGTTCAGGAGGTGCTTAGCGGAGCGATCAATACGCTGAACACGTATACCTTGCTGAGCGAACACGTGCAAGATCCTGAATTGAAGGACATTTTACAACGTCAAAAACAATTCATCGCCGATGAATACAATATTACATTGGATTGTTTCAAATCCGGTCAGAATCCATCCAAAGAAACGCAAAGCTACAAAATGAAACAAGGCAATGATTTTATTTTTGGCATGAAACCAAGCCAGCCGAGAAAACCTATGCAGTCGGCATCGGAAATTTGTGACCAAACCATTTCCAATTGCATGCTGAATGCGGTCAAATCAGGAGCCGTCATGAAAACGACGGCAGCGATGGAAACCACAAACCCGGTTGTACGCCGCGTCCTGGCCGATTCGCTGCCGAATTGCATCGAAATGGCCTATGAAATCTCGATCTATCAAAATAAACGCGGTTTTTATCAAGTCCCTCAGCTGGCTCAGCAGGACATGACGCAAATCCAAAACGGGTTTGCTCCTGCGCCGATCCAGTCCATTCCGGGTACAAACTTCACGCATTAAGCCGTTTGAAGCACATGGATTTCGGGGAAGTACAGATATGTTGAAACAGAGAACCTTTGCTGATGAGAATCAGCAAAGGTTTTTTCGTCATTGTTAAGCGATTCATTCCGTAACATTTTTTTCTGTATTACGATTCAATATCGATTTAACTCCCAGCACGTATGAAAGCGTTTGACATATTTGAATATCGATCTATAATTATGAAAAGAAATTGGACTTGGACGGCCGGAGATAAAAGGGTCCCTGGTTTTTTCTGCCTGAATGGATTGAGATGCCGACAAGCTTCAAGTAGGCCGATGCCTACGGGGAAAACGATAATCGGTACAGCTGTATGGATATAAACAGCAAGCTTCCATAACCAGGAGCTTGCTGTTTCATTTTTATAAGGAGAGAGAGCAGGCCGACATGACACTTAAAAAAAGAATTTTTTTATTGTTTTTTCTCAGTGCGTTTATCCCTTTTATCAGCATATTCGCGATTTCTTACTACGCCATTGATTCCATTTTCGCCAATAAAATCGATGATGGCATCCGCAGCAATCTGCAGCAGGTGACGTCATCGCTGGAGAATTCGATCACGAATATGAATCATGTCACACAGCAGTTGTCCTATAGCGGAACTTTGGGCAAAAAATTGGATGAATTTTTGAAGCCTTCCGCCGACATTTTCGAATTGATCGAGGCCAGAGATGCCTTAAAGAGTGAGCTGAACGTCGTTACGTTTACGAATCCGAATATCGGCTTGACCTTGTATTACTTTCAGAAAGAAGGCACGACCCAGTTCGGCAACTTTCCGATCAAAGATCGTTTTGCTCCCGAGTCTCTGCCCGTACTTTTCAAATCATATGGCATTGCGTACTATGGTCCTCATACCAGCATGAACCGATTCGATGATCAGCTTGTTCTATCTGCGATGCGGAAAGTACAACTGCCTCAAAGGGACGATGTATATATATACGTGGAATCCGGCTTTCGCCTGACACAGGAAACGCTTGGCTACAACCAATACAAAGGTGCTTTATCGCATTTGATCCTGAATGGGGAGGGTAACATCGTTTATAGTGAAATACCGGAAGTCATGAGAGTCGGAGAAAATTTCTCCAGCTTGTCGGAAGGGGCGGCCAAAGACGGAATATCCCGTGGTTATCATTGGTTCAAGGAGGATTCCTCGCAGAAATGGAGCGTCGTATCCGTCATTTCGCAGGCTCAGTATCAACAGGAGAAGAACCAGTGGCTGCTTCAAATATTGCTGGTCGCTTTATTTTTCCTCGGCTTTACCGTCTTTCTTGCTTGGCTGCTGTGGAAGATGGTCTACAAACCGCTTGGCCTGTTCCATTCGGAGATCAACGGTATGTCTAAAAATCCGCAAACGACAGGCAGCCAGGCTCGCACGCAGATTCCCGAATTTGATTTTCTGCTCGGTGAATTTTCGAATATGCAGCATCAAATCCGGGCCCTCTTCAAGGAAGTGCAGCAGAAAGAGAAAATACGTGCCGATCTGGAAGTGGAAAAGCTGCTTTATCAGATCAATCCGCATTTTCTGATGAACACGCTGGATACGGTGCACTGGCTGGCCGTCATGAACGGACAAGGAGAGATCGACAAGCTGGTGCAGTCTTTGAACAAGCTGCTCTATTACAATTTGGGCAAATTAGGGCAAGTGTCCACGATGGAAGAGGAGATCGATGCGCTAAGACAGTATCTGATTTTGCAGCAGATTCGGTATGACTTTGAATTCGACGTCCGCATTACCGCGGATGAACAAGTCCTTCAAATCCCTGTACCCCGTTTTATTTTGCAACCGCTGGTTGAAAATTCGCTTTATCATGGATTGAGCGACGAAGGTTTTATTCAAATTGAAGTTACGCGTACGGCAACGTTGAACATTATGATCCAAGACAACGGAGCAGGCATGACGGAGGAGGCCATTCATAAACTGCTGAACAATCGTGTGGCTGAACAACAAAAAGTAGGAATGGGCATCGGACTCAACTATGTCCACCGCATGCTGCAGGCACAGTACGGGGATCAGGCACGACTGGTGATTGAGAGTGAATTGGGAACAGGGACAAGCATATTGCTCATACTGCCTATTAAAGGAGAAGAGATCTCGGCATGATTAAGGTATTGATTGTGGATGACGATAAGCTGGTACGCAAAGGCATAAGCTCTGCGATGCCGTGGAGCGAGTTCAACATGGAGGTTGTCGGAGAAGCCAGCAACGGGTCGAAGGCGCTGGATTTCCTGAAATCCCAGCCGGTCGACCTGATGCTGACGGATTTGGCGATGCCGGTGATGTCGGGAATTGAACTGATGCGAGCTGCAAGGCAGCTTTATCCGGAGCTGCATATCGTCGTGTTGACGCTGCATCAGGATTTTGATTATATCCAGGAAGCGCTCAGGCTGGGAGCCATCGACTATATAGCCAAGGTTCAGCTTGAGAAAGAGCAGTTCGAACATGTTTTGCACCGCATCCATTCCCGAATGGACGAGCTGGCGAAAACAAATCGAAAGCTGCCTCCGCTGCATGAACTCAACGTTCATTACAGGAAGGTATACGCACTGGTTTCGCTGGATCGCAAGTCCGAGCAGCGGTGGCCGTTGGAACTGACTGCCCATGGAGATGAAATCAGGTGGGAGGTTGAGCGGAATAGCTGGATGTGGGCGGCACCTGAACACAGAGAGGATCAACTGTTTCAACAATTGCAGCAATCCCTCAATCAAGTTCCTCAAGGTACGCTGCTGGTTATATCCGATATCCAGGAACGAACGTGGTCGCAAATCCAGAACTGGATTATGAATTTTACAGAGACGTCTTTATTCTATGCCTACAATCCGGATGACCCGGTCATTGCCGTTTCAATGAATGAGGAAGACACCTTTCCTGAAGAACCGAGGGATGAGGACATCGATCGGATTAAGCAAAGTTGGTTCCAAACCCCTTGGACCCACCATGACGGTTACTATAACCAACTGATTGAACAGTTCAAATCATTGCGATTGCATCGAGGCCAGCTGATGGGATTGCTGTACTCGATCGTTATGGAGTGGAACCGCCTTTTTGCCCAAACGACGCTTGGAAGAATCTCCATGATCCATTCTTTCCAGTCCTGGCACGAGGTAGAGGCTTGGATCAAACAGACCGCTTCAGGCATTCGAAAGGCCGATGAACAGACTTCGTATTCACAGGAGATCATCGATGCCGTGAAAAAAGCGGTGATGATCGTGCAGCATAATTTGGACCAGGCTTATACAGCTTCCGGCCTCTCCCAACAGCTCAACATCAGCCGAAGCTACTTCAGCCAATGTTTCAAGGATCTGATGGGGAAAACCTTTAATGAGTACTCCCGATTCATACGAATAAAGAAGTCTAAAGAGTATTTACTGAATACGAATAATACGATTTTTTGGATTGCAGAGCGGGTAGGCTATACGGATGAAAAATATTTCAGCCGCATGTTTCGCGAACTGACAGGCATGCTGCCAAGCGAATATCGGCAGGCCGGGAGAGGGGATAAACAGCAAACCTCTTCCAGATGACCGACGATCTATATAAACCGCAAAAAACAAACACACATTAACGGAGAGGCAGAACCAATCTGGAGAAGCAAAGCGTTCTAAAAGCTTTCTGAAAGAAAGCTGCATCGGAAGCATAGGCTTATCACCGGATTTTCCCCTTAGAAAAGGGGAATCCCAAAAATCTGGGGATAACAGCGATCGGAAGATGGTACTGCACTCGCAGTGCCCTAGTGAAAATGATTAGTGCGGTTTATATAGACGAAAAAAACGAATATAAAGGTCAAGGAAGCGGGCTGGGTGACCAAATCCCACGATGATCGTTGAACGCCGTCAGATTCCTGTTTCAGGAGCTGCCGGTTTTTGTTTTTTGACTGACGAATCGCATGGATAGACGATTGTATGTCAGTAGGTAGGATAAATGTTCACAAGTGAACCGCTGTTTCAGGGATTCCGGTTGAAACTGTAACCATTTTTCTATCCAAACAGACGTTCAATCCCTATCTCGATGAGTCTTCTCTTTATTTTATAATGAAAGCGCAAACAACAATAAACATTCAGAACGAAGGGGAATCGAATGCGATGAGAACAAAATGGTCCATGAAAAGCGAGCGGTTGACGAAACGCCTGGCCGTGCTGTCGATGTCTGCGCTGATGGTTACAACCCTTGCGGCATGTGGGGGCGCCTCCGATGCTCCTACGGCGGAGGAAGCAGGCAAATATGAGGTAACGCCGGGAGATCCGTTCAGCGCTTATAAAGATGAAATCACCGTCACCATGGGTCGCGTAACTACGGCCAACCCGAAACTGCCGGCCGGAGACACCTATGAGAATAACGCATATACCCGACTGGTCAAAGACACGTTTAACGCTCAGATTAAAGATCAATTTGAAGCTAATGGCGAAGATTACAGCCGTCAAGTTTCGCTGGCCATCGCATCCGGGGAACTGCCTGACATGATGCGCGTCGATTCCAAGGATGAGCTGAAGGAACTGGTGGATAATGATCTGATTGAGGATCTGACGGCCGTTTACGATCAATATGCCACGGATAACATCAAGCAGATTTATGATTCCTATGATGGACGCGCTTTGGACAATGCAACGATCGATGGACGTTTGATGGCCCTTCCGGCAACTGCTTTGGATTCCGCACCAGCGATGGTTTGGGTCCGTCAAGATTGGCTGGATCTGCTGGGCATTCAACTAGATGCCGATGGAGACGGAGCCCTCACGCTCGATGAAGTGGAGAAAACGGCGCTGGAATTTCTGAAAAGAGATCCTGGTCAATCCGGAAACCCGGTCGGCATTCCATTTGTGAATACGCTGAACACAACAGATTATAATGCTTCTGCCTATACCATGCTGGGAGTTGCCTCAACAGAGGGCGCATTCCCGCAATATTGGATGAATGGCGAAGACGGCAACATCGTTTATGGTTCCACAACAGAAGAAACGAAGCGGATGCTGGGCATCATGGCGGATTGGTTCAAGAAAGGGATCATCGACCCGCAATTCGGGACACGCACGTTTGATGATATTACCGGACTCTACACCAACGGCCAAAGCGGGATCGCTTTTGGACCATGGCATATTCCCGACTGGGGACTGATCAGCGTGAAACAGATGGATAAAGATGCAAAATTCACGGCATATACGTTGGAGGATGCAAACGGTAAAGTGAACGTGGCGCATGCCAATCCATCCAATCAGTTCATCGTGGTAAGAAAAGGATATGAGCACCCTGAACTGGCCGTCAAAATTGTAAACCTGTTCTACGACAAACTGGCCAATGATAAATATGTCGCAACAACGATGCCGGAAGCCGCCAAGTATCAGGAAACCGGGGTAGACGGTTCGACCCGACCGTTTAATATCGAAGTCAACTCCGCTACGTCGCTGCTGGATGATTATTCCGACGTCGTTCGCGGGATTAAAGGAGAGATCGGTCTGGATCAAGTTCGTACAACCGAATCGAAAAACAATATCGGAAGCATCAAAACCTATTTGAGCGATATGGATACGGATAACGTTACGGCCTGGTCGAAATATCACTCGCGGATCAACGGAGTCGGGCTGATCGACAAACTGACCGAGGAAAATAAATTCGTATGGATGACACCTGCATTCTCCGGAACGACGCCAAGCATGAAACAGACGTGGGCGAATCTGACGAAGCTGGAGCAGGAATCGTTCATCAAAATCGTGACAGGTTCAGAACCTCTGGACTACTTCGATACCTTCGTCAGCAATTGGAAGAAACAAGGCGGCGACCAAGTCATTCAGGAAATACAAGCCGAGGTCGCATCGAAAAAATAAACATCCATGAACAATGGCAGGGCTGCGATTGCAGCCTTTCTTCACGAAAGGGGTTCATCCATGAAGCAGGGGAATTTGAAAGCAAGAGGCCGGTTAGGCACGGGTGCCATGTATCATATGATGATGCTGCCGGGCATTTTGTTTTTGCTGGTATTCAGCTATGTTCCGATGGTCGGCGTCATTACGGCTTTTCAGGACTACATACCGGCCAAGGGCATGTTCGGCTCCGAGTTTGTCGGGTTGAAGCATTTTATTTATATGTTCAAGCTGCCGGATATCGCGCAGGTCATCAGCAATACGCTGGTGATTGCCATTGCCAAAATTGTGCTCGGAACGATGATGGCGATCATTTTTTCCATTTTGTTAAATGAGATCCGCCTGAAATTCGTCAAAAAATCCGTGCAGACGATCGTTTATCTGCCGCACTTTCTATCCTGGGTCGTTCTGGCGTCCGTCGTTGTCAACATGTTCAGTCTGGACGGAATCGTAAATCAAATGTTGGCGTTTTTTGGCCTGCAAAATATTAATTTCCTTGGCAGCAACACCTGGTTCCAGCCACTGATTATTGGAACGGACGTGTGGAAGGAGTTCGGTTACAGTTCCATCGTCTATTTGGCTGCCATCACTTCGATCGATCCCGGTCTGTATGAAGCGGCAGGAATGGATGGGGCCAGCTGGTGGAGAAAAGTATGGCATATTACCCTGCCGGGCATGCTGCCTATTATCCTCCTCATGGGTGTAATGAGCCTGACCAATATTTTGAGTGCCGGCTTCGATCAAATCTATAATCTGTATAACCCGGTCGTCTATGAGTCGGGAGATATTCTGGATACCTATGTTTATCGCATCGGACTTGTCGGGCGTCAGTATAGCTTCGGTACGGCTGTCGGCTTGTTCAAATCCGTGATCGGAATCGTTTTGCTTTTGTCCGCCAATCAATTGGCCAAAAAATATACCGACCGAAAAATATTTTAAGGAGGCAACGTCCGTGCCCTATTCCGCAAATGTAAAAGACCGAATTGGCCGGTTTGTCATCTATGCCATCGTCATCTTCCTGGCATTGATCTGCCTTCTTCCGTTATGGAACATCGTTGCGATTTCATTCAGCAGCAGCGAGGCCGTATCCGCGAATGCGGTAGGCCTCATTCCGGTCAATTTTACAACAGCAGCGTATACGAAAATTATCGACGATGCCCAGTTCTGGCGTTCTTTCGGCATATCCGTGCTGCGCGTCGTGCTTACACTGATCCTTAACATGATTCTTATCATATTGATGGCATACCCGCTATCCAAGTCCAAAAGGGAATTCAAGGGCAGAAACATTTATATGAATATTATGATTTTTGCCATGCTGTTCAGCGGGGGCATGATTCCCAGCTACCTGTTGATCAAAAACCTGGATATGCTGAATACGATCTGGTCGCTTGTTCTGCCGGGGGCTGTTCCTATTTTCAGTGTTATTCTCGTGATGAATTTCTTCTCTGCCGTGCCTAAAGCGCTGGAAGAAGCCGCATTCATCGATGGGGCGAACCCGCTCCAGGTCTTATTCAAAGTGTATGTTCCCGTATCCATCCCGGCGCTGGCGACGGTTGCGTTATTCAGTATCGTCGGTACGTGGAATGACTTCTTCAGCGGTTTGATCTACATGACCAAAGTCAGCAATTATCCGCTAATGACCTATATTCAATCCCTTAACGTGAATATTGCGGAACTGCTGCAAGCCGGGACCAATTCTTCCGAGCTCAGCAGTCTGACCGAAATTTCGAACAAAAACCTGAATGCGGCCAAAATCGTAGTCGCCGTCATCCCGCTGCTGCTGATTTATCCCTTGCTGCAAAAATACTTTGTCACCGGCATTGTCGTCGGATCGGTCAAGGAATAATAAGATGCTGTGAAATTATGAAGATAAACCGAGTATAAAAACCGCAAAAAACATACGCATCTTAACGGAGAGGCAGGACCAATCTAGAGAAGCGAAGCGGTCGCCTTTATCACCGGATTTTCTCCTTTGAAAAAGGAAATCGAAAAAATCTGGGGATAACAGCGATCGGAAGATGGTGCTGCACTCGTAGTGGCCTAGTGTAATTGAATATATACATGTGTTAGAAAGGTTGAATGAACGATGGAACATAAAAAATGGTGGAAAGAGACTGTCGTGTATCAAATTTATCCACGGAGCTTTCAAGATAGCAACGGGGATGGAATCGGCGACCTGAAGGGCATTGTGTCCCGGCTGGATTATTTGCAGAAACTCGGAATCGGTGCCATCTGGCTATCGCCGGTTTGCAAATCTCCGCAAGACGACTTTGGTTATGATATTTCCGATTATCAGGATATCGATCCGATGTTCGGGTCTTTGGAAGATATGGAAACGTTAATTCATGAAGCCGGGGAACGCAACATCCGGATCATTATGGATTTGGTGTTGAACCATACTTCGGATGAACATCCCTGGTTCCAGGAAGCCATAAAAAGCAAAGACAATCCGTACCATGACTATTATGTCTGGAGAGATGGCGTAGAAGGAACGCCCCCGAACGACTTGGGCTCCACATTCGGTGGTTCAGCTTGGCAGTGGGTGCCTGAGATCGGGCAATATTATTTGCATCTGTTTTCGGTCAAACAGCCGGATCTCAACTGGGAAAACCCCAAAGTCCGGCAGGAAATTTACGATATGATCAATTGGTGGATCGATAAGGGCGTTGGCGGTTTTCGACTTGACGTCATTGATCTCATTGGCAAAGAGCCGGATTTGAAGATTACGGGGAACGGACCTCATTTGCATAAATACATCAGGGAACTGAGTAAGGAAACGTTTCAAAAAGCGGGAGACCTGCTCACCGTTGGAGAAACATGGGGTGCCACCCCGAACATCGCAAAATGGTACAGCAACCCGGACGGCAGCGAGTTTTCCATGGTATTTCAATTCGAACACATCAGCCTGGATGAACAAGAAGGGAAAGGAAAGTGGGATCTTAAACCTTTGGATGTGATGGAATTAAAAAAAGTGCTGTCCAAGTGGCAGACAGAGCTCAAGGGGGAAGGCTGGAACAGTTTGTTCTGGAACAATCACGACTTGCCTCGAATCGTTTCCCGTTGGGGAAATGACGGACCATTCCGGATCGAATCGGCTAAAATGTTGGCCACGCTTCTTCATGGCATGCAAGGGACGCCTTACATTTACCAGGGTGAAGAATTAGGCATGACGAATGTGCAGTATGCGATGGAAGATTATCGGGATATTGAATTGCTGAATTTTTATAAGGAAAGAATGGAAAAAGGATATTCTAAACGCGACGTTATGGAGTCGATCTATACCAAGGGCCGTGATAACGCGCGAACACCGATGCAATGGGATGCTTCCGATAACGCGGGTTTTACGCAAGGAGAACCTTGGATTAAAGTGAACCCGAATTACAAGCACATTCACGCTGAGGAAAATTTGAATAACCCTGAATCCATATTCCATTACTACCGGAAACTAATTCAATTAAGAAAAGATCATGACGTGATCGTATATGGGGATTATGAGCTGATATTCCCGGATCATCCAGATGTATTTGCTTACACCCGGACGCTCAATGGAACTAAAATCCTGGTGGTATGCAACTTCCAGGGACAACAGGCCGAACTCCCGCTCCAGGAACAATTGGCAGAGACAAATCAGCTGTTAATATCCAATTATTCAGGCCAAATGTCGGAGAGTGAGCTGCGTCCATATGAAGCGAGAATGTACCTTATCCAGGCTTGAAACATAATACTATAAATAAAGTTTAGTGGTTGAGAAAGAAGGATTGCATCAAATGAAAAAAGTATGGTGGAAAGAAGCCGTAGCTTATCAAATCTATCCAAGAAGCTTTATGGACTCGAATGGGGATGGGATCGGCGACATCAAGGGCATCATTTCAAAACTGGATTATATCCAGGATCTCGGCATTGATCTGATATGGATCTGTCCTATGTATCAGTCGCCCAACGACGATAATGGTTACGACATTAGCGATTACTGTTCCATTATGGGTGAATTCGGCACGATGGAAGACTTTGATCAATTACTGAACGAAGTTCACCGCCGCGGCATGAAACTCATCATGGATCTGGTGATCAATCATACCAGCGACGAACACCCGTGGTTTATGGAATCGAGAGCTTCGCAGGATAACCCCAAACGGGACTGGTACATCTGGAGAGACGGGAAAAACGGGGAAGAACCGAACAACTGGGAGAGCATTTTCGGCGGATCTGCATGGGAATATGACGAGGTGTCGGGACAGTACTATCTTCATCTGTTCTCCAAAAAGCAGCCGGACTTGAACTGGGGAAATGAAGAAGTTCGGAAATCCATTTATGAAATGATGAATTGGTGGCTTGATAAGGGGATTGACGGGTTCCGCGTCGATGCAATCAGCCATATTCATAAAGAAGAGGGCCTGCCGGACATGCCAAACATCGAGGGCGTCAAATACGTCTCTTCTTTTGAAAAACATATGAACGTCAAAGGAATCCAGCGTTATCTGCAAGAAATGAAAGAGGAAACGTTATCCAAGTATGATGTGGTGACCGTTGGGGAAGCGAATGGAGTAAAAGTAGAGGACCAGGAAGATCTGCTGGATTGGATTTGTGAAGTCAGAGGCAAATTCAATATGGTTTTCCAATTTGAACACCTGGACCTTTGGAACAACAGCACGGACAGGCAGCTTGACATTCCCAAATTGAAACACGTCATGACCAAGTGGCAAAAATCGCTTGAAGGCATCGGCTGGAATGCTTTGTTTATTGAAAATCACGATCAGCCTCGCAAAGTTTCGTCTTGGGGGAATGATGCGGAGTATTGGTATGAGAGCGCCACTGCGCTAGGAGGCATGTACTTTTTCATGCAGGGCACGCCCTTCATTTATCAAGGGCAAGAGATTGGAATGACGAATGTGGCTTACCCTTCCATCGATGATTATAACGACGTAGCCGATCGGAATTTATATCAGATCAAACGCGAAGAGGGCATGTCCCATGAGGAAATCATGAACATCATCTGGGCATCGAGCCGCGACAACTCCAGAACGCCGATGCAGTGGTCTTCGGACAAACAAGCCGGGTTCACCACGGGCATCCCGTGGCTAAAGGTGAACGACAATTACGTCGATATTAATGTAGAGAAACAGCTTCAGGAACGACGGTCGATCCTTCACTTTTATAAACAAATGATTCAGCTGCGAAAAGAACACGACGCGCTCATATACGGGACCTATGAGCTTCTTATGCCGGATCATCCAAGCGTATTTGCGTATACCCGTACATTGGCAGACCAACAAGTGCTGGTACTCATTAATCTTACGGGACAAATCGTGGAGCTCGGTGGAGAAGAGAAGTATCCCGACTTTTCGGAGATCTGGCTTACCAACTACGAGGACTGCAGGCTGCCAATGCAGCTGCGACCGTTCGAAACGATCATAGGTTTAACCGGAAAATGAAAAGTACGAAGCGTCGTTACTGCGGCAAAGGCATGAATAGGCTAGCCAGGATACTGGTTAGCCTATTTTGCTCTTTGACGAGGCGTGTGCCAAGAAACAGCCCAACCCATTCGGTCTTCGTTGGGCAGTTCCTTGTGCTCCTTTGTACGCCTTTGCTCAGAGGGAGTCCTTGTTCTTTCATTTTATGGCTCTCAGCCTGGATGCTCGGCCAGTACGGGCGGGACGTTCGGAGAGATACGATCCGACCAGCGTCAACAGTGCGCCGAGAACGGTGCCCCAGGTCAACGGTTCGCGGAGCAGCAGGGTAGACGCGATCACGGTGATTACCGGCACGAGATAGATGTACACGCTTGTTTTCACTGCACCGAGCAAATGAACCGCCCGATTCCAAGTGACAAAGCACAGGGCGGAAGCGCCCAAACCGAGAAATAGCAGGTTGGCCGCGTTAGCGGGCACGAGCAGCCGGGCCGGATCAGGATGAACGCCTTTCAGCCATACCGCCGGGATCATGAACAGCAGCCCATAGCCAAATACTTTGCGCGTTGCGCCGATGGCATGGTAACCAAGCTGGCCGATCTTTCGCATGAGGACCGAATAGAAGGCCCACACCGCAGGTGCAATGAAGGCAAGCAGGTCACCGAGCGGATTGATTTGCAGCACGGTTTGTCCATGAAACGAAATGAGCATAATGCCCATAAGCGCGATGCCGAATCCAAGCATAAAGTTGCGGTTCAATCGTTCCCCGTCCAGCGCGAAATGTGCGATCACCGCGGTGAAGAACGGAGCGATGGATACGATGACGCCTACATTGGAGGCGAGCGTATATTCCAGAGCCACATTTTCAATCAGGAAATATAACGTAACCCCGCACAGCCCGGCTGCCATGAACAGCCGCTCTTCCCGGAAAGAAGCGATCCGCTGGAAGCGTGGATAGATCAACAGCAATGCAGCGTACCCCAGCACAAACCGGAACACCAGAATCTCCACCGGGGTGAAGTCCACGAGCAGCCATTTGGTGGAAATAAACGTTGTGCCCCAGACCAGCATCGTAAACAAGGCCAGCAAATGGCCGGTTGAAGCTTTGGTTGTTTTCGTCATGTCGGATTGCCCGCCTTTTCTGCATGCGGTACCGCTAGTTGTTCGTGATTGAAAATGCGCCGGTATTGTCGCGGCGTCAGCCCGATCAGTTTTTTGAAAAAATTCGTAAAATGGCTTTGATCGCTAAAACCTGTCCTGGCAGCTACTTCCATCGGGAACAATCCCTGTTCGAGCAGCCGCTTTGCGTGATTGATGCGAATGGTCTCCAGGTATCGGTAAGGGGAGATGCCTTTCTGGCGCGTAAACAGCCGCAGCAAATGATATTTGCTCAGGCTTGCCAGATCGGACAACTCGTTTAATGCGATGCTGTCCATGTAATGCGATTCGATATAAGCGCACACGCGCGTAATTTCGGCGGTTTGCTCCTGTTCGGCGTTTGTCCGTTCGGTGTCCGAATGTTCGCTGATCAATTGTTCCAGAAGGACGAGCAGCAGTTCCTCTTTGCAAAAGTCCTGCCGCTCCGCAAGGATCAGGTCATGCAATTCTTGCAGCGTTTCTACCAGCTCGTTCTGGCAAAGGACATGCGTGGTGAATCGGGGCATAACGTCATGCCCGGTCATTTCCGCAGCGTATCGCCGCATCACCTCCGGTTCGATGTTCAAGCAGCGATAGTCGAGCGTCCGGCCGTCCACCTGCTCGCAAGCATGCGGATCACCGGGATTAAAAATAATGATGTCGCCGCTGTTTAACACATATTCTTCCTGGTTGCACACCAGATGGCGTTTGCCGTCTTCGATGAAACCGATCACGTAATAATCGTGAAAATGGTTCGGAAATTTCTGCATGATACCCTCGAAGCGGTAAGCTTCCAACTGCAGATCGGGATCGTATACGACGGTTCGCACTTCGCGAGTCACATGCTGCACCTTCTTTCAAATGATGTTTCTGCCATTATAAACGAAATCCTCTCCCGTGTTCTTGGATGATATTGCTTCATGTTAGATGTGTTTTGCCTGCCTGAGCATACGCTATTTATAATGAATATTAATGAAAGATTCCCGGCATAGTGGAATTGAGTGCAGGCGTTAACGTCACGGAAGAAACGGAAAAATATCCACGGATATACCATTGGCTTGAGGGTGATATTTGAAAATCAAAACGCGCTGCGCGCTTATTGCCCCCATCCGGCACATCAGGCCTTCGTGTCCGTACTGGATGGAGCAGCGTCATCGTATCCGATTACCCGATTGCTGAACAAGAGAAGGGAAGTGCTGTTGAATGATGATGAACACCCGCTCCGTGCGACTGGAGGATCTGAGCAAGCTCGAATACAGCGTACGCATTGGCAAAGTATCCGCAGAAAGTTACCGATCCATCATGATTTTGTCCTTCAAAGGTGAGTACGGTTTCGGCAGCAGAGGCAATAGCGATGCCAGATACATGAGCGCCATCGGCAAGGCCGTTTTGGACGCCTGGGCTCCCTGGGGATTGGTCATCGATTTGAGCGAGCTCAAGTACGAATGGGGAGACGAACTGGATCGCGTGTTCGACATCGGGAGCGAGCTGGCGAGAATCAAACCGTTCCCGGTGGCTTTGACCGTTGGACCGGCTTCAGAGGAGGCGGTGCGCACGCTTATTTTGGGTATCGGCGCTAAGGAAACCATCGAGGATATCGGTTGGGTATTTCGCAGCATCGAGGAAGGTTGGACCTATGTTGCAAATCAGTTAGAGCCAAAGGATTAATGGTTCGTTCAATATACATAGGAATCGATGTCAGATAATATAACTTGGATTTCGGGATTTATTGTTAAGAACGCCTAAGTGGTGTGTCTTTCTTTATCTCCTCCAACAATTCTCCATGCCACCTGCTCGAAATCTTCCGAATTGTTTATATAATGTGAACTAACATAACGGCGTTTCTTCAAAGAGGTTCACGGATAATGATCATTCGGGGGGAAAGCTTTCATGAACGAAACGAAAAAAATGAACATTTTTTCATTGGGAATCCAGCATGTCCTGGCCATGTATGCCGGGGCGATTCTGGTTCCGCTGCTGGTCGGACGGGCGTTGAACCTGACGGCAGAACAACTCGCTTACCTGGTCTCCATCGATCTGCTGACCTGCGGAATCGCGACATGGCTGCAAGCGCGGAAAGGCAAGGTTCTGGGCATAGGTTTGCCGGCAGTGCTTGGAAGTTCCTTCGTGGCGGTTACACCGATGATCGCAATCGGCAAACAGTACGGGATTCCGGCCATCTACGGCTCCATTATCGCGGCAGGCCTCTTCATTATGATCTGTGCGACCTTCTTCAGCAAAATCGTGAAACTGTTTCCGCCGGTCGTGATCGGTACGGTAGTGACCATTATCGGCCTTGCGCTTATTCCGACCGGCATCCGCAATATGGCGGGCGGCAGCGGAAGCGAGGATTTCGGGGGACTCAGCCACCTTGCACTTTCCTTCGGGGTATTGATTTTCATCCTGATCCTCCACCGTTATGCGCGCGGATTTGTCAAATCGTTGGCTGTTCTGCTCGGCATCATTGCGGGAACCCTGGTCGCTGTCCTGATGGGCAAAGTCAATGTTGCTCCCGTGCTCGAAGCTTCCTGGTTTCGCCTGCCACAGCCGTTCTATTTCGGATGGCCGACCTTTGAATTCGGTCCGATCCTGACGATGATTATCGTGGGCATGGTGGTTATCATCGAATCGACGGGTGTGTTCATGGCGCTCGGCAAAATTTGCGACCAACCCATCACCGATAAAGATCTTGCCCGCGGATACCGTGCGGAAGGTCTGGCTTTTGTGCTAGGGGGCATCTTCAATGCTTTTCCGTACAATACGTTTGCCCAGAACGTGGGTCTCGTTCAACTCTCCCGGGTGAAGACGACCAATGTCGTCGTGGCGGCAGGCGGCATCCTTGTTTTCCTCGGTTTGATCCCGAAAATCGCCGCTTTCGCAACCATTATCCCGAGTGCCGTGCTAGGCGGGGCAACGGTTGTGCTGTTCGGCATGGTAGTGTCGTCCGGCGTTAAAATGCTGCAATCCGTTGACTTCAGCAAACAGTCGAACTTGCTGATCCTCGCGTGCTCGGTGTCGCTTGGCCTCGGGGTGACGGCAGTTCCCGACTTGTTTGCCCAGCTGCCGCAAGCGATCCGCATCATCGTCAGCGATGGCATCATTACAGGCAGTTTGTCTGCCATTCTGCTCAACGTATTTTTCAATCTCGGCATCAAAAAAGAAAGCATTCCGCTTCAGTCGTCCCCTTCGCAGGCGAACGAAGCACATTCTTGACGTTGAATTAAGCGCACATAAAGCATCGTTTTCCATTCAGTCGGCTTGCTAAAAGTTCATCGCGTTCTTCAGAGCGCGCATGGACTTTTTGCTTTTTGAAAGGTCATATTGAAAAGTTCAATAAGCCGAACCATGCAAAAATAAGGCAAATATGCTACAGTTTTTTCATGACCGCCGTAAACGATGAATGTTATGAGGAACCATATCGAACAATATAACAAAGGAGAGGTGATCATGATGCAGAAGCAACTGATGGATGCCGGATGGAATCTGGACAATAGCTATGCCAGGCTGCCATCCGTTTTTTATACGAAGCAATCCGCCCAGCCCGTTGCTCGCCCCAAATTATTGGTGTTGAATGACGCGTTAGCGGCATCGCTCGGGTTGAATGCAGACCTGCTGGAACAGGAGGAAAACGTCGAAATCTTTGCGGGCAACCGAAATCCGGTCGGATCGGAGCCGTTGGCGCAGGCTTATGCAGGGCATCAATTCGGCCATTTCAACAGGTTGGGCGATGGACGTGCGCTGCTCATCGGTGAACAGCTGACGCCGGCCGGCGAACGAATGGACATTCAGTTAAAAGGGTCCGGCGTTACGCCGTATTCCCGCGCGGGGGACGGAAGAGCCGCGATCGGGCCGATGCTGCGCGAATATATCATTAGCGAAGCGATGCAAGCGCTGGGCGTTCCGACAACCCGTATTTTGGCCGTGGTATCCACGGGCGAAACGATCTATCGCGAGACGGAGCGGCCGGGTGCCGTTCTGACGAGAGTGGCGGCAAGCCACTTGCGCGTTGGGACGTTCCAATATGCAGCCGCTCTGGGCAATGTGGATGACCTTAGAGCATTGGCCGATTATGCCATTCAGCGGCATTATGCCGAACTGGCAGCAGACGATGACAGGTATTTGCGTTTGCTCGAAAACGTTATACGGCGTCAAGCTGCCTTAATTGCGAAATGGCAGCAAATCGGTTTTATCCACGGCGTGATGAATACGGACAACATGACGATCAGCGGCGAGACGATCGACTATGGCCCTTGTGCTTTTATGGATAACTATAATCCGGCGACGGTGTTCAGTTCGATTGATACCCAGGGACGTTATGCTTACAGCAATCAGCCTTATATCGGAGGCTGGAATTTGGCGCGCTTTGCGGAATCGCTGCTGCCATTGCTGCATACTGACGAAGAACAGGCCGTGCAAATGGCACAGGATGCCATCTCTTCCTTTTCCGAATTGTATCATCATCATTGGTTGGCGGGTATGCGTACCAAGTTGGGGCTGTTTAACGCAGAAGCGGCGGACGAAGAACTGGTCAAAGACTTGCTGGACCTCATGGAGAAACACCAGGCTGATTACACGAACACGTTCGTGGCACTAACCTTTGGGCAGGCGGTCGGTCATGGGCTGAGCGACGATGCGGAATTTGCGAATTGGCATGCACGCTGGCAAGCCAGACTCGCGAGACAGGAACAGGGCCCGGAGGCCGTGCGCGAACAGATGAGCAAGACCAATCCTGCGATCATTCCGCGCAATCATCGGGTGGAGGAAGCGTTGGAGCGCGCAGAGCAGCATGGCGATTACAGCGTGATGAACAAGCTGCTTGCCGTGTTGAAGAATCCCTATGCCCATAGTTCCGAACAGGCGGAGTACGCCGCTGCACCCATGGCTTGCGACCCGAACTATCGCACGTTCTGCGGTACCTAACGAACGAGGCGGATAGCTTGGAGGGAGGAAGCCGTTTGTCAGAGCTGCGAAGCTTGTCCCGGTTGCGGGAGAAGGTATTAGCCTTGTTCGGATTTCACGGACTTTCCTAGTGAACAGATGGAGGGTTATGTCAATCGCAGATTTTCGACATTTCGGGAAGATGGCGCCCCTTGTGTGAAGGTATCCGATCAGGGATTTGTCGTTCGCATCCATGAACGGGGCAGCGAGGTGTACGAACGACAACTGGACGATAAAGATGTGGTTCTCTATTGGGGAGGGATCATTCTGTTGGACAATAACGATATACATGATTTGTGGTACGACTATGCCATCGCTTTCGTAAGCTTGAAAAACAACTCCGCACGGGGATGGGGCGACCTCACGCCAGAACAACAGGAAATCGCCGCATTGTGGCTGCTGGAGGCGGATGTGTTCAACGGCGGTTTTGTGCAGTTTTTTTGCAATTGGGGGGAGGAAGCGCTGGTCCATGCGGTTCGTGCGCTGCAAACGATCGGAGCCGCAGACGAGCTAACCTACGTGAACGCTTGTTTCGATTGCATCCGACATCTGGAGAACGATGAACGCCTGACGGAACTGTGGGATATCCCCCGGTTTCTGACGGACCAGGAGGAGCAGCAGTTGGATACGCTGGATCAACGGTTCTGGAACGGAGAAAGCCAAATTGCCCCCAAGGCGTATGAACATTACGCCAGAACGTTGAAAATCGCCGTTCCATAATACTTGGTATGGCAACATTCCATTGAGGAAAACGGCTTGCAAACGTTCAAACGTTCGGATATACTGTCTATAATCTGAAACATGAATTACGTTGAAGGAGCGCAGTAGCAGCTTTGTCCCTGTTTCCAGAAAGTCAGGGGTTGATGGAACCTGACACATACAAGGACTGCGAAGTACACTCTGGAGTATCTTGGGTAATGCCAAGCGGGTTTGGCGAACGTTATTTCGTCATAAGTGGTATGGGCAGCGTGCAACGTCAGGCTGTTCATGCAAACTGGGTGGTACCACGGTTATTCAATCGTCCCTGTGTCTGCGTGCAGACCGGGTGGCGATTTTTTTGTTTTTTGGCCATGGACAGGTAGCTTGCCGTGGCAAAGTTCTGCGCAGTGTGTCTTCATCACGCGTATTCATGATTTCTTTAACTTTAGAAAAGGGGTTGTTTGTGTTGAATATTTTGGACGAACTGCAATGGCGCGATGCCATTAACCAGCAAACGGATGCGGAGGGCCTGCGCGAGCTGGTCGAATCGAAATCCATTTCGCTGTACTGCGGCGTTGACCCTACCGGCGACAGCATGCATATCGGACATCTTATTCCGTTCATGATGCTCAAGCGTTTCCAATTAGCAGGGCATCGTCCGGTCATTCTGATCGGCGGCGCAACCGGCACGATCGGAGACCCGAGCGGGCGCCAGTCCGAACGTTCCTTGCAAACGCTGGAACAGGTGCAGGAGAACGTAAACGCCTTGACGGCACAGATGAAAAAATTGTTCATTACGGAAGGCGACAATCAGGTACGCCTGGTGAACAACTACGACTGGACGCACAAAATCAATGTGATCGAATTTTTGCGCGACTACGGCAAAAACTTCAACCTGAACACGATGCTTGCGAAGGATGTCGTGGCGAGCAGACTGGAAGGCGGCATCTCCTTCACGGAATTCTCGTACCAGATCCTGCAATCGCTCGATTACCTGCATTTGTTCCAAAACGAAGACGTGCAGCTGCAAATCGGCGGTTCCGACCAATGGGGCAACATTACAAGCGGTCTTGACCTGATCCGCAAAAAAGAAGGCCCTGATGCCAAAGCGTTTGGTTTGACCATCCCGCTGATGCTCAAAGCGGACGGAACGAAATTCGGCAAATCGGCCGGGGGCTCGATCTGGCTGGATCCAAACAAAACGACGCCGTTCGAATTCTACCAGTTCTGGGCGAATACCGATGATCGCGACGTCATCAAATACTTGAAATACTTTACGTTCTTGTCCAAAGAAGAAATCGAAGCGTTGGCGGAAAAAGTGGAAACCGAGCCGCACAAACGCGAGGCGCAAAAGGCGCTTGCCGAAGAAATGACCCGTTTCGTGCATGGCGAAGAAATGCTGGAACAAGCCAAGCGCATTACCGCCGCATTGTTCAGCGGCGACATTCGCTCGCTGACAGCGGACGAGATCGAGCAAGGCTTTAAGGAAATGCCAACGTTCGAAACCAACGGCGAGGCGAAGAACATCGTTGACTGGCTTGTGGATCTTGGTCTGGAGCCATCCAAACGCCAAGCCCGCGAAGACATCACGAAGGGTGCCATCTCCATGAACGGGGAGAAAGTAACCGAGCTCGACTTCACCATTTCGGCAGAGCATGCCATCGGCGGCAAGTTTATCATTATCCGCAAAGGCAAAAAGAATTACAGCCTTGTGAAGCTGCAGGGGTAAGCATTCGATTCATGTGCTGAGGCCATGTTCCATTTGGAACATGGCTTTTGTTACGTCTTATTCATGTTTTGTTTATGTGATATAACCTGTCGCTATACGTTCATTATTATCGGCGCAATGTAAAATCATCGCCATCTAGATCAACAACTCCGCATTCTTTCAATTGCCATTTTTCCACTTCGGGAAATTGTAACCGCTTCCTTTTGAGCGAAAACAACACATTCACCAATGGTCAAAATGATGCCGCAACGACGGGAAGCGTTGATGCATCAAGGGTGGGGGATGCGCTAAAATCACATGTTTACGAAAAAAAGCATGATCCACTATCGTTAACATGAAGGTGCGCAAGCAAAGCTGACATGTAAACCAAGCAGAGGGAGGCGATCCGGCGTGCAGGAAGTCAATCCGATCCATCGGCAGGAGGTCCTGAACAGGGCCAAGATCAACAAGAAACGATGGAAGAAGGTCTGGAAAAACTGGGAGCTCTATCTGTTCATTGCGCCGGCATTTTTGTATTTCCTTATTTTCCATTACGGACCGATGTACGGCATCCAGATTGCGTTCAAAAATTACAATCCGGCCCGCGGTATTTTTGGAAGCGCATGGACGGGTTTCGATCACTTCAACCGTTTTTTTGATTCGTATTATTTTTGGGACTTGATGTGGAACACGCTGGCGATCAGTTTGTATGAGCTGGCGGTTGGTTTTCCGATCCCGATCATTTTGGCGCTGGCCTTCAATGAACTGAAACACAAACGTTTCAAAAAATGGGTGCAAACGGTCACTTACGCGCCGCATTTCATCTCCATCGTAGTGATGGTCGGCATGATCATTGCTTTCCTGTCGCCGTCCACAGGCATCGTTATTCGTTTGATCGAATGGGTGGGCATCGATGCACCTGCTTTTCTGACAAGCCCGGCCTGGTTCAAGACGGTCTACGTTCTCTCTGGCGTATGGCAGAGCGCAGGGTGGGGCACGATCATTTATCTTGCCGCCTTGTCAGCCGTCGACCCGGGCCTTCATGAAGCGGCGATCATTGACGGAGCGAACCGGATGCAGCGCATTCGTCACATCAACATTCCCGTGCTGGTGCCAACGATGACCATTTTGCTCATTCTGAATATGGGAAGTTTGCTGGGCGTGGGGTTTGAGAAAATTCTTTTAATGCAAAACCCGTTAAACATGGAGTCGTCCGATGTGATTTCAACATTCGTCTACCGCTCCGGTCTGGAAAATGCACAATACAGCTTCTCCACCGCCGTCGGGTTGTTCAATTCCGTCATTAACGCGATTCTGCTCATTACGGTCAATCAAGTCGTGCGCAAAACGAGTGAGAACAGTCTGTGGTAAAGGAGGTAGCAGAATGACAACAGGCATCAAAGAAACGAGGCAAGACCGGATTTTTCTGACACTGAATTATATTTTCGTCACCATCGCGTTTCTGCTTGTTGCTTATCCGTTGGCATACATGATCAGTGCTTCGATCAGCAATCCCAAAGAGGTCGCTTCCGGTGCGATGTGGCTCTTTCCCAAGGACATTACGTTCGAAGGGTACCAGAGAGTGCTTCAGGATCAGAGGATCTGGTCAGGTTACGCAAACACCATTTTATATACGGTCGTGGGTACGGCAGTGAATCTCATGGTCACCATTCCGGCGGCTTATGCGCTTAGCAGAAAGGATTTCGTTGGCCGAGGTTTTTTTATGGGCATGTTCATGGTCACGATGTTTTTTGGCGGCGGGCTTGTTCCGAGTTATCTGTTGATCAAAGGGTTGGGACTGATTGACAGCATGTGGGCATTGATTCTGCCTTCCGCGGCCTCGGTATGGAACATTATCGTTACCCGTACCTTCTTTCAAGGAACCATCCCCGGCGAGCTTCAAGAAGCCGCCCAGATTGACGGATGTTCCAATTTCAAGCTGTTTTTTAGCATCGTCCTGCCCTTGTCGATGCCGATCATTGCCGTTATGGCTCTCTTCTATGGCGTCGGACACTGGAACAGTTACTTTTCGGCGATGATTTATTTGAACGATTCGGCAAAATACCCGCTGCAGCTCGTGCTGAGGCAGATTCTCGTTCTTCAGGAAATGTCTGCCCAAGGCTCCGGCATGATGGACGGATCTTCCGCTTCCGCGCTCAACAACAAAGCGGAGGTAGCAGCGCTCGTCCGTTACGCGGTCATTATTGTGTCGACGCTGCCGGTGATTATCGTATATCCGTTTTTGCAACGCTACTTCGTCCAGGGTGTCATGATCGGTTCGGTTAAAGGCTGATCTATACCAAATAAATCATCCAGAAAGGGAGTTGTTGTCATGAAAGGAGTTCGCAAGAAGTCGACGGTTCTGCTCAGTTTGACGTTAGTTGCCAGTTTGCTGGCTGCATGCGGGAATGCCTCTGACGGTGGTTCAACCGCCGAACCGGGGACGCCGGAGGAGACAGGGGTGAAGCAGGAAGGTTTTCCGATCGTTGACGAGCCGATTACATTGACCATGATGTCCCAGGATGTGGGTGTCGCGGATTGGAACACCATGCCTGTCATTCAGGAAGCCGAGAAGCTGACGAACATTAAATTTGAATTCCGACTCACGCCCATAGACAGCTTCGCCACAAAGAAAAACCTCGTTTTTGCCAGCGGCGATTTGCCCGACGTGCTCTACGGTGCGGATCTGACGCCAGCAGAACAGGTTACTTACGGAACCCAAGGCTCGCTGATTGCGCTTGAACCGTACATTGACGGAGGATATGCGCCAAACCTCAAAAAACTCTTCGATGAAAATCCGGACATTCGCAAATCATTCACAACACCCGAAGGTCACATATATGCGCTCCCCTTCATCGACAGTGCAGCCGTCTGGTATCGCAGTCCGATGTGGTATAACGGCAAAATGCTCGAAGCGCTTGGTGTAAAAGAACTTCCGCAGACGACGGAGGAACTGTACGAATTTCTGAAAAGAGTGAAGACCGAGGATCCGAACGGAAACGGGCAAGCCGACGAAATTCCGCTCACTTCCGTGAAATTGGATGATCTGCGAATGTACTTTTTAGGCTTCTGGGGAATGTATGATCCGGTTGTATATGTCGATAAGCAGGACAATGTTTTTTATACACCGATGCAGGAAGGATACAAAGGTTATTTGGAGTTCATGAACCGTCTGTGGAAGGAAGAGTTATTGGATCATGAAACGTTCTCCCAAACGCCTGAGCAGAAAAAAGCCAAAGGAGAAAACAATCAAATCGCGCTCTTTAACGATTATTATTCCTATTTTACATTGGGCGGCGATCCGAATGAAGCGATGAAAAATCCGCTCATGACACCGGTAGCCAGCGAGATTGAAGGTTCGCCCGTTTACGGCATGCACCCTGGACTCTCGGCTAACGGAACGTTTGCCATTACCAGCGTGAATGAACATCCGGAAGCGACGATGCGTTGGATCGACTATTTGTATTCGATTGAGGGCCAAACCCTATTTAACCAAGGCCCGGAAGGCACGCTTTGGAAGTATACCAACAAAGCTACGTATGAAAAAGAATGGCTGCCTGTCCCGGGAGGCGGCGACCGCGAAGAGTACAGAGGCACGATTACGCCGAACTTCGGCATGCTGACGCCAGGACACAACTCGCCCGAACTGACGAATGGCCTGACCACGGAATTCGATGAATGGATCAAGAAAGAAAACGAAGCGAAGCTGATCCCGATCGGCAAAGCGCCATATCCTAACGCCTATTTGACCAACGAACAGCAGGATGAAGCTTCAGCGTTGCTGTCGGACCTGAGTACGTATGTCAAACAAATGGAAGCGAAGTTTGTGACCGGAGAAGTGCCGATGTCCGAATGGGACAGCTATGTAGCCCAGATGAAAAAGATGGGCGGGGACCGCATCCAGGAAATTTATCAGGAAGTTTACGATACTTGGAATGCAGCCGGTCAATAAAAAGTAAAAAGAAGCCAACATTCGCGGACAGTGCAGCCCGTCTGCATGTTGGCTTTCCTGTCCGTCAACTCGCAGATCCGCTCTCCGCATCGCTTGCCGTGACGCGATGGAGCTTGCGATATTGACCTGGCGTAAGTCCGGTCTCCTTTTTGAATTTGCGGATAAAGTTCGGCGTATCCAAGTAACCAACCTCCTGAATGAGGTCTTTAATGGGAGTATCCGTTGTTTTCAACTGATGCACGACCATGTCCAGCCGCTTTTGCCAAATATATTGCAGGAAATTGATGCCCGTCTTTTCTTTGAAGAAACGGCTGACGTGCGAGGGCGAAATTTCAAACTCGTAAGCAAGGGTATCCAGACTTAAACTGTGTTCCCTGTAATGTGCATCGATATAGTTAACGATCCGATCGATCAACGATTGCTCTTCTTGCAGAGCCCCTTGCTGCACTTCGGCACAAATTTGCGAAGCCAGGGACAGCAGCATGGATTCCAGCTCCTTCAGCGAACCGCCGACCGTCATGTCGGGAGTCAGTCGTTGTATCAGTTGATAGTCGCCAAGCTCTGAAGCGGTCTTCAACACCGTGTTCAGCAAATCAAAGCTGACGCAACGCAGAATCAGCGCCGGCTGCATGGACGATTGCAGGTTTTCTATGGAAGAGCGTATCGTCCGTGACGCGATCTCCACATTGCCTTGCTTCAAGCTTTGGGCCAGTTTCAGATGGGTCTGGTTCGAGATCCAGTAGGAAGGAGTTGTGTCCTTAGACATTTCTTCGAACAATGCGGAAGCCCCGCGGTCACCCGGAACGAGCAGATCAAAGGCGGAGCAGGCCTCGATGTACGACTGATTCAGCTCATGCAGCTGTCGATAAATGCTTCCGGCGCCAATCATCGGTGCAATGGAGTGCGATTCAACGAGCATGCGCTGCACGTGTTCCATCGTTTGCTTCATTTGAACGGTCTCGTCTAGTCCCGCTACTGCATCGAAATTCATGATGATGCCGAATCGGTCCAGCTGCGGCAGTTCAACGCCATACCCGGTAGCGCACATATCAGGCATATCGATATGGGCAAGTGTGCTTGCAATCCGGCGACGGTGCTCCCGATCGGCATTGGATTCGTTCCAGCCGACAACCATGACGAATAAATACTTCTTGTTCAGTTTCAGATCGAAGAGCTGCATCATTTCAGGTGAAACCAGCTCCGGGTTGCCGGATTTGATGAGCGTGGACAAATATTGATTGCGGGCGAACGGTTCCTGCATATCAATCCGGGAACTGAAATCTTGCAGTGCAGTGTGTATTCGCTGCAGTTCGTTCCCGTAACCGATTGTTTCTTCGCCATTCTTCTTCGGAACGCGGGATGAAACAAACTCAACCAATGCTGAGATGGGCTGATACTGCATTTTGGCAAGCACCAATGCGATAACCGCTCCGACAAGCAGTACGACTCCGATGATCATCAGCATGACATCCCGAACGTTAAGCACGCTGCTGAAAAATTGGGAGCTGGGCATGACGGTCATGTACGTCCAGCCATTGGTTTCGGATTGTACGGCGACAATGGAATAGGCTTTACCATCCAGTGCTCGTTCTTGTATGCCTGGAACCATCTGATTCAACAACATTTCTGAAGCCTCTGCGCTTAGCGTATCGCCTTGATGGTTGGCCGCAAGTACTTGCCCTTCTCCGTCAAGTACAAAGGTTAAGCCTTGATAACTTCCAAGGACGGAATCCATCAAATCGGTAATCGCCGACTCCTTGATGAAGTACATCACGGTTGCATGCGGGTTCAAGCTGTTGGGTGTAATCGGGATCAGATAAGCCAGTTTGCGGTCTTGCAAGCCTTCTTTAATGCTGAACGTATCGGCGGGTCTTACCATCGGATGTTTGATTTCATTCAGATCATGCTGCAAGGACGTTTTGTCCCAATTAGCGAAGCCAAGATTGCGCGCAAATACGTCGAAGTCGGTAAGTCCTTTGCTGGAGTAAATATGTTTGCCGTTATGGAAGTACAGATAGATTTCATCCATGATGGAGCTGGTGGCTTTGTATTGATCCAATGCGCGAATCGCTTCCGGGCTGGTCAGCGTTTGAGTCGCCTTATAATGGGACAGCCGATGATCGTACGAAATCCGGGAAGCAATATCGCTGAGCTCTTTCATGCGGCTATCGATCGTCGTTTTGGTTTGTGAGAGTTGGGCCAGCCGTGAGTTTTCGATCTCGGTCCGGAGCGTCTTCACGGCATTTTCATAGATGAATATGGTCATGAGCACCAGGGGGATCAGCAGAATGAGCAGGTAAGAACAGATGTATTTGAGGAACAGCCTGGATTTGAAATAGTTTATTCTCAAGTGAAAGCGACTCCTTTCCATTGGGAAATGGTCATTTCTCCTTAAATGATAGCAATATTGAAACGGTTTGCACACCAATTATTTCTTGATTAAGGCGAACGCTTCGCTTCTCCAGATTGGTTCTGCCTCTCCGTTAACGTGTGTATGTTTTTTGCGGTTTATATATTCAGCCAAATATAAATTTTACAAAAGTGAAGGGCAGTGATCGTCGTGCAGAAATGGTTTGAGGATGCGAAATTAGGAATATTCATTCATTACGGCATTTATGCGGTGGACGGCGTGGCGGAGTCATGGTCGTTTTACAATGGGCGCATGTCATACGAGGATTATATGAAGCAGCTGGACGGTTTCACCGCTTCCAAGTTTGATGCAGATGCATGGGCCGACTTGATCGAGAAATCGGGCGCCAAATATGCGGTGCTGACGACGAAGCACCATGATGGCGTGGCTCTGTGGGATACGAAGCACAGCCATTTGAACACCGTGAAGAAGACGCCCGCCGCGCGGGATATTGTCAAGCAATACGCGGATGCAATCACCGAAAGAGGGTTGCGGCTCGGGTTTTACTTTTCCCTGATCGACTGGTCCCACCCGGATTATCCGAGTGTATATGAAGGCGGGAACGTGCCCGAAGATCCTGCTTCGGCCAATCGCTTCTCCAGCCCCGTAGACGGCATCCAGGATGAATCCAGATGGGAGAAGTTTCTCGAGTTTAACAACGGGCAGCTGGCAGAACTGCTTACCGGATACGGCAAGGTAGACCTGCTGTGGTTCGACGGGGATTGGGAACGCAGCGCGGAGCAATGGAATTTGCCTCATTTCAAGCATTATTTGAAATCGTTCCAGCCGGAAATCATCATCAATTCGCGTTTACAAGGGCATGGGGATTACAAGACGCCGGAGCAAGGCCTTCCGATTACCCGTCCAGAGGGGCCGTGGGAATTTTGCACAACGATCAACGGTTCATGGGGGTATGTTCCTGCGGATGAGCATTACAAATCGCTGCATCAGATCGTGCGCATGTTCTGCGACTGTATCTCGATGGGCGGCAATATGCTGCTCGATATCGGACCGAAGGAAGACGGCACGATCGATGGGAGACAAGAGGCGATTCTGCTTGGATTGGGCAGTTGGATCAGAGCGCACGAAGAAGCCGTCTATGGGACAAAGGAGGGGGTCATGAGCCGATATTACGGAGATGGCAGCACGCTCTCGGCAGATGAGAAGACACTGTATCTCTTTGTGCATGGGGATCCGAAGGAAAGCATCTGCATGAAAGGGTTGTGCAATGAGATCCAAAAGGTATCGGTGCTTCACTCCGGCAAGCCACTGACCTATGACATCCACGGAGGGGTTCCCTGGTTCCAAATTCCCGGCACAACCTGGATTCATCTGACTCGCGAAGATACCCATGAGCTGACAACGGTAATCAAGCTGGAGTTTGCCGAAAAAGTCAACATGTATGGCGGCTCGGGAGCCGTCGTTACACATCACTGAATGGAGGGAACGAAATGACGTTAAGTGGTGTACCTGTTCCGCAAATAGACGTTTATCAGCCAAAGCACTATTTTTGCCGCCGCGCGGAAGGTGAGCTGGAGCTTGACGGGAAGCTGGATAAACCTTTCTGGGATCGGGCGGGGTGGACGGAGAAGTTTGTCGACATTGAAGGAGACCTGCGGCCGGCTCCCGCAAAGGATACGCGGGTCAAAATGCTGTGGGACGATGAACATTTTTATTTCGGCGCAGAGCTGTGGGAGGATCAAATCTGGGCGACGCTGACCAAGCGCGATTCCGTCATTTTTTATGACAACGATTTTGAAATTTTCATCGATCCGGACGGGGATAGCCACGGATATTACGAATTCGAGATCAATGCGCTGAACACGGTATGGGATTTGCTTCTGATCAAACCTTACAGGGATGGGGGTCCTCCGCTGGACAGCTGGGATATGAAAGGGTTGAAGACCGCCGTGAACATTGACGGCGAACTCAATCAGCCGGGTGCCAATAACCGTAAATGGTCTGTGGAGATCGCGATACCCTGGACCAGCTTGAAAGAGTGTGCCAAGGAACATCGTGCCCCGGTACCCGGCGAATTCTGGAGAGTGAACTTCTCGCGGGTGGAATGGCAGGCTGAAGTGGTGGATGGAACGTATCAAAAAGTGATCGATCCCGGCACGGGGAAGCCTTATCCTGAGGATAACTGGGTGTGGTCGCCGATGGGGCTGGTCAACATGCATTATCCTGAGCTGTGGGGATATGTCGTGTTTACGGATGAACAGGAGGAATTAAACCATTTTTCCATTCCGGAGGATGAGCAGATCAAGTGGGAGCTGCGGAAGCTTTATTATTTGCAGCGTAACTACAGAGAAAAGGAAGGTACGTTTGCTCAGGACTTGTCATTGTTGGATGGGTCACCTGATCTGGACATTACTACGGAAGTCGTTGCCGCGGACCGCTTGTTTCAAATTTCAGCGGCAACGGCGGATGGGAACGGGAAATGGATCATCAGGGAAGACGGTAAACTATGGAAGGAGGGGAATGCGAGATGAGTGTGCGAACGTCGGTTTTTTCCCTTTCCCCCGAAGAGATGAATCGGATTGAAGATAAGCTGCGGTTAAAAAGGGAGCTAGTCGGGTCAAGGCTGAATGAAATGTTTGCCGTATTCCAAGAAACGTTGTCTCCGGAAGAGGAATGGGCGCTCAAATATCTGTATGCATACAGCCCGCTTCAGGATTTAGCCGATGTCCCTGGTGCATTACTTCTCAGTCATGTCAGGGCCGCGCTGAAGATTCGGCATGAGGTGCCTTGGGGAGAACAGGTTCCGGATGATTTATTCCTGTACTTTGTGTTGCCATGCAGGGTAAATACAGAAAACATCGAAGACTGGCGAGCTGCCTTTTACGCAGAACTGGCGGGCCGCATCCACGGTCTGTCCATGGCCGATGCCATCCTGGAGGCTAATTACTGGTGCCACGAAAAAGCGGTCTATACCGGAAGCGATCTGCGCACCGTTTCTCCGCTCACGATGATTCGGAGCGCAAGGGGAAGATGCGGCGAGGAATCGACGCTTGCCGTGGCTGCCCTTAGAAGCATCGGCATTCCTGCTCGCCAAGTCTACACGCCTCGTTGGGCGCATTGCGACGATAACCATGCTTGGGTGGAAGCGTGGGCGGATGGAAGGTGGCATTACATCGGGGCGTGCGAGCCGGAAGCGAGGTTGAACCAAGGTTGGTTTACGCCGCCTGCCCGCCGCTCGATGCTGATGAACACAAGAGTGCTGGGAAACTATCAGGGTCCGGATGACATCACTCTTGCCGAAGACGGGTTTACCGAACTGAACCTGCTGGAGAACTACGCGCCTGCCAAAACGATCACCGTAGCGGTTAGAGATCAAGACGGCGGGATGATCGAAGGTGCTGCCGTCCGCTTCGAATTGTATAACATGGCCGAATTCTACCCCATTGCAGAGCTGATGACGGATGGGGAAGGGCAGGTCGGCTTTAAGACAGGATTTGGCGATTTGCTCATCAGGGCCGTGTATCGTGGACGGTGGCAGGAGCGCAAGGTCAGCATTGGCAAATTGGACTCATTGGAGCTTGTTTTGGACCTGAACAGCGAACCTGTTCAGGAACGGGGCGTCGTTGATTTGGATATGGTTCCTCCACCCGAGACGGAAGGCGACGAACTGCCGGCAGTGACGGATGCAGCCGAGTCCTTGCATCAACGTCGATTGCAGAACGGGGACGCTGTTCGCGCATTGTTCGAAGGCACATTTGTGACGGAGTCGGAGAGCCATCGTTTAGCTCGGCAACTTGGCCTTTCTGAAGCACGGGTGTGGGATATCTTGCAAAAGGCGCGTGGAAACGGGCATGAAATAGCCGGATTTCTTCGGGAGAGCTCGCCCGAGCATGGGGAGTGGCCGCTGCTGTTGTTGGAATCGCTGAATAGCAAGGATTTGATCGACACATTTCGTCCTGTCCTGAATGAACATTTGAATGAATCGCTGCCTCTTCGCGGCATGCTGCCGGATCATTTGTTCATTCCTTATGTCCTGTGCCCGCGCGTTTCCTATGAAATGCTTGGCTTGTACCGAAGAGAATTCCGTGATTCCTTCAAAGCGGATGAGTGTGGTTCCATGGTGAAGGACCCGGCGCTTCTTGCCGCTGTATTGAAAAGGAATTATGTTTATGTTGAAAATTTGCCGAATCTAAAAGGCAAGGGAACAGCTGTGGGCACCTATCGGCTGATGGCCGGAGATGAAGAGGCGCTGGCGATTTTGTTTGTTTCCATGTGCCGCAGCTTGGGCATACCCGCTCGCCTGCATCCCCTGGAACGCAAACCTCAATACTGGAAACAGGGGGCATGGATGAGTGCAGATTTTGGAGATCAGGAAGATGCGGAGCAGGGCAGCGGTTTTATTCAACTCAAACGGATGGAAACGGCGCTGGCGACGCCAAAAGCATCTTATTATGAAAATGTCACGATTGCACGTCTTGTTGAAGGGAAATACGTAACGCTGCATTTGCCGCATGGAGAAACGAATCTGTTCGCGGCTCCGCTGGAGGTCGAGCAAGGATCTTATCGCATGACGACAGGCGTACGTTTGAAAAACGGCACGGTTAGCGTGAAGTTGACGTACTTCGAGGTGCAGGCGGGGGAAGAAACCCATGTTGACGTAAACTTCCGGAGTGCGGAGGAGGACCTTCCCGTTCTTGGCGCGGTAGATCAACAAATGGAGCTGCGTTGGCAGGACGGAACCGTAACCCGACTCAATGACCAAAGTTCTGGCCTGACTTCAGGCGCACTGCTGGCCTGGATCGAACCAGGAAGGGAACCGACCATGCATTTGTTGAAAGAGCTGGCCGATTCGAACCAAGCGTTGGCAGAAGGCGGTCTCCCGATCGTGCTGATTACACCTTCCTTGGGTACGATCAGTCCTTTTAGCGCAGATCCGTTGAAGCAGCTCCCGGCACAGGTTCGATTCGCAGAAATGAACAAAGGCGCAATACCCGAAGTGCTGTGCAGTCCAATCGCGTTAGAGTCGGGATTCCCTCACCTTGCGGTGCTGGATCAACAATACCGCATTCGGTATGTTTCTTACGGTTATCGCATCGGAGCCGTGAAGGAAGCTGTTCGTGTCGGCGTTATGCTCGCGAAGTGACCTAGTGTGATCAAGGGAGAGGTGACATATGAGCCGAAAATGGATCATCGGATACGTCGGTCATCGTGATCTGAAGAGCGTGACAGAGGCCGATCTGAAACGAATGACGCACATCAATATCGCTTTTGCCGGTATTCGGGAGGGAGCCATTCACACCGAGCATTTGCAAAACATGGATCAAGTTTCCGTGATCAAGAGGACCCATCCGGATTTGCGCTTTATTTTGTCCGTTGGAGGCTGGAGCTCCGGCGGTTTTTCGGAGGCAGCGGCGATGGCAGAGGGCAGGAATAGAATCGCCGAATCTGCTGTGCTAGCCGTAACCACTTATGGACTTGATGGCATTGATTTGGATTGGGAATACCCATGTTATGGAGAGGCCGGGATTGCGGCATCCGCAAGTGACAAGCCGAACTTCACGATGCTGCTGAAAACCATCAGGGAAGCGTTGACGCGGCAGGGTGAGTTGGACGGGAAGTATTATATGCTGACCATTGCAGCGGGAGCGGACCAATACTACGTGGATGGAACGGAAATGGATCAGGTGCAAAGGTACGTCGATTACGTGCAGCTGATGACCTATGACATGCGGGGCGGCTTTCAGGTATTAACGGGACATCATACAAATCTCTTTACGCCAACAGGGGATTTGTTCCGCATCAGCGTTGATGCTTCGGTCCAAACGTTTCACAGGGCAGGTGTGCCCAAGGACAAGATCATCATCGGTGCCGCGTTCTATTCCCGCATGTGGAAGGGCGTGCCCGACCGGAACGATGGATTGCATCAAATGGCAGAAACGACCGGCGGTTACGGTCCGGAGTATACGGAGTTAAACGCCAATTACATTGGGTTGAACGGGTATACCAGGCATTGGGATGATGAAGCAAAGGCGCCGTATCTCTTTAATGGACACACGTTTATTTCTTATGACGATCCTGACTCCATCCGAGCCAAATGCCGATATGTACATGATCATGAATTGGGCGGCATTATGTTTTGGGAATATAAATGTGACAAGACACATCAATTGCTCGAAACGATGGATCATGAATTTGACAGCCAATCGTAAACGAAAAGGGTTTGACTTTCATTTTGGCTTTGATTACAATGATGGGAAATATTGAACGTGATGACGAGAAGAGTAGATGCTAATTTTTTTATACAGAGAGCCCTGATGCTGAGAATGGGTGAAAAAACAGCATTGAAGCAAGCCTCCGAACGGTCCGCCGGAACAAAACGTGCAGCGTCAGGGATGGTGGAACGGGTGCTCCCGATATAGAGCACAGGGTTCAGTACGGTTCGCAGTATGAACGGAAATGGACTTGATGAGACTGGAATGGCGACATTTCGGTGAACCTGGGGTGGCACCACGAGAACTTCGTCCCCAAGACATATCGTCTTGGGAGGTGAAGTTCTTTTTTTGTTGATCATTTACGTGGTTGATCATAACAGGGGAGGCATTCGAGCATGGAAGCAGGTTTCGACAAACCGAAAAAGGAAACAGAACATGATTTGAATAGGGAATTCGTGATGGCGAGACGTGAAAATAAACAATCCCGGCAAGACGAGGACGAACGCAGCTCCACCCAAGGTGGGAGTTACCTGGAGAACCTCATCCGGGAAGATGTGATGGCTGGCCGTTTTCAACGTCCGATCTGTACCCGCTTTCCACCCGAACCGAACGGGCACCTTCATATCGGCAGTGCCTACGCCATTCACATCAATTACACGACAGCTCAAACATTCGAGGGTACCTTTCATTTAAGGTTCGACGACACGAATCCATTGAAAGAGGACATCTCTTACGTTGAGTCCATTCTCAAAGATATGGAATGGCTTGGTTACAGCCCTGGGGGGCACGTATATTATGGGTCTGATTATTCCGACCGAATCTATGCCGCAGCAGTTGAACTGATTCAACAAGGCAAAGCGTATGTGTGTCATCTTTCTCCGGAGGAATTGGCAGCTAGCAGGGGAACGTTAACCGAACCAGGAACCGACAGTCCCTATCGCAATCGAACCCCAGAGGAAAATTTGCGCTTGTTTCAGGAGATGCGAAATGGAATCCATCCGGACGGATCTTGTGTACTTCGTGCAAAAATCGACATGGCTTCTCCGAACATGAATCTTCGTGATCCGGTGCTGTACAGGATCATTCATGCCCCGCATTACCGGACAGGAAATGTTTGGTGCATCTATCCAATGTATGATTTCGCTCATCCTATTCAAGACATGATTGAAGGCATTACACATTCCCTCTGTTCCATTGAATTCAAAGACCATCGTGCACTGTATGATTGGGTGCTGGCCGAATTGGGGATCTTGGAACCGCCCAGGCAGTGGGAGTTTGGACGCGTCAATATCGCCGGTGCGGTGACCGGCAAGCGTTACCTGCGGAAAATGGTTGAATCCGGCTGGGTAGATGGCTGGGACGATCCCCGGCTGCCAACGATTTCCGGCCTGAGACGCAGGGGATACACTCCCGAGAGCATTAGAGAATTCATCGGTGGCATTGGACTCGCAAGACAGCAAACAACGGTGGATATATCCTTGTTGGACCATGTGCTCCGTCAGGAGCTTAAACCGAATGTTCCGGCGATCATGGCAGTTGTTCATCCCCTAAAGGTGATACTCATGAATTACCCGAATGAAGGTGAAGAGATGCTGCCTATTGAAAACAACCCGTTGACCGCTGATCTGGGTGTGCGCGAGGTAGCCTTTTCAAGGGAGTTATACATTGACCGCGACGATTTCATGGAAGTTCCTGCGAAGGGGTTTCATCGTTTGGCGCCAGGTGCAGAAGTGCGGCTCAAGGGTGCATATTTCATTCGCTGCGAGGAGGTTATCAAAGATCCGCGATCCGGCGAAATCATTGAACTGCATTGCACCTACGATCCCCGAACGAAGAGTGGCAGCGGCTTCAAAGAGCGTAAAGTCAAAGGAACCATTCATTGGGTATCGGCCAAGCATGCTGTAACATGTGAACTGCGGCTGTACGATCAACTGCTGATTCCAGGAGTGAATTTGGACGATATTGGTGGGAATGAGAGGTTGGGGATGAATCCCGATTCTTTGCACATTGTTAAACAAGCAGTGGTTGAGTCTTATGTGCAGCAATCGAATCCGGGAGAACGATTCCAGTTCATTCGCCATGGCTATTTTATCCTTGACTCGATGAATGAGTCTTCAGGTGAACAGTTCGTCTTCAATCGGATTGTTTCGCTAAAGGACGGATGGAAGCGATAGAACACTCTTGCGAGCGAAGAAATTAAAAAAACTAAAAAACCGTCTCCAGCCAAATGTCATAAACATTGGGAGACGGTTGGTTGTATGCGATGCAAGCTAGTGCTGATTCACAATCGCTGTAATCTCTTCATCCAGATCCAGACGCACATCTTCACGGTATGCCCGAATATTGTATTCGCTGTGAAGATAGCGCAGGATCGCTTCGATCATGTTGGACTCCACCAGGTATTGGCTGCGACCGGCAACCCATACTTCTGCGGTGTAGCCTGTATCTTCTTCCCAGCTCAGCTCAACGTTGACGTCTGTTGGACGTACGCCCTTGCGCTCGGCGGTATGAATGCAAATAGCGTTGACGATTTCATCCATGCTCAGAATCATACGGATTAATACCGTCCGTTTCTGTTGCGATCATCGTCACGATCGTCGCGGCTGTCATAGCGGCCGTGAGTTGCCGGTTTGCGGCGATTGGCAATCGCTCTGAAGAGGGCCATAGCCAGCATGACGATCGCTACGATGGCAATGACGTTAACCAACAGTCCGAGGATGTTGCCAAGGAAGCCCATGCCGCCGAACAGTCCGCCGAACAGCATACCAGCCAGGCCACCCAGCATCATGCCTTTCATGAAACCGCCGCCACCGCCGAAGAATCCGCCACGGTTCGTTGTTGAAGCGCCTGTAGTTGAATTGTTATTGGAATTGGATTGGCTCACGTTGTTGTCGGATTTTTTCGGTGTATTGGTATAGCTTTTTGTCCCCGATTTGAAACCGCCGCGTTTGGCGTCGGCGTAGTCTGGAGCGAAAGCAGAGACTGTACCGAACAACAGTGTGAACGCCATGAAAACCATCATGAGATGTTTGATGCCGAATTTGTTTTTCATTGGTAAGATCGTAACCCCCTGATTAAAGTGTTTGATGTGCTGCCCGATTGGGCCTTACTGCGTTAATACGAATGAATCTGAAGAGAAGTTTCAAATTTTTTTAAATTAATTTTGCGCAATGCTTGGTGTGGAATGAATGGCTTTTTGTCCGTCAAGCAGCTGAGTCACCCATTTGCACCATTCCAGTCCGGTTTGGGCATTCATCAGGCCTTTCTGAACCAGAATGTAACTGCCGAACTCGCGGCTGCCTACGCGCAGATTATCGTGAGGAATGCGGGATTTCAGCTCTTCATAATAACGGATTCGTTCCAAAAACCAATTTTTTCTTTCATTCAGGATCCGTCTCATACTGCCATCTTCCGCGATTCCTACGCATAGGATGCGCAAATTGAATTCGTCCCTCGTGACGGGAGCGGTTACAGGGGTGATCATCCACTCAAGCAGCTTTTCGATCCCTTGGTCCGTAACGGCATACATTTTTTTGTCTGGCTTGTCGGATTGCTGAACCCAGCGGGACGATAACAAACCTTCGTTTTCCATTTTGGATAGGAGAGGGTAGATCTGGCTGTGTTTGGCTTGCCAATGTGGCTGAATTTTCAGCATCAAATCATAACCTGACGACTCCTCGCGGGTAAGAAGCCCGAGCAATCCGTAGGAAAGTATGTTCATGCACATGTCTCCTTAATATTAGGGCTCGGTCAATGAAAATCACGCCAATGGCGTAGAGCTGACCGCTTTCATAAAAGTGTACACTGAAACTGTATGGTTTGACAACCTGACAGACCAAGTGTCTAAAATTAGACAAAAAAAAGAGTGCGGAGAACGGCTCCGCACCCAAAGCGATATAAAGAGAGATGCCTATTGTTGTTCATACCCTTCAACGACAAGATCAAGCTTGCCTGTGTAGGAATCGATAATCATGCCGTGAACAGGTACGCCCGGTGGAAGCAGGGGATGATTCTTGATGACTCCCACAGTATGTTTTACCCCGTCCTCAACGCTGTCAAACCCGCGCAGCCATTTGGTCAGGCGAATTCCGGAGTTTTCGAGGGTGCTCATGACTTCCTCGGATACACCGCGCTCTATCATATGGCCGATCATCGTGTCTGCATGCAAGGATGCCATGCCGCACTCGGTATGACCGACAACGACAACCTCGTCCGCGCCGAGCTCGTAGATGGCAACGAGCACGCTGCGCATTACGGAACCGAAAGGCTGGGAGATGATTGCACCCGCGTTTTTAATGATTTTGACTTCGCCGTTTTTCAGGTTCATTGCTTTCGGCAGCATTTCCACCAGACGAGTGTCCATACATGTGATGATAGCCATTTTTTTGGTCGGGAACTTACCGGCCGTATACTTTTCGTATTCTTTGGTCTCGACAAATGTTTTGTTGTACTCCAAAATCTCTTGAATGTTGTTCATGTCCATTGCCTCCTGTTATCCAATACGATGAGCACGGCCGCTTGCATAATTCGCAGCTTGTCCTACGCTCTTAAGCTTATCATGGTTTGCCCATGACCCATCATGATGATTCCTACATCTCTTGCACTGGTATTCCGCCCAACAAGGGCATATTAAAAATTGCATCTGTTAAAAGTTGATTATACGCATTGCAAAAAGTATCATCAATAGGGGATGCAAATATTTTTGGAGAGGTGACGGCCCATTATGGACGAAAATACACAGAAACAGCTGGATTCATTCCATGAATTGGTTCGCAAAATTAAAAGTTATCACGAGGCGATCGGCCTGCTGCATTGGGATCTGCGCACGGGTGCGCCCAAAAAAGGCGTTCCGACCCGATCCGAAACGATTGGCATGTTATCCACCGAAGCATTCAAATTGCAAACTTCTGCAGAGATGAAATCCCTGCTCGACGCGTTGACTCATAAAGACGCATGGGAAAAGCTCGAGGACATAGACCGCCGCATGGTTGAGGACTGCAAAAAGGAATATGAACGAAGCCAGTCCGTGCCGCCGGAAAAGGTACAGGCTTATGCCGTACTTGCCGCCAAGTCGGAAACCGCTTGGGAAGATGCCAAACATAATAGCGATTTTGCGGGTTTTGCGCCCTATTTGACAGACATCGTGAAGATGAAACAGGAGTTCATCGACTATTGGGGCGTAAAGGCCACGCGTTACGATACGCTGCTGGATATGTACGAGCCGGACCTTACGGTGGAAAAGGTAGATGCCGTATTTGATCGGCTGAAGGCACGTCTTGTGCCGCTGCAGGAGAAAATCAACGCTTCGCCGAACCAACCCAAAACCGATTTCCTGGACCAGTTGTTCGACAAGGAGCAGCAAGAAAAATTCAGCCTCTTTATTCTGGGTCAAATGGGGTACGACTTTGAAGCAGGCAGACTGGACGAAAGCGTTCATCCGTTCGCAACCGGACTTAATCCCGGGGACGTTCGCATCACGACGAACTATTTGCAGGACGACGTGACAAGCGCCATTTTCAGTTCCTTGCATGAAGGCGGACACGCACTTTACGAGCAAAACATTGATGCAAGCCTGGAAGGCACGCTGCTCGCGGAAGGCACCTCGATGGGCATTCATGAATCGCAGTCCCGTCTATGGGAAAATATGATCGGCCGCAGCCGTGCGTTCTGGACGCGTTATTACAAAGATTTGCAGCAGCATTTCCCTCAGCTGGCCGAGGTGGAGCTGGAAGATTTCTATCGTGCGATCAATCGGGTGGAAAGCTCGCTGATTCGCATTGAAGCGGATGAATTGACCTACAATCTGCACATCATCATTCGTTATGAAATCGAGAAAATGCTGTTTAACGAGGGGCTTTCTATGCAGGACCTGCCCGAAACATGGAACGCCAAATACGAGGAGTATCTCGGCATCGTTCCGCCGAACGACGGTCTGGGCGTCCTTCAGGATGTTCACTGGTCGGGCGGCGATTTCGGATATTTTGCTTCCTATTCGCTGGGCAACATGTATGCCGCCCAAATCGTACATACCCTCCGCAAAGAGCTCCCCGAATTCGATGAACTGGTGGCCGCAGGCAACCTGATTCCGATCAAGGAATGGCTCACGGACAAAATCTACCGTTACGGCAGAAGCCGCAAACCTTCGGAGTTGATTCTCGCCATTACGGGCGAGGAGCTGAACCCGGACTATCTGGCCGATTATCTGGAAGCGAAATACACGGAAATTTACAACCTGTAAGGACATTCGTCCATTCAAGGAAAAGCCTGACGTGAGAACATCTCATGTCAGGCTTTTTTTGTGCTACCGGTAGGCGATGAACACCGGTGGCGGAATCCCTTCTTTTGCCGTACCCGAGTTCTTAACATTTTGATGGGCGAGCGCATATTGATGGTAGAGAGAACAAACCGCACACGAAAAGGAGGGAAAAGCATGAAATATACGCCCTGGTTTATCCGGGCCATCGTCATATTGCTGATTATCATCGTGGCGCTGACAAGTTGCAGGCAAAACGGTAACGAAGCCAAAATCACGATCGGCGAGGTCACGCGTTCCGTGTTCTATGCCCCGCAATACGTCGCGGCAGCCCAAGGCTTTTTCGAAGAGCAGGGACTGGATGTGGAAATTCAGACGACGGCCGGCGGCGACAAAACGATGGCGGCGCTGCTTGCAGGATCGGTGGATATCGCGCTCGTTGGCGCCGAGACGTCCATCTACGTGTATCAACAAGGCGCAGAGGATCCGGTGATCAATTTCGCCCAGGTTACGCAGACGGACGGAACGTTCCTGTTTGCCAGGGATGCCGCAGGCAGCTTCGACTGGGAACAGTTGAAAGGATCCGAATTTCTGGGTCAACGCAAGGGCGGCATGCCGCAAATGGCAGGGGAGTTCGCGATGAACAAACACGGCATTAACCCGCATGCCGATCTGCATTTGATCCAGAACGTCGATTTCGCAAACATTGCCTCTGCATTTGCTTCAGGCACGGGAGATTTCGTGCAGCTGTTCGAGCCCCAGGCTTCGATCTTCGAGCAGGAAGGGCGCGGCAAGGTCGTTGCCTCCTTCGGAACGGAGAGCGGCCAATTGCCTTATACGGTGTTTATGACCAAAAAAAGCTACTTGAACGAAAAAAGCGATATGATCCAAAAATTCACAAACGGATTGCATCAAGCACAGTTGTGGGTCGAATCCCATTCAGCCGAAGAAATCGCCGAAGTCATTGCGCCATTTTTCAAGGACATCGATCCGGCCATTCTCGTCAGCAGCGTGGATCGATACAAGCAACAGGGAACATATGCTACCGATCCGATGATCGACGAAGGCGAATGGAATAACCTGCTTGACGTGATGAGCGCGGCAGGCGAGCTGAAAGAGCGGGTAGCGTTGGAAGCGATCGTGGACAATGCTTATGCCGAGTCGGCTTCGTCTTCCAAGTGATTCGGAGTTCGGGAAAGGAAGTGATTGCCGATGCCTGAATCCGAACCAATGATACGATTGCAAGGCGTTTCGCAAGTTTACGTGAGTGAGCGGGAAGCTTCCCTGGTCCTTGAAGATTTGAATCTTCAGGTCGAGCAGGGAGAATTCGTGAGCCTGGTCGGGCCAAGCGGTTGCGGCAAAACGACGCTGTTATCCATCATCGCAGGGCTATTGGTGCCTACTTCAGGGGAAGTAAACGTCAAAGGCAGGCTCGTAGACGGTCCCTCGGCGCATATTGGCTACATGCTGCAGCAGGATTATCTGTTTCCATGGCGCACGATTCTGGACAATGCTTTGATCGGGCTTGAATTAACGGGCCGGCTTGATGAGCGCAGCCGTGCGCGGACGCGCGAACTTTTGGCCGGCATGGGGCTTTCCGGCACGGAAAATCAATATCCCTCGGAACTGTCAGGCGGTATGAGGCAGCGCGTAGCCCTTGTTCGCACGCTGGCGACGGAACCCGGGCTGCTTTTATTGGATGAACCGTTCTCCGCGCTCGACTATCAAACGAAGCTGCAGCTGGAGGATCTGGTATCCGATACGTTGAAACAAACCGGCAAGACGTCAGTGCTCGTAACGCATGACCTGTCGGAAGCCATTGCCGTCAGCGACCGGGTCATCGTGCTGGACCGGAATCCCGGCCGAATTCGGCGGGAATTTGTCATCCCGGACGCCATCCGAAATGTCCAGCCTTTTTATGCAAGGGAACAGGAAGAATTCAACGAGCTTTTTCAAGCGTTGTGGAACGAATTGGATCAGTCCGGAGGAGGTGAGCAAAGCAGGTGAATCAGACCGAAGAGAAACCGCGGATCCGGGAAACATGGCTGCGAGAATTGCATCAAGGGCACCTGCGGCAGGTGTCGGCATGGCGCCGTAAAGTGCTTGCCGTACAACTGGCATTGCTGGTAGCCATGTTTGTATTGTGGGAATTGGCCGGGCGGCTGCGCTGGATTGACGTGCTGCTGTTCAGTTATCCGAGCAAAATATTCAGCCAGATCGGCAAAGATGCGGTCAGCGGAGAGTTGTGGACGCATCTGGCGGTTACCGTAGGTGAAACGGCAGTGGGTTTTTTACTGGGTACGCTTGTCGGAACCCTGCTTGCCGTGCTGATCTGGTGGTCCCCTTTTCTGTCCAAAGTGCTCGATCCGTACATGGTCGTGTTCAACAGCATGCCGAAGGTTGCGCTTGGTCCCATTTTTATCGTCATGTTTGGCGCGGGCTTTACGGCGATCGTAATGACGACTTTATCGATTACGGTGATCATTACCACCCTTGTTGTCTATAATAGTTTTAATGAAGTCGACGACAATTACATTAAAGTCATCCGTACTTTTGGAGGAAGCAGATCCGAAATTTTTGCCAAAGTGGTGCTTCCGGCTTCATATCCGGCGATCGTTTCCACCTTAAAGGTGAACGTGGGCATGGCGTGGGTGGGCGTCATCGTCGGAGAATTTTTGGTCGCCAAACAGGGGCTTGGGTATTTGATCATTTATGGTTTTCAAGTGTTCAATTTCACGCTGGTGCTTTCGAGCTTGCTCATCATTGCAGCGGTAGCTACCGCAATGTATCAGATGGTCGTATACGTAGAGCGCAAATTGCTGGCAGGACGCCAATGATATGTACCGAATTTCACAGAAGGTGTCACGTTGCCCGAAAACTTAAAATCAAGTACCATAACGATGACGAATATTCCGCGCAGTCCGGAATGGATGCGGCGATGGACAACGTGGCTTGAGCGCTTTCGCCGCATCAATCTTTTGCCAGCGTCCCTGTTCCGGGGCGCATTGTTGTGTTGCCGGCATGCTGTGCATGTCGGTTGACTCCGTTTATCTTGTTTCAAAAGAGCCGGAACGGATTCCGCCCGCCTGATTTAGGGGATGAAAGCTGGCCGGGACATATGTGCAGCTAAGAGGAGAGGACATTTAGAAATGGGTTTTAGGGTAATCAAAACCGCAATCGCAGCTCTGATGGCTGTTCTGATTGCGGACGGGTTCGGCTTGCCTGGACCAACTTCGGCAGGTTTGCTGGCCATACTTGGCGTTGACGTCACGCGCAAAAGGAGCATTCGGACCATTTCCGCGCGGTTCTTCGCGTCCGTGGTAGGGCTCCTGTTTGCAAGTGTACTTTTTCACGTATTAGGATTCCACTACTGGGTATTGGCCATTTACATATTAGCTGCCTTTCCGGTGATCGTCAGGGCCGGGTTCAAAGAAGGCATCGTCACGGGATCCGTCGTAGTGTTCCGCGTGTTCAGCGGCGGGGAAATGGATCTGCACGTCATCCTTGTCCAAATCGGGCTGCTCCTGATCGGTCTTGGTTCCGCGATGGTGGTCAACCTGGCCTACATGCCTGCGGCAGATCCGCAAATGCTCCGCATCCGCAAACGGATCGACGAGTTGTTTTCGATCATTTTCAAGGAGTTTGCCACGACGCTGCGCAATCCGAACGAGGTGTGGGCAGGCAAGGAACTGATCGAAGCGGACAAAGCGGTGCTTGGAGGCATAGAAGCGGCCAAGCGTTCGTTGGAAAACCAGGTGATTCATCCCAACGAGGGCTGGAGCGTATACTTTTATATGCGCAAAACGCAGCTGGATTCCATTCAGCATATGATGCATCTAGTCTCGCAAGTTTATCAGAAAATGCCGCATGCCGAGATGGTTGCCGAGCTGTTCGAACAGCTCAGCCAGGACGTGTTGACGGAATCCTATACCGGACGGACGGAAAAATTGTTGGCCGAAGTGCAAGAGGAATTTAGGAGGATGGAGCTGCCGGATACAAGGGAAGAATTCGAGATTCGTTCGGCCATTCTGCAATTGTGCCGCGAACTCGCGTTGTATCTGAAAATCGCGAAGAAAGACAAAGCGCCTTCGCCGATCGCCGACCGTGTCCACTCTACAAACGAATAATAGAAAATAGTTGTCACCCTAGACGGATGCCCTGCATACACTTGTAGTGAATGATTGCATGGAGGAGGTTTAGAGATGTCATTGAGTCATAAACATCAATGTAGAGAGATCATTACGAAAGCGATCTGCGGCAAGGGTCGTAAGTTCTCTACCGTAACACATACCGTGACTCCGCCAAATGGTCCGACAAGCATTTTGGGGGCTTGGATTATCAACCACCAGTATGAAGCCGTATCAGCGGGAGACGGAATTGAAGTTATTGGTACTTACGATATCAACATCTGGTATTCCTATGACCAGAACTCGCAGACAGATGTAGCCAAAGAGACGGTGTCCTATGTAGAACTTGTGCCATTGTCGTATCTGGATTCCAAACACCGGGCGTCCACGGTTGAGGTGTCTGCGGAGGCAACGCAGGAGCCTAGCTGTGTGGAGGCCGCGGTGTCGGCGGGGGGCGGCAGCGTCATCATCCGGGTGGAGCGGGAATTCGCTGTTGAATTGATCGCCGAAACCAAGGTGTGCGTGAAAGTGTGCACCGAGGGCTGCGGGGATTACGAAGACAAGGATTATGACTTCAACAGCGCCGATGGAGACTATGACGATCTCGATCCCGATTTGCTGGATGACGAACTGTAAGTTGGCCGAAGCCGCCGCGTGAGGGGATCACTCATTTTGAAGTTAATGTATCTTATGCGCCGCAAGCGGCAATGAGAGGGCGGAAGCCCTCTTTTTTTAATTATTTGTGTTCACCCGAAAAGGGAGTTGGCCTGATGAACGGGATGGTTATCAATTTGCGGGCGAAAGAGGAGAAGGGGCATGCATGTGATGGATGAGGCCGAGTCGGCCGTACAGCGTTACGAAAAAATGACCCTGGCCGAACGGTCCGGTCGGCTTGAGCGATCCGGCATCGATTATCTTGCCGGTCGCAGCAAGCAGATTCGCGGCCCGGGTTTGCGCGCAGCCTATGAAGTACACATTTGCTGCCTCCAGGCGATCCGCATCAAACGCAGGGATACCGGCGATGCGAGCAGGCTGCGGGAGAGTTTGTTGGAACGGGACGACGCCCCGACGTTATTTCGAAGATTGGAGCGCATGGCAGTCAAGACGCTGTATGCCCTGGGACTGGACCACGGAGAGGTCCGGCTGGAAGCGGGGGGCAGGAATGGCTGCAGCGTCGTATCGATTGACCCCCGTCCATGGAAAGGATGGACAGAGCTTACCCCCCTGTACCGGGAAGCATGGAAGCAGCATCAAACGGCTTTGGACGAGGAGCAGGCAAACGAAGTGTCGCCTGTCCTCGGCATGGATCCGGAATTTCTGCTGGTGCAGATGCCCGAAGCCAAAATTGTGCCGGCCTCCAGGTTTTTGGAGCGTACCGGGCAAGCCGGGTGCGATGCCGTAACGATCGGCGGCAGACGCGTATATCCGGTGGCAGAGCTTCGGCCCGAGCCGAGCTCGGAACCGCGGGAACTGATTGCTCATCTGCTGCGGGCGTTCGGATCGGCTTCGCGCAGCATTACGGACCATACGTTGATCTGGCAGGCGGGGAGCATGCCGCAGCGGGGTCTTCCGCTCGGCGGACACGTTCATTTCAGCAGCATAACGCTGAACGGGGAGCTGCTGCGGACGCTCGACAACTATTTGGCTTTGCCGCTTGCCATGCTGCAGGATCCTCGCGGCGATGCCCGGCGTCCGCGTTACGGAGCCCTCGGCGATTTCCGCCTGAAATCCCATGGAGGCTTCGAGTACCGGACCTTGCCGAGTTTTCTGGTTTCTCCGTTGGTGGCAAAGGGGGTGGTTGGCCTCGCAGGCCTGATCGCTTCCAATTACAGAAGGCTGCGCCAGCGTCCGCTCGCAGGGGCGGCCGTGCATGCCGCTTTTTACAGTGCGAGGCGGGAGGTGCTGGGACAGCAGCTTCCTTCGCTGCTGAACGATTTGACCGCATTGAGCGATTACGGGCGTTACGAACGGTATGTCGCTCCGCTGGTCGCTCATATGAGAGAAGGAAACACCTGGGATGAGAGCCGTGATATTCGCAAGTTATGGAATATTCGGGCAGGCACATGAGGTATGGGCACTTTTTTTGGTTTTTGATATAATGGAAAATAGGTCAATTTCGTGAGATAACAAGAAGTGGAAGAATCGGAGCCTGTAAGGGGAGCGGCTGATGGAAGAAACGTGAGGCGGCGGCACATCGGTGCCTGACCGCCTTTATTGTACCTTCCGGCTGCTTCCCTCCTGGCAATTTGCAGCAACGGATGGAGGATAACGATGGCTCAGTATACGCCTATGATACAACAATATTTGCAAGTCAAAGCCGAGGCGCAGGACGCTTTTCTTTTTTTCAGGCTGGGCGACTTTTATGAAATGTTTTTTGAAGATGCCATTAATGCGGCACGTGAGCTTGAAATCACGTTGACTGCCCGCAACGGAGGTTCGGACGAGAAGATTCCGATGTGCGGCGTGCCGTACCATTCAGCAGAAGGGTACATACAACGTCTGATCGAGAAGGGGCATAAAGTTGCGATTTGTGAGCAAATGGAGGATCCGACGGTCACCAAGGGCATGGTGCGGCGAGAAATCGTGCGCGTTATTACGCCTGGCACGGTGATGGAGGGCAAAACGCTCGGGGACAAGTCCAACAACTATATCGTTTGTTTGACGGGAGATGCGAACACGCTTGCGCTTGCGGCATGTGATTTGTCTACGGGTGAGCTGTATGTGACGTCGGTTCCCTATTCGAAGGAATGGCTTAAGGACGAAATCGGCATTTACGAACCATCCGAGCTGATCGGGGACGCTGCGCTGCTGGATGAGGTGGCTGCCCAAGCATCGCCAATCGGGCGACCTGTCGTATACACCCCATGGGTGAAAAATAAAGAAGAGCTTGTGCGCCAGCAGTTCGGGGAAGCGGTCTGGGCGCGTCTCGAGCCTGAGCGTCAGACATGCATCGCGCGGCTGTTCTCCTATTTGAATGAAACGCAAAAACGTTCATTAGGACAATTGACGCAGGTCAGCGCTTATGAGCCGGATCATTACATGATTTTGGACCCGTTCACACGGCGCAATCTGGAGCTGGTTGAAACCGTGCGCGAACGCTCCAAAAAGGGTTCCTTGCTGTGGTTGCTCGATCGCACGGAAACGTCCATGGGAGCGCGCATGCTGCGCCGCTGGATCGACAAACCTTTGCTGCAAAAAGGGAAGATCAACGAGCGGCTCGAAGCGGTGGACACGCTGTATAACCAGTTTATTTTGCGCGAGGATCTGCGGGCCGAACTTAAGGATATTTACGATTTGGAACGCTTGGTTGGACGAATCGCCTTCGGCAACGCGAACGGACGGGATCTGAACGCGCTCAAAATGTCGTTGGACAAGGTTCCGGCACTGCGCCGGCTTTGTGCGGATTCGTCTTCCGCCACGCTTCGCCATATCGCGGAAGTGATGGACGATTGCAACGACCTGCGCGATGCGATCGCGAGCGCCATTGTGGACGAGCCTCCGGTTTCCGTGCGTGACGGCGGAATTATTCGTCCAGGATATCATGAGCGGCTGGATGAGCTGCGCGAAGCCTCTGTCAACGGTAAACAGTGGATTGCCGAGCTGGAAGCAAGGGAACGCGACGCAACCGGCATCCGGTCGCTGAAAATCGGTTATAACAAAGTGTTCGGCTATTACATCGAAGTGACCAAATCGAACCTGTCGGCACTGCCGGAAGGGCGTTATGAACGGAAGCAGACGCTTGCCAATGCGGAGCGTTTCATTACGCCGGAGCTGAAGGAAAAAGAAACGCTGATCCTTGAGGCACAGGACAAAATGGTCGATATCGAATATGCCTTGTTCACGGAGCTGCGTGACCAGTTGAACCGGCAGGTGGCCAGATTGCAGAAACTGGCTGAGCAAGTGGCGGAAATCGACGTGTACCAATCCTTTGCTGCGATCAGCGCAGAGCGCAACTTCGTTCGTCCCGTGCTGACGGACGGTTATGATTTTGTGGTGGAGCAGGGCCGCCATCCGGTTGTGGAAGCGGTGATGCATTCCGATGCGTTCATTGCCAACAGCACGGCGATCCAGAAGGACGCTGCGCGCATCCTGCTCATCACCGGACCGAACATGGCCGGCAAGAGCACGTACATGCGACAGGTGGCGCTGATTTCGATCATGGCTCAAATCGGCTGTTTCGTTCCTGCGGGCAAAGCGGAAGTACCGATCATGGACCGCATTTTCACACGAATCGGCGCTGCGGACGATCTGATTGGCGGCCAGAGCACGTTCATGGTGGAAATGGCCGACATTCAGGTCATGACCGAAAAGGCGACGCCGCGCAGTCTGATCATTATCGATGAATTGGGCCGGGGAACATCCACGAGCGAAGGCATGGCCATTGCGCAATCGGTGATCGAATACGTGCATGACGTGATCGGCTGCAAAGCGCTGGTTTCGACGCATTTCCATGAGCTTGCGCATCTGGAGGAAAGTTTGGACAAGCTGGCCAACTACTCCATGGCCGTGCAGGAGAGCGGAGACAAAGTTCATTTCCTGCGCAAACTGATTGCCGGCGCCGCGAGCAGCAGTTACGGCATCTATTGCGCGCGTCTCGCCGGATTGCCGGATACGATCATTGAAAGGGCGAACGGCCTGCTGCACGGGTTTGAACAGGCGGCTGCACAGGTTGCGGTGGGCAGCGAGCTTGCGGCGAAAGAAAAGAATTCAAGTGGCGTGCCGTCTGCCAGTTATGAAACAGATCAGGCCGCATCCGACGGATCCTCGATTCTTCGGGATGAGAAGCAAGTGAATGGATCGACCGGATCGGTGATTCGGGAGGACTACCGACCTTCGGACAATACAGGCAAGGACCGTCAGGGGAAAGGACGGCAGGAAGTGGTTCAGCTCTCGATCTTTGATGAAGAGGAGCCTTTGCACACCCCTGAACCGATTGCTTCCGTGCCGGATGAGCGTACCCAGGAACTTATCCGCCAGATGAAGGATGTGGATGTCATGAACATGACCCCGCTTCAGGCGATGCAGCTGTTAAACGAACTTAAAGTCAAAGCCCAGCAATTATCCTGATTCAAGCGGGAGGGGAATAAACGATGGCGAAAATCCATGTGCTGGATGAACATATTGCCAACCAGATTGCGGCCGGGGAAGTCGTTGAACGCCCGGCCTCGGTCGTCAAGGAGCTGCTCGAAAATGCGATCGACGCAGGGGCAAGCAAAATCGAAGTGAGCGTGGAAGAGGGCGGATTGCTCAGCATTCGGGTCAAAGACAACGGATCCGGCATTGAGCCGGATGATCTCGAAACGGCTTTCTACCGCCATGCCACGAGTAAGATTGCGCACGGGCGGGATCTGTTTCAGATCACGAGCCTGGGCTTCAGGGGAGAAGCGCTGCCCAGCATCGCGGCCGTGTCCAAGGTCGAGGTGCTGACGGCCAGCGCGGATGACGGCCGGGGCCGCAAAATTGTCATCGAGGGCGGAAAGCTGTGCTCGCACGAGGATGCAGCTTCGCCGCAAGGGACGGAATTTGTGGTGAAGGAGCTGTTTTATAACACGCCGGCCAGGCTCAAATACATGAAAACCATTCAAACCGAGCTGGGGCACATCTCGGATGTGCTGTACCGGATGGCATTGTCCCATCCCGACATTTCGTTCACGCTGCGGCATAATGCCAACACGTTGCTCCAGACGCTGGGGAACGGAGACCTGCTGCAGGTGGTGGCAGCCATTTATGGCACGAGCGCGGCCAAAGCGATGCTGCCGATTGAAGGCGAAAATTTGGATTACCGCGTCAAAGGTCTGATCAGTCTGCCTGAATGGACCAGAGCGAATCGGGGCGGCATGTCGACGATTGTAAATGGACGGTATATTCGGAATTATGGGCTGAATCAGGCCATTCTCAAGGCATATCATACCCTTCTGCCTATTAATCGTTACCCGCTCGTCGTCGTACAGCTGGACATGCATCCTTCGCTTGTGGACGTCAACGTTCACCCTGCGAAGCTGGAAGTGCGGTTCAGCAAGGAGACTGAACTGTACGAGTTCGTGGAGACGACGTTTCGCGGCATTCTGCGCAAAGAAGTGCTGATTCCTCAAGTCACGAAACAACAGGTCAGACGCGGGGATGATCGGGCCATCATTCAGGAGCAGTTTGTATTTCCAAGGGCACCGTACAAAGATGAGCTGCCCGCGGAGGGGGAGGGACGTCCGGAATCCCATCCCGATCAACGGATTCAAGCGCCTCGCCTGAACGAGGATGCGGTTGCCTCGAAGCCTTCCGGACAGAGTGCGAACATTGAAGTCGATCCGGATATGGACCTGGAGGCACCTGCTGAAGTGAATGAGGGGGAACGTTTGGATTTCTCGGCCCAGTTGGCACCTCTTCCCGAGGTTCCTCCCGAAGAGACCACTGTCTACGGCTCGGCAGGGACGGACGAAGTCATCGTGCCTGCATCTGCAAAACCGTCGACTTCACAGCCTCCCGAGCATAGCCGAGGTGCAGACTATCGTTCCAAAGCTTCGGCTTCGCCGGTGTCGGTGAAAGAAAGCCGTCCGGCTTACCAGCCGCCTTCGCCAGCTGCGCAGCGGGAGTATGCCGGAACGGGCAAGCCGCTGCCGGATGTCGACAAACTGGCTGCTGCGCTGAAATCCGATGCGGCCGTGCCGTCGTTTCCGGAGCTCAGCCTGATCGGACAGCACCATGGCACGTATCTGATCGCGCAAAGCGATGACGGTCTCTACCTGATCGACCAACATGCTGCGCATGAACGGGTGAATTACGAATATTATTTCGAAAAATTCGGTAATCCCGCGCAGGCTTCGCAGGAGCTGTTGCTGCCGATCACGCTGGAATTTACGCCTTCCGAGACCGAAAAAATCAAATCCAGGTTGGCCTGGTTCGAGCAAGCCGGCGTTTATCTGGAGCATTTCGGCGGCCAGACGTTCCGTGTACGCTCCCATCCATATTGGTTCCCGCATGGAGACGAGAAGGATATTATAGAAGAAATGTGCGAATGGGTGCTCAGTGAACGCAGCATCGACGTGGGCAAGCTAAGGGAGGCTGCATCCATCATGTGCTCCTGCAAAGCATCCATCAAAGCGAACCAAAAGCTGACGGAGCAAGAGGCCGAGGTGCTGATTCAGCGCCTTGCGTCTTGCCGCCAGCCATACACTTGTCCGCACGGGCGTCCCATCGTCGTTTCATTTTCAACGTATGATCTGGAAAAATTGTTCAAACGGGTCATGTGACTGTTTAGGAGGAAGTTATGTATATTACAACCGGTGACACGCAAGCCGATTCCCTGGTGGAACGCGCTCGCCGCTTGGCGCAATTGACAGGCGGAACATATGTGCCGCGCGGCAGTATGTCCCTGTCCAAAATGGCCGACCGATACCAAGCAAACGAAATTCTGGTTGTTCTGCAAGGAAGGGCACGACTATATCGCAAACATGCGGAACAGCTTGAGTTTCATCCCAGCATGGGGTTTATCCGGGCGAAGCGCGTGCTTGCGGGAGAGTCTGATCCGATGTTGGATGCCGGAGCGGTCCGCCAAGGGGATACGATCCTCGACTGCACAGCCGGACTCGGGACGGATGCGCTCGTATTTTCGGTAGCGGCAGGCCCAACGGGAAGGACCATTGCTTGCGAGAGCTCGCTGCCGATCTACGCGCTGTTAGCCGAGGGCATGTCCCACTATGAAAGCAAACTGCCCGAGGTGGACGAGGCGTTCCGCCGGATCGAGCTGCATCATGCCCATCATCTGGATTTGCTGCGCTCCTTGCCGGATAACAGCTGCGACACCGTCTATTTTGACCCGATGTTTCGCGAACCGATGATGGATTCGAGCGCCATCCAGCCTTTGCGTGATTACGCGAATCCGAGCGCGCTGGACATCGAGAGCATCGAAGAGGCAAAGCGGGTTGCCCGCAAGCGAATCGTCATGAAGGAAAAGCGCGGCAGCGCCGAATTTACGAGGCTTGGCTTCGACGTTCTAGATCGGGCCAATGCAAAAACACTGTACGGAGTGATCCATGTTGAAAGCGGAAGTTAAACCGAAGCTGCTTGTGCTTGTCGGGCCGACGGCGGTAGGAAAAACCAAAATGAGCATCGAGCTGGCCAAGGCTTTCGATTGCGAAATTATTTCAGGCGACTCGATGCAGGTCTATCGGGAGATGGATATCGGAACCGCCAAAATTACCCGGGATGAAATGCAGGGCATTCCCCACCATCTTATTGATATTCATGATCCCGAGTATCCCTATTCCGTGGCCGAGTTCCAGGAGAGCTGCACGCGTCTGATCGGCGAAATCCATGGGCGCGGCAAGCTGCCGTTTATCGTGGGCGGCACCGGCTTGTACGTGGAGTCGGTTTGTTACGGCTTCCAATTTTCGGACAGCGGATCGGACGAAGCGTTTCGGAATGAGCAATTCCGCTATGCGGAGCAGCATGGGGCTCAAGCGCTGCATGACCGATTAAGGGCCGTTGATCCCGCGAGCGCAGACCGTTTGCATCCGAACGACCAGCGCCGCATCGTGCGCGCGCTTGAAATTTTTCATTTGACCGGGCAAAAGTGGTCCGAGCAGTTGGCTTCCCAGCAGAAAATATCCCCGTACGATCTCCTGATTGTCGGCCTGACGATGGATCGGCAAAAGCTGTATGCGCGCGTAGAAGAACGGATCGATCTGATGATGGAACAAGGATTGGTTGACGAGGTGAAATCGTTGCTGGAACGTGGCGTAGGTCCTGGACACATCTCCATGCAGGGATTGGGGTACAAGGAAATTGTCGCTTACCTGCAGGGCGAGGTGAGCTTGGAGGCTGCGGTGGAATGGCTGAAAAGGGATACGCGCCGTTTCGCCAAACGCCAGCTCTCCTGGTTCCGGCACATGAAGGATATCGAGTGGGTGGACGTTACGGACACCGAGGATTTCGAAGGTAATTTCAGGAAGGTTCGTTCACGGATCGAGCAACAATTTTATTAAAAACATCGGGACTTTGGGCCTCTGTCTTCTCCAGGCGAGAAGATGGGGGTTCTTTTTGCAAACAGGAACCAGGGGACCATTTTTCGTCGGTTTCTGGACGGTGGAGGCCATCGAAACGCTGGAAGAACGATTGAAAATTTGCCCCCCTTTTGCAATTGTGACAAGCGGTGTATAATGGATAAGTCTTCTAATCGTCATGAGCCTCATGCTGAGGGGCGAGTTGACAGACAAGGGGTTTTTGTGGATTATATGAAACTGTTCATGATATAATAGCACGAAAGCTACTCAGCGATATTGAATACGAACCATAACATGAATTCAAATGAACCAATGGGGGTACGGCTAATGAACAAGTCCATCAACATCCAAGATACGTTCTTAAACCAACTGCGGAAGGAAAATATTCCAGCAACGGTATATTTGACGAACGGGTTCCAAATTCGCGGAACGATCAAGGCTTTTGACAATTTCACAATCGTGATCGATAGCGACGGACGCCAGCAAATGGTCTATAAGCACGCCATCTCCACGTTCACGCCGCAACGCAGCGTATCGTTGATGCAGCAGGATAACAACGGCGAAGCTTAAAAATTGCGAAACCTTTTTCACAGCCATTTCGTCTACATGTATAGGATTTGAAGCGGAGCAACCTGAATAAAGGGTTGTTCTTTTCATTCCGGGCAAAAAAGGCTTGCCGTCAGCCCTTGCCCAATAGGCGAATAGAAATCAAGCAACCGAAAGGGAGTCAGGAGGAAACATGCCAAACGATCCGTTGTCGAGGTCTAATCGCAACAACAACAGTGGCAAGTCATCCAATAAAGCGAAACCAAAGACCTCTAAAAAGAAAAAAATTACGGGTAAACGTGTTGGATGGACGCTGTTTTTTACAATGGCAATCGCCATTTTCTGTGCACTGGGCGGATATCTATTTATTATGGTCAGCGGGGAACGCCTGCTTACGGCCAACATGGACAAAACGACGATCAACGAAACGTCGAAAGTGTACGACCGTAACGGTGAATTGATGGGCGAGCTGTCGATCAAAAAACTGGAGCCGGTCGATGGAGACGAGATTCCGAAGCTTGTGAAAGAGGCATTTGTGGCTACGGAAGACAGACGATTTTATGAGCACCAGGGCGTCGACATCTGGGCGATCGGCCGTGCGGCCGTCAAGGACGTCATGGCCCGCTCGATGGTAGAGGGCGGCAGTACGCTGACCCAGCAGCTGGCCAAAAACATGTTCTTGTCGCGCGACAAAACGTTTTTCCGCAAAGCGACGGAAGTATCCATCGCGATGGCGCTCGAGCGCAAATTTACGAAAGACGAAATCTTGACGATGTACTTGAACCGGATTTTCTTCGGCCATCAGCGGTACGGGATCAAGGCAGCATCCGAGTTTTATTTCGGGGTCACCGATTTGAAAGAACTGAAGCTGTGGCAAATCGCCACGCTCGCGGCTATGCCCAAAGGACCATCGGCGTACAACCCGCTCAGCAATCCGGAAGCGTCCAAGGAACGCCGCGCGGTAGTGTTACAGTTGATGTACGAGCAAGGATACATCAGCAAAGCGGATATGGACGAAGCCAAAGCGGTCGATTACGACTACACGCCGCCGGAGAAAGAGAGAAAATACCAGGCCTTTATCGATTACGTTTTGCGTGAAGCCGAAGAAGTGACGGGCAAAACGGAAGATGATCTGAACATCGGCGGATACAAAATTTACACGACCATGGATGTGCAGGCCCAAACGGCGATGGAGAAAGCTTTCTCCGACGACAGCCTGTTCGAAAAAAGCAAAGACGACCAAAAGGTGCAGGGGTCGATGGTGATCATGAACCATGAAAACGGAAGCCTGGTTGCCTTGCTGGGCGGACGCGACTATCAAACGAAAGGTTACAGCCGCGTTACCCAAAGCCGGAGACAGCCGGGTTCGGCATTCAAACCGATCGTATCTTATGCGCCTGCACTGGAGTCCGGGGAATATAATGCCAATTCTCCGCTCAGCAATCAAAAGCAGTGTTTCGGCAACTACTGCCCGGGAAACCTGCATGGTTATTCGTCAACGATCAGCATGACCGATGCCATTACGAAGTCGGAAAATATTCCGGCGGTATGGCTTTTGGACAAAATCGGCGTCAATACCGGCGTGCAGTTTGCCAAGAAGCTGGGCATTCAGCTTACGGACCAAGACAAAAACCTGGCGATTGCCCTCGGGGGGCTGAGCAAAGGGACCAATACGCTTGAAATGGCTCAGGCTTACAGCGCTTTTGCCAACCTTGGCGAATATCAGGAAGCGTACTCCATCAAATCGGTGGTGGACAGTACCGGCAAAGAGATTTATAAGCACAAGTCCAAAACGACGCGAGTCATGAGTGAGCACAATGCTTACGAGTTGACCAAAATGCTGCAGAACGTCGTCAACGACGGGACAGGACGCGCTGCACGTTTGGATCGTCCGGTTGCCGGCAAAACGGGTACGACGCAGAGCGGCATTTCCGGCAACAGTTCCAACCGGGATGTGTGGTTTGTTGGTTACACGCCGGAATGGACTGCGGCGGTCTGGATGGGATATGACAATCCGGATGCGAACCATATGCTCAAAAACAGCAGTAAATTGTCCGCTGCGTTCTTTGCGAAAGTCATGAACGATGCGCTCAAAGGCGTTCCTGTCAAGGACTTTACCGTTCCGGAAGGAGAGAAAACGGCGCCACCGGTGCAAAAACCGGAGACACCACAATTGTCCGTAACAGGACTGAGCGGGGCTTATGATCCGGCAACGCAGACGGTATCGTTGTCGTGGAGCGGATCAGGAGATTCCCAAACTCAGTACCGGGTGTACCGTAAAGAGACGTCTGAGTCGGAGTTCACACGCCTCATAGACGCTGTTGGAACGACTAATGCGCAGGATTTAAGCGCCCTTCCAGGGTTGACTTACGAATACTACGTAACTGCGTATGACCCGTCTACGGGAGTAGAGACGTCACCTACCAACACCATTTCACTTTTCATCGAAGCTCAGGAATTGGAGCCGCAGGAGCCTGATCCTGGCACGGATCCGGGACTGGATCCGGGGACGGAGGAGCCGGGAATAGACAATCCGGGCGGCGAGCTTCCCGATAACGGCAATGGCAACAATGGGAATGGCAATAACGGGAATGGAAATAATGGCAATAACGGCAATAACGGTAATGGAAACAACGGCAATGGACATGGCAACAACGGAAATAACGGAAACGGGAATAATGGGGAACCGAGCCAGGATGGACAATCCGGCAACGGCAATCCACCGCCCGATCAAGGCACGACTGAACCAGGCGGGAATGGGGATGGCTCGAGTGACGGGGCTGTCGTCATCCCGGGAGAGGTTGTTACGCCGGATGGCGGAGATAGCGGCAGTACGGTAGAGTCAGATCCGAACGTCGTCGATCCGCAAGCCGGCAACGGAGGTTAACGAAACATATTCGAAGAAATGAAAGGCCCTGCATCCCGATTGGCTTTGGGATACAGGGCCTTTTGCATTTCTGTTTCCGATCATGCGATTTTGAGTGTATACCTTAAATATGGTAAGCTGTAGCTATTGTAATACGTCGTGCAGAGCATGTTCAGGAATCGCTCCCATGCAGACGTTATTCGCTGTTCACCACATTAGAGCAGGCCAGGTGGGCCTGTTGTCGGCAAAGAGGGGTTCGTATGAAACGGAAATTCGGGGATCGCGCAAATTGGCGCCGGATTACGAACCGACAATTTACATGCCGGTTCGTGCAATCCAAAATATTTACAGGCTACATCACGTTGTACACGATACAGGATTTGAAGGAACCATTGTGGAAAACCTACGGAGGAAGCACGTTTTGCATTGCAGACAAAGGGTATTCCTGGCTGCAGTATTATCCCAAAGGCGAACATTTTGTCGTGACTGCCATGTTTGATAACCAAGAGCGCATCGTGGAATGGTATATTGATACATGCAGAAGCCAAGGAATTACCGATCAAGGCGTGCCTTGGTTCGATGACCTTTATCTGGACGTCGTTGTACTGAAGGATGGAGAGATCTTTTTGTTGGACGAGGATGAACTTGAGGAGGCGCTGGCGCGGAAACAAATCACGACCGCCGACTATGATTTGGCCAATCGAACGGCGAAGGAGCTGCTGCGTGCCATCGATGCACACATGTTTCCTTATTTCCAGTTATCGCTTAAACATCGCAAATCCTTGTTCGAGAACGGGGAGTTCCGCAAAAACGTCCAGCTTTGAATGAAACGGAACGTGTCCGGCTGCCGTCCAGCAGCATTTGCCACGGAAAGTCCTCTTGCTTTCACGATGGGCCTTCATTTCAGCAGATTAAAATGAACGTCATGCCCAAACCAAAAGCCCCTAATGAGAAATTTAGATCTCAATAGGGGTTTTGTTGTTCAAAGCATTTGTTCGATTGCAGAGTTATAACGATAGCTTCGAGCATATAATGAGCCTTGAGGTGATGACTGTGGGCGAAAAAACGAGAAGAATAACTGTAAACGAATCAAGAATCAACATCGTGTTTAATTCTCAGAATCAGGGTGAACCTTATGTTGAGCAAGCGGAGGAGCCTCTTCCATCAAATAGTCATCATGAATCTGTGGCGGATATTTTCAAAGAACTCGATGAAATGATCGGATTAGATAAGGTTAGGGATCTCGTTTACGAAATATATGCGCTCATTCAAATAAACAAATTCCGTGCCGAAGAAGGGCTGAAGAGCAGCAAACAAGTGTATCACATGATTTTCAAAGGCAACCCGGGTACGGGGAAAACCACCGTTGCAAGAATCATTTCGAGAATGCTGAACCGGATGGGCGTACTTAGCAAAGGTCATCTCGTGGAGGTTGAAAGAGCCGACTTGGTGGGGGAATATATTGGTCACACAGCTCAGAAAACGAGGGACTTGGTTAAGAAGGCCATGGGGGGAGTGTTATTCATTGACGAAGCTTATAGTCTGGCTCGGGGTGGAGAAAAGGACTTCGGGAAAGAGGCCATCGATTGTTTAGTGAAAGTGATGGAGGATCGTGCTGACGATGTCATTATCATACTTGCCGGATATCCCGATGAAATGGATGAGTTTATGCAAATAAATACAGGGCTGCCATCCAGATTTCCTATTCAAATCAATTTTGAAGATTACTCCGTGGATGAACTGATGCTGATTGCGCTGAAAATGGCCTCTGAGAAAGAATACAATCTCAACTCAGATGCCATGGACCGATTGAAGGAGTTGATTTACCTGGAAAAGGAAAGCAGGTTAGACTTTAGCAATGCTCGGTACGTGCGGAACGTCATTGAAAAGGCAATACGAACCCAGGCTGTTCGACTAATGAGTTTGGGAGGCAAACCATCCAAACAAAAGCTTACCGAGATTACATTCCGTGATGTTCCTGCAGCGAAAACCAAGCTTACAGACATTACGGAAGGGATACATTTCAATTAGTCGGTGTACTTTTTCGATAGAGGAGGTGATCGTTCGTTTTCTTTCTTGCTTAGGGTGGGGAGTAAGGACTGGCGACGGAGTACATAATTTCAACGCATAGGCCATCATGATTAAGAAGGCGGAAGGATTTATCATGTTCCAGGGAGAATGGTTAAGATAGCAAGCATTGCTGGGCGATGTTTTATAAATTTCCCATCCGATGTTAAACTAAATAAGGGAACATCGACATGGGAACAATGAAACCGTACTCCAAGGCAATGGGATTAAACGTTCCATCCGCTATTCGATGGTCCGTTTGCCTGGACCTCGCCTTCCGTTCAATCTCGGCAATCTGGAACGGAAACCGACTGGACGGAGGATTTGAAGTTTGGGTGAAAGTAAGCGATAATGAATATCTTTGGATAAGCCGGCCGGGCCCATCCGGTCCGGCTTGGCATGCATGGCAAGACGTTGGAGGTTGACGATCGTACCATGCAGAAGGAGGGAATGATACGATGGCAAATGTCACACATGATACCAATCAAGTACAAAAAGATCGTGCCATATTGGTCAGCCTGATTACGGATGAGGTCAAACGATCGGGTATTAATCCGGAATATTCGCTCGAAGAGCTGGTCAAGCTTGCCGAAACAGCAGGCGTTGAGGTTTTGAGCGTCCTGACCCAGAACCGGGAAACGCGGGATACGAAATGGTTCATCGGTAAAGGCAAGGTGGATGAGCTGCGTGCAGTGGCGGAAGAACTTGGCGCAACGACGGCGATTTTCGATCAGGAGTTGTCCGGGGCTCAGGTTCGTAACTTGGAAGAAGCGCTCGACCTAAAAATTATCGACCGTACCCAGTTGATTCTGGACATTTTCGCGCAACGCGCCAATACGAGGGAAGGGATCATCCAGGTAGAGCTGGCCCAATTGAGCTATTTGTTGCCACGGTTATCCGGACACGGCAAAAACTTGTCCAGACTGGGAGGCGGGATTGGTACCCGCGGACCGGGGGAGAGCAAGCTTGAGACGGATCGCCGCCACATTCGCGGAAGGATCGATGATCTGAAGCGGCATTTGGAGGAAGTAACGCGACATCGCAAACTTCATCGCGAGCGCCGCAAAAAAACGGGGATAGTTCAAGTGGCACTCGTCGGATACACGAATGCAGGCAAATCGACACTGTTGAAACAGCTTACAGAAGCCGATGTATATATTGAGAACCAGTTGTTCGCTACGCTGGATCCTACATCCCGTACGATGGAATTGCCCAGCGGCAAAGAAATCGTGCTTACCGATACGGTTGGTTTCATTCAGAACCTGCCCCATGATCTGATTGCTGCATTCCGGGCTACACTGGAGGAAGTGAATGAAGCAGACCTGATTTTGCACGTCGTGGATGCATCTTCCGAGATGCGCGAGGATCAGATGAGAACGGTAAATGCCATTTTGCAGGAGCTGGGTTCCGGCGACAAGCCGCAGCTGGTCCTGTTTAATAAAAAGGATGCATGTACTCCTGAACAGCTTGAAATGCTGCCGCAGGACAAGGAACATATGAAGATCAGTGCATACGATGAAGTTGACCAGCTCAAAATCCGGGAGCGCATTCAGGCCGAGCTGACAGGCGATACCAAACGTTTCCGCATTCCGGCGGATCGCGGTGATCTGACTTCGGTATTATACAAGATCGGAGACGTGGTGGATACGTCGTTCGAAGAGAATGATGTGATCTATCAAGTGGAGCTGCAAAAGGGCGAATATGAAAAATACGGCTATTTACTCGAAGATTTCATCGTTTCGTAACATTGGCGATACATTTGTATGGTAAGTTGACATAACAATATATATTTGACGTTAGATTCATGCAATAAAGGAGAATAAAGCAGGATGTCCAGTTTTGATACAGCAATCATTGAGCTTCAACAACAGGTTGAACGCCAGATCGAGCAACAAATGAAAGAGATTGATCGCTTGGTCGATCAAAATCAATGGAAAGTCATCGATGCATTTCAACGGAGAAAAGTGAGCGACTTTCATTTTGCGGGATCGACAGGTTATGCCTACAACGATCGCGGACGGGAAGTGCTTGACGAGGTATATGCAGACGTTTTCGGAGCGGAAGCGGCGCTTGTCCGCCCTCATTTCGCTTCGGGAACGCATACGATTGCAACGGCCTTGTTCGGCGTTCTGCGCCCGGGGGACGAATTGTTATATATAACGGGGAAACCCTATGACACTTTGCATAAAGTCATCGGCAAGCCTGGTGATGGCACGGGTTCCCTGATGGATTTCGGCATCGATTACAAGGAAACGGCACTGCTTCCCGATGGCGGGATCGATTGGGAAGCAGTGCGGAATAGCGTGACGTCAAAAACCAAAGTGATCGGTATCCAGCGTTCGCGCGGGTATGATTGGCGCTCGTCTTTTTGTATCGACGAAATTGCGGACATGGTCACACGCGTGAAGGCGATCAAGGAAGATGTTATCGTGTTCGTGGACAATTGTTACGGGGAGTTTACCGAGCCATTGGAACCTACCCAAGTGGGCGTAGACCTGATGGCCGGATCGCTGATCAAAAACCCTGGCGGCGGTCTTGCGGAAACCGGTGGATACATATGCGGAAAGGAAAAATATGTACAGCTTGCAGCCTATCGTCTGACGGCCCCCGGTATCGGCGGCGAGGTTGGTGCAATGCTTGGCACGACGCGGGGAATCTATCAGGGACTTTACATGGCTCCAACGATCGTTGGACAAGCCGTTAAAGGAAGCGTTTTTGCGGCAGCGATGTTTGCGGCTTCCGGATTTGTCACCAAACCTGCATGGAATGATAAACGAACTGACCTGATCCAGGCGGTCCAGTTCAGTTCCGCCGAGCATTTGATTGCCTTCGTTCAAGGGATTCAGCGGGCAGCGGCGGTGGATAGCCATGTCGTTCCCGAGCCTTGGGACATGCCGGGATACGAACATCCTGTCATTATGGCGGCAGGTACGTTCATTCAGGGCGGAAGCCTTGAGCTGTCTGCGGATGCGCCAATCCGAGAGCCTTATATCGGGTACATGCAAGGGGGATTAACGTACTCGCATGTCAAATATGGCGTTTTGATGGCAATGCAAGCCATGAAAGATCGTAAATTATTGTGAGTTTATCTAACACATTATTGACACTTTGTAACAAGTAAATGTACAATAAGGTGAAGAATAGATGACTGGAAGGTTGATGAGTGATGGGCGACGAAATTCGCAGAAATATGGCCTTATTCCCGATTGGCATCGTTATGAAGCTGACGGACCTGTCCGCACGGCAGATTCGTTATTATGAGCAGCATAATCTGATCGTTCCGGCAAGAACGTCAGGCAATCAGCGTTTGTTTTCGTTTAATGACGTTGAACGTTTGCTCGAAATCAAGGCTTTGATCGAAAAAGGAGTAAACATCGCGGGCATCAAACAGGTAATGAACCCTGTGTCCAAGGAATCCGAGGAAGCAACCGTCATTACGGCCGATACGGAAGTGAAACGCAGGGAACTATCGGATACGCAGCTTCATCGTTTGTTGAAACAACAGCTGGTTTCCGGAAAAAGACCGGGACAAGTATCGCTTATTCAAGGAGAGCTTTCCCGATTTTTCAACAAAAAATAATGTTGCGTAATCTCGCGTGTCATAGGAAATGTTCCTGTCATAGGTTGAGCCTTTTCTTGACCCATGCGGGTTTCTAATGTACAAATATAACATGCAAGCTAAATAAGCAGAGAAGAAAGGGAGAGAGTATCGTGAGTTATACTAAAGAAGACATTCTCCGCATCGCAAAAGAAGAAAATGTACGGTTTGTTCGTTTGCAGTTTACAGACTTGCTCGGTGCAATCAAAAACGTTGAAATTCCGGTAAGCCAGCTGACAAAGGCTTTGGACAACAAAATGATGTTCGATGGTTCTTCCATTGAAGGATATGTGCGCATCGAGGAATCCGATATGTACCTCTATCCGGATCTCGATACTTGGCTCATTTTCCCATGGGTGGCCGACAACCGCGTTGCTCGCATGATTTGCGACGTATACTTGCCGGATGGAACGCCGTTCCCTGGAGATCCGCGCGGCATTCTGAAACGCAGCCTGAAGGATGCTGAAGAAATGGGCTTTACAGCGATGAATGTCGGGCCTGAGCCAGAGTTTTTCTTGTTCAAGACCGATGAAAAAGGTAACCCAACCAACGAATTGAACGACCAAGGCGGTTATTTCGATCTGGCTCCAACGGATCTTGGCGAAAACTGCCGTCGTGACATCGTTATTACGCTCGAAGAAATGGGCTTTGAAATTGAAGCTTCCCATCACGAGGTAGCTCCAGGTCAGCACGAGATCGACTTCAAATACGCGGATGCGTTGAAAGCAGCTGACCAAATCCAAACGTTCAAACTGGTCGTTAAAACGATTGCTCGCCAGCACGGATTGCATGCTACATTCATGCCAAAACCGTTGTTCGGCATGAACGGTTCCGGTATGCACTGTAACCAATCCCTGTTCAAAGGCAATGAGAACGCGTTCGTGGACGAGTCCGATGAGCTTGGCCTTAGCAAAACCGCTCGCCATTACATGGCAGGAATGCTGAAGCATGCTCGTGCATACGCGGCGATCACGAATCCTAGCGTAAACTCCTACAAACGTCTTGTACCTGGTTACGAAGCACCTTGTTACGTAGCATGGTCTGCAAGTAACCGCAGTCCAATGATTCGTATTCCGGCTTCCCGCGGTCTCAGCACACGCGTCGAAGTGCGCAACCCGGATCCGGCTGCGAACCCATACTTGGCACTGGCTGTGATGTTGAAAGCAGGTTTGGACGGCATCAAACGCGAGCTTCCTTTGCCGGCTCCAATCGACCGCAACATCTATATCATGTCCGAAGAAGAGCGTGTGGAAGAAGGCATCCCAAGCTTGCCGGCTGACCTGAAAGAAGCTCTTAATGAGCTGATCCGCAGCGAAGTCATCTGCGACGCGCTCGGCGATCACGCTTTGGCTCACTTCTATGAGTTGAAAGAAATCGAGTGGGATATGTACCGCACGCAAGTTCACCAATGGGAACGCGATCAATATATCACGCTGTACTAGGAACTGGAATCCCTTGCGCCATATGGCGTGAGGGGTTTTTCTTTTTTGTGGGTAAAAGGATTTATGAGTGGAGTTGGAGGGAGGTGCCCACAAAATGCCCACAAACTTTTACTCTTTAAAAATTCCTTTGGTGAACTTTTCGAACTTATCCATATTGTTTGTTTGAATTTTAGATGAAATGTGGGCATACACATCGGATGTAATTTGGATGCTACCATGACCCAGTTGTTCTTGGACAAATTTCATATCTGACTCAGCTTCAAGTAACAGGACGGCACAAGTATGTCGGAGAGAGTGAATGGGGAGGGAGGGGAGATCACTGCGTTGCAAAATTTGGGAGAAAGCATTAAATAAAGATGATTTCGGCATGAAGTTCCCATCTTCCCTACATAATACTAAATCTAAATCTTGATGGTATTTTCTCCAAGATTCCCCTTGTTTTGATCCTGCCATTCTTTGTGATACCTTAAGTCACCATGTTGTTAAGCGTGATGCCAAATGCGGAATAAGCTGGCTAGACTGTTGATCCGCTGGGCCGTATCACTCATGAAAGGGGATGAGAGTTTGTTAGCTGTATACGTAATGATGATCCATAAAAACTTGATTACTTTGGAACAAGTGCCGCAGCAAAGTCGTGACAAAGTGGCTGAAGCGCTGAATGTAGGTAGCATGGACCAAAACGGAAATATCGTATAGCAGGCGTACCAAGGTGTATGTTTTTTTGGTTTTTGTACCGCATGGCGTGACTTTAAAATCTTTTATTAGGCAATAAATCCAATGTTTAAGATTTAAACACAATATAGTTTATTGTTTACAAAAGATAGGATAATGGTATAATATGTTTGAATCGGCCGATTCCATAAGATAGTAAAGGTGGAATAATATGAATCTCAAGAAGAAGCTAACTACATTGCTCGCTGTTATTATGATGTTTTCGATTTCCGCTTCAGCATTTGCGGACGGTGCTGATGTTAGACCTACCGTGGTTGGAGTCGCTGATACAAGAGATACGGCTCTTTCGTACATTTATGGTAACAGTTATAGTCTATTTCTTTCTGATAGCAATGATAAGGATTGGTACAAATGGACCAACACCGGACCTGGCAGATTTGTATTGGTTTTTCTACAACCACAAGGACATAATATAAAATTTAGAATGGGAATCGAAATGATCCACAAGGATGGTACTGAAACATCTAGATTCTATGCTCCGACGCTTGAAGGAAATTACAATGGCATGTACATTAGAAACTTATATGTTCCAGAAGGCGCAACCCTTTATGCTGTGATTGACTCTACGGAGTTCATTGCACCAGGTCAGTATACATTTATGATGGATCTATTCTAAGTAACTGATAACGGCCCTCGAAATTTTTCGAGGGTTTGTTGCACTTTGAACAAGTATTAGGTAGTGAAGGATGATTTAATTGAATAATCTCAACAACTTGGAATGGGGATAGATCCCCGATTAAATAACAAAAATACATTCCGTTTTCGGACGTGTTTTTTGTTGTGCTATGGAGCGGTCAGGAAGAGCTGTCAAAAATACAAACACCCCAGTATGTAACTGGGGTGTTCCTTCGGTATTTGTAAATTTAAACTTAAGAAGATGTTGGCAGGGATTATTAGAATTTCACAGTTTAGTAGTTTCCACCTTGTAGTATAGGATCAGAAATTTTTACATCAGAAACTTTCACGCCCGGCTTCACCAACTTACCAACAGATACACTTGACCACTCGTTTACAGTAATATTTCCCGAAGCGATTGTTCCGCCCATATACTCGACTCCAGTATCCAAAGTATAGATATCAATAAAATTGATGGAAGCCCATTTTGGAAATGGTGTTGGTTCTTTTTTAACTAACACATCGAATTCAACAATCGCGTATGTAGCACCTTCTCCTGCAGGTGAGTCATTGAAACTACTATCATATCTAACACCTGTAACTTTAATGTCAAAATAAGGTGTTTTGACAACATCGCCTACATTGTAAATCTTGGTTTGTGGTTGGCTTGTAGTGCTAGGTGGAGTGGATGAATTGTTGTTCAAAAACGATTCCCCTATAGTTTCGAACTCAATTTTCTTTTGCTCTTTGTCATAAATTAATTTGTAACCAGTCATTTGGGCAACTTCACGAATAGGTAAGTATGTTTTGCCGTTATAAACCAGCGTGTCAGATTGCAAATTTTGTTCCTTGCCATCAACAGCGAATGAAAATTTGGTCAATATGGCATTAACCGTAGAGGGAGCGGCTGCAGCAAGGGTTGCTGATCCGATCATCATGCCAATACCGAGAGTGACCACTGTTTTAAATAATGATTTTTTCAAAGTGAGAGTATCCTTTATAAAGGGGGTATACACTTTATTGCGGTACAACACTGGAAAAAGTTTATAGCATTTTCGCAACAAGACGGTGCTTAATATGTTTCCTAAATGAATCACATCGATTTTGCCAGCTTGATGTCAAACAACCATTTGGATGTCTATCTTTAAATGATAAAGAGATATTTGAATATATGGGTTCGATTGGAGAACAACGTAAGTCGAAATTGTTGTATTCAGTTTTACATGAACAGCAGAATTCTTATGAAGATGATACCAGAGGCATTGAAGAACATCATATAACATCAGATCCCTTACTTTTAATAATACCTATAGATCCAGAAGTTAATCTCAACAGTGAGTATGGAAGGGAGGTACTTGAGCAAAATTTAAAAATGACGATTGCCACAAGGATATGCCCTTTTGTCGGATATAGAAATATTCAATTTAGTTTAGAAGACATCTGCGAAGATATTATTCCTGTTTGGCAATTATGGTCAAAGCACCCGAAAAATAAAATTAGAGAGCTTATAAAATATTACATGAGGCAACTGTAAAAGGAGCTGGAAAAAACAGGATTGAAGATAAGCCTTGATAAGGGCAGATACCTGATAGAAGAAGCAGATTTAAAAATTGGAGATAAGGTATGTAATTTCTTTAGATTTAATTCTTCAGAGTATCTTGAGAAAGATTCACTTGATTCAGTTGAGCAGATGGTGATTGAAGAGTGGATTGGTGAAATTAAAATTAAAGGAATATGGCATGAATAGATATAAGAAAAGAAGCTCAACTAGGTCATGACCCAATTGAGCTTCTTTTAACGTGGTAATTCTCCTGAACCTACATATTTATCCTTCTTGCTATTCCATTTATAGATGGCAACAGCAGCGTCCCATCCTCCTTCAGGATAGTAGTCTTTCCAGACTTGTGTAATTTCACCGGTTTTAGAAATTTGAATATTTACGTCACCAATAATAGACAGTTTCTTTTTAAGTGTTCCATCCTTGTACTGGAACACAAATAGTTGAGTGTTAGAGGGTAAGTAATCTAACGTTACGGCAACATGCTTCTCTTTTGACGACACATAAAGAATATGGAAGGTAGGATCTTCATCGTTGTAGTAGTTTGTATCTATAAGTACTATAATACCCTTTGAGTTAATGAAATAAAAGTTGCCTGAGTCGGTAATCAATAGATGTTCTTTCTTGTTATCACCGTTCAGATCAATGGACTTACTGACAGTAACACGTTCTCTAGGGTATTTCTTTTCTAGTAGTTTCTTTGGATTTACGTCAGCAGCATCAACGCTTGATGGGGTATATACGAATCCAAACATAGCTAAAGTACATAGTAAAGCCAAGATCCTTTTCATAGTGGTCCTCCATAATAATTAGTTATCATTTACATCACTAGCGCTAAACATGATTCCAAGAACATCAGAACCTCTAAGAGTGTAACGAACGTTATTCACCTCTGTGGATTCGTCAATTGTTGTCCAATCTACACCTTCATCAATGACTCCCAAATCTTTCATGATGTCCCCTACGGCTGATGTAGGCAAGTCAGGGTTGGTTGCCAAAACCACCAAACCAATACTTAAAATAATATCTGCTCCAGAAGAGAGGGTGCCGTTTCCTTGTCCAATCATCATTACATCTCGTAACGATCCATCTGATTTGTTTACTGAACCAGTAATGCCTATGTAATCTGTAGTCATATACTGAAATACATTTTGTACTGGACCTTCTTCAATCTCAAGCTTCTTGCCGATTTTAAGTTTAGGGTTATCAAGTTCATCGGCACGTTTGTTAAATGATTTACGAAATTCATCTGGAGTCATTCCGAGGGTGCCTGGTATTTCCTCTTTTTTGTCCTCTTGTTTCTTTACATCTTCTTTTACTGTCTTTACATCCTCGGTCTTAGCGGCGGGTTTCTCAGCGACAACAGTTTCTGGCTTGGATTCAGCAGGAGCGGATGCTTCGGTTGCTACAACTTCTTCTTTGTCTGTTTTCTCCTCATCCTTGTTGCCAAAGATGCCTGCAGCTATGAACACAACAATAAGCCAAAACCACCATTTTTTATGAATAGGCTTTTTGAATCTTCTTCCTCCTGATATAGTAATAATTAACAACAGGATATAGTCTATCAGACCTAGTTATATTTTTCTATAAAAATGTTTGGATGTGGAAATGTGAATACATATTGAGTGTTAACAAACAGGTGAAGACTACTTTGATGCCGCATTAACCCAATTGAACAAACAAGACTCTACTGACATAATCTCGATAGAGTCATTAATTTTAGAGTAATAAATCACTGGAAACTACATATTTGTCCTTCTTACTATTCCATTTATAGATTGCAACAGCAATCTCCAAAGAATGTTATATTTAATGAGGAGTATTTTTGCTGAAGTTTTACCATATAAAAAATATGTAATTCGAGTTTCTTCAATAATAGAATAAAAAAAGGGCGCCCACAAAATGCCCACAAAAGTCTGATTGAATGTGATTAGTTTTGAAAAGTCGTTAACTGATAAAGCTTGTCTTAAACTGATTTTATATTATGAATGACATGCAATGAAAGCTCGGGACATAAATCGCACGCAAGTTCACCAATGGGAACGCGATCAATATATCACGCTTTACTAATTGGTTAAAACCTTGTAATCACGGGGTCTTGAAGGAATGAACCGGGGGACGTTTTGGGGGAATTGCACTTCTGTTGAGGTTGCGTCCCCCAAAAGTTCCCCGGTTTTTGATTTTCTGATCCAAAAATACGGGAAGTGTACTTTTCATACTTATCAATGTTCCGCTTTTCTAGCTTTTTAGAAATATGAGAATATACATCGGATGTAATCTGCACACTGCCATGCCCAAGCTGCTCTTGTACAAATTTTATATCAGCCCCAGCTTCAAGCATGATCACGGCATAGGTATGCCTCAAGGAATGGGTCGTTAAATCCTCACTCAAACTAGCCTTTCTCAAAATTCTATTTGAAGCATTAAAGAGACTAGATTTAGGCATCGGACTACCATCATTCCTGCACAAAACCAGGTTTTAAATCACGGAAGCGATGAGAGAAACATCGATAAACGTCTCTACGAACGGATTTTGGCGTTCGGCTTCGTCTCGAAGGACATACGTTTGGTGAGATTGGTGACCTGTTAAGTCATGCGCGACAAAAGATTAGTGTGTATTGGCAAACATACCAAACACAAGGTTTATCAGGTCTGAGGATGGACGGACAACCCACCAAACTTACAGAGGAACAACGTCGTCAGTTAGCCGATGCTCGAACAGCACCAGCCTGTTGATGTAGGTTTCGAAGTCAGATATACTTGGACTCTTCCGCTTGTGGCTGAATGGATAAAGCGGGAATTTGACGTCAGCATGAGTGTGCGTGCAAGTAGGGCCATGCTTAAACGGATGAACTTCAGCTTTACTAAAGCCACCTATACTCTTGCTAATGCCGACGAGGAGGCTCAAGTCATCTTCAAAAATCGCCTTGATCTTGGACAATAGCCGGATTCATCACGCTACGGAGTTACAGCCTTTCTTGAAGAAACATCTGCGTATGCAGTTAGTGTTTTTGCTCTCTTACAGCCCACACTTAAATCCAGTTGAAAGGTTATGGTTGTGGCTCAAAGCGGACGAAGTAAACAACGTTTTCTTTGACCAAATTCTATAAAATCGGGCTCCGTGTGAGTCAATTTATGAAGAGAATTAATCAGTATCCGATGGAAACGATTGATCGTCTGCTTGTTAGGTTATGATCTTAATTGCGTTTTATATAGTAGATAAGTTCCGTTTTCATGACCTTGTAGGTGGCTTCAGCCACCGCGTTATCGTAAGGACACCCTTTCTTGCTGAGTGAAAGGCCAATACCAAAAGTGTGAGATGAGTGTAAGGAATTCTGCTGGAGTTTAAAGTGGATGATTACTACACATCCAACGATTTGTCACGAATCATACGTTTGCCCAAAGATGAGACTATTCGCCAGCTTCAGTGAGGTAGATTTAAAGGAGCATTTATTGATTTGAATATTCATTGGAGAAAGAAGAAGCTATATTCATGAAGTTACCATTGAAGACTTATATACTATTACTTAATGATTAAGGTTATGTTGCCGGAAGTTATGTGGAAATAACAATGGAGCTGATGTTTGCTCAAATTGTGCAAGTCATGATGAAAAAGAAAATCACCAGTTTAATTATTGGAACAGTCGCAGCATCAATTCTTCTCACGCCTTATTCTGCATCTGCTTCTCAAAACTTGCAGGCGAAAGAACAAAATATAACAGTTTCTGAACGTTTTACAGATAAATTGTTTAAAGATGTTCAACGTAAACATAACCAAGTAGAACAAGCATTAATTAATGGTAATGTTGAGGGCCTCGATATAAATAAAATTTTAGATGAAGCAACAGTTATTTTGAATTATATACAAATGTATGAAAGCAGTAGCGTAATAACTCCTCATGCAGATCCTGATGAGGGAAGTATTCAAGAAATTACGAATATTTTTAAGGAGCAAATGAGAGGTAACGGCTTACGAATGTTGTATATGTATCCAAATGATTTGGCTGGAGCTGGCCTTTACTTTGCTTCTCAGGTAAAGAGTGGCGGCCCATGGGATTACAAACTTAAGTATGGAGTAAGTAAACGTTATAAGTTTAATGGTAGGATTATCACCGGTGAGGATATTGGGAATATTCATTACGGCTATGTAGGTCGATACCTATTCCCAGCGAGCATTTTAAAATCCGTAGCAGGAGCTTATCAGATATATTCAGGAACAGCACACCCTTCTTGGTCGAAAACATATTTTGACGACCCCCAAGATCCAACTATGATTGAATGGGGAATTAGTATGTTTAATACGGATAATAAATGATTGAATGGAAATATACCTCATTTTTTTAAGGTATATTTTATTTTAAGTAGAGATTGGAGGAATAAGGATTCGGTGAAAAGTAAAAAGAGAAAAGTTTTTTGGATAAGTAGTTTTTTTGTGTTAACAGTAGCTATTGTTTTTGTATTCTTGTGGAATTGGTACTATGACTTAGAACGACTTCCAAAAGGGGAAGTTATATCAGAGTCTGTTTCACCCGATGGTAAATTTACGATTAAAGCGATGAATTCTGATGCAGGAGCAACAACTTCGTTAGCTATTTTATGTGAACTTCAGTACAATGATGGCTCAAAACCAAATAAAATAATATATTTCCAAAATAAAGTTGAAAAAGCGTCTATCATCTGGGAAAGTAACGATATTGTATCCATTAATGGTGTAAAACTAAATGTTCCTGACGATATCTACGATTACAGGAAGAAAGAGTAAAATATAAAAAAAGTTCATTCTTTTCAGAATGGACTTTTTTACATTTTAATCATCTTCTGCTATGTGGTTCGCTGGTAGAGGTTTTTTTCGCAAAGTTCGATCATACAGATATGGTTTTCCGTGATATTCCCATGCATTCTTTTGTTTCTCTTTTTTATGTACAGAAACTTTTATCTCTAAATTGGCAACATTCCTTTGGAAGTCGGAAGCGGTTCGTTTGCACCATCGTAATCCGCTTTCTTCCGTTGCGCTAAAATGGACGCGCAGTGGAAATCCATACACTGTCAATTCGAATTTATATAGATTCATTTTTTATCTCCTTTCTTTGAAGCCGGTATAACTTGTGCTCATTACATGAACTTTGACTAGATGATAACATAGGAACATGTGTTCTGAGAATATAATTAAGAAAAAATTTTATTCTGCAATCTTCTTTATTATCATGAATCGTCGAAAATCACGAATAACCTCTTATCGAATGAGAAGAAGATGGAAGTTTCCGGAATGGAGTCGGAGGAGGAGGGGGGATTCACAATATCTAAGACATAAAAAAAGAGGTTGACCCATTAAACGGGCCAGCCTCTTGTTGTAGTCATTCATGATGTAAAATGTTGCGCAAAATTAGTGAATATCACGGAAAAGACCGATGACCTTACCCAAAATGCTGACATGTTTGAGACGCAATGGCTCGAAAGTGGCATTTTCCGGTTGCAGACGAATATGATCCTTTTCTTTATAAAACGTCTTTACCGTCGCTTCGTCTTCTTCCGTCATGGCGACGACGATATCGCCGTTATCCGCCGTTTGCTGCTGGCGAACGATGACATAGTCTCCATTGACGATGCCTGCATCGATCATGCTGTCTCCGACAACGGATAACATAAAGACTTTCTGTTCGCCGACATAGTGTGTTGGAAGCGGGAAGTAGTCTTCAATGTTCTCGGTTGCCGTAATCGGTACCCCTGCCGTTACTTTACCGACAACGGGAACACGAGCGACGCTATGGGCAAACTGATGTGAATGCTCGGACTCTTCTTGGCTGAGCAGTTCAATCGCCCGAGGTTTCGTTGGGTCGCGTCTGATTAGTCCTTTTTTCTCCAATCGATCCAAATGACCGTGGACGGTTGAACTGGATGCCAACCCGACGGCTTCACCAATCTCTCGTACGGAAGGAGGATACCCCTTCAACCGGACTTCATTGCGTATAAACTCCAGAATAGCCTGTTGCCTGCTGGATATCTTCGACATACCGTATCAACCCCATTTAGTAACGTTTGGGAAAATTATAACATAGAACTACCGTTCGTACAAACATAAGTTCTAAAAAAAGCGATAAAATCAACGTTTTCGTGGAGGGTTGGTTTGAATCGTCGTCGATGCATCGAATTTTGGACGTATCCCGCTGTAACGCCATGCTCAAAAAATAAGCGAACAATTGTTCTAAAAAAACTATTGTATGAAACATGTGTTCGTGCTATATTGATTTCAACGAACCGGAACAAATGTTTGGAGGGCGAAGGAACCATGAGATATTCCACTTATCAAAGCATTTACGAACCTGTCAATACAGAGGCTGTCAAATCCAATATGGGATTGCTAAAGAAACGGCTGATTCAGAACAAGGCAGCAGCTCTGCTATTAAAATTAACGATCGTTTCATTGATCGTCATTATTGGCTGCAGCGCAGTGCTAACAGTGTTCGCAGGTGATGAGGAAAATTTGATTCCTGGTGGTAAGGTGGCGGTGTCTCAAGGGGAAACGCTGTGGAGCATCTCGTTGGAACACAAACCGGAAAATATGGATACGCGTGTATATATAGAAGCAATTAAGGAAGCAAATCAGTTACAAACAAGTTCAATTCAAGTCGGACAAGTGTTGGAATTACCTCGCTTTAAATAATTATATAGAAGATTTGCACCCTGGTTATGCATCAATCTTGACAAGCAGACCCGAACATGTCAAAGTTAATGTGACTTTGTATTTTTGGAGGGGACAAGTTTGGATATAGATCGCCTGGTAGGACGCATTAATGAGTTGGCTCGCAAACATAAATCCACTGGATTGACAGAGGAAGAACTTGAAGAACGCGCCAAACTCAGAGAAATTTATTTGAACAACATTCGCAACAATTTCAGACAGCAGCTGGATTCCATTGAAATTGTTGATGACGAGAATGATCAGGGCCGCCAGGGCAAACTCAAACACTAGAGAAACCTAAGCTATCCTTGTGATATCTAGGTTTCTTCTGTTTATATTTGAGTGTCCATAATATAGGGGGAAGTGTTGGCTAATCGTTGTTGTGCCGACCTGCATAAAAGAACATATAAGGGGGATTTTCATGGCTCGTTCGTTCGAGAGAACGGTTCGAAGAAATTCGAAACAATTGAATCAACAGCGCAAGAAAAATGGCCAACCTGTGTCAGGAACACCGGGAGAAGACGTATTTAAAGGCCGCAGTCTTCTGTTTCCCGTATTTTTGTTGGGGCTTGCTGTGCTTTATTTGTTTATGAGCACGTTTCTTACCCAAACTTCCATGACGACCTGGGACTGGGTAACGATGCTGTTATACGTATTTTTGGCGTTCATTTTCTTTCTGCGCCGACCTTACGTTAAAGTGAGCAGCAATCGAATCGTGACGCTCAAAGGAAACCGCGAGCGCTCCATTGGCGTGGACGATATTGTCAGATTCCGTATTGAACCAGGCACAGTGGTCATTGAGCACAACAGCCGTGGAAAACGATGGGTATTTACGAAACTGATTAACCGTTACGATACCGATGCGCTTGCAGAGCGTCTTCTTAAATTTGCCAAAGCACATCAGATCACCGTGGAAACAATCGATAAAAAGTAATCCATTGCATAAAGGGGAAGATGACCGGGATGGCGTTGAAAGCGATTTTGTTCGACCTTGATGATACTTTGTTGTGGGATGAGCGCAGTGTAAGAGAAGCTTTTTATGAGACATGTCTCGTGGCAGCCCAAGAAACGGGCATTGATCCAAAAAAGCTTGAAGAAGCCGTTCGCAATGAAGCTCGTAACTTGTACGAATCTTACGAAACGTTTCCGTTTACCAAGATGATTGGAATCAATCCTTTTGAAGGTCTTTGGGCCAATTTCACAGGAGGAGAACAAGCGGAATTCCGCCAGTTGGAACAGCTCGCTCCGGTGTATCGGAAGGAGTCATGGCGACGTGGCTTGTTGAAATTGGGCGTAGACCAAGAGGAATTAGCCGAGCGTTTGGCTGAACAATTTGCGGCTGAGCGTCGAGCGAGACCCCATATCTACGAAGAAACGATGGATACGCTGCGTGAACTGCAAGGGAATTACAAATTGCTGCTTTTAACGAATGGTTGTCCTGCTTTGCAGCAAGAAAAATTGGACGGCGTGCCCGAATTGGCTCCATTTTTTGATCATATTATTATCTCGGGTTCTTTCGGAAAGGGAAAACCGGATCCGTCCATCTTTGAACATGCTTTAGCCCAACTCGGCGTCAAACCTGAAGAGAGCATGATGGTAGGGGATAAGCTTACTACGGATATTCGGGGAGCATTATCTTCGGGTATTCGAGCTGTATGGATTAACCGGGAAAATAAAGAGAATCCAGAGTCGTATGCACCTGATCATGAAATTAAACATTTGGCAGATTTGAAGCGTATTATTGCTGAATTTTAAGTTCTTATGCATTAACATATCGTACAGAAGGAATGTTGGTACTTTATTTGGGGGCAGCTGTTTTGCCATCCATTTGAAGCAGCCAACATTTTTTTTATAAAAAAGGTGTTGAAATGTTGGAACGGTTGATTTAGAATATAACTAACATACTAGTATGACTAGTATGCGCTTGTACAAAGCGATTCATCTTGTAACTAACGATGCAACGACGTTAAGCATCCCGCTAACAAAAACGGTGAAAGGAATGATCGTACACCATGTATAGCGTGAAGGGAGCAAGAGTGTAATCGCTATTCATTTTGTATTCATTGTAAGCGCTTTATAGTTATTGTGAAACCACTGGAATTTGGGAAGCGACGGTTTGTACTTTTAAGCTTCCATTTCGATGTTTAGAGAAATCAATTATACCAGTTTACACAAAAATGATACCGTTTACATGGTTTGATGGATCTATTTTGTTATGGGGGTGAACATTCAGTATACATCAAGAAGCGTCAGGTCACAGGAAAAGTGTGGGTTTACAGCGATTGGACCCATGCCTTAATTCATGTTTATGGATCGGAGTGAGAACACATGAAGACGGAAACTGCTAAAACGACATTAACGATGACCTCTTTGCGTAAAGAAAGCAGATTACAGACAGCTGCAGCGCTGTTCCGTAAAGATTGGCAGCTGTACTCATTGTTAATTCTTCCAATCATTTATTTGCTGATTTTTAAATATGGTCCGATGCTTGGAAACATCATTGCTTTTAGACGATTTGTTCCCGGGGGAAGTATTTTCGGGGAAACATGGGTTGGATTCAGATATTTCCAAATGTTTATTCAAGACCCGACCTTCTGGAAAGTGTTTGGAAATACACTGATGCTTGGCGGTTTGGCGCTGCTCTTCACCTTTCCGGTACCGATCATCTTTGCATTGCTGCTGAACGAGGTGAAAAGCAAACGATTCAAAAAATTCGTGCAAACGGCTTCATATCTTCCGCACTTTCTGTCCATCGTCATCGTTGCCGGTATGATCCTGCAGCTGACAGCCGTAAATGGCTCCATTAACAGCTTGGTATCCTTCTTCACTGGAGACACCATTCCCTTCATGCAGCGGGCTGAATGGTTCAGAACCGTCTATATTACCTCCGAAGTTTGGCAGGGAATGGGCTGGGGGGCGATTTTGTATCTGGCAGCATTGACAACCATCGACGACTCCTTGTATGAAGCTGCCCGAATCGATGGCGCGAATCGTTGGAAACAAACGCTGCATGTGACCATTCCTGGCATTTTGCCCACAATTGTTACACTGCTGATTCTGAATCTGGGCAACTTCCTGGCGGTTGGGTTCGAGAAAATATTGCTCCTGTACAATCCGCTGACTTATGAAACATCTGACGTGATCTCCACCTATCTGTACCGGGTCGGCCTGCAATCCAGCAACTTTAGTTACGCGACAGCCATCGGATTGTTCGAATCGATTATCGGGCTCATTCTCGTATTTTCGGTGAACGCGATCTCGCGCAGATTGACGCAAAGAAGCTTGTGGTAAAGGAGGAGCATCATGTTTGAATCCAAATCATACAAAGTGTTCAAGGTATTCAATGTCATCTTTTTATTGTTCGTAGTGTTCATTACGCTTTACCCGTTTTTGAATGTCGTGGCGCAATCCTTCAGCAGTGAGTCGTATATCAACTCCGGCAAGGTGAGCATTATCCCAAGAGGATTCAATATCGACACCTATAAAACGATTTCCAAGGACAGCATGTTCTGGACCAACTATAAAAACACGGTGATATACACCATTGTGGGCACATTGATTTCCATGTTCATGACCACGATCTTTGCCTACGCGCTTTCCAAAAAGCGTCTGATGGGCCGCAAGTTCCTGACGATGTTCGCCGTGTTCACGATGTTTTTCAGCGGTGGTCTGATTCCAAACTATGTTTTGATCAATTCGCTGGGCTTCAACAACACCATGTGGGCACTGGTCGTGCCGGGGGCAATCAGCATTTATAACATGTTGATCATGAAGTCCTTCTTTGAAAATATGCCGGAAGAGCTGGAGGAAGCGGCAGCAATCGACGGCTTGAATACGTATGGCATCTTGATCCGCATCATTTTACCGTTAAGTAAAGCAGTTATGGCAACGATGGTACTGTTTTATGCCGTTAGCCATTGGAACTCTTGGTTCCCTGCATTTCTCTATCTGGACAAAAAGGAACTGTTTCCGGTCACGATTTATCTTCGCAACATGATCGCCGGAGCAACAGGGGGAGCTTCTGCAGGAGCATCCGCGGATAACCTTACTTCGATTGCGGCCAACATCAAATCAGTGACGATGGTTCTGACAATCCTGCCGATTTTGACGATTTATCCGTTTGTGCAGCGTTACTTTGTAACCGGTATCATGCTGGGGTCCGTGAAACAATAGGCTCCAGCCCGATATATAAGCTTGTTTACGCAAGGCCAACCTATACCACATGCAGGGGGACTAAAAGGATGAAACAGAAGCCACGCAAGCTTGTAGGCAAAATGGTTTTGGCAACTTTGATGAGCGTCGTGCTGGCAGCATGCAGCAGCGGTGCAGGAGGCGGCGAAGCCGATGTAAAAACGAAGGGCGCCATGGAAACGTATAATGTCGGGGATACCTTCAAGGCGACCGAGCCGTTCAACCTATCGATATTGTACAGCGATCAGCCGGCGTATCCGTATAAAAAGGATTGGCTGTTATTCCAAAAAATCACCGAAATGACTGGTGTAACGTTGGAACCTACCATCGTTCCGATGAGCGACTATCCCCAAAAAAGATCCCTCCTGATCAGTTCAGGGGATGCACCTCTGGTAATCCCTAAAACTTATCCGGGCGAAGAATCGGCATTTGTATCGTCGGGTGCGGTTCTGCCGGTCAGCGATTACATTGATCTGATGCCGAATTTCAAAGATAAAGTGGAAAAGTGGGGACTGGAGGATGAACTTGAAGGCCTTCGGCAGGAAGATGGGAAATACTACGTGCTTCCAGGTCTGCATGAAGAAGTATGGCCTGATTATACGCTTATCGTAAGAACGGACTTGTTTGAAAAAAATAATATTCCGATTCCGACCACTTGGGATGAATTGTACCAGGCAGCCAAAAAACTAAAAGAAACTTATCCGGACTCCACTCCGTTCTCGGATCGATTCAAATTCAACAGCACGCTGAACATCGCTGCCACCGGTTTTGGAACGAAAGCTGGTTGGGGATTCGGCAACGGACTGACGTACAAGAAAGATCAGGATGAATTCGTGTATACGGCGACGACGCCGGAGTACAAAGAAATGCTGGAGTATTTCAACAAACTGGTTACGGAAGGATTGCTCGACAAAGAAAGCTTTACGCAGGATGATGATCAGGCCACGCAGAAATTCGTTTCCGGCAAGTCCTTCATCATTAACGGTAACTCGCAAACGCTCGTGCTGCATCGCAATGACATGAACAAAACGCTCGGCGAAGGGAACTTCTCCATTGCCAAAATTACGGTTCCAGGCGGTCCAAAAGGGCAGCTGATGTCCGGATCCAGACTTGAAAACGGTGTCATGATCTCGAGCAAGATCAAGGATAGCGACAATTTCAAAGCCATTATGCAGTTTATTGACTGGCTCTACTACAGCGACCAAGGCCAAGAATTCGCGAAATGGGGCGTTGAAGGCGAGACCTTTACCAAAGAAAACGGCGTTCGCAAGCTGGCAGACGACATCAACTACAACGGACTGAATCCAAAGGGAACCAAAGATCTGCGCATTGATTATGGTTTCTCTGGCGGGGTGTTCGCGTATGGTGGAACGACCGATTTGCTGCAATCCATGTTCAGCGAAGAAGAACTGAAATTCCAGCAGGACATGAAGGAGACCAAAGAAGTGGTTCCGGCAGAACCGCCGATCCCGTATTCCGAAATTGACCGTGAACAGGTTACGCTGCTGAGCACGCCGCTCAAAGACTACACGGACCAAAACACGTTGAAGTTTATTCTGGGCGAACGCAAATTGTCTGAGTTTGATACCTTTGTACAGGAACTGGAAAGTCAAGGATTGTCCCAATACGTGAAGCTTGCCAACGACACTTACAAGAAGTATAAAGAGAGCAAACAACAGTAACCTAATGCCCAAAGCCCGGATTGCCGTTTCACTTGAGCATTTCAGTGGAGCGGCAATTTGTGCTAAGATGGATGAATACGGCTGAGAGGAAGAGGTTAAGGAATGTCACTTAATCAAAAAATTAGAGGATCGACCCGGGCATATTCATACAATCTGATTAAAGAGCGGATATTGCATCTTGAACTTGAGCCGGGCACGAAGATTTCCGAAAAGGAAATTGCGGATGAATTGCAGGTGAGCAGGACCCCTGTCCGGGAAGCGTTTATGAAACTCGCCGAAGAAGAACTACTCGATATTATTCCGCAGAGCGGGACGGTCGTGTCGCTCATTAATTTGGAACACGTGGAAGAAGGGCGATTCATCAGGGAAAAGATCGAAATGGAAATCGTGGCTCTTGCTTGTGCTTCTCTTGAGGAAGAGTTCAGGTTCCGACTGGAGACCAACATTGCGATGCAGGAAGTATGCCTTGATAACAATAATGTTTATAGGCTGTATGAGCTCGATGAAGAATTCCACCAAATACTGTTTCAGGCGACAGGCAAAATGCGGACATGGAAGATGCTGCAGCAGTTGAACATTCCTTTTAATCGCTTGCGCCTGCTCCGTTTGTCCGAAGTTTCCAACCTGGACGTCATCGTTTCCCAGCACAAAGAGATCTATAGATTGATTACGGCACGGGAGACCGAGCTGGCCGTTAAGGCCATGGAAGAGCATCTTCGTTTGGTCATGATCGAACAAGAGCCGGTCAAAGCCAAATTCCCGCATTATTTTATATAAAACTCATAGTGGTGAATAATGCCTCAAGAGATGCAACGAACCCCTGTTCGATGGCGAACAGGGGTTTTGTTTAGCATATTACATATTCATGCTGTGAATCATCTTATTTGATAAAGGATGGATCCGGATAAGGGCTTGCAATCCAGCCGTCTTTTTCAATAAAGAGGCGTACAGCGATGATTTGTTTGTTTTCCATCAGCGTAAAGAAGTGCGGAATGTTTTCAGGCACGGAGATGACGTCCCCGGGCAGCAGTTCTACATTAAAGTAACCCTCTTCTTCCGTTCCTTTGATGACAAAAATGCCTTTACCGCCAACAATGGCGCGGATTTCGTCCTCGGAGTGCGTATGGATTTCTTCAAATTTGGCCAGCTTCGCTTCAATGTCGGGCGTATCTTCAGACAAGGTGATCACGTCCCAGATTTGATATCCGCGGCGCGCAGCCAAATCTTTGATTTCGGCATCGTACGTCTCCAGAACCTGGTTTTTTTGCTCGTCGGTCAGGTTGAAGTTGGTTTGCAGTTCAGGGCTTAATTTGGAGGCATCCCATTTTTCATATAATACGTCATATTTGTTCAAGAAATTTCGAACGTTTTCTTCTCCAGTGATGCGTTCGTTCGTTTTTCGGATCACGATTTCAGCCATTTTCTTCCCCTCTTTTCCACTAGGTTTGATAGACATTATATCGGAACGCTTCGATTTTGTCGATTCATTAATTCGTTCGGGTCGATGCCAAACCCGCCACACGGCTGATGAAAACGATCTTTCACAATAAGTTAGTTTCTGTTAAACTAAGATTTAACGTTTTGCGGGGGTGACCATATTGGATAAGCTTAGTCTACACGATGCATTAAAACAACGAATATTAATCCTCGACGGTGCAATGGGGACGATGATCCAGCAAGTTGAACTTACCGGCGCAGATTTTGGCGGCGAAGAGCTGGATGGATGCAATGAGATGCTCGTGTTAACACGCCCGGATCTCATTCAGCGGATTCACGAAGATTATTTGGAAGCCGGTGCCGATTTAATAGAAACCAACACGTTTGGTGCGACTTCGGTTGTATTGGCTGAATATGAAATACAGGATCGCGCGCGCGAAATCAATCTGGCTGCGGCAAAGATCGCGAAGGCTGCCGCCGACCGCTACTCTACGCCTGACCATCCGCGCTACGTCGTGGGTGCAATGGGCCCAACGACCAAAACGCTGTCGGTTACGGGCGGAGTGACCTTCCAGGAACTGGTTGACAGTTATTTCGAACAGGCCGTCGCTTTAATCGAGGGCGGCGTTGATGCGTTACTGCTCGAAACTTCACAGGATACGCTCAACGTAAAAGCAGGGAGCATCGGCATTCAACAAGCCTTCGAACAGACGGGCGTCAAATTGCCGTTGATGATCTCGGGCACGATTGAGCCGATGGGCACCACTTTGGCAGGTCAAAACATCGAATCGTTCTATATCTCTCTGGAACACCTTAACCCGATTTCGGTGGGGTTAAACTGCGCGACAGGACCCGAGTTCATGCGTGACCATATTCGTTCGCTTTCGAGCATGGCCTCGGCCGCCGTCAGCTGTTATCCCAACGCGGGTTTGCCGGATGAGAATGGGAACTATCATGAATCGCCGGAATCGCTTGCCCAGAAGATCGGTGCCTTTGCCGAGCAAGGCTGGCTGAACATCGCGGGCGGATGCTGCGGCACGACGCCTGCACATATCCGGGCGATGCGCGATACCCTGGCAAAGTACCCCCCAAGAGAACTGAACGGAACACATCCGCCGGCGTTATCCGGCATTGATCCGGTATACATCGAGCAGGACAATCGCCCATATATGGTGGGAGAGCGGACCAACGTGCTCGGATCACGCAAATTCAAACGCCTTATTGTCGAAGGGAAGTATGAAGAGGCTTCGGAAATTGCGCGTGCACAGGTGAAGAACGGGGCGCATATTGTCGACATTTGCGTACAGGACCCTGACCGCGAGGAAAGCGAGGACATGATCAAGTTCCTTGAGCTCGTCGTCAAAAAGGTCAAGGTCCCCCTGATGATCGATACGACCGATGCAAAGGTCATCGATCTTGCATTGCAATATTCTCAAGGCAAAGCGATTATTAACTCCATTAACCTTGAGGATGGCGAAGAAAAATTCGAGCTTGTCACACCTTTGCTGCACAAGTACGGCGGAGCCGTCGTTGTAGGTACGATCGATGAGCGAGGCCAGGCGATCAGCAGAGAGGACAAGCTTGACGTGGCCAAGCGCTCCTATGATTTGCTCGTAAGAAAGTACGGCCTGCAGCCGGAAGACCTGATTTTTGATACGCTTGTTTTCCCTGTCGGTACGGGGGATGAGCAATATATCGGCTCGGCCAAGGAAACGATCGAAGGCATTCGTCTGATCAAAGAAGCCATGCCGGAATGTCACACAATTCTCGGAATCAGTAACATCTCGTTTGGTTTGCCGGAGGCAGGCCGCGAAGTGCTGAACTCCGTGTTTCTGTACGAGTGTACCAAGGCGGGACTTGATTATGCGATCGTAAATACGGAGAAGCTGGAGCGCTATGCCTCCATTCCGGAGGAAGAGCGCAGATTGTCCGAAGAGCTGCTCTATAACACGAACGACGAAACGCTGGCTGCATTCGTTGCCGCTTTCCGCAACAAAAAGGTAGAGAAAAAAGAGAAAATCTCGAACCTTTCGTTGGAAGAACGGCTTGCTTCTTATGTGGTCGAAGGCAGTAAGGAAGGACTTATTCCCGACCTCAATGAAGCGTTGACCAAATACTCCGCGCTGGAAGTCATTAACGGGCCGTTGATGGCGGGCATGGAGGAAGTGGGGCGGCTGTTCAACAACAATGAGCTGATTGTTGCCGAGGTGCTGCAGAGCGCCGAAGTCATGAAGGCATCCGTTGCCCATCTGGAGCAGTTCATGGAGAAAAACGAATCATCGGTCAAAGGGAAAATCATTCTCGCCACCGTTAAAGGTGACGTGCATGACATTGGAAAAAACCTCGTGGAAATCATTCTCTCCAACAATGGTTACCAGATCATCAATTTGGGTATAAAAGTACCACCTGAACGGATCATTGAGGCTTATCGCAAGGAAAAAGCGGATGCGATCGGTTTGTCCGGACTGCTCGTAAAATCAGCGCAGCAGATGATCGTAACCGCTCAGGATTTGCGCACGGCAGGAGTGGACGTTCCTATTATGGTCGGCGGGGCGGCACTGACTCGCAAATTCACCAAAACGCGTATCCGTCCGGAGTACGACGGCATGGTCGTGTATGCCAAGGATGCCATGGACGGGCTGGATCTGGCGAACAAGCTGATGAATCCGGAAACCCGCGCGCAGATGCAGCTGGAGATGGACGCGGAAAAAGAGGCTGATGCAGCCAACGCGGACAACGTGAAGTCGATGCCAGAGCTTACTCGCGTGGAACGGTCCGACATCGCGATCGATAACCCGGTGCTTGTGCCGCCTGATTTGGAACGGCACGTGCTGCGGAACTACCCTATTTCGCACATCCTGCCTTACGTCAACATGCAGATGCTGCTCGGACATCATTTGGGGCTTCGTGGTTCGGTAGAGCAATTGCTCGCTGCGGGTGATCCCAAAGCAACCGATCTTAAAGCGGTCGTGGATGGCATCATGAACGACGCGATTCGCGACGGCATTATTCAGGCCCATGCGATGTATCAATTTTTCCCGGCACAATCGAGCGGAAACAGCATTATCGTGTATGATCCGAAGGATACAAGCCAAATATTGCATACTTTTACGTTCCCGCGGCAAAAGGTCGATCCGTTCCTGTGCTTGTCCGACTTCCTCAAGCCGGTAGAGTCCGGTATTATGGATTACGTCGGATTCCTTGTGGTGACGGCTGGACACGGTGTGCGTGAGCTCTCCACCACCTGGAAAGAACAAGGGGACTACCTTCGTTCGCATGCGCTGCAGTCGGTAGCGCTGGAAGTGGCGGAGGGACTCGCAGAACGCGTGCATCATATGATGAGGGATATATGGGGCTTCCCGGATCCTCAAGAAATGACGATGAAGCAGCGCCACGGGGCGCGCTATCAAGGGATTCGGGTGTCTTTCGGATATCCTGCTTGTCCGGACCTGGAAGATCAGGAGCCGTTGTTCAAACTGATGCGTCCCGAAGATATCGGCGTACAGCTGACAGAAGGCTTCATGATGGAGCCCGAAGCTTCCGTTTCGGCGATGGTATTCAGCCACCCGCAAGCGAAGTATTTTAACGTGGATAAAGCATAACAATAAAGAGCAATGGTCATGCAAAGACCTCCGCATCGTCGGAGGCTTTTTGCTGGCAACAGAAAGAGGTGCAATCCGGAGTGGAACTATATTTCCTGGGAACTAACGCTGGTGTACCTTCGCTGCAGCGCAATGTAACCTCTATTGGGCTTCGTTTGCTCGATGAACGCAAGGCATTGTGGTTGTTTGACTGCGGGGAAGGAACGCAGCATCAGATTTTGAGCTCTCCGCTCAAACTGAGCAAACTGGAGAAAATATTCATCACCCATCTGCATGGCGATCATGTATTCGGGTTGCCGGGCCTGCTTTCCAGCAGGGCATATCAAGGGGGCACGACGCCGCTTACCGTATACGGTCCTCCAGGGACGGAACGCATGATTGCGACAACGCTGGAGCTAAGCCAGTCCCGACTGAATTATGAGCTTCTTATCGTTGAACATACGGGTGGAATTATTTTCGAAGACGAGAGTTTTGTAGTGGAAGCCGGCTTTTTGGAGCACCGCATCGACAGTTACGGCTACCGGGTGACCGAGAAGGACCGTCCCGGCAGTCTTGACCCGTCGAAGATGGCGGAGTACGGTTTGAAACCAGGGCCTTTGTTCGGCCGATTGAAGCGAGGCGAATCCATTACGCTGGATGACGGTCGTACGATTGCTCCGCAAGACGTGCTCGGCACGCCAAAGCCCGGCAAGATAGTAACGATCCTGGGAGATACACGCCCGTGCGAAGGGGTACTGCCGCTCGCGCAGCATGCGGATGTGCTCGTTCATGAAGCGACGTTTACCCATGAGCTGGCGGATACGGCGCACGAGTATTATCATAGCACGGCTAGGCAAGCGGCCGAAGCGGCAATGGCGGCGAATGCGGGGCAGCTCATTTTGACGCACTTCAGCTCACGCTATAAGGATGAGGAGCAGCTGCAGCCCCTGCTGCAGGAGGCTCAGGAAATATTTCCGAATACCCGTCTTGCCGTGGAACACCAGCTTATGCCGATTGCTCATTCGGGTCCAGCCCCAAAAGGTTGAATATGAATGGATGGTTGGGCATCTGCAGACGGGCGTTGATTAGGAAAGCCTATTATGGCTCGGGACTGGGGAAGCATTTCCCGCAGTCCCTTTTGCAATCTGTTGGTAAACGGTGTAGGATGGGCATTGAGCATGAGGAAATGAACCGAATTATTTTCCGGGAAAGCGCAGGAAATGACAAGCTTGTACAGAAGGCGCGCGAAGGCAGACGTCTATCTTCGATCAAGTTCGACGTGTTGCGTGCTGCGAAGCGGGCGTTTCCTTTTTGTCTCTATACATAGTATCGCCGGACAGTATTGTTTGGAAGCCAACCATTTGTGGAACTGTTCTGCAATTTGGGCTTCCAGCAATGCTTTCCTAATGGTTCATGCCATGAAGAAAGGAAGTGTCTGAGTGATTAAAGCTTTTTTGATTGACTTGGATGGTACGCTTTATCACGGAAAACATCGAATCGAGGGAGCAGATCGGTTAATTCATTTTTTGAATGAGCAAAAGGTGCCTTATTTGTTTGTCACAAACAACTCGTCGCGTACGCCTCAAGGCGTGGCGGAACATTTGAAAGGGATGGGCATTCCGGCTGAAGCTGAACAAGTGTGTACTTCGGCGGTTGCCGCGGCAGAATACGTAGCAGGAATTGCGCCTGGCGCGCGAGTCGCTTGCATCGGAGAAGAAGGGCTGCTGCAGGCGATTCAGGATGCTGGATTGACTTTAACGGATCACGATCCTGATTACCTGATCCAGGGGATTGACCGTGATTTCAATTACGCCAAATTGACGCAGGCGCTTCGGTGGATCAATGCAGGTGCGGAATTCATATTGACGAACCCTGATCTGCAGCTTCCTTCGGACGACGGGCTTACGCCGGGAGCGGGAACGCTTGGCGCGGCCATTAAAGCGGCGACCGACATCCGACCTACCGTTATTGGCAAACCGTCCAGCATCATCATGAAGTCGGCCATCCAACGTTTGAACCTGAATCCGGAAGAAGTCGCGGTCATCGGGGACAATATGCGTACCGACATTGGTGCAGGCGCCGCAGCTGGCTGTGAAACGTTGTTGGTGTTGACAGGAGTGACGACACGCGACAACATGGATAGCCACATCAATGCCGCAAAGGTACGTCCAGACCATGTGTTTGAAGATTTGAACAATTTGATCGAGTGGCTGTCTGAGCAAGTCGGCCATCCAACGACGAAGGAGTAGATGTACGATGCCGGAATTGCCGGAAATGGAAAACTACCGGACGCTATTGTCCGATCACATACTGGATAAACCGATTACGAACGTAGCGGTTAACCGCGAAAAATCCATTAACAAAACGCCGGATGAGTTTGCACAGCAGCTGGTGGGCAATCGCATCATTTTTGTGGAGCGTCGGGCGAAGCATCTTATTTTCCACCTTTCCAACGGAAAGCGCCTCGTACTGCACTTGATGCTGGGCGGATTGCTTTATTGGGGAACCGAGGACGATCGACCAGACCGCACGACCCAAGTAGAGCTTCATTTCGGTGAACAAATTTTATTCTTTATCGGTCTGCGGTTGGGGTATTTGCATCTGTTGACTTCGAAGGAAACCGAAGAAGCGATGTCTGAGTTAGGACCCGAGCCGCTGGACCGCCGCATGAACGCAGAACGGTTTGCCGCGCTGCTCAAGGGGCGTCGGGGCACGCTCAAAACAACGCTGGTCAATCAACATATCATTGCGGGCATCGGCAACTGTTATTCGGATGAAATTGCGTTTGCTGCGGGCTTAAGACCCGGGTCCAAAACCCAAAATATTGCCGCTTCTCCGGAACTGAGCGAACGTCTATATCATGCCATGCAATCGGTATTGCGCGAGGCAGCCAGCGAAGGCGGATATATTGAAATGCCGCTGATGCAAGGCGACTTGAAGACAGGAAATTTTGATGACCAATGCAGGGTGTACGATCGCGAAGGCGAAGCGTGCCCGCGTTGTGGGGGAACGATCGAACGTGTGGAAATCACGGGCAAGAAGGCATTTTTCTGTCCGGATTGCCAGCATGACGCCTAACAGCGGCATCGGCGCGCACGTCAGCACCAAAGGCGGATTTGTCCAGGCGGCCAAGCGGGCTCACGCACAGGGGGCAACGGCATTTCAGTACTTTCCGAAAAACCCCCGCAGTCTCTCGCTTAAGGCTCTGGATGCCATAGATGCCCGGCAATGCCGGGACTATTGCATGGAGTACGGATTGGCGTCCATCGCCCACTCGCCTTATCCTACTAATCCTGCTTTGGGCATGTCCCGTGGAGAGGCGGGATATCATGCGGTGATCGCTTCGATTCGCAATGACCTGGAGATCGCAGATGCTTGCGGCTCCGTGGGTACGGTGGTTCATTTTGGCCATATGAAAAGCGACGACCCTTTGGTGGGTTATCAGCATATTATACAGACCCTTGACATGGTTCTGGAGCAATGGGACGGGAAGGCAAAGGTGCTGCTCGAAAATCAAGCAGGCGATCATGGACCTATGGGAACAACGATGGAAGAGATGGTGCAGATTCGCAAACTATGCAGCCACCCTGAACATATTGCTTTTTGCTTTGATACCTGCCATGCTTTTGCTTCAGGCATGTGGTCTGAGGGGGAAGAGCAGGCCATGTTAGAAAAAGGAAGAAAGCTTGGCTATTGGGATGCCTTGGCGGCCGTACATTTCAACGATTCAAAATTTGCATCCGGCTCATGCAAGGACAGACATGCCCGAATTGGCGCCGGTCGCATCGGAAGTGATGGAATGAAGGCGCTGCTGGCGTCTCCCGAGTTCGGAAAAGCCGTCGTTGTCATGGAAACGGAGACGGGCAAAGACGGAACGCACCGCGAAGACATCGCGTTAATGCGTTCCTGGCAATAAAAGCGGGGAGAGGAGAGATACCATGCATGTATTTTTGGATGACTACCGGGCATGTCCGAAAGGCTTTGTGCTCGCAAAAAACGCGGAGGAATGCCTGATGCTGCTCAGGGAATGCGAAGTAGATATATTGTCGCTCGATTATGAGCTGGGTCCCGATTCCCCGAACGGTGGCGATGTCGCTGCAGCGATCGTAAGAGAAGGCCTCTATCCGCGCGAGATTTATTTGCATACCTCGAGCATGTTTGGCAAACGTCAAATGTATGAAATCCTTTACTCAAACAAGCCGGCAGAAGTCATTATGCACAACGGGCCAATGACAGGTGAGGTTATGCTTCGCATTGCCGCGGGAGCGGGTTCCCGATGAAGCCGATCACGCAAAAAATGCTTTTGCGCAACGTATGGGAAGGATTGCCACAAGCAGTCTTCATCCATACTCCGCTATGCGGCACGTGTGCCGCTGCCCGGCGCATGCTGGAGGTTGCCGAGCATTTGCTGCCGGAGGATGTGTTGGTCGAGATGAATATCAACGATATTCCCGAGTTGGTGCAGAAGTATCAAATATCCAGCGTGCCGGCACTTATGCTGTTTGACGGTGAGCAAGAAAGGCCAACAATGGTTTATCGAATGAATTCAACCCAACATCTTCTCGGCGAAATTCGAAAGGTGGTGCTGGGATGAGTATCATTCAGATGCAAGACGTTTCCCTCCGGAGAGAGGAACGTCAAATTTTGGACCATGTGCAGCTGCATGTTCAGGAAGGCGAGCATTGGGTGATCCTGGGACGCAACGGTTCCGGGAAAACAACGCTGCTGGAGCTGATGACGGGGTATATGTTCCCAAGCCAGGGACGTATCGACGTATTGGGCAACCGGTACGGGCAATGCGATGTGCGGGAAGTGCGCAAGCAGATCGGGTACATCAGCCAGACGCTGATCGAAAAGCTGACTTTGCGAGATCCTGTCTGGGAAGTTGTGGCTACCGGGGCCTACGCATTTCTGCGTTTTTATCAGGCGATTCCGGACGAGGTTCAAAACAAAGCGCGGCAGCTGTTAGAAGAAATGGACTTTGGCAAACTCGCCGATCAACCGCTCGGTACATTGTCCCAAGGGGAACGGAAAAAGGTGATGCTGGCGCGTTCGCTCATGGCCGATCCCAAACTGCTGATCATGGACGAGCCCTGTGCGGGGCTTGATCTGTATGAACGCGAAAAAATGCTGGCCGAAATCGACCGGCTGCGCCAGCGGGACATGACCGTTATTTATGTCACGCATCATATTGAGGAAATCATGCCTTTATTTACGCATGTCGCTCTTGTTCGCGGTGGCCGCATTGCCGCGGCAGGTCCGAAACATGATGTTTTGACGCAAGAAACCATTAAGCTTACGTACGACATTCCGGTCGACATCCAATGGGTGGAAGGACGGCCTTGGATTCGCGTACGTTCTGGAGGGTAACACATTTTGAGTACACAGTCACAGTCACCTTGGGAGGAAGGCAACTTCTCCCGTTTTATTTGCACGGCCAATCATGGCTTTGCGCCTTACGCGCAGGAAGAATTGCGCCGAACGTTCGGAGCGGTCAAGAGCACGGTGCTCGTGCCCGGCGAGGTGTTGCTTGCCGGCTTGCCTGTTGCGGAAGAGCAAGTTGCCAGTATGCTGCAGACGGAAGATCCGACGTTTCTGCGTCATATTCAACCGGTGCAATTTCAGGAAAACGCAGCCGATTCCGAACAAGCGCTGGAACGCTTGCTTGCTTTTATAACGAATCATCAAGAGCTGGGCGGCTTACGCGTGGCGTTGCAGGTGCGCAAAACCGAAGGTGCGTTCTGGCACGAAAACGCTGCGTCGCTGAAGCAATACCTCACCGACAAATTGGAGGATCTGAGCTGCGAGTGGGTTGTTCGCGAAGCAGATTACATCGTATCCGTTTTCGCTGCTGAGGAAACCTTGTACGCGGGAATTTCGAAACCGGAACAAAATTTGTCGGACTGGAATGGAGGAGCTATCCGTTTTCAGAAGGAAGAGGGGCAGATTTCGCGGGCCAAATTCAAACTGCTGGAAGCGGAGCAGACCTTTGGCATCGACTTTAGATCTTTTCGCAAAGCGCTGGACATCGGGGCAGCACCAGGAGGTTGGACATCGTTTCTGTTGGAACGCGGCCTTGAGGTTACCGCTGTGGATCCGGCCAAGATGGATGTGGGTCTGCTGCAATCGCCCAAGCTTACGTTTTTGAAAAAAAATGCGGGTGACGTGAAGTTTAAGGAAGGCGAATTCGATCTGCTGGTATGTGATATGAGCTGGAGTCCCAAGCTGATGAGCAGGCTTGTTTCCGATCTGATGTACAGCCTTCAGTCCGGGGGAACCGCGATCGTTACGGTCAAGCTGCTTCACAAAAAGCCGCTGGCCCTCATCAAGGAAGTCATCGACACCTTTGAACGCTCTCGTTTGCAAATTCAACGCTCGAAGCAGTTGTTCCATAATCGAGAAGAGATTACGCTTTACATGATTAAATATTAACAGACTCGCTTCCTGAAACAGATTGCTTTACCAGCAATGGATAGGAAAAATCGGGCGTACTGTGTATGACATGATCTGAAACGGTTTTTGTACTTTACAACTAACACCGGCCTGTACTATAATGATACCAATATTAACCATGACGTTTAAAGGGAAAGCATCCCAGAGTCAGAGCTACCGATGTTTCGGTAGTGCGGCTTTGGAGGGCTTTCCCTTTTTGTCGTGCGAGAAAGGAGGGATTGACAGTGAAACATTCGGCCAGATTGGTGCCAGGAAGACTGCTTGGCGACAGATACCGCATCGTTTCGGTTCTAGGCACAGGCGGCATGAGCCGTGTGTACGAAGCCGAGGATTTGAAGCTTCCCGGCAAAACGTGGGCCGTTAAAGAAAGCGTGATGAGCCTGCCATATGAGAGCAGCATGGGCACGGAGGCGGCCCTGCTCATTTCCCTTCGACATCCGAGGCTTCCGCAGATTGTCGACTTCTTTGCCCCGGACGAACAAGGGTATGCTTACCTGGTCATGGAGCGAATCGAAGGCATGACGCTGGCCGATTATTTCAAACAATGCGGCGGTAAAATCCCGATGGAGCAGGTGACGGAATTTGTGCTTCAGTTGCTCGATGTGTTGGAATATTTGCATCACCTCGATCCGCCCATTATTTATCGGGATATGAAGCCGTCCAACATCATGATCACGCCGGAGCAGGAAGTGAGGTTGATTGATTTCGGCATTGCTCGAAGCTATAAGACGCTTCAAAATCAGGATACGATCAAGCTGGGAACTGCCGGGTTTGCCGCTCCGGAACAATACGGATCGGGACAAACGGATGCCCGTTCAGACCTATACGGACTTGGTGCACTGATGATGTATCTCTTGACATGCGGTGCCTATACGGAGTGGATTCAAGGAGTAGAGGCTTCTATACGAGGCGATGTTCCGCGCATGTACATCCCTGTTATGCGAAGGTTGCTGCGCCATGTTCCCCAGGAACGCTTTCAATCGGCCGGCGAAGTGCGTGCAGAAATTTTGCGAAGACCCGGGAGCACTCCGCTTTCAGGAAATGTATCGGTAACGATGAATGGTGGCACTCGGGTCATCGCTCTGATGGGAACGGCCGCCGGTGTAGGCGTAACGCATACATCCATAGCGATAAGCCATTATTTGGAGCGGAACAACGGCAAGGTAGCCATTATTGAAATGTCTCCGCGTTCGCAGTCGTTTAGCCGTATCCAGCAAATTGCCCATGGCGGCAAGCCGCCTGCTGCAGGCCGGAATTTTGTGGTCAACGGTGTCCACTACTGGAAGCAATCCGGAAGGGCAGATATTTTGTCTTTGCTTGGGGGCAGCTACCAGTTTATCGTCATGGATTTGGGCAGTGGTCAGGATCAGCAGCGGCTGGAGGAATTTCTAAGAGCCGACCTGCCCATCGTTGTAGGTTCAGGCGCGGAGTGGAGGCAAGCCGAGATTGGAGCTTTGATTCGCTCGCATCATCGTTTCCCGCGGGACAAGTGGACCTATTGCCTGCCATTGGCCGCTTCGGATGCAGTGCAGCGAATTCGCAAATCACTGGATACGGAACGCGTATACAGCCTTCCGTTGCAAACAGATCCTTTTGACAAGGATCCGCACATGGATAAGGTGCTTGGGCAATTATTGCATCATCTGACAGGGCATACGCCGGCGAAGCGTTCGTGGTTTACCAGAAAGAAATGAGCCGTGTATATGATGGTAAGGCTTACAGGAAGAAGTGTGGTGAAGCAAGCTGAGATCATCAAGAAATGACGATCAATTCCAAAGCAGAACATGCAATTAAGGGAAAGGAGAGCCTTTTTTGTCCAAATTACGAAAGCAAAGCCGTCAACGGATCTATGCTGGCCTGATTGGTGCGGGTGCAGTAGGCCTGTTGTTTGGGGGATACGTGATTTACAGCCTCATTACGCTAAACGACACCAAAGCGGAGATCGAAGCGAAGTTTACAGCAGCCTTTGAGCAAAAAGAAGCCGAGCTTCTCCAGCAATGGGAGTCGGGGGCGCAGGCATGGGTGACCGTGCGGGATATCGAAGCGGGGGAGCCGATTCTCGCGGAAGACATTAAGCTTTTTGCCGTTCCCGACGCACAGGCACCGCGCAATTTGTGGTCCAGCAGCAAACAACCCGAAGATCAGCGAGCCAAGATCGAGCTTAAAAAAGGAACAGCCATTACGACGGAAATGGTTTACGAAGATACGCCTGCTCCTCCGGATTTAAGGAACCGGGAGCTTCAAGTTGTTCTGCTGCCTTCGTCGTTGGCCCAGGGTGATATCATTGATGTTCGGATCCAGTTTCCGACAGGCCAGGACTACATTCTATTGTCGAAAAAGAAGGTGGAGCGCCTCAATGCCTCTACATTATGGATTACGATGACGGAAGAAGAGATCTTGTCGCTATCCAGTGCGATCGTGGATGCCTACTTACATAAAGCTTCAATCTACGCCCTTACCTATGTGGAACCCCAGTTTCAAACTGCGGCCATACCGACGTATCCAGCGAATCAGGAGGTGTTGAAATTGCTGGAGAGCGATCCGAATATCGTCAGGCGGGCCGAGCAGGAGCTGGTGCGCCAAGTGCGCAGCTCATTGGAAAGCTCGCTTGCAATCTCTGCTGCCGCGCCTTCGCGGAGCGTTGAACAGGATGTGGCGAAATCCTCTGTTTCGTACAATAACCGTCCAGGCGCTGGCGAACGAACGGATCAGTCCGCGAACGTTGATCCAGGCAGCGTGTTTGACCAACCGGCGGACAGCGGCAGTGCTGAGGAACAACAACAACGGGTGCTGACTGGCGGGCAATGAGACACAGAAAAACAAGCGATTTATTCTATTAATGATTCTTATAACAACGCGATTGCTTAGGAGGGGTTCAATTGCATGCATGGATTTTTGCGGGATTGTGCGAGAAAACGGATCTGATGTTGTACTTGTGCAAAATTTTGGCGGCGTCCGGTAAAAGGGTTTTGCTTGTAGATGGTACGCTTCAACAGAAATACATGTATAGCGTGGGTGAAGGCAATCACTCGCTTCGCATTACTGAGTTTGAAGGATTTGACGTCGCTTGCCAATTCGTTACGTCCGCAGCGGTTGAGGGCCATCTCGAAGCAAGCGGCGAAGGGATTGACGCTTATGATTACATCGTTTATGACGTGGAAAGCTCCCATTTCGCTTCCCGAGATTTATGGCTGCAAGCCGAGATCCGTCTCTGGGTCTGCGATTACGAGCGTTATAATCTCGAGCGCAGCAAGGGCTGGCTGGAGCATTTGCTGGAGGAACAGGACTTGCCGGGCAATCTTTCGTTTCAACGGATTTTGATCAATGCGGTGGATTGCAAACTGGATGTTCAATATTTATGGACATATCTTGATAGAGGCCCGTTTGAGTGGACTGCAGAATCTCTGGTGCTGCCCTGGGATGAACTGATTGCGGCAGTCAAATTGGAAAATGAGCATCATCGCCGAATACGGCTGGGCCCACTTTCTCGAAACTACAAAAAGTCGCTTCGCCGCCTGATCGAGCAGCTGACAGGCTGGGAACCGGTTCAGAGCCGAAAGGCGATGAAAGAAGCAGAAAGGATGAGGGCATGAGTACGGTAGCGTTTTGGAGTCCGTTTCCCGGAAGCGGCTGCACCTCCAGCTCATTGATTGGTGCGTATGCCATGGGTTTGCAGTACAGAGTAAGAATTTTACTGGTGAATTCAGGACAGGCGTGCAGCGGAGTGGAGGCGTTGCTTCCTCCGATTCAAGGGTATGAAGCAGACTCGCTTCACCGTTTTGACGAAGGGGGATGGGATGCCATCGAGCGGCTGCATGCCAGCGGCGCATTGACCAAACATAACGTCAAGGATCATGCCAAACCGCTGATCAAAGACCGCTTGGACTTGCTGACCGGTTCCATGAACAATATGGAGCGATTGCACAAAGGGCAGGCTGAACCGCTGAACTCGCTGCTGAATGCCGCGAACGAATACTATGATCTGGTCATCGTAGAGGCGGGTCAGGAAGGGAGAGATGCAAGTCTTCTTCTGCAGCGCGCTGAGTTCGTGGTCGTTCATTTGACGCAGAACATGAGGGAGCTTGAACAGTTTTTTGAAGGAGAAATGCCTTTTTGTATGAAAGACCGAAAAATGCATTTGGTAATTGGCAAGTATGACCCGCATGCCCGAGCAACGCTAGCGAACATTCGTCGTCGTTTCCGATATAAGGGGACGATGTCGGCGATCCCGTACACAACGGGGTACCTTGATGCAGCCAACCGGCGCGATGTGGGGAGTTTTCTGCAATTGCACGGGTGGAGTGGCAATGAAGGAAAAGGGAAAGACAGTTTCAGCAAGCATATGGCTGAATTCGCTCGCCTGATCATGGACGGCGCAGGAATGCGCACGATCTTGAAAAGGCTTGAAAGGGGAGCCTGACCTTCATGGGGGTGAATGGTACATTAATCGGCGTAATGCTGCTTGGAATCATCCTATTTTTTGGGACGAAATACAGGAAGCTTGATCGTGAACAACAAGAACGGAAAGATCATAATCACGAATCGCTGACCATCGAAGGTTTGACGGAGAAAGTAAAACATGCACTACATGAGTTAAGTCACAGCCAGTTGGCTGACGCCGGCTTGCATGAAGAGGAATATCAGCGGAGAATCAACCAGCGTGCCGAGATGCGGAAAGCGCTGAAAGGCTGTGTCTCCGGCAGCCTGAGCGACAAACTTTATGTTAAAAGACTCATCGGCGATCTGCTCACGCGGACTCTTGGATTGAACAAAACCACCATTGATGAAGTCATTCCATTTGAAGATCAGGAGCTGTTAACGGTTCAGGATCGCTTTGAAATTGTGTTTTTTTTGTACAAACAGCAATTCGGGGTGGATGCTCTTTCCCGGCTGATCGAAACGTATGATCTTGGGAAATTGCGAATGGAGGCAGAAGGGGAGAACGGGGGGAGCTACTACATTTCGGAGGAAGACATCCATTACGTTTTCGATTGCGAATACCGCAGGCTAGAATTTCATGAAAAAAGAGATATCGTCGTGCAGCGAATCTATCAGCATTATAAAGGGTTTTCGATAGTTGACGAGATTCGTGACCAACGCATTGATGGCGTGAGCGGCGGAGTCAGCGGCATATTGGATACGCAGGATCAAGGAAGTCGGTTGCCTGCATCGTGGGATGATCTGATACAGGATACATCGTTTGTGAATGAAGCGGAAGAGCCTTTAAGCGCAGCGGAGAGCGTTTGGATTTTTTACAAGGGGAGATCGATCCACCTGTCGTTTCTGTCCTTTGGCAGCGTCCGTGAACTGAAAAGGGTATGCCAGAACATTTACAAATACAACTACCCTGGACAGTTGTCCGAGGCGAACGGATATAAAGTGAACGAGATGAAAGACGGTTCGCGCGTTGTTGTCGTTCGTCCTCCGTTTGCGGAATCGTGGGCCTTTTTCGTACGGAAGTTCGATATTCCGAATGCTTCGCTGGAGCAGCTTGTCACTGGCGAAAATGCGGAGCTGCCGATCATGCTGTTGTGTTATTTGATGAAAGGAAGCCGGATTACCGCGGTGACCGGAGCTCAGGGTTCGGGGAAAACAACGCTCCTTATGGCCATGGTGAAACACATTTATCCATCGTATACCTTGCGTGTGCAAGAGATGGCCTTCGAGCTGCAGCTGAGACGTATTTATAGCCGGCGCAACATATTGAGCTTTCGCGAAACCGAGCATATTTCCGGTCAGGAAGGCCTTGATTTACAGAAAAAAACGGACGGAACCGTGAATATTTTGGGTGAAGTAGCGAGTGACGAAGTAGCTGCCTGGATGATTCAAATGTCTCAAGTCGCCAGTCTGTTCACGCTGTTCACTCACCATGCCAAAACGTTCAGGGATCTTGTGTTTTCCCTGCGCAATTCACTGCTCAAAACAGGGATGTTTCAACATGAACATATTGCCGAAGAGCAGGTCGTCAGCGTGATCAATTTCGACGTGCACATGAAAAAAGATGTGGAGGGACGCAGATACATCGAGCGAATCACCGAATGCCTGCCGCGTTCCGGGCAGATCGAGAGCGTTGAAGAGCGGGTAGGGTTTTCGTTCCGCAACGTGGTCGAGTATCGGGACGGAAGTTATGTTGCGGCTGCGCCTTTAACTGCTGAAAGCATGTCCGATATGCGGGATCAAATGACGATGCAGGATGCAGACCGGTTCGAGCGGTTTCTGATCAAATATTGGGGGGATACCCATGCCGTTTAAATCGATCCTGTTATTGCTGCTTGCATGCTGTGCTGTAGGTCTGGCGGTTGTCATGCTGATTCTAGCGATTCTCCGCCATAAAGGAGGTGTTGCAGCAACCAGACGGCAAACCGTATTTTCCATGCCAGGAAGTCGGCGGCTTGCCGGTTGGAGATCGTTCTTATTGCAGAGCTATCGTTGGAGCATGAAACTGCCGTTATGGTCTGCATACGTTCTGCAGGTCAAAAAGAGGATTTCGTTCCGCCATGTCGGAGATGAAATGGCGCTGAGAAAAACGACGATGGGGATCGTGCTCATCGTCGCAGGAAGCTGCAGTTTAGTCGGTATCGTTCTGTTGATGGTTCAACCTGGATGGAGCTTTTTGTTATTGGTTGTTCTGTGCGCGGTTGTGTTGAACAGCCTGGTCTTGGATATGTGGCTAAATCGCTTGGAGAAACGTTTGTTGATGCAGATGCTGGATGTGTTTGCCGAAGTGCGTCATCGTTATCACCAGCACGGCATGATCGAAGAAGCGCTATACGAGGCAGCGGAAACAGGTAAAGGGGAAGCCGCGCAGCAAGTCATGCTCATCTACGAGGCATTGACTTCACCGGATCCGAACGAGGCGCTGGAAAGGTATTATGAGGTTGCTCCTAACCGTTTTTTGAAAGGATTTGCGGGCATGTCCTACTTGGTCATGGAATTCGGGGATAAGGACAGGGCGCACGGCTCCATCTATCTGAAGGGGCTCGGCAACCTCACGCAGGAAATCCACTTGGAAATTTTGCGCAGGGACAAGCTGGATTACCTGTTGAAAGGGCTCAATATCATTGCGCTTGCCCCGGTACTGTTTACGGCGCCGATCGAGCGTTGGGCCAGAAGCAGCTTTCCTTCGATGGATGAGTTTTACGGAAGCAAGCTGGGGTTCGTAACCAAGATATCCATCTATGTGGTGATTATTGCTGCCTATTTACTGCTGCAGCGCCTGCAACAGTACGATGAAACGCGTTTTCGGGCAGGGCGCAGCAATACCGTATGGGAGCGAATCCTTTACAAGCAGCCTTTTATTCGAAAATGCTCATTTCTGCTTGCAGCCAAACCCGGCAGCATCAAGTACGGCCAATCCGTACGTTTGATGAGAGAGAGCAGCTCGGAGCTCAAGTATGAATGGTTGGCTATTCGAAGGTTTGTCCTCTTTGTAGGATGCTTTCTATTCTCTCTTTGTTGCATTGCTGCGCTTCACCAGGTGGAACGGAACCATATTTTATATGCGCCTGTCCGGGATGACCGAATGTTCGGAGCCATGTCCGCAGATGAATTGAAACAAGCCCAGGATACGGCGGATCTGGACCGGGCTGTGCTGCAGCAGGTCTCCAAAGCAGGGAATGCGACTCATGACGAAATCGTCCAAGCGCTAGAGCGCGTTAGTTCCCGGCAGCTTAAGGACGAGGTGCAGAATGAAACGGTTGCCCGGATCACGCAAAAATGGGAGAAGCTTCAACGTCAATATTTGCAGTGGTGGGAACTGCTCATTGCTTTTCTGATCGGCACGTCCGGGTATTATTTGCCCATATGGCTGATGCTGTTTCAGCGCAAAATGCGCGGCATGGACATGCTGCATGAAATTTACCAGTTCCAGACGGTCATCTCGATTTTGCGCGACATGGAGCGGATGTCGGTGGAAGAGATTCTGGAGTGGCTTAACCGGTTTGCCGTCATTTTCAAACGTCCTTTGCAAAAGTGCCTGCTTCATTTCGAACATGGGCCGGAGGATGCCCTTGAACATTTAAAGGCGGATGCGCGGCTCCCGGAGTTTCAACGCCTTGTGGACAAGCTGCAGCTTGCGCTGGGCAAAATTTCGATCCAGGAAGCATTTGATGATCTGGATAGCATGATGTCTTTTTATTTTGAACAACGCAAGCAGGAGTACGCCAAAATGGTCGATGCCAAGGCTGCATGGGGAAAAATGATCGGGTTTGCGCCTATGTATGCACTGGTCTTTCTCTACTTGGTCGTCCCGCTTGTTGGCATGAGCTTCCTGCAGATGAACATGTATTACGAACAAATCCAAAAATTATAAATCATACTACTTATTTTGGGAGGAATTGAAAATGAACAATGCATCCAGTGCGCTAAAGGTTGCTGCCGGGATTTTTTTGACGATTGCCTTGATTACGATCGTGGTGCTGCTGTTTATATCGGCCCAGGAGGCCACCAAGACGGCACAGAACAACTTCGCGGACATTCAGACCGAATTGTCTCAGGCTGCATTCACCGTTTATGACGGAACAACGATCAGCGGCTCCCAGGTGACCAATGCGCTGCGAAAGTATGCGGACAAGGACCAGTTCGGCATTCAGATCATTACTGGCAAAAACGCAGCGGGACAATGGTACGGCAATGAATTGAACATTTCACGTGACGTCAATAACGCAGATTATGGCTCGGTGATCGCGCCTGATAACAAGGTAGGGAGCATTAATCAAACGATGAACGAGAAAGACAACCAATACGTCAATCCGAGCGGGAAATTCAAAGCGATCATCGTGAAAGATAAGTCCAATGTGGTGAGAGGGCTTATTTTCACACAATCGTGACAGGAGCTGGAGGGTGATGTCCCGAAACACGCAGCAGCTTATGTTGTTTTGCACGGCGGTAGTTATGTTTGTTGCAGCTTGTATGCACGGACAGCATCATGTTCGCCACTTGGCACAAGCCATTGATCAGACCATCCAGGGAACGGAAGCTATGGAGGGCAAGTTGACAGCAACGCTGAGAATTTCTGAGCCGGAACGTTATAGCGGAGCGGAAGTGCTGCATACGGTCAGACAGATGACGGGGACAACCATTCAGGTGGAGGTGGACGGAAGCGCCTATCGTATAGACCCTTTGGCAGACAGGGGGGCGACCGTTCCGGTCCAGCTTATGGGTCTCTACAGGCCTGAGTTTATCAGAGACGAGTCCGGGCAGCTGAATAAAATCTCGTTCTGGAAGGAGGCCGGAGATATTGATTAATGCCGCATCCAAACTGCTTGCCGTCTTGTTGGCGGTACTTCTGCTATATGTATATCCGGCTGCCGAAACGGCGGATCGGCAGGATGAGATTTCCCGGATGACCGTTTACCAGACCGTCACGCGTTTTGTTGATTCCGCTCGCACCAAAGGTTACATTTCTCCAGCGATGTTTGCCGAATTCGAAGAACAATTGGCGCGCACGGGCAATGTCTACGACATTTCAATGGAGCATCTGCACAAAAAATATGTGCCGAATTACATCGATCCCCAAAATCCTGCGACTTTTACGGGGACGTACGAGACGGTTTTGGATGGATATTATTCAAGCCAAATCAAAGAGAAGCTTTTTCCGACCGACGGTTTAGAAACCGCGGAGGATCCTGCCCGAAGATACACGTTTACAGTAGGGGATTTTTTTACCGTGTCCGTCAGAAATACGAATCGAACCCCCGCAATGCTTATCCGCGAATGGCTAAATGGGACAATCCAATCTCCCGCCGTGTTTACCACGTATGGAGGGATGGTGCTGAATGAAGATTACTGAGCTGTCCATCGTTTTTGTGCTTGTCTTTTTTCCGTTTTTTTGGATCGTGTCGCAGAGCAGTCGGGAACTCCAAGAGGCCCAGATCCTCAGCAATAGATATGAGACGGCGCTGAGGACTGCCGTCATGGACGCTGGCATGGTCATGCACCAGAACGAAAAGCAAAGTGGAGAAGCGGGCTACGGTTCATCAAAGTTTGTGAACGCTGATAAAGATTTGGCGCTGGAGACGTTTACGCAAACGATGGCTCTTAATTTGGGGATTCAGGACGATCCGCCAGCGATTCGCTCCTTGTTCGATTATATCCCGGCTATCGTTGTTCTGGACTACGACGGTTACTACATGTTTGCCAAAGAGACGGAAATGATGGGGGAGTCCGAAAACTATTTTCGTCACGTATGGAGCCCGAAGAAACCTTATACCTATGCAGACGAAGACGGAAACAGCATCAATTTCACGTTGGATAGTTATGTCTACGCCTATGATGCCGAAAGGCAAATGTGGCTTGAAGGCTTTCGGAATGAACTCATCGCGTCGACACGGATCCCGTTGCTGAGAAATGATGAACATTTTGAACATGTGCGCAGAAGCCGGATTGTCAGTGCCGTTCAGGAGGATTTGGCCGAGGTCATCAATCGTCACAACGAATTTGCCAGAAGAAATGGCATCTCATACACGTTTACTCTGCCGCTCATCTCCCAGGAAGACTGGTACAACTCTATAAATGACACAGGGATCATTGCTTTCATTCAGGGTATTCCGAGCGGGAGCCGAAAAATCAACAACTTTGCCATCGGAGGCGGCCGGCTTGTTAAGAGGACGGCCGTGATCGGCGGCGTGGATCCTGACAGCGGCATCAAATATTATTATCCGGCCACATGCTCGAACGGATACAGGCCGGAGGAAGTTTTTACGGATGCCCAGGAGGCAGCGGCTCGAGGCTATTTTGAGCAAAATTGTTATATCAATCGCTAGTATCCTCCGACGAAAAGGCACTGGATAGTGCGATATTTTCAGCTGCGTAGTCTAACCTAAAAAAACGCTGATCTTCCTGATTTCTGGCAGTGCACGCAAAAATGATCGATGACAAAACAGGATGCCTATGGTAATATAGGCTACAACTTCATAAGAGCACTAGGGGTGCCGCGCGATGCGGCTGAGATGGAATAATTCGATTCCGGACCCTTTGTACCTGATCTGGATCATACCAGCGTAGGGAAGTGGCACGTTTTTCGTCATGACAAGGAAGGCTGTATTTCAGCCGTCGCTTGGATTGCAATGCGATTATCGGCAATGCTCGTTCCATGCATAAACGCGTGAGAATAATGCCCATTGGTTTCGCATTTGCCTTGCATTGCACGAAAGATACGAATAAGTCGCCACTCCCCTGCGGGAGTGGTTTTTTGTGTTCTTTCAGCGAAAGGCAGGTGAACCGAGTTATGGTTGCTTCGCAAACTCAATCAGTACCTTCATCATTGGAGCTCCATGTCATTTCAAACGGAACGGGGGACCTTGATGTTTTTCTTGAAAAGGCGATCCGGGTGAGCCCTTGGGTAGATTACATTCATATTCGGGAAAAACATCTTGCGATCAACCAAAGATTGCATTGGGCCGAACGAATGCTAGAAGCGGGTATCCCGGCTTCGCAAATTGTCGTTAATGGCATTCCTGATCGAATGGATGGTTTTTCTGTTCCTAAGTTGTGCGGCGTGCAAAGGGGGGAATCGGATTTCAAACAGTATGGAACAACCATCCGGATGGACAACAAGCATGAACCGATCCGTCTGGGCGTTTCCGTGCATTCCTTGGAAGGGGCGAAATCCGCTGAGCGCCAAGGCGCAGATTATGTTATTTTTGGGCACGTTTTTGCTACCAACAGCAAAATTGGCGCTGCGCCAAGAGGCATACCAGCATTGAAAGCGATATGCAGCTCCCTTTGCATTCCCGTCATTGCGATCGGCGGAATTCGCCCTGATGCCGTGGATGCGATTTACGCAGCCGGGGCAAGCGGGATTGCGGTCATGTCCGCCATATGGGAGAACAGTAAACCTGAGCAAGCAGCCGCTGCATTCAAACAGGCCATGTCCGGTGTACGGCCCATGAATGACGCCATTGAACGAAGATGAAGGAGGGGCAATCGTTGTTTGATGATCGCATTAGCTTAGACGGTAGTTCGGGGTTCGACATTCTCGACAAAAAAGAGAAGCCACGTTCGCGAAAGGACATGTCTGCCGAAACGATCGTGATCGGAGGGGGTGTCATCGGTTGTTCCATCGCTTATGAATTGGCAGCCCGCGGGCAGGAAGTAATGCTCCTGGAACGAGCCCGAATGGGTGGAGGGACGTCATCGGCGGCGGCCGGCATGCTGGCTGCCGACAGTGAGCACTTTCATCATGCGGCCATGGCGGAGCTTGCCCGGCGCAGCCGTGAACGGGTTCACCGGCAGAGGGAGCATATTCAAGCGATGAGCGGAATTGACATTGGCTTGCGGCAGGCCGGGTTCATTACGCCTTTTCGAAGCGGACAAAAGGCAGGACTATATGCAGCCGCATATGAAACAGATTCGAATGCATGCACGTATTGGGATAGGCAGGAACTGCAGCGTCAGGCACCCTGGCTAAGCCGGGATACGTATGGCGGGTTGTACAGGCAAGCTGAAAGCGAAGTGCTGCCGTTAAACCTTGTCACAGCTTATGCCAAGTCTGCTCAAGCATACGGGGCTCGAATCATGGAAGGCATTCAGAATGTAACGCTGCAAACCGGGGCAGGGCGCATACAAGGGGTTCAAACCTCCATTGGCATGTTGACATGTAAAAATGTCATAGTCGCGGCCGGGCTGCAAGGAGTAGAGTTGATGGAAAGCGTAGGGTTGAACATGCCTGTCGTGCCGGTAAAGGGAGAAATGGTTGCTGTCCGGTTTTCACATCATGACGCTGCACGGGGAAATGTACCGGACAGGACCGTTTATGCGGAAGATGTTTATATCGTTCCAAAAGCGAATGGAGAAGTGTGGTTGGGTGCAACAAGCTTGGCGGGAGCTTCGGATTTGCATGTGACCCCTGGAGGAATCCAGAAACTGATCTCCGCCGCGGCAGCATGGGTTCCCGCCGTTGCGCACGCCCGATTCGAGCGAGCCTGGGCCGGCGTGAGACCATCGACTCCGGATGGTTTGCCGTATTTGGGGGAAAGCGAACAATATTCGGGATTGTATGCCGCTTTCGGACATTATCGGAACGGTATTTTGCTCAGCGCTATCACAGGCAGTGTGTTGGCGGATTTGATCGAGGGGAAATCGGCCGGTGAACTCGGGATTTCTGCTTTCAATCCGGAGCGCTTATGCGGAAAGGGGATGATGCATTGAATATTATCGTCAACGGACAATCGATGGAGATTGAAGACCAGTTGAATCGTGTGGACAAATTGTTGCTCTCTTTCAATCTTCAGGTGAAAACCGTCGTTGTTGAGCTGAATCGGCAAATTTTAACGCGAGAGCTTCATGAGACGACGCCGCTGAAAAACGGAGACCGAATCGAAATCGTACATTTTGTGGGAGGCGGATAAGTGTGTTAAACATTGGAAAATATGCCTTTGAATCGAGATTGCTGCTGGGAACAGGGAAATTCGAAGACTTGGATGTACAACGACAGGCGGTTGAGGCATCAGGCACAGAGGTTCTGACATTTGCTATAAGGCGCTTGAATTTGGAGCAGCGGGACCGCAAGCATTTTCTCGACACGTTGGACCTGAGTCGATTCACGTTGCTGCCGAATACCGCTGGAGCGACGAATGCCGAAGAAGCGGTACGCATCGCCGAATTGGCACGGGCATCGGGACTTTGTGATATGATTAAGGTAGAAGTGATCGGCGATGGGCGAACGTTGTTGCCCGACCCGATCGAAACGTACAGGGCTTGCGAGATGCTGCTTGAAAGAGGATTTACGGTGCTGCCGTATATTTCGGATGACGTCATTTTGGCCAAACGTCTGCAATTGCTCGGTGTACACGCCGTGATGCCTGGGGCCTCGCCGATTGGTGCGGGCAAAGGGCTGATAAATCCGTACAATCTTGAGCTGATCATTGAACAGGCTGCGGTTCCGGTCATTGTGGATGCAGGCCTTCGTTCTCCCAAAGATGCTGCCCAAGCGATGGAACTTGGGGCAGATGGCGTATTGCTTAATACGGCTGTTTCAGGTTCACGCGATCCGGTTAAGATGGCTAAGGCCATGCGAATGGGCGTTGAAGCAGGAAGATTGGCATACGAGGCAGGCATGATCCCCGTCAAGCGTTATGCAGCAGCGAGCAGTCCTGCGGAAGGAATGGTTCAGTCATGACAAACCCGAACACGAACGAGCATCCAGAGCAAGAAAACCGTTACTCACGGCAGGAACGATTCGCGCCGCTGGGCAAAAACGGACAGGAGCGGCTGAAAGGAAGCCGTGTACTGATCATTGGTGCAGGCGCGCTGGGAACGGGAATCGCCGAGACGTTGGCACGTGCCGGAATCGGGCATATCACGATCGCCGATCGCGATTACGTGGAGTGGAGCAACCTGCAGCGCCAGCAGCTCTACGCAGAGAAGGACGCATTGGAGCGCATGCCGAAAGCGATCGCTGCTGTAAAGCGTCTGAAAGAGATTAATTCCACAGTAGACATCGTTGGAAAAGTCATGGATGTGCGGGCGGATGAATTGGAAGAACTCATTGCGGATGTCGATCTGGTGATGGATGCAACGGATAACTTTGATACAAGACTGCTGATCAACGATATGTGCCAAAAACATCGCAAACCATGGATTTACGGTGGGTGCGTAGGCAGCTACGGGATTACCTACACCTTTATGCCAGGGGAAACCCCTTGTTTGAATTGTTTGCTCGGGGAGGTGCCGTTGGGCGGGGATACCTGCGATACTTCTGGAATCATTCCGCAAGCCGTGCAGATGGTCACGGCCAATCAGACTGCAGAAGCCATGAAGCTACTTAGCGGAAATCATGGCGCCTTAAGGCGCAAGCTGCTGTCGTTTGACCTGTGGCGGAACGAGTACATAACGATCAACGTGGATGGCGCGAAGAAGCCGGATTGTCCTTCGTGCAGCGCATCGGCATCATTTCCGTATTTATCCGCCTCGAATCTCGAAAAAACGGACGTGCTTTGCGGCAGGGATACGGTGCAGATCCGTCCTTCCCGACCATTGAAGCTGGATCTCCAACAGACCGCTGAACGTTTGGGTAAGCTTGGGGAAGGGGTCGTGGAACACAATCCGTTTCTGGTCTCGTTCAGCCTAGGGGAACATCGGATGGTTATTTTTCAAGACGGTCGGATCCTCGTCCACGGGACCAAAGATACGGCGGAAGCACGCACGCTTGTCCATCGCTATTTTGGCTAATGCCGTGCACCAAATTCAAGTTCGTTCCTTTCGAGGAATGGACTTTTTCGTTTTTCGGCATCATAACGACATATGGAGGATCGCACGCGACCTCTACAGAGAAAGAATTTGTCCAAGGCCGGGTGAACGGATGAAAACGACCATTTTACTTGTTGGCGCCCAGGAACAGACAAGGTCGCTAAAAGAAGCGCTGAGTGCCGAGGGCTATGCCGTGCTCTTGGCCAGCGCAGGTACATACAAGCAGCAATTGGAGATGGTCAAGCAGAATCTGTCCATGATCATCTGGACCGCTGCTCCTGAAGACGCAATCCAGCCCGACGAAGGATTGAAGTGGCATCGCGGACAGAACCATCACAACATTCCGTTTATAATTATTACGACCGCAATATCTGCGGATCGAATCGTGGAATGGTTGGACAGCGGGGCAAACGACATACTCGAGCAAGAGAGCGAGCCGAGTATATTGATGGCAAGGATTCGAAATTTGCTTCGCTTGTTTTCTCAAGGTTCGCAGTTCGACGAAGAAGTTATCATGGTGCATGACCTTAAAATCAATTTGCGCTCGCGGAGAGTCAGCCGGGCAGGGGAGTATTTGACGCTGACGCCGAAAGAATACGAATTGTTGGAGTTTTTGGCGCGGCATGCAAACGAAGCCTGTTCGCGGAAGACGATCTTATCGGAAGTGTGGGGCTATGATTTTCAAATGGATACGAACGTGGTGGATGTGTATATCAAACATTTGCGTGAAAAAGTGGACAAGGGTAGGGGCGTCAAACTCATTCAAACTGTGCGCGGAGTGGGTTATATGCTTCATTCTTCCCATTAAAAATGGCCAGATCCTTAATGGATCCGGCCATTTTAGACATATATTCAATGATTCGTAGGGAAATTACAGTACACGGCGTGCTTTAATATACGTTTTTTTCCAGTTTCCCGAGTTCAGGTCAGAGAACGTTACCCCTGGAGATCCGTAAGTGTGCAGGATCTTTCCGTTGCCCGCGTAAACTGCTACGTGCGTAATATTGCTGCCTGTGGAACGGCTGCCGCTCGAAAAGAATACCAGGTCTCCGACGCGCAGGTTCGCTTTGGATACGGCTACGCCTTCCTTGGATTGTTTGACGCTGGTACGCGGAAGGTCCACGCCATACTTTTTAAAGATATATTTCATGAAGGAAGAGCAGTCAAAATTTTTGGTTGTCGAAGTGGATGCTCCAAATTTATATGGCGTTCCCATAAATTGTTTACCGTAATTGACGATTTGTTGTCCTTTGGACACGGTTGCGCTTGCTGCTTGAGCAGCAGGTGCCGATGTCATTGCGATGGCTCCAAAACCAAGTGCTGCGCACAATCCCACGGTCACGGCCTTTTGGACAAAGATGTTTGTTTTCATGTAGTACCTCCAAAATTAAGTTTTCGTTTCGTTTGCTAGAGCGAGTATAACAGGTTTGTAACACCCTAAAATTTGGAGTAGAAGCTTGAAGTGCTTGAAGTGACTGGTTTTGGAGCGTTTTATTAAAATACCATTAAAAATGTCAAAAAATTAATCGTTGACGGATGCATTTAAGGTTTGAAACAGAAAAAACCTTTGAAAATCAAAGGTTTTTTCGAATAATAAGTTGCTCTTTTTATTTTTCAGCAAGTTACAAAAATGTAACTTTCATATGAACCAACGTTAATCCTTGCTCTGAATAATGAGCAGCAATCCGCTATCGATGGTAACTGTCCCCGCAGGTCCCAAAAGCTTGTTGCTTATGCCAAGGGATTGTCCCATCCGGAGCGTTGCTTTATCCAGAGGGTACTGAAAGCCTTCCAGACTGATTCCGGTGACCTCAGGCGTCAACGGCAGCAATGAAACGTACTGATACCCCCGATCTTCGACCGTGGCTTCGGACGTGGTCAGTGTCAGATAGTTGTGTTCGTCCTGAAGCGTGCAAGAGATATGATGCTGCATCGCACGGACCATGATATGTACGTTGGCAAGCGTATGATCAAGGCGAGTGCCTGTAGCGCCCAGCATGAGAATATGGGTAGGTTCCATATCCAATGCGGTTTCGAAAGCCATTTCCGTATCCGTCCAGTCCTTCTCGACGGCATCGACGGAAATCATGCGTTCACTGTTCAGGCGGACCCTTTCCCGTTCCTCGTCAGTAATGGAGTCGAAGTCGCCTACGGCAAAGTGGGGTCGAATGCCGTGATCGATCAGGTACAGTGCCCCGCGATCTGCAGCGATGAGCACGTCATCGTGCCTGATTTCTTTGAGAAATTCGGGAGACAGGCTTCCCCCCGTAAAAATGACGACGCGTTTCATGGTCATTCTATTCATCCTTCCTGCCATGAAGAAAGTTTTCATTTATCATTATATTGCGAACCCTTCCAGTATAAATCACAAAATCTAGTTGCACAATTCCGGCACTCGCGGATACAATGATGAGAGCGACATGGAGATGACTTGAAAAGTGAGGTTTGGACGGAATTGGACTTGCACATTTTTGAAGTGTTCAGCATCATCGGCACCATTGCGTTTGCGATGTCGGGGGCTTTCGTGGCCATGGAAGAGGAATACGACATTCTTGGCGTACTGGTGCTGGGATTGGTCACCGCCTTCGGTGGCGGGGTGGTAAGGAATGTTCTGATCGGTGTGCCCGTGACCACGCTGTGGAGCCAAGGCGCACTTATTATGCTTGCCCTCGTATCCGTAGCCGTGGCATTTGTGCTCCCGCTGAAATGGATCGGACATTGGAAGCGGACGGAGGCGCTCTTCGATGCCATCGGACTTGCCGCTTTTGCGATTCAGGGTGCCCTATATGCCGTTAACATGGGTCATCCCATCAGTGCGGTCATTGTGGCAGCAGTGATGACAGGCATCGGCGGAGGGATCATTCGCGACCTGTTGGCAGGACGCAAACCTTTGGTGTTGCGGGATGAAATCTATGCGGTATGGGCGATCGCTGCCGGGTTTGCGATCGGAATGGGCTGGCTGACAACCAATACGGGATTGCTTATCGGATTTGTTGCGGTCGTATTTTTCCGGATGTGTTCCGTCCATTATAAATGGAAGCTGCCGCGCCGTTCGCTGGTACAGGCGGATCGTGTGCAGCCTCAGGCGGCACAAAGCTCATTAAATCGTACGTTCGGAAAAGGGGAGTAACGAGATGATTCATGTTTTGTTTGTATGTTTGGGGAACATCTGCAGATCCCCAATGGCCGAGGCGGTGATGAGGCACAAAATAGAGCAGCGCGGACTGCAGGACCGAATTCGCGTAGACTCGGCTGGGACAGGCAATTGGCATGTCGGCAAGCCGCCTCATGAAGGAACGCGCCAATTGTTGGACGGATACGGGATTTCCTATGCCAATATGGCCGCCAGGCAATTCGCAAGTACAGACTTTGAACAGTTCGATTATATTGTGTGCATGGATGATTCCAACGTGGCGAACGTACGCAAAGTCGTTGGCGGAGAGAAAGCCGATCTGCTCAAATTGATGGATTTGCTGCCTGATGAGACGTTGCGCGAAGTGCCTGATCCGTATTATACGGGGAATTTCGAAGAGGTTTACAGACTCGTGGATGCCGGGTGCGACGCATTATTGAAACGGATTGAAAGTGATCATTCACTATCATTATAACATTTCGGAATTCTTCCATACTGAGCGCAACAAAAGCGACTGAAAGAGCAGGGCGTCCTGCTTCTTTTTTGATCTCAAATGTAAACGCTAACAAAAATGCCGGGAAAAAAGCGGCCTTTCAGCCGCCGCCGGACAGATGTTGTTAGCGCTCGCTCAGGAAATAAAGCAGAGCCTCGGGGAGCTCTTTTTGCCAAAACCCCCATTGATGACGCCCGTCTTTCTCCCGGTACGATACAACCGCATCGCGGTTCTCCAAAATGTCGCGTGTATCGCGGTTCAGCTGCACGAAATCGTAGATGCCTGTATCGGATTCAAATGCATCCTCCTGCAAGCCAACGATCATCCAGATGTTCAGCCACGACAAGTCTTCCTCAGCAGCGTAAATTTCTTGGGAAGCGGAATAGAAGGCTCCTGACAGGCTGATGACCCGGTTAAAAAGGTGAGGATAAAGCAGGGCGAGGTGCAGCGATACGCTGCCGCCGAGGGAATCTCCCGCAAGCACACGTTCCTGGGGAGAGCGGCGTACAGGATATTTCTCTTCCACATAGGGAATAATCTCTTCAGCGAAGCAGGCCGTGTATGCTTTGAAGCGATCGCCGAACGGAGCATACTCTTGGGTTCTCACCGAGACATCCACCTGAACGCCTACAATAATGAACGGCTCGGCGCCTTCATCCAGGATGATCCGGTTCGCCGTCGTCGCGATGCGTCCAAAATTGAAAAACTCCTCTCCGTCCTGACAATAAACGACAGGATAAGTTAGCAGTTCGTTATACCCCGGGGGAAGGTAGATGCGCAGGACACGCTTTTCGCCAAGATGGCGACTCTCGATTTCTTCTTTCACAATCGTCCGTTTCAAATAGCGGGAATCCGTCATAAAACGTCACCTTTCTCGGTTATTTTTTTGCATTCAACTGCACAATACGGTAAGATTAACCTTGTGCGCGGATAGGTCAGACCAGCAGCCATGTACTATGCTGTTATACCATTATTCATCCCCTGTTATACATACAATCCGAAAGGGAATATAAAAAAATTACGGATTTCTTTGACGTATGCGGTGAAACAGGTGTATAATAATTCTATAACAGCGGAACTTGATATTCAAACTTTTTGTTGAGGTGAAGAAAAAAATGAGCAAGGTTCCTTATGAAGTATACACGGAGGAAGTAGAAGCTCTGTCCGTACTGTCTCCGGATGGTGAAATTATTAACAAAGATAAGTTGCCAGAACTTTCCGACGATCAATTAAAAGAAATTATGTACCGCATGGTATTTACCCGCACTTGGGATGATCGTGCAGTTAACCTCGGTCGCCAAGGCCGTCTCGGTTTCTATGCTCCGGTATCCGGACAAGAAGCAACAATGGTGGGTAGTGAATTCGCCATTCAAAAAGAAGACTTTATCTGCCCAGGCTATCGCGACATTCCGCAGCTCGTATGGCATGGACTTCCATTGTACCAAGCATTCCTGTATTCCCGTGGACATCAGCATGGTGGCCAAGTGCCTGACGGCGTTAACGTATTGATGCCGCAAATCATCATCGGCGCGCAAATCCTGCACGCGATGGGGATTGCAATGGGATACAAATTGAAAAAACAAAAACAAGTCGTTATCACATATACAGGTGACGGCGGTTCTTCCGAAGGTGACTTCTACGAAGGTTTGAACTATGCCGGCGTTTACAAGCTGCCTGTTATTTTCTTTGTGCAAAACAACGGCTACGCCATCACAACTCCGTTTGCTAAACAAACCGCTGCATTGTCCATCGCTCATAAAGCGGTTGCAGCAGGGATCAAAGGCGTTAAAGTTGACGGTATGGACGTTCTGGCTGTCATCAAAGCGGTTCAAGAAGCTGCTGAGCGCGGCCGCAATGGCGAAGGCGCAACATTGATCGAAGCCGTAACGTATCGTTTCCGTCCTCACTCCCTTTCGGACGATGCTTCCAAATATCGTACCAAAGATGAAGAAGCAGAGTGGAGCGAAAAGGATCCAATCGCGCGTTTTGCGAAATATCTGGAGAAAAAAGGTCTGTGGACCGAAGAAGATACAGCTCGCGTGAAAGAAGAAGCAAAAGCGAAAGTCAACGACGAGATCAAAAAAGCGGAAAAAACAGAAAAAATGACGATTCCAGGCTTGCTTGACAGCATGTTCGAACATACGCCTAAGCACTTGGAAGAGCAAAAAGCAGACTTCCAATAAGTTTTTTCCATTAAAAGCATATATCGTGTCCGGACGATCGTCCGGATTACGGTTCCTTGTGTGATTTCGAGAATGTGAACTGTCAATGTTTAAGGAGGAAATGAAGCAAATGGCACAAATGAACATGAAAGAAGCAATCCGTGATGCGCTTCGCGTTGAATTGAAACGTGATCCTAACGTTGTGCTTTTCGGTGAAGATGTAGGTCATGTAGGCGGCGTTTTCCGTGTAACGGAAGGACTGCAAAAAGAATTTGGTGAAGAGCGCGTATTCGATACACCGCTGGCTGAGTCCGCAATCGGCGGTCTGGCTGTAGGTTTGGGTATTCAAGGCTTCCGTCCGGTTGCCGAAATCCAATTCGTAGGTTTCATTTTCGAAGCCCTTGACCAAATGGTTGTGCAAGCTGCGCGCATGCGTTACCGTTCCGGCGGCAAATACAACTCCCCAATCGTTTTCCGTACACCTTACGGCGGCGGCGTAAAAGCAGCCGAATTGCATACAGACGCTTTGGAAGGTTTGCTTGCGCAAACTCCGGGTATTAAGGTAGTAATCCCTTCGAACCCTTACGATGCAAAAGGTTTGATGATCGCTTCCATCCGCGACAATGACCCTGTATTCTTCATGGAGCATTTGAACCTGTACCATGCTTTCCGTGCAGAGGTTCCTGAAGAAGACTACGTGGTTGAACTGGGTAAAGCGAACGTGGTTCGCGAAGGTTCGGACGTAACGATCGTTACTTACGGCATGATGGTGCACACGTCCATCAAAGCTGCTGAAGAGTTGGAGAAAAAAGGAATCAAGGTTGAAATTATCGACTTGCGTACGGTTAGCCCGATCGATATCGATACCATCGTTGCTTCCATCAAAAAAACCAACCGCGCTATCGTGGTTCAAGAAGCTCAAAAGAGCGCAGGCGTTGCGGCTGAAGTCATTGCCCAAATCAATGAAAAAGCTATCCTGCACCTGGAAGCGCCGGTTCTGCGCGTAGCAGGTCCTGACACGGTATATCCTTTCGCGCAAATCGAAGATGCTTGGCTGCCTACTCCTGCTCGGATCATCGATGCAGTGAACAAAGTAGTTGAGTTTTAATTCAATCATCTGACATGCCGCAAGGCGCAGTATGGTGATTCACATCGCAGCTGCAAAGCTGCACTGAAAACAGCCATTAGCCCCTTGAGTAGTCACAGTTATTTGCTCTCGCAGTAACGGTAATAGACTTGGAGCTAAGGGTTGTTTTCAGGATTGAGCACATAATCAAGGAGGTTTTTCAGTTGGCTAAATTTGAATACAAATTCCCTGAACTGGGTGAAGGCCTGCACGAAGGCGAAATCATCAAGATGCACATCAAACCCGGTGACAAGGTAACAGACGACGACATCATCATGGAAGTACAGAACGATAAAGCGGTCGTTGAAGTTCCTTGTCCGGTTAACGGAACAGTAACTGAAGTATTTGCAAAAGATGGTCAAGTTTGCCACGTTGGCGAAGTTGTTGCGATCATCGATGCAGAAGGTGACATTCCGGATCAAGGCGACGACGCTGGCGATCAAGCTGAACAAGAAAAAGATGCGGCTCAAGGCGGAGCAGACACTAACGCTTCTTCCCCTGCTCAAGCAAGCAACAACGTTGCTCCAGCAGCTCCGGCCAAAGACGTTTTGGCTACGCCAAGCGTTCGCAAGTTTGCTCGTGAGCAAGGCGTTGACATTGCTCAAGTGAACGGCACCGGCAACAACGGCAAGGTAACCAAAGAAGACGTTGAAGCTTTCAAAAACGGTGGCGGCCAAGCAGCAGCTTCTTCTGCAGCTCCAGCAGCTCAAGAAGAGAAAAAATCCGCAGCTCCGGCAGCCGCAGCAGCAGATGCGCGTCTGGAAGAAGAACGCGTACCATTCAAAGGAATCCGCAAAGCGATTTCCAATGCCATGGTTAAATCTGCTTACACAGCTCCACACGTTACAATCATGGATGAAGTGGACGTCACTGAACTGGTAGCGTTCCGCACTCGCATGAAACCAATTGCAGAGAAAAAAGGCACAAAAGTGACTTATCTGCCATTCATCGTTAAAGCTCTGGTTGCGGCTTCCCGTCAATTCCCGGCTCTTAACGCGATGATTGATGAAGAAGCTAACGAAATTGTATACAAAAAATACTACAACATCGGTATCGCTACAGATACAGACAACGGCTTGATCGTTCCTGTTATCAAAGATGCTGATCGTAAATCCATCTGGATGATCGCTGATTCCATCCGTGACCTGGCAGCTCGTGGTCGCGACGGCAAACTGAGCCCTAACGAAATGAAAGGCAGCACGATCTCCATCACGAACATCGGTTCCGCTGGCGGCATGTTCTTCACTCCGATCATCAACTTCCCTGAAGTTGCTATTCTCGGAACTGGACGCATCAGCGAAAAAGCGGTTGTGAAAAACGGCGAAATCGTTGCAGCACCTGTAATGGCTCTGTCCTTGAGCTTTGACCACCGTATCATCGATGGCGCAACAGCACAAAACTTTATGAACTACATTAAACAGCTGCTCGCTAACCCTGAGCTGCTTGTTATGGAGGTGTAAGATATGGTAGTAGGCGACGCTTCTCTCAATATCGACACATTGGTAATTGGTGCAGGACCTGGCGGCTATGTAGCTGCCATCCGTGCTGCACAACTGGGCCAAAGCGTATTGATCGTAGACAAATCCGAACTGGGCGGCGTATGTTTGAACCGTGGATGTATTCCATCCAAAGCTTTGATCTCGGCTGCGCATCAATATGAAAGTGCATTGCATGGCGACGCTTTTGGTATCTCTGCGGAGAACGTAAAAGTGGACTTTGCCAAAACGCAAGAATTCAAAAACGGCGTTGTTAAGAAAATGACTAGCGGCGTGACTGGCTTGCTCAAAGGCAACAAAGTTGAAGTTTTCAACGGTGAATGCATGTTCATCAACGAAAACGAAGCGCGTGTATTCAATGATCACGAATCTCCGCGTTACAAATTCAAAAATGCAATCATTGCAACAGGTTCCCGTCCAATCGAACTGAAACCTTTCCCGTTCGGCGGTCGCATTCTGTCCTCGACAGAAGCGTTGAACCTGCCTGAAGTACCGAAAAGCCTGATCGTGATCGGTGGCGGATATATCGGTGCCGAGCTTGGTCAAATGTACTCCAAATTCGGTGCGAAAGTAACGATCATCGAAGGTATGGACACGGTATTGCCAGGTTTCGATAAAGACATGACGAGCCTTGTGGCTAAAAACATGAAGAAAACCGGCATCGAAATCGTAACGGGTGCAAAAGCGGAAAGCGCTGAGCAAACGGACAAAGACGTAACGGTTAAATATTCCGTAAACGGCGAGTCCAAAGAAATTACTGCAGACTATCTGCTCGTAACGGTTGGACGTCGTCCAAACACAGACGGAGAACTGGGTCTGGACTTGATCGGTGTTGAAACTGATGAGCGCGGCTTCGTTAAAGTTGACCACCAAGGACGCACTAGCATTCCTCATATCTTCGCAATCGGTGATATCGTGGCTGGTCTGGCATTGGCTCACAAAGCTTCTTACGAAGGTAAAGTGGCTGCAGAAGCCATTGCAGGACAACCGTCCGTGGTTGACTACAAATGTATGCCGGCTGTTGTGTTCACAGATCCTGAGTGCTCCAGCGTAGGTCTGACTGAAAAAGAAGCCAAAGAAAAAGGCTACAAAGTAAAAGCAGGCAAATTCCCTTATGCGGGTAACGGCCGTGCCGTATCTTTGAACCATGCCGAAGGTTTCGTAAAAATCGTTGCTGACGAAGAGAACGGCCTTGTTCTGGGCTGCCAAATCGTAGGTCTGGAAGCTTCCAACTTGATTGCTGAGCTGGGTCTCGCTATCGAAATGGGTGCAACTCTGGAAGACTTGGCTCTGACTATTCACGCTCACCCAACATTGGGCGAAATCGTGATGGAAGCAGCGGAACTGGTTATGGGTCATCCGATCCACATCATTTCCCGTTAATTCAGAACAGCAATGGCCTTGGATTCGTCCGGCCTTATAGATGAACGTACAAGGGATGGGTAACGCCACAGCGTTACCTGTCCTTTTTTTTGACTTGCACGAAACGACAACCTTCGAACACAGTGAGGATGAAAAACGGAAAACTTTTCGTTGACTGGGTTATGAAATATGTGAAGTGTGAAGTCACCGAATAATGATGCCTTTCCGTGAAAGAATGATATATGATAAACTGTTACAATGAGCTTCTCCAAGAGGTTGAGACTTATCGACAGATGTCCTCCTTGAAAAAGGAGTCAAAAAATCTGGGATAACAGCAATCGGAATATGGTTCTGACTACATAGTGGCTCGATGTAAAACCATTCGTTCAAACTTATATAGAAACGACTGTGAGGCGATGAATACATGAAAAATTATCTGGAATTGCTGCAGGACGTGCTGCACAACGGGGTTCACAAAGAAGACCGCACGGGCACGGGCACATTGTCCGTCTTTGGGCGCCAATTGCGCTTTGATCTGAACGAAGGTTTTCCGCTGGTTACGACCAAGCGCATCCATCTGAAATCGGTCGTTCACGAGTTGTTATGGTTTCTGAGCGGAGATACCAACATTCGCTACCTGAAGGATAACGGCGTGAGCATCTGGGATGAATGGGCGGATGAGAACGGCGATCTTGGCCCGGTATATGGGTCGCAATGGCGGACCTGGGAAGCTCCGAGTGGCGAAAAAATCGACCAAATCGCTGCCGTGGTGGACGCGATCAAAAACAATCCCGATTCCCGGCGCCATCTGGTTAGCGCATGGAACGTGGCCGAAATCAATCGCATGAAGCTTCCGCCATGCCATTTTGCGTTTCAGTTTTACGTAGCTGAGGGTAAATTATCCTGTATGTTGACCATGCGCTCGGTGGACACGTTCCTTGGACTGCCGTTTAACATCGCCAGCTATGCGTTATTAACCCATATGATCGCTCAACAGTGCGACCTGGAAGTGGGCGAGTTCATTTGGTCCGGAGGAGATGTGCACATCTATTCGAACCATTTGGAGCAAGTCAAAACCCAATTGGAACGTGAGCCGTTTGCATTGCCGAAGCTGGTGATCAAACGCAAGCCGGATTCGATTTTCGACTACAAGTTTGAAGATTTCGAATTCGAGAACTACCAGCATCATCCTGGAATCAAAGCCCCGGTTGCCATCTGATTGCATCCGGTGAAAGGAGTGCATACACATGAGTATTGAACTGGTATGGGCCATGGGAGAGAACGGAGCGATCGGCCTTGATAATGCGATCCCTTGGCGATTGCCAAAAGACATGGCTTTTTTTAAACAGCGTACGTTGAACAAAACCATCATCATGGGGCGCAGAACGTGGGAATCTTTCGGTGGCAAACCGCTGCCGCAACGCCGAAACATTGTGATTACGCGGGACCTGGACTATAAGGTTGAACAGGCAGAAGTGGTCCATACGATTGAAGAAGGTCTGAGTGCAACCCAAGGTGAAGAATTGTGCGTGATCGGGGGTTCCGAGATCTATCGTGAATTCCTTCCGTTTGCCGATCGGTTGGTTGTGACCAAAATTCACGAACATTTTGAAGCGGACACCTTTTTTCCCAACATCGATTGGTCGGAGTGGGAGCTCGTTGAGCAGATCGAAGGCGAACAGGACGAAAAAAATATTTACCCCTACACGTTTGAATTTTATGAACGAAAAAAGTAAATAAAGCATACGTTGAGATCAAAGAGCCCAGATATGACATCAAAGGTCAAGATCCCAAAAAATGATGCACGCAGAAAAAGGGCGCTCGTTACGAATGGTTCGTGTAAACTGGTCCCCTCGTCAAGGACACTTTGAAAAAGAGAGTTAAGCTACCGACAAAAGATGATTCCTGTATTGTACAGGAGTCATCTTTTTTAATCCCCATTGATATCTGTGATGGTTGTAGTAGCGGATGTAGCGATCGATTTCATGTTTAAGTTCTTCTAAAGTAGAGAAGTTTCGACTAATGACGTGGTCTTTCATGTGGCCGTAGAAGGACTCCTGAGGGGCATTGTCCCAACAGTTTCCACGCCTTGACATAGACTGGCCAAGCCCTTTCTTCTTCAGTAGTTTCTGATACTGAGGGCTTGTGTAGTGACAACCTTGATCGGAATGGATAAAAGCATTCTTATGTAATTTCAAGCGTCGTTGCTTCATGAGATTCTTAACCGTATTCGTTGCTAATGGCAGAGTGAGGCTTTCGGAGAGGTTGTAAGCAAGCAGCTCTCCAGTGGAGCCGTCCAAAATGGTGGATAGGTACGCCATCTCCGACCGGCCAAATGGAAGGTACGTAATGTCGGTAAGCAGCACAAGACCCGGGATCTCCTTCTTGAAATCCCGTTGTAGCTTATTGGGGACAACTCGATGTTCTTGGGTGGCTTTAGCCATTCGGCGGTAAGGATTTGGCTTTCGATGGGGACAAACGAGTTCTAGATCCCGCATATGCCTGCGAATTCGCTTTCGGTTAAAGATGACATCGAACTCGTTTTCCAGAACCATTTTGATCGAGCGAGCGCCCTTTTTAAAGCCTCTTCTAGAGAACGCCTTCTTGACTAGCGCGCCATCCTCTGCGTCCCGTCGGGCTCGCTCTAAGCGGGAATCTGCAGCCTTAAGATAACTGTAGTATCCTGATCGCGAGACATTAAGCAGTTCGCATAGATAGCGCGTCATTCGTTTGAATCCCTGTCCTACGGTTTCATGAATAAGTTCAAACAGCTTATTCTTGCTCAGGCTTCTTCCCTTGGCTACCAGCCACCTTTCTGTCGTGTCTGCTTTTTTTAGCAGTTCAAGTTGAGACTCCAGAAGTTTGATCCGTGCATCCTGCTTGGCGATGATCTCGTCTGGCGTCTGTTCCCGTCTAAGCGTTCGTCCTGAGAATTCTTTACGGGAATCCATGAGCCCAATGATTCCGCCCTGCTCATAAGATTTCTTCCAACGGTCCGCGCTTTGCTCTACACGCTTCATACCTAAAACTTCCACACTAAACCCATGGGCTTCGAAGATCTCTCTTGGCGTCTTGCCCTCTAAATATTGGTTAATAAATAACCGCTTGAACTCATCGGAGTAAGTAATGGATTTGTCACTTACTTTCGTGACATACTTGTTCGTTGAGAGTTGGTCTTGTTCTGTCTTAGAAAAAAGTTTTTTACTCATAATACCCTCCCTTGATACTAGTACCAGTATACAAAAAGGCCCCCACAGCCTAAACCCCTTTTTTCAAAGTGTCTAGTCTATGGGGACCAGTTTAGTGACAGTAGCCCTCTTTTTTTATTCTCGAGCGAAAAAAAACGGATATGAAGGTCTGACCGAAGATTTTACATAAAACTAACATAAAAAGTGCCAACATCAGGAATGAAATGTGAATTGGGTTTATATATTTTGGTGAAAAAGTATAAACGATGTGCCTTTTTACCGTTGTAAAGCTTTAAATCCGAACAATTCGTTCAACTTGTCTAGCTTTTATTACTTAAAACGTTGATTTTGATGGCAAATTATCTCACATTTACGTAACGTGCATTCATTTTTCTTTATGATCAAGTAATGTGCAAGACGAAATACCCGTATCTGGATAACCAAAATCCGGTTGTTGACCTGCGGTCCTTTGGCCCTCTATGATGTATAAAATACAAATTATTATGCGGATAATCCATTTAATATTCAAATGTTGAAATGCTACTATTATTGAAATATCTTCGACAAGATTTTGTGATACAATATTCAAAAAATGAGAAGTTTGCATAATTCATTCATATAGGGCCTCGGTTATGAAGGGATTAAGATAAAAGAACGGATGGGGGAAATGTAAGATGTCTACACCTACTGGATTTATGGAATACAAACGCCAACTGCCCGCGGATCGGGAGCCTGCAGAGCGTATCAAGGATTGGGAAGAGTTTCATAAACATATGGCGGAAGAAGAGCTGAGAACGCAAGGGGCGCGCTGCATGGATTGCGGAACTCCTTACTGCCATACAGGTATAGATATGATCGGCGGTACGTCGGGCTGTCCCGTGCATAACTTGATTCCGGAGTGGAACAACTTGGTGTATCGCGGTTTGTGGAGAGAGGCACTCGATCGCCTGCACAAAACCAACAATTTCCCTGAATTTACAGGACGTGTATGTCCTGCTCCGTGTGAAGGCTCCTGTACGGTCGGGTTGATCGGGCAGCCGGTTACCATCAAAACGATTGAAGAAGCGATTATCGAAAAAGGATTTGAAGAAGGCTGGGTTGTACCCCAACCGCCTGAAAAGCGTACAGGCAAACGCGTAGCCGTCGTTGGCTCCGGTCCTGCAGGACTTGCCGCAGCAGCGCAGTTGAACAAAGCCGGCCATCTCGTTACGGTGTACGAGCGTGCTGACCGCGTTGGCGGTTTGCTGACGTACGGAATCCCGACCATGAAACTGGATAAAAGAGTCGTACAACGTCGTGTCGACCTGCTTGAGGCTGAAGGCATCCAGTTTGTGACCAATACGGAGATCGGCAAGGACATACCTGCACAGCAATTGGTTGACGAATATGATGCTGTTGTGTTGTGCGGCGGCGCAACCAAACCGCGTGAATTCAACATCGAAGGCAGCGAATTGAACGGCGTGCATTATGCGATGGACTTTTTGAACGGAAGCATCAAAAGTTATTTGGATTCCAAACTCGAAGACGGAAATTACCTGTCTGCAGCACAAAAAGACGTTATTGTCATCGGTGGCGGAGACACCGGTTCGGACTGCGTGGCGACATCCCTCCGTCATGGCTGCCGTACCGTAACCCAATTCGGTACCCATGCCAAAGCTCCGCTGGAGCGCGATCAAATCAATAACCCTTGGCCGCAATTCCCTAACGTATATACACTGGATTACGCGCAACAAGAAGCCAAAGCCATCTTTGGTCAAGATCCGCGCGAGTTTTCGATCATGACAACCAAGTTTGTGGGTGACGATGAAGGCAACCTTAAAGAATTGCACACGGTTCAAATTGAACGGATCGTGGACGAAACGGGCCGCAAAATCTATCAGCCGATTCCTGGCACAGAGCGCGTATTCCCTGCGCAAATGGCGTTGATCGCCATCGGTTTTGACGGACCGGAGCAAACGTTGGTGGAACAGCTTGGCCTGGCGACGGACCGCCGCACCAACGTGAAAGCACGTTATGGCAAATACAACACCAATGTGGATAAAGTCTTTGCCGCAGGCGACATGCGTCGTGGCCAAAGCTTGGTGGTATGGGCGATCAATGAGGGACGCGAAGCAGCTCGCGAAGTGGATAAATATTTGATGGGTTCAACCGTTCTCGTATAATACGTTTATAAAATAACAGTTTTGCATGTTTTGCCAGCATGATTATAACTTGGCTGCAAACAAACCCTCCGCAGAAATGCGGGGGGTTTTTGCCATGAATGCGAAAGCGCGGTTTCTTCATTGAAAGTGTGATCGAAAGTGTGATCAGCGGCATTGCTTTTTTGACCAGAAAGACTTATTATTAGATTATAATTATTATAAATAAGATATTCTGACAACGACTAACCAAAGCAATATTTAGGTTGAACTAGTCATTTACACGAAAACACATTTCGGAGGTGCGGCCTGCTATGACAAATAACCAGGGCAAATCCATTCAAGAGCAAATTCAATATATAAAGAAGCAGCTGGTCGAGAAAGGGTACAAACTGACGCAGCAGCGGGAAGTCACGGTCCGAGTGCTTCTGGAGCATGAAAAGGACCATTTTAGCGCAGAAGAAGTTTTTTTGCTGGTGAAGGAGCAGTTTCCCGAAATCGGTCTGGCTACCGTTTATCGCACGCTGGAGCTGCTTAGCGATCTGCAGGTCGTGGAAAAAATAAACTTCGGCGACGGGGCTGCCCGCTTTGATCTCCGCAGCACGGACGGGTCGCACCATCATCATCATCTGATATGCATGCACTGCGGCAGCGTGGAGGAGATTATGGAGGATGGATTGTTGAAACTGGAGCAAATGGTGGAACGACAGTACGGTTTCAAAGTGATGGATCATCGTCTGGATTTCCAAGGCGTGTGCCGCGAATGCAGACAGAAGCAAGCCGTGAATGAACCGGCAGTGGGTTAATTCAATGAGGGAGGATGCTCCCGCGATCAAAATCTGATATAATGGATTATAGAAGCAGGGGCTTCCGTGGGCGGAAGGCCCTTTTTGCCGTCATGTGACGGTATAGGAGGAGATTGAGACGGATGAAGACACTGGTTATCGCGGAGAAACCGGACATGGGGAGAACCATTGCCGCCGTTATGGAACCCGGGGCCAAGAACAATCGCACGTATCTGGAAGGCGAAAGCTATATCATTACGTGGGCGATCGGACACTTGCTCGGACTTGCAGAACCGGATGCTTATGATAGCAAATATAAGCGTTGGAACCTCGCGGATTTGCCGATCATTCCGGACCAGTTCAAAATTGTCCCTAACCCGAAAACGAAGGATCAACTGAAAACGATCGGTGAACTGGCCAAAAAATGCTCCATGATCGTTAATGCTTGTGATGCGGGGCGTGAAGGACAATACATTTTTGCATTGATCCAGCAGCAGCTAAAGCTTCGTCAACCGGTCAAACGACTGTGGATCTCGGACCTGACGGCCGAAAGCATTCGGAAGGGATTCGCAGGGCTAAAGGATGCTTCCGAATTCGAAAATCTGACGCATGCTGCGCGGGCGCGAAGCGAGGCCGATTGGTTAATCGGCATGAATGCGTCGAGAGCGTTCACGACCCGCCACAATGCGCTTTTGTCCGTGGGGCGTGTGCAGACCCCTGTTTTGGCGCTGATCTATGACCGTGAAACGGAGATCGAAGCTTTTCAGTCCCAGACTTACTACGAGGTTGCTGCTTGGTTCCGCCAGGAGGATGTGGAGTACCGCGGAGTGCTGCAGGTTCAAGGAGACAAGCTGACTGATCTTGAGGCGGCGGAGGGCATTGCAGCGAGCGTAAAGGGGAAGACGGGCCGCATTGCCAAATACGAGGCGAAACCGACAAAGGAGTATCCGTACCGGTTATACGACTTGACCCTTTTACAGCGGGAGGCCAATGCGAAATTCGGTTACGGCGCGAAAAAAACGTTAGATATTGCACAAGCCCTTTATGAAAAGCACAAGGTCATTTCGTATCCGCGGACCAATTCCAATTACGTGACCGAACAAAATTTGGACGGCATGCATAAAACGCTGAACATGCTCAAAACAGGAGCATACAGTGAGCTTGCCCAAGGCGCGAAGCCTGAATTGGTGCATAAAAACAACAAGGGTGTCTGCAATCCATCCAAGGTGGAGGATCACCATGCCATCCTGCCTACGCTGAAGCGGCCGGGGACGTTGTCGAAGGACGAGCAGAACATTTACGATTTGATCGTCCGGCGATTTTTGTCCCATTTTTATCCTCCGGCAGAGTATAAGCAGCATACCGTTCTGACCGAGGTGGAGAAACACACCTTCAAAACATCCGTAAAAGAACTCATTTCGTTGGGGTGGAAAGCGGTTCTTCCCGCAGCGGATCAGGAAAAGGGCAAGACGTCGGGCAAAAAGAGGGGCAAAGCCGGCGCTCAGGAGGAGGAGGAACCCGAAGAATGGACGGACAAGGCGTTCTCGGTGCGGCCTGAGCTCCCGGTGCAGTGCCACAAAAGCGAATGCAAGGAGAAGGCGACCCAGCCGCCGAAAAGCTATACCGAAGGCACGTTGTTGCGTGCGATGGAAAGTGCGGGCAAACAGATCGAGAACGAGGAGCTTCGCGACGCGATGAAAGATAGCGGCCTTGGCACCCCTGCAACGCGGGCAGCTACGATCGAACGGCTTAAAAACGTCGGTTATATCACCATGCAGGGGAAAAAGATGCAATTGACGCTGAAAGGGCGAACGGCCATCGAGTTGATTCGGCGTGCGGGGGTCGACCTGTTGACTTCGCCCGAAATGACCGGCCAGTGGGAGCGAAGGTTGTACCAAATTTCCAAAGGCGAAGCAGGGCAGGACAAATTTATGGAAAACGTGAAAAAGTTTACGTTATCCATCATCGATAAAGTGCGTGTCCAGACACCGGCTCCGGCGGACGCGTTTGGTGACGAAGCGCGTGGCGGCCGCGGCAAAGGGAAAGGAAACCGTGCACGCAAAAGCAGCTCGTCTTCAACAGGTTCTCGGCAGGCGGAGTCGGTTGCGACGCGAAGCAGAACAGCTGCAGCAGCCCCTACCGGCACGATCAAAGCCCCGGACAAGGCAAACGCAGGAAGCAGGGAAGCTTTAGGTTCATGTCCTTCGCAGGGGTGTACGGGACATATTATCGAGGGCAATAAAGGTTTCGGATGCACCCGCTATAAGGAAGGCTGTCGATTCGTCATTTGGAAAGAATATGCGGGCAAAAAAATTACGGGCACGATGCTGAAGTCGCTGATTGAGAAAGGAAGCACTCAGGTGCTATCCTTTAAACGGAAAGACGGGAGCACCGTTAAGGCGAGGATTATCCTTGAGGACCGCTCCACCGGTAAGTTGTCTGCAGAACGTGTTTAGGCGTATGGTTGGCGCCGATCGATAACGGTACGAGCCAAAACTGGAATGACAAAAAAGGACCCGAGAGAGTAGAGACGGGTCCTTTTTTGTGGTTGGGTTCTTCATTTTGGCTTCAGTGCCCTATGACTAATTCGGAAGACGGATCATAGAAGCAACGAGTCCTATCTCATTTCGACTGATGCCGATAGATTCGTTTTGCATGGTGCTGCAGATTTTCATGAATAATCTCTGGCACTTCTTTCAAGGCAGTGATCGTGTACATGGACACATCGGGGTTGGGCTGAAGCTCCACGATGTTATACTGCCACTCGTTCGGCTGTTTGATATAAATGCTGTGGATGCCCGCCGTTACTGCCGGCATAATATCCGTGCGAAGCGAGTTGCCCACCATCCAGGTTGCAGTGCGGTCGAACGGTCCGTTTGACAGAATACCTTCCAATGCTTCGATGTTTTTATGCTGCCGGATATAGATCCGGTCATCGAAGTAAAGAGATAACTTCATCTGATCGATTTTGCGCTGTTGAATGACTTTTTCCCCGCCGGTATACAGATAAAGGGAATGTCCTTCCGATTTCAGCTTCTCCAACGTTTCGACCATGTGCGGGTAAGGCTCGACTTCCTGTTCGTATACGCTCATTCCCAGCTTGTGCAGGTAAGCCTCTTCGGAAGCAGCCGTCGGTCGTTTATACTTTTGCGAAAAGTAGCGATACGTGTCAATCAGCGATTGAGGGAAGTGATGGCTCGCGAAGCCGACTTTGTTTACTCCCGTAACATCGATCTCCAGCTGTTTGTCCCGAACCTGCTGAACGGACAAGGCATCGCCTTTAAACCATTCCTGCATATTTTCGAAAAACTCGCCAAGCACGAGGTTGAAGTATTTGTTGCAATAGACGAGCGTATCGTCGAGATCGAATAATATGTGCTGTTTCCAGGTGTTCATCATTAATCACTCCTTGCAGCCGACGGCTACGCATTTCATTCCGATACGGATCAAATACGTATGTAGGATTCCAAAAACATGTTCAATTCGGAAACGCCATCGGGACGGATGCTGTATTTTTCTTTGCGATTGCTGCCGAGCAAATGGGTGCGCAGCAGTCCGGCAATGCGAAGCGCCATAACCTGATCCTTGACCGTATCCTCATCCTTGCCAAGCATTTCGCACATTTCGGCGAGTGATCGGGGTTCCCCGGAGACGTAGCGGAGCAGGCGAAGCCTTTCCGGATCGGAAAGGGCATGGGTAAAACGCAATAAGCAGGTAGGCGGCTGATCCTCGTCCTCTTCCGGAACATCAATCGGATACTGCATGATCATCGCGCCTTCATAGAAATTATACATATTAATAGGCCGATTATGGACGGTCGGGAACAAAATGACCTCTTTGACACCAGGGGTCGGTTCGACGATTACGCCTGCGGTGGCGTATTCCACGAGCAGCTCAGGACCCATCTTGTCAAGCAGTATCCGTTTCTCTTCGGCGTCTTCTTCAATCCAGCACCGGTAATCCTGGCTGATATCCTGGCAATAGTGCTCATTCCAAAGACGAAGCAAAGGAAGATAACTGTTGCAAATGCGCGTCGTTTCTTCTATTGTAATATGCGGCATAAGGGCAGAGATCCTCGCGAGCGATTGCTCGGGGGTCGAATCGGCCAGCATGCCAAGGAAATCCTCGTTTTCTTGGCCGCAATCGCGATAGGCTGCCCAAGCGAACAGAACGTCAAAATCGTCGAAAGGCCAGGCGGCTGCCGGAGCCAATGCAGCCTTTACGTTGGAACTTAGTTTGCCTTCGACGTCCAGAATCCATTCAGGACCAATATCCAGATGCTGGATCCATTTCTTCGTCACATAAACCATGAAGCTGTTGAGCATCTCATATATCGGTGAAACATCAATTTTAACTTGATAAGACATACGATGCGGAATCCTCCCGTCACATCATTTATACGCAGCGACTTATGTACTATTATGGCTTGTTTTAGAGGGCGTTGTCCACTATAATGTTCAAGTCCGGGACAAACGGCCTTACCACTGGCAGGGTCCGGGCGAATAACTAGATATCTATTTAATGTAAAAAGTCGTCAGCGATGGCGATTTTTCTTTGTATGCACGCAGGGGGAATCATTTTATGTCAAAAAACAGCAGCATCGCCACACATTCATTATCGAATTATTTCATCTTGATTACCGTCATTGTCGTTGCCGGAATAAGCCAGGGGTTATTATTGCCGGTGCTGTCGATCTTTTTGGAGGAGCGAGGCGTTTCACCCGGCCTAAACGGCTTAAACGCCGCAGCGCTGTATATTGGCTCCTTTGCGATGACACTTATTGCGGAACGATTGCTTGGTGCCATCGGGTTCAAGCGGTTAATCGTGAGCGGACTGGTTTTGGTCATGTTCGCGCTTGTCCTTTTTCCTTATATCCCTGATATCAGGGTATGGTTTATTTTGCGGCTGATCGTAGGTTTGGGGGACAGCGCTTTGCATTATGCAGCCCAACTCTGGGTGCTGCTGGTAACAACGCCCGAAAAGAGGGGGCGCTACATCTCTTTGTATGGCATGTCTTACGGACTTGGCTTTAGCATCGGGCCGCTGGGAATCAAGCTGCTTGGTTATGGAGAAGCGGTTCCGTTCTGGGTGTTGTTTGTTTGCCTGGCGGCCGTGTTCATGCTGGTTTTGATCAAACTTCCGGATGCAAGACCGGAAAAGACAGAGCAGGGCGAACGGCCGGAGAGACGTTTTCGCCGCAGCTTTGCATGGGCATGGTATGCCTTGCTGCCCGCGTTTTTATACGGTTACATGGAAGCCGGAATGAACAGCAATTTCCCGGTATACGGTTTGCGGATCGGCTTGGATGCCAATCAGATTTCGTCCCTGCTGCCATTTATCGGGATCGGGGGACTTCTTTTGCAACTGCCGCTGGGCATGCTCAGCGACCGCTTTGGGCGCAAAGCGGTATTGATGTTTGCCGGGATCATGGGAGGAGCGACGTTTTTGGTTTTCCCGCTGGCCGGGACGCATTTCTGGTGGGCCTTGGTTCTCTTGACCGTGGCTGGCGGCCTGGTCGGCTCCTTTTTTTCGCTTGGCTTGGCGTACGCTGCTGATATTTTGCCTAAGGCGTTTTTGCCTGCGGCGAATGTGGTCGCTTCGTTTTACTTTACGATCGGCAGCATGATCGGTCCCAATCTGGGCGGTCAATTCATTCATTGGTTCTCGCCGGGAAGCATGTTTGTTTTGCTCGGGGTGTTATACATGCTTTTTGGCATCGGAGGACTGTTATTCAAGCGTAAACCTTCCAAGGAATTTGTGGTAGAATAGAAGCGGGTGTTCGCATGGAAATGTATGTCCTTTTCCGAGTACACTAGTAGTAGGAAAACATGGACAAGAGGAGACGTCGCGATGATCAGAGTAGAGAATTTGAATAAATTCGTAGGAGCGGACCGGATTCCGGTGCTGCGCGATATCCGATTCGATATGCAACAGGGGGAAATGATCGCCGTTGTAGGCGCCAGCGGGAGCGGCAAAAGCATGCTTTTGAAATGCCTTGCCCTCATGGAAAAATGGGATAGCGGCAAGTTTACCGTCGACGGAGTCGACATTTTGAGCCAAGGCTGGTCCGGAAAAACGAAAATCAAGCGCGAATGGGCATACTTGGAGCAAAACCCGCAATTGTATCCGAGGCGCACGGCCCTGAAAAATGTGCTGATCGGCCGGGCCGGACAAACACCGTGGTGGAGGATGCTCACCGGTATGGTAAGATCCGACGATTACATGGGAGCCATGGACGTGCTGGAAGGGCTGGGGCTGTTGGATAAAGCGCACCAAACCGCCGAAAAGTTGAGCGGTGGCGAGAGGCAGCGTGTCGCTACGGCAAGGGCCCTTGCTCATGGCGCAAAGGTCATTCTGGCCGATGAACCTGTGGTGGGGCTTGATCCGCATACGGCGGATTCCGTGCTGGAAACGCTGCGCAAATTGTGCGAACAGGAACGAGCAACCGTTATTGCCGTGCTGCCGATCGAACTGGCCGAGAAGCATGCGACCCGGATCTGGGGGCTTGCAGAAGGCCGCATCGTTTTCGATATCCGCGGACGGAGACTGACGCAGCAAGAAAAAAATCTGATTTGATTGAAATGAGTGATGAAATTGCTTAATTCGCGCTGGAGGCGAGCATTCGCTGGCGGAGCCGTCTCCATGATGCTTGTTTCGCTACTGAGTGGGTGTACGGTTATTAAGGATCCCCTGACTTTAATGAGGCCGCCGATGATGTCGACGGATAAGGAGAAACTGTTGAATATCGTGCAGAAGGAAAAGCCTCCGGAGAGTAAACTGATCCGACCCAAGGACCTGAACAATACAAGCATGATCCGTGTAGCTGATCTGGATGGGGACGGCACGCGGGAGGCTATCGTTTTCTACGACACGCCAAATGAAAATGTGCGAATCCATGGCATGCTGCTCGAAGAGCAAGGAGATACATGGGTTAAAAAGTTGACATTCGATGTTCCAGGTAACAGTCTGGAGTCTTTCAAGCTGCTTGATATTACGAATGATGGCCATCCCGATATCGTTCTGGGAGTGAGCCTTGAAGCCCAGAAAGCGTTGATGGTGTACTCCTATAAAGGCGGGGCCCTCGAACAGGTAATGGGCGGTGTTCCTTACAACCAGTTGGTTATCGATGACGGTCAGGGTAATCCACTGGATTTGAATGGGGATGGGGAGAACGACTTTATTAACGTATCGGTCAATACGAGCGGGTTCGAATCGGTTGCTTTATACCAATATAATGAAGAAAGTTTTAAGGAAGTAGACAGAATACAGTCAGATTATACTGTCAAAGACATTTATAACGCTCTTGGCGGCCATGTTGCGAAAAACCGGACAGGCATCGTGCTGGATGTCGAGTTGGATGACCGGAGCACGTTTACCCAGATTGTTTACGTAAAAGACAACAAACTGGTGAATGCATTCCAATCTCCAGACCAAACGTACAGAGATGACAAAATTTTAAGCGGTGACGTCAACAATGATGGTATTATTGAATTTGGACTGAAAGAGACGCCAAAGGGTTGGGATCACTATGTGTTCAACGACCGGATGTGGTTTTACACGTTTTATCAATGGGATGGAAATGAAGGCAAGAAATTCGTTTCCTTCCAATACCGAGATGACGCGAATTTGTTCCATTTGAATCTAAAACCCGAGTGGTATGGCAAAATCACCATTGATACCAAATCGGAGAAGGAAAAATACATTCGCTTCAAAATGATTGATTCCGATGAAACGGTTGGAGAGATCAGTTACTTCACTATGTCCCAATGGGAACAGGAGAAGGGGAAGAAGTGGAAAGAAATCACTCGAACGAGTGATCATGTAATTGCCTCGCGCGGCTCGCAATTGGATGGTAATGATGGATTACTGGACAATATATCGCAGCTGAACAGAAAGGGAGAACTAAATGAGTAAAGTGCTTATTCTTGAAGATGAAGAATCGATCCGCAGTTTTATCGTCATCAACCTGAAACGAAACGGATTTGAAGTGCTGGAAGCAGGAGACGGAAATGAGGCGCTCCGCATTTTGCAATCCGTGCCGGATATCGACCTGGCATTGCTTGATGTCATGGTGCCGGGCATAGACGGTTTTGAAGTGTGCAGACGCATTCGGGAAACGAATGAACGCATGGGTATTATCTTTTTAACTGCAAAAGTCCAAGAACAGGATAAGGTTTATGCGCTCTCTGTAGGAGCCGATGACCATGTGAGCAAACCGTTCAGTCCGACGGAACTGATTGCCCGCATCCAGTCTTTGCTCCGCAGGGTCAACGTGCATCGTGAGACGGCTGCCAAGGTGACGTTCCAGTCAGGACCGTTTTCGCTGGACTTGATCTCCAAACAGTTCAAGAAAAACAACGAGCTGATCGAACTGACGCCGACCGAATTTTCGTTGATCCAGTTCTTCCTCGAAAAAGAAAACACGCCGCTGAGCCGCGATCTGCTGCTGGATCACGTATGGGGCAAAGAGTATATGGGAGATCCCAAAATCGTCGATGTGAACATCCGCCGGTTGCGCCAAAAAATCGAAAACAATCCTTCCGAACCAGAATACCTGCAAACCGTATGGGGACACGGGTATAAGTGGAAGGGCAGGGATCAATGATCAAAAAGGGCATTACCCGGCAGATTGTTCTGCATTATTTTTTCGTGGTGTTCCTGGCACTCCTGCTGGTTGAATTCATCTTCATGCTTGCAGTGCAGAGATACTACTATGAGAGCATCTATAATACGATTAACCAAAGGATTACGGCGACAAATGACTTCAAAGAACCACTTTCTCTCGTAAGTGGAGCTGAGGATGGCAACAATTTGTCTTATCTGCTTGTAAATTTGCATCTGGATAACACGGAGCTGCAGATTCTGGACATGAGCGGACGCGTGCTCGCAAGTTCAACGGAATTTGAATCGGAGCGAGCCGTCATACAGACAAGTGACATCACTCAGGCCATGAATGGCAGCATTGGACGCTGGGTCGGAAGGCAACCTAACACGGGTGAGCAGATCATGGCAGTATCCCACAAGATGGATTTAGGTGGGGAGAACACATACATTATACGTTACTTGACGTCACTTGAGGATGTGAACTCGAGGTTGCTTGTAATGGGTTCACTAGCCATTCTGGTAGGTGCGGCCGTCCTTGCGGTTGTGCTCATTATTAGCATCGGTATGGCGAATTCCATCGTCAAACCGATCAACAACATCACCGCAGTGTCGGAACAGATGGCCCGAGGCCGTTTGGATGTGAGGGTCAAAGGAAACTATAAGCATGAGCTGGGGGAACTGGCTTCAACGCTGAATTTCATGGCTCAGGAAATCGTGCGCAGCAATCAGATCAAGGATGATTTCATTTCCTCGATATCTCATGAACTGCGTACCCCGCTGACCAGTATCAAGGGTTGGAGCGAGACGCTGGATTCAGGCGGCTATGATCCGGATGAGACGCGTATCGGCATGAGCATCATCTCCAAGGAAACGGAACGGTTGATCGGTTTGGTTGAAGAGATGTTGGATTTCTCGAAATTGCAGCAAAATCAGATGAAACTGGTCAAAGGAACAGTTAGCATTCGGGAAATCGTGCAGGAAACGATGTTGAACGTCTGGGCCAAAGCCGAACAGAAACAGATCCATCTCAAGCTGGATGCCGATGAAACGAAGGCCTATAATGTGTTCGGAGACGGTAATCGGCTTAAGCAGGTGTTCCTTAATATCGTCGATAATGCCATCAAATTTTCGCATGAAAATTCGTGGATATACTTGTCCGTGAAAGAAGAAGACGGCAAGGTGATTGCTGCTGTCCAGGATACGGGCATCGGGATTAGCGAAGAACATTTGAGCAAGGTCAGAGACCGCTTCTTTCAGGTTAATCATCAAAACGGAGGCACAGGGTTGGGGCTTGCCATCACCCAGCAGCTGGTCGAACTGCATGAAGGAACGGTTTCGATGCAAAGCGAGCTGGGTTCGGGAACGACGGTTACGGTGATGTTGCCGGCTTTGGCTGAAGAGGAAGATTTAAGGGGACATGAGGATCAACAGTCAGGACCGGATATCGGAACAACGTAAGGAACAAAGCATATCCCTTGTTTGAACCGGGCAGAATGGTTAGGAAATTGAAACACAGGGCTGCGTTACATCCGTCCCGGTTCAAATGAAATAAGATGTATAATAAAGGATATAGGATGAAGCAACAAAAAGGGCGAACCGTTCAACGGCTCGCCTTTTTTGTTTATAAAATCAGGAATAATTAACCTCATACAAATCCTTCGTTATATATTCCCAAGTGAAACTTATGATGAAAGTTCGCCTGCACGCAGTCGACCGGTTTTCTCATAGACTTCCTTCAAAATTCGCGCGGATTGAGTACGCAATGCCGGTTTGGCAGAAACGACTTCTCCTGGGCCAATCACGGCAATTTCGTCTGCGCTGCCTTTGACGATGGCACCGTCCTTGATAATGGCTCCTTCGCCGATAATGGCATGCTCAATGTGGACGCCGCGGCCGATGCGAGCATTAGGCATAATTACGCTCTCCTTGATTTCCGAACCTTTGCCGACTTCGGCCCCGCAGAAAATGACAGAACGTTCGGCACGCCCATCAATGGCACAGGATTCATGGATCATGGACATGGCATGCTCGGTACGGGAAGCGGGGATTCGATACGTACTCGTTTTGCTTCTCCAGCCACGCGTGAACATGGGCCAATGTTCTTTGTGAAGACTCCAGTCCTGATCATTGTGCAGAAGATCCATATGGGCATCCCATAGGCTTTTTACTGTGCCGACATCTTTCCAGTACCCGTTAAAATTATAAACATAAAGCGAATTGCTTTCATTCAGCATTTGCGGGATGACGTCTTTGCCGAAGTCATGGCTGGAATCGGGATTTTGAGCATCCTCGAGGAGATGGCGCTTCAGATATTCCCAGTTGAACACGTAAATGCCCATTGAGGCCAAATTGCTTTTTGGTTTGGCCGGTTTTTCGGTGAACTCGGTTACGCGCAATTCATGGTCTGCGGCCATGATGCCAAAACGGTGAGCCTCATTCCAAGGGACTTCCATCACCGAAATGGTGGCGGCTGCTTTGTTGGATTTGTGAGCGTTCAGCATCTCGCGATAATCCATATGATAAATGTGGTCTCCCGACAAAATCAGCACATTTTCGGGGTTTTGTTTATCAATAAAGTCGATATTTTTATAAATGGCATCCGCAGTTCCCAAGTATTCGTCATTTCCTGTATGGTAAGATGGAAGCAACGATATTCCAGATTCAGACGAGTTCTCTTTTCTCCAAGGCTTTCCGCTTCCAATATGTTCATGCAATGATCCTGCTTGATATTGCGTGAGCACGCCAACAGTATCGATTCCCGAGTTTACGCAGTTGCTGAGAGGAAAATCGATGATCCGGTAATGCCCGCCAAACGGCACAGCGGGTTTAGCGATACTTGAAGTCAGGGGTGCCAAACGTTTACCCTCTCCTCCCGCCAACAGCATAGCGATGCAATCTTTATTAAACATAATCGTTTCCCTCCCGGAAATTTTTGTTGAAAGTTGTACATACATTAACGCGATTTGGAGCTGATGAAACGATATATACGGTTAAAAATCTGTAAAATTACAACATTTTCGAAATCGGTCATTTTTCTTTTCAATTTGGCTAGAATGGGGTAATGGTTAACGTTATTATTATTTTCTGGGAAAAGCAGGTGATTTTATGGCGATTGAACCATTCACAGATCCGGTCATTTCACCGGAACTTATTTATTTGTTTCATGAAGGAAGCCTTCATCACAGTTATCGTATGTTGGGTGCGCAGCCTGTCGTCGAAAATCAACAACAAGGGTACCGGTTTACGGTATGGGCGCCCCATGCGAAGGAAGTGGGTCTGGCCCTTGACCGCAACCATTGGAACGGAAAAAAGGATCCATTACATAAAGTGCCCAATTCCGGATTTTGGACTCGTTTCTTTCCTGACATTCAGGAAGGGACCCTATACAAATTTCACTTATTGACCAAAGACGGAGAAGAATTGCTCAAAGCCGACCCTTATGCATTTCACGCCGAAGTCAGACCGCGTACGGCATCCATAACCAGTTCCATCGACGGTTACAAGTGGAACGACGGGGCATGGAGGCGCAAGCAAAGAGGCGTATACAACAAACCCGTGCACATTTACGAGATGCACCTGGGAACCTGGAAACGCCGTCCAGACGGCTCGCTTTATAATTATCGTGAAATGGCTGACCTGTTGATTCCGTACCTGTTGGAGATGAACTACACCCATGTAGAGATTATGCCCTTGACGGAGCATCCTTATGACCTTTCATGGGGATATCAAAATACCGGTTTTTTTGCGCCAACGAGCCGCTACGGAAAACCAAAAGATCTGATGTACTTTGTAGACAAGCTTCATCAGGCAGGAATCGGCGTTCTGTTGGATTGGGTTCCTGCCCACTTTGCCAAAGATGCCCATGGCCTCAGATTGTTCGACGGTACGCCATTATACGAGTATGCTGACCCGATGTTAGCCGAGAGACCGGGGTGGGGCACGCTCAGTTTTGACTATTCGAAACCAGAAGTCCGCTCCTTCCTCATCTCCAATGCCGTTTATTGGTTGGAAATGTATCATTTTGATGGGCTGCGCGTTGATGCGGTAACAAGCATGCTGCGGCTGGATTTTGAAAAATCTCCGGGCCAGTTTCGTCCGAATCCGGACGGCGGATTGGAAAACAAGGAAGCCGTATCTTTTTTACAGGAATTGAACGAGACGATATTCCGCTATTTCCCATACGCGTTAGTCATGGCCGAAGAGTCCAGTGCATGGCCCATGGTGACGTCCCCTACGGATGCAGGAGGACTGGGTTTTAATTACAAATGGAATATGGGATGGATGAACGACACGCTCGATTACATCAAGAGCCCGTTTCATGAGCGCCCAGCCAAACACCATTTGCTAACCTTTCCGATCATGTACTCCTTTAGTGAAAATTACGTGCTGCCTCTGTCCCATGACGAGGTGGTTCATGGCAAAAAATCATTGCTCGACAAGATGCCGGGAACATATGAGCAGAAGTTTGACGGTATGCGGGCGTTTTTGGGTTACTTTATGACATTCCCAGGCAAAAAGCTGTTGTTCATGGGCGGCGAATTCGGCCAATTTATCGAATGGAAGGACGAAGACCAACTGGACTGGTTTTTGCTCGATTATGAGAGCCACCGCAAACTGCATCGTTTCGTACGCGACTTGTCGAAGTTCTACCTTAACGAAAAAGCCTTGTGGGAGCTTGATCATTCCTTTGAAGGATATGAATGGATCACTCCGGATGACCATGGTCAAAGTGTCATTTCATATGTGCGCAAAGGAAAAAAACCATCGGATACACTCCTGGTCATTATTAACTTTCAGCCGATCGAACGGAAGCGTTACCGAATCGGAGTCATGCGTCCCGGTATGTATACCGAAGTGCTGAACAGCGATCATTCCGATTATGGAGGATCAGGTACTCTCAATCATATGCAGCTGCCTACGGAAAAGATTCCATTTCATGGGCGGCCCTATAGCCTTGAAGTGGTGCTGCCTCCGCTCAGCATTGTCATTTTGAAGAAAGCGGGTCGCCAGAGAGCCGCGAAATCCGCTTTGGATGCAGCCGAAGGCAAAGTGAAAGCTTCAAAGAAGGCCCCATCGGGTAAAGCTTCCAAAGACGAAGTTCAGACGCAACCAAAGAGGAGGAAAAAGGCATGAAACTATTGTTTGCAGCAGCTGAAGCACATCCTTTTGTCAAAACGGGTGGTTTGGCCGATGTCATCGGGGCTTTGCCGCTCGCCTTGAAGAAGGCTGGAGTCGACGTTCGGGTGATATTGCCCAAATACAAAAGCATTCCGGACGAATTCAAACAGGCCATGGAAACGGTCGCGGTTACGGAAGTGCCGGTCGGTTGGCGAAGGCAATATTGCGGAGTCGAGATGTTAGTCCATGAAGGCATTCCCGTTTACTTTGTCGATAATGAGTACTATTTTGCGCGGGATGGCGTGTACGGTTACATGGATGACGGAGAACGGTTTTCCTTTTTCAATCGGGCGGTGCTCGAAGTGCTGCCTAAGATCGATTTCAAGCCAGACGTTTTGCATACTCACGATTGGCACGCGGGAATGATCCCGTTGCTGCTTCAGGCACATTACGCCCACCATCCGTTTTATACGGAGATCCGTACGGTGTTTACCATACATAACCTGCTGTACCAAGGCATTTTTCCCTATGAAGTGTTCGGTGAATTGCTTCAGCTGCATAGTCGTTACTTTACGATGGAAGGCGCAGAATATTATGGTAACGTCAATTTCCTGAAAGCAGGGGTCGTTTATGCCGACCACGTCACGACAGTAAGCCCGACTTATGCGCAGGAAGTACAGACGGCCTATTACGGTTATGGGTTGGACGGGTTGCTGTCTTCGCTTGGCGATCGGTTCAGCGGAATTGTGAATGGCATCGATACGATGAGCTACAATCCGGCTACCGACAAGAAAATTGCGGTGAAATTCAGATCAAGCCTCTCCAAAAAAACAGAGAATAAAATAGAGCTTCAGAAGGAGCTGGGACTGCCTGTGCGTCCGGATGCGCCTCTTATGGTGATGGTTACGCGTCTGGTGGATTCAAAGGGACTTGATCTCGTCTGTCGAGTTTTGGATGAATTGCTGCACTACGATGATCTTCAATTTGCCGTTTTGGGCACGGGAGACGAGTTTTACGAGCACTGGTTCCGCGAGGCAGCCCACCGCCACCCGCTTAAAATGTCTGCGCAGATTTTGTTTAACGACGGGCTGTCCCGGCGTTTTTATGCCGGAAGCGATCTTTTTCTGATGCCGTCGCGTTTTGAACCTTGCGGAATTAGCCAATTGCTGGCGCTGCGTTATGGCAGCGTGCCGATCGTACGCGAAACGGGTGGTCTGAACGACACTGTGCAGGCATACAATGAACACAGTGGAGAGGGGAATGGTTTTTCGTTCACCCACTTCAATGCCCATGATATGCTGCATACGATCCGTCGGGCAGAGGCGTTTTATCGGGATAAAGCAAGCTGGAAGAAAATCGTAAAAAACGCGATGGGCGGGGATTACAGTTGGGATGCTTCCGCGGAACAATATATGGATATCTACCGTCGAATTACGCTGGGGTGAACCCAGTTTACAAGATGCTTTATAAAGCAATCTATAATGGCCTCAGTATATCGATACTGTGGCTTTTTTTATAGGAAATATTCATGAAGGGGGATTGGGATCCACTGGCCGATCCTGAGCGCTTTGCCTTATACATAAAAAAGTGTCTGTCCAGTCACAGATAACATGACCAGACAGACACGTCGAAGCCGATAACATGGTATTACCGAGTCGATTGTTCAAACTCCTTACGAATGGATTGAAGCAGCTGCGGGTTGGTCAGCACGTCGCCGGCCGTTAAGGCAATGGCTTTTGCCCCCAGAATCATGCCATCCAAAGCCCGTTCCTGCAAGGCCAGATCACGGAATTCGATGGAATGAAGCGTGTGTACCTCGTCCACAACGCGAATATAGGGGTGAATCGCGGGACAACGCAACGATACATTTCCGATGTCCATGGAGCCGTGGTCATTGCCAGTAACGATTTCGCGGGCAGGAATACCGAGCTTCAGCAAATTGTCGCTGAATGCGCCGGACAACGTCTCGTTGGTGACCATTTCATCATAAGAAGTTTCGTAATTTGAAGTCACCAGTTTGCACCCGGTTTGCAGGGCAGCTCCTTCCGCGATCTGAATGACCCGCTGCGTAAGCACGTTCAGCTCTTTGCGTGTCGCCGCGCGGACATAGAACTGGGCGGAAGCATAATCGGGAATGATATTGGCCGCTTGTCCGCCGCTGTTAATGATGCCGTGAATCCGAACGCTGCTTTTGACTTGTTGCCGGAATGCATTGATGCCGTTAAAGGTCTGAATGACCGCATCCAGCGCATTAATGCCTTCATGAGGCGTAGCTGCGGCATGCGAAGCTTTGCCGTGAAACTCAAACTGAACGGCATCGATGGCCAGCGAGCTTCCCGACTTTTCGTAAGCGTAAAACGGATGGGCCATAAGAGCCACATCGCAATCATCGAACAGGCCGGCTTCCGCCATCGGAACTTTGGCTCCCCGCGTTTCCTCCGCAGGTGTGCCGAAAACTTTAAGCGTTCCTCCCACTTCATCTAATAAGGACTTGAGCCCAACGGCAGCACCCAAGCTCATCATGCAGATCAAGTGATGGCCGCATGCGTGACCGATCTCGGGCAAAGCATCATATTCGCACAGCAGGGCAATGGTCGGACCGGATTTGGCTGCCGAGTACGTGCCGATAAATGCCGTCTCCAGACCGAGAACGGGAGCTTCAACGGCAAAGCCGTGATATGTTAGCTCCTCCTTCAAACGTGCGGATGCGAGATATTCCTCATTTCCTAATTCCGGATTGGCCCCGATATATGATGAAATGTCCTTGAAACGGGAAGCATATTGATCAATAACCGCTAAAATTTGTGTTTGGATGGGTGTCATGGTGGTGTACTCCTTCTGCAAAAATAAAAACGATTTCTTGATTATAGCATGCTTCTCCATTTTTTTCAGGGCGTTGTCATGCGTTGTAAATATGAAAATGCATTGCATATTCATACATTGTCCTTTATAATGACTCAGGCATCCTATGAGAAATAAGCATGTGAATAAAGTAAGGGGAGAACAGGTTTGAAATTAATAAGTCGTTACACCATGATGCTTATGGCCTTTGTGGTCATGCTGACAATGGCTGTTCCAACGGCCATGGCCGCGGGCACGACGGGCATTTCAGAGGGCAAAAAGCTGGTGCTCGGCACAAGTGCCGATTTCGCGCCGTACGAATTTCATAAAGTGATTGACGGCAAGGACCAAATTGTCGGTTTCGATATCGCGATCGCCAAAGCGATTGCAGCCGACATGGGTGCAGAACTTGTCATAGAGGATATGGGCTTTGACGGGCTTCTGCCCGCATTGCAGAGCGGTCGCGTCGACATGGTCATCTCGGGCATGACCCCGACCGATGAACGCAGAAGAAGCATCGACTTCTCGGAAACCTACTACAAATCGAAGCAAGTCATCGTCGTACGCGCTGAGGACAAGGACAAGTTCCCGACGATGGCCGAGCTGGAGAACCAGAAGATCGGCGTGCAGAAAGGCTCTATTCAAGAAGAGATCGGTCAGAAGATTGCCGGTGCTAAGCTGACTGCATTGGACAAGATTTCCGATATTGTGCTGCAATTGGAGACCAATCGTATCGACGCAGCCATTCTGGAGGACACCGTTGCCGTCGGATACCTGGATGACAACATCGTGCTTGCGCCTGCAGTGCCGGACGAAGAAGAAGCAGAGGCCGCCATCGGTATCCGCAAAGGAAACACGGAACTGCTGAACGCCGTAAACGCAACGCTTGCCCGACTGAAAAGCGAAAACAAAATCCCTCAGATGGTTACCGAAGCGAGCCAAATGATGGCGGGAAAAGAAACCAAAACACCGAATATTCTGGAAGTGTTCTGGCAATACAAAAGCTTTTATGCAACAGGTGTGGGCTATACCTTGCTGTTGTCTGCGCTTGGCGTCATTTTCGGTGTCATCATCGGTCTGATCATCTGTTGGTTCCGTCTCCATGACGCAGCCATCCTGCGCTGGATCGGTACGGCATACGTCGAATTGATCCGTGGAACCCCGATGCTGGTCCAGTTGATGATCATTTATTACGGCCTGGCTTTGACCTTTAGCATTAACTTCTCGCCGCTTCAGGCAGGGATTATTACGTTGTCCATCAACAGCGGTGCTTACTTGGCGGAAATCTTCCGCGCAGGTATTCAAGGCGTGGACCGCGGACAGATGGAAGCGGCTCGGTCTTTGGGGATGGGCAAAGCTGCAGCGATGCGCTTTATTGTCCTGCCGCAGGCCTTCAAAGCGGTCCTTCCGGCGATCGGTAACGAGTTCGTTACCATTATCAAGGAATCGTCCATCATTTCGGTGATCGGTATGGTCGATATCATGTATCAGGCCAGCGTGGTCAAAAACATTACGTATCAGGGCTTGAATCCATTCCTGATCGCCGCAGCCATATACTTCGTGCTGACATTCATTTTGTCCAAGCTGTTGGGACGACTGGAAAGGAAGTTGAGTGCAAGTGATCGACGTTAAACAACTGCATAAATCTTACGGAAAAAACGAAGTGCTGAAAGGCATTGATGTAACGATCGGAAAAGGAGAAGTCGTGGTGGTCATCGGACCTTCGGGCTCGGGGAAAAGTACGTTTTTGCGCTGCTTGAACCTGCTGGAGCAACCGACTTCAGGCGAAATCAATTTTGAAGGGGTATCCATCACCGACCCTAAACACAACATTAACGCAACCCGTGAAAAAATGGGCATGGTCTTCCAGCATTTTAATCTGTTTCCGCACAAAACGGTGCTGCAGAACGTGACAATCGCCCCGATCAAGGTGAAGAAACAATCCGTTCAGGAAGCAAACAAGATCGCGGAGGATTTGCTGAGAACGGTGGGCCTTTACGACAAAAAGAATGCTTATCCAAGCCAATTGTCAGGCGGACAGAAGCAGCGTATCGCCATTGCCCGGGCGCTCGCCATGCAGCCGCACGTTATGCTGTTCGATGAGCCGACCTCCGCGCTTGATCCGGAAATGGTCGGCGAGGTGCTGGATGTCATGAAACGACTTGCCGAAGGCGGCATGACCATGGTCATCGTAACCCATGAGATGGGCTTTGCCCGCGAAGTTGGGGATCGCATTTTGTTCATGGACGGCGGAGTGATCGTAGAAGACGGAACGCCTTCAGAAGTGTTCGGTGCACCCAAACATGCACGTACCCGCGATTTTTTGGCAAAGGTGCTTTAGCCGATCATTGGAGTATCAAGATAAACCATGCCTGCTGTTTAAGGAGGCATGGTTTTTTGCTTGGATTGGTGCGCTATGGATTGAAAAAGTAACTTTTCTGTTACCATCTATGCGGGAACGAGCGACCATTCGAAACCCCGGATTCCCATGAAACAATGGACATACGCTGAATTACAAGGGGAAGCGATCGCAGATTGGTAACAATTACTAGGCACCATGGTTACAATATTGTGATATATTAGTCGTGCCGAAACTTTCTTAACGGAAGGTGCGGGGGAAGTAATGATGCAGTAGAGGGGCAGTCGCATCCTTGCAGCTGCTTGGGGTGAATTAGGGCGTACATAAGCAATACGTGTAAATCTATACCTATAGGGTGGTCTCCTCCATCCGAATCCGACAACTAACTTCGCAGGCATAATAAGGGAGGTAGACTTAATTCGATGAAACGCATCGTCAAAACCGCAACAGCCATGTTAGCAGCAGCCGTATTGATCCAGGCTGTCCCGGCTCACGCAGATTCCGTCCATGTGGCCAAAGAAGGAGATACCTTTTATACGCTTTCCAAGAAATACAACATTGCTCTCGACACGTTGATGAAGGCCAATACGGGCATCTCCGCGTACAATATCTATGACGGGGTGAAAATCAACATTCCGGGCAAAACAAGCACCGCATCCGCTGCAGCTTCAGCATCGAAAGTTCAGGCCAATGCAGTAACTGCTGCCAGTCTGGACGTAAACAATGAAGACAAAGTCGTAGAGGCGTGGGGCAAGACGTTTGATTACAGCAAGACATTGAACGTTGTCGCTACAGGGTATTCGGCGGACCCTTCCGAGAACGGGAAGTGGGGATCTGTTGATTATTTCGGCAACGACCTTGAGCTCGGTACCATCGCGGTAGATCCTAAGATCATCCCGCTCGGAACCAAAGTGTTGGTGACTGGACACAGCCATCCGGGATTGCCTAAACAGGCTTTTGTGGCTACGGCGCGTGATACGGGTTCTGCCATCAAAGGAAACCGCATTGATATTTTCATCCCCGGAAGCAAACAATCCGTAAGTTCATTCGGGTTTCAGGACGTGAAACTCTTTATTTTGAAATAAATCGACGATGGTGTTCGTTCAATCACGAAGCGTGAGTGAAGCGAACACCTTTTTGCATCCGGTCATTTTACGGTTTTTCTGTTTTTGGGCATTTGCAGCATTTCATCTAAAGTGACCAATTTGTATCCTCTTTTTTGCAGCTCCGTGATCACCTCCGGCAATGCCTCTACCGACCCGCTGAGATTGGCCCCGACGCCGCCACCGGCATGTTGAAGAATAATGGAGCCGGGTTTGACGGCAGATAATATGTTTTCTTTGACCTTTTCTTTGGGGATGCCCTTCCAATCCAATGAATCCACGTTCCAGTTTACGATGCTGTAGTGGTTCCTGGCTGCCCATTTGAGCTGCTCTTCATTAATATCCCCGTACGGAGGACGAATCATTTTTGGAGTATATCCTGTCAGTCTCTGTATGATTTCCCCGGTTCGCAAAATCTGTTTGCGGAATGCGCTCATGGACAATTTGCTGAATTGGGGGTGATTGTAACTGTGATTGCCGACGACATGCCCTTCTTTCACGATGCGTTTAACCAGGTCAGGATGTTTCTCAGCACGGTTGCCTACGATGAAAAAAGTAGCCCGTACATGATGTTCTTTTAAAACATCCAACACTTGAGGCGTGAATCGAGGATCAGGCACATCGTCAAAAGTTAAAGCGACCCGTTTGGTCGACGGACCGTTGGTCTTGAAAGTATCTGCATATTTTCGCCGAAGCTGTCCCAGAGTCAGCTGTTCTTCCTCCGATGAATGGATGGTTTCCTTGGACTCCCTTTCAGGAACCGAATGATTTCCCATTGCCTCAGCAGGTCGTAAGGGAGAGAAACTAACGCAAAGCAGCATGCAGACGATCCCAATGGCCACGTTGAGGCGAACACGCATGACAGCAGCCTCCTTTCAAGAATGCGTTCTTTTTTGGTATTCCCGGGATCGCAATGGTTTATGCGGGATGTGAAGTGTTTCATTGTCTTTGCGACGAATGAGGCTCATAATTCCAGAAAATACATAAAACATGAAGGTTGGGTGGACGCAGATGAATGAGTTCGATTTGAAAACGATGAAGCTTCAAGCAATTCAAACCGGGGATGACCGCGTATTATTGGTGACAGGAGGAAAAGCGCATATCGGTGCAGTCGCCACATATTATCCGGATGGGGAACGCATTAACGGTTCGGTCATGCACATTCCGGGGCATAAGGAACAGGAACTGTGCGAGCGTCTTGCCCGTAAAGCGGCGCAGCATCTCAGAACGACCGTAACCGTCATTATGGGCATTCATTACAATGGCATTACGCGCATGCAAATCGACGAAATTGTGCAGACTGCGGAAAGGCTGCTTGATGAACATTTAAACCCGTCCGAACATACGAATGGTTTGGTGAACGATGCCGTTCATTCCTATAACGGGGGTTCACAAATTTTTGATTGAAAATTGAAACGGACAGACGATTGCGACGTATGTATAATTATATACAGGGTTGTATTATCGACTAGGAGGAAAATTAAATGTCCATTTTCAAACGATTGCGTGATTTAACGATGTCAAACATTAACGCTATTATCGACAAGGCAGAAGATCCAATCAAAATGACGGACCAATATATCCGGGACATGCAAGAGGATCTGGAGGATGCGGAGAAAGCCGTTGCAGCCCAGATCGCCATCGAGAAAAAATTCAAACAGCTTTATGAAGAACAGGAAGCGCTCGTAAAAAAACGCGAGGAACAAGCTCATACCGCTGCACGCGCCCAGAACGTAGACCTGGCCCGGCGGGCGCTTGAAGAGAAAAAAGCCGCTGAAGAAAAAATGGCCGAATACAAAGTCAGCTACGACCAGAACAAGGCGGCAGCCGACAATCTGCGCGGCAAACTGGATGAGATGCGCAAACAGCTGACACAGATGAAAAACAAACGCGAAACCCTCGTTGCTCGTTACAACGCAGCCAAGGCGCAAACCGAAATCAACAAGGCTCTTAACGGGTTCAGTTCCGATACGGCGAGCGCCGGCATGAAGCGCATGGAAGAAAAAATGCTGCAAATGGAAGCTCAAGCCGAAGCCAGCAATGAAATGTCATCCAAAGGCAAATCGCTCGATGAGGAGTTCGAAAAACTGGGCAAAGATCAAGCGGTTGAAGATGAACTTGCCGCTTTATTGAAACAGTACGAAAAATAAGATTCGAACGAGCGAGAGTGTGTGTACCCATCTGGCGGAGAAGAAACATGGTTTCTTCTTCGCTTTTAAATGTGGGTTATGTTGAACTTTGGAGGCTGTGTAAATGGATTTGAACATTTTGGCGATGTTGGTCTGGACGCTTTCAGGCTCAGTGCTGCTCTTTATATTGATGTTCGTGGATTCCTTGTTTACAAAATATAAGGATTTTGCCGAAGTGAAGGCCGGAAACATGGCTGTGACGACGCGAATGGTCATGAAGCTGTTTGCGCAGGGCTACGTGCTTGCCACTTCGATTTCGACGGCAGGACATCTGGGTGAAGCCTTGCTTGTATCGGTTGTTTCGTTTGTTATTTTACTTATATTGGAAAGTGTGGTTCATTTCATTATTCGAAAATGGGCAGCACTTGACTTGGATACAGGCATCCAGCAAGGAAAAACAGGGTACGGCCTGTTTTCAGGTGCCCTGCATATCGTGGGCGCACTGATTATTGCGGCTTGCCTATAAGATTGAAGAACGGGAGTAATTCGCATGAGCGTATGGAAACGAATTAAAGGAATTATGGCCAAACCGGAACCACCCAAGGCAGAGAAAACGATGCTTCAGCTTGCGCCAGGCGATATTTGCGAAGTGTCGCTAGTCACGTATGAAGTGGTGGGTAGAGTGCATCATCGGTCCCGAAATGCGGTTGTGCTAACCTTGAAGGACGGCACGTCCGTTCGCTATTTGCATATCGAAGAGCGCGAAACGACACGCTATGCTTTGTATCAACCGATTGATGGCCGACTTGATGCACCGGATGAGGTGCCGACGCTGCTGGATTTGGATGGCCGTGCCTACCACTTGGAAGATGAATACGGAGGAATGGTTACGACAGCGGGCAAAACGCCATACGGGCAAGCAGGCGAGCAGCTTGTATGGCAGTATCAGTCGGATGATCATCTGCTTCTACGCGTGGAGTGGCAAGACAGAAGGTTTGCTCTGTACGAGGGCGAGTCCGTCATTCCCGCAGACATTAAAGTGATTCGTTCGAGCTAGGAGAGGTGCAAATGAAAAAGCGCACGGCGTATGGATTGAAATTAATGCTTGTGCTCAGCCTTCTGATGTCTTTGCTGTCCGCGTGCGGAGCACCTTCCGTTCAGGATACCTATCCACTCGAGTCTGTTAGCGGGAGCGGGAATTCGACATCCTATGTATATCGGGCTGCTGACCGCACCGTGCCTGAAGTGGCTGAAGAACTGTCCGATCAACGCAAGCCGGACCAGATCTCGGCGGTAAACGACGAGCGGATGTTCCTGGTATATTCGGACCAATATTACCACCTGCAGCAGGACCCGAACAAAAAGGAAGATACGCTGATCGAGGTCGATTCAAAGGAATATGTCCGTCAAAATTACGATTCCTCCTTTTTGCAGGGTTATCTGACCGCCACGCTGCTCGGCAATTTGTTCGATGCTCTTGGGGGCAGCGGATCTTCGGGGAAATACCGGGGCTATACAAGCAAGGATACGTATAAGCCCAATGCCGGTTCCTACCGAACGCCAACCAGCAACGATAAAAAAGCAGCGCCTCCGATTACCGTTGAGCGAAAAGGCTCCATTACGAGACGCGGGGGCGATACGGACACGAGCGTAGGTTCAGGCGGCGGTTTGTTCAGCCGGAAAAAAGAACCGAGCACAGGCACCGTTGAACGCAACAAGAGCGGAGGATGGTTTGACTCACCGAAAAGCTCATACAAAAAACCGAAAACAAGGGTTGGCGGAGGAAAAATCAAAAGGCGACGATAGCTTTTGCGATGCTGAGCCGCCCCCAATTGAACAGCCAGCGAGTAAAAGGAGTCGTCTCCCTTTTGCACGCTGGCTGTTTTTTTAGATCAGGAATTGCGAACCTGCTTTGACGTGACATTGTCACTTGTCATCGTTGCCTGTTTCGGGCTACACTTTTTTACATAGGGAGATTTTCTCCAAGAAGGAGCGACGAACATGAAATCAAACATGCCTCATGCTGACATGAAAAGTTCCAAATTTATGCGGACCGCCGTTCAGGTGCCCGATGCTCAGGCCAAGATTGCGGCGCGTGCAAGCTCTGGCTCGACCGAGCTGGTCAGGCTTGAACTCGCGCATGGGAGAACGTTGGCCGAAACCGTTCATGCACCGCATCCGTATCCGTTTTTCCGCCGTTCAGGCATGGACGGTTATGCCATTGTAAGCGGCGACACCTTGCATGCTTCCAGCGATGAACAGATCTGGCTGCGCGTGATCGATGAAATACCGTGTGGTTACACTTCGGATCAGATTGTTGTGGAAGGCACTGCTGCGAGAATCATGACGGGTGCACAGGTTCCCGAAGGCGCCGACGCTGTCGTCATGTTGGAGATGACCGAGAGCAGGGAACAGGATGGGCAGCATTGGATCGGTTTGAAACGAAGCATTCAGCCTAACGCCAATATTACGCCCATTGGGCTGGAGGTTCAGGAAGGCGACTTGCTGCTGGAGTCAGGCACGACCATTCGGGCAGGGGAACAGTCGGTCCTTGCGACATTCGGCGTGGCTCATGTACGTGTCTATCGTCGACCCAAGGTCGCGATTTTTGCGACGGGGACCGAACTGCTTGACGTGGACGAGCCTTTGCAGCCTGGACGGATTCGAAACAGCAACAGCTACATGCTTCGTTCCCTGGTCGTTGAGGCCGGGGGAGAACCGGTCATGTACGGTTCGATCGCAGATGACGTTGCTGCTGCCCGCGCCAAGGTGGAAGAGGCTGTGCGCGACAACGATATCGTGGTCACGACAGGTGGCGTTTCCGTAGGAGATTACGATATTATGGGAGATCTCGTGCGCGAAAGCGATGTGGACATGCTGTTCAACAAGGTAACGATGCGCCCGGGCAGCGTAACGACGGCGGCGGTGGTGAACGGAAAGCTGTTGTTTGCTTTGTCAGGCAATCCAGGGGCCTGTTTTGTCGGTTTCTCGCTGTTTGTTTGGCCTACCATCCGGATGATGCAGAGCGATCCGCACCCTTATTTGGAGGAGTGGACGGCGATTATGGATACGGAGTATACGAAGGTAAACAACTTTACCCGTTTTGTCCGCGGACGCATCCAGATTAGGGAGGGCACCGTTTACGCTGCACCGGCTCCATCGCGGGTGGATGAATCCAGCGTGATGATTACGATCAAGGACAGCGATTGCCTGATCGTGGTGCCGCCGGAAAGGAAGGGCATCGCGGCCGGGGAGAAGGTCCGCATTATCAAACTCCCTCAAGGCAGGTGAGGCAGGATGTCGATAACCAGCTATGCCAACACTCCGGGACCGGGGCCAAAAGTAGTGCAGGTGGTCGGGTACAAAAACACCGGCAAAAGCACGCTTACGGCAGCTCTTACGCGTGAATTTTCCAACCGCGGACTGAGGGTCGCGGTGATCAAACATGATGGGCATGACCACTTTCAAATGGATCGGGAAGGCACCGATTCGCATCGTTTTGCCGAAGCGGGGGCAGGGGCTGTGGCCGTCATGTCCGATACACGGACGGCCATTCTTGAGAAGCGGGCGGCCAGGTTGGAGGATATGCTCCATTATTTCAAGGATTATGATTGGGTGTTGATCGAAGGCCACAAGCAAGCGCCTTACCCTAAACTGGTGATGGCGAGGAGCGGCGAAGACCTGCTCCTAGTGCAGCAGCTGGAGAGGGTCATCGGAGTTGTTTCGTGGTTCCCGAAGGAAGAGGTACAAAACGAGGCGGATTTCGATGGCCAGCATGTTATTGAGATTGACAACAAAGGAATCGCTTGGCATTCCGTGCATGAGCCCGGACAGGTTGTGAGCGTCCTGCTGTCTATTCTCGATAAGGGTTGACACTGTGCATCACTGATCGTTCAAAAGCCGCCATTGGGGCGGCTTTTGGGGTTTGATTATCATTTGTTTTTTATGATGACGAAACGGAGAGCTAGTTTTCCTCCAATCGGCGCTCAATCGCTTCGGACATCGTTTTATCGGTAAGATGGGCATAAATTTCAGTGGTCTCGGTGGAAGCGTGACCCAGCTGTTCCTTGGTTTTATAGATATCATTTTGCAAATAATAGTCTGTCGCAAAGGAATGGCGCAATTTATGCACGGTCAGGTACGGTTTGCCGAATTTCTTCGCATATTTGATGATCATGGCCTGAATGGCTCTTTTCGTCATACGGCTGCCTTCGGATTCCCCGTTGCGAAGCGCGATGAACAGCGCTTTTTCGCGTTTCGGAGTGCGGTAGCGGGACTGACGCAGCTGCATATAGTTGGCGAGCTCGTCTCTCGCTTGTTCCCTGAAATAAACGGGGGTTTTGAACGTTTCGTCGTTGTTTCCTTTTCGGTATACATGCAGCATCTTGTTGTTCAGATCCAGATCGTCGACGTTCAAGTTGACGACCTCTGACACGCGAAGACCGGAATTGAGGATAAGGCTGGCGATGCAGGCATCCCGTTCTTTGTTTAGTTCATGGGCATAGAGGGCTTGCTTGTTTTTTTGCATATCCACTGCGTAACCCTCCAGAATATAACCAATGAACTCCAGCAATTCGTCTTCTTCCAAAATTTTACCCTTCAACTTGGCTGCCGTGTCTTTGGGTTTGTGCGTGCGCTTGATTTCGATTTTGGCCATAATGTTTCGTTTCAGCAGGGGGTAGAAATCCTCATCTTCAGCAATTTGGCTCAAATAGTGGAACAGGGAGCGCAGGGAGGAGAGCTTGCGGGAAACGGTAATGCGTGAGTTGGCTCCTTCGCGTTTGGTGCCCAGAAACAGTCGAAACGACGTGATGGACTCCATTCGCAGCACTTCCAGCTCGGTGAGTTGAACATCTTTGTTCGTCACAGCTTGGGACAGCCCTTCGGCGCGAAGCCAGCTGAAAAATGCGTCGTAATCCCGCAAGTATTCCAATAACGTGGAAGGAGACAGGTCAGGCAGCTTATAGTCAATGAATTGCTGAACGAACCAAGGCATGGAAGGCAGTTTTTCATCCAGCTTGCGTCGGTCAATCTCTTTTTGCACATTGGTCATGTTCGGCACCTCCATAAATGTGTTTATCATTGCGAACGATCGCATGGCATAGTAACACCAGTGTACCATATTTTGCTTGGTCACAGCCTGTTCAACGAACAGAGAGCAATGAGATTGCTTTCTTGCCCCATGACTTATAAACCAGTAAAGTAATTAGTATAAACGGCAGGCATATCCATAGAAAAGAGGAGTGGACCGGATGAGGGTGCAGATCGAGCTGGTTCCCCAAGAACGCAGTCAGGTGATTCGGCATTTGATGCAATTTTATTTGTATGATTTTACGAAATATTTGAATATTGACGTGGACGTGAACGGCATTTTTCCAGAATATCCGGGCCTGGAATCCTTTTGGACGGAGGAAGGCCGCAAGTTTGCTTTTTTAATTACCAGCGGCGGCGTGCCGGCCGGGTTTGCGCTTGTAGAGAAACAGCCGGGGAACAAGGAAAACGACTATTATCTGACCGAGTTTTTCGTCATGCAGAAATATCGGCGCAGCGGCGTGGGAACATGGGCTGCCCATGAATTGTTCAATCGTTTTTCGGGGCGCTGGAAGGTGACGCAGGTTCGGTCGAATGTTATTGCCCAGGCATTCTGGCGCAAGGTGATCGGAGCGTATACGGGGGGCCGCTTTCGCGAGAAGTTCCATCCCGAGCTCGGAAATCCAAGCCAGTACTTCGTGACGTGAGTGATATACGATTGATCGGATCGAAGTCGCCAAATAGGCGACTTTTTTCGTGAAAAGAACATAACGTTGGGGGAAGAAGATCGAATGATTAGATGATGATTTGCATTAAAATTTCATTATATGAAAAATTCATAATAGTTAATAATACTATTCCTGCCAATTTTCATCCACTGAAAGCCCCTTTGTTTACAACATTCAAGGCCGAATGATCAAAAATATTAATTTCCAAAAACAGGCCTTCATCGTATAATGGAGAACATATGTTTACATAGGCATAGAATATTGTAAGGCAGCAAGGAGGCAGCAGCATGAATTCGCAGTTGAAACAGATTCATCCGCTTGCGTGGACCATCATTGTGGGCACGATTTTCGGCCGGATGGCAACGTCGATGAGCATACCGTTTTTGTCGATCTACCTGACGCAGACGATGGGAGCATCGCCGTCGCAGACGGGCGTGATCGTGGCGGTCAGCGCACTCGTCGGCGTATTTGCAAGCTTTTATGGCGGTTATGTATCAGACCGGATCGGCCGAAAAAAAGTGCTGTTCATATCCGTGTTTGGTTGGGCCATCGTATTCATCGGCTTTGCGGTGGCCGACAGAATCTGGATGTTTTTTGTCATGAATGCATTGAACGGCATATGCAGAGCCACTTTCGAGCCCACGTCGAGGGCGTTATTATCCGATATCACATCCGCTTCCAACAAATTGCTGGTTTTTAATCTGAGATATGCAGCTATCAATCTTGGGGTGGTTTTTGGGCCGCTGCTTGGGCTGTATCTTGGTTTGTCGGATTCGAATCTGTCCTTTCTCGTGGCTGGAGGCGTATATGTGGCCTACGGAGCTTTGTTGATCGTGCAGTTTATGATTCATCCATTGCCATCCGACGGACAAGCCGCAGCGCATACAGAGCCGATCCGCATCCGTGAGGCATTTCGCACGACGGGGAAGGACCCGATTTTTATGTATATATTGATCGGTTCGATCTTCTGCGTGCTGGGGTACGGACACTTCAGTTCCACATTGCCGCAGTTCATGTCATTGAATCCCCATATGCACGACGGTGCGAAATGGTTTGGATACATGCTCTCGCTCAATGCCGTCGTTGTGCTTGCCGTGCAATTTCCGGTCGTGCGCGTTGCAAGCAAATTTCCGCCTGTCGTACCGCTGATCGTCGGGAATGCCATGGTGTCCGTCAGCTTGCTGATGTTCGGCCTGGCGCAAAGTCCGTGGATGCTCGTGCTTGCGGTAATCATCTTTACGGTAGGCGAAGTGCTGATGTTTACACTTATGGACGTCCTGGTCGACCGGATTGCGAAGCCGGAGCTGCGCGGCACGTATTTTGGCATGATCGGTTTTAACAACTTGGGCAACGTCAGTGCCCCGATTTTCGGAGGTGTTTTGTTGGATACATTCGGAGCAGAGCATCCTTTGCTCGTATTTATCCCCATCGCGGTGACCGCGGTATGCGGCGTTCCGTTTTTGTGGGCAGCGCACAAACGGCTTCGTATGCGAGAGGAGCAGCAATCCGTTGGCGGGGTCACGGCAGCGTCTTAGTTGGGCGGCAATGAAATGGGCGATTGCCAGGGTTGAGATAGAAACGTAAAGATGGAGCCCGCAATACAAACGTACAAACGAACGAAACCCTTGTTCCAAAAGTCGATGGAACAAGGGTTTTTCAGGTCGATAACCATCAAAATTTCAACATATGAAAAATTCATAATAGAACAAACAAAGCCGCTCCTTAGTTCCTCTCATCGAATAAGATTCTACCATCCTTCCTTTGACGTATAAAAAAGCGTGCCATCTTCCAAACCATATTGCAACATCAATTTTATCGTAAAAAAACTATGCCTAGAAACCGTTGGAATTATTCGGTAAAATATACCCATGAAACGAAAAGGAGCGGATTTCAATGTTAAACAAGGTATCATTTAAGGCCGCAGAAGGATTTTCACATGTTCAGTTTTTTTCTGCAGCATTTCAATTGCAGGAAGTCGTTGGCAAGATTGTAGACTGGAGGAGATCGTATAAATTATAACGAGGTCGTTCAAAATTGTGGTGAGCATTTGCTTGCTTTAGGATCCCAGTTGTTCGGACTGGAAGGTTATGAATTCCTGCTTATTCAGGGGCATCAAGGAGGGCGGAATGTTGTTTATACCTGTGAGAAAGAGGGTTTCGACCCTCGAATACTTCGAATCGCTTTCTTGCCGGACCGGAGCCGGGAAGATTTTCTGGGAGAAGTGGAGTATATCAGGTATTTATTCGAGCATGGAGGCAGTGTCTCGAATGTAGTCAGCTCCAAGAAGGGGAATTTGCTGGAAGAGGTCACTTATGATGACCATACCTTTTTTATTTGCCTGTTCATGAAGGCCAAAGGTAAAATGCTCGTGGAGAATCATTATCAGTACCGTGAAGGAGCCCCGATTACCGAATACTACTATAATTGCGGTAAAGTCCTGGGAAAACTGCACCACATATCGAAAGGGTATGCTCCGGTCCATCGCCGGCATCATTTTTTTGACAAATACAATGCCGCGTATATCGATAAACGAGTACCCGAATCCTTCACTCTGTTGAAGGAAAAGATGGTTGAACTCCTTGCCTCTTTAAATGAATTGGATACGAACCGGGAGACTTTTGGTATGATCCATTTTGATTTTAATGACGGGAATTATTTGATCGATTTTGATACCGGGCAAATCACCGTATATGATTTCGATAATTCATGTTTCGGCTGGTATATGTACGATCTGGCTGATCTCTGGACCCATGGAGTAGGCTGGATACAATTTGAACCAGACGCGACTAAACGTAAACAGTTTATGGACGATTATTTTGAAATCGTCCTCGCGGGATACCGATCCGAGACCGCAATCGATGATTCGATGTTAGAGAAGCTGCCCTTATTTATTCAAGTCACCCTCCTGGAAAATATTCTAGACGAATTTGAGGAAGTGCAGCGTAGCGGCGAGGAACCGAAGTGTGACGAGGAACTGTCGTATCTCATCAAATGTCTGGAAGACGATATACCGTATAAGGGATTTTTCCATGATATTTATTCTAGTGATGAGCCCTTTGAGTACGAGGGATGAGCTAACGGACGGGTGCGAAAAAGTAAATTCCAATGATTAATAAACGAGGCTGCCGGCATTGACCGGCAGTCTTTTCGTTCATTTGCAATCAGGAGCATCAGAAAAGATCATGTTGAGCGTTTTGATATTCAATGATAACATGAATCCTACTTTAACATTTCATTGACTAACCCAAATGAGTAGAGTACATTGTTTGGTGTCAAAAGGAACCACGGAGAAACCAATCTATGACAACGTGATAACTCTCATGAGGACTGAACGAATGGAAGGAAAGAGGACTGTGCGATGCGTTTGATCCAAATCATCAACGATATCAGGCTGAAAAGAAAGCTCTCCCTGATCTTTATCACTGTGGCCGTGCTCCCGCTTTTAATAAGCGGTATTTACTTAACGAACAAGCTGCGCGAAGTCATGGTCTCGAATGCCTTCGAACAGGCCAGCGATAACGTGGAGCGCGTTCAGAAAAGGACTGCGGAGGTTATTAATGTAGCGCTGGATATTTCCTATCAGCTCTCTAACGATAACCGCATGAAATCCATAGCAAGCCGCAGTTATGACAGCTACAACGAAGTCATCCAAACCTATCGCCAATATACGGATATCCGGGATTATGTGCGGCTCTATAAAGAAATAAAAGCAATTCGGTTGTATGCGTCGAACCCAACGATGCTGAATAACTGGGAATTTATGCAGCCAGATGAACAAACGACGAAGGAAGCGTGGTATGTGTCTGCCCTGAATAAAAAAGGACTGGCAGGTTGGGGTTATATTCAGGATGAGAGGGATCAGAAGCATTACCTAAGTCTGGTTCGGAAAATTAATCTGGATGATTTGAAAAATGAAAGCGTTCTGGTGATCAACGTCAATTCTGATTTGCTGAACTCGATTCTTTCCCAAGAGTCGTTTGCTACCATGATCGTCGATGACAGCAATAACATCGTAGCAGCCAACCGGCCGGATCTTTATGGCAAAAACCTTTCGGCAGTACATGCGGAGAGCAATATGTTATGGCAAAGCGAAGGCAGTTTCGATGCGGTCATGAACGGTAAAAATTCCAAGGTGGTTATTGCCAACCTGAACCCGCAGAATAGCTGGAACGGGCTGCGGATCATTTCGATTTTTACGATATCCGATATTGTTCATGATGCAAACGCTGTCATCCGTATATCTGCATTCGTTGTAGGCGGATGTTTGGTCATTGCCGTCCTGCTCGTTTATGCATCGGCATCATTAATTACGGGTAGGCTGCTCCGGCTTAGCAAACATATGTCCCAAGTAGGTACATTGTCTTGGGATTCTTATCTCGACCTGGACGGAAAGGATGAGATCGGACAACTTTCCAGACAATTTAATGCCCTTGTTCATCGAATAAGCCAGCTGATGTTCGAGGTGGAAGAGAGTAACCAGCAGAAACAGTTACTTCTGCAAAAACAAAACGACATCAAATTCAAAATGTTAGCAAGTCAGGTGAATCCCCACTTTCTGTTCAACACCCTTGAGTCGATTAGGATGGAAGCGCACCTTCGAGGGGAAGAGGACTTGGCCCAAGCCGTATGGCAGCTTAGCATTTTGATTCGCAACAGCCTGGAGGTGGGGAGCCGCCAAATTCCGCTATCGGAAGAGTTGAATATGGTCCGCTGCTACTTGGAACTTCATAAATTCCGATTTGAGGATCGGCTGCAATACAAAATGGATATCGATCCGGCAACCGAAGGCATCGAGATTCCGCCGCTGATCATCCAACCTTTGGTTGAAAATTCGATTCTTCATGGGTTAGATCGCAAAGAGGAACCGACACTGATCACCGTTCGGACCAGGCTGAACGATCACGGAGAGTTATTCGTCGAGATCCAGGATGATGGTGCGGGTATTCCTCCAAAGAAAATGAAGGATTTAACGATGCGTTTAATGGACTCCGAGGAACCTGGAAATCGTATTGGCCTTCGCAACGTGAACGATCGACTGCAGCTTACCTATGGTCAAGGTGCAAGGCTTTCCATCGAAAGCGAAGAGGGCCGAGGAACCTGCATTACATTTTGCATACCGAAGAAGGGAGTGGAACCTGTTGTTTTCAGTGACAATCGTTGATGATGAGCCGAAGCTGCGTCTGGGATTGCAAACGTTAATCCCGTGGAAAGATCTCGGGTTCGAAGTCATGGGGACGGCAGCTGGCGGGAATGAGGCGCTCCGCATGTTTGAAGAAAAGATTCCGGATGTTTTGTTAGTCGATATCCGCATGCCCGGCATGGACGGGCTGGAACTCCTTCAGGAGATCCGCCTCCGCGGCTGGCACATTCACGTCATTATACTCAGTGGTTATGCGGATTTTGAGTATGCGCGCCAAGCCCTTCAATTCGGCGTTGAAGCATACCTGCTTAAACCTGTAAACAAGGAAGAGCTGTCAGCATTGCTTCAAAAGATTCATGGCCAGCTTTCTGCAAAAAAGCAGGAAAAAAGCATGGTACAAAAGACCAATTCGCCGGAATGGATCCTTTATTCTTTACTGTCCGGCAGACACGATTCAGAAGATTCCCTATTAGAGGAATGGTCTGGCTCATTTCAGGCAAAGTGGACCAAATATCAAATCCTTCTAATCGGCTTCCCGGGTTCGCATCCGGAAGAAAGCGAACGGATTCATAGCTTCAAGGATGTATTGAGCAGAACGTATACTTTCGAGCGTCAAGGAATCGTTTTATATTTTGCTCCGTATATCGTCCTATTGCTCGGGGACCCGCCTGTCGGGGACTATGGTTGGGCAGAGCTGCATAAGAATCTCCAACTCTTGTCGGGAGAGCTTCGCTTTGAAATGGATGTTGCGGTTGGACAACCCGTTCGATCGTTGGATGAGATCCTTCATTCTTTTCGAACGGCCCGCTCCCTGTTGGAGCGTAGTTTTTTTTACGATAAGGGGAGGCTTCTGACTGAAGAAACGCCGGAAAGCTATCCAAAAGAAACCGTCCCATCTCCAGCTTTATCTCGATCGAGCAAGGAGGAAGAGGCGTTCAGGCTGCATTATTTGGTAGATGTTGGCCATGCGGAAACGATCTCCTCCTTTCTGGATGAAATAGCATTGCAGCAGGTGGTTCATCACGCGCAGGAAAAGGACATTCGCGACCATTTCTTTTACCTCGCCAATGAAACGGTTCGAAAAATTCATCCCCGTATTTGGTCTTTATCAGGTTATCCAGGAGAACCGGCGCGATTTCTAGCCGAAATATATAATTCCCGTTATATCCGGGAGCTCGTCGGCCACGTTTCTGTAGTGATGGAAAAGCTGGCACGCTGCTCCGATTATAACAGCAAAGACAACGAGATGAAGCGATTGCTTGATTATATAGATCGGCACTATGGGGATAATCTAAGACTGGAAATGCTCGCCGTGTTGTTCAATTACAGCAGTTCCTATCTGGGCCAGCTCTTCAAAAGTTACACGGGGGAATATTTTAACGCATACCTTGATCGGATCCGGATCCAAAAAGCGAAAGAAATGCTGGCACAGGACATGAAGGTGTACGAAGTCGCTGAAAAGGTAGGGTACTCCAACGTGAATTATTTCCACACGAAATTCAAGAAGCTGGAAGGGAAGTCTCCTTCCTTTTATCAGAAAAAAGAATGATCTGCAGCATCACTCCTCTGCAAAGTCAGTAAACGACATTGTAGGGGAGTTTTTTGATTTCTAAATGAAAACCGAACTGTTTTTCTGAAAAAACAGTGAATATCCGTATGAAATGATTTGAAATTTGTGATATGTCCGCAAGTCCCCTTTACCAATATAGTTGAAACGAAAGGAGGGAAATTCACAAAATGAAAGCGATAACAGGACCAGCCATACTCTTTTCATGCATCGTCATGTCGGGTTTTGCCTGCTGCAGGGCGGACGCAGCCATAACGGTACCAGGATTTGTCGTTGATCGGGCTGAAGCGGTGCTTCCCCATCCAACCCAGGTGCTGAAAGTAACCTTTGAAGATGCTTCCATAGAAGGGTACTGCATCAAGAAGCGGTATGGGACCATCGCCAAAGCAGAAGACAAGTCATACGATGGCGAAGGCTATCTTTCATTTTTTTTCGAGGAGGATCCGGATGCTGCGGTGAAGAACGGAAGCGCTGCATTCAGCGTTAACGTGCCGGAAGGCGGGCTTTATGAGTTAAGCTTGGGATACTACATTCCTGAAGGCAATGGAGATAAGGCCACGTCTATTCAAGTTAATGGTTCAGGGGCTGGTGAATTGACGCTCGATGCTCCAAAAGCGGGAACGGTCCGGGCTGAAAAAAAGATGACGAAAGTGCTTCTTAACGCCGGCAGCAACTCCATCAACATTTTTCGAGGCTGGGGTTACTATGGTATCGAGTATATAAAGCTTGAACGTATACATTCCCCCGCAATCAAAAGCAAGGTACAGATCGACGCCTTAAGCAACTCCGAAGCGATGCCGCAAACCAGAGCACTCTTCGATTTCATGGTCAGCCAGTATGGAAAGAAGATCATTTCGGGACAGCAAACGCTGGAGGATGCGGAGTGGGTCAATCGGCAGACGGGCAAGTACCCTGCGCTTGTTTCCGGTGATTTGATGGACTATTCTCCATCCCGTGTCGAAAACGGAGCCACCTCGAATGAGGTTGAGGAGATGATGGAGTGGCATAAACGTGGAGGCATCGTATCACTGAGTTGGCATTGGAATGCGCCGAAAGGGATCGGAGGCAATGAACCCGGGCACGAATGGTGGCGAGGTTTTAATACCGAGTTCACGACCTTCGATGTAGAATATGCCCTTAGCCATCCGCAATCGGAAGACTACAAGCTTTTAATTCGGGACATCGATGCCATTGCCGTTCAATTGAAGCGATTGCAGGAGCATAACGTTCCCGTACTTTGGAGACCGCTGCACGAAGCGGAGGGCGGCTGGTTTTGGTGGGGAGCCAAAGGCCCCGAACCTGCCAAAAAGCTATATAGGCTCATGTATGAGCGTTTGACCGATCACCATCATTTGAACAATCTCATCTGGGTTTGGAACTCCGTTAAGGAGGAATGGTACCCCGGAGATGATGTGGTCGACATTGTAAGCGTTGACGTTTACAACCCGTCAGGTGACTACAGCCCGAACATTGCCAAGTATGATGAACTTTTGTTTCTGTCCAACCATAGGAAGCTTGTCGCGCTGGCCGAAAACGGGCCGATCCCGGATCCGGATTTGCTGCGGACTTATGGCGCATATTGGAGCTTTTTCAATACATGGACCGGTGAATATATTCGAGACGGCAAAACGAATACAAAGGCCCATTTGAAAAAGGTGTATGATCACGACGCCGTGATTACCCTGGACGAACTTCCCGAAGGATTGTACGGCAATCCTTAGCTCTGGAACGCCAGATCGTTTAATTCGTTTATGGTTGCAGGAACTTAAACATAAATCTAGATGAACAGGAGTGAATGATGTAGTGGCAGTATACGTTGACGAGTTACGGCAAATATTTCATCTGCAATCCCGGGTGACCAGCTATGTTGTTCAAATCGTAGAAGGCTTTCCTTTACTGGTATATTGGGGACAACCGTTGTCCCATGATGGAAACTTGGAAAATCTAGTCCCGGGTTTGGAGAAGCCTGCCCTGGATTCCATGCCCCAAGAATATCCGCAATACGGAACAGGCGATTTCCGGTCGCCTGCATATCAAGTTCAGCTTGAAGACGGGAGCCGGATTACAGAGCTTCGCTACAAAGGGTATAGGACCACTGTTGGCAAACCCCCTCTTGAAGGTTTGCCGTATGTTTATACGGAATCGGATCATGAAGCCGATACGTTGGAACTGAAACTGGAGGATGCGTACACAGGCATGACTGTTTGTCTGCGATATAGCATTTTCGGCGATGGGGCTATTACCAGATCAGTTCATTTTAAGAATAATGGTCAAGGAACGCTTAAACTGCTGCGCGCGCTAAGTGCAAATGTGGATTTGTACGGGAAGAGCCATTATGATTTGGTGTACCTTGCTGGTCATTGGGCACGGGAGGCGCATATTCAACGCAGGCCGCTTGGTCCTGGAGGGACCAGCCTCGGCAGTCGTCGGGGAATGAGCAGCCACCAGCACAATCCGTTCGCGGCCGTAGTCAGTCCGGGGACAGACGAGGATCATGGCGAGGTGTTTGCGGCAAATCTGGTGTACAGCGGCAATTTTCACGCTGAAGCGGAAGTCGATGCTTTTGGAATCGTCCGGTTGGGCATTGGACTGAATCCATTCGATTTTTCCTGGGTGCTTCATCCTGGGGAATCCTTTCAAACCCCCGAGGCAGTGCTTGTTTATTCCAACGAAGGACTTGGAGGCATGTCCAGAATCTATCATCGACTATATCGGAATCGCTTATGCCGTGGGGTGCACCGGGACAAAGAACGCCCGATTCTCGTGAATAACTGGGAGGCAACGTATTTTAATTTTACTGCCGAAAAGATTGAAGCGATCGCCAAAACAGGATCTGAGCTAGGCATTGAGCTACTGGTGCTTGATGACGGCTGGTTCGGCAAGCGGGACAGCGACAACAGCTCCCTTGGGGATTGGGTCGAAGATCGCCGAAAGCTTCCGAATGGCCTGCGCGATTTGGCGGAGCGCATTGAACGTCACGGATTGCAGTTCGGGCTGTGGTTTGAGCCGGAAATGATTTCGCCGGACAGCGACCTGTACCGCAAGCATCCGGACTGGTGCCTGCACGTTGCGGGCCGTCGTCGGACGGAAGCACGGTGGCAGCTGGTGTTGGATCTTTCGCGGCCGGAAGTCCGGGATTATTTGTATGACGCACTGGCTGACATCTTCACCGGCGTGCCCGTTTCTTACGTGAAATGGGACATGAATCGCGCATTGACCGAAATTTGCTCTGCAGCGGCTTTGCCGGAGCATCAGCAGGAGATAGCGCATCGTTACGTGCTGGGTCTCTATGAATTGTTGGACAAGCTGACTACAGCCTTTCCCGAAATTCTGTTTGAAAGCTGTTCCAGCGGTGGCGGCCGGTTTGATCCAGGGATGTTATATTACATGCCCCAAACCTGGACAAGTGACAATACGGACGCCGTGGAACGACTGAAAATCCAGTATGGCACCAGTCTGGTGTATCCGGTAAGCACGATCGGAGCTCATGTGTCCGCTGTGCCGAATCATCAAGTGCACCGCGAAACTTCGCTCAAATTCAGGGGTGACGTTGCGATGTCGGGGAATTTTGGCTATGAGCTTGATTTGACGAAATTTAGCGATGCTGAACAATCTCAGGCAAAAGAACAGATCGCGATGTACAAGGAACTCCGGTCTCTCGTTCAACAAGGCAATCTGTATCGGCTTCGCAGTCCATTTACAGGGAATGAAACATCCTGGATGTTCGTGTCGGAAGATCGATCCGAAGCGATCGTATTTTTCTTTCGCGTACTGGCCAAGCCCAATCCTGCAACGGATATGCTGCAGCTCAAGGGATTGGATCATTCGCTTGTTTATACCGTTCAAGGGGCGGATGGGGACGTTGGAACATACGGCGGAGATCGCTTGATGCAAGCAGGCTTGATTATCCCGCCTCTTGCGGGTGATTTTAATAGCGTATGGTTCAAATTAAGCGCTACTCGGCAAGAAAGGGCATAGCTCAGCGTTATTCTGCAATGGTTGAATTTCAAATTTAAAGGATCGGGTCCCCTGCAATCTTCTTTAACCGCAGGGGATTTCATTTTACAACGATTGAAAACAAGATTGAATTTTCTGAAAGGATCGAAGATTTTTGAATGAATTCATAATAAATCTCCGATATGTCGCCATGAACATCATTGTTTTATGATGAGAGAGGAAAGGGGGGGATGAAATGAAAGCGATAACAGAAAAGAAAAGCATCCGCACACGGAAACACAAGCATTCGCAAAAGTGGAAAGTGTTTAAGAACCAGAAGTATCTCTATTTGATGTCATTTCCGTTTGTAATTTGGGTGTTCATATTTCAGTACTTGCCCCTGTGGGGCTGGACGATGGCATTTCAAAACTACAGACCCGGCAAAGGATTTTTCGATCAGAAATGGGTCGGATTTGAACATTTCCAAGCGTTGTTCCAAGACGAGCACTTCTACCTGGTGTTAAGGAATACGCTTGCCATGAGCTTGATGGGGCTTGTGGCCGGTTTCGTGTTTCCCGTATTGTTCGCAGTGCTTCTAAACGAGGTACGTGCTCAGGTGATGAAACGTTTTGTGCAGACCGTATCTTACCTGCCTCACTTCGTGTCTTGGGTCGTCGCCGCAGGCATCGTCATCAAAATGCTGTCGACCGACGGAGGCGCGGTCAACGATTTGCTCCTTGGACTGCATTTGATTGACCAGCCGATTCAGTTTATGGCGAAGGGAGAGCTGTTTTGGGGAATCGTGACCGGAGCCGACGTTTGGAAGGAGACAGGCTGGAATGCCATTATCTATTTGGCGGCCATTTCCGGAATCGGCCCTGAGCTGTATGAGGCGGCGAAAGTCGACGGTGCCAGCCGTCTGAGACAAATATGGCATATCACGCTCCCGGGCATCAGGCCAACGATCATCGTGCTTTTTATTATGTCGATCGGCCATCTTGTGAGTATCGGATTTGAAAAGCAGTTCCTGCTCGGCAACCATATGGTCAGCGACTATTCCGAAGTATTGGATTTGTATGCTTTGAATTACGGTTTATCCATGGGGAGATATTCTTTCGGTACCGCAATCAGTATTTTCAATTCGGTCATCAGCGTGATTTTGCTGTTCGTCGTGAATGGGATCTTCAAAAAATTCGCTAACGAAAGCATTATGTAAGGAGGAGGAACAGACATGGACGCATCCGGGCCGACAGCATCTTCCATCAAACCCAAACGACCGAAGATTGCCGCCAAATCCCCCCAAGACTGGATTTTTGATACCTTTGTCTACGTGTTTATTGGAATCGTTACAATCGCGACGCTATATCCGTTTCTCAACGTGCTCGCTATTTCCTTTAACGATTCCGTAGATACCGTTCGGGGTGGAATATCGATTTTCCCTAGACAATTCACTCTGGAAAATTATAAGCTCATCTTTAGTTACGACGGGTTGATCACCGGATTTAAAATCTCGGTGCTTCGAACGGTCATAGGTACGCTGGCAGGTCTTGTCAGCGGATCGATGGTTGCTTATACACTGGCGCGCAAGGAATTTCAGGGACGGCGTTTTGTATCCGTATTTCTGGCGATCACAATGTATGTATCCGGCGGCTTGATTCCGGGCTTTATTCTGATCAAAAACCTGGATCTGATCAATACGTTCGCTGTTTATATTTTGCCTGGACTCGTAAGCGCCTTCAACATCTTTATCATCCGTTCGTTCATCGATGGCATTCCTTATGCTCTGCAAGAATCAGCCAAGCTTGACGGGGCGAACGATTTCACCATTTACTGGCGTGTCATTCTCCCGCTTACCAAGCCTGCTCTCGCAACGGTGGCGTTGTTCCTCGCTGTGGGACAATGGAATTCATGGTTCGATACGTACCTTTATAATGGTTCCAATGACTCTCTGACGACGCTGCAGTATGAGCTGATGAAAGTGCTTCAGAGCACGACGACCAACGCTAACGACGTCCGCGGGGAGAACATGTCTCAACTGGTAACCCAAGTATCTCCGGACTCCGTCAAAATGGCGATTACCATCATAGCTACGGTTCCGATTCTCATCGTTTATCCTTTCTTGCAGAAGTACTTCGTGAAAGGCATGACGCTGGGTGCCGTCAAGAGCTGATCGGGCGAGCGGGAGCATGCCCTTGGATCATCGCGGTATCCTGTTGACCTGTATAACTTCGTTTAATTTAAAATGGGGAGTGTTTGTTTTTATGAAAAAGCGTACCCGAAAAACAGCGGTTTCACTGCTGGCGGCTGGTCTTTTGCTTAGTCAGCTCGCAGCCTGTTCAGGAAGTGGGGATGGGGAATCCGCCAAGGGCGGAAACGGCACGGGGCCAATTACCCTTACTTATTTTTCCGAGGACGGAAGTCCGAACTGGAATAATATGCAGGACCGTATAGGCAAGGTCATCACGGAGAAAACCGGCGTCGTGCTGGATGCCGAATTCGCGGTAGGTGACCCTGTGCAAAAGGTATCCATCATGGCTGCCACCGGTGAAGTTCCTGATCTCATTGCCGCCAAAGCGGACCTCGGCAAGCTGGTGGATGTCGGTGCAGTCCTTGACCTGACGGACCTCATTGAGGAGCATGCTCCTAATATTAAAAAAATGCTGGGCGACAAGCTTGTTCGCGCCAAATACAGTTTGGAAGATCAGGCCATTTATGCCATTCCGACCTGGTCTGCGGTCGATGAGCGAAAATTCAAAGCCGACGGCGGCTTCCAGCTTCAGCATCGCGTCGTCAAAGAAGCAGGCTATCCCGAAATTCGTACGGTGAAGGACTACGAAAAGGTGATTACGGACTATTTGGCCAAACATCCAACCGATGAAAACGGCAATAAAAATATCGGATTGACCATTAACGCGGACGATTGGCATATGTATCAAGTAACGAACATGGGATTCTTCACGACAGGCGCGCCAGATGACGGCGAGTACTATGTGGATCAGGAAACATTCGATGTCACCTACCATTTCCGGCGTCCGGAGGAACGGGAATATTTCCGTTGGCTGAACCACATGAACGATATAGGTTTGCTGGATAAAGAAAGCTTTGTTCAAAAGACGGACCAGTTCAAATCCAAAGTTTCGTCCGGGCGGGTGCTTGGACTGATCGACCCCGCATGGGACTATGGTGATGCGCAGCAGGCTCTGAAGGCTGCCGGTAAATTCGATCAAACCTACGGCCATTATCCGGTAACGTTGTCCAAGGAGTATAAGGATACCAACTTTTGGTCAGCCGGTTTTGACGGAGGATACGGCATAGCGATTTCCAGCGAATGCAAGGATCCCGTAGCCGCCATAAAATTTCTCGACTATCTTGCTTCGGAAGAGGGACAGATCCTTATGAACTGGGGGATCGAAGGACAAGATTACATCGTTCAGGATGGAAAAAGAGTCGTACCGCAGGACGTGCAAGAAAAGATGGATCAAGAAGGCAGTGCTTACATGAAGGAATCGGGCCTCGGCCTGTATTGGAACCTTTCGGTTCATTATGGCGACGGAATCAAGGATTCTACTGGAAATTACTTTACGAAAACCAACAGTGATCTCCTGACTGCTACGTACAGCGCACCCGAAAAAGAAGCCTTGGCTGCGTACAACGTCGAGCACTGGAGAGATCTTTTCCCGAAAGAAGAAGAGTTTCCTGAAAGAAAAGCCGGCGCAGTGTACAATATTGCTCTGCCAAGCGATAGCAAGGCGACCATTCTTATGGCCAAAATGAAGGATATCACATGGAAACGAATTCCGGAAGCCGTTATGGCCAAACCGGAAAACTTCGATAAAGTCTGGGACGAGTACATGGCGGAGCTGGACAAAGCAGGTGTAGAAGAAATGGAAGAGGCTTTTGGCCAATACGTCAAAGACCGCGTTAAGCTGTGGAGTGGTCAATAAGCACTCGATATATGATCGACAGAAAGGCAGGACAATATGAAATCGATACCTTGCAATCCTAAAGCTTCGGATGAAGTAAGGTCCGTACTGAACTATTTCAGCGAGATCCAGGGGAAAGGCATCATTACTGGACAGCACACACAAACGATGGCGCAAGAGGAATTGGACTATATCCATCAAGTAACGGGAAAGCTGCCAGCGCTATGCGGATTCGAACTTCTGGGTTATTCTCCGAACATCAATTATGAAGACAGTGGCGAAGACTGTTTGCTGGAAGTTTCCGAAAATCAGGATACGCTGCAAAAAGCTTGGGAATGGGTGCAGAATAACAAAGGCTTGCTTACGTTCACATGGCATTGGTTTTCTCCACTTCGCGGGCGGGATAAAAGCTTCTATACGGAACATACGGACTTTAACGTGAAGAAAGCGATCGTGGAAGGGACGCCGGAATACAAAGCCTTGCTGTCCGATATGGACCACATGGCCGAAATTCTGCGGGAATTTTGCGACAAACGCATTCCGATCTTGTGGAGACCCTTTCATGAATCGGAAGGAACCTGGTTCTGGTGGGGGAGCCAAGGTCCAACCATTGCGAAACAGTTATACCGGATCATGTATGAAAGGTATACGAATCATCATGCGCTGACGAATTTGATTTGGGTGTGGAACTCACCGTTGGCCGAAGGTTATGTTGGAGATGACGTGGTTGACATCATTTCGAGAGATATGTATCCCCCGGCTCACCAACATACCGATTTGCGCAAGGAATACGAGGAACTGGTTGGCATTACACCAACCCCAAAACTTGCCGCGATCGGAGAGATCGGTCCGATTCCGAGTATCAGAGACTTATCCGCCTCGCGTATTCCGTGGCTGTGGTTTATGACTTGGTCTCAGGATTTTGCCAGAACGGAAAAGTTCACGACCAATGAAGAGCTGCGCAGCGCGTATCACTGCGACTATGCGATCACGCTAGACAAGCTGCCGCAGCTTTATTGAAGAGTTGATTTCAATATGCAGGGAATCCGACCCGGATGTCGTGACCAAACTAAAAGGCTCTACTGGCTTCATGCCGGTAGAGCCTTCATCGCCCATGCTTGTGGGGGAGGGTCCATACAAGTATGGCCCCTATTCCTGACATTTAAACAATGCCTTTCGGAATATCATCGGTTCCACCGAAATCCTGCTGGAGAACCATGAATTGAAACCTATTTTTCATCAGAATCAGGTCGTTTAACTTGAAGAGGTGGTGGCACAAGCCACCCTTTTTCTTTATTCATTTGCAGAATCTTTACGCCCAATGCCGTTTTAGTGACATGATATTTGGCGAACAATGCCCCGATGTCCTCTCGGATGGATTGACCCATGCCTTGGCTGGCCGCAACCAACCCTAATGCGTTATCGGCTGCAATCTTTGCCGCTATTTCAGGATCCGTGAATCTCGCTCCAACCGGAATATCTTCCCATTTCACAGGGGGCCTTTCCGGCAAAACGGGAGCAGGAGCAATTCCGTTTTCGGTCAGCAAGGTGTCACATTCTTTGATCTCCAGTTTTGCTTGGTCCAATAAAGTATCCAAAATCTTTTTCAAATCCTGATCACCGGCATGATTCAGATAGGCCTGATAACAGGATACCGCTCCCTTGGCTGCCACGGAACATTGCCATATGCTGAAAATCTCCCCGTAATGCATCGGTTCATTTTTCGGATTGCCGCTCAAAATACCCATCTTATTATTCCTCCTCGGATTTTTTACGGATTTATGCTTTCCATCATCTTGAGATCTATGCACGTACAACCAAACATTGGTTAGGCTCCATTTCACATAAAATCACAAATGCAGCCGGAAGCTAAAGCGGTAATTCACTTGAATGGAGGAAAAGCATGTTTTTTTATCGTGAAGATCTCATTAACATGATTGTCCCGGACAAGCCTGATCCGGCAGCGGCGAAAGTGCTGCAAGAAACGCTTGGCGGGCAATTCGGGGAAATGCGTACCATGATGCAATTTTTCTTCCAAAGCAGCAATTTCCGGGGCAAAGCAACGCAGTTCCGGGATTTGATCCGCGGCATCTTTCTCGAGGAACTAAGCCATGTCGAACTGGTTCAACAAACGATCAATCAATTGTTGACCGGGGCAGGTGCCGAGGGTGCAGGCAATGCAGGCGTTGACGGCGCTCCGCTGGACGAAGCGATTAAACATGCCAATCCTCATCATTACATTATGGGGGCCCAAAGCTCGCTGCCTGTGGATGCTGCAGGCAATCCTTGGCTGGGGAACTATGTATATGATCACGGTAACCTCGTAAGCAACCTGCTGGATAACGTGGTGTTGGAATCCACGGGGGTTCTTCAGAAATCGCGAATTTATGAAATGAGCACCAATAAAGCGTTCCGGGAAACGTTGGCTTTTCTCATCGTTCGCGATAATGCGCACCAGAATGCATTCGCAAAAGCGCTGGAGACGTTAGGCGTTCAGTGGGGCAAGCTGTTCCCCGTACCCAATTACGATATTAACAAATATCCGGAATGCCGGAAGTATGTAGATCTCGGCTTTCACAATGCCCAGTTCAACTTCCGCTTGGATCAGACCCGCATTGCGGAAATATTCGATGGACAAACCCCAAGCCGAAATGGCGGACAGCTTCGTGTGACCGATCCTCCGCAGGGGTTTCCGCTTCCACAAATGCCGGAGCTTCCTAATGAGCACAGTCCCGGCTTGCATGATTTGAACGCGTAAACCGTTGAAAAATGTTGCTTTATCATGCACCTTATGCGTGCAACGTCGATGTATAAAACGATGGAAAAATGATGAAGAATATGAATCGGCATGTTGGAGATGCTAAAACCATAACCAATAAGGAGGGCTAACCTTGAAGAAAAAAGTAACGGCTGTTATTGCAACATTTCTTTTTGTTTTCGCTTTGGCACTTCCGGTATCTGCTCAAGAAGCAACACAAATTGCTACGGCTACAGTGAATGACCAAAATACCGTGTATACCCATGATGCAAGGTATAATACGAACAACGTCAGAGCGAACTCAGCTACAACCACCGACAACAACAGAGGTATCGATTGGGGCTGGCTCGGCTTGTTAGGATTGTTTGGATTAGCAGGCATGAGAAAAAGAGTATCGGATCCGGACCGTTCCAATCGATAAACCGCAAGTGGTGTTTTAAATGCCAAAGATGATACACGATACTACCATATTCAAGTCATTTAAGTCGCTACTATAGCGACTTTTTTGCATTCAGAATGATTTGCTTGTCGTCTCGGCCAAACCGGCATGAGCGGAACGGCGGTAGGCGCGAGGCGTGCAGCCCGCCAGTTTCCTGAATTGCCTGGAGAAATGCTCGACGTTCCGGTAACCGCAGAGCTCGCTGATGTCCGATATGCGGGAATGGCCGTGAACGAGCCGTTCCTTCGCCAATCGAATTCGGGATTGAATGACGTCGTCCATGCAGGAAAGGCCGAATGTGGCCCTGTATAACGATTGCAGGTAGCCTGGGCTAAGATGGACCTGTCTGGCCATTTCGGCTACCGACCAATCTCGGCCGGGTTGGTTATGAATCGCCTTCCGCAAGTCCAGCAGGTTCTGGTAATGCGGCGTAGATTCGTTGGACTGCGAGGCTTCGAGCAGTTTGTTGAACAAAATCCGGAACAGGTAATCGATGGACAATTCGTGATAATCGCTTTTGAGGAAATGCTCGGTCACCAGCAGCTGGAACAGCTGATGGCAGTATGCCGGATCTTTCAGCGGAATCGGCACGCCGAGCGGCAGCGTCGTTTCCAGTACATAAGGCTCGCGGGAATCAAAGCGAACCCAATCATTGACGTATCGTTCCGAACTGGCGCGGTACAAAATTTTCCGGTGGGGCGGATAGAGCACGGCGCAGTGGGCAGGATAGGCCTTGATTTCGCCGTTCACCCAGAACTCGGCCGGCGTGTGCGCATGGATCAGCAGCCAGAAATCATGCCCTTTCGGAATGTCGTAGACGAAATCGGACGGATGGGCGGCATCATAGCCGGCGTAGAAAATCGTTGTCATCGTTTCCTCCTATCGCAGGATAGATCAATTTTTTGTAAGCATAGATCATTCTTTGGAAGCGCATTCTGCTCTATACTATTTAATGGATATGCTTGGATTAAAGCAAGTGAGACAAAGGAGTCCTAAATTCGTTATTCATCCCGATCCTTGATTCGGTATGTGAATTGATCAATAAACTGGACATGCATCCATCATAACAGAAAACAATGCCGGAAGTGAAAGCGCCGTCATCTTTCGGCTGAAATCACATTGAAGCATCGAAGGAAGGGAGCAAAGTGTAATATGCATGTAAATCCGATTCTATGGGCCGACTATCCGGACTTGGACGTGATCCGGGTGGAGGACACCTATTATATGGTCAGCACGACGATGCACATGATGCCGGGCTGCGTCATTCTTCGTTCGTACGACTTGATCAACTGGGAAGTGGCCACCCATGTGTACGACAGGCTTGACGATACGCCTGCCCAGCGGCTGGAGGACGGCAGGCACATTTACGGGAAAGGGATGTGGGCTGCCTCGCTCCGTTACCACAAAGGCACGTTTTACGTCGTTTTCGTGGCGAACGACACGGGCAAAACGTATTTATACACGGCGGCGTCGGTGACGGGACCCTGGAGCAAACGCCATATCGACGGTTTTTATCATGACTGTTCATTGTTCTTTGATGAAGACGACAAGGCTTATCTGGTGTACGGCAATGCCAAGATCCGCCTGACCGAGCTGAACGCGGACTTGTCCGGACCGAAGCCCGGCGGATTGGACCGCATCATCGTCGAAGACCGTCAGCCTTATCATCTGGGCTATGAAGGAGCGCATTTTTACAAAATCGGCGGCCGGTATTACGTGTTTCTCATTCATTTGACCAAGGCGGCAGGACGCAGGACGCAGGCGTGTTACATAGCCGATGACCTGAACGGAGAGTTTGCCGGCGGGGACGTATTCAACGACGACATGGGGTATTTCAATTCAGGCATCGCGCAGGGAGGCATCGTGGATACCCCGGACGGCGATTGGTATGCGATGCTGTTTCAGGACCATGGCGCGGTCGGCCGCATTCCCGTTCTGGTGCCGCTGCACTTTGAAGACGGCGCCCCGGTCTTTGCCTCGGAAGCGCCGAAGGAAATCGACATACCGAGCACCCGTCCGGGGTATGTGTACAAACCCTTGGTGGATAGCGACGATTTTCGCTACGAAAAACAGGACGATGGCCGGGTGCGGCTGAAGGACGTGTGGCAATGGAACCATACTCCCGACGACGCACTTTGGTCCGTAACCGAGAAACCGGGCGCGTACCGGATTCGGACCGGGCAGATCCGCCCCAATCTGACGTTCGCGGTGAATACGCTGACGCAGCGTGCAATGGGGCCTGCGTGCGAAGCAACGGTTACGCTCGATGGAAGCGGCCTGAGCGACGGGGATTATGCGGGGTTATGCTTTTTGATCGGCACTTACGGATTCATCGGGCTCACGAAAGAGCACGGCCGGTTTTATTTGGTCATGGCGGCACGGGAGGCGGAGGATGCCTCGATTTTCGGCAGCCTGATCGACGCTCAGCCGGCCGCGGAGCATGCGAGAGTTCCCGTGGCGAGCCCCCGGGTTACGCTCAGGGCCTATGGCCAGTTTGCGAACAATCAGGACGAATGCACCTTCTACTACGAAGACGAAAACGAATGGGTGCAGCTGGGCACGCCACACAAGATGATCTATAAGCTCGACCATTTCATGGGCTGCCGGATCGGCTTGTTCATGTTCTCGACCCAGGCGGCCGGAGGCTGGGCCGATTTCTCGAATTTCGAATACAAAGTGAAATGACCCCGTGACGAGGAAAGGAAGGATGAGCCATGTTTGACCCCCCATCAGGATCGGTACAACCATCGGAAGGTCCCAAAGCGCCGCGAGATCCGATCGGTATTCCGGATGCAACAGACCATGCGGCATTGAACCGCGATTCCCTCGCCTACCGGGAAATGATCGCTTCCTCGCTGCTGAACAAGGGCAACAATGCCCGATTAAAACGGGCCATCGACAACGCTCGAGACGGCAAACCCGTAACGATCGCTTATATCGGCGGGTCCATTACGCACGGGGCGGGGGCGGCGCCCCTGCACCTGAACTGTTACGCATATCGGTCTTTCGACCTTTTCCGAAGCATGTTCGCACCTGCGGACGAAGGCAAGGTCCGCCTGATCAAGGCAGGCGTCGGCGGCACTCCGTCCGAGCTGGGCATCGTCCGCTACGAGCGGGACGTGCTCCGGGAAGGCACGGTCCAGCCGGATGTCGTCGTCGTGGAGTTTGCGGTCAACGATGCCGACGACGAGACCGGGGGCGTATGTTACGAGAGTCTGGTGCTGCAGGCGCTGCAGGCGGACAACAAACCGGCGGTCATCCTGCTGTTCAGCGTGTTCGAGAATGACTGGAATCTTCAGGACCGCCTCTCCCCCTTAGGATGGCATTATGATCTGCCGATGGTGAGCATTAAAGATGCCGTCGTGGAGCAGTTCGGACGGAGCGAGGAGGAAGGCCGGGTCATCGGCAAAGCGCAGTTTTTCCATGATATCTATCATCCGACCAATGCCGGGCACCAAATCATGGCCGACTGTCTGGGCTGGCTGTTCGAGACGACGCATCATTCCTTCCTTGATGCAGAGAACGATCTGCAAGCCCTGCCGCCGCTCATCGGCGACCGGTTCGTCGGCATGAAGCTGATCGACCGAAAACATGCCGGCACAGTCGCCCGGGTCGATGCGGGTGGTTTCTGTGAGACGGATAAGGACCTGCAGCGGACCGAATTGGACGATCATTCGCACGGCACGCCACTGTTTCCCGATAACTGGATGCATACGGCTTCCGCAGGCAAAGCGCCGTTTCGAATGACTTTGCGAGCCAAACGGCTTATCATGGTTTTCAAAGATTCCGGAAGCGACGAGTTTGGAACGGCCAACGTTCGGGTGAACGGCGCATTCGTGAGGACCGCTGATCCTCATCAGGTTCATTGGACGCGCTGCCACGCGATGTTGATCTGCGATGAAGAGGAAACGGAGGAACGCATCGTGGAAATTTCCATGGCGGATCACCATGCGGATCGGTCGTTTACGATACTGGGTTTCGGGTACGTGCCGTAAATCGGCGAAACAAAAAGAGAGAAACACTTCACAAACCTTCGGGGTACATGCCCGGAGGTTTTTTGGCGATGTACGGAAGGGGCAACCGGGAAAATCTCCCGTGAGGGCGCTTCCGAACGGCTCCGTCTTTAATCGTAGGTATAATCCTTCTCGAGACGGATGGAAAATAAAGGTTTAATAAATAAAATATTTATATAAACCGCAAAAAAACAAACACACGTTAACGGAGAGGCAGAACCGATCTGGAGAAGCGAAGCGTTCTAAAAAGCTTTCTGAAAGAAAGCTGTATCGGAAGCATAGGCTGTTCACCGGATTTTCCCCTTAGAAAAGGGGAACCAAAAAAATCTGGGGATAACCGCGATCGGAAGATGGTGCTGCATTCGCAGTGCCCTAATGTGATTGATTAGTGCGGTTTATATAAGTGAAAATAACAATTCCTTTAGAAACGAGGTTATCCGATGGAAAAGAGAAGAGGCCTACGGGCTTCAAAGAAACTTAATCTGATTACGGTAAGCTTATTGATGGCTGCACTAATATCAGGTCAGACGGCATTTGGGTACTCCGTCGCCGGGAGCGAAAACAGGTCCGGATTAGAACAAACCCTCCATGATCAAGGGCCGTCGACTGCGGCCGAAGTGGAGCAATTTGCGGATGAATTTTTTAACCGGCCTGATATCCAAAAGAAACTTGTCGGTGCAGCCTTTGTAGTTGTTGCAGATAACAAGGTGTTGTTAAACAAAGGGTACGGTTTTTCCGACCTGGAAACGAAATCTTTGGTCGATCCTGATCAGACGATTTTTCGAATGGCCTCCATCTCGAAAGTAATGACTGCGACTGCGGTAATGCAGCTCGTTGAGCAAGGGAAGATCGATCTCGACGAAAATATAGAACAATATCTTGAAGGAATCCCCATCAAGAACCAGACTGGAAGCCCCCTGACCATGAGACATTTAATGACGCATACCACTGGCTTCGATTATACGGATTACATTTCATCGAATAACGAAGAACAGTCTTTAGAACAATTTATTCAAGAAAACATGCCGACCGTTGTAAGAACACCAGGTGAGAGTTACCGGTATGATAACTTTGCTTTTAATCTCCAGGGATACATTCTTCAGCAAGTAGCAGGTGATCCTTTTGAGGAATATGTGCAGAAGCACGTTTTTGAACCTCTAGGAATGAATAACAGTGATTTCCGCATGACGGAACAAATCAAAAAAAATCTGGCTACAGGTTACGGAACCGATGGCCAACCCAAGGAGCAGTATCCGAACGTTCCTTTTATTGTCCCGGACGGGGGAATGTTTGGCACGAGCAGCGACATGGCTCGATTTATGTTGGCCCATTTGAATGGAGGCAGGCTCGGCAATGCCGAGATCCTCTCTACATCGACGACAGAGGAAATGCATCGTACGCAGGTGTCCATTCAAGAGCAGGTGCCCACGATGGCTTTAGGATTCGAAAAATTTTATCGTCACGCCTACAATGGCCAATTGGTTATTGGAAAAGGGGGGGATCTGCCTGGATATCATTCGTGGATGTGGTTAATGCCGGATCAAAAAGTGGGTGGTTTTGTCATTACGAACAGTGACGCGAGTCAAGACATAAGGGAAGAATTGTTCACTGCATTTATGGACCATTATTTCCCCCAAGAAAAGCAGGAAGAACAAGAGTGGCCGCTCGATGCCAATGAGCTGGATGCGTTTGTCGGAACATATCGCCATCTTCGGCAGCCTTTCCTGTTTTTTGATATCAAGAAACAAGCGGGAAAGCTTTCGATTTCCGGTCCGAATGGAACACATACGTTAAAACCCGTCGGGGATCTGTTATTCGTCGATGAAGAGGGCAATCAAGCTGCATTCAAGAAGGATGACGAGGGAGAAATCATCGATCTGGATTACATTGCACCCGACTCATGGTTTGCTAAAATCCCGGATCTTCCTAAATACGTTGACGTAGGTAATGACGCATACTCGGAGGCTATATATACCTCTGCCAAACTGTTCATGCAAGACGACAACGAAAAGCAAGACTCCCGTTTCTTTCCGGAAGAGGCTGTTACGAGAGGTGAATTTGCATACCAATTGTTGAAGTTTGCCAATGTAAAACCTTCTGAAAAGCCGCCATTTTTTAAAGATATCGAAGGACACAAATACGGAGCTTCGATTCAGAAACTCGCAGAAATCGGAGTATTGACAGGCACTTCCGATGAAATGTTCCATCCGGATCGTATCATTACCCGTCAAGAAGCGGCTACGATTCTCTGGAGGCTTTCTTCAAGCTTTAACATGCCCAAGATTTCGGCGAAGATCGCCGATCATCCTGCTCCCTGGGCTGAAGAAGCCGTCAAATTTGTGGTGGGAGCGGGGATCTATGGTCCTGATGTAACCACTAGCAATACGGGGAGCATAAACTACCGGTCGCAAGATTCATTGCTGCGCAAGGAAGCTGCTGTCATTTGGGATCGCTTTATTAAAGTCCTGATATCCGGATTACAATAAACACATCCGCTACGGAGCAAGTAACAATAAAGCAGCGCTTTCCGCTCAATGGAAATCCGCTGCTTTACTTGTAAATAAGTCATCCAGGTCGTTTCTTTCTATTCATTCACAGACTGCATCAATGTCGATTTGAATTTCTGTTTATGTCATAAACGTTTAATGGGTTGAAAGAATCCTTAATCACCTGCGAATCGGCCGGGATTTTAAAAGAAACGGTGGTACCTTGATGTTTAACGCTTTGGATGACCAACCCGCTGCCAAAGGTTTGCATCAGTCGACGGTTCGTGTTGTAAATTCCGATCCCTCTGTCCCCCGGATGAGGAGCATTCAGCAATTGGGCGACTGTATCAGGTTCCATACCAGGCCCGTCATCTTTCAATTCAATCGATATCGAGTCTGCATCCCGAGCAATTCGAATCCATATTGTGCCTCCGTTGACTTTTGCCATCATACCATGCCGAACGGCATTCTCCACGATCGGCTGAATGGCCAGCGGCGGGATGAGGGCGTTCACTTCCGAGTCAACCTCCCATACGACGTTAAGACGATCTCCATGCCTCTCTTTTTCTACGTATAAGTAAGCTTGCACAAGCTCCAGCTCCTGCTGCAGCGGTACCAGCCGATCCCGATTTCCGTAACTGAAGCTGATTTGCAAGTAGGAGCTGAATGACTGCACCAGGTTCTGCATGCGTTTAATATCGATGTCGCTAAGCGCCACGATCGTATTTAACGTGTTGAACAAAAAGTGAGGGTGGATCTGAGCTTGCATATAAGCAGCTTCCATTTGCATGCGGTCGTCGACCGTATGCTTCAATGTGATCAAGGAATGGATTCGGTATCTTAATTCCACCGGATCAACCGGCTTCGTTACATAATCGTTAGCACCGGACTGGAAACCGGCATACACATCGGCCGGTTCGCTTCGAGCCGTTAACAGCAGCACAGGAAGTTCTGAAGCATTATAACGGGTTCTTACAGCGCGAGTAAGGTCATAGCCTGACATTTCCGGCATCATGACGTCCGTAATAAGCAGATCCCAGGATTGCGAACCGAGAAGCTCGAGCGCTTCGGCAACCGAAACTGTACATCTCAAATGGTACGGTTCTACAGAGAGCAAGCCGGCCAAAATTCTCAAGTTTACAGGGTCGTCATCCACAGCCAAGATCTGAACGGGATGTTTTTTCGACAGAAAGGCTGGCGGCATTCCCATCGAATCATCATTTTTATTGAATTCTTGGCTAGCTGTTAGCTCGTAGTAAGCATCTTCCCCGACTACCGGCAACACTGTTTGTGATACAAAGCGATCTGCAGCAGTATCCGCCAGCGGCAGGGTAAAGGAAAACGTCGTTCCTTTTCCCGGTTCGGATGAAACGGTAAGTTCGCCGCCGTGCAGCTCTACGAGCTCCCTGCTGATGTTCAGGCCAAGCCCGATTCCCTGCGCCTCGTTTAACCCCTGATCGCCTTGTTCATATCGAAGAAATACCCGCTGCATCGTTTCTTGGTCCATCCCGACTCCTGTATCGGATACCATGACGGTCATTGTACTGCCGTTTGCAACGGCTGATACGGTGATGGAGCCCTTCTCCGTGTACTTTATCGCATTGTGCACCAAATTAATGAAAACTTGACTCAACCGTTTCTCATCTGCCTGAACGACGGGGAGCGAATCCGGAATATCCATGATCAGCCGGACAGGTTTGCCTTCGGTCATATATTTTAATAAACCGAACACCCCTTTGACGACGGAAACGAGGGAAACGCTGCTGGTCTGCAGCTGGATTCGTTTCTCCTGAAGAAGGATGGCATCCAGTAAGTCATTGATCAAATACGACATCCGGCGGCTGATCGTAATCAAAAGGTTCAGGTCTTCGTTGCTCTGCTTGCTAAGCTTTTCTTTCTCGCGTTCTGCCAGACCGATGGAAATATTCAATATTCCGTGCAGCGGTGTCCGTAATTCATGAGACGTATTGGCTAGAAAACGATCCTTCATTTGGTCAGCCATCTTCAGCTTGCCGTTCAATTTGCTGATTTGGCGGACATTACGAAAATACTGCTTGAACCAGTAGGCGGAAAAACCGATAATGGCTGCAAGTACATCGACCGGATAATACACAGCAGGCAGCTCAAATTTTCTCCCTATAGACCCCCCCCAGAGTGAACTTGCTAATACGCCGCTGGCCGAAAGAAGCAAAAATATGGAGCCTTCCTTGCGTTTTATGACCATCTTGGCGAATAACAGAAGCGAGTGCAGTATGGGGAGTAGGTAAAATACGCTAAACACCCGGTACTTTGAGAGAAAATGAACCCAAGGCACGGGGGCGATGAAGATCACAGCCGTGTACAGGACAAAAAACGAACTGAATATCGTAAACCATATTCTAGGCTTCGATGAGGTAATGCTACGGCTCAGTTTCCAGATAAAATAGGACAGCAAGGAGTACGAAAGCATGGCTAATTTGACTTCCCATTCATAGTTGATCGGAAACCATCTAACCAATAGGGTGTCGTTGGATAGTACAACGGTTAAAGCGGCTGCGATCAGCAGCAAGAAGAAATCAAGAATGGACCGCTGCTTCGGATTGAATGTGTACAAGATGAAAGCATATACGCCGTGGAGCATCAAGACAACAAACATGACAAGCTGAAGGTCCACGGAGGTTCCGTTTTCCTTCTGGATCGCGATGTGTGTTCCGAACTTGATCGGTTTTACTATACCTCCCAAAAATGGATGTTCATTGTTCGCGACACGGATGATGATATCCAGCTCACGAGCATCAGGGTCAGGCATGTAATCGATGATGAAAGAGCTGCGGTTCGGGAGGTAGGAGGCTTGACCGTCTTCCCCCGTCATTCCCATTCTGGCTACGGTTTCACCGTTGATGTCTACCGTAGCGGCAGATTGGATGGCCTGTACCCATAATGATATGGGAACCGAAATCGGGCGATCCAGCAATATACGGAGCCGATATGTACCGTTACCTAATGAAGATGTGGCTCCATTGGCGCTTTTCCAGTCCCCGGGTACTTCTACATAGGTCTGCTTCGCTAGCTCTTTCCATTCTGTTTCATTGATTAGCGCATTCGAATAAAAGGCCCAGTCCCCATTTAAGTTGATAGGCTTTGAATTTATTAAATCCCAGCCTCTTAGATCCAAAACTCCGCCGGCGGCTTTCGGTTGATCTGAAGGAGGAGCATATGTATCGAGCCAAAGCCAGCGGATTCCCAAGAGGATGCTTAGGAAAATAACAAATACAACAATGTGCAAGAATAATTTGGCAACTTTAACACGATGATGTTTTTTGGTGGGCATTATGTTTAACATTCCTTTTAACAACGTATTGTCTGAATTCTCCCACTTCGATAGTGGCGGGTGCCAAAGTAGTTACATTTCTCACATTCAAATATAAATGTAACGATTTCAAACGTAAAGCTGTTTTCGGCAGTTATGGTGATTTTTGATCTTTATAAAGATTTTAACATATGAAGTGACTCCCGAGGATTTGCCGCAGGATATTGCCGTAAAAAGGTGGTTCTAACCCGGAGTGGTGAAAGGGTACAAGACGGAGTGACATATCGAGTTATATAGGCGCTGCAGTTTCTTTAAAGCCCTTTTTCCAAGTAGCCTTGTCAATTCGGATGTACATGAATAATCTATTCTATACCACAAAAGAGGAGGAAGAAGAATGAGTGATGTTGGGTACGGCAATGGAGTAGGAAGTGGAAATGTAGGAGGAGCAGGTGCATACGGTGGCTTTACCTCCATCGGCGCAATTCTTGTGCTCTTTATTCTGTTGGTTATTATCTCCAAGGCCTTCTTGGTCTAATATGTAACTCCGTTTCTTGCTATAGCTGCGAGGCTAGAATATGACCAAGATTGAAAGTCGCTGAAATAGCGGCTTTCTTTTATGTTTTTTACAAGAGTTTTAAGGGATTGTTGAGAGCAGCGGATGCCCGGTGTTTGGATTGTCTCCTCTTTCAGGTTCATTTATGATGGAATCAAACATCGTATCTCCAATAAAAAAGGGGCGTAGACAAAATATGAGCAGTCGCAAACAAAGTTTGTTGGAAAGCGCTCTTTCCCTATTTATAGAGCATGGCTTCGCAAACACAACGATTCAAATGATTTTGGACCACTCCGGCGTGTCCAAAGGAACATTTTATAAATTTTTCCATTCGAAAGAAGACTGTTTGTATGCTATTTTGGACCAGCGCATACAAGAAGATATTTTGATAAGGCGAGAGCTGGAACAACATCACTATCACTCGGACTTTGATTTACTTGTGGATCAGATTGCGGTTCCAATGTCTGCACCTGAGAAAGATCGAATTTGGAGCCTCTACTGGAGCGGATTTTACTCTGGGGAAATTGATTCTGCCAATCTAGCAACGATGCAGCTCAAGTGGCTCTCATCCCGACTTGTACAGGTGTTCGGGAAAGAATATGGTTTATATGCTAACGAAGGAGCCATTTTATGTTTTGGCATACTACATCAAATTACCAACACATCGAGAAGCTTCAAGATTGCAAAACCGGATTGGAGCGAAGTGGTCCCAAAGGTACTAAAGTATATCGAAGTCATTTTAAAAACGATGCTGCAGCGAAACGAACATCTCTTTGATTTTCAATCATTGCATTTTTTGGAGGGTGAAAGCCATCATCATATAAGCATAGAAACATTGTTAGATGAGCTTGAAGAGTTCAACGAGCTTGTGCAGAAGTCGGATGAATCCATAAGATTAAAACAACTTGCTGAAGGGGTCTTGAAGATGTTTCGGGACAAGGAAAACTTTAATGCCTCCGTCATTGAGGTTGTGCTCCGAGCATTTTATAAAGAATGCACATCAAGTGAATTCCATATGAAAGCGAACAGACTAGCTGAATCATGTTGGCTATATTTAGATCAAATCGATAAACAAACTTAAATTCCAACAGATTGGCGCATGCCAATCTTTTTTTTGTTGGTAATATACGGTCAGTACATATATATAAACCTTTTATTTATTGAGAAATTCAAGGTGTGATTCTGTAAATTTGAAATAAATTATACGGGTAGTATATAATTATCTTACACAAGAATTTTCCATTTTTACTATCAACTTCTCTGTGAGGGAACTCTCTTGTGAAACCAGGATTGGAGGTTCAAGGCATGAATAAAGAAGTCGTCTCAGTTCCAGCGATCACGCAATTTAAAACAAGATCCGAAGAATTCTTTCCTCTCCATTGGTACAAAAAAATGCTTGAAGAGAATCCCGTTTTTTATCATGAAGAAACAGATACTTGGAATGTTTTTCGCTACGATGATGTCAAACAGGTATTAAGTGACCACGAATATTTTTCGGCTGAAGGCACGAGGACCATTCTTGAGGTAGGAGCTAACAATAAGGAAGGTGCTGTCCCTGAAAAGATTGGCATTTCAAGCATGGATCCGCCCCGACATCAAAAATCCCGTTCGCTGATCTCGGCTGCATTTACACCTCGCAGCCTCAAAGTTTGGGAGCCGCGTATTCAACAAACGATTAATCACCTGGCGCAGAACATGGAGGAGAATACGTTAATCGATATTGTCGAGTCCTACGCCACCCCGATTCCTTCGATGGTCATGGCTGATCTGTTGGGGGTCCCCATGGAGGATAGCCATCTCTTCAAAAATTGGGTCGATATTCTATTCCAGCCTTATGACCAAAAAGACGAACAAGCGATTCAAAAAAAGAAGCAGCATGCAGCTAAAGCGTATTTCGAACACATCTATCCCATCGTGGTCCATAAGAGATCCCATCCGGAAGAGGACATCATATCCGATCTGCTGCAAGTCGAGGTGGATGGCGAAAAATTCACGGATGACGAAGTGGTCCGAACAACCATGCTGCTTCTGGGAGCGGGAATTGAAACAACAAGCCATATGATCTCAAGTATGTTTTATTCGTTGTTATATGATGATCCGACAATCTATCAAGCATTGAGGCAGCAGCCCGAACTGGTAACCAACACCGTTGAAGAAATGCTTCGCTATCGTTTTCATATATCTAAAAGGCACCGCACCGTTAAACAGGACAATGACGTATTAGGCGTAAACCTGAAAAAAGGAGACCTTATTATTGCTTGGATGAGCGCAGCTAATGTGGACCAGCAGATGTTCGAGCACCCCTTTACATTGGATATCCACCGGAAAAACAACAAAAAAAATCTTACTTTTGGCATCGGACCTCATTTTTGTCTTGGTGCTCCACTAGCCAGACTAGAACTCAATATCGCTCTCACAACGTTTCTTGAAAGGTTCTCGGAGATTAGACCGGAAGAATCCTTTATATTGGAAAACCATTTAGCAGCATCTGCTCCTGGACAAAGTTTGACCCATCTTCCGATGCATGTAATCCGATAACGGATACGGCAGTCAGGCTGATTGTAAAACGGGAGAGGTCTATAGAAGATGAAAGATACGCCATAACTTGTGCGTTTAATCGGGGAGGTTTACACGGTGACCAGATACGCCTGTGTTGAAAAAGATACTTGCATTGCGTGTGGAGCATGCGGAGCTACCGCTCCCGATCTATTCGATTATGACGATGAAGGTATAGCCGAAGTGTTTTATCTAGAAGACCGAAATAGAGGTATCACGCCGATTGAAGATGAGGACCTAGTGAATGACTTAATCGATGCTATAGATGGTTGCCCTACGGATTCGATCAAAATGCAAGAGCGTCCATTTGCCGTTATCGAAAGTTGAATTTGGCTCTCGCCGGCTTCCTCCAGACTTTGCGATGGAGCTTTTCTCATGATTTCCTTTATTTTGGGGAACGCTTGTAGAACAGTGAAACATCGGGAGGAATGCAAATGTGGATGATATTCTGGAGCACGATTTTTTTAGCTTGCATCGGCACGCTCTTTTTAAGGATTGCGGGGCGGAAATCCATCTCACAAATGACGATTCCTCAAATCATCATTTTATTGAGCATTGGCACGGTGCTTGGCACTCAAGTAAGCGGGAAGGGGATGAAGGAAACGATTCTGGCACTTGCCGTTTTTATCGGTTTCCTCATCCTTGTTGAATGGATTACTTTACGCTCAAACGTTATAGAGTCGATCTTAAAGGGAAAAAGCGTGTCGGTGATCCGCGAAGGTAAGCTTGACACGAACAATTTGCGCAAGCTGCGAATTTCTGTTGACGATCTGGAAAAGCGCCTGCGCATGGCAGGCATTTCTCGAGTTGAAGATGTAAAGTCGGGTACCATTGAAAATAACGGAGAGCTTGGCTATGAGCTGTACCCCGAAGCCGCGCCGGTAACGAGAAAGGACTTGCAGCGAATGTTCGAGGCCTATTTTCCTCACCCTGAAACGGAACCCTTATCCGGAGAGAGCGGCCTTCAAGCAAAACTTCATGTTGAGGAGAAACCCCGCCAATTTCAATAATGCTCTGAATCATAAACCGACTCGCTGAGAGTCGGTTTTTCTTTTAGATCGGATTAACCCGTTACAAGAGTAGAATTGACCGGCATAATTGCGGGCGTCGACTCCCGTATAATCGGTTTGGTCGCAATATGCGAGACCTGATAAGGTTGTTCCGGGTTATCGATCCGGGATAACAGCATCTCGGCCGCTTTGATCCCCATTTCGTTGCTGTAAATGTGCACCGTCGTTAACGGAGGTTCAATAATTCTTGATTCGGGTGCGTTATCGAACCCGCATACCACAATATTCTGCGGAACCGTCACCTCTCTTGCTTTCAAAGCCTTGATCAGTTCGACCGCGATGAAGTCATTCGCGCATACATAAGCGGAAGGCAAAGACTCCAGCGCGGCTACGCGCTCGTTCATCCAACCAGGCTTCGAGAAGAACAGCCGATCATTATCCGTAATGCAGTGGGATGGATCGACCTGCAGCCCCGATTCGAGCATCGCGCGTTGATAGCCGACCCATCGTTCATTGAAGCTTTTGCAGTGATTATAGTCTCCGGCGAACCCGATGCTTTTGTAGCCGCTATCAATTAATTTTTTGGTTAACTGATAGGTGCTATGTTCATTCTCCATTAACAGCAGGTCGGCATGAAAATCCGGATAACAGATGTCGGAAGCGCAATCGATAAAGATCGTGGGGATGCCGAGCTCCGTGATGAGACGGGTATATTCCAAGTTGAACAATTCGATGCAAATAATGCCGTCCACCTTTGAAATATCAAAGTTGTTCGGAAGCGTCAGCGCGTCTTGGTCGACTTCACGCACGATATGGATCGAGAGATTATACCCCTCGGCACTGATCCTTTTTTCCAGACCGCTGATTAACAACGATCCAAAATGAGACGTATTGGGCAGGTTTTCGGTTAACAGGGCGATATTGCCCGGCGTTTTGCCCAGGACATGCTCGCTTTCCATATAAGCGAAGTGTTTATATTTTAACTCAATGGCTTTTTTAACGACCCGGTTCCGCGTCTCTTCCGGAATGTTTCCACTGTCATTCAGCGCTTTGGAAGCCGTATTTCTGGAGATGCCCAGAGCATCCGCAATGTCCTGTATTGTGACTTTCTCTTTTGCCATGTCGTGCTTCACCTCTAATGATCAATTAGTCATCCCCAATGATTATCTAAGTCAAATGTATAATATATCGGAGCAAATAGCAATCTCGACTTTACATATGAACAATTAAATTTACATTTTGAATATTGACGGTTCCATTTTTTGTGGTTTTGTAGTTAGGGGTTATACGATATAAAACAGGTTGGTCCTCGTTAAGACGAGAAGAAACAGGTTTGGAAAGACGATTTCAGGGCTGTGAGTTCACAATCCCATCTAATTATGAGCGAAAAAATGCAAAAGAAATTAGCAAATGCACAATTATTTTTTTACATTATGTATTGACTAAACGAGAGGTTTCCTGATAAATTGTAAAATATCAAATGAGCAATTGTAAATATTGAAAGCCCTTTCTATGAGCAATTGTCAACTTCATCAATGAACGGAGGTAGCGTGGTGGATAACACAGTGGACACCAAAAAGGGGATGGAAAGGGGCCTGAGGGAAAGGCCGTCCATCGGTCATGCATGGCAGCGGCTCAAAAAGAACTATTTTTTGTATGCATTGCTTGCACCAGCCCTGATCCTGACGTTGGTTTTCAAATACATTCCGATGTATGGAGCCATTATCGCATTCAAAGATTTTAGTCCGATCAAAGGGATTATGGGCAGCGATTGGGTGGGATTGAAGCATTTCGAGAAGTTTCTGGCATCGCCCAATTTTGACGTCATTTTCATGAATACGCTTAAGCTCAGCTTTTTGGGATTGATATTCAGTTTTCCGGTGCCCATTCTGCTGGCGCTCATGCTGAATCAAGTGCGCAAAGCCGGAGTGAAGAAGAACATCCAATTGTTTCTGTATGCGCCCAATTTCATTTCGGTCGTGGTCGTTGTGGGCATGCTGTTCATCTTTTTATCACCGACCGGGCCAGTGAACCAATTCGCCATATGGATTACCGGTCAGCCCATCATGTTTATGTCCGAACCCGAATATTTCCGCTGGATATACATTTTGTCCGATATCTGGACCGGAGCGGGCTGGTCTTCGATCATTTATGTGGCGGCTTTGGCCAACGTCGATCCGGAGCTTCATAATGCAGCCAATCTGGATGGAGCCAATCTCCTTCAGCGTATCCGCCATATCGATCTTCCGACCATTCGTCCGATTATGGCCATCGTGTTTATTCTTGCTGCCGGCGGGATCATGTCCATCGGGTTCGAGAAGGCGTATCTGATGCAGACATCCATGAACCTGCCATCCTCCGAAATTATTGCAACGTATGTTTACAAGGTCGGATTGCAGTCCGGGGATTACGCCTATTCTGCGGCGGTAGGATTGTTTAACTCCGTCATTAATGTGATATTGCTCGTTACCGTAAATCTGATCGTGAAAAAATTGAACGAAGGCGAAGGCCTTTACTAGAAAGGAGTGTTACCTATGGCAATCAAACCTACGGGACTGGACCGTCTGATTCTTGCGTTAAACGCCATCTTTCTCACCTGCGCCGTACTGGTTGTGGTCGTTCCTCTGATTTACATCGTCATCGCTTCATTCATGGACCCGACCGTGCTTCTTAACCGCGGATTGTCCTTCAATGTATCCGACTGGAGTCTGGACGGATACCAGATGATTCTGTCCAATCCGGCCATGATTCGAGGTTTCGCGAATGCGGTGCTGTACTCCGTTTCGTTTGCCTTCGTGACCGTCACGGTCTCGATCTTTGCAGGTTATGCATTATCCGAGGAAAGGCTGGCCGGACGGGGATTCTTCATGGTTCTGTTTATCATTACGATGTTCTTTGGCGGCGGCTTGATTCCCACCTATCTGCTCGTGCGTAACCTCGGCATGCTGGATACCGTCTGGGCGATCATCATCCCGGGAGCGGTTAACGTCTGGAACATCATTCTCTCCAGAACTTTTTTCAAAGGGGTACCCAGGGAACTCAAAGAAGCCGCGAACGTAGACGGCGCGTCCGACATGAAAATTTTCTTCCAGATTGTCATTCCGTTGTCCAAACCGATCATTTTTGTCCTCGCTTTGTACGCGTTCGTAGGGCAGTGGAATTCTTATTTTGATGCGATGATTTACCTGGATAATCCCAACCTTCACCCGCTGCAGCTCGTCCTGCGCTCCATTCTGATTCAGAACCAGGCTGCACCGGGCATGATCAGTGATCAGCTTGCGATGGCGGAGCTCAAACGGCTCTCCGAGATGATCAAATATTCGGCCATTGTCATTTCAAGTCTGCCGCTGATCATCATGTATCCGTTTTTCCAGAAATATTTCGAAAAAGGTGTCATGGTCGGTTCACTGAAATAGCGAACTGCCTGAGATACAGCAAGTTGGGTCCAACAATATACCATGGAGGTCACATCATGAAAAAAGTGAAAACATCCAAAAAAGCCATTACAGCGGCATCCCTTTCCATGTTGTCCGCCGTCTTTCTGCTCTCGGCCTGCGGCGGCGGGGACGGAGGAGGAGCAGCGAGCAAAGCCCAATCCCCCGACGGAAAAGTGACATTGAATTTCATCACGCAGAGCTCTCCGCTGGCTCCGGCCGATCCGAACGAGAAGCTGATTAACAAAAGACTTGAGGAAAAGACCAACGTGCATATCAACTGGAAGAACTATACGAGCGACGTGTTTGCGGAAAAAAGAAATTTGGCGGTCGCCAGCGGAGATTTGCCGGATGCCATTTTTGACGCAGGTTACGGGGACTATGACCTCCTGAAGCTGGCCAAGGACGGGGCCATCATTCCGCTCGAAGACTTGATCGAACAATACATGCCTAATCTGCAAAAGGTGCTGGCAGAGGCTCCCGAGTACAAGAGCATGATCACGGCTCCGGACGGGCATATTTATTCGTTCCCATGGATCGAGGAGCTCGGAAGCGGCAAACATCGGATACAGGCTGTGGATAACTTGCCCTGGATCAATGTCGAATGGTTGAATAACCTGGGACTGAAGATGCCGACGACCACCGAAGAATTGAAAGACGTGTTAATTGCGTTCAAAACGCAGGACCCGAACGGCAATGGGAAGGCCGACGAGATTCCGCTGTCTTTCATTAACAAGCCGGGCGGAGAAGATCTGACATTCCTCTTTGCCGCATTCGGACTCGGGGAGAACTGGGATCACACCGTGGTGACCAACGATGGAAAGGTGGTCTTTACGGCAGCCGATGAGGGATACAAGGAAGCGGTGAAATATATCCATGAACTGGTCAAGGAAGGTCTCGTGGACGTGGAAGCCTATCAGCAGGATTGGAATACGTATCTGGCCAAGGGGAAAGACCACAGGTACGGCGTGTACTTCACTTGGGATAAAGCCAACATTACGGGCATGAACGATACCTATGACGTTTTGCCTCCGCTTGCCGGCCCTGATGGAGAGGTCAATGTCACAAGAACGAACGGGATCGGGCTCGACCGGGGACGAATGGTCATCACGAGCAGCAATCAAAATCTGGAAGCGACGGCGAAGTGGGTGGACCAATTGTACGATCCGCTCCAATCCGTGCAAAACAACTGGGGAACGTATGGCGATGAGACGCAGCAAAATATTTTTGAATTCGATGAAGCCAAGGGCATGCTGAAGCATCTGCCGCTGGAAGGGGCTGCACCCGTCGAGCTTCGGCAAAAAACGAGCATTGCCGGACCGCTGGCGATTCTCGACAGTTATTACGGCAAATACACGACCAAACCGGAAGATGCCGCCTGGCGCATGGAACTTCTGGATCGGGTGATGGTTCCGCATATGAAAGCGGATAACGTATATCCAAGCGTATTTTTCTCGATCGATGAGCTCGATCGCCTGTCCACCATCGAGACTGATCTGTTTGCTTATGTGCTGCGCATGCGCACGGAGTGGTATCAAAACGGAAAAATCGAGCAGGAGTGGGATGCTTATTTGAAGGAACTCGATCGTCTCGGGCTGCAGGAATGGCTGCAAATCAAACAAGCGGGATATGACCGCAATACCCAATAGAACAAACTGGACGCGGAGGCTTTGCCATACATGGCTCTTGGCTGAGTCAAGGTATCGGAGCCTCCGGCAACCTGTTTGATACAAAGGAGAGAACCAACATGTCTACAATATCAACTTCCGATTACCGGGGCATCTATCATTTCTCACCGAAGGAGAAGTGGATGAATGATCCCAATGGCATGGTATTTTTTAAAGGCGAGTATCACTTGTTCTATCAGCATCATCCGTTTGGCACAACGTGGGGTCCGATGCACTGGGGACACGCCGTGACCAAAGATCTGGTCGCCTGGGAAGAGCTTCCTGTCGCCTTGTCGCCGGATGAACACGGCATGATCTTTTCCGGCAGTGCTGTGGTGGATTGGAACAATACATCCGGATTCTTCGACGATGAGCCGGGACTGGTGGCTATTTTTACTCATCACCTCGAGGTGCCGAACGGTGATCCGATTCAGCGGCAGAGCCTTGCGTACAGCAAGGACAACGGCCGAACGTGGATCAAATACGAGGGCAATCCGGTATTGGAGCATGAATCGATCGTGGATTTCCGTGATCCGAAGGTGTTCTGGCATGAGCAGACCAAGGGATGGGTGATGATTGTTGCTTGCGGCCAAACGGTATGCCTGTATCGTTCTCCCAATCTGAAAGATTGGACGCTGGGCAGCGAATTCGGCGCAGGCATCGGTTCGCATGACGGCGTGTGGGAGTGTCCGGATCTGTTTCCATTGGCAGTGAACGGGGACGCAAAACAGGAAAAATGGGTCATGCTTGTCAGCATCGGTGCAGATCCTGCTTTCAAAGAAGGCTCCCGGACCCAGTACTTTACCGGAGATTTCGATGGGTCGACATTTGTTCCGGACGACGCTTCCCATACCGTTCGCTGGATAGATCATGGCCGGGATAACTACGCAGGAGTCAGTTGGTCCGACATTCCGGCAGAAGACGGCAGACGCCTTTTCATGGGCTGGATGAGCAACTGGATGTATGCCAACCAAACGCCAACAGAAGGTTACCGCGGCGCCATGACGATTGCCCGGGAGCTGACTTTGGAGATGAGGAACGGAGAAGTTACCTTGATTCAGCGCCCTGCCCGCGAGCTGGAGCAAGCGAGAACGCCGATTTTGACCTTGCAGGACGTATCGATCCGGGAGACGAATGCGCAGCTGAACGCTTTGCAGCTAGTACACTATGAAATTGAGGCGAAATGGGCTTCCGAGTTCTCTGTTCAATTTGCATTGAGAAGTAACGCGAGTAACCAAACGGTCGTTGGCATTGATGCAAGTCAGGGTGAAGTGTACGTCGATCGCAGTCGATCAGGCATCGTCGGTTTCCATGAACATTTCGTGGGACGTCATGCAGCGAGTGTTCAAGCAGTGGATGGGGTTCAACATTTGCGCATCTATGTGGATTCTTCATCGGTTGAGGTATTTGCCCACGATGGTCAGGCCGTGGTTACCGATCTGATCTATCCGGATGCAGAGGCCAAGGGAATCTCTGTTCATGCCGATCATGAAGACCTGGTCTTTTCATCCCTGCATATCTACGAATTGTCTCCCATAAAGGGGAACGGCAAACGGAACTAAAGGAAAGGCGGACAGGTAAATGCGTATTGGGGCCATAGAAGCGGGCGGAACGAAATTTGTATGCGGCGTAGGCAACGAGCGAGGGAGCGTGGAAGACTGGTGCAGCTTTCCGACGGAGCATCCCGAGACCACGCTTGCCAGGGTGTGCGATTATTTCAGGGATAAAGGAGTGGACGCGATCGGGATCGGTTCCTTTGGTCCGATCGATTTGCAACCGGATAGCCCTACGTATGGTTACATTACGACAACCCCCAAGCCGGATTGGAGCAACTGCAATGTTGTCGGAGCCTTGAAACGTGAATTCCCGGTTCCCTTCGGATGGGATACGGATGTGAATGCAGCGGCACTCGGCGAGATGACATGGGGAGCTGCACAGGGGCTGGACAACTGTGCGTATTATACAATCGGCACAGGCGTTGGCATCGGGTTGATCGCCGGAGGAAAAAGAGTCCACGGGTTGCTGCATCCGGAGGGTGGACACGTGCGAACAAGGCGGCATCCGAAGGATCGCTTTGCCGGCATTTGCAAGTACCATGGCGATTGCCTGGAGGGACTGGCCGCGGGACCTGCCATTGAAGCTCGCTGGCAGAGCCCTGGCAGCGAGCTTCCGAGCGACCATCTGGCATGGGAGATCGAATCCTTTTACATTGCCGAATCCATTACGACGACCATCCTGCTGCATTCGCCGCAGAAGGTGATCCTGGGCGGCGGGGTCATGCAGCAGGATCATCTGTTTCCCATCATCCGGAAGCAGGTTGTGCAAAATCTGAATGGGTATGTAAACATGCCGGAAACGATGCATCATATCGACCGATATATTGTCCCTCCCGGATTGGGACAACGCGCAGGCTTGTGCGGTGCGCTAGCCTTGGGCCTCGAAGCGCTTGAACAAGCAGCGGCAGCTTCATCCTTATAATCGTAAGCACGTCCCGGAAAGGACGGATGCGGATTCGCTTATTTGCATAAGGGAGTGCACCGTCCTTTTTGGGCTATAGTCTTTACCATCAGGAGAAATGAGGGGATGCTCATGAGATTCATTTTCAGATCTATTGGCTGTGTTCTTTTATCATGTGTCCTTGGTTCCGCTTCCGTGGAAGCGTATTCAACACCTTCCGCTGTAGACAAGGTTGCTATGCTGCAGAGAGAACCAGCAGTCAAACGGTCAGATATACCACATACGGAGGCGGTTCAAATGATGACTGACGTGTCCGGGGCAGCAACGAATTTGTCCGGTTGGACCTTGCACGGCAAAGGCACTCTTGAGGATACGAATGAAGGACTTCATTTGGCTTCCGATGCGGAGGAGAATGCAATGGCCTTATCGGCCACGCGGGCCGATGATTTTGTGTATGAAGCTGACTTGATGATCAAGGATATGAATGCAGATGCCAGCCTTGTTTTTCGGGCTGATGATACGGGTTGGTCTTCTTATATGCTGCAGGTGGTTCCTCAGGCCGGTGTGATCAGACTAAGGGATGCCGGCGGAAAGTCGGGATCATTGTTTGAAGAGCATTCGGTAAGCGTGGAACTCGGGGGGATTTATCATCTGAAAGTGAAGGCGGTCGGCGAGAGTCTCCAGGTTTTTTGGGATGGCCGATACGACCCGGTGATTGATGTAAAAGACAGCGCCTATGCATCAGGGAAACTGGGGCTCCACGTATGGGACGGATCAGCCTTGTTCCAGAATGTTCAGGTCAGTTCCATGAACGGTAACCTGGGCAAGCCGATCCACAGTACCGGTGACTGGCAGCCTGATGTGAAAGGATTAAGAGGTAAAGGAACCGTTCAAGGGAAAACGCGGATGATTTACGAGAAAACGGCAGGTGATGTCGTATATGAGGGAAACATGTCTCTGGCAGCCCCGACGTCCTCCGCGGCATTGTTATTCAGATCAAATGCGGACGGGACAGAGGGATATGAAGCGGCCCTCATCAGGGAAGGGGACGGAGCTCGCGTGCAGCTTCGAAAAGCCGATGGTACCGTACTCGCGAGCTCGGATCGCAAGTACCCAAGTCAACCGGGAGCAAGACATCATATCGAAGCGGTCGTCTTCGGCAGTCTGATCAAGGTGTATGTGGATGGATACGCGGCTCCGGCGATTGAAGTCACGGATTCAAGCTATGCTGATGGATATGCCGGACTGGTTGTTGAACAAGGCTCGGCTTATTTTCAGGACGTGTATATGACGGAAAAGTCGATGTATTACACGGAAAAATACCGCCCCCAATATCATTATTCTCCGATGCGGGGATCGGCAAGCGATCCGAACGGGCTGGTCTATTTTGAGGGGGAGTATCACTTGTTTCATCAGGATGGAGGGACCTGGGCGCATGCCGTCAGTACGGATCTTATAAAATGGAAGCGTTTACCCATTGCCCTGCCATGGAATGATCTGGGTCATGTATGGTCAGGGTCAGCGATTGCCGATCTGCACAATGCCTCCGGCCTGTTCTCGGATTCCGGCGGAAAAGGCCTGATTGCGTATTACACATCCTATCATCCGGATAAACCCGGCGGCAATCAGCGCATCGGTCTCGCATACAGCACGGATCAAGGACGGAATTGGCAATACGCTGAAGACCGTCCGATCGTCATCGAGAATCCCGGCAAACATGGCGAAGACCCGGGCAGTTGGGATTTCCGTGACCCGAAGGTGGTTCGGGACGAAGATCACAACCGCTGGATCATGGTGGTTTCGGGCGGGGACCATATTCGTTTTTTTACCTCAACCAATCTGCTTGATTGGACGTTGACGGATAACTTCGGATACGGGGAGTACGTTCGTGGAGGTGTATGGGAGTGTCCTGATCTGATTCAACTGCCTGTAGACGGAACGGATCAGCGTAAGTGGGTGCTTATGATCAGCACGGGAGCTAATCCGAAGACTCAGGGATCGGATGCGGAATATTTTATAGGCGAACTCACCGCTGAAGGGAAATTCCTGAACGATCATCCGGCGGGGAAAGTACTGCGAACGGATTTCGGCAAGGAGTTTTACGCGTCGATGTCATTCGCGAGCATGCCGGATCAGCGCAAAGTGATGCTTGCGTGGATGACGAATTGGGATTATCCGTTTGATTTCCCAACCGCCCCTTGGAAAGGTCAATTGACGATTCCGAGAGAAGTCTCTCTCCGGACAACGGATGAAGGAGTTCGTCTGGTGCAAACGCCCGTCGCTGAACTGCGGGCACTGCGGCAAAATCTGTACAGTGCACAACCATTCAGAGTTGGACCGAAATCGCAGAATCTGCTTCAAGGTCTGGCTGCGGGAGCGTACGAAATTGAAGCTGAATTGGAAATTCCGCCAGGCAGTTCTGTAACCGAGTTTGGTTTTCACCTGCGCCAAAGGGAAGGGCAAAAAACGACAGTGGGCTACAAGGCCGAAAAGCAGATGATGTTCGTGGATCGCACCAATTCGGGGGATTCGGGTTTCTCTGGTTTATTCACCAAAGTTCATGAGGCTCCATTACAACCTGAACATAACCGAGTAAAGCTTCGCATATTTGTCGATGAATCTTCCGTTGAAGTGTTCGGCAATGACGGCAGAGTTGTTTTCTCGGATGTCATTTTTCCGGATCCGGCTGGAAGGTCGATGGCGTTCTACAGCCTTGGTGGAGATGTGAAGGTCGTTTCAATGAATGTGTACGCCATGAACAATATCTGGAGGGAGGGCATGTCCTCCAATCCGCGGGTTGTTGCGGATACGCAGAGAAGAACGATGAATGTTGGACAGGACATAAGCCTTTATGCTTCCGTTGAGGGCGGGTCAGGCAAAGGGGCTCAACCGTTGAAATGGACCGTAAGCGATCCGGAAGTCGTGAACGTCGTTTATGCCGACAAGACGCATGCTACGATTCGTGCCGTAGGCAAGGGAGAAGCTTGGGTGACGGCTTCGACGGCCAACGGCAAAGCTTCTGCAAAGATACCTATCGTAGTAACTGACGGCGAATTCCATACCAATTTATCCGGCTGGCAGGCGGATCGGCCCTCTGCCCAGTGGTTTGTATCGGACCATGGCATACAGGGAAGCGACCGCAGCGACTCACAGTATATTGCACAAGAGACGGCGGGAGACTTCCGATATGAGGCTGACATGCAGCTGGACCCGGAAGGAGGAGCCGGTTCCCTTCTGTTTCGGGCAAGCGAGGATGGACGAAGCGGTTATTACCTGAACATCGATCCCAACTTGCAGGCGATTCGTCTCTTTTATAAAGTGAACGGAGCCTTCGAGAATCGGCAGGTACTTGCCCGCGTTCCAAGATTCATTCGCGGTGGTCAAACCTATCGCATCCAAATTCAGGCGGAAGGTACTCGTATTCGGGTTGATGTGGACGGCAAGCAAATCATGGACGTTCAAGATGGCACGTTTGCAGAGGGTCACTTCGGTGTTCATACCTTTGGCGGAAGTGCGTCTTTCCAGAACGTGAACGCCTTTGATATGAAAAAAGCGGACTTGAAGACCGTGACGATTCGCAATGCAGGATATCCTGTTGCCATGCAATCCATTCCAACCCCGGAAGGCGAGGTCGTGAACGTGGGAGCCGAGACGGATCATGAAGCCGAGCGCTCGATGTGGATCCTTATGCCGACCGGCGACGATTCCGGCTCTTATTCGATCCGAACGATAAACGGGCTGTCGCTGGATTGGGATGTTGGGCAGAATCGTATCCAGCTTTACCCGTATCTGGGGTACCCTAATCAACGCTGGAACATTTCAAAAAACGATGATGGAACGATGCGCATTACAAGCGTGCACAACGGGAGTGTGCTCGGCGTGTCAGACGATGGTACAACGCTGGTGATGAATGAACCCCGTTTTGAGGATGAGCATCAAAAATGGAATGTAATACCCGGCCGTTGACCGACGCAAGTCAGTGGGTTCATTTCTGAACGAACTCTTTTGGCAATCCGATCAGATGGTAGGCGGCAATATCGCGTTGGGCTCCATTCATCCAATGGTTTGAAGGAAAGAAAAGAATGACGCTGTCCGTAGACGTATACCATTTCATGGGTTTGGAGAAGCTTTTAGCGTTTAACCCCAAATCCAGCTGAAGGAATGGTACGAGATATGCTTGATTCAAAAACAATAGACATCGTCAAATCAACAGCCCCTGTGCTGAAGCAGCACAGTGCTCAAATAGGAAAACGATTTTATGAACGGTTATTCACCAAAGCGCCGGAACTGAACAACATCTTTAATCAGACGAATCAAAAAAGAGGGATACAGCAAGAAGCGTTGGGTTATGTCGTTTATGCAGCCGGAGAACATATTACCAACCTGGATGCGTTGACTCCTGTTATCCGGCGAATTACGGAGAAACATCGAGCGATCGGAATCAAACCCGAGCAGTATGCCATCGTAGGCGAAACATTGCTCGAAGCTGTCCAGGATGTTTTGGGTGACGCTGCCACGGATGAAATTATTACCGCTTGGGGGAAAGCTTACAACTACATTGCGGATGCATTTATTCGGATCGAACAAAGCTTGTATGAGGAGACCGAGCATCAGTCGGGAGGTTGGGCCGATGACCGGACCTTTATCGTAGATCGAAAGGTTAAGGAGACGGAAGACGTTACCTCGTTTTATTTAAAGCCGCAAGATGGCCAAGCGATTGCCAAGTACAAGGCCGGCCAGTATTTGACGATAAAAGCAAACATACCGGGCGAAAAGTATACTCATATTCGCCACTACAGTCTGTCTGATGCTCCGGGAAACGATGTCTACCGAATTACCGTGAAGCGTGAAGATGCAAGTCATAACGACCCGGATGGAATCGTATCCAATTACCTGCATGACCATGTTCAAGTCGGCGATGCTTTACCATTTTCCGCGCCTGCCGGCGATTTCATTTTAACGACTGCAGACGCACCCCTTGTTTTGATCAGCGGCGGAATCGGAATTACGCCTTTGTTGAGTATGTTAAACACGGTTGTCAGGGAGCAGCGTGATCGTCAGGTAACCTTTATCCACGCAACGGCCAACAGCAACACACATGCCTTTAGGGAACACCTGCTTGAAATGGAGAAGAATCACCCGAATGTGAAGTCATTGGTATGCTACTCGTCTCCGACTCCGCATGATCGAGAATCACATAACTACGATGTAGAGGGACGAATAGATCTGAACGGGCTGCAATCCGTCGTTCCGTCCAAAAAAGCGGATTTCTATATCTGTGGTTCTATTCCGTTTATGGAATCCATGTATCGAATGTTGACAGAGTGGGGTGCGCATCAGGCTAACATCCATTACGAAGCATTTAGCCCCCTGGCTATGTTAGGCGAGGAATAGCATCGTGAAACGTTGATGGTTATATTTGGTTAAGACTCTGTTTCGTAACATTAAAAAAACAAATATCGAACTGGCGCCGGTCCTTGATCGGCGTTAGTTTGTTTCATTTAGGCGGGTTTAGTGGTGCATGCACTTCTTGTAGACGGATTGTGTTTAATAAAGCACCTTCTTGCCAAAATGAAATAAACTAGTTACCACTATGTATGCTCCACGGAATCTTAATGAACATGCCGCTGCCGTAGGTGCAGCTGTATTGAAGAAATTAGCAATGTAGTGATCTGTTATACTAAGTTTTCATTTGAGTATTTCGAATTTCTTTAGATCCCTTTTTGTAATTTTGGAAAAAAGCGTTTACACCTTTTGAAATTCATGATAGTATTCCTTTAGCAAAACTTTTAAATTAAATTTAAGAGGGTAGTTACTGACCTGTCAGGCTAGACCTTAACACTTTTATATGACTTTGAAAGAATTCATATAAATGTATTAAGGTCTATTTTGTGTTACTAAGGGGCGATATTTTGGAAATCAAAAAAATTTTAAACAACAACGCTGTTTTAGTCGCTGAAGCCGGAAAAGATTATATTTGGATTGGCGCCGGTCTAGGTTTCCAAAAAAAGGTTGGCCAGCTTGCCGAGAGGGACAAAATTGAAAAGGTTTTTGTGCTTGTCGAAGAAAAGGCAACCGAACGATTTATAACCATGCTGGAAGACATCCCGGTGGAATTTGTGTCGCTTGCTGATGATATCATCAAGTTCGCCAAGGAAAAAACCACGCCCGAAATAAGTGAGACGATTTATATCTCTCTGACGGATCATTTGTACAATTTGCATAAGCTTCATAAAGAGGGGATAAAGATTACAAACAGACTCTCTTGGGAAATCAAGCGATTTTATCCGAAGGAATTTGCTGTCGGGGTATATGCATTGGCATTGATCAAAGAACAGCTCGGATTAGAGCCGGCAGAAGATGAAGCGGGAAATATCGCAATGCATGTGATCAATGCCCAATTGAATGAAGATTTCACTAAAACCGAGGATGTTCAAGCCATTTCCAAAAAAATCAGAGAAATTTTAGCGATCATCCGGATGCATAACAAAATGGAAATTAATGAGGAAACGTTGGCTTTTGACCGCTTTGTTACACATCTGAGGTTTTTCTTCAAGCGTTTGGAAAATTTGGAGCGAAACAATAAAACGAATCCTTTATTGGAACACTTTGTGGAAAAATATGTACAAGCTTATGAAACGATGAAATTAATCGAGAAATATTTGAATGTTGCTTTAAATGATGATGAGCAATTATACCTAGCGCTTCATATTCAAAAGTTAATAGATCATGAATAGGGTTGTTACTGGTAATGCAGGCAAGACCGAACAGACTATGGAAGTTGATGTTCGTCTTGCTTTTTTGTACCCTCCATGGGGCAAGATGAACAGACTTGAGAAGTCTATGTTCGTCTTGCCTTTTTTTATACATTACAATACTGCGAAGGGAAGTAAAGTTTATGAGCTATCATGATTTGGCGAAAGATATTTTGGAAAAAGTGGGCGGAAAAGAGAATATTAATTCCGTTACCCACTGCATCACGCGCCTTCGGTTTCAATTAAAGGATGATAACAAAGCGCAAACGGAACAAATTAAAGCGACCCAAGGCGTCGTTACCGTTGTACAAAGCGGAGGACAATATCAGGTTGTTATTGGAAACCATGTGCCTGACGTTTATAAAGAGCTTGTTCAGGTCTCAGGTTTGGGAGAAGGCGCTCCCTCCAATCAAGAAGAACAGGGCGAGAAAAAAGGATTATTCAGCCAATTCATCGATTTGATTTCCGGAATATTTACGCCTGTGATTAGCGTTCTAATGGCTTCAGGTATGATCAAAGGCATAACCTCATTGCTGGCAGGTTTAAATATTCTGGATAAGGACTCGGGAACGTATCTTGTTCTGCAAGCAACAGGAGATGCATTCTTTTATTTCTTCCCGCTGTTCCTCGGATATACGGCGGCCAAAAAATTTGGCGCTAAACCATTTCTCGGGATGACTATCGGGGGAGCATTGGTTTATCCAACCTTGGCGAATTTGGCGAAAACAACCGCCGAGCCTTTATATACGTTGTTTACGGGAAGTGTTTTTGAATCTTCGGTCCATATCACGTTTGCTGACATTCCCGTTATTCTGATGAACTATTCCAACAGCGTAATTCCGATTATTTTGGCGGTTTATTTTGCAGCCAAGCTTGAAAAAATGCTCAATAAGATCATACCGCAAGTGGTTCGCGGTTTCCTTGTTCCGTTCTTTACATTGATCATTACAGTGCCTTTGACATTTCTGATTATTGGTCCGATCGCTACTTGGGCCGGTCTATTGCTGGGTAATGTGATGTTTGGCTTGTACCATTTCAGTCCAGTTCTTGCAGGCATTTTGGTCGGCGGTTTCTGGCAAGTATTTATTATGTTTGGCCTTCATTGGGGTTTCGTACCCATTGCGCTTAACAATATTGCCATTCATGGATATGATGTCATCATGTTGGCGGGATCGGCGACTCCGCTTGCAACGGCAGGCGTCGTGTTGGGCATTTTCTTGAAAACCAAAAATAAAAAGCTTAAAGAAATTTCTTTCCCTGCCTTTTTGTCTGCCATCTTTGGCATTACGGAGCCTGCATTATACGGGGTGACTTTGCCTAGGAAAAAAACGTTTATTGCCACTTTGGCAGCTACAGCGATCGCTGGTGCAATTTCCGGATTTTTTGGATCAAAGTTTTTCACTGTCGGCGCCACAGGCGTGTTTGCCATTCCGAACGCCGTCAACCCGAATGCGGGGATTGATCAAGCATTTATTGGTTACGTCATTTCAGTAGCTGTAGCTTTCGGGGTGGGACTGCTTCTTTCTCTGACCGTGGCTTACGACCCAAAAATGGATGAAGACGATGCAGCGGTACCGACATCTCCGGCAAACTCTCCTGAAAAGGAGAAGCGGGAGAAGGAGCACGCTCGTCCAATCAATGCAGAATTGGGTGAAAATACGTTTTATGAGCTGACTTCCCCAATCGCTGGACGAGTTTTGCCGTTGGCTGAAATCGAGGATGAAGCATTTGCGCTTGAGTTAATGGGTAAAGGGGCTGCAATAGCACCTGAAAAAGGAGAAGTGGTGGCTCCGGCTGATGGAATTGTGACAACGATTTTCCCTACGAAGCATGCGATCGGTCTCACCACGGACAGCGGGATTGAAATGTTGATTCACATCGGCATGAACACCGTTGGATTAAAGGGAAAATATTTTGATGCTGTGGTCGCTCAGGGAGATCGCGTAAAACAAGGTCAACTGCTGGTAACCTTTGATATGGAGCAGATCGAAGCTGCAGGATATTCCCTTGTAACCCCTGTAATCGTATCTAATACGCCAGAACACCAGTGGGTAGAAGCAACCAAAGAAAAAACAGTGACTACCTCGGATGTTCTAATCAATGTCGTTAAATAGTTAAGGAGGAATACATGTGAAAAAAAATATCTTTATGTTTGTTGCAGACCAAATGCGTAACGATTCCATGGCTCATATGGGAAATCCGGCTTCCATTACTCCGAATTTGGATGATTTAGCCCGGGAGGGAGTATCCTTCGAGAACGCTTATTGCCAAAATCCAGTGTGCGTACCTTCCAGAGGAAGTTTTTTGTCCGGCTTGTATCCTCATGTCAATGGACATCGAACCATGCATTACTTACAACGTGAAGACGAACCTAACATTCTGAAAGAAATGAAGGATAACGGGTATGAGGTGATCTGGATCGGCCGCAATGATGTTGTTCCCGGGGATCGTAAGAAGACGAATTATTGCGATGAGTATTATGACGGTGTCCGTGATGAGAATACAAGAGATGCAGAAAATAATATGATGAATCATCATGCCGAAATGAACGAAGATTCGAAAAGACTTTATGATGAAATGTTATCCGGAGATACGTATTACTCCTTTTACATGGGTAAGCTGCCTGACGGGGAAGGTTACGGTAAAACGGATTGGAACTGCGTGAACAAAGCGCTGGAATACCTGGAACGTCGAAGCAAAGAACCATCCGATAAACCATTCTTTGTATATTGCACGTTGTCTTTCCCGCACCCGCCATATGCGTGTGAAGACCCTTGGTACTCCAGCATTGATCGCGCGAAGTTGCCACCCCGCCGGCCTAATATCAAGGATATTCCTAACAAGGCAAGCATGCTCTACGGCATTAATTCGAAACAACAATTAAACGGTTGGACGGAAGAACGATTTGATGAATTGCGTGCGACGTATCTGGCCATGGTATCGCGTTTTGACTACCAATTAGGATTGGTCAGACAAAAACTGAAAGATACAGGAATGTATGATGATACCAATCTCATTGTCTTTAGCGATCATGGAGATTATACTGGCGATTACACGATTACCGAAAAAGTCCAGAATTGTTTCGAAGATCCGATCTCCAACGTTCCGTTGCTTATAAAACCGGCTAAAGGGACTCCTGTTGCGCCGAGAATTTCCAGTGCGCAAGTGGAATTGCTGGATCTCCCGGCCACCATAGCGGAAATGGCGGAATTTGAGCTGTCATATACCCAGTTTGGCAAGTCTTTGCTGAATGCTGTTGCAGGAAGCGAAGAACATAAGGATGCCGTGTTCTGTGAAGGGGGCAGAATCCATGGCGAGAAGCAGGCTATGGAATTGGGTCATGGGCCGGAATCCCCATACTGGCCGCGTCTATCCACACAGTACAGCGAAGGACCGGAACATACCAAAGCCGTCATGTGCAGAATGGGAAAATACAAATATATTATGCGTTTATATGAAAACGATGAGCTGTATGATCTTGAACTTGATCCGATGGAAATCGACAACTTGGCCGTGAAGGAAGAATATCAGGACATCGTGCAGCGGATGAAGAATCGGGTCGGCCAATTTTATATGGAAACGACGGATTTTGTGCCGAACAAAAGAGATAAAAGATAAGAAGTTTTTAAGCGAACGCTTCGCTTCTCCAGATTGGTTCAGCCTCTCCGTTAACGTGTGTATTCATGATGGATGTGAAGTAAAGTATTCTTGGTGCCCGTTAAGGGGCCAGGAATACTTCTTTTACCATTGTAGAGATAGGGACTAAAATACATTTCACCATCAAAAATTGAGGAATGAAATCATGAAACAGATTTCGGTATTGATTAAACCGGCTTCGTCTTTGTGTAATTTCCGCTCGAAAATTGAAGATATCAACTACCAAAGCTCTATTCATCCTTGTAAGAGGGAAAGTTTTCATGAAAAGTCGCTAAATTAGCGACTTTTTCGTTTTGAGGCAGCTTTCTAAAGCAGCATATTTCTAAATTCTGATGGTGTGCAATTTTTTGCCTTTTTAAAATTTTTGGAAAACAAAAGGACATCGTTATATCCGACCGACCTGGCGATATCTCCAATTTTGAGTGAAGTATTGGTCATTAAATAACATGCTTTTTCAATTCTAAGATGGAGTAAAAATTGCTGGGGAGACTGATGAATGTATTGCTTAAACAGACGATGCAAATAGGAACGATCAATAGAAATGTGTCTAGCGACATCATTTACCGTAATATGATGTGCATAATTCTGATCAATGAAATGCAATGCATCTTCAATATACTTCTGTTGTTTTACTTCACTAGGGACTTTGATATTCGGGTAAAGTTCACACAATTCATACAAAAATTCATAAAGTTTTGCCGTCAATAAAAAGTCTCTGTTCGAAGTCAGGGACGTCAGACTTAGAATACGATGCATACAATCAGCCAGATTGTGCGTTTGATCAAAACTAAAGATCGGATGATCTATAGATAAACTCGTTCGAAGCAAATATTCTTTTGCTTTTATTCCACTAAAACCAATCCAAATATATTCCCAAGGATCATCAGCATCTGCTTCATAATAAATTAAAACGTTCGGCTCTATCAAAAAAGCTTCTTGTTGTTCGAGGTGATAAATTTTGTCATTAACTTTAAAAACACCTTTTCCTTTTAATACATAGTGAATCATATATCCGCTTCGAATCGCAGGACCATAAGAGTGTCCTCCCATACAAGCTTCTCTACCGCATGTGTACAAATTAAGATCCAGATTATTGCGGGAATGATTGGAGAAACTGGCGGCCATTCTTGTCACCTCTCTTTAAAACGCTGAAAAGTTATCACATTCTTTAATAGTCAGTCTACATTATTCCATATTCATTGTCCATTTAAACCATTAGAATAAAAGCATACTAATTATTGTATAGCAACTAATTCATTGTTTAATCCTAGGTAAAGCAATAACTAAAGCGCTATCTTTCATTACGTTGTTATATCGTTGTATTCGTTGTGAGATGATTCAAGCTGATTTGTAATTCCACATTTTTCTTTCTTACACAGCTTGGTTCCATCTATTCCCAAAACCTTATCAATTATAGTTTTAATAATATGCAAGGAGGATTCTATGGCAATCCACATTAATGGCGATCAACGGTTATTTCATTTACAAGGGAAAAATTCCAGCTATGTAATGCAGATCGTTCGTGATGGATATTTAGCTCATTTATATTGGGGAAAAAAAGTGAATACCTATCGTGGAAGCAACAAAATTATTTATATGGATCGAGGATTTTCGCCTAACCCGGATGCCTCTGATCGAACATTTTCACTCGATACGCTGCCCCAAGAATATCCAGCCTATGGAAATGGAGATTTTAGAACACCGGCTTATCAAATACAGTTAAATAATGGATCAACGCTGACGGATCTTCGTTACAAAGAGTACAGGACATATAAAGGAAAACCCAAGTTAAACGGACTGCCGTCTACTTATGTAGAGGACGAAGAAGAAGCAGAGACACTGGAGCTTATCATGGAGGATAAGTTGTTAGGATTGACTGTGACACTATGCTATAGTTTGTACCCTGAATTAGATGTGATCACAAGGTCGGCTCATTTTAACAATGAAGGAACACAACGCTTGAAGATCCTTCGGGCACTTAGTGCAAGTGTTGATTTTCGGGATGATGAGTACGAATTGATTACATTATATGGTGCTCATAACAATGAAAAAAATATCGTGAGGCGCAGCATTGTTCCAGGGATTCAACTGGTTGATAGCTGCCGGGGCGCGAGCAGTCCTCAACAAGCACCGTTTTTATCGTTAGTACGAAAAGGAACTGATGAGGATCAAGGGGAAGTGTATGCGTTTAACCTCGTTTACAGTGGCAATTTTACGGCTCAAGTTCAAGTGGATCCCTATCGCAATACGAGAGTGTCCATAGGTATTAATCCTTTTGATTTCTCATGGCTGTTAGAACCTGGGGAATTATTTCAAACTCCTGAAGTTGTAATGGCTTACACAGCAAATGGGTTGGGTGATATGTCCAGGATCTATCATAAGCTCTACAGTAAAAGATTATGTCGTGGAACATTCCGAGATAAGTTGCGGCCAATACTAATTAATAATTGGGAAGCTACTTATTTTGATTTTAATGCGGAGAAAATTGAAGAAATAGCTGTGGAAGCAAAAAAAGCAGGTATAGAGCTGCTTGTATTGGACGATGGATGGTTCGGAAAAAGAGACGACGATAACAGCTCACTTGGGGATTGGGTTGTCGATCAGCGTAAACTTCCAAATGGATTGCTGGACCTCGCAACTCGGATTTGTGATCTCGGACTGGAGTTTGGATTGTGGTTTGAGCCTGAAATGGTTTCAATAGACAGCGATTTATATAGAAAACATCCAGATTGGTGTTTACATGTTGAAAATCGCCCTCCCACACTAGGCCGAAACCAACTTGTTTTGGATTTAACCCGTGAGGAAGTGTGCGATTACATCATCGAATCCGTGTCCTCTGTTTTATCAAGTGCACCGATTACCTATGTGAAATGGGATATGAATCGACATATGACGGATTTGGGTTCAGCTGCTTTACCACCGGAACGACAACGTGAAACCGCTCACCGATATATGTTAGGTCTTTATAAAGTAATGGAAGCAATCACATCAAGGTTTCCTGATGTATTGTTTGAGAGTTGTTCTAGTGGGGGCGGGCGTTTTGATGCCGGTATGCTTTACTATATGCCTCAAACATGGACGAGTGATAATACCGATGCGATGTGTCGGTTGAAAATTCAATATGGTACAAGTCTGGTTTACCCGCCAATTACAATGGGAGCCCACGTTTCAACCGTCCCTAATCATCAAGTGGGAAGAATAACCCCGTTGGAAACAAGAGGACATGTCGCAATGGCTGGTAACTTTGGTTATGAACTGGACCTTACAACCATTACAGAACAAGAAAAAGAAGAAATTAAAAAACAAGTTGCTTTATATAAAGAGATTCGGCCAATTATCCAATTTGGAAGTTTTCATAGAATACTCAGCCCTTTTGATGGAAACGAAGCCGCATGGAACTTTGTTTCCGATGATCAATCGGAAGTCGTCGCGAGTTATTTCAAAGTGCTTTCGCAACCGGCTGCATCTCTTCGAACGATCAAATTTAAAGGGTTGAATCCAGATTTTATGTATAAAAATGTCGAGACTGGTGAACTGTTTGGTGGAGATGAGCTTATGCATGCAGGGCTCACATTGCCAAGGATTAAGCAAGACTTTCTAAGTATGTTCTGGAGATTTACAAAACATCCTAATTGAACAGTCAAGAGAGAGGGAAAAGATAAATGGAAGATAAGCATAAACAATACAGAGAAATTTCTGAAAACATCTTGAAGAACATAGGGGGAAAGGAAAACATCGCTGGAGTCACACATTGCGCCACTCGATTAAGAATCGTATTAGATGACAACGATAAAGCTGATTTAACAAAAGTGGAAAATATAAATTTAGTCAAAGGGGTTTTTATAGCAGGCGATCAACTTCAAATTATTTTTGGAGCCGGATTAGTAAACGATATTTATGCCGCATTCTCTAAGCTTACAGAAACAGAAAATATGTCTCTAAGTGACGTAAAGACAAAGGCTTCACAAAAGCAGAATTTTTTACAGAAAGCCATAAAATCTTTATCTGATGTTTTTATTGAGATTATGCCTGGAATTCTTGCAGCCGCATTATTAATGGGAATTACAGGTTTGTTGGGCCAACAAGGTTTATTTGGTGAGAAATCGGTTGTAGAAATGTACCCAGCTTTGCAAGGGATTAACCGTTTATTATCAATCGTATCATCTGGAATATTTACGATACTACCATTATTGGTAGTATATTCTGCAACCAAAAGATATGGCGGCAGACCTATTCTTGGTTTAGTGCTTGGTGCCATTATGCTTCACCCGAACTTAGCAGATGCTTATGAAGTCGCTAAAGGCAACGTTCAGCCTGAAACCATAAATATTTTAGGGTTGAACATCGAACTCGTTGGATTCCAAGGCGGCATTATCATTGCTTTGATGATGGGTTTTGTCGTTGCCAAATTAGACCAATTCTTTATTAAAAAAGTACCTAATATGATCAAACTGTTTTTAGCACCTTTGTTGACAGTATTTGTTTCTAGCGTATTGTTATTCACAATGATTGGACCGCTGGGCCGCGAATTAGCTCAATTCGTAACCACCTCATTATTATGGAGTACACAAAACTTGGGCATTTTTGGATATATGTTCTTTGCTGGTATTCAACAAATTATCGTCATTACGGGGTTACACCATGTTTTAGGTGCAGTGGAAGCACAGCTTCTTATAGATACAGGGAGAAACTTCATAAATCCATTAATGTCTGTTGCCTTATTTGGACAAGGAGGGGCCGTATTAGGGTATGTCCTTTTACATCGGAAGAATACGAAAGTAAAGGAACTTGGAATTTCAGCATTTGGCTCTGTGATCTTTGGCGTATCAGAACCAGCCATTTTCGGGATCACTTTAAAATATAAATTCCCGCTGATCGCTGGATGTATTGGGGGAGCGATTGCTGGTGGTTATGTGTATTTAAGCAAGCTCACTGCAATAGGATTTGGAACCACGGCTCTTCCGGGATTAGCCATTGCTTCCGCCGACAATCATGGGCATCTTAATTATATAATCGCACATTTAATCGCATTATCCTGTGGAGCAGTCTTCACAGTAATATATGGAAACATTAATCGAAAAAAGACTAAACTTAACTCTCAACAAGAATAGTACAAATGAAGAATGTTCCTTAATAGCCGCGTCGATTGCCAATAAACGAAGGAGATGTACGTAGATTTGGAGGGAGATTTACATGTTTCATTGGAGAAAAAACAAAAAGACAATTGATATGCTCAAGATTACAGCTCCAATTTCAGGCGCAGTATTAGCATTGAAACAGGTGCCTGATCCAGCCTTTGCAGGAGGCCACATGGGTATGGGAGTGGCCATAGAACCAACGGAGGGAAAGGTCTACGCTCCATTTGACGGGAAAATTGTCCATGTCATGGATAAAAGCAAACATGCAGTCATCATTGAACATAAAAGCGGTATCCAAATTCTTGTCCATGTCGGCATTGAAACGGTATCGCTAAAAGGAAATGGATTCACACTGTATGTGGAAAACGGTACTAAAGTAAACCAAGGACAACTGTTACTAGAATTTGATATTTCCGCTATTCAGGCAGCGGGCTTGTCAGTGATTAGTCCGGTCATTGTTCCGGATGGGCTGGAATGTGTAGACCATGTAGAGATACATGACATCCAGAAGCCTAAAGGCTCTGATGAGCCGATCATGACGGTGCATTTGAATTCATAATTAGACGAACTTTGTACTCGACGTTTTCACGGAAAGTACATGCCCCCTAGAGAAGGCAATCATCCGTTTATGGATGGAATCTGCCTTCTTTTTCGTTCATACATTTATAATTGTCGATTGTTTGCGTGCTCTATTATCTATATCGTAGTGGTAAAAGAAACAGGAAAGTCAACATAAGACACCTCTAAACGTATGTCGGATAAGTATCTTTATTTGCTGACTCCTCTTACGCTCCGAAGAGAAACCGGTTAATTAAAAGGAAGAATCACCTCAAATGTTGTGCCGGTGTCATCGGATTTTGCAACTCTAATTGTTCCGTTGTGCAAGGCAATGATTTTGTGAGCGATGCTCAAACCTAACCCATATCCAGGAGAGGCGTGTGAGGCATCTCCCTGATAAAATTTGTCGAAAATGTATTTTTGCTTACTCAAGTCGATCCCCGGGCCATTGTCATGAATAGAGATGCGGGTCTGTTGATCTCTTGATTCGATATCGATTTTGATCTCTGAATCCGAGGGAGAGAACTTGATTGCATTGTCCAGAAGATTGATCCAAACCTGGCTGAGCATATCTTCATTTGCTACAACCATGACTTCGGCTGAATCGAAGTGGAAACGAATGTTTTTAGCGGACCATTTCGAATCCAACAATACGACAGCATTTCTTATTTGTTCGGTTACGTTAAACAACGTCTTTTCCGTGATAATGGTTTGGCTTTCAATTTTGGTCAACTGAAGGACATTCGTGGCCAGTTCGGCAAGACGCTCCGATTCATGAATAATGATATCCAAATATTCATTGCGTTCTGCTTCCGACAAATTGTCTTTTTTCAATACCTTCGCATATCCCCTTAAAGAAACAATCGGCGTTTTGAATTCATGTGAAAAGTTATTAATGAAATCGGAACGCAGCATTTCAAGGCTCCCCAGTTCTTCTGCCATGTGGTTGAAACTTTGGTTCAATTTTTTCAGCTCTTTCGCCCCCTTGAGATGGATCCTGACGGCAAAATTTCCTTTGGCAAGCTCTTGGGAAGCACCAATCACTTCCCGGATGGGAGAGAGGGGGATTCGGCTAAAAATAAGCGACGCCAAAACACTGACCAAAACACTTACGGTTCCGAAATAAGCAATAAGCCATACCCCGCCTCCGGAATTCGGCTCGTCTGCTGGAGGCAGCGTGTAAAGCCCGATGTATGCTAGAAACACGATAATGATAAACGAAAGAAAAATGGATATGAGCAAAATAAACAACACAATGAACGTAAACATGAAAGTCAAACCAAAGCCGCGCAAGTAACCCTTTTCGGTAAAGTTGATTTTCTTTTTAATCACCGTGTTTAACCGCCTTATAACCAATGCCTCGAATCGCAATGATTTCGAATTCCGGATAATCGCTGAATCGCTTTCTTAGCCGGTTGATGTGAACATTGAGCGTAACATCGTTCGTCTCGGATTCCATGCCCCAAATTTCGTCCATCAACTGAATCCGGGTAAAAATTTTGTCGGGGTAAGATAGCAGCTTATATAACAAATAGAACTCTTTCTGCGGCAGCGTCTGCACGTCGTTCTCCCTCGTCACCGTTAATGAATCATATTGAAGCGTAATCTTCCCGATATGAAGCTTTCGCTCGTTAAGGATTTTGGCCCTTCTCAGCAAAGCCTTGATTCGAAGAAGCATCTCGTCTTCGTCCACAGGTTTGACCATATAATCGTCTGTTCCTGCCATAAAGCCTTTACGTTTGTCTGCAGGCAGATGTTTTGCACTGACCATAAGAATAGGGATATCATTCCTGCTCTCCCGAATCATTTGAGTCAGTTCGAATCCGTCCAGGTGTGGCATCATGATATCGAGCACAATCAGGTCAATATGCTGCTTGTCCAATATTTCTAGCGCCACCATGCCGTTCTCCGCCAAATATACCTCATATCCGGCAGAGCCAATAATGGTTTTCATTAATTTGGCCGTATTTTTATCGTCTTCTGCAACGAGGATTTGGAACATCACCCTCATTCCTTTCCTTGATGTGTATGCGTAACTTAGAACTGCATTCTATCATAAAGCACTGTTTCAAGTGAACAAAGTTCAATTCGTTTATAGTGGTTTATTTTCAGTTTATTTTTTCATGGTAATGTTTGCTCCAGCGCAAACAATTCATTAATATCTCGAGAATGAAGAAAAGGAGAAACGATGATAACCAAAAAACGTCTTGTCATTCTTGCCATAATTGCGGTAGCCGCATTTGTGTTAGGCAGATTAGCAGTCCGTCTGATGTTGGATCTGTTATTGGGAGGAAAATTATTCTGATGAAAAAAATGATGTGGATATTAACCTGCATTCTTACTTTTGTATTGGTTTTTTCCGGTTCGGCCTTCTTGAAACTAAAGTTTCCTACGTTTAGTAACCCATTACATGTAGACTGGAGTGATTCAGTCGGAACCATTTATACAGATTTAGAATATGGCAAAGAAGAATTGAACAAATATGACCTCTATGTTCCAGCAGATCATTCTAAAAAATCATATGGTCTTGTCGTTTATCTTCACGCGGGCGGATTTACAAGCGGAGATAAAAGTGACGATGCCGATATGCTTAAATATTTTACTTCTAAAGGCTATGTAGCTGCGGGCATCAATTATAGCTTACGCACCGATGAAAATACGGTTAACCTTTATCAAATGTCTCAAGAAATTAAGCAAAGTATACCTGTCATCAAAGAAAAGGCTGCTGAACTGGGGTATAACCTTGATGAAATGGCTATATCTGGGGGATCTGCTGGTGGAGCTCTTGCTTTACTTTATGCGTACCGTGATGCGGATTCCTCTCCAATTCCGGTAAAATTGGTCTTCGAAGGAGTTGGCCCTCCTAGCTTCGAACCATCCATATGGCTTGGTATCGATAATACCGATAGCCCATATGAATCTGACGAAGCTGCTGAAGCAAGTGCAGCTTTTGCCTCGATCATGACAGGGGAAAACATCACTGCAGAAATGATGAGAAATGGTGAGTACAAAAAGTACGTAGATGAAATTTCACCTTATACACATATTACCAAAAATTCCGTTCCAACATTAGCTGCCTATGGCACTTATGATAAAGTCGTGCCGTTCGGTCTAACGAAAAATCTGCTTGAAGCTCTAAAAGAAAATAACGTTCCCCATGATTTCATTGAATTTAAGCGTTCGGGTCACGGCTTACAAAATGATCCAAAAGAAGCAAAACTTTATTTTGAAAAAATCAATGAATATTTGGATAAATATATGCCGAATTAAGGGATGCAATTGTCGAAACATGATAATATCGAGTTTCCCACTCCGGATACGAACTGCAAAACGACAAGAAGCAATATCGCCTGTATCTCGAAAGAAAATGAACATGTAGGAAGATTAGGTGGCAATGGGGTGAAGTTTATGAAAATCTTTAAAAGAATATTGCTGATTGTGGTTCTCGTTGTTATTGCGGTAATTGTGGCGGTGCTTGCATTTCTTTCATATCGCAATGGACATTATTATAAATTTGTAAAGACCGACAAGCCCATCGAAGCACAATATACAGCACTTGGTACAAATAAAGTTTCTTATGTGGAATTTGACGCAGGTAATGATACCTTCAAAAAACATGAGATTTGGTATCCGTCCGAATTGAAAGAAAGCTCGTCTGCATATCCCCTCGTCATAATGGCAAACGGCACGGGGATCCCTGCTTCAAAATATAAAGCTGTGTTTAAACATCTTGCTTCATGGGGATTCATTGTTGTTGGCAATGAGGACGAAAATTCAAGAACAGGAGCATCATCGTCTGCAAGCCTTGATTTTATGCTAAGTCTGAATGAAGATCGCGAAAGTGATTTTTATAGTAAAATTGATGTGGACAACATTGGAATCGGCGGACATTCGCAGGGAGGCGTGGGGACAATAAACGCCGTAACCAATCAGGATAACGGCGGCTACTATAAAGTCATGTATACAGCAAGCGCCACTTCAAGCTACTGGGGACAGGACAGCGTATTCGGAAAGGAATGGAGCTACGACGTATCTAAGGTCAAAATCCCCTATTTCATGGTTGCTGGTACGGGATATTTTGATGCGGGAACTGCTGAAGATATAACGGCAACAGAAGGGCAAGGTATTACCCCGCTTTGGTCACTTAACCAAAATTATGCCAATATTCCCGATACGGTAATCAAAGTTATGGCAAGGCGCGTAAACACGGACCACGGCGATATGCTGAACCATGCTGACGGATATATGACTGCATGGTTTATGTATTGGCTGAAAGGCGATCAACAAGCGGGAAACGTATTTTTCGGTGACGATGCAGAGATCCTTACAAATGCGAACTGGCGGGATGTAGTGAGAAATCGCTGAATGCCACTAAATCCATCCCACCCATCCCTTTCAGTATAAAAAAATGTTTAATAACACATCTCACTCATGACACAGGATCCATATGAACGTTCCGTTCTAAATATTTTTCGAATGCTCCTGGCGCATATTAAGGCTCTTATCGTGAATTTCTTTACAATACCACTTGTAATGGGTTTGGAGGCGGCAAAACGGGTTGGATTTCAACGTTTGCTCTTTTCGATGCAAGGAAGACGATGAGCATGAGCAAACCTGTTTGCAGGCTTGCCCGACGTTTTCCTTTTCTTATCTAGTGACTGGACGGCGCTTTCATCATCGGTGACTTGAAATCACCGGATTTGGTCGACGAGAATATCCCAGGCAAAGCATTACGAATTTCTCTCTTGACTATGACGTTAGGTCATAGTCCATACTCTCTCTATGAATACATCACTGGGAGTGAGAGATATGAACATAAAAACATTGCGTTCAGACCACATTTATCAAAATATAATCCAGGCTTCGCCCGACGAAAAGCTTGAATTATTCAGAAACGAAATGATGGCCCCTTTTATGAAGCAATGGGAAATTCAACAGATCCCTTTTAGAGCTGAAGAGGCGAACGGTTTTGACGTGGTTACGTTTAATAGTATGATGCATCGATCTCCTGATCAGATTACCCGGCAGATTTCACATGAGGTAGAGTTGATTTCGTCAGATTCTTTTTGGTTAGAGTGTGAGCACGCTGTAAGGAAAAGCCTCGGTCTATTTGTGGAACATGGTATAAGCCTCCCCGTATCCGAGTATTTGTTTACCATTCAACTAGGGAATCCGGAAAACCGTGCTTTAACCATAAATGAAGGATATAGCGGTTTTGGCGGCATTCCCGGATTTATCTGGGGGACGCTCCTGCCAAATGAGTACACGATTCCGCGAATGAAAGCTTCGCTGGCTCACGAATGCAACCATAATGTGCGCTATCAATTTATTCAGTGGGATCACAACGTTCATTTGGGCGAGCTCATCGTAAGTGAAGGATTAGCCGAAAATTATGCGACGTTCATGTTTGGAGAAGAATTGCTCGGCCCTTGGGTCACGAAAACGAACGTAGAAACACTTAACCAACGCATAAAGCCTGTGCTTAGAGAGCGATTGCAATTAACCGGGTTTGATCAATTGGCTCCGTATCTTTACGGAGACGAGATCGCCACCCTTCAAAACTTCAAACCGGTCAACATGCCTTATAGTGCCGGATACGCTTGCGGATATTATTTGATCCGATATTATTTAAGAAAAACAGGAAAAACGATTTTTGAGGCGACAATAACGCCTGCTGCTCAAATACTGGACGAAGTCAAAGGATTTTGGGATGAAGAAACGATTATTAACGGTTAAAGATATTGTTCGGATTACAGGCATTACAGGCCGGACTCTGCATTATTACGATCGAATCGATTTATTTAAACCGACGCATCTGACGGAAAAAGGGTATCGCTTATATGATCGAAGCAGTTTGGAAAAACTTCAAACGATTCTGTTCCTAAAGGAGTTGGAGTTTTCCTTGAAAGAAATTGCAGACATTTTAAAGCTGACCAGACAAGAACGTAAACAAATTTTGAAGAAGCAGAAACAAACGTTATTATCGAGAAAACAAAGACTGGAAACCATGATGGTAGCGATCGATGAATACGATTCGGGAATGGATATTAGCGATTTGCAAATCTTCAAGGATTCTTCCGTTTTACCATTGAAAGAACAGTATGCAAATGAGGCAAGATTCATTTATGGCGAAACAGAAGCGTATAAAGAGTATAATGAAACGTTGGAAAAATTATCGCTTGACGATAAAGAGAAACAGTTTCAATCCATGGAGAACATATTCAAACAAATGGCGTCTTGTGTGGATCAGGATCCTTCCTCCGATGAAGCTCAGCGATTAATCGAAGAGTGGAAAGAAAATCTGATGCAATTCATGACATGTGATGCAGAATTACTGGCTTGCATTGCCAATACTTACAAATTTGATGCACGATTCAGAAATTATTTTAATCAATATGGCCATGAAGGTTTAGCCGATTTTCTCTACAGTGCAATAATGCATAATATCCATCTGTAAACCTCTCCATGAATGGTGAATGCTCGACTCCCGATCTTAAAACAACAACCTGATGAATCGGCGTCATTTTGAAGTGATCTCGCTTAAAGGTAGACAAGTGTTTTATGCAACCTGTTAGGCATGAGCTCGGTATTATACCGGGTTTATGCCTTTTCATTTTGGCTTGATGGGGGCCGTTGTTTTTAATTGAAAGAAGTGGGTAATGGTTCTTCAATGATTGGTTCTAAGGGGAGGTTGGTCGATATGCTGTTGGAATTAAGCATCAAGCTGGTCATCAGTTTTTTCGGACTTTGGGTCATTACGTTCGTTACGGGAAGAAAAACGCTCAGTCAACTTACGCCATTGGATTTCCTATCTTCGTTGGTACTAAGCGAAATTGTGGGAAATACGCTGTATGACGATCAGGTCAACGTATCCCATCTTTTATTTGCTTTGGCAGTTTGGACGATCCTCTCCTACCTTTTTGAGAAAGCAACAACCCGTTTCGTTAAATTCGGGTATGCAGCAGAGGGGCGGGCTGTTCTTTTGATTGATAACGGTGAGGTGAACCAGAGTTTATTAAAAAAATATGACATTGAATATAAACAATTGCTCTCCATGCTTCGAAAACAGAACGTTTTTTCGCTTCAGGAGGTCAAACATGCCGTCCTGGAAATCGACGGATCTCTGTCCGTCCTTCGCAAGCCGGAGTACGAGCCTCCGACCGCCCAAGATTTGGGTCTTCAGGATATTTCCAATAGCTTGGCTATTACGGTCATTGATAAAGGGGAACTCCTGACGATGTCCCTGAGGGGAAAGAAAATGGACCCGGAAAAGGTCAAGCTTGATATGCAAAGGCAGGGGTATGACAATATTAAGGATATTGCATATGCGGAGTATGGCGAGGATGGAACGCTTTATATCATCCCTAGAGAGACAAAGTAGAAAGAATTCATTTGAGGACGATTACTCCATTTCGAGTTTTTGCTGCCCGGCAGCCGATCAAAAGGATCGGCTGTTTTCATTTGAATTAGGTTGAATACATCGTTAACGCCCGTGTCAAGCTATTGTTACTGTAGTTCAGGAAGTGGACTCTTTTTGCCTAAACTGCTTAGGTGACATTCCGTATACTTTATTAAATTGCCTTGAGAAATAATTGCTGTCATTGAATCCCGATTGATAAGAGACTTGAGTAATAGGCCACTGGGTCAATCTTAGAAGATGACAGGCGCGTTCCAACCGCAAACGCTGAAGGTACGCCATAGGCGATGTCTGATAAAACGATTTGAAAATCCGGTTTAAATGCCTTGTAGAAATATTGGAATGCGATGCGATGTCTTCCAGACTAATTTGTTCTAAATAATGATCCTCGATATAAGATACCGCCGTAGACAAATGCACTAAATGGGTTTTTGTTCCTCTTCCGCCGGATTCATGAAATCTGGACAAGTAAATTACCAATTCGATGAATTTTGAAGTCAATAACGTTTTATGACCTGGCTGCTTTAACTGGTATTCATCGATCATTTCGGCAACAAATGCTTCTACGTATTCGAAATCATTTAAGGGCATGGACAGATGATGCTGCTTCACCTTTTTATTTGTGCAGGAGGTCTCCGGAATAAACATAGACACATACCCATTTAACGAGTGTAAGTCAGGTCCAATGCGGTCCAATAATTCGGGTTTGAACATGATATTACATATTCTGAAGCTGCAGGGGTCTAAATAAGCATGTGCATCATGTCCATGAATGATAAAAACATGCCCTTTTTTGATAAACGTAACTTCATGGTTAACGACATGCGTTGCATGACCGTTAAGAACGATGACGAGTTCCAGAAAGTCCAGATGATTGTGTAAGGGGAAATCTTCATCATGGCCGCCATACTGAATAAAGAAAGGGAATTCCTCATCTTTCGTAAACCATCTTAAAGGGATATTCTTGATCGTAATCACCACTTATCAGGAAGGATGTCTTTATAATGCTATTCATTGGTCTAGAAAATCAAGGTTTGCTTCATAGACGAGATTTACGATAAAGAGAGGATGTTGAAGAAGGTAGAGCAAAAATAACATTTGAAAGCGCATTCTATTCATCTTGTTTTGCATCCTAATATCAAGAGAGCCAAATGCGGGGGGCGAAGATCAATGAAATCGGGAAAGATGAAACTGGGAGCGTTCATGCTTGCGACGACGCTGTTCATTGCCGGTTGTGGAAATGGAAATGCAGCCAACACGCCGGATTCGGAAGGAGGCGAGTCCAATCAGGCCGTTACGTTTACCTTTTTCGGAGCTGACGCAAGTCCCAATTGGAATAAAATGCAAGATGCGGTTGGAAAGAAAATCACCGAATTGACGGGCGTGACGATTAACGCGGAATACGATATTTCCAGCGGGGGAGGAAACGACCGCATTTCGCTCATGGCTGCAAGCGGGGACTATCCGGATTTGATTTTTCCTAAAGGGAATTTAACTAGATTGGTCGATGCCGGTGCGATGATTGATTTGACGGACCTGATTGAAGAACACGCGCCGAACTTGAAAAAGATTTATGGAGAACACTTTAACCGTTTGAAATATAGCAATGAAGATCCGTCCATATATTGGATTCCGACAAATGGCGCCATTGACCAAATATATTTCGATGCAAATAACGGGGCTGCCATTCAACATCGGGTCGTCAAAGAGCTTGGATACCCGGAAATCAAAACGTTGGAAGACTTTGAACAAGTACTGCGACAATTCTACGAAAAACATCCTACCACAGAAGACGGTCAACCAACCATCCCGTTGTCTCTTAGCGCTGACGGTTGGCGAAGAATGATTACGGTTACCGACCCGGCTGCCATGTCCACGGGAAGTCCAGGGGACGGTGAGTATTATATTGATCCCGAAACCTATGAGGCTGTACTGCATTACAAACGCCCTGAAGAAAAGGAGTACTTCCGTTGGTTGAATAAAATGTACAACGAGGGATTGTTGGACAAAGATAGTTTTGTACAGAAGGATGATCAGTATAAATCCAAAATTGCGAGCGGACGCGTCCTTTCCTTGCTTGATCCGAATTGGGGATACAGCGATGCAGAAAATGCGCTCAAAAGCGCAGGGAAGGATGAGATGACGTATGGATATTATCCCGTCACGCTTAATGAAGACTTTGTGCGAAAAGACTTTCAGGACATAGGTTTTGACGGATATGGCATCGGCATTACCGTGAATTGCGAAGATCCCGTGAGAGCCATTAAATTTTTGGATTGGATGTCCTCGGAAGAAGGGCAAATCCTGCGGAACTGGGGGATTGAAGGCGAACACTACGTCGTCAAAGACGGAGTTCGCACCATTCCGGAAGAAGTGCAAGAGCGAAAAAATAAGGACAATAATGCCTTCACTGCCGAATCCGGAATCGGTCTGTATTATATTTTTGGTGCGCACTATGGAGACGGCGTCAAAGATTCGACGGGGAACTACTACACTACCAATTATCCCGAACAAATTCAACAGAGTTACTCCAATGCCGAAAAAGAAGCGCTACAAGGTTATGGTATCACGACCTGGAAGGATCTGTTCCCATCCGAAGAACAATTTCCTGTCAAAGAATGGGGAGCCGCGTACAATATGCCGATCCCTTCGGATAGCGGAGATTACAACGTTGTATACCAGAAGACGCAGGATATCATACAAAAGCGTATTGCTGAAGCCGTTACATCCTCTCCGGATTCATTTGACGGAATTTACGACAACATGATTGCAGAACTCAACCAAGCGGGAGCGGAAGGCATGGAACAACAATATACCGAGTGGATCAAGGACCGCGTAAGATTATGGACAGGAAAAGATATAGATTAAAGGGATTCTTTTATTGAGAGGAGAAAAAACATCGTTTCGTGGAAAGCCGCTGGAACAGCGGTTTTTCTATGTTTTAAGAAAACAAATTTTTATCCAGTGGCGGAATGCATGCAATCAAGCCATAGATGGACGGATGTTCATCTATGGCTTGATACGAAACCTTCATCGTTAGCTTTGTTTGCAAATTATGAATGATTGATCTGGTTCTTGATATAATACATCTCCAGCACTTGCGTAATCGACTCGCCTTTAATAGGTTTGCTTACATATGCATCCATGCCTGCCTTCAAGCATTTATCCATGTCTCCTCTTACGGCATTTGCCGTTACCGCAACAATAAATGGACATGATTGGGGGTCAAGCATTTCCTTAATCGCTTTAGTCGCTTCAAAGCCATCCAGCCGCGGCATATGCACGTCCATAAAAACAATATCATACGCATGCCGTTTGACAGCCTCGACAGCTTCGGCACCGTCGACCACCAGGTCTACAAAGTGTCCTTTTTTCTCGATCATTCTGCCAAGGACAAGCTGATTCACCTCATTGTCTTCCGCGATCAGAATCCGAAGAGATGCCGATTTGTTCTTTTTCTGTTGTTGATCGAATGTGCTGCTCTCTTCATTGTTGTTCAACTTGAACCATGCGGTAAATGCAAAGGTTGTACCCGGTTCATCCGATTCTTCGATCCAGATATCACCCTGCATCAGCTCCACCAGCTTTTTGCTGATGGCAAGCCCGAGACCGGTGCCTTGAGGTTTGCGAGTCATGAAGTTTTCCAGCTGGTAGAACGGCTCAAACAATTGTTGTCTTTTCTCCGCCGGAATCCCTATTCCCGAATCCTTCACCGTGAATTGCAGCTGCACGTTGCTGCTGCACTGCTCTTTAACGCCGACATTGATTTCCACGCCGCCTTCTGAAGTGAATTTAACCGCGTTGCCGATGATATTGGTCAGTACTTGTTTAAGACGGTAAGCATCGCCATGCACCGGAGTCGGAATGGCATCATCCAGACATACACGGATATCCAGATTCTTTTCGCGAACCAGTGGTTTTACGATCTGCACCGTTTCTGTCACGATTTCTCGAAGATCAAACGGATCATCGACCAGCTCGGTTTTGCCTGACTCGATTTTGGAAAAATCAAGAATATCATTAATGATGGCCAGCAAGGAATCTCCGCTCTTCTGGATAATGCTGATATATTCCTTTTGTTCTCCGCTGAGTCCCGGCGTATCCAGCAGCAGGTCCGTCATCCCGATTACGCCGTTCATCGGGGTGCGAATTTCATGGCTCATCATGGCGAGAAATTCACTTTTGGCCTGATTCATTCTCTCGGCCGTCTCTTTGGCAACGAGCAGTTTTTTCTGTTCGGTAATGTCCTTTGCGATCAGATAAAACCCGACATTGGCCTTGTTGATAATGATCGGAGCAAGCGTAGCCAAGACTTCGGTCTCGTGGCCGTCCTTATGGCGAATGGTGTTGATTTCCTTCTCGGCCAACTCGTAATTGCTGCGGAGAATCAGACCTAGATTAACGGCTCCGATAAACCTTTGTATGCTTGTGCCGCTCATTTCAGCCACGGGACAGCCTGTCATTTTCACCGCTACAGGATTGGCATTCATAATGTTCCCATCCATGTTAAACGAGATAATGGCGTCATGATTATATTTTTTCAGCGATGTGTACCTTTCCACGGTCTCCTGCAGCTTGAATTCAATGAGTTTCCGCTCGGTAATATCCTGCAATGTCCCATTTAACTGTACTGGCTTGCAGTATTCATCAAACGTAATTAATCCGCGCAAGTGAAGATATTTCTCGCTGCCATTCTTGCTGATGTATTTGTACTCGAAATCAAGCGGCTCGCCTTGTTTTACCCAGCCGATTTTTTGTTGCAGAGATGCTGCATCCGCGGGATTCATGGCTTTAAAAACATCACTTGCCCGATATCGTTGGGGAGTGCGTTCGAGTTCAAGAATCTCAAAAATTTGATCTGAAATGGCGATTTGGTCATTGACCATATCCCATTCCCAACTGCCGATCATCGCGATACGCTCTGCCTCTGCAACGATCTCTTCATGTTTTTTTCGTTCGGAGACATCTCGTCCAATGAAAAGGATCTGCTGTTCATGCTCAGCATTTCCGATGATTTTATACGTGGTTTCGAACCAAAGATAATGACCGTCTTTATGGCGAATCCTAACATTCAGCATATTGCCAGAGGACAGGTCCATCTGTGAGATACGTTCCAGATCTTGGGGATGGAAATATGCAATGTTATCCTTGCCAATTATATCTTCGGGCGAGTAGCCCAGCAAATGCTGAACGGAAGGGGAGCAGAATCGACAGACGCCTTCACAATTCGTGATATAAATGATCTCCTGAGCATTATCCGAAATCAGTTTGAACATCTCTTCACTGTGCAATAGCTTCTGTTCGGACGCTTTACGATCCGTAATATCCACAATATGGCAAATGAAGTAAAGCGGCTCATCCGTCGTTTCGTCTCGAGCCAAGGAAACATGTAATGAAGTCCAAAGGACATTGCCATCTTTTTTGATGTATCGTTTTTCGTATTTATGTTCTTTCGATATACCTTCAAACAGCTCACAGGCATAGATCACATCTTGCGGCGAGTCCTCGGGATGCGTAATATCCTGGTAGCTGAGATTCAATAATTCCTCACTGGTAAAGCCCATCATATTGCAAAAAGCAGGGTTCACTTTCAGCCATTGCCCTGTCGGAGCAACGAGTGCAATTCCAATAGGCGCTAGGTTATATATCTGCTCGAATAATTCATGATGATCAACCTTTTGAACCTGCATTTTGAGCTCTCCTTTTGGTGTATAATACATCGTCGAAATTTAGTGTTTTGCGGATATCTTATGTTCAATAAGAAATCGTCGGTTAAAAACAACAATATGTGCTTAATACCCAGTATTCTAGCCAGTGAAACACCTCTTTTCAAGAGATTTGTGTCAAAGAAGCGGAAGCAGCTGAGCGTTATTGGAGCAGTGAGGCATATCGAATCCCGTCGAAACGATGGGTGAAACAAGCAGGAAAGTGGGAAGGTTGGTTGATCGGAAAGAGTTTACCCTCTGTTTAGAGCGATGTGAAAGGGTTATATACTTTTAGAAATCAATCCAACTTACAAACGGAGGAAATCATATGTTTCGACATCAGAAAGAGTTACAGTTCGAGGTTAAAGTAGATCGCCCTGATCCGGCATTTGCACGCCAGGTCCAGGAAGTACTGGGAGGGCAGTTCGGTGAAATGACAGTGATGATGCAGTACCTTTTTCAAGGGTTTAATTGTCGGGGCGAGGAAAAATACAAAGATATGCTGATGGATATCGGCACGGAGGAAATTGGCCATGTCGAAATGTTATGCGCATTGATTAGCCAGCTATTGGATGGCGCCACACCTGCCGAGCAGCAGAAAGCCGCTGAGGATCCCGTTACAGCTGCCATTATGGGAGGCATTAATCCCCAACATCTGCTTGTAAGCGGATTGGGCGGCTTACCTACCAACTCTACCGGCGTACCATGGAACGGTTCTTATATCGTGGCCAGCGGCAACCTTCTTGCAGACATGCGGTCTAATCTGCATGCCGAGAGTCAGGGCCGATTGCAAGTGGCGAGACTATATCAGATGACGAACGATGAAGGCGTCCGCGCGACTTTACGAAAAATGCTGGCACGGGATCGTTATCATCAATATCAATGGATGGCCGCCATTCAGGAGCTGGAAGAAAAGAATGGCGTCGTGGTACCGGCTTCCTTTCCGCCGGAGGCAGAGCAGGAGTCTCAACCTGAAGCCTACGAGTTCTGGAATCTATCTGAAGGAACCGAATCCAGCGAAGGGTTGTGGGCTAAAGGAAGCGCACCCGACGGAACCGGGGACTTCGTTTATTTATCACAACCTGTTGCAAAAGGGCAAAAATACGAGCCCGTTGTTCCCGCCAAAGAACTTCATCATGATTTGGATCATAATTGAATTGGAAGAGAGTAAGGTTGATCGAATGCGAGAGCCGCCGAGAGCGATCGATGTGGCGTGCTTTGATGGAAAAAATACAGAGTATTCTGATTCCAACAACAAAAGCCGCATGAACTGCGGCTTTTGTTCGTTATTTCACCTTCATCAATGGCTGCAACATTTTTTCAAGCCTATTATCGTTCTTTCCGTGCCGGCACGGAACTAGTTCGGCCGCCGACAACGCGGTTTTTTGCTGCTCCCATACCGACTACAAAGAGTAAGACCGAAGCGCCAAGCAGAATAAAGAGCGGCAGGCTCCAACTATTCGTCGCATCATGGAGATATCCTATAAGGGCTGGGCCGATTGCGGCAAGAAGATATCCGACCGATTGCGCCATGCCAGACAGTTCCGCTGCTTGATGCGCATTTTCAGTACGTAATCCGAAAAACATCATGGACAAACTAAAAGCGAAGCCTCCACCAATTCCAAGGATGACGATCCACAGCAAAATGATATCGGAGCTTCCGTAAAGAAGTCCGAGCGTCCCCGTCAAAAGCAAAATGGTTGTGATGATCACTAACAATCGTTGGTTAGACATACGCCCGGCAATAACGGGAACTATAAAAGTAAATGGAAGCAGTGCCAACTGCATGATCGAAAGGTACCATCCCGATTGGTTGGAGTCAATTCCTTGCTGCTTTAAAATTTCAGGCAACCAAGCGATCAACACATAGAAAACCATGGACTGTATCCCCATAAACAAGGTTACTTGCCAGGCAAGAGGAGATCGCCAAACATTCACAACGTTACGGGCCGTTTGTTGACTCGTCGTGGCTGTTTGCTTCATTTGATTTCTTAATTGAGGTAACCAACAGAGGATCGATACAAAGCTGAGGATCCCCCATATTCCCAATGCTCCCTGCCATTGCAAACCTGCGTTCACGGCTAACGGTACACTGATTCCCGATGCGATCGCCCCGCATAAACTCATTGAGATGGAGTAAACACCTGTCATGGAGCCAATGTTATTCGGGAAATCCCTTTTGATTATACTTGGCAATAATACATTGCATACGGCAATGGCGAATCCGAGAATGGCTGTCCCTATATACAGATTAACTGCGCCAGATAAAGAACGGATTACAATACCAACCGTCAGAAAGACGAGGGATATCAAAATGAGACGCTCAACCCCATACCTACGTCCTAAGTTCGGTACCAGAGGTGATAATAAGGCAAAGGCGAGCAAAGGTACCGTTGTGATCAGGCCTGCTAATGTATTTGAAATATGAACGTCATCCCTTATGAGACTGACTAGCGGACCGACCGAGGTTAAGGGAGTACGTAAATTAGCTGCGATAAAAATAATGCCGAGAATGATGAATCCTATAGAGGATGGTACGGCTTTTTTAATTTGGTTGTTCGGCATTCTTCATTTCTCCTCCTGTATTTTAAACGGATAAATTGTTTTCTGCTGATTGAAAAAACAATGCAATAACGTCCGCGCGGACAACAAAAGTATATTATAATATATTATTTTTTACAATAAACAAATTTAAATATATTTAAAATAATCAAAACAAAAAAAAGAACTCCACATTCCGTTACGGAAGTGTGGAGTTCTATTTAGTAAGTCATATTTTCGAATTTTATGGACCATACTTTAGGGAGATATGGAGCACGGTTTCGCTATCTGTAGGGTTTGTATAAGCGTGAGGACGATCCGCTCGAAAACTGATCGTATCATATTGATTCAATGTGTAAGTCTCTCCATTGACTTGAATTTCAATGGAGCCCGTCATGACTGTCGCAATTTCAGTTGTATTCACATGATGGCCTTCAGGGTGATACGAGCTATGTGGCTGTAAGTAAGCCCGACACATTTCAGTATCGTTACTTTTAAAAACGGGTTCAATCATCCAATTTTTTTGGTCATTCGAAAACCGCAAACCCTCGCCTGCTCGATACAAACTAACGGGGTCTTCTGATTTAAACAAAGCCATTAACGGTAAAGATATGCCCTTTGAAATTTTCCATAAAATCGCCAAGGTTGGATTTGTTTCGCCACGTTCGATATTCCCGAGAGTAAGTTTGCTTACGCCCGTTATCTCCGCTAAGTCGTCTAAACTCATGCTTTTTTCTTTTCTGTACCTTTTCAAGGCACCGCCGATCTGCAACACAAGTTGTTTGGATTCATCAACTTCATCCATTGGATATTCACCTCATCAAAAAACAGCTACAGTTATATAAACCGCACTAATCATTTTCACTAGGGCACTGCGAGTGCAGTACCATCTTCCAATCGCTGTTATCCCCAGATTTTTGGGATTCCCCTTTTCTAAGGAGAAAATCCGGTGATAAATGCGAACGCTTTGCTTCTCCAGATTGGTTCTGCCTCTCCGTTAACGTGTGTTTGTTTTTTGCGGTTTATATAGTATATCGTTTATCTAAATTCTTTTCCATAGGTGAGATATGATGAAGCCACAACTGCGATTAGAAACGTTTGGCGACTTCCTTAGCATGTGCAATTGCTTTTTCCTTAATCGCTGGAGCTTGTTCGGATGATGCCGTTCCTTCCACAAAAATGGCTTCAATCGATTGAATCCCGTAGAAATGCAGAACCTTTTTTAGATAACTGTATCCCATTTCAATCGGAGCAAGGGGACCTTCCGAATAAACGGAACCGCTAGCTTGAATGTGTAAGGCTTTCTTGCCGGACAACAAACCTACAGGACCATTTTCGGTATATTTGAACGTTTTGCCCGGAATGGAAGTCGCATCCGTATAGGCTTTCAAAACCGGCGGGATCGAGAAATTCCACATCGGTGAAACATACACGTACTTATCGACAGCCACGAATTGATCAATAATGGCTTCATGACGGGCTACTTTTGATTTCTCTTCATCAGACAGTTGATCGAAAGACGAACCCGACCGGATCTTTCCCCACCCCCGTAAAACATCGGCATCGATTGGCGGAATATCCTCTTGGTACAGATCGAGATGAATAATTTCATCGGTTGGATTTGCCTCACGATAAGCTTCTATAAATTTTTCCCCTACCGCGAGACTAAAAGATGACTGGGAATCCAGGGGATGGGCGGTGATGTAAAGTACAGTTGCCATAAATAAAAACTTCCCTTCTGTAATTAAAATAAATACACTTTCTGGATTAATCATATCGTATATATTTTAATTGTGAAGTACGCACAAATATGTGCTATAGTATTAAAAAAGGTACTGCAAAGGAGGCAAGGCATGCCAAAGAACCCCGGGCATTGCCAATTCGTTGTGGCGCTGGATTCAATTGTCGGCAAATGGAAGCCGATGATTCTTTATCATTTACTTCAAGGCAAACCTCTGAGGTTCAATGAGCTAAGAAGATTGCTGCCTGATATCACTCAAAGGATGCTTACGCTCCATCTGCGCGAATTGGAAGAGGAAGAGATCGTGAAACGAGTCGTTTATCCACAAATCCCGCCGAAAGTGGAGTACTCTATCACGGAATACGGCATGAGTCTGTCTCCGATTTTGGAAACCTTACATCAATGGGGAGCGGCCCATATTGAGCGCAAGCAGCTCAACAAGGCGAAAAATGAACAAACCGAAACGGACTAGCGTTCGACATTACGCTAGTCCGTTTTCATTCGCCGCTTTTAAAAATGGTCCTATTATACATGCTAGCAGCCTTCACCATATCTTTCACCCCTCCATAGTATGTTGGTATATTACAAGATTGGAGGAATGAACAGATGGCAATTAGTCCGCTTTGTAGACAATTCGCTTCTATTTTGAAGGCAACACCGCAGGTGATTAACGGTGTTTGTACAGCTTCTACGGTCAGAAATAACATCAAACCTACGATTTTAGGCAAAAAAACCAGATCGTTTCTGGCCATCCCTCAGGCATTTTCCTTTGAGAACATTGGCCGTAACGGGAGAGCATTATGCCTTGGCGAAACTGTCATTTTGACCGCGGAAATCAATCCATTTATTTCCCGGCTGCGCAGCCATGGCATCAAGGTCACTGCGCTTCATAACCACTGGTTATTTACCAACCCTAACCTGTGGTATATCCACTTCGAAAAGAACGAGAAACCGCTAACTTTCGCGAGAGACGTGCGTGATGCACTTAACGTCTTGACAACAAAAACAGTTCGGCCTGTTATTATCAAGAAATAACCGAACAGGGGTCCGCCAAAGGCGGACCTTTTTTTATTCCGCTCAGGAACAAAGGACAGGAAAAGGTAATATTCTGACATTAGCCTATATGCAGAGGAGAGCTTTGATGGATAGGAAATGGACATTCGATTATATTGTCGTAGGAACAGGCCCTGCCGGCGCAGTCATTGCAAAAATACTCAGTGATGATAAACAAACCTCAGTTCTTGTCCTTGAGGCCGGAGAAAACAACGATAAGGATAAACCGATCCGGGATTCTACCTTTGCTCTTGAGCTGGAGGAACAATTTTTCCCGCAATACTTCTGGCAGGGGGAAGGGATTCCGCAAGAGGGGGTGGATGACCGATCATTTGAATGGACCACAGGACGCCTCTTAGGCGGTGGATCTTCGATTAACGGGGAGCAATATGTACGCCCGACACCAGATGTTTTTAGGGAATGGGAGAAGCTGCTTGGACCGCTGTGGTCACCAAGACGGGCTACGCGCCGGTTTAAGAAATTGGAAAAGTATAACGGAGAAACCGATAATCCAAGCGCGCGGGGATACCACGGACGGCTGGATATCAGGCAGGCACCAGTACACCCCACATCGATGGCCGAGAAGCTTACCGCAGCCATTGAACAGGCTACAGGCTTCCCGGAGATCCTGGATTATAATGACCCGAAAACACCCCTTGGTCCGTTTACAAGATGGCAATTGTATCAAGATCCGAGCGGTCGAAGGGAAAGTTCTTCGAAGGCGTTTCTCTCCTTGGATATTATAACCCCTTCCGGTCGCGGTGTAAAAGGCAGGAAACTAAGAGTGTTCTTTAAATCAACGGCGCTGCGCGTGCTTTTTGATCAAAAACGCGCTGCAGGCGTGGAATTTCTGAAAGAAGGGAAACGCGTTCGGGCCTACGCACGAAAAAAAGTGATTATTTCGGGCGGCATCAATAGCGCTCAGCTGCTCATGCTATCCGGAATCGGACCTGCCCCATTGTTGAAAAAAGCAGGTATCCCTGTTATTTTTAACAATCCTAATGTAGGCCAGAGGCTGAGAAACCATACGCTCAACACGGCCGTGTTCACAACGAATCCCAACGATAACGCCCTGCCTGCTAATGATCCGAATGCCCTTTATACAGGGGGAGCCTTTTTGCCCGCCCCGATGGAGCCGAGCGGAAATCGGCGGGCAGTACAGCTGATTGGCATCGGTTCCGACCGCCATTTAACGCTTGCACTCCTGTACTTGCGCCCTAAGAGCCGCGGTTTCATTAAAATCCAGAACAATGATCCGCTTAAAATCGTGCTTGCGGATGAAGGATTTCTTGCCAATCCCGATGACATGGAAGCCGTTAAAAATATTTACAGAATATATGTTAAAAATATCGCTGCCAAGCTCACATCCATCGACCCGGCGTACCGGCTTATTTCGCCAACTACCGATATCATTGACGATGACTCCAAGTTGGAGGATTTTATAAAAGAGAATTTTGACCATAACCATCACCAGCAGGGTTCGCTTCGCATGGCTCCTTTACATAGGGGAGGGGTTGTTGATCGGAGGGGAAACGTGCATGGGGTGAAGGATTTGATCGTTGCAGATGCTTCAATCATTCCATTTACGGTGGACGGCAATGTTTCAGCCCCTGCATTCCTTATCGGGTATACCATTGCTCGCCAGCTGCAGTTACAGGATAAGAAGCCTCAAAAACGTCAGGGAAAAAGACAGCCATTCGAGAACGAGGAAGAATAGGTTCGTAATCCGATCAGAACGAGTCAAAAAGCCCTCGATTTGGATTCAAATGCTCCCCCTTAGAACGGACATGGGATACCCCTTTGGTTATTCCGATGAATTCTAAGGGGGATATTTTATGGCGATTAAAGGACAGAAATAATGCCTGGAAATCGGGTTATATTGCAGCTGTACTTTCTTATGCCTGTGCTTACATACGTAGATACCTTTAGATTAGGCTTATGGAGAGATTATTCCTCACTTCGTCTAAAAAAGCCGATAGTGCTGGTGTAATTAAGGTGTCTTTGCGCTTAACAAACAGAGTCGTTACAGAGGAATACTCAGTCGGCAGCCGGTGACTGATTACCTTTCCTCGCTCCTCATAATCAGCAATGATCGAGTAAGGGAGTAACGTAATGCCCAGCCCCGCATGAACACAAGCAAGAATCGTTTCAAGCGTACCGAATTCCATTAATTTTACCGGCAATAATCCTTCTTCTTGGAAAAGAGAATTAAGCCTGGCACGATATGAACATCCTTTAGGAAACACCAGCATCGTATGATTCTGCAAATCATGGATGGAATCAACCAAAGGGTGTTCGGGGGAAGTTACCAGTACGAGTGTCTCTTCAAAAACGTTCTCTTGACATAAATCAGGATGCTGGATCGGACCAGAAACAAATGCGCCATGCAGTTCATAATGGAGAACGGCATGAAGCAGTTTTTCGGTGGGCCCGGTCATGAGAGAGAAATCGACATAAGGATACTTTAAATGATATTTAGCAAAGACGGCAGGCAGCCGAACGGCTGCCGTCGTTTCCATCGAGCCGATGGACAGAGGGCCCGTAGGAATGGACGCATTCCCGACCGCTGCCCTGGCTTCATCCATCATATTTAATATCTTTTCGGTATACGATACTAAAACTTCTCCGGAAGGAGTAAGGGTAATTCCTTTTTTATGGCGATAAAACAACGTCGTCTGAAGCTCAGCTTCCAATTGCTGAATCTTGTTTGTCACATTGGATTGCGCATAGTTTAACTTTTTGGCGGTCTGGGAAATGCTGCCTTCACGAGCTGCTTGAACAAAAATCTCCAATAAATGAATGTCCATAAGTGAAATCTCTCCCTGAAACTGAAGTATCTGAAAACGAGATATATAAGATCATGTTTTCGAATTATACATGATGGATAAAGTCGGTGTAAACTAATGTGAAGATATTCATAATGAGGAGGGAGCAACGATGGCCATACAACTATATAGCAAATTTTGTGAACTTTTCGATATTCGTTATCCCATTGTACTTGCAGGCATGGCTGGAATTGCGAACATGGTTCCGCTCGTATCCGCAGTTTCTAATGCAGGGGGTCTCGGAACCTTGGGCGCTGCTTACATGACACCCGAAGAAATAAGGGATGCGATACAAGCCATCAGGAAGCTGACTCAAGCTCCTTTTGCTGTTAACATTTTTGCTAACGTTGGACCGGATCATTATCAAAATTTTAATGCCGTTAATGAAAAACTGAATGCGATCCGTGACTCATTAGGAATATTACAACCTGATCAAAATGGAATTCATACACCAGATCGATTTGATGAACAATTTCGCGTGTTGTTAGAGGAAAACGTTCCGATTATTAGTACAACCTTCGGTTTATTATCGGATGATCACATGCAGCAAGCGAAATCATTAGGTATAAAAATCATGAATAAAGTAACAACTGTAGACGAAGCGATCCAGGCTGAACAACGAGGATGCGACGTTATCGTTGCTCAAGGCAGTGAAGCCGGAGGACATCGCGGGACTTTTGATACGTCATCCAGACCATCTGGAGCCAACATCGGAACGATGGCGCTTGTCCCGCAGATTGTTGATCAGGTGAAAGTTCCCGTTCTTGCGGCTGGCGGAATTATGGATGGCAGGGGGCTGGTAGCTTCGCTTGCTTTAGGTGCGCAAGGGGTACAAATGGGGACAAGATTTTTAACCTCAGCGGAGTCGGGTGCACACCCGGTTTATAAACAGGCACTGCTTGAAAGTACGGAGGAAAGCACCGTGATCACCAATGCATTTTCGGGACGGCCGGCAAGGGGAATACGCAATACGTTTATCCGACATTGGGAAACAAGCGATATTAAGCCTCTTCCTTTTCCTACACAAAATACATTAACACGAGAAATCAGAAATGCTTCTGCCCGTCAGAACAACCCGGAATATATGGCGCTTTGGGCGGGACAAGGCACGAGAATGCTTACAGCGGATCAAGCCGCAGGCGATATTGTAAACCAGATCGTGGAAGATGCCAAAAAAATCTTGATCTAACGCATACGTAGACAAGAATCACTAACCCTAAAAGGAGCAGATTATATTGCCTCTTATTCGTTTTGATTTAATTGAAGGCAGAGATCGGGAGAGTATCAAGCGTTTATTGGATGTCTCCCATATAGAATAGAGGAGGCTCGGTATGAAGCTGTGATTATGATAAGATTTCTTCCATGTACTCATTTTACAAAAATAAGCATATTCTGCTATTTTCCTTACTATATAATATAGTAAAATATCATTCGAAAGGAGGTGGCGCTCTTGCCATATGCCGTCAGTTTTATTATAGCCGTACTGCTCACATCGCTATCTTATTTTTTGGGCAGCCGTATATTTACCAGTGGAATTGCAATGTGGCAGGCCGTCGTGATCGGTGCATCCGTAGTTTCACTCGGTGCTATCGCTGAGGCGCTTGGATTACCTATTTGGCTGATTGTTCTTATACCGTTTCCGGTTGGGATGTTGTTGTTATTTCTATTTTTACATCAGCCACTATACATCTGGTTTATTACATATTTGATCATTCTTGCTATATATACATTAATTCACGTCATCGGAAGTTACTTTTTTGAGTTTCATTCTTTGATTCCTGCTTGGAAATTATCTTAAGGTAGAACTTATACGAGTTAACCGGAGCTTAAATGCTCCGGTTTTTTTGCAGGTCAAAAGGGATATGGCTGCATGGTAAAGATGAAGAGTGTTCCAAAACCCGCCTTATTCTACGGATGTTCAACCAGACTGGATAAAGGAACGGTCATTTCCTGCTCCGAGTTGCCGATCGGATAGATCCGAGCGGTATCATCCTCATTGACATGCTGGATGAAAACAGGCGCATCCTGATAAGTTACATGTTTCATAATGCCTGACTCACAAATTTCAATCGCTCTTTGTTTGTTCATGGGAATTCTCCTTATTCTGAAGGCTCATTCGATGGATCAATATGACGATGGGCGGCTCTTTTTATTTCTTGGTCGAGTTTGGATGGTCCTTGAATTTCTGCGGCAGCCTCCATCTGATCGTTCAACTGCTGTTCGATCTGTCCGATTCCGTGCGCTTCCTGTTGTTGTTTGCTCTTGGCCAAAACGTTCCCTCCATGTCATGATAAGATCTTTATTTCCTCTGCATCACTACATTGCTCCAAAGCGTAGGACCTTATGCAATAGTTTTTCGTTCAATCGCCAAGATCGGTTCAAGTGCCCGTTACGTCTTGCTCCGTTTTTCATACTTTATAGAGTCGGCAGTATTGAATAAAGAGATCAAGACCGTAATTCGTTGAGACAGGAATTGGGTTGCGGGATTTAGGGATTTTATGAGGAGGCGGTATGGTGACAAGAAAAGTCGTGATCGAGATTAATTTCAACAACTATGGTTTTGACCCGGAGCGTCTAACGAGGGAATGGCTGGTGCGGAGAATGGGCATTTTTCGCAAGTTTACGCTGAACAGCCTTAAGGCACAGACGAATCAGGATTTCCTGGCCGTCGTGAAGCTCTCGAAGGAATCGGGAGAGTTGATGCAGGAAATTTTGGCAGAGCAGGAACCGTTGCCGGCCAATATCCGTTTCGGTACGCATATCGAGAGCGTTCGCGCCATACTCGCCTTTGCGGAAGGATATGAAGACATTTACATTGCCAGACTGGATTCGGATGACCTTTATCACAGAACGTTTGTTCAGCAGCTTTATAACGTGCAGCCAAAGCCAGAGACGATGGCGCTAATTAATCAGAACGGGTATCTCTGGAACAGCGTCAACAATGAGATGGCACCGACGTTTCATCGTTCACCGCAGTTCTATGTGTATCTGTATAAAACGGAGCAGTACGCCTCAGGATACCGCGTCAAGTTACCGGGGAGAGGCACCCATGGGAATGTCATCGATTTGCCGCATGAGCTGCTGCCTCCACGCAATTATATCAATGTCATTCATTCCAGCAATACTTCGGTAAAAAAGGTTCCGCTTAAAGACCGGCTGAGTGAAGATCAGATCGAACAAGTATTACGGGAATTCATGGGCTGAACAGAGGCGTTCTTAATCGATGAGAAAGCTGATGTCATTGACGTTACCACGAAGAGAGATCGGATATCCGCACTCTCTCTTCTTTTCCCGGTTTTATAGAGGTGGAATCCAGATTCTGCGGTCGTTTGAATCGATGCATCAAAGCAATTTGTCCGTTGCTGTTTTACCGAACATACATATACTAAGCGTAGACTGACCACCGGATTTCCCTTTCATTAAGAGGAGTTGAAAAAATTCGGGGTAACATCCTTGAACATCAAAGGAGGGCTATGTGCGTGTCTAAAGAAAAAAAGCTTGTCGTAGAAATGCTCTTTAATAACTGGGGAGCGACAGCGGATCGACTGACCAAGGGATGGATCGAATACAGAATAGATTTATTCATGAAATATGCACTTCAGAGCTTGCTTCTTCAATCTTCTCAGGATTTTACCTGCTACTTGCTGTATGATCCGAACTCAGAGAAGCTTATACAAGAAACACTAAAAAAGTATCCCCCGTTGCCTTCCAATATCCGTTTCGTCACACCTAAAGATTACCAAGCTCATGTCATCCAAGATATTAGAGAGTTCAGGTATTTGTACCGCGTCTATCTGTCCAGTGACGATATGTATCACAAAGATTTTATCAAAAAGCTGCATGACTATACACCCCGAAAAGACACGGTTGCCCTGATCCCACAATACGGTTACATCTACGATTCGGTACAACATCGACTGGGGAAATTTTTTTTCTGGCTTCCCAGCTACGGTGCAACCCTGATCCGTGTGGACGAATATTTGAGAGGACAAGCGGCCCGTACTTCCTGGCGCGATGCGTTTAAGGTGCCCAGGGAGTTCATTAATATCAAAGAACCCATCTGGATCAATCATATTCATGGACAGAATACAGGAACCACTTTTGACAATGTGTTGACCTGGAAAATAGCCAATGTTCATGATGCTTGTTCGTTGGATCCTTGGGATAACGGTAAGCAGCCTCGAGCTTTTTTCGGTCCTGAAATTACAGAGCCCAATGAGATCGAACGGATACTGAAAAACTTTTTTTAAAGGTGTCTTTCCAATAGTCATTAAAGGAAAAGATAAAGGGAAGACGGAAGAAAGGGGCCAGTTGTGCAAGCCCCTCTTTCATTTCTTTTTCTCCAATGCTGCTTTTAATCTTGCATTCTCCTCCAACAGCTTTTGAACGTCCGGGATATCCTTGCCGGATACCCAGCCATATAAATCGTCTCTTGCTGCATATTTCGGCAATTGATCGCGAAGTACCATTTTAATGTGCCGTAGATCTTCAACATAATAGATCGGGATTTGTTCCATGACGAGTTGTTTGAACTCTTGAAACTGCTGATAATATTCAATGGCTGAGAAGTCGTATGGCTTATGTCTTAATGCTTCATCCGTGACAACAAAGGCAAATCGAGGTTTACCCGCTTCTCCCGCATACTCGTATTCCCACTGCGTATAACTCTTGGTTTCATCATCAGGAAGCGTTAAGCCATAGAATCCGCCGAGAATCAGAATATATACATCGGACTCGTCGATCCATCTCTGCCTGATTTTCATTGGGCTTTCCTTGAAAAATTGCTCTATGCCAGCAGGGATATGACCAGCTTGAAGTACGGCTTCGACAGCGGTATGCCTTTCCTCAATCAGATCGTAGTAAGTAGACGATATGTAAATCTGTAATTTTTTTCTCATAGGTCCCACCCAAATGTAAGAATCGGTATCCTATAGAATCTATCACTCTCACTCTTTATTTGTCAAAATGGACTGGGTACGAGAAAAATCAAAATATCTTCGAGCCTGAAGGCAGTCAAGAGTCTAAAAAAACGAATAAATACGATATGTAATATCGATATCGTTCGTGAATAACTGTGAACAATCGGTTAATTCGTTGACAATGAGTGTTACGTTTATTAAAATACGAAATGGACATCAGGTTGAAACAGATATAAGTATCCTTATTTAAGTTAGAAGCTTGCTGTTAAATCCTAATGACGAATATAGGAGCGGGAATTTAACAATCCTATACGCAGATTAGGATTTTTTTGTTTTTATCTATTGAAGGTTGGAGGCTGGCTTGACCATGGACAATTGGTTCAAACTCAAAGAAAGAGGCACGAGCGTTTCAACAGAAATCATCGCAGGGATCACGACATTTTTCACCATGGTATACATAGTGATCGTAAACCCTGGCATACTGAGCAGCACGGGGATGGAATTTAACGGAGTATTCATTGCAACGGTACTTGCGAGCATTGTGGCGACTCTGATTATGGGGATATGGTCCAACTATCCGATCGTCTTAGCGCCGGGGATGGGTCTCAACGCTTTCTTTGCTTACAGTGTAGTCGCCGGATATGGCGTGTCTTGGCAGGTTGCATTGGGAGCAGTATTTATAGCAGGGCTTTTGTTTATTGTTTTATCGCTTACTTCATTCCGTTACATGCTGCTGGATGCCATTCCTGCGAGCCTTAAGCACGCGATCACAGCAGGGATCGGACTGTTTATTACGACGGTAGGCTTGCAAAATGCCGGAATTATCGCCGATTCGGAATCGAATCTGATTACCCTCGGGAACTTGGCAGAGCCAATGACTTACCTGACGATTATCGGATTGATTATCACGGTTGTGCTGATGGCTTACAATGTCAAGGGTTATCTGTTCATCGGTATGGTGATTACCGCGATCCTTGCCTGGATGATGGGACTATTTCAAATGCCGGAATCAATTGTATCCATGCCCGAAGGCCTTACGGCGACGGCTTTCCAACTGGACCTGGCAGGCGTATTCTCTAACGGCTTGTATACGATCATCTTTACCTTCTTGTTAATCACACTGTTTGATACAACGGGAACGATGCTCGGTGTGGCTGAACAAGCCGGATTGCTTAAGGATGGTAAATTTCCGCGCTCGCGCGGCGCGCTCTTGGCAGATGCCGTTGGGACGACCACCGGCGCTTTACTCGGTACCAGCCCGACATCGGCTTATATCGAGTCAAGCACAGGGGTGGCTGCCGGAGGAAGAACGGGACTGACGGCGGTAACGGTAAGTGTACTGCTTGCGCTTACGTTGTTCTTTACACCAATCGTAAGTGTCATATCCGGCATCCCTGCGATCACTTCTCCGGCATTGATTATTGTCGGGTACTTTATGATCAGCGTTATCAGCAAAATCAATTGGAAGGATCTCGAAGAAGCTTTTCCTGCCTTCCTGATTATCATCCTTACTCCGTTGACACACAGCATTGCGACAGGCATTGGCGTAGGATTCATCTTCTATCCTGTCCTTAAGCTGCTTCGTGGAAAAGGCAAGGATGTTCATCTGATATTTTACATTTTTGCGGTATTGTTCTTTATCCAGCTTGTATTCCTGGATCACTAAGAAATGGTCGAATAAAAAGGAGAACTGCTAGTTTACAGGCGGTTCTCCTTTTTTATTTCAATATGCTGGAAAAACATGATAAAGAACGAACAGTTCTTGAAAAAACCGAATGGTCGTAATACAATGATTTTAATATCCGTTTCTGTACTCATCCGTTTAGGATAGTTGCTGTTATCCACACACGTATTTGGTTTTATGGTTACAGTTGGAATCACCATTTCTAGTTGAACGAAAGGAGGAGAACGGATGACCAGGTTATCTTACTCCAGTATAGGTGAAACTCCTTTTCAACGCTTGTTGGGTCATAATCCAGGTATTCAAACAAATTGGACCAAGCTTGAACAAGCTTTTTATGATGACGGCCGATTAAGCAGCGAATTAAAAGAACAGGTTCGTCGAACCCTTGCCTACGGCAACGGATGCAAGTACTGCCAGGCCAAAGGAAAACCGGATTTGAACCAAGCTGATGTTAAAACCAGTCTGGCTGTAGCTTTTGCTGAATTGTTTCTGAATCATCGCTCAGCCATTAATCAAGGAACATTCGATGTGCTGCGCAACGAGTTCTCCGAACCCGAGATTGCAGAGCTGTGCTCGTTCATTTGTTTTACGACAGCATCCCAAACCTTTGGTTCGCTAATGGATTTACAGCCCTGAAAATACTGCAAAAGAGAGGAGGAAAAAAACACCGACGATGTATACAAGTCATGAAGATATGATAAACGTTATTTTCGTTGCTCAAAAGAATGAACAACTGGAAGAAGCATTGCTGAATAACACGCAATTAACAGCCTTATTGAATGCAAAGCAAGTGTGGATCGAGAAATTTAACAACAATTTCAAAATTGAGAATCTGATTTGGACGTATACTTCAAACCATGTATCTTTACACATTTATTTGAAATAGTCGCTAAAGAGCGGCTTTTTTTTTTTGCACATGTCACATATCGCAAAATGCTGGACGTTATACAAGGTGAAGATGAAACAAAAGGGAGGTGAATGGTTTGAAGCACACAGACACCGGAGCAGAATTGATGGATATTGAACCGTATGTGATCGAGGCCCAAAAAGGGGACAAGGAAGCTTTTGCCGTCATCATTCGTACATTTGAGAGACAAATTTATACGTATTGTTATTATATGTTGAAAAATCGCGAAGAAGCGGAGGATGCGCTGCAAGAAATTTTCATTAAGTTGTACCGCTCTATTCAAAAATACGAACATCAGGTTTCCTTTTCTTCCTGGCTTTACAAAATAGCCTATTACCATTGTATGGATATGTTCAGAAAGAAAAGCAGGCAGAAGAAAACGTTATTCCTGCAAAAAGAAATTCAAGAGTTGGAGCATCAGCACTTGAAGGAGAACATACCCGAGGTCGAACAACTACTTATGAGTTTGAAAGTGGAAGAGAAGCATCTCGTACTATTACGAGCCGTTGAGCAGTACAGCTTTGAAGAAATCGGACAGATCATGGAATGCAAACCGGCGACCCTTCGGAAAAAGTATGAACGCATCAGAAAAAAACTAATTCGCGAAAAGAAATCTAAAGGAGGGACAACGCATGAAGCAATGGTCAGATCCCAGTGAAGAAGAGCAGTCAAATCAGATTAGAAGGATCGTTAAACAAAAAGAAATGCCGCAAGAAAGCTATGTGAATCAAATTTTGGAGAGGCTGGATCATATGAACAGATCGAGTGAAATCAAACGTACTCGAAAGTGGAAGAGAAAGGTAGCGATCAGCGTGACCGCTGCCGCGATGCTTGGAGGCGTGGTGATGGGGAGTGGATTTGTTTCCCCGGTTATGGCGGATGCCTTGAAAAATGTACCGTTGATCGGCAGTGTATTCCAATACAATGAGGACAGCACTTTGCAGAAGGCCAGCACAACAGGACTGACAACGGCGCCGAACTTGAGTGTGACCAAGGACGGGGTGACGCTCAGCATTAAAGAGGTGATGTTCGATGGAAACCGGCTTGCATTTGCCATTGAGCGTCAGGGCGTGGACGACGATACGATGTTCTCCCCTTATCCGCCGGAAGGAGCAAAGGACGAGAATGGAAAATTGATTCCATCGACGCCTTTGGAACAACAGAAAAAAGGGTATATCCATATGCCGGATGTCAGCATTCAAGGAAAGAACAAATTTTTCGGCATGTTCTCGCAAGATGTAGGCAAAACGGAGGACGGACAAGACATCCACAATATAGCCCTGTATGAAATTATGAAGGGATTGGCGGAAATGAACCTCCCCGAAGCGTTTGACATGACAGTAAAACTGAACGTCACCGGGATCAAGGAGCCGTTTGAATTCGTCGTGCCGGTCCAAAACCTGGCGAAAGAATCGGTAGTCCTTCACCCGGACCAAATGAAAAGCAGCGGTGACTTCAGCTATACAGTCAAGCAGGTTGAGTTGACGCCGGTAACGACTCGTCTGGTTCTAGACAGTAAAGGCAAAGTTCCCGCAACTGCCCAGCAAACGGGAGATCTAAGCCCGTCTAAGATGTACTACGACATCGTGGACCAGGATGGTAATCCGGTGCAGCAGAGGCTGATCGAATACCCCCATAGCGCTCCTGATACCGAATATCATGAAGATGAGGCCTATAAGCCATTTGCTAATACACCGACCTCCATTACGATTAAACCGTATACTTTGACCGTGAAAAAGGATTGGAGCTTGGTGACGGACAGCGCAGGAAAAAAGGTTAAAACCTATCATAAAGATCTTGAAATGACCATTCCGGTCATTCAGAAATAAGTCTTCCGCTGTGATGGTGCGAGTGAAAGAGGCGTTCTCATAGAGATACGCCTCTTTCACTTGCATAGCCTGTCAAAGAGCGCTTGAAATGCAACGGTTGCCGGCAACTTCGTTCATGCTCCGTTCATATTGCATTCATTAAGAGGACATTTGGGTTGGTTAGACTTGCAATAGCGGACCGACCGCAAGGCCAATGCAATGATCACAAGAGGAGCTTAAGAGTTTGACGCAACCAGGAACGGCGGCGCCTGCACTTGATTTTAAGCCACTCATATCAGAGTTAACTCCTTATTATAAAGTCGTCGCGATTGAACCTTTTGGTTGGTTACCGAAGCATATCTAAACAAAGCATTTTCCTGCAGCGGTCGTTTCTGCTCGCGGTCGGCCCAACCAGCAGGCCTGCTGTAAACGAGGTTTCCGCCTAATGTAATTTGAACAACGGTACCCACGATCCTTTTTTCCTCGAGAGTACGGTCAATGACCTACCTCATTGACGCTTTTGTACAACCATTCCAGATTTATATTTCTCATGTTTCTCATCCTCTCCCGCTGTAATTTACTTGATTATTTATAGCAAGTATGTTTATTATATAAATAATTTCTACCGCATTACATAAAACAAACAAGTTAAATGAAGTAGTTTCCGATGATTCCAAAGGGATTTAGAACAAATAACTTTTATAATTAAGGTGGTCGATGTTCTTGGACGAGATCGATAATAACATCCTGCTCCATTTGCAAAACCAGGCGAGATTATCAATGACGGATTTAGGAAAGCTGGTGGGACTGTCTCAGCCAGCGGTAACCGAACGTGTAAAACGCATGGAAGAAAAGGGGATTATCGAGGAATACCGAACCGTCATTTCCGCACAAAAAGTGGGTAAGCCATGCACAGCCTATATGCTTGTTCGGACCCGGAATTGCTATCCTTTCCTTGATTTTTGCCGTTCTTCACCAGAAGTCACGGAATGTTACCGGATAAGCGGAGAGCATAATTATTTATTGAAGGTCCTCACGGAAACAACTCAGGAGTTGGAAGAGTTTGAAAACAGGTGCGATCAATACGGAACCTATACGACTCTGATCGTAATGTCTTCACCGATTGCTTATAAAAATCTCATTGGAGAAACGAATTTGCTCGCATAGGATGTAATCCTGTAATCCCCAAAAAAATGAATCCGCCTTTGCAGCGAATTCATTTTTTTGATTATGTTACGCATGCTCGTGGATTCCTTTAGGAAGGAAAGCCATGCTTTTTAGCTAGCCGAGCTGCAAGCAAGGAGGGAAGCAGCAGAATGATCAATGAGCCTGGAAGGAATCCGGCTCCAAGCTGTTCGAGAAGAAGCCCGCCGATAATGCCTCCGCCGCCAATGGCCACATTCCACGCGGTAACCAGCATCGATTGGGCTATATCTGCGCTTTTTCCCGCTGCTTGTGCTATCGCTGTTTGCAGTAAAGTGGCTGCCCCGCCAAATGTAAGCCCCCATGCCGTAACACCAAGAATGATGACTGCAGGTTGATTCATTCCGATTCCCAAGGCTGCGGAAGCCAAAGCAAATCCCGTGATGCTGATTATAACCAGCATTCTTAGAAAACGATCAATCAGCATGCCTATCACCCAAATGCCGACAATCGAGGTAATGCCGAAAATAAGAAGAACCAAATCCACTCGCTGAGCAAACGCCGTTTCGGCAAGATACGGTGCAATATAAGTGTACAAAATATTATGAGCTAATACCCATGCCAACACGACAAACAAAATCGACCGAACACCGGGAATCAGGAAAACCATGTAAAAAGGGAGCTGATCACCGGCAGGCTCGCCAGCATAATCCGGCACCTTCCAGAGCACCCAGCCAATAAGGGCTGCAGCCAGTAATGATACAGCTCCGAAAATGAGACGCCAATCTGTAAAAGTACCGAAAAAAGTGCCAAGCGGAACGCCCAGTGCCAATGCTAACGGGGTTCCAACCATGGCTATGGCCATCGCTCGTCCCTTTAACGAATCAGGCACCATGCGCCGCGCATAACCGGCCGTCATCCCCCATAATACACCTGCCGAAACACCTGCGAAGAAACGCGCGACAAGCGTCAGCACATAAATAGAAGATAACGCGGTGATGGTGTTAAATACAAAAAAGCCGACGATGCACAGCAGCAGAAGCGGCCGGCGCTTCCACCCGCGGGTAGCCGTTGTCAAAGGAATGGCGGCCAGAACAGATCCAACCGCATAGAGAGTAACCAATTGTCCGGCAAGAGCTTCTGTGACCCCGAGATCCTGCGCAATTTGCGGCAGTAATCCAGCAGGCAGCCCTTCCGTAAGAATGCAGATGAACCCCGCCATGGCTAAGGCCAGCAGCCCGACCCACGGAAGACGTTGGGAAGACGGCACATTTGCTCCGTCGCCTTTTCGTATAAGAGCAGTGTTTGAGTTCACGAAAAAAATCTCCTTTATTTATTTTTTGCCGTTTAAAAAACTTTGGCTTTCGTATAAGCATATATAAATAAAACATTTATTTACATGGATGATTAAAGGAGAATGAAGCGAATGAAAAGGAATATACTTTTATTTTTATTGAAATTCCATGAATTTAAAGGCAAAAAGGCAGCATCGTCAGATGCCGCCTAATGACAAATCGTAATCGAAGAGCTTGAGAAACTTTAGCTCCTTTAATAATAGAAAGGCATTGAACATTGCGATTGAAGATTGATATTCGATAAAAGAGTTGTCAGCGAATCAGTATGATTGCTTATTACATGCAGCATAGGAGATGATATGTTTGGAAGAGCGCATTCGATATACGACCGCTCCGCCTGAAGACTTTGGGAAGGTGTTAGCCTTATACGAGCGGTTGGGGTGGAATTCACTAAAACTCACTGTGAATGAGTTGGAACGGATGTTTCATGGAAGCTGGTCTGCCATATATGCATATGACCACGAACGATTAGTCGGTTCAGGGCGCATTATTTCGGACGGCGTTATTACCGACCTGATCTGTGGCGTCGGGGTATTGCCGGAATACCAATCCATGGGGATTGGCAAAGAGATGATGGGCCGGTTGGTTCAACACTGCAAGGAACACGGAATCATTCCTCAGCTCATGTGTGTGGAGAGCTTGGAATCCTATTATGAAGCCATAGGGTTCAGGAAATTTACGAGCGGCATGAAAATGGACGTGGATCGATAACCCACGAGAAACTATTGTGATGCAGGATACTTCATCCGGAAGAACATGCCTAAACCGATGCTGAAGCCGGATTTCCAGGATCATGGCGTATGGCGGGCAATGAACGTTTCGATGCTTCAGGCCCTAAGCCGAGAATTCTCCGGCATCATAATTGTTCCCATGACGATGGTTCACCCCCCATACTTCGATGAAATCATCGGCAGCTTAAGAACCAGAGGGATTGAAGTTCATCATTTTGCACTGCTGGCGAGCAAAGAAACGTTATTAAAACGATTGAGAGGCCTGGGAGACCATCAAAACTCATGGCCTGCCCAACAGGTGGATCGATGTCTGTCCAGTTTATCTCAGAATTTGTTTCCCACGCATATCCACACGGATCACTTGACGCCTGACGACATCGCTCTGCGAATTGCTAATGATTGCGGTGTTGAGCGGCAGGTCATGCGAGCCACGCCGGATTTCAGGCCGCAGTATAAGTCTTCGCATCGTCGATTTATCAACTCGCCCCGATTCCGTATGAAACGAGAAAGGCTTCATTGCAGAGGTTCCTGTTAATATGATTTTGGGGAGATAAGGGAGAGCATGTTTATCATCCAATCACATTACGCAATGATCCATCCTCCGTCGTCATTCTTTGTAGCGGTTTTTCGAAGGGTTATGCTCAGGAGTAATATAGCGGCAGCAACATTGTAAACAAAAAAACATCACCGGTATGATGCAGGGTCAAACTACCTTGATGCAATTCCATAATATTCCTGGCAATGGAAAGACCGAGCCCAGAGCCGGCCTGAATGCCTTCGCTGCTCCTTGAAAAGTCTACTTTATAAAATCGGTCAAACAGCTTGTTCACTTGATCCTCATTAAGCGGTGTCCCTTTATTTTGGATCTCTATCGCGATGTGTGTACTGAATTTTTCCATTCGAAGTTCGATAGCACCGGGTTTGTGTGAGTATTTCAAAGCATTCATCAACAAGTTGTCGATTGCCCTGGCGATTTTTTCGCTGTCCACATAAACATTCGTCGGAGAGGGGGCAATCTCTTTGACGATACGAATCCCATTTTCTTGAGCAAGCGGCTCAAATTCAAACAACATTTGCTCCAAAAGTTGGGATAAATCGATTTCTTTCCGATTCAATTGGGTATCGTCGACAGACGTAAGCCGGGTGTATTCGAACAAATCGTCGAGGAGTTTTCTCAAATGGACGGCTTTGTTGTACGTATTTTGGACAAAACGTGAGTACTCATCTTTGTCTCGGAAAGATTCGGTCTTTAGAAGCTGAATATAGCCGATGATACTTGTAAGAGGAGTGCGCAAGTCGTGGGAGAGACCTGTAATCATTTCCATTTTAGATTGTTCAAGCTCACGTTCCTTCGCAATTTGTGCTTCTAAACGCTCTGCCATTCTATTAATGTTTAAAGCGACATTACCTAGTTCGTCTTGACGGTCAATCGTTACCCGATATCCTAAATTTCCCACGGCGATTTTTTCAAGCCCTTGCTCTAGTTTGATCAAGTCTTTTACAATGTTCCGGGTCAAAAATAGAAAAACACCGATGAAACTAACGATAAACAAGGGGGTAATCAGATAAGGAAAAAATCGAGAGTACCAATCAGATTCCATAGAGTTACCAAGATAAATCGAAGTCAAAAGGAAAACATAGTTAATGCCAAGTGAGATAACGAGGCTTAGGATCATTCGAATGAGAATATTGACTTGAATTCGTTTGTTTTGTTTTAACTTTCGAACATAATTAATCAATTTTATAACCAACCCCCCATACGGTTTTAATGTATTGAGGTTCTCTTGGCGTTTCCTCCAATTTCTCTCTTAAATTACGTATGTGAACCATAACCGTATTGTCAGAATACCCATAGGGCTCTTTCCATACACTTTCGTAGATTTGCTCCGAGCTAAAAACTTGACCAGGCCGGCTCGCTAATAGCAGCAGAATGGCGAACTCCAAAGGGGTCAACGAAATCTCTTTTCCTTTGAGTTTTACGGAATGTTTATTCTTATCGATCGCCAGGTCTTTGATGAGGATTAACGAATTAAATTCTTCTTTGCCCATTAAGGATTGACGACGGAATTGTGCTTTTACGCGTGCAATCAATTCCAAAGGATTAAATGGTTTGACCATGTAATCATCTGCTCCGGTCGTCAAACCGATAATTTTATCGATATCCTCTTCCTTGGCAGACAGCATGATGATTGGAGTATTTGAAATTCCCCTGATTTTCATACATGCCGTGATCCCATCCATCCGTGGCATCATGACATCCAGAATAACAAGTTGGACCGAACTCGATTGGATCATGTCCACGGCTTCTAAGCCATCGGCTGCTTCAATGACGTCATATCCTTCATTGCGCAAGTATACATGGATCACATCTCGAATTTCCGGATCATCGTCTACGACTAAAATGGTATTCATTTTCTTTAGTATCTACCCTTTCTCATATATAATGCTTTGAATTTTCATTGCTGCTTTCTTTATTTACGGCACACATAGACGAAAGCGGAGGGAACATTCAGAGGAACAAACTCAATGTTCTCAATAGTGAATTTTTCGGAAAGATGCTTCTTCATTTGCAGCGAATATTGAAAAGCGATGAACCGTCCTCCAGGTTTTAAAGCTTGGTGAATCTGTTCAATCAAGGCATCCCTTAATGTACGCTCAAAATTGAAAAAAGGCAAACCGCTAAAAATATAGTCTAATTCGTCGATGCCTTCGTTCTTCATGGTATCCAATAAAGTGGCAGCGTTCGGGTGGGAAATGAACTCCGGGTATTCATGTTGTAAATTGCTCCGCATCGTTTGATCCATTTCAAACAATAAAACTTTTGTATGTTCATTTGCATTTTTTTGAATGTATCGGGTAATGGCTCCAGTCCCTGCGCCAAGCTCCGCAACGGCGGTGCTTTCTTGCCAAACGGCCTGATTAACCATTGCGCTGGCCAAAAAGCGAGAGCTTGGAATAATACTCCCCACATTTTTCGGGTTTTTCACAAAGCTTTTTAAAAAAAGCAATTTATCATTAGTTTTCATTATACATACCTCCATTGGGTTTATTATGAACGGCTCCGTTCGTTTCAAATCGCATTTTTCAGGCCTTGGCTCAAAAACTCAAGGAATGCAGCAATGATAAAATTGAATCACCAAAAAAAGTTCCTAAAGCAAAAAAGATGATCGTCCAAAGCAGCGCGCTCAAATACGTGATCAGAGCGAATTCTTTATAACGAACACCACTTAGCCCAATGAGCAAAGGCATGAAGTAACGTACAACCGGGATAAACATGCCGATACACATAGCTAGATTGCCTTTTTTTCGAAGAATGGATTCAGCTTTGAGATAGTGCTTGTTGTGTGAGAGCTTTTTCTTGAATTTGTAGCCGAATACGTGACCAGCAGAATAAGCAAGCGTGATCGCTGTCAGCAAACCGGCCAGAATACTGATATAGGCAGCCCAGTGATCGATAACATCCGAGCGGCTTAGAACGGCACCGGTAAGGATCGTTATTTCATTAGGAATCGGAATTCCAAATGGGCCTAGGGAGAAGGCGAGAAAAAAGAAAAGGTACCCATATTGATGAATGAGATCTAACACTGCGTTTCCAATCATTTTTTTCAGCTCCTCCTGTTGATCGTTTTATCTTAAAGAGAAAAACTAAGGAAAGGATGAGAGTATTTCTAAAGAAAATCTAAAGAAAACCTAAAGAACAAAAAATAAACCGCATAACCATTGTTGATGTGATCTAACAATGGCCATGCGGATTATGAATGAGCGTCCGAAGAAACATCCCGTGCAAATCGCAACAATTCGTCAGTTCTTTTCTTTAAGTACACGGCTTTTGTATTTGCTTGATGAATCCGTTTTGCGTAATCTTCCGGGTTATTGTACGATGCGGTTTTCAAGAGGGTTATGTCATGAATAAGACTATTTAACGTTGGTCGTAATCCCGATACGATATCCTCCATTAACTTTTGATTGAAATAGTGCGTTTCATGTTCTTTCTTTGTTTCCTGCTGCAGGTGATCCATCAATGAATTGATGGTAGTTGCGACGTTGTCCAATTCATGAAACCCCAGATGAGGAATCCTATAACTTAAATTCTCTCCATTAAACATCAGTAATGCCTTTTCCAATACGATCATTTTTTTCGCAATGGGTAGTGTCAATAAACTGAATGTTATTACAAACAGTACGGTAAAAAACATCGGAATGAGATTGGCTGCCATAAAATGAGGAGTGGGGCCTTCCATTAAGTATGAAAAATGGGCAAGATAACAGGTGAGATAATAAGAGGAAAAGCATGTCAAGAAGAATGCAATCAACAAACGGTTACCCAGATAAATTAATATTTTTACATAGATATTGGTTATTCTAAAGGCTGTTGAACGATTTTCATTCATGATTGGCGATCACTCCGTCATTTATTAGAGCCATCATAATCATAAATCCTGAAGAATATCATAGGGGATTTCTAAAGAAACTCTGAAGAGAGTCATAGGAGAGGTGGATATTGTGGGTAAGGCCGGTTATCATGATCTGCTATAGGAAACAAGCGTTTCTCATATAAGAAACGCTTGTTGAAGTTAAGCCGGCTGTCCTCTACCGACTAGGCTGTTCTAAATGGATTTGGGGATACTTATCGGAGAGGTCGCTCATCTCTGTTTTGCTTGTACCCTTGACATATTGGTCAAAAAAAGCAAGACTCACTTCGTTGATGATTTGATGAACCTCGCGCGGTTGGGCTTTTTTAGCTGACAGCAGCGGGGAGAAGAGGTGAAAATCCGTAAAACTCATATGGGACGTCTTTGGGATCGTCATCGTATACCCTCCGTTTTTCAAAGCAAGGTTGCGACGTTCCGCGGATTCCTCCCAAAATGACTCGTAGTATGCTTTTGATTTCCCGCTCTGGGCAACGGCTTTGTCCAATGAGTTTTCGAACACGGTTCGATCGATACTCTGTTCCCCGTTCATTTGCAGATAAGGCTTCGCGAAACCATCATCAGGAGGCGGATCGCCATAAAGCGTGCCATCCATATTCATGGCTGCCCGGATACGTGAGTCCTTCATGAGCATTTGTGCTGCGGTCGCGCCTCCGTAAGAGTGCCCAAACATTCCGATACGTGTCAGGTCAATATGATCTTTAAACTCCGGTTGAGCGTTCAGTTGTTCAAGCTGGTCTAATACAAAAGTCACGTCATCAACCCAGAGAGTGATATGGCTTCCAAGTTCACTGAAACCACTCAAATTATTTTTCTTCAACAAAATTTCTCTTCCGTCGGGATATACGGTTGCCGCTGCATCATAGGCATGATCGATGCCAACCACGATATAACCATGACTAGCCAACTCTTCGACCTGAAAGGTATTTTGGTTACGAAAACCGGTCAGCCCATGAGAAAAAATCAAAACAGGATACTGCTTTTGGTCATTGGACAAGGAGGCATTCGTAAACGAGTGCGAATCGATCAGGCTAAGGTGATCAAGTGTCCACGATGGAAACGAAAGGGCTTTTTCAAGACCCTTGGTTACAGCTTTCACATGACGGATATAGGGTTCAACCGGTTTGGATTCCGTGGTGTCCGCAGGATACCATAACTGAACCATCAGTTCCCGATATGCGTTGGGTTCTGATGCGTTTTCTTCCTTCCGGTCAAAGTCCGTCCAATGCAATACGGTCGTTCCAACCTGATAAGGCCCGGTCGGTTTTTCAAAGGTAAACACAGGCATCAGGAATGAAGGAGCGACCATTATCCCTAAAAGGAAAAGAGACATGATCGTCCAAAGCGATGTTTTCCATCCGATCTTTCTGCGATCCGTTCGTTCCCTCTTTTTCCGAGTTATACTTAAAAACAGAATCATAGCTATTACTGTTATGTATGCAGGAACCATCTGCCATCGGTATCCATCCAAAGCGAATTGTAAAATCGTAGCGATGAACAGCAAGGCAATTGCAAAAAGCCTGGGTATTTCAAAAAAACGTGGTTTCCATATGAATAGATTTGCAAGGATGAAAATTAGCAATACAAGTACGATGTCGAATAACCTCAAAGTTTAAATCCTCCCAGTAAATTCATTTGTAGTCACAACAGTCCTGAAGTATGGTTTGTACATGGTCGTTCCCTTCTTTCTGTAAAATTTTCAACCGAAAAGGCTCTTCTCCCTATAAACGGCGACTTACTTGGAAACTATTTGGTTTTTTATAAAACTATATAGTAACACACGAATATCTTATCGATTTGAAGGAATGATGTCAAATCAAGCGAACACGATGGAGCATCGGCGGAACATTTTAAATGTAAATTTCGTTGGAAGATCAAGGGGGGCGTACGATGAAGAAATATTCGTTTTTCACCTTCATGTTTGCTTTATTAACGGCCTTGTTTCTAAGCAGCTGCCAAAGTTCTAATACGCCTAACCAGGCGGGAGCAAGTAAAGAACCAAAGGAATTAGAAACCTTCTTTCCCGGCGATATGACACAGGTTGATTCTATCGAAATCATGAGTGGCAGTGATGGTACCAAAAAAACGACTACAGATCAAGCGCTCATTCAGAAATGGATTGAAAAGGTGCGCCATATAAACATCGTCCTTGATCCGGATCAGGGAGATGCAGCAGGGGTTTTGTTCCATGTTACGCTGTTTAAGCAGGGGAACGAAGTGTTCTATATGACGCCTACCGATATGAATCATCAGCGGATGAAACCGCAATCGGAATTGGCAGACCGAATGGCAGAGCTTTTCAATGCGATAAAGTGAGTTTGATTTGTAGCATAACCGAGCCGTGTGCTACCTACTTTTGTCGAACACAAGAAATGTAAGTGATTTTTTTTACTGTTGATTTAATGAATTGACTGGATAATTAGACGATTATCTTCATTATTGAACTAAGGATAGAGGATGTCAAAAATAATAAGGTAGCAGGAGAAGGATATGAAACTGAGCGTTAAAAATCTTTCTAAACATTATGATAAGCCCATTCTTCAGAATGTGTCTTTTGAAATGAATACGGGAATACTTGGTTTGTTAGGCGAAAATGGAGCTGGAAAAACGACATTGCTCGAAATCATCTCCACGCTGATTGCTCCCCATACAGGTCAAGTAGACTATGAAGGCATGGATGTCAGTCAGGATTTATATGCGATCCGAAAACAGATTGGCTACTTGCCGCAGAAATTTGATTTTTTTCCCCATTTAACCGTGCAGGAGATTCTTGAATATGTTTGTCGTTTGAAAAATATTCACGGCAAGCAGCGGATAGCAGAAATTGAAGAAAAGCTCGAGCAGGTTGGTTTGCTGGTACATAGGAACAAAAAATTCATTGCTTTGTCTGGAGGGATGAAGCAGCGCTTAGGTATTGCCCAAGCCATCGTTGGCAACCCCAGGTTGCTTTTGGTTGATGAACCCACCGTGGGACTTGATCCTCATGAGCGTGTGTCGTTTAGACAGCTGCTAACCACTCTTTCTACAGACCGATCTATTATTATTTCCACCCATATTGTCGAAGATATTGCACTTACAACAGATTTGGTTCTTGTACTGCACCAAGGGATTGTGAACTATTTTGGAGATATCCCTGCTTTCATCAAATCGGTGGAGGGAAAGGTGTGGCTTTACAGCGGAGAGAATGTGACGGAGAAGCTTCAAGAGCAAGGTGCACTCATCATCTCAACACAGGTCACTGCAAGTGGTGTACATGTTCGCTATCTATCGGATACCCCATTGGAAGGCAGCCTGTTAGTAGAGCCTACTTTGGAGCACGCCTATATTTATACGAATAGAAAGAAGGTATAACCATTGCATGAATTTATGGTACAGCTTCATTTTTCGTTTAAATCATTGTTAAAACATCGATTGCTGCTCATCACTGTTTTTTTGCTCACAACGATCATCCCGCTTGTTCTGGCACAAATGAGCGGAGAGACCCGCTTTGAAAATCGTTGGCTTTCCATGCTTCAGCTCCAAATGATTATTGTGACACCTCTGGTTCCTGTTCTCGTCAATGCTGTTTGGGGCGGAAAACTTAGAGACTTCGAACTGAAAACGATCCTGTTTTATCTAATTATCCCTTCCAATTATTTAATCTCCAAGCTTGCAGCTGTTGGGGCCGGAATAAGCATGATCTTGATACTGATTGATTCTATTTATTGGTTTGCATTATCCAATCAAGGTCCTAGTCTCTTATGGTTAGTCACACTCTTGCAAATCATCTTAACCGTATCCTTTGTGGTCTCGTTAACTGGACTGTGCTCTCTTATTTTTAAAAGGACGATTTACAGTACCATTTTCGTTTTTATTTACCTGATGATCAGTATTCAATATGTCCACCAACCGATGTTTGCGATCTGGTTTAATCCAGATTATGTATCGGAAATGATTCTAGAGCCGAATTTTATGCTTCAACGGTACGTCTTGGTTTTATGGATAGTGCTCATGCTTTTGATCAGCTCCATGTTGTTCAGAAAGCAGGTTGTACGCACATGATACGGTTATGGTTTTTAGAATTAAAGGTCCTATGGCGCAGTGAACATATTTGGGCTTTCTACATGGGACTTTTCATTTTATATTTGAGCAAATTTGTATTCTTTATCGATGAATTGCCTGTTACTATTCCTTTATATGGACTGTTCATGTCGACCATGACACTTGTAATATTGAATTCACCTAGACGTTACCATATGGTTCATATAATAAGACTTACCAACTGGAATCCTATACGAAGAACATTGCAGTCATGGTTGTTTAGTTTTTTATGTACCCTTCCAGCTTCAACCCTCTTATTTTTCACGGTTCGTGAAATTTTTAAAGACACTCCCGTTTATCTGCTGGTGTTTGTTATTCTCGGATTATCCTATTTCGCCATCAGCTTTGCGTTTGTAATTTCTTTATTATCATTCAAAATGGCTATTCTATGCTGTGTATCTGTGTACATGCTCCTTACTTTAATGCATGGTTATAAGCTGGAGAGTATCCGGTATGCTGCACCAACTCTGAATTTCATGTATCCGGATTACCCTGACATGAGGAATATGCTCTCGATATTTTTTCTTGGGATCCTAATGCTGGGGATCTATTTATGGAAAGGAATCGATTGGCCTCGCCGGCAAAAAAGATCGCTGCTTTTCATTCTCATGATGTTCCTTGTCATATACATCGCAGTTCCGATTCAAGAAACATGGAATGAAATGCGTTTAGCAAATGAACCTTATCAAAAGGTTCAAGTGAATAACATCGTTGTGCAATATAAAGGTATCCCTCAAAGTATAGCAACAAGATATAGTCAGGTGGTCTCTGATATTATTGAGGAGTTGAAGGAACATGAAATGAACCCGGAAATGACTCAAATCAACATCACTCGATTAGGCCGAGTCCCCAAAGGTACTCAACTGGAGCATATTATGAAGTTAGAAGAGAAGACGCTATATATTGAACCCTATTCAAATAAATTCTATGAGTTCAATTACGGGTATAATATCATTCGAGACATGCTTGAACTTTCGGGAATCGACCATCAAATCGGACAACAAATAACCGAGAGTTTGATCCGTAAAAACAAACATCACTTTTTCGATTCACTTCAACGTAGGGGACTTAGCGAAACCTACGAATAAGAGATATGATTTTGAGTAAAGGTAACACCCAACTGCTATTGAGCACATTCAAAAAAACCGTTCAATCAGCATCTACATACTGTGTTCTTAATTTCAGGGCACCACCCAAGCGCAAATGGCTGGCGGGTGCCTTTTTTTGTCCTATAAAGGAATCTTTTAAAATGAACGACAAGCAAAGAGGTGGATTCCGGTATTCACCCTTGCCATGTGACTGCAAAACATGAAGGTAAAAAGAACTTGTTTGAAGAATAGTTCAAGTAAAATGCGGGTGACTAATTTGTATTTTAGGACCGGATTTCAATTTTTTTCGAAATTTTCAATAGAGTTTGTCGATTTTGGTTTCTGGCGTTCGTCGTCCTGTTTAGAGGCCGGAAAGGTTGGATCTCATAGCGTCTATTAAAAAGGAGGAGCTTACCACATGAAGTTTATGATGATTGTCAAAGCAACCAAGGATTCTGAGGCTGGGAAACCGCCTAGCCCCGAACTGTTTGAAGCAATGATGCGGTTTAATGAAGAGTTGGCAAAAGCAGGGGTGTTGGTGGCCGCAGACGGACTGCATCCAAGTTCTGGAGCCATTCGGATTTCTTATCCGGAGCCTGGAGGAAAGCCTACGATTGTGGATGGTCCATTTACCGAATCCAAAGAAGTGATTGCTGGGTATACCCTGATTGAGGTGAGATCTCGGGAAGAGGCGATCGAGTGGGCCTTGCGAATGCCAGACCCGCACGGATTGGGAGAGGGACAGATTGAGCTCAGACAGGTATTCGAAGGAACGGATTTGACGGATGATCCCAAGATGTTAGCCGCCCATGACGCACTGAGTGCAGAACTGAAGCAACGCAATCAGCCATGATGGAGAGTTATGTCCATCGCAAGGTCGATGCGATCTGGCGAATGGAGTCGCCGAAGATCATTGCCGTATTAACCCGAATGGTGCGCGATATCAGCCTTGCCGAAGATCTGGCCCAAGACGTAATGCTCATTGCGCTGCAAAAGTGGCCAGAGGTGGGCGTTCCCGACAATCCCGGTGCTTGGCTGATGGCCGCGGCAAAAAGACGTGCCATCGACATGATGCGAAGAAACAAGGTGCAGCAGCGAAAATATGAAGAGGTCGGCCGCAGCTCCGACATGTTTGATGAACAAGAGATGAACAGTGCATGGGATGGATCCGTGGGAGATGATCTCTTGCGCTTGATCTTCATGACGTGCCATCCGATATTGTCCCGCGAGGCTCGCCTCTCATTGACCCTTCGTTTGCTCTGTGGATTGACAACAGATGAGATTGCTCATGCGCTGTTCGCTTCCGAACCGACCATTGCCCAGCGGATCGTGCGTGCAAAGCGAACATTGCGCGATGCCAGAGCGGAATTTCAGATCCCTGAAGGAAACGAACTCAAGGAGCGTCTCGAAACCGTAATGGAAGTGATCTATCTTTTATTCAATGAAGGATATGCCGCGACTGCGGGGAGTTCCTGGATACGTCCGTTATTATGTCAGGAAGCGCTGAGGATGGGACGAATCTTGGCAGAGCTTGTAAAGGAAGCGCCGGAAGTTCATGGCTTGGTGGCATTAATGGAAATCCAATCGTCTCGTTTTAGAGCCCGAGTTCATTCCTCAGGGGAGCCGATCCTTTTGCAGGACCAAAATCGGGGATTATGGGACCATCTATTAATTCGTCGAGGGTTGGCAGCGCTTGAACGAGCAAAATCTTTCGGTCGACCGCTTGGTCCTTATGCGTTGCAGGCTTCCATTTCCGCATGCCATGCTGAGGCCCGTACTGCCGAGGACACCGACTGGATCAAAATTGCCGCATTGTACGAAGCGTTGTCGCGGGTCCTTCCCTCGCCGGTCGTTGAGTTAAACCGAGCGGTAGCCATCGGTATGGCATTTGGCGCGGAATTTGGCCTTCAGCTTGTGGAGCAATTGGAAACGGTAAAAGCGCTGCGGGAGTATCACTTGTTGCCCAGCGTGAAGGGGGATTTCCTTGAAAAGCTCGGACGAAACAACGAGGCTTATCAGTCGTTTCAATTCGCAGCCTCGCTTGCACAGAACGATCAGGAACGGGCACTGCTGCTCAAGCGCGCGGCAAAATGCAAACAGACTTTCCAAGGGGAAGGAACAGAGAAAGGGATGGAAACCGAATTGAAAAATCAAATGGGCCTGTAAATAATCAAAACGACATAACGCGTGCGCAAAGGAGAATATGACCATGAACCAAGAAGTTACGGAATATATCCAATCCTTGAAAGAGCCTTGGCAAAGCCAGCTGTGTAACGAACTGCGGGAGCTTGTACGCTCCGTCATTCCTGATGTACAGGAGCGGATGCAATATAAAAAACCCCATTATCTGAAAAACGGGAAATATGCTGCCGTCATTTCCGCTTCGAAAGATGCAGTGAGTTTCACCATCTTTAATGCCGCAGCTGTGACATTTCCTGAAGGTTTCGATGGACCCGTGGAACGAAAAACGATTAAACTGCGTAAGGGGCAAGAATGGAGCAAGGAATTGTTAACTTCCTTGTTGAGTCAGGCTGCCTCGACGTTGGAATAAACTTTGTACTAAATAGCTGCCAACGGGGTTGGCGGCTTTTTTTGTTGCCATGGATATAACGGTACAAGGGAAAATAAAAAAGTTTTCTAGCGATGTCGATTTCCATAAGTTGTGTTCGTCATGTAAGTATAGATGCAAAAAATGGCTTATTGGAATAACCACATATCTCAACCTTAAAGGAGAACAAACATGAATACGATCATTTCCAGAGACGGAACCAAAATTGCATACGACAGAATCGGGCAAGGACCGACGCTTATTCTCGTGGCAGGAGCTTTCAGCTACCGCAAATTTCCTGGACAGGTACAGTTAGCCAAGGAATTGTCCGATCAGTTCACGGTGTATAATTACGATCGGCGGGGCAGAGGGGACAGCGGGGACGGAGAACGTTACGCCATAGAGAGAGAGATTCAGGATCTGGAGGCCCTAATCGAAGAAGCCGGTGGGAAAGCATACGTTTGGGGCTTATCTTCCGGGGCGGTTCTGGCCATGAAAGCTGCCGAGAATGGTGCGAAAATCACTAAATTAGCCCTGCATGAGCCGCCCTTCATCGTCAATGCGTCTGACCGCACACCTCCTGTAGATTTTCTGGATCAAGTGACTCGGCTGATCGCGGAGGAAAAGCGTGCAGAAGCCATTAAATACTTTATGACGCAAGGCATGGGCGCACCTGCCTTTGTTGTATCCATGATGCGTATGATGCCTGGCGTGTGGGCTAATCTGATGTCTGTTGCTCATACTCTTCCTTACGATGCTCAATTGATGCAAGGTTATATGTCCGGCAGGTCTTTACCTCCTCATTTTGGAAAAAGGATTACCCAACCCTCCTTAGTATTGGAAGGTATCGAAAGTCCATCCGCACTACGCAGCGGGGCACATGCGCTTGCAAGCATACTCCCGAATGGGGAGCTGCGAAGCAAGAAAGGACTGGGCCATACGAAAAAACTTAATGCCAAACGGATTGCTTCTGAGTTAAAAGCTTTTTTTGATCAGGACAGTGATGTGGTTAGTACTGTGCAAGAGCGCTAATGATGATTAAGACATCTATTGATGGACAATATTCCGCCCCTCTGATGTTTTTTTATGATACAAAAGTCCCTCTCTAATTTCTGACGGAAAAAAGAGAGGGACTGCTGATAAAGCTTTGATTATTTATGCTTCTTCAGAATATCGAAAATGATTTCTGCATTATCCGTATTATCGATCAGGCCGGAGAAGCGGTGGCTTGCCGGACCGTAAGCATAGACTGGCACGTCTTCTCCCGTATGTCCGCCTGTTGTCCATCCCGTAAACGAACGGTTATCGATAATCGTTTCAATGGCATTGTCGATCTTCGTTACATCGGCGTCTTTAGCTGCATCTTTTACCGATTGAATTTCTTCAGCCGTCAGCTCAAGCTTGAGGTAGCTTTTAAGCGTTTCCTCTACGGAAGCACCTTCAGCAATCCGGGCTGCCATGAAATCCGGAGTGTGTACCGCAGCTTTGATCGGATCCACGAAGAAGTTATATTCACCGTCTTTGCCAAGCGTGAGTCCGCCTGTGGAATGGTCGGCAGTGGCAATGACAAGGGTTTCGCCGTCTTCTTTGGCAAAATCGATCGCTGCCTGGAATGCTGCAGCAAAATCCTCCATTTCGCTCATGGCGCCAACAATGTCATTATCATGGCCTGCCCAGTCAATCTGGCTGCCTTCAACCATGAGGAAAAACCCATTTTCGTTTGTGCTCAAACGATCAATCGCCGTATTTGTCATCTCGGCCAACGAAGGCGTTTCGCTAGTACGATCGATATATTTGTCCAGCCCTCCGTCCGCAAAAAGGCCCAGAACTTGTTTATTGGTATCTGCGAGCAGGGCGCTGCGGTCTGTCACATAGCTAAAGCCGGCTTCCCGGAACTCTTTCGTCAGGTCGCGATCCTTACGTACAAAATTTGATTTTCCTCCACCTAACAGGACATCCACTTTGTGTTTTCCATTGATCAATTCATCATAGTAATCATCTGCAATCGCATCCATGTTCTTGCGGCTGATGTCATGAGCACCGAATGCAGCCGGTGTAGCATGGGTGATCTCCGAGGTAGCAACAAGCCCGGTGGATTTTCCGTTTTCTTTGGCCTGCTCCAATACCGTTTTAACTTCAGTCTTGTCATGATCGACAGCGATGGCGGCATTATAGGTCTTCACGCCAGCAGACATCGCGGTTGCCGCGGAAGCGGAGTCCGTCACGTTCTGAGTGTCATCATCCGGATACGTCATTTGAGCTCCCACAAGGTAGGGATCAAATACGGTTTTCTCCATGACCTTTGTAGAAGGATCATCTTTCATATAACGGTAAGCGGAAGTATAAGCAGTTCCCATGCCGTCACCAATGAGGAAGATGATATTTTTGACCTTTTTCTTCTCTACACTAATCGCTTGTACTGCATTGGCTTGTCCGGCAGACAAGACTGTAGAAGCAGCGACGGCCAAGCTAAGTGCTACTGCAGGGAGTGCTTTTTTTGATAATTTCACGATAAATCCTCCTTTTATATTAAACATGAATGCATGAATCTTTATTCATTTGTCTGACAATATGAAGATTAGCATTCGATTGTAAAAAAAATTCAAGCCATATGTACACGAGGAGTAAAAGATTAACAAAACATTAACTATTCCAGGTTCTCTATTTTATCGAATTCAACTCATTGAATGAAGGGAAGAGGAGGCAAAGACCCGTATTTTACATGTTTTTACTTGCTGTAATCTTGATTCTTTCCGGTAGTACGCCGATTGCTGGAACAGGGGGTATATCTGATAAGCGGATCAAGGTTTAATGGGGATCACAGGATGGGTCCCGTATTGAGGCCATGCTCGATGAGTCGATGGATTCGTGATGGGTTATGGGTCATATTTGAGATATGGAGCCCGGAGAGTAATGGTTCCAGCGAGTTCATACGCACAAACCAAGCTTGAGAGCTCTACGCCAAAGCTGGCGAAGTGGTCACAACAAATCTGGATGAAATTACATTGCAATTCAACACTAACATTGAGGTGTTAAGTTCGTTTAAGTAACTATGAACGTAATTCGCCATTCATAAAGAATCAGGATCTTTCCCAAACGGGAAAAATCCTGATTCTTTTCTTTTTCTGTATGTTATTCCCAATACCATTTTTGAAATGTACATTAGTGCACTTTATAAAAAGCATTTTATCTCGTAGCTGCCCAAAGTGAAGAGTCTGTACCCTTCGCAGGTGAGCAGCCCCGTGAGTCGGCACGGATCTGCGTTGATTAGAATTTCGGGAATACATATTTAACCAGAAAGTAAAGAAGTCCAAAAAAGATAATGATATATGCGGCATATTTAATAAACGTGGAAGCGACCAAACTTGAATCAGACTTGTGCTGAACATCCTTATGCTCTACTTCTACTGTACGATGCGGCTCGTTCATATTAATCATCTCCTTCAGGTGATTGTGTGCTTAGAGAACCATTACACACGATAAGAAGGATTGAATCGCTGTCGGCTTCACCCAAGCGTTATTACAAGAACGGCATACACTTATAGAATGAAGCTATGATTTACTAGGAGGAGATATTATGCGAAAGAACAATATTCACGGTTGTCCGGCCCCGCAGAATATTACATTGATTCAGCGCCTGCAGTTGCTTGCAGGACGGACGGTTACGGTGTTCCAACCCGGATTCCCGAAATTAACAAAAACGACAGGCAAGCTCTCCAATGTGACTAAATCCTCTTTTACCGTTGGATCTACGGTAGTCGCAATCCAAACCTCCTTCTATATCGTAACCAACGAAAGGGTTAGACGGACGCAGCCTTTTGAATTGACTGCTACAGCGGAAGATATCGGTGAACTGAGTGGAATATTAATTCGCGTCGGACGGGGCTTTGTCGAGTTTGTTCAGACGCCAGGCCGAAGAGTGCCTACTATTTTCCCATTGAATTTATTTACTGAAGTGTTTTGCGAAAACGAGGAAGAATAAGAACTCCCTATGAGAACATGGAAGAAAGGTATTCCTAAAACTAGAATGCAGCCAACGGATGCAATAAAGTACCCACTTAAAAGTCAGACCAATAAATTGGATGCAGCCGGTTGGCCACGAGCTCGGTATTATACCGTGCTCATGCTTTGCAAGCTAGACTTTAACTTAAAAAGTCAATTCCTGTACGTAAGGAACTGACTTTTTAAGTGATTTTTAAATAACACTCTCTACGTTTTCTTTACCTTCATTGGTTAATAATGTGGTGTGTTTATGAAACAGCTCTTCAGCTGAGCTGCTAAGTACGTTAAAGTCGACTTTCCTCCATTTTTCAGGATCAGGCACATAATCCTGATCATATATTTTCTTGGACAAATTGGAACAAATTACATAGCTTGAATATGGATGAGGATTCTCTCTGTTATGATCAGCATCGGATAAAAACTTTTTCATTAACACTTTATTATTTAAAGGATGGTAAATTAATTCTACCAATTTGGCTCGATATTCCAGATCGACAGGAAGAAGACATGGGAAGTCTTCATAATCCGCTAAATGCTGCGCTTCATGAGCAAGGTATGAATATAAAAAATCGGGCTTATTTATTACTTTTTCATACCTGTCTTTTACACAATATAAGGCATTTTCAGATGCCCATCCTCCTGCAGCTCTCCCTCCAAAGGTAGCGAAATGCAGCCAGCTCTGCATAATAAAATCGGACATAAAATATACATCAATCTTTTTGGATTTCTCTGGAAGGGTGACTTCATACTCGACCTTCTCTTGTTTTCTCCATATATATGGCCCCCTAAAGGGCGGGGTAATTCCTCCTTGGAAGTAAAAACCTCTCGAGTTAAACGCTTTAGATAATTTTTCTTCAATAGAATTTAGGTCATCTGTAGTTTCGTATCCGTCTGGTAACAACTCTATTAGGGATTCCGCTAAGATCTGTTCTGCTTCCTCTTTGCGTTTTCTATTGGTTAAGACGGATCTAAAGTATTCGTAATATGATCTAATAACACTTCTAATCCATGCATCTTTTGTTTTATATCGAAATACTGGTTTTTCAGCAAAAAAACGGTTGGCGTATTTATTTTTAAGCTTTTCCAAACCTGTATTATGATCAAGGCTTAGGAGATATTCATAAGCTTTATTGATATCTCCTTTTAAACAATAAGAATATAGTTTTTGTTTCATTATTAATATAACTCCTTAATCTGATATTTTTTGTAAGTTCGGAACACGCTGCTTAAAAGTTAATATTATGCTCCAACCACACTCTTTTTACTGAACATTATGATCGGCTATGCACTCTTTTTTTGTTTTATAAGTTGCACAACTTTTTTTAACTCATGCTAGTGAGGGGAAAAAAGTGGAATTAAAATCCAAAATAACGATTGCAAAATCGGAGATTGTAAGGTAAGATTCACCTATCAACTCAAAAATCTAAACGTTTAAACAGCTGATGAACGATGGTTCGTATGCTTAGACAGGAGAGACCTATGAGAAAAACCAGCATAAAGGACATCGCTCTTAGGGCAAATGTTTCGATTGCCACCGTCTCCTATGTGCTTAACGGAACTCGGAATGTTCGTCCGGAAACGCGCAGACGGGTCATGGAGGCCATCGAAGCTTTGAATTACAAACCGAACGAGATTGCTAAAAGTCTCAAACGCAACCGAACGAACACCATCGGTGTCATTGCGGAGGATGTGACCGTATTTAATGCGCCGGACATTATCGATGGCATTAACGATTTCGGGGACCGCCACGACCTCCATATTCTGCTCGTCAACCTTAGGCTCGACAAGCGAATTGGCCGTCATTTTCACGATGTCGAAGCGTACCGCAAGTATGCAGCCAATGCCGTATCCGAGCTGCTTGGTAAACAGGTGGACGGCATCATCTATATCGGCGTGCACACTCGTGACTTGACAGGACTGATCAATGTTGAGGGCAAACCGATCGTATATACTTACGGGTACACACAAGACGACATATCAATCCAGTATAATGATGAGCAGGCTTCCTATGAAGCGATGTCATACCTGGTTCAACAAGGTCACAGTCGCATCGCAATCATTAGCGGTTTGATGGATTCGATTCCTTCCAGGCGGCGATTAAACGGTTATTACAAAGCCGTTACCGAGTTTGAACTGCCGTTTGACCCGACCTTGATTAAGATGGGGGATTGGGAACGGGATTCAGGCTATCGGTTGGCTAATGAGCTGCTGGACATGCCCGATCCGCCGACAGCCATTCTGTCGATGAACGACGTTATGGGCGTCGGGGTGCTTCAGGCTGCAAAGGAGAAGGGAGTCAGCGTTCCTGATGACATTTCGGTAGTTGGTTTTGATGACAGGGAGTTTAGCGATTATCTCAGCCCGCGCCTGACAACGATGAGTTTGCCGCTTCATGAGATGGGATATTTGGCAAGTGAAACGCTCTACCGTCTAATTCAAGGGGAAGACGTTCAAGACCTTACCATGCCGGAATGCCGCTTGATCGAGCGTGATTCCGTTCGGAGTTTGAAAGCGTAAAGGCTGGATCGGAGCAGAATAGTTTCAATACATAAGGCAAACCGCAGGTGAAAACTCCGCTATTGTACTTGAGAAACCGATCGCGTCATATCATAGACGAATTGGCGTTTCTCTTTATTGAAGATAATTTAAACGTTTAACTTCATTTCTGATCGATGAAAGGGTGATTTGAATGACGACTCTCAGCAATGATAGGTTGAAGATCGAATTGGGAGAGCGTGGAACCGTTCATTCCTTGGTGATGAAAGATGATCCCCATACGATGAATTGGGTAGTCGATCCTCGTTATTTGCGAGAGGTTGGATATCAAGAGGATGAGGACAAGCTTTTTGGGGAATGGAGCTTGCGGTTGAACGGGAGGGACGTCCAAAGTTCGGCGTTTGTGCCTAAGGTAACGAAACATAATTCGCAATATGCTACCGTGGAGTTCAGAGATTTACCGGTCAAAATCTTGTTATCGTATTCGCTCGAAGAGGATCGGCTGCGTTGGGGGATTGATCTGACGAATGAATCGGATGAGCGTATTGAAGTTCAAGGGCTGCATGTTTGGTTTTCTCTCGCCTACATCATGTTTCGAACGCAGGATGTGTATCGCAACATGCATGAATCCTGTGCCGTATTTACGCATCTCGGCGGGAGCTTCGCCAAATTTGCCGCCGTGCGGCGAAGCAACGAAGGACCTCATTTGGGAATTTACACACTCAGAGGAACGACGTCAGCCATGGGTTCTCATTGCCGATATTGCAACCGCTTTCTCGAGCAGGTTTCGCCATCTTTGGACGGGTTGTTGTACCACAGGCTCTCTTTGGTGGAGGATGGCACTTCATTGAAGGAATCGGCAGCTGCCGATTGGATATATGGAGACGCTTACAATCCTTTGGTGTTAACGCCTGGACAAACGGAAAGCTGGGAGTACGCGTTTGTGTCATTCCAAAACAAGGCGGATTTCTATCGTCAAGGCGAAACCCTTGGACACCCTCGATGGAGCTATACACCCGTAGTGCCTGAAGGAGGTCAATTCAAGGCCTCGTTCAGTCTGCCAGCAGGGCTGGAAATAGGCACGTTAAAGCTATATAGTGCGCTTCGAACCACGAGTGACATCGTGGAGCAGGAAATCACGACACGCGTGATCTCTTCGGAAAAGCCAACGTCTACAGACCATGCTTTCGGCCGTAACAACAATCACGGCATTGAACGGGAGTTCATAGTCATCCTGCCTGCTGACGAGCCGGGAGAACGCAAGCTGGAATTGGTGCTCCGGGACGGACGACGTGATGTGCTGGTTTGGAATGTGCTTGAACCGGTCCATGCATTGCTCGAAAAGCGGGCAGAATGGCTGGCGGCCAACAGCTATGAAGGAGCGGAGACCGCCCTTCGACCCCACGCGTTCCGTCCGTTGTCCAACCAGGGGGAATCGCTGGGCAAATTGGCATTTTTGCTGATGAAAAATAGGATGACTACGCCTGTTCCCGAGCAGGTGGCGAAGGCGGAAGCGGCGGCGGTGCTGGATATGAAGGTACACTGGTTCATGGACGGCGATTTGTCCCGGCCGCGACCATTGTACGGCAGCTTTTACCGCATGTATGATTTCGATTATATTGCGCACGTCTTTTATCTGTTATCGCGGATGGAAGCAGGGCTGCTCCATCTGCATTCTCCTTCCGAATATTTGCAATGGGCCGCCGAAGTGATGTGCATGCGGCTTGATCCGGATTGCCATTCCGGTCAGCGGGAGAAGGACGAGTCGCGTCTAAATGGTGTATTCATTCTTTACATACGAGAACTGCTGCAGGAGTTGGAAGATAAGGGGTATAGTGAATTGCACGAACGGCTGCGACAGCTGTGGGATCGCTTCGGTCGGGACATGGAAATCGGCGTTCGGCACTATGGCGGGGCGGTCACGGAGCACTTTTACGATAATGCCGGATTTGGCCCGACGTGCATGGCGTTATGTTTCCTTGGGCTAACCGACGAAGCTGCACAATATGGCCAGCTTATTCTGGCCAATATCGGGTTCAGCAACGACTATCGGCTGCAGAATCCGGACCGCTGGTGGGAAGCGTTGTCCCCGATGATTCATTCCTTGTGGGGCGGACTTGCGGCGTCATCGGCATTGGCTGCCTATGAACATCTGGGCGATCCTGAATATCTGGAAGCCGCTTACCGCTCAACCATGGCGATCTTTCATTGTTATGACTGGAATGTAAGATCGACACCGCGACGGCTGAAGCCGGGTGAAGCCGCATCGACGTATAGTGTGGCTGCACCCAATTTGAACATGCCGGAGCTGTCGCGCAATCGATTCGGACAATCGGTGTTTGTGGGAGCAGACGATCCGCTGTTTGCCGCTTTGTTCTCCGACGTTTCGGGGGATGACTGGGATATGGGCGAAGAGTTAGCTGCTTATTTGCTCGGGTTTGGAACTACGACGTATCTCTATCGGGATGGAAACGGCACATTAAGGTGTGTCAACGGATTCTTGACTGAAGAGCATGACGGGTGGACCGTGACAAGTTATGCGGCATATCCGTCCAGATACGTGTTCCGTGAAGAACGCTTGGAGTTTCGGGCTCCACAGGGAACGTTGCTGCAGAGCATTCGCCTGGAACAAGGAAAGTTCTGCGCCTGCTTATGACCGGTCCTCCAGCATGGCTTCGTCCTTTCGGTCTATATAGGTTGAACCAATGATTTTTACACAGAGACACTACGCGGTCAGAACCATCTTCCGATCGCTGTTATCCCCAGATTTCTTTGATCTCCTTTTTCAAGGGAGAAAATCCGGTGATCAGCCTATGCTTCCGAAGCAGCTTTCTTTCAGAAAGCTTTTAGACCGCTTCGCTTCTCCAGATTCTTTCTGCCCTCTTCGTTATCGTGTAAATTTCCGGTTCAATCTATATAACAGGGAAAGTACAGGTCCGCCAACGTTTAGCCCATGTAATAATCACTCGGATATTAATTGATCATTGTTTTTAAGTTAAACGATTAAATTCGTTTGGCTTGAAATAAATAGCTTTGAAAAAGGGAGGAAACAATCATGAGGTTTGGTAAGCGCAAGTTGATTCTGTCTCTCGCATTAACCTTGGCTTTCTCCACGCTGGCAGGCTGTTCCGGCAATTCGGACACGTCCGGCAGTGCCAATAATGCGACATCAGGCAGCGGTGACACGTCCGCCACTGGCATTACCCTAGAGCTGCTGTATTGGGGGGATGATGTACAGAAGCAACTGGTGGAATCTGCTGCAGAGAAATACACGGCGGACACCGGGGTGAAGATCAATGCGCAGGTATTGCCCGCGGACGGCACATTCGACACCTTCATCCAGACGAGAATGCAATCCGGCGAACTGCCGGACATCAGTTACATGGGGGAAGCGGACATTCAAAAGTATAATGAGATGGGCATATTGGAGGACATTTCCGACCTGCTTGCAGATGGAAGCATTCCGGAGAAACTTCCCGCAATCACCATCCATTCTCCGGAACAGAAAGTAATCGGCGTCGGATTGTCCAACCAGATGGAGCTGCTGTTCTACAGCAAATCGAAGTTTGATGAAGCCGGCGTCCCTTATCCACCTACCAAGGTTGAAGACGCATGGGATTGGGATACGTTTGTCGCCAATGCCAAGAAGCTGACCAAGGATTCAAGTGGTAAGACGGCCGCCGATGCCGGTTTCGACGCGGCCATGACTGAAAACTACGGGCTTGGTTTTACCGCAGGGCGTGAATTTCACCATTTCTGGGCAGCGAACGCGAATGGAGGAGGCATCGTATCGCCGGATGGGAAAGAGTTCCAGTGGGATTCACCCAAAACGGCGGAAGGTATTCAGAAGCTGGCTGATCTCGTGAACAAGGACAAGGTTGCTTCTGCTTTCAGCTATACCTGGAGTTCCGGAATCGGCTCGGCCGTAGATGCGTTAAGCGGAGGATATGCCATGGCCGTCAGCGGATCATGGGATTTGGCAAACATCAAGGGCAATGAAGATATCGGCGTAGGCGTGCTTCCGAAAATGGAGAAAGCGGTAACGATGAATGCCGGTGCCCCGCTGGTTGTGTACAATACCTCCAAACATATCGAAGAAGCCAAAAAATTCTATGCTTATATGGTCAACCCGGAAAATAGCCTGGACTTGCTGAAAAGCGGCGCATGGCTGCCGAATCAGGCGGACTGGTACACGGACCCTGCTCTGATCGACAAATGGACGGCTGATCTGCCTGCAAGCGCAAAGGAAACGATTCTCAGCTACGCCACGACCAAGGATGCCATCGTGCAATGGCCCGCGTACTACGTTCCGGCTTACCTGAAAATGAACACGGAATACGAAAAATCGATCGACCAGGCGTTATCCGGCCAGAAAAGCGTTCAGGAGATTTACGATGCGATTATGCCGGCCATTAAGTCGCTGTGGGAAAGCGGCAAGGTATCTTAACGCCGGGAATGTCTGAAGTTTGAATTTGAAAAGAGAGGCTATGCTTATGAATCCAGAACGCAAAATCGGTTCGGAATCCATCCCTGCCAGAAGATTTGCCAAAGGTGCCACCAAAGAGGCCTTTGCCGGATATCTCTTCGCCGCTCCTGCCATTATCGGATTTTTGGTGCTGACGATGTACCCGATGCTCGCCAGTTTATATTACAGTTTTCACAAAATTACGATGATGGGCGGCAGCCAAGTCATGGAATGGATCGGGCTGGACAACTTCAGGTATATTTTCAGCAACCCCAGCTCCGAATTCAAAAAGTCGATTACGGTTACGCTCGTTTACGCCTTTGTCAACGTGGCGCTTGTTATCGTGTTTTGCCTGATCGTTGCCCTGCTGCTAAACCGCAAGTTTATCGGGAGAAATTTGCTGCGGGCCATCTTCTTCCTGCCATCGGTCGTGCCGATGCTGGCGACAACGATCGTATGGCAGATGCTGCTGCAAAATCAGGCCAAAGGCGGGCTGGTTAACTGGATTTTACTGCAGTTGGGTATCGCGCCTTTGGATTTTCTCAACGATCCGCTGCGGATTTTCTACACCTTGTTTATCATGAGCCTGTGGACATGCGGCGGGACGATCGTTGTATTTATTGCCACGCTGCAGGACGTTCCTGGAGAACTGCTGGAGGCCGTAGAGATGGACGGAGGCAACGCCTGGCACAAGTTTCTTAAGGTGACTTACCCTACGATTAAACCTGTCCTCTTCTTTCAACTCATCATGTGTATGATGACGTCGATCCAAATTTACACCCAGAGCGTGGTGCTGTCGAGAAACGGTGCGCCCGATCGGATGACGTACTTTATCAACGTCATGATCTACGACCACTCCTTTGTGCAAGTGGGCATGCGCGGATTGGCATCAGCCGAAGCGTGGATCGTATTCCTGATCACCTTGGTCATTACAGGCGTGTTGTTTTACTTTCAAGGCGCGCTGAAACGTGATGATGCCATGGGCAAACGAAAGTGGGTGAGATAATGGCGACGGTACCTGCAGCGATGAAATACGCAAGCATCAAGCAGGCGAAAAACCGAAGAAAAGTGTTTCATATCGGGTTGATTTTGCTGTCCTGCCTGCTTGCGTTGATTTTTGCTTTTCCGTTGTACTGGCTGTTACGCGGCGCAATGGTCAGCCATTCGGAAATTTTGGCCAGGCCGCCCGTATTTTTTCCGAAGGAGCTTGGATTGGATAACTTCAGGCTGGGGCTTGAACGGATTCAGTTCTGGCGGCAGCTGTGGAATTCGGTTTCCATCGTCGTTCCTTATGTCATTGGCACCGTTATTACCACCAGCTTTGCCGCTTACGCGTTTGCCAAACTGCGTTTCCCGATGCGCGGCACCTGGTTTGTACTCGTCATCAGCAGCATGATGCTGCCCAGCGCGGTTACATTGCTGCCGCAGTTTTCGTTATATACGTCGCTTGGGCTTGCGGGCAAACCAGCGCTGATTATTCCGGCTTTTTTTTGCGCAGGCGGCAATGCATATTTCGTTTTCCTGCTAAGACAATTTTTTATGACGATTCCTGCTGAGCTGAGCGAGGCGGCCAAAATCGACGGCGCGGGTTATTTCCGCATCTACTACCGGATCATGCTGCCTCTCATTCGCCCTGCAATGATCGTGGTTGCGCTGTTCAGTTTCATCAACTGCTGGAACGAATTTTTCTATACGATGATTTATCTGAAAACAGAGGCCGATTATACCTTGCCTATGGGCTTGTACATGGTGAACGGAATGCGTATTCCGAACTATGAGCAGGTCATGGCGCTTGCACTGATCGTAACGCTTCCCTGCCTGGTGTTTTTCCTGATCGGCAACAAATATTTCGTAGAAGGCATTACGTTGACGGGAATTAAAGGTTAATAAGGAGGAGACGAAGCAATGGCGACAAAGAAGAGGAAATGGGCAACGAAAATGTGGGTGGCCGCCTTGGCCACCGTCGTAACCTTGAATACGGGCATCGTGCCTGCGTCGGCAAATTATACGACAGACTTCGTCCATGAAGGCGTAGGCACTGACTACGGCGAAGCAGCGTGGAAGAATAATCGGATCGTGGGTGAGCCCGTAGATTTCAGCCAAGCCACCGTCGGCCAGATGATGAAGGCGATCGAAAATTTTGATTTTGACCAATTCGCCGCCGATCATGCCGACCTGCCTTGGCTCGACCAATTGCTGGTAAACGAGGGTGTCATCCCGGACGACAACAACGATGATGGCAGTGCCAACACGCTGTTCAGCCGAGGGAGCGCGCTGTATATGAAAACGCAGGACAACCGGCAGCTCGGTTTTGTCGGACAGGTACATTATGCGGATACCCTCAACAAGGATACGATGTATAACATTACCCTATCTACGGGAGCCGTCGTGGAAAACAAGGCTGCGCGCAAAAATTATCCGAGCCACGCGGACCAGACCTACACAAGCGGCGGACTGGACATCAACCAGCGTAAATTCATTACCTCTTCAAACAGCGCCGTTACTTTGCTGAAGTTAACCAACAACGGTAATGCGCCAATTACGTTAACGATGACCGTTAAATCCCCATTCGTAACCGACACCGAGGGAGACGAATTGATCGGCAAACGGGTGGCTGCTCCAATCATGGTTGGACGTGCCGGAGAAAAATACGTGGAAGCGATGTCCCATGTCGACGTGCATTTGAGCGGGGACGGCATGATGCCTGTCGGTAATGATTTGGTCAAAGAAATTACGGTTCCTGCAGGCGGTTCGGTGGACGAGAAGGTGGTCATGGGGTGGTTGGCGGACGAAATCCCGGCCTCGAAAACGCAGTATGCTGCTTTTAAAGCAAGTAATAATGAAAGGGCTTTCAGCGACCAGGTAAAGGAGTACAACGAATGGTGGGCGCAAAACATCCCCTATATCGATATTCCGGACGAAAACGTGAAAAAGGTGCTGTATTACCGTTGGTGGTCCAATCGCTTCAATTTGCTGGAAGCCAACATTCCCGGCAACGACTGGCAATTTCCGATGAACATGGAAGGCGTGCTCGGTTATAACAACGGAATTACGGTCAGCGTGCCTTGGGTGCTGCAGGATTTGAAGTGGCTGCGCGATCCGTCTTATGCATACGGGACATGGTTAGCCCAGGGTGAGTATTCCGAAAACGCCAACTACAAAAACAATCCGGGACGCCCGAATATCTGGACATGGGATATGATGCAGAACACGTCGCAAGTGGGCTGGGAAGCCTATAAAATTTATGGCGGCGGAGAAAAGGTGCTGAAAAAATTCGCCGATTTCTCGGCAAACGACGTGACGGGCACACTGAATCATTTCCGGGGGACCAACCCCGATCTGGTTTATTACAATCACGGGCCGATTACCGGCAATGACGGGGACACAGTATCCATGCACTGGAAAGGAAACGGAAACTATGCCCGGTTGGACGGTTCTTCTACAGCATATGCGAATGCGGTAGCCACGCAGCAAATGTACGAACAGCTCGGGGATGACGCGAACGCCAAACGCATGGAAGAGGTTGCGCAGCGGATTCGAAATGCGATCCTGAACAATATGTGGTTTGACCAGGCGGACTTTGACGGCGACGGCAAGGCCGATACGAACGGGGAAGGCAGTTTTTTGCACAAAAAAGTCATCAATCAACAAGACGTATTCAATCCGTGGCGTGACAACAACATGTTTGTGTTTAACTTCGGCGTGGTGCCGAAAGAAGGCGAGCAAGGGTATGAATCCAAATACTTGACCCAGTTGTCCGACTATGGAGATCCGAACTATTATCCGATTTTCCCGTTCTTCACGGCAGATCAGCACAGTATCATGAAACGCGTGGAGGCCTTCCGGAAAGGAGAGACAAGCGCATTCGGCACCGACCAGTTCGCTTGGTGCAACTTTGGGAACTACATTAACACCATTCGCGCTTCCTTACGCCATTACCCGGTGGAAAACATCAACAGCGACACGTACAAAACGTTGTTTGACTGGGGGGCTTGGCTGCACACGGTTGAACCGGGCAATACCGATCACCTGGATTCCAACGAGTTTTTCTGGTTGGAGGATTATTTCTTCGGCACGCCTTGGACGCCGGAAAATCCGCCGAACCCAAGCGGCAAGATGGTGCGGGCGTGGATTCACCATGATACGCTGGGCATGATGAATTATTCCGTCATGGAGGATATGGCAGGCCTGCAGCCACGAGCGGACGATAAAATCGAGCTGTGGCCGCTCGGCATCAAGTATGACCATTTCGCCGTGGACAATGTACGTTATCATGATGCCAATCTGTCCATCGTGTGGCAGGACCCGGCCAAGTATAGCGACAGCGATCCATACTACAAGGACATCCCCGTCGGATACTCGCTGTTCATTAATGGCGAACGTGTCATGACCACGGATGAAATGTCGCATATCATTTTTGATACGGCGACGGGCAAGGTGGAAAAACCCGATGGTGACGTGCCAGGAGCTGTCGGAGACAACACAAACACCAACGTCATTTATGAAAAGGGCAGCGCTGTTCAACTGGCTTCGGCAGATGACACTTCAATTGGAGATAATGAAAAAGCAGTGGACATGTTTAATAAAGCCGGCGTTGACGTGGTGCACAACGGTGTAAACCTGGCGACAGCGCCCGGAACGACGGTGGAATCCAGCTATATTCATAGTAATTCGAATGTGAACCGACTGGCAGACGGGTCCACGATTGCCTCGATGAACCATACGTCGAATACGGCGTTGTTCGGCGGATCGCCGAATCCGTCCGATTCGGTCACGTTCCAATTCGATGGAACCCAAACGGTGGATAACGTCAAAGTGTACTTCTATAATGATCGGCGGCCCAACGGGTATGCTGCCCCGCAAACGTTCGGTGTGGAATACCTGGATGCGGACGGCACCACATGGAAGCCTGTAGAGGGGCAATTCCGTTATCCGGACTATGTGGCCGCAAATTATAACAATGTTGAATTCAATGCGGTGAACACGGCCGCCATCCGAGTCCATTTTACGCATGTCTCGGGCTACTCCACAGGCATTAAGGAAATTCAGATCTACAACAATCAACTGAACGTAACCCCTTCGGAAAATCTGTCGCCCAAGGTACAGCTGGACATGCCGGTGACCGTGGAGCAAGGAGCCCCGTTGAAGCTGGCGCCCATCATTACAGATGACGGTCTGCCGAGCGGGCGGTTGACGTATGCATGGAATCTGGTTTCGGGCGACGCCGATGCAGTGCAGGCCGAGGCGCTGGACCAGGCAACGCTGAATGCCACATTCGGCGCAGTGGGCGAATATCGCTACGAATTGAGCGTCAGCGACGGAGACAACGTCACGAAGGTCGAAGTGCCTATCACGGTATACGTAGCGACGGCTGAGTTGTCCGGGACTATTGCCAAGTTTGCGGACCGGGTATCGCCTCAGGGCAAGCTTGTCCGCAATGCCGACGATTTCACGCCAGACTCGTGGCAGACGCTGCAGGCAGCGCTGGTGGAGGCCAAGGAGCTGCTTGCCAAAGATGACTACACGCTTGAAGAAGTGCAATCCATGACGAATCGATTGCGCCTGGCAGAAGAGAGCCTTCGTTACCGCAATGCGGCTCTGTTGGCTACGCCCAGCGCTTCATATACGTCGGCATGGGAATCTTTGAACGGGGTAAATGACGGATATATCCCTTTGGTCCCAGGAAGCATCGGCAACCAGGAGATCGAAACCCAATACGGAAACTGGGGGTCGCCAAGCCAGAGTCATTGGGTGGAGTATACGTGGAAAAGCCCTGTGACCCTCTCCGGCAGCTCCATGTACTTTTATGATGATGGTGGCGGCGTACAGGTTCCGGCCGATTACGACTTCGAGTATTGGGATCAAGCCTCGGGCGAGTATGTTCCTGTTAGCGGACTCAGCGAGAAGAAGATGGAAAAGGGGAAATTCAACCAAGTCACCTTTAATGAAGTCACGACCGACAAACTGCGTTTAACGATGAAAAATCAAAGCAGTTCGGTGTACACCGGGCTAAAGGAATGGCGGGCCATCTCGGCCAAACCTGAGGGAGAAGAAGCACCTCAAACGGACCACGGCGCGATTACGGCCATAGAGCCGGTTTCGGTCAATACGACCATCAACGTCATGCCTGAACTGCCTTCCCAAGTCACCGTGACCTATGCGGACAAGACGAAAGGGCAGGTCAACGTCGTGTGGGATGAGATCCCGGAAAACAAGCTGTCCATCGCAACCGATTTTGTCGTGCTTGGCAGCGTGGAAGGAAGCGACTTGAGAGCAAGCTGCCGTATTTATGTCAAATACGATAAGTCCCGCCTGAAAGCGGCGATCGATGCTGCTTCCGATCCTTCCGTGAACGAAGAGAACTATGTCGGCACGCCGGAACAATGGGAAACGTTGCAGGCGGCTTTGCGGACGGCCGATGATGTGTACAACAATGACGCTTCGACCGAGGGAGATATCGATTCGGCGTACAAAGCGTTGTTGGAAGCTTTTGAAGCATTGCAGCCCATAGAGGAACACAGTGCAATCATTAGCGGGATCAACATTTCGGGCGGTTCGGTGGACCCGTTGGCCAAGGAAATTGTCGTTCCCGAATCGACGACGCTGGAGGAACTCAAAGCAGGACTGACCGTTCCTGCAAGTGTGACATTTACGGTGTACGAGTCCGATGGGCTTACGACAGCAATCGATTTGAAATCGGGATACAAAGTAACGGTAACAGCTTCTGACCTGATTACGTCGAACACGTATACCGTCATCATGGTCACAGTAAATCCGCCGGTGAATACAGCGGCGCTGGAAGCGAAGCTGAACGAGGCAAAAGCGTTGAAGCAGGAACGGTACACGGCGGCAAGCTGGAAGGACCTGGCGGAAAAAATAGCATCTGCCGAACAATGGCTGACGAGCGGAACCGCTTCACAGGCAGACATCGATGCTGCGCTCGGCGCGCTGGCTTCGGCCATGGCGGGGTTAAAGCTGCTGCCGCCGCCAACACCAACGCCCACTCCGACACCCACACCAAGTCCATCGCCATCGGCTCCAATTCCGGCACCCGTTCCAACGCCTGTGCCTACGGATCCGAAAGAATCTACGCCAGGTGCGGTGAGCCCAGGCAGAATCGAAGTGAAAGCAGCTGCCGGCAAGGGTGGCAAGGCCAAGGCCCAGCTCACGGACAGCGAGATTAAAGCAGCGTTGGAAAATATGAAGGGCGGGAAGTTAACCATTGTCATCCAAACAGACTCGGATGCAAAACAAGTCGAAGCAGAGATCCTGTGGAAAGCGCTTATTGCTGCAAAGTCCTTAACGAGTATGAGGATCGAAATAGGTTCGACCGTATTGACGGTGCCGCATCGATTCCTGACCACGTATAAGGATATCAATAATCTGGGGCTGATCGTAGAAGTTGTGGAACCTGCCGAGATGCCTGAACCTGCAGGAAAACTCCGTGAAGCGGAAGCAGCTGCCAACATTACGCTGAATGCAGACGGCAAAAGCCTCTCCGCGGAAGAGTTAAATGGTAAAGGACTCAGGTTAGCGATGCCTTATGCTTTGAAGGCAGGGATGAAGGGGCATCAGGTGGTTGCCTTTACGTTGAACGATGCGGGAGCGGCCCAAGCTGTGGTTGGCGGAAAATATGATGAAACGTCAAAAATGTTTGAGTTCAACATGCGACAGAACGGCATGTTTGGCGTCCTTGGCGTGAATGTTGCCTTCAACGATCTGACCAACGTGAAATGGGCCGTGGAGGCGATTGAAGCACTTGCAGCCAGAGGAGCCATTCAGGGAACGGAAGCAGGCCATTTCAATCCCGCGGCTCAAGTAACCCGGGCAGAGTTCCTGAACATGTTGATGAACACCTTTGACCTGCTGGATGAAACAGCAATTCCCACCTTCAGCGATATTAAAGAAGGGGCCTGGTATAGGGACGCAATCGCTAGTGCGCAAAAGCTCGGGATCGTCAAAGGGAAAGCGGATGGCTCTTTTGGCGTCCATGAACCGATTACGCGCGAAGAGATGGCGGTCATGATTTATCGCCTTGCAAGCAGCTTGGAAGTTGCGTTACCGACCGGAGAAGGAGAAGTTTCTGCGGCGTTTGCTGATCTGGAGCAGCTTTCGGCAGAGTCTTTAGCAGCAGTGGAAGCTGTGCGAAAAGGCGGTTTGATTGCCGGAATGGCGGATGGCCGCTTTGACCCTAACGGTCAGACCACACGCGCACAAGCGGCGACGGTCATTTACCGATTGCTGAAAAATGTGGATTAAAAGACAAAATTAAGCCAGGAAACCCGTACTAATCAATCACACAAAGCCTATGTTTTTTCCGGTTTAAGCAACGTTTTTGATTTGAATTACAGCATTGAAATGATAAGGAGTATAAAACGCCGGTGACCTTAAACAGGTTACCGGCGTTTCTATATTAGCGTTTCGGCATTTTACGCTCATCCATGTACAGCAGGTTCCAGCGGTGGCCGTCCAGGTCGGCAAATCCCGCGCCGTACATCCAGCCGTCTATTTCGCTCGGCCTGCCAAAGATGCTTCCCCCGGCAAACTCTACGTTTTGAATAAAGGCATCTACTTCTTCTCTGCTTTCAGCGCCGATGGAAAAAATCACTTCTGCGCTATGTGAAGTATCTGCGGTTTTTGAACCTGTAAATTTCTCAAACGCCGCATCCGGGAACAGCAGGATCGTTGTTTGGCCTATAACAAGCTGGGCTCTCTCGTTACCAACGCTCACCGCATGAAATCCAATTTCATTGAAAAAGGCAGTAGATCGTTCAATATCTTTGACGGGCAGGTTAATCCAGATTTCCTTCGACATGGCTGTGGCCTCCTGGAATATATTCTCAACTACTCCTACTATACTCTACCTCAGCATCAGAAGCGAATCTTCTTCAACTAAAGAGCCAATTCGTGGAGGATTCACCAAAGGTGATAAATGTGATATAACTTTAACAGGAGTGTAGAAACACAGATCGGTTGGTAGTCCGGTCGCACTGGGATAGCCCTGGTGTCAGTGACCTTCCCCCCTCGGGATGTCCATCACTCCAGCATGAATTGAGGGGGAGTAAGTATGAAGCTTACCGTATTGTTTGATGAAAGTTGTAAGTACTGGATTGGTGTGGTTGAGCAGGAAGAGCAGGGACGTCTGAAAGCTTGTCGTCATATTTTCGGTAACGAGCCGAGGGATTCGGAAATATTAGAGTTCGTTGGCAAGAACATGATGGAATTGATGAGCCTTACGAAGGTAGGAACGGATACGAAACGACGTAAAAGCACCCGAGTCAATCCGAAAAGACTGGCTCGCCAGGCTTCTAAGGAGATTGCTCAACGAGGCTTATCCAGCCATGCTCAGGAAGCGATCAAGCTGGACCTTGAATCCAGAAAACTGCAGCGAAAAGTGCAGAATCGCCAACAAATTCTAGAAGAAAATGAAAGAAAATATCAGCTTAGAGTTCAAAAGGCGAAGAAGAAGCACAGGGGCAAGTAGTCAAAACAAAAAAGAATTTAAAGGGAAGCGGGTCTTATAGACTTGCTTCTTTTTTATGAGGAAGGGGACGCTGCAGTAGCGAACCGCTACTTTACGAGTGCTAGTTTAGTCATTTACAACTAACGGAACATATGTTCTACTGGTGATAGTATTCATTTCTAACTATGGAGGTTTTTTAACGTGACGCAAAACGGAATTGTGTTGGTTGTGAGTGTTTCGATACGACATGAAGATAAGGTCCTTATGATCCAAGAAAATAAAGCATCTGTTAAAAATTCCTGGAACTTTCCGTCAGGGAGAATCGAGCATGGCGAAGATATTCTGGAGGCAGCACGTAGAGAAGCAAAAGAAGAAACCGGCTACGATGTCCAACTTACAGCCACTACAGGTGTTTATAATTTTATTAGCAGTACCAATCATCAGGTGATTTTATTTCATTTTACTGGTGAAATCATCGGTGGTTCTCTCCAGTTAAATGCAAATGAGATCATTGATTCGAAGTGGATCGAGCCTTCGGACCTGTTGGATCCAGATTTACTGGAGCTGCGCGATAAAGAGGTCATTAAACAGATTACGGAAAATGTGATCTCCCAAAAGGAATATCCATTGGCGTTATTTGCCAAACGTATGGAGGGGAGATTTTAACGCACGGACTTCGCTTAATTGGAGAATGGAGGACTTGTCATGTCCAAATTTTTTAAAATAGCCGCTTATATATTAATGACTTGTGGAACTCTTGTTCCAATGGGAATTCTCTCTAGAGAGAGTCTGTACTTTACATTATATCCAGGACTGTTACTGCTATTAATCACCAACGTATATGAAGTTGTCATGAAATCCAAAAACTGAAAATGTCTTTAAGCTGTTTTCGTAAAAACAAAACTAATGGGGGGAGAATCTCACTCATAAGAGCAGGATCCTTGATATTAGAGGCCAAGCTCAGTCCTGGCTTCTTTTTTCTTTATAGAAATTGGATATAAGAATGATTACAATGCCAATAACCATTAAAATGATACCTATTGTTTTGTATGGAGCGAATTCTTCAATAATAATGAAGGCTAAACCTGAAGCAAACATAATCGTGCCAAGAAACGCAAGCCATTTCCTTATTGATCTGCTCATAATATGTATCACCTCCTTGTTTAGAAAGGGATCTCTTTTTTTAATGCAATAATTGGATTTGTTTACATTATAACTTGAAGTTGTTTTATTAAAGAGAAAAATATAGGGGATTTAATAGATAATATAAATATATACGGCACCTGGTGTAACTGTATAATTTCAAAGTTATATAAACCGCAAAAAACATCCACACGTTAACGGAGAGGCAGAACCAATCTGAAGAAGCGAAGCGGTCTAAAAGCTTTCTGAAAGAAAGCTGCTTCGGAAGCATAGGCTTGTCACCGGACTTTTCCCTTTGAAAAAGGGAATATGAAAAAAATCTGGGGATAACAGCGATCGAAATATGGTGCTGCACTCGTAGTGGCTTAGTGGGATTTATTATTGCGGTTATATAGATCCAAAATATACAAAATATTATGTAACTTTTCCTTGGAGTCAGGCGTTTAATAGTATGACTTTCGAAAGAATGAAATTTGCATGTGAGCAGAAGGAGCCGAAGACAAGAAATGAATCTGAAAAAGAACATGTCCATTTTTACCGCTTTAGCTGTTATTCAAGCATTTGCAGTTGGTTCGGTGAATGCGCAATCGGTGGGTCAAGCCGACGTTGAAGCTTTGCAGTCCGCCAACGTAGAATCGGTGGAGGTCATAAAGCAAGAGCAGCCGCTTGCCGAGAGTGAAGTGGTGACAAAAAGCAGCAACGCATCCTCCGGTGCTCCATCTACTGAGAAAGGAACGGAAGCTTCCACACTAACAGACACGGGGACTACGCCTGCAACCAATACGACCCCGACTGCCACTGGCGAAGAGACAACGACGAACAAACCCGGGGAGAGTTCCACAGGGCAGGAAGGAGCTGCGGAAGCTTCAAAGGATGACGACACGAAAGCGCCCCCTGCTCAAGTCGAGCAGCCTGCTACAAATGGAACGGCTGCTGGAACATCGGGCGGAGATCTGACTTTGTACATGAATAGCAACAAAATGGAGCAGGACGGGAAAACGTATCTTGCTGGCCAGCCGATGACTGTAAAAAACGGTGTATCCTATGTTGCCATTCGTGCACTGGTGGATCGTGTGGGATATGGGGTCAAATACGACAGCAAAACGAAGGAAACGATCATCATCAGTGGTGATAACGAGCTCCGATTCAAAACCAACAGCAAGGTCTATACCGTGAATGGCGAGTCCAGAACGATGAAAGGCCCTGCTTACCAGCAAAAAAATACGTTCATGGTGCCGTTAACTTCGATTACCCAAGCTTTGAACATCACTTACAAAGTGAATCAGTCGGCTAAAACGGTTGTGCTGAATCTGAATACGAAACCTGTTGCAAGTTTTACGATTTCCCAAAAGGAAATTGTTGCGGGCGATCAGGTGGACTATGTAACTTCTTATCGTTCTCCAAATGGACTGAAGATCGTTGATGAACGCTGGACAGGTCGTCAGGAATCGTTTGATCAGGCGGGTACATATACGATTTCATATCAGGTTCAGGATTCCAACGGCCAATGGAGCGATCCCTACTCGATGACGATTGAAGTTCTGAAGCCTAATCTTCCTCCAGTAGCCATGTTCACGACGGACAAGGAACAGTACAAGATGGGTGAAAAAATCACGTATATCGACCAAAGCACGGATGATGAAAATGCTATCAACGAAGTGGAATGGGAGAACAACTCATTAGCATTCTTTGTTCCGGGTCCCAAAACGGTGACCATTACCGTTACGGACAAACACGGTGCAACTGACACGTACAGCAAAGTTATCACCATAACCGATGAGACGTTGTATTCTCAATCCGATTTCAATTTACTCTTTACCCCGGTCGGACAGAAATTTGCCTTCAACGGCGGGGAAGTGCATTCTATGGAAAAAGTGCCTTATACGTACACAGATGAGGCAAGCCTGCTGATCCGCAGCAACAGCCCGGAAACGGTGAATACGGAAGGCATAGTATATAAAGAATCATCTACGGGGCAGACCCGTTTCATGATTCACCATGTGAACAATACAGGCAAAAGAGTAAAAATGTATGTTATCGCAACGAATAACAATCCATATCCGGCAGTATTCGAACAACAAAATATGGGCTTTGCGGGACCTACTCCATATGCTACCGTAGCCGGGAAATTGTCTATCGATAAATGGTTCAAGTCGATTCAGACTGGGTCCGATCAAAAGAAAGAGTATATTCAACCTGGAGAAAGCAAACTGATTTTGACCGAGCTCAATAAAACTCCGATGAAACAAGGGCAAGTGATCTCACTTTATTCGGACGCATTCAGCGATTATCCACTGGACTATAACGTGATCATGGTCGAAGAAAATAAAGATCCGTTCGAAGCCCTGCCGATGCTGCCTGTGCTTGATCGTGACGGCGTGCACAACCGCGGAACGTACCCGAATGCTACTCGCATCATTACGTACGATCAGCCATTGGGAGACAAACCAGCCCGCCTGCCGCTTGGCGACAATGCGAGCGATCCGAATCTGGTCGGAAAAGATCCAATGGCCTACATAGACGCATCCAATGCGGGCAACTTTGGCGTATTGTACAAAATCACATTGAACAATGTCGCTCCGCGTACGCTAATCTCTTTTAACCCTCGCGGAGGAAAATATTTTGGAGTAGCTCTTGTGAACGGACAGGTTGTGCAGATTGCTGAAAACAGCACTTCCGTCAACACGTCGAGTGAACAAAGCGTTCTCTACCGCACAGGATCCTCTGGAGAAAGCGTAACGATTCTGTTCTCTGCCGCGCCAGGAAGCAACCTGCCGGTCAATCTGCTCTTTACGCCACTCCCGATGGAGAAGTAATGTAGTTCTCCTATAAGCTTGAACGGAAACGGGTGGTTTCGGTCAACATGATTTCATTCTAAACATGCTAAAACCTCTCCCAACAACACAGGGAGAGGTTTTAGATGTAAGAATTTAAAAGTGCTTTATCGTTGAAGGCGAGAAGACTCCCTCCTCAAAAGCGTCAGCTTTAGGTGGGGGATGAATCGCCATCTTTTGGTATTCAGAACCGAACATATGTACTATAATAACTGCAAGGAACGGAGGTGTATGGCATGCTCTTCCATAAAGCATACAAGTATCGGATCTACCCCAATCGTGCACAGCAGCAGCTAATCCATCAGATGTTTGGATGTTGCCGTTTTGTATTCAACCATTTTCTAGGACAATGGAAGGATACGTTTGCCGCCACGGGTAAGGGCTTGTCGTACCATGCTTGTGCCACGCAGCTTCCAGATCTAAAGCAAGAACATCCATGGTTGAAAAAAACGGATAGTATTGCTCTACAATCGTCTGTTCGGCATGTAGCCGATAGCTTTGATCGTTTTTTCAAGAAGCAGACGCAGGCTCCGCGTTTCAAAAACCGTAAACATCCGGTACAAAGCTACACGACCCGATATACGAATGGAAATATCGCTGTGAATGGAAATAGGCTGAAGCTCCCCAAGCTGGGGTGGCTGCGGTTTGCAAACTCTCGCCTCTGTGAAGGACGCATTCTCTCGGCTACGGTACGGCGAAATGCCGCGGGGAAGTATTTTGTTTCCCTCATCTGTGAAGTGGAGATAGAGCCCTTACCGGATAACGAGAAGTCGGTAGGGATCGATCTGGGACTTAAAACGTTTGCGGTATCCTCCGAGGGTATGCGGGATACTCATCCGAAAGCCTGGAGCCGGTATGAAAAGAAGTTGGCAAGCTGGCAGCGGAGGCTGGCCCGGCGTACGAAAGACGGTTCTAATTGGCAAAAAGCCAAACGGAAGGTCGCCCTGATCCACGAGAGAATGGTGAATATCCGCCATGACTTTTTGCACAAGCTGTCCACCAAGCTGATTCGTGAAAACCAAACGATCAGTACCCTCGGACTTAAAGGTGTCTAACATGCTCAAGAATCACAAGCTGGCCAAATCGATTGCCGATGCGTCCTGGAGTGAGTTTAGAAGGCAGCTCACGTATAAAGCGGAATGGTATGGGCGCACCCTCAAGATTGCGAATACGTTTGCTCCGACAAGTCAAACCTGCCATGTATGCGGAGCGCTGCACCGAGAAGTGAAAGATCTTTCGGTACGGCAATGGGTGTGTCCCTCCTGCGAGACCCTCCATGATCGGGATGTCAATGCAGCCCGAAACATTAAGGATGTTGCCATATCGATCGTCATAGCGGCCGAGAACTGTGGGGACCACAGGGATCGCTTGGTCCACTTCGAACCAAGAGGTTCGATTACCCAAGAATCCCCCACTTCAAGCGAAGGCTAAGTGGTGGGAGTGTTCAATGAACGATGGTCCTTCTAATCGTTAAACTCAACAAATACATGCATATATCGATCGACCCCTGGGATCCCCGTCGTTTGTTTGATATCCAAAAATTCAAGTTTCTCTGCCCAGTCCAGTCTTTCTTGATCCGAATCATCGGCATATTCTTCAAAGATGTACGCTAAGACAAATGCATTAATAGTCGAGACTCCATCGTTCAATTGTACCCAATCTTCAGGGAGAACGACTTGGTTCTCACTCGCCGTGATTTCCTTTCCAGAGAAATTAAGAATGAGTTCTTGTCCTCGATTTATAATTTTAGTTATTTTGTTCTTTCCATCCCACATCATCTTTGCTCCAGATGCTTTAAAGACATCCTTTACTGGAATTTGAATGGAGTTATAGGTCGTGGTGGTTAACTTACCGCTTTTCGAGACATTTAATACGGATTTTTTTATTGAAGGACTATACATGTACGCCGCGCGCTCTTTAAAAGAGAGGTCATTTAAAGAGGGGTCCTTAGCAGATGCGATGGACGCTGCACCGACAACTAAGGTTAACATCAACAACAGAGAAATTAGTCGCTTCATCTTGATTCCTCCTAAAATAATATTGTTCATTCGAATTATAAACGCTATAAGCCATACAAATGTTGGGAGTGACCATTATATGACCAAATACAATAAAAGCTGCGAAGACACGTATATAAAATTGTGGGAAGATATTCGAGAATTAGATGAAAAGGAAATCGTAAAAATAGTAGAAAGTATTAAGAGGCAAACCCATTCAAAGTTAAAACGTGAGGAGAAGTATAGGGAATTCAAAAATTATCTAAAAACCCCTTTACCCTATATCGCAGTGATCATGGGCATCACGATTCCTTCAGCTATATTGGTTATTTTTCTTTGGACATCGTTAAAACTAGAGTACTAGTTAGCGAGCCGTCGATGGAGAACAGGAACATCCGGAGATGATGAAGCACTTTACGAATAAAGAATGCGAGGGATGGGATCTTGAAAAAGCTTACCGCTATGCTTGGATTATTTGTATTATTAATCGCTTGTCAAGATAAAACAACCCGTGAACAGGCACAGAAGCCAACGATTCCAGTAACGGAAAGTGTGACTGAAGAGGAAAACAAGCAAAAGGAAGAAGAACTAACAAAAGCCAAGGAAGCTGAAGACATCCCGCCGGTTTACCTTGATGAAACGAATTATACAGGGGACGAGCTGGAGATCGTCAAATTAATGAATGCCCGCCTGCGTTATATATGGGAAGAGGATGAAAAGGGGTATATGAGCCTTATTGATCCTCAAGCGCCAATATCGGGTATGGGAAAACTCAAAGTTCGCAAGGTTACCTCCATGAGTGACATTACCATTCAAGAACAAAAGAAGCTTTATCAGGCAGTCGTAATGGTTACTGAACTGAAGGAGAACGACGAAGAATACAGCAACATCATGGTTTTTTGGAAAAAGAAAGAAGAGGGAGATTCAGCTCGATGGGTTATTGCAGATATTGATTAAGATCTTTAGATCAGATGACCAAACAAACTCGGCGACCTCCAGCCGATTGAATTTCGGAAGAAAGTCGCCGCTTCATGAAAATTCCTCTTTATTGTTTAATCCATTCCATTTATTTCAGATGGATGTTGAAGACATCCCCGGCTTCACCGCCAAAAACGATAAAACCACCTTCCGGAAGCTGTGTTGTTTGTTGATGGGTTGCCACGGAAAAGTGAACTACTTCCCCTTTGGCGTTATATACGGCATAACCTCCGCGATCCGGAGAATCCACCGTTAACGATTTGTTCGCCGAGCGGGCGTCAATCGCATACCACCGGGCTTGACCGTTTGCCGGAATGGTAGTGATTCCTGTTTTCCCGGCGAAGATCGGAGCGATGGCATCCTCTGCAATATATTCCTGCCCATCCTGAATCAAAATCTCGGCATCACCCTTCGTGTAGAGCTGCAGATCGAAGGCATCTCTTCCGTTCATCACAGGAATCTGGGCGACATTCTCTGCATAGTTCGGATCAACCACTCGTGTGCCGTTGGCGTAGCCGTTCTCAGCATCAACGGTCAGGTTCTTGATCAGCATCGAAGGAAGCAGATAGAAGATCGACGTTATTTTTTCATCCAGTGCGTAATATTTCGAACCGTTGCGCGCAGCCCACTTTTCTTTCGTTGCTGTATCCAGCGCTTGATGCTCCAGTTTCTGATAATCATAAGTATTCATCACTGTTTGTCCCAGACCGGGTAACGTTATATTTGCCAGCACTTTAACGTACACTTTGTCGTTGCTTTCTTTCTCGAAACTAATCTTTACACTTCCATCGGGACTCGTAAATTGTCCTTCACCTGTGTACACATAAATTTGCTCCGGGATGAGTCCTCCCTGTAAGGCAGGCAGTTTGATCTCGCCATTTTGGATGTTTATATCCAGCGTAGTACCTACCGTACCATATAGACCGGAATATGCAGTCAACTCCGCCGGCATGTTCACTTTCACGGGTGGTGGGAATGTTTGATCCGGCTGAATCTCATCAATGATGTCTTGATCCTCCAGTACCTCGAGCAGAACTTTGCTGGCAAACATCTGGTTGTAGATGGAAGATCCGCCTGAGGACAGAACAGCCATCGAAATATCATGTTCAGGGATCGTGATTAACGATGCATGATACATCATGGTGTCTCCACCTTTAGTGAGTGCAGTAATGCCGTAATCGCTGAACGGTGCCAGATCCACGGCATCCCAGCCAAGACCGTAGTTGAACGTATTTCTCTCTTCAGACACCCAGATTCCTTGACGATATTCATGATTTTGCATGGACTCTGCCGCGGATTCGGACAGAATGTCCGGTCTGTTCCCCATCAATACTTCTGCAAACCGGGTTAATTCTTCTGCAGTCGAGTAGATTCCGCCTGTGCCGAGGATATTGGCATTTTCGGCAGGCAGTTTAGTTTCAATCGTTGGCCAATACGTCTCGGATAACCGGTCTCTGTCGAATGAATCCAGCGGTGTCTTGGTCGATTCCAACTGCAGCGGATTGCTGATGAATTTGGCGATATATTCGCTGTAGCTTAACCCGCTCACCCGTTCAACCAATATTTCAAGCAGCTGGAAACCGTCATTGCAATAAACGGAATACGCTCCCGGGTCTGACTTTAGTTGTTCCGTCTTGAGTTTGAGCAGTAATTCATCATGATTCATGGTGTCATTATCATCAAACAACATGCTGTTTCCATAGTGCGTGCCGTACAGACCGGAAGAATGATTCATCAGCATGCGCGGCGTGATTTGGGTATAGCGAGAATCGGCCATCTCGAAGTCTTTAATATACGTCGTAAGAGGCTGGTCCAGATCGACTTTGCCGGAATCGACCAGCATCATGGCAGCGGCCGTGACGTACATTTTGCTCACCGAGCCGATTCCGAACATGCTCTCTTTGTCCACGGGGATCTGTGATGCCTTGTCGTGAAGCCCCGCGCCATCTGACAAAATGATCTTTCCTTCATCCATAATGGCATATTGCAGACTTGTGACACCGTAATTTTGCAGCAAATCCGTAGCGATTCTGTTGGCAGCCACCTCAACGGTCGCGTTTGGGTTCGTCTTGGCCATGACGCCCGTCATTGGTGTGATCACAAGCACCGCCGTGCATAATATACTGATCAGTTTCTTCATCATAACATCCTCCCTCAAGTGCTTTTTGTATGATAGATTCATCATATCCGGAAGGAGGTACACCGTGCGCTAACGAACCCTGAATGGAAAAAAACCATCCTTGAACGGCATGTTCAGGGATGATTTGTGTGGAAAGGAAGCACAACCATGTTATTGAATGTCCGATGGTGATTCTCGATACTCATATGTCCTCCATATTTCTCACACATCCTCGATATATTGGTGAGGCCGATCCCATGATACTCCGGATTGGGCTTCTCACTCTTCAAGTGAGTTAATGGTTGCTCCACATGATTCATAATCTGGATGGCGAGTGCAGAGGCCGTGGAGTGGATTGCGATCAGAATATATCGGTCTTCAGCTTGCCTCACTTTCTTGGAAGCCTCGACGGCATTATCCAGCATATTGCCAAGCACCACGCACAGATCATATCGATCGATGTGCACATGCTGTGAATGAAGCCCGATTCGGGTATCGATTCGGATCCCGTTTGCTTGCCCCACGGCAATGGTATTCGTAACAAGGGCATCGATCACGAGATTGCCCGAGTTTACCCGTTGGTATGCTCCTTCAATCTTGTTTAACGTAAGTCTAATATGATCACCTGCCGCATCAAGCTTGTTTTGCTGGATACATTCTTCAATGTACAGAAACTGCTGATGGATATCATGGATGATGCTTTTCACGTTTTTGAAACTGTGCACCGTCTTCTCATAGTTGGCATCCTGATAATCCATCTGTCGCTGCAGCTGGGCATTTACATGCGCGAGCTGAACCTTTTCGACCATATTATCGAATACGTATACAATGAACACATTAAGAAAAAGGGACCCTAGCACGGAAACGATATAAAATATGTTTTTTTCACTATAATTCGAGGCCACATTGATCTGATATATCGTTATGGTGGGTACGATCAGAAACAAGAAATAATACCGATAATGCATGGCGAAACTTCTGCGTTTGGCGATCAAACGAACGATCTGGATGACAACGAACATCATGCTGCAGCCAAGCAGCATGACTTTGGAGGACACCCAATGATTCTCCGGGTTGTAATGATCCCATATGGTGTAATCCGTAGCGTCCAGCGCACTCATAATATACACCGCAATGTAATTCACCGTTGTGAGCAGCACTGCATACAGGACGGTAAAAGCAAGTTTAATGATGAATTCGACCTTATAGGATTGCGCCAGGCTGAAGATGAACAGCAAAGCCAGAGCAGACGAAACGACTGGTGAAAATGAAGTTCCCAGATAGAAACTACCCAGTACAACGAATACGATAAAATAAATGACTCTTTGGGGCTTTCGTTTGGGCTTGCCCAGCACGGAATCGAAATAAAAATTCACCTGAAATGCCATAAGTAAGGGAACGACGATGACGGACAAAAACACATAAGCATCCATATCATTGAATCCTCATGATCATAAATTTGGTGTAGGCATCCTTGACTTCTTTGACTTTGGATCGTCCAATAGGCAGCACAGTGCCATTTAGCATGACGACCTGTGCGCCGGCAAACTTCTGAACATGCATCAGGTTGATGATGATCGAGCGGTGTATTTGCAAGAAACCATGGTCTTTCAAAGCGTCCGCATAATGGGAAAGAATGCCTTTGCTCACATGGGTATTTTCTTTGGTTACAACATTCAATTTGTTTTTGATCGTTAAACTCTTCACGACCTCAATCCACAGAATATCATCGTATTTCAACAGCAATTCCTCATAGTCAGATTTGATCAGCACGAACTTTTTGTCCATCGCTTTAAAATACTGGCACAGTTTAATCATTTTCTCTTCAAAGATATGAGGCTGGATCGGTTTGATCAAATATTGAAAGGTGACCACGTCAAAACTCTCCACCATATACTCCGGATAACTGGTCAAAAACATGATCTGCACATCCAAATGCTTCATATTTCGGATTTCTTTGGCCGTCTGGATTCCGTTCATTCCGCTCATTTCCACATCCATGATGAGAATATGAAACGTGTCCCCAACGTCTTGATAATGGGAGACCAGCTGTTCGCCGGATGCAAACAACGTAATCTGGAAATCGATATTGCTTTTTAGAGATAGGGAGATCAGCATCGTTTTTACAAGCTCTCTTTGTTTTTCATCGTCGTCACAGATTGCAACATTGAACATGGTTGAACATCCGCCTTTCATTGACATCGACTCTGAATTTCACATTCAAATATACTATTTTATCATAGGTTTCAGGGCAAAATCGGGTGAAACGCATGAGTCTGACCCTAAAGCGCACTAATCCATCACACAAGGCCACTGCGAGTGCAGTACCATCTTCCGATCGCTGTTATCCCCAGATTGGTTCTGCCTCTCCGTTAACGTGTGCATGTTTTTTGCCGGTTCATATAGATCTAAAATTAATACGCCGTTTACACGGGGATGATTTATTACGAATACTTCCTCTTTAATATTTATTATGACAAACGAGGGAATGAGGACTGAATCATGAAGAATTATCCGATCATCGCCTCCATCACGGTAGACGAACAAATTGCCCGAGCTTTAGCAAGCGATGTAAAACGAGTGATTCTCATGACAGGGAACATTACCAATCTGGGCACAATCGTAGACAGTCTGCATCAAAGCGGGAAACAGGTCTATGTGCATACCGAGATGGTATCGGGGATTGGGCGAGATGCCTCTGCCATACAATATCTTGCGGATGTGTTTAAAGTGGACGGGATCGTGACGACGAAGAGCAATGCGGTCTCTGCGGCAAAGCAGGCAGGCATATTAAGCATTCAACGCATATTTGCGATCGATTCCGCAGCCATTGAGACGGCCGTGCGGATGATTATGAGCTACAAACCGAATGAGGTTGAACTGATGCCGGGACTGATGCCCCGAGTCATCCAAGAGCTCAAAGAACGTATCACGCAGCCTTTGATCGTGGGCGGCCTCATCCGGCATGAGGAAGAAATACAGCAGGCCTTGAAGAGCGGCGCAGATTTTGTTTCGATCGGGCATGAGAAATTCTGGACTTAATTTCATACATTTATCCTTGGGTGGAGACGACGAGAAAACCCGGTGGTAAGTAAATCAATTACAACCTTGATGTTGAAGGAGGGTGATTTGCTGCTGGGTTTTTTGTGTTGTCCAAAAAATACAACAGGAGGGAATGAAGCATGATCATTCAAGCAGTTGCTCATCGCGGCTATCCAAAGAAATATGCTGAAAATACGTTGTCTTCCTTTTTAAAGGCGGTAGAGCTTGGCTTCTCGCATCTCGAACTGGACGTTCATCTCAGCAAGGATGGAATTCCAGTCGTCATCCATGACCATACTCTGGACCGCATGACCAATGGAACGGGCAGGGTAGTCGATTATACGGCTTCGGAATTGCAATCTTTCAGAGTGAAACAGGATGAGCATATTCCAACCCTGGAAGAAGTGCTGCGTGCCTTAAAGGGTAAAATTCAACTTAACATTGAGCTGAAGCAGATGGGAGACTACTACCCTGAGCTTGAGAAAAGGGTGCTCGAAGTTATCGAAGCATTCGACATGCTGGATCAGGTCGTCATTACGTCGTTTGATTTTGATGCCCTGGAGAGAATCAGGCAGTTATCTCGCGATGTACGCATCGGTCTCATCACTTTTGGCGGTTCAAAGGCTATTCTTGACTGGTCCTTGGAGATGGGGGCAACGTTTTTGTCCATGCACTACGCCTTTGTGACCGAACACTACATTCAGCGATGTCAAGATCTGGGGATTCAACTGATGGCTTGGACCATCAACGAGTCTTCCGTCATGAAACAATTTCAGGAGTATCCGTCCGTCTGGATCTGTACCGACGAGCTGGAAGGCTTCATGGACGTATTGGAGATGTCCGGCTCAGTATGAGCGGGCAAGAGCATGATTATGGAGAATGTATATGCGTACGATGCGTACTGCTTCGATTTAGACGGAACGATTTATATTGACCAAATGAGGCTGCCTGGCGTAAAGAGCTTTTTAAGCAGCTTGCGGTCACGCGGCAAACGTCTGCTGTTCCTTACAAATACTTCCGTTCATACCAGGAAGGATTGCTACAAGCGGCTGCTGGGTTTGGGCGTTTCGTGCCAGCTTGATGAAATTTTGACTGCAGGCTACGTATCCGGACTTTATTTTGTAGAGCATGCACCGGATGCCAAGGTGCTGGTTGTAGGGGAGGAGGCGCTAAAGGAAGAACTTCGGGCAGTGGGGATAAACCTTTCCGAGGATCCGTACCGTTCAACGCATGTGTTGGTCGGAATGGATCGGCAATTCCATTACGATAAGCTCCATCTGGCGGCAAAAGCCGTTCGTCATGGAGCGGTTCTGCTCGCAACGAATCCGGACAATTGCTGTCCCGTCCAAGGGGACATTATTCCGGACACCGGAGCTATTCTGAGCTCGATCGAGGCGGCGAGCCAGCAGAAAGCAGCGGTAATGATCGGCAAGCCTTCAAATTATTATGCAGAAAAGTCGCTTCAGCTTCTGGACGTGGATCGCAGCAGCTGCCTCATGATCGGCGATCGGCTGGAGACGGACATTTTGTTTGGAAAGCTGAATGGAATGAAGACAGCCCTCGTGCTTACGGGCATCTCCTCAAGAGAGGATATCGGAAAAGCGGATATCGTTCCGGATTATATATGGCCTTCCTTGAATGAATGCATCATGGAGCAGCAGAATCATTCAAAGCATTCCACGGTGCTGGAGATGGAGAAAGCTTGAGCAGCAATGTTCCAAAATAAAAGTGGAGGTGGCATGCATGCGTCTTGCGTTACTTGGTGATTTTCACTATTCAACCATGAGTCATGGAACCGAAGAAATGAAGGCAGCGAGAGTCCGGGCATACGAGCATATGCTTAACGCTTTTCTGAAGGAGGAGGCGGACGTTCATGTCTCGATTGGCGATTTGACGCATGAAGGAACGGATCAGGAACTCCGTTCGATGTTTTCCATGCTTGCAGGAAGCGGACGGAACTTCATTCATGTGCTGGGAAATCATGATACATATTCGATGCCAAAACATGAGATTTCCATGCTAACAGGTCAGGAGCGCTATCGGGCGATGGATACGCCTCACGCCAGATTGATTTTTCTGGACACTACCCAGGAAATGAACCGCACAGATTGGGGAGGAGAGCTGGACGAAGAGCAGCTGGATTGGCTTAAAGACCAGCTTGCCGATTCGCGCGAGAAGCAAGTGCTCCTCTTCGGCCATCATCCGGTGTTTGATACGACTGCGCGCTCGATGCTCGATAAGCTGTACATCCGTCCGCAGGAGGAACTGAAGGGCATATTAAACAGTCGGCCAGAGGGAGGCATCTATTTCTGCGGACATAATCACTTGAACTCCATCGTGGAGCAAGGTAAATGGCATTACGTACAGACCGCAGCTTGTCTCGATGTGCCGGCATATCGCGTTATTGAAGTGCATGAGGGCGGAGTAGCGATAACTCACCGTCTTATACAGGATGCTGGTTTAAACGAAGACATTCAGAGCTTTTGTTATGATCTGCCGGGCTTTGGACCGGTCGCTAATGCATTGGGAGAGGAAAGCGACCTTACTTTATCCGTTCATCTAGCAGCGGCGGCACAATAATGTCAAGAAAAAGGAGGGAATGGCATGGCACAAATTGTGTTGAAGCAGATTGAAAAAAGCTTCAAGCAGGATAAAGTCATCGAAGATCTCAATCTGACCATTGAGGATGGCTCCTTTACGGTATTGGTCGGCCCGTCCGGCTGTGGAAAATCGACGACGCTCCGCATGATCGCAGGACTTGACAAGCAGTCGGCGGGAGAAGTTTGGATCGGAGACCAATGTGTCAATGGAGTGGAGCCGGGCAAGCGCAATGTCGCCATGGTATTTCAAAACTATGCATTATATCCGATGATGACGGTCAAGGAAAACATCGAATTCGGATTGGTGAACCGCAAGGTGCCTCGGCCTGAACGAGAACGTCTCGTCAAAGAGATCACCGAGGTCGTCGGTCTGGCCGAGTATTTGCATAAGAAACCGCAGGCACTGTCCGGCGGTCAGCGTCAGCGGGTGGCCTTGGCTCGGGCCATGGTTAAAAATCCCGCGGTCTTCCTGATGGATGAGCCGTTGTCGAATCTGGATGCCAAGCTTCGCCATCAGATGCGAACGGAACTGATCCAGCTTCACAAACGGCTGGGCGCAACCTTTGTCTTTGTTACGCATGACCAGGTTGAGGCGATGTCGATGGGAGACCGTATCGTGATCATGAATAAAGGGCGCATTCAACAAGCGGATCGTCCAATGAAAATTTACGATGACCCGGATAATGTGTTCACAGCCCGGTTTATCGGCACGCCGCCGATGAATGTGATTGACCGCGAACAACTCCTGCCGTTTCTGAACGGGCAGCTGCATGACGAAATCGGGCAGGTAGGCTTTCGTCCGGAGAAAACGGCAATGATGCTTGAGAACCGGTCGCAGCCCGGACACGTGCAGTTCCCGGCCCGGATCCTGACCCGTGAGACGCTAGGGGCAGAAATCATCTATCAACTGGACTCCGCACTTGGCCAAGTGTCCGTGAAGAGCTTCTTGAAACCTCTGGAGTCAGCCTCCGAGGTGTACATCTCCGTGTCTATGCAGGACCTGTACTATTTTGATCGCAGCGGTGTACGTGCTCGTCAGCATGAGCGGTCCGAAACGAGAGAACTGATTGTCCTGGGAGGGAACTATTCATGACCGTGTGGTCCAGGTTCCGTCCCTATGTCATGGTGGCTCCCTCGATCGTGATATTTTCCATTTTCTTCATTTATCCGATCTTTTATATGATCTTTTTGAGCTTTTACAACTGGGATTTCATTAATCCGGTCAAGGAGTTCGTGGGCTTCAACAACTTTGTCGAGTTATTTGAGGATAGCGCGTTTCTTCAGGTGCTGAGCAATTCCTTGAACTATACGCTTCTTTCCGTATCGTTATCCATTGTGATTTCGCTGCTGCTAGCCATATGGCTGAATCGGGAAGGGGCATGGTATGGGTTTGTTCAGGGCGCGCTTTTCAGTCCGCACATTGTTTCGCTTGTATCCGTATCCCTGGTGTGGATGTGGCTGATGGATCCCAAATTCGGTTTGCTAAATGGGTTGCTGGATATGGTTGGTTTGCCCAAGCTGGAATGGCTGAGCAGTCCGGACAGTTCATTGCTGTCGCTTGTCCTTGTTTCGGTGTGGAAAGGCGTCGGCTACAACGCTCTCATTTTCATCGCCGGTCTCCAAAGCATTCCGAAGGATGTGTATGAAGCCTCCGCTCTGGACGAGGCCAACTGGTGGCGGAAGTTCTACAAAATTACGCTGCCCATGCTTTCGCCGACCCTGTTTTTCTTGATTATCATTAATTTGATCAGCTCGTTCCAGGTGTTTGAGACCATTGCCATCATGACCAACGGGGGGCCGATCAATTCAACCAACACGCTCGTCTTTTACATCTACGAGTACGGATTCCGCTACTTCAAGATCGGCTACGCTTCTGCAGCGGGAGTGATATTGCTCCTTGTCGTTGGTTTGCTGACGCTAGTTTACTTCAAGCTGCTGAGCCGCAAGGTTCACTACCAATAGAAAGGAGGAGGGAAATATCATGGCAACGAAGTCATGGCTGCGTATCCTGAATGTTACTGCCACGGTCGCATTGGTTGCGATTTTTGCAGTCCCTTTTCTATGGATGATCTCGACCTCATTGAAGTCTTACCCGGAAACGGTGATCTTTCCACCCAAATGGATTCCGTCCAAGATCATGTGGAGCAATTTCCAAGCGGCGTGGGAATCGGGGCCTTTTTTGAAATATTTAATGAACAGCGTTATCGTATCGGTCAGTATACTCCTGCTTCAATTCACAACCATTATATTGGCAGCTTATGCGTTCGCAAGATACTCCTTCAAAGGAGACAAGCTGTTATTCGGGATCACGATGGTGACCTTGATGATTCCTGGTCAGCTTATTTTCCTGCCGGTGTATTTGCTGCTGAGCAAGTGGGGACTCATTAACCATTTGCTGGCACTCATTCTTCCTTTCTCCTCCAGCGCCTTCGGCATATTCATGCTCAGGCAGTCGTTCAAGCAGGTGCAGGAAGAGCTTATTGAAGCGGCGCGACTGGATCAAGCCCCGGAATGGAAGATCATTCTCAAGATTATGGTGCCCTTGGCACGGCCAACCTTGGTGACCTTTGCATTGTTCAGCTTTATTGCACACTGGAATGATTATTTCTGGCCGCTCGTCATGACCACCTCCGATGCTGCAAGAACGCTGCCGATCGGAATCTCCAAGCTGCGCGAGGTCGACGGAGGAGCCGCCTGGCACATTTTGATGGCTGGAAACATGATACTGGTCGTTCCGATCCTTATCGTTTTCTTATTCGGACAACGTCAAATTATTAAAGCATTTGTTTATTCGGGCGTAAAATAATCAGGTTCATAGGAGGACTTATCCATGAAAAAATTTGGTTCTATGATGTTAGCGGCAACGCTTGCGCTTGCTTTGACGGCTTGCGGCGATTCCAACTCCGCTGGTTCAACCGATACGGCTGCTTCAGGTAACAGTTCCAATGGTACGGCCAATAAACCGGTCGAGATTACATATTGGTACTCTTGGGGTGACAAGATCGCCGAGAACAATGAGAACTTGGTGAAAATGTTTAATGAATCCCAGGATGAAGTGATCGTAAAGGCGGAATACCAGGGATCGTATGCAGACCAGCATTCCAAGGCTCAGGCGGCTTTTGCAGCGGGCAATGCCCCCGAAGTTTGGCAAAATGAAATTGCTTCCGTTGGGGTGTTCGCCGAATCCGGCATGACGCAGGAATTGACCTCTTTTGTTGAGAAAGACAAGCTCGATACGGAAGATTTCATTCCAGGACTCATGGGGAATTCCTATGTGAATGGCAAACTGTATGCTCTTCCTTATTTGCGCAGTACGCCGATTCTGTATTTGAACCGGACGATGCTGAAGGAGGCGGGACTTGATCCTGCCGGACCGAAGAATTGGACCGAGTTTGAAGATTATGCACGCAAGCTGACGGTGAAGGATGAGCGTTATGGCATCTCGATGCCTGTCGACATTTGGTTCTACGAAGCTTTTGTAAGGCAGAGTGGAGGAACGATGGTCAGCGAGGATGGAAAAAGTGCGGCATTCAATAATGAAACCGGGATTGCGCCCGTAAAGCTGTGGTTGAAGATGAAGGATGAAGGCATTATGAACATCGGCACGACCGATGATGCGGGTACGCAAGCCAAGACGGATTTCCACAATCAACGTTCTGCGATGCTGTTCTCCTCAACCGCGGACTTGACCAATAATATGAAGGTTGCCGAGGAGCAGGGCTTTGAACTCGGAACGACATTTATGCCTGCCAATGATACGTATGGAGTGCCGACAGGCGGTGCCAATCTGGTTATGACATCGGGTCTGTCCCCGGAAAAGCAGGAGGCGGCGTGGAAGTTCATTAAATGGATGACCTCCAAAGAGCAAACGATTTATGCAAGCTCCTTTACGGGATATTTACCCAGCCGAATCAGTGCCGTGGAAAGCGATGAGATGAAGAAGCTTTATGAGGAAAAGCCGCTGTTCAAGGTGGCGGTAGACCAACTGGAATATGCGGGTCCGCGTCCAATGCAGAAGGTTTATCCGGAAATTGGGGAGATCATCAAGGATGAAATTCTTCGCGCGGTTGTGGATTCGTCCGTTACGCCAGAGGCAGCCATAGCTGAAGCAGCGAAGAAAGCCGATGCCTTGTTAAACAAGTAGCTCGGTATCCTAAACACAAAAGGAAAGGGAAGGACTGGGACCATTTCATTTATTTACAATAGTGAAAGAGGTCATGTATACTTAGAGCTAAATATCCGGTATGTGCGACTGGCGTAAACGTGGAGTGAACCACAAGGAAGCACATATTTTATATGCCGTACGCCTGGGCAAAGTGTTTGATCTTTTTGATCGAACACTTTATTTATTTTAAGGAAATGAAAGGAATGGTGGCGGCGATGAAAATGGCGTTTGTATTATTTGATGGAATGACAAGCATGGATTTGGCTGGATTTTATGAAGCGGTGACTTGGCTGGCGATTCTGAAAGCGAAGGAAAACGTATCTTGGACATTCTGTGCAGACAAGGATGAAATTTCAGATGACCGGGGGCTGAAAATGAAATCCGATGCGGTATTGCCTGATCTAGGTGATTTTGATCTGGTCTTTTTCCCTGGTGGCCGATCCACGAGAACGCTTCGATTTGATGAGGATTTCATGCGCTGGGTTCGCACGGCAGAGAACGTGCCCTATAAGATTTCGATTTGTACCGGGGCTTTGCTATTGGGAGCAGCCGGTTTCCTGCATGGAAAAAAGGCTACGACCAACTCGTCAGCTTATGATTTACTGGCTCCCTATTGTGCGGAAGTCGTTGCTGCGCGTGTAGTGCGTGACGGTAACACGGTAACCGGTGCGGGAGTTACAGCTTCCATTGACCTTGGGTTATACGTCGTCGAGATGTTGACGTCCACGGAGACCGTTCTTCAAGTCCAGCAAAAGCTGGAGTATCCATTTTACGAAGCTGGTAACCTAAGCGATGTCTATAAGCCGAATTTGCGATAGAGGGATCATATACAAATATTTTGCATGTATCGGGTGCATTGAGGAGATAACACTTATATAATGAATTGAAGATAAAAGATTGCGAGGTAGAACAGATGATTGCAAAGACAGAAGAAGACATCAATGGGTTGAAGGAAATTGGAAAAATTGTTGCCTCTATTCGAGATGAATTGGTACAACGAACGATTCCTGGCATAACGACGAAAGAGCTTGATGATATTGCCGGAGAGCTTTTTGCCAGAGAAGGCGCAGTTTCAGCTCCAAAAAGTGAATATGATTTCCCTGGTTATACTTGTATCAGCGTTAATGAAGAAGTGGCACATGGTATTCCGGGAGATCGGGTTATCCAAGAAGGGGATCTGGTAAACATCGATGTTTCCGGCTCAAAAAACAGTTATTTCGCGGATACGGGAATCTCGTTTGTCGTAGGCAAAGGTGAAGAAGTGTTAACGAAATTATGCGAAGCTGCTAAGCAAGCATTTGAAGCAGGACTTAAGAAAGCAAAACCTGGTTCCAAAAAAAGCGGGATCGGAAAAGCGGTATTCCAAACAGCCAAACAGCATGGATTCACGGTGATCAAAAATCTTACAGGGCATGGCATTGGACACACCATCCACGAAGCACCTGACCATATTTATAATTATAATGATCTATCGGATGATGAATTATTAAAGGAAGGCATGGTTATTGCATTCGAACCTTTTATCTCTACCTTGGAAGAGGAAGTATTCCAAAAAGATGATGGCTGGACCTTTGCTACGGCCAAGAGCTCTGTGGCACAATTGGAACATACGATAATCCTTACCAAAAATGGTCCGATGATTATCACGCTTTGAACGATTGGTGAAACCTTTCACGGATAATTGACTTCATTTCAATGGTAATTATCATGAAAAATAGGAATACCCTAATAATGGGTTCAAGTCGCTGTAATAGCGACTTTTTTTATTTTGTGGGACGAAAGGAAGTAAATGCTGCATAGATCGAGACATCGAAAGGAGTTGGTTTCCATTTCGATCCAGGGATCGTGAAATGGGTTATAGCAAGATTGATGGTCGTATTCATTCAACATGGAGGCGAAAAAAAGGAGGACTAGGATGAAACCATTTCACTTTATGGAGAAACGATTGGTGAAAAAGGTACTTGGTTTGTTCTTAGTGATTGTAATGCTGGCCAGCATTGGCGTAATGCCTGCTTCGAAAGTTCAGGCAGCGGGAACTACGGTGACCTCGATGGATTACTTTTCGCCCGCAGATGGACCTGTAATCTCCAAATCAGGGGTTGGCAAAGCCAGCTACGGATTCGTCATGCCTAAATTCAACGGAGGCTCGGCGACGTGGAACGATGTTTACAATGACGTCGGTGTCAATGTGAAAGTAGGCAGCAGCTGGGTGGATATTGATCAAGCCGGCGGTTATATCTATAACCAAAACTGGGGGCACTGGGCCGATGGAGGCTTTAACGGCTATTGGTTCACGGTCTCGGCAACCACCGATATTCAACTATACTCCAAAGCAAATGGCGTTACACTTGAATATCGGCTTGTTTTTCAAAATATAAACAAAACGACCATCACGGCGATGCATCCGACACAGGGGCCGCAAATAACGGCAGGCTTCACAGGCGGCGCGGGATTTACATATCCGACGTTCAACAATGATCCGGCGGTAACTTATGAAGCCGTTGCCGAGGATTTGAAGGTATATGTAAAACCTGTAAACAGCAGCACATGGATCGATATCGACAATAATGCAGCCAGCGGCTGGATCTATGATCATAACTTTGGCCAATTTACCGACGGCGGAGGAGGGTACTGGTTTAACGTTACGGAGTCGATCAATGTCAAATTACAATCCAAAACTTCTTCGGCTAACGTGGTCTATACCATTATCTTTAATGAACCCGTACGTCATTCTTATGTGATTACGCCCTATGAAGGAACAACGTTTACGGCAGATGCGAATGGCTCTATCGGCATACCGCTTCCCAAAATTGATGGAGGTGCGCCAATTGCCAAAGAGCTGGGTAATTTCGTATACCAGATTAATATCAATGGGCAATGGGTGGATTTGAGTAATTCCAGTCAGAGCAAGTTTGCATACTCCGGTAATGGCTACAATAATATGTCTGATGCCAACCAGTGGGGATATTGGAGCGATTATATCTATGGCCTGTGGTTTCAACCGATTCAGGTGGATATGCAGATTCGTATCGGCTATCCGCTGAATGGACAGACGGGCGGAAATGTAGGCAGCAATTTCGTCAACTATACGCTGATCGGTAATCCGAATGCTCCGCGTCCAGATATTTCTGACCAAGAGGACATTGCTATTGGAACACCGACCGATCCGGCTATCGCAGGCATGAATCTCATCTGGCAGGATGAATTCAACGGCACCACGCTTGATTTGAGTAAATGGAACTATGAAACAGGTTATTATCTCAATGACGATCCCGGTACCTGGGGATGGGGCAATGCGGAGCTTCAGCATTACACAAACAGCTCCCAAAATATTTTTGTACAAGACGGGAAGTTGAATATCAGGGCGATGAATGATATCAAATCCTTCCCGCAGGATCCTAGTCGGTATGCACAATATTCCTCCGGCAAGATTAACACCAAGGATAAGCTTTCCTTAAAGTACGGCAGAGTGGATTTTCGTGCCAAGCTGCCCACAGGCGATGGTGTTTGGCCTGCGCTTTGGATGCTTCCCCAACATTCCGTATATGGCACATGGGCCGCATCGGGAGAGATCGACGTCATGGAAGCGAGAGGGCGTCTGCCTGGGTCAACGAGTGGCACCGTACACTTTGGCGGACAATGGCCGATGAACCAGTCAGCCGGCGGCGAATATCACTTCCCGGAAGGGCAAACGTTTGCCAATGATTATCATGTATACTCGGTCGTCTGGGAAGAGGACCATATTAAATGGTATGTTGACGGCAAGTTTTTCTATAAAGTCACCAACGAGCAGTGGTATTCGGCAGCCGCACCGAACAACCCGAACGCTCCTTTTGATGAGCCATTTTATCTTATTATGAACCTGGCGATCGGTGGAAACTTTGACGGCGGACGTACTCCGAACGCGTCTGATATCCCCGCCGTTATGCAGGTAGATTATGTCCGAGTGTACAAAGAACAGTAAGGAAATGCGAAAGACCGGCAGCTTTTTTTGTTGCTGGTCTTTTTTTAATGTATGTATGTTGCGTTTCAACCTGAGATGGATGTGCTGTTGGAACAAAAAATTACAAGTATAGTGCTGTTTCAGGTAGAAAAGCATTGAAGGGCAAGTCCAAATTACCTATAATCAACTAGGTGTTTGGAATATATACCAATCTAACTAAATTTATGAGGAAGGGATGAGGTATTGCATTTTAAAATGAAACTGGTTTCGCTGAGTTTGGAAAGGGGGATCAAAAAGCAGGGGATAACAGCGATCGGAAGATGCTACTGCACTCGCAGTGTCCTTATGTGATTGATTAGTGCGGTTTATATGCGTTTAGTCCAATGGACAGGTTAGATCATGTAGAATTGAAGGAGAATGAAAATGATCAAAAAATTAATGGTGTTCAGTATAGTCGCAATGATTCTTATGGCACAGCTAGTAATTAGTCCGGCTTCCTATGCTGCAAGTAGTTATACGGGGACGTGGAGTGATCAGTATGACATTGGTTCATATGGAATGAATCAAATGTATCTTAGAATGAAGGACAAAGGAACACAAGTAGAAGTAGAGGTGACAAACGATTATTACCTCCCCACTAACGATAGCAGAAATAGTTTTTTGAATTCAAAGGGAAAATACAGGAGCAGTTTCATCACCGGAACGGTTACTTTTAATGCAAAAGGTACGGCGAGCTTTAAATATAAGGATGAGTACAATAATGGGAAAATGACGATTAGCGTAAAAAAAGAAACGGTCACGTTGACTTGGTCAGGTACAGAAACAACGGACTATTCTTTCCCTAAGGGGACATTTAAGCTATACAAAAAGGTGGATCTTTCCTCTTCCGAGTCCAAGAAATTAGGGGTTTTTCTTAGCAATTTTACCGAGCTGCAGCTATACAAATTTGATGCTAAGAAAATAAATAATTCCGATCTTATTCGCTTCGGCGTATGGCATAACTACATAAACAACTTTAATTCAAGAATAAGTTCATCTCACGGAAAACTTTATATCACTAAATCATCTGTTGAAACCTCAATATTAAAATATTTCAATATCAAATTTAGCAATCATCGGTCCGTGCTTAATCTTAAATACAATGGTAAAGGTTATACCTTTGATGGTGCTGACGGCGAGAGAGTCTTCTATGTTCAGGTAGATGAACTTTACGATATGGGGAGCAACAATTATAGAGTGTATGGACATTTATACGATCCTGATTATCCGAATGACGATTTGGTTAGCCGCGTTGATGCTATTGTAAAAAAAGTGAAGAAAGGCAAGGAGTATAGGTATGTTCTTACACAACTCAGTGTGAAACATTGAGAAGTAGAGGGGCTATCTCTAATGCCTTTAAAAAACACATCGGTGAATAGAAACAATACCGATAGATTACAGGGACGAAGCAGAGGGCTATCTGCTCTTCGTCCCTTTTGCGTTTTTCGTAGCCTGATACATCTTCTCCGTGTACTCATCAATTTCATCTCGCGACATGCGCAAACGGTTCACCGATGTACCATATCCAATTTCCGCTTTCCCCTCTTCCAATCCTTTGAAAATTCCATCTGCGAAGGCATCCAGCGGTTCTCCTTGGACATGCAGTCCCGCTCCGCCCAACTCTGTATTCACTGCCGGAGGAGCAACCTCAATGACTTCTATGGACGTATCGGAAAGCTGGTGTCTTAAACTCATGGTAAACGAATGAAGGGCCGCTTTGGTCGCTGAATAAATCGGAGCGATTGCAAACGGCGTAAAAGCCAGCCCGGATGTCACGTTAATGATGGCCGCCTCTTCTTTGGCTGCAAAATACGGAGCAAACAGCATGGATAGGTGGAAAGGCGCTTCAATATTGGTTGTAATTTCTTGATTGAAATAACTCCAATCGTGCTTTGCATCCGCTTTTAACACATTAAACCGTTGCTGGATTCCTGCATTGTTCACCAGCACATTCACCGCTGGATAGTTCGTTGTTACCCAATCAAACAATGCTGCACGTTCGGATTCAATGCCCAGATCACATACACGGGTAATAAGATCAGGGAATTTTTCTTTCGCATGTTGAAGGGCCTGTTCACGCCGTCCGCAAACAATGACGTTATTTCCAGCTTTTAAAAAGCGCTCTGCAAAAGCCAATCCTATTCCCGTATTTCCGCCTGTAATCAGTATTGTATTTCCTGAAAGCTTCATTTATGGCGCCTCTTTTCTGTTTTGTTTATTCTTTCTTTCCTGAACCCGTTTGGTGTAACGTGCAATTTTTACATCAATGCCTTCTAAGGCTTCTGTCATCAATGTTATTTCAGCCAGCACGGCTTGCTTGTGTTTCTTCAGCATTTCCAGTCGGAGTTCCGTGGTTTGGTCTCCTTCTACCACCCGATCAATATATTTCTTGATACCACTTATTGGCATATGCGTGTTTTTCAAATAAATAATGATTTTAAGGAGCGTCATTTGATCTTCTGAAAATAACCGCCTGCCGGCTTCATCACGCTCGATTAGCGGCAGCAGTCCTTTTTTTTCATAATAACGCAAGGTTGATTCCGGAATGTTGAATCGGGCTGAAGCTTCGCTAATGGAACAATACTTCATCGGGAGGCCTCCAAATTTTATCTTTCATAGCCGACAGGAATAGGATACGTCTTAAACCATGGTTTAAGTCAACATTTTTTCAAACGAAATATGTATCAAACGATTATTTATTTGCTTTTTTGGACTTGAGCAACGGAATAACGGGACGTGTCGGATTTTTTCTTTATTATGGTACTATAGAATTAGGAGTATATCTTTTACATAACAAGATCAAGGAGGGAGTACGGTTATGCTTAGCAAAGAGATAAGGGATATCATTGAAAATTATCTTGAGGCATACAATTCATTTGAAATTGAAGGCATGGTAAGCCTCTTGCACAAGGATATCATATTTAGGAATATTTCCAATGGCGAAACCACTACGGAAACCAAAGGAATACAAGCATTCAGGGAATTGGCAGAACAGTCGTCAACGATGTTCACCAGCCGTCGCCAGATCATCACCGAGTACAGTGTCATCAATGACAAAGTAGAGGTTGGAATTGATTATGAAGGTATTCTTGCCGTGGATTTACCTAACGGATTAAAAATTGGAGATAAGCTGCAATTAAATGGAAAATCGAAATTCGAGTTTAAGGAAGGAAAAATCTCATTGATTGAAGATTACAGTTGAGTAATACAACGTTACAACGAAAGAGAACGATAGCTCAATAGACCGATAGCTCAATAGACCGCCTTTTCACCAAAGGCGGTTTTCTTATGGTCATAGTGCAACATTAGAATCCAGGTACTTCATTTTTGATTTTTGAACTGTTTAGGCGTACATCCCGTAAACTTTTTAAAAACTTTAGCAAAATAACTTTGATCGTAAAAATTCAACATCGTTGAAATCTCAGCTAAAGAATAACTGGAGTAAGACAGCAGGTTTTTAGCTTCTTCTATTTTGGTTTTCTGGATAAACTGAGGAATCGAAATCCCGACTTCTTTTTTAAAAAGGTTAGATAAATAATTGGGATTCAGGGAAGTTAATTCGGCCAGTTGGGAAACGGTAATGTTTTTATTCAGATGATTAAAAATAAAATTTTGACAAATATTTATAGGTCTTGAGTATTTATGTTTTTTACTGTTTGCGACTCGTTCAGCAAAATCAATTAAAACATCCTCAATCAATTCATCGACCGCTCTACTTTCGGTTAATTCCTCTAATTTAAGGATATACAAATCACTAAGGTTATAGGCGATTTCTTGATACAATCCTCCTTCTACTGCTGCTCGGGTGGTTAACGTGATCAGAGAAATGGCGATGTTCTTTTGACTTCTCAAAAAACTGGTCTTTGATAACACACCTTTCTTTCCTTGTTTATGAATAGCATGAAAATTCTCCAATACTTTATCTGTTCTCCCTAACCGTATAAAATCCAAAAGCTTCTTCTCTTTATCTATTTCAGTGTGTACTAAATTATTTTGACGTCCATCAATAATTTGGGAATAGGGTTGTTCAATCTCTAGCATATTTTGATCAAGACCTTCATTGTTCAGCAAAATGTCAGCCAGCTCCAGCTTTTGTTGATAAAGCATAAAATAAATAATCATACTCAGATTAATAAAATTAAAATTGCTGATTACCGGGACTTGATCATAGTAATGCTTTATTTCCTCTTTGTTTCCCCGGGTTACTAAATCCCTTAACGTGATTTTAATAGTCTCTTCGGTCATCCTGAAATTAATTACTGGACCGACGACGATTCTCCCTTTGCATTCTTGATTAAAATGGACATTTATTGCGAAAAATTTCTCATGATACAGGGTTTCGCGAATAACGGGAAAATGTTGTGATCCCATTTCGGTAAATAACTCTGTAATAATGGCGGGGTTGGACGTGTACAAAGGGTTATGCCGGAAATCAAGAGCCGCTTCATAAGTTAACGTATTCTCACTGTCAAAATAGTATATAGGTATTTTATAGATATTGTGTGCCAAGTTACATATAAATTCGATATTCTCCTGCTGAAAGTTATGCATGTTGAAACCTCCAGGTTGTAGAGTGAAGAAATTAGATGTGTTAATTCCTTTTTATCTGTGGAATTTACCATAAAGAATATCTAATAGTGATTATACTTTTCTGTGAAATCGATTTCAACAATTGAAATGAGGGAGGAAACAGGGGGCTAACCAATCGTTAAAGCACCATCCTTTTTAATCGTGAAAGCGCCAACAAATCATTAATTCAATTTGCACTTCAAACAAACTGTTACGGCCAACATATATGAAGAGGTGGGTTCTATGCGTCCATTTGGATACAAGGATAAGTTTGGATATTTGTTTGGTGATTTTGGGAATGATTTTTTCTTTGCTCTGGTGGGCTCGTTTTTGATGGTGTATTACACCGATGTCTTTCAAATTAATCCTGCTACGGTAGGGGGATTATTTTTGCTGGCACGTCTGTGGGATGCGATTGCAGACATCACGTGGGGGCGCTTTATCGATACCAGAAAAGCCGGAAAGAACGGGAAATTCAAACCTTGGATCTTTAGAATGTCGATCCCTCTCGTCATTTCTGGCGTTCTAATGTTTGTTCACATACCGGGAATGTCCAATGGATTTTACATCGCGTATGCCTATGTTACTTATATCTTATGGGGCACATTGTATAGCACGGTTAATATCCCATACGGTTCAATGGCTTCAGTCATTACGGCTGACCCTGTAGAACGGACGACACTGTCCACATGGCGATCACTTGGAGCGACATTAGCTCAATTGATTGTCGGTGTTCTGGGTCCACTGCTTATGTTTGTGAATAACGAGGCGAATGCCAATCGCTTTTTAATGGGTGCAGTCATTTTTGGCATTCTGTCGATCGCAAGTTATATGGCTTGTTATAAATTAACCGTAGAACGTGTGGTCATGGATGAAAATCATAAACCGAATATGAATTTGAAAAAAACGCTAAAAGGTCTTCTTAAAAATAAACCGTTAATTGTATTTCTCATTGGCTCACTTATTTTCTTAATTAATTTAATGTTAATTGGAACAGTGAATACGTATTTGTTTAAGGATTACTTTGGAAATGCCCAGTTGTTAAGTGTGTTTAGCCTCGTTCAATCGGCAACGATCCTTATAGGAATGCCGATTGTCAAACCTTTGGTAGCCAAGTTCGGAAAAAAAGAAGTAGCTGCCTCTGGGTTTCTACTATCGACCATCGTTTACTTTATTTTATTTTTGCTTCCAAACCTATCGGCGGTTCAATATATTTGTATTTTATCGCTGGGTTTATTCGGATATGCTCTTTTCAATTTAATAAGTTGGGCTTTTATAACGGACTTGGTTGACTACCATGAACATGTAACCGGTATGAGAGAGGATGCAACCATCTACTCCATCTATTCTTTTGCGCGTAAAGTAGGACAGGCTGTAGCTGGAGGAATAGGCGGTATAGCTGTGGCCGCCGTTGGTTACAATGCTGAGCTTCAATCCCAAGCTGCAAGTACGTTGGACGGGATTCATTTATTAGCGACATTAGTACCATCGATCGGCCTTCTGCTCGTATTTATTTGTATGGCCTTCTTCTATCCGTTAAACAAAAAGCGTACGGCTGAACTTGTAAGCGTTTTAAATAAGAAGAGAAGTGATAAAGACTCGTTGTGATAACCCAACTATATAGATTGAACCGGAAATTTACACGATAACGAAGAGGGCAGAAAGAATCTGGAGAAGCGAAGCGGTCGCTTAAAAGCTTTCTGTAAGAAAGCTGCATCGGAAGCATAGGCTGATCACCGGATGTTCCCCTTGAACAAGGGGATCAAAGAAATCTAGGGATAACAGCGATCGGAAGATGGTTCTGACCGCGTAGTGTCTCTGTGTAAAAATCATTGGTTCAACCTATATAGATTTATGATTTCAACCACTTTAATGAATGAAAAAAAGGAGATTATATATGCTATATCCTACACTTACCGAAACGCGTAGCATTATAGATTTAAACGGGATTTGGAACTTTAAACTGGATGCTGGCATGGGATTTAAAGAGAACTGGCAGAAGGAAACGTTGAAGGATCCAAGCCGTATGGCGGTTCCTGGTTCATTTAACGATATGGCAGTCAGTGCAAACATCCGTGACCATGTTGGCTGGGTTTGGTATGAGCGGGAGATTACTCTGCCCAGTTCGCTTGCCAAAGAACGAGTGGTTTTACGGTTTGGTTCTGCTACTCATTTTGCGAAAGTTTATTTGAATGGAGAATTCGTTGTAGAGCATAAAGGGGGCTTTTTACCCTTTGAGGCTGAAATTAATCGATATTTACAAAAAGGCAAAAATCGATTAACCGTTGCGGTGAACAATATTGTGGATGAGACGACCTTACCCGTTGGTTTTGTAACCGAGAAGCACGTTGCTGGTGTTGGAAAGGTTGTTCGGAATCATCCTAATTTTGACTTCTTCAACTATGCCGGTTTGCATCGTCCTGTAAAAATATATACGACGCCGACCATTTATGTTAAGGATGTGACGATCGTAACTGAACTGGATGGGACAGTTCATTACTCCATTGATGTGATTGGTTCAGCATCTGTTAAAGCAAAGATTGTAGATGAATCGGGCATCGTTATTTCAGAGTCAGAAGGAAAATCAAGCACACTTACGATTCCCAACGTTAAGCTGTGGGAACCTTTAAATGCCTATTTGTACACCCTTCGGATTGAACTGGAAGATGAAGGTGAAACGATCGATGTTTATGAACAGCCATTTGGTGTGAGAACGGTTGAGGTGAGCGGAGGGCAGTTCCTGATCAATAATAAACCGTTCTATTTCAAAGGTTATGGTAAGCACGAAGATACGCCTATTCATGGAAGAGGGTTAGATGAAGCAGCCAATGTTTTGGATTTTAATTTGATGAAATGGACGGGAGCGAACTCATTCCGTACCGCTCACTATCCATATTCAGAAGAAGTGATGAGGCTTGCGGATCGGGAAGGATTTGTTGTCATTGATGAAGTACCCGCGGTGGGAATGCATTTAAACATGATGGTGCTGCATCGTGGCGGAGAACTTAGAAATACGTGGGATGAGCTTAAAACGTTCGAACATCACCAAGAGGTGATCAGGGAACTCATTGAAAGAGACAAAAACCATCCCTCTGTTGTGATGTGGAATATAGCCAATGAGCCTGCCTCAGAGGAAAAGGGTGCTTATGAATATTTTAAACCGCTAATCGAATTAGCCAAAGATTTAGATCCGCAAAAGCGTCCTGTTACGATTGTCACTCAAATTGAATCTTCACCTGAACAGGATCAAGTGGCGGAGTTATTAGATATCCTTACCTTTAACCGCTATTACGGATGGTATGTAAATGGTGGTGATTTGGTATCAGCCAAAGAGATGCTGCGCACTGAATTTAAGGAATGGCTGAAAAGATGTCCAGACAAACCATTTATGATGACCGAATACGGAGCGGACACTGTCGCCGGATTGCATGATGTCGAACCCATTATGTTTACAGAGGAATACCAAGTTGCGTTTTATAAAGCAAACCATGAAGTTTTTGATGAATTTCAACAGTTTGTCGGTGAGCAAGTGTGGAACTTTGCCGATTTTGCAACGAGCCAGGGAATCATTCGTGTACAAGGAAACAAAAAGGGGATCTTCACTCGTGATCGAAAACCTAAAGCCATTGCACATGAACTTAAAAGACGGTGGACGGCCATTCCTGATTTTTATTACAAGAACTAGCTGAAAGGGAGCTCATGAATGTTACCCAAGTTTCCCCAAACAAGCATTTGCGGGCGGAATACGCTCTATAGAAGTCACTTTCTCTACGCCCGGAGCCGATGAAGCCATTGCAGAGTTGGCCCGTCTAAATCATTCAGAAATGATTATTGGAGCAGGCACGGTATTGGATGCGGAAACAGCCAGAATTGCCATCTTAAAAGGAGCTCGTTATATTGTCAGTACTCACTTTGATGGGGTGATCGTTACTATGTGAAACCGAAAGAACTCATTGGAGGATTATTATTCTTAGCTAGTGAACAATCAGCTATATAGGTTGAACTAGACATTTACACGATAACGGAGAGGGCAGAAAGAATCTGGAGAAGCGAAGCGGTCGCTTAAAAGCTTTCTGAAAGAAAGCTGCATCGGAAGCATAAGCTTCACCGGATTTTCCCTTTGAAAAGGGGGATCAAAAAAATCTGGGGATAACAGTGATCGGAAGATGGTTCTGACCACGTAGTGACTCCGTATAACAATCATCGGTTCAACTTATATCGTTTTGTAACTTGCGTAGTATTGCCAATAGATGGTGGTTTCTCCTCGTATGCCGGAGTTTGATTGCTACCCGGTTTATACTCTATCCATGCACCCGACCTTGGGGTTCGCAATTCGAACATAGGTATTGTCTATAAACGTAATAGGAATACCGATATTGATCAATCGTTTGGTTTCTTCTATAGTGGGAATAACCCCTACATGAGGAGGAAATATTGGATGCTTGAAACAGCCCTTACGATCACTTCGATGCAGACGCCCGAAGAAGCTCGGGCCTTTAAAACACTTAACGAAGAATGGATTGCACGCATCTTCGCCATCGAAGAGGCGGATCTGGTCATCCTCGATAACCCGGTAGAGAACATCGTGAACAGAGGAGGGGACGTACTCATCGCACGTGATGGCGATTCGATCGTCGGATGCGTTGCACTCGTGCCGACCGGGAGTGGCGTGTTCGAGCTCTCGAAGATGAGCGTGGCACCCGAGATGAGGGGGCGTGGATACGGACGGAAAATCATTCAAGCGGCCATTCACCGCGCACGCGGGCTTGGCGCTACATCGCTCTTTTTGGGGAGCAGCACCAAGCTGCCGAATGCCGTTTACCTTTACGAATCGGTTGGGTTCAAACATGTTCCTGTCGAGCAGATCGGGCCCATGCCCTATGTAAGAGCCGATGTGTTTATGGAGTTAGAACTACATTGAATACGGGGCAATAAACCTTTTGTGGCAGATCGGTAAGCGTGATAAAATGCGGATTTGCCCATAAAAAAGAACTTTCATGTACTCATGCTCTCACGTTTCCTTGTACATCGGTGGTGTGTCTTCCTGCGGAAGGCCTCACCTTTTTTTGTGCTGTCCTGTGTTTATTTCTTAAATGCTCTAACGGGCTACATCCCCAAAGAACAGAAATGCAAGCTGAGGAAATCGTAAACATTGGTAAAGCACCGTAGAAGTTACTCTGGTTATATCCAGACTTGTTTTCAATTTCTTGTACTGTCATTTTCTCTATCAGCGGTTTTTGGCCATAAATTCCGGTAAATGGAATCAGCTGTTTCTGTTTCTGACATATGTTAATTGGTAAATTTGCAGGATTTTCATAAATCGCAATCTAGGGCAGAATGAACAGAAGGCACCATGATATTATTGTAGATTCTGATGGCCTGATACATCTCAATTGGTTGCCCAGGTCATCCATATCGGAATGCGATTTTTCATCTGCAAGCATGCACGAGTGTCGTTTGTTGAATTGTGATATGAAGGAACTTCTGATTCTCAAATGGCCATACTTTTGCTTGTTGGACCCGGCGGAAGCTCGGGATTTTGTGATCTCAAAACCATTCCAGGGCCTTGGATTCAATATTGATTGCCTTATATAAACCCAAAGGAGAACCGGAACATGTCTGTCATACATGCCTATCTTGCGAAGTCGTCACCTCCATACTCCCATGAGCGTCTCGTCTCTGAGTTAAGCGATTATTTTGATTTTGAAACGAAGAATGGATTGAAAATCGGAGCATCGGCGAATCCGTTCACGAACGAAAAATATATGATTCTTCGTTGGCCAGGTTGGAGTTTTACAGCGCATTTTGAAACTGGTCACATTGTAGCCGCAGATACGGATTACATTGCAAGTATCATCAAAGAATGTCCGCCCGAGGTTAAAGATTGTACCGAACGCATTCGCTTCGTATTCTCGCCAGATGACAAACGAGATTTCACAAATCATATCATTTGGGCGATAGAATATTTGTTGGCGATACAAGGCGCAATCATTTTTGATGAAAATCAAAAAACGATCATTCGTTAGAAAATGATACAAATTGAATAGGACAGGAGAAATAGCGATGCAGCTTTCAGATTCAACCTATGGCGAGATTACAGCTCTAAGTAAACAAGGCGATGATTTGGTGAAGGCAGGCGATTTTGAGGCGGGCAAGCATAAGTATGTTAAGGCCCTGCGATTATTACCGGAAAATCATCAAGAATGGGAGGCCGCTACGTGGTTATACGTGGCAATCGGGGATGTCCATTTCCATATGAAAAATTACGATAAGGCATTTAAATGCTTTTATAACGCTGTACAATGTCCGAAGGGAGTAGGGAATCCCTATATTCATCTCCGGTTAGGGCAGTTGTATTATGAACAGGGGAACCTTGAAAAGGCGGCGGACGAGTTAACACGGGCTTACATGGGTGCGGGTATTGGGATTTTTATGGAGGATGATCCAAAGTATCTGGAGTTTTTAGAGACAAAAATAGAGATTTGATTGAGAGGATAAGAACATAATGAAAAGACCCACCGGGGCTCACCAGCGGGTCTAGTCTTGTGTAGAACGAAGCGGGGATGCTCAATGTTTCGATCCGGGAATGATCGTTTCGGCAATCCGGATCAGCTCTTCCGGAGAGATATTACCTTTGCGGACACTTAGGGTGTAGTGATAAACATAGCTGGTTTCAGGTTCCTCATAGACCCATATTAACTCGGTGGAACCCCCGCGAGAGGTTCTCTGAATGACGTCCTGTCCGTTTATTTTTATTTTTTGGCTGGTGCTGTTCAGTCCGTCTTCATATGAGGCGGTGACAGGGCCGGTATTTTTGGCGTTTAGGATACTTAGTGAAATTTGATTTTTGCCGCTGGCATAGGTTAGGAACGACAGCCAGAAATCATCCGTAAAATTCACCGGCATCAGGGCATAATCTTTGCCGGAAGCTTGGGCTTCGGCCAGCAGTTTCTTTGCAATTTTTGTTTTTTCCTCTTCGGAGAGCGTATTCAGATCCATCCCGTGCTCCATATGTACGCTTGCCTTTTGGAACGTATACGTGCTTGAGCCAGAGAGTTCCTTGGATAGGGGCATGCCGGGTACATGCAGCATTTTCTTTAATTCGGCGAAACTCTTTACGATATGTGAATTGGCTTTGAGATCGAGGACATGGTTCGGATTGTTCGGCACGACGTAGATGATCGCAGCCTCGCCGGGCTTGATGTCATTCACCCAAATTTCGTTCATTCTGGAAATTCGTATTGCTTCGTCCTCGGTGCGATTCGATGCAGGGGCAGTGGAGAACGGCTTTTCTTGAAAAAGAATCTCCCCTTTGTCGTTGGCCAAGGACTGGTATTTTACGGCGGCAAATCCCGTTGATGCAGTCAGCAGCATGCCGGCTAAGAGGAGAAAGCTCACTCTATTTTTCACAAAAAATCGCTCCCTTTTGAAAGGTTTTTCTCCTATGTTGTTCATGATCCGATCTTGAAGGGCGGTTCCTGAAGGTTCAACTCTTTGAAATAGTGGTTTCAGGTCTTGGCCGGGGTCGATGCTCATTTTTTCTTTCCTCCTCTGTACTGACGTAGTATGTTCTGAATTTGGCGGCGGCCCGCTCGTATTTCTTTCGTAAATAGGTCGCGTTTTGATTCAGAATAGGGCTAATTTCGTTATAGCTCTTTTCCTCGACGCAGCGCAGAATCAGCAAGCTTCGTTCCTCGGCGGACAACATGGCCAGCGCACGCAGCACGGACGGATTGTAATATTTGTGATCAATAGCTTGATCGACCTGGTTGTTGTCCCGGTCACTTTTGTACAAAAAGGGCAGAAATCGCGTGATTTTGCGTTTGCGCAGCAAGTCAATGCAATGGTTAAAGGCAATCCGGTACAACCATGCCTCATAGGGTCTGTCTGGATCGTATTTGTGCAAGCTGCGGTATGCCTTCAAGAACACCTCTTGACTGCAATCCTCTGCTTCTCCATAATCTCCGAGCATATGGTAGCAGTAATTGAAGATGAATTTCTCGCAACGCATGACGATCAATGCATACTTGTCTTTCTCCCCTTTCAGAACGTCACTGACAATTTGTTGAATCGGTTCGTCCAAGTTGCTTCCCCTCCTTACAACTTGTATTACGGAACAGCATCAGGCAAATGTGACAAATCGATCGAAAAAACTTGATATGACGTTATTCATCGGTAAATCGGGAGCTGTTACGGGGGAAGAACAATGCATTAAATTGACAACATACTGAAGGAATTTTATTATATTAGCATACTGACGGGTATCTGAATAACACATCTATAGTAGGTGTGTGGAGGTGATTCGATTTGAATGTTCGTGACAAAGTTTTTCAAGCAGCAGAACAATTAGTCAAGACGAAAGCATTCGACCTGATTACATTTGCTGACATAGCCAGAGTGGCCGGCGTACATTGGACTGCTGTCCGCAGACATTTTGGCAGCAAGGAGCAGATGAGGGAATGGTTAAAGGAAAGGCAAGCGGAACTCCATGCCGATCTTACGGACACGAGGTCCCGCGTGCTGGAAGCAGCTGCACATGTCTTTTCTTCAAACGGATATGTAAACTCTTCTTTGGATAAAGTTGCCGAGTATGCCGGGCTAAGCAAGGGGGCGGTTTATTGGCATTTCTCCAGCAAGCAAGATTTGTTTCTTTCGATTTTAAAACAAACTTATGAGCAGCAGCTTCGACTGCTTCCCCACCAAGTGGACCATATACTGTCATCGAACGAACCGATGACTGCCTTGTCGGAATGGTTGGAGTCCCAGTTTAATTGCCTTGAGGCTGGAGAAGAACGATCCAGCCTATTTTTGGAGTTTTTAGTTTCCGGAGAAGCCGAGATCCGCGAAAACTTGCAAAAACTTCACGGACACATGATGGATGAAATAGGGATATTGCTGCAAGAAATGCAACGAAGGGGGTACATGGCAGAAGACGTCGATCCCCGTTCGATCGCCTTGATGCTGGATGCATTGCTAAAAGGCGTTCTCATCGAATGGATGCTCGACCCACGGCCGGATTCATTGCGCGCCCTTATCCATACGATATCAAAAACGTTGTGGCATGGAATTAGAGGGCCTGCCAACCATTAGACATTTGTCCTGAGATTAAACGCGTTATTATGCCATTAACATACTATATAGTACGTTTTTAATGTATATATAAGTATGTGAATATAATGATCGTGAGGAGGAATACGGGTGGTTGTGTTAGCGATCATCGTGATGTTCATGGCGGCTCTTTATTGGTATGGCCAATTCCAATTTACCGAGAAGATGTTCTCGCTTTTGTTCCCGCTGCCAGGGCTGTTTCGGACAGATACAAAGAAATCAAGGTGCCGCTAGTCATTATGGTAGGCGCAGACGATCCTTTCGAAACAAAGGAGCATAGTTTCCGACTGCACAAAGAAATTCCAACCTCCACACTGATCGTACAGGAAAACGTTGCACACATGATTCCCCAAAATCACCCAGAGGTAGTTATGAAAGCGATAGAGTCCCTCCATTTGAAATGAACCGCGATCGTTGCCTGCTGGTCGCTAAATTACCCCTTTTCGCAAGATCGGGTTAACCAGCAATTACTGGTTGGCCTTTTTGTAATTCAGAAAATGTGAATATAATTAACTTTGAAGGATAAACGTATCGTATGAGGAACTGCTGTTGCTATGGCCCCGCAAATCGGCTCGGCAAATCTATTAATGAGGTGAAGAACTGATCAAATTCACATTCAAAACATCTTGATCACCTTTTGCATAGTGATCTCCTGTTGGGGCGGTAGTTCGAACTCCTGACTAGACTGAGCAAAACCGCTGAGCCCGGTACCTTAAAATTTATCTTCTCAACGTGAGTAAGCTAAAATTTTGGGTATATGTTATGATATGAATAATTAAATGTAAGTTTCTATTCATTCGTTAGTAAGTATGGATCATAACCACTTATTTCCTTGAAGGGGGACATCTGTTTTGGATGCGCAGTTTCTAGATTTATTGGCCCAGAAATATGATACGGAAGAAAAAGTCATCACCGAGATCATCAACCTTGAAGCGATCTCCAATCTCCCCAAAGGAACCGAGCATTTTGTCAGTGATTTGCATGGGGAGTTCCAGGCTTTTCAGCATGTACTAAGAAACGGTTCGGGTACGGTCAAAGAGAAAATCAAAGATTTATTCCGAGAGGTTTGGACGGATCAAGAAATCAATGATTTTGCGGCATTGGTGTATTATCCGGAAGAAAAAATACAGCTGGTTAAAGGAGCCCTATGCAGTAAACAAGCCTTGAACCAATGGTATAGACAAACAATTGAACAAATGCTTAAGCTTATTTCTTATGCCTCTTCCAAGTATACGCGCTCGAAATTGCGTAAAGCTCTGCCGGAGCAGTATGTATATATTGTAGAAGAGCTTTTATACAAAACAGATTCGACCAACAATAAGGATCCTTATTATGAGGAAATATACCGGCAAATCATCTCCTTGGGCCAGGCGGACAAGCTCATTATCGGCCTTGCTTATACGACCCAGCACTTAGTGGTTGACCATCTTCATGTGGTCGGAGATATCTATGACCGGGGACCGGACCCCGATAAAATTATGGACACGCTGATCAACTACCATTCTGTAGACATTCAGTGGGGGAACCATGATGTCCTGTGGATCGGCGCCTACGCGGGTTCCCTGGTCTGCCTTGCGAATATTATCCGAATCTGCGCCAGATACGACAATCTGGATATCATCGAAGACGTTTACGGTATCAATCTTCGCCCACTGCTGAACTTGGCGGAGAAATACTATGATGACAATCCGGCCTTCAGACCGAAGCTGCAGGCAGGCCATAACGTAACGGAGCAAGAAATTCTGCAGATCACCAAAATTCATCAAGCCATTGCCATGATCCAGTTCAAGCTTGAAGCTCCGATTATCAAGAGACGCCCATACTTTAATATGGCAGAAAGACTTTTGCTTGAGCAGATTGATTACGACAAAAATGAAATCAAAATCGGCGAAAAAACGTACCCGCTGGAAAACACCTGTTTCGCAACCGTAGACCCGCAGCAGCCTGAACAATTGCTGAAGGAAGAACACGAGGTGATGGAAAAGCTGCTGTTCTCCGTTCAGCATTCCGAAAAGCTGGCCAGACATATGAATTTTCTGATGAAAAAGGGCAGCCTTTATTTAAAATACAACGGGAATCTGTTAATCCACGGCTGTATTCCTTTGGATGAAGAAGGAAACATGGAAGAAATGCAGATTGAAGACAAAAAGTATTCGGGCCGCCAGCTGCTCGATGTTTTTGAATATTACTTGCGCTACTCCTTTGCGCATCCGGAAGAGACGGATGATCTGGCTACGGATATGGTATGGTACATCTGGACAGGGGAGTGTTCCTCGCTCTTCGGAAAAAGAGAAATGACCACCTTTGAACGGTACTTTATCCAGGATAAAGAAACCCATAAGGAGAGAAAGAACCCTTACTACTATTTGCGTGAAAATGAAGAGATCTGCCGGAAAATTCTGCTGGAGTTTGATTTGAATCCGGATCACGGACATATCATTAACGGCCACACGCCAGTTAGAGAAATTCGTGGAGAGAACCCCATTAAAGCGGGCGGGAAAATGATCGTCATTGACGGCGGTTTTTCCAAAGCCTATCAATCCACAACAGGCATCGCCGGATATACCTTGTTGTATAATTCCTTTGGCATGCAGCTCGTCGCCCATCAGAAGTTTAATTCAAAAGAAGACGTGTTATGCAACGGCACGGACGTATTGTCTGTAAAAAGACTGGTGGACAAAGAACTGGAACGGAAGCTTGTGAGGGAAACCAATGTTGGGGAGAAGCTGCAGCAAAAAATTTCGAATTTGAAAAAACTGCTGGAATATCGTTACATGAAGTGAAACGACTATATAGATTGAACCGGAAATTTATACGATAACGAAGAGGGCAGAAAGAATCTGGAGAAGCGAAGCGGTCTAAACGCTTTCTGTAAGAAAGCTGCTTCGGAAGCATAGGCTGATCACCGGATTTTCCCCTTGAAAAGGGGATTAAAGAAATCTGGAGATAACAGCGATCGGAAGATGGTTCTGACCGCGTAGTGTCTCTGTGTAAAAAAACATTGGTTCAACCTATATAGTAAAGAAAAAAAAGAGCTGTCCGATGGTCATAACCCTGTGCGACAACTATTTCATTTCACGTAAGGGTGCAGCAGACCAGATAAAAGCCAGTCAAAAGACATGTTTCAAGTCCTTTTGACTGGCTGAACGTATTGGTGACCAGGTTTAGCTTTGTTCCAGCTTGCTAAAGACGGATTTTCGTTCGGTGAAGAAGTAAAGCAGCGCTGCAGCCGGAAGAATGATGCCCAGAACAGCTGCAGTCTTCCAGCCGCGCTCAAGACATTGCCCACGACTCGTTCACGTTGTTTTTCTGAAGATAAAAAAGTAGCGTAAGGTACAAGAATCTGGGCGACTACCGAGCCAAGGCCGATGAACAGGGAAGAAATCAGGAAAATTCCTGCGTTGGGGGGATGATCTTCCTCCATCCAAATCCGAAGAGCGTTTAGTATAAAACGCAAATTATTTTTTCATGCTTTTTTCCCATGCCCCTCTGACGGATATACCTGTCTCCATAGCAGCTTGTTCTAAATCTTGAATGTCCTTTCTTTCTAATGTGAGATGAACAGCAGCTAATGCATCGTCGATTTGTGCTTCTTTGGTAACTCCTATAATGGGTACAGTTCCCTTTGCAATGGCCCAAGCCATTGCTGTGGTCGCCGGTCCAACGTTATATTTGTCTCCAATCTCGCCCATTACATCCATTAAATATTGAAGTTTTCGCAGAGTTTCTATATTAAAAGCTTCGCCTCTTCTTGTATTGCTTTTAAACGGATGATTGGCATTATATTTGCCTGTGAGTGCTCCTTGTAATTAACATAAGATAATTATTCTTGTATACTCGAAAGTAGTTGTACAGAAACAAACGGTGCTGCATTCTGAAAATCTATACATTGAAAGGCGGTATGTAATGAACAAATTAGAAATTAAAGTATCTAAGTATCATCCCAAGTATGCTGAACCTACAGTGAAAATGTGGAGAGACAGTAAGGAACGGGCCATTGGTCAGGCTGAAATCCATAGTTTCGACAGCCATCTTTATTTCTTAAAACATATATTAGCTGAACAGTATCAAATCGATTTAGCGTTAATGGATGGCAAAGTCGTTGGAATGATTGCCTATAATGAAAAGGAGATCAGCCAACTTTATATTCATATTGATTATCAAGGTAGGGGTATAGGGCAAACTTTGCTTAATAAAGCAAAGGAGCAAGCCAGTGGAAAATTAACCGTATATACATTTGAAGTTAATAAAAATGCCCAAAGGTTTTATGAGAAAAATGGATTTGAAATGATTGGTCGAGGACATGAGAATGAGGAGAATTTGCCTGATATTCAATATGAATGGAAACGGTAGAAACTTGTCTTGATTTTGGTAGATTACATTATTGGATTTTGCTACAATAGCTCTAACCAAATTGTGGGCGACCAAATAAGGGGCGATTAGTCTATGTACAAAGCCATCATTGATGATCAGACATACCTTTCGATTCTCCAGCAGTCACATGCACAACCATTATTTGAGTTGATTGATCGTAGCCGTGATTCTTTAAGAAATTGGCTAGAGTTTCCGGATCAAACAAAAACGGTTGATGATACTAGAGCCTTTATCCATCGTTCTTTAAGTCGATTTTCAAAGGATAATGGATACTGGTCCGGTATCTGGCATAAGGGAGAAATCGTAGGATCGATCGGCTATTTATGGATGGATTGGGATTCTAAACGAACTGAAATAGGGTATTGGTTAGGAGCCCGATTTGAAGGTAACGGCATTATGACCAAGGCCTGTAACGCCTTCATCAATCACGCTTTTAATGATTTGCGGTTAGCTAAGGTTGAGATTGGAGCTGCAACTAACAACTTCAAAAGCAGAGCGATACCAGAACGCTTGGGCTTTACTCAAGAAGGAATTATTAGAAACTATGAGCTGCTTCACAATCAATATGTTGACCGAGTTATATACGGTCTTATTAAAGAGGAGTGGCGTCCGATGAGCTAACGAACACTAGTGTTCTTCACCGGAAACTCTTTTCATTAAATAATATACACACCTCAGTTAAAGACGGATAAGGAGTGGTACCATGTACGAGTCTAAAACCCGTTTAAAGGAAGAGATTCATAAACGCTTTTTGTTATTTGATGGTGAGTTTGACGAAATTCCTGAAGAACTTAAAGATACACGTGACAAGGATGTAGATCGGACACCAAGTGAAATGATTGCTTACCAACTCGGGTGGCTAAATCTTGTGATGAGTTGGGACAAGGATGAGCGTGCTGGAAAAAAAGTCGTAACTCCTTCTCCTGATTACAAATGGAACCAGTTAGGTGCACTCTATCAATCTTTTTATAACGATTATGCTCATCTTTCGTTAACTGAGCTGCGTCAAGAATTCAAAAAAGTGGAGCTGCAATTCCAGTCCTGGATTGATACGCTTACTACCGAAGAATTATATACTCAAGGCACTTTAAAATGGACGGGAAGCAATCCGAAGTGGCCTGTCATAAGGTATATTCACATCAATTCCGTGGCACCATTCACAACATTCAGGACCAAAATAAGAAAGTGGAAAAAGAATCAGTTGCAAGGGAAATAGTCAATGTAGTGTTTAAGGATAAAAAACTTGTACCATTCAAAGTCGCGATTACAGCGGCTTTTTTTGTTTTAAGGAACCAAGTTCTTGCGAGACGCCAACTGGTAAGTTTTAGTAATACCAAACGAAGTCAAAATTTGCTACTATATCGTATAACGTTAACAAATTTCGTAATCATGGCGGAGGATTAAACAAGAAGAATGAGAGAATTTTTGAGCGAGCAGTCTATAGAGGCATTAAAATCGATCATTAATTACAATCCAGATGCCATCTTTATCGTTTCCAACGAGGGAAAAATTGTAGAAGTGAATGAAGGGGTTACTGAATGTTTAGGGTATAACAAGGAAGAAATTATGGGTGTGTCGTACAAAGATTTATTTTGTCAGCATGAGCTTGATTTGATTAAACAGTTTTTCGGTGAGGTTCTAAAGGGTGCATCCTGTCAATACGTGACCGAAGCGCAGCATAAAAACGGAGATATCGTTTACTTGCAAATAAAGCAGGTTCCATTGTTTTATGAAGGGAAGGTCAATGGCGTTTTTGGAGTGGGCAAGAACATTACGGAGCAAAAAAAGCTGCTTACGGCTCTGAAGGAAAGCGAAGAACGTTATCGATTGTTAGCGGATAATTCCCTGGATTTGATCCAGCTGATCAATCTTGACGGAATCGTGGAGTATGCGTCTCCTTCTCATAAGATGGTACTTGGGTTTGATCCAAAAGAATATATAGGCAAGTGGGTATTCTACAACCCGAATGACGAAGTGGATGAGGAGTTTCGTACTGTTTTTATGGAGATGCTGCTCTTGCAACAGCCCTTTACCTATGAAATACAACGCCAACATGAGCAGGGAGATCCCGTATGGCTGGAGTTGAAGGGAACGCCCATGTTTGATGAACACGGTAATTTTAAAAATATGATGTTGGTGGGAAGGGAAGTGACAGAGCGAAAAAAGCATCAGGAACAATTGGAGCAATTAAGTTACCGTGATGCTTTAACCGGAGCGCCAAACCGAAGGTTTCTAACGAAAATGTTAAATCAGGTTTTAAATGAAGAAACAACGGACGTGGAACAGGTGGCTGTGATGTTTGCCGATCTGGATCATTTCAAGCAGATCAATGATACATTAGGTCATGAAGCAGGGGATGAATTGCTGCGGCAATTTGTAAAGCGAGCAGGGGCTTGCCTTCGTAAACATGAGGTTTTAACGAGAATGGGCGGTGACGAATTCGTCTTTGTCCTTCCTCGCACCACGTTCTCGGATACCCGTGTTTTGGCCGAAAATATTTTAGAACAATTGCAGCTTCCTTGGAATATCGGAGGGCAGGAACTTCGTACGACTTCCAGCATAGGCATCGCATTTTGCGAAAAAGGGGATACCGTCAAAGAGCTTCTTCAAAAAGCAGATGCCGCACTCTATCTGGCTAAGGCAGAAGGAAAAAATACATATCGTATATTCTCCTTTGTTCATTCGTAAAATATCGGTGTAACAAAAAACAATATGAAATTGCGACCGTTTCCCGGCACTTTACCGGAGAACGGTCGTTTCGTTTTTTCTTCGAATCGAACATCGTTATCCGTTTTGCCATATTCGAAAGAGATTCACATCCTATGTGACAATAATGTCACGCTGAATCGAATATTGTTACGTTAATCGATGGGAGAGAACAAACAAAACCCCTTATACTTAAAATTGTTAAACAAGTTTATTTTCCTAAGGAGGATATTTACGGATGACGGATGTAATTAAAGCAATAATACTCGGTATCATAGAAGGCTTAACCGAGTTTTTACCAGTATCGTCTACTGGACATCTTATTTTGGCAGGTGATTTGCTTAACTTTGAGGGAGACGCGTCAACAACCTTTAAAATAGTTATACAGTTGGGCGCAGTAATGGCAGTTCTCATTCTTTACTGGAAAAGATATATGGAAATTGGGACAAATTTAATCAAGATGGATTTTTCAAAAGGACTAAACGTGATCCATATGATTTTGGCTATGTTACCAGCGTTAATTGTATATCTTCTCTTCAAGGATACGATCAAAAGCCAATTATTCGGTCCAACTCCTGTCTTGATTGGTTTGGTTGCAGGTGGTTTGTTGTTGATTATCGCAGCACGGAGCAGAAGAAAAGAAACCGCTGATACGATGGATAACATTAATTATAAACAAGCTTTCGGTATTGGCCTGTTCCAATGTTTGGCTTTGTGGCCAGGGTTTTCGAGATCAGGATCGACAATTTCAGGCGGCCTTTTGCTGGGGACCAGCCAAAAAGCAGCCGCGGATTTTACCTTCCTTATTTCAGTACCAGTCATGTTTGGTGCAACCTTGTTGGATTTATACGATAGTCGCGATTTACTTCGCTCAGACGATATATATCTGATGTTAATTGGCTTTATAACTTCCTTCCTTATAGCCATGATTGCGGTTGTGACGTTTATTAAACTCATCAAACGACTGAGACTGGAGTGGTTTGCTCTATACCGTTTCATCCTGGCAGCTCTCTTTTATTCCATCGTCATGCAGTAACAGCTCGATCCGCACCGGTTCCACTTTCGTTAACTCAAGCACTGGTGGCAAGCCATAGTCCCCTTTACATTTAAACAATAAGGTGTTATCATCAGTTCTACACTTATAGAAATGTAGAGTTGTGCTTGAAAAGGAGGTCATTAACCATGACTGAAAACGAAAAAGAAATGGGCCAGGCGGTCAAAATATACAAGGCGTTAGGTGAACCCACACGTTTAAAAATTGCATTGCTGCTGGTGAAAGAGAGCAATCAATGCTTTACAGCTATTGGAGAGAAACTGGAAACCGTAGCTAGCTCGACGTTGTCACATCACCTGAAGCAATTAACTGACTCGGGCTTAATTCATTCGTCTAAAAGTGGATCGTATATTCATTATTGTGTTGATCGGGAAATGGCAGAGAAATTTGCGCCTTATTTGCTGGCGTAAATTTTTTTGAGTAACAGTTCTACATTTCTAGAAGTGAAGAAATGATAAAGGAGCAAATGATGATGGAAAAAAGGTCAAAGAACATGGAATTGGGCATGACTACCTTTCTACATACCAATCCAGAGCATGGTGGTGTATCGCCGGCAGAGAGGCTGCGGCAAGCGATCGAGGAAATTCAATTGGCTGATCAGGTTGGGCTGGACGTGTATGCTATTGGCGAACATCATCGGATTGACTACACAAGCTCATCACCAGCTATCATTCTAGCGACCGCAGCATCCACAACGAAGCGGATTCGGCTATCCAGCGCTGTAACGGTGCTCTCTTCGGATGATCCTGTCCGGGTATATCAGGATTTCGCAACACTGGACGTTCTAACGAAAGGGCGGGCTGAGATCATGGCCGGACGTGGCTCTTTTGTTGAGTCGTTTCCACTGTTCGGGTATAACTTGAACGACTACGAAGAGTTGTACGAAGAGAAACTTGAACTTTTATTAAAAATACGCGCTAATGAAAAGGTGACGTGGGGTGGCGGACATCGTCCGGCTATTCATGATATGGGCGTATATCCCCGTGCACAACAAGACCCATTGCCGGTATGGATCGCCACTGGCGGTAACCCGGAGTCAGCCGTTCGAGCCGGTAAACTGGGACTTCCCGTAATCTTCTCCATTATCGGTGGAATGCCGGAACGTTTTGCACCATTGGTGGAGCTATATAAGGAAGCTGCTAAGAAAGCCGGACACGATCCCGGTAAGCTGCAAATTGCAACGCATTCCCATGGTTTTATTGCGGAATCCTTTGAATCAGCCGCTGAACAGTACTTTCCCGTTATGGCCGAGCAGATGAATAAGATTGGACGGGAACGAGGGTGGGCACCTTATACTCACGACACATTCAAAGAAGCTTGCAACCTTCGTGGTGCTCTATATGTTGGTGATCCAGAATATGTGGCGGAGAAGATCCTGCTTGCGCAAGAGAAATTAAGTTTGACCCGTTTTCTGATGTATGTTGATTTCAGCTCACTGTCTCATTTGGAATTGCTGCGGACGATCGAGCTTTTCGGTACTAAAGTTGCCCCTATTGTTCGTAAGGAGCTCGCCAGAAAATAAGAAGACAGGATGTGAGCTAATCAGATGCAGCTCAATATTAAACAGGAGTTCTATAATTCTGGAACTATAGAAATGAATGTGAGGGAATAACATGGGAAATCCTTGGAAAATTTATATTCTGGCCATTGTCAGTTTTTTGGTAGGGACATCTGAATTTGTAATCGCGGGTATACTGGATAGAATAGCAAGTGATACCGGAGTGACGCTGGCAGCCGCTGGACAACTCATCACCGTTTACTCACTTGCTTACGCAATCGGCACCCCGATTTTGATTGCAATCACTGCAAAAATGGATCGAAGAAAGCTTATGCTGGCTGCTTTGACGCTATTTTTCATAGGCAATCTAGTCACGATTTTAACGACTGGCTTCTCCATGCTGCTGGCAGCTAGAATCATACTGGCGGTTGGCACGGGTGTATTTATGGTGGTTGCCTTGACCGTCGCCGCCAACATTGCTCAACAAGGCAAGCAAGGAAGTGCAATTGCTACCGTTCTTTTAGGCTTTAACCTTGCGCTTATTCTCGGTGTTCCTTTAGGAAGAGTGATTGCTGGTTCCTATGATTGGAAAATCATTTTCACGGGGATCGGCATACTCAGCTTGATTGCAATGTTTGTACTTGGGTTGACTATTCCTAAGTCTAAGGGAGAGACTCCTGTGCCAATACGGGAGCAGCTATCCTTGCTTAAAACGCCTCAAATTTCTATAGCTCTATCCATAGGATTTTTCTGGATACTTGGTTATACCATCATTTACACATATATTTCGCCATTCCTGTTGAACATTACTGGAATGAGCGACCGCATGGTCAGTATGGGGCTGTTTGCATTCGGTATAGCCAGTCTGCTAGGTTCCCAGGTCGGCGGCTATGGTGCGGATAAATGGGGGATTCCCCGTACATTGATTGGAGGCCTGCTTTTCCATTCCGGGATCTTGCTTTTAATGACAGGACTCGCCCAAACTTCCGTATTCATCATGCTGCCCTTACTTATGTTGTGGTCCTTTTTTGCCTGGTCAACAGGCCCCGTCCAACAGGTATATCTAATTGGTATGGCTCCAAAAGCCTCGGGGATTGTCCTGAGCTTAAACACTTCAATCATTCAATTGGGTATGGCCGGTGGGGCTATAATTGGGGGAATGGTCGTGGAAAACATATCCCTTCAATCCGTTGGTTTATTTGGAGCGATCGGTGTTGCGCTTGGGATCGTTCCGGCGGTGTTATCTTTTTCCATGAAGAGCAAATCTAATATCGGCGGATAAGAACAGTCACGGGCAGAGATTCAATTCCGGGAAGCGCTCTTTATTGAGCAAAAACAAAAGAGTCGATCAATGCGATCGGCTCTTTTTGTTCAACTAAAGTGTTGTTTTAGTAATCTAACGTCGTTGTTATTCTTTTGCAAGAAGTTCCCTTGATGCTTCTATGAAAGATTCCATGATAGGTGAAAGCCACTTGTCTTTATGCCACAACATCTGTGTATACACGTGCAAGTCCGGAATTTGCCATGGAAGGGCCACAAGATCTCCGCGTTCAACTTCGACTTCCACTACGATTTCAGGAAGAAAAGCAATGCCGATTCCCGAAATTGCACATTGTTTAATCGCTTCGGCGCTTTGAAACTCTAAATACGTAATGCTGTCCATGCCCTCTTTTTCAAATGACCGATCAAACATGGTGCGATAAGGACAACCCTTTTCATTCGTCAGGAACACTTCATTATGGAAATCTTCCAGTCGTAAATCCGTTTGTTTGGCAAGTGGATGGTCGGGTGCAGCGAACAAGCGGAAATTTTCTTCCAGTAACGGCTCCACGACAAGCGCGCTCGAGCGAATGGGTTCGTCCAACATATAGACGACATCCGAGGTTCCCTCCAAAAGGGTTTGCTTGAGCTCTTGATTTGGAACGGAGCGGAAAATCAGACGAACTCCGGAATGCCGGGAACGAAACCGTTGAAAGACGGCTGGAAGGCGATAGGCGCAAATGACCTCATTGGCACTTATCGTTAGAGTGCCACTTAGATTTTCGTTGTCATGAACGACGCTGCGGGCTTCGTCCAATTTGTCAAGAACGCCTTGGATATGCGTTAAAAAGCGTTTGCCCGCCGTGGTGAGAGCAAGCTGTTTGCCCAAACGATCAAAGAGACGAATGCCAAGCTCCTCCTCCAAAGCTTTAATTTGCATTGTCACATTGGAGGGGACGTAGTTCAGAACTTCCGCAGCCCGAGTGAAATTCAATGTTACAGCAACGGTGCGGAACGTGATCAATTGACGCAGCTCCATCATACATCCCCTTTACTTTCAATTTAATTGAATACTATCTTGAATTCTATTCACTTTTACTGAGAGTATCACAGCTCTATACTATGTACAAGAAATTACACATTGAACGTGTGGTTTCTATTTTGAAGGGAGCGAACATACGATGGATTATGAGATTTTTAATTTGGGTGATGTAACCTTGCAATCGGGAGTGACGTTGCCAAGCGCTTTTCTTGCTTATAAGACTTATGGACAATTAAATAAACAGAAGGACAATGTCATCGTTTATCCGACTGCTTTTGGCGACCAGCATGTTCAGAATGAATGGCTGATTGGCAGCGGGATGGCCCTGGATCCGGAAAAATATTTTATTATCGTTCCAAATCTGCTGGGCAACGGTTTATCCTCGTCTCCCAGTAATACGCCTCCACCATTCGACCGGGCTCATTTTCCGCAGGTAACCATCTACGACAACGTTAAATTTCAGCATCGGCTGGTGACCGAAACATTCGGTATTCAGAAGATTGCTCTCGTCGTTGGGTGGTCCATGGGAGGCATTCAGGCATTTCAATGGGGTGCAAGTTATCCGGAGATGGTGGAACGAATTGCACCTTTCGCGGGTGTCTCCAAGTCTTGGCCCCATACCTTTGTTGTCTTGGACGGTATGAAAGCTGCGCTCATGGCTGCAGCCCGTTTCGATTCAAGTAAGCTTAACCAGCTGACTTCTGCAGACATGCGTGCCGTTGGCCGGGTCTATGGGGGATGGGGGGTGTCGCATGCTTTTTATAGGGAGAAGCTTTATAGAGAGCTGGGGTTTGAATCCTTGGAAGATTTTATATCCGGCGTCTGGGAAGATAGCTTTATGAATATGGATCCTCATAATGTTCTGGCCATGTTATGGACGGGTCAGCATGCAGATATTAGTGCAAACCCCACGTATAATGGAGATTTCGATAAAGCGCTCAGAAGCATTAAAGCTCTTGCCTGCATCATGCCGGGAAGCACGGATCTCTTCTGTACAGCAGAAGATAATGAATACGAGGCTAAGCTTATGCCTAATGCTGTCTATAACCCAATCCCGTCGGTCTGGGGCCATTTTGCCGGTCGCGGAATCAACAGGATTGATAATCAATTTATTGATGACAACCTGAAACACTTGTTGGCACGTAGCACAAATGAATAGATCGTTTATTTGCTTGGGGCGATATTGCCGAATCTCCTGAATGCTAAGGGGTGTTCTGTATCCAAGTCGAAAAGACCTCCAACCCTGTAATTCAGGGCGGAGGTCTTTATGGTTTTGCAAATGTTACGTTTAGGTTCAGCTTATCGGGATAATGGTTCTTGGTGACGATCAAGCCAATTTAAACTTGCTTGGTTTGCAGACGGATGACGTTCCATGATGCTTTGTTCAGGACGGATTGCAATTGGCCGTTGTCTACCTTTGTATGTCCGCCGGAGTGAGGGACGACGTTGTGCGGGTTCGATTTGGTGTTGACGGCTTTCAGATCATCGTTCTCCAAAACGATATGCTCAATGAACGTCGTTTCTCCGAAGGAACGAAGGTCAACGTCGAGCTCCATCTTTTCGTCAAGATGCCTGTTTACTGCAAAGATCGTGATGATTCCTTGCTCCTCGTCGTACACGCTGATCGATTCGAGATAGGGCACATCGGTAAAATCCTTGGAATCATATTTCGGCGAAGAGACGATGGATTGCAGAACGGTGCCGCGTCCGAAATTGGATGCATGCATGAACGGATAATACGTGGTTTGAAACCAGATGGCTCCGTTGTTTTCAGTCATGATCGGCGCAATAACGTTGATCAGTTGGGCAATGCAGGCCATCTTCACACGATCCGCATGCTTGAGAAGCGTAATCAGGTAACATCCCACCGCCAGCGCATCCTCATGCGTATACACGTCCTCAAATTCCGGCGGCGCGATCTGCCAACGTTCCTCGGCCCGGCTCGTTCCGATGGAATTCCAAACGTTCCACTCGTCAAGCGACAGCATAAGCTTCTTTTTGCTGCGTTTCTTGGCCTGAACAAAATCGCAGATGGATGCTACGCTGTCTATGAATTGGTCGAGATCCAGCGATGTCGCCAGGAAATCGTAAGTGTTGTTTTTGTTGTTATTGTAGTAGGCATGCAAAGACAGATAATCGACATTCTCGTAGGACAGGTCAAGCACGGTAGCTTCCCATTCCGCGAATGTGCTCATGCCCCGGCTGGAGCTGCCGCACGCCACGAGTTCTATGCTCGGGTCGACCCATTTCATCGCTTTTGCCGTTTCGTTGGCGATTCGGCCGTATTCGGCAGCCGTCATAGCTCCGATCTGCCATGGGCCGTCCATTTCATTGCCAAGGCACCAGGTTTTGAACTTATGAGGCTCCCTGTAGCCGTGAGAAATGCGCAGGTCGCTCCAATAGGTGCCTGAAGTATGATTGCAGTATTCGACAAGATTTCTTGCCGCATCAATGCCTCTCGTGCCGAGATTGACCGCCATCATGACTTCCGTTCCGACGAGCTTGGCCCAATCCGCGAATTCGTTCGTCCCTACCGCATTGGTTTCGATAGTCCACCATGCAAGCTCAAGTCTGCGTTTCCGCTCTTCTACCGGACCTACACCGTCTTCCCAGTTATACCCAGATACGAAGTTGCCGCCGGGATAACGGATAATCGGCACGTTCAGCGCTTTGATCGCCTCGATGGCATCCTTGCGGAACCCGCGTTCGTCGGCCGTAGGGTGCCCCGGATCATAAATACCGCCGTAAACGGCTCGCCCCAGATGTTCGATAAAAGACCCGTATATACGGGGGTCGACCGAAGCGATCTGAAAGTCTTTGTCGATGAGCATTTTGGATTTGAGCAAAAGGAAAACCTCCATATCTTTATCTTTGAATTAGCTAAATAGCGAAATCAAAAGGTTGATTTGATAATTAATGTGTATCATAATGTAGATATAAGGGGCAAGCTTATTTTTATGAGTTCGCTAAATAGCGAATTCTAGACAAAGGGGACTAAACGATGCAGTTAAGTACGGACGCGTCTTCTCTTGCGGTCTACGAGGCGTTGGCAAGCGAAGCGCGCTTGAATATCATTCGTTTGCTGCTGCTGAATAAAGAAATGCATATCAATGAACTCGCAAACGAGCTTTATCTCAGCAAAGCCATTGTGAGCACTCATGTCAGCAAGCTGCAAAAGGCCGGCATTGTGGGAAGCCGGATGAAGCGAAAGAACGGGGGAACCTATAAATATTGCTATGTCACGCAAGAGTACATGCTGATCAAACTGTCTCCCGAGCAGGTGGATGCTTCTTACCACGAGGTGTCGATTCCCGTTGGACAATACACGGATTACGAAGCGTGGCCGACATGCGGCATTGCCACGACGACCCGGATGATCGGACAGTACGACACGCCGGCCTGCTTCATGGACCCGGATCGGGTTCATGCGGGCATATTATGGATGGCGCGAGGATTCGTCGAGTATAAAATCCCGAATTATTTACATAAGGATGAGATACTCCGAGAAATTGAAATTTCGCTGGAACTCGGTTCAGAGGCTCCTCAAACCAATGAAAACTGGCCTTCGGACATCCGTTTTTCGCTGAACGGGCATTATTTAGGAACCTGGACAAGCCCGGGAGATTTCGGGAACCGAAGGGGTAGGCTTACACCGCAATGGTGGCATTCCGACGTGAACCAATACGGCCTATTGAAGGTTCTACGCATCAATGACCAAGGTGCTTTCATCGACGGACAGCGCATCTCGGATGTCGGAATTCACGATTTGCAGCTAGAGGCCACGAACTGGGCCTTTCGGATTCATCCCGAAGAAGCGGTGCGGGGAAGAGGCGGGTTAACGCTGTTCGGAAAGGGCTTCGGCAATTACGATCAGGATATCGTGATCCGATATTATTACGATTTGCCGACCGATACCTAAGAAGAATGCTCCATCATGTTGCAAACGTATTTGGCTTGAGTTCTGTTCGACAAGTAAATTTGAATAGTAGACATTAATTTAAGCTTTTGGAGGAATCAAGATGAATCTCTTTCATATTCAAACGGCGGTGCACGACGTTGACCGCCGATCGTCGTTTCTTGCCGACAACTTCATCGGGATTGCATGGCCGGGAACAGGAGATTTGGAAATGCATCCACCGGCAGCATGGAAGGAACGGCTTGTTTCAAGCTATAAGCTGGAAGGGGGCGAGCTTGCGGCTTCCATGGAGACGCTGCATACATTTGCAGAAGTCATGCAAGACGGGGACCGTGTTTTGATTCACGATGGCCATTGGATCTATATTGGAGACGTGGGTGATTACTATTACGATGATTCTTGCGGAATCGGAGAAGATTTGATTTGCCATCGAAGAGGAGTGACCTGGCTGGGCAGAGTTCCCCTAGAAGAGGCAAACGATAAAGTTCGGGAGCTTTGCCACAGTTCCTCAACCCTTGCAAAATTCGGACACCCGGTATCCCAGGCCCAATTGGAGCATATGACGACCGATGCCATCGAAAAATCGAACGATGCACCTTCGGTCCATGTGGATGGAGCAACGGTACAATCTGCGCTCGATATTTTGAAGGCTGCGCTGCACAGCGACAAGGAGGACTTGCGCGTCCGTGCAGCAGCGGCCATTTTGCAATATACGAAAGCGTGACGGACGAGATGCTGTGCCAATTCATTCCTGAAGCAGACCAGCGGATTCCCCGCTGTTCTGGCTTTTCGGTAATCGATTCAGCTGGTCAATCTAGAAAAGCCGTTAATGATTAAATATATGCCTGCTACGCGCAGCGGAATGCGCGGACCTGTCCCGTCTTTCCGAAAAAGAATGTTGGCCAGAGGGCCGATATATACGTTGACAAGTATTCCTGAAATGATCTCGATCATGCCGAGCAAACCTATTAGATTCATGAACGAACAAACTCCTTTTACCTGAACGTTTAACCGTTCCGTTTTTGTTTGTGCAGTGTATAATTCATCAGCAGGAACGATAGCGCTATAGTCACAATTCCAATCCCGCTCAATCCGCCAACCACTTCGAGGGTTGATGTAAGGGAATAGCTCCCCATGCTTAGGTCCTTCAACGCCCTCATGGCCCATGTACCGGGTACGCACTCGGAAATCAGCCTGAACCATTTGGGGAAGCTGTCCTCAATCGGGAAGAATGACCCTCCCAAAATCCCGGCTAAAGCCATAATGACAGACCCGGTTACGGTAAAACTTTGGTGGGAATGGATCCAGGGCACAAGCAGCATCACCAGCCCTGTAATAGCCAGCAGGTAAGAGGCCCAAATCGCCATGTCAAATCCGAAATGATCCCATACCGTCGTGTCCAGAAACCATGTGCTGGCGATCAATACAAGGAAGGCAATCGAAATGCCAACCAGGTAAGCCGCAATGACCTTGGACAGAAGGTATTTGGCAAAGCGTACCGGCACCATGAGCAGCCTGCGCTGAAGGCCGTTCTCGCGTTCATCCATCAAGGTGCGGAATCCCTGGATCACCGCAAACCACAGGAACATCAGCAGGAATCCGTCAAGCCTTGAACGAACCGATCCCTCTGACGAATTTATCGCTTTCTTGTAAGAGAGAAGGCGTTGATCCGGTTCCGCCTGATGGAGCAGGAACGCTTCAAGTTTTGCACCGATAAGTTGTCCGACGTTTTGATGAGCACTGCTCTTAGGCAGCACCAATTTAATGTGTGAAGGAACAGTTCCTTCTCCAGCGCCTGATTCAAACCCCTGCTCAATGACGATGCCCGCAGTCGTATCTTGTTCCATGATTTTCTCATGCATAATGTTTTCCGGCAGGATCAAGACATTAAAGCTGCCGTCTTCCTTAAGCATTGAGGTCAACTGGTGAGAGTAGCCGCTCTGGTCTTGGTCGGCGATATAGAGCGTAATCGGATATTCATCCCGGGCAAACGCAAATAAATACGTGAGCAGGAGAGGGGCGGCCAAAAGAGCCAACAGGGCGATCCGATTCGCAAGCATCAACTTCATTTGTTTTGTTACCATAAGCCATAACTGCATATTCATTTCACCTTCCTGCCCGCGGAGAGCAAGACCATCAATAACAACAGGCCTGCCATTCCCGCCAGTATGAGCATATCCCAGAAAAGTGCCGACCAATTCTTCCCTTGCATTACGTGTAAGAAGGCATCGATGGCTCGCCCATTGGGTGTCCATTCCTGGATTTTTTTTAATATGTACGGGAAGCTGTCTTTATTGAAAAAGCTGCCTCCCAAAAAACCAAGCCCGTACAGTACGGGGGCGGAAAAACTGGAAATGGAAGCATGATCTTTGGCCCAGAAACCACAGCTTAAGACCACCGAACCAATGCAAAGCCCGTAAAGGACCGTAATACAGAGCACCGCCGGAACATGGCCCCAGGTTACCTGAAAAAACAGACGACTGCTGATCATGACCACCACCATCTGAACAACAATGGCAAGAGTAATGCCAAGAAGCTTTCCCGCGACATAATGAATCATGGGCAAAGGCGAGGATTGAATGCGGCCCAGTGTGTGATTCAGTTTGTCCCGTACCAGACTGTGTGCGAGCTCGAAAGCCGTGAGAAAGGAAAACAGTACCGTCATGGCTACGGCCTCATATTGCATCGGGTCAACCGTTTGGTTTGTGGCGGATACCCATTCGACAGGAAAAACGATGTTTGAATCCGTGCCTACCCGTCCGGTGGAAGCTTCTTGATGAGAATGGGAAGGGAGCGAGGATTTGCCGAACAGAGTGCCCAAAATAAAAATCATGGCAATGGGCAGCAAAACAAGCTTGAAATAAAACACTTTCGATTTAGATAAAAGCCTGATATCCAGCAATAGAATGCGAATCCATGGATGCACAAAAATCCCCCCTTAATCCCTTAAAGATTTTCCCGTCATCTGCAAAAACACATGCTCCAGGTTAACTTCCTCATATTGAAAAGAGGACATCTGTACGCCCAATGTTCTCAATGCATCCAAAATGTCTATAACGCTTCCGATCGCCGTATTAATGGAAAGAATCAATCGGCTGCTTTCCAGTTCCATCTTTTGAATTCCCCCGATCCGGCTGACTGCCTCCCAATCTTCAAACCCGTTAGGCTGATAGGTGATTGTCAGGATATCCAGAGCCTCTGACTGTTGTTTAAGTTCCTGCTTCGTTCCACAGGCGATAAGCCTGCCGTGATCCATGATAGCTACACGGTCGCATAGATATTCAACTTCTTCCATGTAATGACTGGTATATATAATCGTTGTTCCCTGATCCCGGCTTAATTGTTTGACCATCTCCAAGATATGGTTGCGGGACTGTGGATCAATGCCGACGGTCGGTTCGTCCAAAATCAGCAATTGGGGTCTGTGCATCAGTGCAATGCCTATATTGATCCGGCGCTTCATCCCTCCGGAAAATTCTCCGACGCTTTGATTTCTTTTATCATGCAGTCCCATGAGCTCAAGAACTTCTTGGGCGCGGTCTCTGAGTGTCTGTCCCCTCATTCCATGCAGGGAGCCAAAAAACTCCAGATTGTCCTGGGCGCTCAACGCTTCGTACAAGGCGAGGTCCTGAGGGACGACGCCCATGATCTTTTTGACCTCGGCTAAACGTCCTTTGACGGTTTGTTGATTTACTCTTATGTCACCGCGATCCGGTTCCGAAATCGTCGAAATCATCGAAACGGTTGTGGATTTTCCCGCGCCATTGGGGCCAAGAAGTCCCATAATTTCGCCATGGTGGACATGTAGGCTTAAATTTTGAACGACTTTTCGGTTGCCGTATGCTTTAGTTACTTGAATTAGTTCTAACAATATTTTTACCTCCAGAAGGTTGACTTGGCATTGCTGCTATACCAGTGTATTAGCTCGTTGCGGGGGCAACAATTCACGAAAGTAACCATTCGAAGGGGTGTCTTGTTAACATGACTTTCGTTATCTACTCTGCGAGATTCAACCATGGTATGATGGAAGAACTGTCTATTTACCACGTGGAGTGAGGAGATTTGATGTTGGAGTTGTTTGCCTCCGTTAATAACCGGATTTATGTACTGCTTACGTTTAAAGTATTGTTGTTTATGTCTTTCGTCCATCAGTTATGGAACCTGGATCGACCCATTCCGTTTGCAGTTTGGCCGTTGGTCGGTGCGCTTGCTTTGAATGACTTCATTCGTGGGAGATACGGGTTGTTATCTTATCGTAAACGCAGTGCGTTCGTGTATTCCATGGCCGCCAGCATGTTCATTTTGGCTGCGCTAAACCTCCTGTTACCCTCGATAGGCATCTCTGCCCTGATTCAGCTTATATTGATCGAACTCATTATTTTTGGCGATCGTTTGATCCCCCTTCTCGTAGGTCTGGATGGTATGGCTTACGTTCTTCCAGATCTGGTTTCGTTCCCATTTGGAGACCAATTGTTCAATGATGTCATCAACTTTGCCGGCTTTTTGGTTGTGGGTTTGTTGTTCAGAACGATTATTGCGGAGAAGACCAGAACAGAACGTTTATATAGCGAACTTCAGGATGCGAATCGCAAGCTGCAGCTATATTCAAGCATGGTCCAGGAGCTAACCATCACGAAAGAACGGACAAGAATCGCCCAGGAAATGCATGACTCCATCGGCCATTCGCTGGTTGCCTTGGGCATGAATCTGGAGTATGCGTACCAAACGGTTGACCAATCCCCCGAGAGAACGAAAGAGGTGTTGAGCAAAACGCTGCTGATCTCCAAGGAAGGCATGGCCAGTTTAAGGAAAGCGGTGGATACGCTCAATCCCACAAACAAGATCGACCATTTGAGAGTCGCGCTAAACGAACTGTTTTCCAATTTTGATCCAACGACAGGGGTCGGATTCGAGCTTGAACTGGATTCATCCATAGAGGAACAACCTTCCAAGATTAAAGATTGCCTGCTTAAAACCGTTAGAGAGGCTCTGACCAATGGAATTCGGCATGGGGGAGCAACCCGTTTCCATATTCGGATCGTGAAAAGCAAAGAGGGGATCTACATGCAAATCCGTAATAACGGCCAGGTCAGCCATTCGCTGGACAAATCCCATGGGTTGCTTGGCATGGAAAAACGGATCACGGCCCTCGGGGGACAAATGATGATTCATCTTAATCCCGAATTTGCAATAGAAGTCCGGCTTCCTGTCGTGAGCGGGAAAACCGAATTGAATTCAATGGATAAAGGGGGCATCTGCCTTGATTAAAGTTATGATTGTGGATGATCAGGAAATCGTGAGGGAAGGACTCAAAATGATTCTAAGCCTGCATGAGGAAATTGAAGTCGTCGGAGAGGCAGTGAACGGACAAGAATTGCTTAACCTTTTGAACAAGCTTCAAGTAGACGTCGTGTTAATGGATATCCGAATGCCCGTGATGGACGGGATTACGGCAGCAAAGCGGGTTAAGGATCAATACCCCGATATTCGAATCATTATTCTTACCACGTTCAACGAACAGGATTATATAATCAGGGGATTAAGCTACGGGGTCGACGGGTATATCCTGAAGGATTCGGGTTCTGCGGAAATTATGAATGCCATTAAAGCGGCCAACTCCGGCAGCATTCTGCTTACTTCTCGGGTAACAGAGCAGATGGTGAAAGGCTTGGCGGGTTCCTATGCTCCTCATGAAGGGTTTTCATCCGATACTCATCATGAAAAACTGGACTTGCTTACTCCAAGGGAATTGGAGGTGGCCAGGCAAATTTTATCAGGGAAAAGCAACAAAAGCATTGCGCTTGCACTATACGTCACAGAGGGCACAGTGAAAAATTATGTGTCCCGCATTCTTGAGAAACTAGAATGCCGAAACCGAACGGAGCTTGGACTACTACTAAGTCGGTGGGAGCCTTTTTAGCGAAAGCAGTGATCATGCTACGAAGCATTGCCTTTCATGTATACCATAAGGAAAATTTGCAGCCTGTGTAAAACTGGAGAAAAGCGAGGAGCAGTTGCCAATTAGCAGCGCTCCTTTTTTTAACGGTTTTTTGGTTTAACCTGACTGGAAAAACTTGATTTGAGCCCATGGTCGACCTCGTAGGGGAAGGAGGGAAAATCAACAAAATGAAGTGTATAAAATGTCGTTATTGATTAAATATTAAAGATGTTTGATCAATATGAAATTGACTTAACATGGTGAAAACACATGATACTAACGAATCAAAAATGGATTCTAATCATGTTGGCAATGCTTGGAGTGTTTCATTTAACTCCGCCCGTCTTGCCGATTATACATGAGCAAAGCGATCTTGAGATTGCGATCTATCCTGAACGTCACAAGTTGCTTGTACGAAAGCAGGGGCAAGTCATTAAGACCTACCCTGTCGCCGTTGGCAATCCGTCAACACCGACTCCAGTTGGAGATTATAGAGTCGAATATAAAGGAACCAACTGGGGGCCCTCATTTGGCCCGCGTTGGATCGGATTGAATGTTCCGTGGGGCAATTTTGGAATACACGGTACGAATAAACCCTATTCCATCGGTCAACACCTTAGCCATGGCTGTATCCGGATGCTTAACCGGGATGTCATCGAACTGTACGAATTAATCCCGATTGGAACCAAAGTAACGATATATGGTCATGTGCTTGGAGAAATCAATCAAAATCCGAGGGATTTAGCCGAGGGGGATGTTGGTGGAGACGTGCAGCTTATTCAATCCCGGTTAAAAAGCGCAGGATATTACAATGGGGAATGTGACGGGAAGTTCCGCTTCAATACAACCGAGTCACTTAAGAAATATCAGAAGGATCATCGCCTTATTCCGAATGGTGTTGTTTCTCAAAAGGTATATGAAGAGTTAGGTTTGGTTGAATAGATGTGAATCCAAGGCAAGGGACCGCAGGCGCAAATCAAAACACCTCAAGATAAAGCATCTATATCGAAAGATGTAGAGATTAACTGGAGGTGTTTTCAATTTCAATATGTCGATTGTTCTTGTTCAGGTAACAATGTTCTTCCGAATGGCTTTTATCTTTTCATCTGTAAAGACTCCGGATTCCACCAAGTCAAGTATGGAAAGCACACCGCCGCGAGATCCCCAGCTTCCATCTTCTATGACTTGAAAACTTACCCACCAATTCGGTGAAGGTTCCTCAACTTCAAGGATGCTGGTCAGGCATTTGTATATATTTGAAATCACGATGCTGCGGACCTCGTTTGGCCAGTCTCCATCCATGACGAGAATGTTGACCGTAATCACGTCTCGGTCAGGCTGCTCAGATAATAACTTTCCTCCGATTGCCATGTAATCTTTAGGACGCTCCGTAAAATGGACTTGAAATCCTTCTCTTGCAGGCGGGCAATATTGTCCTACTTCCGGAACTAATACTGCATCCGTTAAAGCTTCAGCCAACTGACTGCGCTGCTGAACGGTCATTCGACCAACAGGGTAATTCACATTGATAATTGTCATAAATATGCTCCTTTAAAAGAATATACATTTTATAAAAATGGATTTTTGCCGGCAAATTAAATATAGATCGTTCACTGAATCCTTGTCAACACTAATTATTATAATAATATATATTAAATTAATATATGGGATGTTGGATGCGAAAATATGGATGACACGATATAATAATTCCACGAGTTTATCATTGGATATGCTATGTATTTTTGATTTTGGAGGAGAAACTGAAATGGCGAATCGGCAGGGGAAAGCGAATACTAAATTTGCAGTGTTAGGCATTCTCACTCTAGGACCACATACCGGTTATGATATAAAACAGCACATGGAGCAGAGCACAAGTTATTTTTGGAATGAAAACTATGGGCAAATCTACCCCAGTTTGGCTGAACTGCTGGAGAGCAATGATATTGAAGTTGAAATCATTCATCAGCATGGAAAACCTGACAAGAAGCTTTACCGAATTACGGATCAAGGCAGGCGGACAATATCTGATTGGTTATCCCAGCCAGCGGATTACTTGGTAGAGCTTAAGAAAAACGAGCTGCTGCTGAGGGTTTTCTTTGGCAGCAACTCATCGCCGGATATAATCATCATGCATATTGAAGCCTATCAACGTAAGCTTGAAGAAAGCCTAAGGGTATTCGAGAATCTCGAGAAATGGCTTTTGAACATGGATCGATCCGATGTGAACTATAAATACTGGATGATCGCCAACCAATACGGGAAAAGTCATTTCTCTAGTTTGATTCAATGGTGCCAGGACAGTGTGAAAGTGTTAAAGTCTTGACGAAGTCTTTAATGATGCAGATGTAAAACATGGGGGAAAGGTTGTATCCGGAGGGTTACAAGAGAATACTCGGGTACGGATACAAGATAAGTGATGTAAGACAAAGAAGTTGGGCCCAGGAAAAAATCCGAACCCAACGAGAAAAATTCGTATGAAATAGATGCTCGAACCTAAAGGACGCCGTCAGGCGTTTTTTTGTAAGGACAGTCTCTGCTAAAATGTTCTGCGGTACAGGACGATGTTTCAATCCGTCTCGTTCAGTCTATATTCGAAACCAAGTCGAGAATGGTCTTCACAACCAACTCCGGTTCATCATGAATCACCATATGACCACTCTGTTCAGCAATGATCAACTTGCTGTCACTGGACAGATTCATCATGTTACGCTGACCTGCTTGCCAGATCGCTTCAAGCTGCTGCCCAACTTCAGTTGAAATTCCCGCCTGGGCATAGTTCTGAGGGAGACCGCGCGCAATGACCCGAACAGGAATGGACCCGAGTTTCTGCCCGCGAATGGCATCTTCTGTCGTATATGCGAGGTTGCCTTCTTCTTCTTTGGCACGGAAAAAGGAAGGCGTTGCAATCACGTTAATAAATGCATCCCGATCTTGCTCTGCAACCAATCCTTCCAGCATGAAGTCCGGAAATAGACGAAAGCTTCCAGATAACTTCAACAAGGATAGTAATGCGGCAGGTGGGTTGCCTTTGAAATGATCCTGTTGGAGTAAAGCTTTCGTATTCCGTTCATCATCCTCAGGGCGGGCATCAATTAAGACAAGGCCCTGTACTTCGTTGGAGTACATCTGCGTAAATAGTCTGGCATACATGCCCCCCAAGGAGTGACCTACCATGACATAGGGTCCATCAATGCCTTCATTCTGAAGCGCCAGATGTAACTCTTGGACAATGTTGGCTCCTGTACGCTCTGTGGGCGCGGCCTCGCTCCAGGCGTACCCTGCACGATCGTAGGTCACCACAGTTGCATGTCTAGCAAGCTCCGAGGGAATGTCTCTCCATGATAAACTGGTTTCACCGCTGCCGGCTTCCATAATTATGGTAGATGATCCGTTTCCCTGTTTATGAATATGAAGTTTGTAGCCTCCTGCTTCAACCAGCTTTCCTGGAGGAGGAAAATCATCTTTGGCTTGAGAAGAGGCATACCATTCATAGAGAAACCCTGCCCCGATAACCACCAGAACCGAACAGAAAAATAGGAGTGCGAATTTTAATACTCGAAACTTGCGCTTTGGTCTGCTTTGAATACTTGTGCCCATCATTCACGAATTCCTTTCTTGTTGTGCGTTTTTTATAGTACATTGTACTAAAAAGGATTATAGCACAGTGTACTATAAAAGAGAAGCTTGGTGTATAATAGGACTATGCCAAAAATCGTAGATCATGAAAAACAACGAAAAATGCTTGCCGCTGCTGCCATCCGCGTCATCCGGGATCACGGACTGGAGCATGCCACCGTTCGGAATATCGCGAAGGAAGCGGGTCTATCCGTAGGTTCAATGAGGCATTATTTTGCCACACAGGCTGAGCTGTTTGCCTTTTGCATGAATCTTTTTGCTGACCGGGTGCAGCAGAGAGTGGAGGCATTGCAGATGAATGGATCTGTACTGCAGAACATGAAAAATCTGCTCTTGCAATTTCTGCCGTTGGACGAGGACAGGAAAATAGAAATGGAGGTCTGGTTTTCTTTTACAGCCAAAGTGCTTGTTTACCCCGAATTAAAAAAATTAAGTGATCAGATGCATCAGGGGATGTATATGTCAGCCCAATATGTGATCCAGGAGCTGCAAACGCAGGGCTTGACCGATCCGGATATGGATGCCGGTGTCGAGACAGAGAAGCTGTATGCACTGATCGATGGACTCGCCATTCATATGTTAATGCAGCCTGAAAGGCTTACAGCTGAGCGAGTGGAGCAAGTCATTGAACAGCATTTGAACATGCTCTGTCAGGGGTAACGGAAGCAAAAGAAGAAGGGGGATTTCGTGAAGTTGATGCAAATTATTATGCTATTGGCGGAGAAATGTTTAGCGATCAATCAAAACAGGGAGAACGTTAATATGTGTACGAGAGACGAGTCAATCTTAAATTGATTCGTCTTTTTCTTTTATCGTGATCTAACTTCCATCCAAAAGAAGTTTGACTATTTCACAGTACTCATGATCATAACTCTTCGATTTAACGAGAATTGATTATTTCTGCACAACTCGTTAACATAAGAAACAATGTCAGTGTTACATCTGACATAAGTACCTAGAAGAGACGGAGATTATAATGAAGAATGCGAAAATCCTAATCATTGAAGATGATGCCCCCATTGCGGACCTGCTCTCGTACGGACTCTCATTGGAGGGCTACCAGACACTTATCGCATCAAATGGAGCCGATGGAATAAGCGAAATTCAGTCCTTTCAGCCTGATCTGCTGCTCCTGGACTGGATGCTTCCAGACCAGAGCGGGCTGGATATATGCAAAAAGGTTACCGCCGAGTATAACATCCCCATCTTCATGATAACGGCCAAATCCGATATAACGGATAAAGTGCTCGGACTAGAGTTCGGCGCAGATGATTATATCACCAAGCCATTTGACCTCCGCGAAGTCATTGCCCGGATTAGAACTATACTTCGCCGTTTGGAGCAGTCCAATCACAGGCAACAGAACGATTCGCAACCGGATATCATCCGTATTGATCATATTGAGATTCGGTCCGAAGAACGGCTTGTAAACAAAAACGGTCAACCGGTTGAATTAACGCCAAAGGAATATGATTTGCTTATGACGCTGGTGAGGAATCCAGGGAGAACATTTAGCAGATCTGAATTGCTTGATGTTGTCTGGGGCTATCATTTTGCAGGTGATACTCGGACGGTAGATACGCATATCCAGCGGCTTCGCAAAAAGCTGGATGCAACAGATCATATTGCAACAGTATTCGGAATCGGATACAAGTTCAAAAGCAGGTGATTAACATGCGTAAAATCAGCATCAAATTTCTTCTCGGATTCCTGTTGATTTTCTCCTTTTCATTTCTAGTATTGAGCCAAACGGTGAAGGAGATCATTCATACAAGCAACCAGAATCTGATCACAACCGAACTCGTTGGACTCAAAAATAATAGCAATGTTTATGTTCGTCAAACCTTTCTGATCAACCATTTTTCGAGTAATGAGCTATATTTTGGGGAAATGGCTGAGGAACTCGGCATTAATTTGAATCATGCCACCGGAAATAGTGTCGGCGTATATACCCTTGACGGAGAGATGTTATTTGCCTCGGACAAGTCCTTATTTTCACAGCCGCAGAGAACGGATCTGCAAGAAGCGATCGATGGAAAGACTGCGTATAACATCAATTATGACGATGACAAAACAACGATTCTGTTCTCTTACCCCGTCGTGATCGATGGATCAAAAGTAGGGATTCTACGTTTCTACAAGGACTTTAGCCAGCTGTATCAGCAAAGCAGTCGAATTCTGGATACTACGCTCTATATCACACTTGCTATTTTTGCAGTTACTTTTTTATTTTCTTTCATTCTGTCAAGACACATTACTCTTCCACTTGGGAAACTGGCCCGTGCCTCGTCCGAAGTGAAGAATGGCAATCTGGACGTTCGCATCCGGTTCAAACGAAAGGATGAGATCGGACGGCTTGCCGAAAATTTTAATGACATGATTGATCAGATCGGCCTGCAAATGAACATTATCCGAAAAGATCGGGATCAACTCAAGGATCTTCATGAGCAGGAAAAGCGTTTCTTTGATAATGTTACCCATGAACTCAAAACACCTTTAACTTCCATATTGGGCTATGCAGAATTGATCAAGGCGAATGGAGAGAGGGATCGCACCTTTTTTGAAAAAGGCATGAACCACATCATCGAAGAGAGCAAACGTCTTCATAAGATGGTGCTCAAGCTGCTTGAAGTCTCGCGTCGTCATGCAACCAACCATGAACTCGACCGCATTGAAGTCGGAGCCGTTCTAGGAGATGTATGCGAATCCATGTCCATACGTGCACAACGCTACAAAAAAAGCATATCTGTAGACATGGAGACCGAATTATACATGCTCGCCCAGGAGGAACGAATTCGGCAACTCTTTATTAACCTGCTGGATAATGCTATTAAATACAGTTTGGACTTCTCCGAGATAACGGTAAAAGGGCTTCGTACGGACGGGAAAGTCCGTTTTATCATTGACAATCCAAGTGATCCCATTGATGCGGAGCAGCTTTCCAAGCTGTTCGAACCTTTCTACTTCGCTCATTCCAAAGATCCAGAAGAGGGCAGCGTGGGGCTCGGATTAAGTATCGTCAAATCCATTGTCGATGAACTGGAGGGTACCATTTCTGTCGTCAGTCAAGATTACCATACTGCAGTTACGGTAGAGTTTAACCATGTATCCGTAGAGGAGGGGAACAATCATGGCTAAGAAATATGGTGGGTTTGGTTTAAGCGTGATTGTTCTGCTTGTCCTTCTGTTAACAGGTTGTGGCGCCCGCTTTCCAAACGAAACCATCATCATATCAGGGAACAAGGCAGACGAACAAACACATCAAGACTTAAGTCCCGTTCAAGTCAAAAAAATTTACCGCCTTCCGGAAGAAAAAGTGGATAAAGGGTACTGGTTGGGCTGGTCAACAATCGACACGCTATTGGGTTCATTCAAAAGTACAGGTTTCCCTGAGCGTTTCATGTTGAAACAATTGACTCTCCCTTTTGAACAAAGTAAAGACATTATGCAGAACGATGTGGACCACTCCCGAATGTCACTGTCGCCGGACGGTAGGCATGTCGCCGATGTACGTATAAACAAAACGACAATCACGACTGTTTTCATTTCTGCCAGTGACGGAAAAGAAAAAGAGGTCGACACATTTAACCCCAAAGGTCAGAGTTACCTGCAAAATATGTCCTGGTCTGACAACAGCCAAATGATAGGTTATCTGGTACTGGACGCTGCTGAAAGCGAAAAGAACAGTCTGCGGGTGTATGATACGAAGACCAAGGCATCCAAATCCTACACATTAAACGAGTTCAATTCGGATGATACACTTCTTGATGTCCAGGTATCCAATGATGGCCGCAGTGCATTGATTAAGCTGCTTGATACCCGTCAATCGGGCAGGCCCACCATCGCGCTTGGCAAATTGATCGATGGGCATTTTGAGACAAAGTACAAGCGTCAAATTGCTGATAAACCAATGATCTGGATAGGCGACGATCAGTTTGCTTTTTTGGGTAGAGATGATACGTTGTACGAATACGATCAGCGGAACGGTGAGCTTTCCGTTATTCTGGAGAGAGTATCTACATTTGAATTTTCACCGGACAAAAAATTTATTGCATATACGTTGCAAGATGAAGATGCTGTTTATGTAGGGAAAATGCAAGGCAGAAATGTGCTTTATAACGAGCCCGTTTACCGTGGAATATTGCCGTTGAATATGAAATGGAGTCTGGACAATACAAGTTTGTTCATACAAGGGCCTAAAACCTTTGTGAATCCAAAAAGCATGCCCAATGATGATTCCACGGAGGAGCCAGCATTTATCATCGAATTTGAATAGCACTTCGTTAAAACACCCTTGATACGGATTACATTCCATATCAAGGGTGTTTTCGTTGTCAATAACGATGTCCCTGTTGTGACAACTTGTTTACATCTTGATCAAACTTTGGCGACATCCGCTGTTTATATTGATTAAAGAGATTTAGCCCCAATACAGACAAGGAATGAAGCATAATGCGTGGGAAATTGAATCAACCGATGAAGCGTTATATGCCTGGAATGGATGGTTTACGAGCCATTTCCGTACTGGCTGTCATCGCTTACCATTTGGACTTGAAGTGGGCCCAGGGAGGATTACTGGGAGTAGGTATATTTTTCGTCCTGTCCGGTTACCTGATTACGGATCAGCTTCTAATGGAGTGGAAAGTGAATCATGACGTATCGATTTGGAACTTTTGGCTGCGAAGGTTTCGCAGATTGCTGCCTGCGATGTTAAGTATGCTCTTGCTGGTTGCATTGTGGTTGTTGGCAGCAGATCCTGCGAGACTCCTGTTACTGCAAGGAGACTTTATCTCTTCTGTTTTCTATGTGAATAACTGGTATCTCATATTTCACGAAGTTTCGTATTTTGAAAGCTTCGGCCCAGCTTCGCCCATTGGACATCTCTGGTCTCTTTCCATTGAGGAACAGTTTTACGTCGTTTGGCCGATCGTACTGTTCATCTTTCTAAGGTTTGCGCCTCGGCGCGGAAAGTTGCTTTCATGCATGTTGGTGCTGTCTCTTGTATCTGCGATGGCCATGGCTCTAATGTATGTGCCGGGAACAGACCCGAGCAGAGTGTATTACGGAACAGACACCAGAGCGTTTGCCATACTGATCGGTGCGGCCTTAGCGGTTGCATGGCCAAGCTGGAAGTTGGGGAAGGAGATTTCACCCGGGGCACGGAGATCGCTTGATGTCATTGGTGCATGTGCACTGTTCATCCTGATCATGTGTATTCTTCGCACGAATGAGTATGAAGATTCGCTATATCAGTATGGATTTCTCCTTCTCTCTCTGGTTACGGCAGTATTGATCTCTGTCTTGGCGCATCCGGCTAGTCGTCTAGGCCGCGCTTTGGGATGCCGGTCACTGACCTGGCTTGGCAAGCGTTCTTACAGCCTCTACATATGGCATTATCCCGTGATTATTTTGATGCAACCCGATGGGGCGAGTAGTGAAGGGCTTGGATTGGCGCCGTTGATGCTGCGTCTCGGCCTGATCCTATTGCTGTCCGTATTTTCGTACACGTTCATCGAAGAACCGATTCGCAGGGGACATTTTCGCGCGAAATGGCGTGATATTCGGCGTCATCATCGTTTTAAACCCATGGTCGGCATAAGTCTGACGTTGTTTGCGTTCTTTATCGCCCTATCCTGGATAACCAGCGGTTCGAAGGATCAGCCTGAATTCGCCCAAGCCGTGAACATTCCCGAAACACTGCAAAAGGATGAACAGGAGATCCCTGACCAGCAACAGCCATCGATCAATGACAATCGGCCAGTCACTGATGACATGCCCCAAACAAGTCATGAAGATGCTGCCGGCTCGTCTTATTCAGGAAAAGGCATCACACTAATCGGGGATTCGATCACACTGGATGTAGATTCCTACATGAAAGAGATGCTTCCGGGCATTGTGGTGGACGGAAAGGTCGGCAGGCAGATGACGCATGCTCAAGAGGTTGTGGATCAGCTGCAAGCAGAAGGAGAACTGGGGGACCACATCATTATTGAACTGGGGAGCAACGGGATTTTTAATCAAAGCAAACTAAGAAAGCTAATAGATACGCTGCAAGACAAGCAGCTTTATCTGGTAACTACTCGGGTGCCCAGAGCTTGGCAGGATCCTGTGAATGATGCTTTGAAAGAAGTTGCACGTGATTATTCCAATGTAAACATTATCGATTGGTATGCAGCCAGTGAGGAAAAAAGTGGACTGTTTACTCCTGATGGGATTCATCTCACTTCCGAAGGAGCTCAATATTACGCTTCTTTACTCGTCCAACATCTCAAGCAAAACGCGTAGCATCCATTTTTATGGATAAGAAAGGTGGAATATACGATGAAAAAACGAAAAACGTGGATGTACTGGGGGCTTGTCCTCCTCATCTCCATCCTTGGGTATCTTGCTTTTCATAACCAGGCTTCTTCCAAAGGTGAACAAGAAAAAGCGGATCGCCGATCTTTTGAAACATTCGAGAATAGTTCAAGCCTGACCCCATCTGAAGTAAAGGAAGACATGAGCTCCCTAAAGGCAGACATACCTGAATCTTCGTCCATCGATGGGCAAGGAGTTACCGTCATTGGAGACTCCGTCATGGTTGGCGTTGAGCCTTACCTGAAAGAGAAGCTTCCGAAAGTCACCGTTGATGGAAAGGTCGGCAGACAGATGTCCCAGGCCGGAAAATTAATTCAACAATTAAGTGCGGAGGGGAAGTTGGGAGACCGTATCATTATAGAGCTTGGCACGAACGGCCCCTTTTCCAAAGATCAACTGCGCAATTTGCTTACATCATTATCGGAAGCCAAACAGGTTTTGGTCGTGACAACCCGGGTTCCAAAAAGATGGCAGGATACAGTGAACGCCAACATTAAGGATGTTGTAAATGAATTTGATAATGCGAGAGTGGTGGATTGGTACGCAGCGAGCGAAGGCAAAGATGAGTTCTTCTACAAAGACGGCGTTCATCTGAAGCCGGATGGCAGCAGATTCTATGCTTCGCTTCTCGTTCAAGGATTACAGGAACATTGAGTGCTTTGTCTATTGAGTACCAAGAAAAGGAGTGTCCGCCATGGCGTTCAAAAAGAAAAAATTTACAGCGGTAATAAGCATCACGATTTTAGCAGCAGTTGTCGCTTTCGGGCTTTATTATTCCTTATCCATATACAGAGGGTTAGAGGGGTTGAAAAAAACGTCGGAGGATTCTCCCTTTGCCCAAGTGATGGCGAGCGAGGAGAACGTCGCAGAACCTCCAAAATGGGCTGGCGAGGAACCTGTTAATATTTTGCTGATGGGCGTAGATGCACGCGGCAACAAGAAAAACGAGATTCCGAGATCTGACAGCATGATGGTTGTTTCCCTCGACCCTGTTAAAAAACGTATTCATGTGTTTTCCATTCTTCGGGATACCTATACTGATATTCCGGAGCATGGGAAGAACCGCATCAACACAGCGGTCACCCATGGACCTATCCCGAACGAAGCGGCAGCGCGATTTTGCCAATGCCATCGTCGAAAAAATGAAAAGCACAACATCCATCATGAAGCTTCCATCGATCCTCCAAGAAGTCAGTCCGTATATCGACACGAATTTGTCGGTAAATGATATGTGGCAGCTGGCATCGGTTGGTTACAAGAGCAAAATGGAGGCAAGTGAGCAAATCCCGCCGATGAAGCTGCTTAAAGAAACCTATGTCGGAAGAGCAGCTGTACTTGGCGTAACAAACGACAATGAACTGAAGGATTACGTTCGGAACATACTTGAAGCCGATGAGTTCGAGACTACAGAAACCGGTAATTCACCGCTTGATCATGAACGGGAGAGTGGGGAGGTTGGAGAATGAAAAAGAGAAAATCCATCTTCAATGCGCTTTCGGCGGAGACTCAGGTACAGGGAACAACGGCAGAGCTTCATGATCTGGACCGTGTTGAATCCTGGGCAGGAGACGAAATCCGTGAATCGGCAGCCGCTGAGGGAGGGACATGACATTACGTCAATTATACTAAACTAGTTGATATCATGGGAAATTTGAGCGGCGTTATTCAGTTTTATAATATAATGACAATAAGTGGGGTGAAAGCGAATTTATTTGTTAAAGGAGATGTTGAACGATGTGCAGCCATGTTGTAGAACGTGATTTTAGTTGTAAAAGGGACAGGTTAACGATTCGCGGTACAGAATTTCTACCGAAGGGAAGTAGCCTTCCAGCCGTTATTGTTAGTCATGGATTTGGTGGGAATTCCAACGATTTAGGTGACTGCTGCAGAACTTTTGCATCATGGGGTTACGCATCCTATAGTTTTGATTTTTGTGGAGGTTCTGCTCATGGAGAAGGAAGAAGTGACGGGGCATCAACAGATATGACGGTGCTGACTGAATGTGAGGATTTAATGGCGGTGATGGATTATGTTAAAGGGTTACCTTACATTGATCAGAATCGTCTGACGTTAATCGGCTTCAGTCAGGGAGGGTTTGTATCAGCATTGACAGCAGCTCAGCGCGCACATGAAGTAGAATCGTTAATTCTGCTTTATCCAGCATTTTGTATCCCCGATGATGCTCGTAAAGGTGCTTTAGCCAACTCTTCATATGATGTCGAACATGTTCCGGAAGTTATTGATTGCGGGAGGATGTCCATTAGCAAGAGCTTCCATGAAACAGTGGTTAATATGAATCCGTTCGAAGAGATCATTCCGTATAACGGACCTGTGCTGCTTATCCATGGTACTGCGGATGAAATCGTACATTATAGTTATTCTATTAAAGCCCAAGAATCGTATGCGCCAGGTCAATGTCACTTGCAACTGGTCAGAGGAGCCGGACATCAATTTACGGAGAAACAAACAAGCAGTTCGATGATATCTATTCAGCAATTTTTACTGGGCAGGAAAGAAGTTTTGACAATCGATGTTCAGATTACGGGCAGCGAGGTACGTATGGAAGAAGGTGCTGGAAGACAAACTGCAGTTTTTTTCACAGGAGAAAGCGAGAGTCCTTACTTCAAAGGTTTAATTTTACCAGGAGCAGTAGATATTCAGGATTACTTGGAAGATAAATTAGTCCATGTTCGAGCGGTGTATACCTTGGAGGGTACAGATTATCATGGCGAATCATGTCAACTGCACATTGTTAACCAGTCTGTAAATGGGGCTTTAAAGCCAACAGTAAATACAGATAGCAGAGCTCTTTCTTTTCTTAATCATGCGGATTTGACCGCTTCTCTTGAGGGATTTCAAGATGGGCTAACCGTGCGTATTTTCTCCAATGTGGAGTGAATCAATGTAACGTATTTTGTTGAATGAAGGGAGTCTCTAAAGTTCTTTTCAACTTGAGAGGAAGTTACATATATTCATTATCGTTGCTTATTGTGATCTTACCTATATTTGCTCTGTGAACCTGGAACATATCTTGTTCTGGGTTCTTTAATGAGTATCCCAACCGAGGGTGGGATACTCATTAAAGATGTATAATTGCGGATTAGATTTTTCATTTGGATGCTGGTGCTGGACCGAAGGAACTGAATCTTTGGTCGAATCGTCGCATCATTAACTCGAGTGGGCCAGTAGGCTTAAGAGCAATAAGAGAGCCCACCACCAATGTGATGGCAACTACGATTAGATCACCAAGCGGAAATTCACCTAAACCATAATCGATTCCCAGGAGGGTCAACACCCAAACAACGATGAACTGAGCGGCGTACATCGTAAGGGCGACACGACCAACTGCTGCAAAAGGGCTTAAAATGACGCTTATTTTACTCGGGATCAGGAACGCAAGTCCTATGGCCAGAAATGCAATTCCGAGCCCGATTAACGTCTGGAACGTTGACGCGGTATGCGGTGCTGTCTGGAGAAGCATGTGCCAGAGCGGTGGATTTACATTAAATGGCCAAATGGCATATTCGTCAACTGGAACGAAATTCGTACCTTGAACACGAACGATCCACGATTCAAAAGATGTTCTTAGATCAGGAAGGACATAAGCTTCCAGCATCTTACCAATAACAAGCATGACGAAACCGCTTATGGCAAGCGAGACTGCAATTCGCTTATTGGTTAGATTGAATCGTGCAATCGCCATTCCTGCTACAAAAGCAGGAGAAAGTGCGAGAGCAGACATCGGCCCCCCGGCAATATCTTGAAGCAGATCTGCTCCATTGAAGTAACTTAACCCCAGAAGCATAAGTGGCGGTGCCAACACCAGTAAACCTAAAGCAGTGTAAACCAATACACGAGTTGAGCGGTGAATGAGCACTAATCCAAGCACGAACATGGCAGCGTAAGCAGGCAGGATGATGCCGTATGGGGTATTCAGCAGGATTAGGAGGTAGCCGATCACATCCACAAATACAGCCCGCGCTAGCATTCTTGACCGAAAAACGGTTGCATCCGTTCCGCGCTCCTTCATCCGCTGAGCCATAAGCGAATACGAAATACCTCCGCAAAGAACAAATAATAGCGTCGTATTGCCTGCAACGATAGCATTTCTTTCATTCAAAGCAAAGTGCTGTAAAAACATGCCGATCACGGCTAGACCTCTTACAGCATCTAGAGCCATAAGTCGTCCGGACCCACGTGGGTTACCTCGCTTATGCGACAAATCCGCGTTATTTTGCTGAGAATTGGGGGCACCAGGGTCAACTTCCACGCCTTGATGCCTTATCTCATTCGGTGACAAAAAGTTTAATGACAATTCATACTCCTCCTAGTCTGTTTCTATTACTTGTTAGCTTGTGCTTCCTTTACAGCACTCACTAATTCAATATAGAAGGGACTTGTCGCCAAAGTTTGATCAACTTGTAAACAAAATGTCACAGAACTTATTTATTTGCTTTCGTTTTTTTTGGATGGCGGCCGGAGACTAAAGTTTAACCGAGAAATGACCCAACCGAGAGCAATAAACGGTCTTCTAATGCGGCTATCTAATCGAAAAAGAAATCCTTTGTCTTCATTCAAGTTTGGTAATTCGATTCATTGATGGCGGCAAACCCTAATGGTAAAATATGCTTATGTCTAAGCGTAACCTTTCCACTAAATTCAATATACCGCCTTTTCGGCAAAATACAGTTCTCCGTCAACGCTTGATAGAAAGGCTTCAATGTGAATTACATCGTAAATTGACCTTGATCTCCGCGCCCGCTGGCTATGGCAAAACGACATTGATTGGCGAATGGATTCCCCAATGCGGGCGGCTTGTTGCATGGCTATCACTTGAGGAAGGGGATAATGAGCTTACGCGGTTTTTAACCTGTGTTATTTCATCGCTGCAAACGATTGACGAGAAGATCGGGGAAGGCGTGCTTGAAATGCTTCAATCTCCAGCACCGCCTCCGATGGAGTCCATTATAGAGGTGCTCCTAAAGGAAGCTGCTGTCATATCACCTTTCATTCTTGTCCTTGATGATTATCACGCAGCGAAATCGAAGCCGATAGACGAGGCGATTTCCTTTCTCCTCGATCATCTGCCTTCGCATATCCATCTGGTCATGATCACACGCGAGGATCCGTTTATTCCATTGGCCCGGTTACGAGCTCAAGACCAGTTAACAGAGCTGCGTGAAGCAGATCTGAAATTTACGCGTCCCGAAGTTGAAGGGTTTCTTAACGAAGTCATGCGACTAAACCTACCTGAGAATATCATCGATGAGCTGGCATCACGAACGGAAGGATGGATTGTCGGTTTGCAGTTGGCCGCCCTTTCTATTCAAGGCGATCGTGGTACAGACCGGTTTATTCAGTCTATTGCTGGCAGCCATCATTTTGTGCTGGATTATTTGGTAGAAGAGGTTCTGGAGCGGCAACCGGAGGCTGTTCAGACCTTTTTGTTACGCACCTCGATCCTCGACCGCCTGTGCGGTTCTCTTTGCGATGCTATTCTGCTCGATCCGGCAATATCAGGGAAGCAACGGTTGCTGGATCTTGAGCGCCAAAACCTGTTCGTTATTCCTTTGGACCATGAACGAAGATGGTATCGCTACCATCACTTGTTCGCCGAGTCATTGCAAAGACGGTTAGAGGATCATCTCAACGGTACCAATGTTGCAGAACTACACCAACGGGCAAGCGTTTGGTATGAAAATCACGGCCTTGAAATCGAAGCATTTCGCCACGCCGTTGAAACAGCTGATGTTGAACGCCCCGCGCTTCTTTTGGAAGGCCATGGGATGCCTTTGCATCTTCGCGGGGCAGCAGGCATTTCGCTGAAATGGTTGGAGTCGCTGCCTGCTGCAGAATTGGACGCCAGACCGGCGTTGTGGGTGATGTACGGTTCAGCTTTGCTAATCACAGGTAAGCCGACGCACGTTGAACCCAAACTGCGAGCGGCAGAGGCAGCGCTCGAAGGCGCCCGACAGGACGTTCGCGTCAGAGACTTGATCGGGCTGATTGCGGCAACCCGGGCTGCAGTGGGTTCGTTAATGATGGCCGTGAATCCTAACGGGACCCATCAAAAATTACAGACAGCTGAAAAGTTCATGCAAATGACGGAGCATGACGACAAAAGCGATGACCTCATCGAGCTTATTGCTCCGGGCAAGAATGTTTTGAGGAGTGCAGCCTATGAGATCGATCAAGTTATTAACCAATCCAGGCTCGCGTTAGAGTATCTCCGCCAGGATAATCTTCCTGTTCGGACGGCGGCGGCATGGATGCTGGGCATCTCAAGCCAACGGCGGGGAGACTATGCGGGAGCTCAAAAAGCCTACAATGAAGTTATTTCTTACAGTCACGTGATGGGACATAAACTGATGGCCATTATGTCTCTTATCGGACTCGGTCAATTACATGAAGCAGACAATGGACCCAACCTGGCGGGAGAATGCTACGAAGAGGCTATCAAGCTGGCCGGCGATCTTCCGCTTCCGGTTCTTCGCGAAGCACAAGCTGGCCTGGAGCGTGTCAGGACGATCCTTCAATCAACGAAGAATTGCGATTTGGTTGAGCCGCTCAGCCAGCGTGAACTCGATGTGCTAGCGCTTGTTGCCAAGGGACTTTCCAACCGGGACATCGGTGCAAAACTCTCCTTGGCTGTGGACACGGTAAAAGGGCATAATCGCAGAATTTTCGAGAAACTTCAAGTTCGGAGGCGCACTGAAGCGGTTGCACGTGCTCATGAGCTGAATTTACTCCCCAAAGAACGATAAAAAACCACACTAAAGTGTCTATTGATCCCCAAGCCCCTAAGCTATGATTTCTATAACATGAGCGAAGGGGAGATAAGCATGAACAAATGGAATTTAAGGGTAGCAGGGTCACTCTTTCTGTTGTCGACGGTTGCGTATCTGTTAGGGAGCGGGTTGCTGAACCCCGTTCTTCAGCAGCCCGAACAACTGGCAGCTTTAAATTTGGACCGAACCAACGTAATCTTAGGATTGTTTTTGGAGTTAATCAACGCGATAGCGGTTGTGGGAATTGCCATGCTGCTGTACCCTGTATTAAAAAAACAGAACGAAGCGTTTACGCTAGGGTACTTCGCTTCCAGGGTGATCGAGTCAGCGATTCTTATCCTTAGTTTAATCGTTCCGATACTGCTCCTCGCGTTGAGCGGTGATTACAGGGAGGCGGAATCAGGTGGCGGATACTTTCAAGTACTGGCAAAGTTTGCGGCAGAATCTCATTTTATGCTCTTTGAACTGGCTATGGTGGTACTGAGTCTAGGCAGCTTGTTATTCTGTTATGTGCTCTACCAGTCCAGGTTGGTTCCGCGCTTATTGTCCATGATCGGATTTATCGGGTATGCCGGATTGTTAACATCCAGCTGCCTGGCGATCGCTGGTCTAGACCTCGGAACGATTCTTTATGTTCCAGGGGCAATATTTGAAATAGTTCTGCCGCTCTGGCTCATCGTGAAGGGATTCAATCAGCGCACAGCAAACTCCTGATGATCGACACACGCCAGAACGGCAGCTCATTTATGCGAATAAAACTACTGGGGTAAATCCCAACGACCGTTCTTTTTATTCTGAACGTAGAAGTAATAATAACAAGCCAAATGCACGAAGTTGACAAGCGACCATACAGCAAGCCAAATGATTGGAGACGACAGAGTAGTCCAGATGCCGAACCAAGGCAGCACGCGTCCTCCGCCGATCAACGTCATCAATGGGGACAGGGACAAGAGTATTAGGACCGGAATCAGCTTTCTAACCGTGATCAGAATCAATTTACTCATCGTTAGGCGTTTGTTTCTCCGACGGATGCGAAAATAGGCATATACGCCCCATGCGAGCGTTGCGATGATCAGCGCAATCATGATCATTTCCATGTTTCGACCGTTCACAAATGAGGTTTCAGGCTTTTCCCCTCTCATGATCTTCGCAATATCATGAATAAAAGCCGAGTAATTCACAAAAGCATTTATGCCCGAATTAAACATGATCGCAACGCCCATTTTCTCGTCCAAAAAAATCATTTCTTCCGACTTGTACGTCCAGAAGATGCCGCTATGGGAGATCATTTTGCCCCCGGATTCGTCTTGGTTTGCAAGCCAGCCCATGCCGTACGGACCGATGGCCCCGGCTGCGTGATATTGCTTCATTAGGGCAGGAGAAAGGAGCTGTCCGTGATATTGGGCAAGCATCCAGAGGGACATATCCTCTGCGGTTGAAATGATGCCGGCCGGGCCCTCAATGAACCAGAGCGGTTCCGATTGGCCTACGGCACGTCCCAAAATCAAGTAATGTCCTAACGGGATCGTTTCATTCTCATTGATTTGCTGCGTCGTGCTGACACTGAAGGTATGGTTCATTCCTAGCGGTTCAAAAATATGGTTGTTCAGATAATCCGAAAAACGCTCCCCGCTTACGCTTTCCACGAGGTTCGCCAGCAGCACGTAATTGGGATTATGATAGCTGTACGCGGTTCCGGGGCTATGGGCAAGTTGAACCTCCGTTAATAACCGATTCGCCTCATGCAGGGTTTGGAACTGCGCATTCCTCGTCATATCCGGATTTACTTTGTCATTGAGACCGCTGGTCTGATTCAATAAATGACGGACCGTAATGTCATGTACGCGGGGATCCAGTGGAGAATGCTCGGGAAAATAAGAATCGTAAGCCGCATCCAGGTCAATTTGTCCATGGTCTACCAGCTGCAGCACGGCCAACGCAGTAAAGGACTTGCTTAACGAAGCAATGGGGAAATGAGTGTCGTCCGTCACGCTTTGGCCGTCTGTGAATGTTCCGTAGCCTTTGGCGTAGTAGACCTCATCGTCCTTAACAATGGACAGTGAAGCAGCCTTGATGTGATTGGCCTTCATGCTCCGATTCATATATTCGTCGATGTCTTGCAGGATTTCCGACCTGTCCCGGGCTTCCGTGGCGGACATGGGGTTCGGCCACACGGAACATAACAACAATAAACAGCTGATTGCAACAAACATTCTTTTTTTCAGTTTTGGCATCATTAGCACTCCTAAAATTCAAGATAAGGAAATGCTATCAGCACTTTTTCAACTATTTATCAACTGGGGTCCCAAAACTTGCCGTAACGCTCCCGCCGCCATGAGGACCGTTTGCGATCTGCAGGTCCCCTTCATGTTTTTCACAAAACACCTTGCAAATATAAAGGCCCAGCCCGCGATGTTCGGTCGCGTCCCACACTTCGCCGCGATAAAAAGGGAGCACAGCCTTGTGCAGGGCTTCATCCGAGAAACCATGCCCGTCGTCTGAGACGGTAATCTTCATCGTGCTTTTCTGAATGTCATAGTGAACGTTCACTTGGCTGGCTGCGTATCGAGCCCCATTGGCCATCATGTTTTCGAAAATTTGCATGACGATATAGGGGTCCACGTTGATTACGGCATGATCATATTCCATGGAAGACACGAAGGTTTTGCCGAATTGCCTTGCGATTTGTTCGGCACTGTCGTTTAACAAAGTCGTCAACGAGATCGTATCGATCGACTGGCGATGCACCGGGACATCCTCCAGCTTCTGAATTGAGCTCATAGCCTCCGCATAGCTCTCCAGACGCACGATGTGAAGATTCATGGTATGGATTAGATCCAGCACCTTTTCTTCCGACAATTTCTTTTCAGGCAGATAGGTGGCGAGGAGCTCGGTGTTTCCTTTCAACACGGACAGCGGCGTTCTCAAGTCATGAGCAAAAATGGCATTGAGTTTCTTGCGTTCCTCCACCGACCGCCAGAGCGTCTTTACGTTTTTCTCCAATGTGGAGCGCATGTTCTCAAATGCCGCAATCAGCTCGCCCATCTCGTCCCGGCTGTCATAGGAGATGTGGAAGTCCAGATCGTTTGCCGAAATTTTCTCGGATGCCTGCTTTAACAGCTCCAGCGGACGTTTCAGTTTCCATCTGTAAAATAAGATGGCCATGGTGACGATTCCGGCTGCTACGGTAAGCATCACTGCCGCGACGAGGGAGGGCAGCATCCACTCCGATTCTCCGAAACGCAGCCGCAGCTTCTCCGCCCAGGCAAACTCCAGCGTGATGACGACCAGTACGGCAATGAGCGTGACTACGCATAACAGCATAAAAGATTGCCGTAAGGTAAATCGCCTGAGCAGCAGTGCATTCATGAGCTTGGCCATTTGTATCCTACTCCCCAAACAGTCTCGATTCGGTCAACGCAGCCGTGTTCCTTTAATTTAGAACGAATTCGCCGGATATGTTCCGCGATCACACTGCTGTCGCCCTGGTTGTCCCACCCCCAAATTTTTTCGTATATGCGTTCCTTTTCGAACACGATATTGGGATGTGTGGACAGTAACTCGATAATGTCAAACTCTTTTTTCACGAGTGGAATTTGCTTATCTTGGTAGTAAAGCTCACGGGCTGTATAATCAATGACCAAATCATCGTTAAACCTTACCGAGGATTTGGTCTGGATTCGCTGTTCTCTGCGCAAATGCGCTTCGACCCTGGCCCCCAGCTCGTGAATGCTGAAAGGTTTCAGGATATAGTCATCGCCGCCGGCCTGAAATCCGGCTATTTTATCGGCATCTTCAATTCGAGCCGTTAAAAATAAAATCGGGCACGAGATGAAGTCTCGGATTTTCTCGCATAATTGAAGGCCATTCTGCTCAGGCATGTTGATATCCAGCAAAACAAGATCGGGTTGTTGTTCCACTTTTCGCAGCGCTTCCCTGCTGTCCTTGGCCGTTAGGACGGAATACCCGTTGATTTCAAAATAATCGGTCAGCAGCTTTCGAAGATCTGCTTCATCGTCCACGATCAGTATTTTATGCATTCATGCTCAGTCTCCCGTATCCAAATATGTAACCCAGCATAGCAAAAATCCACAAAAAATAAAATCTCCATCTCATCGGGGGGACCTGAACTAATAGGGAAAAAGACCCGCTCTAACCTCAGCTTGAGGGTGGCGGGTCTTTGACTTTTTCTCATTATAAAGTTCTATGTCTGAGGTTTGGAATGAAGCAGCGACAGCCGCTCCAAATAACGCTGATAAAACCAAATGCAGATCGCCAGCCAGCTGCCGCTCAGAAAGTAACCTCCGGCAATATCGCTGGGATAATGCACGCCCAAATAAACTCGGCTCAGGCCGATCGCCAAAATTAAGGCCGCACTGACGATGATCATCATCACCCGGCCCGTTGCTGTAGGAATATGCTTCCAGATCAGAAAGGCCAATCCGCCATATAGGCTGAACGCCGCCATCGAGTGTCCGCTCGGAAAGCTGTATCCGTTCGCTTCTGCAATGCGATGGATGGTTGGTCTGGCACGCTGAAATGCCAGTTTCAACAAGGTGTTCAGCATTGCTGAACCTGCAATGACCGCGGCCAAAAACAGAAGTTCCCGCCTGTGTCCCAGGAAAATATACAATACGATCATAAACATGATCGTGATGGTGATGACAGGCCGTCCGCTGCCGATCCATGTGAATACCCGCATCCACTTGGTCATGCCGGGTGATTCCATGCCCTGAACCCATCCGATCAGGTTGTCATCAAACCGGTGGATCTGGTGATCACTGACGGACAAGGCAATCAGTGCAAATACGGTGAGGCTTAATGCTGCAATGAGCAGCGGGAAGGAGAAGTTCTTTTTCTCATGCTGTGCCAAAATGTCGGGAACCTCCAAGATGCCTGAATTTCATAGGTCGAGCCGGCCATATGATATTTGTATTATGTTATAATCTTACAATAAATATTGCTTGAGTAAATGTTAGCCCTGTGTCTCCATACACAGATGACTCTGGCTAAAACGGAAAGCGGTTTCTTTTTTGCGTGTTTGCGTTTACAATTTAAGCGGAACGCAAGTGGAGAGACCTCTAAGGAAGTGAAGACGAATATGAAAAAAACGCTGCTGGTTTATATTTTGCTCATCTCGGCTTTTGCGCTGTATGTGTTCAGGTACGAATACGCAAGCGAAGCGAATGGCTCATGGGAAGACCGGGGACTGCGCGGTGATATTGGTGAAACTTACATCATGATCACGTTCCAGTCCGGCTTGGAATATTGGAAAAGTGTGCTCAAAGGCTTCGAGGATGCCGGGGATGCGCTCGGGGTAACCGTGGAATACCGGGGAGCTACGCGGTATGATCCGAAGGAACAGACCACAGTCATCGAGCAGGCGATTGCACGAAAACCGGCAGGCATCGCCATTTCCGCCATTGACCCGCAATCGCTGATTCCCGTCATAAACAAGGCGCTGGACGCGGGTATCCCGGTCGTTTTGTTTGATGCGGACGCACCGGACAGCAGAGCCTATTCTTTTCTCGGTACGGACAATTACCAGGCAGGGGTGACTGCTGCGGACAAAATGGCCGAGCTTCTGGGCCGGGAGGGAGAAGTCGCCATTCTGACCATGCCGGGCCAGCAAAATCATGAAGAACGAACACAGGGGTTCCGCGATACGATCCGTGACCGGTACCCTTCCATGAAGGTCGTTGAAGTTGCCGATGGACACGGAGATGTAATGAAATCAAAAGATGAAGCGCTCAGAATGATGAAGGCGTATCCGAAGCTCGGCGGAATTTTTGTAACCGAGGCGACGGGAGCGGCAGGCGTAGGCGAAGCGGTTCAGAATGCAAATGCGGGACATCCGCTCCAAATCATCTCCTTTGATACGAATAAGGCTACGCTGGATATGATCAAGAGCGGCACCATCTCTGCAACGATCGCACAAGGAACCTGGAACATGGGATATTGGTCCCTTCAATATCTGTTTCATTTGCACCATCAATTGACCGTGCCCGCACCGTCCTCTTCCGATGAGAACGCACCGCTGCCTGTTAGGGTAGACACCGGAATCTCTGTGGTGACACGTTCGAATGTAGATGATTACTATGCCAAATAAAAATAATAATCGGTCAACTATGTCCCTCAGCTGGAGGAAAATCCGTTTCCGGATGAAGGGCGGATTGCAACGGCTGCGCTTGCGCAATATGCCGCTGCGTTATCAGCTGATGCTGCTCTTTTTGCTCTTTGCCATCGTTCCTTCGGTGGGACTCGGGCTGCTGGTGAACTGGACGGTGGAACGGATTGTCGAACGACAGGTTGAAGGGCACACGATGCAGCTGATCGGCAAAGTCAATGAAGCGCTTGACAGCAAGATGGAGAATTTGCAGAATATGACCTATCTGATCGCTTTTGATCCGGATATCCGTGCTTTTATGGAAGGGAAAACGGATTTTGACGGCCATACAGGCACAGCTGTACCTTATAACGATCTGAATCGGGCCAAAGATCAGGATCAGCTTTATGGAATCAAGCAATATTTGCAGGGCTTCACGACATTGTACCCGGAAATCGCAGGGATCGTGCTCGTTAACCGAAACGGAGATTACATCAGCAATGAGATGTATCCGAAAACCAATCAAAGCCTGGTTCAGGAGGAATGGTACCAAAGCGCGGCCGGGAATGCCGGCATTTTTACCGTTCTGGGCCAACCGAGACATCGTAACATCACGACGCATGTCCGGTATAAAGACAGTGAAATTGTGTCCGTCGCACGTTCCATCACGGATGAATCATCGGGACGCGTGCTCGGTGTCATTATGATTGATCTCAAGCTGCGTACCGTCTCTCAGGCCGCCAGGGATGTAACGCTGGGGAAATCCGGATATGTCATGGTGACCGATGCAGAAGGGCGAAGCGTCTATATGCCGGACAATCCACTCGTTGAGCAGATTCCACCCGCGTGGTTCACATCGGGAGATAGCGGAACATTTAACGCAGAAGCAGAAGGGAAGGAATTGTTATTCATGTACCAGTCTTCCGCGTTTACGGGATGGAGAACCGTAGGGGTGTTCCCGGCCAAGGAATCGACGGCGGAAGTCCGCCAGATCCAGTTTTACGTGGTCAGTTTTGTTTTCGTGGTCTGTCTCTTTGGCCTGAGCGCTTCCCTGCGATTTTCCAATTCCATCGCTCAGCCTATTTTCCGGTTGATGTCTTATATGCGCAGAGCGGAAACGGGAAATCTCAGATCCGGCCGCTGGAGCGATCGTGCCGATGAAATCGGCATGCTCGGCAGAAGCTTCAACCGAATGCTGGTGCAAATCCAGCAGCTCATGTCCCTTAATGAACTGCGGGAGCGGCAGAAACGGGATGCGGAAATGCGAAGCCTGCAGGAGCATATCAAACCTCATTTTTTATATAACACCTTGGATACGATTCATTGGATGGCACAGAGGAAAGGCGTAGACGATGTATCCGAGATGGTGGGTGCCCTCTCCAGACTGTTTCGGATCGGGCTCAGCAAAGGCAATGATTTCATTCCTCTGCGTTCCGAGATTGAACATATATCCAGCTATCTGCAGATTCAACAGACCCGGTACCGGAACCGGCTTCAATGTGAGTTGGTGATTCCCGAGGACCTAAAGGAGCTGTTCGTGCTTAAGCTGGTGCTGCAGCCCATAGTGGAAAATGCCATTTATCACGGGATTAAGGGGAGACGAGGGCCGGGTAACATTTGGATCGAAGCTAAAGTAAAAGACGACAAGCTGTTGCTTACTGTACAGGACGATGGCGCCGGGATGACAGGCGAGCGGCTGCACGAGATGACTCGTCTCCTCAGCACACCCCTGGAGAGCATGGAAATACAGGAAGCCGGCCAGGGTGGCAAAAGTTATGGCATGCTGAATGTACAGGCACGTCTGCGGCTTTCTTTTGGCGAAGAATACGGAATCAGCCTGGATAGTCAGGAAGGTGAAGGGACCTGCGTGACCATCACTCAGCCGTTAATGAAGGAACTACCACAAGCATTGCAATTCGATATTGAAGGAAGGCGGGAGAGTCAATGAAGAGAGCAACCATGCAAGCAGCTTGGACAGAATTGGAGAGTGCGGCAGTTTCTGTGGCGGGAGTCCAGACATTGCAGACTTCAGGGCGCTACCAAGTTCTGATTGCAGATGACGAACCGATCATTCGCGAAGGCATACGGGATGCCATTGATTGGGATCGGCTGGGCATGGAGGTTGCCGGTGAAGCGGAAGACGGTGAAGAAGCGCTGGAGCTGGCTGTCCAGCTCGGTATCGATATCATCCTTGTGGATATGAATATGCCATTTCTGAACGGGATTGATCTGATCCGCCGCCTTCAGGACGAATGTCCGGGCTGCCGCTGTCTGATCATCTCCGGTCATGATGAGTTTGCTTATGCCCAGGAGGCCGTGCGACTTGGCGTGGAGGATTACATCCTAAAGCCGGTAGATGCGGAGCGGCTGCATGCTGCGCTCGAGCGTTTGCATCGGCGGATGGACGAAGAACGCAAGCGGACCGCTTACGTTAAGCAGGCTGCGGATCAGATCGAACGCAATATTCCGCTTTTGCGTCAGCGTTTTTGTCTGGAGTGGCTGGAAGGGCTTGCGGAAGGAAAAGATCTGACAGAGCAGCTGGCGTTCCTGCGTCTGCCATCCGATCCGCCCGTGCAGCTCGGGATCGTCCGCTGGCCTGCGGCCGAAGCCCGTCAGTCCCTTATGCGGGAGAATGACCGCCAATTGTTTCTTTTTGCCGTGGAGAATATTATCGGCGAACTGCTGGGAGAACTTCCGCATGTCCTGTTCAGGGACCCGAATGGGTTAATCGGCTTTTGCTTGTGGCAGGCGGCTCCGGAAGAGCTGGATTGCATCATTGAACAGCAGATCGGTTCCTGCCTCAATATCGCCGTTCATGCCCGTGTGGTGCAAAATACAGGTACATTAGAAGAGGCCCCGAATGCTTACCGGCTATGCCGGGAACTTGTTTATGGGGAAGCCCGATTGTCTCCGCTGGTGCGCAGGGCTCGGCAGATCATCAATGAGGAGTACGCGGATCGGGAACTGACGCTTGAATCGCTCGCTGCCCGCTTGCAAGTCTCCTCGGTATATCTCAGCCGGGTGCTCAAGAAAGAGCTGAACGATACTTTCGTAACCCTGGTCACGCATGCCCGCATCCGTAAAGCGGTGCAGCTGCTGGATTCCACGACGATGCCCATCCACAGCATTGCAGAACGGGTCGGTTACGACACCCAGCATTATTTCAGCACGGCGTTTAAGAAAAAGATGGGGATCTCGCCTGCGCAGTACCGAAAAGACGGGGGCACAGGGCACAGTGCCTCCGCGGACCTGGTATAACATCAAGCGGACCAGGAATAACATCACCGGACATGGACAAGGGCAACGGAGTTGTTCTGCTTCTGCGAAGCGGATCAGCTCTTTTTTTATACCCGGTGGATGAACGATACTCGAGGCAAGGGATTCAGCATCTTAACTTCTACAGGTTATACAAAAGTTAAAATATTATAAAAAAGGTTCAAAAGCTGCAAAGACGGTCTCGACGTCATAATGCTACGATTGGATCAGGCGGAAACAGAAAGCAGTATGGGTCACTTCGAACGTTGTAAGCGTTATCTTATGATTCGTTCACGATCCGCATGATTTGAGGAAAGGGGAACTTGATATGAAAAAAGGAGCAGTGATGATCTGGCTTCTGGTGATGACCCTGATGCTGTCGGCTTGCAATCTGGCTGAGAGTGGGGCAGGCAGCAAGGAAAAAGGATATGTCGGCATCTCCATGCCAACCAAATCCTCCGAGCGATGGGTCGGCGACGGAGAGAACATGGTCCGTTTGTTTCAGGAACAGGGGTATAAAACGGATCTGCAATACGCTGAGGACGTGGTCGAAAATCAGATTTCACAGATTGAGAACATGATCACCAAAGGAGTGGATGTGATGGTGATTGCATCCGTGGATGGCAATACGCTGACGGATGTGATCAAGAAGGCTCACGATGAAGGCATTCAAGTCATATCCTACGACCGTCTGATTCGCAACACGCCCTATTTAACGTACTACGCGACGTTCGACAACTTTAAGGTGGGCGTGCTCCAGGCTTCTTACATTGAGCAGAAGCTGGGCCTCAAGGAAGGCAAGGGCCCGTTCAACATTGAGCTGTTTGGCGGCTCGCCCGACGATAACAATGCGTATTTCTTCTTTGACGGTGCGATGTCTGTGCTGAAGCCGTATATCGATTCCGGCAAGCTTGTCGTGCGGAGCAACCAAACCACGATGGCGCAGATCGCGACCTTGCGCTGGGATGGAGCATTGGCTCAATCGAGGATGGATAACCTGCTCAGCGCCTATTATTCGGGAGATCACCTGGATGCGGTCTTGTCCCCGTACGACGGAATCAGCATTGGCATTATCTCGTCGCTAAAAGGCGTCGGATACGGATCAAAGAGTAAACCTTTGCCCGTCATTACAGGTCAGGACGCGGAGCTGGCCTCGATCAAATCCATTGTTGCCGGAGAGCAGACGCAGACGGTATTCAAGGATACTCGCAAGCTGGCGGAACAAACGGTAGAGATGGCCAATAGCATTTTGCAAGGAAAACAAGCGGAAGTGAATGACGAAAAGTCATATAACAACGGAATTAAGATCGTACCAGCCTATTTGCTGGATCCGATTTCAGTGGATCGCACAAACGTGGAGAAGGACATTGTAGGCACCGGATATTACACCAAAGAAGAAATTGGATTGAAATAATAATGGAAAGGAGCAAATCCCATGACCGGAATCATATTGGAAATGAAGGGCATTACCAAAACCTTTCCTGGGGTCAAAGCACTGGAGAACGTCAATCTCAAGGTCCGGGAAGGCGAAATTCATTCGCTGTGCGGTGAGAACGGTGCAGGAAAATCCACGCTGATGAAAGTGCTTAGCGGTGTATATCCACATGGAACATACGAAGGGGATATTTTGTTTCAGGGCAAAACATGCGAGTTCAAAAATATCAAGCAGAGCGAGGATCTGGGGATCGTCATTATCCATCAGGAGCTCGCGCTGATCCCTTACCTGTCCATCGCGGAGAACATCTTTCTGGGCAATGAACGTGCCAGCAAAGGCATCATTGACTGGAAAGAAACGTTGGTCGGTACACGTGAATTGCTCTCCAAAGTGGGGCTCAGCGAAAATCCGAACACGCTTGTATCCAACATCGGCGTGGGTAAACAGCAGCTGGTCGAAATTGCAAAAGCACTCTCCAAAAAGGTTCGTCTGCTCATTCTGGATGAACCAACGGCAGCGCTTAATGAGGATGATAGCGAAAATCTGCTCCAATTAATGCTGGAATTCAAAAAGCAGGGAATTGCGTGTATCCTGATTTCCCACAAGCTGAATGAAGTGTCCAAGGTATCGGACTCCGTTACGATATTGCGGGACGGCAAGACGATCGAGACGCTGGACATGAGAAAGGATAACGTCACCGAAGACCGGATTATCAGCGGAATGGTGGGCCGTGATCTGACAAGCCGCTACCCGGAACGTCATGCCAATATCGGTAAAGTCATATTGGAAGTGAAGGACTGGACCGTTTATCACGAGCATCATGCCGAACGCAAGGTGCTGGATCAGGTCAACATGAACATCCGGCGTGGCGAGATCGTGGGCATTGCCGGTCTGATGGGGGCGGGACGTACGGAGCTGGCCATGAGCATCTTCGGCAAATCTTATGGACGCAACATATCGGGCCAGCTGATCAAGGATGGCAAACCGATTCAGAACAACAGCGTAACGGAGGCGATTCAAAATGGTTTTGCCTACGTGACGGAGGATCGGAAGGAATACGGGCTCATTCTTATGGATGATATCAAACGCAATATCTCACTGACCGGTCTGAGCAAGCTGACCAAAAATGCAGTTGTGAACGAACGTGAAGAAGTGCTGGTTGCCGAAGAAATGAAGAAAAGCATGAATATCAAAGCACCGAGCATTTTGCAGAAAACCGGAAACCTGAGCGGTGGCAATCAGCAGAAAGTGGTGCTGAGCAAATGGATTTTTGCCGGTCCGGATATTCTCATTCTGGATGAACCGACCCGCGGAATCGATGTGGGCGCCAAATTCGAAATCTATACCATTATTCACCGCCTTGCTGCAGAGGGCAAGGGTGTGCTGGTGATCTCATCCGAGCTTCCGGAGGTTCTGGGCTTGTGTGACCGGATTTATGTCATGAATGCCGGGCGCATCACGGGAGAAGTCAGCCGCGAAGAAGCTACGCAGGAAACGTTGATGAGATATATGACGAAGTCTGGAGGCGAGAAGCATGGAAATGCTAACTAAACTGTTCAAAAACAATATACGCCAATACGGGATGATCATCGCCCTGGTTGTCATTATGATCTTGTTCGAGCTGCTGACTGGCGGGCTCTTACTGAAACCGATCAATATTACGAATCTGATCCTGCAGAACAGCTATATTCTTGTGCTCGCCATCGGGATGGTACTGGTCATTATTACCGGACATATTGACCTGTCGGTAGGTTCCGTTGCAGCCTTTGTCGGTGCAGTGGCAGCAATCATGATGGTCGACTGGCAGCTTCCGGCCTGGATGGCGGTGATCGCTTCTTTGCTGGTCGGGGCGTTAATCGGAGCCTGGCAGGGCTTCTGGATCGCCTATGTGCGGATCCCTGCGTTTATCGTGACCCTTGCGGGCATGCTGCTCTTCCGCGGGTTGACGATGATCGTGCTCGAAGGGCAGTCCATCTCTCCTTTTCCGGGAGGATTCCAAAAGATTAGCTCCGGGTTCCTGCCAGATATTCAATTCTCGGGTTTCGGGCTCATCTCGATCCTTGTCGGGGTTGCGCTTACGGTCTGGTACATCGTGAATGAACTGCGGGAACGCCGCTCCCAGCGGAAATACGGATTCGCGGTCGTATCGCAGGGACTTTTCCTGCTCAAGCTGATTGTGGTGGCTGCGGTGACGAACCTGTTTACCTTCGTGTTGGCAAGTTACGCCGGAATTCCGAATATTTTGATCCTGCTGTTTGTACTGATCATCGTTTATTCCTTTGTCATGAACCGTACTGTAATGGGGCGTCATGTATACGCGCTTGGAGGAAATGAAAAGGCTGCAGGACTGTCCGGAGTCAAAACCAAAAAAGTGACATTCTGGGTATTTGTAAACATGGGCGTGCTCGCCGCCGTTTCCGGTCTGATCTTCGCTGCCCGTCTGAACGCGGCCACTCCAAGAGCGGGTACCAACTTCGAATTGGATGCCATTGCAGCCTGCTTTATCGGCGGGGCTTCAGCTTCCGGTGGCATTGGAACCGTGTTTGGAGCAATCATCGGCGGCTTGGTAATGGGGGTACTGAATAACGGAATGTCCCTCATTGGTTTGGGCATTGACTGGCAGCAGGGAATCAAAGGTTTGGTGCTTCTGCTTGCCGTAGCTTTCGATATCTACAACAAAAACAAAAGATCGGCCTAAAGCTGTAGAAGAATACGTTCTTGTACAGATATGGAAATGAAGAACAGACCCGCTATCGATCATAGCGGGTCTGTTTTCTGTCGAGGGACAAGAACATGATCCCATGGAAGTCGCTATTTTAGGAGAGAGAATAGCCCAAGGAAGGATGCTCTAACGGAGAAATAAACCATAAACTTGCTCCCCATATGGATTCGCTGTAAAATGCAGTAAAATTAAGACTATCTCAGATAGAGATTCTGATCGCTTGGTTAACAATAATATTTAAATAGATTATCGGTAGCATAAAAGAATTGGGGGAGTCGTTATGGGAGAAGTATGGACGAGCTCTATGCATGGTGCACCTTGGACAATAGGGAAAATGAATAAAGCGATTAAGCAACTGGGACATCGGGCGCTTATTTCGTTTGTCGTTGATATAGATAAGCTCGAAGATTTACAAGAATTAGATAAGCATGTATTTGCTAAACGTCCGGATTTAGTATTGTCTATTCGTCAAATTGATATGAAAGGGCGCTATACAGAGGAATTATTACAGATCATCGCTGACTTAAAGCATATAACAGCTTTACAGTTAAACCTTCAACATCATATTGATTTGAGTATACTTGGTAAACTAGAGCGATTGCAATTTTTATCAATTACAAGTAAAAAGCCGGTAAACTTAAACTTTACTTCTAACTTTAGAAATCTTCAATATCTTTCATTATATGGGGAATTTGTAGACTTAACACCGATCGGCGATGCAACTGAACTTGACACGCTCATTTTGAGTACTACTATTCATGAAGTTGATTTTGTTCGTCAGTTAACCAAATTGGAGTGTCTCTTTATTCATGATTGTACTTTGAAAGGTTCCCTAGCAGCACTTGCGAATTCTACAGTTAAAATGCTTAGCTTAGCAAATATACGTAACTTAACGAATCTGGATGATATAGCTTCAATGCATAATCTTACTTATTTACGATTGTCCTTATCTAAGGTGGAGGCTTTATGTGACTTCTCTAAAATGCATAACCTTAGACAGTTGGAACTGGATAATATGAAAGCGTTAAAACATATAGATCTTTTGTGGTCAGCACCCCTTCTTGAAATGTTAGAATTAAGGCAGATTTCTACAAGTATTAAAGCCAAGGATTTAGAGGCATTACTTGAAATGGAGCACTTACAACAACTAGATTTTCAGTTTATTGATTTTAATAAAGGAAGGATTGCAGCATTACGCGATTGGTTTAAACAAGCAGGGAAGGAGCATATCCTCTATGAGAATATTGCTGAAGACAAGCGAATGAAGTCCATGTGGCGAATACATTTACAAAATCATATAGGATAAAATAAATAGCGGTAAATTCATAAGTAGCCATAAGACCAGGCATGTCTTCTACTCTCCAAAGACGATGTACTAGTAGGAAAGGGGCTCTTCTACAACTACAAAAATGGATCTAAAGGGGGCGCCAGACATTATGTTAAATCGATTCAGCTGGAAAGAAAATGATGTTTATTTTGTACCTGTGACAGACTCAGTTTCAACAGTTGTTCAATTACTCAAAAAGCCTTGTATTATCATGTTTAATATCTTTTTGGAGAATTCAATCTCTGCTTGGGATGAGGTTAAATTACAGGATATTCAAGAATTTCGAGTGATCCGAGTGTTGAATTCAGCTGTAAAGTTGACCGCAAAGCAGAAATTGAAAGATGCAGCCATGGCTCCTAAAACAGTTGTGGATGTACCCAAACATTATATTAGCCAAGATTTTGGAAATCGTCCGGATTCATGTTCTACTCGATTCAATCTGGTGTATATAGATCCAGGAATCGGCGATTTGGGAATGGGAAATCCCATCGTGGAAACAGATATCTATCCCGCGAATCCACTTGAACGATTAGAGCCTTACGAACTAACCGCATTACATACAGCTAAAGATTTGATGCATAGGCTCTACTGGTCATACTCTGTTTATTTCGGGCTGGATAAGTATAAGGAGTATTATATGAATTGCATTACTCCGGTTCCTGTACACGAGTGGAACCAAGAGTACTTAAATGCTGGGGGATACTCCTTCTGAAAGTAATCATGAATTTAGACATAGACGAGTCACTGAAGAAGGGGACATGATCGCAATGAAAGATAAATTCCTTGAGAAAAAGCATGGAGAACTCGTAAAAAAGAAACTATATAGATTGAACCGGAAATTTACACGATAACGAAGAGGGCAGAAAGAATCTGGAGAAGCGAAGCGGTCGCTTAAAAGCTTTCTGTAAGAAAGCTGCATCGGAAGCATAGGCTGATCACCGGATTTTCCCCTTGAACAAGGGGATCAAAGAAATCTGGGGATAACAGCGATCGGAAGATGGTTCTGACCGCGGTAGTCTGGTCCTTTCTATAGAGTTCATACGGGGATACGATTTCTATTAGATGATCTGGACTTTATAGCTTTAAACGGAATCCAAGCAAATGGATACAAAAATGAATATTCAATACATTATAACTTCAGGTATCATAAAGATGAGGATTCTATAAATAGATGTGCAAATCAAATATTGTTATTTGTAGAGAATGAGGCCATTCCTTGGTTTGATCTATGGCGAAACGAAGATGCTTTATATACTAGACAAGATAGTCCACTAAGGGAAGAATTGGTGTATAAATACAACAAAAACGCAATACGGACATTTTAGCGATCGTCACGGAAAAACGTTTCGCGGTATCGGTAACGATCTCATTTCGTTTTGTCGAGGATCGATCGGTAAAAGTTTATACGCAGATCATTCAGCGGAAACAGGTCGTCGGAAAGCTCGTACAAACGCATCGGCCAAAAGGACTCGTCGTTTTCCGTGGCTTGAGAATCATAGCGTCTGAACTCTGTTTCCAGCGCTTCCACCGCTTTTTGCGGATCGTTGCCGGATTCAATTCGCCACTTTACCTGCTGCATAAACAAGTTGTGAAATTGCAAAAAAGAATCAAAGCTTGAATTGCAAAATTGCAGCCGGTAAAGGGCGTCTTCCTGGTGGATATATGTTACGGTGCCACTCTCGAGATCGACCGCGTAATAACCACCGAGATCATGTCCGAATATCGCAAGCGTTCGATCTTCAAACCGGAAGAGGTATAAAGGACTGTCAAATTCGATAGCGAAGTTCGGATAGGGGATCAGCCGAAGTCTTTCGGTTGTTAGATTCGACAAGTATTCGGATTGCTCAATTTCGGAGGGATTCAGACTCTCAAAACTGGATTTAAGTTCTCGGATAACAGGCTCCATAGCTGCACCTCACTGAAAATTTAGTCGACCGGTCGGCAAAATAAAAAACGAAAACAGGGTATTATAATCATACCATTAATTGGTCATTAAATGTCGAGGGACAAGAACATGTTCTTATTTCCGATTAGATAAGCATCTAAGATGTCCCGGGATTTACTTGAATCGGTTTTTAAATAAACTACAAGAGAAGGCAATCATGTTTGATGTTGAAAGAATACAAGAGGTAATACCGCATAGAAATCCATTTCTATGGGTTGATGGAATCCTGGAGGAAATTGATGAAGATAAAAAAGCTGTTGGAAGCACTGGCACAGGTCGGTGGCGTGGCTATGTCCAATGGAGAGAGTAGCAATCACAAAAATAGGTTTATTGACTAGTATTGATAATTGTCGTATCAGATGACAAGTAAAACCAGCAGACCAATTCCTGCTTGTATTCGATGTTCGAGCAATTTCGTAGGTTAGGGGTAAATTCCCTGAACGTTGGATTTTTGAAGCAATGGGCAGGCATAGAAACATACATCCCTGGCATTTAAGCCAAAGGGCTCTTTTAGTCATTACCGGTCGTCATTTATACTAGTGAGAGTTTAACCCATACATAGAAACGATATCAACGGAGAGGAGAGGCGCTGTGCCTATCTACTACTACATCGCAGCCATTTTATTGGTTATTGGGGTATATTTGATTCGGCGTAAGATCAGAATTTTCCGTCCGGCGGGAAGCCGCAGAAGGCATGCAAAAGTGACGTACAGGCGCAAAAAGTTACCTTTGAATCTTGGACTTCGCGAAGAGGTCTCCTATAAGCAAGTCGTTCTTCAATTGGAAAAGAGTTTCAATAAACATTTTTCCAACAAACTGAAGATCCGTATGGGACAGGAATATCCTCATATGACAACGCACGAGTATCGATGGAAGCTGCTGGAGCTGAAGAGATACTTCATTATGGCTTCTTTACTTAAGCAGGTGCCCATGTTCAGCGAGGAGGTAGACGAATTTTGGCATGAAATGCTGATGTTTACGAGATCCTACGCTGACTTTTGCGAAGAGTTTATGGGTTCCACTGTACATCATGAGCCGGCTGTTACCCGCCGCGAAACGCCAGGAGCACGAGCCTGGTTTGACTGGGTGTACTGTCAATTATTCGCGTTTACTCCCTATAGTTCCGTGATCTGGGGCGATTTCTTCAGGTATCCGTTATCCGGTGATGTGCAAAAGTTGATCGCGCAGGGAGACCCGTCCGAACTGGTGAATCAACTCTTCCATGCCAGGCGCATGCAGGAGAGTCCTGAAGCTGCGCAGGTTATTACCTACTTGATTGAAAAACTGCAAAGATCGGCAAGTCTAAGCGCAAATGAACTCTCCCTTGAATCTCCGGGTACGGGGGATGTGGCTCTTCTCATGGCGAGTGCCATGGTGTACCATTCCATACATCATGAAGCGACATACGGGGTGCGCATGGGTCGCCTGGAGCAGGAAATTCTCCCGCAGGAAAAGACTGCCTCCGGGTCTTCGTCAAACAGCAGTTGCACGAGCAGTGCCAGCTGTTATGCAGATCATTGCACAGACAGCAGTGGTTCATCCGGAGGTTCCGGATCATCCTCAGATTCTTCTTGCAGCTCATCCAGCTGCTCATCCTGCGGCGGTGGCGGAGATTAATGAAGAAGGGCACCGTATGACGGGGAAATTTCATTTGGAGCGTGATGACGCAGGGGCTATGGGGGCTTTCGGCGCTTCGTATCGCAGGAGAAGGTCATGTGTTAATAATATGCAATAATTATTGTTGTTTTAGTTAGGAGGTATGTTGATGAGTACTTATCATCTACTTGATATTGAGTTTGAATATAACGGACAAAAACAGGTCATTACCCCAATCCTTCTTCAAGATGAGTTTGACACGATTCTTATCGACTGCGGTTATCCCGATTTCATGCCTCTTATTGAAAAAGCGGCTAACCGGTATAACGTTACTCTCGATTCAATGACTAAACTGATCGTGACGCATCACGATATGGATCATATGGGGTCAGTCGCTGCTTTGAAGAGGGCGTATCCACACATCGAAATCGTTGCTTACGAGCTAGAAGCGCCTTACATTGAAGGAACGAAAAAATCATTGCGGCTTGAACAGGCAGAATCAACGTTTGACGCATTGACCGATGAAGCAAAGCCATATGCGGAGCAATTTATTCGCCTCTTGAAGTCGATCGAGCCGGTTGCCGTTGACCGGACGGTAGCCGATGAGGATTGGCTGCCTTGGTGCGGCGGGATTAAGATCATCCACACGCCAGGTCATATGCCCGGGCACATCTCATTATATTTGCCAGCCAGCAAAACACTGATCGCTGCAGACGCCGTCGTCATCGAGGAAGGCGAGCTCGCCATTGCTAATCCCCAGTATACAATGGATCTGGATGAGGCCGTACGATCGGTACAGCGATTGCTTGACTACGATATCGAGCAGCTGATTTGTTATCATGGAGGTTTATTTCATGGTGATGTTCGACAAGCGATCCAACAATTAATCCATAAATATAAATCTTGAGTCATTCTGAGAACTTGAACCGGTTGCCGATTAAATGGATATCTAAACGTTATGCAGCCACCTTCAGGCCATGCACCAATCTGCTACCATATGTTAAAATTAGGTTGAATAAAAACCGAGGTGATTTCATGTTCAATCCGAAGATCTTCTTCTATTAGTTGTGTCTAAGGTCATGGCTTCAAAAGCCAAAATCTAACCCGGCACAATGGGGATGAAGATGTTTACGCGTGAAGAGATTCAATCCTGGGAAGATGAGAAGCAGCATAGTCTGGGGATCAACAGGAAGCCCATTGATCCAAGGAGAGAGAAGCTTAAAGATTTCCGTAAAGGAATCAAGAGCGTTCATTACAACAAAGAGTGTAAAGCAGCACGAAAAGATGATTATCGCCTTTATAGAACAAAAATGAAACGACTGATGCGTAGTGAAGAATACGAACTTCTTCACAATTATAAACGAACAAGCGGTTGGATTACTTGGTAAATATTAAATAAAAAAGGTAGCCCTTGAATGAACTACTCCATTGTTAACTGATTAGCAGTGTGGGAAGTCCGTTCGGGGCTGCTTTTTTTGTTGAAGTAACGGCAATTCAAGTTGTGGAGCTTCCAATGCTAAAAATGGCTTGAGCTTATTTTTTCTCTAAATGGATTGCCATCCTTAGCCTTATGGAGTATTATGCTAATTGAATATATCTCAAAGATATATTGTGAAGGAGGAGGGACGTATGAAAAGAATCAATACCACCCATTTTGCTATTCTCGGCTTACTTCGCATTAAACCCATGAGTGCCTACGAACTTGTAAAGTTTTCGAAGGAAAGCATCGGCCTTTTCTGGAACGAATCCTACGGACATATTCATAAGAGCATCAAACAACTGGAGCAAGAGGGTTATGTGTCCGTTGTGGAAGAAGCTGAGACGGGAAGGCGTAAAATCGTCTATGGTGTTACGCGACAAGGATGTGAACAGCTTGATTCATGGTTAGCCCTCCCGCCGGAGGAATCTGTGATCAGGAACGAATTGCTTATGAAGCTCTTTGTCTCCGATGAACGGCATATCCCCCAATTAATCGCTTTTCTCCAGGAAGAATTAGAAGAGAGCGAGCGGTTAACTGCGATGCTTGCAGGAATTAAAGCGAGTGTTCCTGACAAGGAAAGCAAACAGGCCCAGCTCTGGTTGTTGACCCTCGACTACGGTGAGCGATATCTGCGAATGACCATCGAATGGTGCCAACATGCGTTGGAATCGTTAAACCGTCCAGACAGGGGGCAAGAGAATGAATAAAAAACGGTTCAATTTCGTTCCCATCCTGTTCATTTCGATCGTGGTTGCTGCTTGTGCCCCTCTCTTGGTATGGTTCAAAAGCAGTCCGCCCCTCCTATTAAAAATATTCGAAAGTGCTGGATACAATCTAGAGATGAGTTATCAAGTCACGGTATTGTTATTGGCTGTTATTTTGATCGGCATCGTCTATGGAATCGCGGGGAAAGAGGGACTTGCGTATTTAAACCTTAAAAGGCGAGATGGAATAATCCGGCCAGAACCGTGGATTGGCGTTAAGCCAAAAGAGACGGAGACGTGGAAAAAGTTAGGTGTAAACTTCGCAATCGTGATTACGTTGGTAACGTCTGTCGTCATCTACTTCCAAGTGATTCATGGAGGGGGCGTAAGTATGGAGTTATATCCCGGGGTTATACTCATCCTTCTATTTGCGCTTATGAATGCTTTTTCAGAAGAAATCATCTTTCGGTTTTCGTTTGTTGCCGTTGTTAGCAGATATGGATTTTCTCCGTATGTAGCGCAAGGATTAGCCGCATCGATCTTTGGTATCGTTCATTATTTTGGAAATCCGGGCGGGATACCAGGCGTATTGATGGCTGCTTTTATCGGATGGTTTTTGGCCAAATCAATGTTAGAAACAAAAGGATTTTTCTGGGCGCTAACGATCCATTTCTTGCAGGATGTCGTGATTTTCAGTGCTTTATTTATGAAATAGCTGCCCAGGGTCCCTATATAAGTTGAACCGATGATTTTTACACGGAGTCACTACGTGGTCAGAACCATCTTCCGATCACTGTTATCCCCAGATTGTTTTGAATTTAGATATATCACGCTTATGGCAAAAATGGTTTCAAGGTTTTGCAGCAAATGTGTGCAACCTTGAAACCAATCTGTCCATTATTCTTTGAGCGCACCGATCATAACGCCGTGCACAAAATATTTTTGCAGAAACGGATACAGGATCAGGATCGGCAGTGTAGACACAATGATCGTCGCGTATTTTATCGTTATCCCGATATCCAGACGATCGCCGGCTGCTGCTCCTGTCATCATGCTGTCTGTACTGTTGGAAATCAGAATCTCCCTGAGCACCAGCTGAAGAGGGAACCATTCCCGGTCCCGTAAATAAATCAATGCATTGAAATACGAATTCCAATGGCCTACGGCGTACCATAAAATCATGACGGCAATGACGGGCATGGACAGGGGAATAATAATTCTTGTCATAATAACCCAGTCATTCGCTCCGTCGATGCGCGCGGATTCCTCCAAACTTGCCGGGATGCCTTGAAATGCGGTTCGCATAATAATCAAATTGAACGAATTGATGGCCCCTGGCAAGAGAAGTGCCCAAGGTGTATTCAACATCCCGAGATGATTGATCAGCAGGTAAGAAGGAATAAGTCCCCCACTGAACACCATAGTAATCACGATGATGAGCATGATGTGGTTTTTGAAATAAACGTTGCGACGGGAGAGGGCATAGGCACCGAGCGTTGTCATCACCAAATTGATGGCTGTACCTGCTGTGACATAGAAGAGCGTATTCCGGTACCCGGTTGTAACCATGGGATTTTCCAGTACCGCTTTGTAGGCAGCGAAACTAAATCCTTGCGGGTAGAACAGCATGCCGCGAAACTGGGCCATTTCTGCAGGATTGCTTAGAGATGCAAACAGGATATAAATAAATGGATAGAGCGTAACGAAGCAGAGTAAAAGCATAAAGCAAATATTAAACCATGAAAATACAGTTTCACCCAGAGAACGTTTATATGTCATTTTTCACGATCCCCTTTACCACAGTCTATGTTCGCTTACTCGCTTGCTGATCGTATTCGCGAGTATGAGCAAAATGAAGCTGATGACCGAATTGAATAAACCTACTGCAGCGGAATATCCGAAATCGGCTCCAAGAATACCTTTTCTGTAAACATAGGTTGAAATGACATCAGCCGTTTCGTAAGTAAGCGGGTTGTATAACAGAATGATTTTTTCGCTTCCCACGGAAAGCATGGATCCTATATTAAGGATAAACAAGATGACTATGGTAGGCATAATGCCTGGAATCGTGATATGCAAGGTTTGCTTCCAACGTCCTGCACCATCAATACGAGCCGCATCGTACAGCGTAGGATCAATGGAGGACATGGCGGCGAGATAGATAATGGAACCCCAGCCGATTCCTTGCCAGATCCCGGAGGATACATAGATCGAGCGAAACCATCCCGGCTCCTGCAGGAATGCGATGGGCTCGTATCCAAAAAAGCCGAGCATGTTATTCACCAGGCCATCACGGGCAGCAAAGTCAACAAGCATGCCGGCTACGACCACGATTGAAATAAAGTGGGGAAGATAACTAATCGTCTGTACGACTCGTTTGAAAATGACAAGACGTATCTCATTCAGCAATAGAGCAAGGATGATCGGGGCAGGAAATGCAAACAACAATTCATAAATACTGATCATTAAGGTATTGCGAAGAAGACGCCAAAAGTAAGGGTTTTCAAAAAAGTTCTGAAAATGGGTAAAACCGACCCAAGGACTTTCCCATACGCCATCTGCGATCCCGTAATCCTTAAAAGCAATGAGCAAGCCGTACATAGGACCATAATGGAAGATGGCGTAATAAACAATAACGGGAACAAGCATCAAATAAATGTAGCGATTACGAACCAAGTCCCTCATGATGATCCTTTTTTTGCTTTCCGCGGGCATTCTGGCTGCTGCTTGTACAGCGCTTCTGTCTAAATCAGGCACAAATTCTCCCTCCCGGATGTCCGGAATATGACATGCATCCTCGTCATATTCCGGAATGGTAAGCTTTGCTTATCGGTTGTTGTATCTTTCCAAAGCTGCCTGTTGGATTTGGATCGCTTCCTCGATGCCTAACCCTTTCAGCATTTCTACATAATTATCGAAATGATCAAGCGGTTCCGTACCCATAATAAATTTCAGAATCATTTCGTCTTTAAATGTATTGACGTCGGTCATGATCGAGGAGTATCGGCTGCTATCTTCTACAGAGATACTAACGGGAGGCATTCTTTTTTCCTGTGTAGTGTTTGACCACAACGTCATGGCCTCTTTTTGTTCCGGCTTGGTCGTATACTGCTGCGTGTGACGTACATCCTGCACAAAAGGACCGGAGGTAGCGCCCATAATATGCTTCCTGAAGGCTTGGGAAATCGGCAGTCCGTCAGGATTATTCAAGATCGCATCCGTATACCGGGGTTGGCCGTCAACGAGTGTGTATGTTTCGCCTTCTTTGCCGAAGTTCATAATGAGTTTTCCTTCTTCACTGTATAAATAATCCAGAAATTTCACGGTACCAACAACGTTTTGGTTGCTTCCGGTTATGGCTGCGAAGATGCCGGTAACGGGATTATCCATATGTCCGAAGACCGGCTTTTCGCCAGGATTTAATGTCGGATAGGGGGTTCCGACCAATTTGAAATCCGGTTGGCTTTGCGCCATCAAGTCCATGTATTTTCCAATGCCGCCATTGAGAAACAGGACCGCCGCCCCCACCTGATTGCCTGTTATTTTGGCATCGGTCATTTTGGCATCCGTCGTCGCAAAGTCCTTGTCGAGCAGACCTTCGTTATACCATTGGTTCATTGTGGCGAGGTATTCCTTGAAGCCGGGTTCAATCGGCCCGTATTTGACAGTATCCTTCTCCCGGTAGAAATCGTTAGGTGTCCCGAAGGCACCCGCAAAAGTTAATTCTCCTGCCGAAATTAGAATCGGAATTTCATCCGCTTCACCATTACCGTTCGGGTCCCGTTCTTTAAACGCTTTCAAAACGGTGTGCCATTCATCGATTGTCGTGGGTACCGACAAATTTAATTGGTCCAGCCAGTCTTTGCGTATTGCAGGTCCCAGGAACACTTGTTGGGTGACATCCTCACGAATGAACGGGAAGCCAATGAGATCCCCATGATCTGTGGAAGCCATTTTTCTCCATTCCGGATGATCCTCCAGCAGTTTTTTTAGGTTGGGGGCATGATCCAAGTAATCATTCAATGGGATGAGTTTTTTATCTCGGATTGCTTTCTGTGCGCCGCCTGGGTATGCGTTCCATCCATAATCTACAACATCAGGCAGCTTATTCGATGCTACCATTAAGTTGAATTGTTCTCCGAGTTGGCCTTGTGCCGGGTGCTGAAATTCGATTTTCACACCGGTTTTGGCTTCAATTTCCTTCCAGGCAGTTACTTCTCCATAACTTTTCATAATGGCAGCAGCATCCGGAAACAAATCCACCCAATACGTTAATTGGGTTAGCGGTTGATTCTGCTCTACTCCTGACGAGTCTGTTGGCTCAGCTCCTCCGCTGCACGCAGCCAGCGTAGTCGTAAACAGTCCCAAGATCATTAAAACAACGGCATGCCTGCTCATCTTTCGCGTGTACATGAACAAATCGTCCTCCTCATTCTCCATCATGGTATTCATCAATTTGGAATGACGTTTTTTGATCTGGAGGGGCCATCCCTTCCAGGGATAGCCCTTTGCTTATCATCTCAATGTGGAGCCCCAGTCGTATGGATCGTTATGGTCGGTATAAATGCCCTTGACTACGCGATAGGCCAGCTTTGGTTTGCGATATTCGTTGACCAGTCCTTTGTTGTTGAAGGAGCGTGCCCGGTCTCTGAAGTGGGGAAAATGACTCTGAAGCTGAGCCCTTGTATCTGCAAATTGCCACACATAAGTTCCGCTAATCTTCGGATCGGCCCGGAAGAGCTTCAGCGACTTTCCGAGTAGATCCGCCTGGTAGTCCTCGCTGAATAGGCGGGGTTCCCAGCCGGAATCGCCGTATACGCCTGCTCCGCCAAACTCGGTCATCAGCACAGGGGTTTGCTCTGCTCCATATTCCTTGCAGCGCTCGTGAAAGATTTCGAGCATCTCTTCGAACTCGACATGTCCAAAATACCATCCGCCATAATAGTTGATTCCGATAACGTCGAATAGTCCGAGGCAGATGTCTGTCATAGGGTGCATCGTGGCATAAGCCACCAGCCTTGACGGATCCTTGCTCCTAACAAGCTCTGTCATCTTGATGGACAATTCATAGGCCTCTTTGGAACGTGTATCAATTTCATTATGGACAGACCAGAACAGGATCGAGGGATGGTGAAGATCGCGCTCGATCATCTCATCCATCATGGTCATCGCACGTTTTACGAAGAGCGGGTCGTCCGTGTGTTCCGCCGGGAACGCTGCGCCCCAAATCGGAATCTCGCTCCAGAAGAGTATGCCTCGCTCATCCAGCAGATCGAGCCAATATTCACTTTGGGGGTAATGTGACCCGCGTACAGTGTTGCATCCCATCTGCAGGATGATATCGAGCTCTTTGGTCATCAATTTGTTGGGAAATGCGAAGCCCCATTCGGGGTGCTCTTCGTGGCGGTTAACTCCCTGCAAATAAAGCTCCCTGCCGTTGAGCCAAATCTTCTTGTTCCGGGCCTCCACGGTACGGAACCCGATGCGGTCTGTAAGGTCGTCATGGCCGGCTACGGCTCTGATCATGTAAAGGGCTGGATTTTCCGGTTCCCATCGCTTGAGGTCTGACCAGGCTTGTTCCACAACGAGTTCCATGCTACCCTTAGCTGGGAGGTAAGCGTTATCATTTCGAAATATCTCATCATTCCTATAGAAGGATACGGGCACTTCGACTGGAGTATCCGACATGGAGCGGAGCGTGAGCCGGATTTGGACGTCAGTGCTGGAATCTTCTTTCATGTCATAGGTAATGCGCATCCCCTCGATCCAAACATCAGGTAAACGCTGAACCTCAACGGGCCGAATGATTCCGCCGTAATGAAACCAGTCCACGATATGGTATGGCAACGTGTTCGTCCCCAGCGTACTGTCTGTGCGGACGACGAGTTCGTGGACTCCGGCAGTCACACTAGGAATCGTAAAGTCAAAAGGAGTAAATCCACCATAATGGTATCCCAGATGCTGTCCATCCCAGTACACATCGGCATGTCCCATCACCGCGTGGAACAGTAGACGCAGATGGCTGATATCATCAAGGGTTACCCACGTGCGGTACCATGCTACTCCTTCGTAGTCGAATTTGCCAAGCTCGTTATTCCAACAGGCTGGCACGGGGATGCGATCGTGGTTGGAAGGGAAGTTCCTGTGCCACTCTTCCGATAATCCAATGTCATCCTTGTCAAAAACGAAATCCCATAATCCATCAAGCAGTTGGCATTCTCTACGTCGATGCTGCTGAAACGTGCGGATCAATTTCATCATCTCCAATTCATTTTTCCAGTAGAACATCTGTAATCGATGGTCTGTATGTTCGGAGTTTAGCATTCGTAGCAATGAAGCGACAATGGTAAAAACAATCTTAATCATTTGTCAAAAATGATACAAATAAAGAAGGGAAGTATCTATGGAGTATGCTTTGGGAAATATGGTGGTGCATCTGCACTGGGTCATCGCCAAGCCGGCGCTGCCAGGCTGGGAAGATATTCGGCAGACCGTATCCGGGCACACCTTTTATTATATTTACAGCGGCAAGGGAATTTTTCGTTGCGAGGAGAGGGACGTGGAAGTGGAGGGGGGCACATTGGTCTACCTTTGGCCCGGGCTGCCTCTTTATATGAAGTCTTCCGAGGCGCATCCACTCCGAATGACGATGCTGCTCTTCGATTGCGCTTCGTTAAGGAAAAATGAGAATGAATGGATTGGGCCGGAGCCGATCGAGCGGCTGCGACTGCCCTTTCTTTTGCCTTTACAGAGTGAGCGTACGGGGAAGATCGGGGAACTGTTCCGGGAAGCAGAAAGGGAATGGGTACCTGGGGATCTTGTGCGGGAAGCACGAGTGAAATCGGTCTGGTATCGCTTGGTGCAAGAGGTACACGAGGCGGCGGAAGCAGGGGGAAGACACAGCAGTGAGGAAGGAATAACAGCGGCTCTTCGCAGGTTCAAAGAGAAACTGGATACGGAATTTGCCACCGAGTTTCGCATCACCGAATTGGCGGAGCAGACGGGTTTCTCTCCTGTTTATTTACGCAGAACCTTCGCAGCCAGGTACGGGTGCAGTCCCAAGCAGTACCTGGATCAGCTTCGCAATGAGCATGCCGTTCGCCGGCTCCGGTACACAGGTGATTCGGTCACAGACATAGCGAGAGCATGTGGGTACTCTGACGTCTACCAGTTCAGCAAAACGTTCAAGAAGCGCAACGGCTTCTCTCCGACCGAATACCGCAGAATGCAGGGAGATTGATACTCGCCTGAATTCTATAAAGGCGGGCCGTTAAGGGAAAGAACTGCCTAATTCATATGCGCCAGCGGTCGATCAATTGAGATCGGCTGCTGTTGGTAATAGAATGGGTTTTCGGATTTTGTGGTGGAATGAACACGCAAAAAGGGAGCCAATACCTTTGTCGCATTAGCCCCCAATTTACATTTACTTCAGAGTGAAGAGTGTTATTTCGGTAACACAGCATTCATCGGATAGTATTCGGCAGTCATCAATCCTGCAATAATGGCGGGGTCTTCTGTGATGAGTTGTGAGACTTGCTCTGCGTTCTCAACTTCAATGATTGCAAGCCCATGCGGAGATTTCGGATTTAATACGGGTCCGAAAACTAAAGCAATCCCCTGATTCTGCAAGTCCGTCCAATAGGCAATATGTTGGTGCATAATGTTTCGTTCTTCTTCGGTCATACCGGTCATTTCCTTAGAAAAAGCCGTTCTCGGGGGTGTAGACCATAACATGAAGTGCATTTTTCCTGGATTGTTGCTTGCTGTATTATCAGACATACCCAAAAACCTCCATTACCTTAAATTTGTATTTTTACTTACATGTGCAATGATAAAGTATAGAGTGCACTCGATAGCAATATCGTCCGAGCCAGTGCTATAATAAAAATATGGAAAACAAATTTTCGAGCAAACAAGTTTCTGAAGAGACGGGATTAAGCATCCATACATTGCGATACTATGAGCAAATCGGGTTAATTGACGGTATAGTACGGGACGAAAATGGATATCGTCAGTATTCAAAGTCCGATATCGTATGGTTTCATGTGTTAAGTTACTTTCGAGCGATGGGGATGTCCATTCGGGAGATGCAGAACTTTACCGCCTTGCATAGTAGTAAAGTCTCTACAATAGCAGCGCGACGTGAATTAATGGAAACGTATCGCAGGAAAGTTATCGACCAAATGAAGGAACTTGAACAGACGCTGGAGAAAATCGATCATAAAATCAATTTTTTCAAAAATCTAGAGGACTCAGATAAACTACTACAGGACAAATAATGTCGAGGGACAAAAACATATTCCCAATGAAGTCGCTAATTTAGCGGCTTTTTTGGCTTGACCGGTATAGTGAATCGGTATGGTGCTGATTGAAGAAAGAGAAGCTCGCTTTAAAATCATCCATTGGTTTTAGAGCGAGCTGTTTGCTATTCTAACATGATTTTCTCGTTAAGCTCCAACCGGGATAATCCCTTTGAGCTGCATTTAAGTTGATGGTTGCTGAACGTAACCGAACAATCACTGATCACAAGTGTATCTTGTCCCCATAGTTTGAATCGATATGCTTTCTGTGACTCATCCCTTGAAAGGGTGACCATAAGGAAGAAGTGGGCGATACCATTTTAAATACACTCCACAAATTCAGGCTGGAAAAAGCCGCGCAGCTTTTGCTGGGTACCAATCGGCAAATTTCCGAAATTGCTGCAGATGTAGGATATGATTGTGGAATTCACTTTACGAGAAAGTTTCGGGAGTCATTTGGAGAGACTCCGTCCGCATTTCGGAAGCGTAAAAAATGATTGGCCTGCAAAAATCTGAAAAGTCCAGCATATTGTCCATGCAATCAGAAGATGCTCAATGGCTTTGAGCGTTCTGCTTCCCTATAATAAAGCACAAATGTGAGAAAGAGGGGAAATCGCATGCACGGCAGATTAAATATTCCGTTGGAAGAATCCTGGACATTTCAGGCAGATCTAAAGAACGAAGGGTTGAAACTGAAATGGCATGAACATGGCCCTTCCATGGGTGAGAACATTCAAATCCCACACACATGGAATGTGCAAAAGGGTTTGCAGGAGTTTCGTGGCACAGGCTGGTACAGCCGCACTTTTTTTGCACCTCCTGAATGGGAAGGCAGATTGCTTCGTCTGCAGTTTGATGCGGTGTATCGTGATGCCGTTGTATGGATCAATGGACAGAAGGTAGGAGAACATGCCGATTCAGGTTACACTTCGTTTGTTTTAGACATCTCGAGCGCCATCATCTTTGGAGAAAACAACAGGATTGTGGTATCGGCAAATAATGAGAACAGTCGGACAGCCCTACCCGTAGGGAATAGCTTTGATTGGGCGGACGATGGCGGAATTATACGCGGCGTATCGCTTATCGTTAGCGGTCGCGCAGCGATCGATTATGCCAAAATCCAGGCCGTTCCTGTCTTTAACGAAGAAGGAGACAGGCGTTGCTCTCCGTACGGTTTATTATCAGGCGAGATTCATTTGTGGGAGAGTGGGGAGGCGAACAGCACCTCTCTAAGGCTTGTCGTGACCGCAGCGAGTGAAGATGGCGCACAAATTTCAGAGCAATGGGAGATGTTTAGCAACGAAGGCTTTTTACGCTTTAAAAATATCAAGGTGGAAAGCCCAAAATTGTGGCATTTCGACCATCCTCATTTGTACAAGGTGGATCTTGCTTTATACTCGGGGAATATACTCTCGGATGAGGTATCGATTGAGGTTGGTTTCAGAGAGATTCGTTCAGAAGGAAGTACACTGCTGCTTAACCGAGAGCCGGTGCGTCTTATGGGGGTCGAATGGATGCCTGGATCACATCCGGACCGAGGGATGGCTGAAACGTCGAGCCAACTTGAAGAGATGCTCCGACATATTAAAGAAGCCAATTGCGTCATCACCCGTTTTCATTGGCAGCAAGATCGCAAGCTGCTGGAATGGTGTGATCGAAACGGTTTATTGGTACAGGAGGAGATTCCCCACTGGCAAACGCCGCATGATCCTGACGACGAATGGCTCTCGACCTCCATGCAGCATGCCCAGGAAATGATTCATCGACACTACAACCATCCATGTATCTATGCTTGGGGGCTAGGCAACGAGGTAAACGGGCAATCTGCGGTCACGGTCCGTTATTTTGAACAATTAAAAACGCTTGTTCGCGAACTGGATGACACCCGATTTATGAACTACGTTTCCAATACGGTGCATGAAAATCCCTCCCAGGATGCGACGGGTGTAGGCGATGTTATCATGTGGAATGATTACATTGGAACGTGGCACGGCGATTTGGACAGACCCGCGGTGATTCGAACCATTACAGAGGCTCATAAAGATAAACCTGTGATCGTTGCCGAGTATGGACTATGTGAACCTGCTTACGAGGGTGGAGACGAACGACGAAAGCAAATCCTGACGGACAACACGACGGAATACCGGAAACACCCTGGGATTGCTGCCCTTATCTATTTCAGTCTGAACGATTATCGGACACAGATGGGCGAAGCAGGGGAAGGCATGCTGCGCCAACGTGTACACGGTTCCATGACTTTGGATGGCACGCCCAAGCCTTCATATGAAGCCCTGCGTCAATTGGCTTCCCCGATTCGCGTTGCCGTAAATTTGGAAAATGGTGCGGGTAAGGTGGCAGTAACTATAGAAACTTCGGATGACATCCCATCTTATAGGACATCTGGATATACTTTAAGGCTTATTGATCCACACGGTGATTTTTATGAACAAGAAATTCCCGAGTTGGAACCTGGAGAGCGATGCGTATTACATTTTATGGACATCCCTCAGACCAGATGGGATGACATTCGTTTACATGTTGAAAGACCTACCGGATTTTCGGTGACGAGCGGTTCATTAACCAGTTATGTCGGTTATTTCACCGATAACTTGGTTCCGTGATACGGTTGTCTTCATTTCTTATATGTTATATCAACCTTTTGGGATGCTCCGATATTCGGTCGGGGAGCATCCCATTATTTTTTTGAATAATCTGGAGAAATAATAGGGGTCCTTCATACCGACAGCTCCGGAAATTTCTTTGACGCTTTTAGAGGTTAAGGACAACATTTGTCCAGCACGCTGCATTTTAAGTCTGAGGTAGAATTCAATAGGAGGCACGCCGGTTTCCTTGTTGAACAGGTAGATCAGATGTTGTTTGGATAACCCTAAATGACTTGCCAAATCGGGAAGCGAAAGGGACTCCGTCAGCCGCTCCGTCATGTATTGCACGGCCTGTTCCAGATATCGTTCGTTTTTATTGTCTTGAAGCGAATGCATCAAACTAAAGCCGACGTGACTAATGAGGTGCCGGATACACTGTGACACATAGATCTGATTGTTCATGGCGTACGGTTTATCCGACAACAAGGCATAACATTGTTCAACATCTTCAATCCACCGGGAGTGCAAGTTCAATGTAAAAGAGAGAGGTCCGACGTTCAGGGAATAGGCTCGGATCAGAGATTCGGCGTCTGTCCCTGTAAGGTGCATCCAATAAATGGACCACGGGTTTTCATTAGAGGCACCATAGCGATGCGGGGTTTCCGATGGAATAACGACAAGCTGCCGAGGTTGAATTTGAACGGTTCTGTTCGTTTCCACCCAGCCTTCGCCCTTGACGCAGTATATGAGAATATGAGTTTCACAACCCTTTGGCCTTTCTCTGTAATGAAATTTTGCTTCTGGAAAAAATCCGATATCGCTTACATGAAAATGACTTGTTAATGCGTCATTCTGTAGTTCCTTGAGCATAAATTCAGGCTGTATAAAAATCTTTTCTTCTTCGAATCCGTCGGACTTCAAATTCAGATCTGCCCCAAGCATACGTATCTCCGCCTTTGTATCAGAATATCCTTCAATAATATCATACACTCCCTTATCCAAAAGGGGAATTCATAAACCTATTGTAAGAATATAATCCATGAACTACCGACTTTCGTCAATTGTATAAAGGGGGTAGAGCCGTTAAATTTAACCTATAAACACAAAGGAGGATTACGCAATGAGCACAAAAGAGCCATCATCGGCTGTTTCGAGTAAGGTTCGGGTTTGGGAGGAACAAGTTGAAATCCCCACGTACGGAACGGGTAAACCGGACAAAAATCCAATGTTTCTGGAGAAGCGTGTGTATCAGGGGAGCTCTGGACGAGTTTACCCGCTTCCGGTCATCGATAAAATATTGGATGAGAAAGAAACAAAGTCATATGGCATGGCCATTCTTGAAAACGAATACGTTCGAGTCGAAATCATGCCTGAGATCGGTGGCCGGATCTACCGTGCATTAGATAAAACGAACAATTATGATTTCGTATACTATAATCGCGTCATCAAACCGGCGCTTGTCGGGCTTGCGGGTCCCTGGATTTCAGGGGGCATCGAGTTTAACTGGCCGCAGCATCATCGACCGAACACATTTGGACCTGTGCAGCACACCATAACGGAGAATGAAGACGGCAGCGCGACCGTTTGGGTCAGTGAGATTGATCGAATGTACGGCACAAAAGTAACGACAGGCTTCACCTTGCATCCAGGCAAGGCCTATATCGAAATTACAGCGCAATTGTACAACCGTACGTCGGAGCCGCAAACGTTTTTGTGGTGGGCCAATCCGGCCGTCGCCGTCAATGATCATACGCAAACGGTATTTCCTCCTGATGTAACGGCAGTATTCGACCATGGAAAACGCGATGTGTCCAGATTCCCGATTGCTACAGGGACCTATTACAAAATGGATTATTCCGAGGGCGTCGACATTTCCAGGTACAAAAACATTCCGGTCCCGACTTCCTATATGGCATACAAATCCGACTATAACTTTGTGGGAGGGTACGACCATAGCGTGCAAGCAGGTCTGCTGCATGTAGCCAATCATCATGTCTCCCCGGGCAAAAAGCAGTGGACTTGGGGCAACGGGGAATTCGGTCAAGCCTGGGACCGAAGCCTGACGGATGAAGACGGACCTTACATCGAGTTGATGACCGGCGTATTCACGGACAACCAGCCTGATTTTACATGGCTCCAGCCGTACGAAGAAAAGTCGTTCACCCAGTATTTCATGCCGTACAAAAACATCGGCGTCGTCAAAAACGCCTCCATTGATGCGGCAGTGAATTTGGAGGTAGATGAAACGCTCCGCGTTGCGACGGTAATGGCCTATGCTACATCCGTCTTTGAAGGAGCGACCATCGAACTAAAGGGTCGTAAACGTACGTATGTAGATGATCGTGTCACACTTTCTCCAGAATCCACTTACAAAACGGTTATTACATTGGACGAGGGGGATCAACCGCATGATTTGCTCCTAACCGTACGGAATGCCGAACAGAGTTTGCTCATCAGCTACAAGCCGGCGAAACCTTCCATCGAACAAATCCCGGATGCTGCCAAGCCGCTGCCTCTCCCGCAAGAATTGAGGAGCACAGAACAGTTGTATCTTGCCGGCCTTCATTTGGAGCAATACCGGCATGCCACGTTCGAACCGGAAGCATATTACGAAGAGGGATTAAGAAGAGATGCTTCTGACATTCGGCTCAATGTCGCTTATGGCACACTGATGCTTCGAAGAGGGGAATTGGAAAAGGCGGAAACACACTTCCGTACGGCAATCGAATCATTGACCTGGCGGAATCCCAATCCGTATGATAGCGAAGCTTACTACCAACTTGGCCTGGCTCTCCGGCTTCAAGAACGGAATGAAGAGGCATTTAAGGCGTTTTATAAGGCAGTTTGGTCGGCAACGTACCAGGATAGCGGCTACTATGCATTAAGCCAGATCGCATGCGAAAAGGGAGCGTTCTGGGAAGCGCTGGAGCTGGTAGAACGTGCATTGGTTCGAAATACAAGAAACTACAAATCAAGGCTGCTCAAAACCGCGCTGCTTCGCAAGTTGGACCGTCATGAGGAAGCCATTGCATTTGCGGACGAAACGCTGACGATGGATATTGCCGATTTCGGAGCCAGATATGAGAAATTCATGATTCTCGAAGCCATGGGAAAAAACGAAGAGGCTCAACTGGTGCGTTCGGAGCTCCGCCGATTTATGAGGGATGACGCTCATAATTACTTGAATCTGGCTTCGGATTATACGGGATGTGGTTTGTTCGCGGAAGCAGCCCGTGTGTTGGAAGAGATTTGTTCCATCCAAAATGAAAAGGCTTATCCAATGCTTCATTACACACTTGCATTTGTTTATGACAAAATGGGACAAAGCGAAACAGCGGAACATGAACGCCAGCTTGGGAGCGCAGCTGCACCTGATTACTGTTTCCCGAACAGCTTGTTCGATTTAAGCGTATTGCATCACACGCTCGATAAAAATCCATCGGATAGCAAAGCGCATTATTACTTGGGCAACCTCTACTATGATAAAAAACGGGCGGAAGATGCCATAAAACATTGGGAGAACTCCGTCCGCCTGGATCAGCAATTCGCCACGGCCCACCGCAATCTTGCGCTGGCTTACTACAATAAACGCAACGATGCAGAGGCTTCATTGCAGTCGCTTAACCGGGCTTTCGAATGTAATTCTAACGATGCCCGAGTATTTTACGAGCTCGATCAGCTGCATAAAAAAACGGGCGTTCCTGCACAAGAACGATTAACGAAGCTTCAGAAGCATATGAACCTTGTAGAACATCGCGACGACCTTTATCTCGAATATGTTACGCTGCTGAATACATTAGGCCAACATCATGAAGCATTGTCGTCATTATTAAGTCGTCGTTTCCATCCTTGGGAAGGCGGAGAGGGAAAAGCGACAGGACAATATACGCTTGCACTAGTTGAGCTCGCCAAGCAAGAGAATAAACGCCAATCTTATCAAGATGCCGTTTCGCTGCTTCAACGAGCACTCCAATATCCGGAGAATCTGGGTGAAGGCAAACTTGAAGGCGCGCAGGAGAACAATATTCATTATGAGTTGGGTATTGCCTACCAGGGACTCGGACAGCCAAAAGAGGCCGTCTATCACTGGACGCTCGCTTCAGAGGGGCTGGAGGAACCGGCTAGTGCGATGTATTATAATGACCAGCCGCCAGAGATGATTTTTTATCAAGGCCTTGCTTGGGATCGACTGAACAATTCAAAAGAAGCAAAACGACGCTTTAACAAGCTGATCGATTTCGCAGAAAAACATTGGTTTGATGATGTTAAAATCGATTACTTCGCCGTATCCTTACCCGATTTTCTGGTATTTGAGGATGATTTGAACAAGCGAAATCAAACGCACTGCTTGTTCATGCTCGGGCTTGGGTTGCTTGGTCTTGGTCATAAAGAAGAAGCGAAGAAACGATTCAATGAAGCGCTGCAGTTGGAACCAAACCACCAGGGAGCGAAAATTCATCTGCAATTATGTTGAGTTAAAATAGGGCCCAGTTTGGCGTGAATCATAAGACCACCGGTATGCTTTTGATACCGGTGGTTTGTTTTTTTAATAACAAAACGTTATGTCAAGGGCGGCATCCCTTTTGAAGGGTGCGACTTGAATTTACCTTCGTATTATCATGCGTTTACAAAACAAATGTATATTTTTCAAAGTACCTATGCACAAAAAATCCAAAAAAAGTAAAAGCAGAAAGGGTGCAAGGAATTTGAACCGAGTGAACCTGAAAAAATGGGGCGCGATCACGGCGATTACCGGAATGCTGTTTGGGCTTGCGGCCCCTGCCGGATTTGCGGATCCCAGCCTTCCGTACGTTCTTCAAGAAACGGGCGCGGCAGAAGCCGACCGGACAGCGGAGAGCACGGCAGCTCAAGGCTTGCAAATTGTACATACGCCCGCAGTGGCTACCCATGCGTCGGGGCAGCCTTTGACATTATCCGCCCAAATCTCGGGGGGGCAGACCACGGTAACCGCTTCGGTGTATTACAGGGTGGATGATCAAACGCCGAAAGAAGTGGTTTTGACGAATATGGGCGGGCAGGAATATGCTGCAACTATTGAAGGCAACCAGATCGTCGGAGGCAGCCTGAATTATTATTTCGAAGCTCGCGAAGGGGAAGGCGTGCCGGTACGCAGCAGCGAGTATGCGGTACAGATCACGGGCCAGTCGCAGCCCGACATGTCGGCACCGCTGGATATATTGATTACCGAATTGGTGCCGGACAGTGATAACGTGAACTCGGCCGACGCCTACGAATTCGTTGAAGTATACAACAATAGCGGGCGAGAGCTTGATTTTGCAGACTTCAGGCTCCGATATAATACGAATGTGGAGTGGCCGCTTACAGGCAGCTCCCAAGCGGTCATTCCGGCTGGAAAAGCCATCGTGCTCTGGGTCATGAACGGCAGCAACAACCATCTGACCGTCGACGATTTTAACCGAAACTACGGAACCCAGTTGATGGAAGGCTCGGATTTGTTCCGGATCGACGGAGGTGGCGGAATGGCCAACGGCGCCGGAAGAACCCTTGAGATCCTGGCTGCTTCGGGCATGACGCTGGTTTCGGCCTCGTATCAGAACGATGAACAGACGCAGCCGAACAAGGGAATCTTTTATCGGCACCCTGCGGCAGGCAGCGTCGACATGATCATGATGGACGGGCCGGGAACACTTCCGGCAACGCCGGGAACGGTAACGAAGGAGCAAACGGAAGCCCCGGGGGAGGCCGACCCTGGCCTTCTCATTAAGCATACACCGGTAACCGCGGCGGACGCGGCGGCGGATTTGACGATTGATGCGTCGCTGGAACATGCCGGAGCGGAGCCGGCGGATTCTACTGTGAATCTTCTATATAAAACCGCTTCGCAATCCAAGTTTACGGTCGTGGCGATGAAACCGCAGGGCGGTGTATATGCTGCTGCGATCCCGGCGGAACAGCTCGTCGAGCCCTCTTTGGACTACCGGATTCAAGCGGTTAGCGGCGGGAAGTCGGTGATCACCGATTCCTATACGGTGCAGATCCGCAATGTTCCGGCCTTTGACCCGCAAAAGGCTCCGCAGCTGCTGGTGACGGAGGTCGTTCCGAATACCACGAATGTCAATGGAGCCGATGGCTATGAATTCGTGGAAATCTACAACAATTCGGATCAGGACATTGATTTCCGGAACTACAAGCTGTATTACCGTTACACGGATAAAGGACCGGCAGCGGATGTCATATGGTCTCCGGATAAACAGGACTTTGTGATTCCTTCCAGGCAAGCTGTCGTCTTCTGGATCATCAACAGCAGCATCCCGCATTTGGCGGTCGCCGATTTTAACCAATTTTACGGGACGGATCTGCAGGAAAACGTTAATTTGTTTAAAGTTGCGGCAGGAGGCATTTCCAACTCGGGGAAACGCGGATTTGTGGTGAAAACGAATACCGGCAAGGAAATCTCTGCTGCTTATTATGATGCGGATACCGTGTACGAGGACGGTAAAACGGAAACGAAGGAAAATACCGGACTCCAATATAAATACCCGGTCAATGGCAGCACTCAAATGATCAAGATCGGCAGCGGCACCCAATTCCCCGGCCCAGGCGCGCTGGAAGCCAAGCAAGTCCCCGATGCTCCGGTTACTGTCGTGATCGACACCGTGCCGCCGACTCTCGAGGACCGGACGGGAATCACGGCGACGGACCAAAGCAAAGGCTTCGAGATCAAGGCCTGGGCAGAGGATGACCAGCAGGTCGCATCCGTGACTTTGTACGTGAAATCCGATAAACAATCCGATTATATTCCGTACCAGCTTACCGAGGACTACGGTGATTTGCACTATCACCACACCATTTATGCGGCGGACCTGATTGGACGAAAAACCATCGAGTACTACTACATCGTGTCCGATGGGTTTAACGAAGTGACATCGCCGAAGTACAAGGTGGATATTACCGGCGGGCCCGATCAATCCGATCTGCGTTTAAACGTGAAGGATGGCGATATGGTCAGCGGTACGAAAACGATCAAAGGCACGGCCAAGACGGGCAATCCGGACAGCGTTATCTTTGAAATGGACGGGCAGCCAGTCACGACGCCGACGGGAACCGCGCTGGAGCATGACGCTTATTTTGTGTTCGATGTTAAAAACGTGGACTATTACTTCAAAAATGCGATCACGATGGGACCCGAGGAACTGAAGGACGAAACCATTCTGTATACCTTCCTGGACCCGATTACATCCTACCAGACGCTTAGCTTTCCGATCGAAGCCAGCCGCCTCAAGCCGGGCGAGGACAACACGATCTATATTCGGGCAGGTTCCAAATCCGGTCCGTTTGATGAACGGGTAGAGGAAAACAAGGATGATTTCGAGATCAAAAACGTGCGACTTGTTTTGGCCGACGGTACCGAAATCATGGACCCGGCTTATGCCAAGCGGGACGTGGAGATCAAAATGGGCGACTCCGCAGGAAAGCATGAAGCGATCGGGTTCCGTTTTACGCTCCCCGAAAGCCTGTTTGCGGCCAAGTCCTGGCTCTGGGATACTGTGCAAGAGTCGGATGGGGAGCATGTCATTAAAGCAGTTAGCGGCGGGTTTTCTGCCAGTGCCAAAGTAACGGTCGACAACACGCCTCCAAGCATCTCCGCAAGTATCGAAGACGGTAAATCGTACCGCGGCAAGTTTACGATTCAAGCGGAAGTCACCGATGCCCTCTCCGGTGTTGCCAAGGTCGAAACGAAGCTTGATGGAGAGCCGATTCGGCTCCCGATCGAGACAAGCTCCTCCCAGCTGGCTGCCGGACCGCATGAGCTATACATCCAGGCCGCCGATCAGGCCGGAAACGTAACGGAGAAGACGATTCGCTTCGAGGTGCCTGCCGAGAATCCGGAATCGCCGCGGCTGATTTCGCCGACAAACGGCCAAACCGGAGTGGGCAGCACCGTTGATCTGAAGGTGAACGTTAAAGACCCCACGGGGGATCGGATGGACGTCTCGTTTTATCGGGGATTTTTGTATGACGGAACAAGCAAGCACGGTTTTACGGGTTTCCAGAATACCGCGGACACGGAGCCCCCAAGAGAGCATGCTCCATCGGGCGAGAAAAGTCTGGATGCTGAGGATTACGCTAAAATCGGGGCGGAGGACGGGCAGTACCTGACGACGGATTCGGACGATCGCTTTCCCTATCAGCGTTTCGAAATCAAACTGGACCCTTCCGTGAAGCCTAGCGACCGGGTGGACGTGGTATGGAAAGGGAAGTCCCTGCCGGGCCGTAAAGTCAGTCTTTATGCCTGGAGCGAGGGGCAATCCAAATGGATTACCCTGAAACAGGTCATTGCCGGTGAGGAGGACTTTACGCTTAAGTCGACCGTCAAAGCCGGCGATTATGCGCATAACGGCATGATTTCGGTCATGGTTCAGGACGAGATTGCAGGCGCCGGAATCGGAGAGGAGGCAGCTCGGACGGCAAAAAGCGGGCCGATATCCGAGGACCCTTACGATTTCTCGTTCCTGTGGATGTCGGATACCCAATATTATTCCCAGGACTATCCATACATTTACCGGAAAAACGTGCAGTGGATCGCCGAGAACAAGGATCAGCTCAAGCTGAAGTACATTATTCATACCGGGGATGTCGTCGATAAAGCCGATCAGGAATATCAATGGATCGAAGCCGATCAGAACATGAAGGTGCTGGAGCAGGCAAATATTCCGTACGGGGTGCTTGCCGGCAATCATGATGTGGGCCATCAGGACAATGATTACTCCCAGTTCAGCAAATATTTCGGGGACTACCGCTTTCAGGACAGCCCGGTATTTGCAGGCTCCTATGAAAACAACCGCGGCCACTACGATCTCGTCTCCGCGAACGGCAACGATTTCATTATCGTCTATATGGGCTGGGGCTTGGGCGAGAAAGAGATCGAGTGGATGAATCAGGTGGTTTCCATGTATCCGGAACGCAAAGCGATCCTTTGTTTGCATGAATATCTGCTCGTTTCCAACAATCGTGCGCCGATCGCGGACCAGATTTTTGAGAAGGTGGTGAAACCCAACAAAAACGTCATCGCGGCATTGTCCGGCCATTATCATGATGCCGAACTTAAGATCGACCAACTTGACGATGACGGGGACGGCATTCCGGACCGCAATGTGTACCAGATGCTGGCGGATTACCAGGGAGCTCCGGAAGGGGGCCTGGGTTACATTCGTCTCATGCAGTTCGATATGGCGAATAACAAGCTTCATATCAAGACATATTCCCCTTATCTCGATGACTATAATTTCTATGATCCCCAGGAGTACCCGGGCAAAGACGAATTTTCGCTGGACCTGAATCTCCAGGCTGCCACCAAACGGGTAGCCACCGATTACATCGGGGTGAGCGTGTATGCCGATCAGTTGATCGGCCGGCAGGAGAACGTGGATAGCGGGGATAACGCTTCGGTTCGTTGGGCCGGACTGGCGGGCGATGCCTATTATCAATGGTATGCCAAAGCAGAGGATGCGAACAGCGGACAAACGTTCTCGGAAATATGGGGTTTCCATACCGGTTCTGCTTCGGGCGAAGGGAATCCACCGGGAACCGTTCAGCCGGGCGGCGGGGATTCCGGCCGTACGCCGTCCTCCGGTGGTAGCATATCCACACCGGTCGGATCTCCGGAAGCCGAGCAGCCTGCAAGCAACGGAGTAGTCACAGCAACGCCAATCGGCAGCGGAACGTACGGGGTGAGCGCGGAACTGCTGCGGAAGGCGGGATCCGGGGCTTCGAACGGAAAGCTCGAGATTCAGATCAAACCGGGAAATGCCGAATCCGGGCAGCCTGTTACCTTGAAATTGGACGCGGCCGCACTCCGCGAATTTTTCGAGGAACACCATGGATCTTTGGTCGTTCGTGCGCCGGGCAGCCAGATCGCGTTTACGCAGCGTTCGCTGCCAAATCAGATCGGGGAAGCGGACCAGCTCAGCATTACATTTGGAACAGGGGTACCGGGGAACTCGGGTTTTGAAAAAGGAATAAGTTCCACCGGAATCGCCTATGAGCTTGGCATGTTCTTGATCAAGGGAACGGAGTCGAGAAAACTTAGCAAATTGGATGCGGCGGCGGAAATTCAGCTCAACCTTACAGATGAGCAAGCCAAACTTCTCGATTCGGACTACGCCGGCGTCTATGAGAGGGTGAACGGGGAACTGCGCTACGCAGGCGGTTCGTTTGCCGGACGCACGGTAACTTTTACAACCGATCATCCGGGAACCTACGAGATCCTCGAGCTGCGCAAATCGTTCTCGGACCTGAGGGATCACTGGGCAGAGAATATCGTACGCCAATTGGCGGCCAAGCACCTGATTCAAGGTGTGGACGCGGAGCGGTTTGTTCCTGCAGCACCGGTAACCCGCGCTGATTTTGCGCTTGTGCTGACGAGAATGCTTGGAGGAGAGGCGGAAACGGCGGATGTGCAATTCGCCGATCTTGCACCGGATGCTTATTATACGGAAGCGGTCAAGCAAGCCGCACGCTTGGGGCTCATTCAGGGCAGCGGCGGGCGCTTCCGGCCAATGGACAGCATTACGCGGGAGGAAGCAGCGGTCATCCTGTATAAAATGGCTCAAGTCCTTAAGGCAGAGCCTTCGGCGATGCCTCTCGGAAATGATGCAGCGTTTGGTGACGCCGGGTCGATCTCTGCATGGGCAAGGGATGCCGTCACGCAAATGCAGGCACTCGGCGTGCTGAACGGAAAAGGAAATGGACGTTTCGAACCGAAGGGTTTTGTTACCCGGGCTGAAATGGCCAAAATGATGAGTGAAATGCTCAAGCTTTCGCTTTAGGATTCAAAGGCAAAAAGGATAGCCTGGAATAGCCCAAAGGCTGCGATGGATCGTTCATCGCAGCCTTTTTTGATTCTGCATGCTGCATTCCCTGTATAATTACGTCGGAGAAACAAGGCCTTTGGCGTCAGCACAACCGGCCGTCGGATGCAGCATTTACAAAGCTTGGCCATCAGAAAGGCTCCTGTGAGCGGCGAAATGAGCATTGGGGGAGCAGGCCAAACGGATGTCTAACGATGACAAGTCCGTACGATGATAAAATTTTTTACGGCGAAATATAACATTTTGGCAGGGGAGTCCATCTAATCCTATAGAGGGCCCTCAAAAGGAGATGAAATTCGTGCAGCAAGATATGGAACTGGAAGTCAAGCGAGCGCAGCGGGGAGATCGTGAAGCGTTTATCCGGCTATTCCGGAGGCTGGAGCCCGAGCTGTACAGTTTGGCAAAGTCCATTGTCGGACGTGATGAAGACTGTGCGGACGCATTTCAGGAAACGACGCTTAAGGCGTATAAATCAATGTCGACATTGCGAAAACCGAAATATTTTAAAACGTGGGTAATCCGGATTCTGATTAACGAATGCAACCAGCTGCTGCGGATGCGCAAAAGAACGGTAGTTATGGCGGAGCTCCCGGAACAGGCGAACCTGGATCGCTCAGCGCCTTATTATAAGGACAACCGCCAGCTCGATCTTCGGGAAGCGGTGGAAAATCTGGATGAATCGTTACGAATCGTCATCCACTTGTTTTATTATCAGGATCTGCCGATCAAACAGATCGCATCCGTGCTGGATATTTCCGATGGAGCCGTAAGGGCGCGCCTGCACAGAGCCCGCGGGATATTGGCCGATGAAGTAAAGCAAATTCGGAAGGGGGAGCTGGCTTATGAAAACCTATGATATCGATCGAAAGCTTCGGGAAATTGGCAAAGAACCGCTGCCTGAGGTTCCCGAAATCGTCCGCCGCCGGCAGGATGAAGTCTACGCCTCCTTGGCCGACCTTCCGATGCATGGCAGAGGCGGCCAAACCGCGGGGTTGCGCAAGACCCGCCGGATTGCCTTGGTTGCGGCCTCGGCCGCAGCGATCGCTCTGGTTGGTGGTATAGGCGGTGCCATGGTATCACCGGCGATGGCGGATTCGCTGAAGAACATTCCGCTGATCGGCAGCATTTTCAAGCTGGCTGACGATCTGGGGTTACGGACAGCGGACGAAACAGGGCTTGCGGCCCATCCCGACGCCAGTGTGACCCATGAGGGGGTTACCCTTCGCATCCCGCAATTGGTGTATGACGGAACCCGGTTATCTTTGGCCGTAACGCGCGAGGGGGAAGGGCTCGTCGGTGGAATCATGGACTCGGAGTCGACGGGGAATGGAATGCCGGCAATTTTCCCCAAAGGAGCAATACATTCATTTGACGTGTTGATCGATGGCCAACCGGTTCATCGAACGACGGGAAAGAGAGAAATCGGTCTTTCCGGGAAGCCAACCTCTGATCCGAATTCGGCGCTCTACGAACTGACGGCTTATTCCTTAACGGGGGAACCTGGACCCATTTTGCCGGACTCGTTTGTGCTGACGGCCAAAATTGGATTGGAGGGCATCGAAGAGCCGTTCGTCTTCGAGCTTCCTGTACGCAAAAACACAGATCAGCTCGCTGCCGCTTTCAATGAGGCGAGGGAATGGAAAGGAAACATCGTTACGCTTGAACGAATCGAGTTCACGCCGATTACGACAAAAGTAGGTTTTAACATCACGTCGAACGATAAAGAGGCCAGGCTCCTTAGACAGCATCTATCCTTTGAGCTGTGGGACGATCGCGGCAGGATGCTTGGTCTTGTCGGCGGCTTTGGATTTTTTAATAACGATGAACAAAAGCAAATGATTAACAAACTGCTGTTTGACCGTTTTGTGGATGCCCCGAAATCGGTGACGCTTAAAGCGTTTTTGCCGGAAATGGAAGACCCGTCAGCTTCCACGGGGAGATATAAAGTCGACAGTCATGGAGAACTGATCAAACAGTACGTAAATGAATTGGAAATTACCGTTCCGGTGGACCGAGCCGGTGTGGATAAGTTATACGATATTTCAAAATAAAAAAGTGAGGGTTCCTAATGAATAAAATGTACAAAGTGTTGACTACGACTGCACTGACGACAGGTTTGCTATTGAGCGGGGCAGTGTGGGGGATGAAATCGGCAACCGTTGAGGCGGAGGCCAAGATTCCAGCAGTACAGAGTAACGCAACGCAGAAAGCGGGAAAAACGGCCGAGATTACGCAAAACGGGATTACGCTTGGGGTGAGTGAGGCCTTCTATGACGGAAATTACATTAAAATTTCGCTGCAGCGCAGCGGCAACAATTTGGTCGGCGGTATCACCGACTCCAAATTTGATGAAAAGACCCAGGATCTGATCCATGAGAAGGGGGCAATCAAAAATATTCAGATCTTTATTGACGGCAAAGACATGTATAAGATCGGTGGTGGATCTCTTGGCAAAAGACCGAGCTTGGGTTGGCGGCCAGGCTCTACGCCAGATGCGGCTATCATTGAATTAAACGATCCTTCCTGGCTTGGCGGGCAAGAGTTTGCTTTTCCGGACAAGTTCAAATTGACCGCAAAAGTCACGTTGGAAGGCGTGGAGCAACCGTATACGTTTGATCTTCCCATGCAAAAGAATGCAGACAAGCCGATTGTCCTGAAGCCGAATGTGACGAAAAAATCGGGCAAGGTGACCCTTAATCTTAGCAAAATGAACCTGACGTCGACCTCTTCCCGCGTACAGTTGATCGAGAAAGGGTATGAATCGGGCAAACCTTCCGATTTGATGTATGAATTTGTGGATGACCAAGGCAATGAGCTGGATTTCCTTTCAGGCTTTGGCACGGACGAGAATAACAAAGACGGGGACATGTATCACGATTACGTGTTAAGTCCATTGGGGAAAGATGCCAAGTCGATTACGCTCCGGGTGTTCAAACCTGAATTTAAAGAACCGGGAGCGACGAGCGGAGCGTATAAATTGGACGAGAACGGGAATATCGTCAAACACTATATTAAAGAGCTGGAAATGACGGTAAACGTGAAGTAAACAACAGAAACGGAATTGTATAAAGAGATAAAACACAATTGGAGGATTCAAACGAATGAACAAAATGTACAAAGTCATGACTTCTGCTGCATTGGCGGGGGTGCTGGTTGGTGGAGGAGCTTGGGCAATTACATCAAAGTCCGGCGATGCGGCGGCTGCCAAGGCTCCGGAGGTTCAAAACATTGCGGCGCAGAAAACGGAAAAAACGGCTGGCATCACCCAGAACGGCATTACGCTGAAGGTGAGCAAAGCGGTCCATGACGGAAATTACATCCACATTTCATTGCAGCGGAGCGGAAAGGGACTTGTCGGCGGCATGACCGAACGCAAATTTGATGAAAAAACCGAGAAGGAAATTGTGGAGAAAGGCGCCATCAAAGATATCCAGGTGCTGATCAACGGCAAAAATACTTATGATCTCGGAGGCGGATCAATGGACAAAAGGCCGGACATGCGCTGGGGCCCGGGTTCTACCCCGGATACAGCCATCATTCATCTGTCCGATCCTTCCTGGCTCGGCGGTGAGCAGTATTCCTTCCCGGACAAGTTCAAGCTGACGGCAAAGATCACCCTGGAAGGCGTGAGCAAACCTTACACTTTTGACCTCTCAATGCAAAAGAGTGCTGATAAGGCGACTGCCCTGAAACCGAATGTGACGAAAAAGACGGGCAAACTTACCGTGACGCTGAGCAAAATGAACCTGACCTCCACCTCTTCCCGCGTTCAGTTGATCGTCAAGGGGCTGGAGAAGGGCAAGTCTTCCGATATCAGTTACGAATTTTGGGATGACCAAGGCAGCGAGCTGGATATTCTTTCGGGCCGGGGATCGGACGAGAATAATAAAGCCGGCGACATGTACCACGATTTCGTGCTGAGCCCTTTGGGGAAAAACGCCAAGTCGATTATAGTCAAAGCTTTCAAACCCGAATATGCCGAAGATGGAGCGACGAGCGGAGCGTATAAATTGGATGCCGACGGCAATATCGTCAAATCATACGTGAAAGAACTGGAAATGAAGGTAAAAGTGAAGTGATGGAACCAAACGTTCTTTCATGACGGTAAGGCCTCCGGCGCACTTCGTGCGACCGGAGGTTTTGCTTCAGAAACAGAGTTTATGATAACGGCATCGTTCAAAATAAATTTTACCCTCAGGGATGCAATAAAGACCCTGAGGGTTTTTGCATAACTGTAAGGTTGCTGTAAGGTTGGGATTATCACGGTGTAAGGTGGGGTCTTTAAAATTGGATTTATTCTTATCGATGTTAAGGAGCGACACCATGAAAACCATACTGCAAGCAAAAAACGTAAACAAAACCTTTGGCACAAAAGGAAACCTATATCCGGCGCTGCAAAACATTAATCTAAGCATTGAAGTAGGAGAGTATACCGGCATTATGGGCCCGTCCGGAGCGGGGAAATCGACGCTGCTGAACATCTTCTCGACCATCGATACGCCGACCTCCGGTGAAATTACGATCGACGGGCAAAACATTGTGGCCATGAACGAGGAAAAGCTTTCTGATTTCCGCCGCAATAAACTCGGATTTATTTTTCAGGATTACAACCTGCTTGATACGTTGACGGTCAAGGAAAACATCCTGCTGCCGCTGGCCCTTTCCAAGGTTCCTGCAGTCGAAATCGAAAAGCGGGTTGAGGAAATCGCCGATACGTTCGGCATTCGCGAGATTCTCGATAAGTACCCATATCATATTTCTGGTGGTCAAAAACAGCGGGCTGCCGCCTCGCGGGCCATCGTGTCGAATCCGAGCCTCATTTTGGCGGACGAGCCGACCGGCGCACTCGATTCGAAATCGGCGACCGGTCTGCTGGAAAGCTTAAGCAAGCTGAACCGGCACAATCAAGCGACCATCCTGATGGTTACGCACGACGCTTATGCGGCGAGCTTCTGCAAGCGGGTCATTTTCATCAACGACGGCCGGCTGTTCAAGGAGCTTCATAAGGAAAGCATGACGAGACAAGCATTTTTCGGACAGATTCTCGAGGTATTAGCGGAGCTCGGAGGTGGTCAGCATGACGCTGTTTAGGATCGCCGGGAAGAACATCCGCCAGAACTTCATGAATTATTTTCTTTATTTCGCTTCGATGATATTCAGCATCGTCATTTACTTTACGTTCGTGTCCTTGAAATACGACAGCACGATCGCATCCGCATCGGAAGGATCGCAGAAGATCAGCTCGGCGTTCAGCGGGGCAGCGGTCGTGCTGATCGTTTTCGTGGCGGTGTTCATCTGGTATTCGAATTCGTTTTTCACGCGCAAGCGCAAAAAAGAGGTCGGGCTGTATTCGCTGCTTGGCGTCCGAAAAAAACAGATCGGACGGATGCTTTTTTATGAAAACTTTCTGATGGGCATCCTGGCCCTGATCGCCGGAATCGCGCTGGGAGCGGGACTTAGTCGGTTTTTTGTAATGATGTTGATGAAGGTGATGGGTTACGCTGTCGTGGCTAATTTCTCTATTTCCCCAGCTGCGATCCTGAATACGTTTCTGGTGTTCATGATCATCACGCTGATCACTTCAGTCCAAGGCTATCGCTTGATTTATCGATTTAAGCTGATCGAGCTGTTCAAAGCAGATCAAGAGCGTGAGAAAGAGCCAAAGTCTTCCCTGCTCATTGCGTTATTGTCTGTGGTGCTCATCGGGTTCGGCTACTGGCTTGCGCTGCAAAATATGTTTACTTCCAAGGCATGGGCTGCGATCGGCTTCATGCTGACTCCGCTCGTTATTTTAGTATCCGTCATCCTGGGCACATATCTGCTGTTTAACACGTTGACCGTTACGCTGCTGAAGCTGGCGCGCAAACACAAAAAAAGCTACTGGCGCGGACTGAACCTGATCGGGACTTCCCAGCTGCTGTACCGGATGAAAGGCAACGCACGGACGCTTACGATCATCGCTGTGCTGAGCGCAACGACGCTGACAGCGGTTGGAACGGCGTACAGCACGTATTACAACACCCGGACGAACGCGGCGGTTTCGAATCCGAACAGCTATATGTTTATCGGCGTGGACAGTACGGCCACAGGAAAAGCCGATAAGGCGATCGAGCAGGCTGCGGGGCATAACGTGCTCTACCATGAGTCCATTCCTCTCCTGGAGGTAGATGCGGACACCTCCGGTCAGGATTATGCCCAAGGATCAGAGGAGCAGTCGTTTACCGTCATATCAAGCCGCGACTTTAACCGGTTGACCAAGCTGCAGGGGCGGGACGATGCGATAAGTCTTGAAGGCAACGAAGCCGCCGTGCTTGAACCTGCCTATTTGGAAGGCATCTCGCCGGAGTATGTCGGTTCGTCGATCAAGCTGAAGGGGAAAGGGATCAATAAAACCATCCAATTCAAAACATTAAAAAAATACAACGTGCTGAATCTTGGAACGGTCTATTCCACCATTGTCGTTAGCGATGACATGTTTGCGGAGCTTAAGCCGGATGCCAAGGTCATGGCTGTTGAAGCCTACGGCATTACGCATCAGGACAAGGCGAAAGAGCTGACAAAGCAGCTGGAAGAGATTTTACCGGAGAAAGCCGGGCTTTCAAGCTTTTACAGCGCATATTCGCGGGGAATGGAATCTACCGGCCTCTTGATGTTTATGGGCGGATTCCTCGGCCTCGTGTTCCTGGCGGCGACGGGCAGCATCATCTACTTCAAGCAGTTGACGGAAGCCGGCAGCGACAAAGCCCGTTATGTGATTTTGCATAAAATCGGCGTCAAAAAACGGGAAATCCGCAAATCCGTCGCCAAACAGGTACTGTTCATCTTTGCCCTGCCGCTTGCTTTCGGCATCGCGCACTGTGCTGTTGCCCTGTCGGCACTGTCGAAGCTGATGATGGCCAATCTGGTTGTTCCAGTCGTAAGCTGCATGGGTGTCTATGTATGCATCTACCTGATTTATTACTTCTTGACCGTACATGCGTACTGCAAAATCGTTACCTATAAAAATAAGGAGTGAACGGGAATGAAAAAGGGAATTATCGCTTTAGCGGTCGTTGTGATCGTTCTGGTCGGATTCGTCGTATTCATCCAAAACGTAAATGTGAACCGAATCGGCGCGCAGCAATATTACGTGCAGATTAACCAAGACGGAAAGAGAATCGAAGATAAGTCGGACAGTGGACAGAAGTATGTTTCTTACGAATACACTCAGGAGGGCTTTGATTCTAAAGGAAAAGAAAAGGTTTTGACCTTTACGGCAGCTAAAGAACTGCGCAAAGATGCGTACCTTCGAATCTATGTGAAAGGGAATGACGTCAGCTCCTACCAGGAAGTTCAGGCGGACGAGCTGCCCGAACAAGCAAAGCAAAAGCTCGAGGGTGCCGTGAAATAACACGAATACGGAAAACCAGGATGTAGTCTACTATAACATGTTAACAAGGGAGAGAATCTAATGTATCGAAAAACATTTAAATTTAAAACGGTATCCCAAAAAACGCTGGTTTACTCGCTGGCTTTTACGCTTGCGGCCTGTCCGGTCGTCGGTGCCGGCCAAGTGCTTGCAGCACCAGCCGCCGCATCCGCGGAATCCATAGAAATGTCACAAGCGCATGCCCAGGTCCAGTATCGGATCGATGCAAGGCTGGATGCGAAAAATATGCGCATTCAAGGAAGCGAGACCGTCACTTACCGGAACGCGGCCAACGATACACTGCGGGAGATCGTTTTCCATACGTTCGCCGACGCCAATCGGTCCAAAGCGACCCAAACTTCGATGTTTGAGCAAAACAACGAGGAGATCCAGAAGGAAAATCCACAGAAGAAGCCGGAGGATTTTCTTGGCGGCATTGACATTCGCAGCGCGGCGGCTAACGGACAACCTTTGGTTTTTTCAAACATCAATCAGGCTCTGACCGTTGAATTGAAGCAGGAGCTAAAGCCTGGGGAAGCGGTGACGGTTGAAATCAACTTTGAGGTGAAAATCCCTTACGGCATGCAGCGCCTGTCTTACTACAAAGACATCATCAACGGCGCACATTGGTTCCCGGTCATGTCGGTCTATGACGAGAACAAGCATGAGTGGAACAAAAAGCCGTACAGCAAGACCTTCGAAACCGATTATTATGATTCAGCGGATTTCGAAGTTCATATTAACGTCCCGGAAGCCTATCAAGTACTGATGCCGGGGACGATCACCACGCAGGCGGACCCGAGAGAGCCCGGCCGAAAAGTCGTTACCGCCGTTGCCGATAACACCCGGGAGCATGTCTTTTTTGCCAGCCCGAATTATAAGGTGGAGCGCGTAACGCGTGACGGCCTGACCATTGAATATTATTATTTCGACAATATGCCAGGCAAGAAAAAAATCGTCGATGAATACATCGACGCCGCTTTTAAGACTATTCAATTTTTCAGCGAAAAATACGGGAAATACCCTTACCCTGAGTTCCGGATTGCAGAGTCGTATGTCGAGGGAGTGGCTGTCGAGTTTGCCCGGGTCATTCAAATGGGACAAATCCGGCCGAACAGGGATCCGGCACATGATACTACATTCGTGCACGAGATTGCCCATCAATGGTTCCATGCCTTGATTGGCAACGATTCGGAGACAGAATCGTTTTTGGATGAAGGATTTGCCGATTTTTCGAAGGTCTATTTCGCGGAAAAACAAGGTGACGACTTGAACGGGTTCAAGTCGATCCAAATGGATGATTTGTCTTCGATAGACAAGCCGATCGCCGCAACCAATACGGAAGCGGGGGGCCTGGAAAGCCCGACATTTTATAATAAAGGACGCCAGGCCATCTACCAGTTGTATCGCATGGTGGGTGAGGACAAATTCGATGCGTTCATGCAGGAATATTTTAAGCGGTACCAGTACAAAAACGCGACGATCCAAGGGCTTCTGCAAACAATACAGGATACGCTCGGAAACGAAGCACGAAAGGAAATGGACAAGGCGCTGCATGATCCGCAGTTTGCTCTAAAGCCCGAATACCGATTGTCTGAGGCGGAAGAAGCTTCGTATTGGCATGAACAGTTTAAGAACTCGTACCATTCGTCCCTGGCCCAGGTTGCAAATCTTCCAGCGGAAACGATGAGCCGCATCATGGATAAGGCGCTGCAGGGCGAACCGCTGACGATTGTGCTGAGCGACCAGGCCGGCAGCCTAGCGAAAAAGCAGCAGCAGACGATCTTGACACAGCTTAAAGGGACTCTGGGGATCATGGGTATTCCATACGAGGTTATTTCCGATCGGCAAACGCTCAAGAAAAAGCTGGAAAAGGAGCTCGGAACCAGCAATATCATTGCCATCGGCAGCGCGAATACGAACGGACTCATCCAGGCGCTTAAACCTGGCATCATCCCAAAATCGAAGGCCATCGGCTTCGACTGGAAAAGCAACATGAACCAAAAGTCAGCTTCGGGAGCATACGTCGTTAAGCATCCTTACAATCAAAACCGTCTGCTGGTGCATTTTTTCTGGAACGGTGACGCCTTGAGCGACAACGCGGTCGAGCCGTTTGCGGAGCAGATGCTGCAATCGCTCGGTTTTAGCGGCAGCTTTTATCAGTATTACGTTTTGAACAAAACAGGCCACGTCGCAGCAGATAAAAAGATCGCTAACCCATTGGCGAAATTTTTCGGCGAAGAATAATGCAGGACGGGGAAGATGATTACTGAAGACTCGGCAGGTTTCAGCTGCCGGTCTTTTTCCCTGTTTGCAGAAAGTATAACATCCAACGAATCATGCTTAAGGAACGTAGGATTTGCTTTTTGGATTGAAAATCAATTGTACTCTTGCAAAATCAGCATAACTATCATAAAATCTAATGAACGTTAGTTAAATTATTTGAAAGGCTGTTCAATGGTCGTAATCTTTCATTACAAAGCGACAAAAATTTTTAAACAAAAAATCTAACGTTCATTAGTTAGATTTAAGTTTTAAAGGGGAGAGGTTATCATGGCATGGCTGTACTTAATTATTGGTGGAATTCTTGAAGTAGGTTGGGCACTTGGTCTAGGTTTTTCAGAAGGGTTTACAAGAATAGAAATTGTTATTCCGACAGTTGTATTATTAGTCCTGAGTTGGTGGTTTTTCGCTAAAACATTAAAAATACTTCCCGTTTCGACGGCTTATGCAGTATTTACTGGCCTGGGTGCTTTTGGTACGGCTTTAGTGGGCATGACAATTTTAGGCGACCCCGTAAGTTTAACCAAGATTGTGTTAGTCATTCTATTAATTAGCTGTATTATTGGACTAAAATTAATTTCGGATGAACCGAAGGAAGAGAAACGATCAAGAGGGAGTGTGTAAAATGTATTGGTTATCCTTAATATTAGCTGGATTGTTTGAAGTTGGAGGTATTATTAATCTGAAGCTGACGGAAGGATTTACAAAATTAAAGCCAACCATCTTTTTTATTTTATGTTTGTGTTTAAGTTTTTTCTTTCTTTCCGTCTCATTAATCGAAATACCTATTAGTATCGGTTATGGTATATGGACTGGGGTAGGCGCGTCAGGAAGTGTGTTACTTGGGATGTTTATATTTAAAGAACCGAAGAATGTGAAGAAACTTATTTTGGTTGCAGGAATTATTTTCAGCATAGTAAGCTTAAAATTGATATCTTGATGAATGCCAACAAATGAGGTGAAAAGTGAATTGAAAAAGGGTGAAAAAACGAAAAGAATGATATTGGAACAAGGTTTAAAGCTGTTTTCCTCGTATGGTTACGAGGAAACAGCACTTAAAGATATAGCTGCAAATGTGCACATTAAAACGCCTTCGATTTATGCTTATTTTGAGAGCAAGCAAGATCTTTTTGAACAAATTGTAAATTTTGTTATTGAAGATTATTTAGAGTTTATCCAACAACAATTTTATGTTATTGAAAATTTATCATTAGAAAAAAAATTATATCATGTTTTAGTTGAATTGAATAAATACTATTATATGAATGATAAAGGTTCTTTTCTAAAAAGGTATGGGATTTACCCTCCGGATAATTTTAAAGAACTCATAACAGCCCAAAATAAGAAGGTAGAAGAAGGGATTCGAGAACTTGTTTTTTCCATCTTAAGAAACAACAAAGAGAATGAGCTTATCGATGAGGAGACAATCGTTACTTCTTTTACAATCATACTAGACGGTATGCTTTTTCATATGATGAGCTCCCCTTATCAAGAATATGAGCGTAGATTAAATATGACCTGGTCTGTATTTTGGAAGGGGATCCGTGAAATGTGATCTGTATAAACCGCACTAATCGATCACAGAAGGCCACTGCGAGGGCAGTACCTTCTTCCGATCATGTAGAATGTACAGGTTTTCGTTGGAATTTGTTAAAGGGGTATATGAAAAGAATGAATAGGGAAATATGTTTATTGCTGAAGAACTAAATTATTAAAGAGGTACCCATATGTCTGTATATTTAATTCCAATAAAAATCGCTTTTATTTTATTCGGTGTGTTGAGCTTTTTTCTAATTATCCCTTGGTTAGTCTATAGTTATAGAAAATATGGTTATTTAAGTCTTTGGGCTTCAATAGTGGCTTATTCCTTTACTTTTTATATGTTATCGGTTTTGTTTTTAGTTCTTTTGCCTCTTCCGGATACTCGAAATACTTGTGCTCTTCAATCACCTGATACGGTGCATTATAATCTAATCCCGTTTAATTTCGTTAGGGATATTATGAATAGCGGTTCCGTTGTCTGGTCACAGCCTTCCACCTATGTGAGATTACTAACGCAAAGTGCATTTTTGCAGGCGGCATTCAATTTCCTATTGTTGCTGCCCCTAGGTGTTTATCTAAGGTATTTTTTCCAACAAAAACGATTCTGGAAGAAAGCACTTGGTTTTGGATTTGCGTTATCCCTTTTTATTGAGACAACACAAATAACAGGTATTTATGGGATCTATAATTGTCCGTATCGTATCTTTGATGTGGATGATCTTATATTAAACAGTACTGGTGCTTTGTTTGGATTCGTCATTGCTCCTGTCCTGCTTGCTCTATTTCCATCTCGAAAGAGCCTTATTGCCAAGGGAGAAAAAATGCAAGAAAATTCTCTCGTACCTCCTTTGTCGCAATTGCTGGCTGTAATTATAGACTATCTATTGATTAAGATGAGTTGGAACCTTACAGCTGGACTTTTTCCAACAAGTGGATTCGCAGAATTTGTTTATAAAACGACTTGCTTTTTTATTCTGTTCTTTGTAGTTCCTTTTATTTGGAGGGGAAATACAATTGGAACCAAAATACTTCGTTTTAAACTAGTTCATGTTGATGGTGAAGCACCTCCGTGGCAGTCCATGCTGAAAAGGTCCTTTGCGATATATTTACCCTTCGCAATATCATGGGCCCTAAATATATTTTCTGGTGTTGAGTTAGATATAACTCTTAATCCCTATCACGTATGGATCACAATGATTATACTTGCATTTCTCATCATTATGTGGGTCGTATTATTTATCCATACGATGTTCATCTTAATGAAAAGAGGGAGACGGAACTTTTACTTTGACTATGTTGCGGATTTAGTACCAAGGAAACATAAATTTGATCCTAAATAACAAATGCGGGAGTAATTATAGAACAAGAACATTGGCCCATTAAAAGTTTTTTTGAACTGCACCCCAATTGTTAGGACACACTCCAACAGTTGAAGGTGCATTTTTCTTCTCCATCTTGCATTCCCAAGCAGCTTGAAATGGAAAATGAGTATCTAAAAAAGTGAAGAATAATCATAGAGTCGCTGGCCAATATGCCCATTTCGGTATATGGTTATAGTCGTGGAAAGGCGGGGAAGATGATTACTGAAGACTCGGCAGGTTCTAGCTGCCGGTCTTTTTTCCTGCCTGCAGAAAGGAGATCGAACCAATTGCCGCTAAGTCAGAAAATATTGATCGTGGACGATGAGGAGGATATCGTCAAGCTGCTGAAAACCGTGCTGGGTAAGGAAGGTTTCGAGCATGTGTATACCGCCTCTTCCGCCGAAGAAGGCTGGATTCGGTTTCAGGACAAGCAGCCCGACCTCGTTATTTTGGACATTATGCTTCCGGACGGCGAGGGCTATGACGTATGCAAACAAATCCGCAGCGTTTCAAACGTGCCGATATTCTTTTTGTCGGCCAAAACGGAGGAAATCGACAAAATACTCGGATTTGCCATAGGCGGTGACGATTACATTACCAAACCGTTCAGTCCAAAGGAAGTGGCTTACCGGATCAAAGCCCGTTTCAGAAGAATGGAGGCTGCTTTGGATGAGGAAAAAAAGGAACGCACGCTGAAAGCCGGTCCGTTCGAGCTTGATGAACATAAGTTGGAGCTGAAGAAAAACGGCGAAATCATTGAGCTCAAACCGAAAGAGCTGGGCCTCATTAGCTATCTGCTGAAGCACCCGAACCGGATCATAAGCAAGGAAAGCCTGTACGATCAGGTGTGGGGGGAGGATTCCTTCGGTTATGACAACACGGTCATGGTTCATATTCGGCGGCTTAGGGAGAAGATCGAGGAGAATCCCTCAAGCCCGCAATATTTGGTGACCGTAAAAGGGCTCGGGTATAAGCTGGCTGTGGAGGAACCGTTGCGATGAAATGGCGGCTGACCGGCAGATATCTGGCATCCGTCGTTCTTATTGTCGTCATCGTCATTTTCATAAACATTTTGGTAATCATCGGGCTTTATATATACCAGAATGAATCACCAAAGTATCCGTTTCTTCAAGGAGACAACTCGGCCGAGGCCATCACCCGTTCGTTCGGACAAGAGATTGTTCTTTCCGAAACGGGGATGGACATTACGGGTCAGGGGAAGGACACGCTTGAGCGCAATCAGGCCTGGATTCAAATTTTGGATGAAAACGGGAATCAGGTCTATGGCTTTCGTGTGCCGCCAGAGGCCAAGACCAAATACACACCGATGGATATCGTGCAAACCTACAAGTATATGGAAAAAGAATTGATGTCGACCGTATTTATCGGGGAAAAGCAGGGGAACGGGAAGCGCTACAGCTATTTGATCGGCTTTCAGGACCCTTATCTGGAGCGGAATATCCTCACCTATGATATTCGGAAGGTCGGACGTTTTCTTCAAATCGGGATCGTGACCGTGCTTTGCGTCGACGGTTTCATTGCGCTCTGCATCGCTTATCTGTTCAGCAAGAGGTTAACCCGGCCGCTTTCCGCGCTTATAGACGGAATAAAACAGCTGGCCCATAAGAACTACCGGGGACACTACGAAACGAAGGGCATTTACAAGGACGTGTTTTACAACGTCAACATGCTGACCGAGGAGCTGCGGGCAAGCGAACTGGAACGGAACAGGCTGGACCGCATGAAAGAAGAGTGGATCGCGAACATTTCGCACGATATCAAAACGCCGCTAGCTTCGATTCAGGGATACTCCGAAATGATGCGGGATAAGGATTATGATTTTACGGTCGAGGAAATGCGGGATTACGCGGAAATCATCGAGCGGAAGTCGCTTTATTTAAAAGACGTGATTGAAGATCTGAACCTTTCCACCCGTCTGAGAAACAAGGGTCTCACGCTCAATCTGAAGAGCGTAAACGTTGTCAGCCTCGTTCGGAACACGGTCATTGATACGTTGAACGATACCCGGTACGGCAATCGGAATATCGATTTCCGGTACAGCGACGAAGTAATCCTCAAAGAGGTTGACGAAATCCTGATCCGCCGGGCGGTCGCCAATTTGATCTACAACGCGGTGGTCCATAACTCCGAGGATGTTTCTATTGTTGTAAGCGTCGAAAAGAAAGGCGATACGGTCCGAATCGCTGTCGAAGACAACGGGAAAGGAATCCGGGAAGAGGAGCTTGAACGGATATTTGACCGTTATTATCGCGGTACAAATACAGGCGAGCTGCATAAAGGGGCAGGACTCGGCATGGCCATCGCGAACGATATCGTGAAGGCCCATGATGGGGAAATCCACGTTATGAGCGAGTTTCATAACGGAACAAGAATCGAAATTCTGCTCTGAAGGAGAACGATAGTTCCATCAGAGATAACTAACGCTTGCTTCGATCATCGCTGAATACCCCATCATAATACGTGTTGGAAATGGGCAGCGTTCGATCGCCAAAATGGTCGAGGGACAAAACAAAACCTAGTAAAAGTCGCTATTTTAGCGGCTTTTTTGTTTGTTGATGGAATAATCATCGCAAAAAACACAACCTTGCCATTGTTCTATCACGGCTATGTTAAATTGTCTAGATGCATTTGTTAAAATTTATTGACAATTTGAATTTAATGTTGTTTCATATGATTAAACTATGTTGAATGACACTTGGTTAGGAGAGCAATGGAATGGAATTGGGAAGCAAAATCCGAAAGCTTCGACTGGAACAAAACCGGAGTCAGGAGGAGATCGCACAGGCATGCGGATTTACCAAAAGCTTATTGTCCAAAATCGAAAACGGGAAGACGGTCCCTCCCATCGGCACGCTGATCAGGATTGCCGAATCGCTTGGAACCAAAATTTCCATGCTGCTGGATGATAACGATTTTAACGGAACGGTGTACACGCCAAAAGCGAGCAACATGGAAAAAATGGTCCAGACAGACCAAGGGTATGCGTTTTCCGCCATTGCGGCCAAACGGCCGGAAAAACTGATGCAGCCGTTTTACTTTGTCGTACAGAAAGGCAAGACAGGCAAAAGGACGTTTTCCCATGTCGGGCAGGAATTTATTTATGTGCTTGAAGGTACGATGATTTATTACGTAGGGAAGGAAGAATACACGTTAAATGCCGGCGACAGTCTGTATTTTGATTCGGTAGAGAACCACAAATATGTGCTGGTATCCGATGAAGTCAAGTATTTGTCGGTGTTTTGTTCCGATACGAATGGGTAGGAAAGGGGATGAAACATGTTAAATATTTTGGTTGTGGATGACGAACCGAGGCACAGAAGAGGGCTGTCCCGCATGCTGAAGGCTCTGAAACCGGAGTATACCATCTTTGATGCCAGAGACGGGCAGGAGGCTTTGGAAAGTTTGGATGTTCATTCGATGGATCTGGTGTTTACGGACATTCAGATGCCGGTGATGGACGGCCTGGAATTAATGGAACAGTTGACGCGCAGGGGAAGAGATGAAAGCGTTGTCATTTTAAGTGCTTATTCCGATTTTGTTTATGCGCAGCGTGCGCTCCAGTTAGGCGCCAGCGATTATTTGCTTAAACCGGTGGAGGAAAAAAACATCATGCCGCTGCTTGCGAAAGCAGAGCGTAAAGCCAGCACTGCGCGTCTGGCATGCTTGGAATCCGCACTATCCGAACTGCTGGAAGGATATCCATCTGACCAGAATTATCGATTGCTGGAAAGCACATTCCCGGCATTCAAGCAAGGGGTCGTGCTGGCCGCAGTTTTTGGCATGGCGAAAGACCATCAGCTTCTGCTGAGCAGCCTCAAAGGGACACTGCTGGAGATCATGGAGGAATTCGGATTCTCCTGCGCATTTTGCATGAAGGAAAGAATGCTCACCGTCTTGATTATGAACTCCGAGTCGACCTCCATGGTGCCGCCCGGCTTCGAGGACAGCCTTCATGGGGTCATTAGACACTTCCTGCAGACATACGGAGCGGAACTAACGTTTGGCTTGGGGCGTTGTTTTGCCGAATGGCATGGCGTCAGACTAGCTTACCAGCAAGCCTGCCATGCGCTCAAAGCCAGATTTTATAAAGGCGGAGGGGCTCTGTACGGAGCCGGGCAGATCAATAGCGAAGACCCGCCTGCCGTCGTGAAGCTTGAAATCAACGGGCTGATCAGAGCGGTGTTGTCCGGAAACAAGCCGGAAATTGAGGCCTGTCTGGATTCCGCTGTTCGCCAGGATGACGGGAACGCCTTTCCCGAGCCGGAAAAATTGAAATATTTTCTCGCTGCATCGATTCATCAAGCGGCTTCCCTTTTAATGGAAAAAGGGTTTGCACCCTTGAATAGCACAGCCTATGAGGAAGCACTGCTTCACTGTCATACCGTAAATGAACTTAAAGAGGCGGCGCGGGAATGGATCTTCGGGCTGACGGAACGTCTGGAACAACGACGGCAGTGCAAAGCCGAATCCATTATCGACAGCTGCAAGGCTTATATTGATACGCACTATGACGAAGATGATTTGTCGCTCAGTACGCTGGCAACGAAATTTCATTTTAATCCCTCGTATTTTTGCATGCTTTTCAAAACCCACTCCCAGATGACCGTTCATCAGTACATCACGCATACCCGAATGAAGGCTGCCGCCGACTTGCTGCTGCAGACCCCCCGGAAAGTGTACCAAATTGCCGAAAGCGTAGGGTACAAGGACGCAAAGTATTTCATTCGTCTGTTTCGCAAGGAGTTTGGCACAAGCCCCGAAGAGTATCGCCATCTATCTGCTATTCGCTAAAAGGAAGGGATGCCATTTGAGAGGACGTTGTCCATTGCCGCGTTTTAAAGATCTCACCTACAGGTCCAAGCTTTTCCTGACTTATGCACTCATCGTTTCGCTCCCCCTCAGCATCCTGAGCTGGATGTATTTTCATTCAAGCAGGGATTTCGTCTCCGAATTTGCCAAGCAAAATTGGTATTCCATCGTTAAACAAAACAATGAAATCATGGACGCCGAACTCGCGCGGGTAGAAGAAAGCAGCCTGGCCATGATCGCGGACCAAACGTTGTATGAGCAGTACCTGCATGCAAACCCTGATGACGAATACAGCATGATCTCGATGGAAAAAAAGGTCAGCCGGACGTTAAACACGTACTTTACGGACCAGGGACAGATGTATTCCATCCATCTCATAACCAGTTATTCCAATATTGGCTCCACGGGCGCCTCTCCTTTTATTCCGTATAGCAGCTTCAACCAAACGGCATTATACCAAGCAGCTTTACAGGGGGACGGGGCGATGGAGTGGGTACCTACCTTTTCGTTTGATCACATGTTTCAGCAGAATATCCGCCGTTCCAAGCCTCCCGAATATGTTCGCCTGCTGGCTGGCGTCCGTTTGCTGAAGCTGTTCAATATCAATAATGGCGAAGTCGCCGAACTGCAGGGCAAGGCCGAGCTTCCCGTGCTGGCCGTTGTGTATCGGCCGGAAATGTACCATTCCCGCTTCGCCGACACGCTCCCGTCCGCCGGAGCTTCTTTTTTTGTGATCAGCCCGGAAGGGCAGCCAGTGGCGGGCACATCCATGGAGCAGGAAACGGCTGCCATCGATCCCGCTTGGCTGGATGAAATGACGGAGAGGAAAAGCGGAACCTTGAATGTGACGCAGGATGGAAAGCCGCTTATCATTTGTTTTGATACGTCTGGGGTGACGGGATGGATCTCGGGGATCACCATATCGCCCGAAGCGATGGTGTCGGCTTTTTTGCCGGAGATCAAATCCTACACCTTTTACTTGGCCGTGATCCTCCTGCTTCTTTCACTCCTGCTCGCGTATATTTTTGCCAATTCCATTACCAAGCCCATTCATCAGCTGCTGCAAGCCATCAAAAAAACGGGTGAGGGCGAGTTCGATACGCGAATTCCCGTTGAATCCTATAACGAGATGGGACTGTTAATCCACAAATTCAATCAAATGAATGTCAAAATCAACAATTTGATCGAAGAGAATTACAAAGTCAAGCTGCGGGAAAAAGAGACCGAGATCATGTCGCTGAACATTCAGCTGAATCCCCATTTTATGTACAACACGCTGAACATCATGAATTGGACGGCGCTTGAAAACAACCAGACCGAGCTGAGCCGCATGATCGTCAGTTTATCCTCCATGCTGCAGTATACGACCCGGAACAGCCAGGACACCGGCGATTTGGCCGACGACCTGAACTGGCTGAAGCATTATATTTTCATTACCAATCAGCGTTTCGAAGACCGGTTTACCGTCAGCTATGACATTGCCCCCGAGCTGTATGCATACCAAGTGCCCAAGCTGTTCCTGCAGCCGTTTGTCGAAAACGCGATCGTTCACGGATTTTCCCGTTTGCATAGCGGGGGAGAGATCGTCATCCGGGGATGGGTGACCGGACGCGAACGTTTTTTCACGGTCGAGGATAACGGCACGGGCATCGCTCCGAGCAAATTGGAAGAGTTGGGTAAGCGTGCAGGCGAATCCATCGGCATCCGGAATGTGGACAAAAGAATCAAACTCATCTATGGGGACGGCTATGGCGTCACCCTGACTTCAGTTGAGGGACAGGGCACTAGGGTACAAATCAACCTGCCGGCATCAAACATGTGAAAATACTCCACCTATACAAATATGTTCGAATTTTTTGGGCGACGGATTTTTTTTACAATAAATATACAAACCATCAGCCAATGAATGGAGGTTTCGCAGATGAACATAGCCAAACGTCTCACAGGAGCGATATTATCGTCTGCTCTGGCGATCAGCTTGCTGCTGGCGGGCTGCTCGGATACCGGAAATGCTCCTGAAGCCCAAGGCGGCCAGAACGGTCAAGAGGAGCCCGTCACACTTAAATTTTCCTTTTGGGGAGACACCATTGAAAAGAAAACAGTTACGGAGGCGCTTGAGCGTTTTGAACAGGAAACCGGGATCCAGGTCGAACCGATGCATGTTCCAGCGGATTATTTGACCAAATTGACGACGATGGTTGCAGGCAACGTTGCACCGGATCTCGGTTACCTGTCATCGGGGGCCGCTCTGAGCTGGGGACGTGACGGGAAGCTGCTGAACCTCACCCCGCTCATGGAAAACGATCCTGATTTCAACAAGGACGATTACCTGGATCAGATATGGTATGAAATTGCTCCTGGCAACATCATCGGGACGAGTACCGCTGTTGAAGGGTATGGTCTTATGTACAACAAGGATTTGCTGCTGGAAGCGGGAGTCGAGCTGCCTCCAACGGATGCAGACAAAGCATGGGATTGGGACACATTTGTGGAGTATGCCAAAAAATTAACGCTCGATGATCAGGGAAGAAATGCGTTGGACCCGAATTTCAACCCGGATAAAATCAGGCAGTTCGGCCTTCAGTATGATCCGTACAATATGATGGCGGCGGTGGTATCCAACGGCGGGAACTTCCTGACCGAAGACGGTAAAGGCTTCGGGCTGGCCCAGCCGGAAGCGATTGAGGCGATTCAAAAGCTTGCGGACCTGATGTATGTGCACCATGTTTCCCCTACGCCGGTGCAGGCCAAAAACATGCCGGATACGGCGCTTCAGACGAAAAAGGTCGCCATGACGGTATCCGGCAACTGGGCGCTTCAAGCCTTTGCGGAACAGGATTTTAATCTCGGCGTCGGAGTCCTGCCGAAGCTGAAGGAAAGCAACACGCTGCTGGACGGTGCACCAACGGTCATTTTCAAATCAACCAAACATCCGGAAGAAGCTTGGCTGCTGTATAAATATATGACCGATCCCGAATCGGTACTGCCGTTGATCGAGGGCGGATTATGGATGCCGCTGAAGAAGGAGTGGTACACGAATCCCGAACTGATCAACAAATGGGCGGCGGGGAACAAAGCGCACCCGGAAGGCTACACGGAAGCTTTTATGAAACAAACCATTGAAAACGGAATCCGCACGCCCGGCTTTGAAGTAAAGAATCTGGACAAAATCAACGCGCTCGTCACGCCGGCACTTGACTTGGTATGGACGGGCAAACAAAAAGCGGAAGAGGCGCTAAAAGGGGTGGAGCCCAAAGTTGTGCCGCTGATCGAGGGTTATTACGGAAGGTGATCCTTTTCGGCGGAAGCAGCAAACCGCGGTCTGTCCATGACTTTGACGGTATTCATTGAAGATAGGGGGGATTCATATTCAGCACAAACGCCGGATCGCCATGGCGGGCATCCTGTTCGCCCTACCCAGCATTGTGGGACTGATGTTGTTTGTCATGCTGCCGATGCTCGCCAGTTTGCTGCTCAGCTTTACGGATTACCGGATCGTCAACACGCCTAAATTTATCGGATTCGCCAATTATATTCGGCTCTTTGACGGGACGGATCCCTATTTCTACAATTCGTTATGGGTCACCTTGAAATACGTCATTCTCCGTGTTCCGCTTGGTCTTGTGTTCTCCTTTATGGCTGCTTTTTTGCTGAACATGCAGTTCATTCGCGGCAAATCCGTCTTTCGCACGATCTTTTATTTGCCGTCCATCGTGCCTGCGGTCGCCTCTTCCATGATCTGGATCTGGCTGTTTAGTCCTGATCTGGGACTGTTCAACAGCTTTCTTGAAGCACTGAATCTGCCTACGCTCGACTGGTTGTATTCCGAACAAACGGTGGTGCCTTCGATTGTGATGATGAGCCTTTGGGGGATGGGGAGCACCATCATCATTTTCCTTGCAGGCCTGCAAGGGGTGCCGCGATCCTTGTATGAGGCGGCCATTGTGGACGGTGCCGGCGCATTCCGGAAATTCCGGCATATTACGATTCCCATGATGACGCCAATTATCTTCTTTAATCTGATCATGGGATCGATCGGAGCCTTCCAGGTATTTACCGAGGCGCTGATTATGACGCAGGGAGGGCCCAACAATGCCAGCCTGTTTTATAACTACTATATTTATCGGCAGGCTTTTCAGTTCGGGGAAATGGGGCAAGCATCCGCCATTGCGTGGATTCTGTTCATCATCGTGCTTTTGGTCACGGTCATATTCTTCCGCACGTCGAAATCCTGGGTATTCTATGAAAGCGAGGTGTAGCTCCCTGTGAAGAAAAGCCGCCGTATTCAGCAGATTATCGTTTACTCGATCCTCATTGCGGGAGCTGCCTTCTGCTTGCTGCCCCTGTTTTGGCTGGTACGCAGTTCCATGATGAATTCGCTGCAAATTTTCGAGATGCCGCCGAAGTGGATTCCTTCGCCCTTTCAGCTTCAAAACTATGTGGAGGCGCTAACCACCATCGACTTTTTCCTGTTTTTCCGCAACACACTGATCATTACGGTCAGCTGTCTGTTTGGAGCACTCTTCAGCAGTTCGATTGGAGCTTACAGCTACGCCAGGCTGGAATGGCCGGGAAGACGGCTCTTCTTCGGCCTGCTGCTGGCCAGCATGATGCTTCCCGGCGCCGTCACCTTGATTCCTACGTTTATCGGGTGGAGGTTTGCCGACCTGATCAATACGTATGTCCCGCTGATTCTGCCGGTATGGTTTGGCTCGGCCTTTGATATCTTTTTGCTCCGGCAGTTTTATTCCACGATACCGAAAGATATGGACGAAGCTGCATATGTGGATGGTGCAGGCCCGTGGACCATTTTCACCCGGATCATCATTCCTTTGTCCAAACCGCCTCTGATCGTGATCGGATTGTTCTCCTTTATGAATTCCTGGAACGACTTCATGGGACCGCTGGTGTACTTGAATGAGGAGAGAAAGTTCACGCTGGCGCTGGGCCTGCAAATGTTCCAGTCGCTTCACAGCGCGCAGTGGCATCTTTTGATGGCGGCCTCGACCGTCGTTATTTTACCGGTTATCGTCGTTTTTTTCATAGGCCAGCGTTATTTTATCGAAGGGATTACGTTGACCGGAATGAAGGGGTAATTCAAGAGTCGGCATCCCTATGATTCAACATGGTTGAAGAAAATTCAACCCAATTTCGTTACATGCTGAAGAGACTGTATACATTCGCTTTGTCACAATACGGAAGGAGCGTGATCCAATATGAAAGCTCGGCGACTCGGCAAGGCAAGAGAAGCAATTGCGCGGCAGGAACTGGATGCACTGTTGATTTCCAGTCCGTTTAACCGGAGATACGTTACCGGCTTTACGGGCACCGCCGGTTGGGCCGTAATTACACAGGAGCAGGCATGGCTGGTGACCGATTTTCGTTATGTTCGCCAAGCGGAGCAGCAAGCCATGGAATTTGAAGTGGTGCAGCATGGGGGCGAGCCTCTTGAATTCATCCGTGAAAAACTGAGTACTGCCGGCGTCAAGAAAATGGGGTTTGAAAAACATCATGTTCCTTTTGCCGACTATGAAGCGTACGAGCGGACGTTTGCAGGGATCGAGCTGGCGCCAACCGGAAATGTCATCGAAAAGCTGCGCGGCATCAAGGACGAGGAGGAACAGCGTTGTATCCGCAAGGCGATCGAAATTACGGAACAGGCTTTTGCGTTTATTCTGGGCGTAATGAAGCCGGGCGTGACCGAAAGGGAGGTGGCGACGGAGCTGGAATATTTCATGCGTAAAAAAGGCGCGGTGTCGTCGGCGTATCCGACCATCGTCGCTTCCGGCGCGCGCTCGTCGCTTCCGCACGGATTGGCCAGCGACAAGCCGCTGGGCATGAATGAATTCGTGACCCTGGATTTCGGCGCGAATTACGATGGATACTGTTCCGATTTAACGCGCACGGTTTTTATCGGCAAACCGACCGAACGCCATCGGGAAATATACGGGATCGTGTTGGACGCTAACAAATCCGTTCTGGAGGGACTGAAACCGGGCATGACCGGGAAGGAGGGCGACGCGTTGGCCAGGGAGTATATTTCCCGCCGCGGGTACGGGGAGTATTTCGGCCATGGCCTTGGTCATGCCTTTGGTTTGGAGATTCACGAGCTTATGCGGTTTTCCAAACAAACGGAGGATCGGCTGGAGCCTGGCATGATTATGACGGTTGAGCCCGGCATCTATCTTCCTGATTTTGGAGGCGTTCGCATCGAAGACGATATTCTGATTACCGATACGGGCATTGAAGTGCTGACAACATCGAATAAAGAACTGATTGTGTTGTAAGAGGGGAGGCAGGGGAGCGATTCATGAATGCGGAATCTGCGGAAGTTGTCGTCATCGGCGGAGGCATTATCGGCCTGTCCATTGCTTATTATGCAGCGAAGCAAGGTATGGACGTGATTGTGGTGGAGCGAGGGGAGCTCGCCGGAGGAACCTCTTCCAAATGCGACGGCAATATTCTTGCGATTGACAAGGACCCCGGCTTTGACAGCCAGATGTCCTTAAAATCGCAGGAGCTGGTGGCGGAATGGGCTCGGGAGCTGGGTGAGGAATTTGAATACCGCGCCCCCGGCAGCATTCTGGTCTGCGAGACGGAAGAGGAGATGCTTGCCGCCGAAAACTGGGTTTTACGCCAGCGTGAGGCCGGCCTTCCGTTCCGCATGCTCGACCAGAAAGATCTCCGCAGCGAATGGCCGGCACTGGCCGAAGATCTGCCCGGCGGCTTGGAGTGTGCCACGGATTCGACGGTGAATCCGGTGCTGCTCGCCTATTCGCTGGCATCTGCCGCCCGACGGTACGGAGCCAGGCTGCGGGTTCATACGCCCGTTACGGCGATTTTGCTTGATGCAAAGCGGAGAATACGCGGGGTGGAGACCGCCGCCGGCACGATTCATACCCGGACCGTCATCAATGCTGCAGGGGTATGGTCGAAGCATATTGGACAAATGGTCGGACTGGATATTCCGATCGAACCCCGCAAAGGTCACATTCTGGTCGCTTCCCGCTGGGAGAGCATCGGGAAGCGAAAGGTGATGGAATTCGGTTACCTGATGAGCAAGTTTGGCGGAAAACGCAGCGTGGAACCGAAATTTGAACAATACGGGATCGCGCTCGTATTCGAACCGACTGCTTCGCAAAATTTCCTGATTGGCTCGAGCCGCCAATTTGCGGGGATGGACGCCCGGGTGGATCAGGAGGTCATCCAGCTTATCGCTGAAAGGGCGATTCGATTTTTTCCTGTCCTGAAACAGGTTCCGCTGCTTCGAACTTATGCGGGGCTGCGCCCTTGGACGCCGGATCATTTGCCGATCGTATCTGCCGTTGATGAAATTCCCGGATTCTACATTGCGGCAGGACACGAGGGCGATGGCATCAGCCTCGCGGCCGTTACGGGAAAAGTCATTAGCGAAATGCTGAAAGGAGTCCCGACCTGCATTCCGGTTGATCCGCTGCGTTATGACCGTTTCCGCCGAGAGGCGGGCAGACAGGAGGTAGTCTTTTGAAAATATTCAAGCTGGTGACCACGATCGACACGCACACGGGGGGAAACCCCACCCGGACCGTAACAAGCGGAGCACCCGAGCTGATCGGCCGCACAATGACCGAGAAGATGGTGTACATGTCCGAGCATTACGACGATTTTCGCCAGGCCATGATGCTGGAGCCGCGGGGACACGAAGTCATGTCAGGCTGCATTTTGACCCCGCCATGCAATAAAGAGGCAGACATCGGGGTTGTCTTCATTGAAAGCGGCGGATATTTGCCAATGTGCGGACACGACACCATCGGTTTATGCACCGCGATGATCGAGGGAGGAATTTATCCGGAAAGCAAAGACGTCATCCATTTGGATACGCCGGCGGGTATGGTGAAAGCAAAGCTTACGGTGGAGAACGGAAAGGTGAAAAAGGTTTCGTTCACCAACATCGCCTCCTTTTTATACCAGTCTGATGTACAGGTTCGCGTCGAGGGTGTTGGCGTCATTTCCGTGGATATTGCGTACGGGGGCAATTTTTACGGGCTTGTGGATGCGCGTCCGCTTCGTCTGCCGCTCGTTCCCGGCCGCGGTTCGGAAATCGTCGGGCTGGCGATCAAGATCCGGGAGGCGGTCAATCGTGAAATCGAGGTGGTACATCCCGAATTTCCCGTCATTCGCGGACTCACCCATATCGAGTTCTATAGTGATCCCGTATCGCCGTCGGCCAGCTGCCGGAATACGGTTGTTGTGCCCCCCGGCGGCATTGACCGCTCTCCCTGCGGTACGGGGACTTCGGCGAAGGTTGCTGTGCTTTACGCCAAGGGGGAACTGCAAAAGGGAGAGGAGTTTGTGCATGAAAGCATCGTGGGCTCCATGTTCCAGGCCAAAGTGTTGGAGGAAACGACCGTGGGCGGCAGGACGGCAGTCATTCCCGAAATATCCGGTTCGGCATGGATTACGGGCTTTCATCAGTTTGTTTATCAGGACAAAGACCCGCTGAGTCAGGGATTCTTCCTGCTCTAACGAAGTTAATCGGAGGCCGGCACTATGGAAACAACGAAATGGTATGCGGCGCTTGATACGCATTCCTGCGGTCAACCGCTGCGGATCATCACCGGGGGGCTGCCGCAGATCAGCGGCTCCTCCCAGTATGAGAAGTCTTTATTTTTCAAACGACATTTCGATTCCGTCCGAAAGCTGCTGCTGGCTGAACCGCGTGGACACCGCGAGATGACGGGGGCGATTGTGACGGCACCAACGACGGAGGAAGCAAGCTTCGGACTGTTATTCCTGAACCAGGCCGGCCTTTCGGCCATTAGCGGCCACGGAATCATCGCCGCCGTCGCGGCATGGACGTCAACGGGACAGCTGTCGCCTTCGGAAGCGGCCAAAGGCATTCTGATCGATTGCCCTGCTGGAACGATCAAGGCATTTGCCGACTGCAACGGGCATGAGGTCCGCTCGGTTTCTTTTTGGAATGTCCCAAGCTTCGTGTATGCCGAGCAGCTTGCGGTGAAGGTTCAAGGCATGGAGGCAAGGGTCGATGTCGCCTTTGGCGGTGAGTTTTATGCTGTCGTCGATACGTCGATGTGGGAAACCGGTGATGTTTTTGCGCTTCCGAAGCTGCGGGAATGGGGCAGGCTGATCCGGGAGGAGATCGAGCGGCAGCTTGAGGTAAGGCATCCGCAATTGGACTGGATAACCGGAATTCACGGCGTCTTTTTTTATCAAAGGCACGATGCAACGGGCGATGACGGACACCCGAACCGGCTCGCATATCGCTGTGCGGCTGCATTGGCCGGAGAGCAGCTTGATCGGTCGCCCGGAGGGGCCGCCGCCTGCGCCCACATGGCGGTTCTGCATGCCCGCTGTCCGCTGGAGCCCGGGCAGCAGGTTATATATGAAGGCATCACTGGCGCCCAAATCGTAGGAAGCATCGCGAGTGAAACGGAAACTCACGGGTATCATGCCGTCATTCCCAGCCTTACCGGAACTGCTCACATTCTGGGCTTTATGAACTTTTTGCTCGATCCGTCGGACCCGCTGCCGGAAGGCTTTGTTCTGTACTGAATCGAGTTCGATGCAGGCTGGATAACACTGAGGGGAGAAATATCAATATGCCAACATTTGAAGGGGTCTATGTCGCGCTTGTCACACCGTTTACAGCGGATTACGAGGTCGATTACCAGCGTCTTGCCGAGCTTTGCGATACGCTCATCTTACAGGGCGTGAACGGTTTGATTCCAGCCGGATCATTGGGCGAATATGCAACTTTGACGCAGGAGGAGCGGGCCAAGGTGGTGGAGACGGTCATCGAAGCCGCGGCAGGGCGAGTGCCGGTGGTCGTCGGCTCCGCGGCGCCTTCCACCAAGCAGGCTGTTGATTGGGTACGGCACGCCAGGGACGCGGGCGCCGCCGGCGTGATGGCCTTGCCGCCGATCAATTACAAGCCGCTCGAGTCCGAGGTCGTCGCTCATTATGAAGCACTGAATGAAGTGGGGTTACCGATCATCGTTTACAACAACCCTCATGATTACAAAGTCGATTTGACACCCCAGCTGCTTTCCAGACTTTCCGGACTTGAACATGTCGTGGCCGTGAAGGAATTTTCCGGGGATATCCGCCGCGTGCACGATATTCTGGCGCACACCGATCTGGAAGTGATGATCGGCGTTGACGATTTAGCCATGGAAGGTGCGCTGTGCGGGGCAACGGGCTGGATTTCGGGCGTGCCGAATGCCCTGCCCAAGGAAGGCGTGGAGCTTTTTAATCTGGCGAGACAAGGAAAAGTTCAGGAGGCAACCGATCTATATCGCCATCTTCTCCCGCTGTTTCACTTCGATGCCAGTCCGCAGCTCGTCCAGTCGATCAAATATATGATGGAACTGGCCGGATTTTCGGCAGGACCGACGCGTCCACCCCGCCTGCCTCTCCCGGAAGCCGAGTATGCCGCCATTAAGGAAGCATTTGAGTTTGCTGTAAATCGTGAATGGAGCCAGCCATGATCAGTTGGTGGATCAGCTGAATGATGAGCTTTGCAAAAGGAGGAACGCGAATGAAAAACAGCCGCAACTGGATCGGTGGAGAATGGATCGAGCCGACGGCGGGAGAGTGCGCCGTATTCAGCCCATCCAATACCAAAGAGCAGGTAGGGGTGCTGCATTTATCGGACTCGTCGCAGGTCGTTCAGGCGGAGCAGGCGGCGCGAATAGCTTACGGCTCTTGGTCTGGCTTGAGCGGCCCCGCCAGAGCCGGTCATTTGGAACGGATGGCGGATCTGCTGGAGTCGGCCTCGGATGACGTCGCCCTTCTCGCAAGCCTGGAGATGGGAAAACCGATTGCCGAAATGCGCGGGGAAGTAAGGCGGGGAGTGAATTTGCTGCGTTACTACGCTTCCGAGGGCCTTCGGGCGAATGGGACGGTGATCCCTTCGAGTGAGCGGAATGTGCTGCAATTCACGAGAAAGGTTTCTCTCGGCGTGGCGGGCATCATTACGCCCTGGAACTTCCCCGTGGCCATTCCGATCTGGAAAATAGCGCCCGCGCTGATTTGCGGAAACACGGTCGTATGGAAGCCGGCCGAGCTTGCATCGCTGACCGCGACCAGGCTGGCGGAACTGTTTGAAGCAGCTGGGCTTCCGCCCGGCGTCATCAATCTGGTTATCGGCAAGGGCAGCCGGATCGGCAAGGCGCTGCTGGAGGAAACGCCTTTGGACGCCGTGAGTTTTACCGGCTCCACGTCCACAGGACTTGGCATTGCTCAAATGTGCGCCAGGCGCAATATCAAATATCAGACCGAAATGGGCGGCAAAAATGCTGCCGTCGTATTAAGCGACGCCGATCTTGAAACGGCTGTGCCGCTCATTGTCAGCGGCGCGTTTCGATCGGCGGGGCAAAAATGCACGGCAACAAGCCGGATTATCGTGGAGTCAGGCATCTACGATTCGTTTGTCAGGGAATTGTCGCATGCCATGTCCGAAATTAAGCTGGCCCCGGCATTGGACAGCGAGGCTTACCTCGGTCCCGTGGCTTCCGCAGGCCAGTATGAAACCGTCATGTCCTATGTTCACATGGCGAACGAACAAGCGGATATTCTGGCGCAGGGCCCGCCTGTCTCCGGAAATTCAGAGGGGTATTATATTCGGCCGATCGTAGCCGCCGGCGTAAGCGCAGGTCACCCACTGATCCAGGAGGAAATATTCGGCCCCGTCGCCGCGGTGCTGAAAGCGGCCGACTTTGACGAAGCGGTAGCTTTGTGCAATCAATCGATTTATGGGCTGAGCGCTTCGCTGTTTACCCGAAATTTATCGGCTGCCCATCGGTTCCTGGACGAGGCTCGGGCCGGAATGGTCCGTGTCAATCAGGAAACCGCGGGTGTCGAGTATCAGTCCCCGTTTGGCGGCATGAAGCTGTCAAGCTCCCATTCGCGCGAACAGGGCCAGGCTGGACTGGATTTTTTCACCGAGCTTAAGACATGCGCCATTTCTTATTGATAGGAGGTTTCCTATGAAACGCCCTTCCATGATCATTTGCCGATGCGAAGAAGTAACCCTCGCTCAATTGGAGACTGCCTACGGGTCAGGATGCCATACTTCGAGGCAGCTAAAAATGAAAACGCGGGCCGCCATGGGAGCTTGTCAGGGCAGGGTATGCAGACATCTCCTCGAGACCTGGGTGCATGCCCAAAATCCGGAGTCACCCCGAGACCCGGAGCTCCTGTCCCATCGTCCTCCGGTGCGGCCCGTGACCTTCGGCCAGTTGGCCAATGGTGAATTGTGATGGAACGGATTACGAATCATCCGATATTGGGCCGGTGGGAACGAGGCAGGGAACCGGTCAGCTTTACGTTTGGCGGCAGGACGCTGACCGGACTTCAGGGCGAGCCGATTGCGGCTGCCCTGCTGGCCTCGGGGATTCGCAGGCTGCGCAGGCATGAGGAGTCCGGTGCGGTCCGCGGCCTGTATTGCGCCATCGGCCACTGCATGGAATGCCGGCTGACCGTGGAAGGCAAGGGGCAGGTGCGCTCCTGTCTAACCCCGCTTGAAGAGGGGATGCGCATTTCCGAAGGGCGGCAGCTGTCCAATGAAATTACGGGGAGGAAGCTGCCATGACCCCGGCGACGTCATTCGATCTGTTGATCGTCGGAGCCGGCCCGGCGGGCTTATCGGCCGCCGCAGTGGCGGCCGGGCATGGCTTGAGCGTAGCTGTGCTGGATGAATTCCCGCAGCCCGGCGGGCGCATGCTGGGACAGTTCCACGAGGAAAAGGGGAAGTGGTGGGTTGGAAGGCAGGCTGCGGAGCAGTTGATCGAACAATGCCGCGTGCTGGGAGTGGATATCCGCTGCGGCGTTTCCGTTCACGGCATGTTTCGGAATGAACGTTGCTGGGTCGTGAGAGCCGGAGGCGCGTCGTTCACGGCTGCAAGGGTTCTCCTCGCCACCGGCGCCGCCGAAATTCCCCAGCCGACGCCGGGCTGGACGCTGCCAGGGGTCATGTCGATCGGAGCCGCCCAGGTAATGACCAATGTGCACTTTGTGAAGCCGGGCCGTCGCGGGCTGATCATCGGCGTGAATGTGCTCGCCATGGCGATTGCCCGCGAGCTGTCCGTCAGCGGAATTTCGCTCGCCGGAATCGTGCTGCCAGAACAAAATTCCGTATTCAGCAAGGAAGATGTGCCTAAAGAAGCAGTGAAACGTCTGCTGGGCCTTGCTCATTTGGCCCCGTCTCCGCTGATGAGGATCGGGGGAAAGCTGGGCGCCAGCCTGGGGATGGCTGGTGCAATATCCCGCTTCTTTCCGCGGCGCGGGCTGAAAATATGGGATATCCCTTTACGGCTGCGCACTTCTGCGATTTCGATCAATGGCGAACATCACGTGGAATCCGTGAGGCTGGCGGATGTAACCGGGACAGGCGAAATCATTCCGGGCAGCGAACGGGAGGAAAACGTCGATTTTGTGGCTCTTGCCGGAGGTTTATCCCCGCTCGCCGAATTGGCCGCGGTGGCCGGATGTCCATTGGTGTATGCAGAGGAACTCGGTGGTCATGTTCCGCTGCACAATGAGGATATGCAGACGCCGGTCGAGGGTTTGTACGTCGCCGGAAACATAACGGGAATCGAAAGCGCGCAGGTGGCTATGGCCCAGGGAAGAGTCGCGGCGGCCGCCATTTGCCGCGATGCCGGAGCACCGGGGATGGACCGGGAACGTAACCTGCTTGAAGCGATGGAGCATGTTCGCCGGATTCGCGCCGCTGCTTTGATCCAATTTCATTCAGGTATTTCGGGCGCCAGAGACCGATTATATAAGACATGGAATAAGGAGGCATGAGTATGAAAAGGTGGTTATCCATGGCGCTGAGCTTTTCGCTGCTGTTTTCCTTATGTGCATTCCCGGCTGCGGCCGAGTCGGTAAAGGCGGAATCCATCGGCGGAGAAGCGAAGATCATTGACATTTTCGGAAGAACACTCAACGATTACGGCGTTGAGCTGGTAGACTGGCAGGGATACATCGCCAACCCTTATGTGAAACTCAACGTAGTTCCGCCGGAAGACGCCGCCTATCCGTTGACGATCGATATTAAAGCCAAAGGCACTTCCCGCCTGATGATAGACCGTCCGAGCACGCTGAGCGCAACCGGGGCGGCAAAGACGTTAACGTTCCAAAATGCCGGCGAAAGCAAGCCCTTTCTGCTCGAAATCCATCCCGACCGAATCGGAGGCAATGGGGAGATCGAACATTACACGCTGGAGCTCGCGGTCACGGATGCCAATGGCATAGTCCGAAAACAAACCACCCCGATTCGCGTATGGGACCAGGATGATGCCAGAGAGCCGAGCCTGCCGCTGAAATTTGATTACAGATACGATACGATCCAGCCCTATTTCAGCGATCCCGCGATCCGAGAGGCCAGCGAACAGGCGATCAAGGATTGGTTCTACTTCTTTGATATGGAGCCCTTCGATACCGTCCCGGCGAATTCGGAAGTCACCCGGCTGCCAAAGGATAACTTTGACGGTCATGACTCCGTGACCAATGATGAGCCTTACAACGGGATGTGGATCTATCTGAGAGGGCTCAACGGCCCTTATTCGACCGGCGGAGCGTCCGACAACGGGAAATATCATAAACGCAACGGCGTGACGGTCCCTGACCGAATTCACCGGTCGCTTCTCACCATTTTGGACTTTTACGATACCGCAACGCCGTTTACCTCGCTGGATGATGAGCAGTGGTACCTGACGGAGATGTCCGACACATCTACGGACGTGTACGGACTCATCATGCACGAATTCGGGCATGCGCTTGCGTTTTCCCATAGTTGGAGAGGCATGGCTGCTTATAAGCGCAGCGGAGGAACGGCGGATAATATCGTTGCCTACCAAGGGGTCCCGGTCCCGCTGGATGACACCTATCATATTCCCGGGGAACCGCAATACTGGGACCGGATCAGCGGCCAGAACGGCGGCCGTACTCATCTCTTTCACAACAAGCGCTGGATGCTGACCAAACTGACGCTGTTGATTGCGGAAAAAGCAGGCTGGAAATTGAATCGTTCCCTGACGCCTTTTCTTAGCCCTTCCATCCAAAACGTCCCGGTTCCCAATGCAAAGCCAGGACAGCAATATGAACTGAAGCTGCAGGCCGAAGGCGGAGTTCCTTTCTATGATTGGAATATCACAGGGGGATCGCTGCCGGAGGGGCTGACGCTGGACCGCTTCACAGGTACGATCGCCGGAAAAGTATCCGGCAAAGCCAAGGGCAGCTACACATTTACGGTACAGCTTCGGGATTATGACGAAAAGAGCGCCCCGGTGCAAAAGGAATTCACGTTAAACGTCGGTCAGGGAGAGCTGGCAGGGAATTACTTGTTTGATGAAGAAGAGGCCGGGGATTCCGGTATCGCCCTTGATTATTCCGGTGCTGGCCATGATGCCGCCGTTTACCATGCTTCGCGCACGGACGGCGCAAGAGGCGGAGGGTTGGGCCTGAACGGCTCGTCAAGCTACATGAAGCTACCGGATACGATGCTGAAAGGAACCCGGGACTTTACATTCTCCGCCTGGGTAAACGTTAACGGGGGTCCGAGTCCGGACGGTGCATCCTCTGACAATTCGGATATCAACACAGCCAGCGCGCGCATTTTCGAATTTGTTTCAGCCGCAGGCACGTCGGCGGACCTAACCATCGAAGCCGGCGGAACGTTACGTTTCACAGCACCGGGCCCGCAAGGGACAGGAGCCGTGAGCGTTGCCGGCAGCGGATTGACATCCGGACAATGGCATCATGCGGCGGTCACCCTATCCGGAAACACGGCAGTTCTGTACCTGGATGGGGTAGAACAGGCCAGGACCTCGGAAGTGAATCCAGGACGTATTCGTTCCCTGCTGAACGGAGTGAACAAATATATCGGAAAGTCCGGGACGGACGGACATTATTTTGCCGGCAGCCTCGATGAAATCAAGCTCTATTCGCGTGCGCTGGTTGGGGAAGAGATCGCCGCTCTAGCCGCGGATAAACCATCGCCGCCGGTTGTTGAACCGCCGGATCCCGCAAATCCGAACGTGGCGATCGAAGGAACCGTCTCAGCCTCCTACGTCTCGCCTTGGGAAAGCCTGGCGGGGCTGAATGACGAATACGAGCCGACAAGCTCGGCGGACAGGGGGCATCCGGTCTACGGAAACTGGGATACCCGCGGGAGCGAGCAATGGGTGCAGTATGACTTCGATCGACCGTTCACCCTCTCCTCAAGCGAGGTTTACTGGTTTGACGATAATGATGGGATCGATCTGCCGGCATCGTTTTACATCCAGTATTGGACGGGAACCGATTGGGTGGAGGTGCCTGATCCTTCTGCATATGGCGTGCTTCCGGATCAGTATAACGTGACCTCCTTCGATCCGGTGACGACGACGAAAATCCGCCTTACCATGAAGGCCAAGGAAACGACATCCACAGGCATTCAACAGTGGAAGGTGATCGGAACGTCCGTCCCATCTCCAGGTTAACGGTCGGACGTACCACAAGCGAATAGGGGGGCATGATATGGGTTCGGTTAAAGAGGAGGAACGCATCGTAATCCAGGATATGGAGGCGCTGTATTTGGGCAATCTGGCCACGGTGGAATTTGATCTCCGCTTGCCCCGAGAAGGGAAATACGGTTCAAAAATCAGCTGGACATCTGGGGACTCTCGTTTTCTCCGAGACGACGGCACGGTAAACCGGCCGAAATATGGCATTGGCACACGCACGGTTCCGCTGCGGGCAACGTTTCGATACGGCGGCTGCAGCAAGGAAAAAGTCTACAACGTGACCATTTTGGAGGAAGAGAATCGAATTCGCGTGTCTCGGATTTATCCGATACGCCTGAAAGCGGATATGGGGAAACCATTTTATTTGCCGGCGGTGGCCGTGGTCGAAACGGCCGAGGGGGAGATCATTTCCCATGCCGTGGATTGGGAACCGGGAGAGGAATGTACGATGGATGAGCCCGGTCCCGTCATGGTTAAAGGTGTCCTTAAAGACACGGCCATTCCGGTAAGCGCCGAGGTTTGGGCGGCAGCCGGGCAGGATCGGGAAACGATGGACACAACTCCTGCCGTGCATGGCTTTCCCGCTGTCGCGGTGGCGCTGAAGGAAGGAACCGCCTTTAAAGCGGCTCAGGACAGGAGCCTTGCCTTCTTGAAAAAGGTCAATGACGATCAGATGCTGTATAATTTCCGAGCCGCTGCCGGACTGGATACGCGCGATGCTCCGGAAATGACCGGTTGGGATTCGCCAGGGTGCTTGCTGAGGGGACATACGACCGGACATTATCTGTCTGCGCTGGCGTTGTGCTACGCAGCTTCGGGAGATGAGGACATCAAGCGGAAGGCGGAGTATATGATCGCTTCGCTGGAAGAGTGCCAGCATGCTTTTGCAGGTCAGCCCGGATTTGATGCCGGCTTCCTCAGCGGTTACTCCGAGGAGCAGTTTGACCTGTTGGAGAAGTTTACCCGGTATCCGGAAATATGGGCTCCTTACTATACCCTGCACAAAATTTTTGCCGGATTGCTCGATTGTTATCGCCTTTTGGGAATCCATACGGCGCTGAAGATCGCCGATCAGCTTGGCGATTGGGTATACCGCCGTTTGAACCGGCTTCCAAACCGCGTGCTCAAAACGATGTGGGGCATGTACATCGCCGGCGAATTCGGCGGGATGAACGAATCGCTTGCCGAGCTGTACTCCATCACGCGCAAGTCTGAACATCTGGCGGCGGCGAACCTGTTTGACAACGACCGCTTGTTCGTTCCGCTGCGCGCGGGTATAGATGCCCTCGGCGGCCTCCACGCCAACCAGCATATCCCCCAGGTGATCGGCGCCCTGAAAATATTCCAGGCAACCGGGGAGAAGGCGTATTACGACATGTCCCGCTTTTTTTGGCAGGCCGTCACGGGTGCGCATATCTATTCGATTGGCGGCACGGGAGAAGGCGAAATGTTCCGGCAGCCAGGCAAAATTGGAGATTTTCTCAGCGAAAAAACCGCAGAAACCTGCGCCTCGTACAATATGCTGAAACTGACGAAGGAATTGTTTGCGTATCATCCGGCAGCGGAATATATGGATTATTACGAGCGTACGATGTTTAATCACATTTTGGCCTCATGCGATCATCAGCCGACGGGAGGCAGCACGTATTTCATGCCGCTGGCACCCGGCGGGACAAAGTCTTTTGACGTGACGGGGAATACTTGCTGCCATGGCACGGGCTTGGAGAATCATTTTAAATATGCGGAAGCTATTTATCATTACGATGAATCTGCGCTGTATGTGAACCTGCTGGTTCCTTCAACCCTCCATTGGCGGGAACGGCAGATGAAGCTGACGCTGGACGTGGAGCCGCATGATCCCGGAAAAGCGGCGCTGCGGATGGAGGGAACGGGGGAATTTGCATTGATGATTCGCCGTCCATACTGGGCCGGACCGGAATGCCGCATGGAGATCAACGGCAAGCCTGCCGACATGGCCGATGACCCTACAGGATATATCTGCATCAGTCGGGATTGGCAGGATGGAGACGAGATCAAGCTCTTTTTCGACTGCAGGCTCCGCCTGGAAACGGCGCCGGATCGGGAAGAACTGGCATCTCTTGCGTATGGACCGTACATTTTGGCTGCGCTCTCTGATGCAAATGACTATTTGCAGCTTCAATTGCACGAAGATGATCTGATGAAAAGTTTCACCAAGGAAACAGGGCCGCATGGGTTTGCTTTCCGCTATACCTTGGACAATTTGTTGTTCATTCCGCTGGCGAGTGTGTTTCACGAACGATATCACGTCTATATTGAACGGAACCCGATGGGATCATAGGGTGGAAATGCAAGCGCACACTTTTGCAGTGTGCGTTTTTTCGTAAGACAAGAACAGGGGAGTTCATTATTTCTTTGGACATTACACTAAAATAATCGGTAGCAGTAGGAACGGGCTAAAGGTAAGCAGCATCTTAAAGTTCCATAACAAAAAAGAGCCACCTCTATGATCGTTCATACGACCCAAAGAGGTGGCTAACAGGATTTTAATATTCAAAAATTGGTTCTGAAACGAATGTAATGTATTGGTCTGGAGCTGGAGATTTGCTGGATTCTGTTCCGTCAGCGTCTGCTTTAACAGTTATATTGTAGCTGCCTTGCTCTGGTATATCCTTATTATTCAAATAGAAGGACACCACAGTGTATTTACCGTTTATTCCGGTTATAGTAAGTGTTTTGCCGTCATCACTGATTTGCTGGGGAGTTATCCGAGTGATCAGGGGAACCCCATTAAGAGTTTCGTTACTTATAGAGTATTCATCACCTTCTGCAAACGTAATTCCATCAACAGTTACTTCTAAAGTACCATTGTTGAAATCATCATTAGTTTGGTAATAGAAGTCCAGGTTTACACCGCTATCCCCTGAGTTGAACACTGCTCGTGACTCATAATTTCCAAAAAGAAAAAGGTCGCTGCCAATCGTAGGAGTCTGTACGCCTTTAGTCAAAGTAAATTTAAATGCATTTTCGGCACTCTTTGCAGACTCGTATTGTGTTCCAGGATCCATTGCAGTTATTACAAAGGTATAGTCACCCGGTTCAAGGTATCCGAGATCGCCAGTTAATGAGCCGTCGCTTTGACTTGTTCCCTTGAAATATCCTGATCCCAATTCACCGTCGTCAACAACATTATTTCCATTTTTGTCATCCCATGGGTAGATATACACCCATGCATTTGCACGGCTTACTGCAGATGCCTGCCCGATGATTCGGTCAACCTCATTCGAGTAATTATCAATGACTGAAAATTTGCTTGCGTCCACTGTGAGAGGCGCTTCTTCAGTCGGTGGCTCCATTACGACTTGTTCTAAAACCTTATAACTTGTTACCCCGGTCGTGGTTCCTGTAGCAGCAATCGGTGTTACCTCAACGCTGATATAATGATCAACATCATCTGAAGTAAAAGTGTAGGAACTACTATTGGCATCAGGAATTAATACTTTTTCCCTTCCCTCACTATTCGCTGAGCGATACCAAGCATAATTCACAGATTGTTGTTGGTCATCTTCTGCATCATCATAGCTAAAGCCGATAGTGACCTTTTGACCAACAACCAACTTTTCGGTTTCCTCTTCAAACATAAAACGCAAATCTTTAGCTACAGGAGCCGCATTAATTGGTGATTCTGGATTCGGATTTGGCTCTGGATTTGGAGTTGGTGCGGGAGATGGTGTTGGTGATGGGTCACGATCAGGCACCGATGGAGAAGCTGGCTCAGGAGTTGAGCTTGATACAGGCGTCGATGGTTGTTGCTGTACAGGCTTGACGGGTTCTTTCTCAGGCTCCTGCTCTGGCTTTTGTTCCGGCTCAGGTTTGGTCGTTGCTTCTTCTGCTTGTTCTTGATCTAACTCGGTTTTTTTCGTGAGAAATTTAGAAGTAACCAAAGCTACATCCTGGCGCTTTGCACTTCCTGAAGGATTAAAACTCCCATCTTTGTTTCCTTCCATTAATTTCATTTCGATGGCAACTGCCACATATTCTTTAGCCCAGTCTGAAATAAATGAGGAATCGGAAAATTCAAGTTTTGAACCCTTGCCGGTTGTATCAACGTTTAAAGCATTCACAAAAATGACTGCCATCTGTTCGCGCGTGAGTGGTTCGGTACCAGCAAATTTTCCGTTGCCGACACCTTGAATTAATCCTGCTTTATGTGCTGCTTCAACGGCAGCAAATGCATAGGAGCTTGCTGGTACATCTGAGAAGGTCGATGATTTTGCTGAGGCTATACTTAAATCAAGATTTAATGCTTTGGATAATACGATTGCAAAATCTTGTCTTGTGATGTTGCCGGATGGATTGAATTTTCCATTGCCGGTCCCGTTCATTATCCCTGCGTCTGCCAATTCGATGATGGCGTTTTTGGCATAATTGTTTGGAATATCCGTGAGGGATGATGAAGACGCTGCAATTGGGGATGCTAAAACTCCCAGCAAAAGAGTCGTTGAAAGAATGGATGCTGCAGCCAGTTTACGTGTTTTCATAAATATCCCCTTAATATAGTATAAAAGACTTATATTATATCGGATTCAGCAAGGGAATTTTTAATACTATTTTATTACAAAATTCACTTCAGAATTCCCGGTTTATATACATAAAGATGAAAATGGAAGGTCGCCCATTCTAAAATCAATCCATTGAACTTGCATATACATATATACATCCAAGTGACACATCCAAAAGTAGAGTCCCTGTGGTAAAGAAAGGGTCTGACAATTTACGTTGGGGCATGGATGAATGTATTCATACTTTTTTTGATCTATGACGAATAATGTAAATTCAGGGTCGAAGTACAATTTTTTGAAGATTGATAGAACTATATGGATTTACTTTTTGCATATATGAGAATGAAAATGACAAATATTTCGACAAATTAGAAAAATATGTACTAATTGACAAATGTAAAAGCGATTATATAATGTGGATATCTACACGTCGGGAATGGGGCAGGAATTTGTAGATGAGAGGAGCCATGTTTGTTTATGCTGCTACGAATGCTGAGAAATGATATTTCCAGAAAGAAAGGAATCACGGCTGCGTTGTTTATTTTTGTACTGCTGGCAGCCTTGCTGGTATCTTCGGGGTCACGGATGATTATGGAGCTGACGAGTTCCATTCAATATTTATTCTCTGAATCCAAGACACCACACTTTGTGCAAATGCATGCCGGAGAGCTGGATCAGGCCAAAGTAAACACATGGGCCGAGGATCAACCCATGGTCGCGCAGCATCAGATTGTAGAGATGGTCAATATTGATGGCGCCAATCTGTTTCTCGGAGCAGAATCTGAAAAAAATAGCGTCATGGACATCGATTTTGTTGCTCAGAATCAGGATTTCGACTACTTACTGAATTTGAACAGTGAAATTATACAGGTTAAGGATGGCGAGATTGCTGTCCCCGTATATTACATGCAGCAGAATCAATTAAGCGTGGGGGACCAGATACGAATCGATAATGGACCATTTGAGCGTTCGTATACCATTGTCGATTTTGTCCGGGATGCCCAGATGAACCCGTCAGTTGTACACTCCAAACGTTTCGTGGTGAGCCCGGACAACCTGATGGAACTGAAGCAGGGTGTCGGAGAGATGGAGTATCTCATCGAGTTTCGATTGACCGATCCCGGAAAGACAGGAGAGTTCACACAAGCCTATCAGAACGCCGGACTTCCCAATGCCGGTCCGGTTGTGACTTATGGACTGTTTCAGTTACTGAATGCCATGACTGATGGCGTAATAGCAGCCGTTATTATTTTGGTCAGCCTTGTGCTGATTCTGATCGCCATGCTCTGTATCCGGTTCACGATGCTGGCTACGATCGAAGAGGATTACCGGGAGATCAGTGTCATGAAAGCCATCGGGATCGCAGAGAAAGACATTAAGAAACTGTATCTCATGAAGTATGTATTTATGGCCGGGTTCGCTTCCCTGCTGGGTTACGTTGCATCACTAGGCGTTAACAGACTTTTTGTCTCAAATATTTTGTTGTATATGGGCAAAGCACCTGCAACCCTGCTGCATTTTGCCGTGCCTTTACTGGCTGCCGGATTGATATTTGCCATGGTCGTTCTGTTCTGCCGGACGGTGCTGCGGCGGTTTCGGTCCATCTCTGCCGTGGAGGCGCTTCGGACGGGAAGTCTGGGAGATACACAGATCGTTCGCAATCGTCTCAGTCTGTCCCGCAATCGCTGGTCTTCCGTGCCGATCTTTCTGGGACTGAAAGAAGTCGTACAGCGAATCAAGATGTTCCGTTTGTTATTATTCGTGTTTGTCGTCAGTTCGTTCATCATGATCGTGCCGATTAATTTCCTTAACACTTTGCAGGCACCAAGCTTTATTTCCTATATGGGTGTAGGACAAAGCGATATTCGCATTGACTTGAGGCATACTGATGATGTTGAGCAGCGCTATGAAAATCTGATTTCCCGGATCAAGACCGACCCCGACATCAAAACGTATTCCCCGCTGGTAACAAGCCAGTTCAAAGTTCGGAATGCAGAGGGCAGTTATGATAATCTGAGCGTGGAAACCGGCGACTTCAGCATTTTCCCGTTGTCTTATGTCAGCGGTAATGCGCCAACGACCGAGAACGAAATTGCATTGTCCGATGCGAACAGCAGCGAGCTCGGGCTGAAGACGGGAGAACAGTTAACCTTACTGGTTAATGGCAAAGACCAGGTCATGACGGTCAGCGGTATCTATCAGGACGTAACGAATGGCGGAAAAACGGCAAAAGCTCTGCTGCCATACAACAAGGATAGTGTGCTGTGGTATGTGGTCAGCCTTGATCTGAAAGATCGCAGTCAAATGGCTGCCAAAATTGCCGAATTTGAAACATCCTTCTCTCCAGCAAAAGTGACGGATCTTCAAGGGTATCTGGATCAGACGCTCGGGGGAACCATTCAGCAATTAAAGCTGGTCACCATGCTGGCCTTGGCCATCGGGGTATTCATATCGATACTAATCACCTCGTTGTTTCTTCAAATGTTGGTAGCCAAGGATAATAACGATATTGCTGTGCTAAGAAGTCTCGGTTTTGCCTTGTCCAAGATTAAGCTGAAGTATGTAGTCATGTCACTTATCATATTGACTTTCGGAGTTGCTGTCGGAACAGTACTGTCAAATACGCTCGGACCACTGCTTGTCAGCAGTATTATGTCCACATTTGGCGCTTCCAGTATTGTCTTCGTTATTGACCCGATACAGGCGTATATTCTGTGTCCGTTGTTGCTTGCAGGAACCATCGTACTGACGGCTTGGATCAGCATCCAGTCGATCAAGGAAGCCAGCATATCCAAAATGATCGTGGAATAGGGAGGAACAACGATGACAACGATACTAGAAGCCAAAGACGTGAATAAATCCGTAGCAATCGGTGAGAATGAAGAGTATAGCATTTTGAAAGATATTAATCTCCAATTAAAAAAAGGAGAGTTCGTATCAATTATGGGCCCGTCCGGCTCAGGCAAGTCTACGTTATTGTACAACATCAGCGGCATGGATCAGGTCAGTGCCGGCAGTGTCTACTTTAACGGCAAAAAAATATCCGCATTCCAGGAGAGCGACCTCGCAAGTTTGCGCTTGACCAAGATGGGGTTTATCTTTCAGAACATTCATTTGCTCAAGAATCTGAACTTGCTGGATAACATCGTACTTTCCGCGTATCTTGCCAAGAACAGCAGCAGGGATGCCATTAATGCAAGGGCGCTGTCACTCATGAAAAAGATGGGAATTGACGGGCTGGCTCATCACAACATCACGCAAGCCTCGGGAGGGCAGCTGCAGCGGATTGCCATTTGCCGGGCGCTTATCAATAATCCGGATATTTTGTTTGGAGATGAGCCGACAGGGGCACTGAATTCCAAGTCTACACACGAGATCATGGATATTCTTGGCGACATCAATGCCGCAGGTACTACCATTCTGCTTGTAACGCATGATGTCAGGGTCGCTGCCAGATCAGAACGAGTTCTGTTCATGATGGACGGCAAACTGGTCGCAGATAAACATATCGGCAAATATGCAAGAGAACGTCAGGATCTGAAAAACAGGGAAGGTCATCTGTCACAATGGTTAGCTGAAATGGGGTTCTAATTCAAGAACTTCACGACTAGAATAGACCGACAGTCGGTCGAATGGAACGGAGGACAGAATATGAGATTAATTAAAAATCCGGAAGAACGCAGAAATGAAATACTGGATGCGGCCGAGATTCTGTTCGTGACAAAAGGGTACACCAAAGCGACTGTCATGGATATTCTCCAGGCTTGCAACATTGCCAAGGGCACCTTTTATTATTATTTTCAGTCCAAGGAAGAGGTTATGAATGCCATCGTCATGCGTTTTATTCTGAACGGGGAGGCATCAGCCAAACGTGTAGTATCTGATCCGAACCTGAACGCCCATGACAAAATTTTTCGCATTATTATGGCACAAAATCAGCCTGACGAAAAAAAGCTCGGGCTGATTGAGCAATTGCACCATGTGCAAAATGTGGAAATGCATCAAAAAAGTCTTGTTGAGACGGTTCTCCGATTAAGCCCCATTTTGGCTGAAGTGGTCGAGCAGGGCATTCAGGAAGGAGTGTTTCACACACCTAATCCCAAGGAAGCTATTGAATTTTTGCTGGTATCCTCACAATTTTTACTGGATCAGGGCATTTTTCAATGGGAGGAAGAGGAGCTCCGGAAAAAGGTGGAAGCTTTCGCTCATATCACGGAACGTGTTCTGGGAGCGGAACAAGGAAGCTTCACCTACATCACCCGTTTATATTTCCCACATCAAGCCTAGAAGAGAAAGGAGCAGCATCGATGGAACATACGGTTCAAAAATCCTTTGGCAAGTTTCTGGTTGTATGGTTGGGTCAGCTCATCTCCATGATCGGGATTGGCCTTACGGCCTTCTCACTGGGAGTGTATGCCTTCGAAAAGACGAATACGGCAACAAGTGTTGCCCTCATTACCCTGTTTACATTTCTGCCCAACATCCTGCTCTCGTTATAAGGAAAGAGGCCCATTCGGATGCCATCTAGATCAGCAAGCGAACAAAGGGGAATATTAAACAGAATTTGTTCTGATCGCGTTGACATTCCAACAATCTAGCTTGGGGTGTCTTTTTTGTAAAGGAGAGAACTTTATCGCTGATTCTTTTAGCCTGTATAACAACGGAGGGATGGAAATGAGAATAGCACAACGTATTGGAGTCATATCTTCAACTTGCACCATGATTCTATGGATTATATTAGCTTTATTAAATCCTTACACGCATGAACGTGCTGAGAACGATGTTATAATAAGCACACTATTTTCGCTTTTCGTTCCAGCTTGTGTAGCGTTGTTAGCATCCGTTATCCATAAGCCATCACTTATGTTTATTGCATTTTTGTGGTCGCTTCCTATCAGCCTATATATGACGATGACCCCGAGTATTTTTAAATTGTTTGGAGTTACTTCTTTTATGTACCTCATAGCGGGTATTTTGACAATAAGGTCGCGACTTAAGGGGATTAATTAGGAATAGAGCTCAAGGGACCGAATGCTGGACACCCTTAACAAGATGCTGGAGTATCGTACTCTACTTATGAACGATCCGCAAAAAGCTCAAGAGATGCTAATGACAAGGCATTCAAGCTCATCCGATTAAGATGCTTTAAAATTAGATAGGGAGAGGACGAGGGGCTTACGAGGCATGTTGAGCTGGTACCTTACGACTTACTACTCCCATAAAGAAGATTGAGAACCCCTATTAGGAGAAGTGAACTTTATATTTTGGGAGTAATTGTGTTTAGATTATAACAAATAAAGAATCGTTGGAGCTCATTATAATGAACTTAAATTTGCAAGGTAAAACCTTTAGTTCTGATCTAGACTACTGATGTAGTTTTATTATAGGTTATGTGGAGGATGCTGGATTTCCATGTTCATAAGAGATTGGCATATATCGCTCAAGGGCTTGATAGGTTAACAAGTGATCAAGATCGTTCAACTTTAGGGAGGGACATAACGATGATGAAAATAAAAGACATTCGCGAGCATTCGATCCGTTTGGCCATAGGTGAGCCGCTGCAGCTACCGAGCTTCGTCGAGGCCGAATTGGAGAATGGCATAAATACGACATTGCCGGTGGTGTGGGAAAGCATCCCGCCCGTTCTGCTTGAGCAGTCAGGTACGGTTACCGTTGAAGGAACCGTTAAAGATGACGAGTATCCGAATCCGCTTGTGCTGAATCGCGCCGATCCTTATGTGCTTAAGCATACGGACGGATACTACTATTTTACGGGTTCTGTGCCAGAGTACGATCGCATCGTGCTGCGGAGATCCCGGACCATCAGCGGCCTTTCCGATGCCGAGGAGATGGTCGTCTGGACGAAACACGAAGAGGGGGAGATGGGCAGCCATATTTGGGCACCAGAGCTTCATCATATTGATGGAAAGTGGTATATCTACTTCGCGGCCGGAACGGCAGAAGACAAGTGGGCAATCCGTCCTTATGTCCTAGAATGTGAGGACAACGATCCACTTACGACAAGATGGATTGAAAAGGGGCGAATCAAGCTGCCGGTTGAAAGCTTCTCACTCGATGCCACCACGTTCGAACATCGGGGACAGCGCTATTTGGTTTGGGCTCAGATTGTTGAGGAATCTTGCCTTTATATCGCTCGGATGGATACGCCATGGTCCATTTCGACCGAGCCTGTAAAAATCTCTTCACCGGAATATGATTGGGAGATTCAGCTGCACCGCGTGAACGAAGGGCCGGCAGTTCTGGTCAAGAACGGGCGTGTTTTCATGGCCTACTCGGCCAGCGGGACTGATGATCGTTATTGCATGGGGCTGCTCACGGCGGATGAAACGAGTGATCTGCTTGATCCGTCTTCATGGACCAAATCGAAAGAACCGGTGTTCTCAAGCAGCGAGTCTAATTCTCAATATGGACCGGGGCATAACAGCTTTACGATGTCCGAAGACGGCTCAAAGCTCCTTTTTGTTTACCATGCCCGCCCCTATAAGGAGATTTCGGGAGAGCCCTTGTATGATCCGAACCGACACGCCCGAGTTCAGCAGCTCTTATGGAAGCCGGACGGTACGCCATACTTCGGTGAACCGGGGTGGAAGCTTGATACGGCTGGATACAAAGCAAAATTAAGGATCACGGTGCAAGATGCTGCGAATAGCTTGAATTAATGACAACCCAAAACCTTTCTTCTAGTTATTGTGTGACTAACAATGAATTAGAAGAAAGGTTTCTTTTTTAGGTGAAAACTAAAGTGGTATTATTCAGCATGTTGGTCCAACTGTAATGTTTCTCCATAGGTTAGCTCTATTACGCAATAGCCCAATCGGGTGATTTTTACATTTTTCACGGAGTTGTAAGAAAGAATTGATCCTTCCTTGAACGTTTAGAGGAGAAGGCGTGACCACAATTGCAACGCTAAACGTCAAGTATATAATAAATTTTAAATATCAGGTTTTGTAATACTTGGACCGCACTTTCAACAGTTTCGGGTTACGGCCAAACCTACTATGTGAAAAAAATCTCTTTCTAATCACAAAGCAGCTAAGCATCAATTAGCCCCCGAAGGTCATGAAGTTCAGCATCTAAACCTGATGTTTTGTTTCTTCATTTTAGACAAAAACAAAGTTGGAGGGGAGAAGGTAAAGATGGGGATGGATACGGTACTATGGAGCAAACTGGTGACTGGTATGACGCTAGCATTCCATGTAATTTTCGCAACACTTGGCGTGGGGATCCCTTTAATGATTTCACTGGCCGAGTTAATAGGCATCCGCAAAAAAGATCTGCACTACATACTTATGGCAAAGAGGTGGTCACGAGGGTTCGTTATCTCCGTTGCGGTAGGCGTAGTCACGGGAACAGCAATTTCGCTGCAGCTTTCTTTAGTATGGCCTCATTTTATGAAGCTTGCGGGTAATGTTATTGCGCTTCCATTGTTTATGGAGGTGTTCGCCTTCTTTTTTGAAGCCATTTTCCTAGGGATTTACCTGTACACATGGGATCGGTTTAAAAACCCCATGATGCATTGGCTGCTAACCATTCCGATTGTGGTCGGGGCAGGGATGTCAGCCGTATTTATCACAACGGTAAACGGATTTATGAATCAACCGGGAGGTTTTACGTTTGAAGGAGGACAATTCACAGCCGTTGACCCCGTTCAAGCCATGCTGAGTACGGCAACCTTTTCCAAGGTGTTTCATGTATTAAGTTCGGCCTATTTAACAGGAGCGGCTCTGCTGGCAGGCGTTGCAGCTTTTGCAATGCTTCGAAAAGGAGCTTCTGGATACCACAAAAAAGCCTTAAACCTGATGATGGCAGTGGTTTTGGTGTTCAGTTTAATAAATACATTGGCCGGTGACGTCTCCGCTAAGTTTTTGGCTGAGCATCAACCCGAAAAGCTCGCAGCGGCAGAATGGCATTTTGAAACGGAGAGCGGCGCCGATTTGATATTTTTAGGGTGGCTTAATGTTGAACATGAAATTATAGGAGCACTTCATCTTCCGAAACTTCTAAGTTTCTTGGCTTTTGGAAATTTCAATGCAGAAGTAACGGGTCTGAATGAGTTTCCGATTGACGAACAACCGCCTCTTATCGTTCATTACTTTTTCGATTTGATGGCAGGCATTGGATTTGCATTGCTAGGCATTTCTTTTCTGTATTTTCTCTTCGTATTTTGGAAAAGGCGAAATGAACTCAACAAGTGGCTGCTGAGGTTAGTTGCATTAGGAGCACCGCTTGCTATTTTAGGCGTTGAGTTGGGATGGTTTTACGCAGAACTCGGCAGGCAGCCTTGGATTATTCGAGGATTTATGCGTGTAGAGGAAGCTGCGACGACATCCCCCAGCGTCAGAATCCTTTTTTTCCTTTTCCTTCTTCTATACATCGTGTTGGGGACCGTTAGCGGTCTTGTCCTTCGTCGCATGTTCAAACATAATCCGGCAGAAGTTGAGATGGAGAAATGGATGCAGCATGCAAGCGATAAAACAGCATTGAAGGGTGAGCACGCATGATGAGTTACGAATTGATTGGAATTTCGGTGCTCTGGTTGTTTTTGTACGGATATATCATTATCGCTTCCATTGATTTTGGAGCAGGTTTCTTTGCTTTTTATGCTCGATTAACGAAACAGGATCATGTAACCAATAAGCTGATTTCTCGTTATTTATCGCCCGTTTGGGAAATTACGAATGTATTTTTCGTTTTTTTCTACATTGGCATAATCGGCTTTTTCCCGGAAACCTCCTATTATTATGGATCAGCCATGCTTGTCCCAGGAAGTCTTGCCGTCATTTTGCTCGCGATTCGCGGTTCATTTTATGCATTTGAGAATTATGGTTCAAAAAATAATCTGGTTTATCTGTTTCTGTATGGAGCAACCGGGGTGCTTATTCCTGCCTCACTGTCAGTCGCGTTGACGCTATCCGAAGGCGGATTTATTTTGAAACAAGGAGAGACGGCCTCGTTGGATTACTGGGCGCTCTTTAGCAGTCCATTGTCCTGGAGCATCGTTGGGCTGGCCATTGTTTCTGTTTTATTCATCAGCGCTTCCTTTCTGGCTTTTTACGCTTCGAGGGCTGAAGATCATGGAGCATTGAAATTGATGCGGACCTATGCCCTTTTTTGGAGCACACCTACAATCGTGATCGCATTGACGACATTTATTTTTTTGGGCCAACACAATGAACGGCATTTTCAAAATATGATGGATTTGTGGTGGCTGCTCGCATTTTCTGTGGCCTTCTTTATGATCGCCATGTGGCTGTTATATCGAGGACGTCGTTACGGCTGGGCGTTTATATGCATCATGCTGCAATTCTTCAGCGCTTTTTTTGCTTACGGAATTGGACATTATCCATACATTCTTGACCCATACATCACCATTCAAAGCAGCGTCACCTCCTCATCCATGGGCTTCGCACTGGTGGTCGCGTTTATCGGCGGTATGTGTCTCTTGGTTCCTTCACTGATCTTGGTCTTCAGACTCTTTCTATTTGATGCGGATTATGTGAAAGGAAAGAAATAGACAAGTTCATTGTTGCCTTGAGGGGCGTCCCTCAACGCAACCTCCAGAAAGGAGGAGGGTTAACGTGAAAAGAAAGACGAGCCTCATTGCTCAACAAATGTCTGCACAACGAAAATCCGTCGTTCTTCTTGCCCTCATTTCATTTGTACTTGGTACAGCCATCGTTGTTCAAGCTGCACTGCTTGCAGAAGCCGTCCAGCGTATTTTCGTGGAAAAAGCCTCTTTTTCATCCATCGTTTTGATCCTTGGCATGCTTTTGGTGACTATGGCTTTACGTACACTGTTATCATTTGGCAATGGGAGAATAGGTCTGCACATGGCGGCCAACGCAAAGACGAGCATGCGAGCATCTGTTATGCGAAGCTTGACCCGTTCTTCCATGGGTTTAAGTGTTCGGGGACAGACGGGAGAAAAGGTCAGCGTAGCATTGGATGCAGTAGATGAGGCCGATCATTATTTCAGTCAGTACATGCCAAAAATGGTAGAAGCCATGATCATCCCTATTTTGATTCTGGTCGTTACGTTTACTCAACATGCAAATTCAGGTCTCATCATGTTGTTTACGGCTCCGTTTATTCCCATCTTCATGATCTTGGTGGGACTGAAGACGAAAAATAAATCGGAAGAAAAATATGCGCAGCTGGCCCACTTCTCCGGTACGTTTTTGGATTCCCTCCAAGGCTTGGTTACATTGAAAATATTCGGCCGGGCCCAACGACAGCAGCAGGCGATAGAGCATAGCAGTTTAAACTACCGTGATACAACCATGGATATTTTGAAAATCGCATTCATGAATACGTTCATGTTGGAATCCATTGTGATGCTTAGTATCGGTATTGTCGCTCTTGAATTGGCCATTCAGCTGGTTGTTTTCAAATCCATGACGTTCCACACGGCATTTCTCGCTTTGTTGCTCGTTCCGGAATTCTATAATCTCTTAAAAAATACAGGCACTGCTTTTCACAGCGGACGAACAAGCATGGGGGCGATCCGTAGGGTGGAAAGCATGCTTGAGAAGAATAGGGGTAACGGTAAACCCGTTCTAATGGAGAACATGGTGAGAACCGAGGAAAGCGATGAGAACGATCGAATGACGAAAGCAAATGAAGCCTTCCCGATGCCCCATGTCCAGTCGCTTCCAATACCGCCTTCGATAGAACTAAAGAATGTACGGTTTCAGTATGCTCCGGATTCATTCGAACTTTATTCGGGAAGTGTGTTTCTTAAACCCGGAAGCAACATTGCCATTGTTGGAAAAAGCGGTGCCGGTAAAACGACACTGCTTCATCTTATTGCCGGTTTGCTGAAACCGGATTCGGGGACGATTCTGGTGAACGGAAATCCGCTTTCGCAAGAGAATGAAGAAGTATGGTTTAAACAAGTTATCTATATAACGCAGCACCCTTATATTTTCGCAGGCACATTCGCCGAAAATATCGCGATCGGTGCGGGTCGGGACGTTTCCAGGAAAGAAATCGAGAAAGCGGCAGAGGAAGCCGGACTAACGACGGTTACGGCACAATTGGATCAAGGATTGGATACTTTCGTTGGCGAGGGAGGACGCGGACTATCTGGTGGTGAAAAGCAACGTCTTGCCTTGGCACGAGCTTTTATAAAGCGACCTGCCATCATATTGTTCGATGAGCCTACAGTAGGGCTCGATTTGCACACCGAACGCATACTGCAGCGTTCCATTTCTACATTATCGAAAACGTCTACCATGATTACGGTGGCACATCGATTATATACGATTCAACATGCCGACAACATTTTGTTTGTAGATCAAGGAACGATTGTGGATTCAGGCCGTCACGAAGAACTTCTGAAACGATTGCCCCAATATGCTGAAATGGTCGCTGTCCAACAAAAAGGGGGATTAACATGAGTGAGTTGGCTATGTTGTCAAAGGCGATGTTCCAAGAGCGGAAAGATATTGTCATTTCGATATTAGGAGGGTTTATGGCTGGCATAGCCGGTGTAGCTCTCTTTTCCGCAAGCGGGTATCTGATTTCTCAAACGGTATTTGAGCCACCGCTCTACACATTGATTATTCTTACATCTCTTGTGAAATTGCTTGGTTTTCTCCGGTCCGCGAGCCGTTATGGAGAACGATTATACACCCATAGGGCAACGTTCTCCATCCTCAGCCGTTTGCGAACTTCCTTTTTTGCCAAGCTCATCCCTTTGACACCCGGGATACTGAATAAAAATCGAAGCGGGGACCTGCTCGCACGGATTGTGGGGGATGTAGAAAGTTTACAAAACTATTTTTTGCGTGTTGCATATCCGCCGGTTATTGTAATTATGGTGTTTTTGGCAACAGTGCTTTTTACCGCGTCCTATTCCATCTGGATTGCCGGTTTGCTGGTGCTGGGAATGGTAATTACTGCAGTGGTCGTGCCTGGCATCGTTCTGTGGGGACAACGGAAAATTCATGAGCGTGTCCGCGAGCATCGATCGAAACTGTCCACGGAAATCACGGAAGTGCTGTATGGCTTCCGGGATTTAAAGGTTTACGGGCAATTGGCACAGCGTGAGGAGCAGCTTCAGCGCGATTCGACTTCATTGGCAGCCGAGCAGCAGCGAGCTTCCGCTCAATTGTTGCTGGGACAGTCCATGCATGTATTTGTTACCTTTTTCATTGCTTGGAGTGTCCTGACGCTCAGCGCATATTTGATTGTGGACGGAAGACTTGCTGGCGTATTTCTTGCCATGCTGGTGCTGGCCGCGCAAACGGTTTTTGAAGAGTCCGCTGCTATGGCCGTATTGCCTGCATATAAGCAAGATAGCGAACATGCTGCCAAACGGCTGGCGGAAACATTATCGACTCAAGTTGCAGGATCGCCAATGGGAAAGTCGACTCCTTTTACAACAGATGTGCCCATATCGATTGAAATAAACAATCTTGCTTTTCAATATGAGGGGGAGTGGAGGCCAGCGCTAAACAATATCTCACTACATCTTGCGGCAGGCTCTAAAACAGCGATTGTTGGGCCGAGCGGATCAGGGAAATCTACGTTAATCGAGTTGCTGCTCAAACTACGAAAAACAACGTCGGGCAGCATAACAATAAATGGCGTTTCCATTCACGAATTGGACGAGGCGAACATCTGGGAGTTGGCCAATGTGGTGCTGCAACAAAGCCATTTTTTCCGAGGAACGCTTCGTGAAAATCTACTATTAAATGCGGAAGAACATTCCGACGAGCGACTATTAGATGTGCTTGCTAAAGCGCAATTTTCAACGGCTTCTCTAAATCAGGTGGTCTATGAGAAAGGTGAAAACTTATCCGATGGAGAAAAACAGCGGCTTGCCTTGGCACGGGCCATGCTGCGCAAAGGACGTCTATGGTTGCTGGACGAACCAACGTCTTCTCTTGACTACGTCACCGAGCAGCATGTCCTGAAGCAACTGTACGAACAAGCGGCTGGAGACACACTTCTTCTCATTTGTCATCGCCTCACCGGCCTGGAGAGCATGGATCAGATTGTCGTCATGGAACAGGGCGAAATCGTGGAGATCGGCTCATTTACGGAATTGATGGAGCGGAAGGGATACTTTTATACGTTGAAACAGATTGAATCGCAGATGATTGCATCCGATGTTTAACAAGCTTGAAGTGATGCAAGTGAATCGGTGGGTTCACGTTGTTCATGCAGTTGGAGGGCGGCAGAAATGATGAAAAACGATAGAAAAGTATTATTGGTTGATGACGAAATGCGCATTCGCAGTATGCTGCGGATGTATTTGGAGAAAGAGGGATTCACAGTCGAAGAAGCGCAGAGCGGCACACAAGCCATCCAAAATTATTGCGTGAAGCATGTCAATTATGATTTGATCGTGTTGGATTGGTTACTGCCTGACATGAATGGGATTGATGTTTGCAAGTGGTTGAAACAGGCACAACCCGATGTGCCGATACTGATGTTATCCGGGCGATCGGAAGAAAGGGACCGTATGGAAGGTTTTAGAGCCGGTGCAGACGATTACGTCGTCAAGCCGTTTAGTCCAAGAGAAATTGTGCTGCGCATCCAAAACATGATAACTCGTGTACATGCTCCCAACCCCTATGTTCCCGAAGCCGATGACTCGAATAACAACGCCATCATCATCGGTGAAATCGTTCTTTACCCTTCAGCACGCCGTGTGATGGTAAAGCAACATGAGGTCCATCTGACTCCGAAAGAATATGATCTGCTCTATTTCCTAGTCACACATCAAGAAAAGGTATATTCTCGTGAGGCATTACTTACGGAAGTTTGGAAATCTTCGCACCGGAAGATTTATGATCAACGTACAGTAGATACCCATATTAAACGTCTGCGTGTAAAGCTGTTCTCCAATTATCCGGAAGGAAACGAATGCATTCAGACATTATGGGGATGCGGCTATATGTTCCACGAGTTTAACTATGCAAAGCCCGAAAATAAGTCAAAAGGGTAGAGAAGGAGGGAGAGTTGGAAAGGAAACGTTGGTTTAATGAGAAATGAGCAGCCTGTAGGGTAAACAGGCTGCTCATTTTTTGAAGTACGTCTAATCCACGACTACAGGTGACTTCCTGTTTCTCGTTCGGAAGCCGGAGATGGCAGCGCGGGGAACGTCAGTTTGATCATTGTGCCTTCGCCAACGCCGGACTCCACCGTAATCGTGCCTTTATGCGCGGCCACGACAGCGTAAGCGATACTCATACCGAGTCCCGCTCCATCCATCCCCTCGTCCGTGTTCGTCCCTCGGTAATAACGGTCAAAGAGGCGGGATTGTGTCTCCGCGTCCATGCCTACACCGTTATCACGGACGGTGATGAAGGCAAACTCTCCTTCATGCATAACGCTCAGTACGATTTCCGTCCCAGGCGGGTTATGCTTGACAGCGTTGGAAATTAAATTGTCGAGCAAACGTTGGAACCACTTTGGATTGGCTAGAATACGTAGGGAAGCCGGACTTTCTTCGAAATCGAAAACGACGTTTTGCAACGTTACGTCGTTAACATAACGAAGAACGGCACGGCGAACGAATTCATTGAGTTCCAGCGGTTCCAGCTTTTCACCTGGCGTATGATTTTTCAGTTCGAACGTCAGCGAAAAGTCCTGCAACAGTTCTAACATATATGTACTTTTTTCGCGGATTGTGCCTCCAACCTCTCTCAGCTCCTTCTCGCTCCAGCTGAACTGCCCACTTTCCAGCAGATGGCCGTAACCTTGGACGGTTGTGAGCGGTGTACGCAGATCGTGCGAGATGCCAGTCATCCATTCTTCCCGGGATTGCTCCAAACGGAGGCGTTCATTACGCGCACGAGCTAGTTTATCTGCCATTTCGGAGAAGCCTGCGATGACCTCGTGGTACAGCTTATACCGGGCGCGGAAGCGGCCGTTTTTGCCAAAAATCTTCCGGCGTTCCTTCTCGGTAAAGACCTGTTCATATTCGCCTCTGCCCATTCGTTCGAAGCCTCTCATGAACAGCAGCAGGGGACCGCCGTATCGGTAGCCGTGCCACACTGCGAGAGCAAGGGAAAGCAGTAAAATTGCTATGCCGACGATAACCAGAATGATCAGCAGCGTACGCAATATCGGCTGGTTCGTTGGTTGTTCACTCGCTCGCGGCCGTTCAATCAGCCATGTATATTCGGAAGCAGGATCGTAATGATAGGAGACTTCCATCTTCGATTTGGCCGGTTGCTGACGCATCTCAATCAGGGCCAGCGCCCCGTACGTCGCATAGTTTGACGGAAGCCCAAAGTTCTGTGCGACGCGGCCGGCTTCGTCCAGTATTACAAGCGAAGCTCCGATCGATTTCACTTTATCGTCTAATGTTGCAGCGGCGGAGTCTGGTACCCGTCCATTTTCGGAGTACAGCTCGTACCATGCTTCAAGCCTTGATCCGTCGGCATCTTTCCGCCCCAGCAGATAAAGATTTCGGGAGCCGAAAATCTCTTCGTATAACGTGGTGACATTGTATTCGCTCAGCCTTCCCGTATCACTGATTCGCAGCAGATCAGAGGCAGCGTATTGCTTCGGCACGCCTTCAGGTACGTTCAGATCATAAACCTCCCGTCCGTTTTCGTTGACGATCTGGAGCCAATATCCTTTTTGTTCCAGCTGATCCTGCCAGAAAGAAGGGAGCTCTACGCTGTCGCCCTCGATGATCGCCTCCATCGACAACGAATCCAGCACTTCTGAAGGTAAGTCGGTCTTCAACTGTTCGTTACCGATGTAATACATCATTGTAAATAATGAAATTAATACAATGGCCAGCACCAGCAGCCAAAGGGTGAAGAACTGGAGGGTAAAATGGAATCCCAATCGCCTCGCGATACGGCTCCGTTTCATTTTTGCCTGCTTTTTCATACGTTTTCACCCTTCACGAGCTTATACCCGAGTCCGCGAACGGTCAGGAGATAACGTGGCGAGCTTGGGTCTGACTCAATGCGTTCACGTATTTTGCGGACATGGACCATGACCGTATTGTCATCGCCGAGTCCGTCAAAGCCCCAGACGGATTCGTACAGTTGGGCTTTGGAGAAGACGATGTTTGGATTTCGGCACAGGAACAGCAGCAGCTGGTAGGCTTGGGCAGGGCAGGGCACGTTCCGGCCGCCGACAAGCAGCTCACCGGCCCGTTCATCAAGGACAAATCCCCCGAAGTCATATCGCTGACGAGGGTCCGCGTTAGGCGTGACGGCGGATTGGACCGCTGTTTCGGCTACTCCTCGCCTTAGACGCGCTTTAATTCGGGCTGCGATTTCCAGCGGATTGAACGGCTTGGTCACATAATCGTCTCCACCTACGGCAAAGCCCGTCAGTCGATCCAAGTCCGTCGTGCGTGCCGTCAAATAGATCAGATGGGCGTCGGACTGCGCCCGAATCTGCGGTCCGAGCTCAAAGCCCGTACGGTCGGGCAGCATGACGTCGAGCAAAATAATATCGGCGCCGTATTCGAGCAGAAGCTGCATGCCGTCTTCCGCGTTGTCTGCTGTATAGATATGCTCGAAGCCTTCCTTGCGCAGCACGAACTCGAGCATTTGCACGATCGCTTTTTCGTCGTCCACAATTAGAATTTTTGCAGAATTCATTGGGAAATCTCTCCTTGTCTACATATTGCATTAGTCATTGTACCAGAGAAACCTTAACGCTGCTTAAAGGGAGAGGCCTGTTTCCAATGCCGCGTTAAGGAAATGTTAAGGAAGGCTTTAACGCTCATTTAGGACGGGACGTTATGCTGAATACCGAGGTGATCGAACTGAGTACATATAAAAAGCGCGTTCAATTAATCGATGGGCTGCGCGGATTCAGCCTGGTGGGCATTGTGCTGGCCAATATGTTGATTTTCCAGTACGGCCTGTTCGGCGAAAGCGCACTGCATCTGTTTGGGATTAAGGGGGCGGACATGGCTTTTCATTCATTCCTGGAGATTACGGTGGTGGGCAGCTTCATGCCAATCTTCGCATTTATGTTCGGGTTTGGAATGATCAAGCTATCGGAAAGCCTGAAAACACGGGAACTACGACCGAAGTGTCACCTGGCCCGCCGTTTTCTGCTTCTATTCATTATCGGGCTGTTGCACTCGATATTTCTGTGGGAAGGGGATATCTTGACGTTTTATGGCATCACCGGTTTCCTTCTGCTTCTGTTTCTGAACCGGAAACCAAAAACATTATTCATCTGGGCGATAATATTACTAACGGGTGCGGGTCTGCTTGGTCTCCCGGCTTCAGATCCGTCAGACCCACTGGCTGCTCCGTCTCAGGAGATGATCAATTACATTGTGCAAAGCCAGGATGTATACGGCAACGGCAGCTATACGGAGATCAAGGATTTTCGCAACAATGCCGACCCTTTCGGGGAGATGGATAAGAACTTCATCTTGCTTGCTCTCGTGCTGGCCCCGGTTATCACGCTGCCGATGTTTCTGCTCGGCATGCGTTCCGCGAGAATCGGAACGTTTGACGATCCGCCAGCCATGAGACGTACATATTCTCACCGCGCCGCGTTTCTGATTCCGATCGGACTGTTACTGAAAGCATACGGCGTATTAGCCCCGCAGCTTGGCGTGGAAAGTTGGCCAGGCACCGGAATTGGAACAACGCTCGGAGGTATGCTGCTTGCGCTTGGCTACATTTACGCCTTTGCACTGCTGTATACGGGAAGCGGCCGTGCTGCCCTGATGGCAAGATTTGAAGCGGTAGGCCGTCTCTCGCTTACGAATTACCTGATGCAAAGCGTAATCTGTACGACGATTTTCTACGGATATGGACTCGGACTGTTTGGCCGTGCCGGTGTTTTCGTCGGGGCGCTCATCGCGCTTGCCGTTTATTGCATTCAGTTGTGGCTTAGTCCCGTTTACTTGAAGAAGTTCAGCAGTGGGCCCGTCGAATACGTTTTGCGCATCTGGACGTACCTGTCTTGGAGAGGACAGCCAAGAAAGAAGAAACGAAAACAACGGACTCCATTGAAAAGCGAGGCAAACTCACTTGAGCCTGATGGTGCTGCCGCAAACCGCTAAACAAAGGTAAACCCCGGTTGCGGTATTGCAAAGGGATCAGTCCATATTTTTTCGCGGAGCGAATGGTATAAGCCCAAACGAAGCTCGTATTCTCCCTGTCACGCGAAATATATCTACAACAACTGCCTTGATTAACCGATATATTCTAAGGAGCATGTCATTGCAGGTGCGATGTACCTGCGAGGTTATACACTGCTTTCCTAAGGTTAATCTGGATCATAGAAAGGGAGGATCGGATGAAAAAAATAGGAACCTGTTTGCTGCTGGTGGCCATGCTCGTCTCGGGTATCGGGGCTGCAGCATCAGCCAATTCCTTGTCTTCTTTGGGCTACTACCACACGTCAGGCAACCGTATCGTCGATGCGCAGGGCAAACCGGCCAACTTCAACGGAGTGAACTGGTTCGGATTTGAAACGGACAACTTTGCTCCCCATGGCTTGTGGACACGGTCGATGGACAGCGTGCTGGACCAGCTTGCCAAGGAAGGTTACAACTTGCTGCGCATTCCATATACGAACGAAATGCTGTTGCCGGGCAAAACGCCAAGCGGAATCGACTATGCGAAAAATCCTGACCTGAAGGGGCTGACGCCGCTGCAACTGCTGGACAAGCTCGTGCAAAAAGCGGGAGAACGCGGGATGAAAATCATTCTTGACCGTCACCGTCCAACGGCCTCGGGGCAAACGGAGCGATGGTATACGCCATCGGTTCCGGAAAAGACATGGATCAAAGACTGGAAGATGCTTGCAAAGCGTTACCTGGGCAACGACACGGTGATCGGCGCCGATTTGCATAACGAGCCGCACGGTTCCGTTTGCTGGGGATGCGGCGATTCGGCCACCGACTGGCGGTTGGCTGCCGAACGGGCGGGCAATGCGATTCTCGCCGTTAACCCGGATTGGCTGATCGTTGTGGAAGGGGTGGACGCGAAAGTAAAGGGACAGAGCGGCTCCTATTGGTGGGGCGGCAATCTGAAAGGGGTCCGCAAATATCCGGTCCGGCTGAAGGTGGCAAACCGGATCGTTTATTCGCCGCACGATTACGGCCCGGGTGTTTCGTCGCAGCCGTGGTTTGCTGACAGGAAATTTCCCGCTAACCTGTCCGGTGTATGGGATGCGAACTGGGGTTACATCCATAAGGAAAAAATCGCGCCGATCCTGCTGGGGGAGTTCGGCGGACGCAGCGTCGATAGGGCCTCGAAGGAAGGCAAGTGGCAAAACGCGCTTGTCGACTACATCAGCCGGAATGATCTGTATTGGACATATTGGAGCCTCAACCCGAACAGCGGAGATACCGGCGGGCTGCTGTTAGACGACTGGCAGACATGGAACAAGCCGAAGCAAAAGATGCTTGCCAGGATCATGAAGCCCGTGAACGGCGGCAAGCCAGCCGCTCCGAAACAGGCAGCAGACCCGGCGCCATCGAAAAAGGCAGCAGAAGCGACGGCGCCTGCGAGCGGCGGAACGAACGCTGACGAGGGACTCGCCGTCCAGTACAAAACGAGCAACAGCAGTGCGGCAGAGGACAATATGATCCATGCTGCGTTTAACATCACCAATAACGGTAAGACAGACGTCCCGTTGAGTGAAGTGAAGATTCGTTATTATTTCACGAAAGACGGCAGCAAAGAGCTCCAATTCTGGTGTGATTGGGCCCAGGTTGGCACAGACACCGTTAGCGGAACGTTTGCACCGATCGAACCGGCGCGAACAGGAACCGATGGGTATCTGGAAATCCGGTTCGCGGCGATGGCCGGTTCGATTCCGGCAGGCGGCCAATCCGGCGACATCCAGGTGCGTATCGCCAAGAGCGATTGGTCGGATTTCAACCCGTCGGACGACTACTCGTTCGACGGGACGAAGACGTCGTTCAGCAACTGGAACAAAGTTACGCTGTACCGGAAAGGAAAGCTCGTCTGGGGAATCGAGCCCTAGCTCTGCCATGCATCGAAGACCAGGGGGACTGTCGACGGCTGCAAGCGGATTTTTCATCGCCGGATGATCTGCAAGTAGGGGAGTTTGTGCTGCTGTATGGTGTTCCCCTTGTTAGAGGTGTATATTGGCGAAGGCTGGTATACTTTTTAGAATGGAATGCTCCGGCTCTGGCATGGGGTGTTAGTGTGAACCACGTGTAACGCTCAGCTGGGGAAGCTTGTTGTTGAAGGACAAGAACATTGTTCTATTCAAAGTCGCTATTATAGCGGCTTTTTTATTATATCAGTACAAGTTCTTGACCCTATCCAAGGACAACAACTTATATGATTACTGATTAGGCATGTACCATAAAGTATGGAAGTCCGACTATATTTTAATTTCTGCTTGCCCCTGACGCTGCGTGAGGGAGTAGAATGAAATCATCTCATGCATAGAGAAGACAGTTCATGGAGGAGGTTTTTTGCAGAAATGAATGGACAGACGTGGCTCACGGTGGGACAGCTTTCGGAGCAGGCGGGTGTATCGATCCGGACGCTGCACTACTACGAGGAGCAGGGACTATTATCCCCTGATCGGCAGGGGACGGGCGAGCATCGGGTATACGGGCTGGAGCAGATGGAACGGCTGCAGCAAATCACGGCACTGAAATTTTTAGGTTTTCCCCTTAAGCAGATCCGGGACATTTTGGAATCGGATACGGCTGCGGAAGAATGGGACGGGATGCTGAGTCAGCTGGAGATCGGGATGCGGATAAAGAAAGAGGAGCTTGAACGCGCTCTAGCAGCACTTGCACGGCTTCGCGCTCTATCGGAACTGAACGGGCACGAGCAGATGAGCACGTTGATGGCAATTATTCGCGGGGTTCAGACCGAGCCGGAGCAGCGGGAATGGCTGGAACAGGCCAGGGGGAAACAGGCTGCTGCCGCCATTTTTGACCATATGGGGCAGGTGCAGCAGGACATGGACCGTCTATATCTGGAATTTGTCCGGGAAGTGAAGCAAAGAAGCGGAGGCCCCGTGCACACACCGGAGGTTCAGCGCCTCATTGAGCAGTACATGGAGGCCCAGATGGCGCTGGTCGGGGAAGAGACGATTGCCATGATCGGCAATCCGGAAGAGCTTGACATCGCCGGACTTGAGCCTCTGACCGTCGGCGGCTCTCCGTTTACGCCCGAAGAAGAGCAGTGGCTGAATCGGGCGATGGAAGAAGCCGTGAGGCGTCGCATGACCCAGGCAGAAGAGGGTTATTAACCAGGCGGCGTCAAGGTTCAAAATGGGAAGCGTGCAGCTGCTTTTGATGAAGATGTACCTCATTGAAACAGGATTTGGGTTCGGTTCGCTCTCTTCACGTAGAGTACAAAAACCAAATGCCCATCACCTATAGCATGATGGGCATTTCTTCATCAATCATTAAACGAATTCAATTCCACGGTCTGATTGATATCGGTTCCTTCCGTATTTTGACCCAGCAGCCTACGGAACATAAATTGGACCATCTTGAACTTGTTACCGGAATCCCAATACTCTGCAGTTTCGGCTTTGATCTTGATGAGAACGAGGTTTGGATCGTCAAACGTCGTTTCAAGTATTTTTTCGTAGGCCGGGTTCCAGAAATCTTTCACCTTCTCCGAACTGTCCACGAGTTCGGCTTCACCGCGGATGGAGACGAAAGACTTTCCTACGTATGCCACGTTGACTTGCTGGTTGTGAAGCAATTCATGAAACTTGCTAGTATCTTTCTTCGTCAAGAACCACAGGTTGCTGTCGAACTCAACGTCCTGGGTCTTCATGGGTCGGGAAACGAGCCCTCTATCGGATATCGTTGTAAGCATTGCAATCTCGATGTCTTTGATCAGTTCCTGTACCTTCTCGACCGCTTCCAGGTTGACGGAGGTTGGATTCATCTTTGGATTCCTCCTTTTGATGTATATATCTCATTATCTCCAACGCTAAGCTCGTCAAACCCCTCAGCAGGAGCAACGTCTTCGCGGTTGTTGAAGGCGGCGAGAAAAGCAGGAATTTACATCATCGGATAGTGATTAGCCGTTTCTTCGTTTCGTTGGGCTTCAGCTATCGCTTGAACAATACGTCCAATTATGACCTCCAGCTTCGCCAGTTTAAGGGAAACCATATCAAGGTTTTGCTTGTTGCGGTTAATGATCAATTGTTCCGCTGACGACTTCGGAACCATCGCTTCCAGCTTTTCTTTGAGCTCTCCGAGTTTTATCTTCGTGTCCTCCTTGATTAGACGTCCTTGGTCACCGTGTTCAACAAGGGAGTCCAGAACAGCCTTGGTCAACTGGCGCTGTGTTAGAACGGTATCGTTGTATAGCCGTTTAAATATAGGATCCGAAGAGTTATAATACAGCTCGTTTGTCGTCATTCTCTGCAACGGATCGGGTGAGATCGTCGCTGAAAATTGCAGTTCTTTTTCTGCCGATGCTACATAAGCATCCAAGTTTTTTTCCAACTGAGAAACGGCCTCCGCCGTTTCCTCGATCTTCACAACTGCGGTATAGACCATAATCAGGTATTGCATATGGACTTTATGAAAATCCAGTACATAACCTGCTTTTCCTTTCTCCAGCGCCTTTTTCAGCTGATCGGCCGCTTTTTTGTATAGCTTGAACAAAACATCGTGGTCGACCATGAATTTGCTGATCTTTTCTAAGGCTCTTTCATGAAGAACAGGATTTTGATGTTTGTCGTTCCCTGAGGTTCCCATGTATGCCCCCCCTTATCTAAGAGTAACAGCAGCAGCCGGGGTGGATTCTTCCTCTGCAATCGGTGCAGGGTTCAGCAAACTGTAAATTTGAGCCGCCGCCTCATCGCGTTCTTTTAGAATCGACAGGGCAAGCTGTTTCATTTTGATCTCTGCCTCCAGCATATCGTTGCGGAGCTCCTTCTCTCGAACGGCTTGTTCCTGCAGATTGCGGGAGTAAGCATCCAGCGCTTCGCCCTGTCCGAGCACCGCTTCGACGGCAATGCCATCAGTACGAAGAACATGCCGGTTGGCTGCCATAATAATGCCGGGGACACTAATTTTTGTTCCAGTGGCTTCGTCATAGTATTCTGTAGTGTAGTCTTTCTTAACTCTCAAATAACTGGAGAGTGGCACGACATTTCCATCAGAATCAGTAAACTGTTCTTCCTCAACGAAGACATGGTGGCGATCCTTGTAATCGAAAATGTTTGTCATTTGATTCAAAATTGCATTTCGGATTTCAGCCCGTTTTTCTTCCACGATCACCTCAGCCAAAAGGCCATCAAGCTCCGGAAGCGTCACTTCCCTGTAGTAGTCGTTATCTGCACAGAAATAGCCGATCCGCAAGTCTACCAGGTGTAGCAGCGTTATAAATTCCTGATTCATTTGACGGAACACGAAATTAAGAGTACGGCTCATATTCACATTTTCGATCTCTCGGATAATGACGTTTTCTTCCGATTTGGTCGTTTTGATTTCGTAAGTGGTTTCCACTTTCAAGTCACGGCGTGCCGAGGCTTTGGACACATGTTTTTCGGCCGCATTTACAATGTTTTTGGTCAGTTGCTCGCGCGCGGCATTCGTCGTGCCACTAGTTGATGCACTTGCCGATGCGCTCAGGCATCCGCCCCAGCTGATACCCATGCTTGCTTCAAGTTTGTAGGCATCGCTTTCCTCATATACTGTTTTATTGGACGATTCGTCCCCGATTGATTTTTCGAATTCCAATGCGATATCGTCCGTTACGGAATCAAGAATGCTGGACGCATCCTTTAAGCTTTCTTCACTTTGCGTATAGGACCGAATCGTTATTTTGCTCTTTTCGCCCGGCAGAAGAGAGAACGTGTTCAGCATGCGGCCAATCCCGTATTGTCCGCAGAAAGAAGAAAGGCGGTAGGACTCAATCAAAATGATGCGGTTAGTGCGGGAGGTAATCTCCGGAACGATGGTGACATTCACCTTTATCATTGTCTCCACCGTATTGCCTGCAAGATCCGTTGCTCTAGCAGTTATAAAATGATGGCCAGATTGGTCAATTTGAACGGCGGCTTTCCACTTTGACCAATTATTAGGCTCGACTTCGGCTGCACGTGTATAAACGGGATTATTATCAACAGTCACCTCTACGACTCGTATGCCATGATCGTCTAGGGCAGTTCCCGTCACCTCCAGGATTGCTCCTTTCGTATGCGTCCCGGCCACATTTCCGTCTGCTGCGGGCGAAGTAATAGAAATGGTGGGTGGAGTGGCATCGATCAATACCGTAAGGCTCGTTTCTCCAGTTAATCCAAAGCTGTCTGTAGCGCGAGCTACAATTGAATGGTTTCCTGCTCCTAACGTCAGCGCTTTTTTCCAGTTTGCGTATCGGTCAGACGTATCGACCAACACCGAGGCTCCGCCATCGACAATAAGTTCGACTTTGGAAACACCATGCATATCCGACGCGGTACCCTCGATCATGACGGAAATGGAGTCTCTCCCGGCAGCGCTGTAATGCTGTCCCGGAACAGGGGAGGTAATTGCTACGGTTGGTGGAACCGTGTCCGGATCCTCGAGATCTACGTTTACCGTTACCGTCGATACGTTCGTAACCGAACCGAAACTGTGCTCTGCCTGTGCTTTAATGGCCAGGCTTCCTTCTGTCGCAATTATTGTATTGAACGTCCAGGAACCATTGGTTAAAAGCGTGGCTTCATTGTAGTCTCCATCTCCTATTTTAACTCTGACATGTGAAATCGTGCCTCCGCCTACGGTTACCAAGGCTTTACCCGTGATGGTCACTGGAGCTCCGGTATGTGGTCCGGTAATCCTGGTGTTTGGGGCCGGCGAAGTAATCGACACGCTGATTTTCGGATCTACCGGGTCAGGAAAGCTGCCGTCACCACCGCCGCCCGGATCCGTGGGAACGGAAGGAGGGTATCCGCCGTCGTCGGTCGTAGGCAGAGGCGGGCGAAGGGAAGCTGCGTTCACCGCATTTATAGAAGCGGTAGAATCACCTTTGAACCGGTGGGCCAATGCACCAGTCATCGTCCGGCAAATTGACAGCTGCTTGCCTTCAAGGGCTGCTTGCTCGACCTCCTCTTCGGTGAGCTTTTTAAGCTTTTCAGTCATCCGTTCTCCCGATTGCTTCGCTTTACGTAACGCCTCAACCGGAGACTCGTTTTTGGCGGATGCTGCTCGTGAAACGATTGAGTTATTACCGGCTGCTGACGGAAGAAAACTATCGTCGGGAAATGTCAGTTCAATGTAGGTACGACCGGTGTAGGATGTCGGTTCAGGTACGTTGTAACTGATGATGGGTGCACTGGTTTCTCCGGCTAAGCGAAGGGAGGCGTCTTGCTTTTTATTTGTGGACATTCTGAATCTACTCCTTTTTAAATGGGAATCGTTGCGACATGGGCGCTTTCGGGCGCTGTTGCCGTCATTCACAATTCGCATTATAGAGCGTTCGAGAATAGGCTGGGGAGGATGAACTTTTCTCACCCTGCAGCGATACTGAAAGGGTGAAAAATTTTCATCCTATCAGGCGATAACCATCTTTGATATACTACATTCGAAGCTGTAGTGCTTCCGGTTTCCATAGAAAGAATACCGCGGAAGGCAGGGTGCTTACATGGAGCGTATACGCGTAATGCTCGTTGAGGACGATTCTTTCTGGCAGCAGAATATAAGCAGTGATTTGGCGGAGGAAACGGATATAGATGTTGTTGCAGTAGTGGGTACGGGAGAAGAGGCGGTTCGAACTGCACTTGAAACAGAGATCGATGTCGTACTTATGGATATTAATTTGACTGAAAACAATTTGGACGGCCTGGAGGCCGCCCATGAAATTTCAACACTGCTGACACATCGTAACGTAAAAATTATTATGCTGACCTCGCTTTCGGACAAAGACATTATTATCAAATCGTTTCAGCTGGGCGCCATGAATTACATTACGAAGCAAAGCTACAAAGACATCGTTCGTGCAGTAAGAGAAGCATATGCCAACCGGTCCTCTATTCATGCGGATGCCGCAAGTATTATGCGAAACGAGGTTCAGCTAATGCCGCTTACGCCCACGGAACGAGAAGTATTCGAGCTACGTAAGCAGGGGCTCAGCAAACAGCAAATTTCTGAAAAACTATACAAATCCACCAATACGATCAAATCACAGTTGAAAAGCATAAAAAACAAGCTCAACCCTTTTAGAAACGGTTAATTCGGCGGGCTGTAGAGAAAGGATTCCAATCAAAGTAGCGATTGGCCTTGGAAGCAGTGGTGAATCGGTTCAACGGAAAGGATAAGCCGATTACGGTGCCTTTGCCAGGCTCGGATTCAAGTATACGTATGCTTCCATTATGCTTTTGCATCACCGAAGCACAATAGGAGAGTCCTAAACCGAAGCTTAGCGTGTTTTTCTTTGTTGTATAAAAGGGCTCAAAAATTTTGCTATGCTGCTCCTTCGGGATACCGCATCCATTGTCGGCAACGTTTATCAACAAGTGTTTATTCCCTGTATAAACGTGAATGCTTAGCGTGCCGTTTCGCTCAGGCATTACGTCGAGGGCATTTTGGAGCAGGTTTGACAGCGTTTCCTTAAGATGAGTGGGATCGCATCTTAATCTACCTTTCGATTCGATCAGCTCTTGAAGGACGATACCGCGTCCTTCAAGCTGCGGTTTTAAAGGGGACGTAACGGAAGAGATCAGTTCGTTAATATCCAATTCCCTCTCTTCAAGTGCGATATCATCGGCTTTATCTTTAATGCGGCTAACCATATTGAGCAAATGATTAGCCACGGTCTGTACCTGCTCAAGCGTTTGCTGTGATTTAGCAGACTGGCCGGAGTGTATGTAGTCCCCTGTTTTTTCAGCCAGGTAGCTGATCTTTTGAATTTCGTTTTTGATGGAATGATTGAGAATAGACACCCCCAGTGTCAGAGCGCGCATTGAGGAATTCAGACGTTCTCGTTCGATCCGCAATTTAATGCCGAGAAACCCGTATTTAAGCGTAAAATATACGATGGTCACGACTAGGCCAAGAACAACGAACACGTTGTTCTTCCACGCATTGTTGCTCTCCAATTGAAACTGCCATTCTTCCAAACGAAGTGTTTTAAAGCCTAGGAAATCCGTCGAAAAGGCCCAAAGGATCGCTGCCGAGAATAGGAAAGCTATTCGCCGCTTAGACCGTCTTGCTTCAGCTTCCTTTTCCAATAGATAGGAGGCGAAATAAAGACAGCAGCCCAAGATGAAGTAGAATCCGTCCCACCAGCGAAAGCTGTTGATGATAAAGATGTTTGGAGGCTCGTTCAGCAGATGATTGCCAAGTAGACAAGCTGCGGGTATGAATAAAGCAATACTGATGAGAATAGCGTTTTTTCTCTTACGGATCACCCCGAACCATACCCCGCTTATGCAAAAAACATACGCAAACAAATAAAAATAAACGGTTATGGCCGCAACGCTGGACGTATAAAGAAGGTTGCTTAAGAGCGGATTGAGCAAGTCCTTGCTAGATAGATAAGGAACGATTGTTAAATGGATGGAAAAGGTAAAGCTTGCCATACCCCCGCAGAGCAGAGAAAGACCGATCCAAAAGTTTTTGCGAAAATGCTGTGACAGCATCAGGATACCCAGCAGCCATAGGGATGCGAACATGACGACATATAACCATTTCAAGAAGATGCCCTCCATTAAACTCGACTCTTTGCAAAATCAAGGAACACACCTCATTTTATCATATCGTCTAAATTTATCCATTATCATATATAAGCTGAACCAATGATTTTTACACGGAGTCACTACGTGGTCAGAACCATCTTCCGATCGCTGTCATCCCCAGATTTTTTTGATTCCCTTATGTAACGGGAAAATCCGGTGATAGGCCTATGCTTCCGACGTAGCTTTCCTTCAGAAAGCTTTCAGGCGAACGCTCCGCTTCTCCAGATTCTTTCTGCCCTCTCCGTTTATCGTATAATGTCTAGTTCAACCTATATAGGGTAAAAAGGGGGGGAATGTACGTTTCCGGCCCTCATAATTCAACTCCCCTGAACATTACTTATAGCGAAGAACCAAAAATGGCAACACCAGACTAGGCGCAGTTCCCTCTCGTTGAAAAGCTGCGACTTCGCGGTTCTGGATATCATGATGCTTCCTTGAGCAGGCCTTGCCGAAGCAGATCAGCGATCTACTCGGAGTCTTTCATGTATCTGTTTCCAGAAAAAGCACCGGTGCTCTTTGATCCAATCGATGAGCTTGAGAAAAAGATGCAATCGCTCATTTCGCTTGGAAACTAGCAAACATCTAAATTTTGGCTTGATTATTTCAAAATTATGTTTATACTTAACATTGTTAATGATCCGAAACGTTTTGGAGGAACAATACAATTGGCAACGATCAAGGATATTTCGCAATTAACGGGATTTTCGATCACGACGGTATCGCGAGCGCTGAATGGATATTCAGACGTCAGCGAAAGCACGCGGAAGCTCATCAAAGAAACGGCAGAGTCTTTAAACTATAGTCCGAATGGTTTGGCCAGAGGTTTGGTCATGAAGGAAACGAAGACGCTGGGACTACTGGTGTCTGGCATGACGTACAAGAACATTGATAATAATTTCGTGTTCGAGGTATTGTGCGGTATAAATGACAGTGCCGCCACGTCAGAGTATGACCTGATTCTCTTCAGCACAAATACGGTCAAGCAGAAAATGAAAACGTATACCCAGCTATGCCGGGAACGGAAGGTCGACGGTGTCATTTTGCAAGGGGTAAAGACGGACGATCCTTATTTGCAAGAGGTACTTGACAGTGATATTCCTTGTGTCTTGATCGACGTACCGATTCAGAGCCACAACGTCGGTTATGTTTCGACGAATCATAAGGAAAGCGCTCAGACGGCCGTAAACCATCTCATCGAGCTTGGCCATCGCAACATCGCGATGATTAACGGTTATCCTGAAGCCTACGTCTCGAAAGAACGCTTGGAGGGCTTTGTCGCGGCAATGGATAAGGCCGGGCTTGACTGGAACCGCGAATGGGTTGCCAATGGGGAATTCACTGAAGAGGAAGCCATGAATCAAGCTTTAAAATTGCTCAAGGCTAATCCGGAAATCACTGCTTTTTTTGCTGCCAGCGACATGATGGCACTTGGCGTAATAAAAGCGGCTAACCAGTTGGGTTTATCCGTTCCGCAGGAATTGTCCGTGGTTGGATTTGACGATATTCCGACAGCCGTATATTTTCAACCTTCGTTAACCACCATTAGCCAGAATATGTATCAACTCGGGTACGAAGCAGCTACTTTACTGATGAGCATGCTCCGATCCGACGACAGCCCCAAATCGCATGTTCTTGAAAATCAGTTGATCTTGCGTGCCTCTACAATGGCTCCAAGAAGTGAAATGAAGTAACTTATACCGAAATGTTTTGTTTTTCCAAAACGTTTCGGTACATTTTTGCAAGAAATCCAAAACGTTTCGGATCATCGCAATCCATAAAATATGGGGGAATACATTTTGCTGAAATACGATGCAGGACAAGGGGAATGGAACAACTGGGTCGTGAAAGAAACTTCTTTCAATCCAGCACATCAGGGTAAAGCTGAAGCGGTTTTTTCTCTTGGAAATGGTTATATGGGATTACGCTCTGCCACTGACGAGAGCTATATCGGTCAGGTTCGCAACTGGTTTATCTCCGGGACTTTCAACAAATTCGATGCACATGAGGTAACGGAACTGCCAAATGCAGCCGACGTGACGGAAATCCAAATCACGATCAACGGCGAGACCTTCAGTTTGGAGAAAGGCAAAACGGTCGCTTATGGCCGCGAACTGAATGTAAAAACAGGGGAACTTACGCGAGACATTCTATGGGAAAGCCCCCAAGGAAGTACGTACAAACTCCAGTTCCGACGGTTTGTATCTCTTAACAACCTACACCTTGTTGGTACAAAGGTCAGCATTACGCCGATCAATGGCGAAGCCGTTATACATGTCGCATCAGGAATCAACGGCCAATACACGAATTCCGGAGCCCAGCACTTTTCTGAGGGAGAAAAGCGGATTTTCGACAAGACCTATATGCAGATGACGGCCACCACAACAGAGTCTGGTATCGATTTCGTCACTAATACGGTGCATAACTGGAGTTTGGACGGAAAAACATTGGGGACGGAATTGCGCCAGACGATGGGAAGACGCAAGGTTGGCATCGAAGCGAATGTGCATGTACCCCAGGGATCATGCCTGGAAATCGAGAAGATCTCGACCGTACATACAAGTCGAGACAAAAACCATGATGCGCAAGGCTACTCCCTTGAACGGCTGCGTAATCAATCTTTGACGGAACTAAAGGAAGAGGCAGGCAAAGGATATGATCAGCTCTTCCATGAAAGCGCTAACGAATGGGCGAAGGTTTGGTCAAAGTACAACATAGAGATCGATAGCGAGAACAGCTACGATCAGCTGGCCATCCGCTTTGCCATATATCATCTCGTTATCATGACTCCGGCCCATGACAATCGGATGGGCATTGGAGCAAAGGGTCTCAGTGGCGAAGGGTACAAGGGACATTCCTTCTGGGATACGGAAATTTTTATACTCCCGTTCTTTATCTACAACGACCCTCAAGTTGCCCGCTCTTTGCTTGAATATCGTTATAAAGGCTTGGAAGGGGCACGCAGAAAAGCAAAGGACAATGGATTCCAGGGTGCGATGTTTCCGTGGGAAGCCGCCTGGATCGAGGATGGCGAGGTAACTCCCGTATGGGGGGATGTAGATATTGTTACCGGCGAGCAGACCAAAATCTGGTCAGGATTCATTGAGCAGCATATTACCGCAGACATTGCATATGCCGTTTGGCACTATGTGCAATCCACCGGCGATCAGGAATTCATGGAACATTACGGCTATGAAATGATCTTTGATACAGCTACCTTCTGGGCCAGCCGCCTGGAATGGGATGAGGAAGCAGGACGTTACCACATCAATCAGGTGGTCGGTCCGGATGAATACAAGGAACATATCGACAATAATGCCTTTACAAACTATATGGCCCATTTTAACATGCAGCTCGCCATCCAATACTATGAGCAGCTGAAGCAGGAACGTCCCGAATGGTTCAAAAGGTTGGAGGAAAAGCTGAATCTTGGCACTGCGAGGCTGCAGTGGGAAAAGCTGCATCAGCTGTATCTTCCCGAACCGAACGAACAGGGAATCATTCCGCAGGATGATACGTATCTCGACAAAAAAATCATTGATTTGACCCCATACAAAAACCAAACGAAAGTTGCAAGTATTTTCAACGACTTTAATCTCGATCAAGTGGGGGACATGCAGATTTCGAAACAGGCCGATATCATGATGCTGTTTTTCCTGCTGGAGGATCAATTCGATCCTGCCGTCAAACGGGCCAATTACAATTATTACGAACCTAAGACACTGCACGATTCCTCGCTATCCTTATCGACGCATAGTATCCTTGCAAGCGATTTCGGCGACCTCAAGCTGGCGCACGAATTGTTTCTGCGGGCAACGGAGATCGATTTGGGTCCTCATATGCATTCATCGGATGCCGGCATCCATTCGGCTTCCTTGGGAGGTATATGGAAGTGCATCGTTATGGGATTCGCTGGAGTACGCATGTTGAATGGGCAATTGCACCTGAGACCCCAACTTCCAGTCTCATGGAATCGCCTTCAATTTCCGCTCTACTGGCAGGGGCATCGTTTGTTGGTCACGATCTCTTCGGGTGAGCTTCTGATCGAAAGCGAGTCTAGCGAACCGGTCTCGGTCTATGTCTCCGGCGAACAACGGACTTTTAACCAACGTCTTCAAGTTCAAATTTAGCATTCCAAAGCATATAAAGGAGGCCATTAAACATGAAAAAAAGATCGTTTTGGGTGATTATGGTGCTGATTCTTTCTATGGTGCTCTCCGCTTGTTCATCGGGTGCCGGCGAGAGCTCCGGGGGATCGAACGACAAAGTGAAACTGACGTTTTCCGTCTGGGGCGATGTGAACAGCGGCGCGGATGAAGTGAAGCTGGCCGAGCAGTTCAATGCAGCGCATCCTGATATCGAAGTGAAATTCGAGCCGATTCCAAGTGAGGGATATGGAACGAAGCTGACGACCTCGCTTGCGGCAGGTCAAGCGCCGGATGTCTTTCTCGTTGGGGAAGGGGATTATTACAAATACGTCGATAAAGGCGTCATTGAGCCGCTGGACGACTATCTCGCCAAAGATACGTCGTTCAAATTGGATGAATTTCAGCCAGATCTGATCGACAACATGAACATCGAAGGGAAGCAATATTATCTGCCAAAGGATTTCAATCCTTTAGCGCTTTGGTACAATAAACGCTTGTTTGATGAAGCGGGTATCCCTTATCCGACAGATGAGTGGACATGGGATGAGTTGATTGCCGTGGCCCAGAAGCTGACCAAAACGGAAGGCAATAAAACGACCCAGTTCGGGTTCAACGCCGGTAAATGGGAATATCCGATCTATACGTACCTGTGGGACCATGGTGCAGATATTGCCAATGAGGACGGAACCGTCGCTGAAGGCTACATGAATAGCGACAACACGGTGGCGGCTATGGAAAAATATGTAGCACTATCCCAGGGAACGAACCGTGTTTCGCCAACGCCGATGGATTCGGAAACCCTTGGCGGCGACTCCTCCATGTTCATGACGGACAAGTTGGCCATGATGATTACGGGACGTTGGATCAAGAGCGATTTGGATAAATCCGAAGTGCAGTACGGCTCGGCAATGATTCCAAAAAACGCGGACGGCACCCGCTCCAGCATCATTGCCAGCGCAGGATGGGCAATCAATGCGGCAAGCAAGCATAAACAGGAAGCTTATGAATTGGTGAAGTGGCTGTCCGGTACCGATGCGCAGAAGCTGAGATCCACAAACGGACGGGTGCTTCCAGCCACGATTAAGGAATTGGAAGAAGTCAAAGCGAACGAAGTGGCGGATAAACCGGTCATCGAGATGATGAATTTTGCCCGTAAGCCGGTTACGCTGCGCTCCCCGAATGGTCCGATTTTTGTTGAAGAATTCACGAAAGCCCTTGAGAAAATGCTACTGGGCGAGCAGGACGTAAAAACGGCACTCGACGAGGCAGCTAAAAACGTCGACAGTAAACTCAAGAAATAACAGAAGGTGAGCCGGCTGGCAAGCCGGTTCATGCTCTTCATCAAGGAGGTTGTCATGCGTAATTCTAAATCCGAACGTGCTGGATACTGGTTTATTCTGCCTTGGTTGTTAGGACTATTGCTGTTTACGATAGGACCCATGCTTTTCTCTCTTTTTCTGGCTTTCAGCAAGTGGGACATCATCACTGGAGTAAAATCGATTGAATGGGTCGGCTTAGACAACTTTCGAACGATGTTTCAGGATGAGCTGTTCTATCAATCGTTGAAAGTGACGTTCGTGTTTGCGCTGGTTTCGGTCCCTTTATATCAAGTTGCTTCATTGCTGGTTGCCTTGCTGCTCAACATGCGCAATCGGGGTATGAAATTTTTCCGGCTGATCTATTTTATGCCTTCGGTTATACCAGCCGTAGCGGCATCCATGATGTGGATCATGATTTTCAATCCGGAGTATGGAATTCTCAACCGCGCTCTGGGCCTCTTTGGCATCCAGGGTCCAGCCTGGCTGCAGGACCCAAGCTATGCTCTAGGCGCACTTATTGTCATGGGGCTCTGGGGCATTGGCAATACGGTTATTATTTATCTGTCGGGTCTGCAAAGCGTTCCCGAAGAACTTTATGAAGCGGTAAACCTGGATGGGGCCGGGGCGTTTCAACGTTTCTGGCATATCACATTGCCGATGATATCACCTACGGTATTTTTCAACCTAATCATGGGGATTATCGGCGGATTCCAGTTTTTCACCCAAGCGTTCGTTATGACCAACGGCGGGCCGGTCAATTCGACGTTGTTCTATAATTTGTACCTGTACAATAAGGCATTTCAAGATTTCGACATGGGATACGCTTCAGCGTTGTCCTGGGTACTGTTCATTATCATCATGGCGTTCACGCTCCTGGTTATCCGAAGCTCATCCATGTGGGTCTACTATCAGGGCGACAACGACAAAGATTGATCGGAAGGAGAACACTTTATGAATGAAGGATCCATGCGGAATCCGATCGTATTGCGCATTTTATCTCTGCTTCTGCTGATTGCGGGGGCGGCTATTGTATTGGTGCCCTTGTTATGGACGTTTGCTACATCCTTAAAAACGCCCGCAGAAGTCTTTAAAAATGATTTCTTCCCATCGGTATGGATGTGGTCCAACTATGCTAATGCAGTCACTGCCATTCCTTTTTTTACATTTCTGAAAAATACGCTGATCATCCTGATTCCCGTCATGGTCGGGACCGTATTCTCGGCTGCACTAAGTGCTTATGGATTTGCGCGGTTTAATTTTCGCGGGAAAAGGGCGCTGTTTCTGGTGCTGCTGGCAACGATGATGCTCCCATCCCAAGTCACGATGATTCCGATGTTCATCATGTTTAAGGAAATGGGCTGGGTGGATACGTTTCTTCCCTTGGTGGTGCCGGCCTTTTTCGGCGGCGGTGCCTTTAATATTTTCCTGATCAGGCAGTTCATGCGCGGCATTCCGCGTGATTTGGATGAATCGGCATACGTGGACGGAGCGAACAAATGGCAGATTTTCACGCGTATTATGCTGCCGCTGTCCGTGCCCCCGCTCATCGCCGTATCGATTTTCACGTTTATGGGCGTATGGAATGATTTTCAAGGCCCGCTCATTTACTTGAATTCCAGCGATAAATACACGCTAGCCTTGGGACTCTCCATGTTCAAAGGGTTGTACAACGTAGAATGGAACATGCTGATGGCTGCAACCATGCTGATCATGATTCCTCCGTTGCTCGTTTTTTTCGTCGCACAAAAATACTTTATTGAAGGTATCTCCATCTCATCCGCCATCAAGGGATAAGCTTGCCCTGAACGATGATGAGTATTAGTAGGAGAGTCATTGAATAGGAGGACAACGATGGCACGTATCACAAGCAAGCATCCCATTAATTTGTATTACAACGCTGGAGAATACGTCAAAATCTGCGGTACCCAGGACGGTTTTTTTCCTGATTTCGGACATCACATGGCCAACGAAATGGGGGGCGTCTGGCTGCATCCCATCAAACTGCTGGACGGATTTTGGCTGAAAATAACCGACGTCGACCGCAAAATATCGGTCTGGACCAGGGCAGACAGTTACAGCAGCGAGTCCTGGGGAGGAGGAAGCTTCGAATATGACCATGGGTTGAGCCATATTCCGGTCTCGATCGTTCGCTCGCAGTTCGCGCCGGATCTCGAAAAAGGCATGGTGGCTGAATACGAGATCACGTCCTACGGCCAGGGAGAAACCCGGCTCCAATTGGAGCTGTTGGCTAGAACCGACCTGCGGCCGGTGTGGTATTCCGACGAAATCGGCATACATCCAGGACCCGCGGAAACGGCCGAGCGCCTATCAAGCCGTAAAGTCATGGTGAAGGATGACAGCCACGACTGGTATGTGCTTGTGGGAAGCGATCTGCCTGGTACCGGGATGACCGTGGGCCCAGAAATTTACGGTCCTGAACTGACCGCCGGGAAGGGTATGGGGATTTCTTTCCAAACAGAATGCACGTTGTCAGAGAATGAAACGATCAGCTTCCGCCTATTCGTTGCGGGATCGGAACATTCCCGGAATGCCTGCGAGCAGACGTATGCAAATCTCTCACAGGACTATAAAGAACTACGAAGACAAAAGGAAGCTTTCTATGACGAACTGGACCAGCAATCGCTCCTGAGCATCGAAGGCGAAAAAGAATTGAACGAACACTTCGCCTGGGTCAAGCGCAACAATCAGTGGCTGGTTCAACGCGTCGACGGGATCGGCCGAGGACTAACTGCAGGCGGTCCAACGTATCCGTGGTGGTTCGGCTGCGACAATACGTATGCTTTGCAAGGCGTTCTCGCAACCGGAGACCACGACTTGGTGAAGGATACGTTGAATCTGCTGCTGGAAAAATCGAAAGAAGCCAACAACAATGGACGCATCGTACATGAAGTCACCACCATGGGGGCCGTATCGAATAAAGGAAATACCCAGGAGACCGCTCATTACATCGCTTTTGTATGGGAGATGTTTCTATGGACTGGAGACGAAGCGCTTCTGCGTCAGCATTACGATTATTGCGTGCAGGGCATGGAGTGGCTATTGGAGACCATGGACCCGGATGGAGATTTGTTCCCGTCAGGGTACGGAATTATCGAAATTGCCGGACTGAACATGGAGTTAATCGACAGCGCCGTGTATACTGCGAAAGCTCTTCAAGCACTCGCTCAGATGAGCAGTCACCTGGGCAAGGGGGATAACAGCAAGCATTACCTGGATCTGTCTGAGCGGGCCGTTCGTGCAGTCAACCGAGTGTTCTGGTTGGAACGGAGCGGGCTTTATGCAGACGCGGTCGCTTCGGCTGAAGATATTTTGCCCAAAGTCGATTACATGGTTTCCCTCGCAGAAAAACAAGGCGTTCAGGGTTACCGCGAGTACGTGGAAGGGCTGTTGGAAGAGGCGCGCGGAGACCAAGGGGACCGAGGCTGGCTGCTCAACAAGAACTGGGTGATCGTGACCCCGATGGAGGCGGGAATCGCCGATCCGGAGAAAGCGCAGCGTGCGCTGGAAACGATGCGTGGCAGCGAGTTCGTCGGGGAGTACGGTACGTATCTGGCCGCCATTTACCAACAGGGAACGATGACGATCTCGACGGGGGCTCATGCCGTAGCCGAGGCAGCGTATGGCAATCCGGATGAAGCGCTGGCATTGCTCCGCAAAATGGGAGGAAGCTTTTCGCGGGTGCAGCCGGGATCATTTTCCGAGATGTCGCCGGATTACGGCTGTGTGGTCCAAGCCTGGACGATTTATGCGCTGGCGGTTCCCATCGTGCGGCATTTCTTCGGCGTTAAACCCGAAGCCCATTTACGCAGGGTCGAACTCGTACCGGCTTTGCCGCGTGCTTGGAACGACAAAGTCTGCAGACTGGATCGCCTGAGAATAGGCGATAGCGAGTTCAGCATTTGCTACGGAGGGCAAGAAGGAGCGCGTTACGCCGAAATATCCAATCCATCCGGATGGGACGTTACTTTGGAGTGGGACGGGAAGCGGTATGCCAGCGACAGCAAGTTCATTCGTTGGGATTTTGAGTCTGCAGGAGCCGAACATTGAGGTTGCTTAACGCACGACATGATTACGGTACTTTATAGATCATAACCTATTTGGAGGTAGACAGATGAAAGGCGAAACAACAAATGCAACTGGAATCGGTATTCAGAACACCGTTGATCAAGAATGGTCGGGACACCGCGGAGATTCCGGAGAATCTAGTACGCTTGAGGCTGTTATTTTCGATTTGGACGGTGTCATCACCGACACGGCGGAGTACCATTACGTGGCCTGGAAACAACTTGGGGAAGAGTTGGGGATCGCGTTTGACAGAGAATTCAACGAGCAGCTGAAAGGGATCAGCCGCATGGAATCTTTGGACCTTATCCTTCGACTTGGAGGCCAAGACCAGCGGTATTCCGATGAAGAGAAACAGGATTTTGCCCGCCGCAAAAACGAACATTACGTGTCGCTGCTGGGTGCCTTGACGCCCGAACAAGCCTACCCGGGGATCAGAGAATTGCTGCTTGAGCTCCAGGCTGCAGGCATTCCTGCCGTCATTGCTTCGGCAAGCAAGAACGCCCCTCAAATTTTACGGTCGCTCGAATTGGATTCATTGTTCCGGTTCGTCGTACATCCAGATTCCGTTCCAAACGGCAAACCCGCTCCCGATCTTTTTCTGAAAGGGGCAGCGGAAGTAGGGGCGAATCCTGCGCGCTGCATCGGGATCGAGGATGCCCAGGCAGGCATTCAAGCGATTAAGGCAGCAGGCATGATTGCGGTCGGCATCGGGGAGGAGGCTGTGCTGAAGCCTTCAGGAGCGGATATCGTGTTGAATGGCACGTCCGGTCTGAATTTGGCGTTTCTTAAGGAAACGCTGCAATCTTTCGGAGAAAGATAAATAAACCGCAAAAAAACATCCATACGTTAACGGAGAGGCAGAACCAATCTGGAGAAGCGAAGCGTGCGCATTTATCACCGGATTTTCCCTTTGAAAAAGGGAATTTGAAAAAATCTGGGGATAACGGCGATCGGAAGATGGTACTGCTCTCGCAGTGGCCTAGTGGGATTAATATTGCGGTTTATATAGACCGATCCGTTCAAGGCGCGGTATCCAAAGGAGGAAATCTGCATGAAAAACCGGGAGTCAGAAATAAAGCAGGCTTGGTGGAAAGAGGCTGTTGTATATCAGGTATATTGGCGCAGCTTCATGGATTCGAACGATGATGGCTATGGCGATTTGCGTGGTTTGATTCAGAAGCTGGAGTATATTCGTTCTCTCGGCATTGACGTCATTTGGCTGAATCCAATCTATGAATCGCCGGATAAGGACAACGGATACGACATCTCCGATTATTATCGAATAATGCCCAAAGCAGGCACGATGGAGGACTTCAAAGAACTGCTTGAAAAGGTGCATGGATTAGGCATGAAGCTGATCATGGATCTGGTAGTCAATCATACGTCCTCTAAGCACCACTGGTTTGAAGAGTCTCGTTCGTCCCTGGAAAACCCGAAACGCGACTGGTACATCTGGAGACAGGGGAAGGAAGGCGGGCCTCCAAACAATTGGCGCTCGTACTTCGAACCGTCTTCTTGGACCTACGACGAACGTTCAGGGGAATATTACTTCCACTCGTTTGCGAAAGAACAACCTGATTTAAACTGGCAAAACCCCCAGCTGCGGAAGGAAATTTACCGTATGATGCGATACTGGCTGGACCAGGGCATCGACGGTTTCCGAATGGACGTAATTAACCTGCTCGCCAAAATCGACGGATTCCCTGACGCCGCTCATCCCGAGAATATTGATTATCTTGGAAACAATGCCGGAATTCACGAGTACTTGCAGGAAATGAACAGGGAGGTTTTGCGCCACTACGACATCATGACCGTGGGTGAAATCCCATTTGTGACGCCAGAAGATGGTTTGTTATACGTGGCGGAAAATCGACGGGAGCTGCATACTTTATTTCATTTTCAAGTTGCGGACGACATGGCCGAATGGGATTTGGCCCGATACCGCCAAATTCAGGCTTCATGGTATGAAACACTGCGGGGAGAAGGCTGGAACTCTCAATTCTTGAACAATCATGATCATACCCGACAGGTTACTCGTTACGGAAATGACGGTATCTACCGCGTCCAATCGGCAAAACTGCTGGCAACGATGATTCATACGCTCCCCGGAACGGCGTATGTTTATCAGGGCGAGGAGATCGGCATGACAGGCGTCCGCTATTCTTCCATCTACGACTACAACGATATCGCCATGCACAATAAATACAAGGAAGCAATGATGAATGGCGAGGCGCCTGAACAGGCACTGAACAGACTGCAATTATTAAGCAGGGATAATTCCCGCACGCCTATGCAATGGAACGGGTCACCGCATAGCGGATTCACGAAATCACGGCCCTGGCTCAAAGTCAATCCGAACTATGAAGAGATTAACGTGGAGCGCGATTTGGCGTCGCCCGATTCAATCTATGCGTATTATCAGGAGTTAATCCGTTTACGTAAAAAGCACAAGGTCATGGTTTACGGGGATTACGCTGATCAATCCGTCGACGATACCCCGATCTATGCTTACACGCGCAGCTATGGTTCGGATACTTGGCTGATCGTGCTGAACCATTCCGATTCGCAGCATTTTTTTCAGGTTCCAGGTCCGTTGAAAGCTAAATTTAAGCATGCCCAGATATTGCTGAACAACATCGATGGACAACCGGAGACCAATGAAGACAATATAAAATTAAGGCCGTATGAAGCCGTTATTTTATCATTGGCGAATTAAAGCGGACAGAATAAGGGCACTGAACTAGACACAGCAAGACTGGATCTAGCTTCTGTGCTTTTTATTCAACGGAACGTTCCTCCATCGTCAATAAATCGTTCTTCGAAAAGAAAACGCTTGACAGCGATTACAAGAGGTATGTAATATGATTGTACAAAGATCCTTAATGGTCTTTATATTTTTTCTCTAATTATTTAATGTTATTAATTAATTATGTTTCGGAAAAAAGGTAGGTGAGAAAATGAAGTCGTTTCTGCCGAATGATATCAAGGATGAGAATCGAAAGATCATCTTTGATATTCTGATGCAAAATCCGGAATTGGCCAAGGTGGAAATCGCAGAAAAAACGGCAATGAGCTTTGTGACCGTCAGCAAAATCGTCAATTTTTTTGAAGAAATCGGGCTGTTGACCACCACCGGGGAGAGTCGTGAAGGCTCCGGGGGTCTGGGAAGAAAAAGAACGGTGTACCGGTTTAATGAAAACAGCTACGTAACGATCGGAATTCAAATTATAGGCAAAAGAATAACGGCCGTGCTGATCAACCTCTACAGCAAAATTATTGATTCGTATTCCGTGGAAACCGACGTTCCGTTCTATACCGAACTGTTTGCTTCGATTTTTGAGGATGTCATTTCGCGCATGAAAGATGCAGCAACAAAGACAAACAGCATTGTCGTAGGCATCGGCGTCGGGGTTGACGGAGCGATTAACACCCGAAAGAAAACGATCAGAATGCGAATTCAGGATAACAAGGAGCAGGATTATCCCTATGAGCAGATCATCCGGAATTTCATGGAGCGGGTTGACTTGCCTATTCTCCTTGAGAACGATGTAAATGCTGCGACTGTGGCTGAGTTCAGGAATCTGGAGAATGCCGGCCAAGCACCGACGGATATCGTGCACATTGCGGTTGGAGAGGGGATTGGCGGCGGACTGATTCTCAATAAGAGACTGCACCGAGGGTTCAATGCAAGCGCGGGAGAACTGGAGTATATGTGCTTTGACCCGGAATACCGGAGGTCGCCTTCCTCCGTCGGTTGGCTGGAGAGCAGGTTGGGGCTGCAGCATTTGTTAAGCAGGTATGATCTTGATTCTGACTCGGAAGTCGAAGCTTGCGCAGATTACGTGGGCAAACATCTTGCCCTCGCCATGATCAATATCATCCGCGTGCTCGACATCGAACAGGTTATTATCAGCGGCAAGACGGTAGCGCTGTTCCCGGAGCGGATTGTGGAGAGAACAAAATATTACGTCGGACAGTATGTGGAGTGGACCCCAACGATTACTTACAGTGACATGTACCATTCGACTGCGGTCGGGGCTGCTGTCCTCTCGCTTCAGAATGAAATGATCCATGTCATATCCGGATAGGAGGTTAGCAGCATGATTCGAATTTTCGAGACAGAAGAGGATGTTGCAGCGGCAGTTGCTGCAGAGATGAAGACCCAGTTATCGGACGATCATCCGGTGTTTTGTTTGGCCTCAGGCAGCACGCCGCAGAAGAGCTACCTGACATTTGCCCAAGACGCCGGGATCCACGCTGAAACTAGTCATCTGAAGATTGTGAGTCTGGATGAATGGGTGGGCGTGAGCCAAGAAGTTGAAGGAAGCTGTTATCAAATGCTGAACGAGGATCTATTCTCGCTGATCCAGCTTGATCCTCGGCAGATCGAATTCTTTGATGGAACGGCACCTGATTTGGAGGAAGAATGCTTGAGGATTGACCGCTTTATTAAGCAGCATCCGATAACGTTCAGTTTGATGGGCGTTGGAATGAACGGTCACATCGGCCTGAATGAACCAGGCAGTCCGAGCCTGTCCTACAGCAGCGTGGTCGATTTGTCGCCGACGACCCGGACAGTGGCCCAGAAATATTTCCGGCAGCCCACGCATTTGGACAAAGGGATTACCTTGGGGCTAGGGCAAATCACCGCCAGCAAACGGGTGGTTGTCGTCATCACCGGCGGGCATAAAGCCGAAGTTGTCCGAGACATTTTTACAAATCCGGACGCCAAGCTTCCTGCCCAGGAGCTTCTCGGTTACGAACATATTGATTTCTACCTGGATTCCGAGGCGGCGAAGTACGTTAAAGAGCGATAAAAACTGAGGAGTTCAAATTATGAGTAACCATGTCATTGGCGTAGATATAGGAGGAACCAACATACGAGTTGGACTGGTGGATGAGCAGCTGCGGCTGGTTCGAAAAGAGACCGCATTGACCGGGGATTTTCAAACCGGAGAAGACCTTTTTCGTCATGTCAGGCGACTGATCGAAAAAGCAGATTTCCACCGGTCTGCCGATAAGGTTGGCATAGCCTTGCCTGTTCCCTGGAGAGAGGGGAATGAGATTCTATACGATGCGACCAATATTCCCTGCTTGGAAGGGATTCATACCGATGTGATCAAGCGGATTTTAACGGGATACGAGGTTCACTTCGAAAATGACGTCAATGTTGTGACCCTGCTTGAATCAGAGCAGGGCGCGTCGAAAGCGTATCATCAGTCGATTTATATTACAGTGAGCACAGGAATCGGCAGTGGGATTATCGTGGACAACAAGCTGTTTCACGGAGCACACGGTTACGCTGGCGAGATTGGCAGCATGGTGATCTCCGATCACGGAAAGCACCATGCCCATGCCTCTCTTCAGCCGGGCACGCTGGAAGCTCTCTGCAGCGGCAGGGCCCTGGAGAGAGGAAGCAAACGCCTGTACGGTAACGAGGCCACGGTAAACTTGCTTTTCGAGAATTACAAACGGCACGACGAGAAAGCCCAAAGGTTTATAAAGGAATGGGTCGAACACTTCTCCAACGCGATTGCTTCTTTGATGCAAACGATCGACCCGGATGTCATCGTCATTGGAGGGGCAGTCATTCACCATAATCCATGGTTGGTCGATCAAGTGATTGAAAGCGCTACAACGAAAGTGTTCAAGCATTTAAGAGACAAAGTCCATGTCGTCCTTTCCCGGTTCGGCCCTGATGCAGGAATCATCGGAGCAGGGTACATGGCGCTAAAAAATGACAAAGGAGCACGAACAACATGAAGAAAATGAAAGTGGCTTTAATTGGAGCAGGCAGCGTCTCTTTTGCTTTGGGAGCGCTTCAGGATATGGTACTGTCCGAGCGATTGAAAACCCAGGTGGAGCTGGAAATCGCCCTGATGGATATCGAAGAAGAAAACGTGGCTCGAACGTACAAATATGCTACGGATATGTTCACCGCATTCTCGCATCCGGCGAACATTTGGCAGACGACCCGGCTGGAGGCGGCGCTGGAGAAGGCGGATTTCGTCATCGTTGCCATTGAAGTGAACCGCTATTTCTACTGGTCCCAGGATTTCCACGTACCTCGGCGATTTGGCAGCAAGCAAATTTACGGGGAAAACGGCGGTCCCGGCTCAATGTTCCATACCTTGCGGAATCTGGGCCCCATGCTCGAAATCGCCCGCACCATGGAACGCGTATGTCCAGACGCATGGTTCATCAACTATACCAATCCTGAAGCAAAACTGGTAGAAGCCATTTCCAAGCTCACCTCGATCAAAATCGTTGGTCTATGCCACGGGCTTGATATGGGAATCGAGCAGCTGTCCCAATTCCTCGAGATGGATATCAGCGACATCGGAATGGAAGGCGGCGGCCTCAACCATTTCGGCTTCTTCACCAAAATCTGGAACAAAAAAACAGGGGAAGATTTGTATCCTTTATTTGATGAAAAAGAACGCAAAGCCAACCGTCTGGCTCAATTCGATCATGTTGCCCTATCGAGAACGATGTACCGCACATACGGATATTATCCGTATCCAGGAACCAATCATTGTGGCGAATATGTATCTTATGCCGAAGATTTCTATGCGGGCTTGTCCTTGCAGTACCGGTATGATCCTATTCGTGAGAAGCTTTGGGAGGACGATTCGAGAACTCCGGATTTCGTATATTGTGCAAGCGGTAACAGTATCGATCAAGGCTTGTTCGCACAAGTCCAAACACAGGAATTATGGGTGGAAGAGGCCTATATTTTCGACAAGGAAAAGGTGAGCTGCAGCAATGAATATGCCATTCCGATTATTGAAGCCATTTTCTTCGATGATGAGATTGAACTGAATGCTGTCAATTTGCCGAACAAAGGGGCGATCAAAGGGCTGCCCGACGATATGGTGGTTGAGACGCAAGCCATCGTTAACGGTAAAGGAATTACGTTGAAACCGATGACGGTTGAACTGCCGACCGCGATCATCGGAACGATTCATATTCAAGGAACGATTCACAAACTGCTGCTTGAGGCTTATGTAGAGCAATCCAAGACGAAGCTTCTGCAGGCCATTTTATTGGACCCTCAATCCCCTACGTATTATCAGGCCTGCGCAATGATTGACGAGATGTGCAAATTGCAGCAAGATATTCTGCCTCCGCTGGAGTGGAAATAAAGGAGCAGTTATGGAAAATCGCAAAATTATCGAATTGCTTCAGGAAATGACGCTTGCCGAGAAGATCGGACAGCTTTCCCAGACTACCGGAGAACATTATATTGGCAAGGTAGACAGCGAAATGGTCGAAACAGGTCCAGACTTCCCTGCCCATATGCTTGAGGGAGATACCCTGTATACGATGGGAAGCATCATCGGCGTCTCAAGCGCCGAAATCACGAACCGGATTCAAAGCCAGTATTTGAAAAAGTCAAGACTCAAGGTTCCTTTGCTGTTCATGCACGATGCGATTCATGGCTACAAAACGATTTTCCCTATACCATTGGGCCTTTCCTGTACTTGGGATGAGCGTATTTTGCAGCAGGTTGCGGAGGACACCGCTTCCGAACTGCGTGCTGCCGGCATTCATGTGAATTTCTCGCCGATGGTCGACCTTGTGCGTGACTCCAGATGGGGAAGGGTGATGGAGTCCTTCGGCGAAGACCATTTATTGTCCGGCAACCTTGGCCGAGCGATGATCAGAGGTTATCAAAAAGGAGAGCACGGCGTTATCGCCGATTCGGGAGTTGCGGCTTGTTTGAAGCATTTTGCGGCCTATGGAGCTGGCATCGGGGGGAAGGACTACAACGCCGTAGATATGTCCTGGAGAGAATTTTACGCCTACTATGGCAAGCCCTATGAAATTGCCCTGCAAGAGAAGCCTAAATTCGTCATGAGCTCTTTCAATAGCTTTAACGGCATACCCGTGAGTGCAAGCGAAGAGATGATGAAGGAAATTTTGAGAGGCACTTATCAATTTGATGAGATCGTTATATCGGATTGGGGCGCCGTCTCCGAATTGCAGAACCACCGCATTGCCGCGAACGGTAAGGAAGCCGCCGAATTAGCCTTGAAAGCAGGCATTGATATCGAAATGGTTTCGACGCTGTACCTGGAGCACTACGAAGAAATTGTTTCAGAGAATCCGGCGCTTCTGCAGGAGATTGATGCAGCAGTACTGAAGATTTTGCAGCTCAAAAATGAACTGGGCCTGTTCGAAAATCCTTATGCAGACGAAGATCAGGAGCATGAAGTCCTTTTGAATCCACGTTTTCTGGAAGATGCAAAGAACGCGGCCAAACGAAGCTGTGTATTGTTGAAGAATGAACAAATGCTGCCTCTAAAACAACAATACGAAAACATCATCATCGTTGGTCCATTTGCCGGCAGCAATCAATTATTGGGGAATTGGCAATGCAAGGGCAGCTTCGATGACGTTGTTACCTTGGCAGAAGGAATGAAGCGAGCGAATGAAGCTTTTGATGTGCAAGTCTACGAAACCCTCAAGGACTGTCCAGCTTCCCGATTGGCACAATGCGATTTCATTGTCGTGGCGATCGGTGAGCGATGGGAATTAAGCGGCGAAGGACATAGCAGCGTAAACATCGAACTGGAGAGCAGCCAGCAGCAGCTGATCCGCGAAGTCAAGCAGACGAACAAACCGTATGCGTGCATCTGTTTCTCCGGCAGACCGTTGGCTCTTCAAAAAATTATTGATGATATTCCGGCTCTCTTGTGGTGCTGGTATCCAGGTTCGCAAGCCGGAAATGCAATTGCCGAGCTGATTACAGGCCTCGATACCCCTACCGGAAAGTTGACGATGTCTTTCCCTCGTCATTCGTCGCAAGCGCCGATCTATTACAATGAATACAGCACGGGGCGGCCTGCCAACGAATCAAGCTACAGCAGCAGGTATCAAGACTGCGAGATCGGACCTTTATTTCCTTTCGGTCACGGACTGACTTACACCGATACGCAGTATTCGGACTTCCGGATTTCAGGTCATGAGCTGACGGACGATCAGGAATTAACGATCTCTTTTGAGGTAAGCAATCCAAGCAAGTATGATTATGACGAGACGGTTATCTTATACATTGAGGATCTCGTCTCAAGAGCAGTACGTCCCATCCGCGAGATGAAGAAATATCGGGTGATCAGCGTCCCGGCATATGAGACTGTTTCTGTGCAGATGACGTTGAGTGTAGAGGATTTTCGATATTTGGATCACCATTTGCAGCAAACGATAGAACCGGGGACATTCAATATTTATATCAATGATCTTCAACATCCTATTGCATCCGTAGAATATCGTTAATAAATCGCGCATCAAATTGTTTTTTTGGAAATGGACGCCAGACTCGCCTATTTATTAAATGAAGTTAATTAATTATGTAAAATTTTTCCGCACAGCAAATTGAACTTGATGAGGGAGTCTGGCTATTTCCAGGTGACGCCTGGATGTTGCAAAACTAAAAATGGGATAGAGAGGGGGTAAGGAGATGTTATCCAAATGGAGACGCAAGTTTCTTTCCCAGTGGGAGCTTCAAGTCATGGTCTGGCCTAGCATCATATTGATGGTTGTTTTCTCGTTTGTTCCGATGTTCGGACTGGTTATCGCATTTCAGGACTATTCTCCCTTATCCGGCTTTACGGGTTCTGAATTTGTGGGCTGGGATAATTTCAAAGCTTTTTTGGGGGACAACGATTTCTATAATGTGTTAACGAACACGTTAGGGATCAGTTTGATGAAGCTTTTGATCGGTTTCCCGCTTGAAATCGTTTTGGCTATTTTGATCAATCAAATCCGATTGAGTTTCTTTAAGAAATTCACGCAAACGGTTTCTTATTTGCCCCATTTCTTGTCATGGGTCATTCTTGGCGGCATGATTACATCATGGCTCGGATCGACCGGCCTTTTGAACAGTTTCCTTCTATCCACGCATCTTATATCTGAACCGATCTCTTTCTTGTCCAATGCAAACGCTTATTGGTGGATAGCAACGTTATCGGATATTTGGAAAGAGGTCGGCTGGGGAACCATTCTTTATTTGGCAGCCATAGCCGGGATTGATCCATCGTTGTATGAAGCAGCTAAAGTGGATGGAGCCAAAATTTTGAAAAGAATCTGGCATGTGACGATTCCAGGCATCAAAAACATTATCGTATTGATGTTTCTGCTCCGCATTGGCTCGATTCTCGGGGCAAATCTGGATCAGACGCTGGTCCTGCAAAACGCTTCGAACATGCCGCGCAGCGAAGTTATTGATTCGTATGTGTATCACTTGGGCCTTGCGCAAGGAGACTTCTCATTTGCAACGGCTGTCGGCATCTTTTCTTCTGTTGTTTCGGTCACTTTGCTTCTGATCGCCAATGTTCTGACCAAAAAGCTTAGTGACAGCTCCATTTTCTAGAAAGGAGGCAACCGTATGGGACTGGATCGAGGCGAAAAAATATTCAATATGTTTAACATGGTGTTCATGATTGTTTTTGTTTCCGTCATTGTATTTCCCTTGCTCAATATCATTGCCCTTTCCTTCAACAATGGTTATGACGCGATGAAGGGAGGCATCTACCTGATGCCAAGGGAGTTTACGCTAGTCAACTATGAGACCATTTTGAAGGATACGACCATATACAGAGCATTCGGTGTGACCGTTGCCAAAACGGTAATCGGTGTCATTGGGCATTTGGCCGTTACAGGAGCTGCAGCTTATGCTTTGAGCAAGTCCTATTTGTTGGGGAGAAAGATATTCATCCGTATGGGGATCATCACGATGTTTTTCTACGGAGGAATGATTCCGTCATTTCTGGTCGTCAAGTCGCTCGGGCTGGCAAACAGTTTCTGGGTCTACATTATCCCTGTATTATTCAGCTTTTACGATATGATCATATTAATGAACTTCTTCAGGAACTTACCGGAATCCATCGAAGAATCGGCCAAGATCGACGGAGCCAGTGTATTTCAAATTTTCTTCAAAATTATCGTTCCCTTATCTTTTCCGGTACTCGCCACGATTGCTTTGTTTCATGGCGTCTATCAGTGGAATGATTTCTTCGTCGCCAAGCTGTACGTGACGGATAAAACATTGTACCCGATTCAATATTATTTGTATCAGATGTTAACGAGTGCCGGTGCTGCGAGCTCTGCCAAAGCGGGAGTATATATATCCACGGCATTTACGACGCAATCGTTGCAGCAAGCCACGATGATCATAACAACCTTGCCGATTATGCTGGTTTACCCATTTCTTCAGAAATATTTTATTAGCGGCATGCTGGTCGGAGGCGTCAAAGAATAAGGATAAGAACGGGGGAAAACATGATGAAGAAATCGATCATCATTATGACTTTGGCTGCATTGGCATTATCGTTGACAGGCTGCGGGGGGAAGGCAAACACGACCGAGCTGCCGGACTCTAGGATTGAAGTGGACCAAAATACGCCGAGTTGGAAGAAAGACAAGGCCAAAGCCGAACTGGATTGGTATATTAACTTTGACTGGTTTGCTCAATCCTGGGGCAATGACGTAGCTTCCAAGTTCATTACAGAAGATACCGGAGTCAACATCACGTATCTGGGAGGCAGCGACGACAAGCTCAATACGATGATGGCCTCCGGGGATCTGCCCGATATCATTACGATGGATGGAAGCAACCCGTTAGTTAAGGATGCCGAAAAATTTGCGATTCCGCTGGATGAGCTGGCCAAGAAATACGATCCTTACTTTTTGGAAACCGCTTCCAAACCTGAAACGCTCAAGTTCTTTACAAGGGATGACGGCCATATTTACGGGTATCCCAATTTCTCCAACACGAAATCCGATTATGAAAAGGGCGGCATTTACGGCAATCAGGCGTTTCTGGTGCGGAAGGATATCTATGAACAGCTCGGCAAGCCGGATATGACCACGCCTGAAGGATTTATTTCTGCATTGGAAGCCGTGCAGAAGCTTGGTGCGAAGGATGAACTGGGAAAAACGATGATTCCGATTGGCGTGACCCCATTTACAGGAGATAGCTCTGAGAAGAACGGGGTGTTTAATAGAACGCTGGCCGATTTTATCGGAGTCCCAATGTTGACAGAAGAGGGTAAATACTACGACCGTTATATGGATGCCGATTTTCAGAAATGGCTGAAGGTGTTCGTCGAAGCGCGTCAAAAAGGGTTGGCAGACCGGGATATGATTACGATGACCGGAGACGACAAAAATGCCCGGATCACGAACGGCAGCTATTTCGCGTATTTCGCTGCGGATTTGACCGGGGAGACAGATTCGCTGTCCGTGTGGGCGAATGAGCACCCGGGTAAGGAGTATATTGCTGTTAACGGGCCATCGTCTACGGTTGGAAGAACGACTGCCTTGCCAGGAACGTCCATCGAAGGCTGGACTCAAACTTTCATCACGAAAAGCAGCAAGGACCCGCAAAAAGCGATGGAGCTCATAACATATCTGGTCAGCGAGGAAGGGAACAATGTGATGAATTTTGGACGAGAGGGGGAAACTTACAGCCTGGTGAATGGAAAGCCGGTCTTACATGATGACTTATTGAATTTCAAGCAGACGGATCCGGCGGGCTTTGAGAAAGAAATCGGCTTGACGACTCATCTGTGGCTGCAGGACAGTGCTTTGCTTTCGCGTCAAATGGGACTTTCGCAGTTTCCGAAGGCTTTGCAGCAGGCCAAACAATGGACCAAAGACCATGTAGTGCCGCAATTCGAACTTGCAGGACTGGACGTTTATTTATCAAAACAGTCTTCGAGAAACGCAGAGAAGATCGAGCAGAACTGGTCGCAGACGATCGCCAAGATTTTGGATGCCAAGTCGGACAAGGAAGTCGATCAGGCGATGGCCGAGTTCGTCCAATATCGAAAGGATAATGGGTTCGATAAGCTGGTGGAGGAACGAAATAACCAAATTGAAGCGAATGTAAAGAAACTGGAGTAAATTACAGGAATCATCAAAAGAGGGCTCTCCGATCGAAGAGCCCTTTTAACTATATTCCGGCAGTGGTTTCGTCTATGCTGAGCTCTCCGGCCACATTAAAAACAAGCAGCAAGGCGACAGATCAATGCACATCCAGCTTCGGTTGGTATAGGAACATAGATGTAAGCAAAGGAGAATTGAAATGCAAATTCAGTATGATTGTTTTCCAGGCGGAGCACACAAGGCGCTAACTCTAAGTTACGACGACGGGAAATTGTATGACAAAAGACTGGTAGAGAAGTTCAATGAATATGGTCTCAAAGGAACGTTTCATTTAAACAGTGGCAAGTTTGGAACGGATGGGGTCGTTTCAAGCTCTGAAGTTGCAGTCTTATATGCAGGTCATGAAGTGTCCTGCCATACGGTTCATCATCCTTTTCTTGAACAAACTCCGGCCGAACAAATCGTTCAGGAAATTATGGAGGACAGGATAAGATTGGAAAGTATTGTAGGCTATCCTGTACGAGGGCTGAGCTATCCATTTGGAACCTATTCCGATCAAGTGGTGTCATTATTGCCTGCTTTGGGGATAGAATATGCTCGGACTATAGAAAGCCACGGCAGGTTTGATATGCCGAAGGATCTGTTCAGGTGGCATCCAACATGCCATCATAATAAGGTGATGGAGTACGCTTCTCAATTTGTTGCGTTAGAGGAAAGGCCCAGCCACATGGCATTGCTTTATGTCTGGGGCCATAGCTATGAATTTGAAGATGAGGGAAACTGGGATCTGTTAGACCGGCTAGGAGAAATTGTTGCGGGAAAGCAGGATATCTGGTATGCAACGAACGCCGAAATTGTTTCGTATATACAAGCTTTAAAAAGGCTTCGATTCTCTGCAGATTGTCGCATGGTTCATAATCCGTCCGCTCAAAGTGTTTGGGTAAGTATAAACGGCGTCCCTATCGAACTAACAGGTGGTAAGCTGACTAGCCTAGGGGTGAAATAGATATTGCCGGTACGTCCTGAAGTTTATAGTGGCGCTCTTTCACTGTCAAACAACATAGGCTACCGTTCATCATAAGGCACTACAGTTGAGTAGTTTGTGCTCATGGTAACCAAAACTTCTTCTGTGATATCATAGAAAAAAGCACTTTGAATGGAGGTTTATACATGTCTAATCCATACCTTCACGTACTCAAAGAATGTGTCATCGAGACCGGAAAAAATAGTTTGCGGCATTTGGAAGGAAACATTGATGTAGGTTCGAAAGCATCTCATAAAGAATTGGTTACATTTGTAGACCGCCAAAATGAGCAAATGATCATACAACGGATAAAGGAACATTTTCCTCATCACAAAATGATGGGGGAAGAAAGTTATACAGGAGAAGCGTTTGAGTCAAATGATTTCGTTTGGATTGTTGATCCGATCGATGGGACAACGAACTATTTACATCAAAAACAAACTTTCGCGATCTCCATCGCTTTATATCAGAATGGACAAGGGATCTGCGGGGCTGTTTACGACCCTTCTTCGGATGAACTTTTTTGGGCAGAGAAAGGTTCAGGTGCATATCTGGACAATAAACGACTTTGGGTGAATTCAACATCAGTCGTATTAGCCGATTCATTAATTTCTACGTTTATTCGATACGATCAGCAAGAAAAGAAACTTGGATTTGAAAGGTTCGTACATCGTATCGCTAATGAGTCAAGGGGAATCCGTATGATTGGATGCGGCTCACTGGAGCTGGCTTACGTGGCATGCGGAAGATTCGATGCATACTTTAGTTCATTTCAGAAACCGTGGGATTTTGCAGCAGGCAAATTGTTAGTCGAAGAAGCAGGAGGTAGTATTACTTGTTTAAATGGAGATCCGATTGATATATATATGACAGGCAGCAGTATTCTTGCGGCCAGCAAGGAGCTGCATCAGGAAATGGTAAATATCTCTCAGGATGTTTTGTAGTTGTACTCCGCACAAAAAAAATACAGGTGATCGTTGAGGGAAACTGCTAACAAAGGGGTTTCCCTCTTATTTATTATGTAAACTATTCAATGAGAATAATTCAGATATGTGGTTTTTATGTTGTTTAATCCGCCTGAATATGCTCTTAGTAGGAAAATACATTGTTATTAGAGTGTAAATGACCGAAAAGAAAGGTTAAATATCCTGTTTCCTTATGGATTCTTTGGTTTGGTTCAGTTAAGATGGATTCATGGCATACATACAGAATACAGAATATGGAGGTTAAGAATGCATTCTTCCTATAGCGAAGTGGAGAAGAGAAGGAATGATATCCTGCAGGAATTAGAGCAGCGCGACAAAGTTTATGTCAAGGATCTTGCCGAAAAATTCGGCGTGACAACCGAGACGATCCGTCGAGACCTGGACAAGCTGGAGAGTCTGAACAAATTAAAAAAAATCTTTGGCGGAGCCATCAAAACGAGTCATCAAAAGCTGGAATGGATCTATAACGATCGAGAGTCAATCAATCTGGAGATCAAAAAAAAACTTGCTGCCGAGGCAGCTAGCAGGGTAGAGGATAATGATATTATATTTCTTCTTGCCGGGAGCACCATCGCCCAAATGCCGCCATTCTTGCGAGAAAAAAAAGAGCTTACGGTGGTCAGCAATTCCGTCCCGATTATTTTTGAATTCGCCCAATATAAGCGAAATGGGGAATTTGACGGGCGATTGATTCAGATCGGCGGAGAGTTGCAGGTTTCCTCAATGGGAATGTCGGGCGTGCTGGCTCAAGACATGCTAAAAGACATTACCGTAAACAAAGCTTTCTTTTCCTGCGGGGGCTTTACGCCTGACAATATCAGTACATTTCAAAGCGAGACCGCTCTTATGATGAAAAGGCTGCTGACTCAAAGCCAAAAGAAAATGCTGGTAGCTGACGCTTCTAAAATGGGAGTCAGGCATCTGTATAAAGTAACTACTCTACTTGAAATGGACATGATTATTACGGATACGGACTTGCCCGAAGATTGGAAACCACACACCGAATTGTCCTCATTACAATGGGTTTCTATATAAATTAAAGAGCATTGCGATACAAGCAGCACATCGTGTGGAAACATATGATGTGTTGTTTTTATTTGGTTTTTTATTTGTAAATAAAAAATTTAACAATATAATGTTGTTGTTTTTACGGGTGTATTACATTTGCTTGTTATGATTTCAAATGTAGAAACCACATGAAGTGAAAGGGGAAACCAACCATTGAATGATCAACTGAGTCATCGTGTCCGTACGCTAAATCCTTATATCGGAGCAGAATTAAGAGATAAAGTCGAAACACTTCGCCGATCGGGGCGCAAGTTAATCGCGCTTAACGTGGGCGAGCCCGATTTTCCCACACCGGTCCATATTGCCCATGCAGGCATAGAAGCGATAATCAAGGGCGTGACGAAGTATACCCCCGTACAGGGGACGCATGATGTCCGGCAGGCAGTTTGTGACAAACTCAAGCGAGATAATGATCTTAGTTACAGTCCGGAGGAGGTGGTCATCACCACTGGAGCGAAGCAAGCCGTGGCGAATGCGCTGCTTTCGATATGCGATGAAGGCGACGAAGTGCTTTTGCCGATTCCCTGCTGGGGGAGTTACCCGGAAATGATCGCGTACGCAGGGGCGATTCCTGTGTTTGTTGAAACCGAGCCTGAACAAGACTTTCAGCTCAACGTAGAGCGGCTTGCCAGTAACATAACTTCCAAGACGCGGGCTATTTTGCTCACAAATCCGAATAATCCGACCGGAACGGTATTTGATCGAGAAACGTTGTATGCCATCGGCATGATCGCTGTTCGTCATGATCTTTACATTATTGCGGATGAAATCTATGAATATTTGAATTATGGCAAGAAGGTTCCCTCGATCGCCGCTTTAAGCGAGGAGATTAAAGCACGGACGATTACGATTAACGGATTATCCAAGGCGTATGCGATGACAGGCTGGAGAATCGGGTACGCCTGCGGTCCATTGCCCGTGATTCGCGCCATGACGGTCATTCAAAGTTACACCACCTCCAATCCTAGCTCGATCAGCCAATATGCGGCGATTGCAGCGCTCAAGGATGAGGGGGATTCGGTTCAGGAAATGACAAAATCCTTTGATGAACGAAGGCAATATCTGATTCGTGAAATTCGATCGATTGAAGGGTTGTCATGTCCTGATGCAACAGGCGCTTTTTATTTGATGGTTGATGTGTCTGGCTACTTTGGCTCCATGTATGAGAATAGGACGATTTCCAGCAGCAAGGACTTTGCGCAATATTTGCTGGATCAAGCGGGGGTCGTTGTGACGCCGGGGGACATGTTTAAGGCTCCTCGTTTTATCAGGCTTTCCTATGCTGCATCCATGGCGCAATTGCAGGAGGCTGCTGCATTGATCAGGTCGGCGTTGTCTTCTTTGCAAAGGAGTGAACATGGATAAACAATGGGCTTTTGAAAGGAAGAGGATCTTGAGCGGGCAAACGGTGAGTAACAAAAAAAGCATAGCCAAATGGTCGTATACAAACTTGACTGCCTATGTGTTGGTTCTTCCAGCCATCGTTCTTCTTGTCGTATTTCATCTTTATCCAATGTGCATGACATTTCTTCTAAGTCTGACGGACTGGAATCTGATTGCCCCTGATTTTAACTGGATTTTCGCAGGCAACTATATCCGGATGTTTTCCGCTCCCGAATTTTGGGCAGTTGTTGGACACACGTTTATATTTGGGATTTTTTCCGTCGGCTTTACGGTCTTGCTGGCTACTGTACTGGCTGTTGTGCTGGATGAAAAAATGCGGGGCGTCAGATGGTTTCGCTCGGTCGTATTTTTACCCTACATTACGCCTATGGCGGCCATAGGAACCCTATGGGTGTGGATGTACAACAAGGATTTTGGCCTGATCAACTGGGTGCTCGATTTCTTCTCGATTCCTGCCGCTCCTTGGCTGGCAAAGCCGGGGTGGGCCATGGCGGCGCTAATCATTACGAAGGTGTGGAAGGTGGTTGGCTACTACATGGTGATTCTGCTGGCTGGCAAGCAAAACATCGCGGAATCCCTGTATGAAGCGGCCAAGATGGATGGAGCGGGTAGGCTTCAGCTGTTTACCCGGATAACGCTGCCGCTGCTCTCTCCTTATATCTTGTTTGTTGTGATCGTCGCGTTAATTGGCGCTTTTGAAGATTTCGATCTGCTGTTTACGATGACCCGCGGCGGGCCGGCAGAAAGCACAAATATGATCATTTATTACATTTACCAGAATGCCTTTGAATTTTTTGATATCGGCTACGCTTCCGCAGCTTCATCGGCGCTTTTTGTGATTCTTATGCTCATCACGTTTATCCAGATGAAAGTCTCCAAAAGGTGGGTGCACTATTCATGAGACTGCAGCAAGTTGCATTTAGATGGTTCGGTTTCGCCCTTTTGAGTCTTTTTTCAATCATTATGTTATTTCCTTTTATCTGGATGTTGAGCAATTCATTGAAGAGCGTTGATCAAGTGTACATGTTTCCTCCTACGTTGATCCCGCAAGTGTTCCGCTGGGAAAACTACGTGGAAATATGGAAGCTGGCTCCGCTGGGCCGGTATCTATTCAATAGCTTATTTACAGCAAGTATCACGATCGTGATTCAACTGCTATTGATCATTCCAGCGTCTTATGCCTTTGCCAGATTGCGGTTTAAGGGAAGCGGGTTTCTGTTTCTCTTGGTGCTGGCTACCATGATGATTCCGGACCAGGTTACGTTTATCCCTAATTTTTTGACCATCAAACAATTGGGGTGGGTGGATACGTATATGGGCTTGATCGCGCCCTTCACCGTAAAAGCCTTTGGCATATTTATGCTGCGGCAAGCCTTTATGCAGGTGCCGAAAGAGCTTGAGGAAGCCGCTATCCTCGATGGCTGCGGACACACCAGAATCATGCGTCATCTCATGATGCCTTTATCGGGAGCTGCTGTTGTGACGTATATTTTGTTGTCCTTTATCTGGAATTATAATGAACTGTTTTGGCCGCTCATTGTAACCAACAATGAAAGTTTGCGGACCGTTCAGTTAGGACTGTCGCGATTTATGGAAGAAGGCGGCGGAGGAAGCGGAGGAACGCAGTGGAATCTGGTCATGGCCGCTGCTGCAGTCATTATCGCTCCATTAGTCGTAATCTTCATTTCCATGCAGAAGTTTATTGTTAAAGGTGTGGCCACTACGGGTTTGAAGTAAGCGATAAGCCATTAAAACAACGAGGTGAAACCATTGAAAAGTACATTCATTAAAAGTGTTCTCGTGGCGTCAAGTTTGGTTATGGTACTTGCAGGTTGCGGGCAAGGAGCTTCGTCTTCCTCCTCATCAGAGCAAAATAGCAAGCAGGGTCCGGTACAAATCGAGTTCTGGTACGGCAATAGCGGCGTGATCGGGGACACCATCAAAGACTTGACCGAACAATTCAATCAATCGCAAGATGAAGTGAAGGTCAATGCGGTGTTCCAGGAAAGTACGAATAATATCGGCAAGAAATTGTTGACGGCAATTGTGGGCAATGCTGTACCGGATGTTGTTCAGTTGAACGCGAGATTCTGGCCGGCCTTTGCTTACAATAAAGCATTGCTGCCGCTTGACTCTTATATTCAAAATGATCCGGAGTTTAAGTACGACGATTTTGTGGACAGCTTTGTAGATGACACTTTAATTGAAGGAAAGACATACACCCTTCCCTTCAACCGGAGTACGCCGATCCTGTACTACAATAAAGATATCGCGAAGGAGATCGAGCTTGATCCGGAGCACCCGGTTACCACTTGGGATGATATGATGGCTGCTGCGAAGAAAGCGACCGTCGTCAAGGATGGGAAGACCGAACGATTCGGCTATGCGTCATTGCTGCCTCCCCTTTACTACTACTCGTTGATGTGGTCCAATGGCGGAGATATTCTTACGCCGGATCATAAGGATGTTGTGATCGACCAAGCGCCAGCGATTCAAGGTCTGGAAATGTATCGGAAAATGATATATGACGATAAAACGATGATGCAGCCTATGGGCGGGAATAGAGACGGCGATCAAGAAATGATCAATTTCCAAAACGGCAAGGTCGCGTTCCTGCTGGCCTCGACAGGAGACCTGAACCAAATTCAAAATAATGTAAAGTTTGAGCTTGGCGTCGATTTTGTGCCAAAGTTTAAAGAATATGCTGTTCCTTCAACCTCCGGGGGAAATCTCGCCATTGTGGCCAAGGCCCCAAAGGAGAAGCAAGATGCAGCCTGGAAGTTCATGAAGTTCCTTACCGATAAGCAGCAAACCATTTATTTTGCCCAGCATACCGGATACATGCCGATTCGCAAATCTGCCGTCACCGCGTCTGAAATGACGAAGTTTTATGAAGAAAATCCGTTCTTCAAAATCACTGTCGACCAGCTTCCTTACGGGAAGGGAATCCCGGTCGTGCCTGACTTCGAAAAGATAGAGTCTGAAATCCAAAATGCGCTCGGAAGAACCTATGCCGAAAATGTTCCGGCCCAACAATCCATGAAGGAAGCTGCCGACAAGATACGCGAGCTGTTGAATAAATAGAGAGGACTGAGAAACCATGGGAAAAACGGCTGAAAAGAAAAGTCCTTCGGGACGGCGGGTGCTTATTATCGGAACGGACGGATTAAGGCCTGATCAGGTTAATGCCGATACGATGCCTACGTATTGCGAGTTAATGAAAAGCAGCACGCTGTTCAAATCCTTTTATTCGGCTTATCCATCGCTGACACGGGTGTGCATGGCCTCATTAACGACCGGATCCTATCCGGGGCAGCATGGTCTGATGGGCAATCTCATGTACGCGCCTCACTTTTCGGAAGACGGACTGCTGCAGACCGGTGACCATCGGAAAATATTGCAATTTCAGCAGCGAACGGGAGAAGATCTGCTCTTGCGTCCGACGCTCGGGGACCGGTTGGCCCAACAGAACTTGCGCTTGACGGTTTCGGGCGGAAGTTCGCCCGGAGCTTCATTGCTCTGGAACTTTAACCATCCGCAGCATGTCATGAATCCGTCCACCGACTATGGTATTTCAGAGCTTGGCGAATTGCATGCTGCCCGAGGCCCGGTCGCTGACGAAACCGATGTCTCCATCCGCAAAAAGGAGAGAACTTTATGGGCCGTTCGCACGCTTATTGAACAGCAATTGCCCGATGAGCAGAATACCGTTATGGTGCTGTGGCTTCCCGAACCGGACGAAACGCAGCATTATTGCGGCATCGCCTCGCCAGAGGCTAAACAAGCGTTACAGCTGGTGGATCAATGTTTGTCCGAGATTTTGGAGGCTGTCTCGCGACTTGGCCTCGAGGATGAGCTGGATATCATGCTCATCAGCGATCACGGACATTCGACGGCAAACATGGTCGGTAGCCTGGAGCATTATTTGGAACAAGCCCGAAAAGAATTGAACAGGGAACTGAATTTTATCGCGGTGGACGCTTTCATTTATGGGGATGACAATCAAGTCGAGGAATTGCGGGCCTTCGCTGACTGGCTATCCGCTCAATCTTGGTGCGGTATGTTATTGGCGAGAGAACCGCTTCATCAGCAGCTGAACAATGCTCTGCCTTTAAGTGCGGTGATCGGAAGCATTACCCACGAGAGGGCCCCTCTGTTGGCCGTGGTTCCAGCGTGGACCGACGAAATGAATCCGGATGGCATTCGAGGCGTCGTTCATTATTTAAACTCCAAGACGGAGAATAAAGCCTACCATGGCTCTATCCGAAATGAGGATATGCGACCATTTTGCATGGGATTCGGTCCCAGCTTTAAAAAAGGTCATGTGACGGATATTCCGGCAGGCATTATTGACATTGCACCAACGGCTTTGCACCTAGTCGGGGTTACGGGTGAAAGCGGCTTTACGGGAAGGGTTTTATTTGAAGGTCTGCAAGGTTGCGAAGAGCAGGCGGTTCAGCACGATGCTGTTAAGTATGAGGAATTATATGCGGACTCCGAACGAGTAAAAGGAATTCAGATCGCTGATGTGAATGGATCGACATATCTTACCGATTGTTTTTGTGAAAATACAAAAGAAGCTCTTTTGAAAGCCGCAAAGAAAGGATGAGATCCGATGCCGACCCATTTTTGGGACAACAAGGAAGCGGACATGCTTGACCTGATTGAGAAGATTGTCAATATCGATAGTGGGACGTTTGATAAAGCGGGTGTGGATCGGGTGGGGAAAGTACTGGCCTCTGCCTATCAGGCGCTTGGATTTCAGGTTACGGTCGATCCGCAGTCCGAGCGGGGCGATCATTTGGTCATTGTTCATCCTGAGGGGCAGCACATAAACATCTTGATTATTGGACATATGGACACGGTATTTCCTGTAGGTACCGCACAAAGCCGGCCATTTTCACGCGATGAAGCCTTTGCTTACGGACCCGGCATATACGACATGAAGGCCAGCTTGGTCATGACGCTGTTTGCGATAAAATCATTGGTCGAACAAGGTGACGAGAGCTTCAAGCGGGTCAAAATCATTCTGAATTCCGATGAAGAGCACGGTTCGATCTATTCCAGGGAATTGATTGAGCGGGAAGCGGCGAGTGTAAAATATGCTTTGATCGTTGAACCGAGCGATATGACGGGGAGGCTTATAACCGGTCGGCGCGGCGGCGGCAAATTCGAACTGCATGTCACCGGCAAGGCGGCGCATTCCGGGGAGGAACCGGAAAAGGGACGAAGCGCTATTGGTGAACTTGCCCATAAAATTATTCAACTTCATGCGCTGACCGATCCAGATGCAGGCATTCATGTCAATGTCGGGGTGATTAGCGGCGGAACGACGCCCAACACCATTGCTGCCCATGCCAAAGCTTCTATTGATGTACGAATGGAAACGCTGGAACAGGCAGTGGAGTTGGAGCGCAAAATCAGACATATTTGCGGGGCTGCAACGACTGAAGGAACAACGTTAGTTTTGCAAGGCAGTATTACAAGACCTCCGATGATCAAAACTGCGAAAACTGAGCATTTATTGAACATTGTGCAAGAAGAAGCGCTGCAGCTGGGAGAGTCGTTAACGGATATGAAAATAGGTTCAGGATCGGACGGCAACCTGACTGCGGCAGTAGGGGTGGCTACGATTGATGCACTTGGTCCGCGTGGCGGTAACGCACATACGGCGGAGGAGTTTTTGGATATTGAAAGCATGGTGCCTAGAACGAAGCTGCTGGCTAACCTGATTAAACGATTGAGTTGCGAATAAAATACCAATGTTATGTTTTTGGGGGGAACCGCTTTGCGAAATAAGATGAAGCAAAAACTGTTAGCGGGTAAAGCTGCCTTAGGGGTCTCCATAATGATCCCTTCTGTACAGCTTGTAGAAATGGCCGGGAAATTAGGATACGACTGGGTGCTGATTGATTGCGAGCATGGTTCCATCACCTTGGAAACCGTTGAATACATGGTCATGGCAGCGGAAGCGAGCAGCATTACACCGATCATTAGGCCGCAAAAGAACGATCCGGAGCTGATCGGGCAATACATGGATCGCGGTGTGATGGGGATCCAGGCGCCCCACGTCAGCTCTGCGGAAGAGGCTCGGGAAATCATCAACGCTGTAAAATACCATCCCATCGGCAGTAGAAGCTTGGCGGTGGGCACTCGGTCTGCCAATTACGGATTCGGGATCACGTTAACCGAATATGCCGAACAGGCTAATCAAGATTTGTTGGTCTGCGTGCAAATCGAAGACAAGGATGCTGTCGATAACCTTGATGCTATCGCAAAAGTTGAAGGAATAGACGTGTTGTTTATAGGTCCGTCCGACCTTTCGCAATCTCTTGGACATCCCGGAAATGCCGGGCATCCTGTAGTGCAAAAGGTTATGGATGATGCTTTTTCCAAAATCATTGAATCAGGTAAGGTGGCGGGTACGGCGGGGAATCTGGAAATAACGCCGAGACGTCTGGAGCAAGGCGTTCAGTATTACTATACGCATTTAACGACGCTCCTGGCTTATTCATCTTCTGCATTTTTAGGGTGTGTCAAGGATTGAATCCTCAAGCTATGCACACTAAATATTAACGAATTTGAACCATTTTAAAAATGCGGAAATATGTTTTAAAATTGAAAATTCAATGCGAGAAGGCGTTCCTGGATGATCAGGGAGCGTCTTTTTTCGTTGCCTGATGCCAAGATTTATGAATAAAAAATAAAATCAGACTTTTTGGTGAAAATAACGGAACGAGGAAATATATACAAATCCTGATTAATTTATTTGACGAGATAGGTAAGGTGACCCCATATGCAAAAACGGTCTTCGCACCCGCCAAAAACGAGCAGAGAAAACACCTCATCCGATTCAACGACATTGGTATCATCGCTTGACCGAAACGTCGACACGTTGAAGAGCATTTTGGGCCAGGCCGATGACGTCGTCTTTCGTTCCTTCCTGGTAGGCGGCGAGCTTGCGGCACAGCTTGTCTACATTCCCGATATGTCGGACAGCCAGGAAATCGACAACAACGTCATGAAGCCGCTTATGATGATGACCGATTCGGAACCAAGAGATATCTTATCGATCAAGAACCGGGTTTTGCCCATCGGGGCGATTGAGGAGCTCAGGGATCTTAGCGAATGCGCCGGGCAGTTGATTAAAGGTTACTCTTTGCTTCTGTTCGAGGATTGCGATCGGGCCCTGCTGCTTAAAATCGCCAAATGGGATAAACGATCCGTGGCAGAACCGCAGACCGAGCCGTCGCTGCGAGGTCCCCGCGAAGGTTTTACGGAATCGATTTCGACCAATTTGTCGCTGTTACGGCGAAAAGTCCAGAGCGTCAAGCTGAAATTAAAATCGTTCCGGATTGGCCGCAATACCGAAACAGAGGTTTATATCGCTTATATGGAAGGCATCGCGAAGCCGTCCTTGATTCAGGAGGTGGAGAACCGCCTGGAGCGCATCGATATGGACAGCCTGTTGGAAACCGGATACATCGAGGAACTTACAGAGGACGCCCCTTATTCGCCGTTTCCTCAGCAGCAGTTTACGGAGCGGGTCGATATCGCCGCCGCCGGCTTACTGGAAGGTCGTATCGTGATTCTGGTCGACGGTACGCCCGACGTGCTGATCGTTCCCGTAACGCTCGTTACTTTGCTGCAGGCGGCGGACGATTATTATAACCGTTCGTTATATTCAAGCCTGCTGCGCATTTTGCGCTACTTGACATTGTTTATTTCACTGATGCTTCCGGCGGTGTATGTTGCGCTGCTGACCTTCCATCAGGAGATGATCCCGAGCAAACTCTTGACGAGCATTGCATCCGCCCGAGAGGAGATCCCGTTCCCGACCATCGTGGAAGTGTTGATGATGCAGCTGGCGTTTGAGGTGCTGCGGGAAGCTGGCCTTCGTCTTCCGCGGCAAATCGGTTCGGCGGTGACGATCGTCGGTGCGCTCGTTGTGGGTGAAGCGGCGGTTTCCGCCGGCCTCGTATCCGCACCGATCGTCATTATCATCGCTTTCACGGGCATTGCGGGATTTACGGCACCGCATTATGCGCTGGAATTCGCCGTCCGTCTGCTGCGCATTCTGCTCATCCTGGCCGGAGGGCTGCTGGGGATTCTTGGCGTCATGTACGGTCTGCTTGCCATTATCATCCATCTGTGCACGCTGCGATCTTACGGAGTGCCTTATTTGTCCCCGATCGCGCCGTTTGTGCCGAGCGATATGAAGGATGCGGCGGTGCGGCTGCCGTGGTGGAAGATGATTGCGCGTCCAAGCTTTTCGGGGAAAAGCAATCGGCGGCGCCTGGCGTCAGGGCAGCGGCCAAATCCGGGTAAAGGTGGCGAACGTTAGAGCCTTATGGAAAAAAGAAAACCGATATCCGCCATGCTTCGGTTTCGCAATTGGCTGCTCCCTTTAGTGGCGGCAGCGGCTCTTCTATCCTTGACCGGCTGTTGGGACAGGGAAGAAGTGAACAGTTTGGCGATTGTCACGAGCGCAGGCTTTGACCGCACAAAGGACGGAGGCATCGAATTGACCCTGGAAATTGCAGCTCCCCAACAAAAGGAAAGCAGCAAGACGCAAAGCGGGGATCGTAAGGAACAGAAAGGAAAAACGATAATACACACCGCAGTCGGCGAAACGGCGGGAGACGCGCAGGGACGGCTGCAAATGATGCTGCCGCGCAAAATTTATTGGGGACAGCTGCAAGTGCTGATTATCAGCGAAGCGCTTGCGCGGGACGGGTTTCGTGAACAGCTGGATTACCTGGTGCGGCACGATGAGATTCGCCTGCGGGTCACTCCATTTGTCACCCGCGGTAAAGCACGGGATTTTTTCGAATTGCCTTATTTGTTGGAACAGACGAGAGCGGACCTTCTGCAAAGCGAATCCGCGCGCGTCTTTCAAAAATCGATGACGATAAGTCAATTGGTTCAGCACTTTAGCAGCGATCAGCAGTCGGCGATCCTGCCTTTCGTCGATTCCTCGAAGGAAGGAGGTGGCGGTGACGGGGTTCCCTATATCAAGGGTTATGCGGTATTTAACCACGGGAAGATGGTCGGAACGATGACGGGGGACTCGTTCTTTGCGATGAGATTGGTGATGAATCAATTGAAAAGAGAGGTACAAACCGTAAATGTAGAAGGAGCGTCTCCTTCCCGCGTAACACTCACGACCATCCGTTCGGACTGCCGCTTGCTTCCATCGCGCAAGAAAGGGGAATGGCAAATGAGTATCCGTATCAATTCAGACCTGAGCATGATCCAAAATACAACCCGACTGCCCATGTCGGAACCCAAACATATCCGCAAGGTTGAAGCGGCGATGGCTGAACATATTCGGCAAATCGTAAAACAGACGGTAGCAGAGCTGCAGCGTATGCGGGCCGATGTTTTCGGTTTCGGCGAGGCGATCCATCGTCAAAACCCCCGAGAATGGAGCAAGCTCGAGCCCCATTGGGATAAATTCTTCCCAAGGCTGGAAGTCAATGTGGCGGTCGATATTAACGTACGCCGGATCGGTATGAATAATGCACCTGCCGGGTTGCCGCCAGAGGAGCAAAGCAAGCCATGATTTGGGTGAACATTGCGGGAGTTTCGCTGGTCGTAGCTATGATCGTCAGGTTCGAGTGGCTCCGTCTGAACCAAGGCCTTATCCGGGAGCGGGTTATGCTTATCATCCTGGCGGCGATTGGATGGATTGCCGCCCTGCTGGTCATTATATTTCCCGAAATGCCGGGGCCGATTATGTTGATCGACTGGCTATACCAGCCGCTTGCCGGCTTATTACGTTGATGAGGTGATGCTGATGGTGGAAAAAGGGAAGATTTCTCCGGGTCAATTTGCGCTCCTGCTGTACTCACTAGCAGCCTACGACGGGCTGCTGCTGATTCCTAAAATTACAGGGGAGGCGGCGGGACGCGATTTATGGTTGTCGCCGATCTGGGCTCATCTCGTCGGCGTACTCTTCGTGCTGGCGATGCTGTGGCTAAGCCGCAAGTTTCCGCAAGAAACGAGCATAACGTACAGCAAGCGGGTATTCGGCAAGTGGGTGGGAAAGGCGGCTGGGTTCGTTATTCTGTTTTACGGCTTTTATCTGACCAGCGTTGTTCTAAGGATTTACAGCAACTTCATTTCCTCTGTTTTTTTGGAAAACACGCCCTCCTTCATTATTGCCGGGGGCATTATGTTTCTGGTGTCCTATGCGGTAAGGGGAGGAGCGGAGGTGCTGGGACGCCTGGCCCAGCTTTTTTTGCCGATTACGATCGTCGTGTTCGTGCTGCTCACCGTCCTCACTATCCCCGAATGGAACGTATCTAACGCTTTGCCGATCATGGGGGAAGGTCCGGGTCCATCGATGAAGGGGGCGATCGTTCCGATCACCTGGTTCTCAGGGTATCTGTTGTTGGGAATATACTTCCCGTTATTGTCGAATCAGCGGAAGGCGAAGCTGTTCGTGTTGATGGTCTGGTTGGGGGAGATGGTTACGCTGGCCATGTCCGGACTTGTGTCTGTTTTTCTATTTGGCGAGTATGCCAGCACGCTGAACTATCCTTTTGTCGAGGTCGTTCGTTATATCGGACTTGGCGAGTTTTTTCAACATATCGATGCCTTACTTCTTGCTGTATGGCTTCCCGGCACGTTTATCGAATTGACCACGTATCTTTATGCGGCGGTGACCGGAATGGCCGAGTGGACCGGACTGAAGGATTACCGGGCGCTCGCCTTTCCGCTTGGATTTTTGGCTTTAGTCTTGAGTTTCTGGGGCATTTCCAGTGATGTTGATTTTGACCGGTATTTGGCGACAAGCCACATTTTTCTTGATTCCACGTTTATCGCCTTTGGCCTGATTCTGTTCTTGACGGCCTGGGTCCGCAGCAAACTGGGGGCTTGGAAAACCAAATAAAGCCGCACCCTTTATTGAACTCCACGGACAATCCGTGATCCGTTAAAGCCTCCAACCACAATATTAAGGTGGTATGGAGGCCTTGCACACATGCAAACGAGCCAATGCTCTGTTTGGTCTATTGTAAGTTTGGCGACCGTGTTATAGGCCAGAGGCTTGCTAAGATCAACGAAAAGACTAAGGCATCTTGTTGCCTAATTTTCAGAAGGCTCAGGGTGGTCTGGCATTTAATATGGAGCAGAAGGTGAAAATACATTTTGGAAGATAATTACAGGGGGGGGTCAGATGAATAATCCTAAGGAAAAAGACCCACATCAACCAGCTGTTATTCGTTTGACCCAAATGCTTATGTATCTTGCTGCGGTTTTTAACGTAATTAATGGGATATATTTACTTGGCAGTCCCGAGTCTTTAAAAAAAATGGCTAAGTGTTGCGATGATTGCTACCGGTTTGGCGGCAGCCTTCGTGGGTTTTTGATTAAATAATCGTTCAGGGGCAGGACGAACGGCTGCAATGGTATTATCAGTCATTATGATTGTGCTGCGCTTGACTGAATTCGCGGTCTGGCATAACGCAGGATTTATCATTGGGGTTATTCTTCCTGTGTTCGTGATCTGGAGATTGAGTTCTCAAGAGGCCAAAACATGGTTTAAAAAAGAATAACATATATCTGCCTCGGTTCATTTCTGGTTAAATAAGTCCAGGTTCTGTGTTCAAGAGCAGCCTGTGAGAAGGCTGCTCTTTCTATTTTTTTGCCGATGCTGAATCCGATTTAAATTTCGCTATGCTCTTTCTATCTCCAAGTCTTTCAAACATCACGCTTAAATTGAAAAATGTGGAGTCAAGAAACGAATACACATTTACGAATTTGGATCAATAAAAAACCATACTTAAGTCTAATGTGTTATTGGTTTGTTGAAAAGTATAATTAAGGAAAATAATATACATAGAGATTGGAGAAAGCTAATTGCATGAAGATGAAGATGCCTGTAATGTTGCATGTGGCCCGCGCTTTACTAAGTTTGAAATTAATCATTTTGGTATATTCGATGGTGCAGCTGCAAATTAAAATTCGAGAAGCGGATGCCAAGTTTATGTATCTAGATGCCCATTCGGAAAGCTTATATTATGCTTTTGGAGCTGCCGAAGCTAGTATCTACATTGCGTTAATCCCTGCGTTATTAGCCGTCATTTTTATTAGCTGTAAAATGTATAAAACATCTCTGATTATTGTTATCCTTGGTCTTCTTCAGGTGTTCTCTTCGAAAGAGGTCTTGTCCATTCTAATTTATATTTTTGCGGTTCTTACAATCCTTCTCCATCGTCCCAGTCAAAAATATCTTCGAAGACAATCTTCCAATACAAAAACAACCTAGCAGTATACCTAGACTTTGGGCCGACACAAAACAAGGACGTTTCTAAGCAGGATCAGGTGAGGTATATCAATAGAAATAATACATATCAGACTTAAACACAATTCCCATCTCTCAATGCCAATTCTCTTTAGAGGGTTGGCATTTTTAAATCATAATATAATATGTAGGTAAGTGTTTCCTCGGAACAAGAGTGTGGTTAACGCCCGGTTGTACGTTATGGACCAGATCCGAACCCGTAGGATGACTAGCTCAGAAATGTGGAAGAAGATGGATCAGTGGACATTCTTGCCAGGCATGATCGTTCACGGTGTATTTAATACGAATGCGGTGTTGTTAACAGCGATGAGTTAGAAGGATGATTTTATGATGTATGCACGAATGAGCACTGATGAAAGGAGAAGAGCCTGAGATGAACGAAGAAATTTCGTACCCTCAGGCTCTTTGATCTTATTATAATCATAACTATATTATTCGTGATTACTTATGAAGAACATCCGCGTATTCGGAGAAACGTTCGAATCGTCCCTTGGCAAACGGGCATAAGGGCAAAATCTTGATACCGTTTTCCCGTGCGTATTCCACCATAGCTTCGACAAGCTGATCGCCAAGCCCTTGTCCCCGGTAAGCATTTTCGACCAACGTGTGATCGATAATATAAAGCTCCGGATTTGAAATGACATATGTCATCACGGCAGCAATGCCGCCGTTATCTCGAATAAGGAATCTTTTATTAGCGGTTTCATGTTCTACAATATGCAAGTTCATTCCTCTTTCTCCGTTGAATTTTCATCGTCCAGACGTCTATACGTCAGTGCTCCGCTTGGACAGGTATCAATATGTCGGGCAATGGCCTCCGTAGTGTCGGCATCGGGATTAACCCAAGGACGTTTGCTTAAATCAAAAACACCAGGGAGGCCCTTTACGCAAATACCGGAATGAATGCATACCTCTGGATTAAACATGACCTCGATATCTTTTCCGTAATATACCTTTTGCTTTATCACGATTCCTTCACATCTTTCCCTGTTGAGTTTTTGTTTATTGACATGGGAGAAGGTAATCCTTCATACACCTGCTATATAGGCAATTTCTGTTCAATATCATTCTCTCTACTTAAATTATACCGTTTTTAATATTTTTTTTATAGACTGTTTTTTTCGTAATTCCTACACTATACTGCTAAAGACAAATCAAAAAATAAAAGAGGTGCATCCGTATGGAAGCCAAAAAAGATGTCTTGGATCAAGGTCCTTTTTTTCATGGTACTAAAGCAGAACTGAAAATTGGTGATTTATTGGAACCGCAATACTTATCCAATTACCAAGAAAAAAAATCTAACCATATATACTTTACTGCAACATTGAATGCTGCCAAATGGGGAGCTGAACTAGCAAGATCTAATTCAAAAGAACGGATCTATATTGTAGAACCTTTAGGAGATTTTGAAAATGATCCTAACTTAACGGATAAAAGATTTCCTGGAAACCCGACACGCTCATATAGATCTAAATCACCTCTAAAGATAGTCGCTGAATTAGCTTCATGGGAAAGACACTCCGATGAAGAGATCAATCATATGCTTGCATCTTTAAAAAAATTAAGTGAAGAAGGAAAAAATGTGATCTACGATTAATTTCCGCATATAGATCAATGTTCAAAAATATCCTATTTCGAATCGAGGGCTCTTTTAAGGTCCTCTTTGTTTTTTGGGGAGGAAACATAACGAGCTGCACTAGAATTGCTCGATGTTCTGCAAATCTAAAAGTGAAATCGATTGTTTTAAGTTCGCAGTTTTCTCTGAATTGGGACAATGATATCGAAAGCATCAATCCATACATTGAAGCAATGGTATACGGGGATTTAGATACATTGCGTAATTTGCTGGAGGGGGAGCGTATGACACACACGATTATTGAATATGCAGTCGGCAATCATGAATCAGGGCCGTACGGAATCACTGCCGGGAAAGACGGAGCCATTTGGTTTACGGAACAAAAGGGCAATTATATCGGGCGAATAGACGCCAAAGGCAAGATCACATCATTCTCGATTCCGACAGAAAACGCTGGAGCGATGTCTATCATTTCGGATCAGGCGGGCGACCTGTGGTTCACAGAATATAACGCAAATAAGATTGGCAGAATGTCGTTAAACGGTCAATTCAAAGAATATGATGTGCCGACTTCGGGCTCTGCGCCATTCGGGATTACAGAAGGTCCTGACGGTGGGATTTGGTTTACCCAGATGAAGAGCGGAAAGATCGGAAGGATAACAACGAGAGGGGAAATGACGGAGTTTGATTTGCCTGCCCAGGATACGTTCCCCTCTTTTATTATTACGGGTCCTGATAAGGCGTTATGGTTTACACAGAATCAAAACAATACGATCGGAAGAATAACCACGGATGGGAAAATGATGGAGTATCAAATCCCTACACCGAATTCCGGGCCTGTCGGTATTGCTTGCGGGCCGGATGGGGCTGTTTGGTTTGTGCAAATTAATGCAAATAACATCGGTAGAATTACGCCTTCAGGCGAAATAAAGGAATTTCCGATTCCTACGCCGAACGCTCGTCCCCACGCTATAATCTCTGGAAGGAACGGGGATCTTTGGTTTACGGAATGGGGCGGCAACAAGATCGGTCGAATAACGATCGATGGAATGATTACGGAATATCCGATTCCTATGAAAAATGCAGAACCGCACGGTATTGCGCTAGGTAGCGACGGGGATATTTGGTTTGCTGAAGAGTGTAATCAAATTGGGCGTCTGGTCAACCTTACATGAGTGTAAGGCAATTGTCATCTAGATCAATGGTATCAACCTAGCTGTCCCTCTATACTAATCCATTGATAGGATTATTTTTAAGGGGGAGTTGGTGTGAGGTTTTTTGAAATGCTGCTTTTCTTTTCAAGTGCTTGTTTGTTGGCACTCCTGTTCATTTTCAATCCACGTATTCGAAGATCAGCTTTGCTCCTGACAAGCGGAGCAGGCTCCATTTTTTTAGTGACACATTTGCTTGTCGAAGGATACAGGGTTCAGCTTTTATTTTTATACGGTTTTACGATCCTGATGCTTGTGCTTTCGCTTAAAGACGTTTTCATAATGCCGAAAGTCGTTCGGACTGCTTCGCGAATCCGTAGGGTGCTGGGCCGACTTTTTATCGTGATTGGGTTAATCACAACGGGGTGCTTCCTCTATGTGTTTCCCGTATTCGACTTTCCGGCGCCAACTGGCAAGTTGAAGGTTGGCACGCAAGTTTTTCATTTCGTCGATTCAAACCGGGAGGAGACATTTGGAAATTCCGCGACAGGCAAGAGGGAGTTGATGGTTCAGGTATGGTATCCGGCTCAAGCTGACACCGGAAAGTACACGCCCTTTATCCCCGATACCGGAATCTTATCTTATATGGCGGAGAGCTATGGTCTTCCCGGGTTTACTTTTCAACACCTAAAGTACGTATCCAGTCATGCTTATTCGGGGGCCGAAGTTTCTTCGGCACAGACTCAATACCCGCTAATCCTGGCGAATCCAGGCAATGGTTCCTCAAGGTTCCTTCACACGTCGCAAGCCGAAAATCTCGCGAGTCACGGATATATCGTGGCCGTGGTCGACCACACCTACAATACAATTGCAACCGAATTTCCGGACGGACGAATCACGAGGGGCACAACGAACGACTTATTTTCGCCCGACCAGGATTACCGGACGAGTAGAAGAGTTCGCGACGAGTTAGGAAAAGTTCTAACCGACGATGTGGCGTTCGTGCTGGACCAATTCGAGCTCATCCAATCAGGGCAGATTCCAAGTCATCTCAAAGGGAGGATGGATCTCGGTCATGTCGGGGTGTTCGGCCATTCCATCGGCGGAGCGACGGCCTATGATGCTTCTTACGATCCGCGCATCACGGCAGGAGTCGACCTTGATGGAGGGCTTTATCGGCTGCGTGACCGAGAGGGTCTGCGAAAGCCGTTTTTGTTCATCAACTCGGAGAGCTATTTCGAGAAACTAAAAAGGGTGATGGATGACCGGGTCTACACCGATGCAGAGCTTAACCGTATGGGCTCAACAAGAGAGTGGGAAGATCAAGTAACGGAAGATAAAAAATTGGAGCTTGAACGGATGCGCGAAACGGTCGACGAAGGGGGACAAGTTCTCTATATCGAAAATACAGAGCATTTGAATTTTACCGACGTCCAGTTCATTTCTCCGATGTTCAACATGCTTGGCATTACAGGAAAGATTGCGCCTGAGAGAGCGAGCTCCATAATCAATGCCTATATGCTGGACTTTTTTGATATGTATTTGAAAAATAAAGGCGGAATATTAATGAAGGGACCGGATAGCCACTTTCCGGAGGTAAAGTTCGTAAACTCGCTATAACACTTGTCAAAGAAAACGCTGGATTAAATTTTGGGCTGAAAGGAGACAAAAATAGCATCGATAGATGAATAGCCATTGGATTAAGTTAACCGCCTTTCATTGGGCGGTTAACTTTTGTGTGAAAACCACGCATTGAATGAAGAGAATGAAGATAGAATATCCTTTCAGGAAACTACACTTCGGCGTTCACCAACATGGAGCGGGCGGAAAATTTCACGTTACACAACAGTGATCGTTCCATAGTACATATACATGCCACAATTGAAATGATATGTTCCAGGTTTCAAATCATTTAACGTAATGAAGTTATCTCCCTTTTCAAGGTACACATCAATGCCCAGATCCGTGGACTCCACACTTTTTATACAAGTATAGCCTGTCTGTTTTATAAAATTTAATTTTGTAGGAACACCTGCTTGGACTACAATATTGTCTTGGCTAAAACCATTGGATTTGACATCCACTGAAATCACCTTATAGCCTGCATTTTCTTGAGCAGAGCTCTGTTGCTTATTTTGGGAAGAAACTGCTGAGGCTCGATGATCTTGATACTGATTAAAAAGCAGTAAACCGACCGAAACCGTTCCAAAGGCAACCGTTATGATACCTGCAATAAAGGGCACGCTGATCCCGTTACGTTTGGTTTTATGGGTTTCCACTGAATTTGAACTTGTTAATTGAAGAACAACACAAAAGATAAGGATAAACAAGATATCAATAAACAATGCCATGATATAGGTAAAACCAAGCATTGAACCGAGCATGGCCCCCATCATTCCACCCATAATTCCAGCCAACATACCATCCAACGATGCCAGTATGCTCACAGGCTTTCCTGTAAAGTAACCGGTCCCCAAACCGAATAAAATAGCGATAATTGAAGGAACTGCCAAATCATGATCAAACACAATGCCCAGTTGAAAACCAAGGGCAAGACTAGACATCATTCCAATGCTCATGGCAATCATCATTCCAGGCATGCCCGTGATTCTGCTTTTTTGTTTATGGGTGTTCAGAACCATGTATCCGGACAATAACACAATCATTAATATGCTTAATAATGTAAGTACCATTATAAGAAGCCCTCCGATATATATAAATTGATATAATCACTTACTACACATTGTAGTGCATTCGATACATCGAATATAGTTTAAATTCAAAACATTCAGTAATTGTTCATAAAATGATTTGCATTTAAGCAAACGATGCAAACGGCCTTTTGAAGTATTTTCATTTCTTGAAAATCATAATTTTAGGATAAAAAATATTTTATGTCACAATCGCTAGGTTCTTGAGCGTTATATAGGTGTAAAACAAATTACACAATATGGAGGAACCATTATGAAAAAGATGTACAAAGTACTCAGCTCTGTAGCACTGGCAGGAATCATTGGTGCCACTTCTATGGCCTATTCTCAAACACAGGCTAGTGCAGCCAGTGTCGGATCAACGGTTACTGCAGCTGAAAAAAACGCAACAACTGCACCTGCTGCGGCAGTCAAGAAAGTGGAGCAAACATTAAAGAAAATAACGGGCACTGCTTATAAACTTGACAAAGGTGAGTCCTTCGGCGCGAAGGAATGGTCCTATTCCATTAAAAAATCCCCATATAGCCATGTTATTTTTGATGCAAAAGGAAAAATTAGTAATGCTAACATCAGTACTGACAATCTGACCTACTACATTAATGATGACAAGCTGAGCCACACTTCCGAGTCAATTCAACCGGATGCAGTAGACTCTTCTGTACAAGATGCTGCGGAAGCTGTTTTCGACAAACTGGAAGGTGTGGAACAGGGAGAGCTGGCCGGTGTCTCTCTTATTAAAAAAGGGACTAAACAAGTGTATGAGTTCATGTTCGTGGACGGTGATTTCGGGACGTGGATAGAGATCGACAAAAAAACGCTTGATGTCCAAAGTGTGAACGCCAGAGCATTGGCAGATGATCTGTATGGCAAGGATCAGGATGTTATTGATAAATATGAAAAATCCATCAAAGCACTCACCGAAAAGCAGCTGTTAGCACAAGCTACGGAGCAGGCTAAAAATTGGCTTGGTGTTGATCTGACCGGATACAAAGCAACGAAGGAAGCTTTCCCATCTGACCGCGTTGTTTTTGAGAAAAAAGGAGCCCCTACGATTGTAGGTAACTTCAATTCGGACGGTATGTTCTACTTCATCGCCGTTCAATACCTGTAATACGGAAATCCTTCAACAACTCTCCCATGTGTGCATCATGGACCGATGGCATACTAAAGCACCTTCAAGAGAATGCAACCATATCCTGAGATATGGAAACATCCTTGGAGGTGTTTTTGTGTTGGCACGCGCATCCGGTAAACCGAAGGGCTATTTCTAGATACGCCCGATCCTTATTGGATGAGACAATAGCGGGCTTGCTTTCACTTCGGGAACAGACGATGGGGTATGGCTTTTCGCAAGGACGAATGAGTAATCATGAAGAGGCTGAAGGATAAGGGATTTGCTCATAAACATGCCATGTGGCCTTTGGACGGTGCGGGCCACGATTTGAGACCTCCTATTATTCTACGACAGGATGGGGAAGCAGACAGATTTGGTATGGAGGAAGTGCGGCAGAGGAACATATACCGATTACCGATTAGAGATACATACAAAAAAAGACCCACCTCTGCGGAAGCAGGTGGATCTCCAAGCTATTAATTATTATCTATGCTTTTTAATACGCTTCTTCGCCAATTCAGTAGGTGAGAAGCGATGAGCTGCAACGAGTCGGCCAGATGCGTTTTTACCCCATCCTGACACAAGGACATGTTTGCTGTTTGTAGTATACTCAACTTCAAATTGAACCAAATTAGCCACGTTCAGAACTCGGAAGCTGGAAGCGCCTGGTGCAAGAGTGAAAATAACGGATCTAACCAAAGTTTTTTCACCATTCAAACGGAATAAACGGATACGCACCTTAGCAGTGCTACTTCCGTTATTGACTGCCTTTGCGAAAAAAGTTCTGGATTCTCCCGGAAGTGTCGACAAATTAATAGCATTTTCAACTGGACCAGTAGAGTATCTTACCAATGTCATAGAGATCAACCTCCTCAAAGTGATAAGATATATTATTCTTTTGGCTTCACATGGATTGGGTTAATAGGAAAACAAAATGAAATAGTCTTCTGTTGATTGTCGGAGGACAAGAGCAGGGGACTATTCCATGTTAAGAAGACGCAGTGTTTGCCACTTTCTTGTGGTCGGTGTACACATTACGGAAGGGGCAGAGTTTACGAAGTACCTATCATTGGTGAGGATGCCGAACAGAGCCGAGAATTTGCAGGGAGATCCACGTAGTAGAAGATTTATATCGAAGTGAATTGATAGATGAGCAACACATCCGTTGCCTTGTCCATGGCATGCAACCGTAAAAAATATGGATACGAAAAGCAAATGTTTTGGAGATATATGAAGTAGATGTTCATTTCCGTTGATTAAAATTGTTTCAAAGAAGGGAAAATCATAAGAGGCGTCACATTTGATTTAGAGATCAGGAAAGGTTTCTGCGCATAGGGCAGGCTGCCATGATCATCAAAAACCCTGCCATGTATCATCGATTCGATTAGAGGCTGGGGAAGGAAGTTTCTCACCTAAATCTGTGTAGATATGTCGTTTTTTTCTTGACTGTTTAGTCCGAAAAGGATATAATGACGATCAAAGGAGGGTGAAATTGGGAAGAAACAAAGAGTTTGATACGTTGGAAGTACTTCGTAAAGCTATGGAGGTTTTCGGACATTACGGCTATGAGGGAACCTCGTTGCCTCAGCTGCTGAAAGGACTCGGTATTGCCCGGCAAAGCTTGTATGACACTTATGGTACGAAAAGAGACTTGTTCATCCTTGCTTTGAAGCATTACGTAAATGAAAAGAGCAGCGCAGCCATGAAGTATTTAGCGACCTCTGAATCTGCAAAGCAGGGGATAGCTTATGTATTTCATGAAGCAGCAAAGGTATTAAAGGATAAGAACCGGCAAAAGGAATGCTTTATTATTTTTTCAGCCATTGATCAGATGGCTCATGATATGGAGATCAGATCATTTTTATCGGAGGATTTGAATACGCTGGAAGAAGCCTTTTATGCAGCTTTGGTTCGGGGACAGGAGAATGGAGAAATTGCGAGTGACCGAGACCTTCGAGCTTTGGCTCGTTACTTGAATTTTGCAAGATACTCCTTGATCCAATTGGCCAAAATGACGAGTGACCCCAAGGTTATGGATGATTACGTCACAGTAAGTTTATCTGCCTTAGATCAATAATGAAGCCGACTCATTGCTTCATTATTATTTTTCGGAATTCTAGACTAAACAGTCCGATTCAATTATTTTTTTGCTCATTTCGGACTAAATGGTCTATTAAAAACAGGAGGGATGAATATGAAAAGCGAAAATGTTCTGCATGCCCAGGCAACCGAAATGCTAAAGGTGTTTCAAAGCAGCTTAGTAACGGAGGATTTCGAAAAATGGTTCACGCTATTTAGTGAAGATGCCGTCGTTGAGTTTCCTTATGCTCCCGCGGGTTATACTCAAAGGCTGGTTGGTATTGAAGAGATTCGTAACTATATTTATGAACTGTTCAAGCGAATGAGGGTTCTCTCTTTCTCATCTCCAGACCTGCTTGTAACCAAAGATAAAATCGCTGCCGAGTATACATGCAATGCAGTAATGACAGAAACAGAAAGACCGTATCGGCAGTCGTATATCTCCGTGTTCCACTTAAAGGATGGGAAGATAACGCTTTTTAAGGATTATTGGAATCCGGCGGTTTTACTTGAAGCAGCACAAGATTAAGTTTTTAAATCGACATGTAAAAGGAGATAAAATCAAAATGATGAATCATGGAAAAATACTTATTACAGGCGGCACAGGAAAGACGGGAAAAAGAATTGCGGAAAGGCTGGATCAACAGGGGTATTCCTTTACCATTGCCATGAGAAATGCAGAAGCCATTACAGACCCGGAGAAACAAGTCCATTTCGACTGGTACGACAGTTCGACGTTTCTTCCTGCCCTGTATCATGTTGAACGCGTTTATTTGGTGGCGCCCGTGGGCGATCCGGAACCCATTAAAGTTATGAAGCCATTTATTCAAACGGCTTTGGAGCAGGGAGTACGCCGGTTTGTATTTCTTAGCAGTGCATCCATCCCGGAGGAAGGTTCGGTATTTGGCCCTGTTCATCGATTACTGAAGCAATCGGTTCCGGAATGGACCGTACTCAGGCCTTCCTATTTCATGCAAAATTTTACCGAAGGTCAGCATGCAACAACCATCTCGCAGCAGGATTTGATCATTAGCGCAGCAGGGGAAGGCAAGATTGGTTTTGTGGCAGCCGAAGATATCGCAGCAGTCGCTTATAGAGCACTTACTGATGAGGATGCACATAATACGGAGCATATCATTACGGGACCCGATTCTCTTTCATATGATGACGTTAGTCGAATGATTAGTGAAGTAACGGGTAGAAAGATTACACACCGGTCAATATCCGACGATGAATTGATCCGCAGCTGGCTAGCGGCAGGGTTAAGTAAGGAGTATGCTGAGATCATGACCGAACTCGACCGTAAAATTCGCGAGGAAGGAGCGGAAGATCGAATTACGGATACTGTAATGAGAGTGACTGGGAATGCGCCTGTCTCCTTCCAACAATTTGCAGAGAGACACGCAGAAGTCTGGATGCGGGGAGAAATTGCGTATGGCAGCATTGGATGATTTTCTAAAACACTGCATCTTCGTGTAGGCACAGTTATTAGTGCTGAATTTGTTGCCAAAGCCAAAGTCCCGGCGATCAAACCGGAAATTGACTTTGGCGCAGAAATGGGCATCAGGTCTTCCAGCGCACAAATTACAAAAAGATATACAGCTGAAGATGTCGTTGGAAAACAGAACGTGGGTGTCGTCAATGTTCCACCGCGCCGGATCGCGGGATTCAAGTCGGAAGTTTTGGTTCTAGGCGGACTGCCAGAACAGGGAGATGTTGTGCTGTTGAAGCCAGACATGCATATCCCTAACGGAACGAAAATCGGATAATTCAAAGAAAGCAGCTGATCCATGTGATCGGCTGCTTTTGTTCATAGCGGGCAGTTTAGTGCAATAAGCTCTATTCAAAATGTAAAAACAATTTGACACAAAAGTCCAAATGGCTTACCCTTTAAAATGTAAAAAGGTTTTTACATATAGAGAAGGTGATCACTTATTGAAGAATAAGATTAGGGATATTAGAAAAAGGATGAAGCTATCTCAAGAGGATCTGGCCATTAAATGTGGCGTTACAAGACAAACGATTAATGCCATAGAAAATGATAAATATGACCCTACATTGACCCTAGCGTTCAAATTATCAGTGCAATTGGGCACCACCGTTGACCAATTATTTACTTACGAGGAGGACTCTAAATGAAACTGCGAAGAGCTGATGAAATGGAACAATTTCAAAATGATAAATCTGCTAAAAACACGTACATATTTTTTACTTTGGCGTTATTGGTTTGGTCATTAATCAATTTAATCTCGAAAGGTAAAACGGGCTGGGAGTTTACTATTTTGCTGATCGGAAATGCAATTTTCTTTTGGTCAAGAGTCTTCTACAAAAGGAAAATGAAATAAATGAGTTGATCATTGCGATTGACTGTTTTTGTTCAACGAATGGGCAGACAAGTTTAATGAAACAGCAAACCAGCGAGTATTTCGAACGTTTATTATAAATGAATATAGAGGACCAAAAAAAATTTTTACGGATTGTCCCTTCTCACTTCGTTACTTTGTATCTATATTATATATAAGTAGACGGAGGAGAGTGGTTATCCTGCAAGAAAATACGAATTTCGTTCTAGAAGGGAACATAGTTACGCTCGTTCCGATGGAAGATAGCCACAAGGCGGAATTAATCAGAGTCTTGATGTCTCCAAATGTATGGGAATACACCTGGCGAACGATGAATACAACGGAAGAACTGGATCAAGTGCTGACAGATGCATTGGCGAACAAAAACAAAGGAACACAGCTCCCCTTCACCATATTTGACCAAGCTTCAGGAGAGATCATTGGAACTACTCGAATAGGCGAACTGGATATGATTAATAGAAATGCTGAGATTGGATGGACATGGCTCTCACCGGACTATTGGAGGACAGGTGTCAATACGGAGTGCAAATTCCTTCTGCTGCAGCATTGCTTTGAAGAATTGAATCTAATACGCGTGCAATTCTCCGTGAGTGGACAAAATATTCGATCACAACGGTCAATCGAACGAATTGGAGCTGTAAAGGAAGGAGTTTTCCGTAAGCATAGAGTAAAGGCCGACGGATCCATTCATGATAATGTTTTTTACAGCATAATAGACACCGATTGGGTGGATGTAAAAGAAAAACTTCTTTTTTTATTATCAAAGAAATACTCATAACTTCCAAAATGCCCACTGATGTCGCTAAATTAGCGACTTTTTGGTATGAACGTTACAAGTTCTTGACCTGAGTCAAGGACAAGAGCTTGTAACGTGCCGAAAGAAAGAGAGGAAAATGTCCGCCATCTCCAATTCGTAGATTCCTTCTATGTGGCATTGAGCATCGGTACAGGCGGTGCGCTGATCTCCTTGGCGGAAACAGTGCAGTGGGGTATATCAGCGGGGGTTTTGATGGTTTTAGCGCTTCAATTATTGTTTGTTTTGTTAAGTTTCCTGGCATCCTTACGAATCACAGAACTCGTTCATCAAGAACATCATCCGATAAGCCATGCAAAGGAGAATCTTCCCATATAACGGATAACGGTTCGTCGTTAAATTCATCACGAAGAACGGGGGAGATTATTTCATTGGGAGGTAAACCAGATGGCACGTGTGTTAGTTGTCATTACTCCGGCTGAAGGCCATGTGAATCCGTCATTAGGATTAGTTACTCAGTTGATTGACCATGGCGAGGAAGTTGTCTATGTGTGTTCTGAGGAGTACCGTTCCCGAATTGAACAAACCGGAGCCCAATTACTTACCTATCCATTTCCGCAAGATGCCTTCTCTCATGACCCGGTATTGAAACCTCAGGAGTACAAACATCCTTATCAGTTCATTTATATGATGGCAGGCGGTATCATTCGAAAAATCGTCCCTGAGGTACTTCGAGTGATTGAACATCAAAAGTTCGATTATATGATCTTTGATTCCCTGATGGGCTGGGGAGGGACTATTCTTGCAGAAAAGCTCGGAATTCCTGCGGTGTGCTCGATCGCCTCCTTTGCTTTTGTAGAACCTCTAGGGGCTGGCCAAGGATCGAATGACAAGGAGACGGATACTGAGGGACTGTATGAGGCCACGAGAAAGATAACTCGTGAGTTAGCCAAAGAGTTTCAAGTGAAGATTCCAGCGCTGGAAGAGATTCCGGCGCATGCAGGTCGGTTAAAGCTCGTATATACAAGCCGTTATTTTCAGCCCCAAGCAGATAAGCTGGACGATAGTTTTATTTTTACGGGTCCTTCGATCATACCGCGCCAAGATGCACCGACCTTCTCGTTCGAGCTGCTTCGTGAACGTTATCCGCAAACGGTGTACATTTCCATGGGTACCATTTTAAATAAGGATCTGGATTTCTATCGGCTTTGTTTTGAAGCCTTGGGAGATTTGCCGGTGAATGTTGTTCTGTCCTCTGGAAAATACACGGATATGGAGCCGCTGGCTGATCGGATTCCTGACAATTTTGTCGTCAAGCCGTACATTGCGCAGCTCGATATGCTGCAGCATACGGATGTTTTTATTACACATGCAGGGATGAACAGTGCGAGTGAAGCCCTTTATTACAACGTGCCATTGGTGATGATTCCATTAACTTCGGACCAGCCTCTTGTCGCCAAACGGGTACAGGAGTTAGGAGGGGGCATCACTTTAAACAAACATGCTCTAAGCGCAACAGATTTGAGAGCGGCATTAACAGAAGTTTTGAGCAATCCGCGCTACAAACAGCAGGCTTACCTTATCGGCGAATCTTTACGGCATGCCGGCGGTTTCAAGCGGGCCGCCGAGATAATCAAAAGCCATTTTGCTAAAGTATAACGACGAAAAAAGCAGCCAGTTATCGAGGGAGACCCTCTTTAACTGGCTGCTCGCATATACATATGCGATGAAGCTGGCGCACTTATTTTGTTTCTTCGTTACCCTGCTAGCTGCTTTACTGTATTTCTTTAATGAACATTAGCACAAATCATAGCGTATTCTGTTACTCCACAGTCCGCAGACGGAAGGTTTGGCTGGCGAAATCGCCTTGGAGATCTGAGATGACGAGACCGATCCGCATCAGCTGATCGCCACCGAAGCTCTGTCCGCCAAAGGCTTGTCGGAATGGGGATGTTTCATTGCCAGCAGCATCAGTGCCTGATTCGAGTCGATATTTCTTGTTCGGGTCGAGTCCTTTGAGCTTCAGACGCCGAATCGGTCCATTGGCCTCGGCCAGCACACGGAAGAAGGCCACGAATGCCTCCGACTGATCCTCGTTCACGAACATCCAGGCCGTATTGCCGCGTCCCTCGAACGGGCTGAGCAGTCTGTGCATATCCCCCTGCTGTACCAGAGAACGGATCTCCTTGTATTGGGCGACCTGTCTTGCTGCCAGAGCCTTATCCTCCGCGGATAGTGCGGTCAGATCAAGCTCATAGCCGAAATTCCCGCTCATGGCCACGTCACCGCGCATGGTAAGGGAGGTGGTACGGTGTACTTGATGATTCGGTACATTCGATACATGCGCACCCATCGTACTGACCGGGTAGACGATGCTTGTACCGTATTGGATCGCCAATCGCTCGATAGCGTCCGTATCATCGCTGGTCCAGGTTTGCGGCATATAGTGCAGCATACCTGGGTCGAAGCGGCCGCCACCACCGGAGCAGCTTTCGAACAGAATGTGCGGGAAACTGGTGATCAGGCGTTCCAACAGATCATACAGCCCAAGGATATACCGATGAGCCGTCTCCTGCTGCCGCTCACGGGAGGCAGACGCCGAGGTCACCTCCGTCATGTTTCGATTCATATCCCACTTCACGTAAGTGATCGGAGCCGAGGAAAATACGGCGCTTAGCGTGTCGTACAGATAATCGCATACTTCCTTGCGTGACAGATCAAGCACAAGCTGGGAACGGGCTTCCGTACGACGACGGCCCTTGGCATGCAGGCACCAGTCCGGATGCTTGCGGTACAGCTCGCTTTCTGGCGAGATCATCTCCGGCTCGACCCACAGGCCGAACTGCATGCCTTTGTCATTGACGCGTTTGGCCAGATCAGCTAGACCGCCCGGCAGCTTGCGGCGATCCTCGAACCAATCCCCAAGAGAGCTGTCATCATTATCACGCTTGCCGAACCACCCGTCGTCAAGGACGAAGAGCTCAATGCCGAGCGGACTGGCTTCCCTCGCGATCGCTTCGATCTTGTCAGCATCGAAATTGAAGTAGGTCGCCTCCCAGTTATTGATTAGAATCGGACGCACCTCGTCCCTAAAGTTGCCGCGGCATAGACGAGTCCGGTACAGGCGGTGATAGATACGAGACATGCCTCCCAGCCCTTGACCGGAATACACCATCACGACTTCAGGCGTTTGGAACGACTCTCCGGGCGCAAGCTGCCACGAAAAATCAAACGGGTTGATTCCGATGCTGACCCGGGTCTGTCCGAATTGTTCAACTTCGGCTTGTGCGACAAAATTGCCGCTGTACACCAAGCTGAAGCCGTATACATCGCCAAGATCCTCAGTGGCGTCCGGGCGGAGCAGGGCGAGGAATGGGTTCATCTGGTGGCTGCTGGAGCCGCGGCGGCTGTCCAGACGCAGGGCACCAGGACCGAGCTCTTTCCGCTGAATATGGCGCTCGCGTACCCAGGCACCCGACAGATAGAGAGCCTCGTACTCGGAGTCGCTGAAATCTACGGATGCACTCATGGCTTCTTCGAGGTGAAGTGCAGCCTTGCCCTCATGTTCAAATAAAGTGGAGCGTGCAATCGCACTATGATTGGCAAAAACGGTGTACAGCAAAGTTGCCTTGAGACCTGAATAATCATCCTTAAGATACAGGTGGAGCGTCGTAGCTTCCTCATCCGTTTCTGCATAGACAGCAGGAAGTCCTGTCAGCTTGGGCTTTCCAGGGACGATACGGTAGCCGTTGTATTTCAGCTCGGTAATTCTGCTGCCATCCTCCAGCTTCACTTGGTAAGCGGGCTGACGGAAGTCACTGGTGCCGAATTGCGGATATTCCTGAGGCAGCGTGTCCAGTGAGATCGTACGATTCGCAGGTATCGGATTCGGAGAGAACGAGCAGCGCTCCCGCAGCTCCAGAATGTGCCCCAGACTGGCATCGTGGTTCAGTTGCGCACCCCAATACAGATGGGCAGGATAGCCTTCAATGATTTGGAACAGATAGCTGCTGTCTTTGGACTGCAAATGAAACAGGCCTAGTGTCTCGTCTACATGGATATTCATCAGATTCACTCCCGGGATCAAAATGATTTGTTGCCCGATCAGGCTTATAGCCGTCGGTACTTGAAGTTCAAATGTGTGTGACCATTATTCTCCTGCAGCAATAATAATGTCATCGTGCCGTGCGGATCACCTGGGATTCGCTTCAAGCGTCCCAGGGCGAGAACTTTCTCTTACAATAAGCTTGGTTCCAATCACACTATGCGCCGGGGCTTCCCGCCCTTCAAGTCGCTCGGAGAGCAGCTGCACGGCGGCGCGGCCCATTTGCTCGGGATAGGCTCGAATGGTAGTGAGCGCGGGCTGCAGATAAGCAGCCATCTCAATGTCATCGAAACCGACGACAGCCATATCCTGCGGCACCCGCAGTCCGTGCCCGTGAAGCGCGCGCAGCACGCCGACGGCGAGCGGATCGCTGGCAGCGAATACAGCCGTAGGCCGCTCCGACTCTGCCAGCAGCTCATTCATCATGCGGTATCCGTCAGCACTGCTCCAAGCTCCTACACGAACAAGTTCAGGATTGAAGAGTCCTCGCTCCTCCATAAATTTCTTGAAGTAGTGTGCCCGTCGTTCTCCAGTGCTCTCGCCGCCGATGAAGGCGATGCGTTGATGTCCAAGCTCCAGTAGATGGCCCAGAGCCTGATCGACCGCTTGGCGAAAATGTACCCGCACCGTATCATAGTCCATTAGTTCCTGATACTGATCGACCAGGACGACAGCCTCTTTGTTGATCGGAAGCGGTGTGATTTCTTCCGGGTTGACGCCACCGACCGCGATGAGTCCGTCGGCAGGCTGCAGCTGGGCTATGGAGAGGCGTCCTCGCAAGGTCTGGCCCAGTGTTAGCCCAAGCTCCTCGCAGCGCATCTCGATTCCGCGCCGGATGGAAGCATAGTAAGGATCGTCTCGCTCCTCCTCAATGGAGCACCAGAGCAGCAGCGAGACCGTTTTGCCGGCACGCTGCATGTTCCGCTTGAGCTGTCCGAGCCGTTTGGGCTTATATTGGAGCTCTTCCGCAATGGCGAATATATTGCTTCTGGTATCCTCGCTCACGGACAGAGACAGGTCATTATTGAGAACTCTGGATACGGTTGCGGCGGATACGCCGGCTTGCCGGGCAATGTCCTTGATCGTTGCCAACTGCGCTCACACCTTTTAGTTAATAATTTTACTAAAACAATATCTTGAGCCTATCACACTCTACAAGCGATTTCAATAACCGCTTACATCTTCCCCGGCTTTCTAGCATTTTCTATCTACTCTTCTGTGGAGGAGTTGTGTTAACATGATGAGTATTCTTCAAATTGCGGGGGCGAATCATGTACAAGTACTTGTCTTTGGCACATCAATGGTTCGGGCGGCTGCGCTTCAAGAGCAAGGTCATTGCCCTGTTTCTTCCCTTAATCATGTTATCATTGGTTATTCTTGGTGCCGGATCGAGCCAAATCTTCAGCCGCTCCTTGATTGAGCGGACAACCAGCAATGTGATGGACGAATCTCAACTGATTCTGTCTAGAACCGATTACATTTTCAGCAGTGTAGAGACTGCCGCGAATATTATGGTCACGAATATTAACCGTTTGTATGAATCGAATGGCGGGTCTCCGGAATCCACGGTCGAGAAGACGCGTTTTGCGAATCTGATGCAGAGCCGCCTGTCCATAGATGTATCGATCTTCAAGGAGGTAGACGGAGCTGTATTCGTGGATCGCAGCGGGAACATATACTCCTCCTATGACGAGAAAGGGGATGCCGAGCGGATCCGCAAGTTGGTGGTTAGCGGTCAAGAGATGGACAGCTATGGGCGTGCGAGCTGGATCGACATGGAACGCAGAGACATGCTGACACCGGACCCGGCCTCTCCGATTCTGACGCTCCGCAAGACGGTCATTCACATTGACAATGGGGAAGTATACGGGACCTTGTTCCTGCTGGTGAAGGAGGAGCGGTTATCTGCATATCTGAAATCCAGTGATGCATCCACACCGAAAGCCTACTATTTTCTCGATAGGGGCAACCAGGTGGTCGTAGCTGAAGATCATGCGCAGCTGATGCAACCGATTAGCTCCGAGCTGGTGCTGTCCATGCAGTCTTGCGCCGGTCACTCTTCCGCTGCAGCGTGCTCGTTTCAAGAGAACGGTAATCTGATTACGGTAGTCAATTACGACCGGATGAACTGGAAGCTCGTGAATGTTGTGTCCCTGAATTTGCTTATGGCAGATGTACGCAAGAATGTCGGATTAACCGCAGCGATTGGCGTGTTCTGCCTGGTATTTTCCTGGCTTGGTGCGAGCTTTCTGTCCCGAATGGTCGTCAGTCCGCTGGAGCAGCTGACTGGGGCGATGCGAAAGGTAGTGAACGGGGATATACATACCGTAGCGCATGTACGTTCCGAGGATGAGATCGGTACGATTGCCGAGGCCTTTAACTATATGGTTAGACGGGTGCGGGAGCTGCTCGACACAGTCAGGCAGGAGCAGAATCGCAAGCGTGAATTTGAGCTCGCCTTGATGAGCGCACAGATCAAGCCCCATTTTCTATACAACACGCTGGATACCATCTATGCGCTGAATGAGCTGGACCGTCATGATGAAGCGAGAGATACGACCAAGGCGTTGGCTGATTTTTACCGGATGGCCTTGAATAAAGGACGAGAGCTCATCATTCTGGAAAAGGAGACGGAGCTGACGGATGACTATCTGACGATTCTGCAGATCCGCTATCCCGATGTATTTCGTTACGAGATTGACATTCCGTCTGAGCTGGCGGGCACCCCGATTCCGAAGCTGTCGCTTCAGCCTCTGGTGGAGAATGCGATTTATCATGGGTTGAAGGCCAAAGGCATCAAGGGCTTCATCCGTATATCCGCCTTCAGTCAGAACGGCAAGGTCATCATCCGGGTAGAGGATAACGGGGTAGGGATGGAGGCCGCACAGGTAGAGGCTATTATGTCACGGGATTCATCCGAGTCGGTTGCGCGTTCGATCGGTACGTATAGTGTTCAGCAACGGTTGAATTTGTATTTTGGAGAGGAATACGGAATTATGGTGCATAGCGTTCCCGGAGAGGGGACAAGGGTCGAGCTGTCTTTGCCGATGCTGAAAAAGGGAAGTGAGGCATAGCGTGTATAAAGTGATGATTGTTGATGACGAGCCGTTATTTCGTGATTTTCTGCGTCTCAAAATGGACTGGGAACGTCATGGCTTCCAGGTCTGCTGTGAGGCGAGAAATGGACAAGAGGCGCTCCAGGAAGCAGAGAAACACAAGCCTCACCTGGCTCTGGTCGATATTAATATGCCGTTCATGGACGGGATTGAACTGGCGCAGCGGCTCAAGGTTCGGTTCGAGCGGATGGCGATTGTATTCATTTCCGGGCATAACGAGTTTGAATATTTGCAAAAAGCGGTGCGCACAGGCGTTCAGGATTATTTGCTTAAGCCCTTTAATGCAGAAGAGATGAGCGCGATGCTGACACGGATTGGGCCGGATCTGCCGAAGCTGCCGATTGCAGAGAAGCGCGGTGAAGCTGGGGAGTCTATAGAAAGTAATGGTGGTGTCCGGGCTGTAGCGCCCGATCTTGGAAGCCTGCGCGATGCGGTCGTCCTGGGACTGCTCATGAAGGACAGCGAGTGCCTGGAGGAGGTCCGCAGGGCTGTGCAACAGCTCCGAATGCATGAATGGGGAGACGAGTATGCGGATGCGACATTGATGGGGATTTTGTCCCTGGCTCTGACCTTTGCGAGTGAACGGGGCATGGGCTATGATCGGCTATGGGATCACCGGGATGTGATCTCTCCTTATGATCACTTGCGAGGGCTTGGAAGCTGGGAGGCCGCCGAGGAGTGGCTGGTATCGCTATACCATCGCCTGATTCGGTTGATGGAGCAAATCCGCCCGACGAAGGCCTCGAGCCTGTTCGCTGCGGCCATTCATTATATCCAGGAGCACTATTCAGACCCAGACCTGTCTGCAGAGCAGGTATCCGCCGGAGTATTCGTCGACCCCAGCTATCTGCGGCGCGTCTTCCGCAAGGAATCCGGCTTCTCGATCGTGGATCATATTACACATATTCGGATGAAGAAGGCTAAGGAGCTAATGCTGGAGGGCAACCGCAAGCTGTACGAAATCGCGGAGAGCGTCGGCTATAGCGACCCGAATTATTTCAGCAAGTCCTTTAAAAAATGCTTTGGCATGACGCCGACCGAATATGAGCAGATCAAGAAGAGATAGCTGCAAAATGAAACGTCTGGACTTTTACAAAAGCAAGTATGAAAGTAAGCCATAAATTACGATCATAGAGAGCAGCTATTCTTCGTTATTGAAGGATGGCTGCTCTTCCTTTCAAGGCATTTCATGAACGACCTGCCGGGATTTGTCCCGTTTTTTACAGATAGTGCCCGTTTTGTTCCTTAAAGAACCATGTCCGTGTTGATTATACTATAGCTGCACCAATGAAAACGCAGTCAATAGAGAGCTGCACAGGGAGGCCATGAAATGAAAGTACGGAATCACAAACGTTTGAAGGCTGCATTGCTAACGCTTACAATGTCATTGGTTTTGGCTGCTTGCGGAAGCACGGAATCCTCTTCTCCGGAAGCGTCGAATCCATCCGGCGACGGGACAATCAAACTGAAGGTGTATGCGCAGCATTTTGATGATGACACGTCCAAGCCGTTCGATTATGCGGTGGAAAAACTCAAAGAGGAAATGCCGAATGTAGAGATTGAGCTGGAGGCTGCGGTCCAGGATGGCTATCAAAAGCTGAAGACTTATGCGGCAACGGGCAATATGCCTGATATCTATTTTACGGACTGGTCGACGCTGCAGACGATGGCAAAATCCAAAAATGTTGAGCTGCTGGATGACTATGAAGCTACCACGAAATTCAAGCAGAATCTGAATCCGGGCGTAGAATCCCGGCTGGTAGCGCCGGACAATCATGTATACGCTTATCCCGATACGGGAATCGAGTTCCAGATCCTCTATTACAACAAATCGATCTTCGAACAGGTTGGCATCCAGACACCGATCAAGACCATTGATCAGATGGCGGAGGCTGCGCAGAAGCTGAAGGCTGCCGGCTATGTGCCGATGTCCATATTTGCGAAGGAAAAGTGGATTACGACCGCCTTCTACAACGGTCTGGTGACCCGCGAGCAGCCGCAAGGCTTTGGAGCGTTGGGTGAAGAGGGCGTGAAGCAGCTGCCTGAGGCTTTCGTGACTGCCGCTCAGCAGATGAAGAAGCTGCAGCAAGCGGGATTATTCGATGCGAATGCAACGAATACCAACTATGATCAAGCGTCCTCTTTGTTCTATCAAGGCAAAGCCGCCATGTTCGTAAATGGCCAATGGGAGATTTACAGTTCGCAGGAGAAGCTGGGAGATCAGGTGGACTGGATGTATTGGCCGGCCAAGGACGAGGCTACCTATGAGAAATCCAAGTATTTCATCAACGGGGCGGGAGCTCCGCAAGGGTATGCCGTATATCCGGGCAGCAAGAACAAGGATACAGCGGTCGAAGTCGCAGCTTTCTTGGCGGCTAAGTCTGCCGAATACCGTTACACGCAGCTGGGCAGCCCGATCGTTTCGCCTAAGGTTGACCTGCCGATCGCTTCGGATGTTCCTGCCATGATGCAGCGTGTAGCAACCGAGCTTCTGCCGAATGCAGAGAATTACGCACAGCTGTTAAGTAATACGGCGATTACAAATGCCATCAATGACGGCACACAGTTTCTACTGGTGGATAGCTACACGCCAGAGGAATTCATCGAAAGTCTGAATCGTGTGCTGGATAAAGAGAACTAGGAACCCGGCAGCCCTTGGTGATTTTTCATCAAGGGGTGCTCTGATAGACAGAAGGGGTGGAAGAAAAACATGAATAAATATTTGGGTAACAAGACAGCACTGACTCTGTTTTTGCTGCCAGCACTGCTGATATACAGTATTGTTATAATCTATCCCGTACTTCAGACCGTAGTTCGCAGCTTTTATGATTGGGACGGACTGAGCACACCCGAGTTCTTGGGACTCAGCAACTATATCGAGCTGTTCAATGATCCGCTGCTTATGACCTCGCTGAAGAACGGGGGCATTTTCGCCCTTGTGCTCGTTGTCTTCCAGATTGGGCTCGGTACGATCCTTGCTCTGATCTGCGCAGATCCCCGTACTCGTGGTCGAAAATTGTTGAAGACCGCCTACTTTATTCCCGTTGTGCTGTCGGTTACGGTTGTATGCCAGCTATGGATCGCGATGTACGATCCGACCAACGGACTCATTAATCGCCTGTTCACTTTGCTGCATATTCCGTATCAGCAGAACTGGCTCAATTCTCCGACGGAATCCATTATTGCGATTGCCTTCGTCAATGCCTGGCAGTTCATGGGCTACCAATTCGCGCTTCTGTATGCAGGGGTGAAATCCATTCCGGAGGATTACTTCGAGGCGGCCACAATCGACGGCTGCAGCAAATGGAAGGCACATCTTTACGTCACCCTGCCTTTGATGAGAGAGACCTACAAGTTCTGCTTCATCATTGCTATTACTTCAGGGATTGGTGCGTTCGTACAGATGCTGATCATGACCAATGGAGGTCCAGGTACCGTTAACTATACCCTCACCTTCATGATCTATCGCTATGCCTTTATGGAGAGTAATTATGGCTATGCATGCGCTGTATCCGTGGTGCTGGTGCTGCTCTCGCTGCTCGCTACCGTAATCATCAACAAGGTATTTGACCGTGGACAACAAGCCTAATCGCATGAATGCAACTAGACATGTAAAGGAGAACGGAAATGAGTACAACGGCTCTGCGCAAAATCGGACAAGCTGTCCTGCAGCTACCGCTGTGGCTGTACCTGATCGTATCAATCTACCCGCTATTCTGGATGATTTCCTATTCACTGAAGAACAATGATGAGATATTTGTGACCAATCCGTTTGGATTGCCCACCACCTTTCGATTTGAGAACTATATCAACGCCTGGCAGCAATTCAATATCCCGCGGTATTTCATGAACAGCTTCGTGGTATCGACGATCTCCACCTTACTGATTATGCTGCTGGCTCTGATGTTTGCTTTTGCCGTGGCCCGTATGAAATGGCGCTTCAACTCGCTGGCGCGGACGTACATGATTATCGGCATGTTCATGCCGCTGCAGGTCATCATGATTCCCCTTGCGCTGCTGGTACGTGATTTTCACCTGACCAATACCTATGGAGCCTTGATTCTGCCTTATGTAGCTATAGGACTCCCATTCTCTACGATGGTGTTCTATGGCTTCCTGATGGCGATTCCGAAGGAGATTGAAGAAGCGGCTTGTATGGACGGAGCCACCATTTATCGTCTATTTCTCAGTATCATTGTACCGTTGGCACTTCCAGCGATTGCGACCGTGGCTATTTTTCAATTCCTAAATAACTGGAATGAGTTCACGCTTGCCTACATTCTGATCTCGGATGAGAATATGAAGACGCTGCCGCTTGGTCTGTTATTCTTTCAGGGTTCTTACAGTACAGATTGGGGAGCCATGGGAGCTGTCATGACCATTGCATCTCTGCCGATGGTGCTCGTCTATCTCTTCTTGAGTGAGCAGGTCGAGCGTGCGATGACAGTAGGCTCAGCAGTGAAGGGCTAAATAGAGACGATCCACTGATCTGATGACCGACCTTTGGTGCTACTTACGGCTCGATAGCGGAGTATTTGTACCGGAATTTGGATGATGTAGTGCCACTTGAACCTGGAATTAAGAAGGTTTGTTTGGCCCCGCAATGGTCCCTTTGTCTCCCAAGGTTCAGCTTTTATGACGACATCGCAAAGAGAGTGGGAGATTAAGGTAGGGAATGTATAATAGGCATGAATCCTCCTCATTTGACTGGTAATTTATGTATACATTAGAATAGTCATAACCAGTAGGTGGAATTTGAGGTGATCAGCGTGAGTATATTAAGATACAGTTATCCCGCGATGTTAAAAAGAAGCAAAAGCTTGTCTTATCGACAGCAAGTTACTTCAATGACAACGGTACTAATGAATTTTTTGGCAGAGCACAAGTTAATAGTTATAGAACCTTTCCATGAGGATGGCTCGCTCAAAGACGATTTGGTGCTGCGAAGCTCAGATTTAACCGATTTAGGAAATGAATTCTTCAAAGAGGTTTTTCCCAAGTGGTCTGCGTATATTGATCGTGGCGGAGATATTCAGCAAACAACCATTCTTTTAAAGGGATGGAATAAACTGCAAATGTAGTTCTTACCATTATACAAGCGAATAATTGCAACAAAGGACGGCAGAGCTTAGCTCGGCGGTCTTTTTGTTGTTCACCAATCAGAGATATTTCATAATACAAGGTTTACAAAAACTTGTTGTTGTATAATCATGGTAAAACAGATATATAAAAGTGAGGAGCGAGAGAGTTTGCAAAGAAAAATCAAAAGCAACCTTTTTTACCTAGCTGCAGGAATTTATCTAGGAATTGCAGTAGTAGCATTTATTCCATGGATTCAAATGAGCTCGAAAATAACGGCATACACAAGTATTATCGCACTACTAATAACAATCTATGACTCTTCGAAGGTCAGCCTTAAAATAACCTCAACAAAAGGGAATTTACGAAAGCAAAAAGTCCAATATGTATTTATGTTGGTTATGAAGGTATTAATGATCATTTCGCCATTCGCCCTCTTGTTTTGGATTAATTACGAGGATGATGAAGACGTCATAGCAAGAATAAGTAATTATGTAACTTTTGCTGCTATTGGTATCGTTTTTTTTACAAGAGGAATGGAAGTAAAGGAACAAAACGAAAAATGATTGAAACAAAGAATGCTTTGGTAAGGAGAATCATGATCAACAGCAGTTTACTTATAGTCGTCAGATGAAAGGTCTATGACTGCTGCCATGATGAAGCAAAGAGGGGACGAAACAGATCGATATTCTGCTTCGTCCCTTTTGCTTTGTCTTTTTGTCGTATCTCATCATTCACTGATTTATGCTAACGAACTGAGGTGAAGCTATTTGGTGCAATTTCGCCTATTTGAAAATGTAACGAATCTGAGACACGTTATACTTGCTTTTGGGCGTGAATCGGTTGTCATTTCGCGCAATCAATAGGACGATTCGTGCAATGAATTTACAGGCAACAATCTATAAACTGTAAACCAGCTGGCACATTGAATCAGAGAATGCAAACGTTTTCCGATAAGGCGTTTCTGAACCAAATTCCAAACTTTGCAATGCAGGAGCTGTGTCGGATTCGGCAGAGGTAATAACGATGCCTTCGGTTTATTTTTTTGTTAGGGAAGGGGACGATTGAATGTTGAAGGTATTGCTGGTGGATGATGAGATGTTTGTTCGAAAAGGAATGCATGAACTGATTGACTGGCATGGACTCGGCATGGAGATCGCCGGAGAAGCGGAGAACGGTCTCGAAGCACTGGACAGGGCAGAGTGTCTGCAGCCGGATGTAATTATTACCGATATTCGTATGCCTGTTCTGGATGGGTTGGAACTGATTCGCTCCGTGGTGAAGTCACCGAACCTGGAACCCGTATTCATCATTATTAGCGGTTATCACGACTTCAAGTATGCGCAGCAGGCTATTCGGTACGGGGTTCAGGATTATATTCTGAAACCGATCGATGAGGAAGAAATGACAGCAACGCTGCAAAAAGCGGGGAACCTGATCCGTACGAAACGCAAACATGTTTTTTTGCCAGAGGAACAGGCCAGCAGCCTGATGCTGGAGAACATGATCAAAGGCCAGGTGCATAAGGCGGAAGAGCATCGATATGCCGAGATGCTTGGAATAAGTCATCAGGCTAGTTTGATGATTGCGCTGATTGAACCGCAGCAGGGTTTGGAAGTGAGAACAGTGACTCTTCAACAACTTCGCGAATGTCTTCATCCATTGGAGGAGGATGGTTTCAGTATCTTCGTCATGGAGGAGCAGCGCGGCAGATTTGGTCTGATGCTGTTATGGAAGGGACAAATTTCGAAACGTCATGTGGAAGACAAACTGCATGCCATCCACAAGGAACTGAGCGAACATTTACATGCAGATTCGGGTTTCTATGCAGGCACGCTTGTACATGAAATATGCGAAGTCCCGAGGTCTTATGAGGAAGCGTCAGAGGCGGCTAAGCACAAATATGCAGAACAAGGAGGTTTTGTGCGGTATACGGATATCAGGGACAAGTCTCTTTATGTGTTTAATGTGAATCAGGAAGATGTTGACCCCTTAATCCTGAGTCTGGAGGAACGGAACCGCTCTGCGTGCCTTGCGATTGTAAATGACATGTTTGAGCTTTTTTATGCTCGTCGCTTTTCCCCTCAAGCGGTAACCGGCTCTCTGCTGCGCTGTATTACGGGAATATTGGCGGTCGTTCATGAGATGGGTGGAACCGACGCGGGGCTTCAGCGGTTAAAGACATTGGCAGAACAAAGTCATGAGGGTTGGAACTTGCAACTGCTGAAGGAAGCTTTTCTGGCAGCCCTGAAGGAGGCAGAGGGGTACATCGCACAGCTGCGGATGGAGCAATCCAAAGGGGATATCAGCAGGATTAAGCGATATATTGATGCCCATTATACCGAGAACATCAGTCTCAAAAGCATTGCGGCCCTGTTTTATATGAATCCGGTCTACTTGGGCCGTCTGTTTCGCAAAAGCTACGATCAATATTTCAATGAATATTTGCTGAACCTGCGCATCCAGGAGGCGAAAAAGCTGCTTCGCCAAACGGATCTGAGAATGTATGAGGTCGCCGCCCGCGTAGGGTTCCAGAACGCCGATTATTTTGTGACCCAGTTCGAGAAGATCGTCAAGATGTCACCCACAGCCTACCGTAATCTGCTGAAGGAAAATGGACAGCGAGGTGTCCAATGATCCGGTGGAATCTGAATTACATGAAACTTCGGGACAAGCTGCTGCTCATGTATGTGCTGTCTGTTTTTATTCCCATCGTGGTTACCAATGTAGTTTTCTATCAAGTAACCACGGCGAATATCCGCAGTCAGAAAACGCGTGACGCTGGTGTCGCCATGAACAATCTGAGGAATGACCTGCGCGTTACGGTTGATCAGGCAGTGGCCTTATCGTATTCGTTCTATGCCGATCCTGTGTTTAACGATACATTGTCCCGGTCGTTTGGCAGTCATTTTGAATATATTCAGGCCTACAATACATATTTGAAAGGGGAATTTTCAGGACAGCTCAGCCAGGGAATTCGCTGGTACCAGGTATACACCGATAATCCAACCATCTTATCCTCAGGGTACATTGAACGGCTGACGGCGGCTGTGCGCAAAACGAACTGGTATGAGCAATTTCGGGCATACTCTGCCCCTTATCCGGCATTGATTGCCACGGACCAGACACTCAGCCTTGTTCAGCGACTCGATAATCTGGATACGGGAGGTATCGAACAATTGTTGAAAATAGACTTCAATATGGATGTCATCAAGGAACATTTTCGCAACAGTGGTTTTGACGGAAGCGTGTACCTAGTAGATCCGGAAGGGCATATCCGCTTTTCCAATGACCCTGACACGCAGGGAAACCGGATTGGGGAGCTGTACAGCAAGATTCATTTTCCGAACCAAACGATTCGGTTTGAAAGCATCTATTCCGGTATTAACTACCTGGAAGGCTGGTCGCTGCAAGGCGTTATGGATGAAGAGATTGTCCTGCGGGAGGTTCGAAAATCTCGTTCCTCCGTTGTCTGGCTGGCCTGTATTAATTTTGTATTGCCTTCGATCATCATTGCAGCGATGTCCAGATCCATTCATGTCAGACTGGTACGCATTCTGAAACATATGAAAAAAGTAAAAACGCAGAATTTTCAGACCATCCCTCCTGAGAATGCGAGAGACGAGATTGGTCAGCTTACGACGGAATTCAACCGGATGACCGAGACGATTCGCAGCTTGATCGATGAGGTGTACCTGGCGGACATTCAGAAGAAAGATCTGGAACTTAAACAGCAGCAGGCACAGCTTCATGCGCTTCACAGTCAGATTAATCCTCATTTTCTGTTCAATACGCTCGAATCCGTGCGGATGCGGAGCCTGATCAAAGGCGAGAAGGAAACAGCCAAAATCGTACATCATATGGCTAAAATGTTCAGGAAATCGATCAGCTGGAACCAGCAGCATGTGACGGTGAAGGAAGAGCTGGAACTGATCGACAGCTTTTTGCAGATTCAGCAGTATCGTTTTGGCGAAAAGCTTCAGTACCGGATTGAGGCAGCCCCTGCGGTGATTATGGTTCGAATTCCAAAGATGGTTATTCTTCCGTTTGTAGAAAATGCGAGCATTCACGGGATTGAGTCCACGCCGGGTCAAGGTCTGATTCAACTCTCCGTATCCGCAGAAGATGACCATCTTCACATATGCCTCGAAGATAACGGGATCGGCATGTCTTCATCCAGGCTGGAAGAGCTGCTAAAGTATCTGGATCAGAACACGGATATGGGGGAACATGTCGGCATGAAGAATGCATATAGCCGCTTGAGACTGTGTTACGGTGACTGCTTCACGTTCTCCATTCACAGTCGGGAAGGTGAAGGGACACAGATCCGGATCAAGCTGCCGCTGAATGAAAGGTGCATGCGTGGTGACTGAGGGGACAATATACTTTTCTAAGCAGAAGGTACACTTTCATGGGTAACATTGTAAGCGCTATCTTGGTATATTGAGGATGCTTCACGATACGAAGGTCGTCAAAGGGGGGCATCTACCACATGTTTAGAAAGAAATCTTTGTTCACAGGTCTGGTTATCTTGCTCGCATTGACGCTCGCTGGCTGCAACAAAGCCAGTCCGGAGGCAACGTCTCCAGACAGCGAGGACAATACGCCGGTTACGTTCAAGTATTTTACATTTGGCGGGGGAAAGAAGGACATTCTGGCAAGCAGCACCACGATCGGCCAGAAGCTTCAGGAACAAACGGGTGTGGATTGGAAGATGGAGTACCTGGTAGGTGACAGTGCAACCAAGGCAGGTGTCATGATTGCCAGTGGTGATTATCCGGACATTATTGATTCCAGTGGAGAGATGGCGAAGCTGATGGATGCAGGTGCATTTATTCCACTGGATGAGCTGATTGAGCAATACGGACCGAATATCAAGCGTGTATATGGTCCCTACATGGACAAGTTTAGGCAGGAAGATGGTCAGATTTACTTCTTCCCGTACACAGCCAACATCGGATATGTATCAGAACCCAATTTTCAGACGGGATTTTACATTCAGCGTGCGGTGTTGAAAGAGTTCGATTATCCCCAAATCCGCACTCTGGACGAATATTTCGACTTGATTGAGCGTTACAAGCAGAAGTATCCGCAGATGGACGGCAAGGACACGATTGGCTTCGCCACACTTGCAGGTGAACCAAGCAGCTTCTTCACCCTGCAAAATCCGGCCATGCATCTGGCAGGTTACCCGAATGATGGCAGTGTGATGGTGGATATGCAGAGCCATGAAGCGAAACTCGTAGCCGGGTCTGATTATCAGAAACAATGGATTCAGAAGTTGAACGAGGTGAACGCACAAGGCATGTTCGATCCGGAATCCTTTACGATGAACCGGGATCAGTATCTGGCCAAACTGACTTCCGGGCGGGTGCTTGGATATTTCAGTTATTCCTGGCAGGTGGGTGACGCAACAAGCAATCTCAAAAAGGCTGGAATCGATGACAAGCGTTACGTGGCGCTGCCGATCGTGTTCGATGAGACTGTCAAAGACCAGTATATCGATCCGCCGGGCTTTGTGAACAACTATGGTGTAGGCATAACCGTCAAGGCCAAGGACCCAGTACGAATCATCAAGTATTTTGACAATTTGCTCAAGGAAGAAAATCAGATTCTGGTACAGTGGGGCATTCAGGATCAAACGTATAGCGTGAATGAAGAAGGGCGCTTTTATTATGAAAATGACGAGCAGCGCAAATACCATGAAGATCCGGAACTTAGCCAGAAGTTTGGATTCGACTATTTCAACTACAGTTGGCCGCGATACGGCAATAACTCCTTGCTGAAGGACGGGAATGCTTATGGCCCAGGCAATCAGCCCGAAGTGGCTACCTTCAGCTACACGGACGGCGACAAGCTGCTGCTGGAAAAGTATGGCGTAGAGACGTTTGCCGAGCTGTTCAGCACACCGGATGAACGCCCTTGGTCCCCTGCATGGTCCATTGCGTTGGAGCAGGGTTCACCTGAACAGATTTTCATTACGAAGGCAGATGATCTTCAGAAAAAATTCCTGCCCAAAATGATCATGGAATCGCCTACGGCGTTTGAAAATACTTGGAATGATTACATGGGCCAGTTGAATCAATTGGACAAGAAAACGTACGAGGCTACAATTACACAGGCTGTAAAGGACCGGGTAGCAGGAAAGTGGTAATGCATATCGATTGAGATTATACCATTGGAGGGATTGATTCATGTTGAAACCGACTTTGAAAAAGGCAGGCTTGGCTGCAGCGCTGATCGCCCTGCTGGCAGGATGCAGCGCGAACCATTCAACCCCAGCGCCTGCAGCTGCAGGTGAAGAGGATAACAGTCCGGTTACATTCTCCTATTACCTGTTCTCTTCGGGCAAGAAGGACACCTTGGCAAGTGAAACAACGATTGGCAAGGCCTTGCAGGAACAGACGGGCGTGGACTGGAAAATGGAATACCTGGTTGGGGACAGCGCGACCAAGGCCGGCGTCATGATTGCGAGCGGAGACTACCCGGATGTCATCAGCTCCAGCGGAGAGATGTCGAAGCTGCTGGATGCCGGAGCTTACATTCCGCTGGATGATCTGATTGAGGAGTACGGACCGAATATCAAGAAGGTGTATGGACCGTACTTTGACAAAATGAGAAACGCGGAAGACGGAAAAATCTACGCGCTGCCGTATACAGCCAATCAGGGAGAATACTCGGGCAGCCCCAATATAGGCGGGGGAGCTTTCTGGATTCAGCGTTCTGTGCTTAAGGAGTTTGACTATCCGAAGATAACTACGCTGGACGAATACTTCGACCTGATCGAGGACTACAAGGAGAAACATCCTACGGTTGACGGAGCGGAAACGATCGGTTTTGTATCCCTTGCGGGCGTAGCCAACAACTTTTTCACCCTGCAAAATCCGGCCATGCACCTCGCTGGATATCCGAATGACGGCAGCGTTATGGTCGATATGAAGACCCATGAAGCCAAGGTGGTTGCCGGAACCGATGAGCAGAAACGGTGGATCAAGAAGCTGAACGAAATTAACGCCAAAGGCATGCTTGATCCGGAGTCCTTCACGATGAACAAGGACCAATATCTGGCCAAACTGACTTCGGGTCGTGTTCTCGGATATTTTAACTATGGCTGGCAGATCGGGGATGCCTCCAAAAACCTGCTTGCAGCGGGCATTGATGAGAAGCGTTATGCACCTCTTCCGATTGTCTTTGACAAGAGCATCAAGGATCAGTACATTGATCCTCCCGGCTTTGTAAACAACTATGCAACCGGAATTTCGGTTAATGCCAAAGACCCAGTACGTATCATCAAGTATTTTGACAATTTGCTGAAAGAAGAGAATCAGATTTTGGTACAGTGGGGCATCAAGGATGAAACCTACAGCGTGGATGAAAAAGGCCGCTACTATTATGCGAACGATGATCAACGGAAAATGCATGATGATCTGGAGTTGAGCCGCAAATTCGGCTTTACGTATTTCGGTACAGACTGGCCGCGCTATGGCGGTGAATCCACCCTCTCTGATGGAAACGCATACAGTCCGGGGAATCAGCCTGAAGTAGTCGCGGCAACATACACCGAAGGAGATAAGAAATTCCTAGAAGCCTACGGCATCCAGACCTTTAGTGAACTATTCAACAAGCCGGAAGAGCGTCCGTGGTTCCCGGCATGGTCCATTGCACTGGAGCAGGGCTCACCGGAACAGATTTTTACAACGAAATCGGATGATTTGCAGCGTAAATATTTGCCGGAGATGATCCTGGGTACACCAGCGAACTTCGACAATCTGTGGAATGCCTACATGACCGAATTGAACAAGCTGGACAAAGCAGGCTACGAGAAAACCATCACCGAGATTGTCCAAAACCGGATTGCAGGCAAATGGTAAATTGATGGTCAAAACAAACTGTTACGTGCGCTGGAGAAGACGTTGACTACCTGTTAACCAGGCTTTTCCGCGCATGAATAACAGCATGGGAAAGGAGCATCTGCATCGTGGAGAAACCGAATGCATCTCTTCAATCTATGCCGCCGGCTTCCGGCCCGAAGGGAACCATAGCAACCTCTTTTTGGAAACGACTTGTGCAGCAACGAACGCTGGCCTGGATGTGTATTCCTTTTGTCGTCTGGGCGTTTGTCTTCAAGTATTTGCCATTATGGGGCTGGACGATGGCTTTCCAGAACTTCAAGCCGGCCAGAGCATTTACGGATCAGCAGTGGGTGGGATGGAAACATTTTCAGACCCTCTTTGAGGATCATACCTTCTATCGGGTGCTGCGAAATACGCTTGTCATGAGTTCGATCAAACTGGTGCTTGGGTTTGTTACCGCAATTACGCTGGCGCTTTTGTTAAATGAGCTGAAGAATATCATTTTTAAACGTTTTGTGCAAACGGTCAGCTATCTGCCTCACTTTATTTCCTGGGTTGTCGCTTCGAGCATCGTCCTGACCGTATTGTCACCAGACGGCATTATCAATCTGCTGCTCATGAAGCTTCACCTGATCGACAGTCCGGTGTTGTGGATGGGGAAAGGGGAGTATTTCTGGGGCATACTGGGCGCTACCGAGGTGTGGAAAGACGTTGGCTGGAACACCATCATCTATCTGGCGGCAATCACGGCGATTGATCCTGCCCAGTATGAGGCTGCGGAGATTGACGGAGCCAGCCGGTTCAAACGCATGCTGTATATTACGCTGCCAGGCTTGAAGCCGGTTATCGTTATTTTGCTCATTATGAATATGGGCAGCATCCTGGAATCCGGATTTGAACCTCAATACTTGCTGGGCAACGGAATGAATATGGATTATTCAGAAAACCTGGATATCTTTGTACTGAAGTATGGTCTCGGAATGGGGAACTTCTCCTTGGGTACAGCGGCAGGTATTTTCAAGACCGTGGTCAGCTTCATCTTCCTCTTCACCGCCAACTACATTGCGAAAAAAATGGGAGAAAGCAGATTATTCTAAGAGGAGGCCTAGACCATGCCAAAAGCAAAATCATCCCGCTTGCGGAACAGCAGCGCCGGGGACCGGGCGTTTGATGCATTTAATATCATATTTATGGTCTGTTTGATGATTGTCACGATCTACCCTTTTCTCAATATGATAGCCGTTTCCCTCAATGACGCCAACGACGCCATTCGCGGGGGGATCTATCTGTGGCCCCGTGTGTGGACACTGGATAATTACAAATATATCTTTGGGGAATCCGACATCTACCATGCCACGCTGATCTCGGCGCTTCGTACGATCATCGGGACGATCGTGTCCGTTTTCTGTACCGCCATGCTTGCCTATACGCTCAGTCGGCAGGAATTTGTGCTTCGCAAGTTTGTGACCATGTTCTTTGTATTTACGATGTACTTCAGCGGAGGGCTGATTCCAGGGTATCTGTTGATTCGTGATCTCGGACTGATTGGCTCCTTCTGGGTCTATATCATTCCCGGGGTGATTGGAGTGTTCAACATGATCGTGATCCGCTCGTTTATCGAAGGGTTGCCTGAGGGCATTCTCGAGTCAGCCCGCATTGACGGGGCAGGGGAGTTTACGACATTCATCCGTGTTGTCCTTCCCTTAACCATTCCGGCAATGGCAACGGTATCACTCTTTGTGGCTGTAGGTCAGTGGAATTCCTGGTTCGACGTATTTCTGTACAATTCATCCAACAAGGAACTCAGCACCCTGCAATATGAATTAATGAAGATTTTGCAGACATCGACGACTGCGGCAACCTCATCGGCAAGTGATGCATACCAGTCGGCCGAGAACAGCGGGGTTGCTGTTACGCCGACTTCCATTCGGGCCACCATGACCATCATAGCCAGCGTTCCGATTCTGATGGTGTACCCGTTCCTCCAGAAATACTTCGTACAGGGGATGACGATTGGAGGTGTGAAGGGGTAAGCATTGAATTCGTACAAATCATGAACGTCGGGAGATGAGAATGCGTGAATACTTTCATGAAAAAATCGTTCTGTACCGTACTGGCTGTGGCGACAGCTTTGCCCTTGTTTTTTGTGCCCGCGGCTTCCAAAGTGATGGCAGCTAACGATGTCGTCATTAATGTCTCTTCGCAAAAACAGGTTATTCGTGGTTTTGGCGGAATGACACATTCGGGCTGGATTGGTGATTTGACCGCAGCAGAAAGAGAAACGGCTTTTGGCAATGGTGCGAATCAGCTGGGCTTCTCTGTGCTGCGTATCCCGATCGACGAAAACAAAAACAATTGGCAGCGGGAAGTGGAAACGGCCAAAAAAGCGATTGAACACGGGGCGATTGTATTCGCCTCTCCGTGGAATCCGCCGAGTGACTTGACGGAAACCTTCACGCTTGGCATGACTTCGGGCAACGGTTCGACGTATGAAGCCGAATCAACGACAACGTTGACCGGAGCAGCGGTAGCGAATTCATTTTCAGGTTATACGGGAACGGGTTATGTTCATTTTCAAAATGCGAGCGGCTCGGCTGTTCTGTGGAATACAATCCTGATTGGCAGCACAGGCACCAAAAACGTAAAGATTCGTTATTCGCTTCCGTCAGGGACGAGTAATCTGGATGTATATGTGAACGGTACATTAGAACTTAGCAATGTTCCTTTTGAAGCCACGGGCAGTGGGGATACGTGGAAGGAAAAATCGATTCAGGTTCCGATGGTCAATGGAACGAGTACCTTAAAGCTGGTGTCCACGGGAACAGGAGGACCGAACATCGACAATATCAATGTGACGGCTTATGTTCAGGACACACAGGCCAAACGGCTCAAATACGACAAGTATGATGCCTACGCACAGTATTTGAATGAGTTCGATATGTTTATGAAAAATAACGGCGTGAACCTGTATGCCATTTCCGTCCAGAACGAGCCGGATTACGCCCATGACTGGACCTGGTGGTCTCCGGAGGAGATGCTGCGATTCATGAAAGAAAATGCAGGCTCGATCAACAACAGGGTCATTGCGCCGGAGTCCTTCTCCTATGTGAAACAAATGTCGGATCCGATTTTAAATGATCCACAAGCGCTCGCCAATCTCGATATTCTCGGAGCACATACGTATGGCACACAATACAGTGATTTTCCATATCCATTGTACGAGCAAAAGGGTGCAGGCAAGGAGCTATGGATGACCGAAGTCTACTATCCAAACAGCGAAACCGACTCGGCAGATCGCTGGCCGGAGGCGTTGGGTGTTGCGGAGCACATGTATAACGCCATGGTTGAAGGGAACTTCCAGGCTTATGTATGGTGGTACATTCGCAGACATTATGGTCCGATCAAGGAAGACGGAACCATTAGCAAACGCGGCTACAGTATGGCTCATTACTCCAAATTCATCCGTCCTGGAGACGTCAGGGTAGATGCAACCAAAAATCCGGCGAACGGCGTGTATGTCTCGGCGTACAAGGGAGACAACAACAAGATCGTCATTGTCGCTATTAACAAAAATACATCGGGCGTGAATCAGCGATTCAAGGTGAAAAATGTAAAGGGATCCGCCGTATCCTCCTGGATCACGGATAGCACGCGCAATCTGGCGGCAGGCTCCTCACTCCAGATATCCGGCAATGGATTTACGGCAAACCTTCCAGCCCAGAGCGTAACGACATTTGTCATTCAGCCTTAATAATCATATGGAGTGAATGTACTTGAACAAGCTGCCTACAGGCAGCTTGTTTGGCTTTTATGGTATAGCGGAGTACTCAGGGCTTCACGATACGATATGTTATTCTGCACATTTGTCTTACATTATGTTGTCTAACAAGACTCTAATTTATATAATATTTATGGATATAGTGCAAGTAGATTGTGCAAGTAGAGCTGAAAGAGGGAGATGATTACAATACAATTCAATCGCGTATCCAGCAACAAACTGTACATTCAGATTTATGATCAGATTCTTTCCGAAATACAATCCGGTACGTTTCAAATCGGAGACAAGCTTCCAACGGAACGTGAATTGTGTGCGCAATTTGGAGTAAGCCGTGCTCCTATAAGACAAGCACTGAGTGCATTGGAGATGAAAGGGTACATTTATTCCAGACAAGGTGAAGGTGTCTACGTCAAAAGCATTGTCGCACAGGATGAGTCGCTTACCGACGAATCGTTAATAAACTCGGTGTCTCCAGAGGACATTGTCGAAGCGAGAATGAGCATTGAACCGCTCATTGCCAGAATGGCGGCTCAAAGGGCTACCAAAGAAGAAATCCTTCTTCTTCGAGAAACGATCAAACAGATGGAGTCCGAAACTTCGAAAGGACACTATGTGCCTGAAACCGATGAACGATTGCATATGGAAATTGCTCGAGCTTCACACAATGATCTTTATATTCAGTTTATGACTGTGATTACCCAAGCAATGAAACAGCAGGAAATGTGGAGATTTATTCGGGATCGGACAGTAACCCGTCCGGACTATAGAGACACTAATTTTAAAGAGCACCAGGAAATCATTAATGCTATTGAGCAAAAAGAAGAGGATACCGCTGCCAGGCTGATGATGGAGCATATGCAAAATCTTTATGATCGTTATTGGAAAGATTAACAAAAATCCCTATGCATAAGGTAAAGGCATAGGGATTTTTGTTATGCTTATTCTTTAAAAATTTTATAATCAGTTATTGACAATTAAAAATGAACTTGTTATATTCTAGACAAGTTAACTTAGGATACAAGTTTACAAGATTACAAATCAATTGGAGGTGAAGCAAATTAACTATTGGAAACTCTGCAACGGAAGATATGGTATCCATTTTCGAACCAAATTGTAAGCGTTTAAATCAAAAATGGATTCGTATTAATTAATGGGAGGATTTTCTTATGGATCTACTTCAGCTTGAGAAATCTACAGTTCGTAAAGTAACGATGCGATTGATCCCTTTTTTGTTTTTATGTTTCGCAATTTCGATTCTGGACCGGGTAAACATCGGCTTTGCTGCCTTGCGAATGAATGAAGAACTCGGTTTTTCCGAGGCGGTGTACGGTTTCGGTGCAGGAATTTTCTTTCTGGGGTACTTCTTGTTGGAGGTTCCAGGCAGCGCGATGATGTCCAAGATTGGTGCAAGGCGCTGGATCAGCCGGATCATGATTACATGGGGAATCATGGCGGTCGTCATGGCGTTCATTCAGACCCCGATCCAGTTTTATATCGTTCGCTTCTTGCTCGGCGTTGCCGAAGCCAGCTTTTATCCGTGTATGGTTCATTATCTTAGTGGATTCTATCAATCCAAACATCACGCGAAAGCCATTGCCGGTTTCATGATCGCCATTCCGGCCGCAAACGCAATCGGTTCCCCGTTATCGACGTTCCTTTTGCAGATTGAATGGTTTGGACTTTCCGGTTGGCAGTGGCTATTTATTTTGGAAGCGGTTCCGGCAGTGATTCTGGGCATCATTTGTTATTACTACCTGACGGATCGCATTGAAGACGCCAAGTGGCTGACCGGTGATGAGAAAACTTGGCTGCTGGATGTGACCCGCAAAGAGGCGCTGGAGAAGCAAAAAGTGAAAAAACCGACGTTTCTTGAAGTGTTGCGGGACAAAGATGTTCTTATTTTGGCGATCGGCTACTTCTTCTGGATGTTCGGATATTACGGCATTAATATGTTCCTGCCAACCATTTCAAGAGGACTAACCGAAACGACGGGATGGAGTCTGCAAAGCATCGGCTGGTTGCTAGGCTGCATGTATCTTTGTGCCATGGTTGTCATGTATTTGGTGGGAAAAAGCTCGGACAAAAAGAATGAGCGAAAGTTTCACGTTGCCGGCTGCCTGACGATAAGTGCCATTGCAATGATAGCCAGCTTGTACGTGTCGGAATTCAGCCTAGTCGGTTCGTTTGCACTTCTAACGGTTAGCCTTTGCGGAGCATTCGGCGCATACTCTCCGTTCTGGGCAATCCCGCCATCTTTCTTAACGGGAGCAGCCGCTGGCGGAGCGATCGCTTTGATCAACAGTATCGGAAACCTTGGCGGGTTTTTCGGGCCATACTTCGTTGGATTTGTGAATGACATGACAGGCAGTCATAATCTCGGTTTGACTGTGCTGGGAATCAGCATGATTGTAAGCGCTGCAATTATCATCTTCTTGGTGAAGCAAACGGGCAAAAGCCATAAAATCCATTCAACATCGTTGGATCGTGCAAGCTCGAGTAAGGTCGGCTAATGTTTTTAAAAAATGAGTATAAGAAAGGATCTAAATACTCGTTTTTTTTACAATAACTTAGGATACAAGTAGACAACATGACAAATCGGTATATAATCATAAAATGAGGTGAGCACAATGACAAAATTTAAGGTCGACGAGCTTAAACAAAAAGCAATCGAACTGAGACAAACTGCACTTACGATGATTTACGAGGCTCAATCCGGGCATCCGGGCGGATCGTTGTCTGCTGCGGATATCGTAACCGCGCTGTATTTCAACGAAATGAATATTGACCCACTGAATCCGAAATGGGAGGACCGTGATCGTTTTGTATTATCGAAAGGGCATGTGTGTCCAATCCAGTATGCTGCCTTGCTTCATCGAGGGTTCGTTCCCTTCGAAAACGTGCATACGCTTCGTAAGTATGGATCGCCGTTCCAGGGACATCCCGATATGAAAAAATGTCCAGGAATTGATATTTCGACAGGTTCTTTAGGTCAAGGCCTCTCCTGCGCGGTAGGCATGGCGATCGCGGGCAAAAGGGACGGCAAATCATACCGGGTGTTCGCGATGCTCGGCGACGGGGAGTGTCAGGAAGGGCAGATCTGGGAAGCGGCGCAAACGGCGAACAAATATCAGTTGGATAACCTGATCGTTTTTGTGGACGACAACAATCTTCAAATCGACGGAACTTGCGACGAGATTATGCCGAATTTGGACCTGGAGCAAAAATTTAAAGCATTTGGTTTCGATACGAGAAGAATCGACGGACATGACATGGGACTGATCGTAGATACGTTGGACGAAATAAGGGATCTCAAGCATGGGAAACCGATTTGTATCGTCTGCAACACGGTCAAAGGAAGAGGCGTTTCGTTCATGGAGGACGTATGCGGCTGGCATGGCGCCGCCCCGAAGGAAGCCGAGTATAAGCAAGCCATGGAAGAACTTGCGGGAGGGCTAAAATGATGAGTACACCAAAAAGTGAAGCAACCGTTAAGAAAATTGCGACTCGTGACGCATTTGGACATGAAATTTTGGAACTTGGCAAACAAAACAAAAATATTTACGTTGTGGACATCGACATCGGCAAATCGTGCAAAACGACGGAGTTTGCCAACCAACTTCCGAATCAGCATATTAACGTTGGGATTGCCGAGCAAAATGCGGCAGGCCTTGCAGCCGGGCTGGCGACCACCGGCAAAATTCCTTTTATTAGTACGTATGCGGTGTTTGGTTCGCTGCGCATGGCGGAACAGATTCGACAAGAGGTATGCTATCCACACTTGAATGTAAAAATCGCCTGCTCCCATGGCGGTTTGACCCCAGCCAACGACGGAGGAAGCCATCAAGCGATTGAGGACATGGGCGTCCTTCGCACCATACCGAACATGACGGTTATTATGGGCGCGGACTATGCTTCCACCCGCAAGTTGGTTGCTAAGGCCGCGGAACACTATGGACCGGTTTACCTCCGTTTTACGCGTGATACCATTCCGGTCATCTACGGCGAGGACGATGAATTCGAGATCGGAAAAGCAAAAAGACTGAAAGACGGAAATGATATCGCCATCATTGCAAACGGCGATACGGTCCATTTGGCTTTGGAAGCATCGGAAATTCTCGAACAATCCGGCGTGTCCGTAAAATTGCTTGACATGCATACAATTAAACCGCTTGATCGCGAAGCCGTGGTGGACTGCTTGCGTACCGGACGGATTATTACGGTGGAAGACCACAACATTCTAAACGGGCTAGGCAGCGCCGTGAGCGAAGTGGTCGCCGAGGAAGGAGGCGCCATCGTCCGCAGAATCGGTGTACAGGATAAGTTTGGGGAGTCTGCTCCTTATGAGAAGCTTCTTGAAATGAACGGGATTACGGTGGAGAACATTGTGCACACGGCGCAATCCCTGGTGAAAAACAACCGATAAGCGACCCATGCCGGATCCATCGAACCCAGCGGGTTTGAATCATAAAATTAAAAGGAGTGTTAGTTTCATGTTTGAATTGAATAACAGAGTAGCAATCGTCACAGGAAGCGGTTCAAAACGGGGAATCGGTCGCACGATCGCTTTGACATTGGCCAAGCAAGGCGCGAAGCTGGTCATCGCGGATATCAATCAAGAAGGAATTCAGGAGACGGTGGACGCAATCCGTGCCCAAGGCGGGGAAGCCATCGGCATCGAACTGAATGTAACCAGCGAGGAATCGAACCGGGCCATGGTGGAGCAAGTAATCCGGCATTTCGGTAGAATTGACATTCTAGTGAACAATGCGGGAATTTCCCAAAAAACAACCGTTGAAGAAATGACGCTGGAAGACATCACACGCGTATTCAACGTAAACATGTTCGGTTTGTTCCTGTGCACCCAGGCGGTGCTGGGGCAGATGAAAAAACAGGGATATGGCCGGATCATCAGCTTGTCGTCCGTATCCGCGAAACGTGGTGGCGGCGTCTTCGGTGGGGCCCATTACTCGGCTTCGAAGGCAGCGGTGCTTGGATTCTCTAAAAACCTCGCCCGCGAGGTGGCTGCGAACGGCATTACGGTGAACTGCATCGCACCAGGGCTTGTGAATACCGACATTTGGAAATCGCTTGATGAGGATACGGCGAAAGAAGTCATCGCAAGCATTCCAATGGGACGTCCGGGAGAAACCGAAGAAATTGCGTCGGCCATCGCTTTCCTGGCCTCAAGTCAGGCGTCCTATATTACAGGAGAGGAAATCGATATTAACGGTGGCTCGCATATGGATTGAAAGACTGGCTTATGATATACAAGGTCTTAAGATGGCTTAAGGAAGTTTAACGTAGGGGAAACAATAGCACAGTAAAAGCAAAAAAGCAGCCGATCGATGTGGTCGGCTGCTTTTGTTCAAGGATCTGGCAGGAACGTTGAGCACCCACGCAGAATAACTTGAATTGAGCCTATGCTCCAAACAGCTCCACTATATCTTTTCCAGGAGGCGGGGATGCTTCAAAAACTAGGATATGATCGTGAAGTTCCATTGCAATTTAACCAGAAACGAGTCTGTGGTTTGTGGCTGACCATCATCGGAACCGTCATCATTGTATCAACGTTATTTGGAGGAGAATACTATTTAAATCCTTTCATTTTTATGACCGGATACTTTATTGGTTTCTATATTTCATTTTTAAATTCGAGTGTCCATCGAAGATTATCTCAGGGGCCAAGCGCATCTTTTCAGGATCGGGTGGGGAATATTGGGGTGATCGCTCTTTTTATTCTCATATTTTTGATCGCAGGTCCGTTTTTTCCAAGCCTGGATTGGCGGATGATCTGGCTCGGGGCACTTCTTGCAACGGGGATTCATTTCTTTATATTTTATTACGTTCACGGAAAGTCCATGATTATCCTTGGAACGGTTTGTACAGTAATTGCTATAGTTGGGATGCTGCTTCAGCCCGTACCCTTCCTTTATTTCGGAATTCTTGATGGAGCTACCAAACTAGGAGTTGGACTATATCTATTGTTCTATTCCAAGCCTTCGGTTAGTGTGGAGCACAAATCCCTGGGAGCATAATTAAAGCCTAACTATAAAGTGAATGCGTAAATGAAGAATGATGTTGCTAATGGGAAAAGACAGTTGATAACGTACATCAGGAGCAGGCCCTAAAGTGGCCTGCTCTTCTTTCGTCTTGCGAATCCGACCTGGCAACATCACTAATCTGGAGGTTTAATTTCTTAATAGCTGTATGACAAATGGACCAGCAATGTTCTATAGGCTTCTCTCCAATAAGGTTCCAACTTGTTTGGCCATGATTTGCGGGGGATACGGCATTTCATTTCGAATCCACCATTCAATGATTCCTACATAAGCGGTACCCGCATATTGCAACATAACATCTTCAATTAAATCCACATTTTTTCCGCTTTCTCGATCAATCTCTCCTTTGAATCCTTCCATAACATAATTTTGAAGCCGAGTTCTAAAAGAAGGGGCTCCTTTACTCGCTAACATGGTCGAAAAAAATAAATAGTTTTTCTCAAAGTACTCAAAAAAAGGTACAAGCCCATTGCTCCAATCCAGCTTACATGCCCAATCATCCATCTCGCTTAGTTCATTCATATGTGACTCGATCAGTTTATCCAACAAATCATATTTGTCCTGATAATGAAGGTAAATGGTTCCGCGGTTAAGGTCAGCCTGATCTGCAATATCCTGAATAGTAATATCATCGAAGTTTTTTTCCCTCATTAATTCAATAACAGCTTTTTTCAAGGCTTCCTGCGTTTTAGCAATTCTCCGATCCATCTTTACCATCCTATATTTCACCAAACTTTCTTAGATAATTAACATTTTTGATTGCTGTGTTGAGATATCAACAGACTTCGTTATTTTAACCATTGAATGTATCTTTCTTACCCATATAATAATAGACATGAGTTGATTAAACAACCTTCTTTGTTAAATCATCTGCTGCGCAAAAACTGCTGAAGATAGGAGTTGCTTATTATTGGCTAACAGAAATAAATGGTTGATTCTAATATTGACCATAGGTGTTTTCGGCATCTTAAATACGGAAATGGGGATCGTAGGGATATTACCTTTAATTGCGGACCATTTTCATATCAGTATCTCCAAAGCAGGGTTGCTAGTGAGTCTCTTTGCACTTGCTGTTGCCATATCTGGGCCCATCATGCCGTTATTGTTTTCGGGCATCAATCGCAAGAAGGTAATGTTACTTGTATTAGGTGTTTTCGTTCTGGGCAACATGGTCTCCATATTTGCATCAAACTTTACCGTTTTATTAATTGCTCGTGTGATCCCAGCCTTTTTACATCCCGTTTATGTCTCAATCGCTTTGACAGCGGCAGCAGCCTCTGTTAGCAAGGAAGAGGCTCCAAAAGCCACTTCTAAAGTATTTATGGGAGTAACGGGAGGGATGGTACTTGGTGCACCTGTCTCTAGTTTGATTGCTAATACAACTTCGCTTGATATGGCAATGTTATTCTTTACTATTGTGAATGCTATAGCATTCATGGCTATATTGCTATTCGTACCATCTATGCCTGTTCAGGAAAGACTCTCTTATGGATCTCAATTAACTGTATTAACAAAACCAATGACTTGGCTGTCCATTGCTGCGGTCATTTTTATAAATGCAGCGATGTATGGAGTCAGTAGTTACCTTGCCGAGTATCTTGAAACCATTACCAATGTACCCGGGAAAACGATTAGTTTCATGTTATTCCTATTCGGTGGGGCAAGTATAATAGGAAACATCGTCGCCGGGAAGCTGCTTACTAAAAATGCCATAAAATCTGTCGCCTCTTTTCCATTCGTATTAGGGGGCGTTTACATCTTGTTGTTCTTAATGGGACAGTTCACTGTACCTATGGCATTCATTGTTTTGATTTTTGGAATCGTAGTGGCTATAGGAAATAATATCAGTCAGTACTGGATGTCGTCTGCAGCTCCGGAAGCCCCTGAATTCTCGAATGGACTGTTTCTGGCGTCCGGTAACTTGGGGGTAACAACCGGTACATCGTTAGGTGGACTGGTTATATCTGGATTGGGTACGCAGTACGTCGTATTAGGCGGATTCCTATTCTTAATATTGAGTTTAGTATTTATTTTAATGAGAAATTACAAGTATAGTTCCATAAATCAATTTTCTAGATAGGAATTTAATTCAACATTCTATAATAGTTGCCTAATAAGGAGGATGCCTCTCATGGACACATGGTCGAAAGAAGAACTGCGCAAAATAACTGAAGCTGACGACCTGCACATCTCGCCGTTCCGCGAAGACGGAATAACCTACGGCACCCCGACTTGGATTTGGTCTGTTGTGGTTGATGACTCACTCTATGTGCGCGCCTACTTCGGTCAGAACTCCCGTTGGTATCAGGCTGCAATACGAGAGAAGGCGGGGCGTATCACTGTCGCTGGCATGACAAAGGAAGTCGTTTTCGAACCGATCGGTGGGCATACGGGCGATCTCATCGACAATGCGTACCGTGCGAAGTACAACGGCAGTTCCTATTTAAACTCGATGATTAGTACACGAGCTCGTTCTGCGACAGTCAAGGTTGCACCGCGCGAAACCAATGCTTGATGTACATCTGCAAAATCGCCATTTAAAGCAAGGTGCATGTCAGGGTAATGAAAATGTTGGCAATGACAAGGAACCCTTGATCACTGCCATCACCCACTGACTAATGAACTTACTGATAAGGATGTAAAAAAATAACCATGCAAAGGAGACGAAAACATGTTTAACGAAACTTACAAATTATCAAATCGTGTAGAAATTCCAAAATTGGGCCTTGGTACCTGGCTGCTTGATGATAAACAGGCGGCACAGGCAGTACGTGATGCGGTATCTATCGGATATCGCCATATTGATACTGCACAGGCTTATATGAATGAAGTTGGTGTAGGGGAAGGAATCCGTTCCAGCGGTGTCGCAAGAGAAGAACTTTTCATTACGACAAAGGTTGCTGCAGAAGCAAAGAACTATGATGCAGTTAAGCAGTCCATTGATGAGTCTTTATCAAAAATGATGCTGGATTACATTGACCTTCTGATTATCCACAGCCCGCAGCCTTGGAAGGAGTTCCGTGAGGAGAACCGTTACTTCGAGGAAAACAAAGAAGTATGGAAAGCGATGGAGGATGCTTATAGAACAGGCAAAGTAAAGGCAATCGGTCTTTCTAACTTCCTTCAGGATGATATAGAGAATATATTTGAGAGCTGTGAGATCAAGCCGATGGTCAATCAGATCTTGGCACATGTGAGCAATACGCCCTTAGAGCTCATTGAATTCTGTCAGAAGAATGACATCTTGGTAGAAGCATATTCACCAATTGCACACGGTGCAGTCCTTGATCATGCAGATATTAAGGTAATAGCTGAAAAGTATGGAGTATCTGTTGCCCAGCTATGCCTCCGGTATGATATCCAGCTTGGACTGGTCGTCATTCCCAAAACGGCAAATCCAGATCACATGAGAAACAATGCAGAGCTTGATTTTGTGATCAGCGATGCAGATATGGAGACCTTGAAGAATGTAGAGCACATCCAGGATTATGGTGAGCATAGCTTCTTCCCGGTATTTGGAGGGAAATTAAAGTAAAATGCAAACGATCGATCAACAAATGCTAACCGGAGAACGAGCTCTTTTTAAGAGTAAAGATCTTATCATTAAGAATTCGATATTTGCGGATGGCGAGTCGCCATTAAAGGAGAGCAACGACATTGCTATTCATAATAGCATTTTCAAATGGAAGTATCCGTTATGGTACTGCAGCAATATTCGCGTCAATAACAGCACTTTTCTAGAAATGGCCCGATCGGGAATATGGTATACGGATCAAATTTCCATGAACGATAGCATCATCGAGGCACCGAAGACATTTCGGCGTTCGAGCAAAATCCTCCTGAAGAATGTGGATCTGCCTAATGCACAAGAGACCTTATGGAACTGCACGGATATTCACTTGAATCATGTGACCGCAAAAGGCGACTACTTTGGAATGAATAGCGAAAATATCACCATCGACGATTTCACACTGGTAGGGAACTATGCTTTCGATGGAGCAAAGAATATGACGATCCGTAATGCAAAGCTTATATCGAAAGACGCCTTCTGGAATTGCGAGAACGTCACTGTCTATGATTCATGGATCATCGGAGAATATCTAGGCTGGAATTCAAAGAACATCACGTTTATCAACTGCACCATCGAAAGCAATCAAGGAATGTGTTACATGGACCGCCTCGTAATTGAGAACGGGACAATTCTTAATACCGACTTGGCATTTGAGTACTCAACCATAGAGGTGGAAGCCAAGACCATGATTGACAGTGTTAGAAATCCAATCTCCGGAAAAATCAAAGCGAAGGATATTGGCAAAATCATCACCGATGATGATAAAATCTTTGCCGCCAACACCAAATACGAGCTGGATAAAGCAGGTGAAAGAAGTGTCATTCAACTTTGACAAAATGACGAGCCGATTGGACAAGAACTCATATAAATGGGAGGTTGGACCGGGAGAACTGCCGATGTGGGTGGCAGATATGGACTTTGAGACATCGCCGGCTATCGTCGATGCCCTGCAAAAGAAATTAAACCATCGTATTTTTGGATACGCCACGGTACCGGACACTTACTACGATGCAGTCGCCCAGTGGTGGGCAAAGAGACACCAATTTTCAATTCAAAAAGAATGGATTATGTTTTGCACAGGCGTAGTGCCTGCCATCTCTTCGATCGTGCGCAAAATGACCAAAGTCGGCGACAAGGTCCTTATTCTTGCGCCTGTGTATAATATCTTCTACAACTCCATTAAGAACAATCAACGAGAAGTTCTCGGAAGTGATTTGGTTTACGATAGCCATCACTATTCGATCGATTTTGACGATGTGGAGAAGAAGCTGGCCGATCTTGATACAACGATTATGATTTTCTGCAACCCGCATAACCCAATCGGCAAAGTGTGGGACAGACAAGACCTTGAGAAACTTGGTAAGCTTTGCGTTAAGCATAAAGTGCTTATTCTTTCCGATGAAATTCATTGTGATTTAACGCATCCAGGATACCGATATATCCCATTCGCTTCCGTATCGGAAGAAATTGCTCAAAATAGCATTACCTGTGTAGCGCCAACGAAAACGTTCAACCTTGCAGGCATTCAAACGTCGAGTATTATTGTGCCGAATCCGGAGATCCGAAAACTCGTACATCGCAGCATCAATACCGATGAGGTTGCCGAACCTAACGCTTTTGCGATTGAAGCGGCAATCTCGGCCTATACGGAAGGGGAGCCTTGGCTGCAAGCCTTATTGGACTATCTCATGACGAATAAGCAGTATCTCGAACATTTTGTGGTCAGTCAGCTGCCTCAGCTGCGGGTTATCCATTCGGAAGCTACTTATTTGGCCTGGATCGATTGCCGGACTGTGACTCATGATGTAAATAATCTGTGCAAACTCATAAGGGAGGAGACAGGATTATATGTCTCTGAGGGCACCATTTATGGCGGTAACGGACATGAATTCATTCGATTGAACTATGCTTGCCCTAGAGAACGCCTTGTAGATGGATTGCAACGTTTGAAAAAAGGGGTTGAGGTATTTCAAACCTACAGTTCACACGTCAGTAACAATAAGTAGATCATAGCAGACCGCGATTGGCTAGCGATTATTGTTCCAGGAGTCGCGTCAAATAGAACCAGGCAATCTTTGATCACCTACCTTCTAGAGAGGAGTTTTAGATGGTTATCGTTTATTCCGTTATTACAATAGTCTCCCTGTATTTTGTCATAACAGCAATTGTACATTTACGCTCCACCCACTTAGTAGCGAATAAAATGGAAAAACAGTTCAAACATTATTTTAATGAAGATTCCCATCAAAAATGATCAGCATGTTGTATCAAATTGTTTGAAATTAAAAATAATCATCAAGCTAACGGGTAGGATAACGGAAATGTCTGGAGAATAGATTAGGGGACGAACAAGCGAAAATAATATATTGGGATATGCCGGCAATATAGGTAAGTTCAATTTGCAATGGTGTATGAGGCGGAGGTTAGATTTATGCAAAGTAGATTAGAACAAGACATTATTTCAACGGCAGAAAGCTTCAAAAACAATTTCTCGGATAAAGGGAACTTTGATTTTAGCGTACTCAGTCTACGTGAAGTAGACGTTATTCTTGACGAATTATGTGAGTATGAATTGGATCATGATACGTTGGATTCTGTTTCTTCGATGGTTGGAAGTTACATTTTCGAAGTGGCAAGAAGGAATTACGGTGGAAAGTATTATTGGGTACAAGAAAGAGAGCAGCCTGTTTTAGTTACGGGTGAGCCTGAATTTTCAATTTCAATATTTGCATTCGATAAAGTTAGAGGCAGAATTCAGAATGGAAAAGAAGATGATATCCCTTATTACTTTGATGGTTATATCAAGGCCGTTGAAAAAGGGAAGCAAACAGGATACTGTGCAACTATTGTTTGAATTCTGGAAGATGAAGCTATATAAACCGCAAATAACATATACACATTCACAATTTTGGATGAATTTGATTTGAGCATACTTGTTACGAATGTTGCTTTGGTTTGCGGACCACATTGTGATATAGGTGGAAAAGATGTCAATGCGGCTTATGAGATAGCAGCTACACTTTCATATTATCGTAAATAATACCCTACCAAGTCGCTAAGTTAGCGACTTTTTTAATTGAAACGCTTGGTAAGCATGCATCCGATATTTTTCACCCCTGCATCCGTGGATCGTCACCTTACGATATGATAGCGTTATCATTTACAATAAATGTATTCAAAATGCCGAGGGGGATTAAAGAATGTTAAAAAGATGGCTTTCGGGATGTATGGCTATTGCCTTATTTTCAATGATACTCGCAGCCTGCAGTGGCAGTGATCAGTCGGAAGGAACGGACAGCAACAATAAAGTTACGGTTACGCTGTGGCATAACTGGACCGGCCAGGATGCAAAAGCGGTAGCGATGCGCAAGATCATTGAGGATTTCCGCGTGGCCCATCCAGAGATTGAAGTGGTCGATGAGGGCCTGCCTACAGATGGTCTCAGAACAAGGCTCCGCACGGTGGCCGCTGCGAATGAAATGCCGGACTTGTTTGTCATGTGGCCTGATGCAATGACGAAAGAATTTGTAAAAGGCGATCTGCTGCAGCCGATTAATGCGGAGCTGGACGCGAAGCCAGAGTGGAGGGACAATTTTATCCCGAACGCACTGGATGGTTACACGGTTGACGGGAAGATCTACTCCGTGCCGATGAATCTGGCGCCAAGCTCATTCATTTATTACAACGAGGCACTATTTAAAAAGTATAACGTCAAAGTTCCTGAGACTTGGGCCGAGTTGGAGCAAGCCATTGCAACATTTAACGAGAACAAGGTAATTCCGATGGCGCTTGGGAACAAGGCTAACTGGGTTGCACAATCCACGATCTTCAGTACACTCGCTGACCGGATTACAGGCACGGATTGGTTTCTGAAGGCAGTCGCCCAGGATGGAGCGAGTTTTACGGATCCGCAATTTATCGAGGCGCTAAATAAGATGCAGGAGCTTGGCAACAACAAAGCTTTCCAGGATGGCTTTAACAGTATTGACGAGACACAGATGATGCAGCTGTACTTTCAGGGGAAAGCAGCCATGGTCATGAATGGTGGATGGGCTTTGGCAAACCTGGTGAACAACGCTCCTGCAGAGGTATTGGACAATACGCATATTACTATTCTTCCACCCGTGGACGGTGGCCAAGGGGAGGCAAGAACAACCTCTGGCGTGGTAGGTACCGGCCTGGGTGTAAGCAAGAAGCTGAGCGGTGCCCAAAAAGAAGCCGCCATGGAGCTGTTCTACGCACTGGCTGGTCCGGACGGCCAGAAGGCTACGCTGGACAGCAGCACGCTCGTCAGCTACAACATTGATCTGGATAAATCCAAGGCACATCCTTTGTTCGTGGAGCTGTATGATTTAATGCAGGAAGTGAAGATTAACCCGGTCTACGATTCCAAGCTGGGGTCTGCAACGGTAGAAGTCATTAATAACGGACTGCAGGAACTGTTGATGGGCGGCAAAGCCGAAGAGATCGCGGCCAAAATTCAGGCTGCACAAGCCAATGCTATTGGCAACTAAGAAGTCTGATCCGAGTATTGGTGAGACGCAAAACGATGCAAGTACTGCACAATAATGATTGTTGAGCAGCCATCGCCCCCTTCCCCTCAGAGGAGGGGGTTTACGTCTGAACCTCTCATTTGCAAGGTGAAATGTACTGCACTCGCAGTGGCCTGGTGTGAATGTTTTTGCAGTCGGTAGAAAGCGATTAACGAAGGGAAGTGAATAAATGAACGCATTAAGCAATCGGCGTTTTATCCTGCTGGGGCTTGCTCCGGCAATGATCATATATGCGTTGTTCGTATTTGTCCCCGTTGTTTGGTCAGCCTATTATGGTTTCTTTAACTGGTCCGGAATCGGGGAGTCCAGCTACATCGGTCTGGATAACTACGTGGAGATCTGGCATGATCCCATATTCTGGCGGGCGCTGAAAAACAACGTGATTTTTGTCCTGGCGTCCGTTTTTGGACAGATTCCGTTAGCGCTGATGCTGGCGGTATTGCTGCATAAAAGCAATCCGCTGCAGCGCTTCCTGCGTTCCGCCGTCTTTCTGCCCATGGTGTTATCTACCGTCGTGATCGGCATGATCTGGCAGTATATCTATCATCCACAGATTGGGATTTTGAACTTTCTGTTGGACGCCTTGGGGCTGGAAAGCTGGAAACTGCAATGGCTCTCTGATGATAAGATGGCTATCTTTTCTCTTGTACCGCCGCTGCTCTGGAGCTTCGTTGGTTTGTACCTGATTATTTTCATCTCTGCGCTGCAGAACATTCCCGGTGAGATTCATGACGCGGCCAAGATGGACGGAGCATCAGGAATCCGCAAGCTGGTGTCCATTTCTCTGCCCATGATTTGGGGAACCGTACAGGTCGCGATCATCTTGTGCATTTCGGGCAGCCTGAAATCCTTCGATCTGGTGTACATCATGACCAAGGGGGGGCCGGCACATGCTACAGAGCTGCTCGCTACCTATATGTATAATTCCACCTTTACCACATACCGATATGGTTTCGGCAGTGCCATCTCAACAACCATCGTGCTGATCTCCTTGCTGCTAATCGGAACAAGCCAGTGGGTGACCAGTCGCAAACGGAAAGAGAACTGAGGGAGAGGAGTGAATTCAATGAGTACAACACCTGTAACGATGCCATCCTCAGGAAGAGCTTCAGGCCATCCGGTTCGTCGTCTGCGGAGTGGAATCATTTGGACGCTGCTAACAGTGTATGGTATTTTAACATTGTATCCGTTTTACTGGCTCGTCATTAGTGCGTTTAAAACGAATGAAGATTTCTACAGCAGACCTTTTGGGCTGCCGGCCCAATGGAACGCGGCCAATTTCAGCCATGCGTGGGAAAGCTCGAAACTGGGAACGGCATTTGGCAACTCCTTGATTGTATCGTTGGGATCGCTGGTATTGACGCTGTTTATTGCTGCGCTTGCTTCTTTCATATTGGCGCGGTTCCAGTTCCGTTGGAAGGGACTGGTCATGACTTTTTTCGTTGTGGGTATGCTGATTCCCATTCATAGTACGCTGGTTCCTTTGTTTATTCTAATGAAGCAGATGTCCTTGTTGAATACATATTGGGCGTTAATTCTGCCTTATACGGCGTTTGCATTGCCTACAGCCATCTTTGTGCTCACAGCTTACCTGACAAGTGTGCCGCGAGACATCGAAGAAGCTGCTTTTATGGATGGAACAGGGCTGTGGGGACTGTTTGCCCGGATCATGCTGCCCATGTCGGTGCCTGCCTTGTCCACGGTTACGATTTTGAGCTTTTTGCATGCTTGGAACGATTTTTCGTTTGCACTCGTGTTCATCAACAAAACCGGTTTGAAAACGCTGCCGCTGGCGATTGCGAACTTCGCAGATGGATATCAGACGGACTATGGATTAACGCTGGCCGCCATGACTTTATCGGTGATTCCGACCATTATTTTATATCTTGTTTTTCAGGAACAGGTCATGAAAGGCATGACGGCTGGTGCGGTCAAAGGATAAACGAAATCGCATCCAGAGGAGGAAATGGCATTGGGACGCTGGCTTACTTCTTCGCTCCAGAGAAAACTCTCGGTGGTCGTAACAGCTTCCATGATTGTGCCGCTGCTGGCGCTAGGTCTGTTCGCGTTTTTGATTTCGTCCCGCATTACCGAACAGAAAACGAAGCTATCCGGCATGGATACATTAAAACAAGTGGAAGCCAACCTCCGCTATATGCTGCAGGACGCCGAGAATCTATCGATTTTTCTGATCGGGGAGCGGGATATTCAGCAGTACTTGAGTCGAAATGAAGATCACGAGCTGGACCGCGTGGACATTGTCGGCAGAATGACCAATCTGGCAGCTTCCAAAAAGTATATCGCGAACATTGCGATTTATCCGGATCGGTTCAATGCCTCCTTGACGACGGCAACCTGGTATGAGCCGGGGATTGCCTATCCGCCAATACCAAGCGGAGATGGAGACAAAACATGGACCAGCGTGTATCCGGTTCACAACTATGCAGGGATACAAAATGTGATCACGCTGGTACGTCCCATCCGCAGCATTCATGACTATCGTCATCTTGGGTGGCTCGCAATCAGTCTGGATGAAAAGGCTATATCCAAAGACTGGGCTACGCTGGGACTTGGAAGAGGCGAAGGCCGCTTGGAGCTGATCGGGCGTTCGGGAGAAATACTGGCTTCCATGGATAAATCCCGGCTTGGGCAATCTCTGGAGCAGGTTGAACCAGATGTGCAAACAACGATGTGGCAGCAGGGGAGCGGCACGACAACGTATGGCAGCGGAGAACATAAACGCACGCTCCTCTATTACCCGCAACCGTTGACGGGATGGACGTTGACCGGAACGGTGCCCTACGATCAATACAAGTCGGAAAACGGTTATATTCTGATTCTTACGGCACTCGCTGTGGTTGCTTCCGCTGTCATTTGCGCAGGACTTGTCTGGTTTACCGTCCGCCGAGTGACGAGGCCTCTGCGTGTGCTCACCAGACACTTGTCCCGTATTGACCCACATCGTCCACTTCCTTTGTTCGGAACCGAAACCGATGATGAAATTGGCAGACTCGGAGAGAGCTATAATCTGCTTGGGGCGCATATCGAGAGTTTGAAGAATGAAGTTATACGTGGTGAAGCCCGCAAAAAGGAAGCGGATCTCAGGGCGCTTCAGGCACAGATCAATCCTCATTTTCTGTATAATACCCTTTCGTCCATTCACTGGATTGCCTTAATGTCGAAAGAGACTCGAATTGCAGAAATGGTAGAAGGTCTGAGTGATTTCCTGCGGATCAGTTTGAACAACGGTAAAGAATACTGTCCTGTAGGACAGGAAATTGCGCACATCCAGCATTATGTACGTGTGCAGTCCATCCGTTTTCCCGATAAATTTGCAGTCCAGTATATCGTGGATCCCGCATTGGAGCAAAGGATGATGCTGAAGCTGCTGCTCCAGCCGCTCGTCGAGAACGCGATGATCCATGGTATTCAGCCCAAGGTTGGCACGGGAACAATTACCGTCATGATTCGGCAGGATCAAGGGAGGGAACGAATGAACGTACTCGTGCTGGACGATGGCGTTGGCATGGAGCAAGAGAAGCTGGACCAGCTGAGGGAAAATCAGCCGGATGAGAAACCGTTCGTTGGCGGATACGGGATTCACAATGTGAATGAGCGACTGCTGCTTCATTACGGGCCTGACGCTCAATTAGAAATGGACAGCAGGATCGGCGGGGGAACTCGGATCTCATTTTCCATACCCTTTTTGGAGGAAAGACCATGAGACTACTAATTGTCGATGATGAAGTAATTATTCGGACCGGACTTGCCAGCGTAATTGCGTGGCACGAGTTAGGGATAGAACTTCTCACACCGGCAGCCTCAGCGGAAGAAGCGATAACGCGGTTGGCAGGAGAACGCCCTCACATTCTGATGACCGATATCCGGATGTCGGGTAAGACGGGGCTTGAACTGGCCGACGAAGGGCTGCGATTGCTGCCGGAGTTGGAGGTTATTATTTTGTCCGGATATGATGACTTCCCTTATGCCCAGCAAGCGATCCGCCAGGGAGTGAAGGACTACCTGCTCAAAACGAGCAAACCGGAAGAAATCATTCAAACGGTTCTTCAAGCCAAACAAAGAATTATGGATCGTTGGGCTGAAAAATCCGAAGAAGGACGACTAATACGGGAGAACAGGCAGCACTTGTTTGAACGATGGGTTATTGATGGTGACGTGGATTCGGGTTCTTGCCCTGCATTCCTGAAGAGGGGAGCCGTCGAATTCGCCGATGATTCTCTGAATGAGGGGCATGGCTATCAACAGGTATTCATTGTTCAGGCCAAAGGATGGAGTCATTCTTCGGCTGCGCTGTTGAGGTTTGCAGTACATAACATGCTGGAGGATATGCTGCCTGGCGCAATCGTACATATTCATAAGAAACAGGTTATTGGCGTTATACAGCTACCGAACAGGCAGCAGGAACTGCAGAACATATTGGGAGCGGTGTTCAATCACATGGAACCATTGCTGAAATGTCAACTGCGTGCATCTATAGGACATCCGGTTTCTAGTGAGGAACGCCTCCACGAAAGTTACATGACCGCATCCACGGCATTTCAGTTTCTGGGGTTGTTGGAGGATAAAATATGGGGCATTGAACATGTACGTCATCGCAAAGGCGGGAAAACACTGCTTTCGCATGAAGAAGAAACTGCTCTGGGGACACTTCTGCTCGATAATGATCCTGTCATGCTGACCGCATGGACACGAGAGCTTGTAAGCGAGCTTATCATGGATCCGGAAGTGACGCCGGAATCGTTCAATGCCTGTTTGCATTCTGCGGTCATCGCCGGACAGCGCTGGCTTGTTCGTACCATGCATGCATTAGGAAGAGAAGAACCTGCGCGATATGAACCTTGGCAGCCGGAACCGGATGCAGATGCCGCGGACCTCCGGGATTTGCTGTTTCAGCATTTATACGGTCTGATGCAAACCTATTATTGCGAAATGGGCCAAGGACAGGCGTCACATGTGCAAAAGGCCATTGCCTACATTGAATCCGGATTTGCACAGGAGATCAGTCTGCAGCAGGTGGCCGGTCAGGTCCATTTGCATCCGGGACATCTTAGCGAATTGTTTAAGAAAGAAACAGGCCTCACGTTTGGGGATTTTGTGACGAATATGCGTATCCGGCGAGCGATGGAGATGTTGGCAGTCTCTCCTGCAAAAGTCAGTGAAGTGGCTGCGATCATTGGATATGAAGATGTGAAATACTTTAGCAGGCTGTTCAAAAAACATACGGGCAAAACCCCGAGCGAATTTCGAGAGGAGTCATGCACATTCAAGGCTTTGGGGAAATCATAGACAACGATTAACGCCCACATTGAATATCATACAGCTGACCAGGTATAACTGCATTGATAACAAGGGGGAAGTTAAACAGGCAAGACAATAAAGAGCCATGCACATTTGCACGGCTCTTTATTGTAATATTAGAGTAGCAGCAAACCGTTACAAAACAGGCTCATTTTGCTTTTTGAAATAATGCTCAATGACCAATTCGAGTACAGGCTCAGGCTCAGCACGCTGTAACCGGGCCTGTTCATCAAATTCCATGCGATAAGGCTGTTGTACGCTGGCCGGAATCCAATAGGGCAGAGGTTTGCCGGTGGAATCCGGACCATTCGGGTTACCTGTCGCGATGAAATGGGATAGATAGTTACACATCTGGCGCGCCAGATCATAATGTTTACCAGTGAAAGGCCGCCAGCATTTGGCGAGTGTTTCGAAGAAAAACCACAAATCGACAGAATGGAAGGTGCCTGGCTGATCCCAGCCTGGAATCTCCGCGTCGAAGTTATAATAATAGAGCGGTGTCTCGGACGGGTGCCCGCTGTTCGATCGAATCGCCAGCTGGATGGCATGTTCGATCATGCGGACTGAAGCCATCTGCAGGGCATGTTCCAAGTCACCGGTGTCGGCTTCGCAGCGCTGCAAAAAGGCCGGGGCATCCTCGCCAAAACGTTCGGCAGCCATCTGTTTCAGTTCGTCCAGGCTGCTTACCGCAGGCCGGGTCCAGAACTCGGAAGACGTGTGCCCGAGCATCACGGGAACGGGTTCGCGTTGATGCTGAATGAAGCGGGTGAACGGATCGCCTGCACAGAACTGTTCATCGATAACGGTTCCCCAGAAGCCTTTGTATTCCAATGCTTTGTCACGCAGGTATTCGGCATCCAGCTGCCTTGCTTCAGCCAGCGAGGATACTCCCAGGAAGCGGAAAAATGCAACACCTTCCTGCTCGGCATCACGCAGTGTGCCGCGAACCGCGGGTACACGTACATTCGGGTACAGCTCGGTCGCCATGCCGCTCATAATGACAGCCCGATGGAACAACCCTTTATTTTGCGGGGAGGTCATCTGGCTGAGTACACTGCCGCCTCCCGCAGACTGTCCGCCAATCGTGATCTGATCCGGATCCCCGCCAAAGGCGGCAATGTTGCGTTTCACCCACTGCGTGCCTGCCTGTTGATCCAGATGTCCGAAGTTGGCCGGAGCTTCCGGGGATTCGGCACTGATTTCGGGATGGCACAGGAAGCCAAACGCATTAAGCCTGTAGTTGACGGTAACCACAACAATGCCTCTGCGGGCAATACGTTCACCGTCAAACTCCATTTCGGCGGTGTGACCAACTTGAAGTCCTCCGCCAAAATACCAGACAAACACAGGCAGTTTCTCATCGGCCCGTTTGGCGGGTGTCCAGACGTTCAGATACAGGCAGTCCTCATTCATCGGCAGGTCCGGATCAACAGCCCATTCCCGGGTGTATATGTTGTTATCGTCGATGACCGTTGGGGCTTGCATGGAGATCGGCGCAAAATCAAAAGCTTGCAGCACCCCATCCCAGTCTGGCGCAGGCTGCGGAGCGCGCCACCGATTCTCACCTACCGGAGGGGCTGCGAACGGGATGCCTTTAAAGCTGGTTATACGCGGATCTGCGGCGGGCAGCCCCTGAATTTGACCATTTTCTACTGTAACCGTTCTAAGCAACACAACATTCTCCTCTCTGGATTGAATATCCATTACGTATGTCGTCTCAAGAAGCGTGGGTGCGCTTACATCTATGCTGGGCAAAAGCTCTCTATATCCATGATAAGCAACTTGAAGCTGTGTTTCCAGTCGTGAAAATAAAGGTGACAGTAATATTTAATAATGACTACATATGAACAAGGGAGAGGATCAGGTTGGGCTCATTATGGAGAGACAGGAGCAGGGCCAGTCATGTTTACTTTATCAGCGGCGGACATAAGCCGTGTAACACCCATCAATGGGGACCGGGGGTACGTGACGTCTATGCGCTGCATTATATTATTCGGGGGCAAGGAACACTGGAGACAGGGGGCCGACGTTTTCGACTGAGCGCCGGGGAGAGTTTTATGATTTTTCCGCAAAAGGAAATCTATTATTACCCAGACCCGGACGATCCGTGGGAGTACGTGTGGGTCGAGTTCAGCGGGCAGGACGCCTCGCAGATATTGGAATTGACCCAACTTTCGATATCGCAGCCTGTTGCATCAGCTGCGCCAGAGACGCTGGAGCCTTGGTTTCATCTGGCCTGGAATGCGGGTGCATCGGCAAGTGAAGTGCTGCGGGCAGATGCGCGCTTGCACCTGCTGCTGTCCTATTACATGGAATACTTTCCAAGCGAGCGGCAGGACGAACCCAAAGATTACGTATGGCTGGCGAGAAGATATATTGAGCAAAATTACTGGAAGCCGTCCTTGACTGTTGCCGAGATTGTGCAGGCCGTGAATCTGGAGCGCAGTTACCTGTTTCGGCGATTTAAAGAAGCTACAGGCGAATCGGTATCGGCGTACATCATGTCATGCCGCATCCGGCGCGCCTGCGAGCTGTTGAAAACATCCGGCTTAACCGTTCAATCCGTGGCCTATTCGGTCGGTTATAATGACCCGCTTTATTTTTCCAAAGTATTCAAGAAAGCAACATCATATACGCCCTCAGCATACATGATGCTGCATCAGAAAGACACCTGTCGATAATAGAACAAGGCGCAAAATACCGAAGCACACACCACAAAGTGCATCAATAGCACAGAATAATGGTTAGCCGTATTTACGTTAACGAAAGAGAGCACAGTTCCCCGATTCCCGGAAATAACGAATCAGCTTCTCGATCGGTTCCCGTCCACAGTTCAGCTTCACGCCGAGACAATCAATGCAGAGAAATTGCTGGGCTGCGCGCGAGACCAGTTTGATATAGATGCCGACATCGTCCGAGGAGAGGGGAACGGAACAGGAGGTGCATAGGCAGCTTTGAGCCATTTACTTCACCAATTTGGCCCGGACGACGAGACAATCATGGGCCCCGACAACGGGTGCATAACGCTCGCGGAATATACCCAGCTCCTTGTGCTCCCAGCAATCGTAGAGTGACAGGGCATAACCGGCGGCGTAAGGCAGCCCCATATCCCAGAATTGAAGGGACAGCTCGCGCTGACTGTCGCTCAGGTTAAAGAAGCCGATGGCGAGATCTCCGTCTGTCAGCACCTTCACCAGCATGAATACATCGTCTGTGTGGAACCACTGCGGCTCGGGTTTGATGCGATAAGCTCCGCGTGCCTCCGCGTCCTGGTTGATGGCAAGCAGGTCCGGATTCAACAATATATCCTTGGTGGCCTGATTGGCTTTGCGTACATCGCATCCAATCATGAGCGGCGAACCCATCATGGACCAGAGCGAGAAGTGGGTTTTGTATTCAATGTCGTTACAGCCGCCAATCGTTCCGATAAAGTCGTTATTGCTTCCTCCGTACATGCCAACGATGAGCATGTCCATGTCATTATGGCAGAAGGAGCCGGTGTAGCTTTGTTTGCCGAGCTGAGAAAGAGCCAGCTCCTTGACCGATTCCCAGTTGTCGCGAATGTCGCCGGTGGAGCGATACATATGAGCCCCTGATTCACGAATCCAGTCATATACGTTGTCCTCACCCCAGTTGCAGGCAGAGAACAGGATATCCCGTCCGCAGTTTTTGAGCGCAAGGCTCATACGCTTGTACAACAGTTCGCCAGAGATATGACGCGGCTTGAAACAGTAGTCATATTTTAAGTAATCCACACCCCACTCGGCAAACAGCGCTGCATCCTGAAATTCATGCTCGAAGCTGCCTGGATAACCCGCACAAGTATGTGTACCGACACAGGAATACATGCCGAACTTCAGGCCTTTATCATGGATATAATCTGCAAGCGCCTTCATTCCACTCGGGAATTTCTCGGGATCAGCGACCAAGCTGCCGTCAGCATCCCGCTCCTTCAAGCTCCAACAATCGTCGATGACGATGTATTCGTAACCTGCTGCCAGGTAACCCTCCGACACAAATACGTCAGCGACGTCCCGGATTAATTGCTCATTGATATCCCATGTGAAGGTATTCCATGAATTCCAGCCCAGCGCAGGGGCGAATCCTGTTAACGAATGGTTGCTCATCATCTCGCTTCCTTTCTAATCCTGTTTTCAAAATAGCTACAATGAACTTAAACGATAAATGCGTATTCAGCCATAGCTTGACGTTGCTTGAACATGGACAGATGTTGTCTAAGAAGGAGCAGCCTTTCTTAATTTTTAATAACGCTTTCTTAAGAATGTGGACTTACTTCAGCTGCATCCTCCGGGATAGACTAGAATTAAAAGGAGGAGCGCTTATGGAGATAAATACACAATTCCCAACCCTTCCCGCTTCAAAAGGAGGAAGGCGTACGTCTTTATGGAAGCGTTTCAAAAAACAAAAGGTGCTGCATCTTTTTGTCGGACTCGGCATGATATTCCTGCTGATATTCTCCTACACGCCGATGTTCGGTATCCTGATGGCTTTTAAGGATTACAGAATTTCGGACGGCATCAAAGGGATTTTCACAAGCGAGTGGGTCGGATTCAAATACTTCAATGAATTTATTCATGATTATCAGTTTGGGAATATTGTTCGAAATACGCTGGTATTAAGCTTCTTGAAGGTCATTTTTGCTTTTCCGGCGCCGATCCTTTTTGCAATCATGCTGAACGAAGTGAAAAACATGGGCTTCAAACGTTTCGTTCAGACGATCAGTTACCTGCCTCATTTTATTTCATGGGTTGTGGTGGTGGGTGTCTCTTACGCTTTCCTGTCAGCAGATGTAGGCATGGTCAACAGAGCTTTGATGGAATCCGGCCTAATCGACAAGCCGTTAAATATTTTAACGAGTCCCAACTACTTCTGGGGATTTGCCGTGGGCAGTGCCATCTGGAAGGAGATGGGCTGGTGGACCATCATTTTCCTGGCGGCCATTACCGGGATCAACCCGTCGCTTTATGAGGCTGCCGAGATAGATGGGGCGGGGAGACTGGCAAGGATCCGCCACATCACCTTACCGGGAATGAAAGGGACAATTGTTGTTGTCCTCGTTCTGACGATCGGAAGCATACTTGGCGGTGGACTTGTCGGTTCCAATTTTGAGCAGGCCTATTTGTTCGGGAACAGCATCAACAACCCCACCTCGGAGATCGTTCAAACCTATGCTTTTAAAGTCGGCTTAAGTGACGGACGTTTCTCTTATGCGGCGGCTATTGATTTCATTCAGTCCGTGATCTCCGTAATCCTGATATTTAGCAGCAATTACATCGCCAAACGGGTGTCGGGTTCAGGTTTATTCTAGAAAGGGGGCGCAGGCATGCTAAAGACTCAGAAGCAAAAAGATATACTCTTTGACAGTTTCATTTATGCTGCCTTATTTATCATCATGCTTACCATGTTATATCCGTTCTATTATGTTCTGATTGCCTCTTTCAACAAAGGCACCGACACGCTGCTGGGAGGCGTTTACCTTTGGCCGAGAAGCGTCACATTGGAGAACTATAAAATGTTCCTCGGAGATACGAAGTGGCTAAGCGCTTTCCTGGTAACGGTCGCACGGACTGTATTGGGAACCCTGCTTGGTCTCCTGTTGACAAGCCTGGTCGCTTACGCGCTTTCGCACCGGGGCCTTATGTTCAGCAAAACGTATTTTACCATCATCATTTTTGCCATGTACTTTTCCGGCGGCCTGATTCCCTATTACGTCGTTCTTCGTTCGATCGGCTTGCTGAATTCGTTTGCCGTTTATATTGTTCCTTCTATGCTTAACACCTTTTTTCTGCTGATCGCCATTTCCTTTTTCCGCGAAATACCGGGCGAACTCAAAGAGTCCGCTCACATGGACGGGGCAGGTGAACTTGTCATCTTTTTCAAGATCATTTTGCCGGTTTCAACGCCGCTGCTGGCTACGATGGCCCTGTTTATGGGTGTGGGACAATGGAACTCCTGGCTGGATTCCGCTTATTTCGTACAGTCAGACAGCCTTCGCACACTTACTTTTCGGATGATGGAAGTCATCAACCAGAGCAATGCGCCGATGGATTCACTCGCTGTCGCCAATCGTCCCGCTTCTGGGGTCACAAGCTTTTCGCTGCAGGTTACCTCGATGGTCGTTTCCATTGTGCCGATTATTTGCGTGTATCCTTTCCTGCAGAAGTATTTTGTGCATGGCATCATGCTCGGTTCCGTTAAAGGCTGATTCCGAAAACGAGTATTGAACCCTCTTGGCTTATGGTATTTTAAAGAGAACTATGCGGCGCAGGGGGTCTCGAACCATGAGCATCGTCAGAAAAATCATTTGGGGATACGTCATTTTAATTTTTATACCGGTCGTCACGTTCGGCTATTACTACTACGTGCAAATCTATGGGAATCTTACCCAGCAGTTAGTCGAAAGTCGGCAGAAAATCCTGGAACAAGCCTACTCAAACATGAAGGCGGATCTTGTCCGGATCAGTTCGATCCAACGTTATCTGCAATATAACCCTTATGTAACGGATTATTTGGGAGGGCTATACACTTCGGATTCGGAAAGCATTTATGCCTACAACCGTTACATTAGTCCGATTATCTCCCATTCGCTGTTTAACAATAATGAAATCGAGTCGTTTAAAATCTATAAAACGAAACCGCAGACTTTGCCGATCTCCGACCGCTTTCTGGATATTTCAACCCTCTCTCCGGAGGTAAAAAAGATGGCAAGCGGGCTGAAGCCGGGCCATGGAGTGTGGATTATGTCCGATTATGGAGCGTCTCCGCCGCCCCTCGTGTTCTATCAGAATCTTTACAACACGGATTTCACCGAAATTATCGGCCTTCTTGAACTCCGGATCAATAGTGGTCTTATAAGCAGATTTTACAAGGCGACGGGGAGCGGTGATAACTGGAATGCCCTTCTGCTGCCGAAGCAGGGAGTGCGGGATGCTATTAAAGAGACCGGTATCCAGGTGGATGAAGTTACAAGGAAACAGCTGAGTGACCAAGAGGAGAAAACCTATTTCATTAACCGTAACACGATTGTAAACCAGCTGGACGTCGAGGAGCTCGGCGCACGAATCGTCGTTATCGGCAGCGTGGATGAGGTGTTTCATTCGGTTAAACGAAAAGGAATCATTATGATTTCAACGATCGTTATCCTTTTGCTGTCCATGTCCTTTGCCTACTATGCTCTTGCCTCAACACTGGCAAAACGTATTCTCCGGCTGGCCCGGCATATGCGCCATTTGAATGATAACAACATGAAGCAGTACATCAGCAAACATGATAAACTGGGCCGGCAGGATGAAATCGGTTTTTTGACCAGCACTTATAATGCTATGATTCAGCGTATGGACGAATTGATCAACAACGTACACCGTGCCGAACTAAGGAATAAAGAGGCTGCGTATAAAGTGCTGCAGGCACAAATTAAACCGCATTTTCTCTATAACACGCTGGAGACAATCCGAATGCTTGCCGAATCAAACCATGATAAAGAAGTGGCCGACATTTCTTATTGGTTCGGGAAGCTGATGCGTTACAGCCTGTCATCCAAAGAGGATCATACCGTTCTTGCCCGCGAAATCGAAACCGTGATCTTCTATCTCAATATTCATAAGATGCGGCTGCAGGACAGGCTTTCCATTGAAATTGACATTCATATGGATACGGAGCATGTTCCTTGTCCGCGCTTTATCCTTCAGCCTTTGGTCGAAAACAGTATCGTCCACGGGGCTTCCTCGACCTTGAGGCCGGTTCATATCAAACTGCAGGCAACGGAGGATGCAGAAGAAATGCGCATCCGTATTTCAGACAGCGGAATGGGAATACCCGAAGACAAACTGCAGGCCCTTCGTTCAAGATTATCCGGTGCGAGCGAATCTTTGCATCAGATCGATGAGATGGAAGGAGGCGTAGGCCTATACAACGTCAGTGAAAGGATAAAGTCTTTTTATGGAGAGGGCTCTGACTTGATCCTGGATAGCGTTCAGGGCAGCGGAACCTGTCTTACCCTTGTTGTACCTAAAAAGCGGGGAGAATCGTAATTCCAATTGAAATTCCTTAAAAAATGACAACGCTTTCTTAAGGATGTTGGCTTACCGGACTCCTTCACCGCAGATTAAACTTAAGACATAACAGAACCGGCCGCTCAAAGACATGCTAAACGGCGGAATCGTCACTTTGTTCTTGTAAGCGATTTAATATGGGCCTGTTCATCACCAACCTAATATTAAAGCACTGCTTTAATATCAAAAAATCGATGCTGGAGGGGTTTTATGAAAAAGAAAAAGGGGAAGAAAGCACTGCTTTTGTCACTTAGCATAGTTATGCTAACCGTGTTATTGTCTGCCTGCGGCAGCGGCAATAACAATCCTGGCCAGAGCGCAGGTGCGGGGACTGAGAGTCAGTCCTCGGCGGATAACGGGGAAGTCAAGGAACTCTCCTTATTCATCGACGCCTCCTGGTATCCGGTTAAAGAATGGAAAGGGCCGGTCGCCGAGAAGATTACGGAAAAAACGGGCGTGAAGCTCAAAGTAACAGTGGCTACGGACGATAAACAGCTTCCCTTAATGATTTCTTCCGGTGACCTGCCGGATCTGGTGTTCACCTATGCCAATATTGACCGCATGTCCGATTCCAAGCTGTCTTATCCCTGGAACGAGCTGATCGAGAAGTATGCGCCTGACTTTAAAATAGACGATACGAGAAAAGCGATCCATACGATGGATGACGGCAATTTCTATACCGTCCGGAACTCTTTTGCGACCCAGGAGGAAATGAGTAAAAATAAATACGCGATCGGCAGCGATGGAAATCCCGGTATAGCCGTAAGGGAGGATATCCTGAAGGAATTAGGCAATCCGCCCATTCAATCGGTCGATGATTTCGTCAAGGTATTGGGCATGGTTAAAGAGAAATACCCGGACATGATTCCTTTGATCATGGATAAAGACTGGATCGAGCAGTATTTTATGCAGCAGTTCGGTTTAGAGGCGCTCATCGATGGCTGGTACGAACGTGACGGAAAAATCGATTATGCCATTAGACAGCCAGAGATGCTGGAGTACTTCAAGTTTATGAACAGCCTTTATCGCAGCGGATATATTCTGGGCGAAAACTATGCTTACACCAACGATCAGATTGACGATCAGTACGCATTAAGCGGTAAAGCATTTGCTCACAGTCATACTGTCGCTGTGGCAGACACGGATAACATTAAAGCCAAAAGCGACGGAAAACCTTACACGTTCAAAATGCTGCCGAGCGCCTTGTCCGAAAATACCAAGATCGTAAGCACCGGACTAGGCTTTGCGGGTACGTTTATTACGAAGAAAAACAAGGATCCGGAGGCATCGATTAAGTTCCTCCAATACCTGGCCAGCGACGAAGGCAAAAAACTAACCATGTTTGGCGTCGAAGGCGAGCATTGGACATGGAATGACAAGGGATATCCGGATTTGAAATACTCTCCTTCCGATGCCGATTTCATTAACAACAACGGGATTAAGTGGTGGTATTTGTACAACGACGGAGTCATGGAAGGGTTGCAGGGTTATGTTCCGGGAACCCAGAAGACGCAGGCTTTGATGGAGAGAAAAGCTGTAACCGTCTATAAACCGGAAATAGGATTGATTCAAACGCAGCCTGATTCCGAGGAGAAGACGATGAAAACAAAAATCGACGAAATGATTAAAAATGAAAAAGTAAAAATATATCTGGCCCAATCGGAAGAAGAAGCCGTGGCCAATTATGAAGCCATGATCAACAATGCCGAGAACATGGGTCTGCAGCGTCTTGTGGATTGGGCAAACGAGGTTTATCAGAAGAAGAAGGATTTGTTTGTTAAATAAATGAAGAAGTTCGATAGGGATATCAGCGTCCCTATCGAACTTTATTCATATACAGGATCAAAGGTTGAAGCCGTAGTTTTAGCATAACGAAAGGGGAGGGGAGCCGGGATGAAGGTATTGACAGTTGACGATGAGCCGCTAATCTTAAGCGGGCTGGTTAAAATTGTGCAGGAAGTCGCTCCCTTGGGAACCGAGGTCCGTAAGGCAACAAATGCTTATGATGCGCTTGACCTGATGAAGGACTATATGCCCGATGTAACCATTACAGATCTGAATATGCCGGAGAAAAACGGCTTTGAGCTGATTGAGGAAATCAAACTCGGCGGATGGTGCGACCGTTTCATTATTCTGACAGGTTATGATGAATTTGAATATGTGCGCAGAGCGCTTCGAACTGGCGTGGTGGACTATCTGCTAAAGCCGATAGACAAAGGCGAAATCGCCGGTCTGCTTGGGCGTATAAGAGAAGAGCTGCCAAACGAATCCGATGCGGATTATTCCTGTCGTGCCAAGCGGATCCTCACGTATATCCAAATTCATTTCCGCAAAGATCTTTCATTGGACGACCTTGCCGAGCGAATGAATCTTCATCCCAACTATATCAGCAGTTTGTTTAAGAAAGAAACCGGGCATACCTTCATCAATTACCTCAATATGTTACGAATCCAGGCGGCCCAGGAGCTGCTGCTGTCCAACAGCGAGCTTTCTGTCAGCGCGATTGGCCAGCAGGTCGGATACGACAGCAAACATTATTTCTCGAAGGTATTCAAGAAATACACGGGCACTACTCCAGGGGCCTACCGGAATAATGAAATATAAAGAATCTCTGTGGTCTGCGAAAAAATTCAAGGTAGATTCATGGGTACAGTTGAAACGCAGTTTCTATATTAATGAACTTATAAAGGGGGAGGGAAATCATGGCGAGCTTAGATTCGGGTCGGCGATTATGGTATCGTGAGCCGGCAGTCGTATGGAACGAAGCGCTCCCGGTTGGTAACGGAAGATTGGGAGCCATGATCTTCGGAAGAACAGCTGAGGAGAAATTGTCACTGAATGAGGACTCTATATGGTACGGAGGGCCTCGTGACCGCAACAATGAAGATGCGCTGGTCCACTTGCCTCAGATACGAAAGCTGATTCTGGATGGAAAACTTCGTGAGGCGGAAGAGCTTGCGGGAATGGCGATGGCCGGACTTCCCGAATCCCAGCGGCATTATCTGCCGCTTGGCGACCTGCTGCTGTCGTTCGCTAATCATGATTTGCCGGCGGAGGACTATATGAGGGAGCTTGACCTCGACAATGGAGTATCCCGGATCCGATATAAAATCGGGGATATCCGTTATACGAGAGAGATATTTGCTAGCTACCCGGATCAGGCAATCATAATGCGAATCTCTGCAGATCACAAGAATGCCATCTCCTTGAAAGCCCGGTTTAACAGAAACAACTGGCGTTACCTGGAAAAGAACGAGAAATGGGAGCAGAGCGGACTCGTTATGCGCGGAGAATGCGGTGGGAAAGGAGGCAGCACGTTTAATGCTGTACTAAAAGCCGTCACGGAGGAAGGCAAGTGCCGGACCGTGGGTGAATACCTGCTGGTGAATGATGCCGACTCGGTAACGTTGATGCTTGCCGCCGGAACGACTTTCCGGCATCCTGATCCGGAGCTGGAGGCCAAACGGAGGCTGGAATCGCTTAGTAAAATGACTTATTCCGATTTGCTGGAACGGCATACCGCCGATTACCGTGCCTTGTATGCAAGGGTGGAGCTGACCCTTCCGGAGCGGGCTGATTTAAGTTTGCTTCCGACCGACGAGCGGCTTGCCAGGATACGTGAAGGGGAGGACGACCACGGTTTAATCTCAACTTATTTCCAATATGGCCGATACCTGCTCATCTCCTCCAGCAGGCCGGGTTCCTTGCCGGCAAATCTGCAGGGGATCTGGAACGATAGTTTTCTTCCGGCTTGGGATAGTAAATACACCATTAATATCAATGCGCAAATGAACTACTGGCTTGCAGAAAATGGTAATCTATCCGAATGCCATGAACCGCTGTTCGATTTAATAGAACGCATGCGCGAGCCCGGACGGACAACGGCGAAGGTAATGTATGGCTGCAGGGGATTCACCGCTCATCATAATACCGATATCTGGGGGGATACAGCACCCCAGGATACCTACCTGCCGGCTTCTTTCTGGCCGATGGGCGCGGCTTGGCTTTGCCTGCATTTGTGGGAGCATTACGAGTATACTCAGGACCGGCACTTTCTTGCCCGAGCTTATGAGACGATGAAAGAGGCGGCATTATTTCTGCTGGATTACTTGATTGAAGATGAAGAGGGACGCCTTGTTACCTGTCCGTCTGTTTCCCCTGAGAATAGCTACATGCTCGCTAACGGTGAGACAGGAGTATTATGTGCCGGGGCGTCCATGGATTTTCAGATTATCGATGCTTTGTTTAAGGCCTGCATCGCAAGCTCGGAAATCATCGGGATGGATGCGGCATTCCGGAAGGAACTGGCAGCGGCTCTGGAACGCCTTCCACAGCCGCAAATTGGCCGTTATGGCCAAATCCAGGAGTGGATGAACGATTATGAGGAGTTGGAACCGGGTCATCGTCACATCTCGCATTTGTTTGCCCTTTACCCGGGAGAAAGCTTCAGCGTGGAACGTACGCCCGAACTGGCTAAAGCGGCCCGGATCACGTTGGAGCGCAGATTGTCGAACGGCGGCGGACATACCGGATGGAGCCGGGCCTGGATTATCAATTTCTGGGCCAGACTTCAGGACGGGACACAAGCTTACGATAACGTAAAAGCGCTCTTGGCACATTCGACACTGCCTAATCTGTTTGATAATCATCCGCCCTTCCAAATTGACGGCAATTTTGGCGGAACGGCGGGCATAACCGAAATGTTATTGCAAAGCCACGGCGGAATCCTCCGGCTGCTGCCGGCTTTGCCTGAGGAGTGGAGTCATGGAACCGTTAAAGGACTGAGAGCCCGGGGAGGTTTTACGCTTGATTTTGCGTGGGATTCAGGTCAAATATCAACCGCTGTGGTGAAGTGCACCGTTTCCGGTCCTTGTCGTTTGGAAGCCCCCGGTTTACGACCCGTGACCTTTGAAGGAACCGCAGGGCAATCCTACACCTTTACTCGCCAAGAAGAGCAATAGCAGCATTGATCCTGAAGCACTAACCGGTAAAGATCTTATTCAGCTCGTTCTGCACGGTTTAAACGATTCAGAATCGCTTCGTATACAATGTTCAAGAAACCGAAAGATGAATTTTGAAACGATGATGCAAAGGAGGTGCAGCTGGATGCGTGTTGACGCTCATCAGCATTACTGGAAGATCGATCGGAATGACTACGGCTGGATTACCCCCGGGCTGCCTGAACTGTATCGCGATTTTATGCCGGCCGATTTGGAACCATATTTGGTGAAACATGAACTGGATGCAAGCATCCTTGTCCAGGCGGCTCCCACAATCGAGGAGACCCGTTTCCTTCTCAGTATTGCCGACCAGACGCCATCGGTTGCCGGTGTGGTAGGCTGGCTCGATCTCTTGGATGCGGATCACAGGCAGCATTATGATCAATTTCGGCGCAGCCCCAAATTTAAGGGCTTCCGGATTATGATCCAGGACATGCCGGATGCCTCCCGCATTCTGGAACCGGCCTTTGTCAAAGCGCTCCGCAGCTATGCCGATGAGGAAGTACCGGTGGACTTGCTGCTCGTATCGGAACAAATGGCTTTTGTGGCGGAGCTGCTCAGGGAAATCCCGAATTTGCGGGGGGTCATTGACCATCTTGCCAAACCTCAGATTAAACAGAAGACATTCGAGCCCTGGAAATCGTATATGAGCGAATTTGCCCAACATCCCGGAATGTATTGCAAATTATCCGGACTGGTAACGGAAGGCGATCATGCGGCTTGGAGCCCGGATGATTTTACCCCCTATATCCGAACGGCTATAGAACTGTTTGGACCTGAACGGGTCATGTTTGGCAGCGACTGGCCGGTATGCCTGCTTGCCGCGGATTATTCGGAAGTTGTTGATCTCCTGAAATGCTCAATTCCCGAGGAGTGGGGCAAACCTCAAATTGAGCGTTTATTTGGAGCCAATGCACAGGAGTTTTACAAGCTATGAAGCTGCTGAATTAAGCACGGATTCGGGTTTTGAAGCAAATTCAGCAGCTTCATGCATATCATTCTCCCAAGATGGAAACCGGGGGATCGGCTTGTTATTTATCGTACCGCTCGGAGACATCCTGAAAAATCGTAAGTTGATCCTTTCATCGTTGCTTCTTACAGCCGCCGTTTTGGCAATAGCCGCTGTAATCAAAAGCGCCACCCTGTTCCTCACCGCTTCACTCGTGATCGGAGTAGTTCCGTAGCAGCACAAATCCTTGTGCCGTATGCGGCTCATCTCTCGCCTGAAGCCGTGCGTGGTCGCAATGTGGGCAACGTTATGAGCGGGCTGCTTCTGGGGATTATGCTCGCGCGTCCCGTTTCAAGCTTGGTGGCGGAGTATGTGGGCTGGCGCGCCATATATTTCATCTCCGCGGCATTGATTTTCGCGCTGGCTCTAGTATTGGCAAAGGCGCTACCCTCAAGGAAGCCTTCGACCGTTACAACTTACCCGGCGCTGCTGCACTCCATGCTGCATCTGCTGAAGGCGACACCGGCATTGCGCCGGAGGGCAATTTATCATGCCTGTGTATTCGGAGCATTCAGTTTGTTTTGGGCTACAGTTCCGTTGGTATTGACAAGTCCGCCGTTCCATTTCACTCAGAAGGAGGTCGCTCTGTTCGCATTGGTCGGGGTAATGGGGGCCATTGTGGCGCCACATTAATTCACATCAGCACTTAAATGGATAAACTGAAAATGGTTTTAAATGGAGGAGCCTGCACATAGCGGGCTCTTTTCGTCTTTTTTTGCCTTAATAATGAAGTTAATTCTCAAGAGGGAGGTGGTGTGTTTTTATGAGGAGGAACTCGCGTTCGCTTGCGGCTAGCTCTTTCTGAAAGCGCCGGCGCAGAATCACCAGGTTCTACTGTCTTTATGGGGTATCTGTGTAAACAAGCTGATGCGCGCTTTTTTATGGTTATACCACATATGGATTTGGTTTGAAGGACAGACTCATTCTTTAAAATAGGGCGTAATCCCTTTTGAATATAGGTTCTCCACTAACTTGAAAAATTCTTCTGACGATAAATCCTTTTGACGCTGGAGCCAAAGACGAAATAAAGAAAGGGAAGTTGTCAGGTAAAACTCAATGAAGTATGGCGTTAAGGAATGGTTTTGCGGAACGTTTAATTCTAATTGATCCAAAGTGATTTCTTTTTTTAAGCGTTTTAAAAAACGGGCACTTCCATAATCGCCTAAGAGGGCATTAAGAACCAGGAGATGTTCTCTTTTATCCAGACAATAGAGCGTATCTTGAACCGTATGCATCGATATCTCTTTATTCGCCAATTCTTTTTTAATGTCATTCAATAACTCATTCTCAACAGAGTCTAACAATTCGTAAATGTCAGTAAAGTATTGATAAAAGGTGCTGCGGTTATATCCGGACTTATTCGCAATTTCCTGAACCGAAATTTTCTCAATCGGCTTTTGGGTATATAACTCACAAAAAACTTCTATAAACTTTTGTCTTGTTTTCTCCGTTATTTGGGGTTGCTTATTCATGTTTCCCTCCTACTAGCGAATAAGAATATCATCCGACAAATCATAAAAAACTGATGGTTGATCAAGAAATCATAACGTCTTACAATCACATCATACAACATGTTGTCTGATAATCAAAAGGAAATGTTCATAAGTAGGGGTGGTTTTAATGTCAGCAAAACAAGATCGAATTTTAATTTTTGGTGCAGGTGTTATCGGGAGCATGTACGCAATTAAGCTCATTGAAGCAGGGTTTGACGTTACCCTGTTTGCACGTTCTAATAGATTTAAATCATTAAGAGAAAATGGCCTGCAATATAAGGAAAAAGGGACGGTTAAATCGATCCAAGTGAATGTCATTGATACGCTGGAAAACGACGATGTATACGATTTTATTTTCGTTACCGTTCGTTATGATCGGGCCGAATCAGCGTTGTTAGCGCTAAAAGATAATCAAAGCAAAAATATAGTTACGATGACTAATAATTCAATTGGATTCTCTTCATGGCTGGACATCGTAGGGGATAGACTTTTACCAGCTTTTCCCGGCTTCGGCGGACAGATTAAAGATGGAGTATTGCATGCTCGATTTCTACCAAGGATTATAGTGGCAACTGCATTTGGAGAAATGAATGGGGTAGTGACAGAACGCATAAAAAACCTCGCAAAATGTTTTGAAACAGCAAAGCTTCCCTACGTTATTAAAAAGGATATGCAAGCGTATCTAATCACACATTCCGTATCAGACATTGCCATGATGGGCACTTTGTATTCTGAGAATAAGATCATTGACAAAAAAACAGCCAGAACCAGAAAGACGGCACGCAAAATAACAGTCGCTTTAAAAGCGTATCTAAGGGCAATACAAAAAGCTGGCGTTTCAATTGATCCACCAATACTTAAAATGGTGCTTCAATGTCCAAACGTATTCTTGGATCTTTTCTTTATGACATGGCTTCGAACTAAAATGGTTAGGGATATGATGTTGCCGGATTATGCGAATCATGCTAACAATGAGATTATGCAGCTGAGTAATGATTTAATGGAATTTTTAAGTCAAAATGATGTCAAATCGGAAATCCTTGCCTAAACTAACGGGAAACGTTAGCGTTGTGAAACGAAGAAAGCAGCCGATCATTGTGATCGGCTGTTTATGTTTTGTCCTCCAAATATAGAGGAATAAGAACATTGTGTCATTTTCAATTAGATTATTATCTAAACAGTTGAGTGTAAGCTGGCATGTCACGTACAGCGCCGCCTAAAAAATCGATTTCGATTGCACCCGACGCAATGGTATTAACGGTGATATTGATTGTTTCTCAAAAAACAATGTTTAAATTTCACTCTCGGAGTAGTCATGAAGAGCTTTGATTGACCTTTTATTACACTAGTGTTATATTACACTCATGTAATATTAGATGTGAGGGGGTTCCCATGAAGCAGCTTTCGAACGTAGAATTTATGCTGTTACAAATTATCGCCGAAAGCAATCCAGCGTCAGGTTACGATATTAACAAGTTAATCGACCAACGCGGCTATCGGGAGTGGGCGAATATCGGCACGACTTCGATTTACGCTGGACTGAAGAAATTGAACAATAAGGGACTCATCGAGTCCGAGGTTTCAGGTGAGAAGTCGGGCAAAGGACCTGCACCGACCCGATTTTCCATAACAGAAGTCGGTATGACTGCACTTAGGGATGAAATCATCGTCGTCCTGTCTTCTTCGCGAGAGCGCGATAACCGGTTTGATCTGGGGCTCGCCGCTTTGCCTTTTATCGACAAAGAAGCAGCCATTGAAGCTTTGCGGAAGCGGCTTGATTATCTCGAAGAGGCTTTAAAAAAAATAAAAAAGAAGTACGAATCGCAAGGCTCCACTCGGTTGCCGCTGCACGTAAGAGTGCTTTTCCTTCATCCGATCCATCTTATCGAGAGTGAGCAGGTATTCGTTTCGGAAATAATCAGTGAATTGATGGAGGAGGCGAAGGGACATGTCTAAAATAATTGAGGAGTTCATTCCTTTTGAAGGGGAACATTGCGAGACGACAACCATGGGCAATTTACTTCAATTTGCGGGCGTCCGCATATCCGAGCCGATGTTATTCGGACTTGGGCAAGGGCTGGGATTCATCTATTGGGATTCAAAGGGGATGGATTTCCCTTTTATTGGGGGAAGGGTTAAGCCGGACGAATTGACTGCTCGCATCGCATCCCGGCTCAACTTCACCATTAAGGCGCAGGAAACTTCGTCCGTTAAAAAAGCGTGGCAGAACGTACAGAGCTTCATCGAACATGGAATTCCGGTGGGGCTTAAATTAGACTCCTATTACTTGGATTATTTCACGAACAAAGTACACTTTCCCGCCCATTATGCTGTAATATATGGCATGGATGAAGAATACGCCTACATGGCGGATACCAGACAACAGGGAGGACTTGTGAAGACAAGTTTGGACCATTTGGCTTTGGCCAGAAACGCTAAGGGGCCCATGAGCTCCAGGAATCGTTCCTTTACGATCGAACCGCTCGACACCCGTCCGCCGCTTATGCCCGCTATACGATTATCTTTAGCCCAAAATGCACATGACTACTTGAACCCGCCCATTAGCAATATGGGGAATAAAGGCATTGTAAAAATGAGCAAGGAAATCCTGAAGTGGCCTTCCCGCAGTAAAAATGTGGAGCACGATCTATGCTTGACTGCTTTACTAATGGAAAGAGCGGGAACCGGCGGCGCTTTGTTTCGCAATCTGTATCGGGATTTTTTAAAAGAATGCGTGGAGCTGTCGGGTGACCCCAAAGTTGAACAGGCATACTTGTTGTTTACTGCAATCGCTCCAATGTGGGTTCACGTTTCTTCTATGATCGATCTTGCGGGAAGAACGGGAAACTACCAGGAGTTGAATCAGGTTTCCGAGCTTTTGCTCGAGATTGCAGATAAAGAACGCATAGCCATGGGATTTCTATTAAAAGACTGAGCTCCTATATCGTTGTTTTTCTGGATTTCGTTCCCTCAGCGGCCTGGAAGAGCGCTGCTCGTTTAGCGGAATTCATCAATCAATGAATCAAATCAATCAATGGTGTAGATGGACCACACACCTTCATTATTTTTCCGGATGGCGTACATCATTTTAACTGCTTCAATCGTATCTGTACTGGAATCTAAACGTTCCCCAAGAACAAAAACATGCACTTGTTTATAGGTTGATACAAATTTTTCAATGCTTTCAATTGTTGAAAACTTATATTGGAAATCCTCATTATAATACCCCTCCATAGCATCAGCCAATTTCTCGGTGACGAATCCGGATCGGTACAGATGATGGTCATGCTCAACAAGTCCTTTTAAGTTCAATTTAAGTACATCTAGAAGAGGGGATTCGTCTTCTGTCAGGGAGGATTCAGCCTCGTTAAAATCAATATTAATACCAGGTTTAAAATGAGTTGAAGAATCCGTTTCATTCTCAGAATGTTTAGATGTATCAGGTACTGAATTCTGAGTTGTATTGATCGTATTCGTTGATTTATCAGTTGGTGAGGTTGTATCACCACACGCCGTAAGGACAATAAATGAAGTTAACAGCATTGTTAATGCGAACGATTTTAGCATGATATCCCACCTTTAGATGATTCATGTAGATAAAGACGCCACAATGATGGGGAAAGTTACTATTTAATTTCCGAAAGTCTGCTAAGGGGATACACCAAAAACTTCGAAAAAAGCTTGAATAGCATTACTCCATTCAAGATTTTGCTGCATCTGCATACTCGCTCTAAATAATAAACATATTAGTAACAACATGATATCTTGGTCGATCTGCCCTTCTGCCCCCGCTGATTGGATCAAATCATGTTTATGGAGGAAGGGATCGGTTAATGTAATTTAGAACATATCAGTCATGGATACAGGAGGTACGCAGATGTATCAGGATCTTCAAGGACAGACCGTTGTCATTACTGGTGCTGCCACCGGCTTGGGAGAGGCTATGGCACGACGTTTTGGTCAGGAACAAGCAAACGTTGTGATTAATTACTACAGTAATAATCAGAACGTACAGCCCATCATTGATGAAATCAAATTACATGGTGGACAAGCCATTGGGGTACAGGGTGATGTCTCGAAAGAAGCGGACGTGCAGAAGTTGGTTCAGGCGGCGCATGAGCATTTCGGTTCCCTGGATATCATGATCAACAATGCTGGTTTAGAGAACGAGGTTCCGTCAGAAAAGCTGAGTTTGGCAGACTGGAAGCGAGTCATTGATGTAAATTTAACCGGGGCATTTCTCGGTTGCCGGGAGGCCGTGGATTATATGCTGGAGCATAACATCAAAGGCCGCATCATTAATATTTCCAGCGTGCATGAAGTTATCCCATGGCCGCATTTCCTTCATTACGCTGCGAGCAAGGGTGGAGTCAAGATGATGACCGAGACGCTGGCTCTGGAATTTGCCCCGAAGGGAATTCGCGTAAACAGCATCGCTCCGGGCGCGATCAATACTCCCATTAACGCAGCCAAATTTGCCAATCCCACGTTACGAGCATCGGTTGAGGATCTGGTACCGCTCGGATACATCGGTAAGCCTGAAGAAATTGCGGCGGTGGCCGCATGGCTCTCTTCATCGGAATCGAGTTATGTCACAGGTATTACCTTATTTGCAGATGGAGGGATGACAAAATATCCGTCCTTTCAGGGCGGACGTGGGTAATATACGGCAGGAATTCATATTTCTATGCATTCTAAAATTTTGTTGCCAAGATGATCAAATACGTATTAAATTTACATCAGTACTTAAATTGGAGGAGCCTGCACACAGCGGGCTCCTTCGTCTTTTTTGCCTTAATACTGACGTAATTCTTAAGAGGAGATGATGTTTTTTGATTTTGTCATTGAATTAAGAGCGGAAAAAGCAAGGCTTCAAACCAAAAAAAGAGTATCCGTGAGAATGAATGACCATTAGAAAGAAACGATTTATTATTCCTTTAGATGAAGGGTGTCGAGGGGTAAGAAGACGTTCCCATGGAAGTCGCTAATTTAGCCGTTTTTTATTTCTATTTGAATTAACGGAAACGCAGGGATTCTAACATAATTAGTCGTATTTTATACACATATTTATAATGGAATTGATTCCACTGGAGGTACGTAACCTATGTTATTAGAAACAGAAAGATTATTCTTACGGGCGTATGACTGGAGGGATTTAGATCAGCTGCATGCCATTTTATCTGATCCGGTAACCATGAAGTTTTGGCCAGCACCTTTTACGCTCGATCAAAGTCAGCAATGGATGAGGCAAAGTATGGAAATGTATGCGGTTGGATTTGGACGACTCGGCGTGTTCCTTAAGAGCGATGGTTCGCTTATCGGTGATGCCGGTCTTCGGGTTTCAGATATCGACAGTAAGAAAGAAAATGATCTAGGTTACATTATTCAAGCAAAATATTGGGGACATGGTTACGGAGTGGAAGGGGCTGCAGCGGTTCTGAAGTATGGAGTGGACAAGCTGGATCTGAAGAGAATTTGCGCTAACATGCCGGTTAATCATCTCGGTTCGAAAAAGGTGGCGATCCGTCTCGGAATGAAATTGGAAAAAGAGTTTAAGAATACTAGAAATCATAATGTCCTAACCTATCTATATGTCTACGATGCTCGATTCAATGAGAGACTAAAGAGCTGAATCTTCGTGAGCCCAAGTAGGGAGGACTGTTCATCTTTAATACAGTTTCATGCAAAATATTAACCAATAAACGCTTAAGTCGCCCCTTATCACTGTACGCGATCATTGTCTTGCCTTGATACTGATGATCGGCAGGGATACACGAAGGATGATGCGATCTGGATAGATTAAGCTGCTTCAGCAGGTTTGATCACCTTCTTAAACCGTCAAAGGTACTTATCCTGTGGCGGTTTTTTGAATCCGATAAATTCTAAAAGGGATAAATGGTTCAGAACCCCCGTGTTAACATCCACTACATCCAAAGAGGCATGAAAAACTTCAGTATTTATTTTAGGGGAATTAATTTACTCACAGCGTGTGCAACTGGTTCATATCTGGTATAATAAATAATAATCAGGAAGTACAATGAAATATAGGTATATAAACCGCAAAAAAGATACACACGTTAACGGAGAGGCAGAACCCATCTGGAGAAGCGAAGCGGTCTTAAAGCTTTCTGAAAGAAAGCTGCGTCGGAAGCATAGGCTTATCACCGGATTTTCCCTTTGAAAAAGGGATTTGAAAAAATCTGGGGGATAACAGCGATCGGAAGATGGTACTGCACTCGCAGTGCCTTGTGTGATTGTTTAGTGCGGTTTATATAGAACATAAAAAGATGAAGAGGATAGGTGGAACGGCCAATGGCGAAAATAGATCGTCATACTTTTCAGACCAGAACCAGACATATGTCTGCCGATCTGAAGCAAAAAATTAACTCCGGAGCATACAGTCCGGGAGAATTTCTGCCTTCCGAGTTGGCGCTGACAGAACAGTACAAACTAAGCAAAAACTCGGTGAGATACGTTCTGGATGAGCTTGTACAAGAGGGATTGATCATTAAAATTCCCAGGGTGGGCACGCAGGTGACAAAGCCTGCTTCCAAGGAAACCATTCGTTTTGGCGTCTATCCCTCATTGTATAAAGAAGCGGGGATGGAGGAACTGATTAAGCGATTCCACGAGAAACATCCGCATATTCATGTGGAAACGATTGAGCTTCCTTATATGAATTCAGACAATATCGCCAATCTGATCAAGCTAGGAATTATCGATGCGTTAACCATCAACTTGCAGGATATGTACCAATTCCAAGAGAGAAATTATCTTGATTTGTTTGTCGACCAGGATCGAGACGATACGATATATCCTTTTCTTACACCATATTTTGAGAAGGAATCAGGTGTTCTGGCAGCACAGCCTTTCGTATACTCACCTGTTATTTTATGTTACAACAAGGAGCATCTGAGGGAGAAAAGGCTGGGTGAACCAAACAGCAGCTGGAGCTGGGATGAACTGGCAGCACTGCTCAGGGAGCTCAAGGCGCCTCATCGCTACAGCATCGCTTTTCAGTTATTTTCCATGAATCGGTGGCCCATTTTCTGGATGCAAAATGAGGACGATCCATCTTCGATCGATTCCCGTCCAACTCAGAACGGAACTGGCTTTCCCACAGAAGGATTACGATGGCTCAGGGAGCTTGTGACAGAGGAAGGCATATTTCCGCTTGCCTTGGCACAGGGTGAATTCGAAGCCGAGAAATTGTTTAAGGAGCAGAAGATCTCCGTCATGCTAACGACATATTACATGCTGAACGAGTTGAAAAATGCAAATTTTTCCTTTGATATCGCTCCGCTACCACATTTTAAGAATGATCGGACACTCCTTCTCTCTACAGCCATTGCTCTCAGTGCAGAATCGAGCCGAAAGGACACGGCAGCCTGCTTTGTGAATTATCTCACTTCAGATGAGGCACAGACCTATATCAGGCAGTACACATACAGTTTACCTGCAAGCAGATATATTACAGAATCGGTTTCAGTAGAGCTTCAAAACAAACCGTCCAGGTTGGAGCTTCATCGAGACTATAGTTCGAAATACATGACGTATCGCGATCTTTCGATTTCCATGCAAACCCAGATTCGTTTCGGAGAAAGCCTGAAGCAGTACATGTCTTATTTAATCGATGAAGAGGGACTCGCTGAAGTGCTGCTTCCGTCAAAAAGTCTCAATCTTTAAAAAACGAAAAGAAGTCTAAAAAAGCACTGCCATGAGCAAGTGCTTTTTTGATTTTATATGAACTACAAAAGAACCAGTTGACAGACAACATGGCATATGCTAATTTCTTATTGAAAATAAGTACCACATATGATCCAATTACAAGGGCTTAACAAGGAGAGGGGACCTTATTCGGATGAAGACCGTGGCTGAATTGGAAGCAAAGCTTTCGGAGGCATCAGACCGGCTAATCAGCGACTTACATAAAGTGGACGGGGATCTTCTGATATTAGGCGCAGGCGGGAAGATGGGTCCAAGTCTTGCGAAATTAGCCGCTCAAGCCATCAAGGCGGGAGGAATGAACAAGAAGGTGACTGCTGTATCCCGATTTCAGGATCAGGAGGTGAAGAACGATCTTGAAAGCGCTGGAGTAAAGACGATTTCCTGCGATCTTTTAGACGATCAAGAGCTCATGCAGCTGCCTTCAGCGGATAACGTCATATACATGGCAGGCAACAAGTTTGGCACAACGGGCAGGGAGCATTATACATGGGCAATGAATGCTTACTTGCCCGGAAGAGTGGCAACAAAGTATAAAGATTCGCGTATCGTCGTTTTTTCTTCCGGTAACGTGTATCCCTTTTCCCCGGTAGGTCTCGGAGGAGTCGATGAATCGGTAACCCCTGAGCCTCTCGGTGAATATGCACAATCCACACTGGGCAGAGAGCGGATATTTGAATACTTCTCTCACAAGTATGGCACGCCAATGCTGCTGTACCGCTTGAACTATGCCATTGATTTGCGCTATGGGGTGCTGCTTGAAATTGCCAGAAAAGTCCACGAAGGCAAATCGGTGCCGCTTGCGATGGGGCATGCCAACGTGATCTGGCAGGGAGATGCCAATGAGATTGCATTAAGGAGTCTGCTCAAGTGTCAAAGCCCTCCCGAAATTTTGAATGTGACCGGACCTGAAACCATGTCAGTTCGCTGGGCAGCGCAGCAGTTTGCCGAAAGGTTTGGTCTTGCTGCATCGTTTGAGGGAAGCGAATCCGAAACGGCTCTGCTCAGCAATGCAGCTAAGGCTTTTCGCGAATTCGGTTATCCGAGAGTAGGCTTGCTGGAAATGATTGATCTCATTGCAGAGTGGGTTGCATCCGGCGGACATACATGGAACAAACCAACCCATTTTTCAGAAAGGAAGGGGAGGTTCTGATGCACCAAAAACAAGCATCACTTACGCCGGAGCAGGCAGCCGCATTCCATGAAGGCCTGGTCATCCCTGCTCATCCGCTTGCCTTGAATGAACGCAGAGAGCTGGATGAAGTCTATCAGCGGGTGCTGACCAAATACTACATCGCTTCAGGAGCCGGCGGAATTGCGGTTGGCGTGCATTCCACCCAGTTCGAGATTCGGGATCCCAAGGTTAACCTCTATGAACGGGTGCTCCGCTTGGCCGCAGAGGAAACGGAGCAAGCCCGCCTGCGGCGGCCCTTCATCAAAGTGGCGGGCGTTTGCGGAGATATGGAACAGGCGACGGAAGAAGCCCGGATTAGTAAAGCCCTTGGATATGATGCGGTGCTGCTGAGTATGGGTGGACTTGATGGATGGAGCGAGAAAGACCTGCTTCGACATACGGAAAAGATAGCCGCAATCATGCCGGTCATCGGATTTTATCTTCAACCTTCCGTTGGGGGCCGTATGCTGAGCTACGGTTTTTGGCAGGCTTTTGCCGAAATCGATCAGGTCATCGCCATCAAAATAGCTCCTTTTAACCGGTATCAAACCATTGATGTCGTGCGAGCGGTTTGCTGCTCCAGCCGCCGGGATGACATTGCTCTATACACAGGGAATGATGACAACATCCTGATCGATCTGCTCACAACCTTCCGGTTCGAAACGGAAGAAGGCACCATGGAGAAAAAAATCGTTGGCGGGCTGCTGGGTCACTTCGCTGTCTGGACACATAAAGCGGTCCAGCTGCTGGAAGAAGTGAAACGCCTCCGCAAGCCAGAGGGATCGCCGTTGTCACCGGATTGGCTCACGCGCAGCGTGGAGATTACAGATGCCAATGCCGCTTTTTTTGATCCCGCCCATCAGTTTGCCGGCTGTATACCGGGGATACACGAGGTTCTTCGAAGGCAGGGTCTCATGAGAGGGATTTGGTGCTTGAATCCGCAGGAGACCTTATCCGAAGGGCAAAAAGAGGAAATCGATCGTGTATACCGCCAGTATCCTCACCTGAATGATGACGATTTTGTGAAGCAGCATCTGGATGAGTGGCTTAGGCTTGCTTCTCCTTCCCAGTCATGAATATTGGAATCATCGGGCTTGACAGCTCGCATGCCCTGGCATTCACCCGTATTCTTCACGAAAGCCGGGAGACTCTTTTTTCAGATGTGACCGTGACGGCCGCATATGCGGGCGGATTTCCGGATTTTCCGCTCAGCATCAGCCGTGTACACACGTTTGCCGGCCGGATGACGAAAGAATACGGGGTGAGGTTGATGCCCACGATGCAGCAGGTTGCAGAAAGCACCGATGCCATCCTTATTTTGAGTGCCGACGGAAGGACACATCTGAATCAGTTCAAGGTGATCTGCCCTTACCGGAAGCCCGTATTTATCGATAAACCTTTTGCTTTGTCTACAGCAGACGCTAGTGAAATCATCAGACTCGCAGAAGAGTTTCAACTCCCTTTAATGAGTGCTTCAAGCTTACGTTATGCCGAAGCCCTGCCTGAATGCACAAGAGAAGACATCTTGGGTGCGGACGTGTATGGCCCGATGCACATCGAATCGACGCAGGGGCATTATTTTTGGTACGGCATCCATACGGCAGAACTGTTGTTTCGTATCATGGGCCCAGGGTGCAGGGAAGTGACCGCCTTTTCCACTGACCACGATGATTTCATTACTGGAATCTGGAAAGAGGGGAGAATGGGAACGATCCGCGGAATCCGAAGTGGCCCAGAGACTTTTGGAATAAGCCTGCACACCAGAAACGCTACCCGGCATGTCCCGCTTGAACCGAGCTACAAAGAGCTTTTAAAGTCTGTCATGAATTGGTTCAAAAACGGCGTGTGCACGGTGCATCCCTCTGAAACGCTGGAAGTCATCCGATTTTTGGAGTGCGCAGAGCAAAGCCGTCTACAAAAACGCACCGTCCTCATGGAAATGTGATCAAGCCTTATACGGAATGCCCCCTTGCTCTAGTGAATCAGATCCACCTATCTGAAGGAGGAATGTTTGATGAAGCTGAAAAAGAGGATTTCCATGTTACTTGCGATGACTCTGTTCACCTCAATCCTCGCCGCATGCAGCAGCGGTACGGACAAAGGCGGTTCTGCCGCTTTGCCGCCACAGGAGCCCGGACAGTACGGTGATACAGGCGGCCTCACTTTGCCTCTTGTAGATGAACCGACCACCATCACGTACATGCTGCCAAGCAACGCGAAAGATCTCGGTCCGAGCAAACTGGTTGTTCAGGAGCTTGAAAAACGGACCGGTATTAAAGTGAACTTCCAAACCTATTCCCCACAAACCTACCAGGATAAATTAAAAGTCATTGTGGCATCCGGTAAGCTGCCGGACATCTTTACAGGGCTAAAACCGGCCGAACTCAAAAAAATCGGCAAACAAAACGGTGTAGCTGCCATCAATGAATACGCCGATCAGCTCCCTAATTTCAAAAAGCTATATATGGAAGAAAACGACTGGGTCATCAAATCCTTCGGCGATGAAGCCGGCAATGTATATACCTGGCCTATTTATAACCTCAATCGCAAAGTAAATCACGGATTCATGTACAGGAAAGATATCTTTGATGAGCTTGGCATTAAGGAATGGACGAACACGAACGAGTTTTACGAGGCTTTGAAAAAAGTAAAAGAAGCTTATCCTGATTCTTACCCATATGCATCGAAAAGCTTGGCCAATATCTTCAGAGATTGGGCCTTCGGCTGGGGGCTAGGCAATACGGATCAGTACCCCGCCTATTACGATGAGAAAGATGGCACCTGGAAGTACGCCGCAATCCAGCAAGAGCATAGGGACATGCTCGATTTCATGAAGAAGCTGTACAACGAAAAGCTGCTTGATCCGGAATTTTTGACGGACACGCAGGATTCCTGGACGACCAAGATGACGACGGACAAATCGTTTGTTACGTTTGACTGGATTGGACGCCTTGATCTCTTTTACAACCAGATCAAAGGGCAAAATCCGGACTATGACCTCAGGTATGCCAATCCCGTGGGACCGACCGGCAATGTCAGAACACTGCCAGAAGTTTCGGATTTCAGCGTTGCCGTAGCCAAGAACAAAAATACAGAAACCTCGCTCAAGCTGCTCGACTATCTGACCAGCCCATCCGGAAGTGAACTGATGACCATCGGAGTGGAAGGGGTTAACTTCGAATGGGGCGAGGACGGATATCCGGTATACCCGGAACTGAAGGAGCTTCCACTTGTCGATATCACCGTGCTGGAGGATCGTTATGCCATGTGGCTGGAAGGAGCTTACCTAAGACCGGACCATCGTAGCATCTACTATCGTTTCTCGGAGAAAGAGCAGGAGGCGCAGGATAAAATCGTGAACGAGGATCGTTTCGAACCACTTGATCCGATTCTTAATTTTACGGACGAAGAAACTTCCAAGATCGCCGAGCTGCAGACATCGCTGCAAAAATCGGCTGAAGAATTTAACGCGAAATATATCCTTGACGCCAGCTACGGAGATGCCGAGTGGGAGAATTTCAAAGGCCAAATCAGCAAAGGCGGCGTGGAGGAACTGATGACGATCTATAATGAAGCTCAAAAAAGATACGATGAGTCCAAATAAACGGCCTTAAGGCCGTGATTCCACTGGGGGGACGATCGATGGAACGTTTCCCTCCTTGTGGGAAAAAGGATTGGAGGCGAAAATCTTATGGCAGACATGGGCACGGAACATTCGGCAGTTTACCATAAAGGAGTGCCAAAGAAGAGCTTCAGAAGCCGACTTGGAAAAACGTGGAATCATATCAAGCGCGACAGGCAGCTGCTTCTGCTGTTTCTTCCTTGCATCCTATTCTACGTCATTTTTCGTTACGGGCCGCTATATGGACTGATTATTGCCTTCAAAGACTACAGCGTATTTACAGGAGTGCTTGGCAGCGAATGGGTGGGATTCGAGCATTTCATCACGTTTTTTACGAACCAAGACTTCTGGCTGCTGTTCCGGAACACACTCCTCCTTGGATTGTATACACTCATTTTTGGCTTTCCTTTTCCGATCATGCTTGCCCTTTTGCTGAACGAAGTCAGAACCAAATGGTTTAAAAAATCCGTTCAAACCTTCAGTTATTTGCCGGCATTTTTGTCCGTGGTCATTATCAGCAGCATGATTATCGATTTCCTCTCTCCGAACCATGGTATTTTGAATCAAATGCTGGCTGCATTCGGTTTCGAGAAAAAATATTTTCTCGTTGACCCGGGTTGGTTCCGTCCGATCTATGTCATTTCGGAAATATGGGCGAACGCAGGATACGAATCGATCATTTATCTGGCGGCGATTGCGGGAATTAGTCCTACGCTCTATGAAGCGGCTAAAGTGGACGGTGCCAGTCGTTTCCATATGATCCGCCATGTTACCCTTCCCGGATTATTTCCCACGATGCTCATCATGTTTATATTGAAAACCGGGTCCATGATCCGCGTCGGTTATGAAAAAGTACTGCTGCTCTACAATCCGATGACCTATGACGTTGCCGACGTTTTTTCAACGTATGTATACCGTAAAGGACTGCTTGAATCGAATTACAGTTATGCAGCGGCAGTTGGGCTATTCGAAGCGCTTGTGGCCATGGTGATGCTGCTGTCCGCCAATGCGATCAGCAAAAGGCTGGGAGGAAACGGCTTATGGTAGGAGAGCGCAAAATTTCTGTTTTTGGTGTCATAAACACGCTGATACTCTGTCTTGTTGCTGTAGCGACACTCTATCCCATCGTGTACATTACAGCCGTTTCTTTGAGCGATACAGCAGCAGTCGTTCAAGGCAAGGTGTTTCTTTTCCCGAAAGGTCTGAACCTTGAGGCGTATGTCGAGGTGCTTAAAAATGATACGATTCCCAGAGCCTATCTGAATTCTATCTTTTATACGGCATTCGGCACGTTTGTGAATTTACTTTTTACGGCGGTTGCCGCGTATCCCTTGTCCCAAAAAGGATTTTTCGGACGCAGGTTTTTTATGATGGCCATCGTTCTAACCATGTTCCTGAATCCCGGCATTATTCCCACTTATGTGGTCGTGCAGCAGCTGGGGTTAACGGATTCGGTTTGGGCACTCGTACTTCCCAATGCCATCTGGACCATGGAACTGATTATTTTAAAAAGCTTTTACGAAAACATGTCTTCCCAGATCCGCGAAGCGGCCCTGATCGACGGAGCTTCCGAATACCGGATTCTGTTCAACATTGTCATTCCCTTATCCAAGCCTGCGCTTGCTTCCATCGGTCTTTTTTATTTCATGGGTCATTGGAACAGCTTTTTCCTGCCGCTGATTTACTTGAACGATCCGGATAAATATCCTTTGCAGGTCGTGCTGCGGGATATGCTAATCTACAGCGCAGAAAACGACGCGGGACTTGTGGATCGTTCAGCCCTTGCCCCACAGTCGATTAAAAATGCAACCATCGTACTTTCGATGATTCCCGTTTTGCTCATCTATCCGTTTGCTCAGAAGTATTTCGCCAAAGGGGTGATGCTCGGTTCGGAAAAAGGCTAAATCGACTGAAGGAGGAGCCGTATCTAATGAAAATCGTTGCTGCAAAGGAAGGAAAGGTCGCGATACTACATGCGGATATACCCGAACTGAACAAACGACATGTGCAAGTGAGGACCGAATATTCGGGCATTAGTCCCGGTACGGAGATGAGTGCGATTAAGAAATCAGGCGTATCTCCCGTATATCTTGGCTATAGTGCCGTCGGGATTGTGGAAAAAACGGGGAGTGAAGTCAGGGATATTCTGCCGGGAGATCGAGTGGCTTGTTACGGTGTGCCTTACGTAAGACATGCAGAAGTGATTTCGGTACCGACCAATCTGGTAACCAAAGTGCCTCAACATGTCAAACCTGAGGAGGCCGCATTTACAGGGCTCGGGGCCATTGCCATACATGCACTGCGTACAGCCGATGTGAGGTTCGGGGACAAGGTGCTTGTCGTTGGATTGGGTATTCTCGGAAATCTTGTGGCCCAAATTGCCGCTGCTGGTGCATGTCACACTGCTGCATACGATCTGAGCGAAGCACGGGTTCAGCTGCTTCAGGAGCAGATGGGAATTCAAGCGAGCTTTTCAAGCGAAGAGGAAGTGGAACGTTTTGTGGTGAACGAAACGGGGGGACACGGATTTGATTCCATCCTCTTATGTGCTGGCGGACCTGGAGAAATGCTGATCAACAAGTCACTTGAGTGGCTTCGTGACCGGGGAAAAGTCGTGATCGTCGGTGATTTGTCCATGGAGTTTTCAAGAGATTTGATGTTTCGCAAAGAAGCCCAGATCCTGATCTCGAGAGCGGGCGGGCCGGGAAGGTACGATATGCAGTACGAGATGGACAATCAGGATTATCCGATCGGTTTCGTGCGTTGGACGGAAGGAAGAAATATGGACGAGTACGTCAGGCTGCTTGCTGATCAGCGAATTACGGTAAGTCCTGCTATCACGCATATGTTTGCGTTGGACGAAGCGTTTCAAGCCTATGGAAATTATCAATCCGACTCGGCTCAAGGGGCCCTGGCCACGTTGATCAAGTATTTTTGATGACATGAAGAAGGGGAGATACGTGATGAAAAAGCCTTTTTTCAACCTGATCACCATGTTCATGAGTTGTTTGCTTGTTGTTGTGATGTTTCCCGTGCAGCCTGCTCCTGTCCGAGCAGAGGAATCCAGACTTAATCAAAAAAACTTCAGCGAACCCGAAGAATTGCTTGTTCCCAACAACTACACGGTAGCTGTCTTTAACGGAACCGTAGGCTACGAGGATGGAAAACCCGTGATGTATGCCACAAGCAAAGGAAAGCCAGGCTTCCTGAATGTGATCGATCTCGAAGAGTACAAACTGCTTCGGACCGTTTCTCTTGCGCCGTCGGAAAGCTCCTGGGCGCATACCGTTGCGCCGAACGGTACGCTATATGTGGCGGCCGAAGGATCGGGTGCACGGTTATGGGAGTATTCGCCTGTCACCCATGAGGCCGTTCAAGTAGCCCAATTTGAAGGACAGTCTGTCTCCAATAGCATCACGACGGATGAACAGGGGAGAGTGTACGTCGGGACTTATCCGGGCGGCAAGGTTTGGCAGTATGACCCTGCTACCAAGCAAGTAAGGGATTACGGCCGCGTTATTGGCGCGCTTGATCAGGAGTATGTCCGTTCCATTGCTTACCAGGGAGGATATATTTATGCCGGTACGGCCCATGAACAGATCGTGAGAGTGGATTTGGCTACAGGTGAAAAAACAAATATTGCATCTTCGCTTACCGTTAAAAACGATACAGTATACGATTTGAGTACGATCGATAATCGTTATTTGTTCGCCCGTTATACGGATGGAAGTGGTATACCGGGTGAGGGTTACATCTACGATACAACAACAGGATCATGGCTTGATGCGGAGCTCCAGCAGGTAACCGGTCTTCATGCGACCGACTCGGTCGATGGAAAGCTGTATTATATGTCAGAGAAAAAACTGAAAACCTTTGACCTGGCGACGCATCAGGTGGCGGAAACCGGCATGACGTATGAGAGTGGATTCAGAGGCGCAGATTGGGTAGAGTTTCAGAACAATCCCGAGCTGCCGGGAAAAACACTCGTTACGGTCCGATATGACGGCGGGGTAGCCATGCTAAATTTCGATACCCAAAAAGTCATCGTAAAACCGCCGATTATTCCGGGTTTGCCGGGAGTCGTCAATCGTCTTCAAAGCGTATCAGAGACACAGCTGATAACAACAGGTTCACAAGCGAGATCTTCGTTGGTTGATTTAGAGACCATGACGGCACAACCTTTCAGCATCGGTCAAGCGGACAGTGTATACCCGATTGGAAACAAAGTCTATATGGGAGTCTACCCGGAAGGTGGCTTGTACGTTTATGATCTGAATCAAGAACCGGGAAGCACGAATCCGCAGCGTCTCGCTGTACTCGGGAACGATCAGGAACGGCTTGTGCATATGTCTGAAGGGGACGGTAAACTGTTTATTTCGACCATTTCCGGATACGGGACGTTGGGAGGATCGCTTACGGTCCATGATACAGCGACAGGTGAAACCAAAGTCCATCGCAACGTGGTCCAGAATCAGAGTGTGCTTAGTACTGCCTATGTAGACGGAAAGATTTTTGGATCAACGACCATTAGGGGAGGACTGGGCTCCACGCCAAGCGAGCAGGAGGCCAAAATTTTTGTATGGGATGTTCAGAAAGAGCAAAAAATGACGGAGTTTACCCTGGATATTCCCGAACTTATCGATCCTGTTTTCATTGGGGACCTGTCTCTCGGGCCTGATGGACTCATCTGGGGAGCATCCTATGAATATATTTTTGCGATCGATCCGGACACGTACAAACTTGTTAAATATAAAAAAATATATCCGAAGCTTTATTACACCCAGTGGCACCATCATCCGATGCGTTGGTCGGAAGACGGACTATTGTATGTTCTGTTTAACAACAAGCTGACGGTCATTGATCCGGAAACGCTGGATTTCAGAACATTAACGGATGCATCAAGATTTGATCTTGGGATGGATGGGAACCTGTATTTCACCGATCTCGCAACGAATACGGTTCTGTATAGAATCAAAATCGATGGAGAGATTGTACCCGAACCGCCGGGACTACCTTTGCCGGTGAACAATGCCGGATTGGAGCAGCCGGAAGAGAACGGAAAGCTGCCGGGCTGGACTTCAATGTTTGCAACCAGCGGGGATGCCCATTTTGAGCGAAGCGGCGACAAGAGTTTTGCGGGTGATTACAGCCTGAAAACAACGGATCTTGTCCGTACAGCCTCCGTCGCGGTGCAAAGCGATCCAATCGCATTAGTGCCTGGGAGAGAGTATACCGCAAGCACTCAAATTTATATTGAATCAGGCCAGCCGGGGTTCATGTTCCGATTTTATAATGCGGAAGGGCAGAGTTTGTCCACGCTTGAAACGCATCTGGATGAATCTCGACTTCACCAATGGCAAAAAGCAACCCTACGCGGTACGGCACCGGAAGGAACGGCTTATGGCAGACTGATCGCAGTAACCAGCCGTTATAATATCTCAACAGCTTACTACGACGATTTTGCCGTAACGGTTAAGGATCATACGGCTCCCTTGACTGAGGTTGCCTTTAATCCGCAGGCAAATGAGCAGGGCTGGCACCATGAAGATGTTTCCATAACGTTGAACTCGGAAGGAGCAGCCTCCCTCTTCTACGAAACTACGGGGGCTGAAAGAGTGGATCAGCGTGAGACCCCAGGTAGTACCACAGAGTTTACAGTAAGCGCAGAAGGCGTAACGTCAGTAACGTATTGGGCAGAATCGGCTTATGGCGTGTCCGGGGTGCCTTCTACTACCGAGGTCAAGATCGACAAAACGGCCCCTATCATTGAATTTTCCGGAAAACCCGTCTATGAAGTCGATGATGTCATCCGGATCGAATGCTCCGCTCAGGATGCATTATCAGGTATAGCCAAAAGTGATTGCGATGCTGTGCTTGCAGATCGCCCCGCTTATTTGACGGGTATTGGAGCGCATCTGGTCGATGCATCCGTGTATGATATCGCTGGGAATGCTGCAAAGTCCTCTTTTTCTTATGAAGTGATCCTTACCTATCAAGGCATGGCAGGACTTATTGACAAGTTTCTCCCTGATGATCAAGAGCTGGCTGAGAGACTGAAAGAACAATGGATCAAAGTGCAACGAGCCGATGAATCGGGTAATGCGGGAGCAAAAAATGGCGCATTGAACGGATTTATCCATCAAGTGCAAGCCAAAAGTGGTAAGGGATTAGCTCAAGAGCACGCTGAGCTCTTGGTACAGCTCGGGTCCCAAATTTAACTCGAATTGAATGAAAAGATTAATCAATTGCAACCAAAGACCAATTCCCATCAGGATCCGAAGCAAAATAATAGGTGAGTGCAGCAGAATCAATTGCTGTTTCTCTTGCTAATTCACCTTGGACCTCCACCAAAATCTGATTTTTTGTAGTGTCTTTTTGAACAAGTCCGATATCTGTAAATTTATAATCACCTATGATACCTAAATATGCATCACCAGTCTCAGGAGTCTTGAACGCATTGCGGAAAGCTTCTTTGTCACCACTCATTTGTGCTTCAAGGGTTTTCTTTAAATTTTCCTTAATCTGTTCATTCAATAAAGGGTCATTATCTTTACCGAAATCGACAAATACACCTTTCTCAAAGTTAGCATTAAATGCAGAGTTTGTTGTTTCTGATTGTAGGCCACCCCTATTACCATTTTCCTGTTTTACGTTTTGAGCAGTCTCCAGCTGTTTTTCTTCAGTAACATTCCCACAAGCAGAAGCAACAACAAGAATTCCTATCATAACAATCATAATGTTGAGCTTATTTTTTTTCATGACCATGCCTCTTCTCATCAATGAAAAATGTATGTATGAGTAAACAACGCTATATCCGAAAAAATGTTGCATAAAAAGACATGAAAGAAGCCGAATAACCGGCTTCTTTTATGTGCTCCCGGCAACTTATTAGCAGTTGCTGCAGTATCCGTTACCCGACACGACCAAGAGTAACCATCGAAGCAAACGCATTATAGTATACTGGTGTGTCACTCGAGGAGGAAACCATGAGCGTGCAGCAAAGACATCTGGCCTGGCATGAAACGATGGAATTACATGAACTTGTCGCTTTTCATTCCATCATCCTGATTAAATTGAAAAAAGCGATAAAGGAAGTGACCGATCCGGCATTGAATAGACTGTATAAAGGCACGATTCAAGTTCTGGAGCAAAATCTGAAAGAACTGCTTGCGTTCTATCCCCAGTCTCCTTCAATCCAAAAGGTTGTCGAGATGACATTGGATTTCGTTATGCAACCGATTATTTAAGCAGCATGGATCAAAGCCGCCCTCAGGGTGGCTTTTTGGCTTTTGCTGCCTTTGGCGCATCTTCAGCAATGCTGAAAGAGATTGTTCTACATGTACTTTGTATACAAAGATGTACATTTTTGCATACTACATCCTAACCGCCAGCCAGAAGGAGGCGTATTCCGTGATTCAGAAGTTGAAAAAATGGCTGTTTAAACAGCCGGAACGCCCCCATAGCAGTGGTGGAAAGCGTGGTTTGAACGATCGACGGCAAACGCCGGACGTATCGAAGCCGCTAAGCTGTGCACTTAAAGACAATATGACCATGCTGAATCAGCGAATGGGACATAGCTCTGATTTTGTTCTTCGCAGCTGGAATAACTGCCATGGCAACCCGTCCTTGGCCGTAGGTTACATCGAAGGCCTGATCGATCAGCAGCTTCTTACGAGAATAGTGGAAGATCTCGCTAATGATATCCGAAATGAAGCCATCTCCGACCTGCATGACGTAACGTGGCTGAAGGATCATATCACCATAGGGAGTGTAACCTGCATCAACAACGATCAAGGCTTGATTGATGCCATTCTGAACGGAGAGGTGGCCTTCATCATCGAAGGAAGCTCCAGGGCTTTTGCCGTCTCGATCAGCGGAGGATCCAAAAGGTCGGTTGAGGAGCCGACGTCCCAGACGGTGCTGAGGGGACCCAAAGAGGGATTTACCGAAGATATTTCCACCAATATCGCGCTCCTTCGAAGAAAGATCAAATCGACCGAGCTCCGTATTGAATCCCGCAGCTTGGGTGCCTATACGCAGACAAGGGTATCGGTCGTATATATTCAGGGAATCGCGGATCCGGATGTGGTTCAGGAAATTTCCAAACGATTGGATTCCATCGATACCGACAGCATCCTTGAGAGCGGATATATCGAGGAGTTCATCCAGGATGGGGTGTGGACACCGTTTCCCACCCTGAATAACACCGAACGTCCCGATGCCGTAGCGGGCGGCTTGCTTGAAGGCCAGGTCGCCATAATGGTTGACGGGACTCCATTTGTGCTCATAGCCCCTATTACCTTTTTTCGATTTATCGTATCAAGCGAGGACTATTACCAGCGGTACGATCTCGCAAGCTTTCTTCGAGTGATTCGGATGGCTGCCTTTTTCCTGGCCTTGCTGCTGCCTTCGGTTTACATTGCAACCACGACGTTTCACCAGGAGATGCTGCCGACCACGCTGCTGATCAGTTTGGCCGCGCAGCGCGAGGCCACGCCTCTGCCGACACTGTTCGAAGCCATCATTATGGAGCTGACTTTCGAGGTCATCCGCGAAGCCGGAGTCCGAATGCCGCGGGCGATCGGGCCGGCCATCTCCATCGTTGGGGCGTTGGTGCTTGGACAAGCCGCTGTCCAGGCAGGGCTGGTGTCCGCTGCCATGGTTATCGTGGTATCATTCACCGCCATCTCGAACTTTGTGCTGCCTGCCATCAACATGGCCGGCTCCATCCGCTTGCTCCGATTTGTGCTGATGCTGTTGGCCGGCTCTTTTGGATTATATGGCGTATTGGCAGGGCTTGTACCTATTCTCGTTCGTTTGGTAGCGTTGGAGTCGTTCGGCGTTCCTTACATGATGCCGCTCGCACCGTTCAATAGGAGCAACATGAAAGACCTGTTTGTACGAGCGCCTTGGTGGAAAATGAAAAAACGGCCCGTGATGATTGGCGACGTCAATCCGGTAAGGCAGGCCACGGAACAGGAATCCTATGCGGAACAGGCGGGGGAACACGGTCGGGACCCAATGGCATAAGGAGGAACGGATGTTGCATCAATTCGGCAGGTTTATTATGGTCCTGGCTGCCTTGTTCGGTTTAACGGGCTGTTGGAACCGAATCGAGCTCAACGAGCTGTGGGTAACTTCAGCCACGGGAGTTGATATGATGGAGGATGGCTCGTGGATGGTATCCTATCAGGTCATTATCCCGTCGGCCATTGCAAGCGGAACCGGAGGAGGATCTGGAGGACCTTCCCAACTCGCATCACATGTCATTTCGGTAAAAGGAAAAACCTATAATCAGGCTTTGTCGAACAGCAATCTGGAGACATCGCGACGGATCTACATTTCGCATAATCGCGTGGTGTATGTTGGAAAAAGAGCGGCGGAGGCAGGCATGGACCGTCTGATCGATTTTTACCTGCGCAATACCGAGGCTAGGGAAATGGTAGCTTTGGTCGTGACGGAGGGGTCTGCTTCAGATACTTTGAAAAAACTCATGCCGCCCGAAAAGCTCCCTGGTGCCGGGATGGCTGATTTGATCGATAAGGAAAGCGATATCCTGTCCGTCTTTCCTAAAACAAGGATTTATGATTTCGCTTTAAGCATGAATTCCGATTCCAAGTCCATTGGAGTGCCGGTTGCCGAATTGACCGGGGAGGTAACCCGCAAAAACGAAGAGGAAGCCGAAAATATGGATGTCTTCAAAAAGACCTCAACTCCGCTCAGGCTGACTCTAACCAAATTGGCGTTGTTTCATGAAGGAAAACTCAAAGGATTCCTGAACAGGGATGAAAGTTTGGGCTTATCTTATTTGGCGCAAAAGGTGAAGAATACCCAAATTAGTTTCCCTTGCGGCGACCAGTCCGAGATGTACACGTCGTTCAGGGCAGACAACGCCAAAGTCAAATTAACCCCCCGCAAAACCGGATTCCATTACACGATGGAGATTGCGGTCAAACTTACCGGGGGACTGATCGAAACCACATGCGACAAAGATATCTCCAAAATGAAGACCATCCATGAGATGGAAGCGGAGATCGAAAAAGAAGTTGAACGGACGATTCAAGAAGGCTGGACCAGGCTTCAAGAGCTTGGCGTGGACGCAGCGGGATTCGCTGACCGGATTCACCGCAAATACCCGAAGGAGTGGAAAACAGTGAAAAGCGAGTGGGGGCGGGAATTTAAAAAGATGGAATTGGATGTTCGGGTGGATGCGCAAATTCGGCGCCCGGGGCTTCTGCAGAAGCATATCGGGAGCAAATCCTAACCCTGTTGGAGGAGCGAAAAAGGATGAGTAAAATCGTTACCCGTGTATCCGGATTGGTCATGGCCTTCTCTTTGTTTCAGGTTGGCAGTACAACACTATTCCTATTGGGAGGCGATGCAAAGCAGGATGCGTGGCTGGCCATGATGATCGGGGCCATCGCCGGCTTCATTCTGCTGCTGATGTACCTGACCATTCACCGCCTTGAACCGGAGCTGGATTTATTCGAGATGTTCCGCCATTATTGGGGAAGATGGATGGGAAGTCTGGCGGGACTCGGGTTCATCGGTTACTTTACATATGAGTCATCCCGAACGATCAGGGATATGGGGGAGCTCGGGACCTTGACATTACTGAACAGAACCCCAACCGGGATCGTTACTTTAATTGCGTTAATCGTCTGTGCCGATGTGGTGCGGTTCGGTCCAAGAGTCTGGTTTCTTCTTTGCCATATATGGGTGCTGCTCATGGTTTTGGGTTATGGCAGTATTATGCTGCTGATTCCTTTTACGGGGCTTTTGCATTTTGAATTTTTGTTTCCCGTGTTGGAGAACGGCTTCATGCCCGTAGTGAAGGCAGCCATACCCGAAATTATGTCCTTCCCCTTCGGGCAGACGGTACTTTTCTTAACTCTGTTTAAACTTATTGCGGATAAACGTAAGCTGAAGCGGTGGATCGTTATCGTATACTGGATTACGGCCATTTTCCTTATAGTCGTTAATGAGCTTTCCATCCTTGTGCTGGGCCCGGAGTTGGCTGCATCCAGCACCTATCCGTTATTCGAGGTAACGCAGCTTATACAGGTGCCCAAGGTGTTTGAACGGGCAGACGTCCTGTTTACCATGATATTGTTTATTGGAATCGGGATCAAAACGGCGGGGTTTTTGTTCGGTGCCGTCATCGGCATGCAAACGGTCACCCCTTTCAGATACAAGCCTGCCCTCCTTTTCCTGAGCATTATCATATACGGTCTGACGTTTATTTCACCCCGATTTACCGAATTTGTATGGTTCGGTCTCCATGTGGCCTTGAATAGAATCTGGCCGATCTTCCAGGTTGCGCTTCCGCTCCTCCTGTTCTTGACGATGCTGCTCCGCAAGAACAAGAAAAAGACTTCCGGCTAATGCGGTCAATGTACTCCACAATGAATTAGGTGTCCGGAGTTTACGTTATACGTTGTCTTTTAGAGAGCGATCAGGAAGCTCCATAACGCGAGCGGTAAACGACTGAATTATTCAGCCGGGAAACGAGTTGGCATCGGATTGAATTCAGCTGCCTTAGTGTAAAGACAAATCCATCGGGAACATATACCATTATCGTAAAAGGAAAAAGAGGTTCGGGTTACAGTGTACCTGTGTCTCATAATATTAATGGTTCAATGAAAGAGAGGCTGGCCGATGATATACATTGGCTAGCTTTTTTGTGAAAAATCAATCTATGAACCCATTGTATTTTACATAATAACAACAAAATGTAGGTCTTATTTAAATCCACTCAAAAATATGGCCCGTTCGGGCCCAATAATGAACCTTTTAAAAGGCATGTTGTCAGCGGTGTTTGCTACCTTTTGAACTTGCCGATAATCCCTATGCCGCTTTCTTGGACTGTTGCTGCAGAATATGTTTAAATTTAAACATTACCGCTTAGCTCGCCCCAAACTGAAATTGTCCCCAGTTGGTGTTACGTATATATTTCAGTTTTTCAATCGCCTTTATGATTAGATATCAAAACTTTAGGAGGATGAAAAATGAAGGTCAAACGAATTGTTGCAAATGTTGAAGCGCAAGACATTTCCAAAGCCTCGTATTTTTACGGGGAAATCCTTGGACTTCATCAATTAATGGATATGGGATTTATTACAACATACGGTTCGAACGAGAAAATGGACACTCAGGTTAGTTTTCTATTAGAAGGAGGCTCTGGAACACCTGTGCCTGATCTGTCAATTGAGGTTGATGATCTTGATGATGCGTTAAGTCGTATAAAAGAAGCAGGAATTCCAATTGAGTATGGACCAACTGAGGAGCCATGGGGAGTTCGGCGTTTTTTTGTTAGAGACCCATTCGGGAAACTTATCAATATTCTTATCCATCTTTAAATAATAAATTGAGAAAATAGTTGCATGATATAAACGTGTCGGATGACAAAAAGATTGCCCATTGAAAGCTGCTAGGAACTGACTACCCGGTAGAAGTGTAGATGCAGACTATTGAAATGAGATTAGCAGGTATCTCGACCAAAGATGTCGAGGTACAAGAACATATTCCCATTAAAGTCGCTATTTTAGCGGCTTATTTATGTTATCGGTACAAGTTCTATTGCCGGAAAGAACAAGAACATAGTCTGATTGCCGATTAGGTGGGGATCTAAATAAAAACCGGTGAAGTTAAAGCCTCTGAATGAAATGTCTCGTTTTGGTTCATAAAACGTTGGATAGACTCCGCCTGAATTTATATAACCACTCCAAACAGTATGCTAATAGCTTAGAAATAATAATTCTAACAACATAATTTGATGAATCAAATAAAATTCAATAAAAAATGTAATTTGACAGCGCCTTAATGAACATCTGGGATGAACATTTTGTTTACAAAATAAAGAAGGGTAATTAGATCATCTTAAATAAAACTGGTCATTTTCGAGTGGATTGATAGAATTTTGTGCAAATGTAAAAATAAAATGAATCATGTAACCAAAAATATATATAGTTAAGTAAAAAATATTTTGACAAATGCACGAAGATGGATTATTTTGTTAATAAGGGATGCATATTTCAGGTACACTAAGCAGTTACCAGCACGCATTCCAATAAGATCCTAAATAACCTAAAAGGAGAGTGAATAACATTAAGAAAATTCATTTATCGGGTGAGATGAGTGGCAGAAAAGAACCAGAGAATAGTTTTTGCGAAAATAAATACAGGCCCCAATTACATTATTCGCCGAAGGAAAATTGGATGAACGATCCTAACGGCATGGTTTACTATGAAGGAGAATATCACCTTTTCTACCAACATACACCTCATGATACCCAGCCTGACTTTGGCAAAATGCATTGGGGGCATGCGGTAAGCAAGGATTTAGTGCATTGGGAGGAACTTCCACCGGCTATTTTTCCTGAAGAAGATGGAGCGATCTTCTCGGGGAGTGCGGTGGTGGACAAAAACAATACAAGTGGATTTTTCAACAAGGATGGATCAGGATTAGTTGCTATCTATACTAATGATGGCAACAGTGCTCAGCCAGGAAAACCGCAGGTACAAAGCATCGCTTACAGCAGGGATAAAGGTCGAACCTGGACAAAATATGAAGGCAACCCGGTTTTATTCCCAATGAAAACGCTAGATTTTCGTGATCCGAAGGTATTCTGGCATGATGAATCCTCAATGTGGATAATGGTTCTTGCTGTAAGAGACCGTGTCGAATTTTACACGTCCTCAAATCTTAAGGAATGGTCTTTTGCAAGCGAGTTCGGTTCCGATATTCCGGGTATTCACCGTGGGGTATTTGAGTGTCCCGATGTATTTCGAATCCAAGTAGCTGAGGATCCCAGTATTACGAAGTGGATTCTGACGCTAAGTGTCGGGGATCGAAATGGTGTGAATCCAAAGGATCCAGAGCCACCGGCTGGCGGTTCTGGCATGATGTATTTCATAGGGAGCTTTGACGGTAAGTCATTCACACCAGATGAAACATTGGAATCTTTGGATGCTATCAGATGGATCGATTACGGATCTGACTTTTACGCGGCCGTGACCTGGGATGGCATTCCGAACGAGGACGGACGAAAGATATGGATTGGATGGATGAACAATTGGCGGTATGCTTCCACTCTTCCTTCAAAGGAATGGCGTGGCAACATGTCCATTCCCCGGGAGATACAACTTAAGAGTTGTTCGGAGGGGCTCCGTTTAATTCAAGCACCCATAAGTGAGTTAAGCCAACTAAGGAAACCGATTTTATCACTGAAAGACTTGACGATTAAGCCAGGCAGCAACGTCTTGTCAGATATTTCTGCTGTAAAGGCAGAAATTATTGCGGAATTTGAAATCGGTACTGCCATAGAATTTGGGTTCAAGGTGCGAAAGTCTTCCAATCAGGAGACGATCATTGGATATAATGTCTTGAATGAGGAGTTGTTTGTCGATCGGACGAAGTCGAACGCTATTGATTTTCATCCCGATTTTGCTGCAAAACACAAGGCCTTTATGAAGTCAGAGCATGAACAGATACAGTTGAGCATTTACGTGGATTGGTCTAGTGTAGAGGTCTTCGGCAATAAAGGAAAAACAATCGTTTCAGACATGATTTTCCCCGACTTGGAAAGTAGGGGGCTAGAACTCTATGCTCTTGGCGGAGAACTAAAGGTCGTGTCACTTCAAATCAATGATCTGGCAAGCATTTGGGAAAATTAAATTCTTTACCCAAGGGGGTGCCTAATTGCGATCCAATATATTACCGATGAAGTATCCGGCTATAACCTCGTGGCAGTGGCAGGCAAATATGTTTGCCGTCTTAGCCAATTACTCACAGGCTAAACCATGGATTATGACACATTTCATTCCGCTACAACTCACCTTGAATAAGGGAAGCACTTACGTGGACTTCTACCGCACTCCCTCCTTTGAATTTTGTCCTTGGTTTCTTCGCCAACATTTAAGTCGTCAGTTGATCCGGCACTTCAACAAGGATATATGCACTTTTTTGATGGACTGTATTGACATGAATAACTATATTTATGTGCTTCTAGATCAATCACAGTTTTTGGATACTAAAGATTTTTTCTCACATGATTCATTTATTTTTGGTTATGACGAGGAGCGGGGGATATTTCATATCGCCGACTTTACGTTCAATAGTAAATACTCGTTTGCAGAAATCACATTTGAGCAAATGAAGCGCGCCTACGAGGGAATCGATAACGATGGAGATTGGCTGTATGCGGGGAAGGGAGGTCTTTCTCTGTTACAGTACAACGACCGAGCTGCGTATGACTTTAATCTAAACTATGTTATCGAGCAACTTGAGGACTTTTTGAATGGTGGAAGTCCCTCCGACAAATACAGGGAGTTGGGTTATATGACAAATCCATGTGTGTGGGGGATTAATGTTTATGAGGAGCTGATTTTGGAGATGAACCGCATACGCATTGGACAAAATGCGGAGGATAGACGCCCGTTTCAGGTCATCTATGATCACAAAATCTTGATGTTGGAGCGAATTGACTTCATGGATCAAGCTGGTCTTCTAGAGGAAGGTAAACAGCTCAAGGTTTGCTATCAGTCGATTGCCGACGATGCTCTTATGGCGCGAAACTTGATCATCAAATATTCTCTAACGAAAAACAAGGATAACCTCATGAAAGTGGAAGTGCTAATTAGGCGTATTCAAGCCTGTGAGCGTGAGGCAATGGAACTTATGATCCGCAACTTGAGCCTCGTGTCAAACATGAATCCAACGGGCAAAGAGGGGGTGGTCTGAAATTGGAAAATCAACCATGTGTGGAACGCATCCAAAACCTTATTCATCAGAAACTACCCGACTACGACAAACAACGAATAAACGATAATACGTTACTTAAAGAGGTATGGATCCAAATGGATTCTATGCAGTTGATTACATTCGTCGTGGAGCTCGAAACCGAATTCGGGCTCGAGCTGCCGGACGAACTGGTAGGGAACATGACAGACAGTCATCTAACAGTTGGCGATCTGGCTGAGCTTATACAAAGTTCCCAGGAACGCGTGTAGCAAGCGGTACTTGGTCAGGTACACTCATAGCATGCAGACGGAAGCAGTATGTGTTTGGATCGAGCTGAAGCCCTGGCGGGCGGCACGAACGGGCATGTTGAATCACTTGTTTAAGCATCCCCCGCCGGGAGTGCCATAATAGACGGATCTGGGAGCGATATGTCAGAATAGCGGCCGTCTTCTGCTTCAAACTGCATTTGGGGAGCGAAATGTAGACCGGATGTAAGTTCTGCGCTAAATCAATTTCCCATTGTATATCTTGACCATAGTTTAAATACGGCAGATCTTCGTAGTAAATCAAACGGGCAGAGACTTCCGAATCACTAATACGTCGTACAGCTTGTTCGGCCGCAATCCGCACGATGCCGTGATCCACATGTCTTCCGATTGCAAGCGGAATATAAATATGGTCGTAGTCTGTAAGACAGAGGCGCGTTGAAAGCACCTTTGTTGCCTCAGAAATCACGTCCTGCTCGGTCTCGTAGTCACTATGGAACAAATCGTCCAGCTTTTTATATGAGGGGGCTCCGCTGGTATCCTTGCGATAGATACATTCCTGCAGGTCCAAATGAATCGTGTCTACACCGAGTAGGTCGCATGCACTAACGTCCTCTTCCCGGCGTACTTTCATCACGTCGGAGCTGAGCCCAAACTTTTTGTGCAGAATGCGAGCGAGTAGGGATAGATCTGTGCCAGCACCAGTGAAAACAGTTGCTACGGTCACATGATGGCCAGCACGAACAAGCGAATCGATATAATCGCCGCAAGAAATAATAGCATCATCCAGATGGGCGGAAACAAACAGGTATTGGTGATTCAAGGTTGAAATCCTCCTTGTAACATTAATTGAAATATATAACTATTATACCATTTATTTAAATTAACTGTGTGAAAATTATACAGATTCGAGTCTAAAACTAGTTGAAAGGATGACGTTTATGTTTGAAACATTAAAAAATATCATTGCAACTGTGCGCGAGGATGACTCACTTCGTGAAACTCTCACACTGGAGAGCGACCTGATTAACGACGTCGAATTAGATTCCCTTCAGATGATAACGTTTATTCTCGGCGTTGAAGATGCTTTCGGGGTGGAGATCGTATACGAGGACCTGGACCTGACTTGCCTGCGCTCAATAGGTGCCTTTATGGCATTCCTGAACGGCATGAATCAAGAGGTCGGGTAGTATGTTGTTTGCCGGCACCTTTGATTCGGAAACCTATTGGCGTGAAGAAGGGAACAGTAGGTTGCCCTTTATTCCTGATCCGTCGCGGTCGCGGATCGTAATGGCTATGGATGAATTGTTGGTTTCCTTATGCGGCCCGGAGGATACACTGTTGACCCGTTTTGCGATGGATGAGGCGCACAAGGATTATTTGGCGCACATCGGCTTTCGTTTTACACAGCTTAGCGCGGGTGTCCCAATCCATGAGTCAAATCTATTTCGCGCTCTGTACGAAGTTCCGGAGACCGACGAGTGGTTGAAACGGTTCCGCGAACTGACTCCCTTTTCGGTTGTACCTTACGTCCATGAACTGATCGACAGGTACAACTATTCAAGCAGGTTGCCCGCGCTCACAGACGTTAGACGGGTGAATTCCAAGTTGTATTCTGCCGATCTTGCTAAAAGACTGCTTGGTAGCTCTTACAGCCAACCTGTGTTCAGCGCGGATGAATTGGCTGCAGCAGGACGGGGGATTTTGGAGCGGACGGAGGGAGTACTGATCAAGGATCCCTTTGGCGTGGCTGGTAAAGGCAACATGCTTTTTAAAACCTTGGCTTCCCTGGAGCGTGTAGTCTGCTACTTGCGTAAACAAGAGCAAAACGGGTCCTCGACGGCTTTTCTCGTTGAGCCGTTCCTTGATGTGGAATATGATTTTTCTTGTCAATTCTCGATTGATGCATTCGGGTCTTTTCGGATCGTCGGCCTGCAACGAATCCTCAACCGACAGTTTGCGTACATGGGATCGCAAGAGATGGAGGAGGCGCATGTCGATTCGCTTATACAGAACGGTTATTTTGATGTTATAGAGAAGCTTGCTTCCTCGCTGTATAAAGATGGTTACTTCGGCCATGTTTGCGTTGACTCTATGATACTGAAGGACGGCACACTGGTACCGATTGTAGAGATCAACGCTCGTCAATCGATGGGATTGATCAGCCATTATCTGGGTCGGCGGCTCGATAATGGGGAGCACGGAATATTTACGTTTCGATCGGTAGGTAGTCGACACCGATTCGATTACGGGCAGTGGTTGCGGCAGCTGAAGTCTGACGGCATTTTATACCCTAATGATACCGGCGAGGGCATCGTCCCGCTTTCCCCGGCGTGTTTGTTTGCTGGCTATGGTGAATCGGATTACCCACAGAAGTTAAGTGAAGGCAGTTTCATCAAGGGCAGGCTCTATCTGTTTGTTATCGCGCGAGATGTGCAGGAGCAGAAAAGTTTGATCGCCAGGGTAAGGGAACGTTTTGAAGTCCAGGGAGGCAAATGGTATGGATAGTCATCTGAAGCCTTGTGTCACTATACTCGGATCCGGTAACTCACTAGGTGTGTACATGCCCGCCGTGCAGCTAGGCATTCACTTGGACCGTTCTGGCATTTCGAACGAAGTCTGTGTGCTCGAAAATGTATATCTCGACGGTGTCAAGAATAAGGTGCCGGCTTATCGTAAGGCCTTTCATGATAATTTCGCCATCGCCCGAAAGAGTGTGGAATTGGCTCGCGATATTTCGGATTGCCTGGATCCCGTTAAGGTACAGCTACTGCTGGAAGATTGGTCCCGTAAGCGCCGGACGTCGTTCGTTGCGTTAACTGGGTTCTGGATCCCGATTTTGGAACAATATGAACGGTTTGTTGGAACTCAGCTCGATGTCGACATGCTCCATCTCGATGCTTCGCTTTCGCCATCTTATTTGGTCTATGGATCTCGAAGCGAGCGCTATAACCATATTTGGTTTTACGAACCGACCAAGAAGCGCTTTGAATTACAACTTCCGATGACGGACGAAGCACCGATCCCGTTTCGCCAGCGGGAAAAGAGGATGGTGGCTCATGGTGGCGGCTGGGGAATCGGGACTTACCCGCAGGCTGTTCGAGACCTGCTTGAAGGCGGTATGGAGCTGGATGTTGTGGCTTATTTTGACGAGGATATCCAGCCTGATGCCCGCATTTGCTACTATCGGAACGACCCCACGTGGAGCCCGTGGCTGAGGAATAGACTGGGGAAATTCGGTTTTCCTCCAATGGCTAAGATTCAACATGGAGAGATGCCCATTTACTTAGACAGCGGAACTGTTCCCCTGCTATTTGAACGAATACGACGATGCGCAGCCGTTATCAGTAAGCCGGGTGGCTATTCCTTGATGGAATCATTCGCCGCTGCGACGCCTATGGTTTTTCTAGAGCCCTTTGGCAGGCACGAAACAGCCAATGCTGATTATTGGATTAAGCAAGGCTTCGGCGTTTTCTTTGAGGATTGGAAAACGCAGGGATTCGACATTGAAATATTGGAACGGGCTCATGGTAACCTACTAAACGCCCGCGAGTATTGCAAAACTTATGGAGGTGTAAATGATGCAGCCAAAAACGACTCGGAAGTTCGATGAGCGTGTGTTTAACGACCTGAAACGTACCATTATGAATATGTCCCGGGTCAGTCGGCTTCGAGCTACCGATAGTCGCTATGCGATGGAGATCCCGGAAGATATCGGGATCAAGCTGAACAACGGATGCAACTTGCGTTGCAAGCATTGCTACGAGTGGAACGCGGACGGCTTTCACTGGGACATGTCCAAGGAGGAGCAAGGTAAAGAAATCGATGTCGCGTTGGTCGATAAACTCCTTGCCTTTACCCATGAGAAGAAATCGAAAGTTTATCTTTGGGGCGGAGAGCCGTTATACCATAGCAAGTTCGATGAGATTGCGAGTCTGCTGGAACGCGATCAGCGGACGACGACGATTTGTACAAACGCGATTCTTCTGGAGGAAAAGTTAGATTCACTGCTCAAGATCGGTGAGGGACTTGTCGTTCTAGCCAGCCTGGAGGGCTTCGAGGCTGAGAACGACGCGATTCGGGGTAGAGGGACCTACAAGAAGGTGGTCAGTGCCATAGAACGTCTGCTGGAGTTGCAGCGGAAGGGCATTTTTAAGGGCAGAGTATCGGTCAGCTTGACGATGAATGATCTCATGATTCCAAAAATGTTTGATTTTATGAAGTTCTTCGAGGAGCTTGGCGTGGACTCGGTGTACTTTGTATACCCGTGGTATATCGCACCGGAGTCGGCATCGGAGATGGACGACTTCTTCATCAGGGAGTTTGACTGGATGGATCCAATCCGTCAGGGCGGCTGCAGTTGGCATTCATTCACTTATCGCCTTTCTGGCGACAAGGTGGGTGCGCTCAAGGAGGAGGTTCGCCGCGTCTCTGAGCACACATGGGGAAGCAGGGTTCGCTTTTTGCCTGCGTTAGAGCAAGACGAGATAGAGGATTTTATCAATGGCGTCCAAATAACTGGGATGAATAAGAAAGAATGCTTAGCGATCTCCACCCGTATGGACGTTTTGCCAAGCGGGAGCGTCACTCCTTGCAAGTTCTTTCCTGAGATGGCGGTCGGCAACATCCGCGATGTGGATGTCAAGGAGGTTTGGCACGGGGAGAATTTCGCCAAACACCGCGAGGTATTAGCTTGTGGACTGATGCCGGTCTGTTCCCGTTGCGGGTTGCTCTATCATTACGGCCGGTAAACGTTCTTGGTCACCTTCTAAGTTCATTTTATTTGTTAAGGGGGAACGCAATTGACAGCGATCCATGTGATGCAGTTAGTTAAAAACTTCACCTATTACACAAAAGAAGTAGGGATGCTTCATTCCATTAAAAATCTCTTTTATCGAAAAAGCTTGACCAAGGAAGCGGTGAAAAATATCTCCTTTTCGATCGAAGAGGGGGAGATGGTTGCCTTCCTCGGGCCTAATGGGGCAGGCAAAACGACGACGCTGAAAATGCTCTCCGGTATTTTACATCCAACTAGCGGCGAGCTTATCGTACTGGGCTTCAAGCCTTACGAGCGAAATAAGGAATTCAAAAAGCAGTTCGCTATCGTAATGGGGCAGAAGAGCCAACTATGGGCTGACTTGCCTGCGGCGGAATCCATTTTGCTAAACAAATATATCTATCAGGTTGAAGATCGGCTGTACAAACAAACACTGAACGAACTGATCGAACTGCTGGACGTCAAGCACATTATGAATGTTCAGGTAAGGCGTTTATCACTAGGTGAGCGTATGAAGATGGAGCTCCTTGCAGCGCTTATTCATAAACCGAGGTTGCTTTTCCTGGATGAGCCGACGATCGGGCTCGATATTGTTACACAGAAAAAGGTACGGGAGTTTTTGAAGTATTACAATGAACAGCACAAGACAACGATTATTTTGACAAGTCATTACATGAAGGACATTGAGGATCTGTGCAAGCGGACGATTATTATCAATGATGGCAGGCTTGTCTTCGATGGGGATCTGAAGCGAATCGACGATGTCTTGAACGACACGAAAATTATACAGTTGAAATTTAAGCAATACGTAGCGGCTGGACAGCTGCAGTTGTACGGGAAGGTGCGCCAAGCGGACGGATTTCAGGCCACGCTGGAGATAAGTAAGGACCGCATTAGCATGGCTTCCAGGGATTTGCTTGCGCACTACCCGGTTGAAGATATTACGATCGAAGATATTCCCATCGAGGAAGTAGTTGTATCCTTGTATCAGCGGGATTATCCTTAATGAAGGATCGGATGTTCAGCCAGGTCATGATTGAGGATATCTGCAAGAGAGCTGAAATATCCAAGGTCACTTTTTTCAAGTTTTATCAACGTAAAGAGGATCTCCTTATTTATTTTATGCGGGTTTGGCTCACTGAACGGATAATCGAAATCGAACAGGAAGGGAAAAAAGGATTTCATGCATTCCGCCATTTGCTGTCCGAGGTCGCTAAGGAGTATCAAGTAAGACCGGGAATGATGCCGAGTTTGATCTCTTTTCTCGCAGAACAGAACATGCAGCCTTGCATGCCTGAGCTGAGTCGGGCTGAAGTATCGCTGCTCTTTCCGGGCCAAGAGGAAGCAGGAAGTCAATCGCCTAATATGTTTGTTTTATTCGAACAGTTCATGAGGGATGAACAGCAAGCTGGGAAGCTCCATTACACTCTTACCTTGGAACAAGCTGTACAGATCTGTTTCACCATTTTTTATGGTGCGTTCCTGACGGCTCAATTGTACAATTCTACGGATATCGGTCGCTTCTATGAAACGCATATGGGTTTGCTTGAAATTAAGGAGAAGGAGTGAATAAGCATGGGTAACGTGATTGCAGGTCGGTATACCGCACATATGGAGGGTTCCTTCGTTGTGTTCGTGATTGGTTTTCGGATTAACAAGTGGTGGGCGGTACATAAATGGCTGCCTGTTATGAATGCCATGTCCCCGATGCTTCAGGAACTGTACCGGAACAAAGAGGAGCTCGGGTTCATGGAAGGTTCCTATCACTTTTCTGGACGGGGACTTACACTCATTCAATATTGGAGAAGCTTTGAACACTTGGAGCACTATGCCCGACACGGAGCTAACCATTTGAAGGCATGGAGGGATTTCAACCGCAAAATTGGAACAGGAGGAGATGTAGGTATTTTTCACGAAACCTATCTGGTCCCAGAAGGGCAATATGAATGTATGTACAACAATATGCCGACGTTTGGTTTGGCAAAAGCGGGAACTCACGTCCCGGCAACGGGTCGTAGAGAAACGGCAAGCCGGCGGCTTGGCCGCGATGGAGAACCCGCTGTGCCTACACCTCCAAATCCATAGTCATTTATTTTTTATCATTCCGAATACCGATGTCTTTCATTAAGATATTACCTTTGGTGGTCTGGTCAAAAATAAAACTAATCTTGCGGATCCGTTCGGGCACTAAATTGGTGTTGGCTTTAATAAAATCATTCATATCGAAAGCAAAGTTTTGAAAAATCGGTTCCTTAATCGTTTGGAAGAATCCTAACGGCCGCTTGGCAAGAACACCTTCGAACATGGGGAGAAGGGGTGAAAAATTGCTAAGTGGCAAGCGACTCACGTTTCCAGTTTCATCTTCAACGGAGATCGTTAGGTCGACCAAAGTGTCTGCTTCATGAGCTTCTTGCCCGGTATCATGGTTAGCGATGGAAAAAACAAGAGTACTTGTGTCAGATATATCGATCCCCGAATCCGGCAATATGACCTTATATACAGGAGTGGAGGAAGCCGATCTGTTATCCCACTCCAAGAAAACCGCGCTATACTGTTCATCCGACAGTTCCATCTTTACTTTGTCTTCTTTCCAGACCTTTAGGGAGTCTCCTTCCAAACGCCCGCCGGGTAACGTGGTTGTCCCCGGATCGGAATCTTCTTCATAATTAGTGAGGGTGGTCGTGTTTCCGTCCCAATAATTGCTGATATACATGGTTTCTGGCAACCATTCCTTGGCGTATCCTAGATCTTGAAATACCGTCCGATACGAATGATTGTTCCTCAATGTGGCTTCCAAAAAGGACGAAATCAATACTTCTGCAGCTTGAATTTGTTGTTCACCAGGAAGGATCTCGGAGTTATTAAATAACATGTTTCCGATCCCGGCAGCATCGGATCTGCCCCAAACCGTGTTGAATTGTCCATGATTTGCACCGTATATGTACACATATGATTTGAAATAATGACTATTTTCAGTAAAGCGTGTACGAAAATACTGATTCGCTCCAACGAACGAATTGATGTCCATATCGTGGGAGCCATGTAGGGACAAATAGTTGATATCATGAAGCTCGATGGGTTGTCCGCCCGGTTGGTACTGCATGTCGGTACCTGCGATCGAGACAAGGGATTGAATATTAAAATGGTAATCAAACTTGATGGTTGCATCTTCGGGATATGTTGTCATTTGATTGTACGCGGCTGCCGTAGTGATGGCCTCACCCCCACGGGAATGTCCCATCAGTGCAATATGCTGCATATCTACTTTGCCATGGAACGGATTTCCTTCAGAAGCATTCCATGACTCCCATGTTTTTAAATGTTCGAGCAGTAACCAACCTCGTGCACGGTTTTCACCCTCCAATCCATCTAAAATAAACAGATCATCGTACGGAGAAATATTCAGAAAATTCTCATCGATCGAAGCTAAGATATATCCACGACTTGCCAGTAATTTTCCCAAATAGGCATATCCGGGATCAGAGAACTCGGTCGCAAGATGGTTACCATGTACAACAAGGACAAGCGGGAAGGGGCCGTCGCCTTCAGGATACCAAACCGTGCCATTCAGCGGCATCGCTTCTGGACCGAACCCAAAGGTGTTCGTACGTCTGGAAGACCAATTTCCTACAAATGCCGATCCATCCACAGTCTTTGTCGTTAGATGACCTTGGGTATCAAGATCTTTGCGATACGTTGGATTACTTGCATAGGTCACTGAATTTACACGAAATGTACCAGGTTCAGCCGGATTGGCCACGGAGTTTGAGTAATTGTCCGCAGTCTTGACGGTTTGTAAAGGATACTGAACATCTAACTCGGCAAAACCTCCACAAGTGAGCCAATATCCCAGTACACAAATGAAAATAAACACCGCAGCAATCCCTGAACTTGCTGTTACTTTTACCCACCTTGCAGCTTTGCGATACGAACCCTTTATGAATCGATAAAGCAAGGCTCCAAGTAAAGAAAAGGAGAAGAGGATGCATAAAAGAATGGATAACGTTAACGGTATGGGTCCTAAAAAACTGAGATACAGTAAACCAATAGATGCCAGCAGGAACCAAACATACCGAGAAGGCATTTTTTTAGCCCAGTGCAACACGCCTGCAATAAGACCCGTGAGTCCAAGAACGGCCAGAATCGATAATATTGTACCAACGAAGTAGTCCTGAACCCCTCGTGACCCAAGGTAATAGAAAGCTTGCACTAAACAAATGAACAACGTAACCATAGAAACTCCAAAATAGCTCCTTTCCATCCCGACGGAAGGGGAGAGATACGTGGAAGAGGAAACTTTGACAGCCGTTTTCTGAGTGTTTTCTTGTCATTTTTTGAACTAATGTTAAACATGGATGTTACCGCCTTTCAAGTTATCGCCAGTCCGCTAACGGATGACCTTTAGCTAGATAAATCACACCACCATTAATGAATAAAGAGATCACGGCCCGGTCAAGGTTGGAAATAGATCGCAAATCAAGCTATTGTTCATTATTCAGTAGTACAGAAAGAATAATAGCATGCGGTACTGAATAATGCAAAATAGTGAACTGAATACCATTCTACTGACGGTTAGAAGTTACCAAAATGAATAGTTGATGTTTCCCAATCTCCCACAAGAGGACAAACCCCGCTTGGTGGCATATATTTGCATGAGAGTGAGTGGTTACCGCGGCTAAGATCCAAGCATGAGTTGATGCAGATATGTAACCTAATTAAATGAAAAACACCTCCAAGATGATGTCCATACCTTACGACATGGTTGCATTTTCTTGAAGGAGTTTTTTCGTGGCCACAGTGTAAATATCGATGAATGCAATTCATATTAGATTAGCGGCAGTCCGGTTAGAGAAGTTATGGAACAGCTTAACCTAAGGAGGGTTCGCGATCATCAACATTCTTCAGACGTTTCTCTCCCCCAGGTCTCACCCCATATGCGTAATTCCCGAAGTACGGGTGTGTATGCCCTTCCTTTATCCGTTAGCGAATACTCAACGGTGACAGGTGATGTAGGCAACACCTGGCGGTTGATTACTTCATGCTGCTCCAAATGACGCAGGGCATCCGTTAAAGACTTGATGCTGACGTTGTCTAAATTTCTTCGCATTTGATTAAATCGCTGCGGACCCAAACTAAGTAAGGTAAGTACCAAAATAGACCATTTTCCGCGAACAACCTCTAAAGCTTCGCAAATGGAGATGAGGCATAGTTCGTTCTCTTTGCTTATATCCACAAAATCATTCCTTACTATAATATAGTTAGTCTACTTTATAAGGCTATATTAAAATAATGTGTCTACTTTAGATTATATATTGAATAATTTATAGTAACAATAAGACTTATTTTACTGCAGTGCTATGTGGTTTAACTAAAGCAGAATTAGTCTTATAAAGCTTAGGGAGGAGTATGGCTATGTGAACTAAAAGATATTGATTTTGGAATTGGACACCTCTAGTGTCCGCAAGCTATTCCCGGAATTAATCGATTCCGGATATCCTTTCAAAGAAAAGTGAAATGAAATTTAGGGCTTGTTTCTTACAGAGTAAATGAGATTGTTAACTGTGACTCAATTGAGGATAGTGAGTATGAGGAGGAGAGAAGAATGTCTTTTGTACAACCGAACCAAAAGGTGGAGCAGCCGTTTTTTAACATTATTCAAGAGCGGCGGTCCATACGCTGCTTTGATACTGAAGTAATGATCCCACGGGAGGAAATGAAAGAAATCTTGCAGCAAGCTACGTTGGCTCCGTCAGGCGCCAATCTGCAGCCGTGGAGGTTCCTTGTAATCGACTCGCAGGAGCTGAAGCAAAAACTGCTTCCTATCGCCAACAGCCAGCAGCAAGTGATTGAGGCTTCAGCAGTCATTGCGGTACTCGGAGATTTGGAAGGGTACACATTGGCCGAGAAAATTTATGGAATGGCGGTCGATGCGGGTTACATGCCTGAAGAGACAGCTAAATCATTCGTGGAACGTTACCAAAGACTGTTCGCGGGCATGTCTCAAGAAAATGTTCTCCGAAAAGTACTTATTGACAGTGGGTTGGTATCCATGCAGCTTATGCTTGTCGCCCGTGCTAAAGGCTATGATACGGTCCCTATGGGCGGCTTTGACCAAACTAAATTTGTAGAGGCGTTCGATATTCCAGAGAGATACGCTCCTGTTATGCTTATCGCCATCGGTAAGGCGACGAAGCCCGGACACCGAACGGTAAGATTACCGATTGAAGATGTCACTTTCTTCAATGAAATACCTAAGGCATGATATTATTCATTCAAGCAATATAAAAGACACCCAAGGATATGAACTGCATCCCCAATTGTTAGACACAACTAACAATTGGAGGTGCATTTTTTAGGGTATTCGGATTAATTCGGAACGGTCACATTCAACCATGGAGTCACAGTGAAGAAACCGAAAAAGACCAAGATGATCAAGTACGGAAGAAACACACCGAAGGGGACCAAAGCATTCGGACTGCTATTAATGAAAATATTCGGAACTCCTCCTGATCAATCATCCTGGCCATCACTTATTGCGGCGACGGATTCAACAATCACCGGAGATATTTACATAGGGCTAGGGATGAATCCTCTAAAGGCTAAGAAGTCGAAGTTTGTTGATTTTCCCACCGGAGTCCATTATGACTTGTAAAAAACGATCAAAGATGGTCGGTAAGGAAAAGCTGGAAAAGGGAATTTTATTACTGTCATATCCTCATAAAGATTTTCAACAAAAAAATGCATAACGCATAACGCTATTAGATATTTCCTCGCGCCTTGCTTCATCTAAACGAAAGAAAGTATTTGTTGGCATAGATTACTCCTTGATGTAAGTGTGAATTCATTCACACCAAATCGATAATCCATTCACATGTCAGGTAGTATTTACGTGGTTGAGTATAGCAGGAAAGAGAAGTCAAGAAACTAGTGTTTCTCGCTGGGACGATATCGAACTCTCTCTCCAAACGGACTCCTACCCACTCTCCCGATTTTTATGCTTTAATAAAATGAGCAGTAAAAACAAGAAATGGTGAAAGTGGGATTCGATGAAGCGACTAACGATTGGCCTGTTCGCCCATGTGGATGCAGGTAAAACTACTTTTGCGGAACAGCTGCTGTACCATACGAACAGTATCCGGTCGCGAGGGCGGGTGGATCATCAGGATGCGTTTCTGGACAGCCACGACATCGAGCGGGCAAGGGGCATTACGGTGTTCGCAGATCAGGCGGTAATAGAATATAAAGGAGACAGCTACTATTTAATAGACACGCCAGGACACGTCGATTTCTCCCCGGAGATGGAGCGAACGATTCAGGTCATTGATTATGCCATTCTGATTGTAAGCGCAGTTGAAGGCGTCCAAGGCCATACTGAGACAGTCTGGCAGCTGCTGCGCAAGCATCGGGTTCCGACGTTTTTCTTTATCAACAAGACGGATCGGATCGGAGGGGATGCAGGCAGAACCGAGGCGGATATCCGTCAGCAGTTGACAGGGGAAGTATGTTGCATTACACAGGGCTTCGCTGACGGCATCATCGGTGAGCCGCTGCGTGAGGCCATGGCGGAGCGGGACGAAGCCTTGCTGGAAGCATTCCTGGGGGGGAGAGATGATTCTGGCTTCTGGCTGGAGGCTTTGCAGAGGATGATCGCGGCCGGTCTTCTCTTCCCCTGTGCTTACGGCTCTGCGCTTCAGGATACAGGCGTCATTGAATTTCTGGATCAGCTGCATCTGCTGACGACAACCGCTTATGACGGGGATGCTTCGTTCCAGGGGCGGGTGTATAAAATTCGGCACGATGCAGGCGGAGCGAGACTCACGTTCATTAAGGCACTGGGTGGTCGGTTGAAGGTGAGAGAACAGCTTCGTTATGAGAGCGGCGGGGTTCAATATGATGAAAAAATTACGCGGCTCTTCTTGTTTAACGGCCTTAAATCGCAGCCGGTGGAACAAGTAGAAGCCGGCGATTTGTTTGCGGTTACCGGATTGTCCGCCGCCGAGACCGGACAAGGCCTGGGGGCGATATCCGACAAGTTAGCTTACGATTCGGAGCCGACGTTACAATCGAAGGTATTATTCGACAATTCGATACCTGTACAGAAGGTGCTCGGTGCTTTTCGCACGCTGGAGGCGGAGGAGCCGTCTCTGAACGTCGTTTGGGATGAGAAATTGCAGGAGATTTCGATCCGCGTCATGGGATTGATTCAACTGGAAGTGCTGGAGCAGCTTGTTAGAGAGCGGTTTGGCTTTGCGATCTCTTTTGGACAACCGGAAATCTTGTATAAGGAAACGATTGAATCGGCTGTGAAAGGGTACGGACACTTCGAACCGCTCAGACATTATGCGGAAGTGCATCTGCTGATTGAACCGGGAGAAAGGGGCAGCGGCATCACGTTCGATAGCAGATGTCATGCCGATGATCTGAATGTCAGCTATCAGAATCTGATTCGGAATCACCTCTACGAACGGGAGCATCACGGACTGCTGACCGGCATGCCGGTCACCGATGTGAACATCACGCTGCTGAGGGGCCGCGCGCATAAAGAACATACCCATGGCGGCGATTTTCGTGAGGCTACCTTTCGAGCACTACGGCAGGGTCTGGAGAAGGCGGACAACGTGCTGCTGGAGCCCTATTACGATTTCAAAATCAAAGTCGCTATCGATGAAATGGGCAGGGTGCTGTCCGATATTCAGCGTGCTTCAGGTATTTTTAATCCGCCGGAGACAGCCGGAACGCAAGCGGTGGTCACGGGCAGGGTGCCTGTGTCGACTTTCATGAACTACAGTGCCGAATTTGCATCCTTTACGCATGGACGAGGCAGCATCCGCTGCGTGTTCGGCGGCTACGACCGCTGCCATAATACGGAGGAAGTCATAGAGCGTATGGGCTACCGCAAAGGGGCAGACCCATTGTATACATCTTCCTCCATCTTTTGCGCCAAGGGGGCGGGTTACTCGGTGCCATGGGATGAGGCGGAAGCCAAGATGCACCTTGAATTAGAACCTTGAATGATATTAGGGGACTGACATGGGGATTTATGGAATTATAGGTCTTCACGGCTTGAGCAATATTACGAAATTCCGAGCGCTGACGAGCCTTAGGATCGTAGATTATACTAATCGTATTGAATACAATTCTCTGAAAGCACCAGATCCCTGCGAAGCAGGTGCTGGTGCTTTTTTGCTTTTTACCAACTTTACGAGAAGGCCATCTATTTTATGCTCCAATTACACTAACAAGTTGGTGTACATAGTCATTCTCTCAGAAAAGTCTTCCACGAACATTTCGTAATTGATCAGCATTTGTTTGCCATTATCGATGGAATCAATATACTTTTAATGACGACAACTCCTATGGTTAATATAAGTATAAGCCAATTATTATGTTCTCTATGTTAGACTGGCCCTGAGCCGGTTCCCTTGTTTAGGTTTATCTGCTTATTGCTTAGGAAAAGACGACGAACATATCCTGTTGAAGTAGGGCATTATTTCCCCCCAACCAGAGAAATAATTTGTTTAATGGATAATCTCAAAAAAATTGTACTCAACCGATTACACGGAATAAATAAAAACAGCAGCAGCATTAACAGTATTAGCAGAGGCGGAATTTGTTATGATAAAAATCTGGAGGCGAATGAGATGCTGGAATTAGAGTTTACTACTATAGAGGCGTGGGATGAAGCATTGTGGGCGCGGATGGAGCGGATCTATCATGAGGCTTTTCCAACCGGCGCCAAGACAAAAGCGATTCTGCGCAGTATGCTGGACCGGGGGATTGGTTACTTACACACGGGCGTGCATCATGGAGAAGTGGTTGCGATGGCTGTTACTGGACTGGCGGGGAAGGCAGCGAACCGCATCCTGATCATCGATTACCTCGCGGTTAAACAGAAGCTGCGCGGATCGGGTATCGGGACTTGGATGCTGGAGCAGCTCAGAGCCTGGGGGTTAAAGGAACACGGGATCAAAGGTATGATTATCGAGGCGGAATCCGGCACAACGGAGGCTCATCAGGAACGCATTCAGTTTTGGCAACGCAACGGGTTCGTCCTAACTTCCTATGTTCATCAATATAGAATGGTGCCAGAGCCTTATCAGGCAATGATGCTGCCACTGGATGGAAATACGGATGTGCCTGATGATGGCGAAGCACTGTTTGGTTATATCAATGCTTTTCATAAGGCTGCTTACAAGAAGAGTTAGACCGAATTTAATCTCGAGGGACAAGCACATACTCCCATTGAAGTCGCTATATTAGCGGCTTTTTTTTCGGTACAAGACCATGTACCCGATTACCGTGTTGGACAAGAACATGTTCCTATTGCAATTAGGCGTATCTCTAATCGTTATTTTACCTGTAAATTCATTAACCATTCATATTTATAGTGAATAAGTGGATAAAGAGTATAGGGTGAGTTAATAATAGAATAATAATAGAATAACTGTTTTGGCATGGTTTATACGATTGAAGTCTGCGAATCTAACGGGGAAACGACAGCTTAATACAATCAAAATAGGCAGCTGATCAATATGGTCAGCTGCCTTTAATCAACTATGGGGCAAATTTATTGTAATCGACTTACCTCAATAACACGATTTACTTTGTATCTTTAGAAAGACATCAATAACGAGTACAAGGAACTGGAGCGCTCAGCAGCTGTTTTCGTCAATCAGATTAGGTTGTCGTAGGGATATCTAAACTCTTTTGCATAAATATCACTTTCCTAAAGCCAGCTTTTACAGTAAGCGAGCCCGATTTAAGCTCTTTTTTGATAACATAACCGTAACGTTCATATAATTTTTGTGCTGACGGATTAGTGTCAACAACCTCTAGATTTATCTTGGGAATTTGCTTGTTTTTTGCAATTTGTTCTACCTTGTTTAATAACAACTTACCTATCCCGTTGCCACGAGCTTTTTCAGACACAGCAATAGGATCAATATGCAATATATCTTCCCTGTACAAATGAAACCTTAAATAAACAGCATAAAAAACAAATCGCCAAATCGCTGCGAATGGAGAGTAAACCTTCCGAAAAGCGATATAATTGGCAGGCACAAAGGCTTTTTTTCCAATATTATATCCGAGAAACCCAACCACTTCTCCATTTCTTATTGCATATATGCCTTGTTCAAATTGAATGGATTGAGCTAATAGCTCAACTGCTTGCTCTTTAGTTTTTCCATAAAACCAAAGATATTTTACTTTCAATGGAAAAGCTTCGTAAAATAAATTTGCAACGTGTTTTTGTTGTTGGAGATTAAGCTTGGAAGTGAGCTCAACTTGATTCAATGTTAGTTCCCCCAATCTTTTTTAAAGTTCATTGATGTTCCATGTTTCATTTTCCTAAAATGAAGCAAAATGAACAATTCACATTTCTTTGACTTGTTGGTACATTTCTTAGACTCAGGCTGCTTTTAATGACAGTTGATTTAAAAGGTGGGAATAAACGATGAGTAGTAAGAGCTATTTGGCCCAGAGTACTCCTTTAAACGTACAGTTTCTAAGAGTTAGAGATGAACCGTTTCGTTGGAGTAATTCCATTGAAGTGGTTATTGTATTGGAAGGCAGCATTCACATTGCAATTGCAGACGAAGAGAGAAGCTTAGGTAAGGGTGCCATTGAAATTTTCAATATCAATCAAGTTCATCGTCTATTGCAGACTAATGAAAATAATTTAGTTCTCCAAATAAATATAGATGCTGAATTCGCAAAAGATTATTGTTCGGATATATCAAAAATTTGGTTTGCTCATGAATTCAGCCCTGGAATATATCTAGGGTCAGAGCGAATAAAAGAAACGAATGAAGCAATATGCAGACTAATATCTCCAGTTGTAAACAAGAGTGAGATACGATACTTAACCCTAATAAAAATTATCGAAAAATTGTTGGATATACTCATGACGAATTTTGATGTCAAAAGAATTTTCGCAGGAAACTCAACCAAGCTGCAACGAATGGAGAAAATATATAATTATTTATTTCATTTCAAGGGCTATACCAACAAGGCATCTTTGAATGAAATTGCCAAAATTACAGAGGAATATTTAAATTTAGATTATTTATCATCACAATTCAGGTTATTAATAGGAGATACGCTGCAAAATCTACTTCATTACTTACGAATTGAGCATGCGATCAAACTATTATTAACGACAGATTTAAGCCTTGTTGATATATCAAACGAGAGTGGTTTTTCTTCTCCGAGATATTTTTATCAAAAGTTTAATAAGATTTTCCCAGAGGGACCGAAAGAATTTCGAAAAGAAAATAAAAAAAAGCAAGAGGAGATAGAACTCTGTAGGGAAATAATCGATCCAACATTAGTTATTCCAATGCATAGTGAATTATTTTACAGTCATGAAGCAATTTGCAATGAAAAAAATAAGCGAATCCATATTGATTTATTTGAACCTTATGATCAAAAATCAAACTCTCCATACCTGATAAAAGTATCTGAATTTCTCACGGGTAATTTAGATAAGCATCTACAATTGATTCTTCAAGCTAATGACTCAAGTCCATACAAAGTTTTTGGATTCGAAGAGAACTTAAATTCTCACAAAAGTAATATTAAATTTCTGACATTGATTATTAATAAATTTAGCGAAAACGATATTCATCCTGTATTTATTGTGAGAACAAGTAATAAAGCTATTTCAGAGCAGTTCGCAACAATTCAGCAGCTGCTTCAAAACTATACCCTTACTTATGGGTCAGAACATATGAAGGGGTGGACAATTGAAATTCGTTAACGTTGATCTCATCGAAGAGCGTGAAGGCTTAAACAGTCATGAATGAATGCGTCATGGTTATTCAGTATTTAGAATTAAAACGAAAAGAGCAGATCTGACGGTAATTGACCGTTGAACTGCAGCAGTTGCGGGGTTGTTGAGTTTTCAACACAGGACTTCAAAGTGACCATTTTTTGAATGGGGTAAAGGGGAGAAGGATTATGGCCAAGCGTATTTCAAAATCAAGGCAAGCGATTAGTGATGCTTTTATGAGGCTAATGTCAGAAAAGGAATTCGAGAGCATCACGATTAATCAAATTGCGGCAGAAGCGTAGGTTGCTTATTGAGGTGAATTTAGATGGATTAAGAATGTATGTTCCGGTATGATTAAAATGAAAACAGCAGATGTTTTATAGTTTTGTTTCGATCGAAAAAAACAGTGAGGTGAGTAACATTACGGAACAAAGTAATATGCGAAAAGTAATCATTGAACTTTGGAATGAAGGGGATCTAGGTTTACTTCGCCAATTAAATTCGCCAGAGATGACAGCGCACCTTGGAGGTCCAGAAACTGAGGAAAAACTCGTAACTCGTCATAGGCGCTATTGTGAAATCGCTGAAAGAGGCACAGGACGAATGTTTAAGATTCTCCTATTTCCGAGTCTTGAGGTTGTTGGCAGTGTGGGCTATTGGGATCAGTCTTGGCAAGGAGAATCGATTTATGAGGTGGGATGGAGTGTTTTACCAGTATTCCAAGGCAGAGGGATCGCCACAGAAGCAACAGCAAAAGCCATAGCTTCGATCCATTCTGAAAAGAAACATGAATTCATTCATGCTTTTCCTAAAATCAGCAATCCTGCCTCTAATGCCATTTGTCGCAAGCTCGGCTTCTCTCTTATTGGTGAATATGATTTTGAATACCCTGTTGGTACTACCATACGATGTAATGACTGGAGATTGAGGGTCGGGGACGGAGTATAAATTCCAAAAAGCCCACGTCATTGGTATAAGAGACGTGAGCTTACTACTCATACTGCCGGAGGTGTTTTTTTCTGCTAGCATTTCATTAGCTCGCTGCCTGTTTCTTAACGTTCTTTGCGCTTGGACTTATAGGCGCCCCGCTACGAAAACAGATCCAATAGATGGTCCACACCCCCAAGACGACGAACGCTAATAATGTATACAAGTTGCTATACACATATGAATCCGCGTAATCATAAAACGGATTGAGGCGAAAGGTCGCGCCTTGGTCGATGGCTTTTCCGTAAACCCCCGTTGCCACGGCGCCGGATATGAAATTTACCATCGAGAACAGTCCCATTCCGATTCCCATCTGTTCCTTGGGCAGTGTACCTGCTATCGTATTGGATACTGCAATTTGCATGAATATTTGCCCAACGTTCCCGAAAACAAGAAATAAAGCAACAAGCACGGGCGGCAAACCAGCAAAAAAAGACAGCAGTAAAAAATATGTCACGAGCAGCCCGCCGGCTAATGAAAATAACGCATTGTTTCCTCTGGAATCTGCCAGTCTACCCGCTTTTCGCCCCAAAATGGCCGCAACCGCAGCTCCAGGCACCATGGCAAACCCGATCAAATTCGGCGAAAGCCGGTGGACATCCGCCAGCAGCTGCGGAGTAAGAAAAGGTAGTGAGTAGCTTATTGCCATCACCACAAATGCAATGGTCAAGCTCAACGAAAAGCGGCTGTTTCGGAACAAGGCAGGATTGACGAACGGTGTATCCGCCTTGGAAATGCGGAAAAGGAACAACAGCAAGAATACTGCGGCAAGAACAGCCGCTCTCCAATCCGAGAACGTAATCGCCAACATAAGAGATGCTACAGTTCCCGCCAGCAAACCTCCCCCGATCCAGTCCAGCTTACCACCGTCCCCTTGTTCATCTCCGAGATATTTGCGATACAAAGGCAATGTAAAAACAAGAAGCAGCGGCAGGAAGAACAACCAGCGCCAATGGGCAAAGCTGACGAGCAGGGCGGATACGATCGGCCCAAGTGCATTCCCGATGGCCAAACCGCTCGCCGTTATTCCCAGCGCCCAGCCACGTCGTTCTGCCGGAATGTATCTTGCCGGAACGATCATCGCCGAGGCAGGGATGACCGCAGCTCCAGAAGCTTGCAGGACCCGGGCTATGATCACCATCCAATAGTCCTGGGAGATTAGCCCGATCAACGAACCGATGGCGAAAAGCAAAAGGCCAAAGGTCATTAGGTTTTTCAGCTTGATCAGATCGGCCAACTTGCCATAGACTACAGAGCCAATAGCATAGACCAAAAGGTAAATGGCGGATACCCAGCTCACCTGCGAATAGGACAAGCCGAATTCCTCTCCCATTTTGGGTAGCACAATATTAAACATGGTTGCGCTCATGGAGGACAGAATCAACGTGAAGGCGAGGATATACAATAGTTTTTTTACGTTCATGGAAATCACCCTTTCTTTTAGTCACTCCGTATTTTATACTGTTAAATAAATAATGAAAAATATATATTTAGTCCACTATCCATAACTTTTAGTGTATGAAAAGAAGGTGAAAACTTGGAACTGCTGCAGCTTCACTATTTCCGCATAACAGCCAGATTGGGGCACATGACCAAAGCGGCAGAGCAGCTGCATATCGCGCAGCCCGCTCTCAGTAAGACAATATCCAGGCTGGAAGAGGATTTGGGCGTGCCATTGTTCGACCGGAGCAACCGTCAAATTCGGCTTAACGACTTTGGCAAAGCATTTCTTGCAAAAGCCGAGGCAGCATTGAGCTTGCTGGAGGAAGGACGGAAGGAAATCACGGATATGGCAGGGCTGGAACGGGGAACGATCGTAATTGCAACCAATACGCTGAATCGCCTTTCGCCTGCGCTGGCTGCTTTTCGCAGCCAGTATCCGGAGGTCAACTTCCGCATCAATCAAATTGCGCCCGCAGCAACGTACAGTATCAAAGAGCTGCTAGAGGAGGGCAGCGTGGACCTCGCATTCGGGTCCCTGCCATCGCCGCAGCCAGGCATCTCCAACCTGCCCGTGCTGTGGACGGAGGTATTTCTGGCTGTCCCGCGCGGACACCGCTTTGCGTACAGGGACAGCATTTCTTTGAAAGAGGTGGCAGACGAACCGTTTATCGAATACAAAAACGGCCATCCGTTCCGCGAAGTCAACGACGGAATTATAGAACGGGCAGGCATACAGCGGAACATCGTATGCGAGGTGGAGGAGCCCGCCGCTCTAGGCCATCTCGTCCAAGCCGGTCTGGGCGTAGCGTTAATTCCCGGATGTAAAAGCGATGAACCTCCGTCCTACCCTTTACTCCGGATTGAAGGCGTGGAAAGTAGGCGGGCGTTTTCCGTTGCATGGAATGATGCGCGTTACCTGTCCCAAGCTGCGCGCGAATTTCAGCTGTTTCTAACTGATTTTTATGGAAAATATTAAATGATGTATAATTCTTCTTAAAATTAATTTGAACTAATAAGAAGAAAAATGAGCTATGTATACCATAAGGGGGAAGGGCAAGATTATATTTCTATTGGAGTCGCTATATTTAGCGGCTCTTTATCATAGTGGATATGTTCTTCTATGAGCTAAACACACTGAAGATTTTATTTAATAATGCAAATGGGTGGAGGTTAATGACATTCACATCGTTTACATAGGATACGCAAAAACGGTTATTACTGAATGGCAGGCATAACAACCTCTTAAAATTGATCGGATGCTTATGTTTACTACCAAGTTAGAGATAGAATAACAACATTTTAACGAAAATATACGCAAAGTTTTTAAACATGACAAGGATGGTCGTTAGTTATTCCTTTAAGCTGAAAAAGTGAAAACTTAAAGTTAGAGTCTAGCCGTATACGTTTTCAAAGAGATAGAAGGCACATTGAGCGTGCATCATCTCCTTCCAAATGTATTTCTATTCAGAAGTATTTTCATCAAAGTTGTAAATCAAAGCCGATCCGCACCAGATAACTGCGCGATATAGGCAAACCGAGCAAATCCTTAAGCGTCCGATCAGATTATAGTGAGATTAAGGAAAGAGGACTATATGAGAGAGGTATTAATGATAGTGGAATCATTATAGGTCATCCATACATATATAGAAGAGCAAATGAAGGAATGGAAGGTTTCGTTTTGGGGGTGGCCGTTGCGATTGTCAAAATATCAGGAGATTGTCACGATGGAGGGCTATTGGGTACCGAAATCTCGCTCAAAGTCTTAAGCCTAAACGGGCGCTTTTCTGGAATTGTGAAGGTTTATTAAATTGAATAATGGAAGAATACGATGTACAATCTCTATTTTAGAGCATGGATTACATCACATTAAAAGAATAAGCAAAAAATGGGGTCAATTTCCCCGAATGACCAATTATTACTACGGCTAACGGTCGCATACCCTGTGCAGTTAAATGGCATCCGTTTGGCTCATTCCGAAAGATGCAGAAAAGCCGAGGGACGGTAGAACAAAGCGAGGAAAGGAACAGAAACATGATTAGTGTTTTGATTATAGACGATGACAAAGAGCTGTGCGCTCTTATAAAAAAATGTGTAGAGCAGGAAAATCTATTGGCTTTGATTGCTCCAGGTGGTGTAACAGGGCTGCGGTTGGTTGATGAACATCGGGATAGCCTTTCGCTGATCATACTTGATGTTATGATGTCCGACTTGGACGGTTTTCAAGTGCTTCAAAAAATTAGAGAAACCAGCAATGTCCCTGTTCTGATGCTCACCGCCAAAAGTGACGAAGAAGATAAAGTTTCCGGGCTGCGGCTTGGTGCTGATGATTACTTGACAAAACCATTCAGTATTAACGAACTGATGGCCCGTGTCAATTCCCTTATTCGCCGCTATACTACCTTAAACCCTACGACGGGAATAGACACCGAGTGCATGATGCTGAAAGAAATGGTCCTTGACAAAACAAACCGTCTTGTTACTGTGAAGGACACTATGATTGAGCTTACTGGAAAGGAATTTGATCTGCTTTTCTTCCTGGCATCGAATAAAGGGCGTGTGTTCACCAAAAAACAGATTTACACTCAGGTCTGGGAAGAAGATTACGCCTTTGACGACAGCAATATCATGTCTTTTATTAGTAAATTACGAAAAAAGATTGAGCCAGACCCAGAGCATCCGTTTTATATCCAAACTGTGCGTGGCGTAGGGTATCGCTTCAACAAGGAGGCATGAGTATGAGTATAAACGGTTATCTGATTTTGGGACTTGTCCTTGCACTGTTGATTACCCTGTATCTTGTTTTGAAGTTGCATCATTTCCGGGAACAGCTTTCTTTTATCAAAGACGCTTTGGATGATTTAAAAAGCGGCAATCTCAACCGCCGTGTTCTGGCACGTGAAAACGATATAACCAGACAAATTTGTTATGACATCAACGAAGTTGCAATCAGTGGCCAATCCCGGCTTATTCAGCAAAAACAAGCAGAGCAGGCATATAAGCGCCTAATGACAAGCCTTTCCCATGACGTAAAGACTCCCTTGGCCTCACTTGTCGGCTATCTGGAAGCAATCGAAAACGGGTTAGTAACCGGACAGGAAAAAGACGAATATATTCATGTAGCTTCTGAAAAAGCACATCGCCTAAAAGATTTCGTCACAGCTTTATTTGAATGGGTAAAGCTGGATGCGGGGGAACAGATTTTTCACTTTGAGCAATATGACCTCAACGAATTATCCCGCAACATTATCGCAGAGTGGGTTCCCATTTTAGAAAGTGCTGGATTAGATTATGACATTGAGATACCCGAAACAGAATATTCCCTTCGGATTGACCCAAACGCATATACCCGTATCCTTAATAACCTGTTACAAAATATTATGACTCACAGCGAGGCGAATCATGTAGTGCTGTGCATTACCGAGGATACACAGCAGGCAAAAATCATGGTAACAGACAACGGCAAAGGGATTTCACCCGAAGATATTCCTCATGTCTTTGAGCGAATGTATCGGGGCGATCACTCTAGGTCTGCCAAAGGAAACGGGCTTGGGCTTTCTATTGCCAAAGAACTTGTCAGCGCCCACAAAGGAATGATTACAGCGGCCAGCACCCCTGGCTTAGGGACTACATTCACGGTTTTATTACCGAAAGCCCTGTGACCCCACAGGGCTTTCTTGCTGTCAAAACAAGATTAAAACAAGGTCCCGGCAAGGTTTTGGCAAGGTTAATGCTTTATACTTCTCATTGTGATTGTTTCTTCATTCTACTTGGTTATCACAGTACGAAAGCAAAATAAATGAGCGTGAGGAGATTTTAGATGAATGATTTTGTAATTGAAACGAAACAACTTACAAAAATTTACGGGGATCAGACAGTAATTAGCTCAGTCAATCTCCATGTAAAAAAAGGCCGAATTTACGGTCTGTTAGGGCGAAACGGAGCCGGAAAAACCACGATCATGAAAATGATTTTAGGGTTAACTCCGATCACGTCTGGCGAGGTAGATGTATTCGGAAAGAATATCAAAGGCCGGGAAAAACGAGTATATCCTCGTATCGGTGCTATTATCGAAACACCGGGATTTTATCCAAATTTGACGGGAACGGAAAACTTGGAGATTTTTGCGAAGCTGCGTGGCACAGCAGCCCCACATGCAGTGGAAAACGCATTGAAAGTGGTAGGTTTACCTTATAAAGATAAAAAGCTGGTTAGTAAGTATTCCCTTGGGATGAAACAGCGTCTTGGTATTGCGAACGCTATTTTGCATGATCCAGAACTGCTTATTTTGGACGAACCTACAAACGGTCTTGATCCGATCGGCATTACAGAAGTAAGAGATTTTATAAAGAATTTGAGCGTCGCGCACGGAAAGACAATCCTTATTTCCAGTCATATTCTTTCAGAAATCTCATTATTGGCTGATGATATTGGAGTCATCGATCATGGCGTTCTTTTGGAAGAAAGCAGCATGAGCGAACTGGAAAAGAAAAACAGGAAGTACATCCAGCTTCAGGTTTCGGATGTCCCCAGAGCCTCTTTAATTTTGGAGCGGCAGTTTGGTGTAAAGGACTATGAGATACAGGGTGAGCATTCGCTGCGGCTCTATGACACTACTCTGGATATGGCAGCAATCAACAAGGCTCTCGTGATGCAGGATGTCGCCGTTATTAGTTCTCAACTTTGTCATGATACCTTAGAGGACTATTTCAAAAAAATTACAGGAGGAGAAGGGATTGCTTAGACTTATTCAAACAGAATTCCTTAAACTGCGTCGAAGGAAACTTGTCTGGCTAATGTTGTTGGCTGCCCTCATTATGCCGTTTTTCGCACTATTATACTTCAAGTATTTTGGGGAAACAGGTGTTGATCCAATACAGTTTTATAAATGGTCTGCACTCGGTTATACGCTTTGGATTATCTTGCCATTTATTTTAGGAATGCTTTGCACCGTACTTATGTACGACGAAAATCAGTATGATATGCTCAAACAACTTTGGATTGTGCCTATCAGCAAAATGGGATACTTTTTCAGTAAATTTTTTGTAGTTTTGATTTACTCCATTTGTTTCATGCTAATTACAGCCCTTGCTTCTGTTCTGTTCAGCGTACTTCCCGGATATGTCGAATTTGAATGGGGAAGCGTTTTTTATTTGCTGAAAAAATGTATAGAGATTGGTTTTATTACTGCTTTTGCCATGTTACCGATTTTGGCAATAGCTTCATCTCAAAAAGGATATATTCTTCCGGTTTGTATAGCATTGGTTTATACCTTTTTCGGCTTTTTTATAATTTCGGTAAATATGTATCTGCACCCGTTATCCAGTATGGCAGTTATAGTCTTACGAAATAGAGATATTCCGGGCATTGTATTTACACAGGCAATTAACATTCCCTTAGCAGTTCTATGCATTTGCTGTTGGGGTATTGTTGCAGTATTACTTGCAAACATCGCATTGGGTAGGAGGAAGTGAGGTGTAAATCATGCAAAAATTACTTTGGGCGGAACTTCAAAAGCTTCGCCGTTCAAAGATTATTTGGATTACAGTTTTTGCAACAGTTCTGGTAGCAGTCATTGTTTTTGTAGCAGGTGGAGTTGTGTATGATGGCAAGCGAGATATAGACAGTGCAGGTTGGTATATGACTGTTATTCAACCATGGGCAACATTGTTTGTCCTTCCTGCGGTCATTTCCCTTTTGGGCAGTTATATGATTTGTCGTGAAGAACAGGAGGACACTATAAAATCTCTGCGGCTTATTCCCATAAATGAAGCAAAATTAACCGCTTCAAAAATGATTATTACTTTCGCATTCAGCATACTCATTTACTTGCTGCTCTTTGCTATAGCATTTTCAACGGAAGCTATTTTACATTTTTCGGATTTATCGACGGGAATGATTTTAGGTTTTCTGAAAACATATTTGTTGAACGGTTTAGGTGTATTCCTTGCGATCTCGCCCATTATTGCTTTGGTATCGCATTTGAAAAAGAGCTATTGGCTTGCATTAGTATTAACCGAAATGTATTCTTTTGCCGGAATATTTATGAGCATGTCTAATGCCCTAAAAACCTTCTATCCTATTACAGCGGTATTTGGTCTTTCCGGCTACTATGAAACTACAACTGAAAACCGGATGGGAAGTATTGTAACCTTGTTGCTATGTGGCTGTCTTTCTGCCTTTATACTAAAAGGGCTAATATATAGTGGAAGAAAATGAAATATTGAAGGGTTGACCCTAAGGTAGTACGAATACTATGTGCAGTGTTTTGTGTGGCATACGGAAGTGGAATACTAGTATATATTAAATTGAAGATTCGGTCCACTTCATGGGGCGAGAAGCAGATCGAGGATTCACTGCTTTTCGCTCTTTTGATGTTTTAACACGGGGTTTAGAGCAAAGAAGAAGAACTTCGGACCTTCAAAAAGTTGCCCTCGCTTGTTCGTCATGCAACAAACTTACGGAATGATGCAACTAAACGCAGATGGATGGGATAAGTTCGTTTTCCCTTGTAATATGGGTTTTGAGAGGAGGAACAAGAAGTGAAAGTCACGTTTGAAGCCGATTCGGCCATGGAACGCAATGCAGCCAGAATCACTACGCATCCGGATGAACAGATTCGTTGGAAAAAGGGCGAGGAAGCCGTCCGGCATGCAGAACAATCCATTGTAGTCATCAATGCCAGTATGTAGAAGAGGAATTGGACGTGATCAAGGAACTTAGACAATCGCTTTTTCAGGTATTTACGTTGAGCTTGTTGTGGGTGGCGCTGTTATTGACTCTGTTTTATCAAGGAGAAACGGTCCGTGTGTCGTTGTTATGGAATGCGGTCGGCATTGCCGGTATTGCTGCGGTAGTGTTCGGCGTGATGTATAACGGCTTTGGAATCATTTGACGTTGAAACCGTTCTGGAACATCGCCATCTCCTCTACGCTGAACCTCATTGGAAGCATGGCTGCAGTATGGTTGTTCTCGAAGGAGATGTTTGAACTCATCGCGCCGTGGTTCCCGGGAATGTGGCTCTTTTCCATCGTGCTGCACGTCATCGGCTTTTATTTTTATGCTGGAATATGGAGACAAAATTGGTATGTGGCGATTGTCGTGTACACTGTTTTGTCTTATTTTGCGTGCAAAAAAAAGGAGGCCCGTACGATAGGTAGTCACTTTAAAACATTAAAAAGACGGTACAGAAATTGGAAGAAGAAACGAACAACGTTGATTACACTTCTTCTTTCTTTAAAATAAGACAATACAAAATTATAGTACGAAGAATACCTATAGACATTAAGCTACCCTGAAAATTATTCTGGTGTACCGACAGGGACATGGATGGCTAACGGGAAACGTTAGTTGAACAACAGCAAGGGCCAGTCTAAGACTTTAAGATCTAAAACTGGCCGTTGCTTATTATATGGAATCAGTCTAAACTTGTTTCTTCAACTTGAGGCAATGACTTCACCTTGAGATATGTGTTGGCACATTTGCATTCTGAGCGGCAGCTTTCAAGTTAATGGGGTAGCTGCCCGCAGGAAACGTCAGCGACTGATGAAATGAACCTTGAACGCCATGTTGACTTCGAAAAAATGCAGCCTGAACCCCGGCGGGTACTGGAGTAGAAGTTACGCTGCTGCCACCGCGCAACATCCCTGCCTAATCATTAAAGCTCCATCCAGCAACGATCCCGCTCAACGTGCCTGACGGATCGGTTAACCACAGGGGACTCAAAGCTCAAATTGGCGATATATGGGGTCTTAGGGGGTCTGTGGCAACGTAATTCGTACATCATCAATAAAAGCCGTATTGTCACCTTGAGTCGTTGTGGCTACAAACTTGATCGTATGTTTTCCGCCAGCCGTCTCGAAGGGCTCTGTGCGGAAGGTCTGGAAGTTGCCGGATTCAGGCTGATACGAACCGATGATTTGATCATCGAAATAGATGTCAAAGGACTGGGTGCCTCCAAAGCTGGTGCGTTTGGCCGCCTTGAACGACATTTGGTACGTTCCCGGCTTGAAATGGATCGACTGGCTTATCGCGCCGGAGACGCCGCCATCCGTTTTCAGATAACCTGTCTGCACACCTTGGGGCGCGGCAGTGGCCTGGAATGCACCGTTGTTATGCTGCACGCCGGAGCGGCTGTCGAACACCCATCCGTTGGTCATAGGTCCCGGTCTGGCCGAAGTGGTAGCCGGTTTTTCAAAACCGGCGTTGAAGAACGTGACCACCGGTAGCTCATCCGGAATTTCGGGGTTAACAAAACATCGCTTGTCTACGCCCGGAATCGGATCGCCGAGAATGGCGCTTGTACAAGCAACGCCGTTTTCCTGAATGGAATAATTAAATAATCCGTCTGCACCGTAAGCGACAACCGCTTTACCCTGAAAATAACACTCTCCACCGTTTTCGACCATGCACAGCTTATACCCGTCCGGTGCGCTGCTGATCTGTCCGATCTGATACAGGGAGGACACCGTGCCTGAGGGTTGCATACCATCTTTGAACGCTTTGGCCTTATAGAGTGCAAGTGAACCTTCGTTCAGCACAATCGGTCTGACATACAGGGAGGACTGGGCCGTAGGTTCGCTGCCGTCTGTCGTATACCGAATTTGCGCTCCGCTCGTCGCCGTCTCCAGATAGAGCACTTCGGAGCTAGGGAATATGTGCCGATCCAGGCTGAATGTTGGAACTTCGACTTTATCCGCCTGTGACGCAGGAAGGACGCGTACGAGGGCGACGCCATACGCCGATGGATCGGCCGTGCTGGTCGCGCGAACCGCAATCATCGTTTCATCCGTCACCTGTGGTGCCTGATATACGCCGCTGCTACGGTTAATGGTGCCGTTGTTTTGTCCAACGACGCTCCAAGTCACACTTCCGGTATTGTCGATTACTTCTGCCCCAAGCGTGATGGAATCGCCTGAGCGGACAGTAGGATTTATTTCATCCAGCTTGACTTGGGTCTCGGCAGGCCGGGTCGTGTAGATGATCACATTGTAATTTCCATCGACGTCGCGGTCTGTCAGCGAAGTTCCTCCTGGAAAGGTTGCTGCAACCGGAGGAAGAACCGCATTGGCTTCTTGAACAATATCGTTGTTGTATTCAAATTTACGGAACGTCTGGTTGACCGCAGTACTGCCAAAATCGAGCGTGATCTCTTTTTCCGTGCCGGCTTTGGCCTCTACGAGCACGGTATAATTGCCGTCGTCGCCTCTGAACGCCGCGGCGCGTACGTCGGTCGAACCGCCCGTATCCACAGCCAGAACCTCGCTGTGCTCAGGAATATAACGATTCAGCATGCCTGCGATATAAAATGTTTTGCGAGGAGTCAGCCCCAGTACCAGCGCATCCCACATCGTATATGTTCCGTTCGTTCCGCCGGTAGGATCATTGGTCCAAACCCCGTTTAACTGCCACATGAGAGCTGATTTCACGCCCATATTGGCGGTTTGAATGACCGAGTTTGCATAACCCGCATCCCAATTGCTCGCCTGATCATCTGCCCAGCCGAATTCGGTCAGATGAAGCGGCTTGTCGCCGACATACTGTTTCCGCAACACAAAGGCATTCCCCAGTCCTTCGTACGATTCCCCATATACATGGAAGCTGTATCCATCGATGGCATCATCCGCATGTTGTTTCATGTACTCAATCCAAGCCGGAGCGCCAGTCTCTTCGGGACCCCAGATTTCGATCAGATCGCGTAGACCGTCCGCAGTCAGCCTGGCACTCGTTTTATTAACCATTTCGGCATAATAGGCTTTCTGGTCACCGGGAGCCTCAAAGTCCCAACTGCCGTTCGGTTCGTTATAAAACGTCAAATATTTCACGTTGTCGTAACCGCGGTTCAGTATCAACTCCTCCAGCAGGGCAGAGGCGGAAGCCGCATAAGCATCCAGGTCAGCAGGCGCACTTGTCCATGGATCTATCCCCGGAATGGTAAACCAGTCATGCACCGTTGATCCCACTTTCCAGCCAAAGTTCAGCTCGATTTCGGTTCCGGCAGCCTTGAAGGCGTCCAGGTATTTGTAGAAAGCTTTCATTTTGGCGCTGTCCCACGTATAGTTTCCTTTCACAGGCTCCATCCAGTCGATCTGAAACCACACTCTGGCCACCTTGGGCTGAATGGTCTGAATTCGCTTGTTGTCTACCTCCCAGTGGGCTTCCGTATACCCGTATTGCGTTTGCCCGGGCATCAGGGCCGTGGGAATGGTGTTGACGCCAACGCCGAGAAAATCATCCTGAATCACATCATTCGTATCAATCGTAATCGTGTGGCTGGTACTGTTAAGGTTCTGGTTCTGGCTCTGGCTCTGATTCTGATTCTGATTCGCGTAAATTAGGGAAGGAGCAGGAGCAAACGAAGCGAGCACGGTGGATATAAGGAGCGGAATTCCCCATCGTGAAGCTAAACGACCGGATCTACTTTTCATCTCAGCTCTCCTTTTTCATGGTTTACCGCAAGGGTCAATCCATGAGGTGGTTTCATGTCAGTCGACTTGCGGCACTTAAAATGATAGCGTTTACAATAAAAGTCAGATTTGAATTATCCATTGAAACGGTTGAAAAAATAGCGACTGTGGTTGAACAAAACGAAGCCGGGTTGAACGATTCTGCTCGGTAAAGGCCCTTTACGAAAACAAATGTGCATTTTATGCTTTTCATTAGAGAGTGATTCGTCAGAAACATGAATGATCGCCATAGCAACGCCCATGGAACTGTAAAACAGGGAGGGTCCAATAACATGTCCACCAATCCACAATCTGCCATCACTGCGCTTCGGGTTTCCGACAACGGTCGCTATCTGGAAACGTCGGAAGGAGTCCCTTTTTTTTGGCTCGGTGACACGGCTTGGGAACTTCTGCATCGTTTGAACCGGAAAGAGAGCGAACTGTACCTCCGTACAAGGGCCGAACAGCGTTTCACAGTCATTCAAACGGTGCTGCTGGCCGAGTTCAGCGGTACCACAACGGGCAATGCTCAAGGCAGACTACCTTTTCATATGGACGAGAATGGTCAACCTGATCCAGCCCATCCGGATACCGATGGACCTTACTCCTATTGGGATCATGTGGACGCCATGCTGAAACTTGCAGGCAGCCTTGGGCTGTATGTTGCACTGCTCCCGACTTGGGGTGACAAGTTCAACAAGAAGTGGGGGAAAGGGCCGGAAATATTTACACCGGAAACGGCCTTTAATTACGGAAAATGGCTGGGTGAGCGATACGCTGAATATCCTCAGATTATCTGGGTACTGGGGGGAGACCGTCCACTGGAGACGAAGCGCCATTTCGACATCGTCACGTCCATGGCACAGGGGCTGAAACAAGGTGGTGCCCGGCAGCTTATGGCTTTCCATCCACCGGGATGCGATTCATCTTCCCGCCAACTTCATGATGAGTCATGGCTTGATTTTAATATGATTCAATCCGGACACGGAGAGCGGGAGATTACCAATGATAGACGTGTGCAGCAAGATTATGAGCGCAAGCCGGTGAAACCCACGCTTGATGCTGAGCCATGTTACGAGGATATTCCTGTCGGGTTCCGGGGTGAACAGGGCTATTTCGATGCGGCGGATGTGAGGAAAGCTGCATATTACGCTTTATTTGCCGGCGCGCTGGGTCATACGTATGGGCACCATTCGATATGGTCAATGTACCAAGGTCCGCATGATCTCATTGAATCGAACAGCCAAGGCGATTATTTCATTATGCCATGGCTTGAAGCACTGCATCGTCCGGGAGCAAAGCAGATGCGCCATGCGCGTGCATTGCTCGAAGGGGAGCTGGGCCCGGATTGGAGACCCAATTCGAATCTGATTCATCAGAACCGTGCAGGCGCGAATCATGCCGTTGCTGCGCAGAATAAATATAACGCTTACATTTATCTGCCCAATGGCTTGTACGTTGACGTCGTCATGGGGTATATTGAGGGCAAGCAAGCGAATGCCATGTGGTTTTGCCCCAGAACAGGAGATACGACCAAGGTTTCTTCAGATTCAGATTCAGATTCAGATTCTACAATACCGAATCAAGGCATTCAACGTTTTGCAGCCCCAACCAGCGGAAGAGGGAATGACTGGATTTTGATTTTGAAGGGGGTCTAATGCATGTATAAGGTGATGATCGTCGAGGATGAAATGCTCGTTCGCATCGGACTGAAAAATTCCGTCGAATGGAGCAAATTCGGGTTGGAGGTCACTGCCGATTTCCCGGATGGCCTGGCCGCATGGGATTATTATGAACGCGAGAAACCCGACGTGGTCATTACCGATATCAGTATGCCAAGAATGGATGGCATGGAGCTGATCTCCAACATCCGCAAGCAAGACAAACATACACGCGTCGTTGTGCTGTCATGTCTCGAAGAGTTTGAGCTGGCCCGCAAAGCACTGACGCTGGACGTGTCCAGCTATATTCTGAAGCTGACCATGACCGAAGAAGAGATTGAGCAGGTGCTGACAGGAGTCAGGGAAGAGCTGGATCAGCAGCATACCCCGCCTCAACCGCAAGGCAGGACAGGGACGGCGTCTCCGGATATGGAGCTTGTGAAGGAAAAGATGTTTAAAGATTTTATGTTCTATCGCATTTTCTCAACGGAGGAATTCGCCAGGTTCGTCTCGGAGAGCGGTCTGCGCCTTTCGCCCGTTCGTCTTGTCGTGTGCGTAATGGAAGTGGACCGTTATGCCTCGCTCAAGGAACGTTTTCGGGATGAACACGGCCATTTGGTCAAGATGTCGCTGTTAAACATTTTAAGCGAGATCATGTCCGGTTATAAACGGGGAGAGGCGGTTCAGATCAACGACCGGAATTACGCGCTTGTATTGCATTTTGCCGATATGTTGTCCGAACAAGCCATCGTGCAGGAGCTTCGTCAGTTGCTCGAACATGTTCAGGATACGATTCGTCATTATTTCAACAGTACCGTATCGTTCGGGATCAGCAGCATCAATGGAGGTTATGATTCGCTGCCGAGACAATATGCCGAAGCACAGCGCGCATTGCAGCGTAAATTCATCACCGGCCCGGGACAACATCATCAAGGAATAGGGCGTGCGGACCATTCGGGCGTGCTTGGGCGACTTGAACGGCTTCGAGGCCACACACCTATTCGGGAATTGCTTCCGTCACTTAAACAGAAAGAATACGACGAATTCCTGGATGAGATTGAACGCGGCATGAACGAAGAGCGAAAATCAATGGAGATCACCATTTACCAGCTTGTGCAATGGATTAATACGCATGTATACGATCATAACAATGAGAAAACGCTGCTGCTCAGCATGAACGAAAAGTTGGAAACCTGTGACACGATGCCGGATATGCTTGACCAGGTCCTTATCTATATTGACACCTTGGTTGAATTGATTCGCAAACGCTTACAAATGAGTGACGAGATTACCCGCGCCATTGAGTACATCAAGCGTCATTATACCGAAAACATCAGTCTCCAGATGGTTGCAGACCATGTAGGTCTAAGCATGGGGTATCTCAGCAACCTGTTCCGGAGAGAGCTGCAGATCACTTATATTGATTATGTGAACCGTTATCGGATTGAACGTGCCAAGGACCTGCTTGCCCAAAACCAACTGCGCTCTTCCGATGTGCCGGCTCTGGTCGGCTTTTCGCCCGAGTATACGTATTTTAGCAAGGTATTCAAAAAGATCACAGGTCTTAATCCGAACGAATACCGCCGCCAAACGACGCTCAAAGACAGAGGGTGCCATGAATGAGGACATCCGTCAAATCCCTGTTTGTCTCCAGACAGCTCCGAACACAGCTTATTTTGTATATTATGGTCATCAGCCTCGCCGTACTGGCGGGGGCTTCTTATTTTATTTATTCCTTTATGCAGAACATGATCAAAATCCAGAACGAACGGTTGCTCTACCAGCAATTCCAACAGCTTGACCATAACATAGGCGGCCTGGTGAAAGAGATCGATCGCTTATCCATGCTTTTTCTGCGGGATGATCACATTCAGCAGTTTTTGTACAAAATTTCGGAGAAAACGGAAGAGGAATTTCTCGAATCGAAAAACGACGTGCAGCGGGTGATCGCCGATTTCATCGACAACTACAACTATATTGACTCGATTTATATTACGGCGAACAATCTCGGGGCAGTAGGAGGAAGTCAGAAGCGGACGCTCGTTTACGATCGGGAAGCATGGCAGGAGAGCTTTTTTACTTCTGAGCCCTTCCGTCAAACGCTTGAACAGTATCCTCATCTGGTTATCCATTCCGGGATCAAGAAATCGTTCTACAATCCGTATCTGACCGGAGAAAACGATGGTTACCTGATCAGCCTGATGCGGGGCACGCGTGCCATCTATGATCCAACAACAAGCGCCACGCTGATTTTTAATATCGATGAACGGTATCTGTCATCCATCTATGCGACGGCGCTGAACAGTGAAGAAGGCGATATGTATATCGCCAGCGCTGACGGAACAATCATTTCGGCCAGTGAGGCGGATCGGGTAGGTACGCAGAGCCACTTCAAACCGGGTGCGGAACTGACGGACGGAGCTTACGGAAGCCTGGATGACGAAAAGGCCGGACGCAGCATGCAGGTTGTATATTACAAACTCCATGATGGCGGTTGGTACCTGCTGAAAGAAATTCCGCTCAGTCAGTACGCAGACCAGATTCTAGGCGTTCAACGAATGCTTGTACTGGTGTTCACGATCAGTGTGCTCGCGATATTCATAGCCTCCTACTTCTGGCTTCGCAAAATCATCAAACCGCTCAACCAATTGTCCGGCAAAATGAAAGACATGAGCCGCGGTGAACTCGGGGTTACCGTCGATCATGTTCCGAATAATGAGCTGGGCACGGTCATCCGCCGCTTTAATGAGATGTCGCTCAGCATGGTAGAACTGGTGAACAAAAACAATGAGATTCAGGAGAAAAAGAGGGAGCTGGAACTGGAGGCACTACAGTATCAGATTAATCCGCATTTCCTGTACAACACCCTGAACATGATCCGCTGGATGGCTGTCATTGTGAAGGCGGACAACATCGTAAATACGATTGTAGCACTGGGCAATATTTTGCGCCCCGTATTCTCCAGCAAAGACTCGATGTGTTCCCTGCGGGACGAACTGTCGTATCTGGACAATTATCTGAAGATCATTAACATGCGATTCAACAATAATATTACGTTTACGATGGATGTGGATGAAGAGTGGATGGATTGTCAGGTGCCGCGTTTTATTCTGCAGCCGCTGCTGGAAAATTCCATTGCTTCCGGCAGACAGAGCGAAGATTTTGCCATCCAGATCGGAATTACTGCCTCGGGCGACCATGACCGTCTGATGCTGAGCGTCACCGATTCCGGCGTCGGAATGGATGCAGAGAGCCTCTTCATGTTAAACGAAAAGCTGGCCAAGGGGGAATCGCCCAAATCCAACGTTGGCGGGAGCGGAATCGGACTGAATAACGTCAATAAACGGATTCGTTTGTATTATGGACCGGACTTCGGCATTCACTTCGTTCCGGCCGATCAGGGTGCTGAGGTCATCGTTACCTTGCCTGTACATCGATTATAGAAGAGGAGCTGCGGCTTCGAATGATCCATGCTCTCGTGAGCTTCGCCGGAAGGCAGCACATGAGGGCGTTTTTTTCATATTGGAGCCCTGTTTATTCGTTCAAGCGGAGCCTCAAAATTGTTCAAGTCGGCTCGCAGGGCAGCTTTGTTTTTTTCAAGCAGATCAGGGGATCTTTCATTCAAGGGTAATAAAGAAAGCGTTATCATATGAATAAGCCAAAACGAAAGCACACGCACAAAGGAGAAATTCATATGCAACGTACCAAGACCCTGAACGGCGCCGCAACCCAAAGGACCGGCAAGCTGAATCGCAAGGATGGCATGCAGCTCCTGCTTCTGGCCACGCCATTCATACTGTTTACGCTGGCCTTCAGCTATGTCCCTTTATTCGGATGGATCTACGCATTCTTTGATTACAAACCAGGCATACCGCTTCAACAAACCCCTTTTCTGGGGCTGGAAAATTTCCGCAACATGTTCGATGATCCACGGATGGGGCCCGTGCTGGCGAACACGCTGGCACTGAGCTTGTTGTCCATTGCCACCGCCCCGGTACCGATGCTGCTTGCCATACTGATCTCGGAAGTTCGCTCCGACTGGTTCAAACGGCTGGTGCAGACCGTCTCTACACTGCCAAATTATATCAGCTGGATCATCGTATTTTCCCTCGCATTCAGCATGTTCAGTACGGAGGGAGCCGTCAATTCCATCATGATGAAAACGGGGATCGGCAGTCCACCCGTGGATATCCTCGGTAACTATGACCGGGTATGGACGGTGCAAACGTTGCTGCTGCTGTGGAAGTCCGCAGGATGGAGCGCCATCATCTATCTGGCTGCCATCGTTGGCATAGACAGCGAACAGTACGATGCAGCCAAGGTGGATGGCGCCGGGCGCATGCGTACGATCTGGCACATTACGCTGCCAAGCATCATGCCGACCTTCATTGTGCTTCTGCTGCTCTCCGTCAGCAACCTGCTGTCCGCAGGGTTTGAGCAATATCTCGTGTTCAGCAACGTTATGATTGCAGACCGGATCGAAGTGCTTGACCTCTACGTATACCGGCTCGGACTTGTGACGGGCGACTACTCGTACTCGACGGCTGTGGGCATTTTCAAAACCGTAATCAGTGTTCTGCTGCTCTTCAGCGTCAACATTCTATCCAAGAAAGTTCGCGGTCAAGGCATCGTCTGACCCCAGGGAAAGGAGCAAAACAAATATGCGCACACAACCCACAGGACAGACGCTTCGTCCCGTCCGCCATACCGACTGGAAAGACCTTACGTTCACCCTGTTTAATTACATCGTGCTGTCCCTGCTTGTCATCATCACCATTTATCCGTTCTATTATATTTTCATCTATTCGATCAGCGATCCCATCGAGGTTCAGAAAGGCGTATATTTCTGGCCAGCCGGCTTCTCCCTTGAAGCATACCAAGCGACGGTACAATTGCCGGGCATCATGGACGCTGCCATTGTAAGTGTCTCCCGGACCGTGCTCGGAACGTTGATTACGGTGTTCAGCTGTTCCTTCTTTGCCTATCTCATTACTAAAGAAGAGATGCCGTTCCGCAAAATCATTTACCGTTTTGTACTGATTACCATGTACTTCAATGCAGGCTTTATCCCATGGTATCTGACCATGAAAACCTATGGATTGCAGAACAATTTCCTGCTGTACATCATTCCAAGCGCGATGTCGGGCTTTAACATCATTTTGATCAAAACGTTCATCGAACAGCTGCCCGCATCCCTGGAGGAATCGGCCAAAATCGATGGGGCCGGCTACTTCCGGATCTATCGCAGCATCATTTTCCCGCTGTCAATGCCGATCATCGCCACCATTGCCGTATTCTCCGCCGTAGGTCAGTGGAATACCTGGTTCGACAACTTTTTCCTGGTGGAAAATCCGAAGCTGCAAACGTTGCAACTGGTGCTCTACAACTTCCTGAACCAGTCCAGCAACCTGTCCAATATGACGACAGAGGAGTTGACCCGCGGAGATGTTGTCCGGACGCTCACACCGCAGTCCATTCGCATGACCATTACGATGCTTGTCACGCTGCCGATTGTACTGGTGTATCCGATGCTGCAGCGGTATTTTGTCAAAGGCATCATGATGGGAGCCGTCAAGGGTTAAGGCTGAAAAATGGTGCAACCAAACCGGATTATCCGGCAATCGCCGATAATTATAGAAGAAGAAACAGGAGGGTTATGACATGAGAACTAAAAAGTCGTTCCGCCAAGTCATCGCACTGCTCATGATGACGTCTTTGCTGCTGGCAGCTTGTACGGGCAGCGGCTCGGGAACAGGCCAGACCAGCACGGGCGAAACCGGTTCGTCAGACACGGGCTCGGACAAAGACCTCGTGACGCTGCGAGTGCTCATCATGGAAACCGGATCCAAGTGGAATACGCAGCAGAACAATGAAGTGGCCGAAGCCATTGCCGAGAAGATCGGTGTCAAAATTGAATACGTTGAAGCAGACGAAAACAAATTCAATGTATTGCTCGCTGGCGGCGATCTGCCCGACCTGGTGCGCACGGACGTGAACAAATATCAAAAACAACTGATTGAAGGGGATCTGATCGTTCCGCTCGACGATCTGCTCGCTACATCCGGCAAAGACATTACGGCGAACATCGGTACTGTGGTCGAATACAGCAAAAAGAACTGGAGCAACGGTACCGGCAACCTGTATTTCCTGCCTCCCCAAGTGCAATCCAAACCGGGCACTTCAATTGCGCCAATCACTATAGGCCCGACGATTCGTTGGGACTGGTACAAGGAGATTGGCACACCGGAAATGGCCACAATGGATGACTTGCTGGACGTTGTCGAAAAAATTGTGGAGAAGCACCCGCAGACCGAAGACGGCAAAAAGGTGTACGGCGTGTCCATGTGGCAAGATTGGGGATTATGGCCTTATACGATTCCGCCAATCATCTTTACCGAGAATGTAGGGGCTACAAGCGACCTGACTGCATCCAAAGTTGGCGGGAGCGACTTCATCAGCAACTTGACCGACGAGTCCTCCAACTTCTGGACTGCACTGGACTTCTATAACAAGGCTCAACGCAGAGGATTGCTCGATCCGGATTCCCTGACAATGAAGAACAATGACTACATGGCAAAGGCAACTGCAGGACAGATCGTTGTTGGTCCCGCCACCTGGGCGATGGGGGATTTCAATGCACAGCATGCCAATGATGGCAAAGGATATCTGGTTGTGCCTGCCGGCAAACTGGCCTGGACGGGTGCAGTCAATCCGCTCGGATGGCAGGATAAAGCCTACAGCATATCCAAAACATCAAAACATCCTGAAAAAGCGATGGAATTCCTCAATTATATTTACTCTTATGAGGGTGCACGCACCATGTATAACGGCGTAGAAGGCAAGCACTGGAAGATGGTGGACGGCAAACCGACACTCACGGACGAAACACTCGCATTGAAAGCAGCAGGCGGAGTTCCCTACGAAGCAACCGGACTTTCGCTGGATCGCAACATCATCGGTCTTGGCGGCAACATGATCAATCCCGATGACAAGATGCCGGTCGACCTCTTTACCTCGGAGGAGGCGCTGTCCAAAGCGGCCACCCCGCTTGAGAAAGATTTTGCAGAACACTATGGTGCTTCTTACTCGGGAGAGGTATTCAAAAAGTTGATCGATGAAGGCAAACTAAATACGTTCACCACCTGGATGAATGGCATGACGGACGAGGAGATCGTGCAGCGCAACACCGTTCCGGGCGTAACCTTGGACGACAAGCTGAAGAAACAGGAAGCCGAACTTAAAGAGCTGGCTGCGCGCGAAGCGGCCAAAGTTATTCTTTCCAAGGATGAACAGGCATTCGAAGCAAATAAACAGGCTGCGCTTGCGGCATTCAAAAAAGCAGGAGCAGATGAGTTTACGGCCTGGTATAACGCCGAAGTGCAGCGGCTTCGTCAAGCTCACGGGCTGTAATACGACTTCGCTCGCAACGGCAAGTGTCATGAAGAGGGGCTAAAGCTGTGAAGTTTTAGCCCCTTATTATTGAAACGTACAGTGAAACGGGAGTTGATGCAGCAATGGATCACATTTTATCGACTGGCGGGAGGGATCTGCCGACGGAACGGAAAGGAAGCGCTGTTCAGACGGAAGCATTCACGTGGCGCGCCTCATGGATCTGGGGAGAAGGCGAGGACTGGCCGCGCAACGAATGGCGTTGTTTTCGCCGGGAATTCGAATTGCATCATTGGGAGTATGGAAGCGCCGAGGTAACCATCACAGCAGATGCCAGATATGTGTTATATGTCAACGGTGTACTGTGCGGAAGAGGACCCAATCGCTCTTGGCCTTCTGAACTTAACTATCACGTGCATGAAGTGGGCCATCTGCTGCATTCCGGTCGTAATACACTGGCTGTACTTGTCATCAGCTATGGTGCAGCTACGTTCGCGTATCTGCCGGGAAGGGGCGGGCTTCTCGCTCAACTGGAGTCGGTTCGCTATGAGGCTGATGGGAGTTACCTGAGAAAAGAACTTATCGTGGGTACGGATGCATCCTGGCAGACGGCTCTGCATGACGGATATGAACGAAGGTCAGCGCGCATGTCCTGTCAGCTTGGTTTTGCCGAACAGGTGGATGCGCGCCGCTGGAATGATCGTTGGCAAGGAGTCGAAACCTTGCCGATCGCAGAGCACGGCGTTTGGACTCCTGCCCGCATCATCGGCACGCCTGGCGATGCGCCATGGGAATGCCTGGTTGCAAGTGACATTCCTGAACTGACGGAGCAAGAAGTATGGCCTGTTCGCGTGGAATCATTGAAAGAAGCATCTCTTGTGCCCTGGACGTATGTGCTCGATGTACGTGAAGCGATGGAGCCGACAAGTAGGATGCACGCCAATCCGGTATCCTTTGCCGGTTATGTCGCAGCGGTCATTCGCGCAAGTAGCGAAGCCGAAGCCGTTGTCGGATTTTTCAGCGCGTTCCATGCTCTTTGCGGCATCACGCTTAACGGCTCATATTATCCTGCATCAGCTATGGAGGGAGAACGGCCGCGCCGTCTTCAGCGGGTAACGTTGCATCAGGGAGACAATCTGCTGCTGATCGAGCTGGCAGGGCAGGATCATGGCGGCGGTCTGCACTTCGGAATCGACTGCAATGTTCCGTTTACGGTTGTATCGCCATTCGATGATGCGCAAACGGGCAAAACACCGTTTGTCCTGATGGGTCCGTTTGCCACCCTCGTGCATATCGACCACCAGCCGGATCGCGATCCAATCCGAGCATATCAGGGCTTTGGCGGCAATCAGCCTCTGGACGAGAAGGCATTTCCGGATGCCGATGTATATCTGCGATGCCGCAGTTTGGCTTCCGTCCCTGAACTTGCTCCATTCCGCGGCTGGATGAAACCATTCCCCGAGAGGCTAAGCTCGGATGCTTCAATCTTTGCGTCCAGCATCTGGAAGATGCAGGAGCAAACGCGTCCTGTTCCTGCGGCCTTGCAGCAGGTATGCGCCGCAAATCGGCAGCCTGCAATCGTTCCGGCAAGCTCTGCCGGAAGGAGCACGGAGCTGATTCTGGACTTTGGCCGCGAATGGTCAGGCTATCTGCGATTCGAGGTCGATGCGGCGGCCGGCACCGTCATCGACGCGTATGGCTTCGAGTATATGGACGGCGACTGGCGACAGGATACCTTTGGCGTGGATAATACGCTTCGCTATGTATGCCGCGAAGGCAGACAACGCTACGAATCGCCGATTCGGCGCGGACTTCGTTATCTCATGCTTACCATACACGGGAATACGAGACCCGTGCGACTGTTCGGCATTACCCTTGTGCAAAGCAACTATCCGGTGGCAGAGATCGGCCGATTTCATAGTTCGGACGCGATCCTGAATGACATTTGGGAGATCAGCAAGCATACCACCCGGCTGTGCATGGAGGATACATTTGTGGATTGTCCCACGTATGAACAGGTGTTTTGGGTTGGCGACAGCCGCAATGAAGCGCTCGTGAACTACTATGTATTCGGTGCAACGGATATCGTAAAACATTGTCTGCAGCTTGTTCCGGGATCAAGCCGGCAAACGCCGCTCTATGTGGATCAGGTGCCCAGCGGCTGGAGCAGCGTGATTCCGAATTGGACGTTTTTCTGGGTCACCGCTTGCCTTGAATATGCCCGTCATACGGGAAGCAGGAACTTTGCCGCGAAAATCTGGCCCAAGGTAAAGTTCACGCTCGATCACTATATCTCACATATCGATGCCAGAGGACTATTGATCATTGAAGCCTGGAATCTGCTGGACTGGGCACCATTGGAGCAGCCGAACGACGGGACGGTCACCCATCAAAATGCGATATTTGCGCGCACGCTGGCAGACGCGGCCCAATTGGCCGAATTGGCAGGGTGCGCAGAAGACAGCCCATACTACTGTTCCGCATCGGAAAGAGTGGCCCGCGCCATAAATCGTTATCTATGGAGTGATGATCGGCAGGCTTATATGGACTGCATCCATGCCAATGGCTCTCTTTCCAGCACCTATAGTATGCAGACGCAGGTGATGGCGCTGGTTACCGGGATTGCAGCAAATGAGCGAAAGGAGAAGCTCAACGCGTATTTAACATCGCCGCCTGAAGATTTTGTAACCATAGGGAGTCCGTTCATGACGTTCTTCTATTATGAGGCGCTAGTGATGAACGGCAAGACGGATCATATGCTCCGGGACATGAGAGAGAAGTTTGGGGAAATGGTGAAACATGAGGCGACCACTTGCTGGGAGATGTATCCGGGATTTGCCGAGAATCGGCCCAATCCGAAATATCTGACACGCAGTCATTGCCACGCCTGGTCGGCAGCACCAGGGTACTTTTTGGGAATATCGGTGCTCGGGGTTCGCCCGATTGCAGACGGTTGGACACGAGTTCGGGTTGCTCCCCAGCCTGGCCATCTCCAATGGGCAAAAGGAGCTGTGCCTCTTCCTGGCGACGGAAGGATCGACGTGAAATGGGAGATTCGGGAAGAGGAAGGCAGCGAGTCCACGTTTCATTTGGAGGTATGTGCTCCGAAAGAAATTGCAATTGTAATGGAAGCACCTGAAGGATACCGACCAGTGCTTGTACACAGGAATTTATGATGCACATTTAAAGCGAAACGGATCAAGAATGGAGAGTTAGCGCGATGACACACATCTCATATTACCGTACAAATGAAAGCAAGCGCTTTCTGGACGAAGTTCAGGACGAGGCCTATGCCCGTTCCTCGCTGCATGGGGATGCATGGGTGGAGATGGACAGCCGCATTCCAGTCCGCTATACGACAGATAAAGCGCACACTCCAATAGCATCCCGCCATGCCGGTGCAGAGCCATCACCTGATTTCACATATGCCAATCCCCACAACGATCGCAATTCTTCCTCCGAAGAAACATTACTTCTGTCCGGAACCTGGCGAATGAAGGGAGGCGAGGCGGCTGATCATGGAGATCCGGCGCCTGCGACGGGCTGGTTTGGGCGAAAAGTCCGGGCGAGTGAAGGCATGCGGGAACGTTGGTACGAACCGGCTCACGATCGGAGCGATTGGCTGGAAGTCAGCGTGCCCACAACGGTGCAAAAAGCGCTGGTTGATCAGGAACTGCTGGAAGATCCCCACTGGAGTACCAATACTATCGATGAACTGGAGCATCACGGCATGCCTGAAGAGACCCCCGTCTGGTTCCGCAGGACACGCGTGGAATGCAAGGAATGGTGGTTTGCTACGTCATTTGAACTGCCTGAAGAATGGGTGGGGCGCCGACTTTCCTTGCAGTTCGACGGGATCGACTATTCGGGCACCGTATTTCTCAACGGGGCATCGCTGGGACATCATCAGGGCATGTTTGGCGGCCCCATTCATGACATTACCGAATTGGTTCGATGTGATAAACCCAATGTGGTTGTCGTTCGGCTGGACCCTGCACCTCGAAGCTGGAACGGCCTGATGAAGCCAAGTCCGGGCTTTGGCTGGCATTATGGACACCTCATTTCAATCGGCATCTGGAAGGATGTACGGGTGGTGGCCGAACCGGATATAGCTTTGCTTGATCCGTATGTTGTAACCCTGTCCCACACCTCGGATGAAGCTGTGCTTCACTTGGAGTTTACGGCTGAGAGCAGTCTCGTTGAGCCAGTGGAATTATCCATCAAAGGTTATATCCGATCAAAGAAATCGAAAATGGATGTTGATTCATTTGACCCCGATAACCAAACATGCTGCCAAAGGGATACCCATTTTACTTATTCCATTGAAGTGCCATATGGTCGCAGCAAATTCAGTACCGTGATCAGACTGACCGATCCCGAGGTTTGGTGGCCGGCGGGTTACGGTGAACAGCCTCTCTATGAGCTTGTGTTATCCGGATCAAATTTTGAGCCCATTAAAGTTGGGAAAGCTCACACGTCTTTTGGCATCCGTACGCTTGAAATGCGCCCTATGACCGATGCAGCTCCGGAAACGGAATATCGCTGGCAGTTTGTCATCAATGGCGAGCCAATGTTCATCAAAGGCGCTAACTGGTGTTGGCCTGATGCCATGCTCGACCAGCAGAAAGGGCAGTATGAACGACTGCTGGAGCTCGCGCGCAGGGGCAATGTGCAGATGCTCCGGGCATGGGGCGGCGGGTTGGTGGAAAGTGACGAATTTTATAATCTGTGTGATGAAAAAGGCATTATGGTCTATCAGGAATTCCCGCTCTGCTGGGGTCCGCCCGATTCACCGCTGACTGACCTCGGCGTCATCGACCGGCAGACCGTGCTTTCGGTGAAACGGCTGAGGAACCATCCTTCCTTGATCATGTGGGGCGGCGGCAACGAAAACGGCAATCATGGCGGTGCAGATGAAGGACTCTTTCTGGTTGGAAAAAGATGCCGCGGATACGATCCGTCCCGACCGTTCCATCGAACCGATCCATGGGGAGGCAGCGTGCATAATTGGAACGTATATCACGGGGGTGAACCCTTGGATGAGGCAACGTTAGCGATGCCTTCGGTGTTTTACGGCGAATTCGGCATTCCAAGTCAGACCAATGTTTCAAGCTGTCTCCGCTATATGCCGGAGGAAGAACTGGCGTCATTTCCTCCAACCGAAGACAGCAGGGGCTGGAAAGCGCATTTTCACCAGTTCGGTCTGAAGGATGTCATTAAAGTCATGCGTTACGCCGCATACGGACCGATCCGCGACTGGCAGGACTACATCAACTACTCCCAGACCGCTCAAGGTGATGCGATCCGGCTGACCGCTGATGTACAAAGGGCAGGAACAGGGAGAGACAAGAGCGGCTTTTGGTACTACAAATTCACGGATTGTTTTCCCGGACATTCGTGGGCGGTGGTCGATTTTTACGGTACACCGAAGCTGTCCTATTATCGTGCCAAACAGGCTTCACGTCCGCAAAATGCTTTTATCACCTGCGCCAAATCGGATGCGTGGCAGCCAGATGAAACGTTCCGCGCAGCACTGCATGTCGTGAACGATTCGCGTAACGTCCTTATAAATGCAGCTATCCAAGTCTCGATGTACGACAGCCAATTAACCGAGATGACAACGTGGAATTATCCGGCGCTAACCTTGAAGCCCGGGCTGGCGAGCTGCATCGATCAGCTGGAAGTAACCTTGCCGGAAGAATCAGCAATTCGGCCGTTCTTGATTGCCGTCATGCTTTATGAAAGCAATGGAATGCTCGTGTCCGATCAGTGGTATTGGTTCAATGCCCAGCCGAAGACCCCAGAGCTGATAACTTTTGAGAGGGAGCATCGGCATCAAGCAAACGAATATCCGGGCGATCAGGCCAAGCAGGCGTTTGCATTGTACGCCGAACTCTCCGATGCACCGCTGCGTGAACTTCCGCGCACCACGCTTGAATGGTCTGTCGAGACCCAAGACAAGAACGGTTTCATTGCCATTCGAAACATGGGAAACGTGCCTGCGATTCGGGTGATGATTCACCATTTTCCCGACGAGTGGGGTTGTTATCTGGATGACAACGATTTTGGACTGCTTGCGGGAGAAGAGAGACGCATCCCGTTTGAAATCGGTCCTGAGGTGATGCTGGACGGAATTACTGTAAGTGCTTGGAATGCGTTTGAGACATCCCGGAGCGGCGTGCCCATCATAAGCAAATCGTGCTGACTTACAGGAAGGAGCAATAACATGACATCCATGAAGACCATGGTGGAAATGAAGGAGAAATCAGGATCTGACGAATGGTATGCCAAGTGGATTACGCGACCCGTAGTCCAGCCTCATGACTGGTTTTCATATCAGGCAGAGGTCATTCTCAGCGTGGAAGAAGGTGGTGCCGCATTTCTGTTCGGTTATCGTGATGAAGGCAATCACTGCGGTATTGAACTGCATGAGCATGAAGAAGACATACAGCAGACGCTCGTGTACATTTACCGCGTTGAAGAAGACGTACGCCAGGCTTTGGGGAAGATTGTTTTACCTGCGTTGCACAAACTTCCTCCACGTCTTTCGCTCAAGATAAGTACGGAAGCCGGGGAATGGCAAGTATCCATAGATGAACATTACACGCATCGCTGCATGGCAGCGGATTATGAAGGAACGATTGCATTCCGGACGACAGACGGGCAAAAGGCAACCTTCCGTGATCTGAAGCTCAGCGGGAGTGATGGCCGCGTGCTGTACTCCAACCGCTTTTATGATCCGAAGACGACTCATTTTACCACAGGCACGATTAGCCCTTCGGGGAATGGGCTCGTGCTTGAGGAAAACATGCTGTCGATCTGTGAGGCACCCCTTCCTGTTGACAGCCCTCAGTTTCGCAAAACATTTGAATTGCCGTCGTCTGCACTCGAAGCCAGACTGCGGATCTATTCGGTAGGTTGGTATGAGCTTTGCATCAACGGAAACCGGGCGGACAACCGTGTTCTGGCTCCAGCCAATTCGCCGTATTCCCGCAGAATGCTCTATGACACCTATGACGTGACCCATCTGCTTCAAGAAGGAGAAAACGTACTCGGCGTGTGGCTCGGGAATGGTTACCATTTCAATTATTCGCGGTGGGGATGGAAATGGAATCGGGATAAAGCCTTTATCCTGCAATTGGACCTCCGGTTTGAGGATGGCGGCACGCGCACTATCATGACGGACGAATCTTGGTCATTCGCGTCAAGCCCGATTCTTTCCAACGATATCTATGACGGGGAGTCCTATGATGCACGACAGGAGCACATCGGTTGGGATCAACCGGGATTTCTTGAAAACGGGGATTGGTCGAGGGCTGTAACTGCCGAACCGCCTGTCGGCAAGCTTGAAGCGAACACCCAACCTCCTGTTATGCCTCGCAACCCGGTCGAGCCCATCGCTGTCTTTCGGCCACGTCCGGGCGTGGGCGTATACGATTTTGGTCAAAACATGGCAGGGTGGGTTCGCATTCAGGTAACCGGTCCTGAAGGCAGTCAAGTGCGGCTGAGATACAGCGAGCTGGTCGATGAACAAGGCAGCATCGATCCCTGGACGAATCGAAATGCCAAAGCAACCGACACGTACATTCTCCGCGGGGAGCCGGAAGAACGTTATGAACCTCGCTTCACTTATCACGGCTTCCGTTATGTGGAAGTCAGCGGTGAAACAGATCAACTCTCCATTCAGGCCATTCCCATTCATGCAGATGTCGAGCCGGCCGGCAGCTTTGAATGTTCGGATGAAGGCATCAATCAGCTCTACAGCAATATTCGTTGGTCGTACCTCAACAATCTGGTCAGCATACCCACGGATTGCTGTCAGCGTGATGAGCGCACGCCTTGTCTCATGGATTCCGCTGTCGTTGAGGAAGCCGGCATGCACCATTTCCATATGCAGAATTACTACCGCAAATGGCTCGGAGATATTGAAGAAAGCATGACCAACCCGGACTGGAGCGGGGACAAAGTCTTCCTTCCTTGGCGTCTCTATCGGCATTACAACGATCTGGATACTTTACGCCAGAGTTATCCGTCCATGAAAGCATATATTGACCATCTGCATCAGGTATGGCCAGACCATCAGGTGAAGGATGGCTTTGGGGACTGGTGCCCTCCCAATGATGATGGTTGGGAAAACTACTTTCACGAAGTCGAACTGGTGAATACAAGTATTTACTACAAAATCACGTCCATTGTTGCCGAAACGGCGGTGATCCTGGGCATGAGCGCAGATCATGAACATTATTCGGGGCTGGCTCGGGATATCAACCAGACCTTTCATCGCCATTGGAACTTGGGGAACGGTGTTTACGGCAGCGGTTCCCAGACCGCTCAGCTTCTGCCGCTCGCGTTTGGCATGGTGCCGGTCAAAGAGCGGACCTCAGCCGCAGAGCGGCTTGTGGAAGCTATCTGGGAACACGGCGGTCATCTTCATACAGGCATCTATGGCACAAGATATTTGATTGACGTACTGGCGGACTATGGGCACATCGATGTTGCCTATGAGCTTCTGAGCAAGAAGGAATATCCCGGCTTCGGATACCAGATTGAGCGCGGAGCCACGACGCTCTGGGAGCAATGGAGCGAGAAAGGTGGCATGCATTCCCATGACCACGCCATGTTCGGGGGCATCAGCGTTTCTTTTTACACGCGACTGGCTGGCATTAGGCCCGACTCGCCAGGTTATGAAAAAATATGGATCGAGCCGATCATCCCCTCAAAGTTGGAACGGGTGAGCGCTTCGCTAAGGACGGCACATGGAACCATTGCGGTAGCATGGAAGAAAGACGAGGCAGGCCTGCATATGGAGGTGACGATCCCTGAAGGAACCACAGCCACGCTTGTTGTGCCTCCTGATACAGTAAATGCCGCGAAACTGCGCCGTTCTCACAAATTGAACCCGGGACGACACGTCTTCTCCATCCCAATCGGTACGATCCGATAAAATATGCAGAAAAGGGGAAATACAGATGACGGATATGAAGCATCGTTATGAAAACGGATTTCCAAAGATCGGCATTCGCCCGATCGTGGATCGCCGCAAGCTTGTAAAGGCTGCGCTAGCTGGCAGCACGATGGAACTGGCGCATGAAGCTGCTGCTGCGATTACCTCCGTTCTCCGGAACCCGGACGGCTCCCCAGTGCAGGTTGTCATCTTTGATACATGCATCTCCGGAATGAGCGAAGCAGCCCGCTGTGCCGAGCAATTCAGGAAGGAAGGCGTCGGCGTCCTGGTCACGGTGGCAAACGGTTGGTGTTATCCGCTTGAAACGATGGAAACGGATCCAACCCTGCCGCACGCCGTCTGGGGATTCAATGGCACCGAACGGCCCGGTGCGGTCTACCTGGCTGCGCTGCATGCGGCGCATAACCAGAAAGGCCTGCCCATTTTCAAAATCTACGGCAGGCATATTCAGGACCGGGAGGAACGCAATCTGCCAGAGGATGTTAGGGATCAACTGATCCGGTTCACCCGTGCGGGTCTGGCTGCTGCACTGCTGCGAGGAAAATCCTATCTGTCGATCGGCTCCGTCTCCATGGGCATCGCAGGTTGTGTTGTAGACGAAGATTTCTACCAGCGTTATCTGGGCATGCGCAACGCCTATGTGGACATGACTGAGGTTGCGCGCAGGCTGGAGAAACATATTTATGACGAGCAGGAATTCCACTCAGCTATGGCTTGGGCCGAGCTTCATTGCAAAGAAGGACCTGATCCCAATCCGGAATCGGTTCAAATCGATCCAGAGAGCAAAAAGGAAAACTGGAAAACTTCCATCCGCATGACGTTGATCGTGCGTGATCTGATGATTGGCAATCCCAAACTGGCCGAGTTGGGATATGAAGAGGAGGCGTATGGTTATAACGCCATTGCTTCCGGGTTCCAGGGACAGCGTGAATGGACCGATCACCTTCCCAGTGCGGATGTGCTGGAAGCGATTCTGTGCAGTTCATTCGACTGGAATGGCATTCGCGAACCCTATATGGTCGCCACCGAGAACGACAATCTGAACGCCATCACCATGCTGTTCAATCACTATTTGTCGCATACCGCCCAGATTTTTGCCGATGTTCGCGCGTTTTGGAGTCCGGAAGCCGTGAAACGAGTGACAGACTGGCAGCCGGATGGCTTGGCTGCGGCAGGGTTCATGCATCTGATCAATTCGGGACCGGCGGCGCTTGATGGAACGGGGGAGCAGCTTCGCGACGGTCAGCCCGCGATGAAGCCTCACTGGGAGATTGACGAACAGGAGGTTCAGGCTTGCCTAAATGCTGTAAGCTGGCGACCAACCTATATGGACCAATTTGCAGGCGGTGGCTATTCTACCGACTTTACAACGCGAGGGGGAATGCCCGTCACGATGGCACGCATTAACCTCATAGCAGGGCTGGGGCCGGTGCTTCAGCTTGCGGAAGGGTATACTTTGGAGTTGCCGGAGGAAGTACATCAACGACTGGATCTGCGAACGACGCCAACGTGGCCGACGACATGGTTTGTTCCGAAACGGGTAGCGGGTGATCCGATATTCGATGACGTCTACAGCGTGATGGAAGCCTGGGGTTCGAACCATTGTGCTGTAAGCTATGGCCACATCGGAGCCGACTTGATTACGCTTGCGAGCATATTGCGCATTCCGGTTAACATGCACAATGTTGAAGCAAGGCGCATTTTCCGGCCTAGCGCCTGGTCAGCATTTGGCACGAAAGATCCGGAAGCTGCAGACTACCGTGCTTGTGCTGCATATGGCCCGTTGTATGGCTGAGCTGAGAGGATGGCAGGATTGGAAATCCTTTGTGACTATGGACAAGTAATCATTTATGACTCGGAGGTTGCAGGCTAATGATGACCCATTTACAGCCTAAAGGGATTGGCAACATGGAAAAGTTCGACTTGCTTCCTGTGCTAAAAGACGGCGTGCAGGTTCACTATGAAGGAAGCATCGACAAGCAGGGACGCAATGCGGACTGGGACTGGTGGCTTTATAAGGACGGCAAGGAGTGGGTGATTTTTGATTATTGCGGTCCAGGATGCATCTATAATTTCGTCCAACACCGTTATCCCGAGAGTCCGGAACCTACCTTTTCTTTTTATTTTGACGGCGAGGATACGCCCCGATTTGTGATCAAGGCCTCCGAATTCGGGAGTAAATTTCCTTTCGTAACTCCGCTGGCAGACGCTTATATTGGGCCCGAGGACAATGGACGCGGACCTATTCGCGTAGTCCGAAGTTATGTCCCTATGCCCTTCAAGAAATCATGCAGAATTACCTCGGATATTCAACTGAAAGGAGCAGCCAAAGGAGATGGCGGTTGGGGCCATGTCATTTATCATTCCTATAGTGACTCTGATCAAGTGGTTACGTTCACGGGAAAAGAAAACTATGCCCCGCTGATCGAAATGTGGTCTCGGGTTGGTGAAGATCCCAAAACGGCCGTGGAATGCAAGTCTCGATATTACGAAATGTTGACCGTTAAAGCAGGGGAGAAGCTAACCATTCTGGAAGAGGTCGGGCAAGGCAGTATCGCCTCCATAAGCGCTGCATTCAATCCCCGCTCCTTTTCATCCGAAGACCTGCAGCACCTTTGGATCAAAGCAAGTTGGGATAAACATGAACAACCGGATATTTGGTGCCCCATAGGTGTATTCTTCGGCAACGAGCTTGGATTTAATCCTGTCGGCGTACTGTCGCACGGAAGACGAGGGGACGGATTGTTCTATAACTATTTCTCCATGCCGTACTGGGAGCATGCGGTGATTGAACTGGTGAACAAAGGGAACCGTGACGTATGGTTATCCGAATTAAACATTGAATTTACAGAAGAGCGGAACGCTGTTTATGAGAAGGGCCGAACCGGTTATTTTCGCACATCGAAATATTATGAACGCCAGGCAACAGCAGGATCGGACAGCATCATCGGTCAACTCAAGGGAAGAGGACACATGGTAGCTGGTCATGTAACAGGTTTTACCCATAAACCGGGCACGATCAGCTGTGAGGGCGATGTCCGTGTGCATATTGACGGCAATGCGACACCACAAGTTGAAAGCGACGGTTCCGAGAGCTGGATATGTTATGGTTGGGGGTTTCCCACGCCGCCTGAATGTAATCCATCGAGCGCCTATGACGGAATTCCTGACAACCCGTGGTCGATGGTCAGAATGTGCAGCGGTGACTGGTATCCGTTTCAGACGGAGCTCGTATTTGGTATCGAAGCAGGCGAGCATAACAACCAGTATCTCGAACATTCAGGCATTCTGTTCTACTATGGTGTGGACGATCCGGGAATGGTTCTGACGGACGAAATGGATATTGGCGACCCCTCATCGGAGAGGAACCATGATTACAAAACAGGAGGCAGCCGCGGTTACTACACTCTGGATTCAGCTTATGAAGGGGATCAAGACGATATCATTATTCGCGATAGTGGGCATGAAACAGACGGTTATAGTGAATTCACAATCCGCATCAGGGAGGACAACAGCGGCGTAAGGCTGCGGCGGCGATGCGATCAGATCACAGGGAGACAACGGGCTTTCGTTCATGTAGATGGGGTGAAAGTAAAAGAAAGAACGTGGTACACTGCGGACCGAAATCCCTACAAACGATGGTTGGATGATGAGTTTGTGATCCCTGCATCTTATACCAGAGGCAAGAGGGAGCTGCATATTCGAATCGAATTTATTCAGGACGGAGAGGCCAGAGCATGGAACGAATTCCGTTATTGGGTATATACGATGAACTAGAGGAACGGTGCTGATGATTGATGAGGTATCGGGACAGTTGTGGGCAAGTTTATGTTTTTGTCATTTAAGGAACAATATTCCTGTTCTCGGACAGCCTGATCTGTCGAGGGACAAGAACATATTCCCATTGAAGTCGCTATTTTGGCGGCTTTTTTGTTCTATAAGTACAAGTTATTGTCCCAATCCAAGGACAATAACTTGTACCGATGTTCATAGTCAATTCCCTGTTCATGAAGCTGTTCTCACGTGCTGTGGCGGGCCGCCGGCGCTGCTAAGTGAGTTGGATCGGTGCGGGACCCCGTGCGCGTTGGGGCCGTTCAGGGCCGTTCAATGCCCTCGAAGATGCGCAGGACCTCGGCCGCATGGGCGGTGGGGTCGAATGGTGGGTTGCCAATCCCATGTGTGACAGGTTCCGTGGTCACGGAGCTCCAAAGCCGATCGTGCTTGCCTGCGGCAAAGTCGAGGAGAGCGTCGCGGACGAAGGTGTCCCGGATGGCTTGCTCGTCGCTATGTCGGGGGCGTTGCTGGCCGACGATGCCGTACATCTCCGTGCCGTGTACGGCTGGCGCACCCTCGACAGGGCCAACGGCGAGCAGGTGGGCGTTGCCGCCTGCAGCGGCGTGGGCGAGTGCCGCACGGGCGGCGGGCAGGGTATAGAGGTAGTCGGTCAAGAGCGCCCCGCGTACTTCGACAGGAGTTCGTCCGTTGACGTCGTAGGCGGCGACGATGCGCCGAGCACGGCTTCGAGGGATCCGCGACTTCGTTACCAATTCGTCAACGAGGTTGTCGATGCTGCCCGGGTCGAACTGCTCGGTCGCGTTGATAACCCACCAGTCCCCCTCGTTCGTCGCCGTGCTAAAGAGAATGTCGACGTCGCGGTGACGCCCGGATTCGAGGACACGCAGCGGCGTGTCTGCGAGAATAGCCCCGGTCTGAGAGTGGTCGTTCACGATGCCAATCGTCGTGTTGTCGATGCCGTTTCGGTCGCCGATGTCACGTGGGCTAATCTTAACGAGCGTCTCGGCGAGGAGCTTCCCATCCAGGGTGAGCAGTTGTTCGGGTTCGTCCGCGATGCCGAGTTCGGTGAGAAACTTGATCGCTAGTTCTTCTGCCCACCAGGCCGGAACGATCCGGGATGCGCCGCCGGAGAACGCAGCGAGGCGCTGGTAGAGGCCGTCGGCCGCCGGAGCTGCAAGGAGCGCTATCGAGGAGAACGCGCCGGCGCTGTGGCCGGTGACGGTGACGTTCTGAGGGTCGCCACCGAAGCGAGAGATGTTCTCCTGCACCCATCTGAGCGCGGTGATGATGTCCTGCAGGCCGAGGTTAGTGGCATCCGCGAACGCGCCGCCGTATTGGGAGAGCGAGAGCCAACCGAACGGGCCGAGCCGGTAGTTCAGGGACACCCCGATGGCGCGGCCGGTCGCGGCGAGACCTGAGGCGTTCGAAGTGGTCTGGGTGTTCGCGCCGCGTTCGAAGCCGCCACCGTAGATGTAGACGACTACGGGGAGCGGTTCGTCGCCAGCGTTTTCGGGTGCCCAGACGTTGAGGTTCAGGCAGTCCTCGCTTAAACCGTTGTCGGCCTCCAACCAGCTATTGTCGCCCGGTTGGAGCGGGGCGGGTCCCTTCTGGTCGTATGACAAGGCCGGGTTAAACGGCAGCAAAATGGGTCGGCGGAAGCGTTCTGCACTGGCGTAGGGGATGCCTAGCCAGGAGCGGACCGCTTGGCCGGCGGTATCAGTGTTGTTCGTGTGATGATTCTTTCCGTTGAGAGTATGGTCAGGTGTCATTTGTATTTCTCCTTTCAAAGGTGAAGCGGTATGATCATTTTAGGCCATTATTTATAATAAGAAAAGGTGAAATCAAGACCTGATATGACATATTTGGGACATGTCAGTCAAACCCATCTGCCTTAGAGTGATTAAGGATGCTGTGTTGGTGTGTACACGTCCAACATGAGGGAAGATATCTTGAATGCCGCAGCTACCGAGTATACCCACCTGAATACAGTGATCCTGCCTGAAATCCCAAGGATTTCGCAAAAAGCAGCGGATCACATTCCTCTTGCTGTTCCATTAGCTTTAACATAATTTGGGCACATGCCCGGGCATCATCGAGCGCATTATGGTGATTTAGTCGAATTCCGAAATGGTTAGAGATGATGTTTAATTTATGGGAGGATAGCTCTTGTAGCAGCTTTTTCCCAATTCTGTACGTACATAAATATTGTATCTCAGGATAGCTATTTTCAGCGGCATCTAAGCAATACCTCAGCACGCTTATATCAAAAACAGCATTATGTGCAATGATAATTTCTCCGGATATTAGTGGTTCAATGGTTGTCCATAGTTCTCCAAATACAGGTTGCTTGTCAACCATGGAGGGTGTAATACCGTGGATGGCCATATTCATTCGATTAAACGGCTGTTGTGGATCAATTAGCCATTCATATTCACCAGTTACAATCCCATCTCTAACTTGAACTAAACCCAGAGAGCACGCACTCGATCGGTTCAAGTTTGCGGTTTCAAAATCAATTGCTGTAAAATTCAATGGCTCATTCTCCTTTATCTACCCATACCTTAAAAGAAGGATAGGCCCCGCCTATTCAAGCACTTTTCCTTTTAAGGGATAAACCTTATCGGAAGAAATGAATATCATTTCCTCCGGAAAAAACTTTTTAAAATACTTTTCCACTCTAAGATGAATATCCATTTGATACCATCCGGACAACTCGTTCTCTTTAAACAAAAATGGCATGCCTAAGCGCTCGGAACGTTTCCCCCTTGTTCCATCTCCAATGTTAAGTGTGTCGATGTAGATCCGATCAACGATGGACTCCAGTGTTTTAGGAAAATCGGGTGTGAATGGAAGTACAGGCGAAATGGAAGCTTGGGTAGCGATTCCTACGTTATTCACTTCTTTTAATGCCTTCAAGCGTAACTTAATACCTGGAGCATGGGGAGCGAACAATCGTTTCATATCTTCCCGATCCGTTTCTATAGTCATAGAGACAAGGACCTCGCATTTTTGATTTAGTTCAAGTAATAAATGAAGATCCCTTACGACAAGAGGACTTCGTGTTTGGATCTGAAGGAAATCCGGAGGGTATTTGATCATTTCCTCTAAAATAGAGCGTGTTAGCTCCGTCTTCCGTTCCAGTGGTTGATAGGGATCTGTTGCAGTAGACATAAAAAGATGAATGGACTTATTTCTCCGGCGGAGATTGACCATCTCATTCCGATATTTGTCGGCCGCATTTGTTTTGATGCTTACCCATTCTCCCCATGGAGTATCACTGTACCTTTGAATAGGCATTTCCCTAACGTAGCAATACCTGCATCCAAAAGCACAACCACTATAAGGATTTAATGAATGTGTGAAACCAACACTTGAATCTCCTTTCATTTCAGTTAAGATTTTTTTTGCTGTTATGCTGTTAATCTGCATGTTAGCCTCCCATATATCGGATGCTGATACTAAATTAAAGAGCGATCAGATCAATCCAAGTAACGCGAACTGACTGCCTGTTTTGTTTCGTCCCAATATTATGGTATGATCATTTTAGGTCATTTATCAGATTTGATGAAGGCAAAAACGGGAAATTTAATGATACTTTACAGACATTTCGCTTCGTCAAATACTCTTAAAGGAGGTTCGTGTAATCGTTCATTCATTCAAACAGGAAAATAATATAAGACCTCTTAAATATAAACCCGTGTTTTCTTACCCCTACGATCTGGAGATTTTTAGTGTATCTTCTCTCAAAGAGCGAACACCAGAGGAACGTATGAAAATCACTTATCGTTATGAGTTTTATATGCTCATTTGTGTCACCGAAGGAACATGTACTCAATGGATCGATTTTGAGCCCATCCCTTGTAAGGAAGGAACTTTGATAGTCGTAACACCTGGACAAGTCCATAATTTTGGAAACGATGAGAACTGGGATGGATGGGTTATTCTTTTCCGTGAGGAATTCCTTCTTCCTACTTCACTTACGTTGAATGAACTGAATTTAACGTTTGATATCGGCAGAACCCCTAAGGGTTTAACACTAAATAATACAGAGCTGCAGAGAGCAAACACGTTGATCGAGCAAATGGTTCAAGACTCCTTAATTCAAGTAGCTAAAGAAGATGTTCATATATTGTTACGGTTTCAGCTTTATGCATTTGTAGCTTGGCTCAACATTATTCATAAACAAAAAAATATCTCTACTCCTTCTCAGGTCTCACCAAAGTTTTTAAAATTTCAAGAATTAGTGGAGAAAAATTTTGCCAAGTTAAATCATGTTAGTGACTATGCCGCCCTTTTAAATTGCACAGAAAAAACGTTAACACGGGTTACGGTCGCAGCTGTTGGAATAAGTGCTAAAGCTTTCATATCCGCTCGAATTAGTCTCGAAGCTAAACGTTTATTAATGCATACAGATTACTTGATTAGCGACATTGCAGAAATGCTTAATTTTCAAGAAACCACTCATTTTAGTAAATTTTTCAAACGGGAAACTGGCTATACGCCTGTCGAATTCCGAAAGCAGAACCTTTAAATGGAGTGATACTGTGATACAAGGAACATTATTTGATAATGAACATGATCGACCGTTGGCTAATCGTGTGCGTCCTCAATCGTTGGAAGACTTTATAGGACAAAAACATTTACTTGGCCCTGGAAAAGTTCTGCAGGATATGATCAAAAATGATCAAGTGTCTTCTATGATATTTTGGGGCCCTCCAGGTGTTGGCAAAACTACACTAGCTAAAATTATTGCCAATCAAACCAAGTCTAAATTTATTGATTTTAGTGCTGTAACCAGCGGAATTAAAGATATCCGGAATGTAATGAAGGAAGCTGAGGGAAACAGGCAATTAGGGGAGAAAACCCTTCTATTCATCGATGAAATTCATCGCTTTAATAAGGCACAACAGGATGCTTTTCTTCCGTATGTGGAAAAAGGAAGCATTATTCTCATCGGCGCGACAACCGAAAATCCATCGTTTGAAGTTAACTCAGCTTTGTTATCCCGCAGCAAAGTTTTTGTCCTTCATCAATTAAGCAGTGAAGATATTGTTGAATTATTAAAAAAAGCGATTTTGGATCCTAGAGGATACGGAGATCAAAAGATCGGTTTTGAAGAGGGCGTACTATCTGCTATCGCGGAATATTCAAATGGCGATGCCAGAGTGGCATTAAACACCTTAGAAATGGCTGTGCTAAATGGAGAGAAACAAGCTGAAGCTATTGAAATCAGCAAAGAAGGGCTGCTTCAAATTATTCATCGAAAATTACTATTGTATGACAAAGATGGAGAAGAACACTACAATATCATTTCTGCATTGCATAAATCCATGCGAAATAGTGATGTAAATGCATCTATTTATTGGTTGTCTCGAATGTTGGAATCCGGTGAAGATCCTTTATTTATTGCTCGTAGGCTCGTTAGGTTTGCAAGTGAGGACGTGGGTCTGGCAGACAATAGGGCTTTGGAAATCGCTGTTTCGGTGTTTCAAGCATGTCAATTCATAGGGATGCCAGAGTGCGATGTACATCTAACACAAGCCGTTATCTATCTGACCCTGGCTCCCAAATCAAATTCTGCTTACTTGGCTTACCGTTATGCGAAAAAAGATGCCCTACATTCCATGAGTGAACCTGTTCCTTTGCAACTTCGGAACGCTCCAACGAAGCTTATGAAAGAGCTGAACTATGGTAAAGGGTATCAGTACGCCCATGACACGGAAGAAAAGCTAACAACGATGCAGACTATGCCAGATTCCCTGATCGGACGCGAATATTACCATCCGACAACACAGGGGTCTGAATTTAAAATTAAACAAAGGATGGAAGAAATTACAGCATGGCACAAGAAGAAAAACACCAATCATGAATAGGCTTTACAGATAGGAGGATACCTCAATGAAATTAGAAGAAATCGTAGAATACTGTTTATCTTATCCAGCCTCATATGAGGACCATCCCTTTGGAGAAGGTTGGACAGCCATACGCCACAAAGGGAACGAGAAGATCTTTGCGTTAATATTTGAAAAAGATGGTCATCTTTGCGTTAACTTGAAATGTGATCCCGATCGATCTGAATTCCTCCGAAACGCATTTGAAGAAGTTAAGCCGGGATATCATATGAGTAAAGAACATTGGAATACGATCATCTTAGATGGAAACCTTCCGGTGGATGATCTTCACGATATGGTAAAACATAGTTTTGACCTGACGAAACCCAAACGTAAAGTGAAATAACTTATGTGACCTTTCTGCAATGTTACGCAACAACGATTTGGATCTGAGAGATCGCGCAGCACGCTTAAAGGAGGGTACTTTGTATATGTACTTAAAAACTCATTAAGCACCGTAATACATGAAGATGTTCACATTGTAGCGGGACAACTGACACGATAAAAGGTAAAACATAAGTGGTTAGGTATAAAGAAAAATGTCGTATGAAGTGATTGCTAACTGAATAAATGTGTGATACTATGATCCAGTAAACGTTTACATCAATAAAGAATTGAATATTAGCAGTATTTGGCTGTTACTGGTAAAGCAGGCATGACCAAAATGATTTTGCTTTTTCCTTATGTGAGTAGGGGAAGGCATATCGTTTTGGTCTTTTTTTATATCCAAATTCAGAAATGAGGCTAAGGTATGGATTATCGCAAGTTGGGACAAGAGATTACGGAATTGGTTGGAAAGAAGGATAATATCGCTCGGCTTACGCACTGCGCAACCCGACTTCGGTTCGAGCTGCATGATATCTCCAAAGCGGAGACAGAAAAACTCAAAGCTCTTCCAGGTGTCATTACCGTTGTGAACAATGGTGGACAATACCAGGTTGTCGTGGGCAATGAAGTCCAGCAGGTCTACCGAGTTATCACTCAGCAGATGGGTTCGGCAACTCGAAGTGCGGAGTCCAAATCAGATTCCGGCCAAAATAACGGACCAAAGCAGAAACAGAGCTGGATTTCCAGATTCATCAGCGTCATCTCGACGACATTTACTCCAGTAATACCGGCAATTATTGGCGCGGGTATGATCAAAGCGATATTAGCCGTACTTGTGCTGACAGGCCTCGTAACTACAGAAAGCCAAAACTATTATATCCTTAACACCATTGCGGATGCGGCGTTTTATTTCATGCCTATTCTACTGGCTTATGGAGCTTCCATTAAGTTCGAAACAAGTCCAATTCTGGCGATGACAGTTGCCGGTGTTTTGTTACACCCGGGATGGAGCGCCTTGATGGCGGAAGGAAAAGACGTGTTTTTCATCGGTGTTCCAGTTCGACTAACCGATTACGCAGGCTCCGTGCTGCCAATTATTATTGTCGTTTGGCTCATGTCTTATATTGAACGTTTCGCGGATCGAGTATCGCCCTCAATGATCAAATTTTTCACGAAACCGATGATTGTGCTATTGATTACAGCACCTCTTGCCTTGGTGGCGATCGGGCCCTTCGGAACGTACCTGAATGATCTGGTTGCGATGGGTGCAGAAGCGATTAATGCCAGAGCCAGTTGGCTGATTCCTTTGTTAATGGGAACTTTGCAGCCGTTCTTGATCGTGACAGGCACTGCATGGGCAATGACGCCGATTGCAACAAGCCAACTGACCAAAAATGGATATGAAATGATCAACGGTCCGGGAATGCTCGCGTCCAATATTGCTCAAGGTGGGGCCACGCTTGCTGTAGCATTAAAAACAAAAAACAAAAAACTGAAACAGCTCGCTGCTTCATCCGGTTTCACCGCTGTGCTGGGAATTACGGAACCATCGTTGTACGGCGTAACGCTGAAACTGAAAAAACCCTTGATTGCCGCAATGATTGGTGGTGGTGTAGCAGGGATATACGCCGGTCTGACCGGATTAGTGCGTTATGCCTTCGTTTCTCCGGGACTTGCCGCTTTGCCTGCCTTCATAGGCAGCAATCCGATGAACATCGTTCATGCTATTGTGACTTGTCTGATCGCTTTTATCGTTACCTTTGCTCTGACATGGATCATTGGTTTTGAGGATCCAGTAGACGATGAAGAAGGAAATACCAACATTAACGATGACAAGACGCTTTCCCAAGAACCTGTTAAAGACAACAATCCAGGCACGCAGTCTGCTGCAACAAATGCAAATGTACCCGGCCAAAATGAATTACGCCCACTTACGATCGCCAGCCCGATGCAAGGGGAATTAGTCCATCTGGACCGAGTACCAGACGATGTGTTCTCTTTGGGATTACTGGGTAAAGGTGCTGCAATTATTCCTGCCAAAGGAGAATTGTATGCACCGATCACAGGGGAAGTTACGGCCTTCATGGACTCCAAACACGCGGTCAAATTAAATGGTTATGATGGAGAAGAGGTGCTCATTCATATTGGAGTGGATACCGTCAACCTGAAGGGGAGACATTTCGACTCTTCCATTAAAGTGGGGGACCGGGTAAAACGGGGTGACTTGTTGATCAGCTTTGATATCGATGCCATCAAGGCAGAAGGGTATGAAGTCATAACCCCGATCATTATCGCCAATTCGGATCGTTTCCCGGACATTAAGCTGGAGAAGCAGAGTCCTGTGGAGGTTGGAGCGACTATTATCCACCTTTCGTAACAACCTTAATACGGCCCGTCATATATCTTGATCAACATTAAAATGAAGGAGTGCTTGAGATGTTATATCAACACATCAAACCATTCCCCAATGAATTTCTGTGGGGAGGCTCTACCTCGGCCTATCAAGTGGAGGGAGCCTGGAACGAAGATGGCAAAGGTCTGTCCGTAATCGATATGTGTGATCATCCGGCTGGAACCGCCGATTTCACGGTTGCGAGCGATCACTATCACCGATTCAGAGAAGACGTGAAGCTTTTTGCAGAGCTGGGCCTCAAAGCATATCGTTTTTCAATTGCATGGACTCGAATCTTGCCTTCAGGCACAGGAGCTGTTAATGAGAAGGGGCTCGATTTTTATCACCAATTGATTGACGAATTGCTGCTCCATGGTATTGAACCCATTGTGACCATGTACCATTTCGACTTACCCTACGAGCTTGAGAAAACCGGAGGATGGAACGACCGGGAAACGATCGATGCCTTTGTCGAGTACGGGCGTATCTTGTTTACGCATTACGGGCATAAAGTGAAATATTGGTTGACCATTAATGAGCAAAATACGATGATTCTCCATCCAGGTGCCATTGGTACACCGAAGGGCGGCCGTATGCCCTCCACTAAGGAACAGTACCAGCAAAATCATCACATGTTTGTAGCTCAAGGCAGAACGATGCGACTATTTCATGCCATGCTCCCGCAAGGCAAAATCGGTCCTGCATTAAACATGACTTCCATGTATCAGGCAACCTCCAGACCAGCAGATGCAATCGCTGCACATAACTGGGAGACGATTCGCGGATGGGGTTTTCTCGACTTATCGGTGTGGGGACGGTATAATCCATTATTCTGGAGTTATTTGCAGGAACGTGGCATCGAGCCGGTTATTGAGCAGGGCGACATGGAAGATATCCAGTCTGGCCGCCCTGATCTCGTAGCAATCAATTATTATTCGACGGCAACCATTGCCGCCAGTACGGGCGATGCGTCGGATGTTACAGCTCGTGCGGGCGATCAGCAAATTATGCTTGGCGAGCAGGGAGTCTACCGGGCCGCGGAGAATCCTTATACGGAAAAAACGAAATATGGCTGGGTCATTGACCCGGTTGGCCTAAGGCTAACATTGCGTAAGGTATGTGAACGATATGGTCTCCCGATTCTAATTACGGAAAATGGTATAGGAGCTCCGGATGTACTGGAGGCAGATTACACCATTAACGATACGTACCGGATTGATTTTATCGAGAAACACCTGGAACAGATCAGACTGGCTCTAACGGATGGGGTAGATGTGATTGGTTATTGCCCTTGGTCCGTTATTGACGTGGTAAGCACCCATCAAGGTTATGGGAAACGTTACGGCATGATCTATGTAAACCGTGGTGAACAGGATCTGAAAGACTTGAAGCGCTTGAAGAAGAAAAGCTTCTCGTGGTATCAGGAGGTCATTAAACAGAATGGCAGATGTATCGGTAATTCGGATCAGGCGGTCACGAAAGAATAAAGGATCGTGATGAATGCATGAAAGTAATCAAAATATTGAATAACAGCTTGCTTCTGACCAAAGATGAACAGGGACAAGAAATGATTGTCATGGGAAAAGGCTTGGCATTCAAAGGCAAAGTCGGCGAGCGACTGGATGAGGAGCACATCCAGAAACGATTCATTCTGCAAAATAATCCGTCTGCCCAGGCTTACGTACGAACTATCGAAAACATGCCAGAAAAACATGTGAATGTCATAAACAAATTGATTACCAATGCGAAAGAAAAGCTGTCTCTTGACGATCAAATCTTCTTTACGCTTATGGATCACTTGTCGTTTGCCATTGAACGATGGAAAAAAGGTGTATCATTACAGAATCGCATGTTATGGGAGATCCAGAGGTTTCATCCTGTCGAATTCGAACTGGGGGTTGAAGCCGTTCAGATGCTGAATCTGGAACTGGGTATTGAACTGCCGGAAGAAGAAGCAGGGAATATCGCTTTTCATTTCGTGAATGCCCAAACACATGAGCAGAATATGGAGCGCACGATGCAATCCGTTAAGATGTTAAAAGATATTTTTAACATTATCCAATACACCTTTGATATGCAATTGAACAAAAACTCCATCCATTATGTGAGACTCGTTACACATTTGCAATTTTTCATCCAGCGTTTACAAGAAGGGCGACTGGGCAATTCGGCGAAAGATTTTATGTTTCAACATATGGTGAAGGAGCATCCGCTTGAATACAAATGCGCGGAGATGATCAAAACCTACGTTCAAAACATGCTGGATATTTCCATATCGAACGAGGAGTTATTATATTTGATGATTCACATTGCTCGAATTGTACAGGAGGAGCAATGTGACGAGGGAGGATTATAAAACAAAGTTTATATTGTTTACTTATGGCAAGTGGATTTTTTGAATAGCAGACAGGAAAAACGATGGCCGTTTTCTCGTATTTTACCGGGAAACGGTCTTTTATTTTTGCGCGAAATTCTACATTTAAGCGAGTCAGGAGGCAATGAAATGAAGCAGTGCTATAACCTTGTTAAATGGATGGTTATTCGTATGTTGGTCGTAAGCATCTGTGCGGTTATAGGTTACGTTCCCGGCAGAGCGGCCGTGGATGATTCAGTTATCCAAACCCTGCCAGCAAAAGGAGAAACATGAAACGCTTTCTATCATTTTTAACCATGTCGATCCTTTTTGAAAGCTTGACAAGGTCAAAACATTTATATATAACTAAATCAGTTATAACCATTATGGTTATATATAAAAATAAAAACTGGAGGTTAACATGAAAATCATAAATCATTTTATACCCGTTTTTACCGAGCAATTGGAATCAACCGTTGCATATTATGAATCTCTTGCAAACCGATCTATGGATCGTACGTGGAATATTCCCGAGGCTGGCTTATCTTTAGCCACAGTATATCCTTACGTCATTGTATCTGGAAGTCCGGAGGCCTTGGAGCCTGCTAGGTCACTCCGTGCAGTGGTGTATGTTGATTCCATGAACGAATTGAAGATAGAATTAAAAAAACAAAATACCCTTATCGTAAGAGATCAGCATGGTCCTATTGGTCCAAGCGTTTTTGTTCGACATCCTGACGGTAGTTTTATTGAATATGTTGAGCCTGCGCAAGCTTCTGTTTGACTTGGCGCAAATCAAAAAAATGTAAAATAAAGCTACTCCATTAGAGGAGTAGCTTTATTTTACATTTGCCTTTATCCGTAGTTGCTCTACAATCTGAGCTAGGGTAACAGAAGCTAGTTCATGCTCCATAGCCTTCTGTGCATTAGAGAGTTGGGGTAATAGAATGGATTCAATGTTCATTCCTACAGAACAATTTGGGTCAGTATCCTTGTGAATTTTGAAAAGCTGATTTCCATCCACAGATTCGACTGCTTGGAAGATATTCAGTAGGGTTAATTTTTCAGGAGATATCAGAAGAGAGGCCCCAGCAACTCCTGGTTTTGTTTCAATATAACCTGCTTTTTTGAGCTGGGCCATAATCCTTCTAATGACTACAGGGTTACTATTGATGCTGCGGGCAATTCGATCGCCTGTACTATATAGAGGGTCCAGCGAGATCATGGACAGAATATGGACTGCCATCGAAAAGCGACTACTTATTTGTTTCAATCTACTCACCTTCTTTGCTAAATAGTATAGTTTCATTTAAAGAACAGGTCAATCGACGGCATCATCAGCAGGTTAACATGTAGGTCAAAGATCACCTCCGAACATATTATGATTCCCATCAGATAAGAAATTAGCATGAAAAAAGAACACGATCTTTCATCCAAGCTAACGGGAATCTTTACTTCAATGTAGTGCAGGAACCGGTTTAGATGAAGCTGACTGGGAATGGAGTTTCACAAGCTGCTTCTAGAAACAAGAATTCAGGAACATACGTTCTTTACATGTGCAATATGTGAGGGTATAATCACAACGTAACGGAAACGGAGAACTGCTTGATTAAACAATGAAGATTTTTCTTCATTTAAACAAGTTATACATAGTTAATTGGAGGAGTCTGTATGCCATATTGTAAAGTTAAGAATGCCCGTATATATTACGAGGAAATGGGTACAGGCAAACCGATAATAATGATCCACGGTTTTTCGCCAGACCATCGATTAATGAGTGGATGTATGGAACCGATATTTGAAAAGATCCCCGGTTGGCGTCGCATTTATCTTGACCTGCCTGGAATGGGGCAAACAAAGGATTACGATCAAATATGTAATTCAGATGATATGCTGGAAGCAGTTATACATTTTATTGAAACTTTCATCCCAAATCAAGATTATCTCATAGCAGGCGAATCATACGGCGGATATATTACAAGAGGAATAATTAATAAACATAAAGATCGTATTGGTGGCGCTGCACTGATTTGTCCATTAATTATTCCCGATCACAAAAGAAGGAAAGTCCCCGAGCATTTGGTTGTTCATCGTGATCGCGAGTTTTTGGACACCTTAAGTGAAGAGCAAATAAGTGATTTTAGCGCAAATCAAGTCGTTCTCAATGAGTATAATTGGAAAAGGTATTCTGAGGAGATCATTGCCGGTTGTAAGATCGCTGACTACGATTTTCTTAGTAAGCTTCAAAGAAACTATGGATTTTCCAAAAATATCGATGAATTAGTTTTCGATAAACCAACCGTATTTACTCTTGGGCGACAAGATGCAGTCGTTGGTTACAAAGATGCTTTTAGAATTTTAGACAATTATCCTAGAGCAACCTTTGCTGTACTAGACCGAGCAGGCCATAATCTTCAGATTGAACAGCCTCTGTTATTTGAGTCTCTTATGTGTGAGTGGCTTGAAAGAGTAACAGAGCATGGATTTTAGTTTTATGTTAACCTATTAAACTAACGGGAACGTTATCTGGTTGCCAAAGTCGATGGGAAAAAAGTGAATCTCCCAGACGTACCTTCAGAGAAGAAATCTCTCATGGGAGGTATGGAGAACAATCAATTATGGGATTCTGCCAAGACGATTAATTTCCTCAAAGAGGTACAGTCCCAAGGAGCCGATCCGAATGTGGACGGAGCTGGGGGTTACCTGGCCGTTGAATGTCGTACTGTCTCCTAAATCATCCTAACTCGGCACTGTTCTGAATAAGACGCATGGTCGTTTCAAACCAGGGATCGTCCCAGTATTATTCGTTGTAAGTTCGAGACACGGCCATCGAATATGACATGCTGTCATATTCGTACATAGCCATGCATATATATCCCCGAGAATGTAGGTATGGGGGGCGGATCAATGGACGGTAACAAAGCTAACCATCAGGCAAACGGTCGAAGCTGGCAGGGAGGGAACGTACAATCACAATGGCATGCTAAGCAGTCGCCGGAATACCATTCACAGACAGTAGGGGAACGGGGACCGATTTTGGAACAGGATAGCATGCTGCATGAAACACTTGAAACCTTTGTCCACGAAAAGATATTAGAGCGTCCGGTTCACGTGAAGGGGTTTGGAGCCTTTGGTTATTTTGAAACCCTCCACTCGATGGCCGCTTATACGAATCTGTGCTTCCTGCAACAGCCGGGACAACGGGTACCCGTTACCGTTCGTTTCTCACTTGCGGTCAGCAACAAAGGGACACCGGATACATCCCGCAACGTGCGTGGATTCTCGACGAAATTTTATACCGAGCAAGGCGTTTTCGACCTGCTCTGTAATCATATCCCTGTGTTCCTCGTACGAGATCCGATCCGGTTCCCTGAGTCCATCCGTGCTTTCCTGCCATCACCCGTTAACAATCTCATCGATCCCAATCGATTCTGGGGTTTCGTTGCTAGAGCACCAGAGGCAACCCATTTCGTTGTACGATTGTACTCGGACGAAGGGACGATCAAGAGTCTCCGCCATATGCCAGGACACAGTGTTAACACCTATGTTTGGAAAAATGCACAGAACGATCGCTTCTATGTCAAATATCGCTGGATTCCGTTGGCTGGAGAGCAATATATCGATGCGGAAGAAGCGGCTCGTTTGGCCAGCGAGAACCCCGATTATTCGGGTAAAGATCTATATGATACGATTGCCAAAGGCACACCAGTCCAATACGGGCTGTATGTGCAGTTGATGAACCCACAGGATGAGGCAATGCTGTCGTTCGATCCGTTGGATGACACGAAAGTATGGGATGTACGTCATTTCCCGCTGCTGCCAGTTGGTCGACTCGTATTGGATACGAACCCAACGAATTATCAGGAGCAGGTCGAGAAACTGGCATTCTCTCCTTCTAATCTTCTGGATGGTGTCGAGCTGTCCGATGATAAAATGCTGCAAGGCCGCAGCAATATTTATTGGGATTCACAGCGGCATCGCCTTGGATCGGATTTCCGTAAAATTCCGATTAACCATCAAACAAACTGGTCACCGACTGAACAGGTAACGAGTGGGACAGGGCGCTATGTAGCCGGCCGGATCGTTCGATCCGATATTCCACAGCCCGATAATTTCACGCAAGCGGGAGAATTCTACGAATCGCTAACGCAAGTTCAGCAGGATCATCTTGTTCAAAACCTCGCTGATGACTTATCGGCCGCTTCTCATGAGATTCAAAGGGTGGTGTTAGGCTATTTATCCCAGGCGAATGCAACATTAGCCGAGAGGGTAGCGCGTCAGATCGCCGCACCGAAGAAGGGATGATTTACGCAATTTCATGAAGTAGGAGAATGGGGTCGATCAATTGTCGGGGTTCAAGAACATATTCCCATTAAAAATCGCTATTTGGTCATAACCCTGTCAAGTAGACACTTTAAAAAGACAACATTCAAGCTGCGGCCATTTCTCGGTATTCCACCGGGGAACGGTTGTTTAGTCTCTTCTGAATCAGTCCTGGTTGTGCGCCGGCTTGCAGTTGAACGGTTTTGAAGTGTATTGTAATCCTTGGCCCGAGTTTATTTTGATGATTTTTTTGATCTTAATCGTTATTACGGATAATTGATATAAATATTTTTTAGGCAGTTTCTAAAAAGGGCAGGGATGACGTATGTTCATTCCTGCCCTATTTGTTTTTCGAAATAATGAGAATTATAGTTTTAATTTTTATGAAATATTTTCGTAGCTGGTGCAAGTGGTGTTATTGGGAGATTGTTGCTGCCGCAACTCGTACCAAGCTGGACACGATGTCATTGGCATGACGCGGAAAGAAGAGCAAAGACATTAAGAATGACCGAAACGAAGTGGATTCCCTGGTTAATGAACAAAATAAAGGAGCTATGAAGTTGTTAGAGTCAATGGGATATACCTTTCCTGTAAAATTAGAACTCATGATGTTTAAAAAAGGGACAATACCATTTCCATTTGGCGGCTGATATTTCCCTCAACAATGTCAGGTGGAATCCAAAAATATTAAAGTTAGCAAAAGTGGACGACCGTTTTCATTATGATCTTGAGAAAACGGTCGTCACTTATTCTTGCTTATCACCTAAATTTCCAGTGAATACGCAAGCACTTGGGAACGTGTCATTGCTTTACCTTTGCTCCACAATTCTTGCAATTCCTGCTCAGAAAAAACATGCTGAAGATCAAGAATTACCTCTTCATGCTCTGCGGGAAAATTGGGCATGGCCTCCCCGCCAGAGCTTTGGCGGCCTTTCTCAGCAGCTCCGAGAAGGATTGCAGATTCGGTGAAGGCCTTCTTAGCACATAAGGCAATGGCTAATCCTTCAAGACCACGCGATAGAATCCAAGAACCTCTGTAGATCTGGCTTGCGGCGATGCATTTTTTAAAATATTCAATAGAAGCAGTAATCTGCTCAAGCTTCAGGGCGGAATACCCCAGACTTTCGTACGGACCAGATACTTCCCATTGGTCCTGGACGACTTCGAAGAAATGTACACTCTCATTCAGGCTCTTAGACGCTTCAAAATAATTATGCTGTCCTAATCGGAGCTTCCCGTAAGCATGCAATGAGGAAGCTAAATTCCACAAATCGCCCGTGGCTCTAGCAATATCAATGCTCATCTGTACCAACGGTTCGGCTTCCTCAAGACGTTTCTGTTTGATGTGAAGAAACGCGAGCAGTCGAAGGGAGGAGATAAGGAGAGAGCTTTCTCCCAAATCGCGAGCGAGTTCCACGCTTCTGATCGCCGAATACATGGCATCTTCAACATTTCCACGGATAAATTGAATGACACCACGTCCATGCAAAGCCTTTGCGGAATCGGTGCCAGACTGTCCTTCGTGTGTTTCATTATCCAGAAAGCGATCCAGCCAGAACAATCCTTCCTTCAGCCTGCCTTCGTGCAGCCAGAACCAATAGAGGTTTGAGGCCATGTGAAGTCCAAATGAATAGGCATGCGGGTTAGAGTACGACCATTCCAGGGCAGAACGCAGGTTCGCATATTCTTGCCGTACTTCATCAATACACGCTTCGCGTTCGTGAGTCCTGAATTTGGGCTCCGCACGGACCAAACATTGACTGTAATAACGAACATGGCGTTCAGAAAGCTGATGGCTCTTATGCTTGTCGGTTTCTTTCTGCAACTTTCCGCCTGCATATTCTTTGATAGCTTCCAGCATGAAGTAGCGGATGTAGCGGTAATTCTCGCCGATCTCGATAGAAACGAGAGACTTGTTGACCAGACCGGACAACAGGTCGAGTACGTCTTCGCGAGTGATGCGATCTTCCCGCTCAGGCATTCCGGGCTCACAGATGCAGATCTCTTCCGCCGCCTCCAAAGTAAACCCTCCCGCAAATACGCTAAGCCGCCTCAACAAGAGACGTTCTTTGCCGGTCAGCAATTCATAACTCCAATCAATTGTGGATTTGAGCGTTTGCTGACGGGTCACAGCGGTTCGTTTGCCTGCTGTCAGCAAGGTCAGCAGATTCCCCAGGCGTTCCGTGATTTGTTCCAGTGTCAGCATGTTCATTCTGGCAACCGCCAGCTCAATGGCTAACGGGATTCCCTCCAGCTTTTTGCAAATAGAGCCAACAAGTCTGAGATTCTGCAATGTGGGCTGAAACTGGGGCGCAGCAATATGCGCCCGCTCCAAAAAAAGTTGCACGGCTTCAAAGGATATGATCTCCTGTTCGGGTATCTCCTCAAGCAAATGCTCGTCCGCTGGAAAAGATAACGGAGGAAGCCGATAGACGGATTCCCCGGGAATATTGAGTGGTTCCCGGCTGGTGGCGAGGATCGTCAGCCCCGGCGCGAATGCAAGAAGTGATTCAGCCAAAGACGCGCTTGCGTCAATGACATGTTCGCAGTTATCAAAAATAAAGAGTGCTTTCTGGTCGGACAAAGCCTCCAGTATCGTTTGAAGATCGGTCCCGTTTGCCTGGTTCTGCAGCCTTAATGTGGACAGAAGCAGTTGTCCCAGGTCTTGCGGTTCTTTGACAGAACCGAATTCAAACATCCATATCCCTTGCGGGTACGTTCCCCCGAGCGTTGAAGCCACCTGAACGGCAAGGGACGTCTTGCCTATTCCTCCGGGACCCACGACAGAGACCAGGGAGTGAGCATTCAGCCGTTCCTTCAAGTCAGCCATGGCTAGACTTCGTCCAACGAAGAGCGTAGGGAGCTTGGGCAGCCGATGTGCTGGCGCGATTGAAGCCTGCGGCGCGGCAATCATTGGTTTCGGTGTTGTCCCTTCCATAGTAACCAGTGTGTCGAACCAGGTTGCGTCGAAATCGGGAAACTCCCGTGAGGTCGCTGACCGCGCTTCCGAGAAGCGCTTTACAGAATTCCAAAGCTCCTCAGCCTCATGACGCGGATCGGCTTCCAGGAGAAGCCCTTCTTCGCAGAACGCTTGGATCATTCGTTTGAGACTGCCCACGCTGGGGAGGCGGTCTCCATTCTCCCATTGCTGCACCGTTCGTGGATCAACACCGACCCGCCGTGCCAGGTCCACTTGCCGCATCCGTTTGGATAAGCCGTGCCTGGCAGGTCTGGAACGAATTTTTTTGATCCATTCATGAGGCCAATCTTTTGGCAATTTCCCGTCTTCCATCCTATCACCTGAATTCCATAGTTTCCGCAGCTTCACACGAACAAACACGAACTTATGTACATTCGTGTTCTGGATTCTAACAGATATAATTAGCCATATCAACAACAACGAGGAGGTAACACACATGCCATTGACTCGCATTACCACATTGAAGGGTCGCTCCAGCGAAGAGAAAGCCCGTATTGGCGAGGTCGTCTTGCAGACGATTGTGGACAAGCTGCATGTCCCCCAGAACGATCGCTTTCTGATTGTAGAAGAACTTGAACGTGACAATTTCAGCTTTGATCCGAATTGCCTGGATATTGATAGAAGTAACGGTTTTCTAATCGTTCAGGTCACGCTGAATGCTGGCCGATCAGCAGAAGTGAAGAAAGACTTCTATGAGGTATTAGCCGAGCAGCTTCATCAGCAGTGCGGCATCAGAACGGAAGATGTGTTCATCAATCTGGTTGAGGTCACCAAAGAAAACTGGTCTTATGGTAACGGCATCGCTCCATTTATCGTGTAATTTCACAAACTAAACTTAATGATGAGAGGAAGTTTTAATTATGTCAACTGTACTTTATATAACTGCCCATCCCGGCAGCGTTGAAGCATCTTACAGTCTTTCCGTCGGAGAGCAATTCGTTCAAGCTTACAAAGAAAGCAATCCGGGAGATCAAGTAGTCCATGTAGACTTGTATCGGCGCGACATTCCCCAAATTGACGTTGACGTATGGGAAGCCTGGGGAACCCTTCAAAATGGTGGTTCGTTTGATCAATTGACTGCCGCGCAACAACTCAAATTAACTCAGTTGAATACATTGCTTGATGAATTCGTTGCTGCAGACAAGTATGTGTTCGTAACACCTATGTGGAACTTCTCTTACCCTCCGGTAATGAAGGCATACATTGATTCCTTCTGCGTCAGAGCCAAAACCTTCAAATACACAGAGAACGGTCCCGTTGGCCTGCTTGAAAACAAAAAAGCATTCCATATCCAGGCTACCGGCGGCATTTACTCGGAAGGACCTGTGGCGGACCGGGAGAACGGCAGCCGTCATTTGAAAACCGTCCTGAACTTCGTAGGCATCACCGATTTCGATAATCTGTTTATTGAAGGAGTGTCCACTGCAGGAGACCGCGCTCCACAAATCAAAGCCGAAGCGATCGAGAAAGCACGCATAGCCGCCAAAAACTTCTAAGACTACATTCAGATAACACGCTGAATATGCTTCGCAACATTTTGCCCATCCATCGCTCACCCGGTATACGAGCATTGGATGGGCATCCTCATGGAGGTGTTCATGGGCGTTCGAATCGAAGGCGTATTTGGTGAATTCAAGGAGGGGAAGAGCATGACAGAGCTTCAGGCACAAGCAGGGCTGAAAGCGGGGAAACGAGCGGGGGTGGCGGTCATATTGGGTGCTTTGGCTGCGCTCGCCCCGTTCTCCCTGGACATGTATTTGCCCGCGCTGCCGACATTAGCCAGCGATTTGCAGGCATCACCTGCCATGGCGCAGATTAGCTTGACTGCCTGCATGTTGGGACTCTCGTTCGGGCAACTGGCAGCCGGTCCGCTGAGCGATATGCACGGACGGCGCAGGCCGCTGCTTGTGGGGTTATTCCTGTATATCGCCGTATCCGTGTGGTGTACCTTAAGCGGGGCCATCTGGTCATTTATCGCGTTGCGGTTTGTACAAGGTCTGGCTGGAAGCTTCGGCGTAGTGATTTCCCGGGCGGTGGCGCGGGACCTCTTTTCAGGGACCGAATTGACCCGGTTTTTCTCACTCCTGATGCTGGTGAACGGGGCCGGTCCAATCTTTGCGCCGATTGCCGGCGGGCAGCTCCTGCGGGTGGCTTCCTGGCAGGGCGTATTCGTAGCGTTAAGTCTTATTGCTGCGATTCTGTTCGTTGCAGTCTTCACCACTCTGGAAGAGACATTGCCAGAGAAGGACAGAGTGAAGGGCGGCTGGAAGGAGACGATTGTTACGTTCCGAACCCTGCTTCGGGACCGGATCTTTATGGGTTACGCCTTATCACAAGGTTTCGTTCTGGCTGCGATGTTTGCGTATATTTCAGGCTCCACGTTCGTAATTCAAGACCTATTCGGTGCTTCGCCGCAATTGTTCAGCATTTTGTTCGCGCTGAATGGGGTTGGTTTGATCATCGCTGGGCAAGTTACGGGTAGGCTGTCCGGCAAAATAAGCGGGTATACACTTTTCGTCAGTGGAATTATGCTTGCAACCATTAGCAGCTTGGCGTTATTCGGGGTGTTATTGAGCGGTGGGGGGTTATACGCGGTATTAGTGCCGCTATTTTTCGTAGTATCCAGCGTCGGCGTCGTAACTACGACTGGCTTCTCCCTCGCGATGCAGAACTATGGACAAGCCGCCGGGAGCGCTTCCGCGCTGTTAGGCCTGATCTCATTCGTGCTGGGCGGACTCGCTGCACCTCTTACCGGGATCGGAGGAGGTCAATCAGCCATCCCTATGGGAACGGTCATCGCGTTATCCAATATCGCCGCAGTCATCTGTTACCTCACGTTAATCCGAAGAAACCCGGCATCAGCAATTTCATCAAAGGGGGAATACAAATGAAAGTATCCTATCATGGACATTCTGTTGTAAAAATCGAAACAAACGGCACTACCATCCTGATTGATCCGTTCATTACAGGCAACGCAAATACCGATCTGGATGCGGCCAGTATACAAGCAGACGTAATCCTGTTAACCCACGGCCACGGAGATCATGTAGGGGATACGGTAGACATTGCGAAACGAAACAACGCATTGGTCATTGCCTCGGCAGAGCTGGCAGATGTGCTCGGATGGGAGGGAGTGAGAACCCATGCCATGAGTATCGGCGGGGCGTACACCTTCGACTTTGGTAAAGTGAAGCTGACTCAGGCTTTCCATAGCTCCAGTTATGTTAACCCTGAGACCCGAACCATTATCTATACGGGAATGCCTACCGGAATTCTGTTCACCGCCGAAGGCAAAACAATATACCATGCAGGTGACACGGGCCTTTTTTACGACATGAAAGTGATTGGGGAACGCAATGACATTGACCTGGCTTTTCTCCCGATTGGCGACAACCATACGATGGGCCCGGAAGACGCGGCCGTAGCCACAGATTGGCTTCAAGCCAAACAAGTTGTGCCGATCCACTTCAATACGTTTCCGTACATTCAACAAGACCCGCATTACTTCGTCTCGCTCCTTGAGGATGGAGTAGGGGTCGTCCTTGAACCGGGAGAAGCTATCCATCTGTCATCCTAAACATCGATAAGACACCGGAGGGAAACATTTCACAGCCGTCGCTCTGTATGATTGGGATGCTATCGGACAAGAACATAGTCCGGTTGAAGTCGCTATAATTATAGCGGCTTTTTTATGTTATCGGTACAAGTTTTTGTTCCGAGTGCTGCAGGCGAACATGATGATCCGAACAGTGCTGATGGCATGGGGAATGCTAGCACCTTAAGGAGTTTGTAGCTATGTAGCTATAGCGGTCAGGAGAGCCTAACCTCGGCAAGTGCTTCCGTACGGACTCAGCTTATTACGTTTGCCACGGAAGAATACCGTTTGAATTCGGGTAAATCGAATGATGTAAAGGAATAAGCAAAAGAAATAATGGCTGCACAAGAAGTTACCGAGCAGCAAAAAATACAAACAAGGATTTAGTAGCGATTGTTTCCGGGGATGGGGGAAGCAATCGCTATGTTTATTTGCGGATTTTTTATTTTTATGTCCTTCACATGTGTACAAAAAATAAAAAAGATGCTACATTGAAATTAGTCTAAACCCTTTTATAAAAAGGTTTTTCGTAGAATTACATGTCTCCTGTACGAGTACAAACGTATATCAAGGAGGGAATTGAATGTCAAGTCGAGCATTGGACCAATTTTTAAATTCGAACATCGAAAATCTAAAGACTAAAGGTCTATATAACGTCATCGATACGCTGCAGGGTGCAAATGGTCCTGTTATTCGTATCGACGGAAAGTCCCTAATCAATTTGTCTTCTAATAACTATTTGGGACTGGCAACAGATGACCGCCTGATTGATGCTTCAGTTAAGGCGGCGCAGACATATGGGGCAGGCGCAGGGGCTGTGAGAACAATTAATGGTACGATGGATCTTCATATTGAGCTTGAAGAAAAACTGGCCCGTTTCAAAAAAACGGAAGCCGTTATCGTGTATCAATCGGGATTTAACTGTAATATGGCTGCTATATCCGCGGTAATGGACCAGCATGATGCGATTTTATCCGATGAGCTGAACCACGCTTCAATTATTGATGGGTGCCGCCTGTCGAGAGCCAAGGTGATTCGCTTTAAGCATTCGGATATGAATGATTTAAGACAGCAGGCGAAAGAGGCCAAGGAATCCGGTCAGTACCATAAAATTATGGTCATCACCGACGGGGTTTTCTCCATGGATGGTGATATAGCAAAGCTGCCCGAAATCGTGAAAATAGCGGAAGAATTCGATCTGATTACTTATGTGGATGATGCCCACGGTTCGGGCGTTCTCGGAGCAGGTGCGGGAACCGTAAAGCATTTTGGATTGTCCGACCGCATTGACTTTCAGATTGGTACTCTTTCCAAGGCGATCGGCGTTGTCGGCGGTTATGTGGCGGGTAAAAAACAACTGATCGAATGGTTGAAGCTAAGAAGCCGTCCGTTTCTGTTCTCGACATCGCTACCTCCGGCTGCAATCGCTTCTTGTAGCGCTTCTGTCGACATTTTGATGAACGACAAAGAGTTGATCGAGAAGCTGTGGGGGAACGGCAATCATTTGAAAAATGGCTTGAGCCGGCTTGGATATGATGTAGGCCAAAGCGAAACGCCGATCACACCTTGTATCATTGGCGATGAAGTAACCACCCAACAGTTCAGCAAACGGCTTTATGAAGAAGGCGTTTACGCCAAGGGAATCCTGTTTCCGACAGTTCCGAAAGGAACCGGTAGAATACGCAACATGCCGACAGCTGCCCATACCAAGGAGATGCTTGACCAGGTGATCTCCGTTTATGAGAAAGTTGGTAAGGAAATGAAGCTGATTTAGATGCATTCGCGGGAGTATATTTCGGGAGGAATGTCTTATGAAAAAGATATTGGTGACCGGAGCACTGGGCCAAATCGGTTCTGAGTTAGTTGTTAAATTGCGTGAGATTTATGGTGCGGATCACGTCGTTGCTACGGATCTCCGGTCATCAGCCCACGAAATTACCCGATCCGGACCATTCGAGCTGCTGGACGTGACGAATGATAAGGCGATGTTCGAAATCGCCAAGCGGTACGAAGTTGATACCGTCATTCATTTGGCTGCGCTGCTTTCGGCTACCGCAGAGGAGAAACCCCTGCTTGCCTGGAATTTGAATATGGGCGGATTGATGAATGCACTTGAAATATCCAGAGAGCTCGGCTGCAGATTGTTCACTCCAAGCTCCATTGGATCTTTTGGCCCTACGACCCCGAAATACAATACCCCGCAGGATACGATTCAGAGGCCCAATACGATGTACGGCGTGAGCAAAGTGTCCGGCGAACTGCTTTGTGATTATTATTTTCATAAATACGGCCTGGATACTAGGGGGCTACGATTCCCAGGTTTAATATCTTATATGACGCCTCCCGGCGGAGGAACGACGGATTACGCGGTGGAAATTTATTACGCAGCCGTGACGGCTGGCCGGTATACATCTTATATCGCCAAAGACTCAAGCATGGACATGATGTATATGCCGGATGCCCTGAATGCTATCATTGATTTAATGGAAGCGGATTCTTCCCGGTTGATTCACCGAAACTCATTTAATGTCACCGCAATGAGCGTGGATCCGGAGGCGATCGCTGCAGCGATTCGGGAGGAGTTTCCCGGCTTTATCCTCGATTATGACGTTGATCCTAAGAGACAGGCGATAGCCGATAGCTGGCCGCATTCCATTGATGCGACGGCAGCGAAAACAGAATGGGGATTTCATGCACGCTACGACTTGAAGGCCATGACGAAGGATATGCTTTCACAGCTAAGCGAGAGACAAATGCTTCGCAAAGCTTAAAGTTATTATGAATTCGCTGTGCAAAACGAGTAGAAGTACAAAAGAAGCTGCATCAAGAGGAGGTTTGGCATTACCCGGACCTTTTGTTGCAGCTTCTTTTTTCATCCTCCATTTCCGTGAGGAGAAATAGTAGGGGCTGGAAGAATGTCGAGGGACAAGGACATATTCCCATTGAAGTCGCTGAACTTGACGGTTAAGCTGTCGGGTGAAATATAGCTTAATGATGCCCCGAAGACAGCCGACCACAAAGATCGGCTGCCTTCGTTGCGATAACGAGCCGATTAATTCAAATAAAAGACTTAACATAACATACTTGTTAAGTTTGTTCTCGGTTTAAGTGCTGGTTATACATTTCCTTGAACAGTAAAATCTAAATGTAACGTAAGAAATTCGCTTTAGGGGTGCAAACATGAAGATTGGTTCGATCATCAGAAAACTAAGGTTGAAAAGTGGTATTACCCAAGAGCAACTGTCCAATGCTCTAGCCGTTTCGGTTCAGACAATTTCAAGATGGGAGACATCCGCTAATTATCCTGACTTAGAAATGCTGCCCTTAATTGCAAGGTATTTCCGAGTTACAACAGACTATTTGTTAGGAATAGAAGGAGGAAATAATAACATGAAATTGCTTAAAACCGTTGAAACATTTGAAGTTCCTAGCCGGGAAGAAGCTGAATCGTTGGTAAAAAAATTCTCAAGCGAAAAATTCCCTGTATTGCTGGGTCATAGAATTACGGAAAATGATGATGGGGCGATTATTCTTGAGGTAGAAAAGAAGTTTGGCGTTAACCTTGAAGATATGCCATGGAAAGCTAACCAGGGTTAGCCCGATGTGCCGATTTGATGTATATCTAAACATTGATCACATGCACTTAAAACTTCATTAAGTTACAACAATACATGAAAATGTTCACATTGTTATGGACAACTGACACGATGAGAGGTTAAACACGGGTGGTCATGTATTAATAAAGGTGAAATATCAACTGAATCTGAGCAATACATCGTGAGAACAATAAGCTCTGGTTAAAAGATGAGTACGCAAAATACCAGTAAACAAAGGATACATGCACCTAGCTTCCGGCACGTAAATAAGAAAGCCGAACCCTGTTCAAAAGACGGGTTCGGCTTTTGCTTATTCCCTACGACAGTTCAAAGCAAATAAACTAGTAGACTGCAGAATAATGTTTTATACCGAGTAAATAAAGTTATAGACTGATACGCCGGTTCGCGCAGCAGTTCCGCCATCCTACTCCTCTCCGGATACGCGGGGCGCGGAGATCGGCAGCTGTCTACGACGGCTAACAGTTGCGGCGTTAAGCTCCCTCGGGCGAGTCCAATCCGGCACCTCCGAACAGGTTGAAATATTTAAAATTCATGTTGGCATCGAGCATTTATTTTTTAGGATACAGAAAGTAACATAGAAAATAAAGCGCTTACGAAATTCAGTTTCTAGCCTTAAACGGATTCAGGATTACAACCTTGGGAAGGGGATTGCACATGAAGAAAATGCAGGTATGGTTAGGGGTATGTCCTCTTGTTGTAGTGATGGCTCTGAGTGGCTGCAGTGGTATCGATTACCATGTGGGTGCCTTTCAGCGCTGCTTTATCTCAGGTCTCACGGTTGGCGGGGTGAAAGGTTAAAAGAAAATCCCTCTATTGACGAAATGGATGTCGCAAGCTTCTGTCTTGTTTTTATTGCCTCTGCGTCGAACGAGAAGGTGGGGCATTCTATCATCATCTGAAGGGGTGCTAAACGATGTAAGTTCCACGTATGTGGAATAACGGTTATAGGATTCGATATCTTAACAAACGACTTAGAGATTCTACTTTAGACGAAAGCATGAACGTCATTTTTCGATTGATCGGTCAAAGGTATTTCGTGTAAGAAACTATACTTACCGGTTTTAAGAGAATTAAACCCCTAATGGATATGATCACATGTATACAGGAGGTTATAATGACAATGATTTCGAAGAAGTGGAAGCCGCTTATGATCGCGCTGCTCCTGGCTATTCCAAGTTTGCCGCTACAGGTTAGTGCTTTGCCTGAGGCTGCGGCGGCTGCAGTCAAGACCGCTATCTCCAATGCCAGCCTGTCGGCCAAAGTCGGCGACTTAGGCCAGATTGAAGAGCTCTATATCAACAACAATCCTACGAATAAACAGGGGGAGCCGATCAATTTCGTTCTGCCTAACACTACATCGCCGCAGAATGGTACCCAGCACCAATGGATGGGGGAAATGATCTTCTCCTACCGTACGGGTGCCAATGAACAATTCCCTGACAACAGGGACGGCTTTGTAGAAGTGGATACCAATAAAACATTGGCTGCCGGGGGATCTACACAATATTCAACGATTAATCCGGATAACCCCTACATCAACAAGACAGCATCAGCAGACGGCAAGAAGGTAGAAGTCAACTTTATTGGACAGAATCTGGACTCTACAGACCAGCGGGTAATGAAGGGCTTCGATGTGAAATCCGTTTTTGATATGGAGACCGAGGACGGTTCAATGCTTTGGGAGATTACGCTGAAGAACAAGAGCAATCAGTATATCGAATTCGGGGATATCGGCTTGCCGATGCCCTGGAACAACAAATACCAGACCTTATCCGATACCTATGATGATCGTGTGACGGTGCATAATTTCGCAGGTGCTGACAGTGGATATTCTTATGCCATCCGCACCAGTGGTGAGGGAAACTTCATGCTCTTCACTCCGGTGCCGGAAAGCGGCGCTCGAATCGAGTATGTGGATTATTGGATGCATGAGGCAGGAGAGCGGCGTGCTGCAGACACCTTTAGAAACTGGACAGGGGACAGTGGCGGCTGGTATCCGGGGCTGAACGTGCTCTATATCCACTCCAAAGAAATCCAAAAAACGGGACGCGGATACTTTACGGATGCTTCCAGCCTCGTCCTAGGCCCGGATGAGTCCAAGACGTATAAGTTCAAATTTTCAGCAGTCCGTGGAGGAGACAACACGCCGCAGGAAAGTGCCCAAAGCCCAAATAACAGTTCGACCTCGATGGAAGACCGTGAAGCCAATCTCCGGTCCATCCTGTATAAATCAGGCATGATTGATGCCGTAGCGGTGCCGGGCTTCCAGACAGCCATCAATATGCCTGTCAAGCTGGACCTGCACTATGACGACAGTATCGTTGATGTACAATCCATCGATATTCAAAATGTGGCAGAGAATGATCCGTTTGACGAAGCGCATATTCCGGATATCAAGCCTGGGAAGAGCAGAAAGGAAATGGTTGACAACTCGCGGGCCGGACGTGGACTGCCTGACGGAAACCCCGGTTACAACGAGTCGGTTGAGTTTGTGGAGACCAAGATCGTAAATGGTGAACAGCATCATATCTATTCGCTTCAGTTTGATTCGATCGGCAACAACAGCGTGCGTATCGAATATAAGCTGAAGGACGGCAACGAATGGGTAGATAAATTCACTCAATTTGAGTTCAATGTTCTGGCCGAGCTGGATGCAATCTCGGATGCGCATTCCGAATTCATGGTTGAGCAAACACAGGATAACAACCCGGAAAGTCCAACTTACGGGAACTATTTCGACTGGTATCTTTCAAGCGGCATGGATCTCAACACAAACCACTGGGGAGATGACTGGAGCCATGACAACATTAATTTCATGACGATGAAGAACTATCTGGCTCCAAGCCCCGATGAAATTCGATCTATCGAGACATACCTGATCGACTTCATGTGGGAACGATACATGAAGAATACGCAGGATAGCTATATCGTTGCGAACTGGCTGAAAGATTCTGGAGCGTACACCGACAAGGATAAGCCTTATACACGTACGTTCTCCGAAATCATGGAAGCTACCGGATTCTTTAACATGTACCGGATTCAGAAGGCTTATCCTAATCTGATCGAGTACCGGGAATCACCTCAGTTTTATCTGGAGAAAGCTTATAACATCTACTATAAGCGCGTTTCCACCGGAGCCATCGGATTCTACGGCGAGCAGCAAATTCCGGATATGATTGAAGCACTGAAGGAAGAGGGGATGCAGACCGAGTCAGCCAATCTGCAGAAGAAGTTCGCCCTCGACAAGGGACGGAATATGACTAGAGCCACTTATCCTTACGGCTCGGAATTTGAATATGACAATACTGGTGAAGAAGGGGCTTATGCCGCAGCGAAGGCTCTGCGCACGTACTATCCAGCAGACTCTCTTACAGGTGCAGCTGAGAAAAGTATGGAAATGGCCGATTGGAAAACACGTGCCATGCGCGGGATACAGCCTACCTGGTTCCATTATTCCGTGCCCGTCTTCCGCGGCGGTGAAGGCTGGTGGAATTTCCAATATACGGCGTCTTTAGCAGGGTACATCATGGATGACTGGCTAAGATATGAGAATGATGGCAGATCGGTGGAGCAGAAGGCAATTGCACAGCAGCGCAATTATGCCGCGAAGATTTCGAACTTTAACGCCGTCAATATGGGACAGATTTCGGCTAATTTCGTTGGCAGCACCTCTTGGCGATATTCGATGTATAAAGGAGGCACAGGCACGAAGGACGTATACGATGGCGGCTCACGCGTCATGAGTAACGGCTGGAATGATTTTTCAGGCGAATCGGAAGAAGGCCTCTATGGTTCCCTTCTCAGCATCAGCTCCGATATTGTTACAGATCCGATATTCGGGCTGTTCGGTTATGGGGCGCTGGTGAGTGACGAAGGAGACAGCTACAACATTACGCCGAAAGACGGCTTCGGCAAGCGGATCAATCTGATTGATGAGAAAATCTATTTGGAGCTGGAAAGCGATAAAATAGAAAGCGCGCAAATTCAAAAAGATGGTAACGGTTTTACACTTCAGCTCCTGAATCCATCAGGGAAAGAGCATACTTCACGGATTTTGTTCGATGGAGTGGGGATGGAGAACGGATACTATACCATGAAGCTGAATGGTGCAGCTGCCGGACAGTTCTATGTTCAGAACAATGAAGGCGTTGCCATGTTTCAGATGGGTAGCGTGCAGCGTGCTGAATTGATCATTGAAAAGTCAGCTGGTGGTGAAAATGAAGCTCCGCAAATTATTGCAGAGCTGGCGACACAACATCCACAGGCGTTGATTCCATTTATGCTGAATGGGATTGTAACCGATGATGGCGCGCCTGAAGGGACTCTGTCTTACCAATGGGAAGTGGTCAGCGCCCCGGATGGCGGCAAGCTCACCTTTACTCATCCGAAAGCAAGCATTACACAGGCTACGGGTACCAAAGAAGGCTCTTATACGGTTATGCTTAGCGCAAGTGATGGACAACTGACGGGCTCTAACCAAGTAAACTTCGAGCTGGCCTTACCGCCGGAGAAACAACCTCCAGCAATTGGCCAAGTGTCTGCGGTTCAGGATGTTGGCAATAACAGTATCGTGGTATTGTCCGGGGAGGCCATTCCCGATCCTGTGCATAGCGAGGAAGAAGAACCCCAGTTGAAGTACTCATGGGCCATTAAGCAAAAGCCCGAAGGTTCAGCGGACATTTCCTTTGTGGATGGTGACAAAACAGCGGCCTATGCACGTGTAAGCAAGGCAGGTACCTACACGTTTACCTTCAGTGCGGCAGACGGAGACAAGAAGGCCAGCAAGGATGTAATGATAGAGATCAAGGAAGATACCGTTGACGTTTACCGGGCACTTAGCGTTGTTACCAAGAAGGATATTGAACCAGAACTTCCTGGACAAATCTATATTTTATCAGAGGACGGGTATCTGGAGCAGGAAATCACTTGGGATGCCATTGATCCAAGCAGCTATGCTAGTGCAGGCCAATTCGAAGCCAAAGGAAACGTCGTTGGCAGTGCTTTGGAGGTTCGGGCTACCGTCCATGTCGTGAATACTGAGCTGCAAAATGCGGCGCTGACAGCCAAGGCTTCCGCCAGCTTCTCTGGTGGCGACGGTTATCCGGAAGCGATGAATAACGGCATTGAACCTAAAAGCTCGGCAGATTTCTCTCCGAACCGAGGTGCCCCCAACAGTGCATGGCATAACTGGGGTAGAGAAGGAGATCCGGCATGGGTGACGTATGAATGGGATCAGCCATTCCTGGCCTCATCCATGGATGTATATGTATTTCAAGACAACGGCGGGAACTTCCGTCCGAAGGATATGCAGCTTATGCTTCGCGGCGAAGATGGAAAATGGTACACCCCGCGGGACATAAAGGGATTGGGCAATGAACTTAATAAATACAATACGACTACCTTTGAGCCCGCCTATATTACAGGTGTTCGTATGGACATGAAGCCTTCCGTTAATGGCAGCGGTATTCTGGAATGGAAGGTATACGGCTATACCGGAGCGGTAGATAAGTCAGAACTGATCAAGGTCTATAACTATGTAAATACATTAAATGCTTCAAACCTTGCAGATCCTGGCCTTGCGCCAATCGAAGCGTCGAAGACAGATGCTTCTGCTGTGATCAAGAATATGAATGCCACAGACGAAGAAGTTACCCTGGCGCTTGAGAAGCTGCTGATGGATTTGCGTCTGCTCAGTCCGAGAGACGGCAATATGGCCTTCCTCGCAAATGCTTCTTCCAGCTATACCTCTCCTTGGGAGAGTCTGGCAGCAGTAAACGACGGAAAGAAAGATGGCAACAACATTTCGCATTGGGGAACCTGGGGTCATGAAGGCGCAGAGGAGTGGGTGCAATATGAATGGCCGCAGGGTGCATCTATCCGGAGTTCGAATCTGGTGCTGTGGTCAGATGCCGGCGGAATCAAGCCGCCTACCCAAATTGTATATTCCTATATCCCGGCGGATAGCGCAACTGATGAATGGGTAACTGCGGGAACGGTTACGGAGGGAATCAAAGTGTTTGAACATACTCCGGCGGAATCCTCCAATCCGTACACGTTTGATCCGGTGATGAATGTAAAGGCACTGCGGGTAACCCTGACCAAGCAATCACAGGCAGGCGATAACGGTGTTGGCCTATGGGAATGGGAAGTTCTCCAGGCCGGATCCAGTCCTGATCGTGAGGCTCCAGTAACACCGGTCGGGGTGGCCCCGTCCGTTCTCCATGGAGATGACGGCAAATTGATCGGTGTGACAACAGAAATGGAGTATAAGAAGGAAGGCGAAGAAGAATATACAGCAATTGCAGGAATTGAGGTCACAGGTCTCACCGCCGGTAAATATTATGTCCGGTATATGAAGACTGGTTCGCTGAGCGCCAGCCCGGATAAGGAAGTCGTTATACCGGAAGGGCAGACACAGGAGCAGGCTGCACCCGATGCGAGTGGGTGGGTGATCTCACACGCCAATTCGGATACCGGTATAAAAGGCATAATTGAGGGTTTGGATGATACGATGGAATACCGGAAGCTGGGCGAAGAGGACTACACGCCTGTTACAGGTTCGAGTATTAGCGATCTGGAGCCCGGCAGTTATCAGATCCGGTATGCAGCCACAGACATCCTAAAGGCAAGCCCGCCGGTAACCGTGGACATTCGCAATGAAGCCAAGGCAGACAGAGAGGCACCAACAGCGGAAGGACTCGTCATTACACCGCCTACAGCGGCAGGCGGAAATGATGGCAGAATTGAAAATGTGACTGTTGATATGGAGTACCGAAAGGCGGATCAAGGTGGTTACATGCCGGTTAGTGGAACCAGCATTGAAGGACTGGAGGCTGGCAGCTACGAGCTCCGGTACGCCGGAACGGATTTGAGCAATCCAAGTCCTGCGATCCTGATCGTTGTGCCTGACGGAACCAAGCAGGAGCAAAATCCCCCGTCCAATGCAGAGGTCAAGACTGTAAATGTCAGTGCATCTGGGGCCAAGGACGGCAAGATCACTGGTGTAAGTCCTGGAATGGAATACCGGCAAGTGGGTGGGGACGCTGGCAGCTGGAATGCGATCACAGGCACAGAGGTTACAGGTCTTGGTAACGGAGTCTACGAAGTAAGATATAAAGAAACGGCAACTCATTATGCGAGCCAATCCCTTACTGTCGTTATCAGCAATCCAGTCATCAATCCGAAGCCTACGGAAACACAGCCGTCAACGGATGCACCTGTGTCAGTCATCGCACCTTCACCGACTCCTGAAAGCATAAAAGTCGAAGGGAATTGGATTAAGATTGTGGCACCAAAGACGGATACCAAAACCGGTAAAGCTAAAGGAGCACCCATCCGGCAGGAAGACCTTAATAAGGCTCTGGAGCATGTAAAGGCGAATAGCAGTAATGTTAAAACGCTCATAGTGGAAATACCGAAAGCAGAGGGAGCAAATGCCTATGCGGTTGAGCTTCCTGCCGCTGCACTAACCGCAGAGCATGCCAACATCAAGATCGAGATTAACACGGAATTTGGAACCGTTACCGTACCTTCTAATATGCTGAAGTATACATCAGGTGCCAAGAGTGTAGAACTGTCACTAGGTCGGCTGGATACAGTAAAGCTTCATTCAGATGTAAAATCAGTGACAGCCAGCAGACCTGTTATTGTATTCGCTGTCCAATTAGATGGAGTAGAAACGGTAGCCCTGAATGCACCGGCTGAAATCAGAGTGCTTTATGCTCCTGATGTTGAAGAATTGGCCAATTCCAAATACCTTACAGTTTCGTACTTGGCTGCAAACAGTACGATTGTTCAGCTGCTGAATGGCAAATACGACAGTGCTCTACAAGCCATGGTTTTTCCAGCGGCAAACACAGGTGAATATGCAGTTGTTTATACGAAGAAGTTCTTCAATGATGTCATCAAGGATTCGTGGTACGCACCAGCGGTTGAAACCATGGCGTCCAAAGGATTCATCGACGGGACATCGGCAACAAGCTTTAGTCCCGGACAAAAGGTCACAAGAGGTGAGTATCTAGCTTGGTTGGTAAGGACACTGGATCTCAAAGCAGAGTTCAACACCACCTTCAGTGATATAAAGCGAACAGACCTCTACTATGAGGAAATCGGAATCGCGAAAGCACTCGGGATCGCCCTGGGCTCGAACGGCAGCTTCTATTCGGAAACGGACATTGCTAGACAAGATTTGGCTGTGCTGACCATGCGGGCTTTGCGGGCAGTGGGCAAAACCGAGCAGACCCGTACAGCTGAGGATCTCAATAGATTTACAGATGCGGCAAATGTAGCAAAGTACGCAATCGATGACATGGATGCAATGGTCAAAATGGGTTTCATAAACGGGCGAAGCAATGTCATCTTGAGTCCTGACGGAACGACAACCAGAGCAGAAGCAGCTCAGGTTCTGTATAAGATTTTCTTGCAGCTATAATCAAAGAAACCGACCTTGATCCTGTTTTGTGCAGGACCAAGGTCGTCTTAAATTAGGAGAAGATTACATTATTAATCCGTCATTAACATGATAAACGGGTGTCGAGGGACAAGAATAATGTGGCATTTCTGATTAAATGTTTATCTAAACATTAGCAATTTGAAAAATCATACCTCATGCCAAAAGCGAATTACCATGAAATCTAGCTAAATAGACGGTTTATAACTTTTTTGAGCTGAGGATAAGTGTACATTGTACCATTGATCAGTCAAAAAACTAATTTTACCGAGATATCATTTAAGCTAACGGGCTGATGCTCACCATCCATCCCAGATGACTTTACTTTCAGAGGGGATTTGGCGTTTAGATGCATATGTTGCAGACAGACGGCGCGGGAAAGCGGATCATTACCGTGTTTCGGTATCTAACAATATTTTGTCACGGACGAATTTTCTTGTTCCTAAGCGGCCGGAAAAAGGCGCGGATATCCTCGGCCAACGCCTCGGGTTCTTCCAAGGCGGTAAAATGGCCTCCGCGGGGCATCGGAGTCCAGCGGGTAATATTCAGGCTGCGGGAAGCCCAAGCCTTGGGAGGCAGCAGAATATCTGCCGGGAACAAGGCCAGCCCCGTCGGGACTTCTATACGGGCCAGCGGCGGCAATGTATTTGCATTTTCATAATACATCCGGGCTGATGAGCCTGCCGTGTTGGTAACCCAATAAATCATAATATGGGTAATCAGTTCATCCGAACTAAACGTGTTCAGGAGGTCGCCGCCGCAATCGCTCCAGGCCCGGAATTTCTCCATGAGCCAGGCCGCTAAACCTGCCGGAGAATCGGAAAGGCCGTATGCGAGCGTCTGCGGACGTGTCGATTGCAGCGTCATATAACCGCCTTCTTTGGCTATCCATTCTGCGGCGTTTTTCCTGTATTGGCGCTCTTCTTCGGAAAGTTTGTCCGGCTCCGGCGCAGCCATAAGATCCCGGATGATGCCGATATCCGTCAGGTGTATGCCAACTAACTGTCCGGGGTGGCTGGAAGCCAGATAGCGGGTTACGCCCGAGCCGATATCGCCGCCGGCGGCACCAAACCGGTCATAACCTAATTCCTCCGTCATGAGTTTAGCCCACATTTCGGCGACTCGAAAATTGTTTACGCCGGCATGCGCGGGACGGCCGGAGAAACCGAAGCCGGGTAACGAAGGGACGATGACATCAAAAGCATCCGCAGGGTCTCCTCCATAGCTGGCCGGATCGGTCAGCAGTGGGATGATTTTTTGATAACGCAGATAGCTGTCCGGCCACCCGTGGGTGAGAATTAAAGGCAAAGGTTCGGAACCTTTCCCGCGTTCATGGACGAAATGTACATCGATTCCGTCGATTTGACAGCGGTACTGGGACAGCCGGTTAAGGACCGATTCCTGGGCGCGCCAGTCATAATGGTCCTTCCAATACGAGATGAGCGATTTTAAAGCCTGCAGATTCGTCCCCCGTTCCCAATGGGAATTGGCGTTTTCCAGCTGATCCGGATAGCGGACACGGTGCAGCCTGTCTTGCAGGTCATCAAGGACTTCATCAGAGACATGAATGTGAAATCGTTCAACAGCCATAACGCTGCTCCTCCTTTTTCCTGTGGATTCACAACGCCATTATATCCTTCGTGCCGGCATGATACACTGTTATAAATGAAGCATTTAACTATACGATTTGATAGGTGGATGACCAAGATGCCTCAAATAGACCGATACAAAAACCGGACAGTGAACATAGAATTTGCTCCAGTAGAGAATTTTACGGAACTGCCTTATCCTGAGCGGCTTACGCTGATTTTTATTACGTCCGGAAGCCTTCAAGGTACTCTCAACGAGCGACCTGTATCGATAAGCGCCCCCGGAATTCTTTGTCTGGCAGACGGGGATAAGGTGGAGATAACGGAAAAATGCAGCATTGCTGCCCAATCATTCAGCTTTCATCTGGACTTTTTGAACTCGACTGTTCTTTCTGAAACAAAGTCGTTTCCGGCAGTGCCAAGGATTCATACAGGCCTTTCCCTATTTCAACGAGAGCAGGGTTGTTATGGTGCACCCCGTATAACCGAAACGGCTTATCCGCTGCTATTTGAATGGTTTTTTGTGCTGGGCACGGAGGTTCAAGCGCAAAGCGACTCCCTTTGGGTGTGCAGGATCAAAAGATACCTGATCCAGATTTTAGGCCTGCTCGAGGAATTGAATCAGCAGAGGGAGCACTCGCCCGTCGATGCCGTGCTGGATTACATCCATACGCATTACTCGCGAAAGATTGCCTTGCAGGAACTAACGGATTGCGCCCATTTGAACCGTGTATCGCTGAATAAACGGTTTCAGGAAAGGTGCGGAAATACGGCGATGGGTTACCTGATTGCCTATCGGTTAAAGGTTTCGCGTGACCTTCTGACCCATACCGATATGAGCCTGATTGAAATTGCCCGTGCCACGGGGTTTGAGTATGATACTTATTTCATCAAACAGTTTACGGCCAAGCTGGGGATGTCTCCGACCACCTACCGGCTGACCTCCCGCAAGCTGGCAGGAGCTTTATAGACGAATGCCCTTAGGATCCCGGTGCCCAAAGCTTAGGAAGATGCAAGAATTCAGGGATAAGTAACAGCCGTCATCTTTTGTGGGAAGGATTCATTCTCGGAGCGTTTGATAACATACGGAAGAAGCATCCCAGGTCAATGGACCCTTTGGGATACTCCTTCCGTATGGGATTACGCTCTTGTTCCACCGTCCACCGGCAGAACTACGCCTGTTACGTAAGAGGCGCGATCGCTCAATAACCAGGCAGCCGCTTGTGCGATCTCATGAGGATCGGCAGGACGCCTAAGAGGCGTCACAGAGTTGCTTTTTTCGATTATATCTGGAACTTGTGCAACTAACCCCTCGATCATCTCAGTCATGGTGGTGCCAGGTGCAACAGCGTTTACGCGGATACCTGAAGGTCCGTATTCAATGGCAGCCGTCTCGGTCAGACTATTAACAGCCCGTTTGGCGGCTCCGTAGACAGACAACCCCGGATTACCTCTGAAGCTGCCGACGCTGCTGTTATTGACAATGGCACCGGTACCTGCAGTATCGATCATTGCCTTGATTTCCGCTTTCATTGCCACCCAGATTCCTTTATAATTTACAGCTTGAAGAAGGTCGAAATCCTCTTCTGAGACCTCTGTTAAGGGCGAAAGGGGAGCCCCGATTCCAGCATTATTGAATGCTATATCCAGGCGACCGTGACGCTCAACGGTCGTTTGAACCGCCCGTTCGATGCTGGCGGAATCGGTTAGATCGGCTACAATGTAATTGGCTGATCTTGCATCAAGAAATTGAGTCATGGAGTCCACCTCTAGGAGAATCGAGAATTAAGGAATGTAATTAATAGTAAACAAACGAACAAAAAGTGATACACTAAATTCACGGGTTCTGATGTTTTTACTGAAAAACAGTGTAGGATGATGATATGAGAAAGATATTATCTTTTATGGATTGGGGTATTTTTGCTCTTCGTTTATACCATTACATTTTGCTTTCATCACGGCTGATTACAGAAAGTGACCTGTCAAACCGAACATGGTTAAATGTCATTTGGCTAATGGCAGCACTTATCGTTCCAATGATATTCTGGTTTCCTCAACGGCGGACGAACAAGGTCTGGTTTTGTATCGCGGAGCTAATGCTGGGTGGTTCTTATTATGTGAACTCGGTTATTCATCCGGAACTGACTTCCAAAGCAGACTACCTGCTGCCGAGTCTAATAATGGGGTACTTATTGACCAAGAAGACATTCTGGGTCATTCCCGTAATTCTGTTCATTCCTTTTATCTTCCAGTCTTATTTAAAGGTACCTTGGGAACAAGCCATTAGTAGCGGGACAGATAATGTATTATTCTGCTTCATCGGCATGTGGGCCAGCTTCGTGGCCAAAGCGTACCACCAGAAAAATGAACTTGTGGTCGAAGTAAAGCAGCAAAATAAACTGTTAACCCACTACGCTGCTGAAATTGAGAAAATGACTCTGCTTGAAGAACGCAATCGTATGTCCAAGGAACTTCATGATACCCTGGGGCATTCCTTTATCTCAATCATTATGAGTCTTGATGCTTCCATCGCCCTTATGGACCGTAAGCCTGCAGAGGTCAAGGAACGGTTAATTCGCTTAAGAGCACTGGCTGAACAAAATCTGGACGAAATGAGAAGTATTGTTCATGAGATTGGAGAAGAAGAGGAAGAGTCTGATCTTGTACGGCAGGTTGAGGCCTATGTGGCCAATTTTCGGGAACATACAGGAATTCTCTTGACGTTAAATGTACTAGGAACAGAGAAGCACACGCATTTTGAAGTACGACAGGCAATTCTGCGAGTCATCCAGGAGTCCATTACGAACGCACTAAAACATGGAAAAGCGTCTCAACTGTATTTGGAGCTTCAATTTTCTGAATTCGTTCTGTACCTGGTTGTTCGAAATAATGGGAAACCGATTGACAAATTGGAATATGGCTTCGGGTTAACTTCAATGAAACATCGCGTTGAGCGGTTGGGGGGCAACCTGTTCGTATCATCAGAGATGAGAGATGAAACGATCACCGAAGTCAGATGCGAGATACCCCTAAAAGGAGTGGGGCTGCATGGGGAAAATTAAAGTATTACTTGCGGATGATCAGGAATTAATTTTGGAGAGCCTATATATCGTATTGTCCATGGAAGATGATATAGAAATCGTTGGATTAGCTAAAAATGGGGAAGAAGCAGTCCAAAGCTGTCATCAGTTTCAGCCCGATATGGTATTGATGGATATCAATATGCCAGTCATGAATGGCGTTGACGCAACAGCTCTGATCAAAGAGCGAATGCCTATCATCAAAGTGATGATGCTGACCTCCTATCAGGAAGTGGAGTATGTCATGGCGGCTTTAAGCTATGGAGCAGAAGGTTATCTTCTTAAGGCCATCCATCCCAGGGATCTGGCTGCAGGTATACGGGTGGTTCATGCGGGCGGGACGTTAATCTCGCAGGAGATGGCGAGTAAAATGATCAAAAGTATGAATACGGGATCCGCTATTAAAAATAATGAATACGGGCTTAGTAACCGTGAAATTGAAATATTGCAAAAGCTGGCTTCTGGCATGCGCAATCGAGATATTGCAGAGGCTTTGTTTCTTAGCGAAGGAACGGTTAAGAATTACATTTCAACGATTTACTCAAAACTTAATGTTAAGGGAAGACAAGAGGCAGCCCGTAAAGCCAGAGACTCGGGAATCATGAAATACTAAGACAACCTACCTAAGAAGCCGGCAACGTATATAGTTGCCGGCTTCTTAGGGGTATAGTCACATGACTTTAATATGACAAAAGAGCACTGTCACTTTATGACTTTTTCACCCTATACTCATAACTATGATCAAGCCATAGAGGAGATGATTTAAGACATGAAGAAAAGATCTGCACAAAAAGAACATTCGCAGATGGATGAGAAATTAAGCAAATGGAGATTATTTTGGCGCTTTCCAATAGTCTGGATGGTTGCGGGGGCTATCAGCATAATTCTTGTTGATGCATTCATCCGGCCGCTAGGGGAGCAAGTACCGGGCTTGCTTTCTCTTCTTTTGACACTAACGATGAGCTTTCTGGCCATCATAGTCTATATGCTCACCATGAAATATTTGGCCCGTCGATCCATTCCTGAGTTATCAAAAAAGGGCGCAGGGTTTGAAGCTGTTATGGGAGCACTAACCGGGGTTATCTTTATTGCCTTATCCACGATTATTATTGTTTCATTGGGAGGTTACTCCTTTCAATGGGCGAATAACGCAGATACGGTTACTAATCTAATCGCTTCTATTGAAGCCGCTTTAGGCGCAGCCATTGTCGAAGAACTTATCTTTCGTGGACTAATGTTTCAAGCCATGAATACATTGCTGGGAAATTGGGCCGCACTCGCTGTGACTTCTCTATTCTTTGGAATCGCCCATCTTGGGAATGCAGGAGCAACATTATGGAGTGCGTTCGCCATAACCTTAGAAGCCGGTGTCCTGCTTGGAGCCGCATTTATGTGGCGACGGAATCTGTGGTTTGCCATGGGACTGCACTTTTCTTGGAATGCACTTGAAGGTTTGCTTGGTATTCCTGTTTCTGGACACACTACAGCCGGTCTGTTAATTGTGAAAATGCAAGGTCCTTATCTTCTCACTGGAGGTGATTTTGGGCTTGAGGGGTCTGTAGTTCCGGTTATCATCAGCCTGCTGATTGCCATTCCCATGCTGTATGCCGCTAATCGAAATCGCAATCATATGCTTCAAAAGGTATAAGGCTAGGTAGTAGAGAGAATGTTCCTGAACACTATGATACCCTTGTTGTTTCAGACCGGATTCCAACCCGCCGTATATAAAAAATACTCTGCAATTGCGAGAGGATGTCTTTCTTGGTAGGATGGTCCAGGCTCAGGAACAAAGTGCCACCCAATAAGTTGCCAGCTGCTGGCTGCGACTTTAGGTGATAATGAAGATGTATTAAACTAACGGAAAACGTTAGCCCAGTAAAACCCTTGAGGCAGTCGACCATAGTGATCGGCTGCTTCGTATTGATTTATTGGTCTGCAGGAGTGGAAAGAGGAAGTAAACGTTAATGTTGTTAAGGTACAAGAACGTTTTCCCATTGAAGTCGCTAGCCTCTTTTGAACTAAAAATGGCCGGTTTCCTGGATGCTAAGGATACCGGCCTCGTATTACTTTTTACCAATCTCGATATTTACGCGTACATCCTCTTAGTTGAATGGATAATTACTTTGAAGGTGTTTCAGTTTTGTGCTCAATAACTTGTAATACTTTTAGTTCAACAGCTTTTAACATTTGTTCATTTGAACGATTGCTTTTTGGAACATCGCCATTTTTTTCACCTTGAATCTGTCCGTCAGCCTGCGTTTTTGCAATGACGTCAATCACTTGTTGTTTTGATACATTTCTAGATGCTGCAATCTCCACAACAGATTTACCCTTTTCTAATTCTTGTTTTAATTCTGCTGGGCTGATTTTAAGTAAAGCAAACAGTTTTTCATCATTTAGATAGGCATCGGCAAAATAATCTGGTTTACCATTTGTAGAGAAGAAACCTTCTACCTTGTTTGAAGGTGTAGTCTCAACTCCGATCAGAGAAACACTGATGGAATTGCCCTGAACAAATGCCTGGTAGAACGGTGTTATTGATCCCTTAGTGCTGTAATTCAATATAAACGTTTTTTGATTCGAGTTCTCCATTTGCTCCATAGAAAACTCGTACTTTTCGATGTTACCATACAATTTATCAATGAGAAAATCTACCTTCGACCTGATTTCCTGATCGGTTAAAGCGGTGAGCGGCTTCTCCTTAGGCTCCCAATTCTCTTGAATCACGTGTTCAATCGCACCGTTAATACCGTTTATATGAAGTGTAATCTTTTTGCCGGTCCCTCCCTTCTCCTGCAGGATGATGCTTGTTTGAACACCTTGAACGTTGCTTGCATCGATGATCTCAAACGCTTTTGTTTCGGGAAATGCACTATACAGCTTCTCCAGTGCTGCTTTGCCAATCTCATCCGCTTTGAATTGCTCAGCAGTCAATGGTGTTCTGGTAAACATATCAATCAAGGTAGGTGCCGCAAATGCTGCACTTGGAATCAAAATAGCAACAGCAACAATTCCACCAATCAATCGTTTTTTCATGGGTCTTCCGCTCCTTTTTTGTTGCAAATATTGAGAATAGGATTGTTCTATTCGATTGGAAATGGCCGGTGGGCACTCCACCGTTTCGGCTTCTTTGTGCAGATGTTCACGGATTTTGCGTTCAATAGTCATTGATCTTTTCCATCCTTTCTGGGGGGAGATTCCATATGTTTTTTCGAAGCGCCTGCAGGCCAGCATGATATCTCGACTTGACTGTACCCAATGGAATATCGAGCAAAGTCGCGGTTTCCTCGAGCGTATAGTCATGAAAAAAGCGGAGGATAATCACCGTTCGCTGTTTGTCGGTCAGTTTCTTAATGGCCTGCGATATCATGTCGTTCGTCCCATCCATCAACACCGCGGGTTGATCCCAATGAGGCTCTTCCCGAGAGAAGGAACGGATCCGTTCAAAAATTCGGAATCTCCGCCAGCTCTTGACCCGAAGTCTCTGCACTTGACGGATCACCAAGCCGTGCAACCAGAAGTGGAAAGGTCTACTCGTATCGTAGTTGGCAAGTGAGGTCCACATTTGCATATAAATCTCATTCATGACATCTTCCCGATCCTGCTGATGATCCACCAGAAAGGTGACGGTCCGATAGACGTCCTGATAAGTGGCATCATATATCGTATGAAACGCCTGTTGATCACCATCTTTCATCCTTTTGAGTAATTGATACATATCACTTTCCATTCAGAGGGCCCTCCTGTAAGCAGCTTACACCCTATATTGTCTCTCTATCGGAAAAAGGTTCGGTTTTCTTTTTGTTTTTTTGTAAACTCATCGGTAATTAGTGTGAGGTTTATGGCTTGAATAAACAAGCCGCAAGGTATGGAAGAAAAGAAAATAAGCCTCTAACCCATGAGAGAAGTTTATTTTCATTATTATTCATGTCTTCGGATTCAGGCTGAACATGAATGATGCGTAATAATCAGTCTCGAACGAAAGGGCCAGTATGAACTTATCATAAAGCACTTCGAGCTAGGAGAGGATGGCCGACACACGCCAGATAACTTGAAGGATTTGTTGAAGCTTTTCCTTAGACTTCGCGAAATCATTGTGGTTGTCGTTATGCATAGGAGCTGGGATTTAAAAGGAGGATACTCATTGAGCTAACGGGAAACTGTAGCTTAATAAAGTCAAGAAAGCATCCTGATCCAAGTGATCGGATGCTTTGGTTTAACAAACGGGCAGGTTAGTTTAGTCATAACCGTACTTTCCAAAAAAAGTGTGTGGTAAACTATTCGAAACAAGATACTTTTGGAGGTGAAAAACTGTGAGAGACTCTGTAGTTACACAAGCAGAACGAATTGTAAGCGATGTACTTCTTGAAAAAGTAAAAACATCATACCAGGTCATAGGGAAAGGCTTCGTAAATCAGGTTTTCGTAGTCGAAACAGAGAGACGTAAAGTCGTTGTTCGCATGAACGACTCAGTTACATATCCAAGCTATGTGAAAGAAAAATGGTGTATTGAACAAGCTGCCGCAATTGGCATTCCCGGACCTGAGGTGTTGTCTATTGGCATAATTGATAGAACTGCATATATGATTCAAGCTTTCGTTGATGGAGACAACGGGGTAGATAGTACGGTTTTTAAGTCCGATATTTGGAGGCAGCTTGGCCAATATGCCAAACTTATTCATTCGATCCCAGTGAAGGGATATGGGGAAAATCTGATAGATCCAGTCCATGGTGAGTTTCATTCACCCTCGCATGCAGGGTCGGACGGCAGTTGGCTAGGATATGTGCAATATAATATCAATAGTTTGACGGAGTATGATCGATTGATTGAGCTTGGAGTAATCAATCCAATGAAATCGCAGAGAGTGCGAAAACTGTTTGAGAATTTGAAAAAAGAAACGTTCCGCTTCGGTTTAATTCATGGAGATATTTCATTGAAGAATACGATCGTCAATCAGACGGGACAAGTAATATTATTGGATTGGGGTAATGCAGAAGTAAGAACGGTGCCGCATGGAGAAATTATTTGGCTGATGCGGTGCCATATCCTAGACGGAAATCCGAATATAGAAGAATTCAAAGCATTTCTAGACGGGTACGGAATAAGTGAAGAAAACCTGACTGATATGAGACATTTGCTGCTATTAAGCGCGTTTGATAACCTCAGATGGGCCATTGATCGAAATCCGGACCTGATCGAATCCTATGCTGCGTTCGCTAAAAAAGTTGTTGATATGATTATGGACTAGCGGAGATTGAGCAATGTTTTTGTATCTCAGTTAAACAAGATGGAAGAAAATGATTGAACTAACGGGGAACAATAGCTCAAGTTCAAACGACGGCAGACGGTCTCAGAACGATCGGTTGCCGTCGTGAAATAATATGGGTACAATTAAAGCGCGAAATAATTAGTAAGGGATGATCGAAATGGTTAATACATCAACTACCGAACTAAAGATGACACGTTATTTTCATGTTAATGCAGATAAATTGTTTGATGCATGGTTGAACTCAGAAATGATTAAAAAATGGCTTTTTACTATGGAAACAACAAATAAAGTGACAAAGAACGAACCTCACGTCGGTGGGACATGGGAAATTGTTGATCATCGCGGTGGTAAAGATTACAGAGCGATTGGTGAGTACCTAGAAATTGATCCACCAACTAAATTAGTTTTCACATTTAGGATGCCTCAGTTTAATGACTTAGAGGATAGAATTACTGTAGAGATTAAACCCCATGAAAAGGGTTGCGAGATGACTTTTACACAGGTGATTATCGTTCCTCATGAAGAAGGTTGGACTTCAGAAGATATCAAAAAAGCTATTACAGAATACCATGATGCTTCTGAACAAGGATGGGATTTAATGTTTGAGGGGTTAAAACAATTAGTTGAAACAGGTAAATTAAATGATCCATCTTAAACTGTTAGCATGAGAGGGCTATAGCTTAATGATGACCAGAAGGCAGTTGGCTACAAAAATCGACTGCCTTCGTTGCGCTAGCTGGCAGGATTGTTTAAGAAGGCTACCGCATTGGACAATAACATGTTCCTATTGCCGATTAGACGTGTATCTAATCGGCATCTTGCCCTTTAATTCATTAAACTAACGGACAGAATAGTTTAATGATTGGGTTTATAAGGCTGTACTAGATAGTACAATGTATAGTGTACTGTTGAGCTATGAGACCATAACAAAACCACCTTTTGAAGGTGGTTTTGTTATGGTCAAATCACAGTATCAAAATTTAGCATGGCCTAGATTTTAAATATTGCACCCACATCCCGTGCAGCTCAGCTTCCGATACTTGAAATGCGCCTTGAAAATCAGTGGCATCGCGTATGAATTTGTTGAGCGCATCTAAATTGTATGAATGGATGAGGTATTCTACGAGTAAGTGCGAGAATCCATATCCCCCTATCTTCTCGAAATCCCAGGTATCATTAGTTAATGCTTGAAAGCTAGGGACAGCGTTATTTTGAATCGCTTCGGAGGTGCTATACTGGATATATTCTTGTGACATTTGTTTGGCTTCATGCCCGCCGAGACCGTGTGTAAGCCATTTCGGTGCCAACGGATTAATATCCGTTACTAACCACATCGTAAACAAGCTAATAGTGTGCCGTAGTACCGATTGATACGTATGTTCAGGGCCTGGGTTGAGTGGGGATACGATTTTAATTTTATTGTCTTCATAGGTTCCCATAAACCAATTGGGTGCATCCGGCTCGTTTATTGCTTGATGAAAAGTGGGCAGATCCGGATAGATCTCAATAGCGATTTTCTGAGAAGGTCGATGACGATAGGTTGTAATAATTCGATCTACATTGCTTTTCAACTCTTCAAATAAGTCATGGTATACCTTGTTCATACCATCATTCTTGGAGGGAGCCTCGCTTTTATCCACAATTGATATCAATTCTTTAATAGACATGATTGTAATGTCACCCCATTCTTTTAATTCTTTTTTTAGTTTGTTTAAGGCACGATAGAGTCTGTTCTTGACTGCGCTTTCCGGCATCCCGATGATTTTGGATATTTCCAATAAAGTGCAATCGACGAAAAAACGCAATGATATGATTTGCTGATCTAATTCATTCAATCGGGCTAATGCAGCACTAATATCAAGACGGATATCGACATCTTTAGCAATATCGAGGGATATCGATTGGGACTGAAAATCGATTACTTCGTGCACCATTTCTTTATTTCGTGATCTCGTACGATACTCGTTTTTCACAATATTTTGCGCGATTTTGAATAGCCAAGTAAATATACTGGAGTTACACTTAAACAAGTGAAATTTTTCCATTGCTTTTAAAAAAGCTTGTTGCGTTAAGTCATCGGCAGTTGCCGAATTTGTCTTTACTGCAATATAATTTCGAATTCTATCTCGATATTGATTATAAATGGCTTCGAAATGCTGGATGTGCTCCTGCTTCTCCGGAAGAGTAGGGATTTTCTTTTTGTCTTGAGCTCTTGACACCAGTAGTACCTCCTCCTGAACTTACAATTCATTAGACACCGAAGAGAGGTAAAAAGCCACATCATTTTAAAATAATTTTACACGACGCCACTCCACTTTTTTAAACCCCGAAAAAGCAAAGCGTAAAGGCAATTCAGTATGTGGTATTAAGTGAGGATTACCAATGGAGAAAGAGATTCAGGAGCTTAAAAAACATATTGGCTTTCTGGAAAAGCAAGCTCAGAACAAACAACTTCAGTCATCTAATTAATCGGCTAATCTCTTGGGGGTGGAAGTCCAGAGAACTGGTGCAAGTTAGGAACTTTTCCATGTCGTAGAAACTCTGTCCTTTTCTTAATCTTCTTTCATCACCAGTTTTACCGCAAAATGTAAGGGGAGCTGTTCCCAACCCGATCTTATCGCTAAGTCATAGTTCCTGTTGATTAGTTATCGCAAGTTCTTGTCCCGAGCCAAGGAAATGAACTTGTAGCGATTACCGGAATGGCAAGAACATCGTCCGATTGCCGATTAGATGAGTACTTAAGTAAAAGTACATAAGTCTTTATAAGTACCAAATAATAACATTCATCGATTAAATACAAATAAATTAAAGTTTTTTGTCTCAAACTCTCATTAAAACAGGTAATTATCTGGATAAACTTATTGAGCGAGTAAAAAATGAAATAATTATTGCTTCTCACTTGTGTATGCGATATATTGCATATTAGAATAATTATAATGAGGATGAAGAACAATGCCAATTCCTAAAGATTTTTCCTTACCCGTCCGTATGTCCGCAAAAGAAAGAGCGTTTTCACAGATTCAACGATGGATTATTGATGGAACACTGCAACCAGGTGAAAAACTTATTGATGCTGAAATGGCTGAATCGCTTGGAGTCAGCCGGACACCGATTCGGGAGGCATTTCAGTTACTCGAAGTTCAAGGCCTCGTGTCTATGCACCCAGGAAAAGAAACAAGAGTAACAAATATTGAGAAAAACGATATTTTTAAGATGTATTCAACCATGGCTGCTCTTCAGGCCTTGGCTGCTGAAATCACCGCCAAAATTATTGTTCCAGAACAGATCGAGAAACTAAGATCTATAAATTTGGAATTTGCAAGTTCCATTAAAAATGGACAAGTCTATCAGGCTATGGAGGTGGATGAGCAATTTCATAATTATATCGTGGAGCTCTCAGATAATCCTTATGTGGCCACATTTAATGCCTCTCTCCAGATTCACATCAGGCGATTTAAATATGTGTTTTTAAAACAACCTATTACGGCTACACTAGCTTCAGTCGAAGAGCATGATTTGATTATTAAAGCTTTTGAAGGCAAAAATAGTGATGATGCTCACGGACTAATGAAACAAAATTTTATTCGACCGATGCAGGAACTGAACGAAATACTTTGAAATGAGGGGGAAGGGACATGGAGAATAAAAAAGATCTTCGTATTCGAAGCAAGGTGATCAGTGAAGGTGCTAACCGGGTACCGAACAGAGCCATGCTGCGTGCAGTTGGTTTTCAGGATGATGATTTTAAAAAGCCAATGATTGGAATAGCGAGTACGTGGAGTGAGGTAACACCTTGTAATATGCACATCAATGATTTAGCGACGCAAGCCAAGATGGGAGCACGCGATCATGGCGGTGCTCCATTAATTTTTAATACGATTACCGTTTCTGATGGGATCTCAATGGGGCATGGAGGGATGTTGTTCTCGCTGCCAAGTAGGGAAGCTATAGCTGATTCGATTGAAATTGTGACTGGAGCGGAGCGTTTTGACGGCATTGTTGCAATCGGTGGTTGTGACAAGAATACGCCTGCATGTTTGATGGCTATTGGACGGATGAACATTCCTTCCGTTTATGTCTACGGAGGAACCATTCAACCTGGTAATCTCGACGGTAAAAAAGTGGATATCGTTTCAGCTTTTGAAGCAGTTGGTCAATATCAAGATGGAAAAATGACAGATGAACAGCTGCATAAGGTCGAATGTAGTGTTTGCCCGGGTCCAGGGGCTTGCGGGGGCATGTATACCGCTAATACGATGGCCGCAGCTGCAGAAGCAATGGGTATGTGTTTGCCTGGTTCTTCTTCGACATCAGCGATCTCAGCGGATAAAGCATTGGAATGCGAAGCAGCCGGTAAGCAGGTCATCTCACTTCTTGAACAGGAAATCTACCCAAGAGACATTATGACGAAGAAAGCATTTGAGAATGCGATCACCGTTGTTATGGCTCTAGGGGGATCAACCAACGCATTTCTCCATCTGCTAGCTATTGCGCACTCCGTAGAAGTGGATTTAACCTTGGATGATTTTGAGCGAATCCGCTTGCGTGTTCCTCATCTGGCAGATCTGAAGCCAAGTGGCCAATATGTGATGCAGGATTTGAATGATATTGGCGGTGTTTCAGGGGTAATGAAGCTATTGCTCGCTGAGGGATTACTTCATGGAGATTGCCTCACTGTAACTGGTAAAACGTTGGCGGAGAATTTAGCGGAAGCTGCTCCACTTCAGAATAATCAAGAGATTATACGACCACTCGATAATCCGCTTAAGCCAGATGGACCACTGGTTGTGCTTCGAGGAAACCTCGCTCCTGAAGGCGCTGTTGCCAAAATGTCAGGCATGAAGATACAGCAGTTTTCCGGCCCGACAAAGGTGTACGATAGCGAAGATGAAGCGACAGAAGCGATCATGAACGATGAAATTCAAGAAGGGGACGTATTGGTCATACGCTATTGTGGTCCGAAGGGTGGACCAGGTATGCCTGAGATGCTTTCCGTTACAGCACTAATTGTAGGAAAAGGTCTCGGTGGGAAAGTTGCTCTCATAACAGATGGTAGATTCTCTGGTGGTTCGCATGGATTTGTAGTCGGCCATGTATCACCTGAAGCACAAGTAGGCGGGCCGATCTCTTTGCTCCAAAATGGAGATATTATTACCATTAACAGTGACATTCAGGAAATTAAGGTTGAGGTGTCAGAAGAAGAGTTAGCCGCTCGAGCGCAAGCGTGGGTACAACCTCCACTGAAAGTAAAATCCGGTGTACTCGGCAAATATGCCAAATTAGTTTCCTCTGCTTCAAAAGGTGCAGTAACAGATTTGATGGAATAGACAATTTTAAACCCCCGTTAATTTCATCATTTGAAAATTAACGGTTTTTTTTTGTAATACATGCTTTTGGGGGCTCACTACGGAGACGGGGTTAAAGATTCTACTGGCAACTATTACACAACCAATTATCCTGAACAAATACAGCAAAGAAAATTATTCAAATGCGGAAACAGAAGCTCTTGCAGATTACGGTATCAGTACGTGGAAGGATTTATTCCCTTTTGAGGAAGAGTACCTGTTAAGAGTGGGGAGCTGCCTATAACATACCGATTCCTTCGGATAGCGGTGATTACAATGTCATTTCCAGAAAACACAGGATATGATCCACAAACGGATTGCCGAAGCAATCACGGCCTCGCCGAGCGCATTTGATGACATCTATGATGGGATGCTTGATGAGATTGATCAGGCGATAGTCGAAGCAGTTTTAGAGTTGGAATAAAATATGTTAGAAATACTACTCCCCCTTGATTTAGCGGAACGAAAGTTCCATAAAAGAGAAGTTAAATCCAAAGAAACCACTCCATTTTCAGGAGTGGTTTTTGTATATATTGTGGTCGAACTGTACTTTGTGTTTGGATACATTGTCACATCCCACGGAGGGAAGAGGTCTTCGTGAATGGAGGAGACTCCCCGAAGCAGAGAAAGAACAGTGTCAGAAGTGTCGATACTTACAGCGAACATGCTTTTGACGGCATTTTCGCTTTTTCACTATTCTTGGTCAATGATGTTTCCCAGCGTTGACCTGTAATAACATAAAGACAACCGATGGGCGTGTTGCTGTGGCGAGAAACTAGAGCGAACTGCCATCCTTTTCACAACAGCTCCACCATTCATCTGGACCATTCATGACCGTTATGCTCGGAGATTTATTAGTATTCGCGTAGAAATTCGCGTTGCAAGGGGCACGACCAAATTGGTAGTGAGTCTTAAAATAACTGGGCAGACAATCATGAACAACATCGCTGGTAAAACCAATCAATATGCCCAATTCATCTATCGCCGCAACGTTTGTCATGTCATGGGAAGATGAGTTGTACGGGAATGACGGCGTTCTTAGGAGAATAAACATCTTCCATTTGTTCACGTAACAGCTTTACGGCTGTTCGTGCCATTTCCTGTTCATCCTGCTGCACATAAGCTACGCCTGAAAGATGTGGATTATCGAAAGATAGCAAATCGATATTTGAGTGATCGTTCAGACGACTTATAGCAGCCGATGTAAGACGTGCAGTTTCTTCAGTCAAGGAGAAGACTGCCGAAATTCCACTGTGGTCCTGCAAGAAGTCGCATACATAGTCCAATGCTTGCTCTCCGCGTAGAATGTCGAGAGGGATGTGACACCACAAGCTCTTGTCAATCGAGATGCCTTGATCTGTGTAAGCCTGCTCGAAGCCGAGCGTGCGATCCTCGACGGCTGTATTGGCATTTTCAGGTGAGATGAGCGCAATCTGCTGATGACCCTTGGATAGCAAATGGGAGACCGCCTTGTACGCACCGCCGTAATTGTCGGATGTAATGGTGTACGTCTCAATGTTGCGCAGATAGCGGTCGATGAACACGCACGGGAATTTATCGAGCGACAGACGCAGTAATGATTCATTGTACTTCTCATCTTCTGTCGGAAAAACGATCAGGCCCTTCACACCGAGCTCCGTTAGTGTATGAATGACGTTTGATTCGATAGAGGAGGACTCGCGCGTGATGCTTAGTACCATGCTGAGACCGGCTTCTTGCAGGAAGTGTTCCGTGTAGTCAACGAGCTTCTGAATGACACGGGTTCTCATCGTCGGAATGATGAAGCCGATGAGCGGCATGGAGGACACACTGCGTGAGTATGGTGGAGAATTGATGCTAGAAACAACAAGACTAGAAGAGACGAATGAGCCTTTGCCTTGTACGCGTATAATTAATCCTTCGTCAGCTAGTAGGGTTAGGGCGTTCCTGACGGTAATTTTACTTACTCTGAATTCGTCCATTAGTTCTTGCTCAGAAGGAATGCGGTCCGTTGGCCGAAGCTGCCCTGATTTAATTTTCTGTATAATATCTTCTCGAATTTGTTTGTAGAGCGCCAGCTTTTTCAAAAAGTTGCATCTCCCCATAAACTTTATGATTTTATAATCAATTGGTTATATAAAGCATATTTCATCTATATTATAATACGGCATGTAAAGCGCTTACAATATGGAATCTGAAAAATTGTTGCGAAGGGGTCTTTTCTTTGAACGGTTAGAATTATGTTAAGGATGGTGGTGCCAAGGTAGATTGAACCCGCTTAAATTAACAGAACTAACTAGTCAGCCGACTTCTCAAATGCATAACAAAAAAAGAGAGGATGACGAACAAATGAAAAAACGCAGTGCTTTAATCTCCATCGTTACACTCCTTATTATGTCACTTGTTTTTACAGCATGTGGTACTCCTTCTGATTCAAAAACGGAAACACAGCAATTAGGCGCTAATGCCGGTGAGAATGCAACAGAATTATCATTTTGGACATTCGTAGATTTGCACGGCAAGCATTTGGATAAAATGCTGGGGTTATGGAACCAACAGAACCCAGACAAACAGATTAAGTTGAATGTAACGGTTATGCCTTACGATGATATGCACAACAAGCTCTTATTGGCAGTTACAAGCGGAAAAGGTGCTCCTGATATCGCGGATATTGAGCTTGGTCAATTTCCTAAATTCTTGGAAGGTGACAATGTTCCACTGGAATCTTTGAATGATGTATTTGCACCATACAAAGACGTTGTTGTTCCTTCACGTGTCGAGATTTACTCCAAAGCCGACCAGGTTTATGGCTTTGATTATCACGTAGGTGCTACGCTTGCTTTCTACAACACTGAAATTCTCGAGCAAGCAGGTGTTGACTACAAGACAATCAAAACCTGGGAAGATTACAAACAAGCAGGTATCAAGGTTTATGAAAAAACTGGCAAGTACTTAGGTACTGCTGATACATCAGCAACGTGGCAAGCTTCGCTGCTGCTAGCTCAGCAAAACGCTGATTTTACAGATGAAAATGGTAATCCAAAAGTGAACTCGCCTGAAATGATTAAAGCGTATGAAATGTTAGTCGATCTGCAGAAGAACAATGTTATTCATACGATCCCTGGTGGGCAACCCGACACAGAAGAAGCAAAAGGCGAATACAACAAAGGAAACTACGCAAGCGCATTGATGCCTGAGTGGTACATGTCCCGCTTTGTAAACGAAATGAAGGACCTGAAAGGTAAGTATGCCATTGCTCCATTGCCTGTATTTGAAGAAGGTAATCCTCGTTCCGTTGGCTTAGGCGGTACCGGCACAGTTGTAACTAAGAATGGTAAAGACGTTCAGCTGGCAAAAGAATTTGTAGCCTTTGCTAAGCTTTCGAAAGAAGCTACTACTGAAATCTGGAATACGCTTGGATTCGACCCAATCAACATGGAAGTATGGAAAGATGATGCAGTAACGAAAAACCCTGATAACGAGTACGTCCAATACTTTAAAACAAATGCATTTGATACTTTGAATGAAATCAAAGACGAAATTCAAGCGATCAAATCCGTTAAGGCTTCACCGACGATCGGCAATGTCTTCAATACGGTTACTTTGAATGCGATCTTTGAAGATGGCCAAGACGTGAAGGAAGCGCTGGATGAAGCACAAGAAGCAATTGAACAAGAATTGAAATAAATATAATAAGCAAATGATTTGATTAAACCTGTCGGCAGGCATAGTGGCCGGCAGGTTTAACCATAGTCAAGGGAGATTGAGAATATGATAAAGAAATTTGTATACTCTCAAAAAGTTGCGCCTTATGTTTTTGTATTGCCATTTATACTCGTATTTTTGATCTTCTGGTTTTATCCGCTTCTAAATTCATTCGTCATGAGCTTTCAAGATAAGATGTTGGGACAGGATCCTAAATGGATTGGTGAAGCGAATTATTCGAAATTGCTTACAGATAAAGTGTTTTTGACGGCTATTAAAAATAGCGTTGTGTACATGTTAGGAACCTTAGTGCTGTTAATTCCCTTTCCCATGTTATTCGCCGTTATGATCAACAGTAAGTTAATGATGGGAAGAGAGTTTTTTAAATCTTCGTTCTTTCTCCCTGCATTGACATCTGTCGCAGTTGCGGGTACCATTTTCCGCCTTACATTCGGTGAAATGGAAGGTTCATTAATGAACAGTTTCCTGGGTCTATTTGGTGTAGAGCCTATTAAATTCTTGAAAGACGGAGAATGGAGCATGGCAGCACTGTTAATCCTCGCATGTTGGAGATGGACAGGTGTTAATATGCTTTACTATCTATCCGGTTTGAAAAGCATTGACAATGAATTCTATGAGGCTGCTTCAATTGACGGAGCATCTGCTTGGCAGAAGTTTAGAACGATCACAATGCCATTATTGAAGCCGACCACGGTATATGTTACGACAATTAGTGTTTATGCAGGTTTAGCCATGTTTACCGAGAGCCTGATGATGTTCAACGGTAACAATTCACCCAAAAATATTGGCTTAACCATTGTCGGATATCTGTATAGACAAGGGATTGAGAAAAATAAGCTGGGTTACGCAGCTGCAGTTGGTATCATTCTGTTAGTCATTGCTATGGTTATCAATTTAACGCAGTTGAAATTTAGTGGAATGTTCAAAAAGGAGGAGGATTAAAGTGGGCAAAAGTCAGACGAGGAATAATTTTATTTCCAGAATAGTAATTATATGTTTGTTTGTTATACTATTCGTTATAATTATGATTCCATTCTATGCAGTGGCCCTATCTTCCTTTAAACCAGGTGAATCATTAATTAGATATGGTCTTAACCTAAGTTTGGATTTTAGTATTATGAGTTTTGACAATTTCATCTATCTGTTTACTGGAGAACATGATTACTTTGTATGGTTTTGGAACAGCATGACTTTAACAATCGTTCAAGTAGTTCTAACACTTTTTGTAAGCGCATTTGTTGGATATGGTTTTGCAGCATATGATTTTAAAGGTAAGAACTTCCTCTTTATATGTGTTTTGCTCATTATGATGGTGCCTTTCGAAATACTGCTGGTTCCTTTGTACAGCCTAATTAATGATTTGAAAATGGTGAATAGCTATTCAGCAATCATTCTGCCGGGTATAGCCAATGCCGCAACCATATTTTTCTTCAGGCAATATCTAAGAAGCATACCCAAAGAAATTATTCAATCTGGGCGGGTTGATGGCGCAAACGAGTATGCGATTTATTTCAGACTAATTATGCCGATTATGAAGCCATCCTTTGCGGCAATGGCCATTCTGAATGGTATGAATAGCTGGAATAATCTGTTGTGGCCATTCATGGTGCTCGGAGATCAGAGTAAATTTACACTTCCAATCGGTTTGAAAACGTTGTTAACTCCTTATGGCAATAATTATGACCTTTTGATCGTGGGCTCCTTCTTCTCCATCCTTCCAATTTTTATCCTGTTTATTGCTTTCCAGAAATATTTCATAGACGGTATGACTGCAGGTGCTGTTAAAGGGTAGTAAATATTATGATGAAACAGGTGATAAGATGGAATTCCAACAAAGAGTGTTAAACGACATTCAACCATTAATCGAGCAGAGAGCAGATCCTTTTATGTACCGACATTCGGACGGTTATTATTACTTCGTAGCATCCGTTCCGGAGTATGATCGGATTGAAATCCGTAGAGCCCAGAACCTTGAGGGGCTTGTTACATCAACTCCTGTAGTGATCTGGAGAAAGCGCGAGACGGGTATCCTTAGTGCCAATATTTGGGCGCCTGAACTGCATTTTATTGATGACAAATGGTACGTATATTTCGCTGCCGCACACACGACGGATACGAATGAAGGCTTGTTCGACCATCGGATGTACGTGCTAGAGAATGAAAGTGCCAATCCGCTCGAAGGCAGTTGGACGGAAAGAGGGCAGGTTCGTACCGCGTGGGAAAGCTTCTCCCTCGATGCCACTACCTTTGAGCATAATGGCAGCCGTTATTACGTATGGGCACAAAAGGATCCGAGTATCGAAGGTAACTCTAATCTGTATATATCTAAAATGAGTAATCCATGGACGCTGACTGGGCCGCAAACGATGATTTCGATGCCGGAATATGACTGGGAGATCATTGGTTATAAAGTGAACGAAGGCGCGGCATTTCTTCGCAAGGGTAATCGAGTATTCCTCTCTTACTCGGCTAGCGCCACAGATTTCAATTATTGCATGGGCCTGCTTGAAGCCGATGCGGATGCTGATTTGCTCGATGCCGCCTCATGGCGCAAGTCGCAAGCAGCGGTTTTCTCGACAGATGAGAGCATCTCTATGTATGGTCCCGGTCATAATTCCTTCACGGTGTCAGAGACGGGCGAAATGACGCTATTTGTGTTCCACGCAAGAACATACAAGAACATTATAGGAGATCCGCTATACGATCCGAATCGCCATACATTTGTGACAGAGCTTTTGTGGACGGCTGACGGCAGACCCGATTTCCGCGGCTCTGTTGCAGCACTTGCACGTTCTGTACAGTGAACGAGTGTCCCAACAAGATTGGTTGATGGATTTGAGTTCGTTTATCCAACTCGCCAAAGAGAGACAGTAAGAACATCGAAGGCACCCTACTGGGTGCCTTCGATTTCGCTCTACAGATAATACGCCGAACCGTACCATAAGTAGTGGTAAGTTGCCTTAAAACTTGCCGCTCCAGTTATTCCGGAGAATCATATCATAAATAAGTGATTTCTTGAAAAATATATAAGAAGAGGCCGCTCATTTGAAAGCACTCGTATTTAATAAATTCGGGTGACCGGAAGTACAAGAATATCTTGAAATTTCGGATCCGGTTATCGGGCCTGAAGAAACATGAGTAAGGATGAAAGCAATCGGACTGACCCTGGGGCGTTGGTCATTTGCTTCTCCAAATTTCAAAGCTCTTCGGTCGGTGGTAGGGTCATTGACCTTGCGGCGCTGTCGAGGGACAAGAACATGGTCCCATTGAAGTCGCTATTATAGCGGCCTTTTTATTTTATCGGTACAAGTTCGTGTTCTGTATTTAGACCCACCGAACCCATGAACTACCGGTTTTCCCAAACTGGAACTGCGCTATGAAGCTTTACCGAAAGTAACCGGTAGGTTGTTGACACGGCGAAGCTACCCGAAAGGGGGGCAAAGGATTGACAATGAGGTCGTATGCATGCCATAATACCGATTGACCGGTCGGTTAGTTGATTAACATGGAGGTAGCGTTTTGAGCGATTTATCGGAACAAGCCAGAGAAAGCAGAGAGAAAATATTGAGGGCGGCCAAGGAGCTTTTTTCGACGAAAGGCTTTGACGGCACTTCTGTAAGGGAAATTTCAGAAAAATCCAACGTCAAGAAAGCGCTCATTTTTTATTATTTCAAAAATAAAGAAGAGATTTTGCAGAGTCTTCTGGACACGTTCATTCTCGAATTGAAGCAAGAGGCAATCAAGCGGCTGTCCGAGGAACGATACGACATGCAACAACAAGGAAAATTAACATTCCAGCTCGACAAGTTCAAGTATTCCCATTCAGACAACGAAGCGATCGATCGGCATATGGATGCCGCCATCCGTCAGTCCCTGGATTTCTTTTTGAATAGAAAAGCGATATTGCGCATCTTGTTCGACGAGTCGTTGAAAAAAGGAAGCCACAGCTCCATCCTATTCCGAATTACCGATCTGCTCCGCGATCAAGAAGAGGAAGGCATACCGAACACATTGGGGCAACACGGATATCCTTTGCAAATCGACAACAAGTCATTGGTGGAGCGGTTTTTCACAGGGCTTATGCCGATGCTTAGTTTTGTTGTTTATTTCGATGAATGGAAAGCCCACTACAAAATGTCGGATGAAGAATGCAAAGATGCATTCGTCCAAAGCTATAAAACGACTTATGGGAATCATTATCGGTAGGAGCCAATATTTTTTTTGAATTATATTGACCGTACGGTTAGTCAGCGTAATGCATATCCTGCGAGGAGGAAGATTTGTATGAATGCAATCGAGGTTAATAACTTGACCAAACGATACGGCGCTGCCCGAGGAATTGAAGATGTAAGCTTCGACGTGAAGGAAGGAGAAATTTTCGGTTTTATCGGACCGAATGGAGCCGGAAAATCGACCACGATTCGAACGTTACTGTCGCTCATCTATCCTACAAGCGGGAGAGCAGAAATTTTCGGAAGAGACTTCATCAAGCAAAGCGTGGAAATCAAAAAGGAAATCGGATACTTGCCCTCGGAAGTTTTTTATTACGACAAGATGAAAGTCATCGATCTTTTGAAGTATTCGGCCAGCTTTTACAAGAAGGACTGCGGCAAACGGATGATGGAGCTGGCAGAAATCATGGACCTCGATCTGAATAGGAAAATCGATGATCTGTCTTACGGGAACCGCAAGAAAGTAGGCATCGTACAGGGGCTGCAGCACCAACCGAAGCTTATCATCCTCGACGAGCCGACCGGAGGCTTGGATCCGCTGATGCAGCAACGATTTTTCGATCTTCTTGCGGAGGAAAACCGAAAAGGGACGACGATTTTGTTTTCTTCGCATATTCTAAGCGAGGTTCAAAAAATGTGCGACCGCGTTGCCATTATCAAGGAAGGGAAAATCATCAGCCTCGAAAAGATAAGCACGCTGCGGGCAAACAGCTATAAAAGAATTCAAGCCGAACTATCGGACCAAGCCGATCCGAAGCTTTTCTCGATAGACGGCGTAAGCAATGCGGTAGCGCAGGGGAACCAGCTCAGCTTCCTTTACAAGGGGGATATCAACTCGCTTCTTCGCAAGCTTTCGGAAGTTCCGCTATCGAATCTTCTGATCGAAGAGCCTAGTCTTGAGGAGATTTTCATGCATTACTACGGGAAGGAAAGTGAGAAGCGGTGAATATGTTTGCGCGCGAACTGAAAGCGAACACCCGATTTACGATTTTATGGACCTTCGCCTTATCGGCCTGGATTGTTCTGATTTCCTTGTTCTACCCGGCGTTTTCCGAGAATGCCGCCATCATAGAGAAAGCTTTGGAAAGTTATCCGGAAGCGGTTCGAAGCTTGTTGGGGCTTTCCCAGGATAGCTTGTCTAGCTATATGGGGTTTTATACGTTCGTATTTAAGGGCGTGGTCGAGCTGGGAGCGGTGCAGGCGATGATCTTGGGCGCTACCGTTTTGTTTAAAGAAAGAAGCGGAAAAACGGCGGATTTTCTGTTTACCAAGCCGGTTTCCCGCAAGCAGATCATGACGTCAAAGCTCGGCGCGGCAACGGTTTGTCTGACTTTCACTACGTTCGTCTGCTTTGCGGTTACGATCATGACGGCCATCATTATTTCCGGAGACGCCGTCAACATGATTATTTTTTTTATGATCGACATGTCTTTATGGTTTGTCCAGTTGATCTTTATGTCCTTGGGCTTGCTAATTGCGGTCGTATTCCCCAACATGAAATCAGCGACAGGGATCGCTGTAGGCAGTTTGCTGTTAAGCGTAATCGTATATAACGCACTCAAGCCCGTCATGGGCGGCTATAACGTAAGATACTTGATTCCGTTCCACTATTTCGACAGCGAATGGATCGTTCGTTACGGTTCGTACGAAGCGCCTTTTGTGCTGACCGCCATATTGCTGATCGCGGCAAGCGTTGCCGCCGGCTATGCCGTTTACGATAAGAAAGACATTCATGCTGCTTGAGGAGGAATCGTTACATGAATATGTATCTGAGAGAAATGAAAGCCTATCGAAAATCGCTCATCATTTGGTGCATCGGCGTGTTTTATATCGTTGCGGCCAGCATGTGGAAATTTGGCACGGAATATAGCGGTAACCAGTCCCTCAACGAGCTTGTAACCCAGCTTCCAGCGGCAGTGAAGGTGCTGCTCGGGTTGCGGGGCGCTTTCGACCTGTCGACCGCCGCTGGATATTACGGTTTATGCTACTACTATTTAGTCGTGATGGCAACGATTCATGCCGCGATGATTGGAGCTGGCGTAATCGCTAAAGAAGAGAGCGACAAAACGACGGAATTTCTGATCGTCAAGCCGGTTTCCAGAAGCCGGATCTTAACGGCGAAGCTGTTGGCCGGCTTTTCCAATGTTTTGGCGTTAAATATCATGACGGGCATTTCATCGATACTCATGGTCGGATATTTTAACGATGGGGAGACTTTTGCCAGAGAAATTATGAACCTTATGGCGGGCATGCTCATGCTACAGTCGATCTTTATGGTGACGGGTGCGGGCATAGCGGCGATGGGCAGAAACCCCAAATCCGCTTCTCCACTGGCCATTGTCGCATTATTGATTTCGTTGATGATGGCCAAGATGATCGACATGAATCCCAATTTGGATGGGTTGAAATATTTCACTCCCATTAAATATTTCGAAGCGGAGCAGTTGCTTTTTCAAGGCGGGTTCAGCTCGATTTTCGTGCTGCTGTCCACAATAATCGTCGCTTTGTTGCTCAGAATGACATATGTTTCGTACAGAAAGAGAGATTTGAAGGTGTAGCGGAAGCGGGTTAGGAATCTGCCGGGCGAGCTCGAACAAGGAATAGCACGTCCGTTGCTGCCGATCGTTTAATTAACATCATCGTAAAACAAACGAAGAATGATTGGTCAATTTGGCTACTATTGGATGCAAAAGGGAGACAGCGCGCCTAAGGTACAGGATAGGAACAGCTTCAGCAGGTTGTTCAGGCACTGAAAGAATGGATGAAATTTCAATACAAAAATAAAAAAGGACCGTAAGTGTTCATCTTCCATCGATGAATGCTTTCGGTCCTTTTATGTTTATCTTGTACCTTTATGCCCTGGCAGCATCTTTATAAAAATATCTAATGAACGACGGTATCGGTTTCCGCCTCTCTTTGTTAACGGTTCCGCCGCGTGCCAGAGCGAAGAAGATGAGCAGGGCAAAAATCGAGCCAACGTTGGCTGGAATTATTCGGGTTTATTACAAGTTATGTTGGGCTCAGTGGAATAAACCTCATCTTCCAGCTGGTGGAGGAATCTAAAGTGTCTGTGCTAAGATGAGGGTAAATTATGATTCAAGCTGGGGAACAAGGCTAAAAGGGGTGCACATTGAAGAAAATACTTGTCATTGACGATGAAGTCGCAATCAGAGATTTAATTGAGCTCGTACTGAGAAGAGAAAACTACGTCGTTCAAACGGCTGAAAACGGTAAAATAGCCCTGCAGCTGCTGGATGATTTTGGGCCGGACCTGGTGGTGCTTGACTTGATGCTGCCTGACTGCTCCGGATATGACCTGTGCAAGGAAATCACCGGGAAACGTGCCGTTCCTGTGATCATGCTCTCTGCCAAAAATGAGGTAATCGACAAGGTGCTCGGACTAGAGCTAGGGGCGGAAGATTATATGACCAAACCCTTTGACAATCGTGAATTGCTTGCTCGAATCAAGGTGATTCTGAGAAGAAACGAGAGCAAGGAAGAATCAAGTGAAGGAGCAGAAGTGAAATCTACACGCATCATTCATGAAGATCTGACATTTGATCTGGAAAGCCGAAGGGTGCTGAAAAACGGTGTACCCGTGTCTTTAACGGCCAAAGAGTTTAAAATTCTGGAAACGTTACTCCAAAGGCCAGAGAAAATCTTTACCCGGGATGAGCTGCTGCAGATCGGATGGGGATATGACTTTATGGGAGACAGTCGCAGTGTGGATATGACCATCATGCGATTACGGAAGAAGCTGGAGGATAATGCGGACGAACCGAAGTATGTCAGGACGATCTATGGATTTGGCTATCAACTTGGAGGTGGCGAGGGCTGAAGTATGCAACCCGGTTACTGCTGAATTATTTATTTTTCTCCGTGCTGTCCTTTGGCATCATTATTTTTGCGGTGAATAAAGCCATCGATTATTACAGCTTCATTACCATTGAAAAACAGATGATGGAGAAGGCGGATCTGTCCGAGTTGTCCTTCCGTGAGGTGTTGAATCAGCATAGATCATCGACAGGAGAGCCACAGACCACAGAAATTGTCAGACTTGCTCTGGAAAAGCTGAAAGCTTCAGGCAGGGAAGTACGTATCTATGATAGCTCCAAGCAGTTGCTGGGTTTGGCTGTGGATGGCATCATCATTAATGATGGAAAACCTCTTATTTTTGAAAAGAATATTGAGAAAGCGCTGAACGGCAGTTATGCCTACACCGTAACGGAAGATCATTTGCTTTATTTTGCGACACCCATTCAGAATCAATATTACGAAAACGCTTATGTGTATGAGTTCGTGGAGGACATTTCGTACTTTTATGCAATCATGGATCAAATCCGTTATGTCCTGTTTGCGGGTGCAGGCGGATTTATTGTACTGATTACGTTATCCAGTCTGTGGATTGCCCGCAGCACAACCAAGCCGATTAAACTGCTGCTTGGCGCAGTGCAAAGTTTCTCTAGACAAGAGTTTCGAAGAGTTCATCTTAACCGGAAGGACGAGCTGGGCATGCTGGCAGATGGGCTGGATTCCATGGGGCGGCAGCTTCATGATTACATTCAGTACCAGAAACAATTTGTCTCCAACGTATCTCACGAGTTAAAAACACCCTTGGCAGCCATTCGTGGTTTCTCTCAATACTTGTTTGAAGGAGAGAATGAGAACAAGGAACTGCAAAAAATCTATGGTCATCTGCTGCAGGAATCGGATCGGTTGACACGATTGATTAATGAACTGTTGCTGCTATCCCGCTTTGACAAGGCTGGTTCTAACGAACTGGAAGCTCGGAAAACGGAAATGAACGAACTGATTCAGCAAGTGGCAATGAATATGGAAGCGAAGGCTAAGGATAAAGGGATCAAGATTATGTTCAGGGAGGCGGAAGCGGAACCGGAGGATAAGCTTCTGACGAGAGTCCACGCCAACGTGAATCCAATGCTGATGTCCCATGCGATCGCCAACCTTGTGGACAATGCCATCAAATATTCAAGCAGTCCATCGCTAATCGAATTGAAGCTTACACATACGCCAAGCGAGGTAGTTATACGGATACGTGATCAAGGAATCGGTATCGCGGGCGATGAGCTGGAGAGAGTGCAGGAACGCTTTTACCGGGCGAAAAATGCAAGCACAGCGAACGGTTCAGGTCTTGGACTTTCGATTTGCAAAGAGATTGTAGAGCGGTTTAATGGATATATCGACATGGAAAGTCAAATCGGGGAAGGAACGACCGTTACGATTGTGTTACCCCGTGCGTAAACATGCGCGTAAATAGTTAACGTTACAAGAGTGATACAATTCTGTTATGAGACTAACAAATGCTTTTTTTATAATCACTTCATAAAGAAGAAATCACCCATTTATGGAGGGATCATGATGAAATGGATCAACAAAGCTACAGCTGTTATCCTGCTGAGTATTTTACTAACGATGGCACTGACGGGCTGTCAGTCCAATGGTGCCAAGTCTCCAGAAGCGGCGCAGAACTCGGCTGAAAAAAACACGCCCGACGAACATGCCAAAGACGAAGGGGCATCAAATTCCACTGCGCCTGCTTCAGAAAATTCGGAAGGACAGAGTGCTGAAGCTATTAAGGAAGGTTCGATGGAGAAGGAAGGCAATGTGGTGCTGAAAGAGCTTGCTTTTGTCTATAATGAGCACACCATTGCGATTTCGGATACAGCGAATGAAGATCAGATGGAACAGATGCTGGGCAAACCGGATAACCTGAAATCTCATACGTACAGTGCCGACGATGGAACAAACATGGATACGTTAATCGGTTTTACAGAAAAGGTTTATACGTATCCTGGTCTGGAGATTAAAACAATTAGTATACCGGAGGGGAAGCAAGACTCCATCTTTCATATCGAAATTACAGATCCTAAGTACGCGACAGTGCGAAACATTAAAGCAGGAGATAGCCTGGATACACTCAAAAATGCCTACCCTGAGGGGAAACTGCTTGGTGATGGAGCCCCTGATGAGGAGGATGACTTCCGTTACGAGCCATCCAATTATGTGGATGTGATGTCGTTTCATATCAAGGACGCCAAGGTGGAGAGGATTCAGATCTACAGCCTTCTGGACTAATATTTAGTGATCGATGTTGATACCTGCCCGGGAGAGGGGCAGGTATTTTCTCGTTTGGTATCGAGCTGTTGCCATACACAACTTTTTTCCAAGTGATGCACATAATGTCCTTCAAAAAAACAGTCGAGACATATGTGAAAAATTGAATTTTTGAAGCCGTTAATTTTGGAAGGGGACTTTTGCTTGTGAAAAGCAAAAGTCTCTTCCGCCTGTTGGGGAATGGGAACGGAAGTACACCTTACTTAATTATTGAAACATGATATAGGGAAATACATATTGGGATTTATTTAAAATTTATCATTACAGAAAGTCTTGTGTTGTGTCATTTTAAAGGTGAAGGTTAGTAGTCAACTGTCGCTTTAAATTTGTCTCTTGGGCGACATCATGTGCCTAAATATAAGTCCCAGCTTCAAGAGCAGCAGATGATCGGTATTCTTCAAATCCAGATTCAGCAGCCCCGAAATTTTCTCCAGCCTGTACAGCACTGTGTTGCGATGGATATATAGCTCACGTGCCGTTTCATTCACTTGGCCGTTGTTGGCGAAATAGGCTTCAAGTGTGTGCATCATCTCGCTGGTGTATTCCTCTTCTTTGTTCAGCAGTGGACGGAATAAATAAGAGCAATACCTGACCATAACCTCCTGCGGAATATGCTTGAAGAGATAAATAAACTCCAGGTCAGCAAACATGACAATCGGTTCGCTTAAACCAAGCTCTGTACTGATTCTCTCAGCCTCCCCGCACTCCCGGAAGCCGTCGATGAACTCCTCCATGCCCGTTCTCACTTTACTGATAAAACATGTCCTTGTTCCGTGGTCCCATGCATGCATCAAATCCGCATACAAACGTACCGAATTCTCATACTTCCTTCGATCCTTGGCCTCTTCTTCTAGAAGGGGGAAGAGTGAATATATGCGGTTCATCACATAAAAATGATGGGATTCCAAGGAGGACGTTTTGGGATGATCCTGAAGCTTATTCTGAATCTCCCTCAGTTTGCGCCTCTGACTTTCATGGTCCCAAGCATCCGCTCTTGTGGAAGATACCATGCATACGTAGGGCATGCTCCAAAATGTGCTTCCCAATGCTTCGGCAAATTCGAGCACCGTTTTCAGAGAGGCGTTCCCCTTTAAGTAACGTTCCATGGCCGTGCCAAGACGACTGCCTGCCGCAGTAGCCTCCTGATTCTGGATGACCTCCAGATGATAGGAAAGAATAACGGCAGCTTGGTGAAAAATTCCCTCCATTTCATGTGCTTCCAGCAGATTTTCAGTTTGTATCAGCAAGTACCCGTATGACTTTCCGCTTTTCAGCAGGGGGACACGATACAACAGGTTGCTCGCCGACTTGTAAAACCGATTGGCCTGATTCCAGGGCCAATCGCTCAACAGCTCCATATCGGAACAGCGCGTCATATTATACAAGGTCTGTCCTTCAGAGGTAACGATGGCTAAAGGAACCCCTAAAATGCTTGTGATACTTTGAAAATAATTGGTGTACTCATCCGCCTGCATTGCAAAATCCACCAGCTTCTTCTGCGTTTCAAGCAATTCATTCAGCCGGCGGGTATCACGTTGGAACTCGGATTGGTAGAGAGCAGTGATCTGCTCGGAGAAGGTGAATTGAAAAGGCAGCTCAATTAGGGGCAAACCCAGCCGATCGGCTTCCAGCAGGGCTATCTCTGGTATTTCCGCCCAGTATCGACCAAGCTTGATGCCAAGCCCGGAGGCCCCACGTTCATTGAGCTTTTGCAGCAAATTAACAAATTCCTCGGGTGAATCCCTAATCGCATAAGCTGTAGTCAACAAGAGTTCCCCTTCTTTCATCCAGTTGATCACATCCGGCGCATCCATCAAGTTTATGGAGCTGATCGTTCGGGAAATTCCTTTTTTACCGGCTGCCAACTTCCCTTCCGATAACGGGTACACCGCCAAGGCATCTTCTATAGTTAAATGCATGTTAATCAATCCTCCTAAACGATACATATCTGAATCAGGTGCCGGACACGACGTCACTTTTTAAGCAATTATATAGGGTCTTGTCGAATTCCCGCAATCCTTTTTGTTATATATATGTTATGTAAGTTTACTCAAAATATAGAATCTTCTGTTTTTGAACCAACGTAAAGCGTATACCGTTAGATAAAAAACCAAAATTGTGTCAGGAATATTTACACTCTTATTTTTTGGCTATATGATAGGACACAACTTCAAGGAGAAGAGGGGATTCAGATGCAGCTCACCCAAAATCAACAGGCAGCGGCCCAAAAGGACAGCCGTTCCATGCTTGTTATCGATGATGTCGGCAAAATCTACCCCAATGGCACTGTAGCTGTGCAGCATGCGAATCTGCATGTGGGGGAAGGAGAATTTCTATGTTTTGTCGGTCCTTCCGGTTGCGGGAAATCTACCATTTTTAATATGATTGCCGGTTTGACGGAACCGACCTCCGGTCATCTGACCGTGCTGGGTACTTCCCCAAAGGAAGCACGTAAACAGAATGAAATTGCCTTTGTATTTCAGGAGCATACCCTGCTCCCGTGGTCCAAGCTGATTGATAATGTCACCATGCCTCTTACTTTGCGTGGCGTATCCAAAAAGGAGCGAATTACCGAAGGGGAGCGGGTTCTAGAGCTGGTAGGCCTGAAGGATTATATGAAGGTGCTGCCCCGTGAGTTGTCAGGCGGAATGAAGATGAGAGTATCTATTGCACGAGCGTTAATATCCCGTCCCAAGTTGCTCTTAATGGACGAACCGTTTGGCGCCCTTGATGAAATTACCAGGCAGACGCTGCAGGATGAACTGCTAAATATTTGGGAACAGGACAAGAAGATGTCGGTTCTGTTCATTACGCATAACGTGTTCGAAAGTGTGTTCCTATCGACGAAAGTCGTAGTGATGACGCCTCGTCCCGGTAAAATTTCGGATTTTATCGATATTCCGTTTGCTTATCCGAGAGATGACGAATTCCGGACCCGGCCTGAATTCGGCGAATATGTACGCAGCGTGTCCAATGTACTGAAACATTGATAGCCAGAAATGAGAGGAGAGGGAAGCAACATGGAAGAGATGGTAGCTAATCCAGCCGTTGAAACGACACCAGGTATCCGAGCTTCCGGGAAGGACAATGCCCGCAGCCATCATCCGGCAGAAGAGAGTCCAGTCATTGGACTGCTGAAAAAAATTCTGCCGCCAATCGTCGTGTTTGTCCTGTTTATCGGTGGATGGGAATTAATCGTGCGGATCCTCGGAATGCCCCCCTATATCTTGCCCAAGCCATCCGATATTGCCGCGGCCGCTGCTGAGAACAGCGTGAATCTGATTACGTCGGTAAGCACAACCATTGTGGAGGCGTTGATCGGTTTTACGATCAGTGTCGTGCTCGGTATTTCATTGGCCATTCTGCTGGCCCTGTCCAAAACAGTGGAAAAAAGCGTATATCCTTACGCTATTATCCTACAGACGATTCCGGTCGTTGCGGTAGCGCCAATCATAGTGATCTGGTTCGGAGCGGGAATAAATGCCATTGTGATCATTTCATTCTTAATCAGCTTTTTCCCGATTTTATCGAATACGCTGATCGGATTGAACTCAACGGATCAGAACATGAAGAATTTATTCTATTTGTATAATGCAAGCAAGCTGCAAACCATTTGGAGGCTTAGATTTCCGGCGGCACTCCCGTACATTATGGCAGGGCTGAAAATTTCATGCTCCAGTTCGGTTGTCGGAGCGATCGTGGGTGAATACATTGCGGGCATTGGTGGCGGACAAGGCGGACTCGGTTACGGGATTACCGTTGCGGCAACCCGCCTGCAAACGCCTTACCTGTTCGCCTGCGGTTTAGCGGCATCCGCCCTGGGAATTGCATTTTTCCTGATCATCAACATGGTGTCGAACAAACTTTTGAAGTCCTGGCATGAATCAGCAATGAAATGATACCAGAACCGGGGGAGAGATCCAACATGTCCAAACATCATATGAACTTTCGTTACAAGAAATGGCTGCTGTCGGCTGCTTCTTTGATCCTACTGCTTCTAAGCGCATGCTCCAATTCCTCCGCTCTAGAATCCGCCGCCCCGGCGGGAGGGGAAGCCGGAACAGATTTGAAGCAGGTGAAACTGATCGAGGGCTGGTACGCCAAAGGGGAAGATGGAGGCTATTTTGCGGCATTGCAGCAGAACTATTATAAGGACAAGGGGATCGACATGACGATTCAGCCAGGAGGCCCCGAGGTGTCAACCATGCAGCTTGTCGCTGCAGGCAAAGCTGAATTCGGTATCTCTTATGCGGATGAAATTTTGAAGGCGCGGGAACAGGGAATCCCTGTTGTCGGTATCCTTGCCGGTTTTCAAAGCACACCGCAGGTTCTGATGTACCACAAGGGGGAGAACATTCAGGATTTTACAGACCTGAACGGCAAAACCGTATACATCGGTACAGCGGTGCCTTACTGGGAATATATCAAGAGCCAATACAATCTGACAGATGTAAAAGAAATGAAGTATAACGGGCAGCTTGTCAATTTTATCAATGACCCCAGTTCGCTCAATCAGGGTTACATCACGAATGAGCCTTACGCGCTTTCCCAGCAGGGGGTTGAGGTGGACTATCTGAAAATCGCCGATTCCGGTTATGCGAATTACGCAGACGTTCTTTTTACGACGGAAGATTATCTCAAAGAGCACCCAGATGTCGTTGAAGCTGTAGTGCAGGCAAGTCAGAAAGGTTGGAGCTACTATCTAGACCACTATGAAACGGTAAACCCGTTTATTCAAACCTACAATCCCGATATGACCGTAGAAGCAATGAATTATGAAGCAGTGCAGGAAAAACCCTTTATTCTTAACAAGGAATCTGAGGCAAATGGTATTGGTTACATGACAAAGGAACGCTGGAGCACCCTGCAGGATCAGATGATCAAGGGCGGAGGATTAACGAAGGCGCTAGATGTTACCCAGGCGTTTACAACGGAGTATCTGATGAAGCCATAAACCTGAACCAAAAGTACTTGAAGCTACAAATCAGAAATTTCAGAAAAAATGAGGGGACTTAATATGTTCAAACTTGGAAATCGAAAGAGCTATTGGCAAGTGTCCGAAACGCTGGTGGATCTAAGGCGAACGCAAAAGTACGGCAAGTCAGTAACCCTCCCTGCACAGCCGCAGGAAGTCATATTTGATCTCGAGCATACGGCAGTTATTGTCATCGATATGCAGAATGATTTCTGTACACCGGGTGGATGGCTGGATTCCATTGGGGTCGATACCTCTCCGCTCCTTAACCCGGTCAGCCGGTTGAACCGACTGATGCCCGAGCTGCGTAAAGCGGGAGTGCCTGTTATTTGGGTGAACTGGGGCAACCGGGAAGACCGAATGAACGTGCCGCCATCCGTGCTTCATGTGTACAATTCGGATGGACGGGGCAACGGCATCGGGGACCCGCTGCCGGGGAACGGCTCCAGGGTGCTGGAGAAAGGCAGTTGGGGAACGGCAATTGTCGATGGCCTGGATTCATCCCCAGATGATATCTATGTGGATAAATACCGCATGAGCGGGTTTTGGGATACACCACTGGACAGTATTCTACGCAATCTCAATATTCAAACGGTGTTGTTTGCCGGGGTAAATCTCGATCAGTGTGTCATGCATACACTGCAGGACGCGGCTTGTCTCGGATATGACGGCATACTTCTGGAGGATTGCTCGGCAACAAGCTCCCCGGATTTCTGCATAGAAGCGACCTTGTACAATATCAAGCAATGTTATGGCTTCGTTGCGGATTCCACCTGGTTGGTAGAAGAGCTGAACGGGGCAGCGACCCCTATAGAGAGAAACAACTCGGAAGAGCTGGCATCGCTAGAAGGCTGAACGGAAGGATGGGATGACGCAATGAAGGACCAATGGAACGCCGTTGTCAACCAGGTAAACGTTGAACCGACAGGAAAGGGTAAGCTGAACGGACTCAGCTTTATGGTCAAGGATGTGTTTGCCGTCCGTGGCCATACAAATGGCGCGGGTAATCCACGTTGGCTCCAGACGCATGGGCCCGAGGCGGAACACGCGGAAACGCTCAACCTGCTATTGCAGCAAGGAGCAAGGCTAACGGGGATGACGCATACGGATGAGCTGATGTTCAGCTTGAATGGTGAAAATGCTCATTATGGAACACCAGTGAATCCAAGGGCTCCCGATCGTATCCCTGGCGGTTCATCGAGCGGATCGGCGGTTGCTGTCGCCGCTGGGCTTGCTGACTTCTCCCTTGGAACGGATACGGGAGGATCGGTACGTGTGCCATCTTCGTACTGTGGAATTTATGGAATGCGTCCATCGCATGGCATTGTCTCCGCGAAAGACGTTATCCCACTCGCACCCAGCTTCGACACCGTCGGCTGGATGGCACGTGATCTCGAGACGCTGTGCCGGGTAGGAGAAGTGCTTTTGCCGCAGACAGACTCGGGTACAGGCTTCAGCCGGGTGCTCATCGGTGAGGATGCGTGGGAGCTTGCTGACACGGAGAGCAAAGAGGCGCTTACCCCTTACCTGAAGCTGCTGTGCGGCAAGGCTGCGAGCCATGAAACGGTTCGCATCGCCCCGCAGGGTCTACCTGAATGGATGACCATGTTCAGGGCGATCCAGGGCTATGAAATATGGCAGGAGCACGGGGCGTGGATTGAACGTGAGCAGCCGACCTTCGGACCAGATACGGCCGGGCGATTCTCCTGGGCAAGCACCGTTGAACGTGCCGATCAGGAGAAGGCGGCCAAACGCCGGGTTGGGGTTTGCAAGTACATGGCTGACCTGCTCAGAACGGATACGGTGCTTGTAATTCCTACGACCACTGGAGCGGCCCCGAAGCTGGGGCTGGGAGGACCTTTAATTGAAGAACGAAGAGTGAAAACGATGCGTTTAACCTGCATTGCCGGCTTGTCGGGCCTGCCGCAGCTTACGATCCCCGCTGCGGAGGTACTGGGCTGTCCGGTCGGTATTTCTCTCATCGCTGGTCCGGGACAGGATCAACGTTTGCTTAAATGGGCTGCATCCCTTTTTCCAGCATTAAATTCAGCAATAAAAGGATAAGAGCATCATTCGATATATGGACATTAAGCTACGCAAAAAAACATTAAAGCCGCAGGAGAAAGGGTGTCAGTTATGTTTCAACGATACGAAGGAACAGCGTGGGAGGAACGATTTTTGCCCCGTCTGACAAGCAAACAGGTCAAAGAACTGCCGAAGGAGAAGGCGCTGATTATTCTCCCGGTCGGAGCTGTGGAGCAGCATGGCCCCCATCTGCCCGTATATACGGACACTTTGATTGGGGAAGCGACATTATCCCAAACGCTGGAGCGGGTGCGGGCGGATAAGGAGATCTGGCTGCTGCCTCCGGTCTCGTATGGCAAAAGCAATGAACATATCGGACTTCCGGGCACCATTTCCTTATCGGCGAGCACACTGCATGCTATCATGCTGGACATTGCAGAAAGTCTGAAGGCTAGTGGATTTCGCAAGTTACTGTTGTTTAATACCCATGGCGGCAACGTAGATTTGCTGAATACAGTATCCCGAGAAATACGGATCAGAACGGGGATGATGGTTTTCTATCTCAGTCCCAGCAGTCTGAATGTGGCAGAGGATCTCCTGTCTTCCGAGGAGCTGGAATACGGTATTCATGGTGGCGATTATGAGACCTCTCTCGTAATGTCCATTAAACCGGACTGGGTCAAGAAGGAGTTCCTCGTCAAAGAGCTTCCTGATATGTCCTCTTACCGCTTTCTTACATTAGAAGGGAAAATTCGCTTTTCCTGGAAGATAGCAGATATCTCTGCTACCGGTATTGCTGGTGATGCGACGACGGCCACGCCGGAGAAAGGCAGCATTATTCAGGAACGAATCTCAACGATTTTGTCGGAGGCGCTGGAGGAACTGTGTGATTTTGAAATCACCGATGTCCGCGGGACTGAACCGGTTCAGCAGCCAGCAGGAAGGACCCTGTGAAGCTCGTCAGTCTGAAACACGGCGATGGTGAACGGGCCGCGATTGAACATGGGGAACGATTCTTTCTTCTGAAGGAGATCAACAAGGCGGAAGGAAGCACATGGGGCATCTCCGTTATAGAGATCTTGCAGCAAGGCCAGCTAGAGGAGCTTGTCCAGTGGTACCAGAAGCACGGGGACAGAACAGTTTCATCCATCCCTTTCATACCTTCAGAGGGAGCTATACCTGCTCCTCTCTTCCGCCACCCTCGCAAAATATGGGGAATTGGCATGAATTATGTGCAAAAAGCGATCGATCTCGCATCTACTCCTCCAGAGCGTGAGCCAGTCTGCTTCATGAAGCCGGACTCCAGCCTGATCGGGCCGGAAGAGTATATCCAGCTGACGGCTCAGGATGTGAATGTGACATCAGAAGCAGAGCTTGGCATTATCATCGGCCGAACCTGCAAAAATGTGCCGGAAGAACGTGCGCAGGAGGTCATTGCAGGTTTTGCCGCAACGCTGGATATGACGAACCAGGACATTCACGCACGGAATCCCAGATTCCTGCAGCGATCCAAGGTATCCGATACATTTTTCAGTCTTGGACCACAACTCATAACACCTGACGAAATAGGCGATCTGCAGAGTCTCGTCGTTGAAACTGTGTTGAATGATGAGATTATTCATAGCAATACGGTGTCTCGCATGATGTATCATCCATGGTTCATTGTCTCGTATTTTTCACAGATGATGACTCTCTATCCGGGAGATGTGATCATGACGGGCACACCCGGTTCCGTCCGGATTCAGCAAGGAGATGTCGCCGAGTGTAGAATCAGTGGCTTTATGACGCTTCGAAATCCGGTAGCAGAAGTAGAGTAAATCATCCGTAATTTTCCTTGGGGAGTGGTAATGAGATGAACAAATACAGACAAAAAGGAACTGTCGTTTTACTGGCAGCATTGTTTTCCTTATCCGCATTGCTGGCGGCTTGCGGGAATCAGCCAACTCCTCAGAATGCCGCTGCTACGGGGGGGAGCGAGGAACTCACGGCAATTACACAGGTGACGAACTGGTTTGCACAAGCGGAGCATGGGGGGCTGTATGCGGCAAAGGAACAAGGATATTACAGCGAGGCCGGTCTCGATATGACCATCCAGGCAGGTGGGCCGCAGGTGTCTCCAACACAGATCGTGGCTTCCGGCAAGGCGCAGTTCGGACTGGCTACAGCGGATCAATTGCTGGTCGCTCGTTGAAGAAGGAATCCCCCTTGTAGCGATTGCGACGATATTCCAGAAAAGCCCGCAGGGACTTATGGTTCATGCCAACCAGAACATGTCCTCCCTGGCCGATTTGAACAACCGCTCTGTTTACGTGGGGACGGGCTCGGTGTTCTGGGATTTTGTGAAGAGTAAATACCAATTGGGTAACGTGAAGGAATTGGCTTATACCGGTTCTCTGGCTCCTTTTGTAGCCGATGAAACGGTTGCCATTCAGGGATATGTAACCAGTGAGCCGTACGAGATGAAGCAGCAGAATGTAGACATTGATTTCCTGCTACTGGCGGATGCCGGTTATAACCCGTATTCCAATGTGCTATTCACCACGGAGCAGTATATTCAGGATCATCCTGATATTGTGCGCGGTTATGTCGAGGCTTCGATGAAGGGCTGGGATTACTACAAGACCAATTATGATACCGTGAATGACGTCATTTTAAAGGAAAACCCTGATTTTACGAAAGAAAAGCTGAACTATGCCGCAGAAGCGCTTATCCCGTTTGTATATGAAGGTGATGCGGCGACACATGGCGTTGGCTACATGACAGAGGAACGCTGGACGGAGCTCGGAAAGCAGCTTAAGGAGATTGGGGCATTAAAAGAGGAGCCTGATGTCAGCAAGGTGTTTACGGATGAATTCTTGCCGAATTCCTAAGAGATTCCGTTGGGAGATCAGTATTACAAATACGGGAGGGGAACCGAGTGAATGAACATTGGATAGCCGTATTGAAAGAACGCATGGATCCGGAATTGCTGCAGTGGGAGGAGGCGGCGCTTGCCAAATATTCGATGGATTATCATCACTTCTCTCCTGTGCTGGCCAGTCAGCTGCAGGGTAAGGTCGCCGAGTGCATCGCCAGTCCGCGCACCGAGGAAGAACTTGACGATCTGCTCTCCATAGCAGCAGAGCTGGGAGTTCCGCTGACCATCAGGGGGAACGGCACCGGCAACTATGGTCAATGTGTTCCGGTCACAGGCGGAATCGTCATGAATCTGGCCAAATACAACAAGGTGCTCGAAATGGGAGAAGGCACGATGCGGATCCAGGCCGGGGCCAGACTCGGCAAAATGGAATCGACTGCCCGCAAGGCAGGTTACGAGCTGCGTACGATGCCTTCCACCTTTCAATCCGCGACGATCGGTGGTTTTTTATGCGGCGGTTTTGGCGGCATCGGTTCGATCAGCTGGGGGACGATCTGGGATGGGTTGGTACGTTCTCTAAAAATCAAGACCGTTGAGGTTCATCCCCGTACCATTGAGCTCCAGGGAGACGAGGTGCTGCCTTACCTGCATACGTACGGTACAATCGGCATTTTGTCCGAAGTGGAAATCAATCTGGCTCCCCGAGTGGAATGGATGCAGTGGGCCGTAACCTTTGACCGTTTTGAACAGGCTTTTCGCTTCGGGCAGTTGGTTGCTGAGGACACTTCCTTGGTGAAAAGGCTAATTTCGATCCATGAATGGCCGGTTCCGTCCTATTTTCTTCCGCTTGATCTCCCCGCTGATCATGCTGTCGCACTACTGGAAGTGGATACAGCTAACGAATCCCAGCTTGAACGTATCCTATCGGAGTATGGAGGTCACTTGGCGATGAAGGTCTCTGCCGAACAGTATCACAAAGGTGTAGGGGTCTCCGATTTCACATGGAATCATACGACTTTGTGGGCGCGCAAGGCAGACCCCGGCTTAACCTATCTGCAGCTGAATTTTGATTCATCCTGTGCCCTTGAGCAAATCTCCTCTATGAAAAAGGAATATCCAGAAGTGATGAATCATATCGAGTTTGCCCGCCAAAACGGAAATTTGCTGATCTCCGGCCTGCCGCTGGTTCCTTTCACAACGGAGGAAAACCTGAACCAGCTGATGGAACGTTACGAGGAAAACCGGGTTAGAGTAAATAATCCGCACACTTGGGATTTGAAGGAGGGCGGGCGATCCTACGCGCATGATCGTTTATGGGAAATCAAAAACCGCAACGACCCGAAGGGGATTTTGAATCAGGAGAAATTAAAGCGTTCGGCTGTCAGTGGCGTCTGATCAACGGATGATGGACGAATGGCGCAACCTGCAGCAGTTAACGTGCCATGCGGATTTTAATAGTCAATCCGTATCTACAGCAAAGGAGCGAGTTGCATGAAATTTGGAAATGTGGTCATCCGGCGAAAGGTCCCTTGCACGATGCGCGACGGTATAACGTTGTATTCAGATATATACCTGCCGGACGAGACAGGAGAATATCCTGTGCTGCTGATGCGCCAGCCCTACGGCCGGTCGATTGCTTCTACCGTTACGCATGCCCACCCCGTCTGGTATGCAAGTAAGGGATATATCGTAGTAATTCAGGACGTCAGGGGGCGGGGAGAGTCGGAAGGCGAATTTAATCCGTTTGTTCAGGAAGCAGAGGACGGTTTTGATACCATCAAGTGGGCAGCCGGTCTGTCCGGCTCGACCGGGAAAGTAGGCATGTACGGTTTCTCTTATCAAGGTCTAACACAATGGGCAGCAGCTTCCCTTCACCCCCCTGCGCTCCAGGCGATTGCACCGAGCATGTGTCCGGCAGACATGTATCATGGCTTATTTTATCCGCATGGCTCCTTCGCACTTGGCAACCATCTGCCGTGGGCTTTCCAGCTTGCTCGTGACACTGCACAAAGAGCGGGTGACTTCGAAACGGCAGAGCAATGCTCACGACTCATGCGCAGCCCCGATGAGATACTTTGGAAAATGCCATTGAATGAAAGACATCCGATTCTGGAGCAATACTTTCCCGCATTTTATGATTGGATCGATCATCAAGCGTACGATGAGTACTGGGAGCGGATGAACTGGATCGAAGAGATCGTAAAGGAACCTGTACCGGCTTTGCATATTGGGGGCTGGTATGACGGTTTCCTTATGGGCACGTTACAATCGTTCGAGGCTCTGCAAGCTACGGCCACGCCGGATTGCTTTCATCGGCTCATTGTCGGCCCGTGGGCCCACATTCCATGGGGGCGTAGAGCGGGCGGAATCGATCATGGCGAGCAGGCAGATGGTGGTCATCATCTGGAGCAGCTGCGCTGGTTTGATTATTGGCTGAAGGGCAAGGAAGACATGGAACTGTCTGGTGAACTGCCTATCCGATATTTTGACCAATTGAGTCATGAATGGCATACGGCGGAACAGCTGCCTTTTCTATTTGAGGATGGGGCCTCTCCGTCCGAATGGTTTTATCTGTCCGGGTCACAGACCCCGGCGAACGGTGCGGCAGGAGGGGGGAGACTCGAAAAGCATAAGGAAGATGTGGAGGAGGCTGTGCCGGATGTATTCGTATACGACTCACGTCTGCCGATGCGTCTGGACTCTTACCTGCCGTCCGACCGAGCTGCCATTCAGGAACGGCAAGAGATTCTGGTATATACGGGAGGACCGCTTGCAGAGGATATCCCGATTTTTGGGTCCCCGGAGTTATCCGTTCAGTACCAAACATTGGGAGGTCCGACGGATCTGGTGGCCATCCTCACCACCGTATCCGAGAAAGGGACGGCCCGGCTACTGAGTGTGGGTCGCACGGAAATCTGCAGTGAAGGAGCAGATGCCTCCAATGAATGGAGAACAGCGCAGATCCGGCTGCGTCCCTTGGCGGCCACCCTGCCGGCTGGCTCGTATGTCCGGCTTGAGTTGACAGGCAGCGCCTTCCCGTTGTTCGCCCGGCATCCGAACGGTGTTAGGGACGAGATGAACAGCACGGGAACAGGTGGGTTGAAGATTGCCACCACGGCTGTTCGCAGTACAGAACAGGACATATCCTGTTTGAGGCTGCCGGTAAAAAGATAAAAAGCGATGCTTAAATTAAAATCAATCAAAGTGAGGTTGAATGTATATGGTGAACATTCCAGGTCTGGTTGCTGGTAACTTTGAGAATTGTCCCGTCCACAAAATTTCCGCACAGGATACGAATAAGTTCATCCTGCTGTGCGACAGGGGGCAGGTTCCTTTCACTTCATTTGTGGAGATCTTCGAGGTTGGAGGCAGAACTCCATCCAATGAACACCGGGAGGCTTATGAATATTTTTATGTGTTAAAAGGGGAAGGGCTAGCCAAAGTTGGCAGCGAGTATGAGACTCCGATCCGCCAAGGCTCCTTCATTATCATTCCACCGGGCAACCATCACGATATTATTAACACGGGCAGCACACGTCTGTATTGTCTGACGACCATGGTACCGGACGAAATGTTCTCGGATATGATCAAAGCGGGTCCGGCCACCGAGCTTGACGAGGAGGATCTGGCCGTGCTTCAGGCGCTGGCTACCGCACAATGAGTGCAGGGATGCGTTTCATTAATGTACGCCTTCCGCACCGGGAAGACCTCTGTCTTTATGAACTAAAGGCGGAGGTTGGAAAATGGGTTAGTATCCGTCGGCAAGATCGTTTCCTTGATGCACGGGAAAGCGGTGCTTCCCGTCTGATGGTCCCGCATCAGGCTGGATTGGACCTGAAACGGCTCTCAGACGCGGATTGCATCGATCTGCAGGGCGGCATGATGCTTCCTGGCCTGGTTGACTGTCATATGCATCTGGATAAGGCCTTTTCGCTCTCGCAGGTGTCGAACCGATCCGGCACGCTTCATGAAGCCATTCTTAATTACAGCCAGGCTGTACAGACATTCAGCAAGGAGCAGCTAGCGGAACGCATGCTGACTGCCGCCAGAATGGCACTGAGCTACGGGACCACGACCATAAGGAGCCACCTTGACTTCCCTGTTCATTTGGGGAGAGAGGTGGCCTTTCGGACGATCGAGGCAGCCTTGGAAGTACGGGAGAAGTTGAAGGGCCGTATGGCTATCCAATATGCACTCATGGTTCCGTTCCGAGGCAATCATGAAGCTGCGGATGAGGCAATCGAGGAAGCAGTGCGGATGGGGATTGATGTACTGGGTGGAGCCCCTCATCTTGCAGATGACTCTGAAAGAGAGATAAGCAGGATTTTTCGGTTAGCGGAACGTTTCGGCGTACCCATTGATCTGCATGCAGATGAAAGTGATCATCCCGGAAAAAAAACCGTGCTGAGCATTGCAGAGCATACGACTCGCTACGGTTATCAGGGCAGAGTGACGGCAGATCATCTGTGCTCGTTGTCTGCCATGACGGAAAAAGATGCACAGCATGTGATGGCGAAGATGAAGGAGGCCGGTCTGAACGCGGTAACGCTCCCTGCGGTGAACCTGTATCTTCAGGGACGGGAAGATCGCGGCCTGGTAAGACGGGGCACAACACGCATTCGCGAGCTGCTTGCCGAAGGCATTCCGCTTGCTGCGGCCTCCGACAATATTCAAGACCCGTTCCATCCGTTCGGCCGCGGGGATCTGATACAGATCGCCCAAATCACATCGTATGCTGCCCATATGGGCAGTGAACGGGATTTGGTACAGCTGCTGCGCATGATCACGGATATACCTGCTGAAATCACGGGCTGCGAAGAGTATGGAATAGAAGAAGGCCTCGCCTGCAACTTTGTAGTCACGGATGCTTCAGATGTCACGCAGCTGCTATCAGGTACAAAAATGAGTCGCTGGGTGTATGCCTCCGGCAGATGGCAGTCTGCTCTGCATACAGCTCAGACATTCGCGTCTGAATTAGTAACATGATTAGACAACAAACAGGAGTTACCGTCAGTTGAACATAAGAGAGAAAGAAGGTGGCAAGATGGTTCCACAAGTCACAGGCACCCAGACGATGGTAGTCAGTCCTCACTCTTTGGCCAGCGCGGCAGGATCGCGTATTTTGCAGCAGGGAGGTAACGCCTTTGATGCCGCCGTGGCGGTGAGCGCCTGTCTTGCCGTCGTATACCCCCATATGACGGGACTGGGAGGCGATTCCTTCTGGCTGACCTATAGCACCGAAGAGAGAAAGGTCAGGGCGTATAACGCGAGTGGACGTTCGGGCAGCCGGATTACCGCCGCCAGCTTTGCGGGCGAATCAGCCATCCCACAGCGGGGGCCGCGCAGCGTCATCACCGTGCCGGGGATGGTGGACGGCTGGGATGCCATATTACAGGAATATGGCTCGAAGACGCTGGCAGAAGTGCTTGAGCCCGCGATCCAATATGCGCTGGAAGGCTTCCCGCTGTCGCCGGACCAGCATGTCAATACAGCCGAGCGTTTCGATGTGCTGGCAGCTTATCCACAGACAGCCGCCATCTATCTGCCTGGAGGCAAGGTCCCGGAGCAGGGCAGCCGCTTTGTGCAGTCTGCTTTGGGAAACAGCCTGCTCCAGGTTGCGGATCAGGGTCGAGACGTATTTTATTCAGGCAGTGTTGGTCTGGAGATTGTTCGCTCACTTAAGGAGCAGGGCGGTCTGCTGACACTGGAGGACTTTGCGAGACACCGAGGTGAATGGGTGGAGCCGATCAAAGGGAGTTAGCGAGGGCTTGATCTCTATCAGGTCCCACCGAATTCACAGGGCTTTACCGGTATAATGGCGCTTCAAATTCTCGAACAGTTTGATTTGGAGAGTATAGAGCATGGTTCTTATGAGTACTATCACCTGCTCGTGGAGGCGCTGAAGCTGAGCTTCCGTGACCGCGATCGTTATTTGACAGACCCACAATTTTCCTCCATTCCTCTGGATCGGCTGCTATCCAAATCCTATGCCGCGAAGCTGTCGGCCTGCATCGATATGGAGCGAGCCCTTCCGATGAACACCCAGCCGGTAGGCCATGATACGGCATATGCGGCGGTAGTAGACAGTGAGGGCAATGCCGTTTCATTTATCCAAAGTCTTTATTTTGAGTTCGGCTCGGCTGTGGTTGGGGGAGACACCGGTATTTTGCTGCAGAACAGAGGCTCGTTCTTCTCCCTTGATCCGTCGCATGTGAACAGGCTGGAACCGGACAAAAGAACCTTTCATACGCTGATGCCGGCAATGGCTTGCCGCGATGGGAAACCGTATATTTTGTACGGTACCCAGGGAGGAGAAGGTCAGCCGCAGACACAGACCGCGCTGCTGACCCGCATGGTGGATTATGGCATGGCCCCCCAGAGCGCTGTCAGTGAACCCCGCTGGGTGTGGGGAAGAACATGGGGAGAGGCGACGCAAGAATTGCGAGTGGAAGGCCGAATCGCGGCAGAAGTGCAGCAGCGTTTACGGCTGGCCGGACACGCGGTGCATACAGTTGAAGATTTTGCTAGAGTCATGGGACATGCGCACGCCATTATGATCGATGACAATGGCTTCCTGCTCGGGGGTACCGACCCACGATGCGATGGTGCGGCTATCGGATGGTAACCCAGAACTGGGGCGAAAGGTCTGGGTATAATACCGCGCAGGCTTTATTCTTCTATAAGACACAACTAAGCTGGAACGGTTCCCGTTATCCTACTGGGGGAACAACGACTTTTTTGAAAGCACTACTTATGTGAAAAATGTTGTATGACAAGAACATTATTCTATTCAAAGTCGCTATTATAGCGGCTTTTTTGTTTAGGAATCAAGTTATTGTCTCAAACTGAGGACAAGAACATTGTGTCATTCGGAATAGGTAGTTATCTAACTTCAAATTGAACGTCTACCTTCTTCACACGATAATGTTTACAGACCCGACTCCGCTGAATACAGCTATATGAAATGTAACATTTGCTCCAGAAGCCCGTAACAACTGGCAGGCGCATCACAAAGGACAAATATTGATTATAGGGCTGGCATCAGGAAGAAGGCAAGGAAGCACAATGACCCAAAGCCGGAGATGTTATTAACATACCAGCTAAAATCAAACATTGACATCGAGCTACAAGTGATAGCTGGTTTGTGCACTTGGCACTTACACCAGGTAAAACCGATTGGTCAGAGCCTGTATCCGATGAGGCGTATAATACATTGAGTAAGTAATCTCACTCTAATTGATGTATAATCACCCATATTAGTTAGGAAAGGCAGTTGATCATCCCAATCAACTGTCATCCTCAGGTTAATCGTTAGCTGAAGACTACGAATTCATCGCACCACTAAAATCGTTCTTTTGATGCATCTTAGGAGGAAATTATGGAATTAAGAGTGCTTCGATATTTTTTAACAGTTGCTCGTGTAGAGAATATAACGCATGCAGCAACGATTCTCCATGTAACACAGCCTACGTTAAGTAGGCAATTGGCTGATTTGGAGAAAGATTTAGGAACCCAGTTGTTTATCCGTGGGAAAAGCAAAATAACACTAACGGAGGCAGGTATGCTTTTGCGTCAGAGGGCAGAGGAGATCCTTACTCTTGCGGATCGAACGGAGAAGGAATTTAGGGACCAGCATAACCTGGTGGGAGGAACCATCTCCATTGGAAGTGTTGAATCTTTAACATCTAATGTGATATTAAGTCTGCTAAAAGAGTTCAATGTCGAGTATCCGCAGGTTAAGTACCATATCTTTAGTGGAACGGGCGATGACATAAAGGAGCGTATAGATAAAGGACTGCTCGACGTAGGTATTTTATTAGAGCCAATTCACATTGAGAAATATGATTTTATCAGGCTGCCTCAAAAAGAGCGCTGGGGAGTCCTTATGAAGACCTCATCACCACTCGCACAGAATGAGTATATAACTTCAACCGATTTATTCGGGGTGCCTCTGCTCATATCCAGTCGGTCTGTCGTACAAAACGAGATTGCAAGCTGGTTTGCCGATGAATACGCACATCTAAACTTTGTAGCGACCTACAATTTAATATCTAACGTGCTTAACCTCGTCGAACAGGGATTAGGAACTGCAATTTGTATTGAAGGTGCGCTTACAATGAAGCAGTCTGACACGCTATGTTTTAGACCCTTTTACCCGGAACTTCAGTTTCCGACGGTGATTGTCTGGAAAAAACATAAGATATTCAGTCAAACTGCGATACGTTTTTTGGAGCATATCAAAAATGCTTTTCAAGCATAATAAAGTATAAATTATAGGCATTGGCTATAGCTGTTTATCTGATGATATTTTAAAGGTGTAATGAATGCAGCCTTTATGTATTAATGATAAATAGCTTTTTTTGTATGGAAAAGTTATTTAAAGCGCTTACGGCTCCATTCATTTAGACGGCAACAACAAGAGGGGGCATTATGGATGAGCAAGAAATATGAGAAGTTAGCTCAGGATATTGTAGAGAAAGTGGGCGGTAGTGAGAATGTATCCACGCTGACTCACTGTATGACCAGGCTTAGATTTGCACTGAATGATAATAGCAAGGCAGATCAAAATGCGCTTAAGTCATTCGATGGTGTTATTGATGCGATCGAGAGTGGCGGACAGTTCCAGGTCGTTATTGGGACACATGTTGAAGACGTTTACAAAGAAGTGATCAAGCACCTTAAACCCAACATGAGTTCATCGGGAGAGCCAACTGATGCTAGAAAAGTTAGTGTTTTGGGGAAATTAATTGATTTCGTATCTGGAACTTTTAGCCCAATTGTTCCTGCTATAGCTGGCGCTGGTATGATCAAGGCATTACTCGCGCTACTGATTTTGTTCAACTGGATATCTAAAGATTCCCAAACTTACTATGTAGTCAGTCTTATGTCGGATGCCATCTTCTACTTCTTACCGTTTCTATTGGCATATTCGGCTGCGAACAAATTAAAATGTAGTCCCGTCCTAGCGCTCGTTTTAGCGGGTATTTTACTTCATCCAAACTTGACGCAATTGCGTTTAGATGGAAATGAGGTAAGTGTTTTTGGGATCCCACTAACTCTTGTATCTTATAGTTCATCTGTGGTTCCAATTCTCTTGATCGTTTGGTCACAATCCTGTATTGAATCTATGTTTAAGAAGATCATTCCGAATGCAGTAAAAGTTATTTTTGTTCCGATGTGCACCATTTTAGTGGCGGGTATTCTAGCCTTGACGGTATTAGGGCCTCTAGGATCATTTTTCGGAACGTACTTGGCTATGGGCTTTGATTTCTTGGGTGCACACGGTAGCTGGTTGGTTATTTTCCTGGTTGCAACCTTCTGGCCAATACTGGTTATGTTTGGACTGCACCATAATATTGTTCCTCTATCCATCGCTCAAATCACCACATCAGGATATGAGAATATCCTCGGTCCTGGAGCGATGATCAACTGTATTGGACAAGGTGTCGCGGCTTTAGTTGTAGGGATGAGAACCAAGGATAAAGCATTAAAACAAATCTCTGCTTCCAGTGGTATTACAGCGTTGATGGGAATCACAGAACCAGCTCTTTACGGTGTGAATTTACCGAAGAGATACCCGCTTGTAGCGGGTATGATTGGAGCCGCCAGTGGTGGACTCTATGCAGGGCTAATGGATGTTTCTCGTTATGCGACAGGCGCTTCAGGAATTCCAGCGATTCCGTTGTACATTGGCGAAAATATCTGGAATCTATATAACATACTGATCGCACTAGTTATAACAACTGTTGTGACGGCAGCACTTACCTATTTGCTCAGTTTGAAATACGAAAAAGATGTACCGGCTCAAGATCCTATTGAAAGCACGGAAAGCGTGAGCGCGGTTACGGATAAAGTCATTGAAATAAAAGATTCCGTGATTACGACTCCAATTAAAGGTCAAATCATTCCACTCCAGGATGTACAGGACGCAGCTTTCGCAGCTGAGGCCATGGGAAAAGGAATTGCGATAGAACCTAGTGAGGGCAAAGTAATTGCTCCCTTTGATGGCAAGATTGTATCCTTGTTTCCTAAGAAACATGCGATGGGGTTATTGTCCGATGAGGGGGTCGAAATTCTAATTCATGTTGGCTTAAATACAGTGAAACTGAATGGGAAATACTTTGAAGCTTTTGTTGAAGAAGGCCAGAGAATTACGAAAGGACAGACACTGATAACCTTCGATCTGGAAAAAATCAGACAGGAGGGCTATGTTACTCAAACGCCTATTATTGTCACCAACACCTATAGCTACTCAGATGTAATACCAGAAACGAGTCAACAACATATTAATTTTGACAATACATTGTTAGTTGTAAAAGCGTAACGATTATTTAAGTTGAGGGAGTGTTATAGATGGCACTAAGAGAAGATTTTCTATGGGGTGGAGCCGTTGCGGCCAATCAATGCGAAGGGGGATATAGAGAAGGGAATAAGGGACTATCCACCGTTGATGTCATTCCGGCAGGCAAGGATCGTGTTCCTGTGTTGCGAGGTAAAATGAAAATGCTGGAATGTGATAATGAGCATTTCTATCCAAGTCATGAGGCCATCGATTTTTATCATCGCTACAAAGAAGACATTGCCTTGCTTGCTGAAATGGGCTTTAAGTGTTTCCGTTTATCGTTGGCATGGACAAGAATCTTCCCTAATGGAGATGACGAGCTTCCAAACGAAGAGGGTTTGAAATTTTATGATGATGTGTTCGACGAGTGCTTGAAATATGGGATCGAGCCATTAGTAACGATTACCCACTTTGATGTGCCCATCCATTTGGTGAAAACGATCGGTTCGTGGAGAAGTCGGAAAATGGTTGATCATTATGAGAGATTGTGTGAAACGATCTTCAACCGTTATCAGCATAAAGTGAAATACTGGCTTACCTTTAACGAAATCAACATGTTGTTACACCTGCCTTTCGGAAGTTCGGGGCTTGTGTTTGAAGAAGGCGAAAATGAAGATGCTGTTAAGTATCAGGCTGCTCATCATCAGTTAATTGCAAGTGCAAAAGCAACTGAAATTGCTCGTAGAATCAATCCCGAGATGAAGATTGGCTGTATGTTGGCGGGTGCCAACACGTATCCGTATACTTGTGCACCAGAGGATGTCTGGAAAGCAATGACAAGAGATCGTGAGCATTACTTCTTCGTCGATGTACAATCCCGTGGCGAGTATCCGAACTATGCGAAGAAAATGTTGGAACGAGTGAATATTAATATCGTGATGGAAGACGGAGATGAGGAATGCTTACGAAACAATACCGTTGATTTTATATCCTTCAGTTATTATGGTTCAAGGTTAACAAGTGCAGACCCGGAAGTAAATACAAAAACGGCAGCCAACCTGTTCCCAACACTGCGCAATCCACATCTGAGAACGAGTGAATGGGGATGGCAAATCGATTCGAAAGGTTTAAGGATAACATTGAACTCGTTATATGACCGTTATCAGAAGCCGCTATTTATCGTCGAAAATGGATTGGGTGCGATCGATACGCCTGATGAGATGGGGATTATTGCAGATGATTACCGAATCGAGTATTTGCGCGAACATATCCAAGCCTTTATAACCGCCGTGGAGGAAGATGGCGTAGATTTGTTGGGGTATACAACTTGGGGATGTATTGACTTAGTAAGCTCCAGTTCGGGGCAGATGAGTAAAAGATACGGTTTTATTTATGTTGATAAAGATGACGATGGAGAGGGGACATTGAAACGCAGCAAGAAAAAATCGTTTGATTGGTATAAAAAAGTCATTGAAAGCAATGGTACAGTGCTCTAACGAATCAGCAATAACGCATGAAGTCATTGGCTTTATGCGTTATTGCGTTCTCTCCTACAACGAAGTGAAGCCATAAAGGAGTTGGTCTTTTATTATATCCAAGGAGAAGCTTAGAACCTATTCGTTACTGTCCGTTGCGTTGTTAATCTCCTCAGGTCCAGTAATCGCCGCTAATATACCTGCCATCGCGAAGGCTTTTCCAAGCATATCGTTAACCCATGTAGGCTTACTGACGACAATCCCTTCACTGTTTGTTATTCTGGGTGTTTTGATCGGAAATCGTCTGGAACAAGTGATTGGAAAGAAAGTAACGATACTTACAGGATTAGGGCTTGTTCTCATTGCAGGAATTTTTCCCGCATTATATCATGAGCATTTTTCATTGTTATTCGTTTCGCGTTGTTTATTTGGGTTAGGTATAGGCTTGTTCAATAGGTTAATTATTCAGATGATAAGTGATATGTATCGTGAGAATCCAAGTAAACAGGCAACCGTGATCGGTTTAGAAAGTGCTTTTGAAGGTTTAGGCGGTATTTGCCTAACGCTACTGGTTGGTCAACTTTTGCCAATGGGCTGGCATACTTCATTTTTTGTTTATGGACTGGCACTGCCTATTTTCATCGCATTTTTATGTTTCATCCCTTCTGATCGAAGAGGACTTAATGAAAATAAAAAGCAACAGCTTACAACGCATTCAGATCATACACTTGATAAAAAATCACTTCAAGTCATGATCGGTTTTGGCGTTTTATTGTTTTTGATCGTAATGATTTTTATTAATTACAATATACAGATTACACCATTACTTCTGGAGCAAAAGATTGGGAATGCAACAAATGGTAGTAATATGCTTGCATTTTTAGGTTTAGGAGCTTTTATTGCTGGATTTTCCTTTGGTAAGATATACAAAATTTTCGGACATTATATCGTGGCCTCCTCGATGATGTTACTTGGAGGAGCAATGTGGGTTACGACAGTCTCACAAAGTATCATTCTTACGACCTTTTGTTCAATGGTCATCGGTTTTTCGTTTCGCTGCATTATGCCATATTTACTGCATATCTTTGCACGACAAATCGCCAGAATGGCGAAATTAGGCACAACAATTGTATTGATCTCGTATAACCTGGGAGCGACACTGTCGCCATACGAAGGAAGTTTGATTAAGGAGATGCTCCATCTTTCAGATGTGCAGGATTTGGTTTCTAGTAATGCAATTATTGTAATGATAATTTCTATTGGAGGGTTTGGAGTAACGGCATTTTATCATAAGGATTTGAAAGAACAGAAGACAAAGAATTGATGTCGATTAATCGGCAATTGGTACAAGGAAAGTTGTTAAAGCCGTTTCATAGGAAATTGCAAAAAAGGCAGCGGCAAAAGCGGTAAAAAAATCATCTACAAGTAAGAGTGGTTCTTTAAAGATGGACCTGCAGCTCTTTGGAAAAGTATAAGAAGTCGCTTTTTAGCGGCTTTTTTGTTTATCGGTACAAGTTCTTGTCCCGAGCCAAGGACAAGAACTTGTACCGATTGCCGGAATGGACAAGAACATAGTCCGATTACCGATTAGATGTACATCTAAACATTGATCACATTGGACTTGAAGCTTTATTAAGTACCATAAATGTTCACAATGTTATGTGACAACTAACAAGAGGAGAGGTTAAACACGGTTGTTAGGTATTAAAAAGGGGAAATTCGGACTGAAAATAGCTGCTGAGGACAAGAACATGTTCCTATTGCCGATTAGGCGTTTATCTAATCGTCATCTTGTCCTTATTTCATTAAACTAACGGGCAGGTAGTTGAATGAATAAATCTCCAGTCATTGGGTAGACTACTTCGAATTGGCGAAGTTATTACTGCGAGTAGATCCTTTTCAAGGAGGATATTATGAAATTAAGGCGCTGTTTCTTCTAATGATAATGAGTTTTTTCAATTCGGTGCTGGCGAGCAGCATAATAGCCCATAACATAGAACCATCCGAATCTGTGGCAGCCCCCACTGATGGCGAAACTCTCCCGGGACCAGTAAATCGGTTTGCAAAAGCTATACTGAGAAACGATCTTGAAGAGGCGAAAAATATGTAGACAAGGATTTTGTCCAAATCCCAAGATAAGGGAAAATCCAAAATCAGCGGAGTGCAGCTCGTATCCTCCCCAAAGTCAGATGTGAAATACCTACTGGCTCATTTTGATGATGAAGTGCTAGAGGGAGAACGACTTGCTTTCATATGGGAACTAATCATAAAGGAAGACCGAATAACTTGTATCCGCAATCTGTTCGAAGGGGCCAATCCGCCCGTCGATAAGGCCCGATTGGTCAGGGAGTACCAATTGAGCTTCAAAAGGGACGTACTGGTACCCACTGTGTTTCCGTTCGAGATAACTCACTTCAACGGATACGTTGATGGTAATGAATCACTTGAACTAATTTATCAAAACAAAGCACTGAACGCTTTCTTCCGGGTCAAAGTATTCCCAGTCGTAGTAGAATTGGAGCGGTAAAAAGGGAAGAACGATGTGTATTATCAACTAGAAGACGGAACGAAAGCATTGTACCGGTCAAAATTCGAATTGAGATATGAACTTCGATTCCAGAAAAACGGGATGCAATATACGCTTGAGATTGGGAACAAAAAAATGTTGAAAACGAAGTATAAAGCAACAAACTTACTCAAACTTGACAATTTTATGATATAGAGAATCAAGAGTCAGGTCTGGGCTTGCTTGTTCTAACTCACAATGTCTAGTAAGGATAAGATTAGATTAGCGTAATCTATAATTGAACAAGTGATTACACTAATGGGGAACGATAGCGATATGAAACAAAAAAAGCAGCCGACCAATGTGATCGGTAGCTTTTTTTCAGCCAACAGGCAGGATAGTCTAAAGACAAAAGGGAACAACATATCTCATATAGAACACCTTATCTTTAAAAGGGAGGGGATCACATTGCATAATAGGATGAATAAGAGACAATTTATTGAGATGACAGTTAAAGAACAACGTTCTGTAGTATTTAAAGTTAATAGTAATCAAGATGAATTTTTCCGTGGTGTTTCTAAAGAATTAAATGAGGGCTACCTATTTGTTGAAACAGAAGAAGGCCTAAACTTTAAATTTAAAATGGATGACATCATTGAGATTTATGCTATCAAGTCCTCAACTCCAGGACATATTGGGATACAATCCCACAGTTTGATGGAAGGTAGCAAGAATGACCTTGAAAACCTTGTACTCCTGTTTGAAGGTTTAAATGACGACGTAAAGAAACAAATTATATTTTCTTTATCAGAAATGCTGGGTAAGCAAGTGAGCATTTCGAAAATGGATATGACTTCATACAATTTATCTGAAATTGAGATGATTGTTAACACAATAAATGGATATATACTCACTGATAAAACAAAGGATATTTTTCGTTTGGAAATTTCTAAATCATACAACAATATGGATTTACCTCAAAAGACTTATTTGGGGCAATGGTTAGATCATTAATCAACTATTGGGCAGGATAGCATAATAAATTATCTTCATTTAGTGAAAACTTCCCTTAAAATGCTGAGGATGAGGGTTTTAGTAAGATGTATCGGATCAATGCTAACAGTCATCATTTTCTTTGTGACAATACAGCCCGTTTGTTCAAAGCCAAACGATGAACCTTTGAAACGGCTTGTACTTACTTTGTTAGCTCCAAAAATACAGGAACAGATTAACCAATACTATACAAGTAAATTAACTGTATTACCTACGTATGCGCCTTTTTTGGATGGGACTGATGTAGACGGTGAATATCATTCTTCGCATATTGATGTTCAGGTTAAAACAATCCCGTACGTAGGCCTCATTTGGATGTTGGACTCGACTCGATGAGGTTTCGTATAGATAACTCCGGATCAGTAGTGGTTCTTGGGTATAAGCACATTAGGGATTATTACTTGCCTTCTAACTGGCAAGAAATTATTAAAACTCGTTAAACTAACGGGAAACGTTAATGTAACAATATAAAGATAGCAGCTGGTCAATATGATCTGCTGCTTTTTGTCAACTAACGGGCAGGTTAGTTGAATAATGAGATGGATCAATAAGAGTTGAATACATATTAATCGTATGTTCGTCGAGAATCCAAGTAAAATGCAGTAACCTAAAAAGGCAGCATGTCACATTTTTAACAAACTTGCTGCCTCAACAGGCCGCTCGCTGCTTTCCTTTGCGGGCTGCGATTCGTCTGTATTGAGCTCCGAGATCGTTATCAGATCCACGTATGGAGTGGGAGGGGTTCGATGAGGGCGGAACGGAGATACTTGTTGCCTTAGCGTAAAAGTTGCGATGCTTATCATGAACAATCCAAGTGATAAGCAGCTTATAAATTTACATAAATCTAGTTAGACGAAATCATAGATATAAGAACTAATGTTTGGTGTCAAGGGACAAGAACATTGTTCCATTCTAAGTCGCTATTATAGCGGCTTTTTTGTTTTAAGGAACCAAGTTCTTGTCCCAAGCTGAGGACAAGAACTTGGTTCATTTGCCGAAAAGGACAAGAACATTGTGTCATTTGGGATTAGGTAGTTATCTAAATAATATCATGACGGAGATCAGCTCCATTGCATCGCTTGTTATACGGGATATTACATCCCAACCAGCCTCAATCATAGTCATGACAAGTAGGGCGAACACTAGAGACTTGGGATCAAGTCCCACGGCCAGTTGCGTTCAACCAGCTAACTTAATCATTTATGCAAATGAAAAAAGGATCAATCAGAAAGAACTGGTTGATCTCATAATACGAACGGGCAGGTTAGTGGAATATCAATCGCTTTTATGCGTATCATAAAAGATTCGATTTTTTCCGGCAATTTAATGATAAACTATCTAAAGAACAAGTTCATTTTTTGACAGAAAAATTTAGGGTTTTAATTTGTAAAGTACCTAATGGGGAGGATTATGTTGATGGATGAACAAGTCTTTATTCGTGAGTTTTCACAAAAGTTGTATGATGGCTGTGGATCAGTTTTTGTCGAGGGACAAGAACAGGGTCCCATTGAAGTCGCTAATTTAGCGGCTTTTTTATGTTATCGGTACAAGTTCTTGTCCCAAGCTAAGGACAAGAACTTGTACCGATTGCCGGAATGGACAAGAACATAGTCCGATTGCCGATTAGATGGATGTCTAAACATTGAGCGGATACATTGAAAACCTTACTACACAAATTATTTTATGCTAATTAAAGTTGTTCCCCCGAAAGTAGAGTATTCATTGACTGAGCAAGGCAAACAATTTCAGCCTGTGTTAGAAGCTATGCATGTATGGGGAACAATGATTTTACAAGATAAACTCTAGTTTAAATAGGTGTTTTAACAAGAATATTCCTCAAGAAAAGTTGGATGAACTTAATACATTCATAAAAAGTCCTTGATTCATTCCAATAGGTGAACATTTAACTAACGGGAGACGTTTGCTTAATAATTCCTCGAAGGCAGCCGGTCACAAAGATATCGGCTGTTTTCGCTGCGCTAACGGAAAAACAAAACGTAACGTAAAAACGGGTAAAGAGACGCCCCACCAGGCTAAAGTGAATTCTGATGGAAGCTACACTTTCGTTGTGTCTGCTCATGAACCGCTTATTTACAATTGGTGTCGGGGGACAAGAACATATTCCCATTGAAATTCGCTATATTAGCGATTTTTTTATTTTTATCGGTACAAGTTCTTGTCCCGAGCCAAGGACAAGAACTTGTACCGATTGCCGGAATTAACAAGAACATCGTCCGATTTCCGATTAGATGTGTATCTAAATATTGGCACCTCAAACTTAAAAACACTCATTAAGTAAGCATAATACATAAAAATGGACTCTGTTAAACTAACAGGAAACTTTAGTTAAATAGCACCGTGGTGTGGGGGCATGATTGATCCAGATCTTTTGAATATCGAGTTCTGGCAAAAGGTATTAAGGATTAGAGGGTTGGAATTATCGCATTAATTCGTTTCTAACGCAGAAAGGCCGCCATACAAGCTGGTCATAAGCCTGTCAAGTGGACAGTACAGAAATGAAGGAGGCCGATGCAACGATAAAGAAGCGCAGGCAGGAGGAGATTAAATCTTCTCTGCTTGCGCTTTTTATTTGTAGTGCTGGTTACGAGATTAACCTTTCAGGCTTTTTTATCGGTACAGATTTTGTCCCGAGCAAAGGCTAGAACCTGTACAGATTACCGGGATATGCCTCTTTAGTTTGGAGCAATCTGTTTCAGATTCAGACCTCTTGCGATAATATTTTTTTGATTAAAAAATTGATAAAAAAAGGAACCCTTTTAATTAAAAGGGTTGTTTTTTATAGTGTAAGAAAAATGACTTTGGATGAATGAGAAGGGAGGGCAGCATGAAGATTGGCACAAATAGGAGCTTTTGAATTTTTCAATTCAATTTCGATGAAATGAGGAGGAAGGTTTAAAATGAAGCATAAAAAATCGATGATATTCTCTGTATTTGCATTAATATTTACACTAAGTTTCGTGTCACAAGCGTATGCTGCTTCTACAGATTTGCCATCATATCCAATTGCAAAGCAAGAGAAAGATGAATGGTGCTGGGCCGCAGTAAGTTCAAGTGTACTCAAGTTCATGGCTAAAAAAAATGTGTATCAATGCGACTTTGTAAAGACAGTGAAGTCAACCAGTTCGTGTGCAAATGTATCGGCATCCACGGTAGAAGCACAAAGTGGAATGCATGACTACGGGGTATCCTCCAATTATTACTCTGGAAATCTTAATGTTGCCCAAGTTAAAAGTCAAATTGATGGTGGGCGCCCTGTCTATGTTAGCTGGAAATGGAATAGTCCTACAGCTCTTATAGGTCATGCGGTTGCTATTTATGGATATAGTAATACACCAACATATACTTATTATATGCATTATCTTGATCCTTGGGATGGAGTGAAAACTTCAATGGAGTATTCAAAATTTAACGGTGGCACAGGAGCGGATAGAACATGGAGATGGGGACTTAAAGACTTTTGGCATTATCAATAAGGATTAGATTGGGAGGACTAATAATGAAACATATGAGAATGTTCGTAACGATATGGATTGGTCTGATGATCAGTTACATGATTGCTCCAAGTATTCATGCGAGCAGCACTGTCCCGGAAGATGTTCAGATTTATGCTAAGGGGCAAGGGTTGGAAGAGTTTAAAACATTAGTTTTAGATGACCCTGCAGGATACGGTTATGCAAATGAAGAGGAGGTTAAGGCTGTAACCTTGGGCCCGGGTTTTGAAGTACACCTATTTGACTCTGACAAATTTAATCATGTATCTGACAGTCTGATTGACGTATCTAAGCCGACAGGGCAGTATGACTACTGTCGAAGTACAAGAACATGGTCACATTGAAGTCGCTAATTTAGCGGCTTTTTTATTTTATCGGTACAAGTTCTTGTCCCGAGCGAAGGACAAGAACTTGTACCGATTACCGAAATGGACAAGAACATCGTCCGATTGCCGATTAGATGAACATCTAAATAAAAAGCGCGTGCAGATAAACTTCATTAGTATCAAAATATGTATCTTTATCAGCCTGACGATCAAGGACATCAATACTTCACAAGCTTCATCCAAAATGCTTGCCCTAAGCCCGTCTCCGTGTGCAGTTATGAGGAAGAAACGTAGAGCTGCTTATCGACGGTGATAGCAACCGCCCGGTTTACAAAGACAATTACTGTCGCACCGACATGAGTAATCAGCTAGGCGTTCTTGAGCGTTTCGGTGGAAGAATACGAGGGGGAAGGCGAAGAGAGATACAACGATCTGTTCGAAACGGAGTCTTTAGATTTCTCTGACAGCGACAATGACGAATGCCTCGAGGAAAAGAGCCCCTTCCATCGATTACGCCCCTAACGAAGAGGACCCGGAAGCTCGCTGGGATAGAATTAGCGGGACAGCGAGAAGGGGAGGGACCGGAAGGATAGACGCAATCGAATGCCCCCAGTGAGGTGGCCTTTTTAGATACAGACTTGGGGAAAGGATTATGGCTAGCCCATAGGTTTGTGGAGACACATATTCGATAGACCTGCTTAAATATTTTTTAGTGAACAATCCTTATTCTTATGCGATCCGGATCTGGGTGCATATATGCGAGGTATAAAGAAGCGTTTTATTTTGTTAAAAAGCAAAAGACGATCAGATTTGCCTAAGATCGGTGCCAAAAAATCCACGCCGGGAATTGTATTTGCTATCAGCGGCTTAAATATTTCCTCTTTGCGGGTGGCTAACTCTCAGACGTCTGGATAAACAGTTGAGGACGAAATCCTGCCGAGCCGCTGACAAACTTTTTACCGATAGAATAAATCTTGGTTGGGTTACTCAGGATGTCACAGTGTGAGTTCCGGAGGAGATATGTTTATCCTCAACAAAGTTAAAGTGCTACTGGTCCTTAACCACAAAGGGAATAGATTTGTAGTTTGGAAGCCATTTATTTTTGAGATTATTTCTCTTTTATCACATTGGCATTTAGAACATCGTTTTAATGACGCCTATATCACCTGCAGTGATTTGGGTGGGATTAGGCAAAAGAAATTTCTTAAATAGGCGAATAATATGAACGCGTAGTGGATAAAATTGAGACCACCTTAGTCATTCTAATTGGAGTGTTAGAGAGCTTAAATAAAATAAACACACACCCTCGAAAATGTCGGGGAAGATGAAAAAATGAATAGATCGAAAAGGTTGCGAAAAAGGTGTGTAAGAAAAGTTAATTCAGCAATTAGAGAAATTACGGAAAGCCACTTACCTTGTTAAAAGAAAAAAAATAAATCGTGCTAGGAAAGAAGTTGGGGATGCATTACTTCAACTTCATCAATCATTAAGATGTATTAGAGAACTTAAATATCCTAAAACACAGGTTTCAATAGCTGTATCTGATCCAGTCAAAACTACTGATTTGACTGGATCGACTGGAGAAACTGGCGGGACCGGTGCCACCTAAGACGGGATGAAAATTGTAACTGATGAACCCAAAAAAGAACATTATGGCGATTTATTCCAACGTTTAGAGGATGCTCTGAGAAGACACAACGGCTAATACGATTATCAGGACGAGCCAGAAGGTTGGTCCTTTTTAGTTGCCATAAATCATTGGAGATATATCCTATGAACATCAGAATCGTGCCAATCGATCAGATCAAAGCAGCAGCGTATAACCCTCGGTTTGACCTTCTGCCAGGCGATACGGAATATGAAAGCTTCGGAGAAGCATCGAGGAGTTTGGGTACGTCCAGCCTATCGGTGGGCATCGAAGGTATAAGATCATGGTCAACGAGCTTGGCCAAACTGAATTGCAAGTGCTTGTAGTCTTTCTGGCGGGTTAGCAAATGATAAGCAATCGTCATCATGGAATGTGGAACGGCAACTGCCGCTCGCTGCTTTCCTTTGCGGGCTGAGATTTGAGCTCAGAGATCGTTATCAGATCCACGTATGGAGTGGGAGGGGTTCGATGAGGGTGGAACGGAGATACTTGTTGCCTTAGCCTGTTATGGAAGACTTTCGTTTACCGGCGCTTTCGTTATGCCCCGGAACAAGGCCAACCCAAGTCGAATAAATAGTAGGATATACCTATATACGAGAGTTCAAAATATGGATATATTTGTAATTGTAGGGTAAATATTTCAATAAATCGAGGAGGTATTTAATCTATGCTAATCTTCTCCAGAAACTACAAAATTGCTTTCGCTATGTTATTTACATTTTTGCTGTTTATCTCCCCTGTAAATCCGTCCTATGCTGAATCTTCTGAAGATGTATCTTCCAAATTGGTAGTCACAGAGATCGGATCGGCTACTCCCAAATTTGAAACACTAGCGGTTAAGAAGTGGGGACCTTACGCTGTCAGAACACGTAACATAAATGAGTTTGATGGTGCAAGTGTATATACAAACAGTGGTGTGTCATCCTTTGAAATTACTGATGTACAAATGGTAGGCGTTCACGCTGGCGAAAAAGCAAACTTCACCTTGTCAATTACTGACTTTACGACAGGAAACCTCATGTGGAGTAAAACTTTTACTGAAGATGTAACAGGGAGAAGCTGGAACGTGAGCAATGTGGTTCCAGGGAGAACATACCAAGTTGTTATAACATCCAATACAAACAATGACATGGATGGCGGATTTTGGCTCACAGTTGACGGTTACGCATATCAATAAAATCAAAAGGATGCCAATACGTTAATTTCGCGTTTTGCATCCTTTGTTTTTTACTTGATAGTAGAGGCATATTGCATCATGGTATTTTTGTTAAAATGAGAACTACTCATTTCAATAAGAATATTATTTTTAACCCATGTTAGCGTGCCACCATGATTATTTCTAAATGGGCTATAATGGTACTTAACCCCATTCTTTATTATTAGTTCTGTGCTGTCCGATTGATTTATTTCTTGCCCATGGTAATAGCTCTCATAAAGACTTAGTACAGGGTCAGTATCTGACAAGTAAAATATCACAAATGAACCATCAATCTTTTTAGTGACAACCTCAAATTCTCCAGAAATACTTGCGTATAGAGGCTTAAAGTTCACCTTCATATTATCAGACCCTTTTTCTTCCACCTTTAGGGGTTCCGCATTTACTGATGTGTCATAAACAAATATTGAAATCAAACACAAAACAAGAAGCATTCTCTTATTCATGGTTACCTCCACTAAAGTTTTATCTGGTAAATAGCATAAACCTTAGAGAATTAAACTATACATAAAATCCAACAATTGGTTTAATTTCAGGAAAGATGGACGTTTTTTGTGTGTTTAACATCAGGAATATGAAGGGAAGTATACTGCAATCGGTACATAGCCCGTTAAATAGTGACAGAAAGTTTCACCTGTAAAGAGCATATCTACATATGTACAAAATACGGGTTTTGTGAAATAGTGTCTAAAATTAGGAATGCTGTTGCATCTGTTGGCTGTATTGTTTTTTTTGATTATCCGTTGTTTTTGGATTATTCCGTTCCTTTCCTTTTTCTTCGAAGTTCGATTAGTTCGATTGAGATTATAATCTTTCCAACTTTGTATTTAATGTTTCCCATAAAGAAAACCTGAATCAATGTTTCACTCGGTGTGCATATGTTACATTTTGGTAAAAACACTTTCGATGTGGCCAAAATTTTCACCCAACGATCACCAGGAAATATTCATCATATTTTTCTCGATTATATATGGATAAATGTATCCTTTTATAAATATTAACCCCGAGAAATTTTTCATTCCGTATGGATAAATATGATAATCGTTGTTGTTCTCTTGATGTATCTCTTGATGCTTTTGTCTAAATATCGTGCTAAAATTCTCTAACTAATCTTCTGTGTTGGGTCCAAGAGAATACTTCTCACCAATTTAGAAAGCGCTTGCAAAAAAGGAATCAATCTGGTTTTAACCTATATGTTTTCTCCACAGTACACTCGGTCCGCCGCAGCTTCTTTATTGCCGAGGACTTCCGCAACAAATTACGAAAATCCTCGGCTTTGCACATCCTTATTTCATCCGATAAATCCAGGCTGCCTAAAACTCAATATAACGAAGCAGACGCACCAGTCTCCATGTCTTCCTTCCCCTGTTTGTTCCAAAGCTCCTTAAACATTTCGCAATCGCGAATCAATTCGTCGAAACGGCCTTCCGCGAGAATGGAGCCTTGATCCATGACGACAATCTTATCGACGTTTTGAACAAAGTTTAACCGATGAGCTACGATGAGGATCGTTTTGCCGCGGAACTCCCTCAGCATCAGGTCCATCATGCGCTGCTCCGTAATATTGTCAAGTGCGGATACCGGTTCATCCAGAATCAACACGTTTCGGCGTTGAAACAGCACACGGGCAAATGCCAGTCGCTGGCGTTCCCCGCCGGACAGCTTCAGTCCTTTTTCGCCGACCAGCGTATTTAATCCGTCCGGCAGCTTCCGGACTTTTTCCTTTAGATCTACTTTATCCAAAATGCCATAAAGTTCCTCGTCCGTGGCAGGATGATCGAAAGCGATATTGCCTCGAATCGTTGCATCGAAGATCGGCGAGTCCTGAGACAAATACGAAATATGGCCATAATAGCTGTTCAGGTTTACATCATCGATATCGATGCCGTCCAGCAGGAGCTCGCCTTCTTTCTTTTTCAGCAGACCGATGATCAGTTTGATCATGGTGGATTTTCCCCCTCCGCTCAAACCAACGAGCGCCACGGAAGTTCCTGAAGGAATGGTAAGCGAAACATCATGCAATATGCGGGTGCTCCCATAGTCAAAGGAAACGTTTTTGAATTCGATTTCTCCCTCCAATACGTGTACTTCACGACCGCTATTCAGATTTCGATCCTCCGTCGCCTCAATGAAATCCTGAAACCTGCGATAGGTCACCCGATTCAAGCGATAGTCCACAAACAGCACGTTGAAAATGGCGATCGGCGAATAGATTTTCTCAATGAACATGAACAATGCAACAATCACGCCGATGGAAGATTCGCCTTGAATGACGCTCTGGATGCCTACAATCAGAATAATCATTTTAATGATCGTGACGAACAATTCAAAAATCGTGAAAAAAGCTTCATGGATCATGCGCATGCTCGCACTTTGTTGAATCATTCGACGAGCCGAAGCGCTTAGCTTGGCCAGCTCTGTTTCATACCTTTTATTTGTGCGGAACACCACAAGCTCCATGAATCCGCGTATGGAATGACGGGACATAGACTCCTGCTGACGAAGAACGGCCTCTTTCATACGGTACAACAATTTCAGGATCAGGTTGGTCACGATAAAAATGACGACATAACCTGCAGCAATCGCCAACATAATCCGTGCATCATAAAAGCTGATAAACAACAAGCTGAACAATATGGTCGGCAGCAGCTCATGCAACGTTTTCAGAAAAAAACCGTATATGATTTCATTACCGGCTTCCGCCCCGTTTTCGATCACTTTGATCATCTGGCCGGTCCCCAGGTTCTGATAAGCCTGATAGTCCATTCGCGAGATTTTGGACAACGCCATAATCTTCAGTTTTTCGGTAATGCTTTTGGACAGATGCACGCTTGGATATTCATCGACGTAATTCAGGATGACCATCCCGCCAAGCAAAAGCCCGTAGATCCAGATGTGATCCATAATTTCGTCAAAATGCCGAACCTGAACCGCCAGATCCAGCACCTTCTGGAAGTATACAATTCCCAAGCTGCTGAGGAACTGAATACCGCAACCGATCCCTATATAGATAAGTATCCACCATTTCAACTGACGCAGACACGTTTTTAACACAATACTCATACCCCTTATCTTTTGAAAATAGAAAAAGCCAGCACACCCGTGACCGATGGCAAACAAAGAGAACGTTCTTATACAAACGTCTCCTGTTTCCACCCGTTGTCGGTGTCCTGACTTTCACTCAATGAATGCCTGGCACCGTTCAAAGCTCCAGTTCGTGGATCAAAAGGGCAGACCACCCCCTTGATAGCCGGTACGCGTTTTGACCCGGCCCGAGAACTAGTTACTTCGAACGATACGGAACGACATCCACTTCACCTCAATTCAATAGATAAATCCCATTATATCCCTCTCGCTAGCGCAATTCAATGCATTTCACGCAAATCCTCTCCCGATATGACCAATCACCCACCATTAGCAGCCTGGATGTTCCATACATCACTTCATCACGGGTTGATTACGCTGATTACGTTCGTCCACTGCCACAGGTTTATGCCAAACCCAATACTCCAACAAGGCATACACCAGCCCTGCGATCGCAAAAAGCCAGCGTGACGTACTCTGGTTCAAATCATATCCGGTAACAAAATAATCGCTGTACAACTGATGGAAGATCCATCCGCCTCCCCATCCGCCAATCCCCGTGTAAATCATGGCTCTTACTGCAACAATTGGAATCCATCTACGCATGACCCAAGAAAACGGAAACGCCACCAGCATGTAAAATGCCGCCACATAATGACCGAAGGCAAACAGCATTAAAAGAAAATACATGTTCCCTGCATTCATTAAGCCATAGTATTCCGTGGTCCCAATTTTCATGCCCTCAATGGCTTCCAGCGCAAAGGCAGCTCCGAATGCAGCAATCATGAAACACAAACCTTGCAGCAGAAACCGCCGAACGATACTCCCTGCCATTTTTGAAATCACCTCAAATGAATAAACGCCCACGGCCCGAAAATAGTTACGTCCCTACGTACCGTTACATGGTTAAAATGTACGACGGCGACATGGGGGCTAACGTTCACCTGTTCACTTCTTCCACCGGTGCGCGGTGCGGTATCGATGAAGTCCGAGCAAATCGGCGGGAGCGACGATGTTCTGACCATACCAAAAAGCCATATGTTCATATGGCTTCACGGATTTTGATTTTATGGATGATACAGCGTCGGTTCCGGCGCGTGAAAAGCTCTCCAAAACGAGCCCTCGGTATCAATGATCTCACGGATCTGCGCGAAAGGAATCGTGAAGGTCGGGAATCCCGCCGCATATGGGGCAATTTCGTAAGGCGCAAAATAAACATGGAGCGCGTCCGCAGTAACAAAAAACGGCTGATCGGTACGGATGCCCTTATACGTATCGGGAAACACATACGAATATTGCGGATCATTTTTAATCTGTTCACCAACGATGTCGCTGAGTACCTTGACATAATCGCTGCCTGGTTTAAATAAATCCTTCAGTTCATACATTTCCCCGGTATCGAGATTGATGATGGCGTAGACCATGGTCGGCATGCCATGAGCGGCGCCAAACGGATAATTGTAACCGGTAAGCTGCAGCTGCAGGAGCTTATATTGATAAAAGGTGATGTCGAAATCGCCCGTATAACTATAATCAAGCTTCTGGTCAGACGGAATCGGTTTTATCCCGGACATCGCTTTGAGTTTGGTATTGACGTCCTTTTCAACGGCAGGACTCGAAAAGCCTTCAACCTGCGGGTAATACACAAAGTAGTCCGGATTCGGATTGAACTGCTGCTCCACGACGCGAAACGGCGGACGAAGCGGAACGACGGTATTTTGCTTCCAAATGGTCTGCCCTGCCCTGTTCACATAAGACAAGCGTTGCTGGACGAACACCCGGATGAGATCAGGCTCCAATACCTCCAGCGTTCCGGCGCCTTCAACACGGGGATATCCCTCGGCCGGCTGGCCGTTCAGTTGGATCAGAAAAGTTTGTTTGCCGTCGGTCACGGAAGCAAGCCCATGCTTATAATCCTCCACGCCCGTATACACAAACTTGGTTAGCCTGCGGCCATCCGCATTTGCAATCGCATAAACGGAGCCAAGAAACGGTTCTTCCGCCTTGATCGCTTTGCCCAGCGCAAGCCGGTGTTCACCCAAATCCCGAATGTCGTTATACGAAGGCTGGACGATATATACCCCCTGCGGGTCAATGACGCCATACTTCCAATTGGAATCTTCTGCAATGCTTACGATGGCTCGCCCGCTTTTAAAAGGAAATGCCGTATTGAATTTGGGCTCGATGCGGATGCGCCCCTGTTCGTCGATGTAACCGTAAGGACCGGACAATTCCTGCTGAAACGAAAGCAGCTCTTCTCCAAGCGGTCCGACAGAGGCGTATGGATACACGGCCAATTTTTGTCCACGTTGATCGATCAGGGCGTATTCCCGTTCTTTCGTCTGAACGACAGCTTTACCTTGTTGGAAATCACCCGCAGCCATAAATTGGGCCGGAATGGCGACTTGACCGGATGCATCCAGATAACCGTAACGAATCTCGCTCGTATTCGCTTGGCCTTGAATGGATTCGTAAAATACAGCCCGGCCATCCTGCAAATCGCCGATATACGGATAGGCTCTGGAAGTGAGCACGCGTCCTTGTTCATCGATCATGTTAAAGCCTTGGGCGTCAATGGCATTTGCCCGGCCTTCCGAAAAAGGATAGATCGAATCATAAACCGGTTGAACAACAAACCGCCCCTGAAGATCGATTATTCCGGCTTTGCCACGACTCTCAACGACGGCCAACCCGTTGGGTTGGAAAGCCTCCGCCTGATCGAGCACGGGTTCCAAGCGGATACGTCCGTCAGCGTCCATATATCCCCACTTCGTACCGTTGGTCGTCCGGACCGAAACGGGATACAGCCACATCAAAGCACGCTCATGGTGGCCATGATGGCCAAGCGCTTGTTTAATCTGTTGCTCCAGTGCCAGAAGCGCCGCTCTCGAAGGATAAGGCTGATCGAAGCTAAGGGCCTTTTGTACCGAAATAAGCGCTGCATGCCATAATCCCGCCCGATACTGCGCTTCCGCCAAATAACTCCAATAGAACGGATAATCCGGATGCTGGCGTACCAACTGTTCATAATACTGGACCACTTTTGGAAAGTAATACGGGTAGATGTCCGGGGCCGATACCCAGTGCTGGTGATCCCAGCGAACGACATCTACTCGGTATGCCTCTCCGGTATCATGCACCCATAATGCGATTTCGGCTTTTCCATCTCTTCCGTGTTGGCCAGGCATATCCATAATTTCAGCCATGCTGTAGACCATGTCCTCTGGCGCGAGATCCGTCAGTCCGGATTCGGTCCATTCATAGACGGACAATTTGGACCAGATCGCTCCGATCTGCCATCCTACGATCAAGTTGTTTCGTGCCGTGGAAGTAACTTGTGCGGCTGTAAGGAGCGTAACGCCATAGCCCATGCCTTTCGTCAAGGACATTTTAACCCACTTGCCTGCGATAAACGTCAATACAAGCAGCATCAGCTGCCCGTCCTGCTCATATACGGCCGCAATTTCCGGCGAGCCGTCCCCGGTAAGGTCTGCCGCATAGACAGCCGGGTGTTTGACCGGTTTCTCGATCGTGACCATCGTGGCTCCTGCCGGGAGCTGTTCATTCACAATTTGAATCAATAGCGGTTCGCTCATGGACATGCCTGTTTCCTCCCTTATGTCCGCGTACGCCTATCGTATGCGGGATAAGCCAGGATATGACATTTGCTGTTTAATTTTCTGGCAGCGTTTCCTCTTTTTTAATCGTGCAGCGGAACGGATATTCCGTTCAAAATAAGCTCCCTAACGTGGCTCACGGGGATCGTTTCGGTTGAGATCCATTTGACGATTTCCTGATCCAACTGCACAAACCCTGAATCGGCCTCAATGGTTGTTCCGTCCTGTATAACAATTCGCAGATCGAGGCGCTCCGAATCGATTTCAGATAAGTCTCCTGTAAGCGTCACACCTAATTCAGAGACTTCCACGTTCAAGGGCCCTGAATTTGAATGAGTAGAGGCATGCTGGAGCCTTGCCTTTTTCTTGACGGCGCTCTGCTTCAAATCAAACGTGGTCTTCCACGTTCCCTTCACGAATGCATCGTAACTGGTGAACTTTCCTTTCAAATGAAGGCGCTGGAGCTCGCGAATATCCGGAATATCGAAAATATACTCCTCATAATCCCCGCCCATTTGAACGCCGTCTTTTTCATAGGAGCCATAGCTGATGGAAGACAAGGGAGCATCCTGCTCCTGCCCCTGATCGTCCACAAAGTAAAAATAGCCATGATTATAGGTACCCATTTCAGCATCTGGATTGATCTGAATATGCAGTTTGCCATTAACCATTCCTACGTTGGAAATATACATCCACTCCAGGCCCGGCACGGGAATATGCATTTGATCTGGCTTAAGTACAGGGATCGAGGATTGACTCGTGATTTCATCATACTGTGGTCCTCCCCCTCCGCTAATCCAATCTTTCATTGGATCCAAGGTGATAATGGAGTCTTCTGTTTGTTGTTCCAACAATGCGGACCAGTTCAAATCCACGTCAATATCTTCATTCGTTTGTGAACCAGTCAGGAAAGAACTGATCTTAACCGTAATTCGGTCTTTAAGATGTTCTCCTTGAACCAGGAATCGTACAATGGCCTTTTTGCTTGTTTCATCGTAATGGACCAGCTGTGCATTGTGTGCCCGGCCACCAGTCACACGGAAATCATAGACATCGAGCGTATCGGTTACGCGATGGCCTGTCAGATCCATGAGAGCGACATATATTTCAGCCGTATCTCCATCGCGAACCGCACCCAGTATATCCATGCGGATGCCTTGATCCTCGCTGGAACGGTTTACGGGAGTTAAGATGTCCAGACGGCTCTTGTCCAGAAAATGCAGAACGGCTGACAAATCCACGATGTTCATGGCCGCCGCGGCTCCAGTAAGTACGCCGATCGAAAGGATCGCGACGATGGGGATAGATACGGCTTTACGCATTCGCGTTCGGCGGAGGGTCGGCTCTTGTTGTTCATGGGTCTTGTCGGGTAACCGTCCTGCTGCCTCGGTTTTTTCATAAAACCTTTGTTTGATGTTTGCCAGGTTACGTGCGGTGAATGGTTGATTCGGATTGGACATGAAAATCACACCTCCTTTATTTTCGATTTTCCCACCAAGTGCGGAGTCGCTGTTTGGAACGGTATAGCTTGTTATGTACCTGTCTAAGCTGCAAAGACATGGATTCCGATATTTCGCCGGGCTTCTGATCGTCATATAATCGGCGTTTCATAATTTCCCGGTCGGGTTCCGGAAAAAGGTCTATCATTTGTTCCAGTTCTTCCCGATTTTCTTGACGGATGACTTGAGTAAGCACGTCCGGGCTGGACTGAAAATGAATTTGTTCCTCGTATTTGGCCTCTTTGGCCCGTACCAACTTACGATAACGGTCAATCGCTTTGCGTTTGGCCACCATCGCCAAGTAATTTTTCAATGAACTTCTCTCGGGGTCATATGCATCCGGGTTTTGCCAAAACGCAAAAAAGGTGTCTGCCACACACTCCTCCACTTCTTCTTCAGGTGCTAACCGCAAAATGGACCGTACCACGTTCCACAGCAGACCGGCGTATTGGTTCATCAGACTTTCCATCACATTTGCGTCACGCCTGACGATAGCATCCCGTATGTTCTGATCTGACATCGTGAACCTCCTTTCTTATAGGGTTAAATGCTCAAACCGAATTCACTTTATATACGAATGAAACCTCGAATTTACTTAATGCCAACAAAAAAAGATTTACAGAGGAGTCATCCCCTGCAAATCTTTGATCCTACCTATTTGTACGAGGATGGCTCCTGCAATCCAAGTCTCACATATTGGGTGATGCGGCAATACAGATCCAGGAGCTGAACCTCATCGCCATCACCCAGCGCCATTTTCCTCCCCTGATCCACGAGGTGACCTACTAACTCTTGCAGGAAAGACGCCTCAAAGCGCTTTACCTGTTCAAGAATCGCTTCCAGTACGTCAACATCCTTCATGCTGAATTGGGTCAGTCCCCGCAGCAGCATTTCTTCACCCCAGCTTTGGATTCGTTCCAATATGGCATTATATTCTTGCAAACCGTCCCATCCTTCCATAACCGGCATCCAGCTTCAGGTTGATCACCTGCTGCCCTTTCAGAAAACTGATGGGACGCAAGCGTCCGGCCTCGACACGCATAAATACGAGGAAATGTTCCAGCTTGGCGATGCCGTGCCCCGACTCCAGACGCTGGATCATCGTGCTCCAATCCTTGTCGTAAGGAAACGACAGATCGAGCAGTTCTCCGGTGTCGCTCTCTACCGTAAGCGTCAGCTCTTGCTTCTGTTTATCATAGGCTTGATCGAAAACACGGGTGGCTTTTACCAGAGCAAGCTGCTCCTGAGGCATGGAGAACAGTTGACACGATCTTGGCCCTCCACTATTCGAAAGGGCAGAAAACTCTTGTGTAAAGGGGCCAAAATCCATGTCTTCTACCGGCCTGCGTGTCAACAGTTTCAGCTTGGCTCCCTCTCCGGATGAGAGTCTGCGATCTTCGTTGACCTTAATCCCGTGGAAACACAGCTCTTCGCCTGCAAATTGTCGGTAGCTTACGTTGGGCAGCCACGGAATCGTCGAACGGTAATGATCGTCGAACTGGAATTGCTGTTGCTCGTAATATACGGCGCGAACGTCGCTGAAGGTATACATTTGCTGGTCCTGCAGCCCGTAAAAATAGTACGTGATCCCCCGATAACCCGACTGCGTCTCCCAAGCATCTGCCCCAAGTCCATATAGATGCAGATCAGGGACTGTATAATACTTGCTGCGAAAGCTGCCGATCAGCTGGCTTTGCTGCATGGTGGATACCTGCTTCTGTTCCAATACCTGCAGAGCAAGGTATAGCTTCGTGACCCGATCAAGCATGGTTGGCATGGAGAAACGAATATGCCTGGTCAGAAAAAGCTGAAGTTCCCCCTGGATTCCTCGCAAACTGCGTTCGATATCCGGCAGATTGCCGCTGTGGGCTGTGATCGCCAACGTTTCGAGCTGGGCCATGTACGATTCAGGCAAGCGGGCTAACCCTACCCGTAACATTTCAGCTAACATGCGACGACACTCTTTGACCGTCTCCAGCGAGAATTTAGCTTCATATGCCTTTCCGCCAAGCGTGTCCGCATCGTGAAGTCCGTGCTTCTTCCGATAACGAAGCAATGCTTCCAGTTTGGCCATATTCCCGGCAGCCTGTTTCACCTTGCATAGCGCTTTGCTTAAACCAGGCTCTTCCGTGAAGGAGACTTCGATGTTCTGCCGGACAAGCCGTACCGTGAGCAAGGAGTCATGACTGATTTCAATGTCTTCGGGATAACTCAGGCGGAACATGACTTCTTCCAGGGCAGAGGCACTGTACGATCGGATCAATGCAAGCAAGTCGGCGTGCAGCATCCATTCGAACCGGGATCGCGACCGGGCTTCCGGGGCAGCAGCGTTCTCTCGATCATCCTCGCCAGCTGCCACATGCGTCGTCACCGATCCGGATTCCACCTCCGTGAAGGCCTGTTCCGCATTAACGTCATGTGCTTTTTCGGCAGGCACCTCGGCTGCGGCATGCGTCTGTTGGTAATACAAAATGGAGATGAGCACATGTTTGCACAAATGATCCGAAGGGCATGAGCAGTTCCAGTGATCCAAGGTGCTTTCCAAGGTGCACGTGATGCCGTCGCCCAGATGGCACGTTACGGCTGTCTCTCCCCATTCGTACTGCACGCTCACGCCTTGGGCAATGTCCTTCAAGGAACGCTTGTACAATCCTTTATTGGCATGGCGGATCAAATAATCTTCGGTACACAGCTCGACGAATGCCTGAAATTTCCGTTCAAATGACGTCACGTAATCAGCGCCCCGATGCTCTCAAGATGTCATACAACGTTTCACTAAACACGCGCCCCGGGACCTTGCCCAGAGAAATCGCTTTGTGGTCGCTGTAATAATATTGTTTCTGGTTCCCTGGGTTAAAGAAAATCAGGGATTCGAGCGTAATGTCTTCCATTCCTTCATAATACGTAATGCTTGTACCGCTGAATCGCAGCTCTGCAACAAGCTCGCCGTATTCTTTGTAAAATTCGTTAAACCAGCCGCCATCCATGGCAGGCCCCTTGATCCAGCCGTATTTCTCCAAAGTTTTCGGAAACGCCGTTGGTGAAAGGTCTGACTCCGGCAGACGATCATATTCGCTCTTCGCCTGATCTTCCTCGTCCACAACATGAATCTCGCGTTCAAGCTGGGCGAACGGCTGGCTGATCTCGTAATCCTCCAGCTGCGTCTTCCATGCGGCAATGTCGGATGCCTCCAATTCAAGCGGATGAACCAGACCAACCATGAAGGCAGGGTCCAATTCATATTCGTCTTCATCCACCGTATTAAACGTGCCGTCTTCCATATAGCGGAAGGTTGCTGCAAGTTCATTGTCCTCATACACGCCCCAAATTAAGCCTACCGCAAACTTTTGCATGATCACGTTATCGACGAACAGGTTTTTCCACTCCTCCGCCGTCCACAGACGCTGCTTGGACAACGATTCCTCCAAACGTTGAGACTGTATGGTGACCATGGCTTTAAGGTCTTTCTTCAATTGGGCAAAGCTGGCTTTCGCCTTGGCCGCAAGTTCCGGATCGTCTTTTTGCGCAGGCGCGGGCAGCGATTTGACCGATTTTCCGGTTTCTTCGTTCCATACCGCAAGCTGCAAATCGCTGTTCACCTTGATCAAGAAGCTGCGTTCGCCATAACTGAGCCGCTGCGTCCCTTTTTCGTCAAAACCGAGTGAAGTAACCAGCCGATCCTCCAGCTGCTCCGTCGTCAGTCCCATATTTTCGGCGGCCAGCAGCAACGCCTCCTCAGCGGATCCCTTGACCTGGCGATTTTTCACCGTACGTTTGATCGAATCGATCGCCATTAGAGCGGCAGGAGCCTTCAAATAAGCCAATACTCTGACCGCATCGGCGGCAATCGCTCCCCGGCTCGACTCGGTCCATTCCTTGATTTGACGCTTGAAAATGGCAACGAGCTGCAAATCGCCGAACAGCACGGACAGATACATTACCCATTTCTCTTTGGCAGGCGCCCCTTCCTGAATCCAAAGCTGCAGCAATTCAACGGCGAAACGGGAGAGCGATTCCTCGGTGGCATAGGTACGTACTTCATTCAAGCTTTCATTCGGGGCGGCCGTATAGTCCATGGACTGAAGCAGTACATATTTTTTGATTCGTTCATCGAGCGGCGTTCCTTCGTGATCCATAAGATCAGGCAGATCCTTCAACGACAGCCAGTTCAAACGGGATACTTTTTTGGCATCGGCTTGATCTGCCAGTGCGGCATGGGCGTGTACCGGACTCAAATCGGCGGTATCCAGCAGAATTTGAATCAATGCTTTCCACTCTGCCGATTTCTCGCTTTGTAGAAGCGTTTGATAGGCCGTTTTGGGATCAGGCAGCCCGCGAATGGCGTTCAACACCATTTCCTTGATGCCGGCCTTTTTCTCCGCACGATAGATGTGAATGTACAGCTCCGCATCCGGCATGCGGTTGAAGCGTGACGTGGCGAGCGCATTGGCTTTTTTGGACGAATCCTGCAGTCCCAACCGAAGCGCCTGCGACAACTGCTCGACCGAAAGCTCTTGATCTTCCGCAAACGCAATTTCCAGCGCAAGCTGGCGCGTCTCTGCAGGCAGGTTTTTGTACTGTTTGAAGGCAGCATCCAGATGGTTTCCGATGATCCGGGTATATTCATCCTGAGGCATCGATCGGTAGCTGTATTCACGAATGCCGTTCAATTGAAGCAAACTCGAAAGCAGGTTTTCATCGTCCACGTCCGGATCGTTGCTGTACGCATCAAGCAGCTTCTCTCCACTGAACGCATAGGAGGAGTAGAGATCGGACAAAGCCTCCAACGTCCCGGTTTGGGGACGGGAAATCAGGATGGCAAACCTCCGCATCGCTTCGGAACGTACCGGCAGGAACGTAATTGCAATCAGGTTGGCAATACGTTTGGCATCCCGATTCAAATGGGTGAACAACCCGCGATTCAAGTTGTCTTTCCAATAATCCTCGAGCGAGGTTTCCCCTTTCAAATAACGGGACATGTTCAGACCGTGCCGGCCTCCGTCCGTTGGATGGGCCAGTGCGGCGAAGACGGCTTCTTCGATCGTTCCCGATCCGGACGGTAGCGAAATATCATGCTTTTCAAGCACGTAGTGAATATATAATTTGAAATAAGCAGAGCGCGAGAGCGCATACGTGCGCTTTGCCCGCTCAGTGTCGGCCAACACGGCGGCTTCCAGCGACTGCCACGGCACAAAATAACTGTACAGATCCGTGCGCAGCTGCTCGATCAGCTGATAAGGCTCGTCCGTCGGGACCAATCCGCTCAGCAGCTCATCCACGTTTTTCGCGCGGTAATCCATCGCGAGCAGGTATTGACGCACCTCCAAAGGATAGATTTCGTGCAGTTCTCGCATTGACTCAAGCAAAACGAGGCTCAGCTCGTCTTGATGCTCTAGAAATGCGTTCTTTCCCCCTTGGATGTTGATCACGTATAACAAAGCGCTGCTGATCAGCAGCATCGTGGAATGGAAATCGCCGGCAGATACCCGATCTTTTTCCCGCAAAACCGTATCCGCATACTTTTCATCGACGATTTGTTTACGTTTGGATTCAAGGTATCCATGATCCAGCTCATGCCATGATCGATTGTCCTTCGTCTGCATGTAGCCGACCACGAGCGGTTCGCACATCCGGTGCAAAAGCGTACGAAGCTCAGAAACATTTCCCGCGATGACCGCTTGGAACAGTTCCGGCAAACCTTGATGGAACAGCTGAACCTGTGCGCCGTGCTGTGCATCGCCATGCAGACCGGCATAGGCACGGAGCAAAAGAAGCGCGTTTACGATGTCATAACAGCTGTTGGATCGATGGGCTTTTTTTTGTTTCAGATGGGTCTGGATCGCTCCCAGCCTGCTTTTCAACTCATCCACGATTTCGCTCTCGCCCGCAAATGCACGAATTTTGTCCAGACGGGCAATAACAGGCCCCATCCGATCTTTGCCTTTGGTCTTGCCTCCCAATCCGTACGCGTTGGCATCGTCGCCAAGACAAACGGAAAAGGCATCCTGTCTCCACGAATTTCGGGAGTATCGGGACTCCAGATGAATGAGAATGGAGCCGGCACGGAAAAACACGTCTCCCGCATCCTTTTTACCAATTTTCATGAGCGTTTCCATGCTGTAATAGGCATAGTGGCTCGATTTGCCCAACATATCCGGAAATTCGTCGGTATTGCCCATAATATAGTCATAGATGGAGCCGCTTCGGTCCGTTTGTATCGAGTATTCCCGCGAACACTCGGTGGCGAATTTTTCGATCAAGGCCTCCAATGCACGATCTGCGGTTAACATCATACATGCCTCCTTTAAAATGTGTAGCTCTGGTTCATCCAAACAAATTTATACAAAAATTGCGTCCTTTCAGCTGATGATCTCTCCGATCCAATCTGCCAGCTCGTTTGGCGTAATGGCGGCAACGTGCGCTCCCATATTGGCGAGTGTCTGTGCGGCATGTTTGTTGTAGACGGAATCTCCGTTGAAATCAAGCGCCGTCAGCACCAGCAGCTTGCAGCCCGAATCCAGAATATCTTTGCAAGCTTTATACATGTGCTGGATCGGATAACCTTCCTCCAGATCGCTGACGAGGATGTAAATCGTTTTTCCGGGGTTATCGATCAACGTTTCACCATAACGCAGTGCTTTGGCAATATGCGTGCCCCCGCCAAGCTGCACGTTCATTAACAGATCCACCGGATCGTCGAGCCGGTCGCTGAGATCAACAACTTGGGTATCAAAAATGAACAGTTTGGTGCGCAGCGCATTGAGCCGGTAAAAAATGCTCGCCATCACTGAACTGTAGATTACCGAGTCCAGCATGCTGCCGCTTTCGTCCACGCCGATGATCACGTTCCACTTATTGTGCGGTTGAATATTGCCGTCGAAATACAGCCTGTCGATGATGAACCTGCGATTGACGCGATCGACGTTTTTCAGGTTTTTGGTCACCGTTCGCTTGAAGTTCAGGTTACGCAGCGAGCGAACCGGGCTATGTGCATATCGCGAGCGTTTGCCCATAATGCTGGCGCGCGTTTGCGACTCCAGTTTTCTGCGCAAGTCTTCCACGACTTGCCGCACGATCTCTTTGGCGCTTTTCAACACCTCGCCCTTCATGCGGCCTTTGAACTGCATAATGTTTTTGAGCAAGCCCATATTGGGTTCAAGCGACTCAAGCAATTTTTTGTCCGTCAACAGTTCGGTGAGTCCGTAACGGTCCAATGCCTGTTTTTCCAAAATCTCGACCGTCTGTCTCGGAAACAGCTTCCGAACCTTATGCAGCCATTTGGGTACCGTCAGATTGGAAGGACCTCGGCCCCCTTCTTGCCGATAGCCCTGATCTTCCCCGTATTCGCGGCTGTATAAATAGTCCAGTATTTCATCCACTTCGTTATATTGGAAATGCTGCTCGTCAAACCCGTCAGCCTGGCATAAACCTTCGCTCGCCGATTCTCCGAGGATCAATCGCCAGCGATTGAGCGCTTCCGATGAACTGCGTTTCGCCGACTCGCCAGCGGCTTCATGCATATTCAGATCAGTTTCCATGCCTCAAACTCCTTTCGGATGGCTTCATCCCAAGCCTTTGCCTGTACCAGCACTCTTTCGTCCATAGCGGGAAGGGAAAGATCGTCCACCTGAACTTGGAAGAGGCCGGCTACCCGTTCCGCAATCAACGCAACTTCCATCGGCGTAAAAAACGTAAAGGCCAGGCGCAATTCGGGAACCATGCCGATAAAATCCTCCGTAGGCAGCTGCGCCACCAAATAGTTCAATTCCTGCAACAGCTCATCTTCATACAGGAATGCATCGCGCGAAATCGCAAAAACACCTTGCAAATACAGCGCGGTTTGCAGCATTTGCTCCGGTGTACCGCGAATATAAGACCGAGCGCGCTGGGCAATTTCCTGCTTTGGCCTGTCGCCGAGCCCGGAGGATATGGCAACGCAGACCCCTTCCAATTGAGGGGGAAGTCCCTGATCCATAAGCAGATCGTTCAAGTAGGAACGGAACGTTTCGTCCTCGAATGGCTGTTCGGCCGAGTCCGCCAGCATCGATAACAGCTTCAATCCCTGAATGATGGCAGCGTGCTCGTCCTGGTTCGTATGGGCTAGCTGCGGCAGCTTGTCCACCGCATTTCGATATGCCTCCACCACCAGCAATCGCAGCCCGTCATCATTTGCAATTCCGAGCAAGTGGCGATGCTGACGAATCCGGTTCAGCGTGTGCAGGCTGTCGCATAAAGAAAGGAAATGGCCGTCTTTGCGCAAAGCGGCGCGTACCTGACTGTATAACCGTTCGGCGGTATCCTGCAGCCCCATCAACAGGGCACGCAGCATGCGCTGGGCAAGCTCTCCGCTGTGATGATCGGGAATACCCTGCATCTCTTCTTCCATTTTGCGGGCTGCCGCCTCGCGAAGGGTGCCTCCATACAGCGAGCTTTCAATCAAACGGGCTTCAACGCGTGATGAATACGCATAGACCCACGTTTCACGAACCAGGTTCATATCGCGCCGGGCTACCCAATCCGGACCGGATTGCCGCTCCGCGAACTGCGGCACCAAGTATGTAACGCATTGAAAGAGCTGGCTTAATCGGCGATGTTCCTTTTTCGCATACAGATCCAACACCTTTTTATGCTGACCCGTCGTTCCGATCTGGAGTTTTAACTCTTTGCACCATGTTTTAAAGTCTTCAACGATTGGAACGCTGAAAGGATTCGGTGCCACGGTGCCGATGGCATCTCCGGTCAGCAATTGCTGCAGTTCTTTCATAGGCTGTTCCGTCGCGAGCGTAAGCTCGCCCTTGATAAAGGCGGACAACGCCGCGTCCATGAGCTCATAGACCCCGCCTTCCGTTTTGCCTCGCAGCGCCGCCAGGTCCTGAATCATGCGATACGCTTCAATGGCGTCGCTTGTGGACACATGTTCATCGCGACTCCGCAGTTTGCGCGTCAGTTTGGCCAGCAAATCGACGGCGACTCGTTCGTATGGGCGGTTTTTCTTTCGCTGCAAATGTTCCCAGATCCATTCATAATAGCTGACGAAAGGCATGCCGCTGGCATAACCGTTCAACCGATCCGCCTCTGCATAGGTATAAACCATTGGGTAAATCTGATGCGATACGGGAGCTGTCTGAGGTAACGTATCTTGATGTGATGCTCCGCCGCCCGGTGCGGTTGCCGTCTCTATAAGCAAGCCATAGGTATGAAATCCTCCCGTAATCACCAGCACACGTTCATATGCGCCGGCGGCTTCCGCGATGTGCTCGCGCATCCGGGCTTCCCTTGCCAAATCGCCGGATGCCAGCAGCTGGCTCGGCGTATAGCACATTCTAGAACATGTGCAGTACGTAAATACGTCCAGCACAAATTCGCGCGTCGTTTTGGCCAAACCGCCGATCTCGAACACTTTCTCCCAAAGCTCGTCAAAGCTGCGGCAATTCGCCTTTTGACACAAGCGCTGAATGAACTCCGATCCGGCGAGCAATGTTTCATCCTGGCCCGAGACTTCCCTTCGCTCCGATGTTTGTGTTCCGGCCAGGTGGTGGTAGTCCAGATCGATGAAACGGGCCGGGATGCCGCGCCTGGCTGCCTCCCTGATGGCCACGTACTCCGGAGAATAACGCAGCATGGGATAATAGCAAGCATCTCTGCCGTCTTCATTTTCGTACGTATAATACAGGCTGACCGGAGGAACTGTTGCTTCGTCTGCCAGGACGCCAAGCAGCGGGTTTCCGCTTTCCGGGCCTTCGATCAGGATCATATCCGGCTTATACAGATCAATCAGCTTCAATAAATGGTAGGAACAAGCAGGACTGTGATGCCTCACTGGAAAATACAAGGTTCCGCCGTCCGTATTGAACACGCTGGTCTCAAACAGACGCAGCAGCTCATCCATGTCCAAGCCGGACGCGGCGTTTACCCGATCCATTTTTTCTCCTCATAATACTGCTTCCAAATGCCTTCATCCTTGGAACGCTCCTTGACCACCTTGGAAAAATACGTTTTGAGCACGGACAAGTCCTTGTCGTTTTCCTTGGCGATCGTACCCAGCATGTTTTGCACCAGCCGGTCGAGCGCAATGTCCTTCCCTTCATAATAATGGGATGTCATCGCGCTCTGCACATAAACGGATACCGCTTCGGCCGTGCTCATGGAAGCCTGCGGCGTGTCCAGCTTGTACCCTTCGCGGCTCATGCCCGTGCGAAGCTCCATGAAGGTCGTCGCGAGCAGTTCCACCACGTCGGTATTGATTTCAGCCTCGATGCCGCTATGCTTCAGTAAGCTGCGTGCCTGGGATTCGATGATTTTGGCTTCCATCTTCACGCTGTTGATCGGCTTGATCGTTTCAAAGTTGAATCGGCGCTTCAACGCGCCGCTCATTTCGTTAACGCCTTTGTCCCGGATGTTCGCGGTGGCGATCACGTTGAAGCCCGGTTTGGCGAACAATACTCCGCCATCCAGTTCGGGGATGCTCATGACCTTGTCGCTGAGTATGCTGATCAGGCTATCCTGCGCTTCCGAAGGACAACGCGTAATTTCCTCGAAACGGGTCAGAATGCCTTTTTTCATTCCGTTATACAACGGGGATGGCACGAGCGCGGCTTCCGAAGGTCCTTTATCAAGCAGCATCGCGTAGTTCCACGAGTACTTGATCATGTCCTCCGTCGTGCCGGCCGTACCTTGAATGGTGTTCAGGCTGGTGCCTGAAATGGCTGCGGTCAACAGCTCGCTCAGCATCGTTTTGGCCGTTCCCGGTTCTCCGACCAGCATAAGCCCCCGGTTTCCCGCCAGCGTCACCACGGCCCGCTCGATCAGCACGTCGTTGCCGTAAAATTTTCGCGTAATCGGCACCTGCTTGCCGTCCAGCACCGCCGGCTCGTCGCGCCCAATGATGAAGTCCCGCACATGCACAGGCGATAACAGCCAATTTGGAGGCCGCTTGCCCTTGTCTTCTTCCCGCAGTGCACGCAGCTGCTCCTCGTACAATGTCTCGGCCGGTGGTTTAATCATTTCCATCGTGAAGCTTTCTCCTCTCACATAACAGATCGTATGTTCTTATTGATGTTATATTAACATACTCCTTTTCAGCCTACAGGCATAAACGCCAAAAATGGTTGAAATGTCCTTCTTATCAGCATCTATACTAAGCCCTTGGACACAGATCCGCGTATAAATACGTAACAGAATTGTCCCTGTCCAGACCAATCCGGGATCATTCGTAGCAACATTTGCATATTGCCCAAGCATCTGGAAAAATAGAGTTGTATCCAAACGAGCAAAGAGAGGGGATATTCATTTGAGCAATCAGCCTGGTTCGAATTATTCCGATTTCTTCACGCCCGAATTCACCCGGAATCCGTATCCCGTTTATGCAAAAATGAGACAACAGGAACCCGTTTTTCGCATCTTGTTCCCCGATGGGCAATACGTCTGGCTTATCACGCAATATGAAGATGCGGTACAAGTGCTTAAAGATCCGCGATTCAGCAAGGACGTGGTCAAACGATACGGGGCGGAACACGCAACCATGATGACGAATAACATGCTGTTCGCCGACCCGCCCGACCATCGACGCCTGCGAGGACTCGTGCAAAAGGCATTTACGCCTAAACTCATTGCGGACATGCGCGATCACATCCAGGACATTGCCGACGACTTGCTCAACAATCTGTCATCCACGGAACGCGTGGACTTGATCGACGAATATGCATTCCCGCTGCCGATTATCGTCATTAGTGAAATTTTGGGCGTACCCTTGGAGGATCAGGACAAATTCCGGGTCTGGTCCAATGCCATCATTGATGCAAACAGCGCCGAGCATGCGGATACGTTTCAGGAGCATAGCGAGGCATTCAGGGCTTATTTGACCGAATGGTTCGCCAAAGTACGGAAGGAGCCAGGAAAGGATCTGATCAGCCAGCTTGTAGCGGCAGAGGAAGCGGGCGAGAAACTGTCCGAAGAAGAGCTGCTTGGCGTTGTCGCCCTGCTCATCATTGCCGGTCACGAAACCACCGTAAACCTGATCGGCAACGGCGTTCTTGCTTTGCTGGAACATCCGGAGCAGCGCAATCTGTTGGTCAAGCAGCCGGAGTTGATCCATCAAGCCGTCGAAGAAATGCTGCGTTATAATGGCCCCGTGGAATTCAGCACAACGCGTTGGGCCTTGGAAGATATTGAATTTCGCGGACAACATATTGCCAAAGGAGAGATTGTCATCGTTGCGCTGGATTCGGCCAACCGGGACGAAGCACGCTTCAGCGATGCAGACCTGTTCGATATCACGCGCGAGAAGAGCCCGCATTTGGCTTTCGGAACAGGCATTCACCTTTGTCTCGGAGCGCCGCTCGCCCGCCTGGAAGGGGAAATCGCCATTGCAACCTTGTTGAAACGATTTCCGCACATGCGTCTTGCATCCGACGTGGATTCGCTGGAATGGCGGGCAGGTCTGATTGTAAGAGGGGTAAAGGCCCTCCCTATTCAACTAAGCTAGAAGCAGAAACCGATCTTTCAACAACAAACCCGGAGCCGGCAGCGTTGTCTGTGGATCAACAAGCGCTGGAGCACAGGCTGATCGAACTTATTCGCGCTGGCAACACAACAGGGCTATCAAGGAATTGCGCGAGGCAAGAAGGCTGTCGCTCAAGGATGCCAAGGATGTTGTTGAAGCTCTTGAACGAAACTAAAAAGTATCACCCCTACTCCCTGCGGAAATCCTTACGCTCTTGGCATGCATCCTTGCTGTCTAAGACGAATTTTCAGCAGGGAGTTTACATTTTCCTCGATCCATGCTATCTTATTTCTATATTCCTAGAAATAAGAAATAAAGATGAAGGGACTAACCATAATGGTGAATAACCCGATTGATATGGAACAAGCCGTGAAAATTCATAAAGCGTTGGGTGAGCAAACACGGTACAAAATCGTTCAGATCTTGTCCGGTGAAAGCAATCTTTGTCCTGCCGATCTGGAGAACCGCCTTGTAACGGTGGCCCTTTCCACCTTGTCTCACCATTTGAAGCAGCTGTCCGATTGCGGCTTGCTTACATCCCAAAAAAAAGGAACCTATATCTACTACAGCCTGAATACAGACACCGTACAGCGGTATGCTCCCTATCTGTTAAACAGCTAAAAATTTTGATCGTTATTTCTATAAAACTAGAAATATCGAAAATAGGGCTGTTCGGATGAACATCAGCATGTTAGCTCACTCAATGCATTCAATGGATGGTATAACGGTTTTTCTTTGTCTTTATTTCTATATTTCTAATAATATCAAAAAAACTATTATCGAAAGAGGTTGATCTTGATGTCTAAACAGCTGAAAATCGTTGTTCTCGCTTTGGTCAGTTTTCTTGTCGGCACTTCCGAGTATATCATTGCCGGCATTCTGGATCGCATCGCCGCCACGATGCACATCTCACTGATTGCTGCCGGTCAGCTGATTACCGTATTTTCACTCGTTTACGCCCTCGGTACTCCAGTGATCATCGCCCTGACTTCCCGCTTCGATCGGCGAAAATTGCTGCTTTATTTCCTCGGTCTTTTCGTCATCGCCAATGTGCTAGCCTTCCTGCTGCCAGGATACGAATGGTTTATTGCTGCCCGTATTCTGATGGCGCTTGGCGCCGGAGTGGTTGTCGTTACCGCGCTAACCGTCGCTTCCAAAATCGCCCCTGAGGGTAAACAGGCCAGTGCCATTGCTACGGTCATTACCGGCTTCACCGCTTCCCTGATCGTGGGCGTGCCTTTGGGAAGGCTCGTTGCCGCCTCATGGGATTGGAAACTCGTTTTTGCAGGGATTGCGTTCCTTGGCCTATTATCCATGCTGGTCATTGCATCAACCATTCCGCCATTGGAAGCCGAAGCTCATGTTCCATTGAAAAAACAGTTGTCCCTCTTGAAGCAGCCCCGAATCGGCTTGGCCCTGCTTGTGACCTTTTTCTGGCTGGGCGGTTATTCGATCACCTATACGTACATTTCGCCGTATCTGATCGAAATCTCCGGCATGAGTGAAGCCGTGTTAAGCACCACCTTGCTTGCCTTCGGCATTGCAAGTCTGATCGGCTCGAAGGCAGGAGGTTACAGTGCAGACCGTCAAGGCGTAAAACGCACGCTGCTTGTGGGAATGGCTCTTCATGTGTTTAGCCTTGCGATGTTAAACTGGACATCCCACTCTTCATTCGCCATCGTAGCTGTACTTATTTTGTGGTCTTTTGCGGCCTGGTCGTCCGGTCCGACTCAACAATATCATCTCGTTACTATGGCTCCTGAATCCTCCAGCATCATGCTCAGTCTGAACAGCTCCGTTATGCAGCTCTCCATGGCTGCAGGTGCCGGTATTGGGGGGATTGCCGTCAGCGCCATATCGTTATCGTCCATCACCTGGATCGGTGCAGCCGGAGTCGCCATTGCTTTTGTGGTGGTTGGGGTCTCCTATCGATCCGCACACAGGAAAGTAACTTCAAATGCTTCAAGTGCCGCATAAGGAACAATAATCACTTGGTGATAAGAAAAAGAGAGGCTCTGTCACATACAGCGCCTCTCTTTCTTTGTTCATCCATTATTGTGCCGTTACGGCACCATCAATGGGATATACAGCACCGTTGATGTACGGAGCTTCGTCTCCAAGCAGGAAAGCAACCAGGTTCGCGATTTCTTCCGGCTTGCCGAGACGTCCCGAAGGGATGCTGTCAACGGTAGCCTTGAACACCTCCGGGTTGTCCTTGCCGAATTGCACAACCATTGGCGTTTCGATCGTTCCCGGCGCGATGGCGTTTACGCGAATTTGATCTTTGCCGTATTCGATAGCCGCCGTACGTGTCAGACCAACCACGCCATGTTTCGTCGCCGCATAAGGAGCCACGGCGGGTACGCCGACTACGCCTGCCGTTGAGGCGGTGTTGACGATCGAACCGCCGCCCGTTTTGAGCATTTCGGTAATGACATATTTCAATCCGTAAAATACGCTTCTCAAGTTAATGTCGATGATTTTGTCAAACTGTTCAATCGTGTGCTCGATCAATTTGACGCCTGGGCCCGCGATTCCGGCATTGTTAAAGAACATGTCGATGCGTCCGAACTCATCGATCGTTTTTTTTACGTAGTTTTCCACGTCCGCAGCCTTGCTCACGTCTGCCTGAACGAAAATGGCTTTTCCGCCAAGTTCCTTGATTTGTTTAACCGTTTCCCGACCTGTCTCTTCTACGAGATCAACGACAACGATGGATGCTCCCTTTTCCGCCAGCTTCAACGCGGCAGCTTGTCCCAAACCGCTTCCTGCTCCAGTAATGATAGCTACTTTTCCGGTGTGACTCATGTTGATCTCCTCCATGTCTGTACGTTTTTCGTCATCGGATGGTTAAGTCGATTTGAAGCAGTGCTCAAACATAACCTATGTAAGATGAAAAAGTATCCTTCCTGACTTACTTATTGTAAATGACTTACGACAAAAAAATCAAATTATATTTATATTGGTACATATAATATCGTTTCATAAGTATATAAAAATGGTGCGAAGAAGAGAGCGTCCAAAAAAGGACATGTTTTGAACCCGCTCTCCCTACGCATCCGATAGGTTGATGCTGCACAGCATAACGCCTGGAATTTCCCTCCAAGCCGTTAGCGCAGCAAATTCGTTTTGGCCAGCTCGATCAGCTCATCCCCACGCCCGTTAAGTACAGCCTTCATCATCCACAGCGTGAAGCCTTCCGCTTGTTTGATGCTGATTTTTGGTGGCAAGGACAGTTCCTGCCGGTTGACGACTGCGTCGATCAGGACAGGGCCGTCATGCTGCAGTGCCTGCTGGATCGCTCCTTCGACATCGGCCGGATCTTCTACCCGAATGCCTTTGATGCCCATAGCTTCCGCCACCGTCGCAAAGTTGGGATTGACGAGCTCGGTGCCTGATTCCAAAAAACCGGCCGCCTTCATTTCAAGTTCGACGAAACTAAGCGCTCCATTATTGTAAACCACAACCTTCACCGGCAGATTGTGCTGTTTCAGGGTAAGCAGGTCACCCATCAGCATGGCTAATCCGCCGTCGCCGGACAAAGAAATGACCTGCCGGCCAGGATCGGCTACTTGCGCCCCAATGCCCTGAGGCAGTGCGTTGGCCATCGTGCCATGATTGAACGAGCCGAGCAGACGGCGATTTTGGCTCATTTTCAAGTAACGTGCCGCCCATACGGTAGGCGTGCCTACGTCGCACGTAAAAATGGCATTCTCCGCGGCTGCGTCGCTGATCGCTTGCGTAAGGTATTGCGGATGGATCGGCTTTTTGCCGGGTTTGCCCACGGCCAACTCATCCAAGTCTTTACGCACCTTTTCGAAATGTTCCACACTTTTGCGCAGATGTTTGTCGCTGTGCTCTTGTGTCAAATAGGGCAGCAATGCTTCGATGGTAGCCTTCACGTCCCCGCACACCCCATAATCCAGCTTGGTTCTTCGGCCAAGGTGCGAAGCTTGAATGTCCACCTGCAGAACGATGGCCTCCTCGGGATAAAACTGCCGATACGGGAAATCTGTGCCCAACATCAGCAATATATCGCAATCCATCATCGCATGATATCCGGATGAATATCCGATCAATCCGGTCAATCCCACTGAATACGGATTGTCATACTCCAGATGCTCCTTGCCCCGGAGCGCGATGACCATCGGCGATTTCAACCTGTCGCAAAGCTGCATCAGCTGCTCATGTGCACCAGCGCATCCGGCCCCGCAGAGTAGCGTTATCTTTCGGTCGCTATTCAAGTACTCTGCAAGTTTTTGCAGTTCGGGAACGGAAGGGTGAACGACGGGCTTGGGGGTTTGGAATACATGCTCGGGTACGGGAAGATTGGCCGCCTCCAGAGCAGCAACATCGCCCGGCAACACAATAACCGAAACGCCCGAACGCGCCACCGCGGTCTGCATGGCCATCGTAATCGAACGCGGCATCTGCTTGGCCGTGGTGACGACCTCGCAATAATGGCTGCATTCCTGAAACAAATATTCCGGATGCGTGGATTGAAAATATTCGCTTCCAATCTCGTCGCTCGGAATATGTGCCGCAATGGCCAGAACGGGAACGCGATTCCGGTGGCAGTCGTACAAACCGTTAATTAAATGCATATTCCCCGGGCCGCTGCTTCCGGCGCAAACGGCAATGCTCCCGGCAACGGCCGCATCCGCTCCGGCGGCAAACGCCGCGACTTCCTCGTGACGCACGTGGATCCATTCGATTTCACCCGAACGGCGAATGGAATCGAGGATCGCGTTCAACGAGTCTCCAACAATACCATAAATACGTTTAACGCCTGCGTTTAGCAAGGCTTTAATGACAACATCCGCTACTGTCTTCTTCATGGACAATCTCCTTTATTCGCTGAATATGAGTTATGCTTCCACCTCGCCGATATACCTATTCGCATACCCGAAATCATTCAACCCGAACCAGATGACGCCAAAATCCGCCTGTCGCAGAGACAGGCGGATACATATGCGGATACATATATGGAACAGTTGCCCACACGGGCAGCGCACCATGATGAACATATTTCAAATCAAACACAAACTTCGCCATTAAATGGCTGGCATGACATTGCCGCCGCTCACCGGGATGTACGCCCCGGTAATGAACGAAGACAGATCGGAAGCCAAGAAAGCGACGGCATTGGCAATTTCCTGATCCTCACCTCTGCGTTTCAAGGGAACCTGATCGGCGTAAGCCTGATCGTAACCAGGTTCTGCGGCGCGGTCGCGATCGCTGATGGTCCATCCCGGAGCGACTTGATTGACCGTAATCTGATGCTCCCCCACTTCGCGCGCAAGCACGCGATACAGACCATCCATGCCGCGTTTGCCTGCAGTGTATGCGGACTGCGTGGCAAAATTTTGCATGGCGCATTCCGTGTTGATACCGATGAAACGTCCGCTCCCGGCTTCCTTCATGTGCGGAATGAACGCTTTGGCCAAGTACACGCTCTGCATTACGCAAGACTCGAACTGACTCATGTAATCCTGCGGAGATTGTTCAAGCACCGTCGTCCACGCATACTGAATCACCGCATTGGCAACGACGATATCGACCGGGCCCAAACCCGCCAGGATCTCATCGCGAATCCGAAGGGACGTTTCTTCTTTCGTGATATCCCCTTGCACGGTTAAGGCTTTGCGGCCGGCGGCCTCGATCTGCTGCCGCAGTTCTTCGGCCTGGGCCTGATTGTTTATGTAATGAAGCGCGATATCCGCGCCGCAATCAGCCAGTGTACGTGCAATAACACGTCCCAACTGACCGGTGGAGCCTGTGACAAGCGCGATTTTGCCCGTAAGATCCAAACGCATTGCAGCACCTCCTTTTTCACGTCATATTGTTTCTGGATCCGAGTTCAAAACACCCACAGTAAAGGGCACTATATAGAAAACGGTTTCGTTTTAGAAATAAATGATTGCTGCAAACCGCTATTATTGATGTTGAATCAGATCGATTTCCTGGAAACGACTGACTTCCTTCAGCCAACGCTCTTCCACATATTTGCGATGCGCTGGATGATCATTATAGCTGTCGTAAGCAGCCTGATCGGCGAATACCATGGAGAATCCGTAGTCGAATTCGTTTTTGGCGCTAATTTGCTTCAATACCTGAAATTGCTCCACACCCGGAATGACCTCGAGCACATTTTTGCTTTCCTGCAAGAAGGCTTCTGCCTCAGCCGTCCCCTTGCCTGCGTACAACGAAAACGTTACCATATGCGTGATGCTCATCTCTAAACTCCTCCTCCAATGTATATATAACGATCTACTTAATAGTACCTCCGAACAGTGTGTAAGCGCAATCTTTATATTTACATCTATTTTCCACTTATTCCCATTCAAGCAACAAAAAAGCCTGGGGCAGTGCCCAAGGCTTCCGTATGAACGTCCAACAACGTTTAGTTTTTGAGATTGTATTTACGGTTGAAGCGATCCACGCGACCGCCCACGTCAACCACTCTTTGTTTGCCTGTAAAGAACGGGTGTGATGCGGAACTGGTGTCCACGCGAATGACGGGATACGTGTTTCCGTCCTCCCATTCCATCGTTTCGTTCGAATGTTTGGTGGAAGAACTGAGGAACTTGTAATCGGCACTGGCGTCATAGAAAATAACGATCTGCGTTTTTGGATGGATATCTGCTTTTGGCATATCTATCTTCACTCCTTGTGATATGAGTAAGTGTTCCCTTGAATTGACCAAATTCGATTATACTCCATTTTGCATCAAAAATCAACAATATCTGGAATTTGATGCATGCTGGTTGCAAGCTCTGCAGTGAGTCCAGTCTATGAGTGGCCCTTCTCCAATACGTCCAGGATGTATTCCAGCGCCTCCAGCTCGTCTCGCCCTCTGGTCTGCAATCGGACCACGCTGCCGTGACGAATCGGAAGCATGGCCATGCCGAGCAAGCTTTTGACATCCACCCGATGCTCGTGATCAGTGGTTACGAATGACAAGGAGATGTCCGAGGCAAAACGCGATGCTTGAGATGAAACCGCGATCAGGTCATCCCGGTCAAAATCGGAGTGAATCGTAAATTCATGTGTTCTCACGACGCTCAGTTCCTTTCAGCAAAAGTTGCGATAATCCATTGTATGCCTATCGTTGCATATTGAATTCTTTCAGCATTATACCACGATATGACAGGTTGTCTAATCCTTGCCGGAAAAAAAGCCCGCAATGGCCATCGAAAAAACCATAACAACGGCCAGCTCCAACTGCTGATAGACTCATGAAATGCAAAAGAAGCCCCGGATACAGGGCTTCCTTCATCTCTTTATCGACCGTTTGGATATACCATGACTTTCAGGCTGCCGCTCTTGTTGTGCAGCGCCCGCTCCATCGCTTGCTGCGTCTCTTCAAGGTCGTACCTGTCCGTAATGAGCGACATCACGTCGTGCTGTCCCGAAGCAAGGAACTCGATTCCGGCCGGATACGTGTTGGCATAACGGAAAATGCCGTAGAGGTCCACCTCGTTATCCGCAATGAACGGCACGTTCAACGCGATCTCGTCCTGGGCGGGCAGCCCGACGATCGCAAGTTTGCCTCCGCGGCGAAGCGAGTACAAGGCGGTTTGCAGCGCTTTCGGGTTGCCTGCCGTCTCCCAAGCGGTATCCACGCCGATCCCGTTCGTCAATTCACGAATGGCTTGAACCGCATCCTCCTTACGAACATTGATGGCATGCGTCGCTCCGAGACGGAGGGCAGCCTCCAAACGCACCTCTTCCAGATCCGTCACGATAATGCGGTCCACGCCGAAGGATTTCGCTGCAGCCACGGCCATCAGGCCGACAGGGCCCATGCCCATGATGGCCAGCGTCGTTCCCGGAGCCAGCTTGCTGCGGCGGGCCGCATGAATGCCGACGGAAAACGGCTCGTTCATGGCGGCTTCCTCGAAGCTGAGGTGATCCGGGATCGGGAACACCATGTCCTCCCGAATCGTCATGTACTGCACGAATGCGCCATCCACCGGCGGCGTCGCCAGAAATTGCACATCCGGGCAGAGATTGTAGCGCCCCTCTTTGCACGCTGGACAACGTCCACATGTGACGCCCGGCTCGATGGCTACCCGATCTCCTTCTTTCAGTCGCGTAACGTCTGCGCCGACGGCGGCGATGATGCCCGCGCATTCATGTCCCAGAATGATCGGCTTTTCAACGACGAACCTGCCGATTCGCCCATGCTCGAAGTAATGCACGTCTGAACCGCACACGCCCACTGCCATTACTTTGACAAGCACTTCGTCGGGTGCCGGTTCAGGCACCGGCTGCTCCTCGATGCGGATCGAACCCGGCTCTGTCATGACCGCGGCTTTCATCGTTTCGGGAATCTCTTGATGTCGCATGGTACTCCTCCTTCTGCCTTTTCTTCATTAATATATAGTTCTTCCCCATCGATCCTCGATCCCGCTTTTGCGGTAGAAGTACGTATTGATCATGTCGCGCCATTCCTTTGCATGTTCGGCCTGGCCTTCCTGCAGCGCAGCCACTTTGTTGAATATGGTCGGATCGATCTTGCCCTCAAGCCGCTTCCAATCGTTCAACAATGCCGCTGCCTGATCGGCCCCGTCGAAATGGGTGTCGTAAATATGCTGTATAACCGTTTTGCCGGAGTGCAGCACATGCGTGTAAGGAACATGGTGGAAAAAGAGCAGCAGTTCGTCCGGGCAGGTTTCCAGCGATTCGTATCTGTCCGCATTCGCGGCATGGTACTGCGAAGCATAACCCGTACCGCTTTTCGCCGTCCGATCCACGCCGATGCCATGGCAATCCGCGAAATGATATGTGCCCCATTTGGAATACTCGTAACCGTCTACGTTCGGACCGTAATGGTGTTCCGGATTAACCATCCAGCCTACGCCAAGGGGTGCGGTGTAGCTTTCATAGATGTCCAGCGAACGGAGCAGCATGCCTGTAATGATAGTTACGATTTCGTCGTCGCTGCCGAACGTCAGCCTCACCCATTCGTCCGCAATCTGTTCGGCGGACAATTCCGGGTTCCATGCGAGACGTCCATACCCGTACAAATTGGCCTGGGCCAACGGATGTCCCGTCCAGCAAGCATCCGCGCCGATATTGGAAACCGCCGCAAAGCCGTTTAGGGACCTGCCATACAACGAACCGTCGGCGATGCGTTTCACTTGCGAACCCTCGCCTTTGGCATGTGTGTCAAAATCCAGAACTTCTTTCCATTGCGGGATCAAATAACAGAGGTGACGCTGCTGGCCCGTATATTCCTGCGTAATTTGGAATTCAAGCACCTGATTTGTATGCTCCATCGCCCCGAACAACGGCGATACCGGTTCGCGGACCTGAAAGTCCATCGGGCCGTTTTTGATCTGCAAAACGACGTTGTCGGCAAACCGTCCGTCGAGCGGTTTGAAATGATCGTATGCTGCACGCGCGCGGTCGGTCGAACGGTCTCTCCAGTCCTGTTTGCAGTTGTACACGAAGCAGCGCCAGATCACGATCCCCCCGAACGGCTGAAGCGCTTCGGCCAGCATGTTGGCCCCGTCGGCATGATCACGGTTATACGTGAAAGGTCCAGGACGGTTTTCGGAATCCGCCTTGATCAGGTATCCGCCGAAGTCCGGAATGGCCGCATAGACCTTGGCGGTCTGCGATTTCCACCACTCCCGCACTTCTTCATCGAGCGGATCTGCCGTATGCAGTCCGCCGATCTCGATGGGGCTTGCATAATTGGCGCTCAGGAACAGCTTGATTCCGTAATCCCTGAATTCCGCGGCTACCCGTGCCACGTCACCAAGGAATGGTTCCGTCAGGAACAGGCTTTCCCTTTGGTGCACGTTGACGTTATTGATCGCGATCGCGTTCAGCCCTGTCGATGCAAGAAGACGTGCATAATCGCGAATCCGAGCGGTGTCGGATACGATCTCCCCGTTTTCATAGAAGATAGACCTGCCTGCATACCCTCGCTCTATGCTTCCGTCCACGTTATCCCACTGGTTGAGCATGCGCAGCAGGTTGCGCGGCTGCTCGGCAATCTGGCCGAACGCCTCCGCGGAGGCCCCATCCGGACGCCCTATGCGAAGCACAAGCTCTCTTAATACATGGAATGAACCGTACAAAACGCCTTGGGGAGTTTCCGAACCGATGTAAAGATGTCCGCGGTCCGCATCTTCGCGAATGACGTAACCTTCGCCATGAACCGAAGCGCGCTCGGCATCGGTAAACGTATTCCGAAGGGTTGCGCTGCCCGCCCATGTACCGATCCATATCCCTGCCGCTGATGCGTGAACATCTCCGGCAGCCGTCGTTTCAGGTTTGCTGCCATACAGCTTTTCCAGTCCGATCGTCAGCTCTGCAGCAGCTGTTTTGACAACCGGATGAGCTTCTTCAGTAATCACCTGGCGAGCCCAGAGCGGTGCCTTGGCCGATCCAGCCCCGTTTTTTCCCGGGACTCCTGCGAGATATCCCAGCCAAGCGTCATATTGCGGTCCGGCCAGCCCGGATTGTACGATTGAACTCATTGTGCCGCCTCCTTGGTTGCATAGATCTGTGTCAGTCGGTTGCCCTTGCCTTCGAGCAGCCATAGTATCGATGTTACGCCGCGCGGGTAATATTTGCTGCCGACCGCTACGCCGGACAGAATCTGATCGCTCCAGCACCAATAGGATTCTGCCGGATGCAGCAGCCAATCGACATGTGCGGCATCCGCCGCTTTTCCTGTTTCGTCCCACTCCACGCCCAGCAGCTCTCTGGCGATGAACTGGGAAAGGTAGATTTTGCTCAGCCACGAATTGTTGCTCGTCGAGGACAGCTTCCAGCCGCCGTCCGCGAACAGGCAGGTGCCTGGAACGAGAACTGTCTTCAGGTGCGTACGCAGCGCCTGCAAATAAGCGCCGAAGCGGCCGTTTGCGTCCAATGCGCCCTCGCAGCCTGTGAAATACGGGAATACGAGCCCTTCGATCGCCGGAATGATGCGCGAATCGTTATTTTCCGCAATGACGGCCGGAATGTAGCCGCCATCCGTCAATTGCGCCGCGATGCTGGCCGCGCAGCGATCGGCTTGACGACCTGCTTGGTACGACAAGTCGTTCAGCTTTTCCGCAGCGAACAACTTCTCGAGCGCTACATATACCGCCCAGCATTTGCCCGCCAGATAGATGTTGTTTCGGGATTGTCCCAGCGACACGTCCAGGCTGTCGTAGGTCGTAATCTCTGCCCCGCCTTTGGTGCGGGTGCTGTCCAAGCCCATCAATCCGTTTCGTTGATTTTCCTCCGGATGATCGCGGTTGACCATGCTCTGGAAGCAGTCTTGGATGACAGGCAGCATGTTCTGCACAAAATCCCGATCCCGAGTCTGCTCGATGTACACCGTCGCACAGCAGAGCCAGTTGACCAACTCCTCATGGCTCATCTGCGAGAAGCAGTCATCGATGCCGACCAGTTCGTACGCCGAATGCCCGGGTCTCGAAAATACGTTGGCTACGCCGATGTCGTGCGTAAACGTGATTCCTCCCGGATGCGCCTTTTCCTCTCCCGGGAATCGGACCTCATCGGTATAGCTGTACCGCTTCACGAACCACTCCAGTTCATTGCGTACCGTCCACGGATTCATGGCCAACTCGAAATACAGCTGGTCCGCGGTCAAATCGAGCGTGTTCATCATGCGATATTCGCCTTCGTTGACGACCCAGAGCGGTTCTCCATCTGCATCGAGCAGCTGCGTGCTTGCATAATAACTGTGAACGGAATGCGCCAGCATGAACGACTGATCCTCGGACAATGCGGAAACGCCCAAGCGCCGATCCGCTTCCTCGCACGAAGCTGCCAGTTCATCGAAGCGATTCAGCGCGTATGTTCCCGCCTCCTGGATGTTTGCGAAATACCGGGTATACCAATAGGTCGTGTCCATGCCGGAAGTAGCAATGCCTCCGCGATAGAAGCTTACCGCAAAACGGTACGTGCGCTGTTCTCCTGCGGGAACTTCCATAAGCAAAGCGGCTGTGCCGCCAAGGCCGAAGGCCAGATTTTCCACGTGTTTTTCAAGCAAAATCTTCTCCAGCGTAAAACCGAGCGCGGGCCAAAGTCCGCTATCCTTCGAAAGGATCGCCGTATGGCGCCCTTGGCCAATGCCCGTCACGGAACCGCCTTCTGGCCCACCAATCATACGCATCGCGGAATATGGATCGCTGCCCTGGTAACCGAAGAACGCTCTGCGCGTTTGCTGTCCCTGGCGGTTGTCCAATACAAGCTCGACCAGCACGGCTGGCACCAAGGCATCTTTCAGCGCTTGTTCATCCCCTTCAACCGGGTGAGGCACCGGACGTACCGGCGAATAAATGCGGAAAGTCAGATCGCCTGCGGTCCATGTATCCGTGCCGATCGTCAGTTTACGGCTGATGTCCTCGTCGCGAAACGCGGAGACCAACGGTTTGGCCGCTTCGGCCGCCGACGCGTCAGTGTGATCCGGCTTTTCTACGTCATAACGGGCACTTTCGTCTTCGGTTGCTGCAAAAAAGGGCAAAGCCTCGTAATGTTCGCCGTCCCGTGCCTGAAGGCCGATGTAGATGTTTTCGTCGGCAGGCTTGCCCAATTCGAGTCCAAGACCGCCTTTGGCTCCTTTATATCCAAGCGTAAAGCTTGCAAAAGCGCCGATCGGCGCATGGTGGGCATTATAGAAAATCGATTTGGATGTGCTCATGGGATGCGACCCCTCTCAAATGATTTGCATGCGTTTTCATAGCCCCATCCTATCATGGCATTTCCGGCCAGACCATGGTCAAATCAAGCAGATATTTACCCAAATCGGGCTGATGGTTTATAATCGTACTAAAGCGGTTACATGCTTTGGCGCATGAAGAAATGTTTCAGTACACCGCGGGAAGGTTACGCCGAATCAAGCTTGCATCTTGGCTATGCGCCCGAAAAAAGGAGGTCCCACATGTCTTCCACCTATTTGCCTCCCCAGCTTGGGGAAAGCGTGCACGAAGTGTTCTATCCCGACGTGCAAACGACGGTAAACCTGTTTGCCATCCATCTTCGCAGCGTCGGTTCCGATTGGGACTATCCTGCCCATGAACACCCGCAATACGAGCTTAACTATGTGACCGAAGGCGAGCAGCACATGGTCATCGAAGGTCAATTGTACAGGCAAAAAGCCGGAGAACTGCTTCTGATCCCTCCGGGCAGCGTTCATTCCAGCCATAGCCCTGACGGAAAAGGCTTCACCTATTTTTGCATGCATTTCGATATCGACGATCAGCTGTTCCTCTCCCTGCTTGCCCGCATCAGACAAGTCCTGTTTGGCGCCGACAGCGTCGTTACCCAAAACATCGAACCCGTGCTGCGCAAACTGATGAACTCGGCCACTGCCCCGTCGGTCAGCACCATGGTGCAGCGCATGCAATTGCAATCGGCCGTGTTCGAGCTGTTCGGCCACCTCTGGGAAGCCGTTTCCCAGGAGGTTGCGCATACGTATGCCGACGGTTACGACCGGATCGAGCTTGCCCATCAGATCCGCAATCGTTTGCAGGGGCTGGTGAGCCAGCAGTTCAAACAGGGACATGAATCGGCCAGTCACTATGGCATCGACGACATTGCAGCAGAACTCGGGATCAGCACGTCCCATTGCAACCGCGTATTCAAGCAGGTATTCGGCCAATCCCCACGCGCCATGCTGTCCGAGATGGTTCTGCATGAAGCGAAAATTTTGCTCGGAAATCCGGCATTGTCCATTCAAAATATCGCCGTCATGCTGGGTTACAAAGACATCGCCCACTTCAGCCGTCAGTTCAAACGCTGGTCGGGAATATCCCCATCCCGGTACAGGCAGGATCTGCCTGGTTCGGAATAAGTCTTGGGGCGCAGCACTTCGTTTCCGTCGATTCTTGCCGCGCTATGGCAAAGTGGTCCCTGCCGGGTGAGAGCACTAAGAAACCGAGTTCGGTTGATCCGAAACCCGTATGGCTTATTTCAACAGCCGTTTGATCGTTTGTAACTTGCCGGCATAAGGCGGGTACAAGATCGGCAGATTCAGCCGCGTGCTTTTTCGGAGTATGCTTTTCATATGCGAAAAGGTTTCGAAGCTGTATCGCCCGTGGTATCCGCCGATTCCGGAATTCCCTACCCCGCCAAAAGGCAGCCGCGGGTTGGCCACATGGGTAATCGTATCGTTGATACATCCTCCGCCAAAGGACACTTCCTGCAGCACCTTCTCCTGAACCTGCTTATCGGAAGTGAACAGATACAAAGCCAATGGTTTGGGAAGTTTCAAAATGCCTGCGATGGCTTCGTCAATATCATGATAACTGATAATCGGGAGGATCGGGCCGAAAATTTCGTCTTCCATACTCGCTGCTTCCCAAGACTCCACGTCCAGCAGCGTAGGCGAGATGAAGCGATCTGCCTCGTCCGTTTGTCCTCCAAAAATCAGGTGTGCCTTATCCCGCTCGATCAGATGGCTCAACCGCTTGAAATGGGCTTCATTGACGATCCGGCCATAATCCCGATTATGCCGAACGTCCGAGCCGTAGAAGCTGTGCACGGCCGCTTTCATTTCCTCGATCAACGTTTGCTTCACCCGCTCATGGACGAGCAGATAATCCGGTGCGATGCACGTTTGACCTGTGTTGAGCAGCTTGCCCCACATAATGCGCTGCGCGGCGACTTTGAGGTCGGCATGTTCGTCCACGATGACCGGGCTTTTGCCGCCCAGCTCCAGCGTAACCGGAATGAGGTTTTTGGCAGCGGCCTCCATGACGATTTTGCCGACGGGCACACTCCCCGTAAAAAAAATATAATCAAATTTCGCGTGGATGAGAGCCGTCGTCGTATCTTTGGCTCCTTCAATGACCTGGACGTACCCGGGCTCGAATACCGATGTGATGATGTCCCGCACGACGGCCGAAACGGCCGGCGTATGTTCGGATGCCTTCAGCACGGCCGTATTGCCAGCCGCAACGGCACCCACGAGCGGCTCGATCAGCAACTGGAACGGATAGTTGAACGGCCCGATGATGAGAACCGATCCGTAAGGCTCGGGAATGATATAGCTTTTGGAACCGATGAGGGCCAGCTGCGTTTTGACCTTTTTCGGTTTGGCCCAGCGTTTCACGTTCCGAATCGTGTGCGAGATGCTGTCGAGCATAAAACCGATCTCGGTCGTGTATGATTCGAATTCGCTTTTGCCGAGATCCTGATACAGCGCTTCGGTCAACGGTTTCTCGTATTTTCGAATCGCATCCTTAAGCCAAATAAGACGTTCAATGCGAGCTTCCGGCGAACGGGTGGAGCCCGAGCGGTAAAATTGCTGCTGCAGCTCCAAAATTTCCTCTACTTCCGGGCTGGTTATTTCCCGTATTTTTGTCATATGATCTGCTCCTCCCTATAAACACTCTTCTTCCAATGCCGCCACCAATTCCTTCAGTAATTGAACCGATGCCTGCAATGAAGCGGAATAATAGCGTTGGGTTCCCTGCTGCTCCACCGAAATCAAGTCTTTGTCCAGCAGCAGCTTGAGGTGGTGGGATATAGCCGGGCGCGAGAGGCTGGATTGCTCCGTAATTTCATTGACGGTCATTCTCCCCTTCTCTGTCAGCAGCATCAGGATGGATTGGCGATGTGAGTCGCTGAGCACCTGAAACAAAGGCATGCAGGATTGAAAAATGGATAGCGCTTTTTGTCCCATCGGGTTTCCTTCCTTCTTTCTCTATAAAGTTGATATGTTTAAACATTTAAACCATTGTAGTTATTTTACTTCTTTCCTTCATGATCCACAAGAGTTAAGACCACTTATGAGAGAGAGCTCACATTTTTTTGGGGAAATGTCATCAAATTTTTCCTTAAAAGCGCTTCCATCATTCAAACTTGTATGGTAGTATGGTAATTGAGCGTTGTATTCTTTCCTATATAAAATGATGAGGTGAACGTCATGAGAATGGTTTTTCGCTGGTTTGGCGAAGGCAACGATACGGTATCGCTGGATGACATCCGTCAGATCCCGGGCGTTGAAGGCATTGTATGGGCACTGCACGATATGCCTGCAGGCGAAGAATGGCCCATGGAGAGCATTTTGGCAATCAAGAAGGCGGCGGATCGGGCCGGACTACATATGGATGTCGTTGAAAGCGTTAACGTCCATGAAGATATCAAACTCGGTCTCCCCACCCGGGACAAATATATCGAAAACTACAAAAAAACGATGGAAAAGCTTGCGCAGGTTGGCGTCAAAGTCATCTGTTATAATTTCATGCCGATCTTCGACTGGCTGCGTACCGACATGTATAAGGAGATGGAGGACGGCTCCACCGCCCTTTTCTACGAAAAAAACAAACTCGAAGACATGGACCCGTTCGAACTGGTCCGCCGCATTACGGAAAACTCCGAATTGACGATGCCGGGCTGGGAGCCTGAGCGTCTCCAGTACTTGACAAGCGCGTTCGAAGCGTATAAAAACGTCTCGGAAGATGATATGTGGCAGAACGCAAAGTACTTTTTGGACGAGATCATCCCTGTCGCGGAGCAGCTAGGCATCAAGATGGCCATCCACCCGGACGATCCGCCATGGTCGATCTTCGGCCTGCCGAAAATCATTACGACCCAGGACAACATTCGCAAATATTTGAATTTGCATGATAGTCCATCCAACTGCGTTACATTGTGCAGCGGCTCGCTCGGAGCGAATCCGGCCAACGATATCATCGGCATGATCCATGAGTTCAAGGATCGGATTCCTTTTGCCCACATCCGCAATGTAAAAGTGTACGAGAATGGCGATTTCATCGAAACGTCGCATCGGACCCAGGACGGAAGCGTGGACATCGTGGGCATCGTGGAAGCCTACCATGACACCGGATTTACGGGGTACGCCCGTCCGGACCATGGACGCCATTTATGGGGAGAGAAATGCAGACCAGGGTATGGCCTTTATGATCGCGCGCTGGGCATTATGTATCTGTGGGGCGCCTGGGATTCCCTGCAAAGGAGGGCAAAAGCATGAACGAACTCATTCGCGAGACCTCGTCGAGACTGCAAGGAAAAACGGCGGTCATTACGGGCGGTGCCGGCGTACTGTGCCGCGCGATGGCCGAGGAACTGGCCAGACATGGTGCTCAAGTCGCGATACTTAACCGCACGGTATCCAAAGGTGAAGAAGTGGCTGCTGCCATTACGGCCACAGGCGGCAAAGCCATTGCCGTTGCTTGCGACGTCACGCAGCCGGATAGCGTCCAGGCCGCCGCGGATGCGGTGCTTGAACGGCTTGGGCCATGCGACATTCTCATTAACGGTGCCGGCGGCAATCATGCCAGCGCCAATACAACGAATGAAATTTTTCGGCTCGAAGACCTGCACCAGGAAAACATCACAACTTTTTTTGACGTAAGCGTAAGCGGATTTCGACAAGTGATGGACTTGAATTTTGTCGGCTCGCTGATTCCTACGCAAATCTTTGCCAGACAAATGATCGAACGCAGCGTACCGGCAACGGTTATCAACATTTCATCGATGAGCGCCCCTTCCCCGATGACCAAGGTGCCTGCCTACAGCGCGGCCAAAGCGGCGATCAACAATTTCACGCAATGGCTGGCCGTTCATCTGGCCGAATCCGGCATTCGGGTAAATGCGATCGCTCCCGGCTTTTTCCTGACGGAGCAAAATCGCAATCTGCTGTTGAATCCGGATGGTTCGCCGACCGAACGCTCCAGCAAAATCATTTCCCATACGCCGATGCGTCGTTTCGGCAAACCGGAAGATCTGCTCGGCACGCTGATGTGGCTTGCCGACGAACGCCAATCCGGATTTGTAACAGGGACCGTCATTCCCGTTGACGGCGGCTTCATGGCCTACTCCGGCGTATAGACCTAAGATCTTGCGGCCGTCGGAGCACCTTTTTGCCAAATCCATGCACGATGAACGGAATCATTCGTTATGCTCTCACGTTTCAGTCGAAGTCCGGAATTTACATTCCGGGCTTCTTTTTTTTGTGGAATAAGATGTTAAGAGACGGGAAAAGCTGGTATACAAAGGACGGTGATTTCTCGATGATGGAAGAAACATGGGTGGTCGCAGTACGCTCGGTTATCGCTTTTCTGACCCTCATGATTTACACGCGGGTGCTGGGCAAACAGCAAATGGGCAACCTGACGTACTTTGATTACATAAACGGCATTACGATCGGTTCGATTGCGGGAACGTTCGCCACGGACCTTTCCTCCAAAGCATGGATTCATTTCGTCGCGTTGACCATATTTACGTTGGTTACGATTATTTTTCAATATGTGACCTTGAAAAATCGTACCGTGTCCAAATGGTTTGACTCCGATCCTACGCTGGTGATCCAGAGCGGCAAAATTTTGGAACAAAACATGCATAAAATGCGCGTGAAATTCGATGAACTGACGATGATGCTGCGGCAAAAAGACGTGTTCGACATTACGACGGTCGACTATGGCATTCTTGAACCGGACGGCAGTCTCTCCGTTGTCCTGAAGCCGGAGAACCAACCGGTGACGGCCAAGGATATGCACATGAAGACAAGCCCGAACAAGCTCATGACCGAGCTGATCATTGACGGCGTACTGATCAAACAAAATCTCGAAGAACGAAACAAGGACATTCATTGGCTCACCGAGCAGCTTAAAAAGAAAAAAATAACGATCCAAGACATCGCCTTTGCCGCGATTTTGCCCAATGACAAACTGTACATCGACCTTTTCGAAGACAAAATCACGGAGAAAACGGACATGGGCGACTACGAAGGGCCGTTCTAACGGAAAAATTACACTGCAGGAGGGGATACGATGAAAGCACGATTGTGGCTGCTCTATGTGGTTCCCATCGTTCTGATTCTCATCTTTTGCGCCGTCATGGCTACGGGAACGATTCTCAAAAAACCGTGGGGCGAGAATGATCGCTTGGTTGAATCGGTGCAATCGCTGGAGAAACAAGTTGAAGCCAAACAGTGGACCCAGGCAAAGTCAGAAATCGAATATGCCCTGAAGGCGTGGGACCGAATCGTGGATCGCATCCAGTTCAGCGTTGAGCGTGAAACGATTTATGACATTCTGGGCACGCTTGCCCGCATGAAGGGTGGCGTAGCCGCAAAAGACGATAAGGCGATCATGGAAGAAATCTATTATTTTTATGTCCTGTGGGAAAATTTGGGCGATTAATGTACACGAGAAAAGCGCTCCCTTTCAAGGGGGCGCTTTTTGGACTGCGGCGGAAGATTGCTACTCCCTGCCCGCAGGATTTGCTCTTGTCCCATTCAACTATGCACTGCGTTGTCGTACTCTGCGAGAGCGGGCCCCGGATGCGGCGTTTTTGCCAAAAAAGGAAGTCAACGCTCCTTTGGCACACCATAGCGCAAACAAGGCAAAAAATGTGCCCCAAAACAATGCAGGCATAAAGGTCTGGCCGGCCAGATTGGTTGCGTCTCCCGCAGCGGAAGGATGCGTCCAGGACATCCAACCCACGTACATGGCGCTAACCACGGATTCTTCCAACGTAAGAAACGCCAGCAAAAGATAATAGAACTTGGCGAATTTGGCGCCAAAAATCATGATAACCGCATTCAGCGCGATAAAACCCGTTAGCCATAACATGCCGAATTCTCCCCGGACATACAGCAGAAGCGAGACGGCAGCGACCGCGGTCATGATCCCGAGTCCCCACATGTGCCGTCCTTTTCGATAAAGAACAAACAACAGCCAGGCAAACAGCGACGCGCACATATAACCGGCCAGAGAAACCAGGATCGACCTGCCGGGCGTAAGCATCGAGGAATACGTAACGCCGCTATGGTCGGCATACAACTCAATGCGCAGCACTTTGCCGGATAATAGCAGCGTAACAAGCGCGTGGCCGAACTCGTGGATCATCGTATCCAAATTGCGGAACAACGATGAAAACGGAATAAAACGTGTAAGAAACGCCGAGCCCAGCAAAAACAATATCGTCTTGAGCCATTTGTTCAAATGTGGTGCCACCCCTGCTTTCCATTCAATCATATTCGCGAAAATACGGACGAAGCCGACTATTCGTTTCGGATTTCGAACCGCGCAGCGCAATGCTGCATCCACCAGCAGAAACTGCGGTTATGGCCGATAAAGAAGGATGACAGGTCATAACGGCCGGTGAGCTGATCCAGTGTGACAAGCAGCCTATTTCGCATACGGTTCATCGCAAACTCTACGAATTGGTCAGCCGCCCCATTCTGTACCAGTGTAACATATGCATACAAGGAATGGTCCACAGGTTCATCGAGGGGGCTTACTCCTGCACAAGAATATTCGGTCAGCATTCCCTTTTGAGACATCAGATCCAAGGCAGAAACCAACTCGAAATCCACTTCGATCCCATTCCATAACGTCGTTCGTTTGGGAGAAACGGTTGTTTTATCGCGTTCCGTCCACTGGAGAAGCTCTTGCCTGCGCCTTTTCCAGAGGTGAGCGGGTTGGTTGCTGAACAGCACTTCCTGTTCCGCCGAGGGCGGAAGGATCGTTGCTGCTTCCACCGCACGGGAACGGTTATGTAATGTTGAAGCTGAATCGCTGTCATCCTGAGAATCGGCATTCGAACGGGTCGTTAAACGGGCATCTTCATCCATATCCAAACCTCCTATTACTAAAACGCCCATTGGGCTGTATGCAAAAACAAGAACATGCTTGTGCGCCTCAAGATCGTTTCTTCTGGAACTACACGGTATAGCCAATCCAAAAATAACGAAAGAGCACATTGCTGTGCTCTCAAAAGTTCTGGGAGGGTGCTACCCCCCTGTTACTTGGCTACATATATTGTACACTTGTTATGTACAAGCTAGCAAACCGGTTTATCTCGTTTCGCGGTGAATCGTCATTTTTTTCAGGCGGGGGGAATACTTTTTCATTTCCAGCCGCTCCGGGTGATTGCGTTTGTTCTTGGTGGTGGTATAGTTGCGGTCCCCGCACTCGGTGCAGGCTAAGGTTACGATGACTCTCATGGGTGATGCCTCCTTCGTCTTCTTAAATCGTAATAATTACTATTTAATCATAGTAGCTGAATTGTTTTCTGTTGTCAATGCCACGTCGGAAACGGATCCTTCAAATCCCTCCAATTCCGCTGCATCTCTTCATCCGTCAGCAGCGTTTCGTCCAGTGTCCGTTCAATCTCCGAACGGTCCATGTCAATGCCGATGAACACAAGCTTGGTTACCCGGTCCCCCCACGTCTCATCCCAATCCGGAATGTTCGGCAGCGTATCGCCAAAATGCAAATGACGTTCCTCCTCACTCATCGCGCCGACCCACAATCCTGCCGGAGCCAGCTGCTTCGATGTACCGGCATGGCTAAAGGAAACGGCCATATGGTTGCGCGTCGCAAGCCACATCAGCCCTTTCGAACGAACGATGCTGTCCGGCCACTTGGCAATCCATCGAAGCAGGCGTTCGGGATGGAAAGGACGTTTGCGATGATATACGAACGAGTGAATGCCATACTCCTCCGTCTCGGGCGTATGCTCTTCCTTCATCAATTCCCGGATCCAGCCCGCAGACTGACTTGCCTTTTCGAAGTCGAAACGCCCCGTGTTCAAAATTTCATGCGGATCAATTCGCCCATGCGTCGTTCGGATCAGTTTGGCTGTCGGCTGCATCGCGCGGAGCGCCTTCTCCAGCTTGAGCAATTCCTCTTCCGTCACCAAATCACATTTGTTCAAGACCAATACATCGCAAAACTCGACCTGATCGGTCAACAGGTGCACGATCCCCCGCGTATCTCCTTCACCGGCTTCCTGGCCGCGATCCATCAGCGTCTCCCTTGAATAGAAATCCCGCCAAAATTGGGCTGCATCCACCACAGTTACCATCGTATCGAGGCGTGTAAATTTCGTCAGATCAATCCCGAGTTCTTCGTCGATGTATGTAAACGTCTGAGCAACAGGCACAGGCTCGCCAATCCCTGTCGATTCGATCAAAATATAATCAAAGGAGCCTTCCAAAGCGAGTCGCTCCACCTCTTTCAGCAAATCCTCGCGCAAGGTGCAGCAGATGCACCCATTGGACATTTCCACCAGTTTCTCATCGATACGAGACAAACCTCCGCCATCCCGGATCAACCCAGCGTCGATATTCACCTCGCTCAAATCATTGACGATCACAGCCACTCTCATGCCTTGGCGATTATGGAGCACATGATTCAGTAAAGTTGTTTTGCCCGCTCCCAAATATCCGCTCAATACGGTGACGGGAATGGGGCTGCGTGCTTGTCGTTGTTCCATGTATCGTTCCTCCGCTTCTCCAGATTCTTTCTGCCCTCTCCGTTATCGTGTAAATGTTAGTTCAACCTGTATAATAAACAGAACGCTCTTGTTAATCGTAATAATTACGATTAGAAAATAATATACCTTATAGCAAATGCAATGTCAACGGCGCTATGTCTTTACATGCTAATAAATCGTAATTTTTATGATTAGATGCCTGCCAACAGTTATGTTGTCCAAGGTACAAGCATATATCTTAAACAAAACGATTGTGGAGGTCTGTCGATGAAGCTGGCGGCCAATCTGAAGCTCCTTACCTTCCTTATTCCCTGCGCATTTCTCATCCCCGTACTTGTTCTCATGGCGCCGGACCTGCAGCAAGCCTGGAACAGCGGGAGTATGCAAAGCATAAAAACGATATTGGTCAGCATCCTGCTCGAAGCCATGCCGTTCCTCCTCATTGGCGTACTGCTCTCTTCCCTGATGCAATGGTTTGTGTCCGAAGACATGGTGCGCAGGCTGACGCCAAAAAACCCCGTGCTGGGGATTATCGCCGCAGGCCTGCTCGGCATCGCGTTTCCGATTTGCGAGTGCGGCATGATTCCGGTCGTGCGCAGGTTAATGCGCAAAGGCATGCCTGCCTACATCGCCACGACGTTTATTCTCAGTGGACCTGTAGTAAATCCGGTTGTGTTCACGGCCACCTTGCTTGCCTTTCCGTCCCATCCCGAAATCGTGATCGCCCGCATGGGACTGGCTTTCGCCGTTGCGGCCATCGTCGGGGGACTCGTCTATCTGTTCGCAAAACACAATCCGCTCCGCAAAACAAATGTACCGGACGAACTGTCCGTACAAACGACGGTGAGAACGCATCCCGGCTTCAAGATGGCACATCCGCACGTCCATAACGGACATGATCATTCGGATCATGAACATCCCAAAAACTGGCGCAGCTTTTTCATTCATGCGGGAGACGAGCTGTTCGACATGGGCAAATATTTGGTTCTTGGCGCCGTGATCACTGCCTGCATTCAAACCTTTGTCAGCCGGGCCGACTTGATTTCCCTCGGAAACGGGCCGATCTCGTCCTATGTATTCATGATGGCGTTCGCCTACGTGCTGTCCCTGTGTTCTACTTCCGATGCCTTCGTTGCTTCAGCTTTCTCACATACGTTTGCCCTTGGGCCGCTGTTGTCTTTTCTCGTGCTCGGACCAATGCTCGATTTCAAAAGCACCTTGATGCTGCTGTCCACGTTCCGCACCCGCTTTGTCATTGGCCTTGCGATCGCCATCATCGTTCTGGTGTTTGCGGGATCGTGGTTAATCAATGCATTTGCATGAGGTAGCTTAGCTTTAAGGCTGCGGAAGATTCTGAGCATCTTGCCTGCTCGCAGCTGAAGATACATGAACCGCAGAAGAAAAGAAAGGAGTCGATGCCATGGCTGCCGTGTTACGATCATCCCCAAAAATGCGTACTAGCTTTTCCCGTTCAGTTCGCGTGCAATGGCACAGCCTGTTTCGTTCCGTTTGGCTCGGTGCGCTGGCCATATACATTATTCGGCTCAACGAAACCGATTCGCTGCACTATTATTTGGCTCCCTCGCTGCACCCGCTGCTCCTGTGCTGTCCGGTGCCGCTCTTGTTCATCTCGGCAATCATGGGTTGGCAAGGCGTTTTCGGTCATAAGCATGTGCATTGCGATTGCGAGCATCCACCGCCTTCGGGATGGATTCGTACCTCCCTTACCTACGGGTTGGTTTGTTTTCCTTTACTGCTCGGCTTTTTGTTGCCTGATCTTGCATTGGGCAGCGCGATGGCTAGTCAGAAAGGCATGGCGCTTTCTTACGCACCTCCCGAAATCCGACGCAAAGAGCCTTTGCCGGAAGCAAACGCCATGAAGGTGCAGGATATTAACGGGCTCCCATCCAGAATGGATGCGTCCAAAGCTTCCAATGCAGCTGCCGCGGGGCAAGTGCAATTCATACCGCCTGACGAATACAGCCAGGAGTTCGCCGATCTCGCCCAAAAGCTGTACCGCGAACAGGTCATTCAGGTCCATCCGGCGATTTTCTCGGAAACGCTTGGTGCCATCGACATGTTTCAACGCCAATTTGCAGGCAAATCCATCTCGTTAACGGGCTTCGTATACCGGGATGAAGACATGAATCAGGATTCCCACTTTGCCCTTGGTCGTTTCCTGGTCATGTGCTGCCCGGCGGACGCCGCTCCCTTCGGCATTATGATCCATGTGCCCGACGCTGCGGCCTTCCCCACCGACAGCTGGGTTCAAATCGACGGCAGCATCGGTTCCGTGCAGGTGGACGGCAAAGATCGGCTGGAAATTCGTGCTGACAAAGTCATTCCTGTGGCTGAACCGTCGACGCCTTACATCTACACCAACGCAGATTCGGTGGAAACCTATGACCAACTTCAGAATAGCGATACGGGGCAATAAAAAGCATCATAAAGAAAGGCTATGTATAATCCTTGTGGTGATATTTGATATCCACGAACATTTGTTCTGTAACCAGAGCAAGTGGGCGGTTTTTACCAAAAATCAACATCAAAGAAAACAGAGCCTAAAGAAAAAACCGCAAGCATGGGTTTCCACCATGCCTGCGGTTTTTCGTAATGTATTTCGTCCTTTTATTCGGTTACTATACCATGTACCAATACCGGAGCTTCCGCATGATCGGCAATCGTAATGTTTTCCTTGATTTTCTCGATCACGCTTGCGACATCCTCGCGATTGGCATGGATCGTAACAAGGGATTCGCCCGCTTTGACGGCATCCCCCACTTTTTTGTTCAACATCAGGCCAACGGCCAGATCAATCTCGGATTCTTTCGTTGCGCGTCCGGCACCAAGCAGCATGGCCGCCGTACCAATCTCGTCAGCGATAATTTCCGCTACGTATCCATCTTTATCCGCAGGCACTTCAATGAGATATTGAGCCTGAGGCAGACGTTCCGGATGATCCACGACCGAAGCGTCGCCGCCCTGATTGGCGAGGAACTGCTTGAACTTCTCCAACGCTTTGCCGTTGCGGATGACTTCTTTCAGTTTTTCCTCGGCATCTTCCAGCGAATCCGCTTTGCCTGCGAGGAACACCATTTGCCGCCCGAGTGCCAGGCACAACTCTTCCAAATCTTTCGGCCCTTTGCCTTGCAGCGTCAGAATGGCTTCTTTCACTTCAAGCGCATTCCCGATCGCGAATCCAAGCGGTTGGGACATGTCGGAGATGACCGCCATCGTTTTGCGGCCGACATTGTTGCCGATGCTGACCATCGCGTGCGCAAGCTCTTTGGCGTCCTCTGCGGTTTTCATGAACGCGCCCGCGCCCGTCTTGACGTCCAGCACGATCGCGTCAGCGCCGGCGGCGATTTTTTTGCTCATGATCGAGCTGGCGATCAATGGAATGGAGTTGACCGTTGCCGTCACGTCGCGCAATGCGTACAGCTTTTTGTCCGCAGGCGTAAGGTTGCCGCTTTGTCCGATGACCGCAACTTTGTTTTCGTTCACGAGCCGGATGAACTCTTCTTTTTCCAGCTCGACGTGGAAACCGGCAACGGATTCCAGCTTGTCCGTAGTACCGCCGGTGTGGCCCAGGCCGCGTCCGGACATTTTGGCTACAGGCACGTCCAATGCCGCTACAAGCGGTGCCAGCACCAATGTCGTTGTATCGCCTACGCCGCCGGTGGAGTGCTTGTCTACCTTGATGCCTTCAATGGCGGAAAGGTCGATCGTTTCGCCGGAATTCACCATGGACATGGTAAGGTCAGCACGCTCTTTGTCCGTCATGTCATTGAAATACACGGCCATCGCCCATGCACTGACTTGATAATCCGGAATTTCGCCTTGGGTATATCCTTGAACGACAAAATCGATCTCGGCCGTCGTCAGCTCTTTCCCATCGCGTTTCTTGGCTATAATGTCTACCATTCTCATGGCCTAATCTCTCCTTTGAAGTTTATATTGTGAATTGGTGTCATACTTACAGCGTAATGGCTGTATCCAGGGCGACAACCATCATGTCGTTGAACGTTTTTTGGCGTTCTTCGGCCGACGTTTCTTCGCCTGTCAACAAGTGGTCGCTTACGGTAAGGATCGTCAGCGCGTTTACACCGAACTTCGCTGCAATCGTATACAGTGCTGTCGTTTCCATTTCCACGCCCAATACGCCGTGCTGCATCAGCTTTTCTGTCACGGAACGGTCGTCGCGATAGAAGGAATCGGAGCTGAACACGTTGCCGACATGAATGTTCATGCCTTTTTCGGTAGCGCGGTCATATGCGGCCTTAAGCAGAGAGAACGTCGCGATTGGAGAAAAGTCGTATCCGCCGAACACCAGCTTGTTCATGCTGGAATCCGTACAAGCCGCTTGGGCCAAAATGACATCGCGAACGCGAACGTGCTCCTGCATGCCTCCGCAAGTGCCCACGCGAATCAGGTTTTTAACGCCATAATCGCGGATCAACTCGTTCGCATAGATCGCGAAGGAAGGAATGCCCATGCCCGAACCTTGCACCGAAATCCGTTTTCCTTGATATGTACCCGTGAAACCAAGCATGCCGCGCACCTCGTTATAACACACCACGTCTTCAAGGTACGTATCCGCAATGTATTTTGCCCGCAAAGGATCTCCCGGCAACAGAATCGTTTCCGCAATATCTCCCGGTTTTGCTCCAATATGTGTACTCATCGTATGTTCTCCTCCATTAACCAATGAATTGTGTTCGTTTATCAGGTGTGTCGACTTTCATCGACCATGGGCGAAGCTAAGCCGAAGCAGCAGGACTGCCCCGGCTCATTGCTCCTCCCGATTATTGAAGTTCGCTCAGGAAACTTGTGCCATGTTCCGGCAGTTTTACGCCGAAATTGTCGGCCACGGTTGCTCCTACGTCGGCAAACGTACGTCGCTGCTCCAGCCGTTTGCCTCCTGCAAAGCGAGGGGAGTATACCAGCAGCGGCACATACTCGCGCGTGTGATCCGTTCCGCGATAGGTTGGATCGTTACCGTGGTCTGCTGTGATGATCAGCAAATCGTCTTCCGTCATTTTACCCATAATTTCCGGCAGGCGTGCATCGTAGTCTTCCAGCGCTTGCGCATAGCCTTGCGGATCGCGGCGATGGCCATATAACGCGTCGAAATCCACCAGGTTCACGAAGCTAAGGCCAGTGAACGCTTCGTCCATCGTTTCGGAAAGCTTGTCCATGCCGTCCATGTTGGAAACGGTACGAATCGCCTTGGTCACCCCTTCGCCGTCATAGATATCGGAAATTTTGCCAAGCGCAATGACATCGAAACCGCCGTCCTTCAGCTCGTTCATCACGGTGCGGCCGAACGGTTTCAACGCGTAGTCATGGCGGTTCGCCGTACGTTTGAAGCTGCCTGGTTCACCCACGAACGGACGTGCGATGATGCGGCCGAGCATGTACGGGTCATCCAGCGTGATTTCGCGGCAGAACTCGCAAATTTCGTACAATTCCTTCAGCGGAACGACGTCTTCATGCGCAGCGATCTGCAGCACCGAATCTGCGGAGGTATAAATGATCAACGCACCGGTCTTTACATGCTCTTCGCCCAGCTCGTCAATGATTTCCGTACCGCTCGCCGGCTTGTTGCCGATGACTTTGCGGCCCGTTTTTTCTTCGATGCGCCGGATCAGCTCATCCGGGAAGCCCTCGGGGAATACGCGGAAAGGCGTATCGATGTACAGTCCCATCAGCTCCCAGTGACCCGTCATCGTATCTTTTCCTTTGGACGCTTCCTGCATTTTGGTGTAAAACGCCTTCGGCGCATCCGCTACCGCCACGCCTTCGATTTCCTTGATGTTGGACAACCCCAGGCTGGCCATATGAGGCATGTTCAGCCCGCCGCGCTCACGCGCGATGTGGCCGAACGTATCGACGTCATAATCGTCGAAATCCGCTGCGTCCGGCGCCTCGCCGATTCCGACGGAATCCATGACGATCAGGTGTATTCTTTTGAATGTTGACATAGTTGAAGCACTCCTTCCAAATGATCCGGCTTACAAAAACAGTCCGGCGATGACCGCGGACAGCACGCTGACCAGCGATGCACCGTAAAGCAGCTTCAGACCGAAGCGGGCCACCACGTTGCTCTGTTTTTCATGAAGGCCCTTCACCGCACCGGCGATAATGCCGATGGAGGAGAAATTGGCGAACGACACCAGAAAGACGGATACGATGCCTGTCGTTCTGGCAGACAGCGCCGTTTGCTGGGTCAGACTCAGCATGGCCACAAATTCGTTCGACACCAGCTTTGTCGCCATGATGCTTCCTGCCTGCACCGCTTCTCCCCAGGGAATACCCATCACAAACGCAAGCGGGGCAAACACATAACCGAGCAGTTGCTGGAATGAAATGCCGAGCACGGCGCTGAAAATGCCATTCACAAGGGCGATCAGGGCCACGAAGCCAATAAGCATCGCCGCTACCGTGATGGCGACCTTGAAACCATCCATGATGTATTCGCCCAGCATTTCAAAGAACGATTGTTTCCCCTCTTCCTGCACTTCCAATATATCTTCTTCCTCGGTAACCCGGTAAGGGTTGACGATGGACGCGATGATAAAACCGCCAAACAGGTTCAGCACCAGTGCCGTAACCACATATTTCGGGTCAATCATGGACATATAGGCCCCGACGATCGACATGGATACCGTTGACATGGCCGAGGCGCACAGGGTATACAGTCGATGCTTTGGCAGCAGGCCGATTTGCTTTTTGACCGAAATGAACACTTCCGATTGCCCCAGTATGGCTGAAGCAACCGCGTTATACGATTCCAGTTTGCCCATTCCGTTGATTTTGCTTAATACCAGACCAATATATTTTATAACAAAAGGCAAGATTCGGATATACTGCAATATGCCGATCAGCGCCGAGATAAAAACGATCGGCATTAGCACGCTCAAGAAGAACGGAACGCCTCCACTCTCCGCGCCGACGGTCGTCAATCCGCCGAACACAAACGAGATCCCTTCGTTCGCGTAATCGAGCAAGTTTTTAAAAACAGACGCAAAACCGCCGATCAAAAATGTGCCGATCTCAGTATTGAGCAGCAAATAAGCAAGTATTAGCTGCAGAACGATCATGACGGCAAGGGGACGGTAACGGATGTTCTTTCGGCCGTTGCTGGCGAGATAAGCCAGTCCAAACACCACCAGCAAACCGACAATCGCGATCAGAAATTTCATGTCTTCACTCCTTTGAAGTTGGTTGGGCCTGATGCAAGTCTTCGGATCAAAGGTTGCTTTGCCATGAATTAACCTTTCAGAAACAAGGTGAAGCGCTTACAATAGAGCCGGAATCCAAATAGCCAGCGTTGAGTTGTTCCCTTATGGAAAAGAGCGGAATCTACTGCATGGCTAATGGAACGAGGCCTGTATGCTAGTGCCCTAGTGTGATTAATTCGTGCGGTTTATATAGCTTCGCCTTAATAAGAAGATGTGGATTGTCCGCCTTGCATAATTTTCACGCCGGAGCTGGCTCCGATGCGCGTTGCGCCTGCTTCGATCATTTTTTGCATGTCTTCGAGGCTGCGCACGCCGCCGGATGCTTTAACGCCTACATTCGGGCCCACCGTACGGCGCATCAGCGCGATGTCTTCCGGAGTGGCTCCGCCCGTGGAGAATCCTGTGGACGTTTTAACGAAATCAGCACCTGCTCTAACTGCCGCTTCGCAAGCACGAACCTTCTCGTCATCGGTAAGCAGACAGGTTTCGATGATGACTTTCACCAACGCTTTGCCTGCTGCAGCTTCCACGACCGCACGGATGTCCTGCTCCACGTAATCGTCCTTGCCGTCCTTCAAAGCGCTGATGTTAATGACCATATCCACCTCGGTAGCACCTTTGGCAATGGCATCTTTGGTTTCGAATGCTTTCGTTTCGGATGTGGACGCACCCAGAGGGAAACCGATGACCGTGCAAATATCGACGCCAGTGCCTTGAAGCTGTTCGGTGGCGTAAGCAACCCAGCCCGGATTGACGCAAACGGAAGCAAATTGATATTGTTTCGCTTCTTCCGTCAGTTTATGGATTTCACTTTGCGTAGCATCGGCGCGCAGCAAGGTATGATCAATCATTTTTGCGAGTTGTGATGTATTCAATCGAATCTCTCCCTTAGTTTTCTGAACTGATGAATTCCATACTGCTACACTACCATGAACATATGTAAAAATCAATTTGAACTTTCGTTCAACCTGTTAAGATAACTTGGGTTGCCATACGACTTATCTTTTGCCTAAAAAAGCAAAACATCCACCGATTGTCTTTGGCAGATGTTGTCACCGCTTTCTATATTAACCGGTTTGCCCCCGGCAAGCATTATTCCAACGGCGGCTTAAGGATCTGCCGCGATTCGGCGGCGGCTTTACATTCGCAGCAGTGCTTGCGCCGTGTACTGGTCCGTAACCAGGGTGTTCGCATAATGTCCTCTCAATGCCGCATGGATGGCTTCGATCTTACGCTGCCCACCGGCAACGAGAATCGATTTGTCTTTTTTGCGCAGCTCGCCAAGATCGATCCCCACGGTTCTGCTGTTGATCTCATCGCTGATCAATCGGCCTTCCGCGTCAAAGAAGCGGGAACAGATGTCTCCCACGCCGTTTTCCATCAGAAGCCGCTGCTCCGTTTCGTTGAAATAGCCCAATTTGAACAGAAGCGCATCTTCTTTCACCGTTCCCACGGTGAAGACCGCGATGTTGGCCTGTCTCCCGAGTTCCACGATCCTTCCGATATGCCTGTCGGCTTCGACCATTTTCTTCACTTCAATATTGTCGAAAATGACCGGCAACGGCAAATACCGCGGAACGGTATGAAAGGCTTCGGCGAACAAATGCGCAATCTCTGCCGCATGAGTATTCACATGTGAATGGCTGACTCCGCCCTTCAGCTGAACGACTTCAACGCCCTTGACTTGTTTTGGGCGCAGCTGCCGGGCCACGTCATGCATCGTCGTTCCCCAGGTCACGCCGATGATATCGGTATCCTGCACGATCTCATGCATATAATCGGCCGCACGTTTGCTGATGTGTTTCCGGATCTCTTCATCGCTTTTGATCGGAGCAAAACAAACCAGCGCCGTTTCAAGCCCATATTTGGCCTTCAACTCGTCGGCAATGATGTCGATGTCCTCCAGCGGGTCCATAATTTCGATGCGTACATACCCGCGATCCTTGGCGTACTGTAACAAACGGGATACCGTAGGGCGCGACACGCCGAGCCTCTCGGCGATATCCTGCTGGCTGTAATCCGATTGATAGTACAATTTGGCTGCTTCAATGCTCAGTCTTTGCTTTTCCAAATCCATCCCTGCTCGCCTCGCTTCACTATAAGCCCAATTATGCCTGACTTAACGTTGTCCCACCACAAGCCTTGGAAAACGCGTCCTGTTCATTATACATGAATCGCTGCAAGGGTCACTATTCCCGCACAAAAAGCCTGCCTCTCCTAGCATAGCGCTAGGATAGACAAGCTTGGCGGTATATATCTATATGATTATATATATTTAGAGCGGAAGCTGTTGTATTATCTGCCGGCACCGGATCGGGTGATCGTTTCCAACTTGCGTGAAATGGCATTGCGGTCGACTTTAAGCCCCCACAATTCCTCGATGATTTTTTCTTTTTCGTCCGGTTCGTCCGTATCCTTCAACTGCAGCAGCAAAGCATGCATTTGTTCATTAATATGTTCAAACTGTACCCAGAGGTCGTGTCTGACCTCATGCGAATCCCGATGGCGGTTTGCCTCTACCTCTTCGCGGAGTGCATCCAAAATGGATTGCTTCCATTCATCATCCCCAAGCCGGTCAGCCATGTTCAGGAGATCCAGATAATCGTCGACAAGCAGCGAGTTCAATTCATCGTATGTTTTCATCGTTTATTGCATCCCCCTACGGTTTGTTTACCAAGTATTATACTCGGAAATAGCGGATATGCAATAGTTGTCGAAAAAAGAAATTCATTTATTTTCACGAATCAGGATTTAAGCTGCTGCAGCAGCTGGACGCGGTACGCCTCCGTTTCCAGAGATTGGATCTCTTTATATTGTTCAGCCGTGAGCGCTCTGGGTTCTCCGACCGACTGGGCGATCATGTACACCTTGGCGCTTTCCTCAACGACTTGTGTACGATAATAGGCTTCCCGCAGATTTTTGCCGATCGTCACCAGACCATGGTTCGCCAGGATCAAGGCGCTATGCTGCCCTGGTCCCACTTTCGCGGAGACGGTATCGGCAAGGCGTTTGGTGGTTGGCAGTACATAAGGGACCATACCGATGTCCCCCACGAGTGCGGATTGATCGGGAAAGAGGTGCGGCAGTTCGTCGTATACCAGGCTGAGCGCAATGGTGTAGGCCGGATGCGTGTGTACGATCGCTTGAATGCCCGCATTAACGCGATACGCGAACAAGTGCATCAACACTTCGGATGAAGGGCGGGGAGAGCCTGGCCGCGTCTCCCCCGTGGAAATATCCACGGCAACCCACTCATCCGGTTCCAGTTCTTCCAGCGCATAACCGCTTGGGGAAAGCAGCATCGTGTCGCCCGCGCGTGCGCTGATGTTTCCGCCGGGTCCTACCACCAGTCCTTGCGCGACCGCTTTTCTGGCATACTTCGTCAGTTCCTCCCGCACCTGCTGTTCCGTCTGTTCCAACATGTCCTCTCCACTCCTTTATATCCAAGGTTTAGATCATTCTATTTACGTCTGCATGTTCAATCGCTGATACGTGCCGTATGCTTCCTGCCATTGCGCCATTTCCTGGGGTTCATACGTCTGTGGTGAAAAAGAAACCTTCATGACCTCCCGGATCTCGCCGAGATGGGCAAATTCGCCCTGGGCCATCAACTGGACCATGCAGTTTCCGGCCGAGGTAGCCTCGGCTGGGCCAGCGATGACCGGAATGCCGGCAGCATTTGCGGTCAACTGACACAGCAGCCGGTTATGCACCCCGCCCCCCACCATATGAATCACGCTCGGCTCAACCCCCGTAACCCGTTCAAGTTCTTCCAGCGTCTGCCTGAACTCCAGGGCAAGGCTTTCGATGATACAGCGCACGACGGCTCCAACCGTCGCGGGCACCGTTTGCCTGCTGGCCTCGCACTGCTTGCGAATCCGCTCTGGCATGTTGCCCGGTGCCATGAACGCTTCGTCAGCCAAGGAGACGTAACACAGATGCGGTGTGGACGTGGCGGCGAGCTGGACCAGTTCCTCGTGCGAGAACGATCGCCCCTCCCGCTCCCACTGTCGCTTGCATTCCTGTAGAAGCCACAGGCCGGATCGGTTTTTGAGCAGGCGAATCCTGCCGTCTACCGTACCTTCATTGGTAAACCCCAGGTCGCGGGCCGTATCATTCAATACCGGCTTATCCATTTCCATGCCCATAAGCGACCATGTTCCACAGCTGATAAACGCATGGTCCGAACCTGTGGCTGGAATGGCCGCAACGGCGGAGGCGGTATCATGCGAACCCGCAGCCACAACCTGAATGGGGCCAGTCTGCAATTCTTCGCGCAGGTCACCGGACAGTCCACCTAGGATCGTTCCAGAAGGAACGACCTCGGGGAACAACGTTTCCGGCAGCCCCAACCGGTGTAAGAGCGGTTCGTTCCATTGCGATCGCCCAGCCTGAAGCAACCCGCTGGTGCTTGCGATCGTATATTCGCAAGATTGCACGCCAGAGAGATAATAGTGGAACAGATCCGGCATGAACATCATTCGCGTATCCGAACCCAGATGTCCGGCATGCTCCCGCGCACGTCCGAACAATTGGAACACGCTGTTGATCTGCTGGGGCAATATGCCGGACATCAGGTACAGTTCCCGTTCGCTGACGAGGCGCACGGCCTCCTGCATCCACGCTTTGTTGCTTGCATCGCGATAATGGCGCGGATTTCGAAGCAGCCTCCCGGTTCCGTCCACCAGGCCGAAATCAACGCCCCATGTATCTACCGCCATGGAACGGATCCCGGACACGGACCGTGCCCCTTTCGCGATGCCTTCCTTGAGTTCATGATAGAGCCGCAGGAAATCCCAATACAGGTCTGCGCCGAGCTGCACGGGATCGTTGGCGAACCTGTGCACCTCTTGCAACTCAAGCTTTGCGCCGTCATAGCTGCCCCGAACCACCCGGCCGCTTCCGGCCCCGAAATCTGCGGCAAGCACGCGGATTGCCTGCTTTCCCATCCGCTATTCCTCCTTTTAGAACCGATGATCGACAATGTCTGTAAGCAATCCTAGCGGTACAATGGGCCAAAGGTGCTGCATGCGCGGTAATCGGCATTTTCCGGTTCGCTCGTGCCGAACAGTCCCCATGCTCGCGGCCGGAAAATGTCTTCAGCAGGCACGTTATGCATGCTGACCGGTATGCGCAGCATGGAAGCCAGCGTCAGCAGGTCTGCGCCGATATGGCCATATGAGATGGAGCCATGATTCGCTCCCCATTGGTTCATGACTTCGTACACGGAGGTAAAGGCTCCCGAACCGGTCAGGATCGGGGCAAACCAGGTCGATGGCCAAGTCGGGTCCGTGCGTTGATCGAGCGCATCGTGCACGTCCTCCGGCAGATCCACCGTATATCCTTGGGCAATTTGAAGCACCGGGCCAAGTCCCTTGACCAGATTGAGCCGGGTCATCGTGACAGGCATGCCGCCCCGCGTAAGGAAATCCGCCGAGAAACCGCCGCCCCTGAAATATTCCACCGATGCCGGTCTCCAGGATGTGGCCCCCAGGCACGCCTTGGCTTCTTCATCCGTTATTTCCCAAAACGGCTTCAGCGCCGGCTTACCGTCCCGGGTCTGTTCGCCCGTGCCGTCCAGCGCCGCCGAACCGGAGTTGATCAGATGAAGGATACCGTCCTGCGCAAGGCCTTCCAGCTGATGTCCTGTTACCCGTTTGACGGAGTCCGGGCTCCAATACGTACGCACATCGGCAAAAATCTGCGCGGTATGTGTCAGCAAGGAACCGAACAGCATGGATACGCCGTTCAAGCTGTCGTTTTCCGTAGCGACAAGATAAGGCGCACGTCTTCCGTTCCAGTCGAAGGAGGAATTCAGCATCGATTCGAGGAAATCCCCGTTCGGCGCATGATCCGTCCACTGGCGTTGTCCTTGAAAACCGGATACGATCGCATGGTGACCCATCGATTCTTCGGCATAACCGAGCTCGGCAAGCCTTGGATTTCCGGCCATCAAATCCCGCACGATTTGCGTCATTTTCACGACCGTTTCCCATTCGTAATCCTTCCGCTTGCGATCCGTCTGTAAATGCGGTGGATTGTTATCCGGGCCTTCAATGCAGTTCTCTTTCACCCAAGCGAGCGCCAGCTTGTATTCCTCGGGATCGTAGATTTCTTCCTCGATGCGGCGCGTCAGTTCGCTCATGTCCACATATTCGTTCCGCATGCCGAGATATTCCTGAAAGAACGCATCGTTCACGATGGAGCCGGCAATCCCCATGGAAACCGAACCGATCGACAGATAAGCCCGGCCTTTCATCGTGGCTACTGCGAGCGCTGCGCGGCTGAAACGCAGCAGCTTCTCCCGCACATCGTCCGGAATCGAAGAGTCTCCCCCATCCTGAACATGTTCACCGTAAATGCCGAACGCCGGAATCCCTTTCTGGGCATGAGCCGAAAGTACAGCCGCCAAATATACCGCACCCGGCCGCTCCGTGCCGTTGAATCCCCAAATCGCCGTCGGCGTCGAAGGAGACATATCCATCGTTTCCGTGCCGTAACACCAGCAAGGGGTGACCGTAATCGTAACGCCAACGTTGGAGCGGTTGAACAGTTCACCTGCAGCCGCAGCCTCGGCGGCGCCGCCAATGCAGGATTCGGCAATGATGCATTCTACCGGCGAGCCGTCGGGGTATCGAAGTTCAGCCGAGATCAATTCGGCCACGCTGGTGGCCATGCGCATCGTTTGCTCCTCCAGCGATTCGCGAACTCCCTTGCGTCTTCCGTCAATCGTGGGACGAATGCCAATCTTGGGAAAAGCCTGCTTATAACGGTAATCCTGATGTGTCATCGTTTAGCGTCCTCCTTTAATGGGTCCATGGAATTTCGCGAATCACGTTACGATGCCTTATTTTCTTGTGCCCACAGCCTTGTATACGGGTTTCGCTCGTTTTGAATGCGTTTACATAACTTTGGTTAAAAACACCGATACAATCTCTGCGCATGGGACCTCATTTTCAATGAATATGTACTCGCACCTTCTATGATGTAAACTGCCATTCTAGGCAAGCAGGATGCTGTGAAAATGAAGTCTTTTGTTAGTAGGGTTATCGGTAACCCTAACATAGCATGCACTTCTCTTGCTGTCAATCGCGGTCATCCTATAAAATGGGAGGAACATCACCTGAGAAAGGTTCGATCACATTGATTACCATTTATGACATTGCCAAAAAAGCCAACGTCTCTGCGATGACGGTCTCCAAAGTCATCAATCAGACGGGGCGAATCAGCTCCGCAACGCGTGAGCGCGTGCAGCAGGTCATTGACGAGCTCGGATATATTCCGAATTCAAACGCACGAAGTCTCGTGCTTCAGCGGACCGGCATACTGTCCCTGCTCATTACCGATATTACCAATCCGTTCTATACTACCCTGGCACGGGGAGCGGAGGATGCAGCCCATGAACGCGGATACCGTCTGCTGTTCGCCAACAGCGATGAAGATTACGGGAAGGAAAAAAGTTATGTCGAGGCCCTGCTTTCCACTCGGGTCGACGGAGTACTGTTTGCGCCTGCCGGAGACCGGTCGCTGGACCATTTGCAGCAATTGCAGGCACGCAGCATTCCGTTTGTCATTCTGGACCGCACCGTTCCGGGCATCACGTCAGACGTTATTGCCGGCGACAGCCGCGAAGGCGCCCTCCAGCTGATGCGTTACCTCGTGAAGCTCGGCCACCGGCGCATTGCGCTCGTCAATGGTTCTCCCGATGTGTCGACGGCCCGCTTGCGGGAACAGGGGTATATGGAGGGATTGCAGGAAGCCGGACTAGATGCCGATCCATCCTTCGTGCTGCGGACAGACTACCGGGATTTCCGGGACGAGCAAGCGCTCCATTCATTACTGGACGGCCCGGACGGCCCTACGGCCATTTTTGCCGCGAACAATCTCGTTGCGATCGGAGTCATTCGGATTTTGCGAAAAAAAGGGCTTGCCGTGCCTGACGACGTTTCGGTCGTCTGTTTCGACGATCTGGATGCAGCGTCCGCGTTCGATCCGTTCCTGACCGTTGCGGCGCAGCCGGCCTATGAATTCGGCGCCCGAGGCATGCGGATGCTGATCGATCGGATCGAGGACAAGGCGCCAGCCGAGCCCCAGACGGTCATTCTGCCATCGGAGCTGCGCATACGCGCGTCGGCGACTTCACCACGATCTGCACCGTGGTGAGTGATGGAGCAATTTGCTGAATACGCGGGCGGCTCCGGGTATGGTTTCATCCGCCGCTTGATAAACAAAGACCATGCATCGCGTTGGATGCATGGTCTCTTTATAATAACCGCGTATGCTCAGCTCGATCGAAGATTCGTGGTCGCATTAATCATCCTCTGGGACATTATCGTTCAAACGTTGGATTGAAGCGCGAGCGCGACTTCTCTGACAAGACCCGGGAACCAGTCCATCAATGCCTCGAACGAATACCCTTCCTGCTCCGCTTTCGCTGTATCCATGAACCACGATTGCGCCACGCCGAACGGCGACATGTCTTCCGGCCCTGTCCGGGTCAGGATCTGGGCCTGCATGCCGGTCACGGTTTCGATCAGGTTCATCATCGCCGACAGGGTGATCGTGCCTTTGGATGCAGCGTTGACAGGACCCGTCAACGAATGTTTGCCAAGCCATGCGAGAAACCTCGCCGCTTCGGTCGAGTTGATGAAGGCGATCTCCGCATCTTTGTTCGGAATGCCGATCGGCTTGCCCTTTTGCACGTGTTCGACATGGAAATGCAGACGTTTCGTATAATCATCGATGCCGAGCACGATCGGGATGCGCATCGCAGCCACCGGAAAATCAGCCTGTTGGAAAAATACCGCCTCCGCCAGCCGTTTGCCCTCCCCGTAGGAGAAATCGTCGCGGCCTCCCGGTTGGACCGGATATGTATATGGATCAAAATCGGTCTCCGTAAACCCGGGGCGCGGATCGCCATAGACGGACAACGTTGACGTCAGCACATAACGCCGCGTTCTTCCCTTGAAGGCCTCACAAGCGGATGTGGCGTCATTCGGCGAATAACAGATGTTGTCGTAGACGACATCCCAGTGGTCCGACTGCGCGGCAGCCGCAAGGGATTGCGGATCTTCCCGGTCCAATTTGATCCGTCTCACCTCGTCTGGGAAACCTGGATCCGTATTGCCGCGCGTAGCGATCGTAATCTCCGATTGGCCTTCCCATAACAGATGGTCTACCAGACGTTTGCCAAAGAAACGCGTACCGCCAAGAATAAGCACTTTTTTCATTCCCATTTAACCTCCTCTGCACGTTCTGACTTAAAACCAAATTATAACGGGCGTTGACGAAGAAGAACAAATTCCGGAAAGCGGCAACCTGCCTGATTTCAACCACTGATGTTCCTCAGCGGAGGAAAAATCACTGCCTGATAAGATCATTTTCGGATGATTAGCATCGTGTGTGCGCCCGACTGGAACTCGTATGCGGTCTTCACTTCCGATACGGAATACCCGGATTCCGCCACCGAAGCCAGCAGCTCATCCATTTGACTGTAGCGTTTCCCCGAACGATCTGCCGTAGGGAAAATGCGCAGCTCCCCTTTGGTCACCCGCAGCAGCTCCCGCAAGGTACGCACATGGAAATCCAGATCCAGCTGATCTGCGTAGGTAAAAAGGAAATGGGCCGATAACGTCAAATCGAACCGTTCATCCTCAAACGGCAGACCAGGCAGCACGGCTGAGACATAACGTTCCGGAAAGTTGGCCATGTCATCGGTACTCTCTCTGAGCGCACGCAATCGTTCCACTTTCAGGCCGTCGATCGACCCGTGCTCCTCCCAACGAAAGCCGTCGCTTACTTTGGACAACTGCCGCATCGTATGATCGATGTCTGCCTGCCCCTTCAACCTTAAACTCTCCAAATCAAACGCATACGCGATATCGGCCGCAACGGCACGGGCACCGAGCTCGCAGGCTCGCGCCGTAAAGGAACATGCGCCTCCCGGACAATCCAGAATGGATGTGCCACGCAGTTCTTCCGGACGAAGATCGAACATGCGCACGTATTCTTCAAACGTTCTTCCGATAAACACGATCTGGTCCAGCTCCAAAGCGGACGACCGTCCCGTTTGCTCTTCTCTTCTGTTCTCGCTCATCTCTACTCGCCTCGACTTTCCAATTTTTCATTCAATCATTCGGGAAAACAAGTCCGATTTGCTTCCGAATCCGATCCATGACCTGCATCGTGACCAGGGAGCGTTCATACGTATTGATGTCCGACTCTCGTCTGCCCTCTTCGATCAGCTTCACGAACTCCTCCACCTCATAATACATGACCGGGTGCGTCTGATCCGCCGCAATGTTCTCGACGGTGCCGTCGTTGTACCGGATTTCGGCCTGTTCAGGGGATCCGATTTTGTCGATCAGGATGCTGCCCCGTTCGCCCATAATTTCGGTAGGAACATAGGAATTCGAAATTTTCGAATACGTCACGACGGCTTCCAATCCTTCATAATTCAAAAGGACGCTGCCCTGGCCGTCCACGCCGGAATCCAGCATCATCGCTTGCGCCTGCACCTGCTGGGGTGCGCCAAACAGGGTAATCAGCGGATACAGGCAGTACACCCCAAGATCCATCAGCGCCCCGTTCGCCAGTTCCGGTTTAAATGCGTTCAGCACGACGCCTTCCTTGTATTTGTCATAACGCGAGGAATACTGGCAATAACTGGCCACGTATTTGCGAACAGGCCCGATTTTGTGCAGATGCGATTGCACCATCCGGAACACGGGCAGCACGGTCGATTTCATGGCCTCCATCAAGAGGACATCGTGCTTGCGCGCAACCTCGATCATGCGACCGACTTCGGCGCTGTTGGCCGCCAAAGGCTTCTCGCACAACACATGTTTGCCGTTACGCAGAAACAATTCTGCCTGCGCGGCATGAAGCGTATTGGGCGTAGCGATGTATACGGCATCCAGATGCTCGCTCGCTGCCATTTCTTCCAAATTCGTGAACCGATGTTCTGCTTGATATTGATCGGCAAAGGCATTCGCCTTCTCCGCGGTTCTCGAAAAGACGGCCGTCAACTCGAAACCTTCGACCTGCACGGCAGCCTCCAGCAGCCTTTCCGTAATCCAATTCGTACCTACCACGCCAAAACGAACCATGTCTACCTACCTCTTTCATCGATGAGTAAATATTATTATCAGTCTCCAGTACATTGTAGCTTATATTGCATTCAGATTGAAGGCAGCACCTCACCTCATCGCATGCTCTATTGGACTTCTCAGAAATTCGTTTTGAAATCTTGCTTTTACGTTCTTTCACCGTTGTTGACGATCTCAAGACGGTTATAATGGAACTGGAGGTGAGTGCCATGAAACATGCCGCAGACCGTCGAGCCGGCGCAAAATCGTTATCCTTGAGCGAAGAACACTGGAAAGCCATCATCGGCAACGATGCGTCTTGGGACGGGCGATTCTTTTACGGCGTCGCGACAACAGGCATCTTCTGCCGTCCTTCCTGCAAATCCAAGGCTCCGCTTCCCGAAAACGTTCTGCTCTTCGCAAACGCCGACGAGGCGCTGAATCGCGGGTTTAGACCTTGCAAACGCTGCAAGCCTACGGGAAAACGGGTTCCGGACCAGGAATGGATTGCCGTCGTTACCGACTATATTCATGTCCATTATGCCGAAGCAATTACGCTGGACGCATTGGCCGCTGCGAGTCACGGCAGTCCCTATCATTTGCACCGCGTGTTCAAGCGGGTCACCGGCATGACGCCGGTTCAATACATTCAAACGAAACGGATGGCTGCGGCCAAAGGCTTGCTGCGCGACCAGAGCCTTTCCATTGCCGAGATCGGGCCCAAGGTCGGCATACCGAATGCCGCTTATTTTAGTACCCTCTTTCGAAAATCGACCGGCCTCACGCCCGCACAGTATCGGGAAAAGTTAGGTGATGACTCATGAAAGCGACCATTTTCCATAAAACGCCAAAATCGCTGATGAACAAAGGAAGCGGCTTCCTTCAAGGGTATTCCCACACGTTGAATCCGTACGCCGGATGTTCCTTTGCGTGTTCATATTGTTATGTCAGGCAGATGCCGGTGGCGCTGTTTCGCGGTGAGGCCTGGGGCAGTTGGGTCGATGTGAAGCAGCAGGCCGCCGCCGTGTTTGTCCGCGAGCTCAAACGTGCCAAGGCCAAAGGTCCTGTGACGATATTTATGTCCTCCAGCACCGATCCTTATCAGCCAGTCGAACATAAAGAACGTGTCACGCGCTCTTTGCTGGAGGTGATGGCCGACGATCCACCAGACTTCGTGCTGGTCCAGACCCGCAGTCCTCTCGTCACCCGGGATATCGACCTGCTTCAATCCTTGGGTCAGCGCGTGCGCGTAAGCATGACGGTGGAAACCGATCTGGAGCATGTCCGCAAGCTGTTCAGCCCGGCTGCGCCGCCGATCGCTGCAAGATTAAAAGCGCTTGCCGCACTGCGCGACGCAGGCATTCCGACGCAGGCAGCGATCGCTCCGGTTTTGCCAAGCAGCGAACGATTCGCTTCCCTGCTGAGGCCGCTTACGCAGCGCATTTGCATCGACGATTATTTCATGGGCGACGGCAGCGAAGGCAAACGAACGCGCAAGCTTGGCTTGGATGCCCTTTATGAAGAAGGCGGATATGAGGAATGGTACGGTCCGGATGCTTACCGAATCGTGCTGGAGCGCATGCGGACATGCTTCTCCCCGGACGAAATCCGGGTCAGCCAGGCGGGTTTTGAACCTTGAACCTTATATCGGTAAACCTTGAATTATTGTAACTCGATCGTGAAAAGCAGCAGCCCCGCCTCCTTAATGATAAGGACGCGGGGCTGTTTTCATGGTCCTGCAGCCGGTTGAATGAGCTGCTATTGACGAAGTTTTTTTATTGATCCAGCGTGTACAACGGCAAGTTCTCCGGCAGCGCCGCCGGACGTTTGCAGGTGCTCTTCATCTCGTAGAACGTTCCGGTATCGGAGGAGTCATGGAAGGCCCACATGGCTTCAAGCACATGGTATGCCAATTCCCCGCTTGCCCGATGAGCGCGGCCGCTGCGCGCAGCGTATGCCATATCCGCAACGCCGATTCCGCGCGTGTTTTCCTGATAGCCGGGAAGCAGCGGAACCTCGGTCCACTCCTGCTCGCCCGTCAAGCGATACCGGACCGGACCGCCGAAGGTGTTCGGATCGGGAACTTGCAGCGTGCCATGCGTTCCATAAACCTCGATCGGAGGCAGTGCGCTTCCGCCAAATACGTCAAAGCTCGTGATGAGCGTGCCGATCGCCCCTTGCTCGAATTGCAGCAGCCCTGTTACATGCGTCGGAATGTCCACTTGGATCGTTTGGCCCCGCTTTTTCTCGCTGCTAATGGTGCGTTGGTCCATGGCCTTGCCCGTCATGCCCGCAATTTTGGAGATCGGTCCGAGCAGCTGCACCAGTGCCGTCAAATAATAGGGACCCATGTCGAACATCGGGCCGCCGCCCGATGCATAGTAAAACTCCGGATCCGGATGCCAGTGCTCGTGGCCGCGGCTCATCATAAAAGCGGTCGCAGACATCGGCTTGCCGATTACCCCGTCTTCGACGAGTTTCAGCGATGTCTGAATGCCGGAACCGAAGAACGTTTCGGGTGCGCAGCCGACCAGCAAGCCCTTTTCGCGGGCAAGCTCCAGCACGGCTTGACCTTCTTCGCGGGTAACGGCAAGCGGTTTTTCGACGTAGACGTGTTTGCCTGCTTCAAGCGCCTTCAAGCAGACATCCGCATGTACGGCGGGGATCGTCAGGTTGATGATCAGTTCGATTTCGGGATCGGCCAAAATCTCTTCCACCGAATATACTTTCGGAACCTGATAGGCAGCAGCCTGTTCCTCCGCGCGCTTCCGGTCGATATCCGCTACGGCTGCAAGCTCGAGCACCTCGAATCGGTGGCAGTTTTCCATGTAGATGCCGCTGATTTTGCCGCAACCAATAATGCCGACTTTCATTTTGTCCATGATTGTCCGTACTCCCTTCGGGCGTATATTGAATTGTTGGAGCTTCTTTAAGCCGCGTTATACCGTTTGATTATCCGCCATGCCTGTGTATGCTTCCGTGCTCGCAACATTCCGTTCTTTGGCCACGGCTTTGCCTGCCGCCGCCCATTTGAAACCGCTGCGCATCATTTCGGACACGGGTTTCATGTCCACGATGTCGGCATGGTGTCCGAGCGAGTTGTAGAACACGCGGCCGGCTCCCCAGCGCTTCGTCCAGACAACAGGCATGTCGACAGGACCGTTCGCCGCATGAGGACCGTTAACGATCGGGAAGCGGGTTGTTGCCAATACTTCCACCGCAGGATCGACATGCAGGTAATATTGCTCGCTTTTGACTTCGAAGTCTTCGATATGATCCAGGAGCGGGCTTGACCCGCGCTTCATGTTCACCGTGTACTCGACGCCATCGTTGCCGGGATGGGCAACCCATTGTCCACCCGTCATGAACTGCCAATCAACGTTGTTGCGGAACGCGTCGCACATGCCGCCGTGGCAGCCTGCAAGACCGACCCCGCTCTGTACGGCCGCGGATACGTTATTGACCAGCTCTTGTTCAATCTGCCCCATCGTCCACAACGGAACGATCAGATCCAGGTCAAGCAGTTTCTGTGCATCGGCGTAGGAGTCCAGCGTGTTGGATACCTCTACCTCAAATCCTTCTTCCTTCAAAATGCGTTCAAAAATAGCCGCTACCTGTTCCGGTTCGTGACCATCCCAGCCACCCCATACGATCAAAGCTTTGCTCATCGCCAATCACTCGCTTTCCCGAAAGTTTGTTATATTCGCTGCCATGGCACTTTGTACTTTGTTTCCTCAACCCTACATTTCTTCCAGTCCGACCCAACGCCGTTCCGTTACAGAACGTTCCACGGCTTCCAATACGGCCTGACAAGCTACGCCGTCATGGAAGCTTGGCTGAGGCTGGCGTCCTTCGGAGATCGCCGTCACCAGTTCCAGCATTTCATGCGTGAACGTATGCTCGAAGCCGATCGTGTGCCCAGCCGGCCACCAAGCCTCGGCATACTTATGCGCCGCATCGGTCGCAAGCACGCGCCGGAAACCTTGCACATCTTCCTCATCCTTCGTGAAGTACACTTCCAACTCGTTCATGCGTTCGAAATCGAAGCGCACGCTGCCCAAGCTGCCGTTGATCTCGAACGAATTGGTGCTGCGATGGCCTGCCGCAAAACGAGTCGCCTCGAAACTGCCCACCGCACCGTTCTCAAAACGTGCGAGGAACAAGGTCGCATCATCCACCGTAACTTCGCCCATCGGCGCATCGGTGCCCGAGTTGCCTTTAGCGGTCAGTCCGGTCATTTCCGAAGCCAGCGGACGCTGTTTGATAAACGTTTCGCTCATGCCGATGACTTCCTTGAATTCGCCGACCAGGAAACGCGCCAGATCGATCAGGTGAGCACCAAGATCGCCGTGCGAACCGGACCCGGCTACGTCTTTTTGCAGGCGCCAAACGAGCGGGAACGATGGATCGAGAATCCAGTCCTGAAGGAAGAACGCGCGGAAATGATAAATTTTGCCGAGACGTCCGCTCTCCACCAGCTCCTTCGCCAACTGCACGGCCGGAGAGAAGCGATAGTTGAATCCGACCATGTGGGAAATGCCCGCTTCCTCCGCTGCCTGAAGCATTTCGCGGGAATCCGCCAGCGAAAGCGCCAGCGGTTTTTCGCAGAAGAGGTGCTTGCCCTGCCGTGCCGCTTCAAGCGCGATTTCCTTGTGCGCGTCGCTCGGCGCGTTGATATCGATCAGGTCGATGTCGTCGCGCTTCACGAGCTCCCGCCAGTCCGTTACGCTTTCAGCCCATCCGAACTGCTGCGCAGCCGCTTGAACTCCCTGCTCGCTCCGTCCGCAGATCACGGACATCTCAGGCTGGAGCGGAGCCGAAGGGAAGAACATCGGCAGAGCGCGGTAAGCGTTGCTGTGGGCCTTTCCCATGAATTTGTATCCTACCATTCCGACACGAAGACGTTTTGACATGCTCGTTTCCTCCTTTGGAAATTGCCATCGTTAACATTGAAACCAATCTCTAAGCTTTACGTTCCGAAGACGCACGGATGATAAGCTTCGTCGGCAGCAGCTGCCTTGCCGGGTTGAACGCCGTGCTTTCATCTTCCGTGTAATCGCTTTCGCCAAGCGAGTGGCGAATCAGCTTTGCGGCGGCCAGCTCGCCCATTTCGTAAAAAGGAACCCTTACGCTGGTTAGCGGCGGAACCGCCATCTCTGCTGCGTCGGAGTCGTCGTAACCGACGAATGCCGGGAAATCGCCTATAGCTATGCCGCGCTCGCGCAGGCCATGCATGACGCCAATCGCCATCCGGTCATTGGCCGCGAACACCGCATCGATCTCGCCGATCCGATCCGCAATGGCTGCGGCAGCCTCCATGCCGCTCCTGCGGCTGTAATTGCCCTGCAGGAGAAGATGCGGTTCAGCTCCCAGCCCAGCCTCCGCCAAGCCGATACGAACCCCCTGCAGGCGCTCCTGGCTGTTCGAATAACGGTCAGGACCGTTGAGGAACGCGATTTTGCGGTAGCCTTGATCCGCAAGATGCCTGATGGCCAGCCTGCTGCCCTCCACATGATCCGCATCCACTTCCATGAACGATTCGCCGGCAAAATGCTGGTTCATCACGCAGAACGGATGCCCTTCATCATGCAGTTCCCGCAGGGCCGCCAGTTCGCTCGGGTCATCTTGCGCCCCTAGAATGACGCAAGCGTCCACCTTATGGCGTCGAAACAGATCCGCATAGTCCATCACTTCGTCCGCCGTTCTGAACAGAACGAGCAAGTCCATGCCGTTGTCCCTGGCCTTGCTACCGATGCCGCTTAGCATTTCCGAGAAGAAATAGGCCGAAAATAGATGGGCCTTTGGAACGTACGGCAACACAACGCCCAGATTTCCGCTTTTGCTGCGTGCGAAACGGCTGGCGAGCGCGCTCGGTACGTATCCCAACTTTTTGGAAGCTGCAAGCACTTTGCGGCGCGTTTCTTCCTTGATGGGGCCTACCCCGTTAAGCACGCGGGATACGGTGGCTTCGGACACGCCTGCGAGGTCCGCGACCTCTTTTCGCGTAGCCATCGCCTCACCCCTCTCATGTAATTATGAAATCAAAAGTTAACGAAACAGGGCATAAACGATGGTGTGATCAACGCTCAATCCCTCGGTTAACTTTTATGTACGCGCGTACATTTTCTCATGTGTTGTAAACGTTGTCAATACTTTTTACGTAAAAAGGACGGGCTCTGACCATAAGCAGAACCCCTCCTTTTTTGTCTTGTCTTTATTCGATGCAAATCGGGTGAACATCTTTTATTTCAAGCTGCAAAAAGACTGCTGGCTTTTATTTCCCTGATAAACTAACCGCTTACTCCCGTTACTCCGGCATCGGCGGAAGACTGGCTGAATTCGGCCTGTTCGAACACTTTCGGAATGCGATCCGCAGGCTTCGGTTTGGACTGCAGCTGTCTGACTTTATGAAGCACTTCTTTATTGGGAAGGAAATGCATGGAGCGAATGAAGCGGATCGTTTTGGTTTTGGCCCGCATTACGATCGAATAGGTCTCTGCCCGATCATCCGCAAGATATCGGACGCCTCCCAGAATTTCGCCGGGGGTTACGCCCGTCGCGGCGAAAATGACGTCTTCCGTGCCGATCATGTCTTCCATCGTCAGCACCTTGTATGGATTATCGATCCCCATCTGCAAGCAGCGTTGGAATTCGTCCGCATTGGCAGGCATCAATCTGCCCTGTATTTCTCCTCCGAGGCAAGATAATGCCGCAGCTGCCAGAACCCCCTCCGGCGCTCCCCCTGATCCAACATACAGGTCGATGCCTGCTTCAGGAAATGCCGGCGCCATCGCTCCTGCCACGTCGCCGTCGCTGAGGAATTTGATGCGCACGCCCACTCTGCGCAGCGTTTTGATCGTGCTTTCATGTCTTGTGCGGTCCAGGATCATGACCGTTAAGTCCGAAATGTTTTTGTTCAGAGCGGCAGCCGCCTTTTCAAGCGTCAATTCAATCGGATCTTCAATGCTGACTTTACCTACCAATTCAGGCCCCACGGAGAGTTTCTCCATATACATGTCCGGGGCGTGCAGCAAATTTCCTTTTCCCGCCACTGCAATAACCGATAAAGCGTTGTTCAGCCCCTTGGCGACAATTTCGGTGCCTTCGAGCGGGTCAACCGCCACATCGACCTCAGGTCCTTCGGCATTGCCGACTTCTTCGCCGATGTACAGCATGGGCGCTTCATCCATTTCTCCCTCACCGATTACTACCGTGCCGCGAATGGACACGGAATCGAACATGGCGCGCATGGCCAAAGTAGCCGCTTCATCTGCACTGTTCTTGTCTCCCCTACCCATCCATGGGGCAGAAGCCAATGCTGCCAATTCTGTTACTCTGACAATTTCCAACGCCAGTTCGCGTTCCATTTTCCCACTTCCTTTCCAGTTTTCCAAAGCATACAGGCAGAACGGAGTGGAAATCCATCGCAAATCGGTATGAAAATGATCTAAGACATGCCTCTCCCCATGCCATTTCAAAATATTAACTTTATTGCAGTTAGACGTGGGACCTTCTAAGCGGACCGATTTTCAATCCATTTTCAACGAAGATCATGGATGCAGAGGCTGAATGCCGACCGCTTTTTTGAAGGAAAATACCTCCCATGACCGTGTGCACGTCATATTTACCATCCAAACCGCATATTATAGCTCTATAATTCATGAAACAAGGGAATGTTAACATTTTTATTATGGAGTATGTCGCCAGAACTTCGGCGAGTTCATTTTTTCGAAAACGATTTTCATGAGATCACAGCAGGCCTTGATCAGCTTCGAAAAATGGTAGAAATGGAACGATGAAGTCGGAACAATCGAGGAAAGTTGTATAGGAGGTTTGATGCGGGAATGCTTTATTTTCAAACTTTTCAATCGAATCCTTGCATAGATGCTGCTTATAGGGGCCATCGAAAAATATAAGTTTACATAATAATAATTACGTATGTAATTATCGTGAATTTTCCCGGAATGAGTTTTTGCGATTTATTTACGTGGTCAAAATAGAAAAAAAATGAAGCCGCTAAAGCAACAAAAACAAAAGAAAAACAGGCATGCCCTGTCGGACATACCTGCTTCATCCCTTATTTTCACCCCAGCAACGTGGGTGCCATCCAACCGAACATAGGGGTATTCCTCATCATGCCGAATAACAGGGTTAGCCCCAGCATGCTGGCCATAATGGCGTTTTTGGTCATGTCCCACTTGTATTTCGATGAGATGGTATATGCCAGATACATGGGTGCTAACACAAACACAAGCATATTAAAGCGGAAAGCCTGAGGCAGATCCCCCTGGATCAAAGAGAGGAGCGTTCGGGTAATCCCGCAACCCGGGCAGTATAATCCCGTCATTTCATGAAAGACGCATGGAATGCTTAATCCCGTCCAAGGCAGCCATACCTTTAAATACGCATAACCCGTAATTCCTAACAGGATGGTGCCAACCGCCTTTTTTCGAAAGGGGGTATTAATGCGGAGCATACGAATACTTGTTCAGTTCCGACTGCATGAGCGCGTAGTTGATAATTCCCAAGCCGAACAGGCTGAGCACCAGATAGAGCACGGAGTTATCCGTTATGTATTGGGAACGCTGCTGCTGCACATAAGCCAGATGTTTACCCACCTGGTAAGACCAGATGAAGGTCCAGATCCCGCATGTGATAATGGAGAGCAGAAGATGTTTGCCGCCGGTGAAGTCTCGATCTCCGCTAAGTCTCCCTGTATCCTCGGTAATCGTATAGAACCAATACAGTCCATACAAACCGCAAGTAATAAGAGTAAGTATTACCGATAACGCTACGCTTCGATTTGCTACCATTGCAAAATCCTCCTGGATGCCGTGTTATTCCGATCGAAATTCACTCATGACCCGGCCGGAAAACCGTATTTTCTTTTTTGCGTGCTAAATAGACCCTATGCACTCGATCGGGTATCTGGTGACTCCATGGATCAAAAAACACCGGAATCGCATCATTCACCTCCTGCGTCTGTTTGGGGCTGTTCAGCGTCCTGCTCTATAAATCAAAACTTCCTTTCCATTATATTCCGTCATTATCGTTTCGTACATATCATTTTCGCGTTTTTATCGTATGGTTCCACAAAAAACGATTGCTTTTCTTTGCTGTTCAACGACAAAAACCGCCACTTCGGACGGTTCATTCCCGGCAACAAGGTTTAACTTTGGCATTTTTGTCCGTGTCATCCTGATTTGGAAGCATTCCCTTGGGAACCGGCGGATGTTGAACACTCGGTAGGGTAGAATTCTCGAGCCTTGCTCACTGCTCTCAATATACCCCCATATCCGGTGCACCGGCATAGATTGCCGCACAGTGCCGTTTCAATCTGTTCTTGAGTCGGCTGCGGATTCGCATCCAATAACGCTTTGGCGGAAATGATCATGCCGGGAGTGCAATATCCGCATTGAAACCCGCCTTCCTCGACAAAAGCACGCTGGATGGGGTGAAGATCCTCCTTCCCTTCGCCGTGCAGGCCTTCTATAGTGGTGATGGCCTTGTCTGCACATTGATAGGCCATGACGAGGCACGAATTGACGGGAACATCTTCGACCAGCACCATGCATGCCCCGCAACGCCCGATTTCGCACGATACTTTGGTTCCCGTCAGCTTCAGCTCGTTTCGCAGCACATCTACAAGGCGAGTCGACGGATCCACGTGCAGTTGCTTTGTCTCACCGTTTACGATGGCGTTCCACTCGGTTCCTCGTGGTTCTTTCATCCATGACTCACTCCTTCCTCAAGCGGTACATCCAGCGGCCTCATCAATTGCTCGCGTGAAACAGGCAGCCGGGTCAACCATTCGCCTGTAGCTTGATGGATTGCTGCCGCGATGGCCGGCGCCAACGCAACCGATCCGATCTCGCCGATGCCCCGAGGACCGTACGGGTCCCCTTCCGGCAAATCCTCGATCGCTTCCACTTCCAAGGACGCATGGATATCGCGAATGGTTGGAATCAGGTACGTATCGAGATTCGTGGTTACGTAGCGGGAATCTTTCATCACTGCATCTTCCGTCAGAGTAAAGCCAAGCGCCATCACGCTGCCGCCTTCGATCTGTCCCAAGAAACCCATCGGGTTGATGACAGGCCCTGCGGCAACCACATGGCGCGTATCCAGCAGCCTGGCTTCACCCGTTAACGTATTGACCTCCACCTCGGCAGCCACTGCGGCATACGTATAAAGATAGTGCCCGCCGACAACGTTGTCCGGGGTAGTCGGGTACTCAAAACGCGTATCGAATACCCAATCCTCGGGTTCGCCCTGCTGAACCAATGCTTGATATGACACGATGGCAGCAGGTCCACCCGACCTTGTGCCAACTCGCACTTTATCTTCATTTCTCGTTATCTCCGGCAACTCTGTTTCCGGCTTTTCAGCTTCGCTCCCATCCTCCATGCAGGCCAGATCTTTCGCGCGCCATACGCCTCCTGGCCCGGTCGCCAATTCATCTTTCGGGATTCCCGACAAGCCTGACGCTGCCTCAAGTACTCTGGCGCGAAAGGGAACCTGAAGCCGCTGCAAAGCCATCCAGGCCATCGTGGTCGAGCGCGAGGCCGTGCTCGAACCGCTGTGCGGAACCTTATCGGTATCGCCGATGACGATACTGAGGTCGTATCGGCTGCATTGGAACAGATCGCACAGCATAATTTCCAGCGTCGCCACGAGCCCTTGCCCGAATTCTTCGTAGCCGAACGCGGCTTCGATCCGTCCCGACGCGTTCAGCGACAAGCGGCCCCCTGCGGGATCGGGAATGCCGTAGCCCAGCCCTGCGCCGTGCATGGCGATGGCCGCGCCAACGCCCCGTTTGATCCATGGCGGCAGATTTGCAGCCGCTTGAGGACGCAGGCGCTTTTGCCATAGCTCCGAACGGTCCATGGCTTCCCATACCTGCGCCAACCCATCCGTGACGAGAATGCGCTGGTTGAGCGGTCCCGGATCGGTTTTGGCCCTCAGGTTCCGTCTGCGGAATTCCCACGGATCCATGTTCATGATTGCGGCAAGACGATCCATCTGGCCCTCCATCGCAAAGATCGCCTGGTTCCCTCCGAATCCGCGGAACTCGCCCGATACGCCATTGTTGGTGTATACCGAGACGCCCTCCACGTCCACGTTCGGGATCGCATAAGGACCGAGGCAATGTTCCGTGGCAAAATTAAGCACCGGTGCTCCCAAGGTGGCATAGGCTCCGGTATCCGCGGTAATGCGGACTTTATGGGCCAGTATCATGCCTTCGGGGCTGATGCCTGTTTGCATTTCGATTTTCATCGGATGCCGCTTCAATCCCGCCCGAACCGATTCCTTACGGGAGTTGTGCATTTTGACCGGACGTCCGCAACGTAATGCCAACAATGCACCGTACGGCTGTACGTTGAGTTCGTCCTTGCCGCCGAACGATCCGCCGATCGGAGATGATACGACCCGGATATCTTCTTCCGAACAGCCGATAATGCGGGCCAATTGCATTCGGTCTTTATAACCATGCTGCGTTGCCGCGTACACATGAAGCCTTCCATCCCGTTCCGGAACGAAAAGCCCGCCTTCCGTCTCCATGTACGCATGCATTTGCCTTGGCGTGTAGTATGTTTCGGTCACCACATGCTCGCATGCGGCAAAAGCTTCCTCCACGTTGCCGCGTTTGATCTCGGTTCGATGGAGCACATTGCCCGGTCCGTGCTCATGCAGCTCCGGGGCTTCAGGCGCCAAGGCGGCATCCGTGCTATCGAGAGGGACGAGCTCTTCATAGCTCACCCGGATCGCTTCCAGCGCAAGCGCTGCGCGTTCGGGCGTATCCGCGGCGACGGCGGCAACGGCGTCGCCGACATAACGAACGACATCTTCGCAGAACACGGGTTGGTCAGGCGTGGCGATTCCGAAGCGATTTAATCCCGGGACGTCCTTGGCCGTCAGCACCGCATGAACGCCTTCCATGGACTCGGCTTCTTCTGTATGAATGGACAATATCCGAGCATAAGGGTACGGGCTGCGCAAAACCCTTCCATATACCATGTCCGGCAGCGACATATCGGTCAGATATTGAAGCTGCCCCGTTACTTTGCCCGCCCCGTCAGGTCGAAGATGCCATCGTTTGCCGCTGTTTTCCCGATGAATCAGCATGTACCCGCTCCCCTTTCATATCGATCTCGGTTTATGATCGGCCAAGTGCTTCCCACAAGCCGCCTCCCAGCAGATTGCCCGCCGCCTGGCTGCGGTAGAGGTCTGTGGCAAATGCGTCTCCATAGGTCAAGAATTCGGAAGCTGCAGCCTGGCTCAGCGCTGTTGACTGTTGAATGTCCGCTACCTTGCCGCCAAGCAGTGCCTCCGTTTCGTTGAGGCGCATCGCCAAACCGGATCCTCCGCCTGCCGCAATGCGAACTTCGATCCAGCGTCCGTCTGACCCGATGAGTCCGTGATAAGCAATGGTGACCAGCGAAGCAGTGAACGTCTCCCGTCGGCCCAGCTTCCGGAAGAATGAAACCTGCTTCAATGTCAACGGCTGTTCCTGGCATGCAGTCCCGATTCCGTTTGCCGAACTCAGAGGGAGCTGAACGGCCAGCAGCATGCGATGAGGATCGTGTTTCCCCGTCTTCATTTCCGCCAGCCAAGAAGAAAGGCTCTGAACCTGTATGCCCGCGTCCGTCATCCACTGCAAGCCTGCGTCATATACCAATAAGGCCGGAATAGCATCGCCTACGCCGGACACCACATTGCCGCCAATCGTCGCCAGGTTGCGAATCGATGGGGCCGCAATGGCCCTCGCGGCATCCTGCACCAGCGGGAACCGCTGCAACAATGGATTCGCCGCACATTCATTCAACGTATTCAGCGCCCCGAGCACAAGCCGGTCCTCTTCTACGAAAATCCCGGATGCCTCCGCAATTCGTTCAAGGCTGATGAGATGCCGGGGGAAAGGGGCGATCCCGCCTTCCCACTGCGTGCGAAGCAGCGTGCCGCCCGCCACGAATATAAAGTTATCGCCACAGCGTTGTTTTGCCATTTGCAGCTCATCCAGGTCTGCGGGCTGCCATACGTGTGGTCTTGCACCCGATCCGTATACAGGAACAGCCATTATGCCCCATCTCCTTTTTCTTTCATAGTTCTGGCGTCGGGAATCGATCCAAATCGTTGCTCATATCACATTCACACTCTCACTTCACTTGCGCACGTTCCGCGAAATCGATAATGCGCGCCAGCTGCGGCTCCGTATCGGCATCCCAAAAGGCAAAGTCTGGCAGGATCACCTGACCGCCCTTATAACATGGCTCACGCAATACCGTTCGCGCCCCTTCGTCCCCATGAAGCAGCAGCAGCCGTTCCATCATGTGACACCGGAACGCGATCGGCGGTTTGCCGAAATCTCCGGGAGTGTCGTCCATCGCTGCCGAGTAATCCAGTAAGGGATCTTCCGCCAGAACACGTGCTACAAGGTCGATGTGCCGGGATTGCAGCAAGGGCTGGTCCGCGAGCAAAATCACGACACCTTCCGGGCGGGTCTGCATCGCAGCCTGGATGCCGCAACGCAGCGAGTTGGCCATGCCTTCGCGATCATCGGTACATGCCGTGAGCTGCAGCTTCGTCTGCCGAATACGGACAGAAGCGCTGCTATTACGTGCATTTGCCTCGCCCATCCATTCCGAAGGCACCCACCGTAAATCATCCTCAGGCTTCACCACGCAAACCACGTTCGCCAAGGCGGATGAGCCTAGAGCGGCCTCCAATGTCCAAGCCGCAAGACTTCTGCCCCCGGGCATCGTAACGGCCAACTTGTCACGCCCCAGTCGGCTGCTCCGACCGGCCGCGAGCACGATCCCTGTCAGTTTCACAGGCTCCTCCTCCTCCGGCAGTCGGCTTTCTCGCCGAAACGGCTCTTCTGTCCGCGATGAGTTCAGCCACGATGCTAACGGCAATTTCTTGCGGACCGTCCGCCCCGATGGACAGCCCCACCGGTGCATGCAAATTGGGAAGCATGGGCAGACCCTTCAGCAGTCTTCCCGTTCTTGTTTTGGAACCCAGAATTCCTAGATATCGATACTCGCAAGCTGCCAACAGCTCCAAAAACTCGCGTTCGCGCGGAAACTGGTGGCTCATCAGTATGACGTAATCCCCGCTTCGGATCTGCAGGACAGGCATGATCTCGTTTGGAAAACCCAGCACGCGCTCCGCCTGGGGAAATCGCTTCGCATTGCAGAGCGATTCCCGCCAGTCGGCGACCACGACGCGGAAGCCGGAAGCTCCCGCAAGTCCCGCTACTGGTATCGCGTCATTGCCGGCACCCACAATGACAAGGCGTGGCTTGGGAGAATGGACGCTGCTCAGGCAGCGCGGCATATTCCAACGCTGTTCAGCCGCCATAGCACTGTTCGATAATGCTTCGGTTTCTTCTGCTTTATCAGGGTTCATCCGTTCGGTCCCGCCAACCGTTTCTTCCTTTTCGCTCTCTTTTCCAGCGTGAAGGGCTGCCAAGTTAGTCGAAGGAATCTCCATATGGCCGAGAATCCCGTTCCTTCGCTTCAAAACATACTCCGTCCGGGAATAATCCGCATGAAAACGGCGCAAGAGCTCAACGGAAATCCCTTCCTCCAGACAAGCGTACATCTCATGCATCACCGAACGCAGTTCTTCATGCACAGGCTCAAGAAGAACCAACACGAATCCTCCGCAGCCAATCGTCTCTCCCCAGGACCAATCCTCCTCCGGACGCATGTCGTATTCGACCCATTCCAGTTTCCCCGTCTCCAGGACGTGGCCAACGCGAGCCTGAAGATCGCTTTCCAGGCAGCCGGGACTGATGCTCCCGAACATGTCTCCGCGTTCGGTGAGCAGCATGGAAACCCCTTGCTTGCGGTAAGCATGGCCTTCCACCTTCACCGCCGTTGCCAGTACACAGCTCGTTTCGCGGATGGCTGCCGCGCACAGATCATGCATCTCCATGGCTGTTCCTCCATTCGCTTCTGCTGAAAGCCGATTCACTCAGATTCGTTTCATCAACCGCGCGATGCTTTTATCCGATTCCCGCAGCACCATACCACGGTCGATCGTCCGGATTTTGCGGTTGCCAAGCACGATGCGACCGTCGATGATCACCGTATCCACGCAGCTCCGCGTTGCCGAATACACGACGCGGGAGTACACATCCGTATCGTAAGAAGGATAGGTGTGAAAATCGTCCAGATCAAGCAGCACGACGTCTGCTTTTTTGCCGACCTCCAGGCTGCCGATCTCCTTCGACATACCCAACACCTCGGCTCCTCCCATCGTGGCCATTCGCAGCACCGTGCGTGCATCCATCATCGTCGGCCCGTGCGGAACCTTTTGGATCAGCGCCGTCAAACGCATCTCCTGAAACATATCCAGATTGTTGTTGCACGGCGCGCCGTCGGCGCCGATGCCCACTGCAATCTGTCGGTTCAGCAGGTCCGGAATATCTGCAATCCCGGAGGACAACTTCAGGTTGGATCCGGGACAATGCGTTACTTTGACGCCGCGTTTGCGGATGATCTCCTTCTCCTCTTCGCTCAGCCACACGCAGTGAGCCAGAACCAGCCTTGGCGTGGCGAGCCCGATGTGATCCAGGTACGTGATGTTGCGCATGCCGCGTTCATGCTCGACGAGTTCGATTTCACCCCGGTTTTCGGATGCATGGGTATGGACGCGAACATGATATTGATTGGACAGCTCCCTGACTTGGATCAGAAGATCCTCGGTACAAGAGACGACGAAACGCGGGCAGAACGCATACTGGATGCGCCCGCCGCCGAAACCGTTCCATTTCTCCAGCAAGTCCACGCTCTGCTGCAGCGAAGCGGACGTGCTCTCGCGCAGCGGCTCCGGCACCTCGTCGCCGTGATCCATCATGACTTTGCCGGAAATGACGCGAATGCCGCTCTGTGCCATTGCTTGAAAAGCAGATTCCGTATGATGGACCGTTTCCATGTCCAGAATCGTCGTTGTGCCGCTCGAGATGAGTTCGCCGAGCCCGAGCATGGCCGAATAATAGACAGATTCCTCATCATGCGCGGCCTCCAGCGGCCAAATGCGCTGCCGCAGCCAATCCATCAGTTCCAGATCGTCCGCGCGGCCGCGAAACAAGGTCTGGCACAAGTGGATGTGCGTTTGGACGAAACCCGGCAGCAGCACTTTGCCGCGGGCATCGATGACCTCATCGGCATGAGCGTCGATATTCTCCTTCATTTGCTTGATCCGGTTGTCTTCGATGAAGAGATCGCCCGTAAATACTTCTTCGTCCGCATTCATCGTAACGAGCTGAGCACCTTTCAGCAGGATCGTTCCCATGTCTTTTCCCCCATCCGTTTTCAATCTGTGCCCTTGAACTGGTCTATATCCTGCAGCAAAGACCAGGCAATCACCCTAATGCGTGGTTGGGTTATCGGCTACCATCCGATCGCCATGCCGTCTCCCCTGGGATCGGCCGCGCCGCTGATCATGCCGTCCTCGCTAATCGCAATGCCTTGCGATTGGCCCATAATGCCATCCCACGGCGATACCGCTTCTACCTGATGACCCCAGCGGGCAAGCGTGTCGCATACATCGTCGTGAAATCGGTTCTCGACGCGCATGATATCCCCATCCTCACCCCAAGTGCGGCCGTAAACCCAACGCGGCAGCCCGATCGCTTCCTGAACCGTTAGCCCGTAATCCAACACGCCGGTCAGCACGGACAGCTGCGTTTGCGGCTGACCTTCGCCACCCTGAGTGCCTACAAGCAGGCAAGGCTTTCCGTTCCGGGTGACCATGCCAGGCATCAACGTATGGAAGGAACGTTTGCCCGGCTCCAGCACGTTGGCATCCTTCGGATCGAGCGAAAAAAAAGAACCTCTGTTTTGCATGATGATCCCCGTGCCTCCAGGCACGTAGGCCGAGCCAAAATCGAAATACAGGCTTTGAATGAACGAAACGGCATGACCATCGCCGTCAACCACGGCCGCGTACGCGGTATCCTGCCCCATCGTTTGGGAGATGAAAGGCTGCGCGGAAGGCGGTGCCGCATGAATTTCGTTCCAGAGCTCGTTGCCGTAGGCTTTGGACAACAGGCGCTCAAGCGGGATCTTCCTGAAATCCGGGTCCGTCAAATACCGATCCCGATCGCGGAAAGCCTTCTTCACCACTTCGGCCATCAGATGGTAGAACTCGGGCGACGTGCGCGCCACCGCCGAAAGATTGATGTTTTCCAGCATGTTCAGCATCATGAGCATCGAGAACCCTTGCGAGTTCGGCGGCATTTGATGCACTTGATAGCCCCGATAATCCGTGCTGACCGGCTCTACCCATGCACCCCGGTGATCGGCAAAATCCTTCGCGGTCAGCATGCCACCGTCTTCAAGCATGGCTGCAGCGATGCGTTCGGCAAGTTCCCCTGTATAAAAAGCTTTGCGTCCCCCGCTTTGGAGCAAACGAATGGAGGCCGCAAGTTCAGGCTGCAGCAGCAGGCCTCCTTCCCGCAAAAGAGTGCCTTCCGGGGCGTAAATGCGCCTAAGCGGCGCATATCCCGTAATCAATTCTTCATCTCTTTCCATCCACATGCGCAGATTGCGGGAGACCGGGCACCCCTGCTCGGCATAACGCGCCGCGGGCTCCAGCAATACCGCCCACTCCAGCTTGCCGAAGCGGTTCCACACTTCCCACCAGGCATCGACCATGCCGGGAACGGTGATCGCGCTAAGCACGCCGCGCTGCGGAATGGCACTCATCCCCATCGACTTGAAAGTATCCGCGTTTATGCCTGCAGCGGAGCGTCCACTCCCGTTGTAAGCCGCAATCCTGCCGCTTTGCCCATCGTGAACAAGGAAGAATGCGTCTCCGCCCAACCCTGTCATATGCGGATAGACAACGCCCAAGGCTGCGCTGATCGCTATTGCTGCATCGACCGCGCTTCCGCCCTGCTGCAGGATGGAGCTCCCTACCGCACTGGCGATATAATGCGGCGTAGTAACCATGGCATTTCTGGAAACCGGCATCTGGTTCAGCATAATGCTCCCTCCTTTCCTGCATAGACATCGAGTGCCGCTTGTACCGCCTCCCCCGCAGGCAAAGCAAATTTGTGATGCAGCATTACCGCTTCCAGCACACCCGAAACGTGCAGCACTACCCGGCCGCCCCGGACGATCGTATCCATGTTTGCCATCGTCCTGCCCTCCGCCTCAAAACCGGTACTCGGCTTACTTAGCTCCCCCGGTATGTACTGTATCCCCCTGGCGCGATCAATAAAGGGATATGGTAGTGACTGTTCGCATCGGAAACGGTGAACCGGATCGGAACCACGGTCCAGAGCAGCGACGGTCCCTCTCCTTCGCCCAACCGCTCCGAATAATACTTCTCCACATGAAACCGAAGCTCATAAATGCCTTTTTGAAGCTCGCTTCCAACCAACAACGGCGCATCCAGCCGCCCGTCTGTATTGGTTAAGGACGCACCTTCCCTTGACCAGCTCTCCATTTCCTTATTGCACGTCATCCTGTATAATTCCACATTCACTCCAGCTGCCGGAACGCCTCTGGACGTATCCAGTACATGCGTGGTGATGCGTCCTCCCGAGCTGGCTGACATAGTTCCCGCCTGCGTGATCCATTGCTCCAAACGGATCGAAGCGATTTTGAACACTTCACCGAGCGCCGTCCGAAATTCTTCGTCCCAGCTCCGCTCATTGCGTTGCCGCATGGCATGCAAAATGGAATCGGGATGGTGTCCTTTCACCGCCATTATAAACGGAAACCCCAGTCGGTCCGTATACTTCCTGTTCAATCGGTTCATCTCTTCGAATTGCACCGGAGAAAGGGAGTTCAGCCCGGCTCCGGCCTGTTCCTGCACCGAACTGTCGCTCATGCGGATACGTGCCCCAAGATCGGGATGATTGCGAAGCAACTGCAGCTTGACCTCGGTATCGGCTGCCAGAACAACTTGTTTCATGACGTTCATCATGTGTTCAAAAGAGGCAAAGGGACGCATACCATAGGAGTGCTCGGCTACCCACGGCGATTCCTCGAAAAGCCCGCCGAACGTTTGCACGTATTGTTCCGCAGACCAGTTGTTAATGCGTGTAATGAACTCATCCATTCCATCACCTCCGGTCTTTGGTAGATTGTTGTATTTCATTGTACGTGCAGGTTCTTGGAGCAACAATAATAATCATGCAACTTTGTAATATAACATAACATATGTGAGTTGAATTGTTTGCCGTGCACGGCTCTTTTTTACTGATATGTGCCTTTAAGCACAAAAAACCATGCTTCTCAACGGAAGCACGGCGGCATTTCCTTGGTTTTCAGTTGAATCATGGAATATTATCTAACTTCAAACTCACTTCAAGTACGAGGACTGTTTTTGTCACGGATGAATTTGCGGAATGTAAAGACCAGCTTCAATTTCAGCAAATCGTTCGTTTTTTTGAAGTCCATTTGCAGCAAGCTGCCGATCTTCTCCATGCGATACGTCACCGTGTTGCGATGCACGTACAATCGTTTGGCTGCCTCATTGATCAGACCGTCGTTCTCGATAAAAGATTCCAGCGTGTTCATCAATACCTGATTCGGATCCCCCTCGTGCGCGAGCAGCGGCTCCAACACTTTGTTGCAGTAATTTTCCATAATGCGATCCGGCACATGTTGAAATACATAAGCAAACTCCACCATTTCAAATTGCAGCGCCCGGTCTTTCATCCCGAATCTGCGTGCCAGCTGCCCGGTATCCAGGCATTCTTGGTAAGCTTCGCGCAGCGATTTGGGTTCATGTTTCATTTTGCTGATCCAAAAACGCGGAGCGGAAGCTCCCTTCGCCTCCTGCGCTGCGAGCACGTCAGCAAAACGGTTAAGGAGAAACGCGGATAATTCTTCTCCATAGTCCCTTCCAGTCGGACAAGTGTACAGGGATAGAATGCCGTCTTCGATCTGAAAATGCTGCGAGGACGCAAACTGCATCAGCGGGTTGTACTGCAGCTCGCGGTGAATCTGTTTCAAAAGCTTGCCATCGGCAACTGCGGCAGGCTCCAACGTGGTAAGCACGCATTGGTACGTGCCCTGGAACAGGTAAACGCCTTTGTTTTCGCTAAGCATGTTCAGCTCTTCGATCGTCAGTTTATTGCCCAGATATTGAGTCAGCCATGTGCGCATCTCGTCTTGCACGGTCGGGTTAATGTGTTCCCGATACGTCATATCCATATAGAAGGCAAGCACGTCCGCGGCTTGTTGAAACAATTCTTCCTCAGCCTTGAGCGATAATGCCGAATCCGTGAATACGAGCAGGAAACCGTACTCCTCGTCATTATGCTTGATGGGCACGCGATGGCAGCTCCCTTGATTCCATTTGACGCGGTGCATGACCGATCTCCAAGGCCACCCCTGTACCGCCGAATCCGCAGCAATGCCTTCACTTCCGAAAAGCACATGTCCGCGAGGACCGATTACCGCAAGCGGATGACTCAGGATCGCCGCCAGCTCGGCAAACACGTTGCGATAAGGCTGTTGATGCAGGGCGAATTTCATCAGCCTTTTCTGCTTTTGCATCACCTCGTGCAGCAAACGATGGGATCGCTCGTGCTCGGCTTTGAACAATGCGTTCATCTGGTCGGAAAATGTGAATTGGAACGGCAATTCCAGCAAAGGCATTCGCAAACGATCCGCTTCTTCGATGATGCCTTGAGGAATGGACTGCCAGAAACGTCCCAGTTTGATGCCAAGCCCAGCACATCCCCGTTCATTCAGGCGCCGCATCAGGCGCAATGCATCCGTTTCGTTGTCCTTCATAATAAAGGCGGTCGTAAACAACATCTCGCCCGATTTGATCCAGTCAGCAATATCCGGAGCATCCATGACGTTTACGGATTTCATCATACGCGAAGTTCCTTCCCCGCCGGCGACCAATTTGGCCTCGGACAGCGGATACACCTGCAAAGCCTCTTTAACCGTGAGCTGCATGGACATTACCTCCCATGTACATTACATTAAAACCATAAATGAATTAGTTTCACCGTCTTTTTCAGGTTGATCTGTAGTTTTAAAAGTAATAAATCGGCTGGAACTATTAATTCTTGTTAAGTATTATAACATCAAATTTCGAATTAAAGCTGACATCCAAAAAAAATACAACCCAAGGGCTGTTCACAGCCATGCTGTGGAAGCTTCTTGGATTGCATATCGTGCAGCGTATTGGTGTAGTTTTTTCAAGCCCGCATGTTGATCATCCGCCTTGCGTCTGTTCCTTTAACTCCCCAGCCATAATTTCATGCGGGAAATCACTTCGCTCATGTTAAGCGGTTTGCTAATGTAGTCCGAAGCTCCTGCAGCCAGGCATTTATCGCGATCTTCCTTCATCGCCTTGGCAGTCAGCGCAATGATCGGAATTCGCGTCATTCCCAGTCTGTTTCTGATCTGCCGGGTCGCTTCGTACCCGTCCAATTCCGGCATCATGATGTCCATCATGATGATATCCGGCCGAACCTCTCCCCGCTCCAGCATCTCCAGGCATTCATGCCCGTTCTGGGCCGTCGCGATCTTCATGCCGTATTGCTCAAGTGCATTCGCAAGCGCATAAACGTTGCGGATGTCATCGTCTACGACGAATACTTCCTTGCCATGAAGCAGCGTTTTCTCCAACGGCGTTAACCAAGGGTCCGTTTTCCAATCGGGTTCTTCGTCCATCGAATTTTGACCCGAACGTTCGGCTGCAGCAGCCGCCTCATTCAAAAATAACCTCGCGCCATGCGCATCTGATGGAGATAACGAAACGACGCCATTGTCCCTGTTCAATGGCAGAATTAGCGAGAACGTGCTCCCTTCGCCGATCCGGCTCGTCACTGAAATGGAACCGCCTAACAGGTTGGCAAGCGACAGGGATATGGACAATCCGAGCCCCGTCCCGCCGTATTTTCGCGCAGTGGCCCCATCTGCTTGTTTGAACGCTTCAAAAATGGGCTGCAGCTGATCTTCATGGATCCCGATCCCCGTATCGCTTACGGAGAAGGAGACAACCTCGGCCGGTTTCCCGTCCTTATGGGAGCATTCCAAATGCATGCGGGAAATCGTAAGAATTACTTCGCCTTTACTTGTAAACTTGAATGCATTGGAGAGCAAATTCCGCAAAATTTGTTGCAAACGCATCTCGTCGGTTTCAATGTATTCGGGAAGTTCCCCTTGCAATATAACGCGAAAATCAAGCCCTTTTTGTTCCGCCATTTTTTGAAAGTACCGGTACATGGCCTCAGGCAAGTCTGCAATCCTTACGTTACTCCAGGCCATGTCCATTTTGCCGGCTTCAACCTTCGACAGATCCAGAATGTCATTAATCAGGTGCAGCAAATCCTTGCCGGACGCGTGAATGACCGAAGCATATTTCTGTTCTTCCGCATCCAGATGCCCCTGTTTGTTCGCTGCAAGGATTTCGGACAATATAAGCATGCTGTTGAGCGGCGTGCGCAATTCATGAGACATATTCGCCAAAAATTCCGATTTGTACCCCGAACTAGCACGCAATTGCTCTGCCAGAACGGCCATTTCGCTCGCCGATAATTCGGCAGCGCTCTTTTGCTCTTCGAGGCGATCGTTGAGGACGTGAAGTTCCTCGGTCTGCATCTGAAGCTCCTCCGTTTGGGAAGCCATCTCTTCGGTCTGCTGCTGCAACCTCTCCGATTGGGCCTGCAGCTCCTCGTTTAACACTTGGGATTCATCATACAACTGCTGAAGTTCCATGCGCGTCATGACAGAGTGCAGGGATACTCCGAAAATCTCATTCAACTCGCTCAGCACAGCCGCTTGATCCGGAGACAAAGGCTGGAGAGCGGCAATCTCGACGACCGAGATCACTTTGCCTTCGAATAATACGGGAGCTACCGTCAATGAGCGTGCTTCCGCATACCCCAGACCAGAACCGATACGGATATAACCAGGCGGCAGCTCATGCAAGTGCAGCATCCGTTTTTCGGCCACGCATTGTCCGACGAGTCCTTCGCCGACATTTAATACGGTTTGATTCGGTTTAAGCAATTCTCCACTTGCGGCGTAGGATGCCAGATTGGTCAACTGTTGATGTTTATTCCAATGATAGAGCACCCCGTAAGGGACCTCCAAAACGATCGACAGGTGGTTCAGGTACAATTGGGACAGCGATTCAAGACTGGCCTGGTTTTGCAGCATCGTGGCCATTGCTGCAATGCGCTCCTTAATCCGATTCTGTTCCTGAACAGTATCCAGAAGCCGGTTGGTTTCCATCCCCAGATCGCCGACTTCGTCCCGCGAACGTACATGAACCCGTTGAGTCAGACTTCCGCCGCGTGAGATGTCACTGATCGTCTGAATCACTTCTTTCAACGTTTTTACGATATTGCCGGAGATCGCGAGAGCAGCGGCAACGGAAATCGCCGTGATTGCGAACCAGAGGGCGTAAATGACTTTTAACAACACGGAGGAACGATCGGAAAGTTCGGATACGCGGGCATCCGTCAATTGTAACTCCGTATTCCGAAACCGGGTTAATTGGTCGCGAAGAAGATCAATTTCGTTTTTTCCGGGGTCAGCCCGAAAAAAGGCGAGCACTTCGCCTGGACTCCCCTCTTTCTTCAACGCAATCGCAGGTTCCCCCGCAACCTCCAGCCAGCGCTCGATATGGTTCCGAATCATTTCCAGGTTGCGCTGCTGGGTAGGGTTGTCGCCGATCAGTTCATAGAGAAGATTGTAATTCGAATTCCATTCCGAATTGGCCGACCGATAAGGTTCAAGATAATCCTCGTCACCGGTAAGCATATATCCGCGCTGTCCGGTTTCCATGTTCAGCACGTTTTTTTCAATGGCATTGGTCAGATTATGTACTTCAAGATCATGATGGCTAATATAATCGTTTTCTTCCTGTAAAGTATGGATCTGTACCGATAAAACGGAGAGCGAGATACCGAATAACAGGAGTACGACGAGATATCCCAGCAAAATTTTGGAGCGTATCGAGAATCTTTGCATTTTGGGCAGCATGGGGACCTCCAGTGGAACGCACAATATCGCAACCATTGAATTTGGCTGCCGCACCGTAACGTCCAACGACCAAAGTTGGTTGGGAAACGTCGTTCAATGCGCATGCGTATTCTATGGATCCGTATTTTGTGTGAATGCATGTAATTTGGTTAATCATGGTGTAGAACGATCGTTATTCGACGCATCCATGGACTGAAAAACTTTTAAATATCATGGTAAAAGGACCTGCCAACCGCAGGTCCTTCGTAACAAAGATCAACGCCAAGCAAGTTAACCATACCCTTGGCTATGAAATAGATCAGGCTTTGGGTGCGATCATTTTTGCCGGGTCGACGTATTGATCAAATTGCTCTTCGGTCAGCAAACCCGTTTGCAAGGCAGCTTCCTTCAGAGAGAGCCCTTCCTTGTGCGCAAGCTTGGCAATTTTCGCCGCATTCTCATAACCGATGTGCGGGTTTAGCGCAGTGACCAGCATCAGCGAGTTATTCAGGTTATGCTGAATTTGGTCCAGGTTCGGTTCAATGCCAACGGCACATTTGTCATTGAACGCTATGATGGAATCGGCTAACAATTGAACGGATTGCAGGAAGTTATAGATGATGACCGGCTTAAACACGTTCAGCTCGAAATTCCCCTGGCTTGCGGCAAATCCGATGGCAGCATCGTTGCCCATAACCTGCGTAACCACCATCGTCATGGCTTCGCTCTGCGTTGGATTCACTTTACCAGGCATGATCGAGCTGCCCGGCTCATTTTCCGGAATGCGAATCTCGCCCAGACCGCTGCGTGGACCGCTCGCAAGCCAGCGTACGTCATTGGCGATTTTCATGAGGTCTGCCGCAAGCGCTTTTACCGCCCCATGCGCATATACGACTTCGTCATGGCTTGTCAGCGCATGGAATTTGTTCGGAGCAGACACGAAATCCTTGCCGGTATGTTTGCCGATTTCCTTTGCGGTCAGGTCGCCAAAGTCAGGATGGGCATTGATTCCTGTGCCGACAGCGGTGCCCCCGATGGCAAGCTCCTTCATATACTGCACGCTGTCGCGAATCATGCGCTCGCTCTTGTCGAGCATAGCGGACCAGCCGCTGATTTCTTGTCCAAGCGTGATCGGCGTGGCATCCTGCAGATGCGTACGGCCGATTTTGATGATATCCTTGAACGCTTCCGCTTTCTCGTCCAGCGTTTTTTTGAGCACGGCGATCGCAGGGAGCAGCTGATCCTCAACAGCAATGACACCGGCCACATGCAGTGCCGTAGGGAACGTATCGTTCGAGCTTTGGGACATGTTAACGTCATCATTCGGATGCAGGCGCTCTTCTTTGCCTTTTTGCTCCAGCAATCGGTTGCCCAGGTTGGCAATGACCTCGTTCACGTTCATGTTGGACTGGGTGCCGCTTCCGGTTTGCCAAACAACGAGTGGGAAATGGTCATCGATGCGTCCGGCGATAATTTCATCGGCAGCCTCAGCAATGGCCGCTGCTTTATCCGCAGACAGCTTGCCCAGAGAGTGGTTGCTGGCTGCAGCACTTTTTTTCAATATAGCGAGAGCTCGCACAACCTCCATCGGCATCTGTTCGTTCCCGATCGGAAAGTTCTCCTTGCTCCGTTGCGTTTGAGCTCCCCACAGTCTGTCTGCGGGCACTTTCATTTCACCTAGCGTATCTCTCTCAATGCGATATTCCACTTGCTTGTCCTCCTCCGGAAAGATGGTTTCGAGCTTTCCAAATATGAATGATTTCATGGGCAGAGCTTGCGTATCTTGTCATATTATACATGATTGCCGTGCAAACTTTCACCTTTTCGACAAAGATGTAAGCGCATCACAAAAAAGCAAAACTTAGTTGCGTGGACGAATCGGATACAGGCGGCTCGACTGTTCAAACAGTTCCCCTGGCTCCAGGCCGATCAAACCGCTTTCTTCTGCGGGAATTTCAGGCAGGTTTGGTGCGTTTACCAGGTTCATTTGCGGCTCGGGGCAGAAAAATCCGCCTTCCGTGTTGTTGTTCCAGATCATCCAGTGCTTGTATGCCGTTCCCACATCATATACGAGCTTGTCCCCTGTACGCAGGTTGGTCAGCTCCATATAATTGCGGCCATCCTGAGGTTCCGACGTGTAATGATGATCCATCGCCTCGAAGAATGGGCTGACCCCTTCAGCCTTCATTTGCTGCTCTTCCGGTGAAAGCGGTTGAAATTGGCCTGTCGGCAAAGAACGTCCATTCAGTTCGCGGCGTTGTCCAATCGTAATTTTCGCCGTATAGTCGGATGCTGCGCTATCCGGCACGAAAGGCACGTTGATCGCAGTATGGAAAGCAAACAGGGCAGGCATGCGTTCTGCACCCTCATTACGTGCTTTCAACTGAATTTGAAGCCCGTCGACGCTAAGAGAGTAGCGCAAGGTTACCGTAAACGTAAACGGCAAATATTTATGGAAAACATGCCCTTCCTTCACTTGCTGGCTCAACAATACATAGCTCTCAAGATCGTCGGAGCCATATCCTTCAACCTTCCATTCGATATCATGCAAAAAGCCGTGCAAATGGTTGCCCGTAGCCGGTTCGTTGACGGGTAGCTGGTATACCTTCCCGTCCCAAGGAAAACGTCCGTCTTCGTAACGGTTCGGCGGAGACAACACCGGGATTCCGTATACCGCAGGCGCTGCCTTGAACTCTTCGATCTGTGCCTCATTCGGTTCCCGCAAGTAACGATGGCCGCGCTCCACATCGCGGAATGCAACCAAATTAGCGCCGATGCTTGGAATAACGGCCGCTTCAAACGCGCCATAATGAAGCCAGATAGCCGGGATGCCCCCGAATTGCCCTTCCACTGCCGAATTCTGTCGTGTCATAGATTATGTACCTCCTGCATTCTAAGGTTATAACTATACGGCTCGACTATATCATGACTTCGGCAAAAATACCAATCTATGATAGAGAATAAACTCATCCGGCAAAATTAAAGACGGCTGCAGATCATCGCAGGCCGCCGTATGTCACCATTGTAACGGTCAATCCACAAACTTGCCGTGTTCCGGTACGATCTGGTCTTCAAACGTTTCATCCAGCTTCTCTAATGAATCCGTTAACGCCGTTCCGCGAAGCGCATGTCCGTGCCCGGTGACGATGACTTCCGGTTGAAGGCTTCGCAAGCAACTGACCGAGCGATGGGCCGCATCCCAATCTGTCGTAAAATAGGCTGGAGGCCCGTGCATCTGTAAATCCTGAAGAAGCACGTTCCATAACGATTCCTGCTTCACCGTTACGATGGCGTCTCCGGCAATCAGGCAGCGGTCTGCATCCCGGAACAGCGAAATATGTCCCGGCGTATGGCCAGGCGTATGGATCCAGCGCCAGCCAGGAGCTCCGGGCACAGAATGATCTTTTGGCAGGCAGAACACGCGATCGTCCAAATTAATGGCTTCGTTCGGATAGGCAAACGACAATCTGGACATCAGGCCGCCGCCCACGGACGGATCGGCCGGCGGATAATCCTTTTGTCCCGTCAAATAAGGCATTTCCAATGGATGGGCATACACCGGCACTCCCCAAAACTGCTCCAACTCGATCACCGTTCCCACATGGTCGAAATGGCCATGGGTCAGTATAATCGCAGAAGGCGGGCCTGCAAATCTATGTTCTGCAGCCTGTTTGATGTCCTCGGCAAACGACGTCATGCCTGTATCGACAAGAATCCAGTTCCTGCTTCCTTTTTCCCCGACAAACACAACATTGACAAATAGCGTCCGCATACTGAGGATATCGTGCGCGACTTCTTCAAGCCCTGTCATGCCGGATGTAAACCATTGGTCTAATGACATACACGCTTACCTCCTCTTCAGGCGATCGTGACCCGGATTGCGTTGCTCTGTCGTAGACTTCCCTTTTTGCAACAGTTCATTCGAAGCATCAAAAAAACAGACGATGCATGCCAAGTACAGGCACACACCGTCTAGTATAGTCTGTTCAACACGGGGTTAGAACCAATTTCATCCAAAATCAAGCAGGATATGCATCCAAAGCGGCATCCAGCAGCATGTTATAAAGATCGTCATCGTTCTCCAGCAGCTCGTCCATGCGCAGCAATTCCTCTTCATCCCCGGACTCTTCCGTGAAATGCAAACTGTAATCCCAGTCCTTTCCGTTCTTGCTCATAAACGTAATTTCGTAAAGGGACTTATCGCCCTCTGCCCGAAATACCGTACTTCCCACAAACATCATCTCGTCGCCGCGATGCATTTCGGCGGAAACAATCACAACATTCACCGTCATTCTCTCCTTTTGCTCTCTGGTCTTGCGCCAGTTCACCGCATTTTGTTCAAATGGGGTTTGGTAATTATTATTGGTTAATTGTACAATATATATTGTAGCAACGTATACCTTAATTAATGAAGGAACCATTCCTTACATACACTTAATGGGGACGCAACACTTGAGCTACAACATTTCTATCATACTGGAGGAGAACATAGCATGAACTCATTTGAAAAAAAACTGCAGCAATATGCTGCTCTGGCCGTCCAAGTCGGCGTCAATGTCCATCAGGGACAAACGCTGGTCGTAAACGCTCCGATCTCGGCCGCGCATTTCGTGCGTCTCATCGTTAAAGAAGCTTACAGCGTGGGCGCCAAGCTCGTAAAGGTCAACTGGAGCGATGAAACAGTGACCCGCATCCACTATGATTTGGCCCCGGACGAAGCGTTCTCGATCGAACCGAAGTGGTTTGCCGGTGAAATGACCGAACTCGTGGAAAATGGCGCAGCCGTACTGCACGTCATCGCCGAGAACCCGGACCTGCTGAACGGCGTTCCGCAGGAACGCATCGTCACGACGCAAAAAGTGCGCGCCAAAGCGCTGGAGAAATACCGCGAGTATCAAATGGCCGACAAATTCAGTTGGTCCATCGTGGCCGTACCGTCTGCGGAATGGGCTGCCAAAGTATTCCCGGATCTGCCTGAAAACGAACAAGTCGAAAAATTGTGGGACGTTATTTTCAAAACCGTTCGAATCGGCGAACAGGATGCCGTTGCCGAATGGAAGAGCCATTTGCAAAACCTCGACTCCCGCGCCGAGCTGCTGAATTCGAAAAAATACAAAAAATTGCATTATACCGCACCTGGAACGGATCTGACGATCGAGCTTCCGGAAGGACATCTGTGGGTATCCGGCGGCAGCATCAATGAACAAGGACGTGTTTTCGTCGCAAACATGCCAACAGAGGAAGTATTTACGGCTCCGCTCAAAACCGGAGTTAACGGCACCGTTCGCAGCACAAAACCACTGAGCTATGGCGGTAATTTGATCGACGGTTTCTCCATTACATTCGAAAACGGGCGGATCGTGGATTATACGGCCGAACAAGGACTGGAAGCATTGAAAAGCCTGGTCGAAATGGACGAGGGTGCTCATTACCTTGGCGAAGTGGCTCTAGTGCCGCATCAATCGCCGATTTCCGATACAAATATTTTGTTCTTCAACACCTTGTTTGACGAAAATGCATCGAACCATCTCGCCATCGGCAATGCCTATGCGTTCTGTCTGGAAGGCGGTAAAACGATGTCTCAGCAGCAATTGGCGGAAAGCGGGTTGAATTCCAGTCTGACTCATGTCGACTTCATGATTGGTTCGGGCGAAATGGACATCAACGGCGTGACTGCGGACGGAACGGAAGAACCGATCTTCCGTAAAGGCAACTGGGCTTTCTGAATCATGATCGAATAGCTTGGAGAGGAGCTCGCCTCCTCTCTATTTTTGTCTTTCGATGTGACCGGAAGACCAAATAGAAAAAGAAAGGCGGAAAACAGAAAATGTTGACGTTTGAACAAAAATTGGACCGTTACGCCGAACTGGCCGTTAAAGTCGGAGCGAACGTGCAGCCTGGACAAGTGTTTGTCATCAATGCCATGATTGATGCTGCTGAATTCGTGCATCTATTGACACGAAAAGGATACGAAGCCGGCGCCAAACAGGTCATCGTGAAATATTCGGACGAAACCGTCAATCGGCTGAGATTGGAAATGGCTGACGAAGCCGTGCTGGAGGAACCTCCAGTATGGCATGCCCGGGAAGTGCAGGAGCTGGCTGAAAACAATGCGGTCTTCCTCACGGTGCTCTCTTCCGGGCCGGATGCCATGAAAGGCATTGATCCCAAGCGCATCGCCGCCCATCAGCGCGCCTTCGGTCAAGCCATGTCCACCTACAGACGATATTTGCAAGCCGACAAAATGAGCTGGACCGGCGTTGCATGCCCTTCTCCGGCCTGGGCAACCAAGGTATTTCCCGGCCTTCCTGCCGAGGATTCGGTAGCCCGGCTGTGGGATGCGATTTTTGCCGCAGTGCGAGCCGATCAGGAAGATCCCGTGCAAGCCTGGGAACGGCATATTGCACGACTCGACAGTAAAGCCTCGGTGCTGAACGGCAAAAAATACCGTGCACTGCATTTCATTTCCCCAGGTACCGACCTGACGGTGGAACTGCCCGAAGGTCATATTTGGGCGCAGGCTGGAAGCGTAAACGAAAAAGGCACCCCTTTCGTCGCCAACATTCCTACCGAAGAAGTCTACACCGCTCCCCTCAGAACAGGGGTCAACGGCACGGTAACCAGCACGAAACCGCTGAGCTACGGCGGCAACATCATTGACCGGTTTACGCTAACGTTCGAAAACGGGCGTATAGTCCAATATCATGCGGAAGAAGGTCAGGAATCGTTGGAGAGGCTGATTCATATGGATGAGGGATCCCGTTATTTGGGGGAAGTCGCTTTAGTTCCGTATCATTCTCCCATCTCGGAGAGCGGAATTTTGTATTATACCACGCTGTACGACGAGAATGCCTCATGCCACCTTGCCATTGGCAGCTCTTACGCTTCCAATCTGGAAGGCGGTAAAACGATGTCTCCCGAGGAACTTGCAGCCCGCGGCATGAACTCAAGCATGACTCATGTCGACTTCATGATGGGTTCGCCTGAAACGAGCATTTACGGCATCACGGCTAACGGCGACCGAGAGCCGGTATTCCTCAACGGGGATTGGGCTTTCTGAGAGCATCGGTTTCCGTTTTTCTTCCCGGCTGTCCTGCCCCACGTAGCCTTGCGGCCATGGAGCAGGATGGCTTTTTTTGGATGCGGTCGGACATGTTCCATTTGCTTGTCTACCCATTGTAAGCCTTCCATATCATGTTGTAAAATGTAAGGATACCAATGTTTGTGGACTGTTCGCCAGAAAGGAGAACATCATGGCCAATCGGCTTCAATTATTGTTAGCTTCCGATTTTCACCATTTGAGCCCTGCACTGCAGGAAGAAGTATATTACGAATATTACAATATGGTTCATGGACTCATTGTATATATGATCAAGGAATACAGCGCTGCTGAAGACATTATCCAGGAAGCCTTCATCAAAATTATTAAAAACAAGCCGGTTTTCGAGGATGAAGCCAAATTGAAGGCATGGCTGAAAGTAGTAACCCGGAATACGGCCATTAATTATTTGAGAAAAAATAAAAAAAACCGTAACCAGTTGGATGTAGACGGTGTTTTTATAGATATGGAGGCGATGAATCAAACAAGCGCATCGGTTGAAACGACCGTTGAAACGCAGATGATGCAGGAATCGATCGAACATTATCTGGCCCAGCTCAAACCTGAATACCGGGTGCTGGTGGAAATGCGCTGGAAGCAAGGCTTGTCCTATCGGGAAATGGCCGATCTGTTGGATACATCCGAGGAAATCGTTAAACAGCGCCTGTTTAGAGCCAGGGGCAGTATCAAGAAGCAATTACATAAGGAATGGGGTGGAAACGTTGAGCAAAGGCAAATTCGATAAACAGAACCATCAATATGCGGAACTTGATGATGAATTTTTTGATGCAGCTTTTGACGCCGCGTTTGACCAAGCTTTCGAGCAAGCGACTTCTGCCCCGGCGAGTTTAAAAGGCAACAATGACGTTACAGAGAATATGCGCGATTCCTGGCTCAAGGTACAGCGAGAAATCAACAAAATGGGCAAACAGAGAAAAAGAATGCGGACGCTGAAACTGTCAGGAGTAGTGGCAGCTTCGATTATGCTAGGTGCCGTCATTTTCAGCATGCCTACAGGCATGCAGGCGGTTTCCCCTTTTGTACAGACGATGAAAGACTGGGGAAATGGGGTAAAGTCCATCATTATTCAGGATCGTTCGAACGATTTGATGACTCCAGATCCATCGCATGCCAAGACAGCACCGCCACCTGAACGTGGAATTGATGAAGCTCCGCAAATCTTCCCGAGTGAAGAGCAGGATCAGCCCAATATGGACGCAGAAGCGGAAACTTCCCAGGTGTTTGTCCCGGTCGAAGTAACGGAGGAAGAAGCCCGCTCGGGATTCATTGGGGACTTCTTGCTATCGAATGCAATCCCCGAGCGGTTTACTGATGTTACGTTTGAACTGTTGCTGGATCGGGATCGGCCTGCAAATTCACCTGATCCGGAGAAATCGGATCACATGAGAGTCCGTTATTCCGGTACAGACAAGGATGGTAAAGAGGAAGTGATCCAATTCGACTATGTATGGATCTATCCCGGACAGATTGTCGAAGGTCCAATGTTAAGAGAAACAAGCGTTGTTGATTTAAAGGATGGCAGTGAAGCATTTATGTCCCTTGGACCGCCTTATAATACGTTTCAATGGATGATGGGTTCAACCAACGTAAGCTTGTTTGGCACCGTTAGCGAGGAAGAAATGTTGGCCATTGCCAATGACCTGCAGAAACAACGTTTTCCTTCTACCAATCCTTAGCTTGGATTAGAAAAGCGTACTTGGAGAGGTATGTGTTGTCGTTTCGGTAGTGGAGCCGTCACGTACCGTATGTGTGCTTACCACGCGATAATAATATCCGGTGATCACCGTCCAGCTTGACTTTGCATTTAAGACCGATACGTTTGTTGCCGAGTCGGAATCCGAGCGATACGTCACCCAGCTTGTTCCTGTCCAGCGTTCAAGACGATAGTCTACCTTGATCGAGCTCATTTTCTGATAGGTCGAGGTCGTCGTAGCTACGACTGCAGTAAGTCCCCCTCCGGGAGTTACCGCACCAACCGCATTATAAATGTATTTCAGTTGAGCTAAACTCTGAATGTTATGGTACTCTGGTGGAGGTGCTGTGAGAGCGACCGGCGCTTGTACAGATGGCTGGATCTCCGCAGCCGCCTCTACGTTGGCAGCAGGAATTGTAAATACTGCTGGTACAATTATCGCTGCAGCAAGGGTTGCTTTCAAAATCGGGTGCAAGTTCTTTGTCGACATTCGGTTTTCCTCCAATTCCATAGTTTGGGATAATCATAGTTATTTAACGAATCAAGCATAATAAAGGTTTCAAAATAATGCCTTAACTTTTTTACAGCATTTTATGTATTCTCTCGTTCCTTCATAAAAAAAGCTGCACAGTGGCGTCTAGTGATACGCTCCCACTGTGCAGCTTTTATTTTTATACTTGCCATCCGGTAACCTTTAGCATGACGTCAGCAAAGCAGCCCAGGGTCTTATGCTCCCTCCCCTTCGGAGAGCTGCTCCAGTCTGATCGCGCTAACGCGGGAGATTCGTTTATGCTCGGTTTCCTGAATGACAAATACATAACCGTCGTATTCTGCCGATTGCCCGACTTCCGGAGGGATCGTCTGTACTCTTGAGTACAGCCATCCTCCAATCGTATCGTAATCGTCATGATCCATTTCCAAACCCAACAGTCCATTGACCTCTTCAATCAGCATCAGGCCGTCAATGGAGTATTCCGTCTCACCAACCTTCACAAAGGCAGGACGCTCTTGGTCGAACTCATCCTGAATCTCGCCCACGATCTCTTCCATGATATCCTCAAGGGTAACCAGACCGGAGGTTCCTCCGTATTCATCAATAAGGATGGCAATCTGGTTTTTGCTGCGCTGCATGCGTTTGAGGAGCGCGCTGATCGGCGTGGATTCCGGCACGGCGAGAATAGGCCTGATAATGGAGATCGTGTCCGTAAGCTGGGAACGCATCAAGTCTTTGATATGGATAAAACCGATAATATGGTCTTTATCGCCATTATAGACCGGATAGCGGGTTCGCATGCTTTCACTGGCAATCTCCAAATTTTCAAGCATGGACTGATTGGCGTTCAGACAGATCATTTCCGTCCGCGGAATCATGATTTCACGGGCGGTTGTTGCCGTAAAATCGAATATATTATCAACAAGCGCCAATTCAGTATTGTCAATTAAACCGCTCTTATTGCTTTCTTTCATCAGAATACGTAGTTCATCTTCGCTATGGGCCTCATCAAGTTCGGATACCGGGGCCATGCGGAACGCTTTGAGCAAGCTGTTGGCCATGCCATTCAGTGCCCAGATGAACGGATACATCAGTTTGTAAAAATACGTCAGCAATGCCGCAGACCACAACGTAATCGTCTCGGACTTGCGGATTGCCATCGTTTTGGGAGCAAGTTCCCCCAGTACGATATGCAGAATCGTTATGATAACAAAAGCAATCACGATCGAGATTCCATGTACATAGATCGGACCTAGTCCAAATGCGGTAAACATCGGCTCAAGCAGATGTGCAATGGCAGGTTCCCCCAGCCATCCCAACCCAAGCGAGGCCAACGTAATGCCCAATTGGCAAGCGGACAAATAAGCATCGAGATTGTTCACGATATTGGAGGCATAAACTGCCTTTTTGTTTCCTGCTTCCACCAAAGCTTCAATCCGGCTGCCGCGCACCTTCACCATGGCAAATTCAGCCGAGACAAAAAAGCCATTCATCAGCACCAAAAATGCAATTGCTAACAAGTTTAAAATACTCGGTAAGGGGTCACTCAAATGTTCATCCTATTCGCCGTCACTCTTCGGCAAATAGGTCCACCTCCTTCGAAATTGTAGGATATTAACCGTTCTGCCGTTCATCCACCGCTTCAACTTCCCAATGGATTCACCTCCCTTGCTTTTAGCAATATAGCAAACATATGCTTCTTTTATTATATAACTCTAAGCTACACAGTCAATCCATGTCCTATGACAGCGAATCGACGCAAACAAGCTCTTCATTTTACATTTCCCTGAAATTCACGAGAGCGCCAATTTCCGGATCCCATCTCCAATCCGAGGATTTGCCTGCTCCCGTCATGATTCCGCCGATCCACCATTCATCGGTCCAGAGTGCTGCCCCGTCCCTTTCGCCATGCAGCACCCTTTCACCCAGCTCCGTCAAAGCCAGGACGGCGAACCGGAATGATTCGTCCTGCTGGCGAAAATTCGGAAACGCGTTTGCTCCCTCCACATGCAGCAGAGCATGGGGTCCGTCAGCCATTCTCCGCAAATGTGCCCAATATTGTAAATCCCCCAGACCAAGCAGGTGAAGTTTCTCGGAAACTTGCTGGAATACGTCAAATGGATGAACCGTCCCGTTTTTCACGATTTCCAGGGTCGTCTGTTCGATCATTCCAAGCCCGTTGGCGGTGGAAGGCAGTCGCGACAAATGGGCCTGAAAGGCCGCTTGCGCATATGGGAGTGCAGCTTTGTCTTCCAGCAAATACCGGGCATGATCCTGTGGATCAGGGGACACATACGCTTCCCAGAAACGGCGTCCGGCCTCCATCTCCTCTTCCTCTATTACATGCCAAGTTCCCGACAAACGTTCGATCTGCACGGGCGTGAGCTGTCCAAGTCCCCGAAAACGGGAAATCTCCGGATGGGAATCCAGGCATAACAAATGGAGTTTCGCCCGATTTGCTCCTTTTTCATGAAGAACATGCAGCAAATAAGAAAGCATCGTCTGGTCGTATAGATCGTATTCAAACCATAGGACCACTTCCCGATGGCGATCCAACGAATCCAGTTTTTGTTCCAGCTCACGAATCTTCATGTATTCCGACTTCGGAATGCCCAATTGCGCTTCCAAATAGTCTGCACGGCGTGCTCGTTCGTTTCTTTTGCTCATATCGGGAAATACGGGACCGAACGTATACAGCTCGCGCCAAGCGACGACCTCTCCCTGGATTCCGCTCCGCCGGATTCGATCCGCCGCATGATCGCCGTTCGTGATATGAAGCATGTGTTTTCCTCCCTCATACAGTTCATTGAATACATTTAACATGTCGGTTACGGGTAATGAATGCCTAAGCTTTGCCCGGGCATCGTACAGTCTTTTTTTCAAAGCCGATACGGACACGTTCAGCGCATCCGAGATTTCTTTTAGGGAGTAACCCTGAAAATAAAACATATGGACTACCCTGCTCAAGGCCGACGGCAAATCGTCAATCGAATCATGCAGGCTCCGATATTTTTCGTTCAACAGCGCCTGCTCTTCCGGATTATGCCGCGAGCCGCGGTCCAAGTCCACATGCAGCAGCTCGGTGATCGGTACGACCGTATGTTGTTTACGTCTTTCGTGCCGATGGCACTGCCTCTCCACGATGACTTTGAACCATCCGGGAAAAGCTTCCGGCTTGTCCAGTTTACCCAAGTTTGCAAAAGCCTCGGCGAACGCTTCTTGAACCACATCTTCTGCCCACAGCATGCTCCCCAACCGGCGTCGCGCTACCGCAAGGGCCATTCCCCGATATTGCTTCATTAATTGTTCCTGAGCTTCCGCTTTTCCCTCGATGGCAGCTTCGATCCATGACTTCAATGATGTCTGCTCCTTCCAATGGTTTGTTCCGTTCTACTAATTAAGTGCCATCTTATCACATTAAGGTTACTTTTAAATGTTTCGAAAATAAGAACCGGCTCTTTGCGACGAATGCCGCATCGAAACGGTTCTTGGTTATGTCCTTTGGTATTGATTTATCGCGTACGCGGATTAGTATCTGCTTGGCGCTTGAGGAACGTTGCCGATCACGCCAGGGTATTGATAAGTAAGCGGCTCATCGAATGTTGCATAATCGAAGTTCACCATAAGCAGCATGATGCGTTTGCCTGTTTTTGGATCACTGATAATGATATGATCCCGGCCAGCCGCTTCGATGATGCCTTGGAAAATGCGGGCGTTCCATTCTTTGTTTCCTTCATAGGTCATGTAGAACGTACCGAATTTGCCGAGATTCAGGCGCAAAATGTTCTCGATGTAAGACTGCTCGAACTGGGGAGCCGTTGTTGTGACTACGCCGCCGGCAGGTGTCATGGGCGCTCCGCTGGAAACAAGCGGCGGCACGCTGGTAGCCGTTGGAGACACCATGGTTGGAGTCGGCGAAACGGAAGACATGCCCGGTGCGGGTGACATGGAGGTCATACCCGGCGTCGGCGACATGGAAGGCATGCCATTCCCCGTTTTGTACGCGGATAATCCTTGCACCTGAGAATTGGCTTGTTGGCCATAGGCCGGAGATTGCATGGTTGGTTGATAAGGTTGGTTAATCATGTTAATTCCTCCCCAAATTTAATATACACTCGGACAATCTTCGCCAGTCGGACTGAAGAAACAGTGTGCCTTGAATCGTCCCGTATTTTGCTGGTTAAACCAGGTTGGCGGACATTCGCCTGCCGGACGGAAGAACCAAAGCGAATTGCTGGCCGGCCAGATTCGTTCGCCATTGATGACGCGCTGGGCCAGGCGAATTTCGGATTGCCTTGCACGCTGATAAAAGTAGCCTTTTTGCGTGGATTCAAAGCCTCCGGGATTCTGAAATACCATACGGTTGATGTCTCTGATGTCGGCAAAATCCAGGCAATCTGCCAACACTCTGTTGACGCCGACATTGCCTACCATAAGCATACCCTGATCGCCATCACCTTCGGCTTCGGCTCTCATCAGTCGCGCAAGCAGCCTGACGTCGTTCGTATTGGCCTTGATTACAGCCATTACCGTTCCCTCCCTCGTTGAGCTCTTCATCACCGTATATCGTATTGTGCGGATGCCCATTTTGTGACACGATCGGCACAAAAAAAATCCCGGAACTCCCCCGCAGGGGACCCCGAGATTTCGCGTTTCCTATATAAGCTTTTCATTCAGGGCTTGGCTCCGACCCAATAGTCGTATGCATGGACCACATTGCCGTAATAGGCAGCATGCTCGCCAATCAGATCAGGAAGCAAAGCCAATTGACGTTCCATTTCGACCGCGCCAACGTCATGGAACGAGATGTGCGCTCCTTCATGATTTTCTTTCATTTCCACGGAGACAAGCAGCTTTTTGCCCAGACGATCCGCGATTTCCATTTCCTGCTTCACCACTGCCGCAATTCCGTTCGAGCCCTCTGCCTTATTGCGGAATGCCATTAACGATACATGGTCGAGGGTACGAATCATGAACTCCGATACCGACATATCTTTGCCCGGCAACTCATAGATATCCAGCCAAACCGCCAAGTCCACGCTTGTTTCCAAATGGCTGTCCTTCTTTGTCTCCTCCTGAAAATAAGCAACATTGCTCGCCCATTCGGTCAAAAGTCGATCCCGGTTCGCTTCCCACTCGGGAAGTGTATACGGTTCGATATCCAGATGGATGCCCTCAAATCGCTCCTCTGGTTGCGCTTCGGCGTTATAGTTTTTGACGTAATCGACTAAACGTTGAATGCGGGGCCTGTTTTCTTCCTTTGCCCAGATGGGATGGCCACCCATGGCATGAACCTGAATCCCCTGAGCGTGAGCCCGTTTCACAAAAGAACGGTAGCTGGAATACGGCTGCTCCAGATCTAGGCGAACGTACAACCAGTTTATTCGCTGCGCTTTGGCAAACTCGAGGATATGCTCACCGCCGTCATCCGTCACCTCCGAAGCCTCCCAAATATAGGTCCCTCGAATGCCTGTTTCGTTGCCTGGCGTTTCCGGTTTGCTTGGTTCGCTTGAATCAAGCTGCCCCCAATATACAATGTCATGGACCGCCGTTCCGGCGTAGGAGGCATGATTCGCAAACGAATTCGCGACTTCCGACAGCACTTGCTCCAATCGGGCCGTTCCCTTTCCTGCAAAACTGGTGAATTCTTCGCCAGGCATCGGTTTGGTATTTACGCCGACCGTAATTGACACATTCCTGTCTTGCGCCCAATTCATTTCCTGCTCAATCAGTCGAATAATTCCATTGCTGCCCTCTGCATTATCGCGGTAAACTAATAAAGTGATTTGGTCGAAACGATCCATGAACCAACGCGATAACGGTTCGTTATCCGTATCCTCCGATGTTTTATGACCTGCAACGGTGTACGAATCCAGCCAAAACGGCAAGTCTACGTTCACCTGAAGCGAACCTTCTTGTTCCACTCGTTCATGGAGCAATTCCATATTGTTCATCCAAGATTCGATCAACGGGACAGGATTGTCCTTCCATGCCGGCAGTACATAGGGCTTAACGTCCAGATGAAGGGCTGCAAACCGTTCTTCCGGTCCAACCGAGGCGTTATATTCGCTTACCCAGGAAGCTAGCGCAAGCATGGGACCCTCGCGGCCTTTGACCCCCCAAGACGGATCGCCGCCGAGTGCTTCTACCGCAATACCCGCATTGCTTGCTTTCGCAATGAAAGATTGATAGACCTCATGCTTCAAATTCATATCCACGCTGACATACAGTCGATTCACGTTATGTTTGGCCGACTGGGCAAGCAAGGCCTCACCTCCGTCGTATATGGATGAAGCCTGCCATACCCACGCGGCCCTTATATTGGCGTCATCTTCCTCAGATGAATCAAAACCCGTCATGATGATCCCTCCAATCAACAAAAGAAGCCACAGCCCTCTTCGGGATGGATTCCCGAGCATATTCTCCCTCCATTTCTCTGTATTGTTCTGAAATCACACCTATTATAGCAACGGGAGTACCAAAAACAAATAAGCCCAAGTGCTTAACTTGGGCTTGGCCGCTTCATTTCATAGCAAAACGCATCAGCGGGAGATCATCCCGGTTCTAGTCCTCATATATCATTTTCCGGGTCATTCCTCCATCCACCGTCAGGTTGGTACCCGTGACAAAGGTATTGTCCGGATCAGTCAGATATAAGCAAGCGCGGGCAATATCCGAAGGGACTCCAACCCGACCCGAAGGGTGCTGCTCATGGTCTTCCGGCTTCAACTCGTCTATATTTCCTGTTTCGACCCATCCCGGACTGATACAATTGACCCGAATTCGATCCTTGCCAAGCGATATGGCGAGCGCATGAGTGAGAGCCACGATGGCACCTTTGGATGCTGCATACGCTTCCGTGTCAGGCTCGGACATCAATGCACGCGTGGATGCCATGTTGACGATGGACCCGCCCCGTTCATTGTTTCTCATATACTTGGCCGCCTCACGGCTCGCAAGAAAACAGCTTCTAGCATTGGTGTTAAGCACATCGTCCCATTCGTCTACCGTAAGATCATAAGGGGATTTCCAGCGTGCCACGCCGGCATTGTTGATGAGAATGTCCACGCGCCCGAACTCCTTCACCGCCGTACCCACCAGCCGAATGATCTCTTCTTCCTTTCGGACGTCGCAGTGAACAAAAACAGCTTCTCCGCCTTCATGGCGGATCGAAGCTGCGGCGGCAGCTCCCTCGGCTTCCTGATGGTCGGCAAGCACCACCTTGGCACCCGCCAGCGCATAGGCCTCAGCCACGTTTCTTCCGATTCCTTGCGCGGCTCCCGTAACGATGACAACTTGATCTGTAAATGACATGCCTCTGTCCTCCCTGAATTGCAATGATTCATTTATCATAAACGTTATTACTCATTTATACACCATCAAGAAACGCATTCCGATCTAAATCATGAAATACTTTCTTACAGGAGAACGCAAAAAAAACTTGCACCTTTAAGGCACAAGCTGAACGATTACCCGCGCACGCGCTCCGTATACAGTCGGTTGTTCCGTTCAAATCCCACATAACGGGTTCCCTTGAAAGAGAGACGCCCTTCGTCTCCTTCAGAGCAAAGGCCGTATTCTTCGCCGCTAACCCTGAACTCCATTCGGTCCCCGCTCTCGACTTCAAACGTGACATAGTATAATGTACGGGCAGAGCTTCCGGGTTCGGCGTGCGATTGCTGGACTTGCATTCTTCTTCCGGTAATTCGCGAGGAAACCGTAAGCAGCGGTTCGGCGTTGTTTTTCCCCCACCTCCATATCTCTTTTCCCATCGACAGAAGAACGATACCGATAATCAGGACAAATACGACCGGAAAGACGGTTCCAAAAAAATCAAACATCCATGATGATTCAATTCCCAAGTCTCCCCCTCCGTTCTGGGACAGCCGTAGTCTTGGCCCTTCTTTCAGTAATGTATATGCACTTCGGCGCAGAACTTGTTAGCCGGATTCAAATTCAGGCCGGGTTCTCCAACATCAAAAAGCCCCTTAAAGGGGCCATGAGATTACTATTACTTTATAGTCTAGGCATACATCTCATCCATGAACCCGCGAGTGATTACCGCGCCCTCAGCTTGTTCGGGATCAGCCTGTTGGGCATGTTTGGCCATGCATTCCCTCACTTCTTCCTCCGTGGTACAGAAGCAGGCATCCTCACAGGTGTAGCATAATTGAAGCATGTATCGAGTTAAATCATCCGCCTGTGTGAGTTGAACTTGTTCGTTGGTTCTCATCATCATCACTCCCATCTCTTCTTGATCTCAATATAACATCATTTCAGAATTGTTTTTGTGATTATTTTCACAAAGTAAGCGAAAGAAAAAGAACCCAACGGTTCTTCTCTTTAACGTTTTGCTGGCTATAACACTTTCCAGTGCACGCCTCCATCCACGGTTTGCAGCAGCAGCGAACGTTTATTATCCGTATTCTCCACCAGGACCCAGCCCAATTTGCGGGAAATCATCTGCAGTTTATTGATTTCGGGATATTCATCCAATATTTTCTGCAATACCCTGCTTTCGGGAAGCGGTTCCCACGTTTTCCCTGCATTCTTCGTATGATACGTCACATCTCCTTGGATGGCCCAACCTTCCTTTTCATTTAAGAAAGCTGGGGCCAGGTTCCGGTTCAGGCCTGCTTGCTGCTTCAAACCAAATGTGGACAATGTCCAGCTCTTTCCGCCATCGGCTGTGAAAAAACCGCTGAATTTTGTCGTTTCCCCGGACGAACAGGCTAACGACATCCAAGCGCTCTTTGCTTCCCGTCCGAAAAACTGCGGAGAACCGAGATTAAAGTTGCCGCATGCGTTGAATTTGCTGCGGTCGAAGAAGGAAGGTCCGGCTTTCCATTCCTTTCCTCCGTTAGTGGTTACATACAGCTTCGGCAAGCCAAACTCCACGGCAGTCAGAAATCCGTGATGCGAATCCGAAAAAGTCATGCCTGTCGCATAACCGCGCTTCGAAATCTCTCCAGCGGACGTATTTTCGGCTTCATCACCGGATTCCATGAGCTTCCAGCTGATGCCTCCGTCTTCGGTGATGTACAGCTTTTTCTCCTGTTTTCCGATGGTCGAGTCCACCGTGGTCAAAATCCAGCCCTTTTCGGGAGAGACAAAAGAAACCGCGGCGACTTTATCCGTTTTGGATAACGAAGACAAGCTCCAACTGGCCCCCCCGTTATTCGTGCGCAGCACGATCGTATCCGTTCCGCCCATTCCTTCCCGGACGATCCAGCCATGCATGCTATCCACAAAATAAATGTTCTGTCCATATACGGGGTTGGACGGAAACTGCACATTCTCCGATGGAGAAATGTTGCTCCAGGTTGCCCCCTGATCCTGCGTATAGTACAAACGCAATGCGTTGCGCGTCACGCCCCATGCCAAGCCACCGTTTTCGTTGAGCATTTGAAAATCGGTCAGCCGGGTTTGAATTTGATATTTGGTTGTTTCCGCAGCCGGTGTATTCGTGCTTACTGGGGGAACGACAGTTAATGTCTGTCCGGCATTGCCGCCATCCAGATCCTCATCCTGTGCCTGCGGCGGCTGTGCTGCAGGAGTCTGACCCGAGTCCGTGCAAGCAGCAAGCAACGTTGCGATCCCCAGAGACAGAAGCGCTGCCTGGGTTAGCTTGATCCATCGCGAACGCAAGTGGTCTCCACCTTTCTTGTCCAATCGACAGGCAAACAAGCCTGTTCTACCTGGTGTTTTCATAATTTGCATTCATCGTTAACTATAAAGCCAAACCGTTCATGCAAATCCATCTCTCCCATTCTACCATAAACCTCTTGGAAAGGCCCATCGACAAACCTGGACAGAAAGGGAGACTGAAGTTGAATGCCATGAAACGTTTGATTCGGCCGGATCAGGACGTTAGACACTAATTCCGGTTTTGCGACCTAAAATATGACAAATAACATAGACAGTCTCGCTTTTTGGTTAAATATCCCTTAATATGGATGAAGGCACACCCAAAAGGAGAGGATCTGATATGGTAGATCATGCAATGCTTAAGCCAAGCCGTGTCGTTATTGTAGGCATGGGTGCGGTAGGAACAACGACCGGGTACACGCTCATGTTGCGGCAGCGTTCTTCCGAGCTGGTGTTCGTGGACGTAAATCATGACAAAGCAGTCGGTGAAATGCTGGATATGAACCACGGCCTACCGTTTACAGGAGGCGTCAAGGTATGGGCAGGCGATTATTCGGATTGCAAGGATGCAGATATCATCATTATTACGGCGGGGGCATCCCAGAAGCCGGGCGAAACCCGGATTGATCTGTTGAAAAGAAATGCGAGCATTTTCAAAGACATTATCGAGCGCATTACGGCAGTCAATTCCCATGGAATTCTGCTCATTGCGACGAATCCTGTAGATATTTTATCCTATACGTCCTGGAAGCAAAGCGGTTGGCCGGCTTCGCGGGTCATCGGTTCCGGCACACTGCTTGACAGTGCGCGTTTCCGCTACCTTATCGGCAAAAACAAAGGCATCGATCCGCGCAGCATCCATGCCCATATTATCGGCGAGCACGGTGATTCCGAAGTCCCGGTATGGAGCCTGGCCAACGTGGCCGGCACGGATCTTGAGCTAAGCGATGAAGAACAACAAGACATTTTTGACCGCACCAAAAACGCGGCTTATGAGATTATTAATGCCAAAGGAGCCACATCCTATGCCATTGCGCTTGCTCTCGATCGCATCGTCGCCGCCATTCTGGGCAACGAAGGCTCCGTGCTGAACGTATCCACCTTGCTTGAGGATTACAATGGTGTATCGGATGTATATCTTGGCGTACCTTGCATCGTTGACCGAAACGGCGTTCGCGAAATTTTGCCTCTGCCGTTGAACGAAACGGAAAAGCTTGCTTTCCAGGCTTCGGCCAACAAACTAAAGGAGCAAATTTCCGGGCTGGAATAGCCAGCAGGCTATTCGCTGACGTCATGGCTCACCAAAACGGATAAAAATAGACCAACCATTCTACCGCTGGCCAGAAAGGTTGGTCTTTTGCCTCTTATGCAGCATCACCGACTAAACCGGCAGTGCCTATGGAACCGAAACCAAATAATTTAGTTTACATAATAATAATTTCGTCGACCTAGTTCTTGTGGTTTCAGCTTTTTTCCAAAAATAAACCAAAAAAACAAGTTCCATCCGTTCAGATAGAACTTGTTTTAATGACATTTTGAACAAAGGCCGGATCTTATCCCATTTCGCCCGGCTACTCGCCGACAAACGAAGGAAGCTTGACGTCAAGCAGCGCCATCGCTTCTTCCTTCTCGCGACTGGTGACGTGGGTATATACCGTCGTCGTCTGGATCGAGGCATGACCCAACAACTCCTGAACTGTTCGCAGATCGGCTCCACGCCGCAGCATCATCGTTGCAAACGAATGCCGCAGCTTATGGCTGGAGTAATGCAGACGCTGATTCGATGGGGATTCCTGCTGGAAACGGTCGAACGTTTCGGTTGAAATCAACTGAATGCTCCGAATGGATAATCTTTTCCCTTTTTGCGAAACAAACATCGCCTCTTCCTTTTCACGCCAAGGAGACAATCGTTCCTTCACCGCTTGGGACAGTATATCCGCGACCATTTCGGGCACGGGTAACGTCCGCCACTTCCTTCCCTTCCCGAATACGTCGAGCGTCCGCCGCTCGGCATTGTAATCTTGGCAGTTCAATGCATGAACTTCGCCTACACGCAGCCCCATATATCCCATCAGCAGGAAAATGGCCAGATTGCGCGTCCGGTATTTACCTGCGACGGATTGCAAAAAACGTTCCAATCCATGCTCGTCCAGAAAAACGGGGGCACGGTTTTTTTCAGTCTTCGACTTTTTGATGCCAGACGCCGGGTTGTTGGTCAGCACTTCCAGTTCGATCAGAGACTTGAAGAAACAGTTCACCGCCGCATGCTTGCGATTACGCGTGGCGTCACTGACCCCGCGTTCGCGGGCACGGGACAGAAAGGACAGCACATGCAGCTTTTTAACCTGCTCCAACGATTTTCCTTGGATGGACATGAGAAATTCAGCCACGTCGCCTGTGTAAGATTTTACCGTGTACCGAGTATATCCGGCATCCTTCATCCAGATGTGAAAAGCCTCCAACTCGTCGGCATATTGCTCCTGAATCTCCTCGCTGATCATTCGTTTCGTTCACCACACATCCGTTAGTTTTGCGAATTTATGCGTTCTCTCGCTCCCTTGATGGCGCATCGCCTGTTCTCCCAAATATATGTCATATTTCTTAAGGGTGCAACCCCGGAAGCTTTGGCCGGGACCCATCTTATTTCATTTTATCGCCTGTTTTCTCAGCTTCGGCGGATCACATTTTATGATTTGCGCATGAAAAAAAGCCCATAACCAACACGAAATCGCGTCGGATATGAACTTTGCTTCGCATGTCGATCATGGTTCAGCTGCAGCTAATAGATGGAATGGATGCCTCATCGTCTGCCCTTGTTTTCGCTCTGCTTCGAAACGGGGCGCAGTGGATTCAAGTGGCTGTAATGCCTGCCATACGTGAAGTAGATCAACAATCCGATGAACAGCCACACAAAAAACACGATCCAGGTCAACATTTCCAGCCGAGTCATCAAATATACGCAGCCTATGGCACTAAGGATCGGAATGTACGGCACCAACGGCACTTTAAATCCTCGTTTCAAGTCCGGATGGTTTTTACGCAATACGATGATCCCGAGACTCACTACGGCAAAAGCAAACAACGTGCCGATATTCGTCAGCTCCGCCAAGCGCCCCAGGGAAATGAATCCGGAGAACAGCGCAATGATGATGCCTGCGAGCCAAGTGCCCGCAGCCGGAGTCTGGCTTTTGCCGCTGATTTTGGAAAAGACGGGAGACAACAGGCCGTCCCGCGACATCGAATAAAGCAAACGTGTCTGTCCGTACATCATGACAAGCAGCACCGTCGTTATTCCCGTAATGGCACCCAGAGCGACTATCCAGGATAATCCGGTCAAATGAACGAACTCAAACGCAAAGGCTACGGGATCCGCAACGTTTAACATATGGAAAGGAACGATGCCGGTCAGAATCAGCGACACGACAATATAAAGGAGCGTACAAATGGCTAACGATGCAATGATGCCGATCGGCAGGTCGCGTTGCGGTCGTTTGACCTCTTCGGCTGCCGTGGACACCGCATCGAAACCGATATAAGCGAAAAACACGGTAGCCGCACCGGCGGTTACGCCCGAAAGGCCAAACGGCAGAAACGGCTGCCAATTCGCCGGCTGCACATAAAATACCCCAACGCCGATGAAGATCAGCACCACGATGATTTTGATCCCGACCATAATGCCATTGGCGCGTGCCGCTTCCTTGACGCCGCGCGTAAGCAGAAACGTAATGATTAACGTAATCACAGCGGCCGTAACGTCAAAGTAGGTTCCTTTTTCCGGATCAAAGGCGCTTGTCCATGCGTGCGGCAATTGAATGCCGAAACCCGAAAGCAATGTCTGAAAATACCCCGACCAACCACTCGCGACCGCCGCGCTGGCAAATCCATATTCCAGAATAAGGTCCCATCCCAAAACCCAGGCGATGACCTCGCCAAAAGCCGTGTAGCTGTAAGTATATGCACTGCCCGAAGCAGGCACGGTTGAAGCGAATTCGGAATAACATAACGCGGCAAAGGAACAAATAATGCCTGCCAACAAAAAGGACAGCACCAGTCCAGGTCCGGCATGTTCGGCAGCGGCTACACCGGTGAGGACAAAAATTCCTGTTCCAATGATGGCCCCTACTCCAAGGGTCGTCAGATCCAAAGCTCCAAGCGCCCGTTTCAAACCACTGCCTGAATCACCTTCAACCGAGATTTGCTTTTTTCTGAATAATGCAGCTCTTGCTTCGTTTTTGCTCATGGACATATTCCTCTCGTAACAAGGTGTGGTCGTTGGTACATCTGTTCTATGAAAAATCCGTTTGTTCTATCTTACCCGGCATCTATAAAAAACTACCGTTTTCTACACTTTGCCGCTTTGCTCTAATAAAATATTTTTTTGCAAAGCACTCAAGCGGCTTATTTTGTGTTTTTCACCCGAAATTTATCATTTCATATCACGAACTGTTGGACACCAACGAAAGAAAAAATCGTTTTAAAACAAAACTGCGTATAATTTATATTATGCGTAGTTTTTAATCTCCATTTTCCGCGTGGAGATGCAACATTATGCTGTTGTTATCTGTAGTTTGATGAAACAAACGAAAAATGCGTCAAAAAAGCCGCATGTTCCCATGCGGCCTCCTTCATAAATATAGATTTGAATGAACCTGTCCTATATGGATATATGGATCCTTCCACCAAAACCAGGTGGTTGCTCCCTCCTCAGGAATATACGATTCGTTCTGCGTCGCTAAACCGATATTGCTGAAGCAAGTATACTTTGCTTTCCATGGCCTGGCGTCGAATCTTGTCCAAATCCACGCCGATGAGTTTGCCCCGCTGCTTCACAAGCCGTCCTGCGACAAATACGGTATCCACGTTGGAAGGATTCGCAAATTGCACGACGGCGCCTATCGGATCATGCACCGGGAACAGATTGAGATCCGTGGTGCGGATCATGATCAGGTCAGCTTCCTTGCCTGGGGCAAGCGTACCCACTTTGCTTCCAAGTCCCAGCGCCTGCGCACCTGCCGATGTTGCAAACCGCAACACTTGCCTGGACTGCAAATTCAGCTCGCCGGCCATCTCTCCGTTTTCCAGCGCGAGCTCGTTCATTTTGGCCCGTTCGGCTTGCAACGCAAATTTCATCTGGGAGAACATGTCTCCACCCGTCGATGTCACGACATCGACGCCAAGCGTCGGCGTGCCTCCTTGCTCCAGAAAAGCACCCGTTGCAGGATAGCCATGTCCCATCATCATTTCCACTTCCGGCGTCACCGATAACGAAGCACCGCTATCGGCGAGCAGCTTATATTCGTCGATGCCCATGGTATTGCCGTGCACCAAATTGACGTCCGGGCCGAGCAAACCGTGTTCAGCCATCCTGGCCACCGAGCGGTCCACCGAGCCCCAGCTGCCAAACCCTGCATGCATGGAGCAGATCGCATCCAACTCGCGGGCAAGACGAATTTCGTCCACCGCTGTATCCCAGTGACTGAATTCGGGTCCCCGTATAGCGAGTCCAAACGTTAATAATTGGTCGTTCGAAGAAAAATGCTGCAGCTTTACCCTTCTCACATCGGCTGAATATGTCAAACGGCTTTCCCGATTCCAATATTCGGTCTCCCCGGGAACACCATACGCAAACACAGCCCGAATGCCGGCATCGCGCAACCCCCGAACAAGCTCATCCGTATGGTCCGGCGTATAGGGCATGCTCCAATCGAGGATCGTGGTCACGCCTGCATTAAGCGCTTCCAATGAACCGAGCAAATTGGCGATATAACTGTCTTGCGGTCGAAGCTTGCTGCCCATCGCCCCATAATAAAGATTTTGCAAATAAACGGGCAAGGACCAGTTCGTTCCCGCGGTACGCAGCAGCGATTCCCATACATGGCGGTGGGTATCCACCAACCCGGGCAGAATAATCATGTCGGAAGCATCGATCACGATCGCTTCCTCACATTCCAGATCAGGCCTTATTGCCGTAGTGATTGAACCTTCAATCAGCACATCCGCCCGGGCATACTGACCTACCGAAGGATCCATGGACAATACGCAGCCATTTTTGAGCAAATAACCTTTTTCCACAAGACACATCTCCAATCCTCATGTTATGGGTACGTTCAGGTACTTACACAAGTTGTTGATGAAAGGTTGTCTGTTCATGGATGCAAGATTATGAGTGTATTATTTCAAGGATATAACGATTATATAGCACTTGTTAATGACGCACAATCATGGAATGAATACCCATCCAATAATAAGATCAGTTCAATCCATGGGATAACCATTATTTCAATGGATAGATAAGCTGTATATGATTCAACGGCATGAGTCCCTCATGCAAAGCATGATTATGATCGGCACCCACAATACACAACATACGTGCATCCGCATTGTCTTTGATTGCGTTTATGATTCGTTGAAGCATGATATCATGCCGACATTCCCATCGTATGGCATGCGCTTTTGGATCCAACTTTTTCAGCCACTGATATTTCAGTCGGGTCACATGGTCGAATGCTTCCGTATTAAATGGAATAGCACCCTTACCGGAAGCCGCAAGCTGTTTGTGCCACCAATGATCCAATTCATTCTCCAACCGTTCTTTTTCGGGCCCGGTATAGCTTCGCAAAGGATCGAAATCGTTCCAAACATCAAGTTCCACCCAATCCACGGGAACAAACTTGATCTTTTTTTCTTCGCATAACGGAAAGATCAGGTCGTAATATTCGCTTGGGGGTTCGCCCCAGTACCCTCTATTTGCAGGCTCCTTTTTGTATTTCTCGAAACTGGAAGGCAAAACCTCGCCGCAGATTACATCCGGATCAAAATCAACAATTAACCTTTCTATGGTTTCAAGTGTTAAATGGTGCTGCACTCGCAGCTCTTCATCATGTACGACTCCCAAAATACCTACGACTTCCATTTCAGCAACCCCTTAAGCTCCGAATTATTTCTTAAACGAACGTTTATGCTCGTCTAAAGCACCTTTCAACGATTTGACGATATTCCAGCGTATTATTCCGATTATTCTTATGGAAATTAAATATTTATTTTGCAAAAACTCTTGCACTGCTAGCGCTTTCACATTTAAGATGAATCTATTGATGTTACAGCTTGTGTAACGAACCTATAAACCAATCGAATAGGATCTTCGGGGTAGGGTGCAATTCCCAACCGGCGGTGATGTTCTTCGGAACTAGCCCGCGACTCGCTGTTTGACCAGTTTTGGACAGCGACTGACCTGGTGCGACTCCAGGGCCGACGGTATAGTCCGGATGAGAGAAGATCAACACATGAATACGGCCGTTCTCGGGAACGCCTTTTTCCCGACGCCATATTCATGCGTGTGAGCCCCCGTTATTTGGCGTACGCCGAAACGGGGGCTTTTGTCGAATCTGCCAACTGAAGATTCCGTGTTCTGACGAAGGAGTCCTGAATATGGAAAACTATCAAACTGCATCAAACGTTCCGACCAAGCAACGAGGCAACACCGGATTCTGGCTGGTTGTGCTAGGCGCTGCCCTCTGGGGCGTCGACCCTCTCTTCCGCATTCTTTTGCTCGAAACGATGACCTCCACCCAGATCGTCCTGGTGGAACATATCATTGTGAGCCTGATCGCCCTTCCCGTACTTTGGAAATTCAGGGCCGACCTGAAAAATCTGCGCGCACGCCATTGGATTGCCGTCATTTTCATTTCCTGGGGCGGTTCTGCGCTTGCCACGGTGTTATTCACGCTGGCCCTCACTCATAATGATCCAAACACGGTACTGCTGCTGCAAAAAATGCAGCCCTTGTTCGCGATCGTGATGGCAAAGCTGCTGTTAAAAGAATCGCTGCCGCGCCGCTTTGGCGGGTTGTTCATCATTGCGCTGGCAGGAACCTACTTGCTGACCTTTGGATTGACGCTCCCCTCGGCCGGATGGGACAGCTGGGTCCATGCAGGCAGCTTGTTGTCCCTGGGCGCTGCCGCGCTATGGGGAGGCTCCACGGTTATGGGCCGGCTAATGCTGGGACAAACGCGGTATGAAACGGTAACCTCCCTTCGTTTCGTCGTTGCCCTGCCGCTGCTCATCTTCATGACCTGGAATGAAGGCGCACCATGGTCCTTCCCTTCAGGTACGGGTGCCCAGGCTGCGGTCATCCTGAACATTTTGGGCCAAGCGCTGCTGCCTGGATTGTTGAGTCTTTTGCTGTACTATAAAGGTCTCTCTTCGACCAAGGCATCGGTGGCTACTTTGGCTGAATTGAGCTTTCCGATGGCAGGCGTGCTGGTGAACTGGATCGCTTTCCGTACGCTGATTACTTGGGAGCAGCTCATCGGTTTCGTCCTGATCTGGATCGCCCTGTTCGCCATCTCCAGACAGCAAGATCGCTCGCCATCCAACACCAACCTTGAAGCTGCGCGAAGATTTCGCACAGAGTGAATCAACATAGCATATCATTAATGGCATGATTTGTATATCCACACTGTTTGTTCCTTCTGGGCAAACAGTGTTTTTTTATGGTTGAACGTGCAGCATCGCATTACATTGCGCTTTTGTCTTTTCGTCCGCCTGATGGTACGATGGCTATGGAACATGCTCAGCCCAATACATATTGAGAGGAACGATACACATGTCTTCATTTCCATATACATCCTATGACGCCGTCGGTTTGGCAGAGCTTGTGCGTGCGCGGCAAGTATCGCCAAACGAGCTATTGGATGCGGCATTTGCCCGACTGAACGAGTTCAATCCCCGGTTAAACGCCGTGATCCGCACGTATGAGACACGCGCAAGGCAGGAAGCCAACCAGACAAGGCCGGGGGAACAACCTTTTGCCGGCGTACCGCTCTTGTTGAAGGACATTTCGCAATCCTTGGAAAACGAGCTTCTCACTTCCGGTTCGCGTTTGTTCAGCGAGCACCGCGCTGTGCGCAGCTCCAATTTCGTCCAACGCCTGCGTGAGGCCGGTTTTATTATTATCGGGCATACCAATACGCCGGAGTTCGGCTTGAAAAACATCACAGAACCCAGCCTGCACGGCCCGACGCGCAATCCATGGAACACGGAGCACTCGCCAGGCGGTTCCAGCGGTGGAGCGGCGGCAGCCGTTGCCTCGGGAATGGTTCCACTGGCAGGTGCAAGCGACGGCGGCGGCTCGATCCGCATACCTGCAGCGTTTAGCGGACTGTTCGGTCTGAAGCCTACGCGCGGCCGGACGCCGGTTGGTCCAGGCGCAGGCCGTCAATGGCAGGGCGCCTCCATCGATTTTGCCTTGTCCCGCACCGTTCGCGACAGTGCGGCACTGTTGGACGTGCTGCAAGTCGTCCAGCCGGAAGCGGCGTTCCACGCCCCTCTTTTTCCGGGAAGTTACCTGGCAGACATGAACTATCCACACCAACGAAAACTGAAAATCGCATATACTACGGCTTCGCCTGTAGGAACACCTGTCAGCGAAGAAGCCAAACAAGCGGTGTACAAGCTCGTTCGCTGGCTCGAAGAGCAAGGCCACGACGTTGAAGAAAAACTCAGTCCCGTCAACGGCGTTCGTCTGATCGAAAATTACTACATGATGAACAGTGGAGAAATGGCCGCCATGGTTTCCTCCATTGAACGCTCCATCGGACGTGAGCTGACCGCAAGAGATATGGAAATCGAAGCCTGGGTCATTGCCGAGGCAGGCAAAAAAGTATCTGCCGCCGAGTTCGTTCACAGTTTGGCTGAGTGGGATGTTGCCGCTGCGCAGATGTCCAAGCTGTTCGAACGATATGATTTTTACGTAACGCCCACGAACGCTTTTCCAGCACCACGAATCGGGGAATTAACGGCCGATGCCAAACGGATCGACGAATTGATGATGGTCAGCGAATTGGACAAGGATCGGCAGCAGCAGCTTATTTATGGAATGTTTGAGCCGAGCTTGACCTATACTCCATTTACCCAGCTTGCCAATTTGACGGGTCAGCCTGCCATGAGCGTACCTATACACATGACCCCGGACGGCCTGCCTATGGGAGCTCAGATCATGGCGACTAAAGGTCGTGAGGACTGGCTGTTTCATTTGGCCGGACAGCTTGAAGCATCCGAGCTCTGGATTGGCTTGAAAGGCAACCCGATGTTCCCCGCCTAAAGCGGAAGAGGGATTATGGGATGGGATCTTTGATGTCGGGTTATATATAAGCGATACGAAGTCGATGGATACCCCCGCATAACCATCATGTCATGCGGGGTGTATACCTCATCTGAATTTCACCTTATTCAATGCCTTGTAATGCACAGTAGTTTCTTTTCTATTTAGGTTTACATAATATTTATGTTGTATACTATTAAAGTTAGGCACATGACTTAACCTCACACTTTCCGTTGAATGCCTTAAAGCCTGCTCTTCCCTTTCCTCTTTAGCAACTAACGTCAATCGCCAAAAAGTCGCAGCACATCGGTCATCGAACCGATATACTGCGACTGTTCTGTTCAAATTTTCTTTTAATTCACGCTGTCGTCGGCCGAGGGGCCATACAATCCAGGAACGGGAATGTCCAGGAGTCTGAAGTAAACTCCAAGCTGTGCACGGTGATGGATCATATGGCTAAGACCGAAGGTGCGCAATGCGATTGCCCGCGGGCGCTGCAAAATGACATAATCCCCGCTTCGCAAGGTCCACTCCTCGCCCAGCATTTCCTCGCTGCATTCGGATAACAGCTTTTCCAGTTTTGCGGCGTTCTCGTCGAATTCGTTCAACACATCCGCTCGACTTGTCAAAGCTTCCCGTCTGGGCGGCACAGTCGCCAGATCCAGTTCAGGTCCAACAAAAATCGCGACTTGCCAGTTTACCAGGTTGATTAAGTGCGTGGTCAGCCCGCCGAGCGTCATCGATTTAGCGTGTGGACGCCATTCCATATGCTCATCGGGCAAGCGTTCCAGGATGCGGCGGGTAGAAGCCAGCTCGTGTTTGGCATCGCCAATAATCAGATCTATTGCCACAGTTTACCATCCTCCCTTATATGTACAGAATACTATAAACTTGGACTCGTGGAAAGATCATTTTTGTGCCGCATCAACTCTGTCAGCAAGCATTTCACCGCAAAAAGCAGCCCCTGAGGGCTGCCGGCACATCATAAGGAATTTACTCCAAATGAACCGATCATGATTAAACTTAAGGACGACATGTTCAAATAGAGCATTGGTTTTCAATCGGTCAGCGACCGGTCTTTACTCCGCTGATTTTCGAGCCATATTGGACTATCATTACGTCTTGGCCAACGAGGGTTGGTAATGGGGTCCCTTTGTACAATACGGAGGCCAACGTTTTTCCGCTGTTCGTATCCATGGCCACCAGATTGCCGTTCCCTAAACGGGCATAGGCAATGCCATCACGGCCCGGAATTGACCAATCCACGACCGACACCGGGAAAACGTAAGTTTTATCGGGCTTGGTGATGGAAGGATCGTTCACGGGAAAGCGTGAAACGACCGCTTGTTTTTGACGTTCATCGTATTTGCCGATGACATAGAAGTAACTTCCATCGGATACGACATCGACCGCGCTAAGTTCTTCCACAAAGTCTACAGGGACATAAGAACGGGTAGCCTTAATCTTTCCGCTGCTTAATTCAATTTCATCAATATTTGCCGCATAACCGGCATCGATGCCTTCGGTTACGTCACGGGAGTAAAACGTTTTTCCGTTTGAATACAGGATGTCCTGATGGTCCCCATCGTTTAGCGTCCATTTCACTTTACCGGTCGCGGCATCGATCCCTTTCAAACTGCTCGTTGTTAAACCTCCCGAGATGGTCGTAGATGCGACAAGCATTTTCCCGGTAAGAAGAACGTTATACCCATGTTCGCCGCCTTTTAATTTCCATTTCACTTTACCGTTTGAGGCGTTGTATGCGGTTAGACCATATTCGTCCCCGACATAAATCACCCCATCCGCCAGATGCAAACTGAAATTGGAGTAACTCTCCCCTTTTCCTGGGCGTAATTGCGTTTTAACTTTCCATTGCAATTTACCTGTTTTTGCATTCAGTTTCAGCAGCTGCCCCGTTGTATCCGTAATCCACACCGATTGGCCATCCGTAACTGTTTGTGAAGACGCAGCAGCCCGATAAGTCCAGCGAGTTTTGCCGGACAAAGCATCAAAGGCAATGTATTTACCACCAACCGTGTAGTATAAATCATTCTTGATTAGTGTGGCCTTTATGTCCATTTGATTCAGGTCACCAACTGCTTTGGTCCAAAAGGGTTTCAGGTTCGTGGACGCAACGTTGTCTGCAGACTGGGCCGATACCTGGTTGGTATCCACCCAAAACGATGAGACTGGCGATAAGAGAACAGTTATGGCTAATCCTGTTTTGACGAATCTGGACAATGCTTGTTTTCCAATCGAATTCATTGTTTCTGTTCCTCCTGTTATTCCGGATTTAGTGTCAATTGTAATCCTACTCACTAGTTTTTTCAAGAACCTATCGTTTCTAGAAGTACTACGTATGCTGCCGTTATGCCTCATTCGAGTACGAGTTCCTTGAAGGTTTCAAGATGCTTTTCGGGAATATCGCATTCGTTTATCAAATAGTTTTCTATGGTGCCATGGCGAGCCAGAATGGGTTGAAGCACATCCTCCAGATAGTCGCGCCTTACCTCCAATATAGGTTTGATCCGTTCTGCCGGCACGCGGTAAAAACTCATGAAACGAATCATGTTCTCCGCTTTTTTCATGCGAGGTCCAATGCGTACATTGGAATACAGGTAATCCTTCAGGACGTGATCATACGGAACGTTGAGAAAAAGCTGGATGATCGCCACGATAAATCCGGTTCGGTCTTTGCCTCCGGTGCAATGAATCAGAACGGGCAATTTTTCTTTCCTGGATAACAAACTGAAAATGTTTTTGATCGTGGATTGGGATCCGTTCCCCATATGAAAATACATGTCCTTCATCTGTTGTTCAAAGTTAATCTCGCTCCCATGCCGGATCAAATATTTCATGAATTCAAGCCTGGTAAACGCTTGGCTTTTGTCCTGCATAGGCAGATTAGCGACCTCGATCCCCCGATTCAGCATGCGGCTCTTTTTGGACTGTTGTTCGGTCTCCGTCCTCAAATCACAAATCAATTGCATGCCGGTCTGTTCCAGCCGCGCAATGTCCCTTCTCGAAAGCTTGGATAAATCGTCCGAGCGGAACAGATGCCCTCTCTTCACTCTCTTGCCGTCGGTCGTGTTATAACCCCCAAAGTCCCTGAAGTTGCCCAACCCGTCAAAAGAAGATATGATGCCGTGCTCTTTGTTGTTCTTGTCCATGTTCGCTTCCTACTTTCTGATCTCACATTCATGTAAAGTATTTACACCGATACTCGTTCTTGAAAACTAATAACCATCATAATTTGACTAATCGGTTTTGTAAAGAACCATATGTTCAAAAATGTGTTTTATCGCTTCGTCTGATGATTGACACAACGTCATGTGAAGGATATGATGTATCGTGACTTATGGGTTTTATATAAAACTAATAGGTTACGAAAGGCGAAAATATGCCTTGCGGAACGGGCTGAAGCCGGCCAGCCTCGTCCCGTCAAATCCTCATGAAAGCAGGTATTCATGCATGTCTCAACATTCATTACTTCAGGAACAGCCCAAAGAAAGTTCATTTTCCATTCGACCGTATCTACCGCCGCTGATCGCGATCGTCATCGGAACGTTTATGGTTATTCTGGATAGTACGGCGGTGAACGTCGCCCTTCCGACTTGGGTGCGGGATTTCGGCGTTACGCTCCAAACGATGCAGTGGGCGGTCACCGCTTATACGTTAGCTCTCTCTGCAGTCATTCCACTGGCAGGGTGGCTTTCGGACAAATTTGGCGCTAAGCGAGTGTTCCTGAGTTCCATCGGATTTTTCACGCTTGGTTCTCTGCTGTGCGCATTTGCTCAAACGTCCGGACAGCTCATTCTTTTTCGGGTCATTCAAGGTTTAGGAGGAGGAATGGTTTCTCCGGTCGGAATGGCGATGGTGTATCGCCTGGCGCCTCCTGACAAACGTGGGTCAATTATCGGCATGCTGGGCATACCGATGCTTCTCGCTCCTGCCCTCGGGCCGGTTATATCCGGATGGTTGGTTGAATACGTGAGCTGGCATTGGATTTTCTGGATTAACCTTCCGATCGGGTTGGCAGGAATATGGATCGGCATGAAGCACCTGCCCTCCTTCCAATCCCAAGCAAACCCTCGTTTGGATGTGTTGGGCTTATTTCTCGGCCCTGCTGCTTTTGCTTGTCTGACGTTCGGCTTCAGTGAAGCAGGGAGCGGCTTGGCCTCTTCATACGCTCTTTGGGGCTTGTCGGCGGGTACCGTTTTGCTGGCACTCTTCGTCATCTCCTGTTTAGTGCAGCGAGCACCGCTTCTTGAATTGCGCGTTATGAAGTCCGGGCCGTTTACGATCGGAATAATAACCTCCTGGATCATGCAAACGGCTCTGTTCGGTACCGTGCTTTTATTTCCGCTGCTCCTTCAGCAGGTCAAGCAATTGGGACCACTGGCAACAGGCCTTCACCTTTTGCCTCAGGCGATCGGTTCGATGATCTTCATGCCATTGGCCGGAAAATGGTTTGACAAAATGGGGGCGCGTCCTCCATTGACTGTGGGCATGCTGCTGATCTCAGGCGGGCTTTTTGCCATGTCGATTGTGGGAACGGATTACGGTCCTTCCTTCATCATGCTCATTTTGTTTGCGCTCGGTTCAGGGATGGGGCTGTCAATGATGTCGCTTAACACTTACGTATTGAACGCCACGCCGCCCCAGATGGTTAGCCGGGTTACTCCGCTAACGAGCGCTTCCCAACAAGTGGTGTCATCCTTTGCGATTGCCGGTTTTACGGGTTATCTCTCGTCACGCATCACGAATAACGCAGGCAAAGAGCTGTCTGCCATGGATGCTCACACCGCTGCTTTTAGTGACACATTTTGGCTGGCCGCTTGCATCGCGACGGTGGGATTGGTATGCAGCTTTTTGTTGAAGAAAAAAACGCCGTCCGCAAAGAAAGGCTCCTCTTCCTCTGTGAATGACTCAAACGAAAGGATACATGAACATGATCAATTTCCTCTTTAATCCCAAAACGCCTATTCTCGTCACAGTGCTGGCATTGCTAGCGGCCATCATTGCGGTATGGTTTGCTCCATCGGAGCTCCCCATTCACTTTACGAATGGTCAAGCCGACAGGTTTGTCAGTCGATGGGTCGGCTTGTTTGCTCTTCCTGTCTTGATGATTGTTCTGCTCTATCGCAGATGGAGGGAAGGTGCCGGCTGGCTTATTTATGTACTGGCTCTATTGCAAATTTGCATGTTATGGCTCGCTTTGATCTAGGCGTCCCCGAAGCAATCCTTCTTTTTTGCTCTTCGAATATTGGTTATACTTGACTAAGGAGCTGGAGAGGCATTAAACCTGATCCGTAACGAGTGATAAGGAGAACTGAACATGAGTTTATTGAAGGACAAAATCATCCAATCCGCCGTCCGCCTTTTTATGGAAAAAGGCTATCGGGCAACGTCGATTCAAGACATCGCAGACGATTGCAGCATCGCGAAAGGATCTCTGTACAAATTTTTCGAATCCAAAGAAGACTTGTTCGTCAGCATTTTGAAACAACGTCAGCAATCGATGATGGATGGGGTGGAGCGAATTCGTAAATTGGCACTGCCACGCCGGGAAACGTACTTATCCGAAATTACGTGTTTGTTTCAATTCTTTGGCCGCCATGGCTACTATATTTCCCGGGATTATAATGAATTTCCTCCGGGAGGCAGCGACAATATTTCCTCTCTCATTCATCAGATTCAGGTTCAAATGTTCAACTACTACGAGAATCTGTTGTCGAGGCAATACGGTTCGGCCATCTCGAATTGGAAGTGGGACGTGACAGCCCTGTTCAGCGGTCTTGTTCGGGAGTATACTTTTCATTTGTTGTTTGCATACAAACCGATCCCGGCCGAAAAACTGGCGGTATTTATTGCGGAACGGATGGATGATTTGGTGGATGGCCTGGGCAAAGCTTCTCCCCTGCCCTTATTAACACCCGAGCTTATGAAAGAATACGAGGAAGTGGATTTGGGTTCAGCGGTACCCACAAATTCAGGCAGAATCTCTACCTTGTTTCGAACCATACAATCGACCATTCCTGATCTGTATGTTCCGAATGCCCGAAAGAAGGAGCTTCAAGAAGTGGCAATGCTGCTTGAGGAGGAGTTGGCCGGGGACAAGCCGCGGACTTTTCTGATTCAAGCATTGCTTCGGGATTTGGCTGCGGAGCCCGAATTGTCTTTCTACGCCAATCAGCTGCAGCAGCGTTTGGGAGTAATCCGACAAGAGAGGCAGTAGCCGGCTCAAAAAAAATATCCTGCAGCAAAGAGGGCTCCGAACCCGCTTTTCGCTGCAGGATATTCTGCTTAATGGGAAACGTTATTCACGGGCATAAGCCCCAAAAGACATGCGTTTCCTATTCTCATTGGTAAAAGGCAGCCATATCATCGAACAATTTTTTGATAAATTCAAGCTCGGCATTGCTGTATTGACCCAAAAAATCGTACATGCGCTGCTTTTCTTTCGCATGAAGCTCGTCGTGGGCAGCGAACAGCTTTTTCCCGACAGGCGTCAATCGAAAGTATACTTCTTTTTTGTTATCGTTAAGCTGAGCTTTTCGTACCCAACCAGCCTTAAGCAATTTATTGGCGATCTTGGAGGTATTGCCTTTGCTTACATGAATCCGTTCCGCGATGGACGTGATATTGATCGGCTCTTGCTCTCCGATGCATGCAATGGTATGCAGTTCCGTCATGTTCAAGCTGAAGCTGGCACCGATGTGCTTTCGGAGATCCTCAAGGTATGACGCGGATATCCGAGATTCGTATTGTTCTTTGTGTTGAAGGAATTGAATGAAGCTTTCATGAATTGCGTTTTTGTTTTTATTTAAAGTCTCCATGATCTGCTTGGCTCCTTGACTTATTTCTTTTATTATATCACTGCATGTTTTCCTAAGAAACAAAGAGGACCTGTAACTGCTTGCCTTCTCAACGCAATGATCCAAGCTTGCCTCACGTCGCAATCCCGGGTTGACACTACAGGTAGCACACTGTACAATAATATTGTTTCATATGAAACAATATTATTGTCTTAATTAAAAGTATGTACTTATTCATCTAAATTATTATGTTTTCTTCGGAAACAATAAGAAAGAGAGTGATTCCAAATGAAGGTTGAATCCATCATTAGGGAACGCCGGAGCATACGGAAGTTCTCCGATCAGCCTGTGCCCGATCACCTTATTCAGGATGTATTGAATCAAGCGTCTAATTTGTGCGACTCACAAATGCTGAATGCCATGACGCTTATGTTGGCCCTGTCGCACGAATCCAAAACTCGTCTTTCCCGGTATATGATGGATTCTTTTGCGGTTACCCGGTTTGGCAAGCTCACCCCCAAGCCCCTAAAGGAAACGATGGTGAAGTACTTTTCCGAGGTTCCCGGCCTCGTGGCCGTTGTTGTGGAAGATCATGGTTCGCCGGAGCAACGAGACCGGCAGTATGCAAATGTTTGTTTTTACCTGCAAAACCTGCAGCTGTTAGCTTGGGAAAACGGGATCGGCATGTTTTGGCGCACAGATGAAATGTTGTATACCAGGCCCTTTTTTGAACAACTGGGCATGTCAGAACGTGAACGATTGGTCGGTCTTTTGATCTTTGGTTTCATTGACAAAACACCCCGTCCCCGCAAACGGACGCCTGCCGCAAAAAAATGGAGTCGCTGGCCGCAAACCTGAACGATTTGATGCACTCGTTCCCATCTCTGATTTATTCGTATAACAACGAATATAAACCAATTATATACCAATCTTGATTTAACTTCCCCGGCTTATATCACTTAAAGAAACGGAGCAGAAGATCATGTTAATTTCGGATGTATTGCACAAAAACGATCGATTTCCTTCCTTCGAACCAAAACCGGTCGACCCTGAAGCGATTCTGCGTCTATTGGATGCAGCGGTATGGGCACCGAATGATGGTCTGCGGGAACCCTGGCGTTTCCTGTTCGTGGAAGGCAAACACCGTGAAGAAGCACTGCCTCTCCACCGTCGCGAAGCCCCGGCGCATCTTGTCGCCATTGCGAATGCCGAAGGCGCCATGCATAAACAAGCGGAAGATTTGGCCGCCGTTTACTGCTTGATTCAAAACTTAAAGCTGCTCGGGATGGACAACGGCATAGGCATTGAGGTTTGCATCGAGGGCTGGATCTATGACGAGACGGTTCGCCAAAGATTGGGGATACGGGATCATGAGCGAATAGCGGCAATTCTGAATATAGGGTACGCGGATATCGGAAGCCTATCCCAAAAAGATCAACCCACCCGTCTCCGTATTCGTGAATGTTAATGACGGAACCACGATCTTGACCTGAGCTCGGGACTAGATCGTGGTTCCATTCTTTAAAGAGACAATCGCTATTTTTAGCGACTTTGCATCGTCTGTTTCTTTGTCCACGATAATATGCATCAGCTGCTTCCTCAGCATACCGGAACTATTCACCTTGTTTTTTTCGACAAACACTGATGATGGAAGAAGACGAAGGCGTGAACGGTGTTTTATCCCAGTCTGAATATTGGCTTTCAATCGTAAAGCCGTGGCTGGTCAACAGATGCTTAAGCGTATCATTATCCGTAAAACGACATGCAATTCGCGAAGTTGTTTTCCTGAATCCCCAATCGCGGAAAGTGACCCAGTGCATGATTTGGTTCCTTGCATCATAGGATTGCGTTCCGGATACCTTGACTTTAATTCCATCCTGATCCGTAAATTCTCCCCAGATTGTTTCCTCTTCGTCAGATAAATCGGTCCCCGAGGGGTTCCGTGTTTCAAAAACGAATCTTCCATTGGGCTTTAAGTGTTTGTACACTGTTCCGAGCAAGGCCACTTGATCTTCTTCGCTCAAAAATGCTTGAAATGCATTTCCGGTTAAATAAATCAAAGAAAAGCGCTTATCGGAATCGAAGGTAAGAGCATCCGCTTCAATAAACTCCACAGGCAAGCCTTGAGCCTTAAACCGCGCATACTCAAGCATCGCTGCAGAAATATCAACGCCGGTTATATGAATCCCCGATTTTGCTAAATGAATGGTTGCCAATCCTGTACCGCACGCAAGCTCTAACACTTCGCCCGGGCTCGATCTGGCAGCTTCAAGATAGAAATTGTATTTTGGTGTATCCCCGCCGAATTCAAGATCATAATTGATCGGGTCTCGATACTCTTCAAGATTATTGTGGTTGATCAACATGAATCCGTATCCCTTCTCCCCTTTGATCCCTGTCATTACAGAGATCCAACTTATGCATAACGTCAGTTTTTTGCTGAATAATACAGATTCGCGCCGATCGAGGACAGACAATGAACGACGAATATACCCGTAATGATAAAGAACGATAGAGAGACTCCTTCCATAACCATGGCGACAATCCAAGCAACGGCAAGCGTGACTGTTGTAGCATTCCATGAAAAAGCCTTTGATTTGGTAATACAATACATGTACCTTTCATCGAGTTCGTACCGCTTTTTGAGCCTGCTCCGGGATACGATGACCGTGATTATGGCTGCAAGCATCCCTGCTATGATCCCTCCGACGCCTACAATCTGGTTCATGACTTCAGGATTCAATGTTTTCGTCCCCCTCGAAAATGAATAATTCCTCAATGCTGCACCTGAAGGTTTGGGCTAACTTGTGTGCCAACACAAGCGAAGGTTTATACTTCCCTGCTTCCAGGGAAACGACCGTTTGCCTGGACACTTTGAGCAGACGAGACAATTCTTCCTGCGTCAATGACGCATCCATGCGCTTAGCGCGGATATGGTTTTGCACGTTAGTCCTCCAAAAACCAAAATGTAAAGTTAACTTTACACAGCCCACTATACTTTACGTGTAATAATATGTCAATTATGGTTTTTCAACTCTAACCTCCTGCTCTTCGCTGCAGACTCTGAATCAACTGTTTTTTCTGCATTTTTGCCTTGATCCATTATGAAACGGTTCGATGAAGCCAATAATAAGAAATTGATTCGAATGAAATACTTCGGGGAGTGATTGCATGCATGCTGAGTAATTTTATAATCGCTTTTGTAATTCCCGTGATCATTGGCGGATGGATTCTGCGCAGAAACCTCAGCATCCTAGTTGTTTTTTATCCGCTGGGAGTGGCCGCCTCCAGCTGCGTCAACAATGTGGGTTTTAATTTTTTTTGGAATATCCTCCCGAACACCAACAATCAATCGTATGCAGCCCTCCCTATGGATTTAGGTTTATATCCGATGTTCGGATGTCTTATGATGTATGCCATTCTTGAAAAAGGGATGAAGCCTTGGCCGACAATACTGGCATCATCCTTCATTTTAACGATTCTGGAGTGGATCGCTAAACAAATGGGCAAGGTCATCTATTTCAATGATTGGAACATTTACTGGACGTTTTTGTCCTACTTTCTGCCTTTCGTTTTAGCTTACGGGTATAGCCTTGTTTTCAGAAAAATGTTTAAAGGTTCCAAGTAAAACCGCAATGTGGGTGATGAGTGCGCTTGCAGAACGTTACATGGGGGAATGTCAACACAAGCATCAGCGGCAAAGCGATGACAATAGCCAATGCTGCAAGGCAGTGCTGAATCGATTGCGCCAAAAGATCAGGATGCAATGATCCGTGCTTTTCAAAGAAAACGCTTTAATTTGGGTACTGCCTGTCATGCTATAATTTGGCTAAACGTGACCAACGAAGGAGGATATCCATGGCTACCAACGAAAATGGGGCGTTCCATACGGGAGCATACAGGAATTTGTTCCTGGAACTGGGCTATGACGAGAAGGAAATTGAGGCAAAACTGGAGCAGACATGGAACGAGCTGTTCTATGGAGACGAGAATACACGAATTTATTACCCGATGGGTGAGGACAAAGGGTACTTCCTCGACACCGGTAACCACGATGTACGCTCGGAAGGTATGTCTTACGGCATGATGATGGCCGTGCAAATGGATAAGAAAGAAGAATTTGATCGACTCTGGAATTTTTCGCGTACGTATATGCAGCATACCGAAGGCCGATACAAGGATTATTTTGCTTGGCATTGCAAGCCTGACGGTACCCGCCTGTCGCAAGGTCCTGCCCCTGACGGCGAGGAGTTTTTCGCCATGGCCCTGTTCTTTGCCTCCAACCGCTGGGGTGATGGTGCTGTGCCTTACGATTACAAGGAACAAGCCCGAAAAATTCTCCGCGCCTGCATCCATCAAGGTGAAAATGGCGAGGGGGATCCGATGTGGGACCCGGATACCCGGCTGATCAAGTTTGTTCCGGAATCACCATTCAGCGATCCATCCTACCATCTCCCCCACTTCTACGAACTGTTCGCAATATATGCGGATGAGGGGGATCAAGCCTTCTGGAAGGAAGCAGCAGCGGCAAGTCGGGCTTATCTGCATACCGCCTGTCATCCTGTAACCGGGCTTTCGCCTGAATATGCGAATTACGACGGCTCACCCGCTCCGGTTCAGCCGCATGGTGATTTTAGACATTTTTACAGCGATGCTTACCGGGTTGCGGCAAATATTGCTCTGGATTGGGAATGGTTCCGCAAAGATCCGTGGCAGGTCGAACAATCCAATCGGATTCAGTCCTTCTTCAGCGGCATTGACGTATCCGAATATCGTCGATATACCATCGAAGGTGAACCCTTCGACGAACCTTCCCTGCATCCTGTAGGCTTGCTCGCCACGAACGCGATGGCTTCGCTTGCTGCGGACGGTCCGGATGTCGAACCATTCGTTCGCCGGTTCTGGAACACGCCGCTGCGACAAGGAGAACGCCGATACTACGACAATTGCCTATATTTCTTCAGTCTGCTGGCTTTAAGCGGCAGATATCGCATATATTGATTATCCGACAATGAATCATCGCAAATGGAAATCACACGCATCACATTGCACCACGCAGGCCGAAATTTCAACGAAAAGAGGACCTTTCAGGCATTACGGCCGGAAAGGTCCTCTTTTACATGGATGTTAATTGCTGACGGCAACAAATTTCCATTGTTGATGGAGCCCGCCGGTATAATCGTTTTGCTGCAGCTTTGCTCCGTCTGACGACGAAGCATTCGCCACTTCGATCGCTTTGTTGCTGTTTACGTTGATGATACTCCAGTACCCATTGCCCAGATCGTTGATTTTGAAATGCTGCGCGGTCGTGTTCAGATTGCTCATAAGCTGCACCGCTTCGCCGTTTGTGAGGGTACCGTTGCGAATATCAATCACTTTATCGGGAGAGTTCACGCTGGTCAGCGTATAGCTTCCGCCACCGATCGAAGTCAGAACCCATTTCTGCGGATTGCCGCCCAGATCGCTCCATTGCTGGAGCTGCAGATTGTTCTGGTTTTGCCCGCCGGGAACATCGATGACCTTATTCGAATGTCTGGCTACAATTTTGTACGTTGCGCCTGATACAAGCCCGGTTGTCGGTCCACCACCATTTCCGCCGCCGGGATACGTTTGTGCACGTTCATGATACCAGTTGAACAGGAAACGGCCCATCGCGCTCCGCGAAGCATCCCCGTCCCATTTCAGTCCTGCCGTAGGGTCGGCAAAAGAGCTGCGTTGACCCGGCTCCAGAATGAAGCCGTTCATATGGGCAGCGATGCTGACGTTTCCTGCCGCATTGAAGATGGTTTTGGTATTGGTGCCGAAACCTTCGTTGCTGCCATTAAACAAGTTCCAGTATGCTGAGTCGCCGGGTTTATTCTTAAACCAGGTTACTTCGGTAATGTTGATCGGATATTTGTCTGCGGCCGCCTTGACGTTCGTATTCCATTGATCCTGCAAGATCGAAAAGTTATCATATGCGCCGTAACCAGGATACCAGTGCACGGCATATCCGTAGTTGTTCAGCGGGTCGGTCAAAGGATGGCTTGCCGTCAGACTATAGAATTGGTTGTAGCCCAGACCTGCCGCCCAGATCACATTGTCCGCGCCTTGGCTGCGAATCGTCGAGATGATGGAATTCTGAAAGTTACGCAGATCATTCCAGTGATCGACAAAGTCGTTTTCCCCGTTGTAGCCGCCCCAATGTCCATTCGCGTATGACTTCACCGGCTCGTTAATCAGCTCGAAGTGGACATTGTCCGCACTTTTAATCTCTGGACGGGAGGCGAGATAACCCCAGATTTGATTGAACTTTTGCAGATTGGCAGCGGTCGTTGCCTGGTCATCCTTCAATGTGAAGTCAAGACCCAGGACAACGTATACACCTTTTGTTTTGGCATATTGAATGTATGGGATAATGACGTTCTGCGTAACGGTCTGCACACCGGCAAAATTGTATGTACCCGCCGCCACATCACCCATGTCCTGACGATCAATGAACAGACGAACCTGATTCATATTCCAGCCATGATTGCTGCCGTATTTCGGACTTGTGTCCGCAAACGTATCGGTAATGTCTTTCAGGTAGGCCAGTGTAGCCGCATGACGGTTGTTGTCGTGCAGATTAAGATAGTAATTGCTGTCCTGATACGTCCAGTAGGCACCTGACGGTTGATGCCAGCCGTTCAGAAGCACAGGCTGATTGTTGCTGTTCACCAGATGTTTGCCGCTGACGTGAAGCTTCCCCATAGGCATGCCCACCCATGCCTCGACACGGCCGCCTCCCCATGGAGCAATCGTGATCAGTAAAGCCATAACGAGTAAAAGTTTACAAGACATCCACATCTTCTTCACTTTGGATCCTCCTCTCATGATCGATGGCTTTCCCTTATTCGATATGTGTTGAATTCAAGCACAGCTTTCACGAGCCGTTCATATCCGTTGGTGCCCGCTCCCGCACCCCGTTCCATCCGTGCAGCTGCATGAATTCCCCTCCTTCCACGGTTTATTTTTAAGTCTCCGGTTTTACTGTACCGGCCAAACGTTAGCCAACGATCCCCGTACGTTCCACACTTTCCACGAAATAACGCTGCACGAACAGATAGATGACGATCAAAGGCAGAATGGCAAGCAATATCCCCGTATCCTGGATCATGCTGAGATAGAAAGGGTCAGCCTTGGAGGCGCCATCACTGACTTGCTGGGCCAGATTGTACGGAAGCGATGACAGTTGGGTCGACATGACCTTGCTCGAAGTCAGATACGTGGTCGTGTAGAAGCTGTCATTCCACTGCCATACAAAGGAAAACAGCATCACGGTCACCATGGATGGAATCGCATTCGGCAGCATGATTCGAGCAAAGGTTCGCCCGATGCCTGCCCCGTCGACATAAGCCGCCTCTTCCACTTCCTTCGGGATGCCGCGGAAGAACTGCCGGAAGATGAAAATATACAATCCGGCTTTAAGCGAATTGGCCGTAATGGCGGTCAGAATGAACGGCCAGTAGGTGTTCAGCAGATTCACCGGTTTGCCGGCAATAAGTGTCATCAGGCCCATCAGGTCAAAGCTTTTCAAATTCAAATACACCGGAATCAGGATGGTCGTTGGCGGAACGAGAATCGTGAGAATGACGCCCGCGAACAGCAAGTTGCTCCCCTTGAACTTCAATCGTGCGAAACCATATCCGGCAAGAGCACAGGACGCTGTCGTCAAGAGCGTTGTCGAGGCTGACAGCGCGAAGGTATTGAACAGCGTCGCCCAGTAATCCATCACCCGAATGGCCTGCTGAAAGTTATCCAGCGAGAAATTTTGGGGTATCCATACCACCACCGCGGAATACAGATCGCCCTTGTCTTTGATGGACGTTGAGATTTTCTGGAATATCGGAAAGAGGATAACAAAGGAAAGTCCGGTAATCAGTACAAATCGAACGACAGACCAGAGCCAGCCTTTCCAATGTTCCAGCGATAATAATCGTGAAGTGGTCACGCTGAACGTCCTCCTTTCTAATCTTGATAGAAGACTCGTTTCGAGAAAATGATGGATACGATCACGAGAATGATCGCAATGGCCAGGAAATACACCCATGCCATGGCAGAGCTTAGGCCGAAGTCGAACTTCACGAATCCGGTATCCCGGATCAGTTCAGTCATGGCGTTACTGGCAAACGAGTCGATAATCGTATAGATAGCGTTGACAAAGATCAGCGGGCTGACCATCGGGAACGTAATTTTCCAGAAGGCTTCGTATCCGGTGGCCCCCTCCATTTTGGATGCCTCGTAGAGTTGAGGCGAGATCGTCTGAATGCCTGCCAAAAAGATTAAAATCTGCACGCCCGACTGGCTGACGATCTGATAGATCCGATCGACGGCACTGCTCAGATACGTCACGATCCATTCGCTCACCCCGGCATCCAGCATCAGATATTCCAGCTCAAATGTACCCAGTGCGCTTCCACCGGTGCTGTTTTGATTAACGGCATCAATCAAGCTGGTGCTCTCCAGCGACATGATGACTCCCGAAGCCAGAATAACGGGCAGGAAAAAGATGGAGCGTGCCACGGCCCGGCCTCTGAACTTCTGGTTCAGGATGACGGCGAGAAACAGGCTGAATATGACGATGAGAGGCACATTGACGAGCACATCGGTAACGGACTCGATCAGCGCGCGGTTAAAGCTTGTATTGACGGTGAGTGCCTGAATATAGTTGGCGACACCAGTGAATTGAATGGCAATGCCTTCCGCATTCGCCTGAATCGCACTCATGCTGTAACGCAGAGACGCCAGCAGCGGGATAAAGAAAAACAAAACAAATCCGACCAGCCACGGAAGCACGTAGATGACGCCCCACATGGCTTTCTGTTGAGCATACGTACGACTTCCCCATTTCCATTTCAGGAGCGTCTTCAGAGCTGCTCACCACCAGTCATATAGCTTTGAGCTTCCACGGTTTGGTTCTCAACCTTTACAGGAAAGTCATTATAATTCACGATCACGAAGCCACCGCCGTCATAAGTTGTTCGATACACACCTTCCGCCAATGATTCATGCGATTTCATGGAACGCCCGGCAAATGGCTGATTGATCTGATTGACCTCGTTGTACATCTCGGCAGCCAGATCTACCCATTGCTCGTAGTTTGCCGCGTACAGATCGTCATAGTCGGTCTGTTTGACCACATGGTTCGGCGCATTAAACCAGGCGAAGTACGGGCTCGCACCATATTCAATCAGCTTCAATACATACTGTCTCGGGTTCGTATAGGTCGAGAGATTGTATGGAGAGCCGGTGTAACTGATATTTCCGTGAACGACCAATTGGAAGAACGGAACCTCTTCATCCTCCAGTTTGAATTGGCTGCTGCTCATCGGAGCATCCGTCAACCCAGTAACATAAGGCAGTGCGTAGCCATTGCCACCTTCGGCTAAAACGGAGCCTGCCTGCTGTTTGATCCGTTCCAGCGCTTCGGTGACCACGCCCAACGCTTCCGTTCGATCCAGCAGCTTCTTCGGGTTCATGTCGCTATTCAGCTGCTCAGCCAGATCTTTCAGGCTCAGTGATTGCGAGTGCTCCTCTTTTTGAATAGACTTCATCTCTTCCAGCATCTCTTCCGTCAGCTGATTCAGCTTGTTGGGCGAGAGTACATAGGATGGAGATCGGTCCCGATCCCGTTGCTGCAAAGCCTGATTCATCGGATATACCACAGCCGGTTCTTGGGTTAACGTTCGAGATGCCTCTCTGGACGGTTTGAACCCTTTCTTGGATTGCACATTCAGCAGAGCCACATCCGGATAAAACCCGATTCCCGCTTCCCTTGCATAATCGCTAAAATCACGCATGCCCTTCTTCCCGCCAATCGCGCCGTCCACCGAGATGGAATCCGGCAGACGGTGATGCAGCCCATCGTTGAACCATCCGGCGTAGCGAACCTGAATGTTCGACACGTTCTTCTCCTTCAGCGTGGACAGGATCTGCTTGGCTTCCTCAAAGGTCGTAAGCGCCTCCGTAGAATCGTAAGGAATCCCCAGCATATGCTGCCGGGTTGTCATGCCTCCAATCAATTTCAGATAAAATGGAATGCCCGGCTGCTCTTCGCCTGCTTGCTGTTCGGGAAGTCCGCCGGTTTGCAGCAGATAATTCCGATACAATGCGGCGAGTCCCGAGTACGAAGCCTTCTCCGCACCAACGAAAGCGTATCTGACAACAAAGTCCGAGGCTGTCGGCCTCTTCTGAAATTTCGGAAGCGTACGCACCATATCGCTGGCCTGAAGCGTCACATCGCTCTTGTTCACGACATAGAAGCTGGGATAAACGTTGTTGTAGCTGTTCAGCTTGCCGCTGATATCCGCATTCACCACGGCCACAGCGTCACCTTCCTCGATGATTCCCAAAAAAGCTCCCTCTTCCCGAATCAGTCCAAAGACCGGCAATCTCGCTTTGGTTTCATTCGAGCCGGCTTCCCGGAGCTTCATCGTCAAGTCCTGACCGTAAATATCTTGCTGATAACCGGGATACTGGATTTTGCCATTATTAAAATGGATCAAGGCTCCCGAGCCGTCCGGTACAAATATGGAGCCTTTTTCATTCGTCCCTCCGGCTCCGAAATATTCCAGTACGGATATGGTGTTGATCGGGTATTCCTCCGGAAAATGAATGCCGGATGCAGGTACACGCACCAGCAGATTCTCGCCATCCAGTTCATATTCCAAAGTCATCATGAAGAGCCGCGGTCCGCTGCGCTCCTGATCAATCCCATGTTCGGCATTGTCCTGTGCCAGGTCTTCTTCCGTATAACCGGCCGCGTCAAAAGCCTTAAGGGCACGGGACAGCTGAAGTCCCTGCAGTGCCTTGTCGATTCGAACGTAGACACCTTCGTCCTTATCCTCCGTATAACCGATCTTCAAGGCGCGTTCCCCGGCCTTGTCGAGCTGTGCCAACAGCTTCTGCTCAAATCGTTCCTTGCTGATTTTGACCGGCAAGTCTTCAATCGAGCGCTCGGTGCTCCCGAACTGATAGTGAACCCGAACCCCGTTTGGCATCGCCTCATAGCTAACCTGCTTATGTCCGATGCTATCTGTAAACGAGTTCACCGTGCTGCTCTGGCCCTGGCTGTTGAAGAAGCTGAGCCTTGCTTGTGACGACAGGAGGTCTTTGTTGATGCCTGCCGCAACTCCGTCCTGCTCCCGGTCTGCAGGATTGCTGCGCCAGATTTGTCCGCTCTCTCTGTGCAGGACAGCAATCTCTGCAGTCTCTTCATTTATAAACAACCGTAAGGCTTCATTCCCGGCAATGCCAATCATGCCTTGAAGACGAGCATCTCTAAAGGAAGATTTCAGTTTTTCTCCGAGAGGCAGGGAGGGAAGATCGGTCTGTTCTACAGCGGCCGCCTCGCGAGCTTGCGGTGATGGCGAGAACTGGCAACCGCTTAGAAGCAGACTGCCAATGAGCAGCATTCCGGTTATTTTTTTCGCTACAGCATATTTCACTGGATGTCCTCCTTCCTTAGCCCCGAAGCACGAATTCCTGATAGATGGTGAAGACAAACGATACGATCTGCTGCACGAGACTGAAAAATAGCAGGCACAGAAAGGCCATAAAAGCCATGGCAGCCAGTGTAAGCAGCATCGTAAGCACCGTCTTCGCCGGCGTGTACTGGTGAACGGTCATGTTGCCCACGAATAACAGATACACCGTCCAGGCAACGGCAAGCGCATTGGAGAAATAATAAAAGGCTGCTTCCTGCGCGGAAATGACGAGACTCAGCCAGATCCACGGAAAATGAATCAGGAGCAGCGGCACCAGTGCAAAACACGTTGACATAAAAATTTCCGAAAACTTGCCTTCTCCGTCCATCAGGGTGGTTAACGACCAGTTGGCCACACACCAGAACAGGATCGGGATCACGACATACAACACTTCAAGCAGACTATTCAAATACTTGGGATTGTTAAAATTAATGAGAAAGCCGCTGTACTGGGCATGCAAAATTTTGGTAACCACCAGCAGCAGCATGATCATGCAGGCTATCAGCAATGTCGTTCGTTGATTGCGTTCATATTTCAGTTCCCAATATCCGTCGAAAGGGTGAAAGATGAGATGCAGCGGATACTGGTAAAGCTGCTTACTTGGCGCTTGCATTCGTTATCCTCCTTTTATGCCTGCGAACGATGACGACGGTGACAAACGCAGCTGCAGCCAGGAATAAACCGGACATCATCCACGAGAAATGCTCGCGCATCAGTTCTTTGCGGAACAGAAGAAATGCTTTCGAATACCCCTGCCGCTCCATGCTCCGTTTAAAATATTGCGCTGATTCGGCATACTCCTTCTGGCGAAGCAGCGATTTGCCAATGCCCGCATAGGCATACTCCAGATTCGCATTCATTTCGGCAGCCTTGGCGAAGAGCATCGAGGATTGGTCCTCGTCGCCGTTGTAATAACTGCGTACCGCTTCATGCAACGTGCGACCGTACTCCGTTGTCTGGAATACCGTAATCTCACCGAGCGCCTTATCCAGCACAAGCATCCGGTCTCCTGCACGTTCCAATGCGACCGGCGTGTTAAACTGTCCCAACCGATTGCCAATGCCGCCAAAAATATGGAGCAGGTATCCGTCGCCGTTATAAGTGAAAATTCGTCCTCTGCTGGAGTCGAGCACGGAATACATGTCGCTGTCTCCTACATCTACATCAACCAGGCGCGAAGGCCCTGCTTCGTTCGTGTACATCAGATCGCCTTGGGGGTAATGATACCCTTGTCTGCGCAAAATATCGGTGCCCTGGGCGTTCAGCTTCTTGATCGGATCTTTGCCGCGGTCGCCGCTTGTGGCGTAGATGAACCCCTCTTCATCCAGATCCAGGTTGGTGAATTCCGTCGGCGTGAACATCACCATCTGACTGCGCTGCTCGCGCGTGGCCAACCGTTTCCACAAATACTCCACCGGATCAACCTGAACCCTGTTCGCTCCGATAAAGGAGGAAAATGTGCCGTCCGCACTGAACTCCATGAATCCGTCGAATACACCCGCCGCCATGACGTAAATCCGTTCTCCCTGATCCATGACAACCCGCACGGGTTTGAATTGAAAATCCGCTTGTAACAGATCCGATTTTGGTTCAGCCACAATTTTGACCAGATGGCCTTGTTCATCCAGATGAACGACCCGGTGATTGTCGGTGTCCGCAACGAGGAGATCTCCTTTTTTACTGACATAGATCCCTTGCGGATTGTTGAACTGCTCCTCCTTGCCCGCCCGTTCAAAGGAATCAATCGTCCGCACCAGCTTCAGATCGCGATCCAGCTCCACGATGCGGCCATTGCCGGAATCCAGTACGAACACACGCTGATCCGCTGTGACATGCATGTCGCTCGGTTCTTTGAACGCACCGGTGTCCAGTTTATTGCCCGTGATGATGGACGTGGCCTCATACGCCGCCGGCGCCGGAACGGAATCGCCCCAGTAGGAGTATTGGTAAGCATCCTGCTTGCCGTCTGCACTTGCCGGTGCAGCCGCTTGGCTGAACAACAGGAGGCAGACCATGCCCATCATGATCCAGCTGCGCTTGTTCCATGTGCTTTTCCGCACCTCGCTGCCTCCTCTCTACTCTTTCATGCCCGATGTAGCCATCGTCTGCATAACGCTGCTCTGGGAGATGATGAACAGGGTGATCGGCACGATCATGAGCAGCAGCGCAACCGCAGCACCCACCCCTGCTCTCGCAATCCCTCCTTGAACAATCTGGCTGAGCGCATAATGCAATGTTTTGAGGTTTTCACTGTAAATAAAACTTCCGCCGTCCGTTCCCCAGAGGGCCGGAAACTGCAAAATCATCAGTGTGAGCCAGGCCGGCTTTACATTAGGCATCACGATGCTCCAAAATATCCGGTATTCATTGGCCCCGTCGATTTTGGCTGCCTCCAGCAGCGCATCGGGAATTTGCTCCATGAACTGCTTCATCAGGAAGAGCCCCAGCGAGAACGCAAGCGACGGCACGATAATGGAGGCATGCGTATTGATCCAGCCGAGCCAGGACATGACCATGTAGTTCGGGATCGCTGTGACATGGGGCGAGAACATGAGCGACAAAATGATAATGGTGAACAACACTCTGGAGCCGGGAAAGCGATATTTCGCCAGCGGATAAGCGGCCGCTGAGGCCAGAAGAATATGCCCTGCCGTTCCCAATATCGTAATAAGTAATGTATTGGCAATATAGCGGGATAACGGTACCCACGAATTGCCCATCAGATTGATCAGATCCGCGAAATTTTCCGTTGTCGGATTGTTCACCCAGAAGCGCGGCGGAAAAATAAACAGCTCATCCAATGGCTTGAATGCATTGTTAACGGCATAGATGAGCGGCAGCACCATAAATGATCCAAACACGGCCAGCAGGGCAAACAGCATCAGGCTGACGGCAAATGACCGATTCAGTCTTTTTGGCATGCCTAACGCGGCACGTACTTTGCTGGTCATCGTCATTCACCTATCCTTCTCAGCATTTTTTGCGTCAGAACGTTCGTGCCAAGCATCAGTGCAAACAGCACCGTTGCGATGGCCGAGGCATATCCCATCTCGAAGCGAATGGTGCCGAAGTCCATCAAGTGGGTAACGACCGTATGCGCCGCATAGTTGACGCTTGGGAAGCCGGCCAGGGCGATCGAAATTTCGGCTACGGCGAACGAAGCCGTAATCTGCATCACGGCACCGAACATGAGCTGGGGTCTCATCGATGGCAGCGTAATGTACCAGAGCTCCTGCCAGCGGTTTTTGATCCCGTCTACCGTACCGGCTTCCACCAGAGATCGGTCAATCGTCTGCAGACCTGCGATAAACGCCAGAAAGCTGGTTCCCAGACTGAGCCACAGCTGAACAATAATGACGATGGCCAGCACGTATTTCTCGTTTGCGAGCCATTGCACGGGTTCCAGGATGACGCCCAGCCGCATCAGGAAACCATTCATGTACCCGTAGCTGTCACCGGAGAAGATGATCAGCCAGATGAAGAACACGTTGCCTGATATGGACGGCGCGTAGAAAACCAGCGTCATGACCGCCCGGATTTTGGGCGACAGTTCGTTGATGATCCATGCAAACAAAAAACAGGCAATATAACTGACAGGGCCGGTGATAACGGCGAACAGCAGCGTATTTTTCAGCGCTATCAAAAAGACGTCGTCGCCCAGAAAAAGACGTGAATAGTTCTGCCAGCCGATAAAACGCGGCACCTCCAGCATATTGAAGTGGAAAAAGCTGAGGCCTAGCGAAATGCCGACTGGAATGACAGTGAACAGGAAAAAGATCAACATAAACGGCGCCATCAATACGTAATAGTGCCTGCTGAGGTACAGATCCCGTTTCAAAAGGGACCACCAGCCCGCCGGACGCGTATGGACGGCAGGAGCGGCTGCTGTCTTGGTTGTTTTGGCTTGCAACCGTTACCCTCCCTTCCTTCTACTTCAGATTGAATTCCTTGCGCTTCAACTCAATTTCATCATCGATATACAGGACATAGTCCGATAGGGCCTCACGCGGATTTTCGTTGGCGTTGACGACCTTGCGGAACGCATTATCCAGATGCCTGCCTGTGAAATAACCTCCCGGAAGCTGCGGGATACCTTGTACCCATTCCCATTGCTTCTCCAAATTCCGATAATCTTTCACAGGCCAAGGCAGCTGCTCCAGCGCCTTGATATTGGCTGTCGGGTAGCGGGCCGCCGCGCCCATGAGACCTTCCATTTCTCTTCCGTATTCCATCTGGGTCTGCTCATCGGTCCACCATTTCATAAACTTCCAGGCGGCTTCCTTGTTGGCCGCGTTTTCGAGCATCATCACAGCGCTGGTCGCACTGGCAACCTCATGCCTTACAGAGCCGTCGGGGAGCTGAGTGCCTGGTACAATGGTAAAATCCCAGAGGTTGCGAATTTCCGGAGCCATGACCGTAAGCATGTTGTACGTAGTGTAATCGGCGATGCCGATCGGCATCTCCCCGGTGCGGAAACGGTTTGGAAAGTCGGCCTTGAGCGGAAATTTGTAATTGGTATAGAACTGGGTCCACCGTTTGAACGCATCCATCGAAATTTCCGAATCCAGCGCGCTCTTCTTCTGATCTTCCGTATAGAAGGTGCCGTCATTCTGATACAACAGCATCGCAAAAGTCGAGTTCGGAACCAGATTGGCATTGTTCAGCGTATCCTCGATGGGCAGATAGAACTCCATGTTGTGCTTTTGCAGGACAGCGATAGCGTTATAGACGTCCTCCCACGTCTTCGGCGGTTCGAGACCCAGCTCGTTCAGAATATCTTTGCGGTAAAAAAGCATCGGAAAATGCTGCTGCTCCGGCAGCGCATAGACTCCTCCGTTATAACGGTAGGGCGTCAGCCCGCTTTCGCGGAATCTGCCCGAGATTTCCTCAAAATCCGGGAATTTGCTCAGATCGGCTGCTGCATTTCTCATCGCATAGTTCACGGGGATATCTTCGCCCATTTGCATCGCTACGTCCGGACCTTCCCCAGCGAGCGTGGCAGGCAGCAAAATATTAGGTGGAACAAGCCGCAATTGCACGGACACATCCGTATCCGGGGTAAACGAATCGTCGATCAAACCCTTAAGCACCTGGGCCTGATCCCGTCCGGTCGTAATCCAGACGGTAATCGCGTCCTTCTTTTGCTCCACATTGCCGATGCTGTCGTAATCTTCGGTATAGGATGCGACATATGCACCCAGTTCGTGCTTCACCTGCTGGATCGCCGTCGCTTCCGCCTTCGGCAATGGCTCGCCCGGCGGGGATACGTGAAGGTAATCCAGCGTAATCGGCTGTTCGCGTACGGACAAAATCCAGGTGCCGAGGCCGCCTACGTTAATCTTGAACGTATCGAGCCGTTTCGGAACCGTCTCCGGTCTGGCTGCCATATCTTTAAGCTGGACCACCATCGCATTCAGAACGGCGACTTTATCGCTCTGCTCTCCGGTTGCTTGTTCCAGATACGCGGCTACAGAGCTAAGCGTTGCCGCCTGCCGTTCAAAGACCTCCGTCATCTCCGGAATGCGGCGTTCCAGCTGGTAATCCCGGAGCGGATCGGGCTTATTGGAGGTGATCATCAATATTTTGCGATACATCCCATTCAGTTCCAGTACGCTGGATTCCACGGTGCGCAGAAGCGGAGCGATGTCGCCGAGCGTGACCGTCATCCGTATGCGATGTGTTCCTTTTTCGAGATGGAACTGATAGGGCTGGTCTTCTCCGGCTCCCAGTACTTGCGTTTGCCAGGATGGACTGTAATTAAAACGAATGCGTTTCATTTCCTTGAACGGCACTTTGCCGTCAATCGTCAGACTGCGGGTCGCATAGATGCCGCGAAGTTGATCCTGCTTTACTTTTAGCGCGATTTGATACAATCCGTCCTCCGGCACGTCGATCTCCCATTCGATCCATTCACCGGGCAGCTTCCAGTTGATGCCGCCGATGGCGTTGATGCGAATTTTGGATACGTCATACGGCTCCAGCGAAGGGCTGGAACGATCCGAGATCGGTGCAAGCGTAGGCGAGGATTTGCTTGCAGCCTGTTCTGCCTGGACCTTCAGCATGACCGGACCGGCCGGTTTCAAGCCGCGCGTTTCATAACTCGCCCGCAAGTCTGCATAGGACGGAACATCCTCCTCCTGATACAGCTCGATATAATCGATCGCCATGCTCTCCCGGAGCGAAGTGAGCGATAGCTGCTGTTTGCCCTTTTCAAAATAAAACTGGAACGGTTCCTCGAAGTAACCTGCGCTGTCCCTGAAGGAAGCGAGCTGCCACTTCGGCTGTTCCACTTGCCTCGGTCTGAGATCGTTGCCGCGATCGTCCCGGCGAACGTTATCTTCGCGATTGCCCCACACCCTGTCGAACAGCAGGACGTCAGCACCCCTGAACGGAACCTGTCCGTTTATCTCCAGTCTGCGTTCGATGCCGGAACTCTTGCCCTCCACCGGATAATAATGGATGCGAACGTGGTACAAACCACTCCATTGAACGGGAACATCCCAGCGAATGGTTCCGGTTTCGGGTGTAATGACGGCACTGCCGTCCAATCCGGCATATCCCTGCACCACTTCAAACGTTCCACCCTCCGCCCGAACATAAGACTCGCCTTCAATCCGCACCACGTTATCCGGTTTGGGAGTGTTCTGATGACCCGCCAGATAATGTTCATAGCTGCTTTCATCGTCCGTGTTGGAGATCGCTTCAAAATCTTCAAGCGCATGAGCCGTGCCCGGAGTACGATCCCGCGATGGATAGATGGTCCATATCGAGAACACCAAGGCCAGGACAAGCACCAGGATTAGTCCCTTTTTCTTACGTGACCGCATGTCTGAATGTATCCCCTTTCCTCTAGGCGTAGCGACAATGGGACGATGGACTGACCCGGACAGACCGCGCCATGACTGGTGCGTTCTGCCCGTGATTTAGTAAAATGGTTTATTTATATACCTCATCAATCGCGGCCTGGAAAGGAGCCTTGTATTTCTCGATCAGAGTGGATACGGATACCCCTTCTTTGAGCTCCGCATCAAAATCCCAGTAAGGCAAGGACGGGAAGGTGTTATGGTCGAGAACAAGCATGCCCTCAGCGACCTTTCTGGCGTTGTTGATGTCTGCTTCGTTGGTCAGATGCGTCTCCAGCGTGGACTGACCCGGATACTCGTAGATCGAATCGATCTCGTTGATTTTTTCCCAGATGTACATCAGTTGTTCCGGATTCTCCACCGCTTTAGGGATGGTGATCGCTTGGTAACGCGATTCGCCGGAGTGATACGCCGATGCGCTTGGTCCTTTTGGAAACGGCACAAAACCGATATCATAATCCTTCATGTCCGTCATAATGCCTTCGACTTCGTACATCGCACCTGCATACATCAAGGTATTGCCTTGACGGAAGAAGGTGGAAGGTTCTGTCCAGTCGCCACCCTCAGTTGGTCTGCCAACCTTTTCTGTTGCCAGCTTGGACAGGAAGTTCAGTGCTTCTTTCGTCCTGGGATCCTCTAGGTTCTGCTTATCCTCTTTGGTCAGAGAAGCTTCGTTGGAGTACAGGATCGGTTCAAGCAGACCCGTTTGAGCGAGTCCCCACGTGTCCAGCTTGCCATCATTGTTACGATCCTTGTTCGCTTGTTTCGCAACGCTGAGGAACGTATCCCAGTTCCATTCATCGGCATCCACATATTCCTGCAGCGGCTTCAAACCAAGTTCCTGCATAAGCGTTCGGTTATAGAAAATCCCGTTGATAAAGGAGGATTGATCTTCGGTAAAACCGTAGCCTCTGCCTTCATATTGCATATACTCGTTGGTCGTTTTTTGATTGAACACCTTATCGTTCTTGGTATACTCATCCACCGGCCATAACAGATCCTGTTTGGTCAATGCCGGAATGGCATAGTTTTTGCCCAGCCTCACCAAATCGCCCAGCGGTTCCCCTGCCATCAGCGAAGCAACCACTTTTTCCTGGTATTCTCCGAAATCGATGGAGATGTATTCAATATTGAAGTTATGTTTTTTCTTCAGTGCTTCAAGGTTCTCCAGGCGCTGAATGTTATCCGGGTTGTTACCCTGGATCTCCATATCCCACCAAGCAACAACCTTGATGGTTCTGCCACCCATGTCAAAGTCCATCTCCGGCGTTGAATTTTCATTTTTGGGCTCGGTTTCCGCGGTGTTCTGTTCCTCCTGCGGTGCCGGCTTTTCCGGCTCCGGTTGTGCGGTCGGAGCAGAACTGCATGCAGCAATCATCAGCATGACCGCAAATACAAGGCTCAGCAGCATAAACTTGTTGTTTCTCATCGTCTTCCCCCCTGATTGTCGTTTGCTCCCACAGTGTATCCCTCATATGAAAACGCAAACAACCCGCCGAAATGCAGGTATTCACCCGGTCAAATTATAGAAAGGCATGCTATTGAAGGATTACGAACTCATTTCAATAGAAATTGGTAAAGAAATGCATTGTCTGCAAAAAAATGCACATTGTATGCGCTTTCTTTTATTCTCATAATGAAAGTAAGCCTTATGGATTGGAATCCGGACCGGAAATTCAGAAGAAGGTGAGGTTATGCTTTATGTACAACATATTACTTGTTGATTACAGCCGGCGTTTGTGCAAAGAACTTGGACCGTTGCTGAGTCGTTCTACCTCTCCATTTACAATTGGGGAATCGGCCTTCTCTTCCTCCGATGCACTGATCGCCCTGTCGAAACAGGAATTCGCGGTAGTGCTCATCCATACTGAGCGATGTGATACGGCCGGTTTATGGTTATGCCATCGCATTCGCCAAATAAGCGACATTCCGATTCTGCTGGTGGGTGGAAGAGACCATTTCAGACTTGTGCGCAAAGCGTTAACTTATCAAGTGAATGATTATCTGCCCTCTCCTGTCAGCGCTTCAGCTTTACTGCAAAGTTTGCAGGCACTTCAGACGCGACTGGGACCGGAACCTGTTAAAGAAAGATTGCCTGTGAAACCACTCGTTCAGCTCAATGGCAAAGCGATGGAGTCCAGTCATGTCATCCGAATTGTCAAAGCTTACGTGAGAGATCATCTAAGCGACGAAATTACGCTCCGGAAAATTTCCGACATGCTCCATTTTAACTGTGCATATCTTGGACAAAAATTTAAACTGGAGGAGAAAGTATCCTTCAACGATTACATGCTGCAGCAGCGAATGGAAAAAGCGAAGCATCTGCTGTTAACTACCGATATGAGGATATATGAAATCGCTTTGGAGGTAGGTTATAAAGACATCGATTGGTTTTACAAAAAATTCAAGGCCTATGCAGGCTCAAGTCCTAACGCCTATCGCAGACAAAAGAATCACTCTGCCTAGGCATGACTGATCAGCTGCCTCCTCGGCAGCCTTTCTGGCGGGTGATCAAACCATAAAACGCAGGCCAGCAGCGCCTGCGTTTTTACGTGTTATCCTTTTCCATTTACTTCTGATGAAGGTGTCCATAACAACGGTTCTAACGCACGAGCACAGATTCCCGATATTCCTGGGGCGTCATGCCCGTCAGCTTCTTGAACAGGCGGGTAAACGAATGTGCCGACTCATATCCGACTTGAAGCGCTACTTCTCGCACCATCAGATCGCTGTTGCTCAGCAGCTCCTTGGCTCTTCGGATACGGGTGTCGTCGATAAACTCCGACAAGTTGATCCCCGTCTCCTGCTTGAAGAAGCGGGATAGATAGGACGGGTTGAAATGATTCAACTCGGCGAGTCTGACCAGCGAAAGGTCCTTTTCCAGATTGTCCCTGATATAGCCGCATAGAGTATGGATGACCTGGTTCACACGTTCTTCTTCATTGGAACGCTTGAAATGAACCAGTTCATCCGCAGCGCGGTACAGGTGGTGCACTGCTTCCTTCATGCATGTAAAGTCACTCAGTTGAAGCAAACTTGGCTGATCAGGGACGTTCTGCCGGAGCCCCCAGCGATTACATGTGGAATACAGCATCAGAGCCAGATAATAGTAGGTTTCCATAGCCCGCTCCATGGTCAGGTCCTGCTGCTGCAGTTCCGTTACAAGCTCTTCAAAAACATCGTAAAAGGGCTGAAAGCGTCCGGTTTCCAAGAAACCAGACATCACGTCAATCCGGCTTGAGATCCGAACGGATTCCTTGGATGTTCCTCCTGCAGTGCCTTCGGTTTTATCCGTCAATACCATGGAGACCCCATCGCCAATTTTCATCCACTGTAACAACCGCAGCCGTTCATACTGCCTTGGAATTCGGGACCAAGGGCAACCGCGTCCGCTCAATGTAAAGGCAATGGACACGTCCAACGACGCCATGCAGGCTTCCTGAACCAGCTCCAATGTGCCTTCGATATAAGTGGAAAAGTGCTCTTCTGCATTGTTTTTCCCTGTTTTAGGCTGAAGCAGCCAGACCACATCGCCATAGTGATCTGTGACACTGATATATATCGCATGTTCACTCAATAGTGAAGATCCGATAATCCGGACCGACTCCTGCAAACGATTCGGTCCTTCTTCGATTCCAGGCGGCGTATTGAATCGTCCAAGGACCAGATACACCGGGGAGTCCGCTTGCAAGCCTATGTTTCTTGACACCAGTTCGGCTTGAAGCTCCATCGAAGAGGAGTGAGCGGACGGGCTATCCTGAAGAAGCTTGCGCACATATTCCTCCTGGTGCAGCGCAGCCAGCCGGGAAGTCATTTGGCGGGACTTTTCCAACACTTCATGCATGCTGTGACTTTGCCGAATCTCTTCCATGACCTGCTCAATGACCGTCATCACCTTGTCGTAACCTTCCGTTTTGAGCAAATAACGCACATTGGGCATCTGGAGGGCTCGGTATGCATAATCAAAATCACTGTGTCCCGTGAGAAAAATAACGCGGCATTGAGGCCAGCGTGTCTGGATCTCCTCGGTCAGTTCGAGACCACTTATGCCAGGCATGCGAATATCCGTCAGAACGATGTCAATTCTGGATCGCCGCATCCAGTCCAGGGCCTCTGCAGCGGAATAGGCTTTGCAGACATCAAGCCGGTCCGGCATATGTCCGGCAAACGTCTCATACAGGCTGTCCGTTATAATTTCCTCGTCATCCACAATCAGAAGTCGGTACATGCGCTCTCCCCTCTCTTCCATCGGATTCGAATCGCGACTTTCAATCCCTGCAGATCGCTCCGAGAGAGAGAAAGCCCGCTTCCTTCCCCATAGGTCAACACCAGACGTCGATGAATATTCATTAAACCGGTCACTTCATCCGTATCGGCATCATTGTGCAGACGTGCCTGAAGCATATCGATCTCCTCCGTCTGCAACCCCTCCCCATTGTCCTCCACCGTAATTTCAATGTAGGTTGACTTCATATGGAATTGAACCCGCAGGAGTCCCGTACCCGTGTTCTTCTCCAGACTATGTTCATAAGCATTCTCTATGATCGGCTGAATGATCAATCTGGGGACCTGAAGCTGCTCCATTCCGGATGGCAGCTGCCCGAAGTCTACTTTGATCCGCCGTGAAAAGCGTAATTGCTGAATCTCCATATAGATTCGCGAATGCTCCACTTCGTCTTTCAAAGGCACATGATCCGTTCCGTTTCGGGTGATAAAACGAAAATATTCGCCAAGCATGTTCGTAAACTGTTCAATGCGCTCCGTTTCTCCAGTTCTGGCAAGCGAGTTCAGAATGAAAAAGCTATTATACAAAAAATGTGGATTAATCTGGGACTGAAGCTGCTTCAATTCAGCCCGCTGCATCATCATCGTCTGTTTGAAATCCCGATCGATCAGTTGCTGCAGATTTTCAATCATATGATTGAAGCGTGCATATAGAAAACCGAACTCGTCCTTGCGATGGTGTACGATCGGAATATCGAGCACGCCTCCCTCCATTTTTTTAAACCTTTTGACAAGCAGCAGCAGCGGAATATGAATCAGCTTGTAGCTGGAATAGAGATAGGCCGTAATGGCAATGAAAGACGTGATGGCAAATATCCAGGCCCATGTATAAAATTTGCTGAGCGGTTTGGTTACCATTTTCTCCGGCAGATACGTTGCAGCCGATAAGCCCAGAGCATCCATGTGCAGCTGATTGACGTGATAATTAACGCCCTCAACCTTGACCTGAAAGCTGTCATGCGGATTTTTCCGACGATGCTCGCGGTAACTGGACAGAATGACATCTCGCTGCTGGTGATCCGAGATTACATTCCCGGTCTTCTCTTCGATCAGGAGTGTGGCACTTTCAGGGTACAGGTTTAGCTGCGATAATTCATTCTGAAACTGAGCGTTATCCAGTTCTACCTGTACAACAAACAGAGGGCCTCCCCCTTTTTTTCCCGTGAGCCGGACAGCGCTCAGGTTCAGCGTGTCTCCTTTTACAGTAAAACGGATATCCTTTCCTTCCATAGCTGAACTGAAATAGTCAAAGGACGCCTGATCATAATCATCGATGCCTTGCATTGCCGATATGCTCTTGTTGACTGCAGGGATATGTACATAAACGTTCTTGATATAAGCACTGCTGTTCTTAAAGGCGGCCAGTCGCTCAGATAAATAATTCAGCGTTTCACGCCTTTCCACCTGGTCCATGATGTTCCAGAGGATCGCAAGCCGATTCAGTTTGCGGTCCTCGGCAATATCAAACTGCTGCAGCTCCATCCATTCAATCTCCCTGTTCAGTTCCATCGCAAATTGGTTCAATCGCCTTTCCGTCGACAGGGAAATTTCCTGGCTTGCCGTGTCGTAACTCCAGTGATATAAATACACACCCAGAAGAATCAGAGGAATCACAAAGATCAGATAGGTCATGATTAGCCGTGCAAATATGCTGTTAAGCCAGGACTGCGCAGGAATCTTCAACAATGCATTCACCTCCCGTCTCCCTGGTTGAATCGGGACACCTGTGTTAATAGGATAAGGCGAACGATTGGTGACCCCGTGCGGCATTGGTTCTGAACCACGCATTCACCTCCGATGTGATCTCATCTCCACCCAATTTGCGCCAATTCTCGACGAACTGATCGAACTCTTCTATCGGCGATCCAAGAATGATATTCATGTATGCCTCGAGCTGAAGATCCCGAAGAATGATCTGCCGATCGATCATCGTTTCGGTGATGCCGCCGGTGAATTCGTCGTATAGAAGCTGGCCGTTCCGCTCATAGGCATCTGCAATGCTGAAGGCTCCTGTCGGTCCATAGGTTTGTTTCCAACCCCATCCGCTCTTCAAGCCTTCTGTTTCATACGCAGCAATCCGCTTGTGAATCGCAAGCGCCTCGTTCTCCAGGGTAGAGAAATCCCCTGTCTTTCTGGCGTCGCGGATGTCTCTGTAGGCATCCATGTTTTTCATGCCGGGAAAAGGCGTTACCGGCGAGAGCATCCATACGGCACGCGAATCGTCATTGTAGTACGTTTCATACTCGGCTTGTTCTCCCCAGTTTTTGTCCAGATGCAGGTTCATGAGCTTTACGACAACCTCCGGACTCGCAAATCCCTTCCTTACTGCAAAATAATGTCCTGTATTGGAACGAAGAGGGACAAACACGCTTCGGCCAGATTCAGCTACCAAGGGGTACGCTTGCCATTCCGCATCCGGATCCGTGTCCCGGGTAGTCTGAATCATGAAAGGAGTCCACTGTTCACCATAGAGCATGCCTATTTTACCGTCCTGAATCAGGCGGTACTCCTTGCTTCCGTTTTTGTAGGCGAACTCGGGATCAAGCTGGCCTTCAAGGTACAAGGTCTGCAACGCTTCCAGCGCTTTTCGCACCTCGGGTTGTATGCCGCCGTATGCAAGATTGCCCTCCTTGTCCTTGATCCATATATTCGGGAAAGCTCCGTAACCGGCCATGAATCCTGACGCGCTCATGACGGGGTCCCACAGATAACTCGTTAACGCAAGTCCATAGGTGTCTTGTTTTCCGTTTCCATCGGGGTCTTCTTCTGTAAACGCTTTCGATATTTGAAGCACGTCTTCCATCGTTTCAGGCGGATGCAGGCCCAGGTTATTCAGCCAATCGCTTCTGATCCACAGATACTGCGCCGTTTCGATGGAAGAGGATGATTCGGGGATCGCCATGAGTTTACCGTCAATCGTGGCGGCGTCGAACGCTCCTTTTCCCTCGGCCTCCAATATATTTTTCGTAAGCGGAGAGGCATGGGCCTGGTATACTTTGGTCAGATCTTCAATCCATCCGGCATTGCTTAATTGCCTGAGCTGATATGGATTGACTTTGACCACGTCCGGGAAACGGCCTGCTGCAAGGGACACTCCCAGTTTCTGATTATATACATCACCGTTCGCGATCCAGTCATAGTGTATCCGAATGCCCAATTCTTCTTCATACAAACGGGTCCAGCGATTATCTACCAAACTCTCGCCCGGCAACTGATCAAGCATTCGCTGCAGGTCTTCACCAGTCTCTCGGACAAAGGTAACCCGTATAGGAGGATCGTATCTCCCTGCACTTCCGGAAGGTTGTACCTGCTGCCCGGCAGACGTCGAAGGCGGTTGCCCTGAATTTCCTTGCGTATGGCCCGCAGGTATGCTCACCGTAAGGAGGATAATGAAGGCCCATCTTGATCTGTACATCCATCTCTTGTGCATGGCGACATGCCCCCCGGTTCAGTTGGAATGAATATAGTCGTAAGATCATATTGCTCTGACGCGTTTCCGATATTGTAAAGATAGGTTTAGATAGTAAGCGTTTGCAAAATAAACCACTTCATGGTAGGATGATTACATTTTAAGGTAATCTGAACACAATTTCATTGCGTTATTTGTTCCATTTATTGCGCGAAATGACGGGAGGTGCTGTATGAGCGGATCCTCTGACTTTTTCTATGACCCCATTCAGCCGGAGCTTTTGTACCTGCATCGAATCACGACTTACAAGCTGGAAACGAGCTATCATCGGCATAATGCCTACGAGATCTATCTGTTCCTTCGCGGTCATGTGCACTTTTATGTAGAAAATCGGTGTTATCATATGCAGCGGGGCGATTTGCTCGTGATGTCCCCCAAAGAAATGCATCGTGCGTTTATATTGGATGAAACGGAGTATGAACGGATTACGATCAATCTCAAAAAAACATACCTGTACCAATTGTCCACGGCCTCAACGAACCTATCTTCCTGTTTTGATTGCCGCCGCAAAGGCGAAGGCAACATCATACACCTGGACGACGATCGTTTGGACCAGATCACATATTGGACGAACCGGATCGAAGAATCGCTCTCTTCGGATGCTTATGGGGCAGACGTCAAAACCAATGCTGCAATCGCGCAATTATTGGTGTTGATCAACGTATGGTTTCGCAACAATTCTTTTGAGCCTCATGATATCATGCCCGATCTGGTGCGAAAGACAATGGATTACATCGACGAACATATCACGCAAGATATTACGCTTGGCAAACTTGCCGAAGCGTTCTACATGAACAGCACTTCGATCAGCCGCCAGTTCAAAAAGCATACCGGGCTGACCCTTCGTTCCTATATTCTCAGTCGTCGTATCGAACTTGCCAAATTTCTTCTGTCTGACGGGATAAGCATCACCGATGCTTGCTTTCAATCGGGCTTTGGCGATTACGCCAATTTTATACGAAGCTTCACCAAGATGGTTGGCATTTCTCCAGGAAAGTATATTAAACAGCGACGTGAAGCCATTGAGTGATCACTGATTGTGTGTTCTTTACACACTCCCTACACCCATACCTTTTTATTCTTCCGTCATATGATAATCCATATATTAAAAGTATAGAGATGAGCAAAGTAATTATCCGAGGGATGTTGTCATATGAAACCTTATCACGTCGTTTGGAAGGGCCCTGTACACAAAGCAAGCGGGCTTGGCCGTGCCAGCAGAGCGTATGCCCAGTCACTAAAGCGGCAAGGCGTAGCCGTTAGTATAGGACCGGCAAAACAGCGCAAAAACAGCAGCCGATACACACGGGTGCTGATTTATCACCACCTCCCCAATAGCATTCAATGGAAAAAAGAGCGCCGTCTGTATGATCTAATTATTTTGAATACAGTTTGGGAAACAAGCAAGCTCCCCAAGGCTTGGCTTCCCCATATGAATCAATTTGATGCCGTTTGTGTGCCCTCCCAGCATAATAAAAGAACACTAATGAACAGCGGCGTGAATGTCCCGATTTTTGTCGTTCCTCATGGTGTAAATGCAAAGGAGTTTCATCCGAATAACAAGAAAATGTCCGTGCCGGGTGCGGCCGGCAAGTTTACGTTCGTGTCCGTCTTCGGCTTCCAGCACCGTAAAAATCCGGAGGGCCTGCTGCGGGCATATTGGGAAGAGTTTTCCTCTAAAGATAACGTCGTGCTTGTGATCAAAACAAACGGATATGCGCCGCATGAGAACGAAAAATGGATCCAGGCCAAAATAACGCAATACAAAAAAAAGCTGGGTATCCAAAAAGATACGGCCCCCGTTGTCGTGATCGGCCGTCATCTTCGTGAAAGCAGATTAAAAGGTTTGTATACGCTCGGCGATGCTTTCGTCCTCCCGACTCGCGGCGAGGGGGTTGGACTGCCCTTTCTAGAATCGCTGGCGAGCGGCGTACCGGTCATCACTACGAGTTGGGGCGGGCAAATGGATTTTCTGACGCACAGCAACTCGTTCCTGATTCCGTACCAGCTGCGCAGCCCGTCAAGCAGTATGAACAGAGCCATTTCTAAAAAATTCAGCAGCCTGTTTGCGCAAAAGGGACAACGATGGGCGGAACCGAATCTGGGCTATTTAAAAAAACGGATGAGGGAAGCGTACCAAAACCCCGGACTTTGCAAACAAAAAGGACAACAAGGCAGAAAGGATATACTTCGCTTATCCTGGGACCGGTCCGGGGTATTGATGAAGCATGCGATTGAAGAAATCATTCGATCGAAGAAATAAGAATGGAGGGCGATATCCCCAAGAAAGGAGGAATCGGCTTGCGTATTATCCTGTTATGCGGGGGATCCGGAAAAAGGCTGTGGCCTTTGTCCAATGAGATTCGCTCCAAGGTGTTCCTTAAGCTTTTGAAATCCGATGCCGGGGCCAGAGAATCGATGATTGAGCGAATATGCCGGCAATTAAATGAGGCGGGGCTTCTTCAATCCACATGCATCGTTACCCATCACAGTCAAGTGGAAATTACCCGTTCCTATGTTGGCGAGCATATCCCGATCCTGGCCGAACCCTTTAAAAGAGGAACCTTCACAGCCATTGCTTATGCGGTAAGTTATCTTCATGAAAAGCTGCAAATGAATCCAAATGAAACCATCTGCGTTCTTCCAGTCGACACATACGCAGATACCGCTTTTTTTCGACTGCTCCTTCGCGTTCCTGATGTTCTGATGCATTCTAAAGCAGATCTCGCTCTCCTCGGAACCAAACCTACCCATCCTTCCGATCAGTTCGGCTATATCGTTCCTGCTCAGCCCAATGGAAATGACGACTTTTCTTTCATTCACCAATTCATCGAAAAGCCCGATGAGCCGACAGCCTGTCGTCTCATCGAGCATCAAGCGATGTGGAATTGCGGCGTATTCGCATTCTCCTTGAAGTTCATGCTGACATTTTTGAAAGACAAGGGGCATCCGATCCAAGTTGAGCATTGGCTGGAAAATTACGAACAGCTTGCAAACACCAGTTTCGACCGGGAAGTCGCGGAACACGCATTGTCTGCTGTTGTCATGAGATATGACGGCTATTGGAATGATCTCGGGAGTTGGATGGCGTTAAGCGATCATTTCGAGAGCCATGTCATCGGGTCAGGGCGAATATCGGACGACTCCTCTAACAGCCATATCATTAACGAGCTTTCCTATCCGATCGAAATGATCGGCGTATCCGATCTCATCGTAGCGGCCAGTTCCGATGGCATCCTCATTGCTAACAAGGGCAAAGCAAATCAAATCAAGGATAAGCTCGAACATATGCCGCGATTTGCGAAGTATGAAGAGAAAAGATGGGGCTCCTACCGGGTTCTGAACGATTGGAACGATGAAACGGGAAATGGAGTGATGATCAAGCAGGTGAAGCTGATCCACGGAAAATATACGAGCTACCATCAGCATCTCGAGCGGCAAGAAATCGTGACGATTGTGACGGGCAGCGCGGAAATCCTTATGGAGGGTAAACGACGCCAGCTAAAGGCGGGCGATGTTCTGCAAATTCCGGCTGGAACCAGACATGGAATTAAGGCACTTACCGATCTTGAACTAATGGAAGTTGTGCTGGGCAAGGATCTGGCGAAAGAGGATGTTATTCGTATTGAGATGGTGTGGTAGACGTTTGCAGGCTATCTATATAGGCTGAACCAATCATTTTTACACAGAGTCACTACGTGGTCAGAACCATCTTCCGATCGCTATTATCCCCAGATTTTTTTTGATCCCCTTTTTCAAAGGGAAAATCCGGCGATAAACACGAAGCGAATGCTTTCGATGGAGCTTTCTTACAGAAAGCTTTTAGCTCCGCTTCTGCAGATTCTTTCTGCCCCCTCCGTTTTCGTGTAAATTTCTAGTTCAACCTATATAGAGGTTTTTTAACATAAGAATGAAAGGAACCAGGCCGCGAAGGACTTGGTTCCTTACGTTCTATTGGACTGGTCCCATGTTGATGAGCCTCACATCGGACAACGTAATGCTTGTATTCCCGTCTTCGGCACCGCTGATGCTGCCCATATCAAATACAATACGGCTGTTCGCATAGCTTTGCTCGGTTGTGTCGAACGTGAAGGTGTATTCTTGCTCATCGGTGGACAAGTCCACTCGCTCACCGAAAAATCCATGCCATGCGTATCCTGCGGGAACGTCAACCCAGCCGACGCCAAGGCCCATTTTGCGTGCTTTATCCGCTTTGGCCTTGAACGTCAGTTTGTATTTGTAACCCTGCTGCATCGCGAAACCTTCATTAATCACTTGCCGATCCCACGGATTATTCCCCGCCTGACCAATACGAGCCTGCAGCTTCCGATTCTCGACGGTAAATACCAGTTCCGAGTTATTCCCGTCAGAATGACTAAACCAGCCGTCGCTTCCTTTGGCAAAGTCACCGTTCGATATCAGATTGACGTGTAACGGCTGTCCGCCCTGATCCGCATCGGGATTCACTTCGAACAGCATCACATTGTGAATGGATACGCTGTGCTCGCCCGCTGGAGCAGTACCAAAACCAAAGTCCAACAAGGCAGCCGAACCCGCAGTGTCCCCCGTTGTAAATGTATAAGTGTATCGCTGTTTGGTTTCAGTCAGGTTTACCGTTTCATCCATATACCTGTCTCCGTTTCCCTCCTGCGAGACTACCGCTTGCACGGATGTTGGAGCGGATGCAGAGGCATCAAAACTCAAGCGATACGTCTTGCCCGACTCCAGGGAAAGCTGACCTTGCTGCAATAACGCTTCCCGTCCATTTTCACTTGCACCCGGCAAAGTAATGCGAATGCCCTCATCTTCCCCATGTGAAGCCACGAGATCATCAGGAATCAGTTCCCAACCGCTTCGATCCTGCGTCAACTCGCCGTTCTGCAGCTTATTTTGAGAAACGTCCAGCCAGCGTGTATTATATTCGTTCCCTTCAAAATTAACATAATACGAGTTTCCCGCTTTCAAGGAAACCGCTGGCAGATACACGGTTTTGTAGGTTTGCCACCCGCCCGTATCTCCTAGCAGAAGCTCCGAGCTTGCAACCGTATTGCCTTGTTCATCTTTGACGCTGAATCGGATTTTTGAATCCGCTTTGGCACTCGCCATCCGGGTGGAAAAGGCATATGCCCCATCGTTTGCTGCATCGATTTTAAATTGCAGCAGATCGCCTTCGTCCATGTAGCTGACATGTTGGCCGCCTTCATCGGAATTTTCGAGCTGCAAACCTTGCATCATCCATGCCTCAGTTGCAGGAATATGGGCATAGCCCTGAACCGAAACCGGTTTTCCCCGCTTGGTCAGCCTTACATTATCGACGTAGGCCTTGCCTGAAGTACCGCCGAATAAAAGCTTCAGTTCGGCTGTTGCTGTTGTTGCTGTCGTTCCGCTCTGTCCGATCACGATTTCACCGGTGTAGTTTCTCATCTCTTGCCCGAGCTGGATCTGCTGTCCTTGATGGATTTGCACGTCATGTCCCTCTGCGGTTGACAAGCCGATGTCCATCGTACGAGGCGCATCCGCCTTTGCATCAAAAGAGAATCCATAGGTGGTGCCAGCTTCCAGCTTCATATCCGGCTGTACCACAGCTACTTGATCAGGCTGACCATCGGTTTGCTTCACATCAACCACGAGCTGCCGTTCCATGATCGGGAACTTCAGGAAGTTATTCACGGAAATATGGGCTTCGGCACCGGATTCAATCCGATTGGACCAAAAACCAAGCCGCCCCTTGCCTTGATCAAATGTACCGTTATACACCAAATTTCCATCCGGCAGTGCTTTTCTTTCCACAGGTACAGCGTCAGCCTCACCGATATCGATCAGTCTGACATTGGATACCATGACTGCAGCGTCATCCAGCCCCAGATTGAATTCAAATCGGGCATTATTGTCTGAGCCATTTCGCATGTTAAAGGTGTATTCATAGGGCTGCCAATCCGTAGTCAACGAAAAGCTGTGTTCCTCCGAGTAATTCGTCCAGCTTTTCTCGAATTGAGTCACTTTCGAACGAATGACACGGTCGGCAGATGCTTTGGCATCAAACTGCACTCTGTATTTTCTGTTTTTCTTCACGTACATCGGCATTTGTGTCAGCTGTATGGAATAACCCTCGGTTCCGGGCTGTGAGACGGTCACCTTCGCCGCTTTGCCCTTCTGTTCATCGTCAACAACCTCCACTTTACCAGCTCCGCCTGCATTCGTAATGAACTTCCATTCATTCGGTACACCGGCTGCATCGACGCCTTCGGTAAAGCGTTCATTATATATCTGGTTGCCATCTGCTCGCGGATCCCGCTTCCGTTCAGGCTCGATTGGATTCGAAGTGACGTCGGGCCATTCGTTCATTTTTTTATAGGAATATACCCGAACAAAATCCACATTCATCTTCTCGGACACAAATCCGTTTTCAGGTGATCCTGGCCAGTCTCCGCCTACCGCAAGGTTAAGAATCAGATAGAACGGCCGGTCGAACGGTGCAGGGAAAGTGTAGCTCTCCGGCTGTCCTGCCGCGGTTGTTTGCCAGTTATTCACTTGATGATGCAGCTTGCCATCCACGTAGAAACGAATCATGCCAGGCAGCCATTCCACCTGAAAATCATGATATTCATCTGCAAAGGACTCTCCGGCGGGCAATGTAAACTTGCCTTGGTCATGCCCGTGCGAGCCATCAGGCTTCACGGCATCATAGTGGATCGTGCTGTACACTTCGTGGTCTTTGTTTTTGCCGCCGATCAGCTCCATAATATCGATTTCGCCGGAAGCCGGCCATCCACCGTAATGCGATTCATCCGTAGGCATCATCCAGATGGCCGGCCACATGCCCTGCTGCACCGGAAGCTTCGCCCGAACGACAACTTTGCCGTAGGTCCAGTCTCCTTTCCCCATCGTGATCAGTTTGCCTGAAGTATAGGATTTGCCACTTTTTTGCTCCCGTTTTGCCTCAATTTGAAGTACACTCCGAGCGCCATCTTTGACGATGCGTGTATTATCCGGACTGTAATATTGCAATTCATTGTTATAGACAAGTCCGGTATCCTGAACCGTCCATTTGGAATCATCCACGGCAGCACCGTCGAATTCGTCATTCCAGGTCATTTCCCAATCCTCGTCCGGGATCGTTGTTGCCGGAATCGGCTTCTCCCCCGCCGGATTCCCTGGAACGGAAGGTGTCTCTCCAGCCGGAGAGGACGGTGATGAAACGGTTGAACCGCTGCCAGGCGTGGAAGGTTTCGGTTGTGCAGACTGCTCGTTGTCTGACGTCATATTAACGCTGTGCCGCCCCTTTGTAACCGTTTTCCCGTTGACAAGCACGCTGCCAGCCTCCACATCGAGCAGCTTGATCTTGCCTTTGGCATCAATACGGGTATGTCGAGCTTTGCTGTTCACGCTCAACGTATCAATCACGCTCTTGTCAGACAGTTCAACCGTTGCTTTGCGTATGACGGTCATTGCTCCCACCAAGCTGTTTCCAGCGATGTCCACATGCACCAAGCCGGAACCGGAAGCTTTATCGACGACAACCTGCTTCAGTTTGGAGCTGCGAATGTCGATGGAGTGGCTTCCTCCACCTTTTATAATGACACTTCCCGTAACCGTCACACCATCCAGCGTCACTCTGCCTTCGCCAATACCTTCGGTGAGCAGCAAATTGCCGCTAACGGTCATATCCTTGAGCGTGACGTCAGATGATCGAATAACCAGATTGCCATCAACACTTGATTCATACGTACCGGGAGCACTTTTCACATCCGTGATCATGTTGGACATCAACGTTGCTGCCTGTGCTCTTGTAATATCTGACTTCGGAGCCAGTTTTCCATTGTATCCGTTTACAATTTTCTCCTGAATCAAATAACTGAACGCTTTTTTGGCGTAGTCTGCCACTTCTTTCCCATCTTTGAAACCGGTTAGCGCTTGCTCGTCCTCTTTGCCTGTCGATAGTTGGAACGCCCGATCTGCCATGACTGCGGCATCCTGCCTTGTGATAGGCAGGTCTGGTGACAGATATGCAGCATCGGTTCCCTGAATGATTCCCGATCCATTCGCTCGAACCAGGGCATCATAGTACCACTCCTTTTCGCTCATGTCTGAAAATGCTGCTGACGCTGATTGCCGCCCGCCGGCAAAACCAAATATCCGGTCCAGCATCACAACAAACTCGGCGCGGCTGATGCGTTCATTCGGTTTGAACGTGCCGTCGGCATACCCTTTGATCAAAGCCAGATTCTGCATCCGCGTCACGGCATTTTCTGCCCAGTGTCCCGTCATATCCCGATATGGGGCGGAATGCAGGCTGCCCGCCTGCACCTGTCCCGCCTCCGCTTGCTTCGATGTGCTTTCTGCTCCGGCAACCGCCGGACAGACCAGGGAAACCATCATGCTTCCAGCCACGAGACAAGCCAATCCTTTTTTCACTCGTATTCCTCCCCTAATGTATGTTGACATGCTGGGCAGTGCTATTCCTTCACTGCCCCGATGACGATGCCTTTTACGAAAAAGCGTTGCAAAAATGGATAGATCACCAGGATGGGCAGTGCCCCAATAAAGATCTGAGCGGCCCGAACCGTACGCTGGGAAACGTTCTCCAGCATGGACGGGTCTACATTGATTTTGCTGAGATCCTGCTGCACAATGATCGTCTGAAGCAGCGAGGCAAGCGGATAATTTTTAACGTCCGACATATAGATCATGCCGTCAAACCAGGAGTTCCATTGACCTACCATGGTGAAAAGTGACAGCGTGGCAATGGCCGGAAGAGACAGCGGCACGTAGACCAGCGCCAGCGTTTTGATATGACCTGCACCATCCAGATAGGCAGCTTCCTCCAGTTCCTTGGGCAGGCCCCGGAAGAAGTTCATCATCAGGATGACATTCCACACAGACAGTGCTCCCGGCAGAACCAGCGCCCAAATGGTATCCATCAGACCAAGTTTTTGAATCAGGATATAACTTGGAATCAGGCCGCCGCTGAACAAAATGGTAAATACGAAGAACCATGTGTAGATCGAACGGCCCCTAAAGTTGATATCCTCCTTCGATAACGGAAATGCCGTAATCAGCATGATTACCATACCGAGGATGGTAGCGATGACGGTCCGTTTCACCGAGACCCAGAGGGAGTCAATAAAGTTCGAATTGCCAAACGTCTTTACGTAGGCGTCCGTCGTAAAGCCGACCGGCCAGAAGCTGACCAGATTCGAAGAAGCTGGAGCCATGCTGCTGAACGAAACGGCCAAAATATGAATGATAGGCAATATGCAGAGCAGCGATAATACGCCGAGAAAAATATAATTGGCAACGCTGAATATTCGATATCCTTTTGTTTTGTAATACAAGCCCTATTCTCCTCTCTAGAACACGCGATAGTTAGCCAGTTTGTAAGCGAGTCGGTATGAGATAACGATCAGAATGGTCGCAACCACGGATTTGAACAAACCTACCGCTGTGGCAAAACTCATCTTGCCGTTCAAGATACCGAGTCGATATACGAAAGTATCGATAATGTCTCCTTTGTCGTAAACGAGCGGATTGTACAGGTTGAATACCTGATCGAATCCTGCATTCAGAATGTTTCCGATGGAGAGTGTCATAAGTACGATCGTAATTGGCATCAGCGCAGGGATGGTGATGTGCAGCGTCTGCTTGAACCGGTTGGCTCCATCCACTTCGGCCGCTTCGTACAACGCCGGATTGATGCCCGAGAGAGAAGCCAGAAATACGATCGTGCCGAAACCAAATTCCTTCCAGACATCACTGACAATCAGTGTTATACGAAACCACGTTCCATCCCCCAGGAAAAAGATGGGGTCCCCGCCCAGCGCAACGATAAGTTTGTTCACCATGCCTCCTTGCGGAGACAGGATATCCAGCAAAATTCCGCCGAGAATGACCCATGAGAGAAAGTGCGGCAGATATACGAGCGTTTGGCTGACCCTTTTAAAAGCGACCAAGCGAACCTCGTTTAACAAGATGGCGAACAAAAATGGAGCGATCAGCCCTGCAATGATTTTGAAAAAAGCAATCACCAGGGTGTTCCAGATCACTTGCCCAACATCCGGATACAAGAACAAATATTTGAAATTATCCCAACCAACCCATTTGGATTCAGTAAATCCCAAGTAAGGCTTGAAATCCTGAAATGCGATGACGATGCCGCCCATTGGTATGTACTGAAAAATGATCGCCAGCAAAACAGCCGGTACAAGCATCATATGCAAGGACCAGTTTCGCCGCATATTCCAGCGTTTTTTCGTCTTGGCGGCACGCCGTTTATGCGGCGTTTCAAACGTATGTTCCTTCACCCCAACATCCCCCATGTTCTAAATTTTGTATTTTACAAGTCCGCATGAACTTGTATATTAAAATTATAGCAACGGCCATTTGCGATCTATATCCTAATATTGCAACAACGATAACAATATTTAAATGAGTTGAGGAGGTTGAACGTTGTTCGCCCGTCTGAATGTCTTTACCAAAATCACCCTGCTGTTCATCGTATTGCTGGTACTGGTGCTGTTTCTGTACACGTACTCGAACAGGGAGAGCGTACGCGTGATCGAACATGAAATCCAGAATAATTCGATGAATCATCTATCGACTTTTGCCGATTCGGTAGAATCCAATATTTACCAGTTGTCTCTTTACGGCATGTCCATTGGCCAGGATTCCAGCATTCAGGAATACCAGCGTCCGGACTATAAAGATAACCCTTATGAACGTGTCAAGGTAGGCAGCGCCATTCTGGAAAAGTTGAACCTGTACAATGCGGCCAGCAAATGGCATTCAACGATTACGTTGTATTTTCCGCGTTTGCAAAAAGTCATCTCGACGGATTATTATGCTTCTATTCCGTACCGGGAAGACGAATTCACGAAACCGCTCTCGAAATCATGGACGTATACGCTTAACCAGTTTGAATGGTACACCACGGACCCGACCACAGCGAGCATCAAACCGGACAAAGCCAGATTAATCACAAAGATCAGCTTCCCTGTTCGTCATTTGACGGCGATGCTGGATCAGAACAAGTTAAATAACAAGGGCGATCCCTTCATGTTTCATCCAGAACTCGGCCTGATCAGCAACAGCAGCGGCAATGACACCTTGAAAGCGGTTCAAAGCAAACTGCGGGAGATGGACTTGCAAGGCAAAGGCGGCTTTACTACCAACCTGGATCATACCGAATACTATGTTTCCTATATTCAATCCGGCAGCCTGGGATGGTATTATGTCGATTATGTTCCCATGCAGCAAATTCTGAGACCGATTACGAGCAGCCGCAATCTCTTTTTTGCTTCCATCACGGTACTGATCGCCATGAGCGTGGTTGTGTTGTATGTCTTGTACCGGAGCGTTCAACTCCCGCTTCTTCAACTGGTGAAAGGTACGAATCGCTTGTCGACCGGGGACTTTTCCGTTCGTTTGCAGCATTCGTCACGGAACGAGTTCAGTCTGCTGTTTGCACGATTTAACATCATGGCACAGCGCATTCAGGAATTGATCGAGAATGTGTACGAGGAGCAGCTGAGAAGACGCGAAGCTACGCTGAAGCAATTGCAGTCGCAGATTAATCCGCATTTTCTTTATAACTGCCTCTTCTACATCAAAAACATGGCCAGGATGAAAAACGAAAAAGCCGTGGTCGCCATGGCTCTGAATCTGGGTGAGTATTATCGATACATAACAAGGTCGGAGAAGGATCAAGCCACGGTCAAGGAAGAACTGACAATGGTCAAAAATTATTTGGAAATCCAGTCGTTGAGACTGGAACGGATGCATTTTACGATCGACGTACCTGATGATATTTTGGACAAAACCGTTCCAAGACTCACGCTTCAGCCTATCGTAGAGAACGCTATCATTCATGGCATTGAGCCTCGATCCGAGGACGGCCATATTACCATTTTTGCAGATTGCAAGGATGACAATTACAAGATTACCGTTGAAGACAGCGGACTTGGCATGACGGATGAACAGCTGAATCAATTGAAGAGCAATCTGTTGAAACCACTGGATGAACATATGGGTTGCGGCACCTGGAACGTTCATCAACGTTTGTACTTTTTGTATGGTGACGGGGCCGGACTACATTATGAACATTCGCCAACCGGCGGCGTTAAAGTAAGCATCACATGGCACGACAATATCAAGGAGTAGGTGATACGCATGTTACAGATTTTATTGGTTGACGATGAGAAATCGGTCGTGGAAACGTTAGCCGAAACGATTCCATGGGAGAGCTGCGGAATCGGCACGGTTCACGAAGCCTTGTCCGGCGCGGTAGCGCTTGAAATCATGGAAAATCACGATATTGATATCGTTATTACAGACATTCGCATGCCGGAGATGTCCGGCATTGCGCTGATTTCAGCCATTCACGAACGCTGGCCGCATGTGCAGACCGTTCTTTTATCGGGGTATGCCGATTTTGAATATGCCAAACAGGCGATGGCGCTGGAAAGTTTCGACTATTTGCTCAAGCCTGTTAGTGATGAAGACCTGATCGAGACCGTGCAGCGACTCGTGGACCGGATCAAGCAAAAATGGGAAACTGCTGCGTCATATCAACGTGCCTTGCATGCTTTTCAGGAGAACCTGCCTCTATTGCAATCGACCATGCTTCATGAACTCCTCACAGGCAAAACCTATTCTCCGCAAGCCCTGTCGGACAAGCTTGAATTGCTGGAGCTGCCCTACTCGGTCGGTGAAGAACTGGGCATGCTGGTGATCCGTATGGAGGAGCATTTATCCGAGATGGGCCAGCATGATCTTTCTCTAATGGAATACGCGATATGCAATATCATCAGTGAAGTGATGCAGCATCATTTTCATATCTGGCACACACGGGATGTCCACGATTATCTCGTTGTACTGGCCAGCGTTAAACACGGCGCATCAACAGGGTTGACCAAGGATGAGAAACCGCAAGCCCTGCTGGAGCAGTATGCAGCCCAGATTCAAACGAATGTACAGCTCTACTTGAAAGGCGCCATCTCCATCTCGGTCTCCCATTGGGGCAAGTTTCCTTACGAGATCGGCGAAATTTACGAGGGAGCCGTACGTTCCATGCGCAAGCGGATGGGTCAGGTACGAGGCCTGTTCGTTACGGCTTCGGATGATCCGGATGTGCATCCGGTGCCGGCGATCCGTTCCTTGTACAAACCGCCTACGCTGATCAGTTTGCTGGAAGCCGGACGTTTTGACGAAGTGGAGCAGAAAATCGAGGTAATCTTTGATGAACTGCTGCATTCAGGCGAGCATCATGACATTGCGGAAACGACCATCGAAGTGTATCATGCCTTGGCGGGGGCGTTTGCTTACATCATTCACAAGAACGGCAAACAGATCTCTTCCGTGCTTCCTGCCGAAACGTATCGATACTTTCATGCACCGAGTTATGCCACCGCTCAGCAGCTGAAAGACTGGTCCATCCGGACGCTTCATTCGATCAGTGAGGATGCGGAACAAGAGCTGAAGGACAATCACAGCACGATCGTGCGCAGTGTCAAAAGCTTTGTAGACCATCACCTCGCTGGTGACGTTTCCTTGCCCGCTATAGCAGAGCATGTTCACCTTCATCCGGTGTATTTGTCCAAGGTATACAAGGCAGAGACAGGAGAAGCTCTTACCGCCTATGTGTATCGGTTGCGTATGGAAAAAGCAGCGTATTACCTGCGTTCATCCAGTGCAAAAGTATTTGAGATTGCCGAGCTTGTCGGGTACAACAATACCGCCTATTTTATCCGGGTGTTCAAAAAATTCTATGACGTGACCCCGCAAGAGTACAGGGAGAATCTCCCCGTGTGATACAACGCGGAATCAAAGGCTGGCTGTTCGATAGACCGAACCTAGAGATGTGAGACGCGCTTGTTCCAACGCCCGTACAGCCAAAAGGCATTGCCGGAATGATCTCCGACAATGCCTTTTCAATTTCGTTTGCTTCTTGGTCCAGTTGTTCACACGACTTAGTCTATTCATACGAACAAGACTGCTCATGCAGCTGTTGTAATTAATCTTTCGCTTTATTTTCCGCTTGTTACGGATTGATACCACTCGTTTACTTCCTGCGTAATCTGATCCCCGCCGGAAGATTTCCACTTCTCGACAAAGCCGTCAAACGCGTCTACCGGAGCTTTGCCATAAACGATCTGCGAGAACAAATCCTTCTCCATCTTCGACAGAATATCGTTGTTCATTTGCATCGTCATGGTTGGAGCGCCTGTGAACATTTGGTTATAGACGATATCTTTTTGATCCATAACAATTTTGGCTGCTGCAAGCATCGGTTCCGGCACGCCGGATTTCATTTTTTTCTCGAAAGGCGTTGTTGCTTCTTCCCCGCTTGCGAGCTTCGCGAGTGTGGTCATGCTCAGACTTGGAATCCGTGCACCGTCAAATGTCAACGTGTACTTCTCAGGCAAATAACCGCCGGTCGCACCGGCATCTGTAGAAGGTTTGCCGTCAACCATAGCCCAGTCATATCCTTCAGCGAAGCCGTGTTCGAATTCATCGCCTTCTGTTGGATTCGCATAGTGGTCAAAGAGATAGTTCTGGTAGGTGAAGAAGGCTTCCGGGTTCTTCATGTCCTTGTTAATCAGGATCACGCCATTACCGTTCGATGTACCACGTCTGCCTGCTTTGCCATCTGGTCCGGCCGGAATGGGATAAGCTTTGTATTCAGCTTCCGGATTATTTTTCTTCACATCCTCCAGCGGCCATGACGGCATCCAGTGAGGTCCTACAACAATGCCTGCTTTACCTGCCGTAAATTCTTCCGCAGCTTTGGTCTCGTCATAAACGCCCGCTTCTTCCGGGATATACCCTTTGCTCATCCAGTCCTGCAATGTGGCAAGAGCCTGTTTTGCACCAGGTGTGACGGAGCCATATTCAAGCTTGCCATCTGCATTCAGGTTCCATTGATTCGGCATCGTGCCATACGCTCCGAAAATCCAGCCTGCATCAGACATCCAGGTGTTCAACCAATTTTTGAATCCGATCGTCAGACCATACGTATCTTTTTTGCCGTTTCCATCCGGATCTTTGTTTGTAAACGTTTCCATGATTGCTTCAAGATCACTTAATGTTTCCGGTGCTTTCAGATTGAATTTTTTCATCCAGTCTTCCCGAATCCACATCACCGGATCTCCGTTATAGGCATAGTCGAGAATCGGAATGCCGATTCGTTTGCCGTCCTGCATGTACGGGTACCATACGGAAGGATCTTCATTAACGGCTGCTTTCCACGTATCACTCGCATATTGATCAAACAATTCGCCAGCATCTGCAAATTTGCCAGTTTCGATCAACTCGCGCACCAGATTGAATTCCCCGCGATACGAAATAATGTCTGGCATCTCCGCATTGGAAGCAAGCGAGAGGCGCAGCTTGGTTTCGAATGCATTATTGGTGGATGGTGAAACCCACTGATTTTTCAATTCAATGCCGAGCTTGTCTTTTGCCCATTTTGTGTGTACGTTGTTGTCCTGGTCCTCACCTGATTTGAACTTCACATCCGGACCCCATGGCCGCAAATACGTGATGCTGACAGGCGGATCATATTTACCATCCTTCATCTCCAGTGCAGCACTTGGTGTGCCCGACGCAGCTTCTTTACTCTGTCCACTGCTGCCGCACCCGCTGAGTACAGCGGAAAGCGCGAACACTCCGGCGAGTGCCAAACTGCCTATTTTTCTTTTTTTGCTCATGTCCAACCTTTGTTCCCCCTGTCTATGTAGTAATGTTGTTTACAGAGTCCATCATAATGAATGATCCGTATGTATGCCCATACTAATATTACAACATTTATTGCATTAATTTAGGATATTGGAAAATGAATATGAATGTTGTATTAGTGCAATGTTCCTTGTAAAAATGCAAAAAAACAGCCGTTTTTTCGTTTAATCATCTGTATTTTTCGCTTCCGGACTCCCTTTTTCATGCAATTAAAAAGAGGGAAAGCGGAGAGCATACCTCTCCACTTTCCCTTTCATGATTTTACTTTATTGTGCTTTGGCCATTTTAGTTGCTTGTATACTTCACCCAGTCGTATTCGGCATACAGCGGATTGGCTCCATTGTACGGTCCAAGCCAGTGATCCACGCCAGTTCCGTTCCACAGGTTCATCATAATTTTACCCGGCGTCTTCGGAATGTTCGTTGTGGCCGTATGTTTCAGAACACCGTCGACATACCACTTGATATAACCGGGCTGCCAATCGAATGCATACGTATGAAAGCCTTGGGACGCATCAAAGCCCAAATTGATGATTTTTTCATGACCGCCGACGCCGTTCGTGTAATAATTGAATTGCACTTTCGTCGTGTCTTTTCCCAAAAATTCAATATCAATCTCATCCCACTGCGTCCCGTCCGCAGGCCCTGTATAGGTGAAGAAGGAAGACACGACTCCCGTATTTTTGGCAGGCTTCATGCTCACCTCGTACAGACCATACCCATGTTTGTTGGTTGTTCGGTATTCCCCGCAATCGAATTTGTTGTATGCAGAACTTGTCAAACCCAGCCTCAGTTTGCCGTCACTCGTAAAATTAACATTATTCGCCCTCCAGGTGCAGTTAAACATCGAACCATTGGAATAACCATCAGCCTTTTGCCATGTGCTCGGGTTGTGGTACGTTAGCGGCTCCCAAAATACATACCCCGCGAAAGCGCTTACTGAAAATAATAATGAAACCACTCCCGAAACCATTAACGCAACCCATGTCTTCCTTTTCATCATACACCTCCATTCAAATTCACCCACTTAATTTAAAGCGCTTACATGGGTGTTGTCCCCATTTTATACACTTCTCCTTATTCGAACTATAACAAACTTGAAAGAACAGATATTCATTTTTAAAGATGATTGGTTCAAAATGATCTTTTTAGTTTCAAAGGAAAGAGCCCTTCTCTATTGAAGGGGCCCCCTTTATTTTCCTCGTACTACCCTCAAACCCTGATCGGGCCCTAAGCCATTAGCATCGAATTTGCCTGGAAAAGAGATCTCCATATTGTTCATCCCGCTGACCCAGCCTCCGCCCTTGGTTACTCGCCAAGTATTCTCCGGGCTTTCCGGGTGGCTGTGCCATTCCCAGCACCATTCTCTTACATTGCCGGACATATCATGAATGCCCAACTCATTGGCCTTCTGTGTACCGACAGGTTTCGTTTGTGTGCGGTTGTTCTCAATGACCGGCCAGCTCCATTCTCCGGTTAACGGCTTGTCCCCCGCATTCATCCAGTACCAGGCCACTTCATCAGCATTGTTGCTGCCGCTATACGTATAATTCTTGCTTTTCTGCCCTCCGCTTGCAGCATATTCCCACTCCGCCGCTGTAGGCAGGCGATAACCGTTTGATTCTTCGTTGATGGTAACGGTCCATTTCAGGTTATCATATTCATTTTTATTATTTGGATCGGTTGTATTCTTATCAATTGTATAATAAGGTTTCAAACCTTCCTTGATGCTGCGCTTGTTGCAATATTCCACCGCGTCATACCAGCTTACCCTCTCAACCGGCCGGTCTTCTCCTTTGAAGCCGGACGGATTATTGTCCATGACCTCCATCCATTGCTTCTGAGTCACTTCGGTTTTCCCGATATAGAAATCAGGCAGGGTAACGCCCTTGCCGCTATAAGCGGACTTACTGCTCTTAAACGTACCACCCTCGACCAGAATAAGATCATCACTCACCGTGGAGCCGGCGGTTGAACAAGCACTCAAAGCAGCAACAGCTAGAATTGAAAGCAATATCATCCACTTTCCCATTCAACGACCTCCTTCGAAACTGAAGCTGAGAGCAAGACAGATCGTGGACCTGTCCTGCCTAGGTTCAGTTCAGGAATTCAGGATACGCCTGCTTCCGATTGCCTTCACAAGGAAAACGATTACCAGACGGTTACGTTTGAGCTTCCGCTACTTTGATATCCTTCGGTTGCCATAACCTGATAAGACCAGCTGCTGCCCAAGTACATGCCTTTGCTTGCCCATGCATTCACGTGATTGCTGAACGTGATCGTGGAGTTGACTCCGATGGGACGTTTGGACTGTCTGACACTCCAGTATTGCGGGAACGTTTGATAGCCGTCAATCGAAGGAGCATTGTATCTCATCGTGGTATAGATGTCGTACGTGCCGCCATCGCTGTTTACGGTGCCTTTATACGTACCTGTCGGACGGTATGTTCCCCAGTTATCTACCACGTAGTACTCGATCAGCGAATTTCGGGTCCAGCCATAAAAAGTCAGGTATCCGTTACCCGAAGGTGAGAATACACCAGCGTTATAATTGACTACACGATTAGGCGTCCCGTACGTCCAGCCTTTACCCACAACGAAATTCCCCGTATTCTGCCAGGTTACGCTGTAGTTTCCGCCTGAACCGTTCACGGCATTGACCGTACCTCCACCATCTGTCCAGTTTTGCCAATAATCCGTCGCGGCTCCGGAAGTTGCGGCGAAGACACCAAAGCTCATGGAAGCTGCAAGAACAACGGTCATCAATTTTTTCCCAAATTTAAACATATCGGAATACCTCCTGATATTTTTGATGGATTCTGAATTAACATCGTCACAGCAACCTTTACGGACTTCTTTGAACGAGTGATTGAATGCGGGCAATCATTTGAAAAGGCGTTTCGAAAACAGATACAGATCGTTCTTCCACACCGGCCAGTCATGCCCTCCGCTCTCTTCATACCAAATGTGAGGTACTTCTTGCTGCTCCAGGTATTGATGTACGCCGATGCTGATCCGGATGAGATTGTCCTGATCGCCGCAGGAAAGCCATAACAACGAGAGCAGCGAAGACGCTTTGGCCGGATCGGGCACGAGCAGCTCCGGGGCTTTGGTATTCGGAGCTGCCGAAAAGGCGCCGACCCAAGCAAAATGGTCAAGATGGCTGAGTCCGATGTTCAAGGACTGTCCTCCCCCCATGGACAAGCCGGCGATTGCCCTGTTTTCCCTGGCTGTGCTTGTAGGATAACTGGACTCGATATAAGGGATAAGGTCATGAAGCAGATCGGATTCAAACCGTTCGAAAGCTCTTATTTTCTCGGGATCAAAAAGGTCTCCCTCCGCGCGATCATTAGGCATGGCGCGGCCGTTGGGAAATACCACAATCATCGGTTCAAGCAGACTGTCGTTGTAGAGATTGTCGAGAATGGTCTGTGGAGCGCCATGGTTGTGCCACTCCGTTTCGTCCCCGCCTATCCCGTGCAGAAGATAAAGGACAGGGTACGTAAGTGCCGAAGAAAATCCTGGCGGCTTGTACACCAATGCTTTACGTACATTGCCGACCGTTGCGGAGTCATACTCCACCGTCTCGACCACGCCGCGCGGTATGTTATCGCGGTATTGGTCAAATCCTTCAGGTGCCGAAGTTATCATGTACAGTGCTCCCTTCAAGGTTTGCGTTCTTCGATCGAACAGCTTTACAATGACAACATTATTCCTTCTCCCTCTGAATTTCGCTTGCAGCAGATCCCCGGTTTCCAGTTACTCCCCTGCATCGCCAAGCATGTTACGACACCACCTTCCTTTCTGCGTGAATTTACATTCCAAGAAAAGCAGGCTAAAGGAGCATGAAACTCGAATGGCCTTGGTTTCGATTCGCTCCTTCTCTCCGAGTGTAGCGCTTACATATTTTAACAGCAACCGGATAAAGTATAGGACTTGGCTGTATCGTTGCAAAACCGGTATGATGATGCCGAGTCCCTGCAACTTGACCCATGATTATAAACCATGTTAAGTTTTCTCTATTGAAATACAGAACTTTTAAAGGGGGGACCAGAGGATGACCGAATTAGAGGTTGTAGATGTTTATGTGGGCCTGTCGCTGAGGATGAACATTGACATGGTCCACCATACGGTTAAATCGGAGCTCTGATTAGAAACAAGCTTATTCAGATTATCAAAAAAGGGATCCATGTCATGGTCATTTCCTCTATCATTTAGCCATCTAAATTAAATGAAAAGGATGATCCCTTGTGTCATTAATAAACGTCTCTAACCTGACTTTTGCCTATGAAGGCAGTTACGATAACATATTCGAGAATGTAAGCTTTCAATTGGATACGGATTGGAAATTGGGCTTTACGGGAAGGAACGGCAGAGGAAAAACGACGTTTCTTAACCTGCTGCTCGGCAAATACGAATATAGTGGTACGATATCTGCGAACGTTAGTTTCGAATATTTTCCTTTCCACGTCGAAAATAAAGATGCGATGACGATCGAGGTCGTCGAGGACGTTTATCCAGAGTACCTGCATTGGAAACTTGTACGAGAACTGAACCTGCTAAAGGTTTCGGAAGATGTATTGTATCGGCCTTTCAGTTCACTGTCGAACGGGGAGCAAACGAAAATATTGCTGGCTGCCTTGTTTATGAAGGAAAATCGGTTTTTGCTCATTGACGAGCCTACCAATCATTTGGACATTCATGCCAGAAAACTCGTCAGCAATTACATCAGCAGCAAAAGCGGTTTTATTTTGGTATCCCACGATCGCTCCTTCCTGGATCATTGCGTAGACCATATCCTTTCCATCAACAAAACCAATATCGAGATTCAGAAAGGGAATTTTTCCGCTTGGTGGGAAAACAAACAAAGACAAGATCAATTCGAGCTCGCAAGCAACGATAAATTAAGAAAAGACATTAAACGTTTATCCGATTCCGCCAAACGCACGGGAGGCTGGTCGCATGAAGTCGAACGGACGAAAAACGGCACCCGAAATTCAGGTTCAAAGGTGGACAAAGGATATATCGGACATAAGGCTGCCAAAATGATGAAACGCTCCAAAAACTTGGAGCAAAGACAGCAAGCAGCCATCCGCGAAAAATCCAAACTCCTCAAAAATATCGAGAGTGCGGAACGTCTGCAGATCCATCCATTGGATTTTCACAAAGATGAACTTGTGCAGTTGGAACATGTATCGATATCGTATGGCTCCAAGACGGTTTGTAAAGATGTGAATTTCACGGTCAAACAGGGGGATCGCATCGCACTTTTCGGCAAAAACGGATCTGGAAAATCAAGCATCCTGAAACTGATCTGTGATGAACGAATCACGTATACAGGCCATCTCCGAAAAGATCCCCAAGTTAAAATTTCGTACGTATCCCAGGACACTTCAGGTCTTGAAGGAAGCTTATCCGAATTTGCCGCCGCCCGGCATATTGATGAAAGTCTGTTCAAATCCATATTAAGAAAGCTTGATTTTTCAAGGCTGCAATTGGAAAAGGACATTTCGACGTTCAGCGCTGGCCAAAAAAAGAAAGTGCTGATCGCCAAAAGCCTCAGTGAGCAAGCTCATTTGTACGTATGGGATGAACCGCTCAATTTTGTGGATGTCATTTCCCGAATGCAGATCGAGGAATTGCTGCTCGAGCACGCCCCTACCCTTCTTTTTGTGGAGCATGACAGCGAATTTTGCGAAAATATCGCCACGGATATCGTTGAGCTGTGAGCGCGCAAGACACGTGACATACAGGAAAAAGTCGCTAATTTAGCGGCTTTTTTTGCTTTTGAAATTCCAAGTCATAACACACGTACTGATTTTCCAGCTCATCACATATTGTATAATCGGACAATTTTCAAACCGAATTTTTTTACTTCAATGTCCGGTAACTCTTGGCGATTCAGCATCGCAGCTTTCTTATACATCAGCTTATACAAACTTTAACCATTTACGTGGAGAGGATGAACGAAATGAGTCAAGAGGTATTCAACATCGAAGCCGCAGGAGGCAACAATGTTCTGGCTTTCGTGGATTTGACGATTCTGAACTGTAGTCTCAAAGGCGTCTATCAGTATGAGGTGACCAAGGACGAAAAGAAAACGAAAATCCTCGTCATGCCTACCGATCCTGAAGCCCAGAGCATGACGCTGACGGAGCTGGTCACCGAAATCAATAACATTATCCAGTCGTTCGGCGGCGGTCAGAAGGTCAACGAAGAGAGCATGAAGTCTACGTTGGAATCGCTGGGCCTGAAAAACCTCGCGGATATTCAAGTGCAAATCCGCCAGCTCTTCGTTTACGTCGATTCGTCCAGCATCCAGGCCAATTCCAAGCCTTGCGAGTATGCATTTAACTTTGTCATCTTAAATCCGGTTCATCCCGATGAAAGCTTGAAGCTCTTTAATATCAAATCTCTCGGCATTGCCGTTTATAACACCAACCGCCAAAAAATTATAGAGCGCATGCAGCTTGAAGATATTAACCAGCTCTTAACTTAGACTAAGGAGCCGTCAATAAAATGAAAGCTTACGATGCTGAATCCGTCAAATCACTGACCGCCGTGCTTCACAGCGAGTTTTACATCGGGGAAGCCCTCTTTCAAATTGTTTTTCTCAAGAAAAAAGAAGGCCTTGTCGTTGCAGGGAAATGGGTCAACCCGGACATCTCTTTTGAAATGAGTGAGGTGGCCGATAATTTTGGCATCCTGCTTCCGGAGTTTTTGAACTTCGAATTGGTTATCGAATCCATCGGAATCGATTATTTATCCGACGAAAACAAAATCGTCTTCGATGGTGGCATACGTCATTTTGGCCATTTGTTGCTGGAAGCATGGAAAAGTCCGAATAAACCGGCAGATAGTTATAAGCTGGCTTTGGACTTTGACCGGAAACTGGAGCTCACCAGCATCCCGATCATCGGCCGGTTCTGTAATCCCGGAGACGGCTTTATCTTTAAAGGGTTGAATTTGAGTTACACGGAAAATGTGGAATTTAAATTTACTTTTCTTGCCCGGCTAGTCATTAAACAGCTTGCCGTTAACCTCGATATAGATTATATCCAATCCTTGAAAAACAAGCTTGCACTTCCTCAGCTACCGGGGAATGCTTCGGAGCTTCCGACAAACACCATCCATTGGCTTGACATCCATAAAGGCTTCGGCGTCCTGTACTTCTCCAAAATCGGAGTCAGTCTGATCGAATCCGAGCTTACGTTATATCTCGACGCAAGCTTTACGATCTCGTTCATCCGGCTGGACTTTTTTGAACTTAACGTGTCGACTTCTTTAAAAGACCTGAGCGACTTCGATTTTGGACTGAGCGGTTTGATGGTCACGCTGGAGAAGCCCGGGTTCAGCCTGACGGGCGGATTATATAAATCACCCGAAGAAAAGACGCTTTACAATGGGGTTTTAGGCTTAAAAATCGGTCAATACAGCCTGCAGGCCCTCGGTTCCTACGGCGAGATGCCCGGCAGCGGAGAAATGACCTTTTTTGCTTACCTGATGCTGGGCTTGCCGCTCGGGGGACCGCCCTTCTTCTTTGTTAACGGCCTGGCATTTGGGCTCGGGGTGAATCGGTCCTTAAAGCTGCCCGACTTGACCCAGGTCCGGTCCTTCCCTTTGGTGGAAGCGGCTATGGGAGACAACACGGGACTTCGGCCGGACACACCGCCGATGGTGGCCTTAAGCGCTTTGAGCAAGTCGATCGTTCCCGCCTCGGGCCAATATTTCATATCGGCAGGGGTTCGATTTACGACGTATGGCGTGTTGGAAAGCTTTGCGCTGCTCAATATCGAAATGGGTAATCGACTGGTCATTTCCCTGCTCGGTTTATCCAATGCATCGATGCCGCCAAAATTAACCGGAGTAAGCCCGATAATGCGGGCTGAACTTGCGCTGAAAGCCGTATTCGATCCGGGAAATGGCCAACTGCTGGTCATGGCAGCTTTGACAGACCGTTCTTTCCTGTTTGACCCGGCTTGTAAGCTCCAGGGAGGCTTTGCGATCGGGTTTTGGTTCAGCGGAACCTATCAAGGAGACTTCATCATCACCCTGGGCGGATGCCACCATCCGGCATTCCATAACATCCATTATCCATATATCCCGGCGCTCGGTGTTTCCTGGATCATCAATCGCAATATTTCAATTAAAGGAAACGCCTATTTTGCCGTAACCCCTTCCTGTATGATGGCCGGCGTCAGCCTGCAGCTGCTGTTTGAGTCGGGAAATCTGAAAGCCTGGTTCTACGCTGCAGCCGATTTTATTTTGAAATGGAAGCCGTTCTTTTATCAAGCCAGAGTTCGGGTATCCGTCGGCGTATCCTACCGCATCAAAATATTCGGCATCGGCAAAACGTTCAAGGTAGAGATGGGAGCAGATTTGTCGCTTTGGGGGCCCAAATTTTCAGGAAAAGTCAGAATCAATTGGACCATTATCTCCTTTACCATCGGTTTCGGGGATGACAATCCGCAGGAGACCCGAACCATCGGCTGGGATGAATTCGCGGACAGTTTTATTCCCGGATCCTTCGGAGACGGTAAAGCCAGGCTTGCAGCGTCGGCTTCTGCGGCAGCCGGAGCAGCCAGACTGGGCAGCATCTCCATTACCAGCGGACTTCTCACCCAATATCAAAAAGCGGATGGCAGCGTCGTTTATATCGTCGACGGTTTTAGAGCCGGAATTATGATCGAGCAGAAAACGCCCTGCTCCGATTTGTACTTTAACGGACAAAGGCTGCTGCAGAACAAAACGAAATTCGGGATCGTGCCCATGGGTCTGAGCGATGTTCGAATGGAACAGCACGTCACCATCAAAAGACTGGAAGATGATCAAGCTGTTCCGTTTCTGCAAGCCGTTCCCGAAGTAAGAAACATGCCGTCCGCCTTATGGGGAAACCAGGCGCCGGGACCGGATGCTTCTTTGATGAGGGATATGCCCGTAGGCATGTCCATTACCGTTCATAATCCGGTTTCGTTAATTCATATCCTTCCCCGGGAAGGCAGCTATGCAGAATCGGTTCTAAGCTCATCAGAGCTGATCATCAGAACTGCCGTTTATCACCCTCCCGTATATGAACCGGCAAAGGTGTATCCCGCCGAGCCTGAAACCGTATTGAATATCGTAAAAACCACGATTGGCAGCAATCCCAGACGAGACCGTCTTCTAATGGATACAGCGGAAGCCTTTGGAACTTGGAATCAGGTACAGACGCGAGCTTTGGCCGATAATCCGCAGGCCGTGCTTTTCGCGGTTCCCGTTCTTCGTACCACAGGCAGCCAGGGAAGCTAGATCATGCCAAGAAACAAAGAAAGGAGCCTGTCCATGGGGGAATCCATCCGCTTCGCGCAAAGAAGTGAACCGCCGCTGAAGGCCGGAACCTACCGGGTTCAGGTTGAGCAGGTTACCAATATCAACTGCCGGCTCTCTAGTGAAACGACCGACTTCAAGGTTTCATCCGAAAGATTTTACTTGTCTCCGGATCAAATCTACTCCGTCTATCCCCCTAGGGAAGCTGTGGGCAACTATGCGGAATGTCTTCCCCATATCGTGCTGAACCGCAGAACCCTTCCCTGGGAAAGGGCTTTGCTGAAGGGCCAGTCCCATATGCCCTGGCTCGCCCTCCTTGTGTTCGACGAGACGGAAAGCATCCAGCTCCACGAAAGCACGGTGGGAAACGCGCTGCAGCCGGAAGCCGGCGTTTTTGTTCCTTCTCTCTCGCTGGAAGACCATGAGAAGCCGGAAGATCCGTGCACCTATGTACATATTCCGGCGAATCTTCTAGCAGAAATATTACCTTACCCTGAAGCATTATCGCTGCTGGCTCACGGGAAAGGCGTAAGCCTGGATCGGAAGGTGACCGACGCTTCCGTCAATGACGACTGGTTTGCAACGGTCGTCTCAAACCGATTCTGCCTGGCCCCCGGCGACGACAGCCAAGCCATTCGGCACAACGCCTGCCTCGTATCTTTGGAAGGATACGAGGTCTGTCTCAGCAGCCAGCAAAGCCGCCGTGACACATTGGCACATGTCCAAACGGCCAGAATGATCGTGCTGGCGAACTGGAGCTTCTCCATGGCAAAAGCCGCCTTTGATTTCGGATCGGCATTCGCATCCCTGGATGCCGACATGCTGTCTACCCCTTACCAGGGAAGCAGCGAGCAAATTCAGAAGCTGTGCAAGCTCGGGTACTTTCCGATGAATCATTTTGTACGGGACGGAAGTCAGGTTGTTTCCTGGTACCAGTCTCCGCTGATTCCTTATGAGGATCCGAGGACCCCAGTCAAGTGCGCGCGCTTCGCCGACCAGCTGCTGGCCTATGATCCCGATACAGGAATGATGGATATTCGCTATTCCAGCGCATGGCAGATCGGAAAATCGATGGCGCTGGCGGATCAGTCTTTTGCCCAAAAGCTGTATTCGTGGCGCCAGAGCAATGAAACACTGGCCAGGACTTCGGTCTATCAAGGGCTCTTAAGCCTTCACCTTTCTTCACCGTCCAATGAAAAACGGGTTCATGATTGGAAGGATGAGAGCTCCATCGGATATTCTTTTGTCAAAACAGCCCGGTCACCAGAAGGAACTGACCCTCAACCCGGATCCAGCGGAAAACAAATCCTGCTGGAACAGTTGAACGATCGATACAAAACTTTGCTGAATGAGGTGATTTCGGATGCAAGCCCGGATGGATTGGGATAATTCGCCTCAGGTCGTCCGCACGCATATTCGCCGTGTGTTTGGCGAGCTTGCTGCGCTCACGAAAAATCAGCCTGTACGTCTGGAACATCAGGACGATGAATTGATCGGCTGGCTGAGCCAATTAGGTCTGCTGGTGAACCTGCCTTTTCATTATCTGATCCCCACGGAATCGATGCTGCCCTCCGACTCCATCCGTCTGTTTTATGTGAATCCCAACTGGCTTCAGGCGTTGATTGACGGAGCTTGCAGCCTGGGAAGAAACGCTTCCCTGGATCTGACCCATGATCAGGAATTAATCGATGCGGTCATATCCCAAATCGGCAAACGAATGAAGGCTGTCCGTCCCCTGCTTCAAAACAAGTCCGTTACGGCAAAGGAATTGGACGATGAGGTACAAGCCATCGGGGGATTTCTCCTTCGTTCGCCTTTGGTCCGCGGCTGGCGAGGACTGGAGTTTAGAGCCCTTTCCTCTCAGGGCACCCCCCTGCGGGCACTCCGGATTGAAACTTTGTCCGATGATGTGTTAATCGGTTTGTTTGAAGGGGTCCCGTATACGCTTGAAATGGCTCAACCGCCGGAAGGATTTTTTTTCGGGTTTAATCAGATCAACGGCAGGTACATGAAGCGGATGAGAAATTTGGACAGCGGCGAGCTGCTCCCTGAATCGGATTCGATTGAAGTCGCCGTGCAGAACGAGAATTTGCGAACCATTGATGTATATCAAACGGCAAAGCATATGGAGGCTTATTTTCAAAAGGAGATCACATCCGCCGAGTTTGCACTCCAGATGATTAAAACTCCATATATCGGAAGAGTTATAAGAACCGACGAATAAAACGAATAACTTTCGCGGTGTTGAACATGGAATGAGGGCGAGGTGTAAGGGAATGGAAATCCCACGTTTACCTAAAAATAAAACATTGTGCGTTCCAATCCAGGTCCAAGCGATGATGGTCGGAACAACTCCGTCGCCCACCGTTTTTGCCGATATCACCGATAATTTCTCCAAAATCGGCAGAGATCCGCTGGGCGATCAGGTTCCCGCTCCGATAATGAGTGAAAAGAATCAGGAAAAACCGGGAATCCATCTGAGCTGGATTTTGCCTGAGGGCCTGAGACAGGGATATCAAACCCACGAAGAGCTTGAGCCCGAATATCCAAGGGCGCCTAACCGGTGGATCGTCTCCCGGCTGTGGTCCTCGAAAAAGCAACCCGATCGGGTATCCTGCAAACACTGGATTGTGGAAAGCGATGCGATGGAAAAAGAAAAAGGCCCGGTTTTCTGGAATGAAGACAGCTTGACGTTTCCCAAGCTTGATGATCCCGATTTCCCATACCGGATCTTGGGCCGGTCCTTCCCGATCGACACGAACGTGAATGAGCCTTTGGAGAGATTTCAAGACCTTCACGCGCTTGGGCCCGGTAATCCCGCTTTCTCTGTCATGTATCCTTATCATGTCAATGTATTCGGCTTTTATGATGATTTATTGGCGGGCGACAAATTCGGGAATCGTCTTAAAGATGTCAGAGTCAGCTACGTGATACGGGGTTATTATCAAAATCAGCCGGCTTTGATCGAATCGGAGGAAATTTGCAGGTACCGGTTCGGATGGAAGCCTCCGGAAGGCTTGGCCTACCCCGCCTATCCGGTGCTGCACGGAGTTGTAACCGGCCTTCATTGGGGGGATGACGAACAGGATTACAACGGCCACTTCATCAGCAATCTTCCGATGCCCAAACTGGCCGTTGGCAATTCATCCGTTGAAGCGGTTGCCGCTTTAAATGCGGCAAATCATATGTCGAACGAGCGCTTAATGCGGGTGTTACTAAATGATCAAAGTCATAAACTGATGAACCTGGACGGGATTTATCAGGCAGACTATACGGACCATAAAAAACGGTTTCAAATCGTTGCGGAACAGAACAGTTATTCACTTCAGAGCAAAATCAGCAACAGCGACAGTGATCATCAGGAGCTGCCGGAACTCACCCCGGACGAGGAGCGTTTGTTCAGGAGCTTGCAGCAGGGGCTTGAAGAACTTTATAAGCAGCGATTTGAAGCCGATGCCAAACGATCGTTAATCTATGATCTTTGGTGCAAATATATCATTACAGGCTACACCGTCGAACCGTTAGGAAATGACCAGGCAAGAATAAATATGAGGGAATATGAGGAGGCTCTGGCAAAAGAAATCCAGGGGCTGGACCTTACGGAGTCCGGCTTGGAGCAGCTCGCCGAACACCTCAAGATCCTTGAACAACAACTGCTCGGTTCTATTCACAGCTTCTATGATCTGGAGCAAACGGCGGACCATCGGTTCTACGAGCCGAATTCTCCGGTTCTTCTTCTCTCGGGCGCAAGCCGGGGAAATCTCTTTGATTCAAACGGATCGCCGGGAGAGCTTTTAAAATGCAGACTGCTTGGAGAAACGATCCGCTCCTTTGCGATTGACTTTAAATTCAGAGAAAACGCCTATTCGGTATCCTGTCATACCGATCAGCTGCTTGCCCAGAAGCAGGTTAAAGGAAATTATCCTGAACTGCTGCTTGAGGCGGTACTGTTTACATCGAACTGCGCGGATCTCTTGGTTAACGTCATTGCGCAGCAGCTGGATCTCTTGCCGTTGTCGGAAAATGAATATGACGATTTGCTAAAAGTCTTTAATCAGGCACTGGAGGACATTACGAAAAAAGGCATATTGGATAAAGGGCAGCAGCTGCCCGACCCGCTGTTTTTAAATGTATGGAGTGAACCTTGGAATCCTGTGATCCTTAGCTGGCGGGCCCTCTACTATCCGGACAAAAAACTTGTCAGCAGTCATCCGCAGCTGGATCACTGGAATTTTCAAGGCACGGACTATGTATATCACAATTCGGAACCGGATACCCATGAGTCTGTGGTGATCGAGGGCAGCATTTTTTTGACCCCCCATATCGCGGAGCAGCTTTATGCGATGACGCTCAAGCAATTGGGCGCAGAGGAAACGAAGAAATTTGGGGACCTGACCCAGCTGGACTATCTCTCTCAGACCCTGGAAGGCTTTAATGAACGATTTTTAATGAGTCAGCTTGCGCTGCGTTTCCCTGTCATGGTGTTTAATATTGGAAGTGCGGAACTGGCGGCGCGGGTCAGGGAGGCATTAGGAGAGTTTGCCGTAGAAAAGCCGCTGTTCAATACGTTCTTTTCTCCTTTAAGGGGAGGTTGGTGTAAACTGGATAAACTCAGATTGATCGATACCTTCGGTCAATTCCAGGAGGTTCAATGCAGCCAATATGCCATCGCTGAAGATATGAGAATGCTGCCTTTCCCGATTGGACAGTACATGATGCTCCCTCCGCGCTTTATGCAGCCCACCCGGCTGGATTTTAACTGGATTCAGGGTCGCACCGGGGAAAACTGCGACTTTAATCTTCCGGATTCCCCCATTTGCGGCTGGATGATTCCGAATTATATGGATCAAAGCTTGTTGATTTACGATGAGGACGGCTATATGCTTGGAAGCCTGATCGTGACAGCCTACGACGGAGATCGGGTCCATTGGAGAAATGCGCCGGGCACACCGGAGAGAGAGCCGTCGGGAGGAGGATCTGCAGAACTACCTGATGGAATAAATCCGGATTTGAAGGCTTTCTTAAGTGAGTTTCTGCGCCGAAGCCGTGAACATAAGGAGGATGTGCTCACCCCGTTTCTTGACCTGGTCGACTCGGCCATGTGGGAGATTCATCAGCCCGAGTCCACAGGCTCAACCGGTTTAAGCCAATATGCCGGAAAACCGCTGGCATTGGTGAAAGCACATGTCAAGCTGGTGCAGGCCGGGCCGCCTGCGGCTTATAAATTTTTTGAAACCTTCAAGGGCCCGGATTCCCCTCCGGATATCTCCATTAGCCAGTTTAAGATGCCGTTATGGATTGGCGAAACCCATCATACGGGGGATGGTATGATCGGCTTTTTTGTTCGTGACGACCAGACTGGTTATAAGCAGTTCAACAGCGCTTTTGCCGATACAGGGTACACCTCCGATTATTTCAGGCATAATCATCGGGTCGATGTTCCCGCTGGCGACCGTACGGACGGGACGGCCTTGTCCCTGATTATGGACCCTTATGCAACGATACATCTCATAAGCGGCATGCTGCCAGTCTCTGAACACCGCCTTCCGCCGGATCGGATCGAAGCTGCTTTAAACAGGCTTTATCTGACCTTTTATTTAGGTCCGCTGCTGGCCGGAGGAGAAAGCTATGTTATGCCGCTGACGCAGCTGCCTAACCGGGAATGGGAATTTATCACGCCCGGAGAGAATGGGGCATGGGTCGAAACTTCGAATCTCCATCCATCCAATGGAAATGCCTTTCTGGTTCCACCTCCATTTCGTGCAGTAGAAGGCTGGCTGAAATTAAAATTGGGGGAATCACCTGACTCAGAATCCCAATAAAGAAACCGTTTGGTATCAAGAACTCCCTCCTCCGATAACCATCTATCGGAGGAGGGGGTTCTAATTTTTTATGGGTAACACTAACCGTTTGCTGCTTTTACTGTTTCGATTTGTAAAGCGATTTATTGAAATGAGCGCTGTTTTTTCTTTGGAATTTTTTGAGAATTTATGCAAAAAAATATTAAATAAATCCCGTCACAACAGGCAACAGTAAACACGCAACCCAATTCCGCTAATTCCGAGGAGGAAAAATTCATAAAAAAATCAAGCATCACAGCGATTGCTGCTTGTATGTTGTTTGCTGCCACTGCACAAGACAGAGCACAAAATGAAAACAAAAGCGCACGAAAAAGCACACAAGCTGCATCAGAAATCGGCTGGCGGACAGCATAAGCTGCATTCGAAAAGCGTTAAGAGGAACACAAACTGCGTGCAAAAAGCGTTAAGCCACATGCACTTCCGAAATCCGGTTACGGCGGAGTAGCGAGTAACAGCCGACGAAAGGACCAAGGGAATCCATTTTGCCTTTGTCCTTTCAAACATTGAGGATGGGAACAATGACAAAACGATATATTTTATGGTTTCTGTTTCTCGTGATTTGTCTTAGCCCTAGCATTGGGTTATGGTCAACAAGCCAGGGCCAATTTCAGGCTCACCATGAAGCATTTCAGGCAAAGCCTGATCCCATCATGAGCAAGAAAACATGGATTCTACATCATGGTCTGCACTTAAACCTGTACGATTGTGTATCCCCTCGGTTAACCTTAGTGCATCAGTCGTTCCTGTCGACGTTCAAAAAGACGGCCGGCTCGGTGTTCCCAAATCAAGCGAGATTGCCGGATATTTTGCGGGAGGCGTGCTGCCAGGAGAAGCAGGCAATGCGTTAATTTCCGGACATGTGGATGATTATAAAGGTCCAGGCGTCTTCTATCCGCTCAAAAAACTGAAACCCGGCGCTTTTGTGCTTTTGTTTGATGAAAGCAATCGTTCTCTGGTATATCAAGTGGAATCCGTTGAATCCTATTTTACGGATGAAGCTCCCTTGGATCGGATTTTTGGTGAAACGTCCGACTTTCGTTTAAACCTGATTACTTGTACCGGGATATACAACCGTGCCAAAAAAGAGCATGAACAGCGCTTGATTGTTTATACGCGGCTGATCCAATAATTTATGGAAAAGGGAGCAGGCAAATGCAGTTACGTCACATCATTGGTTGGATTGCCATGTTGTTGATCTCAACATCTTTTTCATTTGCAGACTACCCGTCGTCCGCAAATGCCCAAGATGCATCCGACATGGAGACAAAAGAAGTAGAAGTGTTCCTGAACGATCTTTTTCACACGCGTTCCAAGCATCTGGCCGGAACAAGCGTCAATCTGGAGAAGGATTACGACCTCGGTTCCAGTTCTGGACGGCACGCCCTTAACATTCAGAAAATCAGAGCCACCTATTTGCATGCTTGGGCCGACCACCGCAGCATGGCCGTCGTCGATGCGCAATCGAAGGTTCGGATTGGCAGGATGAAATTTACGGGCAACCAGGTCAAATTAACTTTGGGACATTCACAACAAATCGCATATACGTATCATGATACTCCTTCCAAGATGAATTGGTTTGGTCTGGGGACTTGGCATGTAATGACGCTGACCAAAAAAGACAACCGCTGGGTTGTGGCCAAGGAATGGTTTCTTGATCCATTGGAGGAAAATCCCAAGAAAATTCCTGCAGGCGTGTTACCACCCTCTCCATCCGACCGGAGCATCCCTTCAGGCAAACAGTATAATCGCCAACGTGCAGTCGACTATGCGAATAAGTATGCCGGCTTGGCATGGGGAGCCGGAAACGAAGGAAAATATAACCGGAAATATAAAAATTATAATCATTTGGGTGGAGACTGCACCAACTTTGCATCCCAGGCTTTGGGTGATCCCGAAGAAGGAGGCGGCTTAAAGATGAGGGGACCATGGAGATATCATTATCCGAATGGAGGTACCCGTACCTGGGTGCAAACCGATTCATTCAAGCATTTTCTTCTAAACAGCGGGTATGGAACGGTTATCGCCAGAGGGCATTTCGGTGATCTTACACAGCGAACAGACAAGCGTCCATACGGAGCCATCGGTGAGCTGGTTTCAGGTGATTTGATTGCCCACGTTATGCACAACGATGTGGATCATTTCTCGATCGTCACCGGCTTTGACGATCACGGCTATCCGCTCGTTAACTCGCATACGGCCGACCGATACAAGGCTCCCTTTGATCTGGGATGGGATGACGAAACCCAGTATCTGTTCATTCATATTCGGGACTAGGTGACGCATTCCCTATGTTCTTACTTGTTCATAAAGTTCATATATTTGAACGGACAAGTTAGAACAGGAGGACCAGAGCAATGGACAAGTCGTCGCTCATGATGCAAACGGGAATGCGGCTTGGCGCCATCGCGTTGACCAAAGCCATAGGGTTTACAGGCAGAGTAGCGTTAACACGGATGATCGGTGCCGAAGGGATCGGCCTCTTTCAGATTGCTTATGCTTATTTCGGATTTGTGCTTATGCTGATCACAGGCGGCTTCCCCACATCGCTAGCGTTATACACTGCCAGAACGAAACATCAAGGATGGACATGGTTTAAGCGGCTGGCGGTTCTGCTTATGATCGGCGGAGCCCTCGCCTTCTTGCTGACCCTTGCGTTTACAGCAGAGCTTTCGCATGTTATGGGAAGCGCAGACAGCTACTTTTTTATTCGCGCATTGGCGCCAGCTTTTGTTGTTGTTCCGCCCCTTGCCCTGCTGCGGGGATATCTCCAGGGTCTGGAACATTATCAAGCGGTAGCCTTTTCCGAGGTAGCTGAGCAGTTGGTCAGAATAGCAATGATGTTAACGTTATGCTTTCTCCTGTTACCTAAAGGTGCGCACTATGCCGGCGGGATGAGTATGATGGGGACGACATTGGGGGGAATTGCCGCTTTTGTCATTCTGCTTGCCTTTACTGCAAGGAATACTGCTGAAATCGGCTCTCCGTTCTCCCCGTCGGGGACGGATAAAAAATGGTTCCTTCAGAGTTCTTTCGCGATTTGTCTGACACGTCTGCTCATACCGTTTTCAGACATGATCGATGCCATTATTATACCTGCAAGGCTTCAGAGCGCCGGGTATTCCGTCAACCAAGCTACCGCCCTTTTTGGTTTGCTGACAGGTATGGCCCTTCTGGTCGCTTATATGCCGACTATTGTTACAGCGGCGATCTCCCATACTATGACCATGAAACTTTCGGCAAGCTGGGAAAAACAACAGGAAAACCTCTTTCAGGCATACAGTTTCAAAGCCATCCGATATGCATGGAATTGGGGCTTGGTATCCAGCCTCTTTTTTTGGATATATTCAAGAGAGCTTTCATTGTTATTGTTTAATTCTACGGATGCCGCCCAGTTGATCCAATGGCTGTCCCCAATCCCGTTAATTGTCGGCCTAAGAGAAATCACGACCAGCATTCTATGGGCTCAGGACCGAAGAAAAATCACGTTCATCAGCACAGCAGTCAGCATCGCTTTTGCCGTATGCTGCCACTACATACTTATTCCCTACCTGCATTTGAACGGAGCCGTGGTTGGCATTCTGCTTATGGAGCTGATCGTCCTCTCAGCCAATGTCTTTGCGCTCAGAAGGCTGCTGAAATGCACATTCTGGAGCAAAATGGCTGTATGGGGCTTCGTCATATTATTCATCGGCATACCGCTGGGCTATTCGTCCCGGATGGCCGCACATACCTTTTTCCCGGGTACTCCCGGGGAAGTAACAGCAATGGTATTGTATGGTGCCTGCCTCCTCGTTTGCTGCAAATGGTTAAACCGTTAGGATGAACCAAAAGATGACCATAGGATGAACCAAATGAAAAGGAGCCGACGCATAAAGTTGGCTCCTGCTTGGGAGTTAACCCAAATAAATGATATCCAATTCATTACAAGCCCATATCATCGGCAAGCGTTTCAACTCCGGTGAAGATGGAATCTCCATAGCCCCAGAAATTGTTGAAATCAATAACGTAAATTTTCTTGTTTTTGACTGCATTAACGCTTTGTACCTGCTTGTTGGCTAACAGTTTTTCAATCGTTTGCTGCGGGTCGATGCCACCGGCATATTTAGAAATAATCATGACATCCGGATTAATTTCGATTAATTTCTCCAAGCTGAGCGTGCCTGTTTCGTTAATAAGCATATTATGCATATTTATTAATGACATCGCACTCTCAATAAACGTATCTCCGTTTCCATTGTAAATGCCGATGGTTCCATCCCCATTATCAAAGAAAGATGCATAGTTGATCGGTTCGGCGCTTGCTCTCGCTTTGAGTGCATTCTCGCGAACTTTAAGCTTCTCTATATATGCTGCTGCATTTCCTTGTACGTTAAAGATTTCGCCTAGCTGAGCAATATCCTCATATAGACTATCTAGCGATGCATCCGTCACGCTGGTCCGCTGCACATACGTTTTGATACCCATTTCATTCAAGCTGCTTACCGTGCCAACGCCCCAGTCGGCATCCTCAAACAATCCGCCACGTCCCATGACCAGATCGGGGGAAGCGCCGATCGTTACTTCCTTGCCAACATAACTATCAGCCAATACAGGGATTTTCTTAAACTCCTCAGCAATGTCTTCAGGGACACTACCGAACAGCGCTGCCACGCCGACAATCTTGTCGGTCAAACCGAGGCGAATCAACAGTTCGGCAGCACCTTGCGTATTCGCAACAACTCGTTCGGGTGCCTTGTCAAAAGTTTGTTCGTTGGCCACCCATGCACCGTTTTCTGTTTTATAGTTTGAAACGGTTAGCGGGTACGCTGTTTGGGCCGCATCCGAACCATTCCCGCTCGTTTTTTCCTCATCCGCTGCAGCTTTTGCAGAGCTATTCGTCGATGCTTGCTGTGAGCTGCTGCTTTCAGCATCGCTGCTGCCATTATTGCTGGAGCAGGCTGCAAGCACAAAAACCATTACAGCCATTAAACTAATGAACATTCCTTGTTTGATCCTTCCCGACATTTCAATCCTCTCCTCTTTTATTTACCGACATTATGTATAGCAGTCATTGTCAGTATACCGTAAATGTCGAAGTTCGTAAATGAGAATTATAATCATTCTCAAGGTTGAATAAGTGACTTACTTTTGATATGTTAAAGCAAAGCGAGGCGTTCTACCTTCAACCTCCTTAAATAAAACGTAAAGGTGATCAGGATGTCAGTAATTATTGCAACAGACGATTTAGAGCTCCCCTGCCCTAACTGTAACGGAGAAAAATATGTTGTTCTCAATGACGAAAAAGAACCTTGTTCTAAATGTGACGGCAAAGGCGTAATTTTAACAGCGTTGGGACAAACATTGCTTCATTTTATCAAAAAACACGCTTAGCTTTGGTTAAGGCAACCAATAATTTGGATAGAACGCACAGCTTGTACTTGGTAAGCAATTAACAACAATGAAGGAGTCCATTTATACTTACTACAACGGAATATTACACCTAAAATCACTTGGAGATGTGGACTTTTGTGGAGAGAAATCTCCATTTTCGCCACACAAAGGCCTTATACAGGACATTTGTGTGGTTTTTTTGCATTCAAAAACAGGAGGAGACGCTGAAGGTGTAGTTGCGGTACTTCGCCCTGACTAAACGAAATCCGATGAAACCCTCATTAACTTGTCACCCCGTCATATGTTAGAACCCAGTACTTCTCCCCCGGCTTTCCTTCTTCAACAACTTTCCTCCAACCGCATTTTTCATAAAAATTCATCGCTTTGTGATTTTCGGACACACATTTCAATGTTACAGGCGTACCCATTTTCTCTATGGCCTTCTTGAGCAACTGAGCGCCAACCCCTTTGCCGGCAAAATCGGGGTGTACAAACAAATTATGAATAAAACGATCAGGCAAATATAAGGAAGCAAATCCAAGAATTTGCGAATGTTCCTCAGCTAACAGGATATGTTCTTCGACGGTATCCCGATCGAAATCATTTAAACCCATCTCTTCTGCATTCGCCCAGTGAAAGCTCTTGCGGCGGGATTCAAGATATATTTGTCTTAACTGTGGATAGTCTGTTTTACACGCTTCTCTGATAATAATAAGATTCATCCCCTAACCCAAAATAAGTTGTTAACGACAGAGCTTTTTAGCTTTTTCCCATCATGACATAGTTAAAGCAAATTTCCAACAGGGTTACTGTAATTCACATCGCTTCTCATAGAGGCAAACACATTGCTCGCCGCTTTATCAACCGGCAAAAACACCCCGATTTATGCAGTGACACGGTAATCGAGTATAAAAAAGAAAAAACAAGCTGTCTTGAGGCAGCTTGTTTCTGTGATGATCGAATATACCTAAAAATCAAGATCAGACTGGGCATGTTGAGAGACATCCTGCGAAACCTTTTTAACGAGTACAAAATAAGTGATGATTGCAACAATACTGGTCCCCAATAAAGTCAGACCCAACGGAACCGCAGTGTCCTCGCCTGCCACCCCAACCAAAGGAGCGACCAATGCACCTAACAGGAAGGGAACGACCCCAAGCAATGCTGCAGCGCTTCCGGCACTTTTGGCTTGGCTTTCCATGGCCAGCGGGAATGCCGCAGTTGACGTAATACCAATCGAACACACAAAGCAGAACAATGGAATGACCAAAGCGAAAAGCGGGCCATGAACGATGGTTACGACCAGTGCGGCAACGCTTGACGCCAGGGCAACCCACAGTCCGGATAGCAGCAAAGTCTGCTCTGGTATACGTTGTGACATCCGCCCCACGATTTGCGAGCCGATCATCAAGCTGATGCCGTTCGATGCGAATAATATAGCAAATACAGTGGGCGTAACGCCATAAATGTTTTGATATATAAAAGGCGTTCCCGCTACATAGGCAAAGACTCCGGCCGTCATGATGCCTTGAGCCAGCATGTAGCCGACAAACTTGCGATCACGCAGAAGCTGTCCGTAACTACGCAGCTGTTGTTTGAAGTTGGGGGCCACACGTCGTTCGGGTGGATTCGACTCCTTCAAAGCCCATTTGGTCATCGCTAATAAGAAAATGCCTAGAATAGCCAGTGAAATAAACACGCCCACCCAAGTCGTAAATGAAAGAACTCCACTGCCGGCGATCGGGGCAGCCAACGGCCCCAGATTGCCTACAAGCACAAGCAAAGAAAAGAATTTGGTGAGTTCATGTCCGCTGTACAAGTCACGAGCGATTGCGCGAGAAATGACGATACCAGCCGAAGCTGAAAATCCCTGAGTAAAACGAAACAGAATCAACAGCCCGATATTCGGGGAATAGGCGCACGCTACGGAACAAATGATGTAGGCAGCCATGCAAATCAGCAGCGGTGTACGTCTGCCATAAGCATCGCTCAAAGGACCCATAACAAGCTGTCCCACAGCCAGGCCCAATAAACAGGCAGTAAGACTGAACTGAACCAGAGAAGCGCTTGTATTAAGATTTTCGGCAATCTCGGGAAATGCCGGTAAATACATATCGATGGTAAACGGGCCTAACGTCGAAAATAAACCCAGCAGCAATGCCAGGCCAGCCACATTCCATTTATGGTTGGTTGTCATTAATGATTAAATCTCCAATTCCTCTTATGTTTTTAATAACTGCAGCTAATTTGTTTTGTTCGGAATTCTAGGATGACTGACCTCCTTCTGCTTCTCGGCTTCTATTGAAATTGAAATTTTGCAGCTCTCTATGCCCCTTCTTGCCAAGCTCCATCATAATCGCCAAATGATCATGAATCAAGTACAAATCCAATATGATTATCCTCCTTTTAAATTGAAGCGTGCTTTGGAACAGCCTCGATCTGACGGCAAGTGTTAAGAAAATGTATATATCCATCAACTATACTTAAAGGATCATTGTCTCTGGGGAAGGTTTGTCGTTCTCTTGGACGTGTCTGTTACATGAAAGTATGTTTATCCTGGAGGTGCTTTTCGAATGCACACAATGTATGTCAGAGATTTTAATGCTCCACCCAAAAATGACACCAAATGCCTGGACCTGCAATCTTTTAAGGAAGTAGATACCCGCGGAATCGATGGCAATGCATTCATCCGTGGCTTTTATATGAATTTCGAGAACGGCTTTACCGGCATTGTTGGCACGAAGGACGGACCGATGTATTTCTGGAGGGAAAAGTTTTACCTTCTAAGGAAGGGAAATTTTTCGTTCGGTTTGGAAAACAAAGGAATAAAGCAGCGTTTTACGTTCGAATGGAAGAACATGTATCAACATAGTGTCATGTACTCCTACTCGATCGGCAAAAACAGGCTTAGCAATGACTTTTTTTATTGGCTTGCACAGGCAGCACTGCAGGATAAATTCTTTCGCTTTTATGCCCCGCGTGCCAGTCATAAGTACGAGCAGATTATTGAGTCGCTCTCTGTCGATTATAAAAAAGTGTATACCTGAGTCCAACTGCATAAAGAAAAAGGCATTGCAGATTCATATGGGGGTCTATTAGAGTGAACATGGAAGAAGTTTTGAAAAGGCGGCTGGAAAAACAGAAGCAGCTGTTCAAGCAATTAGGCATAGGCATGGACGCTCAGCATATTCACGAAAAACAGTTTGATTATAAGCTGCGCGGTTATGATACCGAGGCGGTAGACCGGTTCCTTGACGAAGTCGTCAAGGATTATGAGCGTTTCTATGCACACATCGCGGACCTAATGGATAAACAAAAAGAGCATGAAGAGCAGATTCGAGCTTTGAAGGAATCCGGAGAGCAGGAATGGCGTCAACATTTCATTGAGCGGAAGCAGCTTGAAGATGTCATTGAACAGCTCGAATTCAGTGTTCGCCAGTTGAGTCGATTAACGAAATCATAACGACGATCACCCTTTGAAAAGGGTGTTTTTTTTATTTTCAGCCCCTTTTCCCTGATCTTGTAGAAATCCAAGTGAAAGCTGTAATATACTTATCACCGAAATACGATGGTACGGCACGTACAGGAGGAATTTATGCAGCATTATTATAGATCGCTTCACAATGCGGCTGTTCAAGGAGGCATCTCGCCCCGAGAGTGGGAATGGTTCGTGCAGCGGACTACGATCAGACATATCCCTAGCGGCTTCACCATCATTCAAGCTGATGAAGAAGTGAATGATGCCTATTATTGCGTGCAGGGATTATTTCGGCTGTACTATGCGCTGCGTGACGGAAAGGATTTCAACGTTGCCTTTACGTTGGAGGACGACTATGCCACATCCTATGGTGCAATGGTGACGGGCTCAAAATCATTATTCAACATCGAGGCCTTGGAGGATTCCGTAGTTATTGAAATTCCCTATGACACGCTAAAGCTGCTTATGGATCGAAGCCACATGTGGGAAAGATTTATTAGAAAGGCCGTGGAACGGTTGTACATTCGCAAAGAAGAGCGGGAGAAGGAACTGTTATGCCTGTCGGCATTGGAACGGTACCATGCTTTTTTGGCAAAGTATCCCGGCTTGGAACACAGAATCCCCCAATATCATATTGCCTCTTATATCGGTGTCTCCCCCGTATCTCTCAGCCGCTTGCTTCATGGATAAACTGGATTAACCTATGTTAATGCCGAACGAATCGGGTCAGGGTACAATGGGTTGGCAGCAAAGCGAAAACATAGTTGAGCGAGGAGAATGAATATGCGACAAATGATGATTGTATTATTGGAGTTCTACCCAACCTGGTTGGCGCTGCCGCGGGAGGAGCGAAGAACATTTGCGGGTGGCTTGCAAGAGATCATATCCAAGTACAGTCCATCTGTGCAAGTGAGGTTTTTTGATGCGGAAGCTCTGCCTGGCAAGGATTTTACTGATTTTGTAGTGTGCGAGACCGAGGACTTGAAGCAATATCACTATATGTGGGAGGAAATTCGGGATTCGGAGCCGTATACCAAAGGATATATGAAAATTAAAGACGTTATTATGGGCATAGAGAATGCGTATCAGGCCTATGAAACGGAAGCACTGCAACTGCCGGAGACGGAAGTCTGAACTGCAGGTGATCGTTGATATTCGGCACACGTACTGGCCCTCATCTCGGGTTAAGTACGTGTCCGCAACATCAGAAAGCTGCTCCATCAGCCATCTTTAATCCGAGATCCCACTCAACAGACTAAGATGTTGATTTTTTGATATGAGAAACAATTCGTTCTGCATCGTATTTTACCCAGCCTATAAGTGCTGATCCCCTGGCTGTTTGCCAAGGTAATCCGACAAAGTAAAGGCCATCGATCGGCGATACTCCCTCGTTATGTACAGCCTCACCATTGGAGTTAAGTGCTCCCTCAATATCCATCCATGAGGCGTAATTTTGTTTAAATCCCGTAGCCCAAATCACATTATCCACAACGAGTTCGTTCCGGTCCTCGAAAATGACGCGTTGTCCTTCAACATGCAATGTCCGAGGGTACACACGGACTTTCCCCTTATGCACGAGTTTTTTTAAATCATATCCATAAACGTATTCAGGTTGTTTGCGCAACCACGCTCCCCTTAAGGTATCCGCACCCGCTCGGAGAATCCCGAGTTTTTCAAAATACCAGAATATGCTTCGTTTCATAATATAAAGAGGTTTGTACTTTATTGTTCCGGAAATCGATATGGCCACGGATTGTTTGGCATGCAATGCAATCTCTGCCGCGATTTGTGCTCCTGAATTACCGCCGCCTACAACGAGTGTGCTGCCTGGTGATAGCTGTAAAGGATTTTTGTACTCAGAGGAGTGGAATTGAATTACATTTTCGGGTAACTGTTTTGAAAAATCAGGGATGTTTGCCCTATGAAAAGGTCCTGTGGCAATGACGATATTCCGGGCCTCAAACAGGCCTTTTGTTGTTTCAAGGTAAAAGATGCCGTCTTTTTTCCACAACCGTCTGGCGAGAACATTCAAAACGACGGGAAGTTTAAAAAAAGCGGCATAATCCTCCAGATAGTCCGCTATTTCATTTTTGCTTGGGAGCGTATTTTTATGGCCATGAAGCGGCAGTCCCGGTAACGCGTCGTATGCCCTCGGAGTAAACAATTGCAAAGAGTCGTACCGATTACGCCAAGAGTCGCCAATGGAGGATCCTGCATCGATCATTAAATAATTCAGCCCGGCCTCCTTTAAATAGTAGCCGGTTGCTAAACCCGCCTGCCCTGCTCCAACAACCAATACATCATACATCATCATCATCCTATTTAATTAATATATGATCAACTATTCATATATTATAAAATGTTGCTCCTCATTTGACAATACCATCGGTTGTGCAATCAGGTAATGCTTCATGCTCTTGAAACTCTTGTTGATTAAGGATGGGAAATAGTGAACATAATATCCGGATGGCAGCAAATTAATTTATTAATTTCCAAATGGAGGTAGATCGTTTGAAAGGGGCAAATGTTGCATTTCTGTCTGTCCTGAGCAACGCCTTTGTCGTTTTATCCAAATTCGTTGTTGGGCTTTTGACGGGGTCGGTGGCCATCATTTCCGAAGCGATCCATTCTGCTTTGGATTTGGCGGCTTCCCTCATTGCATTTTTTTCGATCCGTATTTCCGGACGCACCGCAGATCAACAGCATCCCTATGGACATGGCAAAGTAGAGAACGTCTCCGGAACGATCGAAACCATACTCATTTTTGTGGCAGGCATTTGGATCATTTATGAGTGTGTTCATAAAATCATCCATCCGAGTCCCGTAGAACTTCCCTATTTAGGAATCATTGTTATGCTTATTGGAGCCGGCATCAATTATTGGGTTTCGCGAAAGCTCAAAAAAACAGCGGCAGAAATGAATTCAGTCGCCATGAAATCAAATGCACTGCACTTACTTACGGATGTTTTCACCTCCCTAGGAGTAGCGTTTAGCTTATTGCTCGTTACGATCACAGGCTGGCATATATTGGATCCGGTCATTGGGATTATTCTGGCGTTCTATATCATGCGAGAAGCTTACAAATTGATGAAAGAATCCTTCCCACCACTGATCGATGCCCGATTGTCCGAAGAGGAGGAAGAGAACATCCTTCACATTATTCAATCGTTCGAGGAAAAATACATCGAGGTTCATAACTTTCGTACCCGGCGATCCGGTCCGGAGGAGATTATTGATTTTCACCTTGTCGTCCCGTCTACCATGAGCGTGATCACTTCCCATCAACTTTCCGATGAAATGGAGCAGGCCATTAAACAAGTTTTTCATCGTGCCCAAATTTTGATTCATATTGAACCCGAGCATGAACGGATGTAGAAAAAACAAAAATTCGGATAATCCGGAAACGATACGAATGGTCACATTCCCATGTTTTCACCATATACTATCGTAATCTTTCTCACCTGAAAAAGCTGATATCAGGATACTCAACCGTTTACCTCCAGTTCCAAGCCGTTTTGCAGGAGTGAAACATTCATGATGTCGTTTTTTTAGACTGATCATGTTCCGGACAGAACTTCCCCTTGCTTATGTATCTTGTCCAGCTTGAACGTGACCACGGTTTCAGTAACCTTCATATCTTCGGTAGTTGCCGACACCGGGATATTCTTACCAGACTTTGAGGGTTTGGCTTCGGTAACGGAGAGAGCAGCGGGCGATATGTTCTAGCTTTTTCGCCCCGCCGCTCTCCAGCCTCCGATCATTCAAACTATCTTATTGAATAAATAGACTTATTGACTGGATAAAAGACATAAACTTTTATTTTTATGCAGACATAAACTATATTGAGAATCGGAATTAAGGAGCCAGTTTCAGAATGGTCACAGTGGTATTTAGATTGTTATGCAACTGTGCAGGAGTTGCATTCGCGTTTACCAGCTGGATCGTTGTCGGAACTGTTGTAACCGTAATAATAACTTCAGCAGATATGGGTCCTCCTCCATTACCCGTAAAAGGCAAGGGTGTTACGGGCGTTCCATTCACTGTGAGGTTGAAATCAGCATTGCTCTGATTATGAATGGTGAAAGAGATCAGGTAACTCCCTGTTTCGTTGATTGTTATCGTCGGGGATGGCGGCACGAAGGTAAATGCACCTCCAACATTAGCCAGAACGCCGGTTAAAGTTATTGGTGAGTTTCCTGGAACGGTGTCAGTACCCGTGCCGGGATCTGCCCGGAATACGCTCAGGAAATCGGATATTCCAGCTCCGGCAGGACCGGCAGGGCCTGTTGCTCCGGCAGGACCGGCAGGGCCTATTACTCCAGCAGGTCCGGCAGGGCCTGTTGCTCCAGCAGGGCCAGCAGGGCCCACTGCTCCGACCGGGCCGGCAGGACCGACTGGTCCTTGTATACCAGGAAGTCCTTGCGGTCCGGCGGGGCCAGGTATCCCTTGAGCACCAGTCGCACCTTGAGGACCTATCGGTCCTTGCGGGCCAGGAACCCCTTGAGCGCCTTGCGGTGCATTAACAACAATTTTAGGTTTGACTTTTAACACCTTAACCTTAGCACAATGCACATGTTTTTTTAATTTACGTTTACCAATCAGTTTTCCATGACGTTTTATCAATGAACTCACCTCCGTGATATTTCTCCACATACTATGTGTAAAAATCACGGGGGGGCATAGACAATTAACTATAATTCTGATAATTACAGGCCCATTATGGGAATAGTTGTCTATATTAAACCGCCCCCGCCTTCAAGGCGGGGGCTTTTTGGTAACAACCCGGACTTATCCCGGATGGGGTACATCGAGGCAGCGGTTTGGGCTTATGAACCAAAAGCCTCCGCTTCCCTGCAGTTTGACGTTTCTTTAGACGGTTCTCGGTCAACAAATTTAAAAAGCAGGGGATTCAATCCGTTTGCACCGGCAGCACCCCGGTCGCTTCCAGTTGGCCAAGCAAGACTTTCGTTCCGGCTGCCGTATTCGGCTCCTGCTTCCCGTAAACGGCAAGCGCGGAGCGCACGTTTTGCAAATAGACCATCTCGTATGGGTTCCCTAGCGATAACAACGTGTAACGCTTATTCCGCTTGTTCATCTCGTCGATCAAGGATTGAACCTCATTCCATCCGAACTGGCTGGCCACATTGCGGAATTGGTAGGAGGCCAGAATAACGTAATCAGCCTTATTGATCGCTTGCAGGGCAGCGTTGGTTTGTCCTTGGTCGATCACGGAAATTTCCGTTTTGAACGACAAGTCGTCTGTGGCTTGCTTCAGTTGTTTCTCCAGCTGTTTTGCCTGCTCTTCCTCGGCTGCAACGATCACAACGCGGTCGCCCTGATGGATCGGGTCCGGATGTAAACCGTCGCGGCTCGCCAATAAGGTGACAGCTTTTTCTGCAATTTTCCGCTCCACCGTGCGATGCTCCTCTGTTCCGATGACCTGTTTAAGGTCGGCTAACTTTTGGGCAAGGCTTGGGCCAGGTTCGAACAAACCATATTTCGATTTCAGCTCCAAAATTCGTTTAACGGACGCATGGATGGTTTGGGTCGGGATCGTCCCGTCCTTCACCGCGTTCACCAGCGTCTGATGAGCGGCTTCCGAATCTTGTGGCATCAGGATGATATCCACGCCTGCAGAGACGGCGCGTTCCACCGCTTTATTTTCCCCGAAATGCGCTGCAATGGCCTTCATGGTGAAGGCATCGGAAATGATGAGACCCTCATATCCCATCTCTTCGCGAAGTAACCCGGTGAGCACTTTTTTGGATAATGTGGCAGGGATCGGCACACGGCTTCCGTCTTTGAGCGAAGTGACCTGTTCATTATCGATCGCAGGAAAAGCAATATGCGCAGTCATGATCATATCCACCCCATTCTCGATCGCAGCCTGGAACGGTTTCAGTTCCACCGCATCAAGCCGTTCCCGATGATGCGTCAACACAGGCATTCCGAGATGGGAATCCACCGTTGTATCGCCATGGCCCGGAAAATGCTTAACTGCCGCGATCACGCCCGATTGACGCAGTCCCTTGATCGTTGCGAGACCAAACCGCGTCACCAAATCCGCACTCGAGCCGAACGAACGCATGCCGATGATCGGATTGTCCGGGTTGCTGTTTATGTCGAGCACAGGCGCAAAGTTGAGGTTCAGTCCGAGCGCCTTCAGCTCTTCTCCTGTCAGCTGTCCGGCCGCTTCGGCCAGTGCCGCATCCCCTGTGGCGCCAAGGGCCATTTGCCCCGGCAGATTCGTCCCGCCAGGAATTCGTTTTATGACGCCGCCTTCTTGGTCGATACCTAGAAACAACGGAATGTCGCCTGCTTCGTTTTGCAGATTGTGCGTGAATGTTGTGACCTGTTTAGCGTCTACAATATTTTTATCGAAAAGGATCAAACCGCCCAAATCTTGGTCGTGGATGGTGTGTTCCAGCCCTTCATTCACGCTCGTCGTTGCTTTGCCATTCCATTGCCGAACGTCAGGCATGAGCATTTGGCCAACCTGCTCGCTCACGGTCATATATGAAATCAACTTGTCCCAATCTTGTGCCCGAATAGCTGCTTCACGTTCAAACCGAATCACGCGCGACATAAATACGGCAAACTCCGCACGCGTGACCGTACGATTCGGACGATAGGTTCCATCCGCATATCCGCCGACCAAACCGTTCGAGCTCATGATGAGAATCGGCGCTGCGGCCCAGTGCTTTTCCGTATCCGACCAATTGGCAGGCTGCTTGCCTTCGACGAGTAAATATGCGCGTGTAAGGAATGCCGCCGTCTCTGCGCGGCTAAGAGGTGCATCCGGATGGAAGGTTCCGTCCGGAAACCCGCTGGCAAGCCCGTTTTTGGCCGCGATGGCGATTTCCCGGTAAAAGGGGTGTGTTGTCGGAACATCCCCATATGTCGTACCCTGCACCGGCTTCTCAAGCTGCTGCGAATAAAGCTCCCGTACCATAAAAGTGACCGCTTGCGCCCTTGTCACAGGCGCTGCGGGCTTGAATTTCCCATTGCCGTATCCGGCCACGGTTCCCCGTTTAGCCATATATTCGATACCGTCTTCGGCCCACTTCGAATGCTGCAGATCGGTAAAGCGCTCGTTCGCAGCCACGCTTCCTGCCCATAAAAACATGGAGCCGAGTACGGCACCGATGATCGTCAACCGTTTGATAAGCATCTGTTTCACTCCCGTTGATGTTCTCTATTTATGCTCAATAGACGCTGTTGAACCGATTTTGTTGCGTTCAGCCATTTTGCCATTCCGAACACTTGACTGTGGCGGCGGCTTCAAAGATAATTAAAGTTTCACTATAAATATCCAAAAAGGATGATTTTCATTTGGAAAAGAGGTGATCGTTATGAATTGGTTAAATGAACTCTATACTTCACAGAAGCGGGAGCCGAAAAAGGACCTCGAGCGCTCGTTGGTTGAAGCCATCTTCCGAGTGTATGACCGGTTTCCCCGAATGGGCCTCCGAGAGCGGGTCGGGCAGCAGGATATGTCACTGGATATAGCTGATGCTTATATTAATGGACGCAACGCCATGATTGAAGCCGGGGTTGGTATCGGCAAGTCCTTCGGATATCTCATTCCCGGCCTGCTCATTAATCAGGTATCGCGCCAACCGATTATTATCGCAACATCCTCCATTCAGCTTTCGGAACAGATACATAAAGACCTTAGGGTCATCGGCAGCCGGTTAGGCTTTACAACGGTTCGCTCTGTCGTAGGGAAAGGCATGGGCCAGTATGCCTGCCGAAACAGGGCAGCGGAATTATTCAACCCTGATGATCCAGGCTCACCCTTCTCTACCCTTGCACAGCGTGTATTAAATTTTGAGATTGACGAAAGAGCGGATATAAAGGGCGGCATTCGTGATGCCGAATGGTCCAATGTTTCCGTGAACGATTGCAAATTCGAACGCTGCCATCATAAAAATGGCTGCTTATTTTACGATATGCGTGGCAAAATCAATGCAAGGGTAAATGAAATCGATTTTATAATCGTGAATCAGGACCTGCTCATCCGGGATTTGATGAAGAAAAAAGAAGGAACCCGAGGCCTTATTACGGAACGGCCGGCTCTGATTGTCATTGATGAAGCTCATAATCTGGAAGCCAAAGTTAGAGACGCACGAACTCTGGAGTTCACTTTTCGAGGAATCTGCCGCATTCTGGACGATACTGTGCAATTGCTCATGAAGAAATCCGGGGATAAAAGCCTTCTTTCGCAATCCAAATTTCTGAAAAAATGCGTTGAACGCATTTTCAAACAGATCGACACGGACTTGCTCCGTGCGGCCAAACAGGACAGCGACCGGATCAAAGTATCCGAGATCAAAGAAACGCCGTTGACTCGAGTCTTGCATGTGTTGAAAGACCTGAGTCTCAGCCTATCGGTTTTGACCTCCCGCAACGAACGTGAGATCGATGACGTTTATGAAGCCATGAACGGGCTTATCTCCCTCATCGATGTTCTGGCTGGAGCGGAGGACAACTATCTCATATGGGCAAGCAAACCTCTGCAGGAGGCCACGGTCAGCATCTGTCCCAAAGATATTAGCCAGTTTCTGAAACATACTTTATTTCACGGCAAGACTTCGGTGATCCTCACGTCTGCAACGATGTGCCAGGGCGGGGAAACGCTGGAAGAACAATACTCTTATTTGACGCAATCGCTTGGTTACAGGGGGGATTATATGGACCGCAAACCATCCCCTTTCGATTACACCAATCATGCCATAATGTACATTTCGAACCATGTTCCGCACTATCATCATGATCGGCGTGAAATCTACCTTGAATCAGCCTACAAAGAAATGGTCAAACTCTGTAATCTGACGCAAGGACGAACATTGGTCCTTTTTTCAGCCAAGGAAGACATGAAATATATTCACAAGAAGCTGATGTCGAGTGCCAATACGCATGCATGGGCAGTGCATGTTCAAAAAGAGGGATCTTCCCAGGACGGCGTGATCGCTGAATTTCGGGCAAGCAAAGGTGTGCTTCTGAGTACCGGTGTTTTCTGGGAAGGCGTGAATATCGAAGGCTCCGACCTGTCGCAGGTCATTATTTTCCGGCTGCCCTTTCCCGTTCCGTCGGATCCCATTTATGAATATAAGTCATTGGTGGCGGAGAATCCGTTCATGGACGTATTTGTGCCGGACATGCTTCTTCGGTTACGGCAAGGAAGCGGACGTTTGATTCGCAGCGAAACGGATCTTGGCGTTCTTAGCATCCTCGATTCGCGTCTCAGCGGAGCGGCAAAAAAAAATTACCGGGAACAGGTGCTGGAAACGTTGCCGTTTAAGAACGTGACCGAGGATTTTTCGGTTCTGGAGAGGTTTGTCCAACAAAAGGGCATAAAACGCCGTGTTTGAGATGGGAACAAACCTGCTAAATTTGCCTGTATCGTTATACGCCGGAGGGTTCTGACTTGCAAACGTTGAAAATACCGCCAAGCAGGCGATGGCATAGCGAAGATAAAGATCATCCTCGGAGGGCGACCACAATTGGGGGAATTGAGAAAAGACACATGATAAAGAGGGCCGCTTTAGAGAGCAACCCTCTTGTTTTTCCGGTCCACCTCGAATGATAAGATTGGCTATTCCTTCGTTGTGCCGATCGTAATCTGCTCATCCGCGGCAAAATTTTCAACATAACCGCTTTTCTCGTAAAAATGGATGGCATTCTGCTGGACGCCTGCTCGCGTGTAGAACGGATCGCCAGCGACGAGTGGAAGCTTGACATTCTCTCCGGTGCTCGCCGATTTGTAAATGGCCATAATCAGTTCCAACGTACTGCGGCCGCTACTGCCGTCAATCAACGGCGGTTCCCCTGACTCGATGGCATGCAAGACATTGTCGATTTGGGCGGAATGCCCCTCGTACGGCAAATTCGGTAAACGGTCGTATGCTTGTTGAAGCTGCTCTTCGAGCTCGGCATTCTTTTCCGGAAAACCATTGGGTCTGGACAAGGAAGCGGTGATTTTCCAAGGCGCAGAGATTCGGGCATCCCGTCCTTGGAAGATGAACTGCTGCTGTTCGCCATGATGGATGACCGAACTCGTAATTTGTCCCAATGCACCATTCGGATAACGAAGCATCGCAATGGATAAATCTTCGACTTCCGCATTGTCGTGCGCCACATTGCTCATGAACGCTTGAACTTGATCGGGGCGTCCCATCATCCAGAGCAAAGCATCAATATGATGCACCGCATGGTTCAGCGTGCAACCTCCTCCTTCTTTTTCCCATGTACCACGCCACCAGAGATCGTAGTAGCAATGACCGCGCCACCAGAAGGAATCGACCTGAGCATGCAGGATCGGACCGGCAAGTCCGGTATCCAGCATTTGTTTCAGTTTCATGATCGGATTGGTGAACCGGTTCTGCGCCACAACCGACAGTATTTTGCCGCTCTTCTGCGCTGCTTCGATCATGAGATCGCATTCCTCCAAGGAAGATGCCATCGGCTTCTCCACCAGAACATGACTTCCTGCATTCAGAAAATCCACCGTAACCGGTGCATGCGCATAAGGAGGTAAACAGACCGAAATCAGATCGATTTTCTCATCAAGCAGTTCTTTGTAATCGCTAACAACTTTGGCGTTCAATCCAAACTCGTTTTTCTTCGCTTCGGCCTTTTCAGGATACATATCGCATAGGGCCACAATTTCGCATCGTTCCTTAAATTGCAAATAACTGTTGATATGCGCGTTGGCAATGGCTCCTGCGCCTATAATCGCAATCTTTAGCATGTTGAAATCCCTCCTCTTACCCCATTGATGTCTTCAACAAAATAGTACCTCAGGGAGAGGGTTCATTGTGATCCTGTAATGTGGATAAAATAACGCTATATTGCTGTTTTTGGAACGCTTCGTTATAGTGAACTCATGGAAATATAAACCGTGCAAAGCGAGGTAATCCGATGTGCGATATGATCTCTACGATTTCAATAAACACTCCATTCATTTCGCGTATAGACGCAAAAGCGCAAACAACGAAACGTTCCATTCCCATTTAGGCATTGAATTGTTACTTATCCATGAAGGAAGCGGAACAATGATCGTGAATAACCGAAGCTATGAAATTAAACCGGGCATGCTTTGCATTTTTCAGCCTTTTCAGCTTCATCATCTCAAATTGGACTACTCGAATAACCAATGTTTTGAACGGTCTTTGGCCGTTTTCGAACCCTCCATGTTTGAAGCCTACTTCGAGAAATGGCCTGTTTTACATGCTTTCTTTAAGCATATTTATTTAGGGAAACTCCCCTCCCCCTGCCTCTACGACCTGAGCGATCAGCATATCTTGGTGCATCAATTTAAAAACTTTCAGGAGCGTATACCTTATTTGGACGAATCGAATCGTACGGAGGAAATTTCACTGTTTCTTGTGAATTTCTTTCATCATCTCAAACCGTTATGGAATGACTTTGAGGGAAATTCGGCAGCTTCTCCTGCGGGACGCAAAAACCACCAAGTCGAGCGCATCCTGAACTGGATCGAAAAAAACTACCATGTACCCTATCGCTTGCACGATCTGGCTCAATCGCTGCACCTTTCTTCCTATCACCTTTCGCATTTATTCAAAGAAGCAACCGGAGTCAGCATATCGCAATATATTGCTGCTCGCAGGATTCATCAGTCTGTTCAATTGCTGACGACGACAAACAAACCGATCGCGCTCATTGCCGAGGAAATCGGTTTGACCAATGTCTCGTATTTCTGCAAATTATTCAAAGAACAGATGGACGTCACGCCCCATCAGTACCGTAAAAGGTGGGTCGACCATTCGTTTCGTCTGGAATAAACGTAACCCCGTTACTTCCCATCGTAACTGTTCAACGTATTTGAAGTGTTCTGTTTGGTTTGCTTTCTCCAAACAATCTGCTTTCGTCCGATCAAAAATGCGATGACGATGCACCACCCCAATGTCATGAGCAGAAAAGTCAACAGGGATGCACCGACCTCTCCCTGGCTGATGATTGAGCCGATCATGACAAAGAAAACAATTTTAGGCAGCGAACCGAGCGTGGAAGCGATGATGTACGGTTTATACTTCGCCCCGGCAGCTCCTAACAATAAACTGATTGCTTCAATTGAGAACGGAGTAAGCCTTGCCCAGAACATGCCTGAGAATTCATGTTGTTTGTAGGTATTGAACCATTTGCTCCATTTGTTTTCCTTCGATATGAAGCGAGCAACCGTTTTTCTCCCAGCCTTGATGCCTATAAAATAAGTGATCGTCATCTCCAGCACCAGGCCAAGCAGGCAAAGAAGTGCTGCCGTTTCCATAGGAAAATATATTCCAGAAGTAACGTAAACCAGTTGAATGGGCAAGAAAAAAAGGATGGATTTAACGAGAGACAGTCCCCACAGGACGGCCCAAACGATCCACCACTCCTTGGGTTCCAACAGCCACCCTTTAAGATCAATATGCTGGAATGATTCCCAAGAATAAAAAAGTACGATGAGTCCGATCAATAGGAAACCAAACTTGACTAAACGGGAGTTCAGCATCCATTTAAACATGGGGTACACCATGCCTTCTCTTCACGTGAGCCACCTCCAACAATGATGCGCGGTCCCTTTTTAATAATCCATGTACCATACCGACACTGGCATACAATGAAATTTTCTTAAGATGTCGATGGTTTCCTTTCTATTCTATGCGAAATTTAAAGGGAATGCATACAAACTGTGCTGTTGACCTGACTAAGGCATCCATCTCATCAATAGAGTCACCCAAAGGATCGCGATGAACAAACATAGCGGGGAATAAAGTCGTGTATCCCAATGGGCAAACAACGTTCCTTTTTTCTTTTTAAAGAAACCGACCCAATGAAAGTCTCCAATCGTTCTGATGAAAAACACGAGCGCGATGATCCAGCCGCCGGTGCTGACCATCCATTCTGCCAGAATGAAGGTATGAACAACCTCCCCAAGAGCTAATGCAATGTATCCTGAAAAAATTAATGCTCCTGCCACAAAGGCCGTGCCTGCTTTCTTCGGTTTGAACAACAATTCCGAGCCATTGCTTGGAATAGCCGCCAAAGCTCCGAATTTCCCGCCTACGATCCAATAGATATGTAGACCGCCAAGTAAAAATAAAATCGTTCCCAGCATCCATGCCATCACATTCATTGTCATCCCTCCAAAGATGAACTCAACAATTGAGCTTTCAGCGTGTCGATATGCTGTTGCAATTCGTCCTTTTCTACCTGTCTGTTTTTGAAGCGCTCATACCAGCCTAAATAATAGTGGTATAGGATAAAGGCTTTTTGTTGGGCGTTTAAGGTCGTCATCCCCATGCTTTCTAAAACTTGCACAGCGTAATCGATCCTTGTTTGCTCAATCTTCTCCAGCATCTCTTGGAAGTTTGCATGGTTACTCCCCAGCTTTCGGAAGAAAAACAAAAAGTCACCTTTACCCGTTGCAGAGAACATTTGCTGGAGCAAATAAGTTAATCGATCCTCCGGATTTATGGCCAAGGAGGACTGAAGGATGACCTCATTGGTCGATAGCTCGACCCATCGTTCCACCAGTTTGGTGATATACTCGTTCCGATTTCTGAAGTACCAATAAAAACTGCTCTTGCTGCAGCCCAATTCCGATGACATTCTCTCGATGACCAGGCCATCCAGCCCGGATTGCGAAAATTTCTCGATTCCGAGCTGGATCCATTGCTCTTCTGTAACTAGCACCTTTGGCAAGAAGTTCCTCTCCTTTTTCTGTACGGTATCGTACAGAAATTTTGGGATTATTATACAACGAATCCAGCTTACTGTCCAACTGCTCCATGAGCATGTCAATGGAATCACGAAGCTCTCTCTTACATCATGCTGATCAATTTTTCTTCCGTTTTTTTGTCAGGCGTGTAAATGCTGCAGCGCAAATCATGTTCACCGTACACTTGAAGGGACGTTAGCTCAAATATCATTTTTCCTGCTTTGGCATGCCTGAACTCCAGGTGCACATCCGGGGCATAATTGACAGGGCTCTGCTTCCACATTTCATCGAATTCGGGATGACGCTCTTTCATGTTATTCAGAAACTGTTCATACCACTCATCTTCAACATGCTGGCCATAATACGAACGAAACATCGCAAGAAATTCATTGGCAAATTGCTCCCAATTCACGGCCAAACGTTTAAATTCCCGGCGGGAGAACAGCAAGGATATCATATTCCGTTCTTCATCGGGAAGCTGATCAAAGTCCAGAAATACATAGGCGGCGGCCCGATTCCATCCTACAATTCGACACTTTCGATCCGAAATGATGGCCGGACAATAGCTTAACTCCGTAATGATTTTTTCCAAAGAAGGACTTACGATTGGCGGCCGTTCTTTCATAGGAGAAGAAGCTGTACTCCCCGCCTCCAATGATAAGGAGTATACATATCTCCGCTCATCGGCAGTTAATTGGAGCGCGTTAGCCACACTGTCCAGCACGGAAGAAGAAACCTTGATCTCTCGCCCTTGTTCAAGCCAGGTATACCACGTCGTGCTCACCCCTGCCAGTTGGGCGACTTCCTCTCTTCGCAGCCCTGGCGTTCTTCTTCGCTGACCTTCCGGAAAACCTGCGGATTCGGGAGAAATCCGGGCACGTTTTGCTTTTAAAAATGTCGATAGTTCCTGCAGTCTGACTTGACGATTCATTACTGGCCTCCTTGTACGCTTTTATACGGAAATGATGATAGTAGTAATTATACTAGGATAAACTACAACTTGTAATAGGATACATACCATGACATGATATCCGTAAATCACAAATTTATTTGCGTTCAGGAGGATCTGATTCATGGAAAGAGTCGTAATTACAGGAATGGGCGTAATCTCCCCTCTCGGCAACAATGTAGAACAATTTTGGTCTAATCTTATTAAGGGTAAATCGGGGATTTCTGCATTGGATATATTGGATTCATCCGATCATAAAGTGAAGATTGCCGGTGTCGTTCGTGATTTTGATCCAACGTTGCTCTTTGGCATCAAAGAAGCCCGCAAAATGGATCGATTCTGTCAATTCGCCCTTGCAGCTGCGGAAGAAGCCATGCAGCATTCGGGTCTGGATCTGGATACGGTGGATAGAAATCGAATGGGCGTCTATGTAGGATCAGGCGTCGGAGGAATTCAAACGTTGATGGATCAAAGCCATGTCCTTAAACAGCGGGGACCGGGGCGAATTAGCCCCACCCTTGTGCCCATGATGATTTCAAATATGGCGGCGGCATTCATCAGCATTCGATACGGAGCGAAAGGCTCCACCATGTCGCCTGTAACCGCGTGTTCGATTGGAAATACCGCGATCGGGGAAGCCTTTTACAATATCCAATCCGGACGTTCGGACGTCATTATTGCAGGTGGAGCGGAAGCGGCCGTGACCGATATTGCTTTGGCCAGTTTTGCCAATGCAACCGCATTGTCCACGCGAAATACGGAACCGGAACGGGCGAGCCGTCCATTCGATGCCAGTCGGGATGGGTTTGTGATGGCAGAAGGCTCCGGCATCCTGATTATCGAATCACTCACGCATGCTCTGCGAAGAAAGGCCAATATCCTTGCGGAAGTCATCGGTTATGGAGCTAGTTCAGATGCCTATCACATGGTTGCTACGCCGCCGGACGGCGAAGGTGCAGCAAGAGCGATGAGTTCTGCTTTGTCGGAAGCACAGCTTTCCCCCGAGCAGGTAGATGTCATCAGTGCCCACGCAACGAGTACAGTGGTTGGAGACCGCTCTGAAACAGCAGCGTTAAAACAGGTTTTTGGCAAACAGGCTTATCACATCCCCGTGACTGCAAATAAATCGATGACAGGCCATATGTTTGGCGCTTCGGGGGCGGTAGAAGCCATTGCCCTCGTAAAAACCTTGCAACAGGGTGTCATCCCGCCGACGATTAACCTGGAATCGCCAGATTCCGAATGCGACTTGGATTATGTTCCGAATCGCGCCAGAACGGCAAATTTGAAGATCGGTATGTCAAATTCCTTTGGGTTTGGCGGGCATAACGCCTCCATCTTGTTAAAAACCGTTGATGATCTTATGATTTAAAGAAACTGCAGCCGGTTCCGCCTTGCCTTTCCGTTAACGTGCGTATGTTTCTTGCGGATTATATCATTGCAAAATTTCATAACAACCGCCCATCCGATCGCCGGATGAGCGGTTTTTTACGTTCTATTTCTTTTCATGCTCCTTAATCACCTGCTCGATTCCCAGCAGAATCAGCTTCAGGCCGAATTCAAACGCCTGATCGGTCCCCATCACCTCAAACAGCCCGCTCTTGTACATCCCACGGAACAATCCCGCTTCCGCTTCGCTCATCGAGTCCAGAAGAGCGGTCATCTGCCCGCCCGGAACAACTCCCTCGTCCTCCAGCATCACGGTAATATTGCGCTGATGCTGATAATCATCCAGAACGAAGTAGAACACATAGTTCGTAAGCGTAATCACGGCTTGCAATTTCTGCTCTTGCTCAAGTGGCGTCGATTCGATGCAGAGCAGCATCCTGTTGGTGAATCGGATCATGTCCGGCTCATGAGGCAGCGTCATCATCATGAGCTGTGTGGAGCAGGGATACCGGCTGAGCACATTTCGTATCGTGACGGCAATTCCCTCCATCTGCTCTTTCCAATCCCCATCGGAGTGGAACTCCTCCAGAATGATTTTCGATATCTGGTTGGCCAGACGTTGGTAGAGATTCTGCTTGCTCTTAAAGTACCAGTATATGGACGGAGCCTGTATTCCCAAACGGTCGGCCAATCGTCGCATGCTGAATTTCTCGATGCCCTCCTCCCCCAGAAGCGCCCACGAAGCTTCCAATATTTTATCTTCCGAGATTTGAGGCTGTTGTTTTTTCATCCATTACCCGCCCTTTTATCTAACAGTGTAAGTTTTACTTTACAGGTTCATACGTTCATGATATCATCTTACACCGTAAGGTACAATCTAACACCGTTAGATTACCATAAGAACAAAATACATGAAGAAAGTAGTGATCCGCATGGATGCAGAACATCTCCATTACTTTGAAAAAGCACCGATCACCAAAGCCGTAGCTCATTTTGCGATTCCCATGATGCTCGGCACATCAATGAATGTCATATACTCCATCTTGAATGCCTATTTCCTGGGGACGCTGGGCAATACGGCCATGTTAACCGCCCTTGCGCTTACCTTGCCTTTATTCGCCGCCATTATGGCATTAGGCAGCTTGATTGGCATGGGCAGCGGTACCTTCATCTCCCGTCTATTGGGTGAACACAAGTATGATGACGTAAAACATGTGTCTTCCTTTGCCTTTTATAGCAGTTTAGTTCTCGGTTTGATCGTGATGGCCGTCGGCCTTCCGTTAATCGATCCGATCGTTCATGGTTTGGGAGCAACGCCGGAAGCTTTTGAATTCACGAAACAATATGTCACCGTGATGCTCATCGGCTCACCCTTCGTGATTTTATTTTTCACGCTGGAAAATATCGTGCGCTCGGAGGGAGCAGCCATCACATCAATGGCTGGGATGATCCTTAGCGTGGTCGTAAATATCATTCTGGATGCCGTGGTCATCTACGTCTTTCATTGGGGCATCATCGGCGTGGCATCGGCCACGGTCATCTCCAACCTGGTTGCGAGTGCGTTCTACGCCTTCCATATGGGAACAAAAAGCCGTTTCCTGACCATCTCGTCCAAATGGTTCAAGGTCAGCAAGGACATTCTCGGCAATGTGCTCAAAATCGGCGTTCCCGTGTTTATTATGAGTATCTTCCTGGGTGCCATGTCACTCGTGCTCAACCATTTTCTTGCCGATTACGGGGATCAAGCCGTGGCGGGGTACGGAATATCATCACGTTTGCTGCAATTCCCCGAGTTTATTTTGATGGGTTTATGCGAGGGAGTCGTGCCGCTCATCGCTTTCACTTTTACGGCGAATAAACTGCGGATGAAACAAACGATAGGATTTACGATCAAAACCATGGTTGCGTTAGCCGTCGGCTTCGGCGTCATCGTTTATCTGATCTCCGATCATTTAATCGGATTGTTTACGAGTGATCCGCAGCTCATTGAAATGGGCAGCTACATTCTTCACGTAACGTTTTTATCCCTGTTCATCTCAGGAATGACGACGCTGTTCACGGGTATTTTCCAGGCAACAGCACAAGGAACCGCCGCATTTATCATGTCCATTATTCAAGGCGTTACCTTGATTCCGGTGCTCTATATCGCCAATCATATGAACGGTTTCCACGGCGTGGTCTGGTCGCTCGTCATTGCCGATGCTGTGGCATTCCTTGTGGGTGCGATCATGATGTTTCTTCTGCGAAACAAATTGCAGCCGGACTTTGAAGCTATTGCGCAGTAAAATTTCCATCGGTAAAGGCGAACGCTTCGCTTCTCCAGATTGGTACTGCCTTTCCGTTTAACGTGTGTTTGTTCTATTTTGGCTTATATCATTGAAACAAGTTCTTGTCCCCAATTGGGGATTGGAGCTTGTTTTTATACATACACACAAGTGTAGTCCGTAAAGAAAAGTATGGAAAAAGTAAAAAAAGTGCATGCTCCCCTATTTGTATTGTTCCACGTCAGATCAACAGGTAAAAAAAGTTGTGGATATCCGTCAATAACTTTTATACCACTCTGTCCCTTCCACCTTTACAATGTGTTCAAGCAAGTCTTCACTGAAATCATTTCATAGGGGGAACGAGCATGGCCAAGAAAACGAAATCCTTGATTTTGACTTTATGCATGTCCACCATTCTTATGACCGCGTGCAGTAATGACGGCAGCACCGGCAAAAATCCGACAAGTTCAGACTCGGGTAACGCTGAATCAGGAACGGTAACCATTCACACGGTAACCTCCGAGTACACGTCCGCAAAGTATCCGAAGGGCGATGATATTACCAACAATGTTTGGATCCGGCGATACAAAGAGAAACTGGGTGTTGAAGTCAAAACAGACTGGGTGAGCGATGAGTATAATACCAAATTGAACTTGGCCATTTCCTCGAACGATCTGCCCGATGTATTCAGAGTTAATCCATCACAACTGCAGCAGTTAATTGAAGCGGATATGATCATGGATCTTACGGATGTCTTTGAGCAAAATGCTTCGGAACGTCTTAAAGGGTATATGGAGGCGGATGCTGACAGTTTCGAGTCGGGGAAAAAGGACGGCAAGTTATATGGAATCCCGCAAATGCACTGGGGATTGATCGAACAGCCCGACTTTATCTGGATACGGAATGATTGGAAGGAAGAACTTGGTTTGGAAGATCCGAAAAATATGGACGACGTCAAAAACATTGCGCTGAAATTGATGGAGAAACACGGCGGGTATGGCATGGCGGTTGACCAATCGTTGGATTACCTTAACTTGCTCGCCATTGGCTGGAACGCCCATCCGGATCTGTGGATCGAAGACCAGAGCGGGAGCTTGGTATACGGTTCGATCCAACCTGAAATGAAAGCGGCGTTAGCCGAATGGGCAGAATGGTACAAACTCGGCATTATCGATCCGGAATTCGCGATCAAAGACTTCAACGCCATGAACGCAGATATCGTCGCCGGCAAGGTTGGCATGCAGCCGTATTATCAATGGTGGGGGTACAATCCTGGTGTAGATACGGTGGCCAATTTGGGCAAGGACGCCATCTTTTACCCTTATACCATTCCTACCGTCGACGGAAAAGAAGCCAAACAATCGATTTTCTTTGCAAATAACAATTATGTGGTCATGAAAAAAGGCTTCGCGAATCCAAAAGAGGTCATCGACATCTTGAACGATTATGCCTATATCGTCGATGAAGGTCAGGGCAAGGAATCCAAGGAAACGTTATCCGCCCTGCTGGACAACGATATCGCTCATGTCGTCGGTGCCTTCCGTGTGCTCAACCCGAACTCCGACTACGAGCAATACGAGGCCGTATCCGCGGCACTTCAATCCGGAGACACCAGCGGCCTAACCACTTCGGGCATGTGGCAGAAATATAACAATAGCGTCGAGTTCATGAAGAATGCAACGCCAGGAGCCGTCGGCGATTATTTGCAGCAAGGTGCTCCAAAGAACGCGTACGGTCTTGCCAAGAAAGTCCTGGACGACCAAAACTACATTAAGACGGCACTGTGGGGAGTAACCCCCGAAGTGCTGGCAAGCTACGGCACAACTCTGGATGACCTTTTGACGGAAGGGTTTACCAAGATCATCATGGGTACGGAAAGCATTGACTATTTCGATGTGCTCGTCCAGAACTGGAGAGCAGCTGGCGGTGACGAGGCTACCAAGGCCGTGAATGAAGCCTACGGAAAATAACGAGCCATACTCCAAACGGGATGAGCCTGTTCTCGTCCCGTTCTCTATTTGAAGAACAGATCCTCATCATATTAGAAACGGAGGAATTCGAATGCTGAGAAAATGGAGACAGCAAAGCTCCTACCATCTCATGCTCATCCCAAGCTTGGTCTTGGTGTTCATTTTTAGCTACATCCCTTTCTACGGACTAATCATTGCGTTTCAGAAATACAATCCGGGCCTTGGATTCAATTCACCTTGGGTGGGCTGGGACAACTTTACACATGTGTTTAGTCAACCGAATTTCGTGAGAACCATCTGGAATACGCTGTACATGTCCGCGTTCAAAATCGTCGGAGGTATTGTCGTTCCCGTTATTTTCGCTTTATTGCTGAACGAAGTGATACACAGTGCCGTCAAACGTACCTTCCAAACGCTCGTATATATTCCGAACTTCCTGTCTTGGGTCATCATGGCCGGAATCATGCTGGACATCCTTAGCGCCGACGGCATTATTAACACGTTTTTGAGCATATTCGGGATTGCCCCCATCTCTTTTCTCGGCACACCCTCGATCTTTCCATGGACCATGATCGTGAGCGACATCTGGAAAGGCTTCGGCTTTGGCACCGTGGTGTACTTGGCAGCGCTGACCAGCATTGACCCGGGGCTTTATGAGGCCGCAGTGATTGACGGAGCCAAACGCTGGAAACAAACGATATATATTACACTGCCTCTCCTTATGCCTACGATTGTGTTAATGACCGTACTATCGCTCGGCAACGTGCTCAACGCCGGCTTTGATCAAATCTATAACCTGTACTCCCCTGTTGTGTATCAGACCGGTGATATCATTGATACCTATGTATATCGTCTAGGGATTCAGCAGGCACAGTATTCCATCGGCACGGCCGTCGGGTTGTTCAAGTCCGTCATTTCCAGCGTGCTCATGGCGCTCTCTTATTTTCTGGCTTACAAGGTAGCCGGCTATCGTATCTTCTAAGGAGGAACCCTCATTATGATCAACGATAAAAGCATGGGCAGGCGCTTGTTTCATGTTGTGAACTACACGATTCTGATTGTAATTTCACTCCTCTGCATTCTGCCGTTTATCAACCTGTTGGCGGTTTCGTTCAGCAGCAGCTCGGCCGTCTCGGCCGGCAGCGTTACGTTCTGGCCTGTCGATTTCTCGACAAAGGCTTATGAATTTGCATTATCCGGAGGTTCGTTCTATACCTCTCTCTGGATCGCCATTAAACGCACCTTGCTTGGTACGCTGGTCAATCTCGTTTTAATGGTACTTACCGCGTATCCACTCTCGAAATCGAAACAAAAGTTGATGGGACGCAACATGTATATGGGATTCTTTATCATCACGATGTTATTTAACGGAGGGTTGATTCCAACCTATCTGGTTGTGGTCAAAATGGGCTTGATCGACTCCATCTGGTCCCTGATTCTGCCCGGAGCCCTTCCGGTATTCAGCATGGTCATTCTGATGAACTTTATTAGAGGTTTGCCGGAGGAAATTGAAGAATCGGCCATCATCGACGGTGCGGGACCGATGCAGGTCCTGGTTCGGATTTTACTCCCCCTGCTCAAACCTGCCCTTGCAACCGTCGGTTTGTTTAGCATCGTCGGCCATTGGAATTCATGGTTCGATGGCATCATTTATATGAACAATCCGGATAACTACCCGTTACAGAGCTACCTGCAGACCCTTCTGCAGAGCTTTGAGCAGATCATGTTGAAATCGGGAAGCGATTACACTCAGCTCCTTTCCATGATGAATGCTAGAACCGGACGCGCGGCTCAAATGTTTCTCGGCGCCATTCCGATTTTGCTCGTTTATCCGTTCCTTCAGAAATACTTTACCAAAGGGTTGGTGCTTGGCAGCGTCAAAGGGTAGGCAAAAAAGCTTGCAGCATGGTCTGCAAGCTTTTTTTCAAATTCAATATTACCCAGCCTGCCGATCCATCTTCGGATTCCATCCACAGGCTCATGATTTCGTTTCCGGCAATTCTGGTATGGCAGGCAGCAAAATGGTAAAAACCGTACCTTCGCCAAGCTTGCTGTTCACCTGCACTCCATAGGGCCTGCCAAAGTGAAGCTGAATGCGCCGATGCACATTATGCAGGCCGATCCCCCTCGCTCCCGTATCCCTATCCTCCCTTTCGTCCATCACGTTCTGGATCGTATGAGGGTCCATACCGACACCGTTATCGCAAACTTCGACGGCAATATCGCTGCCCTGCGCTTGGATTCGAATGGTGATCACCCCATCCTCTTCAAGATCGGCAAGGCCATGGAAAATCGCGTTTTCGATCAGCGGCTGCAAAATCATTTTGGGCATATAATACGCCGACAATCCATGTTCGATCTCGTATTTCATTTGAATGCTGCCATAGTACCGCACGTTCTGAATGGTGGCGTAATTGGCGATGTTTTCCAACTCTTCGCGTATCGTTACCAAGGTCCCGTCAGACCTTGTCGCGTACCGAAGCATCGAAATCAGCGCATCCGTCATGTCCACGATTTTGTCAGCCTGCTGCATGGAGGCGATCCATTTCACCGAACCAAGCGTGTTATACAAAAAATGAGGGTTGATCTGGGCATGCAGCGCCCGCATCTCGGCTGCCGCCTTCTCCATTTCTTCCTGCTGAACCCTCTCGATCATGCGCTTCAATTCATACGACATTTTGTTAAAACGAATGGACAAGTGTCCAATTTCATCCCGGGAACGGATTTGTTCGACTTGATCGAAATGTCCCTGTTCAACCAAGGTGATATTACGCATTAGTTTCTTTATGGGACGTGTTATGACATGGGATAAAGAGATGGAAATAATCGCAGCAAAGAGGGACATGACCATGGCCAGCATGACCAGATTGCGGCCCAGTATTTTGCCGTCGGCAGTCAACTCATCCAGAGGCATGTACAAGTAGGTCGTCCATTTCTGCTGGCTCAGCGGACTGGTCACTACGACATTTAATGCTTCATCTGGCCGAACATTGTCTCGGAACAACGTGCCGATCAACCTCTCATTGACGTTATATACAATTTTGTCGTCCGCGTCGACGATCATGAACCTTGAACGCAGACCTTCCTGCAAGTTGCGATTGACAATTTCGATAAACTTGATGTCGATGCTCACAACGATGACGCCAAGCAGCCTTCCGGTAGTCACATCATGAATTTTCCGAGCATGCGAGACGGCTAATATTTTATTCTTCAACTGTTGATCGATTCGGGTCGTTAGCGTAATGGTTCGATCTTTGGTATGCATGAATTTTTTGAACCACAGCTCGTTCTGCATGTTGAAGTTTCGGTCGATCGGCTGATTCGGGCTGACGAACAAATCTTGCCCCCCATTCAGGTTGTACAGGTAAATCGAGAATACACGGTCCTTCATCATGATGTAATTCATCAAAATGTCATAAGCGGCATTTTCATTCTGCTCACCCCCGTCCCTCAAAAAATCCTGAATCGGAAAACTTCCTTCATGGGTCGCAGATAAACTGCCGCTAAGTCCGTTGCTGGCCAGCAGCGAAATTTTCTCAATCTCTTTAAGAAACTCGTCAATGCGAATGTTCGTCTGCTTGGTCAGATCGCTGAGCAGCGTGGTATAATTTTGTGCGAGCAGCCGTTCGGAAGAATAATACGAATTAATCGTCATGACGAATACCGGAAGAATAATGACCGTTATGCAAATCACCATAATTTTGTATTTAATTTGAACCAGCCGGACATGCTTCCTCACGATGCACCTCTATTCGCGAATCACATGGGAGCCTTGCTGCATTTCTCGATACTCCTCTGGACTGACGCCTACCGTTTTTTTGAATATTTTGCTGAAGTAGGTGTAGTTGTGGTACCCTACCTTGTCTGCAATCTCATAAACTCTCCATTCCCTGCTCATGAGATAGCTCTTTGCGCATTCGATTCGAACCCGGGTTAAATAAGAGATAAAGTTCTCCCCTTTCTCCTGTTTGAACATTCGGCTAAGATACGACGGGTTGACGTTGATTTGGTTGGCTACGCTGTGCAAAGAAATGTCCTCGGCATAGTATTTGTCGATGATCTCGATCGCGAGGTCCGCGTAGGTACGCTCCTGCATGACCCGGGAATCGGCCTTGAAATAAATTCCGATCTGAGCCAGCAAAGCTTGATGAATATCATCCCAGCACTCCCCTTTCAGGACGGTTTCGTAGGGCGACTTCTCTGCAAAAGCAGGTTGTGTCCGTTGTGCAGTCCGGGATACATGTGCGTGTATCATTTCCATAACCAGGATGTAGTTTTCACGAATGCTATTTTCATCCGCATGCAGCGCCTCCAGCTCCGAACGGACGGCTTCAAGAAATGCCCCCGCCTTTTTCTCGTCTTTGCTTATCCATATTTTCAAAAAATCTTGCTCCTGCTGCGCGTTCAGGATCGCATTCACTTCTTTCCGGGGCGGAGCATGGACCACATCTTCATAAAACAGTACCTGTTTGCTGCCTGCGTAGAATCCCTGGCGGAGAGCAGATTCCGCCTCCTGATACGCCTTTCTGATGCTGCCGAAACCCGTTACGGCAGTGCTTACGCCAGCCGTGAGCGTTACATTCATCAAATCTTTGATGGAAGAAAGCAGCTTGTCGCACAGTTTCCTGATATCGGCGCCTACTGATGCACGATCCGGAGGAATGTTGACGATGACCCAATATTCAGATGAACTATCAACGACGATCTCCTTCTCCCATCTGGATGGAATGATCTCCTCCATAATATTTAGAATGGAAAAACGGAGCAGCTTTTCCCCCTTCTCGACATATTTCTTCTTTATATCCTCGTAATAGTTTACGATAAACTTGATGACCACCAACTTGTCCGATCTCACGCGTACACGCAGCTCTTCGGCCTTCGCGGCAATATCCCCCTCCTCTATGAATCCGCTTACAAGATCATGAAAAAACGTATCCTTTAAATGGTTGAGACTCTGCGTGTACGTATGTGGATTGACGGGCATCCCGGCTTGGCTTCCCAACTCCTTCCGCAGCTTCTGACGAATCGAAGCAAGCAGTTCTGCGAGCGTGGTCTCCGTGATCTCGCTTTTGATCAAATAATCGGAGGCACCTAACTTCAACGCCTCTTTCACATAATGAAGCTCGTCAAAATTGCTCAAAATGACATACTTGCAGGTTTTTAAAGCGTCAGCGGCCCTTTGAATAAGCTGCAGCCCGTCCATGACAGGCATTTTGATATCCGTGATGATGAGATCGGGCGAAACGTCCAGCGCAAGTTCCAGCGCTTCCTTTCCATTCGCCGCTTCACCAACGACATAAAATCCGTGTTCCTCCCAATCAAGCATGGAACGAATGCCAACTCGCATCAGCAATTCGTCATCGACGATCATCAATTTATACATGAAAATCCTCCGATTTCCGTTTTCATAGATTATACTGCACTATACAAAGTGGAGAATTTGGAGCTGGAACAATCAATCCATTATATGCATATTTCAAAATACTAATCCAGACATTGAGCCAAATCCGTTTGCTGCGATCGAGGCAATAGTTGCAATCCAATGGAAAAAAGCCGCTAATTTAGCGACTTTTGACCTTTACGCTGTGCGTGTCCCTCTATTTCTTTTCCATGACGGCGAAGTAGTTCTGCTCTTGATCTGCAAAGTTAAAGACTCTGCCTGCGGGAAGCTCCACGATTTCGCCAACGGTTACGTTTTTGTCTGCCAAGTCTTGGTACAACTGGTCGAATTGTTCCGTATAAAACATGAGAGAAGGCGTTCCCAGATTCATCTCGGGGTTCATTTCGGCAACGAGTTTCTTATTATGAAGAACAATGCTGGTTGCCGCCCCCTTTGGAGCCACTTCAATCCATCTCATGGGGCCGCTAACTTCTTCGGAGATGACCTCGAACCCCAGTTTTTCGGTCCAAAATGCTTTGCATTCATCCTGATTGTTGACATATAACATCACTTGCCCAAGTTGAGTAATCATTTATTTAAGCTCTCCTTCCAACAATTCGCCCAAACGATTCCATGTTTCCGTGATTCCTTGCAGCATGCCCATGTCCATCACGTTCTGGAGTGCCTCTGGGGACACGTATTCAGAACGGTTCACCAGCTTGGTTTTGCCGCCCAAATCGATAAATTCCATCGTAATCAAGGATGATGGCAGGTCGTCGTTAACATTGCCCTCGGCATCCGAGAAATAATCGTTGTAGATGATTCGCTCTGGTTCAACGATTTCCTTATAAACGGCTTTACCCCAGGACTCCATGCCGTAAAATTCACCTTGATTCGGATCAACGCACTTCATGCAGTAATGCCACGCGCCGCCGGGACGGAAATCGACGGTGCAAACCGGCAGTTCCCAGCCTTTCGGCCCCCACCAGCGTTTGAGATGTTCCGGCTCTTTGAACATTTGGAATACGAGTTCACGCGGCGCATCGAATACGCGTTCCAGCACCAGGATGCGTCCACTCTCTACGTTTGAAACCATTTTGTTGTCGGGCATGTTCAATACTCCTCCTTAGGAAAGGAAATTAGTCTTCTTTTTTCTTTTGAATTTCACGCAAATAGTTGTCCAAATTATCCAAACGTTCTTCCATAATATGCCGGAAGGATTGTACCCAAAAATCCATCGCTTGAAAAGGTTCCGATCGAAGCGCATAGATCCTTCGGTTTCCATCGGCACGCACTTCCACGATTCCGCTATCGCTTAACACTTTCAAATGTTTCGAAGCTTGTGGTTGGCGAATGCCCAGACGATCAGCGATCTCGCCAACTGGCAGCGGACCATTGCGCAACAATTGGACAATATTCAACCGATTCGCCTCAGCTAACGCAGTCAATGTTGCTATGTCCATTCCCGGGCTATTTCCGGACATGTTGCTCACCTCTGTTAGTATGGTTTCCCGTCGAATCATCTCCTTGATCCAGGATCATTTCAACTTCTGAGAAGAATATACTTCATCAAGTATATTCCTGTCAAGGAATATTAATACTTTACTTTTTCTGCAGCCTATTCTTGTGCTTCCACGATCTGTGAGAGGCGCATTTTCCCGCTTCATTCTCTTCTTCTCTTAAAGAGCAGCAAATCGTCAACTTTTTATGCCATATATTTACAAAGTTTGATGCATATGCTATGTTTACTTTGAAAGCGCATCCATGAGTGGGTTTATTGATCTTTCTTTATCTTATTTCATTTATGGAAAGGGAGATGAGAATGAAAAATCGGCTCAAAAAGGCAAGCGCAATGATGTTGGCCATTACCCTGTTGTTTGGATGGATGACCGTGCCTGTTCATGCAGATGATCCTCCACTCTTCACGATTGAAAGCGAAAACGCTCAGCTCACGTCCGATCTGCAAGTCGTCACTGAAATTTACGGACAACCCAAACCCGGATTCTCCGGGACGGGATTTGTCTGGATGCAAAATTCCGGCACGATCACCTTTACCGTGACTGTTCCGGAAACAGGCATGTACGCGATCTCCACTCGATACATGCAGGAATTGAGCCCTGACGGCAGGCTCCAATATTTGACCGTTAACGGCGTCACCAAAGGATCTTACATGCTGCCCTACACGACTGCATGGTCGAATTACGATTTTGGGTTTCACAAGCTGAATAAGGGAAGCAATACCATACAAGTCAAGGCAGGCTGGGGCTTCGCTTATTTTGACACTTTCACTGTGGATCATGCCGATCTTGATCCGCTGGATGTGCAGCCTGTCCTCACCGATCCTGCGGCCACGCCGGAAACCCAGCTTCTGATGAATTATTTGACAGAGGTGTACGGCAACCATATCATTTCAGGCCAACAAGAGATTTACGGGGGCGGAAATGACGGAAATACCGAGCTGGAGTTCGAATGGATCCACAATCTTTCCGGAAAGTATCCGGCCATTCGCGGCTTCGATTTCATGAACTACAATCCATTGTATGGCTGGGAAGACGGCACAACCGCTCGCATGATCGATTGGGTGAATACCCGCGGCGGGATCGCGACAGCTTCATGGCATATCAATGTCCCCCGCAAATTCGACACCTATCAACTCGGGGATTTCGTGGATTGGAAAGAAGCGACCTACAAACCGACCGAAACCAATTTTAATACGGCCAATGCGGTCATTCCCGGAACGAAAGAATATCAATATGTGATGCTGACCATTGAAGATTTGGCGGAACAGCTGCAGATTTTGCAGGACAACGACGTGCCCGTTATTTTCCGTCCCTACCATGAGGCCGAGGGCAATGGCGGATTGAACGGCGAAGGCGCGTGGTTCTGGTGGGCTTCGGCAGGCGCGGACGTATATAAACAGCTGTGGGACCTTCTCTATACCGAGCTTACGGAGACGTATGACTTGCACAACTTGATCTGGACCTACAACAGCTACGTGTACAGCACTTCTCCCGCATGGTATCCCGGCGATGACAAGGTGGATCTCGTCGGTTATGATAAATACAATACGATCTACAATCGTTATGACGGTTTGTCCGGCGTACCCAACGAAGATGCCATTACTTCGATTTTCTATCAGCTTGTTGATTTGACGGACGGCAAAAAAATGGTGGCCATGACGGAGAACGACACCGTACCGAGCGTACAGAATCTGACGGAGGAAAAGTCAGGATGGCTCTACTTCTGTCCATGGTACGGCGAGCATTTGATGAGCCCTGCCTTTAACGATCCGGCCACGCTGAAAACGCTTTATCAAAGTGACTATGTCATTACGCTGGATGAGCTGCCCGATTTAAAGGTTGACGCAGGAACGCCAAGCGCTTCCATCACTCCTGCACATGTTGAATTTGATAAATACGCGCCCCACCAGAGTGACCAAACCATTACCGTGAATGCCAACGGCAATACGTTGACCGCTCTCCGGTCAGGTACGAATGCATTGACGGCAGCGCAGGATTATACGTTAAATGGCAGCACGCTGCTGCTAAAAAAAGAGTTTTTGTCCCAATTGCCGGTTGGCCAGCATTCGATCATTTTGGATTTTAATCAAGGGCAAGATCCTGTATTAAAAGTCAGCATTATCGATTCAACGCCAAGCGCTTCGCTTTCGCTCACGAATGCGACATTTGATCAAGCCGTGAACTTGCAGCAGGATATTCCCCTTACCCTGACGTTAAACGGGCATCAACTGACAAGCATCACAAACGGTAATTATACGCTTATACCGGGACAGGATTATACGGCATCCAACGCTTCCGTCGTTCTGAACAAAGGTTACCTTTCCTCATTGCCGCTGGGTCAAAATACGATCACCTTTCATTTCAGCGGAGGAAATGATGCCATTCTTACCGTGAATGTGGTAGACAGCAGTGTTCCTGCGGCCACAGGAGATTTAACGATTCAAGCCTTTAACGGCAACACAAGTGCCTCTACGAACGGGATCTCTCCCAAAATCAAACTCATTAACTCCGGGAATTCAGCGATTTCATTGAATGACGTGAAGCTGCGGTACTATTACACGATTGACGGCGAAGAAGATCAGAACTTCTGGAGCGACTGGGCCAGTATCGGAAGCGCAAACGTGACGAGCAAATTCGTCAAACTGGCAGCTCCGGCGGCCGGGGCAGACCACTATCTGGAAGTTGGTTTCACAACTGCGGCCGGGACGCTGGCTCCTGGCCAGAGTGCCGAAATTCAAACCCGGTTCTCCAAAACCGATTGGTCCAATTACAATCAGGCTGACGACTACTCGTTCCAGGCATCCGGCAGTCAGTTCGCAAACCATGAGCAGGTTACCGGATATCTGAACGACCAGCTTGTATGGGGCATTGAGCCGTAGAAGGAAAATTGAAAACAAGGGGGAGTTGGGGATTTGCCCCTTCTCCCCTTTTTTGGTTTGGGGATACTGCGACGGCCTGTAAAAAGTCCATTGCATTTCTCTATCCCGCTCACTTGCGGCTGAGAACGGGAATGCCTACAAGTTCGAAGGCGTAAAATTTTGGGGTTAACCGGAATTTATGGCGGAAACAAAATCCAAACATTGGACTTAAAAATCGGAGAATATGGTGGTATTTTTCTGAAGACTTGATTTGTAGCGATATCTTAGTACAATGGTTTTATGACTACTCAAAAAATAATAAATGATGAACTCAGAGTCAAAATATTCAAGGCATTAGCCGATGAAACAAGATTGGACATCATACGAGCTCTATACACCAGCAGGAAGGAGATGAATTGTGGAGAAGTAGGAGACATTCGCGATACTACGAAATCGAATACTTCGTATCACTTGCGTGCTTTAAAGGAGGCGAAATTGATCAAGGTACGAAAAGAAGCCCAAACGAAGTATATGAGCATCGATTTGGAGACATTTCAAACTTACTTACCCGGATTTCTGGATACATTGTAGAAAGAAATTCTTTTTTTAATCATTAGTTCAATAATCTTTGAACTATAGAACTAACTATAAAGGGTGAATATAGAATGATCAAATTAACTGCTTTATTTTTCCTGATCATGTTTGTTATCGGTACGGATACGTTTTTGATTTCTCCGCTCATCCCCACTCTTCAGGACTTGTTTCATATCCCGACCGAATATTCGGGTTGGATGGTGGGGTCTTATGCTTTAGGTTATGCCATTTTTGCACTAATTGCTGGACCGCTTTCCGATGGTTGGGATCGTAAAAAAGTCATGCTTTCCGGCATGGTCTGCTTCTCGGTTTCAACGATATTATGCGGCTTTGCCACAGGTTTTTGGTCGATGTTCTTCTTCCGTTTTTTAGCCGGAGTCAGCGCAGCTTTTACGGCGCCTCAAGTCTGGGCCTCCATCCCCGCTCTGTTTCCAACGTCCAAAATCGCCAAAGTATCAGGAATCGTCATGGCAGGCTTGGCTGCATCCCAAGCGTTCGGCATCCCTATTGGAAGCCTGCTTGCCTCCACCCATTGGTCTTATCCCTTTTTTACGATCGGAGCATGTGCATTACTGGTTGCGGTATTTATCTTCTATGCTTTACCCGAAATGAAACCGAATCAGGGCCAAAAAACCAAGACTCCGATGTTCAGCAGATACGTCCCGCTATTGAATAGCCGCATGGCGAGAAGGGCTTTCCTCGCTCATTTCTTATTTCAATGTGGATTTTTTGCTGCCTTTTCTTTCATTGGAAAATGGGTGACGGATCGCTTTCACCTTTCCATTGATCAAGCAGGGTACGTGATGTTTTTTCTTGGTCTCGGGAATATCGTCGGGAGCTTCGGCGGTGCCTATGTGATCAAAACGTTAAACCGTTTCAATACGCTGGTTGTGGGCTTTCTTGTCTCTATCGCATGTTTTATGGTTTTGCCTCACTTGCCATCGGTTGCGGTTTTCGAAAGTGTTTACTTTTTCATATTCGTTAATATGGGGATCGCTTTTCCCCTAATATTGGGAATGCTGAATTCATTAAATCCGACCATCCGCGGCACGATCTCCAGCTTGGCCAATTCAATCATGTACACTGCGACCACGCTCGGTTCTTGGATCGCAGGCCTGATTTACGCGACTTTTAACGGTTTTTCCGCCGTAGGCATGTTTGCGGCCATATGCTTTGCCGGTTCGTTGTTATCTTTCATATTCAGCGGTATTCTGACCAGTCATACGAAAACAAAGAAGGAGTTTGCATCATAAATGATAGAAGAAATTCATATGGATCGTCTGAATCTTTCAAAATTCAACATCCTGAGTATTAGTGAGAATGAATTTGATATTCTAATACAAGTGGTGACGAACTCTCCACCTTTGGCTTGCCCTCATTGTGGATGTATAGCCAACCTCTACAAACACGATAGCAGGGAACAGGTCTGCATGGACCTACCTATTCACGGCAAGCGTGTAGGCCTTCTTATAAAACGTCAAAGATATCGCTGTAGAGACTGCAATCGAACCTTTTGGGAACACTTAGACCACACCATAGACGAAAAGCGAAACTGCACCAAACGATTATTGTCTTTTATAGAGAAGCAAAGCCTTAAACGCACGTTTGTCAGCATATCCGAAGAGGTTGGATTGCATGAAAAAACGATACGTAACATCTTTCGTGATTACATCAATCGTCTTAAAGAAACGCATCGATATGAAACTCCTCATTGGCTTGGGATTGGCGAAATACACATCATTAAGCCAAGATGTGTTTTAACCAACATTGAGGAACGTACTTTGTTGGATGTTTTGCCCAATCGTAACAAGGAGACCGTTGTAGATTACCTCTTGCGTCTTCCAAATATAGGGGAAATCCGATACGTCACAATGAATATGTGGCAACCTTATAAGGATGCCGTGAGGGCTATATTGCCAAAAGCTCTTGTCATCGTAGATAAATTTCACGTTGTCCGTTTGGCAAACCAAGCGTTAGAAACCATACGTAAGCAGATCCTTGAAGGATTATCGCCAAAAGCACGCCGCAAGCTGATGCACGACCGTTTTATCCTCCTCAAACGCCATATAGAGCTTACAGAGACGGATAAAATTACGCTTGACCTTTGGACAAAAAATCACCCTCCTCTTGGCACTGCTTATGACTTAAAGGAATCATTTTTGGATATTTGGGATTGTGATAACAGACAGACGGCATTTCTTAAATACAACGAATGGAAAGTTAAAATACCAACTGAACTGCAATCCGCTTTTGAACCACTTACAATGGCTATGAAGTACTGGGAAGAGGAAATATTCGCCTGCTTCGAACATCGCATTTCAGATGCTTATACGGAATCTCTAAATAGCCTTATTCGAGTCATTAATCATTTAGGCAGAGGATACTCTTTTGAAGCCTTACGAGCCAAAATACTCTTTACAGAGGAACTTAAAAAGCAGCGTATGCCTAAGTCCCAGAGACGGTTTGACAGCTACGATCTACGGGAGGATAACTTCCCGATGTTTAATATACCACCTATTGAAGTTGTTCGAGAGCCAGAAGAAATAATCTTCCTGGGCGTCGATTTTTCCACCTTGATCGAGAAATTGGAGAAGGACCAGCTATAAGCCCTTCTCCCTTATGTCTCCTTGCAGGAACTATGAAGTGAAGCCTGAGTAATCTCCATGTTGAGTCCCCCCCCCCCAATCATCGAGTTTCGCGCATCACGCCATTCTCATAAAAGCGTATCTTTTTTCTGGATCGTTCGGATGACGATATCTTGATTGTGGTTTCCGAAACCGGCCCCATACAATGTCAACCCGCCGACATTAGCGGCATCCTCCTCGACGGAAAAACGAAGCGTCCAGAATAACTCTTCGAGCTTGACGTCTCTGATCGTTATGTTGGACATCCACTCGCCATCCATATACGTTCCCGCGTGATCGATTCGAATCGTTTTCAACAATCCGTACTGGTTCACGTTTCTATGCCACCATGGGGGCGTATATTTCCCGCGGGCAGCTCTGCCGAAATCGGCAGGACTGGTCCAGGTTCCAAGTCGCACTCCATTAAACGCAAACGTAATGTCGGATGGCCAATCATCCCTCAATCCCGGCGCCTCGGAAGCGATTTCCATCGAAATTTCAATGGCGTCGGCCGTCTCCGCGGGCAGCAAGTAATTAGGCGTTTTATATTCGACATATCCTCTGCCAAACCATAAAATGGCCGCGTGAACACGTTCGGGATCAAGGAAGTACCGGGGATCGTCCCATACTCCGATTTCCTTCTCATGAGTCCCGAGCCCGCAAGTCGGATGCACCTCAAAAGCCGTATAATGCCCTACCGAAATCGTCTGTTCCTTCACGATATCCCTGACTGATCTGGCTGACGGCAGTTCGATCTCGATCGATTTCTGCTTCAGGAAACACATTTTATGCGTTCCGCCGTTGAGCCGAATTCTTCGGCTGCCGACCAGTTCAGCTTGCTCCAGTTTCCGTACGTGCATTGTCACGATGGAAGGACTAAGCTCCAGCCTGTCGGCGATATCCTTCACATTCATTTCGCCATCGGAGATGAGGTCCATGATCCTCCACCGCACTTCGCTTGCCAAGGCTTCATATAACAGCATGTATTTCAATTCTCCGTTTGCTTTCATTATTCGAAACTCTCCTTGTTCTCGTTGTTGAAATCTCATTTATGTGAATCCAATGGATTTAAGTTGCAGATTCCATCACGGATTATTGTAAATTCACACGCTTTGTTGTTTAATTTTGATGATACCAATGGTTTGAATTCTTATCAATGTGAATTTAGTGAGGTGCATGTTCGACATGAACTACAACAATCCCGTCATTAAAGGATTTTATCCGGACCCAAGCGTCTGCAAAGTAGGCGACACGTATTATCTCGTATGCAGTTCGTTTCAATTTTTCCCCGGCGTACCCCTGTTTGAAAGCAAGGACCTGATCAACTGGAAGCAAATCGGGCATTGCCTGACTCGGACAAGCCAGGTGCAATTGGCAACGGTAAGCAGCTCCGGCGGCGTTTTTGCCCCGACGATCCGTCATAACAACGGGCGGTTCTACATGACAACGACCAATGACACGACCCGGCAAAATTTCTATGTGTGGACAGACGATATTTACGGTGAATGGTCGGACCCTGTTTACGTCGATCAAGGCGGGATTGATCCCGATTTGTATTTCGAAGACGGAAAAGCATTCTTCATGAGCAACGGCACGGATGAGCATGGCGTGGGCGGCATCATTCAGTGTGAAATCGATATCGAAACCGGCCGCAAGCTGACCCCAGGCCGCGTGATTTGGAGCGGAACGGGTGGTCGTTATTTGGAAAGCCCTCATTTGTATAAAATCAACGGAACGTATTATCTCATGGCTTCCGAAGGGGGTACGGAGTACGGTCATATGGTCACATATGCGAGAGGAGACTCCCCTTCTGGTCCGTTTGAAGCCTATCCGCACAACCCTGTGCTGACCAATCGCAATTTGGGTGGTTACGAGCTGCAGGGCGCCGGTCACGGGGACCTGGTTCAGGATGATCGCGGAAATTGGTGGATGCTGCATCTGGGCTTCCGCCAGATCGGACGCTGGCTGACTTATCACCATCTGGGACGGGAAGTGTTTCTTACTCCGGTTACTTTTGGTGAAGATGGGTGGTTTACTGCAGGACAGGATGGCACTACGCTGACCAGCTTCGAAACCGACCGGATTCCGGACGCCGTCGTGCAACAGGAGAAAACGGTATATACGTTTGAAAATACGGATTGGAACCTGGATTGGTGTTACCTTCGTCACCCCGATCCTGAACAATATGAACTTGCGTCGAGCAAGGTTACGCTTAAAGGTACAGATATTACGTTGGATACGCCGCTATCCCCTACCTTCATCGGCTTACGTCAGAGAGATTTCAATGCGGTTATCACTTGCGACGTGACTTTGACGGACGGAGAAGCCGGCATTACGCTTTACATGGATGAAAATCACCATTATGACCTGGCCTTCCGCAAAGTCGGGAACGAGTACAAAGTGGCCAGACGGTTGAATGTCGGCGACATCAAATCCGTGGAGTCGGAGGAAAGTATAGGGACAAGCAATCACGCGACGCTGATTATCCGGGCAAGCGCTGAACGGTACGCCTTCCTGTTCAATTCGGACGGCAAAAATGTCGTTCTGGGGACGGCCCAAACCAGATACCTTTCTTCTGAGGTTGCCGGAGGATTTACAGGCGTACTTATCGGTCTATATGCAAACGGGAAAGGGTCGGCGGCAACGTTCACGAATTTTCAATGCGAGTATCATTGAATTCATATCGGTGATTTTCCGAGTTCCTACATCCAGCTAAGTTGTTAAGGTTAAAGCTAAAAAGAGGGCTGCCAGGGCATTGGCAGTCCTCTTTTTGAAATCGACTTTATGGTGCAGCAATTGCATGAATTACGCTAACATTCTAAACCAACTGAGCGAGATCGGACCTTGCAGTAACAGATATACATCGTGCCGTCCGGAAGGCAGGATCAATTCGCACGAAAAATCCCTCCATTCCTGATACCCTCCGGCAGAAATGTCGCATCTGCCAACGAGCGGTCCGTCCATTGCGTCAAGTCTGACCTCAATCGTTGCCTTTTCCGGACTTGCGGCCCGCAGTTCCATTATGCTAATACCTTCCTCCCACGATGCGTCCGCAAACAACAACCAACCCGTGTTTCCTATAACCTCGGTCGAACTTCCTCCCTCCCGGCATTCGCCGATCAAAACGCCGTGACATGCATCATAGTTGACGGCCCTTGTCAAAGACATCAGGTCGCGCGGAGGAATGGTCTCGGCAACGACCATGAGCTGTTCTTCCAGTCGCAGGTCAGCGGAAGAAGAACCGATGATCAAGGAATATCGACCGCTTTCGATGCAGAACCGCTCCCGAGTGACGTCCCAAATGCGAAGCGATTCCAACGGCAGGCGGAATGTGACCTCTCTCGTTTCGCCAGGCAGCAACGAAATGCGCTGAAAATAAGCCAATTGCAGAAGCGGTCGTTTCACCCGCGAAGTACCTGCCCTCACATATAACTGCACAACTTCTTCGCCTGTTCGCGAGCTGGTATTAGTCAGACGGAAAGATATATCAACCGCCGTGTCTTGCCCAAGCTCGACTTGATTTACGGACATCCGCAGCGCTTCATAGTGAAAGGCGCTATAGGAAAGTCCATGCCCAAACGGGTACAGCGGCGTGCCTTCAAAGTATTGATAAGTCCGTCCACCCTGAATAATGTCATAGTCCATGAACGGCGGCAATTGCTCAACAGAGGAATACCACGTCATGTTCAGGCGCCCGGCAGGATTGACGTCGCCGAACAGCACATCTGCAACGACCCGCCCAAGGTCCTGTCCCGCATGGGACGTATATAGAATCGCAGGGACTTTGGCCTGCAATTCGTTCAACGCGAACGGATAACTGCCGACGACAACCACGATTGTATTCGGATTGGCCTTCAGCACCTCCAGCACCAATGTTTCCTGCGAGGCAGGAAGCGTGATGTCAGGTCGGTCCATCGTTTCCTTGCCATTGATCAGCGGATGGTTCCCGACAAAAACAATGGCCGCGTCTGCTCCACTGGCAGCACGAACGGCTTCCTCTACGCCGACGCCTGCATACTCCAGCTCAAACGGTTCGGCGGTCGCTGCATTGGTTTTGGCCACTTCCGCCGCGCCGCCAACATTGATTTCGTTCGTTGTTTCGGCAGCGGTTCCGTCACCAACGACGAGTAATTCGGTTTGTTCGTCCACGTTAAGTGCGGTATCATTCCATGTGGAGATGGTAGCCAATGACTTGTTTGGATTCAACGGATGAATCAGGAACACTTCCTTGGTGAACCATTCCCAGATCCGGTCGGCTGAAGCGTAAACATGTCTGTCGTCCGTCGTTAAATACCGGCCATTTCGTTCCGCCCGTAAGGTATGGCTCCCCCATCCCCAATCGGTGGTTTCAAAGATATCGGCTTCTTCCTTGGTAACGCCGGAAGCCGCGAGCGTTTCCTTCCCGTCCCTTACGCTCCGTACATATTTTCCGCTTCGCGTCGACTTGAGTCTAATGCGGTCCGAGCCGCCTGAGAAACGGACCTCTGCTTCGTTTCCTTCTGTGGCCAGGCGATCCTTGATGCCCTGCAGCGGGCTGACCTCGTATGGAATCGTACCGCTGTACCAATCGCTGTAAACGGCATCGGCAAGTGGACCGATGACGGCGATTTTGCTGAGTTTGCTTGCTTGAAGCGGCAAGGTCTCTTTATCGTTTTTGAGCAGAACGATGGCTTTTTGCGCAGCTTCACGCGCCAGTTCGGTATGCGAGGATTTCAAAATATGCGACTCCCCCACCGCGGCATACGGATTTCGTTCCTCGGGATCGAATTCTCCCAGCCTGAATCGCACGCGGAACGTGTTCTGCAATGCCGTGTCGAGATCGTTTTCGGTCAGCAGCCCATCCTCAAGCGCCAAGCGGATCGCCTCTGTCACGACATTGGCCTCATCCGTTATACTGTCGATACCGCCTTCCCGAATCGACCGTGCCACGGCCTCTTTGACGGTGTCGACGTAATGATGATCCCTCATCGTCCCCGTTACATCAAATGCATCGCTCACCACGAAGCCGTTCATCCCCCACTCGCCCTTCACGACGTCGTTAACCAAGGGGCTAAGATTCGCAGGCACGCCGTTGATCGCGTTATACGCCGTCATCATCGACAGAGCTCCGCCTTCCTTAAACGGAATCTCGAACGCTTTCAAATAATATTCGCGCAAATTCCGCGGATCCAGGCTAACGGAGGCCTCTCCCCGATCAACCTCGTTATTGTTGCCGATAAAATGTTTCAACGTTGCGACCGATTTCAAATAAAAGGGATGGTCGCCCTGCATGCCTTTCACCAACGCTGCGGCTAATTTGCCGGCAAGCACGGGATCTTCCCCGTATGCCTCCTCGGTTCTGCCCCAACGCGGGTCCCGCTCCATGTCCACCGTCGGCGCCCATAACGTTAATCCGTTATGCTCCGGATTCCGCTGATAAAAACCTCTCGCTTCATCTCCGATCGCGCTTCCGATCCGTTGCAGCAAGTCCTTGTCCCAGGTGCACGCCAAACCGATCGGCTGGGGATAATTGGTCGACTCGCCAAGCCAGGCTATACCGTGAGCGGCTTCCGTGCCGTGCTTGTACGGCTTGATGCCAAGCCTTTCTATGCCTGCTTGATATTGTGGCATCAGTTCGATTTTTTCTTGCAACGTCAAACGCGAAATCAGATCGTTCACCCGTTCTTCGAGGGCAAGATCCGGATTCCAATACGGAAATGTTTTGTCCAAGTCTGTGTGCATGCCGTCACTCCTTCATTTCTGTCTGAATCGCTGTTTCACCCGTTCAAAAAGTCCATTCCATTTCAACATGATGTGAACGGGTGTAAACCGATTTTTGGATAGGCTCGAATATTCATTATACTTCACATCCGAGCCGCTCTTCTGGATTTTAAGGTCGTGAATTAGCATGATCTGGACAGCATTTCGTTAGAACATGATGTAAGCCGACTTTTCGCCTTGCAGGATGATATCTTTTACGAGCGTCATAGGGTTCGAAAACGTCAAAGCTGATCCCCATTTTGAAAATCCAGCTTGGTTTGCAGCAGTTGTTGCAGGTCGGCTGTGGCGGCCGAATTGTTCGGCTGAAAAGCATCGCCGCTCATGTAGGAAGCAATGCTCCGGCGCAGCTGCTTTGCCGCGGGCCTTGCGCCCAAATCGTTAACGATGTCGATTCCGCAGACCATAAGTTTGCCCGGGCCAACCCGGCATTCAAACAGATTGGTCAGCTTGCGGTTATGATAGAAGTTCGGAATCACCTGTACGATCAGCTCTGCGCTGCCGGGAAATTCATCGAGACACAACGACACGGAGCGATCCAGCAGCTCCTTCCAGTGATGTTCGGCATACGATTTCGTCGGGAACGAAGCAAAGACGGGATGGTGTTCATCGACATAAATGCCGCACGGATCTTCAGTGGCGAAATGCACAGGACTCCAAAAGACGGGAGTAAATTTGCCTGGAAAGGTATGATGAGCCTCGGCATTTACGGTATATAATACCGAGCCGCCGTCTGCAAGCCTTTGCTCGGTTTCTTCGTTCCAAACGTCCGTTATCCATATGTTTATTTGATCACGGGCAGTTTCTTCTTCCGAATCGCTGAATACCCAGATCGGCCACTCGTTCCGTATCGTTCCACCTTTGGATTGAATGAGAACGGTTAATCTTACGCTTGTTTTCACTTTATGAAAAGCGTTTGAAGAGATCGAGCCGATCGGAATGCCCGATCCTTGCCCGATATCCGATGTATGGATTACACCGTGGTCCAACACTTCGCCCTGCTCGTTCGCGATGCTCCATATCCAATCGCATGACCGCAAAACTTGGGGACCGAAATGGGCAATACACACTTGGGCGGAAAACGCTTCTCCGTGTGTGAAAATACGCTTCGGCATCTTCAGCAGCAGCACCGTTTCATTGCAAAATGTCCGGAATTGTTCCGGTTCAATCAACCCTTTGGACTCCCAAAACGCATTCAAAACACCGACCGTTGCCGTGCTCTGACCCGGAAAATCGTGCAGATCCAGCAGTTGAAACCCGCCTTGGCCCGGCGTTCGCAGCGCTGCTTCGATTTCTTCGCGATACAGTTGAAGGGCAAGCATCCCCGAGCCGTAGACGAACTTCTTAATGTCGCCCAGCATCCCTTTGCGCTCCAGATCGGCTCTAATCGCTTCCAGGTTAACCGGCCTGAGCACGCCCGTATATTTGTGGATTTCCTCCACGTCGGGATATACCGCATATTGGCCGATTTCATGACTCAGCAGCGGCACGTTTCGCTGCGCAACGGCCTCTCTGAAATCGAGCATCGTAGCGTCCGACAGTGCATCCGGAAAATATTGCCCCCTCGCACCGATTCCGTCGACCGTTTGTGCGCAAAACAAATCGTCCGCCGGGTCCAGCGGCCGGTCCCAGTTCGAGGTCAGCGTGTATACGCGCCGATCGTCATTTGCTTTCAACTCCGCAATGATGCGATGAAGAAGATGGAAATCCCCGTTTAGTTCATTGCCGTTGCTGAACAAACAAAACGATGGATGATTTCCATATTCATGAATAATGCGCCCAGCTTCCTTCGGCAAATAGTCGTAGTGTTCCGGGTGGGCACCAACGGGCGTATTCCACGTGTCCAACCATGCCGGCCCTTCGGCCTGCACATAGATGCCGAGCTGATCCGCTGCATCAAATGCGGCTTCAGGCGGGCACCATGAATGGAAACGAACATGGTTTAACCCATAGTCCTTCACGATTTGAAAAAGGCGCAGCCAGGCCGAAAGGTCCATTGGCGGGTATCCGGTCAGCGGAAAGATACAGCATTCCAGCGTTCCCCGCAGGAAGGCTGGGCGTCCATTTATTGCGAAATGGGTCCCCACGGCAGTAAACGAGCGCATGCCGAAACGCTGCTTTTGCTCTATTTTCGTGGATTCCGCTGGCGTTGTCACCGTCGACTCGACATTCATTTCATAGAGATGGGGACTGAATTCATCCCACGGCTGGACATGATCGTCCTGCATATCACAGAACCATTCGAAAGGAACCGAGCTGTAAGGGGGAAGCGTTGACTCATACGGATCGCTGTTCGTTTGAAGCCATTCGGAACACTCCAGGGACCGTACAGACAGCCGGGATGATACTTCCGCATGGCTTGCTGTCGTATTCGTCCACATTCCTGTTACCTTAATCAGGCTGTTGTGCATATCCGGAAAGATCCGCATTTCTTGCAGATAGATCGGATGCATCGCTTGCATTTCGATGCGGCCGATCATGCCGTTCCAGATCGTTTGCGTTTCATCGGTGTAGGCGCTTGGATGCTGGCCTAACCGATGAATATCCCGGTTATCGATACAGATCATGATTCTGTTGGTCCCGCCTGGCAGGATGAACGGAGTTACATCGAAACGATGCGGAACCGAAAGACTGTCCTGCTCACCTGCAAGATGACCGTTGACCCATAGGGTGGATTGGACCATAACCCGTTCGATAAAAAGAACCATGTGCCGCCCCGCCCACGCTTCCGGAACAAGAACCTCTTTTGCATACCAGGCCTTGCCTACATAGCTATAGCGCGGCCTCAGGGAACGCACGGTTTCGCGATTCATCTCGTCGCTCCAAACCCTCTCGTCGCCGATGCCGTTCTCCGCCAATGTGCCCGGAAGCTGCACCGTCCCCTTTTCATAGGGAGTGAGATCGCCGGACCACCCCTCCTGATGACCGATATCATTCGGATCCAACGCATATCCCCATGCTCCTGCCAAATTCAAACACGTCATTTCCTGCTGACCTTTTATCATTGTTCTACCTCCACACCAAGATGGCGAATGACTTGAACACACAAATCTTTATACTGGACATCCGGTGTTTATTGTAAGATAGAGCATATGGGAAAGGAATGATGATATGGCTGAAAACCCTAACAATCCTGCTATGGAAAAAAACGATGAACAATATACGCACCCACCGGGCATTCTCGTATCGGATTATTATCGCATGCCTTACGGTTACACGTGTTATCGACCAAACGGAACGAAAGACTGGCTGATTATGTATACGCTTTCTGGTAAAGGTGTGGTCAACCATGAAGACCATGGGTTTCTTGAGTGTGCGGAGGGGACGGTTACCATTATTCCGCCCGGGGTTAAACATCACTTTTATACAGAACAACATGAAGTCTGGGAGAAAATGTGGGCCCACTATACTCCCCGCATGGCTTGGTCGGACTGGTTGCCGGCAAGCCAAACAGACGGGGCGATTTACCACCTGCAGATCGACAGCACGCAGACTCGTGCATCCATTGAACATGCATTCCGCCGCATCCTCTCGTATCGCGTCGAGCCCGTAATCGCCTTTCAAGAGGAGCTTATGTTAAACGCCCTGGAAGAGATCATTTTGATTTTGGCCAGCCAGCATGCCGATCGAAAGCTTCTCGATCCCAGAGTGAAAGAAGTGCTAAATATTCTTGCGCTCCATTTTGCAGAAAACCATCTGATCGAAGATTTGGCGAATCAAGTATTCCTTTCTCCTTCCCGGCTGTCCCACCTGTTTAAAGAGCAGGTCGGAGATTCCATCGTCGCAACGCTGAACAAATATCGGCTGAAGCAGGCGGAGAAGCTGCTGCGTTATACGCAGCGCCCAATTACGGAGATTGCGCTGAGCGTAGGCTTTCACTCGCCCGATTACTTTACTCGAATGTTCACTCAATATTACGGCGTCAAACCGTCGCAATATCGTAAACAGCGCGCGGCATCCCTATAAACGGAACGTCATCTTTTGAAAAATGCTCCAGCCGAAATAAAAAACCGCTGAAACGCGGTTTTCTGTCCAAATAAAGAGCTGCGGTTGGTTATGCGATATCCTTGGGGATGACTCCGTCTTTTTCCTGCCCAAAGGGAGTATTCGGTTCATCGCTGGGTCTGGCCCACCGGATCAATGATCCCGAGATCATAACTCCGATAAGCACTGCAATCATTGCATTTAATAATCCAAAATGCTCTCCAAGGAATCCCAAAGCGGGCGGCCCCACCAACGATGCGATATAACCCGAAGTTGCTACAGCGCCTACTCTTGCCGCTGCCCCTTCAGGTTCATCCCCTGCTGCAGACAGACCCACCGGAAAACCTAACGAGGCTCCAAGCCCCCAAAGAACGACACCCATCGCAGACAGAATATAATGTTGACCCCAGATCACGAGCACCAAACCGAGAACGGCTGAAATGGCACATCCCGCAAGTACCCGCACTCTTCCATACCGATCCAGGATCCAACCGCCTGCAAAGCGCCCAATAGTCATAGCTGCAACAAACAACCCATAGATAAATGAGCCTGTTAGTGAACTAACACCATAACCATCGACCATAATGAGCGGTAACCAATCGTTCGCAGAGCCCTCGGCAAATGCCATGCCCAGAACCATGACCCCGATCAACAACGTTCGTTTTTCCGTCCAAACCTTAAGCTGTTTTTTGAACGCGCCCCCTTTGTGACCGACCGTCTGTGCAGGTTCCTTGCCTGTCGCCTCCGGAAGATATCGAAAGCAGTACCATAACGTAACGGCAATCAACAAGGCAAGCACGGAAAAGTGTACGATAATCGGAAGTTGAATCGCTTCTGCACCTACTCCAATGGCTGCCCCCGCTAATGTACCTACGCTAAAGAAGCCATGAAAAGCAGGCAGCAAAATCTTGTTCAATGCTTTTTCGACCGCCGAACCTTCCATATTCAGCCCTACTTCAGCCGCACCGAACCCGCACCCAAATATAAATAGGCCGACCATGACGATCGCCGTAACTTTTACGCTCGCGCCGATGCCAATAGCAACAAACCCGATGACGATCATCAAAGAACTTATCATAATGACCAAACGCGCACCTTTGCGGGCAATGACGGAGCCAGCCGCAAGCAATCCGGTGAGCGAACCGATGGCCAAAGCGAAAATAATGATTCCCATTCCTGCCGTAGACACGTTCAACGCATCCCGGACGGCGGGAGTTCGCGCTACCCAGGAAGCGAAAGATAACCCTGGCAAGGCAAACAACAGAAATAATATATTACGAATCATGCGCTGCTGATGTAATGCTGTCGTCATTTGTGTTACCCTCCTTTTCTTCGAATGTGGTCATGCATACTCCGACATTCTTTCTTTTTATATTTTTATAATACTTTTAATAAGTATTAATTTATATGAGATTGCTCTGGATGTCTACCTGTTTTTTCCGCAACTCATTGTTCGCAATCGGCGAGAATATGCCTGCCTCAAAGCAAAAAAGCCGCTAATTCAGCGACTTTCCACAGCAACACGTTCCCCGAAAAGATCGTTCTCCGATGGCGATAACGCTTGAACGAAGGATCGAAGGGTGTTGGTATAAAAAATATCTTTCCTGCGGATGAAGACGGTGGACACATTGTTAAACGGTTCAGGAATGCAGTATGCATGCAGCTTGCTATCATTGATCCATGGACTGACGGACGATTTCGGAACGATTGTAATTCCGATGCCGGCCGCGACGCTTCCGATGATCGTTTCAAACGTGCCGAACTGCATTACTTTTCGTGGAATGATGCCCTCGGCTTTTAACCAACCTTCCAGCCTTTCGCGATAACTGCATCCTTTATTGAATAACAATAGCGGTATCGTTGCGGCATCTTCGATCACAAAGGAATCACTCTTTGCCACGATGATGAGTTCTTCGCCAAAAACTTCATGGGATTCGATCAAAGGATGTTTGACCGGTCCGGTAATAAAAGCGCCATCCAGCTTCAAATTCAGCACATCCTGAAACAATTTCTCGCTGACGCCTGCATTTAAGGAGAGATCCACATGGGGATATTTTTCGATATATGAAGATAGGATCCCGGGCAAACTGATCAGTGACTCCACGATTCCGATGTTAAGAATGCCCGAAGGAGCTTCATCGCTTTGAAATGCACGTTTGATCTCGTCAAACTTGCTCAGAACCTCTTCGGCGTACTCCAGTAATCGTTTGCCCTCCGAGTTGAGCATCATTCCACGTTTATGTCTTATAAATAATTCTGTCTGCAGTTCATGTTCCAGCTGTTTGATTCTGGCGGTCACATTGGACTGGACATAATTTAATTCAACCGCAGCTTGGCTTACGCTGCCGAGTTCGGCAACCGTTTTGAAAATTCGCAAATCATTGACGTCCATTGCTCTTCCCCCGCGTCATCAGCCCTCATTCATGATACTTTCATTTTGAGCGTTCATCTTTTCTATCATTTTAAATGATGATAATGAACATTTTCAATCATTTTACTCTCCATTCGATCTCACGTATGCTAAATCACGTTGAATTGATTGAATTGGAGAGATTAGGTATGAGCAAGAAGGTTGGCTTGGGCACGCTGCTATGTTTGATTGCCAGCGTGTCGTGGGGGGCCATGTTTCCGGTGGCACACAGCGCATTGCAGTCCATGGATCCCCTGTATTTTTCGTTTTATCGTTATTTCTTTGTGACGATTCTTCTCGTCGCGCTGCTTTATTTTAAAGAGGGAAAAGCCGCTTTTCGATTCGAAGGGCAAGGCGGAAAGCTGTTGTTTTACGGAACGATGGGGTTTACGTTGTACAATTTCATGATTTTCTCCGGACAACATCTGATGGGAAATTCGGGCACGATTGTGGCCTCGATTATGGAAGCATTGATGCCCATGATTACGATTGTCATCCTTTGGTTCAGAAGCAAAGCGAAACCGGCTAACATGACGTTGATCAGCATAACCATTGCTCTCGTCGGTGCCCTGCTTGTGATCACCAATGGAAGCCTTTCGTTTTTTATCATGGCCAGAGAGCATCTACTCCCTGTATTTCTTATCTTTATGGGAGCTGTAGGCTGGGTCGTCTACTCATTGGGGGGAAGCGTGTTTCATGAGTGGTCCGTACTCAGGTATTCTGCGCTGACTTGTTTGCTCGGAACCATCGTTTCTTTCGTCATTGTTTCTTGCGCGTCTCTGCTGCACCTGCTTCCCGTCCCTCACTGGAATGATTTGCTTTCAATCAAGTACCATATGCTGTTTATGGTCTTGTTCCCGGGAACGATCGCTTTGCTAAGCTGGAATGCGGGCATGAAATGGCTTTCGCCTGTCAATGGCATTCTGTTCATCAGTTTGGTGCCTGTAACAACGTTCATTGTCATGGCGTTTCAGGGATATTCCATCAGCATGAATGAATTTTACGGTGCCCTGCTCGTCATTTTTGCTTTGATCCAGAATAATGTATATCAGCGCAAACCTTTGAAAATAAGCAGGTCAATTGACGCATAGCGGAAAGTTCCGTTCATTTTTATGCAAGAAGATTGCACCAGGTTTTCCCTGTACAAAAAGCAAAAAAGAGCCGCAAACGCTTGCTGCTCTTTTTCCGCATCGTCGATAAGATTAATATTCTCCCTTGATCACAAAAAACGAACCGCGGATCGTTCCGGCCAATTTGGACTTTTGCCGCGCAAACTTAAATTTCCCTTCAAGCTCTTGGGGAATCTCCATGCCATCCGAAAGCTTCAAACCGACGGCCCGCTTCTTGGGGTCATCCACCGTATACATCACATTAAGTCCAAGGCCGTCTTCATAGAACACGTAAGTAAATAAAATATTGTCTACTTGGAAGCGCGACGTCTCCAGCGGTTTGGCTGCAAACGTCAAATCACGCTCCTCCTTTAAAATGCGGTTCACGTAATCCAGCACGTCCTGACTTTCGCTTGCAGGCACAACCGTAAATTCATGCTTGTACTTGTTCATGAAATATCTGGCTTCATTGGCGCGCAAGCCCGCAAGAGCGGCAGCCACTGGCGACGATTCCAAACCAACCGTGGACACCTCTTTAAAATCAACGATATATGACATCTGCGTCTCTCCTTAAAATGTTTTCTCTTATTTATTTTCTGACAACCGGAATCCACATTTCGCCAAAGACCGTTCCGTCCCGCTGCCCCATCTCTACCGTCGTATTCGGTCCGCCGACATAGGCCACATGATCTGCTTCAGGCAGCGCTTGACCAAAGGCAATGCCGGTGAGCAGCTGGTTGAGCTCCTCCGCCGTCTTCGCTTCCCCTTTGACGACGAGGTATTCCCCTTTCGGAAACTGGATGACTCTCGTAATATCCGGCATGGATGCATCGGTCATGACACCCGCATAGTGCATCATCTTATTGTTTACTGCTTCGTTTACTGCAAAAATATAGTCGTTGGCGGCAATGGATTTTAACGCTTCAAGCTTCCCATTGTCTTCGATCGCCGTCCAGAAATCGGACTTCTCTTTGTTTATGCCGACATAGTCCGTATAGTCGCTTTTCAGCTCCACGCCGATCCCCGATACCGTAAAACTTTCTTTTTGCTCCAACGTATAATTTGCCATTTTTTTAACCTGCCTTTGTTTGGGTTTGATCAGGGCTTTGTCTTATCCCTTGATAGGTTTATAATAACCTTAAATCATGTCAGAAAATGAAACTGTTTAGGAGGCTGCATGAAAAAAGTTGAACGGATTAATACGATGATGCGGTATATCAACAATCGTTCCCGCTTTACCATCTCGGAAATCATGCGGGAATTCGATATTTCCCGTTCGACGGCCATCCGGGACATCAAGGAAATTGAATCCATGGGCATGCCGCTTGTGGCTGAGGTTGGGCGGGACGGCGGATATTTTGTCATGAACAACTCGGTCCTGCCAGCAGCCCGCTTTACCGACAATGAGATCAAAGCGCTGTTCATCGCCTTTATGGCGACAAGAAATCAACAGCTGCCTTATCTTCAGAGCCGCCAGTCTTTGGCGGAAAAGCTGCTTGGCCTTATTTCGCAAAATCAGCAGGACGACCTTGTCCTGTTGAATCAACTGCTGCTTTTTGAAGGAACGAACCCCCATCATCCCGATCTGCTTGACCTTTCGGATCTTCCCCATCCGATGCTGGAGCAAATCATTCACATGCTGCTTTCGGATCGCTGTTTGACGGTTGCCGTCCAGGAAGGCCAGCAAATAAAAACGGTTCAGCTGTACCTTTTGCATCTTCATCGCGAAAACAGTCTTTGGCTGATGGAGGGCTTTGATTTAATGGAGGAACAGCGTCGGATTATCCCTGTCGATCACGTTGTAGAGGCCGAACCGTTTCAACCTAAAAAAAGGGTCAGCGCAAAAAAGATCATGGAAGCCTTACACGAGCAGAAACAAAAAAGCAACCTGACCCTTGAGCTCGGCCCCAAAGCCATTGCGCAGTTTCGCAAATACCATCCCTTGAAAGCTTCGCTTGCTTATACCAATCCGTTCCAGACCACGGCGCTGCTCAAAATGTATGTGCAAGTCGATCATCCCGAGGAGCTAACCGAAATCGCGAACTGGCTGTTATTTTTAGGCGAAGACATCCAATTCAAGGAAGTGCCTGAAGAGGTGTTGTACAGCGTAAAAAACAGGCTAGGGTCATTCTGCCCTTAAGCAGGGACCGGGCATGCGGCTGACCTTTGCGAAAGGCGCTTTTTCCGACCCATCAAACGCAGCTCCCTAGCCTTCATCTTCGCCAGTATCGATTCGTTTATTCAGCGGCATGTGTACGGTGAACGTCGCGCCTTTACCCGGTACACTGGAAACAGCGACCGTACCGTCATGCATGTCCACGATTTTATGCACGATCGACAGGCCCAGCCCGCTGCCGCCCAAGGCACGGGTCCGCGATTCGTCCGCTTTGTAGAAACGCTCAAAAATCCGAAGCTGGTCCTGAAGGGCGATACCGGGTCCGCTATCCGTAATACGGACCGATACGTTTTCTTCGCTTTGCGTAAGTAAAACATCGATTTTTCCGCCCGGTGGCGTAAACTTGATTGCATTATGGAGAAGGTTGACCCACACCTGAATCATCAAATCCTCATCAGCGGTGATTTCAAGCTCTTCCAGCTCCACGTTCATATCGATTTTTTTGTCGTCCCATTGGGGCTCGCAGGCCAGAATCAGCGTAACCAATTGTCGGTCCAAACGGTACGTGGTTTGATGTGATGCATGTTCCGAGGCGTCCAGGACGGCAAGCTTCATTAAGTTATCGCTGAGTCTGGACAGACGGACGCACTCCGTTTCAATGATCGTCAAATACTGGTCACGCTGCTCCTGGTCCATCTTTTTGTCCTTCAGTGCTCTTGCAAACCCGATGATAGAGGTCAGTGGCGATCCAATTTCATGGGACACGTTCGAAATGAACTCCTGACGCAAATCCTCCATCGCTTTGAGCTTCGCCGCCATGTCATTGATGCTTTCCACCAATTGGGCATAAGGATGTGTATGTCCCTGTCTCCCGCCTCGACGGGCAAACGCCGCATCCAGATTCACGCGAAAATCCCCCCGGGAAATACTCTTCAGTGCCTGAATCAATTCATTAAAATGCTCATTATCCCTACCCTTAACCAGTGGACCGATGCAAGTAATGCCTATACCAAAGAGGATGAACCCGAGCATGGCATTGATCAGAAAAGCGATGAGCTCATGCGGTTCCCACGGGATCAGGGAATATACGCTTCTCGTAATATAGAAGGCCGCGGTCCAACAGGCAAACAGCGCCAGGGATACCAGAATGATGTTTCTGGCCATATGAAGAAATCCGGGTTCCCGCTTCATGTCCTGATCTCCAAGCGATACCCTAGTCCTCGCATCGTACGAATAACGAAAGCATGCTCTTCCTCGGGAAACCGTTCACGAAGCCGCTTGATATGCACATCAACCGTTCGTTCGTCCCCTTCGTAATCATACCCCCAAATTTTTTCGATTAACTGATCGCGTGTAAACGTTTTGCCTGGATAACTTGCCAGGGTAAACAGTAATTCAAATTCCTTACGCGGGAGAACCATATCCTGTTCGCCATTTTTGCATTCAAACGTATCTCCCCGCATGACCAGCCTGCCGAGAACGATCACTTGTGAAGTCATGATATGATATCGTTTCAGCAGCGCCTTCACCCGCGCGACGAGCACCAGCGGATCAAAAGGCTTCACCAGGTAATCATCCGTACCCAGCGAAAATCCTTTGACAATCTGCGAGGTTTCCCCCTTGGCCGTTAACATCAGGAGAGGCAGGTCCGTCTGCTGCCGCAGCTGGCGGCATAACTCCCATCCGTCCATGCCCGGCATCATGATGTCGAGAACGATCAAATCAACCTTGTGATCATCGAGCACACGCAGCGCATCCAGGCCATCCACGGCCTCGATGACGTGCAAACCTTCTTGTTGCAAAAAATGCTTAACGAGTTCCCTGATATGCGGGTCGTCGTCTACGACCAGTATGCTTGCCAATGTGAGCACCTCCATTTCCAACCTTGCCCTATGCCACAAATCCTGTCAAGAAAGAGACGCCATGCCGAGAAGACATCACCTCTCATTCCTGACATCAAACCGCTGCTCAAATGATATTCCCTTCCCAATTATGTTCTACGCATATATGCCCGTACGGTTAATGGTGCAAAAATGGCTACAATAACCGCCGCTCCAGCAAGGGTGGTCATAAGATCTGTTCCCATCGTTCCTTGGTTCGCCAGTTCGCGAACGGCGGAGACCAGGTGGGAGATCGGATTGACGTTGACCACCCATTGCAGCCAATTCGGCATCGTCTCTACAGGTACGAAAGCGTTCGAGGCAAAGGTGAGCGGAAACAGGACGAGCATGGAAATCCCTTGTACGCTGGATGCCGTGCGCGCGATAACACCAAGAAAAGCAAAAATCCAACTGATGGCCCAAGAGCAGACGATAACCAGCAAACCAGCCAAAGCAACATGGCCGAGTCCACCTGCCGGGCTATAACCCAATATATATCCAATGGCAAAGGTAAGCACCGTCGCGATCGTGTATCGGATCGTATCGGCCAGCAAAGCTCCCGCCAGCGGTGCAATACGCGCAATAGGCAGTGATTTGAATCGGTCGAATACCCCTTTGTCCATGTCCTCTCGCAATTGCACGCCGGTAACGACCGAACTCGTAATCACGGTCTGCACAAGGATCCCCGGAATGATGACCAATAAATACGCTTGAATATTTCCCGAAATCGCTCCGCCAAAAATATACGTAAACATCAATGTGAAAATGATCGGCTGCAGCGTAACATCGAACAATTGCTCCGGAGTTCGTTTCACCTTTAATATTCCGCGGTAAGCCATCGTTAACGAATTTCGGACGGTTTGCCCCAAACTGGTGTGTTTCCTCAACTTCCGACCTGCGCTTTGTTTCAATAGTGTACTGTTCATGCTTGCAACTCCTTCACTGCATTGGTTTCCGGAGATGGATGGGACTCATTGCCGCGAGCATCCTGGCCAGTAATGGCGAGAAACACTTCGTCCAGCGTAGGCTTCTGCACGCTCATCTCTGCCAAATCAATGCCTGCGGCACGAAAGGCAATCAACAGATCTGCAGCGATATTGGCATCCGCCATGGGCGCAGTAATCTTCCCCGCTTCCGCCGTGACGTTGGATTCGGTCCGAAGGATCTGCTCGACAATCTGACGTGCCTGTTCGAGCTGCGTCATCTCCTGAATGCGCAGCTGAAGAGATGCCGTGCCCACCGATGCTTTCAAATCGTCCACCGTGCCCTCGGCAACCACGTGTCCTTGATCGATCACGGCGACGCGATCGGCCAGTTGATCCGCTTCATCGAGGTATTGAGTGGTCAGCAGGACCGTCGAACCTGATTGGACCAGCTGCCGGATCGTGTTCCACATCTGTGCGCGGGTCCGCGGATCGAGCCCTGTCGTCGGTTCGTCCAGAAAGATCAGCGGCGGTTGTGCGATCAAGCTTGCTGCCAGATCCAGACGGCGGCGCATGCCTCCCGAGAAACCTTTAATCGGGCGTTTCGCCGCATCCGTCAACCCGAACTCTTCCAGCAGGTCTGCCGTCTTGCGCTTTGCTTCAGCACGTCCAAGACCGAGAAGGCGGGAAAAGATCATCAAATTTTCGTTCGCACTCAGCGATTCGTCAACAGAGGCATATTGGCCGGTCAGTCCGATCAGCTGGCGTACGATGTGTGACTCTTTTACCACATCATGTCCAAAGATTTGGGCTGAGCCCATATCCGGACGCAGCAAGGTGCCCAGCATGCGGATCGTCGTTGTTTTGCCTGCCCCGTTGGGACCCAGCACGCCGTAGATCGTACCTGCCTTTACGTTCAGATTGACTCCGTCTACCGCCCGCTTATCTCCAAAAGTTCTCACGAGCCCTTGCGCTTCAATAGCCCAATCTCCAGAGGCATGATGCGCTGCTCTTTCCAATGGTTTGATCAATTGTGGTTCCTCCCATATCGTTGATAGGGGAAGAATATCGTACTTTTATGAACTAAATGTGAATGGAAAAAGGCAGTTGGTAAGTTCCTTATCCAGCCGCAAGGATCGATCTCATGCTGCTGGCATTTTAGGATGAGTGCCTCAATGTTTTTTTCATTTCATTGCTTCATTGTGCGACTTAATAATGGGAGCCTAAAACTAATATGTACTTTAATCATTTTTGAAAATAAAAAATACGTGCTCTAAAGAACATGATCACGAACGGAAACGTTTAATTTACGCTGAGAACAAACCTTACCCTTAATCTAGATAAGATTTGTCCTCAGATAATTTTACAACTGCCTATGTTGCTAAAAACAGAACGTTTTCAATACAATAACCAATAGGATATAAAGTACCAATATAGTCGCAGTGGAAGTAAACATTGAATGACATCCTTTATCGTAGCTCACAAGTAACACCTCCTTTGACGTACCACAATATACTCTAAAACCTGCTCGGGTGTATGTTCGTTCACCTATAGTGGGAACTATGCCGGAATCGGAGAACTATTGAAGGAAACAATTTGACCCAATGCAATTGAATAATTATCCCATCACCCACCAAAAAATCTGTAGCCGCAAACTCTTGATTCACCAACCGCCGTCAAAAAAAACCAGAAATTATCTCCATTCCTTAACCACATATAGGTGAAACGATACAGGCAATTTTGAAGTCCCACGGGACTCGGGGGAAAGGCAGACATTTGTTGCATGTATGCCATAAATCCTGATTCACTCCTTATTGGAATTAGACTTATGACCGCTTTATGCCCAGAGCCGATGGGTTAGGTCTACGCCTAAGCCTAAAGAAATCGCTTGTTTTTTTACGTTACAACACAGTATCACGTTAATTTAAATCTTGATCCGTAATCCGTATGTAAAGGGTTTAATCCCTTTTTCGCCATTATTCTTTACGATGCAGCTGGCACTTCAATGCGCAATTCTATGTAACGTGATTCCCTCCTCGTCACAGCCGATTTCAAGAAGATGGTTTTCCGGAATTCATGCATCCTTCCCGCTTTTAATCACACTTCTTCGCTTTGCCGCGAGCATTTGCCATTCTGAAACTGGCCCCGCATCCGCAGGACGCTTTTGCATTTGGATTATTCATGGTGAACCCCCCGATCATCCCGCCTTCTTCAATACCGGCTCTTAAAGACGCATTAGGCAGGTTGGCGCTAGCGATGATGTCGGCAATTTTTCATGTTGCTGTTTCGGTGACCTGAATCATTTTCATATCCCTCCATAGAATCGTTTTGTAAATCGTAATGGTTATAAAAAGCAGCCAGGGCAGTCAAGGCGACTTCTCTTCTTTATACGCAACCCAGTCCGTCAAACCGGGAATGAATGCAGCAAGCGCAGACCCTTTGGGGGTCAGTGCATACATGATTTGATGTGGTTGCTTCAAACAGGTTCTTGTAACCAAATCCTCCGTTTGGAGTTCCCTTTACTTTGTCAACATTATTGTTTAAAATGTACACATTCCCTTAGATATCATGGTTTATAGCGGAGGTCTACATGAGTCGAAACCAAACGAAAAAAGATGCCTCCACGAGTACTCGGAGGGCCATCATCAATCAATTAAAAGAACACGCGGGAATGGATGTCGTAGCCCTTTCTGCTCATTTTTCGTTATCAGGAATGGCGATTCGCCAACATTTGAATGCCTTGCAGGAAGAAGGATTGGTTACATACGAAGAAGAGGCTCGTCCGATGGGCCGGCCAACCAAGCTATGGAGATTAACGCCTGCAGCGGATCGTTTTTTCCCAAGCGGCTATTCAGATTTATCGCTCAGTCTGATCCATTCGATGAAAGAGGCTTTCGGAAGCGAAGGCATGGATAAACTGCTGACCGTCCGGAATAAAAAAATGCAAGAAAAATATTTGGAGTACATCGGCGACACTTCTGTCATCGAAGAGAGACTGGAGAAACTGGCGGAAGTTCGAACCAATGAAGGGTACATGGCGGAGATCAAGCAAGAAGACGATGGCAGTCTATTGTTTATCGAGAAGCACTGCCCGATTTGTGAAGCAGCGGCGGCCTGCACCGGTTTATGCAAGAACGAACTGCAATTGTTTCATCACGTTCTCGGAAATGACGTTGCCGTTGAGCGGGTAGAGTATATTTTAGCGGGAGGAAGAAGCTGCGTTTATAGGATTCAACAAAAGGGTTGAGTCCGATGACTCTTGTCACGAAGCCGCTCTTCTTCAAGACTTTGAATTGCATGGTTTGGCAGACATAGACAAAAAGCCGCTAAATTGGATTAGCGGCTTTTCATTTCAATGCAAGTGAACCATTTATTATGCCATGTAAATCTTACTTTTTGACCGTTACCGTAACGGAAGATCTCGTTTTGTTCCCTGCATGATCCGCTGCCTCGTAAGTGATCGTGTAAATGCGGTCTTCTCCTTTGCCTTTCCCCGATCGTTCGGCACGAAGCTTGAATTCATAATCGGGCGTGCCATACTTGGCTCCTACAATATCAGGCGAGGAGTTTCCCTTCCCTTTCCCCTGCTTAGGCTGATTGCTTGTAATCGATACAAGGAGGATGGAAGCAACGCCAGATCCTTCATCTTCGGCATTTGCAGTGACCCGGATTGTTTCCAGCTTGTTCCCCTTGGCCTTCAGGATCGGTTTGTTCACCTTCAGGCGCAGGGTTGGCGGTGTTGTATCCTGCTCTTCCCCACCCGTAAAATGAATGACATATTCCGACTCGCCGCCGTCTTGCCCCGTAACCCGGATCGTCGCTTGGCCAGGCATGGAATCGGCCTGCTCAATGTGCACTTTGGCCTTCGCAGAAGCGGCTTCCGCCGTCACGACAGGCAGCACACCTGCATCTGCAACCACCAACGAATATTGCTTGCGAGTCGGATCGAAATCCGCTACAGGCTCGCCATCCACGAATACCTTCGACAACTCTCTGTTGGCGTCAACCCATGAAAGTTTAGAAGCAGGATTCCAGCCGTCGTCTCCGGCCAAATGCCGGGCAGGAAGATATTCGGCCGCTTCTTCTGCCGTCAGCTGGCTGGACCAGTTGTAACGGCTTTTGGCCGCCGCACCCGGACCATAACTGGCGTATTCGGCGAAACGGGCCGTCCGTTCGTTATCTGTATTGCCCCAATTGTTCCAACCTGACGGACTGATATGATCATCCATGTAGTTGTTGATGTAGACGACGTTGGCATTAGGCCGCCATGGTCTTCCAAGAGCCACTTTGCCGGTTAGGCCCGGCTCGGCCGTGATTCGGCTGCCCAGGAACACATAACCGGGTTTTCCTTCAGCCGTCGAAGCTGCCGTCACATAGCCGCTGCTCAGGCTGTGAATGATGCTGTTCTCGAACATTGCCGCTGCGTTGCCGAAAATAAAATCGACGTCGCCTTCGATGTAACTATCCACATAGTATTGTCTGCCGTCGTTGACGTAGAGCGTATCCTGCCATCCCTTCAGGCTGACATCCCGGAACACGAGACGGTCGCCGCGGGCAAAGAGGGCCACGGCCTGCCCGGCATTGTCGCCGGCATCATTCTGGATCGTCAGATGTTCGGCCGTAAAATCGTTCGTTTGCACCCGGAAGCTGTAGCTGTTCGAAGTACCCAGCGGGTTGCCGGCCGCATCCAGCGTGCTGGCCGAATCGCCGTAGACCAGGACGGTTCCTTCACGGCTCTCGCCAATCATCCGCAAATTCGTCTTGCTGGAAGGCACGTTCAGCTTCTCGCGGTATGTTCCATCCTGAATCCGGATGATGGTCGGCGTCGGACTTTGATCCGGCACCGCATCGATGGCATCCTGAACCCGTTCGAATTGCGCGCTGCCATCGGAAGCCACGGTCAGTACGGGCGCAGGAATTTCCGATACCGGAACGGACGACATGCTTTCCCCTGCCTCATTGTGCGCCGTGACGACATAGTAGTACGTGCTGCCATTGTCCAGCTCTAAATCGGTATACGTTGTCCCGTTCAAATCCGAGGCAATCGGTACGAACGGTCCTTCCGGCAAATGACTGCGTTTAACGGCATAACCGTCTGCCCCCTCTGCTTCGTTCCAACGGAGAACAACGCCGCCGTCCTGCGCTTCGGCCATGAGCCCCGACGGGATTTGAGGCGTGCCGTCATTCGCGGCGGGGCGGGTTCCCGCCGTTGTTGAATCCAAGCTGTGTATATGACCGCTCACCGCAACTACTTTATAGTAGTATGGCTGGCCATTTCGAAGGCCGGTGTCTGTGTAGGAGGTTCCTGTTTCGCCTTCAGCGATGATTTCATATGGCCCCTCCGCCGAATCTGCCCGCTTAATGAGATACGCTGCCGCTCCTTCCACCGGTTCCCATACAAGACGGACCGCATTCGGCAGCGACTCTACTGCTGCTGTTGGCGTGGACAACGCTGCCGTCGGCGTCACGGCGACCGGGACGGCATCAGCTCCCTCTCCTCCGATGCCGGTCGCAGACACGACGTAATAATATGTCGTGCCATTCTCCAATCCGCCATCCCGATAGAAAGGCCGCGTCGTGCGGGAAGCCACGGTGACAAAAGGGCCTTCTTCCCGGGTACCGCGTTTAACCGTGTAGTAACTCGCCTGGTCCACCCCCAGCCATGTCAGCTCTGCTTGAGAATCTCTCGCCAAGGCTTGCAAGTTTTCGGGGGCATCCGGTCTTACGGCATCTTCCGATGGCGTCACTTGGACTTGGTTGGAAGGTCCGCTCTCGCCTAACGGGCCTGTTGCAGTGATCACATAAGAATAGGTCGTGCCATTGACGACGGTTTCGTCGATATAATGGGTTTCGGCCACGTTCGAAGCGACAAGTTCATGCTCGGAACCTTGTTGATCGCTGCGTTTGACATTGTACGTCGAAGCCCCCTCCGTTTCTTCCCAATCCAGCCGGACCATGCCGTTCCCGGGCTGGGCCACGAGTCCCTTGGGCGTGGCGACGGGTTCAACATAGAGGCGAATGTTGTCGTAATAAATGGTTCCTTTGCCCGTGCCCGGCGTTCTTGCCGAAATCCGGCCAATTCCTTCGCCGGTTACGTCGGCCTGGAAAGGAACGTTGTCCGCAACGCGTACGTTGTCGATATAAATATCGGCTTTCTGAGAGGCGGCATTGACCGTGATTTTCAGGTTGTACCATTGATTGGCGGCAGGCACATCCATCAATTTGTGATCTGCTCCGTCTTTTTTGTACACCAACGTATACTGATCTTCGGCCACGGGAGCGGACGGTTTGCGGATTTCGATGGATAGCGCCGTACGACTTCCCGAGCTGTTCTGCAGCTGCAGGAGATATGAAGTTCCCGGCCATCCCGGCGACATGATATCCGTTTCGAAAACAAAGTTTCCCTGCTGAGGCTGGAACGCGCGAATGAATTGCGTTGTGCCCGGCGCATTGTCGTAGAGCATCAACGCTTTGGCCGATGAGTTGCCGCTTGTTCCGGAAGGAACGCCTGCGATGACCACTTTGTGGTCTGCATCCTGCGGATCCGGCGACACTACATATCCCGTTGGCGTTGTATCGGTCTCCTGCTCCTCAAAGTCCTCGTCGATATAATAGATCGTTTCCAAATCCCCTTCGGGCACGGCGCTGGCTTCGCTCGAATCCAGGCTGATGCCCTTGTCATTCTCGGCTTTGACAACATAGTAATACGTTTTGCCCACCGTCAAATTTGAATCTGTGTATGAATTGGAGCCGAGGCCCTGCTGCAATTTCGTATAAGGTCCGCCGGAAATTTCGGAGCGGAATACCGAGTACGAGCTTGCGTTTTCCACCTCATCCCATGTTAATACCACGGATTTGGGACCGGGTTCTGCAGAAAGATGGCTCGGTGGCAATGGGAAATCGGCAGGTAGCTCATGGACTGCAGCATTCGAAAACACCGACGTATTCAGTTTATCCACCTCGTCGTCCGGCTTGGACGCGTCTGCAGCCAGACCGATGTATACCGGTTCATCCTTGGAGAAATAGACGGAATCCGTGACAGACCAATCATTGCCGTCTTTGGATACCGACGAGGTCACCCGATCCCCGAGCCGAACGAGCTTTACCCAGTAAGGGAGGCCGATAAAGGTTTCCGTTTCTTTGTAGATAACATTTTCTCCCGCGTTTTCACGTGTCAATCCAACCGCTTTTTGCCCGCCTTTGGCATAAGAGACCATGAGTGCGGCAAATGGAGCAGACGGTTCCAGCCCGCCACGGATCATCACGCCGGCTTCCGCTCCGTCATCCGTGGCTGTTACGCGTTCCACCTTGGCTACAATCTCGCCGTTGCCTTCCAAGGTTTGATAAGCGTAATGAAAATGATCAGCATCTCCATGAATATCGCCTGCCGATTTGACGGTGATATCGGTCACGCTTGAACCGATCTGCGTATGTCCGGCAATGCCCGGCGTCCCGATATCCGTGGATTGCCATGGGGCAATGTCGCTTTCTTTATGGACATGAACCGTGACATTGTTGGATTGGGTCGCCGTTCCTGTGTCGTCGATGGCGCGAACCGTCAGATAGTGCGTTCCGTCCTGAACATTTTCCCATGTAAAGGTATACGGAGCCGTATCATCTTCACCTAATTTGAGGTCGTTTTGGTAAAACTCCACCTTGGACACCGTACCGTCTGAATCGGATGCCGAAGCTGTGATCTCGACAGAAGCTCCTTCCGTCGTGATGGTATGGTTGGCAGGCGAATCGATCGTCACTGCCGGGTTGGCCGAGCCGTTGCCGACAATGCCGTTCAGGTAAACTTCAAGATAGGTATAACCGGATTCGTGTATTCCGTTCCGGTCGTTCGGATCATCGGGATTCAGCCCCATGCTGATTTCCCAATCATCCGGCATGCCGTCGCGGTCACGATCAGCCAACGTGGATACGGCTTCCTCGAATTCGAGGTATCCTCCGACTTCTTTTTGCGAATTGATGTGCTGCCCGGTGCGGTTTTTGACGTCGTTCACGATTCTGGCATCGATGGCATCCCTGCGGGGTAGAACGGCTCCCGCTTCGGCAAGGACGCGTTCATATGCGGTTTCTGCATCGTCAACAGGCGAAGGATGGGCCATCTCCACTGGAGAGGACAATTTGGACTCCGGGTTTGCCAGTTCGCCGACGCCAAGCCAGTTGTCTGCCGTGACTTCAGGGAAACCGTCCACGACATTGCCTCCGACATAGAGGCGTGTATTGGGGCTCACATCGAGAAAAACCTGATCCCGAGCCGAACGATACGTGTTTGGCCCGTATTTGTAATAATTGTTCATCAAATTATAATTGCCTTCTTCACCGCCATAGGCTGAGAAAAATCCCCAGTTATAAACGACGTTGTTGTACGATTCGGTGTTGAAACCGGGGGAACCGGCGAATCTCGGGTTACGGCTTACGTTGTGGGCGATGATGTTGTGATGGAAAGAAGCGTTGTTGCCGCCCCAGATGCCCGCGTAGCCATGTCTTCCCTTCTGGTGGGTAGTCATCAGCATGCTTTCGGCAATGACGGACCATTGTACGGTCGTATTTTCGTTGACGTACATGCTGAGTACTTCATCGACAGACCAAGCGAACGAGCAATGGTCGATGATAATGTTTTTGTGGTAACGCCCACCGAACACGTCATCCTCGCTGGGATGTTTGTCTCCAAGGCGAAAACGCATATGTCTCACGATAATGTTATCGGCTTGAAACGTGGTCCAATAATCCGAAACGGTGATGCCTTCGCCGGGAGCCGTCTGGCCCGCAAGAGTAAGGTTGGAGCCCGTGATGGCCAGCGGGGATTCAAGATGAATCGTGCCGCCGACCCGGAACACCACTGTAGTGTCATTTTGACTGACCGCTTCGCGCAGGGAACCGGGGCCGGAATCCGCCAAGGTCGTTACTTCGTACACCGCGCCTCCCCTGCCGCCGGTTACATATTTTCCGCCGCCTTCAGCTCCGGGAAAGGCAGGCAATGAACCGGCCTCGTTCGCTTCTTCCGCAGCAGCCATCGCTGGAAGCAGACTGAATAGCATGGATATGACCAAAACGAGTGACACAATCCTTTTCAAAAGAATCTTCCTCCTCCGGTATCGTCTATTCGGTTCAATGCCGTGTTTGCCGAGAGGCAGCCAACCTTTCAGCAGCCAAACATCACCTCCTTAGCGAATGAAGGCACAGCCAATGAACAAGATATGAACTCGCTGCATCTTTAAAAAAGCCCGTTTCGTCAATCCTCCTTTGAACGTACGATCCGGGCCGTTGACTCTCCTTATTGTTCTGCTTTACTTGCTCCCCTGCACGGCTTGGTATGCCGCCTCGTATTCCGCAATGATTTTGTCGCCGCCTGATGATCTCCAAGTGTTCACCGCGTCTCGGAAGCCGTTCAGGTCGGTTTTGCCCAGAATGTATTTATAGGTGGCATCCGTAATAATCTTTTGCAATTCGGAGCCTTGCTCCGAAAACGTCGGCGATTCCAGCGAGTACATCGGATTGAGCACGGCATACTTGGTGTTTTCCTCGATCAAACGCGTGGATTCGATGCGCAGCGGGTCTGCATCCTGAATGCTGTATCCGTTCTCGTTGGGCCGGGATGACGAAAAGGGTTGAACCTCTTGCTCCCAAAGCTTGGTGTCAATGATGGTCGCTCCATTGTTGGCATCCAGGCTGTAATGCACGTCTTTGATGCCATACGTCATTAACGTGTAGATTTCTTCGCTCATGAGATCATCCATAAATTTCAGCACCCGCTTTAATTCGGCTTCGTCCTTCACCTCCGATTTCGGGAACGCAAGCAGTCCGCCTACGCCGTTGGATGTGGACCAAATGGCCCGATCGCTTTCGTTGCCCGTGGACGTGATATCGTTCACCATAACGAGTTCCATGTCATCTTGAACGCCTTTGGCCAGATTAAGCAGACCTTTGCTATCAAATAAAGCGCCTACGTAAATGCCGGCTTTGCCTTGCGCGAAGCCCTCTTGTTGATCCTTTTTCGCCGTGACCGCGAAATCCTGATTGATGTAGCCGTTGTCATACAGCTCCTTCATGAAATCCATCGCCTGGATGTACCCCTCCGATTCGAATTCGGGCGTCACTTTGCCATCCTCGCTGACGGCCCAGCTGCTAGGCGTTCCGAAGTAGGAACCCAGCGTTTTGAATGCTCCAAACACGAGATCGCTGCGGTCCATGAACCCTGTCGTGTCTTTGACCCCATTGCCGTCAGGATCTTGTTCGGTAAACGCTTTGGCTACCTGCATCAGTTCTGCCGTCGTTTTGGGCACAGGCAATCCGAGTCGGTCCAGCCAATCTTTGCGAATGATGACGCCGTTGCGCGCAACCTGTTTTTGCATCGGGATCCCGTACAGCTTTCCTTCAATGGAAGCGGAATTCCGCATGTCTTGGGAGATTCCTTTCAAGTTCGGGAATTCATCCAGATAGGGTCCAACTTCCCAGAAAACTCCGGCTTTTAGCGCGTTTCGAACCGACGAGTTTTCCAGAATCGTCAGCGAAACGATATCAGCCAGGGAACCCGAAGCCAGCGAGGTATTCAGGCGCTCTTCCTTCGAAGCATCCGGTATCCAGGAAAACTGGATATCCGCATTCGTCAGCTCTTCGATTTTGTCAAGCACCGTGTCCGTTGGCGGCGAAGCCGTATGCATGATGTTCAGCCAAGTAATGGTCGTTTTGCCATCGGCATTGGTTCCTGTTTCACTTTTCCCTCCGGAGCACGCGGAGAGCATCAGACTGCCGCAAATCGTAAGCGCTATCAACTTTGCATAGCCAAATTTCATGGTTCATTCCCCTTTTCGTGATTGTAGTTAGATGGGCGAGATCCCCCCAATTAGTAGACACCGTCTTCGCCGAATTTTTTGGCGAGCCGGTTTGCAAACATGACAAGAACGAGCCCTACCAACCCTTTGAACAGCCCTACCGTTGTGCTGAAGCTTAGTTGTCCGTTTTTTAAACCTGCCGTGAAGATGTACGTATCGAAAATCTCTCCCACTTCCCGGTTCAGCGAATTCAACAGCAAATACATGTGCTCAAAGCCGAGTTCAAGCGTATTTCCGATTTTGAGAATGAGCAGCGTGATAATGACCGGACGAATGGCCGGCAAGGTCACATGCCACATTTTGCGCAAGCGTGATGCACCATCCATCTCTGCCGCCTCATAAAGCTGCGTATCCACGACGGTAATCGCCGCCAAGTAAATGATCGTGGACCATCCGGCTTCCTTCCATATAATCTGCAAAATGTACATCGGGCGGAGCCATTCGGGCGATGTCAGGAAGCTGATTTTGGTGCCTCCGAAGGCAGCAATCAGTTCATTGACAACGCCGCCATCCACGCTCAAGAACACGTACGTAATCGAAACGATGATGACCCAAGACATGAAATGCGGAATGTAGACGATGGTTTGCACGGAATTTCTGAACAGCTTATGTCTTACTTCATTCATCATCAAAGCCAGAATGATCGGAATCGGAAAGAAAATGATCAGTTCCAGTGCAAACAAAATCAACGTATTGCTAAGCAGCAGGGCAAAGGTGGGCTCCGTGAACAGGCGGATAAAATGTTTGAAGCCTACCCACGGGCTGTCCTTGATCCCGAGAAACGGCTGATAATCCTGGAACGAAATGATGAGGCCGCCCATCGGAAAATACTTGAAGATGACGAAGTACACAAAGCCGGGAAGAATCATTAAGTAAAGAAGTTTGTTGGATGCCGCGTTTCTTAAGTAATGGTTTAGGCCGGACTTTCCGTATACCTTGCGTTGCAATGGAACGACTGTGGAATCTGGCTCTTTCACTGCTTGCTGACCTCCTTGATCTGGATTCGTGGTTGATTGCTTCCCAAGCATATGTCATGGAAGCTATTCCGTACATAATCATTAGCTACTGCGGTTGCAGGATTCCTCATAACACGGGCTTTTTTCCGATTTTTATCGAAGTCGATCGTAGCTCATGATTATTATTCAACTCCCGGATTATCGTCGATGTTTTCTGCCCGGATTCGGTATTAAGCCCTGTTCCAATGTCCGTAGGTGATGATTATATACGGAATCTTTCACCGTTGTTATGGTGGGCATACACCACTATCCATCAAGGAGGAACAACCATGTTGTCCAAATCCGCACTCCGAAAAGAAAGCATCGGCAGCATCGTATTCAATGTTATGAATTATACGCTGCTGCTCCTTTTTTCCCTGGCATGTCTGCTGCCCTTCGTCAATGTCGTTGCCAGCTCCTTCGCATCTACGCAAGAAATCGTGCAAAAGAAATTCATTTTATTCCCGACGACCTTCTCGCTGGATGCCTATCGCTACATCTTCTCTACACCTACCATCTTCAAAGGGCTTGGCGTATCGGTTTTCATTACGGTTGCGGGGACCATCGTGAGCATGACGCTGACGGCACTCATGGCATACGGACTTTCCCGCCGCTATCTTCTGGGCAGAAACTTCATTAACTTTCTGATCGTCTTCTCCATGTTGTTCAGTGGGGGCATGATCCCGACGTTTCTGGTCGTTAAAGCCGTTGGATTGATCGATTCCTACTGGTCGATGATCATTCCGACTGCAATCAATGCGTTCAATCTGATCATTATGCGCAATTTCTTTCAGGCTCTCCCCGACAGTCTGGAAGAATCGGCGAAGATGGACGGGGCCAATGATTTTCGCGTACTGCTGCAGATCATGCTTCCGCTTGCCCTGCCGTCGATCGCCACGCTTTCCTTGTTCTACGGCGTGTCCTATTGGAACACGTATATGAATGCCATTCTGTATCTGAACGAATCCAAAATGTGGCCGCTGCAGGTGCTGCTTCGTCAGATCGTCATCGTCTCCAGTGGCATGGAAGGCAACAGCTCGGCCGTGGACATCGTGCCGCCGTCCCAAACGATCAAGATGAGCGTCATCGTTGTGGCTACCATACCGATGCTCATCGCCTATCCTTTCGTGCAAAAGCATTTCACGAAGGGTGCCCTCCTTGGTTCGGTGAAAGGATGAGCCGTTCATATGTTTCGTTTCATGTCGCTCCGTTTCGAGCCGGCAGACAACAATCCCCTCGGGTATGCAACCTGAGGGGATTTCGATAAATCACACTAAACAATCACACAAGGCACTGCGAGTGCAGTACCATCTTCCGATCGCTGTTATCCCCGGTTTTTTTCAAATTCCCTTTTTCAAAGGGGAAAATCCGGTGATAAGCCTATGCTTCCGACGCAGCTTTCTTTCAGAAAGCTTTTAGACCGCTTCGCTTCTCCAGATTGGTTCTGCCTCTCCGTTAACGTGTGTATGTTTTTTTTGCGGATGAATATAGCAATATAAATCTGGTCAGCTTTCCATCTTCATCCGCCGGTATGCACCGGGGGTCAGATTCTCTTTTTTGCGAAAAGAGCGGATGAAATTTTGGGAATTCTGATAGCCCAGGCGTTCCGCGATGTCTTTTACGGGCATGTTGGTATCCACCAGCCATTTGCGGGCAACTTCCAGTCTGAAGTTCATGAGATATTCGCTAAAGGTTGTGCCGTATTCCTTGCGAAAGATGCTGCTTAGATAGTTGGGCGTGTAATGCAAACGCTCACTGATGGATTCAAGCGACAAGTCCTGGTCATATTCCGTACGAACGATGGATGCCATGCGGTCCGCGATGGAACGGAATTGCTGGTTGGCTCTCTCCTGCATGCTCGCGACCATCGGATAGATGACTTCATGAACGAGAATATGTTCGATCTCTTCCGGATTCAGCGTATTCAGCAGCCTGTGATACAACGTGGAATTGGTTTGCGTAAGCAATATCTCGGCCCCGATCAGCTGCTCCAGCTGAATCAAATTGTTCACAAAGCGGATCAGCGTGATCTCCAGGTTCATCGGGTTCGGACTATGTTTCATCATGTCGGCCAAGAACGGATATAACGTGCGCGACACTTCTTCTTTGTCCCCTAACCGAATGGCGTCGAACAGACGGGTTTCCAGCTCCGTAGGGTAATGCAGCAATGTCGGTCCTCCGCTGCGGGAAATGTCTTCATAGAAAATAACGGACTCTTTGCCCAGCTTCAGGCGTTGATACAACGCTTCGAGGCTCATATCCGATGCCTCGCGGCTGTTCATCAGATCTCCGTAAGGAGCACTGATGCCTACACTCACGGAAGCCGACCAATACTCACGGGCCAACATGATCACTTGTTTGGCGTAAGCCATCATGACATCCCGCATCTCCCGTGCTCGTTCGGCTTCGAAGTAGAGCAGCGTTGCCTGCGTTCGTTCATTAAGCACTACCGGCAGCATTCGCCCGGATTCCGGCACGACCTCCTGTACAAGTTGGTTTACTGCGAGGAGCAGCGTATCTTTGTCAGCCAGGGGGCCTTCCCCGCGGCGATCGATCTGAATCAGCATGGTGACGAACAGAACATCGGTAGTGATGCGGTAACCGAACCGCTCCAGATTATCCGCCATTTCCTCGCGGGTCAGCCGATTTTGCAGCACATTAAGCACAAACTGCGTTTCCAGCTTCGGCTTCTCCAGATGCATCAGCTGTTCCAAACTTTGGTTTTCGGACACGATGGAATCGATCGATTGAATAATCCAGTCGACTTCGTCCCTGATCGTTCTCTCGGAACGGTTCCCAAGACTATGCCGGATTTTGCGAAAAGGCTTGGCAAGATAAAGCGAGATGATGTAGGCAAGAACGACCATCAAGCCCAAAATCACGACGCCCATGACAATGAGGCCGACACGGGTCGTCGTTAAAGCCTGGCTGACTTCCTTCTGATCCAGAAGCGTGACATAGGTCCAACCATTATAGGCCGAGCGGGCATACAATCCGATCAAGGTTCCACCGGACGGGTCGGGAATTTCCATTTGCCCTGCACGCGGTTCGCTCACTGTCTGACTGCTTATCCACCCCATCTGCTCGCTCGACAGCGCCTTTTGCTCCGTCTGGCTTGCGTATAACAGCTCTCCTTGTTTGTCTAATATGTAGATGGCGGCATCAGGTTGGGTCTGCAGCGAAAGATTCAACGTACGGAGCGAAATATCCGACATGGCGATCGCTTCTTTTTCCTTGGAATATACGGGTAAGGCATGTAATAACCGAATACCGTCTTCGGTTTTGGTCCAATACAGCCCTTTGCCGTCGGCATCGGCGAATAGGTGCTGCAATCCTTCTTTTTCGGTGTCAGTCATCCGGGTTAAGGATCCGTTGGACAGACTCCAGTTTTGCTTTAGGCTTACCAGCGTATATTGGATACCATCCAGGCCCATCGTTGCGATATAACCCAATTGGGAGTTCAATTCCCGATAGGCTTCGTAATCCTGTCCGGTCAGCGGACTGTCGATCACCGTGCGGAACGATGGCGTTGTGCTGTATGTGGCGAAAGCATATTCGATCGTCTGAATTTTCTGCTCCAATGTATTGCGGACCTGCATGATGAGACTTTGGCGTCCCTCTCCGAGCCGTTCGATCACGGACTTCGTGGTGGAAATATAAATATAGCTCCCGAAACAAACAACGATGCCCACGCTGAGGAGCAGAATGGGAACAAAGATATTGTAAAACGTTTTGCTTTTTCGCACGGAACGCCCCTCCACTCTTGAGTTCGTTAAATGCAAGTTATCGCTTTCGCTGCTCCAGATTGATTCTGCCTCTCTTTTGTAATCGCTTGCATGCGTCATACACTTGAATTTTACCATGGCGGAGGATGTAGACATAACACAGTGAACTACCCTCCACCTACGCAAACTCTTTGAGGTGGGGGCTTCTAAGGTAATCGCACCTATCGGTACGAAATTGACTTAGCTTCCCGAGCCTGTTCCATGCTCTATATCATTTTATGCTAACATTCGCAGTCCTTCGTTTTTGATGTTGATCGAAGCATTCCAGTCTCGATCTGCCACAAAACCACAATCACAGTGGAATATACGGTCAGAAAGAGATAAGGACTCCTTGATGTGACCGCAACTTGAACACGTTTTGGAGGATGGAAACCATTTGTCGATTTTGATCAGCTTCTTTCCTTGATCCTCTAACTTGTATTGGAGAAACCTCGTGAACATGCCCCATGCTTGATCAGAAACGCTTTTGCCAAAATGGAGGGCTTGTGACATTCCCTTCATATTGAGGTCTTCAATGACCACGCAATCATACCGTTTCGCTAATTTGTGCGATTCTTTATGTAGAAAGTCTCGTCGCTGATTGGCAATTTTTTCGTGTAGCTTCGCTACCTTCAAACGCTGTTTGTGCCAACGCTGAGAACCTTGCTTTCTGCGTGACAAAATACGCTGTTCCTTTGCCAATTTCTCCAATGCTTGGCGGTAGAAACGAGGGGAATTGGCTGTCTTCCCTTCTTCACTATCCACATATAAGGCACTCATGGAAAAATCTAAGCCCACAACAGCTTGTATTTCTTTTTGTACAGGTCGATGTTCGTATTCCGTGAGAATAGAAACGTAGTATTTTCCCGTTTTTGTTCGAGAAACCGTACAAGACTTGATGATATGATGCGAAGGGATTTCCCGATGCTGCTTGATTTTCACGAGTTTCAGCTTCGGTAATTTGAGATAGCCATCCAAGAGCATGATGTTTCCGTTGACCACATTTGTTGTATAGGACTGTCTTGCTTTACGACTTTTGAATTTCGGAAACTTGGCTCGACCCGAAAAGAAGCTTTGATATGCCTTCTGCAAATGAAGTTGAGCATTTGCCAAAGCAAGACTGTCCACTTCTTTGAGCCACACAAACTCCTTTTTATACTTGGCAGGGGTAGGGAATTTTTGCTTCTTTAGCGTTTCTTGATCAGCCTTGAATTGTTCATACGTATCCTTTCGTTCAGCTAACATTTGGTTGTAGACGAAGCGAACACAACCGAAGGTTTTTGCAAGAAGCTGTTCTTGTCGTGGTGTGGGGTATAGACGGAATTGATAGGCCTTGTTTGCCATCTCGAATCACCTCACTTCATCCCTTGATGTTCAATATATTTCTTGATCTCTTCAATAGGGGAACCACCCGTTGTAAGTAGGCAAAAGCTCCTTGACCAAAAATATTCTTTCCACAGTTTCTTTCTGACTTGTGGAAACTCTTTCTTGATCAGCCTTGAGCTTGCACTTTTATAGGCGTTGATGAATTTTGACAATTCGGTATTCGGATGTGCTTTGAACAAAATATGCACATGGTCCATATTATGATTCCATTCGACCAAAGAGATATTGTAATTTTCGCCCAATCGAACGAACATCTCTTTCGCATAGTCAGATACGGTATCATCAATCACTTCTCTACGATGTTTCACGACCAGAACGAGATGATAATACAACAAGAACACTGAATGATTATTATTATCCAATTTCATTGATTTACCAGCCTTTCGATGTTCTAATACTGATTATATCATAGTATAGAAAAATGTATCAACATAAAGACTCTAGGCTTCGCCTACTGAAAGTTAAAAATCAGCCAAAAATTGCACAGGGAGGAAATAAAGATGAATCCCTTTTACGAAATTCGCACCGAGGAATTGTCCGTGATCCGGAATGCCAGGCAGTTGGCCTTTAATGTCTACCGGTATTTGAAGTAAAGGTATGACTTGGACTTCGTTAAGCGATGACTGTTTACAGTCGGAAGATTATCAATTATAGTTATTAAGGAGTTTATATATCTATAATAATGCAAACATCTCATAACTTACGAATGATACGAAAGGAGATCAACGCATCATGGAATTTTGGGAAACCAGCTTTATTGAGAAACAAACGATGTGGGGATTTGAACCTGCAGATTCGGCCATGTTGACTAAAGATTTTTTTCTTGCGGAACATGTGAAGCATGTGCTGATTCCGGGTATTGGGTATGGTAGAAACGCGAAGGTTTTTATGGATGCGGGCATCGATGTCACCGGCATTGAAATTTCACAAACAGCCATCGATTTGGCGAGGCAAAACGGGATTGACATCGATATCGTACATGGTTCGGTAACCGGCATGCCGTTTGATGACAAACGTTACGACGGCATATTCAGCCACGCCCTGATCCACTTATTGAACCAAGGTGAAAGAGAAAAATTCATTCAAGATTGCTATGCTCAGCTAAAGCCAGGCGGTTATATGGTCTTTACCACGATTTCCAAAAAAGCTCCGATGTTCGGTACAGGCAAGCTTTTGGATCAAAACTATTTCGAGACCAAGGATGGCGTCAAATTGTTCTTCTATGACACGGATTCCATTACGGATCAATTCGGTAAATTCGGGCTGGTCGAGATTTCGGAAATAAACGAACCGAACAAAAGCATGGCCAATAAACCTTCGATGCCATTTTTAATGATTACATGCAAGAAAGCATCATAAACGTTTGTCAGATCAAAAAAACCGTTAATCCGAAACGATCAACGGTTTTTTGGGGTCTGTTTTGAACCGACTCTGGATGTTACAGCACCTCGATATATCCTTCCGTACCATGCAAGCGAATCCGCTGCCCATCTTTGATTCGCTCGGTAGCTTTCTCCACGCCGACGATGGCCGGCAAGCCATATTCACGCGCAATAACGGCTCCATGGGTCATCAGGCCGCCAACTTCGGTAACCAGTCCTGCGATGGAAACAAAGCATGGCGTCCAGCTTGGATCCGTGAAAGGCGTGACCAGAATATCCCCTGGCTCCAAATGGGCATCTTCCATGTTAAAAACGACGCGAGCCCTCCCTTCAATCACTCCGGAAGAAACGGGCAAACCAACGATCGCTCCGGCAGGCAGGTTTTCACGCTTATACTCGCCTGCAATAATTTCGCCATCCGACGTGATCACGCGCGGCGGCTTTAGTTTTTCATACGTTTTGTATTCCGCTTTTCGCTGGCTAATGATCCGTTCATCCAACGTATTTGTGCGAACGACTGCATGAAGCTCCTGAAAAGTGAGATAGAAGATATCTTCTTTTTCGCGGATCACTTCTGCCTGTACAAGCTGCTCGGCTACTTTCAACAATGTTTGTTTATAAATGAAATAGCGATGAATCATGCCGTATTTCGGATATTCCCGATAACCGCTGAGATTTCGGATCAGGTCGATCTTGCGTTTGGTTTCTTCGGCTTTTTGCTCCCCGTCCGGTAGTTCTTTCAGTCGTTCCAATAACTCTTGTTCTTTGTTCAAAGCTTCCTGCCGTCCGAGCTCAAACTTGCGCTTCCCCGCATGCGGTTCGAAGTTTTTGATATTGTTGAGGATTAGCGGAACCAGTGTGATCGGTTTCTCGCTCCAGCGTGTTCGCGTAATATCGATTTCTCCGGCACACCGCATGCCGTATTGATCGAGATACGCCTGGATTGCATGTTGAGCCTCTCGTCCACCTTCCACGTGGGCCAATCCGTCCAAAAACTGGTCCTCTTTGACCTGTTCCAAATAGTCGATCACTTCCGGATAAGGACGAATGACGTCCGCAACGTCCAACAGGGCGAGGCCCATTTCCGAAGTAATATTACCTGTTACGGATTGTGATAACGTGTCTGCTGCATTTTTCTCCCCCAGCCACTCGTTCATTTTTTCATTGATCCAAGTAGAAGCATTCATCGCCGTCATAATGACGGCCGAGCTTTGCGGGTCAAATAGAAGTTTTTTTAATTGCTGGATATCTTCCAGAATGAAATCCATGGCATCTAAACCCGATTTCGATTGGATGTCATGTTTTAACTGTTCTATGGAGGCTTGATTTTTCTTGATCAAATGGGAAACGATGTCCGGGTCGTTCGCCAACTGGGCTTCATGACCTGCATGCGGCACTTTTGGTCTGCCCTTACCCGAACCTTGTTCGTTCGCTTCTTGGGGTAACGTTGGAATGAAATCCCTTCGCTCCACAATCGTCATAAGAGCGTCCTTGACCAGCGGATCGTATTGGCCCAGGCCGTTCAGGAGGGTGTCCCTGCCGGCGGCAGAAGCGAGCATGGGAGTAGCGTCAACGAACAGTCTTCCTCCTGCTGTACGCATGGGTGCCGGCGTGGTTAACAGATAAAAGGACAGGCCCAACGGTTTCATGGGATCTGTCATCATTTGTTGGTGACCGACGGATATATAAACATGATTTTCTTGATCGTTCACTTCAGGGATCGGGTATAACGTTGTGATCGGCCGACTCTGGACCACATAAAACGTTTGATCAGCCAAACACCATTCAATATCTTGGGGACAGCCGAAATATGCTTCGATTTGCTTTCCGATCCGTGCCAATTGCACAATTTGCTGATCCGTAAGCGTTTGGGCCTTCTGCTGCTCAGGACCGAGCTGCCGCGTTTCTGTGCCTCCGCCTTGACGTGCATAGATCGCCAGTTTTTTATCCGAAATTCTCTTCTCGACGATTTCTCCTTCACGTACTTTATAACCGTCAGCGGATACCAGCCCGGAAACCAGTGCTTCTCCAAGGCCATAACCGGCATCGATCGATACCATTTTCCGATTGGAAGTCATCGGATCGGCGGTAAATAAAATACCTGAAGCCTCGGGAAAAACCATCCTTTGTATGATGACGGATAAATAAACGTGTCTATGGTCGAATCCGTTCTGTATCCGGTAAATGACGGCGCGATCCGTAAACAAGGACGCCCAGCATTTCCGGATATGCTGCAAAATGTCTTCTGTGCCGATGATGTTCAAATATGTGTCTTGTTGGCCGGCAAAAGAGGCATGCGGCAAATCTTCGGCAGTTGCACTGGAACGTACCGCATAAGCCTGTTCTTCGCCAAACTGTGATACGTAGTCCGTGACTGCTTTCGCAACGTCTGTAGGGATCTCACTTGTCATGATGGATTGCCGAACTTTGTGGCTGATTTCCCCGATTTGGTCCCGATCCTCTGCTTGGATCAGAGCGAGCCGATCCAGTAATGCATCATAAATTGGATTGTGTTCAACCGCTTTTTGGTAGCTCAATGTTGTCACGCAAAATCCATCGGGCACATGAATGCCTGGAATTTTCGATAATTCCCCGAGATTCAGCCCTTTTCCGCCAACAAGCAAAAGCTGGTCATTGTTCATTTCGTGAAAACCGAGTACCAAAGGGTTCATTCCATGTCACTCCTTATTCATGAATTCAGAAAAAATCATTTGACAAGAGTTCATCAGCGTATTATAATTAAATTATAAGATGAAATACTTATGCAAAATTTACAATATAGAATCGCATTCCGATTGTAACATTGTAGTTCTGTATATGCAATACTAAAGAACCTGATATATGTTATCAGGTTCTTTTTTTGATGCCGCAGCACCGTTAATGACCGCCAAAAAAAAGAATGGTACCCGCGAAACCTGGCACCACCAGCAGAACAGAATTTATTCTTTCTTTAGCTTCTTACGCGCTTTTTATATACTTGCATCGCCAATCCATACGCTACGAGCATAATTCCGACACACCATACAAGAGCCACCCACAGATTACTGCCCACCGGCTGACCAGACAGTAGTGCCCGAATGGATTCAACGATTGCGGTCACCGGCTGGTTTTCGGCAAAGGCACGCACAATCGATGGCATTGAATCAGTCGGGACAAACGCCGAGCTGATAAACGGCAGGAATATAATCGGATAAGAAAAAGCGGTTGCACCATCCACGGATTTCGCGGACAGCCCGGCAATCGTCGCAACCCAGGTTAACGCGAGTGTAAACAATATGAGTATGCCTGCTACGGCAAGCCATGACAGGATTCCCGCTGACGAACGAAACCCCATAATAAGCGCTGCGAGAATAATGATGACAACCGATATGGCGTTGGATACCAGTGATGTCAGCACATGCCCCCACAACAAGGTGGAACGTGAAATGGGCATGGTGTGAAACCGCTCAAATATACCTCGTTGTACATCAATAAACAGGCGATAAGCCGTGTAAGATACGCCGCTGGCGATGGCTATAAGCAGAATGCCTGGCAGCAGATAGTTCACATAGTTATCCGTTCCGGATTCAATTGCACCTCCGAATACATAGACGAACAGCAGCATGAATGCGATCGGCATGACGGTGACTGTAATGATGGTGTCCATACTGCGAGAAATGTGGAGCATTGAGCGTCCGAGCATGACACCCAGATCGTTAAAAAAATGTTTTTTTGTCGTCTCCATTTACGCTCCCTCCTTTTTGCCAACGATGGCGAGAAAAATCTCTTCCAACGTCGGCTGCTTTTCAACATACTCCACCTTTGTGGATGGAAGCCGTTTTTTCAGCTCCGCGAGCGAGCCGTTTGCGATAATTTTGCCTTCATGCAAGATGGCTATTTTGTCGGCAAGCTGCTCTGCTTCCTCCAAATACTGCGTCGTAAGAAGAATCGTCGTACCGCCATCGGCAAGCTCTTTGATAATTTTCCAAACCTCAATGCGCGATTCCGGGTCCAGCCCGGTCGTCGGCTCATCAAGGAAAATCACCCGAGGACTTCCCACAAGGCTTAAGGCGATATCGAGCCTGCGGCGCATCCCTCCGGAATAGGTGGAAGCTCTGCGATCGGCGGCGTCTGTCAAATTGAAGCGTTTAAGCATGTGATCCGCCACTTGACGCGGATTTTTGAGGTATCGCAGTTTGGCAATCATGATCAGATTTTCCCTTCCGGTCAAAATCTCGTCCACAGCGGAGAATTGTCCGGTCAGACTGATCGCCTGTCGCACATTGTCGGGGCTTGACGCAACATCGAATCCGTTTACGGAAGCAGTCCCTCCATCCTGTTTCAACAACGTGGTGAGTATTTTGACAATCGTCGTCTTGCCCGCGCCGTTAGAACCAAGCAGGGCAAAAATACTCCCTTGATCCACTTCGAAATCTACGCCTTTGAGGATGTGAAGCTGTTTGTAGGACTTTTGCAGTCCTTTCACTTGAATTGCAGCGTTTTGCATATTCCTTCCTCCTCGAACTGTTTTTAAATAACAGTAACTTTCGACAAGTCCGCCTCCATGCCTTTAAGAGCCGCGTATGTCAACTTATCCATCATAGCGTCATCAAAGCAGACGGTTTTGATGGCACGATAGTATTTCTTGGACAAAGTAAAGCCGGAAACAAACGAAACATTTTTGAGTATCGCGCCTTTAAACGAAGCTTCGTTAAGTGCCGACTTGTCAAACTTGACCCCGATGAAAGTCTGCCCGTCAAATCGCTGCCCCCGCAGATCCGAATATCTGAAATCTACACCGCTAAAGCTACAGCGATCAAAGACCGTTTTTCTAAGATCGGTCATATTTAACATCACATCCGTTAACTTCACATCCGTGAATTTTGCCCGATCCAGACCCGACTTGCTGATGTTGGTACGTACAAGGATGGATTTATAGAAACTTGAATTCGTAAGGTCGATGGCAGATAGGTTGCAATCCGTCAGATTCGCATGGTCAAAAATGGAATCTCTCACATCACTGCTTGCGAATGTGCTTCCGGTTAAGTCAGCACCGGTAAAATCGGAGCCTTGCAGCGCGCTTCCCGAAAATTTCCCGTGATGCGCGGTGACGCCGGCAAAATCGCTTTTGGCCAGATTACTTGCACTAAAGTTTGTCACTACCTGTCGTTCCAATGAACGGGAAAGATTAGCCACTTCTCGTACCGTTTGCTCAATGTCACCGATGCTGTCAATGGTCATCGCAAAGGCCGTTTCATCGTCCTTGCCTTCGGCTTTGAGTTCACGGAATCGCTCCTGCAAGTCGGAAAGCAGATCGGTTTTTAATTCAGCAACGCTTTTCACCCCATCATACGGTGCGAACACGCCATTTAAATAATGGTTCAATCTTTCAGTCATCACATCAAGCCCCCTATAACAGGTTTTCGAGCACGCGTTTTGCATACTCCCAATTGCTTTTGTTGTTGGCGTAAGTCTCCTTGCCCTTTTCGGTAATTCGGAAATATTTACGCCGTCCGCCCTGAGACTCATCGCCCCAATACCACTCGATATCACCGTCTGCCTCGAGCCGGCGGACGCTGGAGTACATCGTGGCTTCTTTTAATTCATACTTGCCACCCGAGCGTTCGGCAATCAGCTTCACAATTTCATAGCCATAGCGGTCAGCTTCGAACAAGAGCCGTAAGATCATCGTATCCGTATGTCCGCGCAGCAGGTCGGATGTGATTTTGTTTTCGCTCATACAATCACCTCCACAATTGCATAATACGATACATTACTGTGACTGTCAAGGTACTGTTTTTGTAGTATTACTTTGCCTGAACAATCTTATGCTCTTGCGTTGACAAAAAAAAGAACCCCCATTACTTCATGGAAGTTCTTCTTAGGCGGCTTTCAACTGAACTCGGCCCTACGTTATGCCGTTAGAAGAAGGGTCATTCAAAAGATCATCTATGGCTTGCACCGCGAGATCCAGCGATTTCAATCTTCGTTCCAGCAGCGTTCTTTGAGGGCTGCCTTCTTTCGACTTGGCATATGCGCGCTCTAGGGACGGAAACAAACCAGTAAGAATATGGCGAGCTTCCGTCAAATCTTCCCGGGCAAACGAATGCGTTCTCTGATCCCAATTGTGATTCAGGATCGCCAAGCCTATGTACAGCGCATGCAGCCGTTTCTTGATTAAGGTGGTATTTGCGCCTTTCTCCGTCATTTGCGCCAATGCATTTTCGCACTTGTTTATGGTCGATTGAAAAGATGTTATGGATTCCTGCTTTACTGCATCGGATACATGTTCCATGATCGTCCCCCCTCTTATCATATATTTTGCTTGTCATGCTGATGTCGTCAATCCCCGATATAGAAAATGCTTTGGAACAGTGCCACGAAAAATCCCGGCTCTTGTATGGGACAATCGGCTTCAATCTCCAACCTTACCTTAAACCATTCGCTTGGTTTCATTTGCCATTTTGCCAATACTTCGCCCGATTGCATGAACTTGGCCCAATCAAACAGATCTTTTTTTACCACATACTCTTGATCTCGATGGGTGACCTTAAACTCTGGAGCAACCTTTTGCCATGTGGTGTAGGTTACACGGAAAGTATCTTGAGTACGATTGTTTTTAACGAAGTATTCCGGTTTACCGATCCATGGCGTCTTTTTTGAGCATTGAAATATCGGTTGACCTTCTGAAGAATACACTTCAACACTCGCAGACCAATCGATATCAAAAATGACATTGCCCCACTTTACTAGAGCATTCGGATAAATTCGTCGAAAAGTACAGGATACATTTCCCTGTTCATCCTTTACCTCAATCCGTCGGGTCGAAGCTTTCAGCTTTGGTGGAGTATAATAAAACGTCTTCATCGATACCTCCCTTTCATGATAAATTTTATCACATCTCCTTTTGTTTATAATCCTTTTGTACGCAAAAAAAGCCGCTAGCAGCGGCCTCCTGGCTTTCATGGGTAAAAATCTGGTTTTTCCCTTCAGTTATGATTCTAGTGGTTGATCTTCACGTTTATTTTATTTGTTCAAACGTTTGGTAATGGTCGGTCGTTTTATAGATCAGTCCGTCATTAGAGTATAAAATCCGGTCGCTTCCCCGCGTGCCGCCTGAATAATTTATGTCAGCCTCGTACCAGGTCCGCCCTTTCTTTTTGGGCAGCAACCCTTCCCGGTTCTGAAATACGTCACCGCCAATGCTTTTGCCGGGAGCAACTTTGTCCAAATTACCCTCGCTTGGCTTCCATCCAAGCTCCCTGGCCTCTTTCTTGGTAATATAATAATCCGGAAGTTCATGATGTTCACTGATATACTCGGCAACTTCATCAAATTGCGTCTGCGCCGCCCCTGCTTGCGATGAACCGATATCGGGCAATGATTGAAGAGAACAGCCTGCGAACAATAATGTAGATAGAATAATAAGTAAGGTGGATATCCATTTTTTTAAAGCCACTGCGGTTTGCTCCTTTTACTTTCGTATGATTAGCAATCAATAACAATTCATTATACTTATGAAGCAAACTGGCGTCAAAAGGTTTAGAAGTCTTCAGGCCAATCTGATTATATAAAATGGTTGTCCAATGTAAGCAATCTTTCCGAAAACACTTCATTTGCTCTGGAAGGAACTTGACCCGTGCGGCGAACGAATGAAAAGTTCCGTTCGAGACGGATTCCTGGAATGGATATTTCCTTCAACAATCCGGCGGTGAGTTCCCTTTTTACGACCCAGCGAGACAGCATGGCCATGCCCAATCCGGAGAACACGGCTTCTTTGACGCCCTGACTGCTGTTAAAAACATATGAACGCTCAATCCTTAAACCCGTCTGAGCCAAGAAACGATCGCTGGCAGCCCTTGTTCCAGAACCGCTCTCGCGAAGAACCCATACCTGATCCTGTAATCGCTCTACGTCAACCACATCCGACAGCGTCAGTGGGTGTCCTTCAGCCGCCACGATAATCAACTCGTCCTTCATAAAAGGTGTCACCGCCAGATCATGGGCCTCGATATCCTCTTCGATCAAGCCCATATCCATATTGTTATCCCGAATAGCCTCAACAACTTGAGCGGAATTTCCGATAAACACCCCCATTTCGACTTCGGGGTATTGCTTCGCAAACGATGCAAACAGACGAGGCAGCACATATTCACCGATTGTAAAACTGGCTCCGATCTGTAACGTTCCGCTTACGTCATCATGCAATCGAGCAATATCCAATTTTACCGACTCGTACACATTCAGCATTTCCTTGGCACGAACATAGAGCAGCTCGCCCGCTTCGGTCAACTTTACCCACTTCGGTGAACGATGCAGCAGCTTTGCATTAAATTCCTTTTCCAGATTGCGAATGTGCAAACTGACGCCAGGCTGCGATAAATGCAATATTTCCGCGGCCCGAGAGAAATTGCGCTGCTCCACCACGGTTATGTATACTTTCAACGTTTCGACAATCATGGTTTCCCTCCAACTTAATATCCATATACATTTCGATCAATCATTATGTTTTGTTATGATAAGCATTTCAACCTCGTATTTCTCTTTGTAATCATAACTCATTATAGTTATACATGAAAATGAACAACTAAAAATGGATGTGATAACAATGATTCAACCCTCTGCCTTGCAACAAGTAAAAACGAATAAATGGGGGTTTACGCTGGGGATTGGTCTTACTTTGAGTCTTGCGCTTGCCGCCAAATATGCAGCCGGCTTTCCTTTTCTTAGCATTATGGGACAACTCGTGCTTGCCATCCTGTTCGGCATGCTCTGGAGAATGGTTATGGGAGTACCGCAACGTATCGCAAACGGAATTTCATTTTCAGCAAAAAAACTGCTGCGTTACGGAATCATCTTGCTTGGCATGCGGCTGAATATGCGGGATATTGTTCACGCCGGACCGAAGGTCGCCCTGATCTCCATCCTGAATATAACGATAACGATATGTGCCGTGTACGGCATTGCAAAACTGTTCAAAGTAGAGAAACGATTGGGACTGTTAACGGCATGCGGAACAGCCATTTGCGGAGCCGCGGCGGTGGTTGCCATTTCCCCGCAAATGAAAGCCAAAGACGAAGAAACAGCTATCGCTGCTGCCGCCGTTGCGATTCTGGGCACTATTTTTACACTCGGCTATACGCTGCTATATCCTATGCTCCATTTATCCCCTTCGGGGTACGGCATTTTCGCCGGAGCTACTTTACATGAAATCGCACATGTCATCGCAGCCGCCGAACCTGTTGGCAAAGAGGCTGTCGATCTGGCCGTCATCGTTAAACTAACCCGTGTAGCGATGCTGGTGCCCGTTGCGCTCCTGATCGGATTTTGGACTCATCGCAAGGAAGGCTGCAAACATGCAGAAACGGGCGTTCCGGATAAGAAAGGTTGGAAATCTATTCCCATCCCTTGGTTCATTTTTGGTTTCCTTGCGATGAGTGCGGTGAATACATTGCAGATCATCCCTGCAGCGGCAGCAAACCAGATCGTTTTCGCGGCTTATTTGCTCATTGCGATGGCGATGGCTGGCCTGGGACTCAATGTAGATACAGGTACATTTCGACGAATGGGTTTAAACGCTTTGGCCGCCGGTTTTATCGGTTCGGTGCTGCTTGCATTTATGGGATATATATTGGTGAACATGTTAGGCCTAGGTCGATCCTGAGCCATTTGGCAAGCTTCTAAAATGCAAAAGACTGCCGGTAAAATACCGACAGCCTTCCACCTATAACGTAGTATGCTTCTCGTCATATTCGCTTGATAATTCTTTGAGCGATTTGATTTTGCCATGAGGATGCTGTTCTTGCTTTCGTGACTTCCAAGCAGCTTCCTGCCTTCTTTTCTGGCGTGCCATAAAAGGAGACCTCCTCTGGAAAATAGAAGTATACCACTTTTTTATGTTGCCATTCGTAGGCTGCTTTTATTCATGTTTCAAAAGCACGAATCCAGGCTTTCATTTAAAATGTGACCAACCCCATCGCCTGTTTGGCGCGTTTTAGGGTGTCATATGCTTTCTCGGATGCTTTTTGCGCACCTCGCTTCAGAATATCGTCCAACTCCCGGGAATCTACGATTTCCTTGAATTTTTCCTGAATGGGTACTAATTTGTCAACCACGACCTCTGCCAAATCCTTTTTGAATGTACCATAACCCTCACCGGCGTATCTCTTCTCGATGATTTCCACGGGTTCGTTGGCAAACACCGAATAGATTTCGATCAGATTGCTGACGGCAGGCTTGGTGTCCCAGTCACAGCGTACGCTGCCCTCCGAATCGGTGACGGCGCGGGCAAATTTCTTCCGGATCGTGTCAGGAGGATCGAGCATCAACACATAACTGCTGAGGTTCGGATTGCTCTTGCTCATTTTCTTGGTGGGATCATCTAATCCCATGATTCGACTGCCAATGTCCTGGATCAGCGGTTCAGGTACAACGAACGTCTCCCCGAAACGATGATTGAAGCGTTCGGCCAGATTGCGCGTTAATTCCAGATGCTGTTTCTGGTCTTCGCCGACAGGTACATGGGTCGCTTGATAGAGCAGGATATCGGCTGCCATAAGGACCGGATACGTGAACAAGGCCGAGCTTACCGATTCTTTCCCGTTCGATTTGTCTTTGAACTGGGTCATTCTGCCCAATTCGCCAAAGCTTGCTTGGGTTTCAAGCAACCAGGCAAGCTCCGTGTGAGCGGGCACCTGCGATTGCAGGAAAATGGCGGATTTCGTCGGGTCAATGCCGGCCGCAATATAGAACGCCGCGATTTCTCTGGTCCGCCGTGCCAATTGTTGCGGATCCTGCGGCACAGTGATGGCATGCAAATCAGGAACGAAGAAAAAACACTCAAAATCATGTTGATACTGGACGAATTGACTGAGTGCCCCGCCATAACCTCCAATATTCAAGTCGCCGCTAGGCTTAATGCCTGACAAAATTTGTTTGTTCATTGTTATTCCTCCTCTTTTACGCGTCCTTCATCCCGAGGCTTCCAAAACAAAAAAAACACTTCATCCCGTAAAGGGACGAAGTGTTTGGCTCCGCGTTACCACCCGAATTCGGCCAAAGGCCGCACTCTAACCTGTCAAAACGACTAACAGGGCTCCCTGGAATAACGGTGGGATGCCGTCAACGCCTACTGTTCGCAGTACGAAGTTCGGATTGAAGCGAATGGACCCATTCATTGCGCTGCCTCGTGCCGGACCTCTCACCAATCGCCGGCTCGCTTGGACGAATTCGCACAACTACTCTTTCCATTCATCGCCTAAATATCATTGTTGGTTAATTGTTAAAGATTTTACATGAACAAACGAAGGAATGTCAACCTTTAAATGTTGATGGCCAGGCCATCGCCCCGTTGAACGTTTCCTGGTGGATGAACCGGAACCTCAAACTCTGCCTATGTCGGACAAAGAACGTGATTTTATCATTTTTGATTACAAGCGGCGGCCATTTGTGATATGGTCAGAAGGATGTGTTATTCGAACATATACATATACAATGTGCGAGGAGAAGATTGAACGTGCACGGAGAATCGGCAATCGAAAAAAAACACCCATTTAGCAAACCTTTATTTGTAACCGTAGTTGCCAGCCTATGCTGCCTGCTGTGGGGAAGTGCTTTCCCGTCCATTAAACTAGGGTATATCGCTTTTGAGATCGCCCCGGAAGACATTGCGTCCAAATTCGTTTTTGCCGGGTATCGGTTCATATTGGCAGGGCTGCTGCTCCTGATTCTATTTCGTGTCTTTCGAAAACGGAAATTCGAATTGTCCGGGCGTCAATGGACAAGCCTCGCCATGCTTGGCGTATTGCAAACAGGCTTGCAATATATGTTTTTCTATATAGGCGTTTCAAATACGACCGGTGTCAAAGGATCGATCATGAATGCAACGGCGACCTTTTTCAGCGTTGTTCTGGCCCATTTCCTATATCAAAACGATAAGCTCAGCAAAAATAAAGTCTTCGGTTGTTTACTCGGATTTATCGGCGTAATCATCGTCAATTTTCACTCAGACCTGCTGACGTTCTCCGTCTCATTTACAGGGGAAGGGTTCATTATTATCGCTGCACTCATTTTTTCCATTACGGCCATTTATGCCAAACATTTGACAGGCTCCATTGATGTGTTGATTGTAACGGGGTTCAGCCTGTTCGTCGGCGGATTGGCGCTTGCCCTGCTAGGTTTTTTGCTTGGGGGCAGCGTGACGCACTTTACGCCGGGGTCTACTGGCAACCTGCTGTATTTGGTTGTGCTGTCCTCAGCTGCGTTTGGTTTGTGGAATTTGCTTCTGAAATACAACAAGGTGGGCAGAATCTCCGTCTTTAACTTTCTTATTCCTGTTTTCGGCGCATTGTTATCGGCGTTATTTCTGGGGGAAACCATTTTCGAACTGAAAAACCTGATTGCCCTGCTGTTCGTGTCGGTCGGAATTTATATGGTCAATCGTGTACAACGCGTAACCTCAACTTAGAATTGCGCCCGCCCAAAAATGACCCACCAAAAAAAGCCGCTATATAAACCGCATGAATCAATCACACAAGGCATTGCGAGTGCAGTACCATCTTCAGATCGCTGTTATCCCCGGATTTTTTTGATTCCCCTTTCTAAGGGAAAATCCGGGGATAAGCCTATGCTTCCGATGCAGTTTTCTTTCAGAAAACTTTTAGGCGAACGCTTTGCTTCTCCAGATTGGTTTGTCTACACTGAAACTAATAAATATTCGTGAAATCAATCAGATCATGTTCTTCTTCATAATTGAAAACGATCGTATGCTTCCCTACGTTGTATACCATCTCATAGCCTCCAGCGGCTTCATTGTAATATTCAGACGAAGGTTTTCCCATCCATTGCTTGACATTCAGCGGGGAGAGGTATCGTTTTTCGTTGTTCAACTCGAACATGGCAATGCGGGATTTATTGTTAAGCTCATGCATATAACCATCCAAACCCAGGCCGAATTGGGTGTAATAGTAGATTGCTCCCCACTCCCCATTTGATTTGGACTTCGGTTTGCCCAGCTTTTTTTGAGCGGATTGGATGGACATTCCAAGCTTGATATCGGTGCGGCCAGGCAATACGCCTTTTACGGCCGCATCCTTAAGGCTTTTCAAATAAGCACGATCTCCAGTGCCTGAATTCGGCCAAGCTTTCGTACGGGTATTCCGTGTATCTTCCAGTCGCAGCTCCAATTTGCTTGCATTTAATTTGAACGTATCCACGCCGTAAACGAATTGCAGGTTGTTATAATTTTTGAACTGCACTCTGGCCCCAGACAGAGTACGTATACCATCGCCTCGGATGGCCGAATAGCGATCACCGATTTTTTTGCCATTGTTGTCTACGAAGTTCACGCGGCGCAGTTCGCCTGAGCGAACAATATACGTTTTTACTTCATTGAAGTTGGACGTTCCCCAATCTGAAATGATCAGCATATCGGGAGTTCCGGACTCTTTGCTTTTCACCACGAAATTCCAGGTTTGCGGTAAAATGATTGTACTCAAATCCAGTTTGGCTGCTTGAACGACTCCGTACTTTGCTCCCTTTTTCAACAGTGCTGCGCGATATGTACCTGAATAACTAGCATCGCCCTTCTTATTGTTGGTCCAATTGTTCGGTTCGGTCAATGTGCTCTTCTGCTCATCGTCAGCGAAGATATACACCGTATAAGGGGTCTGATTGGCGTCGCGGACCGTGAACGACAGGCGACTCATGCTCTTGAGCTGTTCTGCAGAAATTTGCTCTCCTTTTGCAGCTGCTTTAACTGGATGCAGCAACAATGCGCTGAAAACAAAACATACCAGGGTCAGTATTACCAGGTAAGCCGTTCTGGCATTGTACTTGGGGTGAATCATCTCCAACTCTCCTTTACTAATTTATTTTCAATCTAAAGCTATGACATTATATCACCGAAGGTATGGTACGAACAGTAGATCGTTTCCAATATTTATTGGAGTCATAAATGCAGGGGTACGATCATTCGGAACAGGAACATGTTGCTTAAAGTTGACGTAGACTTTCCGTAAAAGAGAAAAACCCTTGGGATTGCTCCCAAGGGTTTAACAAACGATAAATATGCGCGTGGAGGGACTTGAACCCCCACGTCAAAGACGCTAGATCCTAAGTCTAGTGCGTCTGCCAATTCCGCCACACGCGCATCATGGTGCCGGCGAGAGGACTTGAACCCCCAACCTACTGATTACAAGTCAGTTGCTCTACCAATTGAGCTACACCGGCAAATATGGTAGCGGCGAAGGGGATCGAACCCCCGACCTCACGGGTATGAACCGTACGCTCTAGCCAGCTGAGCTACACCGCCATATTAGTGAATCATAAAGTATTGAGATGACCCGTAGGGGATACTCTCACTTCGTTCGAGACTGCGAAGCCTGCACTTGCGAAGCTGATCCTCCGACGAACCTTTGGGGTTCTCACCCCGTATGCTGCAATAAAATTGCGATGACCCGTAGGGGATTCGAACCCCTGTTACCTCCGTGAAAGGGAGGTGTCTTAACCCCTTGACCAACGGGCCTTATGGCTCCCCGAACAGGACTCGAACCTGTGACAACTCGATTAACAGTCGAGTGCTCTACCAACTGAGCTATCAGGGAAAATTAAAAAATATTCATCTCACATCAATCAACAACTGTCTTCTATGTATGATGCAGAGTTTGCTTACCGGAGTCCTATCAATTTTGCTCCCGGAATTAGAATATATCATAGACATCATCTCTTGTAAAGATAAAATTCAAAATATTTCTGTTACTCGTTTTTACATCTACCTAAGGCAAAGAAAAAAAGTCGCTATATAAACCGCAAAAAACATACTCACGTTAACGGAGAGGCAGAACCAATCTGGAGAAGCGAAGTGTTCGCATTTATCACCGGATTTTCCCCTTAGAAAGGGGAATCAAAAAAATCTGGGGATAACAGCGATCGGAAGATGGTCTGCACTCGCAGTGGCCTTGTGTGATTGACTCGTGCGGTTTATATACATTAGCGACCTTTTGAAAGAATCCAACCATCTTGTCCAGATCACAGATTGTTACTTGTCATTCATCCCTTTGCCATTCAAGATATGCACCATATATTTTTCAATTCTGGCTTCGCGGGTTTTGGACTGCTTGGGTGAAGAAAAATGCAGGAGATATGCCCTTTGCCGCCCCGGCGTCAGAGCCTCGAATGCTGCCTTCAAGTCGGGAATTTCCACGAATTTGTTTTCCAATTCTTCGGGTACGGCATACTCTTCCTTCTTTTTGAACTCCACCTGCAAACCGGACTTCTCAGCCTCGATCGCTTCGGCAATATATGCCTTCAAGATCAGCTGCATGTCTTCGATCTTCTCCGCCTCGGTAAATCGGATCTGGCGCGCGGACTGTACGTTTTCCGTTTGCTGTACCAAAATCCCGTGCGGGTCCTTCAGCAATGCTCCTTTGTGGAATAAAAGGGCGCAATAATTTTTGAAGCCATGAATCAACACGATGTTTTTGCCTTCAAACGTGTAGCACGGGTGCATCCATTTGAACTCCTCGGTCAAACCGCAGTCCAGAATGATTTCCCTCAGCAGATTGAACTCTTCCTTCCACTGTTTGAGTTTATTGAAGTATGGATCGATCTTTGTATTTCGTTCGCCTTGCATGATTGATAGCAACCCCTTTCAATTATAAATTGTTTCAATGACGATCCGGCTTTAATCGATTGATTATAAACCGTTTTCAATTTTATCGGTACCATTTGGCGTGAAATTGATTATAGACCACCGGAGGGCACTCTTTCAATCCTGAATGTATCGTGCCTGGAGTCGGCAGCGTAATCCTTGCCGTGGAGGAACAAAAAAGCCGCTAAAATAGCGGCTGTTCAAATATGATGTTCACTTTTCCAACAACGGCGCAGGCCATTAATGGATGTCTTTCTTTTTGAAATTGCCGCCCTTCACTTCTGCTACATCGTATACGACAACAAAAGCACCGGGATCAATCTCGTGGATGATCTCTTTGATTTTGCTCTCTTCCATCCGGTTGATGACGCAAGTGATTTCTTTGAACTGTTCATTGGTGTAGCCGCCGTAAGCATCGGTGTATGTTGCTCCCCGTCCTAACCGGTCACGGATGGTCTCCACCATGATTTCGGGTTGGTTCGTAATGATTTTGAACGTTTTGGAGCCGCTCAAACCTTCTTCAACGATATGTATGACTTTGGAAGCAATGAAATAAGCAAGTCCGGAGAGAATGGCTCCCTGAAGACCGAATACGCTCGAAACGACAATAAAGACAAACATGTTCAAAAACAAAATCAGATCACTGGTTCCGAAAGGCAGTTTGCGCGAAAGCAATACGGCCAGCATGTCGATTCCGTCCAACGCTCCGCCATTACGCAGTGCAAGACCCATACCGAAACCGATGATAATCCCGCCGACCACGGTGATCAACAGCGTATCACCTTCAATAATGGTTGGAACATGGTGCATTAAACTGGTGCCGACGGCCAGAGAGGCAATGCCGATCACCGAATATATGGCAAAGCTTTTGCCGATTTGTTTGTATCCGAGCCAAACGAAAGGAATGTTAATGATGCCGATTAACAGCCCCAGCGGCAGCCCGAACAGCTTGGAACCAACGATGCTGAGACCCGTCACCCCTCCGTCGGATACATTGTTGGGTATCAATACGGCTTCCAGGCCGTATGCGGTAATAAAAGCCCCGATCATAATCAGCAATACTTTGGAAACGATTCTTACTTTGTTCGATTTCTGCACTCTGCCTTTGCTTTGAATCACTCAATTTCCCCCTTGGACAATGATGAATAAAATTAGTCTATAATAATTTTCACTATTTTGGCAAACCATTCGACTCTTTTCGATATTGCGCTGCAACCGTCCGGGGACGGGCCAGCGAATCATTTTTTTATTTCATTGATGGATCATGAGACGCTGCGTTTTTTTCTCCTTTTCAAGACCACAATGATATAAAGCAGTACCGGAAAGACGATTTGAAAGACGGGAGAAATATAATTTACCGTAAACCCGCGCCCCACCTCGATGTGTTGAGTATACGTGGGCGACAAGAAAGACACGCCGTACAGAGCCAGTCCAACCGGCAGAACCCAGCGCCTGTAAGTCACGCGTGTTATTCGTTCAAGCCCGATGACCGCACCGTGGAAAAACGCCGCCAGCTTGATACCCAGCCCTAAAAAAAGAAGCAGCGTAAACAAGGCGTCCATGCGCTCAAACACCTCGCTTATGTCAATCAGCTGGACGGTCTGCAGAAGCGGAAGCGTGCTGAATGCTGCAATTTGCGGACCCATGACGAAAATGACAAGCTGATTGATAAACGTTAACGCAAGAGCGGTTATGGTATAGGCGATGATGACCACCTTGTTCAAGTTTCCGCCTTGACGCACATAGGGGTAAAAAACCAGGAACAACACAACTTGCCCAAAAGGAAAAGAAACGATTTCCGGAAATGCGGCGCTGAAGATGCTTCCCCATCCCTGGTCCAGAACCGGCAAGCTAAGCTCCAAGTGGAACAGACCCGTAGCAGGTATTAGAATGCTGATCAACACATAACCCAGCAGCATGGCGGGGAACAAGATCATGCACATAAGAAACAACACGCGATATCCGTATCGCACGGTGTTGGACACCACCACGATCGTGATTATGCTGATGAGCCACATGGGCGTTTTGTTTAGCAGCGTCAACTCGGTGACCTCGCTAAGATCGCGCAAATTCCGGGATGCTTCGTAAGCGAAATAGCCGATGAACAACACGTTTAAACACGTTCCCCACCCTTTCCCCATGTAGCGCCGAAACAGCATAAACAAATCCAAATCAGGCGCTTCGCGGTGGATTCCCAGGTACAGAAGCAATAGCAGCAAGCCGGCAAAGGCCCCGGCCAGCATGGCCATCCATGCATCCTGCTTGGCTTCTCCGCCGATAAGAAACAAGGTGGTGCTCCCTACTTCAAACAGGGAAAGGCATACCGCCAGTTCGGATACCCGCAGCGTCTTGGCCAAAGCCATGTTGTACATCCCCTTTTGGTTTTAGTGCTCCTCTTGCTCTTTCGATTTGAGCAACTTGCTGAACGAATCCTGCAGAAGTCCGACCCGTTTGAGGCTGACTCCTACGTCCACCTCTACGTCCATTTGAGCCAACTCTTGGGGCCAGTTTTCCTGAATCGCTTTCCAGTCCTTCGGATGTCTTTGATGAATTTTGTTTGCGAGGCCCAGCAAATCGACGCGAAGCCGCTGATTCGCGGTCCACCCCTGTACAACCTGTGCTTTAATGACTTGTTCGGCTTGTCGCTGCAAGATGCGAATATCGCTGGCGCTTGTGATCTCCTTTTGGGAGGTGCTCTCGCTTAATTCGGCGTTGACCTTTACATCGACATGAACAATATAATGTAAACCGGACTTCAGGGGTTTCACGTTAACAACTGCTTTTCGGACAAGAAAAGAGTTGATCTCTCCGTTATCACCCGAAAACGTCAGGTTGGCGATTTTGATCCGATTCGTCAGCCAAGAGATGCCCAAGCTTTCGCTCTCGCTTAGTTCTCCGATTTTTTTGTCTTTGGAGAATACGCTTAATCCCGCTAATCTCAATTTGACTGGCGGAGAAGTTTGTTTGAAGATATCGGTGGATTCCAATTCGCTGCGCTCTTTTCCCTTAACCGTTATTGTAGGTATTCCGACTGCCCCGCTGTCCGAGGTCATTTTCAGTGCGATTTCGTGAAGAGTCATCACGGGGTAAAAAGAGCCCATTTCCGTATTTCGATTCAGAATTCCCGATAACGCCCGACCAGGTTGTTTCTCTGGAGGAACTTGAAATTTTAAATACTCTTTGGCTTGCCCGTCCGCAACGAGCACTTTAACCGATTCCCGCGCATCTATACTGCGATAGTACTCATCCATGACTTCCGCAATGCCGTGACGTGCAGCTTCTTCACCGATCAGAAGGACATGGGTATGGGCAAAATATAATTTTTTGGAATTTTCCAAGCTGCTTTTGGAGACGGCTTCGTTTATGGTTTTGCCTTCCGATGTGAAGGTATTTACGGATGTTTGGGACCCCCCTGATGAAGATTTCCCTGCACTCGCGGGGGGAACGATCGTTTGATAGGTCACCAGCCATTTTCCGTTCTGCCTGTCAATCCCTGTTGCCGTCGTAATGCCCAAATCGTTCATTTCCGTGAGATTGCCGCACCCGGCCACAACCATGGACAAAGCCAGCATCAGGACGCTGAACCAGCGTTTAATCATAGCTTTTTGCTCCTTTATTCGTCCGTTTCGGAATCAGGGATACTGTTTATGGCATTGTTTGATCCCGAAGGAAATTGATGAGCCGCTTGCCTTGTTTTGTTTGCGCCTGCCTTTTCATCCGGCCTTGTTTTCATGGCCCACCAAGGAACCCGCAGCAATTGGTCTTTCATATTGGACTTGTAGAACGGACTGTATGGCATTAAATAATCAATGCCGAATGACCTCAGCGAAACCAAATGAGCCAACAAAGGCACGGCCCCGGCCAATATTCCGAATATGCCCAGCGTGCCCGCCAGCAGCATGAACGGGAACCGCAGCAAACGAACGGCTGTCGCCATGCTGAAGTATGGAATGACAAAATTGGCGATCGCGGTAAAAGACACGACGATCACCATGGCTCCCGAAACTAATCCTGCTTCGACCGCAGCCTGTCCGATCACTAATGCGCCAACGATGGATATTGCCGGTCCGATGGCCCGAGGCATTCGAACTCCCGCTTCGCGAATGACTTCAAACGTAATTTCCATGAGCAGTGCTTCGAGCAAAGCTGGAAATGGAACACCTTCCCGTTGGGCTGCAAGGGTGACCAATAAGGTCGTAGGTATCATTTCTTGCTGAAAGGTCGTTAATGCGATGAACGTGGACGGCAGCAAAAGCGAAATGAAGAAACACAATATACGGATGACTCTGAGAAATGTAGAAATATCATACCGCTGGTAGTAATCCTCGGTCGTTTGAAAGAAATTAAAAAAGCTTACGGGAGCAACGAGCGCAAACGGGGTTCCATCCACGAGAATGGCGATTTGACCATCTAAAAGACTGCCTGCGACCGTATCCGGCCGCTCTGTGTTAAGCATCGTCGGGAAAGGCGTCAAGGGCGCATCCTGAATAAATTCTTCAATATATCCACTCTCAAGAATGCTGTCGGTGCAAATGGCATTAAGCCTCCTTGTCGCTTCTTCCACGACTTCAGGCTTCGCGATGTTTTGAATATAAACCAGCGCAACCGACGTTTGAGAAACCGAACCGATATGGTGCATTTGAAACTTCAGATCCGCTGTCCGGAGTTTTCTCCGGATCAGGGTCATATTGGTGCTCAATTCTTCCGTGAAACCTTCTTTCGGACCCCTGACCACCGTCTGCGAGGTAGGCTCTTCCACCGACCTCCTTGCTCCTCCGCTCACGGGAACGGACAACACATGCTGTACGCCGTCCATACAAATAATGACATGGCCAGTTAGCATGGCCTCATAAACCTTGGAATACGTATGCAAATTTTGAATTTTTCCAGAAGGTAGAAGTCTCCTAACCGATGCATCGATAGATTGTTCTTCGGCCGAGGAAATGGAGTCGACCATTCGAAGAACGGAATCCATCATTTCAATGATCAAGGCGGGGTCTGTCAATCCTTCAAGGTAACAGATCGCCAAAACGGAATCATCCGGAGATGATGCGGAAAATTCCCGAACAACCAAATCGGGACTTTGATCAAACGCCTTTTGAATCGCCTCCACTTTATCTCGAAACGATATTCCCATGCTCTCGGAAGGATGATTTTGTACTGCCTGTGGAGCATTCTCTTTAGGCTTTGCAAATGCCTTTTTCATCCAACGGGTCAGCACAATTCCACCTCCTTTATTTTCCGGTTAATATGTCTACCTATTTCTGAAAATATGCATAACGGCCTGGAATGACAGAGTGTTTTCCACCTTCAAGATCTGTGCCCCCGCCCCCCAACTTTTACTGAATATTTTCCAATTGCCTATTCCATACTACAGTTGTTATTCAAATGACCATTGGAGGGATTCGACATGAACCAATTTTCACAGTCTCAGCAAATTACTCAGCTTGCACAACAGCTCACGCAGCAAACGCAGCAAGCATCCATGCAGTATCAACAGCTTTTGAGACAAGAGCAAAGCAACGCGCAGCAGCTTGAACAACTCGCTCAGCGCGAACAGCAGGCGGCACATATCATTCAAACCGCGCTGCAAGGCCATCAAACAGCGATCCAACAGCTGCAACAAATCGCTAACCTTGCACAACAACTGGCCAATACGACTTCTCAACATGTCAATTCATTTGAGCAGCCGTATAATACCAACCACGGCATCGGAATGCCTTCCCAGTCATTCGGGAGCTTCCCGAACCAGCAGCGACAATAAGTTTGCCAAAGAGCCTCGCCTACAAGGTTCTTTTTTGATGCCCATGAATACGAAACAGCAAAAAGGCTAACCGATGAGTCGGGAAACTCATTGGTTAGCCTTTTTTATGCAAAGCTTGATATAACCATCACTTGAGAATGTTATTCTTTGCTTCGATAATGCAACGGGGCATTGCCCGTGACCGACCGGAACACCCTTCCGAAGTGTGTAACGCTCCCGAAGCCAACCTTCCTTGCGATCAGGTTCACTTTCATGGACGTAGTCTCAAGCAGCTTTTTTGCTTCTTTGATCCGCACGCTGTTCACGTATTCGACAAACGCAAACCCCGTCGCTTCTTTGAAGGATCGGCTTAAATAATAAGGACTGATATAGAACCTGTCTGCCAGCAAGTGAAGCGATAGTTCTTCCATGTAATGCTCGTTAATATGGCGGACAATCTCCGACACTCGTTCGTGCATGGGGCTCGGTGAGGCCATCGGCTCCGCATCGTGCTGCATGAAATGCCTGCAGCATGTAACGAGGAGCTGCTGCGCAAGCGTCTGGGCAAACAACTCAAAGCCCTTTCTGCGTTCCTGCATTTCCTGGATCATCGCACCGACAAGCGTTTCAATGGGTTGCCTGCTGCGCAAGGAATGTTTCAAGACCAGATAATCCCGTTCGAGTAAAGGCCGAAACACGTCCTGATGGGAACCGTCCGGCGAGAAAAGCCGTTCATGCATATTGATGATGAGCCGTTCATGCTTCGGCCGTTCCGCATTGGTGGTACGGTGCAAAATGTTGGGCGCGATCACAACGAGATCGCCTTCGTTAATCGTAATCGTCCGATCTTGAATAAAAAACGCCCGATGGCCGGACATCAAATAATAAATTTCGTAGGTGCTGTGAAAATGGCTTTCCGGCATATGGTGGCTTAACGCTTTGCGGTGGGATACCAGGAAAGTGCCAGCATTGTTCTCAAAATAAAGATTCCCCAACCTCTATCTCCCTCCCATCCCTATAGTTCATTATACCGCAAGAAATAAGAAGAAATGGAGTTTTTCCGCAAAACATGTACATATTCCGATGCTAAAATGAGAGTACAAATAACCCAAGGAGGAAGGATACGCATGCAAACTGCTTCATCTCTAACCACCCCGATCCAATGGGCGCTCAAAGCTTGTGAAGCCTTAATGAACAAATTCGAGCCGGAGAACCTTCCGCCGGACCGTTTCCATTACCATCAAGGCGTCTTCCTGTCCGGCATGGAAAAGTGCTGGCGGCAGACCGGAGAACAGAAATTATATGACTATATGAAGGGTTGGGTCGACAGTCAGGTCCTTGAGGACGGAAGCATCAAAAAATTCAAGCCTGATGAACTGGACGACATCCAGCCCGGCGTGCTCCTTTTCACCCTTTACGAACAGACCGGAGACGAGCGGTACAAAAAAGCGCTGCATACACTTGTTCCATTGTTGAAATCTTGGCCAACGAACGAATCCGGCGGATTCTGGCACAAAGGGCATTACCCGAACCAAATGTGGCTCGACGGCTTGTACATGGCCGGACCGATTGCGGTGCAATTTGCCCACACGTTTGGTGAAAGCGAATACATCGACATGATGACCTTTCAAGCGCTGCTCATGGAGAAACATACGAAAGACCCGGTTACCGGTTTGCTGTATCATGGCTGGGACGAAACGAAGGAAGCCAAATGGGCCGATCCGGTCACTGGCCTTGCGCCGGAATTCTGGGGCCGCGCCATCGGCTGGTATCCGGTAGCGCTGCTCGAAATGTTCGAATACATGCCCGAGGATCATCCCGACAAGGAAAAGCTTGTAGCGATTGTACAGGATCTATTGATCGCACTGACGAACTTCCAGGACCCTGCCACCGGATTGTGGTATCAAGTGGTGGATAAAGGCGACCGCGCAGACAATTGGCACGAAAACTCCTGCACCGCGCTGTATGTGCACGCCATCGCCAAAGCCGTTCGGTTCGGATATTTGGACCCGCAATACTTGAAGTATGCCTGGAAGGGCTACCAAGGCGTGATTGATACGTTGAAATTTGACGACGACGGCAACGTTGTCATCGGCAACATATGCATCGGTACAGGGATTGGCGACTATGACCATTACATTGCTCGTCCTACGAGCGAAAACGACCTTCATGGAGCAGGCGCATTCATCTTGATGTGTGCGGAAATGAACTTGGCTGCCAAAGCGGCCGACTAAGAAAAGAGCCCGAAGACGGAACGTTCTTACGTCTTCGGGCTTCTTTTTATGTTTATATTTTTCACCGTTTGGCTGGATCGTCGTTTTCGATGGTTTTCAATAAGGTGGTTCACTCAACGGATCTTGGACTTTTCTTGGTCGTGGAACTACTTTGTTTGCGTTTATCGATATGCGTTTAATAGTGTATCAACACAACCGAATCGCCAAACCATAGCAGCTTGATTGCTGAACAGAGTATTTTCATTGAATAGGTGGGAGGGAACCAAAATGGGACATTACGTACAGACTGAGGACAACGTCAACATCTATGTTGAAGATATCGGTGAAGGCGTTCCGGTCATCTTTCTGCACGGCTGGCCAGCCAATCATCTGATGTTCGAGTATCAATACACGCTGCTCGCGGAGCAAGGTTACCGCTGCATCGGCGTTGATCTCCGCGGTTTTGGCAAATCCGATGCGCCGTGGGAACATTATTCGTATGACCGCATGGCGGATGACCTCCGCAGCATCATTGATGAGCTTCGCCTCGAAAACGCGGCTTTGGTCGGTTTTTCCATGGGCGGAGCGATCGCGGTTCGATATATGGCTCGCCATCAGGGTTATGGCATTCATCGGTTGTTGCTGGCCGGTGCCGCGACGCCGGTGTTTACACGGCGTCCCGGGATCGATTATGGCATGGAGCCGGACGATGTCACTTCGCAGCTTATCGATGCTGCTTACGAGAACAGGCCGGCGATGCTCAATAAATTAGGTTTGAAATTCACCCGGACCAAAACGCAGCCTGGCATGATGGTATGGCTCGAGTCTCTCTGTTATCAAGCATCCCATCATGGAACGATCAAAGCCGCCGCTTCGCTAAGGGACGAGGATCTCCGAAACGATCTGACGGCCATCAACGTTCCGACCGTTGTGTTCCACGGGCGGAAAGACAAAATCGTGCAGCCGGAATTGGGTGAACTGACAGCACAGAGCATACCGAATGCCCGCTTGGTGATGTTTGAACATAGCGGCCATGCCATGTTATTCGATGAACCGGAGAAATTCAATCGGGAATTGTTGACTTTCCTTGACGGTTCGGCAACAGACGGTCAACTGCTGCAAGCAGCAGAAGCACAGCGAAACTTGTAATTCGGCTTATTCGTCCGATGAATAGCAAAAGTCGCCATCTGGCGACTTTTTTGATTTCTATTCAAACACGACCAATTGCACGGGCCCAAGAAGGCCGCTCGGTTCCTGCTGCGCAAACGACGATAAATTGTCCCGCTGCTCTTTCACGAGCGTATTCGTCACTTCAACGACCAGACGATTGTTCCCTTTTATGAGGAATCTGCTAACGTCTAGTTGATACGGAGGACAGATTCGGACCCCTACATGCTCCCCATTCACCCATACTTCGGCCGTTTCGTACACCTCGCCTAAGTTCAGCAGAACCCGATCTGAGGTTTCACCCCATTCAACATCCGTTTCGTAGCGGAACGTTCCCGAAAATCGCGGCAAAACGTCCGGACCGCTCATGCTGCATAAGTCTTTTAACGATCCCCATGCTTCGAAATGCGGATACTTTTCCGCCCGGGACGTAGACACCGTCCATACCCTGTTAAGCTCAACAGCGATAGTAGATTTGGTTGCAGGGCAAGGCATCGCCTCAACGCTCCCTTCAACGATAGCCCCGTTTAACCAAACGACGGATTCATAGGGGGAAAGCGCGATCTCAGCCATGCTGCCGCCGTCCTTATCCTGACTGGCATCTACCCTTGTTAGCCGATTAAGAAACCCGTCATAAGCATATAACTTTCCCGACACCGGCAAATGAATCTTCGTTTGAACAGGTTGATGCGGGGATTCGTTAAAAAACATGAACACATGCAAATCGTCATGCACATAATGGTAATTCCGAAGGTATGGCAAGTCTCCCTCTGCCCGAATGTCGAAAAGTCCTTCTTTGATGAGCGAAGCTGCCAGCCCTTTCAGGCTTACGACGTTTACGCTCGGATCGCTGGCGAGCTGTGACAGTTCAGCCAACACTTGAACTCCCTCGCTCGATCGTCGAGGCAGCCCGTCGATAAAATGGACCGGCAACTCTTGCTCGGCCATTTGCGCCAAACGCTGAATCATTGCTGCCGGAAGCGCTTCTGCATAGGGTATGATCAGGCACCCGTAATCCTCCTGATGGATGTGCAGTCTTCCGCTGGTAACGCTGGCTCCTTCCAATAGAACGTCAACGGGAACGACATCGCAATCGATTTGATGCTGCATCAGCTCCTTGACCGGCTTATGAAAATACATCGATTCCCCGGACCATTCCGCTTCGGCATGATATAGTACGGCCGCAGAGGCCACATGCCTGCCTCCCGAGATCAGATGGCTGATGCGGTTGATATATTGATTCAGCACTTTATAGTAGCGATATTGCGGATTTTTCCCGCTGGCATACATATGCGGCGGATGATCCGGGTCCGGGAATGCTTTCTGGGTAAACGCATGCGGAACAAAGTGGTTAACCCCCCTCACAAGCATATGGTCGGTAAGCCATTTCATCAATTTCAAACCTTCCGTCCAGCCGTATGCCCCATATAGTTCACACATCGTCCGGCCTTTTTTTTTCGGGTCCATATGACTGAGTGACACACCGAGCTTGCCGAGACCATAGTGGAAAAACTCGCTGTCCGTCTCGCCTGCCTTCCATCGGAATGGCAGTTCGTCGAAACCGGGAACGATCTGCCATAACACAACGTCAAGGCCAGACATATCCTGTCCCCACATCGAGCGAAAAAAGTGTCCGGCACCTGCTGCCAATCGCGCATGAATGTTGTTGTCCTCCAGCACGTGTCCGATGTATTCCACGCCCCGCTCCCGGCACCAATCTCCGATCTGGCTGCAGAAATGGTCCGCGTACAGCTGACTAACGGCATTCATGTAGGCATACCTTACCTTGCTGGACGCTTCTCCGGCATCATGCCACAACAAATGCAGCTGCTGCTGGTAATCGGGACCCAACGACCGCTTGAGCAAACCGGGCATGTCGCGGCTCCAGGGCAGCGGCACTCCCGGTTTCCCCGGCTTCGAGTCGAAATCGAACGTTTCCGGATCGTTATAAAATCCGGGCTCGTCGGAAAAAAAGCCTGCCAGCGTTTGTCCGAAATCTTCACGATATCGTTCGAAGAACGCCTCATACACCGTGTCGATCAAAATACGGGTCGAATCCCGGTCCAGCGGATTCAAGTAATGCTCTTGTTTTTTGCTGCCGCCATCCGGATTCACCGAAATGACAAACACGCGCCAGAATCCTGCAGGAATGTCCCAGTACAAAATTCCATCCTGAACGAGTCCGGTAAGATCAACTGCAGCACCGCATAGCCCCCCGTTTATGGAGTCCCTTTGCACGGCCACGGCGGATATCAATTCATTGTTGCCGTTCACCAGCATCGGTTCCAGCAGCAGCGAAGCCCCTGTTGCCGGTCCCAACGTGTCGATGTGCCTCTCCGCCAGAAACTTGCGATGCAGTTCCGCGGGAGCCTGTTTGACCCTCCCTCCTGCGTGTCCCGTAGGAAAGTGATCGTCATCAAGAATCCATACCTTCATGCCTCGATTTCGGGCTTCATCCATAATGACATTCATATCCTCCCACCATTTCGGTCCCAGAAAATCCGGATGGGGTCGGGATTCGACGCATACCGCTCCGATCCCGGCTTCATGCACGCGAGCGATCTCTTGCCGAATCGTCTGTTCATCCTCTCCGTGCTGCCATAGAAAAGGAAGAATATAATTGCTTTCCCGACCATCAAGCACATCTTGTAATCGATGGTTCATTGCTTTTCCCCCTGTTCGAAGGTTACTTTTTCACTTTGGCATGCCATTCCCTGGCCCGTTTCGTCACTTCTTCCCCACCTGACTGATACCACTTTTCGACAAACTCATCGAACTTGCTGATCGGGTACTGTCCCAAAATGATTTTGGTAGCGTATTCCACATACAATGTGCGGTTGTTGATGTCGGGGAAACCGTCGTAAATGCTGGCCGGCATGCCGTCTCCCGCAATGACTTTGGCATACTTTTGCGCTTCCTTCATATTTCGTGTGACTTGATCAATGGCCCATTTGCTTTCCTCGGAGGCCGTGCTGTTGAGCAATTCCATCGTAAAATCAAGCGTTGCTAACGATGATGAAGTATTCAAAATCATATTTTCCTGGCTGCTCTTGTCGTCGGGGAGTCTGACGGCTTTGCCGTCCTTCATTTCGTAATGCATACCTTCCACGCCGAGGAACAAGTCCTTCCAAATTTCTTTGTTATACATGTTGTTGAGCAGCTTCAACGTCGCCATAAGTTTGTCCTCGTCCTTGTTGTTCTTCACGACCCACTGCGGCGGCGCAAACCTTTTCATCGTGTAGAACCCTTCATAGCCCTCGACTTTCGGTACAGGCAGCACGGTAAAGTCGGCCTTCACGCCAGTATTCTTGTTCAGATTCTCCAAAACCAAATTTCCGCTCTCGACCCAATGAAAATAGTTCCCTGCCTTGTCCGATTGAATCTTGCCGTCCCACTTGTCTTTGGTGTTCAACAACGATTCTTTGTCGATCAGCCCTTCTTGATAGAGCTTGGCGATAAATTCCAAGGCGGCTTTCATATTCGGAGTCACTGCGGCATACGTCAATTCGCCGTCATAGATGTCCCACTCCGGATAACCTTCGAACATCGCTACGCCATACATGGCAAACAAATGGTCCATCCAGCGCGCCTGTTCGCGGCCACCGGTCGGAAGTTCATCCTTTTGGCCGTTGCCGTTCGGGTCCATATCCCGAAATGCTTTCAGCACATTGACGTATTCGTCTTGGGTCGTCGGCATGGACAGCCCGAGCTTGTCGAGCCAATCCTGGCGGATCAGGCCGGCATAACGTCCGTATTCCACGACACCAGGAATATAATAAATTTTGCCCTGGCCGGTCGGATCGTTTGCTTTCACCACATCCCACATTTCCTGGGGAATAGCTTCCCACACGTTAGGCGCATGCTTTGGCAAAAGTTCCGTCAAATCGGCAATCGCGCCGTTTTTGGCCAAGCTGTCCTCAATGCCTTGCTGCGGGATAAAAAGATCGGGCATTTCGTTCGCGGCGATCTTCAGGTTCAGCTGATTCAGGTAATTGGTGCCGCCGTTCCACTCTACGTACGGATTAATTACGCCAACGCCAAGTTTTTCTTTGTAAAACTCGTAGAGCTTGCTGCCTTTGGTCACCGCTTTGTACCCGATGTTCGTTCCCCATACCTCCAAGTCGATCACGCCATCCCCGCTGCCGGAAGCTGGAGCCTCGGAAGAAGTACTGCTCCCGCTGCAAGCCGTAACCGTAGAGATCGCAAGCACGCTTGCCGCAAGCACCATACAGAACTTTTTAAGATTCATGCTGTATTCCCCCTATTCATAGATTTATAGTTTAGGTGTAGCCAACCGCAGACTTTGCTTCAGCCTTTCACGGAGCCGATCATGGCGCCTTTGACAAAGTATTTTTGCAGGAAAGGATAGACCACAATGATCGGGAGAATCGCAAAGATGACGGTAGTCGCTCTTAGGGTCCGTTCATTGTAGTTCAGGTCCACCGTGGAGGCAGCTCCGGCCATAATGACGCTGTCATCCGTAATGAATTGCCGAATCTTGATCTGAAGCGGAAACCAGTTGGCGTCTTGCAGAAAAAACAATGGATGCTGGAACTGATTCCATAACACTACGCCATAGAACAGGGCAAGCGTTGCAAGTACGGCTTTGGATAACGGGAGCACGAATTGGAACAGCATGCGGAAATATCCGCAGCCTTCCAAGAAGGCCGCTTCCTCCAACTCTTTGGAAAATTGCTTGAAGAACGTTCTCATGATGATTAGATTGAACGGGTTCAGGATGTGAGGCAAGATCAGCACCAATGGATTATCGTACAGGCCGATGCTGCGAACCGTCAGGAAATAAGGCACGATCGGCGCTTTGAAGATCATCGCAATGACCACGGCCACCATCAGGAATGAACCCCAGCGGAACTCCGACTTGGAGAGCGGGTATGCAAACAAAGCAGTCATGATCAATGCCAGCACGGTTCCGATTAACGTTGAGCCGAGCGTAATGAAGAAAGATTTCCACAGATCGGGACGGTCGAAAATGTACTTCCACGAATCCAGCGTAAACTGCTTGGGCCACAAGGTGACCAGATTCATGTCCACAACGCTTTTCGAGCTGAATGAGGTCGCGATCACGGATAGAAGCGGGATGATGGCCACAATGGAAAATAGAATGAGAAAGACGGTAATCGACGTGGTGAACACTTTTTCGCTTCTCGATTCGAGCATGTTACCAGAGCCCCCCGTCCGATACTTTTTTCGACAGCCTGTTGAAGACGTATACCATCATGAATCCAATGACTGACTGAAACAGGCCGACCGCCGTCGCAAAACTGTACTGAGCCTGCTGAATGCCCGTTCGGAATACGTACGTGTCCAGAATATCTCCCACGTTATAGGTCATCGGCGTGAGCAGGTTATACACCTGATCGAAGCCCAGGTCCAGGAAATTCCCGATTTCGAGCAAAAACAGCACCGTCACGGTTGGCAAAAGGAGCGGGAACGTAATGTGGCGAATCTGTTTGAACTTGGATGCCCCGTCGATCATCGCCGATTCATACAGCTGCGGATCGATCGCACTGATGGCCGCCATATACACCACGGTCCCCCACCCGGCATCCCTCCATATCGAAGACAGGGCATAAATCGGCCGAAAATAGGCGCTCTCCTGCATGGCCAAAACCGCTTCTCCCCCAAACCAGCCGATGACCGTATTGAATAATCCGCTTAACGAAAAGAAATCGAACAGAATGCCCCCCACGATAACCCATGATAAAAAGTGCGGGATGTACAGCGCGGTCTGGATTCCTTTCTTCAATGCTGATTTTCGGATTTCATTGATCATCAACGCGAGGATCACCGGGACCGGAAACACGATGACCAGCTTAAGCAGCCCCAGCATCAGTGTGTTGCCGAATACACGAGCGAAGTCCGGATGGTGAAGCAGCGTGTTAAAATGCTTGAGTCCTACCCAAGGGCTATCCACAAATCCTTGGAAAACCGAGTAGTCTTTGAAGGCAATGACCGCGCCGCCCAAGGGAATGAATTTGAAAACGATGAGAAAAACGATTCCCGGAATGGCCATCACATACAAGGGCCAATAGACTTTCATACGATGGAACGCAATAGACTTCAAGTCCTTCCTCCTCCCTGGCATCTCTTGGATGAATTCGCTTACATGCTAACTATACAATTCGAATGAACCTCTCTCAATTGGGCATTTTTAAGTTTAAACACGCTATTTTTAAGGTGAAAAAAAACACCCCTTTCGGAGTGGCAAGTGAACATTCGCTTAATTCGTCGGCAAGTTTTTGCGATATTCCCGCGGTTTGCAGCCGGTCAGCTTTTCGAACATCCGGGCAAAGTGCTGCGCATCGGAATAACCTACCTTATGGCAAATTTCGTATATCTTCAAATCGGTATTCTCCAGCAGCTCCCTGGCTTTGTCGATCCGGATACGGGTCAAAAAATTCAGGTAAGTCTCCCCTGTCTTTTGTTTAAAAAACTGGCTCAGGTAATACGGATTCATATAAAAACGTGCGGCCAATTCCGCAAGGCCAAGCGGTTGATTGTAGTGCTCCGCGATATATTCCTGCATCTCCGTAATCATGTCTTTCTTTTTGGGCACATGGTGTTCCAGCTTGAACCCGATGATGCCGCGAAAGGTTTGAATCATCCACGTTTCCAGCTCTGCCAGCGTTCGAAACCGCGAAATGCCCTCCAACGAAAGAATATGGCGTCCCAAAGACTCATTCTGCTGCAGCTGCTGGAAAGACATCTTGCGAGTGCTTGCCACAAGGATGTGCAGACACTTTAACTGTAAATCCTGCAGTCCCATGTTGGCCCCTGCCTCCATCCATCGAAAAATCTCGCGGATCACGCCTGTGCATTCCGCCTCCTCCATGTTATCGAGCGCACTTTCCAGTTTATTGATAAAATGCTCGGGTACCGGCTGGCTGCTTTCGCCCGAGTTAACGATCTCCGTGAACGGAATGACGGCGCTCCCGCCTTTGATGACTTTATAACTCAGTGCCATCCGGGCTTCCTCAAACGATTGACCGATGCCTTCTGCACGTTCCTGCACGGAACCGATGCCAATCGCGATGGATAAGTTCAGATCACGATGCACATCCTCTCTCAGATTGCGCGTCGAACGCACCAGTTCACCATAGCCAATCACTCCGCCATGCGCAATCAACACAGCAATTTGGGGACCCGAATATCGGAACCGGTAGACGCCCTCGTACCTCTTTAAAGCCAGATCAATGCGCTGATACAACGGTTCCAAACCCGACTCTTTCAGAACATCGACAGGCCCGTGGAATTCGATCATCATCGACGTGAAAACCTTGTTGTCTCTAGGGATTTGGGCGATCTGAAGCAGTTCCTGTACAAGTTCCGCATGACCGCCGCCAAGTTCAAGGATGTTCCGCAAAGCTTCTTCCTGATTCCGGCCGAGAACCTCTTGTTTCAGCTGTTTCATTTCCTGCTGGGAGTCATTGTCCGCACGGATTTCTTCGATGGCCTGGCGAACGCAATCGCGCAGCTCCTCTTCCTCAACCGGTTTGTTCATATAGAACCTTACGCCGAGCCGCATGCCTGTCCTTGCATATTCAAAGTCGGCATATCCGCTGAGCAAAATAAACTTTGCCGTGCAGCTGCTTTGCTTCAGGGCTTGGATCATCTCCAGGCCGCCCGCCTGCGGCATGCGTATGTCTGTTATGACGATATCCGGCTTCCTTTTCTGAATGATATCCATGCCTTCCAACCCGTTATAGGCAGTCCCCACAATTTCGCATTCCGGAATGTATCGATGGATCATTTTTTTAAGACCTTCCACAATGCCTTTTTCGTCGTCCACCACGATAATTTTCATCCAAGCACACCACCTTCGGTCATTTCAAACCAACTTACGAATTATGTTTGGGGATCAGAATCTCGACGGTTGTTCCATTCATGCTTTCCGACATCATCGTTAATTCGTACGCATCGCCATAATTGAGCTTGATTCGCTCCGAAATGTTTTGCAATCCCAGCCCTTTTTCTGCAGATTCCTCCTCCTGCTCCAACTTGGATTTGTTCGTACCGGCTTCCTTCAACGACTGTTGAATCTCCATCCATTTGTCCGAAGTGATGCCGCTCCCGTTGTCCGAAATCCGGAACAGGAGGTCCCCATCTTTCGTCCAGCTTCCCGTAATGGTGATCGTCAATTTGCGGCTGTAGTCGATAAATCCGTGGTTGATGCTATTTTCAACGATGGGCTGAAAAATCAATGGAATGATGCTGCACTCCAACATTTCGTCCGGGATATCAATCACCCATTCGAACGTATGATCGAAACGCATGTTCTGAAGCTGCAAATAATTGATCGTATAATCCAGTTCATTTTTCACGGAATGGCGTTTTCCTTCTTTGCCCAAGGTCAAACGAAACATGCGAGCCAAAATTTTAATCATTCCGGCAGTTTCTTCGTCATCGTTCACCAGCGCTTTCATGCGGATGGATTCCAGGGTGTTGTACAGCATGTGGGGATTGATCTGATTTTGAAGTGCGGTGAGCTTCGCTTGACGCTGCTTGATTTCGGCCATGTACACGTCTTCGATCAATGCCTTGATCGTGCGGATCATTTTGTTGTAGCTGTGCACCAGGCCGCCGATTTCGTCGTTGGTATGCTCTTTTTCGATCGGATGATAATTTCCCATTTCCGCTTGTTTCATACTTCTGCGCAGACGAATGATCGGCCGGGTAATTCTATGGCTTAACCAAAATGAGATGAGGACAACAATCAGGCAGCTGACCAGAATCACGATGGTGCTCATGCCTTTGATCTGATTGATCTTTTGCAGGAGCTTTGACCGTGGAATATCGGTTTGGATGTTTAGTTCCCCCCCGGCAGTGCTGCCGGATAAGCGGATCTGGTCTTTGCTGCCGCTTTCGCCAATAAGCTCCGATTTCAATCCGATCCATTCTTCCCACGGAATTTGGCCGCTGGCCGCGTCGGAATGGTACACGATTTCTCCTTGCCGGTTGTAAATGACGACATTGATGCCATATTTGTCCCTGGTCGTGATAAATTCGTGATCGAGCTGCAGCAATGCAAAGGGATCGAGGTCGATCAGCAGCAAGCCTGCATACGCACCATTAGAGTTATATAACACTCTTCCCAACGTCACGACGGCCCCCGCACCTTGATCTTCATAATAGGAACGGTCATGCAAACCGGTAATGAAAAAGGTTTCGTTTAAACTCTGGATTCCTTGGTACCACGCTTGGGAAAGCAGCCTCTTTTCGTTCACCCTGCTTGTTGTCGTTGTGTACTGATACACGTGGTGATCCCGGCTGATCAGCATCACCGTGCCAATCTCGGATTTGAGCATCGCGACCCGCATCAGCAGTTGCTGTACGGCGACCCTTTGATTGACCACCTCGTCCATGGGCATGTTCCGCTCTTCTCCGAGGTTGTAAATCAGCTGGTTGTCGACCAGCACCGACTTCGTGACTTTATCATATTCCTTGATGAATTCGTTCAACGAAGACTTGATTTGTGACGTGTACAGCGAAGCGAACTCTTCCGAGGAATCTTCGAGCGTAGCAGCGGAGTGTCGAAAAATGAATACGCTTACAATTAATAACGGAACAATGCATGCCAGCAAATAACTGATCAGCAATTTGTTTTGAAACCGCAAGTTTCCAATCCATGACCCCGACCTTTTGATCCGGTGATTGCGCTCCATCCGCAGACCTTCCTTTGTTTAAATTGTGGAGTTTCTGAACCATCCTCTTCAATGTCGTTACTTTACCGTTTATTGCTATATCTTGTAAAGCTTTTTATCATGCCATAGGTTAGCGATGGGAGAATGGGGTGAGAAAAGCCTCTGTTAAAACACGTAAAAATAGGGCACGCCAATGCGTACCCCATTACACTATTACTCTACTACCCTATTGATCCGACGAGGAACTAAACGAGGTTTTTGGTCATAATCAAATCCGTTTGTTCTTCATCTCCCATGTAGAAAGCGTGCGCCCCCGTTTGAATAAACCCCATTTTTTCATAAAAAGCGATCGCGTTTTCGTTTTTCTCCCATACGCCCAGCCAAATTTTCTTTTTATCCTGTTTCCTGGCGATCTCGATCGCTTGGTTCAGCAGGTATTTGCCAAGCCCATGTTTTTGAAAATCGCGCTTAATATAGATTCTTTCGACCTCAAGCGAATCGTTACCCATATTTTCGGTTTGCGCGTCACTTGTATTCATCTTCATATATCCCGCAAGCTGCTCATTGAAATAGATGAAATAAAAGTCCGACGAGTCGTTGGCCATCTCCTTCTCCAACTGCTTCAGATTAAACGCTTTATCCAGATAAGCTTTCATGTTTTCAGGGGAATTCTGATCTTTAAATGTCTCGTTGAACGTTTGAATGCTCAGTTCCTGAAGCAATTGTACATCGTTGAGGTTGGCTTTTGTCCACTGTATCGCCATGGTATCGGTTCACTCCTAGATCATTCAAAGTCTTTGGTGTTTTTCCGTTCTATATTTTTGTTGCAAATGCAACGAGCAATGGAATATATTTAATGTATATTATTTTTGTTGAGTTTGCAACAAAAATTTAGAGTGATGGGGTCGAGTCAATATGAAGTTTGTATTTTACGTCATCGGTATTTTCGTGTTAACGCTGGGCATCGCTCTCACCATCCAATCGGATCTTGGAACGTCGCCTTTTGATGCCCTTTTGGTCGGACTTTCCGAAAATGTTGGACTTACGGTAGGCAGTTGGGAGATCATCGTTGCTTTGATGTTAATAGGCTGCAATGCACTGTTAAGCCAACGAAGACCGGAAATATTAGGATTGCTGACAGCCATGATCACAGGCTTCGGGATCGATCTGTGGCTTTTTCTGCTGCACGGCTGGCCGGGGTCTGAGTTGTGGCCGGGTCAATGGGTTTGTTTTGCATTCGGCCTCATCGTTATCGGGCTGGGCACGGCTACGTATTTATACACCAACTTTGCGCCGATTCCGGTAGACCGGTTAACGTTGATTATTCGGGATTTGACAAAAACCAACCTGTTTTTCGCGAGAACTTTGGTTTACCTGGCCTTTTTGCTGGTTGCAATCCTTTTAAAAGGGCCGATCGGAATCGGAACGATATTAACGGTATGTTTCGGAGGATTGCTTCTGAACTTTTTTATGCCCATCATTCGCAAAGGTTTGGGTGGCATATGTTCTCGATCGGTCACGCCGACCTTCCGGGAATCCGATGAAAAATGCGAACGCTCCGCTTCTCCAGATTCTTTCTGACCTCTCCGTTATCGTGTAAATGTTTAGTTCAACCTATATAGCAAGTTTGCTTGTGGTAGTAAAAATTGGCCTAGTTATTTATCTCATTATTGGTACTGTGAATCAGTCCATTTTGTTTATACAATTTGTCGAGATTCAAGATATAAGGAGTGTGGCTTGATGTTCCATGGATTATCCGCTTTTCCGCTTACCCCGTTAAACGAGGCAGGCATTCATGACAACGAATTTGCGGGATTGGTTCAGCGATTGGTTGCCGCTGGCGTCGATTCGATCGGCGCGCTTGGTTCGACGGGAAACTATGCCTATTTGAACCGGGAAGAACGTTTGCGGGTCCTTAAACTTGCCGTCAAGACGGCTGAAGGCATTCCCGTAATGACAAGCATAAGCGCGCTTCGGACGCTTGACGTGCTTCGCTTGGCGGAGGACGCACAAGAAGCAGGAGCAAAGGGAGTGCTGCTGGCGCCCGTCTCTTATCAAGCGCTTACGGATGAAGAGGTTTATTTGTTGTATGAACAGGTCACGAATGCGTTATCCATTCCCTTGTGCGTTTACGATAATCCGTCAACGACGCATTTTCACTTTAGCGACGAACTCCACGGAAGAATTTCCAGGTTGCCGTTTGTTCGTTCGATCAAAATTCCCGGCGTCCCCTCTGAGCCTGAAAAGGCCAAGGCGCGCATTGATCAATTGAGGTCCATCATCCCTTCCCATGTTTCGATCGGCGTAAGTGGCGATCCGTTTGCTGCCACCGGCTTGAATGCAGGATGCGACGCATGGTACTCGGTTCTCGGAGGTTTGTTTCCAAAAACATGCCTCAGCATCACTCGATTGGCCCTGAGCGGCCGTGCGGACGAAGCCAAGCTCAGCTCGGCGCGGCTTGAACCGATTTGGGCGCTATTTCGTCAATACGGCAGTCTTCGGGTCGCTTCGGCATCGGCAGAAATTCTCGGCTTGATCTCAAGCCCTAGTCTCCCGCTTCCGCTGCAACCATTGAATTCTTCAGCACGGGAGGGATTAAAGTCGACTCTTAAAGACCTTCAATCCTATGAAGAAGCACATGAGTGAGTCGGATCGAAAAAGCGGTATTTGACCAATGAGAAGATTGGAATCACAGCGTTAAAGCGAAACATGCAGAAGACCCGAATTCGTTGGAATTCGGGTCTTCTTTCGCCTTCATTTGACTGCACGGATCGCCGTTGCGATTATATTTTCGCCATTATACCATGTCTTTCTTGCGAATGGGCATACATCAGTCTGGATACAACGATTCTTAACCACGAAAAATGGGTTATACCGTTCTGCCGGTTCGCTTCCACAGCGTCCTGCCTTTTCCTCTCCGGGCCATCAGATTGGCCGAAAGCAGCATGCCCACGATGACGATCACGCCGCCGACGATTTGTGAAATCAGCAGCTGCTGGCCAAGAATCACGGAAAGAATCGCGGTAAAGATGGGCATCAAATTCATCGTAATGCTGGCTTTGCCCGGTCCAAGTTCCTTAACACCTTGGTTCCAGAACAGAAATGATCCAATGGAAGGGAACAAGCCCAAATAGATGACGCCTGTGATGCCCGAAGATGTGATGTGCTCCGTAGGCAATGGTTGTAGAAACAGAAGCGGTACCATGCATATGACGCCTATAAACGCCGTAAACGCTACAAATGTGATCGGCGGAAGATGCTGGGCCCGTTTGCCGATCAGCGAATACATGGCCCACAGAAATACGGCCGCGAACATGATGCCGTCCCCCTGGTTGTAATGCGTGTTGAATACACCCAGCAAATGTCCTTTGGTCAACACCGTCAGCACGCCCAAAAAAGACAACACCAGCCCCACTCCCTGCCACCCGGTAATGTTCTCTTTGAGAAATAACAGCGAAAGGATAATCATGACGGCCGGAGTCAAACTGTTGATCAAACTTCCGTTCGTCGACGAAGTGTACCGGAGTGCTGTATAGGTGAGAAGGGTATAGAGAACAACGCCCACCACTGAAAGGAATAGCAGCACGCCCCAGTTGTTCTTCCATACTTTCACCCAATTCGGCTTCTCCGCCAGCTGCGCCAGCGGAATCAACACCAAAGCCGCGATGCCCCACCGCAAAAAGGACGCCCAGACCGGCGGGAAATCAGACGTTACCGCTTTGCCGAAAATCAGGTTTCCGGCCCAAAACAGATTCGCCAGTATTAAAAATAGCCAAGCTTTTGCTTTCATTTGATCCTGCTCCCATCCATGTAATATTACAGATCCCGGCACTACAGTGCCGGGTTTAGCCACTGGCAATGCTGTGTTTTGCTTCTTCCCTCTTGCTTGATAAACATGATACAATACGCTGTAGCATAAATAAAATGAATATAAATCATGAAGGGGATACCATTTTTGATATGAACAGATCATTGCTGCAGCTCATCGTCTCCATTTCGGAGACACGCAGTTTCACGATTGCCGGCGAGAAAATGAATATGACCCAACCTGCCGTCAGCCGTGCGGTCACTACGCTGGAACGCGAGCTTGGCGTCACGCTGTTGATTCGGGATCGGCGAAACGGCGTTGCGCTCACGCCGGTCGGCGAACGGATCGTCCGCATTTTTCGGGAAATTCTTCAAGGTTACGATAAAGTCGATCAGGAAATATCCAGCGAAAAAGGGGTGGAGACCGGCTCAGTGCGCATCGGCGCTTTCCCCGTAGCCTCGTCCTACTTTGTCCCGAAGCTGATCAGCCGGATCAAAAAGCTTTATCCAAAGCTGGAGTTCAGCATCGTGGAAGGTACCATTACCGAAGTTCAGTCCTGGTTGGACAATCGGCAAATCGATGTCGGTCTGTTGATTCCTTCGGATCAAACCTCCCATTCTTTTCCGCTTTACAGAGAAGGTATCTATGCCGTGATGAGAGACGACCATCCACTGGCGAAGAAGGATGTGATTACCCCCCAAGATTTACGAGGGGAACCCATGCTGCTGTGGAAAGCAGGATATGAACCGCCTGTCCTGAAGTGGTTTGAAAGCGCCGGAGAAACGCCCCGAGTGGAATACATCCTCTATAATTACAGAACCTCGCTGCAAATGATCCTGGCAGGCGAAGGTCTGGCGGTCATGTCGGAGCTTTCCCTTCTGGACCTGCCGCAGGGCATTACGGTCAAACGGCTCTCTCCCTCGGCCTATCGTGACATCCATATGGCCACCGGTCCCGTGGAGGATTGTACCATTGCCGTAAAGACGTTTATCGACGTTGCGCGAAAATCATTCCCTTTTCAAGCGGAACACGCGCCCTTGATTGATGTATGAACGCTCTGAACATTCTGAGCGTGGAAAAAGGCAACAAAAAGAAGCATGCATCGAAAAGGATGCATGCTTTTTCTTATACCAACATTTTCAAGGTGAAGGCACTGCCCTTCCAAACGCTATGCGTTAACTTCTCCGCTCACGGACCCGCTTCCGTTCTTCACCGTTTGCACTTCATACATGTTCACCGTCGTACTGATCAGATACGCCGGTTTTTCCTGGTTTCTTTTTTCCCGGTGTCCCTTGATGTGTGCATCGCTCTTCTCCCAATTTTTCCAGGCCTCCTCCGATTCCCAGCGGATGATGATCAGGACTTCTTCTTGTTCTTTGCTCTTCTTGTTGACCATCACGCTGAAATCAATCAGGCCTGGCATGTCCACAACAGGGGTTGGACCGCTGAAACGTTCTACGACTTGGTTACTGTACCCTTTCTCGACAAGGATGCTTCGGGTTTGGATTAACATTCGATATTCCTCCTGGATGCCATGGCTTGCCCGTGCTTTCGTTCGAGGTTTGCCGGCACAATGATATAGTCTCTGTTAACTATATTAACCCAACTGAAAATGATTATCAATGAGAGAGCGGATTGTTATCCACAGCGTTGTCTCACACCCGTTCACTGCAAGCGCTGTACCACCTTTCGATCTTTGTTATCTTACGGCTTATATAAAAGGTTTTCGAAAACAAGAAAATGATCGAAACATATATTTAAATTATTGTCATTTATGTAATATAATTCTTTTTAGGTTTCTATTAACGCTGCAGCCGCTCCACTTATGCTAACGAACCTTTTACGAAAAGAGGAATTACACAACGATGCCGAAACCTAGCATGGAGAATCCGCTGGATGCCGATATGCCGCTTATGATTACAGGGCAAATCCAGTTGACCGTAAATGAATTCATGCACTGGAGCGACCGTTCGCGGGATTACACCATAGTGAAATGCATCGAGGGAACCGGGCGAATCGCAGCCAGCGACGACGAATTTCTGATCCGCGAAGGAACCGCTCTTATTATGTTTCCGGAGGTTGCCTACCGTTACCGCAATCTTAGCGAATCGCTATTGTTCGATGGTTTGACGTTCAATGGCTATTTATTGCCCCGTTTCCTGCAATCCTTGAAAATCGGGAAACTGAGTGCCTTCAAGCCGGACGGTTTGCTTCAAATCCTGCTGCATGAAATAACGCTGGCGCAGGAGTCCAGGCACAAGAACCAGATCTGGCACGTGTCCGCACTGCTGTACATGCTGCTGGTCAGGTTGAACATCGAGGGCGACCATTTGGGCACGTTTGAACGTTCCGAAGCCCGATTAAAGCTGGCTGAACTCATTGCTTTTATCGAGCAGAACTATCACCAGGATCTCTCGTTGTCAACCTTGGCCCAGCAGATGAACATCACCGAGCAGCATTTGAACCGGATTTTCAAAAAAGAGTTTCATATGACGCCGCTAGATTACCTGCTTCGATACCGTTTGCTGAAAGCCAAGGAAATGCTTATCCATGATCATGCCGCCCCGGCCCACGAAATTGCCAAAGCGGTCGGTTTCAACAGCGCGAGTTACTTCGGGGCCGTATTCAAAAAACATGAAGGCATCTCCCCGATCGAATTGCGCAAGCAATACCTCGGTTAGAGTTTTTCCAATTGGAACTCGATCAGCGACGACAGCCTCAGGTCATGAAGTTGAAATTGCAAATTGCGCGTTACTTCATTCGGCACGATGACGCAGCGAATGCCTGCTGCTTTGGCGGCTTTCAGCCCGTTAGGCGAATCTTCGAACACAACCGCTTCGGACGCCTCGATGCCGAGGCTCTTCAGGGCCAGCAGGTACAGCTCCGGGTCCGGTTTGACCCGTTTAACGTCCTCGGCCGTGTGAATGACCGCAAATTGGTCGAAAATGCCGAGGGTTTGCAAATAACCATGCACCCAATCCCGGGTGGAACTGGAGGCTACGGCTAGACGAATCCCTTGTTCTCTGGCCGATTGGAGCAATTCTAGAACGCCCGGGAGAATGGCTGCCTGCCCCAGATAGGCGGCGTATTTCTGCTCCGAGAGTCGCTTGATGTGATCGTGGTCGATCGATCTTTGCAGCGTTTCCTCCAGATAAAGATAAGGATGGAAGTCTTCAAAATCGGTGCCCACGTTACGGGACCACAATTCCAGGCCCAGCTCAAGCCCATGCTCTTGATAAATATCGCGAAAGGCATAGTACCAAGGGGTTTCGGTATCCACAATAAGTCCATCAAAATCCAATATGAACGCTTTGACCATGAAGCATTCTCCCTCCTCTGATCGGCAGGGGGGCGGCTCAGAAACGTGCAGCCAAATCCGGACGAGTCACCTGCAAGCTTAGAAAATGGCAGGTACAGCCTGTTCCCGTAGGCGACTGAGCAACGACCCCGCCCCGGAGTTCCCCTTTAACCGGCATGCCGAAATATCGAATAAGTTTCCACTCTTCTCCATCAGGCGAATAAAAAAACGAGATGCAGTGCTCTACTTTGCGAATGCGCAAAAAGGGATGGGATACGGTCACTTCAACCGAGTTGCAGTCGTCGGACAAACCGTCTCTGGTAACGACCGACACGATGGTTGGCACGCTGCCGTCGAATTCGAAACAAAGCTTGCACCAGTTCCGTTCATCGGCCATGAGCATCAGGCAGCCGGAATCGTATTGGTGTTTCATGTCTACGGTCAATTGCGCGGTCATCTCGAAGTCGCCCGGCAGGGGCATGCCCAGGAAAGGCGCGGATGCCCGGACGTTTATGCCAGCGGGGTCTTGAAAGAAATCCGTATCCGGCTGGGCTTCCACGGTCAGGCTTCCTTGATCCGTATAAGACCAGGCCTTCGGCTCATTGATCCAGCTCAATTGTTCCCGCGTATTGCTGTCGAATGCGTTTATCATGTTTTTGCCTCCCAAGTTCGTTTTCCGTATTATATAGGTTGAACAAATAATCTTTACACGGAGTCACTACGTGGTCAGAACCATCTTCCGATCGCTGTTATCCCCAGATTTTTTGATCCCCTTATTAAGGGGAAAATCCGGTGATAAGCCTATGCTTACGATGCAGCTTTCTTTCAGAAAGCTTTTAGAACGCTCCGCTTCTCCAGATTCTTTCTGACCTCTCCGTTATCGTGTAAATGTCCAGCCCAGTTCAACCTATATAGTTATTCTTTTTATATACAGAAAACCCCTTCTTCTACATATTCTTGTAAGTCTCAATCGCTTGAGCAGGTTGGTTCTTGGGATCAGGCAGGAACAGCATGATAACCATCAGTATGACATATAACGCAAGAATGACACCGAACAACAGAACGGGATTGTGGTGATAAAGCAAACCGGTCAAATACCCCGATGGAATGGCCGTCAAAGTCATGACCGTTTGCACGGCTGAATACATGTCGGCTTTTTCATGGGTGCCCAGACGGTTCATGAGCAGCGAATCCCGATAAGTTTGCAGAATGAAATTGCCTGCTGCGAGCACGATTAGCGTCATGAACAGCATCGACACATTTCCGACGGGAATGAGCAGAAAAAGCACCGAACCGACCGTACTCAACATAATGGAGAAGCTCACGTACTTTTCCTCCGACCGGCGTTTCAGGCGCGGGAAAATCACCAGATAGAGGAGCATGACCGTAAGGGCGGTCACCACCGGGATAAACGAGATGACGCGATCGTCAAACTTCAACTGCTCCTTGAAAAAAACGACCTGGAAAAAATTCAGCTGCAAAATCAGATTGGAGATGACCGTGATCAATATGATCGGCAGCAGACTGCGCTTGTAGAACGATTTGCCGAACAATCGCAAACTGGAAGCAAGCCCCCCAAGCACCCAGGTTTGGCTGTGCAGCCCCATGAGTTCCTTCCCTACCTCGGTTTCATCCGTGTAGCGGTTGCGAATGAAAAACATCGCTGTCATAAGGATGCCTCCGATAAAATAAATGCTCGCCAGGGTCGGCACGATGCCAACATCCGCGATGACGATCCCCGCAATCGGGGTCAGTACGCCAGCCGCCGTAATGATCATGTTCAGGATGCCGAAAACCTTGGACCGTTTGTGCTCCTCCACATCCTCGATGATGAGGCAATTGAAGGAAACCGTCACGAATTTGGACGTTGCATTAAGCAGGTAAGCGATCAGGAACAACCAGAAGTTTTGCGAAAACGCCCAAATGAACATCGGAACGCTCCAGGCAAGCAGGTCGAAAATCAACGTAGTCCGTTTGCGCCCCAGCTTGTTCGTTACGGAACCGGCAAACAATTGAAAAATGAAAGCAAAATAAAGATTTACCGAATTGATCAAGCCGATCTCGATATCCGAAAGGCCAACTTCCTTCATGTACAAAGGCGCGTAAAAAAGAACAATCGTTCCGGGTATGGCCCACACCGGTTCGAGCAATATGGAGTACCGTGGATTTCTCGGCAAATCTTGCAGCAGCTTCAACCTTTACCCCCCTCTTTCTGCGGTTGTTGCCGCTGCGATCACCATTCGTCGCAGCGGCGCAACCGCGAACGCTTATGTCCTTGTGTGTCAGTTATCTATATGATCAGCGCGGTTTTAACCGAATTCATCGGCAGCGGTTCTCCTGTCCGCAGGTGATACCCCATTGTACCGTTAAAGGCTTGCTCGTAATCGCTCAGCAATTCCGTGGACGTAACCATTCGTTCCAGTTCCGGAATGCTCTGCGCAAACTTCAGGGCGGTGCTGATCATGGAGTGGGAAGCGACCGCACCGATGACGCTGAGGCCTTCATTGATGACGTCGGTCGGTTTGAACGTCACCTGGTAGCTGTCGTCATACCCCATCGGAATGATTTTCCCGCCTTTGGCGACCAGCTCGAATCCGACGTGAAGCTGGTTCCCCACAGCATCCACCACGATATCGAACTTGTGGTTGTTGTTGATTTCGTATACCTTGTCCAATGTCAGCTCCTGCGGGTGGAACACATGGTCGGCAATGGTAGAAGCGAATTGAATGCGATACGGATCGACCTCCGTGCCGACCGTCAGCCTGGCCAATCGTTTGCTGACGAGCTGGCACAGGGAACCGATGGCGCCGGAACCGAGGACCAGAACCGAATCGCTCGGTTTGACCCCTGCTTTCATGAACGTTTGCAGAACGCAGCCGAGCGGCTCGACCATCATCGCGGTTTCCCAGCTCATGGAGTCCGGGATCGGATAAATATACTTCTCGTCGCCGACATAATATTCTGCAAACGTACCATGAATGGTCATGCCCACCTGGTGGTCTTCAAAGTTTTCGCAATAGATGAACTGGCCTTCGCGGCAATACGAGCAAATTCCACAAGACTGGGTAGGGTCGATCAACACCCGATCCCCGACGCGAAGGCTTCGAACCTCCGGTCCGACCTCAACCACCGTGCCAACGCCCTCGTGTCCGATCACCGTTCCCCGGTTGGCAGGAATTTTATCTTTCACGATGTTCAGATCCGTGCCGCAAATGCCCGAACCGTAAATTTTGACTTTGACCTGGTTTGCCTTTTCGATGCGCGGCTCTTCAATGTCCAGCAGGGCTACCTCTTTACGGTCTTGATATACGAGTGCTTTCAAATGTTGTTCCTCCTTCGTCGATTTCCCGATCCGGGTTACACTTTGATTTTTTTGGTTATGGTTACGCGAGAAAGGTATTGCTGTCTTTGAACCTCTTTCCAATCCGACAACGTTTGCAGGAGAGCTTCCTCTACCCAAAGCATTTCTTCCCGGGTATGCATGTCCGAGAACAAGAAATAACCTTTGGTGAAAATGCCGAAGTGGGCCATTTTTTTCACCATAAATTCACGGAACGGGTCTGCCTGGAAATTGTCTTCCGAAATGGATTGGATGTAGAAACTCGCATAGGTTCCTTTCAGTGCCAACTGATCGGTTAATCCAAGCAAAACCAGTTCGGACTCGATCCGGTCCATGATCCGAGCAGCGGGCTCTCTCCAGCTCGGCCACGTCTTTGCATTTTCCATCAACTTTTCGCAGGCGATCGCTGCCGCGAGCGCGGTCGTTTCGCTGGAATGGGCGTTGCTGAATTTGACCTGTCCCGACAACGACATCAGATGCTCTGGTCCAAGCACGGCACCAAGGGGCAATCCGTTCGCCATGCCTTTGGAAATGCAGAGCAGGTCAGGCCAGATGCCGTACTCCCCCGCTGTGGCCTGCTTGCCCATGCGAATGCCGGAGGTGACTTCGTCAAAGATGACGATGATGTCCTGCGATCGGCAGAGCGACACGACCCGCTCCAGGGCATCGCGTTTCCATTCGTTAGGGCACAGCACAATGCAGGCAATATCTTCGGCCGAAGATGCAATCAAAGGTTCGATGCGTTCAGGCGAGGGTTTGTCCACCCAGATGGTCGTGCGTTCGATATCCACCGGAATACCGCGGCCTTTGGTTTCGCGGCCATAGTAGCCGTAAGCAGACCAATCATGCCACCCATGGTACGCCGTCGCGATCACTTTGCTTTTGCCGCTCCCTGCGCGAGCAAGCCTCACTGCCCCGCTGACGGCATCGGCACCGCTTTTGGTAAATCGGAGCGAGGCATATCGGCCTTCGAACCGCTTCAAAATCAATTCGGCGCATTGCAGCTCGATCTCGGCCGGAATGGAATAACTGGTTCCTTTTTTCAACTGATGGATGACGGCCAGCTGAATCTCATGCCGGGCATGTCCCCAGGAGGCAGTTCCCATGGCCATTTCGCAATCCAGCCACTCGTTCCCGTCAATGTCCGTAAAGCGGGAATGGCGAGCTTCCGCGCAGCAGACGGGGGTGTGACCGGGAAACAATCGTTCCGGCGCCTTGGCAAGCGTGCTGCATCCGCTCGGGATGACTTTTTCGACCTGTTCCAACCACTCCAGATTCCGGTTAAACCTGACGGCACGCTCCAGCGCGCTCTCTTTTGTATTCACAGACAGTACCTCCCTGTTTGCTTGGTTTTTTCGATTAGCGTACTTTCGTTCCAGGCCAGCACCCGTCGTAGATGCGATCCATCGTAATGACATTTCCATACAAGTCGATGATCAGGTCTTTGGCCCTTTGGGCATGCCTCATCTCGATCCAATACCGGTTTTCCAGCAGCCGGGCGAAATTGTCCACCAAAAACAGCAGCCGGTTCTCGGTATGGATCAGTTCCTTGCCGAGTACCTGCGGCAGCCAGATGGCTCCATTCGAATGGAAACGGTTGGAATAGTCCCGAACTTCGGCAACAGGCGCAATGTCCGCTTCTTCCAGCTTCGTCCAGAACGTTTCCGCATCGCTGCGCACCTCGGCGAGATCAATGCCTACGATCGGCAGATGTCGGTCTTCGCCTTGGCCTTCAAGCTGTGACTTCAAGTGACCGAATACGAACGGCCAGATATCGGCTTCGATTTCGTTGCCCCATTTCTTCCAAAACCGCGCCAGATTGTTTTTGCGGTTGAAATTTCGGTGGATTCCGCTGCTTCTTTCCCAGTGGTAAGCAAGGATGTCGGGATTGATGACCGTATCGTAACCTGCGGCCCGTGCCCGCATTTGATAATCGAAGTCTTCGTATCCATTAAAGAACTTTTCGTCGAGCAAGCCGATCGTCTCGTACACTTCTCTCTTCATGCCAAACATGGCGAAGACGACGAGTTGAACCGAAAAGGTCTCTTTCGGGATATCTTCGGGAGACGCGTTCAGGAAGAGATGGCGGCCGATCGTGTCCGCAAAAGCGATGCCGCAGTGCTGTACGCCGCCGGTTTGCGGATATAACAGCACGCCGCCGGTCATGCCGATCGTAATATCCCTGTCCAGCGTCTCTTTCATCATCCATTGCCAGTTGGGCTGAAGAATCGTGTCGGAGTCCAGGAAGAAAATATAGTCGCCTTTGGCGATGCGCAGCGCGCTATTGATGGATACGGCACATCCGAGCGGAAAATCATGCTGCAAAATTTCGATGGTTACGCCTTCTCTGACTTCCTGCTTCAATTTTTCCAAATGCTGCAGGACGGCCGCACCCGAGCCATCGTTAATGAAAATGATTTCGCTGGACGGGCTAACCGTCCGAAGCAGCGAATCGGTGAAGAGGTTCAGAATGTTATAGTCCTGGTTAACTGGCACGATAATGGTATAAAGCATGGAATCCCTCCTGTAGGATAATGTGGAACGATTGACTCTAACCGATTCAAACCTGCGGGAAATGACTAAACAACCCACCTCCTGTCCGAATCCCCTGTCTTAACTTGGCAAAGATTTGAATCTAATAGAAATTTATATCAATTTTTGGGATTTTTAAATCTTAAATTCTGAACTCTATCAAAATCTGAATCTCTCACTGAAACACCTTTGTTGTAGCCAGATCGCCTGGTCTTCATGTCGTCTCAGCGGTTATCGTGTTAAATTTGCGATATGGTTGATTTGGCGAGTTAACAAATGAAGACCAAGAAAAAAGACAGACCTGTTTGGCCTGCCCCCATGGCATTCTCTTTACTATATTTCGCTGCTGCATGTCCGAAACGATTCCCCCGGCAGTCCAATGCCGCGCCAACCGCTTACATCGCATTGACCGTACTCATTATCTCCCACAGCGACCATGATGCCGTTCTGTTGAAGGCCAAGGGTATGCGTGCAGCCTGCCGCTACCGCCACGATATCCCTCCAGCTGTCTACATCGCATTGGCTGTACTTGTTCCAACCTGCTGCCTTTACAGTGCCGTCGGCTCCAAGACCAATCGTATGATTACTGCCCGCCGCTATTGCGACGATCCTGTTCCAATGGCTTACGTCACATTGGCCTTCGTGATTACGCCCTGCAGCAACTACGGTGCCATCCGACTTTAGTCCAATAGTATGGAGGTAACCTGCCGCCACCGCTACGATATTGTCCCAGTCGTTTACATTGCATTGGCCATACCGATTATTGCCCGCAGCCATTACGGTACCGTCCGATTGAAGCCCGACAGTATGCCAGTCACCCGCGGAGATCGCTATAATATCGCGCCAATGGCTAACATTGCATTGGCCTTCATGATTTCGACCCGCAGCAACCACCGTACCATCGGTTCCAAGCCCAATCGTGTACCGCCAACCCGCTGCTACAGCTGCAATATCGTTCCAATCGTTTACATCGCATTGATGATGCTTGTTCCAACCTGCTGCAACCACCGTTCCGTTCAATAAAAGGCCAATCGTATGGGCATTTCCCGTATTGGTCGCCATATGAACATTACCGGCAGCAACCGCCACCACATCACGCCAGTCCCCGACATCACATTGGCCGTGTTTGTTATCTCCTACAGCCATCACGGTGCCGTCCGATGCAATTCCAACGGAATGACGGCGCCCTGCCGCAATCGTATTTTTTGGCCACGGTTTTACTTTTAAAGCAGCTTCCATCGGTGAATAATAATCCATGCTTCGCCTCCTTCAACAACTGGATTTTTGAATGCTTTTTTTCCGAACTTACCCTATCCGTTACACCACTCCCCCATTTAAATAGGGGCTGCTCCATCATAATAACACCACCTTGCGACCGATCGCTTGACCTTAGTATTATACCAAGGTTTATCGTGGTGAATATCCAAAGTGATTATTACATTCAGGGGTGGTTGTATGATGCTGCAAGAACAGTTCGATCAAGTATACGACATTATGAAACAATCTTTTCCGGAGGCTGAGTATCGTGAATATTCGCAGCAATTGAAGCTGTTGTCCAATTCGAGATATCTGCTTCTTACCGAGAAGAATGAACAGAACGAAGTCATTGCCTTTCTCGCAGGCTGGGAATTCGAGACGTTTCGGTACGTTGAAAATATCGCCGTTTCCCCGGGCATTCGCGGTGGAGGCATCGGCAAGCGGCTGATGGAACGTTTCATGAAGAGGTCTGCTCTGCCGATCGTATTGGAGGTGGAATTGCCCGAGGATTCGCTGAAGCGAAGAAGGATCGGATTTTACGAGCGTTTGGGATTCCATTTAGAGGAGGCTGCCTATGTTCAACCGCCGCTGCGCGCAGGACAGCAGCCTTTGTCACTCCGGATCATGAGTTATCCGGAGCATTTGACCCCTTCACAGTTTGAAGAAGTGAGGGATGTGCTCTATCGGGAAGTGTACGGCGTATCTCCGGCAAGCACGGTCGCCCGGAATCGCTGATGTTATCCGGTTGGCAAGACAACGCGCCGTATTTTTCCCAGCTGTTCAAGAAACCTAAGGGGATCGCCCCCAAGTCGTATAGATTGGCAATCAAACAAACGTATCAATAAAGAGATTGAAATACATCATGAAGAACAAGGCTCTGCTAGAGGTACATAACCCCGCAGAGCCTTTATCGATTATTGTGAATGCCTAATTGAACTTTCGAATTGAACTTTCGCTTACTTATCAAGAAAACAAATTTGTTCCAGTTTCTTTCCATTCCATCAGGTATTCCTCATGACCCGTGTGCTCATCCAGAAGCTCTTCCACGACATGAAAGCCGTTTTTCTCGTAAAAACGTACGGCCGAGGCATTTTCTTTGTACACTTTTAGCGAGATTTTTGATTTTTTGCTTTTGACAAAACGAAGCAGCTCTTTGCCGTATCCCTTATTCTGACGCGATGGATCGACAAAAAGCGCTGCCAAATAGTCATCTACCATCGAAACGAATCCGGCGATTTCTTCTTGATCGCAGATGACATAGGTTTCCGACATCGGAATATACTTGTCTCTCATTTCGGTTTTGTTGGAAAGCCAATAAGCCTCTTCGATAAAATCATGGGCTTGAACCGAGCCTTTGTACCAAATTTCAGTTAAAATATCGACATCGCTCTGCTTATGTAATGTTATTTTCACTATGATCTCACCTCTATATTTTTTTCCCAATCACTTATGTATCCTAACATAACCTTCAGCTCCCAAGCAAAATGGAGTCTCCTCATACAAAATTAGCCGCCCCCCCTCGTTCCACCGCTCCCGACTGCGAAGCTTCCTCCCTTCCTCCTTACGCTTCCTCACCGAATCACGCAATCGATCGATCAGGAATACAATGTTATTCAGGACAACGGGTTCATCCTTCTCCCATTTTCACACATATTTGATTCCATGCACCCTCATCGCTATTTTGAAAGAGTTCACCTTATATTCATTGACAAATCTATATATTGATATAGAATTAGAAAAGCAATCTACATATAGCGTATTTATAGATAGCTTTTACGTTTAAGGAGGTTAATGATATTGCTGATCGTGTATGATTCCATCACTGGCAATGTGAAGAGATTCATCTCCAAGCTTCACATGCCGGCCATCCAGATCAATAGTCAAATGACGATCGACGAACCGTACGTACTCGTGACATATACAACAGGTTTTGGACAGATACCTGACAAGGTGTCTTCTTTTTTGCAAAAAAACTCCAAACATTTGATTGGCGTTGCCGCGAGCGGCAACCGCAACTGGGGCGAACGTTTCGCCAAAAGCGCGGATTTGATTTCCGCATCCTATAACGTGCCTGTAATCAGCAAATTCGAGCTGTCCGGCACCAAAAAAGACGTAGAGCATTTTGAACAGGAGGTAAGCCGCCTTGAAACATATTGAATTGAACAACATGCTGCTGCAGCGCGACTCCGATGGCTTTTTCCAGTTACATAAGGATCAGGAAGCTGTAGCCGAGTTCATGAAAGAGATCGAAGAAAAGAGCATGCGTTTTGCCACCATCGACGATCAAGTCAGCTATATGATTGAGAATGATTATTACGAGGACTTCTATGCTTCCTACACTGCCGATGAAGTGAGCCGAATCTTTGAAATCACGCGCAGTTACCAGCATCGCTTCCCTTCCTACATGGCAGCTTCGAAATTTTATACCGATTACGCGCTGAGAAGCTATGATCGCAAAACGGTGCTGGAGCAATATCCGGATCGCGTGGCAGCCGTAGCGCTGCATTTGGGTCGCGGAAACTTCGACACAGCTTCTTTGTTGTCCCGTTCCATGATGGAACAGCGCCTGCAGCCTGCCACTCCGACATTTTTGAACGCGGGCAAAAGCCGGCGCGGGGAGCTGGTGTCCTGCTTCCTGCTCGAAATGGACGATTCCTTGAACTCGATCAACTATGTGCTGAATACATGCATGCAGTTGTCCAAAATCGGCGGCGGCGTTGCCGTGAATTTGTCCAAGCTGCGCGCCCGGGGCGAAGCCATCAAAGGCGTGGAAGGTGCTGCCAAAGGCATCACGCCCGTGCTCAAGCTGATGGAAGACGGCTTCTCCTACGCGGACCAGATGGGTCAACGCAAAGGCTCCGGTGCGGCTTATTACAATATTTTCGGTTGGGACGTCATGGAACTGCTCGATAGCAAAAAAATTAATGCCGATGAGAAAATTCGCCTGAAAACCCTCTCCATCGGGTTGATCGTTCCGAATCGTTTTTATAAGCTGGCCCAGGATAATGAGCCTCTTTACCTCTTTGCACCATATAGCGTATACCAAAATTACGGAATTCACCTGGATGATATGGATCTGGACGAGATGTACGACACCTTGGTCGCCGACGAACGCGTGAAAAAGAAAAAATCGTTGATGGCGCGGGATATGCTCACCAAAATCGCCATGGTTCAACTGGAATCCGGCTATCCATATATCATTAACAAAACGAATGCCAATCAGGCACACCCTTTGAAAAACGTGGGACAAATCAAAATGTCGAACCTGTGCACGGAGATCTTCCAGCTCCAGGAAACCTCTGAAATTACGGACTACGGCCAGCCCGATATCATTCGCAGAGACATCAGCTGCAATCTGGCATCCCTCAATATCGTGAATGTCATGGAAAGCGGCAAAATCAAAGAATCCGTTCACGAGGGCATGATCGCGCTGACTTCCGTCAGCGACATGACCCATGTCGCCAATGCTCCCGGCGTAGCCAAGGCCAATTCGGAAATGCATTCGGTCGGCCTCGGCGCCATGAATTTGCACGGGTATTTGGCCAAAAACAAAATTGCTTACGAAAGTTTGGAAGCCAAGGATTTTGCACGCACGTTCTTCATGACGATGAATTTTCACTCCTTGGAAAAAAGCATGGAAATTGCGAAAGAAAAGGGCCAACGTTTCCACGGATTTGAAGCATCCGATTATGCGACAGGAGTTTATTTCGATCGGTACCTGTCTACGGACTACTCGCCTAGCACGCCAAAAGTGCAGGAGCTGTTCAAGGGGATATTCGTTCCGACAACGGATGATTGGAATTGGCTGAAGTCCAAAGTGCAGGAACACGGCCTATATCATGCCTACAGAATGGCCATCGCGCCGACGGCAAGCATTTCTTACATTCAAAACGCGACCTCCAGCGTCATGCCGATCGTGGAACAGATCGAAACGCGAACCTATGCGAATTCGACGACGTACTACCCGATGCCTTACCTGCAGAAGGATAATGTGTTCTATTACAAATCGGCGTATCAAATGGACCAGTTCAAAGTGATTGATCTGATTGCAGAAATTCAGCCTCATGTGGACCAAGGGATCTCGACGATTCTCCACGTCAACAGCGACGTGTCTACCCGGGACCTGGCCCGCTGTTACCTGTATGCCGCTCATAAAGGGTTAAAATCCCTGTATTATACACGCACGAACAAGCTGACGATGGAAGAGTGCATCGCTTGTTCGATTTAAACTAATTTACCTGCGGGTATGACGAATGGAGTTTGATATAAGATGCAGCCTATTCAAGCCGTGAACTGGAATCGCCCGGATGATGATTTCACGCTGATGTTCTGGAATCAAAATATTATGCAATTTTGGATCGATGATGAAATCCCTCTATCCGATGACAAGATGACATGGGTAACGCTCAGCGATGAGGAAAAAGAAGCTTACATGAAAGTCCTTGGGGGATTAACCCTCCTGGACACCATTCAGGGCGGCGTGGGCATGCCGCAAATCATGGAACATGTTGATGGACTCCAACGCAAGGCCGTGCTTGGCTTTATGGCGATGATGGAGCAAATTCACGCCAAGTCGTACAGCAGCATTTTCACGACGCTGGCAACGACCGAGGAAATCGACGGAATTTTCCGGTGGGTCGAACAAAATCCGTATTTGCAAAAGAAAGCTTCGATCATCCGCCAGTACTACACCAGCATTGAAACGCCCAAAGACTTATACATGGCCATGGCCGCTTCCGTGCTTCTGGAAAGTTATTTGTTTTATAGCGGGTTCTTCTATCCGCTCTATTTGGCCGGGCAGGGCAAACTGACGTGCAGCGGTGAAATCATCGACCTGATCCTGCGGGATGAAAGCATTCATGGCGTATACGTAGGCGTGCTGGCCCAAGAAATATACGCCGGTTTGGACGAAGCGGAACAGAACGAGCTTTATCAGCACCTGGTCGATTTAATTCAGACCCTACATCAGAATGAATTGCGTTACACCGAAGAATTGTATACGCCGATTCATTTAACCGATGACGTGGAAGCTTTCCTTCGTTACAATGCCAACAAAGCGATGATGAACCTGGGCTTTGAGCCATTGTTCGAAGACGCGGAAGTAAACCCGATCGTATTGAACGGAATCAGCACACACACCAAGCAGCATGACTTTTTCTCCAAAAAAGGCAACGGATACGTTCGTGCGTTGAATGTAGAACCGCTGACGGATGACGATTTCCGCTTCGAGTGAACCGTATAGAGCTCTTCATGATCAACATATCGATAAAGAAAGGCGTTTAACCGGATTGGATCAGCCGGGTGTCCGCCATATCAACGAAAAAGCACCCGCAATGGGGTGCTTTTCTTTGAGTTCAATCTTAAATATGCAAAGCTGACAGGAGCTTATAGATCATGGCTGCCGCTTCGGCACGGCTTGTCATGTTTGCTGCACGCACGGTATGGTCGGCGTAACCTTCCACGATGCCTGCTTGAACCGCTGCATCCATAGCCTCCTGCGCCCAAGCCGGCGTTTGCGAAGCATCCGCGAATGCCTTGCCATTTTGGCCGCTGGTGTCAACTTGAACCTCGCTGCTGAGCTTCAGCGCGTTTGCGAGCAATACGGCCATTTCAGCCCGGGTAATCGTACGATCCGGCTTAAACGTGTTATCGCCGTATCCCTTTACAATGCCAGCCTCTACGGCAGCGGCAATATACGCGCGAGCCCAGGACGGCAGCGTTGTTTGATCTGCAAAGTCCACAGCCGACGCAGCAGGTTTCAATGCCAGCGCTTTGCTGAGCAATGTTACAAACTCCGCGCGCGTGACGTTCCGGGACGGTTGGAAGCTGCCGTCGCCATAACCTTGAATGACGTTCATCCCCATCAAGCGATCCACGTAGTCAGCCGCCCAATGTCCATTCAGATCGACAAGAGATTTCGGTGCATAACCGGCCACGATAAACGTGCCCAAATGATTCACATCTGCCGTGATGCTGCCTGCGGCGTGAGAGACTCCGCCGACGAATACCCAACTTTTGCGGTCTTCATGGTAATAATAGATCGCTGGGCGTTCACCGTCGGATAGTTTGGAAGAATCGTAATTTAATGTCAAGGAAGCGTCCTTATTCAGAATACGTCCTTCGTTTCTAGTAATCCTGATTCCCTCTCCCAGAACGTTAAGCGATGAAGCACCAGGCAATCCGGCTTGAGGAACCAGGGAAAGTTGCAGTGTCTCCTTTCCTGGAAATGTTCCAACGGGTGCGTCAAACTGAGCTTTGTTATCAATGCCTGTGCGCACGGCCTGGTCCGGTCCAGTCTCTATCTTGACCTCGGTCACAGGAGCTGGTTCCGCTCCCGGATTGGCAGGATTTGTAGAGTTTGTAGGATTGGCAGGTTCAGCCGGCGAGCTGCCACCTGTGCTGCTGCCCGGGTTGCCGCCTCCGCTGCTGCCGCCAGAGCCGCCGCTTCCTCCGGAACCTCCGCCGCTCGAACGAGGCTGCACAGTCACCGTGCGCGTTACCTCTTGTGCCTCATTTCCGGCAAAATCCTTCGCATGATAACGAATGGTATATATTCCGGGTACTTGCGTATTCACTGTGCCTTCTATTTTCACGGAACCGTCGATGCCCACATTGTCCGCTGCCTGTGCACCAGGCTCGTTATACGTATCTCCTACATTCAGGGTCATTTGGCTGCTGCCCTGTAACATAATCACCGGAATCTCCCGATCAATTTTGACGATAAGCGGGAGTGTGTACTGCTGTTCCAGATTATCGGTAGCTCTGAACAAGAGTGAATGTTCACCAGGTTCGGTGACTTCAACCGGCGTATTTTCCTCATAGGATTCATAGCTTTCTCCCCCATCCCGGGACAACTCTATGGTCGCTGAAGCTGCCGGAGCATATACCGCGCTGGTGACGCTCAACGTGACAGACTGGTTGGTCCATGTGTCCGTGCGATACGGCTGCGCATCCGCCGTGGTCATCGTTCCTTTCAGCACCAATGCCTGATTGTTCCGTCCTTCGACGATGATCTTGAACACCTTTGTATCCGTCACGCCGCCGCGGCTTACGGTTGCCGTCAGCTCCAGCTGCTCATTGTTATCCGGCTGGGTTAACAGCTTGCCTTCATCGTTTATCAGCTCCGGTCTGGAACTGGACCAACGGATCGCTGCGCCATGTTCGCCACTGACAGGAAGCGTAAGGTCGGTTGTGACCGCGTTCAGATCACCCAGATCGATGCCCTGAATGGTATCGTTAACGGCCTGCTCATCACTGTATGGCGCTGCGCTTACGAAAATCGGATTGGAATAGAACCACAGATCGCGATAATTGTTATCGTTGATTTCATTGAATCGGGCTGCAGCATCCGCCGTGGTTACTTTGGGGTCCAGCTGCGGTTCCCCGTTTACCGTTTCTCCCTGCACGTTCATGCCCAGGTTCGTTCCGCGCAAACGGAAATATTGATCTTTATCCGATGCTTTGATCTTATACGTGATGACATTGTATCCCTCCGCGTCCGTCGTCCAATCATCCGAGGTGAACGTTGCCAACACGCGGGTAGAATCATTGGTATCCTTACTGTACTCCGGTGTCCCTTTTCGGGCTTTGCCGGTCACATCGCCGGCGATCAGGTCAACATGGTCCACGACAGGGGCTTGCCCTACCTTGATGCCGCTGTTGATCGGATTTTCATAATTGTTGGTCGACGGGCTTTTGAAACGGATCTTGATTTCCATGTCGTCCCCTTGGGTCACTTGCAAATCCTCGCCCATTTCGGATTGGGAATCGTTGCTTGAAATCGTGAAATCCAAGGCATTGATCAAGTCTCCAAATACGGAAAATGATTTGCCGGAGCGCAGTCCGTCAAGCACCGCTTGCATGCCCGAACCCTCTACCCAAGCATAGGTTTTGGCATACTCGCCCGGGAAATAACCGCTGGAATTCGGGTCAATCGTTTTGAAATGATAGTCCGAGTTGCCATAATTCCAGAAATGGCGTCCCTCTCCAAGCAATGCATCCCATAGACCGCCCACTTTGGCAACCATGTAATCGACACCGCCATATGTGCGGTACTTGTAGCCGTCATCGGCGGTTGGATTCGATGTATTGTAAGAGGTGTTATACCCGCCGCGATCCGGTTCCATCTGGTTGCCGAGCATACCTTCAATACCGAAGACCACTTCGGGGGCCAGATCGTTGAAATCGCGGAAATCGGCGATCGTATATTTGTTTTTGCCGCGCGAAGGATGATTAATCATGGCATAACTGGTCATCGGATAATGAGTGGAGAGCCATTCAATGGCGGTAAGCGCATCCTGATGCGTCGAATAGGCACGGGCTCCTTCCGCATTCCATTTGGCTACATCCTCGGCGTCGAACATATTGGCATCACGATTCGTGAACCGATATTCAAATTCCTTGGCCGCTTCAAGTGCCTCGGTGAAATTGGGTTCATTCGTCAGAATGCCTACGCCGACATGTTCGTGTGTGGGCATGTCCCACTCAAAACCGGAGAATATCGTTTTGCCAGCGTAGTTCCCCTCTTCCTGCAGCTTTTTAATCTGCGGAACTTGATATTCATTCATGCCGAGCGACATGGGGATAGGCCCGTTCTTTATGACATTACCGTCAGCATCACGCTTGGACGTCCGCAAATGATCCGTAATCGCAATCCAGTCCAGCCCATACTTGTTCAGACCGTTGTCCAGCACATTTTTGAGCGAATTCTGTGCATCATCCGACTCAAACGTATGCACATGCAGATCTCCCGTCTGCCACGATCCTGTGACATCCGTTGTCGATACGGGGTTATTTCCCGTTACCGGATCGCCATGTGCCGTCCCTGCAGGCATGATTGTTCCCGCTACCAAGCCTGTCGTCAGCGGAACCAGCGCAAGCATGGCCAGCATTTTCTTTCCTTTACTCCTGAACAACATTGTCCACCATCCCTCTGTGTGTATGTAACGAAGTTAATATAAGGGACGTTGCGGACAAGATCAACGGAATGAAAGCGTATATCAAAATTTTGACATAGAGTTACATTTGTTAACGTTTTACTAACACTTTCTCATATGCTCATATATACGCTTTTACGCTTTTTTGCTTCAATAATAACTCGCCACAGGGTCCGCCCCCCCTTCCCCCTAAGAGCGTAGGAAGTCACACAATGTTCACGACTCAGGAATATTCCACCACCCTTGTGGATCACAGGAAAAGCAAGTCCTGGGCATTCAACGATCGTTGCGTAAAATGATGTGTTCTGTAAAATGAACAGATAACTTCAACAAGATGACTTTGACCAAACAAGCCGCTGCATATGATCGCCAACAACCCCACGGATGCGTGTCCTGCCTGTATTCCCCGCTGTAACGGGCATATCTGCCCCCGCTAACAATGTAAGCAGAAGGTAAACGGATTGTTGCCGTATCATCAAATTGGAGATATGGGCCCGTGAAAGGTTTGACTACATTGTCCTCCTTTCAGCGTTATTTCTTATAAATATGAAAAGAGAGCCGCAAATTGCGCGACTCTCTTCGGTATTATTTTTTTATCGGCCCTGCCGGTTAACCGTTTTAAGATCAGTCGTCGTCTCCTGTTCAACAAACGTACCCCACGTTCTCCTCCTCAATAGAGGTAGCCTAATAAGTCCAGATCCGCCTCTTCCCAATCGATCTTGCCTACTTTTTTGATCATCAGTTCGTCCATGGCTTCATGGCCTAAGCCAATGGAAGTTTGAAATCCATCATCGATTTTCAACCATTTGCATTTGTTCTTCACCGGTTTGTAGCCATTTTTCAAATATAAAGTCATGTTATCCGCAAACAAAAGGATAAAGTCAATATTTCGACCTGCACAAAATTGATCCAATTCCGCCAGCAAGGACGAGCCTATTCCTTGGGAACGGGCGCTTTGTGAGACACATAAATCAATGACGCCGAGTACCCTGATCGGTTTCTTGTTTAAATTCATGACTCTGTAATCCAATCCAACATGTCCGACGAGTCGATCTTCCTGGTTGTAAACCAGAAATCGCAAATGCGGCAATTGCTTGAAATAAATCCGGTGCTCAGGGTACACATCCGGAAAACTGGCGATCAATAAATCTTGTATTTCTGATTGCAATTCATCGTTTATATCGTATTCGTATACTTTTTCTATTCGCAAAGTAAAAGTAATCTCCAATTTCATATTTATTTGGTCACTGTGCCCACGCGTTACAAGCCCAAACATTAAACTGGCTCGCGCACGACATCTTTCTGATACGCCAGCACTTCCTCCCATTCACCGCTGAAAATCGGGATTCTATAATAACCCACCCGTTCATAAAGCGCTGCCGCTTCCGGTTGCTTCGGTCCTGTTTGCAGCTTCAGGTTGCTATAGCCGAATTCCCGTGCCAACCGCTCCGCTTCGGCCAATATCGCCTGCGCCACGCCTTTGCGCCGGAAATCCGAGCGGGTATACATCCGTTTCACTTCCACCGAATCTTCGTCAAGCGGCCTGATTGCCCCGCAACCGACGGGATATCCGTCAAGACGGGCTACGATAAAGGCCGAGCGTGGTCCCTCCACGTCGCTCGGCGAGAAACCAGCCGTACCGTCGCCGCCATATAATGCACCCAATTCGATGCTTAACTCCCGAATCAATTGTTCCGAATCCTTGCTGCGCACATCTTCAGCGGCAGCTTGCACTATATGCGTCATGTATGATACCCCCTTCATTCACATTGAAATTATTGGCTTAATATCGATGTATATAAGCTATCACCAATACCGTACGAGCGTCAATTGCCGCATATATTGAAATTTTCAATAAGAACGCAATTCGTACAAATTCGCGGGCAGTGCTTGCACAAACGGCGACCATTCACCGGTCGTATACAGATGAAGACGATGCATGGCCCGCGTACACGCGGTATAAAGAAGCTTTCGCTCGTTTTCCTGCGCGTATGTTTCGGGTGAAGCATCGTAGATCAGGACGGCATCGAACTCGACACCTTTGGCGAGATATACGGGAATCACCATGACTCCTTTATGAAATCCCAAGGTATCCTTTGTGATCAAGCGAAGCTTCTCACCTCCATGAACACGCAGCGATTCGTAAACCTCCCGGCTTTCGGATGCACTCTTCGTAATGACGGCGATCGAATCGAACCCTTCGGCCATAAGTCCATCGATGTCTGCCCAGATTTGCGAATAGCGCTGATCCGCACCTTCCGTTTGCACCAGGATCGGTTTATGGCCTCCGCGTTGAAATGGCATAATCCCCTCTCCGTCCGCAAGCATCAATCTTGTGAATTCGACGATTTCCCGGGTTGAACGATAACTGCGCACAAGACGAATAAGTCTGGTTTCGTTTTCCCCAAAAAGACGAAGCAGCGGCGAATCATCTGCGTCCAGACTTGTCGCCTGCAAGAAGATCGCTTGCCCGAAGTCGCCCAGCACCGTCATCCTGGCACGCGGGAAAAGCTTTTTTAAATATTCATATTGCAGGGGTGAATAATCCTGGCCCTCATCAACAAAGACATGCCGAATATCCGTGTTCGTTCGGACTCCTTCGATCATTTCCTTGACATACAGATACGGCGTCGCGTCTTCATGAAACAATTCGTTCCTCATCAGCTTTTCCTTGGTCTGTTTGCATATTTCCAACCAAAGCGGAGGCGTTGCAGCGCCATTCGTTCTCTCCCGATAAACGGACTCGTCAGCAAACAATTGGGCATATATGCGTTGAACATTCACAAATTTAAATTTCCTTACGCTTCTTCTCAGCGGTGCAAAGCGTTCTTTCACGACCTTGCGGCGCAGCAACTGTTCCTCTTTTACGGCATAGTCGAAATCGCCCTCATCGCCCCGGCGCTGCTTGGTTATTTTCTCACGAACGACGGCATAGTGCTCCGTTAGATCCAACAATTCCTTTTCTTTGTGCAATGAGCGGTAAGCTTCCGCATATTGGTCATTATCGAGGTAACTCAATTCCTCCTCTACCCAAGGCGCATCCCGTTCCGCACGCTCAAGCGATGCGAGCTCTTTCAGCAGCCATTCCTGCAAAAGAGCGATGCGGTTAACCACGGACAAGGAACGGTCATAACCGTAAAATGTCGTCTTCATTTGCTCTGACGTAATCAGCTCACGGTCCCGGAACCGGATGCTGTTGAACTGCATGCCTTCTTGCCCCAGCCACACTCCATAGTTTTGCAGGGCTTGCATGAAAACCTCGGAAGCTTTGTATTCGATGCCTTGAATGCGGGCCTCATATCCTGCCGAACCTCGCGCAGTCAGCACATATTCAATCTGATCAAAAACATCCTCCAGACGGAGTGCGGAACCCAGCCAATAGTCCAGATACTCTTGAAACGTCGTCTGCTGCATGTTCTCCTCGCCAAGCTCCGGAAGGACGGTGGAGATATAGCTGTTAAACATCGGATTCGGCGAGAAAAGAACGATTTGATCCGCCCTGATGGTCTGACGATGTTTATAGAGCAGGTACGCGACCCGCTGCAGTGCCGCAGAAGTTTTGCCGCTGCCGGCTGCACCTTGAACGATGAGCATCCGGTGATGGTCGTCGCGGATGATGGCATTTTGTTCTTTTTGGATCGTTGCCACGATGCTCTTCATTTGCGAGTCCGCGCCTTTGCCGAGCACCTGCTGCAATAACTCGTCCCCGATCGTCTCGGTAGCGTCAAACATGTTGCGAATTTTCCCGTTCTGTATCTGAAACTGCCGCTTGAGCTCCATCGTGCCTTCGATCTTTCCGACCGGCGTGACATAGGAGGCTGGCCCTGGAGAATAGTCGTAGTACAAACTCGCGATGGGCGTACGCCAGTCATAGATCAAAAAATTCAACCCGTCTTCGTCAAGGAAGGAAGAAACCCCGATATACACCTGTTCACTGGAGTTAAGCCCCTTCTCGTGAAAGTCGATCCGTCCAAAATACGGGGACGTTAACAAACGCTTCATATTGTTCCATTGCTGGACCAACCGCTTATGACTGCGTTCCCTTTCTGCCAGCACTGCGGATTGCTGTTTAATCGTATAGAAGGTTTCCTCGAAGTCTTCATCCGTAGCCGTATTGATCGTGACTTCTTCCCAGAAGCGTTTGCGGATGTCGCTGGCCTGATCTCCCAGCCCTGCAACCTCGGGCTCCAGTTCATCCATTCTCGCTTGCAGTTTAATTTTGACCTGTTCCAGCCGTTCCTGTTCTTGATGCCAAGCATTGTTCTTGATCACGTTTAGGACACGCTCCTCTTCCAAGTTGTTGGGCGAAAAAGAGCATTGACAATCCCAAATCCAGAGTGTATAATTAAATTAGGGATAAAATTAGTAACACAATTTATTTGTTTTGTCAATGACGCTATTGAGTATATCATGGCGTTTGTTTTAGTTCAATTCTTTTTTGATATTACTGAACATACCTTGTTATTGAAAAAGGAAAAGATGCTCCTCCTGTTGAGAGGAACATCTTTTTTTGTTGTCCTTGATGTTCTCTTGAAAGCGATACTTCGACCTTCGTTGAATCTGGTCCTACCCTGGCTGTGATCCATGGCCGAGCTTATTGGCTGCATCAGACGGTTAACGTTGACTTTTCGGACAAAGGAGCGTTATTCTTTCAGAAGATACAAATTGTATCGAATTCCAACTTCTTTTGTTCACTTAACTTGGCTTCTCGAGGATTCGCAGCTTATGCCAATAAGGAGGCTCATACATAATGAGTTTAACGATGTCTCGTGGACAAGCATATATTCACAGATTAAATGACGATCGGAATGTGTGGTTGGACGGTGAACGTGTCAGCATTCCCCATCACCCGGCTTTTCAGGGAACGCTGCAAACGATAGAACGATTGTTCAATCTGGCGGATGAACCCGAAACGAGGGATACGGTCGCTTTTTGGGACGAGCAGACGGCAGGATATGTTCACCGCGCTTTTCAACTCCCCCTCTCCCCTAACGATATCCAACGCAGAGCGGGTGCCTTTCGGCTATGGGCTGACCGGACCCATGGCGTCATGAGCCGATTATCGGACTACGCCCGCTCCCGTCTGACTGGCTGGTATGCGACTCGCCATGACATGGCAATATACGATCCTTATTATGCAGACAAATTAGCAGCCTACTATCAGGAAGCCAAACGAAAAGACGCGTTCTTGACCATTGTGCAGCGCAATCCGCAGATCAACCGAGCCTTGCCTGTCGGCCAAGATGAGGACGCCATGCTGCGCGTTGTTAAAACAAATGCCGAAGGCATATTCCTTCGTGGCGCCAAAATGGTGGCCACTGCGGCCCCTTATGCAGATGATATCGTCGTTTATCCGGTACAGCGAATTCCGGCAGATCGTCCGGAGCTGGCCCATATGGTCATCGTGCCTGTCTCAAGTCCGGGCTTGCACCTGGTATGCCGGGAATCTTTTGCTGCGAAGACCCCCGACCCAAGTCATCCGCTCAGTGCACATTATGATGAAATGGACGCGATCCTCTTTTTCGACGACGTACTGGTCCCTTGGGAGCGTGTGCTCATACATAACAATCCGGAAGCATTGTGGCAGATCCGCAGCAATGCCGCATCGTCCAGCTTGGCTTACCACCAGAGCATCATTCGTCTGCATGCAAAACTGGAATTCATAACGGCCGTAACCTCGGCGGTTGCCAACGAAATCGGCGTGGATTCCTTCCTGAACGTTCAGGAACAGCTTGGGGAGATGATCAGTCAGATGCAAACTATCGAGGGACTGATCATCGCTTCTGAAGCCCAGGCCAAATCGGACGCGCATGGCAACTGGCTTCCTTCATTCCAATTCATCGAAACCGCCCGCAATTTGGGAAGCCGGTATTATCCGCGTGCCGTGGAAATTTTGAAAACCATCGCTGCAGGCGGGCTGATCCAGATTCCCTCCGGAAACTTCGATCGTAATGAACCGTTGAGACCTTTGCTGGACAAATACCTTGGCGGAACGACGATGCAAGCTTTAGAAAAAATTCGCCTGTTCCAGCTTGCTTGGGATATAACGGGCAGTCCGCTTGGAGCGAGGCATGATCTTTATGAACGGTTCTATGCGGGAGATCCGACCCGCAACCGGGCAAATCAATATGTGCAATACGACAAGGAAACGTTAAAAAAGAAGCTTGAACCATGGCTGAATATCCATCTGTAACCGTGCTCTGGCCTGCCGCATTTTTTTCATAGAACAAAGCTCCTGTCCGTCACTCCGGGCAAGAGCTTTTCTTTATTGGAACTTAAAACAAACCAACGCTGCCAGATGTCTGCTTTCAGAACGCGGCCGACGGATTGTTGCGAATGGTTTGCGGGGTAGCCCCATAAACTTGTTTAAACTTTTTATAAAAAAAACTCATGCTCTCATAGCCGACCTGTTTGAAAATCGTCTCAAACGGCAATTGGGTGTTCACGACCAAGGAATAAGCTGCATTCAACCTGATGTTGGCAATCAGCTGTGTATACGTCAAACCGGTTACCTTTTTCAACTTGTTGCTCAAATAGGTACTGTTATAGCTAAAATGGTCGGACAATTGCTGCAGGCTCAAATTCCTGTAATGTTCCTCCATGTAATTCAAAATGGCCGTGATGTTGTTCTCCTGCTCGTTCAGGCGAATGTTGTGCTCGCTTTCCAATACGCGGACCAGTTCCCCAAACACGATCTGCATGTACGCCTTCACCAATTCCATCGAATCGTCCTGCTCGGAATAGTACTCTATCAACATTCTTCGCAAAATATATTGCAGGTTGTCGTGATCCTGGGATTTGAAAATAATGAAGTGATCATGGTGCTGATGCTGAAGCACCGAGTTGGCCAGAAATTCGCCAATCAAGCTTTTTTTCTTCGACAAGCGCTGCAGAAACAGCGAAGAGATCGTCTCCCTTTGCAGCAAAATGTTAATGAGGATATCGTTCTCCCCGAGCGGGGCGATGCTATGAGGCACATCCCTGTCCAGCACGCACATCTGGCCTTCGCCCAGCTGAATTTCTTTTCCGGCGATGATCTGATGGCACGTTCCCGAATACACATAGTTCAACTCGATGAATTCGTGCATGTGTTCCAGCATCGGAGCGAAGCGGTTATGCTTTTTAATATAAATATCGTGTTTGCCAAAGAAAAACGATGCGGGCATGCGATACATCTTCCGCTGCATGTCGAAATACCGTTCGTCTTCGGATTCTGCGGAAAGATCGTTGATGACCTCATTGTTCCGCTGCTGCAACCGTTCGATGTCCGTTTTGGTTCGCAGCAAGCGATCCAGCTCTTGAAGATCCATGAACGACACCCCCTCTTTGCTTAGATCATGGAGAAGCGGGCAGCGGACTGCCCGTGGATGGATTGCTTTCAAAGAGAATCCGTTACCCGCCCAGCACGGCTGCCTGATCTCGATTTGCCTTTCCTTTGACGGCAATTCCCAGACAGATCACCGCAGCAACCGTGAACACGACGGCAGATACGAGGAATGCGAATGATGCAGTGCCATTGCCAAACATCGTGCCGACTGCGTTGATGACATAAGGTGAAGCAAACGCTCCCAAATTGGAGCCTACCATCGCAATTGATATGGAAATCGTTTCGCTGCCTTTGGGCACGATTTTGGTCAGCGTCGTAAAGATATAAGGGATGAACAACGCAAAGCTGAATCCAATGATCAGCATAGCGATCGTCACCATGGTTACGCTCTGGGAAACCCACAACAGCACAAAACCTGCTGCCGTCAACAAGCTTGAAATAAACGGGGCGTAACTTCTGAACCATGTATATATTTTGCCAAACAAGAACCCGGCGACCATGGACGACAAGGAAAACAATGTGAATGCGGTCCCCAAAAATCCGGCATTCGACATGCTTTTCTCGCTAATCATAATGCCCGTTTTGGTGTACACGATCATGATAAACGTCATAAACAGGAACAATGCGGCACTCAGTCCAAGCACGGGCATCGATACTCCACGGCTTTTGGTGCCCGTTTCTGCTGGAGTCTGTGAAACAGGCTCGGCGCGCTTTGGTTCAGGTACGACAAGGAAAAACAGCAACGCAATAGGCAGCGCAATGGCATAACATAAGAAAGCATACTGCCAATCGATCAAGGCAAGCTGTCCGGCTACAAAGGTAGCGAGGCTGCTTCCCAGCCCTTGAACGGCGCTTTGGAATCCCACCAGTTGGGCCCGTTCGTCTCCCTCGAAAAAGTCGCTGATCAAACTGACGGCAAGCGAGTTGAATATGCCAAGCCCGGCGCCGAGTACCAGTCGTAACGCGAGAATCCAAGTGATATTTGTTGTGAACATCGGCAGGATTCCCCCGGCCAGCACCAGCAGGAGCCCAAGCATCACCGTATTTTTCTTGCCCAACCTTGAAGAAATCGGGCCGCTCAGCAGCACAAACAGCATCATGGAGAAGGAAGGGATCGTGACTACGCTTTCGATCAGGGAACTGGATACGTCCGATAACTGGTTCAGCATCATCGGAATGATGGCCGAAATGGCACTCGCTGACGTCAAGACCAAGGAAATGGACAGCAGGGCTGTTTTGAATAAAATGCGATTTTTCGTCTTCATGACAAGTCTCTCCTCTAGTTTACGCGATTTATCTTCTGGATGCATGCACGGGGGCAAGAGCCGGCTCGTATTTATACTGGAACCTGTATTGTCCTGAACCTGCTGTAAATGTCAATCCGTTCTCTCCATTGTTGCAGAACACCTCCGCGTTCCCCTCTATCCCCATTTTCCCGGCCAATTCCGGCGGAATGTTAACTGGCGGATTCGCAATCGAAGGATACTGCGCGGCAATGGTCCGCTGCAATACATCCGGTTCCTTTACGCCTGGCAGCGTAATTACGGCTGTTGTATTGTGCGGGATATTCACTTTAAGCAGCATTTCCCCTTCCACGATTTGCCATTGAACCTCAAGGGCTCCATATGGCGTTTCCAGTTTGCCGCGTGCCGACGTCAGATTAACCGGGGGTTTGGGGGCGATTCGCGATTTTTTGTAACCCGCCTCCATCAGATCGATTCCCGCAATGCTGCGATACATGAAATCGCCGATCGAACCATATGAATAGTGGTTAAACGAATTCATCGCCGTACTCCAGAACGATCCGTCCTCTCTGATGCTGTCCCAATGCTCCCACATGGTCGTTGCTCCCCGTTCAACTTGATAGAGCCATGAAGGGTAATCGTTTTGGAACAATAATGTATAGGCTACATCCGCATAGCCATTGTCGGATAAAACCAGGCAAAGATATGGTGTGCCGACAAAACCGGTATCCAGATGCATATTTTTCTGTTCAATGAGCCGAACGAGTTCCTGGATGACTTGCTTTTTATGCTCTTCTGGCACCAAATCAAAGTGCAGAGCGATGACCTGTGCAGTCTGTGTTTTGGAGGTGAGCTGGCCTGCCTCGTTGAAGTATCGGGCGGCAAATGCCGCTTTGATGCCTTCGTGCAAAGACTTGTAGGTTTTGTAGTCGGTATAACGATTGAGCAGTTTGGCCGTTTGCGCGACGATCTGCGTTGAATACGCAAAGTAGGCCGTGGCGACCAACGTTCCGTCCGTTGCCCCGAAATAACTTCCTTCCTCGCTGTCCAATGCCAGCCAGTCTCCGAGCTGCAGTCCGGTATCCCATAGACATTCTTCGTTTCCTTGTGCTCGTACGTAGTCGACCCAAGCCTTCATGCTCTCGTATTGCTGAGCCAAAATTTGCTTGTCGCCATAACACTGATAGATCGTCCACGGGCAAATGACGGCTGCATCTCCCCAAGCCGCTGTCGTTATCCCTGTGTTATCTGCAAACGCCCCTTTAAGTACGTCCGGAACGACAAAAGGAACCGCCCCGTCTTCCATCTGGTTGTAAGCCAAATCATTCAGCCATTTGCGAAAAAAAGAAGCCGCATTCATATTGAAACTGGCCGTTCTCGCAAAAATCTGCGCATCACCGGTCCATCCTAACCGTTCATCACGCTGCGGGCAATCGGTCGGCACATCCAGAAAGTTCCCCTTCTGTCCCCAAACGATGTTATGCTGCAGCTGATTGAGCTTGGGATCGGACGTTTCGAACGTACCGATCGACTCCATACCCGAATGCAGTACAACGCCGGTGAAATCTTCAATCGTGATCCCGTCCGGAAAACCTTCAAGCTTCACGTACTGAAAGCCCTGGAACGTAAAATGCGGCCGATACGTTTCCGTGCCATTTCCGCTGCAGATGTACGTAATCTGCTGTGCCGCATCCCGAATATTATCCCGATAAAAGTTTCCTTCCTGATCCAATACCTCGCCGTGAACCAGATTCAAGGTCGTGCCCCTTGGTGCTTTGACTTTGAATTCCAGCCATCCCACCATGTTTTGCCCCAAGTTCAGCACAAGCTCCCCTTTGGGCGTTCGAATGAGTTCAACCGGTCGGAGACGATTCATGATCCGCACGGGTTCGTTCTCCTGGGCAACCAGATGGCTCAAAGGAAACGGCATGACTTTCATCATTTTGCGTTCATTCACGGTTGGATTTCCGTCTTTCGGCAACGCAAGCCTTGCATCATAAATTTCGCCGTTATAGATGTCCGACATCAGAATGGCGGAGCCCGTTTCTTCCCAAGTGGCATCGGAGCAGATCAGCTCGGTGCGGCCGTCTTCATAGCTAATTTTCATTTGCAGCAGCAAGGCATTGGTATCCCCATACGTGTCCTTGCGCTTTTGCCATCCTAGATAACCGCTGTACCAGCCTTCACCCACCGTTGCTGTAATGGAATTATGCTGCTGGCCAATAAGATCGGTGACGTCATAGGTCTGTACCTGTATGCGATCGTTATAATCCGTCCATCCCGGGGTGAAGTAGGCCTCGCCTACTCTTTGCCCATTCAACTGTAATTCATACAATCCGAGACAGGTCGCATAAATAACGGCTTTGCTAACCTTGCCCTCTACCGAGAAAGTTTTGGTGGTCGCAAATGGTGCCCGCGCCTGAAAGCCTTCGTGGATGCTTCGCTTCTGGACAGTGATCCATTGCGCTTTCCAATCCTGTTCATGCAGCAGCCCCATTTCCCAAAATGCCGGCTCGCTCCACGCGGACTCTTGCGGCTCCGCATCCCCTGCCCCTTGGGCCCATACTTTGACCCGATAATAATATCGTTGGCCCGATTCCAACGGCGGCCCTTCGTATGGAACAAGAACGGATTGCTCCGAGTAAGCGAAATGGTTCCAGATCAGCGAATCGAATGCCGCATTCAAAGCGACCTGCAGTTGGACCCGTTTCTGCGTGACATGCATGCTGTCGGATTCGATGTGCCAGCTTAACCGCGGCTTCGGGCACCCCAGCCCAATCGGATTGTTGAAATGTTCGCATCGAAGCGTTTTCACTTTTAGCATCATATGATGACCTCCCCTTGATCCTCTTGCGTAACTACTATAATTAAAACGCTTCCAAGGAAGGAGCGTCAATGTTGGATCCTTTCATGTTGAGTGCTTGATTTACAGGTGTTGATGGTTGGGCAGGCAGTTTACTCAAGTTAATCTAAGCAAGAAACAACAGAAAAAGCCGCTCCAAGGCGGCTTATGAACGGCTTAAAGAACGGTTGTATTCCTTCTGATCGTTAACATCATTCCAACCATGAATCAAAACGCATGACGGGTTGCAGGCTCATATCGTTATTCGACCCGTTCCAGTCTATCGTTGAAATGAGTTCTTCCACCCGCTTCAGCCTGAAACGTCGTTTTAAACCCTTGCGTACACACGGTAAACGTTCCTGTCGATAATGTGCGAATGGTTGCCGACGCTAGCTTGCCGCTCTCCCAAGTCATATCCACCTCGGCATTGCCTTTGACCCGAAGACCGGATACGGTTCCCGTGCTCCATGCTTGCGGCAGCGCAGGCAACAAACGGATCTCTCCTTGATCGCCCTGCAGCAGCATTTCCGCAATGGCAGCGGTACCTCCCATATTCCCGTCAATGACAAATATGTTGCTCTCCGCCCCCGCGATCCCCGACTTCGAATAGGTTAGCAGGTTATCAAAGCAAAGTCCGCTTATTAAATGGCGGATATGTCTGTATGCCGTCTCACCGTCATGCAGCCTGGCAAAGCACAGACCGAACAAGGCGGCCGTAAATTCGACATCCTCCAATTCTTCCTGGGACATCCGGTTCTCCAGCGTCACACGCGCTGCCTTGCTCAGCTCCGGTGTCCGCTCAGGCGTGATTCGGTTCCGCGGATACAAGGCAACCATGTGCGACAAATGCCGATGCTCCGGCTGTGCTTCTTCATAATCCTCCAACCACTCCTGAAGCTGACCTTTCCGGCCGATTTGCAGCGGCGGCAAGATGGCAGTGGCTTCCTCCAGCCTGGTTCTAAGCCCTTCATCCCGATTCAGCAGCTTCGCCGCTGTCAGGCAAAACTCGAATAACTCGCGCACCAGCATTTGATCCATCGTTGGACCCATGGACAACTGGTGAACGGTACATCCGGCATTATCGGCATAGAAATGATTTTCCGGGGAGTTCGACGGGCCTGTCACCAGCCAGCCATATTTCGGATGGACTGTCATATAATCCAGAAAAAAAACGGCCGCTTCCTTTAGCACCGGATAGGCCGTGCTTTCCAGAAATTCGCGATCCTGATGGTACTCATAGTGCTCGATCAAGTGGGATGCGAGCCACAATCCCCCCGTAACATTCAGCCCCCATGACGTTTCCCAGCCGGGAAGCGTGAAGCCCCACACATTGGAGAAAACATGGGCCACCCAGCCGTCGCTGCCGTATAATTGTCGAGCCGTCGATCGGCCTGCCTCCGCCAAGTCTTCGATATAATTGAACAAAGGAAGGAGGCTTTCCCCCAGATTCGCGATCTCCGTCGGGTAATAATTCATCTGGGTATTGATATCCAGATGATAATCGCAGCTCCAACCCATGCGGCATGCCTCGCCGTCATTCCAAGCCCCTTGGAGATGCATCGGCAGCGGGGAATCACTGCGTGAGCCCGCAATGGTCAAATAACGGCCGTATTGCAGGAACAATGCAAACAGCTGCGGGTCGTCATCCCCGTCCTGCGCCAGTGACCGGATGCGTTGGTCGGTAGGCAGGTCGGCATGCACCGGGCCGTTCAGCTGAATGCGCACCTTGCCGAATGGCTCGGCGTAATCGTCGATATGGTCCTGTCGCAAACGCGCATATCCTTTCCTCAGCGCCTGATCCAGCGTGAAACGGCTCTCCTTTTTCCAATCGGAACCTATACGGCGGTAGTCTGTGCTGACCGTAAAATAGATGATTGCCTCATCTGCACCCATCACCGTCATTCGCCCATTTTGCTCACTCACCGTGCCGCCTGAAACAACTACCTTTACGCAGCCTTCGGCCCCTACCCCGCAAGTCCCGTCGCTATGCACGGTTTCTGTTGCCTGTCCGTTGAAACCCAGCGTACTGTCATCAATGGCGATCGCCTGAAACGACTCCGTACTTCCTTCCAGCCAAAGGGTAAACGATACGTTTCCCGAGACGTTGCTCCACACTCTTGAGGCGACAAGGTCATCCGCATGTGTGGCAAAAACCTCGCGAGACAACGTAGTGCCCTTGCTCACCCACTCTGCCTTTGCTATCGCTTCGCCTAGATCGAGTTCCCGCCTGAAGCTTGCATATTCATAGCTGTCCACGTCGGTATCGCTGAATTCGATCACCACTTCGCACAATCCAAGATTTGTGCCGTAATTCCGCTTTGGCGGCTGCAGATGCTGCTTGGCCAAACGATCGCCTTCATCGATATTGCCGGAGAAAAAATGATGCCTCATCTCATCCAGCGCTGCTCTGCCTCCCGTTGAAGCAAACGCGGAGTCCGCGTCCGCTTGGCCGGACCAGTACGTAAGCTCGCTCATGCTCCACACCTCGCGATGCACATCGGCCATAACCACCGCACCGATTCTTCCATTGCCCAACGGCAGACCTTGAGCCCACGTAACCGCAGGGGTAGAGTACCATAATTTGAAATCGTCCATTTCGTCCTCCCATCAGAGAAATCGCTTCGTAAGCCCCTCGTCCAGTGCTATGAATGTGCCGAACCGAACAAACGGCCTCCTGTTCATAGACAAAGCACACTCAGGTGCCCTTTTTGCGGCAGCACCCGAGTGTACCGGCTTTATCCCAAATTACTTGGAGGCCTCATACGCCTTTTGCAAAATCTCGAGATAACGGTCCAGCTTCAGATCCTGCAATCCTTTGACGTATGCGTCCCAGTCTTTGTCCAGATCCTTGTTGCCCGTAATGAACTGGAGCGTATTTTGTTCGATGTAATTTTTGATGTTGGTTTGCAGCAAGCTGGCCTCATCGATCTCAGCCGGATCGATCCAGACCGACCAGATCGGGAACAGCTCTTTCGGTTCATGTCCTTCATACAGCAGCGTTGCATCGTAAAGTCTGCGTTCGTAACCGTCGGATGCGTAAATATCGGTTCCTTGCACAAACGTGTCGCGATATTCTTTCGGCATGTAGAAGTGAGCCATGCCGCTCCAGCCTGCATTCCGCGGTGCCTCTCCCTCGGCCATCGGGATCAGTTTGACGACCGCCTTGGAATCCTTGCCCAGTGCGACGTCTCCCTCTCCGGGATCGGTCCAGTCGATCCCTTTCAAGCCGCTAGCCCCGTTCGTCTGGCCTTCGGGAGTGAACATATAGTCCACCATTTTAATCAAGGCGATCTGCGCTTCTTCGCTGGCTTTGTTCGTGATGACGAATTTGGCTCCAGGCTGCACGCCTCCTCCGTCATGCGTCGCATAGGACACGCCATGAGGACCTGTAATCGGTGGCACAGCATTGTAATGAGCCGATCGTGTGTTGCCCGGATCGATGTTCACGAAGATCGCCGGATGCATGCCCGCGCCTGCGCCCAAAATTTCGGCATCCGCGTTTTCCCCGATTTTTTTGAACGCTTCGGCATTCTGCGTAAAGGCACCCGGATCGATCAATCCTTCATCGAACAAAGACTTGATGTACGTCAATCCTTCTTTCCACTCGGGCGTGATCGCCGCGGATTGCACCTTGCCTCCGGACATTTGCAGGTAATTCCGGTCATCGTCGTATACAAAGGCGTTCATGAGAAACGGAACGACGCGTACGCCGAATTCCTCGATCGAACCGCTGAGCGGCACTTCATCCGCTTTGCCGTTGCCGTTCGGGTCCTGCGTTTTGAATGCTTTCAATACGTTTTTGAATTCTTCCGTCGTCTTGGGCATCTCCAGGTTCAGCTTCTTCAACCACTCGGTATTGATCCACATCTTGCTTGAATACGAGCAGTGGAAACACTCGGTATAGGCAACCAGACCATAAATATTGCCATCCGGCGCGGTGTTCAACGTTCTCAGGTTCTCGTTGCTTTCCATTGCGGCTTTGATATTGGGTGCATACTTGTCGATCAGATCGTTCAGAGGCACCAAAACCCCTTGTTTGCCGTATTTCAGAAGGTCTGCTTGTGAAAATTGGTCGATGTAATGCGTCAGCAGATAAGCATCGGGGTAGTCGCCGCTCGCCAGCGAGATTTGCCGTTTTTCCTTGGCTCCGTCAGACGGATTGATCTGCCAGTTGAATTTGATGTTGAATTTGTCTTCCACGAATTTCGTGAATTGGTTGGTCGGAATGTCGATTCCGGATTCCTGCACGGAAAATACGCTAATATTCACCGGACCATTCCCCGTTGACGATCCCCCGGACTCCGGTGCGGAAGCATTATCGCTTGAACATCCACTCAGCGCAAGCGTGAACAGCATCAACAGCATAAGCATCATGATGAGGCCTTTTTTCAAATCCGATCACTCCCTTTAGTTTTTGGCCGCCGGAATTATCCCTTAACGGAACCGACCAGCATTCCCTGTACGAAATGGCGCTGCACGAACGGATAAATAACCAGCACGGGCAGCGTGGCAACCACGATCAAAGCATATTTCAGCAGTTCGGCCAGCTGCTGCCGCTCCACCATTTTCGCTGCATCCATCGCCCCTGCGCTGTTGTTCTGAATGATGATGCTGCGCAGGATGAGCTGCAATGGGAACAAATCCGCCGATTTCAGATAAATTAGAGCATCGAAATACGCATTCCACTGCCCTACCGCATACATGAGGACCAGAACCGCAATAATCGGTTTGGATAAAGGAAGAACGATGCTCCATATGAAGCGCATGTCGCTGCAGCCGTCCATTTCGCTCGCTTCCAGCAGCTCCTCGGGAATGGAGGATTTGAAGAACGAACGGGCGATGATGACCTGCCAGACCCAGATCGCATTCGGGATCAGAAGCGCCCAGCGGGTATCGATCAGATGGAGCTGCTTGACGACCATGTACGTCGGAATCAAACCACCGCTGAAGATCATCGTAAAGGTAATGACCATCATCAAAGCATTTCGGCCAAAGAAGCTTCTCCGCGATAACGGGTAGGCAATCATGATGGTCAGCACCACGCTGATGATGGTTCCTGCTGCGGTATAAAAGATCGAATTCCCATAGCCCGTCAAAATTTCGGGCGTGTGGAACAAGGCTTTATATCCACTGAGCGAAACGTCGACCGGCCATAACCATACACGACCGGACGTGACGGCTGCCGGGCTGCTGAACGAACTGCTGATAATGAAAATGAGCGGATAGATGACGGCCAGCGCGACAAGACTGAGCACGATGTAAATCGCAATCAGGAATGTCCTGTCGGCGGCGGATTCTCGAATCCGTTTCTGCACGGGTACTGCCATGGGGAGCCTCCTTTCCTACCAGATGCTGTGGTTGGTCGCTTTTTTGGCCAAACCGTTCACGGTCAGCAGCAAAACGAGATTGATCAGCGAATTGAACAGGCCGACTGCCGTCGCAAAGCTATAGTTGGCGTTCAGCAGGCCAATCCGGTAAACATAGGTTGCAATGATTTCCGAGTTAGCAAGATTGAGCGGATTTTGCAGCAGGTACACTTTCTCGAAGCCGATGGCCATGACATTGCCTACATTGAGGATCAGAATGATCACGATGGTCGGCACAATTCCCGGCAGGTCGACGTGGCGGATTTTTTGAAACCGCGAGGCACCGTCGACTTTGGCCGCTTCGTAGAGCGTCGGATCGATGCCGGCGAGCGCAGCCAAATAAATGACGGCACTATAACCCGCAGTCTGCCAAATGTCGGACCACACGTAGATCGAACGGAACATGCCGGGTTCGCCAAGGAAATTGACCGATTCAAGCCCGAAGAAATGAAGGGCAATGTTGGCAAATCCGAGCCGTGGCGCCAGAAACAGCATGATGATCGAAACCATCACCACCGTTGAAATGAAATAGGGCGCGAACGAGACGAGCTGCACGAATTTTTTGAACTTCGTCCCCCTCACTTCATTGATCATCAGTGCCAATAGGATGGGGATCGGAAATCCGGCCAGCAGCAAATACCCGCTGAGCAAGATCGTGTTCTTGACCAGTGTCCAGAATAACGGATTTTCGAAAAAGAGTCGGAAATGTTGGAATCCAACCCACGGACTTCCCCATATTCCTTTGATGACGTTATAGTCCTTGAAGGCAAGGACCGTATTGATCATCGGGTAATACTTGAATATGAGAAAAAACAGCAAGGGCGGAATGACCAGCAGATGCAATTGCCAGTGTTTCTTCATTTTTTTGCGGGCATCGATCCAAAAGCTCGTTTCTGCTCTCTGCGGCAATGACCTGCGATTTACGGTGACTTCTTCCTTCAGAACAACCCCCCCCTAACGACAGTCTGTGGAACAGGAAAATGATAGCGCTTTCCACAAATTGATCATAGAGGAAACGGCCATCCCATAAACAGGTACAATTGCGCCGTTCGGCGTACAGTTATCCTGTGATCAGGGGCACAAAACAGCGCCAGAACGGCCATTTTTCCGTTTGCACCGGTACATCTGCCCCTAAAAAGGCCGCTCTGTCCCATACATGCCATAGCCGGTTCAAGAACCCGCAGCGTTTAACCGCCACCCGATTGTCTGTACACGCTTGGGGATATGCCATTCAGTCTTTTAAAGGCACGCCTGAAAGAGTGCGAGCTGTTGTATCCGACTCTGGACGCAATTTCGTCCACCGTGTATTTGCTCTCATTTAACAGAACCATCGCTTGATCCATGCGGACCTTGATCAAATAATCGGAGAAATTGATGCCTGTATATTCCTTGAACAATTGCGAAATATACTTCTCCGGACGTTCGACATGTTCGGCAACTCTATACAGTGTAAGTTCGGTATCCGAATACATTTCGGCCGTGTATGCTTTGATTTGCTTGACGATTTGGCCGTGGACGTCTTTCTTTTTGTTGGCAATGAATCCGCACAGCTCTTTCATGATTGCAAACAAGGTGGTTTTGATGCTTTCCAGCGGCTCTGAAAGCGAGATATCGATAACAAGCCGTTTAATATCCTCGGCAGCGTCGTATTCGGTGAATACTTTCTGATCCAGCAGTTTGATGAATGTTCCCTTCATCTCACCGATCAGCTGATGCTTCATTTCGATGGACAGCTCCCGCTGCTGCATGTTTTGCGCGATGATGCCTTCAACGATCCGCTCGGCTGCTTCCAGCTCTCCGGCCCGAATCGTCGTGATCAGGCGCTGCTCGGAATCCAGCGGATAATAATAGGTCGTATGTTCGATATGGGCTTCGTTGTTCCAAACCATGCCCTTTCGGTTCGTGTGGATGGCATATTCCAGCGCTTGATGGGCTTGCTCGAAGGAAAGGCTCACTTCGGTCAAGGAGGCAAAAAGCTGACCAAAGCCCGACTGGATGGTTATTCGATATTCATTAAAGAGGTATTCCGCCAGATTCTCCATCGTATGCGTGATCTCGTTCACGGCACGATCTGATTCTTCATCCTCCTCGGCAGAGAAAAACAGGATGGCGACTTTGTCCGAATCCCAATCCGTCATTAATGCATCGGCGCCAAGGTCCGCCATCGCCTGTTTCAGCAGCAGACGGGATGCGTTCAGCTCATTCAGGACCTCGACATTGTCCATGCTGCCATAACCTTTAATCTGGACGATGCCTGCATACCCCGTACTTTGCCGCAAACGAACTCCCGCTTGCTCCGAAGCGGAGTGAATCTCCTCCCTGGATTTGAATTCGCCGGAGAACATCCTTTTCAGGAATGCATCCCTCACCAGCGGAAGCTGGCGGTTCAGCTCGGATTCGAGCTGCTTGTTTTTCGTAATCATGTCGGCGATATTCCCGCTCAGAAAGTCGAACTCGTTTCTGGACGAGCGCTCATCCTTCCCGAATTGTTCTTTCATGACGCTCAGCAGCCGGTTGATGGGTACGCTGTGGCGGTAAGCCAGCACTAACCCCACCACAAGTCCGATAAGCAGCGTGCCGCCGGTGATGAGCATGCTCGTTTTCTTGATTTTGTTGGCATTCTCGAGCAGCAGGTCGCGCGGGATTCCCGCTTGATACACCCACCCGTTGGTTTTGGATTGCGTGGTAATGACCAGATCGTCCCCATAAAACTGGCTGGCCTTGCTCGGGTCGAACTTCGGATCAAGGGACATGTTGGCCATCTCCGCTTCTTCGCTTCCCTTTAGCGCAATGGTTTTTCCCTGCGAATCGCTGATCCGAACCCAACCGCCGTAGCGCTCCGTCATGCCGGACAGCAGGCCCGTAATCAGCTTTTCGTCAATCAAAACGACGGCGACCGCCGGCGATGAATCGTTAAAGCTGTCCAACGGCAACGACTGCATGTATGTGATGACCGACGTTTGCTGGCCTCTCGTCATAAACGGGCTGAGCGGCTTGATTTCGCTGCGGTGGTGGGTATCCAATATTTCCTTTGTCCATTCCTCCAATGACAGGTCGTTATAATGGAAATCGGCATAATAATGATTCGGCCTGTATGACGAACCCGGCGTCAGAATCAGATTGTAGTTCGCGAGGTAAATATAATAATTTTGCAAAAAATCGTTGCTGCGGCCAAACGAAAGCACGTTCTCCATCGTTCTCCAAATGCCGTACACATTGGTTTCGTTGTCCCGTTCGTTCATGAGCACGTTCAATTCCCGATTGACCGCAAGCTGTCTGGTGAACGCCTCCACCTCAGCCATGCGGCGCTCCAAAATGTCTTGGCCCTTCTGGAGTTGGGTAACCCCGTTTTCGATGGAGATCGACCGGGTAACGGATATGGAGGTCAAATAGGACATATATCCGCCGATGCTGGGAATCACCAAAATGATCACGTAGGAAATTAAAAACTTCCGAAACACGCTGGAATTTCTAATGGGTAGACCCTCCCTTTGCAGAGATGTTGGTAGCGTTATCATAAACACAGATTATACCACTTTCGCGTTTCATCCAATGTTTTTTTCCACGATGTTCACCCCTATGTGACTGCATCTCCTGCGACATATGAATTGACCTGCGCCCACTTCCTTTATTCAGAAAAAAGGGACCACCGCGTGGTCCCCAAAGACAATCTCTATAAATCGCACTAATCATCACACTAGGGCACTGCGAGTACAGTACCATCTTCCGATCGCTGTTATCCCCAGATTTTTTGATCCCCCTTTTCTAAGGGGAAAATCCGGTGATAAAGGCGAACGCTTCGCTTCTCCAAATTGCTTCTGCCTCTCCGTTAACGTGTGTTTGTTTTGCGGTTTATTTCGCTTTCTATTTTTGCTGCGTTTCATCCACCCATTGTTCTCCGCCTGTTGCACCTGGCTTCGCCGCATGATCGGTCGATGCCTCCTCAATATCTCCGAATGCCCAATGCGAAGCCGGAACATCGCTCCAGCTTGGCTGCGAAATGCCGGATAAAGGCCCTCTGCCCAGCGCACGATTGATCACAGCAACGGCTTCGGCTCGCGTCAACGGCGCTTTGGGACGGAATGTTCCATCTTTGTAGCCATTCAACATGCCTGCGCCTTGCGCCGCGAGGATCGCCTCTTCTGCCCAGTGGCCGCGGATATCGGTAAATCCGCTTCCTGACACCGGTGATTTCGACGCGGCTGCAGCAACAGCAAGGATGGCCATTTCTGCGCGGGTTAACGGTTGATCCGGCTTGAACGTACCGTCCTTGTACCCTTTCATCAGTCCCGTTTTGGCAACCTTGGCAATCGCCTCCGCTCCCCAATGGTCGGAAGGTACGTCGCTGAATGCAGCATTGGTTTCTGCTGCTTCTTGATCGTAAACCTTGGCCAAAATGCTCGCCATTTCCGCACGGGTAATCTGGCGATTCGGTCTGAACCATCCGTCGGCATAGCCATGGATATAAGCCCGATGACGAAGAAGCTCCTGATCCGTGCTGCCTGCGGTTTCCTCATGGGTGCCTGTTCCCGGAGTAGGTGCAGCCGTTGATGGTCCGCTTGGGCCGGATGGTACCGATGGATCCGATGGGTTTGTCGGATTGGTTGGGTTTGTCGGGTTTGTTGGGTTCGTAGGCCCCTCGTTGCCAGACGCAATCGTGAATTTCAACTGATCCGTGAACATCAGTTCCCCGGATTTCTTGACGGCCTTGAGTTTATGCGCCCCTGCTGTTAATCCGGATACGCTGAATATCTCCTGCATGTTTTTACGGCCTGCGCTGTATGCGTCTACCGTTTGAACCCATTGTCCGTCAACGTAAATGTCGACCTCTCCCTGTTCCGGACCGGTCGGCGTAATCATGCGAATGCCGGTGCCTTTGAAGACATATTCAAAATAATCGCCGTTCTCTGCCGAATAGTGCACATCATTGAGGTAGTCGCCGCTAAAGACAAAGGTGAGGTTTAACGTACCGAGCGGCTGAGCGGCAAGATATGATTTTTTCAAGGTGATCAGATCGCCTGAAACTTCATACTCGGTTCCTTTCACCAACTCACTGGACCCGTTTTTGATTTTGCTGAAACTTACCGGCTCCTGCAGCAGCCTCACTTCGATGTCTGCCTGAGCGGCTTCCGCTTTGTCAAACACGGCGCTTACCGGTTGGATGCTATTCGGAATCTCCACCTTAAGCATGTCAAGCAGCATGAAGCGTCCCGATTTCTTCACTGCCTTCAGCGTGTGCAATCCGTTCGTCAGACCCGAGATGCTGTAGAGGTTCTGTTGTGCCAGTCGATCGGTGCGGTACGCGCTGACCGTTTCCTTAAACTCGCCGTCCACGTAGATATCCATGTCCCCCTGTGACGGGTCGACTTCCGTGAACAATTGAATGCCCGTTCCTCTGAACTCGTATTCAAAATATTCGCCGTTCTGCTCGGCATAGTGCACATCGTCCTTGTAGTCGCCAAACCCTCTACCCGTGCTGCGGTTCCAGTTCCCGTTATATTTGATGGCCGGGTCATCGTTGTTGATGTTCACGAAGCGCACGCCTGTCGTATCGCTGACCTTCACCGTCAGGACCTGTGGGCTGCCGCTGCTAAAAGTGACGCTCAGCGTCGTTGTGCCCACGGGAAGCTGCGCAAGATATGCTTTCTTGATGGTCAGCGTGTTTTCAGCCACCTCAACATCATTCTCGCCCAGAAGAACGCCGTCTCGTTCGACACCTACGAAGGTATTGCCGTTCAAGTTCAGCGTAATCGAGATATCCTTCTGCTGTTCCACCGCTTTGTCGAAGTTGGTGACGGTCGGTTGAATCGTACTGTCCTGCTCGCCTGTCGGCACTTCCTTGGTTACTGTAAGTGCATCCAGGAGCATGTACTGCCCGGAATCTTTCACAGCCTTTAGAGTATGTGTGCCATTAGGCAAATCCCGTTTGCTGTACAGGATCTGCTGTACTTCCCGGTCTCCGTCGGTATATGCACTCACCTTCTCTGGCTCCCCGCCATCAAGCGTGATGATCATGTCCCCTTGTTCCCCATGCTTTTCCGTCAGCAGCTCAATCCCCGTACCCGTAAACGTGTATTCGAAATAATCGCCGTTCTTTTCCGTAAAATGCACATCATCGTTATGGTCGCCCAAACCACGCCCCGAATTGTGGCTCCATGTTCCCGTGTATTGAATGTCACTGCTGTCATCGTTAACGTAAACCACATCGGTTACGGCAGCCTTGTCTTCCAATACGGCGGCGGGTTCATCGTTCGTCGCATTTGCGCCTTCAGGCAAATCTGCAATCGCGGATTCCGAACCAGCGGTTGCAGAGTCTTGAATTGTAAGGGACAGGTCCTGCGTGCCTTCGGATTGTTCTTTGCCCCCGTTGCGCTTCCATTCGCCGTGATACCGCATGCCTGTGTCATCGTTGTTCACCGTCGACGTGCCGCTTAGCGCCGTCACTTTCAGCATTCGCGAAGCATGGGGTTCCAACAAACCTCCGCTGAAGCCCTCGTTGAAGGTGCCCAGCTCCGAATGGCTCCACAGATCGCGAACCGAAGCGGGACCTTCCAACCCGATATCGCTCCATTTGACGTTGACCTCGGCGCTCCGGTTAGCCAGGTTAAACAAGGCTACGCTGTATGTTCCATCCCCGTTGTTGGCGTACCATACCTGCTGCTTGGTATCCATCGATACGGGATGAGCCGGGCGGCCCGCCTGATTGACGGCAATGACCTCGTCATTCGTCAACAGCTCCAAGCCATAGCTGTCCAGTCTGGTCAAATCATTTCCCGTATACAATGGCGCAGAGGAAATCGCCCAGAACGTCATGGCCGTTTTGCGCTCGTCCTTCGTGAGTCCATCCATGGAACCATTGCCGACATTCAAGGAATCGAAGTCGTTCCATCCTCCGGGCCCCGCATCCCGCCACCACAATGCCGCGATCGGGAACAAGCGGGCGATATTCGCCCATTGCGTCAGCCCTACGCTGCTGTCGTATGCCTCGACGTCCCAATCGATGCGCCATCCATTGGCGTGCTTTTTCCAAAAGTCTACGTAATTATGGTCCAACGCCCAGGAAAGCTCGAACCAGATGTCATGCCGCGCCAGCGCCTTCGACCACGCTTCTACGTCCCCGCGCGCATCCCGGCTCAGGTTGTTTATCCCCGATCCCGGAGTTACGCTGTCGAACTTGACGAAGTTGATTCCCCATTCACCTAACATATCCGCAATGGAATCCACGTATTTCTGGGAACACGGATTCGAAAAGTCGATCTTGTACGTATAAGAATTCCAATAATCCATTACGGTTAATGGTTGGTACACGATATCCTGCATGCGGCAGGCGCCATCCGTTCCGTAAATTTCGAGATTCTGGTTATATGCATCGATGGACAATCCAGGGATCAGATAGATTCCGATCTTCTGTCCATTGTTGTGCACGTAATCGATCACTTCCTGAAACCCGTTCGGATACAGCTTTTCGCTCGGAATGGGCCTCCCGTATTCATCCATGTCTCCATTCCAGCCTGCATCGATGTTGATGTATTCATAGCCGTGGGCTTGCAGTTTCTCACGCATGGCATCGGATTGCTTCTTGATGCTCTCTGCGGATGTCCACTGACCGGAGGGCTCATACACTTGCATGCTGTAACTGCTCCAGCCCATGTACGGTTTCTCGGCCAAACTGGCATCCGCCGCCTCAGCCACGTTGCGTGTCGTTCCAATAAAGCCGAATTGCACTGCCGTCATGATTAGCACCAACAGCCCCGTCGCCAACCTGTTCCCCATTCGTTTCAAATTCATTCCTACCTCCTCTGTAAATGAAATTCAGTCGATAAATGGTAGCGCTTTCCTTACGAGAAAAGAATAGTGTAATTTGAAGTCTCCGGGGTAGGTACAATTGGGGAATTTGCGTACATTTCATCGCCCAAGCAGGGGCATAGCGGTCATAGAACAGCCATTTTTCCTCATGGGCTTATCGTTCGGGATCCATAGATTCAGCAGAAGTAGTCTGGTCGTACATTCCTGACGGATAAACTCCTCCGATGTATGGGTTGTATAAAGCAGCCGTTCGTAATCTAGTTTACATAAGTATAACTACGTTTTCACCCTTACTCTCTTTCCAATAAAAAAAAGCACGTTCTCGCCTTTTCCATCAGACAAGTCCGTGCTTCCTAAATTATTCGATGACGCGACAATCGGCCAATATCTCCGGTTTATGGCGCATGCTGTCCGCCTCCGTAATGGGGCGAATCACTCGGCAAGGCACGCCTGCGGCTATTGTGTTTGCCGGTATGTCTTGGGTCACGACGCTCCCTGCGCCGATGACGGCACCGTCCCCGATCGTCACGCCGCCACATACCGTGACGTTGGCTGCAAGCCATACGTCATTTCCGATCGTGACGGGTTTGGCGTAACATAAAGACTTGGGTTCTCCATCATGATGAATCATTTGCCTGCGCTCAGCGGCAATAAGCGGATGAACAGGCGTAACGATCGTGACATTCGGCCCAAAACTGACATGGTTGCCGATGGTCACTTTGGCGTCGTCCTGTACGGTCAAATTGTAGTTGGCAAAGAAATGGTCGCCAATCTTGGTGTGCACGCCATAGTGAAAGAAAATCGGGCCTTGCATGAAGCAATGCTTCCCTTTGCCGCCAAGCAGCTGCGCCAGCAATGCTTCGCGTTCCTCGGTTTGATCCTCGAATGTGCGGCTGTATTCACTGCTCAGATTGTGGGCACGCCGCTTTACTGCTCTCAGTTCCGAGTCCGCGGGACTGAATAAAATGCCGTTAAAAATCCGCTCTTCTTCCAGCAATACGTCCATCTCCTTCGTTTCGTCTAAACAAGCGGAACACGCGAATTCACGGTTCGTACGCACTTTATAAAGAATGTTTATAAAGTATGCAAAAAAAATTGCAACTGGGATGGCTGCTCATTAACATCAGGAACCATCTGTTGCAATTTCATTGTAAATCATGGTAAGGGGTGCATGTCAACGCCAGTATGCACCGATGTTAGAACAAATCCTTAGAAGGATCCTCCACATGCACCCGTCGCGCAAAATCGACGAATTGGAATTTGTCCAGCCGATGCCGCGATTCCGTAAACTGAAACAGCATCGTGTCTTCAAGATATACATAGTTGCGGACGACGACGATGTGTCGGTAATCGCCCAGATCCAGCAGCCTTCGATCTTCGGCCGTGACCTCTTCGACGGAGATTTCCTTTTTGGCGTAACTGATTTTTAATTGGAGCTCTCCTTCGAGATAAGCATAGATCGAACGAGCGGCAATGTCCTCCGTCAACTGCTCGACAACGGACGTAAGAAAGTAATCTTTATCCAAAATAATCCGTTCGCCTTCGATTTCCCTTGCCCGAATCACTTTCCAGACCGGCTCGTTCGCGGGAACTTGCAGATGTCTGGCCACCGCGGCATTGGCAGAGATCCGAGCGACTTCTTCCACATGGGTTCGCGTATCCCTGCCCAACTTCTCCGACATTTCTTTGAATGAAATGAGTCCGGTAATCGGGAAGTCCATGCGTCCCATGTCCAGCACGAAAGAACCTTTTCCCCTTACTTTATGGATGTATCCATTCTGTGCAAGCAGGTTCAAGGCCTTTCGCACCGTTTCCCTGGAAGTGCCATACTCGGCCGTAAAATCGTTTTCCGAAGGCAATTTGGACCCCGGTGCCAGGCGGCCATTCTGGATTTTTTCGGAATAATCATTGTAAATTTGCAAATAAATATTTTTGTTCAACGTAATCACCATACTCATTCTAACACGGAATCGGCATAAATCCATAAAAGCCGCTCTGAATACGGATTCGTCATATCATGAACACGCTGTGCAGGAAACGTTATGCCTTCAAATGCACTCGCAAAATAACGTCACCTTGATGCTGCACAAGACCCAGCTTCGTCTCTTCGACCACATCGATCCGATCCTGCCCATCCGGCAAAATAATCGGCGTAACCAACGAGTACCCTGCATCGGCGATCAGTTCACGGTCGAATTCCAACAGAAGCTGGCCTGCTTTGACGCGATCCCCGGTCTGTACATGCGGCGTATATCCGCTTCCTTTAAGGGCAACGGTGTTGATGCCGACATGGATCAGGATTTGAACGCCGCTCTCATGCTCCAGAATGATTGCATGCTTGCTCTTGATCACATGAGACACCGTTCCGTCGAATGGGGCAAAAACTTTTCCTTCTTCCGGTTCGATGGCAATCCCTTGCCCCATCGCTCCGCTGGCGAAAGCCGGATCAGGCACGTTATCAAGCGCGACTGCATTTCCTTTGATGGGAGCCTGAATCTCCAATACCGATAGAGTTGGCTTCGTTCTGTCCGCAGATACGACGTTGCCTCCGGCTTCGCCTACGGCTACTTCGGCAGAAGCTTTTTGTACTCCGGAATCACGGCTGTCACGAACATCCACTGGATCGCCGTCTGCCAACGCCGCATTGCCTTTCCATTTGCCGTAAACCACGGTAGCAACGAATGGAACCACCAATACGATGGCCATACCGATGAAAAATACGCCCCATTGGTTCGGGAAGATGGACAGGAATCCTGGAATCCCGCCCACTCCGATCGAGGATGCGAGGACATGATTCATGGTCAGCAGCACACCTGCCAATGCCGAACCGATCATACCGAACACAAACGGAAACTTGTGGCGCAAGTTCACCCCGAACATCGCCGGCTCCGTGACGCCCAGAAATGCCGAGACCGAAGACGTGACGGCCAAACCTTTGCTTTTCTGCTGTTTAAACACAAACATCATGGCAAGCGCGGCCGCGCCTTGCGCGATGTTTGAGAGAGCCAGCATCGGCCAAAGGAATGTTCCGCCTTGAGATCCGATGAGTTGAACGTCAACGGCGAGGAACGTATGATGCATACCCGTGATAACGAGAAGCGCATACAATCCGCCGTAAATCAATCCGCCCAGTGCAGGTACGGTATCAAATACGTACACCAATCCGGATGTGATGGCATTACCGAGCGCAAACGTAATCGGCCCGATCAGCGTAAATGCGAGGAATCCGGTGATCAGCAGGGTAACAGGCGCGACAACCAGCAGTTTGATGGAGTCGGCTACCCTTTTGTTCAGGAACGTTTCAATCTTGGCGAGAATATAAGCGGATACAAGGACCGGAAGCACCTGACCCTGATATCCGAGTTTGTTGACTTCCCAGCCGAACAGGTTCCACACCGGAACGGCATTGTTCGTCTTGGCTTCGGCATACCCGTAAGCGCTTAACAGATCGGGATGAACAAGGATCAATCCGAGTACGATACCGAGCAGCGGACTGCCCCCGAACCGTACGACGGCTGACCATCCGATCAATGCAGGCAAAAACGTAAACGCCGTGCTGGCAATGGTATTGATAATCGATGCAAAGTCCTTCCATTGCGGATAAACCTGAATTAAGGATTGCCCTTCAAAAAAGATGCCGGGACCTGTCAATATGTTGTTGATCCCGAGCAGCAGACCGGCGGTAACGATCGCCGGCAAAATGGGGATAAAGATATCCGCCAGCGTTTTGATCGCACGCTGAATCGGATTTTGTTTTTTGCCGGCGATGTTTTTCACGTCGTCCTTGGATACACGCTCAACCCCGGTGAGTTGAATCATTTCTTCATATACTTTGTCGACCAGACCTGGTCCGATAATGACTTGAAATTGGCCTTGCGTGGAGAAATGACCCTTGACCAAATCATTCTTCTCCAATGACGCCTCATCGACCTTGCTCTCGTCACGCAGCGCAAACCGCAGGCGGGTCACGCAGTGCGTGGCCGCTTCAATATTCGCAGAACCGCCAATCGCTTCAATGATCTTTTCCACGTTTTTACGATCCACTGACATATACCTCACTCCTCCTCATTTCTCATACTCCCCAATCGTTAGCGAACGATCCACATGTAAGACGCGTACGGACCAAGTTCGAGCTGTTTCCGGAGTTCCATTTCTTCCCCCGTGTTTCCGACCAACAGCTCAAATGTCTTCCCTTCCAGGTGCTGCCACGACGCATCCGGCAATTCAAACGCTGCCGCTTCTCCGCTGAAATTGGAGATGACAATCAACGTTTCGTCCCCGTTGCTGCGACTGTAGCCGTAAATTTGGGGATGAGCCTGATCCAAACGTTCGTACGTGCCATCGGTGAACACACGAATCGTTTTGCGGAACGATATCAATTTGCGGTAATGATGGAACACGGAATCCGGATCGGAAAGCTGCTGCTCCACATTCCATACGGGATAACGTTCATCCACCTTAATCCACGGCGTTCCTGTGGTAAATCCGGCGTGCGGGCTGTTCTCCCATAACATCGGCGTACGGGAATTGTCCCTTGAGCGTTCTTTGATGATGGCAAAGGCCTCTTCCGCCGTTTTGCCGCGTTCCAGCAAGATCCGGTACATGTTCGTTGATTCGATATCCCGAAACTCGCTCATATCGTTCCATTTCGGGTTGGGCATGCCAATCTCCTCGCCCTGGTAAACGTACGGCGTGCCTTGCAAACCGTGAAGCGTCGTTGCCAGCAGTTTTGCACTCTCGGCCAAATAAACATCGTCATTCAAAAAACGGGATATCGCTCTTGGCTGGTCATGGTTGTTAAAGAATAGCGCATTCCATCCCCCGCCTTGCTGCATGCCGGTCTGCCATTCGGACAACAGGCCTTTGAGCTGTTCGAAATCGTAGGGCATGAGCTCCCATTTATTGTTGTTCGGGTAATCCACTTTCAGGTGGTGAAAATTAAACGTCATCGAGAACTCGTTTTCCGCCGGATTGGAATAGCGGATACAATGTTCAAGCGTCGTTGACGACATCTCTCCTACCGTGACGAGGTTATATGGTGCGAAAACCTTTTCGTGCAATTCCTTCAGATATTCATGAACGCGCGGGCCGTCCGTATAATGGATGCGTCCGTCACCCGGCGCAACTGATCCGTCATCATTCGGGAAGTCCTGATTTTTGGAAATGAGGTTGATCACGTCCATTCGGAATCCACTGACGCCTTTTTCCGCCCAGAACGTCAGCAATTTCACGACTTCCTCTCTGACCTTTTCATTCTCCCAATTCAGGTCGGCCTGCGTTTTATCGAACAAGGTGAGGAAATATTGACCTGTCGCTTCGTCATACTGCCATGCCGGACCACCGAATTTGGATTGCCAGTTGTTTGGTACGCCGCCATCCGGTGCCGGGTCTCGCCAAATGTAGTAATCCCGGTACGGATTGTCCTTGGATGAACGCGAAGCCTTGAACCACTCATGCTCGGTCGAGGAATGGTTTACCACGATATCGATCATGAGATGCATGTCGCGGCGTTTCAATTCCCGGACCAGCTCGTCAAAGTCGGCCATAGTGCCGAATTCAGGAGCGATGCGGTAATAGTCGGCTACGTCGTAACCGTTATCATTTTGGGGACTGACATAAACCGGCTGAAGCCATACGATGTCAATGCCCAACTGTTTGAGGTAATCGAGTTTATTCGTTAATCCCCGGATGTCCCCCAATCCCGAACCTGACGTATCGTTAAAGCTCTTTGGATAGACTTGGTAAACGGTAGATGTTCTCCACCAATCGTTTAAATTCCGCTTGTTCACAGTGAACCCCCTCCGATGCTACTTGAATAATCCTGTATATACAAGCAAGACCGATTTTACACCTGTATATACATGTTGTCAATGCATTTGATAACAAGAGGGGTACTGTGAACTCAAGGGCCTTCCCCCTATTTTCAGAACTGAGGAACCCATCGCACTAAATATATGCACCGACACTCCGATTCAAGCATGACCAAAATGTCAAGAAGAATCAAAGCAACAAGAGCAAAAGACAGGTTCGTTTTATCGCCGTATGTATCTTCAAGTATAAAAAATGACGCAAGCAGGAAATATCCACATTTACATGGAATAAATATACATCTATATATTATGAGGAGGTCGTTAAATGGCGTTTCCAACACATATTGTATCGGCAGGCGGAATCGTAGAAGATGGGCATGGCAATATTCTTTTGGTTAAAGCACATGACGATGGTTGGGTGTATCCTGGCGGGATCACTGAAGTTGGAGAAAATCTGATCGATGGCGTCATTCGTGAAATTAAAGAGGAAAGCGGCATCGATGCTACGGTTAGCCACATGATAAGTGTTGTGTCGAATACAGCAATACATAAGTGGTATGATGGCGTGACTGACGTACCTACGAAGGTCATGTTTGATTTCGTGTGCAAAGCTGTAGGTGGGGAATTAGCCACTTCTGATGAAACCAGCGATTGCAGGTGGGTTCCCAAGGAACATGTCCTGGATCTGATCACTTTACCTGCCATTCGCATGCGTTACGAGGCTTATTTGAATTTTAATGGTTCCGTAAATTACATGGAGTACGTCACGGCGACAACGTCCGAATGTGATGTCAAGATTCAAAGGCATCTGTAATCGTTCAACATAGCCCCTTAACCAAAAAAATGGCTATATAAACCGCACTAATCACTCACACAAGGCACTGCGAGTGAAGCACCATCCTCCGTCGCTGTTATTCCCCGGATTGGTTCTGCCCCTCCGTTTAACGTGTGGATGCTTTGCGGTTTATATAGCTGATGATTTTAAGGAGGAATGCATAGTGAGAAGCATAAAGTCGCCCAGCGGCTCGTTATTTCCTTATTATTACAAAGGAGGGGAATTGCACTGCCTCAAGTATGGAAGTTTTCACACTAATGCGGATGCGTTATTTATGTTAATGAAAGCAGAAGAAGATTTTATTACAAGCCGAAACCGCCAGCTCAATATATGGGTTGATTTTTACGAAACGAAGCTGACGACTTCTATCTTGGTCAAATTTGCGGAGAATATCGGTCATCTCCAAAACTACACGAAAAAACTGGCGATTGTAGGCTTCACGTTCTGGGACAAGCTGCGTTTGCGCCAAGAGATGAAGAAAATTCCCCATCCCATTTCGTTCCCGATTAAATATTTTGATGATCCGGAGGTCGCCAAAGCTTGGCTTGTAAGCGAATGAGCCTTAACCAGAATTTGTCTTCAACGAGTTGTTTAATGCGATCTTGTCCAAAATTCCCCATAACAGCATCTTGGAATTCTCGCTATGTACCATGCCATCTCGAATCTCCGTTTCACGCTGAATGAAAGGCAAATCCGTAAGTTCATGAGTCCAGTCGGACAACATTTGCTCAATGCAGCTTGGCGTGGATTCCAGGTGAAACTGTAAACCAAGAACATGATTCCCGTACGCAAACGCTTGCCGCTCGCAAGCTTCGGAATACATCAGATGCCGAGCCCCTTCAGGCAGCGTAAAAGTATCTCCATGCCAAGCAAATGACATGAATTGTTCGGGTACGTGCGTGAGCCACGGATGACGTTCCTTCGTTCTTTGCATCCGGTGCCAGCCGATCTCCTTCTTGTCCCCATTGGAGGTTACCGTTCCCCCCAGAATTTCCGAAATCATTTGAGCTCCCAAGCAAATGCCCAGCACCTTTTTTCCCATGTCGATGGCACGTTTTACAAACGCCTTTTCCTGGATGAGCCACGGGTGTTCATTCTCTTGGTAAACGCTCATCGGTCCACCCAGCACCACAAGAAGGTCCATCGTTTGGAGCCACTCTTGCGGAATGCCTTGAGCAGGATCATGCAAAAGCAATTCGTGCCCGGCATGTTCGGACCATGACACGATCACGGATGGATCATCGAATGCAAAATGACGAAAAGCAATAATTTTCATAAGCTCACCTCGACTTCAAAGAATAATCATAATCATATCTCATTTTTCAATATCATCAATGCAGTTATCCCGAATAATGAGATAATAACAAAATAATTTGATATAGGTTTATCCCCTTTCCCGAATACCGGGATGAATTCGATGTTACACTCCCTTATGCTCTTCCGGAATGGATCGTAAACCTGCTGAAAATGATGCAGGGAGCACATTACTGGAAGTGAAAACGTGGCAATTACAGCAGAAGGCCCTCCGTCATTGATTGACAGAAGGCCTCATGTATTGATGGTTATATTCCATTGGAATATGATGGTCGAACCTTTGCGAAGAACCTCATCCATGTCGGCTTTTGCCGCGATATCCCAGTTCATTGGATATGAGATTGGCATATTTAATGGCCAAATTGGCGTATTTTTCAACGTTTTCTTCATCAAACCGAATGGAAGGACCTGCTACGTTCAACGAACCGATGACCGTATTCTCGTAAGAGAAGATCGGCGCACCGATGCCGGTGGTGCCTTCCGTTGCCTCGCTGGACGTGATGGCGTAACCGTTCTGTTTGATCTTCGCAAGTTCCTGCTCGATATATTCGCGGGAAAGCGGCTTAAGCGAAGGAATGTCATTCCAGTCGAACGAGTCTAACAATGTTTTTTGCAACCCCGAATTCAGGAAAGCAAGAATCACCCGATTGGAGGCTCCGATGAACAAAGGCAGGCGCAGGCCAATCGGCTCGGAAATTTTCAATACTTGCGGCGAATCCACCGAATCGATGTAGATCCCTTCTGCATTTTCGCGAACGGACAAATATACAGTCTCTTTCGTTCGTTTCGACAATTCCTCCATAACCGGCCTTGCGACCGTACGCAGCATCAGGCTATCCCACATCAGGAAACCGTATTTCATCAGGGACAGGCCGAGCTTGTACCGTTTGGTCTTTATGTTTTGCGTGACAAAACCATGCTCCGCAAGCGAGGAAAGCAAACGATGCACGCTCTGCACCGGCATGTTCAGCGCCTTGCTGATTTCCGTAACGCTCATGTCCTTTTCCGTGCCCTGGGGCAGCAGCAGATCCAATATTTGCACTGCTTTTGAAATAACGCCAGACAATCCGATCCCCCTCCTCGTCTCTACTTTGCAACCATTATATCAAATGGCAAAGAATTATATTGCACCCACGCTTACTCTATCTATGAAAAGGAATTTGTAGAACATGCGTCCCCTATTGTATCATTATGTATTGTGAGTCTTGTCGTCAGCTTCCATTTACTGGAGTGGCATCGATAGATTCATAAATTGAATACACCATTGGGAGGGAATCATGGCAGAACTGGTAACTTGGCTGAAATATTTGCTGCTGGGTATCGTGCAAGGGGTGACGGAGCCCATACCAGTCTCCTCAAGCGGACACCTGATCATTGTGCAGCGACTGCTCGGCATGGAACAGAACGGATTATCCTTTGAAATTTTGACAAACACAGCGTCATTGATCGCAATCATTTTCATTTTCCGCAAAGACATCAAGGACTTATTCGTCGGTGCAGTACGTTATTTGCAGACGCGCAAAACCGAGTATCGGACCGACTTCATGTTTTGCGTCTACATCATCGTCGGCACCATACCGGCGGCCGTTGCTGCGGTATTTTTCAAAGACACCATTGAACGAATCTTCACCTCCGTACATACCGTTGCCATTAGTTTATTGCTTACAGGCGTTGCTCTTTGGCTGATTCGCAATTTGCGCGGGCAAAAGAGAGACGGCAATCTCTCGATTCGCGACGCGATATTGGTAGGTTTGGCACAGGCCGTCGCGCTGATTCCGGGCATCAGCCGCTCGGGGTCGACGGTGATCGCTTCCATCGCGGTCGGAATGAAGCAGGAAACGGCACTGAAATTTTCATTTATGCTTTACATTCCAATCAGCATCGGCGGCTTAATTTTGGGTGCATCCGATATTGCCCACGATCCGAATCGTTCCCAGCTGGCCTTTCCGTATCTGATTGCTTTCATTACCACGCTTGTTGCGACTTATTTCGCCATGCGGTGGTTCATGGGCATTATGGCCAAGGGCAACCTGATCTACTTCTCGTATTACTGCTTTGTTGCAGGTATACTTCTTTTAATCTTTTTGTAAATTCAAACATTCAAACAAGTACCGCCCGATTTGGATTTTATGTACTTGTTATGTGCTGCATTTATCAACTGAAAATGGCGCCGACAATCACTGTCAGCGCCATTGTTGTTTTTTATCTTTTTATTAAAACCCATACCCCAAAAGGCTCCAATGTGGTGTTCCCCTCAAGCGTTTGACCTGTCAGCAATTCCTCAGCCTGCTCATGAAAATAGACCGTCGCCTGTTCGCTGCTGTAGTTCAACAAAAATACGAGCTCTTCCGCGGCATCGGCTCGAACGGCAACCTCCACCGTTTCAGGCACCTCACACCAATCATGCAGCGGAGAAGTTAACGGCAAACGTTTCAGAAGTTCTTTCGCCACAGGAAGATCAAAGGACGCTCCCCAATAATAAACGCTCCCTTTGCCAATCCGATTCACCGTCAATGCTGGTTTTCCTTTGTAATAGCTTGACTCGTATGTGGCGAGAACTTCAACCGTGTCAGCCTGCACGCTTAGAATATCGTTAAAACGAGGCGCATCGATCTCTGTCCCCTCGTCTGTGAATCTCACCGCTACGGGGGCCGCAGTGCCATTCACCATCGTAAAGTCTTCGACGACAATGCCGCTGAGCGCCGCAGCCGGTCCCGGCAATGGCTGCATCCGGCAGCGGCCTGCTTCGTCTTTGTAACCTGTGCGACATCCAAAGACCACGGTCCCGCCATGTTCCGCATATTGCTGCAGCATCGCAGCCGTGCTTTCCCGCAAAATGGCTCCATGAGGATAAATCAATACATCGTATTTCCCGAGCTCCCTTCCCTGCTCTTCTTCGGCTCCCGGTCGGATGGTGACCACGTCAACAGGAATGTGCCCGTACTGTAACGCCTTAAACCAGCCAAGCTCGCTAGGTCTGGCCAAAGAACCGTGCCATTGGTCCAATTCCCCATCCCACTCGTTATCGTAATCGCGAAGTATGGCAGCTTGGGCCAAGTAACGTTTGCCGATAATGCGTTCTCCTGCCTTTTGCAGCTCCTGACCTACGCGGCCTGCTTCGGCTACGCGACGATTGGGCTGGTTGTGGTAGTCATTGATGCCATGCCAGTAAATTTCCGTGCCAAAGATGGCTGTTCGCCAGCGGAAATACAGAACCATGTCCGCTCCGTGAGCGATGCTCTGGTATGTCCACAAACGCATTTGTCCCGGTTGCGGCGCCGGCATCTCCATCCGGTTTACCCATCCGCCCGGACCGGCTTGTTGTTCCATGATCGCGAAATTCGGGGATATGTCCCTTACATTGCTCAGGGAAAGACTCCATTTTCGATCAAGGAGCGGCTGTTCGCCGGTGTCAGGATAGATGCTGCTGAACTGCGGATAGGAATCATAGGACATGAAATCCAGGTTTTCATCCGACAACCGGTGGCTGTCCAGGTGCCCGAACAGACCGTTTGTCGTGATCCACTGGTTTGGCGCTTCAGCTCTGAGGATGTCGGCTTGCGCTTTGGCAAACGAAATGGCGTTATCCGAGATAAAACGTTTCTCGTCCAGCGCCTGATGTGGATTCGGCGATCCAGAGACGGTTGGACGGGGCAGATGAACCTGCTCCCAGCGATCATAGGTTTGATTCCAGAAAACGGTCCCCCATGCTTGATTAAGCCGTTCCAGCGTGCCGTACTTCGTTTGCAGCCAACGACGGAATTGCACATGATCCGCTTCGGCATAGAACACGTTCATTTCGCAGTTCAACTCGTTATCAATCTGCCAACCTATAATGGCAGGGTGATCTTTGTAATGTTGCGCCATTTCCCTCGTAATACGGGCACAGAACTCTAAATACACGGGACTGCTGTAATTGTAGTGCCTCCGCTGCCCATGATGATATGTAACCCCTTCCATAGATACGTTCAGTACTTCCGGATATTTATGCGTAAGCCAGGCCGGCGGCGTAGCCGTAGGCGTACCCATGATCACGCTGATCCCGAATGTAACTGCTTGCTCCAAAAAGCGATCAAACAGCCCGAATTCGAATTTTCCTTCTTCCGGCTCAAAAATGCTCCAGGCAAACTCTCCGATTCGGATGATATTGAATCCCAGTTCCTTCATTCTTCGCAGATCATCCGCCCATAGCGATTCATCCCAATGTTCGGGATAATAACAAGCTCCCAAATAAAACTGATTGACCGTCAAAGCATTTCCCACATTTGCACTCCCTTTCATCGATGGCCTCATTGCAGCCTCGTCTCGTCATGAACTTAATGTAATTCTCGTGTATAACCGCGGAGATTTCAAGAACTTTCAACATTCATTGCCCAATAAAGAATGGATGTCCATTTTGTAAAAAATCAGTGTTATAAATGATATGTACATGTAACTATATGTAACAACTGCTATGTTGACAGTCTGCATGCTGCTTTCTATCATGGAGAGGATGGAAAGCATTCGCCGTGAAGGAGGCTAAGACGTGATAGAAACCAACACTTCAAGACGTAATGAATCGCTTTTACAAATACTGAATACGAAACACGGTGTAATTACCAATAACATTGCCAATGCGGACACGCCCAACTACAAAAGGAAATCGGTTGCGTTCGAGGATGAGCTTCGCCGGATGATCGAAAACGGCAACACCCCGGAGCTGGATTTGAAACAGACTCATCCGAAACATCTGCCCGCCAAGGCTCCCCATTCGTCGGTAGTCCCTTACCGGATCGTTGAACATACCGATACAACGATGAACAACAATCGCAACAACGTCGATATCGATATCGAAATGGCAGATCTTGCCGAGAACCAACTATTGTATAACTACATGGTCGATCGCGTCAGCGGACATTACAAGAAAATGAAAAATCTTTTGCAGGATCTGAAGTGACGAACCAAAGCAGCCGTTTGCAGGTTGCTTTTTTTGTTTTTAATGACTATGTTAATCCTTAATATTGATATTTAGACGAACATCTTTCTTGTACTAAGTTCACAGAGCATGTACTATAAATTGTATTTTTAGCAAGCATCTCAATAGGAGGTATATATTTAATGGAGGTTTCATTATGCAAAGCAGATGTAAAAGATGCAGTGACCATTCATGAAATGAAAGTCAAAGCATTTATGCCCTTGTTGGAAAAATATCAGGATTTTGAAACAAGCCCCGCCAATGAAACCGTAGAAAGAATGATTACTCAAATCAATCAATCTTTTACAGATTATTTCATCATTCATCATCTTGAGGTTGCTGTTGGTGGAATTAGAGTTGTGAAAAAAGAAAATCAAATCTATAGTGTTAGCCCCATTTTTATACTGCCAGAACATCAAGGAAAAGGAATTGCTCAAAAAGTCTTTACAATAGTTGAGCAGATCTATGATGATGCAAAGTCATGGAAATTGGGTACCATCTTACAAGAGAAAGGAAACTGTTATTTGTATGAAAAGATAGGCTATAAAAAAACGGGTTCAACAAAAGTAATTAACGACAAAATGACGATGGTATTTTATGAAAAGCACTTATAGATGAATAGTCATTGGTTTAAGTTAACCGCCATTCAGTGGGCGGTTAACTTTTGTAATGCAAATCAACAAGTAAGTCTAATACAGCCTTCTTTTTAAGGAATATGAATTCTTGGGACAAAAAAGTCCCCGATGCTGGGGACTTCTTGGCCTGGCGTAAGACATTCTGTACTACCATCGTCAATTATCGCTTTCTTCTTCGTCCACGTATTCCAGAATATCTCCGGGCTGGCACTGGAGCGCCTTGCATATCGCATCCAACGTTGATAGACGTATGGCTTTCGCCTTGCCGTTCTTCAGAATGGACATGTTGGCTAACGTGATATCCACCTTTTCGGACAGCTCCGTGACACTCATTTTTCGCTTCGCCAGCATGACGTCAATATTGATTATAATGGCCATATGCTTTCACCTCAAATAACGAAGTCATTCTCTGATTTGATGTCTGCAGCTTCCTGCAAGAGTCGCTGAAGAACGGCCGCAAAGACTGCTATGACCAGTGAAGCAAAGATCGGGATCATTCCGATCAAAATGAGGCCTGGCGCATCGTCTTTCTCTGCAACGAGATACACAAAGGGCATCATGAGGACATACAGGATGCTGATCGCAACGGCGCACTGTTTGATTTTCTTCAAGGCCCTCACCGAAACCTCGGAGAACGCTTGGTTCGCATCAATGTAACCCAGAAGCCGGAACGCCTGTACCAGCGCCATGAAGAAAGGGATTATCGAGACATAGGCAATCAACAACGCGGGATACAGCATGTGAGCATATTCAGGATTTGCCGGATGATTCATGAACCAATACAGTCCAAAAACGCCCAAAACCAGAACCGGAATCCCAATCAACAGGACGGCTGCCTTCAGAAAAATGGTTGAACCTCGTTTCACTTTTAAACACCTCGCTTGTTTTCGTGAAATGAATGTATCATGAAATTTATCGTTTTACAATAAATTATTGTTGTTTAACAAAATATTATTATTCTTTTAAAATAAAAAAAACAGCTGCGGAATGTTTGTTACATTCCTGCAGCTGCTTTAATTTGTTGTCTTTGTGACATGATCAACCTCTTTAATTTTTCCGTCCCAAACGCTCCGTCCGTAAAGGCATTTGCTTTTGGATAAAACACCATCCTGAATGATGTGCCGTCCTGCAGGTGCACGCGCAAAAAAACGCCGGACTCATGTTTTGCTTTTTTATAAACCTCATCGAACCCGACATATTTCAAGGGAATCAGTTCGCTAATGAAGTCCGCTGCCGCATCTTTAGAGAAGTCGCCGATCCTACTGCCGTCAATGCCGCTTTCGAGGCTAACTTTCTGCACTTTGCCTTCAATATCCAAAAGGTCACCCAGCGTGCTGGCATTAGGGTTATCGTCGGCTTGGTAAATCTTACCATCTGCGACAACGCGGAATTGCGATTGATACCCTTTTAATTCACGCACTTCCGTTCCGATGGGCAGAAATGCAGCATCCCCGTTTTGGGATACGTGGTCTGAGCAAGCATGACCGCTCAACGTGTAATTGACCTCCCCTACCTTATCCCCGATTTGCTCCGGCTTGATGACCATTGTTTCATCGCTGTTTCGGACATAGGTAATCTCGTTGATGATCATAAAATCAACCCAGTCAACCACTTCCTTGCATGCTGACTTCGACGTCTCCTGCCCTTTTTTCACAGTATTGCAACCAACGAGAAACATCAGAACTAAAAATACCGTCATTAGCAATCGACCATATTTCATCGTTTTTATGTAAATCACCTCAACCAATAAACGAGTGGCGGAAGCAGAATGTTACCGCTTCATGTCTATTTTTTGTTCGCTGAGGCAAAGCTCGTTTCCCAAGCCCCAATTCTTGAAAACGAAAAAAGTCGCCATCATCGCGACTTTTCCTGGAATGACATCTGTTGTTCTACTCATTGGTACTGGGATTGAGGTAACACCTTTGGTGTACTTTTGTCGTCTTCAGGTTTCAATTGAATCGAGCTTTGACATACTCTCGTAATGACAAATGCCAGCAAAGCCAGGATCACGGCAACCGGAGGCACCCAGTTGACGCCGCCCAGATTAACGGCAAGTCCGCCGACACCGGAGCCGAGCGCGATGCCCACGTTAGCAGCAACAGGCAGCAGCGTCGAAGCAAACGGCTTGGAGTTCGGAGCAATCGCTCCGGTTACCTCGAACAGGTACAGCTGGGATGCCGCGCTCATTGAGGAGGATAAGCAGCCGATCAGGAACAAACACGCCAAGCCGAGCCAAAGTTGGGACACGGCGAAGCTGAGCCCAAGAAAGACGGCAGCCTGGATGACAAACAGCCACTTGAGCTTGGTCATAAAATCGCCCTTGGCGATTTTTGCGCCGATCCAGTTACTCAAAATGCTGCAGGCTCCATAGATGAGAAGCACGGCGCTGATCCAGCGTTCAGGCACGCCCATGGACTGTCCCAGCAGCGGCGTGATATACGTAAATGTCACGAAAATACAGCTGTTTCCAAGCACCGGAATCAAGCAGGCCAGCAAAATGCGCGGTTTCATAAAGAGCGTCATCTGATCGCTGAACGAACCGACGATCGTCGTCGTTTGGCGCGGAAGCACGCGAAACATCAACGCAAACGGCAGAGCGCCGATACATGCCGTAACCACGAAGGTCATGGACCAGTTCAAATGCTGGCCGATAAAGGTACCCAGCGGAACGCCAAGCACGTTGGCGATGGAAAAGCCGCCCAAGATCCAAGCGATGGCTTCCCCTCTGCGTTCCCGGCTGACCGCATCGTTGGCAATCGAGATCGAAAGCGATATCGTAAGCCCGCAAGCGATGGCCGAAACGATGCGAATCGCCATCAAGGAAGCAAATGACGTCGAAAACACGGTCAGCAAATTCAAGGCAAGCACAATCGCAAAGCCAATCAATATGGAGCTTCTTCTCGATATTTTGGCCAGAAACGCAACCGCAAACGGCGTTCCGATCGCATAGGCGATGGCAAAACCGGACACCAGCGTTCCTGCGGCTGCCAGCGACACTTGCATGTAACTTTCTATTTCCTTCAGCACGCCAACGATCACATATTCGGTCGTCCCCAATACAAAGCTGACGAGCGTGAGTATTAAAATAAGTAAATTTTCACTTTTTCTGGTCATTTATAAACCCTCACTATTCCTTTCTAATGTTGCAAGCGCTTTATTTTCTTGAACAGACCTCTTTTTATAATAATTTTGCTTTCCCTTCCTTTCAGTTTCAATATATATTACTTATTGGATAGTGAAATTGTACTGTCAGACATGAAAAGCGACAATCAAGGTTGTTGTGATGTTGTCTCAAAACATTATATATGTTGTCATTTCAATTCAGATTGTTGAAGGGAAGACATTAATCATTAATGAATACACGCCATGAATCCGGCCATCGGCATGAGGATCAGGATTGCATCATTATTTATGTAGGCAAGCTGGCCGACCATCCTCATTGGAGTTTTCCAACGCATAAGCATGACGATTTGCACGAGATCATCTACGTCAATGACGGCAAAGGTTCGTTTACCATCAATGGGATCAATCATTTGGCCCAAAAGGGAGATCTGCTCATTTACAACAGAGGGACGCTGCACGAAGAAAAGTCGAACCCGGATTTCCCGTTATCGACGCTGTATTGCGGCTTCCGTTTCAAGGAAGGTACCCGCGTAAATCATGATTGGGTCGTTCCCCCGGGCAGTGAACCCATCCTTCGCGCGAACCGTTATTCGGAAGAAATCCGCTCCTTGATGCAAACCTTGTTTAATGAATTTTCGATTCGTGAAGACGGTTACGAGGTGGTGTCCCAGCATGTACTCAAAGCACTGTTAATGATCATTGAGCGCATGTCACGCCATCAGCTTGCCACCGGAGAAATTGTTCGCGGCAACACGCTCGCCGAAAGCATCAAAGATTATCTGGACACGAACTATCGGCAAAACATCAAGCTGAAGGACCTGGCGGAACAGTTCCATATCGACTTCTATTATTTGATCCATATGTACAAAAATCGTTACGGGACTTCCCCCTATCATTACTTAATTCAGCGGCGGATGGGCGAAGCGACCCGTCTTCTCGTTTCGACCAATAAAAAGATATGGGAAATTGCTAAGCTGGTCGGCTACGACAACCCGAACTACTTCACGATTCTTTTTACGAAAACGGTTGGCGAATCCCCGCGCAGTTTCCGCAAACAAAATCAAAAGGACATGTTTGGCGATCATGCATCCGATTAACCAAAAAAAAGCAGCCTTCCTTGGATCAATGTCATTAAGTTTAGAACTTATCTTAAGGACATTGATCTTTGGATGGCTGCTTTTGGTTAACGTTCAAATGTTACATGCAATGTTCAGTCAACATCGGTCAAGCGCGTTACTCCGTTCTTAAAGCAATGACCGGGTCTTTTTTGGTTGCCGATCTAGCCGGAATCATCCCCGCGATCAGGGTCAAAAGCATGCTGCCAATGATTAGTATGGCGGAATGGGTTACCGTCAATTGGGCAATCCCCTCAATGCTCAGCAGATTAGCGATCACGCTGTTGATGACCAAAGTCAACAGGTAAGAAATGACAATTCCCAGCGTTCCGGCCACAAGACCAACGATTAACGTCTCCGCGTTAAACAAGCGGGAAATGTCTTTTTTTCTTGCTCCGATGCTGCGCAATATACCGATTTCCTTGGTGCGCTCCAATACGGAGACATACGTGATGATTCCGATCATGATGGTCGAGACGACGAGAGAAATTGCGGCAAAACCGATCAATACATAGGATACCGTATCCAGCACGGTCTGAATAGCCGATCCGATCATCTCGGACATGTCCGTGTATACGATCCGGTCCTCTTCCGATTTGCCTTCATTATACGCATCCAGATACTGTTTGATTTCATCCTTGCCACCAAAGTCTTTTGGATAAATGCTAATGCTTGAAGGTGTCGTGACCGCACCCAGCGCTCTCAGGCGAGCATCCTTGGCCTGTTCATTGGCAAAAGGAGTATTCAAAACGACATCCCGATCGGAAGCCTGCTGCGCCAGGGCAATCGCTGATTTTCCGGAATCGTTCACAATATAGTCCGTCAGCTTCGGCGTGTATACGATTCCTTCGGACAAGTATCCGCTGGATGATGCATTTCCGTCTTTCAATCTCAAAATGCCTGTGATCGTCAACTCCATCCCATCTGCATCCTCATACAATTCGGGATACGACTCAGCTGTTGCCGGAGCAAAAATGCCGTTCTCCTTTTCTGTATAAAATTGATCGTTCGGAACGATCTTCAATATTTTTTTGCCGATAAAGTCGCTAAGTTTATACTCTTCATTCTCTGTGAAGATACCCAATTTCTCAAAAAACGCTTGATCCAATCGGTTGTAAGAATCAACGACGAGGGCAACTTCATTTTCAGCCGTCGGATAACGGCTGCCCTCTCCAATGAAATCATAGAGGGAAGTAATGAATTCTTCATTGTCCGGAAGCTCCTGCCAATAGGTCGGGGCGGCCCCGAATCCCGGGGACATGTCAGACGAAGCGTTCACCGTAGTCTCAAATCTCACGACATCCTTGTCGCCTTTAGCGAGTATGTTCATATCAACGTCACGGCCGTAGGTTACCGCATTTACAGCACCGGGTAGTTCTTGTCCTATTTTGGAGACATAATCGAAATAACTCGCAGTCAATACGTTGGTATGCTGTTGCGTGTTCGCCGCGCTGTCGTGCGAATAAAGAACATCCCCGTTTGGAAATTCATCGTCTTCCCCACCGCTATTTCCTGTGAGTATGCCTGCTGCCGAATCCGGCGGTCCTTCGATTTGCTGCACATTCTCGGATATGGTCAGCGGGAATCCCGCCAGCGTTTCGGATTGCATTTTGGATATGTAATTGGATAAACCGGTGGATAGGGCTAATACAAGGGCAACGCCGATAATGCCGATGCTGCCTGCAAACGAGGTGATGAGCGTCCGCCCTTTTTTCGTCAGCAAGTTTTTGAAAGACAACGAGGCAGCTGTCACCAGGGACATTGAGGTTTTACCCAAGCTAAGTTTCTCAGCTCCGGACGAGCTCTGCTGCTCATATCCTGTTTTGTCGTTCAACATCGGATTGCTGTCCGACTGCACTTCTCCATCCCGCAAATGAATGATTCTGCTGCTGTATTCCTCAGCCAAGTCGGCGTTGTGGGTAACCATAATAACCAATTTCGTTTTGGAGATGTCTTTGAGGATCTCCATGACTTGAACGCTGGTTTGACTATCGAGTGCTCCCGTCGGTTCGTCAGCCAAAATGATGTCCGGATCGTTGACCAGCGCCCTGGCAATGGCAACCCGCTGCATCTGTCCGCCCGACAATTGATTCGGTCTTTTATCCAGCTTGCTGCCGAGGCCCACGGATTCCAAAGCCGCTTTGGCTTTTTGTTTCCGTTCCGAAACAGGTACTCCCGACAATGTCATGGCAATTTCCACGTTTTGTAGAATCGTTTGATGAGCGATCAGATTATAATTTTGAAATACAAATCCGATGGAATGATTGCGGTAAGCATCCCAATCCCGATCCTTGAAATGTTTGGTCGATCGCCCGCCAAGCGAAAGGTCTCCCTCATCATAACGGTCCAGTCCGCCCACGATGTTAAGCAGCGTTGTTTTGCCGCAACCTGAAGGTCCCAGGATCGAAACGAATTCGCTTTCCCTGAATTCCAGGGATATCCCCTTTAACGCCTGCACGGTTTCACCGCTATGGTATGATTTCTTGATGTCTGTCAGCCTTAACTTGCTCAATATGACTTCCCCCTTCATTTGATGTCTGAGCTCATCATAACAGCAGAATTTAAACTGACAGGGGGAAAGTGTTTAATAAAAGGTAAACCAATGTTCAAATCTCTTATAACCTGAATCGATAACCTGCACCCCAAATGGTCTGAATGTAAGTCGGATTCTGAGGGTCCTGTTCGATCTTCTCGCGCAACCGATTAATGTGTACGGCAACCGTCTTGAGATCACCGATCGCGTCCATCCCCCATATCCGTTCGTACAACTGCTCTTTGCTAAACACGATGTCCGGATTCGAGACCAAGAACAATAACAATTCAAATTCTTTATTTTTGAACTCAACCTCCTGCTGATAGACGAAAACCCGATGGGTTAACCTGTTGATACGAATGGGACCGGCTTCGACTTCGCGAGAGTGCTTGGCTCCACCATTGGTTAAGCGGTCGTATTGCGACAAGTTGGCCTTCACGCGGGCAATCAACTCCGTTGGTGAAAACGGCTTGGCGATGTAATCGTCCGCACCCAGACCGAGCCCGCGAACCTTGTCCGACACTTCATTTTTGGCCGTAACCATAATAATGGGAATATTCGTCTTCTCGCGGATAGCTCTGCACAGGTCATATCCAGACATACCGGGCAGCATGAGATCAAGAAGAATCAGGTCATACTCTCCGGAAGCCAAAAGCAAGCCCTCATGTCCGTCCGTCGCAATGCTCGTTTCGAAACCTTCGATCTCCAAAAAGTCCCGTTCAATTTCGGCGATGGCCGTATCGTCTTCAATGATTAAGATTCTCTTCATCGTCTTCTCCTTTTACGCCCTTGTATTTGGGAATCGTTATAATAATCGAAAGTCCAGCCCTTGGCTCCAGTTCCGCATGAATGCGTCCGCCCAGCCGTTCAATCACTTTGCTGGAAATGGCCAATCCCAGACCGCTGCCCAGATCAGGCCTCTTCCGTGATGCATCACTGCGGTAGAACACGTCAAATAACTTGCCCAATTCTTCAGGAGATACCCCTGGACCATTGTCCGTTAAACGCATTTCTACCCATTGTTCATTTTCCATCCATGTGATGGTTACGTCGACGCGCTCTTTGTCTTTATACTTTAGACTATTTTCCAGAACATTTTGAATCACATTGCGGAATTGCACCACATCGATCAGCGTCTCGGCTTGCGGAAATTGCTGTTCATAGTGAAGATTCAGCCCTTTGGGGCTGTACTCTACTTCGAAAGCAGCCATGGTTCTCTTCATTTCAGCACCGATGTCTACAAGCTCCATGTACAGCGGGAAATCGCCGATATCCAGTTTGGAGAACAAGAAAAGCTGTTTAATGATGTGTTCCAGGCTTGCCGTTTTGGCTTTAATCGTATCAAAATATTTCATTCGCATCTGTGGCGTGGTCGCCACACCTTTCTCCAGCCCTTCCAAGTACGCTTTGATGGAAGTTAACGGTGTGCGCAAGTCATGGGAAATACCCGCGATCAGCTCCCGGCGATTAATTTCGTTCTTTTTTCGCTCTTCGACCATGTTGGATAACTGTTCTGCCATGTCATTGAATTCCACACACACGGAAGCAAACTCATCCTGTTTATCGTAATGAATCCGATACTTCAAATTCCCGTCCCGAAGCTGATGCACGCCGTCCACGATGATCTGAATCGGATCCATGATGCTGCGGAAAACAAACTTCGTCAATGCCCTGTTCGTCACGATGGCCACGACTATGAGGATCGTCAGCATCAAAGCTCCGCCATATATCCGTTTCTCGAATGTGTCATGGTTATTGACCGTAAAATTAGAATCACTCAGTACAAGCGCATAATCCCCCGCTTCGGCCCGGTAAACAGCGAGCTGGTCGGTCACGATAATCACGTTGGATTGGGAATGATTCATGTCAGGCATTTCAACGTTAGTCGATGAAACCGGATAAATCCGATGTTGCCCCTGATACAGTGACAAGTTCATCCCCGTTCCCTCGTTCTGACGGTTGAATTCGTCTATATCGGACTGAATGGGTTCCTTGCTGGTGACGGATTTTTGCTTTGCGGCCAGCTCTTCGACCTTTTCCATGCGTTTCGAAAACAGTTCTCCATAATTCAAAGGAGGTTTCTCGCGAATTCCCGTGATCCCTGTGTAGATTAACATCAGGCAAATACTCGTCAAGATCAAAAGCAAAACCGGCATGACCAGCATCAGGAAGTTGGAGATGTAGAGTCGGCGTTTTACGCTCATGGTTATACGTCTTCCTCTCAAGGTAGTTAGAACCATTATAATGTAAAATGGTAAACCATCCGGGAACGAAACGTAAACTAATGGTAAACCGCCGCTGTTCTTACGACTAGCATACTTTTGTTCCTGATAAACTGAAAACCAAAAAAGACGCTAATCAGCGTCTTAAACAGGTCCATTCTCTACATTTCGAAGATGATCAAACCGGATCACAAGCTCTTCTCCCCGTTATAATCGGATTTAAAAGGAATGATCGATTCCAGCAAATGATTGACGTAATCGCTCTCCGCGCACGTAAAATGATTGCAGTCCAATTCTTCGATGATGCGTCCATCCCGCAAAAAAGCCAAACGGTTGCAAAGATAGGCTACGGCTTGAAGGTCATGGGCGATAAACAAATAACTTAATCGAAATTCGGACTGCAGGTCCTTCAGCAACGTTAGAATCTGAGCTTGTACCGACACATCCAGGGAGCTGATCGCTTCATCCAGAACGACGTATTTCGGGCGGGTCGTCAATGCACGGGCAATGCAAACCCGCTGCAGTTGTCCTCCGCTCAATTCATGCGGATGCCTGCTTAAGACGTCGGCAGGAAGCTGTACTTTTCCAACCAGCGATGCAATCCACTGCGTTCGTTCAACCTGGTTTGTTTTCATGTCGCCCAACATGTTCAGCGGTTCCTCTATGATCTGTCCGATCGTCCAGTTCGGATTGACCGATGTGCGGTAGTCCTGGAACACCACGCTAATCTTGCCTTTATTCTGTCTGATCCATTTCTTGTGCGGCACACCGTCGATTTGGATTTCGCCTCCATCATGCTGTTCCAAACCAAGCAGCATGCGGGATAACGTGCTTTTGCCGCTGCCGCTTTCTCCGATGATTCCGAGGCAGTCGCCCTCGTTCAGATGAAAACTGACATCTGTCAGCACATTTTTTTGGACGGGACGAAGGAATTTTCCGGGCATTTTATACCTTTTCTTGACGTGCTTTACGGATATCATGGTTTAGCTTTCACTCCACTCAGCAAAGAATCGTTAAAGCTGTTCGTCAGCTGCAGGCGGGTATTCACCAAATACTGCGTGTACGCATGTTTCGGATCATTGAAAACGGTTGATGTTACGCCTTGTTCGACGATCTCCCCATCCTTCATGACGATCACGTTGTCCGCCAATCGCTGTACGACGCCCAAATCATGCGAGATCAGGATCATCGTTGTGCCCGTCAGCTCCTTCAAGGAACGGAATTGCTTGACGACCTCCAGCTGATTGATGGAATCCAGTGCGGTCGTCGGTTCATCCGCGATGATCACGTCGGGTTTCATGACAAGGGCAATGGCGATCATGCATCGCTGAAGCATGCCTCCCGAAAGCTCATGGGGATAGCTGCCATAAACGGTACGCGGTTCCTGGAAATTCATCATTTCAAGGCTTTCCAGACTCAGCCGCTCCGCTTCTCTCTTTGGAACCTTGAGCAATTGTACGAATGTTTGGTTCATCTGGGCTCCGATTTTTTCAATCGGATTGAAGGCCGTCATGGCGTCCTGCAAAATCATGCTGATTTTTTTGCCGCGAATCGATCTTCTACGCTTGTCGTTATCCTCCAGGAGGTTGCGATTCTCGAAAAGAACTTCACCTTCCGAACGGATCCAGCGCGGATTCACGCCCATGATTTCCCGAACCGTCATGGATTTCCCGCTGCCGCTCTCCCCCACGATCCCCAGGCATGTTTGCTGTTCCACCGTAAAAGAAGCATCCTTGACGATGACCTTGTTGGTTTTGGTATCTATGATATTAAGATGGTTTACGGTCAAGATGGACATCATTGATCTTCCTCTCTCTGCCGAATCGGAACAGCTTTCGTTGTCGTTTGCGGCCAGTGACGTAAGATTGGGCGTTCAGCGCATGCTGCATGCTGTCCCCCAGGAAATTCAGCGCGGCAACGACAAGCAGGATCGTAACGCCCGCAGGTATCATTTGCCATGGATTCGTGAACAAAACGTTTTTCGCTTCATTCAGCATCATGCCCCATTCCGGCACGGGTGCCTGTACGCCCAATCCAAGGAACGACAGTGAAGAAATGCTCAGGATGACCCAGCCCATTTCCAGCGTCGAATGCGTGGTGAGTTCGCCGGAGATGCCCGGAAGAATGTGTTTTCTCATGATATATAAAGAAGAGCCTTGGTGAACCTGGGCGAACTTCACGTAATTTTTGGCACGGTACTGCTGCACGCTGCTGTAGATCATCCGCGTGTACCAGGCCCATTTGGACAAGATGTTGGCGATGACGATATTGACGATCCCCGGACCCAGTATGCCGACAATGGACAAGATCATGACCTCGGACGGAAAGGATAACATCACGTCGCAGAACCGCAGAATGACCTCGCGCACTTTTCCGTTGGAATACCCGGCCATCAAGCCAAAGATCAATCCCGACACAATGGTCACGATCATGGCCAGGAATGCGTAGAAAAAGGTTGTACGAATGCCGAACAACAAACGCGACAGCAAATCCCGACCCAAATGATCGGTGCCGAGCCAATAATCCGCGCTTGGCGGGGAGAGCTTTACGGCGACATTGACCAAGGTTGGATCATAGGGTGCAAGGAGAGGGGCACACAGGCCGGCCAGCGTAACCATGGACAGAAATGCAAGGCACACCATGCCCAGTCGATCACCGCGCAAACGTTTGAAAAAACTCATTTTGCTTCCCTCCGTAATCTCGGGTCGATCAGCACGATCAGGATGTCCACAATCAGGTTGCACACGATGAACAGCACAGCCATCATGAAGATGTACGCCTGGATCACGGGAACATCGGAATTGAATATCGCTTTGACGCACAATCTGCCGATTCCCGGCCAGGCGAATATGTTTTCGACGACGACCGTACCCGCGATTAACCGTGGAACGGACATGCCGAATGCCGTCAAGGAGGACTGGATCGAATTCGTGAAGATTTTCCATGTGATCGTGCTTTGCTTCAAACCGCGCACCTTGGCGTAAAGGACGAAATTTTCATGTTTGTTCTGAACCATGTTATTGCGTATCAAGCGCACATACGTCGATAGAAACGTAAGCGACAGCGTGACCGCAGGAAGAATGATCGATGTCGGTCCCTCCATACCACTGGTCGGCAGGAGTCCCAGGTGCACCGAGAAATACCACATCAGCAGCAAGCCGATCCAGAAACTCGGCATGGCGGCAAGCACGAATACGATGCCCCTCAGGAAACGATCCTGCCACCGGTTCTCGAACACGCTGCACAATATGCCGATCGACATGCTGAAGATGACGATGATCGCCAGCGTTGCTGCTGCCAGCTGCAAGGTTGGCGGAATCGCCTGCCGCAATTCCTCCAATACGGGTTTGTTGTTGACATAACTCGTGCCGAACTCCCCGTTAAAACTGTCAACGATCCAGTTCTTGTACCGCACGAGGAACGGCTGATTCAGGCCCAGCTCCTCGCGCATGCTCTGCACCATCTCGTCCGTCGGCGTAATCTGGTTGACGCGCAAGGCAATTTCCGCCGGATCGCTTGTCCTTAAGTTGATCAGAATGAATGCCAGGAAGGTAACCAGCACAAGCAGCGGGATGGCGCCGATGATTCGTTTGCTCAGGTATGCTTTCATCGTTCGACTCGCTCTCTGTTATTGAAAATACATCTTTTCAAACGGAATTTCGTATTGCGACACATTGAAATCCACGCCCTGCAAACGATCCGAGTGAATGGCTTTCACGACCGAATACGTCAAAGGCAAATACACGGCTTCGTCATGCACGTAAGTAAAGATTTCTTTGTATTTTTCCGCTCGCGCGGCCTCGTCCTGTTCAAGCAAAACTTCGCTAATGGTTTGATCCAACCAAGCTTTCTTTTCCAATCCCGCTTGGGCTTGGTAATCGCCGTGGGAAGGTACGCGCCATGTGGAGACGTACGTTTGCGGGTCATACGGCAGTCCCCAAGACAGGGAATATTGCAAATCAAAATCGCCGGATTTTTGGCGGTCAAAGTAAGCTTGCTTTTCTTCACCCAAAATTTCGAGTTCCACCCCGATCGCTTTCAGATCGCTTTGCATGGATTCGCCGATCGTTTTTTCTTGCGCATTGTCCGAGTTATACGAGAGCAGCAGATGAAGCTTCTGCCCGTTTTTGTAGCGGTAACCGTCATCCGATTTTACCCATCCTGCTTGATCGAGCAATTGCTCGGCCTGGTTGGCGTCGTAAGAACGGATGCTCAAATCGATGTTTGCATACGGCGTGGCCTTGGACATTAACGTATCCGCGATCTGTTCCGTATCGTTCAGAATGCCTGTAGCGATCGTCCGTTTGTTGATGGCATATTGCAGTGCTTCGCGTACGAGCTTGTCCTTCGTGAACGCGCGATTGCTGTTCAGCAGGATCGAGCGCGATCCGGACGGATGACTGATTTTCGTCGCGTATTTTCCACCCTCTTGCAGTGCGCTGAACGCATTGGCGTCCAGCATGTCGCCGTCGGCTCCGAAGATCAGGTCCACTTCGCCGTTTTGCAATCCCAGCAGGATCGTTTGATGATCCGGCATGACCTTCCAACGCACTTGTTTGATTTTGGGCTGCTCTCCCCAGTAGCGTTCATTGGAAGCAAACAAGGCATATTGATTGTCTTTGTGCTCCGTCAGTATGTATGGTCCGGTCCCGGCATAACCGTTTACCCCGTTCGCGGTCGTGCCGTCGATGAAGCTTTTGGGGGAGATCATGCGGAACGGTCTTGTCAGCCCCAGCTCTTCCAAAGTCGGATAATAAGGGTGCTTTAACGTCAATGCCAATGTGTGTTCGTCCACCACTTTCGTGTTGTCGATTTCCTGCACCAGATTGAGCCAGGCGTTCTTATCGTAATTGGACACGACAGCATCGATATTTTTCTTTACGGCCTCGGCATTGAAGGCTTCGCCATCGCTAAATACAACGTTTTTGCGCAAATGAAAGGTATATGTCAAACCATCCGGGGAGATTTCCCAGCTTTCGGCCAATTTAGGCTGCACGCCGTCCGCAGTATTCACGACGAGTGATTCAAAAACCATATTTTGCGCCGCCAATTCTCCGCCCGTCAGATGCGGATTAATGTCGCGAATATCTTTGGTGCTGGCAAAAACCAATTCGTCCTTGGCGGCTCCAGCTTCGTCATCCTGGTTAGCCTGCTGTCCACAACCGGTTAACACCACCAGCAAAAGCACCATTCCCATCAAAAATGTAGACTTCATGTTTTCCTCCTGAAAATTAATCGTAATAATAACGATTAAGATCGTAGCACAAACTTTGCTCATTCACAATGCATTTTTTGAAAATAAATGTGTACTTCCATTTTATTGTGAAACTATATTCATATAAAATTTGTATATTATCCCTATACGTCTATATGATTCAATTTAATTAAAGATTATCTCTGATGAACAATATATTCAAAATATACACCCATATGGTATGTGCAAAGATTGATATTTTTTAAAGTTTTGCATAAAATGAGCTTGTCCATATCCACAAATTGGAATGGACATGATGAAAATGGTTATCCAGAATCAAAAAAAGGAGGCTGTAGCAGCGGTAATCGATATTTTGGAACCGTTATCATTTTAAACTTAGGAGGGTATACGAGATGTTGAACGCGAAAAAAACGGTGACTTCTTTGATGATGGCCTGTGCCCTGGCACTTCCTGTTGTCGGAACGGCAATTCTACCTGCGGGGCAAGTCTATGCGGCGGATGCATCCGGAACGACGGCGAGCATTTCCGATATTTTGAAAAACCAGCGTCCTGACGGAGGATGGAGAAAAGATTACAAAGAAACGAGCGGAGAATGGGCAAAATCCACGATCGATAACAAAGCTACATATTCTGAAATCCGAAGACTTGCCAGCGAATTTAAAAAGACCAACAATCCCCAATATTCCGCTGCAGCGATCAAAGGCATCAACTTTTTGCTGAACATGCAGTATGCCAACGGCGGATGGCCTCAAATTTACCAAAGCTCGGGTTACCACAAACACATCACCTATAATGACGACGCGATGATCAATGTCATGTACCTGCTGGATGAAGTCGCTAACCGCAAGGGAGATTTCTCCTTTATTGACAGTTCCCTGGCCGATCGCAGCCGGAATGCCGTTAACAAAGGCGTAGATGCCATTCTGAATACACAGGTCGTCGTTGGCGGCAAGCTGACGGCTTGGGGACAGCAGCATGATTCCAGCACGTTGAAACCAGCGGGAGCACGGATATACGAAGTTCCCTCCCTCTCCGCCGCAGAGAGCAGTACTATCGTAAAATTCCTGAAAACACGCCCGGCCAATGCCAAGATTACCGCGTCCATTAACGGTGCCCAGGCTTGGTTTGACAAGGTCAAGATGACGGGCATCAAATTCGTGAGAGAAAACGGGGACGGCAAAGTCATTAAAGACTCCAGCATCACAACGCCGCTGTGGGCACGTTTCTATGAAATCGGCACGGACAAGCCAATCTTTGTCGGCCGCGACGGGATTGTCAGATACAATCTCAGCGATATCGACCAGGAGAGACGGGCCGGCTACGCCTGGTACGGCAACTGGCCATCCAAAATCTAAGTTGAATGCACGGGATCGCCTCGCGGTCTGAACCATCTTCCGGTCCCTGTGTCAATATGACTAAAACAGCTGCGCTCGAAGCAAATCCCAACGCTTCGGACGCAGCCCTCCTTTACAACTTGATGATTCCGGCTCTCATTCTCCGGTTTCCAAAAGAGCCCGTGCCCTGCTCAAGATCAAAGCTCAGCCAGCCATCGGTCGATCGGCATGTCCTCATGCAGTTCGCCAAGAAGGATATGATCGAACGTTCCGTTCCGATCGACGATCATCGTTGCAGGCAATCCCGGCACATGGTAGGATCCCGCAATTTTGCCGGTCGCATCAATCACGACGTCAAGTTCAAAGCCGTTCTCGGCGAGATATTCGCGGACGGTCGCTTTGGACTCCCCCACATTGACGAAAATCGTCTTTACGTTTTTATTATGGGATTGGGATAAACGGTTCAATAATGGCATTTCCCTGACACAGGGAGCACACCAGGAGGCCCAAAAGTGAAGGAGCACGACCTGCCCGCGATACTGCGAAAGTTGTACTTGTTCCCCTGACAAATCGACAGCTGCAAAATCGGGAGCCGTCTCTCCCACGGCAATAATCCCCTTTTCGGCCTTCTGTCGTGAATCTGCATATGGTTGCAATACAACCGCAACCGCGCATACAACTGCTGCAGTGATGATCGTCCAAGCCAGTGCGCGCCGCATGATTATGGATAGAAATCGCAATACGCTAACCTCACTTTAATCCCAAACTGTGGCGAAACGCAGCATGCAGCGTGCCGAATCGTTCCCGGAACCGGGACGTCGGGCCGAAGTCCGCCTGCTGGCCTTGGTTCAGAAACACCACCTCATCGGCAACGTCCTCCGCAATCTCCAATTGGTGCGTCGAGAAAACGACCATCTGCCCCTCGGCCCGGATGCCTTTCATCAACTGAGCGAATTCTTGCATCCAGTACGGGTCTAGTCCGTTCGTCGGCTCATCCATAATGAGCAGCGGCGGTTTGGACAGAACGGCTTGGGCGAAAAGCAATCTTTGCCGCATCCCTTTGGAGAACGTCGTGACGCGTTGCTTTTTGTGATTCCCGAGCCCAACCATTTCTAAAACGTCGGTCACTCTGTCCGTACCGACATTTTTCAAGTCTGCCCAGAACTGAAGCGTCTCCTCGGCGGAAAGGCTGTGGCTGAAGCGAAAATCGTCGGGCATGTATCCGATTTGCTCGGCGAAGCGTGTTCGTTTCGACTTTGGGCTTTGGCCGTTAACGTTCACTTCTCCTGAAGTGGGAAGCATAATGCCTGCTATCATGCGCAGCACGGTGCTTTTGCCTGCCCCGTTTCCGCCGCATAACGCCAGAATCTGTCCGGCATGGATGGTGAATGAAACGTTCTGCACAAGTGCCTTTCCTTTCATTACCTTGCATAACTTGTTGACGTGCACTACATAGGGCATAACGTGGTCAGCCAAGGTATCGCCTCCTTTCCCATATCCGATGAACGATCAGCATGGACAAGGCAATCCAAATGCATAAGGCAATCATGAACATTGCTGTTCCGCCGGGTTTTTGTATCCAGAAAACCCACCGATAATATTCGGGCCCGAGAATCGAACCGCCGCCAAGCTTAATGACAACGAACAGTCTGACGAGCTCTGCCGGGTTCAGCAACGTCAAAATAGACAAAAGCGGCTGCACCCATGCGTAAGGAACGAAACCCAGGATCGCAATAAGCAGGGCTGGCCAGGCAATGACCAGGAAGAACCAGACGGAAACCGAAATGGTGAGTGCTTGCCACCGATTGCTGCAGATCGAACCAATCAATAAAGCCACCCCTACGAACATACATACCAACCCTGCTGAAAACATCGTAAACAGCCCATACGTCAACAGGTCCAATGCGTTGCCCATGAATCCGCTGACGACCCCCATAAGTCCGTAACCAAAGAAGACAATCGTAATCAGCACGCAGCACAAACCCAGGTATTTCCCGATCACGAAGGAAGACGTACGCAAAGGATAGGTGGACAACAATTGCCAAGCGCCGTCTTCCCTCTCCGACGTCAACGAAAACGATCCGATGAAGAGGGCCATCAACGGCAGCAGATAGAGAATTAAATTTAGCAAGGAACCCGTCGTACCCGAAAAACCTTCAACGACATTTTGAGCATTCAGCACCAGCAGGCTCAAACCGAACATGCAGAACAATATCAGGAACGAATAAGCCCAAGGGTTGCGGAAACCCAGTTTGATTTCCCGGTTGGCGACGTAAATCAGGTTCGAGATCATGGCATTCCACCGACTTTCGGATTAATGATGACCGGCATCTCCTGCTTTTTCGTTAGCATGATTCGTTTCCTCACTCCCTGCTTCCTGTTGATGACTGTGGGTATGTCCCTGACCTTCCCCATGCATGTCCATGCCCTCCGTATTTTGCTTCCAGTCGTGGGATGCGAGTTCTTCGGCAGTCATGATTCGGCCGACGCCCTGTTCCTGAACGAAGGCTTCGGCGGACGGCTTGTCCTTGAAGCTAACGATGCCGTAAGCCATTGGCGTTCTTAGGGAAGCATCGTAGACATAAGTCGCTTTGCCGTATTCGATCCATTCTTTGTCATTATAATCACGGACATAATCCATGCCGATTTGGTCCGTCCCGTTCTGTTGTTTCCATTCATTCATGCAGCCGATGTCGTCGAATTTGTACGTTTGGCCATCCTTTGTCGTCAGTTGGGTGGCAAAAGCATCGTCTTTAACCTGCATATTGCAAATCACGCATACATCGACGTCCTCATTGATGGGCACAGCCGCATATTTCGTGCCGCAGCCCGATAACAGAAAGATGGACCACAACATGATTAAAGTGAATGTCCAGTGTTTCATTTTCGTTTTCCTCCCAAATAGAACATATATCCTGCAGCAAGTAATAACAGTCCCCCAAGCCATGGCACGAACCGATTGTTCTCGTTATCTCCTGCGTAAGCCCGGGAAGCAGCATCCAGTTTCATTCGCGGCGAAAGATCGGTGAGCCATTCGCTTCTGCCTTCCGTATGCAGGTCGCTCAGAAACGTCATGCCCGGGGATTGAAAAAACAATTGAAAGGCCGAGTTGCGTTGTATCAAACGCTGATAAAACGGGTTGATGGCATAAGCCGCCTCACTTACCCCGTCCCCATTGAGGTCAAGGCCCTGAAACGAATCCCAGTAGTTGTGGCGGATGACGTTGTTTCGGCTTTCCACCGCTTGCGCTTCGATCACGTTTGATACGAATCGGTTGGAGTGAAGCTCGTTTCCCTCCGCATGGTTGAATTGCACGCCAACGAAATTTCGCAAAAGATCGTTTCGGCTGATCTCGTTTTCGGAAGACTCCTGGATATACAATCCGACACGGTTTCCCTCAAGTACATTATCCGCGACGATCGAACGCTGCACGTCATAGAGCAGAATGCCTTGGGAATGAACATTTTCGCTTTGTTTGCGGAACGTATTTCCCGTAACTACAGCTTTATTGGCACCCATGACCATGGCTCCGGTTACATTTCTCTCGCCCAGGTTGCCCGTGACGTTCGAAAGGTGGACATACATTAAGTGAATGGCATATCTGTTGCCGAATAACCTATTATTGGCGACCTCGATGCTGCGGCTGTTTTCCATGTAAATGCCATCGCGCACATCGTGAATTTCGTTATCCGTGATCCGGATTTCCTGCGATGCATACAGGTCGATCCCATTTCCCTTCAGCGCATTCTTCGTGCTCGACGGCCCCGTCCAACGAATGAGATTATGCTGCAGGGTTCCTTGGCTGGCTTTTCTAAGAATGATGCCGTAACCTTGGCTCTCTATATCAAGATCGGACAGAACGACCTGATTTGCCGTCACGTGAATTGCTGCATGCTCGCCGAGATGTTCTTGCCGCACGCGAAACCCTGTTAATCTCACCTCGTCGGATTGAACCGAAATGGCGGGAGCTGCCTTTGGATTGATCAGCACGACGGAATCATCGCCCTGAATCGTAACGCTTTTGTCGATGACGATCGGTCCCGAATATGTACCTGGTGCCAATGTAATGACTTCGCCATTAACAGCGCGGTCGATCCGTGGCTGCAAGGGGATCGGGCCGCTGCTATTTTCAGCAAAGGTAATGCCGTAAAAAGACAACATGCTCATTAGTCCCAAAGCAAGCATGCTGACAAGCCATCGAAATAACAGCTTTTCATCAAACAAGAACAGCGAACGCGTTGATCCGGCTGCTTTTGGAATGGAATTTCCCTCCTTTCATCATGGATTTCGTCATTGCCACGAAAGGATTACAACGTCATCGATAACAACAAACTGTGTTTAGTGTACAAACATTTGCCTCTTTCCCATATAGCTCGACGTAGCTATACCCATTTGGAAATTGTGTCCAATTTGTGATGGAATCCATGATATGCAGTGCACAAAAAGACGTTGACCACAAAAGTCAACGCCTTCTCGTTTATTGGATTTGTATAAATGGATTCGTGTTTGCAACGTATCGCTATTCGTTCAATGCTGTTTTTAATGCTTCAAGGTTGCTGCGCATCACGCGCACATAGTCGTTTCCTGCGGCAAGCTCTTCTTCCGTAAGTCCCTCAATGGGATTCAAAACATCTGTTTTCGCTCCGATCTCTTTAGCGATCGTGTCGGCCACTTTGGAAGAGACCAGTGTTTCGAAGAAGATCGTTTTAACGTTGTTCTCCTTGGCAAACTGCACGATGTCTGCCATTTGGGCCGGAGATGGCTCCTGATCGGGGGACAATCCAGCGATCGGTACCTGCGTCAACCCGTATTGTTTGGCCAAATAACCAAAGGCCGCGTGCTGCGTAATGAAATCTTTGCGTTTGCTATCCTTCAAACCTTCCGTAAATTCGTTGTCCAGCGCTTCGAGTTCGGTGACGTATGCATCGGCATTGGCTTTAAACTGTTCTTTGTATTCCGGGGCAACTTCGGATAATCCTTTTTCAATATTACGAACCTCTTGAATCGCCAGCTGCGGCGACAACCATACGTGAGGGTCCAGACCGCCGTGATTGTGAACATGCCCGCTTTCATCATGCGAGTGTTCCTCATGTGCATGCTCGCCATGTTCATGGTCATGGTCATGGTCATGCTCTTCTTCGGAATGCGCTTCCTCTCCATGGTCGTGATCATGATCATCGGCATGAGCCTCATCGCCGTGGGAATGAGAATGGCCTTCTTCTTCCGAGCCTTCCATAATGTCGATTCCTTGGCTTGCTTCAATGGCTTTCAGATTCGAGCCTGTGGCGCTATCCAATGCTTGGCCTACCCAGCTTTCCAAACCGGCACCGTTATATACCAGCACGTCGGCTTCGGTCAGCTTTGCCATGTCCTGTGCGGTCGGCTCCCAATCATGCGACTCCATGCCTGCTGGCACCAAATTTTCGACATTGGCCAAATCTCCGGCGACGTGACGAGTGAATTCGTACATCGGATAGAAGCTGGTCTTGATCTCCAGCTTTTTCTGTGCAGCATCGTCAGTGGATGCTTCGGTCGTTGAAGACGCTGCGTTATCGGATGCTGAAGAGCCCGCACTGTTCGATTTCGTGCCGCATCCGGCCAGAACCAATACAAGCGACAAAGCTAAAAAGATAAAACTGCGATTCCAAAATTTCATATTCATGCACTCCTTTTGTTCATTCGTTCTTTGGCATATTTCACGCTTCGCCGGCTGCGGCGCTGCAGCAGCTTTTGGAAAAGCATCGTGACAAGCAGGAAAACGAGCAAAACCAATGCGATCGTACCGCCAGGCGGTGTGTCGATGTAGTAGGACAAGCTCAAACCGGAAAAAATACCGGCCAGACCGGTGCCAATCGCGATATGTATCGCGGCTGCAAACCCTGGCGCAATCCTTAACGCAAGCGAGGCGGGCAGCACGATCAATGCCGACACCAAAAGCACGCCCACAACCGGCATCGCTGCCGCTACGGTCATGCCGGTCAGTACGGCAAAGGAAAAAAACAGCAGCTTCACCTTTGCGCCCGAAATCGTGGCTGTCTCTTCGTCAAAGGTCAGGTTGTATAACGGACGTCTTAAGATAATAAAGTACACCAGTCCTGTAAGCAGCACCGCAGCAATCAGCAGCAGTTGGGTGTCGTTTACGGCAACGATGGAACCAAACAAGTAGGAACTCAAGCTTTTGCTCCAATTTTGCTTAAGACTCATCAGGACAACGGCGAGTGCCAGGCCGGAGATCATGATAATCGCTACCGGGAGCTCGCTGTAGGTGCGATAAGAGCGCCGAAGCTGCTCGATCAGTATGCCTCCAAGGATCGCTACGGCAAATCCGCTGAGCGAAGGATTAAGCGACAAGGCCGATCCCAACGCCACGCCGGCAAGGGAGACATGTGAGAGCGTGTCGGCCATCAGCGCTTGTCGGCGCAGCATCAAATACACTCCCAGAATCGGGGCAATGATGCCGATCATTGCGCCTGCCCAGAAAGCACGCTGCATGAATTCGTAACCGAACATCGCCATCCCTCATCCTCCCTTCTTTCCAGTTCGATGACCGTGTCAAGATACTGTGCCAATTCCTCCAGGCCGTGGGTAACCATAATTACCGTTTTCCCATGCGCTGTCACGTTATCCTTCAAAAATCGATACAGCTCGATCCTGCTCTTGGCATCCAGACCGGTCACCGGTTCGTCCAGCACGAGTACATCCGGTTCCTGGGCAAGCGCCCGTGCGATGCATACGCGTTGTTTCTGGCCACCCGACAGCTCGCCGACTTTGCGATGACGGTATTCCCACATGCCGACCTGCCGTAAGCTTTGCTCAACCACGTCATGCATATGTTTGCTGAATCGGCCGAAACACCCCAAGCGCGCATAACAACCTGAACGCACCAGCTCGATGACACTGCTTGGGAAGCCGGCATTGAAGGAAGATACTTGCTGCGGCACGTATCCCACGATCACCTTCGTTCCGTCTTCCCGCACATTATTGAACGACACCGTACCGCTCCAAGGTTTGAGCAATCCAAGCATCAGTTTGAGCAAGGTCGTTTTGGCAGTTCCGTTAGCCCCCGTGATTCCGATGAACCGTCCGGCAGCAATGTCTAGCGAGAGTTGTTCGATGACCGGTTCATGGCCATAGCCAAATACAACATCCCGCAAAGAGGATAAGATCATGTCTGGCACTCCTGTTAATCGTAATAATTACGTTTTGCAAAAGCTAGTTTATCGTAATTTTTACGATTTGTAAACCGGATCTATTCCTTTTTTCTATAAAACGCCCTCCTTTCCTCCATTCTTCGTACGTGCTAAAACGCCAAAAAAGCCGCCATAAAGCGACTTCTCACGGTTCTGTAATCGTTCCTTGTCAACGAAGGTTGGCAAGGTTTTTTTGTTGCCTTTATATCCACTCCGTATCGCTATATAAATCGCAGTGGCCTGGTGTGATTAATTAGTGCGGTTTATATAGCAACGAATTCTTTAGAATTTCTTTAGAAATATCCCCGGTGGTTCCTAAGTTATGTTCATTAAGATAGCCATGAAGCCGATCATCGAAAAATTGCCCTGCTTCCAACCACGAGTGCGTGATGTTGGACCATTACCTTTTTTGCAGCAGGCACGTATGCTGGTAAGCATATATCTTGGCTTCGCTTCTATTTTTGCAATGTTAACGGAAATGGAGGTGGAAACGTTGACTCTGAATGAAAATCTATTATTTTTGAGAAGCTTCATTCAAAGCCCGAAACAGGTTGGAAGCCTCATGCCGAGCTCCCGCTTTTTGGCGAACGCCATGGTGAAGCATGCGCCATGGCATGAAATGAAGGCCGCCGCGGAGCTTGGGTCGGGTACGGGAGCAATCACCCGCCAAATCCAAGCCCGGGCAACCGAAGCGACAAAGGTGTTTTTGTTCGAAATGGACGCGACCATGAGAAACAATTTGCAGGCCGAATATCCGCGTTTCACCTGTCATGCCGATGCGACCCACCTGGTGGAAACGATCCAACAAGCGAATGTCGAGCAATTGGACTGCATTTTTAGCGGACTTCCCTTTTTCAATTTCGAGCGCAAACTGAGGGATGCATTGGTCGAACAGATTCATTCGGCTCTGAAACCTGGCGGGCAGTTCATTGCTTTCCAGTATTCGCTTCAAATGAAAAAGCAATTGACCGAAACATTCGTCATCGATAAAGTGGAATTCGTTCCGCTCAACTTCCCTCCGGCTTTCGTTTATGTCTGTCGTAAAAGGGAAATAAATAAGCTGCAATGATGAGGATAGCGCATGTTCCATGTCATGCTCATTCTGCGGGTAATGACAAATCGTTAAGCTCATTGCGCAAAAACGGATCAAGATGATCGGCAGCAAGCAGCTCGTGAACGAGGTCCTGATTGACCAACCTTTTATTGGACTGCAAATACTGAAACAACATATCGCCTTTCGTTCCGCGATCCATTAATCTGTAAGCAACATACCAGACTTCCGGATGGGAAACATGGACTCCGTCCCAGACGCTCATACGCCGGATGGGTAATTTAACCACACCCTTGCCTGAATATATAGCAAAGCCCCCGATGATATCCACGTTCAATGAAGGCAAACTCAATCGGTATTCGCTGGCAAACGGGTGGTCTCCACTCGGCTGTTCTTTGTAGTCGAATCCATGGATGGCTTCCAGCAGCTCGACTTTGGAGCATTCAACCGTCAAGTCCCAATCGTTTACGCTTTGAATCAAGTTCAGATAACGCAGTAATCCGCTGCCGCCTAAAGCGTAACGGATGCCTCTCGCATCCAGCCGTTCGACCAAAGGAAGCAGCTGCCGGTGGTCCATACGTTTCCCTCCATTCCATACCCTTTGGTAGTCCCGATGTTCATCATATTTATTCCATTTCAGCCCATTATATCATGATTCAGCCTATCTAACCCGTTACAGGCATTACAACGTGGTTCTTCACGCCAATAGAACAGCAATATTTTACAACCTGAGCAATACTTTATGATTGTCCCTTATCCTTCGTTCCCATAAAATGAAGCCAGAACATACTTTATCAACGAAAGATGGGATCTGGACATGAATCATCACCAATTTGCACCTACCCCGCCTATGGGCTGGAATAGCTGGGATTGTTATGGTGCTGCCGTGCGCGAAGAAGAGATTCGCGGAAATGCGGAGTATATGGCAGAGCACTTGAAGGCGTATGGATGGGAATACGTGGTCGTCGATATCCAATGGTACGAACCGGGAGCAATATCTTCGCAGTATCGGCCGTTTGTGCCTTTGGAAATGGACGAATACTCTCGGCTGATGCCAGCCGTTAACCGCTTCCCTTCTGCCGCCGGGGGCAAAGGATTCAAACCATTGGCGGATTACGTGCACAGTTTGGGCCTGAAGTTCGGCATCCACATCATGCGCGGCATCCCGCGTCAAGCTGCCCATGCGGCAACGCCGATTCTGGGCACCTCGGCCACGGCTCGGGACATCGCCCACCCGAATTCGATCTGCCCTTGGAACACGGACATGTACGGCGTAGATGCAGCCAAAGAAGGTGCTCAGGCCTATTACGATTCATTGTTTGAACTGTATGCATCCTGGGGCGTCGACTTCGTTAAAGTGGATGACATTGCTGCATCCCGCCTGTATCAAGCCCATTTGCCTGAAATCGAAATGATTCGCAAAGCCATTGACCGCAGCGGCAGAGAGATGGTTCTCAGCCTTTCACCGGGGCCAGCCCCTCTGGAGCACGCCGAGGAATTCAAAGCCAATGCCAACATGTGGCGCATGACCGACGATTTCTGGGATCTGTGGCCCCTGCTGCTCGGCATGTTCGAACGCTGCGAGAAGTGGGCCGAACATGTGGAGCCAGGCCAGTGGCCTGATTGCGACATGCTGCCGCTCGGCCATCTCGGCATTCGTTCCGTGGACGGCGGAGGCAGCGATCGGTGGACGCGGTTTACCAAGGACGAACAATTGACGATGATGACCTTGTGGTCCATTTTCCGTTCGCCACTCATGTTTGGCGGAGAAATGCGGGACAACGACGATTGGACGCTATCCCTCTTGACCAACCGGGACGTGCTTGATCTGCACAGAAACGGCTTTGGCGCACGCCAGGTATCCCGTGAGGATAACAAGGTTGTATGGCAAGCCAATCATACGGACGGCTCCGTGTACGTCGCATTGTTTAATGTTGGTGACGAAGCGGCCACCGTCTCCGTTCGATTGCAGCAAATCGGCGTAACCCGCTCCTCTGGCGCGAAAGAGCTTTGGACAGGACAGCACGTTAACGTCAATGACGGGACGTTGTCTGCCAAGATTGCTCCGCATGGAGCCGCATTGTATAGACTCGAACCGTAAACTTCCATATACTTAGAAGATGACTAAACCAAAATTGAATCAGCCTGAATATTCAACGATCGGGTTCCGCTTTTCCGAAGCGGCAGCCATGGGCCTTTATGAACTATATGCCGTCGGTCGCGACCAGGTCTCGTCCCCCCTCTATTCCTGGGACGGATTGAAGCGGTCCGACGGCCCCCTTTTTCTTTTTCAATATACGTTATCCGGACAAGGACGCCTCCGTGTAGGCAGCAAAGAGTACCTCGTTCCGGAGGAGACGGCATTGCTCGTGGAAATCCCGGACGATCACTGTTATCGCTTCGATGACCGTGACGAATCCTGGGAATTCCTTTTTTTGCTGTTTCGTCCTACAGGGCTGCAGGACCACTGGCATGCTGTCAAAAAAAAGTACGGCCCGATCGTTCCCATTCCGCGTCACCATTCGGTAATCCATACATTGGAGCATATCTTTCTCGATGCCAGGGATGGTCAGCTATCGGATGCATTCCGTGCTTCGTCATCCGTCTACCGATTCATGATGGAATTGAGACGTTATACCAGTCATACAGACGGAGACGGCGACCATCCGGAAGCGATTCGCAAGGCTTTGGCCTGGATGGAGGAGCATTATCCGGTTATTTCAGGCGTTGATGCTTGTGCACAGGCGGCAGGTTTGTCCAAGTTTCATTTTATCCGAAGATTTACGGCAACCATAGGAATGTCCCCCCTGCAGTATTTGACCAAGATCCGGCTCGGCCATGCGGTGCGATTGCTGCGCGAAACCGATCTTAGCATTGAGGAAATTGCCCAACAAGTGGGCTTCTCGGGAAGCAGTTATTTTATCAAAGTCTTTCATGGCATTGTCGGATGTTCGCCAGGCGAATTCCGCAAGGCAAAAAGCCATTTGGCGTTCCATCGTTTGTTTTTTGACTGATTACTTATTGAAGAAGGATTGGATCGAGGCATGAAAAGTGTTTTTAAAATCAATGAAATATCCAAACTGTATCAAATCGGCGCGGACTCCTTGCGTTATTACGAGAAATTGGGCGTGCTCCAGCCACGACGGGACACCAATGGATATAGGCTCTATGGCTTGCATGACATATACAAATTGAACATTATTCGCGATTTGCGCCAATTGGATTTCTCCATGCAGCAGATCAAAGAGTACTTGGACCATCAAAGCATTGATAGTACGCTTTCGTTGTTCCATACGGAGGAGGCGCTGATCAGCGAACAGATCGAAAGGCTGCGTTTCAAGCAACAACTTATCCAGGAACGAATCCATGTCTTGTCTGCAGCAAAGAACATTGAAACTGGAGTATTCACGATCAAATCCTATCCCGATCGGCCTTGCTTACAGCTAAAGATGCGGATCACGAGGGATGAGGAAATGGACTTGGCGATCAAAAAGCTGCATCAAAAGCATGAAAGCAAAATCCGTGATTTTGGCAATCAATTATTCGGAGCATCCGTGGCTGTCGAGGAATTGCAGGCAGGCATGAAGGAGGTGTTCGACTCCATCTTTTTCATTTTGGATCGAAACGCCCGCGACTACGATGATCTGCTTCCCGCCGGGGAGTACCTTTCACTTTGTTACCGAGGGGATTATACTCAGAGTGCAAAGCGGATCATGGACGTCATGGACCATGCCAGTGAAAACGGATATGCATTGCTGGATGCCCCTTTCGAAATCTATGAAATCGACAACCGGGAAACGATCCATACCGATGAATTTCTGACGGAGATTCAGGTTCGCATCGCGAAATAGCGGCTTTATCACTCCAATTCGTTGAGAGGGAAGGCCTTTTTTCTTTTATCTACATAGGATCGGTCGCCCAAAGAATTCCAATTCGCTCTGTATCGATCCCGATGACCCCTGTATCATAGGTATACGTTTCGCCATCTGTAATAGACGTCCAGGCATAGAGCTTGAAAGAGCCGTCAGAAGTATCGAACAGTCCATTCGTGTAAAATTCTGCCTCTGGTCCGAATTGATTCAGATAACAGTTGCTTATGGAGTGCGCAAACGGCTTAGAATTTATGGCCAGGTTGTGGGTCATTTCCATGGTAAAGATGAATTCAAGAATCTGATGGGCATACTCCCTCGTTACCGATCTCCAATGATGTTCGATTCTCGACGAGTTATGCCCCATTTTGACCAATAAATCATTCATCCATTTTTCGTTCTCTGCTTCCCTTTTTTCTATTCCATACGTGACTTTCCCAACATTTCTGGTGGATATCAGCTTTTTAAAAGCTTCGTCATCTAGTACCACGGATCATTTCCTCCCTGTATCATAACTTGTAACAATCGCTGATACGACGAATACCCCAAAGCAAGCTCCCAGCATACACCCTCAAATATTCTGTATTTCTCGATGTATCCCTTCTCTTCGAACGTTATATCCTATTTAAATAGACGTGAAATAAAACGAGTACTCCTGAACCGCCGCTAGGAAGCCTTTCAGGAATACTCGTTTTTATGGTTAAACGTTATGGACGGATAAGGATTTATTTGGCGGAAAGCAAGCTATCGGTAATAAACTTCAACTGGCCTTCCAAAGAAATGGGATCATTGTACGTGTCCGAGGTAGGGTCAAGCTGGAATACATGTCCGGCCTTCACCGCAGGCAGATTAGCCCAGATCTTGTTCTCGTAAACAATCTGCGGATCACTTGTATCGCCCGACCATGGGCTCGTAAAGATGATATCACCCGCGTATTCCGGCAGCACTTCCATTGAAATGGAAGCCCAGCCTGTTCCGCTATCGATCGCTTCGGCTTGAGCCTTGGCTGGCGCTTTAAGGCCGAATTCCCCATAGATGATCTCCCCGCCGCGGCCGAAATTATGGCCGAATACATATAGCCCCTTCGAATACGGGTTGAGGATCGAAACCGTGCGGTCGCCTACCGCGGCCTTCACCTGCGGCTTCAGTTCGTTAATCTTGGCTTCCCAGTTCGCGACCCATGCTTTGGCCGCATCTTCCCGATTGGTCAGTTTGCCCAGCTCCAGCATGAGGTCTTTGTAGTTTAGCGCACCATACTTGAGCTGTACGACGGGAGCAATCTGGGATAATTGGTCAATTCCCTCGGTTCCTGTATAAGCGATGATCAAGTCCGGCTGCAGGCTGACGATTTGCTCGGCTGTCGGCTGCTCGCCCAGGTCCGTCGTACCTTGGCCGGCCAATTGATCTTTAATGTATTTGTTGTTGATCGCGCCCGAGAGCGCTCCGACGACCGGTGCATCCAGCGCAACGAAATAACCTGTCGAGAATGCCGTCAGATCGACGATGCGCTGCGGATTTTTAGGCACTTGTACCTCACCTGCATCGGATTGATACGTCACCGTTTCCTCTTCCGTTACCGCTGTTGCATCCGAAGAACTTGTATCGATCGAACGGTCCGCTCCCGCAGACGCATTCGTTGTCGTCTCGGTCGTTGTAGTCGCTTTTTGGCCGCATGCACTCAGCACTAACACCATGGCCAGTACCAGCATAAGCCAGAATGAAGTTGTCCGTTTCAGCAAATGAATCCACCCTTTTTCAAGTGATATTGATAATCGTTATCAACTTTATCATGCGGGTACACTTTTGACAAGACTATTTGTTGGCCCAGCCCGTATGAATTCATGCCCCATGTCATTCAACGCAAAAAGCCGCGATATCGCGGCTTTTCGAGACTTGAATCTTTCATTCAAGTCGATTCACGGACAATCAATTGGAATTCCAAATTCCGATATTCGAAAGGCTTGCACTGAAGCTTGTTCATGAAAATCCGAAACATGTCCTGTCCAATGTTTTTGAGCGGATTCGTGATATTCGTGAGCTGCATGGCGTCGGCCACCTGACTTTCGTCAGCTTCAAATCCTACCACGGCGATATCTTCAGGCACCCGAAAACCGCTCGAACGTGCCGAAGATAGAATACCACTTGCAACGAAATCGTTGGTGGTTACGATCGCATGGGGTTTATCGGCAAGCCTCTCCAGTTTCTTGAATGCCGCAATTCCGTCTTCCACCGTGCGGACGCCGTAGAGCATCCACTCTTCTTTATGCGGTAACCCGTATTTCTCCAATACATCCATGTATGCCTGAATTCTTCGCTTGCTGTTGGTGCTATGTTTCCTTCCGATCGTACAGGCGATATGGTGATATCCTCTCTCTACCAGATGCTCTATCCCCAATCGAAATCCTTCATAATGGTCCATGTATACCGAAGGTATTTTGCCGCTGTTCAAAGGTTCGCATGTCACAATCGGTCCATATTCCGTATATTTCTCGATCGTTTTCCAGCTCATCAACCGCCTTAACACGATCAGCCCGTCTACCTTTTTTTGGCGCAGCAATTCCAGTGTTGCCTGCTCCTGGTCAGCTTGTTCGTCCGTTTGGTAAATGAGAACCTGATATCCCTCTTTCTTGCCTTCAAGAGCGATTCCATTGATATATTGCATGTAATAATTGTTGATCGTCGGCGTCATGACACCGATAATTTTGGTTCGGCCTACCTTTAGCTGAACGGCATTGATGTTCGGAATATAGTCGAATTCCTTCATAATTTTCATCACGTGTTCCCGGGTCGTTTCATTAACGTGAGGATGATTATTCAATACGCGAGAAACCGTACTTCTCGAAACTCCGGCAATTTCTGCGATTTTTGTGATGTTGATCATGTGAGCCACCCCGCGAAATTTGTGCTTGACCTGGAATGCATTCCAGCGTTTAGCATGAGCCTATGAGGATTGTTCATGAATCCTTCAGACTACTAAATTCTATCACTTATACTACTTCGGAGGTCAAGTCATGGAACATGTGAAAAAAGGTTTCCCTAAAAATTTCCTGTGGGGCGGAGCGGCTGCGGCCATGCAAACAGAAGGCGCTTATGATGCGGATGGCCGGGGGTTGTCCGTAAGTGACGTATTTACGTTCGATTCCAAGCAGGATAAAAAATATTGGCTGGACCAATGGCATATGATGACACATCGTCAGGTCCAGGAAGCTCTCGATCCAGCAATTCAAAAAAACTATCCGAAACGCCGCGGTAATGATTTCTACCATCGCTATGAAGAAGATATCGAGCTTTTTGCGGAGATGGGTTTCAGCACCTACCGGACGTCCATCGCATGGACCCGCATTTTTCCGAACGGCGATGAACTGGAGCCAAATGAACTAGGGCTTGCTTTCTATGACAAAGTATTCGACAAGTTACTTGAGCACCAGATCGAACCTGTCGTTTCCTTGACGCATTACGATATGCCATTACATCTCGTTAATGCTTACGGCGGTTGGACCAACCGCAAATGCATCGATTTTTTCGTTCGTTTTGCAGAAACCGTATTCCGTCGCTACAAAGACAAAGTGAAATATTGGATCACCTTTAACGAAATGAACTGCCTCAAACATCATCCTTTCGTCAGTGCAGGAATTATTGAGGAAGGCCACCCTAATCTCGAACAAGCCAAGTATCAAGCAGCTCATCATCAATTTCTTGCAAGCGCTTTGTCCGTCAAAGCAGCGCATGAGATCATTCCCGGTTCTATGGTCGGCTCCATGATCAGTTATCTGTTATTATATCCAAACACCTGTAATCCGGATGACGTCTTGGAAACCCAACATGAAGAACGTGTCTCCTTTTTCTTCAGTGACGTTCAAGTTAGAGGGTACTATCCCTCTTATTCCGCAAGAATGTTCGAAGAAAAAGGCGTTGTGTTGCAAACCGAGCCAGGTGATGATGCGATCCTTCGCGAAAACATCGTCGATTACATTGCGATCAGCTATTATATGTCCAACAATGCAAGTGCCACGGCAGAGCAGCACGAAAAAGCAAGCGGCAATCTGATTGGCGGCGTAAAAAACCCATATCTCGAGCAAAACGAATGGGGATGGCAGATCGATCCAAAGGGGTTGCGGTATGCGCTGAACAATCTGTACGATCGCTATCAGAAACCTTTGTTCATTGCGGAAAACGGCATAGGCGCCATCGATACGATCCGAGAAGACGGCACCATTCAGGATGATTATCGCATCGATTACCTGAAAAAACATATCGAGCAAATGCGTGAAGCCATCCATGATGGCGTCGATCTGATCGGTTACACGGCCTGGGGACCCATCGATATGATCAGCGCTTCGACGTCGCAAATGTCCAAACGGTACGGTTTTGTATACGTCGATCAGGACGATGAAGGTAATGGCTCTCTTAAACGCATCAAAAAGAAAAGCTTTGACTGGTACAAGCAAGTCATTGCAAGTAACGGCGAAACGTTGTAATACCAACGATTTACCGTTCAGCACTTACTTCAAGGCCGGTTTTCAAGGGAGACGGGGATGATCGATCCCCTATTCCATTCCCTTGATTGCCGGAAAACGAACACGATACATTACAATTATGTAAGTGTTTACAATTGAGAATATGACTCAAAGGGAGTTATGATCCATGGACAAAAAGCAACTTGCTAAAGAAATTTTGGAAAGCGTCGGCGGAGAGAAAAACATCAAAATGGCCACGCATTGCATTACACGCATTCGTTTTAATTTGCACGACGATCGGCGGGCCGACTCCGAAAGGTTGAAAAACATGGCCGGAGTCATGGGCGTTGCCCAAAGCGGCGGCCAATACCAGGTCATTATCGGCAACGAAGTGGGCTCGGTGTTCAACCAGCTGATTCAGATTGCCGACATCAAAACCGATGACGAAGATGAAGAGCAACTTACTGCGGATAACAAGGATAAAAAGAACATATTCAGCCGATTGTTCGAAGTCATCTCCAGCATCTTCACCCCTGCCATTCCGGTGATCATCGGTGCCGGCATGCTGAAGGGGCTGCTTTCCCTGCTCACGGTATGGAATTTGGTCCAGCCGGAAAGCGGTGTGTTCGTTGTGCTGACTGCACTATCCACAACCGCCTTTTATTTCTTGCCCATCCTCTTGGCCATTACGGCGGCTAACAAATTTAAGACGAATCCTTACATCGCCGTCGTTGTAGCAGGTGTGCTCCTTCATCCCAATTTCGCCGCGCTGCGTGCGGATGGCGTGACAGAGCTAAGCCTCCTTGGCGCCCCCATGCGCCTGATCGACTACTCGTCTTCCGTACTGCCGATCCTGTTGTCCGTCATTTTGCTGGCTTACATCGAGAAATATGTTAAAAGAATCGTGCCCGGTTCGCTGAAAATCGTATTCGAACCGATGATTATTTTGCTCATCGCCATTCCAATCGTATTGATTGTATTGGGTCCACTCGGTTCGTATGCGGGTAACGCACTCGCCGTTGGTTTCTCTTGGCTCTATTCCACGTCAGGCTTGTTTGCAGGGATCGTTCTGGGCGGCACGTTCTCGCTGATTGTCATCACTGGCATGCACTACGGATTGGTTCCGCTCATCGTGCAATCCGTATCACAATATGGATACGATTACATCAAACCACTCATGACCGTAGCCAATATCGGCCAGGCAGGCGCATCCTTCGCTGTGTTCCTGAAAACGAAAAATAAAGCCCTCAAATCTGTCGCGGGTGCAGCTACGTTCAGCGCATTGATGGGTGTCACCGAGCCGGCAATCTACGGCGTAACGATGCGGCTCAAAAAACCGTTCATCGGCGCAGCTACAGGCGGTGCGGTCGGAGGAGCCATTTCCGGTTTCTATGGAGCCAAAGCGTACGGTTACACGTTGGCAGGTCTTCCGGGCATTCCGCTCTTTTTAGGAGAAACGTTCATCTATCTGGCCATCGCCATGGCTGCTTCGTTTATTGTTTCTGCCGTGGTCACTTGGGTCATCGGATTCCAAGACATTCCAAACCCTGAAAGCACAGTTGAAATACCCGTGAATGCCTCTGCTCCAACTCCTAAAAGTGTCTTAAATCATGCTGGTGGACAAACGGAAGTGCCGGAAGGTGTCATTTTGAGCCCAATGCAAGGTTCGCTCCATCCTCTCCGCGTTGTTCCGGATGAAACCTTCAGCCAGGAGATGATGGGCAAAGGCGTTGCCATCGTGCCTGCAGCAGGCAGGGTTGTATCTCCTGTCCATGGCGTAGTGGCCAAACTGTTCAAAACCAAGCATGCTATAATGATCGTAAGTGATGACGGGGCGGAAATTTTGATTCATGTCGGTATCGACACCGTCAAATTGAAAGGAAAACACTTCACCTCCCATATTAACGAAGGCGACCGGTTGAATGCCGGGGACCTGTTGTTGGAATTCGATATACAAGCCATCCAATCCGAGGGCTATAACACAATTACGCCAATCATTATTACGAACTCGGACCAATACGCTTCCGTCACTCCGTATGATTCGGATGCTGTTCGAGAAAAGGATATTCTGTTGTCCCTGGTGTCAAAGCATATTCCTGGCAGCCTGTCATCCTAAACAAAACGTACCGAAGGGATATGACTTGAAAATGCAACTTCTGAGTTTGGTTCTGTGTTTAATCTGGGGATTCAATTTCGTGATCATGAAGCTGGGGAACGGCCTGTTCCCCCCTGTTTTATTCGCCGCTTTTCGCTTTTTGGTCGGGTCCGGTTTTCTTTTTCTGATCGTGTTTTTCAAACGGATCCCCCTTCCGAAACGGGAACATTTCAAATGGTTCGTGATCTGCGGCATTTTGCAAACGACCTATTTTAACATTGCGATTCAGGTATCCCTGAATTACATCAGTGCCGGCTTAACGTCCGTGCTGACCTACAGCATGCCCTTGTTTCTCTCCTTAATGGCACATTACGTCATTCCAAGCGACCGGTTAACGACCCGCAAATCCATTGGAATCATCGTTGGCATTCTGGGATTGGGACTCGCGATGGACATTCGTTTCTCCGGGAATCCTTGGATTTTGCTGCTGGCTCTTTCGTCCGCAATCTCTTGGGCAATCTCCAACCTGATCATCAAACAAAAGCTTCAGGACTGTGACAAAGTGCAGTTCACGACCTGGCAGATGGCATTCGGAACGATCGGTCTGTTCATTTGCTCCCTGCTGTTCGAACATGGGACAACCCACTGGAATCTGAACGCTGTGTTGTACTTGCTGTTTTCCGGCATTGTTGCGTCCGCGCTTGCGTTTGTATTATGGACCAACATTCTGTCCAAACTTGAGGCCAGCAAAGCATCGATTACATTGTTGACTGTTCCCATCATCGGGGTGTTGTCCGGTTGGCTCTTCCTACATGAATCCTTCAAGATCGCCACGCTTGGAGGCATCGCCCTCGTCCTGTTCGGCATTTGGATCGTAAACAGCAAACCTGCGGCGCCTAAAGCCGCTTGATGATCCTCTCATGCTCTTTTTTGATCCAACTAAACATTTTACTTTTCCCTAGAACATTTTCCAATTGTTCAGCATTATACGAAGGACTTCCTAAACCTCGTTTTAGGAAGTCCTGTTTTTTCATTTTATTAAAAATTGAAAAATATTTTTGTTTTTTTGAATGTAAGTTTTTAGTAATATATAGGTTGATACTATTTTTAAACGAAATCAACAAGAAGACCCGGACACCCGGTCTTGAATACATATTTCACAGCAATAACCTGATCGTCTGCAACTATATATATTTGATATTAAGGAGAGTTACATTATGAGTCAGCCCATCAAAGAATTTCCTTTTTATACAAATTTCAACGAGGTCACGCACGATATTTTGGAAATGGCCAATCAGATTCTCCGGGATAAGTTTTTATTCCTGAGTTCTCTCACCGACACGGAGCAAATCATCCTGAAAGTGTTGGATAATGACCAAACGATCGGAATCCATGAAGGGATGACGATTCAAGTCGATTCCACCGTTTGCAACCGGATTGATTTCTCATGCGATGCGCCGTTGGTCTATGAAGATATCACCCAAGACTCGGCGTTGGATGATCTGCTGCCTGCTTTAAAGGAAGCCAGGATCGGCTCCTATCTAGGGGTTCCCATCATTCTCAGAAACGGGGATGTATTCGGCACGTTATGCGCCGTGAATTCCACGGCTTCGGTATTTGACTGCACAAGCGTAAATTTGTTTCAAAAAGTGGCGAGGCTGTTTTCATATTATTTGGATTTGGAAAAATTGGCCTTCAGGGATTCGTTAACGGGGGCTTATAACAGACAGTTCCTGCATAAATACTTTGATGAACATCCAACAGCATATGGAGCTTTGTTGTTCCTTGATCTGGATGGCTTCAAAAATGTAAACGACTTGTTCGGCCATCATGCGGGAGATTTGGTATTGAAGGAAGTGGCGCTTCGTTTGGAAGAGCTGATACTGCACAACGACGGGTTTGTCGTTCGGCTTGGCGGGGATGAATTCGTGGTTTATTATCATCATTTGTCGGATCGGCATCAGATTGTGAACCAGGCAGAGTTGATTCTGGGTCGGTTATCCTCCTGGGACAGTCTCAGGGATAAGGAGAAATTCCAATTATCGGTGAGCATTGGCATTATTCCTTATACCGAACAAATGAATATCGATCTGTCCACGCTGCTTGAGCATGCGGATGCCGCATTATATCAAGCCAAATCAAGCGGCAAAAACAAGTATCAGTTTTATGAAGGCGTGGGTCTTGAAGCCTGAAATCATTGCTTATCGGAGCAATCGAGGATATTGAACGGAGCAAGCTTGTCCGAATTCTTGCTCCGTCATGATTGCTTTCAGCCTACGATTTACGCGCTTTTTCAGAGAACGGATCAGGCCAGGTTAAGCTGCCACGTCACGCCGAATTTGTCTCCGACCCAGCCGAATTTGGAACTGAATGGATAAGCGCCAAGCGGCATGTACACGGTTCCTCCATCCAGCAATTTGGCAAACGTGCGTTCAATTTCCTCATCCGATTCACACTCAACAAACAGGGAAATGGCAGGCGTAAACGAAAAAGCATGCTTCACGTAGCTGTCGATACACATGAACGTTTGCCCGGCCAGCTTGAATGTTGCTTGATGCAAAGAACCTTCCGGACCATCCTCATTCGGGCCGTATCGTTGAATGCTTGTGATTTCAGAGTCTTCGAACAGACTCACGTAGAAGTTCATCGCCTCTTCTGCCTGACCTTCAAACATCAAAAACGTTTTGATTTTAGGGCCGATTTTTGCCATGACGGGATCTCCCTTTTTATTTTTGTAGTGTGCTTCGAGCTTGCTTACTATTTTCTCCAAAACGTCGTGCACTCAGCCTTGTCCAATATATTGAACTCGATCAGTTTCGCAAGCAAACCAAAATCGACTTCATTTTTCCACGGCATACGAATCAGTTCCTTGGTATGGGTGTAGCCCGCTTGGGTAATGTCATCCGCAAAACGTTCAATGACCACCTTCTCGGGAGCTACGGCGATGTGCTGTTTGGACACGCTAAACCCGATAATAAACGTATCATGATCGGTAAACATGGGCTGATTCCATGCTATTTTGGGCGATAAAACCGGATAAGACTCCTTTACCCAATTCAATACTTCTTCCATTCGGGCACGGTGCTCCGGATGATCGATGCGCGTTAAATATTCCGCAAAAAATTCCATAATCCCCCTCCTCAAGAGCAATATTTTCAGTTGACGATGATCATCGCCATCCCATTTTACCATGAATCCAAACCGTACACGGATGAACATATTTACTTTAAAAAGCTCGGAGATGCCAGCACGACCGACGTTTCAATCTGCCTTTCCGGCACGTCCCAATATCGCTGCAGCAGCTCCGCTTTCTTCTCCGGCGGAACTAGGGCGAAGCCGTTTTTCTCATAAAACGCGATGGCCCACGATGCCGCTTCCCATGTGCCGATCAGGATCGGTTTGTCGGTAAATCCAACGATGTGATTCAGCAGCATGGTGCCAATGCCGCCCTGGCGGCTTGTCGTTTGTACGTAAGCATGACGGATTAACGCCACCTCTCCTTTGTCTTGGATACCCATGACGCCGACAAGTTGTCCGCCAAGCTCGACGCCCCAGAAGTTTACGCCACTGTTCATCTCCTGTTTCAGCTCTTCCAGGCTCATATACGGCACATGATACCGATCTTCCGGAATAACCCCTTGATAGGCGATAGCTGCATCGTTAATAATGCGGAAAATGGCAGGTTCATCGCTCTCCGCACATGGTCGAATGACTGGTGTCGTATGTACGATTTCTTGCAGCCGTTCCTTCACATGATTCGTGACGGCGCCGCCATGATAAGCGATCACTGCATCCACGTCGAGCTCCAGCAATTTCGCGATCGACTGCAAAGCGGTGGATGGATCTAACGTATGTTGGGGGTCAAAGGAGAGAAGATTGCCTTCTTGCGAAGTCAATGCATCACCGGCGATCAGCGTTTTGCTCGGAATATGGTACAGTGACATGTGATCCGGCGTGTGCCCCGGCGTATAGACGACCTGAATGCCGCCGGCCAACGGAAGAATGTCGCCATCCTGAAGTGCCGTATGCACCTGCACGGACGGTGCGAAAACCTTGCTTTTGATGAGCGGGATCGCTGCGGTCAAATAAGGGACGGCCTCCTCATGCGCCAGCACCGCGACCTGGCCTTCCCTGGCTTGCACCACTTCCGGCAGACTGCCGATATGGTCGCGGTCTTGATGCGTGATGATGACATGCGTCAAATCGTCCAAAGCAAACCCTTCCTTTTCCAGCATCGTACGGATCAGGTCCAATTGCCCGGAAATGCCGGTATCGACAAGAACGACATGCTGCTCGTCCCACAACAATGTCGGATGTACGACGAACGCTTCCCCATTCACGTCCATCCGAAGCTCCATCGCTTGAATTCCTGCAGGGGTCAGTGGCATCATTTCATCTTCCTTTCTTCTTGCGGATATGCCTTATTGTATAAGGTTTGGCAGGGTATTAAAAGTGTAAGTCGTTCCTTCGGCATTTCCCCTTTTCGTACAGTTGCCCTGCGTAAAAAGAAGAAGCACCACTCCATAAAGAGTGATGCTTTCTTGACCTATAGTCCTCCACGGTCACACACCGTGGTCTTGATGATCTTACCAGCCGCGGTCCGACATGCGCTCCGACGGTGCAAGCGTGGCAATGTCGATGCCTTTCATCGGCGTACCCAGGTTTTTGGATACTTCGGCGATCAATTTGTAATCCGTGTAGTGCGTCGTTGCTTCCACGATCGCACGCGCAAACTTCTCAGGGCTGTCCGATTTGAAAATGCCAGATCCTACGAATACGCCGTCTGCGCCCAGGTGCATCATCAACGCCGCATCCGCCGGGGTGGCTACACCGCCTGCCGCAAAGTTGACGACCGGCAGTTTGCCGTTTTCGTGTACATCCAGCAGCTGCTCATAAGGAACGCCGAGCAATTTGGCTTCATGATACAGCTCGTCTTTGGACATGCCCGCCACTTTCTTGATCTGACTGTTGATCAAACGCATATGACGGACCGCTTCAACGATATTTCCGGTTCCCGGCTCGCCTTTGGTACGGATCATCGAGGCACCCTCTCCGATCCGGCGCAGCGCTTCACCCAGATCCTTCGCGCCGCAAACAAACGGAACGACGAATTCGCGTTTGTCGATATGGTACACCTCATCGGCTGGTGTCAACACTTCACTCTCGTCCAGGTAATCCACGCCCAGGGATTCCAGCACTTTGGCTTCCACGTAGTGGCCAATGCGTGCTTTGGCCATAACCGGGATCGTCACCACTTTCATGACTTCTTCCACGATCGTTGGATCTGCCATCCGAGCAACGCCACCTGCGGCACGGATATCCGATGGCACGCGCTCCAGCGCCATGACTGCCGTTGCCCCGGCCGCTTCTGCGATCTTTGCCTGTTCAGCGTTCATGACGTCCATGATGACGCCGCCTTTTTGCATTTCTGCCATGCCTCTTTTCACACGATCGGTACCTGTATTCATCTGTAATCCCCCTATCCGAATTCGAACGAACCATCCAAGCATTGCATGCTTTTATTTCGTCTCTGTTAACTGGCTCTTATAAATTAAACCATTCCGGGAGTAATGGGTAGGGCCAGATTTTAAATTTTATATAGGACCACAACGCGTTACCGTGCAAAACCGGGACAAATTATCGTCCACGAAACCAAGCCTCGCAGAGCAGAGAAACGCCTTCGCGGATCCGTTCCTCATTCAATCCTCCGAAACCAAGCAGGACCTGCGCGTTTCCCGAATGATGCTTTTTCTCATAAAAAGCAGACATCGGATAGACCAAAACGCCATTATGCTGCGCGGCGGCGATAAGTTCTTCCTCGGTCATGCCGTTGCGCGGCTCCAGCACCAGGTGCAGCCCTGAAGCCGAACCGATGATTTGAACGCTGTCCTTCATGTAATCCTTGATTGCCGTCAATAACGCATGATGTCTTTTTTTATAAATGTTTCTGGCTTTGTTGAGATGTTTGCTCCATTCGCCGCTTTCCATGAACATCTCCAGCGTATGCTGATCCAGTTTGGACACGGTTTGTTTGTAACCCGCGTACCGCTCGTTGTACGTTCCTTGCAGTTTTTCCGGAAGCACCATGAAGCTGATTCGTATGGAAGGCATCAACAGTTTGGAAAACGTGCCTAAATACACGGTGTTTCCATGCATATCCAAACTATGCAGTGACGGAATAGGCCTGCCTTCATACCTGAATTCGCTGTCGTAATCGTCTTCGATGACGTACCCGTCGTTATTTTTTGCCCATTCGATCAGCTCCAACCGCCTGGAGATCGGCATGACGGTACCTGTCGGGAACTGATGCGAAGGCGTAACGTATACGGCCTTTACATCCGTGTTCATCAGCTCGACCACGCTCAGGCCGTGTTTGTCGAGAGGGATCGGTTCCACTTGTTTTGCGTAATCCTTGATGACCAGAAGGGCCTGATCGTACCCGGGATCTTCCACCCCGAAACCATGCTCCCTGCCGATGATCTTGCATAGCATGCTTAACAGATACTGCGTGCCCGCACCAATAACGATTTGTTCTTCCCGGCAATTTACGCCGCGGGATTGATAGATGTACTCCGAAATTTGCTTGCGCAGTCCAAGTTCTCCTTGCGGTTCCCCGGCCAAAATCACGCTATTTTGTTCGGCCATGATGCTTTTCATCATCATTTGACGCCATAGCTTGAAGGGGAAATGAGTCAGGTCCACTTCCCCATATTTAAAATCGAATGCGTACTTTTGCGCCGGTCCCTCGAGTCCGGCAGCTTCACCTTCGCTTCCGGACTGCAGTGCATCATGCGGAAGGCCGGCCAGCAGAAACGTATCCTGCATCTCGGCGACGAACAGCCCCCGGCGTTCTTCGCTGATGACGTACCCTTCGGCAACGAGCTGCTGGTATGCCGCGTCTACCGTATTGCGGCTGATGTTCAAATACGAGGACAAGCGCCGTTGCGAAGGCAATTTGCCGTTAGCCGGAATTCTTTTTTTCTGTATTTCGTCTTTCAGGTATTCATATAGCTGCAAATACATCGGCTCATCCGAGGCCGGATCAAGATTAGGGGTAATTTCGAGCATACGTTCCATCTCCCAAAGATCATAAAATCAAAATTCTGGCCTCCCTCATTTCTGTCTTTTTCATTATTTCAACGAGGCCAAACCATATTCATCTTAAATGGGATCGGGGTGGATGTAAAGATCCGTAAGTGAGAAAAAACCGCCATGGATGGTGGTCTTGCCGAATACATTCAAGCCAAAAAAGCTGCCTGTGATCAGTCGGCTTAAAACGTCGGCTGGACAGTCACCATTTTCCTTCTGGGCGATATCCTATAGGGAAAAGGAGGACTGTTCATGTCGCTGTTGTTCGAACATACGGAGATCGAGCGTGAAGAGCTTTCACTGGATGACTGGAAAAAAGACGCCTGTAAGCGATTCGCTTCCAAAATGGGCGATCGGGAACACCGGTTTCCCTGCATTCCGGCAACGCATGCCTTCGCACTGGGCCACCTCCGTTATGGGTTCGTGTCCAATTCGGGCAATGGGTCTGCAGGCAGCCAACTGGCAGCCATCATTGCAGAATATGGACAATATTCACGCTCTTTCGGCGATTATTCTTCCCTGGTCGTTTTTTTCGAACCCAGGGATAGTATTGAAGACGTATTGAGTTATGAAACGTTATTCTGGAATCTGTTAAGCGAGGTCAGCGGTCTCGATGATGCATCCTGGCCGTCCGACATTCCGGAAGATCCGGAAAATGCCATGTGGGAGTACTGTTATGACGGAGAACGTTATTTTGTCTATTGCGGCACGCCGGCGCACGTCCTTCGCCAAAGCCGCAGCTTCCCTTATTTCATGTTAGCCTTAACGCCCCGTTGGGTGCTTGATCGCTGGAATGCCCATCCCCAAAAGGCTGCTGCCATTGCTCCGAGAATCCGCGAGCGCTTGGTCAAATACGATGCTGCTCCCGCCCACCCGGAATTGAAACCGTACGGATCGCAAGGAAACCTTGAATACAAGCAGTATTATCTGCGGGATGACGAGACTTCTTTATCCAAGTGCCCGTTTCATCGCGCCCTGCAAAAAGGACAGCGGCAGGAGTGATTCGAAACGTGCTTGTCAACGAATTAACAGAACCTTGTCCTAGAAGGACCCTCCTTCGAATAGGATGTTAAAAGCAGTCCTTTCGAAAGAGGGCTTTTGTCATGCCTTCATCATTTCAGTTTGTTTTTTCGCTTTGCAAATGTCGGCATCCGTTCGGAAAAATGCATCGCATCGGCATTCCCTGGATGGGGCTCTGACCGACGCGCCCTCTTTTTGCGGACATGCTGAACCATGATGTCGCTTGCACCGATCAGCGCAACAAGCAGCAGGCTGACGAAAAATCCGGGGCGGCTGAGCGGATGGAACAAGCTTCCCGTAACGGCCGCTCCGATGAGCAGCAATCCGACCCAGCGCTTGATTTTTCCGAAAGCAGTCGCCTTAACCAACTTGCCCGAAGACATCAAAATAAAGGACCAGTTGTATAACAACATTAATCCGGCTGCCGTCGTGACATATTCATACACTTTTTCCGGCAGCATTATGGAAACGGCAATGGTTCCGATCAAGCCGCAGCCGATGAGGGTTAACGCAAACAATGGATATTTCTTTTTCCATTTTCGCGAAAAAAGCTTAGGCGCATCCCCCTCCTGTGCTAGGGTGATCATCATCGACGTAACGGCGTACAGGGATGCAGTCATGGTGGAAAATCCGGCAATGATCAACACTCCATTGAACACGTGGGGGATGAATTTCAGATGATCGCTGCTCAGCGCCAACACAAACGGGCTTTCCTTCGGATTAAACGCGCTTAATGGAACCATGCTTACGGCAAGTCCGATGGATAAGGCGTAAACTGCCGCAAGGGTGATCAACATGACTTTCCCGGCTCTGGGCGCCTGTTTGGGGTCTTTTAGCCGATAGGACAAGATGCCTAACACTTCAATGCCGCCATAAGCATAGAACGCAAACAGAAAAGACGACCACAGCCCGTTCCATCCTTTGGGCAGGACCTCTGCAGCATCGAGGGGCACATCGGCGTTGAATTTCGCTCCCCCGATCCATCCGGCCAGAAGCGAACATGCCAGCACCAAAAACATCGCAATGGCAGCAATCTTGATGATCGCCAACACGTGCTCGACCCGGTCGAATCCTTTATTGCCGAAAAAGACGATGCACATGCCTGCCAATCCGAAACCCGGAGCGAACAGCCAGAGCGGAACTGCCGGAAACCAGAATCGCGAGAAAATAGCTAATGCGGTCAGTTGGCTTCCCATGATGAGCAGCTCCGAAAACCAGTAGATCCATCCGCTCGCAAACCCTGCCCAGCTGCCATACGCGTTCTTCGCGTAGGAACGAAAGGAGCCTTGCTCGGGATGACCGGCCGTCATCCGAGCCAGGGCATCGAACACTACATAGGTCCCCAGCGCCGCCAAAACATAAGCAAACAATACCGCCGGTCCGCCGATGGAGATGGCCAGTCCCGATCCCAAAAAATAACCCGTACCGATCGTGCCAGCAACGCCAAGCAGGCTTAGCTGCCACCATTTCAGTTTTTTCTCCTTGTCTGACGCACTTGATGCAGTACCCATGAATTCATTCCTTTTTCATATGAGTGAGTGATGTTGCTTTCTAAGTAGCTTTGCCCATGCCGTCTTTTTTCATGTCTCCACGTGGATTCCCGATAGTGAAAGGAGCTTTTTTATGGAAATTTACATCAAATATGTTTTAATCGGTCTCGCCATAGCCATGCCTGTCGGCGCTATTACGGTCGAGATGACGAAGCAAGGATTAAAAAACGGGTTCGTTCACGGGTGGGCCGTGGGTCTGGGCGGCATGACGGTCGATGTTTCGCTGATCCTGGCGATGTATTTCGGGTTTGCTTCCTTGCTTGCATTGCCTTATGTGCAAATTCCGCTTTGGCTTGCGGGCGCAGCCGTTCTGGCCTACCTGGGCTATGATTCGATCCGGAACGCAGACCAGGACATCACCCCGGCAGATGAAAAAACGAAAAAATCGTTCTGGAGCACATTCTTCAGCGGACTGCTGGTTGCTGTATCCCCCGGCAATCTGATCTTCTGGATCTCCGTTTTCGGAGCCGTGTTATCGGCTTCTTACAGCTCCGGCAAAGAAAGCTTTGCCATTGCGGCCATCGGCGTGTTATGCGGCATTGTGATTCATGACTTGGGCTTGATGTCCATCGTTTCCGTTTCGCGCAAAGTGATGAGCCGGGCCATGATTCGTTTTGTCTCCGTCATTGCAGGCATACTTTTATTAGGATTTTCATTCTATTTCTCCTATCAGTTCATATTGGCACTCTGGCACATGTTCAGTGACTGATTGGTTGTATGTAACATACGCTAGCAATATCGACGTATGTAACTTGCATGTGAGACCTTGGGCCCGCAGCCTTATGGTCTTTTTTTCATGCAACTTTCTCGAATTTAAATATTGCACTTTAGGCAAAATTGCACATTGGGCAGTTAATTGATATGATTGAGGCATCTTTCCCACATTTTTATGGAATCGGAGGTGAACCATCGTGAACCGCAGTTTACGCGCCATCAAAAAAGAAGCCACCGCCAGCGCTTTGGCTGAAGCCGCTTTTCAACTTGCCCTGGAACGCGGGCTGGATGGTTTCGTGGTCGAAGATATCGTGCAGCGCGCAGGATATTCCCGCAGAACGTTCGCGAATCATTTTTCGTGCAAGGAGGAAGCCGTAGTCATGGCGGGCGAGCATTTTCACGGGATTGACGAATATTTGGACATGATCGAACGGCTGCCTGAAGACACGACGCCGCTTGAAGTCATGTACCAGTTCATCAAAATGCAATTGACGGAAGAGGTCCTTCGGAGAATCCATCAAATTCTGGAACTGTCGAAAACGTATCCGACGCTTGCTCCTTACACGCTCAGCCTGTTGCACCGATTGCAGACCGCTGCCCAGGAAGCGCTGAATGGACTGTTCGAAAACCGTTATCCGGTGGGCTATAACCATTTTCTTGCCGGCGCCGTTTGCGCGGCGATCATCCCCCTGCTGGATGGAAGCGTCCCTGTTAACATTCCTGGGCTGCCTTCCGAGGATACGCCGGGTTCCGTTTCATTCGATGAATATATCGATTCCGCGTTTACTTATTTGCGCAATGGATTCCAGATTTAACGAACGTTAGGAGAGAACGAAAAAACGATGTCAAAACTACTTTATAGACTTGGAAGGAAAGCTTACGACAAACCGTGGTACTTCATCTTGGGCTGGGTTCTGATTCTGGGCATCGTCGCAGCGGCCTTGGGCATGAACGGCGTGCATGTCTCGTCCGACATCAAACTCGAAGGAACCCCTTCCCAGCAAGTGCTGGACCGTTTGGAAAAGGAATTGCCCGAGGCTTCGGGAGGCCAAGGCAGCGTTATTTTCAGCGCTCCCGAAGGAGAGCGTTTGGATACGCCCGATAACCTGAGCGCCATCACCAAAGCGGTGAATGATGTATATCAATTGGACTATGTCATCAATCCTGCGGAGCTGGCGGCTGCTGCCGGTGCCGACGCTTCAGCCATGCAGCAGCAGGCTGCGCAGGCCGCCGCATCGGGACAAACAAGCTCGGAGCAAACGGAGTTACCGCCTTATGGGCCTCTTATAGTTAATGGCATGCCCGTACCTGGCGTGAATATTTCTTCAGACGGCAACGTGGCATTGTTCCAATTCCAGTTCACGGTGCAGCAGAACTCCTTGCCCAAAGGCGTCACGGATTCCGTCATTCAGGCGGTATCGCAAGCCGAACAAGGAACGAATATAACCATCCTGCCGAGCGATTCGTTGAAAGAAGTCGGCATCCCGATCGGAAGCAATGAGATTTACGGCCTGGTTATTGCCGCAATCGTTCTGTTTATGACACTGGGCTCCGTCGTTGCGGCAGGTTTGCCAATCGTCATCGCATTGTTCGGTGTAGCCGCTGGTGTAGGCGGTGCCTTCGCCATCTCGAATTTCGTGACGATGACCTCCTTCACGCCCGTATTGGCGCTTATGATCGGCCTCGCCGTCGGCATTGACTACGCACTGTTTATCGTCAACCGACAGCGGAGACTGATTTTTGACCAAAACCTAAGCGCGCGCGAAGCGGCGAGCCGGGCCGTCGGCACCGCAGGCAGCGCCGTATTCTTCGCGGGTCTGACCGTGATCATCGCGCTGTGCGGATTGCTGGTGATCGGCATTTCCTTCCTGAGCATGATGGCGCTCGTCGCCTCCGTTACCGTACTGTTCAACGTGCTGATTGCCTTGACGCTTCTTCCGGCCTTGCTCGGCCTGTTGGGCGAACGCATCTGCTCCCGCAAAGCAAGAGAAAAGAATCATACTCAAGGGGCTAAACAGGCAAACAAACTCGCGGATCGCTGGGTTTCCGGCGTCGTGAAGCTCCGCTGGCTCGTCATCGTCGCCGTCATTGCCATTCTCGGCACGGCTGCCGTCCCGGTTGCCAAAATGGAACTGGGCATGCCATCAGGCGCTACGGCCAATCTGGATACAACCGCGCGCCAAAGTTACGACGCCATTACGAAGGGATTCGGAGAAGGCTTCAATGGGCCTTTGCTCATTGTGGCCGAGCCTAACGATGCGTCGCAGACGGTCTCGCTTCAAACGTTGGGCATGCTTGCCCAGCAATTGCAACAATTGGACCACGTTTCCGTCGTAACGCCTGCCGGTGTGAGCAAAGACGGCAAAATGGCCATTCTAAGCCTCATTCCTGAAACAGGCCCAACGGATCAGGCGACCAAACAGCTGGTCGAGGAATTGCGTTCACCAGACTCTGCGATTGCACGCGATCAGGACATGAAGCTTGGCGTTACAGGACTTACTGCGGTCAACATCGACATGTCTGCCAAACTGGCAGAAGTTTTCCCGGTATATATCGGAATCATTGTAATCCTTTCATTGGTCATCCTGCTCCTGGTCTTCCGGTCCATTCTGGTACCCATTAAGGCTACCATCGGGTTTTTGCTGAGTATCCTTGCTACGTTCGGGTTAACTACAGCCGTGTTCCAGTGGGGTTGGGCAAAAGAATGGTTCGGGTTTGACACGGGCGGTCCTCTGCTTAGCTTTATTCCGATCATGGTTACAGGCATTCTCTACGGATTGGCCATGGACTATCAGGTTTTCCTGGTATCCTCGATGAGAGAGTCCTATGTGCACGGACATCGCGGAAACGACAGCGTCAAACATGGTTATCAAATGGCAAGCCGCGTCGTTGTCGCAGCAGCCATCATTATGGTATCCGTGTTCGCCGGATTTATTTTCACCCATGATATTATGATCAAACAGATTGGATTCGCGCTTGCGCTTGGCATATTGATCGACGCCTTCGCGGTCCGTATGGCACTTGTGCCTGCGGTGATGTCCCTCTTTGGCGACAAAGCTTGGTGGCTGCCGAAATGGCTGGATCGCATGCTTCCAAACCTGGACGTCGAAGGAGACAAACTGATCGCAGAACTGAGTGCACAAGAAAAAGGCTGAAACTTATGAAAAGCACCCTAGAGAATTCCCCGTTGTCTCTCGGGCAAGGAATATTCTCGAAGGTGCTTTTTGTTATTAGCCGATCGAAGCAATCGGCAGCCATGCCGCAAAAAAACCTTCCAGACCTAAAAGTCCGGAAGGTTTTGTTTTTGTGGTTTACACGTTATGACACGTCACAGCACTTTATCCAAAAAGGTGATGGTACGTTCATTTTGTGGATTCACAAAAATATCTTCAGGTTTGCCTTGCTCCAAAATATAGCCGCCATCCATGAAAATGACGCGATCGGCTACTTCGCGCGCGAATCCCATCTCATGCGTTACGATCATCATGGTCATGCCTTCACGGGCAAGATCCTTCATGACGCCAAGCACCTCGCCGACCATTTCGGGATCAAGCGCGGATGTCGGTTCGTCGAACAGCATCACGTCCGGGTTCATCGCAAGCGCGCGGGCAATCGCTACCCGCTGCTTTTGTCCACCCGAAAGCTGGCTCGGGAAGCTGTCTGCTTTATCCTTCAATCCCACTCTCTCCAGCAAACGAAGCGCGGTATCACGGGCCTTTTCTTGGCTGAGCTTACCGAGTTCCATCGGCGCAAACATGATGTTTTTCAGTACGCTGAAATGCGGGAACAGATTGAAATGCTGGAAGACCATGCCGATATTTTCGCGTGCTTTGTTAATGTCCGTTTTTGGATCGCTCAAGTCTTGGTCATCCACGATGACCCTTCCTTCGGTGATCTCTTCCAGTTTGTTGATGCAGCGCAAAAACGTGCTTTTTCCGGAGCCGGACGGCCCGATGACGCAAACCACTTCGCCTTCGTTGACCGTCATGTCGATGCCTCTCAACACCTGATTCGATCCGTAACTTTTTTTCAATCCTTCGACTTTGATTTTACCCACGGCGAAGCTTCACCTCCAGATAGCCTGACAATTTGGTTAGTATGGTGATCACGATCAAATACATAATGGCAACCGTCAACCAGATATCGAACGAAGCAAAGGTTCTGGCAATGATGATTTTACCGGATTGCGTCAGCTCGACCAGACCGATGACACTCAGAATAGACGTATCCTTCAAGGTGATCACGAGTTGGTTGACAAATGCCGGAATCATAACGCGAATCGCCTGAGGAATAACGATCTTGATCATCGCTTTGCGGTAAGGCAGACCCAGGGAGCGAGCCGCTTCCAATTGTCCGCGATCCACCGACTGAATTCCCCCGCGAATGATTTCGGTGACGTAAGCCCCGGCATTCAAGCTGAGTGTCAGAATCGCAGCCAAGAACAACGGCATCGTAAATCCTAATGCCTGCGGAATGCCGAAATAAATAAAGAAAGCCAATACAATTAACGGCACACCGCGGAACAAATCGACAAACACCGTAGCTACGCCCCGCAGAAATTTATTCTGGCCAACCTTCATGAAACCGAAGATCAGTCCCAGAATGAACGCAAAGAACAACGATACGATCGTGTACAATAACGTCTTGCCCATGCCCTTAATCAGCGCAGGCAGCGATTTCTGGATCAATTCCCAGCGGCCGAGCGCAGCCGTGGAGGAACCTTCGCCCAAGTATTTTGCGAGGATGGCGTCATATTCGCCACTTGCTTGAATGTTGGTCAGACCTGCATTGAACTTCGCCAACAGCTCTTTATTCTGTCCTTTGCTGACCGCAAAGCCATAAGAACCGCCCGGTTCTTTATCCGTCACGATCTTTAATCCGTTATTTTGGGTGACTCCATAAGCCATAACGGGATAGTCTTCAAAACACGCGATCGAATTTCCGGTTTTGACATCATCGTACATTTGCGAAGAGTCGTCGAACGGAACGATCGTAAATCCGTATTTCGAAGCAATCGATTCTGCAAACGTGTAACCTTCCGTCCCTGTTTTAACAGCGACTTTTTGGCCACGCAGATCTTCATAGCTTTTCACGGTATCATTGTTGGCACTTACGCCCATAACAACGCCCGATTGGAAATAGGCTTCGGAAAAATCGAATTTTTGCTTGCGCTCATCGGTAATGCTCATACCCGCAATCACGCCATCGACCTGATTGGATTCCAGTGCCTGAACGGCTGCGTTAAATCCAAGCGGTTTAACTTGTACCTTGAAGTTTTGATCTTTGGCGATCGCATTCAACAGGTCCATATCGATGCCGACGAAATCACCGTTCAAATCCTGGAATTCAAACGGAGCAAACGTAATATCCGTACCGATGACGTACGTTTTAACTTCATTGGATTGTGCGGCAGTGGTACCTGCCCATCCGGTTAATCCCGCCACCAGAAACAGCAGCATGGATAGTAATGCAAATGAGACCTTTGTTGTTTTCATGTGTCCTCCTTCTTCTCGGCCCTCACCGGATAACATCTTTCTTTCCCGCTTTAGCGTGACATGTTTGTTCACGTGTATTGCCCATTATACATTCCAATTCATTGCATGAAAATGAAAAATTTCAAATTTTAATATTAGGATTTGCAGCACCGGACTTATTGATTCGTTTTTTGTTATGATTTTGGCAGAAAAACAAATAACTTGCTTATTATTTCTTGAAAATGGAAATCCAATTTCCTGAGTTCAAAGCCTTTCTTATTAATCCTATATACATTGCCTCTCCGTTAACGTGTGTATGTTTTTTGCAGTTTATATCGTATTAAATCATTATTATTGATGCGAAACGAAATACATAATATAATCAATATGTAAAATTAAGGACAAAACAAAGGATGGTGACCTATTTTGAAAAGGCTTTCAATTTTATTGCTCGCCGCTGTGCTGTTTTTGTTGAACTTCCCCGCAAGTTCACCCTCTTATGGTGCAGCCAGTTTTCCGAACACCGGCACAACGGGACTTACCGGTTTCGCCGGGAACGCCAAAAACGAAAATGGCGTTTCCAAGTCGGCCGTCACCGGCGGCAAAAACGGTCAGATCGTCTATATCAGTACCTTGAGCGACCTGCGAACCCAAGTTGCAGATACTACGCCGAAAATTGTTGTCATTGAAAAAAACATTTCTTCATCCACATTGCAAAAAGTGAACTTTGGCGCCAACAAAACCATTGTTGGTTCGTACAACAACCACACGCTCACCAATATTCATTTCCGCTCCACCTCCAGCTCAAGCAACGTCATTTTCCAGAACCTCACGTTTGAACATTCTGCCAGCATAAACGGAAATGACGACATCCAGATGTACATTACCTCCGGCACGAACTACTGGATTGACCATGTCACCTTCTCGGGGCATGCGTACAGTTCCAGCGGCAGTGATTTGGACAAGCTGCTTTACATCGGCGATCGTGCCGACTACATTACGATCAGCAACTCCAAATTCGCGAATCACAAATACGGAATCATTCTGGGGCACCCTAATGATGGTAACAGTGCTTATAATGGCGTGCCTCACGTCACGATGGCCAACAATTACTTCGAGAACCTGTACGTTCGCGGACCCGGTCTTATGCGATACGGATACTTTCACATCAAAAATAACTATGCCAACAACTTCAACCAGGCGATGACCATCGGCGAAAAAGCTCGCATTTACTCGGAAAACAATTACTTCGGAGCAGGTGCCGAAAAAGGCGGCATTCTCGATGACAAGGGCAATGGCGAATTCACCGATACAGGCAGTACGCCAGCCTTGACCGCTCCCAAATCACCCAAAACCAATTGGAGACCCAGCAGCAATTACAGCTACGAAGTGCGGGATGCCAGCTATGCCCGCGAATTCGTGACCAAATACGCCGGATCATCCAATACCACGCTCGTTTTTGGCAAATAAACGTTGGATCAAGTTCTTGTCCGCTTGTTTTTGGCAAGAACTTGATTCCGTTTCGATGCAAGCTCAAGCTGCCTAACAAAAAAGAGCCGCTATAAACGCGACTCCCGGGTTTAACTTTTAAAGACCAACAGCTGGACTTCAACATATCTGCCCGTGGGCAGCAACGATGTCGCTCGGATGCAAGATGGCCGCGCGAATGCCTGCTTCCACTCCTTTCAGGATCATCTCCATGCCCATGCTCGGTCCGCTGCGCGATACCGCTTGTTCCGGAAGCATCGGGATGTGGATGAAGCCTCCCCGAGCGCGGCCTCCGCATGGTTCGAGTTTATGCATTAAACCGTAAAAAACATGATTGCACACAAACGTTCCTGCCGTATTGGATACCGAAGCCGGGATGCCCTGCTCGTTCATCGCATTCACCATAGCTTTAATGGGAAGCGTCGACCAATAAGCGGCCGGACCGTCCGGAAAGATGGGCTGGCCCGGAGGCTGATTGCCTTCATTGTCCGGAATGCGTGCATCATCCACATTGATGGCGATCCGTTCCACCGTAATGTCAGGTCGGCCCGCCGCCAAGCCCAGGCATATCACCAACTCCGGCTTTATTTCGTCGATCGCTTCGCAAAGCTGCTCGATCGACGAACCAAACACGGTCGGCAGTTCCTTGGCATAGATCGAATAACCCTCGATGGATCGCCCTTCAAACCATTCGAGTACCTTTTGCGCCGGATTGATTGCATCCCCGCCGAAAGGCTCAAAACCGGTTAACAGAATCGTTCTGCTCATAAGTTGATCTCCTCTGCTTGATTATGCTCGGCACAGGATAATATTAACACAAGCAGGGATCAAACGGGCGTTCTATCCTTCCTAAGCCGGTGAAGCGCTATTCACGGTGCCTATCGTGGAAACCGTTATCCGCTCTTCGTTTTATACCGGATCACTCTTGTCTTCAGCAATGCGACGACGATGGCGTCCATCACGCCTGCACAGATATTATGGAAGAAACGACGTTGTGTACTGCTCCTCGCACGATTCCGTTCAACCGTGACCTCTATCACGGAAAATCCATGCATCCTCGCCATCACGGGCAGAAATCGATCGATGCCATTGAAGAAAAACAAACGATCGGCTACTTCCCTTTTAAAAAGCTGCAGCGGACATATCGAATCTATATTTTTATGGCCTGTAATCCAACACCGGATGCGGCTTCCCAAATCCATGGACACTTTATTCAGAAATTTGTCGTCGCATGTGCGCCATCTTCCGTTCACAAAATCCTTTCTGCGGATAAACGGCATTAATCTGAAAATATCTTTGGGATGGGTTTGCATGCTGGCATCCATCAGCGCGATGAGCGGATAGCTGGAATGCAGAATGCCTGCCTGAATGGCCGCGCTTTTCCCGTATGTCCGGTCAAGACTGATCCTTCTCACGCAAGGATCGATTTGCACAATTTCACGCAATACCCGATCGCTGCCGTCCTTGCTCCCGTCATTGACGAAAATAATTTCATAACGTTCCAGCCGCTCATGAAAAGCGTCCTTAATATCCATATACAGGTCATAAATATTTCGTTCGTCATTGCAAACAGGGATGATTAACGAAAGCTTCGTCATGGTTCGCTCACCTCCGGTAGAACGTTTTTCATTTCATGGCTGGAGACACTTGCGACTACAGAAACCGCACTAATCAATCACACTCGATCACTGCGAGTACAGTACCGTCTTCCGATCGTCATTATCCCCGATTTTTACGAATCTCCTTCTTCGAGGGGAAAATCTGGGATTGGTTTTGCCTCTCCGTTGACGTGTGGCATATTTTTGGCGGTTTATACAGCCGCCTTGTCCTTACGCCGCTTTGTCCCGTTCAAGTTCCTGCAATACGCTCTCGCCTTCAATATCAAGGTTCGGTATGAGGCGATCAAGCCACTTCGGCAAATACCAGGCAGACTTCCCAAGGATCGTCATGATGGCAGGCACCAGCATTAAACGCACGACGAATGCATCGAACAGAATGCCGAATGCCAGCGCAAACCCCATCGATTTAACGATCGGATCTTCAGCCATCATAAACCCCGTGAACACCGAGATCATGATCAGGCCGGCAGACGTCACGACAGCACCGCTATTTTTGATTCCCGCCAGAACGGCTCGTCGCGCATTCCCCGTATGTTTATACTCTTCCCTCATCCGGCTGACCAAAAACACTTCGTAGTCCATGGCGAGCCCGAAAAGAACGCCGACGACGATAATCGGCAGGAAATTCAGCACAGGCCCGGGAGCTTCGAATCCAAACCAGTGGCCCAGCTTGCCATCCTGAACGACATAAACGACGAAACCCAGGGTTGCCATAAAGGAGAGCACAAAACCCAGTACTGCCTTGATGGGTACAAGCAGGGAACGGAATACAACCATAAGCAGAACAAAGGCCAAACCGACAACAACCAACCCAAATTTCGGGATTGCATCATTCAATTTCTGTGAAATATCAATGCTGACGACCGTGCTTCCGGTCACCATGACCTGCACGTCTTGTTCTTTTTGCATCTCAGGGGCTTTGCTGCGAATCTGTTCCACAAGCTCTTTCGTTTGAACGTCATGCGCACCTGTGGAAGGAATGATGCGGATCATGCTGACTTCTCCCGACGAACCTGGGATTGCAGGGGACACACTGGCCACATTCGGGAATTTTTTAAATTCGCTTACCACCTGATTTATCTTTTCCGTATTCGAATCGTTCTCTTCATTGCCCGACGTTTTCGCCAGCACAATAATCGGACTGTGGTATCCGGCGCCAAAACCTTCGGATAACAAATCGTATGCCCGACGCTCCGTCTTGGCCGTGGACTTTTGCGCATCATCCGGCATGCCCAAATTCAAATGACTGAATGGTGAAGCAACAATGGCAAGCAGGCCGGCCCCGATCACCAGAATGGACCAAGGTCGTCTTGTCACGAAACTTCCCCAGCGGCTATCTACGCCCGTTTTTTTGGACTTGCTCACAAACAGGGATAAGAAACGGTTTTTCTTTTCCGGATCCAACCGTTTTCCAAGCAGCCCCAGAATGGCGGGCACAATAACAATTGCTGTGATGACCGCCGTGAATACGCACAATGCACCTGCAATCCCCATTGCCGTCAAAAACGAAATCTGCGCGACGGAAAGACCAATCAGTCCGATGATGACCGTGATGCCCGCGAATACGACGGAGCTACCCGCAGTAGCATTGGCAATCGCAATGGATTCATGTATGCCATATCCTTCTGCTCGTTGCTGACGGAACCGGGAAACGATGAACAACGCATAGTCGATGCCCACGGCAAGTCCAAGCATTGCTGCTAGTGAGAGGGAACTTGAAGTCATTTCCGTTATATTCGAAGCCAAAAGCACGCCCATCAGTCCAAGTACGAGCCCCACAATAGCAGTAATAATGGGCAGCATGCCTGTCAGAAACGAAGTGAAGGTAATGGATAAAATGATAAAGGCAAAGAGGATGCCGATGGCTTCGGTCGCCCCGCCGGTTTCCATCTGTACGTACCCCGTGCCGGTTAGCTCAACTTCCCAGCCTGCATCGCGCATCGCATGAGCAACCTGTTCCACCCGTTCTTTGGACTGGTCTGTAACTTCGTCACCCGCAACCTTGTAGTTAATTGTCGCAACCCCTATGGTTTGGTCTTCGCTAATGGTTTTGGTGTCATAAGGACTTACAGTCGATTGTACGCTTGTATCCTTGGCGATTATTTTCAAATTCTGCTGAATGAACTGCCGGGCTGAACTTGCGGACAGATCTTCATGCCAAGGCGTTTTCATCACCATTTGAATCTTTCCGCCATCATCTTTCGGTGAAGGGAACTCCTTGGACAGCAGTTCCAATGCATCCTGTGATTTCAATCCAGGCATGGACGAACCTTCACCAAACGCCGGTCCGATGGATAATGCAAAACCTGCGGTGACCAGCAGGCTCAGTAATCCGATCCATATCACTTTCAATCGATTTTTGGCCGACCACCATCCCAGTCGATACAACATTTTAGCCATTCCGCCAACAACTCCAATCCAATAACATTAAATTTCTTGATCTGTTATTAGGTTAATGGAGATTGCGCGCAGCAGCATCGTACCATCGGGCATGTACCTTTGGGCAAAAACGGGCAAGCCCGTAACCAACCAAAAAACGATCAGATGGCCATCTGATCGTTTCGCATTCCTTTAACCCTCTATGATTTTAATATGCCGCGTTCCATGGCGATGGCAACGGCCTGTGATCTGGAATCGACGCCAAGTTTATTATACACGCTCGTTAAATGCGCTTTGATCGTACGCTCGGATACATCCATGGCTGCAGCAATTTCTTTGCTTTTATATCCTTTGGATACAAATTGCAGAATCATAAGTTCTTTGTCAGTCAGTGCCAACTTGCTGCTTACCGTGGTGCTTTCGCTTTTGGGCTGCATCTTGGCCTGGATGACCTTCTCCAACATATCCGAGGAGAGCAGCGTTTCACCTCTCACTGCGGATTCAATGCTGCGGAACAGGCTTTCGCGGCTGGTATCCTTAAGCAGATACCCCTTGGCGCCGAGCGCAAGCCCTTTAATCATCAATTCGTCCTCATTATAAGTGGTCAAAATGATGACCGGCACTTCACAGTTTCGATCCTTGAGGATTTGCATCGCTTCCAATCCGCCCATGACCGGCATGTTCAGATCCATCAAAATGATATCCGGCAGCTGTTTCTCCAGCATTTGTACGGCTTGTTTCCCGTTTTCCGCTTCAGCGATGACCTGAAATTGCTCGCCTGTCTCCAGAATAAGCTTGAGACCTTCACGGACCACATAATGATCGTCAACGATCATGATTTTATACGTATTCATCATTCATCATGTACTCCCTCATCCAATGGGATTTCCAATGTAATGCATGTTCCGTCTTCACTGCTGGACAACGTAAGCGTTCCGCCCACTAATCTGGCCCGCTCTTGAATGCCAAGCAATCCGTAATGCCCGGAAAGTTTGCCGATGGTGTCCACGTTAAAGCCGACCCCGTTATCCTTAATCTCAATGGTTAAGGCACCATGCTGATCGGTCACCGTCAATAATACCATGTTCGCCTTGGCGTGCCGAGCAATGTTCGTAAGGCATTCTTTAACGATGTGCAGACTATGCTCCATGATGAGTCTCGTTAAAGGTCTGCTCCATCGAATAGTCGCTTCGATCGGAATGCCGGTAGCATGTTTGAAATGAATCATCTCGTCTTCGATGCTTTCCTTGAAATTCATATCAGACGTTGAGGTTGACCTCAGGTCATCGATGGCCCTTCTTGCCTCAGCCAATGTTCTTCGTGCCTGCGTCAGCGACTGCTGAACAATTTCGTGAGCCCGCTCGGTGCGTCCTTGCGCCAAATGCGCATTCGTCGCTTCCAGCCGCATGATGATTCCCGCAAGTCCTTGTGCGAGCGTATCGTGCAGATCCCTTGCCATACGCTGCCGTTCATTGGAAAGGGTCAGCTCCTCCACCTTTTTATGCGCTTCCTGCAAATCCATGAGAAAGCTTCGAATACGAAGCCGTTCATGCACTTGGCGAAAAAACAACACCGTATACGCGATGACGATAATCAGCATCATGATGAAGATGGGGATAAATAAAAAGAGCTCTTGTCGCTCTCCCACCGTTAAGGCAGAATCAAAAAAGATCATGACACTAATGATGGAAACGAACACGGCTCTTTTGACGCTAAAGGAATATCCGAGCGTTTGCGCAATCAGCGCCGGAAGCAGCCCGATCAGAACAGGCTGATACCCTTCTGGCATAATAATGGCGCAGGAGTAAATCAAAATACTTTGTAAAAAAAAGTATAACCAGAAGTTTTTTTCAAGGAAGCGATAAGAACTGAGATGAAGATAGACATGAATGATAAACAGTAAGGAAAAGCACAATGACGAAACGATCATGGGTTCCTTGATCGACTGCATGATTATCGTAGCTGCGTATACCAGTCCAAGCCAGATCAGAATGGGCAGCCTGAACGCAAACAGTTCATTTGTATCCTCTTTATTTTTGAACTTGCCAAACATGAGGTTCCCCCTATAGTCGTCTTATTCCTTTATCATACAACCGATCCACATTTAATACATTGTCTGAACGGGCAAACGCGCTTCCCTTTTGGGCAAAGTGACAGTTAAATAAACGCACTAAAATGCGTGTGTATGTTTTTTCGGTTATATATAAGCTAAAAAAGCTGCCAGCAGGCAGCTCTTTAGGAAATTCATACGATATTGTGAAAAGGATCGTTCTGTTACTAACTTCTATGGATAAATATCACTTTGTTGTCGTAAGCGGAATGCGCAGCTCATCCTGTTTCTGTCTGGTGGTATAGTTGTGCACATACAAATCCAGCTCAGCAGCATGTACGTTTTTGAACACATCTGTATGCTTGTTTTCGGCATCGTTATAAAACTGTGGCGTCGAATACTGTTTGTCGCCCCCGCTCAGGAAATAGGTTTGGTTGATCCCGCCAAAGGTATCGTCCGTGCTTTCCGAATCGACATACAGATTCCCGTCCTTGCTGTAATAGGTCCACTTGATCGGAAATCCTTCATAATCCGTTGTCACCGTCCGGGGTTGTTCCGAAATGTTTTGCAAACGGATGGGCACTCTGCTCCCCGCATGTTCGTCTACGCGCTCTTTCGCGATCAATGTCATCGGTTTGTTGACGAGTTCGTCCATGTCCATCAGGATGGAGTCGTTCTGTTCAAACCTCAACTCGGTCTGGTGGGGATCGGGTGTTCCCTCGACATTGACGTAACCGTCCATGATTTTTCCGCCGACCTCCAGTTGATAAGTCCGGTATGGCAATCTGAAGTATTCTTCATCATGGTTCAACGTTACGCGAATCTGCGTTGGCGTCACAACAAGTTCGTTGATGTCCACTTTGGAAGGATGGTCAAGCAGCGGTAGGTTCAGTGCCTTCTTGAAAGCCCCTGTCTCCATTTGCTGCCCCGACAAAGACAGATCCATGCTCCATGTGCCCTCCGTTCGTGCCTGTTCATGTGTGTACGCAAAGGTGAAACGGTTTCCCTGTTGCTGCCATTTCTGTTCATCGAATATCTGCCTGCTGAAGTATTCCCCCGTTGGGCCGTCCGTGCCATAACCCGGGCTTTCTGTTTCTTTGATGAGGTTCTGATCCTTGTCATAGGCCATAATTCTTGCCCAGGTTTGAGCCTTCAATTCAGGTTGAGCAAAGATCACGCTGGATTGAATTCTCGTCTCTCCTTCCGCATGTTTGAAGGACTGCACTTCAACCGATAAAATTCCGTCTTTCTGAATATCGAACCTCTGTGTGCCCGAATCCGCAGGGTCCAACGCAATGGATTGCTGCACATCTTGAAGATAACGTACGTTGGTAATGGAGAATTGAAGCTGTGACTGCGGCTTGTCCATCACCTGCTCTGTTTCGTAATAACCTTGATATACGCCCTGCTCCGCGTTCCACTCCTGATAATAACGTCCTCCAAGCGGCGTCCCGTTGGCGTCTTTAAGCACGATCTCGTCATATCTGACTTCTTGTCCGTTCATGTGTGCTTCCGGCTTTAGCGTATACAACAGAACGGTTCTGTTTTCATCGGTAAAAGCGGTGTGAACCGTTAAAGTAACTCCATGGTTCGTCACGCTTTGTTCGATGACTTGTCCGTAACCGGCCTTTAGCGCGGATTCGATGCCCGATTTGGTGGAAAGGATGCTGCTCCAATCGTATTGGAAGGCCGCATAGACGGGAGTTGCAAGCATGGCAGCCGATAAACCAAGCACGATGGCCGTTTTCGTTTTTGACCTGTTGCGTGAGTCAACGCCCTCAATGCCCATGCGTAATTCGTCCTTTTGAATGCTGGCAAACATTTGGTCAAAATCAGGATAATTTACGTGATTTGCATGATTCATATGGGCTTTAACCTTGGTTTCAACGGAGTCCAACATAACTCTCTCCTCTCATGGTGCGTTTTTCGTAACTCTCCATCTTCTTTCGGATCAACTTCAGAGCCTTGTGCAGCCTTGAATTTACCGTCCCTTGGGGTATGCCTAGCGCTGCCGCGATCTCGGCAATGGTAAGATCACCGATAAATCGCAGCGTCATGACGCTGCGCAGCTTGTCCGGCAGCATCTGCAGTTGTTTCTCCAATTCCTCGTTCGAAAATTTGGTCATGACGATGTTGTCCACCGCATCGGTTTTTTGGCTCATCTGGTCGTGCAGTGCTTGCAATTGATGCTGCTTGTCATGTTTGACTTTGTTTTTTCGGATCACGTTCAGACACTGGTTCATCGCAATGCGCATAATCCAGCTTTTCAGATAGGTCACGCTTCTCCAGTCCTGGCGGAACACGATGACGAATACGTCGTGGCAAGCGTCTTCCGCATCCTGGCTGTTCTTCAGCATGTACAGGCAGGTACGATAAACATCTTTGCTGTAAGTTTGAAACAGTTCATGCTCGTTCACCCCTGACGCTCCTTTCTGGATGAGATATCTATTAGACAAGCGAGAGCGAATTTTTCTTCACTTTTTTTATTATATAAGCTGGAACCATTGATTTTTACACCGAGTCACTACGTGGTCAGAACCATCTTCCGATCGCTGTTATCCCCAGATTTTTGTGATCCCCTTATTTCAAGGGCAAAATCCGGTGATAAGCTTATGCTTACGATGCAGCTTTCTTTCAGAAAGCTTTTAGAACGCTTCGCTTCTCCAGATTCTTTCTGACCTCTCCGTTTTTGTGTAAATGTCTAATTCAATCTATATATGCCATGATAATGGTAGAGGGTATATTTGCTTTTTTGAAAGGAGTGTGGCACATCATGCGGTTTTTCGATGGGCGTGGGAATGTGTATGGATTCGTAAATATGATGAGCGGAGATTGTTTTTTCTGTTGTGAATTTTTCATATATTGTAATAATATAAATAGCGATCAAAAAGGTGAAACCAGCCCAATTTTACGCCGGTTTCACCTTCGTTGTTGGAATAATTAATTAAAACAAGGTTAAATGAAATTAATGATCGTACCTCCCAAGGCGCCAGCAACAACAACGATCCACGGCGGTACTTTCCAAAAAACGAGCAGCAGAAATAAAATGGATGCCAGCGCAAAATCAGCAGGGGCCACAATCGCCGTAGTCCAAAGCGGATCATACAGCGCCGCCAACAGGATGCCTACAACGGCTGCGTTAATCCCGGTTAAAGCTCCTTGCATTTTTGAGCTTTTGCGTAAAGAATTCCAGAAGGGCAGTGCACCTACGACCAAAAGAAATGCAGGCAAAAATATAGCGAGCGTGGCAATCAAAGCGCCTGTAAACCCGCTTATCATTGTTCCCAAATATCCAGCAAAGGTGAATAGTGGCCCAGGTACAGCCTGTGCCGCACCGTACCCTGCCAAAAAGTCGGACTCGCTGACCAGACCTGTAGGGACGACTTCACGTTCCAACAGCGGAAGAACGACGTGACCACCGCCAAACACAAGCGCTCCCGATCGGTAGAAGCGATCAAAGAAAGACAGCCAGCCCGAGCGATCCAACGGGCTAAGCCAAGGGAGAAGAAAAAGAAGTCCAACAAAGGCAGCTATACAGAAAAGGGCGAATTTACGGCTAACGGGTACGGACAAGTCTGTCATCTCAGAAGCTGCTGTTTTACGATATTGCATCATTCCAAGGATGCCTGCAATAACAATCATCAGGATTTGAGTGAAGGCCGTTTGCCACAAGAGGATTACGGAAGCGGTAACCATAGCAAGGGTTGCCCTGCTGCGGTCAGGCGTCAGTTTTTGCCCCATCCCAAGCACGGCCTGTGCGACAATGGCAACAGCAACGATTTTAAGACCATGAATCCAGCCTGCACTTCCAATATCCATCCCTTGCAAAAGGAGAGCGAACAACATCAGAGCAATGACTGATGGAAGCGTAAAACCTAGCCAGGCCGTCAATCCCCCAAGCAATCCGGCACGGATGACGCCAATGCCAATCCCTACTTGACTGCTGGCAGGGCCAGGCAAAAACTGACACAATGCTACTAAATCCGCATAACTACGTTCATCCATCCACTTTCGGCGGCGCACGTATTCCTCATGAAAATACCCCAGATGGGCAATCGGTCCTCCGAATGAAGTCAGGCCGAGTTTGGTGGATACGGTCAACACTTCAAGAAGGGCTTTGAGTTTGCTTTTCGGTTCATGCGGGGTTACGACTTTATTGTTTTCCACGCGTTTTTGATTCCTCCTGTACCATTCGTTTGCACGATCCGATTCATTTCACAGTGTCAGAGAAGTAAATCTATTCCCTTTTCCCGACAATATAAAGCGCAAAAAACATACACACGTTAACGGAGAGACAGAACCGATCCGAAGAAGCAAAGCGTGCGCTTAAAAGCTTTCTGAAAGAAAGCTGCATCGGAAGCATAGGCTTATCACCGGATTTTCCCTTTTGAAAAAGGGATTCGAAAAAATCTGGGGATAATGACGCTCGAAAGATGGTACTGTACTCGCAGTGCCCTAGTGTGATTGATAAGTACGGTTTATATACCAACAGTATAACGATCATTTTCGCATTCCATTTTAACTCGGGGTTAAATAAAGTGGATAAAGCTTCATAACCGCAAACAAAAAGCCCGGTTCATCACCGGACTTAAATGGCAGCCTAAATGGGATTGCATTATTTAAAGGTCTGTCCGCGAATTCAGCAGCTCGGCAGCAATTTGCGTACGGTTCTTTAGGCCCGTCTTTTGCAGCATCGCATTCAGATGTTTCTTGACGGCCGCTTCGCTAATAAACAGCGAGCCGGCAATTTCCTTATTCGTGGACCCGCTGGCAATGCGTTCGGCTACTTCAAGCTCCCGCGGGGTTAGTCGGCTTATCAGGGAGCCCTCCGCTTTTCGCCGAGCCGAATGAGGATGTTCTTTCATTGAACCATTTTCCGTTCGTAAACTTGCCGCCTTCTCCAAAAATGCGTGCAGCTTGTTCCCACGGGTATCCAAACGGTACGCTGCGGCCTGAACGCCGCCGTTGTAAACATAAGGACATTCTATGCCGAGTAAGGGTTCAAAGCCCATGCTGATATGGGAATCCCGGTAAAAGGGCAATGCCGGAGGGCAAGCGATGAGCAAAGTCCCTGATAAAACGTGTTCCATGATCAGATTAACGCTGTCCGAACGCAATTCGCGGCTTTCCGGGTCCATCACATCTACGGCGAATATAAATTTGCATGTCTCGTTCTCCTGCGGATCATGTGCCTCCGTTAACAAACGGAAGCAAGGAGCCGAAAGCGGGTTCCGCAGTAAATACGGCAGCGTATCGGCCCGAACGGACAGCATTGCCGCCAGCCCGAGAACGTCGCCATCCGGTCCCCGCAGCAGACGGAACGAATCCAGCCCAAATGCGGTCAATTCGGCTGGATGCCATCCGGTTAACCGGAGCAGGCTCTCTTGCCCCGTCAACTCATATCGGAACCACTCATCACTGTCCGGATCGGAGCATACGATTCTGGCCGTCTTGGCCGCGGCTTTCCGCCGTTCGATATACTTCTCCATTTCCGGCAGTGTCTGCTCCGTCACCGGCTCCCAATAATTTGCCGAGCTGCGATTGTACCGAAAATGTGCGCGCAGAATCGGATGGCCGGTGTGGCTGATCAACTCGTATATATCCGCAGCGGCGCTTGATCCCCCCTCCATTTTTGAACGGATCCGTTCGTTAAGAACCGCGATCAGCCGCTCAAGGTACAGCGCGAACGTATCCGGCTGCCGTTCCCGAAAACTCTGCCGGGCAGCGTCACGGACAAGGTCATGCAGCTGCCATCCTCTCGCAGAGCTTCCGACAAAGGAAAGCTTGATCAAACGTTCGAATACTTCGCGAGGCAGCTCTGCCTCCATCATCCGCTGCAGCATTTCGAGATCGAAGCTCCGTGGAACGGATGCCGCATATACCAAGGACCGGAGCGTTTCGTCAGGCACCTCCTCAAGCCAATATTGCAGCAGTTCCGCGTGCGTTTCCCGCTTAGCGCTACTGCGGAATTGGCCGCTTCCCGTATTGACAGCGAGCAGCGACAAGGAAAGCGGATGCCCTGATGAGATCAGCCACAGCCGGTCGATCAACGACTCGTCCGTGATTCCCTGCCGCCGGAGATAGGTTATAGCCTCCTCATACTGCAATTCGGACAGCGGAAGATTAACGATCAGCCTCCTCCATAACGAAGACAGCTTCCAGGGGCCGCCCAGCGGGTACCTCCCCGCAATGACGATCAGCAGGTCGGACCGGAGAAGGGGGAAAAAGGTTTCACGGAGCCAAGAATCAAGGCTTCCGGCCTCCTCGTATTGATCCAGTGCGAGCACGATCCTTTTTCCCGCCGCGCTGTTGTGGAGATGCTCGATAATTCGTTCTGCAGTCACTGTCCCCATAGGTCTTTGCCCATCCGAGTCCAGTCTGGACGCCAGATCCTGCATAAAAAGGTCCGGGCTGCCCATATAATCCTGCATGTCCATCCGCACGAACCCGGCACCGACATTGTCCGCCAAGCGGCTAAAGCGCGTCAGCAGCGTGGTTTTGCCGATTCCGCCCGTGCCGTGCACGTTTAATATTTGTGCCGTTCCCTCCCTGCCGGCTTCCAGCATCCTGCCGAAATATTGGCATTCGAAGGCTCTCCCCGTAAATTCCTCGGCACCAAGCCTGATCATGACATCCCTTATCGTTTCCATGTTCGGTACGCTCCCGGTTAAATTATTAGCCAAAAGTATACTATCAAAGTAACAGGATGGGTAGTACTCTCCTTCGTTTCCGCATGTTACCGTGTAAATGAAGGGAGTGAATGTGCATGAATCCAACGGATCGTGAACGTTTGTTAAAGAGAGACCGAATCAGCGGATCGGAGATACTGCTGCGCACCCTGCTTCTTGAAGGGGTTGAATGTGTCTTCGGGTATCCTGGGGGCGCCGTGCTGTATATATATGATGCGATGCATGGAAACCCGGATTTCAAGCATATCCTGACCAGACATGAACAAGGAGCCATTCACGCCGCAGACGGATACGCCCGCTCCACTGGCAGGACAGGAGTTTGTCTGGCAACATCGGGACCTGGTGCAACGAATCTGATCACCGGCATTGCGACCGCTCATATGGACAGCATTCCGCTGGTCGTTATAACCGGCAATGTGGCTACGTCGCTGCTTGGCACCGACGCTTTCCAAGAAGCCGATATCGTCGGTATGACCCTGCCGGTGACCAAACACAGCTATATGGTACGTACGGCGGATGAACTGCCCCGAGTGCTTCGTGAAGCGTTTCATTTGGCCAATTCCGGACGAAAAGGACCGGTGCTGGTCGATATCCCGAAAGACGTTTCCGCTGAGATGACAGAGTTTATATATCCTGAGGAAATCTCCATACGGGGCTACCAACCGCTTCCCTTTGTCCGACCGGATCAAATCGGCAGGTTGGCCGCCGTTCTGCGGAGTGCCAGGAAACCGCTCATTCTGGCGGGGGCAGGCATTATCCACGCCGGGGCTGAACAGGCGCTGTCGGAACTGGCTCGTCACTGCGGCATCCCGGTGACGACCACGCTGCTCGGAATCGGGGGATTTCCTTCCGATGATCCTCTTTCGCTCGGCATGGCAGGCATGCATGGAACGGTTACCGCCAACCGGGCTTTATTGCAGTGCGACTTGCTTGTCGTCGTTGGTTCCCGGTTTGATGACCGGGTGACCATGAGGCTTGACGGCTTTGCTCCGCAGGCGGTCATTGCCCACATCGACATTGACGCCGCCGAGATTGGCAAGCTGGTGCCTTCGTCCATCTCGGTTACGGGGGATGCCTGCACGGTACTCCGCGCACTGCTTGATGAGCTGCGGGCAGATTCAGGTACGTACGGCCATGCCAACCAAACCGCATCGTGGGTTTCCGAGCTGAACCGGATGAAAATGCTTCACCCGCCGCGTTACCGCAAAGACGGACAGGAACTGAAGCCCCAATATGTCATCGAGATGATTGCCGAAACCACCGGGGGCGAAGCCATTATCACGACGGACGTCGGACAGCACCAAATGTGGACCGCGCTGTTCGGCCGCTTTAACCACCCCCGTACGCTGATCACTTCAGGCGGCCTCGGTACGATGGGATTCGGCTTTCCCGCTGCGATTGGCGCTCAAATCGGTAATCCCGGGCGCACTGTCATATCGATCAATGGCGACGGCGGAATGCAGATGTGCGCACAGGAACTGGCGGTGTGCGCCATCCACCAAATCCCGGTGAAGATTGTTGTGATCAACAATCGCACGCTGGGCATGATCAAACAGTGGCAGGAGCTTGTCTATGAAGGACGCCACAGCCATATCGATTTGTCCGGCAGTCCGGATTTCGTCAAACTCGCGGAAGCTTACGGCATAACGGGATTAAGGGCGCAGAACCCAGAGGAAGCACAACGGGTGTGGCAGCTTGCAATGGAAACGGAAGGACCTGTTCTGATCGATTTTGTGGTCGATCGGGATGAGCTAGTATATCCTATGGTGCCGCAAGGGATGGCGCTGAGCGATATGATGACGGGGGAAGAGATAACCAATGGATAGACATACCATTTCCGTATTGACCAATGATCATCCGGGGGTGCTGCAGCGGGTCGCCAACTTATTCAGCCGCAGAGGATATAATATCGAGAGTATTACGGTAGGCGGCTGTGAGCTCGAAGGTTTGTCGCGGATGACGATCGTCACCGCGGGCAACCGTCAAATGCGCGATCAGCTGATCTTGCAGTTGAGCAAGCTGGTCGACGTAATCCAAGTCCATTCGCTTGATCCCGCTCCCAAGCTGTCGCGGGAATTGATGCTCGTGAAGCTGAAGGCGACGCCTGCCCAGCGGCAGGAAATTGGCTCGATCGCGGAAACGTTTCGATGCACCATTGCCGACGTCGGTCTGGACGCGCTCGTTGTGCAGGTTGTCGGCGAGATGGCGCAAAACAATGCCCTGCTTCAGCTTCTTGAGCCATATGGCCTGCTTGAGCTGACACGAACCGGGGAAACCGCGATGAGCCGGCCGTAAGTTGGATGACAAAAGGCAGCCAAGGACAAGCATTTGTCCTTGACTGCCTCCTCGGCTAACAGCTATCGTCCTTTAAAGGCACGGGAACCAAGTTCCTGTCCTCAACATATAAAAATCGGCAGGACGGTCCCTTTTTTTCAAAGTGTCCATCTTGAGGGTTACCATTCACTTTTTTGCGGGGATTACTAGCAGTGGCTCCCAGGTCAATCCTTCCTCGCCCATTTTTTTGCGCTGGTCGGAAATGTTTTGCAGCGTTGCATTACGCTGCTTCTCGAGCGCCTGGATGGTTTCCAGATAAAGCTTCTGAATCTTCAGATCGGCGGATGCGACCTTTTCGGCGATCTCCTTTTTGTAAGCCGCAGTATCCCTGGAAATTTGGGCGGTATAGTCTTTATACAGTTTGCTGTATTGCTGCTGTGCTTTGGATTTGCTGATCTTTCCGATCGAATAACGATACAACGGGCTGGTGAGGTAGTCAGTGCTGGAGTTTTTCATTAAAAGATACATCGGGCTGGTGAGGTAACGATCCGATACCGTTTTTTTCAGCGCAAAAGCGGGACTGGTTAAACTGTCTGGATCAACCGCTTTTTTATATTCGGCCATGTAGCTGGTCAGTGCGTTCTTGTTGATTGCGCGGTCGTATATGCCCATCGTGCTGCTCAGGGAATTGCGGTTGGCCGCCCGGGAGTAAAGACCCATGGGGCTGCTGAGCGAGTTCGGATTGATATCGCGTTCGTACTGATTCAATGCATCCCGCAGCTCGCGGTTATCCCCGTATTTTTCCGTAAGTTTCGCCAAATCCGCCTTCAGCCATTCTTTCCACTTTTTTTGGTCTTCCAAAACAATGCTTTCCAGTTCGTCCAGGCGGCTGTTTTGTTTCTGAAGATAGGCTTTGTATGTATCCGTCGCCTTTTTCATATAAGCGTTATAATTTGAGACCGTTTTCTTGTTATACGCCTTGTATTTGTCCCATATCTGGTTGATCCATTTGCTGTCTGCAGCCTGGGCGGAACCCGCCGGCAGAAGGACCAGGGACATCAGCAGCAAGCTTAAGGCCAGCAGCCCACCTCTTCGTAGAATGATGCCTTTCCTCTTCTCGGTACCCGTCATCTTGTATTTCTCCTTCCAAGCGAATGTGATTAGAATCAAGGATATTTTATCCAAATCTGCCTCCTGTTCCAATAGTTCTATTGAACCTTCCTAAAAAAACACCTGCTTTGGCGACTTCACCTCGATCCACACGCCCATTCAAAAAAACCTCGGCATTACGATGATCGCAACGACAAGCACCAGCACAACGATCAAGGTTCCCTTCCACCCCAAACCGCGCATCAGTTCCGACAGGCTGCCGCCCGCGGCCCGATCCATACCGTCCTTAAATACCACCATCGGAGAATCTTTACGTTGTTCTTCTTGAATTAAACGTTCCCTCATGTATTCCGGCGTTTCCTTGTTTTCACTCACCTTGATCCCTCCCTTTTATGCTCCTTATACTCTGTGGGCGTGAATCCCGTGTATTCTTTGAACACTTTGGAAAAATAGTGCTGATCGCTGAATGCCAGCAGGTCGGACAGCTCCCTGAACTTCATGTGCGGTTTGCTCTCCATCAGCCGGCATGCTTCTTTGATTTTCAACCCTGTATAATACTGAACAAACGTACTCTGGGTAAAGTTTTTAATGACTCTGCTAATATATGACGGACTCACGTGAAATTTTACGGCAAGGTCATTGATCGACAATGACGAGTATCGGTTCATTTTCATATATTCGTCAATCTGTTCGAACAGCACCTCTCTGCTTTTGCGGGAATGCGATTGCAGCATGTCGAAGCATTGTCCGGTCCACGCCATGAACGCAATGCCAAAATCGGCATAATTCGTTTCTTCAAGCAGCTGTTTAGCACGTGCTTCAAGACCAAGCCGAATCCCCGACCCCCGCTCCTCCAGCAAATGGGCAAACGTATCGACCAATAAACCGATGAATCGTTCCAGCTCCGCCAGCTGTACATTATTTTCCTTCCATTTCACCAGCAGCTCGGACAGCTTCAGTTGAAAACGTTCCTTTTGATTCCGTTGGATCATGCGCACAACGTCCGTTTCCGGAGCGATGCCCATGCTTCCTGTTTCCGAACGGGCAAGCGAAACGGGATTCCCCGTATCCAGCGCACATCCCTGATTGATCCGCTGCTGCTCCCCAATAATTCCGGAGATCCGATGGTATAACTCCGGCAATCTGCCGGATTCGCCGGTTAACAGCTGTCCTCCGATCATTACGTCCATGCCCTGCTTCGATAAGTGCCGCCGAACGGATTCGAGGCACTCATACACGGATGAGTAACGATCCAGAACGGCACGGTTTACGAACGCAATGATTTGTTGCGAGCTCTGCGCCGGAAACGCCTTGCAAGGATAAGGAGCCAAATATTCCGTCAGCGCATACAGGATCGTCTCTCTTCCCCACTGTTGGCCTCCGCCTGTGAAAGGCTGTCTGCGAAGAACAAACATCACCTGTCCGACCAAGGACAGGTCTTCTCCCAGCTTGAAGTTCGCGTATAACTCGGGGGCTACGATATCCTTCAACAGCTCCGCATCATTGGGCATTTGCCGGTTCAACTGGTCGATGACGCGAGCCATGACCTCTTCCAGCGCTTTGAGATCCACCGGTTTGAGCAAATAATCAAACACCTGCAGATTCAACGCTTTGCGCGTATATTCAAAATCGCTATAACCACTGATCAGCACCACTTTAAGATTCGGGTGCAGTTGTTTGACCTGTTCAATCAATGATAATCCGTCCATTTTGGGCATCCGGATATCCGTCAGCAATATATGGATGGACTCATGGCGTATCGCCTCAAGCGCCTCCTCTCCGTTCGTTGCCGTGGCGACGACCCGAAGCGGCATGTCGAGCGCATCCAACAGGGTCTTAATGTTGCGCAAGATCGGTTTGCTGTCCTCTACAATGATGACGTTGTACATCTCTTCCGCCTCCTACTCTTGGTAAAAATCTTGGCTCATGGAGCCAATAATCTGTACCGTTGCGCCTTTTTCCTGATCAGAATGGTGATTGAAAATATTAAACATAAGCCGATTGGCATACATCAGCTGGAGCCGGTTGACGCTGTTGACGATCCCCATGTTGCCCAGCCCGGTATGCCGGCTTTGTCTTTGACTCGCATTCGAAGCGTTCTCTCGAATATTGTTCATAATTTCCTGTATTTTCTCCGCCCTGAATCCGTCCCCGTTGTCTCTGATCTCCAAAGCCCATAAACCGTTGAATTGTTTTACGGTAATCCGGATGCTCCAAGGAGGAGCCGTATTCATAAATGCATGCTCAATGCAATTTTCGACAAAGGGCTGAATCACCAGTCTCGGCAATTGAATTTCGTTGGACAAGTCGTCCGATACGATCTCCCATTCCAAATCTTCCTCGTACTTCTGTTGAACCAACGACAAGTAATGCCTCGTATGTTCAAGCTCATCGGCTAAAGTCACATGCGCGTATGGAGAAGATACGATATAACGCAAGCTGTCCGACAAATGTTTGCACATATCGGAAACAACGTTCGTTTTGCCCTCTTGGGCTGCAATGCTGATGAGGTATAACACATTATGAATGAAATGAGGTGCGATCTGCGCCTGAAGCGCCGAATTCCGGGCCATGACTTCTTCATGCAGCGCCACTTTCTCCCGGTCGATCGATTGCTGCAGCCGCTGCATCAAATCCTGAAAGGCTTCATTCAGCAACAGCAAATCGTTATTTTTGGGACGATCGTCAACCTTTAAATTCATATTGCTATAATTGATGCGCCAGATCTGGCTGCGAAGCTTGCGGATGGGGAGCAGCAGGTTCCGCGTCGAAACTAAAATGTACACAAAAGAAACCAGCATAAGGGAAGTAATGAGCAGGATCGAAATCAGCTGCACCGAATTCACCGATCCAAATACGGATTTTCTCGGCGTAACGATATACGTAATCCATCCCGAATGCAAAGATTGGGAATGCGTTATGTAATTGCCTTGCTCATCGACATCCAGCCCCTCGGACGACGAGGGTTCAATTTGTTTCACTTGCTGGGCACCCTCATCCAAGCCGGTCATCTGCTCTCCGTATTGATTGAGGATATAGACCTCTCCAGCCGTTACTCCTTCGGTCAGCTTTTGCACGTAATCCTGGTCCATTTGAATGTTCAGATAACCGTATATTGTGCCATTCTGATCATTGATGGAGCGGATGAACGAAATGGTGTCCGCATGCCGGAGCAACACGAATCCGCTGCCTGACCACTGCCGCCCCGCCTCACTGCCCTCCAGCGTCCGCTGCAAGGACAACTCCCGATTGGTTGCTCCCAAGTACGAAGTAAGCATGACCCCTCTTGGATCATAAATGGACATGTCCTTGATATTCATGCTAGGCCCAATCGCTTGAAACATGATATCTTTTAACTTGCGAATTTGCTTTAGTCTCTCATAGCTGTTCTGGGCCTCATAGCTTTTGTCCATGGTAGCGAAAATGTCTTTATTCGACAGCAGCCGCTGTGACAGCTGGTTCTGATGATCAATATAAAGGTCAACCTGCTCCCTGACTTTGGTCGCCGTCATCAACATATCCTGAACCGTTTTTTCTTTAAGAGGCCGGATGACCACGACATTGACGTACACCAGGAAACAACCCAGCACAAACAACAGCAGTGCCAGAAACGTCAGAAACACCTTGGTTTGCAAACTGAATTGCGTTGCGCGATGCATGAACTTGGCCACTTGCGAGACCGCCTCCCGTTCTGTCTTGTTGTCGAATCCGTTTGCATTCATTCCTTACTGTATCACGAGTGATCATGAAATGATAGCGATTTCAAGTTCAGAATTTTACACATCAACGCTCAACCACAGACATGTACCCTGCATGGAAGAAAACGTATAATCAGGTCTGTAAGCGGATTCAATCAAACGTTTTAGAGGGGGATTTGCATTGAAGATTCATCAAAGAAAAAAAACGGCGTCCGTTCTTCTGGCCGGATTATTGTCCATCGCGTTGACGGCATGCGGCTCGGGTAGCTCGGATTCAGGAACGTCCGCAGGCGGCGAAAGCAAAGGTGGCAAAGTCACGCTGGAGCTGGCCATCTCCAAAAGCTCTCAAGATTCGGCCTTTATCCAGCAGGACATTTTGGACGAATTCGAAAAGCAAACCAACATCGCCGTGAACTTGCAGCTTATTCCGGCCGAACAAACGACGACCGTCCTGCAAACCAAGCTGGCCGTGGATGAAACGCCGGACATTATTCAATACAACCTGGCCAGCGCCGTTACGGACTTAAACCTGGAACGCAACTTCGAAATTCTGGATAACGAGCCTTGGGCAAGCAGAATCGTGAACAAAGACGTTCTGTCTGCAGGCGGCCATATTTACAGCTTCCATGTCAGCCAGGATACGGGTATGCAAGGCGTTGTGTACAACAAACAGATCTTTGCCGACCTGGGCTTGTCGATCCCGAAAAATTTTAATCAATTCCTGGAAGTCAGCGAAAAGATCAAAGCGAGCGGCATTACGCCGGTCTTTATGCCATATAAAGACGCTTGGGCAGCCAACATCTGGCCTGCGGCAGCCTTTGCCGATTTTGTGTCCAAAAATGATCCGACCTTCTTCGATGACTTGAACAGCAACAAAAGAAAATGGTCTGACATCCCGGAATTCAAAACCTTCCTGGAACAGCAGTACGAAGTGTATAAAAAAGGGTACACCAACGCAGACGTGCTTAGCGACAGTTACGACATGGCGGTTGGCAAGTTCCTGAACAAGGAAGTCGCCATGATGTTTATGGGTGACTGGTTGATCGAAGGCGTGGCCCAGCAAGACCCGAGCATGGAATTGGGCGTATTCCCGATCCCTTCATCCGAAGATGCTAGCCTGGGAGCAAGCCCACTCGGCGGTCAGCTGTTCATTCCGAAAAAAGCGAAACATTTGGAAGAAGCCAAAAAGTTTCTGGACTTCATCGCTTCCAAAGACGTAGCGCAGAAAATCGTAGATTCCAAAGGCTACGTATCCAATCTCAGCGACGTAACGACGCCGGAGCTGCCGGCTTACAAACAAGACATCGTAGACAACTACATTACGCCGAAGAAAACCGTGCTGACGACGGATGCATACATGCTGGTTGACCGCAGCGAGCTGTACCGTTTGCTGCAGGATCAGTTTGCCGGCGGCATGACGCCGGAAGAAGTGCTCAAAGCATGGGATGAGAAATTCAGTCAACTGATGCAAGACAAAGGCGTAGCCGGTTTCTAAGAGAGCGAAATAAAGGGCAGCATGACATTCCAGATGTTGTGCTGCCCAAGCCATAACGGAGCGTGAGACATGAAAAGGGCAAAAAACTTATATTCGTATTACATGATACTTCCGGCAATCCTCATCTACTCCATTTTTTTCGTCATTCCGGCCCTTGCGGCCTTCTATTATTCGTTTACGGACTGGCGGCTCGACCGGATCGACCTGAAATTTATCGGCTGGGCCAATTTCGAAAAAATCTTTTCCGACAAAACGCTTATTCTCGCGCTGAAAAACACGGCCATTTTCGCCGTAGTCACGGTTGCCGGCAAAAACATCATCGGTCTTCTGCTTGCGGTAGCGCTGAACATGCGATTGAAAACGAAAAACCTGCTGCGCGCGATTTTCTACTCCCCTTCCATTCTCAGCATTCTTGTGATCAGCATTTTGTTCACGCCGATGCTGCGTACGGAAGGTACGATTAACAACGTACTTGATGCGGTCGGCCTGCATTCGCTTAGCCAAGCCTGGCTGACGAATCCTTCGCTCGTCATCTGGACGATTGCCATCGTGTCCATCTGGCAGAGCGCCGGGTTTCAAATGGCCATCTATCTGGCCGGATTGCAATCCATTTCCCAGGAATACTACGAAGCGGCCAGGATCGACGGAGCAAGCTCCTGGAAAAGCTTCTTTAAAATTACGCTGCCCCTCCTGCTGCCTGCCATCAACATCAACGTGATGCTGACGCTGATTGGCGGACTCAAAGTATTTTCCGAAGTATACGTCATGACCGGCGGTGGCCCGGGCAATGCATCGCAGGTCGTCGGTACGATTATTTTGCGTTCGTTCGGCGAAGGCAACTGGGGACTTGGTACCGCGGTCAATACGCTATTGTTCGTGGCAGTCACCATCATCGCCATTCCGCTTCTGATTTTCATGCGGCGCAAGGAGGTTACCGAATAACATGGGATACACACGCAAACTCGCCATTCGCAATTATATTGTGGAGGGCATACTGATTCTCGCTTCACTGCTTATTCTTTTGCCACTGATCATCCTGATTTTCGGTTCGTTCAAAACGAGTGCCGAAGTGCTCAGCTTCTCACTCAGTTTCCCGAAAGAGTGGCAGTTCTCGAACTACGTTAAAGTATTTCAAGAAGGCGGATTATCCCGCGCTTTCTTGAACAGCATCTGGATTACGGGGATCTCGTCCATCATTAACATCGTTGCCTCTTCGGCAGCATCGTTCATTTTGGCACGCAGGGAAACGAAGGTTTCCGGCGCGATCTATATGTATTTCTTCATGGGATTGATCGCCCCAATGTCCATCATCACGACGATTCGCGTCGTGCAAGGACTTGGATTTTACGGCAGCATCACCAGCGTCATTCTGATCTATGCCGCGCTGAATACGGCATTTAGCGTGTTCCTGTACAGCGGTTTCATCAAAACGATTCCGAAAGCGCTGGACGAAGTGGCTTTTTTGGAAGGGGCGAGCGTCTTCGGGGTCTTTTTCAAAATCGTCACGCCGCTGATCCTGCCTGTTAACGCCACCGTTGCGATCATGGTGTTCATGTCCGTGTGGAACGATATCACGATACCGGTTTATTTCCTGACGGATAGCTCCACCTGGACGATGCCGCTTTCCATCTACAACTTTTACGGCAAGTACAGCCGGGACTGGAACTTGATTTTCGCCAACCTCGTGCTGACGTCGCTGCCCGTGTTCATTCTTTATTTGTTCGGCCAGAAATATATCGTCAGCGGCCTTACTGCCGGTGCGGTGAAAGGTTAACTCATGTGGTTGGCTATATAAACCGCATTAATCATTCACACAAGGGCACTGCGAGTGCAGTACCATCTTCCGATCGCTGTTATCCCCAGATTTTTTCATTCCCCTTTCCTAAGGGGAAAATCCGGTGATAAATGCGACCGCTTCGCTTCTCCAGATTGGTTCTGCCTCTCCGTTAACGTGTGTATGTTTTTTGCGGTTTATATATTTCAATTTATATAAACGCAACAAAGAGGTCTGTGCCTTTCGGCATGGACCTCTTTGACATTTCGTATTGCAACATACTCTGTTTCATTTAGCATCGTACTGCACATGGATTGCGTGAATATGTTTTCGCTAAATTATTTAGATTCCTTGCCAGTGCTGCTGTTGTTACTGGTACTGGTACTGGTACTGGTACTCGTGCTGGTGTCGGTGGATTGTTCAGTTTGATCCTTACGCTGGCCGCCGCCAAATCCTCGTCCTCCACCTCCCATGCCATCACTCAATTTGGACAAGTCGATGGATGAAGCGTCAATCAGGGAGTTCGAATTCGCTTGCTGCTCCTGAGTCGTGGCAGGGATATCTCCGTCCAGTTGGCCTTGGATGCTTTGCGCACGCAATGTGCCCAGTTTGGACAATTCCGCTACAGCTTCTTCGTATTTGTCATACGTTACGAACGCCGTAGAATCTGCCTTCACGGATTCTGCGATCAGGTCGTTCAAACTTTGTACTTTCTCCTCAAATTTCCCATCTGCGAAGTAGCCGTCCATGATTTGTTGCAAGTATTCATGATACTTCTCCTTATACTCCGGCACCTCTAACAGTTTGCTCAGGATCGGCCGTTCTTCCATGCTGACGCCGGACACCGGCGTGTCGATCGGCTGATTGACGACATCGGACGCGCTGCCCGACTGGAAGCCACCGAACGCCATATTGTAATCCCATGGCAGCATGCTGATTTTACCGTCATTTTCATACAAATAATAGTTATGTCCCATACTGGACGTATAGCTGTCCATATTTACGACGACCGTATGCGCCGCAAAATATTTCAGTACGGCATCCACATCCACGTACTTCTCCAGATCCGTGCCTGTGCTCAAGTTTTTGAGCGCTTCAATAACGCGCTGTTCATCCTCTTCCGTTGTCTTCGTCTTGGCATTGTCGAAGATCGCAGAATAACTGGAGATTTCATCATCGGTATATTCCAGCGAAACGCCGTTGCCTCCGCCGTTCATGCCGCCTCCGCGGCCACGGTTTCCCCCCATGCCACCTTGCGGCCAACCATTCTCGCCATATCCGCTTTGCTTCCCATACATATCCGGAAATTCAGCACCATCGGGCGGTTCCATACCAGCCGCCCGTGCTTGATCCGTCTGTTGATCGCCGTCAGACGTTGTTTCGTTTGGAGTTGGCGGGTTACCTCCTGGTTGACCCATGCCGCCTCCGCCCATATCATTATCATCATTGTTCGGCTTGTATATTTCGCCTTCATCATTTTTGGCACGAGCCTTATATGATCCATCGATGTCTTCGACTGCCAGATACAGTCCCCAAGTGTTCCCGTTAACGCTAATGTTGGCGAACGAGAACAATGGTGCATCCACGCCGATATAACTCATGATGTCGTAGCTCAAATATTCTTTCATATAGCTGCTGTCCGAAATCATATTGTTAACAACAAGTTTGTCAAGCCCTTCCCACGTTTGATCCTCAACGAATTCGTCGAACTTAATTTTAAAACTGTAACGGTCCGTCGTATCGTCTGACGCCACTTGTCTAAGGCTGGAGTTACCCTTTGGACGGATACCGACATTTTTGATCGTTGTTCCGTTAATCGTGATGTCTGCAGAAATGTACTCTTCATTCGTGGCATTGTCGAGCATTTGCTGCCATGCATCTTCATCTGCGTCGATGGAGATGGACATGATCTTTGTTTTATCGATCTCCTCCGCATATGAAGCTGTTTGCGCAGTTCCGTCAGATGTACTTTGATTATCTGTACTCGCTTCATTGGTTGTGCCAGTTTCGCTTGCAGTTCCTTGGCTGCCCGAACTGCATGCTGCCAACATGGATGAACATAATATCGCCACCCCGACCAACTTGGTCCATTTGTTTACTGTCATGATTCATCCACCTCTTTACTTTTTAATCTGTTTATTGAAATTCATCTTAAAAAACTTTTCTTAAATGAATCTGAAACAGATGACAGCATAATTGTTCCAAAAGGCCAAAAAAGCCGCCATTGTGGCGACTTCCTGGGTTAATTTTCACGATCCGAGTAATATCAACTGCTAATAATCCAACAAACGACCCTGATCATTCCACTGACCATACATGATGTCTTCTCTCGTGTTCGCAATGAAATTGTCCAATCGGCTAGTGTATATTTTTTGGCTGGCTTTTATAGCTTTGGATCGTGTTGATTATCGCTCCCTTCGAGTTAAATGGATTCACGCCAAGCCTTGATACCAATACAAAGCATAGTCATTCATCGTTGAAGCATGACCCAACTGACGCAGCATTGTGGATATGTTCCCCCTATGGTAAGTCCCATGATTAACAAGGTGCAGCACCATTTCCGATAGACGCGTTTCGCGGATGCCTGCAAACGGATTATCGAGCAAAATGGTTTGTTCCAAATCGTTTTGGCCTTGGAGCCATTGCTTCAATCGTTCCGCCAACTCGGCAAAAGCCTGGGTATATTCTTCGATGGACGGCAAAATCTGAGCGTTTAGCGGCATACCTTCCTGGAGCGCCTCTTGCATGCCCATTCCTGACAATACCTTGTACCACATCGTATCCACCGCATAAATATGGCTGAGGGCATGGGCGATCGTGGGGTACGAGCTGTTCACTTCCTGATGCAGCACCGAGGATGGCAGCTCGCCAATTCTCCCTAAGATCGTTTGGTTTGCCCAAACATGGTAATGATACATTTCCGTTGCATGATTTGTCATTCGTAGCGTCTCCTTTGAATTAGCAATGATTTTGTTTACGTTTCTGAACATGATTATAAAAAAAGAAGTTTGACAACAGCGTGTCAGCCTTCTTCATAAAGTTGGAGCGTATTTTGAAGTTGTTTTTTTAAGATGCCCCGCAATTCATAGGGTTCAAGCACCTCTGCCCTGCTGCCGAATCCGAGCAGAATGAACCAAAGCCACTTCGCTTCCATCGGTTTATACACGGGAATTCGCATCGTCATGCTGCCGTCGGCATGAAATTGCTTGTGCATGTGATGAAATTGATCCAACGCTTCCGCCAAGGCATCGGGTCCGACGCGAATCACAACATCCTCCAACTCGCCTTGCCATGCTTGGTTCGATCCCCTTGTTTCTTCCGGCTGCTCCTCATGCGGTTGAAAAGTTTCTTGAGTCAGAACCAAGTTCATCAACCTGGATAACCGAAATTCCCGGCAGTCGTCCCGAGTCCGGCAAAATCCGTAAATGTACCAATTTCGATATTTATAATGAAGCCTCATCGGTTCCAATTCGCGAAGCGTACGTTCATTGTTGGCATTGATATAGTCAAAGCGAACGACGCTTCGATTCGTTATGGCTTTACGCAAAAGCTGAAGTGCTTCGGGTGCCGTCCTGCGGGTTTCCAAATCGACCGATACATTCGGCGTCCGATGTTCAGGCCCGATCGTTTGCAACCGTTCGATGGTTCCCTGCGCACGCTCGTCGTCAAACACGGTGGACAGACTTTGGAGCACGGTGATCAAGGTACTCACGTCATACGATCCGAGCAGGCTTTTATCCATTTTGTAGCCCTCCATCATGCCGTACCCGCCCTTGGTTCCCTGGTGCGATACAACCGGGAAACCGGCAGCGCAGATCACGTCAATATCCCGATAGATCGTTCTTTGCGAGACTTGAAACTCTTGGGCTAATGTGGAAGCCGATATCACTTCATGATTGATCAACTTATAAATGATGGAGATCAATCGTTCCAACTTCATAGACATTCCCGCCTCATTCTTTTTTCATATAGTTAGATGTTAGTACATCACGGATGCTTTCCTGCTTTTACGTTATCTTGCCTCAAGCCGGGCCGGCGGGGTACCTTTCCTTCAAAAAACGGACCGACTGTTGGATTAAAGCTTCCAATATCCCGACGTTAATATCGTCCACCTTGTTAATGTAGACGCATGCTTTTCCTGTCGTATGTTTGCCGAAATCTTTCAAAAGATGTTCCCGCTGCGGGTCTCCTGTCGCAAAATACAAGCTGATTTTTGCTTTTCTTGGGGAGAATCCCACCAGCGGCGCATGGCCTTCATGGCCGGATTCATACTTGTAATGATACGCTCCGAATCCGATGATGCTCGGGCCCCACATCTTGGCTTCATCTCCCGTAGCCTTCGTGAATATATCCAGCAATCGATAGGCATCCTCCCGTTTTTTCGGGTTGTCCACGCTTTCGATGAATTCAACGACACTGCAATCGGTTTGTTTCGTCTTTTGTTTATACATGAATGGTCCCTCGCTTCTCATCATCGATAAGCAGGCGTCCTCCTGCACCATACAACATAGCACAGGAGCAGCCTATACATCTAGGAGAGAATTATCCAAAGATCCAAAGCCCTTTTTATACCAATCAAGCATGCTATACTGACAGAACTTCCCATCAAGAATGGAGGCATTGCCAAAACAAACAAAAAAAGCAGCACAAACCATTTTCGGGTTTGTACCGCTTTTCGGCTTCAAATGCTATAGATCGGGTAGTTATTGGGCCAGATATCCGCCGTCCACTAACACGGTTGTTCCTGTAACAAAATCATTTTCAGCCAGGAATACGACGGCATGAGCAATCTCTTCCGGTCTGCCCAAGCGGCCCAGCGGATGTTTCGCGACCAAACCGTCGTAGAATTCTCCCAGTGCCTCTTTGTTGACCATGCCGCTCTCGACGAATCCGGGAGCTACGGCATTAACGCGGATGTTACGATCCGCATATTCCAGAGCAAGCGATTTGGTGATCTGGTTGACGGCACCTTTACTTGCTGCATAAGGCATGGACGTGGGTTCACCCACGGAACCAAGAATCGAAGACGTGCTGATGACAGAACCTCCGCCTGTTTTCAACATTTCGCGGATGGCATATTTTGAACCGTAGAATACGCCGTCTTGGTTGATGGAAATGACACGTTTGTATTCTTCGTCCGTCAATTCATGCGAAGGTTTCTGCACGCCAACGCCGGCATTGTTAAAAATCACGTCCAATTTTCCGAATTGTTTAACTGTTTCTGCCACCAAGTTTTCGACTTGTTTCTCATCGGCTACATTCGTTTTGATAAAAACAACATCTTTATAGGTCTGTTTCAGTTCTTGTTCCACGCTTTTTCCGTGCTCCTCGTCGTAATCGGCGATCACGACTTTCGCGCCTTTGTCCAGAAAAGCTTTTACCGTTGCCAAACCTATACCGGAAGCCCCGCCCGTAATAATGGCAACCTTGTCTTTAAGATCCGTCATGTTGATTCCTCCAGTATAAACGATTTTGACGAAAGTCAAGCTACTATACACAAAATAAACGCTTGGAATATGTAACCGTTCCGTCTTAGATTTGAAACATTGATCGTATCCCCATAACTTAATTACGAAAGTTACTAATTAAATGAATAGTGACTTAATATCGTAATCCCCCCTCTATTTCGATGACTATTATGCCCCACAACCATTGGTCCATTCGTGATGCCGATCTCCCGTACATTTCCGAAGCTTCTTCAGGTTCGCTCCATGCAGTCATCGTCATTCCCACTATAGCTTTTAGCTATAGCTAGATATAATTTTCTGGAATTACATGGTGCCGGGCATTCTATGATACCTTTTCTGTAACACATTTGTAGAGGGGTTATGAGCAATGACGAAGAGCAGTGTATTGGGATATCCGCGAATCGGCGCGGACCGTGAATGGAAAAAAGCATTGGAAGCCTTTTGGGCCGGAAAACTGGAAGAAACGGAATTTTTGCAGCGGCTGCAAGACATTCGTTTAGACCATTTGCGCAAACAGCAGGCCAAAGGCGTCGATCTCATTCCCGTGAATGATTTCAGTTTCTACGATCACATATTGGATACAGCCGTCATGTTTGGCATCGTTCCGAAACGCTTTTCTTACGACGGCGGCGCCGTTCCGTTATCCGTCTATTACGGCATTGCCCGCGGTACGAAAGATGCGGCAGCCAGCGAAATGACAAAATGGTTCAACACCAACTATCACTATATCGTTCCCGAGCTGGACGGCGCCGAACCCGCGCTCACCGAGAACAGACCGCTGGTCGCTTACCGCGAAGCCAAGGCACAGCTGGGGATTGAAGGCAAACCCGTGATCGTTGGTCCGCTGACTTTCCTGAAATTGTCCAAAGGGTACGACAAATCCGAAACCGATGCTTGGCTGGATCGCCTCCTTCCACTCTATTCGCAGCTTCTTAAAGAGCTTGCGGACGAAGGCGTTCAGTGGGTTCAAATCGATGAACCGATTCTGGTCACTTCCTTGGATACAGCGGATATCAGCCGGCTCAACAAAATCTACAAGACATTTGCCACAGCGACACCAGGCCTGAACATCATGCTGCAAACCTACTTTGAATCGGTGGAACATTATGACGACATCGTGGCATTGCCCGTGCAAGGCATCGGTCTTGATTTCGTTCACGGGCTTTCCGGCAATCTGAAGTCCATCCAAACGTCCGGTTTCCCGGCAGACAAGGTGCTCGGTGCAGGCGTCATCGATGGGCGTGGAATCTGGAAGGCTTCCCTTCAGGACAAGCTGCTGTTGCTGGAGTCTTTGGCCAAAATCGTGCCGCCGGAACGCATCATCGTGCAGTCCTCTTGCAGCCTGCTTCATGTGCCGGTTACTACGGAGCGAGAGACGAAGCTTCCGTCCGAGTTGAACAACGCGCTCGCTTTTGCCGATGAGAAGCTCCATGAAATCGTTCTGTTGACCAAAGCCCTGTCTTCCGGGAAAGCAGAGATCGAAACCGAATTGCATGATGCAGAGCAAGCCCTTCAGGCTCTTCAGCAATCGGCAGAGCGGAATCGGGCTGCCGTTCATCAGGCGGTGGCTGCATTGAGTAAGCTAGAGCCGAAGCGTTCCCTTCCTTTTGCGGAACGTTACGTCTTGCAGCAAGCCAAATGGCAGTTGCCTCTTTTCCCAACGACGACGATCGGCAGCTTCCCTCAATCCGCCGAAGTGCGGAAAGCACGCCAATCGTGGCGCAAACGCGAACTCAGTGATGAACGATATGCCGACTTTATCCGGAAACAGATCGATGCTTGGATTGAAATTCAGGAAAATATCGGGCTGGATGTACTCGTACACGGGGAGTTCGAACGTACCGACATGGTTGAATTTTTCGGTGAAAAACTGGCCGGCTTTGCGTTTACGCAATTCGGCTGGGTCCAGTCGTATGGTTCCCGTTGCGTAAAACCGCCTGTGATCTATGGTGATGTCGCCTTTATCGGAGAAATGACCGTTGAAGAAACCAAATACGCCCAATCCCGAACCGATCGCCCGGTCAAAGGCATGCTGACCGGACCGATCACGATCATGAACTGGTCGTTCGTGCGCGACGATATCCCGCGTGAGCAGATCGCTTATCAACTGGCTTACGCGCTTAGACAAGAAGTCGAAGCTTTGGAACAGGCAGGCATTGGCATGATTCAGGTCGATGAACCCGCAGTTCGCGAAGGTTTGCCGCTTAAGGAAGCGGAGCAGGCGAATTACCTGGATTGGGCGGTCAAAGCATTCCGAATCACGACGTGCACCGTGCAGGAAACAACGCAAATCCATACGCATATGTGCTATTGCGAATTCCATGACATGATCGACTCGATCGAAGCGATGGATGCCGACGTCATCTCGATCGAAACGTCCCGCAGCCATGGCGAGCTGATTCACAGCTTTGAGCTGAACACATACAAACTGGGCATCGGTCTCGGGGTCTATGATATCCATAGTCCGCGCGTGCCGAACGTCGAGGAAATGAGCACAATGATCGACCGTGCCTTGCGTGTGCTCGATCCGAAGCTGTTCTGGATCAATCCGGATTGCGGCTTAAAAACCCGGGGACAGGAAGAAACGATCGCCTCCCTGCGCAACATGGTCGATGCCACTAAAATTGCCCGTGCCAAGTACGTTTCAACCACTGCTGTAAATTAAGACCATGATGAAGTACACGAACATGTAATAACCGTTTGATTCACATGCGCTGCTTTTATCGCGTATTCCTCAGAAGCTGGTCCCGCCTGCAACAGGCGTGTCCGGCTTTTTTTGTGTGCGTTATGCTAAAATCAGTCGTTCGCTTTCCTTCCTTTTCGGCTAAAACAAGAAGATGTATATCCGTTTTTTTCTCTTTTTCTGCCTGATCACATATATTATGATGAATGGGCTATGTAAATAAACCGCAAAAAACATACACACGTTAACGGAGAGGCAGAACCAGTCTGGAGAAGCGAAGCGGTCGCATTTATCACCGGATTTTCCCCTTAGAAAGGGGATTCAAAAAAATCTGGGGATAACAGCGATCGGAAGATGGTACTGCACTCGCAGTGGCCTTGTGTGATTGATTAACGCGGTTTCTATAGACATAAAAACGAATGAATGACGTCATGTCATCCATCGCATTAGGCAGTGCATCGGAAGGAGCACAACCGTTTTGAAAGCTTTCATTCAACTTCTCCATTTTGGATACCATCAGGCGATGAGCTGCATTTTCCCGGTCGCCATCTTTGGAACGCTGGCCCTGACCAGCATCATCGAGATTCCTTTCCTGCATCGTTACGATGCGATCCTGCTCATATTGCTCGGCGTGCAGTATGTTATGTACCGCAGCGGACTGGAAACCCTCGACGAAATCAAAGTCATCTGCGTCTTTCACGTCATCGGCCTGGCACTTGAATTGTATAAAGTCTGGATGGGATCTTGGTCGTACCCTGAAGAAGCGTATACCAAACTGTTCGGAGTTCCGCTCTACAGCGGGTTCATGTACGCGAGCGTGGCGAGCTTCATGTGCCAGATCTGGCGCAGGCTGCGGATGGATATGACCGGATGGCCTGGAGGCACGTCTTCCTTCCTGCTTGGCGGAGCGATATACCTCAACTTTTTCACCCATCATTTCATCCCTGATTTTCGCTGGTGGTTGACGGCGTTGGTGTTTATCGTCTTTTGGAAAACTTGGATCATCTATAGAGTGCGTACCAAAACGTATCGCATGCCGTTAACGATCGCTTTTCTCATTGTCGGATTTTTCATTTGGGCAGCCGAGAACATCGCTACCTTTTTTAATGGCTGGAAGTATCCGGACCAGCACGAAACCTGGCATCTCGTCAGTTTCAGCAAGATCAGCTCCTGGTTTTTGCTGGTCATTATCAGCGTGATCATCGTTGCGCAGCTTAAATATGTGAAAGCTGCACGGGCAACCAAGGAACCGCGTTGAATGCAAAACAACTCCCATGCATACATCATGCTGTAGAGTATCCATGTTAGACGATGTAACAACCTTCAAAAGCCCCGCCAATCCATGGATTGGCAGGGCTTTGGTCATTTTCCAGAGAGCTGCGAGACGGCTTAAGTTCATTCTGCGGGTTCGTTATTGCGGTTCATTCGCGGAGGATCGCAAATGTTCGTTCAGCGGATTTTGGTCGAGCACGTCGTAATGGCCGTACACATTACAGATGTGCTGTTCCCCCCATGCGCATAACGCATCGAGAATGCTTTGCAGACTTTGCCCGTATTCGCTCAATTCATACTCCACCTTGGGAGGAATTTCATGGTGCACGATCCGTTTGATAATGCCGTCGGCTTCAAGCTCGCGCAGCTGCTGCGTCAGCATTTTTTGCGTGATGTCTGGCATGAGCCGCTTCAACTCGCTGGTTCTTCTCCGTCCATGGGTCAGATGGCACAGAATGACGCATTTCCATTTCCCCCCGATGACGTCCAGCGTTGCCTCTACCCCGATGTTATATTTTTTGTCCTTCATCTTCATCTCTCCATTGCGTAAGGTAGGCACCAAAAAGTACCTATCGTACTTTCAGGTTCCTATAGTACAAAAAAGTACGTACTTCCAACCTTTGAATTCATCCTCCATAATAGCATTTGTCGCCGAGGAGTGCCACGCTTTACGGATTAACAAATCAAGCTGGCATCTACTTTGCATCATAACCTATACAGGAGGGAACATTCATGTCTACGGACAATAAACGCAGCCTGCTTGCGCTGTTGGCTTTGGCCATTAGCGCCTTTGCCATCGGCACCACCGAGTTCATCAGCGTCGGGCTGCTGCCCCTGATCGCGGAGGACATGCATATTTCCGTCACAACGGCAGGGCTGACCGTTTCACTATATGCGCTGGGCGTCACGTTCGGAGCGCCCGTACTGACGTCCGTCACTTCGAAAATACCACGCAAAACGTTGCTGCTGTGGATTATGGTCGTATTCATCATCGGCAACGCGCTGGCGGCGTCGGCAACCAGCATCGGCATGCTGCTGGCCGCACGCGTCGTGTCCGCTTTCTCCCACGGCGTGTTTATGTCGATCGGGTCGACGATCGCCGCAGACGTCGTGCCTGAGCACCGACGGGCGAGCGCCATTTCGATCATGTTTACCGGCCTTACCGTGGCTACGGTAACCGGAGTGCCGATCGGTACCTTTATCGGGCAGCAATTTGGATGGCGCGTCGCATTCATCATTATCGTCGCCATCGGTGCAGCAGCATTTGTCGCAAACGCCCTGCTCGTTCCGTCCGATCTGCGCAAAGGCGCGAAGGCTTCTTTCCGGGATCAGTACAAGCTGATCACGAACGGACGCTTGTTGTTGATGTTCATGATTACCGCTTTGGGATACGGCGGCACCTTCGTGGTGTACACGTACCTGTCGCCAATGCTTCAAACCATTACGGGATTTGGAGAAAGCACCGTTGCCATCATTCTTCTCGTCTACGGCGTTGCGATCGCCATCGGCAACATGGCTGGCGGCAAACTGGCGAACCGCAATACGCTGCGCGCATTATTTTTCATGTTCATCATTCAGGCCATCGTCCTGTTTGCCATGTACTTCACAGCACCGTATAAGGTTGCCGGTCTCATAACTTTAATTCTCATGGGATTGTTCGCTTTCATGAACGTTCCCGGCTTGCAGTCGCATGTCGTCGTGCTTGCAGAGCGTTATGTTCCATCAGCGGTGGATGTCGCGTCCGCGATCAACATCGCGGCATTTAATGCAGGCATCGCCATCGGCTCGTATCTCGGCGGCGTGATCACCGATTCGATCGGCTTGATCCACACCGCCTGGATCGGGGCGCTGATGGTCGCAGGCGCGGTTATTCTTACAGGCTGGAGCCGACTGCTTGAAAAACGCGACGCCCGAGCCGATAAACCGCAACAAACAAAATACCAACAAAACCATTCATTGGAGGCACAATCATGATAAAAAACCTGCAAGATACAGTCACGCTGCATAATGGAGTCAACATGCCAGGCCTGGGCCTCGGCGTATTCAAGGTGGAAGAAGGACAGGAACTCGTTCATGCGGTTCAATATGCGATTGGGCAAGGTTATCGGAGCATCGATACCGCTGCTATTTATGGCAATGAATCAGGAGTCGGCGAAGGCATCCGCCAAGGTATGAAAAATGCCGGAATAAGCCGTGACGAATTGTTCATCACTTCGAAAGTATGGAATGCCGATCTTGGATATGAGTCCACCCTTGCTGCTTATGAAACAAGTCTTCAAAAGTTGGGATTGGATTACCTGGATCTGTACCTCATTCATTGGCCTGTTGCCGGAAAATATAAAGAGGCCTGGAGAGCATTGGAGACGCTCTATGCATCCGGCAAAGTGAAAGCGATCGGTGTCAGCAACTTCCAGGTTCATCATCTGCAGGATTTGATGAAGGACGCCAAAGTTGTGCCCATGGTCAATCAGGTGGAATACCATCCTCGTCTCACCCAGCAGGAAGTCGGCGACTTCTGCCGCGAGCACGGCATTCAATTGGAGGCGTGGTCACCGTTGATGCAAGGACAATTGCTTGACCATCCGCTGCTCCGGGAAATCGCGGACAAGCACAACAAGGAAGTGGCCCAAGTCATCATCCGTTGGGATCTGCAAAATGGCGTGGTGACGATTCCGAAATCCACCAAAGAGCAGCGGATCGTTTCCAATGCCGATGTGTTCGACTTTGAACTGTCCGCCGATGAAATGAAGCAAATTACGGCGATGAACGAAAATCTGCGCGTCGGACCCGACCCGGACAATTTCGATTTTTAAGCCTTGTCATTGCACCGATAAACATTGGTGATTTCAAAAAAACGGCCTTCTCCACATTAGGAGAAGGCCGTTTTTCGTTCTAATGGAATTTAAAGTTTGAAGCTAAATCTACTCTTTGGCGCCTGCCTGGATCAAAATGGCTTCTATTTCCTTAAATCCGTTGTACTTGGCGTGGGTGAGCGGCGATACGCCGCCTCGGTCCGGAATGTTCACGTCCGCTCTCTTACTCAAACGTCGTCGTTACCGAAGAACCGGCCGCCCATTCGCCGACAGGTGCCACCGTGTACGTTGTGCCAGTTACCAGCTTGCCGTCGCCAGACAGGTCAAATACGCCTGTCGCGCCTTTGCGGCTCGAATATTTGTATGTCGCCGTCAATACGTCTCCTTCCGGCGATGTCAGCGTGACGCTGCGGCCGGAGAACAGTTCATCGCCAGGATCTTGGGCCAGCGTGACTTCCACGGACGTTTCACTCAAGGCCTGCGCGCTTTCAATCTGGAGCGGTTCGAACGTTGACGCCACGAACGAAGGATTGGCAATGTTTGCCCAATCGGAAGTCACCGTATATTTCACGCCAGGTTGCAGCACCTGCCCTTCCGGCATGCGGAATTTCGGCTTTTGTTTGCCATCCGTCGATTGGGTGAACGGAACGTATTTCGCAACAATCGGCTCGCCGCCTTCCGGTGTGATCACCACTTCTCTTGCTTGCATGGAAGAGATGATCTGATACGTTTTTCCTGCTGCTTCTTCGCTGTCGTCCAGCACGAATGCGTTCGCGCCACGTCCGCCGCTGTATGCGGAAATGACGTACCCGTAGTCGACGACGCCATTCGCTTGCAGAGCTTCAAGCTCAAATGTATCGTTCGTGATCTGGGTTGCTGTCGTCATATTCAGTTTGGTGCCGCTGCCCGTGAATGTCCCTGCAGCTGTCCCTTTGTATGTAAGACGATAGAATTCGCCCTCGTTCTGAACGGACGTCGGAACGATATAGGTTGCGATCGACCCTGTTTTCAAACGAGGCATGTTGGTTAATTTCAACCCTCCGCTGATCGCCAAATCCGTTTGTGCTTTGGCAAAAACTTCATCCGCTGCTGTCAATGGTCTGTCGAACGTAACGATCAGCGTAATGGCGTTCAGCGATCGAACGCTGGTCACCTGTGCTTCTTCGGAAGGAATGGCCAAACGGGCCGTTTGCAGCAAGACCGCCGTTTCTCCCCGCGTTACTGGGCTGCTCTCCACGTAAAATGCGTTCATCCAGTGCTGAACGGATTTGATGTCCCGCTGCAGCACCGAGGAAACGGCTTCAGCGAGCTCCGCATCCGTTATGGTGGCTTGCGGATTGAACTGACCGTTGTCGGCTTTCATGATGCCGAGTTCAACAAGCTTCGATGCGTATGGCGCATACCATGCATTGGCATTGACGTCGGACAATTGCACGCCTTCACCCGACTTGTTTTCCAGTCCAAACCCTTTATATAACAATGTGGCGAGTTCGGCGCGGTTGATTTCCCGCTGCTCTCCCATCGAGCCGTCTGCATATCCGTTCATGATGCCGAGATCGTTCAATTCCTTAATGGCGGCTTCAATCTGCGAGGCCAACTGCAATCCTGTCGCCGAGACGTTCACGGTGCTTGGAGCTGCGTATGCCTGATGATAAGAGGTCGGAAGTGCTGTCGTTCCTAATGCGGCTATGGTTAACAATGCGGCGAATTTTTTGGCTGTGAGTTTCATGCTGAATTTCCTCCTCTAATGGGTTGTTATTGCCTGTATTCCTAGCATAGAGGATAGAAAGAAACTCCCAAGGGCAAAAAGATTAACAAAAAATAAACTTTGGCGAATTTTTATCGAAACTCAGACCGTAAACCGGTACCCTGCTCCCCATACCGTTTCGATATACTCCGGATTCGACGGATCAGCCTCAAGCTTTCCGCGAAGCTTGCGAATGTGCACAGTCACCGTGGCGATATCCCCACTGGAATCCATGCCCCAAATACGTTCGAACAATTCGGTTTTTCCAAATACCCTGTTAGGATGGCTGGCCAGGAAGACTAACAGATCGAACTCCTTCGTAGTGATCGCGATTTCTTCGCCATTCGCAAACACGCGGCGGGATGCCTTGTCGATGTGCAGTCCGCGAACATGAATTTCATCCTGCTCCGCGGGTTTGCTTTTGCCGAGCAGCCGCTCGTATCTCATCAAATGGGCTTTGGCTCTGGCAACCAATTCGCTTGGACTGAACGGTTTCGTGATAAAATCGTCGACGCCCAGATTGAACGTCCGGATTTTGTCGATCTCTTCCTTTTTGGCGGACACCACGAGAATGGGCACTTCCTTCACCTCGCGAATGCGCCTGCACAACTCGAAACCATCCAATCCCGGCAGCATCAGGTCAACAATGATCAGGTTATAGTCTTCCTCCAGCCCCAGCTTCAGCCCTTCGTTTCCGGTATGGCAAAGATCGACAGCGAATCCGTGAAGCTCAAAATAATCCCGCTCCAATTGCGCAATCGTCGTTTCGTCCTCAATGATCAATATGTTGGCTTTCTCCATGCCGTACCTCCTCTTCCGTCAGCCGTTTCAATTGGATGAAAATCGTCGTCCCTGCCCCCTTCTCGCTCTCTGCCCAGATCAAGCCGCCATGGCCGTCGATGATTTGACGGGCGATGGCAAGCCCTAGTCCGCTCCCTCCCGTTGCGGAATTGCGGGATGGCTCTGCACGGTAGAAACGCTCGAAAATATGGGGCAAGGCCTCTTCCGGTATGCCTTTTCCGTTATCCATGAACGCCATCGTGATCCATTCGCTGTCCGCATCCAGCGTAATGCCGAATCGCCTCTGTCCGTCGGTTTCCATATATTTCAGCGCATTGTCCACGATGTTGACCACCGTACGCTGCAGCTTGTCCAAATCCACTGATGCCATGACTGGCCCGGCCGCATGGTTGAACCAACCGAAGACGACGCCTTTGCCTTCCATGTCGTATCTTAATTCCTCGATGCTGTCTTCCAAAAAATCGACGATGTCCACCGTTTTGAACAGAAACGGTTCTTGATTCAAGTCGAGCTTGGAGTACAAGAAGAGCTCATCGACCAGCTTGTCCATGCTAACGGCTTTGGCGTGAATGATGTTGACGTAGCTTTCCATTTTCTCAGGGGTGTTGGCCACGCCGTCGCGAATGCCTTCGATGTATCTTTAATGTTGGTGATCGGCGTACGCAAATCATGCGAAATGTTGGAAATGAGCTCCTTTCGGTTCTGTTCGTCCAGTTTCCGGAGCTCGTTCGAACGCTGCAATTGGTTGCGCATGCTCTCGAAAGCTTCGCTCAATTGTCCGACCTCGTCATTGGAATTGCGCTTGAGTTGGAACGCGAGGTTGCCCTCCTTGATTCGCTCTGCAGAGTCTTTCAGTTGATTCAACGGCTTAATGAAACTTCGAGTGATCCAGCGGTAAAGCAGCAGGTTCGTAACGATCAGCACGCCGATCAGCAAAAGCGACATAACCGGAAGCAGTTTACGCGTAAGTTCGGCAACCGGGCTTCTCTCCCGAATGACGAACACGCTCCCCCGCTCACCGTCCGAAAATGTGAAATCGAATTTGGCGTAAGCATAGAATCGTTCGCTGATGTTAAACGTGCTGCGGATTTGGTTGTTGTTCAGATCATAGGGAGGCAGCGCCCTCCCCAGTTCCGGTTGATTGAACGTCAGCGATTCGAAAATCTGATGACTCTCGCGCCTGACGAACAGCCCTGATTTCTCGACTCGCAGCTTCATGTCGTACTCGCGCAGCAAAACGACGTCCTGAAGGTCGTCCGGGCTGTTTTTGGCTGTATATTTCAATTCCTGGAAGATGGCTTCTCCTTGATCGGTTAGCGGGTTGACTTGGTAATGTACTTTATAAATATCGCGGAAGCTTTGCAAATCCCCCGTCGCTGCAATGGTATAGAGACTTGCCGTAAACAAGACAAACAACAGGCTTATGACCACCATCCCCGTAAAGGACAACAGCATTTTGATTCGAATCGACATGGGTTCACCTTCTTCATGTTGCTATGAATGCGTTAGTGCACATGTTAACACAAGTTTGATCCGGTTGCCCATATGCGGCATGCCGATGCAACAATACCGGTTTCAACGCTGGCGGGATGACCTGTCCGATATCGAATCGATCAGCAGCATGGCCGCTTTGCTCAAATAATGGCGTTTCAGCCAGACTACGGCCGAACCGGATACCGCCTTTGCATCATCGATGCGATACGTTCGCAGGCGATGATCCATATATCTCGCCAGTGACGTCTTGGGCAATATGGACGCCCCGAAGCCGGAGGAAACGAGTTCCAGCAGCATGCCGATATCGGAGCATTCTCCGATAATGTCCGGCGTTAGCCCTTTGGAGCGGAATTGCTCCAGCAACAGATTGTATAGTCCGAGACCTTCCGTACTGGGGAGCAGCAGCGGATAACCCGCGATCGTTTCGTAGGATACGGCCTGAGCAAGGTTTGCTACGGATGCCGGTCCGTTCTCCCCGACAACGAATTGAAGAGGCTCTTCCCCGAGCAGCGCGTAGTCCAGTCCTTCCATATCGACGGGCATGCGGACGATGGCCATGTCGAGCATCTTTTCCCGGATCAACCGGATGAGCGTATTCGTTTCGTTCTGCTGGATCTTGAACGTCACTTTGGGATATTGCTCTCGAAAACGGCTTAGTGCACCCGGCAGCCCCGGATCGGACAACGTATTGACTCCAATGGACAATTTCCCCCGAATATCCGTGCCGGATTCGCGCACCTCTTCTTTGGCTTCCTCCATCAGGCGGGTAATCGTCAGTGCATGCTCGTACAACGTTTTCCCGGAAGCCGTCATCTCCAAATGACGCCCGTTCCGGTGAAACAGCCGTACGCCCAGCTCGCTTTCCATCAGCTTCAGCTGTTGACTGAGCGGGGGCTGGGACATATGAAGCCTGCGCGCTGCCGAAGTCACCTGCTTTTCCTCGGCAAGGGCGATGAAATAACGCAACTGTTTGATATCCATGAGTTCCTCCATACTCGGTAAATGCGTACATGAATGGTTGACGGCGTGATCAAACATACTTTTTTCATATACTTTCGCTACGAATTTAATATTTTTCATATAGATAAATCCCATGATAACATAAAAACGTTACCTATTCATGGAGGGATAATGTGAGTTATTTAACCCAAGGCCTCTTGGCTGCGATAGTTATCATTCTGGCAGGTTGTACGGTTAACACGAAAGGAGATGAAGTTATGCAAAAAGAATGGTTCGCGGCTGCCGAACAGGGCAACACCGCAAAGATCCTCGCCCTGCTTCAGGCCGGCGCCGACATTAACGCTACCGACGAACGCGGACGGACCGCAGCATTAGCTGCCACCCATGGCAACCATCCGGACACGCTAAAAGCGCTGATCGATGCGGGGGCCGACATCAACCAGCGCGATCATCGCTCCGATAACCCGCTGCTGTACGCAGGTGCCGAAGGCTTGCTGGATATCGTCAAACTGACCGTGGAGGCGGGAGCAGACACGACGCTTACGAACCGGTTCGGCGGGACCGCACTCATTCCGGCCGCCGACCGCGGACATGTGGACATCGTGCAGTACTTGCTTGAGCACTCCGACGTCAACATCGATCATATCAACAATCTGGGTTGGACCGCTCTTCTGGAAGCCGTTATTTTGGGTCATGGCGGCACCAAACATACCCGGATCGTGCAGCTGTTGACCGAGCACGGGGCCGATGTAAATCTGCCCGACAACGAAGGAGTAACGCCGTTGGCACATGCGGAAAAACGCGGATATATCGAAATGATCGCGATTCTGAAAGCGGCGGGCGGCCGCTAATACGCTTAATCAAATATGTTTATAGAAGCCGTATTGATTAGTCGGTTTGTATAGTACAGAAAGATGGGAATGAATTATGGAATTTGCACAGTCTAAACATGCCATCAGCACCCTTCTAGCAGGTGTGCAGTGGCTTTTCTTTTTGTTTACCAACACGGTGCTTGTGCCGCTGTCGATCGGCCATGCGCTTGGGCTGGACGCTCCGGATCTTGCTGCTTCGATGCAGCGTTCGTTTATTTTGACCGGCATATTATGCATCGTGCAAGCTCTCTGGGGACATCGTTTGGCACTTATGGATGGACCTGCCGGGGTTTGGTGGGGGCTTGTTTTGGGCATCATCGCTTCCGCCCCGACCATGGGCATGGATGCGTCCACCGTTGCGGCGAATTTGACAGGCGGGTTTATTTTGTCCAGCGTCCTGGCGATGGCATTGACGTTATTCGGCTTCTTGAAGCTGCTGCAGCGCATATTTACACCCATCGTTATGGGTGTTTATCTGCTCCTGCTGACCTTCCAACTGGCGAATACGTTTTTTAAAGGCCTGATCGGTTTCAACGAAGAAGGCAAATGGGATTTGAAGCTTGCGGGACTGTCGCTTTTTGTCATGGTGGTTGTATCGCTGATCCACATGAAAGGAAAGGGCAAAATCGGCCAATTTTCGCTGCTTGGCGGCTTGGTTATCGGTTGGATCGCTTATGCAGCATTGTTCGGCCAGCATGACGGGACGGCATCGGCGAACACGGGCAGCATCGCTATATGGAACTGGATGCCTTGGGGCAAGCCTTCCTTCGAACCGGGAATTTTGCTCGTCGGCCTCGTCGCCGGCCTCGTTAACATGACCAACACCTTAACGAGTCTCACGGCGGCGGGCAAACTGTATCAGCAAAACATTGAAAACAAGCGATTTGTGCGCTCGTTATTGTTCACCAAATCGTTTTCGGTGATCGGTGCATGCTTTGGCTTGATACCGTTCGGCACGTTTGCCTCCTCCATCGGCTTTCTGGAAAATACGAAAGTGCTGCGCCGCGCCGCATTTGTGCTGGGGGCAGCCTTACTCGTGCTGGTGGGGATCGTCCCCGCCCTTAGCCACTGGCTAGCCACACTTCCGATGTCGGTGGGCAGCGCGGTGCTGTTCATTGCGTATCTGCAAATGTTCGGTACGGCAATCCGCTCATTCACGCTGACTTCGTTCAACGACAAAACGATCTATCGCGTGGCCCTTCCGGTATTGACCGGGATCGGCATCATGAACATTCCTGCCTCCGCATTCGCGGATTTTCCGCCGCTGTGGTCGCCGATTTTTTCGAACGGGCTCATCGTCGGAGTCATTGTAGCCATTGTGATGGAGGTCGCCATACGATGGGAAACCTTCGAATCCAAACCGGCAAAACAGGCCAACCAGTAAATACTGGCTGGCCTGTTCAAACGAAAAGCCGCCAATGGCGGCTTTTTGATGTGTAATCATATGGACGGATGCATGGAAATTACTCGAAACGAAAGGTCCAGAATGCTTCCCGGCCGTACCTCCCGCGAATTTCTTCATCGTCCAGCTCACGGTTTCCGAAAAGCTCTGCGGCCTGGAATTGCGAACGGTGCGCACGAATCGAATTCACCTTGTTGGCCAGAAAATCACTGACGTCCACCAACACGTCCGGTTTTCCGATCGCCTCTTCATGATTGCGGGAAAACGCCACGCAGTATACGAGCGGTCTCTCTTCTGCCGGCAACCGTTGGATCGTACGAATGACGGCGGCACCGGTCGCATCATGATCGGGGTGTACGCTGTACCCTGGATAGAAGGTAATGACAAGTGCGGGATTCAGTTCCTTGACCAGTTCCATGATCTGACCGTCGAGCAGGTCTTTGTCTTCGAATTCGATCATTTTGTCATGGAAGCCGAGCATTCTCAAATCCTGAATGCCGATCGCCTCGACAGACTCCCTCAGTTCCTCTTTGCGAATGATCGGCAGAGTAACCCGGTTGGCGAACGGCGGAATGCCCATGTTGCGACCCATCTCGCCAAGCGTAAGGCAAGCATAAGTCACCTGCGCGCCTCCGGCTATGTACTTGGCCAACGTTCCCGATGCAGCGAATGCTTCATCGTCAGGATGGGGAAACACGACAAGAATGCGTTGATTTTCATATGTTTTATTGTTCATGTTTGCTTGATCCTCCGCTTTCTTCAAAAGGGTTCCCGGCTCAACTGCAGGGCGACAACCAATTTGCCTTGGCTATCGTGCCCGGCCAGGATCAATCGCTCCTGCTCGTTTTCGTCGACGTGAGTAAGTCCTTCGGCATAGATCCAGCCTTGCGTTGTCTTCAAACCGACACGGTAAGGGTTTGTACCGGAGATGGAACCTTGCGTATATCGAATAACCGCATTGGTAATGAATGCCGAAGCCGGGTGTTTCGAGCTGTCATAGTGATTGGCATATGCACCTGACGTCAGTTCCAGGTGTACGTACAGATCCTGATCGGCCAGCCGATCGATCCGGGATTGGATATCTTGGGGTTGTATCAGCTGCATGTGGGCCTCCTTATTTGCTAAAACGTAAGTACTGTTCCATTTTAACATATGTTCGCAAGAATAGACATGGAGTGCCCAGCGGCGCCAATGATAGTCACAATCCACCTTATTCACCCTTCGATTCATTAAGCCCCATTGTATTCAATGCTACGTTCGCTTGCCTTTTACGAGGCCAGAACATAATCGGTATCAGCAATGTCGATAGCGCGCTTCCTGCAAAAGATAAGGCCGCATAACTGGTATGTGCCAGCATCATACCGGACAGCGCTCCGCCAGAGGCACCCGCAAGCGCGATCAATACATCCACAGAACCTTGCACTTTTGCACGATTCGTCGATCTCGTTGAATCCACGATAAGTGCCGTACCACTGATGAGTCCAAAATTCCATCCGAGCCCCAAAAGCGAAAGGGCAATGATTAACAGTGTCATGGAGTCGGCTGGCGCAAGTGCTGCCGTGATTCCCGCAAGGAGTAACGTTACCCCCGATGCGATGGCCATGGTCGTTCGACCGATTTTATCCACCAAAATGCCTGTAATCAACGAAGGAAAATACATCGATCCAATATGGAAACCAATGACAATTCCTACCTCGCTTAACCCGTGCCCATGATGTTTCATATGTACCGGGGTCATCGTCATAATGGCAACCATAACGATTTGAGTCAGAATCATCACGGAAGCACCAAGAATGATTCCTCTGCGTTCAAGCAGTGTTTCCGTTTGTCCCGCAGATGTTGTATTGTGCACTGTTCGCGTAGCTGCAGCTTTCGCAACTAAAAGTGGATCGGGTCGAAGAAAGACCAGCAGTATGATCCCAGCCAAAATATAAGCGGCCGCAGCCAGAATAAAGGGTCCCGCAAGCTTAGGTACACCAATCGTAAGCGCAAATTCGCCCATAACGTCGACCAGATTAGGTCCAGCAACAGCACCAAAGGTCGTGAATACCATCGCCATGCTCGCTGCAGTTGCTCTCTGTTTCGGTGATGCCAAATCTGTTCCTGCATAACGCGCCTGCAAATTGGTCGCTGTCCCGGCACCGTATACGAGCAACGAAGGTAAGAGCAGCCAAATGCTGTTCAGGAGTGCCGCGAAAATCACCCCGATTGCGCCTATGCCCCCGATTACAAATCCCAGACCTAGGCCAAGCCTTCTCCCTTTTTTCTGAGAATACCTGCCGACCATGTAGGCTGCCGCAGCCGATCCCAACGTAAACAGTGCCGTGGGTACACCCGCGTAACTGTCCGTACCCAGCATGTCCTGAGCCAGCAAAGCGCCCACCGTGATTCCGGCGGCAAGGCCGGCACCTCCAAAAATTTGCGAGAAAATCACTGTTGCAAGTGTACGCCGATACAGCTTCCGTTGTTTCTCCGGGGACTCCGCATAGCTATTAATTAATTCTTGTTGCCTTGTGACAGAGCTTGCCATTCCCATCTTGTTAACACCTTTCCCTGAATCAGGCTGATTTTTCATATCGGTCAGACCTTGCTGATTGGTTCCAAGTTTATGAAGTGGTTGCTTCCTTACTCACGTAATCATTCCAATCATGAACACTTCGATCAAGATGGAAGGCCTCGTAACCCCGAGCCTTGAGCATTTCAATAGCTTTGATCGCCATAAGGCAATATGGTCCACGACAGTAAGCTACGATGGCGGCATCTTGCGGCAATGAGGATAATTGCTCGGCTAATTCTTCAATGGGGATTGATACCGCCCCCGGAATATGTGCCGCTTCGTATTCATCTATCGGACGCACGTCCAAAAGCACGACTTCTCCTGCATCCATACGCTTTGACAATTCATCCAGTGTGACGGCCTCCACATCCGAAAATTGCCCCATAAATTGCTCTTTAATATGTTGGACTTCGACCAGCTTTTTCTCTGAAAGTCCGTAAAGAGAATGGAGAAAATGTAATACTGCCGGATCGGAAAGCTCGTAAAACACATAATTTCCACGTTTCTTGGATACGACCAATTTAGCTTGATGTAAGGTTTGCAAGTGCTGGGAAGCGTTCGCCACAGAAATCGAAGTCATTTTGGAAATGCTTTCTACCGATTTCGGTCCCTGCGTCAGCACGTCCAAAATTTCCAACCGCTTGGGACTGGATAAACACTTACCAATCCGAGCGAATTCAATAAACAAGCCGTCTCTAAATTCTCTTTCGTCCACTCTCGACCACCTCTAAACCATTCAATTGATTTCTTTAATAGATAAAATCTATTGCATCTCTCATCACATGTCAAGAAAAAAATGAATTGCGCATCTTAAACTTCCATCGGCAACCCCAACACCATCCTGATTCATTAAAAACCAAAAAAGCCACCTTTCGGCGGCTTGGCATCTTTTATTCCTTACTTAATTACACATCCACCTTATAATCAAGATCCAATTCGTCTCCGGGTAATCCCCGTATGCCCCAGTTGGATTTCGGCGTCTCGAAGATCGTGATTTCAACATCCTGAACGGCAATAGCCAGCTCTTGCTCGATTCGTTCGAAAAGCGAACGAAACAACTGTTTCTTCGCCGCTTCCGACCGGCCTTCAAAAATGCTCAATTCAATGATCGTATACGCTTCCGTGCGTCCGGGCGCATAATGAAAATCCTCCCGGTCCATGGGGAAAAACCGATGGAATTTTTTACTTTCAGGCAAATCGAAGCTTGCGACAACGCACTCATGGACGATGTCCGACAACCTCGCTTTCACCGGATTCAGGCGTTCCTTTATCCCGAAAATTTTGACTTGAGCCATGCTCCTCATCTCACCTTTCTCTGCTCTACTCAGCTAATGTATTAAAACCAAATTATAACATCCAGTTCATCATTTTGACATCATGCCTGTTCAACCACAAGCCTCTCCCCGGCTTCTAATTGCAGGTTATACTCACCCGGCGCCGTTGGACCCGAAATGCCATCCTTTCGTCCATAGGCATGAATGCCTGGAACCCATGGCGGCAATTGAAGCTTGGCAACCATCGGACGAAGGGCGCTTATTTCTGCGCGGAATGCTCCTGCTGACCGATTCCAGTGGAGAGACAGGCTTCCTTCCGGTATGCGCCAATCGCGGAAAGAACCCTTCACCCATGAGGACGGCAATGCCGGCAGCAGTTTGATCCACTGCGGTGAAACGTATAGCAGCATTTCCTGTACCGCATTGACCCAGCCCAAATTGGCATCCAACTGCACGGGTGCAGCAGGCATCGTCATACTCACCCCCATTTGGCGCCAGTCATTATGCAGGGTAAAACCGTTATGGAGCACGCAGGAGCGCGCGAGAACGTCCAGACACTCCAGTGCCCGATCACCATCGCCCAGGCGTGCATAAACGGAAGACATATGTGCAAGCGACCAGCCGCTCTGGGCGCCGAGTCGGCGCTGATGCACCGCCGTTTCGAATGCTTTGAAAAGCTCCGGCTGCTGCTCACGGGTCACCTCCTGTCCCGGAAAAACCGGATACATATGCGAAAGATGACGATGATCCTGCCGATCCTCGAACGCGGGATGCAGCCATTCCTTCACTGCGCCGGCCGGATTGACCATATACGCAGGCAAACGGCCGAGCATGGCTTCCCAGCGCGGGATGTCTTCTTTGTGAATGCCGAGCAAATGGCTGGCCTGAATCGTATGCTGAAGCAATTCCTTCACGATGGCCACATCCATGGTAGCATTCATAGCGGTGGGCATTGGATGTGCAAGCTGCTGTCCGTCTTTGGGCATGAAGTTCTGCGGCGTGTTCTCCGGAGATACCGATGGATAGATGATATATTTCCCGTCCGGGCCCGGCACCAGAAAGTCCTCATAAAACAGCAAAGCCTCACGCATAAACGGCAAAGCTTCGTCCCGCAGAAAATGCAGGTCGCCGGTATATCTGTAATGTTCGTAATAATGCCTGGCAAGCCAGCCCGCTGCTCCGGTCCAGTTCATGATAACCGGCACGATCTGGTTCGGCACACCGATGCCCGGCGTCGTTCCGGCAGGGATATAGATGCCCCGGCAACCGTAGAGCTTGCGTGCATTATCCCGGAAATCCTCCATTAAACCGTTATAGTAACGGAACAATGCCCGGTTCAGGCAGGACAACCCGCCCACATTGGAATGCCAATGCATCATTTGCACGTTTTCGTTGGCCATGTGATGGCCCCAGATCAGCCGGTAATCCCCGCCCCACAAGCCATAAAGACCAAAAGGCGTTTGCCCGTGCTCATGCGTTCCACTGATGAAAAGGTACCTGCCGAAAGCCCAAAGTTTGCGAACCAGCCCCGCAGGAGCGGCGCCTTCATAGGCTGCCAGAAGCATCTCTTCATTGCAGCGGCCATCATCGCCTTCATCATCCAGATCAAGTCCGACAGAGCGGAATAGCGGTTGATGCAGCGCGACATGCCTGGCGAGCAAAACATCGTAATCGGAGGCGAGCTGCGACAGTTCCTCTTTTAACCGAGACCACTGCCGCTGCCTTTCCCCGGTCGCAAACACTTTGACCAAAATCAGCCATGTGCCTGGCATCCGAAAATGGAGATGACCCGCAAGCGCTTGGCCGCTTCCTTCGTTCTGATCAGCTTTGCCTGAACCTTCTGCCTGCTTGTCACTGCCCTTTTGAGCAGTACTGCCTACATCCGTTGAATCCTTCCTTACCGTGTGCCCGCCATCTAAAGGATTTAATACAAGCACCGCGCCAAAATCTTGCCCGTCATCGTTGCGGCCGCCGTAATAAATCGTGTTGTCTTCTACTCGTACAGTGATCGAAGACGCCAAAGCCTTGAATTCGTCATCCTCCCGCACCTTGTCGCCGGGGTGAAAACGCAGCCCGATCATTCCTTCGATCCAACCTTCGAGCGAACCTTCAGACGATGCTTCAGCCCTGTATTCCGTAACCTTTATCGGGTTTGTTCTTTCCAGCTCTCTCCCTTCCACCTTATAGACGATGCAATCGTCCGCCCGGGAGACGAACAAACACCTGGAGTATTCCCGCTCGCCGTCTTGCCAGCGAACCTGAACCTCACCCGTGTCCATCTCCAGTTCCCGGCGGTAGCTGCGGAAAGCACGGTTGCCAGGCATCGTTACGGTTAGCGCCGCGAGCGGAAATCGCGAAGACAACCTGGAGGCATACCCGAGCGTCTGCAGCGTTCGCGTCAAATGCCAGCTCGCCTCCAAATAACGTTCCTCATCCATCAGGCGACGCGTCTCCGGCAGCGTATGACTGACGTCAGGCAGTTCGTGCTTTTGGCCCCAATGCCATAGATCGGCATGCTGCAATAACACAATTTCCTCCTGAACGCCTCCCTGAACGGAAGCGCCAAGTCTGCCGTTGCCCGAAGGAAGCGCTTCACGCCACATGCCTTGCCACCACGATGCAGGATATTTCAACAGCAGTTTGTTTTGGTCCGGTCTGGCGGCATTCGAATCTCCTGCCAAGCTGCTCATGGTTCTCCTGCCCCGAGCTTCTCCATTTCAATGCTTGCCAGCAGGAACGGAGCAACGCCCATCTGCGCATCACTCACGATCTCTTCGTTAATGTAATAAGCGTATGAGCCGTCCCTGTATTTCTTGCCGCCAAGGCCTGCGCCGTGGCAAATATGGTGCAGGTGTATCCCCTTTTCATCCTCGGTAACCAGCCTGTTCAAAATTCCATCATACGCACGTTCAATGACGCTGCGATCCAACTCGGCCAAATACCGAAGCCGCAGTCCCTTCGCCAGCGCATAAGTCAGCATGCAGGAAGCGGAAGCTTCCAGGTAATTGCCTTCCCTGCCGTTCTGGTCCATGACCTGATACCATAGCCCGCTGTCATGGTCCTGCGCGTGGGCAATCGCATAAGCCATCCGCTCGAAAATGCCCATGATCTGCCCTCGCTGCGAGTGATCGATCGGAAAATGCTCCAACGCATCGACCACAGCCATGGCATACCAGCCCATCGCCCGGCCCCAGACATGAAAAGATTGGCCGGTTTCCTTGTCGCACCAACGCTGCTCCCTGCTCTCGTCCCAGGCATGATGCAACAGCCCCGTCTTGGAATTGCGCGTTCTCCGCTCGATCAGCAATATTTGACGTGCCGCTTCATCGAAGCTCTCAGGATGATCAAACGTACTGGCATATTCGGCCAAAAACGGAGAGGACATGTACACGCCGTCCAGCCACATTTGATACGGATAAATCTTCTTATGCCAGAACCCGCCCTCGCTCGTGCGCGGCTGTCCTTTCAACTGCGCGACCAGCCGCAATATCGCCAGGCGGTATTTCTCGTCGCCCGTTTTTCTCCACTGGGAAAAGAGGTTTTTCCCTTCATTGATCATGTCCAGGTTATAGTCTTCCAGACAGTAGGTCCGGATCGTTCCGTCGTCGCCAATCAAGCCGTCCATGTGGCGGTGGACCATTTCCGCATATTTCGCTTCTTTATTCCAGGCTGCCGCACGCTCTAGGGCCATCAGCGTCATTCCGGCAACGTAGCCCCATTTTCCCGCAAGCTTCGGGTGGTTCCCGTCCGTGCACTCGGACAGCAGCGTATCCGCGATTTTGGCGGACATTCTGCTTTGCCGCTGTATTGCGTTTGCCGACATTTCGCCCATATCGCTCTCCCCCTGTCGTGTTCTTCAACGATTGTCCGGCATGTGCCAGGTGTTGTTATGAATAAAGATGAAACTGGTCATCAAAGCAACGGTTTAAGCCCTTCCCACTTCACGTTCCAGCTCCCGTCTTGCGGAAATCCCGGATTCTCCCGTTCAGCGGCTCCCGTCCATCCTGCGGCCATCATCGCCACCGCCGTCAGCAATCCGCCATTTCCGGGCAGGTATGCCCATAGTCCGGGTCTTTGATAGTTGTGTCCATTTGGCAAATACGTGTTCTTCGTTGCCTCCATCAGCAGGAAATCGACGGCGAGCTCAGGTTCGTTCAGCCTGGCCGCCGTCATGGCGCACATCGGGAAATCCCACCCCCAGGCAGACTCCCAGTCCCAGCATTGCTTTACCTTGAGCAGGGTTTCTTTCATGATGCCTTTGTCGACCAAGGAGCCAGGCAGCAGGCCGAGCGCTCCGAGCATCGATGGATGATCCTGATTTTTGGCGGTAAAGGTGTTCGGGCAGTGTTCATGCGCTAGGTACACGCCTTCCTCGTGCCGCGGTTTCGCCATTTGAGAGGCCACATCGATCCATTCCGGCGGAGCTGTTATGCCCAGCCGTTCTGCCCATCGCACCGCAATGTCCAGCCCGTATTTCCAGTATTCCAGCTCATACGGCGGATTCAGGCTTTCGGCCATGGCATGGTTTTCCTGTGCCGGAATGAGCGGCGGACCCAGAACATACGCCTTCTTTTCGTCATCCCAATGAGCATAGGAAACCATAAAATCAGCCGCCTCGAACACGATGTCTTTGTATCGTTCCAGCAACGATACCTCCGGGCGTGCCGCATAACACATTTCGGCCAGTGCTATCGGATGCGGCTGCTGCCAGATCAAACCCGGTGCGACGGGCGACGGCGATTGCTGCCCATCATACGCGACCATCTTGGGCCAGCGGGCACCCGCATAGCCCTGGGAACGAGCCAATTTGCGAGCCTCCGGCAGGATGGCCACATACCAATCCATGCTTCTCAGCAGCAGATCGGCACGCCCCCACAGCGGAAAATGCGCCGCATGCCACCAATGCATCTCCAGATGCATTTTGCCGAACCAGCTGTTGTACATGTACCCCGTTTCCTGCGGCGGCATGCTTCCTGCGCTGTGTACGGCAGAGAGGAACTGGGATAACACGATCCGCCGTTCCAGTTCGGCAGCGCGCGGGTCCGTGCTGCCGGACAAATCGACGGCGGCCCCGCCATTCCAAAATCGCTGCCAGTGATCCGAGCTTGCTTGCATAATGGCATGCGCCGGCTGCGGCTCCGGATTACGGGGAGCAAACGCGATGCTGCATTCCCAGCTTTCCGAGTCGGAATCCATGCGCGGCATTAGCGTAAATTCGTGAGTTCCCGTTTGCGTCAGCCGCCCTTTGTCCCACATCCATTTCACGGCATATTCGTCTTCATCCAGCAAACGTTTCCATGCAGCGGAACCATCCCTTGTTTCGATCAGCGCCGTGCTGTGCCTGTCATCCCGGTTCCATTCCGGAAAAACAGACTTCGACCAGCTGCGGTGGGTCATGTCCGGTGAAGGGAACGCAACGAACAGCTGCAGGCGATTTTCGCGAATCAAAGCGGAGTGCACGCGAATGCCGATGCAATCCCGCTGCGGATCACAGGTCGTTTCCACCCTGACTTCCGTACCTTGCACCGCGAAGATGCTGTGAAGCACGCCTGTCCAGAGATGCATCTCCTGACGGATCGGAACAACGTCGCTCAACTCCGCCTCTTGTCCGTCTTGCCGCAGCAGCCGAAACGAGATGCGTCCAAGCTGGAGACGATGCGGATTTTGGCGCAGCCAATGATAGGCCTCGTCTTTGCCTTCCGGTTTCATCGGATATAATACTTGCCGGCCATAGGTATCGAAAGGCTGGAAGACGATATGCTCGTCACCGAATACATGGCGGCCTCCGGTTGAATGCCAACCCCAAGCGGATTGGGTTCCCAAAGGAATTTCGTAGGCTTCCGGAAAGGTCTGGAGCCCTGTGAAATCGGCGCTGAATCCAAATTCCCCGTTGCCTACTGATAAAGGTGACAGGGGTTCGATCCGCGTCAGCACCGGATGGTTTCTAGTGACGATCGATTGGCGATCCATCATATGTCCGCTCCTCCTTTTCAACTCCGTTCAAAACTGAGAAATACACAGCAAAATCTTCAAGGCTCCAACAAGGAATCCCTTCGGGTGCGCATCATCTCCCTGTATTTCCCCGGAGTAATGTCCTTCGTTTTGCGATATACGCGAATAAAGCTGTTCTCGTGCTGGTACCCCACCATGGAAGCGATTTCCGAGATTTTATAATCGGTGTCCACCAGCAGCCTGCATGCACGCTCCATCCGCAATTTGGTGAAATATCCATGGATGGTTTCGTTCATTTCCTGTTTGAAAAGCTGGCTGGCGAGGCTGGTACCGATCCCGGCGTGCTCGGCAATGTCCTGAATGCCTATGGGCTCCTCCAGATGATCGTTCATGAACGCAATCATCTGCTGGCACAGAACGAAATCCTTGCTGAGCAGCATGCCGCCAAACCACGCGCACATCGCCTCGACCTGCTCTTTAAGCAGCGCCCGGACATCCTCCAGATGCATCGTGCGCAAGCTGGACAATTCAAGATCGCGGCATTCCGCGGCACGACTTAAACGAAGGTTTTCCAACGTTTCAGCCAGGGATTGCAAACAGGCCATGGCTCTCGAAGGGTGCGTATTCTCCTGCTGCAGGCGAGAGAGCATTCTATCCAACACATGGAGCGCCGCCTCCGCATGACCGGCTTCGATACTCTCCGTCAAAGGAGCCATCGTCTCCTGATCTTCACTAACACCATCGTCCAATGGCGCAGCTGCCACCTCACGAAACGGAATCGCTTGCTCATAACCCCGATAAAGCCTATAGTCCAAGGCGAGCTCGGCTTCCTGCATCGCTTTTTGCAAGTGCATATATCCGTCGTGATTCGTACTGACCCCTGCCGACACCTGGAATTTGAGCAGCCTGCGAATCATCGGGAGCGTCTCTCCGATGGCAGTCACTGCGTCGCCGTCACTGAAACGGCCAAGCGGCTGAAGCATCACCATCATGCGATCTCTTCCAAGATCAGCGGTCAGCACGCGCCATTGCCCGGACAGCAGCTCGGCTGCGATATTGGCGATGGCAAACTTCAACAGGGAATGATCCGGTTTGTTGAATCGTTTACACCATGCCTCATAGTCGTCGATCGACAACATTGCGATGGTGAGCGGCGCTGGATCCCATTCCCTGAAATATCGCTCCCACTTCTCGCTGAGTTCCCGGGTCCCGGACATATGGCCGGCATGGATGTCCATCAAAAATTTGCTCGAAGCCTCCGGCAGCGTTTGCCGCAAATTCATCGCCTGCTGGGCATGGTCCGTGAGCAGCTGGCTCGTGATTTTCTCCAGATCGATCGTGCCCGTATCCATCCGTACCCTGTCATATCCGCTGAGCAGTTGTCGCATCCGCTTCACCGGCCTGAAGGCGGATGCATTGTAGAAGGCAATGGCCGCCGCCCCGGCCGCAAGCGCAAGCAGCGATACGACAAAAACGGTATTGCGGATCTTCTGCGCGCTCGCGAGCAGGCTGTCTTGCGAAATGACGGACAAGTAGCGCCATCCGGTATACGGGGACACGATTTGCGAAGCAAGCAATGTTTTGCCTTCGTGCTCGAATTCCCCGATCTTCTCCCCATCCAGCTGTGCGAGGACCTGATCCACCACTTCTGCCCCAACGCGATAATTTCCCAGCTCGTATAACGGTTGATGATCTACATCCAGAATGAAACGGCGGCTGTCAAGGCGGGAGACCGACGATTGCAGTATATGCCTGAACATCTGCTCCGATTTGAAATTCACGGCGATGATGCCCTTGAACTGGCCCGATATCATGATTTTGCGATAAAGTGTGATTTGCCTGGCAGGTGGGCCCGAGGCCGACGGGATTTCCCGCTGCTTGACCAGCATGGGCCGGTCCTTAAAATCATCGGCAACGTCTACCCAACCGGAATCGGGAAAGTTGGCTTTGCTTGAACTGAATCCTTGGGGAAAAGCAACCATGCTTCCACGTTCCACGTCATAAATGTAAGCGCTTTTAATGAAAGACGTGCTGCTGATCAGCGTTTCCATAAACTTCAGCAGCTCGGTGATGTTTTGGTACGAAGCCTGGACGTCGCTCGTCAGAAATTGATACACGTTCCCGTTCAGGGCGATTTTGACCGCGATTTGGTCGCTTTCCCGCATCATCTCGTCAATGTCGTTCATGCCGATGCGCAGCATCTGATGTTGGGGTTCGCTAAGCTCCTGCTGCAGCACGGATTTGGAGGAATAATACGTCGTCATGCCAACGGCGATGATGATGGCGAACACCGCAATCGTCAAAATCAGCAGCAGCCGGGTTTGGGTATTGGTCAAATTAAATTTCAACCATTTCAAAAACGAAAGGGGCATGGCCGTCTCCCACCTTATTTGCGTGATAACGCCATTATACAGCGGTGATGTGACCAAGACGACCCGGCCCTACCTCCTAATTTTCCTCCCCCGTCCCGTCATCATTTCCCGCGTTTCTACGAAATTTCGCCTTTTTTGCCATCGAACTGCTCGCAAGCCATGGGGAGGTTAGCGAATGCATGTTTTTAATTTTTAACCTTCTCATACCATTCCTGCACTCGCTGGGTCACGGCTTCACCGCCGGCAGCATACCATTTGTCCACATAGTCGTCATAAGCCTCGATCGGGAGCTCACCAATGACGATTTTGGTCAAAACCTCCTGGAACAACTTATGGGACTGGATATCCGGAAATCCTTCATATACCGAGGCCGGGAGTCCGTCACCGGCAATTTGGCGCGCATCGGCGGTGCTGACGACAAACATGTCTTTGACCATCTGCTGCTGGTCTTCCGGATACGTTTCTTCGATTCGTTTGTCCATGTCCTCTGCCGTCGTCAAATTTTTCATGCCCAGGGCAAGCGGTTTGTTGTCTGCGGGCGGGAGGATCACTTTGCGTCCGTTGACGACTTCATGCTGTTCGCCCTCGAGGCCGAAGCGCCCAAATTCATCGTTTTCAGCATTGTAGAAAAAATCCAGCAGTTTCAGGGCATTGGGGGCATTGTCCTTGTTTACGGTCGGAATCATCCACTCCGGCTCACCCATGCTTTTCTGCGTGACAAACGCTTCGAACCCTTCGGCTTTCGGCAGCGGCATCGCTGCAATGTAAGCATCCGGCGCCTGCGTCAGCATGGCATTGTACCGATCGCGCACGTTCGCCGGCAGATGATACCAGCTGCCCACTTGATTGTTGTTGATTTTGGCCTGCCATACTTCCCCTTTGTTGAGGAACGTTTCGTTGTCCAGCAATTTTTCTTCGTATAACTTCCGGATGAACTTGATGGCCTCGCGCATGTTGTCCGTTACGCCTGCGTACTGGATTTTGCCGTCATATTCGTCCCATTCAGGATATCCTTCCCACATGGCTACCCCGTACATCGCAAACAGATGGTCCATCCATCGGCCGAACTCCCTGCCGCTGGTAGGCAGCTCATCCGCTTTGCCGTTGCCGTTCGGGTCTTTGTCCCGGAAAGCTCGCAGTACCTCCACATATTCATCGGTCGTTTTAGGCATCTCCAATCCAAGTTTATCCAGCCAATCCTTGCGAATGAGTGGCGCACGCTCGGGAACCAGAAATACTTTAGGCACATAGTAGATTTTGCCGTCAGGCGAAGCGGAGCGCACGATATCCCACGCTTCCTGGGGAATGCTCTCCCAGACATGGGGTGCGTACTCGGGCAGCAGTTCATCCAATGGCAGCGCACCGCCCTGCTGAATCAGCGTTTGCTCCACGCCTCCGATCGGGCGCAAAATATCCGGCAGCTCATTCGAAGCGATCAACAAATTCAAGTATTCGGACGGCTCCGATCCGGGAGGTGTCGTGATCAGTTCATATTGGACGCCGGTTTTCTCCTCGACATACTTCACGTGCGGATTATCCGCAGCAGGCAATGTGCCTACGCCCATGTGGCTTTTGAATACTTTGACTTTGGCAGCACCGGAGCTTCCTCCTCCATTCTCGCCGTCCTGCGATCCGGCATTCGGGCTGCCGCTTCCACAACCCGCGATCAGCAGCAGCGCCAGACTAAGAAATGCCGGTACGATTTTACGTGTCCATTCTTGTCTCATGAAATTGTCCCCCTCAATCCTCGTTTATTCTTTGAGCGACCCCAAGAGCGATCCTTTCACGAAATATTTCTGCAAATAAGGATACACCAAAATGATGGGAACGCTTGCAAAAAGAATCGTTGCTGCCTTCAACGTCGTCGTATTGAAGTTGTAATCACCGAGAAACATGTTCACCTGAGCCAATTCCTCCGGGCTGGTCAAATACGCACGCAGCTTCATTTGTAAGGGCCATAACCCTGGATCGCGGATAAAAAGCACCGCCCGCTGGAACGTATTCCAGTACCCCACCGCATAGAACAAGCTGACCGTGGCCAGTACCGGTTTGGAGAGCGGCAGGTAGATCTGGAACAAAATGCGGAAATCATGACATCCGTCGATTCGGGCGGAATCGTCCAGCTCCTTGGGCAAATTCATGAAAAACGTACGCAAAATGACCATGTTGAACGTACCGATCACCCCAGGAATGATCAAGGACCACAGTGAATTCATCATGCCAAGCTCCCTGACCGTCAGAAAAAACGGGATCATCGGAGCATTAAAAATCATCGTAATCACGATGCCAAGCATCACTTGTTTCCGGAACAGAAATTCCTTGCGGGACAGCGGGAAGGCGGTGAATACCGAAAAAAGCATGCTGAGCGCCGTACCTGCTACCGTAATGAAAACAGTTACGCCAAACGACTGCCATAATCCTGTGCTTTTCAAAATATGTTTCCAGGAATCCAGCGTAAATTCGACCGGCCACAGGAAGACGGCTTGGGAATCGGCTGCAACCGGCGAACTGAGCGAAACCGCCAACAGTTGAAGCAAAGGCAAAATCATCGTCAGGGCGGCTGCCGTAAGAAAGGCGTAGTTGAAGACCTGAAAGCTTTTTTCTCCGAACGTCTGCTTCATCACCACAATCCCTCCCCGGATTTTTTGGCCAGCCGATTGAAAATCCATAGCAGGATGAAACCGATCACCGACTGGAACAGGCCGATGGCCGTCGTTACGCTGTACTGCCCTTGCAGCACCCCTGAACGGTATACATACGTTTCAATGATATCCCCTACGGAGTACGTCATCGGCGTCAACAGGTTGTAGATCTGGTCGAAGCCAAGCTCCAGGAAGTTGCCGATGTTTAACAGGAACAGGATCAGAATGGTCGGAAACAGAGCGGGCAGCGTAATATACATCGTCTGTTTCCATCGGTTCGCCCCGTCCATCACGGCCGCTTCATATTGGTTCGGATCAATGCCGCTGATGGCAGCAAGGTAAATGATCGTGCCCCAACCGACTTCTTTCCATATGGACGACAACACCACGATGGAGCGGAAATACTTTTCCTGCTGCATATACAGAATCGCTTCAAAGCCAAACCATCCTCTCACCATGTTGACGAAACCGCCGGAGGACAGCACTTCAAACACGATCCCGCCGACGACGACCCAGGATAAGAAATGCGGCAAATAAAACAAGCTTTGCAAAAATCGTTTGGCGAGCATTTTTCTCACTTCATTGAACAGGAGTGCCAGCAGAATCGGAGCAGGAAAGCCGATCACCAGCTTGTAAAAAGCAATCAATGCCGTATTGCGGAGAACGTGATAGAAATCCTGATACGTAAAAATGAACTTGAAATTATCCAGTCCCACCCACGGGCTGTTCCAGATCCCCCTCATGATTTGATAATTCTGAAAAGCGATGACGCTTCCCCCCAGCGGGATGTATTTAAAAATGATGTAAAACAAAATGCCGGGAAGGATCATGACATAGAGCATCCAGTGTTTTCTAATGTTCCTCAAGTAACCTTCACGGATGCTTGGGTTAATGCTGACTCCGGGGTGCGGCGTCGATGCTTCCGATCGGTCAGCCATACCTGTCTTTGCCCCCTTTTGCAATGGATGATGGGATTGATGAGCTGGTTCTGTGGTTCACATGTTAAGGGTCCGATACCTGCGCATCAATCGTGCAATCCTCCGCCGCATGAACCAATTCACCTGGGCACCCTGTTCTGGAAGATCGGTTCATTCGGTGGAATATCGGTTGGTCATGACGCCGAGCAGGCAGACATGTAAAAAAGACATGCAAAAACACGGCTGCTTCAAGCAGCCGTGTTGGACATGGAGATTTGCGAGAGCTTTTTAACTTTAGGTGCGTAGAGTTTCAACTATTCGTTCAAAGCGGTTTTGATCAAACCGTTCACCCGCGAGTTGAACAGCAGTCCGACATGGGACACGAGGGAAACCGGAATGTTCGTAGCACCTTCCAGCCGGGAAAGCACAGGCGACACGATCGTGTCGTTCAAGGAATAGATCGAGGTCACCGAAATGCCTTGCGGCGCGGTATTGGTCGTAAGGCGATTCGCTCCGCCAAGGGTTACAAGCTTGTCGACCTTGGACGCTCCGCCGCGGTTCAATATGTAATACAGACTGTTCGCTCCGCCCATACTGTGAGCCACAATGTTCACTTTCGAATGGCCGGTTTGGCGCAGCACGTCATCAACGAATTGGCTGATCGCTGCCGAATTCAACAGTTGGTTGCCCTGTTTGCTCGGCAGATCAATGGCGAACAATTCGTCGTTCGACCAACCTTGGCTGCGCAAATAACTTTCAATGAACGTAAAATTGCTATCCGAACCTGTTAGACCGTGGACAAAAACAACGGGCGTTCGTGCCGTTGCCGCCGCTGCCCTTTCGGTCTGGCCCAGCCCGGTGAAGGCCAAGACCAACATCATGCTCATAAAAACAAGCATAAATTTACTTTTTTTCACTTATAACACTCTCCTCCTTTATTTTTACATTTATATACTATAAGTAAATATTTGGAATTTAAATAGTTCAAACGCCTTATTTTTCAACAAGCCATCCTTCGTCTACGATCTAACTTTTTAGCTTTGCGAAACCGACCCGCTACATCGAATCAGGCACCGACTTCACAGCGGACTCCGCATGTTCGGAAGCCGCACCCGACAACTTTTTGTACTTTTCCCCCCAGATTTTCATTTCCGTAATGATCGGCACTAACGTACGACCGAATTCCGAAAGCGAATATTCCACTTTGGGAGGAACTTGCTGATACACTTCGCGATGCACGACGCCATCTTCCTCGAGCTCCCGAAGCTGAAGGGTCAACATTCTTTGGGTAATGGCAGGACAAATCCTCCGGAATTCATTAAATCGTTTGGGTCCTTCGATCATATGGTACAAAAGCACCCCTTTCCACTTTCCGCCGATGACGTCCAACGTATATTCCACCGGGCAGCCTTCTTCATTCGGGCAATAGCCGTATCCGGATTTGCGGTCACGCATTTTGCAGCCTCCTCTTTTATTGGTATACAAATGTATACTACATAACATTAATGTGCGTACTATTCATGGTAGTTGATATGCGTTATATTTACAACCATAAATCAATAATACATGCATATCCGAGGAGGAAACCATAATGTCAACCAAACAAATGAAAGCCGTTGGACTGTTGAACTATTTGCCTATCGAACACCCTGAAAGCCTGCTGGACGTGATGATTGATGCACCTGTGCCTACAGGGAGGGATCTGCTGATCCGAGTCAAAGCCATCTCCGTCAATCCCGTCGACGTTAAAGTGCGGGCACCCAAAAATCGGACCGAAAGCACGCCAAGAGTTCTCGGCTGGGACGTTGCAGGCGTGGTCGAGCAAGCCGGACCGGAAGCTTCGCTGTTCAAACCCGGCGATGAAGTCTATTACGCAGGCAGCATTGCCCGCCCTGGAGGGAATAGCGAGCTCCATCTCGTCGACGAGAGAATCGTCGGCAGCAAACCGGCAACGCTGGATTTTGCGCATGCAGCCGCTCTGCCGTTAACTGCCATTACCGCATGGGAAGGACTATTCGACCGCTTGGGCATAACCGCAGACAAAGAGCGCAACGAAGGCAAAACGATTCTAATCATCGGCGCGGCGGGCGGCGTCGGTTCCATCGCAACGCAACTGGCCAAATACGCCGGATTGACCGTGATCGGTACAGCTTCTCGTCCCGAATCGTCCGACTGGGCCAGATCGATGGGAGCCGACCATATCATCAACCATTACGAACCATTCGTTCCCCAGCTTCAAGCGATGGGCTTCGAACACGTTGACTACATTTTTTGTCTGAACAGCACGGAGAAGCATTGGGCCAAAATGGCCGAGGCTATTGCCCCGCAAGGGAAGATCTGCTCCATTGTGGAGACGGATGAGCTGCTCGACCTGACCTTGCTCAAAAACAAAAGCGCAACGTTTGCCTGGGAGCTGATGTTCACCAGACCGATGTTCCAGACGGCGGATATGATAGAACAGCACAACCTGTTAAACGAAGTTTCCCGCATGGTCGACGAGGGCCGTTTGCGGACCACGGTGGCAAAAATCTACTCCCCGATCAACGCAGCCAATCTGCGAAAAGCCCATGCCATATTGGAAGAAGGCCGTATGACAGGCAAAATCGTGATTGAACGCTTCGAGTAACACTCCCTTCGTTCCTGTCCTTGTCTCTGGAGTGCATCTCCTGACCAAGGGCAGGAACGATTACACTTGACGGCAAAAAGCCGCCATCATGGCGACTCCCCAAATGGATCCTCAATTTCTTCCCATTGCCCGGTGAATACATCCAGTTTGATGATGAATTGCCGATCGTTGTGCTGCACCCGCCCGAACAAATATCCATCACCGATGAATCCTTCGATCCATTCCCGGTTAACCGGCTGCAAATCGGCAGCTTCCAGCAAAGGCCCAGCCAACTTATACAGCTCAGCCTGATACCGTGTGCCATTCGTGATTTTCGCAAGATCTGGCGCATCCTTGTTGACAAGGCTTTTCAGCGGGCTTCCGGAAGTGCTGTCATGCACCGTGCCCGTCATCGGATTGACCTTCATCACCATGGCCTCGGCATCCTGGTCTTTTTTGACGAATGTCACGGTATACTGATCATCCGTCTGTTTGACCTCCCACTCATCGTTCGGCAGCCAGTGCTGCAGCAAGACGTTGAGATCTTCCTCGTTTAGCGGCGTCTCTATAAAGTAAGCGCTATGGAGTTCTACATTCGCGATATGAAGATCATGTCCGTAATCGACCACAACCTGCAGCGGAAATTCCGAAATGGAGGCCTGGCCATCGAGTTTTGCCCGCAATCGCCCATCCACCACCTCATAATATACGATGGAGCCAAAACCGACCCTTTTTCCCCAAGCTCCCTCTTCATAGTCGTACACCTTGCTCAAATGTTTACCGTCCAGCTCTGCATGGACATACGTTTTCCCGGACTCATGCTTCACGGAAGAAATAACCCTCTTATTTAACGCTTGGATGGGGTCCTCCACCGCCAGTTCCTCCAGCGTGTTCGAATTCAAAATATGAATTTCATAGATGGAGATCCCGGTTCCCCTGCCGGCATTCATATTTACGACAATCTCCCGTTCTCCGTCCCCATTCACGTCAACTTCCTCAATCGTCGGCGGGCGATTCGCGTCCATATCGGCGTTCCAGACAAACGTTTTCTGGACATCTCCCCGCAAATCCACCGTAATTTCACGCTGCATCTTGCTCCCTTTCTTGGCCGGCGTCGTGATAACGATCCCGTTATTCTCGCCTAAAACGACCGAATCAACGGCAGCATCGTTAGGCTTTCTCGTCTCGGGCTGGGTCACCTCACGTTCTGTTTCTACCTGCACCGAAGTCGGTTTCGCATTGGACAACGAACAACCGTTTAATACCAGAGCTAGAGCAGCCGCTCCGCACAACGCCTTTTTCCATCGTTTATTCTTCGACTCGTCCACGATCATGATCAACTCCATACTAAGAAATCGACTTGCATTATATTCCATTCCTTTCTATATAATGAACGTCTCCAATCATGAAGTGGTTGTCTCTAAAGTCGGGAACATGTCGAAAAAGTCATCGGATCGGGATTTGGCATCCGCCCGGGACGATGCAGAATCAAAAAAACGACAGATATCAGTCAGCTTTCTAAACAAACCCCTTCAACGTTTCAGCGTTTTTTCAAACCATGAAATCATACTGCCGCTCCAATGCACGCAAGACATCAGCGGCGATAGGCAACTGGCAGCATGACCAGACCGAGCACGGCACATACCATGAACATTTGGGCATAATTGGCGGCATCCGCCACCATTCCCATCACCATGCCGCCAAGCGAAATGCCCAAATCGGCCGTGGCGATGAACAAGCCAAGCAGCACATTCCGATCTTCTGCAGGAAGCACGAACGATAAATGCGTGGTGAGTGCAGGGTAAAGAATCGCTTGCGCGATGCCCATCGGCACTGCCCCCAAATATAAAAAGGCAGCACCGCCGCCGGCAGCGTAACTAATGCTCAAGGCCGAAAGGGAGATTAGCGTCATCATGCCCATGATCAAGGGGGCACTCCACCGTGCCCCGGAAGGCAGCTTTTTCCCCCAGAACAACCGGGCGGCAACGACGACCGCAGCCTGTATGCCGAGGTACCCACCCGCATTGGCCCCGTCCACCTCTTGCGCGTATAACGGCATAAAAGCCGTGACCGCCCCGAACACGACGGATGCCGACAACATCAGCATGCCGCAAGTTCGCAGTGCAGGCTGCTTCACCAGCTGAGCGAACATGCCCCACATGCTCCGCTGTGCCATCTTTCCGCCAAACGCTTTGCTATTCTTGTCAGGGTGCTCCTGTTGGTCCGAGCGAATCGTATATCCGAATATCGCCGTCGCCACGGCAATCACGATCAGAAGCACCGAAAAAGACGGCATACCTCCGCTTTGCCACAAGGCAATAGCCAGAAAGGGAACCATGATGCCGGGAATGTAACTGAACAGGGAATACATCGAGATGCCTTGCGCGCGATCGTTGTCAGGCAAGGCTTCGATGATGCCGATTTGCAGGGCCATGGAAAAAAAGGCCGTGCACACGCCCTGTAACGAACGGGCAGCTATATAGCCGCCAATGCCCGTAAATGTATACAAAATCAAAGCTGCTCCGTTGAGCAGCAGAATCATACGAAGTATTTTGACGGCCCCGTGCCTCTGAATGATGCGGCCTGCCCACGGGCGAAAAAACATCGTGGTCAGCATGTACGCGCCCATGATCAGGCCAACCGTCGCGCTGCTTGCGTCCCATGCGGCGCCTTGGAGCGGAATGATGACGTTCAGCACCGCATTGGCACTGAAATAGAGCAGCGTGAGCAGATACAGGCGCATGAAAGGCCAAGCTAAAGCTCCATTCACCCATGTTCCTCCTTCAAAATGGTTGACTGTGATTGCGTCATTGCGACTATGCGCAAAACTCGAAGGAAATCCCCTGCGGCCCCGCTCATAATACGATCGAGGATGCCAACAGCCGCCGGGCGTAATCGGACCGAACCTGTCCCAGCTTCGACACGTCTACCGTTTCTTCGATCCGTCCCGACTTGAGTATCACAAGCCGCTCGCACAGATAGGCCGCCGCCTGAATGTCATGTGTGATGAAAACATAACCCATGCCATACGTTTCCTTCAGTTGTTTCAACAGCTCGAGCACCTGTGCCTGAACGGATACGTCCAGCGAACTGATCGCTTCATCCATGACAACGAATTGCGGCCGGGTCAATACCGCCCGGGCGATACAGACGCGTTGGGCCTCGCCGCCGGACAGTTCATGCGCATATTTTTTGCGGTATGCCGGACTTAACCCCACCTGTTCAAGCCAGAAGTCCAGACGTTCCGGCAGCTCCTGGCGATATGCGCTTGACCGTGGAAGGGCGGCGACCGGTTCGCATAACGCTTGTTCCACCGTATAAAAAGGATGGATCGACGACGTGTAGTCCTGAAAAACGGCGCTGACCCTGCCCGCACGCACGGACCTGCGGGAGACGGGGAGTCCCTCCAGCAGCACCTTGCCCGAATCGGGGCGTTCGATGCCCAAGAGCAGGCGTCCGATCGTGGATTTGCCGCTGCCGCTCTCCCCGATTATTCCCAAGCACTCGCCTGGTGCAACGGATAGATGGATGTCCCTTAAGATGTGCTGACGCTTTCTGAATAACATTCCCCCAGCACTATAATACTTTTCGACACCGTTCATGCTCAGCATATCCGCCCTCCTCCAACATCGTTTTGAACGGTTCCGTGAGCTGGCGCCGGGTATGAATCAGATGCTGCGTATAAGGATGGCGCGGATGAGACAAGACATTCCCGGCATCCCCTTCCTCCACGATTCTTCCTTGTCTCATCACCAAAATCCGGTCAGCCATCATGCGCACCACACCCAGATCATGCGAGATCAGCAGCATCGCGCAGCCGATGCGCGCCTTCAATTGTCGGAGCTGCACCAGCACCTCGTATTGGGAAAGGGCGTCCAGCGCGGTTGTCGGTTCGTCCGCGATGATCAACTCCGGTTCCAGCAGCAGGGATAGCGCAATCATCAGACGCTGCAGCATGCCTCCCGAAAGCTCATGAGGGTATTTATTCAGAACGTCCTTGGCAGGCCGCAGTTGGACCTGCGCCAGGGCGATTTCCGCCCGTTCATCGACTTGCCTGCGCGTCCAGCCCATGTGCCGCCCCAGCGTTTCCCTGAAATGAACGCGAACTTTGCAGGACGGATCGAAGGCATTCATGCCATTCTGCATGACCAGGCTGATGCGTTTCCCCCTTCGCTCTCTCATGTCCCTCTCCGGCAGGTCAGACAAGCATTCGCCTTGAAAACGGATCTCGCCGGATTGCCGAATGGACGGATCATGGAGCCTCAGGATCGAGCGGCAGGTCATCGACTTGCCGCTGCCGCTCTCGCCCACAATGGCCAGGCATTCTCCGGCGGCCAGCCGGAAAGAACTGTCGTGCACGATGACGTGTCCGCTCTTCGCGTCCCATACGCGCAAACGATCAACTTCCAGCATATTCATACGTTCCACGCTCCTTTTTTACTTCTTTCCTTTGCCGGGAGGAAGCCAATTTGGGATCCAAAGACGCCTGTAATCCATCTGCCGCAAAATTGAACGCACAGACGACGAGAATGATCGCAAGTCCCGGAGCAACCATCAATTCGGGCTTCGAAAACATAACATCCCTTGCTTCACCCAGCATCATCCCCCATTCCGCCGTCGGCGCCTGTACGCCGAGCCCGAGAAACGACAGGCCCGACACTTGCAAAATCATGGAGCACATCGAACTGCTGGCGACCACGGCGATGTCGGCCAGCGCCATCGGCAGCATATGTTTGCGTAGAATGCGGAAATGCCCGATCCCCGCAGCCTTGGCGAACTTTACGTATCCCGCTTCCGAATGCTGCATGACGGATGTCCGAATTACCCGTGCGAACCAAGCCCATTTTGAAATGACAAAGGCGAGCAAAATGTTTTCCAGGCCAGGCCCGAGCAGCCCCACCACCGCCAGCGTCGTGACATAACCCGGAAAGGAAAGCATGACATCGCATGCCCGCATCACGATGCTGTCGATCCTTCCCTTGAAATAACCGGCGGCCAGACCCGCGAACGTTCCGATGCCAAGCGATATGCCCAGCGTGGCCAGGACCCCGAGCAAACTCGGCCGAATCCCATAGATAAGCCGCGACAGCACGCATCGGCCCAGATGATCGTTGCCGAGCGGATATGCCCAGGAAGGCGGCGCGTAACGCAGGCTCATGTCGACGGCATCCGGCGCATGCGGCGATACCCACGGAGCGAGCAGTCCCGCCAGCATGACCAGGCCCAACCATGACAAACAGATGCAGGCAAGCTTGTCTTGGCTCAAACGGCGAACGATGTTCATGTTTATGATGCCTCCTTCCGCCACCGCGGATTGAGAGCGGCATGGATCAGATCGGACAGTGCGTTAAACGCGACAAAAGTGACTGCCAACACGAGCACGTAGGCCTGAATCACGGGCAAGTCCCTGCCCAATATGGCTTTGACGGCCAGTCTGCCCGCTCCCGGCCAGGCAAACACGTTTTCGATGACCACGGTGCCGCCAAGGATGATGGGAACGGACATGCAGAAGATCGATACGGCCACCTGCAGCGAATTGCGAAGAACATGTTTCAGAATCGTGCCTTCGGACCATCCGCAAGCACGGCCATACCGAACGTAACCTTCATGCAGGTTGGCAAGCATAGCGCTGCGGACGTTGCGAAAATACAAGCCGACGTACCCCGAGGCAATGACAAACACGGGCAGTATGTAGCCAAGATACGAATCCATGCCGCTCGTCGGCAGCAAATCCAGCTTCACGGAGAAATACCAGATGCACAGCGAAGCAAGCCAGTACGAAGGCATCGCCGTCAGCAGAAACGTCACTCCCCTCACGGAAAGGTCCAGCGTTCGTCCTTCATTCAGCGCGCAAACGACACCAAAGAACACCGACAGCAGGATGATGAGCAGGCACGATATTAACGTCAGCTTGACCGTATTCCACAGCGCTGGTCCCAGCATGGACCAGACCGGCTGCCCGGACACGTAGGATTCTCCGAAGTTGAGCCGCAAGCCGTCACCCAGCCACTGCGCATACCTGACCAACAACGGCTGATCCATCCCCAAGCGTTCGCGCGTCTGTTCCAGCAGCGGTTCCGTAATTTCCGGAACTTCTTGCGCCAGCAGCACCATTTCCGCCGGGTCCATGGGCGAGAGGTTCACGAGCAGAAACGCAAGCAAAGAGATGACAACCAACAGCGGCACGGTGAGCGCCAATCGTTTAATCATATAACTCCCCATACGCCTGCGGCCTATCGTACGAACATCTGCTCAAAAGGCAGCTCGTATTGGGACTGTTTGAAAGCAATGCCTTGAAGCTCGCTTGGGGCAACGATGCTTACGCGGCCATAGGTCAGCGGAATGAATACGGCCTCGTCGTGCACGATGCCGAGAATGTCGGCGTATAGCGATTTCCGCTTCCCTTCCTCCGTGGACACCATCACATCGTCGATCTTCTGATATAGCTGTTGCGCTTCCGCGATGCCGCTGGTGGCATGTCGGTACGCAGACGCCGACGTGAATGCCGAGATCGTGCTCTGCGGATCATACGCGAGGCCCCAAGTCTGGTTGAACAACAAATCATAATCGCCGCTTGCCCTGCGGCTTGCAATGGACGATGACTCCTCGCCCACGAGTTTCAGTTCCATACCCACGCTTTTAAGACTATGCTGGATGAACTCGGACATCGCTTTCTGGGCCGGCGCATTGCTGTCATAATACAAATTCATCGTCAGCGGCGCACCTTGCTTCGTGCGGATCGTGCCGTTCGCATCGGCTTTCCATCCCGCTTGGTCCAGCAATTCCGCCGCTTTCGCTTGATCGAAGCTTCTTGCCTCCAACTCCACGTCCGCATCGTTGACATTGGGGGAGAACAGCGTATTGGCAGGCAGCTCGGTCCCTTCGGTCAGCCCCGAACTGATCGCTTCGCGGTCGATGGACAGCCAGATGGCTTGACGCACGGCCGTTTCCGCGGCAGGGCTGCCCGATTTTCCCGTGTTGGCCACGATCATGCGCGTGTTCATCGGCTCGCTGCGAACGATCTGGTACGTTCCAGACTGGATCAGCTGATCCATCGCCTGCACGTCCAAACTATCCGCTCCCCGATCGTCGGTAAAAACAAAATTGACTTCGCCCTTTTGAAGGGCAAGAAACGTGGTCTCTCCCGCCGGAAGCACCTTTGCCGTAATTTTTGGGATTTGCGGCGCGTCGCCCCAATAATTTTCGTTGGCTTCGAACACGGCATATTCATCCGGTTTATGCTCTGTGATCCGGTAAGGGCCTGTTCCATGAAATCCGTTTACGCCATCTTTCGTCTCGCCGTCCTTGAAATCGTTGGGCGACAAAAACACGTATGGACGCGTCATGGACAGTTCGGCCAATGCCGGGTAATACGGTTCGCTCAATTTAATCTTGAGCGTGTGTTCGTCTACCGCTTCGATGGTTTGAATTTTGGTGGATAATTTGATCCAGCTGTGCTTCTCGGCGTTGGCCTGCACCGCATCCATGTTTTGCTTTGCGGCGTCTGCGGTGAACGGCGTGCCGTCATGGAATTGAACCCCTTTTCTCAAATGGAACGTATAGGTCAAGCCGTCCTCCGTGATGTCCCAGGACTCCGCCAGCAGCGGCTTGATGCCCTCGGAGGTATTCTCCACGAGAGATTCATACACCATGCCCTGCGCCGACATCGACCCGGTGTACAGGTGAGGGTTCATGTCCTGGATATCCTTGGCAGTCGCGTAGACCAATTCGAATGGCCGTGCGGCATCCTCCGGCGAACTTGCCGTTTGGTTGACCGTCTCTCCTTGTCCTGAAGTTGTACCGCACCCTGCAAGAAATAGCGATGCGATGAGCAGCAATGCTGCTAATTTGGGGATATGCCTGATTGATAACACCTTGATTCCTCCTGATTCGATTTCATGATAGGTCATGGCTGCCGTGACCGGCAGCTATATGGATTGCGCGGAACCATCGTTCTTTCTGATCATCGGATCGCTGCAGATCATGTCGACGTGATCATCGAAGCTGCACGCAGCAAAGGCTCGGGATAACGGGAACGGGGCATGAATGGCTGCAGCGCGTTCCAAGGCAGATTCGTACCTTGCGATCAAACGGTCCATCACCGGACTGGCTGCGCCGAGGCGTCGGGCCATGCCGCGAATGATTTTGATGCGATAGTAATCCTCCTTCGGCATTCGGGGAATATCCAGCTGTCCTTCCTTGTTTACGTAAGTCTTGCGAATCGGCACGGCCGAGAAATCAAAGTATTTCCCCTCGGGATCGGGATCGGAAAACGGATCGATCAGCAATGAGGCATAACGGACGTACAGTAGATATTGCTGATGGATCGGCTCCAGCTCCGTAAAACGTTCGATATCTTCCCGCGCCAAGCTCTCCGGACGGACAGGATAGCTGTCCTCGTTCATGCACGCGAGCAGATTCAATTTTGGAAGCGATAAACGCTTCGTGATGTCCATGATTTCTTTCCAATAGTCCAGCATTTCTTCAATCAACCGCATGGTGATCGGTCCTTCCGGAAAAAGCTTGTAGACGTATCGCCTTGGAGCGGATGCGTGAAATACGGCTTCCAAAGCGACATCGTTCATAAACAGCGGCGGATGAACGTACAGCGAAATGTTGCGCGTCTCGGCCGCAAGCGGCGTCCCAGCATCTTGCAATTGAATGCCGAGCCGCGAAAACAGCTCGGTCAAGCGTGCCACGTTAGGCGATGCCGGGGCAGTCGAGCCGACGTATACCTTTTTCTTGATGCCTGCCGTCAGAACCTGGAATGAAGGGGGGCCTTCCTTCCATCGCGTATCCCCGAAATACGTGGAAAAACTGATGATCTCCACTTGATCATGGCCCCTGTTACGCATATAATGACTGACCAAACTGCCCGAACCGAATGTGGGCGACACCAGAATGACGCACCGAAGCTGGCGCAGAACAGAAGAATCCATCTGCTCAAGTACTTCGCAGTAGGCATCTGTCGTAACGGCTAGAACGAGCACATCCCACGGTTCATCAATGTCCGCATAGCGCGGATACACCCGGTCAAGCCTGCACTCTCCTTGCATTCGGCGATGCGATTCGTTCTGTGTTTCCGCTCGGACGGTCCCACGACTCTCCGCCAACGCCGCGAACAGGATCGACGAGCCTGCAGACTCCCTGCCTGCCAGTGCAACGGCGCAGCTGCCTTGCTGGTTCATGGTTACAGCCAGCTGAATGGCGGCAGGACCCGTTCCAGCGATCAACACACGTTCAAATGGATTCATTCGAAACCTCATCCATCCTTTCTTGGTCTATTTTTTCTTCCTTAACGTTACGGAACCTTTCGATACAAGGCGACATCGAACACATCGCGGGGTTGCAAAATGCAGCCTTCGAGCCTCCACGCCCGTTCATCCACTTCCTGCATCGGATAATTAAACAGGGACTTCAGCCCGTCTCCATAGCGCATTGCAACCACGATTTCCGAAGAAGTCAGCGGGTGGAGCCGATGGAGCATTTCGTATTTCTCGGGCACGGTGGAACTGAAAATAATATGCGTAATCCGGTCCATACCGGCCAGGTCATCCAAGGGCGATGACGAGAAGGAGACGTTCAGCTCCGGTCCAAGGGTATGGATGACATTTTGGCCAAGCGCAAGCGCATCTTCATCGATATCGATGCCGACGACCTCGGCTCCGGTTCGTCTCGCAATCATCAACGGGGTCATAGGAAATGCGCCCGAACCGACCATGAGCACTCTAGATTCGGACGTCAGGCGAAAACTGCCGAACTCCTTTTCGATGCAAGCTTCGATGTTTTGGAAGTAGTCGTCGATCCGCATCTCCCCACGCTCCAGCTTCCAAGCCCGATACTTTTCCATCATGCTCACGCAGCGTGCGGAAATTTGCCTGAGCTCTGCCCCCAGTCTTCTTGACGTGGCCGGCTTCTCATACAGCAGCCTGGTCCACAAAGCTTCATTTCTTTCATTGGTAATAAAGCCCGAATATTCATTGATGATGTGCTCCAACCGTACTCCATGCCCAGCGCATCCATCGAATTCGCGGGCCAAATCGGTGAATGATTCCATGAAGGAATGCAGCTCGCGCTGAAAATCGATCATCGTTGCCATGCGATACCGACCTCCTCCTTTTCTGCTGTTTCGCCGACATGAATATATGCTTTCCCTTGTGCAACGATACCTACGCTGCCTTCGATGCGGACGGATGTGACCTCACCGTCCGTGTACGAAGCCTCCGCTTCAATGATGCCGCCAGGCTGCTTGACTTGCACGCTGACATGACTCCGAAGCTTCCATGCCAGGTACGCTCCTATGGAAGCCGTCCCGGAGCCGCATCCCCGTTCCCAGACCAGGCTGTCGAGCGTTCTGACATAGATCAACGGGGCCATTTGCCTAATGTCGGCTTGATACAGCATGATCCCGACAAGCGATTGACCCGTCGTTTTGCCCAGCAAACGAGCCAACTCTTCCGCTTGGGACCGGATTGCCTCATTGAAAGATTGGATCTCCATAATGATATGGATGGCATCGCTATAGTTGAGCTTGACCATGTGCCATATCCTGCCGCCATACGAAACGTGGAAGGCTTCAAAGCCGACAGGAACAGGCATTTCAACCCGGCAGCGGTAATTCTCGCCCTCCCTTCTGACCCGGCAAGCCACCAAGCGATCGGTTCCCGAAACTTCCAGCATCAGATCACCTTCATTCGGCCGGTCATCGTTGTTACCGGACCACAGCCATGCCGCCAAGGCCATACAGGCATTTCCGCAAAACTCGCCGCCGGCCATTCGAAGAGCCGCGCTAGCCGAAATGATGCGGGGTTTCTCGATGAATCCGACCTGTTCGGCATGAAGATGGCCATATGCCATAAGTTCTTTGGCCGTTTGCAGTCGTTCAAGATCGTCTTCATAACTCGTTGTTACAAGAATCGTCATATTTTGCGTTGGATTAAATTTGACAAAATCGACTATTTTGTTCACCATATGACCTCGATTCTCCCTGCGCTTAATCGTAATTATTACTATTAACTGGTTGTAATATAGCATAGCGGCAGCAGCCCGTCAACATAAATTTCCATATATTCTTCTTATCCCCTCAAGGCAGCATGTTGTTCCTCTCTTGGCCTATATCAATGAGATGCAGGGCTTATTCAAGGGCATTGGCAATACGAATGAATACCCCTTAATTCATCCTATTCTTGAAATGGTAGTTGATACTCCTCTTATAGTTCGTATATAATAAAACTAATAATTTGTTCTATAAATATAGAACCAATGAAAGAGAGGGCAACCATTCGCATGAACGACAACGTCGAGTTTGACTTTGCACCGATTTATGAATGTGTCAGCAGCATGACCGCTTTTATGAACAAACAAAATCATGGGGTTCTCGATCTAGGAAAACAATGGGTGCGTGATGTGCAAGACCGATTTGCACCGACAAAACTGCAGCAAATGCGGGAAATCATGAAGGCCACCGACGATTTCAGTCTTGCGCCTTATATCTGGAGCTGCCCGGGAGATCGATCGGTAGATGGCTTTTTGAATTGGTTGGAGGATTTGTCCACAGGGCAACTGTACGATATCGCTGCAAAGCTCCAGTTAACCGTCCCTTCCAATCTGCCGGAGCTGCGCAGTCGGACGGCTGAAGCCGTACGGGAATGGGACCGGCAATATTTTTCGCAGATTGACCCTGCCATTTTGGAAGGACTTGCGCGGGAAGCAGAAACGAGACGTTCCACATTGAACGGAAGCAATGGCCTTGAGGTTTACGAACAGGTTACCGCGGGCATGAGATTGTATCCTAGTGATGCACTGAAACAAGTGGTCCTGATTCCTCAATATCATGCCCGTCCCTTTGTTATTTCGGCGTTCTATGATGAAGTGATTTTCAGCAGCTATTCTTGCGATATTATGCCACCCGAACCGGGACGGCCGACAGATGCCCTTTTACGTCTGACGCGTGCATTGTCCGACGAAACCAGATTGTATATCCTGCGCCTGCTGGCTGGACAACAGCTGACCTTTACCGAGATCGTTCGTGACGTTAAATTGTCCAAAAGCACGATACACTACCATCTTATCGCTCTGCGGGCAGCAGGACTGGTCATCGTTCATTACGACCAAAAAAATACCGCGTACAGTCTGCGCCTTGAAGCACTGCATGATCTCCCGCAGCAAATCGGTTCATACATTCAAGGCAAATAGGAAAACATCCCGCCCCTTTCTGTGCAATACAACCAACTGGAGGAACCCGCATGCTCAAGCGAAGTTATTACGGCCTTCTGGCCACCATTACTCTTAGTTCGTTCGGTGATGCATTCGGCCTCTTGGCCATGGAATGGCTTGTGTACGAATTGACGGCATCCAAACTGGCTATGGGTGCCTTGGCACTCTGTTACGGCATTCCCGAACTGGTTTTTCGGCTGATCGGCTCCCCCCTATCCGATCGTTTGCACCGTGGCCGATTCATGGCCGGACTGGCTGCTGTACGATTGTTTGCCCTGCTTCTTCCTCTCGGCTTGGGCCTTGCAGGACAATTGCAATTATGGCAGTTATTTCTTGCTGCCGTATTAAGCGGTGCTTGTTCCGCATTGTTTATGCCTACAGCCATGGCAGTCGTCCCTGGAGTGGCGCAAGAACGCAAACTTGTACGGGCATTCGCCGTGATCGATGGCTGCCGTAATGCGGCAGCATTGTTGGGGCCTTCTTTGGCAGGGGCTGCCACCGCTGCCGCTGGGGCATTGCCGACGCTGGGCATCAATGCCGTTTGTTACATGATGGCTATTGGCTTCTTGTTATGTCTGCCTGCCATGCAGAAACCAAACACAATAACAGATAAATCCTTCTCGCTGCGGTCGTATATCAAAGACATTGGAGAAGGCTTCACGTTTTATCTGCGCTTTCCTGCCATGTTATCCATCATGGGGATGGTAGCCGTCAGCAACATGTCTTCCATTGCCATTTCGACCATGATGGTTCCTTTTGTCCGGGAGGTGCTGCACCGTGACGCCGCCACCCTTGGAACGCTGAGTACAGCTTCAGCCATCGGCACATTGGCAGGGCTGACCATCATCTCTTGGATGGGCGATGTTCAAAAAAGGAGGACCGTTATGCTTGGCAGTTTGGCTGCGATCGGTTTGTTCCATGTTTTGCTTGGGCTGTTCCCGACGTATCCCTCTGCGCTTGTTCTTCTATTTGCAACGGGTGTGGCCATCCCTTTCTTCGGATCGCTTAGCTCATCGCTGCACGGTACGCTCGTCCCCCGGCAGCTGCAAGGGCGCGTCAACTCCATCCGTTTTTTGATTGGCGGAGGATTGCAGCCTATTGGTGCCCTGGCAGGCGCAGCAATAGCCGAGCGTTATGGTTTGCCTTTTTTGTTCATCGCCTTTGGACTTCTTCCTTTGGTATGCGCAACTTTAGCGATATGGCTGCCGAGTCTGAAAAAACTGGATGGAGACTTAACTAACCTACGGATTGTCACAGATGACAAGGTGCATATAACAAGGAGTTAATACAAATCAAATCTTCTTGTTCTGTCTTATACCGCAAAGTCATCCCCTTCCCTTTCATAAAAAGGATCAACGACAAAAACGCCGTTCGCATGCAGGAACGACGTTTTTGGTGCTTCGGTCTTTCCCCTAATCCCAGACCACTTCCGTGCCTGCGATAAAATCGTGAATGGCACGTTTATCCTCGCGTAAACCTACCATAAAGGCACTCACAATGATTCCGATTCCAAACGTAATGGCATAAACGATCCCGGCGACGAGGACGCGCAGCAGCATCGTGCCGATGGTCGGCGGCTCATGCGAGCCGTATTTCCGAATTCGAATTCCGCATATGCGCTTTCCAATCGTCCGGCCCTGCCAAAATACCGGCAGCAGCATCGAATACAGCCCGCTAAGAAGGTTCGCCACCGGGTTGTTGCTGTCATAATCTCCCGTAAGGATGCCTGCAATGACGGCCAAAGGCAGCGTGATGATGATGCTATCCAGAATGCTTGCAGCGAGTCTGACCCAAAAACCTGCGTTATACAATGGGATTCCTCCAAACTTGAAGTACTAAGGCTTACCTGAAAACTCATCTTACAGGCAAGTTTCAGGTACGCCCTAATCATAGTATAAATTTGTATTCCGAGGAATGTATATCAATAACACCCATTTTGCAAAATCAAACATCGACGGCCCCAAAACGATTGTTTTCTGCACAGCACTTCAGCTTCATCCGCAGCATCTAAAGGTAACGCGCAATCGTACGCACCAACTTGGCCGGGAATTCCTTCAGATCCGTAATGTCCAAAAATCGTTCTTGGCCATAAATGTCGCCGATGAGCTCTTTATCATGCCCAATGGCGGCAGCCAGAAACGTAATGCCTTTTCGTTCATACTCTTCGATGGTTTGCCGCATGTCTCCCATCGCATAGCTGCCCGTGTAGTTCTCCATCGCTTTCGGTTGACCGTCGCTAATGCTGATGAGCAGCTTGGTTTGCTGCGTGGAAGCCACCAGTCGTTCGGAAATGATCCGCAACGCAAGGCCATCCCGATTGTTGCTTCTGGCCGCGATGGTCATCAACCGAAAGCGGTCGTTATCATCTGTTCTGTCACCATCTGCGTACGCAAAAACGGACATTTGCTCCAGCCTGGATACATCCGCCGTATCCCCGTAGATCAGCACAGGCACATCGCACATGCGACAAAATTCATACACTGCGAGGACTGCGCGCTTAGCGGCTTCCAGCCTTCCGAACGCAGACATGGAGGCCGATTCATCAACCCTGAGTCCAACGACCAGGGATGGCGATTCGGAAGGCGGACGTTTTTGGGCAAAATATCGATAATCCCCATAGGCCACGTGGTCCGCTTGAAACCTGCTGCCATAATAGCGATTCTTTGAAAAGTCAGGTGACTCTTCATGCTGGAGCAGCGGGAGCGCCTGTCTGGCGATTTCCCTAATGATCGGGAACAGCTCTTTGCTCATGCGAAGATACGCTTCCTGATCCTGGACACTGTAGTCGGGACGATGGACGATAAGCCGGATCCCTCGGTGGACCGAATCGGCAGCGGTCTGCCGTGCATCCCGGTTCAGTCTTTTGCGAAAATCCCGCTCTTGCTGTTTGGCCTCCTCCAGTGCTTGCCTATGATCGACCTGATGATACTGCGGTTCTGCTTCGCCCTCGGTTTCCGATCGCTCGGTGTAAGCCGCGTCATCCGGGACTTCAGTGCTTCTCCCTTCGTGGTCTGCCGACGTTTTGAACGAAGCGCCTTGCTCCCCGGAGAGTTGTTCAAGTTCATTGCTTTGCTGAAAAATATCTCCCTCCAACTGAATATCCGCCGCTTCGCTCAAATTCCGTTTTTTTTTTTCGAAAACGTCATCCAGTTCCGCGAGCAGCCCGCGTTTTTCGAGCGCTTCTTCCAATAGCCTGATTTCTTCGGCATCTGTCGTCATTTTGTATATCACTTTATAGTACATCGATTCCCGGGCAGAAGCCCCTCGGGCTACGGCATCGGTCCAGTAAAAGAATGAGCGCATGCCGGCAACGCCTTTGATAGCATTGGCCCGAGCCGTCTGATCCAGCAAAATAATGATTTCCGAGAGCACGCTCAATACCGCTTCATCGTGGAATCCAACTTTCGCCCTCGCCCGTTCCACCATGACCTCTTTGGTCGGCAAATCCATTTTCTCCGAATGCTGCACCCTGTCTCGCAATGCTTCGTTCAGCGGTCTGGCGCCCGCATAGCTGCGGTTCGCGGTAATCACCGCGACAAAATCCGGATGTCTGCGGATGATCTCTGTCGGGAGATTGATGCTTCCGTCCAGCTCCAGCGCCGAGTTTAGTGCCATCAGCACCGCGGCATCGCGAATGACGTTAGGCTCCTGAATTTCCAGAAGGTAACCGTTTCGATAAGCTCTGACGATCTCGGAGGGATAGAAGCGGTATTCGACCGTTTCACGTTTGGCGTGATCTTTAACCTGCTGTAACAACCGTTTCATTCGGGCTGAAGCCTGCTCCTGCGTCACTCCCCATGCCTCTGTCAGCACTTCGGCGATACTTCGGAACCCATCGCTCTCGTACAAAGCCTGAAGCGCTTTTTGATCCGAGGAATCGAGCTGTTCCATCTGTTCCGGCCCGATGACGGGAAGAATAGCGCCAATGATATCCGACTTATCCATATCGGCAAAACAGGTGACCTTCGTATACGGCAGCCCCAAGTTGGCCGACAGCGCCTTCGCCAATTGCGTTTTGCCTGATCCGGCATCGCCTTCCAGCAAAATATTGGCGATCTTCATCTCTCCGCGATGCCAATTGCGTTTGATTTCTTCGGTGATCCGCAGTTCCTCCTGACTCGTTTTATGGGAATCCGGTTTATGCCATATCAGTTTTTGCTCCGCTTCCGTCCATCTCCTTTCCGGTGACAGCACGTAAGCTCCTTGATTGTTCATGTAAACTCACCTTCCTTATTACAACTGTTGAATCCTGGCCTGTTTCTCCTTCTTGCGGGGAAGGATCGGAACAAGCAATAGTGCCCCGACGATAATCAAACCTCCGCTCACCGCATAGACGGCCAGCAGCGAAAACGAATCCTTCATATATCCGGATACAAGCATGCCGACGACCATCATGCCCATAAACACAGGCGTAATGGTCCCGGATACCCGCCCGATGTAAGCCGCTTCGCTGTTTCCTACGATTAATGTTTGGATACCGCCTTGAATGCATGGGTAGACCAAACCGCTAACGACAAGCAGCAGAACCGTGAGCCAGATCAAAGTGGAGGCTCCGATGCCGATCGTGCAAACGGAAGAGACGAGCAGACCTGCCATAAGCATCGTTTGCGGACTCATCTTCCTGGCCTGGGAAATGATAACGGCACCGCCGATCAGCATCGCCGCCCCGTTCGCCATAACGAACCATTGCAAATAGGACACGTCCAGCCTTAATTGCTCGATCACGAGAAAAATTTGTAGCGGCTGCGTTAATCCCGAGGCCAATCCGACGGCGGCAAACGTCAAACTAAGCGTCCTTAACGATCGGTTGGCACCAATGTACTTCAGTCCGGCAGCCAATTCCGCCATGAATTTGCCCGTTTGACCGGAATGGTTTTCTTCTTCGTCGCGAGGCAGTGAGGACAGGATCAGCGCAGATCCCAGAAATAGAACTGCCGTCAAAACAAGGGACACTTCAATGCCGAACCGGATGAAAATAAACGTCCCGATCACCGGACCAAGCACCATGAATGTGGCCACCAGCGTTTGCGACATGGCCATCACGCCCTGAATTTGTTCTGCCGGAACATGGCGTTTGTACAGTTTCATCGCAGAAGGCTGCGAAAACTGGGACAGGCTGGCGGAAACGAATGATCCGATGAGAAGCGCGATCCATCCCCCGTTCATCACGGTCAACAATACGGCCACCACCGACAGTGCAGACCATAGATCGCTCCACACCATCGTTCGTTTCGGCTTCCAGCGGTCGGCAAACGTGCCTCCAATCAGTCCGAACAGAAAGATCGGGGCAAATTCCGCGACCGAAATCAGGGAAACGTAAACGGGGTTGTTGTTCGTCCATTGCGTCACGAACAGCAAAACCGCGTAGTTCCGAATCCATATGCCCAATTGCAGCAGCACTCGGGAAAGGATGACGGTCCGAACGTATCGATTGGAAAACATGTCAATACCCCATTTCCTTCAAAATGGCCGACAACGTACGCAGCCGTTCGCCGATCATTTCGCCGTTGTCATTCAAAATCCGGCTGAACGCCTGAATATCCTCGCGAATGCTGTCATTTTCGGTGCAGACCGCCACCGTCATGGCACTGCCTTGCAGACCAATTTTTTGGATCACCGGTTGTGCGGGATCGTACAAATGCTCGTACCTGTAGGCTTCCTGAAAGTACTCCAACGATTGGCAAATCAGGATCGACAGGTCAAGCACCCGATGCATCAGCATCGGCTCGGATGACTCTGCAGCATCTCCACCAAGCTGGCTCCATAATATCGCGGAAATTTCTTCCCTACCCGTGCCGGCTTCCCGACTGACGCCCAATGTGAGACGTTTGCTTGCTTTATTGCCTGCCCTTACACCATCCACCTGCTCATAACGATCCGAAGCAATGACGGGTTGATGATGGAGCTGCGTGGGTGATTTCATAGTTCTTCCCTTCTTTCACATTTACTAATTTACTAACTTAGTAATTTACTAAATTACTGCATCAGTTTATCTTGCTTTACCATGCAAGTCAACCTCATTTCTCGTTTTTCCAGAGCAGCCCAAAACGAAAAGAAGCCGAAATCCCCTTTTTCTAAAAGGAATTTCGGCTTCTTTTTTTATCATGAAATGGTACTCCGTGAACACGCAAAAATGGGCTTAGTACCCCATGTCGCGAAGAATTTTGGACAAGGTGCGCAGGCGTTCCCCGATCATCTCGTCGTTGTCGCTCAGTGCTTGGCTAAACAGCTTGATATCGTCGTTGATTTTCTCGTTATCCGTGCAGACGGCTACATTCAAGGCGTCGCCTTGCAGCCCGACGCGATCAATAACCGGGTTGTTCTCGTCATACAGGTGTTCATACTGGTAAGCTTCCCGGAAATGCTCCAATGAACGGCAGATCAAAATGGACAAATCCAGCACACGATGAAGCGGCAGCTCCTCGGATTGCCGCGACCATTTCTCTCCCGTGTATCTCCATACTTTGGCGGAAATATCAACCTTCCCGCGATCATTCCATTGGGCCAGTCCAAGGGAAAGGCCTTTAGCATCGCTGTCTGGACCAAGCCGGCCATCCACGCGCTCATAATTTTCGGCTACAACGACCGGTTTATGTTTCAAAGTAGTTGGAATTTTCATGCTTCTCCCCACTTCTCCTTTACTAATCCACTAATTTACTAAATCAAATTATTCTATCTTGAATTATTGGACAAGTCAATTCAGCCACAAAGCTTGCTCCCTGAATACAGGGGCTATTCGTAAGCCCCCATGTTCACGCCGGACCCGCCGACTCTTGGATTGCCATCCAGATCGAAGGTCCCGAGCATGTCCCCAAGCGCTTTTCCCGTATCCATCGCCGGGGACGCAGCCCGCAGACGGAAATCGCCCTTGCCTGCATGCATGAATTGGGGATCCATGAACCGGGAGTGTGCATCGTTCCCGCTTCCAGCTTGGTACGCCGCGAATCCGTTGTACCCTTTGGTCATCCATGTCCACTCTGCGTCCTCCGGGCCTCCCTTGGCAAAATACAAATTATGATCCACCACATTCCCGGCATTTTCGGTGTAATCGTTAGAAATCAGCACACCGGAGGCGCTTGCCACGAAAATATTATTTTGGATGACATTGTTCCGGGTATCATACTGGACGAAAAGCTGTCCACTTCCCTCTTCCAACGTATCGTTGTTGTACAACGTGTTGTTCACGATCTTCGCATGGGACGTCGAGCCCCGCTCGTCGTCATATCCGCCGATGGCGATCCCGGCAAGACGGTTGTTATAAACCAGATTGCTGCGAACCGTAATATGGTCTGTCGTTCGTCCAGCATGTTCTGAGGCAATCTCGATCCCGATATCGTTATCATAGCTGTAATTTCGTTCGATCACGCTTTCTTTGCCGCCATCGACGTAGATGCCTCCCGCAGAAAAACTGCCGTTGGGCAGCTCCTTTCCGTAGGAAGGATTGTTGTTCGCTGAAATGTTGTACACATAATTCTCCTTCACCACGCCGTTCCGTACCTGGTCATACTCAGCATCTGGTGCTATGCCTTCAAAACCGATCAGGTCGATGCCGATATTGTCGTTATCGTGGATTCGGTTGCCCGATACGACAAAATGGTCCACGTTGCCGTTCAACACCAGCGATTCGCTGGAACCAAGCACGAGATGATGCAGCTCGTTGTTCGCGATGGTAATATCACGAATTGATTCCGGTGCTTTTGTACCGTAAACGGCGATTCCATGCGCATCCCGCCCATGCAGATCGTCACCCGCAGGACTGGCCGTGTTATGAATGTCGTGAATGTCGTTGTTCACTAACTGGATGAAACTGCCGGAACCATGTACGTAAATCCCCATCGGCACCACATCCCTCGATGCCGTCGAATAATTTCGAATTTCGAATCCCTGGATGGTCACATACTCTACATCGCTCAGTTCGACAAGACCTTCGCTGCCTGTGACCGAAAGCCCTGATCCGTCAATGATCGCCTTGTCCGATCCGTCGCTCACAAAAGCAATGGGGCCTTTCGATGCCGAACCGGAGCGCGTCATTTTCAGTTTTTCGTTATACACTCCTCCCCGTACATGCACCGTACCGCCTGCGGGAACCGTATCCGCTGCGCGCTGCAGCGTTTTCCACGGCTTGCTGCTCGTTCCCGGGTTGGCATCGCTGCCTTCTTTGGAAACATAATACGTCGAATCGGCCGAGCCTGCCGATGCAGCAGGTTTATTTCCCGATTCCGTTCCCATGTCCGCAGCCATGCCCAATAAGAGCAATAAACATTGGATCCATTCCATTCGTTTCCTCAACTCCTTGCCTGCAACATATAGTTATATGTAATCCCTCCATTATACCGATTTTTACGAGAAAACTCGAAAAAACCGCCCGCCGGAAGGCTACGAATCGCTATCTTTGGGTTTGTAAATGCTCGGTTCGTCTTGACTGGCTGAGGCGTACGCATGTGCGCCGTTGCTACCCATCAACGTTGGAGCGATGAAAAAAATAAACGGCCTCCGTCCGAATGATTTCAGGACCAAGGCCGTTCAACTGCTTTTTATCTTTTGCATGGTCTGCCAGAGATGGAACACATTAAATCGTGGATAACCCGTGTTTCCGAATGAACAGCCGTCAGCGGATCCCCATCTTAAGAGCTCTGTTCGCCGTTTCAGTAGCAACAAACATGATGCCGAAGAGCGCGAGCAGAATGACGGGTACCCAGGACATCCCGAATCGGCCGGCCACCATGCCCGTCATTAACGGAATAAGCGTGGAACCCGTGTATGCGCTGGCCATCTGCAGTCCAATCACGCTGGATGAAGCCTTTTCTCCAAACCGCTCCGGCGTAGCATGGACGATGCTTGGATAGATCGGCGCACCGCCCATGCCGACAATGAACAAAGCGCCTGCCGCACCCCAATGCGGGACAGGCAAAACAAGGACAAGGAGGCCGAAGCAACCGATAAGCCCGCCATATCGTATCAGGTTTTTGCTCGAAACGCTCGTCGAAAGAAATCCCGAAAAGACACGACCGATAATGATCCCGATATAGAAAAGGGACGTATAGGCAGCAGCCTTAGCGGGATCAAGCCCTTTGCTCGCGATCAAAAAGGAGGCGATCCACAATCCGGCAGCGGTCTCTGACCCGTTGTAACAAAGCATGGCCAGCATGGACGATTTCACGCCGCGAATGCGCACGGCTTCCCTGTTGCTGACCAGCTTTTGCGCACTGCCCTCTTCGATGTTGCCTTTTTCGTAAATCCGCCATAACGGCAACGATGCCAGCAGTGCGATGACGATGACCAGCAGAAGCATGCCGACTGTGAAATATCCTGCACGCCAGTTGTTTCCATGGGTCAGCCAAAAGGACATGACAAACGGACCCGTCATGGCCCCAATTCCCCAAAAACAATGCAGCCAGCTCATATGCTTTGCTTTGAAATGCAATGCGACGTAATTGCTCAATGCCGCATCTACGCACCCAGCGCCAAGTCCCAACGGAATGGCCAAGAGGATCAAAAACACAAATTCGCTGGATGCCGCAAAGCCAAGCAGCGCCATCGTTGTGAACAAAATGCTGATGAGCGTAACTTTTCCCGTGCCCAGCCTGTGCAACAATCTGCTTGCAAACAAACTGGAGATGACGGTACAGAAGGAAACGGTTAATGAGATGTAACCCGCCATTTCCGTCGTGGCGCCGATATCCTGCTTCATGACGGACCATGCGCTGCCAAGCAGCGCATCCGGAAGTCCGAGTCCGATGAATGCAAGGTAAATCAAGATGAGCAATAATGTAGCCATTTCAATTCTTTCCTCCATCTGTATCGTGATCGCTGTTAACAGTCCTGTCACCCGGGCGTGATTCTATTGTTATAACTATAAATGTAATGATATTGATATTTTCTGTTGCAATCTCTCTATATTTTGACGTATATTATCACTATTTTGATATGTGTACAAAGATGAACGCTCAAGTATGTATATCCGTCCTCACCCTAGAAACTATACGAATCAATCACACTAGGGCACTGCGAGTGCAGTAAAGCAAAAAAGAGAACTTCACGGATGGAAGTCCTCTTTCTTTGCCCGTTCTGTATCGGTTCAAGTTAAATTCCAGATGCTCCGAGCATCAATACCAAAAGGTTGGATATCTGCGCGATTTATCAAGATTGTTGATCACCAGCGCGACCAGCACGATCAGAATCGAACCCGTTAACACCGGCATGAACAGGAACGACCAGCCGGTTCCGCCCAGCATGATGGCCAGCGGATTGGCGCCTGCAGGCGGATGGGTCGTTTTGGTGAGCATCATGACAAGAATCGATAAGCCCACACTTGCGGCGATGACCCAGTTGCTGTTGCCGAACAAGTGATACATGATCAGTCCTGTTAACGTGGAAATAAAATGTCCGCCGATAATGTTTCTCGGTTGGGATAATGGCGCATCCCACAAGCCAAAAGCCAATACGCAGCTCGCACCGAACGGAGCCATGAGCCACTCGCTGGAGGTCCAGCTTGTCAGGAAAGACAAGATGCCGATCGTCACAAAACCTCCGATGCCTGCTAGAATTGCGCTTCGCGGATGTACTTTCAGCGTACTCCTCCCCGGTGCTTTCATTTTGGCAAAAAAGCCTGCTTCATCGTTGTAATTCATTCACTGCCCTCCGAGAATCATGTTTACATAATATTTTAGTTATAAGTTTGTCAGTGACTTTTGTCAATATTATTATGACAATTTTGTCATTACAAAAGAAAAACCGCTGCACTTCTTTAAAGAAGTGCAGCGGCCAATTGTTCGTCAAACTGTAAGTATGTGCGTTATTTCAATGATGCCGGAAGTTTCACGCCGAGCAGCCGGCCTTCCGCCTGAATGATGATCATTCCGTTTGTTTTCAAAGTGGATTCATGCAGGTCCGCCCCGGTTTTCACGCGGAACACAGGCTGATTCGTCAGCATGTTGATCGCCAGCAGCGTCCCGTTCCGTTCTGCCCGGTACATGCCCTTGCCGTACACGTTAACGTTAGATATCGGTGCATCCCCGTTCCATTGCACTGCCTGCCCATTCGCCAACTTGATGCCTGCCAACTCCCCGTCTCCCGATCTGAAAATTAGCCGGTCCTGCGCAACGGTGAGCAGTTCCCAGCCCTCCCCATAGGGGCGTTGGAATGTCCGCAAAGGCTTCTCCCCTTCTTTGAACGTATCCAGCGGATACTCAGCCACCTTGTTGCCCTGCTCCATGTACAATTTGTCCCCGCTGGCCAGCACGGCTCCGTACCCGTACGTGTACGGTGGTTCGCCTTCCATTTTCCAGCGATATTCACGAGTGCCTTTTAAAGCCCCTGTCTTCAGGTTGTACGCATTGATCTTCATCGCGCGATCAGGCGATGATTCGTAATCGGTTAATCTCGAAGAATAATAATCGGCAGTATAGACAAGGCCGTTTTTGATATGCAGCGCTTCCCCCTGCCCGAACTCGTCCCATAATTTTTTGCCCGTTTTTTGGTCGTAAGCGTTCAGCTGAACCGATGTGAGCGCCCCCTGAACCATGAATGTCCGAAGCACGACGCCGTCCGCGATCTCCAAATATTCGGTGCCGTTTCCTTCCGCGAGCGCTTCATCGGCCTTCCAGCGCAGTTTTCCTGTTTGATTGTCGAAGGCAAACGTCGTGCTGCCGTTGATCATATACAGCGTATACGCAGTCGGGACCAGCTTCTCGGTCCGCAAACGAGCTTCAATCCACGTGGACGAGCCGGATACCCATTTGGCTTTGCCCGTTTTGGCATCCACCGCATATGGTTTATGGTCAGCCGTCAAGCCGTATACGACGCCATTCCTGTAAGCTACAATCGGAGTCAATTCTTTGCCATAGGCCCACAAGCGTTTGCCTGTTTTTGCATCGAGCGCAATGAGTTTTTTGCCGGAGAAAACAAATACCTTTCCGTCCTCCGCAATCGCCTGCTGTCCGTAATAAGCTTCATTTTTCAAATAGTTGTCGACTTTCGCTTCCCAGACAGGTTTCAGCTCAGGTACCTGCAATTGAGGATATCCGTACCAATGGCTTATGGACACATCGGCTTTTTCGGCGTATGCATGGGACGGCCCCATGGCGGCAATCCCGCCGGCCATAAGCACTGCCGCAATGATGCCTGACGCTGTACGCCGAACTATTCTTCTATTGGACCCTTTAAAGCCCCGTTTGGTTTCGGTATTGGACATGATCAGACCTCCGTATTGAAATCTTTTAATGGTAAACCTCTCTCTTCATTAACCAACGCTCCCAACATCTGAAAAGTTGCATGCAAGTGCTCATAGCGAAAAACCACGGCACCGAGTACGGCGCCGCAGTTCCATTCCGTTGAACGCATATTATTGATTTTGCTGCATGTACGCCTTAAATTCCCGGGCAATTTCTTTGTATTTCGTATGGTGCAGGTAATGCGAGCCTTCCATCGGGATGCATTTGCCCAGTGCGAATTGTTCGGCTTGCTCCTCATGGCAGCTTCAAGCGTTTCGAATCCGTTGTTGCAAAAAACAAACAAACGAGCTCGCGAATGTTCGCGTCGTCGTCGGCAACAAGTGTCGCAGCCATGCCATCCCTCTTCCCCTGCTGTAAAATTCCAGTGCATGAATCGTTCAACTACGATAAATCATACAACAAATGTCGCTCCATCGTGTTATAGCACGATAATTGAGCCGGAGCTGCTATCTGTTAGATATCCATGTGGTTCTCCTAACTCCATATGTCGACGATCGAAATGCCGTTTTCGATTCTTGCCCTGCTTTCTGTTATCCAGTCCTTGAACCACTGGTTATTCGAACTGCTGAAGGTTTCGTCCCCGTCCCAGTTTCGAAATGAACCGATATATACGATGATCTCCCGTAATTTCAGAAACAGCGGAAGCTTCCGCAGCCAGTATTCGTCCAGATGATGTTCCTCCCGATAGCCCTTCATAAAAGGATCCATGAATCGCCGTGCCTGCTGTGCACGTAGTTCTGCCCCTTGTTCCCCGCCATAGACATACACCAAATAATACAGTTGTACCGCGATGTCCTCCACATACCAGCTGTACTGCGCTTCATCAAAATCGAACAGCGTAATCTCGTCTTGCTCGCTTACCCTGAAGTTGCCCACATTGATGTCGCCGTGGATCAGTCCATACGAATGGGCATCTTTCGGTAATGAACCGATTTCGCGGATCAATGTGCTGCATTGGCGACGCGCCTTAACATGTGATTGCGGCAGCAAATCGAGATGCTGCAGGTACCAGTTTTGATGCCACTCATGCCTTTTGAGCTGGTGTTTGGCCGGCACATATTCCCTCGACAACGCATGCATTTTTCCCGTTAACCGGCCCAACCGTTCATATAAAGCGTTATCCTCCAGACATTCCGGATACTCCACTTTTCTTCCCTGTGCTTTTTCAAATACAACACAGATCGCCCCACCTTCCATGGAGTAAACCACTTCCGTTCGTTTCCCCTGAATCGAAGGTATGGGTTTGGACAACGAAATGCCTTTGTCCGCTAAAAAAAGGAGCCAATCCAACTCACCTTGTACCATCAACTCCGAACGATTGGCGATTGGCGTCAATCTCAAGATGAGATTTCTATCGTCCTGTTTGTACTCATAGGCCTGATTCTGCGATCCCCCCAAAAATGTAAACTGAGGCAAACTCCCCGTCGTATACCGTCGCAATGCTTGTTCCACCATCGCCTGATTCTCTTGCTGTTTCTTGTTCATATCAACGACCTCCGTATGATTGGATTTTTGCATGAGATGAAGGCCTGTATAACAAAACAGCCCAAACCACAGACACCAATTTCCCTGTCTGCCGGTTGGGCGTATGGATCGAATGGACATGCATGAAATTCATGAGTTCATGAGTTCATGTTATCCAAATGTTGGAACAGTGTCAATCGTTTCATGTCGGGAATAACGCGAACGATTAGAAAATCGTCGGCACCATTCCTCCATCCATGCGAATCGGGGAACCTTTGAACGGGGTCGCGTAGGGACTGCATACAAATGCCGCAAGCCTGCCGATCTCGTTCGGTCTGATGAACCGCTGCAATTCCGATTGCGGAAGATTGGCGGCCATGAAGGTTTTTTCTTTTTCTTCGAACGTCATGTTCTCGTCCTGAATGATGCTCTCGATGATCTGCTGCACGTTCTCGGAGAGCGTCGGTCCAGGCATGATCGTGTTGACCGTTACCTCCGTGCCTGCCGTCAATTTGGACAAGCTCTTCGACAAGGAGAGCAGCATGGATTTGGTTATCGCATATTGCGGCATCTGTCCGGACGGCATCACCGCTTCTTCGCTCGCAATAAAGATGACCCGCCCAAAGCCGTTGTTCAGCATGCGGGGCATATACAATTTGGTCAGCGCGTTTGCGGCAAGCACGTTGGTCTGAATATATTTTTCCCACACGGCCTCGTCCGCATCATCGTATGACATGATCTCATAAATGCCGGCGTTGTTCACTAAAATATCTATCTGAGGGAACTTTTCGAACAAGGCTTCGCGCCCGGCGGCATTCACGATATCGGCTGCCGCATTTTGTGGGGACGTATTCGGATAGGCAGACTTGATTTCGCCGACTACGCGTTCTACCTCTTCAGAATTTCGTCCATTGATGAGTACGTTAACGCCTTCTTTGGCCAATTCAATGGCAATAGCTTTGCCGATTCCTTTCGTCGATCCTGTTACTAACGCGGTTTTGTGGTTCAATCCCATATCCATAGTGCATTTCTCCCTTTTCTGTTCTCGTCGTTTAATGGAAATCCGGTCGATCTGCAGGCGTGGATGCGTCTTCGTCATGCGTAACTGCATGCGCGCTGCGCCAATGAGCGGGCGTATCGCCTTCCCAGGCGCGAAATGCGCGGTAAAACGAGTTCTGGTCTTCATATCCGATTAAAAAGGCTACTTCCTTGATATCGAGCGATGCGTCTGCCAAATACATCCGTGCCTGTTCATGTCTTGCTTGCGTAAGCAAATGATTGAAACTTGTGTTTTCATCGGTTAGCCGGCGCTGCAGCGTACGGTCGCTCATGCCTAATTCCTTGGCAACCGTCCGAATATCTGGACGCCCCCCGGATAGGCTGCGCTTCATGATCCATTTGGCCATGTCCGACACGGAGCGGCTTCCCTGGTGTTCATCCAGCGTGCGGTCCAATGCAGGGGTCAGAATCTCCAAAAGTTGTTCATTGTAGGTCAAAAAAGGACGATCCAGATCGTTCCGGTGCAGCGTCAACCGATTGTGATCGGCATCTGTCCGGACTTGGCATCCAAAGTATGCTTCGAGCGCATGCATATCCCCCATCGGCTGCGTGAATTCCACGGCGCGCGCCGTCAAAGGCTGGCCTGTGCCCCGCCGTCCCAATTCAAGCAGGAATGCCAGTGTGATGCCTACAAGCAATGGCGGGCAAGATTGGTCGGCAACGAGCCACTCCAATGTAATGGCACATTCCTCGCCGTTCTCGCTCATGCGCAAGCTTTCGGGAGGACAGAGCTGTTTATATCGGACCATCCGCTGCAAGGCATCCCGATAATCCCGGGCATGGTATGTCGCTAGCACGGTTGGCGGATATTTCGCTGTTTCATAAATCGTGGCAAGTTTGATCATGCCTTGGGCAATATCGCCTGCCAGGTCGGAATACGCCTGCCAAATTGCGTAATATTGGGCGGTGTTTGCGGCTGGTTCGGAAATGATCGTGAGCGGCAATCCGGCTTTACGGGCCACGTCCTGCGGAGCAATCCCCAATTGACGCAGCCCTTCCCAGAAACCCGGCGGCATTTTGATGCGATCAAAGGAATCGGTTGTCATTTGTTTGCGCCTCCTTCTGCGGACTGACACATTCGGATGTAAAGCAGCTTGCTTATGAGCCTACGGTACTTATCATATCCTTTCCGTAATGCCATGTAACTAGCAAAGCACGACAGCATGCTTGCTAATCGCGCCGACTATCCAATTGCCTGTTGAGCCTGCACATGTAGAAAATGGGAGAGAACGAACATGCCATCGCCTAAAAAAACCGCATCTTATGCGGCTTTTTTAGGCGATGGCATTGAACTTTGGAATGACAATCGATCAAGATTGCGTGTCTTTAGTGTTTAATCTTTCAACAGCCACTGCTGCGCGTCGTGTTTATGTTCAAATATGCGAAATGCGCTGCTGCCGCTGGATTCAGCGGCCATTTCTTTAAAACGTCCTTGTTGGGCCAATTCCGCCGGGATGACAGCAGCCGTTTTGACGCGGTAGTTGATCCATTTTTGAATCATTTTGCCGGCCACCCCTGTTCTCAGCTTGAAGAAATCGTCGGAAAGAGCCTCGCCATGCAGCATAAGCAAGCTAATCTCTTTTTCCATGCACAACCCGATCAGGTCAAGCGCATCCTGTTCCGTGCCAAGGGGCGTTTCGGCGGATAATACTTCGATATACTTTCGTCCGTCTTGTTCAACAATGGTATGATTCATTCGGGTCATCTCCTTGCTTGTTTTGGTTTGGTGAAGTTCTTCGCGGACGCTTTGGAGCCATTCCAATTCATGGTGATAGGACGACAACAGATTTTCGGAGATTTTGTTCCATATGAACGTTTCGCGTTCGCTCCGATGAGGTGCCGGGACGCCCCGGTTCAGTTTTTCCTGTTGGTACAGAAGCTCTGCCTGGATTCTGCTCTCATACTGCGACAACAACTCAAGCAATTCCTCGTCACTCAACGCTTCAGACCATGCCAATTGAATCAGGAACGTGTTTTTGAACTCGGGAAGCTCCGGTTCGGTAAGGACCCATTCTTTCAATCTGGACCATCCTGCATCCGTGATGCTGTACACTTTTTTGGATGGGGAGCTCTCCTGGTGCTGAACTTCATTGGTCACGTAGCCTTTGTCCAGCAATTGGACAAGGGAGCGGTAAATTTGATTGTTGTTGCCGGACCAATGCATGGTCGGGGACTGCTCGATGACTTTTTTCAGCTCATAGCCCGAAGCCGGTTTCCAGCTCAGCAGCCCGAGTATGGCATATTGGATGGACATCGTATCCTCTTCTCCCCATTCTTATGTTATTTGAAACTTGTGTTAACTGTAACATAGGTTACTCGTATAGTAAATATCCGATAAAGTTAATTGGATCACTTTTATGAAAAAAACAACCGCTCCCCGATCATCAATCGGAAAACGGCTATTAAGATATGGGTTTATTTTATTGGAAACTATTTGTCACATTTGTTTTCAAGTGCAGGATTTTGAAGAAGTGGTTTCGAATATTTGGGTACACCTCTACTTCATGAAAATAAAGGAGCACTAACATGAAAGGATATAATGTAATTATGGTATTTAACAAAGATATGGACCGTCTGCTTATGTGCAAACGACTTAAAGATCCTTACAAAGGGCTGTACAACTTGGTCGGCGGTAAAATCGAGATGGGCGAAGCAGGGATTGATGCGGCGTATCGAGAGCTTTGGGAAGAGACAAACATCTCGAAAGATCACATCGTCCTGCATCACCTCATGGATTTCAAATACTATTTGCAACATTGCTATGTTGAAGTTTATGCTGGGCGATTAAAAGGTATTGTTGAGGTTTCCGGTGACGAAAATGAATTATTCTGGTCTGATTTGAATCCAAATTTTTTCGACATGACCCTTTTTGCAGGCGAAGGCAATATTGGACATATGATAGAACAAGTGAAGATGAACAAACATCTTTTTGAGGTTGAGGAATTCACCGCCTAATTTGTCTTCCGTCCACATTCGCATGGTTAAAGGCACAAGCTATACTTTCAATATATCCATAAAATGCCGCAAGGCGTTGGACACCCACTTCTTGGGATGCAGAACCAGCTGAATCTCCAGCTTCAGCTCGGGATGATCGAAAGGCAGTGTCATCAGTTCCCCGCGTTCGATCTCCTCCATGGCTGCCATCTGCGGCAAGATGGATATGCCTTCCCCGGTTTTGATGCTGCGCTTGATTGCCTCGGGATTGCCCAGTTCCAACCCTACCCGATACGGAATGCCGTTCGCGCGAAGCACGCGTTCCAGCAGCTGCCGGTAGTTGCACGTATGCTCGGGCATGATCCATTCCGCATCGTTCAGGTCGTCCAGAACAATTTCTTCCTTGCTGAGCAGAGGATGGCCGGGGTGAACGATGAGCACTAGGGGTTCCTCCCTGATCCTTATCCACTGCAAAGCAGGATCGCTGGAATCGTCCGCAAGAATCAGCCCAACGTCGGCTTCCCCTTCCTTCACCTGATGCAAGATCAATTCTTCCGAATCCGTATGCAAACGAATGTTCAGTTCGGGATACTCCTTGCGGGTCGCCTGCATATAAGTTGGCAGATAATAGGATGCAATCGAATCCATCGTGCCGATCGTCATGGAACCTCCGCCTTGCTTGGCCATTTTCTCCTTGGACTGCTCAAACAATTCCAGCATTTGCCCCGCGAGCTTGAACAGTTCCTCCCCTGCGGAGGTCAAGCGAATTTTATTGTTGCTGTATCGTTCGAAGAGCTTGACGTCATAAGCCTTTTCGAGCTTCTGAATTTGGGTCGTCACGCTGGATTGCGCGTAGCCGAGCACTTCTGCGGCTCTTGTAAAGCTTTCGCGTATGGCCACTTCGCGAAACGTTTGAAGGTAGATGAAATCCAATCCGGGTCACCTCATCGAAAAAATTGATTAGAATCATCGTTTATTATAGATAACTCTGATATCCACTCCTATGTTACATTAGAATCAATCCAACGGGAAGGGATAACTGATCATGATGAACGAAAAACATATTCATGGGATTTTCATACCGGTGATTACACCTTTTACGAGCGATCATAAGCTGGACATCGAGTCTTACCGGAATTACGTCACTTATTTGGCAGAGCACGACATTCAAGGCCTTGTCGTAAACGGCACGACGGGCGAATCGCCGACCGTATCCTGGGACGAAGTTGCGCAACTGGTACAAACGACGCAGGATGTGCTCAAAGAGCTGAACAAAACCATTCCAATCGTCGTCGGCACGGGAACCAATGATACGTACTCTACGGTACGCCGCACGGAAATGGCTGCTGAAATCGGCGCGGACGCAGCCATGGTGGTCACTCCATATTACAACCGTCCTACGCAAGAAGGCATTGTAGAGCATTTTCGCGCCGCATCCGGCACCGGCTTACCTGTTCTGGTATACGAAATTCCGGCACGTACCGGCAGTCGGATGACGCTCGACACGATTCGCACCGTGCTTGACCTGGATGGCGTGATCGGCCTGAAAGACAGCTCCGGCGGACTGGACCTGCTCCTCCAGTTGACGAAGCATGATACGAAACCGATTCTGTGCGGGGAGGATTCCTATTTCCACGCGATGCTCTGCCAAGGGGCAGCCGGCGGCATGCTTGCATCCGCGCACCTGAACTTGCCGAAATACGTGGACATCTACCAGCGCTTTGCAAGCGGCGACGTTACAGGCGCCCGAGACAGCTTCAAAGAGGTGGAATCGTTGATTCGCCAGGTCTTCTCGGAACCTGCTCCCGCAGCCATCAAATGGTGGCTGTCCCAGCAAGAGATCATCGCGACCGGACAATTGCGGCTGCCGCTCATGCCCGCATCGGATCAGCTCAAGCAAAACCTCATGAATACCATCGTTTCTTATGCATAAGTTGTTCTTTTAACGCAAACGAGCGTCTCCTGGCGGAGGCGCTCGTTTTTTAATGTGTATACTATCTTGCATTGAAGGGTGTAATGCGTCCATTGCCAGCAAACGCAGTCCCGTCTCGAAATCCTGCTGAAATGTTTGCGTCAGCACGATCTCGGGATAAGACGGCATCGGTTCGCCGTTTCCATAAACTGAATGTCCGCAGCGAAGGAGTGGCACACGCAAAAGCTTGTACATCATAAAGTGTCTTGTATGGGATCGTGCCCCATCAAAATGAATTCGGGTTAACGCCCAGCTTAGCCTTTATCCATTTCGTTGTCATTCCGATTCATCGAGGTTTCCTCGATCTTTCGAATCACTCTTGCAGGATTTCCACCGACGATCACGTTGTCGGGTACATCCTTGGTGACCACCGAGCCCGAAGCGATGACGACATTGTTGCCAATGGTCACGCCCGGATTGATAACAGAGCGCCCGCCGACCCAGACATGGTTACCGATCGTTACCGGTTTACCGTATTCCGGTCCTTGGCTTCTTTCGTACGGGTCAACGGGATGAGTCGCAGTGTACACGTGAACGCCCGGTCCGAACAAGCAGTGATGCCCGATCCGTACTTCACATACATCCAGAATAGTGCAATCGAAATTCGCGTAAAAATGATCGCCGACGTGCACATTGTATCCATAATCCACCCGCACATTCGGTTCCATGCTCAGGTTCTCGCCAGTCGAACCAAACAGTTCTTTCAGAATCTGCATACGCTTCTCCTCATCCGCTTCGGTGGTCTGATTGTACATTCGGGTCAGTTTTCTGGCATGGGTCCGATCACGCGTCAATTCCGGGTCCCAGGCTTTATAAAGTTCTCCATCCAGCATTTTTTGTTTCTCTGTCTTCATTCCGCTTACCCGCCTTCACTTCATATTATACTTTTAATAAGTATTAACATATATGAATTTAAACGGGTTGTCTACCCTAAAAAATCCTTCATTTCTCTGACGCGAAAATCGTCATAAATCCAATCCATGCATACCAAATAGCGGCAGCCATGGTTCAGGGCCAAACCAAGAGCTGCCGCTATTCAGTTATCGTTTGGCACCGACGGGGATTTCCAGCGTCACTTGGGCCCCTCCGGTTTCATCCGAATTGCCGAGACGAAGCATTCCCCCGTGCATTTGCATGATGTGCTGCGAGATGTAAAGCCCCATTCCATAGTGGCCGGTGGAGCTTCTGGAGGCATCTCCCATATAGAATTGATCGGTGGCATATTTGAGCGCCTCGGCCGAAAAACCAGGGCCTTCGTCGATGATCGTCCATCGCACGCCTTGTCCCGCCGCCTCCATTCGAATCGTCATTTGTTGATGTTCTGCCATATGGTCTGAAGCGTTATGGACCACGTTCATCAACGCTCGCTCCAGCAAGTCTTCATCGGCATAAAACCTTGGAGGGAACGAAGAAGCCGCCCAAACCGCATGCTGTTTTTTGACTGCAACCAAGGCGTGGATCTGTCCTTTTACCCGTTCAACGAATTGATGCGCATCTACCTCTCTCCTGTTCAAAGACATGGATGTTTCGGTATTCGCTATATCGATCAAGGTTCGAATGTATTGCTCCATCTGGCGGACGCTATCGGTGATATAAGCGGTATATTCCTGCTGCTCTGCCGATTGCCCGGTTTCCGACAACAGTTCGACGTTTCCCCGTACAATGGTCAGCGGCGTTTTGACGTCATGGGCCAAGGCGGAAATTTGCTCGCGGCGGCTCTGTTCCAGCTTCCACTGCTGCTGAAGTGAGCTGCGAAGCGCTTCCTTCATCTGATGCATCGAGTCCAGAATCTGATCGATCTCGCTTACGCCGCTCATTCGAATCTCAAAGTCCAAGTCCTGGTTCTGCACATGCTCTGCCGCCTGCCTGAGCCCCCTCAGCTTGAGCGACAACGTCCGCCCAAAAGCCGATGCAAGCCACAGAACGCCGGCGATCAGCAGGCCGAGAAAGGCAGCAAAGAAAGCAATTTCTGCGCTCGGTATAACGTTTCGCAGCCATAAAGGCTCGAATTGCGCCGAGACGGAGTAACGGAACAGCATCACCTGATCATGATGAACGGCTTTCACGTAAACATGGGTAAGGCTTGTGTTGACCATCCGTTCCTTAAGCTCGGTCCAAGCTTGTGAAGCATCCCTTGGGGATAACGTTCCCGCTGCCCATTCCCCATCGGATGACAACAAAGCATATCGGAACAACGCGTCATCAGAAGAAGGGACGGTTCCTTCCTGCTCGAATGAAGCGGCGGCAGCCGCCGCTTGCTTTTCCGCGTAATTGGCAGGAAGAATGGCTCCCCAGGACAGCATGGCAATGAAGAGGCCTCCCAACAGCAATCCGAGCACGATGATCCCTGAGCAGAAAAACATGAGGTATTTCATAAACAAGGAACGCAGCCTGGTCGGTTTCCGATTCTTCGGTCGTGTCGTCATTTCCATCGGTAACCGATCCCCCACACGGTCTCGATCGGCGCTTCGCCAACCCGATTCAGCTTGGCGCGAATGTTTTTGACGTGCTCCACGATCGTGGAAGAATCGCTTTCCCCTTCATACCCGAACACCGATTCATAGATTTGTTCCCGGGAAAACACCTGTCCCCGCTTCATCGCGAGAAATTCACAGATGGCGTATTCGCTTTTGGTTAAAGGAACGTCCTGACCCCGAACCCGTATTTCCTTTCCGGACAAATTGAAATGCATGTCGCCGATGCACAGCACGTTACGCTTTTCGCGATTTTCGCGCCTTAAATGGGCCTGGATTCTTGCTCTCAGCTCTCCGGCGCCAAACGGCTTGACGATGTAATCGTCCGCTCCTTCGGCAAGGCCGGACATGATATCCCCTTCCATCGATTTGGCGGTAAGGAACAGAATGGGACAATCGACCTTGTCCCGAATTTGCCGGCATAATTGGAAACCGTCGATCCCGGGCATCATCACATCGAGCATGATCAAATCGAAGGTTCCAAGCTGTTGATCCTGCACGGTGGACGGGTCGGAAACGGCCGTCACCAGATGACCGTCCTTTTGCAGAATGTTCGATAGCAGCGCGAGCACGGCAGGTTCGTCGTCAACGGCCAATAGTCGTGCCATGTTCGGACCACCCTCCTTCTTTTTCACTTCATGATATCCATGGGCAATCCAACCCGCTGATCCTATTCAAGCGCATGCTTTCCTTCCCAACGCCATACCCATGCAACTGATATTGCAATCATCAAGAGGGTCCCCGCCGCCAGACAGGCGATTCCCATGCCCAACATCGAATGCGCAGGTACGGAGCTTGCAGCCTCGCCTGCAAACCTTGACCACAAGGTGATCAATCGGGATGGCCAGGCAAACGGAACGTAAACCCAATTGGCGTCCCCCAGTCCGGTCAACAGCAGCGCAGACACCAGACTCCCCGCGATGCCCAGTCCCATGGAAGCACCTCTTCCCCATCTCAAACTAACGATAAAATGAAATACGTAAAGGAATATGCTGCTGCCGAACAAGATCAGTCCCGCCAGTATGTAAAAAGATATATCCTGCATTTCATTTTGCAAAATGAATACATTTCCAACGCCGAATCCTACGGCCGCCGTTAGGATGCTTGCCAAACCAAACACCAGGAGAAGGCTGAGCTTGCTAAGAAAAGGAATCACCTTGACCGGTGATGTCAGCAAATGTTGAAAGCCTCCTGCATTATACTCCTGTTCCGCGGCAATTGCACATACGATGCCGATGATTGCAGGCAGTGCAATGGCAACGGCCTGCAGGTATCCATCGATTTTGGAGGCATCGGAATACGGTGTGAATGCATAATACGAAAGAAACAGCACGATGCCGATGAACGGGATCGCCAGGTGAATCCATGGCAGCGATTGTCTGCGCAGCTTGATCACGTCGGCACGCATATAACGAATGAACATGCTCATTTTACTTCGACTCCTTGCCCTGGAATGCTTTGGCCGTTATGAAGGACAGCAGCACGAACCATCCGATGTTGATAAGCAATCCCGGCAGAATGACCGATTGATCCAGAAGCGGATCGCCGGCAGGCACCGGAAGCCCGTTCGGCAGCACTTGAATGATGGCGCACATCAACCGGCTGGGAATGCCGTAAGGAATCCACCATAGATCCGACGTCGGGAGAAAAATAACGCCTGCTCCGAAGTTGCCGATCATGCTTATGATCAGCGTAACGAAGGTGCCGACACGGTCTGCCAGAAAGAGGCAAAATGGAATTTGCCAGAGGAACGTGACGAAAATGGCCAGCGTCCCCAGCAGACTGTCCATGGCTGAGATGGTACCAGGCAAGAGCAATCCTACAGCGAGTAAAGCGACCCACAAACACATCGACGCTCCGAAAAACAGAATGACCACTTCGCCGATTTTGCCCAGCCAACTCAGCGATGCAGGTATCGGCAGCGAAAGGATCGGACGATATCGGAGCTTTCCTCCATCCTTGCGAAGCACGCCGCTGCACATCAGCGTCAGCGCACCGGGCAAGATCATGGTATACCACCAGTTCAAGCTTCCGCTTTGAAAGAAACGCCCTCCCATTAACATGAAACATAGAAATAACGTAAGCAGCGGGGCCGTCAACATCAATTTGCGCGTAAACGTTCGTTTGAGCTTGAGATGTTCGGCCCGAAGAATACGAATATATTGGCTCATGCTCACGCTCCCTCCTTGCGATGTTTGCTGGCGATCTGCATGAACAACGGCTCCAGTTGTTGTCCGGGTTTCACGGCTTCTTGATAAGCGAGAACCCCTCCGGCCATAATGCCGATATCGTCGGCAACCTGCTCCACTTCCGAGAGGATGTGGCTGGAAACGATGACGGTAATGCCTTGTTCGGCAAAAGAGCGGATCAATGCGCGCTGCTCCTGAATGCCGATCGGATCGAGGCCATTGGTCGGTTCGTCCAGAATGAGCAGCTTGGGATGATTCAATAACGCAATCGCAATGCCGAGGCGCTGCTTCATGCCGAGGGAGAATTGGCCTGCACGTTTGCGTCCCGTTCCTGTCAGATCGACCTGTTGAAGCACTTCGTCAATCCGGGAATCAGGCAATCCGTAGAGCGTGCACCGGACCTTCAAGTTTTCGCGTGCCGTCAAATTGTCGTACAGGGGCGGCGTTTCGATCAACGCGCCGATCTGATGGAGGTCTGCCCGCGTCCAGGGCCGGCCTTCGAAACGGATCTCCCCGGAGGTCGGTTTCAGCATGCCGGTCAACATTTTGAGCATCGTCGACTTCCCTGCGCCGTTCGGTCCGAGCAGCCCGTAAACGGTGTTGCGCCGGATCGCAAGCGATACATCGTTGACCGCGATTTGTGATTTAAACGTCTTGCTTAAATGCTCGGTTTGCAAAATAAATGGTTCCATTCTCGTCTTCATCCTTTTCGTATGTGTCCTTGAAAAGAATGTTATAAAACAATTCTAAGGATTTTATAAGGATCCCATTAGAAATCGAAATTTCAAACAAAAACATGCAAAAAAGGCCAGCCAGCAATAACTGGCTAACCCCATCATGCAAAACGTCTGTTCAATTGTATGCCATGTTTTACAGCCGAATTCCTTCCTTGCTTTCGATGTTTATTAATAACTCAACTTTCGCACCTAGAAAAATGGCTTAAACCATTGAGTGCGTAAGGATAATTCAGTAGATTTACTCGCATTGACAAAAAAACACCTCGCTTGTTTGGTATCATGGAAGTGCGACCAACCATGCCAACAAGAAAGGTGTGTAACCCTATGTTACAACAACATTCCCTGTCTGAACAGTCTCGTTTTTCTAAACTTTTTGCTACACTTCACATCGGGAAAGCCTTGCGGCATGCAGGCATTTCCAAATCATTTGGTCTTTCCAGTTTAGCCCTTTTTCGAATCGTGTTCTCGTTGGTTTTTGAAGGAAAGAATTGGTTTCGCCTTCTGGAAAGTGACCGCGGAGCCGACCTGCCAGGAAAAGATGTTGTCTATCGATTCTTGAATCAATCTTCCTTTGCCTGGCGGCGATTTTTGCAGACATTAAGTCTTCAGGTCGTACGCTATTTTGAATCGCTCATTTCCTCCAAACGCGTACGTGTATTTATCGTTGACGATTCAGTACTTAGCCGGAACCGGAGTAAAAAAGCAGAGCTGCTGGCACGTGTATTTGACCACTCCACAGGCAAATACATCAAAGGCTACACCATGCTCACCCTCGGTTGGTCGGACGGTTTTAGCTTTGCGCCGCTTGATTTTGTCATGCTGTCTTCCGCCAAACTAGCCAATCGTTTTTGCGAAATGGCCTCCCATCTCTCGAGGCGTAGCCATGGATACAAACGCCGAATGGACTCTTTTTTCCGTAAGCCTGATGCGGTTGTAGGCTTGTTAGACCGAGCTTTAAAAGCCGGCTTCACTGCGGATTACGTGCTCACGGACAGTTGGTTTACGCAAGCTCCACTTCTTCGCAAGCTCACAGACCGAGGTCTGCCTGTGATTGGAATGATCAAAGAAATGAAGCAGCGATATCTCGTACAGGGACAGCGAATGACACTGAGTGCCGTGTTTCAAAGCCTGTCCAAATCGAGTACAAACGACATCAAAGGTTCTGTGGTTGTGCATACTTCGTGTGGTCTGCCCGTGAAGCTTGTATTTGTGCGCAACCGAAATAAGAGACGAGAATGGCTCACCATTTTGAGTACAGATGTCACGCTGGATGCCGCTGAAATTGTACGAATCTATGGGATGCGTTGGAGTATTGAGACCTTTTTTAAAGTTACGAAGAGCTATTTGAAACTGGGAACCGAATTTCAAGGACGCTCTTTGACCAACTGATTAGCCACACGACGGTGGTATTCAGCCGTTATTTGGCGATGGAATATGAACGGCGCGAAACCAGTGATGACCGCACACTGGGAGGACTCTTTTTTCTCTTTGCCGATGAGGCTTCGTGATCTGGACTTCCAGACGGCGCTTCTGCAACTGATGAGTTTATTTCTCGACATGTCTCAAGCAAAAACAAAACAGAACAAAACGGACATTTTTTGTCAACGACAAGAATGGATCTCTGGTTTACCCAGCTATATCAAGGGTTTGTTTGGAGATTTGAGCTGCGAAAGTTGAGATAATGAGAAATAACAAGTGGTTTCTTGTCGCAGCAGCAGTTATCGTCCTGAGCGGAGCGTTTTACATGAACTCTATTTCTGCTGAAAGTCCTACCCAACTAATCCAAGATCAGCTTGTTAAAGAAGGAGTGGCTGTTTCTAAAATCACCACCCAAGAGAGGAATTTAAAATTGGAAACAAAATCAACTTCTACTTCTGAAGAAGCAACCATAGAGGATATTAAAGCTATCCGAAAAATCCGGAATGAAGTACGAAGTGGTGCTAATGGAACCTCACAAATCAACAATGTTGATCTCACGATTACAGGCGAAAATGGCCAAAATATATACAATGGTGTTTCTCATGACATTACCCGAATACCAGACTTCTCATCTAAAATTGTAGGAAAGCTCGATTCTGAATCAGTCCAGAACGCTATATATAGTGAACTGAAGGCAAACGGTGTAACTGTGGAATCGACAAAAGTTACGGATAACGAACTGGGTGGAAAGCTGGCCTCGATCGTGCTTACAACGGAAATCTCAGAGGTAAACAGTCTCGTGTGCTCCTGTCGGTTCATCGAACACGATAAACGATGCGTCACGAATGAACACCCTTGCCAGTGCCAATCTTTGCCACTGGCCTCCAGATAAGTCTTGGGATTCATGAAACAGATGACCTAATACAGTATCCAGATTTAACGAATTATTCTCGCTGGAAAGACCGACCACTTTCAATGCCTCATACAGTCGTTTATCATCCGTAACCCGATCCATATTTCCCACCATAAGGTTTTCTCGTACCGTTAGCTGATAACGGACGGAATCCTGAAATACGGCGATACAACTTTCCTTAAGACTATCATCACGAATGTCACAAATGTCTGTCTCGCCATAATAAATCGTCCCATTTTGCACAGGATAAATCCCCAACAAACATTTAATGAATGTTGATTTTCCAGCTCCATTGTCGCCAACAATGGCAATTCTCTCTCCCTGTTTGATGTGCAAATTTACATTTTTGAGAGAGGGCTCTTGTCGATTGGGATAGGTAAAGGATAAGTCTCTGACCGTAATCCCGGGCATCAGATTTTCAGGGAACAACATCTTTGCGTCTTGTTGTTTATTCTCTGGACATTGCAGATAGTTAAATAAACGCTCGCTGTACATCCCCTCTTCTCCGAAACGTACAATATAATTAACCAAACCTTTCATCAAAGCGTATGCGGAACTCACTGCGATGGTTAGCGCTACATACTCTCCAATCGTCATACGACCCTTAGAAGCAATGAACACAAGTATAACCGTCGTGCCAGCAATTGATAATTGCCCGATGTTCTCTATTATATAGTTCACAATGCCGGCTTTTCGCTCTAGTGCCATTTTCTCTTCCGCTTGTTCCCAATATGCGTCATTCCATTTTTTCTTAAAATACGCACCCATGCGAAACAATTGAATTTCTTTTATCGTGTCTCGGTTACGGAACAACTGTTGTAAATACGACGCTTTCCTCATTAGCGGCGATTGAGTGACCGTTAAACGAAAGCGATGTCCGCTTAGTTTCGCGTTAGCTAAAAACGAAGGTATTGTGACAACAACAAGAAAAAGGGAAAGCCATGGGCTGAAGTACCACAACGTAAGCAAGTACCCGGAAATCGTAATGGAGTTCATAACAATCTGCCGCAAAGTCATAATCATTTGTATTCCACGCTCGCCGCTTCCGCTTGTCAACTGTAACAGGTCATAAGAGGCGTGCTTTTCAAATTCCAAAAATGACAGACGCAACGTTTTATCAATGATTAAATGCTCAAAAAAGTTAGCCGCGCGATAACTCATCCGCCGCTCATTGAGTTGCTCTATGAGAAGGAGAACACTTGTAACAGAGTTTAAGGCAACTTGTCCCAAAAGCCAAAAAACGGCATTACATACGGCAACTCTCCCGTAATCACCCGCTCAGTCGTCCCAACAATTTTAGCAACCAGATAGATTTGGACAAGCGGTAAACACGCCTGAACAAGCATAATGATATGACTAACTAGCAATGCTCTAGGTGATACCTTCCATAATAACGGTATAATTTTACAGGTTGTATGAATGACTCTACGCCATTTCACTTGACTTGTCATCTTGCTTTCCCCACCAATCCACAAAGCCATCTATTTCGGTCACCATTAAACAGACTACCCGCTCAGAATAACTCCAAGAAAGAATGGATAAATCCTTCCTGTATTTCGTCTGATTGCTTATCACCCACCTTTTCCTTGTCCCTCCCTGTGCTCAACAGAATCAGTTAGTTTTCCGTCTTCCATACGAATTACACGATCTGTTGCTGATGCAACTAACGGATCATGCGTGACAATAACTACGGTCACTTGTTTATCTGTATTTATTTTGCGCAGCAAGGTTACTATCGCCTCCGATGTCACAGTATCTAAAGCCCCAGTAGGCTCATCAGCCCAGATGACACGAGGATTATGGACGATAGCGCGGGCAATGGCAACCCGTTGGGCTTGTCCTCCAGACAGTTCATGCGGCATAGCTTTCAACTTATCCGATAGCATGACATCTTCAAGTGCCGCCTTTGCAGCTTTGTGTGCAACTGACGTCTTAGCGCCCTGACTGATAAGCGGCAATGCAACGTTATCGACAACATTTAACACAGGAATCAGATTGTATTGTTGATAGACAAAACCCATCGACGTCAACCTGAGCGCGGAGACATCTTTTTCACTCATTTCGTGTATTGCTTGCTTGTCGAACCAAATTTCGCCACTGTCTGCTGACTCAATACCTGACAACGTGTAAAGCAAAGTAGATTTGCCACAACCAGATGGCCCCATAATGCTTACCATCTCGCCCCTTTGAATCTGTAAATCGACCCCTGATAATGCGACCGCTTGTGGAGTAGCTGCCATGCCGTAATTCTTGCGAACAGCTTTGGCTGCAATCATGATCTTGAAGCCACCTCTACCACGGGAATAAGACCTAATTGGGTAATCGTTCCTCTCGTCGTCGCTACCTCTCCAATATCCCCCATATAGGCAATTGTACGGTCAGCGTTAAGCACATAGGCATATGGGGTGAATTCCGGGCGATACACGTAATATAATTCCTCAGCGGAAGCAGATAGAACGTCGAAGGAAAAGTCAAAATGCTGCCGAATTACCTGAGCTTCTTCCACGTCGCCATCAATTACAAGAACAATCTCCCCATCAAACACTTCGGCAACTCCTTCGAGTTTTGGCAACAACTCAATGCATCCTGCACAATACAGAGAGAGAATAACAATCAAAGTTGAATCGCGTTCGTGTACTCGCCCAGCAAACATCGGCACTTCACCCAAATGATATTTTTCAGGCACATCACCTTCCAGTTCTCGCACTGAATCGAACAACTGGTTGATCTTAGACATCATAGCGAATCATCTCCTTTTCAATAGAGTCTAATACCGGCATTAGTGTCGACAAAGAGTTGAATGGTGCTGATTGCAATATGACCCCGCTTCTATCTAGTGCTGTCGCCCAAGGAACGCCAGCAAAGTGTTTTTTCCAATCCTCCGTCTCCATATAAAACACTTCTGCATGCACAGAAAACGCTTCATAGAATAAGGGCATATTGTCCTCCAGTGTGTCTACTAGGATGACCGTATTAACCGCATGCATTTGAAAGTAATCGTATAACACAGCAAGTGCATCCTGGCAAGGCGCACACCGAGTTGAGACGACAATCACTAACAATCCATTTCTTAAAAAATCATACAACTTTCCCGTCCCTACCGTAAAATTAGGTAGCAACTCCCCAATCTCGGGAACAACACGTTTCTGCACCTTTTTTAAGAATTTTCCTGTAATCTACATGTTCCATAAGTCATCCTCCTACCCTGTTACTCTTTCCGACTGATCTGTATACGTTTTAACCCGGCAGTGCTAAACAGGTTGAACAACCAGATAAAAATCAGTAATCCGATGATGAGACCTGTCACTTTAAGATAAGGGAACGAAAACTGAACACCCATCCACGCCAAGCGCAGCATCATCTCTGAACCAAGCCTTCCGACTATAATACCGCTAATCAACCCAATGATACCCATCAGACAACCCTCTACAATAAACACCTGTTTCAACGACTTTCGACTTACCCCCATCTGCCACAACATAACCATATGGGGAATACGCTCCTGTACGGATCGAGTCTGAATCACATACATACCGAGTAAAGCCATAAGCATCATAAATGACATAATGTAAGAGAACAGCGTCAATTCAGCTTTAACAATCATCGTAATGATAGCTTGGTCCTCACCAGGCGTACTCACAGTAACACCAGTTGTTTTTGTAAAATGATATTTCAGTGTCTTAATAGAATTTGCTGCCGCCCCATCACTATCAGCCAACTGCAACAGCGCAAAGCCTTTCGGATCCCCAGGCCACTTATAAGCACCGTTTGTACTATATTTGTTGTAGAGTTCATCAGCCACTATAAATGTCCTGAAATGGAATCGGTTATCATCGCCAATAGCGAACGTTCCTGCTATCGTGACCATTTCCTCTCCAATCAGATTCTCTTCTTTGCCCCCACCTTTCAGCAAGCGAAGCGGAATCTGATCGCCTACTCGGTACGTACCTTCCAATTTATCATCCACGAGAACTATTGACTCTTGATCCCTCAAAGCCTGAAATACTTCTGCATCGCTCTGAAATTGCGGCGCACGGCTGGTGAGCGGTAAGTGGTAACTTTCCCCCAGCCACTTTCCCCACACGACTTGCGAATATGCCCATTTGTTACCATTTGTAGGCGGGATTACTTCTGTTAGATCAAGTGCTTTGTCGGGTGATGAAACAAATATTCTGTATGCATCCACGTAGGCAACACTTTGGACGATTTCTTGCACTTCATTCATATTAACTGTGAGCTTACTTTTTTCTCGCTCATCAGCATAAGACATATAAGCGTCGGCAGCCAAAAAAGAATCTCTCTTGTTTTTGGCGGAATAATCATCAACATTGGAAGTGAAACTAGTCATCACGATTAAACAGCAGGATAATATCGTGAATAATAAAATAATGCCAAATGAACGGTTAAATCGCATATTCGGGTACTGCGTGCCTAATGTAACAGCCAAACGATCCAACCAACGATGTGGAATAATGAATAATACTGATTTCATCCAAGGTACAGTGAGAAACATAAGATAAGCTGTTGCTATAATGCCTAAAAGCCAGCTTATAATTGAACCGAATACTCTTGAATTAATCCTATCAGCATCTGAAAGCCCCTCTGTGGCGAAATAATTGAAATAAATGAATGCCACTGCGACAAGGAGACAACCTAAAATTTTGAGCAGACGATTCTTTGCCGGAGTAACACGATTATCCTCCTTGCCCATCAGGTGCAGAATGGATGTGCGCTTAATGAAACGCCCAACAAAACAAGCGAGCAGTACAAAAGCGATAAACATGGCCAATGCAATCCACAATGTCGATGTCACATCCACGTGGGGATGAATTGGATAGGCGTAAGCAGAATACCGTTCCAATAATTGTTCGATATAAAATACATTAACAGAAAGCAATCCATAACCCAGTACATTTCCAAGGACAACTCCTGAAATGGTAATAACCGCACACAGTAACATGCACTCACTTACGTAGATAGCAAAGCATTTACGGTTACTGAGTCCAAGCGATCGGAGTACGCCGAGATAATATTTGCGCCTTTCTTTCAAAATATTAAACAACTGCGCCAACAGCAAAAATCCAGCGAACAAAGAAACAGCAACAAAGAACAAAAATGGTGGCGTGAAAATACTTTGCACCATCGACATATGAGATAGCGCTTCTTCTTTGATTGGTCTCTCAATGAAATCAGTAAGGAAGGAACTGCCTGGTAGTGATGAATACATCCTTTCCGTCGCCAGTAACATACTGTGCGCGTTTGCTTCTGGAACACCGAATATCTGATGTGCAAGCTTATCTGAGAGAATAACTGTCCCTTGTGCACGCATTGTTCCGCGAAAACCTGTTAATCCGCTTTCCTCAGCTATATCGCGAATCGTTACAGGCACTTCTTGTCCATCAAACGAGATTGTCATTGTTTCACCGACACTAAGTCCCATCTGCCGCGCCAGCGGAGCAGATACAATCGCTTCTTCTGTAGTCAGAGAATCAGTAAACCACAAGGGCTGCTTCGGTTCCAGTTCCCGGGCATTATGAAAATCAAATCCTAATGCAATGATGTTAGCTTCCTCAGTTTTATGATTATTCCCGCTGTGCACGGAAACCACCTGAGACACGTAGGGAAGACTGGCAATATTTTTGGTTTGAAGTTTCGTCTTAATATTTTTAATCTGAGCCTCGGTTAACTCAAGTCCAAGACGCGGATAAATTTCTGTACCAATAACACCAAAGTGTTTTTCTTCCCAATTTGATTTACTATATGTAATAGAAGAGATGACAAAATAACAAGAAAAAATCAGGATGACCCCGATAGAGCCTATGCATACGGTGAGTAGCGTTTGCCGCATCTGGGCTGTGAAATTTCTGGCTCCCATTTTCCAAAATATGCCCATTGTAGCACCAGCTTTCTCTTACGGGCGCTTATAACCTTTGCCCCTTAATACAGACACAAATTGTAAATTTACGAGTTAGGATTGAATGGTTTATCCCCACCCTACTCGGTGACGGCGCTTGCATTTACACGAACACGTCACCGAAAGGAACATTGGGGGGCAGGGCTTCAAGCGCAAGTCGGTCATTCGACTTTGCTGCAATTCCGATACTCTGACGTACCACTTACTTGATAGGCGTGCAATCATCAGGATTTGAAATATTTTCAAACCACAATCGTTCAAGAAAGAATGACATAAGGAGCATTCCTAAGCATCGACCATCCAAAACATGGATTAATCATTAGCATGAACATTCAATCTCGGAATAAGCGTATACGTCTGTGGAAGCACCATCTGGACGAACACAATGAATCCATACATGCTTAACAAATTGACGAGGAGAAAATGGATTTGTTGGACTACACCATTCTCCATTACAAAAACCTGGGTCAGTTCTATTTCCTTGTGCATAATAACCGGAAGGACAACTTGCCATTTAATCGTAGGTAATCTCATAAGCCCTTTTTTTCATTATCGAGTAATATTGAGTATATAATTTGGATATAAATTCTCTTTCGCCGTCTGTTTTTAAAGTTGAAATTGTATGTAAAGGAATCATTTTCCCCCTCCTTATGTAAATAATGGTCTCCAATTGTTATTTATCCTGTAATGCAGTCTCTAACCCACAGGTACATTAACTTTTTTCGGTATGATGAATCGCGATGTCACTAACACCAACTCGTTGGGCTACTCCATCAGATTGGTAATGCTTTTATCTACCAGCCTGAGGATGAGGTAGCGACTTCGAGCTCCACGTGACGTCTCTTTCGTATGAAGGAATCGAGTTCTTGAAGCCGTTCGCATTCTCACGTTTCAATTCAACCACGTATTTCCATACTTTAGTAATCATTCCCATTTCAATCTATAGCTTAAATGTAAAATTATCGGCGGTCAATATTCTATATTATATCTATATAGAAAAATTAAATTTTATAAAGGATATTTATCCTTTTCTCTACTCCGATTATTTCCGAAATTCTCTAATAGCAAATAATTTTTTGGTAATTCCAAGGACACAAAATTACATAAATTTTGTAATTAATTCATATTTCTTGTTAACAAATTACCATTTGAAGATCCACGCTAATCAGCGCCAGTCAAACATCCAAGACCGAAGTCATAATTACAATGAATTTAGTATTTTGGTTGTTACATGTCTTCTAATACTGAAATTTCATTTAAGCCCCAAAGTAATTCATCCCACATTTTATTTTGAAATACAGTTAATTTTGAAATCAACTTTAACTTCCTTATTCGTTCCCAAGATGTGCTACAAACTCAAAAACAGCCATACTATTTCTCAAGTTTTAGAACACTAATAACTTACTCAACTTTCGCACCTAGAAAAATGGCTTAAACCATTGAGTGCGTAAGGATAATTCAGTAGATTTACTCGCATTGACAAAAAAACACCTCGCTTGTTTGGTATCATGGAAGTGCGACCAACCATGCCAACAAGAAAGGTGTGTAACCCTATGTTACAACAACATTCCCTGTCTGAACAGTCTCGTTTTTCTAAACTTTTTGCTACACTTCACATCGGGAAAGCCTTGCGGCATGCAGGCATTTCCAAATCATTTGGTCTTTCCAGTTTAGCCCTTTTTCGAATCGTGTTCTCGTTGGTTTTTGAAGGAAAGAATTGGTTTCGCCTTCTGGAAAGTGACCGCGGAGCCGACCTGCCAGGAAAAGATGTTGTCTATCGATTCTTGAATCAATCTTCCTTTGCCTGGCGGCGATTTTTGCAGACATTAAGTCTTCAGGTCGTACGCTATTTTGAATCGCTCATTTCCTCCAAACGCGTACGTGTATTTATCGTTGACGATTCAGTACTTAGCCGGAACCGGAGTAAAAAAGCAGAGCTGCTGGCACGTGTATTTGACCACTCCACAGGCAAATACATCAAAGGCTACACCATGCTCACCCTCGGTTGGTCGGACGGTTTTAGCTTTGCGCCGCTCGATTTTGTCATGCTGTCTTCCGCCAAACTAGCCAATCGCTTTTGCGAAACGGCATCCCATCTCTCGAGGCGTAGCCATGGATACAAACGCCGAATGGAGTCTTTTTTCCGTAAGCCTGATGCGGTTGTAGGCTTGTTAGACCGAGCTTTAAAAGCCGGCTTCACTGCGGATTACGTGCTCACGGACAGTTGGTTTACGCAAGCTCCACTTCTTCGCCAGCTCACAGACCGAGGTCTGCCTGTGATTGGAATGATCAAAGAAATGAAGCAGCGATATCTCGTACAGGGACAGCGAATGACACTGAGTGCCGTGTTTCAAAGCCTGCCCAAATCGAGTACAAACGACATCAAAGGTTCTGTGGTTGTGCATACTTCGTGTGGTCTGCCCGTGAAGCTTGTATTTGTGCGCAACCGAAATAAGAGACGAGAATGGCTCACCATTTTGAGTACAGATGTTACGCTGGACGCCGCTGAAATTGTACGAATCTATGGGATGCGTTGGAGTATTGAGACCTTTTTTAAAGTTACGAAGAGCTATTTGAAACTGGGAACCGAATTTCAAGGACGCTCCTTTGACCAACTGATTAGCCACACGACGGTGGTATTCAGCCGTTATTTGGCGATGGAATATGAACGACGCGAAACCAGTGATGACCGCACACTGGGAGGACTCTTTTTTCTCTTTGCCGATGAGGTTCGTGATCTGGACTTCCAGACGGCGCTTCTGCAACTGATGAGTTTATTTCTCGACATGTCTCAAGCAAAAACAAAACAGAACAAAACGGACATTTTTTGTCAACTACAAGAATGGATCTCTGGTTTACCCAGCTATATCAAGGGTTTGTTTGGAGATTTGAGCTGCGAAAGTTGAGTTAATAAGTTATTTTTCTTTTAAAGTCAGTTTTTCTTCAAAGTTGTTACCATTGAGATCTTTCCACTCGATGACAATAGTTTGGTCTTCATTACTACTGACTTGGGAACCTTTTGTTCGCGTTATAGGGAACTTTATAACATTTGAAGCTAAACCGCCTTCTTCCTGTCTTTTATTTCTCCCTTCATTTATATCAATTTTATATCCTCTAATATCTCCCCAATTATCCTTTGTGTATAATATAGTATACTCTCCATTTTCTTCTCTTCCACTTGTTACTGTAGTATCGAACTCGCCTCTCCAATGTTCGCTCTCTCCCATGAGAATAATCCTATTTTTCATCATTCTCCTCCATTATTCATTTAATCACTTAGTATCATTATCATAGAATTAACATCCTTAAATATAAATTTGATATGTCCATATCATTTTACTGATATTCCCTTTAATTCAGTATACCTCATTCTTTCCATTTGTTTGAAAATATCCAAAACTAATTTCAAAATATACGATTGAATCCGTAATTAGAAGGAAGACGACTAATCCACTATGTTGTCCTTTATAAGTTATAGGAAGGGAATGTTGTTGCCAACAATATTCTCTTTACATGCCAAAAACCGAAGTGCTGGTAGCCCAACCCTTCGGTTCTTGTGGAAAAATTCAAAATTCTCAATTTTCTGAGGGGAAACATTTCAGCCTTAAGCTCGCTGGCACCTGTGATCGACTTCTCTTATCTCATTGGTGCGAAATGACTGACTTGGGACAAAATTTCCTCCGTACGCGAAATGATATCCGGCGTTAGCTCCAGCTCCGTCGCTTTGATGTTCTCTTCGATTTGCGCGGGTCTGCTGGAGCCAATGATGGCCGAACTCACGGCAGGCTGACGCAGAATCCATGCCAAAGCGAATTGGGACAACGACGCCCCGATTTCTTCAGCCAGTTCGGAAAGCTGTGCGGTGCACTGGAGCACGTCGTCGCGCAAATAGCTGTTGATTACGCCATTCGTTTGATCATTCGCGGCCCGCGTGCCCTCGGGAATCTGCTGTCCAGGTTTGTATTTGCCGGTCAACACGCCTTGCGCCAGCGGAGAAAACACGATCAGCCCCAGCCCTTCCTGCTCGCATCGTTCAACAACACCCTCTCTTTCGATGTACCGCTCAAACATGTTGTAAATGGGCTGATTGGAAATGAGCGGCCGCAGATTCAGGCGTCTGCTGATGCCGGAAGCTTCCGCGATCTGTGCTGCCGTCCATTCGCTGACGCCTGCATACAAAATTTTGCCTTGCGCCTGCAGGTCATCCAGTGCCCGAAGCGTCTCGTCAACGGGAGTCTCCGCATCAAAACGATGGCATTGATACAAATCGATGTAATCCGTGCCCAGTCGCTTTAAGCTCGCCTCGCACTGCTCCATGATGTGTTTGCGGGATAACCCGCGATCGTTCGGCCCCGGACCTTGCGAAAAAAACAACTTCGTCGCCAACACGTAACTGCTGCGCGGATACTCCTTCAGGGTGCTGCCCATAACCGCCTCGGCTCCCGGATAGGAATTGGATGTGTCGAAAAAGTTGATGCCCAGCTCATATGCCTTATGCATACAGGCGCGCGCCGCTTCCTCTGATGTGGCCGAACCATAGGTCAGCCAGCTCCCCAATCCGATTTCGCTCACTTTCAGTCCGCTTCTGCCCAGTCTTCTGTATTTCAACAGAATCACTCCTCTATTGAATGGTTTGGTTAGTCCAGAGCCTCTTTCTGGTGAAAACGCTCTATTGAACAATCTTAGGATAGTGGTTAAACTTATGTTTAAGTCAAGCCCATTCAACCGATTTATTTCGAAAGGAAGATTTGCGTGGAATATACGATCAAACAAGCCGCGGAACGCACCCAACTGCCGCCTTCCACATTGCGCTTCTACGACCGGGCAGGATTGATGCCTTTATTGAAAAAGACGGAATACGGCACCCGCAAATATTCCGAGATGGATATATGCTGGCTGGAATTGGTCCGCTGCCTGAAGGACAGCGGCATGTCTCTGGAGGACATCAAAGCATTTATGCTGTTATGCCTGGAGGGTTCCTCCACCAGCGAACAGCGAAAGGAGATGCTGGAGCAGCATCGGCTGCACATTTTGAAGCAAATGGACATGCTGAACTGCAGTCTTGGCACAATCGATTATAAGCTGGAGCATTACAATGAGATTGGCATTTTTCATATCGATACAAATTAGTACATATATAAACCGTAATAATAAATCCCATCAGGGCACTGCGAGCGCAGTACCATCTTCCGATCGCCGTTATCCACAGATTGGCTCTATCTCTCCGTTAACGTGTGGATGTTTTTTGTGGATTACATGGAATGCATCATATAGAAACGACCGTTTCCTTCATCGAAGAAACGGTCGTTTAAGCATGTCAAGATATATTAAATTAGGCCGCGAGCCGAGCCGTCCCCTTTGTCTCAGGAACGAGCTTGCCCTGCCTCCACCGCGCTTTGCAAAAACGTCTCGATTTCCTCCCGCGATTTGCGCAACTTGTTGACGAACCGGTTCAACTCGGCACCGTCTGCATAGGCAACAAAGCTGGGAATGCCCATAATGCGCTGCTCTTCGCTCACCGAACCAACCTGATCCACATCCACCTCGATCAAATTCAGCGCATCGGCGAATTTTTGCTCCACTTCCGGCATAAACGGATCGATAAATTTGCAATCACTGCACCAGTCTGCTTTAAAAACCGCAACCGTAAGTTTGGACGACTGGATCGCTGTATCGAATTCGGATTTCGAACTTATTTTTTTCATAGGAATACCTCCCTGTTTTCGTATGATCGTCATCTATCAAATATTCAATTATATAATTGAATATTACCATGTGAATGACCATTCGTCAATCCGCATCTCCCCCGCTTTGCTTGACTCTCTTCCGTTTCATGTTTAAAATTCTAATAATCAATGGATTGATCAACTTATGGGACATCCCCCATAGTTCACGATACGATAAGAATCGAGGCTGATCATATGGAAGACATGCTGAAATGCGCGCGACTTTTCAAAGAAGACCTCTATAAACAATTGGCCAGAATCGGAAAAGCTTTATCCAGCGACAAGCGGCTGGAAATGTTAAACGTATTGTCCCAAGGACCCAAAACCGTCGAAAAATTGGCTGGCTGCACGGACATGAACATGGCGAACGTTTCCCGTCACCTTCAGATATTGCTTGATGCCAAGCTGGTTAAGTTCACGAAAAAAGGAACCTACGCCATTTATTCTTTGGCCGATCCCGAAATTATCGATTTTCTCGGTTCATTATGGAAAATCAGCGAAAAACAGCTGCCTGATATCGGGAAGATGAAAGAGGATTTCCTGAACAATCTCGACGACATTCATACGTTGACGATGGACGAAGTCATGGAGAAACTGCGATCCGAGGATATTGTACTGGTTGACCTGCGTCCTCAAGAAGAGTACGACATGGGACATATTCAAGGGGCCATCTCCATGCCTATGGAGAATTTGGACGTTCTAATGAACGAATTGCCCAAACATACGGAGATCGTTGCCTATTGCCGCGGACCTTTGTGCGTGTATTCTGCGTTAGCGGCGCAAAAATTGCAATCCGAAGGCTTCAGAGCTTTTCGTATGGATGAAGGATTCAATGAATGGCAGGAGCATTTTGAAGTACATTGAAAATGAAACGTTAACCCGGGAACAGATTACAACCAAGCGGCGCAGACGAACAAACCGGGGAATTTCATCGATCGCAGCATAAAAAGACTTCAAGACTATCCCAGTGAATAGCTTGAAGTCTTTTTGTGTATCATCCGGCTAAAGCGTGTTATTCGGTGCTGGATAGCAGCTCCAGCCGGCTTGCCAAACCATCGAATTGAACAAAACGTCCTTCACGAATATACTCTTTCCCATCAAGAAATACCAATATGGCAGGCGCCGAGAAAATCAAAAATTCCCCCGCAACCTCCTTTACTTTGCCAGCATCGACCCGCCCCAGCTTGGCTTCGGGAAATTCATCGGTCAATTTCAACAGTTTCGGGTAAATGGCATGGCACACCGAGCAATCTTCCTGGGTCACATATAATATGCTCAAACCGTGGTTTTGAACGAATTCCTGCACTTCACCAATGGAGCCCAGTTCCAGAACATGGCCCATATTGAATTATGCTCCCAATTCTTTAATTCGGTCTTTGAGCACCTGTTTGGAAGTAATGCCTACCATCGTTTTCATCAGCTTGCCATCCTTGAACAACAGCAAGGTGGGAATGCTTCGAACGCCGTATTTGGAGGCCAGATCCAATTCCTCGTCAATGTTCACCGTAGCCATCGTCGCTTGCTCGGCCAATTCGTCAGCCAGCTCATGCACGATCGGCAGTTGAACCTGGCATGGTCCGCACCAAGGTGCCCAAAAATCGACCAGGGTTACCCCGCTCTGGATCGTTGGTTCAAACGTATCTTTATTCAGCGCTGTTGCTCCCATAAAATAAATCCCCCTTAACCATCATTATATATTCAATTGATTAATTGAATTATAGAATTAAGAGCAACTTCTGTCAACACCTCCTCTTATATTGTGTCTATTGTATCCCCTCCTCACTTCTCTCCCATTAAACGTAATGAAAATTGATGCAGCTGTCCTGGCATTCCCCGGAAAACAAACACGCCCTCGCTGACTAATTTCCAAATTCGATGGGTTATGAACGTAAGGGTTACCCTTTGCCGGATCGAATTCAAAACATGAATGACCAGATCAGCAGCCTCAACAAATGCGCCCGAATTTTCCTGGTGGCGCTGCAGTTCAAGCATGGAAGATACAATAACATCATCAAGGTCTTCTTCCTCGCAACCTATGATCGACCCATTTTTCCATAAACGCAGGATATGATCCTGACCGGCCAATTCTTCCCACTCCGCTTCCAATGCTTTCCTTTCGGCACGGTTCAGAGCGTACCCCTCCCCATAATTTTTCACCATTTCAACATATGTATCACGTTCGATATGTGCCGCCGCATAGGGAGCAGCTTCCTCATCCCAATTCGTTCCCATTTCCTTGCAAGCATGTGTCACATTCGCGATATGGATTACGTTTTTGCGCTCCCTAAGCACATACAATGCAAAACGGAGTCCGGTCTGATCATGGGCGTTATCCGCGCACCAAATGATTACCTTCTTGCTTTCGGGAATATTTCGCAACGTATCCATCATCGCCCCGATTTCGTTACCCGCATTATGTCGTATTGAGAAAATATGCTCCGAATCATTCTCCGAGATCCAGGCTTGCCGAGCCTGCTGCCCTCTTAGGGTATGCAAATCCTTGATGGGGCCCACGGAAAACATGTCATTGAATGCGAGCACGCGGTTTTCCAGCCGTTTTCCCAGCTTGCTCAGCGTCACTTTCAAAGAACCGGCATCCGAGAGGCTGAAAATGATGTGAACCGTCGTTTGCAGCTGTTCGGCTTGAAGTCGTTCTTGTTCAATCGCATTCACTTGTGCTTCGATGCATCGATATAGTTTCTCACCAAATACTTTATGTTCCGTACTGCCTTGTTCCATATGCTGCTGCGCCTCATCCACCAGTCGATGCAACAGAGAACGATAGTCGGAAACGTTAAACTTTCTTGTTTTTTGGTAGAGCTCGTCCACGGAAAAACCTCCCCGGATATTGAATGTTTTTTGCAGCAAAATTATCTCGTATCCAAAACATCATATCATCCGCTTAAACCTTGGGTATCCCGGCCGTTCCCGTAAAATAACGCATCTCCGCGGGCGAGACCTTGGGTCCGGCGCTCTCTCCCCCCGACTCCCCGGTAAAGCCATCCCCTTGAACCGCGGTGCAGTCCTTCCGCATCTTTCCCTGGTCCAGCTTCATGTCGATAAAATCGACGACCTGCTGCAGCGCCGCCATTTGGCTGACGATATTTTCCCTGTGCTGGACCAGCCGCTCCACGAGTTCAGGATAGTCCGCCGGATCGGCGTCAGCGTTCACCGTCAAAAACGGCTTCATTTCTTCGAGCGGCATGCCTGTTTTTTTGAGGCAGGAAATAAGCTGGATGGTGCTTATGGCCTCCTGCCGGTATTCGCGGTGCCCGTTTTCTTTGCGTTCCGCGCGGGGCAGCAGCCCGATTTTTTCATAATATCGGATCGTGTCTTGCGTGATACCCGTTAGCTCCGCCGTTTGTTTGATCGTATATGTCTCTCTCGTTATCATTCCGTTACCTCCCAATCCTTACCTGAGTGCATTATATATCTTGGAGCTGACTCCAAGTCAAGTTTTGAACCCTTTTAAAAAATAATTTGCCACACGCTTGACTTGGAGTCGACACCAACTTATACAATCGGCGCTATCAGAGGGAGCAATCCCTACACTAGGAGGAAACATACATGAAACAAACGACAAACGCTAAAGACCGACAACATATTGCCTTGATTACCGGCGCAAGTGCCGGAATTGGATTGGAGTTGGCACGCAAACTGATTTCCGACCAATGGCAAGTCATTGCCATAAACCGTTCAAACATCCCTCAAGAAGAAACTGAGCTTCACAAGGCCATCGCAAACGGATCGCTGCGCATCTACAAAACCGCCGATCTGTCCGATTATCGCAGCTTAAGAACGACGTTGAACGAGATCAAGACCAAAGAAGAACGAATCGATGTACTGTTCAACAATGCAGGCGGCTCCTTCCCCGAACTGGCATACTCTCCGCAAGGACGGGAAAAACACTATGAGCTAATGACCGTCGTTCCGTATATCATCATGATGGAGCTCAAAGCGCTTTTGGCGAACGGGGATTTAAAAACGGTGATCAATACGTCGTCTTCCGCCTTAAAATACGTGAAGGCGATCCATGTCGACATTCTGGAGCGGCCGCAAACGTTCAAAAAATTGCTCGGTCCATACGCAGCATCCAAGTTGGCTCTTTCCCTTTGGACCAAGAATATTGCGCCGCAGCTGGCGAAAGAAGGCATTTCCATTCGCAGCGTCGATCCCGGAAGCAACAACACGCTCCGAAAAGATAAAGATTCCGGATTGCCTTTATTGGTTAAACCGCTGATGAAGCTCTTTTTCTCGCCGCCAAGCCATGGGGCCGGCTTGCTCTATGACGGCGCGATGGGCCAACATCGCGGTGAGAGCGGCGTATTTTTGCTTAAAGGACGCATTGCCGACTTAAAATTCGAAGATCAAGCACAGAGCGTTTTGGACCGGGTGCAGGAAATCTACGAAACGGAGTACCTCGGTGTGCCCACGGCATAAGGTACCAGAGAGATCTTGTCGCGCAATGCCAACGTCGCTGCTGTTCATTAGCAGTGATCTTTGCTACTATAGATGTCACACTATTTTATATCCAGAGGTGAAAGCGAATGTTTCTAGCTCCTTTGTTCGAGAATGACGTGCCTGCAGGATCCTTCCGTCCTTAATGGAGCGAAGGTGATCCTCCTCTCCGTTAAGGCCTTCATAGACCTTAATCATACGGAGGGAAAATTGAAATGAACAAAACCTTATGGGGTTCTATTTATTTGGCTTTGGCTGCCAGCATCTGGGGCGGCATGTACGTTGTGGTCAAAGTGGTTGTATCCATTGTGCCACCGCTTGAACTGGTTTGGCTGCGGTACTTGGTAGCAATCGTTGCGCTTATCATTGCCGGCGTGGCCACCAAACAGAACTGGCGGATTCGTCCGCGTGATTTCCTGCTCATTATGGCCATTGGAGTCATTGGGCATGCCATTTCGATTGTGGCTCAAGAAGCCGGCACAATGCTGTCATCGGCCCAAATGGGCGCCATCATCACCTCATCAACGCCGGCATTTATGGTTATTTTCGCTTGGCTCATCCTGAAAGAACGCATGTCTTTGCGACAAGGGTTGTCCATTTTGCTTGCGACCGTTGGAGTCATACTGATTATCGGGGTAGGCGCATTGGAGTATTCCAGCCAACTCGGCGGAATTTTCCTGCTCGCTGCGGCTGTGACTTGGGCGCTTATGTCCGTATTGGTGAAACGTGTTCCGACGGATTATTCCCAGATCGTGGTGATTACCTACGCCATACTGGTGGCCATTATTATTCTGACTCCGTTTGTCATTCCACGATTGCATGAGCTGGATGTATCCCAAATGGCCCATCCGACCATATGGGGCGGCATATTGTACTTGGGGATTGTTTCGACCGCAGGCGGATTCCTGCTTTGGAATCGGGGATTACAGTTGTTGAACGTTTCGGGCGGAGGCCTGTTTTTCTTCTTCCAGCCTCTTGTCGGAACGCTGCTCGGGTGGCTTCTATTGGGAGAAACGATCGGTGTTATGTTCTGGATCGGAGCTGTCCTGATCCTGTTCGGTGCTCTGCTCGTCATTACGGAAACCAGGAAAACGAAATAACCGATTGCGCGGGAAACATTCCGGCATCCATCGGCCACAAAGCAGCCTCCTGGGAGGCTGCTTTGCTGCATGCGCATGTAAGCGCTCTGCTGACATTGTGCATTATCAACGGTATAATGTTTTCAAGTGATGAGTGCCAAAAGGAACATTTACCCCAATCAAAGGTGATGACATGTCAAATACGAAGCATTTTTTGGCGCAGGCCCATCGGCTTCCGGTGCTCGACTGGAACCTCAATTTTTTTGGCGCCCACTCCCAACAGGTCGATCCCGGATGGCGCGTGCCCCCCGACTCCCATGCCGCTTTCGAGATCATTTACGTTTTGGCAGGCAGTCAATATACGACCTTCGATCATGATATGTACCATGTGCAGACTGGCGACGTGCTCATCATTCCTCCAGGCTTCGTCCACGAAATTTCGTGTGATGACGAGAATGGCATGACATACTTTTGCGCCCACTTCAAAATTGACGATCCCGAATTCGTCAGGGACATGATTCAGCACTGCGAAATCCATTACAAGAACGGTTCCCCGGAAAATCGAGGGTTACAGGACATTGTGCTGAAGTGGATCGGCATCATTGATGCCGGCAGCAGCAAGACTGGATTTTACACCAAAATGCAAATCCAGATCGTGCTTTCGGAGCTGCTGCTCATGCTTCACTCGATCACGAACCGAACCAATGAAGCAGCATCGGGCGCCAATGTAAACGCATCGCTCTACGCCAAGGAAATTGCCGAACGGATCAAATCCGCGTTCAAAAAACAGAGCCTTCAACCCGAATACTACGAGCTTAGCGAAACACTGCGCATTGAAAAGGTGATGCACTCCATTGGACTTAGTTCCGGTTATGGATATGAGGTGTTCAAAAATGTATATGGCATTTCGCCGCGCGAGTATTTATCCCAATTAAAGCTGAAAGAAGCCAAGGCGCTCATCAAAGATACGCAAATGTCGATCCAGATGATCAGCAAGCGGCTGGGCTACAAAAACGCGTCCCACTTCAGCCGCCAATTCAAGCGCTGGACGGGGGCATCACCGCTGCAATATCGCAATGACAAGTGATGCAGCTAGAGTTCAACAACAAAAACCATCGAAGCCTACGATTCGTAGGTTCCGATGGTTTTTTCGCTGCCGGTCTTATCCAGAATCCGGATGATCGTTTCCGGAATGATCAATAACAGAACGAGGCTGCCATACACACCGTATGTATAACTGCTCGCATAAGCCATGCCGAGGCCTTCATTGAACAGCAACGTGATCAGGTGAATCAGCATGTTCGTAAAACAGAAGGCATAACTGCGGATCATCCAATTCCGGTGCTTTACGATTCGTTTCTTTTTGATCTGCACGACGGCCGTAACCGTCATGATGGGCCAAATCAGATTAATGATATTAAATGCGATGCTGTTGATTCTGCCTCCAGTGGAATACGGCGCCATGTACCCGGACGTCAGCACGACCATCAGCACGGAAACGACATAGATGTACCCGTTGATCCGGTGAAACTTCCGCTGTTTCTCCAGCATGCGGCGCGAAAAATTGATCAGCCCTGCCGCCATCGCCAAACAGGCAAAGGCGACGTGAATGTACATGACTTTTAGCCATGCCGGGAGGTTCAACTCGCGCCCCAGCCCCATTTTGTGACTGAGAAACGCGGTGGCTTCCGGATCGAACACATAATGCCTAGCCAACGAATACAAAATGAAAGTGATGCTGACACCGGCCAAAAGGCGGTAAGCCATGTTTGTTTTTTTCATATATGAACCTTTCCGTTTCTAGTTATCGTCTAACGGCCCTATTGAAGCTCAACTCAAACCAAGCGATGGCCTGTCAGTTTGGATGCTGGCAAAAAACCGGCCTTGGCGGTTCCGCTCATAACATCCCCTTGCACAGTTACCTCGAAATGAAGCTGCAGCTTCATCGGTTTGTTTACCCGAAGGCCCCATACCAATTTGCCCTCCCAAGCGCGAGGATCGATGAGCTCCACAGTCTCGCCGTCCTGCGCAGCCGTCCCCCGAATGCGGCCGTTGTCCGTATGAATCGCAAGTCTGGATTCCAGTTTCCCGATCGGGGTCGCGATGGTTACATCCCAATTTCCTTCATAGGCGGATGAGGTGTCTAGTATGCTCTCGGCAGAAACTGGCGCGAACGCTCCTTCCTCTTCTTTCCCGGACGCGTCCGCATCCTCCGTTGGCACCATGCCTTCCATCCTCCATACCGTTCCCCGCCGTTCGAATTCAAATAACTGTTCCACGGCATGCGCGATGCGCGGACCGAGCGCACGTTCCACCAAATATAAAGCAACGTCAAGCCCGGAAGTCACACCGCCCGCACTCACCAGGTTGCCGTCATCCACGATGCGCGCCTGAACAGGAACCGCTCCGGCAGCTTCCAGAACCTTCATGCCCATATGATGTGTCACTGCATGTCTGCCTTCAAGCAAACCTGACATGGCAAGCAAAAGCGAACCGCCGCATACGGTGGCAACCAAGACGTCTTCTCGTTCCAATGCTTGTCTGATTCGGACAGAAATATCCGTGCTTGCAGCATGATGCAGAATGACGGGAATGGAATCCGGCCCATCCCCGGAAACTTTGCCGGACGCACCCGGCACGAGGATGATGCCGCCGCGTTCAGGCTCAAGTTTCGCGGTCGCCTCGATCTTTAACCCTTGTGTGCCGCTCGCGACGTGCCTGGGCCCTTCGGCAGTAACCAACTCGACTTGCAGCGCATCTTCGGCATACATGGATGCTGCTGCAAAAACTTCATAAGGCGCAATGGCATCCAAGAGATCAAAGCCATCGAACAGCACGATTTGAACATGTAACATCAGTAACGTCCTCCCTGTTATATCTCGATTTGTCATGCAGGGCAAGATCCCCTGTGCCTTTGAAGATCATACCAGCGATATCTCTCGAAAGAAGACGCAAACCCGCCACAAAACCATCAACGAATCATCACAAAATGATAAACTTCCACCGGTTTTCGCTGCGATCATGCTACACTAGGTTTTGAAGGTGGGATATTCATGACTGATTCAAGCACCGTGCTTGTTGTCGACGATGACCTTAGCATTGTCGAATTGTTAAAGGACTTTTTGGAAAACGAACAATTCCGCGTCATCACTGCTTGCAACGCTGCCGAAGCCTGGGACGCGCTCCGGCAGCATGCGATCCAATGCATCGTTCTGGACATCATGATGCCTGGGCAGAACGGCTTCGATCTGTGCCGCCGCATCCGCAAAGAAAGCAGTGTGCCGATTTTGTTCCTTAGTGCCAGAAGCGATGACGTCGATAAAATTAGGGGACTCACGCTGGGCGGCGACGACTATATCGTGAAGACGGCTTCGCCTGGCGAAATCGTCGCCAGAGTGAAGGCCGTATTAAGGCGTACCTTCTCCCCTCCTCCATCCGCGGTCGAACCGCTGCTGGAATACGATCGTTTGCAATTGAATCTTGCATCCAGAGAAGTATTCGTGGAGGGCAGCAAAGTCATGTTCACGCCAAAGGAATATGATTTGCTGCTCCTGTTCGCTCAGCATCCGAAGCAAGTATTTACGTATGATCAACTGCTGGACAAGTTTTGGGGCGGCATCGGCGACAGGCACACGGTACGGGTGCATTTAAGCCGTCTGCGCGAGAAAATCGAGGCAGATCCCGCGAATCCGCAGCTTCTGGTCAACGTATGGGGCGTGGGATATCGCTTTGAAGGAGGATCTCGTGAGAACGCTTCGGATTCGTAAACTCATGCTGCTTTATCTGTTGTTCATCCTGCTGCTGCCCTGGCTCCTGTTTGTGACCGCCCATTACATCGAATCCGGGACGTTCAGATTTTCCGTTGCCCCGCTGCCGAATGAAGAGCAGCAAAGGCAGCAGAACGAAATCGTTGAACAGATCGAAAGGAATACGGAACGGTGGAGTGCATCCGATTGGCAAGCCCAGCTGAAAGGCCTGTTGGATCACGCAAACATGAATGTTTCCCTGTTCTCGGCATCCGGCCAGGAGATCTATCGTTCCGATGTCAACCAAACCAAAAGATATGCTTCCGTTGAACGGTATACGCTGATGGAAGACGGCCGATTGAAGGGGAGGGTCGAACTGTATCTCCCCAAAACAAACCAGCTTCAAGTGTGGTCCATCTTCACGGGGTTTTTGCTGGCATTGTTCGTGATCGGCATGGAAATGCGGCGTTATTTGATCAAACCCCTTGAGAAGCTTAGCGCATCCGTGCGGCTGCTTGCCGGCGGGGAGTGGAACGTGCCGATGCCTGCTTCCCGCATTAAAGAAATCGCCGATGTCAGGGATGCCTTCGATGAGATGGTGCAAGGACTGAAGAAGTCCAATCTCCAGCAAACGAAGCTGGAAGAAGAGCGCAGGTTCGTCATTGCCGCCGTAGCGCATGATCTTAGAACCCCCCTCTTCGCGCTGCGCGGGTACCTTGACGGACTGCAGCTCGGCATTGCCCAGTCGCCCGAGAAAACGGCGAAGTACATAGCCGTCTGCAAGGAAAAAGCGTCCCAGCTGCACCGTTTGGTCGAGGATTTGTTTACGTTTGCCAAAATGGATTACGGCGAAGGCGCGATTGCCAAGGAAATCGTCAACCTGCGCACGGTCCTGCAGCAATCGGCGGATAGCGTGGAGCCGTTCGCCCGGCAAAAGAACGTAACGCTCGCGGTACGTTCCGCGGAAGCGTGCATCGTTCGCGGCGACGCTCATCTGCTGGAACGTGCGATAAGCAATTTGCTGGATAATGCCGTGAGATACACGCCTGATCATGGAAAGGTCAGCGTGGAGTGCGGCTCCGCGAACGATCAGGTCTGGTTTACGATTCGGGATACCGGACCGGGGTTTGCCCCGGAGGAACTAGGTCGGCTCTTCGAGCCTTTGTTTCGGGGCGAAATGTCCCGGAACCGGGCTACCGGAGGTAGCGGCCTGGGCATGACCATTTCCGAGCGCATCATCCGGCGGCACGGAGGCGAGCTTGCGGCAGGCAACGACCCGAGCGGCGGAGCGCTGTTATCGGGCCGGCTTCCATCCGTGCAGCATGCCGAAAAAGCCACTGAACGTTAGCATTCAGTGGCTCCCTTTTTATCTCCTGACACATGAACGGTCGGCATTCGCGCCGCGACTTGTCCCTCCCTCATCTTTTCTTCGTTCTCCGTCCAGCCTCAAGCCGCGCGACCGAAACCGCCTAAAGCCCTTGAAATTCCAGCAAACCAGCCCGTTTCAGCTCTTCCATATGAATCTCCGACAATTCGGCCAACAATTCCATTCCGTGTTCCGTCAGCCGAATGAACGTGCTGCGTTTGTCCTGTTCGTTGGGGAATCGGCTTACCAGGCCAAGTTCCTCGCATCGTTTGACCAACTCGACGCAAGCGTGCGGCGTAATTTGCAGCCGTTCGGCCAGTTCTGTCGGCGTAGCATGCTCGCGATCAGGAAATCCCATAATCGAGAGCATTAATTGATGATACTGCGGGGTAAGTCCTTTGCTTCGTGCGGCCTCCTCGCTGAACCGAATGAACTTGCGAATGCGATAGCGGAACATGGCAAGCTGCTCATAAATATGTTTGGGCAATGGATTCATGGACATCGAAAAACTCCTTCAACCGAGATCATTATCTATATAAGTTGAACCGATGATTTTTACACGGAGTCACTACGTAGTCAGAACCATCTTCCGATCACTGTTATCCCCAGATTTTTTTGATCTCCTTTTTGCAAAATCCGGTGAAGCTTATGCTTCCGATGCAGCTTTCTTTCAGAAAGCTTTTAGACCGCTTCGCTTCTTCAGATTCTTTCTGCCCTCTCCGTTATCGTGTAAATGTCTAGTTCAACCTATATAGAGTTTATTTCATTTTCTTCAGTGACACAACTCAAACATAACTTATACATAACATATAATGATATGTTATTCCACCTACACACCGCCTATCCACCCTCTCTAAACATTCATTTTTAAAAATCACAATTACCATGTCATGTAACATAACATTAATTTATTGACTTATATCGTGAAGCGATATATATTTTAGCTAAACAGTTCCGAATAAATTGGATTTTTAATAAACAACATTCAAGCTACAAAAAAATCCGTGTCATATACACGTCAAGTATGGTGATTTCGATGATGACTGAAAAAATAAAAAGCGTCTGCCCTTATTGCGGCGTAGGTTGTGGAATCGTTATGGAAGTATCCGGCAATCGCGTCATTAAAGTTACCGGCGACAAGGAGCATCCCGCCAATTACGGCCGCTTGTGCACCAAAGGGAACTCATGTGCCGAGGCCTTGGTTGAATCGGGCAGAATGGAGTTTGCGTACCAACGCCCTGCCCGCGGGCAAGCTCCCGTTCAGGCCAACGTGAAAGAAACCATTAAAGAAACGGCGCGACGGTTGCGCTCTATTCTTGACGAACATGGTCCTGACGCCATTTCGTTCTACGTGTCGGGCCAAATGTCGCTGGAAGCCCAGTACCTGGTCAACAAACTTTCCAAAGGTTTCATTCGCACCAACCACATCGAGTCCAATTCCCGTCTTTGCATGGCCAGCGCCGGCAGCGGATACAAGCTTTCGCTCGGCGCGGACGGTCCTCCGGGTTCTTATGAAGATATGGACCGCACGAATCTGTTTTTCGTCATCGGAGCCAACATGGCCGACTGCCATCCCATCTTGTTTCTGAGAGTCATGGATCGCGTCAAAGCCGGCGCCAAACTGATCGTCGTCGATCCACGCCGCAACGCGACCGCCGACAAGGCAGACCTCTACATGCAAATTAAGCCGGGAACGGATCTCGCCCTGCTTAACGGAATCTTGTATCTGCTCGTGCACAACGGGCACACCGATCAGGATTTCATCTCCCGATTCACGGCGGGCTGGGAGAGCATGCCCGATTTCCTTGACGATTACACGCCGGACAAAGTGGCCGCAATCACCGGCATTCCCGAAGCGGATATTCGCCTGGCAGCCCAATGGATCGGCGAATCCCCCGAATGGATGAGCTGTTGGACGATGGGCCTTAACCAGAGCACGCACGGTACGTGGCATACCAATGCGATATGCAACTTACATCTGGCTACAGGCAAAATATGCCGTCCCGGAAGCGGCCCCTTCTCCCTCACCGGGCAACCGAATGCCATGGGAGGCCGCGAAATGGGATACATGGGTCCGGGTCTTCCAGGCCAACGGTCCGTGCTTGTTGAAGCAGAACGCCATTTCATGGAAGACCTGTGGAACATCCCCCGCGGCACGATCCGTACGGAAGTGGGTACAGGCACGATTTCCATGTTCCAGAGCATGCAAACGGGCGATATCAAAGCATGCTGGATCATTTGCACGAACCCGGTCGCCACGGTCGCAAACCGCAGCAACGTCATTGCAGCCCTTCAGGCAGCCGAATTGGTTATTACGCAGGATGCGTTCCTGAACAACGAAACCAACGCGTACGCGGATATTATGCTTCCCGGCGCGCTGTGGGCCGAAGCCGAAGGCGTGATGATCAATTCCGAGCGCAATGTGACGCTGATGAGGAAAGCGGTCGATCCTCCCGGCGAGGCGCTTCCCGATTGGAAGATCATTGCCGAGGTCGCGTGCGAGATGGGATTTTCGGATGCGTTCACCTACGCAAGTTCGGCCGATGTTTACCGCGAAATCCAGCAAGCCTGGAACCCCAAAACCGGTTACGATATCCGCGGCGCTTCATACGAGCGATTGCGCGAGGCGCCCGTACAGTGGCCCAGCGCCCCCCAATCGGATCAGACGCGTAACCCGATACGGTATCTGAACGATGGAATCAGCCAGAAGCTGCGGGAAAACGAGGACGGGATCCTTCCCTCCCTTTCGTTCGCCACCGACAGCGGCAAAGCCGTGTTTTGGGCCCGGCCGTACGCCCCGCCCGCAGAGCTGCCGGACAGCGAATTCCCATTTGTCTTAAATACGGGACGATTGCAGCACCAATGGCACACCATGACCAAAACCGGGAAGATCGCCAAGCTGAACAAGCTGAATCCCGGCCCTTTCATCGAAATCCATCCCGAAGATGCAGCAGCGTTAGGCGTCCGCGAATCGGATCGCGTCCACATCCAATCGCGCCGCGGGCATGCGATCCTGCCTGCCGTCATTACGGATCGCGTCATGCCCGGCAGCTGTTTTGCGCCGTTTCATTGGAATGATGCATTCGGCGAACACCTCGCCATTAACGCGGTGACGAGCGATGCCATCGATCCGGTGTCTCTCCAACCCGAGTTCAAATACAGCGCGGTTTCCCTTACGGTTGTTGCGGATCAAACAACGAGTCATCCTGCTTCGCCCCGAGGCAGGGAATTCTCTCGCGATGCCGCCGACACCATGAACCATTTGCAAAAGGAGGAAAAGTATATGGCTAAGGTCGATACGCTTGCCGATCTATTAGGCATCCCCGCCTCGCCGGAGATGACCTTGGATGGTCATGAGAAAATCTATCTCGCCGGTTTCATTGCCAGTTTGCGTGCGGATGAAGCCATAGCTCCCTCCGGCGTGCCGGTATTGCCCCATACCGCCCCTGTCGATCCTTCCAAAAAGTTATGGCTGGACGGACTGCTGGCCGGCATGTTCTCGCGCACCCAGCTTCCGGAAACGAACCTGCTTCCTTTAATGAGTCCTTATGCCGAAGCCTCCGCAACTGCCACAATGCCCCAGCAAACGGGCGAGACGGATTCCGCTAAACCCAAATTGACCCTGTTATGGGCCTCCCAAACCGGCAATGCGGAGGACGTGGCGAACGAGTGCAGCCGCAAATTCCGAGCAGCAGGGCTGGATACCCGGCTTGTATGCATGAACGAATACGCGATTGCAGACTTGGCCTCCGAACAAAACGCGGTGTTCATTTCAAGCACCTTTGGAGCCGGCGACCCGCCGGATAACGGCGAAGCCTTCTGGCATGCGCTGAAGTCGGATAACGCTCCGCGTTTACACGGTTTACGCTATGCCGTCCTGGGCTTGGGCGACTCCAGCTACGATGAATTCTGCGGGTTCGCCCGGAACCTGGATGCGAGGCTGGAACAGCTCGGCGCTTCAAGGCTGACGGACCGGGTCGATTGCGATACCGATTTCGAACAGCAGATCGCACCATGGATTGGAAAGATCGAAATCAATTTGAAGGAAGCTCCTTTGCACGAAGGCGCCTTGAAAACGTACGATCGCAATCACCCTTTGCATACACGCATTGTTTCGAACCGGTTGTTAAGCGGCGAAGGTTCCGAGAAAGAAACCCGCCATTATGCATTCGATATTTCCGACACGGGCTTTCATTATGAAGCAGGCGATGCGCTCGGCGTCTGGCCAGTCAACTGCCCTTCGCTGGTCGAAGAAATTTTGCAGGCGACCGGGCTTGATTCCACAACTCTGGTGAATATTAAAGATCGGGAAATCCCGCTATCGGAGGCGCTGCTCAAACATCTTGAAATTGCGCGCATCACCCCCGGATTTTTGCAATTCGTGCAAGAGCGCTCCGGAGATGAGACCTTGAAGCGCCTTATCCAGGATGATGACAAGGAACCATTGAGGCAGTGGCTATGGGGCCGCCAGATTGCCGATGTCTTACAGCAATTTCCGATCCGGCTAAACACGGAAGAGCTGTTATCCATTCTGAAGCCTCTCCAGCCCCGTTTCTACTCTATTTCGTCGAGTTATCTCGCCGATCCTGATACGGTGCATATTACGGTATCCACGGTTCGTTACGAATGCAACGAAGCACGAAGGCACGGCGTATGTTCGGCATATTTGGCCGATCGGGCCGAGCAAGGCGGTGAGGTTCGCATTTTCGTGCAAAAATCCACCCACTTCAGGCCGCCGGCAAATCCGGAAGCTCCGATGATTATGGTCGGTCCAGGCACCGGCATCGGTCCGTTCCGCGGATTTTTGCAGGAACGGCAAGCCCAGGAAGCCACGGGCAGGAACTGGCTGATCTTTGGCGAGCAGCGGGCAGCGGCCGATTTCTACTACGAGGATGAGCTGGAATCGATGAAGCGCAGCGGGTACCTCCACCGTTTGGATACGGCGTTTTCCCGGGATCAGGAGGAAAAAATCTACGTTCAGGACCGCATGCTGGAGCATGGAGCGGAATTATGGAAATGGCTTGAGGAAGGCGCCCACTTCTACGTTTGTGGGGATGCTTCCAGAATGGCCAAGGAAGTCGATGCCACGCTGCATAATATTATTCAGAAGCATGGTGGAATGAGCAGGGACGAGGCAGAATCCTACGTCAAAGACATGCTTCGTTCCAAACGATACGCCAACGATGTCTATTAGAGCGTGATATGTAAAAAGGGAGGCTTGCGAACGACGCAAACCCTCCCTTTTCTTATTCCAACGTCATTGATTCACTGCAAACCGAACGCGCATTCTGATATAATGATGATCAATCATCCTTATACATATGGAGGCGATCACCCATGACAAAAGACGAACTCGTCGAATATTGCCTGACCTTTCTCGGCGCTTACGAAGACCATCCTTTTGGCCCTGAATCCACTACGATGCGCCACGCCGGGAACAAAAAAATGTTTGCGCTCATTATGGAGCTGGGCGGTCGTCCATGCGTCAATCTGAAATGCGAACCTGAACGCGCGGATTTCCTGCGCGGCATGTTCAAGGACGTTACGCCGGGATATCACATGAACAAGGCGCATTGGAACACGGTCTATCTGGACGGCGAATTGCCGGATGACGATATACAAGAGTTGGTCCGGCACAGTTTCGAACTGACGAGACCCAAAATGCCCAGGAAGAGAAAGCTGGATTAGGGGATTAGCTCTCTTCTCCCTCGCCCGTGGGAAATTCAACGAAAAATCGAACCCCATCGGCCAAATTCGTTACGCCATATCCGCTGCCATGCATGTCCAAAATTTGTTTGACGATGGACAAGCCTAACCCGTTGCCGCTGTTATAACCGCTTCGCGATGCATCGATCCGGTGAAATCTTTCCCAGATCAGGTCCAATTGGGATTGAGGTATGGGCTGGCCCTTATTTTCTACCGTCAACCTCGTCGAAAGGGCGCTGCTTCGAATCTCCACGGTAATGATGCTATGTTCATCCGCATGCCGAACCGCGTTTACGAGCAAATTCCGGATCACTTGCTCGATCCAGTCCGGATCGGCCACGATGGGAAGCTCATTTACCGGAACGACGTCGATGGCCAACCGTTTGCCGTCCAAGGCATGAATGAGCTTGCCGGCCACCCGCTCCGTCAGTTCGCTGAGCAAAAAGGTCGTCTTTCGAAGCGCAATCGATCCCGAATCAAACCGGGCCAAATCAAGCATGTCTTTGATCAACTTCTCCATCTTTTTCGTCTCTTCGATAATGACGGATACATAGTGGTCCTGCTTTTGCACGCTCACGGCGTCATGCAATCCTTCGGCAAAGCTTTTAATGATGCTTAACGGTGTCTTCAGCTCATGCGATGCCCCTGAGAAAAAACTTTGCTGCATCTTTTCGAGCTTTTGCTTCTGCTCCATGTCCCTTTGCAGCTTCTCGTTCGCCTTGGTCACCTCATGTAATGCCGCGTCGAGATTGACGGACATCGTATACATGCTTTGAGCCAGGCTTCCCATTTCATCACGCTGCGGCAAAGGCGGCGGTTCCATGCTGAAATCAAGCTTGACCATTCGTTTGGCCATCTGATTTAACGTAATAAGCGGGCGGGTAACGACTTTGGAGAAAAAGAGCGACAAAAACAAAATGAGCACACCTCCTCCGATTCCCCAATAGATCGAAAACCATTGGAATGCCTCGTTCGTGTCGCTTACTTCCTGCAGCGATGTGAGCGAAAACAGCAACACCAGCTCCTGATCGGGTCGCTGTACAGGTTGAATCGTAATGATGTTGCGGGTACCGCTCCACGGTTCCTCCCATTCCTGTTCAACGCTTTTCATGCTGCGGAGGTCTTCGATCAGGGTATCAGGCAACGGGAATTGCTCATAGATCGCCTCCATCAGAAGCCCGTGCCGGTTGTTCCAGACTTTGGGCAGGGTAAGCTCCGTTACGGTGCCCGTGACCGTTTTGGACGAATCCCCTTGTTCACCGATGAGCGGCAGGCCTTTCTTGGATATTTGGCCGGGATACATCACGTGATCGGGATTCGCGCTCTCCATCGCTTCGATGTCTTCATCGCTCCAAACGGTTAGACGATCCCCCACCTTAATGTCCAAACGTTTGAACTCTTCCCCGTACAGATTCATGAACAGCGAAAGAGACACGTTTGTTTTTTGACCGTCATCCTCCGTTATAATCATGTGGTAGGGGTCCTCCCATACCAAGTTTCCCTTCATATCCACAACCGTGACCTGGCTTTTGTTTCGATTCATGAACTGCAGCATCTGGTTGGAAAACCTCTTGTTGTCACCCGGCGTATCCTTATAATATTCGGCCAGTCTAGCCAGATTTTGTTCAACCTTGCCGAGCTTGTGATTTTCATAAAAGCGTTCAAAGAAAAACAGCTGGGAAAAAATAACGATCCCGTAAAAGCAAACAAAAAACAATGCCGTCACCAAAAATAATTTGCGCGTGATTCCCCAATTTTTCATGCATTCTCCTTACTTTACGATGCTTTGCAATCAGTTATGAAAAGGTATGAATGCCGTTGACGGGCGCCTCCATGACCAAACGTTTCTTCAAATCATTGCGTGCCCGGAACAAATAGGTTTTGGCCGTATTTTCCGGAACTTGGTTTACAGCGCTGATTTCTTTCAATGACATGCCGAGCACATAACGCTGATAAATGTAGGGTCTCCATTTCGAGGGAATATTCTGAATCATCGCATGGATCTTGCCTGCTTCTTCGTTGTGCACCAATTTCTCTTCCGGCGTTTGCTCATCGGAGGGGATGATGTGAATCCATTCGAGAACATCCGACTGGTCCGAGCCAAGTGAACTGACCGTTTTTCGAACCTTTCGGTATTTCAATGTGTCCAGGCAGACGTTCTTGCCGATTCGATAAATCCATGCCGTGATATTTTTTTTCTCGTCCATGCTGTCCATATTTTTATAAACCCGCAAAAACGTTTCCTGTACGATGTCATCGCAATCCTGACGTTCTTTGAAGTATTTGGAAGCCAATCGAAAAACCATGTTCCGGTAGCGCTCCATGAGCGTGGTGAACAAGTCTTCGTCGGTTCCCGCATGCCATGTCAACAAACGACTCATTGTGTCAAACCCCATTTCTCTCCCGAATCGAACGATGATGATCATTTAAGTCATTCGGCCAAGCGCGTGGCCCATAGTGATGAAGATGGAACACCAGAGCAAAGCGCCAAGGCTGGCGATGAAGAAGTAATTTCTGAACCGCATGCCGCTAATGCCCGAAAAATAACAAGTCAGGTGGCGTAATCCCGGAATGAAGTAGCCGATCAGAATCGTCCATCCCCCGTAACGTTTGAACCAATGGGCAACCTTATCCAGCTTGTCAGGTGTCAGAAAGACATATTTTCCGTATCGAACCAACAATGGATGTCCAAACGTTCTGCCCAGCCAGTAGCTCAGCATCATGCCGGTCATGGCTCCCAAAAAGCTGATCGCAATAGAAGGCATGTAATCCAGCGTTTGAATCGAAGCCAGGTAACCTACCGTCGTCATCAAAATTTCATCAGGAATGGGCAGTCCCACGATACCTACAGCGAGCAATATGTATATGGCGGCGTATCCGTATTGGCTAACGGTTTCCATGACCCAGTTCATGTGATCCCCCTCTTCATGGTGCATTTCATGATCGAGTTATCGTGCTGGTGTTGAAGGTTTCGTCGTATACTGAATGTTCGTTCTGTTAGAATATATAAAATGTGCAGTTCAACCTGTATAAACGCGCTTTCCTTTCAGTATCCCCAGGACCGCCTTTCAACTTTCACGGTAGATGAACCTATTTTATTGATTCCGTTTGTCGTTTGTGTGTCCAAATCGCCAGAAAACGGAATATTAGCTCTATTACACAAAGAAAGACACCACGTATGGTGTCTTCCCTCACTAATTATTATTGCTCGCGATCTTTTATTTTTGAAGATCAAGTAAATGGGTCAAAATCGTTACCGCTTCGGCACGGGTCGCGATTTTCCCTGGAGCAAACCGGTTATTGCCTACACAGTTCACCAATCCGGATTCAACGGCGGCCGCCACATACGGCAGCGCCCATGCCGGAATTTCGTTTGCATCCCTGAATGCAAGCTGCTTCGAACCATCCGCTGTTAAGTTCGCTGCGCGCGCGATGATTGTCACGAGTTCCGCACGGCTCAGCGGTTTGTGCGGACCAAAGGACCCATCCGGGTAACCTTGGATGATTCCGGCCTCCACGGCACTGTCGATATAAGCTTTGGCCCATGCAGGAATCCGTGACGCATCCGCGTAGCTGCCGCTTGCGCTTGCCTCTTTGAGTCCCAGAGCCCGGCTGAGCATCGCCATAAATTCGGCACGGGTGACCTTCTGATCCGGACGGAATGTACCGTCGCCGTACCCGTTTACGAACCCTGCACTGACCGCTTTATCGATGGCTGCTTTTGCCCAATGGCTCGAAATATCCTTAAGCGCCGGCGCATTTGCCGAACTTCCGCCGGAACTCGAACCTGTCCCAGGTTGGGACCCTTGGTTCGTTCCACTGCCCGGCGTAGTGCTCGTTTTATCTTGATCTTTGTCCGTGCTGCTGCCTGGTTGAGTGGTTGTACCGTTTCCACCAGATCCGGTAGTTGCACCGTTTCCGCCCGATCCGGAACCCGTTCCCGGATTCGAACCCGAATTCCCCGGATTGCTAGGATTCGTTACAGCGGATTTCTTTACGATACCAAATTGGTCAATGACAAACGGCGCAGCGTCATGCAGGTTTTGGTCGATCTCATAGGTCACTGCCGTCAGTTTGTTTCCTTCAATCGTAATGCCAACGAAATTCTGAACCTGGCTGCGCATTGGTCGACGGTTGTCTTTAGGATCCGGACCATACTTGGCCGCATGGTTCTCTTCCGCGCGATCAAAGAGACTGTAGTAAGCTTCACCCAAGTCAGTGCTCGGATTTTTGTATTGCTATTTTGATTAATTTCATACGTCAATGCGGAAAGTTTGTTCCCGTCCACCGTAAACGACACAAAGTTTTGAACCTTTCCTCTCGCGGTACTCGTTGTGTCGCCTTCTTCACGGGCATGGTTCTCTTCGGCCCGCTCGAACAAGCTGAAGTACGCTTCCCTCAGAGCAGGTTTTTGATTTTTTGAAATATACTTTGGCACCTGCCGTGGCTGGAATCAAATAGATCGTGCCATCCGGTTCAACCGTATATTCAATGGTCTCGCCATTGAAACTTTCCGTAATTTTGGACGCCTCTTCCGCCGTTCCATCCTGCTTGATCGGCTTGGTGCGTGCTTGAACACTCCCACCACTTAGCTTTCGCTTGAAGTGGGGGGATTCTTGGGTAATCGAACCTCTGGGTTCGAAGTGGACCAAGCGATCCCTGTGGTCCCCACAGTTCTTTTCGATATGACGATCTATATGGCAACATCCTTAATGTTTCGGGCTGCATTAACATCTCGATCATGGAGGGTCTGGCAGGATGGACACACCCATTGCCGTACCGAAAGATCTTTCACTTCTCGGTGTAGCGCTCCGCATACATGGCAGGTTTGACTTGTCGGAGCGAACGGTTCCGCAATCTTGAGGGTACGCCCGTACCATTCCGCTTTATACGTGAGCTGCCTTCTGAATTCACTCCAGGACGCATCGGCGATCCATTTGGCCAGCTTGTGATTCTTGAGCATGTTTGAAACTTTTAAGTCCTAGGGTACTGATCGTTTGGTTTTCACGAATCAGCTTGGTGGACAGCTTGTGCAAAAAGTCATGGCGGATATTCGCCATTCTCTCGTGGATCCGGGCGATCTTCCGTTTGGCTTTTTTCCAATTGGAGCCGTCTTTCGTGCGCCGGGCCAGCCTCCGTTGCCAACTTGCCAACTTCTTTTCATATTGGCTCCAGGCTTTCGGATGAGTAACCCGCACACCCTCGGAGGATACCGCAAACGTTTTAAGTCCTAGATCGATCCCTACCGACTTATCGTTATCCCACAAGGGCTCGATCTCCACTTCACAAATGAGCGATACAAAATACTTCCCCGCGGCATTTCGCCGTACCGTAGCCGAGAGGATGCGTCCTTCACAGGTGCGAGAGTTTGCAAACCGCAGCCACCCCAGCTTGGGGAGCTTCAGCTTCCTCCCATTCACAGCGATGTTTCCATTGGTGTATCGGGCCCTTGTAACTTTGCACTGGATGTTTACGGTTTTTGAAACGCGGAGCCTGTGTCTGCTTCTTGAAGAAACGATCAAAGCTATCGGCTACATGCCGAACAGCCGATTGTAGGGCAATACTATCCGTTTTTTTCAACCAAGGATGTTCTTGTTTTAGATCTGGAAGCTGCGTGGCACAAGCATGGTACGACAAGCTCTTGCCCGTAGCGTCAAACGTATCCTTCCATTGTCCCAGAAAATAGTTGAACACAAAGCGGCAACAGCCAAACATCTGATGGATCCACTGCTGCTGAGTACGATTGGGGTAGATCCGATACTTGTATGCTTTATGGAAGAGCATGCCATAAACCTCCGTTCCTTGCAGTTATTATAGCACATACGTTCGGTTTTGGATAGAAAAAAATGGCAATTCATTCCCCGCCTAAAGCTGACGCTTTTGAGGAGGGAGTCTTCTCGCCTTCAATGATAAAAAATACGACAGCCAAGAGTGTACAACCTCTCTCAACTGCCGCATTCGTTTAGAACGGGGGTCATTTTCGATTCCGCTAAGCTGCAATTCACATGGCTTGATTAGTTGGATTCGTTCAAATACACGGCCTTGCCGGTACGTGCCGATTCATAGATCGCTTCCAAAATTTGCGACACGACCAATGCCTGCCTTGGCGTAACGACCGGATCCTCGTCTTTGTCGATCGCTTCGATCCATTTGCGCATCTCGACGTCCGGAGCGCTTTCGCTTTTTCCTTCATAGAACGCGACGCCATTGGCGCTTAACTCCACGTCCTGGGTATAGAGGCGGCCCAGTTTTTCCCCGTTGATCCGCAGTCCGTTCTTCATGTCCGCGCCTGCCTCGGTACCGCTCAAGCTGCATTTGGCCTCATCGATATCCATCGAGTTGAGCGCCCAGCTGGATTCCAGCATAATGGTTGCGCCATTTTCCATGACAATCATGCCAAAGGCGGAATCTTCGACGGAAAACTGTTTGGGATCCCACGGTCCCCATGCGTTTGCGGCATTTTCCCTTTGCGAAAGCTGGTGATGGGTCGTACCCAGGACCACTTTCGGCTTATAGTTGTTCATCATCCAAAGCGTCAAGTCCAGGGCATGAGTGCCGATATCGATCAACGGACCGCCGCCTTGCTTTTCTTCATCGAGAAATACGCCCCAAGTCGGAACGGCTCTCCGGCGAATGGCATGGGCTTTGGCAAAATAGATCGAACCCAGTTCCCCGGCATCACACAGCTGTTTCAGGTAAAGGCTGTCTTCCCGGAAACGGTTGTTGTATCCGATCGTCAGCTTTTTGCCGGTACGCTCCGCAGCTTCAAGCATGAGTTTGGCCTCGGCAGCCGTTTTGGCCATCGGTTTTTCGCACATGACGTGTTTGCCTGCCTCCAGGGCCGCAATGGAAATCTCCGCATGCGAATTGTTGGGGGTGAGCACATGCACGATATCCAACGTTTCGTCCTGAAGCAGCTCGCGGTAATCCGCATATACCTTGGCATCTGAACTGCCATACTTTTGTTTCGCTTCTTCGGCACGTTCTTCGACGATATCGCAGAAAGCTGCAAGCTCAACCCGATCCAGCTTGCTCAAACTGGGCAAATGCTTCCCTTTGGCAATGCCGCCACATCCAATGATTCCTACGCGGTATACTTTTTCCATATCCATTCTCCTCACACCTGTTTATTTTGAACTTTGTTTCATTTTGCGATAAACCGCCGGAGTCAGACCCATGCGCTTGCGAAAGACGGCATGCAAATAATTGGCATTGGCAAACCCGGAAGCGCCGGCGATCTCTTCAATGGAAAGGCTGTTTTCCTCAAGATTGCGACATACGTTGCGCAGGCGAATATCTTCCAGCACGCGGCTAAACGGCATGTTCGGCTGAACCTGGTAAAATATCCGCTGCAATTGCCTTGTGCTGATATGAAGCTTTTCTGCCACATGTTCCAGCGTCACGGCTGCGGGATGGTTGGCCTCCATGTATTGGAGCGCGTATTCATACCTGTACATGGTCATGTCCCGTATGGGCGCTTCCGCTTGGTACGGTCCGTTGTCGTAAGCCTGAACCGTCCGCAGCAAAATGCTGACGACCAGCTGTTTAATCGTTGTGTAATACCCGACGCGTTTATGATCACACGCTTCGTATGCTTCCAAAAAACAGCTCATGGCCCGATGGTAATCCTGGACAGGAACAAGCGGCAGCGCGCCGAGCTTTTGCACCGTTTCTTCCGCTTCGGCCGCTTCCCAAGGATCAACATCTTCCCTCCGGCGCGGGACGATGTCCACGTGCAGGCATAATTCGTCCATGTCCTGTTCGGCATCCGCTTCCTGATAATGGACCACGCCAGGGCCTGTCAAATACAGCATGCCTTCGGACAAGGAATGCGACTGCTCCCCAAGAATTACGATTCCTTTGCCGCGGGGGATAAAGTGAAATTCGTATTCGGCATGATTGTGGAAATCGATGACCCTTCCTGCGGGAAACGAAGTCAAATGAAATCGGAGGACCCGAATTTCGTAATGCCCCCATAGGATCGAAACATCCAGTCTCTCCAGCAAATCCTGCCGTTCAAGCATTTTTCCATAGGGATATCGGCTCACAAGCTCCACCCGCCTTCCCTAGTTACGCCTGCAGCTCGTGAAGCGAAATTTTTCGCCCTTCTTTAGCAGAAATATTGGATGCCTCCATCAAACGGGTCAGCTCCACGGCCATGTCAACATTATCCACCGCCTGGGTGTCGTCAAGAATGTGGGAAACCCACTGATTGAATGCGCTTTCTTTACGATCAGGCAATGGGACTTCCGTCCACTCCCTATAAGCTTCGGGACCTTTGTTGGTGCGAATAAGCAGCTTGGCTTCAGGCGTACCGTATAGCAGCGACCCTTCCGTGCCATGAATCTCGATCGTGAATGGGGAATGGCTGTTCACGAATCCAGCCTCGACCACGCCGATGGCGCCTGATTCCGTAAACAAGGTCACGACGGCGTTATCTTCGACTTCTTTGCCGGTCACGTATCCGAAATTCGCTTGAACTCCGGTAACTTCCTCCCCAAGGAAAAGTTTGGCCAGGTACATCGGATGACATCCGAGGTCAATCAGCGCGCCTCCCAGGCAATCTTCAAGGCTGTAGAAATGCTCTGGCAGCCATTCCCCAATCGCTCCATTATGCGATAACCTGGCCCTGACATGTGTGATCTTACCCAGCAAACCTTGCTGGAGGATGTCCAGCGTTTTCAACGTATATCCCTCGTTCAAGCGAGGCAGCGAAACCGTCAGTTTAACACCGTGTTCCCGAACGGCCGCCAAAATTTCGTTCGTTTCCGCCAGCGTTGGAGCAAGAACCTTCTCGGTAAAAATATGTTTGCCCGCCTTGGCGGCGGCCACGATGACTTCACGGTGAAGGCGGGTTGGCGCATCCACGATTACCGCTTGCAGATCCTCCTGTGCGAGCATGGTCCCGAGCTCCGGGAAGAAAGGTACATCCAGGCGCTCAGCCGCCTCTTTGCCGCGCTCGGCGTTTTCATCCCACACGGCAGCCAGCACGGTCTCTTCATGCTGCTCGGCTTGGCGGATGTAGTCCCAGGCATGCACATGCCATAAGCTGATTTTGCCAATTCGAATGGTCACGATGTTGTACCTCCGATATATAATATTCTGACATTCCACTATAAATTATCACAGAGTTCATCTTATTTAAATCGAATCTTGCGACAATTCATATATAAAATTATGACACATTTTAAATGGCAATATGATCGGAACCCGCCCCGACAGAGAATAAGTTCTTGTTTTGGATGATTTTATGGTTTACACTGGATGTTACTGTTTTTTCGCCAGCAGCATGAATTCTACATAAGATGAAAGGGATATTGCATGGAAATATACTTGAAGTACTTCCTGATTGGCCTTGCGATCGCCATGCCGGTTGGGGCAGTTACCGTAGAAATGACGAAGCAAGGTTTGAAAAACGGATTTATTCATGGCTGGGCTGTCGGCCTCGGGGGCATGACCATTGATCTTAGCTTGATTATAGCGATGTATTTAGGATTTGCCTCCCTCCTGTCGCTGCCATATATTCAACTGCCGCTTTGGCTCGTAGGTGCAGCTTTTCTGGCCTATTTGGGTTATGATTCCATCAAAAATGCGGACAAGGACATCACCCCTGCGGACGAAAAAACGCAAAAATCGTTTTGGAGCACCTACAGAAACGGATTGCTTGTGGCGGTATCGCCGGGCAATCTTATTTTTTGGGTCTCCGTATTCGGCGCCGTCCTTTCCGATTCCTACAGCTCCAGCAATGCAGGAAGTTTCGCGTTTGCGGCATGCGGCGTACTTAGCGGAATCCTGATTCATGACATCGGACTTCTATCGGTCGTTTCCGTGACCAGAAAGGTCATGAGCCGCCGAATGATTCAATGGGTTTCGGTCATTGCAGGGATCATGTTAATCGGATTCTCGATCTATTTCGTTTATGAATTTGTTGTAGGAGTCTGGAATTATATTAAATAGCATTTGCTTTATCTAAGCTCAAGAAAAAAGGAGATCGCTGCTGGCGAACTCCTTTTTCTAATCTCTGCTTGCTATTGCTCCCTTGCCCTGCTGATGATTGGCGGCATTACCTTGGGACCTCACCTGGAAGGATGTGAAGCCCCGTTTGCGGCTTGAGCATTGTTCCTGTCTAGGATGAGGGGTAAGATAAGGCATCGTTATGAGCTGCGCTCAGCTCCATCCGCCTTCTTTGCAGTCGCGTTGAAACGATGCACAAGGTTTTGCCGCGGATCGGCCTTCCACTGGTTGTGATACAGATGCAGCAAATAATCCTCATACATCCTTCTGAAAACCGCATGATGCTCGTATTCGATTAGCACGCCCAGCCTACGGATCATACATCCTTCAAACCATCGGATGAATTTAGACATGATAATACATTCTCTCCCATTCAACAGCAAATGTTCGGCAACAAAGAAACTATACCGAAAAACCATATATTGATTATCCTACAACTGGCGTTTCGGGCTCTATCTCATTCGTGCTGAATCGTTGCCTATTTCTCCTATGTTGGCTCACTCGAACCACGCCTCGCACTTGTTGCGAATACGGCTACGAAACCAACGATGGAAATAGATTGATGATCATCGTCTTTTCGTTTATGGACATTTCGATTCTATTACTTCAAGCTCACTTGAAGTCAACACCAAAAAAGCCGCAGCTACGCGGCTATTAAGCATGTATGTTCGTGTCGTCTTAACAAATCAGATGTGTACAGTTAGTATATGGATTACCTTACAATTTCTATTTTTGTAGCAGTTGTTCGTCTAATTCTACTATCTTCATACATGCCATTTGTCCACACTTTGACATGGTCGCCAACTTCAAGATTTGCTTTTATATCACGTGTTGAAACATCATAAGCTTTTGGTTCATACTGAGTGATGATTTCATTCGTTGTTTTACCTTTTACTTCTTTTTCGGATAAACCAACTATAACAGTAACTCCTGAATTATTTTTTTCAACAATAATCCCCTGAAAGTCCATTCTTTCACCTGCTTGATACTGATATTTTTCTAGCGCGGATGTTTTTGTTAAGTGATTGTTACTGCTACTGCAACCAGTAAAGACAACAATGATCAGAATCAATAATATTGAAATATATGTTTTCACAACAATCCCACCTTGTTATTTGATAATTGACTAACCATAAGACGTAAACAAGGTTGTTTTTGTTTCAAATTTAAGTGAATATTTCAAAATATTCCTTTACAGACGGCAGGATAGGATTAATTTAATTATTTTACCAAGTAACAGGAGTTATACCCAGTCGAATTAAGATTTCGAACCAGTTTGCGTCGTACCAAAGCACCCCCATCCTAAAAAAAGCAGCCATCCATTGCGGACAGCTGCTCAGCGAATGATATTATGGAATTTGAGATGCTCATCCTCAGTGATTATCCTTTGACGGCACCCAATGCCACGCTGCCAATGATCTGCCGGGAGAATACAGCGAACACGATAATAATGGGAACGATGGAAATGGCCACGCCTAAGTAGAGCAACCCATAATCCATGCCATAATATCCCTGTACTAATGCAACGAGCACCGGAAGCGGATATTTATCCAGGGAGAAGAACAGCACCAGCGGCGTCAAAAAGTTGTTCCACGAGCCGATGAAGGTAAAGATGCCAAGCGCGGAGACCGCCGGTCCCAAGATGGGCAGCACGATCTGGTTGAATGTGCGGAATTCGCCAGCGCCATCCACGCGCGAAGATTCGACGATTTCGTCCGGAATGCTGGCCTCGATGAACTGTTTGATAAAGAACACGTTGAAGGCATTCGCCGCCGCAGGCAAAATGATGGCCGCATAACTGTCCAGCATGCCCAGCGTACTGAACAACCGGTACATCCCGATCAGGGCAAGCTGCCCGGGCACCATCATCGTCGCAAGCAGGAACAGGAAGAGCCAGGTTCGGCCCTTGAATTTGAACTTGGCAAAACCGTATGCCGTAAGCGCTCCCACATACAAGGATAATACGGTCGATGTTCCCGCAATGAAGAAGCTGTTGGCGAACCCGCGCCAAATATTGATTTTGGACGCCATGTTTACATAATTGTCGAGCAGAAACGGTCCGGGAAGGAAAGTAAACGTCGATGCAATCGTCGCATTGTTATGCGTGGAATAGATGAGCATCAAATAAAACGGGATAATGCAGATGCAAGCAAGAATGACGAGAAACAGATACACCAACACCTTGCCTACCGTCAGCCTTCTGGCTCTGGCATAGGATTGGACGGCAGCACTGGAATGCTCCAGCGTTTTCGCGGTTTGCATGAAATCTCCTCCTTCCCTATGAACGGCTTCTGCGGGTCGTCATGATGAACGAAACGACGGACAACAAAATGATAATGATGAACAAACAGAACGCAATGGCTGCACCGTATCCAAAGCGCGTACTCTGGAAAGCAACATTGTACAAGTACATGATGCTGGTCATCGCAGCCCGGTCAGGCCCTCCGTTACCATTGGTCAACGTGAACGGTTGATCAAAAATCTGGATTCCGCCGATGATGGACGTAATGACCTGAAACAGGATAATCGGGCGCAGCATCGGTACGATAATATGCATGAAGATATGCCTTTTCTCCGCGCCGTCAATCTGGGCCGCTTCCTGCAGCGAAGGATCGATCCCTTGCAAACCGGCCAAATAAATGACCATGGAATACCCGAAATATTGAAAGAACAGAATCGATGAGACAATAAGCCGCATAAACCAAGGATCATTCTTCCAGTTAATAGGGTCACTAATGATTCCGGTCTGCACGAGGAAATGGTTTAACCCTCCCGACTGCCAGTCGAAAATGAGACTCACCAACAGACCCAGCGAGGCTGCCGTAACGATATTCGGGAAAAAATAGACGGCCCGGAAGAAATCCCTTCCTTTGAGCAGCTTGTCATTAAGGATAAAGGCGAGCACAAGCGACACGGTAAGCTGCGGAACGACGGAGACGCCCCAAATGAACAGCGTGTTGAACAACGTTTTGTAGAACAGGGGGTCCTGCAGAACGGCCACGTAATTGCCGACTCCGACGAAGTCCGGCGTAGTGATGCCATCGTAATTGGTGAAGCTGATATATAGGGAGTAAAGAATCGGATACAACCCAAAAATGGTGAAAATGATGAAAAAAGGAGCAATGAAATAGTAGCCGTAATGGTCTTTGCGCAGCGACTTGGCAAACATCGTTCCAACCTCCAGTCATCGGATTCGTGAGTCTTTCAGGCCTATGCTTAGTTGACTTCTAGTTCCGGGAACCTTAACCGAACATCGCGCTTGATCCTCTCCACGGCTTCCTCTTTGGTGTTAATGTCGTTGTTGAGATACAGCTGGAGCACGTTTTTGAAAATGTCGTTGTTGATCGTGGTGTCATAACGGGTTCTCTCATACACGGGAACGCGTTTGGCCGCCTCGGAAAAAAATTCGAAATGCTTCTGTCCGCCGAGATAGTCTGATGTGGCCGTTTGCGCAAGCTCGTCGTTCACGACCATATTGCTCGTAAAATAATCCTGCTCGGTCGCCAGCTCTTTCAAGAAATCATGGTTAAAGTTATAAAACTCGATGAATTTCCAGGCGAGATCCTTTTTGTCGCTTTTGCTGTACATCGCAATATACGTCCCGCCGGCACTGAAATCGGTCGGGCCTGCCGCCAGTCCCCACAAACCGGAGGTGTCCGGCGCATTCGCTTTGAACGTATATTGGAGCGCCCAAGTTGCCCCGGGATAGAACATGACCTGCCCCTTTTGCATGGATGCGGCATAACCGGCGCTGCCTTCTTCGAACTCTGCCAGCACATGACGCTGGCGCGCTTCGCGGACAAGGTCCAGAATCTGCATGTAGACGGGGTTGATCACAAGCTTTCCGTCCTCTACCCAAGGAATGCCGTCATACGAGTTGGAAATCGCATTCCAGTTGGCCAGGGCATGAACCTGATTGCCGCTCTCCTGCTGCACCCGCTCCCCGATCTCGAAAATTTTGTCCCAGGTATCGATCTGCGCACCGACTTTCACCGGGTCGTCCGTCCCCAAATACGTTTTGGCCAGATCCCTCCGATAATAAATGCCACCCGGCGTACCCTGGTATCCAATCGCTTTGACGTTGCCCTCGCTATCCTTTTCATTGGCCTGCACAAAAGCATACTGCTCTTGCAGCAAATTATCGGCGTTATACGGCGGGGCCGACAGATTTTCGAGATGCGGAACATCGATCAGTTCCCGAATGCCGCCGTTTTCGATCATGAACACGTCGGGAGCCTTGGACGTGGTCTGCAAAGCCGACTTCAATTTGGTCATATAAAAGTTCCCTGGAATGTTGACGAAATTCACTTTGATGTCCGGATACGTTTCCTCGAATTTCTCGATGGCATAACCCGCTTCATCCGTAAAACTCCAGACGGTAATTTCCTGCTGTTTGGACGCGTTTCCCATGCCGGGTTGACAGCCGGACAACATTAGCGTTGCGCTTAATAATGCGATCATTGAAACGGCATATCGTTTAAAGCTCTTCATGAGGGCCCTCCTCCAGAGAAAAGTAAACGCTTTCAATTTACTTGAGTATAGTGATTTTGGAGGAGGGCTTTCTCCACAAATATTGTTCATCAACCTTCATATGTTGTGATCTTTGTGCGATGCCGCTTCCGAAATTCGGAAGGCGTGCAGTCATTATATTTTTTGAACAGCCGATTGTAGGAAGTCAGGTTATTGAATCCATGATGGATCGCGATATCCAAAATGGTCGCTTGGCTGAACAGCAGCGCCCACTCTGACTTCACGATCCTGAAGTGATTCAAATACTCCATGAGCGTAATTCCTTTGATTTCCTTAAACAGCTTGCACACGTAAAATTTGCTGAATTTGATATGCTCCGCGACCTGATCCAGCTTGATCGGTTCTTCGTAGTGCGCTTCAAGGTATTCGCAGACCGACTCGACGAATTCGAACTTTTTGGATAAGGTACACGGCCATTCGCCGCTGCATTCCTCCTCCGCAGGCTTTTGCGTGCGCAGCAGATGAACGACAAGATCGTAAAACCTGGCAATCATGACCCACTGATAACCGATCTGCTCGTTTCTGTTTTCATTGGAAATGACGTCAAGATAGCGGTTGATGTCGATTTCTTTGAGCGTCATCGCGGGTAAATGCGTCGATTTGCCGAATAACTCCCGCAGCGGCTGGGTGGCTTTGTCGACGACCAAGCTCTCTGTGAACAGCTCCAAGCGGAAAAGAATGATCGTCAGATGCTCGGTGCCGGGCAGAAAACAGTGCACGTCCCCCGGTTTGATCACCATGATGTCGCCCTGCCCCAACTCTACGACCCGGCTGTTGAGGCCAATTCGCGCCCGCGTTCCCCTGACAACTACCATCTCTACTTCTTCATGCCAATGTGCGGCAAAATTAAACTGCGGACCGGTATGAATGACCCGAATCGGAAAGCCTTCCTTCATGTGACCTGTTTCCAGAAATGTAGGTGCTCCCATCTGATCCACCCTTTCTCAGTTCCCGATTAAGAATCCTTTTCCTATCCATATTATGCATGAAGTTTCCGTCATCTTCAAAATATGGGTTCATATTCATAACACTCCTTCAAATCACTTGATGCTGGCAGAAAAAAATCCCCCAACCGGTTAGCAAAGGTATGCTTGCCTTCCGTCCGAGAGATGTTTAAAGTAGGCCAGATTCATCAGCCGCACAACCAACGTGATGCTAAAAGACGAACTGCACCAAGGCCATATAAAGCATCGTTCCGCCAGCAATGGACAATAACATGTTTTTCTTCCAATAATGAAGCAGCACAACAGCCAGGATCGACACCAGTTCAGGCACGCCGTGGTTCCCGGACAACAGATGAATGTCTTTGACGCTATAGATCACCAGCATGCCGATCGCCGCTGCCGGCAGAACCCTCCCTAAATATTGCACGTACTTAGGCGTAGTACGACCAGGCGGGAACAACAGAAATGGAAGAAAGCGCGTCATCATCGTGCCAAGCACAACCATGCCGATCGTAATGAGTTGTTCGGTTACCGTCATGGACATGTCGTTTCCCCCGCTCTCTGATCCAGTTTGGGTCTGATCAGCGTAAGCACGATCAGCAGTCCGGCCATGGAGGGAATGATAAAGCTGCCGCCTTTGAAGATGATGAGGCACAGGATCGAAATGCCCAAGCCAAGCAAGGCGCTGTGATGCGACCGTTCCTTGCTCCATTGCTCCATGAAAATGACGACGAACAACGCTGTCATGACGAATTCCAGCCCTTCCAGGTTGAAGCTGACGAGTGATCCGAAGAAGCCTCCGATGGCAGCGCCAATGACCCAATAGCTATGGTTGAGCAAGGTGACGAAAAACATGTACCATCCCCGATCCACTTCTTCGGGAATGTCGGCCGTATAATTGATGGAAAACGATTCATCGCATAATCCGAAGATCAGGTACGGCTTCTTCCAGCCGGTTCCTCTATATTTATCCAGCATTGAAATGCCGTAAAATAAATGCCGCGCATTCACCATTAAGGTCATCATTAGCGCACCGATCGGGTTAAATGCGCCAAGCAGCAGGTTTACCGCCACAAACTCCATCGATCCGGCAAAAACGAGCAGCGCCATCAGGATGGCATAACTCGCTCCAAAGCCCGAGGCATTCATCAAAATGCCGTACGCAATCCCCAAAAATAAAAATCCGGCCAAAATCGGAAGCGTGGTCGGAAAGGCGGCCCGAAAAGCCGTTTGAAGCTTCATTCTGTCTGTCATCGTTTGCTGCATCTCCTTGCTATAATACGGTTCTACGTTAGTGTAGCAATACATTTCCATACAATCAATGTTATAATTGTATGGATTACAATGTTGTGAGGTGAGTGTATGCCATTCAATTCGTTCGACGAATATCCCATGTCATGGAAGCCGGACAAAAACAAATTGTCACGCCCGCTGTACCAGTCGCTCGCCAAAATGCTGGAGCATGACATCACGCATGGATTGCTTGCGCCAGGAACCAAGCTCCCACCTCAGCGTGAGTTGGCCGATTTTCTGGACGTTAATTTCACTACGATTACACGTGCTTACAAACAATGCGAGCTTAAAGGTTTGATCTATGGCATAACGGGCAGCGGCACGTTTGTGTCGGCCAACGCAGCACGCTCGATTGCCATCGCCAAGGAACCGGGGATGAACACCTATATCGAATTGGGTTTGGTGGCATCCTTTGAGCAGACCAACGACCTCGTTGCCGAAGCCGCCAAAAACGTGATGCAAAAAACCTATCTCGAACAGCTGTTGAATTACAATGATCCTGCCGGTATCCCCCATCAAAAGCTTGCTGCACTGAATTGGATGAGCACGCTGGGCATCCATGCCGATCCGGAGCAGGTTGCCATCGTTTCAGGCGCACAAAACGCGCTCGCCATCACGCTGCTGGCTCTATTTGAACCCGGGCATCGCATTGCCGTGGACCAGTATACCTTTTCGAATTTCATCGAATTTTCCAACATGCTTCGCATCAGGCTTGTCCCCATTCCGGGCGACCTGCACGGCATGCGACCGGAAGCACTGGACGAGCACTGCCGTCAGGCCGACGTGCATGGCGTTTTTCTGATGCCCTCTTGTGCAAACCCAACGACCATCATGATGCCGGAGGAACGCAAAAAGGAACTGGCCCGCGTCATCCGCAAACATCAATTGATCCTGATCGAAGATGACATCCATGCTTTTCTGTCCGCAGGTGTGATTGAACACTACGGTCAGCCGATGTATCAGCTTCTTCCGGAACGCACGATCTATGTATGCAGTACGACCAAATCCATCTGTTCGGGGCTGCGCGTCGCCTATCTTGTGTTTCACGAGATGTACAAGGACCGCATCATGAAAGCGATTTTCAACGTCAACGTCAAAACGTCCTCACTGGACGCCGAAATTATTACCGAGCTGATTCTGTCGGGGAAAGCGAGCGCCATCGTTCTGCACAAAAAAAGGCTGGCCCGGCAGGCCAACCAGTTGTTTGATACGTATTTTCCCCAAGCTTTCAGTCAGGGCCATCCGCTCAGCTTCTACCGCTGGCTGCCCGCTCCCGGTCTTGCCGGAGGAAGACGTACCGAGTCGCATTTCCTGGAAAAGGGCATTCGCGTATTCCATTCCGACCGCTTTCTGAGCGGAACCAATACGGGAGAGAACTACTTGAGAGTAGCGCTATCTTCGACATTGACGTTGGAGGAATTGGAAAGAGGGCTGGAATTGTTGTCGGCTTCGATGAAGCTGAGCACTTCCTCATAGTCGTGAAACTGAACGTCCGAACATGCGTTGATCCGTTCTCTGTCGTGATCCGAATACCGGTCAACCATCGCTACGACCTCGATGCCCGCGTTGTTGCAGCCTCCACTCCAATGAGGGAATCTTCAAAAATAAGGAATTCCTCCGGGGATGCCTCCAGTTCTTTCATCATCGTGAGATAGATTTCCGGATTCGGCTTGATCTCTTTGGCATTCTCACGCGTATAGAACTTGGAAAAATACTCATCGATGGCCGCTCAACAATCGGTTTTACTATATCCCTCCTACTTTAAGGTGTAAAGCAATCCCTGGCGAGGGGGCCGCCCAATCTACCTTTCCCATCTATACTGCAGCGGCCGATATCCGATATCCCACAATCGCTCGCTTCCTTCAATCTTGATGGTCATCTGCCGAGCATGTTCAATATAGACTTCGAATTGTTCTGCACTCCCTTGATAATCATTCGCTTCTATTACTAATACCTCTTTCCCATCGACAATAATGGATATTTTCCCTTCAGGCGGCGCGTGATCGGGGATGCCGTAATTTCCGGTCAACACAAGTTCATCGTCTTTCAAAGTAAACGTATAGGTTTGTTGGCCTCCTTGGCTATCATACATGTTGTGTTCAGGTATAATTTGTTCCTTTTTAATATTAAACCTCCCCAGCGCAGCACCTTGAGCATCCGTTCCTGCTCCACGCTGCGTTTCCAGCTTCATGGCCACGAAGGGGCCTTCGATTTTGGTCGCCAGTTGGTTGATCACGTTTCCCGTTCCCCACGTCATCAGGAATAACACGATACACGCCATACCTGCAATCAGCCAACGTTTCCTTCCTTGCTCTCCCCTTTCTCCTGCACGATAGGCGGCATAACCGATGCATGCTCCAATGGAATTTTGAAGAACATCGTTGATATCCCCGCTGCCCAGCATCGTCAATTTCTGCAAAAATTCGATTCCGAAAATGATGAGCACAAACCATAACATAAACCGGATGAACCGAATGTTGTACAGCATGGGGATCAGAATGCCGAACGGAATGAATGCCGCATAATTCCACAAGGTAACCAGGTCCATTAACGTAATGCCTGAATGGAACGATAATGTTGGAAATTTGAAAAAAGAATCGGGAATCCATTGAAACGGATTATCCACGATGTGTTTTGCGGCGTCCAGCCTGCCAAAAGCCAAAAACAAAAAATACAACGTAATCAGGGTGTAGACGATGGTGGTGATCCATAGTACCCTGCGTCGGTTCATTGTCATCCTGCAATTCTCCTCTTTCTTTGACGAACTCTTGAGTCGCTCTCTTCAATATAAATGAGTTTACCGCATAGCCCCTTGATCTCCTATGTATCAACCTTACGCCTGCCTTACATTATTGTCATATTGTTCGTACACGAGTGGCTGCAATGTGCATGCAAAAAAGCCTTCGATCGTATCGATCGAAGGCTTCGTGACACAAGTTATTCTATTATACGACCACGGTCATCAGATAGTCCTGACGGCGCACTTCCGATTCGGACGTTTTCAGTACGTCCAGGTAATTGGCGGAATTCGTCACAATGACCGGCGTCGAAGTGACGTAACCTGCTGCCTGGATCTGTTCGATGTCGAACAGCAGGATCAATTGTCCCTTTTCAACGCGGTCGCCTTCCTGCACTTGTTTCTCAAAATGTTTGCCTTTCAGGCGAACCGTGTTCACGCCGACGTGAATCAAAAGCTCGGCGCCCTCGTCCGAAGTTATCCCGATCGCATGCCCTGTCGGGAACACGGTTGTGATCGTTCCGTTCACCGGAGAAGTCAATCGGCCTTCGGACGGTTCAATGACGATTCCTTGTCCCATCGCACCGGACGCAAAAGCTTCATCCGGCAGCGACTCCAGCGGTTTGACCGCACCTTGCAGCGGGCTTTCGATGATTTCTTTTTTCAGTACCGTGCTTTCTTGCACAGGCGTGGATGCAGGCGCTTCTTCTTTCGGCGCAGCCTGCTCCTGAACGCTATCTTTGAATCCAAGGACCATAACGATCACCAAAGCCAGCACAAACGCCACAACCAAACCGATGATCACGGACAGGAATCCCGTACCGATATACGTTGGCAACGCCAGCAATCCCGGTAAAGCAAAGGCCACCGCTTGCGCACCGCCCGAGCCGATGATCGCGCCGCCCACAGCACCGGCGATGCAGGCATAAATGAACGGTTTTTTCAGCTTCAGCGTAACCCCGTAAATGGCAGGCTCTGTGATCCCGAAGACGGATGCGACTACGGAAGAACCGGCCAGCGCTTTAAGCTGTGTATCTTTGGTTTTCAGGAATACACCGAATACCGCCCCTGCTTGAGCCAGGATGGCCGCAGTCAGCATTGGCAGCATCGTGTCGTAACCAACTTCCGCGATGTTGCTGAGAATGACCGGCACGAATCCCCAATGCACGCCGAAAATGACGAAGACTTGCCAGAACGCGCCAGCTACCGCGCCGGCAAGCAGCGGACTCAGGTTGTAGATCCAGCCATAACCGGTAGCCAGTCCGCTGCTGATCATGGAGCCGATTGGACCAAACACCAGAAACGTCAGCGGAATGACGATGACCAGCGAGAGCATCGGCACCAAAATGTTTTTGACGGACGAATGCACGAACGAATTAAACCATTTTTCGACATAAGACTGTACCCAGACGGCAAGGATGATCGGAATGACGCTGGAGGAATAATTCATCAGCACCATCGGAATGCCGAGGAACGTTAATTTGTCGGGCGCGCTGACCGCGGCGATGACGGCCGGATAGAGGAGCGCTCCGGCGATGGCCACGGATACAAACATGTTTGTTTTGAATTTGCGCGATGCGGTCACGGCCAGGAAGACCGGCAGGAAGTAAAACACGCTGTCCGAAGCCGCGTTCAGCACGAGATACGTTCCGCTCGAAGCATCAAGCCATTTCAGGAACAGGAAGAGCGCAACCAGTCCTTTCAACAGCCCGGCCCCGGCAAGCGCGCCAAGCGTAGGCGAAAAGATGCTTGAAATGATATCGACGGCTTTGCCCAGAATCGTGCTCTTCTCGGAGGACTCATCCTTCTTGGATGCATCCGCGTTTCCGATGCTTGTACCTTCGATCATTTTCTCGTAAACCGGCCCAACGTTGTTGCCGACAACAACCTGAAACTGGCCGCTGCTCTCTACGACGGTAATGATGCCCGGCGTTTTTTGCAGCGCTTCTTTATCGGCTTTGTCCCGGTCTTTCAATTGAAATCTTAATCTTGTCGCACAATGGAAGACCGAATTGACATTCGATTCGCCGCCGACAAGCTCAAGAATTTTGGAAGATAACTCTTTGTCGTTCATATACAGCTCTCCTCTTTTTACGTGGATGATCGGCTTAGGTTTATGGTCCAGGTATGCCTGGTAGTATGCCCAATCACAGCATCCTACCGCCACAAGCAAGAAAAACCTAAACTCGTGGTGAAATAACAGCTTGCGGAATCGCTGCTCATTTCACCATCAGTTTAGGTTTTGCCTGCATTACCAGTTACACCCCTTAGCCGGATGGTTTGTTATTCGGTTGTTTCCAGATGATTGCGTTCCGTGACCCGATGAATATGAATGGTCAAATATACGTATTCATCCTTGCTTAATGATTGCTGATACGTTTTTTCCAGAAAGTCATTGATTTTGCGCGTGCATTCAAAGGCATTGGCATACGTCTTCTTCACTTGGTTATACAAAAAGTCTTCGCCTGTCTGCTGTACTTCATTTCGAAGAACACGCATCGAGAAATACTGCAAGTGTCTTAAAAATCTGGAATAATTTACGGAAGACTCGTCCATGATCGTGTTGTAATGATAGGTCACGATGTTCAGAATGGAATGAACCATTTCCGTCATTTTCATCGTCAGCTTCATTTCACTGCTGTCCATGCGCGCATTCACGATATGTAGTGCGATAAATCCTGCTTCATCCTCGCCAAGCTTCACCCCCAGGGAGTTCTCGATGTATTGGAGCGACTCCAGGCCAATCTCGAATTCTTTCTTGTAAAAGCTTTTGATTTCGAACAGCATCGCATTTTTCAGCTGCACGCCATTCTCGTGTCGCTGGATCGCAAAATGGATGTGGTCGGTCAGGGTCAAATAAATATTGTCGCTCAGCGTGGTGCCTAACACTTCATTGGCACGGGTAACGATCTCATTAACCACTTCCAGATGAGTAACGGGAATGTCATTCAAGAGCTCCATCAACTTGGCTGTGAATTCATTTTCGTTCAGCACAAAAATTTTATCGATTTTTTCATCCTCAACCCGGTCTCCGGCAGCCTTGTTAAAAGAAATGCCTCTTCCCATAACGATGACTTCTTTGCCTTTATGGTTTTTGGTTAACAATACATTGTTATTTAGCACCTTCTCAACAAACATCATCTCGGTTACACCTCCCCACAGGAACAGTATCAACAAAAAATGCCTAAATTAATTACAATACCATGCGCTGATGGTACTCTAATCAATTTAGGCATTGCCCGCCTTACCGGTCACAATCCTGTTATGTAAACTTAGTATACCATAATTATAAGCGTTTGCAACCCCTTTTTTGCGAAGCCTTGCTTCCGCTTCCAGCTGCCGGCGTCGACGATGAATAATCCCTGCTCCATGCCTGCCACGCGTGATACCGGGGATACAACGAAAAGCTGGCGTTGGCCAGCTTTCGTCCCTGCCTGATATGGATTAAGATAAAGTTTGCAGTGCTTCGGGGGTGAATGGAATCCATTCCTCCGTGCGGCCGTCCCGGATTTTGCTGACCCAAGCCGGGTCGACCAGAAGCGCTCTGCCGATCGCTACCAAATCGAACTCTCCGTTGGCGAGCTTCTGCGCCAAACCTTCGATGCCTGCGTTGCCTGCACCCTCTCCACGGGTGAACAGTGCCATGAAGTCGCCGTCGAGGCCTACAGAACCGACAGTGATGGTTGGCTTGCCCGTTATTTTTTTCACCCAACCGGCAAAATTCAAATCAGAACCTTCGAATTCAGGCTCCCAGAAGCGCCGAGTCGAGCAGTGGAAAAGGTCTACGCCCGCTTCAAGCAGCGGTGCCAAGAAATGCTCCAGCTCCTCCGGCGTTTTTGCCAGTTTGGCTGTATAATCCGAGCTCTTCCATTGCGAAATGCGCAAGATGATCGGGAAATCCGGACCTACCGCCTTCCGGCATGCACGAACCACTTCTTCCGCAAAACGAGTGCGCGCAAGCATGCTTCCGCCGTAACGGTCTGTGCGCTGATTCGTTTTCTCCCAGAAAAACTGGTCGATCAGGTACCCATGCGCGCCGTGGATTTCAATGCCGTCAAAACCGATGCGTTTGGCCTCGGCAGCAGCTTGGGCAAATGCCGACACGATGCCCGCAATGTCCGATTCGGAATAATCATTGACTTGGCCTTTTACGCCCATGTGCCAAATCTGCGGCATGATTTTGCCGCCAGCCGCATGCACTTCGGACACCACGTGGGCCCAGCCTTTGAGAGCCTCTTCTCCATAGAAATGGGGAACGTTTTGCTGGTCGGATGCATCTGCATGATCCACCACCGTGCCTTCCGTCACGATCAGACCGACGCCATTCTCGGCTCTGCGGCGGTAATAGCCGGCAACGTCCGGGCCGGGAACCCCGTTCGGCGACATGCCGCGGGTCATCGGCGCCATGACGGTGCGATTGGGCAGGACCAGATTTCCTAAAGTAATAGGCTCAAAAAGAGATTGCACGGAATTGGAATAAGGCATGTTAACCCTCCTCGGATATTTTGGAATGTTTGGTTAGTTTATTCGCAACGATCGTTTAGAATCCTGCCGAGTATTGCTTCGGAATCGAAGTTTCTTTTCTCAGATTCGATGCCGCTTCAAGTGCCCAATGCGGGTTTCTCAGCAGCCCTCTGCCTACGGCTGCCAGGTCCGCGTCTTCATTGCCGATCACCGCATTGGCGAGCTTTGCGTCATCCAATCTGCCGACGGCGATGACGGGAACATCGAGCGCTTGCTTGATGTCACGGGCGAGCGGCACCTGATAGCCCGCATGCGTGCCGGGTCTGCCAAAAGCCGCAATCGGGCCTTCGCCGCCGGAGGAAACGTCAAACATGTCGATGCCGGCTTCCTGGTAAGCTTTAGCAAAAGCGATGCTTTCCTCAATGCCGTATCCGCCTTCAACGTACTCTTTGGCGGAAATCCGCATGATCAGCGGCATGTCTTCAGGCATTTCGCCTTTAACAGCCTGAATGACTTCGCGGCCGAACAGGGTAAGGTCCTGACCGTACTCGTCGTCGCGTTTATTGGTCAGCGGAGAATGGAATTGATGAATCAGGTAGCCGTGGGCACCGTGGATTTCAATGGCATCGAATCCGGCTTTCACCGCTCTGGCCGCCGCACTGCGGAATTTTTCGACCATGTCCTTCACTTCGGCCGTCGTCAGTGCGCGCGGTTGTTTGTAATTTTCGTCAAACGCGATCGCAGACGGCGCCACGGGAACCTCGGCATCTTCGGCTTTGCGTCCCGCATGGGCAATCTGAATGCCTACTTTGGCGCCGTAACTGTGGCAAGCATCCACGATTCGTTTCAACGCCGGGATCTGATCGTCCGACCACAGCCCAAGATCGAAATCGGAAATGCGGCCATCGGGTTCCACATCGGTCATTTCAATAATAATGAACCCGGTACCGCCCACAGCACGGCTTACATAGTGCAAATAGTGCCAATCCGTAGCAATGCCATCTTTGTTTTCAACAGAATATTGGCACATGGGAGGCATCACGATCCGGTTTTTCAAATCCAACCCTTTCAATGTATACGAACTAAATAGATCTTTCATCGTAAATCTCCTCTCACATCTCTGTTATCTATATAAAACATGCATGAACACGCATGTGAATGGGGATGAGACATTTCTTCAGATTCATTCCGTACCAGGAAGGAACACGCTTTACGATCCACTATCTCCTTCTTCGCCTCAACCGAGCTCGGCAACCAACGATTCCATTACCGTTTTCAACCCCTTGTTCAGCAGCTTTTCCTGCAATACTTCGTCAAACGTTTCAAGCGCGCCGCGCAGTTTCATTTCGCCCCGTTCGGTTATGCCGGTGTAGATCCCTCTGCGGTCCTTCTCGCACATATGTCTTTCCAACGCGCCGCAGGTTTCGGCCTCCATCCGTGCTACAAGCCGGGATGTTGCGCTTTGGCTCAAACCGATCTTCTCTTGCAGCTGTTGCAAGCGGAGCTCTTTATCATCGGTTTGCGAAATAAAATACAGCACATAAAATTCTTTTAAAGACAAACCGTATTTCTGTTGAAGCACCTGTTCCAGTTGTTCATTGATCTCGGATTGGATATGCGTCAATGAAAACCAGGTGTCCAAACGTTCGTCTGTTGTTCTCAATGCGTACACATCCATTCTATTTTGGCGTTGACACAACCGGCTTACGATCCATTTCTACAACGTACAAGGATTGAAACCCCTTTTTGCGCAAGATCCGCGCGGCCTTTTTGGCCCTGTACATTTCGTTGGACAAAATAAAAATGCGTTCTTCTCTCAACAGGTGTTTATGCCATACATACGGAAGGCGGCCCAATGAAATATTGATGGAATCCGGAGTCGGTTGGTGTTCATACTCAGAAGCGTCCCGGATATCGACAATTTTGAAATGGTGCAAGCTCTCCTTCTGATTGATCAAGCTCCGATAATGGATTTGCGTAAGATATGGGGCAGGCCATAATCGGTGAATAAGAACAACCAATCCGGTCAACACGGAGATCATCATGAACCAAAACATTTCCCTCACATCCTCGCTTCCGATGTACACGTTTGTGGCGCACCTCCATCGATTACAAAAAGCATGCGCATGCATTCAATTTAAAGGATCTGTTTTCTGCTGTCAAGCGAAAATTCATGCTGCCCAACACGAAATGCTTATATGGGTAGTTTGAAGCCGTTGATGGTTACTCCAGTCAACCGGCTTCACTTCTCACCTCGGCGCAGTCCCTCATTCATTTCGGGCTTATGAACGTACTCCGAATTAAGACCAAGCGCTCTTTTATGCTCATGGCGTCTCTCCTTCTGTTTGAACATTCCCTGCACCTGCCTTGTCCCCCTTCCCCCATTTTTTGCGAATCAGGCTTACCGACAACAGTAATACCGGAACAATCCCGAACAAAACCAGAAAGACGTTGTCCAGCTTGTTTCCTAATTCAATGGTTTCTTCCACATTTTCAGGAATCATCGCAACAAGATAAACGAAGGGGAACAACGTATAGATGATGCCCTGCACATGTTTGATTCGAAATACCGACCACGCTCACTCCGATCGAAGCAGCATAATGCGAAATCGCAAACGTTGCATAAATTTGCATGATCCAAATGATGAGCAAAAAGGACTCGAAGTGCTCAAAAACAAGTCCCTCAATTTCAAAACTGCGGATCAGATCCAGTGTGGGCCAGGTCCGGTTCCACATGCCGTCAAGGGAAAGACTGCCGATAACCATCACTACGGTGATCAGATAAAACGCCGCCGTTATTCCGGTGCTCCACAAAACGGCCTTGCGTCCTTCGTTCGGCTTTTTCATGTTTGCTGCCAAAATGAACAACACCTCAAATCCGATAAAAGACAGCAAGCCGGGCTTGACTCCCTTCACGACAGGCAAAATGCCCTCTCCAAGCAATGGTCTTAAATAATTCAGATGGAACAGCTGAATGCTGAGCAGGACCTCTAGCACGAACAGCACCAGCGTAATCGGCAGAATAATCCCCAGCACACGTACGATGACCTTTAACCCCCCCAACAGCATGTACATCCCGATCCACATAAAGATCATGATAATGGCCCATAGCGGCGTCCCCTCGAGCAAATACATGCCCGTCACCTCTGCCATGATTCTTATCTCATAAGCAGCCCTTACGAGAAAATATACGATCATGCAGAACCCGATCGGGATCGCGATCCATTTGCCCGTAATCTCCGGCATGAATTCGAACAGTGTTTTCCCCGGATATTTCCTGCACAGTCCAACCATAATGTACCCCATGCCCACAACGATGGTTCCTGACACTATGATGGAAATCCAAACATCCGGAGTTCCGCCGGCCAGGGCCGTTGAACGGGGAACCATAAAAATGGCCGCGCCGAGCATGGCATTGATCAAAACCACAATCGTATCCGTTGTGCTGATTTGCGATGGGGATGGATTCACTTCCTTCACCTCCGGCGATGTTTTTTCAATTCAATGTTGCTTATGATCCAATGAGGCTGCATTCGATTTCTTGGTTGTAATCGCTCTTTCTCGAACCGGGTCAACATTTTTTCTGCATTGCGAGAGTTTCTATAACCTGCCTGCCGCCCCTTTTCTCGCAAAGCTGAGGATCAGGAGCATCAAGGGCATCAATCCGAACAAAAATATGGATATATCACCCAGTTTGTCTCCCAAAGACAAGGTTTCATCCAAATTCCGTGGCAAATAGGATAGCACGTACAGAACCGGAAGCAGCGCATACTGTATAACCTGCACGTTTTTGAGCCGAAATAATTCCCGCAATCCGATCGACGCAAAATAGTGCTTAAAAACATATGTGGCAAAAATTTGCGTCAACCAAAAAACGAGGAAAAAGGACTCGAAACGTTCGAAAAAAAATCCTCTGATTTCAAAGCTTCTAACCATGTCTAATGTCGGCCACGTTCTTGTGTGAACCCCCTCCAAAGACAAATTGCCAATGACCATCACAATCGTAACCAGATATATGAGAGTCGTCACCAGTACGCTATAAATGACCGCTCGGCTTCCTGCTTTGGCGTTGGCCATAAAAGCCGTTGTTATTAATACTACCTCGTAACCCGAATAGGACAGAAATGAAGGTTTGATGCCTTTCAACACAGGCATGAACCCTTCGCCCAGCACCGGCCGCAGGTTGTTGAGATCAAATAACCGCCCGCTCAAAAGGAATACCAGCAGAAACAGCGCCAGCGTGATCGGCAGCATGATTTCGAAAACCCGTATCATCACCTTCAGTCCGCCATTCATCATATATATTCCGATCCACATGATTACCATGATGGAAACCCAGCTTGGGGTGCCTTTTAGCAGGTACATGCTTGTAATTTCCGCCATAACCCTGATTTCAAACGAACACAACACAACAAAATAGGAAACGATTAACATCCCCAAGACATATGCTCCCCATTGCCCCGTAAGTTGCGGAAGGAATTCAAACACCGTTTTTCCAGGAAACCGCCGGCACAATGCCACCATCATTAGGCCGATCGCTGTAACTAACAGCCCTGACATCAGCACGGAGATCCATACATCCGGGGTCCCTACCGCCTTGCTGATGGTACGGGGAAGCGTCAAAATGCCCGCACCGAGCACACTGTTTAAAACGACGATAACGGCCTCGGATGTGTTCAATTTGGTGCCTGCTTCACGCATAAATAGGTATCACTCCACTCAGGAGATTTTGACCACAGTATCTCCAACACCCACCATTTTATGTAAGCGAATCTTCTTTACCTACCCTTTGAAAATTGGAACTCTATGAAAATTTTGCTATACTATACCATGCTAGATTCGTAGTTATAATACGATCTTCGTACATGCATTGGAGGTAATCAGTTATGTTCGCACATCGTGTCGGAAGAAACGCCCTTGCTGCGATTGTTGCATTATCCCTGTTCGGGGCTGCTCCGGGTGTCAGCCATGTACAGGCAGTTCCCGGCATTTCGGTCTTGCTTGATGACGTTGGCCTGCAATTCGATGCCGCTCCCCGGATCGAGAAAGGCGTTACGTATGTTCCGTTCCGCACGGTGGGCCAAGCTTTAGGCATCGAAATTGCCTGGAACGGCAAAACCCAAACCGTTCAGGCTGCAGGCAGCGTAAAAGGTGAAACCGTTGAAGTTCTGCTTCACGTTGGCAGTACGACAGCCACGGTGAACGGTAAACAGGTTAAACTGGCAGCTGCTCCAATCCAGAGAGAAGGACGCGTGCTGATTCCGCTTAGTTCATTCAGCGCCCAATTCGGCGTTGGCGTAAGTTGGAACCAATCGACACGTACCGTTTCTCTCGTATCTCCGCAAAAGGAAATGCACCTTAGAGCTTTCTATGCCGTGCAGTCCTTCCAGGAAAGGGATTTGGTATCCTCCATGAATTCGGTCGCCTACGGCTGGAGCCGCATCGACCGTGATGGCCAATTCACGCTGGAGGGCGATGAATACCGCATGCCTGCCGCTGCCGGAGAAGTAACGCCGCAGTCCCTTGTTCAAGATGCAGCCAATCAGGGGGTTCGCCCGTATCTGATGGTTTATGCGTTGGATGGCAGCGGGGAGTTAACCCGGATGCTGAGCGATAGCAGCATGCGTCAAAAATCGATCGATGGAATTGCTGCTGCCGTCAAGGAGAACGGATTTGGAGGAATCGTGCTGGATTTCGAAGGCCTCGGCTTCAAACTGGATGCCGTTGAACAGCAAAAGTTGTTTAACCAATACGTCAAAGAGTTGAAGAATGCCGTCGCTTCCGACATCTCCCTGTCGATCGCCGTGCCTCCCTTGAACGGGGCTTACAAAGGCTACGACTACAAAACGCTCGCTTCGGTTGCCGACGATCTGATCATCATGGCGTATCAGTATAATCCCGTCGGCACCAAAGCGCAGGTACCCGAGCCGAACTCCCTTGTGGAGCAAGCGATCAAACTTGCGCTGGAAGCTGGCGTACCTAAACAGAAGCTGCTGCTAGGCATCAGTCTGGGCAGCGAGAAACCTGATTCCGTCGATGACAAGCTGGGGCTTGCCAAGCGATACGACCTAAAAGGGGCAGCATTCTGGCGACTCGGCTTGTTCCGCGCGTATAACAGCGGAATGGAAAGTGCCGTCCATGCATCGGCCATCAAAGAAACGGAATCATAATTTGCAGTGGAACCAACCAATCTGCTCCCTATGGAGAGGTTGGTTCTTTTTTTCGCCAACCAATGAAAAAAAGTCGCCCATGGGCGACCTTGAGAGAGAGATTATGTTCATAAGTACAGCTCAGCACGGAATACCTGAACCCATATGGCTTGTGGAAAAGGATTAGGACAGTGGATCATAAATGTCCGCATCATGTTCCGTAACCCAGTCGATTTGTCTGTAACCTGCACCAGCCAACGTTTGAGCAACGTCCAGTACTTCCAATACGGGAGCTTGCCACATTTCTTTTTTCGCTTCCATCTTAGCCACCTCCTTCTTTGAAAGATTCAATGCTCATGATGCAACCTTGGCAATACATTATGTATCGCAAAGATATTATAAGATACATTTCGTATCCAGTAAACATTTAATTCCATTTTCCACCCCCGGCAATCTACTCATTTCTACATGCCAGGGACAATAGCACTTAACAATCCAAGGAGATCCCCATATATTGCACTATCAACAAGTTAGGGGGGATTCACAGTGAAGAAAAAATATTATTCTCATCATCATCACCATCACGGCCATAAGCCGAAATGCTTTGTCAAAAAAATCACCAAAACCGTCGTTACTAAAGTCAAATTTGTTCCGATCGCAAAGAAAAAGCACTCTCACGTGAAGATTGAAATCGTTCCTTGTAAAAAAAGAAGATACTACTAATTTCATCTAGCTTGGTATGCAGGATGCCCCATTTTGTGGGGCATCCTGTATACGATTTTGAAGAACTACACCTTAACGGATGTACATAAAGCCCTGCCATGATTCCACTGGAAATGCCTGTTACGACCGTCTGATAGTCTACCAATGTGCCAAAAATAGTTATGGAGCTATTCATAAGGCCAAACAAAGGCGGCGGCATGGTTCTTATCCCCTTCCGAAGGATAAGGGCTTTTTTGTTCGCACTAAAAAAGTCGCATGTTCTGCGACTTCATTCTTTAACCGTTCAATGTTCTTTGCGGCTGAAAAGGCTGCGAATGCCGCATTCTGAATTGTTCAAACACGCATTGAATGTCAGCCTCGCTCAGGCCATGTCTTTTGAAGTAATACATGATCGTTTCCAAATCGGTAGGATCGCCCGCATGGATTCTCTCCACTTTGTTCATAAAAGCTTGTACGGTTTGCGACTGTATACTGCCCATCGGTTCGCACAACCAAAAGTCAACGCGCTTTACTTCTCCGGTGGCCGTCCAGCGCAGCTGCTCATACTGGATCACTTCCCAATCATGATACCCGGCCTGAATTTGCTCATACTCCGTCTGCAGCATATCGTACAGCAAATGCTGCGGCACACTCCCATGCACACTGTAATAATCTTTTAAATTAAGACCATGCACGCGCTCCGTGAGCACGAACTTGCCTGGGGCATAAGCATACATTTTAGGGACATGGCGAAGATTCTGCATGGATAACATAACATCACATTCCATCTCTCCGTCTAACTTCCCTCGAGCGGTATATACTTTCAGACTGTAATTTTCCAATTCGTACAGCGCTGAGCGGTCCCCCATCAATGAGGCCTGTATGTTCAAGTGACCGTTGCTTTCGTAATGTTCCAGCAATTGCACGATGTTGGCCGAAAGCGGATTTACAACCTTCATAAGAACTCACCTCGAATCTGTTCCAAATATAAAACGTTTTCTTAAATAGCTCAAGTTTTTATTTTAAGGGGTACAACCCGGATGAACATATCCAATTTCACCCGAACATGAACGATCTGCTCGAAATTTGTGCATTCCATTTCAAACTACAATTTGATCTTACCGGCTGGAACGCGTTTCATGTCAATGGTGATTTTGGAGTGTGTTTAAACAAAGAGCCATTCTCCCCCGGGACCCGGAAAGGAGATTGGCTCTTTGTCGTGACGTTCGCTTACAGTTTTTGAATCAGCGACTGGATCTGCTGTTTGAGATCTCCTTGTTGCAGAGAGGTTTCCAGCATCTCGTTAAACGTAACAAGCGCTTTGCGGAATTTCTCTTGCCCCAGACCGGTAATGCACGTGTAGATCCCTCTGCGGTCATCCTCGCAAATATGCCGGTTCAAGGCACCGCAGTTCTCAGCTTCCATCCGGCCGACAAGCCGGGATATGGCACTCTGGCTCAAGCCAACCAGGTCCTGCAGCTGCTGCAGCCTTAATTTTTTCTCATCGGTCTGCATCAAAAAATAAAGCACGAAAAATTCTTTTAATGACAAACCGTATTCAGCTTCTAACACACGCTCCAGCTCATCATTGATGTTCGTTTGAATATTCGTAAGGGAAATCCACGTATTTAAAAGTTCGTTCGAGTTATTCGCTGCGTTCATTCAATCACCTGATCTATTCAGTAATATAAAACGAAACCCATTCGCCCATCCTGCATCCATTATGCGAATAACTAATTTTATCAAGCTTCCTCCATTTGGTCAAAATGTAAGCCAAAAAAGCCTTCATGAACAAGGAACGGATCGGTCCATCTTCATGAAGGCTTTTTCGATTTGCATAAAATGCACCGACCAGGGGCCCATGTTCATATCCGCCCGAATTCATATGAATGAAGCGCTACTCCTTTACTGACCCAAGCGTAATGCCATGGATGAAAAAACGCTGCAGGAACGGATACACAATAAGCACGGGAAGCATGGCAATGAATATTTTTGCGGCATTCAGCGTTTGATTGGATAACTCGTTCATCCGCTTGTATTGGTCTTCCGTCATGTTGGACGCGTCGATGACGACGACGAATTGCTGGATTAACGTTTGCAGCGGATAATGATCCTGTCCGGAAGTCAGCACCAGCCCGTGAAAGAACTCGTTCCAATGATACACGATGGTGAACAACGTGACTGTAGCCAGTACCGGCACGGCCAGCGGCACATAAATGGTGATCAACATGCGCCACGGTCCGGCCCCGTCCACAAGTGCAGCCTCGTCCAGTTCCTTGGGCAGATTCCGGAAATAGTTCACGATCAGAATAACGTTAAAGACCGGCACTCCCCCGCCTAGAACAAGCGCCCAAATGGTATCATACAGCCCAATCGCTTTCACGGTCATGTACCAGGGAATCAAGCCGCCGTTGAACAGCAGCGTGAACACGAGAATCCACATGAATACGTTGCGCATCCGGAATTCGCGCGGGCTCCTGGAGAGCGGATAAGCCATCATCGTTGTTACAACAAACGTGATGGCTGCCCCAAGCACCACCCGCTGAATGGAAATCCAGAAGGAATTGAAAAAGGAACGGTCTCCGATAATTTGCTGGTATGAATTGAAATTGAAACCAACGGGCCACAGCCATACTTTCCCGGCAGCAGCCGCCGATTTCTCGCTTAAAGATACCGCCAGCGTGTACCAGAGGGGCAATATACACAGGAATGCGATCAACAGCAGCACGACCAGCAGCGTGACATCGAACACCCGGGATCGCAGCGTCGTTTCTCTTATCATCTCGCTCGACTCCTTCTCCTTATCAGAATATGCGGTAATTGGCGAACTTCGAAGCCAGCAGATACGAGACGATGATGAGCACAAAGCTGACTACCGATTTTAGCAGGCCAACCGCGGTTGCGAGTCCGTACTGCATGTTCAGCAACCCTTCGCGGTATACCCATGTATCGATAATATCGCCCGTCGAGTACAGCAGCGGATTGTACAGATTGAAAATTTGATCAAAACCTGCATTCAGCACGTTTCCCAAACTTAACACCGCCAAGAGTACAATCGTCGTGCGCAATCCAGGCAAAGTCACATGCCAGATTCTGCGCATCCGGCTGGCTCCGTCCATCGAAGCTGCTTCGTACAAGGCTGGACTGATGCCGGTCAGCGCGGCCAGGTAGATGATCGTGTTGAAACCGAATTCCTTCCATACGTCACTACCCACGACAATAAACGGGAATAAGTCTGCTCGGGCAAAGAATAACACCGGTTCAAATCCAAGGATGCTCAGCAGTCCGTTGACAGGACCCGTGTACGAAAACACGTCGAGCAATATGCCGGACAGAATGACCCAGGACAAAAAGTGAGGAAGATACACGATCGTTTGCACCCAGCGTTTGACCACCAAAAGACGCAGTTCATTGAGCATGATCGCAAAAATCAACGGCACGATCAGATTGCCGGCAATTTTCATGACGGCTATATACACCGTATTGAAGAAAATGGTCTTGGTATCGTTCAGGCTGAACATATATTCGAAGTTCTCCAGCCCGATCCAGGTCGATTTCCAGATGCCTTGACCCGGGTTGAAGTCCTGAAAAGCAATGGCAATCCCGAACATCGGTATGATGCTGATGAACAGCAGCCACACCATTCCGGGCAGCAACATGACGTAATAATGTTTGATGAAACTTCGGTTCCGCATCCGGTGTTCCTCCTCCGCAATCTCCATCACGTTCTACTCAAGAAGAAGCGCCGGATGAACCCGGCGCCCTGGACAGCTGCCCCCTTAAAATGACGTACTACTTCACGTACTCTTTGACTTCCTCGGTGATTTTGTCCCCTCCCTGCTTCTTCCAGTCGCTGACGAACGTATCGAACGTATCGAGAGGGGCCGCTCCCATAATGATCTTCAGGAAAGTTTCGTCCTCCAGCTTCTTCAGGTTGGACCAGCGGCTCTCCATCGTGCGGGTCTGGGAATACAGAAGGCTATATACCTTGTTGTAGTCCTGCTGCAAGGACGATGATCCGACCAACAGGGAATAGATGCGGCTCCATACGCCAAGGTCTGCTTGAGGGTCCCAATACTGGATGTCCATATTGTCATACGGCTCTTTCTTCACCTTTTTGACATTCTGGATATCTGCCGCAAGCAGTTTGTAACCCGGATCGGTAAAGTCTTCGGGTTTCTTCGTACCGGCGAGTACCTCTTGCAACGCTTTCGCCGAATATTCGCTCTCATCCATGTAAGACATCGGAACACGCAGCGGGTAGTGCCCCACTGGCACGGAGATATCGAATGTCGACTCGTCGCGAATGAGCAGGTTCAGCATTTTGATGACAGCTTCGGGATGCTCGTATCCTTTGCGAACGACGACGAATACGGTAGAAGGAGCGCCCATGTGGGCGTTGAATTGCCCGTCGGCATCCAGCGGCAACAAGTAGGCCTGCCAGTTGGCATTCGGATCGTTTTTGATGGCATCGGGCAGAGGTCCATACCCCATCCACCACGGCGCGAAAAAGATACCCGCATTACCGTTAACCACAGGCTCGGACGCGCTTTTGCGAATGCCGAGTTCCTTGTCGATTAACCCGTCAGCGTACATATCGCGCAGTTTGGCGAGCGCTTCCTTCGTTTCCGGCAAAATGGAACCATAGACCGGGTTGCCCGCATCGTCTTTTAACCAGTAACCGGGATACGCCTTGTAGGCCCCGAAAATCGGATCAAGTCCATACGTGTTGTTCGTCGACTCCAGGAAATTGGCGTATAACCGCCCGCCGTTCTGCTGTCCGGCAACTCCGATCGTATCATGCTTACCGTTGCCGTCCGGATCCTGTTCCACGAATGCTTTCGCGACCAGCTCCAGTTCCTCCATCGTTTTGGGCGGCTCAAGCCCCAGCTTGTCGAGCCAGTCCTTGCGGATCCACATTTGGTGAACGCCGTCGGAGTGTACTTGTATACTAGGAATGGCATACATTTTTCCGTCAAATGTGACCGCCTCGGCCGATACGCCGTTCGTTTTTTCCATATAACTCTTCATGGCCGGCGAAGCGAATCGATTAAATGCATCTGTCAGGTCTTCCAGCTGCCCCGCCTTCACCATCGCCCGCAGCTGAGTATCCTTGACCACGAGCGCGTCGGGCAAATCGTTGCTTGAAATCGCCAGGTTCACTTTCTGCTCGTAGTTCGTGCCGGTGGCCGCCTGCCAGGTGACCTTCGTATCAATGTTCAGGTTATCCTTCACATAACGCGAATACTGGTTATTCTCCGGGGTATCCCCGGCAGGCAAGCTTTTGTCCGTTGGATCGACCTCTTTGCCAAACGTCAGAGTAATCGTCTGATCATACTTGCCGAACGGATCTGCCGGCCCTTCTTCCGTAACGCCTGGCGTGGTACTGTTCCCCGCCGCTTCGTTCTCCTGGCTGCCCGCGCTGCTGCAGGCGCTCGTGAATGCGAGCAGCAGCATCATCGCCACCATGACCATTTTTTTGCCCAAATGGATGCTCCCCCTTTATTGGAATGTCATTCGCGTCCAGCACCAACAATATAACACGAGCCTGAAACATCGATAGATAGAGAACCGAACGAGAAACAGGAGGTGAAACGTCCGATTTTGTTAACGCTTACAATTCATTCATCCCACCCAAGCTCCATCCGTCTACCCTCGTCTTGGCGCATTCCGGTATTCGCTCGGCAGCATGCCCACCTGCTCACGGAAGATCCGGCTGAAGTACTTCTCGTCGGCATAACCCGTATGCTCCGCAATCCAGACAATCGGTTTGGCGGTTTGAGTCAAGTAATCCCGTGCTTTATCGATCCGGATTTTGCGCAGATATTCATTAAAAGAATAACCGACCATTTCCTTGAAGCATTGATTGAAATAACTGCGGCTGAGATTAACACGCTTCGAGACATCGCTGGCGAACAAAGGCTTGTGTAACTCGTCATGTACGATTTTGACGGCAGTCAAGATGCTGCTGCTTACCTCTTTGCGGAGATACTGGCCCCCCGATAAACCAAGTGCTGCTGCGCGAAATTCCGCCATCCATTCCACCACGTCTTGCCAGGAGGCAAAATGAACGGGCGTGATCATTTCTGTTTGTACAATGGTTTTGAATATGCGGTTCCAGTCTACCGTGACGCCGTAAAGCAACTGCATCAACCGGGGCACGGGCAATTGCATAAGCCTCAATTCTTGCAGCATTTCATTCATATATCGCTCATCATGAACCCAGCGAAACGAGTGCAGCTTGTCCTTTATGCCTCCATCCTCCGCCTCAACCAAAGTTGCTCCGGTATGCTCCCGTTCGCCATTCGATTCGTTCAGTGATTGTGCACCGCCTCTTTCAAGCTCTCCGTAAAACAGTGCATCCTTACCGGATTCCGATGCAATATCGTCGTTGGAGCGTTTACGCCTGTCAGCCTGAATACGGTCATGAATGCGTCCAAGCACTTCTTCGAACCGTTCCTTCTCCAACTGCACTTTGGCAATGTAATCAATGGCGCCCAGACGCAGCGCTTCCTGAATGTATTCGAAATCCTGATGCAGCGTCAGAACCGCAATTGGCAAATCCGGGTATTGCTTGCGCGCGGCACGGATTAACTCGATCCCTGACATGACGGGCATGGCCAGATCGGTAATCAACAAATCCACGCGGTTCTCCGATAAAAATTCAAGTGCCTTCTCCCCGTTCCCTGCTTCGCCAATCACCTTCATTTCAAAAGCATCCCAAGGCATCGCGAGCATGAGCCCTTTGCGCACCAATTGATCGTCATCGACGATCAGCACGTTGATCATGATGGTTCCTCCCCTTTGCATTGAATCGGCAGCCCAATGACGATCCGGGTTCCCTTCCCCGGCTCACTGGTGACGATCAGGCTGGCATGGCCTTCATAATAAGACTCCAGCATACGTTTGACATAATTCATGCCGATGCCCATGCCAACCCGATGTCGTTCGGCCTGCTCCTGTTCCAGCAGTACTTTGATCTTTTCTTCGGAGATGCCTCTGCCGTTGTCCCTAATCGAGATTTCAAGCCAGCCGTTGTGCCTGTTTACTTCCACTTCGATCCTTCCCTTGTCATCCAGCCCATGGTACAGCGAATTTTCAACGAGCGGCTGCAAAATGAACCTCGGTACCGATACGTTAAGCAGTTCGTCATCGATGTGTATGCAAACATCAAATTGAAAATTATAGCGAATCTGCTGCAAGATCAAATACTGCCTGAGCGAATCGATCTCCTCCCGGATGGTAGAGCTCTGGCCGCCTTTGCGCAAATTGTAATAGAGAAGCTTGTTCAGCGAAGTGACGAGTCGGTCAATCTCCTCTTGACCATTCATGACAGCCAGCCAATGGGCAGTATCCAGCGTATTCATCAGGAAATGCGGATTGATCTGGTACAGCAGCTTCTCGATTTCCAGATCCGCCCTGCGCTTCTCTTTGAGTTCGACCTCGGAATACAATCTTGCAATGTGGGACTTCATCCGCCCGAACTGTGTCAGCAGCATTTCAAATTCCGGTATGCGCGAGTTGGCGTCCACCACGTTGAAGTTGCTGTTCAGCATCTGCTTCATCTCCCGGTGGAATTGGGACAATGGCCGATATACCATTTTCCACAACAACCAGCCGATGGCCAAGCTGACTGCTGCAAACAGCACGGTTAACAGGACCATCTGCATCACCCAGCGGTTTTTCTCCTGGTCGTAATCCGCTTTGGAGATAAGGGAAACCACGCTCCATCCCTGGTTGCTGAATTGCCTGTACCAATAATAGCCCGAAGTGATCCCTGAAGCTGCCGCTGTAAGCGAAGGATTGTCCGAAGCCGGAAACGCCGCGTTTTCGGGAAATACATCCCTTAACTCGCTGTACGAGACACGTCCATGATTATCCAAAATAAGATGAGCTGTGTTTTTGCTGACATCATCCAGGTCAAGAATGCTTTGCGTCAGGTTAAACCCGCTTTCAATGTATACATAGGCATCGCCCCGTTCGGGCAAATCCACCTTTCGCAGCGCGGAAAGAACATATTGATCGTTAAATCGGTCATTGCTGATATGAGGCCCAAAATACGTGATTCCGTAATATTCGGCCATAATTGGCAGCTGATCCGGATCAAATGAATCCTTTACCCCCATCGTTTCAAAGAGAACGTTCCCGTCTTCGCGAAAATAGTACATGCATAACCCGATATTGGGATTGGTGAACGCAATCAGGTTCAGCTGGTATTTGATCTGGTCGGTTAAATAACTGCGGTCATAGGGTTGATCTGCAATCATAAGCTGCTCCAGCTGTTTGCCGATGCTTCCTTCGAAGGCGAGCTGCTGGGAAACATGGTTCAGGTTGCTGAGCGTGTTTTCCAAAGAAAGGGTCACCTGTTTCAGATTGCTCTGGATGCCGGATTGCAATTTGGTCGTGAGAATGGAATTGATCGTATTGTAGGATAGGTAGCAGGATAAGAGGAAGGGGATGAGGGCCACGGCGGCAAAAAGCAGAAGAATCCGATTTTTTAGCGTAATTCGTTCGATACGGGACTTTTGTACATGTTCTCTATCCATGCATTCAACTCCGCTTCCGCGTTTCAACATGCAGGGCATGACGGAAGGCCCCCGGTAGTACAGAGGGACCTTCTGTCCTGCAAGACTTGAAACCGCACATTATGGCCGGGCAACAGTACAACGCCTTGAAACGGGGGGTTGCGCTGATACCTCCATCTCTGCATCAATGGCGCAGCCAGACGCTCATTTCACCAGGTTCACGGTTCCCCCATAAGTAATAAGGAATTGCCGTAAAGCGTACCGGCGTGCGGGGTTTGCGAATCGGCTGGTACGGCTGGTCCTCCGGCCATGCGGATGCGTCGGCGGTCAATCCGTCACCCTCCACCACAACACAACCGCCGAGCAGATGCGGGGCTTCGCGCTCGGTCAGGTTCGCTGCCTCGGCAATGGACAACGAGGCAAGCGGCGCTCCGTTATCCGCTTCTTCCACGCAGTATACGAGCGGTCCGCGCTGAATGGCAGCTTTACCGGCGTCAGCCCGAATTTGCGGATGAGCTTCGATCAACTGCGTTTCCATCGGCAGCAGCCACTCCAGCGCATCTCCTTCTGACCAGAGACGGCGGATATGAGCATAACCGTTGTTCACCATATATGCCTGCACTTCGCCATTTACTCGCAGAACAGGCTGCCCGCTCTGGAACCAGTTCGGAATCCGCAGCGCCAGCGTAAAGTCCGTGCCGTCTGCGCTTCCTGGAGCAAGCGAGACGTTGAAGTCAACTTTGCCGTTCCATGGGAGCTCGGAATGCTGACGAAGCGTGACTTCCCTGCCTTCGGCCGACGTAAATTGCACCGTGCTGCCAATGTACAGATGAACGTGAACCGCGTTATCCTCCGCAGACACATCATAAATATAATCGTTCAGCGAGCTGAGCAAACGGGCCACGTTCGGCGGGCAGCAGGAGCAGCCGAACCATTTTTGGCGGACCGGTTTCACATGATGCTTGTCCGGATTGCGTTTGCTGGCCTCCGGCCATACCTCAAGCGGGTTGACGTAGAAAAAATGTTTGCCGTCCTTGGACATGCTGCCAAGCACGTTGTTGTACAGCGCACGTTCCATCACGTCCGCATATTCGCTTTTCGCTTCCAGGCGAAGCATCCGGCGCGCCCAGAAAATCAGTCCGATGGATGCGCAAGTCTCCGCGTACACCGCGTCATTGGGCAGATCATAGTCGAAGGTGAACGCCTCGCCCAGATGCGTCGCACCAACGCCGCCCGTAATGTACATCTGTTTACGAGTGGTATTGGCCCACAGCCGTTCGCATGCCGCTCGCAAACTGTCATCCCTCGTTAAACGAGCCAAATCGGCCATGGCCGTATACATATAAACGGCACGCACAGAGTGTCCGACCGCAGCCGTTTGCTCGCGCACCGGCAGGTGCGATTGGTACATCTCCAGATTGGGCGAACCTTGCGACCAGAGCCCCGTTCTGCCGCGCCGTTCCCATTCCTGGACGAAATAACTCGGGCTGCTGCCCCGCTCATCGATGAAATATTGGCTCAATTTCAAATAACGCTGCTCTCCGGTCGCATGGTACAGCTTGACCAGTGCCAGTTCGATCTCCTGGTGTCCGCAATACGCTCGCATCTGATTCTCCCCTGTGCCGAAAAGCGTATCGATCAAGTCGGCGAAACGGCATGCAATGTCAAGCAGCTTCCTTTTGCCCGTCGCTTCGGCATAAGCCACTGCGGCTTCGATCAGATGTCCCGCGCAGTACAGCTCATGGGCCTCGTACAGGTTGGTCCACTCTTTGCCCGGCTCCTTGATCGTAAAATAAGTATTGATGTACCCATTATCGCGCTGCGCCTGACCGATCAGATCAATGGCTTCGTCCGCGATGTTCTCCAAATCAGGATCAGGATGGCTCCGCAGCGAATAAGCAACCGCTTCCAACCATTTATATAAGTCGCTGTCCTGAAACACCCATCCCCCGAATTCGCCCTGTTCCAGACCGGCAGCGATTCGGAAGTTTCGGATGGCGTAGCTTGGCTCCGCCCCTTCAATGCGGTCATTCAGCGCTTCCCATTGATATGGAATGACCGTTTGACGTACCAGCGCGGAATAGCCCTCCCAAAATTGGTCCCGGATGTGAACCTGTGTTGTCTGCATCAAACGTACCTCCTATATAAATTGACTCTTTACGAACTCCATTATATGCTTGGTATTACTCACTTAATAGCAATGGAATGAACCAATTTCTATAAAATATAACACAGGCAAAGGGGTGTGAACGTTCTGGACGAAAGCACCATGATTGAGCTTCGGATGCCCCCGCTCCCCTATTATTTGGGATCAGGCCGGACAGAGTACATCATCGGGGATCAACATCCCCACCGCAGTCATATTGGAGCGTATGATTTATTGATTATTGTCCGTGGAGAGATGTACATCGGCGAGAATGGATCGCAATGGACGCTCACGGAGGGAGACATGCTCCTGCTGCTACCAGATGCAGAACACTATCCTGTCAGGCCCTGTGAGCGGGATACCGTTTTTTATTGGGTTCACTTTGAGCATGCACCCAAACGGGATGCATTTCCGGCAGAGCAAACGGAGAGCAGTCCATCCCCCTACTCAACCAGGCCATTCATTAACCCTTACACGCTGCGGCTGCCGAAATACATGCATTTGCCTGACCCGCGGACGGTGTTGGGGATGGTGGAGCAATTGCTGGCCCAACCGCCCTCCCTCTCCTTTTGGCAGGAGCAGCAGTTGCTTGGCGAATTGCTCGGCTTGCTCGAAGAAGGGAGCTTTGGTCGAACGGATTCGGTGGCTTCCCGACTGGCGGAACGGACTGCGGCATACCTTCAGGCCCATTATCGCGAGAAAATCACCAATGAAGCGATCGCGTCGGCCCTGCATTTTCATCCGAACTATATCGTACGCTGCATGAAAGCGAGATACGGCTGCACGCCGTCGGACTATCTGCAGCAGTATCGGCTGGAACGGGCCAAACGTCTCCTGGTCACGACCGACTGGTCCATTGACCGGGTCGCCGAGGAAGTCGGGTTTCGTTACTCCCCCTATTTCTCCTCCTGTTTCAAACGTGAATTCGGACTTTCACCGCTGCAATTCCGCAAACAATATTTGAAATGAAAAAAGAGCGAAATCATCCCGTACCCTTTACGGTGTGATTCGCTCTTCTTTGATGTTCAAGCGGTAATGCAGATATTCAATTGCCCGTTCTTGTTTCCTTGGATTCGGCGATTCGATCTGTATCGAGTTCTGCTTCGCAAGCGGACAATATTCCATCATAATCTTCGATTTTCAGATCCAGTCTGCGAATGGTCTCCTCGATTTCCCGCTGCTTGGCTGCCAGTTTCGTGCGTTCGTCGATGAGAATTTTTTTGCGATCCTCAAGGGTATGGTCCCCTTTCATGAACAATGAGGTATATTCGATCAGCGCTTCGATGGTCAACCCTGCGCTCCGCATGCATTTGATGAATTCCACCCACTTGATATCCTCTTCCGTATAATCGCGGACCCCGTTCTCTTTCCGACGTACCGGCGGAATCAACCCGACCTGCTCGTAATATCGAAGCGTTGCCGACGTCAAATCGAATTGCTCTGCCACTTTCGTTATATTCATTGATTCACCCCATTAATCTTCATCGTTTTAACTTATCACTTAAAGTTAACTTGAAGTCAAGAGATATACATCCAACTAAAAAAAATTAAATCCCCTCTTGCCTTCAAGTGGACTTGAAGGTCTATACTGCATCTTGCGCCTGAAAAAACGATAGGAGGCTGATCGATATGGCGGAAAAGCAAACAGCTGGACGGGATCTGCTGGGCGGCTTCGCACCCAAATTCGCCGAACTGAACGACGACGTCCTGTTTGGTCAAGTATGGTCCAGGGAACAAGAACTCTCCCCTCGCGACCGCAGCATGATTACGATTGCTGCATTGATTGCCGGAGGCAGCTTCGAACAATTGACGCCTCATCTTCATAGAGCAAAGACAAACGGCGTGACGAAAGAGGAAATCAGTGAAATCATCACGCATCTTTCCTTCTATGTCGGCTGGCCGAAAGCCTGGTCTTCGTTCAACATTGCCCAGGAAATTTTTAACACGGAGCAAGAGAACGCGGATCGCAATGCCTAATGAGCATCTGCAGCAACACTCTCTATTTTTTAAAATTCTCACTAAAAATAAATACACAAAGGAGTTTTGAATCATGTGCCAAACCAAAGTATTGAGCGCACCAAGCGCAAAAGCCAAATTCGAAAGAACGACGATCGAGCGCAGAGACCTGCGTCCGCAAGATATTCTGATCGATATCAAATACAGCGGCATCTGCCATTCGGACATCCATAGCGCCTACGACGAATGGGGCGGCGGCATCTTCCCGATGGTTCCTGGCCACGAAATTGCCGGTATCGTCGAAGCTGTAGGATCGGAAGTATCCAAGTTCAAAGTCGGCGACCGCGTTGGCGTTGGCTGCTTCGTGGATTCTTGCGGTGAGTGCGAATACTGCTTGAATGGAGACGAGCAATACTGCACCAAAGGCGTGGTACAAACCTATAACAACCTGGATTATGACGGAAACCCGACATACGGCGGTTACAGCCAAAAAATCGTCGTCAAAGAAGGATTTGTCGTTCGCATTCCGGACAGCCTCGGCCTCGATGTGGCAAGTCCCTTGTTGTGCGCAGGCATCACGACCTATTCCCCATTGAAACATTGGAATGCAGGCCCTGGCAAAAAAGTAGCCATCGTCGGCATGGGCGGATTGGGCCACATGGCGATCCAATACGCGCACGCGCTTGGGGCCGAGGTTACTGTGCTGAGCCGCTCCATGGACAAGAAAGACGAAGCACTCCGCTTTGGCGCAGACCACTATTATGCTACCGGCGATGCGGAAACGTTCAAGACGCTCGCGGGCCGCTTTGACCTGATCCTGAACACCGTATCGGCCAACCTCAATGTGGATGCTTATCTGTCACTGCTGCGCATCGACGGCACGATGGTTAATGTGGGTGCGCCGGCCGAACCGAATCAATTCAGCGTATTTTCGCTGATTATGGGCAGACGCAGCATTGCCGGTTCCCTCGTCGGCGGCATCGCCGAAACCCAGGAAATGCTTGATTTCTCCGCAGAACATGGCGTCGTGCCGCAGATCGAAGTCATTTCCGCCGATCAGGTAGACGAAGCGTACGAGCGCGTGCTGCGCAGCGATGTTCGTTATCGCTTCGTCATTGACGTCGCTACGCTGTAAGTCGTATAGCTAAAATGGAAGGGCGGCCTGTTTACAGGTCCGCCCTTTTGATTATGCTCATGGTGGCGTGCATCCGTATATTTTGATTAATCCCATGAAATTTCCGCAACGATGAATAACCGATTCCCCTCATCGGGCTTATCGGGCTAAAGCTTCCGTCCAAGCCGAATGAAACTCGTTAATGCTTGAGTACCGCTCTGCCTTTTCCGCCTGCACGGCCTTCAAGGCAATACGGTACAATTCATCCCCTGCTCTCCACGCTTCCCGCGAACGATCCGTTCCGCCGCCGAACAGCTGGAAAGCGGCAGCACCCATCAGATACACATTTGATCTTTCGTCAATCACGGCCCCTTGTTGAAACTCTTCCGGCGACATGTAACGGCTTGACCCCCACATCCGCCCCATCGTGTTTATGATCGGTTTGTTTTTGCTATAGAACTCGATGTCGCACAGCATCATTTGCTTTCGCTCGAAATCGTACAAGATGCAACCGTCATAAAAATCGATGGCGATGTACCCTCGTGAGTGAACATGGATATGGAATAACACAATTTCATGAAAGATGTTTAATTTTTCTGTCAGCGGCAACGTTTCAAACCGTGCATGTGACGCATACTGCCTACCCATACAATCACCCTCAAACCAATTGAACACGGTAATATATCCTCCGTTAACTTCCTTATGCCCGATCAAATGGATTAGCGCGGGGTGAGACAAGTCTTCGTAAATGGAAATCGTGCCTTTCATGCGACTCACGGCTTCATCCGGGCTTGTATTGGACCGCACGGTCGACGCTCCCGCTAGTTTTACAAACCGTTTCCGTTCTGCACTCTGAACTCCGAAACACAAATTGCCCGAATCCTGCTGGTCATAAACTTTAAACACGCGTCCATAGTCCGACAGAAACTCAAAATCGAAGTCTTCTTGCAAATCAAACGAAACGCCATCGATCGTTTTGGTGATCATTGCCCACGCTCCCATCGGAATTCAGAATCACTATTTACACAGAGCAACTACGTGGTCAGAACCATCTTCCGATCGCTGTTATCCCCAGATTTTTCTTATCCCTTTCTCAAGGGGAAATCCGGTGATAGCTTATGCTTCCGATGCAGCTTTCCTTCAGAAAGCTTTTAGGCGACCGCTTCGCTTCTTCAGATTCTTTCTGCCCTCTCCGTTCTCGTTAATTATATCGTTCAATTTATATATGCTGGCACAGATATTATAGTTTTCATGAAAACGTCTTGTCCACTACGGCTGATTCGGACTTTTTCAGGTTAATGATAACCAGAGACACGGCAATGACGGCAAGAACCAGACCAAGCACACGAAATCCCGAGGCGCTGAACTGTTTACCCATAATAATGCCTGTTAACAATGACGAGCCGATCGTACCCAAATATCGCGACGTATTGAACAGTCCGGATGCGACGCCGATCATTTCATGGGGTGAACTATGGAACAGCGCTGCCTGTATTCCCACTCCGTTCAAGCCATTGGCGATCCCGAATGCAGCCAAGGCCACGATCACCCCGAAAACGGACGAGTACGCATTCAAACTCACCATCCATATGGAACCAAACACCATAAGTGCGCTGGAAGCCAGCAATGCTGGCCGGGCTCCCGCACGATCCACCCAACGGCCTGCAAACGGCGATGCCACAAGCGAGCATAGTCCCAGCGTCAGCATGATCAAACCCGTATTAAATTCGTCAACGGCCCGAACCATCTGCAGGTACGAAGGCACGCCGAAAAACAGCGCATAATATAACACATTGATCAGGATGTATTGTACGTTGACCCAAGCCATGCCCGGATACCGGACAAACGCCCGCAAAGGAATAAATGGTTTATCTATAGCCAGTTCGCGCCTAATGAACAAAACGAATGCGATTAACCCGACAACCCCGATGATTACCGGCCACAAGGACCATTTTCCGACAGAGCTCCAGGAGAGCAAGCTTACCAAAGTGCCGATCAACGCCAAGGAGAACAGCAATATGCCGTAGAAGTCGATGAACTTCAACCATTCGCGAAAAGATCTTGCTCTCGCTCCGGACTGTCGCGTGTTTTCAGCCGGAATGAACCTCCACGATAACAAGAACCCTGCCACCACGAACGGAACGTTGACGAGAAAAATGGCGGGCCAGTCCTGCCAATGGATGAGCATTCCCCCGACAAAAGGTCCGATCGCAGCCGCGCCGGATAAAAAAATGGACAATACCGACAAGGCCGCCCCTTGTTTGGTCGTCACATGCACGCGAACGAGTGCCATGCCAACGGCAATCATCATGCTTGTGCCAATGGACTGTATGATCCGGAAAACGATTAACCAGCCAAAGGTTGGGGACAACGGCGCCAGCAAGGAGGAGATAAAAGCAACGGCAAGGCCGGTCAAAAATATTTTTTTGCGCCCGAATAGGTCACTGGCTTTGCCCATAATGGGTTGGGCGATTGCGCTCGCAACATAAAACGAAAACACGATCCACGATACCGTCGCAAAATCCAGCGCATACACTTCTTTCAGCCTGGCCACGGCCACGGAAATCATGGATGAGTTCAAGGGGTTCAATAAAATGCCGAGCCCTACCGAAATGATTAACCATCTGCGATTCACATTCATTGTGGTACCCTCCTGTTGTTGATGATGTCATCTTACCGGAGGTTGTTCATTTATTCCAACGCATTTTATGTTATGATTTCATGTACTCAAGGGAATAAGCAAAGGAGAATGGAGATGGAACTGTTACAATTGCACTATTTCTTGGCCGTCGCCAGGCTGGAGCATGTCACCGAGGCAGCACGGAGCTTGCACGTTACCCAGTCTTCGTTAAGCAAAACGATTCAGCGGCTTGAAGAGGATTTGGGGGTGCCCCTCTTCGACCGTACGGGAAGGAAATTGCGGCTGAATGAATTCGGTAACCGTTTCCTTCAGCGTGCGGAGAGAGCATTATTTGAATTGGAACAGGGACAGCAGGAGCTCAAGGACTTGTCCGGTCCGGAACACGGTACGTTGGAGCTGGCCGTAACCACCGCAAGCCGGCTGCCGCAAATTTTGAGCATTTTTCGGCAAAAGCACCCTCATCTTCATTTTCATGTGCAAATGCTGACCACGGATGAGATGCTGGTTCGCCTTCATCGCGGAGAGGTCGACTTCTGCCTGTCTTCGCCCCCGGTTAAATCGGATGAAATTCACTGCGAAACGGTATATGCCGACCCGATTCTCGTGGCCGTCCCCCATGGTCATCAACTGGCCAATCGGCACAGCGTGCCTTTGTCGGAATTAAAGGACGAATGGTTTATTGGCGTAAAAAAAGGCTACGCTACGCGCGACCTCGTCGATGCCAGATGCCGCTCGGTCGGATTCGTACCCAACTACGTGTACGAAGGAGATGAACCCGCCAGATTGAGCTCGCTGGTGGAAGCCGGGATCGGCATTGGATTCATCCCGGGCACAGCAAAAAATCCGAGAGAGCGGATATCTTATTTGCGAGTAGAAGACGTTCAGTTGGTGCGGGAAATCGCCCTGTTATCGCACAAAAACCGATATATCTCTCGTGCCGCCCATGATTTTCGCGAGGTCGTTGTCGAGTACTTCGCGACGTTATCATTAGAAGATCAGCACCAGACATGAACAATGAAGAGGACCTGCCGCTCGGCTTGAGCTGCAGGTCCTTTTACCAAAATCTTCGGTTATGGTTATAAGATGCGTGCTTAGCTGCCTGCCGGCGCCTCATCGCCAATGATGATGACTTCCGTCTCCAGGTCCACGTTGAATTTGCGGCTCACCGTTTCCTGAATGAGCGCGATCATTTCGATGTAATCCTGCGCCGTCGCATTGTCCACGTTAACGATGAAACCCGAATGTTTACGGGACACTTCCGCACCGCCGATCCGGGTTCCCTGCAGCCCGCTATCTTGAATCAGCTTGCCCGCGAAATATCCCTCCGGACGTTTAAACACGCTTCCGCAGGAAGCATATTCAAGCGGCTGTTTGGACTCCCGCGCATAGGTCAGTTCATCCATTTTGGCCTTAATCTGCACCGGATCTCCAGGCGCCAGGTTGAGCTTGATATCGATGATGATGTCCTTCTTGCCCATAAATACGCTCTTGCGATAGCCCAGCAGCATATCTTCACTCTGCAGCGTCATTATTTCTCCCGCCTCAGTAACAATCGTCGCCGACTCCATCACATCGGACATTTGGCCGCCATAAGCTCCGGCGTTCATGTAGAGCGCCCCACCGACCGAACCCGGAATGCCGCAGGCAAATTCAAGACCCGTGAGGCTGGATGCCAGCGCCTGTCTAGAAACGTCTATGATCGCCGCCCCGCTCTGGGCGATGATCGTGTTTCCGTGCACTTCAATCTTGTTCAGGTTTTGGAGGGACATCGTAATGCCGCGAATGCCGCCGTCCCGCACGATCATGTTCGAACCATAGCCCAGAATCGTCAACGGGATGTCATTCCCGGCTGATCGTTTTACGATGGCTGCCACTTCGTCGACCGTTGTCGGGAACATCAGCACATCGGCGGCGCCGCCCAATCTTGTATACGTATAATTCCGGATCAATTCGGAATATTTGATATGTTCCTCGGGGAAATCGCCAAACAGGGTTTGGCATAATGCCTGATAAGAATTCATGATTTCTACCACCTTGTCTTCAATACATGTATATATCATTATACGCCGGGTTGCCCGGTTTTGCCCAAACAAATCCGAACGTTATTATAAACTCGCAAAAAAACTGCGAATCAGCCACCGTTTTGAAGCGTCGCGTTCGGCGGCCAGCAAGCGTTGAATATGCTCATTATACTAATCGATCCGGAAGTGATTGACAAGTAAACTGCATTGAAATTAATGTATAGAACTCGCACTGGCCATGTCCGGATTCATCTGCATCATTACCGTTTCCAGCCGGTTTGCTGCCGCAGATCAGCGAGGGATTGCCATGTTTACAGGCAAATGAAGGAGACGCCCATTGCTGCTCGCCGTCATCGTTGGTTTTGCCGCCTTTAACACGGTTGCCGCCCTTTCATCCAGCTATGCCCTGATTCTCGCTGCCCGATTCTTGCAGGCGTTGCTTGGCTGGCACTGCACTGCTCATATTATCGCTTTGTGCACTGGTCGTAGTGTCTCTTGCCCGGAAATACAGCTTTCCCGCAAAATAAGGCGGCTGCTATGTCCGAATGCCAAAGACCGCTGCCCAACATTAGACGGGCAGCGGTCTTTGACCTTTTCTTTTTATATGCACAAGGGCGTAAATCCGCAGCAAAAATTGCCGAACGGCTGGGGGATGCCGATCCTTTTACCTTTTCTAAAGCAATTTATAAAATACTATAACGTCGTTCCCTCGAAGTTCAATTGACGTTTGGGATTCTGTTCAGTAGCGCGCCATCATGTGCATGATTTCCTGTCTAACCCTCAATCGGAATGATTCCGGCTCCAATACTTCAACGTTCGCTCCCCAGCCGAGAATCCATTGCAGCAGTTCTTCCTCCTGTCGAACCCGGAAATGAACCACGTATCCCTCCGGCTGCCATTCTTCCGTTTCCATGTAGTGAATGTTCGTTTCTTTCACCCGATCCGCTATAGCTGGATTGAAACGGGCAGAAATACGGACATCCCGATCGTCTCGCGGCATGTATTCATGTAAATTAAAGCCGGTGGGCACTTCGAACCTTTCTTCCGTCATAATGGGATTACTGATTCTGGATACCTTGAAATGACGGGTGTCTCCCCGAAGATCGCAATGCGCGAGCAGCATCCAACCGGCTTGCACCAACACAAGCCCGAGCGGGGCCACAGTCCGTTCGCTAGCCCGGTTTCCGCTTGGTTCGGGTACCCTTTTGACATAATTGAAACGCAATTTGTTGCCTGACAGCATCGCGGAACGTATCAGATCCAGGTGTGACTTCTCGGATCGTTTGTGCCCATGCTGCTTCAAATCGGGCAGCATGCGTATGCTGCCGAGAATTCGTTTCGCTTCGTTTTGAATCGGTTCAGGCAAAATCGCTTCGATTTTCCGGCGCGACGATTGCGCATTCTTCCCGTATCGGTCATCGAAACGCCGCTCCACGAAATCGGCTCCGATCAGCAAAGTTACGGCCTCCTCTGCCGTAAAACTGACGGGAGGCAAAAAGTAACCCTCCATTAACGAATATCCGGTGCCGGGGGCACCAACAATGGGCACACCAGCTTCGCTAAGCGCCTGAATATCCCGGTAAATCGTTCTGACGCTTGTCTCCAGCTTGGCCGCCAGTTCCTGGCCTTTGATCACTCTGGTACGCTGAAGCTCCAGAACGATGGCTAGCTGCCGTTCGGTTTTGTTCATTCGCCCCGCTCCCTTCATGTCCAGATTATATCGCCTCACCCATCAGAATACAAAAACGCTGCTGACACCGTTATGTCAGCAGCGCTTCAATTCATTTTTTTCACTTGTTCGTGCCGAATGTCAGTAGATCGGATTGCCACTCTCCCGCCCGGCTCGCCCGTTCAAGAGAAAACGGCATAACGCGAAGCCAGCCATGGCGTACACCCCGATCATGCCCACAATGCCGATCCATCCGAAATGACTGTATATGTATCCTCCACCGGTTCCGCTAACGCTTGAACCCACATAATAAAAGAATAAATACAGGGCGTTTGCCTGTGACTTGTGATTTTCTGCAACAAGACCTACCCAGCTGCTGGCAATGGAATGTCCGCCAAAAAATCCAAAGGCAAACAATGCGAGGCCCACGATTTTGACCCACAGCGCCGAATGCATGGTACAGATCGCGCCCGCCAGAATGATCGCAATAGCAATGCCGAGTACATGGGAACGCCCATAACGGTCCGCAAGCCTGCCCATCCAGGTGCTGCTTACGGTGCCCATGAGATATACGACAAAAAGACTGCCTACCAGGGATTGGCTGAGGTGATACGGCGCACCGGTCAGTTCAAAGCCGATGTAATTGAACAGCGTAACAAAGCCTCCCATCAGCAAAAAGCCAAGCCCGTACAAACTCAGGAGCCGGGGATTCCGGCATTGTGACCATAGAAGGCATATCGCCTGGCGCAAGCCGGGAGAAGTCTTGACGAAATTCCGCGACAGCGGAATCAGCAGCCAGAAGACGACGGCTGCGCACAGGCCGAGCATGCCGATAAATCCGATCGCTGTACGCCAACTGAACCAGTCGGTAATGACCCCGCTGATAAATCGCCCGGCGAGCCCCCCGATCGAATTGCCGCTGATGTACAATCCCATGGCGTACCCCAGGCTTGCGGGTTCGATTTCTTCGGACAAATACGTCATCGCCGTGGCAGGCAGACCTGCAAGCGCCACGCCTTGCAGAACGCGGAGCAACAACAGGTCGGCATATCCGTGGCTGAATGCGCTCAGAATGGCAATGACGGAAGACAGCACCAAGGATGCCGTCATGATCAAGCGCCGCCCAAGGGCGTCGGACAACGTGCCGATAAACAACATCGTAATGGCCATCGCCACCGTTGAAACGGAAAGCGTCAGGCTGGATTGTGCCGGAGTAATGGCAAATGCATCGCTAATCTCCGGCATGAGCGGTTGGAGGCTGTATAACAGCGCAAACGTAACGAATCCTGCGGCAAACAGCGCAAGGCTAATGTTTCGAAACGTCTTGGTTCCCTGCTGAATCATTGAAATTCCAACTTTCTCGGCAGGAAAGCTCCTGGATCGGCAGCTGCCTGATCGCTTGCTTTGAAGCCTTCCGGGATTCGTTATTTCGTGAACAATTTGCGCTCCATGCGAGTCAGAAACTCATATCCGTCCGGCGTCACGACCACCGTATCTTCGATCTGGAAGCCGCCTGCGCCGAGTTCGTAATAAGGCACCTCTACGCACAGCACCATGCCAGGCTCCAGAATGTGCTGGTCGCCCGGGGAAACGGTCAGGTCATCATACAGCTCCAGGCCGATGGCATGCCCGACATGCTGTCTACGGTAATGCGGGATGCCTTCGCGCTGTACGCGGGACACTGCCGCATGAAATATGTCTGCGGCCTTTACGCCAGGGCGTACGGCTTCAAGCGCCGTCTCCCATCCGCTTTTTACGGCGTTGAAATGCTTTTTCATCCATGCCGTCGGTTCGCCGGCAACGACGGTACGTCCCGTATCAGCCCAGTAGCCGTCCAACTGCATGCATAGATCGAAGCGGATTTGGTCCCCTTGCTCGATCGTATGGAAATAGTTTTCGATCAGCGGCAAGGCGCTGCGCGGTCCTGCTCCCACGGCCGTCATGGCCGGCGTTCCGCCTGCGCGCATCACGGCAAGCCGATAATGGTCTGCCAGTTCCTTTTCATGCACGCCTGCCGCGATAAGCTCGATCAGCTCCCGCTCGATCCGTTCATTGACCTCAGCGGCGCGGCGCAGCCGTTCGATCTCGAACGGCGTTTTCACAAGCCGGATATGCCGGAACAATGTATACGCGGGAACAACAGCCCCATCCGGCAAGGCATCTTGGACCTGGGCCCAAATATTCGGCGCAATCCGCATTTCGTCGATGCCGATAGGCTGATTTTCAATGCCAAGGTGCTTCAACGCAGCAAACAAGGCATCTGCCGCTCCTTTGTGAATCACCGTCGTTTGCAGCAAGGAATAGAACAGATCAATGTCAGCGGTGGAAGGTTTGCCTTCGATTGTTCCCTCAACAAAGAAATCGCTATAAGCAAAAATGTCAACGTTTGTGATGCCGAACTGGGCGACGACCCCCAGACGATTCGTCGGAATGACGATGCACGGCCTTGCCGAACGGTCGGCGGGCAGTATGGCATAGATCTGCATCGTCCAATTGCTGGCTCGCAATTGCGATCCAATGACATAATGGATATTTTCCGGCGTTGTGGCAACCAGCGCTTGGAGTCCCTGCGCTTTCATGACTTCATCCGCACGGTCCCTGTTCAAGCTTGAACCTTCGGATGGTTGCTGTGGATTCATAGTTTCGAGTCCTCCCTTTTATTTTTTTCTGCTGCCAAACCATCCTTCGAGTCCCGGAATGGAGCGAAGCACCAGCTTGATCGCCATGAATAGAGCCAAGGCACCGACGATCAGTACAACCGACACGGCCGCGATCGTGGGGTCCTGCCACTTCTCCATGTAGAGGAAAAGCTGGATCGGCAGCGTATAGCTGTCCTGGCGCAGCAGCAGCAGCGCAGCTTCGACCTGGTCAAACGTAAATACAAAGGCGATCGACCCGGACAACAACATGGCGAATTTGAGCTGCGGCAGCGTAATGGTGAAAAAGATCCGCCACGGGCTTGCCCCGAGATCGGCCGCAGCCTCCCGATGGACCGGCTTCAGGTTCGCCAACGCACTGCCCACAATGGTCAATATAAATGGCAGCACGATGACGGCTTCTCCCAATACAAGCCCGAACAGTCCGCCAGCGATGTGCATTTTGGAGAACAGAATCAGATAGGCGATTCCCAGCGTAATTTTCGGCATGACCATGGGCGATACAAAGAAAGCCCGCAGCAATCCCGCACCCGGGAAAGGATGCTGCACGATGGCTACTGCAGCGAGCGTCCCCGTTACCAATGCCAGCAATACGGCTCCCGCCGATGCGATCAGGCTGTTTTTGAAAGCATCAAGAAACTGGGTTTGCTCCCGCAGATTGGCATACCATTCCAAGGTGAAGCCTTGGGGCGGAAATTTGCTTGCCGATCCGGAACCTACGGACGTGAATGCAATCATTAATAGTGGGAGCAACAAGTATACGGCGACCGCCCCAACGAACACCGCGAGAAGCCATTTGGTTACGCGTCCCGACTTAACCATGTGCACGTCCTCCTTCCCTGGAACGACGGAACATAAGCCATTCCGCACCTTTGTTGACCAGCAGCGACACCACGACGGATGACACCAGCAGGAACAGGCTTGCCACTGCGGCCATCGGCCAGTTTGTGTCCAGCGTTCGCTGGTAGATGAAGACCGGCAGCGTCATCACCCTGCCCCCGCCGATCAGCTGAGGGGTCGTAAATGCAGTCAGGCACAGCGTAAACACGATCTGGATGCCGCTTGCAATACCTCTGGCCGACAATGGCAGCGTAATGGTAAAAAAGGTTCGCCAGCTGCCGGCTCCGAGATCCTGCGCCGCCGCTTTGAGCGAAGCATCGCTCTGCGACAGCACGTTCAGGATTGGAAAGACCATAAACGGCAGAAAGATGTGCACAAGGGCAATGACAACGCCCGTCTCGTTATTCATCATATTGAACCCTTCCTCGGTCATGCCCAGATGAATGAACAGCCAGTTCATGAAACCTTGTTTGGACAGAAGCAATTGCCAGCCATAGGAACGAACCACTGCACTCACGAGCAGCGGCAGAAACGTAAGCAGCAGCAAAAACTGCTTCCATCCCGGCTTCTTCAAGCCGGCGATGAAATAAGCGAGCGGATATGCAAGCAACAAGCTCCACGCTGTAACCTTAAACGCGATGCGGAACGTGTTTCCGATCAGTTTCCAATAATATGGATCCGATAGAAACGCGCGGTACGTGCTTAAGTCCCAACCTCGGACCAGCTTGCCGTTGTCGTACATGTCGAAGCTGTATCTTCCGAAAATCAGCAATCCGCCGAGATACACAATGCCCATTAGCAGCAATGCCGGCAAAAGGAGCAGCAATTGGGTCGTCCATTTGCGGTTGCCGGACGAATACATGTTTACGACCTTTTCGGTAATCCGGCTCATGATGCCGCACCCGCACCGGAGTCAGCGAGCAGCAAGGCATCTTCCGGATCAAAACCGAGCTGCACGGCTTCGCCCGGCGCATAGCGCAATCCTCCGCGCTGATGCGGAACACTTGCTTGAATGCGCAGGTTACCCAGCGTTTCGATGACATAACGGATACTTGCTCCGCCGTACACACTTTCGATAACACGACCTTGCAATTGGTTGGTGCAGTTGGCCGCCTCGTCTCCAAGACGAATATACTCGTAGCGAATCGATAACGAATGCTTCGCACCTTGCCGGAATGCGGCAGGTTCTTCGTTTGTTCCCGCAAGCAGCGAATGCCCCTGAATGCTCACGCGGATCCCATTTGAAGCGGGCTCGTCCACGGACACGTCCAGTAGATTCGTATCCCCAATAAACTTGGCCACAAAGCTGTTGGCAGGTTTCTCATAAATTTCGTCCGGCGTCGCGTATTGAAGCAATTGGCCTGCACGCATAACGCCGATGCGGTCGGACATGTTCATCGCCTCGCTTTGGTCATGCGTGACGAAGATAAAGGTGCCGCCGAATTCGCGCTGGATGCGCTTCAGTTCCCGCTGCATGTCGAGGCGCAGCTGCATATCGAGCGCGGAGAGCGGTTCGTCCAGCAGCAGCACTTCGGGTTTGTTGATCAGCGCTCTCGCAATCGCTACGCGCTGTGCCTGTCCGCCGGACAGCTGCAATACGGCCCGTCTGCCGTAATCCCCAAGCTGCACAAGTTCCAGCATCTCATGGACCTGGCGTTTGATCTCGGCTTTAGGCGTCTTTTTCACCTTGAGTCCGTAAGCGATGTTGTTGAATACATCCATGTGCGGAAACAGCGCCAGCTGCTGGAAAATCATATTGCTGCTGCGGCCGTATGCCGGAACGCCCGTGACATCCTGCCCGCCGAGCATGATGATTCCGTCATCGGGCTGTTCGAGCCCGCCCAGCATTCGGAGCAGCGTCGTTTTGCCGCAGCCGCTCGGGCCCAGAAGGGAGACAAACTCTCCCTTGTTGACCTGAAGCGTAACTTGATCGACGGCAGCCCGTCCCCCATAAATTTTCGTAACGCGCTTTGCCTCGATCGAGACGGATTCCTGCCCATTGCTCATCTCGGGTCCTCCTATCCCTGCCTGGGGATAAATTCGTCTATGTTCCAGGCGACTATATTATTGAAGATTGGTTTTGACGAGGCGATCCCACAGTTCCTTCCATGCAGAGCTGTCCCGGGCGAGCACGTCCCAATCGGGATTGATGCCATTGCTTTGCGTTTCTACCGAGAACGAAGGATCATCCTTGTATTTATCCGGCACGGCAGCGGCAGTGCTGGTCACCGGCGTGCCGGTTGCTTCGGCGTAACGTGTCAACGCGTCGGCACTCAGCAGCTCATTGATGATTTCATTGGCCACGCGTGTTTGATCAGGCGTCGAACCTTTGACGACTTGGAGCGAATACGGGAACGAAATCGCTCCTTCTTTCGGGTAGGCTACGGCAAGCGGCGAACCGCCGTCGATCCAGGTTTGGGCAACCTGTGCGCTGAATGGCGCAATCAGGGCATCGCCGGATTCGAGCAGTGCTTTCAACTGGTCATTGGATGTAACGAGGGTACCGATTTGGTCGCTATGGTCAGCCCAATATTGGAATGCAGGTTCGGGATTGTCGTACGATGCGCCGATCTCCTGTCCTTTGGTCGCGATCAGCGGCGAAATATAGGAATAGAACATGTAATCCCACAATGCCGTCTTGCCTTTGAATTGCTCGTTCTCCCACAGGTCGTTCCAGCTCGTCGGCGGCGTGGTTACCAGATCCTTGTTGTAAACGAGGGCAAAGCTCGATACGCCCCATACGACGCCTTTGTTGTCAGGCTGGTGGAACTGCTCGGGAATGTCCTTGATGTTCGTCACGATGCTGCTATCCAGCGGCTCCCACATGTCATCGTTCACACCTTTGGCCGTGGCATCCGCGTTAAAGTAACCGAAGTTGACGACAGGGTTATCCGGATCGGCCTGTTTGCCTGCTACCATTTTGGGATACATGATTGCATTGGAGGATTCCTCGAAAGTAACTTCAACGTTCGGATGTTCCTTGACATATTCGGCAACCACTTCTTTAGGCACGATATCCTGGTTGGAGCCCGCCCAGATAAACATGGTCAGCTTGATTTTATCGCCGCTGCTGTCCGAAGCATCCCCACTCTCGGAAGCTGTACCCGAGTTGCTTGCCCCGCCGCAGGCCGAAAGTACGAGCGAAGCGGTCAGCGTCAACGAAGCCAGGCTGAAAAAACGTTTGCGGTTTGATTTAAACATACGAATTCCCCCATAAGATTAGTTGGTTAATACGATTACAAGTTTACATGTTCAGGCTTACTGATGACCGATTCCCTGTAGTCCGATGTTTTTCCTCAACCCGTTCACGATGGCGGCTATTTCCTGTGGCGTCACGGATGAACCAGCGGCATGTCTTTGTTCCACGATATCCATCGTCCGGCGTTTCAAATAATCCCGGAGGGCGAGTGGATATTCCTTTAGTGCCTGTCCCAGCGTCAACTGCATCTCATCGCTCCAGATTGCTTCAAATTGTTCCCTGGTCGGACCATAGCTGAATTCTTGCGCATGCTGCTGCTTGGCAGACCGCAGTGCGTGTGTCCCAGACTCGTCGACATCCGTGCCCTTCACTACGACGCCGTAAAGCTCCCGCGCTTTTTCCAGGGAAAGCAAACCGCTTCGAACGTCTGCCAGCACCGACTGTGCATTCCGGTTCAACGGGTTGCCGTATCCTCCCCCGCCTTGGGACAGGAAGGTTACGGTATCCCCGGGTTGCAGCAGCAGTTCGTCAATCCGGCCAAGATTTTTCTCTTCCGGAAGTCCCGCGTTAAGGATGGCCTCTCCATGCGTGCCGACATCGCCGCCCAGCCTGCCCCATGGCTGAAACTCCATGCGTTCCATATTCCGTGCTGTCATGATCGTATCCGGTGTTACGATTCTGACGCGCAATGCGATCCCGCTTCCACCGCGATATTCGCCGGCGCCTGCCGAATCTTCACGGAGCCCGTAATGCTCAATCAGCACCGGCATTTCGGACTCGACCGTTTCGGCCGGAATGTTGCGCAGGTGTCCAACGGCAAAATCCATTCCGTCAATACCGTCTTTCATCGGCCTTGCTCCTGAACCGCCGCAAATCGGTTGAATGACCCCGACCTTTTTCTTTCCGTCCGCTGCGTCCGTCATCGCCATCATGACGATGCACGCTTGCCCCGCGCCGGCTGCGGGTACTTTGCTCGCCTCGGCTTTGCCAAGAGCGCCCGTGATCACGTCCATCAGACGGATGAACGTTGCCGCCCGTGCACCGACGGCAGCCATCGGTTCCGGATTGAGCACCGAGGCCGGCGGCGCGTAATTGCGCACCATTCGAATCATGCCGGAGTTCCATGGGATCGTCGGGTCCAGCGTGCGGAAATAGCGAATCAACGCCGGTACAAGCATGTAATGCCCTTGCTGATTATGCGTCGGGATATTGAACGAAGCCCGAACCTGAGGATCGGTGCCGCTAAAATCGAGATGAATGTCGCTATCCTCGATCGTCATCTTGCAGCGCAAGCGGATGGGGTATCCTCCGGGTCCCTTTTCGAGATAATCCCAGAAATCGTAAGCTCCGTCCGGAATATCCCGAACGATGGCACGTGCCTTCATTTCGGCATATTCGAGCAATTGCTCGATGCCTTGCTCAATCCGTTTCACGCCATAACGAGCGACCAGTTCGGCAAGGCGCTGTTCACCCCGGTTCAGGGCAGCCATCAGCGCTTTGAGGTCGCCAAGGTTTTGCTCCGGAATCCGGCTGTTATCCAGAAACAATCGCATGACATGCTCGTTCAACACGCCAGCTTCATATAACTTGACCGGAGCGATGCGAATGCCTTCCATGTGAATATCGTACGCGCTGGGAGATACGCTCCCCGGCACCTTGCCGCCAACATCGGATGAGTGCACGAAACACATGCCGTAAGCAATGACGCGCCCCTCGTGGAAGTAGGGTTTGATCAGATGAATGTCGGGAAGGTGGGTCACCATGCCTTTCGTGGCATAAGGATCATTGCAGATAACCAAATCCCCTTCCTGCCAATCCTCGATACTACGTATCGTCGCTTCTGCAGGAATACCGAGCGAGAGGTTATAACCTGTTTCCAGCGGTGAACCAAACGTCTCCCCTGAAGGAGACAACAGATATGTGCCGAAATCGCCGGTCTCTTTGACAAAAGCGGTAAACCCTGTTCGCAGAACGACGTTCGCCATTTCCTCGACCGCTGCTTGGATCCGATTGTTGAAAATTTCCAGAAACACCTTGTCCGCGATCATTACGTCGCCTCCCCGATCAGATTGCCATGCGCGTCCCTGCGTACGTTAAAACCTGGAGGTACAAAAATCGTCGTATCATACTCCTCCACGATAACCGGACCCGGGATGCCCGCATCCAGCGGAATCTGTTCCCTTGTCAACACTTTCGCCGTTCTCCGCGCATGATCGAACGTTATGTTTCGTTCCTCTGCTCCACTTGCGTGGTTGACTTGGGCAAACGAATCCACGCTCCCATGGCTCGGCACGATGCCGACAATCGTCGCCCGCAGGCTGATGAACATCACTTCCGATTCCGGCTGGCTGATTCCGAACACATTTTGATAGAATGTATGGAACTTTGATTTTGCCTTTTCGGGATGGTCAATTTCTTCCTGCGTCAATGCAATTTCCAAATCAAAGGCCTGTCCTTCATATCGCATATCGGCGCTATAGAGACAGTAGACGCTCTCCAGTTCCACGCCGCCCCGTGCCTCTACCTCTACCCAGCTTCGTCCCTGCCGTTCCAGATCCGCATAAAAGGAAGCCAACTCTCCGCCTGCTAAAGCTTGGCTGCTCTTGTGAAGCGAAAAGACAAAGTCGTTTCGGAGATTGGCCACCGTGCAGCCCATCGCACATAACGTTCCAGGAGCAGGCGGAACAAGCACTCGGCGGATGCCGACTTCCCGCGCCATCAGAAATGCATGCATGGGGCCGGCTCCCCCATAAGCCAGCAGTGTGAAATCGCGCGGATCAATGCCCTTGCGAGCCATGAGCGGCGAAAATTGGGCATACATGTTGGCTGTGGCGACATCGAGAATCGCCTGTGCCGTTTGCGTTGCATCAAGGCCCAGCCTATGGCCCACAGCGTTCAGTGCACGTTCCGCAAGCTCAGGATAGAGATGCATCTGGCCGCCGAGAAAACGATCCGCCTGCAGGATGCCGAGCTGCAAGTATGCGTCTGTCGTTGTGGGCTCCTCACCGCCCCGGCCGTAACACGCAGGACCTGGATAAGCCCCGGCGCTGCGTGGGCCAACCTTAAGGACGCCGACCGTGTCCAGCCATGCAACCGATCCGCCTCCAGCCCCGATAGCCGTAACGTCCACGGCAGGCAAGATGACCGGAAAATCACCGACTTTGTTCTCGGTGGAATACGCCGGCTCTTTGTCGATCAAAGCCACATCCACACTTGTGCCACCCATGTCGAACGTAATGACTTGATCGATGCCTGCCTTCCGGGCAATATGCGTCGCTGCAATGACGCCTGAGGCAGGTCCCGAAAGCAAGGTGCGAACAGGCTCGCTAGCCGCACTTGCCGCTGTCATGATGCCGCCATTGGACATCGTGGAGAGCAGGTTTGCTTTTAACCCATATTCATGAATACCCTCCTGAAGCCGTACAAAGTAAGAGCCCATGCGTTCTCCCACATATGCATTCATGGCGGTGGCCAGCGTACGCTCGAATTCGCGCTGCTGCGGCCAAATGGCGCTGCTTCGGCAAATGAACAATTGCGGATGCCGTTCCCGGATGATTTCTTCCGCTTCCTTCTCATGAGCAGGGTTGGCGTAAGAGTGCATAAAGCTGATCGCAAGCGCCGTAATGCCTTCCTCCACCAGTTCGTCAACTGCTTGAACAAGCTGATCACTGTTTAGCGGCAGCAGCACGTCCCCGCTTGCAAGCGCCCGTTCGTCGATTTCTTTGACGAGATATCTCGGTACAAGCGCCTCCGTCTTATCGCCGTACAGGTTCGTCGTATCCTCCAAGCGAAGTCTCCGGATTTCAAGAATGTCGCGGAAACCCTTTGTAACAAGCAGCCCTGTAACCGCTCCGTTGCGTTCGATCAATGTGTTGACGCCAAGCGTCGTGCCGTGGACGAACAGGTCGATATCGCCAATGTTCACGCCTTGTGCCTGAAGCTGATCCAATGCGTTAAAGATGGCCCGTTCAGGCGCTTCGGCGATGGATGGCGTCTTCAGCGCAGCGATCATCTGGCCTTGCCGATCCGTCACCAGCGCGTCCGTGAACGTGCCCCCGATGTCGATACCCAAGCGATAATTTGTGGTCACAAGTTCATCTCCTTTTCAACGCGCTTTCTCGATGCTAAGCGACTGGTTTTTCATGGAAAAGTAACGTTTGACGTCCTCGATCATCTGGTTGATGTGATTGACCATCGCGGCTTCGGCATCTTCCGGAGAACGCGATATAATGGCATCCAGAATCTGACGGTGATCGACCACTAATTCGCTCCCGACCGTACGCCGGATATACGCGGTCTCCAGAAAGTCCCTGCTCGTGTCCCATACCAATTCGACGGCATGGAGCAAGAACTGGTTCTGGGCCGCATAAGCCAGCAGCCGGTGGAATTCCCGATCTTCCTCATAAGGAATAACGTTCTGCGCCAATTGCCGGTTCTGTGCCTCGATGGATTGTTCGAGCAGATGGATGTACTCTTTCGTGGCACGTTCCGCAGCCAGCGAAGCAATCTCCCGTTCCAGCGCCCTTCGGGCGACGAGAATGTCGAGCAGCGCTTTTTCGCCCGAATGGTTCAGCGTCTGAATCAGGCGCGAGTTCACGTTTTTCTGCTGCAATTCCCGTTCCGTCGTCTTCAGTCGTTCCAGGCCCGCTTCGGTCAATACACGGCCTTTTCGCCCTTCAAGCACCGTGTACCCCTCGACATCCATTTCCATAAGCCGTCTTCCGATGGTAGCCTGGCTCAGGCCGTATCTTTTTCCCAACGTATGCACGAGCGTGCTTGCACCGACAGGAGCAATCGCATCCCGAAGTTGTTTCAAGAGCTCGTACTCCAATTCCAATTCGTATAACTCTGGAGCCACATGTTCCCCCCCTTATATGTAGGTTTTCTTTCTTATTGTTACTCACTGATGATTAACGTATTACATGAAGTATAACGGTAAACCTCTATAATATCAATCATTCTGACCAAATTAGTATGAATTAAATGAAGTATACCTGCTTTTCATTCCCATAAATACGATAAAAGCCGCCCAAAGGCGGCTCTTGCAGAATCATATATAGTCTGAAGCAAACTATTCGCAACTCACTCACAGCTGCAATCTCACGCTGATGTATAGCTAAGATGGGCGGATGCAAGCTGTATTCTGTGAATGTCATCGGTCAGCATGTCCACATGTTCCTTTTTGGTTGCCCAGCTTGTACAGATCCGGACGACCGTGTGCGTGTCGCCAAGTTTTTCCCAGACGGAGAAAGAATAGGTTTGGCTTAACGTTTCAAATACGTTGTTCGGCAAAATCGGAAATAGTTGATTCGTTCCGGAGTTATAGCGCATCCCGAATCCGTTCAACACAAATGCGTTTCGAATGTCCGTTGCCATCCGTACCGCATGGCGGGATACGTCATAATAGAGCCCGTCCTCAAACATCGTTTCGAACTGAATGCCAAGCAGTCTGCCTTTGGCCAGCAGTCCTCCACGCTGCTTGATCTGATATCTGAATCCCTGCTTGAGGTCATCGTTGACGATCACGACAGCTTCCCCGAACAACGCCCCTAGTTTCGTTCCTCCGATATAAAAGACGTCACACAGTCGGGCAATATCCGCCAACTCAAGATCACTGCCTTCGGAAACCAGTCCATACCCCAATCTGGCACCATCCATAAAGAGGGGAAGTCCGCATTCCCTGCACGCACGGCTCAGTGCTTCCAATTCGCTCAGGCTGTACGTTGTGCCATACTCGGTCGGGTGCGATATATAAACCAAACCAGGTTGAACCATGTGCTCCCGGTTGCCGCTGTTCCAATGGGTCATATGTAATTCCCGGATTTGCTCGGCTCTCAGTTTTCCATCGTCGCTGGGAAGGGTAAGCACCTTATGGCCTGTCGCCTCGATTGCCCCGGTTTCCAATGTTGCGATATGCCCGGACACAGCGGCCACTGCCCCTTGATGGGGGCGCAATATCGAAGAAATCACCGTCGTGTTCGTCTGCGTTCCGCCAACCAAAAAGTGCACGTCTGCCTGCTCTGCATGACATGCTTTTCGGATCAGGCCTCTTGCCCTTTCGCAATAGATATCCGTGCTGTATCCCGGAGTCTGCTCTTCATTGGTTTGAACGATGCGCTCCAGAATCCGCCCATGCGCACCCTCCGCATAATCATTGTCAAAACGTATCATTGCCTGCACCTTCCGAAATTTCTAATTTTTGTTGAATCAACACCATGGACGCATGGATCTCTCGAATATCCTTTTCCGACAAGTTTTTGAATAAACGGTGGATTTGCTCATCCGATTTTTGATCCAATTGGGAAAACACCTCAAGACCCTTATCTGTCAACGAAATCAGGCTTGTTCTGCTGTCCGACTCCGAATTTTCTTTCCTGATGAGTCCTTCCTTGCCCAGTTTGGCAATAATTCTGCTCATATAGCTGCGATCAATATCCAGCTTCTCGACCAGACTGTTCGCAATGCATTGTCCCATAAAACCGATCTCCAGAATGACTCGCGCTTCAGTAAAAGAGTACTTGGAAGTCAATATATGTTTGTCCAGCAGCCCAAGGATGCTTGTATAGAAACGGTTGAATTTGCGGATATCCGCAACGATCGGATCAGTCGGATACATCGTCAATCCCCTTTTTTGTGGACTATGTCAACAAATAATGTAGATCGTTTTGTGGACGTTGTCAACTAATATTTGATGAAAGACGCTCTCACGTCCCCATCCTCGTCTCACCACGCAAAAAGGGCCAACCGGTAATTACCGGCCGACCCATTTCTGGAACAGTGCCCATAGAGGACCACGGTTTGCTAATTTCAAGAGCGACGTATTCCACAACTCGTTCAGAAGCGAACTCGGACAAAGACAACAAAAAAAGCCGCCACATCTGGCGACTTCCTACGTTATACGCACTTATCCTTCAACGATGTCTGCTTGCAAATCGGTTGCAATTTCGATCATTTTGGGAACGACGGCTTCGCTGCTGACCGCAACATACAGGTCTCCATCATAAAGACGGAATGGAATTTCCGCCTCCCCTAGGTTCCACATGAAGAAGTCCCCTTCAATGGTCATCGTGCTTTCAGGCCCTTTGACGACAAGAGTCGAAGAATAGGCAAAATCGGCTTTGGATTCAAAATATCCTTTGCATTCTTCAAGCGAAATCGCCGGGTCATTATGGTTTTCCTGCATCGTGCGCGTGATCCGAAAACGCTGGTTCATGGTTATGCCTCCAAAAATCAATATTCACCTTCATAGAGAAAAGAAAGCTGGCTCCCATACAGTATAATGGATGTCCTTGAATGTCAATGTTCGCGCCTACCGCCCCACTTATTCCGGATGCACTCCGCTTCGTGAACCATACGCTCCATCAGTTCGGATACGGAAGGCACATCCTGAATGAGACCTGCCACTTGGCCGGACCAGCCGAAGCCCTCTCCTTCCGATCCGTCATGAATCCAGCGCCTGTTAACGTCACCGCTAATGAGCGGCATAAGCTGCTCGATGCCGTCCCCTCTCTGTTCTGCGGCAAGGATTCTCTCGGCGGCAGCGTTTCGCAGCACCCTTCCCGGCTGACCGATGGATGCTTTGATCACGGTCGTGTCCGCCTCCGAACGGTTCACTAAAGCCTGCTTGTAAGAGGCCGATGCAGCCGCGCATTCCTTCGTCGCCACAAACCTCGTGCCCATGACGATCCCTTCGGCACCAAGAGCCAGCGCAGCCATCCAGCCGCGTCCATCACCGATTCCGCCTGCGGCAATGACGGGAATCCGTATCGTATCCGCGATGCTGGGAACCAAGACCATCGTTCCCACGCCGTCGCGCCCAAGATGGCCGCCGCCTTCGTGACCAACCGCCATGACCGCCGATGCGCCGAGCTGTTCCGCCTTTTGCGCTTGTCTGCGGGAGGACACCAGCACAAGGGTATGAATGCTTTCGCGTTCCAATGCTCGCAGCATTTCAGCAGGATTGCCTCCCGTTATGCTTACGACCGGAACCTGCTCTTCAATAATGGCCGCAAGCCGTGCTTCCATATCGGCGCGATGCATGCCGAGCGCGAGATTGACGCCGAACGGCTTGTCCGTCAACGTCCGCGCCCGGCGAATTTCGCGGCGAAGCGTCTCGGCATCCGGCAGGCTCATGGCTGTAATTTGCCCCAACCCGCCCGCGTTTGATACGGCCGCGGCAAGCTCGGAGTACCCCAAGTAGGCAAGCCCGCCTTGAATGATCGGATACCGGATGCGAAGCATGTCCGTGATACGCGTATTCCAATCCATCCGTCGCTAACCTCCCCATATCATCCATAACGCAATGGCCATTGCGCTTCCGCCGATCCAATAATCGGCCTTGGCCAGCTTTAATTGCCGATAAGAACTTCTCCCCCTGCCATCCCCATAAGCTCTGGCCTCAATGGCCAACGTGAGTTGTTCCGCCCGTTGAATCGTCGTCATGAACAGCGGGACCACGACTGGAATATAAGCAAACAACCGTCTCGGCAGGGGCATGGCGGCGATATCGTAACCCCTGGCCTTCTGGGCAAGCAAGATGCGGTCCATCTCCTCCAGAATCGTCGGGATAAAACGAATCGCGATGGTAATCATCAGCGAAACCTGCTCCACGGGCACGCGCAAACGCGAAAGCGGCGACATCAGCTTTTCCAAGCCTTGGGCAAGGGTTAGCGGTTTGGTCGTTAACGTTAAGACGGATGCCAGCATAATCATCAACGCAATGCGCCACACAACGGTTATTCCCGCTTCGATGCCATCCACAGTTAACGTAATGACCGACCAGGTCCAGATGACGTGATCTCCATGGGTGAAGAAGGCATTATATAAAAGCGTAAATGTTAATATAAACCAGACCGGCTTCAGCGTCTTCACATATACAGGCAGCGGAATGCGCGACAAGAGGACGCAAACCAGCACCAAAACGGTAGCCAGAGCAAATCCCAATAATGTCGCGACCCTAAGCAAACCGAACATGATCATCATAAGACTAACCAGCTTCGTGCGCGGATCAAGCCTGTGCATCAGCGATTCTTTGGCCATGAACTGTCCGAACAGAATATTATTTTGCATACGGGCTCCTCGCTTGCCATACCGCCGACACTTGTTCCAGAATGTCGGTTTCCCTGCAGCTGCCCGTATCCACGGACCGGCCGGACAACTCCTCGACGAGATGCAGCAGCTGCACGGCTTCCGGCAGCGGCAGGCCAGCCTGATCCATCACAGCGCCTTTTTGCAAAAACAACGTATGTACGTCGCAATGCTCCAACAATTGGCCGTCATGAAATACCATGACCTCATCCGAATACTCCGCAACGTCTTCCATCCGATGCGAAATAAATACGATCGTGCGCTGCCCCGCCCGCTGCCATTCACGCAGCATATGCAGCACTTCCATACGGGCCGCCGGATCCAGTCCCGACGTCGGTTCGTCGAGAATAAGCAGTGCCGGGTCCATCAGCAGCACGGAAGCCAGTGCCACACGCCTTCTCTGGCCGCCGCTTAGCTGGAATGGCGCAAGATCCAACAGTTCTTTAGACAGTCCGACTTGCGGCAAAACGCGGTCGATGGCCTCCGCGATCCGCTGTGAGCCCCATCCTTGCATTCGCGGCGCAAAAGCCAGCTCTCTGGCGACGGTAGTTTCGAACAACTGATGTTCAGGCACCTGAAAAACGATGCCCACATCATGAATCACGCCATCCCTTCCTTTGCCGTCTCCGAAAATTCGCCGCTCATCGATGCGATACTCTCCTTCATCGGGGATGACGAGTCCTTTCAATACATGGGCAAACGTCGATTTACCCGCGCCGCTGCGGCCGACGATCGAGATCCAGCGTCCTTCCCGCAAAGTGCACGTCACGTTGCGCAATGCCGTCCGCTCCGCAAAATGGACGCTAACCCGGTTTAGCTCGTATGCCATCGTTCCCGAATCCACTCCTTCCAGTTCGGCGTAAGCGGCTTCTCCCCGACGGAACCTGCCAACGCCATTCGCAGTCTGGCTGCGAACGGCTGCTCCAATCCGTATTCGTTCAACGGCTGCGTTTCAAAGAACGCCGCAGGCGTTCCATCGAATGCCATCCGTCCGGCATTCAACCATATCACGCGCTCCGCATAGAGCACTTCATCCATATGATGCGTGATATGAATGACGGTGACGCCGCGAAGATGCAGCTCTTGCAAAATGCACATAATCTGCCGTCTTCCTTCCGGATCAAGCATCGATGTCGCTTCATCCAGAACGATGACGTCCGGCTGCATGGCCAGTATGGCCGCAATGGCCACGCGCTGCTTCTGCCCGCCCGACAATTGATGCGGGCTCATCTCCGCTTCCCGCTCGAGTCCGACCTCTTTCAACACCTGATGTAAGCGGACATGCATCTCAGCCCGGGACAGGCGAATGTTTTCCATGCCGAACACAATCTCGTCCGTTACCGTCGTCGTAATGAATTGATCATCCGGATTCTGGAAGACCATGCCGATATGTTGATGGATCTTTGCCGCCTCTTCCGGCTTGGAAGTACACCAATCATCAAATCGGATCTCGCCTTTCTTCGGCTGCAGCAGCCCCTTCATCAACTTGGCGAGGGTTGACTTGCCCGAACCGTTTCCACCGATGATGGCGGCGAATTCGCCTTTGGGGACAGACAGGCTGATATCGTGCAGAACGTCCTGTCCTTTGCGATAATAAAAATGAACCTGATCCAAGGTCAGCATAAACGGCATCGTCTCCTTTCTTTCATCCTTAATCTGAGTCTATCCCTTATTCGAACACGCTTGTTCTTTCATAAGCTGGCGGGCAATCTTGCCACTGCTCGTATAGGCAAACCTTCTCACCGTCACCAGCGCTTTCGGGATTTTGTATGCTGCCAGGCCGTATTGCTTGCAAACCTGCTTTATTTCGTCCAAACTCCATTCCGGCACCTCTGCATGCCACTGGATCATCGCCGTAACCCGCTCTCCCCAACGCTCGTCCGGTTTGCCGAAGACCATCACCTCCCGAATGGAAGGAATCCGCTGCAGGACGGCCTCCACTTCCTCCGGAAACACCTTCAATCCGCCGGTTTTGATCATGTTCTGCACCCGTCCTGCCAAATAAAGATAACCGTCCTGATCGACATACATGTAATCCCCCGTTCTGAGCCAGCCTTCCCTGAACGCCCCTGCCGTTTCTTCCGGCAGCTGATGATAGGCTTTGAACATCATCGGGCTTCGGAGGAAAAGTTCGCCCGCGGTGCCCGCGGGCACTTCCAGAAAACGATCGTTCCGGATCGAGATTTCTACGCCCTTGAACGGTCTCCCCAGCGATCCGGGGCGCTTCTCCCGAAGGACATCCATGTAACTGATATAACTCGCTTCCGAAGAACCGTAATACTCGTATAAAGCCGTACCGGCAAACACTTCCCGGCACCGCTCCTTCGACCGTTCCAGCCATTGACCACCCGAACTGATCAGCGCCTGAATCGAGCCGGAATGCTCAACTGCGGAAGCATGCTGCAACAAAGCATCGATCATGGCAGGCACGACAAACAAGACCATGCCACGTACGTCGGAACAGAGCTCCATGACGTTTTGCGCGACAAATCTCTCCATGACATAAAAGGTCGCACCGCTGTACAAAGACTGCACCAATGCAAACAGGGACAAGGAATGCACGAACGGTCCCGGGGCCAGCACATGCTCCATCGACTCAAGCCGAAAGGCTTCTTCCGTGGCATCGAAACTGCGCAGCCAAGAAAGGTGCGTACGCATGTACCCTTTAGGCACTCCCGTTGTGCCTGAAGTGAAGCCCACGAACAACAACTCGTTGGACGCGTCCACACATGACGTAGGAGGATGCGAAGCTAGCCACGGTTCATAAGTGCCTGTTTGTTCCTTGTCTTCGAACGTAAAGCAGAGAATGCCGTCATGCCGGGTCCGGAATTCTTCCAACCTCGCTCCCTCGCCAAAAATGACCTTGGGCTTGCAGCTTGCAATGACGCCCTCCAGTTGATTCGTCGTCCAACCGGTATCCAGCAGAACCGGCACACATCCTGCCTGCACTGCGCCGAGGAACACTTCCGCAAATTCTACCCGATTGGCGGACAGGATGGCAATCATGTCTTGCGGGGCGCAGTGTTGCCCCAATCCGGCAGCAATTCTTCCGACTCGCTCGGTAAGTTGCGAATACGTAAGTTGTCCGCTTCCGTGGCGAATGGCTATACGATCGGGATACCGGGTTGCGCGATTCAGAATGGGCTCCGCCAGATTCATTTCGTATCCCCTTTCATTCATACTGGTCGCTCGATCCTAGAACCGCAGTATGGCTCCATGTCAGGAATGGTGGATCTTCTCTTCGATCGGGCTGATCGCTTTAAGCTGCACGACGATGACAGAAGCAATGACCGCCTTGATCAGATCCCCCGGAAGATACGAAGCCGAGCTCACGATTCCAGCCCAAACGGGCGTATTGGTAATAAGAGCCATGACAGGCGCACCGATCAGGCTGACCAGGATGACGCCGAATATAATATTGATGACCACGAGTTTCCATGTTTTCAGTTTGGGCCAGACGTTCTCGGATGCCCAGCCAATGCAGAACGCAGCAATGGGCCAACTGAAAATGAATCCTGCGGAAGGGCCCACCAGCACCGCCATTCCGCCGCGTCCACTCGGGAGCACCGGCAGGCCGATCGCAATCAGCAGAATAAACAACACCAGGCTGATGGCTGCCATACGTTTCCCCAAAAAGCAGCCTGCCAACATGACGCCAAGTGTCTGCGCGGTAATCGGCACGGGGATGAATCCAAGCGGGATGGGCGGGATCAAGCCCAATACGGCAATGAATGCAGCGAATAATGCGGCGTATACCAGTTCTTTCGTTTTCAAATGCAGTACCTCCACCATATGAACCAAATTTTAGCGTCGACGTCTAATGCATTGAATTATAGTTTGGTCGATTATATTTGTAAACCATTAATTTAATATCAGGTTTACAATAACCCGAGAACCCATTATTTAAGTTGAACTATATAAACCGGAAAAAAGATACACACGTTAACGGAGAGGCATCAGCAATCTCGAGAAGCGAAGCGCGTAGACAGAAATTAAAAAAACACCCTTTCAAGGGTGCTCCGAAATCACGAATGATGTATCCTGTTCAATTCGCGAACGCTGTATTCGAGTTGTTTAATGACGCCTTCCAGATGTTTGCGCTGGGTGAAATTCCGGTTCCATTCCGGTTCTGCATGTTCCTTCAAACGACGAATCTGATGTTCGTAGTCGTGCTGCTGTTCCATCATGTCCACGATATGCGCATAAAAACGCTCGTAATCTTTGACAACCTGATCAAGGAATTGGTCGACGGTTTTCGGATCATATCCGCGGACCGTGTATTTGAATTTTATTTCGTGAACTTGTTGGGCGTCCATGCTTATGCCCAGCTGCTCAAACAATTGTTTTTGTTTTTTCAGTCGACGACTCATGTATTCTTCCATATCCATTTTTCCGATGCCCCCATTATCTGCTCATGCCGCATTTATAATTTGAGTTGTACTAAGTGAAGTAAACTATTGCCTGATATGATCTGTCTTCCAATCGAAAAGAGTATTTCCCCTTTCTCATCCTATATGATTGCTGTCTTCATCCGTAAGTACCTCCAAAACGTCCATACTTCTGTGAATCGTGTACAGCAGGGAGCATGTTGCCCATCCCGAGATCACGATGATTCTTTAAGTATAACGATGGGGAATAAACATTTTCTAAACATTCGCTCGCCAATTCCAATGACGGAATATCGCCCACCTTTTTGGGTCTAAGGAACGCAGAAAAAAAGAAAGCCGCCTTACGGCGGCGGCTTCCTGCGATATGCAGTCGTATGAACGATGGGATTTTCGTTGCTTTACCTTTTCGGGTATTTATGTTTGTCCTCTTCCGTAATTTCCCGGATGACCCGGCACGGATTACCTGCGGCAATAACCCCTGAAGGAATATTTTTGGTGACCACGCTTCCCGCTCCGATCACGGTGTTGTCGCCGATGGTGACGCCAGGCAGAATGGAAACGCCACCGCCGATCCACACGTTGTTTCCTATGGCGATGGGCAAAGCGATTTCAAGTCCTCGATTGCGCTGCTCGACGTCAATCGGGTGTCCTGCCGTGTAAAAACCGCAGTTCGGTGCAACGAACACATTGTCGCCAAACGTGATTTTACCTGCGTCAAGCATGACGGCATTATGGTTGCAATAGAAGTTTTCGCCGATTTCGATGTTGTATCCTTGATCGCATACGAAGGGCTGCTCGATCAAAAATTTGTCCCCGGTCTTGGCAAAAAGCCGGCGAATTATACTTTCCCGCTCCTCCAACATGCCTGGACGGAGATGATTATAGTCATAACACAGTTCTTTCGCCTGCAAACGTTCCGCAACCAACTGGGGATCGTTATTGTTGTCGTACAGCCATCCTTGAGCCGCTTTCTCTTTTTCGGTCATACTCATGCTTGCCCTGCTCCTTCTTATATCATATGCCTGTCTATACTCCATGACTAACTCTACCATAGTCTGGAATAAACGAACAGGCACGCGACTTCATGCATTGACGGCTTGCTCTCTGTTCCATGCTCATGCTGCTTTAACTCACGCTTGCATCCCCGTTATATGTTTATGTTATTTATGCTTCAGCTTCCCACTGCGGATTCCAGACAATCTCCCACAGATGACCGTCAGGGTCCTGGAAATAACCTGAATATCCGCCCCAGAACGTGTCATGCGCCTCCACCGCAATGCTTGCTCCAGCTTTCCGCGCCTGCTCCATCGCCTGGTCCACTTCTTCTTTGCTGCCCACGTTGTGCCCGATCGTAAACGTGACCGGACTTGAAGGCGTTAGCGGAAGACCCGTGTCATGAGCAATATCTTTTCGGCTCCAAACGGCCAATCTCAACCCTGGCTGCAAATCAAAAAAGGCAACTGCACCGTGCTCAAACTGCTGCCCTACAATACCTTCTGTCGGAAATCCAAGCCCATCGCGGTAAAATGCAAGCGATCTTTCCAAATCATCCACACCCAAAGTGAGCACCGTGATTCGTGGTTTCATGGTGGTTCCTCCCGTCCATATTTCGGCGACGCATTGACCGATTGTCCATTTTTTTATCGCAGAAACGTCCTCATATCTACTTGCATCCTTGGATGGCGGCCTCCAGCATTTCCATGTTCCAGAGCGTTTCCTCGTCGCGGATCATTTTGGGAGAGCCATAAAAAATGGCATTATAGAGGTCCTCATACACTCGTCCATAATCCCCGCGCTCAGATACCACTTTCTCCTCATGATAAACACCTTCCTCATCCACATAGGTCAGCGTTCCATAATGTTCAGGCAGATCCACACCGAAGTCGTCATGTCCTTCGGGTAGATAAAACAGCTTCAAATGCTCTTCTTGCCGATCCTTGGTTTGTTTGACGAAAACGCCCTTTTTGCCGTAAAGCACAAAGCTCGGCCGCTCCTTCAGCCGGAAAAAACTCGATTTGATCGACACCTTCAGTGCGCCGTAGTACAGGTCCAGATCAAAATAATCATTCATCCTCCCCTGTCCGAGCAATTGTCTCACGTCGCAATGAACGCGTTCGGGTTTTCCGAACCAGGACACAACCTGATCAATGGTGTGGCAGCCATGGCCATACAGATAACTGGATAGATAGGAAAAATGCGTGGTCGATTCCGGGATCTCTGGCCGGAAATAATCGAAGTGCATTTCCACTTCCAGCAATTCCCCCAGCTTTCCGCTCTGCAGCACCTTTTGCGCAGTCAGAAAATCCGAATCGTATCGGCGATTCTGATAACATTGAACCAGCAGGTTCTTCTCCCGCGCGTAATTGAAAATGGACACAGCCTCTTCATGCGTCATCATGAACGGTTTTTCGACCAACACGTGCTTGCCGTGGTCCAACGCCATTTTTGCGTAATCGTAATGCGTATCCGTATGCGTGCACACTACGATTAACCGGATGTCCGGATCGCTCATCATGCGTTCAAGCTGGTCCGTATACTCGATGCCTGGAATTCGTTCCCATTCACTTTTCTCCGGGTGGCGGGAGTAGATGGTTTTGACTTTCATATGGTCCCGTGTCAGGACAAACGGCAAATGATAGCGATTGGTGCTTTTTCCGTTTCCGATATATCCGATAGTTAACATGATCCAATATCCCCTTTTTGGCGTGTTGTTCTTTGATTATAGATAAAAGGATGGCGTTACAGTATATGTCTCGTTCAAAATGGTATAAATGTTCATGATGTATACCTGCATCGCCCGATTCTATGCACAAATTGTGCATTTCTATACTTGCCGTCCCGGCTCTGATACAATATTCTGGGGTGAACGCCAATGAAATTGCTGCATCAATTGAAGCAAATGAACGATTTTACGGTTAATGAACAAAGCATTGCGTCTTATATTTTGCGGCATCAGGAGAGCTGCCTTTCGTTAAGCGTGCAGGAGCTCGCCCAAGCCACCTTCACCTCGCATTCCACCGTCGTTCGGCTTACGCAGAAATTGGGATTAACGGGATTCAAGGAATTCAAAATCAAACTGGCTCGCGAATTGCAGGACAATCTCCATCAAATCAACAGCATAGATGCCAATATGCCTTTCCAACTGTACGAATCACCGATTCAGATCTCCAAGGATATCGCGGAATTGATGAAGGAAACGATCGACAGAACCTTTGCCATGCTGGATGGCGAATTGTTGAATCGGTCAGCCCTCTTGTTACACAAGGCGAAGCGGATTCTGATTTTTGCGCTGGGCGACTCACTGATTCGAGCCAAGAGCTTTCAGAACAGAATGTACAAAATCAACCAGTACGTCGTCATTGCGACCGAAGTTTCGGACTGGGCTTATCATATGGTGAACATGACTTCTGAGGATTGCGCCATTTTTTTGACGTATCACAACAAATCCCCGATCTTCCTGAAGGCTGTACGACATTTCCGTCATATCCGCATGCCGACGGTCACGATTACTGCGTCCATCCAAAGCGAGCTGGCTCGGCTTAGCACGATATGCATTCAGGTACCGAATGATGAAGTGCATCACGCCAAGATCGGCACCTTCTCTTCGCAAATCGCGCTCGAATATGCGCTTAATGCGTTGTATTCTTGTATTTACCAGATCAATTATGCCAATCACAAGCAAGCGATGTTGGACTCTGTGGCGATTTTTCGCTCCTTTGATATGATGAATGATGTATAGTCGAACACCGAAAAGGCCGGGAAACTGCTTCCCGGCTTTTTAATTTGCTCGATTTCCCCATTCAACGGCGAATAACAGCGTAAGCGGTTATATGTCTAATGCAATGACGGGTTGAAATCGATATTGCGTAGATGGCTAACCATTTGGATAATTGCACCTGATTCGGCACACATTACTTCTATCTTCCAGCGCGAGAGGTATCCCATGAACAAACCACATTTCGCTGTTGCAGCATTAGCCGACAACGTTGCTTTCATTGAACAGCAGCTCTTTCACACCGATGATCTGGTCAAACACGCCGTTGTGCTTCATGACACGCCAGGCATGCTCCTGTATATCGACTCGTTGGTCGATCAGGAAGTGGTTCAGACCCATATTTTGGGCGACTTGTACGATTCCTCGAATGATTCGCATTCCCATAACATGTTCACAACGCTCGGCAGCAGCAAGGATAACGATCTGCAAACCGCCGTCGAAGCTCTCATTCAGGGAAACTGCGCCTTCATTTTAGACGGAATTTGCGAATTCTACATCCTCAGCTCCGAAAAATGGTATGCCCGCAGCACGGCGGAGCCAGAGAATGAAGGTGTCATTCGTGGACCTCATAACGGATTCGTTGAACCTTTGCAAGTCAATCTGAATTTGGTACGCAAACAGCTTACCAGCCCTTCCCTGATCGTTCGCTACCATACGGTCGGTTCCAAAACCCGTACCAAGGTTGCGGTGGTATACGTTCAGGATCTGGCCAACCCTGAACTTGTAGAAAAAGTGCAGCACCGTATCCAATCCATTGACTCGGATATGGTCATGCCGCCGGGATTCATACAGGAATTCATGGAAGACAACCCGTATTCTTTGTTTCCGCAGCAGCTCAGCACGGAACGTCCGGACCGGGTCGTGGCCCATCTTATGGAAGGGCGCGTAGCCATCATTGCGGACGGCAGTCCATCGGCGCTGATCGCTCCGGTCACGTTCTTTGCCTTCTACCAAAGCCCGGACGATTACCATGGACGCTGGCTGATCAGTTCATTTCTCAGGTTCATTCGCATGGTCAGCTTCATGATCGCGTTTACCCTGCCTGCGGTGTACATCGCCACCATTACCTTTCATTGGGCCATATTGCCGCTGGAGCTTGCCCACACGATCAAAAAATCGCTTCAAAACATTCCTTTCCCCGCCTTGGTGGAAGCGATGCTGCTTGAACTGATTTTTGAAGTGCTGCGGGAAGCCGGTGTGCGGCTGCCCAGCCGCGTCGGGCAAACGATCGGCATTGTAGGCGGTTTGGTCATCGGGGATGCCATCGTTCGTGCCGGTCTGGTCTCCTATACGATGATTATCGTGGTTTCGCTGACGGCGATTTCGTCTTTCCTGATTCCGTCCCATGAAATGAGCTCCGCCGTGCGCATCCTTCGCTTCCCCATGATGGTGGCTGCAGCCATTTTCGGATATATTGGCATCTCGTTTGGCTTGGTTATCCTTACGATTCATCTGTGCAAACTGGAAACGTTCGGCACGCCCTATTTCGCGCCGCTCGCCCCTTTTCGCCTGGCCGACATGAAAGACGTCATGATTCGTTTCCCGATTTGGGCGCTTCGGGGGAGGCCGCATGGCACGCAAGCCCAAAAGCTGAAGCAACAAGACTTCCCTAGGAGCTGGAAGCGTCGTGAATAAAGAAACGAGCATAACACCGGGACAATTGTTTTTTCTGATCATCAAATTCGAAATCGGCGTGGATATTCTTTCCCTCCCCTATCGGATGCACCTGCTGTCCAAGGGGGGCGGCTGGATCTCCGTGATCCTTGGCGGCCTGCTAATCCAGTTGATCATGCTCATGTGCTGGTTTCTGCTGCGCCGATTCCCCGGTTCCTCCATCTATGAGATCACGAGCCGGATTACCGGACGCTGGATCGGGAAACTGCTGGTTGTCGCGTACATTGCCTATTATTTGTTAATGGGTACTTCGGTGCTCGTAAATGCGCAGGACGTCATCAACCGCTGGATGTTTCAGAATACCCCGCGATGGGCCATACTGGCTCTTTTCATGTTAGGCAGCATCTATCTGATCCGGCAAAATCTGCGCGTCATCGCTCGGGTTCTCGTGCTGATCTCGTTCCTGATCGTCCCCATGATGGTTCTGATCAGCTATGGCATCAAGGAAACCAACCTGCTGTACCTTCTTCCCTTGACGGAAGCGGGATGGCCTAAAATTATCAGCGGATCTACCGAAACGCTCATGGCCATGTTCGGTTTCGAGTTCATTCTCGTCGTCTTTCCCATGGTACAAGGAAATAACGTCGGCAAGCTGAAAGCCATCGCTGCAGCCAATGCCGTCGTTGTGCTGTTGTATGGCTTTACCGTTCTGATCTGCTCGACGGCATTCAGCCCGGAGCAGCTTGGCCTGATGCCGGAACCTATCGTATATTTGCTCCGCTCCATCCCGCTGGGAACGATGGACCGGGTCGATTACTTGTTTCTCCCGATTTGGCTCATCTCGATCTTCGGTTCAATCAGCGGTTACTATTATGCGGCTTCTTATGGACTCAGCTATTTACTCAAACAGAAGAATCACCGGAAGTCCGTACCTTACATCGTCGTCGCTTCTTGCGTGATTGCCTACTTGCCGCAGCAGCAGCAGCATTTGGATTTGATCGGCAGTATCGCGAACAATTCCGCTTATTTTTTCCTTGTCGCCCTGCCTCTGCTCTTATTGCTGCTGTCCTATATGTTTAACAGAAAAGAGGAAACCAAGCCATGAAGAAAAAAAGAATCGGGCTCTTCTTTTTCTCCTTGGCTGTGCTCCTGAGCGGGTGCTGGGATCAGGACAGCTTGAAGGACGCCCGGCTGGCAAATGCTTCGGCCTATGATCTTACCGACCAAGGCGAAATCCAACAGACATTGGAAATCGTGAATGACTTTGAAGGCAATCAAGGAAACAGCGACAACGAGGTCCATTCAGCGGCGGGAAGATCGGTTCGTCAGAGCACGGACCGAATTCGTACCAAAGTTACGGGAGATGTTCGCTTTTTTAAATACGGCCTGATCATGTATGGCAAGAAATTGGCCCAGCATGATATTTATCCATATCTGGATGTCCTCTATCGCGAGCCGGATTACCCCACGTCCCATGTAAAATTGGCGATCGTGGACGGCCTGGCCGGAAAGGTCCTTGAGCAAAAAAAGGTGGGCAACCTGATGGTCGGGGAGTTTATCATCCAGAAAATCAAGAGCCTGGAGGATTTATGCGTATTTCCGGAGATGACGCTGGAAAAGTTATTGCCGCCCATGCTCGATCCCGGTCAGGATTTCGTCCTGCCTTATCTGGCATTGGAGGGCGAGGATATCGCGGCACAGGGCATTGCCATGTTCCATGATCAAAAATTCACGGGCAGCCTGGATACCGAGCAGTCCGTATTATACGTGCTATTAAGCGGAAAGTGGAACAAAACTGCTCGCTTTGTCAAAAAGGTGAATTCAGGTCCGGACAATGATCCCCGAAATTACGTGACCTATGAAGCGAATACACAACGGATCAAACGAAAGCTGAAAGTGGGCGTCGATCAGGAAGGCCGCATTAACGTCAGTCTGAAACTGAAGCTGCCGGTAACCGTCGTGGAATATGCGGACGACCACGTGCAGCAGCAGAATACGATCCAACGACTGAACCGGGAGCTCTCCGAGCAAATGACACAAGATGCGAGGCAGATCATCCAGAAGCTTCAGCAGGGCGGCTGCGACGCGTTCGGCATTGGCAGGCAGCTGATCGCCCACCATCCTGCATTATGGAAGAGCCTCGACTGGAACGATGCTTATGCCAACGTTCGGTTTCAACCCGAGGTTTCGGTAGATATTATTGGCAGCGGCGTACTGAACTAGGAACCTCGGTTTGCCGCCGTTCCTATTGACACACCAAAAAAGCGGATGACGGTTTTTGGCGACCATTCATCCGCTTTTGCATATGCGATGTATTTATTTTCCTGCATTCGGTCCAACGACGGGATGAGGCACGTAAGGTTCTTCAAGGAAAGCGACCTCGTCCGCAGTCAGCTTGACGGTCAGCGCCGCTTCGGCTTCTTTCAGATGCGACGCTTTGGTTGCGCCCACGATCGGCGCCGTCACGGGCTCTTTTTGCAGCAACCAGGCCATGGCGATCTGGGAACGAGAAACGCCGCGATTGGATGCGATCTCGGCCACACGTTCCACGATCACGCGATCGGTATTTGCCATCGCATCGTATTTGGACTTCTGGATCTGATCCGTTTCCGAACGCAGCGTCGTCGCTTCCGGATCACGCGTAAGCCGTCCCGAAGCGAGTGGACTGTATGGAATCACGCCAATCTTTTCCTCTCTGCACAGTGGCATCATCTCTCGCTCTTCCTCACGATAGAGCAAATTGAGGTGATTCTGCATGGAGACGAACCGGGTCCAGCCGTTACGTTCCGCAACGTTCAATGCTTTCAGAAACTGGAATGCGTACATCGCCGAAGCCCCGATATATCTGGCTTTGCCTGCCTTCACGACATCGTGCATGGCTTCCATCGTTTCCTCGATCGGCGTATCGTAGTCCCAACGGTGAATCTGGTATAAATCGACATAGTCCGTGCCCAGCCGTTTCAAGCTCTTGTCTATTTCGCTCATGATGGCTTTGCGCGATAATCCGCCGCCGTTAGGTCCTTGATGCATTCGCCCATGCACCTTGGTCGCGATCACGACTTCGTCCCGGTTGGCATAATCGTTCAGCGCCCGTCCGACGATTTCCTCACTGGCTCCGAGCGAGTAAACATTGGCCGTATCAAAAAAGTTGATGCCCATTTCCAACGCTTGCTTGATGATTGGACGGCTGTTTTCCTCTGTAAGCACCCACTTGTGGATCCAGCGATCCGGATCTCCGAATCCCATGCAGCCCAGACATATGCGCGATACATCCAGACCGGTATTGCCCAGCTTTACATATTCCATCGATGAATCCTCCTTATTGGTTGATGTCAGGTGTATAATGCCTGTTTTCATTATGCCTGAGCACTGCTGATGAATGTTATCCATTCGTCGCAACTTCTTGCCTATTCCTCTCATCTCTATTTATATCCGATGCGAAGGAAGCTTATAATAGATCTGATCCGTAACTCAGGAGGTATGCCATGATGGAGGAACTACAGGCGCAGCGACGTGAGCTGGCTGAACTGATCGCCAGACAATGTGCGCATGAAGGAGCGAATCAGACCAAGCTCCCGACCTTGCATTTCATCCGTTATTCCAAGACAACCGAGCCGCATTATGGCGTTTATCGAACCAGTTTTTGCTTCATCGCGAGCGGTTCGAAAGAAATATTGCTGGCACAGGAGCGTTATATATACACGCCCTCCGATTATTTGATTGCTTCCATGAACTTGCCCGTCGTTGGGCAGATCATTAATGCTTCACCGGAGGAGCCATATTTAACCTTCAGGCTTGACTTCAAGCCTGACCAGATCCTGGAAGTGCTGAACGAGTCGGGATTACAGCCCGTGGCCAAGGAAAATTCGAAACGCGCCCTTTTCGTCGGACAAATGGAACGCGATTTGCTGGATTCGGTACTGCGGCTGGCGCGTTTGCTCGATCGTCCCCAAGATATCCCGTTTCTCTCCCCCATGATGATCAGGGAAATTCTGTATCGCCTGCTGCAGGGTCCATATGGAAGCCGGCTGGCACAAATTGCTTTGGAAGGCAGCAGTACGTACCATATCCGGGAAGCGATTGAACATATCGTTCGCCACTATGCCGACCCGCTGCGGGTCGATGAACTGGCCGAGCTTGCCAATATGAGCGTGTCGTCGTTTCACCGTCATTTCAAAGAAGTCACGGGTATGAGCCCCTTGCAATACTTGAAGGAAATGCGTCTGCAGGAGGCGCGAAGGCTGTTGCTGTCCGAGTCGGCCGGAGCGGCCGATGTGGCCTTTCGCGTCGGGTACGAGAGTCCGTCGCAATTCAGCCGTGAATATGCCCGGATGTTTGGAGCGCCACCCAAGACGGATATACGAAACCTGAAGGAAAAATATGAGCATACGATAACGTTGTAATGCCGAAGGAAGCAAGCAAGCAGACGCCACACTGTCTGCTTGCTTTTTCGTTTTAGCCAAAAAATCATTTACAAAACAAAAGCATTCATCATAAAATCATTTACATGAAGTAAACCTTTACACGATGTAAACAAAGGAGATCCGCACAATGAGCACTTTGCAGAAATCAGCCCGCTTCCCCCTGTTCATTCTGATGCTAAATTTGTTTATCGCTTTGCTGGGGCAGGGCATGGTCATTCCCATCCTGCCTGAGTATCTGAAGCAATTTGGCGCCGGCGGAACGGCTGCCGGTTATTTGATCGCCGCCTTTGGCGCGGCCCAATTTATTTTTTCGCCGATCGGCGGGCAATTGTCTGACCGGTTCGGACGGAAAAAGATGATTATGGCCGGATTGTTCCTCACCGTAATCTCGGATCTGATGTTTGCGGTATCCTCCACGCTGCCTTTATTGTATCTCGCCCGATTTATCGGAGGCATCGGTCTCGGGCTTATGGTACCGTCCAACATGGCCTATGTTGCCGACATTACGACCCATGAAACGCGGGCCAAAGGCATGGGTTATTTGGGTGCTGCCATGAATTTGGGGATGGTGCTGGGACCTGGACTCGGCGGCATCATTGCCGAATGGGGCATTCGCATGCCCTACTTCTTTGCTTCCGGTCTGGGATTGCTGGCGACGCTGCTAACGATCTTTATGCCGGAGACGCTAACCCCTGACAAAAGAAAAGTCCCGCAGCCGTCAAAGGGCCGCGAGACGATGGGCAAACAGATTGCACAGTCTTTCCGAACGCCGTATTTCCGTTACCTGTTGTTAATTCTGGTCATGACCTTTGGTCTCGTCAATTACGAAACGGTATACGCCCTGTTCGTGGAGCAGAAATACGGCTTTGACGCTGCCAAAATTTCCATCATCATTACCGTCGGCGCCGTCATCGGCATCATCGTTCAAGTCTGGCTGCTGGATCGGTTCATTCGGCGCATGGGCGAAATCAAGCTGATCCGCTTGTCATTGATCGTCACCCCGATCGCACTGGTGCTGATGCTCGTCAAAGTTAATCTCGCTTACTTGCTGGTTGTATCCGCACTATTCTTTGCGTTTAACGCCTTTTTGCGGCCTACGGTCAGCACGTTAATCTCCAAGGCGGCAGGCGACCGGCAAGGTTATGCTTCGGGCTTAAATACGACGTATACCAGCTTGGGCAACATTCTGGGTCCCGTTTTGGCAGGGTCCTTGTTTGACAAAAACATAAATATTCCCTATATTTTTGGTGCAATCATCCTTCTGGCCTCCCTGTCCTTAACGATTAAGGCAAGGAGCCTGAAGAAAGGAAACCTTCTCGAACATGAGTGAAACTTGGCACCAGCATCTCAAAAACAAAAACCGGGACGAGCTGATTGCCGCAGGCAGGGCGCTTTTCCTGAAGCACGGCTTCCTGCGCGTGAACATCAAGGACGTCTGCAATGCGGCAGGCATCAGCCGGGTTACTTTTTACAAACACTTTCAAACGATCGACGAGCTGCTGTTCGAGGTCCAGATGCAGCTGATGGAAGATCTCACGGACAACGTTACGCGGGCAGCTTCGCCCGAATGGAGCGGCAAGCAGCAGCTCGCGGCCATGCTTGACGCTTGGGTTCAATACGCATGGCAGCATCCGGAACATATCCGGTACATTCTGCTGTTCGATCTCCATTATGAAGCCTATGATTCCAATACCGAGCTGAAATCCCGTTACGATCTTTTCGTGAATGAAGGCAAAGAACGGCATTTCCTCATGAATGCGCTGACGACCGGCATCGCCGACGGCACATTAAAACCTGATCCCGCACCGCTCGATACGGCTCATTTCATTTTCACGTCCATGATGGGCATGCTGCAAAAAATGAGCCTCGGGCAGGCAGCTCGCCAAAACCCCAAAGACCTGCATATGACCAAGCAATTCGCCTGCATGCTGCTCCAATACGTAAGTGCGGACTCCCATTCCTGAACAGAACGGCAGTCCGCACATGCTGGGTAAAGAGCAAGGTTCCTCTCCACCATTATTCAATCGTCTGACATTAACCGATCAATTGTTGAAGCACATCCAGCTCGATTCGGGCATCGGGCTGGAATTCCTCGCTTTGCACGTATTGAGCAAGACTGTACAACAACTGCCGGCCCTCCGGCTTTCTCACCAATTCATCGCGGTTGATTGCCCCGATCAGCAGTTTGCCTTTCCCAACCCGACATTCGAACAACAGTCCCAGCTTATGGTTCCGTTCAAAATTATCAATCGTCTGCACGATGGGTGTGATCCCGCTCGCAATTTCATCCAAAATGATTGAACTGGAGTTCATCACGGCATGCCACCAAGGATAGGTAGAATGGACTTCGCTCGGGAAGTGGCGCAGTGCCGGGTGTTCGTTATCAATCAACAATCCAAGCGTGCCCACCGGAACGGGTTTGTTCATGCTCTCCGAAATGGATCTAAACATAGGGTAACACCAGAAATCCGTGCAATAGGTACCCTCAACAGAACGGCTGACCGTGTCCGGCGATGGCAACAAGAGTACGTTTTCTCCTAGATCCAGTCGCTCAATCACCTCTTCATTCAAATGCGTGAATATGTTCGCTTGCTCTATGGCACTCGGGTTAACTTCCGGATATATCCATAGTTCATACTGCTTGCGGATATCCGTTCCTTGGATGCGCATGGACAGCTCAACCTCTGTCATTTTGTCGACTTCTGGAAGTGCAATGGAAATGTTGGCAAGCTCGCCATGAGTTTCGCCTAACGTCCATTCGACAGCTTGCTCTCCTTGCGCGATGGTGTTGTTTTCCCCATCCTTCAATACCCACTCCAAAACATGCCCTTCCAACGAAGCCGTTCGAAAGTAGCTTAATTCCAGGCGTGCATCAAAGCGGTCGCCTGACGAGTAGTTGTATTTCTCGAACCGGGCGAGAAGTACCGCATCCGAGCAATAGGTTCTCCATTCTTCAGGCGTAACCACTCCTTTGGAATCCATGAAGGCATCCAACACGCCGACAAGCGCCGTTCCCTGTCCGCTGAAGTCCTGAAGGTCCAGCAGTTGGAATCCGGCCAGATGTTTTGTGCGGAAGGCGGCTTCAAGCTCTTCTTTGTAACAGGCGACCGCCAGTTTGCCCGAGCTTTGAAAGAAGCGGTCTGCCAGATGCGCCATGCCCTTTTCTTGCAAACGTTCCTTAAATACCTCAAAATTTTTAGCCTTGATCGAACCGGTGTATTTCCCGATTTCTTCATAATTCGGATACATCGCATACTGTCCGATTTCATGAGAGATGACCGGAATGCTTGGCACGAGCTCCTGTTCGGCGGCAGCCCCTGTCACGGTTTTGGATTCGGTGCCGTACTGGATGAGGATCTCTTGTTCTCCCGTTCCCGCTTCACCCTTTTCTGAGGCGTTTACTTGCGGAATAATCATATCGTCGTAATCCTTCATCGTGCCTGGAACATCAAGCTGCACATGCCCTTGCGGCGCATCACACATCGCATAGGAACCGCGGAATAACCGCTCTTTGGAAAAACGCACGCCGCAGAAAAAGTCCTCTTCTTCCAAAATGTCTGGCACGAATTGAAAATTGTTCGAACCTTGCGTATACAATGGACGCGGATCGGCTGCTTTATACGCCTTCAGTATGCCGTTCAGCCGTTCCTTGCTTCCCCACAGCTCATTGCCAAGAGACATCATGACGAACGAAGGATGGTTGCCATAGGCTTTGAGCATGGCGAACCCTTCACGGATCAGGTAGTCCTGTTCGGCCTGGTTGTGGTTCGGATCATTGTCGTCGGTGATCGTGCCCCAGAACGGCAATTCCGGTTCCATGTAGATGCCCAGCATGTCAGCAGCAGTGAACGCGGCTTCCGGCGGGCAGCACGTATGGAAACGATAATGGTTGATGCCGTACGATTTTGCGATGCCCATAATGCGCAGCCATTCTTCGACATCGGTCGGTGCATATCCCGTCAGCGGAAAAATAAGTCCGTCATGCTTGCCGCGCAAAAACGTTTTATGGCCGTTGATCGTAAACGCATCCCCTTTGGCTTCGAAATCCCGCAACCCAACGACGAAAGTCTGCGTATCCTTGATTTCCCCGTTTTCGTCGATCAAAGAAAGGGCCAGTTGATACAGGTTAGGTTCAGCATCGCTCCATAACAGGGCGTTTTCTCCCATGTCATAAACCACATTAAACTCATCCTGCAAGCATGCGTACGTTTGCTCCGACACGTGATGCTCGCGAACCGATCCCTCCAAAGCCGCCTGCACCTGCGTGTAAGGCTTAATGCTGTTTGCAGTCACGGAAAGGGTCATGCCTGGCGCAGAACCCGACAATTTGCTCACGATTCGGAAGCTGCGACGGGCCGCATCCGGATAGATCTGCACATCCTCCATGTACACGTTTTCGTAAAATTGAAGCTCGATCCTGCCGGTAATGCCGTTCCAGTTCGTCTGGGTATCCAGGGACGTGAGATGACCGCCTTTGGTCGGATAATCGGTGTTGTCCACCCGAATGGTGATAGTGTGGCTGCCTTCCGCCAACCCTTTCGGCAGCTTATACACATGCGCCGTATTGAGGCTGTCCGCCGAACCCAAATCCGCGCCGTCTACCCACACATGCGTTTTGCGCGTCCGTTCAAGATACAGATGGCATGTCTTGCCTGCAAGCTCTGCCGGGATGTGGACTTCCCGCTCCAGCCAGACCCATCCTTCAAAGGCGTATTCGTCCGTCAAAGCCCCGATGAGCGCTTGATCATTTTTGGGCCCTTTTTGGGCATGGGACGTTGTATCAGGCAGCTCGATGCTATCATTGTACGGGAATTGCACGCCTTGCTTTTGTTCGTCCAATTGAAGCTTCCAGCTTCCTTGCAAATGAATGTTCGTTAACATGAATGCCGCTCCTTTATGGGTCGTATGTATAACTTTTCAGAATATAAAATCACGGTGATGGCGCTTACGTATTCTTAGATATAGGGCTATTATATAACCTCTTTTCTTAACAACCCATATAATATTAATAATATGTCATATAAGAATAAGGAAGCATTGTATATGTTAAGACTCCCTTCACGTGTCCCTTGCCGCTTCCTTTTACCCACACAAAAATCAGCGAATGGTTTGTCTAACATCTCAGGTTGGCGGGTCTATACCAACCCAAAAAACCTCCACGGGTATGGAGGTTTTTTTGGGGTAATATGGTTTAAGCGTTTAAGCTATATAAACCGCAAAAAAGATACACACGTTAACGGAGAGGCAGAACCAAGCTGGAGAAGCGAAGCGTTCGCTTAAAAGCTTTCTGAAAGAAAGCTGCATCGGAAGCATAGGCTTATCACCGGATTTTCCCCTTAGAAAGGGGATCCAAAAAATCTGGGGATAACAGCGATCTGAAGATGGTACTGCACTCGCAGTGCCTTGTGTGATTGTTTAGTGCGGTTTATATAGGTGGGTTACATTCGCGTTTTTCGCATCTCCATATTATGAGTTTTGCTGGTGTCTTGCTTCGTCCCGGATTTCTTCACGGAATCCGGAAATGCTATGTTTACGACGTTCGTTTTTTTCCTCGATTTGAGCTTTCTCCCTGGCCGGAATTTCATCGCCGAATTCCTCGAGATAATCCTCTGCTTCATGGTAGTTTTCGATCGTGTTCTGAACCGCGTTTTGCAAGTGATCCACGTTATCCTTGCGGTTATCTGGCTTACTCATACAGGTCACCTCCCAAAAACGGATTATGCTGTTTATTCGCACTACAGAAGTTTTCCATAAGGGTGCCGAGTTTATGCATGCAGCACCATGCTCTTGTCTTTTACGGCAACGGGATCAAGATCCTGCAACTCGACTTGGGCCAAGTTGTTGATATATAAAAAGCCGCCGGATGGCGACTTGGATTGCTTCAATCAAATTTTTTCAGCACCTGTCCCAAAATTTCGATCCCTTTCACGATCTGCTCATCGGAAGGAGTTGAAAAATTAAGACGGATCGCATTACTAGGTTCGTTTTCATCCACAAGAAACGCAGTGCCCGGAACAACGGCTACGCCCTCGGCCGCAGCTGTTTTGGCATAGTCGAGCATCGGGACGCGAACTGGCAGGTCACACCAGAGGAACAACCCTCCATCCGGGTGGGTAAAGGTAATGGACTCGCCCAAATGCTCCTGCAGCTTGTTCATCATTAAGTCCGATTTCCGGCGGTAAATGGCACGAATGCTGCTGATATGTGCTGCATAGTCATACTCCGTCATGAACTTGTATGCCAAAATCTGTGGCAGCATGGCTGTATGTACATCCTCTCCCTGCTTGGCGACAACCATCTTCTGCACAACCTCATGAGGTGCCAGAACATATCCGACGCGCAATCCGGCAGACAAAATTTTGGAGAAAGACCCTACATAAATAACCAGCCCCTCATCATCCAGCGATTTGATCGTTGCGACGTCTTCTCCATTAAAACGAAGCTCCCCATACGGGTTATCTTCCAGAATCATGACCCCATACTTCTTGGCAAGATCGTAAATGGCTTTACGCTTCTCCAGGCTGGTGGTAATGCCGGTCGGGTTTTGGAAACTCGGAATCACATAAATCAGCTTTACATTCTGCTCCGTTTGCAGAGCGTGTTCCAGCTTCCCGATATCCATGCCGTCCGTTTCCATGGGAACACCGACAAGTTTGGCGCCTGAAGCCCGGAAAGAGTTCAGGGAACCGATAAAGCTGGGGCTCTCGCAAATAATCGTATCCCCTTCATTACAGAATACTTTGCAAGCGAGTTCAATCCCCTGCTGCGCTCCGGATACGATGAACAGCTCGTCCGTCGGTTTACCCGTATCAAAGCCTGTTTGCAAGTGCCGGGTTAATGCATCCCGCAGCGGTGCATATCCTTCGGTAATCCCGTATTGCAGCGCTGTTACCGGATCCTGTTCCAGAATCGTTTGGGTAAATGTTCGAATGGCCTCTATAGGAAAGGTTTCCGGAGCGGGATTTCCCGCCGAGAATGGAATGACATTTTGACCCGAAGTGGCCTTCAGAATCTCACGAATAATCGATGGCTGCAATGCAGCGATGCGGTTGGAAAAGGTATAGTTCATGTAAAATATGGCCTCCCGATTTCAAATCTGACTCTTGTTCTATAATTACATTATAGAAACCGTACTAATAATCACACTAGGCCACTGCGAGCGCAGTACCATCTTCCGATCGCTGTTATCCCCGGATTTTTCTAACCTCCTTATGCAAAGGAGAAAATCTGGTGATAGGCTTATGCTTCCGGTGCAGCTTTCTTTCAGAAAGCTTTTAAGCGAGCGCTTCGCTTCTTCAGATTGGTTCTGCCTCTCCGTTAACTTGTGTATGTTTATTGCGGCTTATATAGATTCTATTATACGAGCATTCGTCAGATTTCTAAACGGTATCGTCAAATTTGACAGTGCACAGCAACAAAGAGGTGATTTAAACAGAAACAGGGAGCCCAAAGAGCTCCCCGTCCTTGTATGAACAAATCCTATTGAATAATCAAATTGAATCCATTTTGAATCTGGTGCACATTCGGATTGGCGATGTTGCTCGTTGTCAGATGGTTAAACGTTGCTGAACCGTTACCGGTATACGTGTATATGGCTGCTCCTTTATGAGGCGTTGTGAAGCGTGATGTCTCAACTCCATCCAGACCGGTACCATTGATATTGATGTTGTTAAACACAATGTTTTCGAAACCGCCACCGTAACCGAATTGAATGGCACTGCGCTGTGTATTGAGAATATCGATATTGGTAAAGGTTACGTTCTTGATGGCATCATTGGAAGCTTCAAGATCGATCGCTCCGCGTTCCCCGTTATAGAGGTCCTTGCTGGTACCACTGTTAACAATCGTGGTATCTGAGAACAGAATGCCCGTGTTGTTCTGGAAATGATATCCCGGGAAAACGGTATTCATTCGGATCGCCGAACCGCCAACCGTGTCAACAATCCGATTGTTCGTTGCCTTATGCCCACTGCCGCCAAAGAAGGCGATTCCCGCTGCGCGCCAATTGTTCTCGATGGTGTTGAACGAGAAGGTGTTGTTCACCCCTGCAGGTGCACCGTTCACATTGCTGGTCCATACGGCCAGACCATCATCGCCGTTGTTCCGGACGCTGCTGTTGCGCACCGTCGAATTGCTCGTGCCTTGGGCAAAGTTGACACCGTCAGCAAGGTTATTCCGAATGCGGCTGTTCTCAATCACCAAGCCATCGGCAATCATCGCCGGGGTGTGTGCATAATCCCCTACCCAGAACCCGCATTCAAAATGCTCCACCCATACATTGCTGATTATCGAGTTTTTACCGAAATTGTCCATAAATCCCTTGTAGACTGCGTTCTCGCTGTAGCGTGAGCGCAGCATGGAGTTCATGTAGACATTGCTGAAATCCAGTTTGCCTTGCACACGGAGGGAAATACCTCCTGATGCCGCGTTCGGATTGGTGAATTGAATATTCGTATGCCAAATGCCTGCACCAACAACGGTGAGGTTATCGATCATATTGGCGGGCGTGCCAATCTTCCACATGTTGCCCAGATGGAATGTGCCTTCCGGGATGTATAATGTTTTGCCTGTAGAAACGGCGGATTGAACGGCTGCTTCGAATGCGGCAAGGTCGTCCTTGCCATCGTTCGCCACCGCACCGAAATCGGTTACCGAAACAGCGTTGGCCGGACGCGGGATGGCGGCAGGTACGGATTCGATTTCAAGAAAATCGACGCCATATTCCAGGTTATCCCCGTTGGTCTTCTGGATCCGAATCGTGTCCCCGGCTTTCAGAGGTGTATCCAGTTTCCAGTGAACCTCGTCAAAACGGAACAGCGGGCGCCCGGCGCTTGGCGTGTCTCCCGGATGATCGCTGGAGAAGTACTGCCAGTTGTAATAGGAGGTCAGGGGAACCGTCTTCGCCTTGCTGCCATTTACATACACGTCCAGCGATCCATCCAGCCCCATGCCGTCTGCCGAATCCGGCATCGTAAATCGCATCGTAACGCCTGCGCCTCCTTCGCCTTGTCTGACCGTCCATTGTGCATAGGAGCCGTTGGATGGCAGAGCAATATATTTCTGCCCTGAGGCTTCCGACGCCGTCAATGCCTGATCGAACGTCGGTGCTGACTTCAGCGCTGCACCGCCGCCACGAGCAGCATCATCCGTATCATACCTTGTATAAGGCATGCTCGCACCGCGGGCAGAGTATACGGTCAGCGCGGTGGTCGTTACGTTGTTCGATTGTTTTACCGGGGCTTCATTGCCATCGACGGCAACGGTGGTTGTCACATTATAGGTACCGTTTGCAGCCGTCCAGCTGCCGACATTGACATTGACGGATGCTCCCGGTGCCAATACGCCGTTATACGAGCCGGAGTATGTCTGAATTGTTGCTCCCGCAGCATTTTTGAGAACAACCGTAACCCCATGCGCACCGCCTGCCGAAGCCTGATTCCCCTGATTTTTCAGATTAACGGTAAAAGCTACCGTGCTGTTTGCGGTAGGATTGCTCGGGCTCCAAGAGACCGTCCCTACCAGGTCTGAGCTTGTAATCGGTGCGATGACTAAGGAAGATGAATGCGTATAATGGTTGTTGCTTTCATTCTCTTCGACGATCTGGTTGTTCTCATCCACCTTTGCACTAAGCGTGTATGATGAAGCGCTCCGATTGCCGATGTCAAGCGATACCGTTGTTGAAGCCCCTGCCTGCAAAGCGTTTACGGATGCCGAACCAGCCAGCTCATTGTTCAGATAAAGGTTGACGGTAGAGGCCGGAGAAGCGGCAGAGCCAATGTTTTTGACAATGGCATGAAGCGTAATCGGACTGTTCTCGACGGGTGAAGATGGCGTCCAGGACATGCCTGTAATCGTCAGATCGGGATTCGGCGCAGGGGTGCCAAATACCTGAAATTCAGCAATTTGCCCTGCGGGAGCGCCCGAGTTCGCCGTAATGTTTAATTGCAGACGTTTAACCGTTGCCGTCACAGGAATCGTCACGGCATTGCCGGAAGCCGGGTTAAACGTGTACGATTGGGCGGAAACCAGATTGCTGAATGTGGTTGTGTCCTGGTGATGCCCTAACACTTGAATCGTCTGCGTACGGGTACTCCAGACCGGATCGGGGTTCAGCTTCAGTACGATGGATGTAATCTGATGATTGGAGCCGAGATCCAGCGTCAGCGAGCTTGGATGGCTGCCCCCTTCCCAGTACGTATTGATATCGTTATCGTTTGCATTCGCAGCAGCATAAGACTGAGTGCTGGACGACGCAGTGATTGCTTTGCCCAGCGCAATATTTGTTCCTTCCACAGGCGCCCCGGGTTCTGTCGGGTCAGGGTTTGGTACCTGAGAAGATGGACCGTACATTTCCAATTCGGACAATTGCGCAGCGGGCCATTCGGTATTTCCGGTCATCTGGAGACGCACATACCTTGTTTCTGTTGCTTCAAAATCAACCGTAACCGTATTCTCCGCCACGGATGGATCAAAACCATAATCCTTGGCATCCACGATGTCTGTAAACGTTGAACCGTTTGTGCTGCCTTGAACGGCGATCGTCTGGGTACGCGTTTCCCAGGCTGCGGGCAGCTTCATTTTGATTTGGTCAATTTTCGTATTCGCTCCAAGATCCACTTGAATCCATTGCGGAAACGCGTTGTTTGCACTCTCCCAATAGGTCGCCTGATTATTGTCGATCACATGGGCCGGGCTGTACGTTTGGTTATAGCTGCTCGCGGTCACCAGTTTGCCCAGTGCCAGATTCGCCCCGCCAGCAGCCGATACTTTGGCAGGAGATCCCATGGTCAGGAATACGTTCGAGACCAGCATCGTTAATACGAGTGACCAGACGAAGTATTTGTTGCGCATTGAATTCCTCCTCAGGCTGCTATATAAACCGCAGTAATAACTCCATCTGGGCCACTACGAGCGCAGTACCATCTTCGATCGCTGTTATCCCCGGATTTTTTTGAATCCCCTTTTTCAAAGGGAAAATCCGGTGATAAACGCGAACGCTTCGCTTCTTAAGATCGGTTCTGCCTCTCCGTTAACGCATGGATGTTTTCTGCGATTTATATAGCAAATTTTTTATACAATAAAGTGCACGGCTGAATTCCAGGCCTATTTAACGTTCATATAGCGCTCGTAAGCATCATTACGGATGGTCACTAACCGTTCAAGTCCCATGTCGTTCAGCTTTTTGACATACGCATCCCAGCCCTCTTCAATGCCGCCTTTGGTGACCCACTGAGCACGCATGGTGGCCACATAGCCATCAATATCCGTTGTCAGCGTCGGCAGTTCCTGAAACTCTTCCGCATTGTACATGACCTTTGGGTAGGGGGTTGTTACATCTGCGCTGCCCAATTGATCGATTTGCAGCTTGAGTCCGTCACCCGCCTGTGGATTAAGCTTGATTTTCTCTTCAAAGGAAGGGCTTACATATTTCGGGCCAAAGTCGCGCAGGGATTGATCCCAGTACCAGGCATCGGCGCTGGTGCCTGCCGGCGGGTCCATGAGCGTGTATGTGCCATCATCATTTTTCTCGATGACCGTTCCGATCGCCCCCCAGAAGTTCTGAATGCTTGCTTCATTGGTATAAAATTGGTCGGCCCAGCGTGCCGCGACTTCCGGAACCGTACATGAGCTTGTAATGAGGAGTTCATTGCGGGCCAGATTCATGCCGCCGGGGTCGCCTGGCTGATAACGTTTGCCATCCGGTCCGGCAATGGGCGCAATCGCTTCGTACTGGTCGCTCCACTTGCCAAACACCGCGTCAGGCGTCCACTGGTTGCTGAAGCCGACGATAGGAATGTCTGCATTTTGCCATTTGGCTGACGTCATCGTGTTGTCTTGGGTGAACAGTTCCTGATCGATCAGACCTTCCGAATACAGCTTGTGTGTGTAAATAAGTGCTTCTTTATATGCTTCCGTTGTCGGATAGAAGACCGGTTTTCCATCCTGAATGATCATGCTGCTGGCATTAATATCGGTGATCCCGAACGGATTCAGAAAGTCCATATTCAGACCCGTTTCCGTGTACGGAATTTCATCCGGTTTACCGTTTCCGTTCGGATCGTTCTCCTTAAACGCTTTCAACACCTGATACAGTTCCTCTGTCGTCGTAGGTGCCTTCAATCCCAGTTTATCGAGCCATGCCTTGTTGATGACAGGCTGATTCCTGCTCTTCGGACGGGCAGGCAATCGGGTGGGCATCGAGTAAATTTTGCCGTCAGGAAATGTGCTTATTTTCTTCATCTCCGGCGTCTCTTCCATCGCCGCCTTCAAGTTAGGCATATACGAATCGATATATTCATCCAGCGGACGGAAATAGCTCAGGTTATTGACAATGTCCGAATCGCTGAACACCTGGTCCCCCAAAATAATGTCCGGGAGCGTGCCACTGGCAAGCATGATGGATTTCTGTTCACCCCAATCGTTGGAGGACATGACCTGCCACTCAATGTTCACATTGGCCTCCTTCTCCAAATCCTTAAGCCATTGGTTCTGGGTAAAGGTGTCACCCATGTTGCCCCAGCGAACCGTCAGTACTTTGAGTGTTACAGGATTATTAACAATTGGCAGACCTTCTTTATTAAAATCGCTTGATATCGGAGTCTCGGCGGCCTCGCCGCTATTTCCGCTGCTGCACCCGACAGCGCTTGCCAGCATCGCTGTGACGAGCAGCAAACTATTCATTTTGGTGAAAAATTTCTTGCCTATCTTTTTCCCCATGTGGGACCCTCCTTGATTCGTAATGAATGATCATCTGCCTTATTCTTTCACTGCGCCGATCATCACCCCCTGATTGAAATACTTTTGGATGAACGGATAGACGCACATGATCGGAATCGTGGCGATAATAATCACGGAATATCTCATCAGATTGGCAAGACGCAGGGCGACTTGCGCAGCTTCTCCGGTTCCCATGCCGGATTGCATCTGATTCGTGATGAGAATGTTCCGCAGGATCAATTGAAGCGGATACAGATTAGGGTCTTTCAGATAGATCAGGGCATTAAAATATGAATTCCAATACCCTACGGCAATCCATAATCCCAGAACCGCGATGATCGCTTTGGACAGCGGCAGTACAATCAACGCAAAATACCGCAGATTACCGCAGCCATCGATCTGGGCGGCTTCCCATAAATCCCCGGGAATGCTGGTCTGGAAGAAGGTCCGGGCGACGATCATATCGAACACCACCACAGAGAACGGAAGCACCATCACCAGAAACGTGTTGTAGAGATGAAAATCGCGAATGGTCAGGAAGGTTGGAATCAATCCGCCGCTAAAGAACATCGTAAAAATAAAGAACAGCGAGAAAAATTTTCGGCCGACCAGATCCTTTCTCGATAAGGCATAAGCCGCCGAAATATTAACGACAAGTCCGATCAACGTTCCTACCACCGTGTATAGAATGGTATTTCGATATCCGATCCAGATATTGTCATGCCGCAGCAGTTCCTTATATCCTTCCAGCGTAAAACCTTTGGGGAAGAACCACACCTGTCCGTTAGCCACAGCGGAAGGATCGCTGAAGGAGGCGATGACGATAAAATAAATCGGGTAAATGACCGCAATCAGAAAAAGAATGGCAAAGGCATACAGCACGGCCTCTCCAACCGTCATGCGTGATCGTCGCTTCACTCGGGGAGTTCTGGTCATAGCGGCCGGCTCCATAACGCTCATTTGGTTTCTCTCCCCTCTACCATAGGCTGTTCTCGCTGTATTTCTTGGACAACTGATTGACCAGAATAAGCAAAATGAAATTAATCACCGTATTAAACAGGTTGATCGCCGAGGAGAAGCTGTATTGACTGCTCAGCAAACCGATTTTGTAGACATACGTGGACAGAATCTCACTGGAGAGGATGTTCAAGTCATTCTGCATGAGATAGACCTTCTCAAATCCTACGCCCAGTAGTCCGCCCATTCGCAGAATGAGCAGCGTGATCGCCGTCGGCATCAGCATCGGAATATCAATATAACGAATCTTGTGCCACCGGCTTGCCCCATCGACCGTTGCCGCTTCATAGAGGCTTGGATCTACGGCAGACAACGCGGCAATATAGATGATGCTGTCCCAACCGACATGCTGCCACACGTCAGACCACACATACACGCTGCTGAACAGAGCCGATGAGCCCATTAAGTCCGGTGCTTGTGCTCCAAACAGCTGATACACATTGCCGACGAGCCCCGTACTGGGCGAGAGCAGAATCAGCATCAATCCGACCATAACTACCGTTGATATAAAGTGAGGCATATAGGAGACGGTCTGGAAAAACTTTTTAAACCTCCCTGCTCTCATCTGGTTCACCAGAAGCGCAAGCATAATCGGGATCGGAAACGTAGCCAAGCTGTACAGACTGATCACAAGTGTATTCCGAATCGTATTGGTAAATTGATAGGAATGAAAAAACTTTTCAAAGTACTTGAACCCCGCCCATGGGCTGCCTCCGATTCCCGACGCCGGACTATAATCCTTAAATGCGATGATGACGCCGTACATCGGCTTATAGGCGAATAACAGTGTTAACAGAACAGCCGGAAAAAGTAAAACGTAAAGCCCCCAATTACGCCTGATTCTCTCCATTGTTTTTCCTAAATAAAGTGCATTGGTCCTCATGGTTTTCCCTTCCCTCCCGTACATATACTGGTGCTGCTTTCCCGCTTGGACCTGTCAGCGCTGGATTAGCTTCAGTATAAACGACTTCCCCTTCGCTATATCGGACCCCTAGGGACGGTATTCGGACTTCTGATGTTCCTTTTTTGAACGCTTATGCGTAACCCGAATGCTTGCTGGCACAAAACATATCGCGATCCGGACTTTCATATGTGTATTCCGGACTTCTGAACCCCAAAAAAGCAAATCTTTATGCTTTTTTCAAGCAAAGGTTTTATACTATTCCTGAGATATTAAAGCGCATTCATAACGAAGCAATCCAGAAAGCGGGTGCATTGTTCATGGCAAACCTGAACGCCATCAAGCCCTATCCCATTCGGCATTACATTCGCATGATGTTCGTCATTTCATTTGTCGTGTTCGTTCTGGACCTGATCATCAGCATCGCTTCGATCTCCCTGGTCAAGCAGCAATCCGCCCAATATTTGCAAAATACCGCTGATTTGTACATTAATCGCATTAATCATGATTTTGCCTACATTAATCATTTCATGGGATGGACGCTGGCCAACGACGAAAATCTCGACACGATGAATACGTATGGCGTAAACAGCATTCCATTTCTGAAGTCCAATGAGAAGCTGCATAAGCTTTTTGCCGAACTGCAGCGAAACTATAGCCAGTCCTACAATTTCTTTTATTATTTGGAAAGCAGCGAATACTTCCTCAACTGTGCGCCAATAAGCATCTCTTATTCGGACTATTCGGAAGTGAAAAGACAGATCATCACCTTGACTCGTGAAAAAGGGGTATATGAGAAGTTCTACTCCCACTGGACGCCTATCCACGTGAACGGTACTTCTTATCTGATCAATATTGCGCCGTACTACAATCGGTATCTTATCGCGTTGATATCTGCAGATGATCTCATTGCCCCATTGCAGCAAATGAATCTGGGCGCCAACGGATACGCCTCCCTGGTGGATGAGAACGGCATGCAGCTTTCCGGACCTGCCAGCGGAGAAAACACGGCAGACCCGCAGCCTTCCTTCATGGATGTGCTCCAATCGCACAATGTCGTCAGCAGCGACTTCTCGAATGCGGATTTCAGCGCGCGTATGGTCATCAAGTTTGGTGCATTTGAGAAAATCATGGTGGCTCAGCTGCTCATCATGCTGCTTTTTCTGATTGTAACCTGCTCATTAAGCGCAATCCTAATGTTTTTCAGAACAAATCTGCTTGTTCCCATTCAGCGATTTTCCAAAAATCTAGCCCTCATTAACGAAGGCGATGAGGCAGCAGACCTCAAAAGCAGCCGGATTATGGAACTGGAGCAGGTCAATGCACAGTTCAAGGAACTGGTGGGCCAGATTAAACGATTCAAGATTGATCGCTACGAGCAGGAATTGGAGAAACAAAAAATACGTTTGGATTATATGAAGTTACAGATCAAACCCCACTTTTTTCTGAATTGCCTGACGAGCATGTACAGTATGGCGCAGATGCAAATGTATAAAGAGATTGAAAGCATGGCCCTGGCTACGTCCCGATATTTCCGTTATATCTTTCAAAGCGGAGATAATTTCGTTCTGCTGGAGAATGAAATCGAACATGCGAGAACGTTTCTGGACATCCAGAAATCACGTTACCGGGATGCTTTCTCCTATCGGATCGAACAGTCCGAGGGGATCACGGGTGTCGCTGTGCCACCGCTTGTTATACAGACATTTATTGAAAATGCCGTCAAATACGGCGTCTCGCGGGATCGGGAATTATGTATTACGTTGTCCGTAACGCAAGAGCGGCGAGAGCATGGCGATGTTGTGCTCATCCAGATCTCCGACACGGGACCCGGATTCAGTCCGGAAATTCTTGACGCATTGGTGCGCGGGGAAGCACTGGAACAAACCGGCGGCAACCGGATCGGCATTATGAATACCATTCAACGTTTGGAGCTGCTGTATCGGCATGAAGCGACGATTACGTTTGCAAACGACGCAAGCGGTGCGCGAATCACGCTTTCCTTGCCTAAAATCTTACTGAATTCAGAACCTTCGGGAGAGGTGGCAAACCATGAATGCATTGCTGGTTGACGATGATTACTTTGTTGTCATGGCTTTGGAAAAGAAAATCGACTGGGGGGCCCTCGGGATCGACACGATCTTCACGGCCTACAATATTGCGCAAGCCAAAGAAATTTTGCGAAACCATCCGGTTCAGATTTTGATATGCGATATTGAGATGCCCCAGGGAAGCGGGCTCGAGCTGCTCGCATGGGTCCGGGAGGAGTCGCACAGCGTACAGACGATCTTTCTCACCAATTATGCCGATTTCAACTATGCGCAGAAAGCGATCGAGCTGCAAAGTTTTGATTATTTTCTAAAGCCGATCGAATTCGACAAGCTGACTCTGATTATTCAAAAGGCGGTTGCCAAAGCCAGGGATCAGCAGTTTATTAAGAAGGCCATTGATGAAGGCGAGCTGTGGCAGAAAAATAGAAGCAAGCTCATCGAGGACAGCTGGCGCAGGCTCATCTCCGGTAAAGTCGTGCTGTCTGACCCCGCCGATGTTTCTGCTTTTTTGACGGAGCAAAATTGGCCTTACGAAGCAACGGACCTATTTCTTCCTATTCTGGTGAACCTGTTTCCATATGATCATACGCTGGGCAAAACCGACAAAAATCTGTTTGATTATGCGTGTTTGAACGTGATGGTCGAACGGTTTCAGGACGCTTTATTTTCGATTGAAGCCATAACCGAGATCAAGGATCATAACTGGATCGTTATTCTAAAATGGAACAGGTTACCGGATGGACAGCTCATCGAATCCATGTGCCGCTCGTTCATCCCGGAGGTGAACAATTACCTGAAATCGGATGCCTGCTGCAGTATCGGCTTCTCTCTGCCGCTGGGGCAGATTCGCCATACGGTGAACGAGCTGTTGTTAATGAATGAAGAGCGAATCAAACACCGCAACCAGACCTTTTTGCTGGAAAACTATAACAGGCCCCAATTGAATTACACACCGCCTGACCTGGGATTGCTCGAGCAATTGCTAAACGAACACCGATTCCAGTCCTTTCTGGATGAAACCGGTCGTTATATGCATCAGCTTGTACACGAAGGCATTGTAGGCACCGCTGTTCTGAGCCTGCTGCGTCTTGATCTGGTGCAGCTGGTGTATGCCCAATTGAAAAGCAAGGAAATTGAAGTCCACAAGCTGTACATGGGCAAAACGAATGATCAACTGTTCATGCAATCCCTGCATTCGATTGAAGATATGCAAGCCTACATTGCCTACCTGGTCAATACGGCTGCGGAATATCTGAATGCTGCCGAGCAGCCGAAGTCGGTTGTACACGAGATTACCCATTATATACGCACTCATTACGGAGAAGATCTGACACGAAACAGCCTCGGGGATCTGGTCTACCTGAACCCGGATTATCTCGCAAGGCTGTTCAAGAAAGAGATGGGCATATCACTCGGCAATTATGTCATTCACACCCGTCTTGCCGCCGCCCGGCATCTTCTGGAAACGACCACGCAATCGGTCCATGCCATTGCCAGACATGTGGGGTATACCAACTATTCGCACTTCACCAAGCTGTTTAAACAGGAAATGGGATGCAGTCCCAATGACTATCGCAAAAAGCAAAGAGAAAGCTCTCATGAAACAGGATAATCCATGAATTCTTGAGGGGTACAAAAAAAAGCCGCACATGGCGACTTTTTAAAAGAACTCAGAACAAAGTCATCTGTTCTTCCGAAGGCTCAACATGAAATCCATGGTCCTCTGACAGCATTTCATTCGCAATCATCATGAAATCGTCTTCGCTGACTTCAAATTGTCCGTATCGGAAGACTTGTCCCCAGTTGCACCGGTCTCGGGTAAACGAGAGCTTATGGAGAAGTCCTCTGATGCTTACGTTTCGGCAGGAAACGTATTGGATCTTTCGGCGATAAGGAACAAACGTCTCGCTCATTCGAAACAAGTAGACCGAATTGTCGGCAACCCGGCCCAACGCCGTAAACGCCTGCAATGGCTCACCATTCATCATGTCTGTGCGCGGCGAGTAGTAGATCAGGTAGTCTCCTTCACTCATTTGCTTCAATTTGGCCGCTTTGCCGTGGCAGGTCTGTCCGATCCCTTGTTCGACTCCGTGCTTCGCATGGGATTCCGAGACACAGCCGATCCAGTATCGGCGCTTTCGATGCTCCGGGTTTTTTTTCAGATCATTCAATATATCATGTTGGGACATCGTCATCTTGGGGGTGCCTCCTTTTGTGCGTCTATTTAAACCGCAATAATCAATCACACTAGGCCACTGCGAGTCGAGTCAGTAGCATGAACCAATGATTTTTACACAGAGTCACTGCGTGGTCAGAATCATCTTCCGATCGCTATTATCCCCTGATTTTTTTGATTCCCTTTTTCAAAGGGAAAATCCGGTGATAAACACGAAGCGTATGCTTTCGATGGAGCTTTCTTACAGAAAGCTTTTAGCTCTGCTTCTCCAGATTCTTTCTGCCCCCTCCGTTTTCGTGTAAATTTCTAGTTCAACCTATATAGAACGCTTCGCTTCTTCAGATCGGTTCTGCCTCTCTCCGTTAACGTGTGGATGTTTTTTACGGTTTTGTATAGCATTATTATAAAAGAACGCTACTGACAACGTGATGTCAGTAGCGTCCTTTTGGATTTTGTAGTTGACTCGGTACCGCGAATCATCCTTTAACTCCCCCAACCGTCAGGCCGGCGATAAAGTATCGCTGGAAAAACAGAAACAGCACAAGGATCGGCACAATGGCGAGCACAGCTCCGGCAATCAATGCCTCATAATTATTTCCGAGCGGCGATACGAATGATGCCAGTCCAATCGGCAGCGTAAACTGTTCTGTCGTACGAAGCACGATGAGCGGCCACAGGAAGTTGTTCCAGCTGTTCATCGCCTGCAAAATCGCAATCGCGCCGAATGCCGGCGTCATAAGCGGCATCATGATGCGGAAAAAGATGCCAAACTCCGTACAGCCATCGATTCTGCCCGCATCCATGAAATCTTTGGGCAAACCCTGCGCGAACTGACGGAAGAAAAAGATCGGCAGCGGAGCCACGACGAACGGCAGAATCACACCCCAGACCGTATTGATCAGTTTCAGCGAAATGGTCAGCTCATACAGCGGCAGCACAATAATTTCCATCGGAATCATCATGACGACAAGCACCAGTGTAAAGATCAGATTCCGACCTTTGAACCGATACACACCGAGACCATAACCAACCATTGAAGAAAACAACAGGCTCAAGACGGTAAACAGCGCTGTTATGACCAGACTGTTCTTGTACCAGGTAAAATAATTCCCCGCCGCTCCTTCTCCGGCAAAGATGGCCCGATAGTTATCCAGGTTCATGATGCTCCAATCCAGCCTGACGTTAAGGCCGTAACGGAACAGCTCCGTAGCAGGTTTGATCGAGGCCAGCATTAGCGCATAGAGCGGAAACAGCATAAGCACGGCAAGTGCGGCAAAGACCAGGAAAAGTAGGACGGAGGTAGGCGTGATTCGTTTGGAAGCCCATCGCTGTCTCATCTCAATCCTCCTTTCTGAACATGCCAAGCATCGTCAGCTGAAGCATGCTGATCACGAGCGTAATGCCCAGCAGCGTGATGCCGATGGCCGCGCCGAAGCCAAGGTTGAAGTATTGGAACCCTTGCTCGTAAATGTAACCCACCATCGTCAAACCGATATGCTGCGGAGAAGGCTTGCCTGCCCACAGCATGTAACTTTCCGTAAACATGGCATAACCGCCGTATAACGTTATCGTGATAACATAGATCGTAATCGGTTTCAGCATCGGCACCGTGATCCGGGTAAACTTTTGCAGCACCCCTGCGCCGTCGATATCCGCCGCCTCATATAGATCCTTGGGTATGCTCTGCAATGCGGAAAGGAAATACAGCATGTTGATTCCGATCCAGCGCCAACCGGCAAGCACTACGAGGGCCACCATGGCAAGGGACGAGCTGTACAGCCATTGCTGGCTAGGAATGCCAAAGGTGTTCAAGATGGTATTCATCAGTGCGCCATCCAGTTCGCCGAAAATCAATCTGAAAATAACCCCGGCCACCACGACGGAGGTCAATGCGGGAATGAACAGCGCGGAACGGAACAGATTGCGGGCCAGCATGCGGCTCGAATTGAGCAAAACGGCCAGCACCAGCGGAACGGGAATTAAGAGCAGCATCGTCCAGAACGTATACCGCGTGCTGTTCCAGAGCGCTGTCCCGAAATCGGCGTTCCATAGCTTGCGATAATTCTCCACCCCCACAAACTGCACATCACCAGGCAACACCTGCTGGAAACTCATCATGCCTGCGCGATATAGCGGATAAGCAAAAAAGATTAAAAACGACACGATAAACGGCATCACGAACAGATACGGCGCCCATGTCCGGGCATTCCATTTACGTCTTGAACGAAACCTGACCTGTGCCCGAACCTGCGTTTCATTGTGAAGCTGCACGGAATCAACCTCCACCCTGTTTATCTAAAATCCATGAATCAAACATGTTGCGGGCAGCCGCTCGCATTTTGCATTCACCTTTCCGGGCTGCCCGTTGTTTCATGTCTTTCTACCGCGTTAATTCTGCCTGCACGTCATTCAGGACTTGCTCGGGGTCCTTCATATTAATGAAAATGTCCGGAATGGCCTTGTTGCGGACCGCATCGAACACTTCCGGCGATTTCTCCCGAATATGCACCGGCGCGATCTCGTCTTTTACCGTCAGCAGTGTATCAAAAATATCCGCTCCGAAATATTCGGTGAATTTGTTGGTCTCCTTCATCGCTGCATCCGTCCAGACGTCGGTACGGATCGGATCGAAGCCGAGCTGCTTCCAAATCTGGAGGTTGCCTTCCTTCGACAGCTTCGCGTAGGCCAGGAATTGTTGAGCCAAATCCGCGGATTTCGATTGGTTCGTGATCGAAGTGGCGGTGCCTCCCATGCCCGCAGAACGGTTGCCGCCTTCTTCCCAGGCCGGCATCGGGCGAATGATCATTTTACCTTTCAGGTCGGGAATATGGTCAGTAAAACGGTTCATGAACCAGAACGGCATAAACACGGCCGCCGCATTTCCCTGATTCATATATCCGAAATATTCTTCCGTATCATGTCCGGCTCCAGGAGCAACAGCCGCTACGCCATCCTTCACCATCTGTTGGAAAAATTGCATCGTCTTCACGTTAATTGTTGCATTGACCGTCACATTGCCGTTTTCGTCAATCTGATCGGACTTCTGTTGACTGATGGCAGGCCACCACGACCAGTTCCCGTTGCCTTCGAACGTGATCATCGGTTTGCCCGTTTTTTCGAGCACAATATGCGCAGCTTTTTGAAAATCGCTCCACGTCTTGATCTCATCCGGGTTAACCCCGGCTTCGTTCAAAATGTCCTGGTTGTAATACATGACCGTTGCTCCGACATGGTAGTCGATGCCATAGTACTTCCCGTCCTTGCTGTAGATGTCCACCCGCGACTGTACAATGTTATTCAGCTCCGGCGTAATCATGTCCGTCAGATCGACGAGCTGTGGCACGCCTTTCATGAAATTCGGGAATTTGCTCTGTTCGATGTCCACCAGATCCGGTGCCCCAACGCCTGACTGCAGTGCCAGAAGCAGCTTGGTGTGCATGTCATCATAAGGAATCGTCGTTGCTTCGAGCACGATGCGCTGGTTCGGATGTTCTTCATTCCAGCTCTCTGCCATGCTCTCGTAAAACTTCTGGTGTGCATCCACAAACGTCCAAAATATCAGCTTGGTTTCGCCGCCTGCAGCCGGTTCCCCCGTCCCGTCGGACGCTTCCGGTTTTGCGCTGCAGCCTGCCAGGGCAGTCATCATGACCAGCAGGAAAACCCCAACCCAAATCAACTGTTTTTTCATGTCCCAGTCCCCTTTTCCATCATGGATTCCAAACCGATGTGTGGCCTATAACTTCTAAATGGTAGCGCTTTATTTTCTATGTTACTTGCTGTATCATAAAAAGGAAATGCTCGATGCCAACATGAATTTTAAATATTCCAACCTGTTGGAGGTGCCCTGTTTGAACTCGCCCATCCTTCATTTCATCACCCCGCCGATCCCCTATTTCATTGATTGCGGACGCGCCCGTTACGAAGCAGGCGAGCATCATATCAGCCGCAGCGATATCGGTGTTTTTGACCTGGTTGTCGTTACCAAGGGCACGCTGGCCCTGGGTGAAAACGGGATCGAATGGCTCCTGCGCGCAGGCGAAGCCCTCATCCTCAAGCCGGATGGGCATCATTATGGCAGCGCTCCGTGCGAAGCAGAGACCGAATTGATCTGGATTCATTTTCAAACCTATGGGAGCTGGAAAGAATCGGCCGATATGGACGAGTGTCTGGCAAACCAGGCGCAGCTGATGGAGAGCCACAAAAAAAGCGCGTACTTGAACCACTGCGACGTCTGCTCCATCTTTATTCCAAAACATATGAAAATCTCCCCCAAAGAAATGGAGATGCTTGAGCACTTCTCCCAGCTCGATCAGGAACCGCAATCCATGCGCAATTGGAAGCGCCAAGCCGCGTTTCAGCAATTCATGCAGCACCTTGACCTTGGCCTGTCTTCGCTGGCGGATGCCACGGCGATCCGGATCGCCGAAAAAATCGAACTATATATTCGCCAAAACTATACCCATCCCATCTCTAACCCCCTATTGCAACAGGACCTTAACTATCATCCAAATTATTTGGCTCGCAGCATGCTTAAGGTCTATGGCATGACCCCGATGGAGTATTTGCTTCATTATCGGCTGGAACAGGCCAAAAAACTGCTGCTGCAGACGGCGTGGTCTATCTCCCGCATCGCGGAAGAGGTCGGTTTCAATCATGTTTCCTATTTTTCCTCCTGTTTTTCGAAAAAAGAAGGCATCTCTCCTTCTACCTTCCGCAGCAAATTCACCGGTATCGAAATGACCGCAAAATCGTGACAAAAGACCGAGCGTTATTCAGCAAATGCACGCCAAATAACCGCCTGATGACTAGGGTGCATGCTGCCGCAAACAGCTTGCCTTCATGTCATCAGGCGGTCTTGTGACCCGCTACGCCAAAATCATGTCATTATTCGGCTTTGGCCACAACCTTGATCGTCGCCGCGACCTTCAAATCCTTGCCTTTTAAAGTCCCTTGCAACGCAAACGTTCCCGGGGATGCAAGCTGTTCTTCCGCAATGCGCTCCCATACGACAGGTAAATCCCTGCCATCCGTGTAGGTGACGGCGACGACATCCGGCAATGGAATCGGTTCGCCAACGGTAACCGTGATTTCCGTGTCGGCAATGGATTGAATGACGGCTTCATCCACGGGCACTTCATCGACTGGATGATTGGTTGGCGATTCGCTCGGAGATTCTGCGTCGACTTCCGGTACAGGCAGAGCTCCGGCTTCTTCATCGGCATTTTTACCTTGCATGCGCATACCTCCTCTTCATCACCCTCGGATCATCTTTCTTTTCCACATTCCCGTATCGCTACAGCGCCGATCCCCCCCCTCTCAGTGAAGTCCGTCACCATGCCACTCGTGAATCCAAACCCTCATTTCGCATCGCTGCGATACAGTTGGCCGCCCCATGCTTCATCCGTCTGCATCCTTTTGGCAGCAATGGTCAGGTCCGGCACGTTCATGGGATTCCCCTGACCGCTCCCCACCCTGAATTCATTCTCGCGCGGCAAATAAATCCGATACAGGCCTTCCCCGTTGTCGGCTTCTTCCAGACAGTACATAAACGGTCCCCGCTGCACGGCTACCCGGCCAAACGTATCCTGTATGCCCTCGTGGCCTTTCATCCGCAGCACATGCATCGGAAACAGGATCTGCACTTCATCCCCCGCAGCCCATAAACGCTCCAGACGAATGTAACCATCTTCATCCATTTCAACGCTCGGATCCAGCTCACCATTGATGGAGATCTCAGGAGTACCGCTCCAGCCCGGCTTGCGCAGTGCAAGAATAAAGTGGACGTCATGCGAAGTTTGTGGAGTGAACCTCATCGTCACTTTTCCTTGCGAAGCATAGTCCGACTCCATCTGTACATGAATCTCGTTCCCGTTTACGCAGAAAACGCCTTCTCCTCCGATATAAAGTTGTACATGCAATGTCGATTCATTTTCACTGACCGTGTACACATATTGATCGAGTGATGCCAATAACCGGGCAATGTTCGGCGGGCAGCATGCACAACCGAACCAACCTTGACGCCGGGAACGGACGTGGCTGTAATTGGGATTGGCATGATGCAAATGCGGATGCACCTCCAGCGGATTGACGTAAAAAAAACGCCGGCCGTCCAAAGACATGCCGCTAATGACGGTGTTGTACAGCGCACGTTCCATCACGTCGGCGTAGATGCTGTTCGCTTCCAGGTTCAACATGCGGCGAGCAAAAAACATCAATCCGATCGAAGCACAGGTCTCGGCATACGCCGTATCTCCAGGCAAATCATAGTCTCCTGTAAACGCTTCCTCTTTCGCGGACGAACCGATGCTTCCCGTAATGTACATCCGTTTGCCAACGATGCTGTTCCATAACCGGCGGCAGGCCTGCTTCAACGACTCGTCCCCCGTCTCGGCCGCAGCGTCAGCCATGGCAGAACACATATATACCAGACGGACGGCATGCCCAACAGCCGCGTCTTGCTCACGTACCGGCAGATGGGATTGCGAGTATTCGTGATGATGAACCATATCCAGTCCGCCGAAATGTACGCTTTTCCCACGCTTTTCCCATTCTTGGACGAAATAATGCGGCCGCTGACCTCGTTGATCGAGAAAATACAGGCACTGGTCCAGATACGTCGCATTGCCGGTCACTTTGTAGAGCTTGAACAGTGCCAGCTCAATTTCCTGGTGACCATCGTAACCTTGCAATTGTCCCGGCTTGGGGCCAAATACGTCGACGATGTGGTCAGCCAACCGGACGACGACGTCCAACAAGGTGCGTTTCCCTGTTGCTCCATAGTGGGCGACACCTGCCTCGATCATATGACCGGCGCAATAGAGCTCATGGCATTCGGCCAAGTTGGTCCAGCGTTGACCCGGCTCTTTCAACGTAAAATACGTGTTCAGATAGCCATCCGGCTGCTGCGCGCAAGCGATCGTATGAATCACTTCGTCCAGCTGCTGCTCTAACACCTCGTCGGTTTTGGCAGCAAGCAGGTAAGAAGAAGCCTCGATCCATTTGGCCACATCACTGTCCTGAAATACCATGCCATGGAATTCGCCCTCCTCTTCACCGGCAGCAATGCGGAAATTTCGGATGGCCCGGCTGGGTTCTGCCCCTTCGATCCGGTCATTGAGCGCTTCCCATTGATAGGGAACCACGACGTTGCGAACGAGCTCAACATACGGTGACCAGAAAGGATCGTTAATATGATTGCGGTAGGGTCGTGATTGTTTCGGTAATGAAACGTCTGATTTTTCCATTTAAACCTCTCCTTGTCATGATCATTAGCTTCATTTTACAAGTCTCAATGACGTGGAGGAATCATCATTTCCAACGTGAATTTATATGATTACAACCTCGGCCTGCCAAGTTTCTTCACGGAACAACAAAGAAGGCCAACCTGTCGGCTGACCTGATCTCATTTGGAATGTGGGGATAACAGCGATCGGAAGATGTTCCTCATCACTCAGTGGCTACGTTTAACCATCATTCGTTCTACTTATATAGGTTAGTTCTCTGCAAAGGTGGTGATCATCCACTCGCTGAATCTGTCTTTTTCTTCAATATGCGGGAAGTGGGCGGAATTTTCGTAGGCAATGAATTGCTTTTGCTTGCCATTTAACTGATCGAAGTATGTTCTGGCCGCAGCGGATGAAGTCATATAATCATATTTACCCATTACGAAATATACGGGTAGGTCAAGCTCTGTCACGACCGTGGACAATGGAGTGTCAAACACCTCGTCCAGAAGCACTTGTTGGTGACTCAGGATGCCAACGTAATAGCGGATGATATCCAGCAGGTTATACTCGCTCCCCAGAACCATGTCGAACACGTTACCGTCAGGCATTTCCCCGCTGCTGGAAGCACCGCCATACTTGGTTACGTACGATCTCGGCGTAAGGGCAGTCCCTTTGCGGATTTCTTCAGACATCTGCTCCAAATGCTGCACATCCCCCTCATCGCCAACCCGCCGCGCCTCGTTGATGACATACTCCAATGCATCGATTTCGCTTTCCGTCGCATTCCCAAGCTGCCCAATTCCGATGTAAGCTGTATATTTCTCAGGGGCTTGCTGTGCAGCTTGCGCTGCGACATATGTACCGTAGGAATGACCGATGAGGATGACCTTGTCTTGCCCCAAACGTTCGGAGACATGGTCGGTAATAGCGAGCAAATCCTCGACTAACACCTTGGACGACAAATCATCGTAGTTTTCAAAATAATGATAGGAGGCCCCACTGGCCCTTTGATCATAATTGACCACGGTGAAATGTTGCTCCCACAAGTTCTGGAAGCTTGCGGCATAAGCGATTTCTGACGATCCCGGACCGCCATGCACGAAAATAATCACTGGATTATCGCGGTCATGGCCGCGGATCATGATTCGATGTTTCGAGCCGTTAATCTCGATTTGCTCCAAGGTGCTGATGCTGCGCTCTCCTTCAATACCGGGTGTCCACGTCGGGAAAACCAACGCAACCACGCTGATTAGAATAAGAGCGAGGACAACGAGCCACGCCGCCTTCTTTGTTTTGCTTCTTCTACTCGCCACTGATCCACCTTTCCGATTCATCATCTTGATGAATCGTTAACATCATTTTCAATATATGACCATTCTAACGAAACAAGCGATGAGACAGATCAGTCCCTGGTCTGAAATTTTAATATAACTATTTATCCATTGGCTTTGTTAAACCTTAAGATGAAGTAGTCACACACTTGGCTTGGTTTCGTTAAATAGACGGCTAAGAAATATGAGAATAACTCATCGAATAAGAAAGATATGTTCGTCAAATCGTGCCTGCATACTGTCACCGACAGGAACACAAAGCTTCGGCTTTCTGCTTATTTTTGATTAACTGAAAGGATGTTCCGATGAAGAAAATTATCATTTCATTTCTAATGGTACTCATTCTTAGTTCATGCAGCCACTTTGACCAAGAAACGTGGAATAAAGAACCGGAGAAGAGAGACGGTATGATAAGCAGTTTAACAAGTAAGTACAAACTTAAGGGTATGACAGAGAATGAAATTATTGACTTGCTTGGAGAACCGGCAGAAAAGTTAACTGAACCATCACGACAATTCTTGTACTACATCGGAAGTGCAGGATTAGGGGTAAAGGTTAATTTATTGCAACTTCATTTTGATGAAGACGGAAAAGTAGAGAGTCATGACATCATATATAAATGAATTCAATAGCTCATAATACAGCCTTATCACCAAGACAGTTTTACAATTATGGTCAATTATAAACCTTTAACAGAGCCTATCCATCAAAAAAAGGTCATACTTTAGCCTAATAGGCAAAAGATAACCTTTATCGTTTCAAACGTTTTGTTTTGATAGCACAAACTATATTCATTGAACCAACAAGTCTCCATACAGAATCAGTACGATCCACAATTTAATTTACATGGCGGTTCCTTTTCATGTCTGTTGCTACGTTGCCACCACTTGGTGCAGATCGATATGGCTCTCCATAAAGGCGGACCGTTCCACATAGTACAGATCATAGATTGGTTCTCCGGCATTAACCGATTGGTATACTTCGTGAAACAATTCATTGGCTAATCTGACATACGGCAGTTTTTGGGCTGCTTTGCTGGATCGAATGTTTTGCTTGCGAATCTTTAAAAATACCGTTTCAATCGCATGTTCGAGAAACAATTCAACAAAGAAGGCCGATTTCGCTCTCTGGCTGTACCCGTTTCCAAAATACGGCGCCCCGATCCACGTGGCCAGGAACCCGGTGTTATTTACGATCTGATACAAATCAATGGTTCCGATCGGCAGACCGGCTTCATTCAGGATGGTGCGTGAAATGACCGTATGCTGTTCTTCTTCGGCGATCAATTGTTTGGTCAGAAATAAGTATTCTTCCACCGATTGGCATTGATAACGAACGTAGGGAGAAACTGCGGGGTCCGTCAATAAACTGTACAATGAATGACATTCATGCAAATCCCGTTTTTTTAACATGTTGTCTACCACCTGGTCCTTTGTCCGTTGTAACAAGCAAATTAAGTATATAAAAGGTTTTGTGGAATTTTATGAATTCTGTATATGGCTTATGTAAAAATTTTACGGATGACAAAAAAGCGGCGATCCTTAGGATCAGCCGCTTCGTTATCGTGTTTAGCTTGTATGCGAGACAGTGTTATTCGCTTCCGCGTTCCTCCATCCACCCATGGACGTGATATCCACGCCCTCTGGTGCAGCCGAGGCTTCACAACTAAAACCGGACACAACTCTGCCTTCCTGCAACCGGATTTTGCCGATACCGAGCGGGGCGGGAATGGCTGCCGTGAATACGCCAAAAGAGGAAATCGGCATGCTCCACAGCTCCAATGCGATGGATTCGCCCTCTTCAAGCACATGAACCAAGCCAGGCTTGGCTGGAGTCGTATCCAATCGATACAAGCGATATTCCGGTGCAGTCCGCGCCTCTTCCACAAAATAAGCCCCCAGCCCGGTCATCTGAGGTTCCAGCGCCATACCTCTCATATGCAGCCCGCAAACGGCCACCAACATGCGTTCTTGGCTCCGCTCCACCCATTTTGCAGCTTCTACCATAACCGCTTCCTGATCGGGCAGCGTAAACAGCGTCAGTCCAAACGGCAGATGTTCTGCCGCATCTCCTGCTGGAACAGCAACGGCGCTTAAATCGAGCAAGTTGCAATGATTCGTATACAGCCCCATTAGGCTGTTCGTTCGAATCGGATCCTGCCGCACTTGTGCCCTCGTCCACGTTCCTCCACATGTGGGCAGGACAAGGACGGCATCTTTCAGCAAAACTTCCGTGCTGCGGCGAATCTCGGCCAGACGGTGCTGCGCCCGGAACAGCGAAGCTGCCGTAAATTCCTCTTTGCCGCCTGTCCGCAATATATCTTCGGTTACGGGAAACAAGGCTCCGGGATGCGCCTGCACAAACGACTCCAAATCCGCCCACCGTTCAGCGACGAGCGGTCCTTCATACAGAAGCGCAGCAGCCTCTTGCAGCAGGGACACATCGACCTCCTCCACGCTGATCCCTGACTGCAGCAAGGTTTGTTTCGCCCTTTTCCAGGCCGCTTCATACGCTTCGGCAAATGGGCCGAAAAACGTCAGGTCGCCTTTGGGAAACAACCATCTGGCAGGTGCGCGGGACGGCCCAAGAGGGCGGGCTTTCGAGAAAGCATCTTCGGGATGCGGCCCCCGCACCACGCCATCGACGGCGACGGCATCTCCGAGCGCATGCGCAAAAACGGTGATGCAGTCGATGCTCCGGCATGCGGGCACCAAACCGATGGAAGGCCATGCCCCTACAGCCGGTTTGTACCCGACAAGACCGTGGAGTGCGGCTGGCACCCTGCCCGAACCGGCGGTATCGGTGCCGAGCGCGAAAGCTGCCTGCCCCAAGGCAACGGCTACCGCCGAACCCGAGCTTGATCCTCCGCTGATGAGCTCAGGCCGCAAAGCGTTGTGCGTTTCACCATATGGGCTTCTTGTACCTACAAGCCCTGTGGCGAATTGGTCGAGGTTGGTTTTGCCGACCGGGATGGCGCCGGCAGCGACCAATCTTTCCACGACAGCTGCATGCCGCTCCGACTCGCGCTCATACTCGGGACAACCTGCCGTCACGGGCCAGCCCTGCACTTCAATATTGTCTTTGATGGCAAACGGGATGCCCCACAGCGGATAATCGGCGATGGACAAATGTTGAATATTGTTCAGATATGGAGCAATCAACTCCATCGACGGCGGCGTGACCCAGACATGATCATCTTCCGTATCGCTTGCCCGCCTGATGATGCTCTCCACCACCTCCGAAGGCGTGAAGCTGCCACGGAGATAACCGGTACGAAGCGCATCGATGGTCATCCTTTTCGGAACGGCATTGATCGTCATCGCACAACCTCCTCCTTGATCGCCGGAATGATCGCCGCAATCCAGTCTCCCGACTTGATCTGATCCCCTGGCGAAACGTAGATCGAAGCAATAACTCCATCTGCCGGAGCCAGCTGCGGGAACTCCATTTTCATACTTTCTTCTATTATAATAGTGTCGCCTTTACGAACCTCTTGGCCTGGCTCGACCAACACCTTCCACACGCTGCCCGACATGGAACTGCTCATGCCGAGACTGCCCTCCGGCATCTCTACCTCTTCCAGCGCAGCCGCGGCTTCAGGCTCGGAGACGTATTCGGCAATGCCAAGCTCCTTCCAATAGTTCCGTTCGGCCTGGAATGCGCTCTGCTGCTGCTTACGGAAGTTGCCTGATTCCTCGGCGATCGAGTTCAACCATTCCAGGTACGTGCCCAAATGGAACGTGGTCTCCTCCACCTCGACGGCAAAGCCGCCACGCGGAAATTCTTCGCGCATCTTCAGAAGCTCCGCTTCCGACACAGGATAGAATTGAAGCTGATCGAAAAATTGCAGCAACCAAGGCTTTCCTGCTTCAAAATGGTTCGTCTCTCTGAACGTGTTCCACATCTGCACCGTACGACCGACGAATTGATATCCGCCCGGACCTTCCATCCCGTATACGCAAAGATATGCGCCGCCGATGCCTACGGCGTTTTCCGGCGTCCACGTGCGCGCAGGGTTATACTTGGTCGTCACGAGCCGGTGGCGAGGGTCCAGCGGCACGGCAACCGGTGCTCCGAGATACACGTCGCCGAGCCCCATGACGAGATACGAAGCATTAAACACAATTTCGGCAACTTCCTCCAATGAACCCAGCCCGTTCATGCGCCGGATAAATTCCAGATTGCTTGGGCACCACGGCGCATCCGGTCTAACGTTTTGCTGGTAACGCTCAATGGCAAGACGCGTCGCCGGATCATCCCAGGACAGCGGCAGTTTGACGATCCGTGAAGGCACTTCGATCGTTTCCAGCTCCGGAAGCTGCAAGTCCAACTCCATCACCAGTGCTGCCGCTTCTTTGACGGACATACGGGACGCATCGAGATGGATTTGCAGCGATCGGATGCCGGGAGTCAGCTCGATGAACGGAATGTTTCCACTAGATTTGATGGCTTCCATAAGCACGTACGCCTGGAAACGATACAACAGATTCAACTCCCGCTCCCCGTATTCCACGAGGATGTTCTCGTCGCCGGAGCAGCGGATGGCGATGGCAAAACGTCTGCCTTCTGTCGCTTGGGCCAGGATCGGCATGTAATCGCCCCTGGACGTTTCGGGCAGCGCTGGCAGCAATGGTTGAACGTCAAGCTGTTGCACATACTCCTCTTGCTCCGCTCTGAGCCGTTCTGCTTCTTCGACGGTGATCAACTTGAAACGAACCTTGTCGCCAGGGCTTAATTGACCCAGCTTCCATAGTTCTGCGGTCGCCGTCGTTACGGGACAGACAAATCCGCCGAGACTCGGCCCGTCCGGTCCGAGCAGGATCGGCATGTCGCCCGTCAAATCCAGCGCGCCGACGGCATACGCGTTATCATGAATGTTGGACGGATGCAGTCCGGCGTCCCCACCATCGGTTCTCGCCCACAGCGGAGCCGGGCCGATCAGGCGGACGCCGGTTCTGGAGCTGTTGAAATGCACTTCCCATGTTGTCTCGGTCAACTGGCCAAGATACGCGGGCAGAACGTACTCGTCGGTGCAATGCGGACCCGGGATGACGCCAATCGTCCATTCATTGCTATACTCGGGTCTGCGATCCGCTGCAAGCGGAGCAAGCGGGCTTCCTTTGGCTTTGCCCACCCGAAGGACGGCTCCGGTCCGCAGCGCACTGCCCCCATGTCCGCCGAAGCCTCCCAGCGTAAACGTCGCCGCACTCCCGAGCGTAAGCGGCATGTCAAGTCCTCCGGCTACGAGCAGATATGTCCGCATCCCTTGTTTGGCCTCGCCCAAGGTCAGCACTGCGCCAGGAGAGGCAGTGATCGGTGAATAGGGTTCAACGATGAGGCCATCCAGCTCGGCATTCATATTTGCACCTGTCAAACAAAAAGTGAGCTCATCCCTGAAACGGTATGTTCCCCCGCGAAGCGTCATCTCCAGTCCGGCCGCTTGTTCTTCATTGCCCAGCAGCCGGTTGCCGATGCGAAAAGCAAGCTGATCCATCGGGCCGGATGGCGGCACTCCGATATCCCAGTACCCGATTCTGCCCGGGCTATCCTGCACGGTAGTCTGTACGCCGCCATCGAGCACTTCGATCGCATGCTCCATCGGTTTAAAGCCGGAAAGCATTCGGGTATGCACCGTTCCGCTTGCGAATGCATCGTTATCCAGGAACGCTTCAATATATGACTGATTGGTGGTCACGCCGTACACGCGAAGCTGCTGCAGCGCGACTTTCATCTTGGCAATGGCTTCGCTCCGCGTCTCGGCACGCACGATCAATTTCGCCAGCATTGGATCATACAGCGTCGTTACATGTAACCCCGGCTGAATCCAACTCTCGATCCGCACCCCTTCAGGCCAACGGATGGCATCGATGCGTCCATCGCTTGGCCGGAACTCGTTCATGCAATCCTCTGCGTACAACCGCACCTGCAAACTATGACCTGTCGGCGCAGGTACAGACACATTCAGCGAACCGAATTCATTGGCCTTTTCTTTGACCATCCATTCGACCAAATCAATGCCAAGCACTTCTTCCGTCACGCCGTGCTCTACCTGAAGCCTCGTGTTCACCTCAAGGAAATAGAAACGCTCCTCATCCGGATCGTACAGAAACTCCACCGTCCCCGCATTGCGATACCCTGCCGACATCGCCAGCCTGCGCGCGCATTCATGCATCTCTTTCCGGACATCGTCGGGCAAGCACGGTGCCGGAGTCTCTTCAATGATTTTCTGGTTGCGGCGCTGCACGGAACAGTCGCGTTCTCCCAATGCAAACGCTTCGCCGCTGCCGATACCGAAAATTTGAACCTCGACATGACGTGCGCGAGCGATGTACTTTTCCAGAAAAACGCCGTCGTCGTTAAAATGGGCTGCCGCGAGGCGCGATACCGATTCGAAAGCTTCCCTCAGCGCTTCTTCATGCTCGCAGACCCGCATTCCGATTCCGCCCCCGCCTGCCGTCGATTTCAGCATGACCGGATAACCGATTTGGTCCGCTTCTTGAACCGCTTCCTCCAGCGTGTTCATCAATTCCGTGCCGGGCAGCAGTGGTACGCCTGCTTCCGCGGCCATCGCCCGTGCCGTATGCTTCAAGCCGAACAGCTCAATATGTTCGGGGGATGGCCCGATGAAGGCGATGCCCTTCTCTGCGCACGCTCTCGCAAATGCCGCATTTTCGCTCAGAAACCCGTATCCCGGATGAATGGCGTCTGCACCAGCCTCGATGGCCGTCTGCAGAACCAATTCGGCGTTCACGTAGCTCTCTCTGGCCGGACCTTCCCCGATCAGGATCGCCTCGTCTGCATGTTCCACATGGAGGCTGTCCCGGTCCGCCTTTGTGTAAATGGCTGCGCTGGATACGCCCATCCGGCGCAACGTCCGCATGATGCGCACCGCAATGGCACCGCGGTTGGCAATGAGTACTTTTTTAAACATGCGCGTTCACTCCTTCTGCATCCCATACAAGCACTTTGGCTGGAGTAGGGTTATAGGCATTGCATGGATTGTTCAATTGCGGACAGTTGCTGATCAGCACGGTGACCGGAGCAAGCGCAAGCAATTCCACGTAACGGCCAGGTGCGGAAATGCCGTCGGCAAACGTCAGCTCGCCTTCCGGCGTGACCGGAACATTCATGAAGAAATTGACGTTTGGCGCCAAGTCCCGCTTCGTATATTCCTCCCGCCGGGAGAGCATCAGCATAAACGTATCGCGGCAGTTATGCATCGGAAGTGTATCGTGCGCATAACGCACCGTGTTGCTCTGTGCCGAACAAGCGCCACCGATCGTATCATGCCTGCCGCAGGTATCGGCTGTAATTCGGAGCAGTGCCTGGCCCGATTCGGCGAGCAGCGTCGAACTTGTGGTCAAGTACAGATTGCCCTGTTGGGTAATCGTCCGCACCGCGCTGTAGTGGTCGGACGGGTCTGTCGTGGAATAAAACAGCGTATCCACCGCTTGATTGCCTTCCATATCAACGATGCGCAGCGTTTGTCCTGGCAGCAGATCGTGCAGCCAACCGTCTCCTGCTGGAATGATATGTTCGTAGATGGCGTTTTCGGTGCGCATCTCGCTTTGTACAGGTTGAAATGTGTTCATATTAGTTGACCCCTTTCATCAATGTATAGGCATTCCATGTATTTTCGAAGGCTCTGCGGTTTTCGCCGCAATGAAGTACGCATGGATCAAGTTCCGATACAGGTTCGGCGTCGGTCACGGTAACGATGATGCTTGCATCCGGATATTGATCTGAAGGATCAAGCGGATGCGGCGTATTCGATAGAACCAGCAAAATATCCATCTCCGTGCGGAGCGTAACCGACCGGCCAGATGTTTCCTGAGCCGTGTATCGCATCGTGCCGTCCCGTTCGCAAACCACTTTGGAGAAAAAGTTGACCGGGACCGCGATATCGCGTGGCGACAGGTTATGGCGGAACAGCTCTACCCTGAAGTTCTCTTCGCCGTTTCGCAGCCAGTCATTACGCTGCGCCTGGTATGTTGTCGTTCCGTATTTTTCGTCCGTAGCTTCCCGAGTCGTATAACTGGATAACGGATCATGCCATCCCACCGAATCCTCCGTGATCGAAGCGAGCACTCTGCCTTGGTCGCTCATCAGTACGTTGCCGCTTGTCAAAAATGCGGTGTGCTGGGCTTTCAACGTATCTGGCATGTTATAGCGCTCGGCCGGATCGAGTGTATGGAACAGCAGTGCCGCAACATTGGCGCGTTCTCCGGTTGCCTTAAGGGTAATGTTCTTCCCTCGGCCTATGCGGGCGGACCATTTGCCGCCAGGCTGCAATGTCATTGTGAATGGGACTGTCATTGTGCATTCCTCCTGAAAAAAAGTATAGAAAAAAGCCCGGGAGAAACATCAAAGATCGCTCTTTGATCGATTCTCCCGGGCTTTTGTCCCGCCGTGTACATCAGATCGGATTCCTGATGCGTTTTCTCTCGGACCAGTCGGCCGGCGTTAGCGGCCCGGAACCCTAGAAAACATTTTATGCAATTCATGTTATGAATACTAACACGTAAAATCATGAATCACAATAGTTTTTTTGAAAAAAGTTCAAGAACAGGTCTTTCGGCTTGTGTTTTTTCACATCCTTTATTCAAAACCGCGAAAATTCTACTAAAGAAAATAATCAAACGTTCGGTTATAGCGAAAAATAAGGCTTGATTTTTAACAAAAGCCCTGCAAGAATGTGAAGTGTTATAACATGAACAAAACGATCGATTCGTTATGAATTTTGAAGGAGGTTTTAATATGTCACAAAAACTAACACTGAAAAGAAATCTCTCCTTAAGCCATGTGGTGACGATGGGATTGGCATGGATGTCCCCGATGATATTTTTCACAAGCTTTGGCGTGCTTCATGAAGGTTCCCAAGGCATGCTGCTGGCCGCTTACGTGCTTGCGTTTATCGCCATTCTGTTTACCGCGGCCAGTTACGGACAGATGGCCAAAGCGTTCCCGGTGTCAGGTTCTGCCTACACCTACGTAAGTCAAGCGATGAATCCGTTTATCGGCTTTTTGGTCGGATGGGTTATCCTGCTCGATTACCTGTTCTCCTGCATCGTGGCCGTGCTCATGTTCGGGATTAACCTCCATGCGCAGTTCCCTTCCATCCCTTCTTCCGTCTGGATCGTTCTGCTTACGCTGGTCGTGATGACGATCAACATCATTGGCATCAAAACGTCAGCGAACGTCAACAAAGTTTTTGTGCTCATGCAGATCGTCTTCATTGCCGGCTTCTGTTCCTTTCTTGTATATAAAGCGATGACGCAAGGCATCACTGCCGGCTTGAATCCCCTGAATTCCGTCGAAGGCGTCCCAATCTCTGCCGTATTGGCCGGTGCATCGCTCGTCTGCTTTTCTTTCCTCGGTTTTGACTCGATCACCACGATGGCGGAAGAAACGCGTACCCCCGAAAAAACGATTCCGCGTGCCATTCTGATCATCGTCAGCGCTGCCGGCATCATGTATTTTGCGACCGCGTATCTGATTCAACAGATGCTCCCATCCTTCACGTTCAGCCATATGGACTCCGCAGGTTTCGAATTGATGCAGGCCATCGGCGGCGGAACGCTTGCGTCCATCTTTACTTTTGTCGTCATCTTCTCCGTGCTTGCACAAGGCATGTCGTCCATGACTACGGTTTCCAGACTGTTGTTCGTGATGGGAAGATCCTCCCTGCTGCCGCGCAAATTCAGCTCGATCCACCCCAAATTCCGCACACCCGTGTTCAATATCGTGCTGGTCAGCCTGATTTCGCTGGCGGCGCTCTTCATCCGCCTGGAAACCGCGATCATGTTTGTCAGCTTCGGCGCGCTCACCGCATTCCTGTTCGTGAATCTGTCCGTCATCTGCCATTACATTATTCGCGAGAAAAGACGCAGCATTCAGGACTGGATCGTCCGCATGCTCTTCCCTTTATTAGGCGCGATCTTCATCCTGTATCTCATCACCAGGCTCGAAGCTTCCTCTCTGCTGCTCGGTACCGGCTGGATCGTGTTGGGTCTGCTGATCTACGCAAATCAACGGCTGAAATCTACGTCCAAAAGCAGCACGTTGGCTGAGATCGAAGAAGCCATGTGAACGCACAAGGCAAGTGAAATGCCAGGTGCTCTGAAAATGCCAAAAAGAACCAGAATGCCGAGGCATCCGGTTCTTTTGGGTGTTTTGTTCTTTTAGGTGCATGACGCAATATGGTTTCCACGGTTCGTGGCTGCTACTCTCTCTCATTCATCAACTGACCAATTTCAATCCGACCGCCGACCCAAGCACCATGGCGATGAACAAAATCCTTGCTGCATTCCGCGGTTCACCATAAAAAATCATGCCAAGAATCGCTCCGCCCGATGCTCCGATGCCGGTCCAGACGGCGTACGCCGTTCCCATCGGCAGTGTTTTCATCGCCAAGGACAAGAAGAAGAAACTCAAGCCAAATCCTGCAATCATATAGATCACGGACAACATATTCCGATCTTTGTTGAATTTATTGATCATGAGTACGCCAACCATTTCGAAAATCCCCGCCAAAATTAAAAATACCCAGTTCATCGTTCCTGCACCCCATTTTCTTGTTTCTTTTCTTTGCTGAGCATTTTAAGACCGATTACGCCAAGCAAAAGCACACCGATCAGCAGCAGTTTGGACGCCTCCACCCCCGCCCCGAACAACAAAATTTCCGCAAGGACGGTTCCGGCCGTTCCCAACCCGACAAACACGGCATACACCGTTCCGACCGGAAGCGTGCGCGCGGCCATAATCATTAACGTGAAACTGACAATAATGGCAATCACCGTGGCTCCCCATTCCAAAAATCCGCTGGCATGTTTCAGTCCGATGACCCATCCAACCTCAAACAATGCCGCAATAACGACAGATCCCCATGTCTTGTTCATTTTCTGCATCCTCCTTTTGATTACGCTGCATGTAATATTGATGTAAAGCAGCAAAAATAAAAAAAGCCCGGGAGAAAACTGCATGCAGCAGTTTATCTCCCAGGCTTTTATCCTTCCGTGACACAGTCGCTCGCGACTGTGAGTTTTCTCTCGGACCAGCCGACAGGACGTCGCGGAACCCTAGAAAACATTTGTGAATTTCAGTTGTAGTTCATATTATACACAGGCAGAACCAGAATTCAATACTTTTCAGGCAAAAAGTTAACAATGACGTAACATCGTCAGGCAGATCAAAGTTTGTTAATGATGATGTTTAACTTGTAGTTTGCATGCTCGTTCAGCTTTACCAAAAATCGGTCCAACGCTTCATTGGACGGAAAACGGCTCTCCAGCATATAACATCCTTCGCCGCTGATTTTGTAATGATTAAGCATGTTCGGCTTATATGCCTCGATGAAATCAAGGTACGGTTTGTGATGCAGGCTTTGCGTAAAAATCGTGATCATTGCATGCACCTGACATCCGATTTTAGATTGGTTAATGTTAATCGTATACCCCTCGATGACGCCCTGATCTTCCAATTTGGCTACCCTCGTCGCAGCCGCTTGCCCCGTAAGGTGAACCTTTTCGCCAAGCTCTTTCATCGTGATGCGGCTGTTTCTGGACAGCTCCTCCAAAATGCGCACATCGGTTTGATCCAGCACGACATCGCCCCCTCTCTGTCCATTCATCCACTCTCTATCGAAACCGCATTAATCATTAACCAATCATACCAGGCCACTGCAAGTGCAGCACCCTCTTCCGATCGCTTTTCTTTCATAAATCAAGCCAAAGCAGGTAATGACTTGATTTTATCTATGTAAACGGCCGCTGTCCATCCTGTACACTGAAGGCATCTTGAAATAAAGGAGCACTCACCCATGAAAATAACGCAAATCCGTAATGCAACGATCATTATCCAATATGCCGGAAAAACATTTTTGGTCGATCCTTTTCTTGCTGACCAAGGTGCATATCCCCCGTTTCCCAACTCGGTCAGACAGGATCAGATGAATCCGCTCGTAGGTTTGCCGCTGCCGATCGAACAAATTGTCGACGTGGACGCCGTCATTGTGACGCACCTGCATTTGGATCATTATGATGAGGCAGCCATACAACGGCTTCCCCAAGGAATCAAGATGTTTGTGCAAAACGAAGCAGATGCAGCCAAAGTGGCTGAGGACGGTTTTGAACATACGGAAGTGCTGAAGCAGGATAGCACTTTCGGGGACATTCAGCTCGTGAAAACCAAAGGTGAGCATGGCCGGGGCGAAATCTTGAATCTGGCCGGAGTTGTCTGCGGCGTAGTGTTCAAACATCCGGATGAACCCACGCTCTATGTCGCCGGAGACACCGTTTGGTACGAAGAAGTGGGACAAACCATTCTGACGCACCGTCCTGACGTGATCGTGGTTAACGGCGGCGACAACCAGTTTCTGCAAGGAGGCTCTCTCGTGATGGGCAAAGAAGACATCTTCGAAGTACACAAAGCCGCGCCGGAAGCAACGATCGTGTCGGTGCATATGGAGGCCGTAAACCATTGGACGCTGTCGAGAGCCGAGCTGAAGGCATTCGCGCAGGAGAAAGGCATGGCCTCACAGGTACTCGTACCGGATGACGGGGAATCGTACACGTTTGAGCGAGCAGTGATGAACTGCGAGCAGGCTTGATCTCTGGAGGCTGCAACTTTGCTTGGAAAAGCAGCTTCGCTGCGTAAAAGGAGCGACTCTCGCCAGCAGCCAAATGTGCTGGATGAGGTCGCCCCTTTTTCACGACGTTCGGCTGAGCGCTAACGAACCTCACACGTCTTATCCGGGCGTTTTTCGCCACTTTGTGTGGCTAACGAACTTCAGTCACCTTATTCCGCCTCATCCGTGCAGTTTCTGCGCTTTTGTGGGCCGATAACGTGCCTCAGGTTCGCTAGAATCTGGCGCAACTATCGCCTACAATCCAACACTGTCCACACCCTCATTCAAAAAAAAGGTGCCCCGCTGCGCTTTACGCTAACAGGGCACCTGCATTCATTTCATGACCTGTCGTTGGGGCACTCCTCGTCTTCCTCCGCACGCAAACAACTCTCTCCCAAACAGACCATCATATCTCTCCGTTGACAGGCTTGATATCAAAGTAGTCGATCTCGCCGTACCCGTCTCCTTTGGTGAATTGGATTTTGTTCACACCTGCCTTGAGCTGGATTCTGGCCGTGGACAGTCCCCAGTTTTCCCAGCCCTTGTTCGTGATATGGAATGCATTTGCGGTGCCTTCGTTCACGCTTAAGCGAAGGTTGGACCAGTTCCCGCCCTCCGTGCCATTCGCTGTTCTCGCCAGCAGGATGTATTCGCCTGCCATCGGCACGTTGACGTCATATTCCACGTAACTGTCGGCAGTATCAATATGTCCTGCCTTCCAGCCTCCCGAGCCGTTGGGACTTTGCGAAGCGTAGGCCGCCCCGCCGAAAGTTCCCTCTTCGCCTTCGTACCGGACAACCGCTGCTTCGCCCGAAGGCAAAGCGATCGGTTGATTGGGATTGGCCGGGACTCCGAGATTCGGCGTATGGTCCGCGTTCCACGTGAACTTTTGCATCCGAATTTCCCGATTCCAGCCGCTGTTGTTGAATTTGGCCGTGTGATACACGATCCAGTCCTCGGTGCCGTCCGGAGACTTCGTGAACGAATGGTGGCCAGGGCCGAATAGGCCGTTACCCGATTGGAAAATCGGCTGGTTTCGTTTCTGCCAGGACGCCGGATTCAGCAAATCGCCGGATGTGCTGGCCGTGATCAGCCCGAGGCAATAATCGTTGGTCCAGCTGCCGCTGGCCGAATACACCAGACTGATCGTGCCATTGCGGATGATGACCTGAGGGCCCTCATTCACGTTGGGTGAATGGTTGGTCTCCCAAGCGTACGTAGGCCGCGCAATTTCCACGCGATTGGAATCGATGGTCCATGGATTGCTCATATGCGCGATATACAGATTCTGCCGCACATTCGTGTCGCCTTCCCAGCCTGACCAGATAAAATACAGCTGCCCGCCCGTTTGCAGCACCGTGCCGTCGATGGCCCATTTGTTCGTCGGGTCGGTGATCTGGCCTTTGTACTGCCAAGTGCCTTGCGTCGGGTCCTGAGACGTATTTTCCATGACATACATCCGATGGTTCACGTTATCCCCATCATCTTTGGCATAATAGATGTACCAAGCCCCGTTAATATAATGCAGCTCAGGAGCCCATATGCCGCAGCATCCGGTATTTACCACCGTTGTAGGCGCCGCGTCGATCGCCGTCAGCTGCTTGGATTTCCAGATCGTGACATTGCCGCCGGTCGTTTTCGTAAAGTAATAATAACCGTCCGTATGTTTGTAAACCCAAGGGTCCGCCCCGTCCTGCATGACGACATTATAGAAGTTGTTCTGCGTGCTGGCGGCATAAGAAGCACCGTCCATAGGGAATACCAGCAGGGCACATAGGGCGAGCAGCAGTGTTTTTCCATGCCTGACCTTCATCATTCAACACGCTTCCTTCCCGAATTGGATTTGAACGGCTTATTTCCGGCCTTCCATGATGCGGCGAATCGCTTCCAGCGGAGCCTTGGGCTGTCTGTCGTACGTCAGCAGTCCATTGATCTCCTGTTCGACGTCGGTCAATTGCGTATAACAATACCCTTGCACGACCGGAGAATCGAACATCGGCCGCACGACGGCCTCCAGCTTTTGCAGAAATTCCTCTTCGTTCTCGGCGCCGGAGTAACCCCAGCCTTCCCATTCGCTTTTTTTGAACGCAATGCCCCCGAATTCCGACACCAGGATCGGTTGACTCTCGTAAGCCGCTCCGCCAACGAACAGCCTGCGATTGGACGGCATCGAGCTGGTGACGGATTCCACGCTTGCATAACGCGCCTCCAGCACCTCTTGGCGGCTCTCGTAATCATGGATCGTCAGCAAGTCTGTCGTCATATGCTCCCAGCCATCGTTATATACGACCGGCCGGCTGCCGTCGAGCGATTTGGTCAGATGCACCATCGCTAACCCATGCTGCTGCTGGCGCTCATCGACCTGCACGTTCGGGACGCCCCAGCTTTCGTTCAGCGGTACCCAGGTCACGATGCAAGGGTGATTATAATCCCGCTCGATGATCTCCTGCCACTCCCTCGTGAAACGACGAACATACGATTCGGAATAGGCGTAAGCATTCGCAGCCTCGCTCCAGACCAGCAATCCCATCCGGTCGCACCAGTACAGAAACCGGGGGTCTTCCGTTTTCTGGTGTTTGCGCACGCCGTTAAAGCCCAGCGCTTTGGCCAGCTCGATATCCTTTTGGATAGCCTCGTCGGAAGGAGGGGTCAGCACGCCATCAGGGAAATACCCCTGGTCCAGCACCAGCCGCTGAAAGTAAGGGTGATTGTTCAGGCACAGCTTGCCGCCTTCGATCGATACTTTGCGCATGCCGAAATAGCTGACGACTTCATCAAGGGATTCTTCTCCACGCAGCAAACGCAGGTGAATGTCATACAAATGCGGATGTTCCGGACTCCACAAACGCCCCATGCCATGTTCGAAAAAGTCATTCAAACCGATGGTCCGCATCGCCTCATTCTGTCTGATCCCGTACCGGTCTTCTGCTACAAGCTTTCCTTGATATGTGACCGACACTTCAAGCGTCAGCTCTTCGGATGAACGGAGACCTTCCAGGAAAGCGCGCACCCGGATTTCGTTCCGATCGATGTCAGGGGTGAGCCTGATCCTGGATAAATGCACGCGGGAGACCGGTTCAAGCCACACGCTTTGCCAAATTCCCGTCGTACGGGTGTAGAAAATGCTCGCCGATTGCTCCTTCCAATACTGCTTGCCCCGCGGCAGCGAAACGTCGCGACTGAAATCCTCGGCGCGCACGACAACCCAATTGTCGTTGTCCGCCAGCGCGGAAGTAATGTCTGCCTGAAACGGGGTATGACCTCCTTCATGCGTCGCGACAAGGTTACCGTTCACCCACACTTTGGCCGAATAATCCACTGCACCAAAATGGAGCACGATCCGTTTGCCCTTCCATTCGGCCGGGACTTCGAAGCTTCGGCGATACCATACGATGTCATGGAACGAAGGATCACCGATGCCGCTAAGCGGGCTTTGGAAGGCAAACGGGACCTGAATTTTACGCGAAAATGCCGTTAACCGCTCGGTACTGTACCATTTCTCTTCCTCGCCGATGCAAGCATCGTCGAACTGAAATTCCCATTCGCCATTCAAGCAGCTCCATGTCTTGCGCATAAACTGCGGTCTCGGATAATCCGCACGCGCGATCGATGCTGCGGTTGCCTTTTCAGTTGTCATGGTTAACCAATCTCCTTCAGCCTTTGATCGAACCGACGTATACCCCTTTGACGAAATATTTCTGCAGGAAAGGATATACCATCAGAATCGGTATGGTGGATACAACGATGGTGCAATATTTGACCAGTTCCCGGTAAGCGGTCGAGCTTCCGGCACTGTCGATGACGACGCCGCCCGCGCTGCCCATCGTCGTTGCCGATGAATCGTTGGCGACCAGAATCTCCTTCATCAGCAGCTGCAGCGGGAATTTGTCCCGATCCTGCAAAAGCACCATCGCGTTGAACCAGGAATTCCAGTTCCCCACGAGGTAATACAGGAAGATGACCGCCAGCGTCGCTTTCGACAACGGCAAAATGACATAGAACAGGATGCGGGCCTGGCTTGCGCCATCAATGGTCGCGGACTCCTCCAGCTCGGCGGGAATCGCCTGAAAGCCGGTCCGCAGAATGATGATGTTCCAGGTACTCAGCGCGGTGGGCAGAACCATGGCCCACAGGTTGTTGAACAGGCCGATATCCTTCATCAGCAGAAACCAGGGAATCAGTCCTCCTCCGAAAAACATCGTAATCGTGATCACGATCATGATGGCGTTTTTGAAATAAAGGTCCCGCCGGGAGAGCACAAACGCGCCCATGATCGTCATAACCATGTTGATCAAGGTGCCCAGCCCGACGTAAATGATTGTGTTTTTGTACCCCACCAGCAAGCTGTTATCCTTGAAAATCAGCTTATATCCGTCCAGCGTGAAGCCGAGCGGTTTCAGCAGCAGCCCTTTGTGGGCAACCAGCCTGGCCGGATCGCTGAAGGACGCAAACACGATATGCAAAATCGGATACAGGCACGCCAGGGTCAGCACAGTCAACAGCGTGTAGTTAAACACGTCGAACATGCGGTTGCCCATCGATTTGCGTACGCTCATCCCCACATCTCCTTTCTGCCAACCTACCATAAACTCACATCGGAATAACGTCTGGCGAGCCGGTTCGTGACCCATAACAGGGCAAAATTGATCACCGAGCTTAACAGGCCGACGGCGGTGGAATAACTCAAGCTGGCTTCCCTCAGCCCGCGCCGATATACATATGACGCAATAACGTCAGCCGTATCGTAGGTCAGCGGATTGTACAACAGAATGATCTTTTCGTATCCGGAAGCCATCAGACCGCCGATCGCAAAAATGAACAGGATGACGATGACCGGACTAATCTGCGGCAGCGTAATATGCCACATCTTCTTGATCCTGCCCACGCCGTCGATCTCCGCAGCTTCGTACAGTGCGGGGTCGATGGAGCTCATCGCCGCCAAATAGATGATGCTTTCCCACCCGATGCTCTGCCAAATGCCCGAGAAGGTGTAGATCGGCCTGAACAGGGACGAGTATCCGAGCAGCGAGCTGTACTCCTTGCCGGTAATGAATTCGAGCAGTTGGGTCAGGATGCCCCCGTCGGCCGTAAAAATGTGGATCATGCCGCAGACGACCACGAGTGAAATGAAGTGGGGCATGTACGTGATCGTCTGCACTATTTTTTTGAACCGGCCGTCGCGGGCTTCGTTCAGCATCAACGCAAGAATGATGGGAGCCGTGAAACCAAACACGATGCCCCAAACATTGAGCAGCAGCGTATTTTTGACGACCCGCCAAAAGTACGGGCCTTCGAAAAATTCGATAAAATGTTTGAACCCCACCCACTGGCTGCCATCAAAGCCAAGGAGCGGTTTATAGTCCTTGAATGCGATCAGCACACCCCACATCGGCCCGTAGCAGAACACGAGAAACCAGGCAATGACCGGAATGGCGAGCAGGTAGGCGAACCAGTTCTTCCTGAAGTCTTTCTTGATCATGTTCCGTTTGCTTCCGCGCGGCGAAGCGGTCGCCAGGCCGCCCACGTTTTTGTTTTTACGTATCGTCAGCATGGAATAAACACCTCTTTTCCGGCTTCTCCGCTTCCCTTCAGCATGTCTTTCACCCTACCTTTGGTTATAGCGGTCCAGCGCGGCCTGGTGCAGACTCAGAAATTCATCCAGCCCCATCTTCTGCGCCTCGCTCAGGAACTTGTCGTACGCATCCACCGGAAGCTCGCCCATGATGATTTTGGCAAAATATTCACTGCGAAGCGTCGCGAGCTGGTTGCCCAATTCGGCTTCCCGCGAGGCTTCTTCCTGGGTGAACGTGATCGGCGGCATGGCCATGCTCGTATCCATGTTCTCGGTCCATTCCTTCCGGATATCCCCCGAATAACTGCCTTTTGCAACGATTAGCGGATTGGAATGATGCTCGTCGCGAATAGACGGCCAAGAATGCATGCGGTATTTGAGCAACGTTGTGGCTACAGGCTGACCATCGGGATCGTTGTAAATATAGCTGTCCTCCGGAAAATAGGGTTTGCCATTCTCGTCGATCAAGTGCACGGTCCCGTATTCGCCATAGTTCACGATTTCCCAGCCCTTTTTGCTGTAGTTAAAATCCAGCCACGCCATCGCTGCTTCAACGTCCTTGCATTGGGTCGTAATCGCTGCAGCCCGTCCGGTACGCATGAAATTTTTGTACGTTGTGGCAGACTTGTCGCCTTCGTTCAAGACCGGGTTCAGAGCACCGACAAAATCAATGTCGTTTTGCTGCTTCCAATAACTCCACATCGTATCCGGCGAATCCATCATGACAGACGTTTTGTCCGATATCGCGCTCGCCATGCGCTGGTTGAAGTCCGCCGTCGCCCAATCGCGGTTGAGCAAGCCTTCCTTGTTCCATTGCTGCATGGTGGCCAAGTACTCCTTTGCCTTCGGCTGGGCAGGCCCCCACGCTACTTTTCCGTTATTGTCGAGGAACGTCCAGTCCCAAACGCCGTAGGCGCCATTGATAATGCCAGTAAAAATTTGGCCGTAAGATGAGCCGTAATTCAGCGGTTCGGCATAACCGGCTTCTTTGCTTTTTTGCAAAAACGTATGCCATTCGTCAATGGTCGCCGGTACGTCCAGCCCCGTCTTTTCAAGGGCTTCCTTTTTGATCAACGTGCCGAACCAGGTCCATTCCGAATACGGCGCGATGCCATAGAAACCAAGCAGTTTGCCGTCGTCCGTCACCGTCGTTTTCCTGCGCATTTCGTCCGAATTGCGCCATGCGGAGTAGTTGGGCGCGTTGGTTTCCATCAGATCGGTCAGATCCATGTACGCACCGTCGTTCAGACCCGCTTCCAGGCCTCCCGGATAACGCTCGGGGTTGATGATGATATCCGGCAGTTCGCCCGACGAGATCATGAGCGTGAACGCATCCGCTTCCTGTCCGACGGGAGGTGTAATAAAGTTGACCTTGATGCCCGTCAGCTTTTCGATCTGCTTTTGGACCTTATGATTGTTCATATCGGGGATGTTCGGGTCGGCAGGCAGCCAAACATCCAGCGTAACATCTTTGGAATACGGGTAAGCGGAATAGTCGTTCGGTATTTTTTGATCAAACAGGTCCCCCAAGTACGTATCGTTTAACGTTGTGTTGACCTCATCGATCTGCGCTTGGGAAGGAGCTGTATTCCCCCTGATCGTTGAGCTAATATCGGTAAAAGCCACTTCCTTCCGCTCTATGGAATTCCCCTTTTCCGGAGCTGGCGTCTGCCCGGCATCTGTGCTGCTGCAGGCGGCGATGGACAGCACCAGCGCAGGCAGCAAGGTAAGCGTGATCAAACGTTTTGACCATTTCGTCATACGAATCCCCCCGAATCGATTTGTGGGAAGCCCTTTCGAACAACGTTTTTTTATTATTGTTTTTTTGTAATCCACACCCGTCAAACGTACAAAACATAAAAATGATACCGTTTTCATCTTTCTTTTTTGAAACATATGTTAAAAAAATGCTTCTCCTTAGGGTGTTCTGGAGAAACTCCGGTTTACTTCCATTGTTTTTGAAACAAATGCCGCATAGCGACTACCTTCCCTCTCGCTCACCGTGATCACCGGATGGAAAAGAAAGCTCTTGCTCATCGCCAAGTGGCACGCCAAAGCATGGAGTTCCGTCTTCGTTCCACTCGAAACGCTGAATGCGTGTTGCCCGCAGTGCCGTATCCGCTCCCGGAGCGGGGAGCGCATGGTAAACGATCCAATCCTCCGTGTTATCGGGTGACTTGGTAAAACTGTTGTGTCCGGTCGCGTACACGGCGTGTTCCGGATTTTTTTTGAATACAGGTTTATCCGACTTGCTCCAGGAACTAGGAATCATCGGATCGTCCTGCTCGTTCATCGTCAGCATGCCCAGTGAATAATCCTCGGACCAAGTCGTACTTGCGGAATATACGAGGAATACACGTCCGTTTCTGTGCAGCAGCACCGGTCCCTCATTGATCGCCATGCCGCCCTGCTTCTCCCAGTCCATGGTCGGAGCCGTGAGCAGCACATGATCGCCAGTGACCTTGATAGGACTGGACATACGCATAATGTAGATGGCCGAACCGTAATCGGGAAAGTGACCATACCCGGCATAAAGAAAATACAGTTCTCCTCTTAGCGTAAACACCGTTCCGTCCAATCCGGGAACAGGAGTGTCCAGCGCCCCTTTCCACGTCCACTCCCCTTCAAGAGGGTTGGCGCGTTCGTTCTCCAGCACGCAAATTCGGCGAGTCTCATCGCCACCCCCATCATTGGCGGTAAAATAGACGTACCATTTCCCCGCTGCATGATGGATCTCCGGCGCCCACAAGTTGCGGCTATAGGCACCGCCCGGCTCGGGGTTCCAAATGACCTTCCTTTTGCCTTCTCCGATGCGGGCCAAAGATGCCGACTGCACCAGTTCCAACCGATCCGACCGCGTGTGCATGAAATAGTACTGACCGTCCGTATGCTTCATCACCCATGGATCAGCTGCCTGCGCAACGACCGGATTGCGGAAGACGTTTTTCTCGTTGATCAAATTCATGTGCCCTCCCCTTTGTTATGTGTAATATCGCGATTCTTCTCTCATTATCTGGCAAACATGTTTCATAAACAATTATGAAAACGCTTCATTTGAAGCTCAAAAAAAGAACACCTTTGATCGGTTTCGTCGGTCGAAAAAAACCGCCCCAAGGGCGGTTTTCGATCAAATCGCTATATTATTGCTGATTGGTCCGCCATTCCAGCGGCGTTGCGCCTACCGATTTCACAAACGAATCATAGAAACGGCTCGATGAAGTAAATCCGACCTCGGCGGCAATCGTCTCAATGGCTTTGCTCGACTGCCTCAGCAGCCGTTTCGCCTCTTTGATCCGCAAGTTGATGATGTACTGTTTGGGCGAGACCCCGACAGCCTCCACGAATTTTTTGCGCAAATGGCTTTCGGACATAAAATGTTTGGCGGCAAGATCCCCTACGGTTAAGGAGGTGAAATACTTCATGTGGATCTCCTTCAAAATGTCCTGAATGACCCTCTGCTCCGAACGGCCTGCCTCACTGGACTGCTCACGGACAAGATTGCGCCGAAACAATTGCAGCACCGTCTCCAATGCAAGCTGTTTCAGATGCAGCCCATCCATGTCCCGATCGTCCGACAAGCATTCTTTTTCCAACCGGGCCAGACTGAAATTGGCCCACTGCAGATCATCCTGCGTCAGATGGGCGTGATGAATGCGTTCTCCTTCCTGGTCCGACCGGTGAAAGGGATAGCGGCTCTGCACAGGTAAAATGTCCATGCGGTAATGCACGGATATGCCCTGCCAAGGCGTAGTGCATACAAAACCATGGTGAAGCCCCGGCGGGATCACGATCATATCCCCGGCAGCGACTTTAATATTTTGTTGGGGGGAACTGTAATACCCTTCACCTTCGAGCACAAGAGTCAGTTCATCGTACCCGTGCGAGTGGGACATAAAGAAACCTTCGCCCTGCTCCAGCTGATACGTATGCGGTTTAAAGCGTTCGATACTTACAATGAATGGCATATTTGCGTTTTCCATGTTTTTGCAACCTCATTCCCGTCCGTCTCCTGTCTTCAGGGTTTTGTCGAATACATCACGCTCATCCGAATGTGCTGCGCATGGTCCCCGAACCCGCTGCCAAAAAGGTTCATTCCCCCTTGGTGCACCGCATTGGGGTCGATGCCGATGCGCAGACGCAGCTTGGGGCTTTCCAGCACCCTCAGGTGATGCAGGTTCACGCTGGAAATCCGCTCATGATCCAGGCTGGTATGGCTCTCGTTAACCTGCCAAACCTTAAGATGTCCGTATTGCGTCAACGTGTTGTTCCACCACGCGGGATTCAGCTTGCCGCGGCGATCGCCGAAATCCCCGGGACTGGTCCATGTTCCGATGACTACGCCGTTGATCCACACGGAGATGTCCGACGGCCAAACATTGTTGTAATTAGGCACCTCCGAACATATTTCCATGGAAAGTTCCAACGAAAGGATCCTGGCCTCCGCAGGAATGTCGACCGGAAGCAGGTATTCCACATACCCTCTCTGCAACCAGATCAGTTGTGCATCGATATGAAGGGGATGGTAAAAGCTGGCCGGATCATCATCCTTCAGAATGATGCCTTCCGCACTGGCCATGCCGCAAGAAGGCATCACTTCGCAGTCGCTGTAGTGCCCGATCGGCATCTGCACTTCATAGCTCGACACTTCGGCAGTTCGTCCCGTCCGTCTCAGTTCCATGTGTACGGCGTCGCAGACGCGGCTGCACAGCTTCATCGCCCCGCGGGTCGCCGGCAGCATTTCCGTATGGATCAATTGGGCCGCCTCAAGCACCTTCACATGGTTAGCCACCGTTGAGATGGGAAGATCCAGCGCCTCCGCGATTTCGATGACATTCAGTCTGCCGAACTGCAACAGCTGGAGAATATCGATGCGCGAACGGGCCGATAGGGCATGGGCAACGCCGGCCAATCGTTCAGGGTCGTCAAAGCTGAGTTCCAGCACGTGTCCGCTCTCCTTTAACCATTGAAATTACAAATATTTTACTGAAAACGGCGGAGAAGCACAATGTAAGCGCATAAAAAAATGAGTACTACTCCCTTTATATTCATTGGACATCCCAGGTGATTAGAATTGCGAATTGCCTTATAGCAATGGAACGCTTGTGATATACTTAGCACAATAAATTAAAGTGCGTGATGAAGGGAGTCAGTATGAACCATCATAGGATAATAGAACAAGCATTGATTCATATCGAGGAAAATGTAGAACAACCTTTATCCGTGGCATCCGTTGCCCTTAATTTCAATATGTCTAAGTATTATTTTCATAGGCTTTTCTCTGCCATGATGGGCTGTTCATTAAATCAGTACATTCTATCTAGAAAATTGAATGCCGCTTTATCACTTATTTATGAAAATAACTTATCTTTAACCAACATTGCATATCAATTCGCTTTTGGTACGCAAGCTTCATTCACCCGGGCCTTCAAACAACATTACGGCGTAGCTCCAAGTTCGCTAAGAGCAGGGTTCAAAAAAATCGATCCGACTCCAATACCTGCAGTGGTCAAAAGACCATTTAAAAATATAAATGGGGATATCGTCACGGATTTCACGCTGACAGATTTCAAAGAGACCCGAATAAGCGGGATTGCCTTTGAAGTAGACCTAGCTGCTGATGATTACAAAAAGAAGATCCACTCCCATTCAAGATTGTTGTTGAACCACATTGATGACCATATAAATGGTTCCTGTTTTGTCATTTATTCAAACTGTCAACCAAACTCAACACGGTTCAAAGTTCTGTTCGGAATCCCAAGTGATGTTCAAATTCATAAACCCTTTTATTTCACGGTTGATGTACCGACTATTTTTTGTGCGAGGTTTAACTATTGTGGTGACATGCTAGACATTGGAGAAGTCCTCAAAACCGACTATGCAAGATTCTTAAAGATTTCCAGGCAAGAGTCTAATCAATCCGATATTGAACTGATTCAGGTCTTTGAAGATGTTCACAATTTGAATTCAACCTACCATATTTATGCACCTATCAAAAAACTCCCTGACGATATGGAAATTTAATACTGCACCGAGGAACCAACCGTCAGAGGAGCTATTCATTTCATCCCATTTGGTAATATCAAAAAACCTCTAAACCGATGCTTGCTTACGTTCCGACCAAATAACATATCCAATCCATATGAGCGCTAATCCCATAGGTATTGCCAATGCCCGATCAAGTGGATGGGGAATAATTGCAGCAGCTACGGTCACTACAGCAGCGAAGGCCAGCAGAATGGCTGCTGGGCGAGGAAAGACCCTGGCCCTTAATGTGGCGATGCCCAGCAGCAAACCTCCTAACATATACAACAATCCCGCGAGCGGCGCTAATATCGGGAAGATACCCAGATTAACTTCGCTAACTGTTCCTCCAAAGATTCCAACCATTCCTCCCACAAACTTTTCAGCATCACTCGTCAGCAACGGCAAAACGAATGCTTCAATGAAACTAAAAATTATGGAGATGAACCAGAACAAATTGAACATAAGGAACCCGATCAAGCCAAGCCATCCCGATTCTTTCGCTTGCCTTATATAGAATGCCGTAATACCGATCAGTGTAAAGAGCGACATCGCCATAGTCAAACATGCAACCACCTGCCAAGAGTTCGTGTTCACAGAGGAAATATGATCTATCGGGTGGATCAATTGAATGACGATGTATAGAATCCCTGCTATTATTGCCATAAATCCTGACCATTGATGTAGAAGATGTGCTGTTATCGTTGATTTATTCACCATTGTATTGTGCTCTCTATTCACATTGATTCCTCCACTATTAGGTATTAATACTCTTGTTGCTTATTGCTTGTTCCTTTCTCTCCTATCACGCAAACATCCTATGAGTTATTCTGTGTTCAGCCCCTTTCTTATTGGATTTTGGTTTGTTTTAGTTTGTTGAATCTAACTTAACAAATATGTTCTGGACTTACTTTTCAGATCTTGCTGTATTTGTGACGTAAGGCAGCTTACAATAAAAAAGCACCTCTCTCGAGATGCAGCACAAATCTACACTATATCATTACTTGTGATACGCTTCCCTCCGCGCTGTCTGTAACGGCAAGTTTTGAAGAGAGGCCCTCCGATGGATGGCCCTTCCCTTTCCAGGCTACAGTTTTTGCTTCTCCAATAAACTCAGCTCTTCTTCAATCCGACTGACATCAATGCGCTCGAACAAAAGCTCTAACTTTTGAATTTGTAAGCCATCTGGAACAAAAGTTAACTGCCAGTTCGGTCTTTCAAGCGTTAGAAATGTTCTTATTTTCTCACACGAGAAGGGGATGAAAGGTTGAAGCAAATTGGCAAGATTGGCATTAATCTGTACTTAAGAATGTAGTGTATGTTCACATGCCTCTCGATTCTCCCTGATTTGCACCCATGGTTTTTGCTCATCAAAATATTTATTTGCTTGACGAACATAGGTGAAAATCAACTCGATCGCTTCTTTTAGACGACCTTCTTCAATTAGAATCCCAGAATCTCGATACATCTCTTCAGTTGCCCTTTTCCATCCCTCACTAATCTCCCCTGAGGGAACGCATCCTCCAAAGGATTTGCCGATAAAGGCCAACGTTCGATTAACAAAATTTCCGAACGCGCCTAGCAACTCTCCATTGTGACTGTAAATGAATTCCCTCCACGAAAAATCAGTGTCACGCTTCTCTGGTCCATTTGCAATCAGAAAGTACCGAATGGAGTCCGGTTGATACCTTTTTAGAATGTCCGGCACCCAGACTGCCCAGTTACGGCTTGTTGAAAACTTTTTCCCTTCTAGTGTCATGTACTCACATGAGATCATTCGATCCGGTAAATGTAGCCCTCCTACTCCCAAGAGCAGAGCGGGCCAAATTCTTTCCATCCCCGAGCCTTTTGTGCATATTTGGTCAATTCAGCTTGAAACCCAGACAGTGCAAGGTAAAAATGCTCTGTTGGTCGCTCGATCGGAGGATTTCCACAAAGTTTGCATGTCTTCTCAGACAAATCCGCCGGATCGAGCAATGTTGAACAAAAGTCGCATTGATCACCTCTGGCTCGATTACCACATACGGGGCAAGTCCCTTCAACATATCGATCTGGTAAAAATCGTTGATCTGTTTCACAATATGTCTGCAGAACGTTTTTTTATAAAGATGGCCATTTTCCAGAAGTCTCAAAAACAAATCTTGGACTACGCGATGATGAAATTGTTGATCGGTGCGCGTGTACAAATCATTCCCTCCCTCATTTTTTGACAAACAAAAAAACCCTCATCCCAAAGGGACGAGAGTTGTGCTCACGTGGTACCACCCAATTTTATTAAATGCCTCACGGCATTCACCTCTTCAGGTACGACGCTTTTCGCGTGTATACCCTTGGACATCATTTCCAAAGTCAAGGTTCTCAAAAAACCAATCCAATACATCAATTCAAATAGACCCTCAAAGTCACGATTAAATTCAGATAAATCATGGAGAAATACAGTCATTAATTGTTAGAGCCTTTCTCGTTCTTCCACACGAAACTAAAGTCAGAAGCGAATTCTCTGCCAGCATCGACACTTCTAACACTTTTCTTTCCCGCCTTGGAGGCTTCTACGATTCCACAATGCCCGGTTGATACGGTTCTCCGCACATAACTCTTACAACTATCCTGCCTGTTATATCTTAATGAAAAAGACAGCCGGTTAATTGGTCGGCTGTCCATATTATATATTCATAACCCGTTCTAATGGGGATGCACGGCAGCTTAGCGCTTCCACTTTCGACCCATGCTTATTTATGGGTAGTTATCGATCAGGATGCATAGTTCACAATCATTGCTTCCTGTGAATTTTCGTCATACGCAATCCATATCTCATCTCCAACCTGTACCCCGTGCACCGGCTCAATCGATTGGCGGATCCGGTATAGTTTACCGCCCCGTTCAACGTCAATGCGTGCTACCGGGCGCTCCCCAACCGTATGCCCCTCATAAGTTACGGTACGAACGATGGCAGCACCTTGTTTGCCTTTGGACAAACGCAGTTCCCGCTCGAAATCTTGCTCGCCCATCTGCATCGGGATACGAACGCCTGTCTGCACAGCATATCGTTCAGGTACAAACAGGCTGTTGCTCTTGCGCAAACGGTCGTCACCCCTGGATACTAGCAGGTCCATAACCAGAAGCTGGCGCCCTTCGATTTCAAGATTCGCCTTCTCCACGCTAACGACTTCCGCTTCCAATGCCAATTGCGCTTCCTCTTCCCGACCCGTGCCGTCGTAGCTGCGAATACGGGCAACTCCATCGGAGACGATCAGGTTCGCACGCCGTCCGGTATGATATTCGAACCCTGGCGGTTGGATCACGGGAACCGGGTAATCTTCTTCCCTGGTGACAAAATGCAGCACCAGTGCTTGCCCACGCCTAAATGGCTCCCGGTATTCAATTCGATCTAACAAGGCATCGGGGATAGTTTGCGGCGGGTCGCTCTCCACGTTCACATCCTCTTCCGTTACAAACATGGCCTTGTTGTTTCGGGGATTGTAGCTGATCAGCACGTCATCTCCCTGCCTTGGTACGTTTACCAAGGAAATGACCTTCTTGATTTCGACCTGCTTGTGCTGTCCAGCTTCCACAAATTGCACAACAAATTTGACCTGCGGCAAGTTGTTCACATAGACGCCTGTCTCCTGCATACTTGCGATCGTCCCCGTAACCAGCCTGCCTTCCTTGAGATTGCGAGAGTGTTTCTGGCGAAGCAGTGGTCCGGCGATGGCAGGCACCAAAAACATAAGCGTTGGAATCAACAGCCAGGCCATCCAGTTGATGATGAGGGCGCCTCCCTCACGGACGTATGCCATAAAGGTGGAAAGCGAGATGCGCTGTGTCATTGCTGCCTCTCTCCAATTTGCCAACGTATTCGAGTCGATCCAGCCTGCTTGACCATTACTTATATTCATCCATCCTGCAGCGCTCTCCATGTCCGAGTAATACAGGCTGTCACTCCCCGACTCTTTGTAAAATTCGCCATCCGAGGAAGCAAAGTCTTTGTATGTAAGTCGACTTACAAGTGCCGAAGCGTCAGTGAAGCTGCCGTTTTTTTCGTTGTACACATAACCCGCAAGTTGTTCCTGCCCATTTTCTGTATCCGTGCCGGCGATCAAAACTTCTTCGTCATTCAATAATACAACCTTGGCACGATACAGCGGTTTTGGGGTTGGAACAAGTTCTCCCCACTCCTCAGACTGTGCATTATAGAATCGGGCTTGATTCCCTTTTGCACCATCGATACGGATTAAGCGAGAGACGTCGATTCCGAATGGTTTGGCAAATTGTAAACCAGCCTCGTCACGGGCGTCAAAGGTTCCTTGTTCTTCGGATTGAATCTTGACTTCAGGTCGTTCGTCTTCATCCAGAATGCCGCTAACCAACGCCGTTTGTCCATTTTGCAAATCGACTTCAAGCAATGGCACGCCCTGTTCGTTGTTCAAGCTGCTGCCCACAAAACTTGCCCGTATTGGATCGGAAGGCAGAAGATCGGTATTCAGCAATGCAAACTTCTTCATCCCGTTTTGAATTTCAGCCACATAATAGGCAGAACCTATCGTCTCCCCGGTGATCAGAATATGGCCTCTCCAAGCTGCCACATTCGAACTCAACGATCCGGGTACATGAAGCGTGCTTTGCGCGAGTTCCTTAACCTCTCCGCTATTCGAGACATGATTCAACTGCAAACCCGACCCATCACTATATGTAGGAATAATAATCCCCTGATCCTGATAAACGACTGCCGGGATGACGCCTTGCATCTCCTCCTGAACCATCACATCCTTAAGTATCGCTCCCGTTTGGGCATCAAAGACCCCCAGTCTCGCCCACGTAAAGTCCTGCGTTTTGGATAAAACGACCACTTCTTCCCCTTCATCCAAATAAAACATGCCCGCGATCGACGAATATGGATCCTCGTTTCCCTGCAAATCATCGGTGTAATCATTCCATACCATCACGCTTAATACGATGGCCGGAATAAAAAATACCAATAATGAAAGTTTCCTCAATCTCCTCTCCCCCAAGTGCCAAGCTAAAATAGCCCTTTTGCGTTAAGCTGAGTTCCAAGCCTCATCCCCAGCTTTCTTACAAAGTACGATGCATTCAGTCCATCGCTTGGGCCGGATCGTAGTCGCTCCAGTCGATGTCCGTTCTCGCCCCCAGCACCCATTTCGCGAGCTGACTGCCAATAAACGGCCCCATCGTTAAGCCCGAAGCGCCAAGCCCGTTCCCTACGACGAGTCCTTCCCATCCCGGGATCGGCCCCATGACAGGCAGAAATCCCGGCGTAAACGGACGGAAACCGACCCGGACTTCCTGCAGGGCTGCATCAGCCAAACCGCTTGCGATGTCCAGTCCTTTATTCAGCACCTCCTGCATGCCTGCAGCCGTGACCCGGGTATCATATCCTTCAACATCATTTTCGTGCGTAGCCCCGATGACGATTTTACGTTGGTCAAATGCAAGCAAATATTGATCCGATGGCGGCATGACGACAGGCCAATTTCCGGTATCCTGGTTGTCATCCGTCAGTATGAAGTGCATGATCTGTGCTTTCTGATAATGAACCTTAAACGTAATGCCCAGCGGCTGCATTAAGGCTTTCGCCCATGCACCGGCGCAAACAATGACTTCGTCTGCCGCATAGAAATCTTCCCCGACCCTTACGCCCGAAACGCGATTGGATTCATGCTGAATGACCGCGTCTCCTTCGATCATCGTGGCACCCCCGCGCTGCGCGGACCGAAGCAATGCATCGCGCAGAGCGCGTCCATCCACGCGAGCCGCCCCACCGATGAACACGGACCGATACCCTTCCGACAGCAGCGGGAACCGTGCCAGCGTTTCGGCTTCATCAAGCATGGCAATGTCTCCGATTTCCGGCGCATCTTGTTTGCGCGCTGCTGCCCGTTCTTCCATTTTGACGAGCTTATCCCTGTCGTGATGAATGCTGAGTGCGCCTACCCTGGCGTAGCCTGTGTCCGTTTCTCCCTCTGCCTGCAATTCCTCGATCAATCCCGGATAAAAACCTGCCCCCGCTTTGGCTAACCGATACCATTTTTGATTGCGCCGCTGGGAAACCCATGGGCAGATGATGCCTGCGGCAGCGTCTGTGGCCTGTCCTTTCTCCCTGCGGTCCACGATGAGCACGTCCGCTCCCATTTTGACCAACTGATATGCGGTCGATGCTCCCAAAATTCCTGCTCCGATGACGATGACTTTCTTCATGACTGCATTCCCTTCCTGATTTGCATATCTGTCCATTATACATCAAATGGCTTGCATCGTGCCGTGACCTCACTGGTTTCTCACATCTAAATCAACTCTTGAAAGGGATGGGAACGAATCAGCGAAAACTGCTTGGCCAAAAAATGAGGCGAGTAAGGCATGTCGTTTTTTAACCACGCTACTATCGTTCCGATCAAAGCAGCCGATCCATACCAGACCGCAACCTCTTCATGAATGCCTGCTTTCGCAAGTTTGCGCTCACCGCCCATGCTTTCGATTTTGGATCGGACCAGCGTGCTTAACAGCTTCAACAAACGATCCGTAAAAACAGGGGTGCGTTTGGTCGCCAGCACCACTTTATAGAAGGAAGACTGCTCGGCGAAATGCTCCAGCAACTTCACCAGCACCGGCCACGGATCACTTGGTTTCTCAGGCCCTTGGCCCTCTTGAAGCGAATGCTCCAGCACGATCCCTTCGATGTTTTCGATCATTTCGTCGGCCATCTTCTCCATCATGTCCGTTATATCGCGATAATGCAGGTAGAACGTGACCCGATTGATGGTTGCCCGCTCCGCGATCCGGTTCACGGACAGCTTCTCGATATCCATCTCCTGCAGCAGTTCCACAAACGCTTCGCGAATCAACTGCCGCGTTCGTATGATTCGCGGATCGATCGCGGACTTCTTTTTGTGTGTCATTGGCAAATCTCCTTTATTTTGAAAGATTACAATTTTAATTAATCAGTCGATTATTTTAAACTTATGCAACAGTATGTCGTTTAAATGTAAATTAAACAACAGCTTTGTGCAAATGCGTCAATTGTAATTCAGAAGAATATGTATATAATTCAATAAATACAATGTCAACTATACAACACGTTGTAAATTTAGTCACGAAGATTGAAAGGATGGAATGGATTGAGCCAGACAGAACTACAAAATGTAAAAAAAGGACCCATACTGTTCATCATGATTTTGGGCGCATTTTTGGCCACTTTGAATCAAACCTTGATGAGCGTTGCCACGCCGGAGCTCATGAACGACTTCGGCATCACGGCAGCCGTAGCGCAATGGCTCACAACCGGCTACATGCTGGTGAACGGCGTGCTCATTCCGATCACGGCCTATTTCATGCAGCGTTTTTCGACGAGACAGCTTTTTCAGGCGTCGATGCTTATCTTTTTGGTCGGAACGATCGTATCGGCCATCGCCACCAACTTTGGCACATTGCTGACAGGACGCATGATTCAGGCCGCAGGCGCGGGCATTATCATGCCGCTGCTGACGCACGTCATTTTGACGCTCTTCCCTCCCGAAAAACGGGGGGCCGCCATGGGCATGGTCGGATTTGCGATCATTTTCGCCCCGGCCATCGGGCCTACGCTGGCAGGTTACATTCTTGAAAACTACGCATGGGAAACGATGTTTTACGGCATGATCCCATTGACGCTCATCGTCATCGTATGTGGATTCATTTATTTGAAAAACGTATCCGAACGCATCCGCACCAAGCTGGATACGCTCAGCGTTTTATTTTCCACCATCGGTTTCGGCGCCCTGTTGTACGGATTCAGCCAAGCTGGCAGCCTCGGCTGGTCGAGCGGTGAAGTGCTTGGTTTCATTGCGGCCGGCGTAGTGGCCCTCGCGCTGTTTACTTGGCGTCAGCTCACATCGGAATCGCCTTTGCTGGACCTGCGGGCATTCAAGTACAACATGTTCTCGCTGACAACGATCATCAGCATTGCCATCACGATGGTCATGTATGCCGACATGATGCTTCTGCCGCTGTACCTGCAGAACGCTCGCGGTTACACCGCGCTGGAATCCGGTTTGCTGCTGCTGCCGGGCGCACTTGTCATGGGATTCCTGATGCCAATCACCGGCAGACTGTTTGACCGTTTTGGCGCAAAATGGCTGTCCGTGATCGGTATGGTGATCGTCATTGTCACGACGCTTGGATTTATCGATTTGACGGATTCGACAAGTTATACTTACCTGGTATTGATGTCTACCGGACGGCGGATCGGTATGGCGTTGCTGCTGATGCCAATCCAAACGGCGGGCTTGAACCAACTGCCTGCACGATTGAATGCGCACGGCACGGCGATCTCGAATACGATCCGACAAGTGGCCGGCGCCGTCGGTACGTCCCTGCTCGTCAGCGTCATGACCAACCGTGCTGCCACCCATTTCAAGGACATGATGGCAGACGGCACGGCTCAGGCAGCCAATCAGCAGCAGATGATGACCAATTCGATGATTCAAGGCATCAACGACGCCTACATCGTAATTATCGGTATATCCGCAGTCGCTCTGGTGCTGTCATTCTTCATCCAACGCACGAAGCCTGCACAGGAAGAAGAGGCCCCTGCAAGAGCGGGACAACAACCTGTAGGCAAAAAAGTTCAGCTGAACTCCAATTAAATTTGATTGGCAGCCAGCTATACGTTTGCAGCACAAACAGCGGCAGCTCCGACGAACCGTTTCGTCAGAGCTGCCGCCTTTTTGATTCACCGCACCGTATTGGAATTAGCCCACCTACAATTCGGAGCAGCGTACTTTTTCCGGAACGATTGTTCCGCCCTTACAATCATATAATCTCCTATGCTTCCGAAGCAGCTTTCTTTCAGAAAGCTTTTAGACCGCTTCGCTTCTCCAGATTCTTTCTGCCCTCTTCGTTATCGTGTAAATTTCCGGTTCAACCTATATAGTACCTCCGTTGTCATTGGTGCACCACCTTGATTTGATGAATTTTAAAATTAGGCATCTCTTTTACAGTAAAACACAATAGCTACTGTAATAAAGAACAGTGTCCATAACATTGAAATGCCTGCGCCTTGCATGGGTGTGAGGACATTTATTTCATCAGAGAATGACGGCATATACATATAATATCCTGCCGTATCGGGAAAATAATTTCTAAGGCTAGATAGATAATCACTCACCAATGGACTGACAACGTAATAATAACCAAGCATAATGACTAATGCAGGAGTGGTTCGTCTCAATACAGCTCCCATAGCTGAACTAAGAAGTGTAGTTAATGTTAAATAACCTGTTGCACCTATTACCGTTTTTATTATGGTGTCTATCTCAATCACTGCTACCGTGTCTCTCATCATAATAAAAGTATATAGCACACCTGATGCAACCATAATAAACGCCGCAGGAATGGTTATAATGGCCAATGCCAGATGCTTCGCGAATAATTGAGCCCCCCGCCAAGGCATCGTAGTTAAGGTAGTTCGGATCTGGCCACCAGCATACTCGGAACAAGCAGCTAAGATCCCCAGCATAACAAATCCTGCTTGAAGATATCCCATAGAAGAAAAACCTATATTCAGCAAACTTTGCGTCCCTGCAGCCCCTTGTAGACCAATCGAAGTAAAAGCCGCGGCTAAAACTAAATGAAGAATGAATGTGCCCATAAGAGTGAGCCAAGTCATGGGTAATGTTAGTAATTTGTCCAGTTCAGCACCAAGAATTAATGGTATCTTTTTACTAGAAGGGACACTCATGCTGCAACGTCCCTCCTAAGGAATACAATAGCTGCAACAATGAAAAGAACGATAACCCAAGCAAGCATGACTAACCCGCCTGTAAACGGGGTGAGAAATCTGTCGCTCATAAACATAAACATTTCAAGGCCAGCCCGATCCGGTAAGTATAACGCCAACTTTGTAACCTTAGAAAGCAGGAAACTGAATGATACAACGGATGTGTTTATGATGAGCACAGCCAGCGGAATAATGCCATTCTTCGTTAGAACAGCAATCCCAAAAGCCAAAAGAGCAGTGAGTATCCAGTAACAAACTGCACCGATCAGTTTAGACCATTCAAATACAGGGGTATATTCACCAAGAATAAGATGTGTGGCCGACAACGTTGTTATAATAGCAACAATACTAAAAAGTATGCTGATTACTGTCACAGCCCCCGCTTTTGCCAGCAATACATAAAGCCGGGATGAAACAACCGTTAAACTTGTTGTTATCTGTTGTCCTCCACCAGATTCGCTGCTCTCTGTCAAATACTCGCTGCTGACGGCAAGCACACCTAGAATAATGACACCTTGCACACCAAGACCTAATCCAATAAAGCCAACTTCCGATAGCCTTGTGCTGACTCCGGCAATAATCTCTTCTTTTTGTGCTGTACTGTCCAGGGCAGCAATGACCGCTGGGGCAAATGCTCCAATAAGAAAGGCAAGCCAAATGCCCGGCAGAGAGAACAATTTAGACAGTTCCGCGTTGAATGCTCTCATACAACGACACCTGCTTTGTCAGATGTCAGGGCAAAAAAGGCTTCCTCCAGCGTCGAATGAAAACCTATTACTTCTTTCAATGTTCCATCTGCAACGATTTTTCCATGCTTAATAATCACCACATCATCAACCGTCTCTGCAAGCTCTCCCATTAGATGACTGGATAGTAACACCGTGTTTCCAGACTCCGCACGTTCACGTAAAAACGTCCGAATCCAGCGAATTCCTTCCGGGTCGAGCCCGTTTACGGGTTCATCCAAAACCAATATTTCGGGATCTCCGAGCAGTGCAGCTGCCATTCCAAGTCTTTTCGCCATACCAAGGGAATAACTCCCAACTCGTTTGCCCGCCGCATTAGTAAGACCCACGATTTCCAGAACTTCCTCGACACGTGAGCGTGGCAATCCTGCAGCACGAGCAATCCAACGTAAATGGGCCCGTCCTGTTCGCCCGCGATGAGCTCCAGATCCATCCAGTGCGGCGCCTATTGTTGCTAGAGGATGATGTAATTCAGCGAATGGCTTGCCATGAATTAGTGCAGTCCCCGAGGTTGCACGGTCTAATCCAAGCAGGATGCGAAGTGTAGAGCTTTTTCCTGCTCCATTTGGGCCTAAAAAACCGGTTACTCTACCCGATCTGGCTGTAAAACTGATACCTGATAAGATTTCATGAGTCCCGCGATGTTTGACGAGATTATTAAATGTAAGCAACCATAACACTTCCTTTCTGTTATGGTTCTAAGTATAAAGAGGCAAAGTTACATCCCGGTTATTCTGCTGTTTACTTCTGGGTTAACTTTAGGTTACGCTCTACCAATAGCTACACTTGTGCCATTTTCATTGGATGTAAAGTCAGCTTTCAGCTTCATTTTTTCCAACATATAATTTGAAGTTGATAAACCAATTCCCGCCCCACGCCCATAGGAAGAATGAGCCATACCCGGACCTCTGTCTGCAATAATGATCCGTTCTTTTTCTACGTCAACAGCAATGTTTACATATTTCCCCTCTGCGGCATGGCGAATAACATTCTGAAACAAATTATCCAGAACCCGTGTCATCCACGAAGGATCTGTTTCCCAATAAAAAGTTTCGTCTGCTGGTAAATCAACATCGAGCTGAATTTCTTTTTCTTCAAATACAGGATACCACGCAGCAACAGATGCCCTTACTAAACGCCCAATATCTGTTGAAACGGGCCGAAAAGGATGTTTTCCTGATGTAAGCAATGTATAGGTCAGTAAATCATCCATTAGATCTCCGACTCTTGTAATCGTATGGTTGATCTCTATTAACGAGTTTTGCCCTTCTAAACTCATGGATTCTTGATTTAATCTGGTGACGTGTCCGCGCAAAATGGTAAGCGGCGTTCGTAAATCGTGAGATAAATTCGCAATCAGCCGATGTCGTAACAACTCCTCTTCATATTCTCGTTTTCGACTGTCTTCAAGCTGCTGAATCATCCAATTAAAAGAGCTTCCTAACTGGTCTATCTCATCCATACGATCCGCTTGAACAGATAGGGGTTTAGGGAATGAGTTATTTTTAGCTGAAGATGACATGACTTCCTGTAAACGAGCGAGACGTTTTTGAAGTTTCATAAAGAACACCCAAGATAAGATCACAAATGCGACCATAATAAAACCAAACAATAGCACCGAAACGTAAAACAGATTTAATGCATTTACATTTTTTTCATGAGTACTTGAAACACCGAAAAACGCACTGATGAAAATAAGCATCATCGGAGGGAAAAAGATAAATAGAAAATGCACTTTTAGAAATCGACGAAATAATGATTTGTTTTGCTTCATAATTTCACCCGATATCCTATACCCTTCAACGTCTCAATGATCTCCGGGGAATCGGGATGACGTTCCAGCTTTTGACGCAGTCGGTGGATATGCACCATTAATGTTTTATCACCCGTTATATAAGCTTCTTCCCAAATTGCTTCATAAATTTGTTCTTTGGGTAAAACTTGATTGGGGTGCCGTAAGAAGTACATTAAGATTTGATGCTGTTTCCCAGTCAATATAATTTCTTCACCTGTCCGCTTGTCAAATATCATTTGACCTTCCGGATCGACTTCAATCTGATTCCCTAACGAAATGCGTTCGGAACGTATTCCGCCACTTCGACGGGTTAATACTTCCAATCTTACAACTAATTCATCCATATGGAAGGGCTTCGTTACATAGTCATCCGCAAATTGTAAACCGTCTACCTTATCATCTATGGATGTTCGAGCAGATAACAGCAAAATAGGGACATCAGGAGCTGCCTTTTTCAATCGTTTTCCCACCGTAAACCCGTCTATACCGGGTAACATGATATCCAAAATAACGATTTCATGCTCATGAACTTCTTTTTCGGCTCCTTCCCCAGAAAGCAGCCACTGAACCGAGAATCCTCGCTGTTCCAATTCTTCCTTTACCCAACGGCCGATCTTCTCGTTATCTTCAATATATAAAATGTTTCTTTTCAAGTAACATCCCTCTCTCTAAATGCAGTCCATTATAAGACAGATTAACACAATTCAAAAAATGCTATCCAGTTAACTCCATTTATTCGACGGATTGTCAAGCAAGTGCGAGGCAAGGTCTTCATCCTTCACCCAAGAGAATGTATATCGTTGACCCCGTATTTTCATTCAGAAAATGATTTGAGTCTTATAATAAAAAAAGACACACTCGATTCGTAGAATGTGTCTCCTTCGCATATATCCGATGCTTTTAAAATTAACCTTCAGGAACAGACTTGTAAAAAGTATATCTCTGATTCTCATTTGAATATACATATTCAGGATGAGCTACAGAGCGATACAATTTGGTACCCGGAGGCAATACAGAAGCCATACCTTCCTGAAACTTTTTATTTTTTTGATAATTCATAGATATTTCTCCATAGGAGGTCGTTTTGACGGACTTAAACTCTTCTTCATTAACGACCTTAACCTTTTTATATAGGATCGACTCCATTATAAAAATATCGTTATTATTGTCTTCTTTCATCACGTTTTGAGCCATTTGTTCGGTAGCGCTAGTTTCGGATGTACAACCAATTATGCTTAATGACATTACAGTAAATAATAAGATCAGGTATGCATATTTGGATAACATCTCTCTCCTCCATTCAAAATGATTCAATCACCCTTCTCCCTTCGCTTTCATCGCCTCATATAATTCCTCATTGGTCAGATGATTTTCGAAGTTGGTAATCAGGATGACGTTTCTGTCTTCGGGAGCATACAGCACTTCTCGCTGCCATCTAAAAAAATGCGGCCCCTCCCCCATGTTGCGCACAACGCCCATCAGGATGCCGAGCCAGTAGGCCGTCTGCTTGACGTCCGTCAGGCAATCATTGTAGTAAAAGCCTTGCCAGTGACCGTGTTCCCGGTCGCGCATAGCCTGGTCCGCTGCTTCGTACGCTTCCTTGGACTTGCCCAGCTCGTAAAAGGCAGCCATGTAATTGTTCTCGCAGTAACGCTCGAATGCGCGGCAAAAGGCAGATCCGCCTTGGGCAAACTCGTAATACATTCGATATTGCAGCCCGATGCTGTCGTCCAGCAACCTTTGGTTCGATACTTCTTGCCTCACCTGATGCGTACGAGACAATGCTTCCCCGTACTGCTCCAGCGCCTGTGCACATATCCGTGCATACCAGGATACCTGTTCGGCAAAGCCTTGTTCAGGACATGCCCAGCGCATGCCTTCGGCAGCACTTTGCGTATCTGATCGCAGCCATTGCGACAGCAGCTGCCGGGTCGTGTAATTGTAAAACTGGTCTCCGCAGCCTTCATCCGGATGATCGCCGTATCTCGGTGCACAGGATGCGTAGGCATCGAATAATTCGGCAATGCCTCCGTTCTCGCCTGCAAAATAATCATTCACGTATCGCTCTGGATACGATGCCGTGTCCACGTCTCCTTGGGACCATAACTCCGCGATCGCTTGCAGCGTATACACATGAGGTTTTACGTTGGAGCAGTTTACGATGATGAATTCACGTACACCGCGCTGCCTCGCGCTCACTAACTCGTCCCGCACCATTGCCAGAGAATTGGGCAGCATCGTCATGTGGCTGGCCGCCTGCAGATCATAGAACGAGGCGTGATAATACACGCCATGCGCTTCTCCTTGGCGATCCTCAGCCGGGAGCGCAACAGGCCTTGCATTGACGCCATGTTGACGGCGGGCGACCATTTTGCCGTATCCGTTATCTCCCCAGATTTTAATCGTATCGTCTGCAATATGGAGGTGCCCCTGTTGGTAAAGTTCGACCATTTCTCCGTACAAATTCGTGCAAAATACCGGATGGTCAACGTGCTTCTGCACAATCAAACGTTGTTCCTCCATAATCGAGCCAATCAGTTCCCCCCGGCTCTGATCGGTCGCATACCTTTCGTCATCCAGCCAGAACGGACGGTCCCCCTGCCCGCGGAAACCGATGTTCCAGACCACTTTCTTGTCCCGCTGCCTCAGCACCCCTTCTTCCCACAATTGCCTGAACAGGTCGGGATGTTCCGCAAACGAAGGATTCAGGTCGGGATACGCCCGCAAAAACATTTCCGCACCGAGCGGTTCCGCATGGTGATGGGTGATCCACAAGCCCATGTCGGTAGCCAGATCGGAGTATATTTTGGCATTGTGGTCGGTGCCGGGGATAACCAGATTTCCACCTAAGCGGAGCAACGTTTCCATGACCATTTCCCAAGGCTTTTCTTTGCTTCCCTCCAGCGTCCAAGCGTGAAGCAGCACTTCATCGTTCACGAACCAGCCTCTGAAGCGATACGCCGCGGCCGAGGAACAGATCGTGGTTTCGTCGATCGACCTGGCCTCTCTTTTTTCAAACATCTGATCATTCCAAAACCACAACGGCTGAATGCCGAGATACTCCCGGCTGATGTAATTCAATGCGTAAATGCATCCCAATTCATCCGCAACCCGTATATCCATCCGGCGATCTTTCACTTCAATGATATAAGCTTCTTCATTCAAGCTGTCATCGCAACTGATCCGGATCGGATCCGAGGAACCCGGTTCGGTCTCCCCTGCCATCGTCATGCCCAAATCGCGATAAAATCGTCGGATGGCCCGTTCCACCGGCCTGGAGTCCAGATTGCTATGTATTTCCGTCTGTGCCGTCAACGTAAACATGCTGTGCTTCCTCCTATTCGAAGAATTCGCTCTAGGAAGAGTAAAGCATACGGTCATCGCAGTGACCATGGAATAAACCGTGGTCATTGTGCTTATTTCAGTGATAAACCGATTGCTGCCAAGCGGAAACGTCTAAGGAATATACGCTTCCGCCACCTCAACGATCTTTTTGCCGTCGATCACTTGGTATTTCACGTCGATTTCGCTTCCTTTTTGGAAATGGGGCACCGCCAGCACGGAAATGTAGGTTTCCACCACGGCGTCGAAGCTGCTTTCGTTATCCGGCGTCACCGTAAGATCCATACGCACACCTGGCCTGTCGTCCATGCTGGATGAAGTTTCGACAATATGCCGAATGACGGCCTTAGCCGGAATTCCGCCCAGCAAAATCTCTTTTCGCCGTTTCAGCTCTCCCTGTTTCGCGCGAATCGTGTTCATCACCACCAAGATCGTAATCAAACCCGTAATGCTTCCGAAAATGACCACCAGCAATGAAATGTACCCCGTCGACATCGTTTTCCCCTTTCGTGCATGGATTTCTCCCAACACTTCTCGTTATTCCCGCTCAATTCCTGCAAACATTAAGAGCATCGCAAAACACTGCCATAAGGCCGCTCCTCCCTAAAAAAAGGCCTCAAACTCTTCATCATGCTGATGTTGAGTTGAGGCCTTGTAGCGTACGGCTTAACCTGCCGTTTGATCAACCAAATTTCAGGCGAATACCTGCCAAGCGGACCCCGTCCGTTGCGGCATCGTTTTGTTCCGCTTCTTCGTACACGTCCCATTGTCTGCCCACGAGGGTTCTCAGCACGCCGATTTCTTCCCGGGTCAAACGGACATGCTGCAGAGCAAGGCCGGTTTCGACGAAATCGCGATCAACCTTTCGGTCAAACCTGAAATCCAGTAGACGTTTCACACCATTAATATGCAAAAACTTGAATTGGTATCCTTCGCGAATCGCCTTTTCCCAATCTTCGCCGATCTCTGCTGCCGTATCGAGCCGGGGTTCGAGATCCATCGCAGGCTCTTTGATCTTGGGCAGCAATGGATCGAAATCCCTGCGCCGCAAGCAATCGATGATAACTTCGACCGGCTCGCCGCTTGTCAGCACATTTTCCACAAGCAAGCCGACCGGAATCGACAACTGCGTCAAACTCATGTTCATTCTCCCCCTTCTTTAGAGATACTGGCTGAACCAGGCATTGACCTGTTCAAAGCTGTCCACCCGCAAAGAAGGTTTGCCGCTCTTCAGCAGGGAATGGTTGGAACCCGGGTAGCGGATAAGCTTGGTCACTTTCCCCTGCCGTTTGAGGGTCGTGTACAATTCTTCCGCCTGACTGACCGGCGTACGGTAGTCCTGTTCCCCATGCATAATCAGCAGCGGCGTTTCGATGTTGTGCGCATGCGCGAGCGGCGAGCGGGACCACAACATGTCCGCGTGTTCGGTCGGATTGCCGCCGATGACACCTTCGACATACGAAATGCCGATATCGCTCGTTCCGTACATGGACAGCCAGTTGGAGATGCTGCGCTGTGTGACCGCAGCCTTGAAACGGTTCGTGTGTGCCACGATCCAGTTGGTCATCACCCCGCCGTAACTGCCGCCGGCAACGCCCAACCGGGTATCGTCCAAGACATCATACTGGGCCAACGCAACATCCACGGCTTCCAGCAAATCATTGCAGTCTCCCCCGGCAAAATCTCCCCGGCAAGCTTTCGCAAATTGCTGGCCGTATCCCATGCTGCCGCGAGGATTGACCATCAACACCGCGTACCCTTGTGCAACGAGCGTCTGCATTTCATGGCTGAACACCCCGGTGTACATCGCATGCGGCCCCCCGTGAATCTGCAAAATAAGAGGAACCTTCGCTCCTGCTTCCTGCTGTTCCGGCAATAGCAGCCATCCTTGTATCCGCCATCCGTCCGATGAAACGAATTCGATCCGTTCAGGCTTGTTTACTTGGAGCTGGTCCATAAGTTCGTCGTTATGGTGCGTCAGCCGGGTTTCTTGCCCGCTTTTCAGATTAAGGGCGTATAGCTCGCCCGGACGTTCATCCGTCAATGCGGCGAACAGGAGCGTTTGACCGTCCGATGAAATCGCGTACTGATATACATCCCGTTCCCCGCCGAGGGTAACCGCTTCGGCTGTTCCTTCTGTCCCGATTCGGTACACGTCTACGGTGCCGTCATGCGTTCCCAGTACATACATGGATGCACCGCCGTCTCCCGCTGCCATCTGCGGAGAGGGCGAAGCGCCGGCGGATTTCATGTCGCCCAGCGCCGCGTTGCCGAGCTGCATGTCCAGCCCCGGCGCAACCGGCGTCGGCTGCCCTCCGGCGCTTGGCACCTCGTACAGCCGGTTATGGCTTCCGCTGCCGAATTCACGGTCGCTGGCCAGCAGCATCAGACTTTCACCATTAGGCGTGTACGCAAATTGGCTTATCAGCAGGCTGGAATCAGTGACCTTGCGCGGCTCCCTTTCTCCAGGCCGGATCGTATATACATCCGCAAAATAGAGCAAATCGGCATCCAGCGAAGCATCTTCAACCTGCTTGGAGACAAAAGAAATTTCGGTCCCGTCCGGCGACCAGACCGGTGAACTCACATTCCAGGAACCGGCGGTGAGCTGGGTAATGGCATCATTTTCGATATCATATACGAACAAATGGCTGTACAATCCGTCCCACCAGCCTGAGCCTTCCGCCTTCGGCGTGGTGCGCTCATACACCTTTCCTCGCAATGGCGCTGTTTTGGAGCTTTCGGCATCCACGACTGCCGAATCCTGCCGTACCTTGCTCGTAAAGGCAATATGCGTGCCCGCCGGAGACCAGGCATATTGCAATATTTTGCGTTCCGGTGCGACGAGCCTCTTCGGCTCTATGCTATCGGCATCCACAGGAATAACCCACAGGCCCTTTCCGCCTTCTTCCAAACGTAAAAATGAAAGCATGCTGCCATCCGGTGACCAAGAAGGCGACGAATCCTTCATGCCTGCGGTCACGGCTGTATCTTCCGAACCATCCAACAAGATGGTGCGAATATGGGTTTGATATTCGTTCTTTTCCCGATCGATGGTCTGCTGCACGTAAGCCGCCCGTCCCTGAATGCTGACGACAGGATCGGTGACCCAGCGGTATGCATACAAATCCTCCGGGGTAATCGGCCGTTTGTTCATTTCCGTTGCTCCCCTCCGCAATGTGATGTAATTCTGCCTGAATCATTTTTCCGTTTTGTCTGTGCGAGGATCAAGCATGTCGCGCAGCCAATCCCCAAGGAAGATAACGCCGAGTACGGTGAATGTGATGGCAAGTCCGGGGAACGTTGCCACCCACCAGCTCGTAGCTACATATTGCCGACCATCGCTAAGCATCCCGCCCCACGAAACGTCAGGCGGTTTAATGCCCATCCCCAAAAAGCTGAGCGAAGCTTCCGCAATAATGGTCGTGCCCACGTTCATACCCGCGATCACGATAAAGGAAGAAAGAATGTTCGGCACGATATGTTTGATGATCAGCCTGCCGTTACGTGCGCCTATTGCTTTGGCCGCATGCACGTAGTCCCTCTCCCGGATGCTGAGCACCTCGCTCCGCACGACACGGGTATATGCGACCCAGTTGGTGACGCCGATGACAAAAATCAGCGTGGTCAAACCCTGACCGACGATCGCCATCACCACCAACATGAACAAAATGGTCGGAATGGCCATGAACGCATCTCCGACACGCATGATGAACGCATCAACCCATTTGCCGTAAAATCCGGACAGAAGGCCAAGCACCGCGCCGATGAAGCCGGAAACGAGCACGGCGCCCAGGCCGACGATCAATGAAACGCGGGCTCCGTATACGATGCGGGTCCACATATCCCGGCCCAAATTGTCCGTGCCGAGCCAATATTCCGATGAACCGCCATCCATCCATACCGGAGGTTTCAAACGTTTGAGCGGATCGACGGCCGCCGGATCATGCGACGATATCAAAGGTGCGCAGACCGCCGTCAACAATACGATTAAAACGATGACAGCCCCTACCATTCCCGTCTTGCTAACCCATAGTTGTCTCCAGATGTATCGGAACCCGCTGGAAGCGGGCAAACCTTTCTCCACCGCGGCTTCCGGGCCCTGCACCTGCATTTCGTTGCCTTCTGTCATGGGAATGCACCTCCTTTAGTCGTATTTGATCCGCGGATCAAGCAGTCTATAGACCACGTCCGTCAAAATATTGGTGAGCACCACGATCAGTGCGATGACGAATACAGCGGCTTGCACAATGGCCATGTCATGCGTATTGATGGCAACGACCAGCAATTGTCCCAATCCCGGCCATGAAAAAACGGTTTCCGTGATAAGCGTACCGCCGATCAGGCTCGTAAACTGCAAGCTCATAATCGTCACGACCGGAATAAGCCCGTTCCGGAATGCATGTTTGCCGATGACAACGATGCGCGCCAGTCCTTTGGCACGTGCAGTGCGGATGTAATCCTGGCTCAAAATTTCCAGCATGCTGGACCGGATCAGCCGTGTCATCTGCGCGGCAAGACCGATGCCGAGCGTGAACGCGGGCAAAATCAGATGGGAAAATCCGCCTCGACCGGATACCGGCAGTACCCCCCACATAACCGAGAACAGCAGGATCAGCATGATTCCCATCCAGAAGTTGGGCATCGCCTTGCCGATGACCGACAACCCCGAAATGACAAGATCCGTAAACGTGTTCCGTTTGACTGCGGATGCAACCCCCAGCGGAATCGCCAGCAAGACGGCAAAAATCATCGCCGCCACGGCCAGCTCGAAACTGGCCGGCAATCTCTCCAACACCAGCTGCAGCGCAGGTTCCCCATACCGGAAAGACTCGCCGAAATCCCCCTGCAGCGCATTGCCGAGGAATTTTACATATTGCGTGTACAAAGGCTGGTCCAACCCCAACGCTTTTGTCAGTACCGCACGATCCTCGGCGGTGGCCGTCTCGGGCAGCATCAGGGCGACCGGGTCGCCCGTAACCCTTACCAGAATGAACACGATAAGGGAAACGATGAACAGTACCGGTATGACCTGCAGCAAAGACTTCAATACGTATTTCCCCATTCCCCGTTCACCTCCAATAAACCAAAATCATTCTTATGCCGCCATGCTTCAAGTCAAGCATCATCCGAAACCACTCTCATGAAACCCAATCACCTTCCTATATACACCGCAAAAAACATACACACGTTAACGGAGAGCCGGAACCCATCTGAAGAAGCGAAGCGATCCACAAGCTTTCTGAAAGAAAGCTGCATCGGAAGCATACGCTGTTCACCGGATTTCCCCTCTGAAAAAAGGGGATCGAAAAAATCTGGGGACAAGCGAAACGCGATTCAGAAGATGGTACTCCACTCGCAGTGGCCTTGTGTGATTGATTCGTCCGGTTTATATAGGATGTATTTCTTAATATGAAGAAAGAACGGCAGGAACCTGATCTTTCCGTCCCTGCCGTTCACGGCCGATCCTTGCCTGGACAGGTCATTCTGTCCGACGTTACTGAGTCACAGGTGTAATCTCATCGGCGTAGAACATCTCGTCTTTGCGCGGTTCGAAGTTCACGCTTGCGCTTGTTCCGTACACGCCTTCCATCTGATACAGATATACGGCCGGACGGTCTTCCGCAAAAATTTGCTGTACTTGCTGGTACTCTTTTTCGCGCGATGCCGGGTCCATATTCACGAGCGCGGATTGCAGCAATTTCTCGACTTCCGGATTGTTGTAATCCGATTCGCCTTTGGCTTCTTCAAGCATGTAACGATTGTAGTTGTTCGAAGCGTCGAACAAGGAATTTCCGATACCGATCATGAAAATCTCTTTGAACGACTTCGAGCTGTAACGTTCGCTGAAAGCGCTTGGCTCAAGCACGTCCAGATTGATTTTGAAGCCGACTTGCTCCAGCATCGCCGCCACAACTTCAGCCTGCTCTTTGTACTGGGAGGAAACCGAAATCGTCATTTCTGCTTCGCCTTCGGCATAACCTGCTTCTTTCAACAGCTGTTTAGCCTTCTCTTGATCATAGAGGGATGTCTGGTACAACGATGGGTCTGCACCGAAGTTGCCCGGTGTTACGGAAGTGCGGGTAACGACGCCTGCGCCTCCGGCGATGCTATCGACAATACCTTGTTTGTCGATGGCGAGTTCGACAGCCTCACGCACTTTCGGATCTGCGGTGATCGTTCCTTCCGTTTGGCGGAAGATCAACTGCAGTACGCGCTGGATCGGTGCTTTGACGATTTTTTTGTCCGCTTCGCCTTCGATGCGCGCAATGTCCGTGGATGGAATCGAAGCAGCCACATCGACGCCGCCAGCAAGCAGCTCGGATACCCGCGTTGAGGCCTCTGGAACGACGCGGAATACAACCTGATCCCATTTCGGCGTGCCATCAAAGTAATTTTCGTTTTTGACAAGCGCGACACGGTCGTCTTTCGTCCATTTGCTGAACTTGTATGGGCCTGTGCCGACCGGATTTTTCAGGAAAGCATCGAAGCCGTTATCCTGAATGTATTTGGCAGGCAGAATGCCTGCACCCATTTTGGACAAACGGTTCAGCAGCAGCGGGTCAGGACCGTCTGTAACGATGTCGACAGTGTGCTCGTCCACTTCCTTCACTTCAACGATGTTTTTGAAGTAACTGTTCTGTTTCAGCGTTTCGTCTTTAGCGACACGTTCGATCGTGTATTTCACGTCAGCCGATGTGAACGGATCTCCATTATGGAACGTAACGCCTTCACGAAGCTTGAATCTCCACGTGGTATCGTTCACTTGCTCCCATGACGTTGCAAGACCGGGAACCTTGTTCTGGTTGCTGTCGTTTTTGAGCAGGTAATCGAACACGTTGACCAGCACCGCTTCACTGGCCGTGTTGTTATTGTTGTGCGGATCAAAACTCTCGATGTCCGTAGGCGTCGCAATCGTCAGCGTTTTGCTGGATGCGCCGCTTTCACTGCCCTTTTCGGTTCCGGTTGCCGTCGTTCCGCTTCCGCTTTGCCCGCTGCAAGCACTGAGCACCAATACGACTGCGAGTAATGTCAACCACATGCTTGCCCAAGTTCTCTTTTTCATGTTGCCTGCTCCCCCTTATTGATTCGTATGTTTTTCCAAAAAGCGAAGTGCTACTGCCGACAGCATACCCACGCCATATGGCATGACCGATTCGTCGAGATCGAACATCGGATGGTGAAGCGGATAACGCGTCCGCTCTTCTTCGTTGCCCGAACCAAGCCTGAAGAATACGCCCGGAACCTGCTCGCAATAGAAGGCAAAATCCTCGCCGCCCGTGGAAGGCACGATGCTGGTCCAGCCTTTGGCCCAATCCAAGCCGTCGATCGTTTCCGTCAGAAAATCAACCATGCCCACATCATTCACGACGACCGGGTAACCGTCGCCGTACACTACTTCATGCCCTGCGCCGAACGAGCTGCAGACCCCGCTGACCACTTGCTCGATCAAGGCTGGCATTCGTTCGCGCAGAGCCGGAGACAATGTACGAACCGTGCCGATCATCTCGACTTCCGGGGCAATCGCCGTTCCCATGTATCCGCCGTTGATTTTGCCGATCGTTACGACGACAGGCTCGAGCGGGTCCACCAAACGGCTGGAGATGTTTTGCAGCGCCGTGATTACTTGCGCGGATACCGCAATCGCGTCAATGCCTTCATGCGGTCTTGCCGCATGTCCGCCTTTGCCGAAGATTTTGATGACCAGACGGTCTGCCGAAGCAAAAGCAACGCCCCGGCTTACGCCCACGGTGCCCGTATCCATGCCAGGCGTCATGTGAAGGCCCGCAATCGCGCTTACCTTTGGATTTTCCAGCACGCCGTCATGGATCATGGCACGTGCCCCCGCAAGACCTTCTTCAGCAGGCTGGAATACAAATTTGATGTTGCCCGCTTTGGGCTTCCCAAGGCTCGTAAGCAGCTCCGCCGCTCCCATCAGAATGGACGTATGGGCATCATGCCCGCACAGGTGTGCTTTGCCTTCGATCTGAGAGCTATATTCCGCGCCTTTCAGATCCTGGATCGGCAGTGCATCCATGTCCGCTCTCAGTGCAATGGTTGGTCCGTCTGTTTCTCCGCGGAGCACACCAACGACGCCGGTTTTGCCTACATTACGGGTGACTTCAAGCCCTAAACGCTCCAAATGCTCGGCTACGATGGACGACGTCCTTACCTCTTCATAACCGATTTCCGGATTGCGGTGAAAATCCCGGCGCCATTCGGTAAGGCGCGGCTGCAGCGCCTGCGCGAGTTCGATCAATTTTGCTTGTTCCATTGCTTGTCAATCCTTTCCTGTAGGTTCCGTTGCGTTCAATCGGGCATAAATGGCATCCGCAGAGGATTCGATATGTTTCTTCATCGTATCGCGAGACCGTATCGGATCATGAGCTTTCAACGCTTCCAGGATGTCCATATGTATGCCGTGGTTCAGGGAACGAATCCGGTCATCGTAAGGCATCAAGTCCAAGGCCGGATTGATTTTGGTCCGGATCTCGCGAACCGCTCGCTCTATGTACGGATTGCCGGACGCTTTCGCGATCGCCAAATGGAATTTGACGTCCAGCGCCCGAAACCATTCACGCGAGCAATCGGGTTCCCTGCTCTGCATCACGTAGCCTTCCAGCACTTCCAGCTCGCCTGCGGTGATCCGCTCAGCAGCCAGAAATGCGCCTTCAGGTTCGACGAGCGTGCGGTACTCGAATACGTGCAGCATTTGTTCCCAGTCACGCATGATTTCTTCTTTGGTTCTTTTATGCGCGTTAGCCGTAATAGGCAGAACAAACGTGCCTCCTTTGGCGCCGACCCGCTTTTCGATCAATCCTTTTGCTTCCAGCGCGGCTAACGCTTCGCGAACGGTAATACGGCTCGCGTTAAAGATTTCGGCCAGCTCGCGTTCGGACGGAAGTTGGTCCTCACCCATGATTTCCTTGAGGATAATCGCTTCCTCCAACTGCTCGCGAATAAATTCACTGACCTTTTTCGCAGATACTTTCTCGAACTGGAAAGTCAGCTGACCCTGCATATCAACACTCCGATCGATATAATGTCTAAACCTTATACCATTAAACGTTATACTCATACTATAATTCCGAGTAAACACATATGCAATAGTTTTTTTCAAAAACATGCACGTTCCAACGAATGAACACGTCATTCGACAACAAAAAGAGCTCAAATCCCCTCTTTTTCCCCTATTGGCCGGTTAATGCTGTTGTCTCTCCCCCTGTGATCAAACCCGCCAATGATTCAAACGCTTGGCGCAGGTCTGCAATGATATCCGAAGGATCCTCCAGCCCGACGGACAGTCGAATGAGGCCATCCGTTATCCCAAAACGCAGCCGCTCGTTCTTCGGAACAGAAAAATGGGTCATGGTGGCCGGATGCTGCACCAATGTTTCTGGATCGCCCAGGCTGAACGAAATCATCGCCAGCTTTAGCGCATTCATGAATGTTTGGGCTTCCTGAATACCGCCCTCTACTTCAAAAGACACGATGCCCCCCATCCCGTCCATCTGCAATTTGGCGAGTTCGTGCTGGGGATGGCTGGGCAGACCCGGGTAATGGAGCGCCTGCACCCGAGGATGGCTCTGCAGAAATTCCGCAACCTGGCGGGCATTTTCGCAATGCGTGCGCACCCTCAGACCCAGCGTTTTGAGCCCTCTCAGAATAAGGAATGCTTCCCACGCATTCAGATTTTGACCCAAATCGCCGGAGATCCGTTTGCGGATAAAATCGATGACTTGACTCGTACCTACCACGAACCCGGCCACGACGTCGCCATGCCCGTTCAAATATTTGGTGGCACTGTGTACGACGACATCGGCACCAAGCTCCAACGGCCTTTGCAGGTACGGCGTCATAAACGTATTGTCCACGATCAAGGGGATGCCTCTCGACTTGGCCACGGCGGCGATCCCACGCAGGTCAAGAACCGTCAGCAGCGGATTGGAAGGCGTTTCGACGTAAATCGCTTTGGTGTTGGGACGAATGGCCGCTTCCAGCGCCTTCACGCTGCAACAATCCGCGAAATCGTGTTGGATTCCAAAGCGAGGTCCCATCTGCGTGATAAAATTATAGGTGCCCCCGTAAATATCCTTCGTGACGACGACATGATCCCCATGCTGGAGAAAAGCAAGCAGCGCGGACGATATTGCAGCCATGCCGCTGCTAAGGCCGATCGCATCCTCGCCGCGTTCCATATAGGCGATCTTCTCTTCCAGCGAACGCGTCGTCGGATTGCCGTACCGGCCATAGTACGTGCCATCCATCTTCCCGGCGACAACGGCCGCAGCCGTTTCCGCATCGGGAAAAGCGTATGCCACGGCAGGCACAACCGGCTGCGAGACTGCTCGCGTTGCACGATCCGGCTGATGCCCCACATGTACGGCAGCCGTATCGAATCTCCACTCTTTTTGCATGAAATCTCTCCATTCCAATGTTTAATGCTTCACGTTTAACGATTCACCCGAACTAAAGTATATGGTATAAACCTTAAACCATTTATATTTGTATTGTTTCTCAATATATAGGTTCGGTTATTTTACGTCAATAACATTAACGCAATTTTGTAAATGAAGATAAGACATTACAACGCGATAAAAGTTAGATTATGTCACACCAGATGCGAAACCAAAAACGAACAAGCCGACGGCGTGAGTGCTGCGCCGTCGACCTGTCCGCTTTTCCAACGGATTAAATTGTGCCATCCTTTTCCTTCATTGATTGTGGTCAGTTTCCAAACTCATGGGCGACAATACGAGCCAACTGCAGGTTATTCAATGGTGATCGTGTGGCTTGCGCTGCTCTGTGCCCCATTGTTATCGGTCACGGTCAACTGGACCGTATAGACGCCCGGGGCGGTAAATTTATGCTTCGCTTTGGCCTTGGAAGCCGTATCCCCGTCGCCAAAGTCCCAAGCATAGCTGGCGATTTTGCCACCTTCCACATAAGAAGAACCTCCGTTGAACTCAACGTTCTTCTTCTTTTTGGCTGTGGATGGCGCTTCAATGATCGCGACAGGCTCTGCGCCAGCAGGCGGTTCCGGCTCTTCTCCGCCCGCAGAGACAAATAGTCTGCCCGGAGCGTCCGTCTCCAGTTCATTGCCTGCGGCATCCCACGCCCGGATCACGATGACCCCGCCTTCAAGCACCAGCGAGGACGGAGTGGTATACGTCCCTTCATAATGACCCGGTTCAGTTTCGATCAGCGGAATTTCGGCACGGGCTGAACCGTTCAGGCCAAGCGGCAGCTCGATCCGGAAGGAAGCCTGCAGAGACGGTGCGCTGTCAAACGAGACATTCACCACTTCGCCTGCCCGGATTCGAACGTCTTCAGCAGGTGCAATGTTGCTGAGTACAGGCAAGGCTGTCTCTACGTATACGGTGCGTGTGATCGTCGTTTCGTTACCAGCAAGATCAGCAGCCGTAATCGTGATAAGGTTTTCCCCTTCATCGACGAGCACCCGATGGCTAATGCCACCCTCGCCGTCCAATTGTACCGTTTGTCCGTTGACGGTAACCTTGTCCAGATAAGCATCCAGCGCATTGCCGACAATATGCACGACTTCTGTATTGATGCGAGCTCCGTCCTCCGGCGAAGTTATCGTTAATTCCGGTGCGGTCTGATCCAGCGTAATCGTGACTGGCAAGGAACGCTCCGTCGTTTTGCCATTGACGACCACTTCCGCGCTAAGTGTATTTTCTCCAGGCTGGACTTCCACTTCCAGCTCGAATTGGCCGTTCTCAATGGCTGCCGTTCCAATGCTTTCGTCTCCATTATAGATGCGGATTTCCGCTCCGGATGCCGGTGAAGTTCCACTCACGAGAACCGTGGAATCCTTCGTATACGACCCGTTGGCCGGCGAAGTGATTACCGGCGCGTTCACCGGATACCGCACTACGGCACGAATCATGTAATTGCCCTCTTCTGCCGGGGATGTGCTCCATGCTCCGTTCACGCGCTGCCAGCTTCGGCCGGCATTAGTACCGTTTTCGTCCGTCGCCAGACCCGGCGCGTTCGTTCCGGCAGCGGTCTGTTCATATACAACGTAGAAATCTCCTTCCACCACGACCGGTTCGGGGAGACTCAGCGTGGTCCACTGGTCGTTGCGCAGCGCTTCGGCATCGAATGGCCCGGCCAGCAAACGGCCCGGCGCGCCATCTGCTCCGGTCGCATCGTATACGGCATATTGGAACGCTGTTCCTCCCGGCTGCGGCCACGCCGTGTTCCAGAAGCGCAGGGACACTCCTGTCAGCTGGGATGAATCCTGCTCCGGCGTCATACGCACGGCCCACGCATTTCCGGCCGACACGAACGCTCTGGCGTTCTCGGCGGTTCCGTCGTCATAGGCGATCTCTCCCGGGAATCCAACGAATGGCTTCAAAGCAAAATTTGCCTGGGCCGTCCCGTTGCCGGGAACTTTGATACTGAGCGTATCACCGTAATAATCCGCGGCCCGAACGGAAAGTGTATAGTCCCCTTCAAGTACTTCGAGGGCGAATCGGCCATCTTCCCCGGTCTGAACGGCTGGCACCCGCGCATCTTCCTGCACCAGCACGGTAGCCCCGGACACGGGTTCCCCTGTCCGTTCATCGGTCACGATTCCTTCAATCTGCCCAACCGGAATGGCCTCCAGATTGAAATTCGCCTTGGCTCCGCTGCCATCGGTGATGGTCACTGCCTGGGTCCGCGGATAGAAACCGTATGCTTCCGCTTTCAGCGTGTATTCACCGGCAACATGCGTGAAGCTATACTTTCCGGTTGCCGGATCGGTTTTGACCGAGCGCCCCGTTTCCAGCACCGTGACTGTCGCGCTGGCCGGAAGGCTTTGCGGAGTTACCGGAGCTGCGGCGTCTGCGTCCGCGTTTGGACGCTCATCGGTTTTGGCATTCTGGTTAAATTCGAATTTGTCCGTGCTCGTCACTTTGAACCAAGGATTATCGTACACCGGCTTCGGCTTGTCGCTGCCGGGCACGATATCGTCTGCCGTCACGTTCTGCGCACCCAGGGCGAGAATGCGGAAATCGTCGATGTACCATCCGGTTTTCACAACGCTATTATCCGAGGTTAGACGGAAACGGAACTGGACTTCGTGGCCCGCGAACGCTCCCAGATTATAGAACACGGGTGTCCACTGTTTGCCATTGGTGCTGTGCGAGAACTTGCCCAGTTCGGTCCACGTCGCGCCGCCGTCCGCGGTCGCCTCCACGTAACCATAGTCGTATCCTCCCTCAATCTCGTACCAATGGTTGAAGGTCAGCGTTGCTTCGGATACATCACTCAAATCAATGACAGGTGATACCAGCGAGGAATTCGATCCGTTCTCATAGGTGTTGTCCAGGTCGGTGGCCCATACGTTCGGCAGCGACACGGCGCTGGCAGGACCACTTGCCGGTATACCTCGTTCCCACTCGTCCTTCGTTCCCGAATGCGTCCAGTCACCATCTGTATCTCCGTCGAAATGGGCGACATAGATCTCTTCCGGCACGGTTACGGCGACGGAAACCTCGTTGGATTTCTCTCCCTCATTGCCGCTGTAATCCACGGCGGACACCGCATAGAAATAAGTGGCATCTGTAACCGTTGCCGTATCCGTAAAAGCGGTCGCCGTTGTGCTGCCTATCGCTTCATATCCGGTACCGGATGCCTCGGACCGGTAAACAACATAGGATTCCAGGTCTTCGTCAGCCGGTGCACGCCATGACAGAGCTACATTCCCCAGGATATCTGCATCCGCCGTCAGCGAATTCGGTGCACCCGGAGCCGTGTCGTCCAGTTCCTGCACGGCAAAATCGTCAATATACCAGCCTGCTTTCTGCACGGAATTGTCACTGGTTACGTTGAACTGTACGAATACACGCTGGCCTCCATACTCGCGCAAATCAACGTACTGCGTTTTCCAATCGCCGCCTGTGCCCGTGAAGCTCAGTGCCTCCTCAAACACAAAATCATTATCCTCGGCAGCGATGTACACCTTGCCGAAATCGATATTGTTCTCGAAATCGTACCAATGCTTGAAGGTGAGCAGCGCTCCATCCGGCGCATCCGTCAGGTCGATCGGCGGGGCTACCAAGTAAGCATTGCTGTTGGCTGCGTAGTTGCCTTCCAGATTGGTCGCGATCACCTTTTCGCCTGAAAAAGCGCTTCCCGGCCCGCTTGTCGGCACTCCCCAAGCCCACGTATTGCCTTCTCCGCCAGAGGTGAACCCGAGCTGATCCTGCTCGAAATTTTGGAAATAGCCCGGCTGTACGCCGTTCGAGACAGAGACTTGGTATACGTCGCTTTCGAAGCCGTTATTGCCGTAATCGTTGACGCGAATGTAGTATTCCAGCCCCTGCTCGTCGATCAGGAATGCCGGAACGGTCGCCGTATATGTACCGTCTTTGGCATCGCCGGATACACGCGTCATGGGAAGGTACACGTATGAAGCCGTGCCTTTCGTTCTCGCAAAAGCCTCGACGGATACAACGCCGACATCATCGGTTACGCGAGCCGAAAGCGGCACGTCAAATCCCGCGAACGCCGCATTCACCGGCGTATGCTCCAGTACGGGCTCTTCCAGGTCGTCGCCTGCGGTGACCACCCTTCCGGATACCGTACCGATCCCTTCAAGCACGGAGCCTACCGCATCCAAAACATTGATGATGCCGTGACCGTATCCGTTGTTGGGCGAAGTGGGATACTGACTGTCCGTGCGGGGCGTCGCCGTATCGGTGATGATTTCTTCAAGCTGGTCTACCGTCAGGGAATGGTTGGCTTGAAGGAGCAAAGCGGCAAGAGCTGTCGTATGCGGCCCTGCCATGGATGTGCCGTTCCATCCTCCTTCATACGCTCCGCCCGGAACGGAGGAGCGGATGTTTACGCCCGGTGCGGACACTTCGGGTTTGATCTCTCCATACGGGGAGGGTCCGAGTAGGGAGAAGGAAGCAAGATTGCCGTTAATGTCCGTTGCGCCTGTCGCAAAGCTCTCGGGATAGTTTGCCGGATTGGCGACGGAGCCCGGTCCGCCCGGATTCGTCAATCTGACGTTCCCTGCCGAAAACTCAGGAAAAATCTGCGCATCCCGCCAAGCTTGCACCATTGGACGGAACCACTCGTCCAGGCCGGCGCCCCCGCCCCATGAGTTGTTAACCACGTCGGGTGCAAGCTCTGGATGCAAATTGCCTTGGGCATCCACAGGAGCTAACAGCCACTGCCCGCCATCCAGGATGATGGCATCGGTGGTTTCGGGATTGAAAATGCGCACGGCGATCCATTTCGCGCCAGGAGCAACACCGATCTGATTGGTGCCGTCCGGCTCGGATCCCACCATTGTGCCCATCGTATGCGTCCCGTGTCCGTCACCGTCTGCCGGAAGCGTTGAACCGCTGTGCGGATCATACCAGCTCAGCTCAGGGCTGACGATATTGCCGGAAGCGTCGCGCGCTCTCCACTTTTGGGAAAGGGCCGGATGCGTGTAATCGACTCCGCTGTCAAGATTGGCCACAACGATGCCGGTGCCGTCAATGCCTTTATCCCAGACGGCCGGAGCGCCAACGTAGTCGATGTTCCATTCCACGTTCTCCGTCTGTGTCTTCGGCTTGGGAGCGTCACTGACAGCCGTGGAGGATCCGCCCTTTTCAACGCTCGGCGATGCCGCCTGCTCCTTGGAAGCCTTGGCAGGCACGGCTGCCGGTGCGAGAGCTTTGTCCGGAGCGGCCGCTTCGGTTTTGCCGCTGACCTCGGCCCGGTCCAGATAACGCGTCTCATTCGGCAAAATTTTACCGACTTCCGGCAGCAGGGCAATCTGCTCCATCACGTCCTTCGTGCTCGTTACCATCAGCGCGTTCACGACGAAATAGCTTTTATATTCCTTGACCTTGCCTTGGTCAACCTGCTGATCCAGGTATTGTTCCAGCGAATACTGGGTGCGTGAGGCCGTCTCCCGCAATGAGCTGACGACAGAGCTTCGCACGGACAATTTGGCGGAAGAAGCCGTCATTTTATCGGTGGTTGCCTTTTCCATGGCCTGCTTCGAAACGCGTGCCGTATCCGTCTGTTCTTTCATTTTAACCAGGTAAGTCACGTATTCGTTGCCATCAAATTGTTTGCTGAGTTTGGAACTGACCTTGTCGGTCGCCAGCTGGTTCAGGCTCGATTTCATATCCAGCTTCTGCGAGGGGGTGTTCTGTGCGGAGACCGGTTGAATGATAGATAACGCAAGGAGAACCGATAGACCCATAGATAGAGGCTTGCGCAGCCGATTCATCTTTATCAAACTTTTCCACTCCCTTTACCCGGTTTTTTAATTTGGCGAATAGCACGTGCTTTTCAGCATGGTTACAACATTGAAGCCCTTACGATTGTCGATTACATCTGGCACCACCCCCTTTGCGATAGAAGTGTCGATCCATGTACCGCTGTGAAAACAGGATTCGGTTCAGCAGTGTAAGTCGTTCAAAATCACGATGGCGAAAGGTCTGAGGTTTTTCGTTAGAATTTAATAGGCAAACGGAAATCCGCGAAATCCATGCAGCTTGTCTAACAGGGAGGTTTTCTTGGTGTTGGCGTGTCGGGAGAGTTGCAAATCAAGGGTGTATTAGGGGTATTGCAACAATTTTACACAGAGAGGATGCTTGTCCGGTTGACGGTAAGGAAGGACCTGAGGTAAATGGAAGCATACGTTTTCGGTTTGAAGATACTTGGGATTTTATGGTTATTATAGATTCAACATCGGAGTTGCACAAGTCCTTTTTTTGAAAAAAATAGAAAATAAACCTTTTTGATGATTTTTCATGTCACTCCTTTATCGAACTTTCGGCGCATCTTGCGTCATTGTGCAAAATAATAAAAAAGAGGGTGTCTCCAAAGTAAACTTTGGAACATCCTCTTCCTAAGCGACTGTTCTTGGTTACTTTACCTCTTCATAGACAACAACGGTTTTGCTTTCCTCTTCCCATTTGACGGTCGCGTCCAATGCCTCGCTTATAAAACGTATCGGTACATAAGTGCTGCCTTGGGTAACGGTGGCTGGAGCATCCAAAGAGACCTGCTTGCCATTGACGGTTGCCGTTTTGCTGTCAACCACAAGTTTAATGCTCACGCCATCCTTCGTAACGATGATGGAGCGTTGTTCAGGGTTCCATGCCACTTCGGCATCCAAGGCCTCGGCTATAGCGCGAAATGGAACATACGTATTGCCTTTTTTGACAAAAGGTTCCGAGTTGGAAGCTTCCCCGTTCACATACAGCTTCACCCCGCTGGCTTTACCCGCCTTTTTGGTGAGCTTGTCCATGGTTTTGTACAGATCCAGGTTTTTGAAATCGGCTTTAATGGCTTCCTCCTGCAGATACACGGCGTCAGTTACGCTGCCGTTTTCTTCAAGCATTTTCGCTGCCGTTTCGAGCGCCTTGCCCTCTTCAAGGATGGCTTCCAATTGCTTTTTTTGTTCGTCCGTCAGCTCAGTTTCATATTTGGTAAGCAAAAGATTGGCCAGAACTGCGCCAGCCGGTTTGTCTTCAGTATGCTGAATGGCATTAAGCAAACCTTTGTATCCTTTGTGACCTTTGTTCTTGGACTCGGTTTGATCGGTTGTGTCGTGATCCGTGCTCTCCGTCTCCGCGGATGAAGAATCCTCGACTTTCTCTTCTTCCTTGTCGGCCGTTACAGCAGACTCGACTTCCCCGCCCTGAGTTTCTTTCGCTTGCGTTTCATTGTCTTTGATTGGTTTTGACGATGCTGCGTTATTCGATTTTCCGTTTCCAGCAGAAGCGTTTCCCGGTTTGGCTGAGGCTGTGCCCGCGGCGGTTGCAAGCAGCAGTGCCACAGCGGTTAACATGATGACTGTTTTTTTCATTGACGACTCCTCCTGATGTGAAAAAAATATGTGCTCTTTCATTATCGGTCAAACCAATGCCGTCCAATAGGTATCCGAAAAATAAAATTGCCCTTGTATAGAACCTGTCAAGTTAGCAGAAGAATCACATCGGCCCATGGATTGTTTTTTTGGAAAATCATAAAGAAAAGTGTCTTTAAGTACCTTGCATTATTAAGTAATATATCTTAAGATCATTATGTACTCAATAATATTGAGTAATTAATCTGGAGGGAATGCCATGAATGCGGAAATGCTCAAAGGAACGATCGATCTCCTCATTTTGTCTGTCTTGGTCAGGCAGGACAATTACGGTTACGAAATCTCAAAGGCCATCAAAGAACAAACGGAGGGAGCATTCGAAATCCAGGAAGCCACGCTGTATCTTTCTTTGAAGCGTCTGGAAAAGCAGGGGGCGATTTCAGCATATTGGGGGGATCAAAGCCATGGAGGCCGACGCAAATATTATTCGGTCACCGAAGATGGCAAGCAATTGCTTGCCAAGTTCATTGCGGACTGGAAAACTACGACCGAGATCGTGAATCGGTTCATTTAAACCGGGAGGTGAATATAATGGCGAATTTTTTACGGAAAGCATTCAGTTTGGGAGAAATAAGGTTCGGGTGGATATTGCTGCTCTCGATCGCGATCTGCAGCATTACGTTCTTTTACGACGAGCATTTTAATCCTGAGGACCAAATTTGGCTGACGTTATCCTATTATGTCTCTTTCACGTTGGCGTTGGTGTGGAGTTTGGCGAACTATGTGAGACATATTCGGATGAATAGTCTATACCGCAGGCAAAATGATATTCATACTTACGTTGCCCAGCTTGCTTTAAATAAAGAGGATAAACTGGAGCTCCAGAATTATCTGGAGGATTTCGCAGCGGATCTGGAGCGTCAAGGAAGGTCGAAAGAGGAGGCCGCCAAGGAGGCCATTAACCAGTTTAAAGTCAAAGAATTTCTGTCGATGTCCAAACATACGCGGCCTTTCGAAACCCACGGGCATCATTATTTGATGGGTTACGCTTTGCTTGCGTTCGCCGCGGCATTCTTGTTAGCCATCATTGATCAGACGACTACCCAACATATTTTGTTCCTGTATATTATGCAGGTTGTGTTGGCCGTTTACGGCGTATGCTTCATCGCGCTGTTTGTTCTATATAAAACGTTCGATAAATTCCTTTATCAGAAAGTGAAGCAGTATTTTTCTTAAAAAAGCTAAGGGGCGTGCCGATATGGAACAGTGGATAACCGAAATCATGGAAGCGTATGGTTACCTGGGCGTTTTTCTGCTCATCGCATTGGAAAATCTGTTTCCCCCCATTCCTTCGGAAGTCATTCTTGCCTTGGGCGGGTTTATGACCACCAAATCGGGTCTGAGCGTATTCGGAGTCATCGCTGCCGCAACCGCCGGGTCGGTCGCAGGAGCAATCTGCCTCTATGGAGTCGGGAAAATGTTATCTGTAAACAGGCTGGAAACACTCATCTTGAGATATGGAAAATTTTTACGTCTGAAATCCGAAGATATCCGGAAATCATATGACTGGTTCGATCGGCATGGATCATGGGCCGTTTTTCTGGGTCGTCTCGTACCGTTGATTCGCAGCCTCATTTCCGTTCCTGCCGGAAGCACCGGGATGAGTTTTCTGCCCTTCCTTGTCCTGACAACGATTGGTTCACTGATCTGGAATACGGCTCTCGTATATTTGGGTTCGGCAGTCGGAGCTTCCTGGGAGAAGATCGTGGGTTACATGGACCTGTATTCCAATGCCGTATATGCCCTTCTGGCACTGGGAGCAGTCGTGATTGGTGTATTATTTCTGCGCAAGCGGGTGCTCAAAAGCTAGGACCTGATATACAATCGGGGATTCAGACGTTTTTTCTGCCTCGAGACCTCCAAAAAGTGAGCCTTGAGGTCGGGTGGCTATCGCTCGCCCACAATCTGCTCAAGAAGGCGTAATAGACCAGCGATAATAAACCACAAGCGCGAAGAGGCGGTGCAGGGATGACCTCCCTACAACGCCTTTTCTTTCATTTTGCTCATTTTTTCATGAAGTGAACTGTCTTATGAAGCGCCATAGAAGTACTTATGGGACAACCTCTTCGGACTCCTAATCCAGCGTGATTTTAATGACGACAGGCAAATCGCTCTTGACGTTTTTGGCGACGACGCGAAGCCCCTCCTCTGCCCGCTCCCACACCGGCTGTTCGTCATGGCCAAGCACGCGTACCGAGGTAATGATCCCCTGAAAATGTCGGCCCTTCTCCGCCAGCGATCTGATCGTGACGATGCCGTCTTCCGGATACGACAGCACCGTGGCATACAATGCGTTTTCTTTGACCGTAAACCGGATATCTTCGCTTGTAAAAGACTTCGTTACCCCGTCGGTGAATTGTCCCTCCTTGACCTCGGTCGGTCCTTCGCCGTACGTCCGCCAATACGTCGTATCGTAGATGGCCTCGCCGTTCACCCGCAGCCATTCGCCAATGGCAAGCAGGATTTCCCGGTCCTCGTCAGGGATGCTTCCATCAGCCTTTGGCCCGATATTGAGAAGCAAGCTGCCGTTTTTGCTGACGATATCCACCAGGTCGCGAATCAACTCACCCGCCGTTTTGTAGTCATTGTTCTCGGTATGACACCAGGAATTTTTGGCTACCGCTGTGTCCGTCTGCCAGAAATACGGTTTCAGATCGGCAAACTGCCCCCGTTCCACATCCGGTACCGCGCAGCCGAACATGAAGGCATCATGCTTGTAGTTCACAGCTACCGGGATGCCCCATTCTTCCCCGCGATTATAGTAATACGCCGCGAATTTTTTCAGATACGGCTTGAAAGCGGAATGCTGGATCCACCAATCAAAATAAAACACGCTCGGCCGATACTCGTCGACCAACTCGCAGCAGCGGATCAGCCAATCCTCAAGAAATTCCTGATCCGGAGGCGAAGCGTACAGGTCATGGTGATCCGGCTCAGGCATGGCCGGCCAGTAGAAGTCCCCCCGCGCAAGCGGTTCTTTGATGTCCGAATCGAATGCTTTGCCATGGGACATGAAAAACCAATGTTCGGCGCGATGCGAAGAAACAGTGAGAGTCAGCCCCTGTTCTTCAAACGCGGTCTTCATTTCGCCCAAAAGATCCCGTTCGGGCCCCATTTCAACTGTGTTATAGTGGGAGATGGAGCTGCGATACATCTGGAATCCGTCATGATGCTCGGCTACGGGCATGACATAACGCGCCCCTGCCTGCTTGAACAGGCTTGCCCACGCTTGGGCATCGAACTTTTCCGCCCGGAACATCGGAATGAAATCCTTGTACCCGAAATCACGCGGATGACCATAGGTGGCCAAGTGGTGCTCATGCGCCTTCGAACCTTCGATATACATATTGCGTGAATACCATTCGCTGTCGTAAGCCGGCACGGAATACACGCCCCAGTGAATAAAAATGCCGAATTTGGCGCGTCTGTACCATTCAGGCACCTCGAACTTGCTCAACGACGCCCAGTTGTCCTTGAATTTGCCTGCGGCAATCACGGAATCGATCTGCTGCAGATACTCGCTTGGATTTACCATCTGCTGTATGCCTCCTGTTATGTTCTGATCCTCTTCATAACGTATTTTAGAGGCATGACCGAAAAATCAACATGCAGAAGATTAACTTTTGAATGCACAATAATAACCTGAAAGGAGCGGGACGATGAATCGTGAACCACTGCTCGCAAACATGTTGTCGAACCTGCAAACCGAGCTGATCGTAGCGGACTATAACTGCTGCGGTACCGAATGGCGGGATTTGGATTATACCCCGGATTACAGCAAGTTTTATTGGATACGTGAAGGCGAGGGTTGGCTCAAAATCGGCAATGATGAATACGCTCCCATTCCTGGTCAATTGGTTCTTATGCCTGAAGGCATCACCCAATCGTATTCTGCCATTAGCGACCGTCCTTATCTGAAATACTGGTGCCACTTCAGCCTGAAGGCGGGCGGGATCAACCTGTTCCAGCTGCTTCGCTTCCCGCATGTCGTCACCGTCCGGGATCCCGAACGATTAGACGCACTCTTCGACGACCTCCTGCACCATTCACGGTCTGGCAAGGTTTACGCCCACATGATGGCCAAAAGCAAATTGACCGAACTTCTGGCGCATTTCATCGAGCACATTGACCTGAACGACGTTTCCGTTCTGAACATGCCTGCCATGGAAAAAATGACAGCCATTCTGGCTTATATCGATGCCCACATCGAAGAAAACATGACGATTCAGGATTTGGCCGGCATCGCCTGCATGCATCCCAACTATTTTATTCGCTTTTTCAAACAGCAGCTTGGCGTGCCGCCCATCCAGTACATCACGCGCAAAAAAATGGATAAAGCCAAAGAGCAGCTCATCGGCTCCTCCAGCACGATCACGATGATCGCCGATCAACTAGGCTTTGGGGATTTGTTTTATTTCTCCAGGCAATTCAAGAAACATACGGGGCTGACGCCGACCGAATACCGCAGGCAGCATGCCGTGCACGCTCCATTGTAATACGTTCTGACATGAAATCTGGATTGCGAATTTTAATTGTTTACCGAACTTATGGCTGTTTGTTACAATTATGGTGGTCATATCATTCCACAAGAAAAGAGGTTGTTTTTATGAAAAGAAAAACGCTGTTGCTGCTCACGGTACTGTTTGCACTAAGCTCCTTCTCGGCTCTCGCCTCTGCTTCTCCTGCCGAAGGCGAGTTCAGCGTGCTGTCCGACCGCCAAACGGGCACCGTCAAGTGGTAAGGTAATGCTTTCAGTCCTTCCTTTGCCTGCATCATGAAAAAAACATCCCCTCCGTTCCTCCGCAGCGATGATGTCATGACCTCCATGATCTCTCATACGCCGCTTTGGTGAGGGGATGTTATTGTTCACACACGTTTTGCTCGTCTTACCTCGTTCGCAATTTTAAAGGGAAACCCGTTATTTATTGAACGTAACCTTCTCGGAACCGCCTTCCAGGACGATCGACGTTTCGCGCGGTTTCGTTTCCGCGATTTTGCGGCCCTCTCTGAACGAGTAGAGCACGCCGGCTTGTTTGCGAATAGCCTCGTATTCGTTCTCGGCTTCAAGGACGATAAAGTTGGCTGGCTTGCCTTCTTCAATGCCGTATACATCCTCGATATGCAGCGTTCTTGCGCTGTTCTTCGTAATGAGGTCCATGGAATTCACGATCTGATCGTAACCGAGCAGCTGCGAAGCATGGATACCCATATGCAGCACTTGCAGCATATTGCCGGTACCGAGCGGATACCATGGATCGAAGATGTCGTCATGCCCGAAGCACACGTTCAAACCGGCTTCCTGCAGTTCTTTGACGCGAGTCAAACCTCTTCTTTTCGGATACGTATCGAAACGTCCTTGCAAGTGAATGTTCACCAGCGGATTGGAAACGAAGTTGAGGTCCGCCATCTTCAGCAGTCTGAACAGCTTGTACGTATACGCGTCATTGTAAGATCCCATCGCCGTAGTATGGCTCGCCGTCGTGCGTGCGCCCAGCCCACGTTCATACGCTTCCTTAGCGACCACTTCCACGAAACGGGATTGCTCGTCATCGATTTCATCGCAGTGGATGTCGATGAGACGGTCGTATTTTTCGGCCAGATCAAACGCAACCTTCATCGAATCGACGCCGTATTCTCGCGTAAATTCGAAGTGCGGAATGCCGCCGACCACGTCGACGCCCATTTTCAGGGATTCCTCCAGCAATTCCGCGCCGTTCGGATAGGAGTGAATGCCTTCCTGCGGAAAAGCGACCAGTTGAATGTCGATATATGGCGCCATTTCTTCTTTCACTTCAAGCATCGCTTTCACGGCGGTCAGGCTTGGATCGGTCACGTCCACATGAGTGCGGACATGCTGGATGCCTTGTGCCATTTGCCATTTCAGTGCCGTTTTGGAGCGGGTTTTGACGTCTTCATGCGTCAGGAATGCCTTGCGTTCCGACCAGCGCTGGATGCCCTCGAACAGCGTTCCGCTAAGGTTCCATTCCGGCTCCCCTGCCGTCAGCGTCGTATCCAGGTGAATATGCGGTTCGATAAAAGGCGGCAGCACCAGCGCGCCATTTACGTCCATCACTTCGTCATTCGTTGTAGTTTCAAGCGTCTGCGTAATTTGTTCGAATTTTCCGTCTCTTACGACGATATGCCACAATCCTTCTTTACCCCGCAATTTCGCGTTCTGTATAATCATTTTGTTTCCCCTTTTCTATGGATTCTTTCGCAGGAACAATCAGCATCAACACGATGTATGCAATCCCTGTGCCAAGCAAGGCGTTCAATGGCGTGATGCCCGGAGCGAGCTGGGCAAAAGCAACGCCGATGGCCCAAGCCAGCATCGCAATCCAGTTTACCTTTTTGAACGTCATGTCGGCAAACGGCTTGTAATTTCTGCGTTTCACGAAGAAGTAATCTGCAACGATGATCGCCCCGATGGACGGGATTGCGGCGCCGAGCACATTCAGGAATCCAACGAAATTGTTGTACATCCACATGGCAAGGACCGTTCCCACAATCCCGTTGACGATAACAAAGAACTTCTTCGAAATTTTGGTGATGTTGGCAAAGCCCAGCCCCGATGCGTACAAGGCATTGTCATTGGTCGTCCAGATGTTCAGTCCCAGAACGATGATCGCCGGAACGAGCAATCCTTGCAGGAACATGACTTCCGAGATGTCGGCCAGATTGTACGCCATTGCGCCAACTGCTCCAAACAAGAACATGAGCGAGTTACCCAGGAAGAACGCGATGACCGTTGCCGTTACCGCTTGCCGGGACGTCCGGGAAAACCGGGCAAAGTCCGGCGTCAGCGTGCCGCCGCTGATGAACGATCCGATGCAAATCGTCAGTGCCGCCGCCGCGGTCAGCGTCTGTGAGGGCGAGTAATCAAGCAATCCTTGCAGACCCCCGAGCGTGTCCACGCCTTTCAGCATGGAATATCCGCCAAGAATGGCGATGGCCGGCACTGCGATATAACCCAGAATGACGAGCGACTTCATGCCGAAGATGGCCGAGGCAGTCATGGCAAGACCAAAAATGAAAATAAGCAGGTAAACGTTCCAATCCATCGCTTTGGCGACCGGGACCGCAAACATGGCTACGCCGACGCCGAACCATCCGACCTGGGTAAAGCCGAGCAAGAACGATGGCAGGTACGATCCTTTTTCCCCAAACGCATATTTGGCCAGCAAATGTGTAGACAAGCCCGTTTTGGCGGCGATATGCGCCAGCGCTCCCGTATAGATGCCCAGCACCAGGTTGCCCGCAAGCACGATGCCGATAAATTCCATGAACGTCAAGCTTACGCCCAGCGTCCCTCCAGCCAGCATGCTCGCCGAGAAAAAGGTGAAGCCGAGCATGACGGATAACGTCTTCCAGAAATGGTTTCTCTGCGTTTTTGGCACCTCTTGCCATGAAAACTCTTGATCTTGTTTACTCATCAGAATACCTCCACTTAAAGTCTCCTGATACCAAAAAGCAGAAAAAAGAGGCTACTCATCAGATCGCGCACCTGACAAGTAGCCTCTTTTTTGCATCATAACCCGCGCGAAGACACAGAGCATCCCTGGTTGGAATCGCCCGCTTCACGCGTGATTATAAAAATCCGCTGCCCTTGCCAGCCTCTCTGGACTGAATTAAAGGTACCAGTATTCAATTACGTTTTATTATTTTGGAAAAGCATGCGAATGTCAATGTAATTATTATCCAACAAGATTGAATGAGATCGTAACCCGGGGGAGACTGATGCAGAAATCCGTAACGATCCATCTACGACTTTCCCCGCTATGGCGGCTTGTCTCCCACTTTTCAAGCCCATCCCTTCCTTTCGGGTTGCACCGGGAAACTTTTTTTCTTTGGGACGACCCGAAAACTTTAAATATACTGAACATTCAGCCTGTAAAATAATCGGAAGAGTCTGCTTCCTGCTGCCGCTTCTCGATATCCTGCTTCAGGTAAGCACTGGCATCCTCGGCGGAGAAATTCAATACCAAAGTCAGTTCGCTGATCAGCATATCGCGCGCCGTATTCATCGTTGATCGATCATGGGTGTTCAGTTTCAACGCGTAAACTTTGGCACATAACAGGTCGCGAATGACACCGAAATATTCTCGCAGGAGCCCTGTATCGATTCTCGCTTGCAAATGCTCTCGGCGTTTCGAAGCATCAAGAGGCAGCTCGACATGGTTTCCGAAAAATTCGGCTCTCGCCTGCAGCAAGGTGTCTACATCGGACAATGGACGAATCCCTCTTTCTTGTGCCCGCTGTTTCGGAATCATCATGCGCAGTTCCTGCTTGGGGAAATAGAGATGAAATACCTGATCTCCATTTCCTTCTCCCACCTTGTCCGTTTGCTGTTCTACGCTCTCCAATATGCACGCTCCGTATAAGGGATAAAAAAGTAGCTGCCGTGCCTGTTCCATGATTTGCTGCCTCCCATCTTCTTCGTTGATGTCCATTCATCGGATTCGGATAAGTATCGTTAATCGACCTTCGCGCCAAAGGAACGCATGAACAGTACCGCCTGTTCCCGATCCATCCGCGTGCCTTTGATATCGAGCGATTTCAGGTCGATGCCCTCCAGATTCGCGCCGCGAAGGTCGGCACCTGTCAGTTTGGCCCTGCTTAGCGTAACCCGCGTCAAATCGCAATCCCGCAAATCCGCTTTGCCCAGGTCAACATCCGATAAATCGGCTTCATAGAAGCGGATGCCCCGCAAATCTTGTTTTCCCAGCCGGGCATGTCTGAAATTGGTATATGACCAGTCGCCTCCCGCCAACGTAATACCATCCAACTGAGCGCCCGAAAAGTCGGAGCCGGTCATTTTGCAGTCGGTAAACTTGGAAACGAACAGGTTCGCACCGCCAAACGAGCAGTTCTCAAAAGCAGTCTCCGTATGGAACGATCCATTCAGCGCGGCCCCTCTGAAATCGCACTCGATGAAACGGCATCCGTTCGTCTCGATCTCTTCGAGCGAGGTATTCATGAAGGTGCATTTGATGAAAACACAGCCTGTCAATTCTCCATATCTCAAATCCTGCCCGTCAAAACGGACGTCTTCGTATTCCCGATCCTTGTACTGATACACGATGAATCCTCCCACAAACGATCTTGATTGATTATCATAATAGGCACGCCAATCGACGTTTCCCTTAATATAACACACCCCTGTCAAGCACCTGCACAAACGTCCGGGAAAGTCAATTTCTTTATTTTCGACATAATAAATCGAACCCATCATTTTTACACGGAGTCACTACGTGGTCAGAACCATTTTCCGATCGCTGTTATCCCCGGATTTTTTGAATCCCTTTAGTTAAGGGGAAAATCTGGTGAACAGCCTATGCTTACGATGCAGCTTTCTTTCAGAAAGCTTTTAGAACGCTCCGCTTCTCCAGATTCTTTCTGCCCTCTCCGTTATCGTGTATATATCTAGTTCAACCTATATAGATGCCTTATACGCAAAAAAGGCGACTAACACCGTTCAAATCAGGGTATATAGTCACCTTTATTCCGTTTTTTTAGTTTCATATGAACGAGACTAATTCCGTCTGTCCTTATTTCCAGTCTCTTTTTTTGAGATAGGAATCGAACACAAACGTGCCAAACGGAAGCACGCCCGCAAGCAGTCCCATGATCCAGTATGAAGCCTTCCAACGATGAACGACAGCCAGATGTGCAAGGGCAATCAAGTATAATGGGAACAAAATGCCGTGGATCGCGCCCACAATGGCGACCGGGGAAGATACGTCGGCCAGATACTTAAGCGGCATCGCCACAACGACTAAGAGTAAAAAAGAGATTCCTTCCAATAACGCTGCAATTCTGAAACGGCCTGTCACGGTCTTCAACACGTTCAATCTCACCTTTCCGGGTCGGGGTTTGTGAAATATGTAACTTGTAACATGATGCTTAAGTTTCACTTGCCGGCCTTCCATAAAAGTCAGCATCGTGAAACTCCAGTTCAGTATACCGCATCACAACCGCCCGGAAATGCTTCAAATTTGAATAATTGTTGAATGTCAGCTCGTTTCGCGTTCGATCAGTTCGTATTTCAGGCTTTCATGTGTCAGCTTTTGCCCGCCAAGCACGGCCCACAAATGGTAGAAAGCGTTCGTTGCTTGAGCTGCGATCGGGTTGCGAATCGTCGTGATGCCAAGCACCCGGGACAGCTCGATGTCGTCGAATCCCACGATGGCCAGTTGTTCGGGCACCTTGATGTTCCTTCTGCGAGCCTCGCTCAAAATGCCGATCGCCGCATAATCATTGGAACACAGAATCGCCTGGGGCATTTCCCGACTTTCGTGAAGCCGGCGCAGCGCTTGCTCGCCGTCCGATGCCGAATATACGGAATATTGGTACCAGTCCTTGCGCACGGGCAGACCCCGGCTTTCCATAAATGTTTCATACGCCCTGCGTCTGCTCTGAATGTTAAGACTCTCCACTCTGCCGAACATATTGGCAATCTGCGTGTACCCCCTGGATACGAGATGTTCCAGCGCCAACCGGTACCCTTCGGCTTGATCCATCGCAACGGAAGTGATCTCGTCATTGCCCATGCGCTGCCAGGATACGATGGGACCATATTGGCAATACTTCTTGAGCATTCTCGGATCATTGACGCAGGCGATGATGACGATACCGTCCACCCTTTTGCTGCGCAGATCTTCAAACGCCTGCAGCTCGATTTCTTTATCCCCGCGGGAAGTATAGATAATAGTTTGATAACCGTAATCCATAGCCGTATCCACAAATTGATTCATGAATGAAAGAATGACATCTCCCGTGGCGGAAGTCACAATCCCGATCTGTTTGGTACGCCCCGTGGATAACGAGACGGCATTTCGGTTAGGAATATAATTGAGTTGATTCATGATTTCCGTAATCTTCTGTCTGGCTTCATCGCTTACATGAGGCGAATGGTTGATGACTCTGGATACGGTCGCCTTGGAATATCCCGACCGCTTCATAATTTCGTTAAACTTCGACATCCCGGCTCCTTTCTTGCCACCTTACTTTGTCGTATCTTAGCATACCTTAAGTATGCCTCAAAAAAAAAGTAAAAGTAAAACTTGACGTGGAACCCGTTACAACGTTTAAGCTTTTTTTGTGCAGTGATTTGCACCAAGATGACTTCATGACGAAATGGAGAGATATTGATGAGCAACTCGCAAAACAAAACATACAACTTTCCCGAAAACTTTTTGTGGGGCGGCGCGGTAGCGGCGAACCAGCTCGAAGGCGCTTACGAACAAGACGGTAAAGGCTGGTCCATCCAGGACGTCACGCCAAAAGGCGGCATCGGGGCGCACGATGGCGACCCGGTGATCACGGAGACGCCGACTGAAGACAATATGAAGCTGATCGGCATCGATTTCTATAACCGTTATAAAGAAGACGTGAAGCTGTTCGCCGAGATGGGCTTCAAAGTGTTCCGTACTTCCATCGCCTGGTCCCGCATTTTCCCTAAAGGCGACGAGACCGAGCCGAACGAAGCAGGCCTGAAATTCTACGACGACCTGTTCGACGAGTGCCATAAATACGGCATCGAGCCGCTGGTCACGATCTCCCACTACGAGACGCCGCTGCACCTGTCCCGCGAGTACGACGGCTGGGTCAACCGCAAAATGGTCGACTTCTACGTGAACTATGCAACGACGGTATTCAAGCGTTACAAGGACAAGGTCAAATACTGGCTGACGTTCAACGAGATCAACTCGATTCTCGAAGCGCCGTTCATGAGCGGAGGCATCTCTACGCCGAAGAAGCAGCTGAGCAAACAGGACCTTTACCAAGCAATCCACCACGAGCTGGTAGCCAGCGCGAAAACGGTCAAAATCGGTCATGAGATCAATCCTGAATTCAAGATCGGCTGCATGGTGCTCAGCATGCCGATCTACCCGCTGACTCCAAGCCCGGACGATGTCATTCAAGCGATGGAGTCTGACCACAAAAACATGGCTTTCGCCGACATCCACGTTCGCGGCCAATATCCGGGGTACATGAAGCGTTACCTGCGTGAAAACGGCATCCAGATCCATTTCGAGCCAGGGGACGAGGAAGCGCTGAAACATACGGTTGATTTCATTTCCTTCAGCTATTACATGAGCATCTGCGAGACGGCCGATCCTGCGAAAAAAATCAAAGGCGAAGGCAACCTGCTTGGCGGCGTGCCGAACCCTCACCTGCAGGCAAGCGAATGGGGCTGGCAAATTGATCCGCAAGGCCTGCGCTACGTGCTGAACTCGTTCTGGGACAGATACCAGAAACCGCTGTTCATCGTAGAAAACGGCCTTGGCGCGGTGGACGAGCTGATCGTGAACGACAAGGGCGAAAAAACCGTCGAAGACGACTACCGCATCAACTACCTGAACGATCACCTCGTGCAGGTCGGCGAAGCGATCGAAGACGGCGTCGAAGTCATGGGCTATACGACATGGGGCTGCATCGACCTCGTCAGCGCATCGACGGCGCAGCTGAAAAAACGCTACGGCTTCATCTACGTAGACCGTCATGACGATGGCTCCGGCACACTGGAACGTTACAAGAAGAAATCGTTCAACTGGTACAAAGAAGTCATTGCAACAAACGGCAAAAGCCTGAAAGCTTAATGATCCGTAGGGTTTCAGCATTGAACTACAAAAGCAAAGCGCAGTTCCGCCATATAGGTTGGAACTGCGCTTTATTATTTTTCGATTACGCCATTGATTCAACTTTTGGCTTCTAAACACAGCTAAAAACATTAATTACCATCAGGAGCCCGAAGCAGCCAGAGACATATGGTTGAACCAACAATGGGATAAACTTGTGTACTAACCTTACTAAACTCATGCTACCGTCTGGGCAGCATGCTCCTTCCTGCTAATGGCAAACAATGCAGCTCCCAGGCCAAGCAGTACAAGCACCGCTCCGACCCATCCTGTATAAACGACAGATGAACGCTCAATCACCTGGCCGCCGATAAAGGTTCCGAGCGCAATGCCTGCATGCGCAATGCCCGAGTTGGTGCTGATCAGTGTTTCGGCTTCTGCCGGTGCGGATTTGATGATCAAGCTGTTCTGCACAGGCGTAACCGTCCAGCTTAACGCCCCCCATACGCCGAGGAGCAGCATACAAAGAATCAGCGGCATCTCTCCGCTAAACGGCACAATCGCCATGCTTGCCATAAAAGGAATAAGCACGCCAACAATGGCTTTAGCAGGATGAATACGGTCGCTTAGCGCACCGCCCATGCCGCCGCCGGCAACGGCTGCAATGCCGAACATGACGTAAACCCACGTCACCATCGTTGAACTCGCACCGATCGTTTCCTGTAGAAACGGCGTAAAGTACGCATACATCGTCAAGTGCCCGGCGAGCACCAGCAAGGTGGTCAGATGGATCGCGGCCATTTTGGGATTCATCAGTGCAGTGAACTGTTTTCGAAGCGGCACGGCCGGAACCGGCTGCATTCTCCCCATCGTGAATCCCACCGCAACCATAACTATTCCTGTCAGCACCGCAATAAGCAGAAACACTTCGCGCCACCCCGCCGCATTGCCGATAAATATGCCCAAAGGCACGCCTACAATCAGAGAAGCACTTCCCCCCATCGTAATCGTCCCTACTGCACGCCCTTTGTATTCAGGTTTGACGATGCGTGCCGCCATTGTCAGCGACAATACAAAAATAAGCGATCCCGTAGCTGCGCCAAGCGCCCTGCCCAACATGAGCATCCCAAAGCTGTGGCTGAGCCCCGAGATCACATTGCTGATCATAAACATGAACAAACTCCACATGTAGACCTTTTTACGCTCGTATTTTGCTGTTACGTTAAGCAAGATCGGAGCCGAGATTGCATACACCAGCGAAAACATCGAGATGAAGTATCCTGCTTGCGTCAGCGTAATATGAAGATCCTCAGCGATCAAATCCAAAATTCCGCCCAAAATGAGTTCAACGGTTCCCACCACAAACGCCGCAATGGCCAGAACGTATACTTTTTTATTCAAAACGATTCCCCCTATAAAGTTACAACTACGATAGTAACCCAACATCCGGAGGATTTCAACAACTAAAAAAAGCTATTCCTGTGCGGAATAACTTTTCAATAAATGAGACGTGCAAGCAGCTTGGATATTTCTTCATCCTGAAGCAATTGTTCCCCGTATTTTTTGGTGATTTGCGCCAGCGCAACGTCATGATAGAAATAATCGGTCAGCGCTTTGACAATCGGCTTGGACATCGTTTTGATCGCTTTCCACGCATCATGCTCCATGCCCGCAAAGAGTAAATACGTTTCGTCCACGATCAGCAGCTGCAATGGCTCAAGCCTGTTCCCTTCCAAGGTATGAATCAGGGAATAGCGGTTCGCCAGCGTCGTTTGCAACCCGCCAACGGCCAGCACTTCAACATGAAGCCCCTGAGCTTCTTTCTGTTCCAGCATTGATTTGTACTTTTCCATATGCTCGTTCCAAGCGAGAAAAATAATCGATGATTCCGCTTCGATCATGAGCTGTTCGATTTGGGAAGCAATGGCGCTTTCGTCTTTCAATGTCCAAATGTGCTCGTCGTCAAAACTGCGTTTGACGTGATAGCTTTTCAATTCCTCCAGGTCCTTCTCGAAATCGGTCTTGAGTTTAAGGATGATGGATTGCAGATCAACGGCCATATACAATTTTTTCTTGCCATGCATCGTGGTCAGAACCGCGCCTTTGTCGATCAGCCGATTCAGCACTTCGTAAATTTTGGCCTTGGGCACGTTTGAATAGTTGACGATCGTTGTTGCATCGAGCGGTTCTTCGCGAGCCATGATCGCTTCATAGACCTGGCTTTCGTACTGGGTAAAACCGAATTTTTGCAGCATCGTATTTATGGGCACTCCCTTTTATATAACTCGGTACATCCAGTGTAGACGGCCTGTCCATGAAAGTCCAGTTTCCATCCATTTCCCAGGGTCTATGCTTGCCCCTCTTCCACATGAAAACGTTCGATCTTCTCATAGAATGAACATGATCAGGTTATATTAAAATCCTGTTACACCTACGCCATACAATATGCCAAAGGAGCTGAACCTGCACATGGAAAGCACCCGGGAATTCGTGCAAAAAGTAAATGAAAACCAGGAAAAAGCCCGCCGCAACAAAAATAACGGCAAAGGTACGCCAGGGGACAAGCTTCCCTCCAAGCAGCATGCCACGAACAAGTAGGCCTTTCTTTTCTTAGCTTCAAAAAAGGAGGCTCCGCAAGTCGCGGCGCCCCTTTTTCCCGATCCATTTGTTATTTGCTCGCATTGATGACTTCGTTCACTTCCTGCGTGATTTGATCCCCGCCGAGCTTTTTCCAGTTCGCCACGAAATTGTCGAACTCATCGATGGACAAGTTGCCGTAAATGATTTTCAGGAACGTCTCGGCCCGCAGTTTATCCAGCGTCGCGGATTTGGTATTCATCGTTTTTGTTGGCGCGTAGATGAATTCGTTCATGACGATCAGGTCGTTATCCCGATAATATTTGATGACGCCCTGAGAGCTTTCCGGTCCAAAAATGCGTTCCATATGCCATTTATCGAGATTGCCGTTCCGGTAATCCATAATGTCGTCATAGAACAACTTCGCTTCCAGTCCAAGACCGGACGTGTCGCCCGTTTCAATCGCTTTTTCGACTTCATCCTGGGCTACGACGTTTTTGTTGGCAGGCAGATTGGATACGGTCGCATTATGGAAGCCCAGACCCGTTAGCCCGTTCAAGTACGCTGCCCGTTCCTTCTCGGCCGACTCGCCGAACATTTTTTCAGCCTGGAAGTTGAGCAGCTTCACCAGTGCTTCAGGATGTTCGTACCCTTTACGCACGGCAAAGATGCCGCCCAAGCTTAGATGGTTTTGCGTTTTTGCCGGTTGATCGTCGATCGATTGTACCGGATACGGCATCCAATCGACGTTTTGATCCTTTTTGATCATGCTGCTTACTTGGAATGGAGCCCACTGCGGCAGGAAAAACATGCCGGCTTTGCCCGCGTTGACGTCTTCCATCATTTTGGCGAAATCTTTCACCCCGAACTCCGGATCGATCACGCCTTTTTTGTAGAGGTTTTGCAGCTCGGCCAGACCTGCCTTGACTTCCGGCTGAATCGTTCCGTTAACGACCTGTCCGGACGAATCCTTGATCCAGGTTTCCAGATAACCGTGGTAACCGAGCAGGAAACCGTTGATCGGCAAATCCTTGTTCAGCGCAATGCCGTAAGTGTCGTTTTTTCCATTTTCGTCCGGATCTTCAAAAGTGAAGGCTTCGGCGATTTTGATGACATCCTGCATCGATTTCGGTGCTTCAAGCCCGACCTTTTTGAGCCAATCCTGGCGAATCCAGATCATGTCCGACGAGTCCAGGGAACCCGGGAAGCTGACCATGGCGTAAATTTTGCCGTCTTTGGTTACAGGCTTGAGTCCAGCTCCATCCTCCGCAGACATAAACTCTTTCACCAAGTCGGATGCATACTTGTCGTACACTTCCGTCAAATCTTCCAGCATGCCCGCTTCGTACAGCTGCTCGAACTGAACCGCGCTGACTTTCAATACGTCAGGCAGATCGCCGCTGGCCAGCGTCACGTTCATTTTGTCATTATAGTTGGCATCCGGCACGATCCAGTCGTAGGACACCTCGATGCCAAGCTCATCCTTGTAGCCCCTGATCCAAATGTTGTCGGTATGCGTATCTCCTTCGGCCAGCGATTCTTTTCCCGTTTCGTTCATCGTTGAGGTTAGCTTGATGGGTGGATCGTATTTGGTCAGCGGTCCGCCGGCATCCTGCGGTGCGCTTTGTCCCGTTTCATTTTCCGCCGACCCCGCACCCGATGAACAGGCAGCAAGCGTAGTGGCCAGAAGCATGGATAACGTCAATAGCGATAGTTTCTTCAAAGACTTGTTCATGCATATCCCCCTTTGTGTGTCCTCTCCCGAGGTATGTGTTCATTGTATTAAGAAAGCGCTGTCAGTTCGAGTGGGCAGCGTTGACATCTGGTATCTTTGATTGACCATTTCAGACTGAGCCTGCTATCTCTCGTTATGCTTTTTGGTCCCGATACTCCTGCGGGGTGCAGCCGACGGCTTTTTTGAAAAAACGGTAAAAATAATGCTGGTCGCTAAAGCCGACCTTGGCGGAGATTTCATGCATTTTGCAGGCCGAACCGAGCAGCAGCTCTTTGCTTCGTTCGATTCTCCGTTCATGAATGTAATCGGAAATCCCCTTTCCTGTCACGCGTTTGTACCAACGGGAAAGATATGACGGGTTAAGCGAAACCTCTTGGGCAATCCGGGTTAAAGAAAGATCGTGCTCCAAATGAAGCCGGATATAATGATGAATCGTATTCAAAATTTGCGATTGATCATTCACGCGTGTATCGACTCGTTTGGAAATGATCCATTCGAAGGCAGACTCATAGAAGGCCACCAGCTCCGGCCATGGCGTATCTATATTGAAATCCAGCATACGGGACAGCGAGATCTCCTGCAAGGCAGAGTCATGCAGTCCCAAATCATGCAGCAGATCAAGCAGCCGATGCGCCGCTTCCGTGTAAACCTTCAAACGGTAGAACGGATCCTGGATACCGTCTTTGGCCGAATCCACCCATTTGTGAAACGATGCCGCCCACTCTCTGTCTCCGCTCGCAATCCGTTGGCTCGTCTGTTCCAACTGCAATGCCGTCACGGCTTGCTGGTTCAACAGGTTTTGCGTTTGGCTCAACTGCTGCGCTACATCGACACGAAGCAGCTTCTCCATACCGAAGCCTGGGCTTTCATGGATGGAAAGCCTTAATTGAAGAATCGCCTGATGAAGTTCGGACCACTCCACTTCCTGCTCGCTCACCATAATGGAAACGGACAATTTCAGGCAATCCGCGCAGGATTGCTGCACCGATTCCAACGTGCCGTTGACGAAACGCAGGGTTCGCTCGCGCAGCATCTGCCCATTTGGCACAGCGGGCTGCTGCGCCGGTGGCTGCACAAGGCAAACGATGCATTGGTAATCAAGCTCAACGGCTTTGACCACCGATTTATCCATCAGCAGCTCCTCGGCGACATTGGCTACCGCATATCGAATTAGACCGCGGTCTGTCTGGGTTTGATACGTATTCCACTGTTCCACGCGGATGATCACGGGGACGACTGGTTCATCCGACCTGAACGGAAGCTGAACGGCATCGAACTCCTCCTGCAGCGCAGCGTCTTGCCGCCCGGTTCTTTTGATGACGTCGACCAGCAGCTGACGCTGCAGCTGAGGCAGTGCCCGGGGCAGCTTGCTGCGGAACCAGGCATTCTGGTAACGGAAATCGTTCTCTTCAGCGATCAATTGCAGGGCGTGCTCCACGGCGGCACGGATCTGCGCCATGCCCTCTGTCTTGAGCAAATAATCGACAACACAAGGATTGCGAATAGCTTGATGGGCGTAGTCGAACTCGTTATGGCCGGTCAGCAGCAGTATTTTGCATCTCGGCCAGCGGTCCATGATTTGTTCGATCAGCTCCATTCCGTCCATGCCTGGCATACATATGTCACTCAGTACCAGGTCGATCTTCACCGTATTTAACCATTCAATCGCTTCCAGGGCTGAGTACGCTTTAATAATTTCCATATCTTGAAGCTCGGCTTTCTGAAAATAAGCATAAAGTCCATCCAATATGACCGGTTCATCATCAACGATCAGCATTCGCTGCATCATGATCCTCTCCTTTCCATGGAACGCTTATAATGATGCGTAATCCGCCAAGGTCACTGCGCTCGGCTGCCAGCCCGTATTCCGGTCCAAACCTGATTCGCAGTCGTTGATTGACATTGAGCAACCCCGTTATTTCTCCTTCATCATGCCTCGCCGCGATGTGCTGCAGCGACAGCCGCAGCCGATCCATGGCCACTTCGCTCAAATCGTCCCCGTCGTCTTCAATGAGGATGGACAGCTTGTCCGGCGAGGTTTGGTAAGACATTTTCAAGATGCCGCCACGGCTGCGTTTCGACAATGCATGTTCAAAGACGTTTTCGACAATAGGTTGGATCGTAACCCTGGGGACCGCGATTTTCCCATATTCGAGATTCATTTCTTCCATTTGCAATTGCACTCGCGGACCAAACCGGATCTTCTGAATCGCTGCGTAAATCTGCGCATGTTGAATTTCCTCTTTTAACGAAACCTCGGTTTGCGAATCCCGCGACATATAACGGAAGTATTGCCCTAAATAATCCGTGAACTCCTGAATGAGCTCCACGTTTTCCACCTCGGCCATCTGTTTGATGCTAAACAAGCTGTTGTACAGAAAATGAGGCTGGATCTGGGACTGAAGGTGCTTCAGCTCGGCCTCGCTTGTCCGGATTCGCGCTACATAATTTTCTTCAATCAAAGCATGTAAGCGCTCTATCATATGGTTGAAGCGGGAGTATAAATAACCGAATTCATCTCTGCGGGAGTGCGGAATGCGCACGTCGGTTTGTCCCTGCTCCGCCATCCTGAACCCTTTGACCAGCGCAGACAACGGTTTATGAATCGATTTGTAGATGGACAGCGAGAACGCGATAATAATGACAATGGAAATCAAGGTTGTCACCCACAACCAGAGTTTGTATTGTTCAAGCGGGGCTTCGAGCACCGATTCGGCAATGCTTGAGGTTAATGCAAAATAATGCTCCGCATCATACAGCGTATAATGCAGCATGTCACCTGCCGCAGACCTCGTCACCAGCGGTGAATCCTGAACCGGCAGCTCGTCCGGCCAATGGACTCCCAAAGCGTCGATCGCATCATCCGCAGAAGAAATAAACATGTCCCGTCCTTGGCCAAAGCTTAACGTAAGCTCGCTTCCGCCACTATCGGACAGCTGCTGCAGTCTATGCTTGAATTCATCGGCAGACAAACGTATTCCTAAAATAAAGTTGGGCGCTTCCTCATGATTCATGTTATAGGGGTTGCTTTTGAGAAAGTAAAGATCGTCATTCCAGGAAGAGAGCTCGCCGTTCAAGTTGCCCATCGTTGCCAAAAGCTCCTTCCATTCTTCATCCTCCACGCTGCGGATTCCGTCAACCGCGCTGACTCGTTTGTGGAGGCCTGGCACATAATACACCACATCGTTGATGTAAGGACTCGTGACCATAATCTGTTTCAGTTTTTGATGAATGTTGTTTAAGCTCGCCGTTACTTCGTATCCGCTCATAATGGCCGCTCTCGTGCTTAATGTGGACATTTGTTCGTCAAATGAAAATTCGTTGATCAGGTCGCTCATCCGCTCCAATTCGAATTGCAGATGATTGTGGTAGAAATGAAGTTTGGATTCATGTGCCGTTTCCACCTCGGACTGCATCTGTTTGGAGCTGCTGTACGTAATCACCATGCTAATCACATACAGCGGCAGCATGACAAGCACAAAAGCAATCATCAGCTTTACCACGATGGATCGGCTCCGCCAGTTCCCCCAAAAATGCCTCATATGTTCATGAGCCCCCCTCCAAGGACCAAAAAGGAGCCGGGTATCGGCTCCTTCCTGTGCTTCTCCTCTTCCCGATCTTATCCCTTCACGCTGCCGACAACAAGTCCATGCACGAAATACCTTTGCAAGAACGGATACACGAGCAAAATCGGAATAACGGATAAGAAAATCTGGGACGCCTGCGTAGTCCTGTCCGATACCTGGCTCAGCAGCGTGGCATCCTCCAGCGTCATCGAATCGGTTTGAATCATCGTCACCTGCTGCAGCATGGATTGCAAATAGGTGGCGAGCGGATAATGCTCAGGATTTTTCATGTAGATCATGCCGTCAAACCAGGCGTTCCAATGCCCTACCATGGCAAACAGCGTAATGGTCGCGATGCTTGGAAGCGAGATGGGCAAGTATATGCTCCACAGCGTTCGGAAGTGGCCTGCGCCATCCATCCACGAGGCTTCCTCCAATTCCTTCGGCAATCCCCGGAAAAAATTGAGCATGAGCAGCACGTTGAAGATCGGAACCGCTCCCGGCAGAATAAGTGCCCAGATGGAGTCCAGCAGCCCTGTTTCCTTAACGACCAAATACCCTGGAATCAAGCCGCCGCTGAACAGCATCGTAAATACAAAGATCCAGGCATACGCCGTTCTCGAACGAAAACGGGCAGCCTCCTTGGAGAGCGGATAGGCCACGAGCACCGTAAAAATCAGATTGATGGCCACGCCGAGCACGACGCGAAGCAAACTTGTTCCGAACGAATTCAGAAACTGCTTGTTCTCCAAAATGTATTGATACGATGAAAAGGTGAAATCGACCGGCCAAAACGTCACGCCCCCTGCTTTGACCGCATCACTTGAACTGAAGGAAATGGCCAATATGTTTACGATGGGAAACAGGCACAACAGCGCAAGCAGGGTCAGAATGACATAGTTGAATCCCAGAAACCAACGATAAGCTCTCGACGTATGGTGCATGGTGCTCTGCCCCCTTTCTAAAAGATCCGGTAATTGGCGAACCTGTATGCAAGGTAATAGCCAAGTCCGATAAATACGAAGGATACCACCGATTTGATTAGTCCGAGTGCGGTGGACACCGAATACTGCGCATCCTGCAAACCGATGCGATAGATCATCGTGTCCAGAATGTCTCCGGATTCATAAACGAGCGGATTGTACAAGTTGAATACTTGGTCGAATCCCCCATTAAGCACGTTCCCCAGACTGAGCGTAACCATCAAAATGATGATTGGGCGTATGCCGGGCAGCGTAATGTGCCACGTTTGCTTCCATCTGCCCGCCCCGTCCATGACGGCTGCTTCGTATAACGATTTGTCGATGCTTGTCAGTGCCGCAAGGTAGATGATCGTTCCGAATCCGAACTCTTTCCATTGATCCGTGATGACGAGTATGTACGGGAACCAGTCATTGCTTGCCAGAAACTGTATCGGCTCCATGCCGATGGCCTTCAACAACATGTTCACGATCCCGCTGCTCGGGGACAGCACATCCACAATGATGCCGGCCAAAATGACCCAGGAGAAAAAGTGAGGCATGTAAATGACGGTCTGAATCGTCCGCTTGAATCCGCTGCGGCGCACTTCGTTCAAGAGCAGAGCTACGAGCACCGGCACGACAAGGCCGGAAATGATTTTCATCAGGGAAATAAACACGGTGTTCCAAACCACCTGCCAAAACCCGGGCAAATCGAGCAGGTACTTGAAATTGTCCATTCCGACCCAGTTGATGTTCTTGAAACCGGCAATCGGAGAAAAGTTTTGAAAGGCAATGGAGAGTCCTGCCATCGGAATGTAACCGAATACAATGATGATGAGCAATCCGGGCAGAATCATGAGATGAAGCGGGATGTTACGTACCCATTGTTTGTGATTCAAACGCATATGCTGTCTCCTCCTTCTCACTAATTATAGGAGCAGACCCGGAACCGCAGGTAGTGGAGGCTGTTGACTTTGGGTATCTTCTGTTGACCACGCTTCGAGTCGTGAAAACGCAAAGAAACCGCGATATTCGCGGTTCCTTTGCATCAAACTTATGAAACGATTGAAACGATTACAGCTTGCGATCAAGCACCAATACGCTGACCGATTGGGCCGGCAATTGCAGAACGACGGAGTCGCCGTCAAGCTCGATGGTGCTCTCTTGAGGAACTACTTTTTCCGCATTCTTTTGGTTGACATTCGGAACATGCACCAGTTCTTCGTCCCCGCTCAAGGTGATTAACCGTGCCGATGCCTGGACATCCAGATGTTCAAGCACCACTTTGGTCGCCTTCTCCATTCCGTCGGCATTGACCAGTTTCACGTAGACATGGTTTGCATCACGCGTTACGGAATGGAACACATCGCGGTTATAGGCTTCAAGCTTGTAGTCGAGCACTTTGCTTGTTGTACGGCCATCCGTATACGAGCAGATCAGGTTTTTGCCTGTTTCTCCGCCATAATTGACCGTAATGACATAGTTTGTGTTGTCTTCCAGCGGTTCGTAATTCGCCGCTCTGAGGTTGCCGGCTGCCGTACTGGAAGAATAGTCGCCCAGCGTGTACCCTTCGATCCCTTGTTTGTACACTTTGACACCTGTCGCGCTGCCGCCGTATCCGATGGCGTATTCGATGACATCCTTCTGTTCCGGAGAAGCGTCCGTCAGACCGACGCCTACATAGAAGCCGTCTTCGCCCGCAAGTCTGCTGGCTTCCACTTCAAGCGTATAGTTGGTCCATTCCTCGTTCAGGATCGCGAGACCGTTAAGTCCGCTGTCCTGCGCTTTGAGCAGCAGTCCTTTTCCGGCCTGCAGGCTGTATCCTGCCGATCCGGCAATCGCTTCCCAGGCCCGGCTTGGTTCAGAGCATTCCGCGAAATGTTCTTCGAACAATACGCGGCCATCCTCGTTGGACGTCACTTTGACACGTTTCACCAGGATGTCTGCATTCCCGGCAGCGATCTCGATGCCGCCGCGCGGCTGGAGCTGCACTTCTTTGCCTTTGTTATACGTTGAGAACGACGTTTCCAATACTTGCTCCCCGACATGTTTGGCGAACAGCTGCTGCACGTAGTAATTCGGCGTAAACCAGACCGTCTCGTCGTCAAACCAGATGCAGTCCGGCGTCCAGCGGTATGTTCCATCCGTCAGCACCTTGTTGAAGAGCGGCGCGTATGCGGCCATGCGCACGACGTCGGCATTGTTTTCGAAACCGGTGATGATGGCCGCCTCGGCCACGGCACCTGCCAGCGTGTTTTTGTCCGTGGAGGCATACTCGCCCACAAATACCTTGGACGTTTCTTTCCAGTTGATGCTGCCGTCTTCATGATAGGCGCGCTTGTAGTAGTTGTAACGGTCGGCATTGTTCAGCAAATATTCGTTGGAACGGTAATAATGCTCGTCGGCGATCGTATCCATGTAGTTGCTTTGCCGGCTATACCACGTGACGTTCTCTTCGATGATCTCCTTGCCGTCCGCAAAAGCGATTTGCGCCGAGCCTTGCAGATTGCCGCTCAGGAACTTCCATCCTTCCTGATAAGCATCGTCATCGGCTTGAGCTCCGACGGTGGAAATGATGTGCAGTTCGTGATCCGGGTAGTTCTGCTTCATGTAGTCGTCGATCGCTGCCTTGAATGCTTCGAAGTTGGCAAAAAACTCGGTGCCCCAGTTTTCGTTCCCGACGCCCAAATAACGCAAATCAAACGGCTCGGGGTGCCCCATCTCGCTGCGAATTGCAGCCCACTCGTTGTTCTCGATATCCGTGCTGATCGCAAAATCGATCAAATCCGTAAAGTTTTTGATATAATATTCCCTCAGCTTGCCGCCTGCCGGATGGGCATAATCGGAACGGGCCTGGCATAAAACGCCGCATGCCATGACCGGAACCGGAAGGGCATTCAGGTCTTCGGCCAATTGGAAATATTCCATATAGCCAAGGCCCATCGTCATCATGTAACCCCAAACATTGTAATTTTCCTTCCGCAGCTCCACCGGACCGACGGAATCTTTCCAGTCGTACACGTTGTCCCAAATAAACGAACCTTCGGAGATACATCCGCCCGGGAAACGCAGGAATGCGGGATGCATGTCGACGAGTGCCTGCACCAAATCTTTGCGCAGTCTATAGTTCGGGTTCCCTTTGTAATTGGCATGCGCCGAAGCGGAGAGTCCTGGCTCATCGGGATCCGCCCCCCACACGTCCCGCGGAATCAGGGACACCATGTCGACGGAAATATCGCCGCTGAAGGTGAGAACCAGCTGCCCCAATACGTTCTGCGTGCCCGTGAGTACCAGTTCGGCATCGGAAGAGGCGCCATATTTCTTCCACTTGTTCCCACCTTCGATCTGCACGGACACCTCGTCGCTCACCGCATTCCCCGCTTCGTCCTGCAGCTGGATGGTGATCCGTCCCGCAGCCTCAGCTTTGGCCCATACGGTGAAATCATACTGTTTCCCAGCTTGAATGGACATGGCGCAATGCTGGTTGGAATCCGCGAATCCGCGATTTCGAATGACCGCACCGTCCTGCACCGTCACATAATAAGCGTTGACCTCGGGATCTTTGACGCCAAAATGCTCGTTTAATCCACCTTTGTTCTGTATGATCATTTTGTCGGTATCTCCGGACCATGCAAACAACGGCTCACGATTGCGGCCGGTTGAGCATCCACATGCTCCGGAAGCGGAGGAATAGGTATCGAATGCAAACGACTCGAATGAACGGTTTTGCACAAGCTCCGCATAGATTCCGCCATCGGCGGCATTGTTAATATCCTCGTAAAACAAACCGTACATCACTTCGCTAATATCGGCGACCTTCTGATCCCCATGGACCGTAATCGTGTATGGCGGCACATGTTTCGGAACGATCGAGACGCCGAAGCTTCGTTCCAATGTCTGCTCGCCCGTGCGCAATGCTGCGCTTAACGTGACGCTGTGAGCCGACTCGATCGGAAGAACCTTCCCTTGGCCGGTTATGGCTTCAGGTCTGCTCGAAGACCATTCGACCTGTACTTTCCCGCCCAGAAGCGAGTCGGGGAGCGCAATGTCATTGGTGATGATTTTGGCGGGTGAAACCAAATATTTCTCTGCCGCCAGCTTCACGATCTCCGCATCGGTCAGCGATTCGCACATCACTTCGATGACTTCATCCATGGTCAAACCTGCTTCGTAAATCCTTACATCGGAAATCGCTGCTTCCAAATCCGGATCATCGACAAATTGGGAGCGGCCAATATAGTTTTGCGTGTAGAATTCCGGATTCGAGAATGTCTCAAACCAGCTTCTTAACTTGGCATAGTTTCCGCTGGAGGTTTGGTTGAATGAGCCATTAGCCACGATTTCCCCGTTGACGTATACGATCGCCCCGGCATGGCTTCGCGTTCCGCCCTCCGTACCCGTGACCGACACGGCGACATGCATCCATTCCCCGTTGGCGAACCCTTTGGTCGGATGAATCATCATTTCGTCGCCGGCCTTGAGCACGCTGCGCATCTGTCTGGTGAGGAACAGGTAAGGCTGCTGATCTCCTCCGCCGAAATCGATCAGGCGTTCCCACACGCTGCTGCCTCTGCCCAGGTATACCCATGCCGATACGGTCAAACCGGTGTGATCGCTTACACCGCGAAGCAAATCGGGCGGCAGCTGCAAATACGACGTACCGTTGGAGCCGCCCGCAAAGGACAGCGCCGTCCGCCCTTGGATTACGGAAAGCGCCGGCTCGTGGGTGCCTGAAGGTACCGCGTGATTCCCGCGGGATGTGCTGTCCTGGCCGATGCCCGTCGTGTCCTCAAACTTGTAATGCGCAATGATCTGATCTTTGTAATTGCTCATGATTGCCCTCCTGTACAGATCTCAAATGAAAGGATGAATGAATCCTTTTTCTTTTTTAATTTACATAAACATAAATCATTAATAAAAATATAAATATCCTTCACACAAGTTATACTACTCATTTCAGGATCGTTTTTCAACACAAATATTGCCTTTAATTTGTCGTTTTCGCCCTGAAATCGTTTGAATTTCGAAAATCACCCTTCGTCCGGTTCGATTGAGGCTATAAAAAATTCATCATTTACAAATATATAAATCAATTGGTACACTACGAATGAAAGCGCTTGAGTAACAAGTTTTGGGAGGAGGAGTCACGTAAATTTTATTTCTGGCCATGTTCGGCCGAATGGTTTTATCCACTGCACATCAAGAAAGGGGAAACGTATGAAACGTTATATGGCTGTCGCACTCAGCACTGCATTACTTGCCACACCTGCCTTGTCCACCGCTGCCGCACTGGGAGAAGGGGCACCGGTTTCCAGCCAGCAAACCTCGCAGGCTGCCAGCAAAACCAGCGAAACTCAGGTACCCGCATTCCGTAATGTCTCTGTCCACGATCCTTCCGTGATCAAAGTTGACGATACGTACTATGTGTTCGGTTCTCACCTGCAAGTGGCCAAGTCCAAAGACTTGATCCAATGGGATGAGGTTGCATCCGGGGTTACGGACAGCAATCCCGTCGTCCCGAACGTTACGAAGGAGTTCGCCGAAGCGCTGGAGTGGGCCCAGTCCGATACGCTCTGGGCGGCCGATGTCATCCAGCTGTCGGACGGTAAATTTTATATGTATTACAACGCATGTAAAGGAGATTCCCCACGTTCGGCCATGGGTGTAGCCGTCGCCGACAACATCGAAGGCCCTTATAAGGATCAGGGACTGATCCTGAAATCCGGCATGTGGGGCGAAGCGAGCGAAGATGGTACCATATATGATGCCACAATCCATCCGAACGTGGTAGACCCCGATGTCTTTTACGACAAAGACGGCAAGCTGTGGATGGTATACGGCTCGTATTCCGGCGGCATTTTTATTTTGGAAATGGACGAAGCTACCGGAAAACCTCTCCCAGGGCAAGGATACGGCAAAAAGTTAACGGGAGGCAACCACAGCCGGATTGAAGCTCCGTATATGTTATATAGCCCGGAAACCGATTATTATTATCTGTTCCTTTCCTATGGCGGCCTAAGCGCGGACGGCGGATACAACATCCGGATCGCACGCTCCAAAACACCGGATGGGCCATTTTACGATGCGGAAGGCAACGATATGATCAAAGTAAAAGCTGATAAAGAGAAACCATTATTCGACGATCGATCCATTGAGCCATATGCGGTCAAACTGGTCGGCAACTATCTGTTCGAAAGAGAGCTTGGCGACCCGGGCACCGGTCAAGGGATCGGCTACGTTTCGCCGGGACATAACTCCGCATATTACGACGAAGAAACCGGCAAGCACTTCCTGATCTTCCACTCCCGCTTCCCGGGTCGCGGCGAAGAGCATGAAGTCCGGGTGCACGAGATGCACATGAATTCCCAAGGATGGCCTGTGGTTTCCCCGTATCGTTATGCCGGGACGCAGGAAGCAACCCTGTCATTGAGCAACGACAAGATTGCCGGACAATACAAATGGGTGGATCACGGGAAAGAGATCACGGCTGCGATCAAAACTTCCCAGAACGTGCAATTGACGACTGACGGAAAAATAACCGGTGCTGTCACAGGCACATGGTCTCTTGGCGCAGACAACAAGGTAACCCTCACAACCAACGGACAAACTTATGAAGGCGTATTCACGCAAGAATGGGACGCAGGTTCGGAGAAGACGGTCCTTACGTTCAGCGCCCTCTCTTCTACCGGCGTTGCGGTCTGGGGCAGCAAAGTCCCTGACATGAACAATGAGGAGATCGTTAATGCGGTCAAATCGGATCTCGATCTCGGCGATACCAAAAACGTATTTTTTGACCTGAACCTTCCGGTAAAAGGCACACACACTACGACGATCACTTGGAAAACATCAAACGCTTCCGTCGTGTCTGCTACGGGTACCGTGAAACGTCCGGCAGCAGGCAAAGGTGATGCCAAGGTCAAACTGACCGCACTGATTCAGAACGGGGATGCGTCGGCAAGCAAAGTTTTTAACATCACCGTGCCAGCGCAAGTCAAAGGGCCTCTGCTCGCAGAATATGCATTCGATCACAAGAAACTGGATAAAATCGCTCAGGATATCAGCAAAAACGGGTACCACGGTCAGGCTCATAACGTTACAAGCTCGGCGGCGAGCCGCAAAAACCAGGCTGCCGCATTCAACGGCACCGACAGCTACATCGATCTGCCGGGAATCATCACCGATACCGAAGACTTTACGTTCAGCGCCTGGGTGAACTGGGAAAGCGGCGGCGCCTGGCAGCGCATTTTCGACTTTGGCAGCGGGTTGACGCAGCACATGTTCCTCACCCCTTCCCAGCATAATGGCAAGCTGCAATTCACCATTCATGACGAAGGCCGGGACCAAAGCCTGATTGCGGATCAAGCGCTTCCGGCAAACCAATGGGTTCATGTGACGGTAACGCTGCAAGGAGATACGGGCAAGCTGTACGTGGATGGCCAACTCGTCGCCAGCAGCTCCGAGATTACATTTAATCCGAAACAGCTGCGCGTGACGGAAGCTTACCTGGGCAAAAGCCGTTATCAGGCAGATCCGTACTTCAAAGGATCTCTGGATCAGGTCAAAGTGTATAACAAAGCGTTAACGGAGAAAGAAATCAAGGCGCAGGCTGCTGCCAAGCCTTGACCTGGAAGCATCCCCAAGATGTATTCTTGACAGATAGCTAGTTATGTCGCACGATTGCCCAAACCGATACCAAGGTGTGAAGAACGGTCCTCCGTTAAATTCTCAAAACACAAAAAACGATGCTCTCCTTTTAAAGGAAAGCATCGTTTTGCTTATGGTAGCTGATGAGTATTAATGCATCGGCCCTTGCTGTCCTTGCTGCGCGCCCACTTTCACCCGTTTTACGAAGAACGAGATCACGAAGCCGAGCAAGCAAAGCACAAGCGCAAAGATAAACGCATGCTGCACGCCGGACGTGAAACCAGCAAGCTGACTTTCCGGGCTTTCCGGATTGCTTACGCCTTTAAGGTAGCTCAGCTGGCCTGCAGCCAAAATGCTGACAGCGACGGCCGTGCCGATGGCACCCGAAACCTGCTGCAGCGTGTTCATGATTGCCGTACCGTGCGGATAATACGCCGGCGGCAATTGATTCAGACCATTCGTTTGGGCAGGCATCATAATCATCGAAATGCCGATCATCATGAAGATATGCATCGTAATGATCACGCCCAGGGATGTTGTCGGTTCGATGCGTGTGTACATGAACAGAACAACGGCAACGACCGCGAGGCCGATCGTCACCAGCCATTTTGGTCCGAATTTATCGAACAGGCGTCCCATGACCGGCGACAAAAATCCGTTCAGCAAGCTGCCTGGCAGCAGCACCAGACCTGCCGTCAGCGCCGTCACTGCCATTCCTTGCTGCAGATACATCGGCAGGATCAGCATCGACGACAGCATCATCATCATACAGATAAAGATCAGGATCAGACCGATGGTGAACATCGGGAATTTAAACGCGCGCAAATCCATCATCGGCTCTCTCATTCTGAGCTGTCTGATGCTGAACACAAGCAAGGACAGCGCACCTACAGCCAGTGTGGCGATAACGACCGGGCTGGACCAGCCTCCGCCACCGTCTCCATGACCGCCTGCGCTGCTGAAGCCATATACGATACCGCCAAAACCGAGCGTGGACAAAATGATCGACAACACATCGATTTTGGGCTTGGTCAACTTCGAAATGTTCGGCAGGAACATCAACCCGCATACCAAGGAGATAATGAAGAACGGCAGCGAAATCCAGAAGATCCAGTGCCAGCTCAAATTAGCCAAAATCAAACCGGAAATGCTCGGGCCGCTGGCCGGAGCAAACATGATGACAAGACCGATCAGCCCCATCGCGGAACCGCGTCGTTCTACAGGGAAAATAACCAAAATCGTATTAAACATCAACGGCAACAACAGGGCCGTACCCACAGCTTGCAGAACGCGGGCCACCAGCAGCATTTCAAAGCTTGGAGCCATCGCGGCCACCAGCGTGCCTGCAATGGAGAAAATCAACGATGTCGTAAACAGCTGTCTTGTCGTAAACCATTGCAGCAGCAGCCCCGACACCGGAACGAGAATACCCAGAACGAGCAGGTAACCTGTCGTCAACCATTGAATCGTTGTCGGTCCTACCTCAAGCAATTCCATCAATGGCGTCAATGCCACGTTCAGCGCGGTTTCTCCGAATAGCCCGATAAAACCGCTCAGCAGCATCGCGAACAAAATCGGCAGCACTTTGTACTGCTGTGTTTCTTGTTGGTTCATTGCTGAACCAGCTTTCATGGAAGCCTCCAAAATCCCATCCTCCTCAACCAATATAACTCTCTCTTTTGTACAAACCAAATTTATGCTTTGGCTTGTCTCGCATTTTTTGCAACCGCGGACAAATATTCGGCAGCCGTGACCAAAGGCTGTTTGTCCTGATTGGTCAAACTGATAATCAGTGCTCCTTCCATCAAGGAAATCATGAGCAGGGCCAGCTCTTTTGCTTTGGACTCGTTAATTCCGTCAAGCACCAGATGTTTGGTGATCGCGTTCTGCCAGTCCGCAAACACGCCTTGACAAGCCTGACGCAGGTCATGGCTAATGCAGGAGGTCTCAACCGCAGCCCACAGGCTGAAAGGCAAAAAGCCCGTAAACCCGGCAGCTTCGGTATCCTCGGCCATGTCCTGAACGAATTGCAGAATCGCCTCCCCCGTATTGTCATGAGCTGCAAACGTTTCTTCAAACTTTTGCAAAATGTGCTCATTCGTTTTCTGGATGCATTCATGAGCAAGCTCTTCTTTGCCATGGGGGAAATAATGGTACAACGAACCTTTCGGCGTTCCGCTATCCTTAATGATCTGGCTCAGGCCTGTCGCATGATACCCTTGTGAAAAAAACAGTCGGGCGGCTGTGTTAACGATGGCTTCTCTGGCATTGGACTTTTCACTCAAAAACGGCCACATCCTTAAAGCAATTTTAAAAATTATAACGATCGGTCTATATAATTAAAACCGCTTCGCCCAGCGATGTCAATCCTTTAAAAAAAGAATATTCAAAATTTAAAATGAAAGGGCTTCCGCCGAAAAAAATTCCGGGAAAGCCCTTCGGAACGTGTTTCTACTATAAGAATGCAATCCGTTCATGATCTCTACACATCGTAATCAACAGTGGGATCACTTCGAATAATACAGAGCATCGTTTATTGGCTGCTGACGCCGTTCCATTCTTCACCGCACAGCTCACTATGGATCATTGCACCCGCCATAGATCCCTGCGCCGCGGCTGCAATGGCCTGATACATATCTGATGCGGCATCTCCAGCGCTGAATACGCCCGGCACCGTCGTTCTCGCTTGTTCATTAACCACCACCGACTCGGTTTCGGTCATCTCGCAGCCCAGCGTTCCCGGCAATTCCGATCCGGCAACCAAGGTCGGGGCAAAGAAAATGCCTCTGCACGGAATGAGTCGACCGTCTTTGAGAAGAACATGGTCAACGATTCCTTCGTTGGATTCAATCGCTTCAATCGGAGAATCCAGCACAGGAATGCCGTGGCGCTCCAAATCATGACGTTCTTCATCCGTCAGACCATCGGGACCATTGGTGCAAAGCGTAACCCGGCTTGTCCATCCCAAAAGCAGTTTGGCCATGTGCATCGCCTTGGCTCCGTCTGATATCAGGACAAGCGTCTGATCCCGGAGCTCCCATCCGTCGCAGAAAGGGCAAACGAAAGCACTCTTCCCATAAACCTCTTGCAATCCCTTTATGCCGAGCGGTTTATCCTTTTTGCCCACGGCAAACAGTATTTTTTTGCTGTGAATGACCGTGCCTGCGGCGGTCACTACTTCAAACATGCCATCCGCACCCGTAATGGAGGATGCAGTGTCCTCAATGAATTGCACCGATGGATACGCGGCGATTTGCTCCTTGGCCACGATACGGAACTCTGCAGGCGTTACCCCGTCGCGCGTCAAAAAACCGTGCGTCGCGTGAGTAATCCGGTTTCTGGCCTTCCCGTCGTCAATCACCGCAACATTTCTTCTTGCACGGCCCAGCACAAGCGCTGCATTTAACCCGGCAGGCCCTCCGCCGATGATAGCTACATCTATAACTTTGCTCACACATATCACCCTTTACAGATATTTAATATCTCTAATTTAGAACAAAAAATAAGTCGTTTTTGTTCTTTTTTCAAACGACTATAATGTCTATTAAAGATATTTTAAGTCTATAATAAACATAAAAGGCATGACTCGCAAGCTTTTTTTAGCCATCATTATCTATACCCTTTTATCGATATAAGTTGAACTATACATTTTACACGGTAACGGAAAGGGCAGAAAGAATCTGGAGAAGCGGAGCGTTCTAAAAGCTTTCTGAAAGAAAGCTGCATCGTAAGCATAGGCTTATCACCAGATTTCCTCCTTAACTAAAGGGATTCAAAAAATCCGGGGATAACAGCGATCGGAAGATATTTCTGACCTCGTAGTGGCTCCGTGTAAAAAACTTCGTTCAACTGATGGAGATAAAAATCACTTAACACAGAATTTCGTTTTTAACAATTAAAAAAAGTGTTGTTTTTAAATTGTTCACAATCAAATGACATTATTTTTAATACTAAAACGCAATTTCTTTCACATATTAAACATGATGTTATAATAAGTACCGAGATATATAAGTATGGATATAGGAAGTGAGTATTTGAAAACACTAAATAACGGGTCACAACCCAAAATCAGATTAGAGTATAGCTCGGTTCCAAAAGTCTTTTTCGATACGATCAAAGTCGGCATCATCAAATCGAACCTCATCGCCATGCTTGCCGGTTTGAGCCTTGCACTGTATGTGTTTAATGCCTCTTTCCTGGACAATATCGTACCGATCATTTTGTCGGTTATCGGTTCTTCCTTGATCATTGGCGCAGCCGGGGTATTCAACAACCTGTACGACCGCGATATCGATGCCATCATGGAGCGGACCAGAACACGGCCAACCGTTACCGGCCAAGTGGACACGAAATCCGGCCTGATTTTGGGGATAAGCATTACCATTATCGGCGGCATCCTGTTATACGTCGCTTCCCCGCTTGCGGCCGTTTTCGGGATTTTGGGACTTTTACTTTATGTTTTCCCTTATACGATGTGGACAAAACGTACTACGGTTTACAATACTGAGGTCGGCAGTCTTTCGGGTTCCGTCCCTCCTTTGATCGGTTGGGCTGCGATTTCTTCAGACCTGGGTCATTTTGAAATTTGGGCACTGGTCGTTACGATGCTGTTATGGCAAATGCCTCACTTCTACGGGATCGCCATTCGCAGATTCGATGAGTACAAAGCTGCGAACGTTCCCATGCTTCCGGTAGTCAAAGGGATTCGCCGCACGTATATTCAAACCAACGTTTACTTGGTCCTGCTCGTGCTGTCCAGCTTTTTGTTCTGGCCAATGAGCCCGTTCATCGCCATCTTTGCCTTTTTGGTCAGCCTGGTTTGGCTCATTCTCAGCGTGGCCACGTTTGATCGCAATGAGACGCAAAAATGGTCCAAAAACATGTTCATTTTCTCCATCAACCATATTACGCTCGTGTTCCTGGTGATCATTGCGTACTCGCTGATTGCCCTGCTTATCAAATAATCCAGGTTCATAACATATATAAGCCGTACAGATCAACTCCGCAACGAGTCGCCTGTACGGCTTTTTTGCATTTTAACGCTTATCCATCGAATCCGTTATTCATAACTCCAAAAATCAGCCTGCTTTGACAGGCAGTTCCTCGCCCTGCCACAACAATTGCATTTCCGTGCTGGTCGCCAGCAAATGCTCCAATGTACCCTCGGCTTCGATCTGCCCATCCTTCATGACGATGATATGATCGGCCTTGGACAACGCGGCGCGCCGATGAGAAACGGCAATGCATGTCATGTCCGTTTCCTTGAACAGCCCCTCCCATACTTGCTGTTCCGTCTCCACGTCCAGTGCGCTGGACAAGTCGTCCACCACCAGCAGGTCTGCGCCTGTCATCAACATGCGCGCCGTTGCCGCACGCTGGATCTGTCCTCCGGACAACATGACGCCTCTTGGACCCACGGACGTTTCCAACCCCTGATCCAGCTGCTGAATGTCCTGGTCCATGACGGCAAGCCGAATCGAATCAGCCAACGCTTCATCCGTGTTTCCGCGCTTGCCTTGGACGATGTTTTCTTTCAGCGTATCGCTGAACAAGCGAGGAACTTGAGGCGTATAGGCCGCTCTTGGCGGCATCAAAAATGTAGCGGGATCAATCTTCGCTCCATTCCAGGTGATCTCCCCATGCTGCATAGGCAGAAGTCCCAGCAGCGCTCGCACAAGGGTCGACTTTCCCGAGCCGATTCGTCCCGTCACGACGAGAAACTGTCCTTGTTTTAAGCGGAAGGAGACGTTTTCGATGCCATTTGGCGAATTCGGATAGCGGTACGTCAACTTTTGCACTTCAAGCTCTTTCAACCGGTCTCCTGTTTCACTTGAAACCTCTTCCAGTTCAGGCGGGTCTGTCTGCAAGTAAGTCTCCCTGAATTCCATAATGCGGTCTTCTTCCCCGGGACGAAACAAGGTGCGCATGCGGTCAAAGGATACTTTCAGCCGTTTATGCTGGTAAACCATGTATCCAAACAGAGATATGCTGAATCCGATATTGCCAAGATAGGACGTAAACAGGGCAAAGTCGCCGACCGTGAAGTTTCCGGCTCTCATCTCCGCCGCACACATCAACAGAATCAATCCCGTAGAGATGCTGAGCACATGCTGGTTCAGCGATCTCATCCACTGCTTGAACAAATTGTCACGCAATGCAGCTTGGCGGCGCTCCTCGTTCAATTGGTCAAATCTCGCCGCCACATGATCTTCGGCCTGCCCAAGCTTCAGCGCCTGGACTGCGCCAAAGCTTTCCGCAATGTAACTGGTGATCCGACCGGTCGCTTCCCGATTGCTTTGTGCATAACGGCGGGCACGATTACCAGACAAATTGTTAAGCAATGTGACGACCAGCAGCGGAAGTACGGCAACCAGCGTAATTTTCCAGTTAATGCTCCACATGATCGCAATGGACACGACCGCGAACACAAGCCTGCCCCAGAAATCGACCCAGGACTCCACGTATTCGACCGATTCGTCCACGTCTTCGCGGAAACGGCTCATGGCCTCGCCGGGCGAAGCCGGAAGATTGCGGCCAGGCCAGCGCATGATGCCTGCCAGCATGTTGGTGCGCAGAATCGCCTGAATGTGATACACATAGGTGATCCAGGCATAGAAGGCCACGAAAAAAGATCCTACTCTGACGATCCGGGTAAGCGCAATGAAAATAAGCGGAACGGCAAGCCACAGATAATCGTTCGATCCCGCCGTTGTGCGGTCGAAAAACCACTGCATGCCCAATCCGATCGCCAGCGGAAGCGAGTGAAAAACCGTCCACAACAAGCCATTGATGATGAACAGAAACGGCCTAAATCGAAATAATCGGGAAATAAATCCGGTAATGGTCATGCAAGTTCCTCCTCTCTTCCCGTCGCAAGCAAGCGGGCGTAATGGGATGACGGGCTGCCCGCAAGCTCTTCCCGCGGGCCGAATTCCAGCATTTTTCCGTCCCCCAGCACCATGATTTGATCCACCTGTTCCAGCGTCGCCAAACGATGGGCAATAATGACTCCGGTGCACCGTTTCATCAGTTCGTCGACGGCCGTTTGCAGCATGCTCTCCGTTGCCGCATCCAAGCGGGAAGAAGGTTCATCCAAAATAACGAGACTGGGCTCGGTCAGGAAAACGCGAGTCAGCGCAAACAATTGCGCCTCCCCGGCAGACAGGGACGCACCTCCCGCAGACAAGTGGGTATCCAGGCCGTTCGGCTGTTCGTCGATCCAGCGACGAAGGCCCAGCCTGGCCGTCGTTTGCAGAATGCGTTCGTCCGACACTTCGCGATTAAACAACGTCAGATTGTCACGCAAGGTGCCGTCAAACAGCTGCACGTCCTGTGTAACCATCCCTACCCTTCTGTATAATGCGGGAAGCGTTAACTGCGTGATGTCTTTGCCCCCCACACGAATCGTTCCGCTATTGATGTTATACAATCGCAGCAGAACACGGCTGAGGCTGGACTTCCCGCTTCCCGTTCGTCCGATGATCCCAAGCCGTTCGCCTGGTTTCAGCTTGAAACTGATATCGCGCAATACGGGTTTATCTTCATTGTAGCTGAAGCAGACTTGGTCGAATTCCAATCCCAGCGCGCCTTCAGGCAAGTCTTGTTCGCTTCCGTCCGTAATTTCACTGCGAAGCGACAACAGCTCGCTGGAACGAAGCATGCCGGATTTGGCCTTCTGGAATTCCTGCACCTGATCTCCCAACAGTTCAATGGGATCGTTCAGCATCTGCGTATACTGATAAATGAGGAACAAGGTCCCCAGGCTGATGGTGCCTTCCATAAAATCCCGAATTCCCAGCAGCAGCACGACCGTTACCGCAACGGCAAACAATACAACCGTGGTATTCCAAGGCACAACCCGCATCATCCAGGCCCGGCGCCCTTTCAGAAAAACCATTCGCATCAACCGATAAAAACGGTTCATGACGTACGGAACATGACCATTCGCCTGCACGTCCTCAATGCCTGCAATCCGTTCCTCAATCAGACCGAACAGAGACGCGCTCGCTTCCCGTTCGTTTTTGGAAGGATTGACGCCAAGATTGCGGATCAGCACCATAAACAGCACGGATAACAGCGTAAATGCGGTCATAACAAGCGCAATCGGCACATTGACCGAAAACATGAATCCAAGAATGCCGCCCAGCAGCACAAAGCTGCCGATGACCTGCACGATAAACATCGCGAAGAAATTCGAGATATGCGTGACATCCCCATCCACCCGTTCAATCATCTCACCGGGTGTTTTGACATTGTGAAATCTCATATCCAGGCGCAGACAGTGTTTGAGCAGGTCTCCCCGCAGCTTGTTGGTCGCCCGCCACGAGACGTCATTCCCCATATAACTTACCGCTACCGTTATTAACTGGTTCGCCACCGCGACGACCAGAAACAACCCTGCTAGCTGTAACAACTGCCCGACCAGGCCTGCCTCGGCAGCAGTATCAATGAATCGCTGAATGATCTGGGGATTCAGCAGTTGAAGGCCCGTTGACGTCAGGAGCAGTACGAGCAGCAGCGCGAGCTTTCCTTTGACCGGCCTCAAATATTTCAGCAGCCAGAACATGGAGCTTTTTTCTTGTTTGGACACGTCGTTTCCCCCAATGCTTTAGCTTTTTCTGTGAAAAAGGGTTCCCTTTGGATCACGTTTGAAAGCTATGACGTGTCTGACGCGATGGGTTTGAACAGCATTAAACGAGCAGCGTTGCTTTTGAATTTTGTCATGGTTTCATTACCGACCTTTCATTCATTTTAAATAAGTGCGGGCTGGGGATATGCACGCGAAAAAGCTGTAGATGAATGTTCATCTACAGCTTCAGACCACAAGAAGACCTTGACTCGGCGAATGAAGTCTTAATTCCTGCATGCAATATGGATGAGCGTTCAAAGAACAGGTTGGCATAAACAGACTGTCCAAACGCCCAACTTGACGGGTGCATTCTCAGTTAAGTCATCATGTCCATGCCTATTCAGTTATCGTTATGGAATTCACTGGAGGCACCAACATGTTCATTAACCACCCTTCGCACTTATTTGTTTTTTAATTTTATGCGCTATCACGCAATCCGTCAAGAACATATTTCCTCGAATGTTAATTGTTTCAAAACCTGCATTCCATCAACGCTCGCGTCCGACAATATAATCCAGTAAATGCTTAAGGAAAGGAACGGGTTTCGACATTTCGTCCAGTGCATCCGAGGCGCTGCAAAAATGTTCCCACATCTGTTTCTGCGCACCGTCCGAACCCAGGATGGATACGAAGGTGGAGTTGTTGTTTTTGGCATCCTGCCCGGACGGCTTGCCCAGCACGGATGATTCCCCTTCATGGTCGAGCAGGTCATCCTTGATTTGAAAAGCGATGCCTGCATGATAGGCAAATTTTTTCAAGCAAGCCATCTCCCGCTCATCTACCTTGGCCAAAATGGCAGGCATCACAAGCGCAGCTTCGAAGGCAAGGCCTGTCTTGTAAAACGAAATCATGTTCAGCTCTTCAAGGGTCAGCATCTTCCCTCGGGAGTTCAAATCCATCGCCTGCCCCATGCACATGTCTTCCGCCTTCTCGGCAGAGTAGCGAATCAGCGAGAGCACGGCTTCCGGATCAAATCGTTCCAGCGACGACTGCTCTCCGATAGCGCGCTGAATGAGGTAAAGCCCGGTCAATTCCGCCATAGCGCTGTTGTGTACCTGGTGCAGCGTCGAGCGTCCCCGGCGCACATCCGCATTGTCCTGACTGGGCAGATCATCAAAGATCAGGGAAGCAGTGTGCATGTATTCGAGCGATCTCAGCAGCGGGACAATCGCGGACGGGTTCATTCCGTATTCCCGCACACCCATCACCCACGTCAGGATCGGCCTGAGGCGTTTGCCGTCCCCCTGAAGGCTGTAGTTGGCGGCATCGATTAACGTCGCTTTCATCCCTGGTGTACCCGCAGGTTTCGTGATTTGCAGCTCCACATTGATTTGCTCGCGAACTTCGCGAATGGTTTGCTGGAACTCCGCTTTTTCCTGTTTGTCGGCTCGTAAATGAGCGACGACCTCGTCCCGGAGCAATTTGTCCAGAAAATCGACATCATTCGCTTTGCGCACCATATTCTGCACCAGACGATTCAGCTCCGGCTGTCCAGAAGCAAAGGTGTGCATCAGCTTGTCGTATTCTTCTTGCCCCAAGCGTTCTTTGCAACGTTTCAGACCGTTCACGGCCCTGGCGAGAATGACCTCGCGCGTTTTGGGATCGGACTGGTACACTTCATGGATCAAATAGGCGATCACCGCCCAATATAATTCATAGGGATTAATAAGGTCCGGCCGCAGGTCGCGGTATTTCAAATAATACGTATAAGGCGTGACCGCTCCTGCCTGCATGTCCTCGTTCATATCGGCAAAATCGTCTGCCAACTGGTTATAAATCCCGTAATAGAACGTTCGCAGATCGAAGCCTTCATCAAGCGGCGAGCTTAACACCGAACGAACGATCAACCTGGAGGATGAAGACTTGATAATGATCGGAATATACAATTCTTCATTCGTATAATGCGCATTGGATAAGGTTTTGGCCCGGTCCGTCTCCTGGGATTGAAAGAAAACATAAGCCTGATCAAAAAACGTCTGCTGCATTTCGTTTTTTTGGTAATGACTTATATACTCAAACGCTTCGCGAAGCTCTGCATGAACATACCGGATCATGGAAACGTTCGTCCCTTTCCACTGCCCGATCTCGGGCACTTGGCCGGTTAACAACGCTTCACGGATCAACTCGGAATACTGGCGCTTCTCTTGCGCATTCAACGCTTGGGAATCCAAAAGATCGTCGATGAACGGATAGGTCAAACCGTAGGAGTAGCCGAGCCTGATCGCTGCATCAAACCGTTTCGCCCGCTCATCCGCAGGCGTCATTTCGTTCATTTCGTCATCGACGTGAAGAATCACGCCGAGAATGATTTTGAGCAGCTTCCGCTGCGCTTGCTCCGCATCGAGCTCCTTGGGGAGATTGGCGGCGACGCGTTTCAGCTTGTTCATGACCCAGATGACCGCCGGTTCCACCTTTTCTTTTTTTCCCCAGCGGTAGAATAGCGCCGGACTAACCAAACCGGGCTTCCGCCGGGTGTCATTGGTGCTCAGGAAGTATTTCTTTGTATCCTGTATGACACGGTCGATACGCTGCCTTGTATCGGGAGAATGAAGGGCTTTTCCCAAATCACGCATGAAAATATAGGAGATGCTGCGATCCAGATAAGAATCCAGTTTGCCAGCTGCGTCTAACCATTGAAGATATCTATGAACATCCTTGGAATCCGGTTTTCTTTGGTTGCGAACCAGCAAGGAGAGCCATGAAAAAGGTTGAACGTGATGCTTTTGCCAAATTTGAAAATCCTGGGCAAGTAAAGGGACATGCGAGCCGGCAGCCAGCTGCTCTTGCAGTGAAGCAAAATATCCGGCTGCCTTCTGTTCGGCTTGAACATAGGCTTGATTCGCGCGATCTTCATGTCTGAAACTCAATTGTACTGCTGCCAGTTCGTTATTCATCGGATGCATGACCTCAACTTCTCATAATGTTAAACATGTTATACGGCACTCGTTGCATTTGGTTACGAATTTGTCTTTCTATGTATATGTGCCGTTTCGGACAAAACAACAAAAAAAGGACAATATGCCCGACTGAACAGTGACAGCGGATATTGTCCTGACCTTATTCAATCCTGCTTGCTATTCCGGCTCTGCCCGTATTTCCCAATCTAACTCCCGCTCAATCCCTCTATGGCGCCTTGCAATTGGTTGATGTTGGAGATCAATTCAGGAATCCCGCTCTGCTCCCATTGTTCGACCGTAAATCCTTGCTCCGCAATGTTGTTCTCCCACTCGTTCACGACCGCCGTCAGCTGGTCATTGTAACTCACCAGGTTTTCGTGAATGCTTTCCCCGATGGCCGGCACCGAAAGCTGGGAGAACTCGCTCGCATGTGCCTGAATTTGATCGATTTTCTCCTGAATTTGCGCAGTCGTCTCCGGATTGTTCATCGCGCCTGATGCAAGCTCCTGCAGTTCTGCACCTGCGCTTGTGATTCCGTTTATATATTCGCTCGCTCCGCTGACGTAATTCAAACTTTCATTGGCTTGGTCCACCAGCGAACATGCCGACAAGATTAATGCACCCGACAAAGCCAAACTTGCCAACATCACGGTATGCCTGCGTTTTGTTTTGTACATGTCACCCTCTCCTCACATCGTTGAAATTGGTATATTTCAAATTTATGATAGCCGCTCGGGCCCCCATATTGCAAATGTGCCTGCATGCTTCCATATTTGATGTATAATATAGGAATCACATGGTAAAGGGATGTCATTCATATGCTTCATACTCTAAATGCCCGTTTGAATCGTTTCATGCCTCTGATTACTCCGACTAGCATCATAATCGGCGTGTTATGCGGAAGCGTACTCTCGTCCTATACGTTTCTTTCCCCCTGGCTGTTCGCGTTTATGACGTTTGCAGGAAGCATCAGCCTCGGATTTCGTGATTTTCTGAATGTGCTCAAGAAGCCGTTTCCGTTATTCATTTGTTTGTTCATTCTGCACCTCCTCATGCCTTTGATCGCGCTCGGCATGGGTTATATGACCTTCCCAACCGATGCATACACCATCACGGGCCTGGTGCTTGCTGCAGTCATTCCGACCGGCGTGAGCAGTTTTATCTGGGTCAGCATTTACAAAGGTAACATCGCGTTGACACTGTCCATCATTTTGGTGGATACGGTGCTTGCACCATTTATCGTACCAGGCGTTCTGTCTTTGCTCGTCGGCGCAAGCGTTCAGTTGGATATATGGGCCATGATGAGCAGCCTCTTCTGGATGATCGTCGTTCCGTCATTGCTTGGCATGCTGCTGAATGAGTGGACCAAGGGTAAAGTCGTGAAAACTTGGGGGCCGCGGCTCAATCCGTTCACCAAATTGTTTATGGCCGCCGTCGTTGCCATCAACGGTTCGGTCGTTGCCCCTTATCTGGCTAACTTGAACTGGAGGCTGGTTGGCCTCGCCGTAGTGATCATTACGCTCGCGGGACTCGGTTATGCGTTAAGCTATTTGATTGCCCGGCTGCTTGGCTGGAACGAAGCGGACCAGGTGGCGCTTGTATTTAACGGCGGCATGCGGAACATCAGTGCCGGAGCCGTGCTTGCCGTATCGTATTTTCCGCCGCCCGTTGCCGTTCCGGTGGTGCTGGGCATGGTTTTCCAGCAGATGCTTGCCTCCCTCACGGGATATTTGCTGAACCGGCGCTTTCAAATTTTGCAAAAAACGGATAAAACGACCGCAGCATAGATATGCTTTTATGAAAAAACAATATAAAAAGCCGACAACATGAATTGTCGGCGTTTTTGGCACAATACATATAAACGTTCGCTTTTATTCTGCAAACAGATTTCGCTTCGTGCAAACGAGATCATTACTTCGGCTGGATGTATCCTTCCGCCTTGAGCAGTTCTGCGATCAGAACCGCGCCGCCCGCCGCACCGCGCAGCGTATTGTGGGAAAGACCCACGAATTTGTAATCGTACAACGAATCTTCGCGCAAACGGCCTACCGAGATGCCCATACCGCGCTCGATGTCCCGATCCAGTTTCGTTTGCGGTCTGTTCTCTTCTTCGAAATACGTAATGAACTGCTTCGGCGCGCTCGGCAACTCCAATTGCTGCGGACGGCCTTGGAATTGCAGCCAACGTTCCAAAATTTCGTCTTTGGACGGTTTGTTCTCAAAGTTGACGAACACGGTTGCCAGATGGCCATCCGTTACAGGAACGCGAATGCACTGCGTCGTGATGAGAGGCGATGCCGCTTTGACGATTTGGCCGTTGTCGACGCTTCCCCAGATGCGAAGAGGCTCCTGCTCGCTTTTCTCTTCTTCCCCGCCGATGTACGGAATGACATTGTCCAGCATTTCCGGCCAGTCGGTGAAGTTTTTGCCTGCGCCCGAAATGGCTTGATATGTCGATGCCACGACTTGCGTCGGCTTGAAATCGCGGAGCGCATGCAGCGGCGGCACATAACTTTGAATGGAGCAGTTCGGTTTCACCGCGATGAAGCCTGTTTTGGTACCGAGACGTTTGCGCTGAGCTTCGATCACCTCAAGGTGCCCCGGATTAATTTCAGGGATGACCATCGGCACGTCTGCCGTCCAGCGATGCGCGGAGTTGTTCGACACCACCGGCGTTCCGGTTTTCGCATACGCTTCTTCCAGCGCTTGGATTTCGTCCTTTTTCATATCCACGGCACAGAAAATGAAGTCTACCTGGCTTGCAAATGCCTCAACCTGCGAAGCATCCTGTACAAGGATGCCTTTCACCTCTTCAGGAATCGGAGTCGCGAGTTTCCAGCGTCCTTGCACGGATTCCTCATACGTTTTGCCTGCGGATTTGGCGCTTGCGGAAATCGCAGTCACCTGGAACCATGGATGTCCGTCCAGCAGCTCCACGAAGCGTTGACCCACCATGCCCGTTCCTCCGACAATACCCACTTTCAATCTTGCTGACATGAATCATCATTTCCTTTCGATGTAGGTTGAATGCTTGGTCTTATATAAGCCGAATTGGTAATACGCACGACACCGCTCAATTGCAGTACCCAGGTATCCGTTCATTGCGACTAATATATTTGGTTTGTGTAATCAGTGCCGGGAAATCGCGTTTTCTTCCCTTATTAAACACTATTCAGGCCATTCCAAATCGTGTATGCACCATATGGAAAAACCAAAAAATCCCGTCCCCCAAGACAGAAGTCTCAGGGACGAGATATATACTCGTGGTACCACCCGGATTCGCCGATATGTCGCCATATCTGCCTCGTCGAGTAAGGGGATACGTGCAGCTTGCATTAAAGCCTCATCCTCTTCCTTACTCCAGCTCTGTAACAGGAGCTCCTGTCGCACCATCCCTTGCTTGCCGCCAGTTCCGATGCGCTGCTCTGAGTCTTTGTTCAATAAAAATTCTTTGCCCCTTTTCAGCCTGCCGGAGCTCTCTGTGAAAGAACGCTTTTATTTACTCGTCTCTTCATCGCATTTGATATTGCGACTATAATATCAAACCTTGGGGCGTGAAGTAAATACATTTTTAAAATTTTGCCGAATAAAGTTATTGGCAGCTGTCAAGAACAGGTCACCGCCTGCATGGCGAGCTGCTGCAAATACGGCTTCAGCATCGGCTGCAAATCTCGGCGCATCAAGCCAATCTCCAGAATGGCCTGGATGTAGCCGAATTGGTCTCCAATATCATAACGACGCCCTTCGAGCTCCAGCGCGAGCAAGTCTCCATTGTAGCTGACTTTTTTTAACGCATCGGTTAATTGATATTCGCCGCCTGCACCCCGTTCAAGCTGATCCAGGATCGGAAAGATCGAAGGTTTCAAAATGTACCTGCCCATAACCGCCGTGCGCGAAGGCGCTTCGGCAATGGAAGGTTTTTCGACCAGATCGTTCACTTGATGCACGCGATCCGCGGCACCGTCCGATGCGATGATGCCGTATTTGCTCACGTCTTCCGCTCTCACTTCACCAACGCCGACAATCTGCTTGCCAGTCCGCTCGTACAGATGAATCATTTGGGCGAGCGCCGGCGGGTCGGATACCATTATATCGTCCCCAAGCAGGACGGCGAAAGGTTCATCGCCTACAAACTGCCGTGCACACCCGATGGCGTGTCCCAGCCCGAGCGGTTCCTTTTGACGGATAAAGTGAATGTCAGCCAACTCGCTGATCGCCTTCACCTCTTCGAGCAGGGCCTTTTTCCCCTTCGCAAACAAGGAATATTCCAGCTCGACCGACTTGTCGAAATGATCCTCGATCGATTTTTTGTTGCGTCCGGTTACAATGATGATGCTTTCGATGCCTGCCTGCACCGCTTCTTCTACAATATACTGAATCGCGGGTTTATCCACGATGGGCAGCATCTCCTTGGGCTGCGCCTTCGTTGCCGGAAGGAAGCGGGTGCCCAGACCCGCTGCCGGAATAACTGCTTTTTTAATGTGCATATGTCAGGCCCTCCTTTCATGGGTATCGGGTGTTCTGCGAGCGTTCTTTTCGGCCCCTGTACCAAACACCCAATACCGACTCGCCATGTAATTGAAAAGCATGCCCGCAACCGTCGTTGCCGCTTTGCTGGTCCACAGGTTCCAGTCAAGAACGCTGTTCAGCAAGTACAGCAGGAACGTCGAGCCCGCAAGCACCAGCACATTGATGATGATAAAACGAACCAGCTCCGATCCGCCTCCGCGCCGATCGGCATCCCGAAAAGTCCAGCGGCCGTTCCACCAATAACTGTTCAACACTCCGCATCCATAAGATACGGCTTGAGCGGCCAGTGCCGGCACGCCAGCCGCCGTCAATATCAGGAATACCGCCGCATCCACGACCGTATTCATCAATCCCACCACGCCAAACTTCAGGATCGTAGCCAGGCGCTTAATCATGTCGCACAGCTCTGCTCGTCAAACGAACAGGCCCGGACTGGCTCTCCACCGGATAGACGTCTCTCACGATATAGAGCGGGCGTGCTTTCGTTTCATCATAGATCCGCCCGACATATTCCCCGAGAATACCCAGCATAAGCAGCGTAAACCCGTTAAACATCAGCATAATGCTCACAATGGACGGCCAGCCTTTGATCGTTGAATCCGTGAAAATGGCCGAAACGAACACCGACAGCATGTAGATGAATCCTGCCGCAGACAAAATTGCACCAACATAACCGGCCAGCTTGAGCGGTTTGTGCGAAAAAGAGGTGATTCCGTCCAGACTGAGCTTCAGCATGCGTTTTAACGGGTACTTCGTTTCACCGGCCAACCGCTCGTCGCGCTCGTATTCAATGGCCGTCTGGCGAAAACCGACCCAGCTGACCAAACCGCGCACGAAGCGGTTTTTCTCGGGCAAGCGTTTCATCTCGTCGACCACTTTGCGATCCATAAGACGGAAATCTCCGGTATCGACGGGAATATCCGTATCGGTAGAAGCGCGAAGCACGCGATAGAACAGGCTGGCGGACCACTTTTTGAAGCGGGTTTCCCCACTTCGGCTCGTCCGTTTGGCATATACGACCTCGTAGCCTTCTCTCCATTTGGAAATCATGTCCAAAATGAGCTCCGGCGGATCCTGCAGGTCGGCATCGATGATGACCACCGCATCGCCTGCGGCATAATCCATGCCCGCCGTGATCGCAATCTGATGCCCGAAATTGCGGGCAAAATCAATCAGCTTGACGCTGTCGTCCCAGCGCGCATAATCACGAATCATTTGCGCGCATTGATCGACGCTGCCATCGTTGACAAATAACAATTCATAGCTTTCTCCCGTGTCGCCCATCACTTTTTTCAGGCGCCGATAGGTCTCGCCTATGACTGCTTCTTCGTTATACATCGGGATAATAATGCTGTAACGGCAAGTTTGAGCCATGTCCGCTCCCTCCTTTGTAATGGTTCTGTCATTTCACCTCATATAGGGTCGTCTGTCCGCCAAAACCCGAATCTCCGCCTTCCGCGTTCGAAGTCCACTCCGAAGCCGGAACCTCGGTTCCATGTTCCTTGATCCAGTTCGTGATTTCCGAATTGCCGCCGCGGCCGCCCATGCCGCCGACCATGAAATATTTCACCTGTCCGCTCTCCACGAGTTGTTCCAGCTTCTCCGTGGTATATACCGGATCCGAACCGGAGAAACCGCCCAACGTAATGACCGCTTCATTCTCGTCAATGATGTACGGTGCAGCCTGATTGTAGTCGGTCGTTGCAAACAAATAAGTTTCTCCGGTGTTATGTTCCCTGAGATAGTTCAACGTCGTTTCGTCCACCTGTTCGTTCCGGTTACCCGGCCCTCCGCTGCCTCTCATGGAAGACCTGTTCCGATCTTCAGCACCGTTGCTCATGCCTGAAGCATCCGCAGAGGAATCGCCTGTCGGAACGGAAGCATCCTCATTATTGCCGCCCATGGAAGGCTGCCATCCGTTCATGTTGCCTCCTCCGTTTGGAGGTGCCATGCCAGTGTTTCGGCCGCCCATACCTCCGCCGCCGAACATGCCGTTCGAACCTGTCGGTCCTGCAGCCGGAATCATGCTGTTGCCGCCATACGTAATCGGCGTGAACGCCCAGTAGACAGGACCGATCAGCATCACCATGAACCCGGCAATCGCCAGCGGCTGCTTCAGCGAATGCGCACGCTGCAGCATCACGACCAGAACTAGCGAGATCAGGACGCCAGCCGCCAGCTCGCCGATGGACCAGCCTGCGCCAATGGTGTCATTGTATGCCTGCATGATGTACCAGCCGAATACCGTCGTCAGCAGCACGGACAACGGCAGCATCCACGCCATCCATCCTTGGCGTTCCCGATACGCCTTCCACATGGCTACGAATCCGGCACCTGTAAGAGCCGCAACGGGCGGCGCCAGCATAATCAGGTAATATTGGTGGAAGAAGCCGGCGACGCTGAAAAATGCAGCGACCGGGAACAACCAAGCTAACCAGAACAGCGTCTGTTTATGCTGCTCTGTGACATTCCTGCCCCGAATTCCGGCCAGAAGCACAACCGCTCCAAGTAAGGCTGTAGGGAGCAGCCAGCTGGCCTGTCCGGACAATTCGGTCTGGAAGAGCCGCAGCGGCCCTTTCTGACCTGTGCCAAACATGCCGGCCATGCCTCCGCCGCCGTTAAAACCGGCGAAATCCATGCCTGTCGGCATTTCGAATCCATTCGGCATCTGTCCTTGCGGGAACCCCGTGCCGTTCATGCCATTGCTCCGGCCGTCGCCATCCCCGCCCGCATTCGAAGCATCATCGGGTGTGCCCGGCGATATTTCCATGCCGGAACGGTCTGCTCTGCCAGCGCCACCGTTAGTTTCCTGCGCCGCAGTCTCCCCCGATCTGTCGCCGCGCTCATTTCCGGCTCCCATTGCATTGGACATTCCGCGATTGCCCGTGTTTTGCTGGCCTGTAAGCCGCGAAAGGCCGTTATAACCAAAGGCCAGTTCCAGCACGGAGTTCGTTTCGCTGCTGCCGATATATGGACGTTCGTCTGCCGGAATCGAATCCACGGTCACCGCCCAAGATAGCGAAACGGCTGCCAGCACGGCCGTGCCGCCCACCAAGGCCAACAGCTTTTTTCTCCACGGGGCGCGGAATGCCAATAGGTAAAACAGATAAAATGCAGGCAAAATCATGTATGCTTGCAGCATTTTCATGTTGAAGGCCAGTCCGATCAGCCCAAACGCAGCGAGAAGCCGCCAAATGCTGCCCTTACCCGCACCTTTGAACAGGAACCATGATCCGAGCAGCAAAGTAAATACCAGCATGCTGTCGATATTGTTGGTCCGGCTGACAGCCGCCACCACAGGCACCGTTGCCATCGCCATCGCCGAGATGCGCGCAGCTGCAAGTCCGAATGACGGTTTGACCATGAAATAAATCAGAAGCACCGAGCCGATGCCCGCCAACGCCTGCGGCAAAATGACGCTCCAACCGTGCAATCCGAATACATAAGCAAATGCCGTCTGAATCCAGAAGACCACCGGAGGTTTGTCAACGGTAACCGATCCGGCGGAATCCAGCGAAGCAAAGAAAAAATTGTGGAAATTTCGCAGCATGCTTCCTACGGCCGTAGTGTAATAGGAATTGGCGTATTGATCGTTCCAGATGCCGTATCCGTTCAATATGGCCGCCAGCAGCAGGATCGGCACCAGAACCGGATCGATCCTTCGTTTCGCTTGATTCAAAAAGCATCACTCCTCCAAGTTCTTCATGCTCATATTGTTGCACGCCAAAATAAAATCAGGATGAGCGCCCGCTGAATGTTAACTGAGGATCAATGGTTGATCTTTCAGCTAATTTTCAGGTTGGAGCGCAATAATAGATCATAATTCTGCCTATTGGGCATGCATAACACAGGAGGACTATCCACGAATGAAGCTGAATACTGCTGTGAAAATATTGCTGGCTGACGATGAGCCGCATATCCTGCAATTTCTGGAGCTGGGTTTGAGCAATGAAGGCTTCGACGTACGCACCGCTCCCGATGGCGCCACGGCGCTTGAAGTCGCATCCGAATTCCAGCCGCATATGGTCATTCTTGATGTAATGATGCCTGAAATGGACGGTTTTGAGGTCGTGGAACGATTGCGCAGCGCAGGGCATCCGGTCGGGGTCATTATGCTTACTGCCAAGGATGAAGTGGAACACCGGGTCAGAGGGTTATGGCTCGGTGCCGATGACTACATGATCAAACCGTTTGCTTTTGACGAACTGCTCGCACGAATTCAGGCCAGACTTCGCAACCAGTTTCCGCTCTTAATGGGAGCCGTCACGTACGGCCCGTTCCGCATCGATGATCTGCGGAAGGAGTTTACCTATCAGGGACAAGTCCTGGAGCTATCGCCAACCGAATACGAACTGCTCAAATTCATCGTGCACAACCACGGCATTGTACTAAGTAAAGCCACCATACTAAGCAGGGTATGGGGATATGATTTTGGCGGGGAAGAAAATATCGTCGAAGTGTACATTCGTTCGCTGCGGGACAAGCTTGGCGATAAGGAACATCGGTTAATTCGCACGCTGCGCGGCGTCGGATACCGGGTGGACTTATAACATGATGAAGCGTATGCTTACCCATAAATTGAAGTGGATGGATCGGCTGCGGCAATGGTCCGGTCTTCGCTCCCTTCGCTCCCAACTTCTGGCCCGCTCCCTGATCATTCTGGCCGTGCTGCTGCTCCTGATCGGCATTGTTCAGTTTTGGATCATGGAAAGTTTCCTCTACCGCAGCCAGGCCAAAACGATGGAGCAGCAGCTGCGATCCATGCCCCCCGTCTGGCTGGGCATATCTTCCCGGAACGAGACGTTCCGAGCATTCCCTTCCGGCCAGGGCAGTCCCGATGACAGGGGCAATGGAGGCCGTTTCCTGTTCATTCCCGATCGCTCGCTCGCGATCATTGAAGGATCAGGCCAATTTCAGGACGTATTCGGTTCGGACGGGCTGGCCGCTCCACGGCTGCAGGAATCGGACTATTCCGCCATTCTGGATCAATTGAACGACCAACAGCACGTCACCTACCGCATCGTTACAGATGCATCCGGCAAGGAACAGCTGATCGTCTTTTCCACGCCGGGACCACGCAACCACGGCTTTCCGCTCGTGCAAATGGGGACCGAAACGAAGCCGTTCAAGGATTTGATCCTGAAACAGCTGATGATTTTCATCGCGCTTTCGCTGCTGGCTTTGGTTGCCGGTCTTGCTTTATACGCCAAAGCGATGCGCAGAACGCTGGTTCCGCTGTCCAACATGGTCGATACGGTGCAGCGCATTGATGCGGGCAGTCTGGCCGAGCGTGTGCCTGCCGTGCAGGGACAGCGGGAAATTGATCAGCTTGCCCAGTCGTTCAATGGCATGCTGGAACGGCTGGAACGCTCATTTGAAGCCGAACGTGCTTCCAAAGAACGCATGCAGCGTTTTTTGTCGGATGCTTCCCACGAACTGCGCACGCCGCTCACGTCCATCCACGGTTTCATCGAAGTGCTGCAGCGGGGTGCAGCCAATAATGAAGAACAGCTGCATCTCGCGCTGAACAGCATGCACGGCGAATCGGTGCGCATTAACAAACTTGTGGAAGACCTGCTGATGCTCACCAAACTGGATCAGGCTCCCCGGCTTGAACATGCCGATGTCCGGCTTGACGGTCTGCTCCGGGACATGGAGCCGCAGCTTCTGATCATGGCCGGCGAACGCACCGTGCATTTTGATCTGACCGCCGGCCTGCATGTGTCCGCCGATCCCCACAAGCTGAAGCAAGTGGTGCTCAACCTGTTCCAGAATGCTGTTCAGCATACGGACCCGACGTCCGGTCGAATTGCCCTGAACCTGTATGCCGTAGAAGGGTATGCGGAGCTGAGCATCGCAGATAACGGAATCGGGATTGATCAGGAGCATCTTCCCCATATTTTCGAACGATTCTACCGCACCAGCTCTTCGCGCTCCCGTAAACAGGGCGGTGCCGGGCTAGGGCTTGCCATCACGGGTTCGATCGTCGAGATGCACGGCGGCAGCATCATGGTAACCAGTAAACCGGGATCGGGGACTGCGTTCAAGATACTGCTGCCGCTGATGAGGTAGATCCAAACGAAAAAGCCTGTCCTTTTGGGCAGGCTTCAGCAACAACGTATTTTAATTTTAAAATGGGGTAAAAAGTTAGTCCGTTCCGACGGGGTCCTGTACAATGATGATGTCATTACAACGAATAATGAGTTCACTTCCATCCTCAAAAAGCATGTGCGCTTCATACCCATGGTCTATACGATAAAGCTCCTCATAGAGCCAGCAGCTTCCTACAATTTCATCCTGCTTTATAATTTCAGCCCCAACAAACGTAATGTGATTGAGGTTTGTAAATCCTCCCTCTGTATCAAGTCGAATAACCACGGCTTCGCCAGAATCTACGCGGATCACTCTGCAATCGTGAAAACTGAATTTACGTTGGATATCTTCAGGAATTTGTTCATTTTGCCTTACTTTCCGATATTCATCCAGGGTATGCATCATTTTCTTTTCGTTCTCTTTGCTCAATAACTTTAGCTGCCGCATAACTTCCTTTGTGCAGTAGCCCAATGCGAATACCCGTTCATCTGCGATTTGACTGGAAAGCGCAGGGGGCAGCCTTCGTATTTCTTCTCGGCAGCTCCACTCATGATTGTCACTGAATTGCTGTTTGGAGTTCACCTCATCAAAGGGTGGTCGTGCATCATACTCATCAATATATGTCTGTATTCTTTGTCTTTCTTCGGGAGTCATCTCGTAAATCTTCGTTTCCTCAGAAGAAACCTCCTCACCTGTAACGAACTTTTCAAGGGGGATCATCAATGTTCCTTCCTGTTCGAGCATGAAGCGGGGATCCACATCATAGATTTCACGCTGCATTTTTATGAATTCATTCTCTTTTCTTTTGTAAAGCCGTTTATATAATGCTTCGTCCCGTTTCTCAGCCCCACGGTGTACTCTTTTACCGAAGTGTAATCCGGTCTTTTGACAAAGCTCATACCATTCCTTGGTCAAATATTTCATTCATTCTCTCCTTCATATGTATCTTTGGGTTTCTTTGGAAGATAAGGTACGTCCATCATTTTTAAATTATAAGACATGGTACACCAACAACACAAAACCCATCGCCAGCAGAAGATCCATGGCAATGGGTTTTTGCGCTTATAAAATATGCCTCTTTGCATGGTCCATGCATGCTGGCGATGTTTCCATATCCCCGGGCTATTCCACAGGATATTGCGGTTTATGCATATCGTCCGGAACAGATTCGTCAAACACATCCTGTCCGGGATAATCCCGGTCCTCACCTTCATGCAGCTCGTGATACTCGTAATCGAACCGGTGGGCCGTACGCTGATCGGCGCGCCAAGGCGAGCTTTTCCCCAAAGATTCGGACAAGAGCGAAGACCCGTACGGCCCTTCCGGGAATTCCTCAAACGTCAGGTCGTTTCGCTGGGACTCCACCGTTGAGACATCTGTATACGGCCGCCTTTCTTCCGGCAGGAACTTGTCTTTCATCATCCTTCTCCTCTCTGTTGGAATCTGGAAAAACGTCTTTATTTTAAACAGTATGGGCAGAAATTATTCCGCGTCTTTGGCAAAGACAGGGTATTGGAAGCATCGTTCGCTGCCCACATGCATTCCCCAGAAAAAATGGAGGTTATGACCCCATAGCGCAACAATTGACTGCTGGCGCAACGAATGACTACAGCATGAAATATCCCTTTGCATCGCACTTCCCCGGCCAACTAGACAATCAGGGACTATCGACGGCAATTGTTCTCTCCCGCTATGATGCAGCTATGCTCCTCCCAAAGACACCGCCTCAGAAAGGAATGAAAATGACATGATCCATCACGCAAAAAAATCGACGCTCATGGTCCCGGTATCCAGAGCACCGACCCGGTTAGGCAGAATCGTGAAGAACCGATGGCTGTATTTCATGCTTTTTCCCGGCCTCTTGTATTTCCTGCTGTTCAAATACTGGCCGATGTATGGCGTGCTCATCGCATTTAAAGACTATCAGCCGTTCCTCGGATTTTGGGATAGCCCGTTTGTCGGTTTCAAACATTTCGAACGTTTTTTTAACGATCCGAACTTCATCGTCCTGTTTCGGAACACGTTGGTGCTTGCTGCTTTGAATATTCTATTTTTCTTTCCGCTGCCGATTATCATTGCGCTGATGTTGAACGAACTGCGGCACCAACTATTCAAACGAACGGTTCAAACCTTGGTATATATCCCCCATTTCATGTCCTGGGTGGTCGTTGTCGGCATCGCTTATATTTTTCTGACGACGGAAGGCGGAATCGTGAATGATATTCTCGCCTATTTCGGTCAGGAGAAAATCAATTTTCTTGCAAGCAATGAGTGGTTTCGCACGATCGTTACCGCAGAAGTGATATGGAAAGAGACCGGATGGGGGACGATTATTTTTCTGGCTGCATTATCGGGCGTTGATCCCCAATTGTATGAGGCCGCGCGCATGGATGGCGCTAACCGGCTCCGTCAGCTGTGGCATATTACGCTGCCGGCCATCCGCAGCACCATCATCATTTTGCTTATTCTTCGTTTGGGTAATTTCCTGGATACGGGGTTCGAGCAAATTTTCCTCATGCTCAATGCCATGAACCGCGAGGTTGGCGAAGTGTTTGATACCTATGTTTATTCCGTCGGAATTAGCCAGGGACAGTATAGCTTCAGCACAGCCGTTGGGCTATTCAAGTCGCTGATTGGACTGATTTTGGTCGTGACCGCCAACCATATGGCCAAAAAATTCGGTGAAGAAGGCATTTACTAAGGAAAGGAGCATGGAAAGAATGATGATCAAACCCAGCTTGGGAAGCCGCATTTTTGACAGTTTGAATATCGCGTTATTGGCCGCATTTGCTTTGTTAACCGTGCTTCCTTTCATTTACGTGGTTGCCGGTTCTTTCGCCACACAGAAGGAATTGCTGCTTCGCGGCTTCATTTTGTTCCCAACAGAGTTTACACTGGATGCATACAGGTACATCTTCTCTACCCCTACCCTTGTCAAAAGCCTGTTCGTGACCATTTACATTACGGCATTCGGCACGTTGATTAACATCTTCTTTACCTGCTTGATGGCCTATCCGTTGGCGCGCAAAGACATGGATTTTCGCAAACCGATTCTGATGCTGGTCGTATTCACGATGCTGTTCAGCGGCGGCATGATTCCCACGTTCCTCGTAGTTAAACAACTGGGCATGATCGATACGTATTGGTCTTTGCTCATTCCGGGAGCAATCAGTGCATTTAACCTGATCATTATCCGCAACTTTTTCCAGCAGCTCCCCGAAAGCCTGGAGGAATCGGCCAAAATCGATGGATGTAACGATCTCGGCGTGTTCTTTCGGATCGTGATCCCGCTCTCCATGCCTGCCATTGCGACCTTCTCGTTGTTCTACGCCGTAGGTCACTGGAACACGTATTTCAGCGCCGTACTCTATATCAACGATAATGCCAAATGGCCCATACAGGTTTTGTTGCGGCAGTTCGTCATTTTGGCTTCGGGCGGAATCGGGGATTCCGCGGCCATGGAGTCGGATTACGTATCGCCGCCGGAACAATCCATCAAGATGGCGGTCATTGTCGTATCCACGCTGCCGATTTTGCTGGTGTATCCGTTTTTGCAAAAGCATTTTGCCAAAGGGGTCTTGCTGGGCTCCGTGAAAGGCTAACCGCACCCGAATGAATTCAGCTCATTCAACCACTATGTTGTAGGGGGAAATAAGATGAACAAACGATATCGGAAATCACGGCTCGCTACGTCTGCTCTGATCGCAACAATCCTTATGACCGTGACCGCTTGCGGCGGAAACGAACCCGCTTCTACCCAAGGAGAACAGGGCTCAAGCAGCCCAGGTCCACTTGCCTTAACGATGATGCTGCCTACGTATAGCGCAGAGCAAATGAGCACAAACAGTTCCATTCTCACCACACTGGAGGAAAAAACGAATACCGATTTAACCGTATCTTGGGTGCCCTCTTCGTCCTACACGGACAAACTGAGCGCTACCGTGGCATCGGGCGAGCTTCCGAAAACTTTCGTAGCTTTGGAGCCCAAAGCCTCCTTTATCGTGAACGCCGCCAGGTCGGGCATGTTCTGGGAGCTTGGACCTTATTTGAAAGATTACCCGAATTTGAGCAAGATGTCCGAAACCGTACTGAGCAATTCATCCATCGACAACAAAATTTACGGCCTCTACCGTGAGCGGGATATCGCCCGCTTCGGGTTAATGATTCGCCAAGATTGGCTGGAGCACCTAGGATTGGATGCTCCGACAAACGTAGATGAACTTTACGACGTATTGAAAGCGTTTGCCACGGAGGACCCCGATCAAAACGGCCGCCAGGATACGGTCGGGCTTGCCGTCGGTATGCAGGGAAACAATATCGCAGGCTTCAAGGATGTGCTTGTATTTCTCGGAGGTCCCAACGAATGGGAGTTGAAAGACGGCCAATTGATTCCCGCTCATATGACCGAAGCCTATTTGGAAACATTGAAGTTCTATAAGAAACTGTATGATGAAAAACTCATCAATCAGGATTTCGCGCTTGTTCAAGACGGGCGATCCGTGATGTATAAAGGCAAAGCCGGGCTATGGATCGACAACATGGTTGACGGCAAAAACATTGAAGACAATATCAAGAAAGTGACTCCCGAGGCTAAAATACAGCTGATCAACCGGATCGCCGGACCAAATGGGGATGCTACACGAGCGGGAACAGGTTATTTGGGCATGTACATGATTCCGAAAACAAGCGTGAAAACGGAGGAAGAACTCAAACAAATTCTTGCCTACTTTGACAGCGTGTCTGAAAAAGACATTCAGAACCTGTTGAAATATGGGATCGAAGGCAAACAGTTTACGATTGAAAACGGGGAATACGTACAGAACCCCGACCCGAAATTGCGGGCCGAAATGACGGACAGCAGCCAGTTCATGATTTTGCAGAACGAGGTTGAAAACTACGGCACCGAGCTGGATAAGCGCAGCGTGGAATTGTTCAAGGACAATGCGACGTTTGCCATACCCAATCCTGCTGCACCGTTCATCTCGAATACGGCCATCGAACTCGGCAATGAACTGAATAAAATCATTCAGGACGCGACCGTCAAATTCATCATGGGCACGGCCAGCGAGGCCGATTGGTCAAAAGCAGTCGATCAGTGGCTGCAAGGCGGTGGCAGCAAAATTATTGAAGAAATCAATGCGGAGTACGCCAAATCCACCAAATAGATCATTGGAAACCGAGATCCCAGACAAACGCAACTGCCCCATCAATCGGAGATTGCCGATTCCATGGGGCTTTTTCTTCTACTCTACTGGCAACGATGATCACACTAGCTCTCTCCCCTGAACTTTCCAGGTGTCATCCCTACAATTTTCCGAAAAGAACGGATGAAGTTGGCGGAGTTGTTGTACTGCAATCGTTCTGCAATTTCCGAAATCTTCATGTCGGTCTCTTTTAACCACTTTTTAGCCATATCCATTCGATATTGCGTCAAATATTCCCCAAAATTGATTCCTGTCTCCTGACGGAACACACGGCTCACGTAATGAGGATGGTAGTTGATCCGGGCAGCGCAGTTTTCCAGCGTCAGATCATGGTCATATTCACGATGAATCATATCGATGACGGCTTCTGAAATATGTTTGAATTGCGTTTCGCGACGACGCTCCAGTTCACATGTATAGGGCTTAACGAACATTGACCAGAACCAATGCTCAATCTCTTTGACATTACGCAGTTTGAATACGGATTGAATCAGCGAAGACTCGTCTTCCGTTGTGCTTTCCGCCGAGATGGACAGTTCATTACCGAAACGGAGAATATCGACCAACAAACGCAGCAAAGACAAGTGGTAATCCTGGAATGACGTATTTGACGGAAAAAGCTCCATAATGAATTGTTTCAATTCGATCTCTGCCTGCACGATGTTGCCTGACCGCATGGCATCAAATAAAGCTTGTTCCTTGTCTTGAGGGTACATGCCCACATCATGGGTCTTCGGCTGCACATCCTCAATGAACAAAATCGATTCTTGTCCAAGTCCTACGCTGAATTTAAGCGCCGTCTCAGATTCATGCAATGCTTCCCGAGTTCGTGCAAACGAACCGAACGGTCGACTTATTCCGATGCTCACTTTAATCCCTAAATACTTGGAGACTGTCCTTTGAATTTCCGTCGCCAATATGAACAGTTCTTCCTTCAATTCTTGGCCTGTTTTGCTTGAACCCAGCAAAGTGACTTGCATGTCCGTTATAACAACCGGCTCCAATCGGTTCGCCTGCGGTACCAGTTCACCAACCATGTTATTGATGGCAAACATAAGCAAATCCCGATTTGCCTCTTCATAACGGGTATCCTGCAACGTATCGATCTGAATCGCGAGCAAACTCATGCACGGCCACGCCTGGCCGATTCCGTACCAACCCAATTTTTCTTCAAAGTCTGCATGACCGATCTCTCCAGCCAACAGCTTATGCATGAAAAATTCTTTGAGCTGTATCTGCTGACCTTGGAGCTCGTTCATCATATGTGACTGGTTGCGTATTAAATCATTCACGCGTTCTCCGATCACCTGCAGCTCCCCGAGAGGCTCCTCCCGCTCTCGCGCAGTGCCAATGGCCGCCAGCGCTGCGTGGATGGAACGGATCGGACGGTACATCCGTCTGGAACCAAACCAGGCAAGAATCAACGTCATGGCCAAAATAGCCAAACAGACGAGCAAGGTAATCCATCCGATAATCCGGTTCTGTTCATTGATCTGTTCGTTCGATGCAACAGACACGTAAATCCAGCCATTGTAGGACGATTTGCGATAAGTGACGGTTACCGCCTTGCCTTCCAGCTTGGAAACATACTGCCCTGCGGCCGACTTCGTTTCCTGAAGCTGCTGCAAATAGGATTCGTCGCTGCCATTTGCGGGTACCATGTCCCTATTTCCTACCGTGATCGGATGAAAGCTTTGATCCAATATGAAAGCGTTTCCCAAATTACCATTCTGAACAGCCATCCTTCTTTGGATGACGTCCGGAGACAGTTCAACGCCAATGATGCCTTTCGGATTCGCTGCATTAAACGGTGCCTTTTTTACAAAAAACACGGCTCCCGCAGAATCCACCGCATCATTGGATCGCACCATACTCCAAAAAGAGCCTGGCTGCTCACGGGAGAAAGATTCGAGCTGTGGTCCAAAGCCCGGAGATGCATATTCATTCACGCCGGTGCTCGTCACCATCCAATGATGATCCAGACTATACAAATAAATTTCCCGGATGCCCAGCTCATAGGTTTGAATCGTGGCAATGCCTTTGTACAGTTCATGAACCATTTCAAAATCCTGATTGGTAATGGGCTTCGCAAACACCTGATTAACCACCGGGGATTGCAAAAACTGCGTTGCCGAGTTATCCACCGTCCGGAGCATCTGCTCGACGCCTGTTTGCATTTGCCGCAACAACAGTTTGTTGCCCTCATTCACCTTTTCTTGCACGGTTTGCGAAGAATTGTAATATGAAAAAGCGCCCAGCACAATCACGGGCAGCGTGCCTATTACAACCGAGAACAATAACAGTTTCCATAAGAAAGAAAGGGACCTTAGCTTCATTGCGCCTCCTCTATGTTCCAACCCGCGATAACCCTACATTAGTTAATTCACAGGATCGAGTCAACCATTTTATCCCAATCGTTGCGGATTCCATACAGAAACATACGGGTTCCGGACAGACGCAGCCGATGTTTCATGAACGATGGAGGGACCCTCCAGCGAACATCGCCATAAAAAGCCGACAGCACTCACGCTGGCGGCTTCCATGTCTGACAAGCATTGATGAAGCTTATTCGTTCCTACTGTCTTAACCTGCCCTGCTCCATGTGGAGAACCATATCAGCGGTATGGCGTACAAACGCTTGATCGTGCGTCACATAGATCAGCGTTCCTTCATAAGCTTTCACGAAGTTCTCCAATGCCTCGAGGGCGTCTACATCCAGGAAATTCGTCGGTTCGTCCAACAGTAAAATATTATACTCCTCCAGAAAGAGCCGGCACAGCTGAAGCCGGATCGCTTCACCTCCGCTCAGGGTCATCACGCTGCGCTGCAGGTCCGCATGACTGAATCGCATCGCATGCAGCACGGATCTGATTTGCTTTTCCTCGGCCGTAGTCCGTTTGTGCAAAAATGCCAGGATACCTTCATCGGCCGTAAAACGATAACTCATTTGCCGAAAATACCCGATCCGGGCTTTGGGGGACAGCATGATTCCTTGCCCTCCCTTGGCGATATGGTTAAGCAGCGTGCTCTTGCCGCTGCCGTTTGTGCCCGTAATGGCTACTTTGCTCCCCAAAGGAATCTGGAAGCTTGCATTGTGTAGCAGCATTTTACCCTCCACCGAAAGGGTCAAACGATCTGCCATGATCGGAAAACGGTTATGCAGCTTCAGCGCAGCGGATTGACGAAAGACAAGGGGCTGGCGATCCTGAACTTTGTGAACCTCCTGCAGCCGATCCATTCGCTGCTCGATGGCTTTGGCCGCGCGATGAACCGCTTTTTGGCTTGTTCCTTTTGACTTTGTCTCAAACATGCGATTGGCCTTGGCCTTGGCTTCCCGTTTTGAAGTGCGGCCTGGCTGGGTCACTTTCGCTGCCTTCTCCATTTTGTCCTGCGCAGCGCGTTCGAGCCGCCTCTTTTCCTTCACGTATTGGTCGTATGCCTGATTTTGCTGTTCATGTTCCAGCTGTTTCCGGGCTTTATAGTCGCTATAGTTTCCGGTGTACACATGCACTTGGCCGTCTTCGACCTCCCAGATCGTTGTTACGAGCTCATCGAGCACCGCGCGATCATGGCTGACGAGAATCAATGCACCATAGTAGAACCGCAGCTCATCCATCATAAAAGCAATGCCGTCACGATCCAGATGCGTGGTGGGCTCATCGATCAGTAAAGCCTCATGGTAATGCGCCAGCAAATTCCCCAACTTCAACCGCGTTTCTTCGCCACCGCTTAAACCAGAATGGGACGGGATCGCCAGCCTCGAAAGCAATTTGGCATCAATCTCCATCTCACTTTTATCTTCAGGTGCGGCCATCTGCTCCAAGTATCCAAAGTCCACATAACGCTTTACCCTGCCCGCTGTTGGCATGAGCCGTCCTGCAAGCAATTTAAGCAGCGTGCTCTTGCCTTGGCCATTTCTCCCCACGATCCCGATCCGGTCAAACTGATGCACGGCCAAGCGTTCAATATTCAGTAACACTCTATCCTGCAAGGAAATCTCTACTTGTTCCAATTCAAAACACATTTTTTCCATCTTCGCTACCTCCGAAATGTTTGATATTTCGTATCGATAGCGCTGTATCGATACGAGCCGATTCGTGCCGACCCGTATCAATAGAACAACAACATCATTTTGAACATTTACGTGCCTCCTGTCCTTGGACTTGTTTTGAGCTTTTAACGCTGCATGGATAAAAAACGCAAAAAATCGCAAGCCATCGCCTGCGATTCAACGTAAACGGGAATAAGACATCGTTATCCCTTATATTTAAAATGAGCATTTCCGAAAAAAAGGACAGACTGATCCCGTTTACTCTGATCCGATCAAACGAACAGAGCCTTGACCATATTTAATTAGCGGGTCAAAGTCAGGAAACGCAGTCTCATCGCATGTGTCATTTTCGGTCTATGCTCCTTCCGTATGTCAATTGAAATAATAACTATATTATATTTTTCCAGCGAAAAAAAGTCAAAAGCCGTTCATGAACGAGCCCATCTTTCGCTATTTTTCCAGTTCACAAGGCTGATTTTCCCATCGGGCACCAAATAATGATTCTCTTCATCCAATGCGTCGTCATCCAAACGATATAGTCCATTCACGAGGTCATTTGAGAAGTGGGCTACCAGTTCTCTAATCGTAGATGCTACCAGAATCCCCACGCGGTATTCATCATCAATGAATATAACCTGTCCATATTGTCCATCTATCGAGGGTGCTAAATCCAGAAACAACCCGGTGTGCGATCCGTCAAAGCCCAGCTGCAGCCAATCGGAATTATACATGTTGGAAGGATCAATCTCCTTGTCGACGGTCAACAGTTCAAAATTGGAGTTCCCGTCAGATTCCCTTCTTCTGTCAAATTCTTGCCTAACCCGATCTAATGGATAAAAGTCCATTCCATAAAATAAGCTGCCTAGATTTTCATCGTCCGTTAATCCATTCTTCCACAAATAAAGCTGCTTAAAGTCGTTCGGCAAAGCTTTCCCTAGTTCAGCTTCCAATTCTAACAGTTGAAGCTCGCTTGCCGGAGGTTGCAACGAACTTTCAATAATCTTGTCTGCATTCGCACTTAACCACTGTTCGATGTTTTGTAAGTATTCCTTCATTAGAATAGCTCCCTTTATGTAAAATAGTCCAGTTGCTAGATGATTCAACCTTGAAGCGGTCTTCTGAATGATATCACGTTTTCCAAATAAAGAAAGCCATTCCCTACCGAACAAACCGAAGTTTGTCGAGTTAGGAAATGGCTGTACATTTGAGATGCTAACTATTTCGAAGCGTGAAGGCTCAAGAGCGGCTCCTGCGTCTGAACCTCTCCCGTGCTTGCAGGCAATACTTGTTCATAGTTTGCAGAATTCGTGACGATAATCGGCGTAACCGTATGGTATCCGGCAGCCTTGATCTGTGCGATGTCGAACTCGAGCAGCAGGTCTCCTGCCTTTACACGGTCGCCTTCCTTGATATGGGACACAAAATGCTGTCCGTCCAGCTTGACGGTGTCCACGCCGACATGCACCAGGATTTCAGCCCCGCTGTCGGATACGACCGCCAATGCGTGTTTCTTCTTAAAGGCTACCGTTACCGTTCCGTCGAACGGAGCAACCACTTTCCCCACGCTTGGCTCGATGGCAACGCCCTGACCCATCGCTCCGGATGAAAATGCCGGGTCCGGAACTTCCGCCAGATCCACGATCGTACCTTGGATCGGGCTAAGCACCAGTTGGTCTGCCGCAGCAGTCAATGTCGATGCTTGTGCGGATGATGCGGATTTATTGGCTGCTTCGCCTTTGGCCGCTTCTTCCTCCACCGGATCTTTGAAGCCCATAATATACGTCAATACGGCCGAAACGATAAAGGAAACGACGATCCCGATAATCAGGCCCGGGAAGCCTTGTCCGCCTGGACCGTAGAAGATCGGCAGCGTGAGCAGTCCCGGCGCACCGGATGCAAACGCTTGGGTTCCCGCTTGGCCGATGATCGCTCCCCCGATCGCTCCGCCGATAATACCTGCGATGAATGGCCGTTTCAGCGGCAGCGTTACCCCGTAGATGGCCGGTTCGGTGATGCCGAACAGAGCCGTGAGCGTAGAGGACCCGGCCAGGGTTCTCAGCTTTTTGTTTTTCGTTCTAAGCATGACTCCAAAAGCCGCGCCCGTTTGGGCGAATACGGATGCCGTTGCGGCAGGTTTGATGCCGTCGCGGCCGTGAACCGCAACGTTGTTGATGAAGATCGGCACCAGGCCCCAGTGCACGCCGAAGATGACGAACAGCTGCCAGCCCGCACCCATGACCGCTCCAGCCAGCAGCGGACTGAAACCAAATGCGGCTACCAGCGCAGATGCAATGGCATTACCGACGTATACGCCGAACGGTCCGAACGCAATCAGCGTCAGCGGAACCATAATCACTAACAGCAGCAATGGCGTAATGAAGTTTTTGACGCTTTGATGAATGACTTTGTTCAGCCATCTCTCCAGGAAACTCATCACGATAACCGAAATGATGATCGGAATGACCGTGGATGAATAACTCATCAGGACCACCGGAATGCCGAAAAAGTCGGTTGGCGTGCCTTCATTTTTTAACGTAATGATGGTCGGATAGATCAGTGCGCCCGCGATCGTCAACGCGACAAAGGTGTTGCCCTGGAACTTGCGCGAAGTTGTAACCGCTAACAGCAGCGGCAGGAAATAAAACAGGCTATCCGCAGCCGCGTATAGAATGATGTAGCTTGTATCCGTCGTTGCGAGCCAGCCGGCGTTGGTGGCAATCAGCAGCAGCCCTTTTAAAATCCCGGCTCCGGCCATAACGCCGAGCAGTGGAGCAAAGATGCTCGAAATGACGTCAATAATGCCACCAAGGCCTTTAATGGACTTGCCCTTTTTTTCTTTGGAATCGCCATCGTCCAGAATGTTGCTGACTTTGCCGATGGCACTATACACCTCAGGCACCGTGTTGCCGATGACGACTTGAAATTGTCCTCCGTTTTCTTTCACGGCAATGATGCCTTCCGTTTTTTCCAATGTTGCTTTGTCGGCTTTGGCGTCGTCCTTCAGTACAAACCGCAAACGCGTTGCGCAATGCACCAGGGAAACGACGTTTTTCTCCCCACCGACCAGCTGTACGATTTCTTTGGCCAGCTTTTCATGACTCATCCTCTGCACCCCCATGTTTTCTGCGACAGGCGTATTTCGATTTTTTTGCACGCAAAAAACCTAAGCCTTGAAGAAAGGTGCCCAAACGAGCATACACCTTCTCATGGCTTAGGTTTTGCCTGCATAACCAGTAACAATCCCAGTTCAATCGTATTTAATTCCTGTTAATCACATAATATAATTATTTAACCATTTCTGTCAACAATTATTTATTAACGATTAACCACTCGTTCAATGTGCACGGTCAGATACAGCTTTTCCTCATTCGTCAGCTCGTGGTCATATTCCTTTTTGACGAACATTTCGATCTTTTCCGTGCATGCCGCCGCTTCCCGATGCTTCTCCTTGATCATGTCGTAGAAGTGGTCGTAGTTATTGTCGTAATGCGTTCCGTTCAGCACACGCTGCGAGAAAAATTTCAAGTGGGTAATGAAGCGGTAATAACTGAGCGATTCCTCATCGAACTCCATCTTGAAATGGTATTTCGCAATATTGATAATTTGCTGAATGAATTTGGTCATGTTCATCGTGGTCACGACTTCTTCATTCATTTCGGCATTCACGATATGCAGCGCGATAAAGGCCGCTTCGTCCTGCGGAAGCTCATACCCGAGCCGGGACTTGATCTGTTCCAGCGTACGCAGTCCAAGCGCGAATTCGGACTTGTACAGCTGTTTGATTTCCCAAAGCATCGCATTTTTGATCTCGACGCCTTCGCGGTATCGTTCTATCGCAAAATTGATGTGGTCCGTCAAGGATACATAGATGTTTTCATTCAGGTTTCTGCCCATGTTATCTCTCGCGTGCGTGATGACCTCTTCGACGATTTCGACCAGCTCGATCGGAACCTCGCGCAGCAGCATTTTGAAATTGTCGGAGGTCTGCTTGTTCTTCAGGGCAAACACCTTCTGAATGCGGGTCTCGTCTACTCTGTCTCCCGGCTTTTTCTTGAAGGCAATTCCGCGCCCCATAACGACAAGCTCAGCCCCGTCTGCCTGATAGATGCTGATTACATTGTTGTTGATGACCTTGGCTATTTTCACTTCCATCCCCCATTCACGATCCACTCGTAACTGCAAACCATCGTTACCCGGGCACGCAAAAAAAACCTCAAGCATCGCAAAGGAAAAAACGTTCAGGCGAACGTCATTCGCGGCAAGTCGTAACCTTTCATACGGCGCGGCGAACTCGCTGCACGGGAAAACAAACCCATGAGACCAAGATCGGCCGAAATGCCTGAAAAAGCCTCCGACATCTGCTTTTGGATGCTTAGGTTTTGCCTACACTTGTGTAGTAACAATCCCATAACGATATAATTGCGTCAAGTATAGCGCGAACTCGCAAGGATGTCAACGCTTTCACCGGAAGTCCGAAACCCGGAAGATTCGCCAGGTACGACGAACCTTCCAAATTGAACCGGCGATCGCCTATGCCTCCAGATCCGTTCCCCCGGATGCGATCACTTTTTTGTACCAATGGAAGCTTTTCTTCTTGATCCGCTTCAAATCCCCATTACCGGCGTTGTCGCGATCCACGTAGATGTAACCGTAGCGTTTCTTCATCTCGCCGGAAGAGGCGCTGACGATATCGATCGGTCCCCAACTCGTATAACCGATAATATCGACGCCGTCCTGAATCGCTTCGCCCATCTCGGCAATGTGCCGCTTCAGGTAATCAATGCGATAATCGTCGTGAATTTCGCCATCGGCCGCCACGACGTCATTGGCCCCAAGACCGTTTTCGACGACAAACAGCGGTTTCTGGTAACGGTCATGCAGCTGGTTGGCCGTGATCCGGAAACCTTTCGGATCGATGGTCCAGCCCCAATCGGATTTTTGCAGGTACGGGTTCGCGACGGAACCGAATACGTTGCCGCTGGTCATGTTTTTGACCACTTCGGGATCGGTGCTTGTCGTACGGCTGGAATAATAGCTGAATCCGATGTAATCCACGGTATGGTTTTTCAAAATGTCGGCATCGCCTGCTTCCATGACGATGTTTAAGCCGTGATCTTTAAAGAAACGTTTGGCATAACCCGGGTATTCACCGCGCGACTGCACGTCGATGAAGAAGTAGGACTCCCGGTCTTTCTCCATGCCCTGGAACACATCTTCCGGATTGCATGTATACGGGTAGAAGCTGCCCGCTGCCAGCATGCAGCCAATCATGGCGCCCGGAATGATTTCATGACATGCTTTGACGGCCAACGCACTTGCGACCAGCTGATGATGAGCCGCCTGGTATTGGATTTCTTTGACGTTATCGCCTTCTTTAAAGGCCAGGCCTGCCCCCAGAAACGGCAAATGCAGCAGCATGTTGATTTCGTTGAAGGTCATCCAGTATTTAACCTTGTCCTTGTAACGGGTAAATACGGTTTTAGCATACGTTTCGAACAGGTGAACCAGCTTGCGATTTCTCCAGCTGCCGTACTTTTCGATCAGGTTAACCGGCACGTCGAAATGAGCCAGCGTCACGACGGGTTCGATGCCGTGCTTGAGCATTTCGTCGAACAGGTTGTCGTAAAACTGCAGTCCGGCCTCATTCGCTGCCGCGTCTTCCCCGCTTGGGAAAATGCGCGCCCACGCAATGGAAACACGAAGCGCTTTGAATCCCATTTCCGCGAATAGAGCGATATCCTCCGGATAACGATGGTAAAAGTCGATGGCTGCGTGCGAAGGGTAGAACTCTCCTTCCTGCGGCGTAAATCCAGGCACATTGCCCTTCATGATGCTTCTGCGATTCTCCCCGGAAGGCAGCAGGTCCACAATGCTTAGTCCTTTGCCGTCTTCCAGATATGCTCCTTCCGCTTGATTGGCTGCGAGAGCTCCTCCCCACAGAAAGTTTTCGGGAAATTTGAAATTGCTCATGCCCAGTTCTCCTTTCGATTCTTCGTGAAGTATGTCCAACCACGCCTTTCCGATTCCAGGCAACAAAAAAACCCGAACCAGCGTGTCTACACATGTCATGTAAACAAGCCAGCTCAGGTTATGCCCATATCGGTAACATTCCCAGAATGCATTATGCGGTTGCATAAAACTGTACCAAGATTTAGGGCTCTTGTCAATTCAATGATTGGCGGGACGTGTAATACCCATGTCAAAAACCACTAATTTTTATATGAAATCATAACTAATTTTAAAGGTGTTTTCCCCTTCCATATTATGTTACGTTATATTACGAAAACGCTTTCAGTCATTCTAATACATATACCACAAAGGAGACAGAATTGAATGAAAAGAAAACGGAACAAACTTTTGAACTTCACCCTGGTCACGGCGATGATCCTTTCCCTTCTCTCTTCTGCCGTCGCTTCGGCGGATGCCGCCGAAAACAGCAGTGCCAATGAAACTGCAGCTCCGAGCAAAATTCAGGCTTACGTCAGTGATATGGAACCAGGCTGGAATCTCGGAAATTCCCTTGACGCGGTCGGCGAAGATGAGACGGCTTGGGGCAATCCCCGCATCACCAAAGAATTGATTCAGAACATCGCCGCACAAGGCTACAAAAGCATTCGCATTCCGGTGACCTGGGAAGCCCATATCGGCGAAGCACCTGAATACAAAATTGATTCCGCTTACATGAATCGCGTACAAGAAGTTGTGGATTGGGCGTTGGATGCTAATCTTTACGTCATGCTCAATGTTCACCATGATTCATGGAGATGGGTCAGTTACATGGAAAAAGACCACGACAACGTACTGGCCCGTTACAATGCCGTATGGACGCAAATCGCCGAAAAATTCAAGCATTCGTCCAACAAGCTGATGTTCGAAAGCATCAACGAACCACGTTTCACCGAAGGTGGGACAACCAATGAGGCGGTAGCCTACCGAATGCTCGACGAGCTAAATACTTCGTTCCATAAGATCGTCAGATCTTCCGGCGCCAACAACGCCAATCGTCCATTGGTGCTGCCTACGCTTCATACGTCCTCCAACCAGGCCGATCTGGATGCGCTGAACCAAACGATCTCCAAATTGAATGATCCCCATATCATTGCAACGGTGCATTATTACGGTTTCTGGCCGTTCAGCGTGAACATTGCCGGTTACACGACGTTTAATGAAGAAGTACAAAAAGATATCACGGATACATTTGATCGTGTGTACAATGCTTTCACGGCCAAAGGCATTCCCGTCATCGTCGGCGAATACGGCCTGCTCGGTTTCGACCAGCATACGGGCGTCATCGAACAAGGCGAAAAGCTCAAATTTTTCGAATTCATCGCCCATTACCTGCATCAAAAACAAATGACGACCATGCTGTGGGACAATGGACAGCACTTTAGCCGTACGGATTATACCTGGTCAGACCCGGATCTGTACAATGTCATGAAAGCTGGCTGGGAAGGCCGCTCCGCCACAGCGGAGACCGATCTGATTTACCTGAACGCAGGCGAAGCCGTGCAAGACAGAACCATTAAGCTGAACCTGAACGGCAACAAACTTCGTTCGCTCACGAACGGCAGCACGTCACTGATCAAAGTGAAGCATTATACCCTAAAAGGCGACACGCTGACGCTCAAGGCCGACCTCCTGAAACAGCTTGCGTCCTCCGGCGAGCTTGGTGTTAATGCCAAGCTTACGGCCAAATTCAACAACGGAGCCGACTGGACGTTCCATATCATTTCGAGGACCACGCCTGTATTGAGCAAAGCCTCGGGTACGACGGAATCGTTCGCCATTCCGGTGGCCTTTAACGGCAACCAATTGGCTACCATGGAAGCGAATTATACCGACGGAGAGATCGCCGGACCGCAAAACTGGACCTCCTTCAAGGAGTTCGCTTACACATTCAGCCCGGATTATGATCGTCAGGTCATCGAGCTGAAGCCGGCGTTTTTCAAGGAAACCAACGATGGCGAAATCATTCTGAAGTTCCATTTCTGGAACGGCGATGTGGTATCGTACAAAATAACGAAAAAAGGCTCAAGCATTGTCGGCGAACCCGCCTGATTCAACCAAAGCAGAGGATGCTGCCCAGCATATTTTTGCCAAAAGCGTTCCTTCGGAGCTTATGTTCCGTGGGAGCGTTTTTTTTGGCGGAACGACTTTCTCTTCACCCTCCCCCAGCACGAAACGGGCTTGATGCATCTGCCTCCCGCATAACGTACAAGTCGTGGTTCATACCTTAACAGTAATGTAACTACGCATAAGGAGGGAAACGCATGTTTAAACGGGTAGACCGTCTTGCCATCGAACTACCGATCGGCAGCAATCCCGACCCTAACGGAGCCTCTGCGGTTCAGGAGCTGATGGGCGGGCGTTTCGGGGAAATGTCCACGCTGAACAATTACTTGTTCCAGTCGTTCAATTTCAGAGGCAAAACCAAGCTGAGACCCTTTTACGACATTGTTGCCAGCATAACCGCCGAGGAGTTCGGGCATGTGGAGCTCGTGGCCAACACAATCAACCTGATGCTCGTCGGCACGACTTCGCCGGGCGATCCAGATGCGACCCCGCTTCGCAACACCAAGGATCTTCGCATGTCCTCCCTGTTTATCGAATCGGCCCAAACGGCCCTCCCTTATGACTCCATGGGCAGACCCTGGAACGGCTCTTACGTAACCAGCACAGGCAATCTCATCGTTGATCTGCTGCATAACTTTTTTCTGGAATGCAATGCAAGGACCCACAAAATGAGAGTGTACGAAATGACGGATCATCCGACGGCAAGGGCGATGACCGGTTATTTGCTTGTCCGGGGCGGCGTACATATTCTGGCTTATGCAAAAGCGCTCGAAATTGCGACCGGCGTGGATGTCACCAAAATGCTGCCTGTGCCGAACCTCGATAACAGCGTGTTCGATGCAACACGGAAATGGGAGGCCTTGGGCGAACACCGCAGATTGTATACGTTCAGCGACAAGGATTACCAGCAGATTGCGCAGATCTGGAAAGGAACCCATCCCCGCGACGGCGGCAAACTGGAAGCGTATGCGGGGCTCCCCGGTTACAGCGGGCCCATCCCTGAACTTCCGGAGTTGTCGGAAGAGTTCGCTCCGGGCATCTCTCAGGAAGACCTGCAGCAAATCGCGGAGCGGCTGAAACGGTCTGCGGGGTTGTAATCAGCGCCGTAGGCACGAGGTCAGCTATATAAACCGCACTAAACAATCACACAAGGCACTGCGAGTGCAGTACCATCTTCCGATCGCTGTTATCCCCAGATTTTTTCATATCCCTTTTTTCAAAGGGAAAATCCGGTGATAAGCCTATGCTTCCGAAGCAGCTTTCTTCAGAAAGCTTTTAGACCGCTACGCTTCTCCAGATTGGTTCTGCCTCTCCGTTAACGTGTGTATCTTTTTTGCGGTTTATATAGCCCTTTCCCCCAGCATTGCGGCAAGTTTGACAAATAAAGAAAAAAGGCATGGTCAATGCAGTGATTGTCCACTGCATGACCATGCCCTGCCTTCGGGAATATGAGTTCCATTTACTGTAGGTCTAGATGCCTCACCACACCTGTCTCTGTCGTTAAGGAACAAGTTCTCTTGATCTATGTTGTCTTCTTGAATTTGACTATAAGCACCGTATCCTGCCCTGCCTGCACCGGCCCTGATCGGGCAACCGTCACACTCTCGATCTCTTCGTTCCCACCAGGCACAAGAACGGGTGTGATTTGCGGCAATCCGGCTGACCGGATATGCTCCATATCAAATTCCAACAACAGCTGTCCTTTCGAGACATGATCGCCATTGCTCACGTGCAGCGTGAAACCTTCTCCTTTCAGACCAACGGTGTTGATGCCGACGTGAATCAGCACTTGCGCTCCCGTCGCATGCTCTAAAATGACGGCATGTTTGCTTTTGTGCATGACATGTGCCACGGTGCCTTCGAACGGAGCATATACTTTGCCATCGGATGGTTCGATAGCGATTCCTTCTCCCATGTGCCCTTCCGCAAAGGCCGGATCGGGAACGGTGGCCAAAGCAACGGCTTGACCCGTGATTGGGGCCGCTATATCCATCGTGTCAACCTGCACTTTTTCCATGTTTGTTGGAACAGGTGACGGAGCTGATGCGGATGCCGAGTCCGAGGCAATTACCGAATCTGCCATCGACTCCTCGTTACCGGACATGCCGTTCGAAGATCCGTTTTCCGAAGCTGCAGGCTTGTTTTTGTAACCGAACATCCAGGTCAGCGCAAACGCGATGCCCATCGCTACTACATTGGTCAAAATGTACACTGGCAGCTGGCTGTTCAGGTACAGCAACGTTCCCGGGATCGCGGTAACCGCCATGCCCGTGCCCTGCAAATGGAACAGGGATGCCAGAAAGCCTCCTGCCGCGCCGCCGACCAGACCCATAATAAACGGTTTCATCAAACGAAGGTTGACCCCGAAAATCGCCGGTTCAGTGATGCCTAGAAAAGCCGAGAATGAAGAAGGCAAGGCAAGCGCCTTTAACTTCGTATCTTTCGTTTTCAAACCAACTGCCAGACAAGCTGCCCCCTGTGCCGTAATGGCACATGTAATAATCGCGTTGAATGCATTGGCACCCGTTCGCTCCAGCAATTGTATCTCAAGAAAATTGAATATATGATGCACGCCGGTAACCACAATGATTTGATGCAAAAATCCGATCACAAGCCCCGCAATGCCAAACGGCAGATCCAGAACGGCGGTTGTGCCGTGCAGCACCCATTCCTCCAGGGAATGGAATACCGGGCCGATGGCGAACAAACCCAGCGTGATCATGACAGCAAGCGTAATGAACGGCGTAAGGATCAGATCCAGCGCTTCAGGTACCCGCTTTCGGAGAAACTTCTCAAATTTGGCGCCGATCAAGCCCACGAAGAAGGCGGGCAGGACTGAACCTTGGTAACCGACGACCGGTATGAAGCCGAACATGTGCAGCGCCTTTGCCGATCCGTCTGCGACCGCATACGCGTTCGGCAGCGCCGGATTGACCAGCATCAAACCAAGCACAATGCCGAGCACGGGGCTGCCGCCGAATACGCGGAATGCAGACCACGCCACGAGTGCCGGCAAAAACGCGAAGGCCGTATCGGTCAGAACTTGCGTAAAGAGCAAAAAGTTTGGCGAAATATCATCAGGCGTAGCCCCGAACAACGCCAGAATCTCGCTCTGGGTGAGCAGGCCGCGCAGACCCATGAATAGCCCGGTTGCCACCAGCACCGGAATGATGGGCACAAACACGTCGCCAAAGGTCCGGATCCCTCGCTGAAACACGTTGCCCTGCTTTTTGCTTTGGCCTTTCAAATCTTCCTTGGATGTGCCTTCGATCCCGAGCTTCTCCACTTCCTCATAGATCCGGTTGACCGTTCCCGTGCCAAAAATGATCTGGTACTGCCCCGAGTTAAAAAATGCACCTTTGACTTTGTCGATGGTTTCGACCTGTTTTTGGTCGATTTTGTCCTTGTCGTTCACCATGATGCGAAGCCGGGTTGCGCAGTGCGCAAACGATGCGATATTATCCTTGCCGCCGACGGCCTGGATGACTTCGCGAGCGATCTGTTGATTGTCGGACATGGAATTCATTCCCTTCGTGCCTGATGATTGTTTAACGTTTTGCATTTTGATGCTCGTAATCCCACTTGCTTGCTTTAAATGTCGCTCTGCCGCCGTGGGCAAAGAAACGGATGCCATCACTCGTTTGGCTTGGGAAAATCCGGCTCGTGAAAACTTCTTCCCCTTCGTTCACGAAGATTTCGACCGATGACGTATCCACGAACATGCGAAGCCGGATCGTTTCGCCGCTTAGAGAGCATCGACGCACGCTGCCGTTGGCTTCGGCCAGCGCTGCCCCGGACGACGAACGATCCAGCACCAGCTTCTGCTCCGCCCGGTCATACCATATGACCGTTTTTTCCTGCTCGCTCGAGCGGAATTCGATACCGAAACGATCGGCATCGCAGCTGTCAATGATGCAGTCCAGTTCAAACGCCGTGCCGGCGAAGCCAGGGATTGTTCTGGTTTCGTTTTCAAGGGTCACGCCGACGGTCTGCTTCGTTTCGGTCATGCGCAGCTTCACCATTTCATCGACGGGCTGTTGAATGAGTTTGTCGTCTCTAATGCTCAGCTGCCGCGGAATCGTCAGGCAATGCGCCCAACCGCTGCCGTCCGTCGGATACGCCAGATCGGGCAATCCCATCCATCCGACAAGTATGCGTCTGCCATCCGGAGCTGCCATCGTCTGGGGTGCATAGAAATCAAACCCGCGATCCAGTTCCCTGAAATCGCCGTGGTTGAATGTTAACGTTTCCGGATCGAACGCTTCACCGATGAGATAGCCGGATTGATAGATGTTGTTGTATCGATCCCCTTCCGGTTGCAACCCTTGAGGGCAAAAAATCAGTACACCCTGGCCATCCAGCTCCATATAATCCGGACACTCCCACATATATCCGAATTCATTCAAATTCGTCCGCAGCTCGCCCAAAAGCGTCCATTCCAACATGTCGTGCGAGCGATATAACACGGCGCAGCCGGTCTCGTTCTCGCGCTGGGCTCCTATGATACAGTAATACCATTCTCCGTCTTGCCATACCTTCGGGTCCCTGAAATGGTCCGTGTATCCAGGCGGCACGGCCGGGATAACAGGGGTTTCGCGTTTAATCACCACATCATCTTCATCCATGACCGCAAGGCATTGGTACGGATGCCTGATCCATCGTTCATCCCTTGTATTGCCTGTATACATCAGCATCAGCTTGCCATCCTTCTCGATGGCGCTGCCCGAATAGGCACCATGTGAATCCTGTGGATCGCCCGGATGAATGCCGATTCCCCTGTCTTCCCAATGCACGAGATCACTGGAGCGAACGTGGTACCAATACTTCATGCCATGCTCCGTTCCAAGCGGGAACCATTGATAGAACAGGTGATAATAGCCTTGGTAAAAGGCAAAACCGTTCGGGTCGTTCAGCAGCCCCGTTTGGGGCTGAATATGATATTGCTGCCGCCACGGACATGCGGCGATGAGCGCTTCAAGTTTGCGCAATTCACCTGGATCGGCCTGTTCAAGCCGACGGTAAAGCCGTTCTCGGGTCATTTTCATATCGAGTACTCCCACCCTTGCCATTGCTGTTTTCGTCCAAGAACGGAACCGGTTCCGAACAACGCAAAAAAATAATCCCATCAGGAATTCTTCTCAAGGTTCCTGCTTTTCCGCAGAAGTTTGGAACCGGTTCGATGGGACTATCATAAAGGATTTTTTTATAATTTGTCAACGCTTTCTCGGGAAATCAGCTCCACGTCAAGCACGGCGCACTTCTCCACCGGTTCTCCCGCAACAAGCCGGATAATGTGGCTGGCCGCGATTCTCCCGGCCTGAGTATAATGGTATCGTACCGTGGTCAGCGCAGGATTGATCATCTCCGTGATGTCATATCCACCGAAACCGCTCACGGATATATCCTGCGGAATCTGCCTTTTGGCGGCAAAAGCCGTTTTCATCACGGCCAACGCAATATTGTCTGTTGCGCATACAACCATCGATGACCTATCGTTGTTTAACACCTGCTCAGCCGTATGTGCTGCCTCCGACATCTTAAAGCTCGACTCATGGTAGGTTACATTACATCCAGGACATTCCGCGATGGCACGCCGAAACCCTTGCTTCCGGTGAATGCCCACGGCCTGATCCCGTTCGGTTACACCCAAATAACTGATCTCGCGATGTCCGTTTTGCAGCACATGCTTGCCCATTTCATAACCGGCCTGGTCGTCATTATGTACGACGCTATGGAGCCGTTCATGCTGCTGTCCGACCAAAATGACCGGGATGGCGATGTCGTCCACCGCTTTCAGATGTGCTTCCGTCACCTCTGCTGCAAGCAGGATGATGCCGGAAACCTTCTGTCTGGCAAAATCGTAAATGGCATCGATTTCCCGCTGCATGTCCTGGCTTGTGTTTGCAATCAGCATCTGGTATTGGTTGCTGCGCAGTTCCTCATCGATGCCGATCAGCGTCTGGGACGTGGCAAAGGAGTCCAGGCGCGGGACAACTGTGCCGATGATGCTTGCCCGCTTGGCCTTCAAGCTTTGGGCAAAGGTGTTGGGAACGTAGTTGTATTGTTTGATAATCCGCTCAATGCGTTGGCGCGTATCCTCGCTGACCGATCCACCGTTGAGGAACCGGGAAACCGTGCTCTTTGCGACTCCCGCCAATTGGGCGATATCCGAAATCGTTTTGTTCATAATTACCCCTTTTGCAGAAATTGCATAATAATCGTCATTATTTATATTATACTGCGAATCCCTGTCCCATGGCGAATGAGTCTATTTACTTTATCACATGAATGCGTCAATCCGTCATCTTGCGATCAATTCCGGAGCATGCTATTATGACTTCAATTCATTTCATGTCACCTATTGACGGGATCAGAATAAAATTACTTTATAAAAGCCATGACGGAAAGAGTACGCGGATTACATGTTCATCACAGGGACGCGGTGCCGGAGACTGAAAGCACCCGAAAGCAGCATGCCGCCGAAGTTCACTCCCGAGCCGATTGCTGAAGGGCTAACCTTTTCAGGGTTTCTACAGCTCCTAGGACAATCCGTATCCTTGCGTTAAAAGGTTAAGTGAGAAACAGCTCGCTGCAAGGCAGCGCTGCCGTTTCTAATTAGGGTGGTACCACGGCTTCTTCGTCCCTTGCGGATGAAGGGCTTTTTTTGTTTTTTGCGAATCAGAACCAATCCAAATGTCGAAGGAGTGCATTGTCCATGGAACAGAATACCGAGCTCGAAACGTTAAGAAGCCGCTTGAACGAAATCAACCACGGCCTGCTTCACCTGTTGTCCGAACGGGCCAGCGTCGTGCAGGAAATCGGGCAAATCAAAGAAAAACAAGGCGTGCCCAAATTCGATCCTGTGCGTGAAAAAGAAATGCTGGAGGAACTGACCGCAGCCAATCCGGGGCCGTTCCATAACGATGCGATCAAGCTCTTATTCAAGCAAATCTTCCAGGCTTCGCTGAATTTGCAAGTCGACGAACACAAAAAACATCTGCTCGTCAGCCGCAAAAACCAGCAAGAGGATACCATCGTCTCCATTGGCGACGTGCAGGTCGGTGCGGGAACGCCAATCATGATCGCCGGGCCTTGCTCGGTCGAGAGTTACGAACAAGTGCGCGAAGTCGCTGCAGCGCTCAAGGCCGCAGGCATCAGCGTCATGCGCGGCGGTGCCTTCAAACCGCGCACCTCGCCATACGATTTCCAGGGACTTGGCATTGAGGGGCTGAAAATACTGAAGGAAGTTGCCGATGAGTTCGGCCTGAAAACGATCAGCGAGATCGTTCACCCGGATCATATCGAGCTTGCCGGCGATTACATCGACGTCATCCAGATCGGCGCGCGCAACATGCAAAACTTTGAGCTGCTCAAGGCTGCAGGCGATGTCAACATTCCGATCCTGCTGAAACGTGGTCTGGCGGCGACGATCGACGAGTTCGTGCATGCGGCGGAGTACGTCGTCTCCCGCGGCAACAAACAAGTCATGCTGATCGAGCGCGGCATCCGTACCTATGAGAAAGCAACGCGCAACACGCTCGACATTTCGGCCGTGCCGATCCTGAAACAGGAAACGCATCTGCCGGTGCTTGTCGATGTCACGCATTCCACGGGCCGCAAAGACATCCTTGCCCCTTGCGCCAAAGCCGCTCTCGCCGCAGGCGCCGACGGCGTCATGGTGGAGGTGCACCCGAACCCGGCCGTAGCTCTCTCCGATGCAGCGCAGCAGCTGAACATCCCGCAGTTCAACGAGTTCCTCGCCACCGTGAGGGAGTCGGGGCTGTTGAAGGGGTAGACTGGGTTTTAAAAGAAATGAACCGCCTCGTCCAATAAAGACAGAGGCGGTTCATCCTAATTTGAAATGCTCAGGATCAAATCTGATTTTTATCATCAAATCTAGTATTCTCAAACGGTCCATTCAAGCCTAATATCTCTCCGATCCGGAGCGACAAGTCCTTTTTTTCAAATTCAGTTAAGTCTTGACCGACTTTATGTATATCGAACCGTTCCAACTCACGCTTGATACGGGCAAACTGATCTTTGACTTCGATTCGATGTCTAATTATCAACTCTGCAAGGGTTGTTTTTATCACCATGTTTTCAGAAGGCGTATTATTACAATCACGTTCAAATCGATTCAGGACATTCCCAACTAACTCATCTTCATCTCTAGTAACGTTCAGGAGTATGGCGAAACACTCTTTCACTGCTTTCTCCATTTCAAAATAGTGCCATCTTGCGAATTCACTCTGATCTATTGCCATGTCTTCAAACTTTTCAAGGACTTTTTCCATACGTTCAACGATATCCTTGTATTCATCCGTCTGTATTACACTACGAAGTTTTTCCTTATTTAAGGAAAGAAGCTGCTCCATGACATGCACTTTAAATTTACAATAGACCTTGGTATGTGTTAATGACACTGTTGCTGCTGCAATGTTCACGACAGCTTTCTCCATTTCGCCTCTATTCATTATGCTATAGTAAGCATCGTATGTAATGGCGAGTGCCTCAGCGTCACTCATTTCTTCATTTTTCCAATCCAGATACCTTTGATAAAATGAGCCGAATAATGCTTCATAGTTACGTTTCATTAGACTGACCTTCCTTCTTTAGATAAACTTAAATTTTCAAACATAACCTGTATATTATCGAATTGATTGCTCTTGAGGGCATTTCGAATGTCTTTCACAATTTGGTTCTCATTCAACATCGCCTTTCTCCGATTCAGTAAAACTCAATAAGTCTTAGTTCAAATATCTGAATTGAGTTCACCCTAAGTTTTATATCGCAACATCTTGGTATCCTACATCAACTACTTTTTCATCTAATAAACGAATGCCTAAGCCATTTTCTGAATCCCACGTACAACTAAAAAGAAATCCAATATCCCGTTCTTTATTAAGATCTCCATACGAAACAACAATACTATCTAAGGTCATCATTTTTTTAATTGCTCAGTTGTATCCACGAAAGGATAACTTTCATTAAAAGCTATGTCATAGCCTAACTCATGACGTTTTTGTAGATAATAGTTTAAAATAGGTTGCAGTAAATTCTGTTGTATTTCCTCCCAATCTTCCATTAAACTTTGGTACGCCGAATATTGATCATCATCGAATACCCCGTCCTCATCTCCTTCAATAATAAGGGTTATTGGAGTCTTAACCCCAAAATAATTCATAGTCGTATCCTTGGACCAAATATAATCATAGTCGAGTTCGCCAAACACCACATCATAAATTTTCATGAAATGATTTCCTCCTCTATTTCTTAAAATCAACTCTCCTCATGTAGTCACATTTCTTCCTCTGTTAGCATTCCGAAAAATTCAGATAGATTTGAAGCGACCTTTTGTGTTACAGGAGAAAATTCTTCTGACTCTTCATGAAACCAGATTACGACAGTGGGCTCTTCAGTCTCTCTAAAATCCAAACAAACAAAATCTCCTGAAAATAACGCTGCAATAGGAACGATATGTATCCCCACTAAATCTTCATCATCAGTTAATCTTTCACTTAATTGTGTAATAACAACTTCGACATCATACCAACCATTCGTCAGATCAGACTCGCTGTCATTCAATATACAAAGAAATTTTTCAATCACATATTCATGCTGATTATAACTAAACACGTTTGTGTGTGGTACAGCTCCATTATTTTCTTTGATAAAATTCCTATATGTTTCAGGAAATGAAATTCTCAAGCCTCGCTCCACTTCGTCTAATAATTCATCGGTGGGCAATGGAAAGACAATTGTACTCACATCCACTCTCACTTTCTTCACCCCTTACTTCACCTAACTACTTGAGTGCAATTCGAATCCATCGCACGCAAGAACCTCTTGCACATCGCCATTCCCACAACCAGACCACAAAGGTTATCATTCGATAATACCTTTTGGCGTCGTGGCTTCTTGTTACCCAGCAGATGTTTTCCCCGACAGCGACGATTGACAGTGCAGAAAATCGTTTGTTATGCGAACCTAAAGACGTCTAATGCAAATTATATTTTTCTGAATCCGTAGCCTCCATGTTTTGTGCAAGTTATACAGGTTCAGTCACTATCTATAGTTATCATGTCTAGGTTTGCACCCATAACAACATGATATAAAGCTTCTTCGAAGGTATCTCCTAAATAAATAAGAATATCATCATTACCTCCGTAAAATGTTCCTGATGAACCAACATACCATGTCATATCAATAGAAGCGATTTCCCCTAGAATTATAAATGATTCATTACAGTGTTCCTCATATCTTGTGACAAGCTCACGAAAAATAGATTCTCCTGCATGTTCAGGATCAGTATTCAAAGTTAAATATTGATCTGGTTTTCGAGGATTCTTGAATTGAATTTTTAACCCTCCACATTCTTTTAGAACTTGTATAGCCCCTCGAAAATAACGTAATCATCGTTCTTCCCCTTTGAGCTTCTATAATGGATACAAAGCTGCTAACATAAGCTAACAGTTTCCACACATAAATATGAACTTATCAGATTTAATATTTATCGCGAAAGATAAATTATCAATATTTTCAAGGAATACAAATTCTAAGGTCACGTCTCTTTTTCTTCCTTTTGTAGACGATGATTACTCAATAGATATAAGACTCTCTATATATTATTAACATCAATAGGTTCATTTTGTGAACGACTTAACCAGTTACTAACCGGAAAGGATCCAACATTAGTTACATCAATAAAGCCTGATCTAACTATAAAATTTACGCCCTTTTCAAATAATCTTATTATTGGATCATAAATATCTAAATACTTTTGAACTTCTTTATTTTCATCTGATATTGCTGATAATTTTAAATATGATTTAATTAAACAATTTGCATACATGTTATTATTCAAATATTCTAGTGTTTCTTTGGAATAAACTTTTTCAGTATCTATATTGTTTTGGAAGCCTAATTCTTCAGCAATATCAATGACAAAGGGGTTTTGAAGAGTTACGTCGTAAGATAAAGAAAAAGCAGCCATTCTCCTCAAAAACTCTGCCATTAATTTTGCATCTTCTCGTATACCTCCTGTACCAATTACTGTCCAGTTCACTTTATTTATTCTTTCTATTGCATTCTCAAGATACATTTTTCTCACTCTCTCCAACCTTTCTACCATTTCCATTTTACTTGGTTTAAGAGTTTACAAGGACTATCTTACAGACACTCTAATTGTCCGAGTAGAAAATTCTCAAAATTGTTTACACCATATAACTTTCAGCGATTTGAATATGGCTATTTAAGTCTAAATCTGGATACCTTTCATCTAACAAATATAATAGATCAATGAATTTTCCGCTTTGCAAATTATACGCAACCTCTTCAAATACTTCACTTAGAAACGAAATTTCAGTTTTGGTACATTGATTCAAAAAAGCTAAGGTTAAACTCTCATCTGTACTAAGGAGTTCAATTAATTCTGTCCACTTTTGTTTAATCATAGGATCGTTATCGTCTAGCAACGCACGTGCCCCTAAAACCGCTCGTACTTTTTCGTAAAACATAAAGTTGACCTCCAAAATGATTATGGTTGTAACACGTAATCTGGGAAAATCGTCCCTCACGTAGAACAGTACTCGCCATCAAAATTATAACCGCCTTTTCTTGGTAGGAGATTTTCAAAATCGCACGATGCTATTGCTTTAAAATCAGCATCCCATAACTTTGTCAGCAGATTGGATATTTCTAATACATAGTTAACTTCACCCCCATTTTCAGTTGGTTCAATTTCTAGGTAGTACTTGTAATATAGAAAGCCATCATTTCCTTGGTTTATTTTGTCTTTATCGAAATCACTGTTATTGAAAATAATTATTTCTGAATGCTTCGTCAATATGCTTGAACCACTAATAGTGCCCTTAACAATGTTTGAGACTGCATCTAGCAACATTTCTTTATCAACATCGCTATCCAAGAAAATTTTAGTAAAAAAAATAATATTCTTCCAATGAAATCACCTCAGATCATTTGGGTGGTGCAAAATGTGATTGCCTTGAACAACTTTATCATCACTTACATGCTAACGATTATCAAATATGTAACATATCACCTTCTCATCTTTCTATCATCTTGGCGTAATTTACAGTTGCAATAAAAAACTGTGAGAAGATGAACATAACAAAAACAAGTCAAATTACGGTAGTATATGTCCATAATCAACCTGTTTAATGTATCCGAGGAGCGTTATTCAGGTTGAAAATTAGAGCATTTGATGGGCCTGCAACCTGAAACGAGAACTCTTTATATGGGTATTACATGGGTTAGATGTATTATTTGTTGAATGAGTGGTTCATTCGGCACTGGGTAGGGCTTTTTTATCAGCCACCAAGTAACCCTTGATTTCATCAGATAGTTCAAGTACCCTCCTCCAATCTGGTGAATTTCTAACCGCATTAACATTCCACTCATCGCCTTGCTGTAATTCTAGAACTAAGTCTCTTAAGATAGAACTTTTATACACCATCTCATCACTAATTAGTCCGGCATCATTAAGTCTTTGTAAGACATCAACGTGTAAAAATGAAATTACTCCTGTATCGAATTCTTCAAAGATATTGTAGCCAATTACCGTATCATCCTCACTTAGCAGGTATGTTCCACATTTATCAATCGTATCTACATATAGCTCCAACAGTTTTCCTGTGGATATTTTTCCCATTAAACATATCCCCTTTATTTTTGAATAACTGTAGCCTTATCCCCGGGTAACGGTTTATAATCAGTTCTTACTACCTTGACTTTGCCTGTCTGCCACTTGAGAAACCAATGTATGACCCTTCATGTCCCCCTCCTCCTAGGGGATAGAGCACAGACTTATCGCCGTTTGTGAATTTCCATCCAGTACCTGCTGAGCCATAAGTACCTTTCGTCCATCCATCTCCAAGAGTTCTTCCAACTTCATCAGCTGATTTACTCCATAGAGCTTTGGGATTACTTAAAATATCATCATAAGATTTTAACTCTGTTACCCATGTAAAATTTCCGTCTCCATATTTGCTCTTGTAGTAATCATTCCATTTTGCTCCTGTTCGAGGTATCTGTGCAGAATAACCCGTCCCCTCATCCAACTTCTTCGCTAAATCATCCTTACCTGCTTCCATTTCACTCCAAAAACGCTGCTGCTGGCTATTGGGCGGAATTGGCTTTTTCGGCTTCGTGAAGTAGACGCCAGCTGGTCCTTCCGTTGCAAGTTCGGGGCCAAAACGAGTATTTCGCATCCGCTCCATCGAATCAGATACATACTCCGTGATATCGTCTACGCTTTTGTTCAGACGATCTTTAGTCTGCTGCTTCCATGTCGTCCATGTCTCGTCCAGCGCGGACATATTTTTGCTATTCACGAGCTTGTCTGCCGCTTTATTGAGTCCATGTTTGGCCAAGATGGCGAGGTTGACAAGCATCAGGGCGACGCCCAGGTTGTCCAGCAGCTGCTGGTCCATACCCAAGAACGTGGGGTTCGTATACGCATTCCCGTTCTTTAAATCATTCAGTTTCTTGACATTGACGACGATCATCGCCGCACCGAGAGCCGCATCCGCGTCAGCCAACAACGGTGGCTAACCCTTATAAGTCCCTGAGTGTTCTATGTCAACTGCACGTTAGCAGAATTCTTCCTTCGCTGTAACAATCGCTGAAAGGTTCAATTAAGCTGCGGACGATATGAAAAAACCTTCGTTTTGGCCGCCCTACTCGTAATAGTGGTAGCATCTACCCTAAAAGATGCGATTATTGCTATTTCATCTTCCCTATCGGGGCGACTTATTCTACAATTGCGAGCAATTTAAAAAAACGCAAGAAACGAAGATAACAAAAAAACAGGTCAATTATGGTGGTATTTGACCATAATCAACCTGTTTGATGTATCGGAGTAGCGTTATTCAGGTTAATTAGCATTTGATGTGCATATAACCGAAATGGATAATATGGGTTAAGTGTGTTGTTAGTTGAAGATGGGTTTATTCACCACCATGCTAGCTTGAAATCTATTTTTTTCGAAAAAATGTCTAACAAGCTTCTTCTCTTAAATGTTAGCTTCTATTTCTCTCATGAAACGTGTTATTGCAAAACAATCTTCCAAATCTTCACCCTCTAATGACCAATATAAAATTGTATTCACATGGACCTGTCTATCTTCTTCAAGAAGATTCTTGATTCTTTTCCAGATCAAAGGACTAAATTCATTTTCACTAAGATAATCATTATATGAAGCCACAATAATTACCATAAGAGCAAATTTTTCTTCGATATTAAGTAGATTATTATCATAAAATGCAAGAAATTCTTCTATACGAGATGTGTCTGCTACAATGTAATGCCAATCTTGACAAAATTCATCTGGTTCAGGCAACCCTAACTTTTCAATAAGAGATTCCCTCGCCGATTTAGTAATATATTTAGGGCTGTTTTCCATAATTCCTCCACTATTTTGGTTTAGTCGTTGGATACATACTGCTATACGGGTAACAAGTTGTTAAACTCCCATCCTTTTTTACAACCACCATAGCTCGATCTGGAACAATTTCTGTACCATCAGGCAAAAAACAGCGTCCTTTCACATTGGACGGAAGATCTACATAGTGAGCTCCTGGGCCTCTTTTCGCTATTTCAGCTACAAAATCCGCTGCAACTTGATCATCTAGCCATTTTCCAATCTGGTGTCCTTCGGTTCTAGCTCTGTCAATTAGTTGCCTATCAGTTACTTTCTTTCCATGATCCAAAAAAGAGTGCCCATAGGTAGGTCTGCTTGCTGGATTTCCCCATTTCCATTTCGGATTTAGCCACCCTTCACTAACTTCACTCGTTCCCTCACCCAATACCTTCGCTAAATCATCCTTGCCTGCTTCCATTTCACTCCAAAAACGCTGCTGCTGGCTATTTGGTGGAATTGGCTTTTTCGGCTTCGTGAAGTAGACGCCAGCTGGTCCATCCATTGCAAATTCCGGGCCAAAACGAGTATTTCGTATCCGCTCCATCGAATCAGATACATAATCCGTGATATCGTCTACGCTTTTGTTCAGACGATCTTTAGTCTGCTGCTTCCATGTCGTCCATGTCTCGTCCAGCGCGGACATATTTTTGCTATTCACAAGCTTGTCTGCCGCTTTATTGAGTCCATGTTTGGCCAAGATGGCGAGGTTGACAAGCATCAGGGCGACGCCCAGGTTGTCCAGCAGCTGCTGGTCCATACCCAAGAACGTGGGGTTCGTATACGCATCCCCGTTCTTTAAATCATTCAGTTTCTTGACATTGACGACGATCATCGCCGCACCTAGAGCCGCATCCGCGGCAGCCAACAAATACAAGGAGCTTCCGCCTGTCGGGATGGCCGCAATAATGGCTACCACGCCAAATATAACGTTAAACTCGGCGATCAGCATTTGCGAATCGATGATCAATACTTGAAACGTGTATCTGGATAAGTATCTCTTTTAAAATTCCTCCCCACCTTCGTCCTAACCCTGTAATAGTGACAGATTCTTTATGGAACTCATTGAAGAAGTCCAAGTACACGTCTATAAAGTGAACGACAATACGGCCGATGGATACAGTAACTCCCTTCATGTGCCACCTTTCCCGAATTTTTTGATGAATTTTGGGTTTTATTAGGGACAGGTGGCTACCCTTATACGTTCCCTGTCTGTTCTATGTTAACTGGCCATCACCAGCGTTACTTTCTTCAAAGTAACAATCGCTGAAAGGTTCAGTTAAGTTACGGACGATATGAAAAAACTTTCGTTCTATCCGCCTCTATTCTTAATATCGGTGGTATCTATCCTGAAAGATGCGATTATATGCTACTTCATTTTCCCTATCGGGGGGCCCATTCTAAAAGTTGCGAGTAAATTTGAAAATATGCTAGACGAAGATAACAAAAAAAGGTCAATTATGATGGTATTTGACCATAATCAACCTGTTTGATGTATCGGAGAGCGTTATTTAGGCTATAAAATTAAAGCATTTGGTGTAGGAGAAATCTTTATACGAGTATTACATGGGTTATGTCTGATTAGAATCAGCCGCCCGACCTATTCGGTACTGGGTGGGAGTTGATACAAAGGCAAAAGAAAACTACAGTACGAGCGGCTATATTGCATTGTGGTTTGGAGGTTGTATCGTACGCTTTTTTAAGCAAGATCTTCACTTGGAAAGGTGAGTTCTCACCTTATTTATCTCCATAATTATCAATTAAAAATAATATATGTCTTTTTTGGAAACGAACCCACTCTTGGTAGGATTCTTTCTTTATAGTCTTCTTCCCAATATTTTTTTTGCTCTAATCCGCCTACATTAATACCAAAGTTGAACGTAGGATCGATAAAAATATCTTGTCCATTTAATAATTTCACATGTAACGCATCACAAACTAGACTTTTTTCATTTATTTGTAAACCATAGAAACAAGCATTTATAACTTTGTTATCTTCTGAATCATACTTTGTTAGTACAATTTCACTAACATTACTCTTGCAAACTACATCGTCTTCAAATTTATCAAATTCGTATCTTACTTTGTCAACCATTGATATCCTCAGCTTTGAATTCTGCTCAACTGATTGAAATTCTATGATTTGTTCACCAAACTCAAAATATAAAAAATCTAACATAGCAGAAAATTCAGCAGAACCGTTTTCCTCAAATGAAAGAAAGCCTGTTACATAAACATTGTTAAGCAAATTCTTTTGAATCAAATTTTCAAATTTCTTTAACATATACTTTTGCCTCCATTATTCTAAAAATATCAAGTTTAAATCCATACCTTACCCACGCTCTAATATTGTCACAAACTCTCCATCATATTTTGTAATTAGTGTATAATCCTTAGTTCGATATATATTGCCCTCAAAACCATGTTTATACGAAGCCTTACCTACATATTCAAATGTCACATCATTAATTGCCCTTGATAAATCTTCTAGGAAATTTGGGATATCTGCATCACTAGAGTATTTCGTACCAAGCACACATTCCAAATATCCCCTTTTTATTAGCGATAATGTTCTTTAAATTTCTTTTCATTTCCTATAGATATTTTAACTTTACCCGTTCCCTCAGACTCTCTCTTTGAGTGTTTACTATTACCTGAAGAACCATGATTGTCAATCTTCATAATTACTGGCACGTTTCCACCGTTGGGTAGTTGCATGTACCTAATACGCCACGGAACACTAGCCGCAGCACCTTCGGTCATTTTCCCAACTGTTTTGGCAATAAGTTCGCCCAACTCACTTAGAGATGGAGGAGATAATGCTGCATTGGTCTTAAATTTCCCATCTTTTATTACAGCGGCGGGATTGTCTGGGTTATCCCCATTTCCATGAAGGAAACCTTTTGGCCCCGAACCATCCCCGTGGTCCGACTTAGTTCCCGATTTGTTGATTTTCATGGTGCCCTTCTTGGCTAGCGAGCTGCCTCCAAGCGCCATTCCGGCAATATCTAGCTGAGCTAAATTCGCTTCCGCAGCCGAACCTTCAGCAACGTCATGCGGCCTGTCGCCACGTAAGACATGTCCGTTTGCTCGGTGAGCATATACAGTTTGCCGAGATACAGCACGATTCCGGGGGATACGGACAGCTTGTCTGTCTTTACTTCGACCTCCGCCCTGGCAATAATGCGTTCGCATAGTTGCGGTAGCAGAGTTCCAGATAGTCGCGCGGATAATCTGGAAGCTGTTCCAGCATGGCGGTTTTGAGAATACGGCCTTTCTGGAAATGCGGGTACACATGCGTGAACATCAACTTCTCCCTCCCTTCGAACCAGAGTCAGCGCCTTACGACGTACTCCGGGTAATCCTCTCGGGCACTTCATTTTGCGCCATTCTCTCGGTCCGATTCTCTACTTCCTCCCATCAAAAAAGTCCAATTCGGGCAGATCTGGCTCGAACGGAAACAGCTTCTGCGGACCAAGATAGAGCTGTTCGTTCTTTCGGGCAACCGGCAGGACGTAGAAGCCCCAATGGCGATCATCCGGGAAAACGAAGAACTTCGTCTCGCCGTTCACGATCGAGTCGGTAGCATCCTGCGGAATATAACAAAAAAACAGGTTGATTATAGTGGTATCTGACCATAATCAACCTGTTTGATGTAACGCTATTATGTTAATAGAGATACTTTTTACAGCCATTCAGTACGTACATCTTAATTCATGAAAATTTTCTTACAAATAGAACAAAGGTTATGTTGGTAAGGATAGGAAAAGTCGTTTCATTCGATACTAGGTAGTCCTAATGACTTAATTATTTGAGAGCTTCGATTAGATAGAGCAGTTTTCATACTCCTCTACAAGTCTTGACCATGTACTCTCTTTGTCCAACATTGCTGTAGAGTCGATTTTTTCAAATTCCTCTCGCATCATTTTCCCAAATTTTTCACACTGCTCATCATCGTCTATGTCATCAACTTTTCTAAGCTCAGTATAAAATAGCTGATGGAATAACAAAAACAATTTTATACTTGAATTAATGAATATCCTATCCTCTCGACTTTCCAGAAGTGCAAATACTTCTTGAGTAGTTTTCTTAATTGAAATGAAAGCCCCCCGACTTTGTCCTATGTTAATGAACTCTTCTCCGTTAAAGGTGATTCTTTCAAAATTAATTGAATCAAAGAACTTGATACCTTTCATTTCAAAGATTGTATGATTTTTAGGTAAGCCATAATTCAATAAAAACTCCATTGTTTCCTCTGAAAAACCGTATATCCCCAACTCATCTATACTGTACCTAAAAAAATCACAGTTCCAAAAATCCTTTGATAGTTCAATCATTAGATATTCCCCCTTTACTTTCATTACTTAAATAACGCCTTAATAGCCTTCTTCATTTCGTCATTACCACGTTTTCTCGAATCATAGTCTCCGTATTCAAAACTATGAGTTACTTCTGCATTCGGATAATTTTTATAAATCAAATTATCACAGTGATGATATGGCTCAAGATTACATGGTTGCCTTTCGGTATATATCCTTTTTATCTTAGAAGAATCAATTCCCATTTCAGTCACTCTCTGATGAAGTATTTCTTCTGAGTGTACTCCTAGTTCCCTATTACTTTCAGCAATCTCATACTTGAGTATTCCGTTATCCTCGTATTCTAAGATCGCAATATTCCTTGTCCCCTGAACACCATTTTTCATTCTATAATCAATTACCATTCTACTTAAATCTGATTCACCATAGCCAACAACTTTTGAACGGCTTAAACCAAATTCAGTATTACCCGTCCCCTCATCCAACTTCTTCGCTAAATCATCCTTGCCTGCTTCCATTTCACTCCAAAAATGCTGCTGCTGGCTATTTGGTGGAATTGGCTTTTTCGGCTTCGTGAAATAGACGCCAGTCGGTCCATCCATTGCAAGTTCCGGGCCAAAACGAGTATTTTGCATCCGCTCCATCGAATCAGATACATAATCCGTGATATCGTCTACGCTTTTGTTCAGACGATCTTTAGTCTGCTGCTTCCACGCCGTCCATGTCTCGTCCAGCGCGGACATATTTTTGCTATTCACGAGCTTGTCTGCCGCTTTATTGAGTCCGTGTTTGGCCAAGATGGCGAGATTGACAAGCATCAGGGCGACGCCTAGGTTGTCCAGCAGCTGCTGGTCCATACCCAAGAACGTGGGGTTCGTATACGCATCCCCGTTCTTCAAATCGTTCAGTTTCTTGACATTGACAAAAACGAAAATAACAAAAACAGGTTAATTACGATGGTATCTAACCATAAATCAACCATCCTTTGGGCTGCACATTCAGACGCCCCATGGCGTGATCTTCCTGGCCACTTTCCCCACTGGAAATCCGTCTACACTCACTTTTGACGTTGGCAGAAAGCGGGAATTCGGGATAAGGTGCTGAAGGTTGTCTCCCTATATAGCGATGAGGAAAGCATTATGATTGATGCCACGATTGTGCGCGTTCACCAGCACGGAGCGGGGGCAAAGCAAGCAAGCGATCGAACGTTCCCGTGGGTAGTTTAAGCACCAAAATTCATGCCATCGTCGATGCGCTCGGAAATCCACTTCGTTTCGAATTAACGGGTGGTGAAGCTCATGACTCGGTTCAGCGCTACAAACTTCTGCAAGCCATCGAACCGACGATGAAACAAGTATTAGCTGATCGAGTCTATGATACGAATGCGATCAGGGCGCTTCTGAACGAGGAACAAGCGATCCCGGTGATTCCAACGCCGAGAAATACAACCCGTTGACCGAGATATCTATAGAGAACGCCATTTAGTGGAGTGTTTTTTTTCAATAAAGTCAAAAGCAATCGTCGTCTGGCAACTCGCTACGATAAATTAGCGTGTACGTTCAAGGCTTTTTCGACTCCGGCATCCATTATGGTGTGGCTTGCTTGAGTTTGAAGACACCCCTAGTTTATCAACTCTTCTCGCCTTACTTATCCACGTTTTTCCATCCCCTTTTTCTTCCTTTAATTTTGAACATGAAAAAAAGCTCTCTCCTACTAAATAAGTTGGAATGAGCTTTTGAAATTTAAACAAGTGTTTGAATTATATAGTGATTGGTTGTGTTTTGCGATCTCGTTGTTAGGGAGATTTCGCTAATGAAGATATTATCCACTCATCTGCTCCATTAACCACTTTTTAATATCATCACCGTCCAGCCTTATTGGTTCCTCTTCAGTTCCAACAAAAATATGTTTGGCAGACACTTCATCAATCCCGTTTATTTCTTCAAAACTAGTTTCATAGAGAAGTGCCCCATCAAATATAGCATTTGTTAAATCAACATTAGAAAACTTTGAGCAGCTTAAATTTGCTCTTCGAAATGATGCTCGCCTCAAGTCAGATCCAGATATATTAGCGAAGCTGAGGTCTGCATCATCAAAAGACGCTTTTATCCCTACACAATTTAATATATTTGAATGTTTTAAGGAAGTGTAGTCAAATACCGTTTTACTCAGTATGCATTCCGAGAAAATCGTTCTTTCAAATGATGTACTTAAAAAATAGCAATCACTCATATCATTATTAGCAAAAAACGAACTACTCATATTTGACTCTACAATCTCTGAACAACTCAGATTCATCCCTGTAAGATTCAGTTGTTGTAATTCTTCTTTTACAATTTCTATTTTTTCTCCAATATTACCATCCGATTCTGCCCATTTATGATGTTTTATAAACATATTATCATCCATGTAATTCTTCCTTTCACATACTTTATGGCCACCACAGCAACATATCACTTAAACCTAATTCTTTTACCGCTTTGCGTACTTCGTCTATATGTTCTGGGAACATTTTTGATGAATCGATGATAACATTCTCCCCTTTTGAAAGTGATTCTTCTATATCAGCAATTGCCTTTTCCAGTGTATAACCCTTTGGCGCAAATTTTGAATACCATCCTTTAACGTCCCACAATACACCTGTTGCGTCAATAAATTCTGCACCTGCTGGATTGGTATCTCTAACTATAGGACCAGGTAGGTCCCCTCTCGCCTCTAACTCCAAGCCTGCTAGTCTTTCAATTTTTGTCTTTTCGTTTATTTTAAAGTTTTTTGCTGGATCTTTTGCCAAACTCTCATACTCTTCTGGAGATCTAGCGTAGTATTTTCCCTCATCCCCATACTTGTCTATCAATTCTTTATAGTAATCTGGAGCAGTTTCTCTAATTTTGTCTAAGTCAGCATTTCCCGTCCCCTCATCCAACTTCTTCGCTAAATCACCTTTGCCTGCTTCCATTTCACTCCAAAAACGCTGCTGCTGGCTATTTGGTGGAATTGGCTTTTTCGGCTTCGTGAAATAGACGCCAGTCGGTCCATCCATTGCAAATTCTTGGCCAAAACGAGTATTTCGCATCCGCTCCATCGAATCAGATACATACTCCGTGATATCGTCTACGCTTTTGTTCAGACGATCTTTAGTCTGCTGCTTTCCATGTCGTCCATGTCTCGTCCAGCGCGGACATATTTTTGCTATTCACGAGCTTGTCTGCCGCTTTATTGAGTCCATGTTTAGCCAAGATGGCGAGGTTGACAAGCATCAGGGCGACGCCCAGGTTGTCCAGCAGCTGCTGGTCCATACCCAAGAACGTGGGGTTCGTATACGCATCCCGTTCTTTAAATCATTCAGTTTCTTGACATTGACGACGATCATCGCCGCACCTAGAGCCGCATCCGCGGCAGCCAACAAATACAAGGAGCTTCCGCCTGTCGGGATGGCCGCAATAATGGCTACCACGCGAAATATAACGTTAAGTTAACTAGACCGCCGTTCGCAATTGCAGTGACAATCCAATTCCTCTTTCATGATCTCGCCATCGGCCGGCATGTCCAGATACAATTCTTCCAGCTATTCTTCCGTCAGCAGTTCCATGAAATCCGCTTCGACCTTCTACAGATCTACTATTTTGCTCTGGCTCCCTACCCGGTTTCCATTCAGCACCACTCATTGGTCCACATTCGTTTGCAAGCACCAGCCTTGTTTAGATAATGGGTTCATTCCGCACTGGGTGGGGTCTGTTCCCTCCCCACCATCCATATTAAAGAACGAAAAAAGACCACAACGCGGGCGGTTAGCTCGTATTGTGGCTTGGTTAATATGGTTATTGATACACCTCAAAAATCTAGACAAGCCTTTACTTTTCTTCTTCACTATCTTTTAAAAAATCCTCCTCTTCATATGGATAATTCAATAGTGCTAGATTTTCTTTTGTCAGATACCATGTCCGATAATCTAAATTACTATTAATAATTAAACGCCCTTTAATTCTTTTCAATAGTGGATATGAGGTATGATCTTCAATAACTAAATCCAAATTGTTCATTCGCAATATTTTACCAATTAACTCCAACATTTTTAACCAACCAATATCAAAAGTGCTCGTTATAAATTGAATACTAATAAGAACATTTGTAGTTACACCATACGCTTCAAAATTCATTTCTCGAAAACGCTCCAAATATTCATCTTCATTATCTAAATCAATACTCATTGAAAAATAAGTGCAACCAATACTCACTTCTCGATTATCAGACCTATCTCGTACTTCTGCCTCATAGTCAATTAATTCTACAAATAATACTTCACATATCATATCATAAAGCAACTTTCTCAAGGATTCTCTAGGTAAATCAAAACCAATAGATAACCTGAAATCCATATTACTCATACCTCCAGTACGCTCTAGTTACTTGACGATCCTCAATAATTAATAGTTCATCTAAATATTTCAAGTCCTTATGTGTCTGACTTATTAAATGATCAATAAGCTCCGTTCTTTTCTCAACAGGATAATCATTTAAATTTAACACTATTCTTCTAGCTTGCTTTGTAGTTGTTTCTCTGAGCATGTCAAGAGTATTTTTTAGAATAATTGAATCAGGAGAATAACAATCAAATACTTGTCCCTCTATAATAAAATCTGGACTTTTTTTAGGATCAATACCATAGCCATTTCCGTTTGGAAGCTCATCAAGCATTATAGTACGATATCCTTGTTCTGCAAGTACATCAGCAGTTTCATTTTGTCTTTCTAAGCCTCTATCACCTTTTGGTGGGATCTTGGCATAATTTCCTTCTGGCTTTCCTCCTTTAGGCAGTGACGGCTTAGTGATTACAGCATTGGGTCTAATTTTAGGTGTATAAGGAATATACTTATCACCATATAGCTTGTACTCAGAACTAGTTTTCCAGTCCACATTCTTATCGCCATATTTTGAACGGAAATACTCATCCCATTCTGCTCCTGTTCGAGGTATCTGTGCAGAATCATTACCCATCCCCTCATCCAACTTCTTCGCTAAATCATCCTTGCCTGCTTCCATTTCACTCAAAAAACGCTGTTGCTGACTATTGGGCGGAATTGGCTTTTTCGGCTTCGTGAAATAGACACCAGTTGGTCCATCCATTGCAAATTCCGGGCCAAAACGAGTATTTCGTATCCGCTCCATCGAATTAGATACATAATCCGTGATATCGTCTACGCTTTTGTTCAGACGATCTTTAGTCTGCTCATTCTATGCCGTCCATGTCTCGTCCACTCGGCGATCATCATTTGCGGATCGATGATCAATACTTGAAACGTGTATCTCAGTAAGTAACTTTTTTAAAAATTTCCCTACCTTCGTCCTAACCCTCTAATAGTGGCAAATTCTTTATGGAACTCATTGAAGAAGTCCAAGTACACGTCTATAAAGTGAACGACAATACGGCCGATGGATACAGTAACTCCCTTCATGTGCCACCTTTCCCGAATTTTTTGATGAATTTTGGGTTTTATTAGGGACAGGTGACTACCCTTATACGTTCCCTGTCTGTTCTATGTTAACTGGCCGTCACCAGAGTTATTTTCTTCAAAGTAACAATCGCTGAAAGGTTCAGTTAAGTTACGGACGATATGAAAAAAGTTTCGTTTTATCCGCCCCTATTCTTAATATCGGTGGTATCTATCCTGAAAGATGCGATTATATGCTACTTCATTTTCTCTATCGGGGGGGGGGGGGGCATTCTAAAGTTTTGAGTAAATTAAAAAAAACTGCGAGAAAACGAAGCTAACAAAAAACAGGTCAATCATGGCGGTATCTGACCATAATCGACCTGTTCGATGCAATACTATTACGTTAAATAGGGTATAAAATTAAAGCTTCATGTGCGTACAAGGAAAATGAAGAAATCTGTGTACGGGTATTACATGGGTTAAGTCTGTAATTGTTTGAATGATGGGCTCATTCCGTACTGGGTGGCCCCACCGAAATAAAACTTTCTATCCTTTATCCTCCTTAATATCATTATCAATTAAGTCATTCAGGATTAGAGTTGCCTTTTTTATCCTCTCTATATCTATGTCCATTAAATTTTTTAAAGTTTCATGATACACATATAAAGAGTCAGAGGTATTAAAGATTGATAGTGTTGCCATAGCAAAATGTCCAATTCCAATTCCCTCTGCAAAAGCATAACGTTCACCCATATATTGAGTTAAATTTTGAAGCTTAGCAATAACTAACGAATTATTAATTTTTAGTTTCACCAATTGAATAATAGTGTTGCTGATAATATACATTTGTTTCGAATCCAAACAATCAATTAACTCTTGTACTGATAATTCATTTTGCTTTATTTGGCGAATTTTTTCATCTAATTCATTTTTGCTAATTATCTTAATCACCTCATGGATGATAAATTTTGGATTTTTCTTTTTCTAAATTTTTTAGTAAATGCTCAACTATATCATTTCTTCCTAGCTCTTTTGCCATATCAATTTCTATTTGATAGGCATTTACCTCCCATCGATAAGCTTCATCATAATCAGTTAATTTTACTCTCCAACCTTCCCAACCACTTGCTTTGTCATCAAGAAAATGTTGATATTCATGTTTCAAGGCACTAAAAGATGCATCAGGATCTATTAATATAGTACCTGGATTTCCTCTTGTGCCATTTGGTCCATATCCCATGGTGGTTGAATCAGTTGTGTAGTTAATTTTTCCACCTTGAGATTCTACATCTTTTAGTATATCATTCCATTCTGTTGGGTTTGAAATTCTACCAGAACCACTAACATCTCTCATTGGGTCATCAGGAAATTTAAACTTAGTAGCATCACCCGTCCCCTCATCCAACTTCTTCGCTAAATCATCCTTGCCTGCTTCCATTTCACTCCAAAAACGCTGCTGCTGGCTATTTGGTGGAATTGGCTTTTTCGGCTTCGTGAAATAGACACCGGCTGGCCCTTCTGTTGCAAATTCCGGGCCAAAATGAATATGAATGAATATTACGCATTCGATCCATCGAATCAGATACATAGTCCGTGATATCGTCTACGCTTTTGTTCAGACGATCTTTAGTCTAGCTGCTTCCATGCTGTCCATGTCTCGTCCAGCGCGGACATATTTTTGCTATTCACGAGCTTGTCTGCCGCTTTATTAAGTCCGTGTTTGGCCAAGATGGCGAGATTGACAAGCATCAGGGCGACACCCAGATTATCCAGCAGCTGCTGGTCCATACCCAAGAACGTGGGGTTCGTATACGCATCCCCGTTCTTCAAATCGTTCAGTTTCTTGACATTGACGACGATCATCGCCGCACCGAGAGCCGCATCCGCGGCAACTAATAACGGCTCTGACTATCCTTAGCCGACCCTGACTGTTCTAAGTCAACTGCACCTCAGCAGAATTCTTCCTTCGGTGTAACAATCCCTGAAAGGAGATGCAATTTATTGCAATTTCATTCTTCCTATCGGGGCGACTTATTCTACAATTGCGAGCATATTTAAAAAACGCAAGAAAAGGAAGATAACAAAAAACAGGTCAATTATGGTGGTATCTGATCATAATCGACCTGTTCGATCTATCGGTTAAAGCATTGGATGTGCATACAATCATAAAGAAAAAATCCCTATACGGGCATTACATGGGTTAGATGTGTTATTAGTTGAATGATAGGTTCATTCCGGCACTGGGTAGCCCCCATTAAATCGAATCTTTTTTTGGCAAATCATCATCCACAACTAATTTCGAGATATTCCTCCTGGATCTTTGTAGCACCAATCACTGCTGTACGGCATGTTAGTAATATTATCCAGGTCTTCTAGAGTATAAAACCATTCTCCCTCAATCCATATTTTGGCTGTCGGATAGATCTTAAGTATCGCATGGAAAAATCGCAATAATAGATCTTCATTTTCATAAAAATCGTCAGATACTACTGCTTTAAAATATTCATCGTTCGTATCGTCCCAATTAAAACTAACTATTTGAAATTCATACGGTTCATCATATACGCTAAAGCAAAGAGATCTTGAATAGTTTTCCCTAAAAGGCATGTCACTTATATATACTCGAGTGTATTTTAGCGTTCCTTCACTATTATAATTTTCTTCATCACTATCAAAAAAAAGATTCTCCTTTATACATATATTATTAAGGCCCCTCAATAAGGCATTTGCTGGAGTGCTTTCTCCGCGTTTAAATAACAAAAAGGATGACGTTCCCATTATTTTAATACTCCTCCTAACTCATCAAGCGAATTAACAACGGTTACACCTTTATTATTAATTTCTTGGATCATTTTAATTGTTTGAACATTCGAAGCATCAATAGGCTCATGAACATATAGTATAATCTCTCTACCCTCATAATTAAAGAATTGAGGGTGACTTGGATTAACATACTTATCGATTTGATCCATTTTAACAGCAGACATTGACTTCTTAACCTCAATAATTTGATTGTGTGTCATAACATCAATATCTCCTGCTGGTTTACCAGTAGTAATATTATCTAGTTTTAAACCGAACCCTATAACTTCCACATGTTTTTTAACGTGTTCTCCAACTTCAGCCTCAATAGCTTTACCAACATCACTACTCTTCTTTGCACTTTCAATTGCATTTGGAATATTCTTAGGGTTTTGTTCAACCCACTTTATTATACTACCGTACGGGTTTTCAAATTTAACTTCTACACCTTTATTCGTTTTCGTTATTACTGGATCGTTAAATTCACCCGTCCCCTCATCCAACTTCTTCGCTAAATCATCCTTGCCTGCTTCCATTTCACTCCAAAAACGCTGTTGCTGGCTATTGGGCGGAATTGGCTTTTTCGGCTTCGTGAAATAGACACCGTTTGGTCCATCCATTGCAAATTCTTGGCCAAAACGAGTATTTCGCATCCGCTCTATCGAATCAGATACATAATCCGTGATATCGTCTACGCTTTTGTTCAGACGATCTTTAGTCTGCTGCTTCCATGTCGTCCATGTCTCGTCCAGCGCGGCCATATTTTTGCTATTCACGAGCTTGTCTGCTGCTTTATTGAGTCCATGTTTAGCCAAGATGGCGAGGTTGACAAGCATCAGGGCGACGCCCAGGTTGTCCAGCAGCTGCTGGTCCATACCCAAGAACGTGGGGTTCGTATACGCATCCCCGTTCTTTAAATCGTTCAGTTTCTTCACATTGACGACGATCATCGCCGCACCGAGAGCCGCATCCGCGGCAGCCAACAAATACAAGGAGCTTCCGCCTGTCGGAATGGCCGCAATAATGGCCACCACGCCAAAAATAACGTTAAACTCGGCGATCAGCATTTGCGGGTCGATGATCAATACTTGAAATGTGTATCTGGATAAGTATACCGTTTTTTGCGTTTGTTTGCTCAAATAATCCGGCTTTTGCGGAATCACGTCATTCAGCTCTACCTGCTCCAGCCATGGACTCATCTGATTCAATACATTCCCTAGCCCCGTGGAATCCATGATGCGTTCCATCATTCCTGGTTTGCCACTGGCGTTCCCTTGAGAAGATGAAGACTTCGTACTCAGTACCGGAGGGGGTGGCAGCATCGCCTGAATTTCGGCTTCCGTTTTTCCTGCTGCTGTTTCTTTCGCCCACATCTCCTTGGATTGCTGCTGCCAGTTGTGAATGGCCGTGCGGTCGCGATCCATCTGATCGTATGTCTGCTGCTGCTGCTCCAGCTCTGCTTGCTTTTGTTCTTTGCTTTTCTTTTCGGGCTCGGCGGCTGGCTGGTTTACGTATTTCTGTTGATAGACGTTTTTTTGCTCCTCCGCCGATTTGCTGCTCATCCAGGTCTTCGCCTGATCCGACAGATTGGGATCGTTTTTGGCCGTCTCGGCAACTTTGCTGCGAATGTCTGCACGTTGTGCATCCGTTAACTGGACTGCCGTTCGTAATTGCAGCGACAAATCCAGTTCCTCTTTCATGATCTCGCCATCGGCCAGCATGTCCAAATACAATTCTTCCAGTTCTTCTTCGGTCAGCAGTTCCATGAAATCCACGTCGACCTTTTGCAGATCCACTTTTTTGCTCTGGATTCCTACCCGGTTTCCATTCAGAACTACGTATTGGTCCACATTGGTTTGCAGCACAATCTGCTGCTCGGCTTGAATTCGGAAGGACTCCAGCATACCCTTGTCGCTTCCCGAACCGACCTCAATCTGACTACTCGCAACGACCAGCAAATCTTCCGTGGCGTTCAGGCTAATGTTTCCCGCATCCAAATGCAGGCTGACGCTTCCCTTCTTGAACAGGACTCCGTCGTCGCCGAGCTGCATCCGGGCTTCTCCCGGCATTTCGAACACTTTGGTCTCCGGCTTCTGAAAAACCGTTCGGCCTTTCATCTCTTCGCTGCTGCCCCGGACGGAGTTAATGGCCATCGCCTGCTTCTCCGTTCCGCTCGGGAAGTACACTTTGATTCGTGCGCCTTCCTCCGGCAAACAGTGAAAGATATTGTTGCCTTCGCCCGAATAGGGAAACCACCAATTGGCGTGATCATCATGCTGGTCGTCGATGTCCAGATGAACCTTCACCATGTTGTTTGCCCGTTTGATGACGCGCCCTTCCAGGGACCTGCCCTGAAGCTGTTCATTCCGCCTGGATTTACGTCGCAAGCTTTGCCGTTTGACCAGCAAATACTCATATCTCAACCTGCCGGATCGATAGCTGATCACAGACTCGGACACCACCCAGATCTGTCCTTTAAAAGAAACATCATCTCCAACTTGGCAGAATTGCTCCGTCGTGACCCGATAGCTCACAAAATCGGACTCGATCAGTTGATTGGCGTCATCTCCTTCGGCATGGGCTTTCAGCTGCTTATACAGCTCCCTGTCTTTTAAAGCCGTATATCTTATGGCCACAATCTCTGTGCCCCACGACAAATCGGGTACACCGAAAAACACCCTCGGCGCATCCATCGTGACATCCGGCAAAATCACGGTGCCTACCCGCGCAGCAAGACGTTGGAGAAATTGCCAGTCCGTCTCTTCAGATTGCACCAGCAAGGCGCCGATCGATGACTGATCGCTCGTAGCCATGTTCTGGGCGTCCCCTCCGGGATACCTTCCAGCCAATTGGCGAACCGCCTCCGTATAGGTCAGGCGTTTATTCTGGTAGGAACGGCTCTTCGGTGTCATATCCATCACATAACTCCGCGAGAGAGCATGGACCTCCACCAGCGGAATTCCGTCCTCCATTTGGATGTCTACCTTCGTAATTCCTCCGGCAAACCAGCTCTCCGGCCTGGAATCCGTCATTTTTTGCAAAATCAGACTGTCGCTAAAGCTGCTATGCAACAGGCATTGCTCTGCCTCTTCTTCACTCATGCGAACGGAAAACACACACTTCGCATGTGCGTTAAACGCTCTTTCAACCCGAAAGCTTCGCAAGTCCTTAATTTTATACGGCCAGCTTAACTCGTATCCATCTCCCTGATAAATAACCTCCACCCATCATTCCCCCTTTACCGTTACCTGACCGAAAATTCAGGGGGAGCCGGGTCCATGCCATTCGTGAGCAAACCGATCTTTCCACCACATTTGCAATACAGGCAGGACTTGCTCGTGAGCGCAGGTACCCCTTGAATGGATACATTGGGACTGCCGTTGGTCCATTGAGCTTTCGCTCCGGTTAATGCATCCACCAGCGAATCAAGCATAGGCAGTGCAATCAGGGCACTTTGCTGCAAGGCTGCCTTCGCCGTAAACGGAGCCTGTGTCGGAGCCGCGGCCGATACCGTGGGCATCAGTTGCGGCGAGCATGGATATATGGGTTTTCCCATCGTAGGTTCTGTTGGATCAGGATCAATCATATAAGACGGATCCGACATCGGTCCTGTTATCTTTTCAGCAAGCTTCATGGGATGCAGCTCACTCCGGCAATAACCGAATGAATAAAAGTTTCCGTCGATTTCCTGTCCCATTTTTGCAAAAGGAATGCCATGAATGGTTCCGGGTTCGGAGGTCGACGGTACACAATCATCCACCGTGAGCATCGGGCTCCCGTTAATATAGATTCCATTCGGCTCCAGCTTGTTAAGTACCTCTTCATGGGTTCCGAACGTACAATGCATATAGGCACCTGCAGTTACGTAGGTATCCTCGCTTCTCCAAGGAGAAGCAAGCAATTTGTTCCGTGTGTCCTTTTTTAGAATGGTATCTGTAATCCCCATCTACTCTTCCCCTTCTGTTATCCGAATTGGTCTTATGTTTAAGCCGTATATTCCCGCCTTTAATAACTTTTCTGCAACATCCAGCCGAACTATAACCAGATGCGAACGGTAATAAGGAATACACCAGATTGAACTTTCCTCTAAGCTCCGGAGATTCATTTCCAACCCTGTCACTTGCCCGGCCTGAACGCGAATTCGCTCCGGGTCCATTCCAGACACTTTGGGCAGAGCGATCCAGTCGTAGAACGTTTGATTCTGCTGCTCCAGGTTCATGACGACCACTCGTTTCCGTTGAAGGTCAGGTTCGGCTTTAAGCATGATTGTGGCAATATTCTCCGTAAATAGCTGGACCGGATAATGGTCGATGACACAGGGACACGTATAACCCTTGCCTGATTTCACAAACACGATTTCTTCATTGGCCGCTTCACTGTACCCTTGAAGCATTCGTTCCGGCCATTGTATGCTTTGCGCTTGCTGCAGCAGACGACGGTCATGCTCGATGATGTAATGCTCCATCCCATCCCTCTCCCTCTCCTCATTCTCCTAAGCTTCAATCCACTCTACGGAAGCCCGCTGCTCGGGGGTTAATCCAACTCGAAATCGATCCTGTGCCAGCATCCGGCTGCCGGATAGGTCCGCTCCCGTAAAATCCGTTCCTTCCAGTATTGCACCTGCGAAATCACCCGCGATTCTGGCATATCTGAATGTTGCATGACTCAGATTGGCACCTTGAAACAGAACACCATGTATGCCATAAACAAGCCCGTGCGTCTCCACAAAAGAATCCCGCCCGCCCAGTGCCCCATCGAATCTGGCACCCGTCAGGTCACACTCCCGAAAATCCGCATCGAACAGCAGCGTTTGCCCATAATCGGCCTGCATGCAGCGACATCGTTCGAAACGTATGCCAAGCAGGCTTGCCCCTTCAAAATGACTGCCGCTCAGATCCGCTTCCTCGAATCTGGCGTAATTGAAATCCAGCTCCGCGTAATTTCCGTGTTGGAGATCCACTCCGGCAATATGCTCGTAAATATATTCGGACGGCAGGCGGCTTTCCAACCAGCCTTTACATGTGATGGAACTCCTCTGGATTCGGTTGACACGATACACGGATTCGGTGACATCATGATCCAGATATTCCCCCACGCGGACTTCAAAGTGGCCGTCTTTTCGGATGCCTTCAAAGGAATCCAAGGTCCGAATCGGTTCCATGGCATGACGAACGGCATGAACCATATACACGTGAAAAGGATACAACTGTCCTGCCTGCCATGAATCCAATGCCGCCTGGTCAATGCGATTCATATAACGTCTGCGCCCAAGCTCGCATGCCTCAAACCACTCGTTCATGAAGCGATAGATCCAGCCGGCATCATACAGAAATCCGCTCAAAGGGACTTCGCTTTCCCGGCGTCGATCGCTCGCATGCAGCATGTACGCAGGGTCCCCTTGGCTAAGCCTGGTCCGCATCAGCGAAACGTGGATCGTGCTGCAATCTCCAAGCTCTCCGCGTGCCTGCTGAAGTTTGATATTCTCACATAACGCGCCGAATAACGGAACGAGACCTTCCCTGATCTCGCCTCTGTTCGCCGTATAATATTCATGCAGCTCGCGTATTTTGGCATTCCGCCACGGCAGTGCTTCTTGCTCCAGAAATTGCTGCCATAGTTCTACCTGATGCATCGTTCAACCCCCGCGTATTTATTGGTTCATTAAAATCTCGATGCCTTTAATGACGACTTGTCCCTGATCAATCTTCAAACCCCCGTTGCCATCCTTTGTGGACATATCGATTTGATTGGCCTGCAGGGTCACCGTCTCCGCGACCAATTCCACCTGTTTGCTGGCCTGCAGCGTAATTTTGTTTTCACAGTTCAGGATGATGGTTCCCGCACTGGTCAATGTCAGCGTCGCTCCTCCAGTCGCCCCGGTGATCGTGATTCGATCCTCTTCAAAAGTAATCTTCTGTCCCGTCGGCGTAAGCAGGAATTTCGTATTGGGATTCGCCATCAGATCTTCCTTGAGGTCCTTGTCGAAGTTGACGATCGGTTGCAACTGCTGCTGCTGCACGATGGTTGTGGTTCCGCCCCCTGCGGCACCGCTGCCTGGACTCCCGCTCCCGCCGGCATGCGATGACACGCCAGATGCTGGAGATGCCGGAGATGCCGTACTTCCCGCACTTTCTTCAGCAGGCAGTTTTTGGCGAACCGAACTTAGTGCAATGCCTTCGTTTTCCCGGGCATTAGGGAAATAGAGGCGTATGCTGTCGCCTTTCTCAGGCATGCAGTACCATCCGGTCTGATCTTCCGATGCATACATGGTGGAATACGGGAACAGATGGGCCGTGGCCAGGCTCCATTCCTGATCGACGTCCAGGTGAACCTGGACCTCATCCCTCACCACGCCCATGATCTTTCCGGAAATGGACGCGCCGACCAGTCGGGAATTGTACCGCTTCCGACGATACGCCGATGCCCGGTGACCCAGCACATAGTGATGGACAAGCAGCCCCTGCTTCATCTCGGTTCGAATCTCGAATACATGCAGCGAATTTCCTTTGAACTGAACGATGTCGCCAAGCTGAAGCACACGGTCGCGAACCTGGACTTCATAGCGGATGAAGTCTTTTTCGTTCAGATCGCCCTTTCCCGATTTGGCTTCTTTCTGATAGGCAAGCATGTCCTTATACATCCGGTAATGCGTGGCTTCAAGCTTGCCCGCATCGCGATGTTCGGGCAGTCCGAGATAGATGCGGATGCGTTCCTCCGTTGATACGGGAATAATTACCGTGTGGTAATGCGAGGCGAGCCGTTTCAGAAATTCCCAATCGGTCTCCTGATATTGCAGCGTATAACCACCGAGCTTTTTTTTCTCGGTAAATGTATTGAAGACTTGTCCATCCGGGTAGAGGCCGCATATTTTCTGCATCACATAGGGAATCAACAGCGAAGCGTTCTGAAAGGAACGGGTTTCCCGCCGAAGATCCATGGCGTGTGAATGAGACACCGCCTCCCCCTCAAGCCAATACACCTTGTTCTCCACCCTCACGCGGAGCTTCAGAATGATTCCGTGAAACAAGCGTTGTTTTCGGCCCTGATCGTCCGTATACAACAATTCCACAGGCGTGCTCTCATCAGCCATTCGCACATACTGCTCTTCCTTTTCTTCCGGAATCACTCCTGTAAAAGCAAGCCTTCCGTGCTCGTGCACCTTCGCATGGAATGAAACTTCATGGATCCGGATTTCAAACGGCTGAATCTGCAATTGCTCATAACTGATCGTTACTGGGGACATAAAACCAAACACCTTCTTTTCTCTTAGATGTTTTAATTTACTATTTATCGTCTTTATCAGTAAATAAATTAATATTTTATCTTTATTTTCAATAAAAAGGATAAAAAATAAGACTTTATATACATATCTCTCCTTCATAACCGCGCACCAAAAAGAGGCAGTATCGCTACTACCCCTTCTTCCAACCTACATATTCATTCATGTTTTCATACGCGGAAAATGGTTCTGCCGTCCCAGGCTTAGACCTCGATAATGATCGGTAAAATCATCGGTCTGCGCTTGGTCTGGGCATAGATATAGTTGCCAAGCTCGTCCTTCAGTTTGCGTTTGATGACGTTCCACTGGTTCACGCCCGCTTCGGTCAACTCTTCCATGCGGCCCGTGACGAGCTCATGCAGCTCGTTCATGAACTCCTCCGAGTCTTTGACAAAGACGAACCCGCGCGAAATGATTTCGGGGGCCGTCACCATTTGTTTCTCGGTTTTGCTCAGCGTGGTGACGATCACGAGCATGCCGTCCGAGGATAGCTGCCTGCGGTCGCGCAGCACGACATTGCCCACATCTCCCATGATCAGGCCATCGACGAGACTGTTGCCGGACGGGATTCTCGGTCCCAGCGAAGCGGTGCCATCCTTGTACTGCACCATCTGCCCATTGTTGACGATAAAGACGTGATCCCCGTCCATGCCGACGGATTCGGCCAACAGCCGATGCTGGTACAGCATGCGGAATTCGCCGTGTACGGGAACGAGGTATTCGGGCTTCATCAGCGTAAGCATCAGCTTCAATTCCTCTTGGCTGCCATGTCCCGACACATGCATGCCTGTACTGCCGCCAGAGCCATAGATAACCTTGGCCCCAAGCACATAGAGGTTGTCAATGACATGAGCGAGATTGCGTTCGTTGCCCGGAATGGCTCCGGCTGCAAGGATGACCGTATCACCAGCGGCAACTCTAACGTGCGGATGTTTGCCTGAAGAGAGGCGCGACAACGCTGCCATCGGTTCGCCCTGACTGCCCGTACAGAGGACGACCACCTCACTCGGCGCAAATTGTTCCACATCGACAGCTTCGATAAGCAAACCTTCCGGCACGTCCAAATACCCAAGCTCACTCGCCACATCGACCACATTCACCATGCTTCTTCCGAGCAGCGCCAGCTTGCGACCGGTCTGGAACGTAGCGTTAACGATCTGCTGCACGCGGCTGACGTTGGACGCAAACGTGGAGATGAATATTTTCTGCTTGGCACGAATGAATGCATCCAAAATATGATCCCCGACCACCCGCTCGGAAGGCGTAAATCCGGGACGTTCGGCATTGGTGCTCTCGGAAAGCAGCAGATGCACGCCTTGTTTGCCGATTTCGGCCATGCGATGCAGATCCGGATAAGGCCCGCTTGCGGGCGACATGTCGAACTTGAAATCCCCGGTGTGCACAACATTTCCAACAGGCGTACGGAAAAAGATACCCAGGCAATCCGGAATGCTGTGACTCGTTGCAAAAAATGAAACGTCGAATTCACCAAGCGTAATGTTCGACTTTGCGTCGATGGTGTGCATATCCGTTTCCCGAAGCATTCTATGCTCTCTCAACTTTAACTCGATCAACCCTCTGGTCAATCTGGAAGCGTAAACAGGAATGTTGAGCTGTTTCAAAAAATAAGGGATCCCCCCAATATGGTCTTCATGACCATGCGTAACGATTAGCCCTTTCACCATCTCTTCGTTTTCCAGCAAATAGCTTACGTCCGGAACGATCAGATCAATCCCCGGCAGCGTTTCGTCGGGGAATTTCGAACCGCAATCCACCACGATAATATCGCGGCGGTACTGGATAATATACATATTTTTGCCGATTTCATTTACGCCGCCAAGCGCGGCAACGAACAATTTGTTGTCATCAGGGTTCACGTCACAGCCTCCTCTTCATCTAGGTCCAGGCTACGTATCGCTGGACACACCTATTCCTATTATGGAAAAATCCGCTGCAACTATGCATGGCGAAGGATATGAAGATCGCGGGATACGGCTTGGAGGCTGCAAAAAAGCCACCCGGAAAGATGTTCCCAGGTGGCCGAAATGAAAATTTAGGATAGCGGGTATACTATTTACAAATCCTTTGCAAACTGCTGCCTAACCACGTAAACCTTTCAGAAACTCAGGCCGGTTTATTGCCGCTGCGACAATACTTCCTTTTCGTACGATTGAACGTCGGCAATCCATTGCTCGCGTACCGGCACGCCTTGCTGTGCACAATAATAATCCCAGATCGCACCGAACGGATACGACTTGAACTCTTCGGTGAGCGCCAGACGCATGGTATAGTCGCCTTCCAGTTCAGCTTGTTTCAATGCGTCCACAGGCTCCAGCATGGCGCGCAGCAGCGCTTTGATCGTATTGCGCGTACCGACAACCCAGGCAGCTACGCGGTTGATGCTTGCATCAAAGAAATCAAGGCCGATATGCGTCGTGGACAGCAAATCATGGCGGACAAGCTCGCGCGCGATTTCCAGCAGCTCATCGTCCATAATGACGACATGATCGCTATCCCAGCGCATCGGACGGCTGACGTGCAGCAAAATGCCGCTCGTAAACAAAGCGAGAGAAGACAACTTGTTCGAGATGACCTCTGTCGGATGGAAATGCCCGGCATCGAGGCAGATTAGCGTATCATTTTGCAGGCCATACCCCATGTAAAACTCATGCGAACCGACCACGTACGCTTCGGAGCCCAGACCGAACAGCTTGCTCTCTACCGCATCCAAATGATGCTTTGGATCAAGCTTCTCCGCAAATACTTCGTCAAGGGATTCCTTAAGCCGTTTGCGAGGTGCCATGCGATCGACCGGATTGTCTTTGAAGCCGTCGGGAACCCAGACGTTCGTGACGCAAGTTTGCCCGAGCTGCTCGCCGAAGTAAGCGCCGATGCGGCGCGATGCTTTGCAGTGGTCAATCCAGAATTGGCGGATTTCCGGATCGGGATGGCTCAGCGTAAAGCCGTCGCTGGATTTTTCATGAGAGAAGCACGTCGGGTTGAAATCCAATCCGAGCCCTTGTTCTTTCGCCCATTTCACCCAATTTTCGTAGTGCTTCGGTTCAAGCCGATCCAATTCCACCTGCTCGTCCGTATCCGCATAGATGGCATGCAGGTTCACTTTATGTTTGCCAGGGATCAGCGAGAAGGCTTTTTCCAAATCGCTGCGAAGCTCCGCAGGCGTCGTAGCCGCCCCGGGATATTGTCCCGTTACCGAAATGCCGCCGGTCAGCTCCCCATCCTTGTTAAGGAAACCTTTAACGTCATCGCCTTGCCAGCAGTGCACCGAGACCTTGATGTCCGCGAGTTTTTTGAGCACCTCGTCCGTGTCGATTCCATGTTGGGCATAAAGCGATTTGGCCGCTTCGTAAGCCTGTTTGACTTGATTGTCCATACCGATCATTCTCCCTTCTTATCGCGTGAATGCTGCCGGTACGCCGCCGTCGATCGTCATCATGCAGCCTGTCGTTTTTTCCGATTTGGACGAAGCGAAGAAAGCGATGCCCTCGGCAATGTCTTTTGGATAAATGTTCACGAGCAATGTCGTACGTTTGCGGTAATACTCTTCCAATTGGTCCGGCTCGATGCCGTAAGCAGCCGCACGTTCGTTTCTCCACGAACCGTTCCAGATCGCCGAACCCTGCAGGATGGCATCCGGCAGAATCGTGTTGACCCGAATGCCGAATTCGCCGCCTTCCGCCGCGATGCAGCGGGCCAGATGAGCTTCCAGTGCCTTGGCTGCGCTGTAAGCGGACGCGCTTTTGCCCGCATAGACGGAGTTCTTCGAACCGATGAACACCATGCTGCCGCCGATACCCTGCTGTTTCATCAGCTTGAACGCTTCGCGGGCCACCAGGAAATATCCCGTGCCGAGCACGTTCATGTTCAGGTTCCATTCTTTCAGGGACGTTTCGTCAAACGGGCTCGACGTTGCCAGCCCTGCGTTGTTCACGATAATGTCCACGCCTCCGTATTGCACGGCAACTTCGGCATATGCGGCCTGAACGGCTGCTTCATCCGTTACATCCATTTTAAGGGCGTAAGCACGGTTTGCGCCATACTGGTCATTGATCTCCTGCGCTACTTTTTGCGCACCTTCGAGGTTCAAGTCCGCCAATACGACGTGAGCGCCTTCGGACACGAGTCTGCGCGCCGTCTCACTGCCGATACCGCCCGCGCCGCCCGTAATGAAGGCCACCTTGCGCGAAAATTCGGTTTCTGCCGGAGCGAGGGACAATTTGTACAGCTCGAGCGGCCAGTATTCCACGTTATAGGATTCGTTCGCACTAAGCGACACGAACTCGCCGAGGCTCGTTGCCCCGCGCATGACCGCGATCGCGCGATGGTAGAGCGCGCCGCTGACCTGGGAGAGCGCCCAGCTCTTGCCTGTGTTGATCATGCCGATGCCCGGGATGAGGATGACGCGCGGAGCCGCTTCGAACATGACGTCGCCTTCGTTTTTGTTTTCTTCAAAGTATTGCTTGTACTGCTCCTTGTAAGCGGCCACGCCTTGCACGAGCTTTTCTTTCAAGCCGTCCACGTCGTCCGCGTTTGGCGTCCAATCGATGAACAAAGGCACCACTTTGGTATGAACGAGGTGATCCGGGCAAGCCGCTCCCACTTGGGACAGTTTCGGGGAATTTGCACCGCCGACGAAAGCGAGCACGTCGTCCTGGTCATCGAAGGAAAGAATCATTTTTTTACTGTCCGAAACGGCACCCCGCAATGTAGGCATGACCTGGGCCACGATTTGGCGACGTACCTCTGCGGGCAGTGCCGCATGTTTCACGCCGCCGAACAGGCTGCCTTCATCCACGCGTGCTTCGATGAACGCTTCGGCTTCATTGATGATTTTGATCGTTTGCGCATAACATTCCTCGGAGGTTTCTCCCCATGTAACCAGGCCGTGCTTCTCCATCAGCACCAACTCGGCTTTCGGATTGGAGAATACGCTTTCAGCAATCATCTTGGACAACGTGAATCCCGGGCGCACGTAAGGGACCCATACGAAACGGTCGCCGTAAATCTCTTTGGCCAGCTCCTTGCCGTTATCCGCGCAGCAAAGGCTGATAATCGCATCCGGATGTGTATGGTCCACATGTTTATATGGAAGGAACGCATGCAAAAGCGTCTCGATGGAAGCACGCGGATGTTTCGCATCGATCATGCAATGCCCCAAATACTCTACCATCTCTTCATCGGTCATCGCTTCGCGTTCGATCAGCGGGCGGATATCCTCCAGCGCCAGCCCCGTAAAATGCTTCGCTTCCATGGAACCCAGGTCGGAACCGCTGCCTTTGACATACATCACTTCGATATCGCGACCGCGGAAATCCTTCACGGTTGTTTTCGTGGACGTGTTGCCGCCATAAATATTACATACGCTGCGGTCTGCTCCGATCAGGTTGGAACGGTAGACCAACTGTTCGAGCCCCGTTGTTTTCTCCGAAGCCTGCGCTGAATTCCATAAACTCTGTACCATTCATTTCCCTCCGATAATGTTTGTTTTGTTCATAATCAGAGTGTAACATCTTTGTTTTGTTTTGAAAACAATAGATTTTAAAAATAAACGGAAATATTCAAAAGAAATACGTTGAAGTATGCGCTTTAATGCAAAAAACACCCTGACAAGGGTGTCAAGGTGCCTGCTTTGACTGTTGCCGGTCGATTTCGCTGATCCGTTTCAGAAAACCTTTCGGCGTCATCCGGTGGTACGAAATCAATTCCCCGCGATAAACGACATGAAAGACGCCGTAAGGACTTGGGGCCAATTCCATCATGTGCTCGCGTGTTTCGATCTCGATGATGTTTGGCTCAATACCGATGGATCTTGCCGCTGCGAGCAGGTTGTGGGTGGCAATTTCAAGATAAGGACATTGATCCGTGCGCAGCACGGTAAGGCCGTCCGGATACATGTCCAGCCTTTCGCGCCAATTGTCCGGAAACCGGGCGGGGGATTGCTGCATTTCCGCATCTCCGCGTAACGGATATACATATAGCCCGAATAAATCCATGGCTTGATCCGCCGGTACAAAGCCGTTTTTGACAAATATGGCCGGGTCGGGCGCCCATCCCGAATCCGTGCTGGTCAGCACGGCCACTCCCCGTTTCCCCTGCTGCCGGGCATCTTCGATGCAATGCCGGATCAGCTCTGTTCCAAGCCCGCTTCCGGTCTCGCCCACCCACAAACAGTGGATTACCAAGTACCCGTCCGCATGAACGACTCTCCACGCTTGCTCGCCTGGAGCATATTCGATGAATCCAAGCGTTTTTTTCCCTCGTTTCAACTGGAGATAGTTCAGTCCGGCACTCGCCTGCTTCTCCGTCCATTCGACTTTTCTCACGTAACCGGGGGATTGCTGCATGCTGCGCATGCAGTAGGCTCCCTGTTTCCGAACTTCATTCCGTACAAGCGTTATTTCCATGCATTTCACCCCCACTCTTTATTCATCATTCGCTGCCCAAGCCAAAAGACATGCACGAATGCATTCGGCATGTCTTTACCATATCATAACAGGCAGCCTGCCTACTATGATCGTTTTGTTATTTTGAACTTTTCCAATCTAGGCACAGCAAAAATAACGCACCCTTCTCGTATCCCTCTAAAACTTTACACATTATCCGTTCACGGTCAAACCAACCCGGTAATGAGGTACAGCCTCGATTCGGCGAAATTCCCCCAGCTCGATCCCATCAAATTGTTCGACGTAAGCCTGATTGACAAAGCTCGTTACCGTTCCCTTTCGAATCGGCGTAATGATTAATCTTAGCGGGCGCTCTTCCAGCTCCATAACGAACTCCTTCAATCCGATTTTCCATGTATCCCCGTATTGAATATGATCCGTCAGCATCCGCCGGTGAAGATAAGCCTGTGCCACGTCCCCCTCATAATCCACTTCCACGAACACATCCTCGATCTGTTCGGGCCATGTGGTATTCATATGGAGGACGGCCGTGTGCTCCTTCGGATACTCGATCTGCAATTCGGGGGTGTAGACGGGAACCTTCAGTCTGTAGAGTCCGAACTGCCCTTGTTTTCCGCATGACAGTTCGGCAAAGGCGGAAGCGGCAACCTGATCCGGCATGGGATATATCGCCAGTTCCGTTTCTGCCGACCCCGGCGAAGTACAGATCAACTGATCGTGTTTGACATAAAGATGACCCTTGCCGATAATGAGACGTTCTTGACCGCCTAACCGAAAACGATACGTTTGCAGCGCCTCCTCGCGTGTCAGCGTGAACATGCGGATGATGCGTCCATCGGCCGTGGTCACCTTGATATCACTATCCTTGCCCAGCTCGGGGTAGATCACAACCATCCGGTCTTGTTCCTGGAAGCTTCCTTTCTCCATTTCAAGGCTGCTTATGGAAGAAGCTTCAAAAACATATTCCGCTTTCATCCCTTCATGCTCGTAAAATACAACGGTAACCTCGTCGTTTTCTTCCGACACGAAACGGGTAAGCGGCTGCACCGTGGCACTGACCAGTCTGATGCCATATAGATCGAGATGGAACGGCAAAATGGCGGCGCACCCGCTTTTCAGCTGCAGGCTTCCCTCATATGGGTAATTCACAATGCCGTGGGGTGTATCCAACTCAAGGCGTACCTGCCGATCCGGCATCTGCACATGATCCTGATAATTGTTCAGGAAAACAAATCCCGAACCGCCTTGCTGGCGCATGGACCAGCGCAGCCCTGTCGTATCGTCCGGCGTCAACGTTTGCTGCTCTTCGGGAATGACGCAGCCCATCGGCGCAAGCGTTTCGCCGTAAGCTTCCAGGAACATGGATAACATGCGGATGCGGTCATACGATTCGCCAACCCGTCCGAATTCGCCGAGCGGTGCCTGGTAGTCGTATGTCATTTTGGGCAAGGCATGCTCGTTCAAATAACCCTTTTGCGAGGCAGGATTGGTCCCCCCGTGATACATGTAAAAACCGATCAGGTTGCTGCCGTTCGCCAGCTTCACCACCGTCATCGCTTCCACGCTGCTTGCGTCGACGTAAGGCCGGGCATGGTAGCTGACCTGCATTCCTCCCGCCAGCTCGCAATAGGCTGCGGGGTATTCGCGGCTGTCATACTGCACACGCTCCATCGGAGATTCATGCAAGTCGCGGAACAAATACTCCCCGCTTGGCGGTTGATCGGGAATCCACGGCGTATAGGCGTATCCTGCCAGCATGGGCAGCACGCCTCCTTCAGGCACGGCGGCCCCTCCCCAAGCCGTAGCGGTAAAAAACAATGGGCGAATGCCTGCATCCATCGCAATTTCGCGCAGCTTGGCTAAATGCTCCTGCCCGTCCCGCCCGGAAGTAATGTATTTGCCAGCCTTATATCCCCAAGCGTCCAAGGGCGCTCCGGCATGCATGTACTCGTTTTCCAACTGAACACCGATGATCGGCCCGCCTTCCTGAAAGTACTGTCCCTTCAATTGCCGTGCAATCTGTCGATACAAACGCGCAGCGTAGTGCAGGTATCCGGAATCGTTCGATCTGACTTCGAAAGGATAACTGAACAGCCAATCGGGCATGCCTCCATTGCGGACTTCTCCATGACAGAACGGACCGATGCGGACGATCAGGGCCAGCTCATGTTTGCCGCAAAGATCCACGAAATGACGCAAATTCAGGTGGTTCGCCCAGTCGAACACACCCTCCTCTTCTTCATGGAAGTTCCAGAAAACGTAGGTAGCCACGATGTTGACCCCGCCTGCCTTCATCTTCAGCAGTTCTTCTTCCCATTGCAAATGCGCAAATCGGGCAAAGTGAAATTCGCCCACCACCGGAATATGGGGTTTGCCGTTTCGGGTCATATAATAGTTGGTAAAATCATAAAAATCGCCGTGCGGATTTCTGCCGCCTCGGCCGGACATCATTCCCGGGCGAATCTGCTTGTCCGGTTGATTCAGCGTATAACGGATAACGGAATCTCCCGTGTGCATGCCTGAACTCATTCATAATCACCTCGACTGAAAATGGGGATAGTTCCCCTCGTATAAGCTGATCATACGGCACATGCACCTGCCTGCACATTGACATTCAGAGGTTTATCATGGACGATTTTCGGATTAGCTCGCATCGGACCAAAAAGCAAACCGTGAAATGCAAAAAAACACCTGAGCCAGCACAACTTGTGCTGTACGTCCCAGGCGCCTGTTCAATCTTGTATATTGTTGATATATCATCCGTTCGCCTTGACCGGCGTACCGAGTTCATGCCAGCGTATGCTTTAAAAACCATTCGTATAATTCCGGATTGGCATACGTCTCATCCCAGGCGTTATGGTTGCCTTCCGGATATACCGTCAACCGCACGTCGGCATTCAATGCCTTCAAGGCATCAACGATATTTTCGGATTCGGACAATGGGACGACATCATCCTTCGCGCCATGAAACGCCCAAATCGGGGTATCCTTTAATCGCTCCGCCTTGGAAGGAGAAATGCCGCCGCATACCGGTGCGACCGCCGCAAACACGCCCGGATAATCCGCGGGAAGTCCCCACGCGCCGTATCCCCCCATGCTGAGTCCCGTCAAATACACCCTTTTCGGGTCCGCAGGCGTGTTCGCAAGAACATGTTCAAGCACGGCCATGACCACTTCCTTTTGCATCGCCCAAAAGTCATCCTCCGGGCACTGCGGCGAAATGACGATAAATGGAAAGTCATCATCCTTGCTTACGATGGCCGGCAATCCGTGCTCTTTTACCTTCTCCACATCATCGCCTCGTTCTCCCGATCCATGAAGGAAAAGAATGACGGGCCACGTCTTGTCCGCAGACATCTTGGCGGCCTTCGGGATATGCAGCAAATATTCGATCGATACCGTTTTGACAACCTGTTTGGTCAATCGGTTCGCCGTTTGGCTCATTGCACGACCTCGCTTCTTTTCCCGACTTGGGACAGTGCCGTCTCCAGCGCCTGAATGACATCATCGCACCATGCATCGAATTCCGGGTCCTCGACCTGAAGCTCGGGATGCGCCAAAATATGCTCGATCGTGCGCTTGATGCCCTGATCCGCCCGCGTCGTTGCCACGAAATCGGGAACAAGCCTTTTCAATTTGCTGTTGTCGAACACGACCGTATTCGCTTTGTCTCCCAGCAGGCTTCCGTGCAGGTCCTGATCGCTGCATGCCGCCAGGAATGCGGACGAAACGTGGACGGCATTCAACGGTTTGCCCAGTGCATCGGCGATGATGCCGTAAATTTGGTTCCAGGTGACCGACTCGTCGGAAGTAATATGTACCGAATCGCCGATGGCATGAATATTGCCCATAAGGCCGATGAACCCTTTGGCAAAATCACGGTTATGCGTAATCGTCCAGAGCGACGTGCCGTCGCCGTGAATGATAACCGGTTTGTTTTCGAGAATGCGCTTCAACACTTGCCAGCTGCCTTTGGCGCCATGAACGCCCAGCGGGACGGACCGATCGCCATAGGTGTGGCTCGGACGAACGATGGTTACCGGGAATCCCTCGTCCCGATACAGCTTCATCAAATATTCCTCGCAAGCGATTTTGTTACGGGAATATTCCCAGTACGGGTTCGACAATGGCGTGCCTTCCGTAATCCGGTAGTCCGCCAAAGGCGTCTGATACGCCGATGCCGAGCTGATAAACATGAACTGCTTTGTTTTGTTTTTGAACAAACGGTAATCCCGCTCCAGCTGTGAGGGCACAAATGCAATGAAATCGGCCACCACGTCGAACTCCAGATCTGCAACCAGCTCCGCAACTTTGGCCTCGTCGTTGATGTCTGCTTGAAGCACCTTTACTTCACCGGGCAGGTCCTCGTTCCGATTCCCCCGATTCAACAAATAAAGGTCCCATCCCTCAAGGGCAAGCTGGTTCGTAATCGCCGTGCTGATCGTACCTGTCCCACCGATAAACAGCGCTTTCATTTCATGCCACCTCCTGCATATTGTCCGGACCATTCCATGATATCACGCATAGCAAATAGGAGCAAAGCGCCGGCGAACCCGAATCTTTGCTCCTATCCTGGCCAGTCCTGCTTAGAGGACCTTGATCGTCCCATATTCCATGTACATGCCGCAATTGAATTCGTATTCCCCCGGCTTCACGTTGGGATCGATCGTATAGTAATTGTCGCCTTTTTGCAAATAAAAATCCATGCCAAGCTTGCTGGAAAGCACCGAATTGATATGCGTGACTTTCCGGGTCAGGTTAAAGTTGATTTTGGTCGGCACGCCAGCTTTGACTTCGATGACGTTCGGCACGAAGCCGTCATTGCTTACGCTGACATGGATCACTTCATATCCGGCCAAATCCTCCGCCGTGTCCGCTTTGGCAACTGCCGCCGTTCCTGTACCCGGGGACATATCTTTGCCCAAAAAGTACACGGCGAACGCTCCCAGCACGACAATGACACCAAGTCCCAGTGCAAGGTAAGGCCATCCTTTTTTCAACATGTTCATAGGTAACGCTCCTCTTTCCGTTCTACGTACGCAAATCCAACGATTCACAACCCTATTAGCATAACGGATTTACATCCCGATGAAAATGGCCCCACTGGGCTATGGTCTTGCAAGACTTCTTTGGAAAAGGAACATAACCCGTTGTCAGGAATACAGCGTCCGGGATCGTCCCGCCCGTAATTTATACAGCTCCGGCAATGCTATGCCAAGCAATACGAGGATGACGCCGAACCATTGCAAGCTGCTCACATGCTCATGCAATACAATGGAAGACATCAATACGGCGACGGGAAGCTCCGCAGCTCCGAGAATGCCCGCCATGCCTCCGCCGGTATGCGGTACGCCGAAAGCAAAAAGCACAGGCGGGATAAACGCGCCGAAAAATCCAAGCAGCAAGCCGAAAACCAGCAGCTGTCCCCAGATCAATCCGTTAAACAAAAACGTCGGCGGAAACAGAATGCAGAGCAAAATCAAACCGCCGGTAACCATCCAGGCACTGCGAAATGCCGGATGCGCGGCAGGGACTGCTTTACCGCTAAAGAGAAGGAACAATGAATAACTCACGGCCGACATCAAACCAAGGGCGATACCCCAGCCGCTGAATTCGCCTAACCCATGCTCCAGAAACCCTGCTGCCAGAAGCGTGCCGCCGAACAACACTAATAGTGTCAAAAACATGACTTTGTCCGGCCGCTCGCGTTTGCTTACAGCTTGAATCAGTACGCTGATCCATGTGAACTGGAATAACAGGATGATCGCCAGCGATGCCGGAATATACCGCAAGGACTGATAATAAACCAGTCCGGTCATGACGGTTGGCGTACCTGCAGCCATCAGCATCAGGCGGTGCTTCCACGTCAAGGACTGAAATCCTCCGGATTTGGCATCAGACGCCGCTGCCGATGCTTTGCCAGCTTTTGCACCGCTTCGTTTCATCCGGAATTTGGTATACAAAGCAAGCGCCCATGACAGGATGAAGCCTACAAATAACTGGCTGCCGACCACCTCGCCAAGTTGGTACCCCTGTCCGTAGGCCAAAACAACGATCGTAGATAAAATGCCGTAACTCAGCGCTCCCGCGAGAACGGCCAAATAATATTTCATTGCCGATAAACCTCCTGCCGTTTCGTTCGATGTCAATACGCAAAAAATCCTAACTCCGTCGCCGGGAATCGGCTGTGAGCCAATTCTTCAGCTTCGTAGTTAGGAAGTTAAGGCTTCCTGTAGAAACCCTCGCCCTGTGTACACTGACGGCCTGCGAGGTTATACGAATGGAATATGGATTTGTTATACGTTCGACTGAGCCTGCATCGGCTTATCCGAGCCTTCGGCCACAGTCCTTTGATGACAACGATTCATATATTACATGGCAGGTGAGGTGGTGTCAAGCATCTTCTGGCAGCTTTGATTTACAGGCGCTTCTGAGGCCTAAATTACACAACCCTGTTTACATGACGCAATAACGTAATGTTATTCGATGAATATTTCTTGAAGCCCCTCGTTATGCATCCCACTCCAGCGTTTTCTGCAGCCCATCCCGTAAGCCAGGCAAGTCGAGCCCATCTGCGGCGAAAGCTTCACGAATTAGCGGGGGGGCCACGAATTCGTCATATTTGCCAAGGTACGGCGCTTCGTCCTCTGCCAATAGCGCAGATGCGTCAGAGGCCATCCGGCATTCACTCATGATTTCCGCCAGCAAGGTCCGTTCATCCACTTTGCCGGATACCACGAAATAATAAGGCTCCATCGGCACGACCGAACGTAAGCTTAGCTTGCCGGACAGGTTATGTTTCATCAGCCGCTCCAACGTGCGAAATGCCTTGCTTCCTACCCATGGCAGCACATAGAGCGAGTCTCCGCCGGCCGGAATGACGACTTGCTTCAGCAGCCCGCTTGCCCGCGCAAGACGCCGGGCGCGTTCCAGCCGATTCACCGCTTGAGGCGACAAGTACGGGTAGATCGCCGATTCCGACAGCACCTCGCGCATCTTTTGGATGACTGCCGTATGGATGTCGCCGCCCGCGCCAAGCCATAAAGTGTCCACTTTTCCCTTGGCCGCCTTCACATAGACCGACTTGTGCTTGTGATCCACCTCTTCCACCTTCCACAGCTTGCCGGCCAAGGAGAAGCAGTACCCCGGAGGCGGTACGGTCGTAATGGAGCCGATTTCTTCCGAGCCATTCAGCACCTTGTGCTCCTCATCATCCTTGAATACCGCATAAAAACGATAATTGTTTACCGTCTTCTCCCCGGTCAAACCAATGATCAGCGTTCGCTCTTCGGTCCACTGCAAATGGTCGGTATCGATCAGATAGTTCAGAAAAACATCATATTGCTCCAGCGTGATCTCCGCAAAGGGAGCCAACGAAAGAATCGCGTCGGCGAGTTCCCTCGGTTCGGCCTCGCCCATGCTTTTCAGCATGCTCATGGTCTGATGGTAGAGTACGCCGATCGGCATCCGTCGCGACTGCAGCGGCTCAACCCATCTGTGCCGAACGTACAGCTCGATGACGGCAATGGCCCTCAGCAGCGTCCATGGCATGCGGGCAGGCAGCTGGGCTTCTTCGTCCTCTTCTTCCGGGCAGACAAACAGCATTTCCGAGGCCATGTCCTCCCGCCGTCCCGAGCGACCCAAACGCTGCACGAAACTCGATGCGCTGTACGGTGCCCCAAGCTGCACCACCCGCTCCAGCTCGCCAAGGTCGATGCCGAGCTCCAGCGTCACCGTGGCTGCAGCCACGGCAGGACCCGGACCGCTTCGCAGCGCCGCCTCCGTCTCTTCCCTGAGCATGGCGGATATGCTGCCATGGTGCACGTGGAAGACGTCGCGTTCTTCCCTTCGGGCAGCCACGCGGCGCATCTCAAGAATCGTCACCTCGGCATCGGTACGGCTGTTCGTAAAGATCAGCGCTTTTTTGCGGTAGGTGCTCTCATAAATAAAATCGTAGTACGCCTTGCGCGCATGATGCAGCTGCTCGGCCTGCTCCTCGTCCCTGGCGTCGGGAAAGGAGAAATGCTCCACGCGCAGCCTCAGCTTGCGGCCGCCCGGAGAAGTGACCACGTCAACCCCTTGTCCCGTTCCGGCACCAAGCCACGCGGTAGCCGCATCGTAATCGCTGAGCGTTGCCGACAATCCGACCCTGCGCGGCGCACAGCCGGCCATCCGTTCCAGGCGCGCCAGTTGACTCAGCACCTGAATTCCCCGGTCTGCGCCCATGAACGCATGAACCTCGTCGATAATGACGTACCGCAGATCATGGAACAGCGCAGGAATCGCGTTCGGCCGGTTCATGAGCAGGCCTTCCAGCGATTCGGGCGTAATCTGCAGCACGCCGGACGGATTTTTCACAAGCCGCGTCTTCTCCGCCTGCGGCACGTCACCGTGCCAGTGCCACACCGGGATGTTGCCTTCGACCAGCAAATCCTTGAGCCGTTCGAACTGGTCATTGATCAGCGCCTTGAGCGGTCCGATGTACAGGATGCCTACCGATTTGCACGGACGTTCGTATAGCTCCGTGAGCGCGGGAAAAAAAGCCGCTTCCGTTTTACCGGAAGCCGTGCCGGCCGCAATCAGCATGTGATGCGGGGTGTGGAAACAGATGTTGCACGCTTCGATCTGGGCAGGACGCAGCGATTCCCATCGTTTTTTGTAAATGAACTCCTGCACGAACGGAGCCAGCCTGTAAAACGGGTTTTCGCGCTGGTTCTGGCCGCTCATAGCTCGAACTCCGCCAGGAAGTCGTCCATATCGTCCCGGTCGCTTTCCGCATTCGTCCCCTGTCCGGCATTTCCGGCCTTCGCCGCACGTTCCCCCAGCAGTTCCGCATAATTCACGTGAGGATTCTGATGCAGCGTATGGAGCACGTCCATGAAATCGCGAACGACTTCGCGCGTCGTGAGCAGCTCGTCCGCACCAAGGCGATTTACGGCCATTTGCATGAAACCGACCAGGTCATCGTCCGTCAGGCTTGCCGCATATCCGAAATGCAGGGCATGGATCTGGCGCAGCTTTTGCAGCAAGATCAGAATTTCCTCGTGCGAAAGCATCGCCAGCTTCAGGATCGGTCCGGTGTAGTTGGCGTACGCCTTGGCTGAATACCGACCGTCAACAAGCCTGGAACGCAGCGCTTCGTAGCTGAACAGGCCCCGGCGCTCATCCTCGACGAATTGCGGCGTGCCGCCCACGAAAATGCCCAAGTGCTCCGCCTTGCCCTGCATCGTATCGTTGAACATGGTGAGCAGCTTCTCGTAGTTGCTCTGGCGCGCGATGCTGTTGCTGATCTTGTACAGGTTCACGGCCTCGTCAATGAACAACAAAAGCCCTTTATATCCGATCCGGGCCATGAACTCGGACCATAATTTGAAATAGTCATACCAGTTGTCGTCATCGACGATGACGCCGACGGCCAGTTCTTTTTTCGCTTCGGTCTTCGTGGCGTATTCTCCGCGGAGCCAGCGCAAGGCGGCTTGTTTCCGCTCGTCGTCGCCGAGCTTGTACCCGGTCCAATACGCGGCCAGCACCTTGGCAAAATCAAATCCGTGCACCAGGTTCTGCAGCTCCTGCGTCACGGCGTAGATCCGCGTCTCGACCTCGCTCGTCAATGCCGGATCATCCGGTCGCAGTCCCAAGTTCTGCATCGCTTGCTGCTGGAGGCCTGCGATCCATTTCTGCAGCAAAGGCTCCAGAGCGCCGCCATCGGGGCGGGTGCGCGTGGACATGCGCGTCATAAGCTCGCGATACGTAGCCAGCCCTTGCCCCTTCGTTCCAACCAGCCTGCGCTCGGGCGACAGGTCCGCATCGGCCACCACGAACTCGCGGTCCATCGCGTAATTGCGGATCATTTGCAAAAGAAAGCTTTTTCCGCTGCCGTACCTGCCCGTAATCAACCGAAAGGCGGCTCCGCCTTCGGCGATGTTGTCCATGTCGCGCAGCATCGCCTCCACTTCCGGCTTGCGGCCGACCGCGATCTGCTCCAGGCCGATCCGCGGCACGACGCCCGCCGTCAAGGAATTCACCAGCGCGGTAGTCAGCCGCTTGGGGATTTTAAGTTCTGTCATTCAGCTTCACCTCATGCTCTTCACGTGTTCAAATGGGTTCATATATTCCTCCATAATGCGGTCGCCATCCACCAACAAGTCTCCGATCGTCTCCATGGCGACGTCGTTGATTTCGTCCAGCAGAAGCGCAGGCATCGTGCCGCATTGCTCGGCGACTCGCATCAAGGCAGCGTCAGGCTGTTCGCCCAGCAGCGCCAAAATCGCCAGCACATGCCTTGGAGCAAGCGCTGCGGCAAATTGCTTCCATTCTTCATCCAGCTCTCGGAGCGTCGTTTCGTCCCAAAGCGTTTCGACGCCGGCAAGACCGGAAGCGGTCGTTGGTTGGGTTTCAAACGGATGCATTCCCGGTATGTCTTCGGCTTCGAAGACCTCTGCCGCAGGATGAAGACCCGCAGCAGAACCTGCCGTCGTTTGCGCAGGCAGATCCGGCTGGTCTTCCGCAAACGTTCCAAAATCACCCTCAAGCAAGGCGGGGTCTCCAGCCCCTTCTACCGTCAAAGCTTGGCGCACATACTCGCTCTCTTCCTGAAGCACCGCGAGTTTGTCCGCATCAATGGCGATGACGGTTCGCTCGCCGGGCTTCTCCTGTCTGGCCGAATAAGCCTTGTCCAGGTAACGCTCGACCAGCTTCGCCAGTTCAGGTTCAAGGGAATTGCCGCGCAGCCTCCCCCGGAAACCCGACAGCTCGCGCAGTTTGTTCTCGATCGAGCGGAATATTTGCGTGGCCAAACGGACGAATTCAGGCTGTTCTCCAATCGGGCTATAGGTGAGCAGCGCTTTTTTTCCATACAAACCGTCATCGTATACCGCTTTGCGGAACAACACCCGTTCCGTTGTTTTCTCGCCGCTTGGTCCGTACAATTCCCAGATTCCCCCACCCCGGGTACGGGTCATGTAGGCATTCACGACAGCGATCGTTCCCGGAACGAACTCGGCCAACGCTTCGCGGCCGCCGTCCCTGTAAAATTTGCTGAGCGTGATGTCGTATTCAACATATCGCTGCAGCAGCTTCAAAGGGATATGAGGCTCAGCTTGCTTCAGCAGCCTGCACATCTCCATATCGAGCACCTCTGCGGGCAGCCTGCCATCGGCAAGGTCCACCAGTTCCCCGAACGAACCGTCCAGACGATGGATCAGCGCATAATCCACCAACCATTCCTGCATGTACGCATCAAGCTGCGGCAAACGCGCTTGATATTGGGACCACAGCTCCTTCAATTGACCATAGCCCGCTTCGGGTCGCTGCCAGCCAATTCCGTTGATCAGCTCGTAAACATGAACGAACACATAGGAAAGATCCGTATCGGGATATCTGCCTTGCCTTACCTCTGATCTCCAGAAAAAATACCATTGCCTTTGGGCATCGTCCATGACGCCATACGTCGGCCAGTAGCTCATGAAAGGAACCCGCTCGGCGGCCGCGACATTCATGTCGACCAGCCGTTTCGCTTCCTCCACAAATTTTTTTTCCGAAAACAAGATTCCTCCGCCCGAACGTGCAGCATACGCCCCTGTCTGGCGCAGAGCGGAACGATCCGGAATCGGGACACGAGGTATTTCGCCTTCCTCTCGCAGATCGATCTCCATGAACTCCAACTGGCCCGCATCTCTGTTTCTCATCTCCATCATTCACCTTCTCCCGCAAACATGCGAACACGTGTATCCATACACCCATTATAACATCTGCCCCTGCTTCGTCGAGATCCATTTATCAATGAAAGCTTGCTTGGATGTGACATTCATCGGGCGGAATTGCAACACCCCCTCCGTTTCTGCACCCGAACATGGTACACTGGACAGAACATTATCTCTCACTGGAGGAAATCAGGATGAATTGGACTGTACGAGACATCATGAATCACCTGAACGTCGGAGTGGAACAACGGGAAACCACGGTTGACCTGCTGATTGCAGGTTCGCCCGAACAGCAGGTTAAAGGCGTGGTCACGGCTTTCATGCCCACCCATCATGTCATCGAAGAAACGATCCGCTTGGGCGCCAACCTCATCATCTCGCACGAATCTCCGTTCTATAGTCATCATGGTCACACGGATTGGCTTGCGAACGATCCTGTCTATCAACATAAACGCAGGCTCATCGAGGACGCCGGAATTGCTATTTTCCGTTGTCATGACTCCATTCATCAATCGTCGCCGGACGGCATAACGGAAGGACTGGTGCACGCGCTCGGTTGGCTGCCTCATGTTGAAAAGAGGATGAAAGAAGCGCACGTGCTCTCTTTTCCCGAAGAGTGGACCCTGCGGGACATGGCAAGCCATATCCGAAATGCGACCGGCATCGAGTACCTCCGGGCAGTCGGCGATCCTGGGATGGTTTGCAGGCGTGCCGCCATACTCGTTGGATTTCGCGGGAACGGCAATTTGACGATTCCCCTTATGCAGCAGGAACGGCTCGACCTCATTATCGCCGGGGAAGGGTTTGAATGGGAAACGCCAGAATACGTCCGCGATGCCGTCGGACAAGGCCTGCAGAAGGCGCTGATCATGATGGGCCATGCCGAAAGCGAAATCCCGGGCATGCGCATGCTGGCGGACAGGCTGAAGGTCGCCTTTAAGGAATTAAACGTGCAATTCGTGCCGAATGAGCCGGTTTATCGGGTATTCTAAAGAAGGTTATGGAACTGGAACCCTCTGTTTAAGGGGGTTTTTACGTTTTACGCCCATCGAACCCCCTGAGGACATATGTCCTTGGCAATGGCGCTCATTTGTCATTTAATAGATTTCGAAGTGAATGGATAAGGAGAGCTTATACAATGAAAGGAATTATTTTCGCTATTCTCGGCGGGGCCTGCATCACCTTGCAGGGGGTCGCCAATGCCAGAATCAGCAGCGATGTAGGTACCTGGCAGGCCGCGACGATTACGCAACTTACGGGATTTATCCTGGCTGCCCTTATTCTTGTGTTCGTACGGGACGCCAATTGGACGGGCTTGAAACAGGTCAATCCGTTGTATCTGGCAGGCGGCGCCTTTGCTGCGCTCATTATTTTCAGCGAGGTGACCGCGATTCAGCGCATCGGCGTAACGTTCACCATTTCTGCGCTGCTCATCGCTCAGCTGTTCCTCACGTTCGTCGTGGACGGCAACGGTTGGTTTGGCGTGGAAAAGCAAAAAATGAAACTGCCGCAGTTTTTGGGCATTGCCTTGATGGTTGCCGGCGTGATTATCATTAAACTGTGAACAGGTAAACCTATTCAGACCGGAGGTGCATCAAAGCCGTGGAGGCATTTTACGATGAGCAGCAGCTGCTTCACTATTTGAAACAATTCAACCTGGAACAAGTTTTTGAAGAGAAACTGCGGCCGAACATGGATATATGCCGCTTTGACAAATGCGAGCTGATCTGCCGAGCCGGTGAAATCTCCGAGTATCTTTATGTGCTCGTGCAGGGGAAAATCAAAATTTTCACGACGTCCGCGCAAGATAAAACGCTCGTTCTCTGTTTCAAAACACCCCTTGAGGTTGTCGGGGACGTGGAATTTGTGCGCGAAAGCAATATCGTGAATACCGTGCAGGCCGTGACGCCCGTGACGATGCTGCGCATCCATTACCGATGGCTGGCTGAGCACGCTGGCGACCATGCGCCGCTGCTCCGATTTTTGCTCAAAATCATGACCGACAAATTTTACATCGATTCCAATTTTTCCAATTTCAATCTGATGTATCCCGTCGAGGTCCGGCTGGCCAGTTATCTGTTATCCATCTCGACCGAGGAAGCCGGCAACATCGTCCACGAAGAGCTTGATGCCTTCAATATGACGGACATTGCCCATCTGATCGGCACAAGTTACCGCCATCTGAATCGGGTTATTCAGAAACTGTGTGCAGACGGCCTCATCGAACGAAAACAGGGCTTGTTGCTGGTCAAGGATCAGGACGGATTGCGAGCCTTGGCAGGGCACAATATATATGACAGGAGTTAATGCAATGGTCATCACCGGAATTTTGCTGGCAGCGCTCGCTGGCGCGCTTGTCAGCCTGCAAACCATTTTCAACAGCAAGGTCAACGAAAGAACGGGTCCCTGGTCATCTACCGCATTGGTGCTGTTCACCGGATTTCTCGCCTCGTTTGCCATCTCCCTATTGGTGGAAGGAAAAGATACGTTCAGCATCCAACATATGAAGCCATGGTACTGGTTTAGCGGAGCGATCGGCGTCGGCGTTGTGTTCTGCCTCATGCAGGCGCTTAAGCTGCTCGGACCTACCTACGCCATTTCCATTGTGTTGACGTCCCAGCTGAGCTTTGCGCTGCTGTTCGACTCCATGGGATGGCTTGGTCTGGATAAGATCCCCTTCTCCTGGAATCAGCTTCTCGGGGTACTGGTCATCGTCGCAGGTATTCTGTTGTTCAAGCTCGGTGGCAAGAGCGAGAAACCAAATGCGATGGCGCCTAGCCGCGAGGGACAGTAACCGAAAACGCCGCAACCCGAAAGATTGCCCGTTTCCTTCGGTTGTGGCGTATAAGAAGAGTGGTTCTATCATGTGCAATCAGGCATAGAGCCGCACGCAAAAAGACTATCTGTTCCGATTCAACAGACAGTCTTTGTTTACATAATCCTCAAGAACATTCGCTTAAGACTATATCTTCTCCCGAAAATCAAATTAAGGAAATATATGATTTTTCGAATGCATGAAGGAAGGCTTCAATAAGAGAATGTGATAAGATGTTCCATGCCGAATGCTGTTAAGGGGGCGAGTATGTTGATAAAGTTACTTAATTATAACTGGATGGTAAGAAATGAATGGTTTGAGCGATGTACGCAACTCTCAAATGAAGAATTGCTTCGTCATCGAATTGGTGGGCCAGGCAGCATTCTTTATACCCTTTTCCATATCTCAGATGTGGAATATAGCTGGATTCGTGGAATACAAGGTCAACCTGATCTCCAAGTCCAATTTGAGAGCTGCAAGTCACTGGAACAAGTAAAAGAACTTTCTCATTGTTGGATGCAAGAAACAAAGGCATTTCTGGATACTTGGTCAGATAATTTCGAATACGAAACGGTTATAGTTCCATGGACTGAAGGACGTTATACCAAAGGTGAAATACTACGCCATGTCATTGCTCACGAAATTCATCATATGGGTCAACTATCCATATGGGCAAGAGAACTCGGGATTCAACCAGTATCAGCAAATGTAATTGGCAGAGGGCTGTTTTCAAGCTGATTCATCAGCACATAGAGCGAACAACATAAAAAAACTCACTTTTTGTAATAGATATCCCATACAAAAAGTGAGTTTAAAGTTACACGTTCCTCATAACTCGGACACCAAAACGTACATCATCATAAAATCCACCAAGCAAAGACATGTACATCCTCACACTTATTGAAACAATTGGCGGTTTTAAGAACAAATTTCCGTCTCATGCCTAGAGAAATGGCTAGGATACGCCTTAATCTTCGAATTCAACGTTGTGGTACACCTGCTGCACGTCCTCAAGGTCTTCCAGCGCATCGATCAGCTTCTCGAATTGCACTTGCGCATCCTCAGGCAGCTGCACATAGTTTTGCGCCAGCATCGTCAGCTCGGCGACCGTGAATTCGGTCACGCCCGCTGCTTTGAACGCTTCCTGCACCGCATGGAATTGGTCCGGATCGGCATATACGATCACCGCTTCGTCTTCCTCCACGATGTCACGCACGTCAACGTCCGCTTCGAGCATTATTTCGAGCACTTCCTCGGAGGTTTTGCCTTCCACGCCGATGACCGCCGTCGGATCGAACATGTAGGCAACAGAACCGCTGACGCCCATGTTGCCGCCGTTTTTGTTGAACGCAGAGCGCACTTCAGGCGCTGTACGGTTTACGTTGTTCGTCAGCGCGTCAACGATCACCATCGCTCCGTTAGGTCCGAAACCTTCGTAACGGAGTTCTTCATAGTTTTCGTCCCCGCTACCTTTCGCCTTTTCCATGGCGCGGTCAATGATCGCTTTTGGCACATTATATGTTTTGGCCCGCTCCAGAACCACTTTCAACGCGCGATTGGCTTCCGGGTCCGGCTCGCCCTTCTTGGCAGCCACGTAAATCTCAACGCCAAACTTGGCATACACCCGGCTCGTGTTGGCATCTTTTGAAGCTTTCTTTTCCTTGATATTATTCCACTTGCGCCCCATATCTTTTCCGCTCACTTTCAACATGTAATCTGCATTCTACTCTGTCATTATATCTTGTTAAGAGGGCTTCAACAAGTTTCTGAGGGGAAAAGATTGGCCGGTAAACCGTTCTCTGTGCGGACTGTGCGGACCCGTGAACGGTAACATTCTCCTCTATCCTTTAATAAGCGCCTCCGCTCCGTCGATATATACCTCGGTCCCGGTAATGTGCCTCGCTTCGTCTGAGGCAAGATACAGCAGCAATCCGGCCACGTCCTCCGGTTTGCCGGGTTTGCGCGTCAGCGGAATGCCGTAATCGGGAATGTTGAACGGAAAGCGAATCTCAGACGTATGCTCCTCCTGCTCCTGCGACTCGAAAATGTTCGTGTCGATCATGCCGGGGCAGATTGCGTTGACGCGAATGCCGTATTGGGAAAGCTCGAGCGCGGCCATTTTGGCAAACGCCGAGATGGCTGCCTTGGACGTGCTGTAAGCCGAGAACCCGGCTTGCGCAAATTGGCGGTTGCCGCTGACGGAACTGGTGACGGTAATCGTTCCTCCGTGTTCTTTCATATAAGGGATGGCATGTTTGACCGTCTCCACCGTGCCGAGCAAATTGTTTTTCAGCGTGCGCTCGAACTCGCCGGGCGGAAAATGCTCGATCGGCGAAACGGTTCCAAGAATGCCCGCATTGGCAAACACTGTGTCGATCCGTCCTCCCCAACGATCGGCTGTATGCCGGATGGCTTCCTTTAACTTATCCTCATCACGGATGTCTATCGCGTAATGGAGCGCCTCGGCCCCCATTTCGTTCAGTTCGGATACCGTTTCCTCGAGCCGCTCGGCATTTCGGTCGATCAGGCTGACCTTTGCCCCTTCCCGGGCCAGACGGATGGCACCAGCCTTGCCGATTCCGGATGCTGCTCCCGTAATGATCGCGATTTTGTCCTGCATGATTTTCATGTTCATCATCTCCTGTCCCGGGGGATCATTTATTAAAGCCGCACAAATCGATCACAATAGGCCACTGCGAGTGCAGCACCATCTTCCAGCACTACTGTATCCCCCGGATGTTTTCGAACCCCTTTTCAAGGGGAAAATCCGGGGATAACGCCTATGCCTCCGATGCAGCTTTCTCTCTGAAAGCTTTTAAGCGAACGTTTTGCTTCTTCGGAGTTGGTTCTGCGTCTCCGTTTTACGTGCCTACGTTTTTGCGGTCTATAATAGCTGCTCCTTTCTTCTTACCCCGTTCAGGTCGAATGAAACGAAAACATACACGCCAAAAAGCACTCCCCTCGGGAAGTGCTCATTCTCTCTTGGCTAATATTCACGTTTTATCAGGCATGGAACTGCTGTCCGTCCAATACCTCGGGCACATAGCCGGAACGGATGACAAAGTCGCCGAAATGCTCGCCTTCGCTGCGTTCCTTCGCATATCGATGGATGATCGGCGTCAACGTATCCAGAATCTCTTTTTCGCCGATGTTTTCTTTATAAAGCTTATTGAGTCGATGTCCGGTAAAACTGCCGCCCAGATACAGATTGTATTTGCCCGGAGCTTTCCCGATAAAGGCAATCTCGGCCAACATCGGGCGTGCACAGCCGTTCGGGCAGCCCGTCATGCGAATGACGATCTCTTCGTCTCTGAGGCCTGCTTCGTCCAGCACAGGCTCCAGCTTGTCGATCAGGGATGGCAAGTAGCGCTCGGACTCCGCCATAGCGAGACCGCATGTCGGAAGGGCCACGCAAGCCATCGAGCTGCGGCGCAAAGCGGAGTAATGCGCTCCATCCGTCAAGTTGTACTGCTCCATCAACGCTTCGATCTTTTTTTTCTTTTGGCTCGAGATATTTCCAATGATCAAGTTCTGATTCGCGGTCAGACGGAAATCGCCGGTATGGACTTTGGCAATTTCCCGCAATCCCGTCATCAGCGGGTAACCTTCAAAATCTTTTACGCGGCCGTTTTGAATGAACAAGGTGTAATGCCAGCGGCCATTGCTTCCTTTGACCCAGCCGTAACGGTCACCGTTATGCTCGAAATGGAATTCGCGCGCAGGCTCCAGTTCCCAGCCAAGACGGTTATGCAATTCCTCCACGAACCAAGCGAGGCCGCGATCGTCGATCGTATATTTGAAGCGTGCATGCTTGCGCACCGCACGGTCGCCGTAATCCCGCTGGATCGTGACTGTTTTCTCCGCCACGTCGATCATTTTCTCCGGCGTGATGAAGCCGATCACCTTCGACACTTGCGGATACGTTTTGGAATCGCCGTGGGTCATGCCCATGCCGCCTCCGACTGCGACATTGAAGCCCTGCAGTTTGCCGTTCTCCACGATGGCGATAAATCCTAAATCCTGGGAAAAAACGTCCACGTCATTGGACGGCGGCACGGCAATGCCGATCTTGAATTTGCGCGGCAGGTAAACTTTGCCGTAGATCGGTTCAACCTCCTCGTCATTGTCGCGCGAATCGATGATTTTCTCGCCGTCCAGCCAGAGCTCGTGGTAAGCCCGCGTACGCGGATCGAGATGGTTGCTCACCTGGCAAGCCCATTCATACACTTCGGCATGAACGTCGGATTGGTTTGGATTCGGATTGCACATAACGTTGCGGTTGACGTCGCCGCATGCAGCCAACGTGCTGAGCAGGGCGTCGTTCACTTCACGAATCGTGGGCTTCAAATTCCATTTCAGCACGCCGTGCAGCTGAAAGGATTGACGCGTCGTCAACCGAATCGTGCCGTTCCCGTACTTTTGGGAAACCCGGTCCATCATAAGCCATTGCTCAGGCGTTACGATACCGCCCGACGCTCGCACGCGCAGCATGAACTGGTACGCAGGCTCTAGTTTGGATTTGTTTCGTTCGTTGCGCAGATCGCGATCGTCCTGCATGTAGCTGCCGTGGTGTTTCATCAAACGGTTGTCGTCTTCGGGAATGGAACCGGTGATCCGGTCTGCCAGCGTTTCGGTCAAACTTCCGCGCAAATAGTTGCTCTTGATCTTTATGTCTTCCACATCACTGTTTTGGCGCTGCGGGTTGAGTAAATTGTTATAAGCCATACCGCTTTCTCCTCTCGCTACTTCGGGATCCGTTTCCGTCAAACTACACTGCGGATTAATACACGTCCCGCTGATAACGTTTTTCTTGCTGCAAACGTGTCAGGTACTCCGAAGCCTCTTCTTCCGTCAAACCGCCCTCCTGCTGAATGATGGTCGCCAGGGCATGATGGACGTCATGGGCCATTCTTTTCTCGTCGCCGCACACGTACACATGAGCGCCTTCCAACAGCCATTGATACAATTCCTTGCTGTTTTCCAACATCCGGTGCTGCACGTATACCTTCTGCTCGGTATCGCGCGAGAAGGCTACGTCCATGCGTGACAGCACGCCATCCTTCAACCAGCGCTGCCATTCCGTCTGGTACAGGAAGTCCGTTGCAAAATGCTGGTCGCCGTAGAACAGCCATGTTTTGCCCTCGGCGCCCGTTTCCTCGCGTTCTCCGAGGAATGCCCGGAATGGCGCCACGCCCGTGCCCGGTCCGATCATGATCACAGGCGCATCGGGGTTGGCGGGAAGTTTGAAGTTCGGATTATGCTGAACGAAGATGGGCAAGCTGTCTCCGGCTTCAATCCGTTCGGCCAAGTGTACGGAACATACGCCATAACGCTCACGGCCGCGCGACTCATAACGTACGGTTCGCACGGTCAGATGCACTTCGTCCGGAGATGATTTCAGGCTGCTGGCAATCGAGTACAAGCGGGCCGGAATTTTCCGCAGCACGGCCAAGAATGAAGCTGCCGGGATGCCGGCAAGTTGATAATCCTGCACGAGATCAAGCAGGTCGCAGCTATGCATGACCTTGCGGAACTCCGATTCATCCGCCAGCAGCCCGGACAGGCCGCTCTCGGGTTTCAGCTTCGCCAGCTGCTCTACAACCGGCTTGGTAACGGCCGTTATTTCAAAAACTCGCAGCAATGCTTCGCGGACGGAAGCCTGATCTCCATTTTTGTTCACCTGTACAAGCTCGTCCTCATTCCAATCCATCGCTGCGATCAGCTCATCCACGAGACGCGGGTGATTTTCCGGAAATACGCCGAGGCTGTCGCCAGGCTCATACTGAAGGTTGGACCCTTCAAGCGATAACTCGATATGGCGGGTCTCCCGATCGGATCCTCTGCCGTTCAGGTTGAGGTTCTCAAGCACTTCTGCCTTGAAAGGGTTCGTGCGGCTGTACTCCGACTCCACGTTGCTTGCAATCGGATTCGCAGCTGCATTGGCGCTGCTAACCGCCCCGGCCGAAGCATTTCCGAGCGATGCAGCCACTTCCTCGATCCACGCTGCAGCAGGTTCATCGAAATCGACGTCGCAGTCCACGCGCGGCACAAGCACCGTCCCTCCCAGTTCCTGAAGACGCTGGTCGAAGTCTTTGCCGGTCTGGCAGAAAAATTCGTATGAAGTATCTCCAAGCGCCAATACGGAATATTGCAATCCGTCGAGCTTGGGAGCCCGTTTGCTGAACAGGAATTCATGGAACGCAATGGCATTGTCCGGCGGCTCGCCTTCGCCATGCGTGCTGACCACGATGAGGAGATTATTGATTTTTTTGAGTCCGTTCGGTTTGAAATCCCCCATGGAGGACAAGGTTACCTGAAGGTTCTGCCCTTCGAGCCTTTTGGCGAGCTTTTTCGCCAGGCTGCTTGAATTCCCCGTTTGCGAACCGTAAAGAACCGTTACTTCCTTCGGTACTGCAGGTACGCTTTCAGGCGCTGCGGCCGCCGATCCCGCCAACTGCTGCGGTGCCGCCGGAACCGATGCTGCTGCACTGCCGAACGATGCCGTAAGATATCCGCTCAGCCAGATCCGTTGTCCTTCGTTTAAGGTAGGAAGCAGGCGGTTGAGCAGCTCAACCTGTTCCTGAGTAAAAGGGCTGTTTGTCACTTGAAGTTCCACCATTTGCCACCTCGCGCATTGCTTCAATTTTAATTCCTACTAAAAAGATCACATTTATTTCTGATATTAAGAACCTAACACACCCGCTGTTGGCGGTCAATTTCAAACCTTTTATACCATTTATCAGTTTCGCTGATAAACGACAAAAAACCGCAAATTCATGCTTGATGATTTTTACAACGCCAAGAGGCTTATTCCAGCCTGCAATCAGGTTGAAATAAGCCTTAGGCATTCCGTTTGCCGCGTTACTTAGGCCATACCAGCTTATTCATCATCGCATACAGTAACACCGCCGACTCGGCACGCGTAGCTGTAGCCAAAGGTTTGACCTCGCCGTTATAACCACCAACGACGCCAAGCTGCACAAGCGTTGCAACACTTTGCCCGGCATAAGGACGGATCATATGCGCATCGTGGAAACGTGTCAGGACGTTCTCTGTTTCTACTGAACCCGGTTGAAGCAGTCCAGCCGTTTCAAGCGCTCTTACCGTCAGAGTCATCATTTCCTGCCGGGTAATGGCTGCCTCTGGCAAGAAACGCCCGTTGCCGGTACCGGTGGCAATGCCGAGCGAACGCGCAGTTCCAACCGCCTCGTAATACGGGGCGTCTGCCTTCACATCGGAGAATTCGTCGCCCGCTGGGGCATCCAAACCAAGCGCCGCGACCAGCCATTGCACGTATTGACCACGCGTCATATCCTGTTTCGGCTGCAGATGCCCTGCATCATCAGTTCCATCTGCACGGATGATTCCGCGTGCAGCCAGCGCATGGATCGCTGTTCGGGCCCATGGAACGCTTCCCACGTCGGCAAATGTGCTCTCCACCCGTGCTACGGCATATTCTCCTGTACCTGATGAAGTGGTGAATACAACCTCGCCGCTCTGCTCGTCATATCGGCTTTGTGGCAGCGGTGCTGCCACTCCGTCCGCCCCGATCTTGAACGCAACAATGGCGTCAGGGTGCGCGCCTTGCAGCTTCCCATAAGGCATTCGAAGCGTCAAGACACTAGTAGATGGCCAAACTTCTCCATTCACGTCAAGATCCAGTCGCAGCCCCTGTTGTGTGCCAAGCTGCCGTGCAGTCGGCTTCGCCAATGTTGTTTGCGTTAACCGCACCGTTACGATATCGCCGTCTGCAGCAACGTTTTTGCGCAAATCGGTCGGAAGCTCCAGCGACCCGAAAGCGGTCACGATCAAGATCCCGCGGGCCTTGCCGTCATCCACCAGCGAGGCGGCAGGCAGACGGAGCTCATATGCACCGGCCTCTGCACTCGCTTTCAAGCGAAGCTCCACCAGCGGTCTGTTCGAAGCTGCGGCAGGCACTGCCGCAAAAGCCGCTTCCATTGCGGATTCTTTCACCTCTGCTTGCGCGACGCCATCCTTGCCGGTCTCGGCCTTCACTTCAAGAATAGCCCTGTCTTTTTGCGGTTGAGGTACCAAACGGTCTCCTGACGTGTTCGAGCTGCCGTTTTGACCTCCCGTGCCACCCGAAGTTCCGCCAGAGCTGCCGCCCGCACTTCCTCCTGTGCCGCCGCTTGAACCGTCGCTTCCCGTACCTCCGGATGAAGAAGCCTGTGCAGGCACTTTGACGATAAGAGGTACCGTCAATGCCTTGCTGTCGTCAGAGATGCGTGTAATCTCCAATTCCAACGTGACCGCAGCTTCCTCGGATGGCGGCACGATCTTGCCATCGACACGTACAACGTCCGGCATCGAACTCGAAGCGATCGCAATCCTGAACCCTTTCGGAACGGTCGGCAGCTTCAATGTTTTCGCGCCTTTGGCGGGCTGCTCCAGTGCTGTGATGGAAGCGGCGACTTCCTCGGCAGTGAGCTCCACCGTCTCCGTTTCGCAGGCCGTCGATAAACCGCCCAGTGGTTCTCCCACCGCATCGAGCGCTTCCACTTTATAATAGTAATGCGTACCCGGCGTCAGTTCGCGATCCGTATATTGCCGCAAACTTCCGTTATAAACGACGCTGTACTCCCCGTCTTCACGCTCTGAACGATAAAGCTTGTAACCCGCAGCCCCAAGACGGGCATCCCAGTGGAGCGTAACGTCTGTTCCCGTCACCGCTTCGGCTCGCAACCCGGCGCTTTCGTCCACGGAAGGTGCAATGTCCGGTTTGGCGATGACGATCCAACTGATCAGCGGATCCTGCGCTGCCGTATTGCGTACCGTCAGTTCCAGCTTGTTGTTCGAAACGACAATGCCTCGATGAGCCCTCACACTAGATGGCGTATACGTGACTGCACCAGTATTCTCTCCATTAATATAGAAATTGGCTCGGCGCGACGTGTTCGTCCATGGATCATTGAATCCGGCATAGATATCGTATGTTCCGTTCGGTACGTCAAAGCGATAAGTCAGATCCGTGCCTTTGGGCGAATTGGTCACATTGCCGCCGTTCAAATAACGCACGGTCGAAAATATGTCTCCACCATTCGAACCGGAAGGCAGCGCATCCGCGCTGACATATCCCCAGTCGCGTCCCTCGCCCGGCGCATACATCTGGTCCGCCGTTCCCGGGTTGGCCAGCGTTCCTTTCATATAAGCACCCATCAATTTGTAATCGGCTGTCTCGTAACCCCCGCTATTGACAAAATAAAGGGCATTCTCGGGGACGACGTATACGCGCACCGCCTGTTTTTTGTTGCCGAACTCCGGCGTCCTCACCTGTAACGTGAGCGGACCCGGCTTCGCAAAATCTTCGGCCGTCATCACACGGTCGTTCACCGTCCAGACCGCTGGCGTCGGCACCAAGGTTTCTCCGTCGCGCACATTAACGGTTGTTGGCAACGCGGGAACCTTGCCGAGCGGTACTGCTTCCGGCAGCGGATCTGTAATATCCACCTTCCCCATCGAATTCAGCAAATCAGGCGTCCAACTGTCATACCACCGGATCGCGATATCGGAACCTATTCCGAATTCGATCGGCAGGAATACGTATTTGGCCCCGTCATTGGAGAAATTTCCGCCGTTCCATGTATCGCCCACATAAATGAATTTGCCCTTGGCCGGATCCACCGGAATCACTGACGTGGACTGCGTGCCGAACGCTTTGCCCGGATCAGGGTCGCTAGGCAGCGTGCGCACGAACGGATTCGTCATCGTAGACCACGGCCCGAAAATGTTGTCTGCCACGGTCACCTTGTTTTCGTTCGGCGACCAGCCGGTTGCGCCGGAGGTCAGCATATAATATTTGCCCTGATATTTGAACATGGCCGGAGCTTCGCGCTGTCCGCCAGGAAATACGCGCACGTAGTCTACACCGTATTCAGCCTGATAGGTAGAATCGCGCACGGGATTACCTTTCTCGTCGGTCAACCCTTGCTTGTGCCATCCCGTGACGTCGCTGTAGTCATCCGTCAATTTGGAAATATACAACGTCAGATTTTCCTCGCTGGAGTAAATCAGGTATGCGGTACCGTCGTCGTCCTTAAACAAGTTCATGTCTCGTGCCATGCCCGGATTGCCTGGTTGGTAGTCCTTCTCCCCTTCGGGAGCGCGATCCATCCGGTAACTCTTCTGGTAGACGAACGGACCCGTCGGCGAATCGCTGATGGCATAACCAGCCTGCGCCTTGCCGTAGTTGGCGTTGTCGTTGTAAGGGTCCTTGTCTCCGTCCATGTGGGCCCACATGACGTATTTTTTCGTTTTGTCGTTGTAAATGACCTTTGGCCGCTCGATGATCCGGCCTCTGCGGATATCGGCCCAGATATCCACCCTGTCTTCACGGCCCGCGTACAGTTCCGAGATCAGCGGATCGTTGTCGAAGTCGTCCATGGATCGGATCATCGTGAGCGCCATTCCCTCATCCGTCCAGTTCATCAAGTCTGTCGACGAATATACGCGAATTCCCGCCGCCGGCCATCCTCCCGTGTGGTATTCGCCGTACCAGTAATACTTCTCCGTTTGCTCATCGTAAAAGAACCCGGCGCCATGGGCATCGATCGCCTTGCCGCCCAGGTCCGGCCATAATTGGCCTGGCGTAAAGCTCGTGCGAATCGTGGCGGCCCCAAGCGGCGTCGAAACCGGGGAAACAACGCCGTCAACTTCCGCCTGAATGTTGTAAAAATAACCGGTCCCCATCGATAATTTACTGTCCGTAAACGCAGTGTCGCCACCGCGATACACCTGTTGGAACGTACCGGCTGCACTTGTTGCTCTGGACACCGTATAAGTCACGTTCGAACCGGGTAGAACGTCCCAACGAAGAGAAATCGACGTATCCGTCACATCCGAAACGGCAAAACCGGTCGGGGAGTTGATATCATACGTTCTTGCTTCCGTTGTTGCAGGCGCGGATTCCCCGGCTGCGTTATACGCGGTGACGCGATAGCTGTAGCTGCTGCCAGGCTCCAGACCTTGATCCGTGTAACTGAGCGAAGTCCCCTCAACCACCTGCTCGTATGATTCGCTGCCAAGCAAAGCACGTGATACACGGTATCCGGTCGCCTTGTCTGCCGCAGACCATGACAGCTTTACGCTGGTGGCATCGAGCCCGACCGCCGTCAAGCTGCCAGGTGCCTGCGGCGCCGTGGCTGCCGTCCGAACCTCCAGTGGCGCAGACCACAACGATTCTGTTAAGCCGCCATATTCGTAAGCCACTTTGTAGTAATAGTTCGTATCCGTGCTTAATCCCTCATCCACATAACCCGGAGACATTGTGCTTGCCACAAAGGAATAACCGCTGTCCGGCAATGTGGAACGATACAGGCGATAACCGCCGATCGCTCGTTCCGCTTCCGTCCATTGCAGCGATACCGAGGAGGCCGTCTGCTCGGCGGCAGTCAGCGCAATATAATTGGCGGGCGGCGGCTCGGCGACGATAACATCGTCGACCTGCACCGTCTGCCACTTGTTGCGAATGCCGACTGTACCGGCAGCATATGTATCGTCCGCAAGATCAAAGACGAGCCGATCGGCTCCGTTTTCCGTAATATAGGCCCGAATGGACGTGCCCGACAGCACCAGCTTGAGCGTGTACCACGTGTTTTTGGCAAAAGTGAAATCCGCCGTTTTCAACGTGGTATCCGTGCCGTTCACCCGCTTGGAAAACACAAGTTTGTTGGCAGGCACCTGCATTTGAAAATAATAAAAATGGTTCTTATCCTGAAAACGCGGCAAAATGCCTGGATATCCCTGCCCCGCCCCCGTATAAACACTTGTGGTCACGGTCATATCGGACATCCTATCACCAGTCGAAATGATGCCTTCCCCGGTATCGCTCTGATAGAGCGTGTTGTTGGAACCATCGAGCGGATCGGCAGCTATGCTCCAATTTCCTGAACTCACGATCCACTCAGGCGACACGGTATAATCCCCATCCGAAAAGTCATCCTGCAGCAGTATTGCGGGCATGCGGTCCACATCGGCAAAAACCTGGCCTGGCAGCATCCACGGTCCCGAAGACAGTGCCAATGAAGCCGCCAACACGAATGTAATCGGTTTCTTCAATGAGTTCAAATCCGTATCTCTCCTTTGCCTCGGAAGATCAAAACATGGATATAAGGGCACGGTGCTGTTTCCGGCCTGTGTTCAACACTCAAGCGCGCCAAGGGCGAGGGTCCGATCACCTCCCAGTTTCATGAAACCGGTTTCATTAAGGCGCAAAAAAAGACCTGTCTCCCATACTAGTAGCAATGTGCAAATAATAATTATCCGCCTTTTCCTTGCGCCTATATCGTGAAACAGGTTTCATTTTTATGCAAATGTAAGTGCTTTCCTGAATTATAGTATCGGCAAAACGAAGCTGTCAATCATTATTTATGATTCAATTCGCGTTTATACAAATAACGTTCCACTAGGTTTTTCTCCCACCAGATGCCAGAACATGAGCCGCTTGTCATATTACTTTCCTTTGCCAACCCCAAAAACTGATTGCTCCAAAAAGAATGCTGGACCCAATTAAATATAGCCAAAAACTCCCTGAGCCTCCTGACTGAAGAGAAAGCAAAATTGGACGAAAAGGGTCAAATAAAAAAACTAAATCTGTTGCTAGATAATGATAAAGCACAATAGATAATCCTAAAATCACAAGGAAGGCGATGATTGGCCTTGAGATAAACACACAAACGGCACTGCAAAAAAGCAGCTTAGCAAGGCAAGTAAGTAAAAAAACACCATAAAATTTGATCGTATACCATTCTGCTGATAACCTTCCTACTTCGCCCTTAATTCCGTACAGCGCCGCAGTATCGCTGCTGGCGAACAAGGTTTTGGAGCCAATCATAGAAACAAAGTATACAATTCCGACCCCAACCACGGTCGTTGCAGCCAAAGCCAACAGTTTTCCCAGCCAAAGTTGAAACCTGCGGTATGGACGAAGTGCATACAATCTGTATGCGCCTGAATTCAATTCGCCACTTAACTGATCAATATAAATCATAGGCAGCAGTGCCGCCATCATTAATAACGACATTCCATCCATTACAAACCACGGAGCGTTAAGATTATTCAGCACGATACTGCCTTCTCCAAAACGAAATACTCCCTTTTGTAACGAACTTGAACCCCAAATGTTGAACATAGCGACCATCAAAAAAGCAGAGAACATCATAACTTTATACTTTTTTTTCCAATCCCGTTCCAATTCACTAATCCATATACCTAGCATGTTTACCCCCTAATATAAGTAGTCACTTTTCACAAAGCGATGGTAGGCTCCCCACAAGAAAACAATAAGATGTGCAACGATAACGGTTACTATAGCTATAATTGCATTCGAATTCCCGTCTATAACTTCGTTTAAACCGGTATGCTGCAGAAAAGGGATCAAGGAATAGGTAATGCTAAGTTCTAATAGAGGAAAGCTGCTGAATAATGCAGCAAGCTGAATGACGGTGCCGTCCAGCAGCAACGATGCTAAAACGTAAATCACGCAGCCTCCGATCGCAAATGTGACATTTTTGCTGTACATTGAAATAAAAATAAACAAACTAGATATCCCAAGAAGTGAAACAAATGCAAACCCGTAATATACAAAAGTGTATTCAATAGCTTCCACAGAATAAATCAGCAAACTGTTGTCATGGAACCGAAAGAAATAACCAATAACCATCAAAGAAACCGCAAATAAAATAAGCATCAGAACAATGCAAGCACAAATCAACAGCAATTTGCTAAAAAAGATTTGCGTGCGGGTAAACTGACGAAGAAAGACAAATTTCAACTGACCACCTCGATATTCCTCGGTGAATATAGAAGCCGCCAATGCAGACATGATGATATCAACAGGAAAATATAAGTTGTTTCGCAAGCCTATAAGAATAAATAGTTCAGAAAGCGTGTCATGATCCACTTGAAGCGATTCAAAAAAACGGGCTGTCATATATGCAAGACCAGGAATAGCCAGAACCAACAGCCACGTCCAACGTTTGGACCAAAGTCGTTCCCACTCACTTTTGAATAAGGTAATCATGCTCTCATTAACTCCAGGAAAGCATCTTCCAACCTTTCGCCATCACGGATCAAATCGGTTGCAGCCCCTTTCCAAATCACCTTTCCGCTTTTAATAACTATTAATTCATCACACATCTGTTGCAGTTCATCCAGCAAATGACTTGAGATAAAAAAAGCGTAGTTAAATTCGTTTCTCAAACCAAGGATGATATCTCTTAATCCCCTCATTCCCATAGGATCGAGACCATTGGAAGGCTCATCCAAAAGCAGAAGTTTCGGGTTTCCAAGCAGTGCCTGAGCAATCCCCAAGCGTTGCTTCATTCCAAGCGAATATCCCTTTACTCGATCATCCCCTCGATCTCCCAACCCTACTCTTTCAAGCAACTCATGAATATGATTTTCCCTATCTGACTTAGACAAATCAGGATGCAATCGTGCCAAATTGCGCAGTACTTGCCTACCTGTCATATATTCAAAAAAAATGGGCGATTCTATAATTGCTCCCACCTGTGCCAATGCCTTTTTTCGGTTTTTGTTAATGTCATATGAATCGATCTTGACATGGCCGTTACTTGGATGCATCAATCCTGTCATCATTCGCATCAAGGTCGTTTTGCCTGCACCATTCGGACCAATAAAACCATAGATTTTACCTTTTTCCAATTTAAACGAAGTATCTTGAACAATCTCACGTTTGCCTATCACTTTATTTATGCCATTTACTTCCATAACAATATCAGGCATGATGGCCCCCCTTATAGTAAAAACATTTCCCAATCAACAAGAGTATTCAGCGCCTTTAACATTGTGAAAATATGAACAAACAGTGTCAATATTTAAGCAAACATTTCACTCTGTAGTCAGTTCTTTGTTGATGGGTTCTTGTTTAATTTTCGTCAACTGCTTATTCAGTTAATCAAGTTATGTAAGGAGTCTGGATGCAAAGATTTTATTTTAGAACTAAAACACGGAACTACCACTTCAATTCTACATTTAATACAATATTGAAATGATAATCAATATTTACTCTTATAATCTAATATTTTACATATTCAATTCCCGAAAATCCAGTTACAGTTCTTTAATAAAAAACCAACATGGACAATCTAATTCATTGTCAATGTTGGTTTTATGATTACGATATACAAATTTTTTAACAGCTTAGTATTACTAAAAAACTTTCGTCGTCCACGATTCGCAGTTCCACGTATCCGTCACGACGTCGCGGTAAAATTCCGGTTCGTGGGAAATCAGCAGGATGCTGCCCTTATACGCTTTGAGCGCGCGTTTGAGTTCATCCTTCGCATCCACGTCCAGATGGTTCGTCGGCTCGTCGAGCACGAGCAGGTTCGTTTCGTTGTTGATCAGCTTGCACAGGCGTACTTTCGCCTTTTCGCCACCGCTCAGCACCGCAACCTTGCTCTCGATATGTTTGGTCGTCAAACCGCATTTGGCCAGAGCCGCACGCACCTCAAATTGCGTGAAGGACGGGAACTCCTGCCAAATTTCCTCGATGCATGTGTTATAGTTCGCTTCTTTGATCTCTTGTTGGAAATAACCAATTTCCAGCAAGTCGCCGCGCTGCACCGTTCCGTCCAGCGCCGGGATTTCGCCCAAAATGCTGCGCATGAGCGTTGTTTTACCGATCCCGTTCGCACCGACGAGCGCAATTTTTTGTCCACGTTCCATACGCAGATCAAGCGGTCTGGACAATGGCTCGTTGTACCCGATCACCAAGCCTTTGGTTTCGAAAATCAGTTTGCCCGACGTTCTCGCTTCGCGGAAATTAAACTGCGGTTTCGGCTTCTCGGCCGCCAGCTCGATGACTTCCATCTTGTCGAGCTTCTTTTGTCTGGACATCGCCATATTGCGCGTTGCCACGCTCGCCTTGTTCCGGGCCACGAAATCCTTGAGGTCGGCAATTTCCTGTTGTTGGCGTTTGTACGCCGATTCGAGCTGCTGCTTTTTCATCTCGTAAACTTCCTGGAAGTGGTCATAATCGCCCACGTAACGGGTCAAATCTTGATTTTCCATATGATAGATCAGGTTGATGACGCTGTTCAGGAACGGAATATCGTGAGAGATGAGGATAAACGCATTCTCGTAATCCTGCAGATAACGTTTCAGCCATTCGATATGCTGTTCATCCAGATAGTTCGTCGGCTCGTCAAGCAGCAAAATATCGGGTTTTTCGAGCAAAAGCTTGGCCAGCAGCACCTTCGTGCGTTGTCCGCCACTCAGATCGTTAACGTCCTTGTCCAGGCCGATGTCGGTCAGACCCAGTCCTCGGGCGGTCTCATCCACCTTGGCATCAATCAAGTAAAAATCCTGATTGGTCAGCGTATCCTGAATCGTGCCGACGTCTTCGAGCAGTTGCTCCAGTTCCTCGGGAGTCACATCTCCCATTTTGCCGTACATGTCGTTCATCTCCTGCTCCATGTCGAACAGGTATTGGAACGCGCTGCGCAGCACGTCGCGGATCGACTGTCCTTTGCTGAGCACGGCATGCTGGTCCAGATAACCGACGCGCATGCGCTTGGACCATTCCACTTTACCTTCATCCGGCTGCAGCTTGCCCGTAATGATATTCATGAAGGTGGATTTCCCTTCACCGTTGGCCCCGATCAGACCGATATGCTCACCCTTGAGCAGACGGAACGATACATTGTTAAAGATGGCACGGTCGCCAAAACCGTGACTCAATTTTTCCACGTTTAATATACTCATCATGACACCTTTTCTATATAGACTTATTCTTGTATATTATAAGCGTTATGGGCCGCTCAACTCAATGGCAACTTCAAATGGCAAGCTTGTCGAGAATCGCGCCGTTCCCTCCACCTTCATCACTATGAAATTCCTCTGCCCATTTGCCTAAATCATCGGAATCCGTTAAAATTTTTCTTTGTATACGTTAAGCTGTCACTGGAACAATAAATAAGGTGTATACACACTAATACAGAACGGAGCTCTTCTGAACGAGCATCAGGTGAAAAGCAATGATTGAAGTAAAACGTTCCCCCATTGGAGGAAGCGGAGAATTTAACCGCGGCGTATTCGCCACGGAGGACATTCCAAAAGGAAAGCTGATCCATCAGGCGCCGGTCGTTGCCTATCCGAATGAAGACCACCATCACATCGATGAGACCATACTCGGAGATTACGTATTCGAGTACGGCACGAACCATACTGCGATGTTGCTGGGTTACGGCAGTTTGATTAACCACTCCTATGAACCCAACGCGACTTATGTCATCAATTTCGACAATCATTCCTTCGATTTCTACGCTTATCGGGATATTCGGGCGGGCGAAGAAGTGTTGATCAACTACAATGGCGATGAAACCAACATGGACCCGCTATGGTTTCTCGATGATTACGAAGAACGCATGCAGCAGTTGAATCAAGCCGAGCAAGCTGCCGAGCGCGAAAAAAACGCTGAATGACGGCCTTCTGAACCCGGGAAAGGGCGGAAAGTCCGGACAGCACAAAGCCCACATGAACCTCAGAGAAGACAGGCGGAATCGTACGATGATTCCTCGCCTGTCTTCTTTCGTGTACCGTCTGTGCACCTATATCAAACGGAGGGTTCTACTCCTCGATCGGCGGATCAGCATGCAAGTCCACGTCCGGTGCCGTCTGCTTCCAGCGGAGGAATTCCACGCTGAAGCCGGCACGTTTCGGAGAGCATAGAAAAGGCCCCGCCTGTTTGCCTGTCGCATAGGCAAACCGCGCAACCCGGATCGTGCGCCATGGATGCTTGTCCGTTCTTGCGCGTATAATGACGGCATCGTTGCTCCAGGAAGCCCGGATCGTTACAATTTGACCTGCCCACTCGGGCACAGGAGATAACGACCAGTCGGAAAAATGGTCCGTCACCACCACCGCTGCATGGGGTACGCCGTCGTTGACCTCAATGCCCGCTTTGATCCACTGATGCTGGTCATGCCACAACATCAAGCCCGCCTGATCATACAATTCGGTAAACGATTTTAAGTCAAAGGATACCTCGACGGCACGGTCTCCGTCCCATGCGGCAAGCAAAGCATGGCCATTCCGGTGGCAAAAGCCGTAAAACGTGTTTTCCCAAAAGTCGCTTCCCTCTGCCGCCTCGACGATCAGCCGATCGGATTGCAGAGCCCAAGATGCGGGCTCCCTTGTCCAGGCTGCTTCCGGCCATTGCCCAAAATGATTCATTGACATATGTACATCATCCCTTCAATCGACTTCCGGCATTTCTGCCCAACATCCCAAGTTCAGTATACCATCCATCCAATGTCCTGCGCGCATGTGTGCATCAACGTGATGCGGCTGCCTTTGACAGGAATGGTATACTATAGATATAGTTAGTTTTACATTGTTGAAAGCAAAACATTTCGATTCCGATCCAAAGGAGCGTGGCAATATGCGCATATCCATTACCGATCTTGCTGCAGAGCGCCTGACCGCAGGCCTCGGGGAGCAGCCGGGTTATTTCAAGCTTTTTTATGATACCGAAAATTGCGGATGCAACGGCGTGCTCGTCATCGACATCGTAGACCAGCCTGGAGCATTGGATGAACCCGTCGAAACGAATCTGGGCACATTCTACGTGGACCCCAAACAACAGCTTAACCTGGAGGAGAGCATGAAGCTGGATACCGAGCCCAACTATCCTTCGTTCAGGCTCAGCAGCGACTCAGGGGTGCTTAACGGCAACCTTCGCGTACGGGACGCTCGTGCCAGCGCGGTTGGAACGCCCGCAGCCATGAATGCCTGTGCCTTGCCATCCAGCAGATGATCTTTCTGCCAGCCATTGGCCTGGCCCATAACGAAACGGCTTTTGCGGCGACGCATGGCCGTTTTTTTATTTTCACACATTTTGTTTACAAGTCGGAAACATTTGGAGAAACTATTGACATCATCCTCTAGTATACTCGGTTTATAGATTGATAGAACCGAGGAGGATGCAGCATGACCACATCAATGAATCGCACACGCAAACATAAATCCATCATCTCCGCCCTTCTGGCCGGATCCGTCATTGCCGGGGCGGCACTCGCCGCCGTACCTTTCACGTTCGGCACGGCAGCAGAAGCTGCGAGCTCCAGCTTTGCCCAATTCCTGCACGACAATGCACCATCCCGCACGATCAAAACAGCCGGCAACGGCAAAGCCACGGTAACCAATCTCACGAGCACCGTCGTGCTGGTCAACAAAAAAAGAAACCTGCCGGCAAGCTATGAACCGAAGGATCTCGTCGTGCCGAACATCCCGTTCAGCTTCTCCGGCTCCAGCCCGAAAAAGCAGATGCGAAAAGCAGCCGCCACCGCGCTGGAGAAGCTGTTCGCAGCGGCCAAAAAAGACGGCATCGATATCAAAGCCGTGTCCGGCTACCGTTCCTATGCCACGCAAAAATCGATTTTTGAACGCAATGCCAGCATCAAAGGCGAAGCCGTGGCCAACAAAACCAGCGCCCGCCCTGGACAAAGCGAACACCAGACCGGGCTCGCGATGGACATTTCCAGCGCATCCGCAGGTTACTACCTGCAGCAAAGCTTCGGCAGCACCAAAGAAGGCAAATGGCTGAAAGCCAATGCCCCGAAATACGGCTTTATTATCCGCTACGGCAAGGATCAGGAAAAACTGACGGGATACTCGTATGAGCCGTGGCATGTCCGCTACGTCGGCGTATACATCGCAGGCGAAATGACGAAACAGAACCTCACGCTGGAGCAATATTTGGAGCGTGCCAAGTAAAAGTGACTGTGAATCAAGTACTTTTCTCGGTGAATAGAGATGATCCTATGATGGTCTGATCGTTACCACAAAACAAAAGGGAGAGAAAGGTCGGCGATCCGCCTTCCTGCTCTCCTGCAACGCTTCTTTTGACAGAGTGCGTCAAACCAAACCACTCTACGCACTGACGATGCGTTTGACAACTGCCGGGAGCCGTTTCATCCCTTCCGTCCCCGCCCAGGAGCCGACCCCAGCCAGCAGGGCATTATGAACCAGGTAAAAAGCTGCATGGTACGCCAGCGTACCCAGCACGATTTCCACGATGACAAACCGCTTCAACGTGGAGGATTCGATCACGTATACCCGAAATTCACGCGAGAATGCGTTGCTTTTAACTTGAGACAGCCATGCCTTCATCGGTCACCTCCACGGTTTATTTTCAGCGTATGGCAGCACCGACTTGTCTTATGCAAAAATTATACATACAAAAAGTAACCAAGCATGCTATAGTGAGTTTATAATTCAACCAAGCGAGGTACATACGATGAGTGATTTGGAGAACATTATCAAAAACCGCAGGTCTGCCGTTATTTTCGAAGAAGGCGTCGACATCCCCGAATCGGAATTCCACGAGATGTTTGCTTTGAACAAATTCGCGCCTTCGGCCTTTAACCTGCAGCACACCCATTATCTCGTGCTGACGGACCCGGCACAGATCGAAAAAGTCCATGAAGCTTCCCAGCAGTACAAAGTAAAAACGGCTTCTGCTGTCATCGTCGTACTCGGCGATATCAACGCTCACCATCACATCCGCACGATCAACGAAGGTTTGCTGAATCTTGGCGCTATGACGCCGTTCCAATACGAGCAGGAATCACAAAGCGTCACCGAATTTTACGAAGCCCGCGGCAGATTTTTCCAACGCGAAGATGCCATCCGCAATGCCAGCCTGTCTGCCATGCAGTTCATGCTGATTGCCCAGGATCGAGGCTGGGACACTTGTCCAATGATCGGTTTCGATGCCGAGGAGCTGCAAAAGAGCCTTGAAATTCCCGATCACTATGTGATCTCCCTGGTCATCACGATCGGTAAAAAATCCGAAGCCAAGCAGCGTCCGCGCGGTTACCGCAAACCGATTAACGAGTATGTGAGTTTCAACAAATTGAACGTGGAATAATGAATAACAAACTGAAAACAAACCATGCCAAAAAGCCACGATCATCGTGGCTTTAATACGTTTCATATATAAGCTGCTCCGACGATGAAATGCTTCGTCAAACTCCGCAAACAGGTACAATTGCCCCGCAGGCGTTTCCCCTGCGTCGAATCCGAGCCGGAAATTTCCGTTTTCTTCGAACGCCACCTCTGCCAAAATCAGTTCGTCAACGTCCTCATCGGGATGCAGCGCGCAATGTGTTCCAATGCGCCCTGAATGGCGATGCCGTCGTGAGTTCAAAAAAAGGGCATGAAATTCATTTTAGTCCATGTTAGTATCCGAGTGGGCTTACATACACACAAGTCCATATACTTTCGGAAAGGGTTGAACCACGCATGTCCATTTCTCTCGAAACCATCTCACGTACCCGAATGGCTTATGTTCGTCAAATCGGACCCTATGGCCCTGCCAACAAACAGGCAATGGAAACCTTGAAAAGCTGGGCTCACGATCAACATTTGTTATCCGAAGCTTCCGTATTGTTCGGCATTCCGCAAGATGACCCTGCAACAACTCCACCTGAGGCATGTCGATATGACGCGTGCATCGTGATCAGCGACGATTTCGTTTTCTCCGGAAACGATCCCGTAAAGGAAGGAGAATTGGCCGGCGGAGATTATCTCGTATACCGAATCGCGCATACTGCGGAAGCCGTGATGCATGCCTGGACCAGCATTCCCGGTTTGGTTCGGGATCACGGGCATGCGATCGCAGATGGCCCCGTGATGGAACGATATAAAGGGGAACTTCTTCTGCGGCATCAATGCGAGCTTTGCATTCCGGTGCGCAAGGACGCTAACCTTAGGTGAACAATTCCCATGTAAACATGAGTCATCGAGGCGCGCGAAGTTGTGGAATTTATCGAAGGCTTCGGTCAGGGGCCTAAATCCGCTTTCCAAGGAAAAATGAACATGCGATAACTTCACTTGCCCAATAGATAGTGCAGCCTCTTCTCATCAGAGAAGATCAGGAAGCGTTTCGCGCAGACCGCACTAAATCAAAAAAGAGCGGATCATGCAGGCAGGATGGCCTACGTGATCCGCTCTTTGGGTGACAAGCATGCGAGAATTAGTTAGTGAACGCCCAGTTGCCTTTGCGGAATACCGGCTCGATCGTGCCATCCGGCAATTCCCCGTCGATATCCAGCTCTGCGGAACCGATCATAAAGTCCACATGGGTCAGGCTGACGTTGCATTCATGTTTTAACAGCTCTTCGTTGTTCATCGTGGTGCCGTCCTTCATGCAAAACGGATATGCGCTCCCCACCGCAAGATGGCAAGAAGCATTTTCGTCCACGCCGGTATTGTAGAAAATGCGGTTCAGATTCGAAATCGGGGAATCATGCGGCACAAGCGCCACTTCACCCAGATAACGCGCACCCTCATCGGTGGAAAACAGGTTTCTCAGATGCTCCTCGCCGGATGCCGCGCTGAACGCAACGACCTGTCCATCCTTAAACGTGATCTTGATCTGATCAACCAATTGGCCATTCAAATTCAGCGGCATCGTGCTGCTGACATAACCGTTGACCCCGCTGCGCTTCGGCATGGTGAACACTTCTTCGGTCGGCATGTTGGCGACAAAATAGTGGCCTTCTTTATTCTCGCCGCCTCCGCCATGCCAGATATGCCCGTCGACAAGCTCGATCTTCAGATCGGTGCCTGGCGCGCGATAGTGAAGGCTTTTATAGTTTTTGGCATTCAGGATAGCGTTCATGTCGTTCAGCGTTTTCAGGTGATTTTTCCAATTTTCCACGGCATCGCCGCCGTCGACGCGATTCATTTTGAAAATGGTGTCCCACATGACGCTGATCCGTTCTTCTTCCGGAATGTCGGCAAACACTTTGTTCGCCCACGCTTTCGTCGGCGCTTTGATCAAGCACCAGCTGATTTCGTGGTTGCGCGTGTATTTGGAAAATCCGCGGCGAGCGGTTGCCGCAGCCTTGGTTGCACGCGACACCTTGTCCGAATCGATGCCGTTGTACAGATCCGGATCAGGGACTTTGATCGTCAATGTTGCGCCGCCTTCGGCCGCGAACTTCTCCAGCATCTCCGTTTTCCAGGACGGATAATAATCGAAGCTGTCATCCGAACCGTGGATGAAACGGCTGCGCGTAATGATGTCGTCCTCGAAATCGACTTGCACGTATTTCGCGCCTGCGGCATAAGCCTTCTGTACGATCAGCCGGGTCAGATCCAACGTTTCAATCGGAGCCGTAACGATCAGCACCTGTCCTTTCTGAATGTTGACGCCGACTCGCACGACGAGTTCCGCATATTGTTCCAAAGATTGTTCAAAGCTTTGTTCAAATGTACTCATGATCATTTCACTCCTGATGGTAGTAGTCTGGGCTGCTAAGACACCCAAAAACTGCGTCTATAGAAACCACGCTTCGCTTCTCCGGATTGTTCTGCCTCTCCGTTAACGTGTGTAGGTTTGTTTACAGATTAACCGTTGCGTTTTTCCTGCTCGCGCAGCTCGATGCGCCGAATTTTGCCTGAATTGGTTTTGGGCAGGTCGGCCACGAATTCGACTTTACGCGGATATTTGTAAGGGGCCGTCCATGTCTTCACATGATTTTGCAGCTCTTTCACCAGCTCGAGCGAGGATTGGGAAGCGTCTTTCAGCACAACAAACGCCTTGACCACATGGCCGCGGATTTCGTCCGGACTCGCCACCACGGCACATTCCCTCACGCTCGGGTGTTTCATGAGTGCTTCCTCCACCTCAAATGGCCCAATCGTATATCCTGAGCTGATAATGATGTCGTCACTGCGGCCCTCGAACCAGAAATAACCCTCTTCATCCACGCTCGCGCGATCCCCGGTTACGAAGTAGTCCCCGCGCAGGTTCGCTTCCTTGCGGCCTTCATCTTTATAATACTCACGGAACAATGCAGGCATGTCTTTATGTACAGCAATGTCCCCTACCTCGCCGGCTGGCTGCGGCTGGCCGTCTTTGTCAACGACCACGACCAAACCTGGCGCGATGGATTGTCCCATGGAGCCAATCCGGACAGGAGCCCCGGAAAGGCTGCCGATCACCAGTGTACTTTCGGTTTGCCCGTACCCGTCGCGAATCGTCAAGTCGAAATGACGCCGGAATATTTCGATCACTTCCTGGTTCAGCGGTTCGCCTGCCGATACCGCGCTGCGCAGGCTGGACAAGTCGAAATGTCCAAGGTCATCCGTTTTGGCCATCAGCCGATATTCGGTCGGCGTGCAGCAGAGTACGTTGATGCGCTGCTGCTGCATTAACTGCAAGTAACGCTGCGGATGGAACGATCCGCTATAGATCAATCCGGTAGCGCCTTTTCCCAAGACGGACAGGAACGGGCTCCAAATCCACTTTTGCCACCCTGGCGCAGCCGTAGCCCAGACAACGTCCGAAGGCTGCACGTCCAGCCAGAGCGTTGACGCAATCCTCAAGTGGGCATATGCCCAGCCATGGCTATGAACGACACCTTTCGGGTTACCTGTCGTTCCGGAAGTATATGCGAGAATCGCGATATCATCACGATGCGTCTCCACGGCAGGCAGCACATCCGGCTGCCCCTGCATCAGCTGCTGAACATGCAGCCAGCCTTCGCCAGGCACAGCTTCGTCTCCTTGCGGTCCGGCAACGATACGGTGTGCGAGCGATGGCAAGTCGGCGTCGATTTTCTCCACTTCTGACGTCGTTTCGTTCCACACGATGACGGCGCGGGCTTCAGAATGGCGGAGACGATATTCCAAATCTTTGGCACGCAGCATTTCCGAAGAAGGAATAATGGCAATGCCAAGCTTCAGGCAAGCAATGTATATAACGTATGCGATGATCCGTCTGGGAACCATGACGAGCACCCGGTCGCCTTTGACGAGACCCAGGCTGCTCAGTCCGGCTGCAAGACGGTTCGCCTGTTTAAGCAGGTCACCATACGTGATCTCTTCCATTTCAGCCTGATCGCTGATCCAGCGAAGGGCAACCCGATCCTGCGGGTGGTTCTCCATCTCCGAGGTCATGTTATAGATTTCCGGTGAAATCCACTGTTGAAAATTCATGGTGAAGCCACTCCTTTGTAATTCCGTGGTATGAATCGGTGTACATTGTTCCATTATACCCTAAATGCTAGGACCTGGTGCCATGAACTGTGCCTAATCCGCAAAAAAATAAACACCGGTCAAATACATGCCTGCATGATCTTACAAATATGGTTTCGAAAAGAATGATATTAAAGCCATGTTAGAGAAATTCATTTGAAAACCATCGTTTCAACATAAAAGAAGCAGCCGTTACAGGCCGCTTCTGATAAATACTCATTCATCTCGCCAAAATCGTTCTAGACGCACGTCATTCTAATTACCATGCATAGTTTCCGATTCCGTCCAATACCGCTTCAATGTCTTGCAGCTCCTGCGTCGTCAGCTCCGGCGCCTGCAAGGCAGCCACGTTCTCTTCGATCTGCGATACACGGCTCGCGCCGATCAAGGCAGACGTGACCCGGTCCCCGCGCAGCACCCAGTTCAATGCAAGCTGCGAAATCGTTTGTTCTCTGCGGGCAGCGATAGCCTGAAGCGCTTCGAATTTGGCAATGCGTTCATCCGTGTACGCTTCCGGACGCAGGCTGCCCGACGGGTTTGCTCGCTCCTCTTTCAGTTTGTCCACGTATTTGTTCGTCAGCTGCCCCCGTCCCAGCGGACAAAAGGCAATTGAACCCACGCCCTGCTCGTGCAGCACATCCTGCAGGCCATCCTCGATCCAGCGGTTCAGCATGGAATAATTCGGCTGGTGCAGAAGGCATGGCGTTCCCAGACTACGCAGAATGCTTACCGCTTCCTTGGTCTGCTCCGCATTATAGTTGGATAACCCGACATACAGCGCCTTGCCCTGTCTGACGATATGGTCCAATGCAGCCATCGTTTCTTCAAGCGGCGTATTCGGGTCCGGTCGATGATGATAGAAGATGTCCACATAATCCAGGCCCATGCGTTTCAAGCTTTGATCAAGGCTCGCAATCAAATTTTTGCGCGACCCCCATTCGCCGTAAGGCCCCTTCCACATATAATAACCAGCCTTCGAAGAGATGAGCAATTCGTCGCGATAAGGCCGCAAATGCTTTTTGAGAATAATGCCGAAATTTTCTTCAGCCGATCCGGGCGGCGGACCATAGTTGTTCGCCAGGTCAAAATGATTGATGCCCAGGTCGAACGCACGCAAAATCATTTCTTCCTGAATATCCAAGGTGCGGTTGCCGCCGAAATTTTGCCATAATCCAAGCGCGATCTGGGGCAATCGGATGCCGCTTCTGCCTGAGCGGGCGTATTTCATTTCATCGTATCGTTGTTCATTGGCAATATAAGTCATGAGCATCTCTCTTTTCTTTTCGGAATGGAAGCCACCTATTTATCTTAGACATTCCACCCGGGACAACGGTATGGCATCACGCTATATTCATATGGAAAAATGATCGTTAAAGTACTATAATACCGATAAATGATAAACATTATATGATAATACATATGTCAAAATGCAAGATGACTACTTTTATAATGGAGCGTGCAGCCTTGATTACGTACATGTTTCGAAACGATCAATTTCAGGATCTCCAGCTGCTCCATTACGGAACAGAACCTTGTACTCCCCGCCATCACTTCGGTCCGGCGATGAGAGATTATTATAAAATCCATTACATCCTGGGCGGCAAAGGGATCTTCAGAGTCAACGGACAAACCCATGAGCTGCGCAAAGGACAAGGGTTCCTCATCGTGCCTCACTCGGTCGTTTATTATGAAGCCGATGCCGACGATCCATGGGAGTACAGCTGGGTTGCTTTCGAAGGAAATGCCTGCGAAATGCTGCTCAGTCAAGCGAGGCTCTCCGAGCATCAGCCCGTGTTCAGCCTGGAGCATGATGAAGAAATGCGCTCCTGCCTGCATCGGATCGTGCACGCCCGCGACACCCGAAAAGGCTGGGAAATCGGCATGCTTGGTTTGCTCTACCAATTGTTCTCCATCTTGGCCGCGTCTTCCGAACAACGCCATGAGAGCAAGATAGAACCTTTTACGAAAGACGCTTACGTCACGCAGGTCATCGATTTCATTGAAACGAATTATGCCAATGCTGTTACCGTGCAATCCATCGCTTCCCAAGTCGGCCTGCAGCGAAGTTATTTGTGCTCCTTGTTCAAGGAGCGAATGGGCAGCAGCATCCAGTCTTACCTCGTCCACTATCGCATGCGCCGGGCGGCGGAATTGCTTTTGGATCAAGGATTCACGATCGGCGATATCGCACGTTCCGTCGGTTACAACGATCAGCTGCTTTTTTCGAAAATGTTCAAAAAAGTAATGGGCAGCGCCCCTTCGCGCTACCGTGAACTAAAAAGCAGCACCTTCCCCCAACGAAACGGTTGACGGGGAGGTGCTGCTTTGATGAATAGTTGAAAGATTACATGGACACGCCCACGACATGTACCCGAATTTCGTTTACGTGCAGCCCGGTGAAGTCCTGAACCTGCTCGCAGACATTTTGCTGCAGCTTCCGGCATACCTCGTGCATTTTGCAACCGTAAGCGACAACGACGCGCAGATGGATGGAGACGCCGGATTCATCCATTTTAATGTCGATTCCCTTTTGCAGGCCTTTGCCCAGAACGCTCTTGGCGATGCCTTCCGACAAACCGGCCGACATCGATGCGATGCCAACCGTCGTTTGTGCGGCCATGGCCGCTATTTTCGATACGACGTCATTCGTGACATGGATCGTACCCGCCTTTAAAGGCTGTGTTTCCTGTGCCGCCAGTCCATTCGTATTCTCTTCTTCGCTAAGGATCGATTGCGTTAATTCGTTCATGATTATCCACTCCATTTCTGCGTTTAGGCATTTTCCCATTTGTCTTTAAAGAATAATTGATAGATGCGAACTAGAATAATTTTGAAAGTCATGTAGACCGGGATGATGATGAGAATGGCGATGATGCCCCCCAGATCCCCGGCGCCCAGCACCAGAATAATGGTTGTCAGCGGGTGAATGTCCAGCTTCTTGCCAAATACATAAGGTGCAACCAGATTATCTTGAATCTGCTGAGCGACCAAAATAATGATAAGCGACCAGATCGCCACTGAAGGCGACTGGATGAGACCGATGATGACGATCGGTATCGCCGACACAATCGCCCCGATGAACGGAACGAAGTTCATGATCACCGCGATGACGGTCAACAATAACGCATACGGCAAACCGATGAACAAAAACCCGACATACATCAGCACGCCAAGAGCCAGATTCACGATCACTCGGCCGACAATGAAGCCGCTTAGAGCCTGATCGATTTCCAATACCACTTCGCGGCTGTCCTTCTGGAACCGTTTCGGCACGATATGAACCAGCTTGCGCCCGAATTTCTCCCCCTGCTTCAGCATGTAGAACAGAATGATCGGGAACGTAAACAAAATAATCGCAAAACTCGAAATGAGCGAGATCGCACTGGAAACATAATCGGTGACGAAGTTGAATCCCTTGTTTACATATTCGGTAATCTGGGACAACGGATTGGAGCTTTCAGGGAACAGGGTTGTAAATATCCCGCTCTGCTCCAGTTCCTTTAATTGTGCGCTCAACGCATTAATCATGTTAGGCGCGTTGTCCACGAGATTTTTCAGCTGATCCCTTAAGGACGGCCACAATCCAACGATGAACAAGGCCAGAATGGCTGCGGAGACCAGATAGATCAGCAGGATGCTGACGGTACGGTTGATCTTTTTCTTCTCCATATAATTCACCAGCGGCCGCAGCAAATAATAGAAGAATACCGACAGCATCATCGGAATTGTAATGACCGTCACCATGGTGACGAGCGGCTGAAAAATAAAGCTCACCCGTGACAACAGGTAGATGTTGATGAGCACCAGGGCAAGTCCGATGCTGATACGAACGAATGAATTTCCTTTAAACAAACATTTCCCCTCCAGCTATCCTTTTTATGGTTATCGGCCAATGCGTTTCTTTTCTGTATGGCCTTCCTATATAAACAGCAATAGTAATCACACTAGGCCACTGCAAGTGCAGCACCATCTTCCGATCGCTGTTATCCCCGGATTTTTTTCCAATCCCTTTTTTAAAGGGGAAATCCGGTGATAAGCCTATGCTTCCGATGCAGCTTTCTTTCAGAAAGCTTTTAGGCGAACGCTTCGCTTCTCCAGATTGGTTCTGCCTCTCCGTTAACGTGTGGATGTTTTTTGCGGTTTATATATCTATCCTTTTTACCTATCCCATTCGGGTCTTTTGTCTTCTACGTTTGAACGTCCGTCTGGTCTCTCTTTTTTTTGTGTCAATATTGAAATATCCTATTTTCACACGACAGTCTCTCCATTTCGTTCGAATTCACCTTCATTTTTTCTTGATTCTACTACTTTTTTTATATGTATTTGGATGAAGCGGCATCATGATCAACATATCCGGAACTCCCCAATAATTGTAACATAATCCACTAGCAAATTCCTTTTCCCCAAACCGATCCCCATCGCCCATTCAAAGGCAAACCAAAAAGGCGCCACTTCTGCCGCGGCGTAGAGCCATGACATGATGGGCGCCTTTTATGTTTTTCTTTACCAACTGCATTTGCCCCGACGGGTTCAAACCAGTTTGGTGTACATGTTTCTCAAATAACGCCAGCGCACAACCGCAAAGTACGCGAGCTGCATGGACGCAAACACCAGGAAAATGCGCAGGCTGTGTCCCAGCACCGAGAAATCGACCAGCTGCTGCAATGCCACAAAGGCGACGGAACTATGGAACACAGCAACCAGTAATGGCAGGAAAAACATCAATACGAGCTGACTGGTCACGATCTTTCGCAATTCGGGACGGCTCAGCCCCATCTTTCCGACCATACGATACTGCTGCTCGTCCCGATCCAGGTCCGCATACAACCGGAAGTAAGTAAAGCTGGCCGCAAAGGTGAAAAACACGATGCCAACCAGGCTGCTAAGTATGAGAATGATCCCGTTCGTTTGCTTCGAATGAAGCCAATTCAACACGAGCGAGGTCGGATAGAAGTACCCCTCGGAAGTTGGCGTGTTCTGGATTTGCTCCAGCAATTCTGCTGCAAAGCTGCGTGTACGCATCCAGTCCTTGACCACGAATTGCGTGATGGTCACCCCGTTATATTCGCTGGAATCGCCGCCAATATAAATGGGGAACAACCTGTCGTATAACTTATCCGAAATGACATAGATGGACGAATTGCCCTCAAACGGCAGCACGATCTCCGTGCCGGGCAGCGTTAACGTTACTTTTTGCCAAACGTCCTCCACATTGAATTCAAGCGTTTCGCCCGTAAAGCTGTTCTCACCAGCCCGAATTTTTTTCCGCTGCTGCAAGCTGCCTGGCGTCAAAAATGCCTCTTGTTCCCCCAACTGCCTTTCCCCGTACCCAAGCGCGGAAGATAGTCGGTTATAATCCTCAAGTTTGATAAAGATCTCCCCATCATACGTATACATAGGTACGTAACTTCCCTTTTCATAAGAAAGTTCATGATCCACCAGCGCTTCCTCTACCATCCGGATATGTTTCGCTTCCGCCGCGGGATCGCCGGCCGCCTCATAACTGAATCCATATGGATTGGTCATGGCCGACAGTCCAGGATCCGCCAAAGCCAGCATCGTACCAATCCCCGTAAATGAAGACGCCGAAATGACGGTCACCATAAAAAACATGACTGCATTATCCTTCATGCGGTAGGTCAGTTCTGACAGAAAGAGCAGGTTCGTTTTGCGAAAAAACAGGCCCGGACGTCTTTTCAACGCACGAATCACATATACGCTGAGCTGCGTAAAGAGCAGATACGTACCGACAATTACGGCCACCACGCTGCCCAGCAGCAGCGGGAAGGAAGGATTGTCCCATACGAAAACAAATACCCCCGCATAACCGGCTAGGATGGCCATTAGGGATAGTGATGCTAACCAAGGCGATGCTTTTGGCTCCGGTTTCGGTTTTTCTTCCGATTTGACAAGGTCGATCAACGTCCCCTTACGGATCAACAACGAAGAGGACAGCGCAATCACCGCAAACAAAGCAAGGAAGGCAAATGCGGTGAGCAGAATGGCCTTGCCTGGAAAATAAAAGGGCAGACCGTTCTCCACGGCCAGCATGGAGCCGCAAATGAGCAGAATCAACTTGGAAAAGATCACACCCAAACCGATGCCCGCCACCGTAGCCGCTGCCCCGATGCACATGTTCTCCAAAAACAGCAACCGATTCATCTGCCTTTTGGTCATGCCCAGAATCAGAAAAATTCCAAAATCCTTTTTGCGCGTTTTCAGAAATGAGCCGACCGAATATAACAAAAACAGAAACGAAAACACAAAGATGACGATCTCCGCTACGATCATTCCCTGATTCGCCAGCATCGTAACCGTGCTGTTCGAACCTTGCAATCCGCTTTTCAAGTCCGGATGAAACAACAAAAGCGCGTAGGTAAAAAAAATCATGACGGAAAACGTGCTGCTGAGAAAATGAGCGAGATAGATGCGCTTGTTCCGAACGACGTTGTTAATGGCGAACTGGCGAAAATTCATGTCCCGTTCCCCCCATCAAAGACAACACATTGATGATTCGCTGGTAGAACGCAGGCCGGTTGTCCCCGTAATGAATTTCGTTGTATAGCTGCCCGTCCTTGATGAACACGACCCGGCTGCAGTAACTCGCGGCCACCGCATCATGCGTAACCAGCAGCATCGTGGCCCGGTCCTCGCGGTTCCGGCGTTCCAGCATCTCCATCACGTCGCGGGCGGCCTTCGAATCGAGGTTTCCGGTAGGTTCGTCCGCAAGAATCAGTTTGGGCCCGTGAATCAGCGCACGCGCGATCGCCGTCCGTTGGGCTTGCCCGCCCGATATTTCGAAAGTACGCTTATCGAGAATGTCCGCGATTCCCAGCTTGTCAGCCAACCTCGCCGCACGTTCGTTCATTTCTTGGACGGATACTCCGTCCAGCGTGAGCGGCAATACGATGTTTTCCTTCACCGTGAGCGTATTGAGCAAGTTGAACGATTGAAATACAAATCCCAATTCCCTGCGCCGGAACAAGGCAAGTTCATCGGCATGCAGCGCAAACGGATCACGTCCTCCAATGTTCAGTTCGCCCGAGGTCGGACGGTCGATCGTCGAGATCATGTTCAGAAGCGTCGTTTTGCCGCTGCCGGACGGCCCCATAATGCCTACGAACTCGCCCTCCTGAATGCTCAGATCGATTCCGGATAACGCTTCGTGAGATACGATGCCTTTATAAATTTTGCTGATTTGCTTGACCGAGCAAATTTCCATGATTTAGAACCCCTTTCATTCCAAAAATCGGCTTGACTCAAACCGCCGTTTTATCGAAACGCAGTTTTCTTTGCTGATCCCAGTCTATCGAAGTTTCCGCTATTCTCCTATGGATTAACCTTTCACGATCATGACATTGTTGTAAGGTTGCCACAAAAGAAAAACGTCCGCGCCTTGTATAGGCACTGACGTCTTCTTGGACAGCGTGTTTCCTAACCGCTTTAACTTTCAAAACGAATCCGTACCAATGTACCTTCCCCCCGGACGGATTCCAGCTCCACCGAATGATTCATGCGGGTCAGCACTTCCTTGACGATGTACAATCCCATGCCGGTAGATTCCTTGAAGTGCCGACCGTTCTCCCCTGTGAAAAAAGGTTGAAACACCCGGTTCAGGTCCGATTTCGGAATGCCCACGCCCCGATCCTGCACCTCCAAAATCACGGCATGCTCCGCCCGGTAAGCTCGCAGCTTTATTTTCTGTTCGCTGCCTGCGGAGTATTTAATGGCATTGGACAACAATTGGACCAGAACGAAGCGCAGCCATTTGGCATCAGACTGTACGACCAGATCGTCTTCGATCTGCATGTCGGGATAAACATGGCTGCGAATAAAAAAACGCTTCAGTTCATGAACAGCGTCTTCGCCCACCGCCTTCAGCCGTACGGGTTCGACGCTGAAATCCTGTTCGAACGTCTCCAAACGCGCGACATACAATACGTTCTCCAATCCTCGCCGGAGTTGGTCGGCTTCCTCGCGAATGCTTGCAAGCCGCAGATCGTCATCCTCCTGACCCTCCACGGTCAACTCGATGACGGACAGCGGTGTTTTCATCTGATGCACCCATTGGTTCATGAACGTCAAATATTCTTGCTGTCTTTGCTCCATCCCGTGCAGCCTTGCATGGTAATGGCCGTATTGGGAGTCCATCAGTCGGTCCAATGCCTGCGTCAACGGGGCGGTTTCGTTTAGAGAGACGAATTCCTGCAAGGAAGTCATCGGTCTGGACATGCGCCGATAAAACTGGCGATGCGATAAATAACGATAGCACAGATAGCCCGCATACAGAAACAAACCCAGAAAAGCCGCATATGCAGCGGTAAGCCAGTGATCATACCCGTCATACCAGAATACGGCGATGACGGCGAGCAATATGGCAAATATCCAAACCGTCAACGCGATATGTTCCCGGATGAACAGCCTCATGGTTCCTGAACCGCTTTCCAATGGTTGATTAACCGATAACCGGAACCCCTTACCGTTTCCAGCGCGTCCGAAATGCCAAGCTCTGCCAAGCGTTTGCGAACACGCGTAACGTTAACGCTAAGCGTATTGTCGTCCACAAAGGAATCGTCCCACAGCTTCTCCAAAATCGTCTCCCGGCTCACCAGTTTGGGACTGCGGCGCAACAGCGTCTCCAGCAAAATCGTTTCTTTTTTCGTGAGCTGGACTTTGGCGTCGCCCCACTGAATCTCCATGCTTTCAAGGTACAATTTCAGACCGTCCAGCTCCACGGTGCGTTCTTCATGCCTTGCCGCGTAGTCGCCGTAGACCCTCCGCAGCTGGCTGCGAATTTTGGCCATGACGATCTCATGCTCGAAAGGTTTGGTGATATAATCGTCAGCTCCGTTTTCGAGCGCCATGACCTGGTCCATTTTGCCGCTCCGGGCCGAAATAAAAAGGATCGGACATGTGGAAACCGTGCGGATCTGCCGACACCAGTAAAACCCGTCATAGCTTGGCAAATTGATATCGAGCAGCACAAGATGGGGCTGCAGCTGCTCAAACTGCTGCAATATTCCTTCGAAATCCAGCGCCTTTACGGCCCTGTCCCCGTATCGTTCAATATGCGAACATAACAAACCCGCAATTTTGGGATCATCTTCGATAACCATTATGGTATACATCAAGCAGTACCACCTTTAACTTATATCATCTATATAGGTTGAACCAGAAATTTACACGAAAACGGAGGGGGCAGAAAGAATCTGCAGAAGCGGAGCTAAAAGCTTTCTGTAAGAAAGCTCCATCGAAAGCATACGCTTCGTGTTTATCACCGGATTTTCCCTTTGAAAAAGGGGATCAAAAAAATCTGGGGATAATAGCGATCGGAAGATGTTTCGCAATCCACTCCAGCACAAATCATATCACAACTGTCCCAGCTGGCAACCTAACAGCGCAAATAAATAAGCGAAGGAGCCCTGTGCGCATAACAAAAAGTGCCGAACAAGCCCCCCATGCACGCGGAAAGCTGCCCGGCACGAATGCCTTCGTTCCATATCCTCATCGGATTGCCTCAAATGTTACATCAACGTGCTTCCACCTGTTTGCGCCAGTTCGTAATGTCTTTATTCAACTGGGTCAGATCGCCGGAAGCCTGCCTTTCGTCCGACAGGCCCGCCTTCCGTTTCAATGCCAAAATGCGATAGACGCTCTCGTCGATGCGGGATTCGTCGAGCTTGCCTTTCTTTACCGCATCGATCAGCGTATCAAAAATCGTCTTTGCGCTTTCGTAACTGTGGGCGACGAGCAAAATATCGCTGCCTGCACGGACAGTTGCCAGGGCGGCTTCATCCAGCTTGAAGTTTTTGGCGATGGCTCCCATGCTGAGATCATCCGTGATGACGACGCCTTGATAATTGAATTTGCCGCGCAAATGTTCGCCGATAATGACGTTAGAGAGCGATGCCGGGTACTTGGAATCAAGCTTCGGAAATAAAATATGGGCCACCATGACCGCCTCGGCGTTCTCCTTGATCGCCGCTTCAAAAGGAATCCACTCCAGCTTTGCCAATTGCTGCTCCGTTTTGTTTACCACAGGCAGCTCCAAATGGGAATCGACCGACGTATCCCCGTGACCGGGAAAATGCTTCACGACCGGAATGATGCCTTCGCTGCGCAGCCCCTTCATCTCGGCCACGCCCAGACGGGACACCAGCTCAGCCGTGCTGCCGAATGAACGGTCGCCAATGACCGGGTTATTCGGGTTGCTGTTTACGTCCAGCACCGGGGCAAAATCGAGATTGAATCCGGCAAGCTTCACCTGCCTTGCCAGCAGCGTGCCCATCTCTTCTGCAAGGCCTGCGTCCTTGGTTTTGCCCACCTTTCCATTGGAAGGAATCGACTTCACCTCATCGGGCATGCGGCTTACCTTGCCGCCTTCCTGGTCTACACCCATCAGAATGGGAACAGGATTGGAGCGATTCGCTTCTTTAATGGATTGCACAAACTTCGCCGTTCCATCCAGCGTTGTCACGTTGTTCGCATATAAAATAATGCCGCCAACCTTTTGGTCGGCAATCATGCGGCGAGCCTGGTCATCCAGCACAGTGCCTTGAACGCCGGCGAGGATCATTTGCCCCACTTTTTCCTCCAGGGTCATTTGGTCCAACTGCTCCTGAACGGGATCATGGTTCTCCTGGGATGGCGTCGTGCCTTCCTCTGGCTCGTTCCCGGGCGAGTTCCCCGCTTCCGGTTGGGAGCCGCTCCCGGCAGATCCGGCTTGGCCGATGCTGTTCCCGGTTCCTTCCTGGCCTGTACCGGCATCGGGACTGGCCGAAGGATTGGGTTGCCCGGATTGTCCGCAAGCTGCCAGCATAATCATCGTGCCCAGCAGCAGGAATAGAACGAAACCCCTGTATCTCTGTCTCGTGCGGTGGTTCTGCTCATTTTGCTTCATATTCAATGTATGTTTGCCTCCTTGTGCGTATCGTGAAGCGAATCAAAGGTTCAGGCCTACCATATCATATGTATCCGTTTTTTCAAAACGAATCTCCCTTGTTCCACCTGACCAACACGTTGCATGGGTGTAACGGTCTGGCAGACATTCACGTTATTCGAAGCGCGGGAACCGATCCCTGGCGGAATGTGGGCAAGAGCGTGCGCGGGAGGTTGGTTTACTATTATGAATTTTTCATATATTGAAATTATCATTATAGTCTCGTAAAATAGCCGCCAATACGGCGGCTGTACGTTGGTTTTCCTTTAATTCCATCGTAATCCTTCATCCGGGTTAAATTATATCTTCGGAATATACTGGCTTCGAACCCGCAGCAATTTTCCCGACGAGGGAGAGAGCACATCCGGATCCGTGCCCAGACCGAAGTAGAAATCACCGTCATATTCCTCGAACGATTTGGCGTACGTGTCCTGTTTAAAACGCAGCACCTCGTTCCATGTGTCCAAATCGGTCGTTTGGTATACCCGGTTGATATATGAGTTGGCGCTTAACCGCGTATACGTCAAAACGTACACTTTGCCGTCGCGAGCGAGCACATCCGTCGGCAAAGCTTTTGCATCAGGCAGCGCAACCCTTCGGGCCTGATGGATATCCGTCATAACGTTCAACGATTTGGGCAGCAGTTGATGGTCGTTGAATACGCTGCCAATAATGTAGACCAGTTTGCCGTTGAAATTCACCTTTTTGCCGATTTTGTTGTACGGAACTGTCCCTTGCTGGTACGTCAGCCCAGGGAGCAGGTTTTTCCCGTACACCACCACTTCTTTCTTTTCCAGCTTTGCGTTGATTTCCAGAATGTTTGTTTTGTCGCCCCAAATTTTGTTGTCCGGATACAACATGGCGGAAGCATACAACTTGCCGTTGATTTCGAATAGCGAATAGGCACGCATTCCGAGCGCATTCATCGTTGCAAACACCTGCCAACTTTCGCCCATGTCGTGGGAAACAAGCACTGTCGGTTTACGATCCGTACCGATGGCGGCAAATAATTTTCCTTGATACCATGCCATGTCATATACATGAATGCCCGAAGGCAAATTGCGGTATTTCGTCCAAACGTCCCCGTCCAATCGATAGAAATTGCCTAATGACCATTCTTCCCCGTCCGAATCATTTCCCGGAATATACAGTTTGCCGTCAAGCACTTTGAATATGTCAATCTGCTCTTCGTCGACTGTCATTTTGGGCGCAGACTTCAGGGACGGGTTGCTGCTTTTTACCGATTGGGTCGTAAACGACGAACCTGCAGCATCATAGTAGATGATGGGAATGGGCCCCGCATTCGGAGATGGACCAGTGTTGCTGCTGTTCCCAAAGCCCAAATAAATTTTCCCGTTGTACAGCTGCATATCCCAAACGTTGTTGGCATAAGGCGCTTTGTTGAACGGTTTGCCCAGAAATTCGATTTTGGAAGTCACGTCGGACGAAGGCCCCGGAATGCTGGATACCTTTGCCTTAGCCATTACCTGCTCTCCCTGCGGCGGCAGTTCCTGCGGTACATGTGATTTCGTCTGAAATTTCCCTGCCGCCAACCATCCCAAGCCCGCGGCAATGGTCAACATGAACGCAATCCACTTGCTATTGCTCTGCATGTCCACTTCCTCCTTCTTGCGTATTCTCATTGATTCCGAGCTATAAACGATACATTTTGTATCCTTTTATACTATGTGAAACCGTACATGCTTGCAACAAAGTCCGCCCACGATGCGCAAAAAAGAGGCAAACTATCCGCTGCCGCCGATAGCTTTGCCTCTTGTAACGATTGCAATATACGTGATACCCGCCTACTTGATAGACAGCTGTACCCCGTCATTCCCGTCTTGCAAGGACATTACTCTGCTTTTACGAGAATCTTAACCTGGTTTTTCTCTTTCAAAAGCGCTTCGAACCCTTCGCTCACGACTTCATCCAAAGAAATCCGTTTGGTAACGAGCTTCTCGGCAGGGAAGAACCCTTTATCCATCAGGCTGATGACGGCCGGGAACACGTCGCGATAACCGATGATGCCGTTTACGGTACGTTCTTTCATGACGATGGAATTCGGCATGATCGGCGCTTCCTTTTCGAAAATGCTGACAATCATCAATTCGCCGCCAATGCGGGTGGAGTTAATCGCCTGCTGCAGAACAGGAGGAACGCCTGTAACCTCATAAGCTACGTTGACGCCGCCATTCGTCCGTTGATGAATCTCATCCACCACGTCGAACTTGGTTGGATCGATGACGATTGCGCCAAGCTCTTCTGCCTTCGCTTTGCGCTCTTCAGACAGCTCGACCACATAGATCTCGGAAGCGCCAGATGCTTTCAGTGCCTCGATGACGAGCAAACCGATCGGACCTGCGCCAAACACGGCTGCGGTGTCTCCTACTTTCAGTTTGCTTTGGCGTACTGCGTGCAGCGCCACGGCTGAAGGCTCAACCAGGGCACCCTGTTCGTACGAAATGGAGTCGGGAATCGGATGGACCATGTTTTCCCATGCCGTCACATATTCGGAGAAACCCCCGCCGCCGCCGGCAAGACCCAGGAAGCCCATCTCATCGCACAGATTGTATCGTCCTTGTTTGCAGGCTTCACAGTGTCCGCAAGCATAGATCGGCTCAACGACTACGCGATCGCCTGCCTTGAAGCGGGTAACGCCTTCGCCAACCTCCACCACTTGACCGGAAAACTCATGGCCCATAACGATCGGTGCTTTCTCCCCTGTTAGCGGATGCGGATCCTGCGCGGGAATGAAAATCGGCCCGGCTGTATATTCGTGCAAATCACTGCCGCAAATCCCGCACCATTCTACTTTTATTTTAACCTTTCCCTTGACAGGGCGGGGTTCTTCAATGTTTTCGAGACGCAAATCTTTAACTCCATGCCAACGAAGTGCTTTCATTTCTTTCATCTCCCAGATGATTTGTTTTAAATTAATTCCGGAAACGTTTCCGTAGTTAAATATGTCACACTTTAGATAACATGTCAAACTTAAATTTCCTTTTATTTAATTAAAAGTTGAACCATTCTCACGATGAACTCCATGTGAAATAAAGCACTTTCATTGAAGCCTATTCATTTTCCCCACAGCTGCAATATTTATGCGGATACATTCGCGCGGCAAGTGTTATAATCTATATATATCCATCGTTCCATATATTACTTCGAACCAAAAATCGGAATCGTTTCCGATGAAATGAGGTCAGATTTTAACGTGAGCAAAGAACATAAAGTGACAATCAAGGATGTGGCCGAGCGGGCTGGCGTAGGCATCGCCACCGTCTCCCGCGCCATCAACAACTCGAAGGGCATCAGCAGCAAAACGAGGGAACGAATCATGCTCGCGATTGAAGAACTCGGTTTTATTCCCAATACGTCCGCGCAAAGCCTGAAAATTCGCCAAACCAACCAAATCGCGCTCGTTGTGCCCGATATACGCAATGCCATTATTCCGGAAATTTCGTGGTCGGTCGAGCAGACCGCCAAACAGCATGGTTACCATGTGGTACAGATTAACACCGCCGGCAATGCACGCACGGAGCTGGAAACGATCCGTCATATTAAAAAACTGCATGTCGACGGGCTGATCATGATGCCCCTGGCCTACCCCAAAACATTGCCGTCCCTGATCAACAAAGCGCCATTACCCATATCCCTGATCAATTACGGCAAAAAACTGGAACAGGGCATTCATGCGGATATCGTCTCCCTTTCCCAACCTGAAGGCAAACTGATCATGGACCATCTGATCAAAATCGGCCGGACCCGCATCGCTTATGCCGGCGCTCCCAAAGACATTATCGAGGAACGTTATCGGGCGTACGAGCAAGCATTGGGGAATGTCGACATCTCGCTGGTTTACTTCGGGGAGGATTTTTCATTGCAGACCGGCGCAAATGCGGCGGACTATTTTTACGGCCTGACCCGTATGCCGGACGCCGTCTATGCCATCAATGACATGGTGGCCATCGGCCTGGTCAACCGTTTCAAGGAATTGGGCATTCGCGTTCCGGAGGATGTGGCCGTCGTTGGCGTGGATAACAACCAATGGACCACGGTCAGCTCGCCGAAGATCAGTTCCGTGTCGATCATGGGCGAAGAAGTGGCCAGGCTGGCAACGGAATTGCTCCTTAAACGCATTCGGGACATGAGCTCCAGCGACTACGAACGGATTCAGTTCGAGCCCAGGCTTATCGTACGCGAGTCAAGCGTCAGCATGACACGTTCGACGCTGAGGGAATAGGGGATGAAGGCATGAAGCGTTCATGCTGCCCTTCCCGGCAAAACGCCGGTCATCACGCAAACAAGGTGCTCCCGACGCGGGTCAACCCGTCGAAGAACACCTTGTTTGTCGTTCTCTCTACTTTGAAATGCTATGCCTTACGGCGTTCTCTTGGCCCCCTGCCAACTCGTTTGAAAAGCAGCAATTGCCTTCGTACCTATGTAATGATTGAAAACTTGAGCTCTACCCGGTCTGTGTCTGTGATCGTCGTGCAATCGGCATTGCTCCAACGTTCTGCTGTGATCTAAAAGAAATACCAAACCAGTTTGAACAAAGCTGCCGTAACGAGTATGGCCACCAGTACCTGAACGATGGCACGAACCTTGGCATACAAAGCATCCTGTTTGGATTGGTCGGTCATTCTCAAGGTTGCCTCAATCACGACAAGCGCCAGCACGCCCAGCGTGACCAGCCCAAAAGTGACCATGCCCGTATTGCCCAACGTCGTGGAAAGCACGCCTACCAAGTAAAATGCAATCAACATGATTCGGTTAAGTACCAGCCGCATGTTCCCCCTCCTTATCTGCATTCAACGTTATTCGGGAAAGATACACGTCTTTGCCTTTCATACGTTTGAATATACATAAAGTTTCATAAAGTTACAGATTAAGGGTAAGAGCGTCAGCGGCGTTCACCCCGTTCCAGTTCTCGGCTTATGCACATTTCCATTTTGGAACGAAGATCGCTATAACGGTCAATCATGAAATGATTTATGCCCAAATCGAATCCAATCCGGCCCATAATGGAATCATCTTCATGCGGCGTGCTCCATGCAAACAACTGCTGGTACAGATCTTCCATCGATTCCTGTAGCTTTTGTGCATGCCGAAGCGGATGATCCGGAGCTTCCATTGTGAATTGCAACAAATCATGAAGCACCTGATATCGGTGCACTGCCGAAAATTGGGCAGAATCGCTCCTGTTTGCACAGGGTGCAGACGCCGGATGATCTGAGGCCGTGTTCGTTTCGTTTAGCCGCAGCTCGGCGATCAATTCACGAACACTCAATCCTGTCAATGGCATCGCCATATATGCCCACCAATGACTGCCTGTTCCGTTCTGGCACAAATCCCAGCCAGGCTCCAACAACAGACGTTTAAGCACCTCTTTCTGGGAGGGGCCGTACAGGGCAATTCCCAGAACCAATCCTGCATTGCAGTCGGTCGATGCACGATTCCCCCACTCGACAAGTCGGGGAACCATATTCGCCGCAGGAGCCCACTTCACGCACAATGCAGGCAAAAATTCCGAGAAAATCGCCTGCCCGACCACTTGTTCCACCGCCTCTTCCAGCCGGTGGTGTTGCTCTTCGCAAGGCAAATGCAGCAAAGCAAGGCACGCATCTTTCGACAGGTACCAATCCCCTTCAAGTACGCAATCTACCAGGTAATTCGTATCCAGGGGATATTCCATATAACCAAGAACATGCAGAAGCTCCGACGGCATCTCCGGTTTCAATCTTCCGTGTTCGAACGCGAATCGGTACAATTGTTCCGCCAAATCCCGGTCACCACATCGCATCACTGGTCCAAGCAGCGCGGTATAACGATAATCCTCGGGCCGCTCCATAAAAACTCGCAGCAATGCGGCAGCGTCCGACCGATCCCCGTAACTTGAAATCACTTTGCAATGGGCGTCAATGATCGCCGCATCCGGGGCTGTGTTTGATTTCAATCGCTCAAGCAGCTTGCTCGTCGTTTGGATCATCGCTCCCCACCTTCCAGCACGGACAGCGCCATATCGATGCTCTGCCGAATAAACGTCTGATCCGGTCCGGATTTCATCATGACCGTCAGACCAATCATCGAAACGACGAGCGATTGAGCCACGGCATGTGCATCCAGCGTCCCGGATAGTTCCCCCATTTCCTGCCCCCTCGCGATCGCTTCTTTAAAAATGGCGGCAAGATACATCTGATGCTCACGCGTAAGCACGGCAAACCTCGGATTATGCGGAGCCAGTTCAACCATCGTATTAATGCAAAAACAACCTCTATTTATCCCCGTTTCTTCCTCAGCAGTCCCGATGCTTTCGAACAAGGTGCGGAACGAAGCTCGAACGGAGGACTCCTGCTGCAGCTTGGCTTTGATTCGGGATGCATGCAGGGCGTTATATCTGCGCAGCGTGCTTTCGAACAGTTCTTTTTTGTCCCCGAAAGCCGCATAGAGGCTGGGACGCTGAATGCCCATGCTGCTGGTCAAATCGCTCAGCGATGCAGCTTCGAATCCTTTTTCCCAAAACACATGCATGGCCGCATCCAACGCTTTTTCGGTATCAAACTCGCGTGTTCTAACCATTGACAACCCACCTTTTATTACCGTTCAGTATAATTCATATTTTAAAAATTTTGACGTTCACCGTCAAGTCTTTACCATCCATTTTTGATGATTAGAACTGGTTACCTAGATTTTTATTGACATTATATCCGATCATGCCTTATCGTTTTATTCAGCTTTATTATGTATCGATCGGTACATTATGAGGTGAATCCTTACTATTTTCACATCCTGAAGGGAGCTTGATCATGAGCAATTCGGTGCGACAAGTTCGTATTTCCAGGGAAACCCCTGCTGCTTTGCCCGGATACGTCGTTCTTTTGTTAGCCCTCTGCAGCGGCCTTTCCGTCGCAAACATTTATTATGCCCAGCCGCTGTTGGACTCCATTGCCAGCGACTTTCATGTCTCGGCTTCCGCGATCGGTATCGTTGTTACCGTAACCCAGGTTTGTTATGCTGCAGGTCTGCTGCTGCTGGTACCGCTCGGCGACTTGGTTGACAAACGCACACTGATTGCCGTTCAAATGGGCATATCGGCTCTGGCCCTGGTGTGGGTTTCGGCTTCTACGTCCATAACCGCCATGCTCATCGGCATCGCCGCGGTCGGCACGCTTGCCGTCGCTGCACAAACGATGGTTGCTGCCGCAGCGACGCTTAGCCCGGAAGCCAAACGCGGACGCACGGTAGGTTTGGTGACCAGCGGCATCGTCATCGGCATATTGCTGGCACGCACCGTTGCCGGGACGTTGAACGACTGGCTGGGCTGGCGGTCGGTTTACCTTTTTTCCGCAGGTTTCACGATTGTATGCGGCATCGCTTTGTTTGTCTTGCTCCCAAAACACAAGCTCCCCAAGTCAAAGCTGAGTTATGTACAGACGGTTCGTTCCGTATTCCGGCTGTATCGCGAACTGCCGGTGCTGCGCGTGCGTTCTCTGCTCGCCATGCTTATTTTTGCGTGTTTCAGCATTCTGTGGACTTCGATGGTTTTGCCTTTGAGCACGGCACCGCTGTCTTTATCCTATACGGCCATCGGCGCCTTCGGCCTCGCCGGTGCTGCCGGAGCTTTCGCCGCGGCTCAGGCCGGCAAACTGGCGGACGCCGGATACGGCCAGCGCGTCACGCTGATCGCGGTGCTCATTCTTCTGGCCTCTTGGCTGCCAATAGGTCTGCTGTATCACTCCATTGGCTACCTCATTGTCGGCGTCGTGCTCCTGGACCTCGCCGTACAAGCCATTCACGTGACGAACCAGAGCCTGATCTACAAGGAGCGCCCCGAAGCCCAAAGCCGCCTCACTGCCGCATACATGGTGTTTTATTCCATCGGCAGCGCCACAGGCTCCATCGCCTCTACGCAAATGTACGCATGGGCAGGATGGAGCGGGGTTAGTTGGCTTGGCGCTTCCGTAAGCGGCCTAGCCTTGTTCGTATGGGGTTATGAGCGCATACGCCAACGAAAATAGTAACACGGCTCTGCATTCTCCATCATGCGATGTCATACCTGCTTCTCAAGTTTGTTCCACACCACGATAAACCGTGTTGCGAGCGGGCCGCACAGCCGCGAGATCAGAAACCGGTTCAGACCGCTTCGGTTTTTGCCTTGTGCGAGCCCTGCATTAATCAAAGCTACGTACCCCAACCGACGAAATATTCATTTTCCATAGGTTAGCCTCCGTTTCAATCATTTGACGTAATATACCATTCACTTTCCAAAACGTTTTTCAGCCGGGCATTTCGGCTTTTCAGAAAGGCATGCATGTATTTCCGAAGGACCAATCGCTCGGCGATCATACCCAGAACGCCTAAAGGCGCCTCAAATATTAGCGTATCCCTCATGCAGGTGGCCTGATTATCCCGTTGTTCAAACGAGTGCACATGGCGCATGCTCTTAAAGGCTCCTTTCTCCATTTGGTCCACGAATAGAAAAGGCCGGTCAAATTCTACAATGCGCGAAGTCAGCCGCTGCCGGATGCCGAAGTGGGTTGCTTCAAACGTGACGCTCTCCCCTGCGCCGATCAGGCCTGTGGTCACTCCTGCGACTGCTCGTTCCCGCGTATGTTTCCAGACCGTTCGGGTATGCAAGTCAATGTTTCTGGCCGCGTCAAAACAACGCTCCATCGGAGCATGGATCATCGTTTCTGTCTGGACTTCAATCATCGGAACAACTCCCTCCACCGGTTCCATTTCCTGGTTTCTCCTAGTATAGTGCTTGCCCTGAAGCAAACACAATGAACCCCAGGCACGCAAGCCAAAAACGGGACTCCTGATTTGGTGCAGGAGTCCCGTTTCATATGAAGCAAGTAGCCAGTGCCGAGAAGCGTTCCTTTGCTAGATCTTCAATTCCTTAATGTCGATATTACGCTCCTTGGACAAGTCGCGATATTGGCCGGATTCGACCTTGACAAGCGGTTTGAAAATATCTGAGCTGTTATTCATGATAATAACACCTTTCTCCGCATTGCTCAGTACCACCTGTTTGCCGATGAAATTAGGCATTAAGTGCTGCATCAAGGCTTGAACGGCCTTCCCGTTCAGTTTGCCGAAACCCATCGCATAGATATCACGCAAATTGTTGATCAGGTTTGGATTGCTGCTGCCGTGTTTGCCGGATCTCATGCCGATATACACATCGGCCACGGATACGATTTGAGTGTATGGATGGATGTCCTTGTGGTCAAGCATCTGCGGATAACCCGAGCCATCCTCACGTTCATGATGCTGAAGGGCTACCAGCGCAGTTGTTTCGTCGGTCATGGAGCTTTTGATAATATCGTGCCCGTAGATCGTATGACGCTGGTATTCAAGCTGCTCTTCAAGCGTAAAAGGTTCCAGCTTGTTGCGAATCCGGTGGGATACCTTGCATTTGCCGATATCGTGCAAATACCCGCCGCGACTGATGACATAGCTCTCTGCCTGCGAATAGCCAAGCCAGGTCGCAATATAGAACGACAACAGTCCAACCTGAATCGAGTGCGTATAGTTGTTGACGTCATCCCGCTCCAGCATCATCAGCAGATGAACGACATCCTTCTGCTCGTCCAATCCGTCGACCATGGGTTGAAGCGCATCGTCCACCATCGTGGCGTTGAATTTGCCTACGGTGAGTGCTTCCAAAAAAGCATTTTGATAGTTATGTACGGTTTGAATAAATTGGGGCTTCATTTCCTCTTCCGGCGGTTCTTCCTTGCTGATTCCAGGGACATCCACAGCTGCTGTATCGCCATTTGCAACAGGTTCTCCTTGCTCGCGGTCCACAATGTCGACGTACTCCACCCGATGCTGCATCAGCAGGGTGATGTCATCGCTTTTGAGAACCGTCCCCTTGCCCAGAACGTGCAGTCCTGCATCGCTAAATGTATCTGCAGAGAGACGATCGCCATCCTGCAAACTCAAAATATGTATTCTCAAATCCGCTTCCCCCTGAACGATCATTATAGTACAGTCCCCAATGCAACAGGGCCTCGAAACATCTATATTACTTAATATCGAATATTCAGCGAGGTTTCTCCATAGTTCTAATGACCTTAATCACGGTGGGAAATATGAACGAGTAAGACTTTATTCTCATTTCGAATTTGAAATAAATCCCGGGTCTACACAGGTCATTGGGACCATAGGAAAAAGCCCAAACCTAAATGTCTGGGCTTTTTCGCGGAATCAAATGTTGACCGAAGCCAGGCTTCCACCCTTGGCGAAAAGTCGTTCAATGCTTTTCTCCACGGCGGGATCCGGAATCAGCGGCGGAGCTTGATGCGGTTTGACGCGTGCATCGATAATGACCTGATCACAGCCCCAATGTTTGTGGCTATATCTGCTGTTCACACCATATATGTCATGGGAAGGATTGCTTCTAGTAAATGTAGCCCATAAAAAATTGCTCAGATTCGCACTCATGAAGGTGCTGTCATCGCACAGGATGATCATGGGACAGCCGTCTTCCGCTCCCCGTTCCTGGAGTGCATCGGTCAATTGCCGCATTTGCTGCTCCGCGTCTGCGTAATCGACGAATGCGTCCGTTTGCATGCAGACCACTCCCGGCATGATGAGTCGCGGGTTCTCGTATCCGCGAATCTCTTTCAGCGATTCGGGAACCTCTCTGCATAATTCGCGCCGCTTGTCCCCATATGCCGCAAACACGACTTTGCTGCCGCTGTTCAGTCCCGTCCCGGAATAATCGAGCGTATCGATCGTAGTATTCGTCTGAAAATGGATGTCGCGCTGCAAATCCATGCGTTCCAAAATATAGGACAAGAACTCGATCTCGCGATGCGTATCGAGCGGCTGCTCGTCCTCGGCCGTAATGAAAAGATACTTCGCCAAACTAAGCTGCCCTGTACCCAGAATGCGGTTGGCGATGGTCAACAGCTCCGTAGGCTGCTTCACTTTCTGATACGGCGTATAACGCTCGCTTCCGATGGCAAAGAGCAAAGGGTGAACCCCTGCGGCATCCACCGCATGGACTTCTTTGACGCCGGGAACTTCCTGTTTGACGGCATCGCCCGTTATTTCGTGAATCAATTCTCCGAAAGACGTATCCTCCTGCGGCGGACGGCCAACCACCGTGAATGGCCAAATTGCGCCTGGTCTGGCATATACTTTGTGCACCCGCATGAGCGGAAATGGATGCGTCAAGCTGTAATAGCCGAGGTGGTCACCGAACGGGCCTTCCGGTTTCGTCTCACCTGGGTGGATCTCCCCGGTAATCACAAAGTCCGCATCGTTGCTGATGCAATACCCGTCCTTGTAACTGTAGCGGAAACGTCGGCCGGCAAGCAGGCCGGCAAAGGTCATTTCGCTGAGCCCTTCCGGAAGCGGCATCACGGCCGACAGCGTATGCGCAGGCGGACCGCCGATAAAAATGCTGACCTTCAGCGGCTCTCCCTTTTTCACGGCCTTCGCCTGATGAATGCCGATGCCGCGATGGATCTGGTAATGCAGTCCGATTTCCTTGTTCATCTCATACTCGTTCCCGCTCAGCTGCACCCGGTACATGCCAAGATTCGAGTTCATGATGCCCGGCTTGTCCGGATCCTCCGAATACACCTGAGGGAGCGTGACAAACGCCCCGCCGTCCATGGGCCAGTGTTTGATCAGCGGAAGATCGGAAATCTGGATCTCTTGTGCGGCCACCGGCAAACTGATCGACTTCTCTTTGGGCAGCGCCTGCCAAGCTGCGAGGGCTGTGCGAACGTGTTGAAACGGCGACTTGAGCGCCTTCATCGGATCGTTCCTTACGCCAATCACACGCTGTACGTCGTCCAGCGTGCTGCGGAACATGAATTTGCTGCGTTCGATCGTGCCGAACAAATTCGATACGGCCGGGAACTTGGAACCTTTCACATTTTCGAACAGCAGCGCCGGCCCTTTCGCCTCGTAAACCTTCAGGTGGATGGCAGCCATCTCCAGATGGGGATCAACCTCTTCCTTGACCCGGACAAGATGCCCGTGCCGCTCCAAATCGATAATGCAATCTTCCATGCTGCGATATTTCATCGGATAACTCCATTCTTGATAAAATAGTGTTCATTGGTTGCCTTGAAAAACATGTTCAACGATTCACATAGAGGTGCATCACTTGCGTTATCGATGCGGTCATTCGCCAGACGAACCTTGTCCTGCGAAATTGAATATTTTATCAATATAAACCGCAATAATCAATCACACCAGGCCACTGCGAGTACAGTACCATCTTCCGATCGCTATTACCCCCGGATTTTTTTGAATCCCTTTTTCAATGGGGAAAATCCGGTGATAAATGCGAACGCTTCGCTTCTCCAGATTGGTTCTGTCTCTCCGTTAACGTGTGGATGTTTTTGCGGTTTATATATCATTGCATTCTGACGATTCTTTCAACATCACATCACATCTATATTATCAGATGATCCTCTGCTTCGACAAACGGGATATATCCTGCATAAAAAATCATGATGTGGCGCATTCAAACCTCGCGCTGAAACGCTTATGACTTGAAACACCAAAAAACTCCGAGCCTTTAAGGCCCGGAGCATACTCTGCGACAATAGGAAATTGCACCATAACGATGATTCTATCATATTCCTTCGACGATCCGCGCTGCCCGTTTTCTCGCTTCATGCAGCACGATCTCTTCGTCCAACGTCAGCAGCTCGCGGTGTCTCATCAACACGCGTCCGTTCACGATCGTTGTGTCCACGTCGGCTCCATTCACGCTGTAAGCGAGCAGCGATTCGACGTTGTGCATCGGCTGAAGGTGCGGCTTTCGCAGGTCGATCAGGATCAGGTCCGCTTTGCGGCCAACGTCCAGCACGCCGACGTCTTCATGCAGGTTGAGCAGATAGGCGCTGCCGCTCGTCGCCATCCGCAGCACCTCCCGTGCCGGCAGCTTCGTAGGGTCGCCATGGTCCAGCTTTTGCAGCCACGTCGCAGCCTTGATCCCTTCGAACATGTCCACCGTCGTTGCGCTTCCGGCACCGTCCGTGCCCAGCCCCACGGCAACCCCTTGGGCCACCATGTCCGTGATCGGAGCGATGCCGCATCCGAGTTTCAAATTGCTGACCGGGTTATGGGCGACGCCGCCGCGCATGCCCTTTAACCTGGCGATGTCGCGGCGGTTCAAGTGCACCCCGTGGGCGAGCAGCACATGCGTTTTTTCAAACAAACCTGTGTTCTCCAGATACTCGGCAGGCGTCATGCCATACTTTTCGCGAATCTTGACCGTTTCTTCCCGGGTTTCGGCCAAATGGATATGGATCGGCACCTGTTCGCTCTCCGCCATTTCAATCACTTCGCGCAGCGGCCCGGGCGGGCAAGTGTACGGGGAATGCGGGCCATACATTGTCGTAATGCGGCCTTCTGCCTGGCCGGACCAGCGCTGTACGAGGTCCACCGCCTCCCGCAGCCGGGCTCCCCCATCGTCTTCCATAAATACCATGCCCCGCGTAAGGGAAGCACGCATGCCTGTCTCGGCAACCGCCTCCGCAATTTCGTCCATATGAATGTACATGTCTGCAAAAGCCGTCGTCCCCGACCGGATCATCTCGGCCAAGGACAGCTTGGCGCCCCAGTAAATGTCTTCCGGCGTCATCCGGGCTTCCGCGGGCAGCATCTTGCGATCCAGCCAGTCCATCAGCTTCAAATCGTCGCAGAACGCCCGCAGCAGACTCATCGGCGTATGCTGATGCGCGTTGATCAATCCCGGCATGGCGAGCATTCCGTTCCCTTCCAGGATGTCGTCTCCCGGCTCGGCGGAGACTTGTGAACCCATCGCGACAATCCGTTCTCCCTCCATACGGATATCTCCCAAATAGGCACTTTCCTCATCCTTCATGCTCAGAATGTTGACCTGCCTGATCAATATCCCCATCGTTTCACGGCTCCTTTAGTTTAGAATGTCGATGCTCTAAACCGAGGATAAACCTTGACGCAGCGGAAAGGTCAAGGGCGCTTTTTCATTTTGATTAAATGAAACCGTTGAATGAAGGGTCTGGGGTCTACATGCACCATGTAGGGATACACTCCCGTGCTTGTGTGCAAATAAAAGAAACCGCCTTCCTTTCCCATTCGCCGGAAAGACATATCGAACACGTTGACGAGGTCGAATTCCCGGTATTTCGTCACGATTCGATCAGCATATAACACCATGGAACGATGGCTCAGGAGCACCTCCTGCGAGATGCCCGTCACCTCGCGCTGCACTTTGTAATACGGCAATACCGCAATGGGTTCCACGTTCTCCCCCCGTCCCCTGTCTTCTTTGTCCCATCATAACAGATCGGGAACGGCGGCAAAAACATGTTTGCGCTTAAATTACCTTAGTCGTGACTTCTAGAGGTTCGGCAAGCTCCTTCTGAATGTCATCCAGCGTAAAACATTGCTCCAGATGATAGACGCCATGCGGCGCTCTCTCCCTGTACATGCGTTCGGCCACGGCCGCTGCCACGGCTGCGGTCGCATCCGCTTCCCGGCGTCCGACCAGAAGCTGCTCCACCTGAACGTCTTTCCCGTGCAGCTTGCCTTTGGCATCGACTTTGACGGCGTACATCTCTTCACCGCCGGGCAGCAGGTCAAACGCTTTGACCGTGCCGTTACGGATCGACGGTACGCTTAGCAAACGGATCATGCCAATATTGCGCGCCAAAGATATCAATCCGGTCATGAAGCGGGAATCCAGGCACAGCCGGGTAGATACCGTCGGAATTCCGAGCGTGCGGGCAACCGTGTGCTGGTCGGAAAAATTAAAGCGATAGGCTTTGCGCTTCCCGAGCTTTGGCCCGAAATCAATGGATTTGCCGTCCATAAAACTGCGAACAAGCACGAGTTTGTCGTTCTCCATAACCTGGTACGAGGCATTCAACTGATCTACGGTCCATTCCACGGCTGCTTTGCCGTGTTTCTCCCCCAGACCAAGCATGACCGTGATATCCACCTCAAGCACTTCGTCGATATGGGCTCCGGCTGCGCGCACCAGCAAATTGGTCACCCCCGGCGACAACCCGACGCTGAGCATCGCGGTCGCTTTGCCTTTCTGCAATCTTTGGTGCAAAGGCTCCACCAAAGCCAGAAAATCTCCTTTTGCCGATATGTCCATATAATCCGTCCCGGCCTGCGCGCAGGCTTCCACGAATCGTGTATCCATCTGGTCGACGCACATGACCACCAGCTTGACGTTTTTTAATTTGGCGGGATCGACTCCCTTTCTTACGTCCAACAGCAAAGGCTGAACTGCTCCGCCCGTGGAGCGGCTGAATTCTATGGCTTTTTCCAGCCGCGTGCCTGCCGCCCATACTTTGCCTGGAAACGAACGGGCGAGCACAGTGCAAACCATGCTGCCGACTTGGCCATAACCGCCGATGACCCAAATTTGATCTTTTTCGGCCTGATAATCATGCACGGATGGCATAGTACCCCTCCACCCAGAACGCTCCAAAATAGCGTGTACTATTTTTGTATCCGCAGTCCCTAAGCAAGCGAACCAGCTCTTCGCCCGAGACGGGATCGGATTCATGACCTAATGAAGCAGCAAAACGCTCCCAATCCGAGGCGGGAACACCTGCTTCAAGCATGTGCCTTTTCCAGGCATTCATGACGGCCGGGTAGGCTGGCGAGGCCAGATCTGCATTCACGGAGGAAACGATCAAGGGTGCACCTGGCTTAAGCCGATTCGCCACCTCGTTCAAAAATCGTCGCTTCGCTTCCAGGCCCTGGATGAAATGCAGCATCAACATGCTTGTTGCCCCATCATACCGATCGCCCGCTTGCAGTTCCTCCAGCGTCACATCGTGCAATTGAACCCGGGATTCCAAGCCTGCTTCGTGAACCCGCTGCTGCGCAAGGCGAATCATCGGAGCCGAGGGATCCACGCCGACAAACGTCCAGCCTGGATGCCGTTTCCCGAGCAGCGTGATTTCTTTCCCTCCTCCCGCTCCGGTTACCAGCAGTCTGGCAGCGGTTTGGTTTTCCAGCGTTGCGGCAAGCAGCCGCTCCATCAGCTGATGCATCCGGTCGTACCCCGGTATTTTATGCGCGATCGATTGCTCGTAGCGACGTCCGTCAACGGTATCCCAACTCATCGGGGCAGATTGTTCTTTCATGGGTGTCACCCTCCTTCGGTTGTAAGTTCGGCTTGACGGCTATATGCCCTAAATTCATTATAGAAGGATGCATATGAACAACCATCCCAGAAGGCTGGGATATTTCCGATAAAGGAGGTCTTCGTTTGATCGCATACCCGGACCGCAGTTTAAATCGCATCACCTCTCTCGAAAAAGAAACCTGGACATCGCGCACCTATCGGGAAACCGTATTGCATCGAATTCAAAACATCGTTCCCTATGATGCCTACTGTTTTACGACCGTAGATCCCCAGACGCTTTTGTCCACAGGGGCGGTGACGGAAGCCGGCATCGAATCGATCCATAACCAACTGTTTCTGAACGAATATGCCGAAGAGGACCACCATAAATACGCGGATATGATCCGTACGGGGAAACACGCGGCCCGCTTGAGTGAAGCGGTTCACGAACGATCGCAATACAGTCCCCGCTATGACCGCATTCTGCTGCCTGCCGGATTCGGAGACGAGCTGCGCACCGTACTGGTCAGCGAAGGCGCATGCTGGGGATATCTGACCCTTTATCGCAGAGCGGGTCAACCATGGTTTATCGAAGAAGAACAACAGTTCATCGCGGCAGCGGCAGAATCGATGGCGCGCATGCTGCGCTTGACCAGCCTGACCCTGTTGGACGAAATCCGTAGTGAAAGCCCCGTCGAGCCGGGTTTGATGATCGTATCGCATAAACTCGACCTGCTGTCTATTAACATGGCCGCCCGATACTGGTTAACCCAGATGCGGCTGCTTGAGCAGATTGGCCCCGACGTCCTGCCTCGCCCGGTTCGGGCCGTCAGCTCCCACGTCATTTGCCGTGAGGCCGCTGCCTCCCCTTCCAAAACCTGTTTTCAGCTTCCGGACGGACGTTATTTGGTGCTGCAAGCAAGCCGTATGCAAACGTCGTCCGGTCCTGACCAGGTTGCCATTAGGCTGGAGCAGGCGATGCCGCAGGAACTGCTGCCTTTGCTGGCGGAGCGTCATGGGCTCACAACCCGCGAACGGGAGCTGCTCGGATTTGTCCTGCGCAGCTATTCGTCCAAAGACATTGCCGCAGCCATGCACATATCGGCATACACGGTGCAGGATCATCTGAAATCGATTTTTTCCAAAACGGGCGTCTCCTCGCGGCGGGAGCTGATTTGGCATTTTGTCTCCCGCTTCCAGTTATCCGACGGGTCTTCATGATGGTCAATTGCCAGAAACATATGTTATCCCGAAACCATCGATCCTGATTCTTCAGTCAAACCAGGTGGCAATGAGGGGATACAAAAAAAACCTGATCCATCACGGACCAGGCTTTTTTGCTATAGCCATTGGATTACTTGTTCTTCATATTGTACTGCGCCTATGCCAAACAACTTAGGATTTCGCCGGTTTCGCTTTTCCCGATTTGACCTTTTTCGTTGGCACCTCTGCCGGCTCTTCCGGAACGTCCACCGGATACAGCTTGCGGAACAGGAGTGTCTGCAGCAGCAGGAATGATCCGCCGACTGTCCAATATAGCGGCATTGCGGCAGGAGCAGAGAACGAAAAGAAGGCCATCATCAGCGGAGAAATGTATCCCATGATCGCAAACTGTTTTCGCTGCTCAGGCGGCATGTTGGCTTGCGATACTTTGGACTGGATCAAATAAATGACCGCTACCACGATGGCGAGCGCAATGTCCGGCGACCCCAGCTTGAACCAGAGAAACGAATGCGACGACAGCTCCGGCGTCAACCGGATGGCTGTATAGATGCCTGACAAGATCGGAAGCTGGATCAAGAGCGGCAAGCAGCCGATATTCAGCGGATTGAAATTGTGCTTTTTGTACAAGGCCATCGTTTCTTCCGAGAGCTTCTGGCGGCTGGCCGCATCGGACTTGCCTTCGTATTTCTGCTTGAGGGCGTCCAGCTCCGGCTTCATTTTGTTCATGATCGCCCGTGTCCCCTGCTGGGACTTGGCCTGTCTCATCATAAGCGGAAGCAGGGCAAGACGAATGACCAGCGTAAGCAGAATGATCGCTACCCCATAGCTTCCGTCAAAAAAAGTGGCGATATGCTGAATGAGATAGGACAGCGGGAAGACCACGTAGTGATTGAAAAAGCCAGGCGTCGATGAGTTGATTTCCGTCACGTTGCCGCTGCAGCCGGATAATACCAATACCGCCAGCAGCGCCGCCATTAAACCAAGTATACGTAACCGTCCCGTATTAAGCGTGAATCTCTTGTTCGATTGATGCTCCATTTAAATCCTCCTCGTTGTGTGTTGTCCATCCGTCCATTCAACGAGGAGTGACAATCGGGTTCATCGTCATCCGGGGCCTGTCTGCGTCTGACCTTGCGACAAAAACTTTCGGGCTTATGCTGCGTTTCGATCGGCATCGCCGGCGGGCCGGAGCCCCAATAATCACCGGCTCCGCCCTTCACCCAGAACTCGGCCAGTCCGCAGTGCAAATGCGCAATATATGCGTAACTCACCGTGACGATCAGGCCGATGGAGAAAATATACGGCAACCATTCGTGAAGCTCAAACAAGAGATTCACCCCCTTCATATATTCGTTTTTACATTATAACACTTACATATCGATTTTGCATAAAATCATGACAACATTTGTGTTACTCTTCTGCTGCCAATGTTTGCAATTCATGCAGGGCCCGATATTTGGCAATGTTGAACGAAGGCCATGAATGAACCGAGCCATCCGCCTCCAGCTGCTGCCGCCGCTCCAGCAGCAATGCTTTCAATTCCTCGTTTTCTTTCCTTGCAAAGTCACTCAGCAGCGGAACGGCATCGGCAGACAATCCTGCCAGATAAGATGCATCCACGTCCCCGGACTGATGGTAACGCTCGATATTCCGCTCGGCAATGATTCGATCCATGCCAACATAGTTGACTGCGACATAGGCCGTCAAGGAGAGCGCCAGAACCCAGCGCCACATCGGAAACGTTGTGCGTACAATACGCAAACTGGCAATCAGCAATAGAAACGCAAGAAAGATCATAAACGCATGTACCAGAAAACGGATGTAGGTGTAGCCGTAAGCCTGCTCATAAAGCAGCAGACGCGCAAAGGCCGAGTAGAGCATGATGGCTGAACATCCAACCGTAATAAACAACAGCACTTGATGGACACGCGTGCCCACGCTTCCAACCGTATTGGTGAACTGCAAAGCGATCGTCAAAATGACAAAATTGATGCCCGTGACCAATACCAGCTCCGCAAAGCCGCTGCGAGCATATTCCGCGTACGTCATTCCCGATGGCAGGTTCCCTTCCCCCGCCCCGAACAGGTACGCAAACTGCACGAACACAAACAGTACATACACGCTGTTAATAACCACAAGGATTGTCCCCATGATCAGCGGATCCAGCTTCACGGGCTGCGGATTGGTTGACTGAGCTCCATAAAACTGGCCTGCCACTGCCTTTTTAGTAGCTGCGTCTCCCGCTGGATCCGTTTCCGTTCCCGTTTCAAGCGGCATTGGTCCGTAAACCTTCATTCCGTTTTTCCAATGAGCATTCTCTCTTTTCTCGGCCTCATACGTCATAGGCTGCACAAATCCCCATACGTATCCGAAAAACAACAAGCTTGCAACGACCACCCATACGATTCTCGGGAAACCTTCCCCAAACGATAATTGATCCAGCCATTGCGGAATGCCGGAAACAAGTTGGCTGAAAATGCCGTCCGCCGAGCTGAGCAATGACAATACGATGATCAGGATCGGAAAAGATATCGCAAGCCCTGCCAATATTTTCAGCACAATCGCTTTTTGCGTCCGGTTTATGCCTTTACCTTTACCGCCCGTTTTGGATGCCATCAGGACGAGCGTTTTCCAGTGCCGGATGGATTGCGGCAGCAAATGGTCCAAAGCCGTTCCGATCAAGCCGGGCTCCCACCAATTCCGCTTTTTTCGTCCAAGCAAATATGCTATATGTAAAGAAACAAGCCCAGGTACGGCCATAACATTAAAAATGCGGAACAGCGGGTTATCAAATAACACAAGCGTTAGCGATAAAAGTAGAATACTCCCGGCGAAAAATAAGTCCATATACGTCTTCGCCCGCAACCGGTCTTTGGCAAAGGACAACATAAAGCCGTAAAACAGGATGACAAAGAGCGGATAGGATATCCCCGGCGTTTTCTCAAAAAACAAATACTGGTGTAGTATAGCCAGCACGATCGCTGCCAATAGCGTAATCGGCGCCCTTTTGGGAGACGACAACATGTTCTCAATCATGGAAATGCCCTCCATTTAGATGTTCTTCTCTCCATTCTAGATGGTAAAATAAGAAGATAAATAGAAAATTCGATTCGGAAAACTTCCTATTTTATAAACTACTATTTCTCGGACTGGAGGCATTCCATCATGAAACTCGAGCAACAGTATTTGCAGCTGCATCATCGATATGGTCACGCGGCAAGAAATGAAGTGACGCTCGCCGAGCTGGCCGAGCTGCTGGACTGTACGCATCGGAGCACCCTGACGATCGTCAAGAAAATGGCAGCCGCCGGCTGGATCGACTGGGCCTCCCGCCGTGGCCGTGGACAACGATCGACGCTCACCCTTCTTGCACCTGCGGAACAAATCGCTTCCCAGTACATGCTGCAAGCGATGAACCGCCGCGATGTAAAACAGGCTGCCGAGCAGATTGGCACGTTTGTCGATTCTGGCCTGCTGCAGGAACAGCTGAACCAGTGGCTGCTCGGTTATTTGGGCCACCACACCGAGGCGGGCAGCAACAACCAACCGATTGATACGCTGAGACTGCCGCTCAGGCAGCAATTGCACGCACTCGATCCGCTCTATATCAATTTGCTGGCCGAATCGTTTGTGACGAGCCATATTTTTGATGGCCTCGTGCAGCGTGGGGAACAGGGGGAAATCTCTCCTAGCCTTGCCCATACTTGGGATGTGAGCGCGGATCGGACAACCTGGACGTTTTATTTGCGCAAAGGCATTACGTTCCACCACGGCCGGACATTTGGCGCAAGCGACGTGGTGTTTACCTTCGAACGGCTAAAGCGTACCGAACGCCGCACTCTTTACCGGGATGTGAGCAGGCAGATTCAGACGATCGATGCGCTTGATCCCTTAACCGTGCGCTTCAAGTTACATACGGCGCATGAACTGTTCCTGCCCTTTCTATCGACGAGTCGGGCTGCCATCGTGCCTTCCGGGCAGTTTCCATCGGATGCGGAGACTGCGGCGGATGATCCGACCGCCATGTCTATCCCCATCGGAACCGGACCATTCAAAGTCACCCGCTGGGACCGGCATGTTTGCATGCTGGAAGCATTCCCGTCTTATTTTCAAGGCAGGGCGCATCTGGACCGGGTTGAAATCTTGCAAATTCCTTGGAGTTCGCGCCATGAACTGGCAGAGCATCATAACGAAGAAACCCCATTTTTCCATCTGGTGCATAATCCGTCCAACCCTTCCGGGAACGAATGGAGTCAAGTTGGAGCAGGCGTAACCGTGCGCAAATTGATGACCTGCAATACGCAAAAAACCGGACCGCTTCGCGATCCGGCCGTACGGGCACGCGTATACGCTTGCCTTACAGGCGTTCTATCCGAGAGAAATGACATTCAGACAGCATCGTCTTCCGCTTCGCACAAGTTCATGGATGAGCTCCCTTCAGCGAAAGATGCTGCCGATGGCTCTGCACCCCTACTCGTCATTGCAACCATTCCGCAGTACAGGCAAAACGCTGCGATCATTGCGGAGAAGCTGCAGCAGCATGGTTTCAACTGTACCGTTCGTTCCGCGCCCATGGAACAATTCAAAGGAGAACTGCGGCTGGAATCGGATCTGATCCTCTTTTCGCTGATCCGCGACCGGGACGAAGAGCTGCGCAGGTATGACCTGTACCTCACGTTGTCGGAGCATTTGCACGATACGGCCAAACACGTTATCCAGAACATGCTGCGATTCGTCATGACCTCACCGGAAGGAGATGAACGCATGTCCGTTCTGGATAAGATCGAGGAAGAGCTCGCCAAAGAACATTTACTCATCACCCTTTCCGAAAAACCAATGGAAACGGCTTATCTACCCTCAGTACGAGGGTTGTCGTTTAACAGCCAAGGCTGGGTGAATTTGAGGCACATTTGGTTCCCGTCTACATCGACGCAAGGGTGAAGCCGCTGCTGCTGCAGCTGGCATCGCCCGCATGTTCTTATGTAACGCTAAATATTCACATCAATGTTACTTGCTTTCGGTTAACCCTCTCGTATCGCTTTGAACCAGAGGAATTGTGTCTTTGCGACGATATACGCCGAGCAGCAAGCCAATCATGGCGTATTCAAAAATCAACCGACTCCCACCATAACCGATAATCGGGAACGTAATACTAAAAATAGGCACCCATCCTGTGGTTAAGGCAAGCGAGTAAAGCATCTGTATTGCAAACATTAACGTGACCATTACGATGATCATTTGGCCAAACCTATCTTTTATCTGCAAACTAGCTCTTAGCATACTGACCAACAACCAAACAATTCCCGTTAACAATGCAATTCCTGCGATCCAGCCAAATGTATGAATAAGCAAAACACCGGGGTATTCATATAATCTTAATTTAAATTGATCGAAAGCAATGTTTATCCCATTCCCCCACCAACTTGCGGATTGCACAATGTTAATGATAGAGCGATTAAAATAACCATTTCCTAGTGGATCATTTTGTAAATCCATAACTACCATAAAACGTTCAAGTCGCCTGAACAAATTGGAATGAAGTAAATAAACGACTATCGCTGCGAGTGAGAGTAATCCTGCCAGCATGCTCATTATCCATTTTTTTGTGATCCATCCGAATAATACTAGAGAGATTACACCAAATAATCCAGCACGCACCCAATCATCCATATGCACGAATAAAAAAAGAGGTACCGACACAAGCCCCACATATAGAATAATATTTTTTATGTTTCTGTTAGTTTGCAATTTATCCAACATGATTGCCCCGATACTGAGCGGTAAAATCCATGATGCAGCCGTTGAAAGATCTATGGAAAAACCCAGCGGGAGAATAACAAATCGTGAACTATTGATAACAGTAGTTACAAAGGGATTTATCCATAACAGCACAATGATCAAGATGTACAATCCCCAGGCCGCTTTTTTCCACTTCCGGTAATCATAAAACATGCAGAAAAACAATCCAATGATCCCAATGCCGCTATAAGCAAGATAATTAACGTAAAGCCCCTCATACGTCGGTACCGCCAAACGTGTTGCATAAATCCACATTAACAGCAATCCCACCGAAAACAAGGCCAGCACCCCCAACACCACGCCCCAATGGATGCGATGCCGATGAAGCCGGTGCATGCTTTTGCCGATGGTCAACGGGTCTCCCATCTGTGCAATCGCATACGTTGCCGCTTGCTCCGGCGTGTCCCCTTCCTGCTGCCGCTCGTAAAAAATCTCGTCAAGGTGGCTGCCGATCTCATCCCTTAGATCCGGATGAACCTCGCGAGCCTTGACCTGCCGGCAGACTTGATCCAAATAATGCTCGATTCTCGCATCTCTATGGCTCATGTCAGCCCTCCTTCTCCAAGCACCCGATCGACGGCGCGCCGGAACAGACGCCACTCCGCTTTTTTATGCTCCAACGCCTGAATGCCTTCTTTGCGGATCGAGTAGTATTTGCGTTTGCGGCCCTCGACCTCTTGCCAATAGGACTCCACCCAACCTGCGATTTCCATCGCGTGCAAAATCGGATATAACGTGCCTTCCTTCAGATTAAATACGCCATCGGATTGGCGATGCAGCTCTTTGATCAGTTCGTAACCGTACAAGGGCTTATCCTGCAGCAATGTCAGAATAAGCGTTTCCGTACTGCCTTTGATCATCTGTTTGTTTACGTTCAACGTATGCACACGTCCCTTTCTCCACTTGTTCTGTTCCTTCTTTCATCAGAGTGAGTTCCAAAATATATACCTCGGAAAACTATGCATAGATATTCTAGGTATGATATTACCTGATTCTCCCTTTTCTGTCCAGCGCGCCCCCCATGAAAACTACCCTATCCCCTTTTTGTCCTGATATAATAAACGAATTATATAGACTGCAAAAAAACATACACACGTTAACGGAGAGGCATAACCAATCTGAAGAAGAGCGAAGCGTTCGCCTAAAAGCTTTCTGAACGAAAGCTTCATCGGAAGATGGTACTGAACTCGCGTTGTGCCTTCGCGTGTGATTCATAAGGGAGGCCTATGCCCATGAGCAAACTGATCTTTTTCCTCGGCGGTGCCGGAAGCGGCAAAACAACGCTCGCCAAAGCGTTGTCCCGCCAGCGCAAAGCTGCATTTTTCGATATGGACATCCTGCTGCGCCCAGCAGCCGAAGCGATCATGACATTACAGGGACTGGACCCGACAGACCGCGATTCGCCGGAATACAAACGGCTTTGCCGGGATCTCGGCTATCGCATCACGATGGATGCCGCTCTAGACAACGTAGCGCTTGGCATCGACACCATCGTTGTCGGACCATTTACCAAAGAAACACAGACTCCGGACTGGATCGAACAGGAATTGGCTCGCATCGGGCGTTCGCTGCAAGATACCGACGTGCGCGTAGCATACATTTATTTGAACAGCGAAGCGTTATACAAAGAACGGATTAGAGCAAGGCAATCTCCTCTAGATGAATGGAAACTCGCCAACTGGGACAAGTTTGCAGCCTCGCTGGCGCGCAAGCAGGTTGCATGGCCGCTTCCTTCCTCTTCCGTAGCTTACATCGATAACTCAAACGAGGATATCTCCATCGCGTTGAACGAGGTTGAACGCAGCATGTATGCGTAAACGCCAAAAAGGGGATGTGCTGAACATATCAAGACAGCAGCATCCCCTTTTGGCATACTTGTTTCTCACATCATTCCATTCGCTCAACAAAACTTCAATGCAAAATTCATCCGATTCGCTGTCTTTCCAGGCACATACCTGTAAACAATCTCGGCATGCTCCGTAAAAAACAACATCTCCGGTTCCGGTGCGGCCGCCTGCACCTCACAGCTCAAGCCAGGCATATTCCACCGTGCCGGCGTAAAGTCCTCAGGACGAAGATTGGGACCTCGGATCTCGAAGTACACCTCGATCTCCTCCGTCGTGTCCAGCGCGACCTCGACCGTCAGCGCACTATCGCTGACATCGGCATCAAAGGTAATGCCTCGGAGATGGGTGTTCCATCCTTCGCCGACCTCGCGCCGGATCAGTCGCAAATAATATTTCTCGCCCTGATCCGTCCGCCAATGGACGGTGGCCGGATGCATCTGGCCATTCGTATTGCGGCTCCCGGACATCGCTCCGACCATGCGGTTTGCGCCGATCCAGGCCTTGGCCGTGCAAAGCGTGCGATTGTCTGTTGGATCGTTGCGCTCGCATAACTCCAAAAACTGCTTGACCACCAAGCGGTCTCCCGGATGGGACCGAAGAAATGGAAGCGCTTCATCCGGGACGTTCACCCCAACCAGCGCAATTAACGGATCATGCCCTGATTCGCAATTCATGCCTGCGAGATATTCGTAGCCTTCGCCAAGCACCATATATAAAAATACGCCTATGGAGCTATGTTCCCTCATCTCCATATCATACGCCCGGGCAAAGGGACCGGACAAATTTTCAAGGTTGGCATTATAATAAAGCGCGATATTGTTCCAGAGTCCTGCCTCCATCTTGGCGCCAATCCCTCTGAAACGTTCGGTGATCCCGTATCTTCTCCACATGCCCAGCACGGTCAGATCCACCCCGTAATACGTCGTTGTATTAAACTCGGCAAACGATCCGTATTGATCAAATTCCCGCAGCAGCGCCTCTGCTTGCCTGTCTGCGTGTTCCATCCAATCTTCCCGCTGGAAGCGATGTCCGTAATAATGGGTGATGAACATATGCATAAGTTCGATGTTGGTGTTCATCGGGATCGCATCGGACAATCTGCGATCGATGGAACCCTGCACAGCCAGTTCCATCGCATGGTCCATGCGCTGCAAAAGCGATTCAGGCAGCACATCGGCAAATTCCGCCGTCGCGACCGCGCAGACGCAGGCAATGAACTCTCTCCAGTTCGGGTCATAGCTGATCCAAACCGGCGGCAGTACTTGATTCACGGCCTTCCTGAACAGCTGTTTCAGGCGTTTGGCATCAGCCGCGTCAGCGTGGATGACTCCCTCTGCCTGCAAGTCATGAGCCAGCTTCGCCGATATTCGATCGAACGTTTGCTCCAGAAAATGTGCTGTTCCCGGCGCAAAGGATTTCCATTGATAATTGCCCTTTGGCGGGTCTGCCGCATCCGGCCTCGTCCGAAAGGTTCCGTGATAAATTTCTTCGGGAGCATCGAATTGCATATCGAGTACGTTATGCAGCAGACGAATCGCACGGTCCAAGTCGGCTGTTTCATTACGTATCAGCAAACCCAGCGCATAATGCGCGCTGGCACGCGTGCTGTACTGCGCGGAATTCTCTTCAAAACTGCGCAGCAGCCCTGCCTGTTCGTCATAAAAGCGGTCCATCATCGCCATGGACTGTTTCACCAAATACTGCTGTTCCTTGGACATCCGTTCCATCGTTCGCTCGGCCATGATTGTCATTCCCCTCTACGGTTAAAATCCGGGCTTCGTATCCAGACCCTTCGTATAAACCGCACTAGTCATTCACACAAGAGCACTGCGAGGGCAGTACCATCTTTCGATCGCTGTTATCCCCGGATTTTTTGATCCCCCTTTTCTAAGGGGAAAATCCGGGGATAAAGGCGAACACTTCGCTTCTCCAGATTGGTTCTGCCTCTCCGCTAACATGTGTATGTCCTTTGCGGTTTTTAGCCGATGAGTCCGGTACAGCTACAATTGTAACGAATAACGGCGAAATTGATAATACAAATGGACGCCATCATGCGAAAAAACATCCCCAAAACGCCGCAAGCAGCTATTATCGTATCCATCTATCCCTTAAGCAAAAAAGCCGTGGCGTTATTGCGCCAGGGCTTCCTTAAAATCCACTTATATTTCGTTCCACTTACGTTTTCGACAACTCAATGAAGCCTTCCCCGAATACGTCGCGCACGTCATGGATCGTAATGAAGGCATCCGTATCCTCTGCCCGCACGATCTTTTTCAACATAGGCACTTCCTGTTTGCTGATGACGATATACAAAATTTCCTTTGGATTTTTCGTGTAATACCCATGCCCGGAAAGCACCGTAACCCCGCGGTCCATTTTCTCGATGACCTGACGGGCGATATTGTCCTGTTTGGTCGAAATGATCGTTACCGCCTTTTTCGGATTGAGTCCTTCAATGATGAATTCCATCATTTTTGTCCCGACAAACAGCAGAACGATCGTACACATCAAACCTTTGGCCCCAATAATAAAGAACGACGAAAACGCCACGATCAGGTCAAAAAACAACAATGCGTAACTGATGCTCCAGTCCAAATATTTGTTGGCGATCCGCGCCAGAATGACCGTTCCCGCCGTCGTGCCGCCCACGCGTACGATCAATCCGATGCCGAGACCGGCAAATACCCCTGCAAAAATCGTATTAATCCACAGCTCGTTGGAATCGATCGTCCAGCTCTCCGTGAGATGCAAAAACAACGAGTTGAACAGCACGGTAATAATCGTATACACCGTCGTCGTTTTGTCCAGAAACTTATAACCAACGACCAGCAAAATGCCGTTCAGAATCAGGTTCATCAACCCCGGCGACCATTCGAACAAGTAATATAAAATGATGGTAATTCCGGTTACGCCGCCTTCGCCCAAATCATTCGGGATAATGAACAGGTTTACGGCCAGCGCAAACAAGAAAGCACCGACCATCAGATAAGCGATATCCGTTATTCGTTTTTTCATCCAACATTCCTTCCAATCATCAGAAAATCAGCTCTCGCTGTCATGTTATTTTTAATCCATTGTCATATTACCACGTATACCCAAGCATTGATTCTATCATGTCCCGCGCAAAATTTGTATACAAAATACAAAATGTTGCGCGATTTGTGCAAAGGATTTCTCTTATTAACCCTCTACCCATGACAAATGTCATGCTCTGTCCTTGATGTTTATCATGATCAGGCGCTGACGTTTATGACTTACCCATGATACGCCTTTCCCTTTACAATGAAAGCGATTCGATTCAAGGAGGGCATTCATCATGAACAGAACCAAAGAACTTGCATTGAAAAAAGAAGTCATTCCGTTTGAAAAGCATGATATGCATCTAAGCATTCGCCAATTGTTCAATACATTGCTTCCACTCTTTCTATTATGGGCGGCGGCCTACTTCAGCCTGTCCGTGTCCTACTGGCTGACGCTGCCGATCGCGATCGTCGCTTCCGGTTTCGTGCTGCGGACATTCATCATTTTCCATGATTGCTGCCACGGCTCCTTTTTCAAAAACAAACGCGCCAACGATTGGCTCGGAACGATCACCGGCGTATTAACCCATGTCCCTTACCAGCAGTGGAAAGCAACGCACGCCATCCATCATGCGACCAGCAGCAATCTGGACAAACGCGGCATCGGCGACATCTGGGTCATGACCACGCAGGAATATCGGGAGGCCTCCCCGTGGCTGCGGCTGCGTTACCGCCTTTATCGTAACCCGCTCATCATGTTTGGACTTGGTCCGTTCTATGTCTTTCTGCTGTCCTACCGGTTCAATCGCAAGGGGGCCCGCCGCAAAGAGCGGATGAACACGTATCTGACCAATGTGTTGATTGTGGCCTTGTACGCGCTGATGTGCTGGGCCGTCGGCTGGCAGGCTTTTGTGCTTGTCCAAGCTCCGATCTTTTTCTTTTCCGGTTTCTTCGGCATCTGGCTGTTTTACGTTCAGCATCAATTCGAAGATACGTACTTCGAGCATGAGGATGAATGGAGCTACGTGAAGGCCGCTGTTGAAGGAAGCTCATACTACAAGCTGCCGCGGTTGCTGCAGTGGATCAGCGGAAACATCGGATTCCACCACGTCCATCACCTGAGTCCGCGCGTCCCCAATTATTACCTGGAAGACGCGCATAATGCCACGCCGCCGCTGCAGCAAGCAACAACGATCACCCTGCGCACCAGCCTGGCCGCATTGCGCTTTCGTCTATGGGACGAGGACAGCAAACGTTTCATGACCTTTGCCGATCTAAAGCGAAACAACCGAGCTCTCCCGGCACGTTCCACTTCCACCATACGCGTAACCACGCAAGCGAGTCTGACAGAGAAATCCTAATCTCTGTCCGTTTCGTTTGCTTGTATTCGAGGCCGAGTCATGCTACAGTCAGGCTAAGTTCGGTTGCGTTTGATGCAGTTTAACGTTTCGAGGAGGAGAGTTTCATTCAGAAGTGGACGCAGCTTTTTTATAAAAACACCGGCTTGAACCCGTACGTCTGGCTTGTCTTTTTTATCCTACCCTTCTATTATATATCGCAATATTCCGAGCTATGGACGATGATTACGGGCATTGTGATGATTCTGGTTTTCTTTGCCTGTTATCTGCTGGCCTCCATCACTCGGGGATGGCAGGTTTACATGTGGATCGGACTGCTGATTGCCATCTCCATCACGATGACCATTGTTTACGATTATGCGTATTTCTCGCTGTTTCTGGCCTTTTTTATCGGATCGATCAAAAACAGGGCCGGTTTCATTTCCCTCTATTTGATTCATCTCGTGACCATGTTCATGACGGTGAACTATGCGGTTATCAACCGCAGCACCCTGCTGCTCAGCCAGCTGCCGTTCGTCTTTATCAGTCTCGTGGCCTCCATCCTGCTGCCCATCAACATGTATAACAAAAACAAGCGCGAACAGCTCGAAGATCAACTGGAGAGCGCCAATAAACGGCTGGATGAGCTGGTGAAAATGGAAGAGCGGCAGCGCATCGCGAGGGATCTGCACGACACGCTCGGTCAAAAGCTGTCCCTGATCGGCCTGAAAACCGATCTGGCCAAACGACTGCTGCGCATCAATCCCGATCAGGCCGAATCGGAGCTGAACGACCTGAGGCAAACCGCGACGACCGCACTCAAGGAAGTGCGCGAGATGGTTACCACGATGCGGGGCACACAGCTGGTCGATGAGCTGCATCGTGCCGAGCAAATATTGAGAGCCGCTTCGATCACGTATGTGTTTGAAGGGAATCCCAAATTGCAGGATACGTCTCAACTCAACGAAAACGTCATGGGCATGTGCCTCAAAGAGGCCGTAACCAATGTCGTCAAACATAGCCAGGCCACCGTTTGCCGCATCCGGCTTGACGAAACGCCGTCGGATAACCTGCTCAGCGTGCAGGACAATGGTGTCGGCATCGAACGCACCATGAGCAAGGACCGCAGAGGCACGGGCATTCTCGGCATGAAGGAACGGCTTGAATTCGTCAACGGCTGCCTGGATATTCAATCCGGTGCGGATCAGGACGGGACCACACTCGTGATCCGCGTCCCGAAACTGACGCGCAAACCGATGAAGGAGGAAGAAACATGATACGAATCGTCGTCGCCGAGGACCAACGCATGATGCTTGGCGCCCTGTCCTCCCTGCTCAATCTTGAACATGACATGCAGGTCGTCGGACAAGCAAGCAATGGACAAGAAGCGCTCGAGCTTGTTCGCGAGCATGCTCCCGACATTTGCCTGATGGACATCGAAATGCCCGTGAAAAGCGGCCTTGAAGCTGCGGAGGAACTGAAAGGCATGAGCTGCAAGGTGATCATTCTGACCACGTTTGCCCGAACCGGTTATTTCGAACGCGCCCTGAAGGGCGGCGTGCGCGGATACCTGCTGAAGGACAGTCCGATCGAAGAACTTGCCGAATCGATCCGCCAGGTCATGAACGGCAGGCGCATTTTTGCCCCGGATCTGGTAGACGAAGCCTATGTTGAGGAAAACCCTTTAACCGAACGCGAGCATGCCGTACTCGGTTTGATGGCCGACGGCAAAAACACCAAGGAAATTGCGGGCCACTTGTTCATTACGACAGGCACGGTTCGCAACTATATCTCCATCATTCTGGGTAAGCTTGGTGCAAGCAATCGCATCGAAGCCATCACGCGCTCGAAGGAAAAAGGCTGGTTCAAATAATGCAATTCCAAAAAAAAGCTTGGCCGGGGTTTATGTTCCGGCCAAGCTTTTTCGTTGCGACCCGACTGTCATAGAAACTCGACTCAAGTCTATTTAACGGACGCTACCATGCCAAGCGCTTCGTTCGGCACCTGACTGGTTTTGAGCTGATAGATCTGTTTGCCCGCTTGCCAGGAGATGGCGACATTTACGGACTTGCCTCCGCTTGGATAGTGTACGTCTACAAAACCTTTGTCTTTGGGAGCAGGCAGCTTGTGCGTTTCCAAAAATTCCACCATTTTTTTCGCAATGCCCGGGTTGTTCATTTGATCCTCGGAGATCGACTGGATGCGCAGCGTCCATCTGCCCTCATTCCAGGTCAAATATTGGGAACCGGCCGCGCCTTCGGCAACGCCTTGAATGCTGTGCCCCAAATCCACTTTCATGTCGTCCGGCACATTACCCGTTTCCTCATCCGGGAAGATATCCGTGCTATTCGGATCTTTGTATGTGTTTACCTCAAACGTTGCGATGACAGCCGCCTTGCTGCCCGATTTTGTCAGGGACGAATCGTTCAGGGCCACCGGCTGATCCACGGCATAGAACGTGACTTGGAAGGCATTTGACGTATTGGAATCGATCGAAGCCGCCAAGGTTTTTCCTTTGTCGAGCGGGAAAGAAGTCGGCAGCAGCGCACCGTTCAGCTTCAACTGGCTGCGCACTTCCTTGATCACCTTCGATTGGCTTGACTCGGAGGAAGACGATGCATTCCCGCCGGATTGTCCCGCGCTGCCGCTCTCTCCTTTTCCGGTATTGGCACTGCCTGACGAAACCACTGTTCCCGCAGTGCCTGTTGTGTTTGTCGACGCGGCATCCTTCGCACCGGAATCCGAGCTGCCGGATGGATTGGCTGACGATTCGGATGTTTGTTGTCCTGCCGCAGCAGATGAAGACGAGTTGGCTTCGGCGGGCTTCGTATCCTGTCCGCCGCAACCGGCGAGAGCGAGAAGAACCGCCGTTGTGACCGGGATGGTTACCCATACCTTTTGTTTTTTCATGTTGTCGTCCTCCTTGATGTTGGTCGTTTAACGTTTGTCATTCCAGAAATTGACCGGCTCTACCTGTTTGGTTAAAATTTCGAACTTGTATCCTTCCGCCTTGAGCGATTTCAATACCATCGGCAGCACTTTCAACGTGGCTTCCTGATCATGCATCAGGACAACCGGCGTTCTGCCGCTTTTTTGCACGGTATGAATTTGCTTCATGACGCTGTTATACACTTTTTGGTGATCTTTTTTGTATTTCCAGTCTTCGGAGTCCACATTCCAGTCCCACAAATGGAACCCGCCCTGACCCAGCAATACATCCCGATAAGTCGATTTCAAATAAGGTTTGCTGCCATAAGGCGTTCGAATCAGAGTTGTTTTGACGCCAGCCACTTTATTCAGGCTGTTGTTCGCCTGCTGCATTTCTTTCAGACCGCTGTAGGCGGAAAGGTAGAACTTGCCAGGAACATGCGTCACGCCGTGAAGTCCCAATCCGTGTCCGTCCGCAACGATGCGTTTGGTTGCTTTAGGGAATTTCTCCATCTCAGGTCCAAGCATGAAAAAGGTTGCTTTTGCCTTGTATTTGTCCAGAATGTCCAGCAATTGGCCTGTATGAGCCGTCGGTCCATCATCGAAGGTCAGATAGATGACTTTGGCACCGGTCTTCGCTTGCTTGGTGCTGGATGCGGCTTTGGCCGAAACCGACTGCGGCAGAAGCAATGGAATCATCAGTATAATAGCGAGTGTGATCATCAAAGATTTGCGGATTTGTTGCATAGAATAAAGCTCCCTTGTTGGTGTATTTCCCCAGCTGTCTGCAATTCACGTCATGCATCCTTCGGCGATAATCCTAATTCTAGCAAATCGAATTTTCCACATTCTAGCTTCAAAGGCTACGTTCGAGTTACACTTTTGTCAGAATAGCACTGAAAATAAAACGATTTTGATAGATTTTGTCCGAAAGTACATTCACTGAGGATAAATCAATTTTGACATAATCCTTATTAACCCGTTCGGCGTCCTTTGATAGATTCACGGGTGAGATTTATGGCAGGCAACGAAAAAAGCCTGCGCGAGGCAGGCTTCCTGTTCATTGAAATGAAAGGTTCGAATCACTGCTTACATATGTATCTATATAAACCGCACTAAACAATCACACAAGGCACTGCGAGTGCAGTACAATCTTCCAATCGCTGTTATCCCCAGATTTTTTCAAATTCCCTTTTTCAAAGGGAAAGTCCGGTGATAAATGCGAACGCTTCGCTTCTCCAGATTGGTTCTGCCTCTCCGTTAACGTGTGTATCTTTTTGCGGTTTATCTATCATGCGACCCGATCCCCTATCAAAGGAAAAGATCGCTGCGCCCTTCCGTCTGCAGGCGCGAAATTACTCCGCAGGCGCAGTGAACGAACGCTGCGCAAACTCCGCGTCGAGCATGTAAAATGCGTTGCTGTCTTTTTCGATGCGGCGCAGCTTTTGAATGATGTTGTCGAACAATGCCTCTTCCTCCACCTGCTCATCGATGAACCATTTCAGGAAATACATCGTGGCATGCTCGCGCTCGTTCAGCGCCAGATCGGCAAGGTGGTAAAATCTTTTCGTATTTTGCTGCTCATGCGCAAAACCGTGTTCGAACACGTCGAGCATGGAAGCATACTCGTTTTTCGGTTCGGGCAGTGCGGCAAACGTGGCACGATGCCCGCGATCGTTCAGGAATTTATAGATTTTCATGCCATGGAAACGTTCTTCCTCTGCTTGCACGAGGAAAAAGTTAGCAAACCCGTCCAGGCTTTCGCCGGAACAATAAGCCGCCATCGCCATGTACACATGGGCCGAATAAAACTCAAAGTTCATCTGCTCAATCAAAGTATCCGTCAACTCTTTGCTCATTTTGTAGATACACCTCATGCTTTCTGTAATAATAGCTACATCATATCATATCGGCTGTCATGCGGACATGGATTATATATGGATTTCGCCAATGGAGACTGACCGTGGATTCATATATTGGGCAATTGGGCAACCGCATAAATAATCATGCCCTTCAAAAGCAAAAGAAACGGTTTCCCATGCGGCATGAAAGACAAGTCTTCCATATTCGCGGGAACCGTTTCTCTGGTTATCTGTAGAAACCGCATTAATCAATCACACAAGGCCACTACGTGTGCAGTACCATCTTCCGATCGCTGTTAGGCTGAAGAAATCGTTATGAGTGCTTCATGCATGCTTATTTCGCCATTTTTTCCTTGTAGGCATCCAGTTGTTTTTGCAGCTCGGCTTTGACCTTGTCATACCCCGCCAGCTTCAGCTTTTCGCGGAATTCGTTCACGGCCTGCTCGGGGTCGGTGACTTTACCGAAGTTGATCGCCGGTCCAAGCTCGCCTGCAACCTGTGAAATCGCCGTCAATTCGCTTTCCACCGGCGTTTTGTCAAATACGAATTGTCCATACGGATACGCAATTTTGATTTTGTCGTATTCGTCGTATAATGTATCGATTTGATCCCAAGTCGTATCGCTTGGAATCTCGAATTTGTCGACCCGTCCTCCCCAGAAGTCGGAGTAGAAATTGTCGCGGGTCTCGTCATAGCCTTCCGGTCGAGTGCGTTTTCCGTCCTTGATTTCATATTGCACGCCTTCGATGCCGTAGTTGATCAGGTGATAGATTTGCTCATCGTTGCGAATAAGGTCATACGCCATCAGCGCCCGTTCCGGATTTTTGCTGTGGGAACCGACCGACGTACCGCCATGGGTGATCGACAGCTCCATCAGGTTGGTGCCGCGCGTACGGTTGAAGGGGAACATTTGCAGCTCGGAACCCGGTTGTGCTTTATCCATGTCTACGCGCAGGCCGGAGAAAGTTTGGGTATGATGCTGGTCTAGTCCGGACAGCCCTGCTTTGAGCGCATCGCGGTTGTTGTTTTTGTTGTTGAGCGCGTCTTCGCGCCAGAAGCCGCGATCTGCCCAATCTTTCATCAGTTTGGCATAATTCAGGAACGTATCGTCGAATACCGGCTCGGCTACCGTGTATTTCTCGGCATCCGATTTGGCCGTAAATACCGGCATGTAACCCGTCGAGATCGGAAGCTCCAGATTATCCGTGTAGGATTGGACATAACCGCCCCATGTCATTGCGCCGGAAGCCATATCCCAAGGGATGACATCAGGTTTGTTGTCTTTGATGTATTGCAAATACTGGCCGATTTCTTCCCAGTTTTTGATCGGTTCCGTCAACCCTGCTTCCTTCGCCCAGTCTCCGCGATAGAAAAAGCCATGGTTAACCCATTGCGTGTACTGGTCTTCCGGAATCAGCACGATATTGCCGTTATATTTGCTTTCGTTCCAATGGTCTTCAGTTACTTCTTTCCATGTGATCGGCGCATAGGTCGGCAGCAGTTCGTCCAGGTTCATGAAGGCTCCGCGCTGCGCGTTGGCCCATGTATCCAGCCAGTCTGTGCCGATCGTAATCAGGTCAACCGGTTCGCCGGATGCGAGCAGCAGATTGTATTTGGTTTGCCAGTCTGCCCACTCCACCCATTTCCACTCCAGCTCGGCGTTGATCTTCTCTTTCATGAGTTTGTTGACTTCGGCGAGCACCTTGTCGAACTGATCGTTCTTCGGCTTATCGCCCAAAACGACATAACTGATCTTCACAAATTTGGAGACATCGATCCCGTTGTACGTTTTGGCTCCGCCTGAAGCCCCCTCGCCCCCGCCGTCGCTTGTTCCGCTGCTTCCGCACGCGGCCAGAAGGCAAAGCACCGCAACCATGAGGATGGATAACAACGTTTTGGATTTACCCATTTGAACTCCCCCTTTATTATGGATGACCTGAAAATCCTATGCATAAGCAAGGCGACTGCCGGCTGCGATGCATCAGCCTTTCACCGCTCCCACTGTAATGCCTTTAATAAAGTAGCGTTGAACGAAAGGATAAAACAGGATGACCGGTCCCGTCGCCACGACGGCTACGGCCATTTTCATCGATTCGAGCGGAACGTCGCGAAGCTGCACGTTGGAGGCCGCTGCGGAGTTGCGTACAAAATCGGCGCTTGTGACCACGTTGTACAGGAAAAGCTGCAATGGGCGGTATTTCATGTCCGCCGACAGGAACAGCATCGAATTGTACCATTCGTTCCAGTAGCCGAGCGCAATGAACAATCCGATGGTGGCAAGCGCAGGCGTGGCCATGGGCAGGATCAATTTGACGAAAATGGTGAAATCGCCGGCCCCGTCGATTTTCGCGGATTCCGTGATGGCATGGGGAATGGAACGCACGAAACTTTTCATCATAATGATCAGGAACGGGCTGAGCAAGCCGGGAAGAAGCACGGCAAGATAATTATCCTTTAGATGCAGGTATTGGGTGATAAGCAGGTAGAACGGAACCAATCCGCCGGAGAACAGGGTCGTGAAGTAAATAAAAAACGAAATTTTGTTGCGGTATTGAAAATCCGGACGCTGAAGCGCGTATCCCGTCATGGATACAATCAGCAGACCGATCACCGTACCGACCACCGTAATTCCGATCGTGACCAGATAAGAGCCGATAATCAAATTAGGGTTCTCGAAAATGATTTTGTAGGCAAACAGGCTGAATTCTTTCGGCCAGATGTTAAACCCGAATTGTTTAATCGCATTCTCGGAAGTGAAGGACGTCCCTATGACCAGCAAAAACGGGAACAAACATAACAGGGCAAACGCTCCGATGAAAATATAGCTGAACCAACGAAGGAAGATACTGCTGCGATCCGACCGCAGGCGATCATGCTCGAACTGTTCATCCATGAAACAACGCTCCTCTCTCCCATCGATTTAAAACAAGGAATTTTCCGGGGACAGCTTCTTGACCAGCCAATTGGCGCCCAGGACGATGAAGAATCCAAACAACGACTGGTACAGGCTGACCGCGCTGCCCATCGAGAAGTTGAAGTTGGTCATGAGTGAACGGAATACGTAGGTTTCGATGATGTCCGTCGTTGCGTACAGCGCGGTGTTGTTCGCGCCGACCAAGTTATAGATCAGGCCGAAGTTGCCTTTCAGGATACCTCCAAGCGAGAACAGCAGCAGAATGATGAATGTTGGTTTTAACCAAGGAAGGATGATGTATCGAATGCGTTGGAAAGCGTTGGCGCCATCGATTTCGGCAGCCTCCACAATTTCGTTGTCAAGTCCCATGATCGCCGCGAAGTATACGATGGAACCATAACCCGTCGATTGCCAGAGATACGTCAGTACGATGATGAACGGCCAGGCTTCAGGGCTTGAATATGCTTTGAACGGTTCGAAACCAAGCGTGCGAAGCAAGGAGTTCAGCAGACCATAGTCATAACTCAGAATGTTGTACGCGATGAGGCCGATCAATACGGCAGACACGAAATGGGGCAGAAACATGATCGTTTGGGAAACTTTTTTGAACCACTTTGAACGGAGTTCATTGAGCAAGACCGCCAAAAAAATTTGAAGCACGTTTCCGAGCAGGATAAATGCCAGATTGTACGCGATCGTGTTGAACGTTAATCGCCAGAGGTCTCCGGTCATCACCAGGAAGCGAAAGTTTTCCAAGCCGACAAACGGGCTCTTGAAGATGCCGTCGGTGTAGTTGTACTTGACGAATGCCAAGTAAATGCCCGGCATGGGGAGGTAAGCAAAAATGATAAAAAAGACAATCGCCGGCAAACACATGATCAGCAGCGTCCGGTTGTTTCTCCATTTTTTCCAACGTCGCTGCATTACGCTTTCCCGGCTAACCCCTATTTCCCTTTCCGATACTGTGGACAATCGCATTCCCCTCCTTCTGTAATTGCACGGCAACCACAAATGAAACCGATTTCATGAATGGGCGGATCAACAATGCCAACAGGAAGATCATTCGGTCTGCGCAGCGTTGGAAATGAATGAGTGAATGAGGTAACCTCTGCCGGATTTCGTCCAAAAACCACACCCATTTATGAAACGGGTTTCACTCGAGGTCAAAAATGTAAGGGCTTTCTTGAAATGAGAATAAGCCCTCACGCGTCCGTTGTCAATCACTTTTATTCAAGTTTTATTTCCCGCTCCTGTAAATGGTGCGGTCGATTGCCTGACTATAAGCTCTGGCAGGATCGTCTGCAGCTGCGGCACCTTTTTGCCGGAAATCAGGCGGTCAAGCGTATGCGCAGCTTGGCGCCCCAGCTCTTGGGAACGCAGTGAAACCGACGTCAATTCAGGGATGCTGTACGAAGCAAGCGGAATGTCGTCATACCCCACGATCGACAGCTCGTGAGGAACGGCGATTCCTTGCTGGTGTGCGGCTTTGAGCGCCCCGATGGCGATCAGGTCGTTCAAGCAGACAATGGCCGTGGGACGCTCGGCCCTCTGCAGCAGCCTTTGGGTTAATTCCAGACCGCGTTCGACCGAAAATCCGCCGACCAGAATCCACTCCTTCCGGATGTGAAGATTGGCCTGCTTCATCGCTGAACGAAATCCTTGCAGCCGCTGCTGGGTATTGCTCATCTGTTCAAAACCGCCGATCAAGGCAATATCCTTGTGCCCCAGGTCGATCAAATGCTGAACGGCCAGCTCCATGCCCCGTTTCTGGTCTACGGCCACCCGTGGAAGTTTGGTTTTGGGAAGCGAGCCGTTCAACAGCAATACCGGAACCCGCTTGGCCGCCTCCTGGATTTCGTCGACGAGGGTCTGGCCCGGCTTCGCCAGGTCCACCCGTCCTCCAATGATGACAATGCCGTCGACCTGTTTTTCCATCAGCAGATTAAGGTATCGTGACTCGCGTTCGTATTGCAAATGACTTTCCCGATCCGAGGACATCGTATCGCACAAAAAGAACGTGTACCCCATCTTGCCTGCTTCCCGATCAAATCCCGCCAGGACTTCCGGAAAAAAAGGGTTCGTAATGTCCGGCAGGATAAACCCGATCGTTCCCGTTTCCTTTCGGAGCAGGCTGCGTGCCAGCGCATTGGGCTGAAACTGGTGTTTTCGGATCAACGCGTCGATTTTTTCGCGCGTCTCCTTCTTGACGGGAGCGGTATTGTTCAGCACCCGGGACACCGTGGCAACAGAAACGTTGGCTTCTCTTGCAATATCGTATACAGTAACCGGCCGCATTCGTACTCCTCATTCCTTCATGGATTCCCTGCATGACGACGTCTTCAACAGGGTTATGTAACGGCTTTCAATGCTGAGATTGTGAGTTATTATACGCTTTCATTTTGCGGGGCGCAATGTGCATTTTCAATGAATCGTCCATCTGCGGTGATATCTCCTTTCTCGCGCTCCCATACCATATTATAACAAAAAAAGACTATTCGTTCGTAAATTCTACCCTATTCTGCTTATTGCTGAACGAGAAAAAGCGATGCCGGGACATTTCTCCCGAACACCGCTTTCCTTAATGCTTTATTCGACAAATTCGGCAAGGCGTAACAGCTTCCTCATCTACGTTTACAGGCCGTTATACCAAGAACGCTTTGGTGATGATGACCAGCAGGATGAAAAGAACCAGAATCGCTCCGACGGAAGTGAAACCACCATAGCCGTAGCCTCTTGTGTCTCCGCTCAATACTTCGCTCATTCAACGTACCTCCTCTGCAACAGGTATGGGTTATCATATGCAGGAGAGATACCGTTGACAGGGCGGATGCCCTATTTGTTCAAAAGATGTTTGGAATTCGTTCAAATAAATGTCGTTTCAATACCGTGGATAGTCCACACGCATGATGTCAAGGAAAGGGACTTTGGCCACCTTCGGCATGAACTCTTCTTCCAAGTCTTCCACATGCACGAGCCTTGTGCGCGAGTCCAGTTTAACGATGACGCCCTGCAGCTGTTCTTCCTTTCCCCACACCGTTAACACCACGACCGACCGTTCACGAAAGGCTTCCACCAGTTGATTGCCCAGTTCCTCAAGTTCGAATTCATCGCGGGTAGGTCTTTTTGCCACTTTTGCTTTTGCCAATATGCAGCCTCCTCTAGAGCTATTCAGACGTCCCGATCTGCAATGACATGCCGAGGACATATGGTACAAGTATACCATTCATTCCCGATTCTTGTAATGCTGAGATGAACTTTTTCCCAAATTTCCCATGCAAACCTACCGATTACTCATCCATGTCTTCGATCTGTATGGAATACGCATTGGACGTTTCCTCTCCTGCATGCCGCTCCCCGTTCCATTCGTAGGTGTAGGCTCCGAGCAGCACGCCCTGCACCAAGCCCGGCTGCGTACGGGCAGACATCTGGACTTTGTAGCTGATGCGTCGTTCGGAACCCGGCTGCACTTCGCCCACATGCAGAAATTTGGGCGCAACATGTTTGGGTGGACCGCCTCCTTCGTTAGGACCAAGTTCAAGGCGCCAGGTCGATTCCGGCGGAAGAAAGTCGAACAATTGCACGCGGGCAGCCACATTGCCTCGGTTAGCCACACCTACATGGAAGGTTACGATTCCTCCCAGTTCAACCAAATCAGGCACTACGTCCACATGAACGCCAATGATCGGTCCCTTCAGCTCAACCACGGCTTCGTTGGAGGTTAGCAGCCGGCGAACGGAACGGGAATCGGGCAAACGAAACGTATAATTCAATCGAGCCTGATTGCTCAGCTCGAACGGAATCGGATTTTGACGCTCAGCCGCAATCCGTGCCTCGAATTCCACATGCACGTTGGAATGGGCGGTGAGCGTGCCCAGATGTATGCCTCTTCCCGGGTCGAGCCCTGGACGTCTCACGCCATTTAAGCGAGTGCTTCCCTCCGCATAAATCATGCCGGGCGGAAGCGCGTCGGTGATAAAGGCATCTACGGCGAGCGAAGCTTCATTGGATACAATCAACTCATATTGGACTTTGCTCCCGAAGGTGGCAATTGCCGGCGTTGCCTTTTTGCTGAACGAAATGTGAGGGTTCACGACCTGCAGCACTGCCACATTGGAATCCGAAGCTTCCGCTTCCCCACCCGATGCATAGTGAAGGATGGCTTGCGCACTAAGTTTCCCATCCGTTCCGGCCCCGGTAACCTGCACGCGGAATTGAATGATGACGGCGGCCTCGGGCAGCACTTCCCCGAGATCGATCCCGCCATCAGGTGTCACCTCGGGCGCGAACATGTCATCGATCACGACACTCCCCGGAATGAAAGACAATCCTTGTGCCAACGAAACGATTGCCCTTGCCTGCTGTGCGGCTACAAATCCGGGATTTCGCACCGAAACACTGTACTTCACGATATCGCCGACAAATGTTTGGGCGCGGTCCACCTGCAGCGCAATCAGCAATTTTGCCGAAACCAACATGACCTCGACGGTGTTGGAGTATTCCTCCCCCGTGCCTTCCCTGCCCTCCGGCGTCAAAAAGACATACTGCACCTGTGCCTGGTTAACCAGCTTCAAGTCGGGGGGAACAGCCACAATGATCGCCTGGAAATGGAGCCGCAGCAGCGCCCCTGCAGCGATCTCCAACCATGGAAGTCCTTCCGCCGGCGACGCGCCGGGAAGCGGCACCCCGTCCCGCAATACCGAATTGGGAAGGAACGCGATACCCGGGGCCAGCGGGTCAATGACCCGAACCCTCGCATCAAGATTGCCTTCGTTCTCGATCTCGATGTCATAGATCAACGTTTGACCTAGAGCAGCCTTGAACAAGTTGCACCGTTTGCGGATCATCAATTTGGGACCGATCCAAGGCGTAACCACGGTATTGGAATACGAAATTTGCTCCGGATCGTCCACATCCGTGTTGAAACGAACGAGCGAGCGGTTCTGCAGATTAAAGGACAACGATCTGGATTCCGGACTCATATGACAACAACCCGGACCTGGAAGGTAACCGTTACGGATGCGCCTGGCTGAATCGTGCCGAGCGTGATGCCGGTGTCCGGATTGCCTGTCGGACGAGGCGTACCGTCCACCGTTACGCTGCCTGCCACGAACACCGCTCCCGCAGGTATCGGATCGACCATGACCACATTGTTGACGGCTTCGATTCCGCTGTTCGTTACAGTTATCGTATACGTAATGACATCCCCCACGACCGCGTCTACGGCGCTTGTGCTTTTGCTGACAACCACGTTCGGAGCGGATACCGGAATGACAAGCACGTTGGAAGATACCGTACCCGTGAGTTGACGGCCATCCGGCGGACTATACGTGTAGCTGGCTACCGCCTGATTGGTCAGCTGCTGGTTCTGAGGCAGCGTATCCACCGTAACCTGAAGCGTGACGGTGACGTTGACTGTACCTCCTGCCGGAATGGTACCCACGACGATGCCCGTATTCGGATCTGCCCCCGGCTGCGGAACGCCGTCGACCAGAACGCTGTTCGGGACCAGCACGGCCCCGTCCGGAATGGAGTCGGTTAACGTGAGCTGAACAGGCAAATTGCCCGTGTTCGTGATGGTGAACGAGTATACGATGGTATCGCCGATGGTGGCGTTCGAGGTGTTGGCTGTTTTGGTTACTGCAACGATGGGCTGGTAAATCGGCGTGATCACCGTATTGGAATACGCCGTTCCCGAAAACGCGCCGGAAGTAAAGCTGACTGCCGACTGGCTGCTGACTTGCGGCGGGGTCGGAAGCGCATTAACTCTGACCGCATAAGATACGGTAACCGAAGCGCCGGGAGCAATCGTGCCAAGCGCGATACCCAGGGCCGGATTGGCCTCAGGCCGCAGGACTCCGTCCACCTGCACGCTTCCGGCGACAAAGCTGGTGGACGGATCGATCGGATCCGTCAGCACCACATTATCCACATTCTCGATGCCGCTGTTCGTAACCACCGTTTGATACACAATCGTGTCCCCGACCACCGCATCCGTAGAAGCCGTCGTTTTGACAATCTCGACATCCGGTGCAGACACCGGGATGAGCAGTGTATTGGACGAGATCGTGCCGCCCAATGTCCGTCCATCCGGCAGCGTATACGTAAACGTCGCCGTCGCCTGGTTTGCCAGCTGCTGGTTTAACGGCAAAGAGACGATGACCACCGAGAACGTCACGGTAGCGGAGGTGGTTACTGTGCCAAGCGGTATACCCGATGCCGGATCGGCCCCGGGAACGGGAGCCCCGTTCACGATGACGCTGTTCGGGACCAGTTCCGTGCCCGCCGGAATGGTATCGGTCAATGTAACGGAAGCACCATAATTCCCGGCATTGGAGATCAGGATCGTATAAACGATCGTGTCTCCCACCGTGGCGAGCGTTTGATTCGCGCTTTTGGCTGCCGATAAGATAGGCTGGTATACCGGCGTGGTGACCGTATTGGAAAACGCGGTAGCGGAGAATGAACCCGATGTAAAGCTGACCGACGACTGATTGCTGATGGTTGCCGTAGGCGGAAGCGCATTGACGTTAACACTAAAGGCAACGGTGACGGTGGCTCCAGCTGCAATGGAATTCAGGATAATTCCCGTCGAAGGATTCGCGCCTGGACGCTGAACGCCATCGACGAATACACTGCCGGGCACGAGGGATGTGCCTTGCGGAAGCGCATCGGTAAAAACCACGTTGTTGACGGCGGCGATCCCGTTATTCGTGACAGTGACGGTGTAGGCGACCGTATCGCCGATAGATGCGGCCGTGGAGGACGTCGATTTGACGACGTCGACGTCAGGGGCCGATACGGGAATGGTTAACGTATTGGACTGCACGCTTCCCGTCAACGTTCTTCCGTCCGGCAGCGTGAACGAATAGGCTACGTTTGCTTGGTTGACCAGCTGCTGCGGCGTTGGCAATGAAACAATGACGACGGAAAACGTCACGGTCGTCGCAGCTCCGGCGGCAACGCTTCCTGCCGGAATGCCTGTACTTGGGTCGGCTGCCGGCTGCGGTTGGCCGTTCACGATGACGCTGTTGGGTACAAGCGTTGTGCCGGCCGGCAAATTATCCGTTACCGTAATCGTGCCTGGAAAGTTCCCCTGATTGTTTACGGTAATGGTATAGCTGACGGTATCACCTACCGTTGCATGGTTTGTGCTGGCACGTTTCTGCGCCGTAAGAATCGGCTGGAAAACTGGCGTAATGAGCGTATTCGAGAAGGCAGATCCCGAGAAGGCCCCTGACGTAAACGTCACGGAAGAACGGTTGCTCAGCTGGCCGTTCGGCGGAATGGCATCGACCGTGATGCTGAAGGTAACCGTCGTTGAAGCTCCCGGAGCCAGCGATCCAAGTGCGATGCCGCCGATCGGATTCGCCGAAGGCTGAGGCGTTCCGTTGACCGTCACGGACCCTGCGACAAAAGACGAGCCTGCAGGGGCGGGGTCGGAAAGTTGAATGTTGTTGATCGGCGCGATGCCGCTGTTCGTCACAACGATGGAATACGTGACCGTGTCGCCGATCGCGGCAGCCGTCGAGGCCGTACTCTTCACCACGGCAACGTTCGGGGACGATACCGGGAACGTCACCGTGTTGGACGTAGCCGTACCCGTCAGCGTCCGCCCGTCCGGCGGGGTGAATGTATACGTGGATGTGGCCTGATTGCTGATCTGCTGCGGAGAAGGCAGCGAATCCACCACGACAGCGAAGGTCACCACCACCGTGGCGCCGGCCGCCACCGTTCCAACAGGAATGCCGGTTACCGGCGATACCCCTGGCAATGGTGTTCCTGCCACAACGACGCTGTTGGGCACAAACGTGGTTACGGAAGGAATAGCATCCGTCAATGTAAGATTGGCCGCCAAATTTCCGCTGTTGCTGACGTTTACCGTGAAGACAACCGTATCTCCAACAGTAGCGTTGTTCGTGTTTGCCGTCTTGGCAAGCGAAATCTGGGGTTGAATGACCGGGGTCGTCGTTGTGTTGGACGACGACGTTCCAGAAAATACGCCGGACGTGAAACTTACCGTCGATTGGTTGTTGATCTGTGAAGGAACGGGCATAGTTATCCTCACCTCGAAAGTTACGGTAGCCGTGGCTCCTGAGGCCAACGTACCGATTGGAATGCCGGCGGACGGATTGGAATGCGGGATTGAAACCCCGTTCACAATGACGCTCCCGGATACGAACGTAGCATTCGCTGGCAGTGGGTCGGCGAGCACAACGCTGCCGATTCCCGCTGCTCCGTTATTGCGAATCACCGATGTGTACGTTATGACGTCACCGGTTACCGCATTGCTCACATTAACGCTTTTGAGGACCGATACGTCCGGCAACGATACAGGGGTCGTTACTGTATTGGAGATAGCGTTTCCTGCAGCAGTCCTGCCGCTCGGCAATGTGTAATTAAATCCTGCCGCAGCCTGATTCACCAACTGGCGAGCAGCCGGAAGGCTCGTTACCGTTGCCACGAAAGTGACCGTTACGTTTGCTCCCGGCGTAACAGCTCCAACCTGGATTCCCGTGTTCGGGCTGACGCCGGGTGTCGGAACGCCATTTATGATCACGCTGTTCGTGTTGAAGATCGCTCCGGCGGGAACAGGATCATTCAACGTGACGTTGGCAGCGATGTTCCCCGTATTGCTGACCTGGATCGCATAGTTGAACGTATCTCCTACGGTCAGATTCGTGGTGCTCGCCGACTTGGCCAACGTAATGACAGGCTGATACACGGGCGTGGTGACGACGACCGACGACGACGTACCGTTGAAACTGCCCGAAGTGAACGCGGCGCTGGCGCGATTGCTAACGTTTCCCGTACCGGGCACAGACGTAACCCTGGCTTGATACGTTACCGTAGTCTGGGCTGGAGGGGGCAAGGTGCCTAGCGTAATGCCGGATATCGGATTGGCGGCGCTTACCGATGCCCCATTGACGGTCACCGTGCCCGAAATGAACTGAAGGCCTTCTGACAGCACATCCGATAGGATGACGTTTTGGACTGCGCCGGAGCCTGCATTCGTAACGTTAACCGTATATGTAAGTGCATCACCTACAGTGGCATCTGCGGCATTTACCGTTTTGGCAATCGTAACGTTCGGCGCAGAAGCAGGAATGACAACGGTGTTGGAAACGGCGCTGCCCGATAAATTTCTGCCGCTTGGGAGTTGATACGTGTAATCGGCCGTCCCTTGGTTGCGCAGGATCGGCGGTTCGGGAATTGACGTAAGCGACGTCCGGAAAGTAACCGTAAACGTCGAGCCCGGGTTTACGATCCCTAAAGATATTCCTGTAAGCGGCGAACTGCCCGGACGGGCCGTCCCGTTGACCGTCACCGAATCGGTAATGAACGACGTCCCGGAGGGAATCGTATCCGTCACGGTAACTTGCGCTGCGATATTGCCCCTATTGGTAACAACGAAGGTATACTGAATCTGATCGCCCAATGTGGCATTTGTTTCATTTGCAGACTTGGCTACATTGATGACCGGCTGATAGACCGGAGTGCTTACCGTATTCGAATTTGAAATTCCGGAGAACGCGCCAGAGCTATAGGACACCGAAGCCTGGTTCGATAGCGAGCCCGAAGCAGGCAACGATTGTACGGCAACCTGAAAGGAAACGGCGACTGAAGCACCGGCAGCAATGGTTCCGAGCGAAATGCCGCTGCCTGGATTGGCCGAAGGAGCTGCAATCCCCCTCACCACGACGCTGCCTGCAACAAACGCAGCACCGGAAGGTAGACTGTCCGTCAGGATTGCATTGTTGATGGTCTGAATGCCGGCGTTGGATACGCTCAGGTTATACGTAAACGTCTCTCCTACCGCTACATCGGTCTCTTTCGCCGTTTTGCTCACAGTTACATTCGGCAACGCTACTGGAACGGTAATTGTATTGGAAGAAACGGAGCCTGTTATGGTGCGGCTATCCGGTGTAGTGAATGAATAAGCGGCCGTTGCCCGATCCGTAAGCGTGGGCGGTGTGGGAAGGGAAGTGACCAGAACCTGAAACGTCACCGTGCTCGTCGTTCCGGCCGCAACGCTGCCGATATTAACTCCCGTCGCGGGATTGGCTCCCGGGACGACCGTCCCATTGACGCGAAAACTTCCCGCGACGTATGAGCTCCCGCTAGGAATATTGTCGGTCAGGGTCACCGTTGCAGCCGTATTCCCGGCATTGTTGACCTGGATGGTATAAGTGACTTGGTCTCCCACCGTTGCGTTGGTGGTGTTTGCTGATTTAATCAGCGCCAAGTTCGGGGAATACACCGTAAGCGTATTGGCATTGGACGGGATCACCCCTGTGATGATGGATCCCCCGGCAACGCTCTGAAACGTGAAGGCCGCGTTCGCGGTGTTCACCAGCTGCAAGATGCTGGAATCCGAAGCAATTTGCGCGCGATACGTGACTACGATGCTGCCGGACAGATTCAAGGAACCGAGCGGAACCCCCGCGTTGATGTCATACGTCGGTCGAGATACCCCCGCTACAGTAACGCTTCCAGGGATAAAGGTGAGTCCGGACGGGAGCGAATCCGACAAAACAACGCTGGCCGCATTGGCCGTTCCCGAGTTGTTGACCGTCACGGTGTACAGTATGCTGTCTCCGGCCGCCGCACCCGTCGCTGCCGTAGATTTCGAAAGCGTGATCCTCGGTGCGTTGATGTCCACTTGGATGGCGTTACCGTTGACGATGTAAGCATCCCCGGACGTGGTCAGCGTCAGGACTGCGGTCGACTGGTTATTGACCAGCCGGGCAGACACATCCACATTCGTAATGTCCCAGCCCTGCCGGCCTCCGATGATATTGGTGCCCGGCGCACCATTGGTTTGGTTTCTCGTTCCGAACGTTCCTGTTGTGTTTAAAGCTCCCGTATCCCCATTTATCTGAGAAGCGAAAAAGTTGTTGGCAAAGTTATTAGGACCTGACAAAGCAACGGAAGTCGCCGATGTCGGACCGAACAGTGCCTGATCTCCCGTTCGGTTCGCATCCCCCTCCTGTGCGCTAAACAAGGCTCTTCCGCCCAACGTCCCGGATATGGGCGTTGCAAATCCGGTAATGGTCGTTACTACAGGTGCGGAAGTGGATTGAACCAGTACTCCCCCGGCTCGCAATGACATGTTGCGGAAGGGCAGATTCGGATTCTGGTAAATGACGCCAAGCGTCCAGCCGGCATGGTTGGCCGTCGGATCGTTTGCAACGACGATCGTACCTACGACCCCGCCTGTCGTATATGTACCCGCCCCGCCATTCTGAACCAGCGTCGTTACGTTGGCGGAACGCACATAGCCGGAGGCGCCGTTTCCAAGATCAAACTGATTGTACGTGGCTGGGTCCGGAGTGACGCTGCTTGTGCCTGCAGGGGTCGTGAAGGTGACGGGGTTGTTGATGAATGCGCTAAGATTGATCGTTCCGTTAATGTAACTTCCGCCCCAGATGAGCTCGGCGTACAGCACCGTGCTGCCTGCGGGGAGGACAAGGGTTGCAGAAGAGCTGTTGCTCTGGTACTGGCTTGTCGTGCCTGCCGGATAGGTGCCATAGGTTAAACTGGTATTCACGGTCGTAAACGCGCCGATGCTATCCTGGGTACCTGGAACCGCAACCGTATCGGACCGGCTTAGACCAAGGGTATTTCCCGTAAATGTAATCGCTCCTGTTGCATTGACTGTTGAACGGACGATAAGAGGAATTGAATCCACCCCCCTTCATCTAATTGGAATCATCATGTCTTGGAGCCTACATCTTAGGTTATGACGGTAATCATGATTTTTGTCTGTCCTTTATGAGAACGTGGAGAATTGTCTCCCTGATCGATCTTCGAACGAAGAAATATAATCATTTGCGTTTCTTCGGTTGTGCTTTATAATTACTCTATACGAGAGTCCATTCTGTCGTATCATTATGATGCAGTCAGCGGTGATATATTGAGAAAACCCAATACGCGTAACAGCCGCATACCCGCGGAGTACGAATTCAAACATGCCATTTGGATCAAAAGGATGTTGCGTTCCTACTGGGTAGTCGTCATTAGCCATGCGGTAATCCAGGTAGCATGTTATCTGTTCATGGTCTATGATCGCACACCCGAAGATTTCATCCTTAATGTGCTGATATGGCCCACCCTTGCGGGAGGTATATCCAATCTGCTGGCCGCCTGGGTCAATCGGCGTTTCAAAACGCTAACCTTTTCGTTCTACGCAATGACTGTCGCCGGCACGGTGGTCGCCTGGACCATTATTCGCGTCAATTATGACATTCGGATTATTTTGGCGATCTGTTTGCTGCCGATCCTCTCCTCCGTCCTTTTTCTGAGCAAGAAACGAGTCTGGACAACTTTTCTCATGCAATTGACAGGATACATTATCGTGTTGTTCGACCCGGGATACAGAGCGTACCTCTCGTCGTTTGACATGGTTTCGATACCTGCCTTCCTCATCATCGGCACCTACGTGGCCCAACTGATCGTGACCAGTCAAATGGAGGTGCTGGAAGACCTCAGGCAAAGCATGCTCGCCAAGCAGGAACTGATCGTAAGAAATGCCATCATGGCCAAACAATCCAAGACGGACGGATTGACCAAGCTGTACAATCAAAGTTCTTTCAAAGATTATTTCGAAAAAGCATATGAATATGCCAACGATGGCATGAGTCTTCATCTCGCACTGATCGATATCGATAATTTCAAATCCATCAATGATACATATGGCCATCGCGTCGGCGACATCATTTTGGAGAAGGTATCGCTGGTTATTCAGGAACATATCACCTCCAGCGATATTGCTGCCCGGTACGGCGGCGAGGAATTTGCGGTTTTGATGTTCGAGCAATCGTTCGAACAGGCCTATGCGGTCATCGAGAAAATCCGCAAGGGCGTGGCCAGAATGGTTCTCACGGAACTCGGAGGAGCTTACGTCACAGTTAGCGCCGGACTGCAAAGCTATAATCATCAATTAACCAAGGACAAGCTGTTCGAGGAGGTTGATGCCTGCCTTTACATCGCCAAGCGGACGGGAAAGAACAAAACCGTTACTTCGCTGGAAAGCGCATAAATGTTTTCACCAAAAAAAGTTGTGATGCTCGCCGTAATAACGGTGTGCAGCACAACTTTTTGTTTTGAATCTCTTCCCGATTATGGTTCCGCCCATTCCCATCGGTTCCGAAACTGCTCCAGCCGCGGATGAACCGTTTCGGGAGAGCCGTCGATGATGATGCGCAGCCGCTTGATCCATTCCTCAAATGAATCAAATGACGCAAAACGATTGGCCATGTCTGTGGTTAATATCAAAAAGATCGGCGCAGGATACAGATCCGTCAGATGGCGCAATGCCGTATCCATAGGCGTATATTTTTTCCGCTTGCCTTCGAGGCCCTCCACTTTGATGCTGGAGTCATTATGCTCAACTCTCCAGCCGTGAAGCCGATCTTCCCTTTTGTAATACGGCCGCACTTCTTCCTTGCTCCATCGTTTAACGGTGCTTTCATGCAGCGGATACAGCACCAGCTGCTGGAACGAACGTGATTCGGCGAGTTGTGCGGCCCGCTCCAACTGTTCATCGGTGATGTGTTCAAACGAGTCGTAAAACACCAGCGTGCCTTTCCGGCTGGCCGGGGGCGGTTCATAACCGAAAGGAACCGTCTTGTACGTGCTTGTCATGTTCCCTTTCCTCCTTTGCTGAACATATTTCCATCTTCCCCTGATTTTATTATGCTCGATCCTCCGCATGCAAATCCGAAGTAAAGGTCACCCCATGCAGATCATGGAAAAGATTCTGTATCGCCCCACCTGGTTATGAATATAGAAAGCAACCTGCCTTCCATGCGATCCTTCAGCAGGTTGCCCTGAGAACATGTCCCATACCAGATTTGGAGGTGCAAACTTTGAGCCTGCTTCACATCGCCGTTTTATTCCCTTTCGTCGCAGGCGTTGCGCTTGCCGCTTGTTACCGTTTGATCCGCAGCATACATCCGGGATGGCCGGTCATGTTCGTCCCGCTCGGTTTATTTGCTTATTTCGCAAGCCGCGTTCCCGACGTATCGAACCGAAATCCGGTTTCCGGGTCTCTTCCATGGATTCCTTCGCTCGATATCGGATTGAATCTGTACCTGGACGGGCTCAGCCTGCTCCTTTCCTTGCTGATTAGCGGAATCGGAACGCTGGTTGTGCTGTATTCGATTTATTATATGGACCGCAAAGATGCGCTAAGCCGTTTTTATTTGTACCTGCTCATGTTTATGGGAGCCATGCTTGGCGTGGTGCTGTCGGATAATATGATCGTGCTCTACGGTTTCTGGGAATTGACCAGCATTACTTCATTTCTCCTGATTGCCTTCTACCACAAACGCAAAGCCTCCACCGCCGGGGCGCAAAAATCGTTCCTGATTACCGTCTTCGGCGGTTTTGCCATGCTGGCCGGATTCATGATGCTGTATCTGATGACAGGCACCTTCAGCATCAGGGCAACTTTTTCGGAATGGGGCAATATCCAAGATAGCTCCCTGTTTGTGCCGGCCTTGGTCCTCATCCTCATTGGCGCATTCACCAAATCGGCGCAGTTCCCGTTCCATATCTGGCTCCCGGATGCGATGGAGGCGCCGACGCCCGTCAGCGCATATTTGCATTCGGCGACCATGGTCAAGGCCGGTCTCTATGTCGTGGCCAGGTTCACGCCCATTTTTGGCGGGGAGGCCGTATGGTTCTGGCTGGTCACTGGCGTGGGTCTGCTTACCCTGTGCTACGGTTCGTTTCTCGCCGTGAAGAAAAACGATCTTAAAGCCATCCTCGCCTATTCCACCATTTCGCAACTCGGGCTGATCATGTCCCTGTTCGGAATCGGCTCGGCAGCCTTGTATTTCGGAAAAGGAGATTCGTCCGCAGTGTATGTGGTTGCGACCTCTGCCGCTTTGCTGCATCTGTTCAACCATGCGACGTTCAAAGCTGCCCTGTTTATGGTAGCAGGCATTGTGGATCACGAAACGGGCACAAGAGACATCCGCAAACTGGGCGGGCTCGCTTCCTTTATGCCCGTAACGTTTACGATCGCGTTGGTTGGTGCGTTTTCCATGGCAGGGCTTCCCCCGTTTAACGGGTTCATCAGCAAAGAGTTGTTTTTCCAGGCGATGGTTGAAGTCACGCACTTGCGCATTTTCGGGCTTGGTGAGTGGGCTGTGCTGCTGCCTGTCTTGGCATGGCTGGCCAGCGTATTTACGTTGATTTACGCAATGATCCTGACGTTCAAACCGTTTCTGGGTCGCGTTCGCAGCGACATGCCGTCCGGAAAGCTGCACGAAGCTCCCGTGGGCATGCTTGTCCCTCCGATGGTGCTTGGTGTCCCGGTCCTTCTGTGCGGATTGCTTCCAAACCTCGTTGGCGGGCCTTTGATCGAACCGGCTTTGGCTTCGGTACTCCCTTCCCTTCTGCAAGGGCGGGAGCGGTTTGACGTACATTTTTCCTTATGGCACGGCTGGACTCCCGAACTCTTTATGACGATCGGCGTCATTGGGTCCGGCGTGATATTGTACAGCATGCTTCCGAGATGGCGCGCCGTGTACGACCACTATCCTCAAGGACTGACCATAAACCATATATATCGCGTCGTACTGGATACGTTGCAGCATTACGCGCGCCGGTGGACGGAAACCTATATGAACGGTTCGGTCAGAAATTATCTCGTTTACATTTTGTCCTTTACCGTCGCTTTGCTCGGCTATGCATTTTTCCGCTCGGGTGAAAACATCGTCTGGAATCTCAAGGGAAATGCGCCTTTTTCCTTCTATGAAGCCGTTTTGCTTATCGCGCTCATCGCAGCCGCAGTCACGATTCCTTTTGCCAAAAACCGACTCTCGGCAGTCATTATGACCGGTGCCGTCGGATATCTCGTCACGCTGCTGTTCGTTCTGTTCAGGGCGCCGGACCTTGCTCTTACGCAGATGATCGTCGAGACGGTATCGGTCGCGTTGTTTCTGCTCTGCTTCTATCATTTGCCCGAACTGAAGCGAGGCAAGTCAAGCCGCGGCTATCTTTGGGTCAATCTGCTTGTATCCGCCGCCGTCGGCGTGGCGATGACCTTTGTTGCACTCGCGGCAAGCGGCACGGCCTCCCCGCAAAGCATCGCCGATTATTTCATCAGGGAGAGCTACGATCTTGCCGGCGGCAAAAACGTGGTCAATGTATTGCTGGTCGACTTCCGCGGCTTCGATACGCTGCTCGAAATCATGGTTCTTGGTGTTGCTTCCTTGGCCATTTATGCCATGGTCAACCTGAATCTGGAAGCAAGGGACCTTGGGGCAAGACTCACGTTTCCCAAAAAAGAAAAAGCAACAAGAACCGTTGAACCGTCGGAAGGGAACAAAGAAGAACACCGCAAAGCTCGCAAATACGGGCGTCACGAACACAAGCGGGTCCAAGCTTGGGATACCGTTCCGTTGCAAAGCAATGACGTGTTATTGAAAACGACGACCAAAGTTGTGACATTCATCGTTTTGACGTTTGCGCTGCACCTGTTCTTTGCCGGCCATCACAATCCGGGCGGAGGTTTCATTGGCGGGCTGGTCACCGCCGCTGCCCTCGTGCTTGTTGCGCTTGCCTTCAGTACCGAAACGATCCGCAAAGCGCTGCCCATCGACTTTCGGACGTTGACGGGCATTGGCCTCGGGATCGCCGCGTTGACCGGAACGGGCTCTTTCCTGTTCGGCGCGCCTTTTCTTAGCCAAACCTTCGGATATTTCGAACTGCCGCTGCTCGGCGAAACCGAGCTCACTACCGCGATGTTATTCGATCTTGGCGTTTACCTTGCCGTACTCGGAGTCACAATGACCATCATTTTGCAGATTGGGGAGGACCGTTGATATGGAACTATTGATGTGTGTTGCCGTGGGCATTCTGTTCGCGGTTGCCGTGTTTTTGATCTTGTCGCGCAGCCTGCTCCGGATCGTGCTCGGCATGTCCGTCCTGACGCACGGCGTGCATCTGCTGCTGATCACGATGCCGAGCCTCAAAACCGGGGCGCCCCCACTGCTTGGGGAGCAAGCGGAACGATACGTAGATCCGCTGCCGCAGGCGTTGATTCTGACCTCGATCGTGATCAATTTCGGCTTAACCGCCTTTTTCTTTGTGTTATCTTACCGATCCTATTTGAAATTGAGAACGGACGACCTGGAAGAGGTCAGGGGGCGGGCCTATGAATAATGCCGTCGTACTTCCGATCCTGCTGCCATTACTGACTGGCATCGCCGTCATTTTATGCTTTCGCAGCGTTCGCGTTCAAAAATTACTCAGCGCAGCGGGCATGCTCCTGACGACTGTCGCTTCCTTCATGCTCATTACGCAAGTTGCAAAGCATGGCGTGCAGACTCTCGCGGTAGGCGGATGGAAGCCCCCTTACGGTATCGTGCTTGTCGCGGACATGGTTGCAGCACTGCTCGTCGTCGCCGCCTCCGTGATCGCGCTGGCTTGTTTGCTCTATGCATTCCGGAGCTTGAACGAGGAACGGGAGGAGCACCATTTCTATGCGTTCTTTGCATTTTTGGTTGCAGGCGTAAACGGTTCGTTCCTCACCGGAGACCTCTTCAACCTGTTCGTCTGCTTCGAACTGATGCTGATTTCCTCGTATGCCCTGATCGTGCTCGGCGGAACGGAAAGGCAGCTGCGCGAAACGATCAAATACGTGCTGATCAACATCGTTTCTTCGTCCCTGTTCGTGGCCTCCATTGGGTTCCTGTATTCGGTCACGGGGACGCTCAACATGGCCGACCTGTCCAATCGCATCGTGGAAATCGGCCAGAGCGGCATCATTACGGTCATCGGCGTACTCTTTCTGATCGTGTTCAGCATCAAGGCCGGATTGTTCCTGTTTTTTTGGCTGTCGGGTTCGTATGCTGCCCCGCCGGCTGTCGTCACGGCGTTATTCGCCGGATTGCTCACCAAAGTCGGGCTTTACGCCATCGTGCGTACGTTTACGCTCATTTTTTACCATGACCCGGATTTTTTCAATGCCCTCATCGGATGGATGGCAGGAGCAACGATGCTGCTAGGCGTCATCGGTGCCATCTCTTACCGGGACGTCAACAAAATCCTGATCTACAACGTCGTCGCCGGCGTCGGTTTCGTCGCCTTCGGCATGGCGTCGGCAAGCCGCTCGGCGCTGGAAGGACTGCTGTTCTACATGCTGCATGACATGCTGATCAAAACGCTGCTCTTCCTGCTCGGCGGCGCGTTGATTGCGGTGGCGGGCACATCCAGGCTTGACCGCATGGGCGGACTGATCCGTCGTTATCCGCTGCTGGGCTGGATGTTTTTTGTCAGCGCGCTGGCACTTGCGGGCATTCCGCCCTTTAGCGGGTTTCCCGGCAAACTGCTGCTGTTCGAAGGGGGGCTGGAAGCCGGATTGTACGGCTTGACAGGAATTGCGGTGCTCTCCAGCCTGCTGATGCTGTACTCCGTCTTGCGCATTTTCATTCAGGCCTTCTGGGGGGAGCCGCCCAAAGGATCCATCAGGCGCCCTTACGCCGTGAACGGACTGCTGATTCCTGCAGGGGTGCTGTTCGTGTTTATTCTGTCCATGGGCATTGGTGCCGAAGGCATGTTTCGATTGACGGCACGCGCAGGCGACATTCTGCTTCATCCGAATATTTACATCGATGCCGTACTGGCAAAGGAGTAGATGCCATTGGCCTTCCAAATCGTACTAAACCTGATCATTGCCTTTGTATGGATGTTTCTCAACAATTCCTGGAGCGGGGTTGGCTTTCTCGCTGGTTACCTGCTCGGTCTACTGCTCATCGGCAGCATGCGCCGTTTCTTTCCCCAACGCTTCTACATCGTGCGGGTATGGGCCATCGTCAAATTGTTGTTCCTGCTGCTCAGGGAGCTGATCCGGGCCAGCTATGGGGTGATCCGGGAAATCGTTAAACCGAAGTTAAGCATCCAACCCGGGATTTTCACGTACCAGACACAGCTGACTTCCGATTGGGAAATTACACTGCTTTGTTTACTGATTTCGCTGACTCCCGGTTCCCTTCCGCTCGAAATTTCGGGCAACCAGCGCACCCTGTTCATCCACGCCCTGGATATTCAGGACGAACAGCAGCTGAGAGAAAACATTCGGGACACGTTCGAAAAAGCCATCATGGAGGTGACGCGCTAATGTTATCGATGGTATTATTTATATCGCTGCTTATCCTGTCGCTCGCGATTTTGGGATGCTTGTACCGTGTCCTGCGCGGTCCTTCCATGGCAGACCGGATAACCGCCCTGGATACGATCGGCATCAACGTCATCGCCATGGTTGCCGTCCTGTCCATGATGCAGCACACGCAGGCATATCTGGACATTATTTTGCTGATCGGCATTCTGGCTTTTCTCGGCACGGTAGCTTTCGCGCGTTACATTGAACGAGGGGCGGTGTTCAAACATGAACGGGATCGTTAACGGAATAGCCGGATTCGTCATCGGGTTTCTCGTTTTGCTTGGTGCAGTTCTCAGTGCGCTCAGCGCTTTTGGCCTCATCCGTCTGCCTGATGTCTATCTCAGGGCACATGCGGCGACCAAAAGCACCACGCTCGGCGTGCTGTGCGTGCTTGGCGGCACGTTCCTGTTCTTCTGGTTTTACGATGGATACATCAGTGCACGTGTAGTGCTCGGCATCGTGTTCGTTTTCATTACAGCCCCTGTTGCCGGGCATCTGAATGGACGTGCAGCATACCGCTCCGATGTGCCGTTATGGGAACAAAGCGTACAGGATGAACTGGAGCCTTTGCTCAAAGGCAAAAAGATGAATCATGAAGCGAAAGACAGGATAGAGTGAGATATGGATTCAATAGGATAAATCCCAAATCATCTATCTTTTGGAATAATTGTATAGTACGATAGAGGCATACCATTGTTCGATATCGTTAATATTCGGAGGCATGTAATACGATGAGCATCATTCTTCACATGGGAGTACATTTGATTACGGGTGCTGCAATCCTTCTTCTCACGCTTGATAAATGGTTGTCCTCACTCAAAACGTACATCATTGCCGGTATGCTTGGCGCGCTTATTTCCATTACTCCCGATATCACAAAGTTCTTCGGAGACGTTTACCTCCATTCGCTGATCACCGTGCCTTTCGTCGGTGCAGCCTTTGCATGGGTTATCCGAAAAACATTGCACGTCCGCTGGATGGCGGCTTGGGTCAGCGCCATGGCTGCCTTGTTCATCGGCCATCTGTTGATCGACTTTCTCGGTAATGGAGTCAATTTGTTGTATCCGTTCGTTCACGAAGAACAGAACTTTAGCATTTTGAATGAAATGAACGAACTTATCATCTCCATATTGTTTGGTATTGCGGTCATTAGCATGGTGATATGGAAAAAAAGACCTCCTGCCGCCACGATCGCTGTCATGCTTGTCATTCTGTTTGTGACCGCATTAAGCATCTCCAACGGAACGATTAACGCTATTTTGCATAAACGTTACGCTGCCGAACATCCTGAATACATTACCGTTTATCCCGCAAACGTACCCTTTCACTGGAATTACTACGTCCGGATTGACCATCTTACCATCATCCCCGGCCAAGGCCAGTATCTCCATATTTCGCAGTGAACGGAATACTGCAATTGCAGTAAAGTCTCCGTCATACAGATAGCCCCAGCAAGATGCCGACACGAACCGTCGGTACTTGGCTGGAGCTTTTTTTGTTAAGGATAGGTGGTGACCGGTGCTTCAAATTTCAAGGGTACGATGTTGATAAAAATTAAAATCCGTTTAGCCCCTGCCTAGCCAGCTCCTCCGAAACGATCCGTGCCAACTGGGCGGCGCCTGCGCGATTCGGATGCAGCGTATCTCCGGCCATGTACAAAGCCAGCGTGGCATCCGGCCCGATGGCCGTGAAATATGCCGAGCTAAGCCTGTTCAGGTCCACCAGCATCACGCCTTCCTCTTGCGCCAACGCACGGGTGGCATTGCTGTACCAGCGGCCCTCCGCTCTGTGCACGCCGCTCGCGTCGAAGTCAGTCGCACGTCCCTGAGGCGTCGAAAGGACCACGGTTGCGCCCTTGCCCTTCGCTTGCTGCACCATGTCGCGCATGATCTCCTTAAACTCGGCTTCGGTCGTATTGTTTTTGGCGTTGGTGTCATTGATGCCCAGCTGCAAAATAAAAACATCGCCCGGCTTCAAATATTGCAGAATCGCCTCCATCTGTCCATCATCCCGGAAACCTCTCGCAATCTGTCCCCCTGAGGCCAAGTTGCGCACCTGGAGAACATTTTCGTCCACATACGCCGGAAATAACTGTCCCCACCCGCCCTGCACGCTGGTGTCCAACGGATAATAATTGGCAACGGTCGAATCCCCGCCGATATAAATGGTCCGGTTGGTTACGGCCTGGTCGGACAGTTTCCGGATTTCCAATGCGCTCAGCGTAAACGCCGTTCCTGCCTTCCCCTCCGTCACTAGCAGATTAAGCTGGCCATCCGTCACCGGGATCTGAAATGAATCGGCAGCACCGTTGCCCGTCATGTTGATCAATTGAAACACGCCTTCGGCGGCCACACTTGCTCTGGCCGTGTTACCCAATACGACGTTTACTTCATATAATCCATTCGGCAAATCCACGTTAAACGTATTCGTGCTCTTTGTACCATACGTCAGGAACTGTACGGCATCGCTCGCAACGCCTGTTCCGGATGCGGACACATTGCGCATATTCCCGGGCGTATTGAATCCGTAACCTTTAGCGGCGGTATAAGCTTCTGTCGCCGACACGCCAATGTAACCGTTCTCAACGCTTCCTGCGCCGAAATCGAACTTGTACTCGCCCGCTGCCGCGTGCATAATGCCTGATCTGCCTGCACCAAATGGACTGCTTAACATGACAGCCGCCATGGCCACGCCAAGCAAACATGTTTTCCAACGGAACCGTTTCATCCAAACATCTCCCCTCATTTTTTCGTTATAACGCGACTGCTCCACTTCCATTTCACGTCAGCATCATAAAACGCGATCAAGCCAGTCGTATGCCCTTGTCCCGCCGATTTCATGCCCGCCCGCAAAAAAATCCGCATCCAGCACGGTTTCGGCACCCGCCTGACCATAGATTTCTTTCAATCTTGCATATGCCTCCCTTGCGGCCGTTTGCGGAAATACCCGATCTTCGTCGCCCGATTCAATGAAGAGCGGCCTTGGCGCAATCAGGCCGATCAAGTCCGGCAAATCCGCATCCTGCAAAATGCCCGGAATATAGTTGTCCAGACAATGGTTTCTGTCCAGGATGCTGCCATGGAACGTGCTGGCATACCCGCTCACAACGGCCGCGCGGCATCGTTCATCCACCGCCGCCGTAAAAGCCGTGACCAATCCGCCGCCCGATATGCCCATACTGCCGATTCTCCGGTCATCCACCTCGGAACGGGTAGACAAGTAATCGAACACCCGGCTCGTTTCATACACCCGATGGCCTGCAAGCGTGTGACCGGCCATGAGCAGATGAAGGGCAATCCGCGTGCAGGAACTCGTTCCCGGCGGCGCGTCCCGATCCTCCTTCAGTCTGCGATCGCCGAAACCAAGCAGCTCCGGTGCAGCCACGACATGCCCTCTGCGCACCAATGCAACCGCAAAATCTTTGTGCAGCCCGGGGTCCCCCGCCCGATCGGACCCATCCGGTTCCAGTCCCGATATTTCACGGCTCCCGTATCCATGCCCGTGGCACGCCACGATCGCCGAACGCGGGGTACCGGAAGCGACGGCTTCGTCGGGAATCAACAGATACAGCGGCATGCGCAGGCCTTGAAACGTCGTGATTTCGATGCGTTCCCGCGTATACCCGTCACACTTCGTGCGTTCCAGCAGGACAGGGTCCAGCTCGGCGTGAACCGCAGGGAATCCGCCAAGCCTCGCTACCAGGCTTTCGCGCAGCAGGCTGCTCCAACGTTGAACCGGCTGTTCGGGTTGATAAGATAATCGTCCGCTTGAACGAGTGTGTCTTTGCAAGTAAGCTTCAATATCCGACATCGTTTTTTCATTCCCTCCTCAGGTCGGCCGGAAGCCCTCTTTGAACATCAAGACATGGGCCTACCCTCTTTTTCCAATCATTATAGAACAGATGTCGGCGGCGGAAGTTGAACATCGTTGCCCTCTTGTCCGGTAAATTCAAGTTAGCTGATGGCATCGGAACGCACTTTGCTCCATCACCGTCTTTTCTCCCGAAATCCCGCGCAAAAAGGAGCTTGATGTCCTTGCCTGGACACAGCTCCTTTTCCCCCAACATAACTCCATGCCTTTTCTCGTAAATCATCCTTGTTCCTGTTCCAAGCTCCCCTTGCAGCATGAAAAATTCAGCTTAACGTCCCGGGATACGACCAGGCAGCCACCAGTTCCATCTGCCCATCAGTTTCATCAACGCCGGAACAAGGATCAGCCGGACGACGGTAACGTCGATGATTACCGCGGCCGTAATGCCGACGCCCAATTGCTTCACGCCCGACACGTCCCCGAAGGCAAACGGAATCGTCACCGCCAGCAAAATGGTCGCGGCCGACGTAATCAGGCGTCCCGAAGAAGCCAGTCCGCGCTGTACCGCCAGGTCGCTGTTCCCTGTAAGCCGGTAGGTTTCCTGGATTCGCGAGAGCATGAACACGCCGTAATCCATGGAAATGCCAAACACGAGGCCGGCGATGAATGCCGGAATCATGATGGCAATCGGCGTAGCCTCTATACCAAGGTGTCCCTGATTAAATACGACGGCAAGAATCCCGAAGGATGCGGCCAGGCTAAGCAAATTCATCAGGATCGCTTTGATCGGAATCAACAATGAACGAAATGCCGCGAGCAGCACGATGTAATTGGAAACGACGACAAACACGAGCACCTTGGGCAAACCGGCCTTCACCTGCTGCATGATCTCCGCCTGGTACACGGCTTCTCCCCCGTAAAGAACGTTAACGTTTGCGGGGATCCCCTGCGCATCCGTCGTTTTCATCCGCTCGATCCAATCCGTGGCTTCCGTGGAACCGGGCGCTCCTCGAATCACGGCGGACATACGGATGGCATGGGTCGAGGCATGGCTGCGCAGCCAAGTTTTCCGCTGCTCCGCCGACACTTCCCGCGAACTTGCAACCCCCGGCTTCCCGGTCATGTATTCAGGAAAATCGACGGCCGATTTCCCCCACGCGCTCTCGACTTCAACCACGCCGTGATCCCGGGAGAGCCGCTGCACCAGCTCCGCAGCTGCCCTCCAGTCCGCCGCGGTCAATCTCTCTTCCCTTGCTCCGATCAGAATATCGATTACCGAGACATCCGGATCCGAAAATGACTGCTGCAAACGTTCTGCCGCGATGCGGGATTCCGCTGATGCGGGCAACGAGGCGGCATCGGGTACCGAAAGCTCCATGTGCCGAACCGGCAGCACGCACAGCAGCAGCGCGCCCGAGCCAAGCAGCGCCATGCGAACAGGATGTTTCATGACATAACCGGACCAGCGCTGCCATGCGGATTTGGAAGCCGTTTTATCAGGAACGATTACGCCGCGTTTACTGCCAAACATATGCCGCGCATACAAACATGCGATCGCCGGCAGCAAGGTAAAATTCAACAGCACCGATACAATCAACGCGGCGATGGCTCCAAGGGCAACACTTGCGAACATCGGCAGCCGGATCCATAACAATCCGATCAGGCCGAGCAGTACGCATGCCGCGGAAAACAGGACGGCTCTTCCCGCGGTCCGAAGCGTCTGCTGCATCATTTGCTCCATGTCTGTCTGCCCTTGCCCTCGATCCCCGCGCCACTCTTCCCGCAACCGTCCCAGCAGAATTAACGCAAAATCCAAACTCAGCGCCATGCCGACCATAGGAATGACGTTAATGACAAAATTCGATAATTCCATGCAATGACCCAGCAAAGCCAGAGCTCCCATGGCAACAACGACGGCGGCGATCCCCATGGATACGGCCAAGCAAGCTGCACGCAGTCCACGGAATGCATAACACAGAACAAGCAAGGCAAGCGGCAGCCCAAACCACTCGGCATGCTCCAGATCACGAAAGCTCAGGGCGTTTACGTCCTGCTGCACCACCTTTTTGCCGGTGAGACTGATCGTTCCATGCGCATCCTGTTTCATGACCGAGCGAAGTTCGGCCAGCGGTGCCTTCATTTGCCGGGCAGGTAGATCGCCATAGTCGAGAAAGACCACTGCCATGTGCTCCTGAAACATCCGGTTCCTGCCAAGCTCGAAAGGCGAAATGACCGATTTTACGTCCGGCAGAGCGCGCATTCGCTCGATATGCTGCTTGATCCATTCCACGAATTCGGCATGAGGCGTATGGACATTTTTATCAAACACAACGATGACGGGCTCCATCGGCATGCCGAACTCCTGCTTCAAAGCACGCTGCACACGTTCCCCCTCACCATTAACCACCTTCAACCCGTGATCCTGCACAACGTCCGGCAGCCGCAGCGCCCAGACCGCTGACATCGCGATAATGAATGCCCAACAGACCATGATGAACCACGGATATCGGCATATCAAGAAAGCAAGGCGGCGATAAACCATATCCATGCTCCTTCATGATCAGATTCATCGTTCCGTTTCTTTCAGACGTGTTGCCCTCACCATCCAGCCGCGCAGAGGCGGGAACAGCCGAAGGGCTCCGGGAGCCATCTTTGTTAGAATTGGCACCCGGCTAGCTGCTTGCAGCAGTCCGCCAACCTTTAACACCCTTCCAAACTCGCGCTGCAATCGGCTGATATGCTTTCGTTTCCAACCGTCATGCGAAATGCTTCCGTTTAAATACAGCTCGGCGATGCTGCTTGCCTGAAGCGCCGAGCGGAGCGCAATCGACATCCCGTCCCCGCACAGCGGCGGGATGACCATGGCGGCATCACCGATATGCGGCACGGTTCCCCATGGCTCCGGGCGGGAGGTGATCCGGACAGGAGCCTGGGCCGTGGACGTGTCCGCAATCGGAATGCCTCCTTCGAGCCTGTTGGCGAGGGCCTTATTCGTGGATGCTGCCGCATCGATGATTTCGGCCACGCTTTTCCCCCATTTTTGAACGGTCCGCAGATCCAGCAGGGCGGCGACGTTAAGCCGCTGTTTTTCGATCGGAGCAATTCCGACGTAACCGCCCTCGCAGAAATACAATTCGACGGCCTCGCCGCCCGTGATCCCTTCATAATGGAGTTTTACCCCAACCTGGTCGGGATGTTGGCCCATTGTCGTTCTGCGGGCCGTTTTTCCCTTTACGGCGTTCTTATCATTGGCCGGAAGCAGACGGCTCGGTCTGCGGGAGCCCCACGCACCGAATGCAGCCCGCGCTTCGATGATGCACGATTGTCCATGATGGTGAACGTTCAACCGATACGCCATATTCTCCAAAGGATACCTGCTCCGTTCGCTCCGGATTTCGGCAATGCCTTCTACCTTGCATCCTTCCCATATCTCCGCACCCGCCTCCAAAGCAGCCTCATGCAGCTTCAAGTCAAGGGCGTAGCGGCTTATGCCCCATGCATTCCCGGGAAGCGGCATGCTGACGCGGGCTCCATGTTCGAAAATCAAGGCAGCCTCCCGAATGATGGCCGGCTGCAGTTCTCGTGACAGATCGGCCAGCCCCAGCATGGCCAGCATCTGCCCGGTTTCCGGGCTCATGAACTCCCCGCACGATTTGTGTCTGGGGAACACCTTCTGGTCCAGCACTATAGTGCTCCAGCCTTTGCGAGCCAAATCGATGGCCAGACTGCTGCCGGCAATGCCGCCGCCGATGATGGCCGCGTCCACCTGTTTTGTCATCCAGGTTCCCTTCTTTCGCCCTTCACTGTTGAATTTCGGCTCCCTTCCCCCATGTTGTGCTCATCTTTGGCAGAATGACCGCATATCTGAACAACGGCCGCCAAGCGTATTGCATGGCTTGACCGTCAGGCATGGCGGCACGCAATCGTTCCCAGTCGCTTCCGCGAAACCCTTTGGCCACCGATAGCGGACCGTCGTGACGAATATAGCGGTTTCGCGAAATCAGCCTGGTTGTCATCCATACGGCGGCCCACGCCAACCAGTGGCGATGAATGTCGTTGATGGCCAGTCCGATCCGGGATATGTCCAGCATACGAGTGACTACGCGCGGAACGTCTTCCTCATGAAAATGATGCAGAAATTGCGCACAGGTCACAATATCGGCACTGCCTTTGTCCAGCTCGAAAACGTCATGCTGCCTGACCCTGATCCGCGGTTCATCGGCGAATAAAACCTTCGCCTCTTCACAGGCCTCCATGGTCAAATCGATCAACTCGATGGTCATGTCAATGCGGTTGCCGTCTGCCCAGCGCAAGATGCGGCGGTTAATGTCTCCGGCACCTGCGCCGATATCTGCGATGGACAACGTCTCCGGTTTACCAGCATGCACCCAAAGGCGTTGTATGCCGTACAAGGTGGGGCGCGAAGCGGCAAAAATGTGATTCAGCCACCGCAGATGGCGGTGAGCCTGCCTGAGTTCCGTTCCTGCATCCATGGCCGGTTCATCCATGAGTTCCGGTCGGGTCGCTCTTTCTGCCAACCAGTTAAAGCCGGCCATGATGGACAGGCTCCGGTTCGGGCACTCGGGATGGAACGTAGGTAAAAGGCAACATTTCGGCCGTAATTCCCGGCCCGAACGCAAGCGCAATGCCGCGGGAGGTTTGGAGGGTATTTCTGTAGCCCTCTCTGATCGCATGAAGTACAAACATAATCGTGACCGACGACAGGTTGCCGTAATCCCGCAATATGCTCCGGCTGTACGAAACCTGCTCGTCCGACAAGCCGTACAGCTTCTGCACGGCATCCACGATGCCCCGGCCTCCCGGATGGATCGCCCAAATGTCCGGTCGTTCACCCCTCGCCAGCACACGTTCCGCAGCCTTCGCGAGATGATGTTCCAACAGCCTTGGAATTTGCGGAGACAGATACAGATCAAAGCCGGTATTGCCGACTTCCCATATCATTTCTTCGGAGCAGGCCGGAAGAAGCACGGAGTCTCCCTCGCCCAATTCGAACAGGTCGCCGTTTCCGAAGTCCGCTGATCCCACGATACACGCCGATGCGCCGTCGCCGAAAAACGATGCCGCATACAGGTCGTCCCGCTTGGCCGATGGCTGAAAATGCAAGGTACAGAGCTCCACGCACACGATCAACGCCTTGGCGTTCGGGTCTGATCTTACGATGGCATTGGCCATTTGAATGGCCTTTAGTCCGGCAGCGCAGCCTTGAAACACAAGCGGAATGCGCTGTACGCCGGGATGCAGCTCCAGCTGTTGAACGATCCGTACGTCCAGGCCGGGCAGAAACTGCCCTGTGCAGCTCACCGTGATCAGGTGGCTAATCTCGGCAGGAGCCACCGCGGCGTCCTCCAGCGCGCGGGTGGCAGCCTCCATCCCAAGCGGAATGGCCGCCGCCTTGTATTTGTCCATGCGTTCCCGGGTCAGCGGAACGTTCTCTGATGAGGTTGAATACAAATACCGGCACCCCTCCACCGGTTCAAGCAAATTCGGCTCGCACGTATACCTCGTTTCAACGCCGCACTGATTGAAAATCCGTTTCGCCCACCTTCTGGAATCAGGCTCGTCCGCCAATGCCACGGCTAACCTTGACGCAACGTCCTTCTGTTCGATGCGATGCTCCGGCAGCGCCGTCCCAATGCCCAGAATTCCGGCGCTCGCCGTCCCTGCATGCTGGTTCATGTCGCTTGTCCCCCTTCATTCCGCCTTATTCTGACACATAAGTTCAACCAATGATTTTTACACGGAGCTACTACGTGGTCAGAACCATCTTCCGATCGGCCTTATCCCCAGATTTTTTTAATCCCTTTTCAAGGGTAAAATCCGGTGATAAGCCTATGCTTCCGAAGCAGCTTTCTTTCAGAAAGCTTTTAGAACGCTTCGCTTCTCCAGATTCTTTCTGTCCTCTCCGTTATCGTGTAAATGCTAGTTCAACCTATATAGATCACTCGTGCGTAAGATATGGTACAAGTCTATTCGCGTTTGAGCCGTATTATGTTTCCAGCGCAAAAAGGGGGGAAGCACATGCCTTGCGGCATGTGCTTCCCCCCTTCAATAACTAATATGCGGATAGTCTGTTTCTCGTTTCGGATGCATGATCCGAACGCTGAAACTATACCGGTCTTACCACCGTAAACCGCTCGCCAAGCTTGGCATAATCGTTTCCGGCTAGCCGGCTCACGGGCTTCAAGTGGTCCATCAAAATGTACCCGGTCGACGGATCGTATACCTTCTCGTCAAAATGATATTGAACGATCCGCACAAGCAGCAGGTCAGTGACCACTGTGCCTTCATCATTCAAAATCGGAATGTGCTGATGCAGGCGGCACTCCATGCGGATCAATGCCTCGGCGATGCCGGGCACATCTACAGCCTTGCTCGGCACGGTCGTCAGGCTGGTCCGCTCAAGCTCACTCTCATGCGGCTCGAGCAGCGCTGCCGTTTCGTTCATATCCGGGACGATCGATTCGTCACAAATGTGCACAACGAGTTCCTTGCCAGCCAGCACGTTCCTTGCCGTATCCTTCATGCCCCCTGCCTTGCGCTGAATCGATATGGACAGAATCGGCGGATCGGAGCTCACCACATTAAAAAAGCTGAACGGCGCGGCATTGATCGTCTGCCCGTCCTCTGTCCTCGTCGTGACAAAGGCAATGGGACGAGGCACGACCGATCCGCTCATCAGTTTGTAATTTTCCTTCTGCGTCAATTGCTGTGGATCTAAAGTATGTGTCATGTGATCTTCCTTTCTTGGCCTATGTAGTGATGGTCTCACCATTATACATGCAGCTGCCCGGATTCGGCCATTTCGCGCAAAAAACTCCCTGGCGTCATGCGCCAAGGAGTTCGCTTTGTTTGTTCCGTTCATGCAGGAAACACATCTTATTTTACGATGCTGCTTTGAATATCTTCCATGATTTGCGTGTTGGCTTGCAAACCGCTGTACAGCCAGCTGCTGGAACGCGTAAATTCGAAGAGATTGCCGTTTTTCACCGCCGGGATGCTCTGCCACACTGGATCTTTCAGCGCTTCTGCCCCCGCATCCTTGTCGCTGTTCACAAAGAACAGGTAGTCCACGTTCATCTCTGCCAGCTTCTCCAACGAAATCGAGGACCAGTTGCCTGTAGCCGTAGCCGAAATTTCTTTCACCACGTCAGGCTCGGACAGGCCAAGCTCGTTGTACATCACTTCACCGCTGGATACATTGTCGCTGACGATGAAGAACTTGCCGCCCACCAGCCAAACTGCTGCAGCAGATTTCGTACCCCCGGTTACCGCATTGATTTTTTCTTTGTATTCTTTGGCTTTCACATCATAGTCATCAAGTGCTTTTTGAGCTTCAGCGCTCTTGTTCAAAATTTCGCCGATTTTCAGCAGCGCTTTGCGCCAATCACTGTTGATTTCGTCGCCAAGCACATACGTCGGAGCGATTTTGCTGTATTGTTCATATTTGCCGCCTTCAACCTGGCTCTCCGAACCGATAATGATCAGATCCGGGCTGTAACCCGCTACTTCCTCAAAAGGAAGATCGAAGGATATCGTCGGAATGCCGTCCAGATCCTTGGCCAAGTAATCCTGGGTGCCATTGGTCACGGACCATTGAGCAACAGGTTTCACGCCAAGCGTTACCAAATGGTCTTCCAGATAAGAGGCGATAATGCGCTCCGGATGGGCCGGAATGACGACTTCGTGACCCATGGCGTCCGTCATCGTTTTTTCTGCAGGAGCTTCAGTCTTCGTTTCTCCTTCGGAAGCGGTATTGTTCTCTGTGGCTGTCGACGAATTTTCACCGGTTGCCGCGCCGTTCTCTGCCGGCTTCGACCCGCATGCTGCCAGCCAGATGGACATGACCATGACCGTAATCAGCAGCATGATCATCTTTTGTTTTTTTCCGAACAAGGTAGTGACCCCCTTCTATATGACCCCGAAAATTGGAATGTGATTATGCGAAATTGGGACAGGATTGTTCTAATCACATATATTCCTATATGTACATCATTCTTGTCCAAACCCATTGACAATGATAATTGTTATCAACTGAATTGTCAATCCCGCTCCATTGGCGTCCGGGGAGAAGGCCGTTGATCCATCGATTCGGCTTTGTTCTCGGTTTCCGTCTTTTCCCGACAACGGGTATGCTGCCCAACACGCAGGTTTTGTTTGCGCTTTGCCGAGAAAAAAAGCGTTCCGACAGGCAGACCAGGCTGCCAGTTGGAACGCTTTTCGTTTAGCGGATGGACGCTACCTTGCTGCGAGCACCGACCATCCATGCATAGATCAGCAATGCGCCCAGATCCGCACAGGCAATGACGATCGCCATCGGCACCGCCGTTCCTTCCCCGCCCAAACCGACGAGTGGGGCCACAAGCCCGCCGAACAAAAACGTCATGACGCCGATCAGCGCTGAAGCGCTGCCTGCGGATTTCCCCTGATTGGCCATGGCTAACGCAAAGGAAGCGGTGTTGACAAGCCCGACGCTGGATACGACCAAAAACAGCGGGATCAGCACGCTGAACAGCGGTCCACCCAGCAATATCGCCACAAGCAGGGAAATCCCTCCGACCACGGCCATGGCCAATCCGGCGACGAGCAAACGCGTTTCGCTCACCTTTCCAGCCAAACGGCCGGCCACCTGACTGGCGATGATGATGCCAAGCCCATTAACGGCGAAGCAAAGGCTGAACATCTGCGGAGAAATGCCGTACACCTTTTGCAGGACAAACGGCGAACCCGATATGTACGCAAACATGCCTGCACCCACGAAACCTTGCGTCAAGGCATAACCCATAAACAGGCGGTCACGCGTAATATTGCCGAAGGTCGACAGCGTTTGTTTCAGACCGCCGCTCGACCTGCGTTCGGCCGGCAGCGTTTCGCCCAAACCGAAAATGACGGCAAGCAGCGTAAGGACTCCGATCAGCGACAGCAATATGAATACGCCTCTCCATGACGTAAATGCGAGCAATTGCCCGCCGATAATAGGCGCCGCGATTGGAGCCACCCCGTTAACCAGCATCAGCAGCGAGAAAAACCGGGTCAGTTCCGGTCCCTCGTAAGCATCCCTGGCCACCGCGCGGGAGATGACGATGCCGGCAGCCCCGGCAGCTCCCTGGATGAACCGCAGTACGATGAACGAACCCATCGTTGGGCTAACCAGACACAGCACGGAGGCGAGCGTATATAGAATCAGTCCGAAAATAAGAGGCGTGCGTCGTCCGCGAACGTCGCTCATCGGTCCGGCCAGCAGCTGCCCTGCGGCCAAACCTACCATGCAGGCCGTCAGGCTAAGCTGGGCATAGGACGGCGAAGATTGAAAATCCTCGGCCAGCACGGGCAGCGCAGGCAAATACATATCGAGGGACAACGGTCCAAAGGCGGACAAGGTTCCCAAAATCAGTGCCATGCGTACCCGCGACGCAGGCTGGGGAGCTAATGAAACCAACGTTTTTTTCATCAATTGTTACAAATTCCTTTCCGCGGTCACCATTCTTGCTTGTGCTATTCCCCGTCTCCGAGCAATCTCAGCAAATTGGAAGGCAGCGTAAACTGCTGATTGTTGATGATGATGCGCCGCATCTGTTCTTCGTCGCGTTCGCTCTCGGCATCCTTGATCTCCTGGATTTCGTTATGCAGCCGTTCCATCTGTTGATCCAGGGCATTCGCCGAATCGGCCGCGCTTTTCAGTTCCTTGAGCAGACGCTCGGGCACTTCTTTGTTGTATTTATAAAAAATTTTGTGCTCCAGGCTGGCCCAGAAATCCATGGCGATGGTACGAATCTGGATTTCCACGCAGGCGCGCTCTTCCCCGTTGGACATATAGACCGGAATTTCCACCAGCAGGTGCAAGCTTTGGTAGCCGTTCGGTTTCGGGTTTTTGATGTAATCCTTTACTTCCAGCACGCGCAGATCGCTTTGGTTGCATAACATATCTTTGATCCGGTAAATGTCGGAAATGAACGAGCAGGTAATGCGCACCCCCGCAATGTCCTTGATGTTCTTTTTGATGCTTTCGAACGTCAGCTCATGATTTTTGCGGAACATTTTGTTCATGATGCTTTCTGGCGATTTCAGTCTGGACTTGGTGTGCTCAATCGGGCTGTAGTCATGCAGCGACTGGAATTCTTCCTTCAGCACCTCGATTTTCGTTTCCATCTGATCCAGGGCGAATTTATAGATCATCATAAATCTCGTAATTTCGTATTTAAACTTCTTGAACTGGTCAATCGGATTTGGAGCGTTCATCATGATAGCTCTTCCTTTCTCTAAGCACGCAAAATGGTTTGGAGACAAGCCAGCACGCTTCTCTCCCGCTCTATTATAAAACATCTTGAGCCAATAAACGAATTTACAGCGTCATCCAGCTCCCCGCCAAGGCCAATGATGCGCCCTCCCTGTCCTGCTTTAGAGAGATCACCGACAGTTTGCACCAGCCTTTATTTTGGGCATCATTGCGGTATACTTGAATGGTTAGCGCTTCTCAGGAAAGGAAGATTGGCATGTCCCGAACGGCTCAGCAAAAATTCGCGCTTTTATCCCTATGTATGGCAGCCGGGATGGTCGACGTCATCGGTTATCTTGGACTTGGACACGTGCTCACGGCAAACATGACAGGCAACATCGTGCTGCTCGGCATCGCGATTGCCCATGCCCAGGAAATCGTCGTGATCCGCTCCCTGCTCGCTTTGGCAGGTTTTATCGCAGGCAACGCATTTGCGGCAAAATTGATCGGTCCGGGCCAAAGCGGCTGGTCCAAACGCGTTACGCGTGTATTGATCGCGGAAAGCCTGCTGCTGCTTTTCTTTGCGATCGTTATGACGACTCATTTCAGCATACACTGGCCGGGCCTGGTCATTGTTGTGCTCGGCGCAGCCATGGGCATGCAGACGACGGCAGCCCGCAAAATCGGCATGGCCGGCATTTCGACGACGGTGCTGACCAACAATTTGGCTGCGGTCGTCGAAGATGCGGCCAACATGTTCCGGCGTTTCGGCAAGGTGGACAGAGAGACTGCGCGAAACCGTCTGTCAGGAGACGACAGCCTGCGCGTTATGGCTGTAGCCATTTATTTGACAGGCGTCATCATCGCAGCATTTTTGTTCCACCATGTTCCAAAAGTGGCAGTCTGGCTGCCCGTTCTGCTCGTCGGCGGCGTGGCGATCCGGGCCCGAACGGGCTTTGGCTCGGATCGGCGGCAACCATCCGGTTCGGGCAACTAACGGACTACGCATGAAGCAGCTGGCATATACAGTCCAAGCACGAGGTTGGATTCCACCGGCATAAGAATGCCGGGGTTCATCACTCTTTCCGATGCAGCTTGGCTGCCTCCTGCCGGATCAGTTCCACGAGATGTTGGGCGGCGGGAGACAGCTTCTCCCCGGCCCGGGTACAGACGGCCAGTTTGTTTTTCAAATGTACGCCCTTTACCCGCACGCGGGCCAGCCTCCCGTGCCTCACATCCTCCTTCACCACCAGTGAAGATATGAAATTGGCTCCGTACCCCGCTTTGACAGCACTGATGGTTTCGTTGAGTCCGTTGAACTGCAGCGCGATGCGGGGCGCCGCCACATTAAACGTACTGCACAGGGAAAATAAACGCTCCCTCGTCGCACTGCCTTCCTCGCGCATGATGAACGGCTCTGCCACCATATCGCCAAGCTCCACCTCCTGCCCGGCATACCGGTGATCCGGATGGACCACGAACCACATGTCGTCTTCAAACAACTCGTCCCAATGCACGCCTGGTTGCGAAATTCCGCTTCCGCCATACAGCGCTACTTCGGCTTCATAACTGAGAAGCTCGTCGAACGCTTTTCGGGTGTTGGTCGTGCTGATCACCAATTCCACGTCTTCGTACAATTGCTTGAAACGGGCAATCCAGGCCGGCAGCAAAAAATTGGAAGGCAGATACGTTGCCGTAATCCGGACGAGTCCCTTTTTGCCTGAGCGAATACCCGCAACATAGCCGTCCACTTCCTGCTCCAGCTTGAACAGCCGTTCCGCATACTCCATCAGTTGTTTTCCCGCGTCGCTGGCCTCCCTCTTTCTGCCTACGGCAACAAAAAGCGTAACTCCGAGTTCCTGCTCAAACTTCCGAAGCTGGGAAGAAACGGCCGGTTGGCTAATGCTGAGTTCCTCCGCCGCCCTCGTAATGCCGCCGTGCTTGACGACAGCATGAAACAATCGCAACCCGTGCAGATTCATCCTTTGGGCCTCCTTACATCCTTTTAACCATAACTTTAATATATGTTTACATATATAATATATATTTTATTTATATTCAATCAAGCGATATAGTGGTATCAGGAAAACAAAAACAACTTCTTTGCTCGCAGAAAGGAAGATGAGCCATGAACCATCCGCATGAATCTGTCTCACAGCAAACCTGGACGCAAGTTGACGAATATCTCAATCATATCCTGATCCCGTCTGATCCTTTGTTGGAAAAAGCACTGCTTGCCAATGCCCAGGCCGACTTGCCGACCATTGACGTAACCCCGAATCAGGGACGATTGCTGCAGCTGCTGCTGAGCATTCAGCATGCCGAACGCGTGCTGGAAATCGGCACGTTGGGCGGATACAGCACGATCTGGATGGCTCGGGCACTGCCGGAGCATGGGCGGATCGTCACATTGGAATCGGAGCCCCATCACGCCGAGGTCGCTCGCACCAATCTTGAGCGTGCAGGACTCGCAGGCAAAGTTGACATGCGCGTCGGACCTGCGCTAACGACCTTACCGGACGTGTGCGAAGACTACCGCGAACCCTTTGACTTCGTTTTTATCGACGCGGACAAACCGAGTAACCCGGACTATCTCCGGTGGGCACTGCGCATGACCCGTCCGGGCAGCCTGATCGTTGGAGACAACGTCGTCCGAAACGGCGAAGTTGCCGATAAACACAGTACCGATCCGCGCGTGCAAGGCGTGCGTACCTTCCTGGACATGATCGGAAATCACCCCCGTCTGGAAGCAACGGCATTGCAAACCGTGGGCAGCAAAGGATATGACGGCTTTGTCATAGCACGCGTAATCTGATGACGTGACCCGCCCCGAAAAATAAACACCGGTCAATTGTTCCGAAATCCCCCTAATCCTGTTACACTTGAATGATCGCATGGGAGATGACTGGGGGAGAAGGCTTGAGAATTCCACGACAAATTACATCTGAAATTCGGGGTTGGCCCCGCAACATCCAGCTTTTTTTTCTGGCAAGCCTGCTGTACCAGATCGGAAACGGCATGTTTTCCGTCCTGTATAACTTATATATTCAGGGGCTTGGCTACAACGATACGATGAACGGCCAAATCATTAGCGTGCAATCGCTCGCAACGGCGATCATGTTCGTGCCGATCGGGCTGTGCGGCGACCGCTTCAGCCGCAAGCTGCTGCTGATTGCCGGCGCGCTGTTCAGCGGCATTTTTTTGGTCGGGCGCTCGTTCGACTACTCGGATAGCGGCCTGATGTGGTTCGCGGTATGCTCCGGCCTGTTCGCAGCCGTGTTTCAGGTGCTGGCCATTCCTTTTCTGGCCGAAAACGTGAAAAAGAGCGAACGGCTCAAAATGTTCAGTTATTATTCATCCTTGGTTCTGGCTTCACAGGTGCTCGGCAGCTTGGGCGGCGGAGTGCTCGCCGATCTGTTTCATTCCATGGGCATGGCCAAGGTCGCCGGTCTGCAGACCGTGCTGATCGCTGGCGGCATCGCCACCTTTGCTGCGTTCATCCCGCTGTTATTTGTCACGGAAAACAAGGAGCTGCCTTCGGCTTCCGAGCCTGAGCCGCTTTCTTCTGCAGCTGGACCGGACACGTCCGGATACAAGGATCGTCATCCAGCATCGATCAACCCTGAGAAGGCAATGCTCAAGAAGGATTCTCGACTGATCGGTCAGTTTGTTGTTACGCAGCTGTTGATCGGCTTTGGCTCCGGACTTGTCGTGCCTTACCTGAACCTGTATTTCACCAACCGTTTCTCGGTATCCGTGAGCGGCATGAGTCTGCTTATTTCGCTCGGGCAGATCATGACGATTGTGTCGATGCTCATCGGACCAACGCTGGCAGCCAAAGTTGGCAGCGTGCGTGCCGTCGTGCTCTTTCAGGTCATGTCGCTGCCGTTTCTGCTGCTGACCGGTTTCACCAACCTGCTGTTCGTTGCTTCGGTGAGCTTCTTGTTCCGGCAAGCGCTCATGAATGCGGCCAACCCGATCCACTCGGCGATCCTTGTGGACAAAGTATCCGACGAGCGGCGCGGCATTGCCAATTCCCTGATGCAAACCGCCTTTATGATCGGCTGGGCCACGATGGGCCCTGTGCAATCTTATCTGGTCACCACGTACGGAACATACTGGGGGTATGCCGTCACGTTCAGCATTACGGGCGGGTTATACGTGCTCTCGTCCTTGCTATACTTCATGATGTTCAGAGAGCCCAAACCTTCGGCCAAGAGCCTGTACAAATTCAACACATAAACAATGCATGGGCCATTTTCCAGTCAGAAGTAGTAACTAACCATGGGAGTCACGCCAAATGAAGAGATCCACAGACCCACACCCGGCGTGACGATCCGTTTTATTGTTCAGGCATAACCAAAGAGCATCCCCGGAACGTGCCGAAGGATGCTCTTTGGTCATGATCATTATAGGAGTGTTTTCAGTCCTATTGTCCGATGGGGGACGTCTCCCGTTCCAGCCAGGTCAAAATGTCGAATGCCTCCTGGTCCGTACTGCCGCACATCTCCATCGAAGCTTGCAGCTCGCCGCATACAGCAGGCCGTTCCTCGCGCCCAAACAAGCGGCATCGGTTGTCATCCGTCAGCTGCACGCAGCGTACCCCCGCAGGTTTGCCGCCTTCCATACCTGGAATCGGTGAACTGATGGAAATAGCGATGCAGCATGCGGCACAACCTGTCCTGCATTCCATATCATCTCGCCTCCTTCAAATGTTTGCTGTACCTGCTTTCTCCTCATATGTCGATCAACCGTCAACCGTCAACCGTCCCGTCAGGGGCTACGATCGATTCACCCATGTCCAGATCCGTGCCAATCCTTGCGCAATCCTGCGATTCATCGTACTGCTGTCAAAATAACCGCTGTGGCTAAGCGGACTCCATTGGACAAGCCATCCTCCCGCATGGATCTCGATGTCCTCCTTGACTGCCGCTTCATAGGCAGGATCGATCGGTTTGAGCGGATAACCCAAAATATCGTTCCGATCATAAAAGTTCACCCATTCCCCTGATATGCCTGGAAGATAGGTATCCGCCAGGGGAGACGGCACGGCAATGGGCCGATTGAATTCGTGATATCGCAGGCTCCAGAGCGGCAGCGTTGTTCCAAAGGAATAAAAGGCGGTTAACGTATCTCCGCGTTCCAGCGCAGAATTGGGATCAATGATGCTGGGCACCCGGCCGGAAGGAAATTGCAGATCATAGAAAAAATTGCTGGCGATCACCGCCCCCAAGCTGTGTGCGATGACGCAAAGCGGCGTTTCCGGGCCATTGCGGCCGGATAAGGCGTGCATGGCTTTGGATAACGTGGCATGTACGGCATCGTAATGATGCCCATGGTTTTCTACAGGCTGATAAGCCACGGCGTCCGCCAGATAGTGAATGATGAAGCGGCGCAAAAGCTGATAATTCAACCCTTGGTCCTTGACAAGCTTTTGGTAAAGCTCCTCCTCTTTTTCGGCAAACACATCCGCCCAAAACACCGGCTCGATATCGAGGCAGGCGGCAGCCGCCCCAGGCAATACCATGACCTGATCGAATTCCTTGTTCAGCCGGGAGATCAAGGTATCGGCATAATCCTCCTTTTGCATGCCCAGTCCGTGAATGACCATTACCGCCACGCGTGTCATGGCACTCCTCCTCCGCTATTCCATCGATTCATGTGTCCTGATCGGCGTTTGTTGAACCTTATGAGCGAAACGGGACAAACATGCACATTCCGCCCCGAATGACATTCCGGTCCTTGCTGAGAAGCTGGACGAACCTTCGTGATTCTTCATCCTTGTTCCTAAGTGTACCATGCCTGCAACGCAAAACGAACCGGCTTGGGAATCATATGCTCCCATCCGGTTCGCCTGCGTACGACTGCGGTTAAACTCTTTTATTTTTTCAGATGAATATGGAGTACATCTTCACGATTGTGAACGACACTGCCCGTAAACGACTCTACCCGCTCCACCATATCCTGTCCATCCGGCACGATGATCGGGGTAATGAGCGGATAGCCGGCAGCCTCTATCACATCGCGATCGAATTCCAGCAGCGTTTGTCCTGCCTTGACGCGGTCTCCTGCCTGGACATGCACTCGGAAGCCTTCGCCCTTGAGCGAAACGGTATTGATGCCGACATGGACCAACATCTGCACCCCGCTCGCATGCTCCAAAATGACGGCATGCTTGCTCTTGATGACGTGGGCGACCTGCGCATCGAACGGAGCTGCCACGCTGCTGCCGGAAGGTTCGATCGCGACCCCGTCTCCCATCTGCTTCTCCGCAAATGCCGCATCAGGCACCTGTTCCAGCGGCACGGCCGTACCGCTTAGCGGTGCACGTACTTCAAGCACGTTAATCGATTCGTCGTTTGTGTTTTTTTCGCGTTCACCGCCGTTTGCCGCGGCCTGCGATACCTCGGCCCGCCCGGTTTCGGTTGTCGGCGCGGTTGCCGTTTCTGCCTGCGCTTCCGAAGCTGCCGAAGCGTTCGCGACACGCCCTTCCCTTCGGACCTTCATCCTGCCAAAGACCACCGTGAGCGCAAACGGCACGATCAGCACGATCGCCATGCCAATGAAGAACACACCCCATTTATTCGGAAAAATGGATAGAAATCCGGGCACGCCGCCCACGCCGATCGACGTGGCCTGAACGTCGTTCATCGTCAGCAGCACGCCGCCGATGGCCGAACCGACCATCCCGAAAATAAACGGATATCTGTAACGGATGTTCACGCCGAAGATTGCCGGCTCGGTGACCCCTAGGAAAGCAGAGATCGAAGACGTGGCGGCAAGGCCGCGCATTTTACGTTCGCGCAGCACCAGCATCATCGCCAATGCGGCTGAACCTTGAGCGATGTTGGATAAAGCCAGCATCGGCCATAGAAAGGTACCGCCTTGGCTGCCGATCAGCTGCACGTCCACGGCCAGAAACGTATGATGCATGCCGGTAATGACCAGCAGCGCATACAATCCGCCATAGATCAATCCGCCAAGGGCCGCATACGAATTGTAGATATACATGAGTCCGTCCGTAATCGCGTTTGCGATCGCAAACGTGACCGGACCGATGATCGTAAACGCAAGAAATCCGGTGATCAGCAGCGTAACCGGCGCAACGACGAGCAGTTTCACCGAATCGTGAACCCTTTTGTTCAGGAACGTCTCCAGCTTGGCCAGCAAATACGCCGATACCAGCACAGGCAGCACCTGACCTTGATAGCCGATCTTCTCGATTTCCCAGCCGAACAGGTTCCAGGTCGGCACGGTGCCTTCGTTGACCGCATCGGCATACCCGTAAGCGCTGAGCAGGTCGGGATGCACCAGAATCAAACCCAGCACGATCCCGAGCAGCGGGCTTCCGCCGAATCTCGTCACGGCCGACCATCCGATCAACGCAGGCAGAAACGTAAACGCCGTGCTTGCGATGGTGTTGATGATCGATGCAAGATCCTTCCAGGCCGGATAAACGTCAACGAGCGAACGCTCATCGAAAAAGATGCCGGGGCCGGTCAAAATGTTGTTGATCCCGAGCAGCAAACCTGCCGTAATAATGGCCGGCAGAATCGGGATAAAGATGTCCGACAGCGTTTTGATGGCGCGCTGGATCGGATGCTGTTTTTTGCCCGCGGCGGCTTTTACGTCGTCCTTGGAAGCACGGTCGCCGCCCGTAATCCCGATCATCTCATCGTATACCTTGTCTACGAGACCGGGCCCGATGACCACCTGGAATTGGCCTTGCGAGGAAAATTGCCCTTTGACCAGGTCGTTCCGGTCAAGCGCCTCGCTGTCGACCTTGCTTTCGTCGACGAGGGCAAACCTTAATCGCGTCACGCAGTGCGTGGCCGCTTCGATGTTTTCCTTGCCACCGACCGCTTTCACGATATCTTCGACTTGTTTGCGATCCATCAGCTTCGCTCCTTTCCTGTGCCGTGATTCGTGGGCGGTTCCTCTTGGGAAATCAGCCACATGTAAGATGCAAAAGGCTCAAGGCAAAGCGTTGGTTCCAGTTCGGGAATCGTTTTCGTATTGCCGATCAGCAGTTCATGCCGCTTGTCTGCCACATGCGCCTGCCAGACCTCCTCCGGAAACCGGAAGCGGGATTCCTGTTTGCTGAAGCTGGAAACGACCAGCAGCGTTTCCTTCCCGTTCGAGCGGGCATAGGCAAACACCTCCGAATGCCCTTCATCCAGCCGTTCGTACAATCCATCCGTCAGCACCTGCACTTGCTTGCGCAAGGCAATTAATTTTTGGTAGTGGTAATACACGGATTCCGGATCGGCCAATTGTCTTTTCACATTCAACTCGGGGTATCGTTCATCGATTTTGATCCAAGGCGTGCCTGTCGTGAATCCCGCATTCTCGGTGTCGTCCCATGGCATCGGTATGCGCGAGTTGTCCCTTGAACGCTTTTTTACGATCTCGAACGCCTCGGCAGCCGACTTGCCGCCCTCTTGCTGCAGCAGCTTAAACATATTCGTGGACTCGATGTCCCGGAACTCGCTCGCATCCTGCCATACCGGATTCGGCAGGCCGATCTCTTCCCCTTGATAAACGTATGGAGTTCCTTGCAGTCCGTGAAGGGTCGTCGCCAGCATCTTCGCGCTTTCCGTCCGATATTCGCCATCGTCGGCAAAGCGCGACAACGCCCTGGGCTGATCGTGATTGTTCAGGAACAATGCATTCCAGCCTCCCCCCGCCTGCATGCCTGTCTGCCAATCGCTGAGCAGTCGCTTCAGCGCCTCGAAATCGTAAGGCATCAGCTCCCACTTCTGCCCGTTTGGATAGTCCACCTTTAAATGATGAAAGCTGAACGTCATCGAAAATTCGCGCGACTCCGGCCTGGAATACCGGATGCAATGCTCCAGCGTCGTGGATGACATCTCCCCTACCGTAACCAGCTGGTAAGGCCCGAACACCTCCTCGTACATTTCGCGAATGTACTCGTGCACCTTTGGGCCGTCCGTGTAAAAACGGCGTCCGTCCCCGGGCGGCACGCTGCCGTCATCGTCGGGAAAGCGCTGATCCTTCGAGATCAGGTTGATCACGTCCATGCGGAAACCGGCCACACCCTTATCCGCCCAGAACTTGAGCATTTTCCGCACTTCAGAACGCACCTGCTCATTTTCCCAATTCAGATCCGCCTGCGTTTTGTCGAACAAGGTGAGGAAATACTGCCCTGTTTGTTCGTCATACTGCCAGGCCGGGCCCCCGAACTTGGACTGCCAGTTGTTCGGCACGCCGCCGTCCGGCGCAGGGTCACGCCAAATGTAGTAGTCCCGATACGGGTTGTCCCGGGACGAGCGGGCCTGTTTGAACCATTCATGTTCTGTAGACGTATGGTTCACCACGATGTCGATCATCAGTTTCATGCCCCGTGCGTCAAGCCCTTCCAGCAGCGCATCCATATCTTCCATGCTGCCATATTCGGGATTGATTCGGTAATAATCGGCTACATCATAGCCGTTATCCCGCTGCGGGGATATGTATACGGGCTGCAGCCAGACGATATCGATACCCAAATCGTGCAAATAGTCCAATTTTTCGATCAGGCCGGGGATGTCTCCCGTGCCAGAGCCTGTGGTGTCTTTAAAGCTTTTGGGATATACCTGGTACACCGTGGACGTTCTCCACCACGATGAGAGTGCTGTGTTTTCCGAACTCATGCTGCCGCCTCCATTTCCGTGTGGGGGTGTTATATTTTCCGCCTCTGGTATCCCTTACCCCAAAAACCGGGCAACCGTAACACCAACCTCCTCGTATGGAAGGCATCGCAGCCCGCAGTCATCGGAATTTACGCCGGTCCCCTTTGATTAATGCAGCGAGACTTTTAAGTTCCATATTTCCGCATCGTCTTCTCCGGTTGGGAAAACTCCCTCAGCGGCTTGGCAACAACTCGCCTAATCAACAACGTACCCGTCATACCGATGGCAAATATGAGCCCAGCCATGCCGGCGGACGGCAGAAAAGCGCCGACGGTAATGCCCATTGCGGCAATCATGCGCGCACCCTGCATCATCATGCCGTTCACGGCCATATAGGAGCTGCGTGCTTCCACGCTGACCATTTCAGCCAGCTCCCGCTGGCGCAAGGGCGTGTGAATCAGCTCTCCGACGGTGGCAACCAGCATGAACAACGCGAGCAGCAACGGCTCGTTTGTATAGGCGATGACCGCAAAACCCGCAACGTACGCCACCGAACCCAGCGTCAGCCATTTCACCCGCTGCCATGGCCGGTCATACCGTTTGAGCAATGCATTGATGCCCAGCGCCATCACCACGATCAGAATCGTATTCTCCATTTGGATCAGCCCAAACATATGGATGCCATGGAGTTCCATCGCAGGCAGGAAAGGAAGATCTACCGTAAGGGGAACAAACTCTCGTTCCAATCGGACGCCGATATATTGGGTGAGATGAAACTCGGTCGATAACAACAGCAGCATGCCAAGGCTGTATGCCATAAAACGTTTGTCCTTGTAAACGGACTGGTACGTTTGGAGCATCATTGCCGCCCCTCCAAAGCGCATTCCCCGCTTTCCCTGCATCGGTCGAGGTTGATATGTCTCCTTCACCCGAAACGCGGTCAACAGAAGGATGCACAGGCTCACCAAAGCCATGACCATAAACAGCTCATACCGGTAATCCTTAAACATCCATCCGCCGATGGCCGTGCCGAGCGTGATCGACAGGTTGATGGCCCAATAATTGATGCTGTACATCAGCGTTCTCGTTTCCGGCGTGCTGACGTCAATCAGCATGGCATCCGCCGCAGGAGCTCCAATGCCGTTCGCTGCCCCATGCAGCATGACCATGGCAAAGGTCAGCCAGACCGAATCGATCCCCGGCGCATTGGCTGCCGCCATCAGCACAGCGGCCGCAAACAGCACGCCTTCGGCATAGATCAGTACTTTTTTCCGTCCATATCGATCTGCCAGGTACCCACCCCAGAAGCTTGCGGCTATACGCAAAACGATGAGCAAGACCATCAGCAGGCCAGCCGTTTTCTCCCCCAGCTTTTCCGAAAAATAAATGGCCATGAACGGAAAAATCATCGCTTCGATCGTTCGTGTCATGAATACCGTCAAAATCCGAATACGTATCGTGGGGTGCAATTGCTTCAAGCTCATGTTCAGTCTCCTTTGCCAAGTACATACAAGGTCGAGCGCATCGTGGCGCTCTAATGTATAATTGTATCTGGCAAAAGGAGAATAAAAAGTGTACCTTATTGCAACGTAATTTCACCTTTTATCCCATAACAGGAGATCTATCCATGCAAATTCATGAATATTACATGCAGCTTCATCAGCTTCGGGAGCATAGCGATACTGCTCCGGACGGCTCGTATGCCGTCACGATTGAACAGCTTGCCAAGCTGTTTCACTGCACGCCGCGAAACGTCAAGCTTGTGCTGCGCAAGCTTGAGCAGCAGCAATATATCCGTTGGCAGCCCGGCCGTGGGAGGGGAAATTCGTCGAGGCTTGCCCTGATTGGCGAACCCGCAGACGTAGTCCTTCCCGTGCTGCATTCCCTGCTGCTGGATTCTCGTTTCAAAGACGCCTTCGCGCTTGCATCCGATGCGACGCTCCCTCTCTCCGTAAAGCAAATGGCGCAATCCACAATTGCCCGCCAGCTGGGATTGCGGGTAGAAACCGCGGCCGGTGCACCGCTCGATGTGCTGCGGGTCATGCAGAACCGGGAACTGAAATCGCTGAACCCTCACGCGGTGTTTACCGTATTCGAAGCCTACCTGATCGATAATATATGCAGCACGCTTGTGGAATACGAACCCGACGTACAACGCTTCGTTCCACGTCTTGCCCATGCCTGGGAACATAACGGGGATTACACCTCATGGACGTTCTACTTGCGTAAAAAGGTGTCCTTCCACCACGGCCATGAATTGACTTCGAAAGATGTACGTTCCACCTGGGAACGGCTGTGCGATGCATTGCCTGGGCCGTATACGGAGAGCCAATACGTGAAAAACGTTCAGCTGCATGGGGATTATGCCGTTGAATTCCGCTTCCACCGGAGCAATCGCTTCTGGCTTCATTTCGCAGGCTCCATACAGATGTCCATCCTGCCTTCCGATTGGATGCCCGGGGAAAGCCGGTTGATCGGAACAGGGCCATACCGCATCGCGGAGCAGGACAAGCAAATGCTGCGCCTGGACGCCTTTGACGGCTATTACGGCCTTCGCCCGCTGCTCGACCGGGTAGAACTCTGGTTCCTGCCGGATGTGTACACGAACGAACGACACTACATGCTGCCCGATCCCCGGACTCCGGGCCCCGGCACGAGCCTGGAAACTTCGGGCAAACAAGCTGAGCGCGTTCATTGGCCGCAAACGACGGAATGGCAGCGCACCATGCTCCCCATAGCCCACGGTGCCCGCTATCTGCTGTTTAATTTCAACAGGCCGGGCATCCAGCATAACCGCGCATTCAGGCAGGTGATACGCATGCTGTACGATCAGAAAGCGTTGGTTAGCCAGTTAAGAAAAAATACGATGCGCCCTGCCGACAGCTTCCTGCCGGAAGTTAGCGAAACGGCGCCATTTCCAACCTTTTCATCCGACGAGGCACGCAAATTACTTCAACAAAGCGGGTATAACGGGCAGGAAATCCGTCTCTTTTTTCTGGCTAAAGAGGAGGAAACTTCCGAGGCAGAGTGGCTTAGGCAGCGCTGCGCCGACATGGGCATCCACCTGTCGCTCCATCCCATGCAGCAAGTGGATTCATCATGGATTCAGCAGGAGGCGGACATCATGCAGGCGGACGAACTGTTGGAAAAAGATCTGCAGTGGGGAATGTTCAGCTTCTTCATGAACCGCTCCAACTACATCCATCATTTATTGGAGGCGGAACAACTGCGGCAGCTGGGAACGATCCTCGAAGGATTCGTGCAGCAAGGCGAGCAGGAACGCTGGAACATCCTGCTGCGCGCAGAGCAGCTATTAAAGGAAAACCTTTGGCTGCTGCACGGAAGCCATACCCACAAAAAAAACCATCTGCATCCTGCGCTGCAAGGATTGCAAATGGACTCTTTCGGCCTGATCGACCTGTCTCAAGTATGGATCAAGCACGGAGATGCACTTTAGGAACGGACCGATCCCGGAGATGGCCACCCTTTCGCATGATCATAGAAGCGTGAGAAAAGGCAACCGTTGAACAGCCCGCTCGATGTTGCTGTTGCCGTTCCTTCATGCTCATTTTGGCACCTCAATCCGAAAAAAAGGCGAACATCCGCCAAAATTGCTGACGTGATATTCGCCTTTTAAACGCATTCTGGGGATGTTCACCCGAATCCATTCTACAGCCCTTACAAGGTGATGGAGTCCCCCGGTGCCATGACGCGTCCTTCCCGTCCTTTGGCAGCCAATTGCTGCACGAAGCGTTCGGCATCCTGGCGAATGACCGGGAACGTATCGTAATGCACCGGAATGGTCAGCTTGGCATTAAACCACTCCGCAGCCTGCAAGGCATCTTCCGGCCCCATCGTGTAGTGGCCGCCGATCGGTATAAACGCCACGTCGATCGAGTGGCGCTCGCCGATCATTTTCATGTCGCCAAACAGGCATGTATCGCCGGCATGCAGGACCGTTTTGCCCCCGATGTTGATGATGTAACCCGCGGGAACGCCCGCATACATGATCCGCTGCTCCTCTTCGAGCACAATGCCCGACGTATGGAAAGCTTGGATCATTTTCGCCTGCGCAAAGCCGAGATCCACCGTTCCGCCCATGTTCATGCCGATCGTGTCCAGCCCTTTCCATGACATGTATGTAGCCAGCTCCACGATCGCCACCACTTTGGCCTGATTGGCCTTGGCAATCGGTTCTGCATCCAGGATGTGATCCGTATGTGCATGAGTCAGCAGAACGACATCGGTTTTGACGTCCTCCGGCTTCGTAACGGCCAGTTCATTGCCGCGCAGGAACGGATCGATGAGCAAAGACTTCCCTTCCGTGCCCAGTTGAACGCTGGAGTGTCCATGATAAGTAATGTTTAACATTGCTGAAGCCTCCCGACCTGAGTGAATTTGAGAGTTGCGGGCCAGTACCCAACGCTGTCGCCACATTTGCGGCAAACTCACTACTTATTATAGTGCAAAACGCCTTTTAAGCGCAAAAGCGACAACGCCGGCACCTTTCATGCCTTGTTCATCCGATATACCCTGGCCTCGTAAGGCTGCAGCAGGATGGCACCTTCCTCTGTGGAATAGCGTTTGCCGACATTGCTGATCAGCAGCTTGGCTTCTCCTTCGCTCCATCCTTCCGGCCATTGCATGACCGGCTCCTCGGAACTGAAGTTGAGGATGATCAGCATCTGCTCGTTCTCCAACGAGCGGGTATACGCGTAAATGTGCTCATGATCAGGCAGCAGGAGTTCGTATTCTCCATAAATCAGCACGCGGTGCTTTTTTCGAAGCGCAATCATTTTGCGGTAAAAATGCAGAACAGATTGCGGATCAAGCTCCGCCTCTGCCACATTGATCTCCTTGTAATTGTCATTGACCTGAATCCATGGCTCCGCTTCCGAAAACCCGGCATATTCCGTATCGTCCCACTGCATGGGTGTGCGGGCATTATCCCGGCTTTTGCGCCAGATCGCCTCCATGACCTCATGCTTCGGCCTGCCCTGACCGATTTGCTGCCGATAATAATTCAGTGTTTCAATGTCGCGATACTGGTCGATCTCGGAAAACCGAATATTGGTCATGCCGATCTCTTCGCCCTGAAAGATGTACGGCGTGCCTTCCAGCGTGAGCATCCAGACAGCCAGCATTTGGGCTGATCGAACCCGGTACTTGCCGTCATCGCCAAAACGCGAAACCGGCCGCGGCTGGTCGTGATTGCCCATATAATTGGCGTTCCATCCCCGGCCGTGCAGCACCGTCTGCCACTGGCTCATGATTTCTTTAAGCTCGGGCAGCTTCCAGCTGCGGTACTCCCACTTTCCCGTCCCGGAGGATTGGGCGTCCACGAACATGTGCTCGAACTGGAACACCATGTTCAATTCGTCCCGGTCTGTGCCCACATACGCCAAAGCCTGCTCAGGTCCCAGCCCCGACGTTTCGCCAACAGTCATCGGGCCGTAAGGTTTGAGGACGTTGTCGTTCAACTGTTTCAGGATGGAATGCACCTGCTCCAGGTTGGAAAACAGTTGGTATGCCGGGACGACCGGCAGATTACCGGGATTGTGCGCGCTGGGCAATCCTTCGGCCTTCGCGATATGGGCAACCGCGTCGAAGCGGAAGCCGTCGACCCCTTTTTCCAGCCACCAATGCACCATTTCGTACATCTCTTGTGCCATCTGGGGATTGTTCCAGTTCAGGTCGGGCTGATGCTCGGAATAAAGATGCAGGTAATACTCGTTCGTTTCCGGATCATGCTTCCACACCGAACCGCTGAAATACGATTCCCAGTTGTTCGGTACCTGCCCGTTTTTGCCTGAACGCCAAATGTAATAGTCGCGCCTTGCATTTTCCTTGGAGGAACGCGATTCCACGAACCAGGGATGCTCGTCCGACGTGTGGTTGAGCACCAGGTCCATCATGATCTTGAGCCCGCGGCGATGGGCCTTCTCCAGCAGACGATCGAAATCGTCCATCGTTCCGAACTTGCGCATGATCGAATAATAATCGCTGATATCATAGCCATTGTCGTGGCCCGGCGACTCATAGATCGGACAGATCCAGATGACGTCGATGCCGAGCGAAACCAAATAGTCCATTTTTTCAATGATGCCTTGCAAATCACCTTGCCCATCTCCGTTGGAATCCTTGAAGCTGATGGGATAGATTTGATATACGACGCTTTCCTTCCACCAAACGATAACCGCCACCTCATTTCAACGATTGCAAATCAACAAAAGAGCGTGAACTCCGCGAGCTGATCGGATGCCCTTGATTATGTTTTAGCCGAAATGCCTGGTGTATAAACACCCCCTTATGAATGCATGAAAAAAAGACCTCCCGGGCAGAGGCCTAATTTCGGTATTTCATCACCGCGAGCCGAACCTTAATCTGACCCACCCTCTGCACATCGCATAGCCCAGCCAAGCACCCAGCGTATTCAGCATGAGATCATCCACGTCAAATGTCCCGACGCGGGTGACCAGCTGGGTAAATTCTACCGCAAGCAGCAGCACGATCACCGCTGCCGTGAACCGGAAAAACGTCCGGAAGCTGCGAAACAGAACAGGAATCCATAAGCCGAGGGGGATAAATAATACGATGTTGCCGAACAGGTTTTTCACCCAAGCTTCGGTCGAAAATTTATGCTTTTCCAGCAGCAGCGGCTTGACCGTCTCAAACGGAATGAGATTGTATCGATAGCTTTCTCCCGGCAGCCTTCCGTTCGCGAACAGCAGATTGCCCATGAACAGCAGGTAGGCAGCGGCAAACAGCGCAACGCAAAGCGTCCATCTCCGTGAGCCTGTCCATGTTTTCTTTGGCATGGGGCGAAGTCCTTTCTGCCTGAATTTTCAACAAACCGTTGACTTCATTTTAGCGGAATATAGATTTTCATGTCCAACTGCTGCGGCGTGGATTTCCATACATCCGTCACTTCGAAGTCCGGCCCCTCCCTGCGTTCATAACCGGATTGGGGCAGCCAGCTGCCATAAATCATTTTGCGGATATCCTGTCCCGACCCTTCGACCGTGAATTCGGCATATAGGCCCCCGGGAAGTTCTACCCAGGTGAAACCCGGTTTCAGGTTCTGCCCATCGGCTGCCCCGCTCTCCTCGCCGACGATGAACGAGAACCCGCCATCGTCAGCGAAGCGGCACGCAACGCCATACGCCAGATCGGGACGCGACCGTTCGGGGATGTCCATAAATTTCTGCGATGCGCCGAACTCCTGATAGAACCCGGGGATTTCCGCATAATGCTGGTCATTGTTCAGGTTGGTCATGTACTCGTAGCCGATAATCCGGATCGGATTCAGCGTTAATAAACGGGGTGCTCTCATATACATATCTCCTCCAAGCCGTGAGCGATAATCGTTAAAATCAATGACCGACTGGCTCTTCAAGGAACAAGGCTCCTCCTGCATTTTTCGAAACCGCGCAGGTGTCATCCCCCAATGTCCTGCAAATGCACGCGTGAATGCTTCCTGGGATTGATACCCCCATGCAAGCGCAACATCCAGAATCCCGTGCTCCGATTCGCGCAAATGGCGTGCCGCTTCGGACAGGCGCCTCCTGCGAACGTATTCCAGCACAGTGAACCCTGTAATGGCTTGAAACAGCCGCTGGAAATGGAAGGCCGAGAACCCGGCAACCGCAGCCGTGGCCCGTATGTCGAATTCCTCCTGCAAGTGCTGCTCCAAATAGTGAATGGCGAGCTGAATTCTGGTGTAATGGTCCATACCAAATTGGTTCCTTTCTGTATCGGACGAATGGGTTTAACGATCTCTACATCATTATGGCCGATGGTTTAACGCGTTTTTTGATTTTGCGTGCGAACCTGTATTGGCAAACATCCGTTCTGCTGTTATGGTAATAACAGGATATGTATCGCGCGTCCGAATTCTATTTCAATGCAAAGGAGTCCGACATGAGCCGAAAATCCCGTCCACCATCGACTTCGCTCGCCTCGCCGGCAGCGGCAGCAGCCGAAATGAAAATCCAGCGCCCCAAACTGCCGCGCCAGCTTGAGCCGCGCTCCTTAGACTCACTTATTCTTCATGACGAAGGCACCATCCTGCCTGGCTTGTATGAAAACGGAACGATATCCGGGGGCGAAGCGGGTAAAGTGATGCTGGAGCAAACGCATTTCAAACATATCGTTTTCGACGACGTTTCCCTGCCCGGAGCGGAGATCACCGACGTCATCTTTGAGCAATGCGACCTGTCCAACGTGAACCTGACCGATGCGATCATGCATCGCACCCATTTCATCCATTGCAAAATGGTCGGGCTCGACCTGTTGGGTTCAACGCTCCGCAACATCCGGTTCACGCATTGCCTGGCCGATTATTCGACCTTCCGTTTTGCCAATCTGAAACAGGTCGCCATGGAAAACAGTTCGTTTACCCAAGCGGATTTCTACAGTGCCACGCTGAGCAAGGTCAGGCTGCACGAGATCAATATCGACAAAGCCCAGTTTTCCAGCACCCCGCTGCGGGACATCGACATCAGCACCTGCGAATTCCACAATCTCGGCATTACGCTGGAAGATCTGCAAGGCTGCATCATCTCGCCCCCGCAGGCCATCCTTTTTACCAAAATCTTTGGCCTTGTGGTGAAAGATGAATGACTGAGTCAATCCACCCTATCGGAAACGAAAATGCACTCGTGCTTAGAGAGCATTTTTTGCGTTGATGCAAAAGGTGGATGCAAAAGGGACACGCTTTCCAATTGAACGAGCTCATCAACCTGCCAATACCTTCAAATGATTCCGGCGACCCGAATCCCGATCCTCCCCGTGTTAACCGGCAAAAAAGATCCCCATATTCCTGTACACGATAACAACGCGTGCTGGAATATGGGGATATGAACATGCACCACATTTAGACATACGCTCCATCATTCAACAATGTGGACCGCTTAGCATCAGCCTCTCCAAAATCCGGACACGGGTTCAATGCCCCAAATATCGGTGGCATACTCGCTGATCGTGCGGTCGCTCGAAAAGATGCCGGATTTCGCCGTATTCAACACCGCTTTGCGGGTCCATGCAGGAACATCCCGGTATGCCGCATCAATGGCTGCGTGCGCGTCTGCGTACGAAGCGAAATCCCGAAGCACGAAGTATTCGTCGCCATGGGCAAGCAGCGAGTCGTAGATATCCCAAAATTCGCCGTCCCGGCAGCAGAACGCACCGGGATGCACAAGCTGCTCCACCACTTGGCCGAGACGTTCGTCCTGTTGTGCCACCTCGCGCGGCCGATATTGCCCGGAACGATAATATTCGGACACTTCTTCTGCACGCAAACCAAAGATGAACATGTTCTCTTCCCCGACTTGCTCCGCCATCTCCACGTTGGCGCCATCCATCGTACCGATCGTGAGCGCCCCGTTCATCATGAATTTCATGTTTCCCGTACCCGAGGCCTCCTTGCCTGCGGTCGAAATCTGTTCGCTGACATCGGCAGCCGGTATGATCTTTTCGGCCAACGAGACGGAATAATTTTCAAGAAACAGCACTTTCAAACGGTCCTGAACCGAACGATCCTGATTAATCGTATCGGCGGCCGTATTGATCAGCTTGATGATTTTTTTGGCAAAATAATAGCTCGGCGCTGCCTTCGCTCCAAAGATGAACGTGCGCGGTACGAGATCATACGAAGCATCGTGCTTCAAACGATTGTATAAGTGCATGACATGCAAAATGTTCAGCAGCTGACGTTTGTATCCGTGAAGCCGTTTGACCTGCACATCGAAAATCGAATCCGGATTCACGGTAACTCCCGCATGATCCAGAATGTATGCTGCCAGCCGCTCCTTGTTGGCCCGCTTGATCGCATGGAATTGCTGCTGAAAAGCCGCATCCCCGGCATAAGGCACCAGTTCATTCAGCAAGCCCGGCTGCGTGATCCAGTCCGTTCCGATCGTATCCGTAATGAGGGCGGACAGTTTCGGGTTCGCATGCATAAGCCAGCGGCGATGGGTAATGCCATTGGTCTTGTTGTTGAACCGCTCGGGATAGAGCGCATAGAACGGGGCCATCTCGCGCTCTTTCAAAATTTCCGTATGCAAGGCGGCCACCCCGTTCACGCTGTGACTGCCGACGATGGCCAGGTTGGCCATGCGTACCTGATCGTTCGCGATGATCGCCATCTGCTCGATGCGGTTCTGATCTCCCGGATAACGCTCGATCAGCATGGCGCAAAACCGTTTGTTGATTTCCTCTATGATCATGTAAATGCGTGGCAGCAGCTTGCTGACCATGGACACCGGCCATTTTTCCAGCGCCTCGCTCAGGGTCGTATGATTTGTATATGAAACGGTCCTTACTGTAATATCCCATGCCTCATCCCAGCCGTAACCCTGAATATCGATCAGGATGCGCATCAACTCCGGGATGACCAGAGTGGGATGGGTATCGTTAATATGGAAGGCGACTTTGTCCGGCAAGCGGTCATACGGCAGATCTAGTTTGTTAAACGTGCGCAAAATGCTCTGCACTCCGGCAGAACACATGAAGTATTGCTGCTTGAGCCGCAGCAATTTGCCTTCGTACTGCGAATCGTCCGGATACAGAAACTCCGAGATCGATTCGACGGACCGGCTGTAATCCAGATAGCCGTAGTAGTTCGACGGCGTATCCAAAGAAGTTTCGCGCTTCGGTTCGGCGCTCCAGAGCCGCAGCGTATTCACATGGGGCTGGCCGTAACCGATGACAGGGGTATCGTAAGGCACGGCTACGACCGATTCCGCGTCTCTGGTGGCAAACTGCATGCGGCCATCCTGTTCGTACGCCTCCACCCGACCCCAGAACTGAACCTCCACTTTTTTGTCCGGACGGCGCACTTCCCATTCATTGCCTTTGTCCAGCCAATTGTCCGGCAGTTCGACCTGATTGCCATTGATGATCTTTTGCTCGAACAGACCGTATTTATATCGGATGCCGCATCCATGGCCCGCATAACCGAGCGAAGCCAGCGAATCCAGGAAACAGGCCGCGAGTCTTCCCAAACCGCCATTGCCCAGCCCTGCATCGGACTCCTGTTCCTCCACCTGTTCGAGCGAAATTCCCAGCTCGGCCAAGCTGCTGCGTACCAGCTCCAATTCATTCACGTTGAGCAAATTGTTGCCGAGCAGACGTCCAATCAGGAATTCCAGCGAGAAGTAGTACACCTGTTTATCCTGACGCTGCTTGAATCCCTGATTCGACGCCGCCCAATCATGGCCTGCGTATTCACGGATCATGCTCCCGAGCACGTGGTATACGTCATCCAACGTTGCCTCTTCTGGCAGTTTGCCCAATTTGCTGATCAGATTCCGTTGAAAAATGCTTTTGAATGCTTCCTTATTGTCAAACAAAAGTAGGTTCCTCCCGGTGAAACCCTGTATATGCGGAGGGGGTTCGCCTCGCTGTGCGCCGGATGAACTCCGCCCTCCATTCGTCTTTCCCAAGCATATGCAGGATTTTATTTTGTAAAGGTTCAGCAAGTTCGGCCTGAATTTTAAAGGCTGGTGCTTTTCGCCAAAACGTAAGGACTATTCTCGTTGCCGATCAACGTCTGCCCTCCGCTGAGCCTGACGTCTTTATCCAGAATGACGTTCTCGAGCACGGTTCCTTCACCAATATAACATTTCTGCATGATGATGGAACCCTTGATTTTTGCCCCCTTGGCCACATGTACGCCACGGAACAGTATGCTATCCTCCACTTCGCCGCCGACGATGCAGCCGTTCGCAAGCAGCGAATGCTTCACCTCTGCGGTATCCAAATATTTTGCAGGCGCTTCGTATTTGATTTTGGTATGCACCGATTGTTCCTTGAACAATTGCTCATACAGCCCGTTATTCAGCAATTCCATGCTGTTCCGGTAGTAACTGTCCACGGAGTTGATTACGGCATGATAGCCTTCATAGGCGTACGCTGCAATGCTCAAGCCATCCGGATTCCTCTGGATCGCGTCCCGGAAGAAATGGCTCTCGCCATGCTCGATGCATCGCTGCACCTGGCGCAGGAACAACTCCTTTTCCATGACGAAAATTTCTGTATATATATTCGGGTGGCCAGCTTCTTGGTGAATGTCCAGCACATTGCCGTCCCCGTCATCTTCCACCTTGATGCAAGCTTCGTGTTCAGGCAGCAGCCGGTCTACTTTTTTACAAACCAGTGTAACGTCTGCGCCTTTGCGTATATGAAATTGATAAACATCCTGCAAATCCGCCTTGGTGACATGCCGGCTGCCGGCATGAACGACATATTGGCCCGCTCCCCGACGGAAGAAGTCCAGATTGTTGTGAAAATGCTGCAAATCGCCCAGCGAGCTGTCCGTTGGATCGTTCCAATCCGGCGGCAGGATGAACATGCCTCCGTGCTTGCGGTCCAGATCCCACGGTTTGCCATCTCCCAAATGATCCATGAGTGACCGGTATTTGCGGCGCACGAATACGCCGATGCTTTCAATGCCTGCATTCATCATGTTGGACAACACAAAATCGATCAGACGGTAACGCCCGGCATAAGGTACCGCGGCACCGCAGCGAAAGTACGTCAATTCCTTCAGCTCTTCCAGTTCGTGGTCCAGATTGATAACGCCGATCAATGGTTTCATCGCTTGCACCGTCCCCTGTCATCAAATTAGGCTTTGCCTGCCATGCTTATCCGTAAACGTCGTTCCAGCTCTTCCTGGTCGACGAGCAGCACGTCGCTCTCATCCTCCGGAGACAGCCGCGCGCCGTCAGGAATGACCAATCCTTCGGCAACAATGGTTCTGTGAAGGCGTACATTGCGTCCGATCCGAACTCCAGGCATCACTACGGAATCAACGATCAAACTGCCTTCTCCCACCTCTGTCCCGTAGAACAACACGGAATGGTTGATCTCTCCATGCACAACGCTGCCCTCGCTAACGATGCAGCTGCGCAATTTCGCCGATGGAGAAATGTATTGGGCCGGCTGATTGGGATTCCGCGTATAAATCCGCCAATCGGGATCATTCAGATTCAGCGGCGCTTCTTCATGCAACAAATCCATGTTGGACTCCCACAGGCTGTAAATGGTACCGACGTCCTTCCAATAGCCTTTAAAAGGGTAGGCGTATAACGATTTATCATGGGCAAGCAGCAATGGAATGATGTCTTTGCCAAAGTCATAGGAAGTAGATGGCTGCTGTTCATCGTGAATCAAAAACCGTTTCAGCACGTCCCACTTGAACAGGTAGATTCCCATGGAAGCCAGGGTACTTTTCGGCACGGGCGGTTTTTCCTCGAATTCATGGATGCGATACGTCTCGTCCGTATTGAGCAGGCCGAAGCGGCTCGCTTCCGCAAGAGGCACTTCGATCACCGAGATGGTGCAGTCGGCATTCTTTTCTTTGTGATACTGGAGCATGCGCTCGTAATCCATTTTGTAGATATGATCGCCTGACAGGATCAGCACGTGCTCGGGATCGAACTGTTCGATGAAATTCAGGTTGCGGTAAATGGCATCGGCGGTGCCGCGATACCAGTTGCTGCCGTTCTCACGCTCATGGGGAGGCAGAACGTAGACGCCGCCGTTTTTTCGGTCCAGGTCCCAATCGCTGCCGATTCCTATATATGAATGAAGCACCATGGGCTCATATTGGGTCAACACCCCGACGGTATCAATGCCCGAGTTGGAACAATTGCTCAGGGGAAAATCAATGATCCGGTACGTTCCGCCAAAAAACACGGCCGGTTTGGCCAAAGATTTCGTCAACCCTTTCAAACGCTTGCCCTGCCCTCCGGCGAGCAGCATGGCTACAACTTCTTTTTTTGCCATCGTTCAGCCTCCTCCACGTTCATTTTTACGCATCTTTCAAGCCTTGCTACGTTTTTCCGATGTGTGGACGCTGATGTGATGATCTGAATTTTCCGCACGAGCCGTGCAGTCTATAATCCATGCGAAGAGTTCAAAGAAAAGCGGGACCATTTTGCGTTTGTGACTGTAGTGGATCGGGATGAATAAAATCGGGTAAGCAAACCTGGAACAGAAACTCGCTTAAAATAGAAAAGGGGAGCAAAGCACAAGGTGTAGTTGCATTGTGGGAAATCGCGATGTTTGCTTTCTCAACATTAAACCGGACTTGCAGAGGATAAACATGCAGATGGATGATCAGGCAATCGTTTGGGTCAGTCAGGATCACTCCCTTCTTCTTGCCATGGTGATTAATGTAAGTATTCGGTAAGGAATTTCAAAATCCTTTTGGTTCATCCTGAAACTGAACTGGAAAAATAAGTAATCCAAAAATATAAGCCGGGATTTCTCCCGGCAGCTTTCTTGCGTCACTTATACAATTTTGCGGAACAACTCCATCACTTCTTCTTTGCTCGGCTGGTACGGATTGCCCGGTGCGCAAACGTCCTTCATGGCATTATCGGCCAACAGTTCGATATCAGGGTCCTTCACTCCGAGTTCTGAGAGCTTTTCCGGAATGCCAACCTCCCTGGACAACTGCCTTATGGCCTCGATCACGTATTCGGAGCATTCCTCGTCCGATTTGTTTCTCACATCCATGCCGATCGCTTTGGCGATATGGCGAAATTTATCCGGCACATGCTTGGCATTCAGTTCCTCCACGTAAGGCAGCAGCATGGCGTTGCATACGCCGTGAGGCAAATCATATACGCCTCCAAGCTGGTGAGCCATGGCATGAACGTAACCCAAACCCGCATTGTTGAAGGCCATGCCTCCCAAGAAACACGCATAGGTCATATGCTCGCGCGCCTCCAGATCGTTACCGTCCCTCACTGCACGGGGAAGATATTCAAAGATCAGTTCCACTGCCGCAGCAGCGGTTGCATTCGTGACCGTAAATGCCCCCGGCGTGACCATCGCCTCGACGGCATGGGTTAATGCATCCATTCCTGTGGCGGCCGTCAGGCTGGACGGTTTGCTGAGCATCAGTTCCGGATCGTTCACCGACAGGGAGGCAAGACAGTTCGGGTCCACCATCACCATTTTAACCTTGCGTTCTTCATCTGTAATCACGTAGTTAATCGTCACCTCGCTTGACGTGCCGGCCGTTGTGTTGATCGCCACGATCGGCACGGATTTGTGCTTCGATTGGTGCATACCTTCATAATTCCGAATATGCCCGCCGTTGGTTGCCACGATGCCGATCGCCTTGGCTGCGTCCTGCGGGGAGCCGCCGCCGATCGAAATGATGGCATCGCACCCATGCTTCTGGTACACTTTCAGCCCCTCATGCACATTGTGACATGTCGGGTTGGGCTGAACTGCATCATATACGATGTAGTTTAGCCCGGCTTTTCTTAATATAGACAGCACCTGATCAGCTACGCCGGAAGACATCAGCCCGCGATCGCTTACGACAAGCGCATTCCGAATTCCCATTTCCTGAATCATGTTGCCTGCATCCTGCAAGCAGCCTCTGCCCATCAAGTTCACGGGCGGAACATAATATGCATGGGTTGCCATCTGAACCAGCCTCCTGTATCCCCTGATTTACTGTTTTCATTGTACCTGAATCCGTTTTCAACTATAGTGAAATAAATCACAACCATTGCTGCAAATGTTACACTTTCGGGAATTATGGGTACTATATAAACCGCAATCATAAATTACACTAGGCCACTGGCGAGTGCAGTACCCTCTTCCGATGCAGCTTTCTTTCAGAAAGCTTTTAGGCGAACGCTTCGCTTCCCCAGATTGGTTCTGCCTCTCCGTTAACGTGTTTATGTTTTTGTGGTTTTTATAGACGCGAAAAAAGCGGCACCGAAGACTATGCTTCCATGCCGCTAAACCATCATGAATACTGTTCTTATTTTGCCAACAACTCTCGGATCGGCGCATAGTGCACAGGATATGACGCTCCTTGCTCAAATCCCAATTTGCGTGCTATCGCGGCAGAGTCGTGACGAAAATGTTCTGTCGTCCAATGCGGCGTACACCCATGTTTCAGGCAAGTCCGCACATACTCGTGAGCCATCGCCGTAGCAAGCCCCTGCCCCCGATGTTCCGTACCGTACACCACAATGCCGACCTCATGATTGCTTTCGTGAACAAATACCGAAATGCAGGTGCCCACCACCTGATCACGATATAACACACAAGTGCCGAATCCATAGCGATAGAAATCGTCCAAGGAGTGCCAAAATTTCAGGATCTCCGTCACGATCACACCACCAGCATCCTGACGAACGCTCTCTGGATCAACCATGCGAAGCTGGTATTTTGGGGATGATTCGATAGGACTGTGTTCATAATCATGGCTAAATTTCTCGAACATCTCCTCACGGAAACAAAACGGGATCCTCCATCCTTGCCGCAGTGCTCCCCCGAACATTCTGCCGACCACAGCGTCCCATTCCTGTCCGGGCAGCGGATATGTTTCCAGATTCAAGGTATCTTCACCGGCATGCAGAGCTTCCGGCAAAAGCCTGGATACGATCGTTTGTTCTGCAAGCCGATTAAAGCGTTCGTGACCAGATCGGCCCACCAGGTAAAACATTTCATTTCTCGCCCACACCAAGGCGCTTTGGGGGGCTCTGGCATCGTCCACATAGACCCGGCCGGCCTGTAACCCGGACGCCACACCGCCCATGACCACTTGACCATTAGTGTTCGATATGAGCGGCAGTACCCGTGTCCGGTCGGCAGGAGTCATCAATTCAACTAACATTCGAATAACCTCGCATTCTTTGCATGAGCTGCTTCAGGGATAAAAAAGGCTGATCAGCCGTCTATGCCTCAGAATGCTTTCGTGTTATCTTTCGTATCCGTTCACCCCTTTATACGGGATAATCGTCCATTCAACTTGCCGCATTCGGCATTCCATTACCTTACAACGCTTTGTCGTCGACTCCATCGAGCCAAGCTTCGATATCGCCAATGACGGAGGAAACGCATCCGTCCTGGAACGGGGAAATCAATCCGGCCAACTCGACCAGACCTGTAAAGGAACGGCTGCCGCCAGCTCGGCACAAGGTCAGGTAATCCGCCCATGCAGAAGCCATATCCTCGTTGCTGCGCTTCCAGAATTGGAACGCGCAAATTTGCGCAAGCGTGTAATCGATGTAATAGAACGGCGAGGCGAAAATATGGCCCTGCTTATGCCAGAATCCGCCGCGCTCCAAGTATTCGTTATCCTTGTAATTGATATGCGGAAGGTACGTTTTCTCGATATTGCGCCACGCCTGTTTGCGCTCGGCAGGCGTAGCGTCCGGGTTCGCATACACGAAATGCTGGAACTCATCCACAGCTACGCCATACGGAATGAACAGCAGCGCGGAGGACAAGTGGTCGAACTTGTATTTGTCCGTATCTTCCTTGAAAAACGATTCCATCCACGGATAGGTGAAAAACTCCATGCTCATGGAATGGATTTCTGCGGATTCATAGGTTGGCCAGTTGTATTCCGGCACTTCGAAGTTGCGGCTCTCATATACCTGGAAGGCATGGCCCGCTTCATGGGTCAACACGTCGATATCGCCCGATGTACCATTAAAGTTGGAGAAAATGAACGGCACTTTGTAGTCATTCAGGAACGTGCAGTAGCCGCCGCCTTGTTTGCCTTTTTTGCTGACCAGGTCCATCAGTTCGTTCTCGGTCATCATTTCGAAAAATCCACCCGTTTCCGGCGACAGCTCGTTGTACATTTTTTTGCCGTTTTCGATAATCCAGTCCGGGTCGCCTTTCGGCGTCGGATTGCCTGTAGGGAAGCTGAATCCCTGATCGTAGAAATACAACGTATCCACGCCGATCCGGCTGCGCTGGCGCTCTCTCAGCTTGGAAGCCACCGGCACGATGTAATCGCGGACCTGGGCTCTGAAATTCGCGACCATGTCGGCATTGTAATCCGTACGGTTCATGCGGTCATATCCCATCTCGACGTACGAAGGATATCCGAGCTTTTTGGCGATCTGCGTCCGCACCTTGACCAACTCGTCATAGATGCGGTCGAATTCGGATTCATGCTCGGCCATGAAAGCATAGCGGGCTGCCGAAGCGCGTTCGCGCATGGAGCGGTCCGTCGACAATTCGAACGGAAGCAGCTGCGGAAGCGTGCGCTCTTCGCCTTCGAACGGAATTTTCGCCGACGCGATCAATTGGTTGTATTCGGTCGAAAGCTTGTTTTCCTTCTGCAGGTCTTCAATGACTTCCGGGCTGAACGTTTTGAGCGAAAGCTCGGCCAAGCGGAACAATTGCGTGCCCCACTTCTCTTCCAGCTTGCTGCGGAACTTGGAATTCACCAATGCGCGGTAAAAATCGGTTACATACTCCTGAATGATCGGTGCGCTATCATCCAGAAAATCCTGCTCGGCTTTGTAGAACTCATCATTGGTGTCAATGGAGTGACGGATGTAAACAAGCTGTGCCTGCGTCTCGAAATCGCTGCGCAATGCATTGATTCGATCCATGTAGCCGCTCTGTTCTTCGAAAGATTCCGATTGTTCAAACCCTTTCAACAGTTCCCGAAAGGACTCTTTGATCTGCTCGAGATCGGGACGTGTATACGTATATTCACTGAATTTCATTATGTACACCCTTTCCAAATGGGAATATTTCGGGCAAACCCCGAGTGACTCCCCCTATTATACAAAAGAGAAACCTAAAAATCCCATCTTTACGAAAAATATTTATCCAAAGGTCAAATCTTCGGACATGCAGGGTGATTTCTTTTACGCTTTCATGTCAGATTCATCGATAGACCCGCACTTTTCGCATAGCAAACAAGCCACCCTCGCATGAATCGCGAAGCCGGCTTTATAAGCTTGTCCCTGTTTCAACTTTTCAAACAGATAACACTAGTGTTTCTCCTTGTCGACCATCTGGAAGAACCAGCCCATACCAGCCATGCCCACGACCATAATGGCAACCAAAAAAATGATGTAACCCATGAATGACCCTCCTTGCATCCGTTTATTCAACATACATAGTATCAGTTTACACGGGGAAACGACATCTGGCTTAACCGAACATTGACAAAAATGCGACATCTGCAATTTTATTAAAAATCAGACGGAAAATCCGCTGCAAAAATGCGGTAGACCGTGATGTATCTTTCCCTTTTCGCAGGAATTCTACCCTGTTTTCAAGCAAATCGGCATCATGCGCGAATTTCCATACGGTCCGTGAACGGTGTATACTGGATGTCTGGATCGGGGAAATGGCCATTTCCTCATCCCCGAACTTATATACGAATGATTTTATCAGAAAGGTGAATGCAATGTCGATTCGCTTATCACTGCGCCAATGTTGTTTTGCAATGCTGCTTTCCATGACGGTGATCCTTTTGTCGGCCTGCGCCGACGGCGAGGCTCATTTGAACGTCAATCTGGACGGTTCCTCCGACCTGACCCTGAAGCTTGGGGTAACCGACTCCGCGCTTGGAAAGATCGGACAGGACAATTTGCTGCCCCTGCTCGGAGATGCACTGAAACGGAACGGTTTCACCACCGAAGTCACTACCGAGAAGGAACGCAGCCAGTTAACGGCCAAGGCCCACTACGAGAGCAAAGGCTCGACCGACTTTGACCTGTCGAACCTGCCTGCCGGAATTCAGATTGACTATTCCGTAACGCCCGGCTTCTTCTTTAACAGCTATCATATCTCCGCGGTTGCTGACCCCATGGAATCCATGCCAGACGGAGAAATCAAGGATCAGATCAGCAAAGTGCCCGAATTTCTGAGAAAGCTATTGCTGAAAGACGTCAACTTCGATTTCAAGTTAACCCTGCCGATCAAAGCCAAGGATTCCAATGCCGATGAAGTCGAAGATCGGGGCAAGACACTGGTCTGGCACGTCGATCCCCTTGGAACGAATACACTGGACATGACCGTGCAGGTCCCGAACATCCGCAATATCATCATCATCACCGCCATCGGCTTGGCTCTGATCGCAGGACTGCTCACGTGGTGGCTGGTTCGACGCAAACGAAACAAGGGCCGGCATCAAAGCTAGGTTAACCGAAAAATGCAAGAGAATGACAGCATTCGATTTGCGACTTGCCAAACGTTGTAAGGAATAGTAGAATACACCCGTACTGTGTGAACGGTCAATCGATGAAGGAATCGTTAAAAAGAGGTGAACCTTTTTCATGAACATCCGGGAATGCCCATTGCCTGGCATTGGAGTAAAGTATCAATTCTCCACCAAAAGCGGCAACCAGCTGGTCATCATCAAACATGAAGACGGACGACGCGAATTGTTTGCAGTCGATCCGGACGACCAGGACGAGCTTACTCTCATCGCGGAATTGGAGGACGACGAATGCGTAACGCTCTCCGGGCTTATCGGAGGCTGGTCCTAAATCCACGATGATCGCATCCTGAGAGATGCTGCCGGACAATGTCCCTTTATCCAAACGATATGCAAGATCCGTTGGGCAATGCAGCCCGTATGCGGCGCTAATCCTGACTTCCAAACCGTCATTCTGCATGCCGGACTGACCACGCAAAAACCAAGCCGATCTCCTCAGCGATCGGCTTGGTTTTTGATTGCGCAGATATGCATATGTGCCTTAAAGCTGTTCTGCATCTATGTCATACATCCCGCCGGGTTTGGGAAGCATTTCTTCCTCAGACGGACGTTTCAAGGACTGGTCTTCCGCAACAAGGATATGGAGTTCGGGTGCATGCGACTCCAATTTTTGCTTTTGCTCAGGCAAAGCAGCTTGCCGTCGATCTGCTTCAGATTCCTTCGCACCTATTGAAACGGATTCCGTTTCGCAGTGGTCGTCGGACCTTCGCTCCAATTCCAGCGTGAATTGAAATTCGGCTCCTTTGTTGGTTTCGCTCTGCACGCCGATGGCGCCGCCCATCAATTCCACCAGCTTTTTGCTGATCGCAAGCCCGAGTCCGGTTCCTCCGTATTTCCGGTTAATGGCCGGATCCAGCTGCGAAAAGGATTGGAACAACTGGTGCTGTTTGTCCAGCGGAATGCCGATGCCCGTGTCCTTGACCTTAAAGACAAGCCGTGCCTTGCTTCCATCCGAGCCATTACCATGCAGATCTACGCTCACTTGAATGTTACCTCGATCCGTAAATTTGACGGCATTGCCGAGCAGGTTGATCAGCACTTGTTTAATGCGCGTCTCGTCACCGAACATGGCATCCGGAACGTCCTCCCCGATCTCATAACCGATGGCGACTTTCTTTTCGGCCGCCTTGGGAGTGAACAGATTCACGACGCCCCGAAGCATCGCTCGAATGTCGACAACGTCGTGGATCAGCTCCATCCGACCTGCCTCGATTTTGCTGAAATCAAGAATTTCGTTAAGAATGTGCAGCAAAGATTCCCCGCTCTGGATCATAATATCCACATAGCCTTGCTGCTCCTCATTCATTTCCGTGTCTTTCAATAGATGGGCCATGCCCATAATTCCGTTAAGCGGTGTTCGAAGCTCATGGCTCATCACGGCCAGGAACTCCGATTTAGCCCGGTCTGCATGCTCGGCCGCTTCCTTGGCGCGAATAATCTCGTTCACCGACGTCATGTCGCGAAAAACGAGCACGCCTCCGCGAACTTTTCCTTGGTCCATAATCGGCTTCAACTGGAATTCGGCCAGGAAACTGGACCCGTCCTGCCTCCAAAATATCGCCTCCGACCGAGGCAGGCTCCGGCCGTTCTTCACGGCCTGCAAGATCGGGTTGGAGCGTGACGAATACGGAATGCCCGCGCTTTGCATCTGCAGCATAATTTCCTCAAGCGGTCTGCCGTTCAGCGTTGAGGGGCAAAATTCCATCATTTGAACCGCGGCCGGATTCGCAAAAATCAAATGCCCATCCTGATCCAGGCCGATGACCCCTTCAGACATCGCATTCAGGATCAACGCCCGTTCATAGCTCAAATTTTCGATTTCTTCCACATACCGCTTGGATTCGGTAATGTCACTGGTAATGCCGTATACGCCGACCACCCTGTTTTCCATCACAATCGGCAAGTTGATCACGCTCGCTTCAATCCGGTGGCCATCCTTGTGAATCAAGCCGATTTCATAGCGCTGGGCCTTTCCCTTTACGGTCTCTTCAAAATGGTATTTCGTCTTGTCCAGGTCAGCGGGATCGATCAGTTGTTCGAAAGAGCTCATCAATAATTCCTCGCGGGTATGGCCTGTCAACTGTTCCTGCCCCATATTGGCTTTGAGCAGTTTGCCATCCAAGTCCAATGAGGCGACGCCAAGCGGATTGCAGTCGAACAAGGACCGATATTCTTCCAGACTGAGCTGTTGTTGTTTGCTCGCCGTAATATCCCGAGTCACCGCTATAATTTCCTTCAGCTCCCCGTTTGAACCGTAGACGTAATGGGTGATGGTCTCCGCCCAAATACAGCTTCCGCTTTTTCGGACAAGGCGATACGTAATCCGTTCGGGAACCAGGCCTTGAATTTGCGCATTAAGATACGTTTGCACAAGCGATATATCCTCCGGATGAATGCAGAACATGCCGGGCATGCCCACCATCTCTTCAGGTTCATATCCGAGCATATGCCGACAGGCTGGCGATACGTATTTGAAGGTCCGCTGTGCATCGGCTTGATGAATGGCAATGAGGTCTGGCGAAACCTCCGTGAGCATACGGGAGATTCGACCGCTCTCTTCCAGCTGCCCACGTTGTTCGCACATTCGCTTCTCCGCCTCCTTCTGCTTGGTGATATCTACAGCCTGCACAAGCAAATAGAGCGGTTTGCCGGATGTTTCATCTTTGACGATGCAGGCACGAACCGTCGCCCATACCAAGCTTCCGTTTTTTCGGATCAATCGCAGTTCCGTTTCAAACATTTGCGTGAGTCCGTTCGCCATGTCCCAGCATTCGCAGCGAAAGCGCTCCATGTCGACATCTTCAGAAAACAACAGATCAGTAACCGGAGTATCCGTCAACTCCGCTTCCTCATATCCAAGCATTTGACAGAATGCGGGATTCAATTGAAGCCACAGTCCATTCACATGTGATGCCACAGCAATGCCGATGGGTGCATGCGTATATAACTGCTCAAAGAGCGAACGGTTTTCGCTAATCGAATTCGACATTGCTCATCCCCCTTCTTTCCGAATCGGTTTTTCCGTAATCAACTGTCAGGATCAAACATAACATCATCTATAGAATATTATATTTCGATTCGTCTGCGTACGCCTACGTTCGTTTTCCCTTAATCAAAGCCTTTATACGGTTTCGATTTTAGCATTTTCATTCGCAAGCATTCACCTGTATTCGCAGAGATCGTGATTTATTTGTGATTTTTTTAAACGTATTTATATCACCTGAACCAAATAGAAGGAGTTCTAAATAATGAGTATGACCTTGGACAACAAAGTGCCTCACGGCGCGCATCTGTAAATGTACAACAAAACCCACCGCAGGCGGTCAATCTTTAGCGGTGGGTTTTGCGTTTGCCACGTCGTTCCTGTTCCCTCTTTTCTTCCAGATAAGCTTCTCGGAATTCCGGCAGGATCATCCGGAATGATTCAATAATTCCATTACCTATTAATTTTTTACCCATCGATTTGTGCTCCCTAATATTCGGTCCAGTAACTCAAGTCATTTCCACGCTCCGGCGACGGTGCCTTTGGAAGCTTCGGCTTCTCGGTCTCACGTTCCCAGCCCTCCACTATGATGATTTTGGCCGCCCGACTTCTTTTCCCACGTTATGTAATTCGCAGCAACTAGACCGTCCAGAGCTGCCATAATATCGACCTTGCTCCTTCCAGTCTTTACGGTCAGCTCCTGAAGCGTGGGGAATCTTCGCCGCACGTTGCTGTAGTTATACAAGATTCTCAACACTTTCCGTTCATAATCGTTCAGCATTCCGTTGCCTCCCCTATCCTGTTGTCTGGATAGGATGCCATGCCAGCAGCCCCGATTCACGGAAAGTACGCGACTGGCCAGATAATAAATCGTCCGCCTTGATGAGCCCGGATCGGATGCTTTTGACTTGGATGTGTCTCTTCGTAATTTTGCCCGATTGGTCCTGATAATTGATTTCAACCAACCACCCTAAGTATTTAACTGGCATGTTCATCCCTCCAATAAACAGAACGTTTGTTTGTTTTTAATTATTGTATGCGAATATACGTTCATTATTTAGCAGAAAAAATACCCAATCATATTGTCCCTTTCTGGTGAAATAGCAAAATCCCCTTCCAGTCGACGACGTTAAGATCATCTTATCGTTGTCCCTTTTCGTATGTCTACATGAAGGGGATAATACCAAGTTCTGAAATTCTCTTTTTTGCTCAATTTTCTTATTGATTGCCACTATCCCTAACTACTGATCGCCTTAAAATGTTTCGAAAAAATTGGACCACGCATCAATCATTAAACGCCCCAAGTACGGCTTACAATAACAAGCAGAATAAAGAGAACCAGAATGACACCAACACTGGTAAACATTCCTCCACCGCCGTAACTGACCTCACTCATTACTGTCGTCCCTTTCAAATAAGATAATATAGTGTATGGAGGAATACTTACCGCTGATAGGGACAGAAACTAGGGGAGAGACAACCATTTTTAACCTTTAATTTATTCCTCATTCCCTGTGCTACCCTTATATCGATGTGAATGAGGAATTCTACCGTTTACTGTTGTGTAACCCTCAAAATCGTGATAATGTCCACCAGTCGGTAAGGGGATTGCCGGTCCTGTTCTTCCTCGAACATAATGAATATGCTGGTCATTAAATGAAGTTTCCACATTGTAGTAATGGACATGGGGAACACCGCTGGGGGCAGGGTCTGTGGTTCCTGCGTAATGATGAAAGTGTCCGACATCAAACGAAGTATCCCCCGAAATCGGGTGAACATGAAGCCTAACCGGTTGTCCATCCCATGAAGTAATAAGGAGACTATGGGCATGTTCAGAGCCAGAACCTTCAGAACGAAGCAGTAATCCTGTGATTGGTATTTCCAGTATATTTCCCTCCCTAGAATTAATCTTGTATGTTTTGTTTGATCAAACCGTTATGTTAGAACAATATTTCCCTCTTGTTTACCTTCTCTCCGGATAACGACCGTTCAAACATATCCAGAATAAACAAAAACCTTTCAGCTTCCCGAAATACATGATCTGCCAATAGAGGATGGATGATGCTTTTTATCCGGCATTCTTCGATTAAATCTCGGGCTGTCTTCTTAAAATCCCGTAATGACCTCACAGAAACCCGGTTCTCATCTACAAACTGACTCAATAATGGAATTGTCTGGGATTGAGGCCGCATTGAGCTTAAATCAATCGCTTGATACAAAAGGGTATCAAATTCATGACTAAACTCTCTAGCTTGCTCAACAAGCTTCCTTTCTGAAGGATCTAAAAGGTGGCCTATAAACTTTGCATGGTCAGCCATTATTTTGAGGAAGAAAACATTCTCATCAATAATAGCATCATGTATAGGTTCAAGCCTTCCGGAATTCAGTTCCTCCAATCGGTTTCTAAAATAGTTGGCTTCCCGGCTGATATGATCAACAAGCAAAGGGAAATTATTCTGTCCTGGCAGCTGGCACTGCAAGATCAGGCCCAAAACCTTTCTTTTAAAAGCCCAAATATGAGCCGCTGCATTGTGTACCTCTACATTAAATTCCCTAATGATTTGAGGATCTGTGTTTACAGAAAACGAATTGGCTCTCCCCTCGATATCTTCAAAAATGGCTTGGTATTGGTTGGCTTCGTTAATCAGTTGTGTATCTTCACTTCTAAAACCTAATCGAAGGAAAAATGAATGTTCCTTCATGATACGTGACCAGAATCGAATTTCGTCTAATGATCGTTCTACAAATACGTCTGGCAAATATATCACTCCTTATCAATGACTAAAGAACCACATTATACGCAGAATATATGACCTACGCTTGGTCCAATATGCTGAAGGGTGTGCTTTTTAGTTGTTTTATGCGTAATTTATTGATTTAGTAAACGCTAATCATCGCAAAAGTCCCAGTATGTTAATCGTGCCCTTACACTTAGGATCAGTTTTTTAAACACAAAAAACGTCAATCATTTTTTAGATTAACGTTTTCAAAAAAATTATTTTTAAAGCTGAATGGCAGCCCTCAAGTTTTACTGAACTTAAGTTGAATGATCTTAAGCCTGAAACATCGACGGAAACTGTTGGACAATTCCACTTGTCATCAAATCAGCCATATCCAAAGCCTGTTGTTCAATGAAACGACTTGTATTAACATTCCTCACGTAATCTTTCGCAATGCGACTTACAACCTCTTCAGTAAGGAGACGTAAATGCTCATACATCATTTTTTGCCATTCCAGTTTAGACCAATATGGATTAATTTGTGCCAGAAAAGCTGCAATCGCATCTGCATTGGCATACCACCGTTTCTGGGCATCTTCTGCTGCTGCACTGCTACCCGACTTTAAGTCAGTAACAAGCTCTGCGGCAATCGTTAAATGTTCTCTGAGCAGTTTTTCAAATTGACTGGCAATAGCAGTCCCATAAATCGGTGCAAGCACCATTGCAAAATCACTTGGATTTTGCAGAAGTCTTGCGGTTGTCGGTTGGACGTCACCAAGTCCATCGACGATACTATTCACCGTTAATCTCGTCCAGAACACATGCTGTTCCCATAATGACCTGAGCTTCCTGTTTAAATCTACGCTGGCTGGCGTCCATTTCAAGGGATCAGCTTTTCGAAAGTCAGGATAATAGTACGTCGGAACATAATTAAACATCATCCGTCAACTCCTTTTTTACAACAATATATAGGCAACCGCCTCCATTTGTGCATTCCAATCAGATGTTTATCAAATTGTTAATCGGAACATGTTATTAGTCCATTTCGGGAATCGGAATAATTCCTATCCTTGACTCGGGACAAGAAATTACTCCTATAAAACAAAAAAAACAACCTCACTGTTAATGGCAGTGAGGTTGTTTACCGATTCTCCCGAATTTCCTTTATCTTACACTATGAATACGAATTTGTAAATTATAGGGTTTGATACCCTTTTCCTTGCGGTATGAGATCACGAGTTGCCGCCAGAATCGTAACTGCCAGTGGTGTCTGAAATGTATTCCTTGTAACATTCATAGGCCGACTTCGCCCATACGGATTTCTTTTTCGAAACGAACGAACTCCGTGTTACAAAAACGTTGTATAGCCCTAAAAACAACAAAAAGGGATATAAGTTAACACCTCCAAAAACAACAGGGTCGATTCGTGAATTTGATGTGATTGAGAACGTTATGCGAGGGATTGAAAGTTACATAGAACGTATGCGTTCACAGCGGCTAATATATATAAAAAAATTTGATGATTATCATGATAAGCATTTTGTTTTTTCTCATGTTGATGGATATCCTTTTTTCACTCAAAATATACTTAAACGAATGAAACGAATACTCAAACACACATCCATTACAAAGGATGCTACTCCTCATATTTTTCGCCATACTCATGTCAGTATGTTGGCAGAAGCTGGTGTAGATTTGAAAACAATCATGGAAAGAGTTGGGCATGATGACGTTAAAACAACTCTAAAGATCTATACACACGTTACTCGAGACATGAAGAAAAATGCTACTGAGAAAATCATGGAACATTTCTCAAGTGTTCTACAGATGTAATTTTTGCAGAGATTGTGATTTTTTCGTGATTTTAAACTTGCAATAGTCATATAAAAACCCTGTAAACACACGGTTTACACATTTATTTTTGCCTGTATGTATATTATCTATAGAGTAGTACCCCATCCCTGGCTGTCCTTAAACGAGCAGAAGGCATTTTTTTTGCATGAATCGACATTACGGGATTGAAGGAGGTTAAAGCGCATGATTCTCGTAGCCAATCGGCCCATCCATCTGGATCGGCAGGAATGGACGGATTTCCAATGGCACTGGCTTCAGAAGCTCCAAGACAGCCCCCACGTCTATGCTTATCAGTCCATGGAGCATCTTCACTTTGAATGGGACCTCAGATCCTCCCTTGTAGAAGCCGCAGAAGGCTTGAATGCCAGCGGCGCCAGCTTCTCCACGTTCGAAAATTCGCGATGTAATCCGATGTTTTGGAATCGTACCCGGCAAGGTGGTTTTGAGCTGAAACCAAACGTGACCCCTGCCGCCGGTATTCGGGATATTTGGCAGAATGGCCACTTGTACGGATTTGAATGCGCGACCGCTGCCGTTATCGTCCTTTATGGCGGGGTACTGGGCAGCATACGGGAGGACGCTTTCAATTCGCTATTTCACGATCTGCTCCTGTTCGACTGGCATTATGACAGCGACCTGCGGTTGACCGAAAAAAACGGCAAGCAGTTTGCTCTCCCCGGCGACGTATTATACTTCAAAAATCCCGATGTTTCTCCGGAAACGCCGGAGTGGCAAGGCGAAAATACCATCATGCTTCGAGAGGACTGGTATTATGGACATGGCATCGGCATCGCGTCGGGCCAAGACATCATTCACATTTTGAACCAGAACCGTGTTCCCGGCAGCAGAACCTCCGCCTATTTGATGGATATGATTATTTATCCGGATTTCCTGTACCTTTCGCGCTTTGCCAAAAGCAACCCGTCGAACAACGCCCAGGAGGCAACCACCCCGGTCTTGCCTGGGCAGCTGTACGTACGCGTGGGTAGAAGCCGTTATTTGAGAGTGTAGCATACGTGATGCAAGTTCATATTGAAAAAGACCCCCGGAAAGCAAAACGACTGCTTCCTCCGGGGGTTGATCCGTTATGCCTCGCACAATGCTCCCATTACGTTCGGGGGTCGATCTGGACGGCAACCTGCTTGCCGCTGACTTGAATGCCGGTTGCCGGGCTGCCAAACTCTGCCAATGACTTGCACAACTGCTCTGCCCATTCCTTGCCGGCGGTACCTTCCTTTCCGCCTTTCACTTGAATGACCAGTTTGACCGAATCGCCATTTTTAAGAATCCGCTCCGCCTGCGTCTGTTTTACGTCCCGGTCATGGTCCTCCATCTGCAGATTGAGCCGGATCTCTTTTACTTTGCGTTTATCCGGTGATTTCCCGGCCTTTTTCTTCTCTTGCTCAGCTTCCTGCCTGGCCGCGCCTGCTCCAATCAGCCGGCAAGGCGGGGGGCTTGTCATCAGCGACATGCAGACAAGGTCCACTTTATGCTGTTTAGCCAGTGCGAGGGCTTCCCGAGTGGATACGATGCCAAGGTCTTCTCCGTTCAGCCCGGTCAACGCCACTTCGGTTGCTTTGATTTTTTCGTTTTTGATCATGCCTGTCCAGCCTCCTTATCATTCATGAAATGAAAACAAAAGCCTGACCTGACCCTTTGAGGATCAGAGCAGGCTTAAATACGCGACAGATCGCGCTTGTACCGAATCCGATTACAGGTTGTTGAACGCTTCGGTCAGCACCGGTACGATTTGCGATTTGCGGGATACAACGCCTTTCAGCAGCGCCTTACTGTCGTTCAGCGTGACATTGTATGCTTTCTCGACAGCATGGGCGGAAGCACCGTATGCCAGGGCAACAGAATCGTTGTTCAAAATATCCGTTACGACAAATACGAACAGGTCCAGCCCTTTGCTGGAAATGATCGCCTCGATCGCAGCTTGAAGCTCAGGCTGCTTCACGAGCACGTCGTTCACGTCAACCGCATTGACTTGAGCGATTTCGACTTTGGCTTGTCCCATCGAAAATTCTTTGGCATCGAGGGAGATCAGCTCGGCAATCGTTTTTTGGCTCAGGTCTGCGCCGGCTTTCAACATATCCAGGCCGTAGCTGTCCGCATCCACGCCAGCGATGGCTGCCAGTTCGCGAGCTGCTGCAACGTCCTGCTCGGTGCAAGTCGGCGATTTGAAGAGCAGCGAGTCGGAAATGATCGCGGACAACATCAGGCCGGCGATCGGCGCGCTGATTTCCACGCCGTTTTCCTTGTAAAGCTTGTTCAGGATGGTTGCGGTGCAACCGACAGGCTCTGCACGGAAATAAAGCGGCTGGCTTGTCTCGAAATTCGCGATGCGGTGATGGTCGATGACCTCAACCACGGTAACGTCCGCAATGTCGCTAACGCTTTGCTGGCGCTCGTTGTGGTCGACGAGGATTACGTTGTTCACTTCGTTGGCAGCCGTGCTAATCAAACGCGGAGCATCCACTTTGAAGAAATCAAGCGCGTATTGCGTTTCGCCATTTACTTCTCCCAGGCGCACCGCTTCGACGTTTTGTCCCAATTTTGTTTTCAGGTCGGCATAAGCGATCGCAGAACAGATCGTATCCGTATCCGGATTTTTATGTCCGAAGATTAACGCTTTTTCCATGTTCATAGCCCTCCGTCAATGATGGTTTGTCGTTATAACCATATTCTATAAGGTATCATACCTTTACTGATTATAGCGTCAATATGAGTTCATTCCAATCCCTTTACAACGAATTCAATGCAATTCATTCTCAAATGCTCATTTTCCAAAAAAAAATGTTGGAGTAACCGTGCTAATTCACTGCTGTTTTTGTGACGTTGGCGATCCGATGGCGGTCCAATTGTTCGCCGCTGCACAGCGCACGTACAAGCTCTCTGCCGGATTCGGGCGTCATGTTCCCGTACCAATCTCCCTGCGGGTACACAATGGTCACGCAAGCATCATCGCACCGTCCGTTGCAGCGCGTTCGCGTGGTGTGGATGAATTCGCCGGCCTGCTGCTTCGCAATCTCGTCGCGCACGGCCTGGGTAACCTCTTCTCCGCCTTTACGCATGCAAGAACCGCCGTTGCACAGCAATATATGATGCTGCAGATGATCCAAATTATAAATAGCCAGTCCGTCCATCCCCTTATCCTTAAAAATCGTATGTATAAGCACGCCAGAACCGCTTCTCCGAGCGTTTCCTGCAATACTGCTGAAAAATATAACTTAGCACACCGTCACGGGTTGCGCAATTCAAATCGTGTCATCTTCAACATGGTCCACGGGTTGCCTCGGTCCTGGATCTCGGGATTTATGCCTGCATGCATAAACACGTATCCCGCTACTTCATGCATCAATGGCAGTTCGTTCCGAAAACGAAGACATGTTTCCAAATTAAAACCGGAGTCCCGTCTGGCAAGACTCCGGCCTGGTTCATCGTATTTATTCCCGCTTCGTCGGCATTATTCCTTCTTGAGGCCAAAAGCTTCGGCAATCAAGGCAAATGAGCGCAAGCGCGCTTCGAACGAATGAATGGCCGAGGCGATGATAACTTCGTCGGCTTCATGCCGTTCCGCCAGCGCTTCAATTTTCTCCTTGACTTGTTCCGGCGTGCCTATGATCGAAAAGGAGCGGCGCTGGCGAATCTGCTCCATCTCCATAGCCGTATACGGATAGCTGCGCACCGTTTCAAGCGACGGAAAGGAACGCTGCTCCAGCCCTCGTCCAAGCCGCAGGAAAAACAGTTCGTTGCTGCGCGCCAATTCGGCGGCCTCTTCTTCCGTATCCGCACAGAATGCCGCCACGGCGATCATCGAGTGGGGCTGATCTCCATGAATGGACGGTTTAAAGTGTCTCCGATAGTATTTCATGGCTTCTTCTCCGCCAGGCGTGCCGAAAAATTGGGCAAATGCATAGGACGTTCCCTGGGCAGCCGCAATTCTGGCTCCCTCGGAACTGGAACCGAGCAGCCATACCTCAGGTACGGTTGGGACGGAGGGACCTGCCACGAGCGAAGCAAAACGGTGGTCCTCCGGCAATTGCTCGTGGAAGTATCCGCCCAGATCCGCGATCTGCTGCGGGAAAAATTGTACGTTCGATGCCTTGCCTTCATTCAAAGCCCGGCTCGCAAGCGGCATGCCTCCCGGCGCGCGCCCGATGCCGAGGTCGATTCTGCCGGGGTGCAGCGCCTCCAGCAATCTGAAGTTCTCGGCCACTTTATAGGCGCTGTAATGGGGCAGCATTACCCCGCCCGATCCGACCCGGATGCGCGCCGTATGCGCGGCAACGTGCGCAATCATCACTTCCGGGCTGGAAAACGAGAGCGCTCCCCCGCCGTGATGCTCTGACATCCAGAAACGGGAATATCCGAGCTCCTCCGCATGCTTTGCAAGGGTCACCGTCTCCTGCAGCGTATCCTGTACGCTTCTTCCTTCATTAATGTGGCCGTGTTCCAATACGCTAAGCTTCATGTCGTCGATCCATCCTCTCTGTCTTTGCTCTTCCCTCCATTGTAACATTATTGATTACAGTTTCAAAATCGAAAAAAATAACGCCAGCCTGCATGCTTCGTTTCGCAGGATGACGTTATTTTTCAACCGCGCTCCTTCCGAAAGCCTGTATGGAAGGAGCTATATTTACGGTGCCCGTTTCGGCAGCAGTTTTACGTACTCGTCGGACAATTTCATCAATTGAAGCACATGCTCGTAATCTGCACGATAAGGCTCCAGATCGGTAACGGGCTCATAGGTTTTGAGCGAATACGCCTTACCGTCCTCGAAGCCGGCACCCGGGATGAACAAAATCTCGTTATTGACGAACGAGCCGGTAGGCAGGTAATACCGAATCCCGAAAGCGTTGTGGTCCATATTCAGCAGATCGTGCCCAAATGCCGTGAATTTTTCTTCCGATAGCGAGACGCCCATCAGATTCATGACAGTCGGCAAAATATCAAGCTGGCCTCCCGGTTGCTCGATCACCTGGCCTTTGGCCTGTTTCGGCGTATGGATCAGGAGCGGGATGTTGAATCGGCTCACGTTGCCGTCATAAGGCACGTTCAAGTTATCCCTGATCTGCTGCGTGATCTCTTCCTCGGCAGGCAGACCGAAGTGATCGCCGTAAATCACCAATGTTGTATTGTCCCACAGACCGTTCGCCTTCAACTGCTCGATCAGTTGGCCGACGGCATAGTCGGTGTAGTTGATCGCCTGCAAATAATCATGCAGCAGCGTATTGGTGATCGCAGCCGGAATCGTGATCCGGGCGCGATCTTCCGGAATTTTGAACGGCGAGTGGCTTGAAGCTGTAATAAACTGCGCATAGAACGGCTGATTAGCCGTCTGATGGGCAACCATTTTTTCGACGCCAACCCGGTACAGTTCCTCGTCGGATGCGCCAAAATCGTTAAACCGGTCATTCTCGAAGCTGGCTCTGTCGAAATAACGGTCAAAACCCAGTGCGGGATACATCTTGTTCCGGTTCCAGAACGATACGTCATTGACGTGGAACGTTTCGGACTGATAGCCTTCGCTGCTCAACAATTTCGGCAAAGACGGCAGATCGCGGTCGCTGTATCCCGCGGACATCGGAACAACCCCTGTCGGATAGATCGATGTATTGGACATGAACTCTGCGTCCGACGTGTTGCCCTGACCGATTTGCTGGAAGAAATGATTGAAATAATAGCTCTCTTTGGCCAAATCGTTCAGGACCGGCGTGAGTTCCTGGCCATCCAGAGAAGCATTGATCGGAAAGTTCTGGAACGATTCCAGCTGCAGCACGATCAGGTTACTGCCTTTGGCCTGGCCGAAATAACGCGGTTGGATCGCCTGCCCTTGTTTCGTTGGATTCTGATATCCATACCGGCTCACCAATTCGTTGACGCGAGCAATCGTATCCTGGATATTGCCATTCGCGATGGCTTCGTTTTCCTTGCTGGTCAGAATGGCCGACGAGACTTGATAATTCAAAAATCCAAGGTTCTCCGCACGCACCAGTTCATTGTCGATCGATTCGCCCTTGACGATAAACGTACCGGACAACACCATGCAGAACGCGGCGGTAACGACCACGCCCAACTTGCCCCAATATTTTTTTCGGTTGCTGCCAAACGTGAGTCCGTCGGTATTGCGGATGCCATAGCCCATGGCCGAACGGCGGCGGCGCGTCAGCAGCCAGACCGGCAGCACGAGCACGATATCCGCGAAGAACAGGAAATGTGCAGGCCGCACCAGCGGTCCAATGCTGCCGCGCACCTGTGCCACCTGTCCCAATTCGCTCAGCGCCGTATACGTCGGCACGGAACTGAAATGCACGTTATATAACGTGGCTGCGAATAATAAAAAAGAGAACAACAAGTTAAAGCCGCCGTATACGACCCATTTCCACCTTTTCGGCACAATGAGATCAAGGACGCATACCAAGGCCAGCGCAGCCAGGGCGTCCGTCACCAAACCTACTCCGGACAAACCCTGGAAAAAGAAATACCGCAGAAGCGTCAGCTTCAGCAGCATCAGAACAAATAATACGGCAAATAAAAGCCGTGAAGAGTTCCGTTCGCTCTTGAATGTAAACATGGTCGCTTTCAACCCTTATCTGAAATTTTACGTTCATTTTACATAACGCATATTCCAGTATAACAGTTTCGCGACCTCTATTCCATGAAGTCGTGCTGAGACTTCCATCCAGCAGATCGATCTGCGTTTGCTACGCCGTTGTCGTTATATTACCGTTTGAATACAATCGTTTCGCGGCCTCTTCTGCCAAGGTAGTTTGGGCAGCCGCGATCCGGGTAAAGGGCAGCTGCTCCACCGGACTATTTACAACATTCGTTTCGTTCCGCCGGTCGTGATCCAGGCCCAATCCATAATACAGGTTTGATCGTTTTTCCGAGCCGGCGGTTTGGGATGCATGCTCCGGGCCATGACCAAGCCGATATCGGCAGTGGCGCTTCTCCATACCCAGAATCTGTTCGGCGACATCATCAGCCAGTTCCGCCATAGCCCGGATTTCTTCATGATGATTCGCGAACATGAGCAAGATTTCCGGCCTGGCCCACCAATTCTCGCGTATGATCTTTAGTGCGGCGCGGAAAACCGCTTCCAGCTGCATATCCGTCCATTCGCGGAACCATTCCTCGTCCATGGCCGGCACATTCGAAGTCCGCCCCTGTTCATCACGCTCGCTGACGCTCTCCAGGTTGGATATTTGTTGCTCGATCCACATTCTATCCAGCAATTGAATCGCGACAGGGCGACCGTTCATCGGTTCCAATACCTGTTCCAGATCGGCCTGCAGCATCGGCAGCAACCGCCACATGCCCTGTCTGCGATCCGGTATGCCGTTGTTCGCTTGTATCCATTTCTGCGCATATGGCCATCTCATCGGTGATCGGAGACAATCTTCGATCCGGCAAAAGGCCCCGTCGGCGCCATACTCTCTGGCCAGCCTGGCTTCGCCCGGGTGCCGGATATGCGCAAACACCGCTTGTTCCCTTATTTCATCAGCCCAACCCAGCAGGATCCGCCAATTCGGATTCAGGAAAAGTGGAATATTCCCGATGGTATCGTTGCGATTACGCATCTCCGCCGTTTGAACAGAATTGACGCACCGAAGGGCTGCGTCCTTTGTCATGCTTCCCTGTTTAACCATTTCAACCAGCATTTTCACCAAAGCGTCATTGGCGTCGTTAACTCGGCTCTTTTGCAGCACATGAAGCTGACCTGATTCTACGACGAACTCGACCGCTTGCTCGGACTCGCCTCCCTGCTCCAGCTCGCTGCGCATCTCCAGCAGCATCCGGTATACGTCCGGTTTTGTCCCGCACAACTCCTCCAATGCCGTACTGTCCGATCGATCGGCGTCCGACGCCAGATAGAATCCCTGCATTTCTTTCCGTCCTGGATCCGGTTGGTTTATAAACAGCATGCCTCTGCCGCTTTGTACGTCCAGTCCGTCATAAACCATAGCTTGAATCAGAGCAGGATTTTTCTTGTTGAAAGGATCCGGAAGAGCCTGGTTCCCATCATTTGCAAAACGCTCCCCTGATTCCTGCACGAAATTTTGCATCGCATGCAGCGCTTCCTCCAGCTGCACCTCCGGACTTTGGGGAAAAGGCGTTCCTCCCAGCGTTTCAATCCACGTTTTGCATCGTGCAATGCTCCGTTCCAGCTCAGCCTCATCCTGCATGACATCGCTGCCTGCTTCTTCTTCAAACCTTTTGTCCATGATGCCTCGCACCGTTCTTCCGTACTGCAGCAGCACATTCCGGTAACATTGAAGCGCATACATTCGATGGTTTGCCGCTTTGGCCAGCCCTTCAACCGTCGAGTCGTTCAGCCCGATATGCAGCAGCGGGGCAGGCGTCGTTTGGCCGTTTAGCGTCCCCCCCGACCTTACGGCGAGCAGAAGCGGATTGGCAGCATGACCAAACCTTTTACCGGAGCGCTGCTCCAGGTAACGTATGGCGTCAGCAAGTTCATCGTCCATGTCGCTGGACGGTTGCCCAGAGTGAGCGCACGCCGGCCCGCAACCTGACGCCGCCACTACGAAGCCTGCCGGAACGGGCCAACCTGCCTGTACCATGTCTGCGAGTCCCGCCGCCTTCGGGCCCATAAGCTCTTTTAACGCTGCCGTACCTTCTTCCAGCAGAATGATCCGTTTCGTCATTGCCGCTCTCCCATCTGCCATTGACATCATGGCTGTACTTTAGACAAGGTGCTTGGTAGATGATCACACCTTCTCTTATCGTATGTCGCACTCTCCGGCTCAAGGACTGTTCTTTGGCAATATTCGGTCTTTCCCTGCGCCGGCTCAAAATATGAAAAAACCTTCTGATTGGTCCCGAATGAGCTTGCGGGGATCAGAAGGATTTGCTGATATCGTTCATCGGTATTATGGGAGATCCGCCCTGCGCAGCACTCATCCCAAATATCGCAGTATATCGTCAATTTTTTTGCCATGCGAAAGGATTCCGTAATTCATCCATGTCAAGAAATCGACCTCGTATATGCAGCCGTTTCTAACGGCTTTAAGCTGGCTCCACTCCCTGCTGTCCATGATTCCCCGCTCTTCGCCAGGGAACGTCGACTTTTCCCCGTCAAACGTCACGAAAAGATGATCAGCATTCAAACCGGGTAGTTGTTCCAGCTCAATGTTAATTCGGCGCTGCTGTCCGGCCCATTGGCTAACGCATGAATCCGGTTTAAGACCAAGATCTTGAAACATAATCGGCCCCACATACCCGTTGACTGCACCATAAAGAGCAATGGTCGTTGCCGAAATACGCAGGAAGGCCACGGTTTGACTTTTTATTTTCCGTTGCAGTCTTGTTTTCGCTTCATATGCCTTCTCTTCGTATGTACCAATGACTTCCTGAATACGATTGCCCTTACCCAGAACATCGGCTGTTGATTTCAGGATACCGCGCCAGTCCTCTCCCTGATGTTTCAAGTAATATGTCGGTGCGAGCCGCTCCAAACGTTCCAGGTTCCAACGAACATGACCATCGTCCAACATAATGAAATCCGGTAGTTCATGTTCATCCAGCTTGGCATCCTGGCTGGTTACGTCAAATTCGGGCACATGATGCAGCTCCAGATAACCTTGTTTGCCCCATATTTGATGCGAATACTGCATCACGGGAGTGATCCCGAGCGCCAGCACGAAGTCCTCCAGAAATGGCGCAAACACGCGAACGTCCTGGCGCTGATGTCGCCTGTACACGCCCGGAGAAACCCCCGTATATTGTTTGAAGCGGCGACTAAAGTAGTATTCATTGCTGAAACCGACGTTCTGCGCGATGTCATGCAGACGGTCATCCGTCATCTGCAGCAGCTGTTTGGACCGCTCCAGCCGAATTTCGTTCACATAGTCCAGCGGCAGTTGACCCGTCGCTTCCTTGAATTGCCGAGTATAGCTGGCGCGGTTAAGCTGAATGCTGCCGGCAAGTTCATCCACCGTCATAGGTTGGTCAAAGTGCTCGTGGATATAACGTACGGATGTCTGGATTCGCCTGCGGCTGTCCGGTTGTTCGTGGGATGATTCGTTATATTTGATCAGCATGCTGAACCAATTCTGGAACGCAAGCTGTTGTTCCCAACGTGCCATCCACGAGTCAGACGTTTGTTGCCTGCCAAGCATTTGTTCCAAAGCACGGATGCAAGAACTCCACGGACTATAATACAATTCTGTCACGGCACCGACTCCTGAACGGGAGCCCGGCGAAGGAACGAATGACTCCGACTTGCTCGCTTGACCGGATCGTGCCAGATCCAGCTTGAAATATTGAAGCTTCTTCCTCGGTTTTCGCGACGATTCCATCGTAATCGTTATTCCTTCCGGAACCAGCAGGATTACGCCTTTTTTTAGCTTCCAAGATCGATCGGGGCAGACGGCCGCTCCCTCGCCTGCAGTAATCACAAATAACTGATGTGCATTCAGTACATCGTATTTCATGCAGAAGCCTAGTTCGTCTTGCCCGTGGTCCACTTCCTGCAAATGCTCCAGTAAGCAGAGCCAAGGCTCGGGCAATCGTTGTTCCATGGTAAAACTCATATTTCATCGCCCTCAATTGAGAATTGTTATCATTTAAATGAGTGTAAACGAAAAAAGAAAGCTCTTCAACCCTCGTTGAAGAACTTTCTTTTTGATGATCCGTAATTACGGCATCATTTTTTGCAGCAAATCGTCCATTTTCATCGAGTTGGCCGTCACGGCCCCGGATTGCCAGTGTGATCTCTCCATCATGTACACATGGTTATTTTTGACAGACGGCAGGTTTTTCCACAACTTATTGTCCAGCATCTTGAGCGCTTCCTGGTTTTCCGGCGAGTTCCAGTGCCCGTTGGAAGGGAAAATAATAATGTGGTCGGCATCCAGATCTGGAATTGCTTCTTCGGAAATCACCTGTTGATATTCTTCCATATCCGCTGCCAGCGGATGCGGCTTCAATCCAAGATCGGAATAGATAAACCCGGTGTACCGGTTCTTCACGCCAAAGAGTGCCAGCCCTTTATCTTGTACATCCAGGCGTACAACCGCAACCGTCTCGTCCCCGATCGTTTCTTTCAACTTCGTTTTGGCATCTTCGATTTTATTCTCGAACTGCGCCAGCACCTCGGCTCCCTTCTCGGGCTGTCCAACAACGTCCGCAATCGTCGTCAAAATCTGTTTGGAATCCTGCAGCACACGTTCCGGCAAACGGTAGGTAGGCGCCACTTTAGAGTACATCTCATATTGCTCGGCATTTACCCCTCCGTCTACGATGATCAGGTCCGGGTCATACTCCAGCAGCACTTCCATGTTACCCGTGATGTCAAACTGGGGAACGTCCAGATTGAGGTATTCCTGGATTCCCCAATTCGGATGGTACCACTGGATCACTGGCGTAATTCCCAATGCCTTCAAGTAATCTTCCACGTAGATGCCTGCAATTCGCTGTGGCTTCGTCGGGATGGTGACCTCTCCGAACTCATCTTTTACTACCCGAGTCTCTGGCTCATTCACTGCTGCCGCTTGTGGTTCTGAAGCCGTATTTTCCGTCGTCGTGTTCTGTTCTGCCGTTGTATTCTGCTGCGCGGTTGGTTCGGCCTTTGCTCCACAACCTGCAATAACGGTCGTCAGCAGCAGCGCCAAAATCAACCACCCTTTTAATCCTTTGCCTGGTCTTGCCATGATCCCCTTCACCCCTATGTAATCTTTGTAGTATGTGACCTGAGAATGTCTCTATCATAATGATTATCATTCTCATTTGTCGCTAAGGTGAATTTTACGGCATCTCAGGCATGGTCTCAATGCACAGATGCAGCCATTTTTTTATACAAACGAGCATCCGACATGTACAGAAAGACAAGCCCCCCCTTTACCTCAAAGGCAATCTGCCACTCAAATAGCTTTCCTGCAACGTGTGCACAAAGCCGTCATGCACCTCGTCCCCCGCAAGCGCCGTACAGATCAAACCGATGTCATCGCTCACGTAACCCGCCAAATCAGGATCACCTGTCAGCGAAAATACCTGTTTAAACGCCATCTCCCGACCGGAACGAATATCCTCAGCTTCTGCCTCGGTGCCGCTCCCCTGCACACGCTCGAACGCCTGCATCCACTGTCCGGAGAACTCATCGTCCTCCCTCTCTGCCAAATAATCGTCCACATCCAGTTCTGCAAAGGTCTGTTCCGTAATCAGTGTACCTTCTTTCAGCTTGGACAAAAAACGTTCAGCTTCTGCCTTACTCAAGGTCAACCCCTTCTTTCCCCTCTGCTTGATACATAGCGGGTATAACAAATCTCCTCATGGAAACATTCGGATCGGCGATAAAATGCGTTTTCCCCATTTGCTCGTATTCCGTCATCACCTGTTCGAAAATGCGGGCGATCAAGCGGCAATCCGCTAATGCCTCATGCCGCTGCAAACCCGCCGTGTCGATGCCGTAGTAACTCACCAGAAAATCAGTGGAAACAACAGCATCGATCTCCGGATGAATGTAGGTAAACAATGCTTTGGTATCCAGCACCTTGTTCGTCATCATCGGCAAGCCATTCATTGCGCAATGGCGTCTTAGCATCGGCACATCATACTCATATCCTGCCTGAGTAACCAGCACTCGATCACCAACAAAATGCAAAAAGGACGAAAAAACGTCCTTATACCCGGGAGCGCCGCACATGTCCTCATTAGAAATGCCGGTCAATCGGGCGACAGCATCCGGAATGGGCTTCGTTGCCCGAACAAGGGAGGTAAACTCCGCTTGCTCCGTCGACCCCAACTCCAGATGAAGCGCTCCAAACTGAGTAATGCTTTCCGTTTCCGGGCGTATGCCCGTGCCTTCCAAATCAAAAATGCAATACTTCTGCCGCTGCAGATCCAACACCTGAAGCCCTTCAATGAAATACCGATCCTGCATAAACGTAATGTTCATGAGCTCACCCACAACCGTTCGATGCCAACCAACCGACGTTCCGCATCCATTTCCAGCTTATATATGTCCGGCATGGAGGTGCTTTCCCAAAACTCATAGCCGTAGGCGGGATCGTAATGGTTAAGCATCAGGGTCATGATATCCCCGTGCGTGCCGATGGCCACCTTTTCTCCCGCATGCTGTTGCAAGATCCGTTCCAGCACGGCCACGGCACGCTTGCCTGCTTCCACGCTCGATTCGCCGCCCGGGAAAGCAAATTCGGGATCAAGAAACACCCTCTGCTTGGCTTCCCGAAAGTTTTCTTTCCCCAAATCCTTTCCCGACAGCTTTCGCTCCCGCAAATCTTCTTCCATCGTGATTTCGCATCCGCAATGGCCGGCCAGTACCCGCAAGGTATCCACCGCACGACTATAGGGACTGGAATAGAAGCGGCGGATTCGCTCCTGGGCCAACACATCGGCAATCTTCGCCGCATCCAGCATGCCACGTTCCGTGAGCCCGCGTTCCCGCTCTTGCCCTTCCACATAGACCGACTCCGCGTGCCGGACAAAATATAACGTTGTGTTGAATGCTTCCTTATTTGGGTTCACGACTCTGCACGCTCCTTCTTCTCGATCACGATCAAGCAGGTACTGTCCGGCAGCGAAGCAGGCATGCCCTCCTCGTCCATGAAAACAATGCGATCGCTCAGCGCTTCCGTATACCCTTTCTGCAAAAAGTGTTTCAACAGGATAATGTCTGCCTGGTCGCCAAGCGTTTCTTTGATGCAGCGTTCGTAGGCGGACGGAGTAAATATGCCGAATTGCTCCTGGATTTCATGGACGTAAGCATCCGGCCCCCAGGTGTACGTATACAGAAATTCCATCGCATCATTCACGTTGAGCACCGCTTCGTTATCGGATATCCGGTCGAATGCAATGGACCTTCCCTGAAAATCGGCAGCATACCGCTCCAGCCACTGCATCCCGTCGGGCTCCATGAAACGGATGCGCCGTTTCTGCGTTTCAGGTTCCGTCATGATTCCGTCGCGAATCAGAATCCGGCCCCCCGGAGTCAGCACGTCAAAGGCGCTGCGAAGCGCTGTCGCCACCGTATTCGGGTTGAATCGTCTGCCCTCGTGTTCAATATAGGAGTAGAGCTCATGCAATATGGATGAAAAAATGACCGTATCCACCGTGCCAGGCTGCACGTATTGATCCAGCTGCAGAGCATCTCCTTTCATCACTTGCCAGCGGCGGCCTTCGCGCTGTTTCTTGCGTTCAAGCGCTTCGATTACATTGGCTGAAATATCGATGCCGATCGGCTCTACATCCGGCTTCTCCTGCTCGATCAAATCCAACAGCACGCCTCCGCCGGGCCCGATGTCCAGCACCCGCCGGCCCGCGATATAGTCCAGCAGCACTTTTTTGTAATCCCCCGAGCCGTTCATGTCGGCCAGATATGCTTCTTCGTTATGGAAACGGTCGTAAGCATCGCGCCTTAAGCCGAACAAATCAAACAGCATCAGCACAGCCCGTTCGTACAGCGGCGATTTCTCGGCTTCGATGCAGAAAGCGATCAGCTTCTCCGCAGCCGGCGAAAATTCGAACGTCACGAACGCCGTATCCGGCACGTCCTCGTATCGCTGCACGCGATGGGTCAAATGCGGATAGTCTATGGCCTCCCCTGATGCCATCTGCTCCCAGGACCACTGCTCCAAATACTTTTCAATCATGCGCTTTTTGTACACATTCAGCTTTTTGGCACCTTTGTGGTCATAATACATCGTGTTCATCAGGGGTTCGAAGCTGATATGACGCACGCGTCCAGCCGTCCTGCCGCCGTCAGACTTGTGCATTTCCAGGTCCCTCAGGGCGAGCCGGAAAATCTGCACCATTTCATTGAAGGAAAAGTGCTGCAAAGCTGCCTCCACGTACCATAACGTGCGATCCGCGAGAGGCGCCAGTTCCGTCTCGACGTCCAGCGACTTTTCCAATCGTGCATAAGCCTCGTCCAGCGGTTCGCCCTGTTTGACGGAGGCGCTTCTGAGCCGGGACAGCCGTTCCCTCAAGGTCCATTCATGGCGTTCAGGCTCTTCGATGATCCAGCCGACAATACGTCGCACCTCGGATTGCACGTCCTGCCAAAGCTGTGGATCGACACCCGCAATCACGCATTCATTCAGCGCCAGCAGCAGTGTCCTGAGTTCGTCTTTGTCCACCCATCCTGCCGCAAACAGTCGACGTACCGGAAGGTTCTCGGCAAAAGGAATTTCCCCGCGGATGTACTGCCCGATCAAACCATGCGTCGCGATCAGCGTGCGAACCATTTCCTGCCTTGGCGACAATGCCGGGACATCGTCTCCTAGTTCATGCTGGGCTGAAGAACCCGAAGTTCCCAGGATCGTTGAATCGCCCGGAACTCCGGCGTATGTGCCCCCATCCTCATTTTCGCGCAGAACCGCAGAACCGGCGTTTGGCGCTGCGGCATACCGAACGTACAGTTGGGCGGAACCGATGTTGTGCACAAACAAATTGATGCCTTCGGACAGCCACATCCTGCGCTGCTGCAATGTTCCTGCCTTCGCCGTTTCGGACCAGGCCAGCACTTCCTCCACGATCTCGCGTACCCAAAAGGAAACGTGCAAACCGTCCAGCACCTGAAGCGTTCGCTCCACATAGTCGAGCACCGGATTATTCGTTTCGAGCTCGGCGATGGCACGGACACGCTCCAGATTGATGTTCGGCCTTTCGGCGGCCAACAATAATTGCAGCCACGACGGAGACTGTCCCGCTACAGACAGGTCCCCCGATTTCCAAGTTTGAATCGCCTTCAACGCTTTTAACACGGCATCCACCTCATTCACCTATTCCAATTCTTACATGACCATCCAGGTTCAATGGGACGCCAGACGCTCCCTCACGAAACGCAGCACATGCCTTGCTTCCCCTTCCGGCAAATTTTCGTCCAGCCGCGCGGCGGCAACGGGCAAAATCCAAGCTTCCAGCTGCTCCCATGTCATGCCGGACAAACGTAAGTAATGCTCAATATAGCCGTCCAGCAGCAGGCTGCGCGCCGTCTCGAACGCCTGATGCAGCTCTGCAGCCGCCTGTTCCGGCAGGCTGGCGCTCTTCAATATGACCCATGTCCGCGCCACATCCCCTGCCGGGTCCCCGGACATGCCTGTCATCCAGTCGATGACCCGGCAGCGCCCGCCGACCCGTTCCAGCATGACGTTGTCCGGATGAAAATCGCCGTGGCAGATTTGGCTGTGCTCCGGCAGCGCCCGAAGATCGGCCAGCACCTTTTGTTTTTCCGATTCCCCAAGCATGGGCACACGCATCATCGCCTGTTCTAAAATATGTTTTTGCCCAGGCAGGGCCCGTTCTTCATCCTTCTGCATATGCAGCCCGTAATGGCATTCCGCCATCATTCTGGCCGTCTCCTCCGCAGATAGGATCTGTCCGAGCAGCAGAGCAAGCAGCGTTTGCCCTTCGATCCGTTCAAAAACGATGCCAAGACGGTTTCCTTCTTTATGTAATAAGCGAGCCTCGGGGATGTGCAAACCTTTGCTGCCGACCATCTCCGTGATCCGAAACTCGTGCCGCACGACAGCCTCCGGGAAATCCGCATGGTACAGCTTCATGATCTCCCCTGGCGAATATTCATATATATCCGCGGTTCTTCCCTGCCCGATCAGCCTCAAAACGTTTCCTCCCCCATTGGATTGGGAATCAGTTGAATTCGACACCTCTTACTTTGGCAAAAACCATCGTGTCCACCAGCACGCCGTCCGGATCGCGTCCGGTTCTCCGCAAAATGCCCTCCAGCGTGTATCCGGCCCGTTCGGCGACTTTGGCGCTCTTTCGATTGCGGGCATCGCAGCGGATTTCAAGGCGATTGGCGTCCAGATGCCGAATGGCAAACTGCTCGATGCCTCTAACGGCTTCGCCCATTAATCCTTGTCCGGAACGCGACGTTCTGATCCAGTAACCGATTTCGAAGGAACGGGCTTCCCAGTTCATGCGATGCAAACCGCTGCTGCCCACGAATTCGCCGGTCTCCTTGTCCAGCAAATAAAGGACCATATCGGTGCGTTCCATAAAGTTCAACCTGTTTTTGCGAGCGCGGATCTCGGATTGTTCGAGCGTGGGGAGCGTTCTGGCAAAAGGCAGCCATGGCGCCAACTGGTCGGCGCTTTCGTGGACGGCTTCGTTCACCATCCGGCCGTCTCCCCATTGCGAAGCACGAATGATCAGCCGCTCCGTTTCGAAACGTTCGGGAAATTCAAGCATAATCGGGTCGATTGAATGATCGGGTTGCGTCATTTGTCCTCTACTCCTTTACTTGGAAAATGGAATCGATGATGAGCGGCAGGTCATCCCTGACCGATGCCGCGCCAAACACCGATCGGGCGTGTACTCCGCGTTCGCCGAACACGTCGAGCATCAGGTCGGAGCAGCCGTTCAGCACCTTGTGATGCTCGTCATAGGATGCGGTAGCGTTAACAAACCCTTGGATTTTGACCACACGTTCCACCCTGTCCAGTGAACCGAGCACCTCCTGCACAACGGCCAGCACTTCAATGCCTGCATTCCGGGCAAATGCATATCCTTGATCCGTCGTGAACGGGTCTCCCAGCTTCCCGCGCTCGGCCGTATTCGGCCCTTTGCCCGATACGTACATCATGCCGTTCACAATAACCGCATTCGCATATTTGGCCGCCGGCGCGCTGGCCCGCGGCAATACGATTCCAAGCTGTTCCAGTCGCTGTTCAATCATCGAGATCTTCCCCTTTGCTTTGAAGCGAACGCTCCGCTTCTCCGTTTTGTTTCTGCCCTCTCCGTGAACGCGTGTATCTTTTGCGGTATATATAGTCAACCTATATATTTGCTCGCTGCCGCCACTTCCCCTACGCCCCGGCTTCCGAAAAGGTTTGCGTATTGGCCGAATAAAGCAATATGTTGTCCCTATAGTGCCATCCATGCTCCGACCAATACCGCTTGCCGGTCTCGTTGTTGTCCAGCACCATCAGATGGCACTTGAATATGCCTGCCTTCTTCAGCTGCTCCAGACAATGCCTGACCAAGGTCGTCGCCACCTGATTCCCCCGGTGGGCCGTATCTACAACTACGTGATACATGTATCCGCGTCTGCCGTCATGTCCGCACAGCGCAGTACCGACCAACTGATCTTCATCGTCCACGCAAACGTGGCTGATTCCCGGATTACGTTTCAAATATGCCGCGATTCCCTCTTCCGAATCCACCTCCATGCTGATGCCGAGCCCCGGTGTCCGGGCCCATAACAGCAAAGCCTGGTCATAGTGTTCAATCGACATCGGCTTGTATGTATACATTCTGCTCTCCTGCCTTCTTTGGGTATGTTTGGTTTCAGTTCCCTAATCTTAATTTCGATGGTCGGCATGCGTCAACTGCTGGGCGTATTATAACATCTTCGGATTAATATATATACGAATTCAAATCATAAGAAAACATAATATTGTAATTTCAATCAAACTCTTTTACGATAGTAGAACACGCTTCCATTTTGACAAAAACAAGGGAGGAAGTTTCATGGGCGCACCTTTATTTCGAGATCCCATCTTTGATGGTGCAGCAGATCCGGTATTGATATGGAACCACGCCGAACAGGCTTGGTGGATGGTATATACCAACCGCCGCGCAACAGCGGGCGGACCGAAGTTCGCCTGGGTGCACGGCACCGATCTTGGCGTTGCTTCTTCCACTGACGGCGGCAGCACCTGGACGTACCGCGGCACATTGACGGGATTGGAGCACGAATGGGGTCATAACACGTTTTGGGCACCGGAAATTTTCTGGCATGAGGGCACGTACCACATGTACGTGAGCTACATCCAAGGCGTCCCGCACGACTGGCCGGGGCATAAGCGGAATATCCTGCATTATACAAGCCCCGACTTGTTGTCATGGACGTTTCACGGCACGCTGGAGCTCAGCTCGGACTACGTGATCGATGCCTGCGTCTACCCGCTGCCGGATGGCCGTTTCCGCATGTGGTACAAGGATGAAGCGAACGGTTCCCATACCTATGCCGCGGATAGCGCGGACCTTTATCATTGGGAAGTGATCGGTCCCGTCATAACAGGTCGACCTCATGAGGGCCCGAACGTATTTCGTTTTAAGGGCAGCTATTGGATGATCGTGGACGAATGGAGAGGACAGGCTGTTTACCGTTCCGACGATTTGGAACACTGGGCGTGGAACAGCCTCATTTTGGATCAGCCGGGCACCCGGGAGGATGACGGCGTCATCGGATTGCATGCCGACGTCGTCGTACAGGACGATCAGGCCTATATTTTTTATTTCACGCATCCGGATCGACGGGAAGGCGTGGATCATGCCAGCGAACCTGCACGCCGCAGCTCCATTCAGGCAGCACGGCTCGACGTCGTGGACGGGATCATGATCTGCCCGCGGAACGAAGAGCTTCGGATGAAGTTGCGGCCGGAGAACGAATCGCCGATGCACAGCTCGTAAAACAGGTTTACATTCTCGAAGAAAGCAATGAGCCTCGGAAATGCATGATGGGCAGCCATCGCTGCGTCGTTTCCGGGGCTTTTCACGCTTATGGCTGCCTTCGATCCTGCTTTGTATGCTGCTGGCGGTACTGCCTTGGCGATGCATTCACCATCCGTTTGAACATTTTGCCGAAATGGGAAAAGTTCCCGAACCCGGATCGCAAAGCGATGTCCGTAATGGGATCGTCCGTTTCCCGCAGCAAACGCTGCGCTTCCTTGATTCTCAGCAAGTTCAGATAATCGCTGAACGAAAATCCGGTTGTATGCCGAAATAATCGGCTCAAATAGTGCGGGCTTATGCGGAACATGTCCGCCACTTCCGTCAGGGACTGCGATTCGCGAAAGTTTTCGTTCAAATAATGCACGACGGCCTGCGTTTTGGGATGAAGGACCGGCTCTGCATCTTCGGCATCCGCTACGGCCAGGTGCCGGTTGCGCCAGGCACAGAGCAGCAATTCCACCGCCCTGTGGCGGAGCAGCAGCTCGCTGCCCGGCTGCGGGTCCACCATCTCGTCCACGATCTCCACAGCCAATCGTTCCACCTGAGCATGGACGCGTGAAGGAAACCGCAGCACGGGCGGACTTCCGCGAAACAGCTGCATCAAACCAGCGGCCAAATCTGCGGGCACGCCCATGCCTGCGAACAGCTCCGGCTTCAGGTACAGGACCACCCGATCATGATCCGGCCTGCCGCTATCCAGCGTTTTGTGGACCACGTTGCGGTCTACCAGAACCAGGTCCCCTGCCATAACCCGGTAGGATCGATCTTTGATAAAGTAAATGCGCTCGCCCGACAACAGGTAATACAGCTCATAATGATCGTGCAGATGGTCCGCATGCATCGAAAAATAACCGATGCGCCGATCATATTCGATTGCGAGCAGCCCGGTCGGATCATGAAAGTCCGCGCGATATGGCCTGTTCACGGGCATCCCATCCTTTTTTAAAAGGTTTCCCTTGGATTATAGCAAAATCGGCGGCATTTGAAAGCGATTTCGCAATAAAGGCGGCGAAAAACGTGCTTCCTTGTTATAGGCTAGAAGCATATTCAAGGAGGCGATGACATGAGTGACAAAAAACGCTATGCATTGGTCGGTACCGGAGGTCGTGCCGAATTCTTCTACGGATCGCTGGCCCGCGATTTCCGTGAAACATCGGAGCTGGTCGCATTTTGCGATATCAACCAAACCCGGATGAACTATGCCAATCAAATGCTGCGCGACAAATACAAATATAACGAAGTGCCTACATACCGTGCCGATCAATTCGATGAAATGATCGCCAGCGAGAGACCCGACTTCGTGATCGTGACAAGCATTGACCGCACGCACCACAAATACATCATTCGCGCCATGGAACTTGGATGCGACGTCATCACCGAAAAACCGATGACCATCGATGAGCAAAAATGTCAGGACATTCTCGACGCTACCAAACGGACCGGGCGGAACGTGCGCGTGACCTTTAACTACCGTTATGCTCCCCATCACACCAAAGTAAGGGAGCTTGTCATGAACGATGCCATCGGACGCGTCACGTCCGTGCATTTCGAATGGCTGCTGAACACTCGCCATGGCGCGGACTATTTCCGCCGCTGGCACCGCAATAAACGGAATAGCGGCGGTCTGCTCGTGCACAAATCGACGCACCATTTTGACCTTGTTAACTTCTGGATCGGTTCCCAGCCTCAAACGGTATTTGCATTCGGGGATTTGATGTTCTATGGCCGCGAAAATGCCGAGGAGCGCGGGGTAACCCAATTTTATACGCGTGCAACGGGCAGTCCGCTTGCCGAAGGCGATCCGTTCGCCCTGCATCTGGATTCGGATGCCCATCTGAAAGCGATGTATCTGGACGCCGAAGCAGAGGACGGCTATCAACGCGACCAGAGCGTATTCGGCGACGGCATCAACATCGAGGACACGATGGGCGTCCTGGTTCAATACCAGAACAAGGCTATCTTGACTTATTCCCTTGTCGCTTACCAACCTTGGGAGGGATACCGCATCGCCATCAACGGCACGAAAGGACGCATCGAAATGTCGATCGTCGAACAATCGTACGTCAATTCGCTCGGCGACAAAAACCTGGAAGGAGCGCTGATCGGCAAAACGCTGCGCGTACTGCCCATGTTCGGCGCACCTTACGAAGTGGAGGTCGAAGAACGCGAAGGCGGCCACGGCGGGGGCGATCCGGTCCTGCTGAACGACCTGTTCGGCCATCCGGAAGAAGATCCGTTCAACCGCGCGGCGAACCATATCGATGGCGCACAATCCATCTTGACCGGGATTGCAGCCAATCGGGCCATCGCCACGGGCCAGCCCGTACAGATCGGCAGCCTCGTTCGTTTCTGACAAACGCATACTGCCGTATTCAACGGCGGTCGCATATAAAGATCGGATTAGCTGCTGCCTTTACGATATCGACTCAAAAACGCTCCTTCTGAGGAAGGAGCGTTTTTGAGGTGCACCGCACCATATAAATGTCAAATCGATGCATCCTCGGACTCACCTTGGCGTACTCCGCTCATATACTGGGTATAAACGGAAAACGGAGGAGTTCGCATGAACGTGCACCAGCTTCAAACCGGCAAAACGCTTCAGCAGCGCCTGGCCGAATTGCAGGGCCATCTCGCTGAATTGAACGCCCCCCTGTCCGGCCTTGAACCAGGACGGATCGACCGGGTGTACCCGCGCAATTTCATCAAAGTAAACGGTCAACTCTTCGTGCCGCTAAGCCTGAATTCCATCCGAGTGTTCGGCATCCCTCGCACGCGGCGCGGCATATTCGTAGGCGTCCGTACCGCGTTCCCTACCCGAAATGCATTTCGCAATCTCCGCCTTGTCGCGGTGGGATTGAACTATATTGAATTGCAGGCCAGGGGGAAGTTCCCTTCCCGCATCCTGTTTCCGCTGAAGCAAGTCGAATCCATCTATCGGCCTGTAAGGGGAAAATGAACACAGGCTTGAATCCTTTATATCCGCAACCATGCAGGTTGGCCCTTCCAAAGCCTGAAATTAAGAAATTACAACAATGCTCGAGGCTGCCCCATCCATTTCAGACATTTGCGGCAGCCTGATGAGCATCCACTTCTTCAATTGCTTTATTCACAGTATCTTTTTAAATCCCTGTCCATACATCCTTCGCGTATCGCCCTTGCTGCTGCAGTTGTTCCAGCCATGCTTCCGCCTGCTGAGCCGTGCTGCCGGTTACGGTGGCGTAGGCTTCCTTCAATGTCGCTTCGACGTCCGGAGCCATTCGGCTGCCGTCGCCGCAAATGTACAAGTGTCCGCCTTGCTCCAGCAGCGAAACCAATCGTGATGCATCCTGCTTCATCCGATGCTGGACATAACATTTCTCCTCTCCCTGAATCCGGGAAAAAGCGGTGTGCAGCGTCACAAGCCCTTCTCGCTCAGCCTGCTCCAGCTCCTGTTTGTACAAATAATCATGCTCGGGATTGCGGCAGCCAAAGTACAGGTGTGCTTCGCCAAGCTCGGCTCCCTGTTCCTTCAAAACGCGACGAGCCTGCAAAAATCCGCGGAACGGCGCCACTCCGGTGCCCGGGCCGACCATGATGATCGGCACGCCTGCCTGCTCCGGCAGTTCAAAGCCCGACTCGGGTGTGCGCACGAACATCACGATCTCTTCGCCCGGCTGCAGCCTGGCCAAATAGTTGGAGGCAATGCCTTTGTATTCGCCCTCTCCGCTCCAGGCTGGTCCACGCACTACACTTACCGTAATGCTCGCCTGACCCGGCTGAACGCGGGGTGAACTGGAGATGGAGTAGTACCTGGCCTTCAGCGGAGGGAGCAGCTCCAGAAAACGCTCGAACGGCAGCTCGCATGCCTCGTAGCGGATCAGAAAATCCAGCATGGAAACGCGTTTGCCGCGCACTTTCTCCAAATAAGCCGCTTCGTCCAGCAGTGCTTCAAGCTCTTTCTTGTGAGGCGGACAAACCGTATATGCGGCCAATTCGCGCAATTGCGCACGCGTCGCAGCCTCCTGCAATTCCACGCTGTGGGTCAGCAGGTCAAACAAATTGACCGGCTGGTTCAACGGCAGGTGAGCCGCGCTGCGCCCGGAAGCGTCCAGTACCAAATGCTCCGTGCCGTTGAAACCGTATCGGCGGAGCACACGCTCCACCAATTCGGGCGGATTATGCGGCAGTACGCCCAGATGGTCGCCTTCCTTGTAGACCGCGCCTTCCGGTAAACGAATCTCCAGATGGCGCGTGCTGCGGTCGCTCCCCGCATCGTGCAGTTCACGATTCTCCACGACCGTTGCGATATGTGCATCATAGGTTTCTGCCAGCGGGGTGACAGCCAAACCGTTGACAAATTGCACGGACAAGGAACTGCGTTCGCTCTCGGAGTTGACGTTCAGCTCCAGACCCAGCTTTTCTGCCAGTTCGGGCCATAAACGTTCATTCCAGCGATCGACCTGTTGTTCAAAATCACCGCTGGCATCGCTCTCGCCAAGCGGGGCAAGGCGCTCGGCCCCTTTTGCGGACAATAACTCATCGATAAGGTGCGGAACGCGTTGATATGTGCTGGCCCAATTGTGGTCTCCGCATCCCATGACCGCGTAACGCACGCCGTTGAACTCTCCCGAATCCGCATGCTCCAGCCATTCGACAAACGCTTTTGCATTGCTTGGAGGCTGGCCGTTGTAGGAAGCGCTGACGATGATGACCACGCCTTCTTTCGGCAGCTTGCCGACGCGTTGATCCAGTGCGGCCACTTCACTGTGAAAGCCTTGATACCTGGCGGTATCGGCAATCTCCCGGGCAATGCCTTCCGCGGTACCCAGATTCGATCCGTACAGGACAAGCATGGGCGTGCGATGTGCATTCATCAGGTTCGGCTCTTTGTTTGCAGGCGCAATCGTCGCTGAGACCGGTTCCTGGACGGTGATGCCAGGAGCGGCCATGACCGGCTGGCTTTCGCGCACGCGCACACGAATGGTGAAATTGTCTGGCTTGAGCGTCAACGTTTCTTTCACTTTCAACTGGTAATCGGCATGATCGATGAGTTCAAAATGTTTCAGCACCATCCCCAGTACGAGCGTGGCCTCCTGCAAAGCAAATTGCTGCCCGATGCAGGCGCGCTGGCCATTTCCGAACGGTTTGTACGCATCATGCGGCACCTTGCTCGGGTCTTCGAACCGTTCCGGGCGGAATGCCTCCACATCTTCTCCCCACGCCTCGCGATCCCGATGCAGCTTGGGAATCAGGACGCTGACGCTGTCCCCCTTTTGCAGCGGATATTTGCCTGCGAGCACCGTATCCTGCTTCGCGTATAACGAAAATGCGGGAGCCGTCGGCCATAACCGAAGCGCTTCGTTCAGGACCATGCGCACATATTTGAGTTCCCGGACCTGATTATAACTCGGGAGCGGATCTTTCAGAATGCGGTCTGCCTCGGCCTGCGCTTTGGCAAGCTTGTCCGGGTTTTTCAGCAAATAATAAATGGCAAACGACAACAACCCGCTCGTCGTCTCATGTCCAGCAATCAGAAACGTGATGATCTGATAACGGATATTCTCGTCATCCAACGTTTCTCCGGTTTCGGGATCCTTGCCGCTAAGCATATGTGACAGCAGGTCATCTGCCCCCTCGACCGGCTTTGCCTTTCGCTCAGCGATGATGTGATCCACAAGCGAAAACATGGTGCGAATGTCCTGTTCGAATTGTTTCTTTTTCGCAAACATCAGTTTGTCCTGCAGCCGCAGCCGCTGAAGCGAGCTCATGGCTTCATCGAGCGAACGCACCATGCTGGTAATAAACGGATGCGGGTCCTCGCGATAAAAACTGTTGAACCGATAGTTGAACCCGCACAGGCCGATCGTATCCAGCGTCAACCGGGTCATGTCTTCCGGCACGTTGACCGTTTCGTCAGGATTGAGGCGCGACCATTTTTGCACAAGCTGCACGGCCAAATCCAGCATTTTCTGATGATACCCCTGCATGGCGCGCTGACTAAAGCTCGGCAAAAGCACGTTATGAGCTTTCTTCCAGTTCGGCTCTTCCGTCCAGCTGGTAAATAATCCGTCGCCGGCAAAAGCCCTTACCTTCTCCAAGGGTGCCCATACCCGCTTGTCAAATCTCGATTCGTCGCATACTTCGGCAACCAACTCGTGACCCGAAATGTACAGCTCGCTTCGTCCCGGCAGCTCCATGCGGAAAATGGGGCCGTATTCACCCGCCAGCTGCACAAGAGATTGAACCGGCTCTTCAAAATTCAACTGCGGCAAATTGCCCAGAGGTCCAAAGGTTTTCGGTTGAGGCACTGAATGTTGCACCATTTCTGTTCACTCCTCTTTCAAGGTAATGTTCTTCCAATACGGTACATCGATTCTGCAGACGGTTCGTTTGGTTCTGACTCTCCTCATAGTTATACCCTATTTTTTCGCAATCCGACTAATCTCATCCATTCGATGAAAGATCATGATGGCGAAAGGCTGAACCTACGATAGAACCAACTGACCATTTCGGTAAAATGGTCATTTCATCCTAAAAAAAGGAAGAGACGATCCCGCCTCTTCCTTTACCCTACCATTCCCATCATCAATCTTCAACAGGCCCATGGTCTTAGGACGATTGGAGCTAATCAATTTCCGGTTTCGTTCAGTAACCTTTCGATCATGCTTTCCATCGCTGCCGGTTCGATCGGAGTTTCATAACGGGCAGCGACCCTCCCATCCCGGCCGATCAGAAACTTGGTGAAATTCCACTTGACTCCATCCCCTGCATAAATGTCAGGGTGCTTCTCCTTGAGAAATTCGTCCATCCATCGGCCCTTTTCCGTAGATAGGTCAAATCCTGCAAAAGGGGCTTGTTCAATCCATTTTTCATACAAAGGATGCATCTTTGGTCCCCTGACGTCGATTTTTCCGAGCATGGGGAACGTCACCCGGAATTCGTTCCGGCAATACTCGGCAATCTCCGCATTGCTGCCTGGTTCTTTGCCATTGAACTGATTGCACGGGAATGCCAAAATTTCCAGCCCCTGCTCCCGGTATTTGTCATAGAGCTGCTGCAAAGCAGCAAATTGGCTGGAATAACTGCATCTGCTGGCCGTGTTGACGATGAGCAGCACCTTGTGGCGAAACGAGGACAGCGTCGTCGTGCTACCGTCCATGCAAGCCACCTCGCTGGAATATAAGTCCATGAAATCAAACCTCCTCCAATGATCATGGGCTCATTGTAGTCCTTTTCTAATGATAGGTAAAATATATATAATATATAATTATAATAGACAAAACCTATAAATCGATTAACAAAACAGCCTACCGAGCATGACTTTCGATGCTTCATAGGCTGCTTCGTTTTTCATTTGTTTTTTCAAAAACGTCCGTAATCTGCTTAGTCCTATCCTACGATGAGTCCGTATACGATGCCCGGTCCATGCACGCCGATCGTCAGGTCATTTTCGATATCCGATGAACGGCTTGGCCCCGAAATGAAATGAATGCCTGCCGGGAGATTTTCCCTTCCGACTTCGTCAAATCGACTCAACGTCTCGCCCAGCCTTGTATATAGACGATCCACCGGAATGATCAGGATGAGAACCGTGGGTAACAGGCTGACCGAGCGCCCTTTGTCCTTGGAGGACAACACCGTCACCGAGCCGGTATACGCCGTGGCATAATCCGCCATGACCACGCCGATATCCGCTTCGGCGGCGCGGGCTCTCCAGTTTTCTTCAGGCAGCGAATTCCATACGGATACGCTAACGCCCTGCTCGAGGCTCGATTCAAGCGCCAAATCTTCAAGCTCTTTTTCGTTTTGCCGAATGATGTATTTTGCGCCAAGCTCCCGCGCCTTGCCAACGATGAAACCTGCCGCTTCCTCCATGCTCGGCACTCTCGCAATATGGGCCCCGACGCTGACAAAATTGTCCGTGAACGCCTGAATGCGTTTCTCCGTGTCCCACTCCAGCTTGTTCCAGAATGCCGGAGCACCGCGGAAAGGCTGGACAGGCGCTTGCATCTGCCTCGGTCTGCCCAGCCTGGATGCGATGCCGTTCATGAATTTCTCCTGTTTCTCGCGCGACTTTCGCTCCAAAGCGGCAAGCCAATCCTGATGCTCAGTGTGCATGCCCCCCGCCTCCTTTTTCGCGTTCCTGCAAAATCCGTTCCATGCGCTGCTTGACAGAGGCATCCATTTCTTTGGGCTGCCGGTTCAGTTCCTCATCCAACCTGTTCCATTCCTGGCGGAAGGATCGTTTGGCCAGGCTTGGCGCAACGCGATACGTATTCCAGCCCTTGAGCGGACCCAATTTGAGCGAAATGCCGTTATTGCGCACAACGGCTTTCTGGCCGATCTGGCCCATGCGGACTGCGGCAGCGAACCGTTTGGAGTTGGAGGCAACCGCGGCAAAGCCCTTCATGCCAAGGCCCTCCCACCGGTTGCCATTCCCGCTCTCCACCTTGCGCCTGCGCAGGTATACGAGCATGTCGTGCAGCGGTATTTTGACCGGACAGGCCTCATAACAAGCCCCGCACAGACTGGATGCGCTTGCGATATCGTTCCATTCGTCAATGTTGCCATTTAGGGCAGGCGTCAGCACCGCGCCGATCGGTCCGCTGTATGTGCCGCCGTAGGCATGACCGCCAATGTGCCGATATACGGGGCACGCGTTAAGGCAAGCGCCGCAGCGTATGCAGTTCAGCAGCTCTTGAAACTCCGGATTGCCCAGCTGCAGCGAGCGGCCATTGTCGACGATGATGATATGCATCTCATCCGGACCGTCGCCGTCCTCAGAGCGGCGCGGGCCCGTAATGCCGGACATATACATCGTCAGCTTCTGGCCCGTTGCCGAACGCGGAAGCAGGGTTGCCATGACCTCCAGATCGGTCCAGGAAGGAATGATCCGCTCCATGCCCATCAGCGTAATTTGCGTTTTCGGCACGGTCGATACCATGCGGGCATTGCCCTCGTTTTCGAACAGCACCATGGAACCTGTCTCCGCAATCGCAAAATTGCAACCCGTCATGCCGATATCCGCTTCCAAAAACTTCTCGCGCAGTTTCTTTCGCACAAATCCTGCAAGCACGGTCGTATCCGGCTCCAGCGTCTCGCCAGCCTCCTTCGAGAGCAGCTCGGCAATCTGGTATCGGTTTTTGTGAATGGCCGGAATGACGATATGCGAGGGAGCTTCCCCTGCCAGTTGAATGATATATTCGCCAAGGTCGGTCTCGATCGCTTCGATGCCGGCCGATTCCAGCGCATGGTTCAAATGCACTTCTTCGGAAACCATGGACTTCGACTTGACGACCGAAGACGCCTGTTTGTGGGCGGCGATGTTCAGGGCAATCGCGGCAGCCTCCGCGGACGTGTCCGCAAAGTGAATATGGACGCCGTTCGCCCGGGCATTATCCACGAATTGGTTCAGATAGTAGTCCAAATGGGCAATCGTGTGCAGACGGATTTGCCGTCCGCGCTCACGCCATTCGTCCCAATTGCCGTGCTCCTCCGACGCGGATTTCTTGCCATTGCGCAATCGCTCGGTCGTGAACTTGACCGCTTTTCGCAAAAAGTCGTCGTTCAGCGCAAGCTCCGCCCGCTCCTTGACCGTCACTTCCATAGGTCCTGCCTGGCTCATCCTGTCTTCACCCCCTCATACAGCAATTCGGCCAGATGCATGACACGCACCGGCTCATTCCGGTACCGCAAATTGCCCGCAATGTTCATCAAACAGGCCATGTCCAATCCGACAAGCACCTCGGCCTCGGTTTCTTTCACATGGTCGACCTTTTCCGTGACCATCGCGCCGGAAATGTCCGGCATTTTCACGGCAAACGTGCCCCCGAAGCCGCAGCAATCCTCCGCAAACGGAAGCGGGACGAATTCAAGCCCCTTGACCGCCTTCAACAGCGCCAACGGCTCATTCTTCACCCCGAGCAGCCTGCTGCCATGGCAGGACGGATGATACGTGACTTTGTGGGGAAAATGGGCCCCCAGATCGGTGATGCCGAGCACGTTCACCAGAAATTGCGTGAACTCGTAAGCCTTTGCTTCCAAACCTTTGGCCTTCTCCAGCCATACCGGATCGTCTGCGAACAGTTCCGGATAATGATGGATCATATACGTACACGACCCGGAAGGACATACGACGAAATCGCTGTCGTCAAACGCCTCCAGAATTGTTTTGGCCGCTGCCCGCGTCTCATCCCAATACCCGCTGTTGTAGGAAGGCTGGCCGCAGCACGTCTGTATCGGCGGGAACTCCAGCCGTATGCCGTGAGCGGCAAGCAATCTGACCATGGCTTCCCCCACACGGGGATAGATGGCATCGCTGAGGCAGGTAATGAACAAGGAGACCTTCATGATTACACGCTCCCATTATGGATTGATAATTTCCTGCACCGCATCTATACGGTGGTGATCGTAATGTTGTAAACCTTTAGCCGTTCGAGCATTTCAGGATCGGGCACCTGGTCCGTAATAATGTTATGCACGGCCTGCAGCCCGGTCACTCTGGCAAAAGCCCGAACGCCGAACTTGCTGGCGTCGGCCAGCAGAATGACTTGATCGGATATGCCAACCATTTTCTGTTTCAGCCTGGCCTGAAGTTCGTTCGACTCGCTGATGCTGCCGCTTTCCGGATGAACGCCCTTGCAGGACAAAAACAATTTGTCGACATGGTACGTCTCCAGCGAACGTTCCGCAAGCGGCCCGACAAAGGACAGCGACCGCTGCGCCAGCTGTCCGCCGGTGGAAATGACCTCGATCTTGTCCTTGCTGCTTAGCTCCGTCGCCACCTGAATCGAGTTGGTAAGCACCGTCAGCGGGATGTCCGGCATGCTGGCGGCCATGTACCCGGCGGTGGTGCTGGCATCCAGCAAAATCCGGTCCCCCGGTTCAATCATGGAGACCGCCGCATGGGCAATCCGCTTTTTCTCCTCGGCCTGCGTTGTCTCCCTCACCCGGTAAGGAATTTCAGGCTGGTCTTCTTTGACGCTGACGGCGCCGCCGTGCGACCGGCGCAGCCGTCCGGCCTGTTCCAGCCGGTCCAGATCGCGCCGGATCGTTTCCTCCGTGACGCGGCAGCGCTCGCTCAGTTCGGATACGCGCATGCTGCCGTTCAGGTTCACCAGCTCGACGATCCGGTCGTATCGCTCTGCCGCCAGCATGGCTACACCTCGCTCCCGGTACGCGATTGGGCCAGGCCGGTCACCTGCAGGAATCGGCCGTATGCATGGTCCCAGACGGAGCGCTGCTCCGGCTCGTACTCCTTCACCGGGAACGAATCCCGAATGACTCGGCGTGCCTCCCAAATATCCTTAAACGCTCCGCTGGCGATCCATTGCACTGCCATGTTGCCGATCGCGCTGCCTTCGGCCGGCCCTGCCCATACCGGCTTGCCGATCGAATTGGCCGTCCACTGGCATAACAACCGGTTCTGGATGCCGCCGCCAACCATATGCAATCCGCCAAAGGATTGTTTGGACAATCGCTCCGTCCATTCCAGCACGATGCGGTACTTCAGGGCCAGGCTCTCCAGGATCGAACGCGCAACCGCGCCTTGATCTTGCGGTTCAACCTGGCCTGTGCGGCGGCAGTATTCACGGATGCGGCTGGTCATATCGCCAGCAGGCAGGAACAGATCATCGTCGGGATCGAACAAGCTCGCGAACGGAGCTGCATTCTCCGCCTGCTGCAACAATTCGGCATAACCGATCGCCTGCCCCTCGCGCTCCCATTCCCGCATGCTTTCCTGCAAAATCCAAAGGCCCATAATGTTTTTGAGCAGCCGGAATGTGCCCCCGGCACCGCCTTCATTCGTAAAGTTAAGCGCCAAGCTCTCTTCGCTAATGGCCGGCCGATCGAGCTCCGTCCCCATCAGGGACCATGTTCCGCAGCTCAGATACGCAAACGAACGCTCCGTAGCGGGGACTGCAACGACGGCAGAGCCCGTATCATGCTCCGCTACGGCGACGACAGGAATGCGTGCAATGCCCAGATCACCGCTGATGCTGCCGCGCAGCTGTCCAACTCCGGTACCCGGCATGACCGCTTTTCCGAACAAATGCTCTGCCACACCGATGTGCGCCAGCAAGTCGCGATCCCAATCTCCCAAGACGGGATTGTACATCTGGGTCGTCGTGGCGTTGGTGAACTCGTTCACTGCATCTCCGGTCAGGAAATAACGCAGGAGGTCAGGGATCATCAGGAATCGCTGCGCGCCATCCAGCAGCGGCGAACCGCCGCGGCGCAGCGCAGCCAGTTGATAGAGCGTATTGAAGCTCAGGAACTGAATGCCCGTTTTTTCGAAAATCGCCTTCCGACCAAGCTCCTTGCACACTTGTTCCATCATGCCGCCAAATTGCGTATCCCGGTAATGATACGGATTGCCCAGCAGTTCGCCGTGGCTCCCGATCAGCCCGAAATCGACGGCCCATGAATCGATTCCCAAGCTCTCCGGCTGTTCCCCGCGCTGCTTGACCAGCGTAAGCCCGGTCAGCAGTTCATGATGCAAACGCAAAATATCCCAATACATCCGGTCCCCGACCTTTACGGGCTCGTTCTTGAAACGATGGACTTCCACCGTTTCCATTCCCCGGTCATTCAGATGACCCAGCAGCGCTCTCCCGCTGCCGGCGCCCAAATCGTATGCCAGCACACTCACTGCTCTCCACGCCCTTTCTCATTCTTTGATTTCAGAAAAATCAGTCTTCATTCTGTTACGTTTTCTGTGATTTATTGTTTGTTTGTTTTTGTTTAATACTGTTTAACTTTATTTTATGAGTATAACATCATTGTAAGCGTTTGAATACCCTGCGATTTGTTTTCTTTTGGGCATCACAAAAACGGCCCTTTCCAAAGAAGAGCCGTTCTTGTCCCAACCATTGGCTTAAAATTGTCCATGTCCGACATCGGATTGCGTCTGTTCCTCGCGTTCAAAATGCTTGAAGCGGGTCCCCTGAAACGTCAGCATCCCTTGGTCTTGCTCAACGATCCGGCCGTAATCGCTGCCGCTGACGCGAAATTCTATTCGCTCGCCGTTATCCAGCTCAAAGGTCAGGAAGTACGAGGTCGATGTCCCTGTGTCCCCGGCCCCCCCGCTGACATTTGTACGCTTCGCCACGACGGTGGAATGCAAGGTCAGAAGAGGTGACGCATTGTTGGAAGACCAGCTGCGCAATCCGGAGATAATGGCATAACCGATCGTGACTGCGATGATCACGAACACAGCGCCGATAAAGATCGTGCCGAACGTCTGCATGGTGTTAAACTCGTTGACTTGGGAAAAAAAGCCGCCATTGCCTTCAAAACCGGGAACATCATTCATATCGTCGAAAACGCCGAAACCGTCCATGATCATCGTCCCTTCCCTGCTGATCTTGTCCGTATAACTATATGAGCCTAATCAGGAATACAGACGTTCAAGTTCGTCCACCAGGCTGCCTACGTAAGCTACCGCGGTACGGATTGGATCGGGACTGGTCATGTCGACGCCCGCTAACTTCATCAGTTCCTGCGGAGAAAGGCTGCCTCCTGCCTTGAGTGCTTCGAGCCAGCGGTCCACCGCAGGCTGTCCCTGCTCCCGGATCTGCTGCGCTGCAGCCGTCGATGCCGTCAGCCCTGCCGCATAGGTGTACGGGTATAATCCCATGTAGTAGTGAGGCTGCCGCATCCAGGTCAACCTGGCGGCCTCATCCACGATGAGATCCGGCCCCCAGAATTCGGACAAAACATCCCCTTTGAGCTGGCTCAGCAGCTTGGCCGTTACTGGCTCATCCTTCATCGCGCGTGCATACACCCGGCGCTGCAGCTCTCCCTCGAGCAGATGGGTCACGTAATTATGGAAATACGTGTTCAACAATTGCGAAATGACCCAGCGCTTCATTCTCGGATTGTCGGAACGCTTCAGCAAATGGTCTGCCAGCAGCATTTCGTTCATCGTGGATGGAGCTTCAATGAAATAGAGCGACGGACGGGTATTCGTGATTCGCTGGTAACGACCGGCCAGCATGAAATGACCGGCATGGCCCACTTCGTGCGCCAGCGTGAATGCTCCGCGCATGTTGTTCGCCCAGGAGACCAGAATGTAGGAATGCGCGCCGTAAATGGAAAAGCAGAACGCCCCCGTCGATTTGCCCGCATTGTCCGCATAATCCACCCAACGCTCGCTGAATGCCCGCGATACGATCTCGCAGTATTCGGGACCAAGCACAGCCAGCGCTTCTTGAATCAATTCGCAAGCTTCCCCATAACTAATGGCAGGGCTGAATTCCGGATCAAGCGGTGCCTTCAGGTCGCAGAACATCAGTTTGTCCAAGCCGAGCTCCCTCTTTTTGAGCGCGGCTAGCCTGCGCATATGCGGTGCCAGCTCTGCCTGGATGATGTCCAGCACGTTACTGTACATCTCTCTGCTTACCTGCTGCGGATGAAGAAGCATCTCCGTGACGTCTTCATATCCGCGCAACCGGGACAAAACGACCTGTTTCTTCACTTCGGCACCATATGCCTCGGCAAACGTGTTTTTGTACTCGTTCAGCTTCGCCCCAAAGGTTGCATATGCCGAACGTCTGAGCACAGTGTCCGCGGACATCTCGTAATTATTTTCATAGAATGACCAGGAAAGCGGCCGCTCGTTGTCTTCCCCGTCCGTCACGGGGTCAAATGTCATGTCGGCAAGTTTGCCTCGCAAATAAATGCGATAAGGCGAATCCATGAATTCTCCGAGCGAGGCAAGCACTTTCTCCGTCTCTGCCGACAGGCGATGCTTCTTTTCCTTCAGCAGCAATTCCAAACTGCGGGCATACGGCTCAAGCGCCGGCAATTCACGGATATACCTCTCAATCGTTCCATCGGGAAGATCGCTGATTTCGGAAGAAATGAACGACAACGAGGACGACAGGCCCGATACGATATCGCCCGCTATAGCAGCGTTTTCGAGATTCACCGGGTTGGTGCTGTCCTCCGACTGTTTAAGACGGGCATAGGCCGCAGCCTTGCCAATCCGTTCCTGCAGCGCTTCGCGGGCGTCCAGGCAGCCAAGCAGCTGTTCAGGGCCTTCGCCGAGGCGTCCCTGGAACGCTTCGATGATCGCGGTCGCCGCTTCCGGAAGCGAACGGATTTCTTTTTCCCATGCTTCGTCGGTGGCAAACAAATCCTGCAAATTCCATGTCGATTCCAGGCTTACTTCAGCTCGTGTACGTATCTTGTCCATTGTATATCTGATCCTCCTTTTATTTCCAATACTCTCATCCTATCATATTCGGATCATGAATACCTGACATTACTACATTGAACCCTCTGAAATTCGGCACGGCTGCTGCAGCTCATTGGTCACGTTAATGAAAAAAACCGCAGGATCACGGGAATGAATCCCCTCCTGCGGCTTTGCTTATCGCGCTTCGTTGCTCTATAAATCCGACTTGTGATGACGGCTCACGATTTCCAAATGACGTTTTCCCCGTAATTTTTGCCCCAATCGTACATGGCGTGCAGCACGGGCATCAGGCTCTGTCCATGATCAGTCAATGAATATTCCACCCGTGGAGGAACTTCCGCATAAACCTTGCGCTCGATCAATTGGTCTTCCTCCAGCTCGCGCAGCTGGTTCGTCAGCATTTTTTGCGTAATGTGGGGGATCAGACGCTTCAGCTCACTGAAACGCTTGGTGCCTTCCAAGCCGAGATGCCACAATATTATCAGCTTCCATTTGCCGCCGATCACGGCAAGGGTCAGCTCTTTTTCGCAGTTGATTTCCTTCAAGTTGATTCTTTCCTTGACTTCGGCTGCCATTCTCCGAGCCTCCCATCCTCTTTCGTTATGCGAATAAAAACAGTATCTTCATTCTACTATAGCAAGCAGCGGATGCAAAGCGCCGTCGTCGTTCATGCCCCTTGCTATTTGGGGACGCAAAAAAAGATCGGAGTCCCGACTTTTTTTCGGGATTCCGATCCGCCTTTATGCTATTCCAGGTTCGCGTGCCTGCCGAACATGTCCGCTCCGGTCATGCCCTTCATGTCCATCAGTGTCAGCACCAACGCGTCCATGCCTAACAACAGTCCCTGCTCAAACAGGGAACCCATCGGCTGGCTCGTGATAGCCGATCCGGACGAGGCCGTCTCTTCCTTGGCCGAGGCCGGGATTCGAACGGTCGTGTCAGCCCATTGGCCGATCGTGGATTCGGGCTTGATCGTGATCAGCCCCACTCTCGCTCCGGCGGCCGCAGCCTTTTTTGCCATCAGCGTCAGACTGCCTGTCTCACCCGATCCGGAGCAGAGCAGCAGCAGATCATTCGGGCCAATTCCTGGCGTCACGGTTTCGCCGGCCACATAGGCTTGCATCCCCATCTGCATAAGCCGCATAGCAAACGCTTTGCCCATGAGTCCCGAGCGGCCTGCCCCGGCTACGAACACTTGCCCCGCCTGAAGAATGTGCTCGGCCATGGCCTGCATTTCGGCATCGTCGATCTGGCTGAGCGTGCGCTCCAGCTCTTTCAGAATGTCAGCCACATGTTGTCTGCTGCTCATTCCGCTTAACCTTGTTTGACCAAACGTTGGATTTCGGACGCAACCGCTGCTTTGTCAGCCGCGCCTGTAATGCCGCCGCCCACGATTACAAGATCCGGTCCGGCCTTGATGACTTCTGGCAGTGTTTCCAGTTTGATGCCGCCTGCAACAGCCGTTTTCGCGTTGGTTACCGCGCGTTTGATCGTTTGCAGATCCTCGAATGGGCTTTGGCCGGCAGCCTGCTGGTCATAGCCTGTGTGCACGCAGATGTAATCTACGCCAAGAGCGTCAACTTCACGCGCGCGTTTCTCCAGATCTGCCACGTTGATCATGTCCACCAGAATTTGTTTGTTTTGTTTTTTCGCTTCTTCTACGGCACCTTTGATCGTCAAATCATTCGTTGCGCCCAGAACCGTTACGATATCGGCACCTGCTTCAGCTGCTTTCATGATTTCGTAACCGCCCGCATCCATGATTTTCAGGTCAGCCAGCACTTCCAGGTTCGGGAATGCTTCTTTCATAGCTTTTACGGCATGCAAACCTTCGTTGATGACGATCGGCGTACCGATTTCGACGATGTCCACGTATTGTTCTACTTCTTTCACAAGCGCGATTCCGTCAGGGATGTTTACGAGGTCCAGTGCCAATTGCAATTTCATAAGTATGGTCTCCTTTTGTCGTTCGATTATAATGGGTAATGGGTTAGCTTGCACGTTGAACGTTCACCCGATGCATGCAATGTTCATTTGGTTCACTTCATCATTGTAGGACCGAACTTTCCGTTCTGGAAGTACGCACTTTGAAGTGATGTAGTTACCTGCACGAAACTATTGACCATATTGCGTTGTTATACGAAACGATTAAGCGCACAAGTTCACTTCGAACTCATGCCTTCCATTATTGCTTCTGGACCTGGATTCGCTCCGTTCGTCCATTCCAATCGATCTCCAGAACAAACTCCGGTTCATCCAGCAATGCAACGTTTTTATCGCCTCGCTGTTCGATCACGGGGCCAAAAGGCAAATCCTCTCGCACGCTGATGTTTCTGCTGATGAATTTGTATTTGATCCCTTCGATCGTGCCAGCGTCTTCCCCGATATATTGAATCGTATAGCGATAGCTCAGGATATCGTCGTTTCCTTGTATTGTGCTGTTGGCACGCCAGTTCTCGCTTTCACCTGCGTACGTGTACAAATGGGAGCTGGAACAGCCTGCTCCGAACATCATCAACATAACTATGAAGCAAGCAGCGCAAATGTTTTTCATCCCTTTTCCTCTCCTTCGTATCGATTGTTTCGGAACGCGGAGTTGGGTCCGATAATGGATTACGGCAGTCTTCTATTCATGTAAAGCGTTCTCTCGTCTTTATTTGGTACCAAACATCATAAGCAATGTCCCGTCCTCTTTGGCAAGAGCAATGTAAATGACGCCTCCCATCGTTCCTGGAGGGAGTGTTCCTTCAATTATCCATGCTTCCGCAACCGGATTATAGCTAATCGCGAACGGTGTCTCCTCCAGAAAGCGAGGAAAGTGCTCCGCCAAATATGGAAAGATAGCAGATGCAGCAGCGTGTTCATTACCCAGCTCGCCAAACGCAGCTTTCACCCTCATCCGGTCCTGCTGGACAAGAGTTTCCCGATCGGCAAAATAAAGCTGGTGTCTGCCAAGCAAATTTTCATCGTGTAAATCCCGTTCCACCAAACCGTATTCGATGACCGAATTTTTCTTGTGGACGTGATGTTTGCTTTTTTTCTTATCGTCGACTTGTACCGTAATTTGATGGACTCGAAGACGATCGCGCTCCAACTCTTGCTCTTGGATCATTCGCTCCCAATGTTCCATGAAATCCATCTTGAATCACCCTCTAGAGCTTTATTTGTACAAATATCTCTCGAAACCATCTTGCATCCCAAAGTGCCTGAGATAATATCCTTCTCTGTATCGGGCCATCAAATCATCCAAAAGTGGATCATTGTCGAACTGAATGTACCCCGTCAAATAAAGGACGATCAAATATTCCTCAAAACGCAAGTTGCCGAGTACCATTTCCTCTTCTTCCATACCGTAAAATACATCGATTTCAAAAACCAACACATTCGATATTCCACATAATGTTGATCCCATTATCAAGGCAAATTCCATCGTTTCATAATCAATGTCATCATCCTTGTTCAATTTAATCAATTCCTTGATGGCCTGTTTGTCCTCAAACACATAGGCCCCTACGGCCTGATCAAATCCGGCATAAGGATCATTGCGTAAGTACGAGAACCGCTCCAAATCGACCTTTTCGGCACGATACTTCTTGGTTAACCGATCATGGATCTGATCCAAGTTGAACGGGTTTGGAATATCCAACGTCAGGTATTTCTGATAGAGCTTCTCGATATCGATTTGCATCATGCCATTCCTCTTTTCGAGTTACATATTATATGTATAATCATTATTAGAAAACGACTACCAACATTTTCTATATTAACAATCTATTATGCCATACACAATGAAATTGACCTGATATTTACATTTTGGATACATCTCAAATGAATCCACACAAAAGGCCACTCCCTTCGCGATGGAAGAGAGCGGCCTCTTGAATAATTCACCCCTTGCCATTAGGCAGGGTACCTCATCTAAGCGTTACATGCTCAAACTTGCTTACAGGTATACCGGTTTAACACATACAGGCTTGGATACCCCTGTGCTGTGGCCTGTATATTTCAGGCGGCCCGATTCTTGGTCCACCGTAAAGGTAACGATGTTGTTGGTGTCGCGGTTAGCCGCGATCAGCAGCTTGCCGCTTGGGGTCAAAGCAAAGTGACGCGGATGCTGCCCTTCAACGGATACTGTCTCCACATGCGTCAGATGGCCCGTCTCTGCGTTCACCGCGAATACGACCAGGCTGTCGTGACCACGGTTGGAACCGTACACGAAACGTCCGTCGTTGGAAACGACGATTTCAGCCGTCGTATTTTCAGCGCCGTCATAGCCGTCCGGCAGTGTCGACACGCTGGCGATCTCGGTCAAAGTGCCTGCTTCCGCATCATAGCGATACGAAGAAATCGAGGAATCCACTTCATTGATCACAAACGCGAACTGGCCGTTCGGATGGAATGCCAGGTGGCGCGGGCCAGCGCCCGGATGCGTTTTGGTTTCGCTATGCAGCACGAGTTCGTTTTTGTCCGCATCAATCGTGTAGATGGCGATTTTGTCGGCACCCAGATCCTGTACCATCAGGTATTTACCATCCGGCGAGAAAAATGCGGAGTGCACATGCGGTTTTTCCTGACGTGCAGGGTTTGCGCCATGGCCTTCATGTTTTTTCTCATCCAGAAGAACGCCGACTTCGCCGTTGTCCGTCAGCGATTGCAGCCCAACAAGCCCACCATGGTAGCTGGACAGAATCAGATAACGACCGGAAGGATCGCGCTGGATATGGCAAGGCGGAGCGGTCAAGGAGTTATTGCGGTTAACGAGAGCCAGTTTGCCCGTGGACGGGTCAATGCTGAGCGCTACCGCTTCGGACATTTTATTTCCTTCGGCAGAAACGGCTTCACCGATGGCATATACTTTGTTGTTTGCTGCATCCACGTTGACGAACGTTGGATTTTTTACGCCGGAGATCCCGTCCAGCTTCGACAAGCTGCCTGTATCCTCATTCAATTCGTATGCATAAATGCCCTCATTTTCAGTTTCGGCATAAGAGCCGGCGATCACGAGCAAGCGTTTGTTTTCACTCATTACGGTATCCTCCTAGTATGTGTATGTAATCTCGTTGTACCTCTTCTATAATAAATCTGCCATATCAAAATAGCAATCCGACTCCCGGTGAACACCCTGATCGGCCGTGTGAAAAAAGCCCGTTTTCTGCTATGATGGGATAGGCTTTTCCAACTAGAGAAGGGATTGAAACGGATTTGTTGCACTCATTTTTATTGACACTGTACCACGTATTTTTGCCCATTTCGCTTCCGGTCATCGGAGGCATGCTGCTGAAAAAATTCAAAAATTGGGATACGCGTCCCCTGTCCGCTTTTTCCCTGTATATTTTGAGCCCGGCGCTCATCTTTGATACACTGCTACATGCCGAAATTACGTGGACCGACGTGTGGGGAACCCTCTGGTTCTCGATTCTCAACCTGCTTGCCCTCTGGCTGCTCGCCGCCCTGCTGAGCCGCATGTTCCGGCTGGAAGCCAGCGAAAAAGCAGGACTCACGCTCGTATCCACGTTTACCAACTGCGTAAACTACGGGCTGCCTTTGGTGCTGCTTGCTTTCGGACAGCTGGGGCTGGACAAAGCCTCCGTATACGTCATCGGACAGATCATCATCGTGAATACGCTGGGCATCTTTTTTGCCGCAAGATCGGAATTTTCGGTCAAACAAGCCGCATTGTCCGTCTTTCGCATGCCATCCATCTATGCGGCGGTCATCGCCATCATCCTGAGGACGTTTGATCTGCATCTGCCCGAAGCCGTCGACGGCGGCGTTAGCATGATCGCTACCGGTTATGCACCCGTCGTACTAGCCATTCTGGGTGCCCAAATGCTGCGCCCGCGCGGTACGTCAGAACCTTGGCCCGCCAACGTGCGCCGTGCCTTCTGGACGGGGATTGCCATGCGCCTGGCTGCGGCGCCGCTGTTGTCCTACGCGATCTTGAAAGCACTCCAAGTGGAAGGAACGCTGTTCAGCGTGCTGCTCATCCTGTCCTCCATGCCGACGGCAGTCAATGCCGTCATTTTGGCTGAGCAATTCAATGCGTCCCCGCAGTTCGTTTCCCGCTGCATTTTGTGGACAACCATTGCTTCGATGGCCATCCTGCCCTTTATGATTGTGGCTGTTTCCTGATCAGCAATGATGCGGGCGAGTGGGAAGCCGCCGCCTGGCGCCGCTTCTCCAGCCTGCGTTCATGGCGCCGTCTGAGCGCCCGTACATACAATATCTTCACCACGAAGTAAGAAACAAATCCCAATAACACCCCGAAGACGGACATGCCTGCCAAAATGTCCAACCCCCCAAGCAACAGTTCCTTCAATGCAAACCAATTGCCGCGGAACAGCTCCATAAAAGCATTTTCATGCAAAGCTCCCTGTCCCATGCCATGGGCAGGCAAAATCCATGACCCAATCTGTTTCGCCAAAGGCATAAGCAAAATGGGCAAAAACGTAAGTTTGCCGATCACGTTGCCAACGATAGCTGCCGGCAACGAACCGCCGGACAACCGTACGATCGGATAAAATGCAAGGTAGATCAGGGATGCCGTCGATATGACAATCAGCTCCAGGCCAAAACCAAGAGCAAATCCGATGGACACCTTATGGGCGCCTCCCGGTGCACGCAAAAGCTTCACGAAATTGAGCTTGAGCGCACGCCCGAGGCGGGCCAACCGGGTCGATTTCCGTTTTTGTGTGTTCATGCCGTGCTTCCCCTTAGTTCGACAAATAACGACAAATTCCGTCGTCTTCTTCTCAGTATATCACACCGCACCCGCTTCTGCCGTAGTGATGACAGGCTGCGTCTCGATCGTTACATTGCCTGCGACCGCTCTGGAAATCATGCAGGATGCCTCGGCCTTGTGCGCGAGCCGTTCTGCCTTCTCAAGCTGCTCCTGTGCTGTATCGGCCTGCAGTACGACATGAGGTTTGTGAACGATCCGTTCATACGTGAAAATGTTGTTGGTCACGTCCACCGTCGCTTCCGATTCCAGCGTCAGCTCTGCAGGTGTAATGCCTGCTCGCTCCAGCATGGCAGCCAGCGTAATCAAATAACAAGTGGATGCGGCGCCAAGCAGCATTTCGTCCGGGTTGGTGCCCGTACCCGGACCGCCCATTTCCTGCGGAATCGAAATAACGCTTTTCAGCCCGCCCGCGTCGATGTGCCCCTCGCTGTTGCGGCCTCCGTTCCATACCGCTTTCAAGTGAAAAGGATGTTTCATTATATTCATTCCTTCCTGTGTTTGCTGCATCGGAGTGTTACCCGACTATACGCGTATGCATTCGATGGATTGTTCGGCCAGGCTCTCGACGATCTGGCTGTCAATGCCTTGATCCGTCACGATGGTGGCCACGCTGCTGAGCTTTGTCACTCGCGTAAATGCCTGGATATTGAATTTGCTGGAATCCGCAAGCAAAATCACTTCGTCCGCAATGCTGATCATCTTCTGTTTGACGAGCGCCTGCAGCTCGTTCGATTCGCTGATCCCTTTGGTTAAGTGCACGCCTTTGCAAGAAAGGAACAGCTTGTCCACATGGTAGGCATCCAAAGAGCGTTCGGCCAGAGGCCCGACGAAAGACAGCGATTTGGAGGCCAACTGCCCACCGGTCGAAATGACTCGGATCTGTTCCTTGCTGCTTAGCTCGGCAGCAACCTTGATCGAGTTGGTCAGCACCGTAAGCTGAATGTTGGGCAGTCCCGCAGCCATATACCATGCCGTTGTGCTGGCATCCAGTGCAATGCGGTCCCCTGGTTGTACCATTTTCACGGCTTCGTTCGCGATTCTCCGCTTCTCGTCCGCGTGTGTAACCGCCCGCTCCGGGTACGGAATTTCCTGCTGCGAGTCTTCCTTGTATTTGATGCTGACCGCACCGCCGTGGGATCGCCGCAACCGACCGGCCTGCTCCAGTTTGTCCAGATCGCGGCGGATCGTTTCTTCCGTTACGCCGCAGCGCTCGCTTAGCTCGGTTACGCGCATGCTGCCTTGCGCATCCACCCATTCCACAATTTTTTCATAACGTTCTGCAACGAGCATGTTCTTCACTCCACATCGATAATTTCCATGGCCAAGCCTGTTCACCCTATCATACCACAGCACTTGCCTACGGAAAATTTCAGGAAGTACAAAAAAAGGGGGACATTGCCCCCTTCAGTTACAATAATTCCCTCCATATACCTCTCGAAGGGAGCGCTTATTCAGCTACCGGGAACCATCCTGGTGTATTGATGATCGCCTGCCACAAGCCATCTGGGATGACAAGCCGCTCCTGGTCCGATTTGGTCAGCACCGTCTCGATATCCTCTTCGCGACCGCTTTCGATTTTTTCTACCCAGTCCGGCTCAATGATCAGTTCGCGGCCGAGAGCAAGCAGCGGCAAGCCGGTTTGCAGCGCTTCTGCCGCCTCGTCCGCCGTATGAATGGAACCTACCCCGATGACCGGCAATTTGCCGCCAACGCGATCCAGGATGAATTCGATGCGGGAACGAGTATCAGCTTCGCCGCGTCTTGGTTTGGACCAGAATTCGTTCAGTGAAACGTGAAGGTAATCCAGGTTTTTCTCCTTGAGTGCATCTACCAGAGCATAAGTTTCCGTCATGGTCAGCCCTGGCGTTTCAGGTTCTTCCGGCGAGAATCGATAGCCAACGATGAATGGCGATTTGGCATGATCGGCCACAGCCTTCTGTACTTCGTCGATCACGGCCAGAGGGAAGGTCAGACGTTTCTCGATGCTTCCGCCCCACCGGTCTTCGCGGCGATTGGAATGCGGGGAAACAAATTGCTGGATAAGATATCCGTTCGCGCCATGAATTTCAACGCCGTCAAAACCGGCTGCGATGGCACGGCGAGTCGCTTCACCGAAGTCCTTGATGATGCCGTTAATCTCTTCATTGCTCAATTCTCTTGGCAGCGGAGATCCCGGGCGTTCGCTTGCTACCGCGCTCGGTGCCACGACCTGACCCGCAGGAACGGCCTGCTCGGGCGTCAAGCGGCCGGCATGGAAAATTTGCAGCACTGCTTTGGAACCTTGCTGTTTGATCGTCTCGGCAAGGCGGGTGAGGCTTGGAATGAAACGATCGTCATACGCGGCAAACTGTGCCGGAAAACCAATGCCGTTCGGCGTAACGTATGTAACCGCCGTAACGGACATGCCTGCGCCTCCTGTGCGGCGTGCGTAGTATTCCAGTTCCGCATCCGATACGGTGCCGTCCGGATTGGAGGACATATGCGTCATCGGAGCTAACACGATGCGGTTTTTCAGCGTAATGCCGTTCGGCAGCGCCACAGATTCGAATAAGGGAGCGTATTTGGGATTCATGAATGGTTTCCTCCTCTTATATAAACCGCACTAATCAATCACACAAAGCTACTGCGAGTGCAGTACCATCTTTCGATCGCCGTTATCCCCATGATTTTTTGATTCCCCTTCTTTAAGGAGAAAATCCGGTGATAAGCCTATGCTTCCGATGCAGCTTTCTTTCAGAAAGCCTTTAGGCGAACGCTTCGCTTCTCCAGATTGGTTCTGCCTCTAAGTTTACGTGTGTATGTTTTTGCGGTTTATATATATCTTTTTTTATAGATATACGAATATGCATTTCAAATACTGTAATTATTATAGTTACTATTCAAACACAATTCAAGTTTTCGTTTGAAATCATGCCAAAAGGACGGAGGCACCAGGCACTCCGCCATATAAGTGATGTTATAGTGATGTAACTGGCCATCGCTGATCGACAGCGAGACCGAAGGTGCGGCATACGCGCGCTATGTGCTCTTTAACTCGCACCCGTCAATGGCGTACATAAGCCAGCTTCAGTTCCATCTCCTCCACGCACTCGTAGCTGTCATGATCATCATTGGCTACCATCGGCGTCACCGGATACATCTTCATCTCTGTGCGATTGTAGGATTTGAGCAGCGGCAGCAGCTGCGTTACGCGTGTATTGGCCGGATCCAGCCAAGCGTCGATTTCCTCATCGGACAGGATGGCCGGCATTTTATTGCCGAATTCGCGCGTAATCAGGTTGGCGCCCGTCATGATCATGGTGCACGTGCGAAGCGGCTGTTTACGGGTATCTTTCCACACTTCGTACAGACCTGCGATGCCGAACAGTCCACGATCGGGCATGACGACACGGACGGCATAGCTCTTTCGGCCTTCCTTCCGCCAGTAGTACAGACCGTTGCACGGTATGACGCAGCGTTTGGTTTCGACCATTTTCTCGTAGGAAGGGTTCTCGTGCACCGTCATCAGATTGGCGTTTACGGCGTCGCGTCCCCAGAACGGAATGAAACCCCACCGGAATTCATCCAGTACGCGTTCACCATCCTGATGCAAAATAATCGGCGTATGTTGGGTCGGGCTGATGTTGTACCGGTTTTTGTAATAATACATTACCCGCTCGATTTTGAAGTGATCCCTGACCTCATCCAGATCGGCGGCTAACGAAAAGCGGTTGCACATGAAAATCGCATCCTTTCCCTGCTTGGTGTTTCATGTATTGTTTGTAATTTAAGGGAAATTATGCATGAAATGCTGCAAATCCGTTCTTAAGTCAACCTTCCGTGATGGAACCGGGATCAAGCTGCCCGCCATTGGACGCAATGACGTCCCTATACCAGTAAAAGCTCTTTTTCCGCGTACGCTTGAGCGTGCCGTTCCCCTCGTTGTCCTGATCGACGTGAATGAACCCGTAACGTTTGCTCATTTCGGAGGTCGATGCCGACACCAGATCGATGCAGCCCCAGCTTGTATAACCCATCAGTTCCACGCCGTCGCGAATGGCCTCCCCCATTTGCCGGATATGTTCTGCAAGATAATGGATACGGTAATCGTCGTTGATGCTGCCGTCCGCTTCCACATGGTCGAGCGCACCGAGTCCGTTTTCCACCACGAACAGCGGCACCTGGTACCGGTCGTACATCTCCCTCAGCACCACGCGCAGCCCGATCGGATCGATTTGCCATCCCCAATCGGATGCCGGCAAGTACGGATTTTTCAATCCTGATGAGAGATTGCCTTGCGCCGTTCCCGTCACCGCCGGATCTGCGCTGGTTGTCATCGACATATAGTAGCTGAACGAAAGGAAATCAACGGTATGATTGCGAAGCACGTCCTCGTCGCCCGGCTCCATCCGCACCTGAATGCGTTCCTCATCCCAGACGCGGCGAATAAAAGAAGGATATGAACCGCGTACCTGCACGTCCGTGCAAAACTGCGCCATTTGATTCTCGGTTTGCGCCTTCAACACGTCTTCCGGGTGACAGGTATACGGGTACAGCAGTTTTCTCGCCAGCATGCAGCCGATCTGGGCTTGCGGCTGGATCTCCTTGCCGCGCTTCACCGCAAGCGCACTCGCCACGAACTGATGGTGCAGCCCCTGAAAAGCGATCTGCCGCGGATGCTCCCGCTCTTCCGTAATAATTCCCGCTCCGAGGAACGGCGCTTTCAGCGTACAGTTGATCTCGTTAAAGGTAAGCCAGTACCGCACTTTGTTTTTGTAACGTTCGAACAGCGTTTCGGCATAACGGACGAAAAATTCGATCAGTTCGCGCGACTCCCAGCCGTTATACTTCTGCACCAGATGCACGGGCATTTCATAATGCGAAATGGTAACCAGCGGTTCGATGCCATGCTTCAAGAGCTCGTCGAACACGTCGTCATAGAAACGCAAGCCTGCCTCGTTCGGCTCAAGCTCGTCGCCCTGCGGAAAAATGCGCGGCCAGGAAATGGACAACCGGAACACCTTGAAGCCCATCTCGGCGAACAGGGCGATATCCTCCTTGTAACGATGGTAAAAATCGATCCCCCGGCGCTTCGGATAATTGCCCTGCTCATCCTGGATCGCCGCCTCCAATTGTCCGCGGGTCATGGATAACAGCTCGTCCAGCGTGCCCCGCTCTTCGGGCGGGCAGTATTTCACGACATCTGCCGTCGACAACCCCTTGCCTCCTTCACGATAGGCTCCTTCCACCTGGTTGGCCGCAACGGCCCCTCCCCACAAAAAATGCTCTGGAAAAACGGTTTTCATCTGATGTTCCCCTCTCTGCTAAAGAAGCCGAAACCCATGAGCCCCCAGGGCTCCGGCATTCCGGCTCCTTTCGTTTCGTATTCGTAAAACGTTGCCTACGGCCTTGAGGCATGTGCCAACCGTTCCATCGATTAGGCTTTGGATGCTTCCGCTGCCTCGGCTGCGGCTTGCTCTTGCTGCAATGCCTCGGCATCGGCCTTTTTGAAGAACGGGTAGTACATCGCAAAGCTGATTGCGATCAGCACCACTTGGAACGCGCTGACCCGCCAGCCGCCCGTCATCCAGCCATTGAACAGGATCGGTATGCCCAGCGGCACCTGCACCCCGTTCAGTACCGGCAGCACACCGATGGCCGTCAGTAGAATGGCCAATCCGCTCGTGATCAGCGGGGTCAGGATGAACGGAATCATCAGCCGCACGTTCAGGACCAGCGGCAAGCCGAAGATCACCGGCTCGTTGACACCGATAAAACTCGGTACGATCGCCAAACGCCCGAGCGTTTTATAACGTGCCGACTTGGCAAACAGCATCGCGATGATCAAACCGAGCGTCGCTCCGGCCCCGCCCACGAGAACGTAAACCGGGAAGAATGGCGAACCTACGATGTTGACCCCGTCCAAGCCGTTTTGGTATGCTTCCAGGTTTTCCAAACCGAGGGCCACCCAGATCGGTCCCACAACCGAATAGACGACGAGTGTGCCGTGAACGCCGAAGAACCATAACAGGTGAATGATAAACACGCAGACCAGCATCGCCCACCAGGAACCGCCAAGATTCGTGAGTGGAACCTGAATGATCGAAAAGACAAATTCATGCATGTTGCCGTATTTCGTGGCCGCAAAGATCGCTGTCAAAACAAGCATCAAAATGGCAATCAGAAAACCGGGCGTCAGCGCGGCGAACGACTTCTCAACCGTTGGCGGCACGCCCTTCGGCATCTTGATGTAAAGCTTTTTCTCCAATACAAAGGTATAAATTTTACCCACGATCAACGCAATGATGATGGCTACAAACAAACCTTTGGCACCCAACCACGAGTATCCGAACGCTTTGGTTACCCCATCTTCCAGCAGGCCTTTCGGCGTGACGAGCAGAAAGCTCATCAGGGCTAAAATCCCCGCGGAAAACCCTTGCTGTTTATGCTGTGTCGCAAAGTTGTACGCAATGGAAAACACCGCATACAGCGCAATCAGGTCGGTCGTGACCGAAGCCGGAACCGAAGTGTAATCCTTCAGTCCTGTTTCGACGAGAAAGTTCTGGTAAGGCTCGATGCGAAGCGCATTGATCAGGGAGAAGATCGCTCCCAGAATGAGAATCGGCATCAAGGCCATCAGGCCATTGGAAATGGCGCTAATATAGGTATTCTTTTGAATCTTGGTGCTCACTTTCTGTATTCGCGTTCTCCATTCTGCACCGCCAGCCATGCATTTAAGCCTCCTTGTTCATCATGTCGATGGCCGTATCCAGCACTTTGTCGCCGTTCATCATGCCGTAATCCATCATGTCGATCGTCGTTACGGGAATACCCGGATATGCTGCCGCCAACTCATCTTCGGCGTGCCCCATCTGTGGTCCGAGCATAATGATGTCAAACGGCGTTTGGCTGGCGATATCGCTCTCCGCCACCGCATCGATGACCACTTCGATTCCGCGTCCGCGCGCGGATTCCTTCATACGTTCCACCAGCATACTTGTCGAGAATCCTCCGGCACATGCAAGCAAAATCTTTTTCATTTTATTTCACCAATCCTTTCACCAATTGTTCGAGCTCCTTGCGGGCTTTGATCTCTTCGATTAATTCGGCGGCCACTTCGCGGACCGTCAGCGCATTCATCAAATGGTCCTGGGCGTGAATCATCAGCAGCGTAATTTCGGTGCGTTCCCCGCGTCCTTCGGCTTGAATCAAGCCTGTCTGCACTTTGTGGGCTTTGGTCAGGCTGCCTTTCGCCTCTTTAATGAGCGCCTCGGCTTCTTCCAGCTTGCCTTCTCTCGCAACGCGAATCGCTTTCAGGCTGTAGCTTCTTGCCTCGCCGCTATTGGCGATGATTTGCATGACGGTTTGTTCGTAATCCATGGGTTCTCTCCACTCCTATATAAGACTCTCTATTTCTTTGATAAATTGTTCGTACGTGCCCGCCTGCAAAATGCGGCTGCGGCTTTCTTCTTTTTCCATGAAGATTAGTAGCAGTTTGCTGATTTCCTTGTGCAAAAAGAGCTGCCCTGGCCGCAAGTTGATCAGGAAAATGAGCTGAACCGGCTTGCCCTCATGAAGGATCGGCCGTTTGAGCACGGTGACGTTGATGCAATCCTTGATCGCACCCATACGCATCGGATGGGGACCGGCGACGCCGTTTTTGTAAATGGTCGTAAATTTGCTCTCCCGCGTCAGCACTTGTTCGGGGAAATCGTCCGCTGCATATCCTTTGGATACGATCTCCTCGCAGCGGTTTTGCAGCAATTGCATATAATCGCCGCCTTCCGTTACATGGAACAGCTCCTTGCGGAACAGCTCCTTGAAATCCAGCAGCTTATACGAGGTCTGCACCGTGGCCATCTGCAGGGAAACCGTTTCGCGAATGCGCTGAATTTCTTGATCGTCCAGCCAATTTTTAATGTGGATGACCGGTTTGTCCGCCATATCCCGAAATTCCTGTTCAAGCGGGACCGTCGTTAAAATCAGATCCACCGGCTGCTTCATGATATCCGCAATTTCGTTGACGGAGGCCGTGACCACCGACGCTTTTGGAAACAGTGCCTCCAGCCTGAGCCGGATCAAATGCGCGCTGCCCGCGCCGGACGAGCATATGACGACGATTCGTTTCAGCTGCTCCAAACGCGACTGCTTCATCCGTTCCAAATGCGTAGCGAAGTGAAGGGCGACATAACCGGCTTCGTCACGCGACATTTTAAAGCCGTACCTGGCCTCGATGAACTCGGCAAATCGGAACGAAATGAGAAATACGTTGGCATACTGGCTGTACACGTCCTCGACCAGCGGATTGCTGAGCTGCAGATTGTAATAGAGACGGTTCAGCAATGGGAACATGTGCAGCAGCAGCGCATTTTGCAGATCGTCATCCCGGCTGAAACCAGTGAGAAACTCCTGATCCAGCTGCGATAATATTTCGAGGATACCTCTGCGCAGCTGCAGCTTCGACTGTTCGGACACATGCTCCACGATCGTTTTGCCCGAAATATGCAGCGCCAAATAGTTGATTTCGTCCTCGGGCAGCTTCATGTTCAAATGCTCGTCGATCCACGCCGCAAGCTCCTCCGCAATGTCACGGTACAGAGCCTCCGGCTGTGGAAGCGACGTCTGTCCTGGCACGATGTGATTATGCTTGGATATGCGATATAACAGAATCAGCAGATGTGTCACCAGATTGTTCAGAAACACATCGGATATTTTCAGTTCTTTCGTTTTCAGCACGTGCAGCAAATGGTTTTTCAGTCGATCCTTGTCCAGCTTGCGGCTAAAGTCGTAAAACTCCCTGCTCTGCTCGACAGGCTGGTCGGATTGCAGTACGTAGTGAGAAAACGCTTTGCGGAAATTCTCTTCGTTTCCCTCCACCCGAATGCCGTAGTGCGCTCGGCGGGTCAGGTTTAATCGAAAGACGGCCAAGCGTTCCTCCACTTCCTTCAAATCCGCGAGCAGCGTCGATCGACTGATGCCCATTTCGTCGGCAAGCCGATCCATCGGGACGTAATCCTGGCTCTGCAGCAGGCAGAATAACACTTGCTGCTGTCTCGCCGTCCTGTCGTTCAGATCGATGCGGTGTTCCTCTGCCGTTTCGTTTGCCATGTATGATCGGAATCGTTCAGGGTCGGTCACCTCGAGCGCGTAACCCTGATTGCGAATCATGCGAATGCAGTAGCCGTGCCGCTCGCCTGCCTGGCCTAGCTGGCGAATCGACTGGCGGACGGTCCGTTCGGACACGCCGAGCGCCGCGATCAATTCGTTCATGTGCACAGGCGTCGTGCTGTCATGGAGCAGCATCATCAGTTTGTGTTGCCTCATTTGAAATCCCTCATTTTGATACTAGTATCGGTCAAGCCACCCCAGCTGGTTCTAACGTAATAATAGGTGAAAGCGCTCCCCGTAGAAAAGTGTGTAATTTGCCATGTGAAACGGCAAAAAGTACAGCATACCCCCTTTCCCGCAGCGATAACAATCCCCCCCCTTCCTGAATGTAATGTGAAAAAAAGAACAAGAAAGGACGCGCAAGGAATGAGGTATGCAGAACCACTTCACAAATGGCTGTCGTCTCTATTTTTATCATGTCTGATTTCAGTATCTCTAGTTGTCCCGGTTTCAGCCCAAGATTTTCCTCCTTCCCAAGATCAGTCATCCTCAGTCGAAATTTCTATTACCAATACTAACGGAACAATATCATGGGTAATGCCCGACTGTGACATCACCTTCACTGTATTTTAACTACCAAAAGGCATTCTGCGATCGCAGAATGCCTTTTCTTTTACCTATTTTCAATGACATTTACCAGTTCATAAAATTTTTTCAATCCACTATTGGGCCAGCTTAAGCCTATGCCTGTACGTTCTAAATGCTCTGAATTCTCTGGATCAAAACACTCAAATGTTTGAATGTCATTACATTCGTATGTTTTGCCATTTATTATAAACTCTTCAAAACTGGTAAAAGGACGAGGCAGCAACCTGAAAGAACTAATATACCCTTTTTTATGAACTGTGGGTTCAAAAAATACATGCAAGTATTCTTGGTCTATTCGATATTGAAAACCATTGAACTCCCTGATCTTGCCCATCTCTCACAGCTCCTTTTGATCCATTTGTAAAATACAGGATACTGGCCCCATGCCCTTGGATGAACTCCTCGCACCCGTCCATTCTCACTATCGGCAGAACGAATGGAGACAGAAATCAGTTGTTATTCGTCTCTTTCCGCTCTCCGAACAGCCTGAGCTCGGCCATTTCAAACATCGTGCTTGAGGGATCGTTCATGTGTAATTTCAAGAAGCGGAACGATGTATTTTTATGCTCTTCGGCGACTTCCAGTTCCTGCATATCCTCTGTGACTACGGTAAGTTCCGGCGTTAACCGGGTCCAAGCTGTCATATCATTAGAGCCGAACACGGCCACACCGCCGATTCTTTCGGGAAAACTCGCTCTGACTTGCATAGCTATTTTATCCAGCGAGATGTTGAACTCACTTCCGAAATCCATCGTGTAACTCAGATTATCCGCCAAATAATATCCCGCAAAGCTGTCGGAGGCACCATCCACCAGATTGATGATTTGGTTTCCGAAGGTAGAGGCAACAACCATATCGACGTAATTGATGCTGCCATCCTGCATGAGAGGGGTTAGTTCTTCCAGACTTTCAACAGCCGCGTTCAGCTCCACTAGTTTTTGATAGAATTGTTCATCCGAAGCAGTATTTAAGGCATTCATTACATCTTCATACACTGTCCTATACGCTCTCAAAGACGATGAAATGTAGGACTTTTCCTGATCATATGGCGCAATGACGGCTTCTATCGCAGATCGACGGTCGTAAGTTACTGTAACGATTACGGATTTAGCGGTAACCGTAGTTCCGTCCGTCGCGCTCACAACAAAGGAATAGGTTCCGGCCTGATCAGGCTGCCAGCTAAAAGCCCCGGTACTCTCATCAAATACCGCGCCTTCCGGCTTGTGATCAAGCTGATAAGACAACACTTCACCCGGTCCTGAATCAGTGGCCGAAAAGTCATAGTGCAATGAAGCTTCGGATCCGGTATGCGCATATAGATTCAATGCAGGGTTCCCTGTATCGAAAACGGGCGGTGTTAGTCGTTCCGCTGCTTTCAAATGAAAATGGTCAATATCTACTTGGGTTCCGGAACCCGTAACTTTGATATAGATCAGATCACCCAGACCCTGAAATGCATCCATCGTAAACGTCACGTATTTCCACTGGCCTTTTGTATCAGGCAGCACCACTGCATTTTCCGTCCATCCATTGATCTCCAATTTCGCTGTACCGTCGGTCCGCACTTTGATCCCGACTGTTTTTTCTCCCGTGCCGGAAGCAACGACCGCAGCTCTGCTGCCATGTTCTGTTGCGGTGATCCTTAGATAGGAAGTGTCGCCTTCTTGACCAAGCTCTGAATAATGATCCAGCGAAGTCGTTCGCAGCTCGATTTCATTCAAGCTCGGATCAGGAGATACCTTCGGAAGAGTCGCGGTTCCTTCGCCTTCGGCCTCTTTAGGAATAAACATCCAATAATCGGCTCCTCCATCCGGCGACTCCCACCAGAATGGATGACGTTTGTTAAACATGTCGGTATAGTAGGGCGCAGCCTGCTCCATGTCCAATCCCAGCTGATACTTATAATAGTAATACTGACCATAAACGTTGCCGCCAATGCGGCCTCGGTATGCCCCCGATATATTTTTATAAATAATCGTCGGATTCCCTTCGATATCCGTATGGGCTGCGACCGGTGTCCAAGGCGGATCATAGCCTATCATGAATTGTGCGAAATAATCGGCCGCTTTCAATATACGATGGTCCAAAAACTCGTAAACACTGACTGCGTCTTGCGCCGTCGACAGCGTCCCTTCAACGGGATCAACTTTTGTTCGCTGAGCCTCCAACAATCGTCCCAGAATCTCCACGTTGGTAAGATCGCCGGCGCCATGCGCCTGATCCCGTCCCATTTCCACGTGTTGGACTCTTGGAGGGGTTACCGCTTCCCCTGTCGTAATATCCTCAGTCACCCATCGGAACAGCTGCTTGATTGAACCGTTTTGTCCCTGGTCTATTGCGGTTCTGTTCACGGTAAACCATTCCACGCCCTCCTCATATCTGTCGAAGTTATCCGTGAATATATAACCGGACATGGCACCTAATAATGGGTAAAGATGCTGATTCATGAACTTGTCATTAAAGTGCAAAAAGGTTTCCGTCATTGGAATAATCAGATTCGTAGTGAACCGGGCCGTATCCTCTTCCGTCCACGCCCATTTCGGGTCTTCATTCTCTGCACCCGAGTAGCGCAAAAGCTCTGCTGCAGCAGCCATCCGGTGGAGAGGTATGCCCATATGAATATGGGAATCCGTAAAATAGGTATATTGATCGGGATCCATCTGCTCCCATAAACGTATGATTCGCATCGCATTGGCCCGATAGGCTTCGTCCCCGGTAATATAATACATAATGGCTTGGGTGTACGCTCTCAAACCGTCTGCGACGAATGCTCCTTTACTGTTCACAGCACGTGTTTTAGGGCGATCCGTGCCATCCGGATTGGAACCTGCGTAAATATTGGATGCAAATGCCTTGGAAGCATATCCGGATTGGGACATCCAAACGTAGTAGGTATACCACGGATCCTTTTTGGCAACGACCTGCTCACGCATATTTTCCAGTATTCCCTTCGTTAATCCTATGCCGGGATGCGTAAATCCCTCATCGGAAACGACCTCTGTAATGATTACCTTCTCTGTCCCGGCCGGTATTTCATTCGCAAAAGCGGTGTCACCCCCCATGGGCAGATAGGATGCAATCATAATCAAAAGCAGAAACATGCCAATGGCCGTCGTCGGCGCTCTCCATATTCGATTTCTTTGCTTTTTCATCCCCAACCTCCTCATAGTAACGTCCAAAATATGCCTGAAACTATAAAGTCATCTGCTGTGATTGCTATACGAAAAAGGAGATCTCTACTTGCAGAAATCCCCTTGCTATATATCGGATGAATCAATGTACAGATTCAAGCTTCCATTGCTGATGCTTTCCAAGCAAGTATCGCCACTGGATGAGTGGTACTGATTCTTCAGAGGATGCGTTCAGAACGTCGACCGATAGGTTCGTGTGTATAGGCGTAATCCGGTAATAGCCGTCACCGACGGGGATGAACGCAAATTTCTGACTATTTCCTCCCGTACTCGCGGATAACTCAAATTGGGCGCCACGAGCAAGGGAGTCATTTGCTATCCCTAAATAAAGACCGCTCTCACCATTTTTGATGCTGTACTGGCCTCCGCCGATGTGGGTTACGGCCCATTGCTGATGCGTCCCCCCCGTATATGTCGACTTCCGCACAAGATTGCCACTGGCTTCCATCGATTTGCCATCAAGTCGTACTGTGAATCGGTAAGTGCCATCGGGAATATTTTCAGAGGGGAGCACTGCCGATCCTCCGCTGCCTGCCGGACGCGTGTATAGCAATGTTCCGAATCCAAGGTGATCGAATGTCGAAGGATACTGCGGGTTTGGGCCACCTTCCGTTCTCATCAAAGCAGCGCGGGCCGCAATGTTTGGAACGTTCATGCCTTTTCGATTCGCATAATGATTGTAGATCATTTCCCAGATCGGGCGAAATTCATTGCGTCCGGCACCGGATATGACCGTGTGGGTTTGAACGGCACCATTGGTTCCGGAACCCCATTCATAGGATGCAAAGGGAACATCATCATCTCCATTATTGTACTTTGCCACATATTCGGCAGCTTTCATAAAGCGGTTGTCCGCCCATCCATATAAGTCATCGCCCTGATTCCATGCCATTTCATTGATCGTGGCCATTAAGCCGATGCCGAGCTGGGTATGTGCCTGATCACGTCCGGACTCCTGCCATTGGGCGAGCCCATCCGGATGCAGAAACGGGATCGCATTGTAAATCGAGCCATTTCCAGCTCCATGCTTGAAATATTCTATCCCGATCTCATAGATATCTTGGCGATCACAGAACACTCCGATGGCAATGGTTGCTGCCATATTGCTCAAATCCCAGTTTGCCCAGTAGTTTTGAATGTAGGCGTCGTTGTGGTCCCGGCCAAATTCATTACCGATCAGGAAACGCTCGTTAAGAGGTTTATAGAACACGTTAAGCAGCATAGCCTGCATTCCTTGTACATCAAATCCAGGGTAATCTCGCATAAGCTCAGCTGCATTAGCCAGTTGATATCCTTGTAAACCCGCGGCTAAATAGCGATCGGCATTGCCCGTAACCGTTGTAAGTGTGGACGACCATGCATTCAAAATGTCCCGTGCCGTATCTCCGTGTGCCGTGTCTCCGGTGATTTTCCAGCGCAGTGCATTCTGGTAAGCACGGGCTGCATCATTGTAGAGCAAACTCACATTATCGCCCGTGCCGCCTCGAATGATCGTGGCCGTGGCCCGGGGAGTCCAACCTGCCGCAGAAAGCGGGCTGTTCACTAACTGGTTCCATCCGTCCAAGTAGGGTTGTTCCCCGGCCGCCACCATTTGCTTGATACGAACCAAATCTTCCTCAGTATGCAAAAGTCCGGGATGCACAAAATCCGGTTCGGCAGCAGCGATGTTATCTTTCATTCCGAAACAAAACATGCTTCCTATAAAGCTGAAAATCAAGACCATGAACCAAAATTTTCTCATCATGCATCATCTCCTTAGATTAATGACAACCCCTCAATCCTCTCTCTCAAAATTAATGGTTGATTAGCTTCACGCCATGCACATGATTTCCGAGCACGACATAGTCATGATTCAATGCAAATTTTTCGCCATTTACCGTCACGTTTTCGAACGTAATATGGCTTACCGTTCTGCTCTCATCGTAGCCTTCGATATGCGAGGGATTGTTGCAGGTCCCGCTGTAATGAATATTTTTAAAGTGAATGTTCTCAATTCGTTTGCCCGGAGCCGGATTATATTTTTCGTTTTTCAACACGCGAAGATTAAACAATTCGCCCAGTTCAAAATCCTCAATCCGGATATGTTCATAGGTTACGTTCCGAACCGTATTGTTGTCGCCTGCATTGATGGCCAGGCATCCCCAATAGTCCGGCTGCGGCTCATGATGCTCCAAAATATCGATATCCGCAAAATGAAGGTTCTCTATATGATCGCCTTCACTGTCATAATTGCCGTGTGTGCCGATATTGATCGGATGAGCAACGTCAGCCCATAAGGTTGAACCCTTCACGGTGACATCCTGGGTATTTCCCTGAAATTCTCCCCGGGAGGCATATACCGCAATGCAATCATCCGATGTACGTAAAAACCCGCCTTCGATGAGGACATTTTGGCATGCCATCATATCTATACCGTCACACCAGCCGCGCGTACTGAAGGTCTTCAGGTTTCGGATTCGGATGTTGTCCGACTGACCAAGGAGAACCGTATAGTGAGGCGGATCAATCACCGTAATTCCTTCAATATGGATGCGGCTTGAGTATTTAACTTCGACGCCTCTGTAATAAGTCGTTTTTTCAAAGTCGGACATATATAATATCCCTCGGCCTTTAATGGTTACATCCTGTACATGATTGCAGATCAATCCGCCGTAAATGACTGCCCCGCCTGCAACGCAAACCGTCGTATGCGAAGGGATTTCCAGACGGGATTCGTCCAGACGATGTATTCCGGGGCCAAATATAATGCGGGGGCTGGACATATTTTTCAAGGCTTTGTTAAGCTCTCTAACCTGATGCATCCCGGGCTTTAACACCATAGTCTCTTCGCCTTCCGATTCTACAGGGACCGGGTCATCGCTTAACGGATTTGCAAATATATGGAGATTATTAAATTTTCCCCCGTTCACTTCTAAAGACAACAACCTTGGCTGATCGATTTTAAACGTAACCACTTGCTCTTTGATATCGCACTTTATGCCGTAGGAAAGCGGACGAACAACGGCATTCCGGACCCGTCCAACATGGTAATGCACCTCCATTTCAACTTCGCCCGAACAATCGAACATAACCATGGATGCATTACGAACATCATGCATATCCACCTTAACGTTATAGCTGAATAAGGACTGCCATTCGCCATCTGCCGTCCGCAGCCTTACGGAATAATCCGAATTGCCCACTGCACCCTCGGGTGCAGGGTATGTTTTTACGGTATGTGCCGACAATCGAACCTCTCCTCCCATAGAATCGAATACACCGAAAGACAGGGTTCCACCAGATTTGAACTGCCTTCAGAAAAGGTAAATGCGGTTCCCTGACTACGGTGTATTATTCGTCGTTTATTTGTGTTGTTGACGGGCTTCATACACTTTCATCGCTTCATCTAATACTTGTTGGCCACCGCTCTTGAGCCACTGATCTTTGAAGTTCTGGAATGCGGCATCGAGATCATTATTTTCGATAATGGCCTTTGTATAGAACTCATCCTGTAAAGTGATCAGCGTCGCCCAATACATGCCCTTACTCTCCAGGGAGGTTGGTCCGAGAACATCCGAGATTGTCTTCATTCCCTCGTTAACCTTTTCCCTGAACTCCATTTTTTCTTTCGAGAAGTGATACTTCCACATACTTACATCGCGTTCCACCAATGGATTGTAATAACCGCCGTACCCCATCAGACGCGCGTCATCGGCAGAACTTGCATACGGTTCTTTCATAACAACGGCACCATCGACCAAGTCATAAGATACCCCTTCTTCACCAAAGACGGTACGTAGATACACTTCATCGACCGAGGTCAATTCTTCAAGCATTTGAAGGATTCGAATACGCTTTTCGTCGTCCTCCTCGACTTGTTTGCCGAAAATTAACGGGACCTGCAAAGCACCATTGGACATCACGAGTGATTCGCCGGCCGGACCGATGAGACCTTTGCCATAGACCGGAAAAGTTCCATTCGTTTTATCGCTTTCTTGGGCGCCAAAGAGATGATGGTACATCATGTTGTCCATGTATCCGATTTTATGACTGCCCCACTTTTGACCGATCAGCTCCCCGTTATCCGTCATAAACTCCGGATCGATGAGCCCTGCTGCATACCACTTTCTCAGCAGTTTTGTAGCTTCCTTGGCCTCATCCGTAATGCCGCCCCAAGTCACTTTCCCCTCATCCGTCAACACAAACTGGTACGGGTTTACACCATATGCCGCGTATATGGAGTTGAACATTTGTGCCCTTACGTCCTTTCCGCGTCCGCTCATACCGTAAGTATCCATTTTGCCGTTGCCATCCGGGTCGTTATTGCGAAATTTGGTAAATACATCTTCCAATTCTTCCAATGTTTTTGGCGGTTCATTATAACCGATCGCTTTCAACCACTTGCCGTTATAGGTAGGGATAAAGCCGTATGATCCGTTTAGCCAGATACGCGGAACGCCGTAGTTTTTTCCATCGATCATTCCAACATCCCAGGCATTCGGGTCAATTTCTTCCACTTCCTTGACATAGGTAGGCATATATTGTTTGATTTCATCCACAGAAATGCTTGCAATGACACCTTGTCTGGCCCAATTCGTCATATCCGCTTCACTGATGTTATGCGGGAATATATCCGGGATTTCGCCCGATGCGACCTTGATTTTGAAGTTCTCATCATTGCCTCTCATATTGACGAATTTGACGTTAAACCGCTCCTCCAGATACTTTTGCGTTGGGTTCCCATCTTCCGTAGGTATATCCCAAGTCGAAGCATTGGTCATGATGACAATGGGGTCATCTTTCCCCTGATTTTCTGCATCCTTGCTTTCGTCGCCGCTTGAGCTGCAGCCTGCCCCTGCCAAGGAAACGGACAATACTGCCGCCATGCCGAATCTCATCCATACTTTCATATTCAGACCCTCCTCTATATCATCCACTTGCTGTACAAACAAGAGCGGCGGACACCTGCCCGGGTCATCACCGTCATCCTTTTAATGAACCAATCATCGTTCCCTTCACAAAATACTTTTGCAGAAACGGATAAACGATCAAAATCGGAAGAGCAGCAAACATGATGGTAGCCGCTTTGATAGAGGACGTATATTGGAAGTTCCCCACCGCCGACCGTCCGAAAGTTTCAGCGTCCGTATTGGTTATAACAATCTCTCTTAAAAAGAATTGCAAAACTTGTTTCTCCGGATCCGATACGTAGAGCACGGCATCGAACCAGGCATTCCAGTGTCCTACAGCGGACCAGAGCGCCAAAGTAGCGAGCACCGGCTTCGATAAAGGAAGGATGATCCGGTACAAAATACTGATATCATGGGCACCGTCAATTTTCGCCGATTCTTCCAATTCCGTTGGGATGGACATAAAGAAATTACGAAGTACAAGCATGGAGAAGACGGGGATAAGTCCAGGCAGAATGTAGATCCACCGACTGTCAAGCAAATGCAGCCACTTCATCAATAAGTAGGTAGGAATGATCCCTCCTCCGAAGAACATCGTAAACAGAATAAACATGGTATAGAAACTGCGGTGGGGCAAATATTTGCGTGATAAAGGATACGCGCACATGGACATGGCAATCAGCGACAACGTCGTTCCCACGACTGTCCTAAACACCGAGTTGCCGAATCCGGTCCAAATTTTGCTTTGGCTTAACACTTGGCTCCACGCGAAGAAATCAATCTCCCGAGGGTAAAAATGAAAACCGAACCGGCTCGCTTCGCTTGGACTGCTAAGGGATAAGGAAGCAATATGCAAAAAAGGATAAATCGTGATCAGGCACAACAGCGATATGATCGTGATCAGGATGCATTGAAAAATACGTTCTCCCATCGTAAGTCTCATATTCGAAAAACCTCCTTTCTCCCTTGTTAGAGGACGCCTTCCTGCCCCATTTTCTTCATCGCATAGTTTGTGCCGAGCACCAGCGCAATGCCTATGACGTTTTTGAATAATCCGACCGCCGTCGTCAATCCAAACTGTCCTTGTACGATACCGGCACGGTAGACATACGTATCAATGACGTCGGCAACCTCATAAACAGCCGGACTGTATAAATTGAAAATCTGGTCAAACCCCGCATTAAGGATCCCGCCGAGCGATAAGATAAACATGATGGAAACAACGGGCAGAATCGACGGAAGCGTAATGTGAAAAATTCTTTTCCACCTCCCTGCGCCATCAATGACGGCTGCTTCGTATAAAGTAGGGTCGACTCCTGAGAGCGCTGCCAAATAAATAATCGTCCCCCAGCCGATCTCTTTCCATATCCCCGTTGCAACCAGAGCCGGCCGGAAATAATTGGGGTCTGCCAAGAAGTAGATCGGTTCCATGCCAAACATCTGCAATATAAAATTCACAGGTCCCTCGGACGGCGATAACATGACGATAATGATTCCCGAGAGAATGACCCAAGAGAAAAAATGCGGAATATAGGAAATAGACTGCGCGAACCGCTTGAACAGGTTGGAACGCAACTCATTTAACAGGAGTGCCAAAATGATTGGAGCCGGAAAACCGAAAATAAGGTTGTAAAGACTGATCAACAACGTATTTGTAAAAATCCTCGCGAAGTCTGGCGATTGAAAAAACAAAAACCGGAAATGGTCCAATCCCACCCATTCACTTCCCCAGATTCCTTTTACGGGGCTGAAATCTTTAAAAGCCAGTTGAATCCCGTACAGAGGGCCATAGTGGAAAATCGCAAACCAGATCAATGCGGGAAACAGCATAATAAACAAGTGTTTGCTTTTTTTATATTCTTTTAAAGTCTCCCTCCATTTGTTCGGCCTTTTCAGCACAACGTTGGTACCGTTTTCATTTCCTCGGATCATGTTCGGATTATTCAACATGCTGCACTTCCTTCCAGCGATTCTAGGAGACGAATCCCCGATCGTTATGGTCTTCCCCTTGATTAGTGCGGTGTCTTCACCCTCATCTAACGATGTATATTTTCATTTTATCTGTTATCCGTTTTCAATAATGGTGAAAGAATGCAACAAAATGTTTATTTATTGTGGTGCTTCTCACTTTTCGTTGTATGAAAAACCCGCTCCCGCCGATTTGCCATCTTCTTGTACGTCATCGAACTGCAAGAACCTTGTTCGGTATTTAAGCGGGGTTGTACCCACTTCTTGCTTGAACACTTGGACAAAGTATGACGGGTTTGCGAAGCCTACCTCTGATCCGATCCATTCGACCGACTTTGCCGAAGTCTCCAGCAATCGGCATGCATGCCTCATCCGTTTGGCCGTAACATATTCCTTAAGGGTGCTGCCTGTTTGTTCATGAAAAAGTTTGGACAAATAAAATTTGGATAAATGCATGACTTCGGAAAGGTCATCCAAACGAAAGGATTCCTGATAGTGTTCATCGATCCAACTCATTACTTTTTGCGCGTAGCCGTTTGATTTGCGGTCCTCCGCCGGGATCGGTCCGCTCATCCCCGAATGATGATCACGAATGAGAATGTCCAGAAGCCGCAGAATCATCATAGCGATCTCTTCCGTATCTTCCCCCCTGCCTTCCTGCCTTGAATGATCATAGTCTTCCAAATTACGTTCGACAACGGACTCGAAAGATAACAGGTCAAACGCTTGAACGATGGAGTTGCCGTTGCATAAAGAGGTAAACAGCGCTTTGCGTTTAGGCAAGGACTGCAGCATATCGTTAACCAGCTGCATGTCAAAGTGAAAAATGGTTCGGACGTAGGGGTTATCCGAATTCACGCTGGCATATACATGGTGCAGCTGATACGGCCGGAAAAAGAACAGCATCCCGCGGCGGATCGGGTATGTTTTACCGTTAACAACGACGTGCCCCGTTCCATCATGAACGTATAATACTTCGCAGCACTGGTGCCAATGATAGTAGCCTTTGTAATGAGTCGTATTCGTAAGCCGGTAGTCCCAAAACAGCTTGGAACCTCCGAAAATGACAGCCTCAAACATGCGTTTCATATCACTGCCCCCTATCCAAGTTCATTCGAGCCTGGCATCATTCCAATGTTCAAGTTGACCTTACCTGCTGCGTTGCGTCATTTACCAAAGATAAAGATCTTTTCCTTTGAGCTTGAGCGCAGCCTCCAAAAAAAAGAAATCCCCGTAAATCATGGGTTGATGGTGAACATTCGCATGATATGCTGCTGAACCGTTTTGAATGATGGCATCCGATTGGTTCGTCCAATTGCTTCGTGACTCCAATGCCTTTAACAGCTTTAATGCTGCTCTGAGATAAATGTTCTTGTCGTGCATTTCAACCGTCTTGGCCATTTCAATCAGACCGCAAGCCGCAATGGCCGCAGCTGTATCGTCCTCCAGCCGTGGTTCTGACGGCTGCCTGAAATCCACAGATATCACCCCGTTCTCAGGAATGTTGGATATAAAGTAATGTGCGATCCGCTTGGCCGCATTCAGGTATTCGATGTTTCCCGTATGATGATAACTCATCATGAATCCATACAGCGCCCACGACTGGCCTCTTGTCCACGAAGAGCCTGCTTGATAACCTTGACCGCCATGCGTTCTGATGATCCCGCCTTTGAAGGGATCGAATTCTACAATGTGGTTCACAGACCCGTCAGATCGAACAAACGCCGTTATGGCTGTATCCGCATGCATATTCGCAATGTGTCTGAATCTAGGATCTCCCGTTTCTTCTGCCGCCCAATACAGCAGCGGGATGTTGAGCATACAGTCAATGATTGCCCATCCCCTTGTATCCTCCCCTTCGATATCGTTCCAGGCTCGGAGGAAACCTCCGACGGGATTGAATCTCCCTGCCAAGAGGGTTGCTGCATGCAGGGCCCTTTTGCGGGAGTCCGAGTTATTCGTAAGTTTATAGTTGGCTACGCTCGTGAGCTGCCACATAAAACCAACGTCATGGTGCAGTCCATAAAAATCATCAAAGCATTTGTCCAGTTTTTCCTCTGACACCGAAGCAATATCTTTATATTTTTCCTGTCCCGTAGCATGGTACATCAGCCACATCATGCCGCCCCAAAAACCGTTGGTCCACCAATTGATTCCATCGGTGACTGTCCCTGAGGGGTTATGTACAGAACGATCGTCATGTGTCCCGCCAATGGTCGTGTAAGGGATTTTATCCCTTGATTTTTCGCTTACCCAGGCCAATTTATGATCAAACTTGGCGATTAAACGCTCCAGCCATGACTGGTCTTCAACATTCAACATTTGCATTCCTTCTTTCTGTAGACGATAACTTTAACTATATAGGTTGAACCAATGATTTTTACACAGAGACACTACGCGGTCAGAACCATCTTTCGATCGCTGTTATCCCCGGATTTTTTCGAATTCCCTTTTTCAAAGGGAAAATCCCGTGATCAGCCTATGCTTCCGAAGCAGCTTTCTTTCAGAAAGCTTTTAAGCGACCGCTTCGCTTCTCCAGATTCTTTCTGCCCTCTTCGTTATCGTGTAAATTTTCGGTTCAATCTATATAGTTATTGTAGTTCGTTCAGTAAGAAATAATTTTGAAAACAAGTAATGAAATGTTGATTTCTTGCAGTATTGCGGCACGGGGTTTACGCTTCATCCAAAAGCAGGGATGCCGGGTCACAAAGCCCTGTTTCCCCGCTCGGGAAATGAACTTGATCATTTGGCGACTTTCTTCGTAGAACAACATCATGCTAACTTATCGCAACATATTGTTATATCTCCCTGGTCTCAAGCAATATACAATGAGGAAGATGCGCGATTCCGCTCCTATAGCGGTGAGGCGCAAGAACGATATCCCTACATTTTTGCCTGCAAAGGAGAGCTGACCGACATGACATTGAACCGTCCCGTACAGATGGGCGTTGATTATTATCCCGAGCATTGGCCGCCTGCCATGTGGGAACAGGATGCGAGGCTGATGGCCGAAAGCGGAGTTCGCATCGTGCGCGTCGGTGAATTCGCCTGGAGCCGGATGGAACCTTCGGACGGAAAGTTCGATTGGACTTGGTTAGACGAAGCATTAAATACACTTCACCGCCACGGGCTGCAGGTCGTTATTGGCACGCCAACGATGACCCCGCCTCGCTGGCTTACCGAAAAGTGCCCGGATATTCTGCCTGTGCTTCCAAACGGACAGATCAATCACGAAGGCGTCAGGGGCCACCGCTGTTATAACAGCCCCAGCATGAGAACTTACAGCGCCCGGATCGTGCAAAAGCTGACCGAGCGCTACGGCCAACACCCCGCGGTCATCGGCTGGCAGACCGACAACGAATTCAGCTTCACCGATTGCCAGTGCGACGCCTGCGCCGACGCGTTCCGGGAATGGGTCCGCTCCCGTTACGATACATTGGAGCAGCTCAATGAGGCTTGGGGAACGGTCGTATGGAGCGGAGAGTACAACGATTGGGAGCAAGTTACGCCGCCGTACGGGGGCTCCCCGTTCCAGAATCCTTCGCTGCTGCTCGATTACACCCGCTTCCAGTCGGATTCGATCGCTGCCTTCCAGCAGATCCAAATCGCGCTGATCCGTCGGAACTGCCCAGGTCATGCGGTTACGCACAATTTTCATACGTATCCGCAAAAAGCGGACCAATACAGCATCGGTCGGGAGCTGGATTTCGCGTCTTTCGATTATTATCCGAACCCTTCGCCGGGCAAAACGGAGACATCTCCTTACAGCGGCGCGCTGTCCCTGGATCTCACCAGAGGCATTAAACGCCGCAATTTCTGGATCATGGAACAGCTCAGCGGACCGCCGGGATGCTGGTTCCCGATGTGGCGAGCGCCCCAGCCGGGCTTCCTGCGCGCCCATTCCTGGCAGGCCATTGCTCGCGGAGCCGATGCGGTCGTGCATTTTCGCTGGCGCAGCGCCGTCGCGGGCGCAGAACAGTTTTGGCATGGGCTGATCGACCACAGCAACGTTCCCGGCCGCAGATTCCGGGAGTTTCAGCAGCTCTGCGCTGAAGTGAACCGGCTTGGCGAGCGTTTGCAAGGATCAACCCTGCAGCATCAAGTAGCGATACTGCACTCGCACGACCAACTGAACGCGCTTCACATCCAGAAGCAGGCGGAGGGCCTGGACTACTACGAGAACATCAAAGTCTGGCATCGCACATTAACTCAACTCGGCATCGGGGCCGATGTCATTCACGAAGCCGAATCGCTGGACGGGTACAGCGTCGTCATCGCCCCGCACCTGTATTTGCTGGACCAAGACAGCGCTGAACGGCTGCAAAGCTTTGCCGCTGCGGGCGGCACGCTTGTGCTTACCCATCGTTCGGGCGTCAAAAATAACAGCAACATCTGCACCATGTCCCCTCTTCCAGGTTTGCTGTCGACCTGTGCGGGGGTCCGGGTCATCGAATACGATCCGCTCGGCAGCGACTCTGCTACAATATTGGGAGACCAAGGAGAGCAATATTCTGCCTCGCAATGGGCCGACGTTTTGGAGCTGGATACGGCAGAAGCCATCGCCGTGTACGCCGACCAGTTTTATGCGAAAACCGCTGCCGTAACCCGGAACCGCTGGGGACAAGGAAACGTCTATTACATGGCCACGCAACCGGAGCAGGCCTACCTTAGCCAACTCCTTCGATCAATTGCTGAAGAACACGGATTATCGGAAGTACAGTCCCTGCCTCAAGGCGTACAAATGACGACCCGCACCGGGCCGGGCGGAACGTTCCGTTTCATCCTCAATCTCAGCCCCGAATCGGCCGTCGTCGACTTGGGTGCAGAAGCTCTTTCTGCATTGGATGGAACCCGCCGTGGGCCGAAGCTGGAGCTTCCTTCCTACGGTGTGGAGATTATTGAGGTCCGACCATAAGCGAATCCATGGAAATGCAAATAAAGCGAGGGTGCACACATGATGTGTGTACCCTCGCTTTTTGGGATGAATGAATGAACGTTGAATTAGACCGGCTGGGACGTCAGTTTGATGAAATCGGCCATCGAACGGATCTGAACGGCGCCTGGCCCCGTATTCCCGCCTGCACCCTGCAATTCGGCTCTGGACACAAATTTCACCTTCACCGGAATGCCTGGGATGACGTCAAAGAAGTTGTCCGTGAAGACGCCTTCGTTTTCGGAAGAGATCCACACCTGTTTGGCCAGCACGTCGCTATCCAACACCAAATAGTGGCCATCGGCTTCTTGCACTTCGGTCACACGAAGGTTCGCCGGTTGCAGCGCAATATCCTTCGAGGCGGCAAAATAATGCTCTTGCACGATATCCTCCTGTCCATCCTGCGTCAGATCAAGACGCAGCAGCGTTGCAGACGCATCTCGTCCCTGCAGCCATTCGGCCTGATTCAACGTCAGCACGTTTTGCCCGGCATTGGCAGCCACGGACACTTCATGCGTTTCCTCGCGATAGACGGTGCCGTCAAAACCGATGAGGCGAAGGCGCAGCCTGCCTTGTACCGGCTTAAGCAAATCCGTGATCAAATGGATATCGATGACGTTATCCTTCGTACCGTCCACGGAGAGCAATACGTCGCTAAAGCTGCGTTTGGCATAATACTGCAGCGCCTTCCAGCGTCCGTAGTAGTCCATGCCCGCCCAGGAAGCGACCGGCCAGCAATCGTTCATTTGCCAATATAATGTCCCCATGCAATACGGCTTGCGGCGACGATGGGCTTCGATCGCCATCTTCATCGCTTCGGCCTGAAGCACCTGGCTCATGTACAGGAATGACGGGAAATCCTTCGGCTCATGCAAGTACATGTCCATATATTGCTTGATCAAACGGTTGCCTGCTCCGTTTTTCTGGTGAGCCAGCATTACCTCGGATTCCAGCGCCAGATCCGCTTCCTCCGCATAGGTGCGGACGGATTTGTATTCCGGGAACGACTGGAAGCCGTACTCGCTCATGAAACGTCCCACGTATTTGTTATAGTTCTCAAATGGCTCGACACTGTGCCACACGCCCCAGTAATGGATGTCCCCTTCCGACGTGGACGGATTGGCATGCTGGCTGGCGTCTCCGGTCAGGGAGACGAGCGGCGAGGAAGGCCAGTAATCGACGCCCGGCGCGTACGCTTCCACCACTTCCGGCAGCAGATCATGGAAGATGGCTTCATAGTCGGCCCAAATTTTCTCCCGCTGTTCTGGCGTAAAGTCTTTTTTCCAACCCCATCCGCCTTCTTCAATATAGTGGGCCCAAGCCGAGTCGATCTCGTTGTTGCCGCACCACAGCGCGATGCTTGGATGGTTGCGCAGACGTTTCACGTTATCGATGGCTTCATGTCTCACGCTGTTCAGGAATGCTTCATCCCCCGGATACATGCTGCAGGCAAACATGAAGTCCTGCCATACGAGCAGGCCGTATTCATCGCACAATTCGTAGAAGACGTCTTCTTCATAAATGCCGCCGCCCCATACGCGAAGCATGTTCATGTTGGACTCAGCCGCCGAAACGATCTCGTGCAGGTAGCGTTCCCGCGTGATTTCGGTGGTGAAGCTGTCGTTCGGAATATGGTTTGCCCCTTTGGCAAACACGGCAACGCCGTTCAATTCAAAGTAGAAAGAGGCTCCTGCTTCGTCTTTATCGCGAACGAGCCGGATGGAACGCAATCCTGTTTTCACTTCGGCATTCGCCAGAACCCGCTCGCCCTCAAGCACTTCGGCTGCAAAGCTGTACATGTGCGCTTCGCCCAAACCGCGGCTCCACCACAGCTTCGGTTCGCTGATCTCCACCGGAATCTCGACGGTTTGCAAACCTGCCCGAAGCGAAAATGATTTCTCCCAGCTCAGTCCATCCGTCTGAATGCGAATGACCGCTTCGGATGCTGCCGGCATTTCTACTTCCACAACGGCAGTCAGCGAAGCGAGGGAAGCGCTTACCTGATCTTGACGGATAAACACGTCGTGAATGTTGGCTTTCGTCCAGCCCTCCAGCCGTGCTTCGCGCCAGATGCCGCTCGTTACGAACCGTGGACCCCAATCCCAACCGTAATGGTATGGTGCCTTACGGGCGAAGATGCTCACTCGTTTGTCACCCAGTCCGCCTACGTCGGATTGGTCATTGGATGCAGGCAATGCATAACCCAGCTTCTCCAGTTTCGGCAGATCCTCCTGGATCGGAGACCTGAACCGGATATGAAGCACGTTGCCGGTCGCTTTGACGTAAGGTTTTACATCGACGTTCCATACGCGGAACATGTTGTCGGCGGACAGCACATGTTGGCCGTTCAAATATACGTCTGCGTAAGTGTCCAGCCCGTCAAACACCAGTTCCAGATGCTCCTGGGACAGCAACGCATCCTCGACGCCGAATTCCGTCCGGTACTCCCAATCTTTCTTGTCGATCCACTGAACCTCTTTCTCGTTCGTTCCGTAGAAAGGGTTCGGGATTTTTTCCAGTCTCAGCAAATCCGTATGCACGCAGCCCGGCACCTTAGCGGGCAGCCACTCCTGATCGTCGCAAGCCTTGAAGGTCCAATTTTCAAAAATCAGCGATTGTTTGCTCATAACAGCCTCCGTTAACGTGTGTTTGTTTTTTAGCGGTTTATATCGGTTATCTTGTTATGTTCTGTTATCATAAAACGAAATAACTTACAAAACAAAATTAACATGTTTTTATCTATTCAGTCAATCTGTTTTGTTGGCGTTTTGCAATTGTTCTGAATGAAGTGTCGCATGGTATTCTTTCCTTACCACAAGTTCGGAATATATAAGCTTACGTTCTGCCGGCACGTCAGGGTTTTCCATGCGCCATAACAACTGGTCCACGGACCGCTTTCCCAGGTTCTCCTTGTCGACGCGGACGGTAGCCACAATCGGCTCGTCGGTTCGGGTGTCATCGAACCCGGTTACCGCGCAGCGTTCCGGGACCGGCACCCCTTTCTTTCTTAATGCACCCAGCACGATGGAAGCCGTCAGATCGTTGTCGCAAACGAAGACTTCCGGAAGTTCCTCGAGCGGCATTTCGCCAATGGCTGCCTCAATATGTCCATGATCCGGTCCGAGCAATTCCGTCCGCTGCTGCCCCTCGATCTGCATTTCTTCCAGCATGGAACGATAGCCGAGCCAACGTTCCCTGAAGCTGGCGGCATCCGGCAGTTTCCCGGCAAACTGGAAGCGCTTGTACCCTGTGCCGATCAGCATCAGGACCAACTCCCTCATGCATTTCATGTTGTCCGTGAATATCGAATCGGCATGGATCGCCGGCTCCTCGTGGTCAACCATAACCAGCGGGATGTGCAGCCTGTATACCTCCAGCAGCATGGAGGTCGAAATCGAACCGACCGTAATGACACCGCTGATCGCTTCGGGATTCAGCACCGAGAACATGCGCTCCGAGGACGGTTCGGTCAGCGTCAGGATGTCCATGCCAAGCTCGTTCAGGCGAGCCGAGATGCCATCGAAGACCGGTCCCCAATATAGGGATGAACGGTTCTGGGAGCGGATGTTGGGAAACAAGATGAGAACCGTTCCGCCTTGCTCCCCTTTGGCGTCCCGCTCAGGCTCTCCCCCCAATGAAGAACGCTTCGGCTCGGCCTTGAAATAGCCTAGTTGCGCAGCGGTCCGCATAATCATCTCCCGGGTTTGCTCGCTTACGCCCGGTTTGCCGGTCAACGCGCGGGACACTGCAAATTTGGATACCCCGGCCGCATCGGCAATCTGCTGCATCGTTACTTTTTTGCCCATCCCATTCACCCTGTTTTCCTTTTTTTGTTTCCAGTGTAGCACAAAACATTATACATAACAAAACAAGTTATCATTTTGTTTGTTTTGTTATGTTCTTTCCCACTAACAGCAATCATTAAATGAAAAAAAAGGCCGAGGGCGGCCTCTGGCAGAGGCGACTCCCGGACTTCATCCGTTTCCATCATATATGCATTTCGTTCGCAGACGTGCTCCTTTTCCGCCGTCGGTACATCGCATCCAATCCTTTAAGCTCCGCAACCAGCACGGCAAGCAGCATTAAAGCTGCTCCGGTATATCCTTGCAACGTTAATTGTTCTCCTTGAAAAACAAACGCAAAAGCTGCGGCAAACAGCGGTTCCAGCGAAAAGATGAGGCTTGTTCTCGCCGGAGAAGCATGGCGCTGGGCCAACGTCTGCAGAATATACCCGATCCCGCTGCACAAAATGCCAAGCCCCAGAATCGCTGCCCACGCTTCCGCGCTGTCAGGAAGGTGCGGCGTTTCGAACAGAAATGCTGCAGCGATGCCCAATCCGGCGGCCATGCCAAGCTGGATCGTTCCCAGGGTAAGCGGATCATGTTTCGGCGTGTATTTACCGGCAATGATGATATAAATGGCATAAACCAATGCGGCCAAAATGCACAGCACGTCTCCGATGTGCAAACGAAGCTCATGCTGCAGCGTAAGCAGCCCCAGCCCACTCACGGCCAAAACAATGCTTGCAGCGAGCCGTACATCCGGCATTTTTTTATGGATGATCGTCATCAGAATCGGCACAAAAATGACCGCGAGACTAATCAAAAAACCTGCCTGCGACGCACTGGTCCGCTGCACTCCGTACGTAATCAGCACAAACGCCGCAAACAATACCGTACCCATCACGGCTCCGCCGATCCACGTTTTCCGATCCGCCCGCAGCAGCCTCCGGTGAAAGATGACGGCTGCAACGATAAACGCGATGGCGAAACGCAAAGCAATCAGATTCAGTTCCTGAATCGATGCGAGCCCTGATTTCATAAACAAATACGATGATCCCCAAATGATCGTGGCGAGCAGCATTTGCAGATCGGCCCTTCTTGCTGCCTGCCCCCGAGTTCCCCGTGATGATGAATCCATTCTGTCTCTACCTTCGTCCCATATATTTTGTGATGCGGAATATGTATTTGGCATTCTCGCCTTGGCAAGTATATCCGATCTTTTTGCATTATGAAAACGAATGTTTATAATGGATAACATGAAATCATTTCATGTATTATTCAGGAAAGGTTCGGGTCTCCATCATGTCGCTGGTTAAATATGAAATTCTGAATGCCGTCATTGAATATGGAAGTCTGACAAGGGCTGCAGAGGCGCTAAATATTACGCAATCCGCGGTGAGTCACGCCATTTCCAGCCTCGAATCGGAGTGTGGATTCTCCCTGCTCCATCGCGGGCGCTCCGGGGTACGCCTGACGGCCGACGGAGAACGGATGATCGTGTACATCCGGGAGATTTTGCGCTGGGCCGAGCTGTTGAATCAGGAAATGTCGCTCATCCGCGGGGCAGAAACGGGGACGGTACGCATCGGAACGTTTGCAAGCGTGTCGACGCAGTGGCTGCCCGGCATTTTGAAACAATTCCGCGTGCAGCATCCGGGGATCGGAATCAAATTATGGGAGGGAGATTATGCGGAGATATCCGCTTGGCTGGCCAGTGGAGCCATCGATCTCGGTTTTCTTTCTTTGGGAGACTCCCTCCCTTACGACTCCATTGAGCTGCGCAAAGATCGGATGATGTGCATTCTGCCCCTGGATCACCCACTCTCGACCGCCGAAACGCTCCCCTTCGAGCTGCTGCTCTCGGAGCCGTTCATCATGCCGAAATGGGGCGGTGATAACGAAATCGAACGGCTGATCAGACAATATGCTGCCAAACCGGACATCATATATGAGGTAGCCGAAGATCAAGCCATCATGGCGATGGTTCGGAACGGCCTTGGCATCAGTTTGCTGCCGGAAATGGTCCTGCGAGGCCACGAGCATGAGCTCGCGCTGATTCCTCTGGAAGGGGATCCGTTCCGCACGATTGGCCTGACTTGCCCGTCGCTCGACAATCTTTCTCCAGCAGCTCACCGCTTTATTGCAGCAGTTCAGGATTGGCTTGCCTTAGAACATTAACTTTCAAAGAGACGATTCAGGTATACCTCCCGATTGTTCAGAAAATCGCGGGTCAGGCGAAAATGCTCCGTCTCTTCATAGTCCACGGACTCCACACCATTTTCGTTGAAGTGATAGATGGTCGCTCCGGGATAAGACATCAGGATTGGAGAGTGCGTGGCAATGACGAACTGGGCTTTGCCGCTCCGTTCCAGATCATGCATCATGCGTAATAGAACAAGCTGATTTTGCGGCGACAGGGCCGATTCCGGCTCGTCCAGCAAATACAATCCCTTCTCGCTGAATCGTCCTGCAAAAAACTCCAGAAAACCCTGACCGTGAGAGCGTTCATTCAAGGAAACACCACCGTACGGGGCATACGCCGCACGCCCCACAAATGGCTCTTCAGCCAGTTCATCGATATATTTGGCAAAGGTGTCGAACGTCTCTGCCCGAAAATAAAAGCCCTGATTCACCTTGGGCAGCCATTGCAGCGTCATGATCTCGGACAACGATGCATCATCCTTGTCACGACGAATGACGAGATCCCTGCCGCCGACAATGCTGAAGCCGCAGGATACACCCATCGCTTCCAACAGCGTCGATTTGCCTGATCCGTTCTCACCTACAAGAAACGTGACATTGTGCGAGAATTCCAATTGTTCGATCTGACGCAAAGCCGCGATGTTATATGGGAAATTATCGCGGTTCATGGGTGGGCGTGCCGACCAGTCCAGCAGCACTCTTTTCAAAAAAGGCATGCCGTCCCCCCTCTCTCATCCATTGCTTACGAATTGCAGAACTCCGATCAATGTCATTAAAACGAACAGCACCGCAACGACAACGCCAAATCCGATCAAAAACCTGGCAGCCCCGGAACGCTGCGGTCCAAAGTCCTGCCTGTTTCGAGCCAGTTCATCCAGTTTTCGTTCCATCCGATCCAGTCTTTCGTGGATTTGTTGCGTTTCCTTGTCCATTCCCTTCGTCTCCCCTCCGCTAATGGACTTGCTATTCCCACACCCGATCCAGTTGCTCCGAGTAAAAGCGAATGGCTCTGTTATACGCTTGAATGCCTGCGTTGCTTGAAGTGTCGGCCAGTATGAGCAGCAGCCGCTTCATCGCTTCGGCATGTTCGCCAAGATTATGCAGCACCATCGCGTAAAATACCTCGAACTCGCCACGTTCCGGGAATTCATCGATCCCCCGCCCCAGCCACGCTTTTGCTTCCTCATACTGACCCAGCGTGCGATAGGTGCTGCCAAGGCCAAGCATGGCTCCGGCACGGTCTTCTCCGACAAGGCCAAGGTTCAACGCTTTCTCATAATAAGGAACGGCTTCCCGCTCCAAACCAAGTGAATCATGCGCCCAAGCCAATTGATACCATACCTGCGCATTGTCGGGTTCGCGCAGCGCAATCTGCTGCATGGATTTAATGGCGTCTTCCGCCTCCCCCTGCTCTCTTAACAAAATAGCCTGCTCTAATGTCGCCATTCTGACACAACCCTTTCCACGTCGATCTCTTTAATTATACAAAAAATTCCTTATCAGGTCATTACCATGAAAAAAATCTGGTGCATTTTATATTAATCCGGTGACCCGCCTATGCTTCCGCTTCAGGTTTCTTTCTGAAAGCTTTTAAGCGACCGCTTTGCTTCTTCAGATTGGTTCTGCTTCTTGAACAAACCAAAAACACCCCGCCGTGAGCAAGGACACGGGCTGAAATCCACCCTCTTCCTTGTTGCGGGATGTTCGATCATTCTGTGGTCTCGCAGGACGAAGGCAGCGTCGCAGTCGTAACTGCCATCGTTCCCCCGCATGTTAAGCCCAAGTTGTATTCGCTACCATAACGATAAATACCAGCATCAGGTAATTAACGGAAATGAGGAAATTCGTTTTCGCCCATTTCTCATCATCCTGGGAGCGTAACCCGGAGAGCGTATGTACCAACCAAATCAATCCCCCCACCGTCGACACGATGAGAAAAACGATTCCAACGTAATCGTAATGATAAAGCAGAATAACTGCAGGCAGCAAAAGCAGCACGTAAGGAATCATCTGAATTTTGGTCCGTTTGATGCCTTTCACTACAGGCAAAAGCGGGAATCCGGCTGCGCGATACTCCTCAACTCTGCGGATGCCAAGCGACCAGAAATGTGGCGGCTGCCACAGGAACAGAAGCGCAAACAGCAGCCAGGCGCCGGCATCCACCTGTTCGGTCACTGTGCAATAACCGATGACAGGCGGCATCGCGCCCGCGATTCCGCCGAGCGAGGTGCTCCATGTGGAGCTGCGTTTAAGCCAGATCGTGTACACGACAATATACGCAAACCATCCTCCGAGAGCAAGCCAAGCCGACAACGGATGCACGAGCACATACAATACGGCAAAGCCGACCAGCCCCAGCACGAGGCCGTAACCCAACACAAATCCGGGATTTAGATGATTGATGTACTCGATCCGCTTTTTCGTCCGTTCCATTTTCTGATCCAATTCACGGTCCCAATAGTTGTTGATGACGCATGCCGAGGCAATGACCAGGGTAGAGCCAATAATCACCATCAGCAGGGATAACCAGTCGATATCCCACTTTGAAGCAACCCAATAACCGACCACCACAGCAAACACATTCAGCCGCAGCAATCGGGGCTTCGTTAGTGCAATCATGTCTTTAAGCATGAATAAGCAGCCTCCTGAACGGAATACAAACACCATTCCAATAATGATACATGCTGTTCCTGACAATTACAATGTTTCTATGATTTTTCTCATACCGTCTTCCGTGAAAAATGGACAAAAAAAACTCCGTTCAGAAAACGGAGGTCTTTTCTTTGAAAAGCTTTAGGCTTCATGTATATTATGGAATATATTGCTGCACGATTTTGACCACTTGTCCATCCTTCACCGTCAGATGATACGGAAACACGGACAGATCCACGATGGTTTTGTTGTCATACAACGATTCGAATTTATTCAAAGTCACAGGTTCGTTCCACTGAATGTCGGCTCCGGCATATGTACCGTCCCGGTCATACAGCTGCATCAGCACTTCGGCATCTGCTTGAACTTCAACCTTTTCCTGTTCTTTGCTGTCATTCACAATATAATAACCATCCGGGGCTCCATCCAATCCCGAATCGGGGTTGCGCTGCTCGAATATAGTGTCAGCCTCTTCGCCTTGATACCAGCCGATTTTGTCTACGATCAGGAACAGCTTGCCGTTCTCCTGTTGTATGCCATCGACGTAAGCGGTGTACGTCTCCGAATTGGTTGCCAACGTTTCCTTTGCGGTGGAAAGCGATGTTGCCGTGATTCCCTCCGCTTTGGCCGGAGTCCATAAATATGCAGCAATCACCATGATGCCCAGCAAAGCAACGCCTGCGCCAATCCACCGAAATTTCCATTGTTTTGCCGCGTTCTTCATAGCAGCATCTCCCCTTAATCACTTTACTTCCTACATCATACTTCAGTTATAAAGATCAAAAGTATCATATAAGTTGAAAAATGGTTACAATCCGGCTTCCATGAACAAGGAACCCCGGGCGTGCTTGATTCAATCCAAGGGTTCCTTGAGAAATCTCCCGATTAATGATTAATGTGTCAATGTGCCCGTTGGGCCAGACGAACCAGCATGTGTGCAAGCATATGCTGTTCCTCTTCGCGGCCTACGCTCCAAAGCTCCTGAAGGAGCTTCTCTTCGCTATTGCGCGGTTCCTCGTTGGCCGCAAGATAATCGGCAACCTTCTCCGCGATGCGAGCCATCTGTTCTTCCCCGAGGCCAATCGCTTCGCCTACGGCAATGCGTTTAGCAAGATACTCCTTGAAAGTTTCGAAATTGTGCAGAATCTGCTCGCGTTGTTCCGGAGCAATCCGGTTTACGGCATCCTCTACTTGTCCCAGTTCCACCTGGCCGTCTTTGCGAATAACATGATTGTCTTCATTCATCATGGTTGATTCCTCCTAAGCTTGTCGGATTTGGTCTTGCCCATACCGTTAATATAAACGTCTTGGCGAAGATTAATCAGAAAGCTTTGGTTCGATCAGGCGATTTCGAATTTTGCCCATTTATTTACACGGATGGTTGGCTTGCGCGCCATACCGCTATGCCGGACATCACATACAAAAGAGCGCTCAGATAAAACAAAACATCAATCGTCAGCCAATCAATGAGCATACCTCCCAGAATAACGGCAAATCCCGAAGCGGCCGCGGTCCAAAAGTGATAATGTCCTACAGCGTGCCCCCGTCGACCCGGTTCCGTGTAGTCCGCGAGCAGTACCCGCTCGCTCATGCGCTGCATGGCATTGCACAGCCCCATCAACATCTGAAGCAACAATACCCAAATATACGAGCCTACCCAAGGAAATGCAAGCATCGCTGCGGCCATGCCGAAGGCACTGACCGCCAGCATCTGCCTGGCCTGTCGATCCATTCGCGGAGCGAGCCACTGCGAAGCGGCAGCCGAACTGATCGTAAACACGGCAAAAGCCAATCCGTACTTGGAGTAGCTGTTGCCGAGATTTTTGAGAAAGAGGAGATAATAGGGATAGATCATGCCGGACGCCAGCGTGACGATGCTCTGCGAACGGACCAGCCATCTGATATTGTTCATTGGTGTTCTCCTCCGTACTGTTCCATAAAATAATTCATAAACACATGCTGCGGATCATATCGGTCCTTGGCCGCAAAAAATTCGCCGCTCCGCGTATAGGCTCGCCTAAATTGGGATGATGACGGGTAAGCATAATAAGGCAAATAATATGTGCCATCATGCCGGATTGCCGCATCAATGATTTTCCGAAGCCCTGATTGAAAGCGGTCCTGCTCCTCTTTTGAAAGCGAGGCATGGAAAAGGCATACGAGTCCGAACATGTCTTCGGTCGCGTAGGACAGCACAGCTTCGTCATCTTTTCCAACGTAACGTACCGTGACGTTCAGCAAATCCAGGTTTTCTCCTGCAACGATCTCCCCCATCTCCCGCACAAATGCCGGAAAGGCATCCACGGGGATGAAATATTCCTGCAGCAGATCATTCTCCCCTGGCTGATGATATTCCATAAACGCCGATTCGGAAGCCATCGCATTGTTTCGGCTTAACCGCTTGCCTTCCTGCGCTTCGAAATACCGCTGCTGCAGCGGCCAGAACCAGGCCCGTCCCCATGCAAATTCGCGATTCAGGTTAAACAGAATTTTGGCAGGAAGCACTCCCTGCTCGCGGCCTTCAAGGCGACGATAATCGTTCAAGTCCGCTTCAGGATCGGTAACGTAATTGAGAGCATACATCTCCCTGAAATATCCTTCACCTGGCTGCACCGACAATCTGGCCAAATGCAAACGTACACGCTCGTCCCCCAGCACTTGGCGACGGAAATAATCGGGGTATTCTTCGGCCTGCAAACGGTCCGTCGTCAATTGTAGAACCTCATCATCAGTCAGGCTTAAGGTCACATCGAGGATCAGGCCAAACAAACCGTACCCTCCCAGCGCCAGCGGAAACAACTCGGCGTTATTGGCTCGGCTGACATCCCTGACCCGGCCATCCGCCGTAAGCAGCCGAAAAGATTGCACGCTCTGAATCAACGACCCGTTACGGAGATCGCGCCCATGCGCATTCACGCTGATTGAGCCACCGACGGTGAAAATGTTTTGCGACTGCATGTTCTTGACCGAAAGGCCATATGGATGAATGGCATGCTGAACGTCCGCCCAGGATGCTCCGGCTTGAACGCGAATGGTGCGGGCCTCGGGATCAACCTCCAACACTTTATTGTATGCGGACATGTCAATGACGATGCCGTCCTCGTAATAGGTGTGCCCTCCTTGGCTATGACGCTGCCCTGCAATGGATATCTTCAAATTCCGTTCCTTCGCTTCGCGAACGAGTTGGATCAACTGCTGCTCCTCCCGTCCTGACACAACACGTTCCACTTTGACAGGATGCAGGCGGCTATAGTCCGTAATGAGAAACGGATTTTGATCATCGCCATCTGTCCGCCAATAGGTCCAAACGCACAGGAATATGAGCAGCAAAAGGGCGATCGTTTTCTTCAGGCCGTCCCCTCCTCCCTTTTCCCAACGTTTCAAAGCAACAACCATGGTTAATGTTTATACATATAGATTACAACGGCTGGAGATGTTAAGGAATACCCAGATTAACCAAAATGAGGAGGGGATGCATAGTGAGCAACCATGAAAAAGAGCATAACAAGCACGAATGGGAGCTGAAGCCTAATGTCAACGAGATGTCCGACCCTGACGACTACAATCCGGGACCTACGGATATGATCGAGGATGCGGTTGGAGAGATTATGGACAACATCTCGGGAGCAAACCGTAAAAAAGGCCATTCCAAAGAAAAACAATAAGTATAATTAAGATGAAATGTATAAAATTCCACAATATCGCCTTTCTCCCGCATGGGGGAGGGCTTTTTGGCTTTTGAATTTTTTCATGACGATCGGTTGGACATTTACAATGGAAATGGATAAAACGCCATCGTTCTGATAGAATGTTCGAAGATGATAAACAGGAAGGAAGAGTATCTTGAGAAAAATGATCGTTCTATGTTGTACCATCCTCGTTGCATGGCTGACACTCGCACCATTGAATGCAGAAGCGGCCACGGATCCAAAAGCGTTACTGAAAAAGAAATATCCTAGTGAAACAGTGACCCTGTTAAAATCCGCAGATTTGAACGGGGACAATAAAAAAGAGCATTTTATGCTGACGGCATCCGGCAACTTTTATCTCGTCAACGCCAAGGGAACGGTCGTGCTAATCGATACCGGTATTGTTGGTGACGAAGAATTTGAATCCCCGAGTATACATATCTATCAAGCTTCTAAAAAAGAAAAACATGTAGCCGTTACATTTGGTTACTTTCCGTCTAACACGCAACTGTACGCCTATAAATATAAAAATGGCACCTTGCAGAAAAAGCTCTCTGTGATGGGAGATCAAGGGGTTGCTATCCAAAAAGACGGGAAGATCAAGCAATCCTGGAAAAAGTACCTGCCCGAGGGCGGATGGAATTTGGCGGCAGCCACATACACATGGAACGCTACAAAAGATAAATATATCGCAGCCGGACAAATACCGTAATTTCATTCTTTGTAACTGCTGCGTGTCTAACAAATCGTAAAAAAGGATGGGTTTCGCACCCATCCTTTTTAATGTTCAATGTCACGAACGCTGTACCCGGAAACCCTCGCCGCTTGTCAATCGAATTTTGCGCGTGCCGGGACATCCGCCATTTTCGACTGGAGCTCCTGCTGCTCCTGCTGCCGCAGCTGCTTCAACGCTTTGTGAATCCAGATGGCTGCAATGGCGCCTTCGCCCATCGCAACGGTAGCCTGTTCCGCATGGATGCCGAGGTCCCCTGCAATCCACACCTGCGGCGCAGCTTGCATGCTCCTCGGGTCAGCATGGACATGATCGTTGTCCGCGATTTTCGCACCCAATTGGCGGGCCAGACCGGAGTGAACCTGATTGCCGCCGAAGGCGACAAAACCGCGCTCTGCGTCAAAATGCTGCCCGTCCTCCGTCACCACGCCTTGAATCCATCCATCTCCCGCATGCCGAACCTCCTTTATCGCAGCCTCCAGGTATCGAACGCCAGCCTGCTTCATGCTCCGATGCAATTCAGCGGAGATCGGCATCTGTTCATGGTTAATATACATCAGCTCACGCGTACGCTCAATGAGCGTCAACGCCATGCTCGCCCCGGGCTCCCCGGATCCCATCAGAATCGTTCGGCGGTTCTGTATTTCGTATCCGTCGCAGTCCGGGCAGACATACACCGACTTGCCCAGCGTGGCCGTGATTCCGGAAATGTCGGGTATCCGGTCCGAAAGGCCTGTGGCAAGCAGCACGGCAGAGGCCGTGTATTGGCGTCCCGCAGAACCTGCAAGCCATATCCGTTCCCCTCGCCGTTCGGCGCGGACAATGCGGTCCTGTTCGAAAAGAACGCCTGTCCGTTCCGCCTGCATTCTGCCTTTGGCTCTTAATTCGGCGCCCGAGACACCTTCGGGAAAACCAATGATGTTATGATAAGAACGGCAGCGCGATGAACGCCCTTGGCCGTCATCCACGACCAACACTTTATGGACGCTGTACCGTCCCAATTGTATGGCTGCCTGCAATCCTGCAATGCCGCCACCCACGATGATGCAATCCGCATCCCGCATGATTCTCTCCTCCAATCACTCTGCACGCTGTTATATATTTTACACCAAACGAAAACAACCCAAACGCCCCGATTATTCAAGGTTCGTTCAGGTTGCTTCATCGCTTTTATGAATGAATATGGATTAGAACCGATAGGATTCGAAACGAATTGCATTGGAGATGGCCTTCCATACATCCTCGGTTTCCCCGCCCATGTACCAATACGCCAAACCCGCAATGCCGCGCTCGCTGATCATGCCGGTTTTGACCGAAAGGGAACGCGCCTCTTCCGCCCAGATCGCCCTGGACGTGCCGTTTGCGACATATTTGAGCACATATTGCCAAACGTCGTCATCCCAATGTTTCGTCGTGCCTGCGGTACGCGACCTGCTCCCTTGTTCACCAAGCGTGATGTCCCATGAACCCGTGGCAGGCGTAAGCAGTGACCAGTCTCGCGTATAGAGCGGCAATGCCACAATGATTTTGGCGCTATCCATCTGCGAAAGCATCGTGTCCAATGCTTGTTCAAGCCAGGACAGCGAGGCCACGGAGCCAGCGGTGGGAGAACCGTTCCAATGCTCTTCATAACCCATCAGGATCATGTAATCGGCGACTTCGCCCAAAGCGGCATAATCAAAAGCTTCTGTCCAATCCGTGCCCAGGTCAGGGGAAACGTCAACAGAAACGACAGCTCCTGCCGCGTGCAGCGAAGCGGTTAACGCAGTAATAAATACGGTCATGTTGGCACGGTCTTCGGGCAGCACATTTTCAAAATCAACGTTGATGCCTTCCAAACCGTATTGTTTCACGTACGCCGTAATTTGGGAAATCACGAAATTCCGGTTGGTCGCGCTGGACAGCATCTGATGGGTTAACGCTGCATTCGAACGGTTGCCGAGCAGCGGCCATACCTGGCGTCCCGTTGCCTCTGCCCAATTCAAAAGCGAGGAATCCGTCTGATTGGTCAGCTGCATGCTGCCATTCAGGAAAAACCATCGCGGAACCAGCGTGTTGACGGGAGATCGGGCGACTTGCTGCTTGAATTCGGACGTTGTGGAATCATATTGCCACCCCAATTGAATGCCCTCCGAGACGGTACCCTTCAATTGGCTGTACCACACCGGCTTCTGCAATACGGCGGACAGCATCATCGCCGCCTCTTCCCGGGTAACCTTGTCCTTCGGACGGAACAAGCCGTCGCTGCCTTGCATCAATCCCAGCACATAAACATTTTGCACATAGGGCCGCGCCCAATCGGAAATGCTCGCAGCATCCTTGTATAGCGCATTCAGCGAAGCGCTGGACGTGGACTGCCGTTTAAGCATTCTGGACAGCAATGCCGCCGCTTCTTCGCGGGTAATGGAAGCACCGGGCTGAAAAGTCCCTTGTCCTTTTCCTTCCAATATGGACAAATTCGTCATGGCGGCCACGCTGCCGTAGTACCATGCGCTTTTGCTGACATCGCTGTAAGGGTTAATGTCGTTGCTCACGGGGTCCAACCCGAGCAAGCGAACTGCAAATGCGGCAAACTCCGCGCGGCTGACCGCTTTTTTCGGTTCAAAACGCGTGCTGGATGTGCCTGTCGCAATGCCTTCGCTTACGAGCAAATCGATCGCTTCCTTCGCATAGCTGTTGGCGGTATCCGTAAAAAAGGTCTTGGCTGCCGCAGCTTGCACGCTCGGTGCCCAACCCGTAAAAGTGGATATGGACATGGAAAATACGCCCAGCAGGGCTATCGCCGTCCGGGTCCATCGCCGGACTTGCTTTATCGGTTGTTCGTTCACATGCAAAAGCCTCGCTTCAATGGTTTACGATCTTGTATCATCGTATCAGATTGAAGCGAGGCCGTATGTGTGTAAATGTTGGTAATGATTCAAATCCGCGCCAAAGCCGTTAGCGGCTTCATCCGTGGCTTAGTTGTATACTTTTACGCGCTCTTCGATCGGTTGGAACTCTTTATCGCCAGGGGTAGCTGTCGGTTTGCCAAACGGCATTTGCGCGATCAGTCTCCAATGCTCCGGAATGTTCCATTCTTGTTTAACCTTTTCGTCGATCAGCGGGTTGTAGTGCTGCAAGCTGGCGCCGAGTCCTTCTTCTTCCAACGCCGTCCAGATCACCAGTTGAAGCATGCCGTTGGACTGGTTCGCCCAAATCGGAAAATTGTCCGCATAAGAGGCGAAGTTTTGTTGAAGCTGCGCGATGACATTGTTGTCCTCGAAGTACAGTACGGTACCGTATCCTGCGCGGAACGAGGCCATTTTCTCCGCAGTCGATTGGAATGCTTCTTCGTTGCCGACTACTTCGCGCAAAATTTCTTCCGTATGGTTCCACAATTTATCATGCTGCTCACCGAGCAGCACAACTGCGCGGGACGTCTGAGAGTTGAACGAAGTTGGCGTGTATTTCACGGCTTCTTCAACGATTTCCTGAATTCGTGCATCCGAAATGGTGGATTCTTTGCTAATGCCATAAAACGATCTTCTTTTTTTCAAAGCGTCAATAAACGTGGTCACTTTCCATTCGCCTCCCAAAATTTTCATTATGCTCTCTTGGTAACTATAATATAGTAACGAACGTTAGTCAATAAGCTATATTATTTTACCTTGGATTCAAATCCAATGTTACATCGAGTTGCATTCAATGGATTACCTTCTGGATTATAACCATTATCGCTTGCGATAATCCGCGCGGTATTTCTCCTCGGTAGACGAATTGGCCTTGGTCGCGTCCTTGTCCTGTTCCTCCTGCTGCTCCATGTTCAGATCCTCAAGGGGGATTGGGTCTACCGTCTGCTCCTCCTCGAACCGGTCCAGCATATGTCGTTCCTCCGTCGGGAACTGCTCCGGATTATCATGGTTAGCCTGCTGCGGGGATTCCTGCCGTAATTTCGATGGTTCATGCTTCATGCGAAACGCCTCCTCTAAAGTGTTACCCATTCTTTACCTTTTCTTTCCGCGATCTAAACACGGCAAATAAGCCATCCGCATATGCGAATGGCTCGGTTCCGGCAAATGGTATTAACGACTCGTGTCTGCTTCGTTTAAGGTCAGTCGGGCTTCGAAAATCGTACCGCGATCTTCCGGAGCCATTCCTCGAACCCAAATGCCGTTATCCACAACGGCGCTTCTTTCCACGACGACTTGTTCATGCATGCGCACCTCGCGATGGTACGATATTTGCAAATGCCGGATTCCGGTTTCCAGCTCTTCCGTCGTGAGCGTATCGCAACAAAGATCAGCATAACGGGCATTGTTCATATGACCGTTGCTGTCCGTGCTGCTATATCGAACCCTAAATCGATCGGCTTTCCATGTTTGCAGCGTATCCGGCAATGATACCTTCGCAGGAATGTCGCCAAGCGATCGGGCGGGATGCGATCGAACTTCGAAGGGCAGCGCCGTTGGACGCAGCAGCTTTCGTTTCTGCAAATCGACCAGCGCCCAAGTGGTGCGTGCTTCCGCAATGACGTTTTCCTGGTTGTCGGACAACACAAAATCCCGCAGCCACATCACCCCTTTATTGCCTTTATGCCAAGTCTGAAGCGAAACCTCTTCCTCCAGCCGCGCCGGACGAAGTATCTTCAGATCCGTGGTCAGCAGCATCCAGCCCAGACCCTGCGCCAGCATTTCGGACACGGTGATGCCCATGGAAGAGAGATCCCCGTCTGCGGCCAACTGCATATGTTCGAGCAGCGCCGATGGACGATAGAGCGACATGTAATCCGAATCGGCTGAGCCGATCCGATATGCGCGGGTGTACAATGATTCCGTTGGCACGGAGCTCCCTCCTTTTACGATTTAATGTTGCGTGTTCGGATGTCCGCCTTGTCCCGATCAGCAAATCACGCCATATCTTGACCGCCTTGGATGCGAGTGCGGTACAGATCGGGCGTGCAGCCCACCGATTGTTTGAACATCCGGCTGAAATGGGACAACCGTTTGAAGCCGGATAAACGACTTACCTCCGTAACGCTAATTTCGGGGTCAAGCTGAAAAAGCAGCTTTGCCTGATTGATGCGGCGATCGAACACGTATTTGAAGACGGTGCTGCCCGTCATCTCTTTGAACAGTCCTGCCAGATAAGGCTTGGACAGATGCAATTCGCCCGCCAGATCATCCAGGCCGATATCGTCCATGTAATGGATGTCAATGTAACGCAGGATGTGCTGGACGTGCTTTTCCTTTTCCGAAGAAGGACGGTGCTCCTTCAGACTGCTCCGGCAAAGGTCGGCCACAAAATACAACAGATCGCAGAGCCGAATGTTCAATCGTTCCTGTCGGAAGCTGCCCTTACCGGACAACATTCGATGAAATTCAAACAACAGCCCTTCAAATTCCGTGCGTTCTTCGCCTTGCAGGTTCAGGCGGCAATTGCCGAGTTCCTCAAAAGGTTGAAGCACCTCAAAGGCCCGATCCGGATGCAAGCTGCCGCGAATGACGGATGGGTCGAAATGCAGCGTCGTCCGTTCATAGGTCGTATCCGGCATTGGATGCGGACGATGCAGCGTCATGCCGTGCATGAGCACCAGATCGCCCGGCGCCAAAACATACACGCGGTCTCCGATAATGTATGTGCACTCCCCTGCGTGGAAGTAGTATACCTCGTATTGGGGATGCGAGTGAAATCCGTCTTCGACCGGCAAATATGCCGTGGTGGAACGGTAATTGTATTGCAGCGAAGCTCCGATTTTCAGTATGCGCGGCATGCAGAACACCTCCTGTTGGAAGGATGGGACCGTTGCCAGAAATAAAGACCATGAGACGTCATCCGCATAACGGTGCATATCATGGCCCTATTTTTGGAGACTGCGACGAAATAAAGTACAGCTAATTTCCCGCAGCTCCTTCGTGGCGGTATCCGGTTACGGCAAAACCCGTTCAATGCTGGATTCGATCTCTTCCATCGTGGCTATAGGCTCGAATCGTTTAATGACGCGTCCTTCGGCATCGATCAGGAATTTGGTGAAATTCCATTTGATGGCGTCGCCAAGCAGCCATTCCGGCGCCTTGTCGGCAACCATCAGCTTCAGCAGCTTCGCCTGGATGTCCGATTCGTCGAATCCGGCAAAGGGACCTGCCTTTTTGAGAAAATCGTACAACGGGTGTGCCGTCTCCCCATTCACGTCGATCTTCGCGAACATCGGGAATTTGACGCCATAATTGATCTGGCAGAAGGATGCCGCCTCCTCGCTTGTTCCCGGCTCCTGCTCCGCAAATTGGTTGCATGGAAAACCGATGATCTGCAGCCCTTGGTCCTTGTACTTGTCGTACAGCTTTTGCATATCGTCGAACTGATGCGTATATTTGCATTTGCTTGCCGTGTTGACGATCAGGACGGGCTTGCCCTCGTATTGATAGAGCGGGAACCGTTCTCCGCTCGTTTTGGTAACGCTGAAGTCATAAATGGTTGCCATAGGTGCACCTCGCGATTTTATGTAAGTTGATTTGACTCAACATCTAGTGTGCATCCATTATATACGAAATCTATCCTCTTGTATTGGTTAAGATAAAACGAGGTACTTATCATTCTGTCAGAATGTCACTCTACTACTTTAATGTTAATAACAAACTTGCTGTGTGGCAAATATGTGATCTCTAAAACCTTCGTCCGGTCATGCAAGGAACTATCGCTCTTTGTGTTGATCAATTCAATATTATTTAATTCAATGGTCTGTTGCCTCATCTTTTTGCCCATAGAACCAATGTAATCCGGAACACCTGTGGTTGTTTTGTAGTCCTTCAAATAATATGCCTTCAAGTCCAGTACACCTGCAGACGCCTCCGGATACATTAGTATAATTACCACGACCCCTACAACAACGAACAGAACTCTACAGCAGACTCTTTTAAATTTATTACCTATTTGTCTCAGTGAGAGAAATAAGCCCGAAACCGTGAACACTATTCCAAATGCAATTCCAAATAGACGTGTGTAAAACCATGCAGGGAAAAATCCAAAAAACATGTTGGCTAAAAAAAATGGCAAAGCAATTGAAAATACAATAATAGTGCTGAGTATTCGCTCCCGGTTATGCTTGTACCTCTTCATGTGTATAAAAATCTGCCCCCTACCCTCCAAAATCCAATAAAAGTTATTATGAATTCGCCTCCCAGACGGAATGATGGGATGAGTTTCATTGCACGGTCGTGAACTACCCCCGACGGGAACGCATAGCCTTGACCTGCTTAAGGGATGGATCGTTAATCAGGCTTTGGTACTCGTCTGATTCGATGGCGTATAGGGCCACCTTTCCTTGTTCGTTATGATGTATGCCCCATCCGTATCGTTTGCCTAATGAAGAGGTCCGCAGGCAGGGCTGGCCTTTAGAAAAGAACCTTTCGCGTTCCTCCTGCCGGTCTGCTTCAGGAATCCCGTTACGCCGGGCATGGACTTCGAACAAAACGTCCATCTGCGTATACTCGTACGGATGATTGGCCATGATTTCGTAGTGGAGCACCGGAACGGTTTTGCTGCCTTTTTTGGCCTGCGGAATTTCTGCTGCGGCAACGGGACAGTCTTCGGCTACGCCGATAAACGTATTGTATTCGTTCATATCTTTCATCCTTAAAATCCCCTCCCTTATGGACCTTATGGACCTTATGGACGTTTTCGCTCTCTCCACTCCTGCTCAAGGATACCCATTTCCCATAGACTCCAGTATTCGTTTTTATGCCTTCTTGCATCGCGAATCAGCCCTTCTTTCGTGAAGCCTGCCCGCTCATAACACTTGATGGCGCTATGATTAAAATCGAATACGCCAAGGCTGATGCGATGCAGTCCCAGCTCGTCGAACCCGATGCGTAATGCTTCCGTGATCATCTGCACTCCGAATCCTTTGCCTCTGGCGGAAGATCCGCCGATCAGCACTTTGCCGATTCGAGCCGAACGGTTATAGCGATCGATGGCCCCGAGCGAAATATGCCCAATGGTATCTCCTGTTTCGGGGTCCACTACTTTATAAATCAGCTTGTCGGACTCTTGAAAGTCATTGGCGCCCTGCATGTAAGTCAGCAGCTGCTCTTCCGTTAGCGGATATTGAAACTGCGGTCCGGCCCATTGCAGCAAAAAGGCTTCGTCTCCGCTCCATTCGATCAATTGGGTTATATCGTTCGTCGTAAAATATTCGAGTCTGATCATTGCATCTCTTCCTTTTCAACTATTTTTCGTCAATCGGCTGATGTTCGCTTGCACCGCCTCCACGCGAATATCATTCATGGCCTCAAGCTCCGTGGCCGGGCAAGCAACAACAATGCTTTCGAGGCCGAAACGGTCCAACGTCAAATAATAATAGGCCATTTGAAGGCCCCGAATAACATTGTCGTCCCGATCTTCACGCACAATCATTTCGTAAACGTACGCTTCTCTGCTGTCTTTTCCATAACGCAAAGCGATATGATAATCAAAAAACTTCTCGGTACTCTTGCTGCCAGCATGACAAATGATTGGAAAATCACATTTCGCGAAACGTTCAACCAGTTGACCGGCTTCCGGGACAGTAAACCTTTGGCTCACACAATCCGGATAAAACGTTCCCTCCCGAACGACGTGATGGTAAGCATAACGAGCCACATTGTCCCGAAATCCCGCTAACATGTCTTCCCGCAGCAATACAGGATGAATCAAATTTTGCACCTCCAATCCCGTTTTCGCTTAATTCCAATAGGCCCCAGTTTAGACAGTATACGAAGAGAGGGCGTCAAGCTAGATATCCGTTGTTCCAGGCTCCCAGCCTGTCTGCTGGCTCCATAAGCTTGCTTTGCGTATGATCTCCCAGATGATCGGCTCCTTCGCCGTGACGTATCGCTCCCGTTCATGACGGTATAATTCGCTTAACCTGTATTTTTCCCGAGCATAGCACTGACTGTCTTCCGGATGTACCCGCAAATAATCCCGGAACAGCAGTGCACACTGCTCTGACCAGCTGCCTGCTTTTCGAACATGGATATGCGTTCTTCTCATGCTGCCGCTTTCCCGAAAATAACGCTTCGTTTGATCCGGATTATTCTCCCGATGCATGTACCCAAGCTGCTCTAAAAAAGGTTTCCAATCCAGCTTATCCAACGAACGCACCGAAATCTGAATATCAATGATCGGCTTGGCATCCAGGCCAGGTATTGAAGTAGAACCGATATGATCGATCCGGATGGCACTTTCCCCCATGCTTGCGCGGATCCGCCTGCCTATTTTCATAAACTCGTTTGCCCAGCAAGGATCATGGGGCACCACTATAATGGCCTCCTGCACATCCTGACCTCCCGTCTCCCGATCTTGCCCAAGCTTACGCGAAAGCGCACTCATGGTACAAGAAATCATATATTTACACCATTATACACGGGAAAATGAATGCTGAAGCGAAAGATTTGTATAACACTCCAATTCGCTCGCAAAATCCAAATCTTTTTCGGTCATTTGGCAGAGAGTCACACGGTCCCCTTCAATCTTCATTTCGTTCCTCCCCATTAATCTCCTGCCGCAGTCTCCTGCCGCTCTGCCCCAACCGCCCCTGTGCATTGTCGCCGCTGAGCAACCCAAGCCAAGTCCGTATTATCACGCAATCTCACCAGCTTGTTCTCGTATCGTTTCAGTTTGGTTTCGAAGCTGTCGCGGTTTTGCTCGAATTCTCTTGTCCATCTGTACATCATTCGCAGCATCGTCAGATCGGGGGTGTAGTTTGCTTTCTCGATCCCGAACCTTTGCTTCGCAAAGCGGAGGAAAATCCTGATTTTCCGTTTCCATAACGGGGGGTCCAAAAAAATAATCGTGTCCGCCATATCATACAGTGGCTGATAGGAGGCACGATCCGTTCCTTCCAAAATCCATGTTCCCTGTTTGTTAATATTATGAATGACGTTCATCTGTTCTTCCGGCGTTCTCTTGATCCTTCCACTTTCCGTCTGGTGGTGGACGATGGCATCCAATTCATGCCAAGGGATGTTTATGTGCTGCGACAATGTTCTGGCTAATGTTGTTTTTCCACTGGCAACGATGCCAATGATTAGAATTTTTTTCATGAATGCCAAATCCTTTTTTAATTGTTAGTCAACGTTCCACCGTACCAAAGGAGATTTTGAAATTAGGTGCATATGTCAGCCACGAATCCGCATTGAATGTCCTCCCAAAGTTGGCTTCCGACTCGTATTCCTCTCTGGCCTCATGTTCATTTAATCCCCTGGCAAGCAGATTGTTCACGACCTGATCCAGTTCCCCGGGATCCTGTCCCAATCCTTCTTCACGCAGCGCTTGAAAAAGAAGTTCTTTACGGTCCGCATCCATGTTTTGATCCAAAAAGTTTACTTTGTCGCTGACTCGGCACTCCACCTTCTTTAACCCAAGCTGACTTAACATCACTGGCAGAGCCATGCCGATATTTCCACCCTTGAGCGTGCGCCGTTCGTCTTCTTCATACAACTTTTGCAGAACGCCTAAACGAACGATGCTGCTCTGATCTACGCCATCCATATAACAATTCGCCATATTGCCGATCCAGTGTGGTTCGAAGCAAATCAATTTTCCGTTATTCCGTACGCTGTCCATCATTTTGCGAACAATCCTGACAGGTTCGGTCATATGTAACAAAAACGCATGGCTTACGGCAATATCGTACTTTGGCTCCAGCTGCACTTCATCGATATCACACGTTATAAACGTTGCATCATAGTCTAAATGCGAGTAAATTTCCTCAGCCTCGCGAATCAGTTCTGTTCCTTTGTCCATGCCGGTATACGTGCTTCCTTGCGGCATAAGCGGAAGAAGCTTCAAACCGAGATAACCGTAACCGCATCCAAAATCTACGATGTTAACCGGTTTATCGATTTTCCATACGCTTTTCACCAAAAATTCCAGATAGTCGTCATTGTAGTACAGCCAGCGCGTGTTCCTCAAATATTCGATCTTGGTATCCCAGTAATACTCGGTCATGATTCGTTTCCTCCTTTTGCTTGCAATTCATCTAAACTTCTTATGACATTTATGATCCCAAACATGCTCTTCAAGAAGAGTGATATCATTTCCATTCTTAAAGGCAACCTCACCACAGAACACCGTTACTCCCAATTGGTGTGAAATGCTTGCTCCTATTTGCTCAATATCTGTTCCCATGCGTGTATACCTTAACAACACGGGAGATTCATAGTTTCCTTTTGTCCAATCGTGCTCTCTCGAAATGTTGATGTACAAAGCATCGTTTAAGGAACCGTATTCGTACCACTCCCATGTATCTTCGAAGTCCCAATGAATATCTCTCAAACAACCGAAGATGTCCACATCTTGAACAAAATCTCTCATTTCCCGATCAACAAAAAACCAGTACGCTTTATCCATAATCCCTCTCGTTTCTGGCCTCTTTTCTACTTATTTGTTGTCGGAATATTTCCTGAGAAATAAACCGCTAAGCTGTATAGACCCAAATCAAAAATCCCTTGCGACGAACTGCGATTTCCAATTATCCTTTCACTGCATCATTCCTATACTGCTCGAAATAGTGGTGTCCCTTCCTATGGATCTCACGCAATACCGTTTTGGCTTGATTCATGCTGCCAATGATTATCACACATTTGTTTGAAGGTTGTTGATTTAATTTTTCGATAATGTCAGGGCGTTTGTCTCTGCGAAAATTCCACCCGTTCTTGATAAAAGGCCAATCAATGGATTCGGGGCAACCCTCATTCAAGTCGGGTCTCGTTTTGCCATGATATTGAATTCTGCGTTTAATGACGCGATAGGTTGTGATGATCGGCGACAAGTCAAAGAAAATGATGACATCTGCCGCTTTCATCCGGATATCCATCGTTCTTCCAAAATGCCCGTCGATAATCCAGTTTTCTTTGGCAACCAATTGTTTGTTGAACTCTTCCCATTCTTCTCGGGGCGTTTCAACCCAGCCCGGCTTCCAGTAATACAGGTCCAAGTGATGTACGGGCAAACCCAATCCTTTCCCCAGTTCCCGAGAAAACGTCGACTTCCCCGATCCGCTGGAACCAATGACCATGATTTTCATTTCGCTCACCTCGGTGACAACGTGAATTTTTGTACCTCAAGCGGCCCTGGCATGAATCCCAGATTGTAATATACCGACTCCGCGCTGTTTCCCTGCATCACATACAGTCTTAAAACAGGATAATGCGCTTTCAATACAGTCAATGCTTTTTTGATCATTCGGGTAGCAAGCCCTTTTCCCGAAAATTCCGGCAGCACAGCAATACCAAAAATAGCTGGCAGCCCGTCTTGATCGGAAATGAGACATGCGCCTGCAAGTTTCATCGTTTCCTTGTCGTAAACCAATGATGAAGCCTTCAACAATGATTCATTGGTTTCATAGGGATATGCACTGACCCAAGACAGGGTGGAGTCCAGCGTTTCCTGATTTCTGCGGACAGCATCAATGCTCCCCTCATGAGCTGCATGTAAAAAGTGTACGATTTCGTTCAACTTTTTTAACGTTTTCTGCTGATCATCGACTTGCAATTCAGGTTCAACGACGACAGAGTGATCATCCCATTCCAAATCGAAAGACTCTGTCGGTCTCTGCATCCAGCGGCATCTGAATTCATCTGGCCAAAAACCGGCTCTGGCAAACCAATCGGCCTGATCACCCAAAATCTCATAGGCACGAATCGGATTCGAAGGCTCCGACCACTGCAGCAAAGCGCGTTTCAATAGGTTGACGATCTTGCTTCCTTCATTAAAAGGCGGAATCAAGAACAAAAAGTATAATACATTGGGCGCGATAACAACACCGCCAATTCTCCGATCGCCTTGATAAATCCAGAACGGATCGCGCCGCAGCTGAAAATCGTAGATGCCTTCTTTGAAAAAGCCGTTATATTCCGCACTGTAATAGATGGCGCAAAATACGCCCCACTCCGCTTTATCCGCTTTTTGCAGCGAAATCTCGTCACTGAGTTTGTATGTATCGTTTTCGTTTGACCATGGGGTGATGATCATGTGATCAGCTCCTTGCTGGAATTCAATATCTGGATATGCTTCATTGATGGTTTATCCATTAAACACATCTTCACAAATCCGGTTCCAAAAATTCCGCCCGATGATCCAATATGTACTCATTCATTTGTTGTATGGCGATTGCCGAACATCGACTATACTTCTCGTGCAATTCGTTCACTTCATTCAAGAGAGCAGAATCCTTCTCCAGGTCCACTGGGCTGATCGTCTTGTACAGCATATTCCGTTTCTGCATGAATCGCTGGATCTCGTCCAAGACTTCAATCAAGGCATCGGCTTTAAAAAATAGCATGGCTTGCCTGATCCGTTCCCAGGATTTCAGTTCATTGATATGGTGGGCAGAGAACCAATAAAACTCCATGCTCGTATCCGTGTGGTTATGGTAGGAATAAAATAAGTACAAGCCTTTCTGGGCTTCATTTAATTGATGATACATCTCCAGCTTGGTTTGCATATCTTTCCCGCGTACCGCGTGCAGCATCGGTTTAATACATAACCAGCTGAGCTCTACGCTTTCCAGTTCATTGGCATTCAGTGCAACTTTCATTGGATTCCCCCTTTAAAATAATAATAAATTGAAGAAGATAACGTTTAATAATCAACTTGCTTCAAATACGTAACCGCTTACTTCTTATCTCAAATATTTAATGAAATAATAGTGTTTGTGGTCTCGCGGTGCATTTTCGATTACGGCTATTGCCGCAAATCCATTTTTCTCATAAAACCCCGGTGCTTGAAAACTAAACGTATTCAGTTGAATGAAAGTGCACTGTTCGGCTGCAGCCTGCCGTTCGGCTTCCTCCAGCAATTTTTGGCCAAGTCCCTGTCCCCGAAAACTCTCATCCACCCATAAGAAGTCAATCTCCATCCAGTTCCAGCAAATGGAACCGTTAAGTCCGGCTATGACTTCGCCTTTGTTATCCTTCACGCATAAGCAAACTTCCTCATATCTCCCGTCAGGAATATGCTTTGAATTAAATTCGATCAGCTTGTTTCTCACGAAACGGGCTTCCTCGCTTGTTCCTTTTACAATATGGGTAGCTTTGGACAACCTGGCCCACCTCCTTCGTTTACCGTTCTGCTTTGTCTCCCACGCGCTCCAAAATGATATTTACGATATCCCCAGTGTCCAACGAATCTGTAATGATATGCTCCGCAAATTGTGGTTCACCAAGCGCCTTCAAACATTTCGGTGCCTGTTGATACGTCCAACCTCCAAGTGCATCTCCCCGTTTCGCCAAACGTTGGTGAATCGTTTCTTCCGAAGCAATCAGCGAGAAATGATATACATCCGCATCGAATTCTTTGAACCCATTGGAAATGTAATGGAAGTTAGCTTCTTTATAGATCGTCATTGGCACAATCAGGTGTTTGCCGTATTTACGCCGGATTTCCCTTGCCGTCTGTACCGTCATTACTCTCCAAAGCTCGATATCCTGAAAATCATCCGTACGTTCTTCCATAAGCCGCTGCTCTTCCGGTATAAGCTTTCTGAGCATATAACCGACTTCCTCCGGGTCAAAAATCATGCTGTTCGCGATTCTAGGCTGCAGCTGCGCTGCCGCCGAAGTTTTGCCGGAACCGAAAGCCCCATTAATCATGATAATCATGCCAACACTCCCGTACCGTCGATTTAGCGAAAACATCTATATTTTACCTTTATGCTCAATAACATACAAGGATTTTAATCCTATTGCCGCAACAATGACGACAACAAAAAAAGACTCTCTTTGAAAATATACAAGTAGAGAGTCTACGGTATTGAGCTGGACAAGGTTATACTTCGTACTGTTCTCGCCTTAACGTAAAATAGAGTAAGTTGTCTTTGAGAAAAGGCTCCTGCTTAAATCCCAACCTGGTTAGCAACTTCTGCGATTGGTCATTTTTTTGTTCCGTTGTTGCCTCGATATATTGCAGCTGCATGAGATCAAACCCCATCGGAATCAGTTCACGCAAAGCCTCTTGCATGATGCCTTTCCCCCAATAACGAGGCGCCAGATCGAACCCGATCTCGGCCCTTGTCCCATCCTGGTTCGCCATCCAGCAATGATAACCGCACGTACCAAGCAGCTCATCCTTTTCTTTGCTGAACAGACCGTACCGGCAACCCGAATCGTTGATGTGAAAAGCAATGATTTCCTCGGCTTCCGCGATGTCCTTGCATGCTTCGATATCTATAAACTTTATGACTAACGGATCAGTGAAATGGTTCAATATGGACGCTGCATCTTGAAGCGTCAGCTCTCTCATCATCAATCTTTCCGTTTCCAGACGCGGGAATTCGATGACTCCGTTGTTCATGTTCTTCTTCCCCTCACGCCTGCTGTGCCTCTGCTTCTCAAGCGAATCTCATCATCTTGCCAAAAATAATTCGAGAAATCGATGTCCTTCATCCCTTGATTCCCCCCATATTGTTAAAATCTCCAGACCATTTATCCATTGGGAGAAATTCTCCTTGGAAGGCTGCGGAGAATCCATGCTGCCGCGTCATGAATGTTTTCGGCAATATAATCCGGTTCAACCTCGTTCCATCGGTGCCTGTATTCCAACAGCGATGATTCGCCCCACCCCGTTTTGACCAACACCTTGATTGCGCCAACCGCATGGGCTGCCAGCATATCCGTATCGCCGACATCTCCGATCACCACGCACTTTGACAGATCAAGGCCATATTTAACCGCCGCTTCCTTGAGCATGCCTGGTTTCGGCTTCTTGCAATCGCACTGATCCTGAGCACCGTGAGGACAGATGAAGGCATCGTCGAAGCCAAACTGCTCGAATTGCGTTCTAAACTCCTCGAGCTTGGCCTGACCGCGCGAAATCCGATGCTGATTCGTAAACGCAAATACTTTGATTCCAGCTTGTTTCAGCATGTTAATGGCACCCTGGGCACCATCAAACAGGCTGAATTCCGTGGGATGAACAAAATGACCTGTCCCGCCGATCGTGCCGTCTCGGTCGATAAAAGCAGCTTGGATCCCCTGCATCATACTCCTCCTGCATCATTTTATTGAATTAAAAAACGGCTACAATCAAGCTTGTGACAAGCAGCAGCATCGCTACGGGTGCCCATATCCTTCGTTCCCATACGCTGGTTGTGATGATGTTCAGAAACGTTGACAAGGTGCAAAACGCGATAACAAACCACACAGCCGTTTCCGAGAAATCAGACCATTCCGGCAGCCATAATCCCGCCTTGCTAAGTACGATGGAGCCAATGAAGCCGAGGACAAACATTTGTATGACTGCTGCGAAACGCATCGGTGGCGGCAGTTTTCCGGGAAACTTGCCTCCCATGGCGCACTCTCCCCAAGGCATACCGAGAGCCAATGCCAATTGAAACAAAATCACGATCCCAATAAGGATCGAAAAGATGAATGAGGCGACTTGCACAACCATAATGAATGATCCCTCGCTTCCCACGGTCAAAGTATAAGGAGGACGTTTAAGCCAACCACGATCATCTTTATTCTCTGTTCGCGTATTTGAGACACTCATGGTTCAGCGCGACATGGTTTATATGACGCCGAATTTGCGTAGTGCGTAGTCAATCCCGCCTTCACTTGACTTTAAAGTGATAAAGTCCGCCTGCTGTTTCAAAGCATCATGCGCGTTGCCCATTGCAATCCCCAATCCTGCAGCTGCCAGCATATCCATGTCGTTGCCACCGTCCCCAAAAGCAATGGACTCTGAGGCATCAATTTGATAATGCTCCAGTACTTTTCGCATTGCCGTTGATTTGCAAACCTTCGTTTCTTCCAAAACATTCAACACGTAGCCGTGAAAACGTTCGAACCTTAATGTCGGAAAATGCTCGACGTACTTCCCCGCTTCATCCTCATCCGCATATAAACACATACAGCATACTTCGTCTACGAGAGAACCCATAGCATCAGGATACTGAGTGAGCCCTAACGTTTCAAATAAAGCTTCCTGCACCCGTTCATTTTGACGGCCCATGCCGTTCATGGCCAAACGATCCGTAAAATAGGAAAGGCCGCTGCCATTTAATTGGGCAAACTCCGATAGTTCACGAACCGTTTCCGGTGCAAGCAGTGATTGATGTATCGTTTCATGTTTACATTTGATCAGGGCCCCGTTCGCAGAAATGATGTTATCTATGCCCAACTCCAAAAATGGTTGGCACATATTATGGGGTCTGCCTGTAGCGATGACAACTTTAATGCCTTTGTCGATTAATGTTGTGACCGCTTCTTTCGTTGACGCTGCCAGACTTCGATCCACTTCGCTTAGCAGCGTTCCATCTACATCGAAAAAAACAATTTTATACATAAAAATGCAGTAAGCTCCTTTAGTTCAAATAAATAATATGTTCCACGTTGGTGTCCTCAGCTTCACAGCGTTTTTTGCAGCACCTGCTCTTCTTCGGGTATATACTTCAAGCTTTCATAGACGTGGATTGCGGCAGCATTCTCTTTGCCTGTCAACCTCGCCCTCCTTCCGGAGATTCAGCTTTATATTCCGTAAAACCCCAAGATCAGCTTGAACGCTTTCCGGTTTTTGCGAGCACGCTTAATGCCTTCTCTGGAATCTATGATCAACACGCTCGTACCGATCCATATCCTTAAATATACGGACTTTAAGCGAAAAGGAGCGGTAAATCCTTTTTGTTCGCTCTCCGTTCCATCCTCGTGTTCGAATTCCGTTCGAATGAACCAGCGATTTCCAAACCCGATCTCCATGTATTTCTTCAAAAGGTACTCTCCCTCAATGACAATTGGTAAATGATTTCGATGTTCATGGCTTCTTCCCAATTATCTTTGGTGACTGGAACGATGTGAATCAAACTCATTGTAGACTCTTTGCATTGTTTATACCATTTCCGAAGTTGGTTGATGTGCGCCTGATGATACCGGTTATGATCTGCCATATGCCACAGGCCCCAGCGGATCGTCGCCTGTTTTTCGTTCTCATGCCCAAACGTGACAACCCTGTCTAAATCGGCATCCACCAGCTTCTCACATGTTTCTTTTAACCAAAGCATGACTTCGGCATATTGTGCCAAGAGGACCTCCAAAGCTATTCCCGTAACCATCGGAAGCCTGTTATTTTCGTCGATCATAGGACCATGTTGCTTTTGAAGGGAGGACGGCAGGGGTTCTCCTTTTACCCGGTAAACCCAGTTCAAATCTACAACCATAATGTGTTTGATTAACTGAGCTGCACTATTATAATGACCATCGAGTCCTCTATAATCGATTTCTTCCTGGGACATGCCTTCCGTGATGGATCGCAACCGGTCGCTATTTTCCTTGACAGCGGAATACAACATGCCCACTACCGGCGTCATCCCGGCTTCACCTTGCAAGTCGTGCAACATCCTGAAATCCTCCTCACTCCGATTTAAATCCTCTCATTAACATTCACACACCATTAAGAGATTCCCGTCCGGATCTTCAAAGTTCAACCAATTGCGTTCAATCTGCGGCATAATGTTAACCTTCTTGGCAACGAGATAATCATATGCCGCTTGAATGTCACTGGTATTAAAATGAAATGCAGGCGTCTTGAACACGCGATCCTCCGTATAAATTTTGCTATCCAAAATAAGGACAGGTCCTTTCATCGGCAGCATGTACAAATGTCCGTGCAGTATTTCCCCGTCTGCCTGCAATCCCAAAATATCGCAATACCAGTCACGCGAATGCTGCAAATCCTTCACCGGAATAAACACTGCACCGATCTCATTATGAATGGGAGACATAGGAATTCCTCCTTAATGGCCCGTTATAGGGCTGGATTGTCAAAGCCGTCTTCCATGATTATACATCCCTGTTTTCGGCGGCGTAAGCCCTCTTACTCAAGCTTCGTACGCCGTAAAATCGCATCTCCAATCGGTAACATATGCGGGAACATAACCTGCCCGGACACCCACTCGCTGTGAAGCGATATTGCTCGCAATGACATCGTAGGTCGGGACGCATCCCCGTTCTAACACCTCAAACGTCAATCGGTTGACCAGGTAGGCAGCAAGCCCATTGCGGCGGTACCCCGGAAGCACATCGATGCCGAGTTGCCACAGCTTTTCCCCTGAATTGCTTGCTCCCGCTATACCAACAATGGAGCCGTTTTGCTTGGCTAACACAGCCAATACCGTTTGATAAGGGCAAGTCGGGTCATGAATGACGGCGTTATCGAATGCTGTCATCCCAGCCAAATCGCAAACTTCATCCATTTCAAGCACTTCGTATGTAAATGAATCCGGGGGTGACAAACGCTGCAGCGAATTCAGATCGGGAAGAAAATGCAAATACAACCCTCTGATAAAAGGCGATGAAAAAATATAATCCCGCGTTTTGCCTTCCATATACGCTTTTGCTATGTTCAAGCGCTCCGGCGTTGCCGAAACGATAATCGTTTGTCCCATTGACAGTATCTCAAAATATCGTGCATTTCGCCGAAACGGCCTGCGTCCCGGGTTTTCCTGGGCGTCCACATAAATAATGTGGTCCTTGTCCCCATTCAAATCGTCAATGCTGCAATGAAGATCGACAGCAAGCTGTGATTGCACGATGTGCAACATTTCTTGAGGCGTCATCAATGTTACTGCACCTCCTGCATGGGATTGGTTATTCCATAATCGGCATCTGTCCATTTCCAATGGACGCTTCTTCAAATATCTATATAGGAGGAAAACGAACCCCTTGGGAGGTTGGCCGCCAATGAGATGGCTTATTATTAATGCAGACGATTTCGGCCTGTCGGAAGGCACGAACCGGGGGATCGAAGAAGCATACCGGGCAGGATCGCTTTCCAGCGCAACCCTGATGGTCAACATGCCTGGCTTCCCGGATGCAGTGAACAGGGCTAATACGTTACCGGAGCTTGGGGTCGGCCTGCATTTTAATCTGACGTATGGAAAACCGATTTCCGATCCACAGCATGTGCCTTCGCTTGTAAAGCCAGATGGGACATTCAACGGTATACACACGATGTCATCGTGGAACGAATGCGAGATCGAATTGGAGCTTGCCGCCCAATGGGAACGGTTCGTTACCGCCGGTTTGAAACCGACCCACCTCGATTCCCACCATCATCTGCATTTGCATGATCATGCCGTGCATCGAGCGATGTCAACGTTTGCCCTACGCCATCAAGTGCCGATGCGCAAATCCCGGCTCTCTGCCGTTTCTGCCACTCCTGTGCCTTTGACAACAGATTATATTTTACTTGACACCTACGACAAACAAGATAGCTTGAAACGCTTAATCCGAGCCATTGCCCATCTGCCCAAAGGTTCAACCGAAATCATGTGCCATCCCGGTTATGTCGATGATACCACACGAAAGATATCCAATTACACCCAAGGGCGGGAACTTGAATTAAACGTCTTCCGCAGTCGGAGCATTCATCAAGCGCTCGCAAAACACGGCGTTCGTTTGATCCATTTCGGTCAGCTTGCCGCAGCGAAAACAGCAACAATGCCGCTTATCCACAAACCGCTCCGAGCACCCGGTGAACATGTAAAGCCACGTCATCCAAAGCGATCCACGAAACGAAAATCGATCCTTGTTAAGAACAGGCGCAAAAAAAATGGCTCCTCCAGTTTTGACAAAATTCATTCTTCTCGCCTAACGAAAAGCAAAAAATAAACCTGTATGAACAAACGGCCCCTAACTTTATCGTCAGAGGCTGTTTGTCATGTCGCACAATCAGGAAGAGCCCTTGATCTTTTATTCTTAATTCTCTTACATGATTCGAACAGCCTCATCGTCAAGACTCATCAAATGCAATGCCGGGATAATGATGGCTCGGAGATCTTGTTGGTCACGGATATCGTGATTCTTTTGAATATCTCTAATCAATGCAAGTCGTGACGTTACGGGAGCTGAATTTAAATAATCCTCAAGCCAACCCATATCAAGATCCGTAACATCGTGGATTCGATATGGTAGATGTTCTTCTCCTTCAGCAAAAGGAAATTTCACGCCTAATCCGTCCTGTGTCTGAAGAGTAATCTCATTCTGACGAACCAGACTTACATTCTGAACATATGTATAAGGGTTATCAATGGCAGGGGTTGGTACATTGTTTACTGTCCATATTGTAATTCTTTCCCGAGTAATCCTTTCAACATCTGTAGGCTGATATGGAGAGTTCAACGCTTGTTCGGCCCACTGCCGCTTCTGAAGCAAATAACTTTCTTCGCTCTCAAAATCATTGTAAAACAATGCTCCGTCATTCAGATTAACGTTCAGAAACTCCGATAAATTGTTGGCTACAACGCGGGACGGACGATCAAAATTCATCGGACTGACACAAACGATCGGGGCTGCTTCAAGGTCCGTTACTGTCCCGTAATCCGTAAGAAAACCGTAATGTATGCCATCGGCGCCGATATTTCCAAACTCAATAACATCGCAAGGCGTGTTGAAATACCTGAACCCGTTTAAACTTAGATAAAAATGAAATCCCGTAAAAAATTGTTCAGCGTCTTGGAGACTTTCCTGTAATTGAATCAGCTTCTGAAGCGTTGGCGGTATATCGTATTTGCCAAAGTGTGTCCGCATTTGAATTCCTCCTGACTAAAAACACCCCAGTTCTAGAAGTGATTTTCCATCATAAGCTGGGGCTCTCTATAGCAATGATCTTGTTCGCCTGCGACATTCCGAAAAACATTTTCCGATGTTCTTCTGAGATTTCGGGAGTTCGTTTAAGTACAATTCTTGGACAATTTCGTGGGAAGAAATAGGAATGCTCATTCATTTGATCAATTGCCCATACGACGGCCGGAAAATCCTTACGGTTTAGTTTCTCTCGTGGGACAAACACGCTGAAGCTCAAGCTCTTTCATAAATCCAAATACTCTGTTCACAAAGTGATTCAGTTCTTCCACCCCCTGATAAAAACGGGGATCTGGCATTACACTCGCCAACTTGACTTCTTCCTTTAACAATAGATCCGCCTCACCCAAATCGAACACGTCCAGCCTGGAATCCGTCACTGCCTTCTGGCCTGTAATGATCTCTGCAGTCTGAATCGCCCGATCCTGTGGAGAAGAAAATACATAGTCAAAAGTAACGCGGCTTAAATGCTCCCGCAGCCATTCCGCCTGCTTCATTCCTGCATCATTTAGAGGCAACCCTTGGCGTCCTTGAAGTCTGCCTTGTTTGTTCAGGTCCGTTTGGCCATGCCGCACTACATAGATCATGATTAACTCCCACTCTTTTTTCCTTGATTCCAAAATGATATAAAAGCTATGATTTATAGTGGTGCCCGTTTACGTTTGAGAACCAGTTTCAATCTTTCGTTGATACTCGCATTCCAATACCTCTAGCAGCCATTCCGCCTTCTTCTGTATAAATGTAGTCCAGAATAGTTCTCCCTTGCGCGCTTATCCGGGCATAGCCACACGCTTTCCGTTAACTCTTTCGTTGTATTCGTATAGTTTAACATGCGCTCACATCCTTGTTCTAATCGAGTGAGTTTAGTGTAGGGTTACTGAGTGCCGTATTTCGTTTTCTCGCTGTGCCATTGCAAAGCTCTCTGTTCCATCTCCTGAACAAACGGCTTCTTTCCCTTGCTGTAGTCGCTCGTATCCTCGTAACGTTGGGCAAGCTCTTCTTTCATCGCTGTATAACGTTCAACTTCTTCCGGATGCGCTTGCAAATAATCGCGAAACACCAAATGACGCCATATTTGCGGATGTTCGTATGGATAAAAATGAATATGATGCGTCCGCTGTTCCCCGCCTTTTCGAAATAACCGTCTTCCCGCAATGCCCCATTCTCCGGCCACATCATACCCAAGAGCATGCATACGGTCATTGTATCCATCAATAACTTGAATATCTTTCACCAAACACATCATATCCACGACCGGTTTGGCTTTCATTCCCGGAACGGCCGTACTGCCAAAATGTTCGAGTGCCCGTATTTCGTCGCCAAAAATGCCCCTTAACACTTGAGCTTCTTCTTCATACATCCTGGCCCAGTTCTCATCATACGGTGTAAGACGAATTTTCATGGAAATCTCCTCTTTCTGAAGGCATTAACCTGCTTCCACAACATCCATCTTATCCCAAACATTCCATCATGTGAAGTTATATTCTTTTAATGCTTACTTCCATCAGGTCAATATTAATGTGAACGGCGCGAAATCCCGTTTGCGGGTTCGCGCCGTTCACAAACACACGTATGAATGGCTTATTGCATTCCTTGCATGATCGCATTAATGATGCCTTGTTGGGTTACGGTATTGTTGGATCGGTTAAACAAGGCAAATCCATGTTGGCCGTTGTGGCCATTATCCCAATAAACCGGCACCGCCCCGTATTTTTTGGCCGTTGCCGTGACCGCTTTGGCAAACGCTGCGCGGTATACGTTATTGGTCGAATCGTACGACGTTTTATCAATGGAACCAAATTCACCGAGTACCACAGGATATCCTTGGGTGACAAATTTATTGTACATCGATTGCAACTGTGAATTCAGGTAATCTTCTTGTCCCCACGTCGATTTCTTGGAAGGATTCGTTGCCGTAGCTCCCCATTGTGTAATCGTTCCATTTTCCTCGCCTGCAAAGTCCCACGGAGAATAGTAGTGCGCCGATATCATGATTCTTTTCTCCGAGCTTGGGATCGTTGAAGATCGGTTTGTATCCGTTGGCAGAACAAAACCATAGTTGCCAACGGTATAGTCGATATTCGTATTCCAACCCGGAATGAGCAACCATCTGGCGCTATTGTTGCCTCCGGTTTTCCTTACCGTATCCACGAAGATTTGGTTGTACGCATTCAGGTTGGCATAGTATGCGGAATTGGGATTTCCATAATTGCCGTCAAACACTTCGTTCATCGATTCCAGAATAAGCCGTTCATCATAGTTGATAAACTTGTTGGCAATTTGTTGCCACACTTTCTCATACTTTTGTTTGATGGCCGTTTGATTGCTTCCATTGACCAACAGCCATCCACCTTGCACGGTATTGTAGCCATCTCCATGAATGTTGATGATGACGTACAAACCTTCATTGTAGGCGTAGTCAACGACCGTTTTCACTCGATCCAGCCACGCTGAATTAATCGTATAGTTGGGAGCGCTTCCAATATGATTCAAATAAGAAACGGGAATCCGAATCGTTTTGAAACCCGCTGCTTTTACTTTTTTGATCAATTCCGGAGTAACCATAGGATTGCCCCATGCCGTCTCGCTTGGCGTGCCGTTCAATGATGCTTCAAGCTGATTTCCCAGATTCCATCCCGCACCCATTTCGCTAATGATCTGCGAAGCCTGCAAAGACCTGAAATCCGATGTAATCGGGGTTGCCGCCGATACTTTGGCATTCCAACCGTTTAAGAACATGGTAGACAACAATACAAGAGCCAGACTGTACATTCCGCACTTTTTCATTTTGGCCAGCATGTCAAAACCTCCGCTTATTTAATGATGATTCTTCCACACGCAGAACGATTACCTTGAACACACTTCGTTGACCATACTGCAATCAAAGTCCGGATGCCCTCCTTTCTGCATCGTATACGTTGCTGCCATTCCCAAGCTGCCGGTGCTAGAAAAAGCGATAGAGAAACCTACTAGCAAGTCTACGCTTGGATGAAAGCGCATCCTTTTCTCAGAATAACATATAATTGGAAATTAAGGTACTATATTTCTTTTTATTCGTGCATATTTAGTGAGAAAACGCCTTTATATTACACGAGTCTTCATCGTTAAATCGCGAAAAATGGAAAAGCGATGATTCCCTCATGAAACGTCTTTTCCCACTCGTACCAATCTGCGGAATTCAATCGTCCGACAACCTGCACCACCTGAAGGCTCCACAGACGCCCACAGGTATTCGTGATGTTTGTCTTCTTCTCCAAACCAGGCAGGTTGTCCAACGCCGTCCACCTTGATTTGCGCAGGCAGCATGGAATAGATCTCAGACAACTTGTCCCACATCTCATCGTCAAATTGCCCAAAATCCAGACCATACACCCGATCAATGCTGACGATCGATTCATCGCTGATTTCTATATTATCGTAAAAACAAAAAGGCATTTCACTCACTCCCCAAATCCTAACATGAACAAAACTTTTAGATACAAAGCCCCTTTTGCAATAATTCTTCTCTCGCCTGGATTAGCCATGGATGTACCAATTTAAGTTTGGAACGCTGCTTCCAAATGTAATTAAGATAGATCAGTATCCCTTCATCCAATCGCTGCTCGTCTACAACCTTTTTTCGGATTTCATGCAAATACGCATGATTTCCTGGCAGCTCCCAAGAGATTTTGTCTGAAACGAAAAGAACTTTATCCATAAGACTTGCTTCAGGCCTGAATGTGGTATGACATTCTATGGCGTCCAAGATCTCACTGTCGTTGATATGAAAAATTTCTTTGGCCATAGCTTTGGACAATTTTTGATGTACAATTCGATCATAGGTATACTCTTCGTCCAAAATATCGATCGATAGTACCTTGGCTACATTTAACATCTCGCTTACAGGGACCACGTTACTGATGTCATGCAGCAGACCTGCTTGTTCTGCCTTCCACGGATCTGCACCATAAAGTTCTGCGATGTGCCTTGCCTGGGTTGCCACTATTAACGTATGATTTAAAGTTTCAAGATCATGATGAGCTGAAAAAAAGGCTTGAATGTCGTTTCGTACATTTCCCGACAGTAGCACATTCGATGAGTATGTTTCGAGGACCTGATGCATCATTCATCACCTTTCCGAGTTGAATTCCAACACCATTCACTTCACTTGATTTATGGATCTACATTTACCTCCAGTGGTTCAGATTTAATTTGAAATCGATGCGATTTATTGTCATAAGTAATGTAGAATTCTGCCTGACCGACGATCTTATATTTTCCGGGTTGGTCTACCAACAATTGATATAACTTGGAACTAACATGCTGTTCACCGTCGTAATTATATTTGCTATTGGGCTGGAGCGTTGTCCCCAAACCTATATCATTTACTGCAATCATCCCCTCATGGTTTGGCAGGGGTTTACCTGCATCATCGTAAATGGTATAAGTAAACATATCCGCACCATGGAAAATATCCCAAGCAGTTTCGCTTTGATTGACCAAATATCCCTTTACCTCAAAGGTTTCCCCGGCTGTAATCGTTGGAGGGGATTGCATTTCGATCCTAAACATGGATTCGGATGGTTCGTTGGCATGCTCCATATCGACTGTTTTTGTATGTTCACCCTGCGTAGCAATCGTATTGTTAGCATCATTGCAACTTGTAAGTAACAACGAACTCGAGACAATTAGCATGAATAAGAAATTTCGTTTTTTCATCCTTCTCTCCCCATTTTTTTATTCGACCCACACCTGTCAATAAGGAAATGGGAAGCTCACTTAAAACAACATACTAAAAATTCATAGGAGGAAGCTATGGACTGGTTCAATGAACAGATCAGCCTGAATTCGCTGATTTGGCTGTTTTTCGCTGCATTTATGATTCATGATTTCGAAGAAATTATTGTTGTAGAGAAATGGATGAAACGAAACCATGGGTTGGTTCGTTCAGCGCTGCCCAAGCCGCTTAGACGGCGTTTCGATTCCTTTCAGCATATCACCTCTGCTCAATTTGCCGTGGCGGTTGCTTTGGAATTCATTATGTTCATTCCGGTAACGTGGATAGCTGCGGAGCATCATTCTTTGTTGTTATTCATCGGTTTTAATGCTGTTCTCTTCATCCATGTGTTCACTCATCTATTTCAAAGCATCTACTTGCGAATGTACACCCCTGGAGTAGTGACAGCCGTTTTCGTAACTCTTCCCTATTCCGTTTATTTATTCTACCGTTTAGCAGAATTGAACATGCTCACCTGGTGGTCATTTATACAGAGTCTGGCTGTTGGCCTGATCCTGATCCCCATAGTCATGTTGGGACATATCATTGGCAAAAAAGTTATTCCTGATTGATTACGTATACATACATTTTTCAAAAACTCTGCTTTTATCTCTCAAACTGATGATTTGATCACAATTCAACCACCATCGTGATGGAAGTACCCACCTTCCCCACTTCTTTGAATCCGAACCGCTCGTACAGTTTCACGGCTGGTATATTCCCTGGGTCCACACTCAGGGATAAGCGTCGGATTCCTCTTTGCTTAGCTTCTTTAAATAGTTCATTCATTAAGGAGGTACCTATTCCGTTGCCGCGATATTCTTTTAGCAAGGTCATGCCAATTTCAGGAACATGTTCGTGAACAAAACCAAATCCTTTATTTTTCTCGTTAAAAAATCAGTTCACAATCATGATGCTCCCAGACATCGAACAAATTGCCGTCCAAATCTTCCATCACAAAAAACTTCCCATACTTTCCTTCATCACTTATGTTCCCGACTTTAACATCTTCTGATTTTAAATAGCTATGTAACGATGCAATATTGTCCGTGAAAAAGGTAATCACCCATCTTCTTTGATTTCGCACTTCGAATACGGCTCTTGACTTATGTTCGCTTTGGATCAGATCCAAAATAGGTCGGTTATCCCTGAAAAGGCTTAAATATCCTTCCCTTCGATTTCTGATGTTGAATCCGAAATGCTTAACAAACCAAGCTGCGGATGCTTCCAGGTCTTCAACAGGGATCACATTATAAGCAATACCCAAGATTTTTCCGTTTTCCATGAGAACACCTCCGATTTGCGTTTTATTGAAAAATACGAGCCTCGATCACAGCATATCTTTATTTTTTCAAAAGAGTTCCTCGCGAATGTCCGGTTGATTAGATAATCCAATCGTTTAATCCCTATTTTCCTAACGCTTAAATACTACGTTTAGTTGCAGGAAACGCAGCTTTCGATTTTATCTCTTTTTACTGCTCTTTCAAGTTCCACGATGTTGATGCGAATAACCACGTTCTCTATTTATACGTATTCATAGTCCTAATGGATTAATTTCATTATACTCATTCAGAACTTTCTCCATTTGGGTGATATGTCTTTTGGCATGTTGGCACAGAAAATAAATATATTGATACACATCAATCTTCCCTAAGTTATTTACCGTCATCGTCGTCTTGTAAAGTATTCCTTCGCCCTTGTTCATTTCGAACAGTATGTCTCTACACTCTTTTATTTGTTCCTCAAGGAGTACTCTTATTTCTCCGAGATCTTTATCTCCCGTCGGCTCCATATGTTCGGGTCTAATCCAATCAAATGAGTTATGTCTAGCAATTGCATCTAGCTCATGCAAATTAAATGAATACGTTTCTAACCGTGTTTGTAAATCTTTCTTTCCGGCCAAATCAATCGCCTTTCTCTTCCCTTTTCTGATTAATATCAACAAATAGTGATTGGTTAATGTAACATGCTCCAAAATCTGTCCGATGCTCCACCCCTCTTTAGGTTTAAAACAAAGCACTTCGGTGTTCAGCCCAAACCAAGGCTGGTATTCACTTAATGTGTTGGACAGTTCAAAATCGATGTATGTAATCGTTTTACTTATACTCATTTTTTTCACCTGCTTTTTGATTTTGGGTTTTGAAGGAACGCCACCAAGGGAAATAAATAAAAAAGCTCATGATTGCACCATGAGCTACAAACAGCTAGATGAAGCCCCATCAATTTAGAAAGTCAATAATCTCCTTATTGATCAGATCGGCTTGCTCATGATTTATTGCGTGTCCCGCATCAGGAATGATTTTGTAATTCATTCTGTTGTCCTCAAGTTTCTTTATAGCTTTCGGATAATTGGATAATCGATCATATTCACCAATGAGGAACAATACCTTGTTCCTTAATTCGGATATCTCCTGATCCGTATGTATTTCTATTTTGTGCTGCATCATCGATTTATTGTTAAAATACTTTAACAAGTAGTACCAGTGCTTCATCAGAAGTTCATTGTCTTGAAATGGCGAACGATGAGGCCCGCTCAATTTATTCAGCAGCTTTTCACAGTTTTTTTCCGACGGAAATAATGCCTCTGGCAAAAAAGCGGCCATCATTTTATAAATCACTTCAAATGAATTGCTTGGAATTCTACCTGCAAGACAGACTGCCTTATTTACCTTATCAGGTCTCTTCAATGTGTAGTTATAAGATAAATAGGCACCATATGAAACTCCGCAAATATTTATGGTATGGATGTTCAAAGCTGTCACAATGTCGTCCATCCAAGTGATTTGATTGAATGCTCTGAAATATTCATCATTAGGTTCGCTTTTGCCAGATCCCCCTACAGCATCTACCGCAATCACATAAAACGCCTTGGCTAAATCCTTCATATTGTATATCCACATCATGGCCGAATTATCTGCTGTCCCATGAAATAGCATCAACGGTGGATTCGAACGGTCACCGGCAATGATCACGTGCGTCGATCCATAGGTCGTCTCGATCACCTTTTCTACGAAATCCGTTTCCCATGAATGCAGCAGCATGTTATAGGAATCCATAATTAATTTTCTTCCGGACGAGCTCTTATATCTCTCCATCGTTATGATCCTTTCATGAACATTTTTAAGTAACGCAGATGCCATGTTCTTTTGGAAGGTTATGCTTAAGAAGATATATATTCACTTTTAATAGACTCATGCAAATGCTATCCCAGTACTTCCCGTGTTTATAAATCTTTTCTCTGAATCTGCCTTCTTCTTAACACCACATTTTACATAAATCTATATAAACCGCACTAATCAATCACACAAGGCCACTACGAGTGCAGTACCATCTTCCGATCGCTGTTATCCCCAGATTTTTTGGTTCCCCTTTTCTAGCGGGAAAATCCGGTGATAAACGCGACCGCTTTGCTTCTCCAGATTGGTTCTGCCTCTCCGTTAACGTGTGTTTGTATGTTTTTGCGTTTATATAGTGAATTCTGTGTATCATTACAACATTATGTTTTTAATAACTTATTGTTATTTGTTATCAAATCCACAAACACCGGCTTTTGCACGGCATTAATCGAGTCCAAATCAATCTCATCGAGTCCCTTGAACACGAGTTGTAACGACTCATTATTTTGATCTTTGAAATTCACCGTTTTTCCGTCATCTAATAATTTCCCTTTCAATTCCGCCTCAACATTAAACAAAAACATGACAAAAACAACTTCATTTCCATCCGGGTATGTATATTTCATACGAGGGCCTGAATATATGGAATTCAAATGATATTGTTTGACTTCAAGACCTGTCTCTTCCATCACTTCCCTTAGCATCGTTTCTTCTATGGATTCACCAGGTTCCATCCCGCCACCAGGCAATCCCCAATCTCCATAATCCGATCTCTTCTGCAATAATATTCTTCCAAATTCATCTCGAATGATCGCTCCTCCAGTTACAACAATACGTCTAGTCATGGTCTCAGTCCTTCCATGCGATTTGGATTTCACGAAAGTATTTGATATTATCCGTTGTTCAACCACGTCTCTAATATGGAGATCATCTCTTCATATTGTTTCAGTGCATGAATTGTAGCTACGATTTGTTTTGTGCCCATTTCTTGTTCTTTTGCGTCTGCACATTCAATCCATAATGATCGTTTAAGACTATACTCCAACCAATCGAGTTTACTTAAATAACCAAGTTCCAGAACTATCCTCCAATTTGCAGTTACAACGCCGTAGTGCTCTTGGTATGCCGTGACAAAAGCATTAAATTTTTCTTGATCTATTTCTCCCGAATCCCCCGTTGACCAATAAATAGCGGTCTCCATTAAATCATGTTTTGGATGTATAACTCCGGCTGATTCCCAATCAATGAATATGGGGCTGCCTTTACTCCACATTACGTTTTTTGGATCCAGGTCTCTATGACTCAATATACGTTCTCCCGCCAATAATTGGAGGGCATGATTCGCTCGATCAGTCCACAAAAACAACTCGTCAATAATAGCGGCTAACAGGTTTACCCATGAAGAATCGAGTTCTTTCCCCTTACTTAAATAGAATTGCCAGTCTGTATCTTTTGTGTTATTCGTATTGTTGTTGCTATTCTCGATCTGAGAGAAATTGATCTTATGAAGTTTAGCAAGAATAGAGCCCACTTGCGTACAATGGGTTGTAGTAATCTCCTGTGATTTAAGACTGTAACCCTCGATCCAGTCAAAAACCAGATAAAACTGATTGTCTATGTTTTGCAATCCATGACCATTAAACACCTTTGCAGGTTGAGCAGGTATATAATTTGATGCAAGGCTTGCGATTTTTTCTGACCGAATATAGTTTTCATAGGCAGTTGGCCTCGCCATGATTTGTGGGTTTAATGCTTTTACAGCATATCTCCCTTTAAAGGTCTCCAAAGAAAACATCCTATGTAATAAACCGCCCGAAATAGCTTCAGGTGTTTTAAGCATCTCACCCAGCTGTAACGTATGACACATTTTCTCAAATTGTATATTGTATTGAAGATTCATTGTTTCGTCCCCCTGGAAGTTCATCCCGCTGACCAAGCTCCTGTAGAACACGCCGGAACCAAGCTTAAATGTAAAGTTACGTAAAAATTAAAACCCGTGGTCCTTCAAATAATACTTCACTCCAGCACGATCAACATCCGAAAAATCCAATGGATTCCGGGTAAATAAATCATTAAGTTCCTTGATAGCCATCCACTGAATATCTGCGGTTTCGTCACCAGCTTTCAGCAAATCTCCGGTGGCCTTGCATCTAAAATAATAACCGACGGAATCAATCGGTCCCTTAATGGTTTGATACGCTGCATAAGGTTGAAGACACTCCACCTCAAATGCAGGATTTATGCCGATCGTATCAATCCGAGTGTTAGCTCCTTCTATTTCATATACATCCAATCCTGTTTCTTCCTTAACTTCTCTGATCAATGCTTGGAGCAGCGATTCAAAAGGTTCCACCCTCCCCCCGGGAAGTTCGAACTTATACGCAGCATTTGCCTTAGTCCTTCTTTGTATAACGATCTCGATTCCTTCATTATTCTTTCGCTCTACAAAAGCTCTTGCATTTACATAGAACATCAGAGATCAACCCTTTATTGATTTTATAGTTTTCTACAACAATCTCGATGGAATCTGCCATCCCGCAAGCACCAACGAAGCCACCGTATACTCCCTTCAGGTACACCGATCAGTCTGTAAAATTTAGTTTGTTATAACAATTTGGTTTTTTACGATGCTTGGTTCGTTGTTCGAAAGCGTAACCGATGCAAATTAACGTGGACTCGCTGAATGCTTTTCCCGCAAAAGTTATACCAAATGGTCGACCGTTATCTATATCCCCCGCCGGAATAGCTATGGATGGATATCCTGCATTTGCTGCTTTGGGCCTATATCTTGACACTTTCATCACTTTACAAAAAGGATCAATTAGAGTTCAGTATTGAGTACACATTCGTATCATAGAAGCGTCCATTTTGATACATATAGTTTCTGAGAATTCCTTCGTGTTCAAATCCCATATTCAATAGCAAATTGTTGGATGCCTCGTTCTCAAGAAAAACTATTGCACCAATACGGGCCAATTTTAACTCTTCAAAACCATATTTAAGTACCTCGGGAATTACTTCTGACGCATAGCCTTTTCTCCAGTAGCCTGGATGAATCTCAAACCCTAATTCTGCTCGTTTGTATTTTTGAGACCATAGATTAAAACCAATTGTTCCGATCACATGCTCTTGACCCTTAAGCTGTATTCCCCAACGCATTCCTTTTTTCTCTTGATACATAGTATGAAAGTGATTAATAAGGTTTGCAGCTTGTTCTTTTTCAGTAAAGGGATCTTGACCATAATATTTCATGGTTTCTTTATTAGAAAAGGAATCATATATTTGTTCAACGTCTTCAAATTGTACTTCTCTCAAAATTGTTCTTTCCGTTGTTAGGATTGGAAACATTTCTTATTCTCCTTTAGATGTCTATTTTAATAAATCCCCACTGCATCCAAGACGTTCTCCCCCTCTACAGTTTCAGTTCATATTTAATTTGTGTTTTTTCCTGCCCTCCAGTGGTCTCTACCATTTCTTCCGTTTGGATGAACCCGCGTTTCTCATAAAATGCCCTGCCTATAGAATTGTCTTTTCCTACCCACGCAAACAATTTCTTCATTGGCTTTAAAACGTGAATATATTCTTGGATGAAAGCTTTACCTACCCCCATTTTATGAAACTCAGGCCGTACGTAAATTCGTAGTAATTCAACCTCTTCCTCGTTTACTTGACGGGTGTGAGCATATCCGACGACTGCGTCATTCCATTCTGCGATCAAAAAATCCCGTTTCTCACTTTGAAGTGTTCTCTCTACAGATCGACTTAAACTCTCGGTAGAATAAGCTCTACTTAGGAACGTATCAATGTACTCTTTGGTATATATACTTCCATATGTGTACATCCATGTTTCATGAGCAATGGACTGAATATGCGGAATATCCTCCATTGAAACCAAGCGAATGGCAATCATATGGCATCCTTCTTTCGTGATTTCGTATTTTGGTTAACTGCACTCAAAAACGTGAAAACAAGTCCCTTGCCCATACCCATCCTTCACTTCATGTAACCGAATATGTTCAAAATCATTGTCCTGGAGTATACCTTCAAATTCTGTGATCGAATAAAGCTTAAGTGGAAATTCCATCATCTCCGTCTTTATGATTTGATCATCGTTTTGCAGTTGATACTTTAGTTCGGTTAATAATATGGATCGATCTCTGAGATATTGCGTTTTCTTGTACAACACAATCGATTCATGCTCGAAATGTACCTTTCCTGATTCCGTCCATTCGGGGAGTTCATGTACCTCTTTATCCTTCAACATAATCGTAACAAGGAGTTTCCCTTGATCAGTTAGAGCTTTTTTCAAATTGTGTAGACTCATATTCACCAGTTCGTCTGGTAGTAAGGAGAATGATCCAAACGGAATGACGATCAAATCAAATGTGTTAGGGCTTATAAAATCTTCAATTCCGCGGTTATATACACGAGGTTCAAGATTCAACTGCTTGCCCTTCTCTCTGCACACCTTCAACATATCATCAGAAATATCGAATCCTTCGATATCAATCCCCTGCTGCATAAAAGGAATTAACAAACGGCCATTTCCACACATGGGCTCTAGTACGCGCATATCTTTTCGATGGACAAAAGAAAGATAAAACTCCAGTTCTTTCCCTTCGGCTAATGATTTGTCACTTTCATACATTCTGGTGCACAATTCTCCATAATAACTCATCTATTGATAATCCCCCATGGTTTAGCTGACATGTGATTTCCGCTTGTGATATTCATTGATCGCATCGAATAAATGTTCCTTTGTAAAATCAGGCCATAATGTCTTGGTAAACCAAAGCTCTGCAACGGATGATTGCCATAACAGGAAATTGCTTAGCCTTTGTTCTCCACTCGTTCTTATAATCAGTTCCGGAGCAGGCATCCCTTGAGTGTATAAATAATTTTCGATAACCTCTGCCGTTATTAATTCAGGATCGATCCCATCCGAAATGAGTCGTTTCATTGCATGTAATATTTCATTTCTCCCACCATAATTTATGGCGAAGCTTACGGTCATGCCCGTATTATTTTTTGTTCGTTCTTCAATACTGGCAAATGAATGGACCAGATCCTTTGAGAATCCTGACAGATCTCCGATGAATCTGATCCTGATATGGTTCCGATCAAATTCCATTAATGTGGTTTCATTCAGGAATTTCATCGGCAAATTCAGAAGATACTCAACTTCATCTTTGGGCCGTTTCCAGTTCTCGGATGAGAATGCATACAATGTGACATATTTTAATCCTATCGCATGACAATCACGGATTATTTTCCTCATCGTTTCCATACCGGCATAGTGACCAGCTGTTCGGGGTAATCCTCGTTTCGTCGCCCAACGTCCATTGCCATCCATCATGATTGCGATATGCTCAAGTCCCTTACCATCTATGTTCATGGGTAACCCTCCAACTCTCATCTTGCTATATTTTGCGATTCATCTTTAATTCAAATTCAGGTTTGGTGATATACTCCGCATAATGGATGCTGCCTTCAAAATCAAGATACGCTTGATACCGCGTACGAATCGCCGGAGCCGATATCATCTCAAGCGCTTCATCCTTTCTAACCCAACGACATTCAGATGTTTCTTCGGATGTGGTTAGTTCACCGCCCACAGGTTCACATACAAAATCGAACAATACTTTGGTAGGCACCATTCCCACTCCGCTATGCCCTTCATACGTCGCCGTGTTGGAATATATACCAATCAAGTGTGATACAGCAACATCTATTCCACTTTCCTCTTTTACTTCTCTGATTAACCCATCGATGAGGTTTTCACCGACCTCCACCTGTCCACCAGGAAAGACCCACCCACTCCGCCGATCTTTCACTAGTAACACTTCACCGTGCTTATTCTCGACAAAACCTGCTGCTGCCACGATATGTACTGGAAATGGCATCGTTATCCCCCATTCATTCGGATCATCAAAATGACTCAACATTCTTCGACCATTTGCCGAGAGTTAGAGCGTGCAGCTTCAACCGAAGGCGATCAGGCAGAAGAAGCCCAACTCGCTTGCCGGGTATACTATATATGCTGGTGCCGCCGCTCGGAATAAGAAAGACGGACCATAAGAAGCGCCGCATGGGTTCGTGTTTATTATTCTATTTCTACTTGCTTAGAATCCGTTTCAATTTTAAAATACTGACTTTTTTCGTCTTTAATAACTGTAAATTCTGCTATTGCCGAGATTTCGTATATACCAGGCTGCTTAATCTTATACTTGTAGTTTTCCGAAATAACAACCTTACCAGAAACTTCTCGATTCTTTCCTTTGTCCGTAATCGCATAGGAATTAATCTGATTCCCATTACGATCTTTAATCACGTAGACGAACATTTGCTGCTTACTCGAAATCGTCACTTTTTGCTCTAATTCTTTTTTAAGTTCAGCCTTGATCGTGAATTCCTCGTTGACCTTAACTTTTTGTGGGATCGAAAGCGTTGCGGAATAATCATCCAGAGTCGTACTAGACAAAGCACCTACTGTACTCGATGCTGTAGTTTGAACCGGCTTTATTGACTGACATCCGAGAAAAATTAAAAAGACAATGATAACAGTACATGGTTTCAAACCAGCCCCCTCCTCTTACATCTAACGTTAGAGCTTGACAATCTGTCTTAATGAAAAACCAAGTGCGTTAACACTTGGTTAGTACAATGATATAAACCGCAGTAATAAATTCACTAGGTACTACGAGCACTGTACCATCTTCCGATCGGTGTCAGTTCGCTACCTTTGGATAGGATATCTATATTTTACCTTCGTTTACAATACCGTACAAGCACTCTATCTTCTTGCCTCGACTTTCTTTTGATTCAGTTTTAGATTTCAGTCTATTGTTGTAACACTCCTGTTACGAATTCACTTTTCCCTTCCAATCACTTTGTTTCTCCATTTATACAGCAGCCACGTTTTGATGATCGGCTCATTCGCTTTATGAATCGTGACCTGGTTCAATCAACACGTTCAGATCAAAAGACGGACCACTTCACCATCGATCAGTTCTCGACTTATTCGTTTGAATCCTAATGATTCATATAAAGCGCCTGCAACCGTGTTTTCCGGTCTGTGCCCAATCATGATTCTTTGGCAGTCCAAGGTTTCTTTCATTAGGGTTAGCAGTTGTTTCATCGCTTCTCTTCCGTACCCTTTTCCCTGATGCTTCTGGTCAATCATTAGCGCCGGAATCCAATAGTTCCCATCCTCATCCGGAATCGTACAATAAACGATAAAACCGATAATATTCTCATTACAATAGATCGCCATCGGTTGAAATTCAGTGACATACTTCGATTCAGCAATCCAATATACGATCGGGGCCGGGAATACTTCCTTTTGATCTTCTCTTACTTCTAATTGGGTGCAGCTATACCAGTTATCGACCGACACGGGTTTCAAACTTATTGTCATGTTCAATTCCTCCTCAACGTGTTCACAGAGGAACCACTTGAACACTCCTCTGTGTTAGATCAAAACACCTCTTAAACCATTATGGGCATTACTCGAATGTGTATTGTTCATACCACATCACTCCTTTCAAGTTATGGATCATTACAATGGAACATTTTCTAGGTTGACCTCTCTATTCCACTCCAATTATGTTTCTACCTAGTCGGATGTTTTCGATGGCCTCAGCCTCTTCAAATGTAGCTTATCAAAAATCGATTATTATTTAATATCTCTGCAACTACTGCGTCGATCTGGTCAACAGAATATTGCTCCGTATTTAAGATATGTCTTTCGTCTTTTAACGCTTCTTTAAATTCATTCAATAGAATTACGCTTCGTTCTCCCATTTGAAATAATGGATCTCTTGACCGGTCCCTTATAACAAGGGTTGCAGGATCAACCATAAACACAACATAAACGATCCTCACATCCATACTCCCCAGTTCATTCGCTAACCAGTTAGCCTCAGATGGAAACGTCACATAATCTATAACAACATCGTAATCAAACTCAATCAGATTTTTCGCTAAACTTAATATATTTCTCCAAGTCAACTTATGCGTTTCTTCACATAGCCAAGGTTTGCCTCTCCCGTTTACGGGCAGGTGACTAATGTCATCCCCAGAAATATATGAACTGCGCTCCAATTGTTCAACCAGTTTCTTTGAGGTCGTCGATTTCCCCACCCCAGCGGGACCGGAAATGATATAAACTGTTTTTGACATGTTGTATTCTCCTTGAAAAATAATGCAATATATGGGCGTTTCTCGTACCGCCATAGACTTAAATCTTCTTTTGCTTTATTTCTTAATCATGACAATGAACTTGCTTTCTCCCTTAACAAACGTATCCTCTTTGATAAATCCAAATTTCTCATAGAGACGAATCGCTCTCTGGTTAAATTCTGCTACAGTTAGTCTATAGGGACTCTTCCCGAACATTTTATTTATGTAGTTGAGTACAAATGTGAAAAACGCAGTCCCATGCCCCCTACCAGTTAATTCTGGCTTCATTCCTATTCCAATATCTATAGAATCTTCGGAATATACGTACGTTTCATTTTCAATTTGAGCTGAACCACCCATGCATATAAATCCAATCAATTCATTTTTGTTATCTAAAACTACATAATAAGTTTCGTTGAGCATTTCAACTAACGCTTCTTGCGAAGGTTCATTATCATAAAAATCATATGGTTGTTCATACTTCCACCTTAATACTTCATTAGCAAATTCTACATTCATTTTATCAATGTAATGTGTCATAATACTTCCTCCAGCTTGAGCAACTATATTTTTTAAGCAGCCTGTTCCTTCATTTGTACATCTTGGCTTTTCGGTTATATTGCCTCGAGTTCCATTGTTGGAACGATCGATGATGCTTTAAAGTTTTCTTGCTTTGACCACAAAGGTTACAGGGAACATCTTCGCTCTTTTTACCAAATCATTATTTTCATCGCGCAGCTCTGCTATTTCATTGTCGGTTTCTTCAATCATCTGTTCAATAACAAACCCTGCTTTAGCCAACGCATTGATATAGGTAGATAGTTTGCGGTCGGATAAGGTAAGGTCGCCTTGACAAAAATCAGGAGATACCGAATACCAAGATTCATCGAAATAACGCTTGTTAAACGTAAAACGATCATTTTCTTCAACAATACATTTGTGTATAGGATGAGACCAACTGAAAATAAATACGCCGTCTTTTTTTAAATATGAAGCGATCCGCCGAAAAGTGCCTTCAAGGTCGGTTGTCCAGCCTATGGCATAAATCGAATAAACAACATCAAAATAGGCTAACGGAATGCCGCATTCTTCTTCCATGGGAGAACAGATCAATGTTGCTGAAAGACCGCTCTCCGCCATACGCTGCTTTGCCTTTTCAATTTGTTTGTCCGACATGTCCAAACCCCAAAGTTCTTTTGATTGGCGTTCCCCATGATATTGCAAGGATTGACCGTTTCCACAGCCGATCTCTAACAGCTTTTTTCCTGAAACATCGCCAAAAAGCTGGTGTTTTTCTTCCGACACAAATGCTCCATATAAAGGAAGCACGATGGCTTCCAAAAAGTCATTTCCCTTGGTGTTCCAATACGATCTGTTGGTTTCATGCACACGATATTTGTTCAATAGATCATCTCCTCTAAAATAAATGTTGATCGCTGCTCACTGGCCTGTCATTATTGATGGTTGGACTCTCAATACTTCCCGTCTTTTGGTCCGTTCTGATTATACATTCTGACCGCCACGGTTCTATACTCGGGTATGACAAGACATGCGCATCCGGTAGCACCCAAAGATTGAAAAGAACCATATGGAAGTGTATCGCCTAATTCCGTTAAAGAACGCGGCTCATCTTGCACAAACCAGAAAAATCCATTTCTCGGTAATTTTCGCTCCAAACCGGGAGGTGTAATGATCGTGGTAACTTGCTCAAATATTTCTTTAGGAAATAGCTGGTTCCCCTGTATGGCTCCCTTATTTAAATGCAGATAACCCCAAAAGGCCAATTCTCTCGCACTCATAAACAAGTTAGCTTCATTGCCCTGATCGTCTGCGTAGGACTCGTTTAGCCAAACTAACTTGTCATTCTGTTCCTTGCTCCATCCGGTTTGATTAAATCCCAAAGGCGAAAATACGCGGTTCTCAAGCAATCGTGCCAAAGGCATCTTATATAATTTCCGGATAAGCTCAATAAGCGAATTCACACCGACATTATTGTAGTTCCAGTCGGTCCCTTGGAGAAACTGTCTATGATATAGGCTATCCAGTCCGTGGGTATGGGTTAATAAATGCCTTATGGTTGTATGGTCGAATACTTCGCGATCTATGTCTCCTAAGTAATCAACAACAAGGTCATCTATGCTTTTGATCTTACCTTCAACGAGTGCAAGACTAACAGCAAACCCTAAAAAAGTCTTCCGGACGGAAGCGACATTGAAGCGTGATTTGGTATCAACGAATCGGCTATCTGTAGCCTTGTCATGTGTTCCTGCATACCATTCATTCACGATCCGATCATTATGAATAATATACGTTGCAGCAGCGGTAGCGGATATGAACTGCTTTACGTCCGAAACATACTTATTTAGTTCTTTGAACGAGTCGCTTTGGGAGGTTTTAAGGTTAAACAATTCAATCTTCACCTTCTTCGTATTTTCGGTTTTGAAGCGGCACTAAAAGAAGTTATATATTCCGTTCTCGAAGTAATCATATTCTTCATCCGTTATTCTCAACGTTCCATATGCGTCAAAAAATATTTCTTGATCTCGTTCATTCTCAAAAGCATTATGTTTCGGTCTTATTGCTAAAGCGACATCATATCTTGGATCTCCGAACGCAGCTCCTGACCAGTCAATAACTCCAACGATATTGCATTCATTCACTAATACATTATCTATTGTAAAATCGCCATGAATCAACGTATTCTCGATCGGTTTTGGTTTATCTTCTTTCAACCGTTTAAGCAGTTCTTCTGATCCATCTACAGCAAAGTGGGTTAGGTTATATTCTGCTTGGAGTAGCATTGAATCTAACCAAGAATGATCCTTCTTCAACAATTCAATAGGGCAAGCACATTCATGTATTTTCTTTAAACAACGTCCAAAGTTGAAGATGGCTTTTTCCTTTTCTTTGAGATCAGGCTCTCGAGCTAGAAATTCCCTCAAACTTATTCCATCCATATAATCCATCAGAAGCCATCTTGATTGGTTCTTGGCACAGAATGAATACGCTTTCGGAACGGGCAGCCCTGTATCGCAAAGATATTGAAGTACCTTATATTCTTTGGATAACCATTCATTGTATAGGTCGTTTTCTGTCTTCTTGATAATGTACTTTTGATCGGGTGTATCTAAAATAGCGACGATAGAGGTATGACCTTGCCTGGGAAAAGTAATTCTTCGTACTTCTCCTATTTGGTCTATGATCTCAATGGGGATGTCCTGAATTTTCATCGTTTCCTCCTTTCTTGTACTTCGTATCCTTTCAACGAGGCATAGCCTTTAATATGTGATCTACGCTATGATCGTCCCATATAATTACATGACACTTTTCTTTATTTAACTTTTGCAGTGCGCCAAGTCGGTGATTACCGTCTCGTACACTAAAAGATCCATTTCGATTTTCAGCAATTAACGGAGGCATATCCCATCCAGCCTCTAATCGCTCGCAAATTTGATTTATGGTATGATTCCACCAATTCTCATCCTCTACATACTCCATATGTGATTCTGGCCCAACAACTCTGCTAAGATAACTTGTCTCGATTTCGACTGGTCCGAGCCAGTACCTTGTTTTTAACTTAAGTCCATTCGATAATCCAACGTTCTCTCCTTCACCATTCAGAAAGTGATGTATCCATGTTTCAATATCATCGTTTGCAGCGTACTTCATTGCAGCCGTTAAAGTAAATATAGACATAGTCAGCACCTCATATCTCATTATAGAAGTTGAACCAGTGATTTTTATCGTGTAAATGTCCAGTTCAACATTTCGGATAACGTTATTCACGAACCGAGAAGCTTTTCAAATTCAAAAAAAAGCGAACTCTCCGCATACACCTAAATGCGAAGCAAGGACAGAATCCGCGGCCTAGATATCGTGTTACAGGATGTCAGTGTCTTCCCCGAATGATCTACCATTATCCATTTTGCAATTAGTCATTTCTTTAAGATCCATATTTGCAAGTTCAAGTGCAATCGCTAATGTAATCTGAGGATTTTTTCTGAGCCCTTTTAGATAGGTATTATCTAGCGGTTTTCATTTGCGGAAAAAACCTCTTTATCACAGAAAGTAATCCTGATCTTATTTCGTCATTGAATAGCGATTCATGCGATCCTATTAATTGTCTCCTGATGTCTTCCTCAGTTTTACTACCCTTCAGTTTTATTAATTTCTTGGTACCTCTCAAATTGTTTTTTTCATTCAAGCAAGTTTGTTTTTTCAGACATTACGCTGATCTTTTAATAACGTTTCTGCATTCACGAGTCTCGATACGTTAAGTGCGATACCAGTTAGCCGTTCTTATTGTTTCCGTTGAATTCGATGTTAGAAGATGCCACCCACTTTTTCGTGTTGCTTTCAAAGTAATTTTTATTCTTGTCTCCATGTATGTATTTCGAGTAGTTTTCCAGTAAGTCCAATGGTTCGCCTGGGATTTGCAAGCTCAGTATGAGAAATTCAGCCCTATCGAACATCTGGCTGAAGCTTTGAACATTCCTCGTCGTCAAAACAAGCTGGAAACGCAGAGAAGCCGAGTCAAGCCAAACATCAACTCAATTTTGAAGGATCTGCTTCTTTTATTCTCGATTGCAAGGCCAAAAACCTTTCACCGCTAACACTTTGTTTCTATCAGGGCAGCGCCAAGCAGATGAATTTCGCCTTTCTGGCGCAGCAAGTGCCTGTTGATATCTATACGGTATTGATTCGCGAAATCAAAAATTTCATTGTTCCTGTAATCATTTTTATGTGATTTGTTCTGCTTGCTCCTACAGTTACTGGAGGTTATATAATGGAGGCATGAGGAGGAGATGACGATGGGCAGTACACATTATTCCATCGGAAAATTTGCCGAATTGAGCGGCATTCCGATACGGACGCTTCATTATTATGAAGAGGTGGGGCTGCTGTGCCCACGTCGTCAGGAAAACGGGCATCGAATCTATGGTACTGGTGATTTGATCACCTTGCAGAAAATCATTGGATTGAAATCGCTCGGTTTTTCTTTGGAACGTATTCGCAAATTCATTCATCATCGCGAATCGGAGATGAGTTTGGTCGAAACACTGAATATGCAGCAGCAAGCCCTGCAAGCCGCCCGCGCTGAACTTGACAAGTCGCTGGAGATCCTCGAACGGCTGCTAACCATCCTGCAGCGTGAAGGTGAACTGGAGCATAACATGATGTTTCTGCTGATACGTAACATGCTAAGGGAGGACAAACAGCGCAGTTGGGTGGCTGAGCATCTGTCAGAGCAAACGGCAACTGCCTTGTTCGATATCTCCCAAGATGCCGCAGCTGAATTGGATCGGGAAATGCTTGCTTTTGCCGAAGCCGTTAAGCGTTTAGCGGCAGGAGAGCCGGATGCTTTGGAAGCCGAGGAAATGCTAGGTTTCTATGTGCAGCGGATACTCGGTTTTCTTGATGACAAGGCGATTGCAAACTTTGCCCATATTCCAGAAGAGGAGCATGAATGTTTGAACCAGTTGGTGGATATGCCATTTAACGAACGGGAGAGCGCTTGGCTGGATGAGGCGTTGGCACACTATGCGAGCAAATTCGGCCTTCATGGAATCGATGGGCAGAAGGAAGCGCAGAAAGAGGAGTGATGGAAAAAGAGAAACAGACTTTTTTTCAAGCTGACCGGGCTATAGCTATTGTAATCGTAAACAATCGGAGCAGGAGTGTGAGCAGCATCGCTTGATCAATAAGAGCCCCTGCGTTTGCAGGAGTATTTGTAGAACCAAAGGAGGAGTATAAATGACAGGAGAATTGAAAGAACGGGCAGCACAATTGTCTGCACTCATGGAGCATATTAGAGAACAAGAACATTTTAATGGCGTAATCCTGATTGCCAAACAGGGTATACCTCTCCTTTGTGATGCGATGGGCATCGCAGAATTTAACAAAGATCGCGTGCGTACGCTTACCACAGATTCGATGTTCGAGTTAGCTTCGGTCTCCAAACCGATTACTGCATTGGGCATCATACGCTTGCATCAGTTGGGAAAATTGGAGTGGGACGATCCTGTGTCCAGATGGCTGCCTGATTTGCCCTATCCGGGTATTACCATCCGTCATTTACTGACCCATACATCAGGGCTGCCGGACTATATGGAGTTATTCGCCAAGAAGTGGAATCCTGCACAGAAGGCTGTCAACAATGATGTAATGGACATGCTGGCCGCTCACCGGCCCGCCTCACTGTTTGCACCTAATGACAGTTGGATGTACAGCAATACGGGTTACATTATGCTGGCTATTCTAATCGAACGGATAAGCGGTCAGTCCTATGCAGACTTTTTGTCCGAGCAGATTTTTCAGCCGCTCAGTATGACGCGGACACGCGTATACAACCGACGTTTTGATCCAGGCCCGGTTCCGAAAGACTACGCCTGGGGCTATGTCTATCGGCTGGAACACGGTGGATATGTGTTGCCGGATATGGTGCCGGAACTGAATTATGTCGACTATTTGGACGGTTTGCAGGGAGATGGCATGGTGAACAGTACGGTCATGGATCTGCTTCGTTTGGATCGTGCGCTTTATGATGACAAGTTTATACATCCGCAGTTGCGCGAAGCCATGTTCGCACCAGTAGTGCTGAATAACGGAGAATCCTTTGACTACGGATTTGGATGGCTGATCGAGCATCATGATCAGCTAGGCAAAATGGTGTGGCACAGCGGTGGTTGGCCTGGATATGCCACTCTCTTCAAACGCTATATCGAGCAGGATACCACACTGATCCTCCTGCAAAATGGGGAACGGGAATTTGCCTATACACAGCAGTTGATCCAGAGTATTGAACAGATTCTTGCCGGCGAACAGATTGAAATGCCGCGGCCAGCGGCCCACCGCACCATTATTCCGCGCACATCGGAAGACTATGAACCGTTTCTGGGTGAATACTGTTTCTCAGATGAACAGGAACAATCGATATCTGTGAAGGTTTATGTTAAATACAGTCAACTTTATATGCGGCTAGGCAACGAAATGGAGTTTTTATTGCTGCCCATCAGTAATGTACGTTTCTACGAGCAACAAACCGCGACCGAACTGGAATTCATCGGCACTGAGGCAGGAAAGAGTCTCCAATTTATCTGGTATGATCATGAGGGTCAGTCCGTGGCGGATCGCATCGAGAAATGATTTATGGAAGGTAAGAAACGATGGATATTTCCTTTGTTACTCAAAGGATGTATCATTGCTTGGCGTTTGCGGCACCCGTGGAGCCGATAGTGGTGATTTGCATTCGGAGATCACTGACTCAAGGAGGCTGGTACGGATTTGTATCTGGCCTGGGATTGGCAACGGCCGATGCACTATACGGGTGTAAGGCCGCATTCGGCCTTGCTTGGTTGACCCACTTGCTTATCGGTTACCAGATATGGCTTCAACTAATTGGTGGCGTATTGCTTGCCTGGATAGACTGGCGCACTTGTTCTCTCCTGGCGACCGAGGAGGAGCGGAGCTGTCCGATGCGTGAATGCGTTGTTAACTAAAGTTTCCGCCCTCGAAGCATTTGCTTGAACTACTCTTAATTCTTGTCTCTAATTGTGAGCAAGGATATTTATACGTTTATTTGTGGACCCTTATTCCCCTTGACAACGGGGTTCCAATGAGAATGCGAACGGGCTGCTTCGAGAGTTTTCCCGAAAGGTACGGATCTTGCTGAGGTGAAGGATGAAAAGCTTGCCCGTTCCCTTGATTTAATCAATAACAGACCCCGTAAGTTTTTGTTTTTTTATCCTCCATGGACCGAGGTCGAATGCCCATTATAAGAATATGTTGTTAGGTTAGATTGTTGCTTTATCCCGTTATACTTACAAGAGTTTCTGCAGTTGTACTCTCTTTATTGTTAGAGGATTCTGAATATTGATGTCAACGATTTCTCTATTATTTAGTTCTATCATCAGCTCATTGAATATTCTTGCAATCAAGAAACTATCTCCTAGTGCATTATGCCGCCTTATATCTGAGTCATCGATGTTAAAATACTTAATCAAAAAGTTTGTAGAAATGATTTCAACAACCTCGGGAAAAAGAAATGTGAATAATGCTTTAGTATCAATGATCTTATTAGGAATCATCCGTAAATTGTTTCTTTTACATTCATTCATCAGCAACGGCCAATCATACTCATAACCAGCTTGAGTTACTAATACTGCCCCTTTGCAAAAGTCTATGAATTCAGAGAAAACTTCTGTTAATTGTGATGCTTCAATAACATCTTCATTAGTAATTCCAGTTAATCGCTCAATCACTTCAGGTATCGGTTTAGATGGTTTAATCAATGTTTCATATGTCTTTTCGATTTCGCCTGAACGGCTATTCATGATCAGCGCACCAATTTGAATAATTTGGTCCTCTTCTTCATTTGGCCCTGTGGCCTCTAAATCAAAGATACAGAACCTTTGGGTTGGAATACTCTCAATAATCAACTCAGACACGATATACTCCGTTTCAGAAACCATATCTATCTTCAACGAAACACCTTCCTTCAACATTGCAGTAATGTTTCAGCTAACGTTCCCCATGCTCACTGTCCTAACCAAGGTGCTAGGTGTCTGGCTACTTCTGCTTCCCCGGAATCCCTCAGTACTTAACCGCATTAATCAATCACACAAGGCCACTGCGAGTGCAGTACCATCTTCCGATCGCTGTTATCCCCAGATTTTTTTGAATCCCCTCTTCTTAGGGGAAAATCCGGTGATAAGCCTATGCTTCCGATGCAGCTTTCTTTCAGAAAGCTTTTAGGCGAACGCTTCGCTTCTCCAGATTGGTTCTGCCTCTCCGTTTACGTATGTATGTTTTTTGCGGTTTATATAGGGTTTACTCTATTTCTTATTCGATTGTTTTGATCTACCCTCATTTCTTTTTGTAATCAACACTGTTAGGTTTCCACCTGTAATTAAGATGGAGAATAAACAGACCGTCATTAACCAACTGATATTCATGCTCTCTTTATCTTGCTTTAATAAATATAGAACTGCTCCAGCAGTAACAGTAAATATCACACCAAAGAGTAGTGTCGTTAATATTCTTACTCTATTGTTTTTCATCGCCCTAGACTCCATTCTTTAATGTCAGCACCAAACATTCTTTTCCTTACACAGGTTTCGATCTAACGTTCTCGTATTCCCGAAATAAAGTCTTCTAAGATCATTGCCACTCCATCGTTATCATTAGTTTCAGTAATCTCTTTCGATATCAGTTTCAATTCTTCAATGGCATTCCCCATTGCCACCGGCCATCCACAAGAATTAAATAATCCTATGTCATTAAAATCATCACCAAAAACCATGACGTTTTCGAGTGAAATGTTCATCGCCTTGCATAAAACCGCTACTGCATTTTCCTTAGAAGCCCTAATGGATGAAAGCTGAGTTAGCTTTCCATTGTCTGTAGTTAGAATATTTAATTTCGTATTAAATTTCTCCATGAATGAAACCATATCAATGTTTCCAGAAAAAAGGATCTTTGATGCCTCAAGTCGTTTGAGATCTTCAAGTGGCTTTACAATAGGGTTATCTTTGACCTTAATGAGTGTTGTGTAGTCATATTCCCTTAAACTCATCCATTCATCTTTCACTTCTAAACTTAAGTCAAGATCAGGGTTACAATTGAGACAATAATCCAGGATTTCAGCTGTAGTTTCAGATTCAATCGGTACATGATCGTTAATTCCTGTATGCTCACATTCTATATAAGCCCCATTGTAATAAATAAAAGAACTTAATCTGAGTAATTCTTCTTTCATAAATGACCTGACTGCTCTTGGAGGACGTGCTGTCGCAAAGATGAATTTCATTCCTAGACTTATGCACTCCGTAATGGCATTATAGCTACGTTGAGATATTTCTTTATTTGAGTTGAGGAGTGTACCATCTAAATCTAAAACTACTAATGGAAACTTCATTGAAATCCCCTCTCTAATTTTGAGCATTCGGCTGATATGCACCTAACTCGTTTCCAAATGGATCAACGAATTTAATAACCCATCCAAATCCTTCATCTTGATACATTCTTATGATGGTTTTGTTTTCCTTTAATGTTTCAAATAGTTTCTTTATATCCTTTGTCAAAAACATAAATGCCGGCATCGGAAAATCCTCTTCTGAGAGCCATGAAACGTTTGTATCTTTGCTGCTTTGATGAAGCATTAACAACGGTCCTTCGCCAAATTTCAGCCACCCTAAAGACATAATCTCTAATCCAAGGACATTGGAATACCATTCCGTTGCTTTTTCAAGATTACTTACCGGTAATTGAACATGATCTACACACTGAATTAGCTTGCTCACAATACATTCCTCCCAAATGAATAGCATTTTCTTTACTAGCACTATAAAAAAAGATCTGCTTTGCAGACCCAAAATTCAAAACTATTATGACTTATTCTGAATTAATCCAATTCCATTACCTACAGGATCAACTAAATAGGCTAAATAAAAATTATCGAATTCCATCTTATCTCTTACAATCTGAGCTCCTAATTCAACTGACTTCCTAATGGATTCTTCAATATCGTCTACTTCAATTTGAATCCTTGTTCCATGCGGAAAATCTTGAGGTCCTTTGGAAATACCTCCATGTATTCCTGGTTTATGATCATCGCCTGTTGTCACTGGGTAGTAACCCCAATTAGGCTCAGCAATCTTCCATCCGAAAACCGAAGAATAAAAAGCTGCTGCACGTTCCGGGTCTTGACTACTTAACTCAAATAATACTACTCTCCCCATAAATAACGCCTCCACATATGGAATTAATATCCAGAAAAAAATACTAACCTCACTCATCCTTAGAATCGTATTATTCATTTGCTAAAATTGGTTAGGTTTTACATAACGTTGTGTATTCATGAAATCCATGTACTTCGTAAATTCCTGCCCTTCGTATATCATAACCCATATTGTGGTATTTGCGAACAGGAATTTCCTGATCCTCCATACCAAAAAGGCAACCGCATCAGCAAGCTGCCTTTCTCGTACAACATTTATTCTCCTGGCATCAATCTCTTACCCTACTCACTTCGAACCATGACTTTCCACCGCTCGGTCTACCATCGCCTTCTGCTGCGCGATCAGGCAAATCTCTGCCGCCTTGAAGGCATGCTCCTGGGTCATTGCCGTTTCCGTACGTTCCATGCAGTCACGGATGAGCGCGCCGAAGAACGGGTAACCCACTTTGCCTTTGACGCCGAATCGGTATTCGCCTTCGTGGTTCACCAGATATACCTGATCCCCTTGCGCCTCTCTGGCAATGTCGGTATATTTGCGCAGCTCGATGTAACCGTCGGTGCCCAGAATAACGGTCCGGCCGTCGCCCCAAGTGCCGAGTCCATCCGGCGTAAACCAGTCCACCCGGAAATAACCGGAGGCCCCGTTATTGCCAGTCAGCGACGCTTCGCCGAAATCCTCCAGTTCGGGGAACTGCGGATGGTGGAAATTATGCACCCGGCTGTAATTGACTTCAGCATCCGTACAGGACGCAAACGTCAGAAACTGCTCGAACTGATGGCTCCCGATATCGCAAAGGATGCCCCCATACTGCGCATGCCGGAAAAACCAATCCGGTCTCGAAGCCGCATTTAATCGGTGCGGTCCGGTACCCATGACTTGCACGACCCGGCCGATCGCGCCGTCGTCGATCAGTTGGCCGGCATAAATCGCACTTTCCACATGCAGGCGTTCGCTGTAATACACCATGTATTTTTTTCCGGTGCGCTTCACTTCCTCACGGGCGAGGGATAACTGTTCCAGCGTCGTAAACGGCGCTTTATCCGTAAAGTAATCTTTGCCTGCCGCCAGCACTCTCATGCCCAGCGGGGCCCGTTCGGAGGTAATCGCTGCCCCGGCTACCAGCTTCACGTCATCATCCGTCAGTACCTGCGCTTCGGACGATGCGGCTTGAGCTTGGGGAAATTTCTGGCGGAACGCTTCCACTTTGGCCGGGTCTGGATCGTATACCCATTTCAGCGTGGCACCGGCCTCGACCAATCCCTGGACCATGCCGTAGATATGTCCGTGGTCCAACGCCACCGCACCGATCGTAAATTCCCCCGGACCGCAAACAGCCTCTCTTTTGATACTTTTGGGAGCATAGAACATTCCGTCTTTCGGCATACCGTTTCCATCCTTTCGCATGTAAAATTTAGAGTGGCCACAGCTTCAATTATTTGAACGTCTGTGAAAGGTCGGCAGGCTGAGCGCTGCGGCTCACTTGTTCTTTCTTGAACGTCGAATTCGCGATTCGCGCCTGCAAATGCTCATGGAACAGGTCCTCATCGATCGGCAGATCGACCCAGTTATCGGTCCAGGTAGACAGCAGCATCGCATTGGACAACGTTAAACCATGAATCCCCTCCACGCCCGGAGCAATCAGCTTCTCACCGTTTCGTATCGCGTTGATCCAATTGCGAATGAGGCCAGGGTGACCGGACTCCGTTCCATGAATGGGAACTTCACATTTCCAGCATTCCGGTTGACCGAATCCCCCCGTGTAACGACGGTTGAACTCCGGCTCCGGTTCACGCAGCCGCCAGAACGTCAGCTTCCCCTCTTCGATGACGATTTTGCCGCGATCGCCGCTCACTTCGAACCGGTTCGTGCCCGGCGCTTCGCCTGTCGTCGTCACGAAAACGCCGGTTGCTCCATTTTCATACTCGACATATGCGGTCACGTCGTCCTCGACTTCGATGTTTCGATACTTGCCGAAAGCACAGAAGGCCCGCATGCGGACAGGCATCATGCCGATCGTCCACTGCCAGAGGTCCAACTGATGCGGATCCTGATTGATCAGAACGCCGCCGCCTTCGCCGGCCCATGTCGCACGCCAGCCGCCGGAGTCGTAATAACTTTGCGAGCGGTACCAGTTCGTAATGATCCAGTTCGTTCGTCTGACCTCGCCAAGCTCTCCGGATGAGATCAGGTCCTTCAGCTTTACGTAGAGCGGATTGGTCCTCTGGTTGTACATAATGGAAAATACCTTGCCGCTGGCTGCGGCAGCTTCATTCATGAGACGGACTTGTTTCGTATATACTCCCGCCGGTTTCTCGATCATGACATGCAGCCCATGGCGGAACGCCTGAATGGCCTGCTCGGGGTGATCGTAATGCGGCGTAGCAATGATAACCGCATCGATCGTGCCCGAAGACATCATTTGCTCCGGCTCTTGCCAAAATGCCACCGATGACGGAAGATTCGCGGTCACCCATTCCGCCATTTCGCTCCTGACATCGCATACCGCAGCCAGTTCAGCCCCTGGCACATCTCCTGCAGCAAGCGTTCTGGCATGCGCTGCTCCCATATTTCCGATCCCGATCACCGCTACTCTCACTAAGCTCATACTCGCACTTCCTCCTCCAGTTGACGTTCAATGCCTGCCATCACGTCGGCAAAATGCTGAAGCATCTCCGCCGAAGCATACGTTCCGCTAAAGTCTTCAATACCGTAATATCCATCGTATCCGACCGCTTTAAGATCCCGGACAACCTGCACCCAATCCACGATCCCACCTGTGAGCGGAGCCCACCGGGATGTCCATCCGGCCCGAAGCGGTAACGAGGCCGCCGACGTGGTCCCTCCCTCGTTCGATTCAGCATCGGCCTGTTCCTTTGCGTCCGGATACCATCCTGCATTTTTCACATGCACATGTGCCAGATAAGGTCCCAACAATTCCAGTCCCATCCGGTAATTTTCATACCCTTCATGTACCATGTTGCCTGGATCGTACAGTACGCCCACATGGTCGGGATCCAGCGATTCCACCAGCCGATAGGCGAGCGAAGCCGTCGGTGCAATCGTGAAATGATGCGTTTCCACCAGTGCCTTGACCTTGTATTGTTTGGCAAGATCCTGGACCTCTGTCAAATAACGCACAGCCTGGGCGTACAACGCTGGATACGCCGTTTGGCGGTTGTACCCCGGTACGCCCACGCGCATCATGGAAGCTCCCAGCGCAGAAGCTGCCTCAAAGGCTTGCACAGTCGCAGGCAGATCGCCACAGTTCAGGTAGGGTACAAGCGCAATGGAACGCCGGCCATGTTGAATGGCTGCTTCACGGAATGCAGGTACGTCTTCTTCCCAACGGGCAGGATCGATGGAACAACGGTTATTTCCCCAAAAAGAAGGCGTCTCGGACCGTGCGGCCTCCGGGATGCCGCGAAATCTCCACTCCACCCCTTCGATTCCGGCCGAGGCTGCAGCCGCAGCCAATTGTTCTGCCGTCATGTCCGGGGTTGCCACGGTAAATACGGACAGCTTCATTGTGCTCATCTCCCTTATGTAATCGTATTCAAATCAAGGTTTACCCGCATTGTAGCATTCCTTGAAGCGCCTCCATACCCACTTGGCGAAACAGATGAACGAGAGATAAACGCAGCGCCAGATTGCGCATTCAGAGATAAACCCATACAGCAAAAAAAAGCACCCCCATTCAGAAATCATTTCTGAAAAAGGAATGCTTCACGGTTCATCGCATGGTTATGGACAAACATTACCGATCATAAAAGACGTGCTCGGCCTGCAATGATCCTCCATCCGTATGGATGATGCCAAAGGAACACTGCGGCTGACGCCGGCGATCCGTCGCTGAACCGGGATTAAAAACAAGCAGGCCATTCACCGTCCGCAGCAGCGGAATATGCGAATGCCCGAAAATAACCGCATCCACATGCTGCCCGGCAAACGTGGCAATGGCGTTCTCCTCCGTCGATTTCGAGCCGATGTGGCCGTGTACCAGTCCAAAACGGAAACCGTCCGCTTCCACAATCCGGGAATATCCCAACTTTCTCCCGATGCTGCCCGGATCGGTGTTGCCCGCAACTCCCTCCACCGGAGCATAACCGCTCAACAGTTCATATACGCTCCAATCCGACCAATCGCCGGCATGCAGGATAAGATCGGCTTCGGGCAATGCTGCCAGCAGCGGCTGCGGCAATTCCTTTGCCCTTCCGGGCATGTGAGTGTCGGAAATAACGACGATTTTCATGCGTTCTCCTCCTTTCGATGCGATTCCGGGCCAAAGCGGTTACCGGACCGCGACTTCGCTGTCCGCACAGGCACGTTCCATATCCTCCAATGTAATCGTGGCAAAAAACTGCTGTACCTTTTCCTCGGCCACCCGGTACAGGTTCGTCAGCAAGCCATCGATCCGCATGCCTACGTCGCAGTTTGGATTGCAATTGCCGTGGATCGGGAATAGCGGCCCCTCGTCCTTGGCAGCTTCATAGATCATCGCCAGCGTGATTTCGCTGGACGGCTTAGCCAGATAAAACCCCCGGGTTCCCGGGGACGAATCGACGAGGCCCGCCTTTTTCAGGCTGCCCATAATGCGTCTGACCACAACCGGATTGGTGTTGACGCTCCCCGCAATCAATGCGGAAGTCATTCGCTCAGGAGCGCTGCACGACAACAGCAGCAGACAGTGCACACTGACCGAAAAATGAGTACTCATGATTAACCACCTTTTATGTTTGATAAACCCGTTGCGCTTGCTTATTCCGGAAACAAATTTTGTTCAGGGCGCGCTCTAAGCTTCAATTGGCGCACGCTGTATTCCAGCTGCTTTACGATGTCTTCAAGCTGTTTGCGGTCGATTTTGTTCGGATCCTCCACCGGTTTGGCCGTTGCCTTGAGCTCGCGGATCGTAAGCTGCTGGTCCTGCCATTTGTCCATCAGATCGGCAATATTGGCATAGAAGCGTTCGTAATCCTTGATCACGATGTCCAGATACGCATCCACTTCTTCCGGATCGTAGCCGCGCAATTTATAGTTGAATTGCTTTTCATGTATGGACAATGCGTCCAACTGTACGCCCAGCTGTTTGAACAGCTGTTTTTGTTTGTCCAATCTTCGTTTCATATGTTCATCCATCTCGACGCCCTCCATTAGAACGCGCTGCGGTCCCATGCGGCTGTGCTAGGAACCAGCGGCATTATCTCTATATATTTTTTATAACACATTATTCGAAAGATATAAAATCATCTCCATCATTATCCCCAGGATATGCCGCTATTCACGGACAACCTCATTCAGGCAGCATGATTGCACCGCATGAAATTCGGGTAAAAACGAACTACACCACGCATTTGAAAGGAGCATTCATAATGAGTACATTGACGAAAACCGAGCTGTCCAACCTCAAAAACGCGCTCCTGGAACAACGTGAGAACCTGCAGCGCCATTTCGCCTCAAGCATGGAGGATGGGGCTCCCGCAGAGTCGCTGAAGGATTCCACAGGAGAACTGTCATCCTATGACAACCACCCTGGAGACGCGGGTACCGAAACCTTCGAACGCAGTCGCGACCTGGCCGTGGACGAGACGCTTGCGGACGAATTCGACCAGATCAACGCAGCGCTGGAACGAATGCACGACGGAACGTACGGCACCTGCATCATCTGCGGAAAAGATATTCCCTACGAACGGCTGGAGGCCATCCCATATACCGCTTATTGCATCGATGACACCCCCAACAGGGAGCTGAGCAGCGACCGACCTGTCGAAGAAGATGTCATGACCTTGCCTCCAAGGGGCGCCGGACAAGCACGCCAGCGCCATGCAGGCAAGTTTGATCATGCAGACGCTTGGGAAGCCGTCAGCGAATACGGAACGTCCGATTCGGAGACAACCGTGCCGGGACGCGGCACTGCAAGCCGCGAGGAGAACCTGTAACATTAGTCCGTTCATTCCCTCACTATTTATTGCAGCTAGGTCATTTCGCATCTGCAGCCCAACACCCTGCCGATGAACCGCGATGACCCGCACCCGGAAGCACCCAAAAGCTAAACCGTCAAAAGCCGCCCGCAGGCGGCTTTTGGTCATGCCATTCGATCTGGTTTTGCTTTCATTTTCGGGTGGTGACTGGCAGACCGAATGAGCTTGAATACATTGATGCCTTACCTTTTCCTTTTCGCGGACGCTGCTGACCGAGTCCCGGCATGGCCTGAATCCTTAGAACCTGAGCGGGATTTACGCTCGCCCTTCCCTTGAGGTTCGACATCGTCGCTACCCGCCGATGGAGCATCTTCCATCTGTTCGGACACGGTTACGAACAATTGGAATGCTTGCTGTTCTCCCCGCTTTCCTTTTTCAGCATACGGTTCGCACAGTTTCGTGATTGCCTTAAAAAGCTGTTCCATCTCTTCCCGGGTTCCGTACAGCGCCATGTCCGAAATTTGCCCAAACATGTCTTCGCCATGCTCCGCCTGTTTCATAAACCGTCGGCGGCTCTGTTCGTACATTTCATTGAGCAGTTTCATCGCTTCGGAACGAAACACCTGTTTCAGGGGTGAATTCTCCTCGTCCTCATGCCGCAGATGGATTTCCCCTTTGAACGGTTCATAATATTTGGCGATGATACCGTTGATTTCGCGCGTCGAAACCATGCTGAGCAGGCCGATGGATTCGAGTTTTTTCACATGGTAATGCACCTTGGCGGGTACCTCGCCCATGAGATCCGCGATTTCCTTGACGGTGGACGGACGGCCTTGTTTGTTATACATATTCAAGATCTGCATCCGGTAAGGATCAGAGTATATTTTGACTTCCTCTATGGTTGATAACACTTTCCGCTGCATACCTGTAACCTCTTTTCCGGGTACCTGGTGTCTTCCAATCTCCTACCATTATAGCGTTTGAAAGCGCAGGCGGTCAAAAGGCTTGCTGCAGATACTCATGGTTGTTTCACGGTTCTCCCCTACTTCAAAACACGGCGGAACGTAGGGCTCATGATGAGCCCTGCCGCAGACAATGCCATCGCTACGCCAAAGCCGATAAACAGGATGGGCATAGGCACCCACTCGGCGATGGCTCCGGAGAGCAGGCTTCCAAGGGGAACAGCGCTGAGGCACAGCATGCTTTGAAACGCCGATACTCGGCCAAGCATGCCGGAAGGCGTCACCTCCATCATGTAAGAAGCCAGCGGCGTGGTGGCCAGCGGAATGCCGAAGCCCATCAGCAAAGCGAAAACGGCCGCCACAGCCAGCGGATACTGCCCGATATAGGCAGGCAGCGCGGTCATTGCATAACTGAGCCCAAGCATCACAATGCCGAGGATGACCAGCAGGCTTTTGCGGTAATTGGAACCCCAGTTCGTCAGCCACAACCCGCCCAGTACCATGCCTGCAACCATCATTCCGCTCAGCAGGCTTAATCCGCCGGCCCCGGCATTCAATATTTCAGTCACATAAGGCGTGCGCAGCACATTAAAGGGCATTAAGCAAAAATTGACGAAAGCAAACAGGAAGGAGGTCATTAAAAGGACGGGAATCGTGCGCAAAAAGCGAAATGCTTCAATAATTTCGGAGAAAAGACTGCCGTGGGGAGCGGCGGCTTCGCCTGGTTCACTCGTGTCTTCAAGAACCACATCGGGCCGAATACCCGGAAATACCACCTTGGCCATGAAGAAAGCGCTGGCCCCGAACAAGGCCGCATCGATCCATAGGGTCCACGCGATGCCGGCTCCGGCGATCAGGGCACCGGCCGCGGCGATGCCGGCAAGCTCTGACATGCGCGCGATGGATGAGGACAATGCGTTTCCGGACAACAGCAGACCGGGAGGCAGCAATCGGGGAACGCTGGACGTCTCGGCAGGAGTGGCAAAACATTCAAGCAGCGAAACGAGCACGGTCATGACAAACAGATGCCATACTTGCAGTTCACCGAGACTAAACAACAGTGCCGTCAAACCTACCAGCGTTCCCCTGCCGGCGTACGCCAGCACGATGACTTTTTGGGGAGACATCCGATCTACCATCGCCCCGGCAAACAGACCAAACAGAATGTTGGGCAAAAAGTTCACGGCCATCAGCGTGCCCATCAACAGTTTGGAGCCTGTGAGCAGATATACCATCCAGCCGTATGCGATGGAATCTACCGAATCGCCAAACCTGGAAATGGTCCTTGCCAGCATGAATTGCGCATATGAGCGATTTCGCAGCAACTCGAAAATACCTTGTTTTTGCACCACCGTGCTCTCACTCATCATACATCCACCCTTCAACGTGAAAATAATTTTAATGTTAATTTTATTTTAATGGTAATTCATGAAAGTTCAACCCCTTCGTGAAAAAAAATTTAACCATCCCTGCCGCAGCCAATACGAACTAAGGCAAACAAAAAAACAGACCCTTGTCCTCCAAAGGTCTGTCCATTCGCTTCATGCTCCATCGAGCCATATTGATTTGGAACCGAAAATATTGCGTTGCCCTGCTTTGCTTTTCAAACGATTAGTCTTCAACCAGAAATCTAAAATCGGGCAACTCTTGTTCCGCCTCCTCCATCAGGCTGCGAAACCGTTCGGCATCGGCACCAAGACGCTGCTCGCTGATGCCGTAATTTACCCATTTGAGTTCGAGCGGCATTTCTGCCATGGCGGTCAATCCATCCCACAGCGCATCCAGATTCGCACCGTAGAAATCCGGCAGCTTTAATTTCGTCTTCAATTGTTCATGCAGCTCCGAGCTCGTGGAAAATTGGGTTCCATCCAAAATAACGCTACCCATCGTCTCTTCCTTTCTTTACTTCATTCGCGTAAACGTCACGTAATGATCCGTCGTTTTGTAGATCAAGCCATCATTAGAATACACGATTCTGTCTGCATTGCGAAAGCCCGAGGTGTAATTGATATCCGCTTCGCGCCAAACTCTTCCGCTGGCTGAAGGCAATTTGCCCTCCCGGTTGCTGAACACGTCGCCGCCAATGCTTTTTCCCGGCGCCACCACGGCCAAATTGCCCTTGGATGCTACCCAGCCGAGTGCTGTCGCCTGCGATTTGGTAATAAAGTTGCACGGTAACGTGCCGTTGGCGCTTAAATAGTTTGCTACGCCGTTAAACGTGTTGATGATCGTGCATGTGGCTGCCGATGCTTTCTGCTGCGCAGCCGGGGCGAACTGTGCTCCCGTCAGAAACACAAATGTAAACATGACGGCAAGCAAAACGGTGGACCAAAACTTTTTCATTGTGACCAGCCTCCCTCGGTTTGATTGAAATGAAAGAACTGCTTTACCCGTTTTGCCTTTGACAAGATGACTATAGACAAGTTCTTCCAAAATCATTTATATCACGCCATTTAGGGAGAAAGGTCAACATAAATAGATTTATTTGTAAATTTTTAAATATTTTGAAAACCAAAAGAAAAAGACTCGCATCGCAAGGAATGGAGTCTACCTTTCTGACATTCAGGGATGGGCATCCGCCTGCTGGCGCAGAATGCCGCTTACCTTGCATTCGGGCTGTCCAGAACGATTCGCTGCCGGGTACGGGCCGATTGCAAGCACGCTTCGATCACACGCATATTGTTGATGGTGTTTTCCGGCGTAAACGGCAACGGTTTACCGTCAAGGACCGCGTCGGCAAAAGCTTCTGCCTGCAATACGTAAGAGTTGGACACGGACACCCGCTCCTCGCGGCTGACGGAGTCCAAATGTATAATAATTTGCGGCGGAATGTCGCTGTTTTCCCAACCGAACACTTTGGGCAGTTCAATCCGCCCTTCTGTACCGAGGATTTCCATTTCGGCTCTTCCTGATGCCCATAGGCCGCAGTCGAACGTCAGCGAAACGGAACCCGGAAACTCGACAAGCCCGGAGGCCATCATGTCCACACCGCCATGTTCCTCCGAAAAAAACGCATTTACGGTAACGGCTTCGGGCTCCTGCCCAAGATACATCCGCGCTGCGGATATGGGGTATACCCCCAGGTCGAACAGCGAGCCTCCGCCCATCTCCGCTTTGAACCTGACGTTGTCTTTATCATCTGCCGAATTGCAGGTAAAATTGCCATGGATCGCGCGCACGCGCCCGATTTCTCCGCTGGCAATAATCTCTTCCACCCTCCTGTGCTTGGGGTGATATCGGTACATGATCGCTTCGGCAAATAACACCCCATGCTTCCGGCAGGCCTCGATCATTTCCATGGATTCCTCCGCAGTGAGAGCGGCCGGCTTCTCGCATAATACATGTTTTCCGGCCTCCGCCGCCTTGATCGTCCATTCCTTGTGCAGATGGTTTGGCAGCGGGACATACACGGCTTCAATATCCGGATCCGCAATAAGCTCGTCATAGCTGCCGTACACCCTCGCAATGTTCAACTCTTCCGCAACGGCCTTGGCCTTTTCCAAGCTGCGGCTGGCCAATGCCAGCACTTCGCCGCGTTCGGACTGCTGGATCGCAGGCATCACCGCGTTTTTTGCAATCGTGGATGCGCCCAGCACACCCCACTGTAACCGCCTCTGCATACTCATCTTCCTTTCGTGCCGTAGTTGTCCTGCTCTGCCTTGTGCAGCATGCCGAGACAGCGGTCCAAGTCGGCTTTGACCTGCTTTTTGTACAGCTCCGCTTTCTCCGCGCCGTCTGGCGTAAAATGGTACAATACGATTTCCTGGAAATCCACCTTGGGATCGTTGCCCTTCAGTTTTTTCGTTCGATAAAAAATGCCCTGCTGCACCAGTTCGTGCAGTGCCCGGTAGATCTCGCTCTGAGGCGGCACATACCCGTAAGCTTTGAATTCCTGCTTCATGGCCTCCAGCATCTCATAGCCATATCCTCTATGCTGTTCGACCATTGTGATGAGATAGAGCTTGATAAATGCCCGCTGCGCAATCATAAAAGCCATGCCCGTTCCCCCCTCTTTGTCCAAAACTTGCTAATTCCATTATAAAACTTATGTTCGCATTCTGCCATCTTCCTCCGTTTTTCGGATGGAGGCAAACGTCCGGAAGAACGGCGACAGGAGGCAGGTCATATCGGGGGGTGAGACCGGCGCGCACTCTGTTTTGGTTATTATGAATTTTTCATATGTTTAAATTTTGACACTTAGAAATTACGTTGTTCTCTTTATGTTTTTAAGCGATGACTGTCATTTAACAAATTCGATCGGAACGGCCAGTTCGCGTGCCTGCATATCGGATGCTGTACTGCCAACATCTTCTCGCGCAGCATTGGTCAAGACCCGGGTCGGGCGGCGGGCGGTGTGTTTGTTGTGAATTTTTCATATGTTGATTGATTCATCATTCTAAGAAATTATCTTTTTTTCTTATGATCCGGAACCGTGCCAACGATCCATCTGCCCCAAGCAAACCTGGAAACGATCCAAGTGAGTATGCATGACAGCGTAAGCGCGAGCAGCCAGGTCAGGATCATGCGGATCACCGGGTTCAAACCCAGCGCCACATACATTCGTTCATCCGGGATATAGCTGTAGCGGAGCATTAACATGTGCATTAAATAACCGCCATAGGAAACCCCGCCAATCCATGAGAGCCATTTCAACGTCCGGGGGTGCCGCAATTTGTTTGCCAGATCATACATGACCATGATGGAAGCAACGAGAAACAATGCCATGTCCGGCCGGATCAGACTTACCGTATAAAACGTGATCTGGATCCCTTCGGGCTTCTGAAATTCCTGCAGTAACAAATATATAAACCGCAAACCCGTTATTATAAACACCGCCCAGTATACCCCTCGGTACCGTTCGACCCATTCGTTCCAGCGCTGAACGGCCATTCCGGCAGCCGCGCCCAGCACAAAATAAAAGAAAAAGTACAGGAAATTGCGGTCCGCATATGTCGTGAACATGTCCGTCAGCACCGGGATGTTCAACTTCTCCATGCCGCGCGCAATATTGCCGAGTTGTCCCGCAAGCACCAGGTATGCTGCACCGGAGACCAGCAGGGCGATCATCCGCCCCTTCGAGTCAAATCGACGGTACACGTATCGTACGGCTGTCAAAAACAGCGGAAATACGAGATAGAACTGAATCAACATGATGATATACCAGAAATGCGAGCTTGTTTTGCCTGTGATCAGCTTGAGTGCCAGCCCGGGAATCTCCTGCCAACCAAAACCGGCCCAGATCCCCGGCGTAAGAGCAAACGTAATCAAGGCCCAGATCACATATGGAATAATGACGTCCTTCCATCGCTTGAACATGAATTGTCCGTAATGAAGCTTTTCCCCAGTGTTGTAAAACAGCACTATACCTGTGATAAAAATAAATAACGGCACGGCAAACTTGGTAGCCATGAGCAAAATCGCCAGCAACACGCCGTCTTCCAGCCGCGTTTCCGGCACAAGCGAAAAATGGGCGATGGCATGCTGCAGCACAACGGCGGCAAAAGCCATGCCTCTTAGACTTTCAATAGCTGCGATTCGTTCCTTCCTCGGAATCTCTGCCGCCTCCTTCCACGATCATATTGGATATGATCAAATCATGTATTCACCGATGGGAATGTTCCCTTGAACGGCCAGATCTCAAAAACAAATCCGTTGTCCCTATGTATTCATGCTTCCCTCTAACGCCCCCGCGCATAACCGGGTTGCCTGGCACCGGACGCCATACAGAAGCCGGCTTCCCCACAGGAAAACCGGCTTTTGTAGACTGCCAGACAGGAGGGCCGGGCTGATCCGAGCCTCTCTTTTATGTTGTCCGCATAACATTCGAATCATGGGCTCGCGAGCACGCAAGCCGTGAATCTGCCAGATGCCCATTTAGAGAATCGCAAGCGGCAACCGATCAACTTCGAAGTTTCCGTGATCGTCACAGGAACGTATTGTTTCCGTATTTCGCGGCTTTGGTCTGCGCTTCCAGCCTCTGTTCCTCCATGTCCAGGTCCGTGCGTTCTACGGGCCTGGCTTGATCCGCCTCGTAATGGTTATATCTGTCCCGGTTCAGCTCGCTGCTGTTCCGAAACACATCATACACGACCGAATCGCGATCGGATGTATCAACCAGCAGCAAAATTTTGCCGCCCCGAACGTATTCTTCGTATTGCCGGGCATCCTCCTCCGGTATTCCCATGCCGACCAATCCGCCGACGAGTCCGCCAGCGCCTGCACCAATCGCTGCCCCGGTGAACGTAGCGGCGATCGGTCCGGCGGCCAGAATCGGGCCGATGCCCGGAATGGCGAGCGCCCCGATGCCTGCCAGCAGCCCGACCACGCCGCCCATTACGCCGCCAGTCGCCGCACCAGCAGCCACGCCTTCCGGCGCTTTTGAGCCGGTTTCCTCGCGAATCGCTCTCAGCTCATCCCGGTCTTGCGTTACCACCGAAATTTCTTCCGGCTGAAATCCGTGCTGCTTCAACGCTTCTACTGCTTGGGAAGCCTCACGTTCCGTATTGAAAACACCAACGATTTTATTTTGCATAACCAATCCCTCCTCAGTTTGTAGCCGGCAGCACCCTGCCCTGTACCTTCACCGTACAGCGGGGCTCCGTCTGTTATGAGTGGTTCGTTATGTATTTACCCACCCTCGCGGCATTCAAACGGGGTTGTTGCTGTCATGTACGCGGTTTGGCTCGGTTCGTGGCCACAGCCTCCAGCGGATTGTCGGGCCAGTAGTGCTTTGGATAACGGCCTTTCAGGTCCTTTTTAACGTCAAAATACGTTTCCCGCCAAAAATTGGCCAGATCCCGGGTGACCTGTACCGGTCGCTGCGCGGGGGAAAGCAGATGCAGCGTCAGCGGCACGCGGCCGCCGGCGATTCGCGGCGTCTCCTGCTGGCCGAACATTTCCTGCAGCCTGACCGACAAGGTCGGAGCTTCAGGATCGCTGTAATCGACCGGAATGCGCGAACCGCTCGGCACCTGAACATGGGTCGGTGCCTCCTCATCCAATTGCTGACGTTTCCCCCAATCCAAACCGCTGAGCAGGATGTCATGCATGGACAAGCTTTTCAGGTCCTGGACCGAGCGCATGCCCGTGACGAACGGCCGAAGCTGCTCCTGCAGCTCGGCGGACAGTCCGTCCGCGGCCGGTGCCAGATCAGGCCAGTCCGGCAAATGATGGTGCAGGAACCGCAGCCGGTCCGCAAGCTGTCTGGACGATTTCGTCCAAGGCAGGCAGCCCGGCCCTTCCAGGCGAATGCCGTCCAGCATGGCTTCCAGCACATCCTCCTCTGGCGGCTGCGCGATGGAGCCTTCCTTGACCACGATCGCCCCAATGCGCCATTTGCGCTTTGCGCGCACGCTGCGGGTACTGCGATCCCAGGCGACGAGCGTTTCTTCCTGCAGCAGATGCGGGCTTGCATCCAGCAATCGCTGTTCGCTGACGGGGGCCGCGAGCAGAATGCGCGCGTCCGCGCCCTGGTCGTCTGCATCGGCAGCGACCAGATAGGCTGACCGGCTCAGCGCCTCCGTGGCGGGGAGCCGCACCCCGCGGCCGCTGCTCAGCAGGTAGCGGCCGTCTTCCCGGCGCTGCGCGATCCGGTCCGGGTACGCGAAGGACAGCAGCAATCCGCAGCTGTCCTCGTCCGGCCGGGCCGGGTCTGGCGCCGCCGGGCCGAGCGCCGCGCGCAGCTGGCGGCTCTCCTGCAGCAGGCGCCGCACGGCGGCCGCATCGGCCGCCGCCGTCTGCGCCGCTGCGCTGCTGCCGGCCGACAGCAGCGCCTCCACGCGCGGGCGCAGGTCCGTGCCCGCGCTTCCGCTGCCCCGCAGGCCCGTCGGGTCCTGCAGCAGCGCCGCCAGCACGCTGGCGTAGCCGGCCAGCCCGAGCTCCGCCGCGCGGAGCAGCATGCCGGCCAGTCGCGGATGCACGCCAAGCGCGTTCATCCGCCGCCCGAAGGGCGTGATGCGGCCTGCGTCATCCAGGCCGCCCAGCTGGCGCAACAGCGCCTGTGCCTGGCCGTAGGCTGCGGCAGGCGGGGTGTCCAGCCACTGCAGCTCCTCCGGCTGCCGGACGCCCCAAGCCGCAAGCTCCAGCGCCAGCGGGGCCAGATCCGCGGACGCGATCTCCGGACGCGCCGCCTCCGGCAGCGCGCCGTGAGCCTCTTCGCTCCACAGCCGGTAACACACCCCGGGCGCGATGCGCCCCGCACGCCCGCGACGCTGGTCCGCCGATGCCTTGGACACCGGCAGCGTAACGAGCCGGCTCATGCCGGTGCGGGGCGAAAACGCGGACGCCCGGCTGAGTCCGGCATCCACCACAACCTTCACGCCGGTCAGCGTTAAACTCGATTCGGCGATCGAGGTGGACAACACGACCTTGCGCCATCCGGCCGCCGCCGGACGAACGGCTTCATCCTGACGTTCCACAGGCATGCTGCCGTATAGCGCGTGCACCTGAACATGCGGAGGAAGCCCGAGGATGCCCAGTTCGCGTTCCGTACGGTGAATTTCCCTCGCACCCGGCAGAAAAACCAGCACGTCCCCTTCCTGCTCCCTCAGCGCCCTGACTACGGCTTGTGCCGTGAACGATTCCACGGAAGCCGCCGCCGGTTTGGGCAGATACTTCGTTTCCACCGGGAACGTTCTTCCGGGACACGCCAACCATCTGGTGCCTTCACCCATCAATCCGCAGACCGGTACCGGATCCAGCGTCGCCGACATGACGAGCAGCTTCAGATCCGGACGCAGCAATGCCCTGGATTCAAGCGCAAGCGCCAGCCCGAGATCCCCATGCAAATGACGCTCATGGAACTCGTCGAAGATGACCATCGCCGTATCTTCAAGCCCTTGATCCTGCTGGAGCATGCGTGTCAGCACACCTTCGGTCACCACCTCAATGCGTGTTTCCGCGCTCACCCGGGTATCCATGCGAACGCGGTATCCGACCGTTTGTCCCACCTTTTCACCAAGCGAAGCCGCCATGCGGGCCGCAGCGGAGCGCGCTGCAAGCCGCCTTGGCTCCAGCATGATCAGCTTGCGTCCCTCGACCCAAGGTTCGTCCAGTAACGCAAGCGGCACCACCGTCGTTTTTCCGGCGCCCGGTTCGGCGGTCAGTACCCCTGTATCTCCATCCCGAAACAGCTGTCTCAGCTCGGGAATGATCTGTTGTATCGGCAACTCCATTTCCACGAATAACCTCTCCCTTATCCTAAAACAAACGATCAACTGCCCGGTTTTATCACGCGTAGACCGCACTCTTTCCCCGATCCGTGGACAAACCTTCGCTTGCGATATAATACTACAAATCAGCTTGAAACGGTATCCTCCCTCGTTCGTACGTCAAGCAAGGGCCTACGTCGATGTCATCTCGGCCATTCCCTATCCAAACTGCGAGTACCAACTGTCGTCTCCCTGTGAATATTCCCATGTGCCAACCTGTGACATCCTTTAACCCTTGCCGCTGCATGACAAAAAGCCGTTCCAGGGGAACGACCGTTATGTGCTTGCATATGATTTCTTCTCTGCTTACAGAGTCCGAAGTACGATTAACTAAGCAGCGATTCCGCCCCATCAATGACAATTTCGGCCCCCGTGATGTGCTCGGATTCGGAAGAGGCCAGAAACGCAACCAGGTCGGCAACCTGTTCGGGCTTGCCGGGGCCGCCCTGCAGCGGCTGCTGCCCCTCCGGAAATTCAATCGGAATGACGATCTCCTGCAAATCATCCGTTTTGATCGTGCTTTGATCAATATTGGTCGCAATAGCACCGGGACAAATGACGTTGACGCGGATTTTGAATTTCGCGAGTTCCAATGCAGCCATTTTGGCGAAGGCCACCTGCCCGGCCTTGGATGTGCTGTATCCGGACATGCCGAAGCTGGAGAAGCGCTGATTGCCGTTGATCGAACTTGTGATGATAATGCTGCCGCCCCTGCGTTTCTTCAGATGCGGCAAAGCGTATTTGACGGTAAAGAACGTGCCGTCCAAATTGGTGGTGATGATCTTTTTCCAATCTTCCACCTGAATGTCCTCAATGGGAGCGGATACGCCATTGATGCCCGCGTTGGCAAACACGACATCGATGCCGCCGAACAGTTCCACAGTTTCCAGCACCGCTCTTTCCACGCGTTCCGGGTCGGAAATGTCCACATCGAACGCTCGGGCGGACCCTTCATGCAGCGCGTTGATTTCCGCCGCAGTCTCCGAAATCCGGTCATTCACCAGATCGAACAACGCGACCTGTGCCCCTTCATTCGCCAGCTTCAGCGCCGCTGCCTTGCCGATGCCTGAACCTGCTCCCGTAATGATCGCCACCTTGCCTGCAAACCTGGAACGGTCATGATGATGCGTCATGATTCCTCTCTCCTTTTTCTTGTGTCTTAGAGGCTACGAGGAAACGATATAAGTTGAACCAATGATCTTTACACGGAGCCACTACGTGGTCAGAACATCTTTCGATCGCTGTGATCCCCAAATTTTTTTTGATCCACTTATTTAAGGGGAAATCCGGCGATAAGCCTATGCTTCCGATGCAGCGTTCTTGTTAAACGAGCGCTTCGCATCTCCAGCTTCTTTCTGTCCTCTCCGTGATCGTGTAAATGTCTGGTTCAACCTATATAGTGGCATTTATTTCGCCGCAGTCTCTTATGTAAAGCAATTCTTCACAAGATTACCCAAAAAGAGCTCTTTTTAAATCATGCACATCGCAATTTTCCGTTTACCACTCCAATTCGATCAATGCCGCATCGTCTTCCAGCCCTCCCGTGTGGGCCGCATCAAGAAGCACCTGAATGTGCTCGTCCGGGATATAGGTGTGAATGGCGTCCAGGTCGTTCAATCCATCCGTATACATTTGCAGCCGGAAAGACTCCTTGCCGGACAACTTGGCATCATATACATGGGGTTTGCCGCCAACCGGTCCTTCCAATGTGGACCAACGCTCGCTGGAGCGGCGCATCTGCTGGAAAGGAGCCGAGTGTTCCTTCCCGTTGCGCCACATCCGGATTCTCAAGTCCCCCTGCCAGGCGAGCCACATGCGGCTGTTTCCGTTTCCTTTCGCCAGCTCGACCCTGCCGCATACATACATCGCCTGACTGCCTCTGCGAAGCTTCTCCATCAGCACTTCGCGCAGAAGCAGCGGCGAGTTGTCCAAAGGCTTCAATTTGGAGAGCTGATCGGATGCGGGAACCGTCAGTTCGCGAAGCAAACGTTCCACGCCTTCGGCACTGGGCACCGGCGTGCTGACAAGCCATTCGAGCAGGGCATTGCCCAGAAATCGAGCGGCAAAATCACCAAGATAGCTCATGCCGACCCCATCGCACAACACAAAATGAACGACATCCCCATCCATGTTGACCGCTGCAAAGTCCTGCCCGGAATCTCCCTGATTCACGGTTTCGGCGGCTCGCCCGTACCCATAGCGACATTTGAAGGCGCCCTCGTAACGGGTAAGAGGTTGTTCTCCCGTCTGCAGACTCACGTAGCGAAATCCGCGATATGACCTGGCACGGGGCAATTTATCCCCGGTTGACAGCGAAACCAAACGCATTGTTTTCAATCGGTTTCCCCCTATCGTACAGGTGTGGCAGCAGACATCTGGAACCCGATGGATACCAGCTCGGCACAGGTCCCGGGAAGCATCATCAAAGCGCCTGGAGCAAGCAAATAATCGGCTTCGACCAACATCTCCCGGTAGCTCTCCGGAAGGACGGAAGACATGTTGCGCAGCTTCTCGCCGTGCTCGTCCTTCAGAGACGTCTCCGCATGGATGCCTTTCCACCTTCTCGGCTCGGCAATCGGCGATTCCAGCAGATGGTCGGAAATGAAAATATTCTCAACCAGCACGTTTCCGTCAGGCACGCTCATGCCCATAATGCGTTTCGCAATCGGTTCGGGATCGTCCCCCGTCGCCACGCCATCCGTCATGTGGCACACCAGCGGGGCGGGACAATCCTGCATGTACGGAATTTCCGCTTGCAGTATTTTCTCGGCCTGCAAAAACGCTTTGGCCGAATCCGAGAAGCGCTTTGGCGTAAGGTCAGGCAAAGAACCGATGGCGGCGATTTCGTCGATGCCCTTGATCCCGTTCAACAAGTCATACACATCATCGCTGTAGGCCAGGATGGCGATCCGGTAGCGGGGTGTCAGACGGTTGCCTTTGGTCGAACGAAATACCATCTGGCGAATGGCCAGGGACAGCGCATCGTAGACGACGTCAATGCGTCTGCGATTGTCCAGAACCATATTCATGGAGGCGCTGATATCAATCAAATAAATGATAAGTGCGGGTGTTCGCTGGGATGCTTGAATCGTATAGTTCATCTGGGATGTGTCACCTCCGTCATTTGTTTGATTTACAGGTCTGGCAGAACGTAGTCCGTATTGCCCAGGAATTTGTTGATGGCAGTCATGCGCGCAGCCACCTTGCCCACACCCTTAAAGTATGCAGCGTCGGTATTGTACAAGTTTTTGAAATCGCGTGCATAAGCTTCGGCATTTTCGATGTTACGGCCTTTTTGGGCATTGTACGCTTTGTTATAATGGGCAATCAGGGTTACTACGTTTTGGGCGCGTTTTTTCTTGAGCGCCGCCTTTTGGGCCGCTTCCTCTTTGCGTCTGGCTTCTTCGGCCGCCTTGCGCGCGGCTTCCTGCTTGCGCGCAGCCTCTTCAGCTGCCTTGCGTTCGGCTTCTTCCTTGGCTAGCCTGATGTCGCGCTCTTTCTTCCAGACCAGGTATGCTTCGTATTTGGCTTGTTTGTCGTACTTGGCCTGAGCTGCCTGTTTGGCCGCCTCCTGCTTCTTTCGTTCCTGTTCTGCCAAATAGGCCTCATATTTGGCCTGTTTATCGTATTTTTCCTGCAATGCTTTCCGCTCTTCTTCTTTCTTTTTGGCATCGGCCTGCTGCCGTTCTTTTTCGGCAGCCAGCCTGAGCTCCTCCTCGACTTTCTTTTTCTGTTCTTCCTCCTGCTGCTTTAGCAAAGCCGCCTTTGCCGCTTCGGCTTCCTCGGCAGCCTGGATCTCCGCTAATCTGGCGGCTTCCTGCTGTTCCTTCTGTTTAACCTCGGCTTGGTCGGCCAAGATGTTGACCGTCGGAACCGTTCCGGCCAGCAGAACGACGAGCGCAGCGGCAGAGATCATGAACTTTTTGGTCCGATACAACGGAATTTTGCCCTGTTCCGCAGCTTCCTCCTTCGGATTCAGTTGGGCATCGAGCTGCTGGATGGCTGCTTCCACTTCAATCTGTAACGGACTTTTGTCGGGAATAAAATGATACAATGACCGGTACACTTCAAGAGCAGCGCCCGGTTTACCCTCTTCCTCCAACAATCGCGCCTGCGCGAACAAACGGTTGATGACGGCTTCCTGCTCGGGCAGCGACTTGGAAGCCAAGCCACCCTCCCTTGGGGCGTCTGCATTTCCGGTTATCTCTTCCGTTACCGGGGCACTCCCCGCCTTTTCGGGAGCCGGAGCCGCTTCTTCCTCCGCCATCAAAGGAGCAACCGCAGCCTCCGCTTGCTCTATGGATGCCGAAGCGAGCACGACCAGCCACTCTCCAAACGTTGGACAGCTGCTCAAATCATGGCTTTCCCAGGCTCTGGTGAACAATTCGGCGACTTTCTGGCCCCAACGCCTCTGGAGTGAGCCTTGCATCGCGACATAACGTTCGCTCACCGCCTGCATTTCGTTCTGGTCGAAATAGCTTTCTCCCCAAGCCTTGTCTACGATCGCCGGATCGGACCAGCTCAGCATTTCGGCAATGATCACCGCTCCCGCAAACCTGTCCGCATAAGCGCTCCACAAACCGCTGTGCACTGTCCGATGGGCCGCATACCCCGGGGAACCGGCAAGCAGAGCATCCGGACGATCCATTTTGGAACCGTACATCTGCTCCACATCCACCAGTTCTACCGCCGATGCCGTATTCGGGTCCTGCACTTCGGAAAAAAACGGAATCATCACATTGGGCGCGGACAGATCGCAATGCGCAAGTCCGCGCTGCTCCATGGCAGAGCCCGTGCCGGCAAGCGCCTTGGCCAGCCTCAGGCTATCCTCTGTTGTCAGCGTTCTTTGGTCGCTGATGACATCAAACCAAGTCATGCCCTGGATCCAGGGCATGATCACCGCGTACAACAGATCCGGATACTCTCCAATGAGCGCTCCGTTTCTTTCCGGAGTGAGCACATCGCGTTTGCATACGCGCATACCCGGCAGCGCGCTGTAAGGCTCCATATGTTCCGATTGATACACCATGGCAGGAATCCTGAATTTTGGAAAAAACACTTTTAGTGCCTTAGCACCATCTATGGAACCATTTTTGGGAATCAGCTGATAAACAATCCCCTGCCTCCCCGCCTGGGCGTATGCCAGCCCGGGAGCGGCGGGATGCTGCCCAATCGTGTAGGCAATGTCATTGATCACCAATTCATCCCCTGGATTCGGTTGAAAAGACATGCTCATCCCTCTCTCTGATCATTTCTGTGATGGTGCAGCAAAAACCGGGTGTCGTTAAACGCCCGGTTTCTGCCGCAATAGTTTCTCTTCTGGCTTGCTCTCTGCCTACACGTATGTATGACAGATTAACGAGTTTGGTCAGCCGTGCGGAATTTGTTGGCGATTGCCGTAAGTTCCGCGCTAATGCTGTTCAGCGTTTGAACAAAAGACTGCATTTGCTTGCTCGCTTCCTGGAACTCTTGGAAGAAACGCTGCTTGGTCATCCCTTCCCATTGTCCCTCCATGCTTGTGATGGATTGAGTCAGGGAAGTAACGATTTGCTGGCTTTGCTCACCGCTTTGTTTGAATTGGTTGGAAACCTGATCAAGCTGCTCGGGGGTTACTAAAATACGTCCTGCCATGTGTAAATTCCTCCTTGATTAGAGCTAGTAAATATTGCTTGTTCAAATTGTACTATATTGGAATCCTTTGAACAAAAGCCGAAGGACCTAATCCTATTTACCCCATTTTCAGGACCTGAATCTTCCCCTAACAGCCTATTTTCGCCGAAATTTCATTTTATTCCATCAGGCGGATCACATCTGTATATTCAAGTCATCACGATACGACAGGTTCGCTTCCTCTGGTCCCCCGATAGGACGGATCCGTAAACTTCCATGCCACCGGTTCGGGCTGCATGGCCTGAACCAGAGTGGCCGGGGAACCGTCAGGCGGAACGGTGTCCTGTACTTGGTATACTGCCCTTACTGCAGAAAAAGGATCGGATACGACGGCAGAAGTCGTTGAGTGCACAGGCAGGATCTGTCCTGCCTCATTGTCTTCCATGACTTGAAGCAGATTGACAGCGTTGACGTAGGCCTTGTTTACATGTCCCAGAATCGTGCGATACTCCATGTCCACTTGCTGAAACACGACCGCCTTTCGATCAAGCTGCGTCCCGAGCTCCACGAACCGCCGCACCGCCGTCTCGCCAAGGCGCTTGCAATAATCCCATTCGGCCATCACCGCAGGACGGGATTGCGCTTCCCACTCCAGCGAATGAATGGCTTGATCCAACACTGTCATCTTTTGCTGTATTTGCTCCGCCGCATACTGAATCTGCCTGCTCAGTGCCCGAAGCACATCCGGTTCCACACGAATGCGCATTTACCCATCACCTTTCCTCTTCCTCTGCAGGCTGTTTAAGCCAGTCCAGCAGCATTTCGTGAAACTGTTCTCTCGTCGTTAAGGCTGCAACCAACCAATCATCCGAAGCGGCTGTACTCATGCGGAACAACCAATTGGAAACCGCGCTCGAAGTGAACGCCGCCGACTGTGACGTCCAGCCGTCATCGCCCCATACGAGCAGCCGCAGCTCCCCATCCGACTCCTTGTTGACAAGGCACCGTGCAAGCGCAAGCGATCCTTCGGGGTCATTGGTCTCCAGTGCGAGCTCGTCCGCCACCGTCTGCTCCTGTTTGTCATGCAGCCCATTCAAAACATCGTAAAACTTTTTTTTGGAACACATCAGCGCAGGTTTCTCCGCCGGAGAACGCCCGCTCCACTTCATTTTTTCGATCAGGCAATCCACCGCTTGGTGGACGTTCCCCAAATCGCTGAGCCTGAACGAATCCGTTTCTCCTTCGATCCGGGATACTTCAACAACGCGTTCATCCGTGCAATGAATGTAGCTTTCATGTGACTTGCCGTTGATTGAGTAACGTATCCAGCATGCCCTGTCGGAAAGACCAGCAATGGCTACCCGGGAAAAAACGGTCGGTGTCATGGTCAGCTCGTTGCTATCCTGATCTTGAATCAAATACCCTTTGTCCAGCAGGGAAGTTTTGACGTGTTCCCATTCCATCGCGATATCTTCGGCCATATAACCGCGGAATGGATCCTCCACGCCAAGCAGTCGGTCTGAACCGAGTATACCGGCCAGGAAAAAAAGCTCTTTCAATTGCAAAGTGACTACCTTTTGCTTGGAATCATGAACCGTCAACATTATGAGCCACCTCCCCTCAAACTACAACATGCCATCGGTCACGAATTTCAGAAATCCAATCGGTCATTTTCCAGCCCGAATGGCATGGGACTGCACCTTTGACCCTGGAATATTTGCGTTTAATATAATAACCTTGACCCGGAGGTAGTACCTTCAGACCAGACGTGCTTCCTCCAGATTCGGAATACGGTATACGGAAGAACGAGAGATCGTTAGGGTCCAAGGTCCCGAACAGCAATCCGCTCTGGGAAGCTTTCACGTCGCTTACCCAGTCAGATCCGAACGTTGGGAAATCTGCCGGCACGCCGGATAAAATGACATGTATGCCCCGATCCCTTCCTTGGCGAACGATCGCTCCCAGTTGATCCTTCACGTTGAAATCGGTCAGCTGTTTGGACAATGTGTCCGCATCGTCGATGACCAGCACGATTTCCGGACCGCCGGAGATTTCTCCCCTCTTCAGCACTTCATCATATAGCTGCTGGATGACAGGAGCCAATTGCTCTTCTCGCGACACATGGCCACGAACATGGGGCAAAGCTCCGATTTCCGCCAATCCGCCTGAACCATAGCGCATATCGACTGTGTACATTTGCACATGCTCCGGTGAAGCATGATACGCCAGGGACAGCATCCAGGTCAACAAAAATGTCGTTTTGCCCCCTTCCATCGGGCTGGTCACCATGAAATGCGGGCCTTCCCTCAGATTAAGCGAGAACGGCTCCAGATCATCGGTATACAGCCCGACCGGCACGTTCACCGACGAAAGGCTTCTGCTTCCGTATGTTCCGGCACGCATAATCACATCCTTGAGATGCACTTCTTCCGGAAGGGGCGCGATTTGGGGTGCCTGTTCCCCGGACCAGCTGTCACGAATGTCAACGATCGCCCGGCGCAAGGACGCCGAACGCTTGCCCTCATCCTCGCCTGCAGACGGCAAGGCCGTCTGGAACGCGAGCGGCGGAACCTGCCCCTTCACAAGACCGCGTCCCGGCGGAAGCTGGCTCGGCGCTTTTGTCGGCCGTCCCACCGCATAATAATAATCGCTCGGATCGGATAATTCAAAAGTAACGGCATTGGGAATGTTGCTCCTGAATTTTTCGAAGATGTCCGTTACGCGGTTGGCTGTCAACACAAAGGTCATGCCCAAGCTGCCACCTTCGCGGAGAATCGTTTCCAACAACTCGTTCTCTTCGGGATACGCATTCCGGAAAGAAAGATATCCGTCGATCACGACCACAATTTGCGGGACCGCTTCGCGGGCGACGCGGCGATAAGCCGAAATCGTTTTTACCCCGACCTCCGACATCATATCCTTACGCTGTGCAGACAGTTTCAGCACATAACGGAACAACCGTTTGATCCGGTCCTCCTCTTCGGCCATCATGACGGCGCCGATTTGGGGCAGCATCGCAAAATCCTTCATCATCCTGCCCATATCAATGATATAGCCATGCCAAGATGCCTCGTTCAATCTGCCCATGGCCATGAGCAGGGTTTGTACAAACGTCGTTTTTCCCAAACCCGGCATGCCGTACACGACAAGATGGCCTTGATCCATTGGAAGTTCAAGCGGCATCTGCCGCTGGTTGGGAAGATCGTCAAGCAAACCGACGACGGGCCTTAACAAACCGCTTTCCGATTCGTACGCGCGATCCTCGCTTTCCCCGGGTTGCTTGATGGCGAGACTCTCCCAGTCAAGCACCTCCGGCAGAGGAGGCAGCCACGGGCCCTGCAATCGCGCAATTCCGGCATCCGCAGCTGAACGTGCAACATAATCGATAAAGGCCTGCAGCTGTTTGGGGACATCCTCGCCCTTCAATACAGCTCTGCGTTCACCGGTAAGCAAAGGTTCCCGCTTCCCGTTCAACCGCACTTCCATGACAGGCAGCACGCTTGTTGAGTCTTCCTCGCGATGATATGGGGCGCCGCTCCAGGCAAATTGCATTTCTTCAAACACTTCGTCGCTGCCCACCTGGAAATAGCCGCGTCCCGGCTTCGTAATCCATGCCGCATTCGGGATCTTGATCATGTCCCGGCTGTCTCCCTCGCTCTGCACGCGCAAACAGATCCGGAACCTGGAATTGCTCCATATTTTGTCATCGACCACGCCGGCAGGCTTCTGCGTAGCCAGAATGAGGTGTACTCCCAACGTTCGGCCAATGGCCGCGATACTGATCAATTCGTCCATGAATTCGGGCTGATCCCGCTTCAATTGCGCAAATTCGTCAATAATGATGACCAGATGCGGCAAAGGCTGCTGCTGCCGCGATCTCGCTATTTTGTAATACTCGTCAATATGCTGCAGATTGCCGGCATCATTCAATATTTTCTGCCGCCTTACAAGCTCGGCCCGAAGCGAAACGTTCGCCCGCTCAATCAGGTTGCCGTCAAGGTTGGTGATCGTTCCGACCACATGCGGCAATCCCACGAACGTATTCGACATACCGCCGCCTTTGTAATCGATCAGCATGAAAGCCAGGTCATGCGGGTGAAATTCAGCCGCAAGGGAAGCCACGATGGATTGAATGACCTCGCTCTTTCCGGAACCGGTCGTGCCGGCGATCAGCCCATGGGGACCATGGCCTTGCCGTTCTATTTTGTCATGCAGGTTAAGCGCGATTTTTTTCCCGCCTGCGCGAACCCCCATCGGTACAGGCAAACTGTCCGGATATCTCATCTGATTCCAGCGGGACACCACATCCAGCTCTTCCACGCGGGAAATACCCATCATGTCAAAGAGCGGAAGAATTTGCGGGATATCCGAGGCGGAAGAACGTTTGAGCCGGATCGGGGACATGTACCGGGCCAAGGCCTCCGCAGCTTCCCGGGAAATAAAATCAGGCTTGTACTCCTGTTTGATGACGTCCGCGTCTTCCGTTTTTTTGATGTACAGTCCTTTGTCCCTGGCAGCTTCCATGATCAGCTGGCAGTGCATCGGAAGCGATTCCTTGCGGCTCGCCAAAATGATCGTGCACACATCGATCTCGTGAGCGGACTCCAGCAAAAGCGGCAGCAGCGGCTCCTCTTCAATCAACTGCGTATCGGACAGGATCACGACGTAGCAGGGCGTTTGCACGCTTTTTTTGTACTTGTCCTGCTTGTTGTTCTTGCGCCGGTTCAATACGGAAAACAAGCTGTCCGCCAATTGATGCGCACCGCTGTGCCTGTCGGCCATATACCTTTGCTCCTGATCCTCGTCCCAAATGTGCGGCAACCAGCGAAGCCATTCCCATTCCCGGGATTCCTTCTCTTCATAAAACGCAGCCATTTTCAGCTCGTCGGGCGAATGCCGAACGGCAAGCTGGGCAACGATGACGCGCAGCGAGGAAAGCACTTCTTCACGGCTCCCCACCAGTCCCATCACCTTGGATTGGAACAGGGGCAAGGTGATGGAAGCATCCGCTACGGTCTGAAATTCGGCAGCCAGCTGATGGGCCGCTTCAATGAGCTCGTCTTTATCATATCCGTCCACGCGCGGTACCTGGAGCTTGATCCGGAAAGGCACTTCTCCGGAACCGATGCGCACCTGCATGAAATCTTCGTCTTCCGGCGACCGCTCCCATAGAGAGCTGTTGCGGTTTTTGACGATTTGCATGCAGACGTTCGGATCCCCATGCACCTCGTATAAGCTTCGGACCTGTTCGGCTTGGGCCGCCTTCAGCTCTTCGCGATGTTTGTCCAGCTGCGACAGGTACATCGCTTTACGCTCCTGAATCTTTTTGGCGTAGGTCTTTTTGTTGCTCAAATACACGAAAAAAGGAATGGTATATGATGTCAGCATCATCATGACCGTCATCATCTGGAACATCATGTAGCTGCTGTTGCTCATTTTGCCTGTCATATTGATGTATACATAAAAACCGATGCTGACCGTCGTCATCATGATGGGTATTATAATGGAAATCAACGAAAACGTCGGTTTGCTCGGCTCCGCCGGGGGCCTGAGAATTTCAAGCTGTTCTTCCTTAAGAACCGGCGTCATCCTTGGGGAACGCTGATATAACACATTCACGAAGAATGGACCTCCTTTCGTTCGCGCATTCCTGAAATGTATACGTTCCGGGCTTTCATTTGTTGCTTTCCTGTTGGAACAATGGACGCCTTCCATACACAGGCGCCTCTTCGGTCGTTGTCGAGAAAGCCCGTTGGACGCGCACGCAGCTCCCTTGACGCAGGCCTGTCTCGATCAACTGCTGCGCATTGTGCGGCGTGAACCATAACCCTTCGGGAAATTTGGCTTCGAGGATGTACTGTACGCCATCTCCGGGGGCCTGTCCATATATGCGGACACCAAGCAGCGTTTTTAGATGTTCGATCGTACATTCATCCGGCACGTCGACATCAAACCATTCGCTTTCCGCACGTCCGGAATATACGGTTAGAATCATCGTAATCCCTCCGATGGTCTCATATGTAAAATGTCCTAATGTCAAAATAGATCAAAAAAAAGCGGCAAATCAGCATTGCAATCCTATTTTCTTACATAAAATCCGTATTGGCAATGTACACCCTATGTTTTTGTTACGTATGACCCATCCCAGCATTAAAATATCGTCCATTGGTCTCAGAACTATTGTGGCACGCCACGCGTTTAGGTTTGCAGGGATGCGAAAAATTGAAAACCACTGCGATGGAATAGGGATGAATTTCCCGGTTTCGGGTCGGCCGGGATTGCTTTGCCCACAATCGAATTGTGAACACTTTTCAAACATTAAGCGCCTTTATGTTTTCATAAGCTGATTTTAAGGTAATTTTAAGCATTGGAATTTACTATTACCAATATGAAATAACTCTTGTGAGGTGATTTCTAGTGAGAACACTAATTACATTTCAAAACAAATCCATCCCTGTATACTTTAATCAAGAAAACAAACAACCTGTGCAGAAAACATTAAGACTGCTTAGCAATGCCCTTGAGCATAAAATCAGCAACGGTAAACGAGCTTTGCAAAAATGCCTGCAATCCTTGATCAGCATCGAAATCGTCGGTTGCGAAGCCATTCTGCACAGCCGCAGCGAAAATGATTCACTGGCCCTGTCATTGTACTAACAGACTCAAAAGCCCCTAAACTTGATGATACGCCGCGGTTCGGACGACCGTCCTCAACCGCAGCCCAAAAAAGGAAGGCATCCTTAAAGGACGCGCTTCCTTTTTTGTTCATATCGATCCCTGACGCCCCAAACCCCTTACCATAGTCTGCCTTCATGCTTCTTAACGCCGTCTCCCGATTTCGTATACGTTCTCTTGCCCCTCCGCTGCTTCGGCCCTGTGGATGCGAATGAGAAACAGGCGGACCAGATTGTCGCGCGTGATTGCTTCCCGACAGTTGCTCAGCTTTCTCAGAATAAAGCGGTCGATGGACATCGATTCAAGCCCCTTTACCATGGATTAACGGATGAATGGCCGTGTAAGATAAATAACCGGATTGATTTCGAACCAAACCGGTTCGAATTCCTTTTTTTTCCTGAATCTATCATCCAACACCATTCGACTTTAATCGATTCGAGGCACGCCATCATCAGCCATTTTCATGCCCTTCCCAAACGGTTCCAAACGGTTCCATCCAAACGCCACTTCCACCAGTTCTCGTCCGGCAATGGTGATCGGCTGCTTGCGTACAGGCCTCCCACCCATCTTTTCATAGAAACGGCAAGCCGGATTTTGCTCCAACGCCCAGATGACCATGCTCCCCATGCCGAGCTGCTGCAATTCCCGAACCATCGACGTCGCAAGCTGCCTTCCGATTCCTACTTGCTGCATGGCCTTTAATATGTAGAGCGCATAGAGCTCTCCTTCGTAAGGCAGGCTTCCTTCGCGCTCCTTTCCTCCTGAAGCAAAGCCGACAATCGTCCCGTCTTCCTGTTCCGCAACAAGCACAATCCGTTCCTCGCCTTGCTCGCAGAGCGCCTGCTCCCATTGAGGCAATCTCAATTCGATCGTCAGACGGTCCAGAAATGCATCAGGCACGATCCCCCGATACGTCGTCTTCCAGCTCTCGGTATGTACATGGGCGATCTGGCGTTCGTCACCTGCACAAGCTCGTCGAATAAGCATGGTTCCACTCCTCCTTTTCCGTTATTACTGCTATAGTCGGTTCGTGGATGATCCTATGAGTGCGCATGCTTTGCTGCATATCCGGCCCTAAGGCCGGATCGTTACCGTTGTGCCTACGCCAACTTTGGAAGAAAGATCCAGCACATCGCTATTATACATGCGAATGCAGCCATGCGACACCGATTTGCCAATGGACGAAGGATCGTTTGTGCCATGAATGCCATAATGCGGAGCCGACAGGCCCATCCAAAGAACGCCGAAAGGACCTCCGGGATTTTCCTGTTTGTTGATGATCGTGAATTCCCCCGTTGGCGTTTCCGTCAACATTTTGCCTATAGCTACCGGATACCCCTTCACGACTTGATCCCCGTCCAGCAGATATAACATATGATCCGAAAGATCCACGATAATACGATAATCAGGCATGCTGAAACACCTCCCGGCTCTATCTTATGCCGGTGCACCGGTACTGGCGCCAATTTGACCCTAATCCTCCCGGATCAATCCCAGTCATTCGCACGCAGGGCATGCTTGGGTTTGCGAGAAGAGGACGATTTGCCGGAGGCTCTCCGTTTGGCTGCCGTTTCCTCTTTGCGCTGCTGGTACATTAACTCTCTCTGCATTTTCAGATAATTATCCAGTCTTTTGCTATCCAGGGCTCCTGACTGAACAGCCTCCTTCACGGCGCACCCCGTCTCGCGGGTATGGCTGCAGTCCTGGAACCGGCAGCCGGCAGCCAACTGCTCGATCTCGCTGAAAGCCTGCGACAACCCGCTCTCTCCTTCATCCCATAAATGGAGCTCACGCATTCCGGGCGTATCGATCAATACGGCCCCCTGCTGAAGCACAAACATCTCGCGATGGGTCGTCGTGTGCCGCCCGCGGCTATCCGCTTCCCGCACTTGTTGGGTGAGCTGCACTTCCTTGCCCATGATCCAGTTCACCATGGTCGATTTTCCGCTTCCCGAAGATCCCGTCAGAGCGACCGTTTTCCCAGGCTGAAGCAGCCGATCCAGCTGCTCCTTGCCCTGGTCCGTCACTGCCGACAATGCAATGACTTCAATGCCGGGCGCAATGCTCTCCACTTTCGCAACCTGTTCATGCACGTTGTCGCACAGATCGCTTTTGCTTAGAATGATGACCGGGTTTACCCCGCCATTCCAAGCCATGATCAGGTAACGCTCAAGCCTCCGCAGATTGAAATCATGGTTCAAGGCAGCCACGATGAGCAGATGATCGACGTTCGCCGCGATCAATTGCTCCTTGGTCACCGGACCGGCAGCCTGCCGGGATACCCGGCTCCGACGCGGAAGGATGCCATGAATGACCGCTTCCTCGCCAGGCTCGCCCGTAATCGCAACCCAATCCCCCACTGCCGGCAATTCGCCGCTCTCCGCGCTTTCATGACGCATTCGCCCCGATACTTTGCCCCAGCATTCCCCCGATTCTGTCAGCAGTCGCTGCAGCTGTCCATGGTCTGCGATCACTCTTGCGGGCACTCTTGGCGGTACTCCGATGCCGGAACTCTTCCACGCTTCCTCCCATGACGTTGACCATCCATACTTATCCAATACTTTATTCAAAATCAAATTCCTCCCAAATGTTCATGCGATGATTTTCATTTCAATGAAACAGCCGACCGGACACGTCTCCGGCACGAAAACAAGAAAAAGCCACGGGCACAATGAACCCGTGGCTGTAAAACTTGCCGACAGAAGATGCACTTGAAGAGAGCAGAAACTTCACCATTCATACCATGGAAAAGAGAACTTGCTGCTTCCGTGCAAACTCCGATGACGACAAAAAAAGCCACAGGCCGTCTCCCGTAGCTTCTCGCTGCATATGGTTTGCCTAAGCAAACAACGATTGGGACTTACTTAGCCCATACGTATAAACGATATGCCTTGATCCGTTCCGGAGACGATATTCATGTTCCCATATGCGTATACTGCAATTAGAGCTGTCATATAACATCGCCTCCCTTGTAGATTTATCCAACATGTTACACATCCATCGCCGTCATTGTCAAGCGTTTTTTAGCGCACCTCATCCCAACGTGTCCACATTTCTTTCGGATTCAGCTCGTATACGCCGTCCTCCCGGTACATGAACTGATGCATGATGAACTCCCGACGGATGGTCGCGAAATCATCGTGATATTGTTTGATGAACTCATTGATCTCCTTCTCCGAGTACTTTCGCCCGAATTCAAGCTGCTCCGCCATATGTTCGAGCACGATCAGCTTTTTTTTGTACTGCGCCGGAATTTGCCGCAGCCGCCCGTCCTTGGCATAAAAATTCCGCATGACCGAAGCTTTCAGCGTTTCATTGACGTCACTCATATCCCCTGCAGCCTCCTTTTTGAAAATAAAATCAACCGATGCTTGCGCATGTTCCTTGATAAAATAAGGATTCAACGTAAAATACACCGTATTTTTTTCCCTGCGCTCCTTAATTAGTGCCGCTTCCCTCAATTTCGAGGCATGGTGCGTCACCGTGGGCTGGGACAGGTTTAGCCTTTCGGCAAGCGCCTGCCCATTCATTTCTCCTTGGGACAAAAGCAGCAACATGCGGAGCCGGGTTGGATCGGCCAATGCCTTGTGGTAAGCTACGATCTTCTCAAGCTGCATCCAATCTCCCCCTTTTGCACTTTCTTCAAATTAGATAAACATCTAATTTTATGTTAGTCTTTATTTTATGCCATGTCAATCGATAAACGCATGCCGCCGAGCCCTTTTTTCTGCGTAAAAACCTTGCGCAAACTGGCATTGTTCCTACTTTTGCGGTAGGATAATAGTGCTTGACATGAAGGAGGATATAGAATATGGAAGACGTCATCATTATCGGCGGAGGCCCCTGTGGCCTGTCTGCCGCCATTGAATGCGAGCGGCTCGGATTGTCGACCGTCATTGTAGAGAAGCACAATATCGTACATTCCATCTATTTGTACCCGACGCACATGCAGTTTTTCAGTACGGCGGAACTGCTGGAAATCGGAAACGTTCCGTTCAGCTCGCCCAACGACAAACCGTTCCGCTACGAAGCGCTCGCTTACTATCGCAAGGTTGCCGCACATTATGGGCTGCGGGTCCACAACTATGAAGAAGCCCGGGAAATCAAACGCAAGGAAGACGGAACCTTTGAGGTACATACGGTGAACCGACGGGGTCAAGTGACCATCCATGAAGGACGCAACGTCGTCGTGGCTACCGGTTATTTCGACCATCCCAATTATCTGGGCATTCCCGGAGAGGACAAAGAAAAAGTCACTCATTATTTCCGCGAAGCGCATCCGTACACGCGTACACGCGTCGCCATTATCGGTGGCAGCAACTCGGCCGTCGATGCGGCGATGGAGCTGATTCGTGTAGGGGCGCAAATCGATATGGTCTATCGCGGGACCGGCTTGTCCGAGCATATCAAACCATGGGTGCGCCCGCTGTTTGAAAGCATGGTGAACAAAGGCCTCATCACGCTGCATCTTGAGTCCCGCGTCTCCGAAATTTTGGACGACGCCGTGACGCTGCTTCATGCCGACGGCTCCACCAGCCGACTCGACAACGACTTCGTGCTGGCCATGACCGGCTTCCGCCCGGACCGTCAGCTGCTGACCTCGATTGGCGTGCAAATGTCGGAGGACATGGATAAACCGGTCTATGATCCGCAAACGATGGAGAGCAGCGTGCCTGGCATCTATGTCGGAGGCGTAATCGCATCCGGACGCAATGCCAATGAAGTCTTCATCGAATCGGGACGTTGGCATGGCAAGTATATTGCCGAACATATCATTCGTCAAAACCGCAGGCAGCCCGAAGGGAAATGAAAGCCATGGACATGACTTCCCTCCTGCTGCTCGCCTTCGCCGCGCTTGGGATTATTAGCAGCAACGCTCCTGTCACGGTGGCGATGGTGTTTCTGCTGCTTCTGCGCGTGCTTAACGTGCATCAGGCTTTTCCCTGGCTTGAAAAGTACGGACTGACCGTGGGCATCATTGTATTGACCATCGGGGTCATGGCACCGCTCGCCAGCGGCAAGATCAGCATGCAGACCATCGGCGCTTCCTTCCTGCACTGGAAGTCTTTGCTGGCCATCGGCGTAGGGATCCTTGTGGCCTATCTGGGCGGGCGGGGAGCCACGCTGATGGGTGCCCAACCAACGGTCGTTGCGGGGTTGCTGATCGGTACCGTTTTGGGTGTAGCCTTTTTCAAGGGCGTGCCGGTAGGACCGCTCATCGCCGCAGGGCTTCTTTCGCTCCTTCTCGGCAAATCATAAGCGAAAATAGGCGCTTGCCCCCTGTAGTCTGGCTGTAATTTCCATCGTTGTATGATATACTTCTATTCATGCATCGCATGGTCGACTGCTTGGAGCATATTCCTTGTTCGACATCGCTGTCATTGCAACTACTAACCCGGCCGCAGGAGGATTCAAGAACCCATGTCACGTCAGTTTGTTACGGAAGCCGTGATGGTGGCGATTTACGGTCAATTGCTCGCGCCACCCGCGCCTGTTGAATATATCGTTCCATATACCGCCGTCCTGGAATTGTATGAGTTTCAAACCAGCTCCGATCCGCTCATGGACAATACGGCAGACGATCTGCACGTCAAAGCCAAGGTCAATGAGTTGATCAGTTACTTCGAAGAACCGCTCAACAAGAAAAAAATAGAGCGTGCCCTGCTTGTCCCTTGGGGAAAAAGCCCTTCGATCCTGTTCGGGGATCAAGTATCGATCTCCATCGTCAATGCGGTGGACACCGCCCAGTATGGCGAATACTTCGATCCGATCGAAACGGAGCTGCTGCTCACCTCCCAGCGTCTGAACACCCCGATTCTCACGGATCAGGTTGATTTCATCGCCCGGATCATCGAGTCTTCCGCTCCGGTGCAAGTGTTTGATATCGACGATTTTGATTTTGCCATGGACGATGAACCTCTGGATCTGGTGTAGAACACCAATTCGAGGACACACCTTCCGAAAATAACGCAGGAGGAACAGGCATTGAAATGTCTTCCTTTCTCCGTATCGGTGTGCTGCGTCATTAAGCACCAAAAAAAGTCCTTCCGGCCTGGAAGGACTTTTTTTGGTGCAGCGAGCTGCCGTTCCTGTATCTTAGTCGTCTGATAGCTCAAGCAGCCGTCTGCTGATTTCATTCAGAGGCGGCAATGCATTCGAAGCAAAAAAATTCATGCCCACTGCACTATCCAGCCTCGAACGTACATGTTCATCCTGAACGATGAATGCCCTGAACACGGCAATGACGAAATAATCTTCGTCTCCGCTCGAATGCAGCTGCCGAAATTCCGGACCCGAGTATAATCCTTGAAGGCTCATGCCGTTGGCCGTCCATCCTGTCTCCTCCCACAGTTCGCGGGAAGCTGCATCCTCGACGGTTTCCCCTGGACGCATTTTTCCGACCGGAATCCCCCAGGGTCCTTGCTCGGCATGCTGGATCAATAACAGTTCTCCCTGTTCGTTCTCTGCCCGAATCGCTGCTTTTACAACGATGCGGGAACGATTTGCAATGTACTGGGCCAAGTCACGGACTGGCGGATTCACCTTCTATCCCCTCCTGTTCAAGACAGTCATGAGAAGAACATCAAACGTCTCAAACTTCGGAGTAACGGTATGCGATATCCTGGCCTTCTTCGACCACATCGACATGAAGCTCATGCCCCTTCAGATACCAGTAGTCATGTTCCTCCATGTAAAACCGGATTCCCGAAACTTCGGTCTGTTCGGCCGGGTGTTTCGGTTCCTCGACGGCGATGCCCAAAGAAAATCCCGGGTGCAAACCGCCCCCCGAACTGTAACGCGCAAAAAAACGAATGCTGTCCCCTTCATTCAAACTCAGTTCTTCCTTGTACCATTTTGCGGCACGATCAGATACATGTATGGCACTCATTCGGTGTCAGCTCCTTATCTCTATATATATTCCATCATATCGCTAGAATGTGTTCAACACAAACCCGATGCACGCCGAATAGGCAAATAAAGTTGTGAAAATCATTTGACAGATGGCAAAAGGCGATGGTAAGATGCAAACATACGAGTTCAACATTGAATTTATTTCCAAATGAAAGGGTGATCACGGTGTTTATACTGCATACATTGGATGGACTGCACACACAATTGAATACCGGAGCATCCCCGAAATTGTTGTTATTTCGTACCTATGATTGCGTGACAGAAGGTCATTAATTTCTGACTGCTGTTCTGTCTTTTCATATTGTAATCGGTGTACGGCGGTGGCTCTGCTCTCGGAGTCATGCTGCCGTATGGAAGATATCCCAAACATACCGCCTGCGTGCGGTGTGTTTTTTTTTGGATATGTTTCGGTCAACATGAACAGAAAAACGCATGTACACACCATGAAAGGAAGGGATTATACTTTGTTTTCTGTACTGAAAAACCTGGGCTGGTTCTTCCGGCTCGAGCGCAAACGCTACCTGATCGGCGTGATCCTGCTCATCCTGGTCGGCGTCATCGAGCTGCTGCCCCCTCGTCTTCTTGGCAATGCCATTGATGAGATTGTACGCGGTTCAATCACCAGCGCGTCGCTGGCCCGTTACATTTTGCTCATTATCGGTACGATCGTTTTGATTTATCTGGTTACGTACATATGGATGCATAAGCTGTTTGGCGGCGCCAACCTGGTTGAGCGCTTGCTGCGTTCGCGATTTATGGACCATTTGCTGCGGATGACACCGCCCTTTTTCGAGAAAAACCGAACCGGCGATCTGATGGCCCGGGCCACCAACGATTTACGATCCATCGCCACGACGGCCGGCTTTGGCATGCTGACCTTGACGGATTCCACGTTTTTTCTGGCAACCGTGCTCTTTGCGATGGGGTTTCTCGTCAGCTGGAAGCTGACGCTGGCGGCCATCCTGCCGCTGCCGTTCATCGCGCTGGCCATGATGATTTACGGCAAAGCCGTTCATCAACGCTACACGCTTGCGCAGGACGCCTTCGGGGACATGAACGATCAAGTGCTTGAATCGATTGCGGGCATCCGCGTTGTCCGGGCCTACGTTCAGGAACGGCTGGACCAAAAGCGGTTTGCCGACGTCACCGAAGACGTGTATCAGAAAAACCTGTCCGTCGCACGGATGGATGCCTTGTTCGAACCAACAATCCGATTGTTCGTCGGACTCAGCTACGTCATTGCGCTGGCATACGGCATCTATCTTGTGTTCCACAATGAAATTACGCTTGGCGATCTCGTATCGTTCAATATGTACCTCGGGATGATGATCTGGCCGATGTTTGCCATCGGCGAACTGATCAACCTGATGCAGCGGGGCAGCGCTTCTCTCGACCGGGTCAACGAAACGCTGCATGTCGAACCTGACGTGCAGGACATTGAGCGTCCTGTTCACATTGAGGTTCCGGATGAGATCGTCATGAACGATGTGACGTTCCGTTATCCTACTTCGACGGTAGACAATCTGAGCCACATTCATTTCACGTTGAAGCGCGGCCAGACGCTTGGCGTTGTCGGGCGCACGGGCAGCGGCAAATCCACACTGCTCAAACAGCTGCTCCACGAATATCCTGCCGGCGACGGACAATTGACCATTTCCGGCCAACCGATCCAGCATATCGCCAAGGATCAGCTGCACAGCTGGATCGGCTACGTTCCGCAGGAACAAATCCTGTTCTCCAAATCGGTGCGTCAAAACATTCAGTTCGGCAAGCCGGGAGCTACGGACGAGGAGATCATGGAGGCCATTCGCACGGCTGCCTTCGACGGCGATCTAGGAACGCTGTCCGACGGTCTGGACACCCTTGTGGGCGAAAAAGGCATTGCTTTGTCCGGCGGACAGAAGCAGCGGGTATCGCTGGCCCGTGCTTTTATCGCCGATCCGGACATCCTGATTCTGGACGACGCTTTGTCTGCGGTTGACGCCCGCACGGAAGCTAAAATTATCGAGAACATTCGCAGCAAACGTTCGGGCAAAACGACGCTGATTTCAACCCATCGCCTGTCGGCCATCGAACATGCCGACCGGATCATCGTGCTCGAACACGGGAAAATTACGGAAGAAGGTACCCATCAAGAGTTGTTGGCCATGAACGGCTGGTATCGCGAACAATATGAACGGCAACAGGTGGAATCCAATCTGTCCACGTAGGAGGTAACAACTTGAAATCCAATACAGGCAAAAGGCTGTTCCAATATGCCCTAAAGGCCAAAGGCACGTTTATTGCCGCTCTGATTATGCTTACCATTGGCGTAGCGGCTGAGCTGGCAGGTCCCTTTATCGCCAAATCGATGATCGACAATCATTTGCTCGCGGTCGAGCAGCCATTCTATGAAACGGCTGCCTCCTCGGAGGCAGCGGCCTACAACGGCAAATATTATAAACGAGAAGGCAAGTTTGAACCGGGCGAAGCCAAAGGTGCGGAAGTTCGCGTGCTTCAAGCCGGAACGAGCTTTTACTTTGTCAACGAAGCCGTAAGCACGCCGGATGGCGATCGCACCTACGCGGACGGCGTGCTGACGATTGCACGGGGAGGCGAAGTGGTTGGGCAGTACGCGGCAGCGCCGTTATCTGCGGGTGAACTGTATGCCTTTTATAAACCGGAAATGCCCGGCATCTATGAACTGATCGTGTATTATCTGATTTTCCTCGTCATCTCCATTATTATGGAATTCGGCAAAACCTATTGGCTGCAATCTTCGGCCAACAAAGTCATTCAACGCCTGCGAAACGACGTATATGCGCATATTCAGCGCCTGCCGGTTCATTTCTTCGATAACCTGCCGGCAGGCAAGGTCGTCTCCAGAGTCACCAATGATACCGAAGCCGTGAAAGACTTGTTCGTGGCGGTATTGTCCAACTTCTTCTCGGGCATCATCACGATTGCAGGGGTGTATGTCGCCCTGTTCCTGCTTGACTTCCGTCTAGGTTTGATCTCGCTGTTCGTGGTGCCGATGCTGATTGCCTGGATTGTCCTGTACCGGAAGTTCGCCACCCGTTACAATACGATCATTCGTTCCAGGCTGAGCGAGATTAATGCCATCATCAACGAATCGATCCAAGGCATGTCCATCATTCGCGTATTCCGTCATCAAAAGCAAACCCGGCAAGAATTCGAAGATTTGAACGATGACTATATGAAACACCAGAACAAAATGCTGAACCTGAATGCCTTCACCTCGCACAATCTGGTCAACGTGATCCGGAACCTCGCTTTTGCGGTAGTGCTCTGGTACTTCGGCTCGAGCGTAGTGGGAGGCGGAACGAGCATCGTATCGCTCGGCGTGCTGTATGCGTTCGTTGACGTGCTCGGCCGCCTGTTCCAACCGATTATCGGCATGGTCAACCAATTGGCCAACCTGGATTCGTCCCTCGTGTCCGCAGGCCGTGTGTTCGAGCTGATGGATGAACAGGGGGAAGAGGTCACCGATGGCTCCATGCCAAGGTACAAAGGCAATGTCGTCTTTGACGACGTATCGTTTGCCTACAAAAAAGATTATGTGCTGAACAACATCTCGTTTGAGGCTTCGCAAGGTCAGACGGTAGCGCTTGTCGGCCATACCGGTTCGGGCAAAAGCTCGATCATCAACCTGCTGTTCCGTTTCTATGACCCGCAAAAAGGCAGGATCACGATTGATGGGCAAAACGTGAAAGACCTGCCCAAACAGTGGATCCGCCAACATATGGGCATCGTGCTGCAGGACCCTTATCTGTTCACGGGAACGATCGCTTCCAACGTCAGTCTCGGCGATGAACGCATCAGCCGCAAGAAAATCGAGCAGGCGCTGCGCGACGTCGGAGCGGAACGTATTCTGGCACATCTGCCGCAAGGATTCGACGAACCCGTCATCGAAAAAGGAAGCACCCTATCCGCTGGACAGCGCCAGCTCATTTCTTTCGCCCGGGCGCTTGCCTTCGATCCAGCCATTCTTATTCTGGATGAGGCGACCGCCAACATCGACACCGAGACGGAGGCGCTGATCCAGAGCGCGCTGGAGGTGCTTAAAAAAGGACGGACGACGTTCATTATCGCCCACCGTCTCTCCACGATTCGTTCAGCGGACCAGATCCTCGTCCTGCATCGCGGCCGAATTGTTGAACAAGGCGCGCATGATGAGTTGATGGAACTGAAAGGACGTTATTACCAGATGTATCAGCTGCAGCAAGGGGCGTCAGCCGCTCCTTCCGGGGAAACCGATCATCTCGGAAATCTGGCACAAGCCGTACCGGCTTCTGCTTCGTTCGCGGGTGGCAAAGCTTAATCTGCCTGAAATCCAACGAATGACCCGAAACAAATAGACAAACCGCGTGATCCTTAACGAGGACCCGGGTTTGTCTTTTTGTGTTGAATTCAACGTAACTAACGGGAGGGGGACATCCATCCTTTCACCGTGTACCCCATGGTTAACACCGTTTCCCTTGCCAGAAAAGGCAGTTTGGTTCTCCACGTCTCATAAGCCGACGTACGCGTTGGCGAAGCGGCAGCATCCATGCCAAGCTGATGGGCCAACTTCATGGACCTCCTCATATGCAAGGGATCGCTAACGATGGTATACGTTTGAAATCCCGCTGCTTCTCCGACAGCAAGCGCGTAGATCAAATTTTCTTCCGTGACGGCGGACTCGGTTTCGATTTGAATTCGTGCAGGGTCTACCCCTTGCGCCAAAGCATAATCACGCCCCACCTCGGCTTCGGTGGGCAACCCTGGACCGGCGGAGCCGCCCGTAAAAACAAGATTACCGACCGTGCCCTGCTTGTACAGCATGATCGCATGCTCAATCCGGGCGCGAAATACGGGCGAAGGCTGATCGCCTGCAACGGCAGCGCCGAGGATGATGGCTGCATCGCTATGTCTTGCAGACTCCTCATCGGCGTAATCGACGATGCCCGCTGCCGTCACTGCCGTCCACAGGAATCCGGCCATGATTACGATGGCAAGGATGAGCGCAAATCGGCGGCGTTTATGGTTTTTCTTATGGCTAAACCTGAGTTCATCGGTAGTCATGCTTCACTGCTCTTCCTTTTCTTGCGAATAATCACAATCACTGCAGCTTTCGGCATGCATGCGCTCAAGCCGCTGCAGTGCCGCCGCAGTCTCGGCGTTCAATCCCAGTTGGGCCAGCCAGGCTCCCGTATATTGCTGAAGGGTATGCTCGAGCTCCTGGGCGCGGTCCTTGAACTCTTCCAACTCTTTGATCATGCGTCCCCGGCCCTCCGGGCTGAACGTCTCGTGAATGCGTTCTTTGAAATAATGATGCACGATGCTGTTGCGTTGTTTCCATATGGCGTTAAGCTGCCGGGCCTCATCCTCCGAAAAATGAAAATGATGGCGTACTTCATGGATCAGTTGTCCCAGCGAGCTGCTCATTTTCCGTTCATACAGGTCTTCCAGTTCTTCGTCGGACATCCCCTTGCCCTGAGACATCTTGGTCAGCAAGATCAGATTGACCAACTGTTGTTCCAACGCCTGCCCGTAGTATACGGCCAGTCCATAATAAGCGAACAACTCTCTGGAATGTTCCCCGTCCAGCATGGTGCCTTGCGGAATGTCCGTGTGCGGCATGAATGGCCCCTTTCCTATCCCTGGATACGGTCTGCAGGAATCGATGATTCCTATATCGTAACCAAACCGGAAGCAACATTCAAGCTTTGAAGTATGCCAACTTATTGCTGCATATCCCTTCGTCCCGACATCCATAGATGAATGGCCAGCAGCAGCGCAGCATAACTTGTCGCCCACAGCGTCAGCAGCACCATCGTCCCGATCCCCGCATTCTCAAACAACATCATCTCCCGGATCAAGTAAAAAGCCGGTGGCAAAACAACGCTGATCCACTGCAGCGATTGCGGCAAATGATCGCTTAACGAGCCCTGCACATTCGATAGCAGCAGAACGGCAATCAACGCAGGCAGGCTTCGGCTGAGCAGCGGCACATATGACCTTTGAAAGAAAACGCTGATTCCAAGACCCAACATGCAGAGCGAAAGATGTCCCAGCCAAGCCATCGCCCACTCCCCGCCGGTTGGGGGACGTTCAAACATACCGGTCACAACCGGATAGAACACCGTGAGGGCTGCCAGCCCGCACTGCATTATCCCGGCGCAAAACAACTGCCCCCACGCCACCTTGCGTTTGCTTCCGGCGTGTATCGTCAACAGTTGCTTCTGACCCGCGGGTTCCGTGTTCATGACGGTCACGGCGAGCCAGGCTGCGCCGAAAAATAGCAGCATGGCCGTAACGCTATAGCTGTCGGCAACCGGGTTGGGTTTGTACGAGTAGATGAGCAGCATGCCAAACAAGTAAAATACAACCGGCGCAAAATACCGCTGTGAACGGATGTAGTGCTTCAACATGTAAACGGTCAACGCAGTCATCGGCAACCTCCGTCCATCGGGCTTGCCGCATGCACGCCGGAGGCCTTGCACGATTCGTTGTCGTCATCCATGGCTGCCGGATGCTCGCCCTTGATCAATCGCTCCATATTCAATTGCTGACGTTCTTGCTGTACGCTCTCAATGGAACCGCCCGCATCGATCAGCATAGCGATGATCCGGTCCGAAGCATGGCGGGTTACCTTCCACACCCAGCGTCCGTCCGATGCCCCGCCGCCCGTTTCAGGCCGAACGTGCAGCACGCCTTCTTGCCCGGCCAACCGGATCGGACCTTCGAATAGCTGGGACTGTACCGAATGCGGGAGCAGGCTATGGATATAAACGAGCGGAGCCTCTGGCAATATGAAGTCGGCACGCTCCCATCGGCGGATGATGTCCCCTGCTTGCAAGACGTCCACTTGATCGGCCAAGCGTTCGATAAACAATGGCTCATGACAGGCGGTAATGATGGAAGCCCCCGCATCCTTCCATTGCCTTGCGATGGAAATGACGGCTTCCTGAGCCGCTGCGTCAAGTCCCGACAGCGGTTCGTCCAGCAGCAATAGCCCCCTTGGCCCGGCGAGCAGTGCCTGCAGCAAATTGACCTTCTGAAGCGTGCCCTTGGATAACGAGGACATCTTCTGATCCAGTGCTCCTTCAAGGCCAAGCCTGTCACTCTGCTCATGAATGATTTTGCGCAATGCCCCGGGACGGATCCCTTGAATGCGCCCCATTTGCCACAGATATTCCCATGAAGTAAACGGCAACCGCACGAGCCGATCAGGCGCATACCTGACCGGGACTTCCCGTTTGCGATGCATCGTGCCCTGGTCGGGATTCAGCAATCCTGCGATGACACGCAGCAGCGTGCTTTTGCCGGAGCCGTTTCTCCCGACCAGCACGATGCATTGTCCTTCATGCACTTGCAAATCGATATCTTTCAATACTTGGGAACCATCGAGTCGTTTGCCCACCTGCCGAAGCGAAATCAACCTTTTTGCGTCATTATACGCTGCTGTTCGGTTCATGGCCAATCCGGGTCACATCCGTTCGGGAGCCTGAACGCCAAGCAGATACAGGCTCCGGGCCAATCGCTCGGCCGTGCATTCGGCCAAAGCGATGCGGAATCGACGCACTTCCGGCGCAGCATCGGCAATTCGTTCCGCATGATAGAAGCGGTTGAAGGCTTGTGCTGCATCGATGGCGTATTTGGCAATCACGGACGGCTCGTTGCGTTGAACGGCTTTTTCCAGATACTGCGGATATTCGGACAACAATTTGAGCAGCGTCCATGCGGCATCGCCGATCTCTTCCGCTCCCGGTTGCTCCTGTCCTGCTTCCGGCGTTGCGGCGGAATCGTCGCCCCGCTCCAGGCCAGCAACCACTTTCGCTTTGGCAAGCACGCTATGGATCCGCGCATGGGTGTACTGCACGTAAGGCCCGGTCTCTCCTTCAAAACTTACGGCATCCTCCAACGAAAAGTCCACGTCGTTCAAGCGATTGTTGCGCAGGTCCCCGAACACGATGGCTCCGACGCCGACGGCTTCCGCCACGGCTTGCGCATTGGCCAATCCCGGGTTTTTCTCCTGAATGATGCGGGAGGCGCGGGCAACGGCCTCGTCCAGCACCTCCTGCAAGAAAACGACCTTTCCGCGGCGAGTGGACATTTTGCGTCCCTCAAACCGCATCAGTCCAAACGGAATGTGCTCACAGTGAGCGGACCATTTATGCCCCATTCGCGAAAGCACCGCAAACACCTGCCGAAAATGCAGCTTCTGTTCCCCGCCGACCACGTACAGCATTTTGTCAGCCTTCATCACATCATGGCGATAAACGGCCGTAGCCAGATCCCGGGTAGGATAAATGGTGGTGCCGTCCTGCTTGATGATCAGGCATGGCGGCATGTTCTCTTCATCCAATCGCACGACGAGCGCGCCGTCGCTCTCTTCCAACAAACCTTTGTCCCGCAGTTCCTCGACGACGGCACCCATCTTGTCATTGTAAAAGCTCTCGCCGAGCGTATAATCAAATGCCACATGCAAGCGTTCGTACATGCGGTCGAATTCCTTCATGCTGACTTCCACGAAAAAGGACCACAATTTACGGGCTTCTTCATCCCCATGTTCCAACTTGCGGAACCACTCGCGTGCCTCGGTCTCCAGGGACGGATCCTGTTCCGCCTCCTCATGGAATCTGACATAGAGCTCCAGCGACGTCCGGATCGGCTCTGCCAGCAAAGCCTCGTCATCTCCCCAACGCTTATATGCGGCAATCTGTTTGCCGAACTGGGTTCCCCAGTCTCCTAAATGATTCACGCTGACAGGGGCATAACCTGCCTCTTGGTACATCCGATACAGCGCAGCCCCAATCACCGTGGAGCGCAAATGCCCGATGCCGAACGGCTTGGCGATATTGGGAGAAGACATGTCAATGACCACTCGCTCGCCTTGACCCAGATCCAGCTTGCCAAATCCGGGCTTCATTAATTCGTTCAACATGGACGCAGCCGCTTCGACTCTGTTAAAACGAATGTTGACATATGGACCTGCACTGACGGCTTCGATCCCGCTGCCTTGTAACGACTCCGCGATCGAAGCTGCGATGGCTGCCGGAGCTTTTCGAAGCGATTTGGCCAATGCAAAGCAAGGAAAGGCCAGATCACCCATCTCCGGTTGCGGCGGCACCTCCAGCATATTCCGTACTTCCATTTCGTCCAATCCCGTCAAGGGAGACAACAACAGCGCTGCCTGTTTCTTTAACATGTTAACCACTCCTTATTCGTCATCACTTCCCCGGAAAACAAAAAAGCCCTCGTCTCCATATCAGAGACGAGAGCTGTAATCACAGTTCCCGCGGTACCACTCTAAGTAAACAGCACGCCTGAACCTCGTTCAGGAGTTCGCTGTTCCGCTCGATGCGAGTAACGGTCGCCAACCGGATCGCCCTCTTCCGCTGCCGCTCCATTTTACGCAAAACAGCACTGTTCGGACGACCATCTCACGGGTGCGGTTCGCACAGGTCACGGCATACCGGCTTCCACCCGCTCCGGCTCGCTGTCATGCATGATTCTGGTTACTCTCCCGATCATTGATCATCATCAATATGCAATTCATTTCCATCATTATACAGACCATGTGCCGGTTTGGCAACCGTCCTCCACGTTCTATCTCGCGAAAGCCATAAGGAAACAGCCTGGGTGCATTCAATCCGTCTCCGCGCTGGCTCCGTGTATCGCCATCCGAAAAAAACGCATCGTCATGTTACTCTGCTGTGCCTTCCAATGCGAGCAGCTGCTCGCGAATGGCCCCCTGCTCAAAATGCTCCCCGATGAATACGGCAACGTTGGGTACCTGTCCCTGCGGATTAATTTTCATGTAATCCGATTCCTGATAGGCATACTGGAACCAGAACCGGCTCGCCGTATCGCTGAACGTTAAAATCCCTTTTGCACGATATACGTCCCGTGGCAGATTCGCAACAAAGCGTTCGAACGCTTCGCTGTTGACGGGTTTGGTAAAGTAATGCGTATATACCATCACATGTTCGTGCGAAGCATGCGCTTCATGCCGATGACCGGCATGATCGTGTTTGTCATGACCATGACTGCAGCCGTGCAGCGCACATTCGGCGGTATGCACATGCGAATCCGCCGATCCATGATCGGAATCGGGTTCGTTCCCCGTCAGAGATCGGGATGGGCTCTGCACGCCTGTTCCCGCACGCAGAAGCATGTCCATGTCCACTTGGCATTTCACCGTGCCGATGACGGGAGCATACGCATTCCATTTCGCCAGCAATTGCTGCAGCTCTTCAAGCTCGCGGTCGTTGACCCGGTCCGTTTTGTTCAGGAGCAGCACGGATGCACAGCGAATCTGGTCCTGCATCAGGCGGAACGTCTTCCCCTTCTGCTCCGTATGAAGGCCCCATAGGTGCGCGGCATCCACTACGGTGATCAGACTTTTAAGCTCAAGGCGCATGTACAGCGACGTTTCCGTCACACCGTCCAAAATTTCCATCGGATTGGCAGCACCCGTCGCTTCGATAATGATGACATCCGGCGACTCGGTCTGAATCAATTCCGATAGCTGAAGTCCAAGGTCCCCGCGCACGGTACAGCAGATGCAGCCCCCAAGCATTTCGGCCATGGGCACGGATTCGTCGACGACCTGGCCATCCAGATTCACTTCGCCCAATTCGTTCATGATGACCGCCGGCCGCAATCCTTGCTTTTTCCAATGCTCCAGCAATTGAACGAGCAGCGTCGTTTTGCCGCTTCCGAGAAATCCCGACAATATGTATACAGGAACGGATCGATCCTGACTTTGATTCGATGGTTGATTGTTCATTTTTTGCACCTCTCTCACGAACTATACAGGTTGAACCAATGATTTTTACACAGAGACACTACGCGGTCAGAACAATCTTCCGATCGCTGTTATCCCCAGATTTCTTTGATCCCCTTTTTCAAGGGGAAAATCCGGTGATAAGCCTATGCTTCCGATGCAGCTTTCTTTCAGAAAGCTTTTAGACCGCTTCGCTTCTCCAGATTCTTTCTGCCCTCTTCGTTATCGTGTAAATTTCCGGTTCAATCTATATAGCACAGTTTCATCGCATGATTTTGCCATCCTAGCGAGTGTACACCAACCCCGGCAGCCTGCGCAACATGCAAACGGAAGCGAGCTTCATTGCCTGATGTCCAATAATCGTCTATGCTATGGGGATACAGCCTATTAAGGAGAGGATAACAAGGATGAGCACTTCCGTGGAACAACATCGCCAAGAAGCTCCGGATTCAGTCTCGTGTATGATCGTAACCGTATCGGATACGCGAACCAAAGAAACCGACGCGAGCGGTCAGCTGATGCATCAGCTTTTGACCGAAGCAGGCTATCAGGTCGTCGAATATTTGATTACGCCGGATGAGACAGAGCGCATTCAGGCCATCCTGCAGGATGCGTCTGTGCGGGATGATATCGAAGCGGTTCTGATGAGCGGCGGAACAGGCATTGCGCCGAGAGATACGACGTATGAAGCAGTATCTTCGCTGCTGGATAAGGAACTGCCCGGATTCGGGGAAATTTTCCGTTTTCTCAGTTATACGGAGGACATTGGTTCTGCCGCCATTCTTAGCCGGGCCGTCGCCGGAACGATCGGCCGCACAGCCGTTTTTTCCATGCCTGGCTCGAGAGGGGCCGTCAAGCTGGCCATGGAAAAAATCATTTTGCCCGAGCTGCGGCATGTCATGCGCGAAATATATAAACCCGTCTGACAAATCAGACGGGTTTTCGTAATTCGCACAGGGGATCCCTCTGTTTAATGGATCCGATCCAGCACATGATGGAACACGTCGAGAACCTCTTTTTCGTACCGGTCCCTCTCGCCCCCGCCAGCTGTATAAACCATGGCAACATGCCCTTTGCTCAGCATGGTCGTATGTCCCAACACATTGTCCACGTTTGCCTGGTCACCGGCATGACCTACCATTTCATACATTTCCGCAGATCTTATACCAGCATCGCGAAATATGTGCACCTTGACCACATGCCGGCCGTCCCCATCAAGCAAAGCCATGTAGGCAACGCCGCCTTGACCGTCATCTGCTGACATCGTGTTCATAAGCTTGATGCCTTTGGCCGAGAATTCCTTTTCAAGCTCCTCCAAAAGAGGCCCGTTTAATCCTTGGCCTTGATTCTGTGCCCGTATATTGCCTTCCTCTGCCGACTGTCCGGAATATATTTTGCGCTCCTGCTTCAGCGAAGAAGACGAACACGCTCCCAACATGACCAGCATGCATATTCCCACTAGAATAATGGCTGATGGCAGCCGTCTTCCCTTTCTTGCTTTTGCTCGTTTGCTGCATTGCTTGAAATCCATGCCTCTCTTCCTTTCCAGCGACCTGAATCGGTACACTTCGGGTAGAGTTAGCATGCCTGCTGTCCCATCGTTTTATTCCATCGGCGGCTCCGTCATCGTGTTCAGCACGGATCGGCCCACTGCCCCGCCTTTCAAAATCGTTTCGAGCGTCTGGGGCAGTTGTGCCCAGGAAATCTCTTGAATGCCGAGCTCAAGCGCCCGTTCAGGCTTCCATTCCCCGCCGAGCAGCTTCCAGATCCGTTCCCGGCGCTCCATCGGACAATACACGGAATCGATCCCGATCAACTGCACTCCGCGCAGAATAAAAGGAAACACGCTCGATTCGAACGACGGCCCGCCCGTCAATCCCGATACGGCAGCAGCTCCGCCATAACGGACGTGCTTCAACCGTTCAGCCAGCCCCGCTCCTGCGGTCGGATCTACGATCCCGGCCCATAACTGTTTTCCAAGCGCTCCCTTGGCCGGTGCGTCTGCTTCTTCCCTTGAGATGACATGCGCTGCCCCGAGCCGTTTCAGCAGCGGTTCCTGCTCTGCCTTTTTCCCCGTGCTCGCCGTCACCTCAAAGCCCAACCGCGAGAGAATCGCAACGGCCATGCTGCCGACGCCGCCCGTGGCGCCCGTAACCAACACCGGCCCCATAGCCGGTTTCACGCCAGCATGCAGCAATGCGTCCACAGAGAGGGCCGCTGTAAAACCCGCCGTGCCGATCGCCATCGCTTCCTTCTCGCTTAATCCCGGAGGCAGCGGCACAAGCCACTCACTGCTCAGACGCGCATATCTGCTGAATCCCCCGAAATGGGAAACCCCTGGTTCATACCCCGTACTAATGACCCGGTCTCCGGGAGCAAACCTGCCGCTGACCGATTCTTCGACGACCCCCGCGATATCGATGCCCGGAACCATCGGATAATGGCGTACCACTCCGCCTTTCTCAGCGGCAGCAAGGCCGTCTTTGTAATTGACGCTCGAATACTGGACGTGTACGCTGACGTCGCCGTTCGGCAAATCTTCTTTTCGGAGCTGCTCGATCGCTGCGTGAACGCGGCCCTGCTCATCCTGACGTACCACATAAGCTGGAAACGATGTATTCATAGAGATCTTCTCCTTATATTTTAAATGATGGACTCATGGACTGCTTCTGTTACTTTCATCCCCTGGCAGCACCGGATTGAAACATTTCAGGCATTGCCGGGTTTTCCCGGGAAATGTTTCGCAGGGTGGAATCAAGGGATAGTATACCGTACTTTGCGGAGTCCCCGTCCATGATTTTTGACACATATCAAAAAGGCATGACCCCTAACAAGCTTTCAGGTCATGCCCAGCCTTGATTATTAAAACTCTTCCTGCGAATGCACATGCTCCGCAATCAGCTTCTGCTTCATGTTCCACGCCGCAGGGCTGATGTTCACGCGATAAATCTCCGGATTGAGTTTGCGCAAATATTCCGGCCAGAACAGGTCAAGCTGTTCTTCATGATATCTGCGAATGTCATCCAGCGTAGGCAGTTCATAAACCTGCTGTCCATCCACGAAGATGGGTTCCAGCATGTTGACCGCTTCATAGCGGGTTACCGTCTTTTTCAGATAAGGGTGAAGTGGATTGAACAGTTTGAGCGGACCGCCCTGAACCGGCTGTTCTTCTCCGGGATAACAAATGTAGTCGGCAATGGCTTTGCCATGCTTCGGGTCGACGATTCGAAAAACTTCCTTTTTCCCCGGCGTCGATACTTTTTCCGGATTTGCGGATATTTTGATCGTCGGCAGCATGCCGCCTTCCACTTCACGCTCCACCAACTTGTATACACCGCCGAGCGAAGGCTGATCCGAAGCCGTGATCAACTGCGTACCCACACCCCATGTGTCGATACGCGCGCCCTGAGCCTTCAGGTTAAAGATCGTGTTCTCATCCAGATCGTTGGAAGCCACGATTTTTACGTAGTCCAATCCAGCCTCATCCAGCATCTGTCTGGCTTGAATCGACAAATAAGCAAGGTCCCCGCTATCAAGACGAATGGCGTTCATGCGTTTGCCTTGGCTTTCAAGCATTTTGGCCGTCTTGATCGCATGAGGCACACCGCTGTTCAATGTATCGAATGTATCTACCAGCAGCGTGACTTGATCGGGCATGACTTTGGCATACACATCAAAAGCTTCCTGCTCGCTCATGAACGTTTGCACCCAGGAATGGGCATGCGTTCCCGCCGTCGGGATGCCGAAGCGCTCTCCCGCCAACATGTTGGACGTGGCATGAAAGCCGGCAATATATGAAGCGCGCGCTCCCCAAATGGCCGCATCCGCCTCCTGTGCCCTGCGCGTGCCGAACTCCAGGAGAGTGTCCTGATTCGCCACCCGTTTGATCCGGGATGCCTTGGTCGCAATCAATGTCTGATAATTCATGAAATTAAGGATGGCCGTCTCCACCAACTGTGCCTCCATAATGGAGCCCTCGACCCGAATCAACGGTTCGTCGGGGAAAACCAATGCTCCTTCTTTCATGGAATGAATGGTTCCCTTGAATGAAAACTGAAGCAGTTCCTCAAGAAAGCCCGGATCGTAGTTTTCCTGTTGTTTGGATAAATATTCGATGTCCTCCATCGTAAAGCGAAGCTGGCTGATATAATTCACAATGCGTTCCAATCCGGCAAATACGGCATAACCATTTCCGAAAGGAAGCTTGCGGAAGTATGCTTCGAACACCGCCTTCCGTTTGTGAGTTCCATTGACCCAGTGCGCATACATCATGTTGATTTGATACTTATCCGTGTGTAACGCCAGGCTAGTCTGCATTTGTCTCATCCTTTCCGACTTCCGCTCATGTCCATGGATCCTGTCCACAAACACGGGTCATCATGGTGGAGACTCTATCCTGTTGCTGTATGTCCAAACAACAATCGAGTCTCCGCTAACATGGTTTGTTTTAAATCAAATCATTGGCCCTGTCATCGTTTCTGACATGCATGCCGGCTCATGCTTCATTCATTGGCTGCCAATACCGTCTCTCGCGCTTGAATGACCTGAGCCCCAAGGCTGGAACGGAAATGTCCGAGCGCCCACTCATGTCCCCCAGGGTTGAAGCTGGCCACGGCGTCCTCAAATACCGTAATGTGAAATCCTTTGTTATAGGCGTCCACGGCCGTATGAAGCACGCATATGTCCGTACACACCCCGATCAGAGCAATGTCCGTAATTCCTCGTTCCCTCAGCTTTAACTCAAGATCGGTCCCGCAAAAAGCGCTATATCTCGTTTTGTCCATCCATCGAATTTTCGACTTGTACTGTTCCATGACCCCTGCAAGGCGTCCATACAACTCCCGTCCTTTCGAACCGCGGATATTGTGCAGCGGAAACAACGCCGTCTCCGGATGATATGGATCATTCTGTTCATGCAAGTCAACGGCCATCACCACTTCATGACCATTCCGGCAATACGTCTCGGTCACTGCAGCGACAGTCTCAGCGATGTCCACGGCCGGCTGGCCTACGGGCAATGCTCCCGTCACAAAATCATGCGTGAAATCAATCACGATCAATGCTTTCATTCGTCCACACTCCCTTGGTTTGAGGTAGGTACATGAACTTCGTCATTGTGACCGTTTTTGCCAATTATGTGTAAATGGATAAACGCGGCACAAGCTCGGTGAACCGATACAGCTGCGCCGGACGCTGCGAATACTGATTCGAGCTTAGCAAATTGCCTTCCTCATCCCTGACCTCTTCGACGATGCCTTTGCGACTGCGCGTCGATGTGATTTTGCGAATGAAGTTGGGCTCTTCGAAATCCGGTACGACGCTCTGGATCACCTGATACAGTTCGCTAAGCGTAAATTCGCGGGGCAGGAATTGCCTTGCAATGGTCGTTTCCAGCATCTGCTGCTGAATCCGGTGATACGCATCCTCAATAATGGTCCGGTGATCGAAACCAAGCTCCAGCTCATGCAATGCCTCCTGAATCGTAAACAGGCCTACCTCCTCGGCATCATCGGCTGCCTGGCGGTGTTCCAGCATCCATTCCTCGACCAATGCGAAAAATGCATGGGAGATAATCCAGCCCCTCGGGTCCCGACCCGGCTGGCTGTACACATTCAAGTATTCCAGGTGACCGCCGTCGACGCCGGTCTCTTCCATCAATTCCCGCTTGGCGGCGTCATAGATGGATTCATTCTCCTGGCAAAACCCTCCTGGAAGTGCCCATCTGCCGGCAAAAGGCCAACCTTTGCGTTTGATGAGCATCACTTTCAATTCCCGAATCGGCAACGTTTTGGTTACCGTTCTGCGTTCCCGCTTGGTCAAGGTAAACATGACGATATCTGCGGGCACGCCGTCCGGGGTACGATATTTTTTGGAACTATAGGCACGCGCCATTTCTTCATCGTTCTCAGCATTGAAGTGTTCGTTGTTTTCGCTCATGGGCACCACCGACTATTTTCATTTTGATAATTTCATTATGACATAGTAATACCGTTTGTCAACCATTTGATTGCTGATCGGGCTTTTTTGTACGCGCGACGCGAAACGTTGCGGTAGCCATGCACCCGAGCGTACCGGCTTGGTCATGGATTTCCGCCTGGGTTGTAATGCTTCGCCCTGCTTGATGCAATACGGTTGCCGTAACCGTCAGCTCCCCCTGATGCATGGGTGCCAGAAAGTGCACGTTCAGGTTGGTTGTGACGCAGCTGTCCACGTCCATCGCCGCAGTAGCTACCATCCCCATCGCCTGATCCATCAAAGAGGTCAGCACGCCTCCATGGATGATGCCCATGGAATTGGTATGCTGCTCGCCGGCCGTCAGCGCGATCTGTACTTCGCTTTGACTCCCTTTTATATAACGGCAGCCCAGGAATCCCCAGAACCGGCCGCTGCCTTCCTCCACCATTTTATCCAAAATGCTCATATTTGATTTCTCCTTCATAGCACCTTCGTCTGTTCATTCTTGATGCATTCGTTTTCCGATATGAACAAAAAGGCACGGACCGCGTCCGCACCCTTTCCATTTTTTAACCGCAGCTGCTCGGCGGCGAATCCGTGCCTGCCTCCACATTGACTTTCTCGGAAACGGTATCCCGGATCACGGAAACGACCAGCTGCAGCAAATAGTTGATGTCGCTTTGGCTTTGCTGGAATTCGTTGACCAACGGAATACTATCCAGCTCATCCTGAAGCTCTTCGATCTCCTGCTCGATTTTGCTCACCATGGCCGCATTTTTGAAACTTTCGAAGGCTACGATTTCCTTCTGTTTTTTCTTGATGTTGGCGATCAGTTGCTGAATGCGTTCATGGTTTTGGATTTTGGCTTCAGCCTGCTGGAATTGCTTCACTTCCTCGCTGGTTCCGATCATACTGGCCAACTCTTTGGCTTTTCTCATAATGTCGTCGCGTATGACCAGATCGCGCGTATCGTACGTCGGCATACCATAACGGTTATATTGCACTTGTTCTTGCGCCACTGTAATCGCTCCAATTCGTATGAGATGAGACAAAATGAACGGTTCTTTCTCCCACCCAGTCCACTACGGTTACGGATCGTTCTTCCGATCGCTGTTGTCCCCGAATTTCTGAATCTATGTTGCTCAAGGTTGAAATTCGGTGACAAAGGCGAGCGCTCTCGCTTCTCCAGAATCGATTCCGTCTCCTCCGCTGCGTGCGCTGGGTTCAAGCTTCAATCTCGTCCTTTTTGCCGGGTGGTAATGTATATTTACTGATTCGCTGCAACCGGATCGGTGAGCAGGTTACCCCGGATATAGAACGTCATCGGGTCGGTGATTTCGACCTGCACAAACGTCCCGATCAGATCTTTTGAACCTTCGAAATGCACTAATTTGTTGCTGCGTGTGCGTCCAGCCAGTACGTTGGAGTTCCGTTTGCTCTCGCCTTCGACCAATACCTCAACCACTTTGCCGCGCTGCTTCTCGTTGCTGCGGTGGCTGTATTCGTTGATCGTTTCGTTCAAGCGTTTCAGGCGCTCCTTCTTGACTTCCATCGGCACATTGTCCTCCATTACCGCAGCCGGTGTTCCTTCGCGCGGAGAATAGATGAACGTATAAGCAAAATCATAACCTACTTCGCGCACGAGGGAAAGCGTGTCCTCGAACTGTTCGTCCGTTTCTCCAGGGAAACCGACGATAATGTCGGTGGTCAGCACCACATTCGGGATCGCTTTCTTGATTTTGTGAGCCAGGTTCAGATAGTGTTCCCGCGAATACTTGCGACTCATGCGTTTGAGCACTTCCGTGCTGCCGGACTGCACCGGAAGATGAATATGCTCGACCAGATTGCCCCCCTTGGCGAGAACTTCGATCAGATCGTCGTCAAAATCGCGCGGATGGCTTGTCGTAAAGCGAACGCGGGGAACGTCGATTTTGCGGATGTCGTCCATCAGGTTCGCGAAGCTGTAGTTTATATCGGTAAAGTCTTTGCCGTAAGCATTGACGTTCTGTCCCAACAACGTAATTTCCTTGAAGCCCTGCCTTGCCAGGTCACGCACCTCGGCAATGACGTCTTCCGGTCTGCGGCTTCTTTCCTTGCCGCGCGTATACGGAACGATGCAATACGTACAGAACTTGTCGCAACCATACATGATGTTGACCCACGCACGCATGCCTTCCCGTTTTTTCGGCAGGTTTTCGATGATATCGCCCTCTTTGGACCACACCTCAACGACCATTTCCTTGCTGAACAGCGCTTCCTGAATCAGATGAGGCAAACGGTGCACGTTATGCGTACCAAAGATCATGTCCACAAAACCATGCTTTTGCATGATGCGGTTAACGACGCCTTCCTCCTGGGACATGCAGCCGCACACCCCAAGCAGCAAGCCTGGACGTTCGGTTTTCAACGTTTTGAGATGACCGAGCTCGCCAAACACCTTGTCCTCCGCATTTTCGCGAATCGCACATGTGTTCAGCAGGATGATGTCGGCTTCCTTGCGATCTTCCGTGGCCTGGTAACCCATGGATTCGAGCAGACCTTTAATCGTCTCCGAATCATGCTCGTTCATCTGGCATCCATAGGTGTAAACGATATAATGTTTGCCTTCGCCGATATGCTTCAATTCATCCGGGACGGCATTGTCGTAAAGTACCTGGATGTCTTCCTTTCCCCGCTGTTTCTCCTGACGATGATTCGGTTCGGACTTGATCGTAATGTCCCGGCCGCGAATCCGAATTTTTTTGCTGAATTCATCTTGTGAAATTACTTTGGCATCGGAGAAATCAAAATATCGGGAGTAATCCTTTTTCGAATCTTTAGCCATGCCTGCGGTCACTCCTTACAGCCTCTATTCATATTCATTAAAATCCGTTATACCATATGGATCGGTGTTCTTTGCACCCGTTATACAACAAAAGAGCATTACGTCAAATTATAACATGGTTTGGACCGCAGTTCCATACGCAAAGCCTGCCGCCTCTTGTATCGCTGAAACGTAACGCCTTATGTATGCAACGCCGAGTGATGGAGCAGTTGAACCTCGTTTGGTTGCGGCATCGGTCTTCCTATAAGCAAAAACCCGAGCTTTCCATAACATCGGTCTTCGACCGTACCATGGATGTGCTCAGGTTTTTGGACTTGGTATTACATTCTCCAAAAAGAGTGGATTGCCTTAAAGGAAACCAGTTCCCATTTGTATCGCGGCAGAGACTTCAACGAAATTCCAGCGAAAATTTCGTCGAAATAAACCACCGCTAATGTTCCCGAAATTCCTTAGTCGATGATTTCAGCAGTGTCGCCATTACGCGCGCCTGCCGCGTTTGCTTCATCGGTATCGATGTGCATGTCCAATGCAAAGGAGTCGGATACGCGTGCCACTACATTTTCCAACACGAGGCCGCGTTCGCCGCTCAAGCGCACTTTCAGCATTTGTTTGTCTTGAATGCCCCATTTTTCCGCATCGGAAGTGTGGAAGTGGATATGGCGGGCAGCAACGATGACGCCTTTGTCGATGGTTACTTCGCCGGCAGGGCCTTTGATGGTTATTCCCGGAGTTCCTTCAATGTTTCCGGACTCGCGTACAGGGGCTTTAACGCCGATCGCAAAGGAATCCGTCATGGAGATTTCCAATTGGGTTTCCGGGCGAACAGGCCCGAGGATGCGGACTTTATCGAACTGTCCTTTCGAACCGATTACCGCTACTGTTTCGTTTGCGGCGTATTGGCCTGGTTGGGACAGAGGTTTGAACTCAGTCAGTTGATAACCTTTGCCGAACAAAATGTCGACATGCTCTTGGGATACGTGAATGTGGCGGGCGGATACGCCCACAGGTACTGTTTTACTCATTTGAAATTTCACTCCTTGTTTATCTCTGGCCTGAGGTCAGGCTCATAACAATCCTTTGGTATTATACCCCTTTTTGGCGTGAAATGAAAACGAACTGTTGAAAATTCATGAAATCCCCTTATTTTACCTGATTGGCGGCAGCTGAAGGCAGCTGTTCATGCAAATAATTTATCGCATTATCCCACATCCAGCCTCGCACCACATGCTCGTCATAATGTTTCAGCAGCACTTCGATCCACTGCGGATATTTCCCCGAATGCTCCAAACCTTGAATGTATGTCGGTATTCCGTCAAAGTCGGATCCCATCATCAAATGCTGCGCTCCGCCCAAGGTGCATATCCGCTCGATATGCGGCAGCAGATCTTCCATATGTACCTTATCCGCCTGTTTCACGAACCATGGCACAAACGTCAATCCTACCCGCCCATTCCGGGCTACAATGGCCCGAATTTGATCATCCTTCAAATTGCGGACATGGGGACACACCTCGTAGCTGTTCGAATGGGAAGCAATAAACGGACGCTCGCTCAGCTCGGTCAGTTCCCAGAACCCTTTTTCCGTCAAATGCGAAACATCCAGCAGCATGCCGATTTCATTGCAGCGCCCGACCAATGCCTTGCCTTTCTCGGTCAAACCCGCTCCTCGCTGCTCCATCACCCCGTCTGCCGCCCAATTGGCATAGTTCCAGGTCAGCCCTACGATTCGTATGCCCATCTCGTAACATAGCTGCAAGTAGAACAGGCTGCCTTCCAGGCCGTCCACACCCTCCAGCGTCAAAAGTCCCCATGGGTTCTCACGCTTCCTGACGTCAGCCACCTGTTCCCGCCATAACAGCGTTTGGATCCCCCGGCCTTGCCCACCGTTCCCATGAACCCGGTTTCTGTATAATTCGAGCTGACCCATGACGTGCTCAAACTTGCCCCGGCCCAATACTTCCGGCAAATAGATCGCAAACGCCTGCAAGCCGACGCCGCCTTCCTCCATACGCTGCACATTGACATCCAGCTCCGATGCATTTCGGAACGAAAGCTCGGGTTTCAACAACATTTTGCTCAAGGCATCACAATGAAAATCGGCGACACGCCATTCACGCATGAACGCTCCTCCTTTGGCCTGGAAATAAAAAATGGCATGCAAAAAAACCTGTCTACGACGTAAACAGGCTCCTTGCAGGAATCATGTATTATCTGGGCTCCACTATCAGCTTAATGGCCGTTCGGTCCTCACCGTCAATTACGATATCAGTAAAAGCTGGAATACAAATCAAGTCAACTCCACTTGGTGCTACGAATCCCCGGGCTATCGCTACCGCTTTAATGGCTTGATTCAATGCACCCGCCCCGATGGCCTGCAGTTCAGCATTTCCACGTTCACGAAGAACACCTGCAAGCGCACCGGCAACGGAATTGGGATTGGACTTTGCTGAAACTTTTAATACTTCCATGGTAAGTACCTCCCTGGGATTGTTGAATGTTTGTTTCCACTTACTAGATTTTATTCGCGGGAGGCAAAAAAATTCCTTCTTTTTAGACGAGGCTCGGAGAAAACGGGAACACCCCGCTACTCCATGCGCCACTCATCCTCGTTTAAACGAATTTTCTCGATTCGGGTTGCTTTGCCCGTGCTTTCGTCGATTTCCACAAACACGCCATGGAAGTGCCATTTGCCGTCATCCACCACAAAGCGTACCGGCAATTGGGTATAAAACTTGCGCAATACTGCCTGACGTTCCATGCCCAAGATGCCGTCACGCGGTCCAACCATGCCGGCATCCGTCAAATAAGCCGTTCCTCCCGGCAAAATGCGATCATCATTGCTTTGCACATGGGTGTGCGTTCCCACGACAAGCGAGACACGACCGTCCAAATGCCAGCCCATCGCAATTTTCTCCGAGGTCGCTTCTGCATGCATATCGACCAGAATACACTTGTGCTTCTGACGAAGCTCGTCGACGATCTCGTCGGCGGTGCGGAACGGGCAATCCAGTGCGGGCAGAAACGTGCGCCCTTGCAGATTCACGATGGCCAATTCTTTGCCCTCGCCTTTGACCACGGTGTACCCTCTGCCTGGAGTGCCTGGAGGAAAGTTGGCAGGACGAATCATACGCGGCTCATCGTCGATGAACTCAAAAATGTCCTTGTTATCCCATGTATGATTGCCCAGCGTTATGCCATGCACGCCCCAGTTAAAAAATTCGTTCGCAATCGCTCCGGTAATCCCGCGGCCTGCCGCCGCGTTCTCGCCATTGACGATGACGACATGCGGCTTGTACTTGTTTTTAAGGTAAGGCAGATTTTCTTTCAACGCTTTGCGCCCGACGTTTCCTACGATGTCACCGATAAAAAGAACTTTCAATGTATTGCCTCCTTCATTACTTACCATATCTGAATCCGGATTAAACATGTTATGCGCCAAAAGCAACGGTAACGTGCATAAATAAGAAAAGCGGCCACAATCGCGGCCACTTTTCGAAATGATCTATTTTGCGTATTCAACCGCCCGGGTTTCCCGGATCACGGTGACTTTGATGTGTCCCGGATAATCGAGCTCGTTCTCGATCATCTTGGTGATGTCACGTGCGAGGCGGAAAGCTTCCGCATCGTCGATTTTATCAGGCTGCACCATGACGCGAACTTCGCGGCCGGCCTGAATGGCATACGATTTCTCGACACCTTCGAACGATTCCGAAATTTCTTCCAGCTTCTCCAGTCGTTTGATATACGTTTCCAGTGTTTCGCGGCGTGCGCCTGGTCTTGCTGCGGATAAGGCATCTGCTGCTCCAACCAGCATGGCAATAACCGAAGTTGCCTCGCAATCCCCATGATGGGAAGCGATGCTGTTGATGACAACAGGGTGCTCCTTGTATTTCTTCGCCAGTTCCACGCCGATTTCGACGTGTGATCCTTCCACTTCGTGATCCAGCGCTTTACCGATATCATGCAATAATCCGGCACGTCTTGCCAGCGTAACATCTTCTCCAAGCTCGCCAGCCATCAATCCAGCCAAGTAGGCGACTTCCATTGAATGTTTCAAGACGTTCTGACCATAGCTTGTACGGAATTTCAATCTGCCCAAAATTTTGATCAAATCCGGATGCAGACCGTGTACGCCCACCTCGAACGTAGCTTGCTCACCGTATTCACGGATACGCTCATCCACTTCTTTGCGGGATTTCTCCACCATCTCTTCAATGCGTGCCGGATGAATACGTCCGTCTGCCACCAGTTTCTCCAGGGCTGTACGGGCAATTTCACGGCGAATCGGGTCAAAGCCCGACAGAATGACTGCTTCTGGCGTATCATCGATAATGAGGTCAATCCCGGTAAGGGTTTCTAGTGCACGGATGTTTCGTCCTTCACGTCCGATAATCCGGCCTTTCATCTCTTCATTCGGAAGCGTTACAACAGATACCGTCGTTTCGGCCACGTGATCTGCCGCGCAACGCTGGATGGCCAGGGTAATAATTTCGCGGGATTTTTTGTCCGCCTCTTCCTTCGCCTGCTGTTCAATGTCCTTGATCATCTGAGCCGTCTCATGACGGACTTCCTGCTCTACGTTGGACAGTATGATACTGCGTGCGTCTTCCATGGTGAGGTTGGAGATACGCTCCAGCTCCGTAACCTGGCTTTTGTAAATCATTTCAATTTGCTGCTGTGTCTCATCAATGCGTTTCTCTTTGTTAGCCACTTGCTCTTCTTTACGTTCGAGTGATTCCATCTTTTTATCCAGCGACTCTTCTTTTTGCAACAATCGTCTTTCTTGTCGTTGAATTTCATTTCGACGTTCACGAGTGTCTTTTTCAGCTTCGGCGCGAATGCGATGGATTTCGTCTTTTGCTTCCAGCACCGTCTCTTTTTTCAGCGCCTCTGCCTCTTTTTTCGCATTTTCAACGATTTGTACGGCAGCTTGTTCCGCACTGGAAATTTTGGCCTCTGCAAGAGATTTGCGAATAAAATATCCGACTCCGAACCCAATGAATAGCGCGGCTACAACGAGAACGATCGTGATTATCATACTGTTCACCTCCTCGTTGGTTCCTCCAAGGCATTCCTTGGGTCTTTTTTCTGTTTTCAAACCTCGCATATTTTGGGAATACGAATACTCACGGCGATCCCCCGCCGATTTTCATTTCAAGTGTACATGTTTCCACGTACTATCCGCCTTCTCAAGCGAACCATAGTCAATGAATGGTTGAAAGTCCTGGAAATCGGAAACCGCTTTTTTGGAAGGAAAAAGGGTTACCCAATTCTTACAGACTCATGTCCATTTTAGTATTTGACGAAATAAATTGTCAAGAGAATGCAACTTGGCACATCGTCCTGTTAATCCCATAACCAACTTTCATGCTCTTCGTTGTCCGTCTCGCCATCTTCCTCGATCAGAACATTCACCGCACGACGAACCATATCCATGGGAAATCCGCGGCGAACCAGAAAGGGGAATGTTTTACGTTTTTTTTCGGAAATGTCACCTTTAACCTGCTTCCACTTTTTTCGACCTGCTAGCAGGGCAGTTTCAAACTCATCGTGCGCGCTAACTTCTTGCAAAGCCTCGGCAATGAGATCATTGGATACGCCTTTTTGGCGCAGTTCCTGCCTTATCCACAGTTTTCCCTTCCGCTGGCCTGTCATACGCTGTCTCGTCCATTCCTTTGCAAACCACTGATCATCAACGAGTTTCTCCCGCTCCAGCTGATCCAGCACATCTTCGATCAATGTTACCTCAAACTGTTTTTGTTGAAGCTTCTGGGCCAATTCTCGCCGGGTCCGCTGCTTATGTTCAAGATATCGCAATGACTGCACATAGATGCGCTGGCGCTCGTCCGCCACAACGATTTTTTCCAAATCCCGCTTCACAAACGTATTCCCTTTGGTCATGCGATACTTGATCATAACGTCTTCCAGTACGGTTAATGAGTACGTCCCAAAAGTGATGCGATACCGTGCTTCCCGGCTCTTCAGCCTGTCCACGCGTGTAATTACGAGTTCCTCGTTATCCGGAAAATCGGCGATCCCCTCCGGTTCATGTTCCGCTTCCCACTGTTCTTTCTCTGTGTTGTCCATGCGCTCTCCCTTCTACCTTCCTTCAAAACGCCCTTCCCAGACTCCTTAAAAAGTGCAATTTCAAAGCCACTATAATATCAGGCAAAAAAACTAACTCCACATGTGAACTTTATGGATATCAATAACATACCATGAACTGCGGTATGCATGCTAACAGCCCCTGTCCAATGATTGGACAGGGGCTGTTAAAACAGTACGATGAATTCAAACGCTTATTTTCACTTCGGTCATCCGCGAGAAAGGACAAGACTACTCGTTCAGTTCAAACAATTCCTGTTCTTCTTCCTCTTCCTCTTTCAATTGTTCATTGGTCGGAGCCGGAACTACCGTTGTCAAATTGCTTGCTTCACGGATTTTTTGCTCAATAACGTTAGAAATTTCGGTGTGCTCTTTAATGAACTGCTTGGCATTCTCGCGCCCTTGTCCAAGGCGTTCACCTTCGTAAGAATACCATGCACCACTCTTATTCACGATATCAAGCTCTGTAGCGATATCAATGAGACTTCCCTCTCTGGAAATACCTTCGCCGTACATGATATCCACTTCAGCCTGTTTGAATGGCGGGGCCACTTTATTTTTAACAACCTTGATACGCGTACGGTTACCGATGATATCGTTACCTGACTTGATGCTTTCTACGCGACGTACGTCCAGACGTACTGTAGAATAGAATTTCAAGGCCCGTCCGCCTGGGGTCGTTTCAGGGTTACCGAACATGACGCCTACTTTTTCACGAAGCTGGTTGATAAAGATCGCGATCGTTTTCGATTTGCTGATGGCACCCGAAAGCTTACGAAGCGCCTGGGACATCAAACGGGCTTGCAAACCAACGTGGGAGTCACCCATCTCACCTTCGATTTCAGCTTTTGGTACCAAGGCGGCAACCGAGTCTACAACGATGATGTCAACAGCACCGCTGCGAACCAATGCTTCTGCAATCTCCAACGCCTGTTCACCCGTGTCCGGCTGGGAAAGAAGCAGTTCATCAATGTTTACGCCCAATTTGCTGGCATACAGCGGATCAAGCGCATGCTCTGCGTCGATAAATGCAGCTTGTCCACCCACTTTTTGCACCTCTGCAATGGCATGCAGGGCAACGGTTGTTTTACCGGAAGATTCCGGTCCATATATTTCAACAATACGGCCTTTCGGAAGGCCACCTGTTCCTAATGCAATATCAAGAGCCAAGGATCCGCTGGGGATAATTTCCACTTGCATGTGAGTGGATTCTCCCAATTTCATGATGGAACCTTTACCAAATTGCTTCTCTATTTGACGGAGCGCCATATCAAGCGCGGCACGACGGTCTGACAATATGTTCACACCCTTTACTGTTTATACTATAATGATACCTTGTTTTAACACGTTTGCCAAGCATTTTTTCGAACATACATTCGTTTTTTTTACGATGGACGAGGCGCCTCTCCTCCATGAAGCCTATCAGCAAAACAGAAAAAAGAACCGCAAACGAGGCTGTAAAGCCTGATTGTGCGGTTCTTCCGTCTTTCTCCATTATACCGGTCCACGCTCACAAAGGCAATCACGAACGCCAAAATTAGTCCATATCGACCAATTTGCGCCACAGACGATACAATATCGCTTTGGCGGAACGAATCCGCACCGTCTCACGATTGCCGTTGATCCGCAGTTCATGGATTTCCGTTTCTTTGTCCCGCTGGGCCAGCCCGATGAACACGAGCCCCGGCGGTTTGCGCTCCGAATATCCAGGCCCGGCAACACCGGTCACCGACAGGCCAAAATCGGCGTCCCCGATCATCCGGACCTGCTCTGCCAAAACCTTGGCCACCTCGGGACTCACGGCTCCAGGGGCGTCTTCACCTTCCAAATAATTGTGCGGCACGTTCAAAAGCTTCTCTTTTAACTCATTGGAATAACACACGATGCCACCCTTCAAAATGGACGCGCTCCCCGGAATCGATGTCAGGCTCTGCATGACAAGGCCTCCCGTGCAGCTCTCCGCAGCACTAAGCGTCAGCCCCATGTCCGTCATCATCGTGACAATCGCATGTTCGATAGGCACATCCTCATTAGCGTAGAGATGCTCAGGCAGCCTTTCCCGGATTTGGACCTCCATCGCATCCAGCTTCACCTTTGCTTCGCCCTCGCTCGGCGCTTTCGTGGATACGCGGACCGTGACTTCGCCCTCGCTTGCGTAAGGGGCAATCGTCGGATCCGTTTGTCCATCAATCAGGTCCAGCAGCCGATCCTCCAGTGCGGACTCGCCAATTCCCGCAAATTTCAGCATGCGGGAATAAATCGGCATTTCGGTCGTCAGAACATGCTGGAACAGCCATGGCTTCACTTGTTGTTCAAACATCGGAATGAGCTCCTTCGGCGGCCCAGGCATGACGATATAATGTTTGCCCTGATCCGAAATGGCGTTTCCGGCAGCAAGGCCGGTCTCATTGGCCAGCGGCGTTCCACCCTCGATGACGATCGCTTGACGGCGGTTATTTTCGGTCATGTCCACATTACGGTCCAGGAAAAACTTCTCGATTTTGTCCATGGACAAGCGGTCAATATGAAGCTGCCGGCCGAGTACGGCTGCCAGGGCATCCTTGGTCAAGTCATCCTGCGTAGGGCCGATACCTCCCGAGAACAGGATAACGTCGGCACGCCCTTGTGCAATCCGAATGGCCTCGCTGAGCCGGCCCAGATTATCCCCAACGACAGTTTGAAAATAGACATCGATCCCGATCGCAGCAAGCTCGCGGGAAAGGTATCTAGCATTCGTATTTACGATTTGCCCAAGCAAAAGCTCGGTTCCTACTGCTATGATTTCAGCCTTCATTGAACATCCTCCTGTACGTATCGCGAGTGATCAAAGGGCAATAGGTTTTGTCCCTATTGCCCTTTGCGATGCATTCTGCCATTCATTACCCTTTTTCACCTGTAAAACGTTATACTTCAGACAACTTCAGCAAATTTTTATTTTTGATGAAATAGTCGATTCCGGACCAGATCGTAATCAATGCCGCTGCCCAGACTGCGATAACGTCCACATGAATCCCCAGGAAGAAGAATGGGAAGTTATTCAGCAGCAGCAGCACGATTGCCGCAATCTGCACGACGGTTTTCAATTTGCCCCACGCGCTGGCCGCTACGACCGAACCGTCCAGCAAAGCGATTTGGCGCAAACCGGTAACCGCAAATTCCCGGCTGATGATCACGACCGCAATCCAGGAATCCAGCTTGCCCATCTCGACCAGAGAAATCAGCACCGCGGTTACCAACAGCTTGTCCGCAAGCGGATCGAGCAATTTGCCAAGATTGGTAACCATATTGTTTTTCCGCGCCAGATATCCGTCAATGCCATCCGTGCTTGCCGCAATGATGAAGATGACCGCAGCAATCAATTGATTATAAGGAAGCGAGAAACTTCCGAGCTGCAACGGCTCCGGATAAAACGGAAAATCCACCAGCAGAAACACCATTAAAAAAGGGATTAAGCAAATACGTGCAAGCGTAATCCGGTTGGGTAAATTCACAAGACGCCCTCCCTCTCATCCTCCAAAACTCCAAACATGAACGCTAATCCCATCCATCATTTTGACTGTGCCGGCAATAAGGTGTATGTAAAAACGCAAAATAAAGCCAACCGTTCAAACGCAGGCACCGTTTTAAACGTATCGGCGACATCCGTAATGTACTGCTTTTCACAAAGTCAGCAAACGATGGTGACTGGGCTTATATGCTTGGTTGCCAGCAATGCACATTTAGTATAATATACGCCCATTGCAGTGTCAAAAAGAAGCCTTGGGTCGCTCACGTTGCAACAGCTGTTGCTTATTTGAGGTTGGTATACTGCAAATCCAACGGCAAGCTGGCTCCATTCAACAATTGAATGACAGCCTGCAAATCATTTTTGCTTTTTCCGGTTACCCGCAATTGGTCTCCCTGAATCTGGCTTTTCACTTTCAGTTTGGAATCGCGGATCAGCACATTGATTTTTTTGGCTGCTTCCTGATCGATTCCCTGCTTGAAGCTAAGACGTTGGCGGACCGTACCGGAGGAAGCAGGCTCCACTTTGCCGTAGTCGATGTTCTTGAGCGGAAGGCCCCGCTTCACCATTTTAGATTGAAGCACATCAATGACGGCTTTGAGCTTGACCTCATCGTCGGATATGATCGTCAACGCGTCCTTGTCCAGCTTGAGGCTGCTTTTGCTGCCTTTGAAGTCATATCGTGTACTGATTTCCTTTTCGGCCTGTGTCACGGCATTGCTCAATTCCTGCAAGTCCATTTTGGACACGATATCAAAAGAATGTTCTGAACTCAAAACCGGTCACCTCTCAAATTAATCTATGTTCTGTGTAACATTATAGTGGATACCCCAAGCAAAAGTCTAATTTTTGAACATTCGATTTTAAAAAGAAAAAGGCATTTTCGGCACCCTCAGCGGAAGGATACTGCCAAAAATGCCTTGATCCTGAATCAACGATTAGTAACGGCTTCGGTTAGGTTGTCTAAACATGTCCAATACGCCTAGAAGGATATGGGCAAGCCCAAAACCCAATATACCATAACCCCATGCGCTGGGCGTCAAGTAATAGCCCAGCAGGCTGACGATGATTCCGAGCCCCGTAACGATCCAGCTGACCGTCATCGCTTTCCACCTGCCTTCACCAAAAGTTAATTGCAAAAGGAGACACCTTAGTGTCTCCTCCAGTCTTTTTGGCTATTCGTTGGCCGCATTGCCGCCGCTATTCGTTTCGGTTGTCGATCCCCCATCCGTCCCCGTGGACGTGGTGGAAGCATTCCCGCTACTCTGACCCAGTTTGAGGCGAATGCGGTTCGTCGCTTTTCCATCCGTTACGACTTGTCCGCCAACTTCGATGGTCGTTGCTGCGGCATAACCGGATTTGATGTACAAACCGGTGTCGTCCAAATTAAACGTAAACGTATCGCCGCTTGCGGTCATCCCGAATTGCAGCTTTTCTCCACTGGAGTTTTGACCCTTGTATACTTCAAGCCAGCTTTCACCCGTAGCCGTAATGCTCACCGTAACCGGTTTGCCGGCACTGTCCGCCACCTCGAAATTGGTGATATTCCCCGACTTGCCACTCTGAGTGACAGTTACGCCGGACGTTTCGCCAGCAGGCTCCTCATTCTGATTTTCATTCGTCGTTTGTTCTGGCGTATCCTCGGTGGATTGGCCGGTTCCTTCATCTGTATTCGGCTCAGACGTGGCATTGTCCACTTGTTCCGAACCTCCGCCATTGCCGCCTGCAGCCGCGTCGCCCTCATTGCTGCCAGGCTGCTCTGTCGAGGCCTGACCGTTATCGCTAGGCGTGGCATCAGGCTTATCATTCGGCGTATTCTGGCTATCGGTGATCTTGGTTGGATCCACTCCAGGATTCGTGCTGCCATCATCCTTATTCATGACGACGTAAACGTATAGAAGCACGATGATCAAAATCGGAAACGTCCACATCAAAGCAACGGACATCCATCGGTTGCTGCGCTCCGCCGGACGGCTTGAACGCTTCTGGATGACCGGTTCCATCGTGGCTTCCGGTTGTTCCGCAGGCACATCCTTTTTGTGCCCCTCCAGCAGCTCATCAGGATTCAGTCCCACCGTCTCCGCATATGTTTTGATGAAAGCACGAACATAAAAACTGCCGGGAAGAACCTTATAGTCCCCCGCTTCGATTGCCTCCAAATACCTTTTGCGAATTTTCGTCATTTCCTGTACGTCGTCGAGACTCATCCCTTTTTGCAGCCGGGCCTCTCTTAACTGCTGACCCAGTTCAGACATGCCATCTCCTCCTTATGTTTCTCTTGTATGGTTTCCATCTATTCAAATCATTCCGAACAGGCATTACAGCTCGTCGGTATAGCTGGCCGTGAACGTATCATATACGATTTCTTCGCCCGGATTGTTGCGCAGTTCAATGATAATGTCAAAATCATTATAGTCATATTCGGACTCCTGGACAAATATATCCGGATGTTCGATCACCTTGGTGCTAGGCATAGCCATGATTTCCTGCAGCAGGTTGTAGTGCCGCTCGCTGGAACGGATGGTGCTGACAATCCCGTCAATAATGAAAACGTTGTTCGGGTTCATTTCGTCCTCGGAAAGCTGGCTTCGGATCGTTTGGCGCAGCAATGTCGACGATACAAACGTCCACCGTTTCATGGCGCATACACTGCCTGCGATAATGGATTCCGTCTTCCCGACACGCGGCATGCCGCGCAATCCGATAATTTGACTGCCTTCCCTTTTAAATACTTCACCCAAAAAGTCGACGAGCAACCCAAGCTCATCCCTCGTGAAGCGGAACGTTTTGCGATCATCCGAATCGCGGTCGATATAGCGTCCATGGCGGACAGCCAAAATATCCACGAGCTTGGGTGCACGCAGAGCAGATACCGTGATACTGTTGACCTTGGCAAGCATTTCTCCCAGCAGACGGATTTTCTCATCGTCATCGGACTCAAGGAGCATGCCCCTCGTTTTGCCTTCCACGCCGTTGATCGTCAATATATTCACTTCAAGCATCCCCAACATGGAGGCGATATCCCCCAAAAGGCCGGGTCTGTTTTTATGTATTTTATATTCCATGTACCATTGTTTGGATTCCATTTGAACACCCCGTAAAGCAAAATTCCACATTATTCGACACTCCCGAAACGTGCCCATCGCACAACCAACCGGGACATCTTCTAAAAATGGGTCACGTTAATGATATATAAAATGAAAATGAATTACAAGAACAGGTCTGTAATCATTAGAGAAAAGCCCCCTTGCGGGAGCTTTCCGTCCTTAATCCTATGCGTTTTGCTTGGCCAGCTTGACCATCAGGCCCGCAATCGTACGACGTTCGTTCTCGTCGCCGACTTGCCATAACTCCTTCAATGCACGGTTGGAAGCGTTGGCCGGATCTACCTTGTCATCGAGAAAGTCGCCAATCTCGAAAGCAAGCTTGTTGATGGTTTCTTCAGTCATTCCCATCTTTTCTGCCTGCTTGACGCGGTCACCCAAAAACTTCTTCCATGTGTCGAAGTTGCTAACTACCGTTTTGTCTGTTGACATCATAAATCCTCCTTAGCGAAACGCATGAGATTTAAAATCAACAGTTGTAATATGTGATTTGGGAGCCGATTGTATACTGGTGAAATTACCCAGACCCATGTAAATACGCTAATCAAAACGTTATGTCAGCCAGCCTCCATTGGGACTGATGATTTGACCATTGATGTAACCCGACTCGGGAAGCGCGAGAAAGTATACCAACGAGGAAATTTCGTCAGGCTGGGCAAGCCTTCCCGCCGGAATTTCCTCCTCCAGCATTTTCAGCTCGTCCTGGTCAAGATGGTTCAGCATAGAAGTCTGCACGGCTCCCGGAGCGACGGCATTCACCGTCACTCCGGACGGAGCCAGCTCTTTGGCCAACGCTTTCGTAAATGCGTTTACACCGCCTTTGGTCGTGGAGTACAGCACCTCACAGGAAGCACCCGACAATCCCCATATGGAAGACACATTGATGATGCGTCCATATTTTTGTGCAATCATGTACGGCATCAAGGCCTGGGTACACAAGAACGTTCCCTTCAGGTTGATGGCCATCACTTCATCCCATATTTCTTCCGTGACGTCCGACAACAACCCGTAATGCGAAATGCCGGCATTGTTAACGAGAATGTCGGGCATCATGCCGTGGGATTCCAGCTTCTCCTTCATACGCTCGATTTGTTCCCGGCTGCGCAGGTCAGCCGAGACCGTCATGACTTTGCCGCTCCCCTTCTCCATGCATCTTCTCGCGGCTTCATTAGCCGCCTCATGGGATTTCATGTAATGAATGGCCACATTCATTCCCACAGCTGCAAACCGCTCTGCAATGGCGGCACCAATTCCACCGCTTGCTCCCGTGACCAGCACGGTCATTTCTCCGATCGCTTTCAATCGTCCGTTCCCCTCTCCGTATCAAGGACTTGCCACTATCGATACTGCAAGCTGCTCCCATCTAATATGTTCCCTCAACCTGCGATTCACATCTTCCAAGGTGATGGATTCATAAGCCGAGAGCATATTGAAAAAATCGCCGCCCCTGAACTTTAGACGCGTAAATTCATGGGCAATGTTTTCCGGCGAGTTGAGCATGCGCAAGTATCCGCCCATCTTTTTTTTGCGGGCGCGCTCAAAGTTCGTCTGATCAAACCCCGTTTGCAAAAGCGCATCAACTTCCTCGCGTACACGGCTGAGCAGCCGCTCCGGATCCTTCGTATCTCCGCCTGCCGCAGAAAAAGCATACTGAGATGAACTGTTATATTCGTATCCGAAACTGTCCGAGATCAAATCCTCGTCATACAGCTTCTGGTACAAGGAAGTGCTTGCGCCAAACAGCAGGTCCAGCATCAATTTCGTCGTAAGATCGCGTTTGTGGAGCTCTTCTCCCGTCAACCCAACATCCGTTTCCTTGAACCCGAACAAACATTTGGGCAGGGAAACCGCCAACTTCTCTACTCTTTTCTTCTCCCCTACCTCTTCAGGCTCCTGCTCGAAAAAACGATTGATCCGGCCCTGGAACTTGAAATTTTTGCCGGCCTGGTTCGAACGCACCCGTTCCATCACTTCCTCCGGATCCACGCCGCCAACCACAAAAAGCAGCATATTGCTGGGATGGTAAAAAGCATTATAACACGTGTACAGCGTTTCTTTCGTGATCGTGCTGATCGATTCCACCGTTCCGGCAATGTCGATGCGAATCGGATGTTTTTGATACATCGCTTCAATCAGGCCATAATAAGCCCGCCAGTCCGGATTATCGGCATACATGTCGATTTCCTGTCCGATGATGCCTTTTTCCTTCTCCACGTTTTGATCCGTGAAATACGGATTTTGCACAAAATCGACTAATGTTTGTATATTTTCACTTACGTGCTCTGTCGCCGAAAACAGGTACACCGTCTGATCAAAACTTGTAAATGCATTGGCGGATGCTCCGTTGGACGCAAATGTTGCAAAAATGTCGCCCGTAGGCTCTTCGAACATTTTGTGTTCCAGAAAATGGGCGATGCCATCGGGAACCTTTACCTCGTCCTGGCCTTCCACCTGAAAATGATTGTCGACCGATCCGTACTTGGTCGCGAAGGTTGCAAAGGTTTTCTGGAATCCCGGCTTTGGCAGAACATAAACCTGCAGCCCGTTATCCATCACTTCATGGTACAGTGTTTCCTGCAAATCATCGTATTGAATGCGTTCCACCGTTATTCCCCCTTCTGATCGCGCAAAAAATAGATCGTATCCAACCGGAACTGACTCGCCGCCTCTTGAACCTGATCTTTGCCGACCTGTTCGACCTGTTCCAGCAGCTCTTCGGCGGTCCGGTCCGTTCCCGACAACTGACCATTGAAATCATAAGCAATCAGCTCAAACGCAGAATCCTGCATCTCTTTGACCAGATTGCGGATCATCGCTTTGGTCTGGGACATTTCCAGATCGCTGAGCGTTCCGTTTTTCATCTCTTCAAGCTGTTGTTTGATAATCGCAACGGCCTTTTCGTAGTTTGGAATTTCGATCCCGGATTGGATCGTTGCGATGCCTTTATGCCCGTCGTAACGCGATGAGGCGTAATATGCAAGGCTTTCCTTTTCCCTTACGTTGACAAACAGCTTGGAATGAGGGTACCCTCCCAAGATTCCGTTATACATTAGCGCTGCGGCATACCGTGAATCTCCATAGGTAATGGATGTGCGAAGACCCATATTCAGCTTCCCCTGGCCCACGTCCATCCGCTCCACGACCGTGTTCACTGCCCTATCCCCCAAAACGGCCGGTTTAGGATGATACCCTTCGGTGCCGATACGATCGACATCAAAGTAGCGCTGAACCAGGTTCTCCACTTCCTCCAGCGTGGTATCTCCGACCACGTACAGATCGATGACGGACCGATTCAGCCAATCCCGGTATGCCGAGGTCAATGAAGGAGCATCAATGCCTGCAAGCTCCTTGCGTTGGCCCAGCGCATGCAGTCGATACGGCTCATCCTTGCACATTTCTTCGATGCAGCGCTCGGCCGCATACCGCATCTTGTCGTTCACCACGGATTCCAGCTGCTTAAGCACGGTTTCACGCTCTGCTTCGACGTAGGCCGTGCGGAAGTGTCCATTTTCCTGAGCAGGACGGGTCAGCACTTCGCCTAAAAAGGCAAAGGACCGTTCCAACAATTTCTCGTCCCCGCCGACAAAAGCATCGTTGATGGTGTCCATTCGAAATTGCACGATCTGGTAATCTCCGCGTTTATAGATGTCAAAACCAAACCCGGCACCATACAGATGCTCCAACTGCTCGCGGAATTGCGTTGTTTCCGGATATGATTCGGTGCCGCGGCGCAATACAAACGGCGTTACCGCCACAGAGGTCACCGTGCTTTCTTGTAAAGGAACCCCTGCGTACAACGAAATGGCATATGTTTTAAATCGTTTGGTCGGAAGAACATGAATGCGAAACTGCTTCCGGTTTCCTCGTTCAAAGGCGGATGTATTCAACGTTCATAACCCCTTTACGGCATCATTTGTAAGGCAAAACAATGTTCCAGACAAGGCGTAACAACCATTTTAACCCATGCAAAAGACAAGAAGCAACCGAAGTCACGCCTTCTGGTTGCTTCTCCCGGCATCACATGCAAAAGATGTGTTGGCCGATGGTTTTGACCTGAGGACGGCTCCATATCCACTTGGACGTTGCCGTCTTTGGATTAAAGTAATACAGGCATCCGCCGGATGGATCCCAACCGTTTATCGCCTGCTCAACCGCTTTGCGGGCCTGGGCGTTCGGTTCGAGATAGATCTGGCCATCCGCCACTGCCGTGAATGCGCCAGGCTGGAAGATCACGCCGGAAGGCGTATTCGGGAAGCTTGGGGATTTGACCCGATTCAAAATGACCGCCGCCACTGCCACCTGTCCTTCGAAAGGTTCGCCTCGCGCCTCGCCGTACACGGCGTTCGCCATGATTTTGATTTCATTCTCCGACAAACCCATGGAATTGGCAGACCCCATGTTGTCCTGATCATTGTCATTCGCGGCACCGTTGTTGCCCCCGGCTTCGCTTCCTGCCCCACCCTTATGCAAAGGCGGTTCGGTTGGAGCCCAGTTTTTGGTGGCATTGTACAACTTCAGCTTGGTTTTGGCCCCGACGACGCCATCGGCCTTCATGCCGAACTCGGACTGGAACCATTTGACCGAATTCAGCGTTTTGCTGCCGAAATTGCTGTCAATTTTACCATTGTAGAAACCCAGGTACTTCAGTCTGCCCTGAAGTTCGTATACATCCTGTCCGTAGCTTCCATACTTCACCGTATTGCTGCTGAAGGTAGGCATTGCCTGTTCTTCCACTTGAGGCGTACTTTGATTCGAGGCCTGAGGCTTGGGATCGTGTGGAACCAAAAATCGGATTCCCAATGCGGACAACAGCAAAATAGCAGTGAAAAGCCATATGTTCATTTTTCGCATCAACTGTGCTCTACCTTTCTCTTGTGGGATTAACAGAATCGCTAACGTTATTATGACAAAGCCGCCTGTTTCCTATGCACCAAATCATCCGATCCTTGGACAGGATGGCAATGCGGGAAAACCAAAAAAGCCGCCAACCCTTAGGTTAACGGCTTCTTGTTTCCCGCGGCATCGCGGTCGATCCATCAAGAACTCATTTTATTCTGCTGATATTGTTCCAGCGAAATCAATACTTCGCGAGGTTTGCTTCCTTCGTACGGCCCGATGACGCCGCGAGCCTCCATTGAATCGATCAATCTCGCGGCACGGGTGTAACCGATACGCATCCGGCGCTGCAGCAACGATACCGATGCCTGCTTCGCCTCCAGAATGATCTGTACGGCTTGTTCGTACAGCTCGTCGAGCACCTCTTCATCCGCCTGGCCGGATTCTTCGACCTCAGGCACAAGGGATTCATCATACTGGGCTTCGCCCTGGCCGCGCACATAATTCACGATGTTTTCGACTTCCTCATCGCTCATGAACGCGCCCTGAACCCGGACCGGTTTCGAAGCGCCCATCGGCATGAACAGCATGTCCCCCCGACCCAGCAATTTCTCGGCCCCGCCCATATCGAGAATGGTGCGGGAATCCACCTGAGAAGATACGCCGAAGGCGATACGGGACGGAATGTTCGCTTTGATCACGCCGGTGATGACGTCTACCGAAGGCCGCTGCGTTGCAATAATTAAATGTATGCCCGCCGCCCGCGCCATCTGCGCCAGCCTTGCGATCGCATCCTCGACGTCGCCGGCAGCGACCATCATGAGGTCTGCCAACTCGTCGACGATTACGACGATATACGGCAAGATGGCCGCAGGGTTGTCTTTCATCAGGTTATTATACCCTTCTACGTTGCGCGTGCCCGATTTGGAGAACAGTTCGTACCTTTTCTCCATTTCCACCACGATTTTTTTGAGGGCGAGCGAAGCGCGTTTGGGATCGGTAACGACGGGTGCCATCAAATGCGGAATCCCATTGTATACATTTAGCTCGACCATTTTGGGGTCAACCATCAGAAACTTCACTTCATCAGGTTTCGCTTTGTACAAAATACTCGTGATGATACCGTTAATACATACAGATTTACCTGAGCCTGTTGCACCGGCTACCAGCAAATGGGGCATTCGGGCCAAGTTGCCGATGATCGTTTGCCCCGAAATATCCCGCCCAAAAGCGATCGTAACCTTGGATTCAGCTTCCTGGAAAACGGACGTCTCCATCACTTCTCGCATCGTTACGAGCGATACCTCTCCATTCGGCACCTCAATACCGATGGCTGATTTGCCGGGGATCGGCGCCTCCATACGGATGTCCTTTGCGGCAAGGGCAAGTGCGATATCATCCGTCAGACTGACGATTCTGCTGACTTTGACACCGATGTCAGGCTGAATCTCATACCTTGTTACTGCCGGCCCTCTGACCACTTCAAGCACCTTCGCGCGAACGCCAAAGCTTTCCAACGTCGCTTCCAGCTTGCGGGCTGTCTGCATGTAATCCTTCTGATCCTTGCCTTTTCCGCCGTTATTTGGCTTGGCGAGCAAACGGAACGGAGGCAGCTTGTACGGCTTCGGCGGAGGCGGAGGTGGCTGGACAGGCTGTGCTTCCTGAACGCCTTCTACCGCGCTCCCAGGAGGCGCAGGAGCACCATCAGCAGAAACACCGTTGTCATCCTGCAATGGAATCGATTCATTCCCTACATTTTCGGGACCAGACCACTCCAGAGACTCCTCAAGTTCGTCCCTGATGGTTAGCGGAGGTTCATTCTCTTCCATTTCGGGCTCCTTCAAGTCCTGAGGGAACGGATAGACCTCATCAAGATCATCCGACTTGTTATGTTCAGATCGAACGTGTTCGAAGAAGTCTCGAATAATGGGTGCGGAATTGGCTTTGGACGGAATTGCGGCCGCACCGTCCAGCGATCGTCGCTCGCTGGACGTCGGCATCTTCTGGCTGTTCCATGTTTCGTCCAGATCATCATCGTTCGCACGGTACAAGACCTGCTCCATCGCGCTTTCCTCGTGCTCCTCTTCACGATCCTGCTTGGCAGTTTCGCGTTCCGCTCCCCATTTCCCAAACAATTGGAAGAAAACAGGTGCCTTCCGTTTGGGGAGCGTCTCTTCTTCCTCGAAGTCGTCATCCTCGTCATCATACGGATCGGCAGGAACCGGGACTGCCTTTCGGGCAACGCTTTTCTTTTTGACCGAGGACGCCGAGGACGCCCGCTCCGACATTCGGGCCTGGACCCTTTTGTACACGGCAGAACCGGCGTCCCACACCTTGGTCCTGAAGATCCGAACCAAGTCCACGTAAGATAGGCTCGTAATGAGCATAAAACTGATCACAAACATCACGATCATGATCAACCGTGCTCCAAGACTGCCGAACAACCATAAAAATACGGCAAACTGTGCAGCCCCGACATAACCGCCGCTGATATCCTTGTTAAGCATGGAGTCTTTGCCCTCCGGGGCGGGTTGCAGCAGTTCGGTTTGCATATCGTTATGTACCTGCGTCAACACCGCACCGGGTTCAAGCGCACCGATGGGAATTAACTTCTGATGCATGGCGGAAACGGTGCTCATCAGTGTAAGCGCAAAAACAAGCAGGACAAGTCCTGTCTTGCGTGTAGTCCACCCGTTAGGCCATTTCCGGTGAATCATCACCATAAGACCGTAGTAAATACCGATCAGCGGGATAACAAAATAAAATTTTCCAAGCATCAGCCCAAACATTTTGGATAACGAACGCCCCACCGTTGCTTCACCGGATAACGCGATAACGGATAACGTAATCAGCACGATGCCATAAATTTCATATTTGAGAACGCCGCTAAACGCAGCAGCCTTTTTTTTCTTCTTTTTTCTTCTGGCCAAATTCAGGTCACCCCCAGAAGAATATTATACCATAAAAACGTCCCCGTACATATGTTCTTTCTTTGCTCAATTTGTAAAAATCCCGTCGTTTATGCCGTTCCTCCAACATGCGGAATGCGAATAACCGATCCTGGCAAATGGCCAGGCTCCAGATACGCTTCCAAAGGGCAATCAAGCAGCCTGACGATGACTGCCTCGTTTCCGGAAGTGGGCCTGACTTGCATCAGTATCCCGTTAATTCTGACATCCTGCGTCCCTTCGTCTTCTTTCCACATCCCTGACCAAATTTGCTCGGGAGGCATAACCGTATACAACGTCATTGGGTGTACCCTCCTGCCTGAATTTCCTGTTTTCGCTCTCCCATCAACTGATTCAGTTTGGCGATGGCTTGACCGATGCCGCCCACTGCGTCCATCAGCCCGTATTTGACGGCATCCGAACTGCCGACTGCCGTACCGATATCCCGGTTCAACTCTCCGGTCTTGAACATAAGCTCCTTGAACACTTTCTCGGAGATGTTGGAATGAGTGGTCACGAAGCGTACGACGCGTTCCTGCATTTTTTCCATGTACTCAAAGGTTTGCGGAACTCCAATCACCAGGCCGTTCATGCGAATCGGATGAATGGTCATCGTTGCGCTGCCGGCAATGAGCGAATACGAAGAAGCTACGGCAATCGGTACCCCGATGCTGTGGCCGCCGCCGATGACCACGGTAACGGTTGGTTTGCTCAAGGAAGCGATCATTTCGGCAATGGCCAGTCCAGCCTCGACATCGCCACCCACGGTGTTCAAAATGATAAGAATTCCCTCGATTTTGGCGTTCTGCTCGGCCGCGACCAACTGCGGAATGATATGCTCGTACTTTGTCGTTTTGTTCTGGGGCGGCAAAATCAAGTGTCCCTCTACCTGACCGATGATCGTCATGCAATAAATGTTGGATTCGCCCGCAGGAGATTGGGTTTGTCCGAATTGCTGAATATTTTCCGTGACCGGAGCCATTCCCTTTTCTTCCTGCCCGGGATGTTCTCCCGGTTGTTCGGATTTCGATAACATTCTGTCTTGTTCAATATGATCCACTTCAAGCATGCTCCCTTCCCCGCAAACAATTTTTTTTACCTTAGTATGGGGATTTTTCCAAGAGACTTATACACGAAAGCTTCAGCATTTTGCGACCAGAGCGAATTATTATCCCGAAAATGCAGAAAAAGCCCCTTTTTTACGAGGAACCGTCCAATATTACTCGTAAAAAAGAGGCGACTGTGTGCCTGAATCTATGTGATATTTATTTTGGTTATACTTCCATGATGATCGGCAGGATCATCGGTCTGCGACGGGTTTGCTCGTAGAGGAAACGTCCCAGCGCATCTTTTACGTTCGTTTTGAGCGAAGCCCACTCGTTTACATTTTCGCTCATCAGCTTCTGCAGCGTGCTGCTTACGATGCGGTTGGCCTCATCGAGCAATCCTTCGGATTCGCGCACGTACACGAAACCACGCGAGATAATGTCCGGGCCGGACACGATTTTGCCATCCTGTTTGCTGAGCGTAACCACGACGACCAGAATGCCGTCTTGGGACAACAATTTGCGATCACGCAGTACGATATTGCCGACATCGCCAACACCCAGGCCGTCGATCAACACGTTGCCTGAAGTGACTTTGCCCGCTTTGCGCGCTGCGCCGCCCTGAATTTCCACGACTTCACCGATATCCGTAATAAAGATGTTGTCCGGATCGATCCCGACCGATTCGGCCAGAACCGCGTGGCGACGCTGCATGCGGAATTCGCCGTGAATCGGGATGAAAAATTTCGGCTTCATCAGATTCAGCATCAATTTCAGTTCTTCCTGGCTGCCGTGGCCGGACACGTGTACGCCGCTGTTTGCACCGCTGTAGAACACGTGCGCGCCGAGACGGAACAGCTCGTCAATCGTGCGGCCAACATACTTTTCATTGCCCGGTACCGGAGTCGCCGCAATGATTACGGTATCTCCAGGCAGAATATCCACTTTGCGGTGGGTTGAGCGAGCCATGCGAGTTAAAGCGGACATCGGTTCGCCCTGACTTCCCGTGCACAGGATAACGACGCGATCCGCTGCCATCTTACCTACTTCTTCCGGCTCGATGATCATGCCATCCGGAATTTCGAGATATCCCAATTCGGAAGCGATGCCCACCACGTTGACCATGCTGCGTCCAATGACAGCCACTTTGCGCCCAGTTACCACGGCAGCGTTAATCACTTGCTGAATCCGATGCACGTTCGATGCAAAGGTTGCTACAACGACACGCTGTGTCGCTTTGCGGAAAATGTCCTCCAAAACGATGCCCACGTTTTTCTCCGAAGGCGTAAATCCTGGCTTCTCTGCATTGGTGCTGTCGGACAAAAGAGCGAGTACACCATTGGCACCGATTTGAGCCATACGCTGGAGATCTGCATATTGACCATTGACTGGTGTATGGTCAAACTTGAAGTCACCCGTATGGACCACTGCACCTTCCGGTGTATCGATACATACCCCGACCGAGTCCGGAATACTATGGTTAGTAGCAAAAAACGTAGCTCTCAGCGTATTGCCCAGTTGAAGTTCGGAATCCACGTTGATCAGAATTCGCTTCGTTTCGCCGAGCAGATTCGCTTCTTTCAACTTGTTCTCGACAAGTCCAAGCGTCAATTTTGTTCCGTATACCGGAACGTTGAGATGTTTCAGAACGTATGGCAGACCGCCGATGTGGTCTTCGTGTCCGTGGGTCAAAATGATGCCTCTTACTTTATCGCGATTTTCAGTCAAGTAAGAAATGTCAGGAATGACAATGTCGATGCCCAACATGTCTTCTTCCGGAAACTTGAGTCCAGCGTCTACGACGACAATATCGTTCGCGTATTGGACAACATACATGTTCTTACCAATCTCACCTACGCCGCCCAGTGCAAAAATCATCAGTTTATCGTTATTATTTTTTTTAGACAAATGAATCTGAACCTCCTATGGTAGTTGGACGTCGTACCTTATTATTTTTGTATTTTAAGTTAAAAAAGCAGTCCATACACCACGTATCTATGATTAGATACGAATGTGAAAGAATACCTTTATTCACGATATTTGGAAGAAGTTCTTCGAAGTTACTCCCCTTCACCAACGAGTTGGATTTGAAATGATTCCTTCTTAGCCGACCCTTCCCTTTTCACAGCAAGCCACATCATTAAACGATGTCGCTTTCAATTTCAAAAAAATACCGCACCCAGTCACTTGACATCATTATACATGATCAAAAACTAAAAAAACAAGTCACTCTGTGAGCAACCTGTTCTTTTGCTGACCGGCAAGCCACTCTTGCTGGGCCTTGTCCCATAAAAAAAACCGTGCTTCCCGAAGAAAGACGGTTCCTTCTTTATCCATTTATAATGAATGATGCCTGCACCTGTCTTTGACTAGCTCAAACCACGTTTCACCCGAATAGGCCGCGAATAAATTGCTCTTCCTGCTCCGTTGGAGGCACTAGCGGCAACCGTACCGACCCTACGTTCAACCCTTGCAGAGTCAGCGCATATTTGACGGCCACCGGATTCGGCAGCGGCTGAGGACACTCGAACAGCCCCTTGAAAATGGGGAACATTTCCTGATGCAGCTGCGCCGCTTCTTGCGGCAATCCTTGGACAAACGCTTCGATCATACGTTTCATTTTGAAACCGACCACGTGGCTTGCTACACTGACGATCCCGTGTGCGCCAACGGACATGGCCGGCAGCCCGGACGCGTCGTCTCCGGTGTACACCCTGAAATGTTCAGGCGCGCCGGCAGCAATCAACGTGACATGTTCCAGTGAAGCACATTCCTTGGTTGCCACGATGTTGGAAATTTGGGCAAGACGCAGTGTCGTTGCCGCCGACAACCCCGCCACCGTACGACTAGGCACGTTATACAACATAACGGGCAAAGCAGTCGATTTGGCAATGGCTTCGAAGTGTCTGTACATGCCTTCCTGACTCGGTTTGTTGTAATACGGAACCACGAGAAGCACACCGTCAACCCCGACACGTTCCGCTTCCTTGGTCAGATGGATGGAGTGCGAAGTATTGTTGCTGCCCGTACCTGCGATGATTTTGCATCGTCCTGCCGCATGCTTCACCGCAAATTCGAACAATTGTACCTTCTCTTCATCACTTAGTGTGGGAGATTCTCCCGTCGTCCCGGATATGACCAGCGCATCGGACTTTTGCTCCTTGATCAGATAGTCGATCAGCCGCGCCGTTTCCTCCCAATGAATTTCTCCTTGCTCGTTGAACGGAGTTACCATTGCTGTAATCAATCTTCCAAAGTCCAATTCGATTCCTCCTCAGAACAATCTGGCTCCGCCTGCTTCAAGTCTGATATTACAAATGGAGCTCGAACGAAGCATGCAGCGCCCGCAGAGCCTGGACCATGTCTTCTTTTTTGACAAGCACCCAAATGGTGGTGTTCGAATCCGCCGATTGCAGAATTTGAATATCCGCCAGCGTCAGGGATTCCACGATTCTTGCCATAATGCCAGGCACGCCGTTAATGCCCCCGCCGATGACGGACACTTTGGCACACCCTGACAAGCTTTGGGGTTTCAGTCCGATCTCTTGGAGCACGCGAATCGCTTTCTCGGAGTCGCTGTCAAATACCGTATAGACCACGCCTGTTGGGGTAACATTGATGAAATCAACGCTGATGGCGTTGTCTGCCATCGTTTTGAACACTTTCAGCTGAAGGCGATTGGCGTCGCTAGGCACGTCCACGGTAATTTGCGTTACGTTGCTTACGTAGGCAATCCCGGTAACGTACCGGTCCACTACGCCTGTTTGCACGTCCTGAAACCCTTCCGGATGCGTCACAAGCGTGCCTTCAGTATCCGCAAAGGTAGAACGGACCCTTACGGGGATTTGGGCTTGCATTGCAATTTCGACCGCCCGCGGATGAATGACTTTGGCTCCGTGATGCGCCATGTTGCAAATTTCGGCATAACTTACGACCGTAAGCGGGCGTGCATCTTCCACGATGCGGGGGTCCGCGGTCAAAATGCCATTAACATCGGTGTAAATATCCACGATCTCGGCATGAAGGGCTGCCCCCAATGCCGTTGCAGAGGTATCGCTTCCTCCGCGTCCAAGCGTGGTAAAGTCCCCTTGCTCGGTCTGGCCCTGAAATCCGGTAACGATGACGACCTGCCCTTTTTCGAGCAGTTCCAGTACACGAACAGGACGGACATCCAAAATCCGGGCATTCCCGAAATTGTCGTCCGTCACGAAACCAGCCTGCGCACCCGTCAGCACCGTATTTGCAATTCCTTCATTCTCGAGCAAGCTGCTCAGCGTGGTTGCCGATATAATTTCACCGCAGCACAGCAGTAAATCCTTCTCGCGCGGGGATAGTCCGTTTCCATTCTGGGCTGCCCAGTCCAGCAATGTGTCCGTCGCATAGGGCTCCCCACGGCGTCCCATCGCAGAGACGACCACAACAAGGCCGTAACCTGCCTCAAGCTCACGTTTAACATGACGGAGCACGTGCTCTCTTGCCTGAACGGTCGAAAGCGACGTGCCGCCGAATTTTTGTACCATGATGCGCATCTTTATTCCTCCATTTGTGTACGCAAGAAGACTGACACGTGCCGGATGAACAAATGGATCTATAAGGGGCGCTCCGATGTGAAAATCTAGTCTTTGTACGACATTACCTACGGCTGCCCGACTTCGGACCATCGAAGATCATCCAAATGAAGCAGCAGTTTGTTGCCCGGATTGCAACGTACACGCTGCGTGAACGCATGATCGTTGACTCATCCGGCTTTCGCTTCAGGCATCCTATGCCCGCATGTCATCCTCAAACATCAAGCAGATGCCAACATCGGGAGGAACGTCCCCCATGATTCTATTGTTTCTCAGACCATTTATCGTTGCTTCAAGCGTATGACCATTAATCCTTTAGCCGTTCCCATATCGCAAAGACATTCCTTCAAATGCGTTGATGCATGAATTTGCGTTCTTTAAGCACGCTTTTCACCCTACGCCTTTGCGGAGCGTTCCACGATCATAGGCTGCAGCTGCCTGCCCTCAAGTGCACTCCAGCAGGCTTCCGGTATCAATTCCATTTTGGCCACGAGCGAATTCGGTTTTCTCACCGGATCATCCTGCCCGAACGGCACGAAGTACATATGTTTGGCCACGAGCAGTTTGGCAATGTTCGCGGCGTTCAGTCCAAGACCATCGTTCGTCGAAATCGCCAGCACGACCGGACGCTGATTACGCATCTGCGCCTTGGCTGCCATCAGTACGGGACTGTCGGTCATCGCATTGGCCAGCTTGCTGGTTGTGTTGCCCGTACATGGGGCGATGACAAGTACATCAAGCAGTTTGGACGGTCCTAATGGCTCCGCCTCGACAATCGAGGAAATGATATCATTTCCGGTAATGTCCTTCAACTGTTTGTGCCAATTTTGAGCCGTGCCAAAGCGCGTGTCCGTCGTCAATACCGAATTCGATATGATCGGGACCACATTCGCCCCTTCCGCTACAAACCGGCTGATCACCGGCATGACCTCTTCAAATGTACAATGAGAACCCGTAATTGCATAACCCACCGTTTTTCCCTGCCAGTTCATCGTTCAACCTCCCGTGCGTTTTGTTCTTCCAAAAGCAAACGGATCAACGCGTCGGCAATAATGCCGCCAGCCGTTTTGGGAGCAACAATGCCGGGGAGACCTGGCGCCAGCAGCGCCTTGATGCCGCGTTTTTCAGCAAATCGGAAATCACAGCCGCCAGGGGCGGATGCAAGATCGATAATCACTGCTTTTTGCGGCATTCTAGACAGGATTTGTGCTGTGATAATCATAGTCGGTATCGTATTAAAAAGCAAGTCGACTTCCCCCGTTTGAGCGGCCAAATCCGTTGTCAAAAAAGGCTTCCAGCCCATGACGGCTGCACGCGCCACATCCTCCTCACGCCTCACGCCAACCCGGATATCAGCTCCGAGGCCCTGCAGCGTTTTCGCCATTGTGAATCCCGTTCGACCAAGGCCCAGCACGATGCTCTTCGAGCCGTGAATCGTAAAGTCTGTCTCCCGGATTGCCATCGCAACTGCGCCTTCAGCCGTGGGAATGGAGTTATATAGGGCAATCTCGTCACGGTCCAGCACTTCCATCAATCTTAACCCGTTCTCCCGGCACAGCTCGCGCAAATATGGCTTAGCCATGCCTGTAAACACAATGCAATGCTCGGGCAATGCAGACACATGCTCCCTTTTCAAAACAAGTGGCAGATCGCTGAACGTTGCACTTACCTTCCCTTGATCATCACAACCCACGACAGGCAAAACCAACACATCGGCCGAAGCGAATACGCTGTCCTCCAATGGCTGATGCTCAATCCCTTCGATCGGGCGCTCCAGCTTGTCGAAGCCGACCACACTGATCGTGGCATCCAGCTCCGCACATTTATGAATGACTTCAAGCTGCCGCGCATCTCCGCCCAGAACGACAATCCGGACTCCGGTCAGCATCGGAACGTCACTCCTTTCACCACGCTATATGCCATATCGTATGCAATCGCCCACAACGTGGTGAAAGCAATGCATAAAAAGGCTTTGCACTTCCCAGAGCCACCTGAAATGGAAAGTGCACGCCCGTGATGCGTGCGCTGCGTCCGAAAGAACAAAAAAAGCCGTCCCCGGAGAAGGACGGCATGTCTAATTTAGGTTTATTTTCCGGTATGTCCAAACCCGCCAGCACCCCGAACGGTTTCAGACAATTCGCTAACCTCGGTCAACTGTACGTCAGGCACGGTCTGGAATACGATCTGAGCGATGCGCTCCCCGCGTACGATCGTGAAAGGCTCCTGTCCAAGATTGATCAACAGCACTTTGACTTCCCCGCGATAGTCCGCATCGATGGTACCCGGCGTATTCAGGCATGTGATGCCATGTTTGAAAGCAAGGCCGCTGCGCGGACGCACCTGGGCTTCAAGCCCGGCCGGCATGGCCATGGCAAGTCCTGTCGGGATCAGTGCGCGTTCGCCCGGCTGCAGGACGAGCTCCTCCTGCAAAGCAGCGACAACGTCAAAGCCGGAGGCCAGCTCCGACATTTTTTGCGGCAGCTTGATATCCTCATTGCCCGGAAGTTTTTGAATTTGAACGTAGTGCAACGAAATCATCCCTTCTTAATCCAGCGATGGAGCGATCGGAGGCACCGACCATGGCGAGCGCGAAAGGCTCGGCGAACATCAGGTCCAGCACGGCATCGATATCGTCCATCGTTACTTGTTCTATTTTGGCGATCATTTCATCCAACGTATGGTGACGCCCAAGCATCAGCTCGTTTTTGCCAAGCCGATTCATGCGGCTGCCCGTGCTCTCCAAACTTAGGATCAGGCTGCCTTTCAGCTGCTCCTTGCCTTTGCGAAGTTCATCGTCGGACAGTCCGTTGACGGCAAGATCACGCAGCACTTCTTTGGTAAGATCAAGCACTTCCTTCGTCTGTTTTGGCGCGGTTCCTGCATATATGGTAAACAGACCGCTGTCTGCATGGGAGCTGTGGTAGGAATATACGGAATACGCAAGCCCGCGCTTTTCCCGGATTTCCTGAAACAGTCTCGAGCTCATGCCGCCGCCGATGGCATTGTTCAACACAACCATGGCAAATTGCAGCGGATCTCCGATTTTGCAACCCGGGAACGAAATGCAGATATGGTTCTGCTCGGTTTTCTTCTTATGGAAGAGTTGACCGCTCTGGAATTTGGGCAGTTCGACTTCATCCGTTTTTCCATGAAGGTCAAACGCCCCAAAGTGTTTTTCCATCAAATCGATGACGCTGTCGTCAATGTTGCCCGCAATGCTGATCACCGTATTTTCAATGGTATAATGTTCGTTCATGTACGCCCGCAGATGGCTCGAATCCATCGCTTTAAGCCGCTCTTCCGTTCCCAGGATCGGATAAGCCAGCGGGTGTTCTCCATATGCAGCTTGGGCCATAAGGTCATGGACCATGTCATCCGGCGTATCTTCGTACATCGAGATTTCTTCCAGAATGACGTTTTTTTCCTTCAACAACTCTTCATCGTCGAATTTGGACCGAAAGAACATATCGGACAGCACATCTACGGCAATCGGCAAATGCTCATCCAATACTTTTGCGTAGTAACAAGTGTATTCTTTGGAAGTAAAAGCATTCACGTTGCCGCCAATGGCGTCGAATTGCTCCGCGATCGCTTTGGCATCAAAACGATCGGTGCCTTTAAACAGCATATGCTCGATAAAGTGGGACACCCCGTTGCTTTCAGACCGCTCGTTTCGCGAGCCGGTTTTGACCCATATTCCGAATGATACGGAACGACAGGTCGGAATTTGTTCCAGCACTACTCTGAGGCCATTGCCCAGCTGAATTTTTTTCACGGTTGGCCCTCCTACATCTCTATAATTGCCATGATCCCGAAAAACGCATCTATCGAAATCGACATTTGGTTCCAACTGTTTGATATTAACAAAAAATCATCGTTCACTCAACCGACGCCTTCGCCACCCGGTTTGAGGACAACGTCTCACTGACCGTTCCAAGCGTAAGTCCCTTGGCGCGGATGGAGTCAATCATGCCCTTCAGTGCTCCGGAAGCAGACGCTGTCGGGTGCATCAAAATCAATGTTCCTGCCTCCACCTTTTGCGAAATTTTATGAACAACGGCATCCGGACTTGGTTTGCGCCAGTCCACCGTATCCAGCGTCCACAACACGGTTTTAAGCCCCATGCTGGAAGCGATCTCGACTGTCTTTTGGTTGAAATCCCCGGACGGTGGAGCAAACCATTGGTTGTCCACACCCAGCGTTTGCTTCAGGAGTTCTTCCGTTTTCGCGATTTCCTGTCTCGCCCGCTCCGCGCTCAATCGGCTCATGTCTGGATGCGAATACGCATGGTTGGACATTTCATGTCCCCGTTTCTGAATTTCCTTGGCCAGCTCCGCGTTTTTGCTTAGCCAACTACCGTCCAGAAAAAAGGTCGCCTTCACCTTTTCGGCATCCAGCGTGTCCAGCATCGGTTTGATGTATTCGTTTCCCCAGGCTACGTTGATCATAAATGAAACCATTGGCTTCTCGGGGTTCCCACGATAAATCGGGTGTGCTCCCAAGTCTTCAAGCCCGATTTCGGGTTTGGTCTCACGGTACACATACGAAAGCTTCGTATTCAGTGAGCCTCCAAGGGCTTTGCGGTAAGTGGCCTCCACATCGATTTCCAAACCATTATAACCTGGAATGGCCTTCCAGACCCGATCAACCCTGGCATTGATGGGGGCAACCTTTGTCTCTTCCGCCTTTTTCCGAATGGCTTCCAGCAGCGCGTCCTCTCCAGTAGCTTCTTTAAACATGTCGAACGCATTTTGGGTGCCTGGGCCCTCCCGTATCTCCGAAATGTATGTACGAACACCATCCGCTTGTCCGGCCAGCACGACCACTGCCAAACCTGCCAGGACAGCAGCCAGTTTTTTCGTTTGTTTTTTCACAGCTCATCCTCCCGCCGTCTTTGTCCACATCATATGAGGACAAGGGACGGAATATGAATGATCCCGAGAGTAAAATCGGATGAAAAATACGTCTCCTTATGTGCGAACATGGAGAACGAATGCTTTGGACATATAAAAAAAGAGCCAGAAATACAGCTTCTGCCTCTTCAACTTCTTTACATGTATTCGATTGGCTGACGTTTAGGATTGAGCAGGAGCTTCCGCAGTCAGCACAGCTTTGCGAGACAAGTTGATCCGGCCTTGTTGATCGATTTCCGTGACCTTGACGGTAATGGAATCGCCAACGGCAACGACATCCTCCACTTTGCCAACGCGCTCGGTCGACAATTGCGAGATATGTACGAGACCCTCCTTGTTCGGAAGCACTTCGACGAATGCGCCAAACTTCTCAACGCGCTTCACTTTGCCGACATAAATCTCTCCGACAACAACCTCGCGTACGATCCCTTCGATAATGGATCTGGCTTTTTCGTTCATCTCCTGGTTGGAAGATGCGATAAAGACGCGTCCATCTTGCTCGATATCAATTTTCACGCCGGTCTCTTCGATGATTTTATTGATGATTTTACCGCCAGCACCAATAACGTCACGAATTTTGTCAGGATTGATATGCATCGTCAAAATTTTCGGAGCATACTGCGACAGATTCTCGCGCGGAGCCTGAATGACTTCATTCATTTTGCCGAGGATGTGCATGCGGCCTTCTTTAGCCTGTGCAAGCGCCTCGGACAAAATTTTACGGTCGATTCCGTCGATTTTGATATCCATCTGAATTGCGGTTACGCCTTCTGCCGTTCCCGCCACTTTGAAGTCCATGTCTCCCAGGTGATCCTCCATGCCTTGAATGTCACTAAGGATGGATACATGTTCTCCATCTTTGATCAATCCCATCGCAATTCCGGCTACCGGGGCTTTAATCGGCACGCCTGCATCCATCATCGCGAGTGTACTTGCACAAATACTTGCTTGTGATGTGGAGCCATTGGATTCCAGCACCTCGGATACGAGACGGATCGTATACGGGAATTCCGTTTCCGAAGGAATGACTTTGGCCAACGCACGTTCACCGAGCGCACCATGTCCGATTTCGCGACGGCCTGGAGCACGCAGCGGACGAGCTTCACCGACGCTGAACGGAGGGAAATTGTAATGATGCATGAATCGTTTGGATTCTTCCAGACTGATGCCGTCCAGAATCTGAACATCCCCCAATGCGCCAAGCGTACATACGCTGAGAGCTTGTGTTTGTCCACGCGTAAACAGACCGGAGCCGTGCGTGCGTGGCAGCAGCGAGGTGTCGCATTCGATCGGGCGAATTTCAGCCAATCCTCGGCCGTCCGGACGGACTTTGTCATGCGTAATCAGACGACGCACTTCCTCCTTGACGATGTCATGCAGGACCTCTTTCACATCTTTGAGCAATTCCGGAGTTTCCAAATATTTTTCCTCGAAATGAGCGACGGTCTCATCGTTGATGGCATCAATCGCATCCTGACGAGCGTGCTTCTCGGCAATTTTGACGGCTTCCACCAAGCGGCCTGCCGCAAATTCACGCACTTCTTGGTTTACGTTTTCGTTAACCGCGTGCAGTTTTACGGCCATCTTCTCTTTGCCGGCAATCTCTACCAGCTCTTCGATGACAGTCACGATCTTTCTGATCTCTTCATGACCGAACATGATCGCTTCAAGCATAATGTCTTCCGGAACCTCATTGGCTTCGGCTTCAACCATCATAATTGCATCGCGGGTACCTGCAACAACCAACTCGATGTCGCTGACTTCAAGCTGTGCAATCGTCGGGTTAACCACAAACTCCCCGTTGATGCGTCCCACTTTTACGCCGCCGATCGGACCGCTGAACGGAACATCCGAAATGCTCAGAGCTGCGGAAGTACCGATCATGGCAGCGATCTGAGGTTCGCAATCCTGATCCACGCTCATCACCAGATTCAAGACTTGTACATCATTGCGGAAACCTTCCGGGAACAATGGGCGAATCGGACGGTCTGTCAGACGGCTGGCCAAAATCGCCTTTTCGCTCGGTCTTCCTTCCCGTTTGATGAATCCACCCGGAATTTTACCTACGGCATACAATCTTTCTTCATAGTTAACTGTCAGCGGGAAGAAGTCCAGATCTTTAGGCTCGCTGGAAGCCGTTACGGTACACAGTACAACGGTATCGCCGTAAGTCACTTTAACAGCGGCATTGGCCTGTTTCGCCAAACGGCCTGTTTCAAGCACAAGCTTTCTGCCGCCAAGCTGCATTTCAACATGTTTTTCCATGAAATCCCTCCTTGTTTAAATCAATCTTACATCAATGGATTCTGCATTCTCACAGTATTTCCTGCATGCTCTAATATACTCTCATGCAAAACAAAAGCTCCTTGCGGAGCGTTCATTTACAAATATATGGCACCGCGTTCATCTACAAAACAACCCGGCTGTGGGCCCGCTTGTCCTTTCAGACAAAAGAACGGCGGATAACAGCCAGGTTGGTTTTGAAGACATGTACGATAATTAACGACGCAATCCGAGTTTTTCGATCAGTGCGCTGTAACGTTTAACATCTTTGTTTTTCACGTAAGCCAAAAGCTTACGACGTTGACCTACCATTTTCAAAAGGCCACGACGGGAGTGGTGGTCTTTCTTATGCGTACGCAAGTGGTCTGTCAAACTTCTGATGTTTTCCGTAAGGATAGCAACTTGCACTTCAGGAGATCCTGTATCGGACTCATGAGTTTTGTGCTCGTCGATCAGTTGTTGTTTGCGTTCTTGAGTCAATGCCATCCTATTCACCTCCTTCATAATAATCGCCATTAGCCTCGTTACCGCCGGTGAGAGCAAGCAACCAAGCCAAGGTTAATGTCGCCCCGAAGGACAACGTAGTACATTATATCATAGTTGCCCAATAAAAGTAAATGTAAACATCCATTTTATTATGCAATGGTTAACCGAGCAGCCTTGCGGCAGTCAATGCATCCTCGCGAATCTGGGCAATGAGTGCATCAATGGATGCAAACTTGCGTTCCGGACGGATGTAATGAACCAGCTCTACCTTCAATTCCTCATCATACAGCTGCCCCTCGAAATCGAGCAGATGCACTTCAAAGGTCGGTTTCATGCCCTGCTCATGAAACGTCGGTTTCACGCCAAGGTTCATGACCCCGCGCAGCTCCTGTCCCCGATACTCCACTCGCACGGCATAAACGCCGGTAGCCGGTGCAACGTAACGGTCCGTGAGCTCAAGATTGGCGGTAGGGAAGCCAATGGTTCGCCCTCTTTTCTCCCCATGCACCACGGTGCCGCGTATGCTGTACGGCCTTCCAAGCCAGCGACTCGCCTCGTCCATTTCGCCCCGCTGGAGCAGCCCCCGGATGAGCGAGCTGCTGACCTTCTTGCCGCCTAACAGAAACGGCGGCACCGTCTCAACGCTCATTTGCTCGCCCCCCAGTGCTCGAAGCAGCGCTTCGTCCCCTGCTCCCTTGTGGCCGAAACGGAAATCGAATCCGACGACCGCAGTTCGCGTTTGCAATGGAAGCAGCAGATCCTGCACAAACTGGTCTGGCGACAAGTGGGAGAATTGTTCGTTGAACTCAACGACGTAGAGCACATCCACTCCCATCGCTGAAAGGATGTCTTCTTTATCTTTCAGAGGAGTCAAATATCCCTCATAGTCCCCTTTGCGCATGACTTCTTTCGGGTGTGGGTGAAAAGTCATGACGGCCGCTTGCGTGCCGGTTTCACGCGCAATGCGCACAGCCGATAAAATGACGCTGGCATGCCCGAGATGCAGTCCGTCAAATTGGCCGATGGCCAGCACCTGCGGCTGGGGATGCAATTCTTCGGACGATAACGTCCGCGGATACGATAGCATTACCGTTTTCACAATCATTCACCTGCAATTCGCTTGATAGACAGAGCTTAGCATCACCGCGGCCTAAACTCAAGTTTTCCTTATTCCGGCAAAAAAACTTTAACCGCCTTCACCGTCGGTTTGGCTTCATCCCGTTCGAAAATACCATAAAATGTGCCGTCCTGCGCATACAAACGCAGAAGTCCGGGTTTCTCCGCGGGAGGATCGAGCAGCTTTGCCGATAGCTTTTGCCCCTGAAGGGCTCCTTTGGCCTGCGCATCGCCAACCGTATGGGCAGGCAAGTAGGCAATAGCTTCATCCACTGGAATCAGCGCATCGGCCAACGTTCCGTCCGCCATACGCCGCTCCACGTCTTCGATATGCAAGCAACGGTCTGCCGGAATGCCTGCAGATATCGTACGTTCCAGCTTCACCATCGTGGAAGGATATCCTAGCGCCTTGCCAATGTCGACGCACAACGTCCGTATGTAGGTGCCCTTGGAACATAGCGCGCGGAAGGATATGTCCGTCACATCTTCTCTGACGTCCATGCCCGTCAGCTCCAATTCATGAATAGTCACTTCGCGGCTTTTGCGTTCCACGGTTTTTCCTTCACGGGCAAGCTCGTACAACCGTTTGCCATCGACCTTCACCGCGGAAAACATGGGTGGAACCTGGGAGATCGTACCCAGAAACTGCTGCAATACCTGCAAAACTTGCGCCTCTGCCACACGAACCGGTTCATCTGCCCGCTGGGTAACTTCACCTGTCATATCTTCTGTATCGGTGGACAATCCAAGTCTCAACGTTGCCAGATACTCCTTCGGAAGTTCCTGCATGTACTCCACAACTCTTGTTGCTCGTCCAAGACACAAAGGGAGTACCCCCGTGACTTGAGGGTCCAACGTTCCTGTATGTCCGATCCGTTTCATCTTCAAGATTCGCCGCATTTTGGCAACGACATCATGGGACGTGAATCCTGCCGGCTTATACACCGGCAAAATCCCTTCAAACGGTTTTACCATCATACATTCACCTGCTTCAATACACGGTCTACGATATCATCCAAGCTTCCTTCCAGCCGGCAACCGGCAGCGAGCACATGCCCGCCTCCGCCGAAGGTTTGCGCAAGTGCAGCGACGTTGACCTTGCCTGCAGAACGAAGAGAGACTTTGACGGCCTGGTCATGAATGACTTTGAAAAAAATACCGACTTCAACCCCTTCAATATTGCGGGGATAGTTGACGATCCCTTCCAAATCTTCATTCGCCGCGCCGCAAGCCACCATGTCCTCGGGAGTGATCACTACCCAGGCAATTTTGCCATCGTCGGTCATCTTCAGACTGGAAAGCGCTTTGTTCAGGATACGCACCTGCGGGAGAGTAACCTGCTCCAACAGGATTTGGGCCAGCATCGGCCCATCCACGCCATACTCCAGCAATTTGGAGGCGGTTGTCATCACATTAGGACTTGTGTTGGCATACCGAAATCCACCCGTATCCGTTAACAGTCCTGTATAAATAGCCGTAGCCGCAGCCTTGTCCATCTGGATCGGAAACTGTCCGACAAAATCGAATAAAATTTCAGCCGTCGCTGCTGCATCCGGTTTAATGATGTTCACCGTGCCGTAACCGTCATTGGTCGGATGATGGTCGATATTCAAAATGAGGGCATCTTCTTCAAAATATTGCTTCGTTAAGCCCACTCTTGCAAAATCTGCACAATCCACGCAAATGACTGCTTTGTACTTCCGCTGCGGCGGCTGTTCGGTCATGTTCACGATGCGGTCCGCATTCCACAAAAAGCGCATGCGCTGCGGAATCTCGCCTTCGTTCATCATCGTGAAAGTTTTCCCCAGACATGACAGCAGCCAGCCCACCGTTACCGTAGAGCTGACTGCGTCACCGTCCGGCTGTACATGCGACACGACCAGGTAATCGTCATGCTCCAGCAGAAATTGCTTTCCGTCCTGAAGCGCCTGTTCATAAGTGTGCATAGCCGTCTCCTTTATGCAATTACTGGGATTCGTTGTTATCGCTGCCGATATCCCCGAGCAGCTTTTCAATGCGGCTGCCATAGGCAATCGACTCATCAATCTTGAAGATCAATTCGGGAACATGGCGAAGTCTGATGCGCTTGCCAAGCTCGGAACGCAAAAACCCATTTGCTTTTCCGAGCGCTTTAAGCGAATTATCCTTCTGTTCTTCATCCCCGAAAACACTCAGATATACTTTGGCTTGGGACAGGTCGTTAGTTACTTCAACGCCTGTCACCGTGACAAAGCCGATGCGCGGATCTTTCAGTTCCGATTGAATCAGCAAGCTAAGCTCTTTTTTGATCTGTTCGCCTACTCTGCCAGTACGAATCTTGGCCATCGTTGTTCACCTCATGCTTCCTTGCTTATCGTTCTACGGTCTCCATCACGAAAGCTTCGATCACGTCGCCTTCTTTGAGATCGTTATAATTATCCAGCGTAATACCGCACTCGTAGCCTTGTGCTACTTCTTTAGCATCATCTTTGTAACGTTTCAAGGAATCCAGCTTGCCTTCGTACAGCACGATGCCGTCACGAATCAGGCGAGCTTCCGCCGAACGTGTGATTTTGCCGGAAGTAACCATACAACCTGCAATGGTACCCACTTTGCTGATTTTGAACGTGTTGCGAACTTCTGCATGCCCAATGACATTCTCTTTGTAGACCGGATCAAGCATACCCTTCATCGCCTGTTCGATTTCCTCGATCACGCTGTAGATGACGCGATGCAGACGAATGTCTACTTGCTCCTGCTCAGCCGTGATTTTCGCCTGATTGTCAGGACGCACATTGAAACCGATCACGATGGCGTTCGATGCCGTCGCGAGAATGATGTCAGACTCGGTAATTGCACCTGCACCACTGTGAATGATTTTTACGCGCACACCTTCGACTTCGATTTTGGCAAGGGAGCTTTTCAGCGCCTCAACCGAACCTTGCACGTCACCTTTGATGATCACGTTCAGATCCTTGATTTCGCCGTCTTTGATGTGTTTGAACAAATCATCCAGCGTTACGCGTGTGTTGGTGCCCAGATCGGACTCACGCTGCGTAATCGCGCGTTTGTCGGCAATCGAACGTGCCTTGCGCTCGTCTTCGAATACCATGAACGGATCGCCTGCGCCTGGAACTTCGGTCAAACCGGTAATCTCTACAGGTGTCGAAGGTCCGGCTTCTTTCAAACGGCGTCCTTTGTCATTGACCATTGCGCGCACACGTCCGAAACAGTTACCTGCAACAAACGCATCCCCGACTTTCAATGTTCCGTGCTGTACGAGAACGCGAGCTACCGGGCCACGGCCTTTGTCGAGCTCGGCTTCGATCACCGTACCGCGGGCACGTTTGTTCGGGTTGGCTTTGTACTCGTTTACTTCTGCAACGAGCAGAATCATTTCAAGCAGACCTTCCAGTCCGATCCGTTGTTTCGCCGAAACGTTAACAAAGATCGTGTCGCCGCCCCACTCTTCCGGAACGAGCTCATAGTTGGTCAATTCTTGTTTAACGCGATCTGGGTCCGCACCCGGTTTATCGATTTTGTTCACGGCAACGATAATCGGAAGTCCGGCCGCTTTGGCATGGTTGATCGCTTCAACCGTTTGCGGCATGACGCCGTCATCGGCGGCTACCACAATGATGGTAATATCCGTAACCTGAGCTCCACGCGCACGCATAGCGGTAAACGCTTCGTGACCTGGCGTGTCCAGGAACGTGATTTTCTTGTTGTTGATCTCGACTTGATAAGCACCGATATGCTGCGTGATTCCGCCTGCTTCGCCGCCTGTAACGTTTGTTCTACGAATGGCATCAAGCAGCGTTGTTTTACCATGGTCAACGTGACCCATGATAGTAACGACCGGTGGACGGGACAGCAAATCTGCCGGATCGTCGTTCTCTTCAACCGTTTCGAAACGATCGTCCTCAACCGGGATTTTCACTTCGACTTCAACACCGAATTCACCCGCGAGAAGAAGAATCGTATCAATATCGAGCTCTTGGTTGATGGTCGCCATAACGCCCATGCCAATCAGCTTTTTGATAACCTCGGAAGCGTCTTTGTGCAGCAGCTTCGCTGTTTCGCCTACCGTCATGTCACCACGAACGATGATTTTCTTCGGCGTATTGTCGATTTTTTCGCGCGGCGGGGACTGGTGTTGATTTCTGCCACGGTTATTTTTTCCACCACGATTGTTGCGGAAGTTGTTGCCGCGTCCGTCATCGAAACGACGTCCGCCACCATTGTTGGAACGGTTACCGTTGTTGTTTCCGCCCGAACCGCCTTGGCCGCCTCGGCGTTGTCCTTGTCCTTGTCCTTGGCCTTGGCTCTGGCCTTGGCCGCCGCTGCGATTGCCGCCATTGCTTGAATTTGCGTTTCTTACTTGACCGCCACCGCTGTTGTTGCTGCGCTGTCCTCCGCCTTGCGGACGGGATCCGGTGCTGCCACCAGTTCCGCCTTGCGGACGGGATGCAGTGCTGCCGCCAGTTCCGCCTTGCGGACGGGAGCCTACACTGCCGTTAGTTCCGTTTTGCGCCGGTCTGGAGCGGTTGCCGGATTGTCCCCCTTGGTTTGAACCTTGGGAGCTATTGGATCTGTTGCGGCTGTCTTGGCCGCTGTGTCTTTGGGAGCCGTTGTTATTGTTGGAATTTGGTCTATTGTTCATACCTACCTGCTTTTCCTGTTGTATTTTTGTTTGTACGGGACTGCCGGAAGAACTTGAATTGCCCGGCGTGTTCACTCCGCCGGCCGGCTTGCTGTTGTCCACTGTTTTGTCGCTGCGCACCGAAGATGTGGCAACGGACTTTGGTTCGGAGCCTTGCTTCGTAGCTGCAGATGATTTTATGTTTTTAAAAAATTGTTCCACTTTATCCACCGAACCATTCTCCATGACGCTCATATGATTGTTCACCGGAATATCCAGTTTTTTAAGAATGGTTATGATTTCTTTGCTGCTCATGTTAAGGGACTTCGCATATTCATAAACCCGCAATTTATCCTTGTTGTCCTGTTTACTCAATATACTCCACCTCCGACATTATACCGACTTGCTTGGAGATCATTTTTGCAAACCCAACGTCCGTTACTGCAAGAACAACCCGCGTGTCTTTACCGATACTTGAACCCAGGCGATCCCGGTCAAAACCGATGACGAGCGGCACCTGGTAGGAACCGCATTTGTCGCGAAATTTCTTTTGTGTATTGGCCGAGGCGTCACCCGCAACAATAACCATTTTAGCTTCGGAAGAGCGGATTGCTTTGAGCACAATTTCTTCACCGGTAGCCAGCTTGCCTGCGCGCATCGCGAGTCCGAGGTAAGATAACACTTTTTGGTCACTCATCCTGATCACGCTCCTGCGCAGCCTTGAATTCATCCTCCACGCGAATGAAGTCTGCAGCCAGCTGCTCGTAAATTTCCGGTGAAACCTTGCCTTTCAACGCCCGGTCCAGGGACCGGTTTTTGAATGCAAGCTTGAAACAAGATTCTTTGCCGCATAAATACGCGCCACGTCCGGATTTTTTGCCAGTCAGATCGATCAGCACCTCATCCTCGGGCGTTTTGACCACGCGAATCAGCTGCTTTTTGGGCATCATTTCCTGGCACGCCACACATTTGCGCAGCGGTACTTTTTTTGGTTTCATACATTAACGCCCCCCCGTGCTTAGCTCTAGTCGACGGAGACGGAATCCTGATGCATTTCCGCGGAAGAATCCTTTTCTCTGCCAAACTCCTGTTCTGCCTGGGTCTCGCTCTTGATATCGATCTTCCAACCGGTCAGTTTGGCCGCAAGACGGGCATTCTGTCCCTTGATCCCGATTGCCAGCGAGAGCTGATAGTCAGGAACGATGACCCGCGCCATCTTCTCTTCCTCGAATACCTGAACCTCCAAAACTTTGGAAGGGCTGAGGGCGTTGGCCACATACTCATCCACTTGTTCAGAGTATCGAACGATATCGATTTTCTCGCCGCGCAGCTCATTCACGATGGTCTGCACGCGCGTGCCTTTCGGCCCTACGCAGGAACCGACCGGATCGACTTCCTCATTGCGGGAATGCACCGCGATTTTGGAACGGAAGCCAGCTTCGCGAGCGACGGAACGAATTTCTACCACGCCGTCGAAAATCTCGGGAACTTCCAGCTCGAAGAGACGTTTCAACAAACCTGGATGCGTACGGGACAAAATGATTTGCGGGCCTTTGGTCGTATTTTCCACTTTCGTGATGTACGCCTTGATCCGGTCGCCGTGAGCAAACTTCTCGTTCGGCATCAGTTCCGTCAAAGGCAATGCCGCTTCGATCTTGCCCAGGTCGATGTAAATATTGCGCAAATCCTGACGCTGCACAACGCCTGTGACGATATCTTCCTCTTTATCCACGAAAGCGTTGTAAATCAACCCGCGTTCTGCTTCGCGAATGCGCTGCGTCACGACCTGTTTCGCCGTTTGGGCGGCAATACGGCCGAAATCGCGCGGCGTAACTTCAATCTCCGCGATATCTTCCAATTGGAAGTGAGGATTGATTTCGCGGGCTGCCGGCAAGGAAATTTCCGTCCGGGAATCCAATACTTCCTCGACGATCAATTTGCGGGCATATACCCGGATGACGCCCGTGTTGCGGTTCATGTCGACGCGCACGTTCTGAGCTGTGTTAAAGTTCCGTTTGTAGCTGGAAATCAGAGCTGCTTCGATGGCTTCAAACAGCACATCCTTGCTAATCCCTTTTTCCCGCTCCAATTCATTCATTGCTTCAATAAAGTCCATACTCATGAATAATTGATCCCCCTTTCAAACATGGCACCCCATACGTAAAACGGCGAAGGCCCAAAACTGCCGGGCACCTTGCCGTTATCGCGAGGGATGTGTCTTTTCATTAGGTAAGTGAACAAGGTACCTAAAACAGAATGGCCAAGCGCGCGCTTGCAATCTTGTCATAAGGAACGGCATGTTGTTTCTTGCCGGCCTCAATGACAAGCTCACTGCCATCAAAAGAAAGCAGTTTGCCTTCAAACTCTTTCATTCCGTTCACCGGTCCGTAGGTCGTCACATATACGTTTTTGCCTACGGCTTTGGTAACGTCCTCCGGCTTTTTCAGTGGACGTTCCGCACCCGGAGAGGACACTTCAAGGAAGTAGACGGTCGGAATCGGATCGGTCTCGTCGAGCTTGGCGCTAAGCTGCTCGCTGATCATGACGCAATCGTCAATGTCGATACCGCCTTCTTTGTCGACATATACCCGCAGAAACCAACTGCTGCCTTCTTTGACATATTCGATGTCAACCAGCTCGAAGCCTTGTTCATTCAAATAGGGTTGGATCATTTCTTCCACAGTAGATTTAATCTTCGATGTGCTCAAAACCGATAACCTCCAACTTAGGTTACACCGGCCAATAGTTGCCGGCAGTTGTTAAATACCCAAGATTCTTTCATACCAAAGACTAAAGAGTGGGTTTCCCCACTCTTCAGAAATTCGTACTATCTCGTTCACTCCAGAAATTATAACATAGTCTGGTAATAGTGACAAGTAAGCTCTAACCTTCGCCCTTTAGAACAAGGACAACTGGTTGCTTTCAGGCAAACCTCGGAAGCATCCCATACTCGTAAGAAGCTCGACGATCGTTTTGCTGGCCTTCGACTTCTGCTGGAAATCTTCAATGGAGAGGAACTCCCCATGCTCTCTCGCCGCCGCGATATTGCGCGCAGCATTGTCACCGATCCCGGCCAGCGCCGAGAACGGCGGAATCAGCGAATTGCCGTCCACGATAAATTTCGTCGCTTCGGAACGATACAGATCAATCGGCTTGAGCGAGAAACCTCGCGCTGTCATTTCAAGCGCCATCTCCAAAATCGGCAGCATGTTTTTTTCTTTTGGCGGAGCCTGGAAGCCCAATTGCTCGATCTCGACGATTTTGCGATAGATGGCATCGTAGCCCTGGCACACGAGCTCGATGTCGAAGTCCTCGGCACGAACCGTGAAATACGTTGCATAATATTGAATCGGATAATACAACTTAAAGAAAGCGGTACGCACAGCCGAGATCACGTAAGCAGCGGCATGCGCCTTCGGGAACATGTACTGGATTTTGAGGCAGGAATCGATGTACCATTGCGGCACTTTGCATTTTTTCATTTCATCGATCCATTCCTGCGGCAAACCACGTCCCTTACGCACGCTTTCCGTAATCTTAAAAGCAAGGCTGGCGTCCATGCCTGCTTTGTAAATCAGGAACAGCATGATGTCGTCACGGCAGCCGATGACCGTTTTGATCGTGCACGTTCCGTTTTTGATCAATTCCTGCGCATTGCCGAGCCATACTCCGGTTCCATGCGACAGCCCGGAAATCTGCAGCAAGTCCGCAAAAGAGGACGGTTGGGATTCCACAAGCATCTGGCGCACAAACTTCGTTCCCATCTCCGGCACCCCGAAAGTAGCAACAGGTGAGCGGATCTGCTCAGGCGTTACGCCGAGCGCCTCCGTCGAGTTGAACATGCTCATCACCTTCGGATCGTTCATCGGAATGGTCGTCGGATCCACGCCCGTCAAATCCTGCAGCATACGCATCATGGTCGGATCATCGTGTCCCAGAATATCGAGTTTGAGCAAGTTTTCCTCAAAGGCATGGTAGTCAAAATGCGTCGTTTTCCACTCGGCATTGACGTCGTCCGCCGGATACTGCACAGGGGTAACGTCTTCGACTTCAATATAATCGGGCACAACGACGATCCCGCCGGGATGCTGTCCCGTGCTCCGTTTAACGCCAGTACAGCCGGCAGCAAGCCGGTTCAATTCGGCCCCGCGCCATTTCTTGTGGTGGCTTTCCTCGTATTTTTTCGCAAAACCGAACGCGGTTTTTTCCGCCACCGTGCCGATGGTGCCAGCCCGGAAAACAGCCTTGTCGCCAAACAATACCTTCGTATAATTGTGCGCATGCGGCTGGTAATCGCCGGAGAAGTTCAAGTCAATATCGGGAACCTTGTCCCCTTTGAATCCGAGGAACGTTTCGAACGGAATGTCCTGTCCTTCGCCTTTCAGCCTATTGCCGCATTTCGGGCAATCCTTCTCGGGCAGATCGAATCCGCTTGGCACGCTGCCATCGAGGAACCATTCGCTGTATTTGCAATCCGAATTGGTGCAAATGTAATGGGCAGGCAGCGGATTAACCTCGGAAATGCCCAGGAACGTCGCCACGACCGAAGATCCGACCGATCCCCTCGATCCGACGAGGTAACCGTCTTGATTGGATTTTTTAACGAGCCGCTCCGAAATGAGATAGTTCGCGGAAAATCCATATTTGATGATCGGACCCAGTTCTTTTTCCAGCCGGGCTACGATGACTTCAGGCAACTCTTCGCCATAGATCGATTTCGCCGTATTGTAACACGTATTGCGAATTTCCTCGTCGGCCCCCTCCAGGTTCGGCGTAAAGAGCTTGTCCGGGAACAACTTGATCTCTTCAAAACGGTCCGCCAATTCGGACGTATTGGTCACAACGACTTCATACGCCTTGTCCGTGCCAAGGAACTCGAACTCCTGCAGCATCTCATCCGTGGTGCGGAAATGGGCGTCCGGTTTGCGAATATCCTTCAGCGGGCTGAAGCCGGTAATGCCGTGAATCGTAATGTCGCGGAACAGCTTGTCCCGTTCCTCCAAATAATGCACGTTCCCCGTCGCAACGACCGGTTTGCCCAACTTGTCGCCGATGTCCACCACTTTGCGAATGGCCGTTTTCAGCTCATCCGGCGTAGCGACCAAAGCTTTCTCGACCAAGTGCATATACATCGTCAAGGGCTGAATTTCGAGCACATCGTAAAACTGGGCAATCTCCTCGGCTTCCTCCAACGATTTGTTAAGCACCGCTTCGAAAAATTCACCCTTTTCGCAGCCTGACAAAATGAGCAGCCCTTCGCGCAGTTCAACCAGCTTGGATTTCGGGATACATGGCACGCGTTTGAAATACTCCGTATGGGATAACGATACCAGCTTGTACAGGTTCTTTTTCCCGACTCCGTTCAGCGCGTAAATACAGCAATGAAACGGACGCGTGTTGGACAGGTCTTTGCCGACATAGTCATTCAGACGGTCTAGCATGGTCAACCCTTTCATTTGAGCCGCATCGTTCAGCAAACCGTTCAGGATGCCGGCGAGTGCCACCGTATCGTCAATGGCCCGGTGATGGCTTTCAAGTGCCACTTTATATTTATCGGCAAGCGTGTTGAGCCGGTGGTTTTTCATCGTAGGATAGAGCAGCCTCGCCAGCTCCAACGTATCCAGGACAGGGTTAGGCAGCTCCGGCATGCCCAAGCTTTTCAGGGAAGCCTGGATAAAGCCCATATCAAATCGAGCATTGTGCGCAACCAACACCCCGTCACCCACGAACGCAGCAAAATCGCGAATGACGGGTTCAAGCTCTGGCGCATCTTTAACCATTTCATCCGTAATGTTGGTGAGCTGTTGAATGTTGTAAGGAATTCGCTCATGCGGGTTAACGAAGGAGGCGTATCGATCGATTTCTTTGCCGTCCTGCATCTTCACCGCGGCGATCTCGATAATTTTGTTTTGGGTTACCGACAGACCCGTTGTCTCGATATCGAATACCACATACGTGGCCGTTTTTAATTCCAGCGGCTGGGGCGCCAGCACAACGGCAACAGAATCGTTAACCACGTTGGCTTCCAGCCCGTAGATCATTTTGATGCCGTTTTTCTTCGCCGCCTTGGCCGCCTCCGGATATACTTGCACGCCGCCATGGTCCGTGACAGCGATCGCTTTATGCCCCCAGGCAGCAGCCGTTTTCACGTATTTGTCAATGGAGGTTACGGCATCCATCGTGCTCATCGTTGTATGAAGATGGAATTCGACGCGCTTCTCTTCCGCATTGTCCTTGCGGGACGGTGGGGCCTTGACTTCCATCAGATCGGAAGGAATCATGGCCAACTCCGGAACCTGCATAAACCGATCGTATTCGACACGCCCACGGACTTTGACCCATTTACCATTGGCCAGCAGGCTGAGGATCTTGAAATCCTCCTTCGTCTTCGCAAACATCTTCATCTGCATCGAGTCGGTAAAGTCGGTCAGGAAAAACGTGAACAACGTATTGCCGTTACGCAGCTCTTTGCTTTCCAAGCCAAAAATGGTCCCTTGCAGCGTAACCTTTTTCTCTTCGTCCTGAATGTCCTGCATAGGCACTGGCGGTTCTTTGATTTCATAGCCCATTTGCAGGCGAAGCTCGCCCTGATCTTCTTCCTCCGGCATCTCGGATTCGACGGCTGCAGCCCTCATCTGTTCGATGACCTGCCGCTCTTCTTCCCGCTTCTTAAGTTGGAACTGCTCCATGGCCTCCTGATTGTTCCCACGTTCTCCGACAGCCATTTTTACGCGCAACGATGTATTAAAGTATTTATCATAAAAGGTCATAATGGCCTGATCGATCTGTTTTTTACGCGCAAGCTCCAGCGACATGGCGTCGCTCATCGTCAGCTGCAGCAAATCCTCCTGGCATTCGAACTGGGCCCGGCTCATCCATCCATTGACGGACGGAATTTCCCGATGCGCCCATTCCAGAAACAAATTCCAATACTCGCTCACGATGTCGCCGAGCTGTACTTGTTCATTGTATTTGAAGCCAAACGTAATTTTGGCGATATGATTCAGCTTTTCTTGAATATGCAGGCAAAATGTCCGATAGATCGGCGCAGGTACCAAAGTATCCTTTACGATAAGAATGCTCCAGTCGCGATTGCTGCGGCTCGTTTCCACCTTTTCGATCCATCCGTCCAGAAAATAAGACTCTACCAAACCGGACGGAAGCTCGGCCTGCTTCATCAACAATTCAAACCGTTTTCTCTTTTCCTCGATTCCACTCATCATGTTCCTCCTCGTGCCTTCAAAACAGGAAAAGCTCCTGTGTCCAAAATGTCTTCGATCCGATCCGGCACCGACTCATTTTTTCTGACAGAAGCTCTCCATTCTACATCGCGGGATGAATCGTTGGATTCACCCTTTCTTCCTGATTAGTAGGCTCTTGCAAACACAACGGTATGTTTCGCTTTTTCACCGCAAGCCAAGCAGGTATGCTTTTGTTCCTTTGGCTCGAACGGAATGTTGCGGCTTGTTGCCCCCGTCACTTCGCGAACCTTATCTTCGCAAGCTTCCGAGCCGCACCAGCCAGCCAGCGTAAAGCCGCGTTTGTTTTCCATGAGCTGTTTCATTTCGTCCAGCGTATCCACGGAGTAGAAGTTTTCCGACATAAAGCTGCGGGCACGCTCCAGCATTTCGCCTTGTACCTGTGCCAGCATGCTCTGCACTTCTTCCACCAGGTTAGCCTGTTCAATCACTTTTTTCTCGCCCGTGATGCGGGATACGAGGACACAAACGCCATTCTCCATATCGCGCGGTCCGATTTCCAGACGGACAGGGACTCCACGCATTTCATACTCGTTGAACTTCCAACCAGGACGTACGTCGCTGCGGTCATCCATTTTTACACGAATGCCCGCTTTTTTCAATTCGGAGAACAACTCGTCGGCACGGCCAACGACGGCATCACGCGTTTTTGGCGGTCCGATTGGGATCATCACGACTTGCGTCGGTGCCACTTTTGGAGGAAGTGCCAATCCACGATCGTCGCCATGAACCATGATCAGTGCTCCGATCAAACGCGTGCTTACACCCCAGGATGTCGTATAGGCATGCTCAAGCACGTTTTCGCGGCTGAGGTACTGGATTTCAAAGGCTTTGGCAAAGTTCGTGCCCATGTAGTGGGAAGTTCCGGCTTGTACGGCACGTCCATCCTTCATCATCGCTTCGATCGAGTACGTGTCCACCGCTCCCGCGAATTTCTCGGAAGGCGTCTTCTGACCGCTGATCACCGGAATGGCCAAATACTCTTCGACCACTTCGCGGTAAATTTCCAGCATGCGCATCGTTTCTTCACGTGCTTCTTCTTCCGTCTCATGCGCCGTATGGCCTTCCTGCCAAAGGAATTCGCTTGTACGCAGGAACGGCAGCGTTCTTTTCTCCCAACGAACGACGTTCGCCCATTGGTTGATCAGCACTGGCAGGTCACGATAGGACTGGATCCATTTCGAATACATGTGACCGATGATCGTTTCCGACGTCGGGCGGATCGCAAGCCGCTCTTCCAGCTTTTCTCCGCCAGCCTCGGTGACCCAGGGCAGCTCGGGATTGAAGCCTTCCACATGCTCTTTTTCCTTCTGGAAAAAGCTCTCCGGAATGAACATCGGGAAGTAGGCATTGCGATGGCCCGTTTCACGGAAACGGCGATCCAGCTCATCCTTGATATGCTCCCAGATTTCAAATCCGTCCGGTTTGAACACGATGCAGCCGCGCACCGGGGAATAATCCATCAAATCGGCTTTTTTAATCACATCAATATACCAGCGGGAAAAGTCCTCTCCCTGTGGCGTAATTTCAGTCACGAACTGTTTATCATTTTCCTTCGACATAAGAATCCAGTGTCCTCCCATTACGACCATCTTCACTGGCTGCAAAGACAGTCCAACCATAATTATCTGTTAATTAATCGTAGAATATCATTATAAGTTACTGCAAGCATTAGCACAAACAACATCGCAAAACCGATAAAATGTACCATGCCTTCCCGATTCGGGTTCAGAGGCCGGCCGCGCACCGCTTCGATCCCGAGAAAGATGAGACGGCTTCCGTCCAGCGCCGGGATTGGCAGCAGGTTGAAAATACCCAGGTTAATGCTAATCATGGCGCTCCAATATATTAATCGATCCAAGCCAGATTTAGCAATCTCTCCGGTAACCTCAATCGTTCTTACAGGCCCCCCGATATCGTCCAAGGCAAAATTTTGCACGAGCTGCTGAAGACCTTTAAAGATCAGTTTGGATGTTTCGATGGTATATTTGCCCGAAAGCGACAGCGTCTCGATGAAACCGGCTTGTCTGGTCGGATATCCAAGAGAGATCCCTACCTTGCCGTTTCCCGATCCATCAACGTCCGCAGGAGTTACAGAGACGGAGGCCTCCTGACCTCCCCGTTCTATCATCCAATCCATAGATTTGCCTTTGGATTCGGAGATGAGACTGATCAGTTTCTGTTGATCCGCCCCAACAGCCGTACCGTTAATGGACTTGATGATGTCCCCTTCCTTCAAACCTGCCTGCTGCGCAGGCCCATTAGCCGAAACCTCGGCTATTTTTATGTAAGAAGGATTTTCAACGGGAACGCCGCTCACCTGGATATAGATAATAAACAATGCAAACGCAAGCACGAAATTCATCAGCGGCCCTGCAAAAATAGCCATAGCACGCTGCCCGACCGTTTTGCTGCTGAACCAACGATCTTTAGGCGCAATCTGCATGGTGTTGTCTTTTCCCACGATAAGGGCTTGAGGATGAACGGAAAATGCCATACGTTCCCCATCCACATCCAATTCCAACTGCAGATTTGTCTCCAAATCCACATGCAGGACCTCACCCTTAATGACATTCTTATACTTTTCGAGGTTGGCGGTGAATATCTTTTCGATGCTGCCGTCTTTGATGCGAACGCATATGGTTTGCCCTACGTCTATAAGAGAAATATCAGGATCTTCGCCTGCCATTCTGGCATAACCGCCAAATGGAAGCAACCGGAACGTAAACTGAGTTTCGCCTCTTTTATATGAAAACATTTTAGGACCAAAACCGATAGCAAACTCACGAACCAAAATGCCTGCACGCTTCGCAAAATAATAATGGCCCCATTCATGAATGGCAACAATCACAAAAAACATCATGAACACATAGAACGCGATTTTTAGAGTTTCCAACTACATTTGCACCTCCTTCAACTTAGTATGCAAGCTTTAGAATAACATTATTCTCAAAAAAATACCAAGAAGTATTTTGGATCTCGGATCGCTGCCAAATGCGATATCTTCCAAACGACGGTTCATGAACGGGTAGCGGCCAAGCCTTCTCTGCTCGACTTCATTTGAAAACAGGGTTTCCATTTCTATGAATAGAGGATATTCTCCATAATCGATAATATTCTCAAAATGAATATCAATTGAACCCGGAACATGCAGCAGCGGAACGTACCCGCCATAACGATAATCATAACACGAAATCTCTTGAGGCATAGCACACGCTTTAAACTAGCGAAAGACTGCGAGCTGTTGGTCCCCTGGATTTGGCCCAGAACCGGATCCATGACCGGTATCGATTCAACCTATACAACGTCTCTTAACAATCCTGACATCTAGCGCTGCAGCTTTTATATTAACGTCCGTATACTCCATTCCGCAAGCTTAGTGTATTGCTCTTCTCAAGGGATGTATAACCATTCATTGGCTGGCTATGTCCGATTCCTCCTTCAAATATGTAGAAAGGCCACCTTTTCGATCAGAACAGATCTTGAAGGGGACCTTAGAAATACGATGGTTCACAGTATATGATATGACCCGTGCTTCGTAAAACACGAAAGCCCAGCGGTCCGCTTGGCGTGTCTGGTGGATGCTCAACAATGTAAAAAATCAACTATATTATACCATATAGTTGATTCCATAAATACCCTATTCGGTTTATGAATTCAATTCAATCAAAGACTCGGCAAACCTGCGCGACTGTTGATCTGCCAAATGAATCTCCTCAAGGACTGGATTCTGAATAAGAACGTGCTGATCAAGCACTTTCTCGATGATATATTCTATTTGCAAAAATGGAATCAGCCCTTTCAAAAACGCCGCTACCGCTACCTCGTTAGCCGCATTGAAAGCCGTGGCCGCAGTTCCTCCCATTCTTCCACATTCATAAGCCATTCTTAAACATGGAAACCGTTCCATGTCCATCTCGCGAAAATTCAATCGCCCCGCTTGTGCCAGCGAAAGTCTCTTGGAAGGTGACGGCAATCGATCGGGATAAGTCAGGGCATATTGGATCGGTACGCGCATGTCGGGATTTCCCAACTGGGCAATGATGCTCGTGTCTTCAAACTCCACAAAAGAATGGACAATGCTCTCCGGGTGAAGCAGCACATCGATCTGATCATAATCAAGGCCGAATAGCCAGTGAGCCTCAATCACTTCAAGCCCTTTGTTGACCATTGTGGCGGAATCGATCGTGATTTTGGATCCCATGGACCAGTTCGGATGTTTCAACGCGTCTTCAACGGTCACGTGCTCCAGCTGTTCGCGGGACAAGTCCCTGAAGGAGCCTCCCGATGCCGTGAGCGTAATGCCTTTTATGCGATCCCGATTCTCCCCGTTCAAGCATTGAAAAATGGCAGAGTGTTCGCTGTCCACGGGAAGCAACGCTACGCCTTTGGCCGCAGCCCGGGAAGTAACGATATGGCCGGCGGTAATCAGCGTTTCTTTATTGGCTAGGCCGATTTGTTTGCCTGCTTCGATCGCTGCCAGCGTGGACTCCAATCCGACGCTGCCCACTACCGCAGTGACTACCGTATCTGCATCGGTTCCGGCTGCAACTTCAATCAGACCTTCTTCGCCGTAACACAGCTGCGTTCCCGCAGGTAGATATGGAGCGATCCTGTCTGCAAGCTCCTTGGAACCGACGGATACTTTTTTCGGCCTGTAACGTTTGGCTTGATCTATCAGAAGTTCGATGTTTCCCCCGGCAGCCAGACCCTCGACCTGAAAAAGGTCTGGATGCATGTCTACGACATCCAGTGTCTGAGTTCCAATGGAACCGGTAGAACCGAGAATCGCAATTTTTTTCATGCTGCACCTCATTTTCATTTATCCCATTACATGTACGACCATTCGCCATACACGATCTGCATTCGTAATTAATAGGGCAATAACATCAGTATATGTACAAACGGGAATACCACGATCCAACTATCGCATCGATCCAAGATGCCTCCATGTCCCGGAAGCAGATTGCCGGAATCCTTAATGTTATATATACGTTTGTATGCGGATTGGATCAAATCCCCCATCTGCCCTACCACCGCAGCGGCAAGCCCGATGAATATCGCCCTTTCCCAAGTGAGCAGTCCGTCCGAAGCCCATGCAAAAACAAGCGAGGTCACAATTGCAATCGCAATGCCACCCAACGCTCCTTCAACCGTTTTGTTGGGGCTAATCGATGGCCACAGCTTGTTTTTGCCGATAAGCTTTCCTACAAAGTAGGCCCCTGCATCACTGGACCAAATGGAACCGAGCAGCAAAAACGTCCAAAAAAGACCGTTTGGCAAATGCCTCGATTCCGCAATGTAATAAAAGCCAACCCCTACGTAAACCACGCCCAGAAACAGCATGGCTACCGTGTTCACCGATATTCTGTTTTTCGTTACAACCGAGGTTGCCATCAACACAAGCATAACAAGCCAGCCCACCTGAAATAACGTTAGCGGGCGATGGTCCCACAGCATTTCCCATGGAAACACCAATGCAAAAACACCTGCATACCCGATTAGGGCTGCGCCCGAAAAGGGCGGCAGCCCTGTCATTTTCACAAACTCATAATAACCGATGAGAGCCATTACCAGTACCAATCCATGGTACCAGGGTCCACCCAGCAGGCAAAAACCCAAAAACAACGCGCCTGCTATTATTCCTGTCGTTATTCGCTGTTTCAACGGCTTCATCCTCCATCTATTTCAAACCGCCGTAACGCCGTGACCTGCGCTGATATTCGGCCACGGCTTCAAGCAAATGCTGTTTGCCGAATTCAGGCCAATATATATCCGTAAACCATAATTCACTATATGCCAATTGCCACAACATAAAATTGCTGAGTCTAAGTTCGCCGCTTGTGCGGATTAACAAATCAGGATCAGGCATGCCTGCAGTAAACATATGTTTGTCGATCACTTCAGGCGTGATTTCCTCGATCGACAATTCCCCCGACTGCACTTTCAATGCAATCTGCTTGGTACAGTCCGTCATTTCCTTGCGACTTCCGTAATTCATTGCAAAATTCAATACCAACCCGGTATTATGCTGCGTACGCTGAATTGCCTCACGTAAAGCATCCACGGTGTGGGAAGGCAAATATTCCTCTTGACCCATCATGGAAATACGAACATTTTTTTCGATCAGTTCATCCAGCTCTATCGCCAGGAATTCTTGCGGAAGCCGCATCAGAAAGTCCACTTCTTCTTTTGGACGCGCCCAATTTTCTGTCGAAAAAGCGTACATCGTCAGATATTTAATCCCCAGTTCATCCGCTGCTATGGCCGCACGCTTGACGGCTTTCATGCCGCTTTGGTGCCCGGCGATCCTCGGAAGTCCAAGCCGTTTGGCCCAGCGTCCGTTTCCGTCCATGATGATGGCAACATGCTCCGGGATATTGTCCCCGGAAATCGTCAGCGTTTCCTGCTTTTCAGCCCCATTCCACCACGACCGAACCCGTTTGATCATTCCTGTTCCTCCAAAATCCTTGAAGTTTCTTCACCTGAAGCTTGGAAAAAGAGACAAAACCCCACCGTATCGGAGGGGCTGCGCTTGTCTTACACTTCCATAATTTCTTTTTCTTTGGCAGCGAGTACCTTATCGACTTCAGCGATAAACTTGTCCGTCGATTTCTGGATATCGTCTTGATGTCTCCGGGATTCGTCCTCGGAAATGTCCGACTTTTCCATTTTTTTGATGTCATCATTTGCATCGCGCCGAATGTTTCGAATGGCCACTTTGCTTTCTTCACCGAACTTTTTGGTAAGTTTGACAAGTTCGGCTCTGCGCTCTTCAGTCAACGGAGGAATGGACAGGCGAATCATGCTTCCGTCATTTGCAGGCGTAAGCCCGAGATCGGATTTCATGATCGCGCGCTCAATGTCGCTCATCGAAGATTTATCCCAAGGCTGAATCATCAGCGTACGGGAATCCGGCGTACTGATGTTGGCCAACTGGTTGAGAGGCGTCATCGCGCCGTAATATTCAACTTGAATTCGGTCCAACAGAGCTGAGCTGGCACGTCCGGCACGCAGAGTCGCAAGATCGCGACGCAATGCCTGAATGGCCTTTTCCATACGTTCTTCAGCACTTTTTTTAACTGCTTGTGGCATTAATCTACACTCCCTTTAACGATTGTTCCAATCCGTTCGCCAAGAACAACGCGTTTGATGTTGCCTTGCTCTGTAATGGCAAATACAATCAACGGAATGTTATTGTCCATGCAGAGCGAAGACGCTGTCGAGTCCATCACGCCTAGATTTTTATTAAGTACATCAAGGTACGTCAGCTGCTCGTATTTCTCAGCCTTGCTATCCTTGAATGGATCTGCCGAGTAGACGCCATCCACTTTGTTTTTAGCCATCAGGATGACTTCAGCTTCAATCTCCGCTGCGCGCAGCGCCGCTGTTGTATCCGTGGAAAAGAACGGGTTACCTGTACCTGCTGCAAAAATAACGACCCGGCCTTTCTCCAGATGACGAATGGCTCTACGACGAATGTACGGTTCTGCAATTTGCTGCATCGCAATGGATGTTTGCACGCGCGTAGGCACATCGATTTGTTCGAGTGCATCCTGCAGGGCGAGCGAGTTCATGACTGTTGCCAGCATACCCATATAATCGGCCGTTGCCCGGTCAATGCCGTTTTCGCTTCCGGCGATACCGCGCCAGATGTTGCCGCCGCCACATACGATAGCGACTTCGACGCCCAATTCAACAACTTCCTTTACCTGCTGGGCAATCGAAGAGATCGTCTCTGCATCAATACCGTAGCCGTTTTGGCCAGAAAGGGATTCCCCACTAACCTTTAATACAACGCGTTTAAATACTGGCTGTTCCAATTGTTCACCCTCCACTTTGAATTGAGCGCCTCCGGCGTTCAATCAACAAAACTTCTCGCGCGTAGCCTCCTGCTTAAAAAGAAAGGAACACAGCTTGTGTTCCACTCTTTTTAGGAAAAACGATGATCCGGAAAGGCATTGTTTTCCTTAGATATAAGGGAGTTGCGAGCTTCGAAGTTTGTTCATTCTTATATCTTCGAAAAGCATTTTGACTAACCGGCAATCATTCGTTATTGCTTACTTGTTTACTTGGGACATAACTTCTTCTACGAAGTTGTCGACTTTTTTCTCCAGGCCTTCGCCCAGTTCGTAACGAACGAAACGACGGATGGAGATATTTTCACCGATTTGGCTGATTTTTTCATTCAGCAATTGAGAAATCGTTTTGTCAGGGTCTTTAACAAAAGGTTGCTCCAGCAAACAGAACTCTTCGTAGTATTTGCCGATGCGGCCTTCAACCATTTTCTCAACGATTTTTTCAGGCTTGCCTTCGTTCAGTGCTTGTGCTCTCAGGATTTCTTTTTCTTTTTCCAACTCTTCCGTGGAAACTTCTTCGCGGCTTACGAATTTAGGGCTTGCTGCTGCAATTTGCATTGCGATATCTTTAACAAACTCTTTAAATTGGTCTGTTTTACCTACGAAGTCCGTTTCGCAGTTAACTTCAACCAGAACGCCGATCCGTCCGCCAGCATGAATATAGGATTCCACTGTACCTTCAGTTGCTGCACGGCCAGCTTTGTTTGCCGCAGCTGCCAGACCTTTTTCACGCAACAGTTCAGCCGCTTTTGTCAGGTCACCGTTTGCTTCTTCCAGCGCTTTTTTGCAATCCAGCATACCTGCGCCTGTTTTTTCACGAAGTTCTTTTACTGCACTCGCATTTACTGCCATTGTTAATTCCCTCCAAAATGAGTTTTGTAAGTACACTCTAAAAAAAGGGCAGTGAGAGGTTATCCACCTACCAACCACCCTTTTCATTTAATTCTTAAGGTATAATGCGAGCTCGATTAAGCGGATGTTTCTTCGCCTTGGTGAGCTTCGATTACGGCATCAGCCATTTTACCTGTCAGCAACTTAACGGCACGGATCGCGTCGTCGTTACCTGGAATAACATAATCGATCTCGTCTGGATCGCAGTTTGTATCAACGATACCAACGATTGGGATACCCAATTTGCGAGCTTCGGCAACAGCGATACGCTCTTTGCGAGGATCGATGATGAACAGGGCGCTTGGCAGGCCTTTCATATTTTTAATACCGCCGAGGAATTTCTCCAGACGATCTTTTTCTTTGCGAAGCAAGATAACTTCTTTTTTAGGCAATACGGCGAAAGTGCCGTCCTCTTCCCAAGCTTCCAATTGTTTCAAACGATCGATACGTTTTTGAATCGTTTGGAAGTTTGTCAGAGTACCACCCAACCAACGTTGGTTGATGTAGAATTGACCAGCGCGCTCAGCTTCTTCTTTAACGGAATCTTGAGCTTGTTTTTTGGTTCCTACGAACAGGATTGTACCATTTTCAGCTGCGATTCCTTTAACGAAGTTGTAAGCTTCCTCGACTTTTTTAACTGTTTTTTGCAAGTCGATAATGTAGATTCCGTTTCTTTCGGTGAAGATATAACGATCCATTTTTGGGTTCCAACGACGAGTTTGGTGACCGAAGTGTACCCCAGCTTCAAGAAGCTGCTTCATGGAGATTACTGCCATCTTCACACACCTCCTAATATGGTTTTTATTGTGTCCCTCCGCAGGCATCATTTTTTGCCAAGACTCTCCATCAGGAAAGCACCCTCAACAAAATTAGCCATGCGTGTGTTTTAACACCGTTATCTAATATAACACAAGAAATTGTTGGTTGCAACATTTACCTCGAATGTTTCTATCCGCTCCTGCATCTGCCGCTGCAAGCAAAGAACCGTCCTGTCTGAGCAAGCTCAGCTTGACGGTTCTTTGATGATTTTGTCGATGATGGACTGGTAGCTTTCACCTTTTTCAAGAGAGTAGGTGCCTACTTGTATTTTGGTGTTAATCTTTGCTTCCCGGCCTGCTTTGATGAAGCTTTCGGCATCATCCACAATGCCTGCTTTTTCGAGATTTTCCGCTACCATCACAAGTGTGCTTCCCGAACGGATCCGAAAAGAGACCTGTTTCTTCGGTTCCGCAGGGGCGGTAGGCTTTGAGGTTTCGGGTTTGCTCGTTTGTGTTGGCGAATCCGCAGCATCTGCAGAAGGCTGCTGCGGATCAATAGGGGTTTCGGGTTTTTCGGCCGGCTCCGTCTCTTTCGGCGCAGTTGCCGTCTCTCCCTGCAGCGTGCGGCTCTCTTGTTTCTTTTTTTCCACCCATTCGGTCTCGGTATAGAGCTCTGCATCATTGTCAACCAGCTTGAGATTCATGCTCTTCGCAGCATTCTCCAGCTGTTCCCTTGATAACGACGAAACCTGCTTAGGCTCCAAACCGTTATCGGCTAAAGCATTTTGTCCCACGTTGGCAAGCTGAAGCAATACCGCTCCGACAATCATGCCGCTGCCAATTCCGATCCATAGGGAGCGCTTGTCCATGCGTCAGCTCTCCTCCCGTTCTGCAAGCTGTAAGATCAGCTGCACTTCTCCGCGTTGAATCCCCGTGTGTTTTGCGATGGCATCCATGGATTTCCCTTCTCCATGCAGCCGGAACAACTCCGCATACCGCGCTTTGATGGTTTCGCGTTGGGGATCGGGCAATTCATCCATCTTTGGCTGCTCGGCAGCCGCCAAAGAAGGTTGAAACGCGGTCTCCTTGGTTTCTCCTGCCGGCGCTTCGGAGATCGAATTCCGGACATAAACTTCGTTCACTGCTTCAACCCGGGCCTCTTCAAGTCCCTTCAACCGTTTTTCCAGTTCATCAAGCTGGGCCTGCATGCGCTGATCCGCAGCCGCGGCTTCTCCCTTCATTTCGGCAACGCGCTGAATCAGAGTATCGTTATCCCTCTCGATTTCGGCCATATAATGCTCAAGCGTTGCCTCCATTTCTTGAACAAGCTTCTGTTCCGGTACTTCATTCTTGTTTTTCTTCGGCTGAATCAGAGCGTAAACGATGGCACAGCCTCCCAGTATGACAATAATAATCCACGGCGACATCGAATCTCTCCTTATGCTCATCCTGTTTCAAAAAAAGTCCATGCCATCATCTCAGAAGGACAGATCGATATGTTTCCCTTTAAACGGATGCTCGGCAAGCTTGGGCTGTTGCTCCCCGGTTTCTTCCACATCGCTCGTCAATGTGCCACCATGGCGTTCTCCTTGGTGGGACTGGCCATCCCTCACCGCAGCATCCGCCGCTTCGTCCACCGCAGTGCTGCGCTGACTCGATGCCTGAGCTTCCTTGGCTGTTTGCTCCGCAATCATTTGCTGATCCAGCATCGGCCTCTGTTGGTACTCATTTTGGTAACGCCCAGCTTCACTCGTTCTAGGCACCGCGATCTGCAGTTCTACCGCCTTGAAACTCATGCGCTCACCTCTTGGGTTTCGAATGGAACTTCCTGAACTCGAATCGTGAGATCAAACGTATGGAACCGTCACAATGTCTCCATCACTGTAATAAAATGAAATTCGATGGACGGGATCTTTAACAAATTTGGTGTATCTGCCGATAACTATCTTAGAGCCACCATAGATGGTCTTGAAAATATCGACGCGCGCCATGCTCGTATTTTCTAGAATCTTCTCGATTTCCAGGATGCGGTGTTTCGTTTCCTCGTTTTGACGCATCGAAGATTTCTGAGTGGCAGTAAGCTTGATCCGCATGGCCATTTTGTCAGGGCTCAGCTGGCCCGATGCGGCCAGTTGGTCCAAAAGGGCCAGTGCTTTCCTCGTTTTGTCCAACGAATCCATATGGGTTCGCAAATTCGAGCGCAAATCGTTCAGCTCATTGCGAAGTTTGGGTAAAACACCGACCTCAATGGAGGTCACCGTGGACATGCTGTTTCCGACAATGCGCGCGGAAACATTCTCGCCGGCCTGGATCGTCCCGCCGACGATCAGCCCTTTCGTTCCGGCACAGATCACGTTACGGCCTGCACGTATGCTGGAATGCATGATGCTTTGGGATACGAGAACATCTTCGCCGGCATCGACATGCCCTTCCTGAACAAACGTGCATTTCACGTTATGTCCGGCATGCACATGCCCTTTGTTATATCCAATGATCCCGCCCGTAATTTCTACGGAACCTCCGGCTTCCAACTCTGCTCCTTCGACTCCACCTACAACGCGTATGTCGCCGGCTGCTTTAACTTTGAAACCCGTCAGCACGTTGCCACGGATGACCACGGTCCCTACGAAATCAACATTGCCGGTGCTATAATCAACGTCGCCATTAATTTCGTATACAGGGAACACATTTAACTTGTGATCTTCCGTTTTGGTCACAAGCCCGTCAATCGCGGCATACATTGCAGAGCCATCCGGATTAACAACGACGTTTTTTCCCACTTTAAACCGGGCTTCTTTTCCTGGACGAAAAGGAATGGTTTCACCCGTTACCGCGGTACCAGGGGTGCCTTCTTCTGGGGGAACCCGTTCGGCGATAATCTGTCCGGAACGAACGTTGTCAAGGCGAGTGACTTCCTTATAGTCCACCTTGCCATCCTCGGCTTCCAGCGGACGGTGTTCGCTGTGTTCCTCCACCCCCGCATGCAGTTTGATAAAACCGTCCTTGCCTGCAACCGGAGCGATTCCTTCGGCAAATAAATAACGTACATGGATATGCTTTTCGGGCTGTGCAACAAAAGCGAGCAGGGCTTCCTTCATGATGCCATACTTGATCCCCTGACTTGCGATATACATTTCCAGTTCTTCCAGAGCGATTTCCTGACCCTCTTCATGTTTCGATAATTCCAAGTAAGCTTTGCTTTTGTCTTCAGAGAATACAACGCTCAGACATTGTTCCAACGCATTCGGCTGTGTCAATGCAGCTCTTCCCCCTTATTAGACCTTCCACTCCCTGAATTCGTATCATTTTCTATTTTAGTCCCTGCTCAGCAGCAATTCCTTCTGTTTGTCCAACGTTCCGCGCAGTCTTAATATCGCCTTGGAATGCAGCTGCGAAATCCGCGACGGGGAAAGGGACATGACCTCGGCGATCTCGCTGAGCGAAAGGTCCTCATAATACAAGAGGGATACCACCGTCCGTTCCTTTACGGTCAGCTTCTCCAATCCCTGCACCAGTGCTTCCTTCAAATAAAACTCGTTCACTTTGTAGTCCGGGTTTTTGGCCTTTTCATCCACCATTAAAGAAAGCCGCGTTTCCGATTCTTCCTCCCGGATCGGGTCTTCCAGGGAACACAATGACATCACGGCCACCTCCTGAAGCATATGCTGAAAGTCCTTTGTGGACACATCCAGGTACTGGCTCATTTCTTCATCGGTCACAGAGCGCAGATACGTCTGTTCCAGTTGTTGATACGCGTCTTCGATCCGTTTGGCCTTCTCCCTAACGGAACGTGGGACCCAGTCGCCTTGGCGCAGCCCGTCAAGAATGGCCCCTCGCACCCGCCAGGAAGCATACGTTTCGAATTGAAGGCCTCTTTCATAATCAAACTTCTCGAGCGCATCGATCAGCCCCATGACGCCGTTGCTCTCGAGATCATCTTTAGGTACGTTTTTAGGCAAACCAACGGCTAATCTGCCAGAAACGTAATTAACAATGTGCAAATATTTTTCAATCAAACTTTTCTTCGCATCAAGATCTCCATGTTCCTTCCACTTTTCCCATAGATCAGCATGGTTCAAATGTGCAGCTTTACGCTCGTTCAATTGCCTTCACCCTCCTTATTTGTCTGTCAGGTGACGAACAGCTTGCGCCAACTCTTCCGGCTCTTTCGTCCGCACAAGTTTCGGCGGGTTTAATGGCGTGAAATCCGTCTTCGTGTTTTCGGATGTCGGAAGATCTGCCTCGGCGGAAGCGTTCTGTCCATTCTTGAGCAAGTCGTTCAGCTCTTCTCCATCGCCTTCAAGTGTGATGTCCATCTGCGAACCTTTGACAGCCTGATTATTCAGGGAATCAACATCGAACCCATTATGTTCCGGGGAAGGAGCCAGCAGCATGCCCAACACCCAGCGTAGACCATATGCAAGAACAAACCAGACTACGAATCCGATGAACCCGCGAATTAAACTGGTCACGAACACATTGCTGCTATATGCTACAAAAAAAGTCAGAATAAATCCGACTATGCCTGCTCCAAGATTAATGCGGTAGTTTCCAATCATATGTTTATAGTTCCTTTACACCCATTTGTACGCTTCGAATAGTCAAAAGCCCGGTTTCGCAATCCATTTCAATGGTACGGCCATAATTACCACCGGTATCTTCGGCAACAAGCGGTATTTTAAGCTTCTCCAGCCATTCCCGGCAAGACTCGGCATTTCTCGGCCCGATGCGCATCGTCTCTCCTGCTCCCGAGAAAGAAAACATTTGAGAGCCGCCGGCCATTTTGGATACGATCCGTGACTGGGAAGCCCCTAACTGCAGCATTTTCTCCAAAAGCTCGGGCAATGCGGTATCTGCATATTTCGCCTTGTTTAGGTTTCCCTCTCTTGCGATTTCCGACGTTGGGAGCATAACGTGTGCCATCCCGGCAAGCTTCAGCTGCGGATCGTACATCGTTAAACCCACGCAAGATCCCAGGCCTGTCGTTCGAATAATGCCGGGAAGTTTGGCTATGTTCAAATCCGCCATTCCGACCTTGACGATGTTTTTGTCTTCAATCATAATCCAGCGGCACCCCTAAAGACTCAAAAATCTTGGCGAATGACGCAGGATCGGGAATCAGGAAAAATTGGCCCTCTACTTGATCCTGTCCTTCAAGAAAGGACGTGTCAATGAGCAATGCGTCGTCCCCCATTTCCCCGAACTGCAACAGCCCGTAGCTAAGAATGGCCCCAGCCATATCGACAGCCAATCCGGGAACGGTAGGATACATGGACAAGCCGGTAAAGTCAGCTAAGGATGACAGATAGGAGCCAGCCAACATGTTTCCTATTTCGGATAAAGCCGACTGCTCCATTTCTGTAAACTCGAGACCTTCCTTCAATTCAAAACCGGCAAGCCGGTTCAACAGCATTTTGGCGGCTTCCGGAGCCATCATGAAAAACAGGTTGCCAGGCGCCTCACCTTCCACCCGGAGGAACACCGTGACCACGATGCGCTCATCGCCGCCGACCTTTTCCGCGACTTTTTCAAAAGGAAGCATTTCCACAGTCGGTACGCCCATATCGATCGGTTTGTTCAAAAGCTGGGACAACGCCGTAGCGGCGTTGCCAGCTCCAATGTTACCGACCTCTTTGAGCACATCCAACTGGATACCCTCAAATCGGTTGAATATTTCCACGGTTTAGCCCTCGACGCTTTCCAGCTGAACGATTTCGCTTCTGCTTAATACTTCATTCAGGTTAAGCATGATGAGCAACCGTTCATTCTCCAATTTGGCCACGCCGCGCAAGTATCTCGCTTTTACGCCGCCAACCACTTCCGGGGGATTGTCGATGGAACTGCTCTTGATGTCAATGACGTCGTTGGCCGCGTCTACGATGAAGCCGACCTGCATATCGCCTACAGCCACGATGACGATTCTTGTTTGATCGGTATATTCCGTTTCAGGCAAGGAAAACCGACCGCGGAGGTCAATGACGGGAATGACCACGCCGCGCAGGTTGATGACGCCTTTTACGAAAGAGTACGTATTGGGTACCCGGGTAATCGGCATCATGCGCTCAATCGTCTGAACCTTTTCCACCTCTACGCCGTACTCTTCGGAACCGAGTTTGAAGACGATGACTTTCAATTCTTGATCCATGGATAAAACCTCCTTATTAATGTAAGGCTAGGAATGATGTTTATTTGATAAATGCATTAGGGTCTACGATGAGCGCAACTTGTCCATCACCCAGGATCGTAGCTCCAGAGATTCCTTCAATCGCAGGCAGATAATTCCCCATCGATTTCAGCACGATTTCGCTCTGACCGATAAATTCTTCAACGGACACCGCTGCCAGGCGATCGCCTTTGCGAATAACCACGATTTCGGTTTCTTTCTCATCGGCATCATTGAAATCGGGTACACCAAATACCTCGCTTAACGAAAGGTAAGGAATAAGGGATTCCCGGAACGTAATCATCTTGTTGCCGTGAATGTTGCGTACCTGCTCACGCTGCACGATGGCCGTCTCTACGATGGAAGAAAGAGGAATGGCATATTTCTCTGAACCGAGGCGCACAAGCATCGCCGCAATGATGGACAACGTCAGTGGCAGTTGGACCGAGAAATTCGTGCCTTTGCCCGGCGTCGAGTGAATCGTTACATTGCCGCCAAGCGAGGTGATTTTGGATTTAACGACATCCAGTCCCACGCCCCGTCCGGAGATGTCCGAAATTTTATCCGCTGTGCTGAAGCCCGGAGCAAACAAAAGCTGGTTGACTTCATCGTCGCTCATTTTGGCTCCCTGCTCTTCGGTAATGACTCCTCGGGAAATCGCCGTTTTCAACAATTTTTCGCGATAGATTCCTTTGCCATCATCCTCGATCTCAATAAAGACATGGTTCCCGCTATGGAATGCACGCAGATTCACGGTGCCCATTTCCGGCTTCCCGGCTGCGATGCGTTCTGCAACATTCTCTACGCCATGATCGACCGCATTTCGAAGCAAATGCACGAGCGGATCTCCGATTTCGTCAATGACGGTGCGGTCCAGCTCGGTTTCCGCGCCGGTGATGACAAGATCGATTTTTTTATCCAGCGTTTTGGCCAAATCGCGGATCATCCGCGGGAAGCGGTTAAATACGGTATCTACCGGCACCATCCGCAATTTCAAAACGATATTTTGCAAATCCGTGCTGACCCTGCTCAAGTGGGCTACCGTATCGGACAAATCGTTATTTCCCGTTTCACTTGCCAACTGCTCCAGGCGGGAACGATCGATCAGCAATTCACTGAAAAGATTCATTAATACGTCAAGTCTTTCAATGTCGACGCGAATGGTTCGTGAAGGCGCTGCAGTCGGCTTGGGAGCAGCCGGCTTGGCTGCTTCTTTTTGGGCTGCTTCTTTCGCGGCCCCCTCTGATTGGGGCGATGCCTCCGCAGTTGCAGCAACCGGGGCCGTTGCCGCCTCGACTGCTGCCGTCAACTCTGCGGCTGCGGCAATAGCCTGACTGGTCATATGTTGAAGCGATTCTTGATCCAGCGGAACCACTTTGGCACTATCTATCTCTGAAATGCCCAAGATCGCTTTTTCAAGTTCCGGCGCTTCTTTGGTTGTTATGTAATACAACGAAAAACTGCGCTCAAACTTATCCTGCTCTATATCCTCGACAGACGGGAAGGCCTTGACCACTTCGCCGGAGCGCTCCAGCAAATCAAAGACCATATACGCCCGTACAGCCTTAAGCTGGCTTTGTTCACTGACATGTACTTCAATAAAATGTACCTGATGTCCCTCCGAGATGGACTGTTCGAGCACGGAATACTGGAACTCGTCCAGCTCAACCGCCGCCAATTCTGTCGAATCGCTCGATTGGCTTGCATCGGCAGCAGGGGTGTCCCCACCTTTCCACTCACCGCTTTCGATTGCCTGAAGAGCGGCTACGATGGAGGAAACGTCCGCTTTTCCTTCTCCACCGCCGGTAATGTCCTGTACCATCGTTTCCAGTGCATCCAACCCTTTGAACAGGGTGTCAAAAATGAAATCCTGCATTTTCAATTTTTCGTTACGCACCAAATCCAATACGTTTTCCATTTTATGCGTCAGGGATGCCAGATCTTCGAAGCCCATCGTTGCGGCCATGCCTTTCAAGGTATGTGCAGAGCGAAAAATGACCTGTACGATACCGAGATCCTCCGGGTTGCTTTCGAGTTGAAGCATATTTTCGTTAAGGGACTGCAGATGATCATTCGACTCATCAATAAACATGGATAAGTATTGGTTCATGTCCATTGTGAGGCACCTCCTCCATGAGTTACACTCCGTTTATTTCACAGCTTGAACAAGTTTCGGTGCGATCCCCTGCAGTGGCAGAAGATGTCGCACACATTGCAGCTCGACTGCCGAACGCGGCATACCGTACACAACACATGTTTCTTCGTTCTCTGCAAAGGTAGACGTCACCCCGGCATCGTACATCTTTTTCATCATCCGGGCTCCGTCGCTCCCCATGCCGGTCAAGAGAACCAGATGCCTTTGCAGCGAAGCAAAGTCCATCAATGACTCGAACATCGTATCCACTGACGGTCTATGCCCGTTAACAGGCTGCTCTTCGGTCAACTTTACGACATACTTTCCGTCTACGCTCTTGTTGACCTTCAGATGGTATCCGCCTGGTGCAATATAAGCCGTTCCTTTTTGTAAAACCATGCCTTCTTCGGCCTCGACCACCTGCAGCGGGCTGAATGTATTCAGGCGCTGAGCCAGAGAACGTGTAAAGTTGGGCGGCATGTGCTGCACAATGACAACAGGTGCGGGCAAATCGGCCGGCAGTTGCTCGAGCAATGTTTTAAGGGCGCGCGGCCCTCCTGTCGAGCAACCGATTGCGATAATCTTATTAAAGGACCCCTCTAAGCCGGAAAGCTGTTTCCTAGCCGGCACGGCTTGCGCGGCCCCTTTGGCATTGTCGCTTGCCGAAGCAGCTGCAACCTGATCGGACACAATGCGCGTTGATACATTAGGACGAATCTCTTGAGGCATCCGAGTCGGCTGTGACCGTTTGGTTGAGTGCGTTTCGCCTGGTTCACGGGTAACATCCGTTTGAAGCGCCGGTTTGCTTTTAGGGGCTGCTGGTTGCTTACTCGCCTTCGAATCCTTAGCCGATGATTGGATCGGCTTTGGAGGAATCCGTAACTTTTCATTGTTCTCGCTCGGCGCACGTTTGACCAGTTCAGCCTGCATGGCTGGCTTTTTGGTTGCATCGCCTGCTTTCTCATTGGCTTTTTTGGTTTCTGACTGTGGAGCCTGCACAGTTGGAGGATCCAAACGGATCATCTGGGCCTCTTCCCTTTTTTGAATAGCGGCCGCCCTGCGTTTCTCCCTTTGTTTGATCTCATCCATGGCCGCACGCATCCGTTCGATCAGCGCTTTCCCCACATCCTGAATGTCATGATCCTGGGAGACGGACGGTTTGCGGATAAAATCAAACGCTCCGGCTTCAAGAGCCATAATGGTTTCTTTCATGCCTTGTTCATTAATACCCGACAACATAATGACCGGAACATAAAAATGCTTCATGATGGACTTGAGCGCATCAAGCCCGTTCATTTCCGGCATTTCAACGTCCATAGTGATGATATCGGGTTTTAAATCCAACGATTTTTGTATCGCCTCTCTACCGTTTGAAGCGGTTGCCGCAACCTTGAATTCCGGATCCGCTTCAATCAAATCGGAAACAATTTTGCGCATAAAAGCGGAATCATCGACAACCAATACTTGATACACCGCCATCTTGTTTCACACCCCTGTTTCCTTATTCAGAAATCATGTTGTTTTCCTGAGCCACTTTTGCATAAATCCCCTGATTCCTGTCAAGGTTTCGGATTCGGCTGCCGAAGGAACGGCTAAATAACGAAGTGCGAGGCGCTGTATATCCCTTGAAGCTCTGGCATTCGGATAGGCCAAGGAGTACGGCACCTGCCTCTTCACCGCTTTGCTCACTTGGGGATCCTCCGAGATAGATCCTAGCAGCGGAATATCCGCATGCAGAAACCTTTTGGCTACCCCTGCCAGCTTTTCTGCCACCCGTCCAGCTTCCTGCTCGTCATCCACCCGGTTAACGACCAGTCGAAAGGGAGTCACCTTTTCCTGACCATGAATGATTTTCATTAAAGCATAAGCGTCGGTAATGGAAGTTGGTTCAGGAGTGGTGACAATCAAGCACTCATCGGCAGCTTCGATAAATTTCATATTTTCCTTGGAAAGTCCGGCTCCGGTGTCAAAAATAATATAATCCACGTGCTGGGCAATCTCATCCACTTGGGCAGCAAAGTATTCCAAATCCCGATCTGACAACGAAAACAATTCTTGCATGCCCGATCCACCAGCGATATATGGCAAACCATTTGCTCCCAGCTGCACGATTTCATGGATGGTCTTTTTTCGGTATAACAAATGATACAAATTATAGGTAGACGACGCACCCATCAAAACATCGATGTTGGCCATCCCTATATCTGCATCAAACACAAGGACTTTTCGGCCAAGCGTTTGCAGAGACAGCGCAAAATTCAGCGTGAAGTTGGATTTTCCCACCCCGCCCTTGCCGCTGGCCACCGTGATCAGCCTGGCTGCACGACTACCGCGCACGGGCTCCTTGTGGTCCTGCGGGGCAGAAGCCATTTTTCGAAGTGAAGATGCCTGATCTTTCATTGCTTCGTTTCTCCCAACAACATGTCAGCCAATTGATCCGCATCGGGCTTCAACAGATGATCCGGGACATTCTGACCATTGGTCAGGTATGCCAGCTTGATCGGAAATTGATGCAGCAGATTGAACATCGGGCCATAACTTCCGGTTTCATCCATTTTCGTGAAAATCACTTTGTCCAGCCCATATTTGCTGAAATGATTCGCAATTTCAATCATGTCCCTGCTTTTCGACGTCAAGCTGATGACCAGGTAGGTCTCGCTATGCTCCACGGGCGCAAGCAGACTCTGGAGCTCGGAAACCAGCAATTCATTCCGATAGTTTCTACCTGCCGTATCCATAAAGATCAGATCGCATTCCTGAAGCCTTGAGATAGCACGTTGCGTATCTCCCGGTGACTGCACGACCTCCAGCGGAACATTGAGAATGGATGCATAGGTTCTGAGCTGTTCTACTGCCGAAATCCGATAGGTATCGGACGTGATGAAACCTACTTTCCTCTGCTTGTTGAACATCTGCTCCGCCGCCAGCTTGGCAATCGTCGTTGTTTTTCCTACTCCGGTAGGGCCGGCAACATAGACAATGCGGGTATGGGGTCGGATTCCTTCATCGATGCGCTCAATCAGAAAGCGTACAATTTCCTGCTGAACCGCTCTCCTTGCGCCTTCTGGATCCAACTCGTTTTCCTCCATGTTATTTAGCACCTCTTCGAACCATTTGTCCGAGAGTTCGGACCACAGTTCCTGATCCTGCAAACGATCCTTTAATGAAGCCAGGTCTTCCGGAAATGAATCAGCTGCTGTTCCCTGCTGTGCAAGCCTATTCATCATCCGTTTGATATCACGTAGCTCTGCCATCAGTTCATGCGTTTCGCCCGATTGCTGATTCGTTTCAGACGTTGAAACCGAAAAATCCGCCCCTTCCGGTCGCGGTTTATCTTCGACGTCTGAACCCGGAGCAGCACCTGCAGCTCCCCTGCCCAAATCGTTTTGTTCAGGCGCAGAACGCATTTCTTCTACTTGATCACTTTTTATTTCCGGATTTTCTTCCTGTGGCGAAACTTTTTTCTCGAAATCCTGGGCAAAAGAACTCGCTGTTTGACGATAAGCCTCAGGAACTCGCGTCCGAGGTACCAAGGGGACCGAAGACGCGGACGGTACGGTGACCTGCCGACCCGCATCCCCCTTCTCTTCCTTTTCTATTGCGGCGACAACCTCAATTCTTTTTTTGCGAAACATTCCGAGAACGCCGCCAACCTTGACTTCTTTGGTAGACAGAATGACGGCGTCGCTTCCCAAGTCTTTCCGAATTTGAAGCATCGCTTCGGGCATGGTCTCAACGACATATTGTTTTACTCTCATAGGTTCACCACCCCGACACTTTGAATTTCAACATTCGGTTCCAACTCGCTATAGGAAAGCACAGGAATATCCTGCATCGTGCGTTCAATAACCTGCCGCAAATACATACGAATCGTCGGCGATGTCAACACGACAGGCTGTTGTCCGGATTGAATGACCCGGTTGACCTGTTCGGTCAGTTTTTGATACACATTTTGAGTCGAGGCCGGATCCAATGCAAGATAGCTTCCTTGATCGGATTGCTGCACGCTTTCGGCAATCTTTTTTTCCAGGCCCGGACCCACTGTAATGACACGCAGCGTTTCGCCCTTTTGCGAAAATTGCTGGGTAATTTGACGCGAGAGCGATTGGCGTACATATTCCGTAAGCACATCAGGATCTTTCGTGTATGTGCCGTAATCAGCCAGCGTTTCGAAAATCGTAACCATATCCCGAATGGATATCTTTTCGCGCAGCAGTTTGGCTAACACTTTCTGTACATCGCCGATGCCAAGAACGGAAGGAATAAGCTCGTCCACAAGCGCGGCATAATTTTCCCTGAGATTGTCCACAAGCGCTTTCGTTTCTTGTCTTCCAAGCAATTCGTGGGCATGTTTTTTAATCAACTCGGTCAAATGGGTGGCCACGACAGACGGTGGATCGACAACCGTATATCCAGCCAATTCAGCCCGGTCTTTCGCGACTTCATCAATCCATAGCGCAGGAAGGCCGAAGGCAGGCTCCGTCGTTTCGATTCCTGTGATGGATTCATCCTCATATCCCGGACTCATCGCCAGGTAATGATTCAGAAGCAGTTCCCCGCCGCCAACAACATTGCCTTTGATTTTAATCACGTATTCGTTAGGCCTGAGCTGGATATTATCGCGAATGCGGATGACCGGCACGACAAGCCCTAATTCAAGCGCGCACTGTCTCCGGATCATGATAATCCGATCCAATAAATCCCCACCCTGCTGGTTGTCAGCAAGCGGAATCAAACCATAGCCGAATTCGAATTCAATCGGATCCACCTGAAGAAGGTTGATGACACTTTCCGGACTTCGGACTTCCTCAATCTGTTGTTCCTCTTCCATCTGTACCTCGGCTTCTTGCTTCAGGTTAAGGTTGTTCTGCATTCTCCATGCAGCGAAAGCAAGCAACCCGGCAAGAGGCAATGTCGTAACGGTATGAATTGGCGTAAAGAACCCCAGCATGGCAACGACGAACGCTACAATGTAAATGAGAATCGGGTATGAGAACAATTGTCCGGTAATATCATCGGCAAGGTTGCCCTCCGAAGATGCCCGCGTGACAATCAGACCCGCTGCCGTCGAAATCAGTAGTGCAGGAATCTGGCTGACCAATCCATCACCGATCGTCAGAACGGAATACGTGGACAAGGCCTCGGCAAAAGAAAGCCCATGGACCGTCATACCGATAATGAATCCGCCGACGAGGTTGATGATCAGGATGATGATGCTCGCAATGGCATCACCTTTGACAAATTTACTTGCACCATCCATCGCTCCATAGAAATCCGCTTCGCGTTCAATCTTGGAGCGGCGTTCGCGCGCCTGCTGTTCATTGATCAAACCGGCATTTAAATCCGCATCGATACTCATCTGTTTACCTGGCATCGCATCGAGCGTGAAGCGGGCAGCTACTTCGGCTACGCGCTCTGAACCTTTGGTAATGACGATAAACTGAACAACGACGAGAATAAGGAATACGATGAAACCAATCGCAATCTGTCCACCGGCAATCCAGCTACCGAAGGTAGCCACAACGGACCCTGCCTCGCCCTCTCCCAAAATCAGCTTGGTTGTCGAAATATTCAGCGCAAGCCGAAACAGTGTTGTAATGAGCAACAAAGCCGGGAAGATCGAAAACTGCAGCGCCTCTTTGCTGTTCATTGCAACAAGCAAGATCATCAGGGCGATGGAGATGTTGACCACGAGCAGCAAGTCCAGCAGCCAGAGTGGGATCGGGAGAATCATCATCAACACGATGCCAATGATCCCCGCTAGGACGGCAATATCTTTAGTTTTCAATGAATGTACGGCCTCCGATCCCTTTTATTTCGTTCTGCCCTTTAATTTATATACATACGCCAGCACTTCGGCTACCGCTTGAAACAAGTCGGCCGGTATCGCGTCGCCAATCTCGGCTCTTTGGAACAATGCCCGTGCCAGCGGTTTGTTTTCCATGGTAATGACACCGTTCTCCTTGGCGATTTCCTTAATCCGTAAAGCGACGTAGTCCTGACCTTTGGCGATCACTTGGGGTGCCTCCATCTCGGAACCTTCGTATTTCAGTGCCACCGCGAAATGCGTAGGGTTCGTAATAATTACATCCGCATTGGGTACTTCCTGCATCATTCGCTGCATGGCCATTCTGCGCTGGCGTTCCCGAATCTTGCCTTTAATCAACGGGTCGCCTTCCATTTTTTTATACTCATCTTTGATATCTTGTTTGGACATGCGGATGTTTTTCTCATATTCGTATTTCTGATAGATATAATCAAAGATAGCCAGCACCATCAGGGCAACCGCCGTTTTGATTCCCAAATCCATGACCAGCTTTGCGGCAAAATGCAAAATGGCGTCCAATGAAACATGGGCAAGCGAGGCTATTTCCGATTGATACCCTATGATCGTGCTATATACGAGATAACCGATGATAAGCATTTTTAGAATGGATTTGGCGAATTCAACCAAAGAACGCAAGGAAAAAATGTTTTTGAACCCTTTGATCGGATCAAGTTTCTCCAGTTTGGGTTTAAGCCCTTCTCCGATCATCAGGAAACCAACCTGTATGTAATTGACGATCAGTGCCACAAGCACGACGACCAGAAAAACCGGCGCGAGCAGCAGCAAGACCTCAATCCCGTATCGCATCATCATGGCGACCACATTTTCGGAAGTGATATCCATGCTCAGGCGATTGATAAAAATGTCGGTAAACAAACGTACGATCCGCTCTTTATAAAAATCGCTAAACACCAGCATGACCAAAAATGCGCATAACAATATAGCCGCTCCCGAAACTTCCATGCTCTTGGCCACTTGGCCCTTTTTTCGGGTATCCTGTCTCTTTTTGGGGGTTGCCTTTTCCGTCTTTTCCCCTGAAAACAACTGGAGATCAAGTTGGTATTTCATTCGGATTGAGCCCTCCATTTCACTCAGACCGGCCTTTGTCCGATGGTCCCAAGCAATTGCTCCATGGATCTGAACATGACTTCGAACAGTTGACCGAACACGTAGGAAAAGCTCGGAACGACCAGCAACAATATAGCAATTCCCACCAGTATTTTGAGAGGCATGCCCACGGCAAAGACATTGAACTGCGGCGCGGTTTTCGCCAGAAAACCCAGCCCGACATCCGTCAGGAACAAGGAAACGACAATCGGCGCAGACATCTGAAAGGCAAGCATGAACGCCTCACCCAATGCCCGGATCAAAAACTCTGCAATGCTTCCATTGGCAACCGTAAGGAAAAACGCATTGGATAACGGAATCCATCGATAACTGTATACAATGGCGTCCAGCAAATAATGGTGCCCGTTCATCGTCAAGAACAACAACACAGCGAAAGCATACTTGAAGTTACCGGTAAGGGGCGCAGATGCTCCTGTCATCGGATCGTAAACATTCGCCATACCAAAGCCGATTTGGATATCGATAAACGCTCCTGCCGTCTGCACGGCCGTGATGAACAAATATCCCACAAACCCCAGCAGCAGTCCGATCAATATCTCTCTAAATACAAGCAAGATGTAACTCAGATCAGCAGGTACGGTTTGATTCACGCCATATGCCAGATATACGGTCAACGTAACGAACGCCGAAAGTCCTATTTTTAAAGTGTTAGGCACATTTCGGGACGAAAAGACAGGTGCAGTTACAAAAAATGATGCAATTCGACAAAACATAAGCAGAGCAACAGGAAAACTTTGCAGCAACGTCTCCATTGTTCAAAGCCTACCCGATATATCTGTAAAGATTTTCAAGAATGTTGGACGTAAAATCGACCAAAATATTCAAAATCCAGGGTCCAAACAAGAGGACTGCGAGCAATACGGCAATAATTTTGGGCACAAAGGCCAAGGTTTGCTCCTGAATTTGGGTTGTTGCTTGGAACACACTAATAATAAGACCTACAACCAGGGCAAGTATAAGCATGGGCGCGCTGGCCAGCAGTGAAGTATAAACCGCTCTCCCGGCCAGACCGATAATAAACTCCGAAGTCATGACCGTCCTCCTTTAACATTCCGGCTCAAGTGTTGAAGCTCAGCAATAGTGATTTCACAACCAGATACCATCCGTCCACGAGAACGAATAACAGTATTTTAAACGGTAGCGAGATCATAACCGGCGGAAGCATCATCATCCCCATTGCCATAAGCGTACTTGAAATGACGATGTCTATGACCAAAAATGGAATGAATATCATGAACCCCATCTGGAATGCTGTTTTCAGCTCACTGATTGCATATGCCGGTACCATTACGGTAATCGGAATATCCTGATAGGTCTCAGGTTTCTCGGCTTGATTGTATTTCATGAAAAGCAATAGGTCTTTTTCCCTAGTGTGGGTAAACATAAACTTTTTGATGGGGTCTGCAGCTTTCTCAAGCGCTTCGGTCTGTGTAAGATCTCCCTTCAGGTATGGTTGGAGCGCAACCTGATTAATGGAGGACAGCGTCGGCGACATGATGAATAACGTCATGAAAAGCGCAAGACCCACAAGCACCTGGTTCGGCGGCATCTGCTGCGTCCCGAGGGACGTCCGCACAAAACCGAGAACGATCACAATCCGCGTGAAGCTGGTCATCAATACCAATATGGCAGGTGCAATACTCAATACCGTAATCAGCAGGATCAGGGAAAGCGAGCTCGTTCCTGGCGCAGAACCATCTCCTCCGCCGATTTGAATATCGATATTCGGAATCGGCTCCGCAAAAGCGATCGTCACGGATGCAAGGCTGATCAGAGCCATCAGGCTGCATGCTATCCAAATCTTCTTCTTCATGAATCCCTCGACCGATCTGTAGTAATGTCTTTTTCCAGAAGCTTCTCCATCTTGTCTTTGCGATTGGGCATCTGCCGAAGCTTGGATTCAAACAGTTCATGGAATGACGCCGTATCCTCAAGCTCTATCTCTCGCGGAGGTTCTTCCTTGCGCAAGCGGGATGCCAGCTTGGTGATGAGAGGCGACAGGTTGCCGCGCTGTGCCACGGCTTCCCGCTCAAAAGCGTCGATGATTTCTTGCGCTTCTTCGGCATCCGAGATTTTGTCCAGCAGCTGTATGTCATTTCCCACACCAAGCAAATAAACACGACCGCCAATTTCTACAATCTGCAGCGATTTCTGAGATCCCAGACCGATTCCACCCAAAATGCGAACCGTTCCTTTTCGAAACCACTGCTGATTCCGCTTGTTCAAAAAGCGGAGCAAATAAACGATTAGGACCAGGATGACGGCTAGGACCACAATTACCCATACAAGCTGCATATAATAATTGAGACCAGCGCCAGCTCCCATACTCCCGTCCTGTGAATTCATCATGTATCCTAACCCAGCGTCTTGCTGATCGCTTCGATAACCCGGTCAGACTGGAACGGCTTGACGATGAAATCTTTAGCTCCCGCTTGAATGGCATCGATAACCATGGCCTGTTGTCCCATCGCGGAGCACATAATGACTTTAGCGTTGGCATCGATTTTTTTGATTTCCTTCAAAGCCGCGATTCCATCCATCTCAGGCATAGTGATATCCATCGTGATCAGATCCGGACGAAGCTCCTTGAACTTCTCGATTGCCTGTGCTCCATCCTGAGCCTCGCCAACGACCTCGTATCCGTTTTTGGACAAAATGTCCCGGATCATCATTCTCATAAATGCAGCGTCGTCCACGACTAAAATTCGGTTTGCCATCTTGATTCAAGTCCTCCCTAAATTGTGCTTATTGTAATTTCTGAATCCGGTCCCATTGGCTTACGATATCCGTAACCCGAACGCCAAAGTTCTCATCAATGACGACAACTTCCCCCTTGGCGATCAGCTTGTTATTCACCAAAATATCGACAGGTTCGCCGGCAAGCTTGTCCAGCTCGATAATCGAACCTTGCGACAGTTCCAATATATCCTTAATTTGCTTCTGGGTCCTTCCTAATTCTACGGTGACTTTAAGGGGAATGTCCATCAATAAATTCAAATTATTTTCGTCAACCTGTCCGTATGCGCCATTCTGCAAATTGGCGAATTGCACGGGCTGCACGTTCACATTCCGGTTCGGCATGCCGCCATAGTGCTGCGGCGTTCCGTAAGGTTGCTGCGGCTGCATTGGATATGGTTGTTGCGGCGGCATCCCCATGGGAGCTTGTCCGTAACCATAGTCCGGCATTGGCTGCTGTGGCGGCATCTGCGGCGGTGTCGCAGGCTGCGGTGCCGGGGCGGCTGGTTCCTGGGCAGCCGGTGCTGGGGCGGATGCCGGCAGCGGGTCCGATTGCACAGGTGCTCCTGCGGTGGACTCCTGTGCGCCACCGATCAGCATTTCGACCATGCTCTTTGCAAAATGCACAGGCAGCAGCTGCATCAACGTCGAATCGATCAGATCCCCGATCATCAATCTGAAGGACACTTGGATCAGCGTCTCATCATCAGGCAAGCTGTTTACACCTTCGCCGCTTTCCATGTTGAGGATATCAATGCCTGGCGGCGAAATGTTAACGAACCGATTAAAGATCGTTGACATGGAAGTCGCCGATGAGCCCATCATCTGGTTCATCGCTTCCTGTACGGCGCTGATATGAATCTCGTTCAATTCTTCATCCGCCGGATTTCCTTCGCCACCAAGCATCAGGTCTGCAATCACCTGGGCATCCCGCTTTTTGATGACCAGCGAATTAATTCCTTCAAATCCATCCACATAGTTGACGTGTACTGCCACATGCGGTTTGGGAAACGCCGTTTCGAACTGGGAACGGCTGATGATCGACACCTTTGGTGTCGTGATATCTACTTTAAGTCCAAGCAATGTGGATAACGCGGTTGCCGCGCTGCCGAATGTAATGTTTCCGATCTCGCCCAGAGCATCCTGCTCCAGGTCAGTCAAAAAGTCATCCACGGTCTTTGGCAGCGGCTCCGAGCTGTTCATGGATTCGGACTGCCGGAGCAATGCATCAATCTCTTCCTGCGACAAATAATCCTTACTCGTCAAACTCTTCAACTCCTTCGGTGACAATTTCGTCGATCTGTACAGCCACGCGGTCTTTTATCGTTCCAGGACTGCCGTAATATTTCAAGCGATCCCCCACTTTAATGGATAAACCCTGATCAACCGGCTTGTTTAACGTAATTACGTCGCCAACGGACAAACCCAGAAACTCGGAGACTGAAATCCGCGATTCTCCCAGTTCAGCGACCAACGGCAGTTTCGCCTTGTTTACGCGTTCCTTGAGCGCCTCGTACTCTTCAGGAGCTCTCGTTTTCCTCTCGGAAACAAACCATTGATGAGTCGAAAGACGTGACATAATGGGCTCCAGAACGACATGCGGAATACACAAATTGATCATACCCGTGGTGTCACCGATTTTGGTGCTAAGCGAGATCAGCGCGATGGTTTCATTCGGCGACACAATCTGCATGAATTGCGGATTGGTTTCCATGGCTTCCAACCGCGGTGTAATATCGAGCACCGTTTTCCATGCTTCCTGCAAACTTTCAAACGCACGGCTGAAAATCCGTTCCAATATGGTCGTTTCGATTTCAGTCATGGAAGATATTTTGACCGGCGCAGTTCCCGGACCACCCAACAACCGATCCAGCATGGCATAGCCTACGTTAGGATGAACCTCGAGCACCATGCGTCCCTGCAAAGGCTCTGCTTCAAAAATGTTCAAAATCGTCATCTTGGGTATGGAGCGAATAAACTCATCATAAGGCAGCTGCTCAACCTGAACGACATTAATCTGAACGAACGTCCGCAATTGGGCTGAAAAATAAGTGGTGAGAAAGCGTGCAAAATTTTCATGAATACGAGTCAGGCTTCGAATATGGTCTTTGGAAAAACGCACCGCCCGTTTGAAGTCATAAGATCTAACTTTCTTCTGAGTTTCTTCCTTTTTTAGTTCCTCTGCGTCCATCTCTCCAGAAGATAGGGCAGCTAATAGGGCGTCAATCTCATTCTGTGATAATACATCCACCATGTTCTCACCCCCTTACAGGCTTACAGCAAGTTCTGATCATATTCATTACAGTGATGCCACTGTAAAATCATTGAAAGTTGCTTTGGTCAAATTCGGTTCAGGCAAAGCTTCGTTGATGAGTTTGGTCAGCTTTTTGTTGAATTCGGAACGGCGCTCTGCTCCATCAAGCTCTTCCGGCTGCGTATCTGCAAAAGCCTGAATGATGATCGGTTTGACGACAAGGTCTTTGATTTTCTCGAAATCTTCTTTTGCTTTGGCATCTTTCAATTCGAAGACAACGTTCACCGAAACGATAGTGTTGTTGCCCGCCAAATTGGTTTTGATTCCGGTAATCTCTGAAGACACTTCCACAATCTCGTCGGCAGTCAACTTTTTCTCAACCGCCGCGCTTGTTTCTTTCTTCGGATCGTTTTGTCCTTGCAAAAATACGAAGGCCACAACGACAATCAATGTGATCGCAAGCAGTGCGACAGCGATCCAAGGCAATACTTTTTTCATCAGGACTCCTCCGTTTGCTGCACTTTGATGGTGGCTGCCTGGACTCCGATTTCACGGTTATATTCCTTAATTTTGGAAACGACCTCTTCCGCCTTCTCGAGCACGATCAGCCTTTTTCCAGTAACCAACGTAATATACGTATCCGGCGTCTCTTCCACAATCTCAACCATCAGTGCATTCAGCCACATGGGAGAACCGTTTAACCGCGTAACCGAAATCATGCTAAGCCCCCTTGATCAGGGGTGGAGGAGGCAACTCCCCCACACCCTACAAATTAGCCATCCCGTAATTATCGTTTCAAGTTAACAACTTCCTGAAGGATTTCGTCAGAAGTCGTAATGATCCGCGAATTCGCCTGGAAACCACGTTGGGCAACGATCATTTCCGTGAATTCGCTCGTCAATTCAACGTTGGACATCTCAAGCTGGCCGGCAATAATGGCTCCTGTACCGTTCTCCGGATCGTTTGCTGTCAGATTTTCGATGGCCCCTTCCGGATTGGCATTTGCCGTTATCCGATACAGGTTCCCACCGATTTTCTCTAACCCTTCAGGGTTAATCACCTTGCCTATGCCGATTTGTATTTCGCCTTCAACCGTGCCGTCAGCCATCGTTGTGTTAATCGTGCCGTTTTGGGCAATGGTAAAAGACACCACGTCATCACCGATCGTAATGGGCTGACCTTCACTGTCCAACACATACAACCCATCCGAAGTAACCAGATTCCGGGCTGCGTCAACATGAAAATCGCCCGCACGAGTTAAAAAGGGCACCTCTTGGTCTCCGCCCATGGATACCAAAAAGAATCCATCCCCGTTAATTCGCAAATCCGTGGGATTGTTCGTCGTTTGCGGACTTCCTGCCAGGTGAAGCGTGTCAATCGAGCCGATCGAAACGCCCAGACCGATTTGTTTCGCGTTAACCCCGGCGTTGTCGTCGGTTGGCGCGGTTACCCCGGCAGTCGTTTGACTCATGATGTCTTTGAACATGACACGGCTTCCTTTAAAACCTACCGTGTTCACGTTTGCGATATTGTTACCAATGACGTCAAGTTTGGTTTGAAAGCCCCGCATCCCGGAAACGCCCGAGTACATCGATTTCAACATGTTAATAAAACCTCCCAGCCTCTATTTGGTGCCGCATCAGTCGGTCAGCGGCATTTCGGCTCCCGAGAATGGGCCAGCCGGTTAAGAAATAATTACAGCACTGTCGATCTGGGTGAACACATTGTCTTTCATGCTTTTGCTATCCAAGGCTGTAACAACAGTGCGATTTTGAACATTAACGATAAACGCCATATCCTGCATTAATATAAGAGACTCTTTAGCACCTTTGGCAGCAGCCTTATCCAGCGCAGAACCAATCTGCTCCATCTGCTCGCTTCCAAGCTCAATGCCTCGCTGTTCAAGCCTTTTCGCAGCGTGGTTGCTTAATTTGAGCAGATGTTCATCAAGCAGCTCCGCAAAAGGCCGTTCGGATGGACCTGCATGCTCCCCCTGCTTCGTTCGGTGCAGCAAGTTTGGTGTCAAGGCTCCTGCATAGAGTTGACCAACCGTCATCCGATCCGTCATGACGCATTCCCACCGGATGCAGGTTCTTCGGACGAAGCATCTTGCTTATTATCCGGATCCGTTTTATCTGGTTCTGCCTCTTCTTCTTTCGGGTTTGACACCTGGATGATTTCATCCAATTTAATCTCGTCGTTGCCTACTTTAGCATATTGAACCCCATCTCTGACGATGATGGAATCCACAATGCCCTGGCGCAACGTTCCGTTGTCATCCTTGTCCTTATCGGCTTTCCAGCTCAGATCGTCATTTTTGGTATTCCCGGAAGAAATCCAACTGATTTCCTTGCCGATCATGCTGGACACAGTGCCCAGGGATTTGCCCAACGCCTCCAATTTGGAGGAGATATTGACCAGCTGCTCCACAGAACTAAACTGCGCCATTTGGGCAATGAACTCCTTATCCTCCATGGGCTGCATCGGATCCTGGTTTTGAAGCTGGGTAATCAAGATTTTTAGAAATTGATCCTTACCCAACTCTTTGGTTGCTGCACTAGTAGTCGCTTTATTGGCAGCCGAATAGTTGGGCCAGGTGGCATTGGTTGAAAAAATTTCGTTAGCCATTCTTTCACCTCATTCCTGATTAAGCCTTGGCTGTAAACGAATCGCGCGGAAGATCGCTCTCTTCTGCATGCTCGCTGCGCCAGTTACGCAGCTCTTCCTGCAAATTCGCAACGGTTATCGAATCGTCGGTCTGTTCCTCACGTTCACGCGAGCGCCGTTGTTCGCGGGAGTTGCCCCCAGGCTGACGTCCGCCATCCTGATACATTTGCGACCCCACCGAACTGTTTTGAGTTACCTCTATCCGTTCTACCTGTATGCCTTGTGCAACCAGCGAAGTCCGAAGCTGCGACATCTGCTGCTCGATCATGTCTTTGGCCATGGCGTGTTCTGTCATGAAGCGGGCGACGAGTTGGCCATTTTGAATCGAAATCTGCACATCCAGCTTGCCCAAATGCTCTGGTCTAAGAGAGATCGTCGCTTCCGAGAATCCCTTTTGATGTACGATATCCAGTTTGTTAATGACAAATTGCGTCATTTCCTTGCTGAATTGTGAAGCCTGCATTACCGGCTCTGCCGGCTTTGCTGCCAGCGTTCCGGACGATCTAAGGGACAGTTCTCCTGCCGTAATGATGCGATTCTGATCGGCCCCATCCAGCTGAATTTCACTCGATTCGATTGAACCACCCGCCTCACTGGCATTATCCGCCATGGCAGACTGCAAAGTCAGCGTATTGCTTTGCGGTCCCGAAACGTTGGATTTGAACTGCCCGGCATTGGATTGAGCTCCCTCTGTCTGGTCATTAACTACTGCAAAAGCATCCACCATGGATTTCAGCTCGGTCCAACCTTTGTTGCTGTTCAAAGGAACTCCTGCTTGATCCAGCCGATCCTGCAAGGTTTGGAGCAAATGTTTAAGTTCGGTCGTGTTTTTGACAACAGCGCCATCCGGCTCCGTAAACTTGGCCGCCATTTGCGTAAGCACATCCTGCAGCACAAACCGCGCCGCCGCCGGATGTTCTTCCAGATGGATCGCAAGCGGGCTGCTCGCAGCCGCTTCCGTCGGAACCGTTTCGTTTTCATCCGCCGTTTCCCCGGTCTCAGCACCATTCAAAAGAACGTACAGCTGCTGGATGATGGATTGCAATTCCGCGGCGAGCGTCGGATCGTTCTCGAGAGTTTCGTCAAGCGAATCCAAATCGTCAAACAACGAGCTTAGCAGTTCCATCAATGATGTTTGTTCTCCTTCTTCCAATGAAGCAAAGGAAAATACAAGCGGATTGGAAGACAACGATTCCGGTGATTCGGATGTGCTGGCGTTTGCTACGCCTCCGTTCATGGACTGTGTCAGCGTTTGGTCAAACGTTCCAGTCACACCATCAGGTGCAGATGTTCCGGATGATTTAGAAGCTCCTGCTGTTTTGCCCGATGGAGCCGTGGAGGTCATCTGATATACCATCGACATTTCTTTTTCACCCCCCTTCTCCGTGAGAGATGGTCCTTTCTATTTGTTGCCCATCAAACGATTCAGAATTTTGGCTGTTTCTGCCGAATCTGCGCTGGACATGCTCTCCAGCAGTCGGGAACGGGTGGCATCATCCACCGAGTTCAGAATCGTCAACGTTTTGTCAGGGCTCAGTTTATACGTCTCCAAGAGAAGCGTTGCTGCGTTTGAAGCAGACATGGTGGAGAAGGTTTGGCTCAACTGGCTTTTGTCCAGGTTTTTGGATGTCGTTGCCGTCGTCGTCTGCGATGCCGATTGCTCTTTTTTGAGCCTCGATTGCAATGCGTCAAGGGCCAGATCACCCGAAGGTTTGGCGTCTTTCATCATCATGGTGACATCGGCAGCCGTTTTCGGATCCATTTTCTCCAAAATTTTCGTTTGGGCGCTGGACTGCATGGAACTTAACATAAGCACCATTTCTTCGTTCGTCATGTTTTGCAAAATCGGAGCAGCTTTGCTCGGACTCATGGCCGCATACATTTTCGCCAAACTTTTGATTTGCTTCTGATAGTCGGACTCCTCTTCCGGTGCAGACTTGGCAGCTTCTTCGGCAGCCTTGCTCGCCTCATCGAGTTTCTTTTGCAGCTCACTGGCTTTTTGCGTTTCGGTTGCCGTTGCTTCCTTGGCTGCTTGAAGCTCTGTCTCTTTCTGGGCTACCTCGGACTTCAATTTCTCAATGGTTGCTTCTGCGCTCTCCACTTGCTTCTCGCTATTTTCAAGCTTTTCTTTTTCAGGATCCAGCTTGGGATCGGGAACCCAATCTTTTACGACAGGAACCTTGTTGGCCAGCTCAAGCAGATTATTTCGAACATCTACATTGAACAGGGTCAAGAGCACCCCGAGCAGTACCACCGTGAACACAATCGGGATGGAAATCATGAGAAACTTTTCCCAACCGCTGCCGGACTCCTTTTCCAACTCTTCGTCTTTAACAGCCATTTTCTATTTCCTCCTTCACGAGACAACTCCGCTTTTGCGAACCGGTATCAAATCGCACGTCCGGCTTTCGCAGCGAACCGCACAGTAGCCATCTCGTCCAGATCGTTCTGTTCCCGGAGGAGCATCTCCTGCTGAAACTTGAGTTTGGCTTTCCCTCTCGCTTCGAGCCATACTTTTTCGTCCACCATTTTACCGTTCAAAAACGTTTGATTCCGCTGTACATGAACCTGAGCATGCTTCACGTCATCGCTTTTCCTGGAAATGCATTCATCGAGATGATGGATGTAGCGCTGCATTTCCTGCAGACTGGACACGGAAGCTTTAGCAGCCGTTGCGGATTGAATCCCTTCAATGGCTTCCTGTTTGTCGTTCAACAGCTGCAACAGATGCTCTTCCTCGGTCTGAAGTTTGCCGATGGCTGTGGATAACATCCACTCCGCTTGTGTCTTTTCATTGCTTTTCAGGTCGACAACCTTTTGGAAATGATATCGAAATTTCATCGTTTACCTTTTCATCTCCTTGCAAATTCAGAAATCAAACGTTCCTGCACTTCACTTAGCGTCACTTTTTCGTCCACTTTTTGCTTCGTAAAATTCCATATGTTCTCGATCTGTTCGATCGACTCGTCGATAGCTGCATTGGAACCTTTCTGATAGGCACCGATATTGATCAAGTCTTCGGATTCTTTGTACACGGCCATCAACCGTTTCATGTTGTTTACGGCATCCAGTTGTTCCTCCGGTGCGATATCCTTCATGACACGACTGATGCTGGCCAAAACGTCGATCGCCGGAAAGTGGCCTTTGTTGGCAATGGCACGGTTCAGCACGATGTGCCCGTCAAGAATCCCCCTGACGGCGTCGGCTATAGGTTCATTCATGTCATCCCCGTCGACAAGCACCGTATAAAATGCCGTGATGGAACCGGTCGGCCCTGTCCCTGCGCGCTCCAAAAGCTTGGGAAGGCTGGCAAACACCGAAGGAGTGTATCCCCTCATGGCCGGCGGTTCGCCGACAGCAAGCCCCACTTCCCGTTGCGCCATCGCATATCGCGTTACAGAATCCATCATTAACATGACATTCATGCCTCTGTCCCTGAAATATTCTGCAATGGTCGTAGCGATCACCGCTCCCTTGATTCGAATCAAGGCCGGCTGATCCGAGGTCGCGACGATGACGACCGAACGCTCCAGTCCTTCCGGCCCCAGATCGCGTTCGATAAAGTCACGAACTTCGCGTCCCCGCTCCCCGACAAGCGCGATGACGTTGACATCCGCCGCCGTATTGCGGGCAATCATGCCCATCAGCGTACTTTTCCCGACACCGGAACCTGCGAAAATGCCAACCCGTTGGCCTTTGCCTACCGTAAGAAGTCCATCGATGGCTCTCACGCCGACACTCATCGTCTCAAGTACCCTTGGGCGATCCATTGGATTAACCGGTGCATTGGAGGTCGAGTAGGTTGGCATTCTTGACGGCAAAAGCGAACCATCGAGCGGCTTGCCCAGACCGTCAAGCACTTTTCCGAGCAGTTCGGAACCGACCTGTACGCCAAGCGGCTTGCCTGTCCCGACCACATCGCAGCCTGGACCTATGGATTGAAGTTCCCCAAGCGGCATTAACAGCACCTTATTGTCTCGAAAACCTACAACCTCCGCTTGAAGCGGTTTGGCCGATTTGCCAGGGTAGATGTAGCATACATCGCCGATGCTTGCATCCGGCCCCTCCGATTCCACCATGAGACCAATGACCTGAGTCACTTTGCCATTCACTCGAACGGGATCGAATTGTCGCAAATGTTCCATATATCGCTGCGAGCTTAAAATCTTCATTTAACTTTTCGACTCCTCATCCTCAAGTGCGATGCGGACCAATTCTTTTTTGATTTCGGAAAGCTGTGTGTCGATTCGGGCATCCACACTCCCGAAGGACGACCGGATGACACAACCTTTGTCCTTCACGGTCGCATCGGGCAGAATTTGCAATTCCGCCTGCGAATCAATCGACAGCGCGAGTTCTTCCCGCGCAGCCTGGACAAATGCAAATTGTTCAGGGGCTACACACAACGTAATGATGCCCTGCTCCCGTTTTCGCGACAAATTCTGTCGAATGAGCTCGAGCATATGCTCCGGATCAAGCGTCAGCTGTTTGTCGATCACTTTTTCCGCTATTCCGCAAGCAAGTTCAACGAGGAAAGGCTCTGCTTCCTGAATGATTTGCTCTTTTGCTACATATGCCTCTCGGAGAACTTGCTGGGCTTCCTTCATCATCTCTTCGATTTTCACCTGGAGCTCATGCTCAGCCTGTACCCTGCCCTCTTCATAGCCTTGCTGAAAGCCTTGTGAACGCATGGCTTCAATTAAATGCTCATCCTGCTGACGTTGCTCCTGCCACCAGGCCTCGATCTGTTCCTTCGCCTCCTGAAGCATTTGCTCCGTCTGCTCTGAAGCTTCACGCACCTGCTTTTCCGCAAACTCCTTGGCATCCTTCAGCATCTCTTCCGTCAGGCGTTTGGATTCCTCGTCAACACGTGCTTGCAATGATGCGGCATGTGTCGAATCATCATCACCATCCGAAGCTGTTTCCGCTTCTCCGTAATAATGGTGGTTTTCCAGACGCTTGTGATCCTGAGCAGGCACATACTGAAAAGATTTAATCAAATTAGACAATGATGTCATCTCCTCCGCCACGGGCGATAATGATCTCACCTGCATCCTCCAGTTTGCGGATAGTTCCTACGATGCGCGTTTGGGCTTCTTCAACGTCACGCAGACGCACAGGACCCATAAATTCCATTTCTTCTTTGAACGTTTCGGCCATACGCTTCGACATGTTTCGGAAAATAACATCCCGAACTTCTTCGCTGGCCACTTTCAATGCCAACTGCAAGTCGGCGTTGTCGATATCGCGGATAATGCGCTGAATCGAACGATCGTCCACATTGACGATATCCTCGAACACGAACATCCGTTTTTTGATTTCTTCGGCAAGCTCCGGATCCTGAATTTCCAAGGAATCCAGAATGGTGCGTTCCGTCCCCCGGTCGACCCCGTTGAGGATTTGCACGATGGATTCGATACCACCTGCGTTCGTATAATCTTGTGTTACTGTTGATGAAAGCTTCTGCTCCAAGACTCTCTCCACCTGCGCAATGACTTCCGGAGACGTGCTGTCCATGACCGCGATTCTTCGGGCTACATCCGCCTGCTTCTCTTGCGGCAAAGATGAAAGGATGGCAGCCGCTTGTTCAAATTGAAGATAAGAAAGAACGAGAGCGATGGTCTGTGCATTTTCGTTCTGGATAAAGTTCAGAATCTGGTTCGGATCTGCCTTGCGCGCAAAGTCAAATGGTCTGACCTGCAGCGTGGCCGTCAGGCGATTAATAACTTCAAGCGCTTTTTGAGAGCCGAGCGCTTTCTCCAAAATCTCTCTGGCATAGGTAATACCGCCTTGAGAGATGTATTCCTGGGCCAAACAAATTTGGTGGAATTCCGCCAAGATCATTTCTTTTTCCGCAGAATCCACTTTGCGAACATTGGCAATCTCCAATGTCAGCTGTTCGATCTCTTCATCTCTGAGATGTTTGAAGATTTGGGCCGAAACTTCCGGTCCCAGCGTAATCAATAAAATTGCTGCTTTCTGTCTTCCGGTCAATCCTTGACCGCTCGCTTTTGCCAATGCATTCACCTCTATTCGTCAGCCAGCCACGTACGCAGCAGATTGACGAATTCGTCTGGCTTTTTCTTTGCCAAACTCTCCAATTGTTTGCGCACTTGACTTTCGTTCGTCACACTGTCCAGCGTAATGGACGGAAACTCTGTTGCTACAGGGAGAGGAAGCTCCTCTTCTTCGTCTTCTTCTTGTCTGCGACGGCGACGCACAAGCAGGATCACCACTGCAGCGATCAGCGCTGCCACTAACCCGCCTGCTGCCCATAACATCCATGAAGAAAGTTGGAAACCGGTGCTTTCCGCAGTTGTCGTTTGGAATCCTTGGGAAATCACTGAAACTTTTTTAGTCAAATCCGCGTCTGTTAATTGAACATCGGAATCAGCCAAGGAAGCACGGACGATATTTACCAGAATGTTCTCGATCGCATCCTGGACAGGCTGCTGCAATTCCGTTTGGCCTGCTGGTGGTTCAACCGCGACGTTAATGGTTAAATCTTTTACAGTATAAGGACTTGAAACGATATCTTTCACAATCCGGTTCACATCGTAATTTCTGGTGCTTGAGGACTCTTCGGAAGTCGAGTTCCCCGAGCCGCCGTCGGCAGACGGGTATCCGGGAATTTCCTCTTGACCGGTACCTGCTACACCGCCGGTTGGATTGCTTGCACCTGAATAACTCTTCTGGATCTCCTGTACGCTGATGGCGATCCCTTGCATATTTTCGGTATCTACCGGTGTTACCAGGTTTTCCTTGCGTGTTTCTTTATCAAAGTTAAGTTTGGACGCCACCAATACATTAACCTTGTCTTCGCCCACGATTTGGGACAGGAATTGTTTCACATTGTTGCGCACATCGTTTTCGAACTTTTTCTGCAACGCCATATTTTCCTGAACTTCGGAGGATAATCCGCCGCTGCCTCCTCGTGCAGTCGGAATCAGTTCAGCTTCGTCGGCATTCGTAATGGTAATGTTCTCAATCGGCAGATTGGGAACCGCTGTTTTCACGAGATTGAAATACCCGTCTACAGCTGCCTGGTTAGGATGATATCCAGGCTGGAACGTCAATGCAATGGAAGCAGATGCTTTGTCCTGCTCTTCAAGGCCTGCAAAAATATTATCTTTCGGCATATTAATCAGAGCCTTCGCCTCTTGAATGCCTTGCATCCGTTGAAGAAGCTGCTCTACTTCCCCGTTAATCGCGTTGTTGTATTTGACATCGAACTCTTTGTCGGTCATTCCGATCGGCGACGAGGATTCCTCGAATGCCTTATATCCCAAAGAACCGTTTTGAATGATGCCTTGCGAACCCACATTGACTTTTGTCAAGGCCACGTCGGTGCTTGGAACCGAAATCGATTTGCCATCCGCACTTAATTTGTAAGGAATGTTCGCCGAATTCAGATAATTGATGACTCCTGCGGAATCGCTTGCGTTCAGATCCTTGAAGGCCACCTCATATTCCGTCTTGGACAATTGCATCGTCACGACAACCGCAGCCAAGATCAAAAATGCAAAAGTGGATACTAGCAATATCTTTTGTTTTTTACTGAAACTATTCCAATACTGGACCGTTTTGTCCTTGTACCGGGCCATTCTCTCGTTCACTCTGTCACCCCATCCGAAACTTTGCTAATCTGTCCCGAAGCCATCTCCGTCGCTCGCTCGTTTGAAAGCAGGAAGAATGTTGGCAGGATCAGTACCGCGTCTGCTAGTTGTTAGGTCCAGCGCCGACATCATTGCAGGCGTGCTATTACAGTTGAGTACGCATAATTTCCTGATATGCTTCGATCACTTTGTTTCGAATCTGGGTCGTCAACTGCAAGCTAAGCAGCGCCTGTTCAGACGTGATCATGACCTGATCGATATTTGCTTTGCCAACCAAAAACTGGTTGGTCATTTCGTGTGACTCGTTCTCTTGGGCCGCTACGGAGCCAAGAGCCTCTTGTAGATATGTACCGAAGTTTTGAATCGTTTCGGCTGGTGTGGATGGCCGTTCCACTGTCGTGCTCTGCAACTGCAAAGGTTGAGCCCCTTGTATACTGAACATGTTATTTTGAATCATTAATGTCCCTCCCGTCAGCTCTTTCGTTTGTCTCACTTGGTGCTACCGATTCACATTCAATCAGGCTCTTCCGATTTCCAGAGCTTTCGTGAACATCGCTTTGGTGGAATTCAGTGCTGTAACATTTGCCTCATATGAGCGTGAGGCCGAGATCATATCCACCATTTCTTTGGCGATGTCGACATTGGGCATCATGACATAACCTTCGGCGTTAGCATCCGGATGTGTCGGATCGTACACCGGTTTAAGCGGTGACTGATCTTCGCGAATTTCCGAAACCCTGACTCCTTTCCCGGTAGCCCCTCCTTGCATCTGACTTTGAAGAAGGCTGCTGAACGAGGATTTGTTCGGTTCCAGGACAACCATTTTCCTTTTGTATGGGACCGCTTCTCCGTTGGACACGCTGGCACGGGTCGTTTCGGCATTCGCAATGTTGGACGAGATCACATCCATCCGCAAACGCTGCGCGGTTAGAGCAGACGAACTAATACTAAAGCTGTTGCTAACGTTCACTAGAATTATCTCCCTTCAATTCCGACTCGCATCATCTTGATCTGTTCATTTACCTGCTGAATGTAGGCGTTATATCTCAGTTGGTTCTCCGCCAGAAGACTCATCTCACGATCAATATCGACATTGTTCTGGTTATTGTTCATTGAGGTACTCTGGTCCATTTCGACTACTGGCGCGGGAACGGAAGAGGAAGGACCTATGACAAAATGCCTTGGATCTGTCACTTTCCCTTTCAAAACCTTGATATCCCCATCGTTCATTTGCTGTTGCAGCATTTCTTCAAAAGAAACGTCAGAACGCTTGAAATACGGGGTGTCAGCATTCGCGATGTTGTTGGCAATGGCATTTTGCCGCATATTCGACGCATCAAGTGCACCTTGCAACCTTTTAAAACTAATATCATTCAAAAGATTCATAATATCCCTCCTCTCTTTTAAAATTATGGAAAAAGTTACAACCCTTTTTCTTCAAGTTATCCTTGTTTTCGACAAAAACAGGTTCGTTTTTATCCGTCGATCTAGGACTTAAGTAGAATTAACTCTGATGTTGTCGTATAACATAAGTTTCTTAGAGATTGGCATTTATTACAATAAGAAAAAAGCCCTATCTTTTCTTAAAGACAGAGCTTTTTGAGTATTTTCAGCAAATTATGATTTTTTTCGTAAACGATGGGACCCAAAAGAAAACATTGTTTAAATCTACTTAACATCTAGTCTCTTACAATTCAAAGTTCGCTTCACGATTTCATCTATATTTTTAAGCGATCCGAATTGAGCGAAGAGTTATCCGGCGAATTTTCCCATGGTTAAACATGAAAAATTTGGCGTAACAATAGGCTTTCCAAACCAGGATGCAATAAAACCGATGTATCGTTGTAATTCATAATTGACACCCCGTCCAGAAGACAACCCTTCATTTCTGAACTTGGGAGACTAACAATTTCTTAACATTTAGAGTTAACAAAACCGTGCACCGTCCCCGGTTTTCAGTTTCATCCAAAATGTCCCATTACTCAGGCTTTTTTCGCATTTGCGCAATAAAACCGACCCATTGCCATTAAACCGATCACTAGACTAGGACAATAAATAAACCTATATTTGGAATTCAAACCAATTGAATTTTAAACATATGCGGATGCTTATCTAAGCCAATCTCCTTGATCTGCTTCACAAGTCCTATATTTCGGCATCTCCCATCGTGCTTTTACTCTATTATCGGTTAAAACGTTGTTAAACATTAGCTGCTATGTAACAAAAATGTCGAAATTATATGCGAAGCTTCAAAAAAAAGACACGCATTGGGACATTCGCCCGGTGCGTGTCTTTTCCCTTATAGAATGTACTGACTTAAATCGCGATCCTGTGCAATATCGCCGAGTTTTTCCCGAACATACTCCGGTGTAATGAGCATGCGCTCCAGCGTCAGCTCAGGGGCCTCAAAGGATAAATCCTCCAGCAGCTTCTCCAGAATGGTGTGCAGACGGCGGGCACCGATATTCTCGGTGTTCTGGTTTACGGACACGGCAAGCTTTGCGATCTCCCGAATGGCTTCGGCTGAAAACTCGATCTCAATATCTTCCGTTCGCAACAAATCGACATATTGCTTTGTTAACGCATTTTTAGGTTCTGTCAGAATGGATACGAATTCTTCAAGCGTCAAGCTATCCAACTCCACGCGAATCGGAAAACGTCCCTGCAGCTCCGGAATGAGATCCGACGGCTTCGCGACATGAAATGCGCCAGCTGCGATAAAGAGGATATAATCCGTTTTGACCGGCCCATATTTGGTCATCACCGTCGAACCCTCGACAATCGGCAGAATGTCGCGCTGTACACCCTCCCTGGAGACGTCCGGGCCGCTCCCGCGCCCTTGGCTGGCTACTTTGTCAATTTCGTCGATAAAAATGATCCCCGTTTGTTCTGCCCGACGGACCGATTCTTGGGTGACATCATCCATATCGATCAGTTTGCCCGCTTCTTCCTGGGTCAGCACCTTGCGCGCTTCCTTGATGGCCAGCTTGCGTTTTTTGGTGCGGCGGGGCAGCAGGCTGCCAAACATCTCTTGCATGTTCATGCCCATCTGATCATTCCCCTGCCCGGCAAACATATCCATCATGGAAGGCGTCGTATCCTCGACATCGATTTCGATAATTTCGTTTTCCAATTTGCCTGACAACAGGTCGAATTTGATTTTCCGCCGTCTTTCCGCAAGCCCGGAATCGGTTTGGCGATCTTCCTGTTCGTCTTCCTGGCTCGAATTGTTGCCAAAGATCATTTCGAACGGATTACGCTGGTTTTTAGAACGGGACGTCGAAGGCGCCAAAATATGTACGATTCGCTCATTGGCGGCTTCCTCAGCCTTATCCTTCACTTTTTCCGTACGCTCCTGTTTCACCATGCGCAGGGACGTTTCGATCAGATCACGGACCATGGATTCGACATCGCGGCCGACATAACCTACTTCCGTAAATTTCGTAGCTTCCACTTTCACGAAAGGAGCGCCTACCAGTTTGGCCAAGCGGCGCGCGATTTCCGTTTTCCCGACCCCGGTCGGGCCGATCATCAAAATGTTTTTCGGTACGATGTCGTCCTGGGTGTGTTCAGGCAGCAGGCTCCGTCGATAACGGTTGCGAAGCGCAACCGCCACCGATTTCTTCGCCTGCTTCTGTCCTACAATGTACTTATCCAGCTCTGCTACGATTTGTCTTGGGGTTAACGATTGAGTTTGCATTCCGGTTCCCTCCTGCCATTATGCCGGATTTTTTCCGGCATCTTAACTTTTATCCAAAACTAGGGGTAACCCCGCATAGCGCTTGAAACAAACCTTCGACCCAGGTTCTCGCTTGCGGGGTTACATTACAGCTCTTCGACAATAATGTTGTTATTGGTATACACGCATAGCTCTGAGGCAATTTGAAGCGCCTCCCTGGCGATATCCTTTGCTTCCAGATCCGTGGCATGACGTTTCAATGCTCTTGCTGCTGACAAAGCAAAATTCCCCCCCGATCCGATTGCAATGACGTCGTCATCCGGTTCGATAATTTCGCCACCGCCGGAAATAAGGAGCATGCCGCTATGATCCATCACGATCAGCAATGCCTCCAGCTTGCGCAAAATCCGATCCTGACGCCAATCCTTGGCGAGCTCAACGGCAGCCCGCTGCAGATTGCCGTGATGCTCCTCCAGCTTGCCTTCGAATTTTTCAAACAAGGTAATAGCGTCAGCTACAGATCCCGCAAAACCGGCAACGACCTGCCCCCGGTACAAACGTCGCACCTTTTTGGCCGTTTGTTTCATGACCACGCTCTGTCCCATGGTCACCTGCCCATCCCCGGCAATCGCGGCTTTGCCATTGTGGCGCACAGCACAGATCGTCGTCGCGTGAAATGACATGTCCATGATATAAGCCTCCTACGTATGATTTAAACGCGTCCAGGAACCGTCAGGCCCTCCTCAGCCGCAAAACGGGCAATGCCGTCCAGTGCACGCTGAGCAAGAGCTTCATTTTTTTCTTTTTTGTTGCGAATTTTCTGCGCCAATTTCGGCAGCAAACCAAAATTCGCGTTCATCGGCTGAAAATGCTTGAAATCGGCAGTGGTAATGTATTGAGCCATGCTTCCCAGCGTCGTTTCCGCAGGCAGCACAGCCATATCCTGCCCCAGCGCAAGCTTGGCTGCATTCATACCGGCAATCAGTCCGGATGCCGCGGATTCCACATACCCTTCAACCCCGGTCATTTGGCCGGCGAAGAACAGGTTGGAACGCCCTTTGAATTGATAGGTCGGGTGAAGCAGCTTCGGCGAGTTGATGAACGTGTTTCGGTGCATGACTCCATAACGCACGAATTCCGCATTTTCCAAACCAGGAATCAGCGAGAATACCCGCTTTTGTTCTCCCCATTTCAGATGGGTCTGGAAGCCTACGAGATTGTACAGCGTGCCTGCAGCATTGTCCTGTCTCAGCTGAACGACTGCATGCGGCAGCGTCCCTGTATGCGGGTTGACGAGGCCAACCGGTTTCATCGGTCCGAACAGCGCGGTTTGTTTTCCCCGTTTCATCATGACTTCAATCGGCATGCAGCCTTCGAAATAAATTTCCTTCTCGAATTCTTTCAATTGAGCGACTTCAGCCGTAATCAGCGCCTCGTAGAACGTGTCGAATTCCTCTTCGGTCATCGGGCAGTTCAGATATGCCGCCTCGCCTTTGTCATAGCGGGATGCAAGATATACTTTGTTCATGTCGATGGAATCTTTTTCGATAATCGGCGCAGCCGCGTCGTAAAAGTAAAAATATTCCTCGCCCATAAGCGCTTTGATCTGCTCGGACAATGCAGGCGAAGTCAGCGGGCCGGTAGCCACGACCACAATGCCATCCTCCGGAATCGCGGTTAACTCTTCGTTCACCACTTCGATCAGCGGATGATTGTGCAGCGTAGATGTAATTTCACCCGAAAACCCGTCCCGGTCAACGGCAAGCGCACCGCCAGCAGGTACTGCATGGCGGTCTGCAGCTGCAAGCACCAGCGAGTTCAGCATGCGCATTTCTTCCTTCAGGACGCCGACCGCATTGGTCAACCCATTGGCACGAAGCGAATTGCTGCATACCAGTTCGGCGAATTTATCCGTGTGATGTGCAGGCGTTTTCACTACCGGTCTCATTTCATACAGCTTCACGCGCACCCCGCGGCTTGCGATTTGCCAGGCCGCTTCCGTACCGGCCAATCCGGCACCAATCACAGTCACTTGTTGTTCATTACTCAAAATCATTTACCCCCATCTATGCTATTGCGCTGATTCTTCTTCCGGCTCCTCCACGGGCTCCTGATGATCGCATGAAGTACACTGCAGGCGAGTTCCCTGCTTGTTGCGCTTCTCAACCATCATGGAACCGCAGCTAGGGCACGGCTTGGCAGACGGTTTATCCCAGGATACGAAGTCGCACTCCGGATATCTGTCGCAGCCGTAAAACACCCGTCCTTTTTTACTGCGCCGTTCCACGACATGACCTTCTTTGCATTTTGGACAAGTTACGCCGATATCCTTGACGATCGGTTTCGTGTTTCGGCAATCCGGAAAGCCGGAGCATGCCAAAAATTTCCCGAAACGACCCAGCTTGTAAACCATCGGTTTGCCGCATTTTTCGCATGTTTCATCCGAGACTTCATCTTCGATCTCGATTTCCTTCATTTCTTCTTCGGCAAATTCAAGGCGCTTCTCGAACGATTCATAGAATTCGGCGAGGACCTTCACCCAATCTTCCGTGCCTTCCTCCACATGGTCGAGATCCCCCTCCATGTTGGCCGTAAACTCGACATCCAGAATTTCCGGGAAAAACTCCTCCATTTGCTCAATAACCAGCTCACCAAGCTCAGTCGGCATAAATTTCTTTTCTTCGATCGCGACATATCCGCGTTTCTGGATCGTTTCCAGCGTTGGCGCATACGTACTTGGACGCCCTATACCCAGCTCTTCCAACGTGCGAACGAGCCTTGCTTCCGTATACCGCGGCGGCGGCTGCGTAAAATGCTGTTTCGGTTCGATCTCTTGCTTTTCGAGCACATCACCGCTTTTCAGCGGCGGAAGCAAACGATCCTCTTCAGTTGTACCGTCGTCATTGCCTTCCACGTACACCTTCATGAATCCCTGGAAGCGGACTTTCGAACCAGCCGCCCGAAACGTGGCGTCTCCCACAGCGATATCTACCGACAGGGTATCCAGAATGGCAGAAGCCATTTGACTCGCCACGAAGCGTTCCCAAACCAGCTTATACAGCCTGAACTGGTCACGGCTCATAAACGACTTGATGGAATCCGGATCGCGCAAAATGGAGGTAGGCCGAATCGCTTCGTGCGCATCCTGCGCATTGGCAGCCTTTTTCGCATAGTTGCGGGGAGTTTCCGGCACAAAGGCATCGCCATACTTGCTGATGATGTAATCTTTGGCTTCTTCCTGCGCGGATGCAGCAATTCGAGTGGAGTCGGTACGCATATACGTGATAAGACCCACGGTGCCCTCTTTGCCAAGGTCAACGCCCTCATAGAGCTGTTGGGCAACAGACATCGTTTTGGATGCCCTGAAATTGAGCTTCCGGGCCGCTTCCTGCTGCAGGGAACTCGTCGTAAACGGGGCAGATGGGTTGCGGCTGCGTTCCTTCTCTTTTACTTCCTTGACTGTAAAAGGAGCGCCTTCGATCTGTTTAAGCACAGCCTGAACCTCTGCCTCGCTGCCAAGCTCGGTTTTTACGCCATTCAACTGATGAAACTTGGCTTCGAAAGGGCTGCCGTCTGCCGTCAGCTTGGCAGTAATGCTCCAGTACTCTTCGGGAATGAAATCATTGATTTCATTTTCCCGATCCAAGATGATTTTGACGGCTACCGACTGAACTCGTCCTGCCGATAGCCCCTTTTTGACTTTCTTCCATAATAGCGGGCTGATCTTGTACCCGACAAGACGATCAAGAATCCTTCTCGCTTGCTGGGCATTCACCAAGTCCATGTTGATTTTGCGCGGGGTTTTGAAAGCATCCTTCACGGCCTGCTTCGTAATCTCGTTGAAAACAACCCTGCAATCCTCGGTGTCATCCAGTTCAAGCGCATGGGCCAAATGCCAGGCTATCGCTTCACCTTCGCGATCCGGGTCAGCTGCGAGATACACTTTTTTCACCTTTTTGCGTGCATCCTTGAGTTCTTTCAGAACAGAACCTTTGCCGCGGATCGTAATATATTTCGGATTAAAATCATTTTCAACCTCAACGCCGATCTGACTCTTCGGCAAATCGCGCACATGTCCCATCGAAGCCTTTACGATGAACTTGCTGCCCAAATATTTGCCAATCGTCTTCGCCTTTGAGGGCGACTCCACGATAACGAGTGAATCCGCCATAGGTTCATCCTCCTCTCAGTGACGAGCTGCTAAAACAAGCGAACTCATCCAATCTAACTAACTTCTCATAACGTTTATGTTCACACACTGCAGCAGCTGCAGCGTCGTCATACCCTCACATACCTTGACCCAGGTAATTGGTTAATCTGCTTTTTTATGATTAAAGATAACAGAACTGAATGCAAATGTCCAAAATCCCAACCCAGCCGTTCCACAAGCTGGTCCAGAGACTGCTCCTCATGCTCCAGCAGAGTGATGACGCGTTGCTCGTCGGAAGAAAGACTTGTTTCGGGAAATATCGCTTGTGCAATCCCTTCGCCTTTCTTCGTTGAACGACCTCTATTGTAAGGAAGTTGTTCGGGATTTGGCAAGCCCATTTGATATTCTTCCAACAGATCGTTAACGGATGTGACCAATTTGGCGCCCTGACGAATCAAATTATGGGCTCCTCTGCTCTTCGGGGAAGTGATCGGTCCCGGAACAGCAAATACATCCCGACCGGCTTCCAGGGCTGCGTCTGCGGTAATGAGCGAGCCGCTGCGAAGGTCGGCCTCGACAACAAGCGTCCCCAGGCTTAGTCCGGCAATAATTCGGTTGCGTTCGGGAAACAGTCCTTGCCGCGCTTTGGTGCCTGGCGGGTATTCCGACAGCAGCAGTCCTTTTTCAGCAATTTTTGCGGCTAATCCACGATTTTCGGCCGGATAGATCTGATCGATGCCTGTTCCGAAAACGGCGATGGTTTTGCCATCTGCACGCAAGGCCGCTTCATGACATACGCTATCAATGCCTCTGGCCAACCCGCTTATCACCGTCAAGCCTGCATGGCATAAATCACCAGCCAGCTTCTCGCCGATTTTGCGGCCATATACGGTCGGCATTCGCGTGCCCACCATGGCAATGGAATCCGAACATAGCAAACCCATATCTCCAATGCCATATAATACCCAAGGCGGCGATCCCGTTTCCTTCAATAATATGGGATACTCACCATCCAGATACGTAATCACCCGAATTCCCAGTTTATAAACCTGCTCTCGTCTCTCCTCGATCCAGCTTCGATTTAATCGTTCGACCAAACGGAGTGCCTGATCCGTTCTCAGCCCGGCCTTTAACCAATCCTCTTTACGAAAATCGAGCATGTCTGCCAGTTTGTGCTCACCGGACATCAGCTTGGAGATCGTTTTCCGTCCAATGCCCTCCATTTCATGCAATCCGAATAAAATCCATTTATCTTTCATATGTATACTTCCTCCCGCTGGAGGGAAAAAAGCTTCCCTCATATTGTGTGGCAAGTGACCCCGGATTGCAAGCGTTTACTTTGTCGTGAAATGTAATCCTTCCTGTTTGCGACAAAAAAACGCAAAAAAGCAACCCTTCGTCCGGATGAGGGACAAAAGGTTGCTTACCTTCCGTGTCACAATATCGTCGATAACCCAAATAAACTCATTTTTTGAGCATCGTTTCTTCTATTATAACGGGAAAGTTTTAATGTGTCGTGCACAAATTCAAAATGCCTTTTTCTTCGAGCACGCTTACGAGCGTCGAACCCATCTCGGATGGCGTCGGCGCAACTTTGATGCCGCAAGATTCGAGTTTTGCGATTTTTTCCTTCGCCGTGCCTTTACCGCCGGAAATGATTGCTCCGGCATGGCCCATGCGTTTGCCCGGAGGCGCAGTTACGCCGCCAATGAAACCTACCACCGGCTTGGTCATATTGTCGCGAACCCACTCGGCTGCTTCTTCTTCCGCAGTCCCTCCGATTTCACCGATCATGATCACGGCATGAGTCTGAGGATCTTCGTTAAAGCGTTTCAGAATATCGATGAACTCGGAACCTTTGACAGGGTCCCCACCAATCCCGACGGCGGAGGATTGACCGATGCCACGAGTTGTCAGCTGGTGTACGGCCTCATATGTCAACGTTCCGCTGCGGGATACTACGCCCACATGTCCTGGTTTATGGATGTACCCCGGCATGATTCCGATTTTGCATTCTCCCGGCGTAATCACGCCCGGACAGTTAGGGCCGATCAGGACCGTCTTTTTGCCTTCCATGAATCGGGAAACCTTCACCATGTCAAGGACCGGAATGCCCTCGGTGATGCAGATCACCAGATCCAGCTCGGCATCCACGGCTTCCATGATGGAATCCGCAGCAAACGCCGGCGGCACATAGATTACGCTTGCCGTCGCTCCTGTCGCTTCTTTAGCTTCAAGAACCGTATTGTAAACCGGAAGGCTTACGACCTCGCCGTTCTCCAGCGTGATGTCCACATTCGTTCCGCCTTTGCCCGGCGTGACGCCGCCGACCATTTGGGTTCCGTAATCCAAAGCGCCCTTCGTATGGAACATTCCTGTTGAACCCGTAATGCCTTGTGTAATGACTTTTGTATTTTTATCGACCAAAATACTCACGTTGCTTCACATCCCCTTACGGTTATTTTTCATGTCCCGGACATGGCTCCGGTACCAAGGAATGAACTTATTTGACGAGGGCAACAATTTTTTGTGCGCCGTCGGCCATGGAATCGGCTGGAACGATATTCAATCCGGATTCGCCCAGAATACGTTTGCCCAATTCCACGTTGGTTCCTTCAAGGCGAACGACAAGCGGTTTCGTCAGGCCGAGCTGCTTCGCGGCTTCAACCACGCCATTGGCAATGACGTCACAGCGCATGATCCCGCCGAAAATGTTAACGAAAATACCTTCGACCTTGGCATCGGATAGAATGATCTTAAACGCTTCGGTGACTTTCTCCGTCGTTGCGCCGCCACCAACGTCCAGGAAGTTGGCTGGGTCTCCGCCGTAATATTTGATAATGTCCATCGTCGCCATCGCCAGTCCCGCGCCATTTACCATACAGCCGATGTTGCCATCCAGCGCTATGTAGCTGAGATCATATTTGGAAGCCTCGATTTCCTTCTCGTCTTCTTCGTCCAAGTCGCGCAGTTCCTGAATATCCTTGTGGCGGAACAATGCGTTGGAATCGAAATTCAACTTCGCGTCCAATGCGATAACGTTTCCATCTCCCGTAACAACGAGCGGATTGATCTCTGCAATGGAACAATCTTTTTCGACAAATGCTGTGTACAACGCAACCATGAACTTCACGGCTTTATTAACCAGCTCATTCGGGATGCCGATGCTGTATGCCAGCTTGCGTGCCTGGAAGACCTGCAATCCGATGGCAGGATCGATCACTTCTTTGAAGATTTTCTCCGGCGTTGCCGCCGCCACTTCTTCAATCTCGGTACCGCCTTCTTCGGATGCCATCATAACGACGCGTCCTGTGGCCCGGTCTACAACTACCCCGACGTAATACTCTTTGCGGATATCGCAGCCCTCTTCGATCAAAAGGCGTTTGACTTCCTTGCCTTCCGGTCCAGTCTGGTGAGTAACCAGCACTTTCCCCAAAATCTCGGATGCATAGGCACGAACTTCATCCGTGCTTTTCGCTACCTTTACGCCGCCTGCTTTTCCGCGGCCTCCGGCGTGAATTTGCGCTTTGACTACAGTCACCGGACTGCCCAGTGCCTCTGCGGCTTCAACCGCTTCATCGACTGTATAAGCAACCTTCCCGTTTGGTACGGCAACTCCATACTGTTTCAGTACTTCTTTTCCTTGATATTCATGGATATTCATTCTCGAATCCTCCTATCAACATGACTGCAACAAGGCGGGTTATGATGACGAACAAAAGACAATTGTTGACTTTTTTTACTTAAACCCAGTCCATTGTAACATGTTTTTAAAACGCTTTCCTTAAAAATGTGGCTGTGAATAGACAGCATTTTGATATGGATTTGATTCCGCAATGTGAATACTTGGATAAAACTGGAAAACCTCCGGTTTTTTACCGAAGGCTCTTCTTGGTCATGGATTATGCTTTATTTTTTTGCTTCTTTCATGTTCGTCTCGTGCACCCTTTGAAGCAGCCCCTTGAATTGATCAAGCAACGTCTGAAATTCGGCGTTGTTCAAGCAAGCATCGCCCTGGATGGAAGCCGGGATCATCAAAGCTTTTTGACGAAGCTCCCGGCCCGGGTCTGTCAGCGTAATCAGCACCTTGCGTTCATCCTGTGCGGAACGTTCACGATGGATGAGGCCGGCCGATTGCAATCGTTTCAGCAAAGGGGTCAACGTCCCCGAATCCAGATACAGCGCCTCGCCGATCTCTTTCACCGTACATTCTCCGCGCTCCCACAACACGAGCATGACAAGATATTGCGAATAGGTTACGCCAAGCTCTTCGAGATAAGGCTGATACATCTTTGTAATTTCGCGTGAACAAGCATATATCGCAAAACATAATTGGTTATCCAGCTTCAAAACGTCTTCCTGCATCCGTTGCTCTCACCTGCCTATATAAACATTCATTCCTAACAATCGTGTTACATGATTCAGGAATCTAACCTCTATATTATCACAAATTAAAAATAAAACAGAATAATTGAACACAAATTATTTTACTTTTCTATTTAATTGTGATAAATTGAATTGTGTAAAATATAATAATAAAACAGGGAGCGATATATCATGATGACGATCCAACAAAAAATGTATGAAACCACAGTGAAAGCAGTAGGCGGCCGCAATGGCTACGTCGAGTCCTCCGTTCCTGAGCTGCGCTTGGATGTCCGTACACCGAAAGAAATGGGCGGTGCCGGCGGAGAAGGCACTAACCCGGAGCAGCTGTTTGCAGCAGGTTACGCGGCTTGTTTCGATAGTGCGCTCAACATGGTTGCACGCATGCAAAAAATCAAGCTGGAAGGCTCCGAGGTAACGGCTACCGTTCATTTCGGCAAAGTCGAGGACGGCGGTTTTGGCATCGCGGTTACGCTGGACGTACTGGCAAAAGGCGTGGACAAAGCCACTGCGGAGAAGCTGGTCGAGGCGGCACATCAAGCATGTCCTTATTCCCGGGCTACACGGGGCAACATCGACGTTGAGTTGAACGTACTGTAATAACCATTTCAAAGGATATGCCCGGAATCTTGCTCGCCGGCCTACTCTTTTTGCGAATACGGAAATACGAAATGTACGGCTGTTCAGGAAACCGGCCGGATTGATCCGCAGTATGGTTCCGAATCGGAGTTGACGCTCGGTTTCCTTTTATATACAATGCTTAATAGATGATTAGGAAGCACCTTCATTCGCGAATCGGCCGCTTTATGCGCAGCCAACACACGAAATGGGGTGTTTCTTTTTATGTACGGAAAATTGCACAGCGCCTGTCTGTACGGCATCGACGGGATGCTCATCGAAGTGGAGACAGACTTGTCCAACGGCCTGCCGCTTACCGCGATTATAGGTTTGCCGGACTCGGCGATCCGCGAGGCTGTCGAACGGGTTCGTGCCGCCATCAAAAACTGCGGGTACCAGTATCCGTTGCAGCGCATCACCATCAATCTGGCGCCGGCGGACCTTCGCAAGGAAGGCTCCTCGTTCGATCTTGCGATTGCCATCGCCCTTCTCGTAACCAGCGGACAATTGGTGCTTCCAGCAGAAGAACGAACATTAATTGTGGGCGAGCTGGCTCTGGACGGATCGGTCAGGCCCGTTCCCGGCGTGCTCGCCATGGTTGATCTGGCCAAACGGCAAGGCTTTACCTCCGTGATCCTGCCTGCCGATAATCTTGCGGAAGGCTCGCTGATCAGCGGAATACAGGTGCATGGTATTCGGCATCTTCAGCATATCGCTCCGAATGCACATGAGCCCGGTTCCGAAGGCAGAGGAACCACGCCGGACGCAGGTCCGGTGGAGCTGCATAACTATGCGCATCTCGAATCTCCTGCCAATGGCACGGGGCCAATGGATTTCGGACAACATGCCGCATCCGCAGCATTACGCGATGACTACGCCGACGTTCTTGGGCAGCATCATGCCAAACGGGCGCTCATGATCGCTGCTGCCGGGATGCATAATATTTTGCTCGTTGGACCTCCCGGGACGGGCAAAACGATGCTGATCAAGCGGCTTCCAACCATCCTCCCGCCATTATCTGACGAAGAAGCGCTGGAAGTGACCAAAATTTTGAGCGCTGCGGGCAAACTGAAAGAAGCCGCATCGGGACTTGTGACAGAACGGCCCTACCGTTCGCCCCATCATACGATATCGACGTCGGGTTTGATCGGAGGAAGCGGCATACCCAAGCCCGGGGAAGTCAGTTTGGCCCACAGGGGCATCCTGTTTCTTGACGAGCTTCCGGAATTTCACCGCCAGGTGCTTGAAGTGTTGCGGCAGCCGCTCGAGGATCATAAGGTGACCATAAGCCGGGCGAGGGCAGCATTCACCTTCCCTGCCCAGTTCATGCTCGCTTGTTCCATGAACCCATGTCCGTGCGGGTATTTAACCGCCAGAGGCGAGGAACAACGCTGCATCTGCCCTCCGTCTCGCGTCGCGGCTTACCGTGCCAAAATTTCCGGACCGCTGCTGGATCGAATCGACCTTCAGATTGAAGTGCCGCCACCCGGCGAATGGAAACATTCTGCGCCTTCTCCCACATCCGCCGAAATGCAGGCCAATGTCGTGCGTGCCCATCAAATCCAGGCAAAACGCTATGCCGGAAGCGGCATTCGCTGGAACAGCCAGCTTTCCGGCAGGCTGCTTCGGCGTTCTGTACGGCTGCCTGAAGAAGCAGAGCAGTTGTTGCAGCATACGTTGCAAGCATTGCATTTAAGCATGCGCGCCCATGACCGGATCATCAAAATGGCGCAAACGATCGCCGATCTCGATCACGAAGGCGTCATCTTGACGGCACATGTCGCTGAAGCCATTCAATATCGGCAGTTGGATATGAACCTGTTTTGATTTGAAGGGATACAAGGCTTAACCCAGGAAAATTCAACGCAAAAAAGCCCCTTGCTTTATGAAACCTTCATGACCGAAGGCTGCTAGAAAGCTGGGGCTAATTATGATTTGCGCGTTTAACAAATGAGACTCAGCAGTAGAAGCTGTTACACTATTCTCATCGCCTTCGCGAAGATTATTCGAACAGCGTTAATTTTTCTTTGGCCGGCGTCCGCTCCCGGGCAGGCGGAATCACTTCGGGATACCCGAGATAAACCATACCGATAATTTTTTCCCCCGGCTCAATATCCAATAATTCGCGGAATTTCGGAGCGTAAAGGAACGGCTTCGTTACCCAGAACGTTCCGATTTCCTCACTCCAGGCGGCCAGCATAAAGTTTTGCACCAGTGCACTCACGGCTGCGAAATCCTCGTCCCATACGTTTTGCCTTGGGTCCTCTTTCAATACTACCAGAAGCACGGCAGGCACTTGTTTGATATTGGCCGAAAACTTGTTGTCTTCGCCCATCTCTGCATCGATGGCATCGGCAAGCTTCTGTTTGCCCTCGCCGTTGAAAAGCACAAATCTCCATGGCTCCCGCAATTTGTGGTTCGGTGCCCACACGGCCGTGTCCAGCAGCTCAACGATCGTGGAAGTCGGAACCGCTTCTTGTTTGAATTTTTTGACGGTACGGCGGTTTTGAATGGTCTCTCTTACAACGTTATGGGTTTGAATGGAATGGTTCATAAAAATAGGATACCTCCTGCCAATGATATGGTAATGGGTTTGAGAGCGAAGTCCGGCAATCAAATATGCGAGATCATTTCCTGTTTTTTAAATCGTACGCCATGCTGCTCCATTATACACCCAGCCAGCGAGCATATTCAAAACACCTACAATAAAAAGAGGCTTGGTCCGAGTGACAAGGATTCTGCCTCGGACATGCCTCTATCAAATTCTCTTATGCGTGTGCCGCTTGGTCACACCATGGCCTCTCAGAACGCATTGACGATATGATTCACCGAAACGGTCGTTCCGCGATGATCCAGCATCACAGCGACCACGTCAAAACGAACTTGCGGCTGAGATGCCGTCTCCCGGCTTTGCAGGTAAACCGCAGCCGTTGAACGAACCTGCTGCATTTTACGGGCATCTACCGATTCTTGGGGCGTTCCGAATTTGGAGACATGGCTTCGACTCCGTACTTCCACAAAAATGACCAGCCCATCCAGCTGCGCGATGATATCAATCTCGCCGCTTCGACAACGCCAATTGCGTTCCAGAATCAGGTATCCTTGCTCCTTGAGCCAAGCTAAAGCCGCCTCTTCTCCAATCCTGCCTTTTTGTTGGCGCGTGAGCCTGATTGCCTTGGATGGATTCGACTTGTCGTTTACCATGCGTCTCCATCCTCTTGCGCAGAAGCCATCCGATCGGCACGGTAAATATAAGTCAATATTTCCGCCACCAGTTGATACAGCTCGGCAGGAATCTGCTCGTCCAAATCGAGTTTGGACAACACTTCCACCAGGGCGGCGTCCTCCTGAACGGGAACCCCGTTTTCTTTTGCCTTTTCCAGAATGGCTTCCGCAACTTTGCCTCGTCCTTTGGCTACAACAACGGGAGCATCCGTCTCTCCCGGAATGTATTTCAGCGCAACGGCTCTTTTGGACAACCCAATGGGCTGAACCTCATCCTTCATATTTTCACGTCCACCCCTTTGTATCGGTCAGGACTATAATCCGAAGCGCTAACTTTCCGTTCGCCTCCAGGCTCTTTATCTGCAGGCCAAGGCTCCGTCCGGAAGCTTAGCAGCTGATACCCCAGCTGATCAAGCGCCTGATGGATGAGTTGTCGTCCACCTTCCAGCAGCGGTCCCATCCCTTCCCGATCGTTAAGTACCCGCAAACTGACGATATGGTTAACGACCTGTACGTCCACGAGCGTAGGACCAAGGTTTTTCATGTTGAGGTCAAACCACAGCCGGCAATTTGCTGCATCCAGCTCGCCGCGTTGTCCCCGGCGGGACTGGATTTGTACGGAAGCCGTCTCTTCACCATCGGGACCGATTATCGGGATAAACCAGTGCATCTGTGCAAACGTAGCGTTTCGGTCCGTCGTCAGCAGCAGCTGCTGACCGGTAAGATATTGAACGGCTTGGACGGCGGCATCCTTCAGAGCCGCCGGAGCTCCATCGCTGCTTGCAAGCTGCAGCAGCAGGCCCTTCAGCGAGTCCGCGCCAGCCGGACTCGCCGCCTCTCCGGCGCGCGCTTGCGCAGCCGCGCCGTGCACGGCCTGCTGCTCGTGCTCCGCACCGAGCAGCTTCAGCACGCGCCCCACCCACGGGTCCCCCTCGTGGGTGACAGGCGCGTGCCCTGCCGCAGCGCCCGCAGGGGCTGCGGCGGGGCCAGCCGGCGGCGCATCCGCGCCGGCTGGCACGGGCTGCGGCGAGCCTCCGGCAGCCGCAGCCGCTTGGCCGCCCTGCTGCGCGGCAGGGGCGGCCTGGGACGCCGCACCTGGCTGAGCCGGTGCGGCCGTGGATGCGCCGCGCAGCGCATCCAGCAGCGCCAGCAGCCGGGGCGCCAGCTCCGCTGCCGTAGGCGCTGCTGGCGCCGCCTGCGCCGCAGCAGGCGATGCCGGGCCTGCTGCGGCTGCGGCAGGCGCTTCCCCGCGGCCGGCTGCACGCCCGGCCGCCCCGGGCTGACCGTCGATCACGCGGCCAGCTGCTTCACCTGCCGTCCCGGTTCCCGCCGGACGGCCCAACCCCGGCGAGTCCGCATCCATATCTTGCGGACTCGATCCCGGTATTCCGGTGCCTGCCGGAATACCGCCTTTGCCGGCGTTCTCAGCGCCGCCGGCCACCGTCCCTGCCTTCGCGCCTCCGGCTTCGGTCCCGGGCACGCCCGGCTGCGTCCCCGGCTTCGCCGCAGCTGCCGGAGCCTCTCCGGCTCCATTTACCGTTGTCGCCGCGCCCGCCGGAGCCGCCCCCGCCTGTTGCGCTGCCGCAGCCGGTCCTCCGGCAGCGCGGCTTCCGCCTGCTGCGGTCCCGTTATCCGCAGCTTCCGCACTGCTCGTCATCGGCGCAGCCGTCGTCGGAGCCACAACCTTGCCGTTCGCCTCTCCATTCTTCCCCGGCGTTTTGCCAGACATCTGCGACAACATTGATTCGAGCTGCTCCGTCAAACCGCTTAACAGTTGATGCAGAGGCGGCCCAAACACGGCCTGATGCAATCCTTTGACCGTTTCCGCCGTCACCGGCAATCCTCTCTGAAATGCAATTCCCGTCGCCTGAACCCATTCCTCTGCCGGAACTTGGGCGGGTTTGGCCGCAAGCATGTTTTGAACCAGGGTCACATTATCCTTGGTCAAGGGCAATCCGCTGCGCTGCATCGCGATCAGCAGCTCACGATTGCCTTTTGTGTCCGGCAGGCCTACGTCCTGCAGCAATTGATTCATGGAAGCCTGCGGCAGTTCAGACAACGAACCGGCCAGCGGCTTCATCACCGTCATGCCGTTTTCACCGGGCGGCTGCACTTGCAGCAGCGTCGTTTCACCCGCACGAAGCGGTGTTTCCAGCTTTGCCCGCACCTGAACTCCCTGAATTTGCAGGACGGCATCTCCGCCGTCCTCCGAGACGCTGACGACCGACCCCCGTACCACTTGGCCTTCCTTGAGTTCAAGCGGCTTGGCATTTCCAGGCTTGCTATCCCCTAAAATTCCGCGAATCATCGAGCTGATATTCATAATTCCCCCTCCTTTCGTGCTTCTAGATTAAAACAATGTAGGCTGCTCCCCGATCAAATTGCCCAAGAAGCTTCTGCGATGCATTGGCGTAGCGCCAAGAAGCATGATTTGCTCCCGATGAAATTTCGTGGCGTAGCCCTTATGTACAGCCAAACCATAGTCCGGATATAACCTGTTCCATTCCCCTTGGCACAGCCGATCGCGGGTCACCTTGGCTATAATGGACGCTGCCGCGATGGATTGGCTGTTCGCGTCCCCTTTAACGATCGACAACTGCGGGATCTGGACATCCACTTTTTCGGCGTCCACCAGCAAATAGTCCGGCGTCTGGTCAAGCGCATCAACAGCCCGCTTCATGGCCAGCCTGGTCGCCTGCTTGATATTGATGCGATCAATCGTTTCCGCGTCCACGAATCCTACCCCGACGGACACTGCGTTTTCCATGATGATTTCATACAAGGCATCGCGTTTTTTCTCGGACAGCTTTTTCGAATCGTTCACGCCCTCCAGAATCAGTCCTGGCGGCAAAATCACCGCCGCAGTGACCACGTCCCCGAACAGGCAGCCGCGTCCCACCTCATCGATGCCGGCAATGTGTCCAAAACCGCTTGCCCAATATTCCCGTTCATAGAACAGCAAGTCCGTCGAATCGCTGTCTGCATCGTTATGTGCGGGTTCAGTTCGGGCATGCTGATGAATCAGCTCGTCAAACTCCATATTTTCAGTCACTTCATATCCTCTCCTCTGCCCATGCTTGTTCCTGGCAAATCATATATACGGTTACGGCACCCTATTTTCTTTAGACGCCATATCCTTTCAATTGTTTTCACAAAATATGGTTTAAAGGGGAATCCAGGGATCGGCAGCCGCTTTCGATGCAGATTTCCTTCAGAACGTTTTAGGCAATGCCTCGCTTCTCCAGACTCGTTCTGCCCGTTCATCCCGTCACGATCAATTTCTTATTTTATCGGTCACTTATGCTTAAAATTGAATATATCCTGTCCCTCGTTCCCACGAACAGCCCTGCTCTTCATCATACCATGCATGGAAATACGCTGAATATATGTAAGACCCATTTCCATCTTTTGCAAGCCTGCCGAACAAAATCTGCCCCTATTTGAATTTACGCTCGATCTGTCAGACCGGATCGAGAGCCCCGGGGAATATAAAACGCAAAAATCGGCCGTTCCCGACAATCCGGTAACGGCCGATTCTTTCGGCATCTTGCATATGGTTTAGTATGGTGCTTCCATCGAGTACCGCCCCATTTTGCCTGCACGCAGCTCCCTCAGGAACGTTCGGGACGCCTTTTCCAGATCCACGCGCCCGCCGCTGACGATGCAGCCGCGTTTGCGTCCGACCTGTTCCATGATGGCAATGACGTCATCCGACTCGTCCGCATTCCGCGAGAACTCCTGCAGATCAAAACGCTCTTCAAGTGCCTCCCAGTAATAACGCATGAGATAGCCGATGGCAAAAAAGGCGATATCTTCGGCATTCAAAATTTCTTCTTTGATGGCCCCCGTTACCGCCAAGCGATAACCGACGTTCTGATCCTCAAATTTGGGCCACAAAATGCCCGGTGTATCCAGCAATTCCATTTCCTTGCCAACCTTGATCCATTGCTGCCCTTTGGTTACGCCCGGACGATCCCCCGTTGCCGCAATGTTGCGTCCGGCAAGCCGGTTGATCAGCGTCGATTTGCCGACGTTCGGAATGCCCACGATCAAGGCGCGGATAGCTCTGGGGTTCATACCTTTGGCCAACTGGCGTTCGATCTTTTCTTTCAGCAGCAATCGGGCCTGTGCCGGAATATCCTTCACATTGGTGCCTGTCGAGGCATCTACGGGAAATGCAGTAATGCCTTCCTCTTTGAAATAGGCAATCCATTCTTGCGTCACTTTCGGATCGGCCAGATCGGCTTTGTTCAGCAAAATCATTCTTGGCTTGCCCTGCAAAATTTCGTCAATCATCGGATTGCGGCTGGAGACAGGCAGACGGGCATCCAGCAGTTCGATGACCACGTCAATCAGCTTTAACTTATCCTGAATCTGGCGTCTGGCTCGGGTCATATGACCTGGAAACCATTGTATCGTCACCTTGTCTTCACCTCGTTGTTTACTTAAAAATCATCCCTGGATCAGTTAATCCACTTCACGTCGCTGATCGGCCAGAAAATCACGTCTGCGCGACCTACGATATCGCCAAGCGGCACATAACCGATCATTCGGCTGTCCGTACTGTTCGGACGGTTATCCCCCATCACGAAAACGTGACCTTCAGGCACCTTTCCGTCAGGGAACTGCTCATTCGGGAAGTCCTTCACGTTGTAGGTTCCCCCATTTGCTTCCGCAGCATCAATCGCGCCCTGAATGTAGGTTTCATTCACTTTTTCTCCATTCACCAATACGGTATCTCCCTTGACTTCAACCGTATCGCCGGCAACGGCAATGACGCGCTTAATGAAATCGCGGCCTTCCGAAGGCACGTGGAAGACGATAACCTCACCGCGTTTCGGTTCGCGGATGTCGTACAAAATTTCATTGACGATCACCCGTTCGCCGGTATGAAAATTCGGCTGCATCGAAGGCCCGTCCACCACAAACGGCTTAAACAGCAGCCAACGAATCAAAACGACCAAAACCAATGCAATCGCAATCGCTTTGATCCATTCCACGATTTCATTTTTGGCTTTCTTGGATCGACTGCCATTCTCTTCGGCAGGTTTGCCGTGGTCCTGTTGAACTTCTTGTTCCATCACTGATCTTCCTCTCTTCACGGTACATGTTTACAGCCAATAACACATTCAGCATACTGCCGCTCACGATCGTTGTCCTTCCATGCAAGCAGTGATGCCGACCATCAGTTATGTAAATCGAAACGTAAGCATCTATGTGCATTTGTATGGCGATGCTATCCCCATGTCTTACGAAAATAACTGATTTTACAAAGCCTCCCGGACTTTTGCGCATGTGTCGCTATACCATTTTACTCGGAAGTGTACCTCCGGTTCAACTTTTCCCAGACAAAAACGAAAAGGGCTTGTTTCCAAGCCCTCTCCGTTATCCGTTATATTAACGAATTTCTTTAATTCTCGCTGCTTTACCGCGCAGTTCACGAAGATAATAAAGCTTCGCACGACGCACTTTACCACGGCGAGCCACTTCGATTCTATCGATTTTTGGGGAATGAAGCGGGAATGTTCTTTCCACACCTACACCGTAAGAAATTTTACGAACCGTAAAAGTCTCACTGATTCCGCCACCACGGCGCTTGATCACAACACCTTCAAACAACTGGATACGCTCACGAGTTCCCTCGATAACCTTAACGTGCACTTTCAAAGTGTCACCAGGGCGGAAACTTGGCACATCCTTGCGAAGTTGTTCTTGAGTAATCGCTTGGACGATATTCATCTATGACTCCCTCCTTCCGTACAGGCGTTCATACTTCTTCCGGAGACTACGATGTCTCCATCATTATCCATAGAGGACCGCCGTATTCCACACAACAGAAATATTGTACCATGCACAAATTCAAAACACAAGGATATCTCCAAAAAATTATGCATATTAAACCAAAAATACCGATAACAATGATTTGTCACAACTTAAAAACCTGTATAAACACCCGAATCCATCTTATATCCGCTCCCCATGAAGTGGAGCAATCACAATAATGTAACTTTCTCTTCGATTCATTCGTCTATGATAGAGCTTGTCGGCAACAAGCACTTTGTCGATGCGCGGATTTTCAATAGAAGGAGCTTTGTCATTATGAAACCAATCAAAAAAATCATGCTCGCCCTGCTCGCTGCACTTACATGTTTTGTGACATTGTACGTATATGCAGTCAATCATCCCACCAATGCTTTATCCCATAAGGCATGTACCTCGTGGGACATGGTGAAGCGGAAAGCATTTCTCATCTCCCATCCGGATTACTCCAATGTTCCGAAACTCGATCCATCATTTAAGGTTCAGCCCGGGACGGCAACCGAGGTTCCGGTACTGATGTACCATTACATAGAACCCAAAGCGGATAATCGCGAACCAGGCAACAAATCGATCATCACTCTCGAGGCTTTTGAGCAAAACATGAAATTTTTGCACGATGAAGGATACCAGACCGTGACGCTGGAACAGTTGGAACAATACGTGAAGGGCCAGATTTCCTTGCCCCAAAAATCCATTGTTATCACTTTTGACGACGGTTATCAGAACAACTATACCCTTGGGTATCCCATACTCAAAAAGTACAATTTTCATGCTTCCCAGTTCGTGATCGGCAGCAAAATCGAGGAGCGTCCCGTCCATTTTGATCCGGCCAAGAAATCATTCATATCCAAACAGGAAATGCAAGCGGCTTCGGACGTATTTGAATTCAACAGCCATACTTACAACCTTCATCACAAAGGCTTCATGCGCTGCGGCGAAAGCGTACCGGTCGGACTGGATACCACCCTCCTGAACGGCGACATCGAGCAGATGAAAGAGATTGCCGGGATCGATACGCCATATCTGGCTTATCCTTTTGGTTACACCAGCACGCAAATGATCTATAAGCTTCAACAAAACGGTTACCGCATGGCGTTCTCGGTGCGTCCCGGGTTTGTGCGGCCTGGAGACAACCCCATGAAGCTTCCAAGGTTAACTGTAACAACAGACACGGATCTATCCACATTGCTTCAACCCGAACAAAAGAGGGACTAATTCTTCCTTTTCCAACCACTCGGAAATGCTGTACATTTGGATATACTTCTCCTACGAAGAGCATGTCCCGCATCGTGATCATTATACTTCCCCACCCGGATAAAGAGTCGAGCTATACAGTCGTTTGGACTGTGGCTGGGCTCTTTCGGTCTGGGCCTGTTCTAGGCTTAACGGGGAGCTCGAATAGATGACAGCTTCCAGCGCATCGTAAATAATGACCTGTTCGCGTCCGCTTTGGCAGAGGTCCGCATGAACCGCATACCCCTCTTTGCCAAAGGATGCAACCGTTTCCATATCTCCGTTGATCAATGACGGGAGCACGCCCCCTCCCCTGCGATAAGCTAAAATATAATCAAGCCCGCTGTCGTCCCACTTACGTACAGGCTCGATGATCGTAAGCCAGCCGCGGGTCGTCCGGTTCTCCTTCCATATTTCTTGACCCGCAGCATCCAGCAAAAACATGCCGTCAAGACCCTGTTCGTCCCCGCGAACAATACGGTCCAATCCCGCCACCTGCAAGCCTTTCAGGCCATCGCAAAACGTTCCGAGCGCAACGTGCTGCGATTCGATTGAACCGGTATAACGCCATTTCTCGTTACCCTGGAGATCCATCATTACCGTCACGCTTCCCCCGATGACAATCTCGGTCTTTCCATCGCCATCCACGTCGCCAAACCAGATGCAGTCCGCGTGATCCTCCAGGTCCCTGCAGGACCACAGTAACGTGCCATCATGATCGAGCATGTCATACCCGGCCATCACTTCGTCCCGCCCGTCACCGTCGATGTCATACACCCAGGGGAAATGCCCCGTGTTGCCCTCATGCTTCCACAACAGTTCAAACTCATGGTTCAATGCCCACATCGTTTTATAACGATCTTTTAAAATAACGTCCATTTTCTGTGGTTCACCCGTAAGGTTCGCCAAAATAATGCAATCATGCGCCTGCTCGCCGGGTAAGGCATGGCTTTCTTTGATTTCCCCCGTAGACCCGTCCAACACCAGAAATCGCTTCTCCATGACACAAACCACTTCATTGCTGCCGTCTCCATCCCAGTCCGCAATTTGGGCCGGATAATCCGATCCCGGTCCGCCTGCATCCGGATCAGGAGACCCTACTTGCCATAAAAGCTCTCCGGTCAGGTCATACGCCGTCAAACAACGTACCTGATGTGGAACATAACGATCATCGATCCCGCCATCGGCTTGTACCAGCAGCATCTCCAACCTGCCATCGCCGTTCAGGTCACCAAGCAGCATTTTGCAGCGCAGGCCTGCTTGGCTGATATCGACTCTGCCCACCTCATGCGTTTGGTCGTTCATGTCATTTCCGCCTCCCCATTTGTTCGGTCCATCAACTTCACATTAAACGATAAGCATTTTTACCATTATTTACAACCTCTTTTTGAGAAAAGGGAGAACAACCTATCCAAAAAAAAGAGCAACCTTGCCCAATGCAAGATGTGCTCTTTTGATCCACGCTATGGAGAATCTCCGGACCGATCATCGGTCCCCTGATCCGGTTTCCTGTTTCTTCGAACGAAGCTTGTCCAGCCACTCGCGTTCTTTCTTGGACAGCTCCGCCGTTTCGAGCAGGTCCGGCCTGCGCTCCAGCGTGCGGAGCAGCGACTGCTCCCTGCGCCAGGCTTCGATATTCGAATGATGTCCTGACAGCAGCACATCCGGAACCTTCATGCCTCTGAATTCCGGCGGTCGGGTGTAATGCGGGTACTCCAACAGCCCCGTGCTGAACGAATCGGTCACCGCACTCGTTTCATTGCCCAGCACGCCCGGAATAAGTCGTGCAATGCTGTCAATGGCCACCATGGCCGGCAATTCGCCTCCAGTCAGCACGTAGTCCCCAATGGACAGCTCGTCCGTGACGAGGAATTCGCGAATTCGTTCATCGTAACCCTCATAATGGCCGCATATAAAAATCAGGTGATCCTCCTGCATGAGTTCTTCCGCCTTTTTCTGCGTGAAGGTCTCTCCTTGCGGGCACATCAGTATGATGCGCGGCCGTTTCCCTTCAGGTCCCCGCTGCTGCACGACATCCTCCACGGCTGCGAAGATCGGATCAGGCTTAAGCACCATTCCGCCTCCGCCGCCATAAGGGGTATCATCCACCGTATGATGTTTGTTGTTGGCATAGTCCCGAAAATTGACGGCATTCAGGGAAACCAGCCCTTTTGCCTGGGCTTTGCCCAAAATGCTTGAACCAAACACACCTTCGAACATTTCCGGGAACAACGTCAGTACATCGACCTTCATCCTATAGTAACCCTTCCATCAGATGAATTTTGACCTGCTGCTGCTCGATGTCCACATCCAGTACAACGTCGTCAATCACCGGAATCAGCACTTCTTTGCCGGCAGATGTCTTAACGACCCATACATCATTGGCGCCGGGTGTCAAAATGTCTGTAATCTTGCCCAGTGTATCGCCTTCTTCAGTGACGACGGAGCAGCCGATAATTTGATGGAAATAATATTCGTTTTCCTCCAGCTCGGCAAGGTCTTCCTTCGAAACCTTGGCCATACCGCCTTTGAATTTCTCCACCTCGTTAATGTTGCCAAATTCCTTAAAACGAACGATATACATGTTTTTGTGCGGACGAGCCGCTTCAACCTTTGCCAATACGGATTGCCCGTCAGGCATGAACAAATAAAGCTCTGCATTTTTGGCAAAGCGAACTTCAGGAAAGTCCGTGGTGGGCATGATTTTCAGTTCACCGCGGATGCCGTGAGTGTTAACGATTTTACCTACATTCATGAATTGTGACATACATTCCTCCTGCATTTCATTCAACCCATCGCTATGATTGTAAGTTTCAGCATGTACGAAAAGGGGCTAGGACATGCATCCTAACCCCCTTTCGTATATCTTTAAGATATGATATCAACGGTAACCCGTTTATCCATCTTAACTGCTGCTGACGTGACGACCGTACGCAGAGATTTCGCGATTCGCCCTTGCTTGCCGATCACCTTTCCGACATCGTCGGGATGAACGGTCAGCTCGTAAACGACGAGCCGATCCTTCTCCACCGTTCGAACTGCCACATCTTCCGGATGATCGACCAAAGCCTTAGCAATTGTACTTACTAATTCTTCCATAGATGACCCTCCGAATCAGCAACTTATTTCGATTGTTTGGACTCGTGGAACTTTTTCATCACGCCCGCTTTGCTCAGCAAGTTGCGAACAGTGTCGGATGCTTGCGCACCGTTTTGGAGCCATTGCAATGCTTTATCTTCATCGATTTTGACAACTGCCGGTTGTTCAACCGGGTTGTAGTAACCGATCTCCTCGATAAAACGACCATCACGCGGGGAACGGGAATCCGATACCACGACGCGGTAGAAAGGAGCTTTGTGAGCACCCATACGTTTCAGACGAATACGAACTGCCATTTTGAACATTCACCTCCTTCAACGAAATCTGTTGCCTATCATTCAGCTGCCCATGCCATCAACGGAAAGGAAATTTCATTCCCTTGCCCAAGCCTTTGAGCTGCTTCATCGCTTTGTTTTTACCGCCTTTAGGGCCCATCATGTCGGACAATTGCTTCATCATGCGCCGCATTTCATCGAATTGCTTAATCAGGCGGTTGACTTCCGCAAGCGAAGTTCCGCTGCCTGTTGCAATCCGTTTCCGGCGGCTGTGGTTGATGAGGTCCGGATTTCGTTTCTCTTCCGTTGTCATCGAGAACACGATCGCTTCGATGCGTCCCATTTGTTTGTCATCGACTTTAAGGTCCTTGGCTTGTTTCATCTTGCCCATGCCGGGTATCATGTCCATGATCTGGTCGATCGGTCCCAGCTTTTTCACCTGATCCATTTGCTCCAGGAAATCCTCGAACGTAAATTCGGCATTACGCATTTTACGTTCCATTTCCTTCGCTTTTTCGGTATCGATGTTGGACTGGGCTTTCTCGATCAATGAGAGCATGTCGCCCATCCCCAGAATACGGGAAGCCATTCGTTCCGGATGGAAAGGCTCCAGTGCATCAAGCTTTTCGCCGAGCGAAGCAAACTTGATCGGGCAGCCGGTAACGGCTTTTACCGACAAAGCGGCACCGCCGCGCGTATCGCCATCCAGCTTGGTCAGAACAACGCCGGTCAACTCAAGCTGGTTGTTGAAATGCTCAGCCACGTTAACGGCATCCTGACCCGTCATGCTGTCCACGACAAGCAGTACTTCGTCCGGATTTACCGTGCTATGGATCTGGCGCAATTCCTCCATCAACTGTTCATCGACGTGCAGGCGGCCTGCCGTATCGATAATGACGTAATCATTGCCGTTCTCCTTGGCGTGCTGCAAACCTTGGCGAGCAATCTCGACCGGGCTTGTCTGGTCTCCCAGGCTAAAGACCGGAGCCTTCAGCTGCTCACCGAGCACCTGCAGCTGCTTGATGGCTGCCGGACGATAAATGTCGCCCGCCACCAACAATGGACGGCTGTTTTGCTTCTGCAGCATTTTGGCAAGTTTGCCGGATGTGGTCGTTTTCCCCGCACCCTGCAAACCGACCATCATGATCACCGTCGGCGGTTTGTTGGCCTTGGCCAGCTTGGACTGGCTTCCGCCCATCAGCTCCGTCAACTCTTTGTTAACGATGTCGATGATGACCATGCCTGGCGTAAAGCTGTCCATCACTTCTTTGCCGACAGCTTTTTCTTTCACCTTGGCGATGAATTCCTTGACCACTTTGAAGTTTACGTCCGCTTCGAGCAATGCCAGACGAACCTCGCGCATCGCTTCGGCAACATCTTCTTCGGACACTTTGCCTTTGCCGCGCAGCTTGCTGAACACATTTTGCAGTCGGGTCGTCAATCCTTCAAATGCCATGATCCCACCTCCTTAGCCTTTATACTGTTTCATACCGATTTGGTTTCATCCAGGATTGCCGATCAATCCGCTAACTGACGAACCAAATCGTTTATTTGTTTGTCGTTATCCACGGAAACGCCTGCGCGTTCCAATGCCATTCGCAATTGTTCCAAAGTACGGCCGCGCCGTTCATGCTTCTCCAGCAAGCCCAGCTTGCTTTCGTAGTTTTCCAGCACCTGCTCCGCACGCTTGATATGTTCATATACCGCCTGGCGGCTGATCTCGAATTCGGCAGCAATCTCACCGAGCGAGAAGTCATCATGAAAGTAATACTTCAAAAATGTTTGCTGCTTCTCCGTAAGCAATGGCTCATAGAAAGCAAATAGCAAGTTTATCCGGTTTGTCTTGTCCAGCCGGTTCTCTTGACTCACATCGGGGCACTCCCTTCGTCAAGGAAAAACACTTTACACTCTTGCAACGTTCCTTATCATACCCAAAACAAAACCGGATGTCAAGCAAAAATACTTGTCACAATCTTTTTTCCTTCACGAAGCAAAAAACGAACCGTTTCCGGCACGGAAAACGATTCGTTTTTCTCCGATTTTAACGCAGTGGCGTGAGGTATAACAGCACCGCGAAGAAATGAAGAATGCTGCCTGCAAGCACGAACAAATGCCAAATCGCATGGTGGTAAGGGAAACCGCGCCACACATAAAACAGCGTTCCGAGCGTGTACATGATTCCCCCGGCCACCAGAAGCGTAATGCCGCCGGTAGGTACAGCTGCCACCAGCGGCTGCCAGGCAATAACGATCAACCAGCCCATTGCGAGGTAAAACAACGTGGACATGAACAAAAACCGTTTCGTGAAAAACGCCTTGAAAATGACGCCCGCCAAGGCGATGCCCCAAATAACGCCGAACAAGGTCCATCCAAGCGTTCCGCGCACTGCCACGAACAAAAACGGCGTATAGGTACCTGCAATGAAAAGGTAGATGGATGAATGGTCAAAAAACTCGAACAAATCTTTGGCCTTGCCCTCCTTCAGGGCATGGACCATGGTTGAGTTGGTGTACAGCAGCAGCATCGTAATACCGTAAATCGTGAAGCTGACGACATGCCATACAGTGCCTTTCATGCTTGAAAATACGATGAGCAGCACCAATGCAGCCACGCTAAGGGCGGCGCCGATGCCATGGGTCACGGCATTGGCGACTTCCTCGCGGCGGGAATAGGTATAGGTGTTGGCCATATCAACCGTCCTTTCTAATCCTGGCTTTCATTTCCTGCTTAGTTCCATTATACACCGATTGCCGCTGTCCATGGCACGCGAGGTTTCCATTCATCAACGGCAATCAGGGTAATCTATATAAGTTGAACATCAACCAATATAGGTATCATTGTACTACGATTCGTTTGTATCTTCGTTCTTCTCGTTGTCGGCAGACTGCTCCTGGATTAATCCGGCAAAGAGCGCATGAACGAACTGCTCCGAATCGAACGGCTGAAGATCATCGATTTTTTCGCCCAAACCGACCAGTTTGACCGGAAGGTCAAGCTCCTGGCGGATCGCTACCACGATTCCACCTTTGGCTGTGCCGTCCAGTTTGGTCAACACCAGGCCCGTAACTCCGCTTTTCTCGCCGAACAGCTTGGCTTGGCTAAGTGCATTCTGGCCTGTGGTCGCGTCAAGCACCATCAGCACTTCGTGCGGAGCGTCGGGAATTTCGCGCTGGATGACACGATAGATTTTGTTCAGCTCTTCCATCAGGTTCGATTTGTTTTGCAGACGGCCTGCCGTATCGCACAGCAGCACGTCCACTCCCCGCTGTTTCGCCGCTTGAACGGCATCATACATGACCGCAGCCGGATCGGAACCTGCCTGCTGTTTGATGACTTCAACGCCGGCGCGTTGTCCCCATACCTCCAGCTGTTCAATCGCCCCGGCACGGAATGTATCTCCAGCAGCCATCATGACCTTTTTGCCCTGTTGTTTGAAACGATGGGCCAGTTTGCCGATGGTCGTCGTTTTGCCCACGCCGTTGACCCCGACAAACAAAATAACCGTGATCCCATCCGGATTCATTCTCAATTCGCTGTTTTGCTCCCCGCGGAGCAGGTCTTTCAGCTTCTCCGACAGCACCGGCTGCAGCTCTGCCGCATCCTCGATTCTGCGCTTCTTCACTTCGTCGCGCAGGTCGTCGATCAGCGTCAAAACTGTGTTCACCCCTACGTCGGCACCGATCAGGATCTCTTCGAGCTCCTCATAGAACTCCTCGTCGATTTTTTTGCGGCGGATGACCAGGTCGGTTACCTTTTCCACAAGCCCTTTGCGCGTTTTTTCCAAACCGTCCTTGAACTGCTTCGTCACCGACTCCGCTTTGTTTGCAATGCTATCCTTCAGCCTTTTAAAGAAACTCATAAAGCCCCTCCATCGTGTTAGAGACTGCGACGAAATACCTTACGAATGTCATCGCAGCTCCTTAGTTGATTCGTTTTAAATACAGCTTGCCTTTTCCGGCATTTATGCGATTACGGCCTCTTCATCCTCCAGTTTGACCGAAACCAGCTTGGAAACGCCGCCTTCCTCCATCGTGACCCCGTACAGCACGTCGGCCTCTTCCATCGTGCCTTTGCGATGGGTAACCACGATAAACTGCGTCTGCTCCGAGAACTCGCGCAAATATTGGGCAAAACGCACCACGTTTGCTTCGTCCAGCGCAGCCTCGACCTCGTCGAGCACGCAGAACGGAACCGGCTTGACGTGCAGGATGGCAAACAGAAGCGCCATTGCGGTCAATGCCCGTTCACCGCCGGACAAGAGCTGCAGGTTTTGCAATTTTTTGCCCGGAGGCTGGGCGACGATATCGATGCCCGTTTCCAACAGACGTTCAGGGTCCATCAATACGAGATCGGCGCGTCCTCCGCCAAACAATTTGCTGAACACCGTGCCGAATTCGCGGCGAATGGCATCAAACGTTGATTTGAACCGTTTGGCCATCTCGTCCTCCATCTCGCGGATCACCTGATACAGCGTCGTTTTGGCTTCCACCAGGTCATTCTTCTGATCGTTCAGGAATTCATAACGCTCGTTGACCCGCTGGAATTCTTCAATGGCACCCAGGTTGACATCGCCCAGGTCGGCAATGCTCCGTTTAAGCTTCTGAACTTCCTGCCTCGTGCCTTCCACGTCTTCAGGTACAGGGTATCGCTCTTTGGCCAGCTCGTAGCCAAGCTCGTATTCATCGGTCAGCTTGCGCAAAATGCTCTCCAGCTCGACATCCAGACGATTGACGGATATTTCCGTCTGGCGCATCTGCTCTTCCACCGCTTTGAGCTGAACCCGCTGCTCCTTCGTCTCGCTTTCGGCGAGCTCAAGCTTTTTCGACAATTCGCTCCGGGCGGCGCGCTTAAAGTCCAATTCGCGGGAAGACTCCGCTTTTTTCAGCTTGAACCGGTTCAGGTCTTCGATCTGCTTCACGCTGTCCTGTTCCGTCTTCTTCAGGTCCGCTTCCATTGATGCAAGCAAGGTGCTATTTTGTTTCAATTCCTTCTCCAGGGAGGAAACTTCCCGTTCGAGGCGCCGCAGCTGTTCCTCATTCGAGAAACGCTCCTGATCCAGTTTCCCTTCCCGAACTTTCAGCTCGGTCAGCTGGGTCTGCAGTTCTTCCTTGGCCGATTCGTTCGCTTTGCGGGCAAATTCGGCAGCATGGATCGCCCGATGCGTCGCTTTCTCTTCTTCTTCGAGCTCTTCAAGCTTTTTGACTGCATCCGCCCGGGCCGCGTCCAGGTCTTTGAGCTCCTCGGTAAACCCGCTCTTCTCCTGTCCGGCGACAGCGACTTGCTCCAGCACGTGGCGAAGCTCATGCTCCACTTGTTTCATCTCCATGGACGCCTGCTGCTCTTCGTTTCTCGTCACGTCCCCGGATTGGCGCAGCTCATCCAGCTTGTCCTGGCATTGCTCCAATTGGGACTTTATGTCCTCCACGCCTTGGTGCAGCTTCCTGATCTGCTGTTCGGTATCCAAAATATCCTGATCCAGCTGATCCAGCTGGCGTTTTCGGCTGAGCAGACTGGAATTTTTTTTATGCTGGCTTCCCCCGGTCATGGAACCGCCCGCATTCACCACGTCGCCTTCGAGCGTAACTACCCGGAAACGATACTGGCAGCGCGCGGCAATTTTGTTGGCATGCTCCAGCGTCTCCGCAATGATGACATTGCCAAGCAGACTGCCTATAATGGCCGCATAACGGGAGTCGTAATGGACCAGATCGGCTCCGATTCCGACATAACCGTCCATGCCTTCGATCATGGAACGCTCTCCGGCACCGATCGCGCGCGGCCGGATGACGTCCAGCGGGAGAAAGGTGGCCCGTCCAAGCTGGCGCTGCTTCAAGAAAGCGATCGCCTGCCTGGAGACCGATTCGTTCTCCATGACGATATGCTGCAGCGATGCCCCCATGGCCGTCTCGACGGCAAGTTCGATCCGCTCAGGCACCTGAACCAATTCGGCCACGGCGCCGTGGACGCCGTTCAGCACGCCTTTGCGCGATGCCTTCAGCACTTCCTTGACACCCAGCATGAATCCGTCGAAGTCATCCTGCATTTCTTTCATCGTATCCCGGCGTGAAATCTGCGCCTCGCGTTTTTGCTCCCATTTCCGGACCGTGCCCCGGCTCTCTTCGAGCAGCTTCTGCAAAGAATTCAGCCGTTCGCTTTCCGAAATATATCCGCTGCGAAGATCGCTTATCTGTTTGCCTAGCTGCGCAACCTTTTTCTGGATTTCGGCCTTGCGGCGTTCCAGAACTTCCTTTTGGCCCTCCCATTTGCCGGACTCCTCGGAAGCGCGGTTCATTCGGCGCTCCAGATTTTCCTTCTGCTGGTCCACGTAACGAATTTCGTTGCGCGCCTGGGCCATCTGGTTCATCAGCTCCAGCAAATTGCCCTTCAGGCTTTCTTCCTGCTGCTGGCTGATGCCGCCGGTAACGCCGACCAGCTTTGCCTCCTCTTCGGAAAGCCGATTCCGCACGTCGGCGAGCTCGCGTTCCAGCGCAGCGTACTTCTCGCGCAAGGCAATGAGTTCTGCCTTGCGTTCCCGGTGTCTTTCCTCGCTCGATTCCAGGCTCGTCCGCAGTTGTTCGCGATTCGTCTGCAGATGGCGAAAACGTTCTTTCAACAGCTCGCCATGCCCTTCGCTTTTCTCCGTCGCTTCGCTGTATTGCAACAATTCTGCCTGAAGCTGCTCCACCTCTGACTCCAGCAGGCGCAAGGCGTTCCGGTCGCTCTCCAGCTTGGCATCATGCGTGGAAACGATCGCAGCCAACCCGACTTCTTCTTCCTTCAATGCTTCCAGACGCGCATTGGCCTTGCTCCAGGAGGCATGGATCTGTTCGATTTGGTACACGTACATGGAAATTTCCTTGGATTTCAACTGCCCACGCAACTCTTTATAGTGGATCGCCTTTTCGGATTGCTCCTTCAGCGGGCCAATCTGATCCTCCAGCTCGGTGACCAGGTCATGGATGCGCAGCAAATTCTGTTCTGTTTCATCGAGCTTGCGCGTGGCGTCCCGTTTGCGCGTTTTGTATTTGACGATTCCCGAAGCCTCTTCGAAGATGCCTCTCCGGTCCTCGGAACGGGTGCTCAATATTTCCTCGATTCTTCCCTGTCCGATGATGGAATAGGCCTCTTTTCCGATGCCGGTATCCATAAACAGTTCGGTAATATCCTTCAGCCTGCAGGCTTGTTTGTTAATAAAATACTCGCTGTCTCCGCTGCGATGCACGCGGCGGGTTACCGTCACTTCACCAAAATCCAGGGACAGCGCATGGTCCTCATTGTCCAGCGTCAAGGAAACCTCGCCGTAATTGACGGCTTTCCTGGCATCACTGCCGGCAAAAATGATATCTTCCATTTTGCCGCCGCGCAGCGATTTGGCGCTTTGCTCTCCAAGCACCCAGCGGATCCCGTCGGAAATGTTGCTTTTCCCGCTCCCGTTGGGACCTACCACCGCGGTAATGCCGCGGACAAATTCCATTTCCGTTTTGTCGGCGAATGACTTGAATCCACCCAATTCAATGCGTTTCAGAAACATCGGGCTTCCCGTCACCTCCTCCGTTTTCGTGTAAAAAGTTAAATTCGCGCCGGCAAGTACTCACCGGCTTTCACGTGTCCGTCTTACAAAAAAAAGAGCAAAAAGCAGTCCGGCCGGTCATTTCCGCCGGGGCGGACCCACGGGCTGCTCTTTGCTCTTCGTTTGTCTGTACGCACACGGTCAAGCTCAGGCCTCCGGCAGCTTCAAGCGCTCCAGAGCCGCAGATGCAGCCTGCTGCTCGGCTTCCTTTTTGGATCGTCCTGTGCCTCTGCCAAGCCGTTCTTGACCCATTAGGACCTCGGAGACAAACTCCCGTTCATGGGCAGGTCCCCGTTCCTCCACAATGCGGTATTCAAGGACACCCATATTATGATGCTGAGTAAGTTCCTGCAGTTCCGTCTTAAAGTCGCTGACCTGCAGCTTGCCGCCCGGGACGATCAACGGAAACACATGTTTTTCCAAAAACGTTCTTACGGGTTCCAGTCCTTGGTCGAGATACAACGCGCCAATGAAAGACTCGAACACGTCAGCGAGCAATGCCGGCCGCGTTCTACCACCCGTCAGTTCTTCTCCCTTGCCGAGAAGAACGTACTGTCCAAAACCGAGAACTTCAGCAAATTTGACCAGGGAAGGTTCGCATACGATAGATGCCCGAAGTTTGGTCAGTTCACCTTCCGGCCGATCAGGATACAGTTGATACAAGTATTCCGATACGGTCAGCTCAAGCACCGCATCGCCCAGAAATTCCAGGCGTTCGTTGTCCTGATGCTGACTGAACCGGTGTTCGTTTACATAAGAAGCATGGGTAAACGCTTGTTTTAAGAGCTGCCTGTTGTCAAATTTGATTTGAAGTTTTTGCTGTAACTGCTTCAGATCTTCACTCAAACGAACTAGCCCCTTATGCTTCGAATTTTTTGAGAATGATGGTTGCGTTGTGACCGCCAAATCCAAACGAGTTGGACATAACAACATTGATATCCGCTTGGCGAGGAACGTTAGGCACGTAGTCCAGGTCACATTCAGGATCTTGGTTGTCCAGATTGATGGTCGGCGCAATCGTCTGGTGCGCCAGCGTCAAACCGCAAATGACGGCTTCCACGCCGCCTGCCGCGCCCAACATATGGCCCGTCATCGACTTAGTAGAGCTCACCGCCAGCTTGTACGCATGGTCTCCAAATGCCTTTTTGATGCCCGTCGTTTCGGAAAGGTCACCCGCAGGCGTCGATGTGCCATGTGCGTTGATGTAATCCACGGCTTCCGGCTCGATGCCTGCACTGCGAAGAGCCATCTTCATGCAGCGTGCCGCGCCGTCAGGATCAGGATCGGTCATATGATGAGCATCACCTGTAAGGCCATACCCGATGACTTCGCCATAGATGCGAGCTCCGCGCTTCTGGGCATGCTCCAGCGATTCCAGGATCAGAATGCCCGCACCCTCGCCCATCACAAAACCGTCGCGACCGGTATCGAAAGGACGGCTTGCTTTTTCCGGCTCATCATTTCGCGTGGACATGGCGCGCATGGCGCAAAATCCCGCAAGGCCCGTCGGACGGATCGTCGCTTCGGCACCGCCGCAGATCATCGCGTCGGCGTCGCCGTTCGCAATCAGCTTGAAGGAATCACCAATGGAATGAGTTCCTGTTGCGCAAGCCGTGACCACGTTGATGTTCGGTCCTTTGGCGCCCAGGGAGATGGACATCTGGCCTGATGCCATATTGGAGATCATCATCGGAATGAAGAACGGACTTACCCGTTTAGGGCCTTTTTGCAGGAGCGCATTATGCTGGTCCTCCCATGTGCCCAATCCGCCGATGCCCGAACCGATGGACACGCCGAAACGTTCTGCATCAATATTTTCGTTGATTTTCAAACCACTGTCTTCAACGGCTTTGAAACCCGCAGCAACGGCAAACTGAACAAAACGGTCCATTTTGCGCGCATCTTTGCGATCCATGTAATCTTCCGGATTAAAATCCTTGATCTCTGCCGCGATCTGTGTGGTGTATTCACTCACATCAAAAGCCTCGATCTTGGAGACGCCGGACTTTCCTGCCATCAGGTTGCCCCAGAACGTTTCCAAATCCTTTCCGAGCGATGTCATGACGCCCATACCGGTAATTACGACTCTTTGTTTCAAACCGACTCACCTCTATATCGACTGCGTATACGCACGTATTTTGTGGGAATATCCGCAGGCAATCCGGTCCTCTGTCCGAAGACACCGGGACGAATTTACCTGCGGAATGAGAAAAACCGATGAATGATGAGAAGTCCCGCCGTTCGAAAACAGGTGCGGGACTAAATTGACTTTAGGTATGAGATTGTATGTAGTTTACAACTTCACCTACGGTCGTAATTTTTTCTGCATCTTCATCAGAGATTTCCAAATCGAATTCATCTTCCAATTCCATAACCAATTCTACTACGTCGAGAGAATCAGCTCCCAAGTCTTCCTTGAAAGATGCTTCAAGTGTAACTTCAGCCTCGTCTGCGCCCAAGCGGTCGACGACGATGCGTTTTACACGCTCCAATACATCGGACATCCGGTTCACCTCCTCCTTGGTATTATACGAGAATCGCAAGCAAAATGCCATAGAAGACATATGCGGTCCCCGGCCGGGGAACCCAACCTTTTTCCGGCATTTGCGGATCGTCCAGCGTCTGTTCCCCGGGCATGCGTTCAAGTCCGGGAAGAACTACATGTACATGCCGCCATCGACATGCAGCGTCTGCCCTGTCATATAAGAAGAAGCATCCGAAGCGAGGAATGTCACCACGCCAGCAATTTCATTCGGCTGGCCAAGACGGGCAAGCGGAATGCCGCTTAACATGCCATCGACCAGCTCTTGTGACAGTTCCTTGGTCATATCGGTTTCAATGAAGCCCGGTGCCACGCAATTGACCGCAATACCGCGGGATGCCAATTCGCGGGCAGACGCCTTCGTCAAACCGATGACCCCTGCTTTCGCAGCGACATAATTAGCTTGCCCTGCATTTCCAAGCACGCCGACAACGGAGGAAATGTTGATGATTTTGCCTGAACGCTGTTTCATCATTGGACGTGTCACTGCTTTCAAGCAATTGAACACCCCTTTGAGATTCGTCTCGATCACCTGATCGAACTCTTCCTCTTTCATGCGCATGATCAGGTTATCGCGGGTAATTCCGGCGTTATTCACCAGAATGTCCACATTGCCCCATGCTTCAATCGTAGCTTTCACCATTTGTTCGGCTTCATCCATCACGCCCACATTCGCTTGAACCGTTATGCTCTTCACGCCTTTGGCACGAATCGCTTCAGCCACCTCTTCCGCAGCAGCCTGGCTTCCTGCATAGTTCACGGCCACGTTAGCCCCGGCCTCCGCCAGCGCAAGCGCAATGCTGCGTCCGATGCCTCGGGAGGCACCCGTAACAAGCGCGTTTTTTCCTTCCAATGGTTTGGACATAGTCAGTCCTCCTTTCCCAGAGTATCCGATCGGCTCAGGATTGCAGCGCAGCCGCGGTTGCTTCCAGCGTTTCAAGGCTGTTCACGTTGTAGAGGCTGACGGTTTTATCTGTCTTTTTAATCAAACCTGTCAGCACGCTGCCTGAACCGATTTCCACAAAAGTATCGACGCCTTGTTCGATCAGCCATGTCACACTGTCTTCCCATAATACGGGAGAATAGACCTGTTCCGTCAACAATTGCGGGATTTTACCGTCTTCGGCAGGTCTTGCCGTTACATTGGCCACGACAGGCACACGCGCCGGAGAAAATGTAACGCCACTCAGTTTATCTGCCAGTTTATTAGCAGCTTCCTTCATCAACGAGGAATGGAACGGACCGCTAACCTCCAACGTAATGGCGCGTTTGCCGCCAGCTTCTTTCACCCGTTCAGCGACGGCAGCAACGCCTTCCTTCACGCCCGAGATGACAATCTGGCCCGGACAGTTCATATTTGCGAGTTCCACGGCATGACCACCAGCCGATACGTCCCGGCAAAGCACCCCCAGCGCTTCCCGATCCGCACCCAGCACGGCTGCCATCGCTCCTTGACCTCCAGGTACAGCTTGTTCCATATACTGGCCGCGCGCACGCACAATGCTCACGGCATCCGCGAAAGTCAGTACATCGGCTGCAACCAATGCGCTGTATTCGCCAAGACTGTGTCCAGCCACGTAGTCAGGCTCGATCCCTTTTTCTTTGAAAGCCTCAAGCAAGGCAATGCTTGCCGTCAACAGAGCCGGTTGTGTATTCGATGTCTGTTTCAGCTCGGTATCCGGACCTTCAAAAATCAATGAACTCAGCGAAAAGCCAAGCGTCTCGTCCGCTGTACGGAAAATGTTCGCGGATGCAGGCACGTGATCATGAGCGTCCTTTGCCATCCCGACTGCCTGTGATCCCTGTCCGGGAAATACAAATGCTATTTTACCCATCTGATTCTTCTCTCCCAGCTTGTAATTTTACCAAACGAGTACGGACGCACCCCAAGTCAAACCGCCGCCGAAGCCGACCATCAGCACCGTGTCGCCTTCCTTCATGCGGCCTTCTTCCGCTGCTTCCACGAGGGCAAGCGGGATCGACGCAGCCGAAGTGTTGGCGTATTTGTCCACGTTGACGACAACCTTCTCTTCCGGCAGCTCGAGCCGCTGCATCGCGGATTGAATAATGCGGATGTTGGCCTGATGCGGAACGAACAGATCGACATCTGTACGATCCAGGCCCGCTTTCTCAAGCACGTCAACGGTTGCCGTTCCCATGACGCGCACCGCAAATTTGAACACCTCGCGCCCGTTCATGTAAATGTAATGCTGTTTGTTTTCGATCGTCTCGGCAGATGCAGGCAAACGCGAGCCGCCGCCCTCTAATTTCAACAAACCGCCTCCGGCACCTTCGGCTCCGAGATCGAACGATTTGAAGCCGCGGCCTTCCGGAACCTCACCCAGAATAACGGCTCCAGCTCCGTCTCCAAAGAGCACGCAGGTGTTGCGGTCCGTATAATCCGTGATGCGGGAAAGCGTATCGGCACCGATCACAAGCGCATTGTTGTACATGCCGCTTTGAATGAAACTCGTCGCTGTTGCCAGCCCGTACACAAAGCCGGAGCAAGCCGCAGACAGATCGAACGCTGCCGCGCCTTTGGCACCGAGCTTATCCTGCAGGATGCAAGCCGTCGACGGGAATGCGGAATCCGGCGTGATGGTGGCCACGATGATCAGGTCCAAATCGCCGCCTGTCATGCCGGCTGTTTCAAGCGCTTTGACGGCGGCTTCATAGGCCAGATCCGAAGTCGCCTGGTCCGGCGCCGCAATATGGCGCTCACGGATGCCCGTGCGGCTGACGATCCACTCGTCGTTGGTATCCACCATTTTTTCCAAATCGCTATTCGTCAAAATTTTCTCAGGGACATATTTACCAGTTCCAATAACCCCTACCGGGCGCAAATTATTCATGTCTTCACTCACTTCCCGCTAATTTCCTTGGATATGCTCTCCACCAGTTGATTCTGAATGGCGATTCTCGCCTGACGCACCGCGTTTTTGATCGCATTGCCATCCGCCGAGCCATGGCTCTTCACAACGAGTTTGCTCAGGCCAAGCAGCGGCGCGCCCCCGTGCTCCGTGTAATCCAGTTTGCGTTTCAGCCCGCGCAGTTCAGGCATTAACACGGCAGCGGCGAGCTTGCTTTTTAAAGAAGATGAAAACTGCTCTTTGAGCAGTGAAAAGATCGCTCCAGCCGTACCTTCCATCGATTTCAGCAAAATGTTGCCGGCGAAACCGTCGCACACAAGCACGTCGCACTCAGCCGTCAGCACATCGCGCGCTTCCACGTTGCCCACGAAACGAATCGGCAGTTCCTTCAGCAAAGGATACGCGTTTTTGGTCAACTCGTTACCTTTCCCTTCTTCCGTGCCGACATTAAGCAGGCCCACTCGCGGCGAGTCGATGCCCTGAACTTTCTGGCGGTACAAGCTCCCCATGAGCGCATACTGGGCAAGATGCTCCGGTTTGGCATCCATATTGGCTCCCAAATCCAGCGCAAGCACGCCGACATCGTCGATCGTTGGAATCATCGGCGCAAGCGCGGGACGTTCAATGCCCTCCATGCGGCCTACAACCAACAACCCCGTCGTCATGAGCGCGCCGGTATTGCCGGCCGAAATCATGGCGTCTGCTTCGCCTTCCTTCAGCATGCGGCCGGCAACGACCATGGAAGCGTCTTTTTTGCGACGGACCGCCTTGACCGGTTCGTCGTCCGAACCGATCACTTCGGATGCGTGCCGCACAGACAAATTCGCAGGTTTCGTCGCTGCCTTGCTCAGGATCGGCTCCAGCCTGCCTTCGTCGCCGACCAATACGATCTGTGCGTCAGGCCATTCCGCGGCAGCGGACAACGCGCCTTCCACGGTTGCCGCAGGGGCGTTGTCGCCCCCCATGGCATCAATCACGATTCTCATTTCGAAGCCTCTCCTTCCGTATCTTCTCCACCCGAACGGTAGATCACAAAATTGCCCTGGAACACCATCTCTTCGCCAACATACGTGAACACTTCGACCTTAGCTTTCCCTTTCTGGCCAGGGATCGATCTTACGTAAGCCTTGGCAATGCACTTTTCGCCCAAATGAACGGAGCGCACAAAGCGTATGTCCGCCGAAGCCGTCAAAGCAATCTCGTCATTGATGACCGCGACCGCAAGGGAATTGGCCTGCGCGAACACATAGTGCCCGCGCGCAATGCCTGTCCGCGAAAATACGTGTTCTTCCCGGATCTCAAACAGGGAAATGCCGCTTTTATCCAATTGCAGGTCCACGATGTCACCAATGATCTCATGCAGCGGAAGGGAACGCACCTGGTCATAGGACAGCTCGGCCATCAGCTTCATCCGTTCGCGCAGCTCGGGTATTCCGAGCTCAAGCCTGTCGAGACGAATCGTCTGGATGCTCACCTTTAATTGGCGCGTTAGCTCTTGATCCGTTACAAACGGGTTGTCTTCGATCATTTTGGTTAACTGCTGCTGCCTCTGCTTTTTGGGTAAACGTTCGATGTCTGACACCCCCTGCTGAAATCTGTACCTGAAACCGGCCGTACCGAAGCAGGCCATTCAGGTGTATCCTGCCACTCCAATGTTCGTTGTTCGTTGCTATATTTGAATTCATCGCCGCCTACGCTAAAGGCAGCTTTGTCGCTTTCGTATCTATGTAACGTCAAATCTTAGAACCTGGTACTAAACTATAGTATATATCATACGCCGCCAAAAAGAAAGATGCACATCTTAAATCCGCTTGCCAATGGGACTTCCGGCCCGATTCACCGTCCACTGTATCCATTCTATCACTTTCGCTACGACGAAAACAAAAAAGTAGTACCTCACCGAAATGAGATACTACCCGGTTGTTGCTATTATTGAGAGATGATCTCTCTTGCTTTGTACGTTCCGCACACTTTGCACACGTGGTGAGCAAGCTTCAATTCGCCGCATTGTTCACATTTCACCATGCCCGGCACAGCCAATTTAAAGTGAGTACGACGTTTGTCGCGACGTGTCTTGGACGTTCTCCGTTGAGGTACTGCCATTATTCCCACCTCCTTATCAAAATCAACCTTTACAGGCAGTTCAAACTTTTCGATTTTCATTGATGCTCATTTGAAAAAATCTTTGAGCCCTGCAAGTCGCGGGTCGATAACTTCGTTATCGCAGCCGCAATCCCCTTCGTTCAGCTCATGGCCACACGTTGGGCAGAGCCCTTTGCATGTATCGCTGCATAGCGGTATAAACGGCAGGTTCAGCAGAAAAGCCTCTTCGGCGTACAGTTTCAGGTCGAATTGATCCTCATCCACATAGATGATATCATCGTCTTCCTCCATGTCCTCCGGCTGGTCTCCCTGCTTGAATTGCTCATGAAAATCAATATGAAGATGTTCGTTAACCGGCTTAAGACAACGGGAGCACAACATGTCCACTCCTGCCGTCAACGTGCCTTGAACATCCACCACGCCCCCCGATTCTGGCTGAACGGACAAATCCGCAGTCAGCGGGGTAACGGCTGTGATATCTTTTCGGTCAGAAACCAGTTGTGTGACATCCCACTGCTCATTAAAGCTTAAAGGTCTGCCGCTGGTTGCCGCTTTGCGAAACGACACTAACATTACCATCACTCCAGACGACCAATTTCATTATGAACCTAAGTCACTAGCTGCCAAATTTACAGAATGGACCCGCGCACCATGCGCTCCCGGTCCCTACTGTATGTATTCTGACCATGTGTCCGGAAAACCATAATGAAATGGACTTAACAAACAAAAATCATTATACCGATTTCCCGAGACGTTTGTCAACACTTTTAACTTTACACCCTTCTTGAAAACAGGCTTTCCCCGACGATGTCCTCCAATGCCGCCCAAAGACATCCTTGCAGACAAACGTCACGAAACATTTTCGCGATGATGTCCGTCACGCCTGATCTATTATATCGTTTTGGGCTTAGGTTGCAAACGGTATCGAATATGCCGAACACATCTGTTTCTTCTATAGGAATATCCATTTGGTCACAGATCGTTAATGATAAGTGTGATTTAGATCACACAGACGCCTTTATTTGAAAACTATACTTGCGTTACACCAGCGGCACTGATGCGTACCGCCAAGAGATGTAGTGATATTCAACCCTTTGCCAGGAGGTATTGCCCATGTTAAGCAATCATACGATCAACGTCATCATATCCACGGTTCCTGTGCTCGAAGTCCACGGCGAAGCCATTACGCGCCACTTCTATCAAACGATGTTCGCCGCCCATCCCGAGCTGCTGAACGTATTCAACCATGCCAACCAGAAGCAGGGGCGTCAGCAAGCCGCGCTTGCCAACATGGTCTACGCCGCCGCCAAACATATCGATAACCTGCCCTCGATCCTGCCGGCCGTTCGCCAAGTCGCGCACAAACACCGCAGTCTGGGCATCACGCCGAAGCAATACGGCATTGTGGGCAAATTCCTGCTCCAGGCGATTAAAGACGTGCTCGGCGATGCCGCAACGGATGAAATCCTCTCCGCTTGGGCGGATGCCTACGGCGTCATTGCCGATGCATTCATCGGCATTGAACGGGAGATGTATGCCGAAGCTGCAAGCCAGCCTGGCGGATGGCAAGGATTCCGCTCGTTCCGCGTCGCGAAAAAGGTGCCGGAGAGCGACCTGATCACTTCATTTTATCTCGTTCCGGAGGATGGATCTGCCATCGCTGCATTTGTTCCCGGACAGTACATCAGCGTAAAACTGACCCCGCTGGGGCAATCCAATACGCATATTCGCCAATACAGCCTTTCGGATGCACCCGGCAAACCGTATTACCGCATTTCCGTCAAACGGGAGCAGGGTACTTCGGAACGGCCTGACGGCGTCATCTCGAACCATCTGCACGATGACCTTGACGAGGGCAGTCTCGTCGAAGTTTCCGCGCCAGCCGGGGACTTCACGCTCGACCTGGCAGACCCGCGGCCTGTCGTGCTGCTCAGCGCCGGTGTCGGACTTACGCCGATGGTCAGCATGTTGAATGCACTGGTGCAAGCGGACGGCAATGCATCCGTTACTTTTGTACACGCGGCCCGCCATGGCCAGCTGCACGCTTTTCGGGAACATGTGGACACCTTAGCCGATACCCACGCCAACGTTCAAGCACACTACTGTTATACACAGCCATCGTCCACGGACAAGGAACAGCTTCGTTTCCAAAAGGAAGGTCATCTGGACGCTGCTTGGCTGAAATCGATCCTTCCTGAATCGGATGCTTCGGTTTACATGTGCGGACCTGTCTCGTTCATGCGCGATACGTATCAGGCACTACGCGAATTGGGAGTTGCGGAAGACCGCATTCATTACGAATTCTTTGGACCAAAGGCAAGTCTGGTCTCAGCTGCAGCAGAGAGCAGATAACCCTCAGCCACGTCTGACAAGACACGCCCTGCATCGAAAACGATGTCGGGAGCGTGTCTTTTTTGCCATTTGCGCATCTTCCGATTTGAACATGCATGAGCATTGCCCTATTATTGAACAAGATATGTGTTCAGCCAACCGAAACAGAGAAAGGAGCACGGGAACCTATGAAGGTTGTTGGCGTCATTGTGGAATACAACCCGCTGCATAACGGGCATGTTTATCATCTTGAAGAGGCCCGGCGGCTGAGCGGAGCGGACGCCGTGGTGGCCGTCATGAGCGGCCCTTTCCTTCAACGCGGGGAACCCGCGATCGTGGGCAAAAGGGCGCGCACCGAGATGGCGCTGCACGCAGGCGCCGATCTTGTGTTTGAATTGCCGGTGGCGTATGCGGTGCAGCCGGCAGAGTGGTTTGCCTTCGGTGCGGTGTCCTTGCTGGACCGCACCGGGGTGGTGGACTCGCTCTGCTTTGGCAGCGAGTCCGGCGACCTGGACAGCCTGCAGCGCATCGCGCGCGTGCTGGCTGTGGAGCCCGCAGGGCTGCGCGAGGACATCGCGCGCCGCCTGCGGGAAGGCGCCAGCTACCCCGCCGCGTACGCAGGCGCGGCGGCAGCGCTGGCGCCCGGCGGCGTCGAGGCGGATGCCGCCGCCGCACTGCTCGGGCAGCCCAACAATTCGCTTGGGCTGCACTACCTGATCGCGCTGCAGCGGCTGGGCAGCGCGATCACGCCTTTGACGGCGGCGCGTACCGGTGCCGCCTACCACGAGGCGACGCCCGGGCCGGGGGCGATCGCCAGTGCCACGGCCGTCCGCCGCCTGCTGCTGGCGGACGGGCCCGAAGCCGCCGCGCCGTACGTGCCGGCGGCTTCGCTTGCCATTCTGCGGCGCGAATGGCAGGAAGGGCGCGCTCCCGTGCATTGGGAGCGCCTGGCGCGGCCGCTGCTGCACATCGCGGCCACGCGCCGTGCCTCCGAGCTGGCGCGCATCGCCGAGGTCACGGAAGGCCTCGAACACCGGTTGGGCCGTGCCCTGGCCCAACTGCCGGATCCCAGCGTCGAAGCGCTGCTGGCCGCCCTCAAAACCAAACGTTATACGCGCACCAAGCTGCAGCGCATGCTTACCCATGTGCTGCTCAATCACGGCAAGGAAGAGCTGTCGCCCATGTCGTTATCCGAAGGTCCGGGTTATCTGCGCGTGCTCGGTTTCAATGCCACTGGCCAAACGTTATTAAAACAAATGAAAAAAACGGCCTCCTTGCCTGTGGTCATGAAACCTTCCGGCTTCACGCACCCTCACCTGGAAATGGATATCCAAGCACAGGCAGCATATGCCCTTGCATATGAACAGACAAGCTCCCGCATGATGTTCAGCGATTTTTTCGAGCCTCCGGTAAGGCTGTAATCCATCATGAAATCCCAAACATAATTGCTTCTATTTGAGCTGCAATGACAAAAAGGCTCGCGGTCATTCGTATGATTGCGGGCCTTCATTGGTTCATTGACACCATTGCTGCTTGGTCATGGTTCACTTACTTACTTCGTGGTCCATTAGCCATTTGATCAGATGCTTACTGCCCCATCAGCCATTTGATCATTTTCAGTTTTGGACACTAGTCATTGGTTATTATATAGGTTGAACCAAAGATTTTTACACAGAGACACTAAGCGGTCAGAACCATCTTCCGTTCGCTGTTATCCCCAGATTTTTTGAATCCCTTTAGTTAAGGGGAAAATCTGGTGATAAGCCTATGCTTCCGAAGCAGCTTTCTTTCAAGAAGCTTTTAGACCGCTTCGCTTCTCCAGATTCTTTCTGCCCTCTTCGTTATCGTGTAAATTTCCGGTTCAATCTATATAGTCATTCGTTATTCGTTATCAGTCATCCCGAGCTCTTACGAACCTGACACACCTTATTTCGCCATATTTCGCGTAATTCTGTGGCTTACGAACCTGACGCACCTTATTTCAGCATTTTAGCTGCATTTCAGCTCATTTCGTCACGATTAGCGTGCCTGAAGTTCGTTACAGATTCAACCCACGATCAGCTCCCGATAACGTGCCTAGGGTTCGTTAGAAATGAATAACGCCATCGACCTCCAGCGCATCATACTACATTCCAGGGCAAAAATCGGCGCACAATATGCCAAACGAGGCAGATAAGGTCTCTGAGGAGGGGATATTTCGTCCTACCTGCGCACAGTAAAGGCTGCCGTAATGCATGAACCATTCCGCTGCGTTCAGACGCTTGTATAACTTGCTCTGTGCCGCAAATCGTCCCAGGCCATTCTCGATCTCAGCCCGGCATGTCCCTCTTTTAACGCAGTTTCGCGTCCCTTGGCACCTTGGAAAACCAAAAAGAGCGACCAGGTCAGGCAGCAGCCTGCTCCTTGATCGCTCTTTTTGCTGAAACGGGAATACACCCAAATGATCTATCGAAGTGAAATTAGCCTAATCAGGTTATTTTCCCGACACCGTCCATCAGCGGAACATGATCTTACGATTTCACGGTCAATGTCTTCAAATAAGCCAATGCATCGTCTACCGTGCTCACGGGAACGATTTTCATTTTGCTGCCAATCTGCTCGGCTTTGGCCGCAGCATCCTTATAATTGTCCTGCGGGACAAAGAAAACCTCCGCATTTTTCCGGTCGGCGGCCACGATTTTGTGCACGACCCCGCCGATCGGGCCAACAACGCCGTCCTTCGTGATCGTACCCGTCCCGGCAATCCGGTGTCCATGGGTGAGGTCCCCTTGGGTCAACTGGTTGTAAATTTCCAGCGTAAACATCAAACCAGCGGATGGACCGCCCACCCGGGTATCCGTAAACGTGATTTGTTTGCTGGAATCTTCCGGTTTGACCTTTTGCACGGTGCCGATCATCACGCCGAGCCCTGGCCGGGTTTCTCCGGTTTTGCTGTCCTTTACTTCCACCAGCTTCACGTCCCGGCTAATCGTCTCGCCGCCCCGTTCCAACTGCATTTCAACCGTGTCACCGACCTTCAGGTTTTTGAGTTGAGCCGAGAGCACCGTGTTGTCCGGGGTCGCCGTTCCGTTTACACCCAAGATGATGTCTCCCGGCGTGATGTCCCCCTGCGGTTTTGGATCTTCCGATAAACCGAACACAAATATATGCTCCGGTACGATGGCATATTTGATTCCTGCCTTCTCGTACGCGGCTTCCATGGCAGAAGACTGCGAATCGCTCATGAACCATACTTGCTCCGCCGAATATTCTGCCTCCGTTTTGCCCCGCAACCGATCCTCTTTCTTATCGATCTCGGCATTTTTGTTAAACAACGAGGCGCCAAGCAAAAACACGTTGGCATACGTGGCCGATACCGTCGTCATCATAAATGTCCCGCGTTCTTCGCTGTCCCCGTCCTTCACGGTAACCATGGGTTTGACCTCATCCGCGCTGCCGGGCATGTAAATGATGTACGGCGTCGGCATGTACACCGTTACGTAAACGATCAGAGCAACCACGATCACGAAGATCGAAACTCTGAAACCGCCCGATTTCCGAATCCGATTCATTGCACACCCCCGTTCTTAACGTTTCCTACGATATTTATTAGTCTAACACCCTCATGCTCGGGCATACAATGGTACAGGCCGGGTAGGCCGCCCTTTCTTTGCCGCCTGTCCGGTCAAGGCCGAATCGTCTGCGGACGCCATTCGGCCGTCCACCCCGGAAGCAAACGCGTTTGAAAGCAAACGCCTATTATCATATTGAGGTGAACCGATGATAATGCAGACCCAGGCCGCCCGATCCGGCCCATTACGTACCATACTTATGAGCACAGGTGCTTTATTGCTGGTTGTCGCCGTTGTCCTCTCGCCCAAACAAGCCTTCGACGCTTCCATTCAGGGACTGGACATTTGGTGGAAACTGATTTTCCCCTCCATGCTGCCGTTCCTGATGCTGTCCCAAATGCTGCATGCTTTCGGTTTTACCGCTGCCCTCGGCGTACTGTTCGAGCCATTGATGAAAACATGCTTTCGTCTCCCCGGTCAGGCCGGCCTTGTCTTTGCCTTTGGCATGATCGGTGGTTTCCCGGCAGGCGCAGATATGACGGCAAGGCTTGCGGAAGAAGGAAAATTATCCGACAGGCAGGCCGCAGCGCTTGCGTCATTCGCCCATTTCGCCAATCCGATGGTCATTGTATTGGTGATCGGAGCCGTATTTCTTCAGCAGCCGGCTGCCGGATATTTTCTGCTGCTCGTCCACTGGTTTAGCGCCTGGATCACGGCCATCCTCTTAAGCCGATTAACTCCGATGGCGACCAGTCAGGAAGCATCGTCTACACAGACAACGCCGCCGCAGCACAGCCATAAAGGACCGATCGGGTCCAAAAACAGGACAGCCTCTCAGACTGCCCCAAGCTCCCTCGATCCACCAAGAAACCTCCTTCGCCGAATGCTGAATGCAGCCCGGGAGGCGCACCTTCTCGACGGCCGTTCATTCGGCAAACTGCTTGGCGATACCGTATCTCAGGCTGTGCAAACCTTGATGATGACGGGAGGTTACATCATTGTTTTCGCTGTTCTGATCCGCCTGCTCGGCTTGTTCCTGACGCCCGGCTCCCCGGTCGCGATGTGGCCCGCTTTTCTTGAGATGCACCTGGGCGTATACCATTTAAGCAAATCCCATCTGGATCAAGTTGTGCTCATTGCCTTGACCGCTGCCGTTCTCGGCTGGGGAGGGCTTTGTTCTCACCTGCAGGTATTTGCAGCCTTGAAATCCATTTCCATGACGAAAGGCCACCTGTTCCGTTTTGCGGCAGCCCGCGTCCTTCATGGGCTCATTGCTTTTGGAGCTGCCGTGCTGCTCTGGACGCCGTTTGCCCGATACCTCCCGGGAGCGCAAGCAACCTTCCATCCTCATGCAAATGCCGATGGTGTGGACTGGTCCCAAGGATATTCCCTGTTCCGGCATTACGCCGACGGAACTTACACCTTGTGGCATGCTGTTCCGGCGGCACTTGTCATTTGGTCTGCTTTACTGCTCGCTATGGCCGTCCTGTCAGGACTGCTCCTGTGGATCAATCGCCGCGTTTCTCCCTGATTTTGCGTCGCAGCGCGATCTCCACTTCCGGCGATACAAGGTCGGTCACATCCCCTTCGTAATGGGCGATTTCCTTGACGATGCTGGAGCTTAAGTACGAATATTTGGGATTCGTCATCATAAAAATCGTTTCCGCGTCCGGGTTCAATTTGCGGTTCGTGGAAGCGATCTGCAGTTCGTATTCGAAATCGGTCACCGAGCGCACGCCGCGAACGATAGCCTGGGCATTCTTTTCCCGCACATAATTCGCCGTCAGGTCACGGAACGTATCCACTTCCACATTGGGCAGATGAGCCGTAACTTCGGCAATCAGATCCGTGCGCTCTTCGACGGTGAAAAGCGGATTTTTGCTCATATTGTTCAGAACGGCCACAATGACGCGATCAAACTGCTTGGAAGCCCGCTCGATAATATCGAGATGTCCCATCGTCACGGGATCGAAGCTCCCGGGATAGACCGCAATCCGTTCGCCATTTGTTTTCGCGTTAGTCATGAGGTTGTGCCTCCTCTGTGATGTCCTCTTTCGTTTCCGCCTCGTTCGGCTCATAACGGTAGATGGAAACCGCCGTTTCGCCGTAAACCGATTTGCGCGTCTGTTCAAACGGGCCGAACTGCTGCGGATATTCATACTTGCATTCGTATTCAAGCACAATCGTCGCTTCCGGCTCCAGCAGCTCCAGATCATGCATCGTCTGCATCAGCTCGTCCCCGTTTTTCATGCGGTAAGGCGGATCCAGGAATACGAGATCAAACCGCGTGCCGCGCTTTGCCAGCGCTTTGAGCGCACGCCCCGCATCATTACGGTATACGGCGGCTTGATCCTCCAGTTTGGTTGCCTTTAGATTGGCACGAATCGTTTCAATGCTCTTCGGTTCCAAATCAACAAAAACAGCCTTGTCCACGCCGCGGCTAAGCGCCTCGATGCCGAGACCCCCACTGCCCGCAAACAGATCCAACGCTGTACCTCCATCAAAATAAGGTCCAATCATGCTAAACAACGCTTCCTTCACCTTGTCGGTCGTCGGTCGCGTTCCCGTGCCGGGAACAGCCTTCAACGGCCTTCCTTTGGCACTTCCCGATACCACTCTCACTGACGAGTCACCTTTTCTCTATGTAAGTTTAATGATAAAGCTATCGTACCACACTCGGGAACGGTTTGAAAAATAAAAGGCCCGTCTTCTGGACAGGCAAAAAAAGTGAAACTCATTTTGGCAATGCATGTATAAAATGTCCCTGTTCCGGCCATTCTATAATTATCGACATCAAAAGTGTCGTAGACAACCGCGGAGAAGACTTACGTTTCCCCATAAGCTCTTCGTCCGGTTTCTCCTCTCCCATGAAAGGGCGTCCCGAAAGGGGCGCCCGAATTTGTTTTTGTCATCTCTTATATGACAAGGGGTTTCCCGTTTTTCTTTATTGCTGAATTCCTGTACAATGCCGAGTTGCTGACGAATTGTTGACGATAACGTAAAATCGGCTTTTTTCGATTTTTACCGTACATCAATATTTCGACAGCCTGTATACCGGCCACAGCACCAGCCTCAAAATCTTGCGGCCCAAATACGCGAATACAGTCGTTCCGGTCCATGAGCTGCGCTTATTCTGGATGTATTGATCGTTGATCATATAGGTTCGGGTGGAGGCAGGGCTTTTCAGCCCGAGCTTTTCCCATTCCGCCGGATCATTTGAACCTGCGAGTCTTCGAAGCATATTCGCAGACTCCTGATTGATCTTAGCCGGAATTTGCTCGTAAGCCTGGGTGATTTGGGTGTGGAATTCGTCGATTGGATTGCGGCTTGCAATGCTCTCCAAGTGGATGCTTTCGCGAAGGTAAGAAACGAATGACAGATGCTCGGCCCAGAACTCGTCGATATAAAAAAGCCGTACCCGCTGCTCCGAAGGACTCATCGGCAGCTCGCCTTTCAAAATGCGAAGCCGCTCCGCGTATAACATTCGCCTCTGATCCTCCACCATATCCGAATAAGCGTTCAGTTCCTGCTGGATATCGAAGTTCTGGCCCATAATCACGCGCTGAATATGGGTAATCTGGCTGCGGAGCGCCGGATCTTCAAGAGCCTCATCCTGCCTGGGAACGCGAACTGCTTTATGGGTGCCGAAGCGAAGCAATAACTCGTCTTCCAGGCTTATATAAAATACGGAAGCTCCCGGGTCGCCCTGGCGTCCGGAACGTCCGCGCAGCTGGTCGTCAATTCGCACGCTTTCGTTCACATGCGTACCCATCACGTACAACCCGCCCAGCTTGGCGACCACTTCGGCCTGTGCAGGATCGCCGCCGCCGAGCCGAATGTCGACGCCGCGTCCCGCCATATTCGTAGACACCGTTACGGCGCCGATTTCTCCCGCTTTGGCGATGATTTCGGCTTCTTTCGCATCGTTTTTCGCATTCAGAACATGGCATGGCACGCCGGCAACCGCCAGCGCCTCGGCCAGCATGTCAGACTCCTCGACGCTTGATGTACCCACAAGAATAGGGCGTCCCACCCTATGGACAGACGTGATGTCTTGTACAAGCGCCTTATATTTGGCTTCTTTATGGGTGTAAATCCGGTGCGGATGGTCAATCCGGATGTTTGGTCGATGCGGCGGAATTTGCACGACCCGCAGCGCATAAATATCTTCGAATTCCATTGCGGAAGCGTGCGCTGTAGCCGTCATGCCGCAAATGCCCGGATACAGGCTAATGAAGTGTTGAATGGTAATCGTCCCGAGAACTTTCCCGCCGGCTTTCCACTCCAGCCCTTCTTTGGCGGCAAGCGCGGCGTGCAGCCCGTCCGGCAAATACCTGTTCTCGGCCACACGGCCGGTATATTCTTCGATGAGCTCGATTTCACCGTCCCGGACGATGTAATCGACGTCTTTTTTTAGTAACGACTCCACATGCAGCGCGCAATTCAATGACGTTAACAAATGGCTGTTACGGCTATCATACAAATTACCGCATCCCAGCAGCAGTTCCGCTTTCGCAGCACCCGCATCATTCAAGTACACGTTCCGCCGGAACTCGTCGAAGTCGTAATGCTCTGCAGGCTGCAGCTGCCGGGCCACTTCTGCGAAAAGAATGCCGTCACTTTCGGAAACCTCCAAATCGCCGCTAATGACTAGCGGCACCCGCGCTTCATCAAGAAGCAGGGAGTCCGCCTCATCGACGATGACGTAGTGGAAAGGACGATGTACGGTATCGGCTTCGCTCAGCGCGATCGTGTCCCGCAAATAATCGAATCCCGCCTCTTTAGCCGTAACATAGGTGATATCCTTGGCGTAGGCTTCCCGTTTCTCGAACAGGCTCATGCCTGCTTGGACCGAATTGACCGTTAACCCGAGGAAACGATAGATCGGGCCCATCCACTCCGCATCCCGTTTTGCCAAGTAATCGTTAAACGTCAGCACATGAACGCCTTTGCCGGTCAACGCGTTTAGATAAGCAGGCATAACCGCAGAGAGCGTTTTCCCTTCACCGGTATGCTGCTCGATCAAAAATCTCTCGTGCAGAGCGATGGCAGCCATGATCTGCACATCGTAAGGCTGTAATCCGAGCTTTCTCTGCGCCGCCTCGCACACTAACGCATAAGCATCGACAAGCAGCTCATCTAAAGGCGTGCCCGATTGTGCTTCTTTCCGCAGCCGGAGGGACTCCGCTTGAAGCTGCCCATCGTCCCATGCACGTAAATTCCGGTTCCTGATAAGCTCCACTTGATCCCGGTAGAACTTCAACTTGTTCCGGGTAACGCGGTCTTTGAGCTTTTGCATCAACTTGACGGCTGCATTCATCGGAAATGGATCCCTCCTTCGTAGAAATACGCGAATTTACTCTACTCATCCTTTAATCTTCGTTGATACAAAACGACAGACACAATCGTTAATGCAACTGTCCATATCAAAATAATAAGGAGGGGTTTTAATACATCTCCCGTCGCAAAGCCTGTATCGCTTATACCCAGCAAATGCACCAGCTGACTGCTTGGAACATATTCCAGTACGTTGAAGATCGGATAATCATCCGCCAAAAATACACCCCATGGTGCCCCGGTGAATATGAACGCCACAGGAAGGATGGATAACGATGCATCCAGCAGTGTCTTGGAAAATAAGCCGCAGATCGTTCCGGCCGCGATGTATAGAATCATCGAAAGAATAACGGCCGCTGCAAAAGCCCATATACTAGCTGGCACAAAGCCGAATATATACGTAGAAACAGCCAGAACGACAGCAGACATGATAAAGACCAGACTGCTTTTACCGATTAAAACGTCCAGGGCCGTGGCTGGAGTCATCATTAATGATCGTAAAGTGTTACGCTCCTTTTCTTCCGCAATCAAGCATGCTTGCGCGAAACAGGTCAGCAACACAAACGAAAGATTAAGAACGGTAGCGAAAGTTCCGGCCACGGAAGCTAAAGGCAAAGACGAGTCTACACCACGGATAAGAAGCGCGAGAATAATAGGGAAAATCAACATAATGGAGAGCGCATAATTGCGTGAAAACTCTTTGTAATCCTTCACAAATATCGCTCGCGCACGTTTTAATGAGATACTCACAGCAGCTCACTTCCTGTCATTTTAATAAAGATCTCACCCAGATTTGGCTCTTTCGTTTCCAAACGATCTATGAACCCTCGTTTCATCCAGTCTGCGATTAGATCAGCCGTTCCCTCATCGATCGGCAGCTCGTAGGCTTCTCCATTGATTAAGTCCACACAAAGTACGTTTTCCCGATGCTGTTTTTTAAGCTCTTTAGGCGAGCCGATGGTTTGGATTCGTCCTTGATGCAAAATCGCTACACGGTTGCATAGCCATTCTGCCTCAGCCATATCATGCGTGGTTAAAAAAATCGTTGTGCCTTTCTCATTCAAGCTGCGTAAGCCTTTATAAATATGTGCCGAGTTTACCGGATCCAAAGCGGAGGTAGGCTCATCCAAAAATAACAATTCCGGCTCATGGATCACCGCGCATGCCAACATGACACGTTGGCGCATCCCTTTCGATAAGCGATTGACTTTCTTCTTGCGCTCTCCGCTTAAGTTTACAAACTGCAGAACCTTATCGACCGAAGATTGAGGAAGATCGTATAACTTACGATACAACTCCAGATTTTCCTCAATCGTTAATCTCTCATACAGTCCGCTGTTATCCGTTAATATGCCAAAGCGCATCTTCTGTACAGACTGCTGCATCATCTCCGCTGGCTCGTTAAACACACTTGCCTGTCCGCTTGTCGGATGTAATTGCGCCGTCAAAATCTTGATTAATGTCGTTTTTCCCGAACCGCTCGGACCCAGGAAACCGAAAATTTCTCCTTTCGGAATGGAAAAGGACACGTCTGATAACGCATCCTTATTTCCAAATCTCTTTCGAATATGTTCCACTTGAATCACGTCCATGAACACCACTTCCTTAGCGTTGATGCCTTAAGCATATAAAGATGGCATGCCTTCAGCCATCAAAACCCGCCGAAATGTAGCTTTTATCGCCTGAATGGTACCCCGGAATGCTTGATCGGTTCGATTATTGCCCCGGAAATGATATAGGCTTACGAAGTGATGTTTGCTTCCCAAACATTTCAAATGTTAAGCAGCGCTTTTAATTCCTGCAATTTGGAACGGGATAACGGAACCACCGCATCTTTACCTGTGTTTAAACGCAAGCTGTAGCTATTTTTCGTCCATGTAATAATCTCTCTTACTTTTTGCAAGTTAACGATGTAGGATCGATGACACCTAAAAAATCCGAAATGGTTCAATCTCTGCTCAAGCTCGGTTAGCGTCAAAGCACAGGTATAACTTTCTCCATCCACATGTACAACAATCGAACCATCCATACTTTCGATGTAATCGACTTCAGGCGGATCAAATAAAATCACTTTGTCATTTCTTTTCGTATAAATCTTTTGCAAAGTGATATTGGCTCGATCATGTTCCTGTGCTTCCTGCTTATCCTCTTCCGAGTCCCGTATATCCAATGGATGAAAACCGAGCTCGTTCCATCGATAAATGGCGTCACAGGAAATCATGGCATCCTCTAAGTTCGAAGTTAACATTAAAATCTGCTTTTGTTTCGAAAGGTCATCTAAAATCCGTTTAAAATGACGACGGTCTTCTTCCTCCAAGTAAAAATAAGGTTCCTCCAGGACAAGTGTAGGCTGATGCGCAAAAAAGACGCGCAGCAAGGTCACATACATCCTTTTCGATGAGCTTAAATCTTTGATTTTTACTTTTCGTTCTTCTTTTAAAGTAAAATAATCCAGTAACGAAGCAACACGCTCGTTGCTCTCCGATACTTGGATTAAAAAATGGATCAGTTCTTCCACCGTTAAACGTATGTATTCATTTTGCCCGGCTCGAAATATGTAATATTGGGAATGGTCCACGAGTTGATTGATGAAAAGCTGCTTTCGCTTCAAGTCCGTTATGATGCCAATCGCTTGGTCCGATGCCATATTTAATTCGATCTTCGGTAAAAGTACTTTCCCATCATCATAGATTGGTTGAAATTGCATGCCGTCCTCCAGGTCAGTGCCGTATAGGATATTCAAAACAATTATACTGTCGAAATCCTTTTTTGTCAGTTTCTATTAGAGAATCCAACAGCAAACATGTCATGGTAAGCAGAGACTCGTACTTGAATCCCTGATTGCTTAAACGATCATCCCGGTCACCGACTTATCCTGAAAATAGGAAAAAAAGCCGTGCAAACTTTCACTTTAATGAATTCTAAGCCTTAGGTATAGTTGATTTTGAGGGATAACTGAATCGTTTGCAGGCGATTTCATCATCTAACAAGGAAGGGGGGGAGTTCAGCGTGTTTGGAATACTGGGAATATCCGGTCTTTCGTTCTTGCTTGTAGCGTTTTTAACACCACTACTCATCTGGGGATTACGCAATCTGAAATTAACACAACCCATCCGGTCTGAGTTACCCCCTGATCATCAAGCCAAGCAAGGGACACCACTGATGGCGGGTCTCATTTTACTTGTAGGCGTGGTAACATCTCTACAATTTCATCCTACACCATGGATGATTTTTTTGTGCATGACGTTTCTCTTGTTCAGTTCTGTTGGTTTTATGGATGATCTCAAAAAGGCGGTGTGGCAAGATCCATCAGGCATATCCGGACGGACGAAACTTATGTTTCAATTCGCATTTACCGGAATTCTGTTGATCACTTTGTTCCATTCGTTTACGATGACGAGCGATATTTCGTTATTCCATGGTTTTCAACTACACTTGCCCGTTTATGTGTACATAGCGATCATGTTACTATTTGTGGTTGGATCAGCAAACGCAATCAATTTCACAGATGGCCTAGACGGGTTATTGATCAATGTTGCGATCCCAACTTATTTTTTCTTTTTTCTAATATCAGACAAGCAGGAAGTACAAACATTTTCGCTTGTCATGATTGGTTGTCTGCTCGGATTATTTTTCTATAATATTTATCCGGCCAGAGCATTTATGGGGGATACCGGGTCACTAGCCATTGGAGGTTCACTCTCCATCCTAGCGGTAATTGAGAAGGTAGAAATATTAATACCTATCCTGTTTTCCGTTTATTTGGCTGAACAATTTTCGGTCATCCTGCAGGTCTGGTATTATAAACGCACGAAATTTCGCCTATTCAAAATGGCTCCGATTCATTATCATTTCAGCTTGAAGTACGGCTGGAGCGAGAATAGGATTGTCATCGTATTTGGTTTCATTTCTTGGGCCTCCGTTCTGATCTGTTGGTTGATTTGGAAATATGCCTTCTCATAAAAAAGCCCTTTAAAAAGGGGCTATATAAGTTGAACTAATGATTATTACACAGAGTCACTACGTGGTCAGAACCATCTTCCGATCGCTGTTATCCCCAGATTTTTTTGAACCCCCTTTGTTCAAGGGGAAAATCCGGTGATAAAGGCGAACGCTCCGCTTCTCCAGATTCTTTCTGCCCTCTCCGTTAACGTGTAAATGTCTAGTTCAACATATATAGCATCAAAACCCGTCAGAATCATTTCTGGCGGGTTTTGATGTAGTATTTAGTGGATTACCAAGCCAACACTTCACAGCCATCAGGAGTAACCAAGACCATGCTTTCACACTGTGCGGAGGGTTTTTGGTCTGCCGTATACATCGTCCATCCGTCCTGCTCGCTCGTATATACTTTGGCGCTTCCTACATTCAGGGCCGGTTCTACCGTAAAAATAAGACCTGGTACTAATAACATGCCTGTATTAGCTCTGCCAACATGTCCTACCCATGGCTCCTCATGCAGCTGCAAGCCGATGCCATGCCCTCCGAGTTCCCTCACCACGGAATAGCCCTTATGTTTTGCATGTTCGTTGATGACATGCCCGATATCACCAAGAAATCCCCATGGCTTCACGGCCTGTATTCCCAATTCCATACACTCTTTCGTGGTTTGCACAAGCCGCTGTTTCTCGGGGGATACGGCACCGACACAAAACATGCGAGAGGAATCGGAATAAAAGCCATGATATAAGGTAGATACATCAATATTTACGATATCCCCATCCTTTAACACCATTTTATCTGAAGGAATGCCATGGCATACAACGTCATTGACCGATACGCAAACGCTCTTGGGATATCCGTTGAAATTTAATTGTGCCGGCGTGCCGCCCAGTTCGATCGTTTTTTCGTGAATCAGTCGATTGATTTCTTCGGTATGGATGCCGCTCTTCACAAAATCGCCGATATAATCCAGAATAGCCGTATTGATCTTGCCGCTTTCCCGAATGCCATGGATTTGGGATACGGATTTCAGTAAATGGCGAGCGGGAACTTTGTATCCTTTTAGAGCATAACTAGTCATCCGATCTTCAATATGGGCATGGCATTTCTTGTATTTCAGTCCACTTCCGCACCAGCACGGATTATTTCTGCCGATTTCATCCATCATTCTTAAACTCCCTGATCTGTAATTTAGGAGTGAGTGAATTACTGGTTTAACATTTATTCTGTTTATAGCGTTCCCGGTATTGCGTCGGCGTGCATTTGTATACTTTAATGAAGGCTCTTGCCAGAGCTTCTGGTGATGAGTAATTGCACCTTAGTGCCACATCCAATATTTTATCCTCGGTCGAAATGAGCAGTTGTTCCGCGCAAAGCAGCTTTCGTTTAGCCAAGTACTGTTTATAAGTGATTCCAGTAAATTCGCGAAATTTGGAGGAACAGTAGTACGGAGAATAGCCTACATATGAGGACATGTTCTCCAATGACGGGTTCTGCATGACGTTATCGTCGACCCATTTAACCATCGATTCCATCGTTTGAATTGACATTTCCCTCACTCCCCAACTCATTATATCAACGGGTTTAGCCAGTTTCCTGATCTAAGTTGCAATAATGATATCGCGGGCAGTTTTTGGCATGCCAGCACCTCAGCCCTTTGGCACTCCGTTTCGCTTCCTCATGCGAAGGGCCAGGATCAGGCTCATTAACGGCAATAATACTCCTGTTGAGGTGACCAAATTTCTCCACTCCCCATACATGAGCACTTGCACAACCTGAACAATGATCACTCCAAACAAAATGATTAGCAAAATTTGATACGCATCCAGCTGACGTTTGAACGCTTTTTTTGAAATGAATGGAATTAGATAATAACCAGCGAGAGCATAGAACCCAAACATCACGAAAATGCCAGCAAACGCCAAAATCGTCATCATGTCCATTTCCCATCCTCCTCCCGGTGTATTCCACCTCTTGATAATAACATGGCAACAACTCATGACTAAAGTCACGAGCTTGTCTCTGCCTACTTCGTAGACAGTGCTTGCGTTTTGCACAAGCCTTTTAGACTTATTCCTAACCGGTAGTGCAAACGCACACAGTGCTCCTACCTTAGTGTGTTGGAACATCAGGACGGTTGACCTCGCCCCTACAACAAAAGTTATACTCCTGCTGTAACTGTACCGATGTACTCGATTCCTTTGCGGTACAGATTCATGGCACCGATTCGGTCATCGTTCGAACGATAGTGGCAGGTTCGGCATTCAAAGGTATGTGTCTTTTTGTTTCGATTGGCTCGTTCAATATGTCCACATTTTGGGCAGGCTTGAGAAGTATATTTAGGGTTTACTGCGATGACGCGCTGCCCGTTCAGTTGAGCTTTATACTCCAACATTTCACGGAATTGGTGAAATGCCCAGGATACCGACACATACCGATGGCGAACACATACTTTTTCAGTAGCGGAACGAACATGCTTTAAATTTTCGATCACAAAAAGGGTCCCCTTCGGATACGTTTCAACGAGTGCCTTGGTTACTTGATGGTTGACATCCGTAACATAACGGTTTTCTCTTGAACCGATTTGTTTGAGTCGTTTTCGAGCCGATGGGGTTTGCCTCATCTGGAGTTGTTTGCGTAAGGCCTTATACTGGCCACGTTTGTGTTTCACCGTTCGTCCAGGATAAAACGTGGTCCGGCTTTGACTGTCGTAGGTTGTGGCCAGAAAATTGATTCCGAGGTCAATGCCTACAATGTGGTTGACATTCGTAAAACCTAATTCAGGGAACTCTATGGTCATGGGAATATGTAGGAACCATTTCCTGTGTTTATACACGAATTTGGCCGTACCCCACTTCCACGTGCCGTCAAAGAAGTGCTGCATTCCTTGTTTTTTGTAGCGGAGCTTCACTCGTCCGTTTAGTGTGTTTACGCTAAACCGATCATGGTTCAAAGAATAATCTCGATTCCATACCAGATCATATTCAGGTCGTTTGAATTTGACCAAGTTCCAATCGTGCCCGTTGGATCGAGTAGATGTATATCGGGCGATGACGGTTTTGATCACCGATTGCGCCATCTGACTTTTTAAACGAAAACGACTTCGCAGCTCTCGATAATACAAGTCATTGAGTGTGCGCTGACTTAATTCTTTGGTTTGAAATACAATTGCAGAAAGATAATTACATGCTTCACAGTAGGTATGGATGGTCTTGCTGAGTATGTCTGTATGTTCAGATGGGACATAGATTTGGATTTTTGCTGTAAGGGTCGGTATCGGATTCACCTGTCTTTTATTGGAATAAGTATAACATGGTATCCAGTGAACAACGGTTAATTTTCCATGACAAATGAAGAAAGCATGGACATTCGGTTTTCGAGCTTCCGATGGTAGCCCTTATGCCGAGCGCAGTTCCTCACACGACTAAAGTCGCTTGTGCCCATACGAAGTTATGAATAATGGAGCTTCATGGTTTAGAACAAAAACAGAGGCCTCCGTAACGGAGACCTCTCAGTCAAAACTCTATTCATTGCCGACTTCCCAAAACCGAATTACAATGCCCGAATGACAAACTCGAATTGAAGCTCGCCGTCCGACGGGATGCGGTATTCCGGATGCACCGGAGCGCCCCAGCTGTCATCGCCGCCGACGCCCATTTGTTTGCCCGCCACCGTTACAACCGTGTAGTGGACTGGCGGCAGTTCATAGGCATGCTGCGCGTTCTCCAGCTCAAAAGCCGTATACGGCGACACGTTCAGCTCGATTGGAGCTGAAGCCGCCTCGATGCGGAAACCGCGTCCGGCCGCATCCGTCAGCTTCGCCCAACGTACGCCGGTACGGTTGCCGGACTCTTGAGGCACAAGGTAAGGCGCTACCGTGTCGGCGACAGAGCTTTCGTGGATGCCTAGGCGGGCACCGAAAGCACGGTCCGCATAGTTTTCCTCAGGCCCCAATGCCAGCCACTGTACACGGTCGAACTCAGGCGATGTTTTGAATGACAGAGCGTGGATCGGAAGATCCGGCAATCCCGCTGTTCCTTGATAGGTGTTCTGTACAAGAACGCTGCCATCCGCGCGAACCGTATAAGCAACCTTTGCTTTAACTTCAGTGGAAATATTCAGCTTATACGTAAATTCGATCCGGTACTCACCCTGCTGTTGCTCGGCTTTCCATTCGATGCATTTCGGCAGCAGGCTTGCCGCATACCATGCCCCAAGCTCAAAGCCCATGGACGTTCCTTTATCGTTATCCGTCGTTGCACGCCAGAAGAGCGGTGCAGGCATTTGGGCAATCGTCTCCTGACCGGAGAACTTCAGCGATACCAGCGTTCCGAACGCTTTGGAGAACAACACATGGGTGCTTCCCGCACGAACCCCGATGTTGACGTCGCCTTCAACCACTTGAATAGCGTTCACTTGATTCAGATCAGTGGTTACCGACGCCCCTTCAGCGGCTTCCTGCGTAAACACGAATTGACCAAATGCCACTTCGTCCCCTTTTTCCGCCCACAGCGTGGATTCACGAAGCACGAACGCCGCATTGACGGCATATTCGCCCGGCGCAAGCTGCTCGGTAGCGAGCGGAAGCTCCACGAACGCTTCCTCTCCCGGAGCAACGGCTGCTTCCAATGTTCCGCTTAATACGGTTACGCCTTCGCGCTCCAGGCTGTACGTTAGCGCATATTGCGATGTATTCGCGAACAGATTGCCATTGACGATGCGCACGCCGCCGCGGTCCGGGAACAATTTGATGTTCTGGTACAGGAACTTGACTTCTTGCATTTTTGCGGTGACTTGACGGTTCGCATACACGATGCCGTCCCCGCAGAACGAATAGTCCGACGGGCGGTCTCCGAAATCGCCGCCATAGGCCAGAAACGGCTTGCCGTAACGATCCTTTTTGTAAATGGCCTGATCGATGTAATCCCAGATGAATCCGCCTTGATACATCGGGTACTTGTCTTCCAGTTCCGTGTATTTGTGCATGCCGCCGATCGAGTTGCCCATTGCATGCATGTATTCGCAGCTGATATAAGGCTTCTCCGGATTGTCGTTCAAATAGGCTTCGATATCCGCAGGTTTGGCATACATGCGCGACTCCATGTCGCTCGTGTCATTGAAGCGGCGGTCATGGAAAACGCCTTCGTAATGGACCAGCCGGGTCGGATCATACGTTCTGAAGTACTCCGAAACCTTGAAGATCACTTCGCCGCCATGGGATTCGTTGCCGCAAGACCAGATCAGGATGGATGGATGGTTTTTGTCCCGCTCTACCATGGATACGGCACGATCCATGACGATATCCAACCATTCCGGCCGGTCGCCGGGAATCACCCATGATGGCTCGACGGCACCGAGCTTTTGCCAGGATCCATGCGTTTCAAGATTCATTTCGTCGATCACGTACACGCCGTATTCATCACACAGCTCGTACCACAAACTTTGGTTCGGGTAGTGGGAGGTACGCACCGCATTCATGTTGTTTTGCTTGATGGTCCGAATGTCCCACAGCATGTCTTCCTTGGTGATGGCCCGGCCGCGATGCGGGTTGAACTCATGACGGTTCACGCCTTTGAAGACGATTCGTTTGCCGTTGATGTGCATCACCTTGTCGATCATTTCGAATACACGGAAGCCGACGGCTTGAGGCACCACTTCAACGAGTTCCCCGGCCGAGTCGTATACACGCAGGTATAAACGATACAAATAAGGAATTTCCGCACTCCACAGGTTTACCTCACCGACTTCTTTGCGTACGGAAGCTTGGCCATCTTGTACATTCACGCCAAACGTTTGAACCACATTTCCCTGTGCGTCGCGCAATTCAGCCTCCACGCGAGCGCCTGCAGCCGCTGCTCCCTCAAGCTTCAGGTCCAGCTGCAGCGTACCTTTCGAATAGGATGCATCGAGGTCTGTGCGCACGCGAACATCCCGGATATGCGCAGCTGGAACCGTGTACAGGTACACTTCGCGGAAAATGCCAGAGAAACGCCAGAAATCCTGATCTTCCAGCCAGCTTCCCGTACTCCGCTGGTACACTTCGACGGCCAGTTTGTTCTCGCCCTCTTGGAGGAATGGCGTCAGGTCAAAATCGGATGGCGTAAAACTATCTTCGCCGTAACCGACGAAGTGGCCATTTAACCAAACGTAAAAGGCCGACTCCACGCCTTGGAATGAAATATATACAGGGCTGTTTCCCCAACCTGCCGGCAGGTGGAACGTCCGGATGTAGCTGCCCACCGCATTGTTGTCTTCCGGTAGAGCCGGTGGACGCAATTCATTCAAGCCGTCCCATGGGTATTGGGTGTTTACGTATTGAATTTGGCCGTAGCCTTGCAGCTGGATATGTCCAGGTACTTCAATGTCATCCCATCCATCGCTGGAGAAATCGGCTGCATAGAAATGCTCTGGACGGCAATCCGGTCGAACCGCGTAGTTGAACTTCCACATGCCGTTCAGGCTGTAGCGCATGTCCATTTCATCCGACTTCAATGCCTCTTCCATTGTTCGATAATATCGATGGTCCGAATAAGCCTTCAAACGGTTTACCTCGAATACGCTTACATCACCGAGCCATTTCAAATCTGCCTTTGCTGCTTTCATCGACTCTCTCCCTCTCCATCTTTTGAACTTATTAAATGTTTGGAACGATAATCCTTACATGCAAACAGAAAGGCAGAGAAACGCCATAGGTGGCGTTCTCCCCTCTCTCTGCAATCTTGGAAGCGGTTGCTGCCACGATACCATTATTTCACAGACCCGACCATGCCCGCTACAAAATGTTTTTGCATCAGGAAGAATACGATGGCCGTCGGCAATGTCGCAATAACGATCGCTGTCATGATGACCCCGTAATCCGGCGCGTAGCTTGAACCCAGATTGGAGATCAGAAGCGGGATCGTTTGCTGATCCGGCGTTTGCAGCACGATGAGCGGCCATAAATAGTTGTTCCAGCTGCTCATGAACGTGATGATCGCCGCAGCGGCATAACTTGTTTTCATCGTTGGCAAATAAATTTTCAGGAAAATGCCGAGTTCGGTCAAACCGTCGATGCGTCCGGCTTCCAGCATTTCTTTCGGAAACATCTTGGTGTTTTGACGGAAGAAAAAGATCAGGAATGCCGTTGTGATGGTCGGCAAAATGACGGCCGCCATCGTGTTGATGCCGATACCCGGCGCAATGCCGGAAATGCTGGCAAACATGCGGTACAGCGGTACCATGATCGCAGCGAACGGAAGCATCATGGACAACAGCAAGATGTTGAACACGATATCCCGCGACTTGGAACGGAAGATTTCAAAACCGTATCCGGCCATGGAACCGATCAGCAAAGCCAGCACCGTCGTAACAATGGCGATAATGGCCGAGTTGCCGAGCGCCTGCAGCAGGTTTGTTTCATCCATAAGTTTGTTCAAGTTCTCGATAAAAAAGGAACCCGGCAGCAATTTGCCCTTCGTAACGTCGACCGAAGCATTGGTGGAGCTGACAACCATCCAGAAAAACGGGAAGATCGACACAAATGCCGCAATCGTCAGGAACAGATAGATAAAGAAGCGTTTCACTTTCAATTTAGCCATTTCGGTCACCTGCCACTTTGAACTGGATAAAGGACAACACAATGATGATCAGAACGATGGAATACGATACGGTTGCCGCATATCCGAAGTCCGGCGAATATTTGAACGAAAGGTTGTAGATGTACTGGGAGATCGACATGGTGGCGTTGCCCGGACCACCCTTCGTAATATTCATGATTTCGTCGAAGAGCTGCAGTGTACCGATTGTCGACGTAATCGAAGTGAACAGAATGATCGGTTTCAGCAGTGGAACGGTAATTTTGAAAAATTGCGTGAAGGCATTCGCGCCGTCGATCCGGGCAGCCTCATAGATGGATTGGTCGATGTTTTGCAGCGACGACAGATAGAAAATCATGTTATATCCGGTCCAACGCCATGTAATGGCGATAATGATCGTAATTTTGGCCCAGAACGGGTCGGTAATCCATTGAATCGGTTCGCCGATGATGTGCAATCCCATCAGGAACTGGTTCACCATGCCGTCCGGTGCGAACAAATATTTGAATACCACAGAGTAAGCTACCAGCGAGGTAACGCAGGGCAAGAAGATGGCCACGCGGAAAAAGCTGCGAAATTTGAGTGTGCTGTCGTTCAACAGAACGGAAATGAACAAGCCGAGAATGATCATGATCGGTACTTGAATAATTAGGTAAATAAACGTGTTGGATAGCGCTGTCCGGAACGTGGTGTCGATGAACAACCGTTTGTAGTTGCTCAGGCCCGAATATTCGAGGTTGGCACCCGCACCCGACTTAAAAGATAAGAGCAGTGCCTGAATCATCGGATAGAAATAAAACACGAGGATCCCGATGGCAGCAAGCGCGATAAAAGCCCATCCAGTCAAATTGCTTTTTTTATGGAGACTGTCTCCCGTATTCATGGCTTTCACAGTATGGCTCCTCTCTCTCCATGCAGCATGCATAAAACCCATGGAGCCTCCACCGAGGTCCGGTCGGCGGTTGGCTTGCCAGACGGTGGAACGGCTCCGATGCTTCCTTGGGTTTTATGAGTTACCGTGGATCATCTTAATTGAATTGTGCTTCTGCTTGTTTCTGCGCGTCTGCCAGAACGTCATCGATGCTTTTGCCGTTCAGGTAGTTTTGCATTTCGACAACCAGAATGTCCTCGATGCCGTAAGTGTTAATGCCGTAGTTTACGTTAGGAATTTCTGTCGTCCATTTTGCGAAGTCCGCAAAGATTTTCTGGCCGCCGAAGTATTCGTCGGCTTTGTTGAACGCTTCGCCTTCGGCAGCCGGTTTGTACGTGCCGATAGCACCGATGTTGTTAAGCAGCGTTTGATACAGGTCTTTGTCGGAACCGAATGTTTTGCTCAGGAAATCAACGGCTTGATCTGCGCCAGGCACGTTGTTCATCACATACCAGGAACTGCCGCCCAAGTTGGAGGCATGAACCGAATTGGCTTGGCCAGCCATTTTCGGCATCGGAGCAACAGCCCATTTGCCGGATTGGGAAGCCTCTTGTTTGATGGAAGGCGTAATCCAGTTGCCTGTCGGTACGGTAGCCACATCGCCGCTGTTAAAGCCAGCTACGAATTGGCTCCAGTCGGAGTGCAGGCGCACGATGTTGGCATCCATCATTTTTTTGTACGTTTCGAATGCTTCTTTCAGCGCGGCGTTGCCAGCCAGATCCGGCGTTTTGCCATCTGCTTTGGAGTACCAGGAACCGGCGGACTGGATCATCATGCGAAGGATGCCCAGATCGTTCGGGTCCAGGGACAGCATTTGTTTGCCTGTTTTGGCTTTGACGTCTTCACCGATTTTGATGTAGTCGTCCCAAGTGATGTTTTGCAAATCTTCGGCTTTGTAGCCCGCTTGCTCCAGCAGATCGGTTCTGTAGAACAGACCCGCTACGCCGGAATCGAACGGTACGCCGTATTGTTTGCCGTCCGCCGAAGTTGGCCCGAGCTTATAGTCTGCAAAATCGGATACGTTGATTGCCGAGCCGATTTCCTTGAAGGCATCCGGATAAGCGTTCAGGAAGCTGTGAGCGCGGTAGTCCTCGATCAGCACGATGTTCGGAAGTCCGTTGCTCGTTCCGGAGTTTAAGCCTGTGTTCAGCTTTTGGATAATATCCGCTTGCGCATATTCGATAATGTTGATTTTCAGATCAGGATTCTGTTTCTCGTAAGCTGCTTTGGCTTCATTCAACGCTGCAACGTTAAAGGCTTTATCCCAAGCCCAGATCGTGATTTCGTTAGCGCTCTTTCCGCCTTCGCCGCCTGATGCGTTGCCCCCTCCACCGCCAGACGAACATGCGGACAGCAGCAGTACAGTAACCAGCATCAATACCCACATTTTTTTCAAACCGTTCAACTCCCCTTTAACCTCATTATGTGTAGTGATTTTTGTGTTATTTGAAAGCGTTTGCTTTCTATGCATTTATCTTATCATCCCCTTTTCGCGATTCGTTAGTAATAATTTTGTGCGGATTTGTCATCCTATCGCCTCAATGAAAGCACTTCCAGAAAACGCTTGCATTAAATTTGTTTTTTTGTAATTTCTTTTGATCTTGGAATTTGTACATCTGAAAATAGTACAAAAAAGGGTGCCCAATCCGCTGCTCACCACTGACCCGCAAACTTCTAAAGACCAGACGCTGTTTTAAAAGCCATAAAAAAAAGCCCATCTGCATGTTCTGCAAATGGGCTCCCGGCTTCCTTCTAGGCAATTAATACGTTTGGTTCAGCCGCCAATGAGCGGAAGTGTCACGGTCACTCTTGTTCCTTCTCCCGGTTTGCTCATGATGGTCACGCCGTATGGCGGTCCATACATCAGCTCGATGCGGTCATGCACGTTGCGTATGCCGATTCCGCTGAACAGCTGCCGGTTGTTTTTGGGATTGGGCAATGCTTCGCCCATCGTCAATCCTTCAATGCCGTCCCCGTTGTCCATAATCTCGCAGATCAGCGATTCCCCGTCCTTCGATACCATCACGTGAATGGTTCCGGTTTCTTTGCGGATGAAGGCATGGAAAAAGGCATTTTCGATAAAGGGCTGGATAACCAGCTTCGGCACATGGTATTGCGTGCAATCCGGAGCGATGTAGAAGGCTGCCTTGATCCGTCCGCCGTATCGCACATGATTGATGAAGACGTAGTTTTTCAACGTTTCGACTTCTTGTTCCACCGTCACGGTCTCGCTCGCATCGCTGATCGTGTTCTGCAGCAGGGAAATGAGCGCATGGATCGTCTCTGCCGCCCGGTCCTTGTTCCCTTGCTGGACCAGCACCTTCACCGAGGCCAACGTATTGTATAGAAAATGCGGATTGATTTGGCTCTGCAATGCGGCCAGCTCGGCATTGCGCTGTTCGCGCTGGGTCTGGACCAGCTGGTCCACATAATCATGCAGCTCGTCAAGCATGTAATTGTAAGCATGGCTAAGCTGCCGGCTCTCATAACTGCCGCTTACGGGAATATAGTTATCCAGATCGCTTTTCGTGATGTTTGACATCTGTTTGACTAACCTGCGGAGCGACTTGGTCATCTGATTGGTAATCAGAAATACAAGGATAAGGGCAACCGCAACGATAGCGGCGCAAATCAGGGCAATCGCCTTCATGTTCAACAACTGACCCATCGACTCTTCCTTATCCACCACGTTGACGATATAGAATCGGTAAAAAGGCAGGTACTCGGACAACACGATGCTGTCCTGATCCATCACCCGCGCGTTGATGCCGCTGCTCAAGCCTTCATTGTATATTTTCCGGGCATGGCTCAGCAAGTCCAGCTCCCTCGTGCCAATCCATTCTTCACGATTGGATGAAACGATCTCGCCTTTTTCGTTCAGGATGACGACGTCATTGCCCCTGCTCGTAAAACTGCCGTAAAACTGGCGAAACACACTCTCGCGCATCGTGACGTAGAGCGTACCGTAAATGCGGCCCTGAGAACGGTCCGCAAGCGCTTTGGTCGCTGAAATCATCTGCTCTGTCCCGGAACTGGTCTCTCTCGTAAAATCGTCAAAAATGATGCGATTCGGTGTGTTTGCCGCCTCACGCGTAATCGGGTGGTCCTTCAATACGTCCTTGAACATCGTATATTGCAATTGGTCCGTCGAATATGTCCGCCCATTGATACCGCCAATGGTAATACCCACCTCGTAACTCCCGGTGATGGACTGCACCCGATCCATCGTCTCCCTCATGTTGTAGTAGGATTTGGCCATGGACAGCGAATCCCCGTCCCCTTCGGTCAAATAAGCGCGGATCGCCCCGCTTTGGCTGACGTTGTTGGACACCGCCGCGATCGCATCATTGAATGATTCGAAATTGGCCTTGATTTGGCTGAGCACCTTCGAATTCGTAATGCTGAACGTTTCGGTAAACAGTTTGGTAGACATGTGAATGGTCGTATACAGAATCAGGACGGATACGAGGACGATGCTGACGACCATGACCAGGATCAGCTTCGGAAACAGGCCAAGGCGGGAAAAACCGTTCATCCATTTCTTCATAGTCCATTCCTTCTGACGTTATGCCCAAAATTTGCGACGGTATCGGCTTGGCGATTGTCCTGTGAATTTCTTGAATACTTTGCAAAAATAACTATGGTCCGAATATCCCACCATGCTGCTGATTTCGGAAATAGTGACATCCCCGTTGCGAAGAAGCTCTTCCGCCTTTTCGATCCGGATTTTGTTCAAATATTCGTTGAACCCCTCTTTTTGGTGGGAAGAAAAATAACTCGACAAATAGGATGGATTAAAGTGGAAATGCTTGGCGACGTCGGCAAGGCCGAGCGGCTGGTCATAATGCTGATGCATATACTCCAGCAGCATGCTCATATTGGGATCGCTGCGTTTTCTCCCGCCGCCTTGCAGGCATTCTTCCACTTCCAGCATGAACTTTTCGAGCACGTCCAACGCCTCGTTCAAACTGGATGCTCCGTCCACATTTTTGAAGTAGGCATACTTGCTCTCGTCAAGCGAACCGGACTGTACGTCCAGATCCGCCAGTGCGATGGTTACGTTAAAGATCAGGTTGCCCAAAAAGGACTTGATCTCGAATACGTCCGCGATGTAATCGCGTCCGAGCGACTGCGCATATTGCTTTAAATACTCCCGGGCCGCTTCCGTGCGGTTCCGTCTGACGTGCTGGACAAACATGTTTACGTTAAACTGGTAACCGGCAGGATGCAGCGCTGGCAGATCGGTTTCTACCAATATGGCCTGATGCTCATAATAAAAGCGGTATTCCAGCAGCTTCAGCAGACGATCCCGGTAAACGGCCCCCATATGCTGAATGGACGGAAAACGGTCGGTCAGCACCCAAGCAGGAGCGTTCACACCAGCCCCCGAACCCAATGCCAATTGCCTGATCTGTTTCACCAGGCTTTCGTCGAGGGACGCTTCCGTATTCAAAATGAAGACAGGCATTTCCCCTTCTGCGGGGAGGAGGGAAATCACCGCATCCGGCAAAGATTTCCGCAGTCCGGATTCTGCATATTCCCGGCCCGTCAAGGCACCGGCCTGCCGAAGCGATTCTTCGGGCCACGGACACGCAAGCAAGCGAAAAGACCCATGCGGAAACGCTTCGTTGACCACATCCAGTTCCGCATCTTCCTCCAGCGTGAATCCGGACAGCATTTTCTCCATCAAATGGCCGATTCTCCACCCTTCCTCGGCGGGCTCGAATTGCAATTCCGGAATTTTGCCCGCAGTTCGCTGCAGCACCTCCAACAACTCGTTCGTGTCCAGCTTTGGTTTCAAAATATAATCTGCGGCCCCGTGCTGAAGCGTTGAACGAACATATTCGAATTCGCTGAAGCTGCTGAGTACGATCACTTCGATCTGCGGATGATTCGCTTTCAGCGTACGGACGAACGTCTCGCCGTCCATAACCGGCATGACAATATCCGTAATAACGATGTCCGGCATCAACCTGCGGACCTGTTCAAGCGCCTCTTCGCCGTTGGAAGCCTCACCCACGATCTGAAACCCTTCGGCCTCCCAATTCATGTGATGCTTGATGCCCTGCCTTACGAGAAATTCATCGTCCACAATCAGTACCTTGCACAAACGGTTCATGATCGCGACCCCCTTATTCTAGTGTTTCCTCTATGTCTCTGCGGATACTCGTTTCTACGCTATAGAAAACCACAGATAAACCCCACCGGGCCACAGCGAGAGCAGTACCATCTTCCCTCAAGCGAACGCTTCACTTTTCCAGATTGGTGCTGCCTCCGTTTCTGTTAGCGGTTACAATATGTTCAAAATCCGATACCAAGTCGGTACATCTTGTTATATCCCAAAATATTCGTTTAAGCAATGGGATTAAGATTGGATCGAGCCGTCCGGAAGACTCTGGAACACGGCAATCTGTATGCTCCCCTTTGCTTATTTTACAACAAGTTGTCCCAAAAAAAGAAGCCATGTTCCGCCCGGAACATCAGGCGTTTCATGACTTCTTCCAACATTCTCCTACGGATGACGGTTAGGGCTCAATCCCCCACTGCAGCGTGCCGGACACATATCCCGTTACTTTGGACCAGTTTTCGTAGGCGGTCCTCCCTGCGGCAAACGAATAATCGTCCGTCTGCGTAAAGTTCGTCCAATCGGTTTTGGAGAACCGGACCTGAATTTCGGTGCTTTGCCCTGCGGCCAATGTGCCTGCCGAAGGGGCAAAGCCGATTTCCAGGACATGATCCGCACCGTTCACAGCCGCAGGCAGTGCACTGAACGTGCCCGTCACATTTGCGCTTCCCGCCGTGGCCCAGTCACAGAAGAAGTTCAGCGGCTTTTCGCCATCGATGGTGTAATAATAACGGATATTTACGTCCGCCAGCTGGAGCGGGCCCGTTCCGGTGTTGGTCAGTTTAAACTTCGGGTTGACCGAATTGGCGGTGGCGGCCGTTGTTCCATTGTACATTTCGATTCGAATGCTTCCTTCAGGCAGAGGAACCTGGGTAGTATCCTTGACGGTTACACTCAGCGTGGCGTCGTTGCCTGCGCTAAACTGGAAAACGAGCGATTGCACGCCTTTAGACAGCGTCGCAAGATACGTTTTGCTCAACACCACCTGGTTTCCGGACAACGTATAATCCGATCCTTGCACTAACACATGATTGCCGTTTCGGATCGAAGCCAGCGTATTCCCGTTCAAGGTAAGCGCTACGGGAATGTCGGCCTGCTTGTCTGCGTTAATGTCAAATTCAGCGGTTTGGGGCGATATGCCGGAATGGGACACCGGCGGCGTTCCTCCGCCGTTGTTTCCGCCTACAGGATCGGCATACAAAATGCCCCGGCCGTTGGTGCCCAGATACACTCTGCCATAAATGCGCGGATCACCCGTAATCGTGGTTACCCGGGCGTACTGATGCGCGTCGTCATTGATGCGCACCCAGCTTGCTCCGCCGTCGTCCGACCTGAAAAACCCGCGCGTTCCGTCAATCTGGGCAACGACATACAGCGCAACGGAATTCCGGCCAGGCGCGGCTTTGCCGAACCCGATGCTGTCGGCTTCCTCAACGTTGGATAGCTTCACGAAGCTCGCTCCCGAGTCGGTCGAATGCCATAGCCCATACGGACCACCGTCTTCGTTACCTCCGGCAAACCAGAGTTCGCCTTCCACCCCGGGAACGGCATCCAGATCGGCATTGCCATCCACCGGCAAGCCCGCTGCCGCCGTTTGGCTGAACGCGGCTCCACCGTTTACGCTGACATAGATTTTTCCGGCAGCGAAGCCGTAAAACTTGTTCGGGTTCACCCGATCGGAAATCACTTTGGCCTGTGCAGGAATACCCGTGCTCGCCGTCCATGAATTCCCGCCCGTTGACGAATAATGGACTCCCTTGTCGGACGTGCTCCATACCAGCTTGCTGCCGTCGGCCGAAATGGCCACGGTGCCGCCGCCTGCCGTGCCGGCCGGTTCGGCGTTCGCTTTGTACCAATTCGTTCCTCCGTCGGAGGACAAGCCGATGGATTTGGCATTCGGGTCTGCCGCATAATCCGCTTTCCCTACCCGAACCATGGTGCTTGGATTCAGCTCGGCAAAATCCAGGCTTTCGGTCGAAGCATAGTTGGGACTGGAGAACATCTTCGCCGGCGGCTGGTCCAGATCATCGTGACGGAAGCCGTTAACGTCGCCTAAGCCGCTCACGAGATGGGCTCCGCTCGGCGGGCTGACCAGGTCAAGGACGGCCATTTCTTCTACTCCCTTGGCCATGACCGAAATGTCGATCTTTTCATTATTGTCCCAGTTCGTCAAATTGTTCGTACCGTAGATCGTGGCTCCCGTGCCGTACATCATGCGGTCTGAATCAAAGGGGTCAATCTCCAGATCGCCGATCATCCACCCCAGCTTCGGCGATACTTCCGGCGGTGCCGGGGTCGTGCCGAACGTCAGCCAAGGTGCTGCAGATATATTCTGGGCATAACGGAACTTGCGGTTCGGATAACCGTCGAATTCCCAGATGCGGGTCCATGTCGTTCCGCCGTCCGTGCTGCGGAACAAAATGGCGTCCGGCCACCATGAATTCAGCGTCGCAACCATCAGCGTGCCCGGCTCTTGGGCATCCACGGCCAGCCCGCCATACCCGAAATAATTGTCCGCGCTGCTGCTTGGTATGGGACTGATGTTGGTCCAGGCTCCCGTGGATGTGTTCAGTTTCCATACATCTCCCTTGGTTCCGTCATACGGGCCAACGCCGTTGCTGTAGGTGATATACAGGCTTCCATCCGCATCAAGCACGCCATGATGCGGCAAGTACCCCGTCGGCTGTCCTGGCACCGCTGTCCAAGTCGCCCCGCCGTCCGTGCTGCGATAGATGCTCTGTGCCGTATCTGCAACACCGACATAGATCGTTTGGGTTGCTTGACCGGCATGGCCGGATGACTTGTCGAACGTAATCCACGCGAGGCCGACGATGTCGCTTTGATATTCGTTCGCAGGATCCTGAACATAAGTACCCGGATTGGGAAAGCTCGTTACTTTGCTCCAGGTTGCCCCATAATCCGAGCTTTTCCATAACCCGTTGCCGCTGCGAGCGCCGAAATAAAGGATGCGATTGTCGTTCGGATCAACGACCAAACGTTCTCCCATGGATCGGCCCGGCATGTTGCCGCCCACCTTAAACGGCAAGGTTGTCGTCTGCCACGTATTGCCCCGATCCGTCGAGCGTAAAATCGACCCGTTGTTTTTGTCCCAGGAGTTCGTGTACGTACCCACTGCCAAATACACGCGATCCGGATCGACGGGATCGGTAGCCAGCGCATCCACACCGTTTTTGTTCCAGTCGTCCCATCCGACGAAATCGGTTAGCGGAATCCAGCTCTCATTTTCGGGATTCCAACGGTAAGCGCCCCCGATATCCGTCCGTGCATAGATAAGGTCCTTCTCGGATTCATTGAAAATGATGCCAGGCACAAATCCGCCGCCCGCACCGGTCACTACGCTTTTCCACGTATACGGCTCACTCGGGGCAGCAGATGTCATTTCAGGCAATGCAGCAAAGGAGCCGGCAGCCAAGGCTACCGCCAAACCTGCCACCCGCAGTTTTTTTCCTAAAAACGTTTTCATTACATTCAGCCTCCTCTACGTTATATTCCAAGCCGATCGTTCATTGGCAATCCAATCTCTCACAACCTACCGAACCAGGAAGATTCATGCACGTTCTGAAACGGATATGGCAATGTTCCGTAACTGTCAGTCCTCACCTCCATTCCAATGGATTCTCGATCGTTAAGCGCTTTCATAACCTTGTGTTCGATGACTGAATATGGATATTTTTCTCAATAAATAACATTCGATGGAAATCTTCTTTTACCTTCTGCCTTATTTCCGTAATTCAACATTTTTTTGGCCACCCGCCATTGACTGATGGTCCGCGCAGCTTTTTCCGTCGATTGGCAATCGCACAACTCATACGCATGGAACTAAAGGCGATGCTCTTCTCACGCCAAACCAAAAAAAATAGACTGAACAGCAAATGCTGGTCAGCCTATTCAGCCAGGACATCATGGTTGTCGCCATGCTAAACCCGGTCTGCTTCCATCCCGCGTTACGCGGTGATCATTCTGTGTTCCGCGGTATCGGTACAAGCCATTCCATCAGGGGCAACTCCATCTTACGCTCCATTCCGTTTACCGTATGCATGTGTTTCCTGCCCCTTAACGCCTGGCCGAACAACAAAGACGGAGCCTGCATCCGGCGTTTCTTGCAGCCGTTCCTCACGAATTCCGGTTCGGGCAGTCGTTATGTACAGGTCTTCGAGGTTTTCTCCGCCGAAACAGCAGGAGGTCACTTGGTCCGCTGGCACATCGATTCGCTGCAAAAGTTCTCCCGTGTCCGGATTCCAGCGGGTCACGCAGCCTCCGCCCCAATGGGCTACCCATAACATGCCTTCGGCGTCCACGGTCATGCCATCCGGGAACCCCAATGCTTCCGGCACCTTGATGAGGGTTGTCCGGTTGCTTAACGTCCCGCTCGTCAGGTCGAAATCAAAACGATCGATGCAACGCGTCGGCGTATCGATATAATACATCGCCGTCCGATCCGGGCTCCAACCGAGCCCATTGGAAGTCGAGACTCCCTTCACCCATGTGCGTACAGGCTGGCCTTCTTCCAGACAATACAATGCACCTGTTCCGCTTTCGTTTCGCATGCTCATCGTGCCTGCCCAGAAGCGGCCGTGAGCATCGCATTTGCCATCATTGAAGCGGTTTCCATCCAATCCCTGCTCGGGATCTTCAATGAGCTGCAATCGGCCTGTGCGCAAATGAAACGCATGGAACCCGCTGCGCAGCGCCACCATAACCTCGTCGCCTTGATAAGGAACCACCGCGCCAACATGCTGTCCTACGTCGAATGCCTCGTCCAGTCCTGTAGCCGGGTCATACGCATGCACCTTGAAGCCTTCGATATCCACCCATAACAAACGGCCGTTCTCCGCGTCCCAGCTCGGACCTTCGCCCAACAAGGCCGGTACTCGTATTGCAACGTTCACGTTACTCATGCAATCACGTCCTTTTGGATATTGTTGAATTTGCCAGATATGCTTGGGGATGAAACCAGCGCAGCATGGCGAGCAAACATTGCCGCGGCAAATCGCCGGCTGCCCGACAACGCCTCGCTTCGTTCATTGTTGTTACGCTTTCGGCGCGCCCGACCATTCGAAACCGATCCCATCCAAAAATGCCTTGGACAAAATCATGTGTCCCGTCGCATCCGGATGAACCCGGTCATGCGTGAGCACCGACGTGTAGAAATGGTCCCAGAACGGCGCAAACGCAGCCTGCGTATCCACGAATACGGCGTCGTATTCGCTCGCGATCCGGCGAACGGCCTCTCCGTAAAGATCCATCGTTGCCCGCATCGGATCTTCCGGATTGGCTTCCAGGTAATACGGTGTCATGAGCACAAGCCCCTTCAAAGACGGACGTACGGATGCAACAAGCTCGCGCAGCGTGTTTTCGTACTCCTCCAGGAAGACATGCGGTTCACCGGATATCGGATGGTCGAACTGGCGCCAAACGTCGTTGATGCCGATCATGATGGACAACCAATCCGGCTTCAGGTCCAGGACGTCGCGATCCCAACGGTGCTTCAAGTCGCGAACCGTATTTCCGCTCGTTCCCACGTTCCGAACACGCAGCATCAGTTCCGGATAGATGGAGCGCAGCAGTGCGTAAACCTGGGCCACATAACCGTGACCGAGTCCATGGCTGCCCTCTCCTACCGGATGCTGGCGGCCACAATCCGTGATGGAATCGCCGATAAAAAGCAATGTATCGTTTTTTTGCAGTTTCATTTTCGATATCTCCTTCGCGCCCATTGGCATTATAAAGGTGCAAGCCTGTCCGGCAGCATTACCAGCCTTGGTTTTTAAGCCAAGTCAAGCACAGGTCCGCCCATACGCGGACAGCAGGCATGTCATCGGCAAGCCCCAGGCCGTGAGAGCCTTTTTCAAAGACATGCAGTTCATACGGAATCCCGTGCTCCGCAAGAGCCAGTGCGAAACGCAAACTGTTCTCTGCCGGAACAAGCCCATCTTCGCTGGTATGCCACAGGAAAGCTGGCGGAGCATCGGCCTTAACCTGTTTTTCCGCGCTGTACGCCGTAATCAGTGCTTCGGATGCATCCGCTCCAAGAAGGTTTTCCCGCGATCCGGCGTGGCCGTAATGGCCCATGGTGATGACCGGATAGCAAAGAATGATGCGGTCCGGACGGGAGCTCACACGCTCCACCGGATCTTCATGGTCCGGTTGCCCCGGATCGTAAGCCGTTCCAAGCATGGCCGTCAAATGTCCTCCGGCCGAGAAGCCGAGCACGGCAATTTTGGAAGGATCGATGCCGTACTGATCCGCATGTGCGCGGACATGGCGAATCGCGCGTTGTCCATCGCTCAGCGGTGCCGGCTGCTGATGCGGAGCAACGCGGTATTTCAGTACAAATGCGCTGATTCCTGCACGATTCAGAAGTTCGGCGATCGGTGCGCCTTCATGGTCGGCCAGAAAGCCGTAACCTCCTCCGGGGCACACGATGACAGCGCTATCGGACCCAGGCTGGATAAACGGAATCAAATGCGGCATTTCCTCTTCGCGACCCTGGGCCGCATGCGGCGCAGCGCCATCCCACAATGGTATCGTCTGTGTCAAATCAATCATCCTCTCTTCTGCTAACGGACGCTAAGCGTCCGCCTGCGCTTCTCCCATTTCCAAAGAATCGATATCATCATAACGGCAATGACAGCCGTGTAGCAATATCAGACTGGCATGAGTGTTGTTCACTTTGTAACAGCTTACAGGAAAATCGGCCCTCTCGACAATCCCCCTTCTCACACCCATACCCGTAGCATATCAGTACAACGTTCGAAACTGCTCCGGGGTTACTCCTTCGATGCGCCGGAACGTTGCCACAAAATGGCTGACATCCCGAAACCCCACTTTCGCCGCCGTTTCCTTGATGGTCAGCTTGGTATCACCCGTCAACCATTCTTTCGATTTGCGGATGCGGAGCAGGATGAAATAGCTGTACGCGGTCATGCCGAAGGATTGTTTGAACAGCGTATTCAGATGCCTTGGCGAAATGCCCGGAATCGCCGCCATCTGTTCCAGCCCGATGTCGGGATCGGCATAGTGCTGCTCCATGAATGCGATCAGCGGGGCCAGCCGTTCCACCGCATGCGAGATCGATGAGCGGCTGCCGGTCATGCCGTGTTTTTTGAGCAAGATCAAAAATCGGTACATGTCCGCCGACGCCTCCAGCCCGGACAAATCCTGGTCGCTGCCGATGGACGCCAGCACCTCCCGTCCGTAGTGCTCCAGCGGGCTGTTCAGCTCCCACTGATGCAGCGCCGGTTCGCCCAGGCCCAGCGCCTCCGTGATCGCTGGGCACTGGGAGCCGCTGAACGTGATGTACAGCGTCTCCCATCGTCCCTGAGACCGCACGTATTCATGAGGAACGTTGGGCGGGAGAAGAATGCCCGAACCTTCCGCCAGAACGACCGTAGAACCCGCAAACTTGAATTTGCCTGCCCCTTTCACCGTCTGAAGCCAATGGTAGCAAGGATATCCGGCAGGCCTTGTCACATTTTCCTGGTTGCCATTGTAACCGATGCTCTCAATGTATAAGGGCAAGGGCTGGTCCCTTGACGTCATGAAATACCGCTGATGCTGCGGTGAAATCAACATATGGTGCCTCCTCTCGGTTCGCCCTCGGAATTGTATTTCCATATTCTTATATCCTTCAATACTTTTCTTATATTTTAATAGTTTTAGGATTCAAATAATATAGAATTATTCTTATACAAGAGGTGGGCATCATGATCAGCGGCAAACTGCCTAAAATTTTCTATGGCGGTGACTACAATCCCGAACAGTGGGACCACGAGACACATTTGGAAGACCTGCGCATGTTCAATCTGGCCGGCATCGACATCGCCACGGTCAACGTATTTTCCTGGGCATTGATTCAGCCTGACGAGGTGACCTACGATTTCGAGGGCCTTGACCGGATCATTAACAGCCTGTATGAAAAAGGCATATATATTTGCCTGGCTACAAGCACTGCGGCACACCCGGCATGGATGGCCAAACGTTACCCCGACGTGCTGCGCGTGGATGCGGATGGACGCAAGCGCAAATTCGGCGGACGACACAACTCCTGCCCGAACAGCCCCACGTACCGCAAATATTCCGAGAAAATCGCGGACAAACTGGCCGAGCGTTACAAGGATCATCCCGCCGTGCTCGTATGGCATGTCTCCAACGAATACGGCGGCGACTGCTACTGCGACAACTGCGAGAAGGCGTTCCGCGTATGGCTGAAGCAGCGTTATTCCACCCTGGACCATCTGAACAAAGCCTGGAACACCAACTTCTGGGGCCATACGTTCTATGATTGGGACGAAATCGTGCTGCCAAGCAATCTGAGCGAGCATTGGGGCGAGAACAACTCTACGTTCCAGGGCATCTCGTTGGATTATTCGCGTTTTAACTCCGACAGCATGCTTGACTGTTATCGCCTGGAATACGACGCCATCAAGAAACATGTACCGGATTCCGTCGTTACGACCAATCTGATGGGCTTTTTCAAACAGCTCGATTATTTCAAGTGGGCAAAATACATGGATATCGTATCCTGGGACAGCTATCCCGGCCTGGCCACGCCGGTCAGCTTCACGGCCATGGCCCATGACCTGATGCGCGGCCTGAAGGCCGGCCAGCCGTTCATGCTGATGGAGCAGACGCCAAGCCAGCAGAACTGGCAGCCGTACAACTCCCTGAAACGCCCCGGCGTCATGCGCCTGTGGAGTTATCAGACGGTAGCCCACGGCGCGGATACGATCATGTTCTTCCAGCTTCGCCGTTCGATTGGAGCCTGCGAAAAATATCACGGCGCAGTCATTGAACACGTCGGTCACGAGAACACGCGCGTGTTCCGCGAGGTTTCACAGCTGGGGCAGGAACTGCAGATGCTGGGCGACACCACTTTGGATGCCACCGTCGAGTCCAAAGTGGCCATCGTATTCGACTGGGACAACTGGTGGGCTATCGAAAAATCAAGCGGACCTACCGTTGCGCTAAAATACGTCGACCAGATCCACAAATACTATGCGGCCTTCTTCCGCCGCAACATCCAGGTGGACATCGTCAGCGTCGACGCTGACCTCGGCAAATACAACATCGTGCTTGCCCCGGTGCTCTATATGGTCAAGCCGGGTTTTGCCGAAAAGCTGGAACGGTTCGTGGCTGCCGGTGGCACATTCCTGACCACGTTCTTCAGCGGCATCGTGAACGAGCACGATCTCGTAACCACCGGAGGTTACCCGGGCGAGCTGCGCAAGCTGCTTGGCATCTGGGTCGAAGAAATCGACGCACTGCTGCCTGAGCAGAAAAACCGCATCGTCGTCGAGGCCGCTTCCGGCCTGCTGCAAGAGGAATATGAATGCGGCATGCTGTGCGATTTGCTGCACAGCGAAGGTGCCGACATCATCGCCAGGTACGGCGACGATTTCTATGCAGGCATGCCTGCCGTTACCCGCAACACCTTTGGCAAAGGAAAAGCATGGTACGTAGCTACGGATCCGGAGGAACGTTTCCTGGATGCATTGCTGGGCAAAATAGCCGCGGACAACAACGTCGAATCCTTGTTGGAGACACCGGACGGCGTTGAGGTTAGTGCCCGTACTAAAGACGGCAAATCGTTCTTGTTTGTCATGAATCATAATGCTTCCCTGCAGACATACGATCTCGGCGAAGAAACGGCTTATGAGCTGCTGACGAAACGCAAGCTTTCCGGCAAGGTCGAAATTGCCGGTCGTGACGTACATTTGCTGCAAAGGGGATAGACCCGGTGGATAAGATACAAACTGTTACAATCCGGCCCTTTGGATCCGAGTAATCCTGCCAACTAATCTGGTTTTCGCTCCTCCTGTTTCATAAGAAAGGGGATTTATATCTGCAATCCGCTACTTTCCGTATCCGTTTAGACGGATACGGTTTTTTTTACCAGCAAAGCCGACCGGCAAGTCAGAAGGAAAAAAGTTCTCCCGAAGCGAATTGGACGAGACAACACTTATCGCCACCTGCCGGAAAGCGTTTAAATACCTGACGATTCCAAGAATCATTGCATTTTTAAACAAAAGCCTTGTCCCATTAGTGACATGCAAGCTGTCACTGATCTGCTGTTACAATGGCTTTGCACCATCATCCTTTCCGGCGGCGGCGCAACCCTCGAAACGGAGTGGCTGACATGAACAAGATAAACCGGCTGGCTGCCATTGTGATGGCATTGCAGCAAGGTCATGAAACGGCGCATTCATTGGCAGAAAAATTTGAAGTGTCCCGCCGTACCATTTTGCGTGATATTCAGTCCCTGTCAGAAATGAATGTGCCCATTATCGCCATTTCCGGCCCGGGGGGCGGCTTCAGGCTCATGGACGGTTATGTGCTTCCCCCATTGCAATTGGACCCGGACGAAGCCGCTACGCTCCTATTTGCGCTTGAAGGACTAAGTCATTATGCGGACACTCCTTTTCAGGAGAAACGCTGGACGCTGATCGATAAAATCAAGAGCATTATCCCGGACGAGGTCATGAATCGGATCCATCCGATGCTCAAACAACTGCAGCATCATGTACCGCAACGCCAGTACAGCCTTCAGCATCTGGAGCCCCTTCTTGCCTGCATCCCCGAGCAAGGCTGGCTATCCATTCTTTATCGCTCTGCCTCACGCCAGCGCTGGCTGCAGATCCATCCGAAACGTTTATATGCTTCTGCCGGCTTTTGGTACTGCGATGCCTATTCCGAGGAACATGGAGAAGTGCGTCTGTTCCGGGTCGACCGCATCATGGAAGCCCGCAGCATCGAAAAGAGCAAATGGCCGCAATTGAACGAATCGGTTCGCGAACACCTGGCCCTGGCGCGTCCGCCAGAAGGACTGGACATTCCCATTCGGGCCCACTTGAGCTATAGAGCCATGATTGAAGCCGAGCAGGACGAACATATCGGCGAACGCATGACGGAGATCGCTCCGGATCTATGGGAACTCGCGTTTCACTGCCCTCCCTCGGAATGGGACTGGGCCGTTCGTTTCTTTTACCGCCTGGGCAGGGAAGCCGAAGTGCTGGAGCCGGAAAAACTTCGGGAGGAGATCAAGCGTCAGGCCGAGGAGGTTTGCTGCATGTACCAATCTTCCAGCCGGAGTGGATGTACATCCCCTTAATGAGGAGAATGACGAAATCATGATCAATGAACCATTGGTAACGTTTGAGGAAGCTGTTTTACGAATCACACAGGCCGGCATATTGCCGCTGGCTCCGCTTTTTCCCGATTACCCGTCCCTATCCTCGTTGACGCCCAAGGAAAACTGGCACCGGGACACAGAGCTCGACCCCTGGTTATGGCGCTCCAGACTGGCGGAGGAAGGCATTGCGGCTTACGGAAAATTCGTGAAAAAGAAAGCCGTACTGGTCTCCCGTGAATGTTTTCCCTGGTTTCATCGCATACTGGCCGGCACCGATTCCGTCACAGAGCAGTATGATGCCGGTAAGTTATCCCGCGAAGCGCTGAGGCTCTACGAATTGATCGAAAACAAAGAGGGGATCGATGGCAGGACATTGAGGTCGCAAGCAAACTTGCGGGCCAAAGAAGACAAAAAAGCGTTCGATCAAGGGCTGCTTGACCTTCAAAGCAAAACAGCCATCGTCATCAGCGGCACCAAGGAAAAGGAAGGGCTTGCCGAAGGCAAAGCTGCCTGGAACAGCTCGGCTTACGAAACAACCCGACACTGGATGGAGCGTCAGGGGATCAAGCCTTTCGAAGGCAGTATTGATGAAGCACGTTCCCTGCTGCTCTGCAAGCTTGAAGCCCATACTTCACCGGCGGCCCTCTCAAAAATAAAAAAAGCCTTGATCGACGTCGTTTAATGCAGACGAAATCCCGGGAGCAGCCTCAGCCTGCCCCGGGATTTTTTGATTTAGAGTATGACGCCGTCCTTAAAGATGGCAATTTCGCGAAATCCATGCTGCTCGCTCAGCGTTTGCCTTCTGCCTGAGGCGATGTCGATCAGTTGGCTGAACAGCTGCACTTTTACGTCCTCCATCGTTCCTCCTTCCAGCAGTTGGCCTGCATTGAAGTCGATCCAATGCTTTTTGCGGTTCGCCAGGTCGGACTGGGTCGCGATTTTGACGGTCGGCACCGGTCCTCCGAACGGCGTTCCGCGTCCTGTCGTAAACAGCACGATATGGGCGCCGGCAGCGGATAATGCGGTAACCGACACCAGATCGTTTCCTGGAGCCTCCACGATGTTGAGGCCGGGACGGGTCACACGTTTGCCGTATCGCAGCACATCCACGACGGAGGAAAGTCCTCCCTTTTGGGTACAGCCGAGCGATTTCTCTTCAAGGGTCGTGATGCCTCCGGCTTTGTTTCCCGGTGAAGGATTTTCGTAAATGTTCTGGCCGTGATTGACGAAATACTGCTTGAAGCCGTTGACCAGGTCTACCAGATCATGAAAGACCCCTTCATTCGAAGCCCGGTTCATGAGGATCGTCTCGGCCCCGAACATTTCCGGCACCTCTGTCAAAATCGCGGTTCCGCCGGCAGCGACGAGCAGATCGGCCACTGCCCCGACGAGCGGATTCGCCGTAATGCCCGACAAGCCGTCAGACCCGCCGCATTTGAGCCCGATCTTGAGCTTGCTCAGCGGCAAGGGCTGACGCTTGGCCTGCTCGGCCATTTCAACCAGTTCCTCCATTAAACGCAAACCTTCGTCCAGTTCGTCATCGGCTTCCTGCGCCTTCAGGAAACGAACCTTTTCCCGATATTCGGGGGCGATGCATTCGCGAAATTCATCAACCTGGTTGTTCTCGCAGCCCAGCCCGATCACGAGCACGCCTCCTGCATTGGGATGCTCTACCAGGGAGGCGAGCAACTGCTGCGTGTATTTCAGGTCATCGCCCAGCTGCGAGCAGCCGAAAGGATGCGGAAAATGATAGACTCCGTCCACGCGGCTCCCGAACTGTGCCTGGCCCATGCGAGACAATGCTTCGCACACTTTGTTGATGCAGCCGACCGTATTGATGATCCAAATTTCGTTCCGTATGCCCGCTTCCCCGTTGGGGCGCAAATATCCGTCAAAGGTAAGCAAGCGTTCGGGAGGCATTTCCAGTTGGGCAGCCTGTCCGGGCCGGTATTCGTATTCCAGCAAACCGTGCAGCCCTGTCTTCAGATTATGGGTATGAATCCAGCTTCCCGGCTCGATGCGCTCTTTGGCTACCCCGATGGAAAAACCGTACTTGAATACGTCCTCCCCCGGAGAAATTTCGCGAACGGCAATTTTATGCCCCTTGGGCACCTCGTCAAGCAGTTCCAGCGAAACGCCTTCAGCGAGTTCAACCTTTTCTCCTTTGGCAAAATCGCGCAGCGCGATAATGACGTCATCCTGCGGCTGAATGGCAATCCATTCCTTGGTCGTGCTCGTCGTATTCATGCCTTAACCCCTTCCAACAGTAACATTTCTTCAACGATCGCCTCGCGCAAGCCATCGCGTTCATCCAAATTCTCGCCCCATAGTTCCGGGTCGGACAGGAGGGCTCCTACCCGCAAGTTCAACTGCTGCTTTCGATCACTCCCCAAAGCATCGTACCCTTCCCAATGTGACGCGAACGAGGCCAATGCACCTGGATCATCCCTCAATGCGACAGGTTCGCCGTTCAGACGCTGTCCTTGATATCCATCCGGTGTAGGCACCGCCCGATATAAAAGCAGCATCGCCGCAAACCCGCGGATCAACCGGGCGGGCCAGACTCCCTGATTCTTTTCGTAAGACAACAAGGTAGGCAAAACGCGCACCTTGAACTTGCCCACCATATTTAACGCAATATCCTGCAGTTTATGATGGAGATATGGATTGAGAAACCGTTCGAACACCTCTTCGGCATATTCGTCCAGATTCTGCTCCGGCATGTTCAGTGCCGGCACGATGTCCTGATGCACCGTTTCCTTGATCCACGGTCCGATCCGCGGGTCCTCCATCGCTTCCCTGACGTGCTCTACGCCATGCAGGATGCCAAGGGACGACATCAACGTGTGCGCACCGTTCAGAATGCGAACTTTGCGCAGCTGGAACGGTTTCAGATCCTTGACCCAATGAACGTTCAGCCCCGCCTGTTTTAATGGAAGCCGTTTGTCCAAGGCTTCTTCCCCTTGAATGGCCCATAAATGATACGGTTCGGCCGTGTTGATCAACTGATCCTCGTAACCCCAGCGATCCGTTAACAAGTCCGCCTCTTCCCTGGAGGGAGCCCCGGTCACGATCCGGTCCACAAGATTGTTCAAAAACCGGTTGCACCCCTTGACCCATGTACGGAAATCCTCGGAAAATCCGAAATCCTCGCTGTGCCGGAGCACGCAATCCCGCAGCACGTCCCCGTTGCCTTCGAGCAGTTCGCACGGCAGATGAAGCAGCCCCCGGGAAGGGTCGCCCGCGAATCGTTCATAGCGGCGATGGAGAAAGACCGTCAGTTTGCCCGGATAAGAAAGCACGGGTTCCCCGGGCGTGTACTCGGATGGCACGTATTTCAATCCCGATTCGGTTGTGTTCGAAATGACGAACTCCAGAGACGGCAGTTCCGCAAGCTCCAGAAACTCCTGCCATTCTTCATAAGGGTTCAGGCAGCGGGCAAAGATTGAAATCATCTCCGCGCGCTCCACGGGTTCGCCCTGGGATAACCCCCGTGTGATCATCGTGTACAACCCATCCTGTTCACGGATTTGCTCCAGCTTGGCTTTGCCTCCCGGACGCGGCTGGGTAACGACCACGCTTCCGTGGAATTTACCCTGCCTTGCGCTCTCGTGCAGCATCCAATCCGCGAATCCGCGCAAAAAATTGCCCTCCCCGATTTGCAATACCTTAACGGGACGCTCCATCATTTCCTTACACTTGCGTTGTCCATCATTGCCCAACAGATTCAGCTTCAGCTTGGGTCGTTTGGTGCTCGCCGACATGAACACTCACCTCATTGATTAATGGTCTTACAACAACGCGTTGTAAACGCTTTAAATTCATTGTATCATCATTAAAAGGAATTTAAATTGCTTATATTGCGATAAATATACTCTTTCATGATCTATTGTGCGTTTTCGAATCCATTCATTTGCAACCAAGCAAGCAGAAAGGAGCTTTCATGGAACGTTCGCCCGTTCGCACAACCATTCTCGCCGATTCAGGCATCCCTTTCCGTCTGGTCTATGCCGATACCAAGGCCCCTCAAAATGAATTGCCTGATCATTTGCATGATTGGCACGAGATGATCTACGTGTATAGAGGACAGGGGAGCATTTTCATCGATACCGGACTGGAGGACATGGAAGAGGGGGATCTGTTTATTATCCCGGGCAGCACCGTGCACCGGGCGCTGCCGGATGAACGCAACCCGGTTACGTCATCCGCGCTCTTCTTCAGTCCGGGATTGTTGGCGTCGGCAGCGGGAGGCAGCGCGGCTGCCTTGTTATCCGTGTTCGAGCATTGCCGGAGAACCAGAACCTACAAGCGCCATCTGGCCATGCACGAACGAACCAAAGTAATCGCCCTCATCGACGCCATCCGGGACGAATTCAGGTTGAACCATTCCCTGAGCGCGCATGCCGCCCTGCTCCAGCTTCAGCTGCTGCTGATCCATTTGGAACGCCTGCAGCCGTCGGACGCTTCGCCTCCCGTCCGGTCCATTTCAGGACCGGGATGGCTGTCCGGCATTCTGGAAAATATCGACGACAAGCTGCGAAAAGGGATGTCCCTGCATGAACTGGCTAAGCGAGCTGCCGTTTCCCCCGCCCACTTCAGCCGTGCCTTCAAGAAACATACGGGCATGACGCTGACGGATTATGCGCTGGCCCGGAAGGTCATCATGGCCAAAGAATGCCTGCTGCAAACGGACGACACGATGGCGGCCATTGCCGAAGCCTGCGGCTTCGAGAGCTTGCCCCATTTTTACCGCCAATTCAAAAAAATGACCGGCTCCACGCCTGCGGCTTATCGCAAAATGGCGAGAGCGCGACCAACTCTTCCATAATCCTCCTGATATGTGATAAAATATAGATCTGCATTGCCCGTGGCAATACTTATTTCATCATAATGGAGTTGACCCGAACGTGTTGACCAAGTTTCTCATCTTTGGCTTGCTGTGGCAGATTGTTGGCAATCCGCTCGTAGCCGTCCTTATTTTGCTGGTCATCCTGTATGTGGCTGATCGACGTTACGTCGGGTTATTTCCCAACTTCCTGAAGCCGCTTGGGCGTATGCGCAGCATCTCCAGGCTCAGGCAGCAAATCGCCCTGAATCCCAACGAGGTATCCGCCAAACTTGACCTGGCCCGTTTGCTGAACGAGCGAAAAAAATACAGTGAGGCCTACGCGTTGCTGTTGGAGCTTGAGCGGCCTTATGAGCTATCCGCCGAGTATTGGGAAGAGCTTGGCACATCCGAGCTGCATCTTGGCAAAGTGCAGGAGGGAGAGCGCCATATCCTGCATGCGCTGGAGCTTAATCCGCGAGTGAAATACGGCCGACCTTTGCTTAAGCTCGCCAATGTTTTCAAGGACATCGACCAAGACAAAGCGCTGAACTATGTAAACCGTTTCCAGAATGTGCATTCATCCTCAAGCGAAGCATATTACCTGCTCGGTTCGGTTTATCGCTCGCTCGGCCGCACGGCTGAAGCCAAACAGGCTTACGAGCAGTCGCTGAACGTGTATCGTTCCCTGCCCAAATACAAGAAACGCCAGGAACGCGGCTGGGCGGTTCGCAGTTGGGTCCGCAAAAACGGATCGTAATGTTAGCCTGCGTTGGCCTGGCATCATTCCGAAATAATCAAAGGAGTGCCGAGCTCGCCATCTGGCTGAATTCGGCACTCCTTTTCATTTCAGGACAGCAACGTCCGCAGACGCGCTTCATTGTTCTTCATCCAGTCCATGCGTTCCCTCAGCTTTCGAATCTGAACGGCCGCTACCTCTGGCGGATCCGTCTCCTCGAACATCCGGCTGATAAAATGCATGACCACGTCCAGGCTTCGCAGCAGCACAAGCTGAGGAAGAGCCGCCAGTTCCGCGGGCTCCAGGACGGCATGTGCACGAAATCCACGGATCAGGCTCTCCAGTGCTCTCCATAACCAAACCTCGCCGCGATCTATGGTAAGCAAATCCGACAGCGGAACGGCCAGCTCCATAACGCGCAAGTCCCACGTTGCGAATTCAAAATCCAACACGGCGCACACGCGCCCCTCTTCATCTGCGAGCACATTGGACGCATTCACATCCCCATGCACCAGTTGATGCGGTAAATGCTCCATGCCTGCCAACGCGTCAAAAAGCGCAGGCAGCGTATATGCCAGCTCGTTCATATCGTTCCGTACGGCGTGCAGCTGGACCGGCGGGGAAATGCACATCCGCAGCAGCTTGTCTGGCGTACAGAGCGGATAAGCGTCTTGAATTTGATAATACGGCGGATAAACCGGATCAAGCGACACCTTCAAGCCCGCTAATGCCTGCGACAGCTTTCCTGCAGCCATCCCCAATTCGCGGAGCTGCTCCGGGTCGCCCCAGACCGGGTTGCGGCCTTCAAGATAACGAAACAAGGCGACGACTTTCTTCTGCCCGGTGGCTTCGTTAACGAGGGTATAAAAGGTTTGCCCGTTCCCCGGCGCCTTCACAGGCGAAGGCAGGCGAAGCGAAAAACCGGAACGGGCCAACGCATCTAGGATTTCATGCTCAAAAGCAATTTTGGCGACGTCGTTATGGGTTTCGTACTGCCGCAACACAAAGCGTTTACCGTCAATCCGCAGCAAATACGTCGAGTTGTTCATGCCTCCGCTTCCCCGAATCGCCTCCCACTCGGAGCCGGGAGCGTATACCGACAGCACTTGCCGTACGCGTCGGTATTCCCAATCCTTCTCGGATCGCAAATGAATGTGCTGCATTAAATCGATCTCCTTTATTGATGTATCTTCTGCTGCATTATCCTGGATGTCTTTACGAATGATTCATAGATTCGAAACGCGTTCGCTATTCGTTTATCTTAACGGAAGCGTATCCAGCGGTCCAGTCCGCTCCTCCTATTCAGCATTTCGCGCTCCGTTCATCGCTTTCAGGCAAAAGGTCTGTATCCCATTCGGCCCAGTTGGTCGGCGATCACACGGTACCCTCTCGAATTGGGATGCATCCTGTCCCAAAATAGCAGGTCGCGCTCACGCCCTTCGAATTGGTCGTACACCTGCGCACAGCCGTAATACCCCGAGCCGGCGCCATTCAGGAAAGAATTGTACTGCTTGACCCAATAAGCAGCCTCCGCCGAACGGGGATACGGATTATACAATCCGACCGTTCGTATCATATATCTATGGCCTCGTTTCAGTTGGCGAATATGCTTCATGATCTGGGTGACATTGTTTCGCGTTTCCCCAAGCACTTGCGTCATACGCTCGGCTCCGGGCATTCCTCCGCTCGCTTTGAACGTGCGAATCAAGTCGTTCCCCCCGATGGTCATGGTGATGACGTCCGCCTCTCGCACGGCTTGCCTTACCCTTGCATAGTTGGATACCATATGCAGCAATTCTTCGGAAGTCAAGCCGTTTACCCCCATATTGTCAACCGAAACAAAGGTGCGCACGTTCATTTCGATCATTCGCCGATACAGTAGAACAAAGCCGGTACCCAGCAGCGCTCCCGTTCCTACCGTAAGCGAGTCCCCAATAGCTGCATATCGATAAACCATCGCTGTAGCCCCCTTCCGCCCATCTCTGACTGATTATGTTCCATGATATGTACAATGGGAAATCAAAGCGCGGGACGTTGTCCCTAGGCAGCCACCTTAATTTTGCAGGTGATGTCACATGCCCTGCAACGGGCACCATAGTCCGGGAACTCACGAAAAACGAGACAAAACCCTGTCGGCAAGCCGACAGGGCCTCATAAAAGCGATTGGATGGTTGCAAGTCCTTATTGGTGCAGCATGCTACATGCCAATCGAGCGATCGGAAGAAGCAGCGTCCTGCTGTTCTTTGCTCGGGAATGGCCACCAGTTGGCGCGCCCGAACATCTTCACCATCACAGGCACGAACAATGGCAGGAACAACAAGGAATACAGAATCAATCCGCTGAGCACGACCGTGGCAATCTGCATCATGGACAGAACGCCAGACGGGTACATTGCAGCAAACGTCCCGCTCAAGATCACGGCAGCGGACAGAATGACCGTGCCCATGTTTTTCATTGCGTAAAGCATCGCTTCTTGTACTCGCATACCTTTGTTTTCATTGAAACGGTCCATCAGGAAGATGCTGTAATCGACGCCCAAAGCGATCAGCATGACGAATCCAAAGAACGGCGTTACCCAGCTGATTCCCGAAAACCCGAGCATGTTGACGAAAATGACTTCCGTGATAGCCATGGAAGAGAAATAGGCCAGCAGCAAAGAGAGAATCAGGTAGATCGGCATGATGACCGAGCGTAACAGAATGATCAAAATGATCAGCGTGCCTGCCAGCATCAACATGACGGTACGCGTGTAGTCATTGTTGGAAATCTCCTGCAAATCCGCGAATGTGCTGGTTACTCCGCCAATGGCTATATCGGCTTTTTCGAGCGCGCTTCCCTGAACGGCGCGCTGCACGGCAGCCTCGATATCGGGTACGCGATCAATAGCCTCGGTCCCATACGGATTTTCGGCAAAAATGACATCAATGGTCATCGTTTTGCGATCTTTGGACAGATACGTATCGAATACCTGTTCAAAATCTTTGCTGTTCAGAGCTTCCTCAGGCACATGCCATCCGGCCAAATCGGAATCCGGAGACTGCTGAAGCTGGGTCAGATAGTCCTGGGCGGATTCAAGTCCGCCGGACACTTGGCTGATCCCGTCCACGCTCTGGTTCAAACCGTCGGTCAATTGAGTCAATTGCCCACTCAGATCGGTGAAGCCTTGTTTTATTTTTTCCTGGCCTCCCTGAAGCTGGCCAAGTCCGTCCTGAATGGAAGGAATTTCGCGAATCACTTGCCCTTGGCCATCAGCCGCCTGCTTCAAGCCTGTTTCAAGCTGGCCGATGCCTGCGACGATTTGGTCCAAACCGTCCGCGAGAGCTTTCTGGCCTGCAGTCGCGGAAGCGAAACCTTCGTTGGCCTGGCTGATTCCTGCAGCCGCTTCGCCCAAGCTGGATTGGATTTGTCCCAGTCCTTGCGACAGCTGCGCTGTTCCCGTGCCGGTTTCCCCGATCGTTCCCTTGATGCGCTGATAATCCGGATCCTGCGCCAATTCCGGATAACGCGCCTCAAGCGCCGTAAAGGATTCGCTCAAGCTTGTAAGGGCCGCAGACACTCCGGCGAGCTGCTTTTGCAAGCTGCCAACCCCGTCTCCGATCGCCGCAACACCTTTGCCTGCCTGGCGATAGGCCTGAAGAAGCTGATTGCTGGCTTTCGCTAGTTGGTCGGCGCTCGTTTTGGCCTGTTGAAGCCCAGCCTTCAGCTCGCCTGCGCCGGAAGAGCCATCACGGATGCCTTTTTCGATTCGTGCAAGCCCATCGGACAGCTGAGTGATCCCGGATTGCAGCTGTGCCGTTCCTTTGGTCAGCTCCCCTGCTCCATCCGCAGCTTCTTTGAGCTGTGGTTGGTTTTTGCTCAACTGGGTGCTGGCCTCGCTCAGACCGTCGCGAATTTTATCCAGACCCGTTTTACCTTCGCCCAAACCATCAGACAGCGTTCCGACTTGCTGGGTCACTTCAAAATCCTTAATCTCGTCGCCGGTGGGCCGGGTCATGCTCCGAACACCGGATACGCCAGCCACCTTTTCCACTTCGCGGCTGATTTTTTCGGCGATCGCCATCGTTTTTGCGTTATCCATCGGTTCGTCATTTTGAATGACGATTTGCCCCGGCAATGATTCACCTGGACCGAAACTGTCCGAAATGATGTTAAACGCTTTGACGGAGTCGTATTTGTCGCCGATCTCATCCAGACTGTTAAACGACAGCTTGCCGTCATACGTGGAAAGAAGCGGTACACAAATGGCAGCGATAATCAGCAGCGCCGCCCATGGGCGTTTGAGAGAGAAGCGGCCGGCAGCACCGTAAATGCGGCTCTCTGCATGCTCCAGCGAACCCTTCGAAGGCCAAAACAGTTTTTTGCCCAATACCGCCATAAAGAAAGGCACGATCGTGACGAGCGCAACCATCATAACGGCAATGCCGACGGCAACCGCAACGGCGGACCGGTACAACATAAACTGCGCAAAACCGATCGCTATGAAACCGACGAGTACCGCGAGTGCGGAGAAAAACACCGTTTTTCCGGCGGTGCGGTAGGTCGCAATGATCGCTTCCCACGTGTTTTCATGATGGGCCAGTTCTTCTTTAAAACGGCTGATCAGCAGGATGCAATAATCCGTTCCGATCCCGAACATGACCGCAACCATGAAAATTTGCGTAAACGTCGATATCGGGAAATCGACCCCATCGACCAGAAAGGCTACGATCTGCTGTGCCACCAGGTAACTGATGCCCACCGTAAGCAATGGAACGAATGGGGCTACGAACGAACGGAAGACAAGGAACAAAATGATCAAAATAAAGGCGACCGTGATGTATTCCGACTTTTTGAGCCCCTCCTGGGAGCTCTCGATCGTATCTTCATCGATCAGTCCTTTGCCCGTAATGTAATGCTCGACGGAAACGGATTGGAGCGCCCCGTTCAGGTCGGATCTCATCTCTTTGACGGTACGTTTGCCCTGATCCACGGAAAGGGACGTCAGGATCGTCTTCCCGTCGGCCGAAATCATTTTCTCGGCGAGCTCGGGCTGGGAAAACGGATCGAGTATGGACAAGATACCCAGCTTATCCTTGTTGGATTCCAACTGTTTGATCGCATTTTCTGCTTCTTGCTTTCCTGCGGTGCCCAGTCCGTCAGGGTTATGGAATACAAGCGCCAGCTGTGTCCCCGGCTGTTCCCCCTTCTGTGCGGCGGCTTCGTCCAGAATAGCCGCAGCCTGGGTCGAAGAATACCCGTCAGGCACGGAAAATTGGCCTTTTTCCCGGATCAGGTCGCTCATGCCTGGAGCCGTGAACATCAGTACGGCAGCTACGGCAATCCATAGCCCCATCAGCCACCATCTTGCTTTCAAAATCGTTCTCATGCTTCGTCCTGTCCTCCTTCATCGGATAGCAGCAGCGCCAATTTTTCGAAAGATTCAATGAAATTTCGTATCTCTTCCGGCTTGAAATGCACCAGGTAAGGCTCAAGCAGCTTGTGAATCTCCTGCTCCGTTTCCTGATAAATTTTGCGCCCCGTGTCTGTCAAAGACAAATACACCACTCTGCGGTCACGTTCATCCCCCGAGCGATGAACCAGATTTCGGCTCACCAGCTTGTTGACCAATGCCGTAATGCTGCTCTTGCCGACGCAGAGAAGATCCGCCAAATCCGAGGGCGTGCAATCCGGTTTTTCATCAATCAGGCGCAGGGCGCAAAATTGATCTGTCGACATCGTCTGCCCGACCTGTTCCCGAATACGAATTTCAAACTGCTTGGTGACTAAAAACGAGGCATCCAAATATCGATTGACCAAGTGCTTGGCATCCGGTTTCTGCATGGTTCAATTCTCCTTTCTCATAAAGTTCACTAGACGAACTATTTCATAACGAAACTATTCTATAATGAAACTTTATTCCAAAGCAATACTTTTTCCTGCATCTTCCGTCCCTAAAAAGCAAAAAAACAGGACGCCTTACTCGGGTCATTCACCCGATCCCACGTCCTGCCCTAGTCCATCTTCATTTCATTGCAACCGATATCGCAATTACGCCTCTTGTTCCTCATCCTTTTCCAGCACACAGCGGAATCGTTCCACGCCAGGATAAGGCTCCCCTAAACTATAAACGACGAATCCGGAATTCCGGTAAAAGTCGACCGCTTCCTGATCCGTTTCCGCAACCAGCAAGTCCGGATTGTGCTTCTCAAGCACTTGGGCAATCATGCCCCGGCCATAATTTTTGAACCGATTTTCCGGCAGCACCGCGATATGCCGAATGGTGATCTCGCTGTCTCCCGTTTGTTCATAACCGATCAGACCTACCAATTGCTGCTCGTCTTCATACCCTTCCAGATGCAAATCATCACTCAGAATATATTGTTGCAGCGCGTGGTCCAACCGGTCCGGATCCGGAAATACCGAATAGGATAACAGTTCCTGCACAACCGGCTCCTGTATGCGCGTTTTCAAATCAATCAACATTTTGTCATTCCTCCTACTGCTTGCTATCTTCCGCCATCGTATTGTAGTCGTTCGTACGCCAAAGTTCAAGCTGCACTCCTTATGGTCGAATTGTGGCAAGTTCTGATCGAAGCGTGGCGAGCATGTTTTCACTCACCGGAATGCCTGCCGTATCCCATGCCTCGAGCAAAGCGCCGCCGACTGCAGTCAGATCGCCAGCTGCAAGCCGGAAGCTCCTGCCTCCTGCCTCGCCTGCGGAAGCAAGCCCTTTGCGGATCGCTTCGCGCATATACGGCGTTTCCAGGCAGCTGCCCGTCAGACTGACGGCAACCGAATCGGATTGAAAGCAGGCTGCAAGCATCGCGATCCCTACCACTGCCGTATCGGCCGCTCGATCACATACATCTACAGCAAGCGGTACTCCTTTGCCTGCAGCTTCGGTAACCAATGGAGCCATCTGCCCAAACCGCCGATTGGTTTCCTGCTTGTTTCCTCCGAATCCCGTTGAGCCGAGTCGTGCCAGTTCCTGTATCGTGTTTACGTTCCAATAATTCAAAACGAGTTCAATCCATGCGATGTCCGCCTGACCATAACGACCTGCCAAAATGGAGTGCACGGTGTCGTAAGACAGGAAACGCGCCGCCACCGGAGCATAATGTCCGAACTGGTCATTGCGAATCCACTGCCCTTTCTCGGTCTTGGCAAGGATTAAGGAACCCGTACCTCCGATGGCAACAATTCCAGGATCGCCATGGAAAGCCGCCGTGTGGGCGATGCGCGTATCGTTTACAGCATGGATGCTGCCTTGGATCCCCGTTCTGCGCAATAATTGTTCTGCCCATGCATAGTGTTCGTCCTGATCCAGTCCGGCCATCCCCGCCGTCAAGGAGGCAATCTGCTGTACCTGCAACCCTGCCTTCTGAATGGCTTCGGCGATCCCTTCGAGCACATTCTGTTCGGCACGGTCATCGTGATAACGATTGCAGCCTCCTTTTTGCACGTAAGAGTGGACATGCCCTTGATGATCTGCGATCGCTACCCGTGTATGACTTCCTCCACCATCGATCCCGATGACATATGTATCCATTGCTCATTTCCTCCTCCAACATTGTCTATATGAACCGCACTAATCAATCACACTAGGTCACTGCGAGTGCAGTACCATCTTCCCATCGCCTGTTATCTAGCTCTCCCTCTTTCCGTCGGGTCATTCCCCGGGAAAATGGGTCGGTCTGCTTAGGCATTCGTTTATTTCTTCTGCACCGCAAAACGGAGAAAAACAGAACTAAACTGCGATTCTTCATCATACTTCATCTCTGTTATTTTGTGTTCGGTCGTCTTCTGGTGGAGAATCTCCCATCCGGCATAGCTCTTCCATAACAGATCCATGGCTTCCTCGGTGGACAGGTTCAATTCAATCAGAGGCAAAAGCGGCCGTCCGGTGCGTATCTCTTGTTCCTTCACGTTTGTGCTCATGGCAATGCAATGAATTCCGCCTGTCCGCGTGCCCTGCTGCATCCGTTCAATGGTTCCAAGGAACGCTTCCTTACTTGACATGTGCTCCAGGCAAGAACAGGCAACGATATAATCAAAATGCGCTTTTGGTATCGGATAATGCTCTGCGTCTGCCTTTTCGACCTTAATCAAGTGATCAACCCCGTATTGCTGCGCATAGGTGCACAGACCATCTACGGCCGCATCAATCAGGTCAACCCCGACGATCCTGCTTTCCGTCTGTTTCAGACGCTGCGCAATCGCAATGGCATGACGTCCGACGCCGCATCCGAGATCAAGCACATTCAACCTGGAATGACGGGTCAATAGTCGTTCCAGCATTTCCATCACGACGGGCATCGGTTTCGCCATCCAGGTACCTTCCGCGAACAGTTCATGATTACGATAGAACCTGTCATGATAATCGGCCTCCGCCCTGCGTGCAGCATTAAAGCGCTCCCGATTCATTAGACACTCCCCTTTCAGAAGCGGACCGTTAGCGTTCCCGATCCGGCAACAAAAACCAAACATAGGATCGCCATGACCACCATCGAACCGGTCACGATCAATTTGCCCGTATCCCTCCGATAGGGATCATCGTGAAACAGCAGCACTCCCCCGATCGTCATCGCGATTGGCGCGAATAACAGCGTCATGATGACCAGCAGCACAATGGAATAGCGATCCAGTGGCTTTCCCTCTTCCTGCATGTACACGCGTTCAGGCGGCGCCGTCTTTGTTTCTACGAGATTGCCGCATGCTTTGCATTTGAATTCGTCCTCTGCCATTTCTTGCTGACAATACGAACACACCCTTGCTGGTCGAGGCATAAAATCCCTCCTTTTCATAAGCCTTACTCATGTATTGCACTCTGCAGCCAGCCTGCTTCCGATCCCAATGAATCCCTAATGGGCAGAATGGTTCGTTCAGGCATTTCATTTCAATGAATCCATATATACCCATTCTCCAATTTCAGGGATTGGATGTCAATCTGCTTTGACCGAGCTTAGCCGGCTCGAAAGCCGTCCTCCCATTGCGAGCAAAAACAAAAAAACCGACGCGTTACGAACGCACGTCGGTTTTTCCTGCAGCAGCCAGGCCAAGTTTTTTCAACAACCGGATCGCCTCTGTCTTCTCGGACGGCGAAAGCCCCTCCAGGGCATCGATGATGACCTGATGATGCTGCGGGAAAACCTCTTCAAAGAAGGCCTTCCCCGTCTCAGTCAATTCGGCAAAAATAACGCGCCGATCCTCCTTGGAGGCACGTCTTGTAATCAGCTTTTTATTTTGCAGCTTGTCCACGACATACGTAATGTTGCCGCTCGACATCAACACCTTTTCGCCGATTTTCTGGAGGGCCTGCGGCCCCCTGTGATACAACAAGTCAAGCACCCCGAATTCCGTTGAATTCAGTCCATGGCTTTGAATGTCCCGGTTGGACCTTGAAGTCACTGAATTATATGCTCGGACAAGAACCACAAATAATTGCAAAGACAGTTCCCGATTGTCCTCCGTATTCGGCATTTCCCTAATCCTCCATCACTGATTTACATTGTAATGCTATCTTTTGCGGTCTGCCACTCTGCCCGCAGCATGCCTCATGATTCACAAGAGGGATGTCAGTCATATCTCGAATCACGCCTCGCTTTTCAGGCTAGGGACGGTGCAGTTCATCGATGCTTCCGTCTTCCTTTGCCAAAATGACGGTATCTGCCATATCCACGAACAATCCATTATCCACGACGCCAGGCAGCATGTTCAAGCGAACGTTCAGTTCAGCCGCATGTTCAATGGCCTCCATATGGCAGTCAGCGATCAAGTTTCCGTTATCCGTCAGATAACGTTCCTCTCCATTCATTCTCCAGGCCGGACGGCAACCCAGCTTCTCCAGCGCGCTGAACGTCCACTCGGAGGCAAAAGGCACCACTTCCACCGGAAGCGGGAAACGGCCGAGCCGTTTAACCGCCTTGCTTCCATCTGCTACAATGATGAGTTTGTCGCTGTTGGCAGCTACGATCTTTTCACGCAATAATGCGCCGCCGCCGCCTTTGATCAGATTAAAATCCGGGTCCACTTCATCCGCGCCATCAATCGTAATATCAAGCCGGCCAATCTGGTCAAACGGGACGATGGGGATTCCCCACTCCCGTGCCAGCTTGTCCGAGGCTTCCGATGTGGCAACAGCCTGAATACGCAAACCGTCGCGCACGCGCTCTCCAAGCTTGCAAATAGCGTAGTATGCCGTCGATCCGGTTCCAAGTCCCACCTTCATGCCATCCTGAATGTATTCAGCCGCCCGTTCTGCTGCAATCTGTTTCAGATTCATCTCCATAGACCCCCGCTGCTTATGAATTTAAAATACATACTGTATTTATTATAGATAAAACCGCTTCCGATGTATATCATGACAGCTCAATCTGTCTGCCCGCCGCCGTCATGCAGAACGGAATGCAGCTCGGAAACAACGATGCATGATCGGATCCTATGCGATAAAATACAAATGGAACGCCAAAAAATGGTAACCCTCCAAATCCATAGTGCTATATACCTATTGGTGGTGGTCATCTATCCGCATTTATGCAGAATATTAAAAAAGTTTTAATCAAACTATTCAGTTTGGGGACATTTTATACGACATATTAAAAGTGGATGTGTTTTAATTATTAGACACCCATGGTTAATAAGTGGGATAAATCTTCATATTTACGACCACGAACCAAGACCATGGTCGCAGACCTAATCTATGAAGGAGGATATATACATGACCTGATTAGCTGCATTCATGCAAGCCATTCAAAGCGTCAATACCAAGAGAATCAGGAGTGGAATTTAGTGAAATCATTCAGCTGGAAAAACATGTCTTTCTTTTCGAAAAACCTTTTGCTTTCATTCACCAACATTGTCATCATTGGCGTGGCACTGATCGCAAGCAGTTATTATTTCCAAAGAGTCGTGCTGATTGAGCAGTTGCATGATCAGGTCGAGCTCATCACGAAAAAATGGTCGGAAGAAATCCAACCGTCCGAAGTGCAGGCAGCCATCACGGAAGGCAGTTACGACGGGCCTGTACAGACCAAGCTTCGGGCTTTCCTGGACGAGATGCATGAGTATTATCCTAACGTGGCGCAGGCTTACATATTTGGAACAGAACTCGGCGGGAACACCCAACGGGAAACTTCATTGATTGCCATGCCGACCAATTTGCGCGAAGCTTTCCAAAGCGATGGCGTCAATATCGGCGACATGTACGAGCAGCCGGTGACCGTGGCCAATGCCTTGAAAGAAATGTTGAGCACCGACCGTCCAACGTTCACCACGTTTTATGACGACGATTTCGGAACCTGGACCACCATCGCTTATCCGATCAAAGACAGCAACGGGAAGATCTTCTCGTATTTTGCCGTGGATGCGGATGCTTCGGCCGTGCCGGAAGGACTGGCATCCATGCTTAGAAACAGCATTATCATTCTGGTTGCCTTCCTGTTGTTGTTCTTGATCATCCAATATCTTGTCGTGAAAAATACGCTCTCCCCGATCCGTCACCTGATTAAAGGTATCGATGATGTGAGCCGGGGCAATTTGGATGTCCAGCTTCCAACTGGAAAAGACGATTTGGGCATTGTCAACGAAAAATTCAATGTCATGGTCGGCAAAATCAACGATACGATCGTCAAAGTGCAATCCACTTCCCATGAAGTCAATGCTTCTGCAAGAGAATTGTACGATGTATCGGAAAGAAATAGCGATAACGCAGAAATCATCAACACCAGCGTCAATCATATTACATCCAACATTCGCGCCCAAGAGCAGGCCAGCATCGACAGCGCCCGCGCCATGAACGAAATGGCTACCGTCATTCAGACCATTGCCAGCAGTTCGTCCAATGTCGCCGACGAAGCCTATGAGATGGAACGCCGCTCCGAGCAAGGGAATGCCGTCGTTAATCAGGTTTCCGAGCAAATGACGCTGATTACCGAGTCGGTTAAAAACACGGCATCTGCCATCCAAGTGCTGGAAAGCCGCTCGCAAGAGATTGGCGATATTCTTAATATCATTTCGGGGATATCAAGCCAAACCAACCTGCTTGCCCTGAATGCTTCCATCGAAGCTGCCCGCGTTGGTGAAGAAGGGCGAGGTTTTGCCGTCGTGGCAGGCGAGGTTCGCAAGCTGGCCGAACAGTCCGAACAAGCAACGAGTCAAATTGCCGTGCTCATCGAAGAAATCCAAAGAGAGATCAAACAGGCTGTACGCGCCATGGAGCAAGGTACTTCCGAAGTGGATACGGGACTGGCCGTGGCCGCCGAGACCGGACAGCTGTTCCACGATATTTTGGCTGCAGCGAGAAAAGTGTCTTCGCAAATCCAGGAAGTTTCCAGCGCAACCCAGGAAATCTCCGCCGGGACCGAAGAGATGACGGCAACCGCCGACGACTTGTCCGCAAGCGTAAGCAAAACAGCCGAGAGCAGCGTGCGAATTTCGGAATCCGTGAATGAGCAGAAGTCTTCCCTTAGCACGCTCGTCGATTCGTCGAACCGCCTGACCAGCATGTCCGAAGAGCTGCAGGAGCTCGTTTCACAATTCAACGTCAAAAAATAAACCTGAAATCCAACATGCATACAATGGAAACAAGGAGGATCCCATAAGTGATTGATAACCAAACGACGACAAACCATGCCGCAGAATCTCATCTTCCGGTTCTCCAGATTCCACTGGATTTTGGACGCCGGCATCAAACCTTTTCCTATGAATCGGCTCATGTTCAGATCGATTCTTCCCTGATCCCAGAGCTGAGCCAAAAGCTTGGAGCAGATTCCTTATATCCTGTCTTGCTCACCGCTTATGCGGCATTGCTGTATCGATTGTCCGGAGAACGCGAAATTGCGGTGGGGGCGGTATGCCCGGAGCGGACAGCCACGCTTAGACTGGAACTTCATGGTAAAATGGCGTTCCGGGAATTAAACGATCAGGTTTCTGCGCAACTGCAGCACGAACAAGATCCTTCTGCTGCGGAATATCCTGAAACATTATTTATGTTAAATAGCGTCCAGCTCCCTCAAAGGCCGCAAGTCCTAAGCTGGAACATGCGCGAAATTCAGGGCCAATTTGCCCTGGATATATTCTATGACCGCTCCCTTCTCCGGGAGGACACCGTGCTCCGCTATGCGGAATACTACCAAACCCTGCTGCGGTCCGCCCTGCGCAGTGCAGACAGGGCACTGGGCTCGGTGGACATTCTGTCTGCTTCCGATCGGCTCGTGTACCGCGAAATGAACGACACCGCCGTGCTCGAGCCGGAACACCAAACGATCCATGGCTGGTTTGAAGCCACTGCCGCCGAATTCCCGGATTCGCCTGCGATCACGTCCAGATCCGGCCGGTATACGTATCGCGAGCTTAACGAACGGGCCAACCAAGTGGCACGCGTCCTGCTGTCCAACGGACTGAAAAAAGGCGAGTTCGTCAGCATTTTTATGGAGCGAAGCCTGGAAACGATCATTTCCCTGCTTGGCATTCTCAAAGCGGGAGGTGCCTACGTTCCGATCGATCCCGAGCATCCCGAGGAGCGTAACAGCTACATCGTCGAAGACACTTCGTCTTCATTCGTTCTGACCACGGAATCATCGTTCGCTGAAGCAACCCGATTATTCTCCGGCATCTCGACCGTGCGGCAAATTGTTGCCGTTGACGGGCGTCTCGCCGGATTTGCAGCCAGCAACCCGAACGTCGACGTCCATCCCGACGACCTCGCTTATATCATCTATACTTCCGGTTCCACGGGCAAACCGAAGGGCGCGCTTATCGCTCATCGTGGCGTGACGAACTTGGGCAGTGTCGTGCAGCGGGATTGTGACATTAAACCAGGCGACGTATTAACCCAATTTGCTACATACAGCTTTGACGCATCCGTGTGGGATACGATCGGGGCCCTCTTCTACGGGGCAGAGCTTTATCTTCTGTCCGCGGAAGAGCGCGTGTCCGTTGAGGACTTTGCAATCGCCATTGAGCGGACAGGCACCACGATCATTACGATTTTGCCGACCATCTTTTTCAATCAGCTGGCTTCGTACTTGTCGGAAGAAGGGTTCCACCGATTGTCGAAGGTCAAAATCATTACCGTTGCGGGCGAAGCTCTCTATGGCGAGCAGGTTCGTGCATTCCAACGCAAGTTTGGCGATCAAATCGACATCGTGAATGTTTACGGGCCTACGGAGTGCACCGTTGCTACAACGACGCATCGCATTAGCGAACGCGTTCCGGATCATGTGGTCCACATTCCGATCGGCAAACCGATCCACAACTACAAAGTGTACATCGTCAACGAAGAGCAACAGCTTTGTCCGGTAGGCGTGCCGGGAGAAGTATATATCGCCACGCCTGCTCTTGCCAAAGGATACTTGAACCTGCCGGAGCGTACAGCCCAGTCTTTCATTGACAGCCCGTTTGCCATAAACGAGAAAATCTACAAATCCGGCGATATTGCCAAAGTGTTGGACAATGGCTTGCTCGAATATGTCGGCCGCAGCGATTCCCAGTTGAAAATCCGGGGCCATCGGATTGAAATCGGGGAGATCGAGGATCATTTTGCCCGTCTGGACCAAGTGCAGAATGTCGTTGTCATTCCCAAAAAGGAAAGCGATGGCCAAAACATGCTGGTCGCCTACTTTACGTCCAAAGACGGGTCCACCCTTTCCGTCGCTGACATCAAAGCACAGCTGGCAGCCAAACTGCCTTCCTATTTTGTGCCAAAGTGGGTGTGCCAGCTTGATGAGATGCCGATTGCTCCTACCGGTAAAATCCATCGCAAAGCAATGGTGGATTTCCCTAACGAAGAGCGGCACGAGAACCAGCCTGACCGCGTCATGCCTGCAACCGGGACAGAGTCCATTCTATATGATGCCTGGAAGCAAATTCTGGGGCACGACGATTTTGGCGTGGAGGACAGCTTTTTTGCCGTAGGCGGGGATTCCCTTCGCGTTATCCACGTCCTGGTCATCCTGAAGCGGCATTATCCACAATTGAAAATCGCTGACTTCTTTGCAGAAAAAACAATCCGCGCCCTGGCGAAGCGCGCGGAATCCATGGCGCTTTCTGCCAACGATGATTCGGCTTCGATCGCAAAGAACGCAGGTACGATCACCCGTTTGGCGGAACATCCGGTGGAGCTGGAGACCCGACTGGGTTATCCCGAGATATTGAAACCGGAGCATGTCCTGCTGACCGGTGCCACCGGTTATCTCGGATCCCACGTGCTGGAGCAGCTGCTCATGCGCTCCGATGCAACCATTTACGCCTTGGTGCGTCGTCCATCCGATGGCAGTACGGCCAGGGAACGCTTGAACGGCGTGATGAAAGGTTATTTCGGAAACGACATCGAATCGATGCTTGCCGCGAGAGTGGAGATCATAGAAGGTGATCTTGAACGTCCAGGACTGGGGCTGTCCGACGCGCAGGCCGCTTATGTGCAGGCCCGCATCGACCGTATCATCCATTGTGCGGCAGACGTTCGGCATTTCGGGGAGGCGGAGCAATTTGCCAAGACCAATGTCGAAGGCACCGTTTCCTTGCTCAGCCTGATCCGACACAAACCGGGTGCGTCCTTCCACCATGTCTCCACCATGGGCATACCTGAAGATCTCGCGCTGAGCGGGCAATGGGAATCTTCATTGCAATACGACAGCTTCCCGGAAGATCTGCATGTAGACAACCTGTACTCCGACAGTAAGCTTGAGGCGGAAAAGGTTCTGATGCAGGCGGCCCGGGAAGGCGTGCCTGTAAGCATTTATCGGGCGGGCAATCTCACTTGCCATTCGGAAACCGGCCGTTTCCAGACCAATATTGACAGCAACGCCTTCTACCGCATGATCAAAGCTATGCTGCTGCTCGGCAAAGCGCCGGCGGCGGAATGGATGGTCGACTTCACGCCGATTGATTACGCCAGCCAGTCCATTGCCCACCTGGCCATGCGCGAAGATACGGCAGGACGGGTATTCCACATCTGCAACCCGGAACCGATCCGCTACGATGACTTGATTGCCTCCATCCGGCGTGCCGGATATCAGGTGGAGACGATGCCGTTTGCGGAATATACCCAGTGGCTGTTCGACGCCAGCGTGGAGAAAGATGCAGAGGCGCTGCAGCTCGCGATTGCCCAGCTCGAAGGAGACGGCGCGAAGGATTCGGCATATATGTATGCCTGCCCTGTAACGACAGCCTACGTAGAGCCGGCCGGCATTATATGCGCGAAAGCGGATGACCGCTTTGTAACGACCATGTTGAAGCATGCGGTGGACATCGGATATTTCCCTTCATCCATCCTGCCGTCTTCGGACGCCACCTCGGCTCTGGATTAACGACCTCATTCTTCCTATCCTTACGCCTGAAAAGGCCATTCTCCCATGTTTGCGGAGAATGGCCTTTTTTACATCCACCTGATCAAGGCAATTACCGTCAAGTGTACCGGATAGAAATAACGCCAGACCCAACGCGGGCCTCGCATCCGGAAATGGGCTCCGTAATGCATCGCAACGGCGATACCGATCGTGGCCGCCACGCTATACATCTGGATGGAGCTGCTGTATCCCATAATATAGACTGCCGTAATCAGAACATGTCCCAATACCAGCACCGGGCCCGTAAAATAACGGAACAACAGCACCAGCAGCAAACCATACATGCCATAATCCATCGTCGAAAGCTCCATGATGATCCCCGCCCCGATGACGAGAGGAATGCCAAGCCACCGGTTTGGAAGCCGATCCAGCACGAATAATACCAGCAGGGAAGACCATAACGTCCACACCACGTTTAACGAGACATGATTAAAGGCAGCCATAAACGGAACCTGTGAAATGACCGCGATCCAGAACAATCTCCATATGTATTTTTGTACATTCCGAGTATGCTTGTAACCGATGTAGACGGCAAAAGCATAAATGGGAAAGGCAATACGGCCGATGATGCGCAGCTCATGCACCTGGGGATAAAAGATAGCGCCCATATGATCGATCAGCATCGTGATCATCGCGATCCATTGCATCATTTTGGCTGTAATCCTCCTCTTTGTTATGTTCCGTTGTTCCGGCTGTGCCAGCGTTCATCCTATGGCAGCAGATCAAGTTCATAATACAGGAAATGGGCGTCCTGAACATACCCTTTGGCTTCGTAGATCCGCTGAGCCTGCCCGTTATCCTTCGCCGTGGATAACACGATCCGGATTGCTTTATCCTGATACGCCATTTCCCGTGCTGCGTCGAGCAGCATGCCTGCAATGCCTTGCCCGCGATGATCCGGGTGTACGTACAGGTCATTAAGAATCCATATTTTCCCCATGGATACCGAGCTGAAGCTCGGATAAAGTTGTGCAAAACCCGCTATTTGTTCAACGCCGTTAATGCCACTTGGGCACACGGCTGCCAAAATGACAGATTCCTCGCGTTCCATGCGTTCTGAGATAAAACGAACGGCACCCTCTTCATCCGATTCCTGCCCATAGAACATTCGATATTGGTTGAACAGCTCTCCAAGCCGGACGACGTCATCCGGGCCAGCCAACTTCAGGTTATATTGCATCGCGTGCAACCTCCCTTTTCCGATGATTCCTGCCTTTGTATCGTTTCCATTATTGTAGCAAGGCATCGACCCTGGTCCCATACATCATCCGTCTCAAAGTTTGTAATATCTATCGTCATTCGACAGGTTTAGTCATGCCTCTTAGGGGAAAAGGTTATTTACCCTCGAACGAATGACCCCTTTTCTCAAAATCAGGTTGGCATATTGCGCACCTTCCCCGGTAGCGATGATCGCAAACGACCTGGAAGCCCTTTCATAAAATGCAAAGCGCTCCACTTCCTCAAGCGGATTCACGACACCTTCATGGCGCTGAATGCTCTTTCGGAAGTCCTCCCAAATGACAGGTACGACGGGATCTCCCTGAACGACTTGCATGACTGCTGCGGGATGTTCGACGTAAGTGTCAAGCGGAAACAAGGTTAACATCGCATCCAGCAATTGGACCGCTCCCACGGCGTCACAGCGGATCAGCCGCTTGGCATGGCTCGCCGCCGGAAAATTGGCATCCGCCAAAACAAGCTCGTCCCCATGTCCCATCTCGGACATGATTTTAAGCAGCTCGGGTGGCAGGATGGCCGGAATGTTTTTCAGCATAACGTATCTCCTTTTACTCCCCGGTTCAAAGACCGGTGCGGATCGAATTTGTCCATCTGCATGTCTGGGTAGGTTCGGAGGCTTATCAGCGCACGGATGCACATTTACATTGTAACAGGCTTTGCTTGCCATCGCATGGTGCACTTTGCATAAATTTGCTTTGACAAAACTACTTAGTCAACATATAATTGTTGCAACAACTATTTCTGCGAACAACTTTTTTGAAGGAAGCGAGGCCTCGCACACATGGAATATTCACTGGACCAATCTGTCGGTTTTCTCATGGGATTAACCCATCGAAAGGCTGCTGTCGTTCTTGCCAATCGATTCAAGCCGTACGACATCACGACAGAGCAATTCTCTGTGCTGTTTAACATTGGCCGGGGGGAAGGGGTCAACCAGAAGGAGCTTGCTGCCCGTGTGTGCAAAGACCAGCCCACGACTGCCCGCATCATCGATCTTTTAGAAAAAAAAGGGATGGTCGAACGCCGCACCAGCAAGCAGGATCGCAGGGCATACCTTCTTTATCTTACCGAAGACGGCAGGGCATTGCTCGACCAATTGATTCCGATTGAAAAAGGAATGAATGATATCCTCGCCGCCGACATTCCGGAAGAGCAAATGGAAACATTCAAAACTGTTCTCTCCCTCATCAACCGCAACCTTCAACGAATAGACACTCAGGGGGAATAACAACCAATGAACGAATCGCCACAAGCTTCACGCGTCAAACTATGGACCATCGATTTTATTTTGCTTATGCTCTGTAATTTTCTGCTTTTCTTGCAGCTGCATATGATCGTCTCTCCGCTCCCGTCCTATGTACAGGAGCGTTTTCATGCGAACGCCTTTGAAGTAAGCCTATTTACGTGCCTGTTCGCCCTATGCGCCATCGCTGCTCGCCTATATTCGGCCAAAGCTTTGGAAAGAGGGCTTCGCAACACCATGATCTACCTTGGGTTGACCGTCGCCCTGCTTGCCACGCTGGGCTATTATTTTGCCGGCGGAATCGCCCTGCTGCTGCTCCTGCGCATGATCTTCGGCACAGGCTTTGGCATGACCAGTACGGCTTTCCCCACGATGGCCTCGGATATTATTCCCGTTAAGCGAATGGGCGAGGGAATGGGATATTTCGGCTTGTCAACAAGCCTGGCCATGTCCATTGGCCCGATGATCGGGGTCACCCTCCTGCAAGGCGCAGGCTTCACAACGCTTATGTTGTGCACGGCTGGCGTTATTGCAGTCATCTATCCGCTAAGTTTATCGTTAACGCGTAAAAAAGCGAACAAAGTCGCCTCTTCTGCAGGCTCAGTGCCGCATGCTCAGCCCAAGGCCGCATCGGTGTCAGGCACCGGAGAGAAGCTGCCGTTCAACCGGAAACTGTTTCTGCCCAGCATATTGAACGCCCTCTTGGCCGTTACGTATGGAGGTCTCGTCGGTTTTATCGTCCTTTACGGTAAAGAAGCCAACTTGTCCAATCCGGCATTCTTTTTCCTGTTCAATGCCATCGCCATTCTTATTGTCCGTCCCTTTGCAGGCCGGTTATATGATCGCAAAGGACCGAAGGCGCTGTTGATTCCGGGGACCTTCTTCATGGCCGGCGGTTTGATTCTTCTTTCGTTCGCGACCTCCATGCCACTCATGCTGTTGTCTGCTTTCATCTACGGCATCGGATATGGGTCCATGCAGTCTTCGCTGCAAACGTGGATGATTCAAATCGTTGCTCCGTCGCAGCGCGGGATGGCTAACGGCATGTTCCTGAACTCGCTCGACTTCGGTATTGCCATGGGTGCCCTCCTGCTGGGCGGCATTGCCTCATTGACGAGTTATACCGAAATGTATCGTTACTCGGCCGTTGCCGTGGTGCTCTTCCTGATCATTTATCTCATTCAAGGCAAACGCAGCGGCAGCTTCGACGTGCAGGTTCATCCACTGCTGGCGCATACTCACATCGAAGGTAAAGACAAGGAAACAAACGATTGAGGCGAAGCCCCGAAACAACGTTGCAGCCTTACATGCAATGAGCATGCGCCTCTGGCGGCAAGCATTGGAAAAAGCCCGTTTCTGACAGTTCAGAACGGGCTTTTGTTTCGTTTGGACCGGATTCCCTTTTGTTCAAACCCATTTTTCGGTTCTTCGTAAACGCTTCGCTGCTGCTGATCTTGGCTTTTCCCGCCTTTTTCCTGCTCTTCTTTCTCCGGTTTGACCGCAAAGAAGCTCAGGAGAGCGCCCACCGCGCTTATGGCTGCCAACAAGCCAAAGAGGAGCATGTGAGCGCTGCCCAGCAACAATGAAATGACGGGTGGGCCGAGGGATACGCCGATAAAACGCATGCTGCTGAACAGCGCGGTAATGGTCCCCCGCATTTCTTTGTCGATCCCCTCCGTAATCAGGGCATCCAAACAAGGCAAAGTGGCCCCGATCCCGACGCTTCCTGCGGAAAACAAACCGACCACTAGATAGATGTTGTTCCAGAATCCCATCAGTAGAAGGGACGCCGTCACAATGGCGAGACCGGCAAATCCGATCCATTTCATGCGTACTTTGCTTTTGCCGATCCACTTTCCGGCCAGAAAGGACGCCAAACAAAGCGCGGCCAAGGGGATCGCCAATACAAGGCCTTTCACCACCCCGGCGAGCTTGTATTTGGATTCCAGCATTTCGGACAAATAAAACAGCACGCCAAAAAGGATAAACATGCATATGCCGCCGATGGCAAACAAAGCATATAACCAGCGGCCATTCTCTTTCATTACCTTTTTGACCGAAGCCACGAATTCGGAAAAGGATGGCGGACGTTCTTTTTTCTTCGGAGCTTTGACAAATATGATGACCAGCACAAGGGAAAACACGCACAGCACCGGTATGGCGATAAAAGGCAAATACCAGAGCCAGGCAGCCAGCGCCGCACCAAGGATCGGACTAACGACCTTGCCGAACGTGTTCGAGGTCTCAATAATGCCAAGGCTTTTGCTCACTTGTTTCTCGTCATCGAACATGTCTCCGACCAGTGGAATCACGATGGGAAACGCGCCTGCCGCACCGATCCCCTGCAGCAAGCGGCCCGCAAGGATCGTCCAATATGCGGCAGAGCCGGCAAGCATCATTGCCGCTACGCTGGCTACAGCCCCTCCTGCAGCCGCGATGATTAAGCTGGGGATAATGACAACCTTGCGCCCGAATCGGTCCGAGAGGTAACCTGCAAGCGGGATAAGTAAGATGGCAACGACCGCATATACCGTGATCAGCATGCTCACTTTAAAGGAGGATACATGCAATTGACGTTCAATTTGCGGAAGGATGGGAATCAACATTGAATTTCCCAAGGTCATAATAACCGGTATAGATGCCAATGCAGCAAGGTCCCGCTTTTTTTCGTTCATGCCACAACCACCTTTACGAGATAGGAAACCCCGGTCAATGCGACTCCATCATCCGAAATATTCCGGATGGAGCTACTGCCTGGTCCACTGACGAATCTCCTCCAATAACAACGGTTTTATTGTGGATGATTGCTCACTTTAATATACGGCGGGTTTGATTTCTCTAACATTTCGTAGCCGAAGACACGTTGCTCGCAAGAAAAAAACCGCTTTGCATAACTTTCAGCATGCAAAGCGGTTCAGCCCAACGTAAACATGGTCATTCAGTGCAGCACCAAATGTGCCGAGGCTGGTTTATGGAATCAGGCAAAATTGCTGCAGTGCAGCCCCGCCTCTAAACACAATGTACAGTTGTTCCACGGAATCACTTGCCTTGAGTTCACATCGTACCGTTGTCCAGACACGCTCTTTCATGTACCGAATCGGACCGGATGCTGTGCTCGGAACGTCGCATTCGCCAATCAGTTCGCCGTCCGGCGCACCTGAACGGATCTCAAGACGGGCGTCGCCAGCGTTTGCAAAATCCGATACACGTGCTTCAAACTGCCGTGCGTCTTCTGTGCCATTATCCTTGAACACGATCCATGCGATCTGATCCTCACGGTATAGCGGTTCTCCCGGAGCGATGGCTCGGACGGCCGTTCTTCCTTCCAAACATTCATCCAGCAAAACGGCATGGCAATCGTCGTAATTCTCCGCAGGTGTAGGCAGATGAAGCTTCCGTGCGGGAATCGTCTCTCCTTCAATGGCTAACGCCAGCGTTTGCCGGGCGTCTGCGGAGGAACGGCCGGCCATGATGGACCAGACGGCGGATTCCACGCAGTAACGGTCACGGGTCACGTCCCACATGGCCAAACGCTGTACGGGAACCGTCAGGCGCACGATCGCTTGTTCTCCGGCCGCAACATGGACCCGGCGGAAGGCCAGCAATTGCTTGCGGGCGCGTCTGACCCTGGAGGTTTGCGCGGAACCGTAGACCTGTACCACCTCATCGCTTGCAACAGAGCCGGCATTCCGAATGCTTACTTCAACGCTCAGCACGTCTTTGCCTTCCGCGTCTACCGTTCGTTCCGCTTGCAGCGATTCGTATTCGAATTCGGAATAGGTCAATCCATGCCCGAACGGGTAGAGCACCGATCCTTCATGGTATTGATAAGTCCATCCGTTACGGATAATATCGTATTCCAGCAGATCCGGAAGCTGGGATTCATCTTCGTACCATGTCATGTTGAGCCGCCCTGCCGGAGCATAAGCACCTGTAAGCACATCGGCGAGGGCACTGCCTAATTCCTGCCCCGCATGAGTCAGGTACACGATGGCCGGGGCCACATCCTTGAGATCGTGAAGGGCAAACGGATAACTGCCTATGATGACGACCACGGTGTTCGGGTTGGCCGCGCATACTTCTTTCACAAGCCGAATCTGCTCCGTCGGAAGTGTGAGGCCCGGTCTGTCGATTTCTTCCTTGCCGTTGATGTAAGGGTTGTTACCCACCACGACGATGGACACGTCGCTATCCTGTGCGATACGCGCCGCCCGCTCTACCCCGTCGAGCCGCAGCTCGCGCACAAACGGGACTGCAGCGCCTTGTTCCGCTTCCTCCGCCAAAGGTGCGAGAACCAACTGTCCCTTGTGCTCGCGAAGGCCCAGAGGCAATCCGTTCCATGAACGCAGCGTCTGATGGCCGTCGGAAGCGTCTTCCTCGAATCGTACAATTTCTTTGACGAACCATCCGCCGATCTGTTCCGCACAAGCCTGATAGATGCCTTCCTCGGTCAATGTGACGTAACGGTCGTTACTTCTGCTGCGAAGCGTATGGCTCCCCCAGCCCCAATCCTGATGTACGAACTCCGCCGGCTGTGCTCCTTCTTCCTCAACGGCAGCTAAAGTTCCTTGAGTTCCATGCACAATCACTTTTCCGTCTGCAGTTTTCAGGGAAATCCGATCATTGCCGTCTTCATAGGCAATTTCCACATTCTTCAATCGGCTTCGCAATCCGTCCAATGCGGAAACTTTGTACGGAAGCGTGCCGCTGTACCAGTCGGTATACACCGCGTCCGCAAGCGGCCCAATGACGCTGACTTTATGCAGCTTTTCCGGTTTCAGCGGGAGCAGTCCATCATTTTTGAGCAATACGACGGATTCGGCAGCCGCGCGATAACTCAACCGGGCATGCTCCGGCGCACACAACACATCCTCCGAAATCGATGCATACGGATTCGCTCCCGTCCGATCCAGCTGCCCCAATCTCATGCGTACGCCGAAAATGTTGCGAATGGCCCGATCCAGGTCTTTCTCCTGCAGCAGACCGCGTTGGAGCGCCTCTTCCAGGGCAGGCACGACCATGTCCACTTCATCCGTAAGACAGTCCACGCCCGCCTTGATCGCTCCTGCCGCCGACTCTGCATGGGATGCGTGGTACTTGTGGTAATCGACCGTCTGGGACAAGTCTCCTCCGTCGCACACGATGAAGCCGGGCATCGCCCATTCTCCTTTAACGACATCGTTGATATATGGACTCTCGATGGCCGGGGTGCCGTTGATGGAGTTGTACGCCGTCATCATCGACAAGGCACCGCCTTCCACGAACGGAGCTTCGAAGGCTTTCAAATAATATTCGCGCAAATTGCGCGGATCGATGCTGGATGAGCAGTTCAAGCGGTCTTTTTCATTGTTGTTGGCAAAAAAGTGCTTCAGCGTCGCAACCATTTTCAGATAAAACGGATGCTCGCCCTGCATGCCTTGCACCAGTGCCTTCGACATTTCTCCCGTCAGCACAGGGTCTTCCCCGTAACCCTCCTCGGTTCTTCCCCAACGCGGGTCCCGTTCCAGATCTACCGTGGGTGCCCAAAGGGTCAAACCGTGAACCTCGGGCTCCCTGTGATGATATGCCCGCGCTTCATCGCCAATGACGGAACCGATCCGGCGCAGAAGTTCCGGGTTCCATGTGCTCGACAGTCCGAGCGGCTGCGGAAATACGGTGGCGACGCCCTTCCAGGCTACCCCGTGCGCAGCCTCGCCGCCCACGTTGTATTTGGGAATGCCCAATCTCGGAACGGCCGCTTCGCGCGTCGGAATCAAACTTATTTTTTCCGCCAGCGTGAGCCTTGAGATCAGATCGTCCAGTCGTTCCTCCAGCGAAAGCGAAGCGTTCCACATGGGGTAATCGTAATATTCGTGCACGGAAATTCCTCCCTCAATTGTTTAGTTGACAAGAAGCTGCTTCCACTCCTTCAGCAAACTCAGCGTCCGCTGGCGGTATACTTCCCCATCCTCGGGTTGATTTACCTGATGCTCATGCACATATGCGTTAAAGAAAGACGACAGGATCCGATAAGCGAGCCGCCTCGTTTGTCCCTCCGGGGACATGTCCAGCTCCATTCCGTATCCTGCATGGAACGAAGCGGATTTGCCGGAAAGGATGGCTTCATATTCCCTGTCCGCAAACATGGAGCGGTCCCCGTCGATCACGGCCGCGATAACGGGCCGATCCTGCACAGGCGTTTGGATCAGCACATTGGCCTCCCACAAGTCGTTATGGACCAACACGGGTTGGGTGACTTGATCGAACAAATCGCGATGCGCCTCAAACAGCGTTACGATCTCTTCCCCGGCCTCAGGCATGTAATTCGCCGCCGCTGCTTTATCGGCAGTTTCCCGGGCATACGCAAGCAGCACGTCCGACCATCTCTCCGAACCCCGGATGGTTCCGTCTTTTTGCGGCCAGCCAAAAGAGTGGCCCTTAATTTGGTGCATCGCCGCAGTATAAGCACCAAGCTGGCGGTACAAACGATCCTTTTGCTCTGCACAAATCGACGGGTGGTCCAGCTGCACGCTCGGGATGAATGCCATGAACATGTAGGTTCGTGGTACAAGCTTTCCGCTGTCATCACAAACAATGACATGAGGGGCAGGTATACCTACGTTTCGATAATGCTCGTAAATCACGGGTTCAGCGGACATCATCGTCCGTTCAAACGAAAAGAGCGGATCCGCTGCCGGATCGGCAGAAGAACAGATCCGTTCGGGAGCCAGTCGCAGGATGACATGCGGGTATACCTCATGCTCCAGCTCAAGCTTGTAGGTCGTATTAAAAAGTCCGCCCTGCATGATGTGTTGGCTGATTATATTGGTAGCGGTTCCAAAATGATGTTTTACCAAAATTTGAATCGTTTCCGGTGTAACGGGTTGATGCAACCCTGTGCTTCTTGTTGCGTTCATGATCATCAAACTCCTATGCCCCCAAAGAATTTAAAAACGGACGGCACCTTACGAGGTACCGTCCTTACAATAACAGATTACAACTGGATCGTCAGCTTGCTCGCGCCTGCTGCAGGCGTTACAACCACGCCATGCTCGCCGGCAGCGTAAGAACCGCCTTCTACGCCGGATACGCTCTCGATGCCGCGCAGAACGATGCTCCATGGTTTGCCCGCGCCTTCGGCACGTACTTCAAGCACTTCGCCTTGACGGGAAACCTGTACTTTCAGTTCCTGTTCTGCGGCTTGGTTCACGACGGCAGCTTCTGCAGCCTGGCCGTCTGCCAATTCGAACAAATGCAAGGATACATCCTGCGCAAAGTCGTAATCCGGTTTGCTGTCAACCGCACCGACCGCAAGCAGCGTGTTCGGTTTGATCATCATTGGCAGCGTTTTGAAATCGTGGTTTTCGCTGATCCAGCGTCCACCTTCGATTTTTGCGCCAGTCAGGTAGTTCGTCCATGTACCTTCAGGCAGATAGTAACGAACGTCGCCCTCTTTGTTGAAGATCGGTGCCACAAGGATCGAGTCACCGAACATGTATTGCAGGTCCAGCGTGGCGCATGTCGGATCTTCCGGATACTCCAGCACCATCGCACGCATCATCGGCAGACCTTGCACGCTCGATTCCACCGCGGAATTGAACAGGTAAGGCATCAGGCTCAGCTTGAGCTTCGTAAAGTCGCGGACCACGTCCACCGCTTCTTCGTCGAACAACCAAGGTACGCGGTACGACTCGTTACCGTGCAGACGGCTGTGGGAAGAAAGAAGTCCGAATTGTACCCAGCGTTTGTACACGTCAGGCTCTGCCGTGCTTTCGAAACCGCTGATGTCATGACTCCAGAACCCGAAACCGGAAAGACCGAGGGACAGGCCTCCGCGCAGCGATTCCGCCATGGAAGAATAGTTGGACGAGCAGTCTCCGCCCCAGTGCACAGGGAACTGTTGTCCGCCTACGGTTGCGGAACGCGCAAACAACGCCGCTTCGTTTTTGCCCAGGTTTTCTTCCAATACGTCAAATACGGCTTTGTTGTACAGGAATGTATAGTAGTTGTGCATTTTCACAGGGTCGGAGCCGTCATAATAAACGACGTCCGTCGGAATTCTTTCGCCGAAGTCCGTTTTGAAGCAATCCACGCCTTGGTCGATCAGCGTTTTCAGCTTGCCTTTGTACCAGTCCACAGCCGCAGGATTCGTGAAGTCCACGAGACCCATGCCGGCTTGCCACATATCCCACTGCCATACGCTGCCGTCGGCGCGTTTAACAAGATATCCGTTTTCCATACCCTCGTCGAACAGGTAGGATTTCTCGGCGATGTACGGGTTGATCCATGCACAGATTTTAAGACCTTTTTCTTTCAGTCGTTTCAGCATGCCTTCCGGATCAGGGAACATGTCTTTGTCCCATTCGAAATCACACCATTGGTACTCCTTCATCCAGAAACAGTCGAAGTGGAATACGGAAAGCGGCAGATCGCGCTCGGCCATGCCGTCCACGAAATGGTTTACCGTTGCTTCGTCGTAATCCGTCGTAAACGAAGTCGTCAGCCACAGGCCAAACGTCCATGCCGGCGGCAGTGCAGGTTTGCCTGTCAATTTGGTGTAATTATCAAGCACTTCTTTCGGGTTCGCTCCACCGATGATGAAGTATTCCAGGGACTCTCCAGCTACGCTGAATTGCACTTTCGATACGTTCTCGGAAGCGATCTCGTACGATACTTTTTCCGGATGGTTGACGAAGACGCCATATCCTTTGTTGGACAGGTAGAACGGAATGTTTTTGTAAGCTTGCTCACTGCTTGTGCCGCCGTCTTCGTTCCAAATATCCACGACTTGTCCGTTCTTCACGAACGGAGTAAAGCGCTCGCCCAAGCCGTAGACATACTCGCCTACGCCCAGCTCCAGCTGTTCGCGGAAGAATGCGCCTTCTTCTTTGGATTGAATGTATCCCGCGCCTCTCCAGCCGCTGCCAGTGAGACGTTTCTCATTATAATAGAAGCCGATGTCCCAACCTTTGGTTTTGTCCACAGTCACGCTCAGATCGCCGCTCTTCAGCACGGCACCCTGCTCATCGCGTGTAATTTGCACATCGGTATTGAACGTGTTCAGCGCGAATTCCGGCCCTTGGTTCACTTGACCTTTGTGATGGTTCAGCTGCACGCGAATAACGTTAGGCATCGGAGAGCTGTAAGTCGCCTTGAGCAGCGTTCCGTTCAGGGTATCTCCTTTGCGTTCAATGCGTTTGGTTGCCGCGTATACCGTCATGGTATCGCCTTTTTGTACTATATCTCGAACATCTGCAGGATTTTGCACATGGTATCCTTCACGGATTTGCCAATAACCGTCCGTAAATTTCATTGATCATTACCCCCTTTGGTTATACTATAATAATATTGATATTAAAGCGTGTTTTCTTATCATATTTTGACCAAATATATCACGATTTTGATATTTGATGATCATTTCCGCCACATGATGCCTAAACAATGGAAACGATTACATTAATACTGAAATGAGAGGGGCCTTCTCTATGGAAAGAGAACGATTGCGGGAGGACCGCATTCACGGCAATGCCATGTATCCTGTCAGCGTCTATCCGGATATTCAGCAGTTGAACGGGGACAGCATTCTTGACTGCCACTGGCATGACGAAATGGAATTTACGATGATGATTCAGGGAAGCGCGGTCTTTCAGATCGATATGAATACGGTTGAAGTTCAAGCCGGGGAAGCCATCTTTGTCAATCGCGGCGAAATTCATGCAGGCTACCTCAAGGGCGAGGATCCATGTGTGTTTTCTTCCATCGTCTTTAACCCGGAGCTGCTCGGCAGCCGCACGTTCGATGCCGTTCAGGAGAAGTTCATTGGCCCGCTGATGCACAAAACGCTCGTCCCTCCCTGTCATATCAAGTCCGATGAGGCGTGGGGCCAGGAAATTCTCCTTTACTTGCAGCGGATTTTTGCCGAGCATGAGCAAGGATCCGACACTTGCGAAATGACGACCAAAGCATTGCTGTATCTGATTTTCGCCCGCATGTTCGAGCATATGAAGCCTGCTCCGCTCAAAAGCGCAGTCCCGACCGGCAGCCATGACAAAATCGAGCGGTTGAAATCCGTGCTTGGATACATCCACCGCCGTTATCCGGAACCGCTCAAGCTGAAAGAGCTGGCTGACGAAGCCAACATGAGCGAAGGGCATTTCTGCCGCTTTTTCAAACAGATGGTACAGAAGAGCCCTGTCGATTACATCAATTATTACCGTGTGCAGCAGGCCTGTTACCAATTGGAGAACACCGACCACAAAATCGTCGACATCGCCATGGACGTCGGGTTCGAGCACCTGAGTTATTTCATCACGACCTTCAAAAAACACAAAAACATTACGCCGTCCCAATATCGCAAGCTCTTCTATGAAAAACTGGCCATGGAGCCCCTTCCGATTTGAAACGCCGAGATGGCAACAGAACAAACGAAAAAGGAAGCATTCCGGACTTGCCGGGATCCTTCCTCTTTTTTGCGCCCAAACAGCTTTAAGCACGTATTAAGGGATCAACGATTTCCATGCGCTATACTCATGCACCGATATGCCCGAGTAGGAATCGTAGCCTTTTGCCATGCTTTCTACCAGCTTCAGCTGGCTCTCCATGTATGCTTTGCCTTCCTCGTAAAACGTTATGAACTGGCCTTCTTTGCTCTGTTTCGTCTCGACGGCGATCGAAAGCTTTTTGCCCAGCGCGGCCGATTCGGCGAGCTCGGTCTTGGCCACATCGAAGATGGCCTTCGCCGTATCCCGATATGCCATGATGGTCACGGCATCGTATTGGCGGATCATCCAGCTGCTGACGGCCATGTCCGATCCCGGAATCTTGTAGTTATCCAGCCAGAAAGGTAAATCGGCCGCCACAGGCAGGTTCATTTTCGCCGCCCGGTTCATGATATAACGCACATTGCCCTGCCATTCCGAAATGACCCGTTCCTGGTCGGTCTTCCATTCGGGAAGCACATGCGGCTCGATATCCAGGTGGATTCCGGCAAACCGTTCATCGGCTTCCGCTTGGGACTGGTACGCCTCTATCCAATCCAAAAAAGCTGCAATCTGATTCACGTTTTCGCTCAGCCCCCATGCAGGACGTCCATCCATAATATCTACGACAACGCCCTGTTCACCTGCTTTGCGGATGAATTCCTTATAATAAGGCAATTTCACGTCCCTGTTGATTTGCAAATAAATGGCGCTGATTTGATGGGTTGCCGCAAATTGCAAGATGCTTTCGGTGTGATCGACGATCTGCATCGTATCCCATAACCAGGTTGCCCTTATGGGTCCCTCCTTCTGAACTGTTCCCTGCACCGTGGGAATTTCCCCCGGAGAGCTCTCCGCGATGACGCTTGGCGTCGAACACGACGCGCCAATGAGAAGAAAGAGACTGCTGAACAACAACATAAAACGACGACCCCGGTTTTTTTTCATGTTTGAACACTCCCTTGCTTGTTAACTCCTCTGCCGATCAGGGAGATCATGTGCTGCTCCCGGCTCATGGAACCTCTGCGAATATAGGACTTTATTGCATTTCTTATATATGCAATACCACCTTATAGACGCACGACAAAAGAATCACTTAAACATATTTCGGGCGTTCACACTTCTGTATTAATAGTTCTTTAGACCCTATTTTTGGGACTGGAATTTTAGCCATATGATGAGAGACGAGCGGATTCCATGCTGGATTTCTTCTAATAAGGAGTTACAAAACTTGTAAACGTTCGCCTCATGGACATGGAAATTGACATGCAAAAAAAACCTTGCGCAATGCAGCGCAAGGTTTTTTTGTGGCAACATATCTCCAGTTCAATGGTTAACGTCCTGTTCGCGTTGGACACGATCACACCTCAGGGTTATGCAAGCCGCTTCATTGAGCCTTTACCTCGTTGACCTCCTCAAACAGGGATACCTGTTCAATGCCTTCCGACGAGATCCGAACAAGTCCTTTGTCGGACAAACGCAGCTCGGGAATGACGACTAGTGCCAGCAGGGACAGCGTCATAAAGGCATTGTTCAGCGTGCAGCCTGCCGATTGCAGCGCCTCGCTGACGGCTTCGGACTGTGCAGCCACTTGCTCGAAAGGCTCGGTCGACATCAGGCCGGCAATCCGCAGCGGAAACTCCGTGCTGCCCGATGCCGTCACCACGGCGACGCCGCCCTGCATGCCGATCACCCTGTTTCCTGCCTCTGCCATCAGTGCATCGTCATTGCCGATGATGAGCAGATTGTGGCTATCATGCGCAACGGTCATGGCAATGGCAGCCGGTTTCTTAAAACCAATGCCTCCTACAAGCGCAACCGCGCGGTTGCCTGTTTGCTTATGCCGTTCGAGCACGGCAATCTTGCATACGTCACCATCGGTCGGGACCTGCACAAGCCCCTGCTTTACTTCAACGTGGGCAAGCTTCTCTTTCGTATCCACATGATTTTCGGTCACTTGAATGACTTTGGCAGCAATGGTGCCTTCGGCAATCGGTGCGGCCAAAGCCATGTCACCCGGCTGAAGATCCGGATTCAGCTTTACCGTGTTCAGTGCTTCGTCCGGATAGATGAATGGCTCCCATGCTGCCGTCATTTTTCCATGCTCGGCAACGATCTGGCCCGCTGCAATGGTCATGCCGACCCGAACGTCGGCCAGCCTTCCGTCCAGCAAAATGATGTCCGCCATATTTCCGGGAATGACGGCGCCGATATCGCGGGCCACCCCAAACCTCTCGGCTGTGTTGATCGTCGCCATCTGGAACGCGGTCACCGGCTTCACCCCTTGGGAGATGGCCAGACGCACAACGAAATCCATATGGCCCTCCTTGAGCAAAGACTCCGAACTCCGGTCATCAGTGACAAGCAGCATGCGGCGTGTATCAAGCCCCAGCTCGGTACAGGCTTTGATCGTTTCGGCAACGTCATGCCAGGCCGATCCTTGGCGCATTTTTGCATACATGCCCAGACGCAGCCGTTCAACCACGTCTTCCTTCGTCACGCACTCGTGATCTCCCGAAACCCCGCTTGCCGCATAAGCAGGAAGACGCCAGTCATCCGCTGCCCACGTAAAATGGCCATCGGCCACTTTGCCTGCGCGCAGCGTGGCCTGAATTTCGCCAAGCATCGTGTCGTCGCCGTAGACGACCCCCGGAAAGTTCATGACTTCCCCCAGGCCAATCATGTCAGGCCCCCATGAGAGGGCCTCGGCAACCTCCTCCGGCCCGATGTACGCCCCTGTCGTTTCCAGACCCGGATGGGTGGAAGGCACGCAGGAAGCCACTTGCAAATAGGCAGCCAGCGGCGTTGTCCGCGCCTCGTCCAGCATCATGCGCAGCCCTTTCAAGCCAAGTACGTTGGAAATTTCGTGCGGATCGAAGAATCCGCCCGTCGTCCCGGATGGCAGTACCGCTCTTGCAAATTCGGATACCTTCATTTGCGTGCTTTCAATATGGCAATGCCCATCCAACAATCCAGGCGCAATATATCGTCCCTCTGCTTCAATAATTCGGGTATGCTCGCCGATTGCATGGCTGACATCTTTGCCCACATAGGCAATACGTGCGCCTTGAATCGCAACGGACATGCCCGGTAAAATTTCGCCCGAAATGACGTTTACCAGCGTGCCCCCGCGAATGACCAGCGTCGCTGGCAAATCTCCCCGCGCCGTCGCAACCAGGTCGGGTACGCAATCTGCCAATGGCACCCGCTCAAAACGTGTTTTTTTCAATTTCCATCCTCCTCCGTTCCAGTACGCCCTGCAAAAAAGTATATTGTTACGATTATAAGAGTCCGCATCCTGGGTGTAAAGAACCCTCACTTGATTTGTTTTTGATGATAAAATGCACGGCAAATATGATGAACCAAAACAATGATTGGTATTTCTCCGACATGCCTATGTTAGAAATTGTTCCGTAATATCCTGCCAATCGCCCAGATTCGGCAGCTTTTGCAGTCCCCAATAGTCCAGGAAAATCGCTATAACTTTACGAGGATCCTCAGATATGTAACTGTAATGTTCGAATCTTTCGTCATCGAATACGAATCGCACTTCTACGACGAATTCCTCCGGATTATCCGTGGTCGCAGCCTGTAAATAGATGCTCTTATCTATAGGTTGTGACGGCACAAGCACCAGATAGTCCATCAAGTCTAAGTTCGTGATGAGTTCGTCGAACAATGAAGCATTCATGTCCTCATTTTGATATTTGATCCCATTGCTTTCCAATGTGTAAGTGACGTTTGCGTAATCCACGTTCATCCTCCTCTTTCGTTCGTTTCTGTTTCCATCCGAGCATATATGCAGCAATGAAACCGTGCAAGGGCTGTACGATGCACATAAGCAAAAGCTCCCGTACCCAGAGTACGGAAGCCGGTAGTCATTAATACCAGTCGAAGGATTCATTCGTCTGCCGGGTCATATCAACGTTTTACTCCGTTTGGGCCATGGGGACATCTGCCATCGCATACAGCTCTGCCGGCTGGGAAGTAATGAACGGGCTTGGCTCGCCTTTGCAGTACACATGCAGCAAATGCATCGCCCGCGTACATGCCGTATAGAACAGCTTGCGCTCATGCTCCTGGCCGTATCTGCGGGCAGAGGCGTCGTGAATAAGCACGGCGTCGAACTCGACGCCTTTGGCGAGATACGCTGGAATAACGTGTACGCCCTGCTCAAAGGAAAGCGTCGTTTTTTTGATGAGCTTGGGTGCCTGTTCCAGCCTTTTGCTTAAAGCCTCGTGCACTTTTTTGCTCTCCTCAGCAGTTTTGCATATAACGGCAACGGTCTCGAAACCTTCCTTCACCAGGCCCTCGATATCCTTTGTCATGGCGTCGATATGTTCTTGTGCCGAAGAAGTTACAACCACTTTCGGTTTGTCTCCGGCACGGTTAAACGGCACGATCTCTTCCCCGCCGGGAATCATTCCTTTCGTGAACTCCACGATCTCGCGCGTTGACCGGTAACTCCGCGTCAGCTCAATGAGTTCAGTCTCTTCAGGTCCGTATAGCTTTGTCAGCGGCCCCGTCCCCTTAAGCACGGAAGAGTGCGCATAGATGGCCTGGTTGAAGTCGCCGAGTGCCGTAAATTTCGAACGCGGAAACAAACGTTTCATGAATGCAAGCTGGAAAGCCGAGTAATCCTGCGCTTCGTCGATGATGACGTGACGGATGGCGGAATTAATGTGAAATCCAAGCAGCAATTCCCGCAGATACAGGTACGGCGTAATGTCCTCATAGGCCAGCTCCTGAACCTTCAGCCTGCCCAGCGTCACATCGCAAATGTCCTGCCAGTGAGACGGCAGCGCTTCTCCTTCCAACAAACGCGTCATCAGCGCCTGGTCCTGGAACAGGTGTGCATACATTTGGCGGACGTCAACGAAACGAAGCGCTTTGATCCATTTGCGCAGCGGTTTCAGCCGGTCGCTTACGACCATGCGTGCCAAAATGCCGCGTTCCTGTTCGAAATCGTCGAAACTGTCCACCTTGCCTTTTTGTTTACGTTTCAGGCGTTGATAGGCTTTCTGCAAATCCTCTGCATCCATCACATCGAGCTGCTGATCGACCCAATCCGCTTCCAACTGCCGTTTGCCGAACGCCGATAACTCCTTGAGCATCCAATCGCGCAGCAGCTCCAGTCTGCTGACCAGTTTGACGGACGGCTCGAAACTGTAAAATTTCTCAAGCATCGCCTCTGCGGGAACGACTACCTGTCCCTGAAAACGCACAGGTTTGAACTTCATGCCGCCATTCATCAAACCGTCCTTGTATTTTGTGATAACGTTCAGGAATGATTCCGACGATTTAAAACGGATTCCTGACATGCGCGCCGCGTATCCCGGGTCAGCCGTGGCCGTCAATACGTATTCCAGCTGGATGAACGGATCCTCCAATTGATACTCCTTGCCGAGCCGCCGCTCCAGGTACTCCTGGAAGGTGGTCTGCAGCATGTTTTCTTCTCCAAGCTCGGGCAGTACCGTCGATACATAGCTGTTGAACATCGGATTCGGCGAAAAAAGAACCATCTGGTCTGCCCGCAAATGCTCCCGGTATTTGTACAGCAAATAGGCTACCCGCTGCAGGGCGGCCGACGTTTTGCCGCTGCCTGCCGCTCCCTGCACGATTAACATGCGAGCCCGGTCATTGCGGATGATCCGGTTCTGCTCCCGTTGAATCGTGGCCACGATGCTTTTCATCTGCGCATCGGACGTTCGACTCAGCACGGCCTGCAGCAGTTCATCACCGATCGTGACTCCCGTGTCAAACATAAAACGAATGCGCCCGTCCCGAATGACGAACTGCCGCTTCATTTCAATAGTGCCGCGAATCTCTCCGCCCGGCGTGTGGTATGCGGCCGGTCCTGGAGCGCCATCGTAATACAGATTGGAAATCGGCGCGCGCCAGTCGTAGATGATGAAGTTCTCCTCTTTCTCATCCAACATGGAGGCGATCCCGAGGTAAACCTTTTCTGTATCCGAATAACCGGTCTCCGTAAAATCGATGCGGCCGAAATACGGGGAGTAATGCAGCCGTTTCATTTTGCTGAGGGAAGCTGCCGTGTTCAGGTGGCTCCGCTCCCGGTCGGAGAGGACCTGCGATTGCTGCCGCATGCTCGTCGACGTTTCCCCGACATCGTCCGCCTCGCTGAAGTTCATCGTAACCTCGTCCCAGAAATCCTTTCTCATCTCAACGACTTCTTCCCGGAAGGTGCTTACCTCCTGTTCAAGCGCCGCAATTTTCCGTTCGATCTGCTTCGTCACGCTGTCTACGCGCTGCTGCTCCTCAAGCCACTGCCGATCTGCACTCATTTGTCCATACGCCCCTTTATCCCCCAATATGGCAATTTGACAATCTGAAAATGCCATGTTATAGTCAAATTAATAAAGTAATTATTTTGGTATTTTGTGAATTAATTCTAATTCATGCGTCGTTTTTTTATTGTACCAGCCACAACGTCCCGTTGCAAGCGGAGACGTTATTTTTGCTTTCGTTCTCGTTGATGATCGCCACAAAGCCTCAACCTCCCGTTTCTGCTCCGACCACGCCTTCCTATTATAATCCGCATCGAATTGAAATATAGCCTGCTGCGTTTCCTGCATTCTACTGCCGAAGCTCTTCAACGGTTTCTTTCCAGCGCGAAACTCCTTCGTCCACGTTCTTTAATTCAAACGTGATACCGGACGTAATCTCCGCATAGGGAGCCTTATCCACTTTGACTTGCGTTATCTTTGCTTCGAATCGGTCTCGCGGATGGCGGGCATTCTTCAGCCGGGGAAGCGGCTCAACCTCAAGCTTTATATGTATCAATTCTCCGTTCAATACCAACACCAGGACCGCCTTTCCCGTATGATGCATGTTTTGGCTGGTCTGCGTGCCTGGCCATAAGGCCAATCTGATCCGGTCCGGGCCCAATGCCACGACTTCGCCGACGCTGACCATCGCCTGGTGTGCCCAGCCTTCCGGGGATACGGTCAGCAATTGCATTGCTTCGTGCTGTTTGCCTTCCAAATTCCGCCCGTTCAGCCACTCCGCCAATTCGCTGTTAAGTTCATGCATAATCATACTTCCCTCTCTTCGGTTGATTTGCAAAAACAACCTGGGCACCGCTGCTGGGCCAGGTTGTTTGTTCCTTGGTGCAATCCACTACGGCCATCTCAGCCAATTCAGCAAATGGTCATGAGACTCCTTGTCGTCGGCTGCACTGTGTACATGCTCCGCAAGCCGGTTGAGCCGTTCAAGCTGGTAGCCGTAATCGTAGATTGCAGCCGCAGCGATGGACAGTCTCAGCATGCCTTCCTGTTTCACGTCGAAACGGGAAATCGCCTGCTCCATGAAACGGTCGTTGTCCTCATTGAATTGGGCTGCTTCTTCATCGTTGGGCTTCAGCTTGTCCTCAAACTTAAGCAGCGCATGCTCGTGAAACTTGATGACGCGTTCCAAATGGTTATCGAAGAACTGGTCCATTTCCGGCGTGCGCTGTGCTTGAAAGTAATGGCGCTCGACCGAATCCAGGACGTCGTATCCCTTTTGCAGACTAAGCAGCATCTGTTTATAAACGACCATTTGGCGGGTTTCGCTGAATTTCGGTCGTTTCATCTTCTTCTGCTCTTCCTCGAACAGATTGTATTTGTCAGATAGCGACTTGATGGCTGCCCCTAATTCGTTCTTCTGATCGCGAAAAACCGCTTCCTTGATCTCATCGGAAATGGATGTCCGCAGGAGAAGAGACATGTTGTTGAATACGCTTTGGATCTGTTTCACAAACTGCACCTTGGGCTTGGGCGGAAAAACCATAATGTTAATCAAAAAAGCCGAAATGATGCCCACCAGTGTCAACAGGAACCGATTAAGCGCAAAGTGCCAGTCTCCCGAAGCCTCCATAATGGAAACGACGGTGACCAGCGTGAGCCCCACCGTTTCTCCCATGTTCAATTTCAAACAGATCATGATGACCAGCACGATGATCAGACCGACCGCGATCGGTTCATTGGATAACACCATGCCGCCAATCAGAGCAACGATGGCTCCGAGCGTCGTCGTTTGCAGCTGGTCCAGGAAGTATTTCCACGATCTGTAGATGGACGGCTGCATGGCAAAGATGGCCGCGATCGCGGCGGGAACCGGGGATTGCGGGTTCAGGAATAAGCTGCTCAGGTACAAGGCCAGCGTCACCGCGATACCCGTTTTGAGCACGCGCGCACCAAAAGACATCTAAGCCCCTCCTTTTCCAGGTTCCGGTTGTGTTCGTTGGATGATCATTATCATTATTACCCCATATTTCTTTTTTTGCCTGACAAGTTCAAGAGAAAGATTTATTTTATCATGGAAGGCACAGAGATGCCATTCCTGATCTTGCAACGCAAACAATCCCCGCCGCCTGCTCGTCGCAAGCACCGAGGATTGTCTCATGTCAGGCCATCTCCCCCGTTTTCCGGTGAGGACTAGGGAACGATGCCCTCCCATTCCTGCTTGAACCGTTCCACGAACTGAACCATGAAGTCATGGCGCTGCTGTGCCAGTTCTTTGCCGACCGCCGTATTCATTCGATCCTTCAGCTTGAACAGTTTTTCGTAAAAATGATTGATCGTGGTGCTGCGCCCGTTCCGATATTCCTCCCGCGTCATGCTCTCCCGCGGCGGCAGGGAAGGATCATACATTTCGCGGCCGCGGGCACCCGCAAATGCAAACGTGCGGGCAATGCCGATCGCGCCGAGAGCATCAAGCCGATCGGCGTCCTGGACGACCTGTGCTTCCAGCGAGCTGACCGGAACACGATCGCCCCCAGCGAAGGAAATCGTGCGGATGATGCTCAGCACCGCTTCCTTTACGCCCGGTTCGAGCGGCTGCAGGTCCAGCCAGGCATTCAGTTTCGCCATGCCTGCCTCCAGGCTCTCGTTCAACTTTTCGTCAGGCACGTCATGGAGCAGGGCGGCCAGCTCGCAAATGTACGGATCCGCTCCTTCGCGGTGCGCAAGTTCGACCGCAAGCGCCGTTACCCGCTCTACATGCGGCCAATCATGGCCGTCGGCATTGCCTGCTGTATCGCCTTGAACGAAGGTTCGAGCGGCTTGAAGCACGGCTTCCCTTGCCGATGTTTCGTCCTTCTCTCCATTCGCAGAGGACTCCAAGCCCGGGACCGGAAGGTTCCTGGATGCCTCGTCCATCATTCCCGCTCCTTGTCTTCGCGGGCCTGTTCACGCGGTACGCGCCGGGCCACGCCCGTGTTTACGGCCGCTTCCACGACCCGGCGGCGGATGGATTTCACCACTTTGTCGTTGAATACGCTTGGAATGATGTAGTAACGGTTCCGCTCTTCATCCGAAATGGATGAGGCGATCGCCTGGGCCGCGGCGAGCTTCATCTCTTCGTTGATTTCCGACGCACGGCAATCCAACACCGCCCGGAACATGCCCGGGAAGCAAAGCACGTTGTTGATCTGGTTCGGATAATCGGAGCGCCCCGTCGCCATAACCGCCACAATATCCTCGACCAGCGCAGGCATGACTTCCGGCACGGGATTGGCCATGGCAAACACGATCGGGTCTGCGGCCATCGTCTGCACGTCCTCCCGCGTCAGCAGGTTGCCTCGGGACAAACCGATAAACACGTCGGCTCCGCGAATCGCCTCTTGCAGAGACCCTGTCACCAGTTCGGGATTCGTCCTGGCGGCATAATCGTTCCAAACATCGCTTTCGTAAGTTTGCGTGCGCACCAGGGCTCCTTCGCGGTCCACGCCGATCAGCCTGGTCGCTCCCGCCGAGAGCAGGATATTGCTGCATGCCACGCCGGCCGCACCGATGCCGCATACGACGATTTTTACGTCCTCGATCGATTTGCCGACCAGCTTCAAGGCATTGATCAAACCTGCGTATAACACCACTGCTGTGCCATGCTGGTCATCGTGGAATACCGGAATGTCCAGCTCCTCGTTCAAACGGCGCTCGATTTCAAAACAGCGCGGCGAGGAGATATCCTCGAGATTAATGCCGCCGAACGCGGGTGATATCGCTTTCACAGTACGAATGATCTCTTCGGTATCCTGGGTATCCAGACAGATCGGGAACGCGTCCACTCCAGCAAACTGTTTGAACAGCATCGCTTTGCCTTCCATGACCGGCATGGCGGCCTTTGGCCCGATATTGCCCAGTCCCAGTACGGCGCTGCCGTCGGAAACTACGGCAACCGTATTTCTTTTGATGGTTAGCGAAAAAGCCTTGCCGGGCTCTTCGGAAATCGCGGTACATACACGCGCCACGTCAGGCGTATACACCCTCGACAGATCCTCGCGGTTATGAATCGGCGTTTTTGGCGTGACTTCAATCTTGCCGCCCAGATGCAGCAGGAACGTGCGATCCGATACGTTAATGATGGAGACGCCCTTGAGCTGGCGTACCCCTTCAAGGATTTTTTGGTTATCCTGAGCGTCCGTCACCGCAACCGTAAGATCGCGTACGGTGACATCCTGATTGGTCGAAATGACGTCAATGGCAATGATGTCGCCCCCAGCTTCCGAGATGGCCGAAGCCACTTCGCCAAACTTGATGTCCTTTGTTGTCATTTCCAGCCGAATAATCATGCTGTTGCCGTCCAGATTTCTCTGATTCATGTCTATTCCTCCCAGACCGAATGTCTTGAGTTATATTGCTACCCGTTTTCATTTCGATGCATAGCCGCCCTTTTCCTTTATCCTTCCCGAAAAAGTGGTCCATGTAACAGAGAACATGCAAAAAACCCTGCACATCCGGTGAAGGACATGCAGGGCTGCCGGGAGAAGCGTGCTTAGACACGCTCCGCCGCTCTGCGCAAAACGCAAATGTCGTATGGTTTCAATTCCAGATTGGATTCCACCGGTTCATCGGTCAACAAGTCGGTATAAGACAGGCTGCCCAACCCGACCTGTTTGCTGTCAGGCGTGTAATTCTGTACAAAGACGTAGTCTGCCGTGCCGTCGGTTCTCACATGGGCCGTTACTCCGGCCGGAAGCTCGGTATCCAATGCCTTCTCGATGTTCAGGTCACGGATGAGCCTGCCGTAGAAATCGTCATGGAACGGTTCCGTGAAACGGGCCGCGATGTAATACGCCTTGCCGGAGCCCAGACGGTTGACCGTCAATGCCGGTCTGCCCGCGTAGAAATCCGAGCGATATGTTCCGAGCGCCTCCGCACCTTCGAGGTGAATAAGGTCACACAATTCCACCGCATCGTACGATGCGTCCAGCCCCAGTTCGTTCCCTTCCAGCGGGGTAATCCCGTTCCGGTCGCGATCGTGCAAGCCGTCGATTTCCTCCGACCAGATGCCGAGCGTTTTGCGAAGCGGGCCCGGGAATCCACCCAGGAAGCAAAGATCGTTCTCGTTGACGATGCCGGACCAATACGTGGCCACGAACGTGCCTCCGTTCTCCACGAACCGTTCGATTCGCTCTCCTACGCCTTCCCGCATCAGGTACAGCATCGGCGCGATCAACAGCTTGTACTTGGACAGGTCGGCATTCATGTCGATCACGTCGACCGCCACGCCTTTTTTCCAAAACGCTTCATAGTGGCTCTGCACCGTTTCCTCGTACTTCACGCCAATGTTGCGCGGACCTTGGGAATCTTTGACGGCCCAACGATTCTCCCAATCAAAAATGATGGCAACTTCTGCCGGCACGGACGTTCCGACGATGGCATCCATGCCTTCCAGCACGGTGCCCACATCCGAGACATCCTTGAACACGCGGGTATGCTCATGCCCGGCATGATCCACGACCGCGCCATGCAGCTTCTCGCTTGAGCCGCGGCTTTTTCTCCACTGGAAGTACTGCACGCTGTCCGAACCGTGCGCTACCGCCTGCAAGGAGGATAGAAGATGCATGCCGGGGCGTTTCAGTTTGCTGACATCCTGCCAGTTGGTGGAACTCGGGGTGCTCTCCATGAGCAGGAATGGCTGCCCTCCCTTGATGGAACGCACGATATCATGCATCATGCCGATGCGCGCGGCCTGCTTGGCATCATCGTCGGCATCATGCCACGTCGGGTAGCTGTCCCAGGACAGGACATCAAGAATGTCGGCAAACTTCCAATAGTTAAGCCCTTCATAGAACTCCATCAGGTTGGTCGTTACCGGCAGATTCGGATTTTTCGCTTTGAGCGGCTTGGTCTCATGCACGATGAAATCGGCGGTTTGATCCGTCACGAAGCGGCGCCAATCCAGATTCATCGCATGCACTTGGGTTTCCCCATGCGGCGCAGGGGATTCGACCTGGCTCCAATCCGTGATCGTGTGGCTCCAAAATGTCGTCCACCAGGCGTGATTCAATTCGTCCAGCGTGCCGTATTTCTTTTGCACCCAGCCGCGGAATGCTTCCTGACAATGATCGCAGTGGCAGTCCCCGCCGTACTCGTTGGAAATATGCCATCCAATGACAGCCGGATGATCGGCATACCGCTCAGCCAGCCTGGTATTCATTTGGTTCACTTTTTCCCGATATACCGGGGAAGTATAACAGTGGTTATGCCGGAAACCGTGCAAATTGCGCACGCGGTTAGCCCCTACCCGCAGCACTTCGGGATATTTCGCCGACATCCAGGCCGGTCTCGCTCCGCTCGGCGTAGCCAAAAAGGCATAAATGCCTTCCGCTGCAAACGCATCCAAAATACGGTCCAGCCATTCAAACGTATAAACCCCTTCCTCCGGCTCAAGGGAAACCCATGAGAAGATACCGATGGACATGACGTTGCATTTGGCCAGCTTCATCAGACGGATGTCTTCTTCAAGCACCTCGGGATAACGAAGCCACTGCTCTGGATTATAATCGGCACCATGCAGCATATGCGGCACTTTGGAACTTGCGGGTGAATATTTATATGTCATGAGTACAACTCTCCTTTTCGCGTTTCTTGATGTTGCCCACGATTACGTCGCTGGCTGTTCGCGTACGGTCGATAACGCCGAGAACGATTCCAGCTTGCGTCCTTTGAAATCAAACATCGTCAGGTTGCCCCAATTGTTCGGATGTCCCACGGACCAATCCGGTTTGCTCGGAATCCAGGCGGGCTCCCAATAATAGAATCCGGCTCCCAGCCCGCCCGGCACGTCGCGGATGATTTGCAGGAAGTCCTGCAAGTATTTGCGCTGTCCTTCCACCGTTGCGGGATATCCTGGCAGCAGCATCTCTTCCTGATTGAAGATCCATTCGTGCCCTTCCGGCTGCTCCAGCGTCCAAGGATAAGCGGTTTCAACCACATTGATCGGTTTGCCGTAACGCGCGGCCAGGTCGTGCAGGTTATCGCGCAATGCCTCCAGCGTGCCGTGCCACCATGGATAGAACGAGAGGCCGATGACGTCGAATTCCACGCCAAGCTGCTCGAAACGGTCATAAAACTTCACGCTCTCGGCATTGTCTCCCCCGCGGTCGATATGAATCATGACCTGAATGTTCGCGTCCACCGACTTCACTGCCGCGATGCCGTACTTCACAAGACCGGCAAACCGCTCCCATTGCTCATCGGTATCGTTCTCTTCTCCGCCAACACGGCCTTCGTTCCAGAGCATGCCGGGCGTGATCTCGTTGCCGACCTGCACCATGTCCGGCAGGGCGCCATTATCCTTCAGCGTGTTCAGCACATCGGCCGTGTACGTGCATACTGCCCGCTGCAGCTCCTCATAGGACAAGCTTTCCCATGCCTTCGGCTTCCATTGGTTGGCCGGGTCCGCCCAGCGATCCGAATAGTGGAAATCCAGCAGGAAATGCAGGCCGTGCGCCTTGATGCGCTTTGCGATCTCCACCGTGCGTTCCAGGTTGCAATAACCGCCGACAGGATCATTCCAGATCCGCAAACGGATTGCATTGGCGTCATTCAATTTCAGGATGGACAGCAGATCCTGTTCTTTGCCGTCCACGTCGCTGTAACTGCCGCCGTGCTGTTCGATTTCGTCCATGAAAGACACGTCCATGCCAAGAATGAACGGCTGTTCCTTGTGGTTACTCACTTCATCAACCTCCATCGCATTTTCGGAAATACCGGGCTCAGCCTTTCACTGAGCCCAGGGTCATGCCTTTAACAAAGAAACGCTGCAGGAACGGATACACGATCAGGATCGGCGCGCTTCCGATGAAAATTTGCGCTGCGCGCACGGTCGTTTGCGAGATCGCATCCATCTCCTTCGGATCCATGCTCATCGTGCTCATGTCCCGTCCGATGATCACCGTCTGCAGGAAGGTCGCGAGCGGATAATCTTTGGCGTTGTTCAGGTAGAGCAATCCGTCGAACCAGGAATTCCAGTGGAATACCATGCTGAACAGCGCAATCGTCGCAATGGACGGCATGGAGATTGGCAGGAAGATGCTGAACAGCGTCCGGAAATGATTCGCGCCATCGATCAGTGCCGCTTCTTCCAGCTCTTTCGGGATGCCCCGGAAAAAGTTCAGCATCAGGATGACGAGGAACGTGTTAACGGCGCCGGGAAGTACCAGAACCCAGAAGGAGTTCATCAGGCCGATCTTCTGGATGACCATGTAGAACGGTACCAGTCCTCCATTGAAAATCATACTGAAAACAAACAGCCATGAATAGATCGTTCTTCCTTTAAATTCACTATTTTCCTTCGACAGGGGATAAGCTGCCAAAAAGGTAATGAGGAGCGTGATCCCCGTGCCTACCACCGTGCGGAGCAGCGAAATCCAGAGCGAGTTGAGGAAAATCGGATTGTTCATCGTTTTTTTGTACGCTTCCAGCGAGAATCCGACCGGCCAGAGGCTTACCAGGTTCGCATCCGCTGCCGCCTTCGTGCTGAACGATACGGCCAGCACGTGGATGAGCGGAATGATGCACATGATGGCGAGCAGGATCAGGAAGCAAGTATTGACTATGCTGAACACGCGGTACGGCGTTGATTTATGATACATCGTAGTCCCTTCTTTCTCTGTTCGATTCGATTAGAATATGCGGTATCCGGCGTATTTTTTGGCCAAGCCGTAGGATACGAGGATCAGGATCATGCTGATGACCGATTTGAACAATCCGATCGCGGTCGCAAAGCCCATCTCGCCGTTCACCATCGCGGAGCGGTACACGAACGTATCGATGATGTCGCCTGTTTGGTAGACCAGCGGGTTGTACAGGTTGAAGATTTGGTCGAAGCCTGCGTTAAGCACGTTTCCGAGCGCCAGCGTTCCCACGACCATCAGCATCGGCACGAGCGAAGGAACCGTAATATGGAGCGTTTGTTTCCAGCGTCCCGCCCCGTCGATTTCAGCCGCTTCGTACAAGGCCGGATTGATGCCTGCGAGTGCTGCCAGAAACACGATCGTGTTGTACCCGAATTCTTTCCATACGTCGGTCAGGATGACCGTAAACCGGAACCAATTATTATCGCCGAGGAAAAAGTAAGGACCCAATCCAAATGTGCCGAGCACCCGATTCACTAAGCCCTCGTTGGACAGGAGGTCGATCAGGATGCCGCCCAGGATGACCCATGACAGAAAATGGGGCAAATACACCAACGTCTGGATGGACCGCTGTATGGCGGTCTTGCGCACCTCGTTCAGCAGAATGGCGAACACAAACGGTACCGCCAGGTTAAAGATCAGTTTCAGCACCGCGATAATCAGCGTATTCCAGATGACCTGAAGGCTATCCTCGCGTTCGAATAAAAAGCGGAAATTGTCGAGTCCTACCCACTCTGACCCGCCGATGCCCAACCAAGGTTTGTAATTTTGGAAAGCCATCACGATGCCGCCCATCGGCACATAACTGAAAATGATCAGAAAGATGACGGCCGGCAGCAGCATTACGTGAAATGGCCAAGTTCGTTTCAATGTTCTCATGAGTGCTCCCCCTGTAGTTCTTCCTACCCAAGCTGTTTCCGGGTGGCTTATAGTGCGATTATATCAACCTGTCCGGACGCTCAAACAGCACATAAAAGCAATATAAATGGCACAAAAGCAACCACTTTCGGGCATCGGCACAAAAAGGGGAAAAACCCGCCTTTATCCGCGTTCCAAGTCGTTTCCGCCCTCGGAAGCATGCGCAAAAAAAGCGCGCGGAAGCCGAGTTCCGCGCGCTGCAAAGCTTATTTTTTCACGCTAGCATACCAATCGTTGACCTCTTGGGTAATCTGGTCGCCGCCGCCCGATTTCCACGTTTGCACGAACGTGTCGAACGCATCGGCCGGACTTTTTCCATAGATGATTTCGTTGAATGCCTGATTCTCGATTTTGTTCAGGTAATCCAGTTTCGACTTCATCGTTTGGGTCGTAGGACCGGTAAACATGTTTTTGTACGAAATATCTTCTTGGGAAAGCAGCACTTTGGCTGCCGCAGGCGTTTCGCTGCCGTAGTTGACGGCAACGTCCTTCTCCAGCTTCGTTTCCGGCTCTTTGCCGTCCGCAAGGTTAAGCAGTGCTTTCATCTGTGCATCGGGAATGCGTGCGCCGTCGCGAACGAGAAGATAGCGAACGACATTGACATAACCGCCGTCGATTTCTTCGATCGGCAGTTGTTTGCCGTTGGCGTCCAGCTGATAATCATACCCTTCGAACAAGCCGTTATCGTAAGGGCTGCCCGGTTCAGGATTGGCGTAGTTGTCGAACAGGTAATTCTCATAGGTAAAGAACGCTTCCGGATGCTCCATGTCTTTTTTGATCAGGATGACGCCATTGACGAACGGCGTGCCATGACGCATCGCTTTGCCATCCGGCCCCGTCGGAATCTGAATCGGTTTCCATACCGCTCCTGGAGCGTTTTTAACTGTGTCTTTCAATGGCCATCCGCTCATCCAGTACGGACCTGGAATAATCCCCGCCGTGCCGGCAACCGCAGGCTCTGCGGTTTTATTTTCGTCCCACAGCGCCGCTTCCTGAGGAATGTAGCCTTTTTTCAGCCATTCGCTCAGTTTGACCAAACCTTCTTTCATGCCCGGGTGGATGGACCCGTATTCGAGCTTGCCGTCTGCGCTTTCATTCCACTGGAACGGCAGCGTGCCGTATGCACCGAAGATCCAGGAAGGATCCCCCATCCAGGTGTTCATGGATGTTTTGAATCCGATGCTGAGCGGCGTCACTTTATCCGGTGCAAGGCCGTCCGGATTTTTGTTTTTAAACGCTTCCATAACAGTCTCTAATTCGTCAATCGTTTTTGGAGCTTCCATGTTCAACTTGTCGAGCCAGTCCTGGCGAATCCAGAGCAGGTAGTCGTTGTTGTACGCATAATCGAGGACCGGGATCCCCATGCGTTTGCCGTCGCGCATGTATTGGTTCCATACGTTGGGATCCTGTTCCATCGCTTTTTTCCATGTATCGGATGCGTATTTGTCGAACAACGGACCCACTTCTTGATACATGCCGGAATCGATCAAATCCTGGGCAAGCAGGTTATCCCCGACGGTAACGACATCCGGCATCTCTTGGCCGGAGGACATCGCGAGCCGCAGCTTGGTTGCAAACGCACCGTTGGTGTCGGTCACGGACCACAGCGAATTGATGTTGATCCCGAATTTTTCCTTGGCCCATTTGGTAGCTACGCTATTTTCAATGGATTCCCCGTTTTTGAATTTCAGCTCCGGATCGATCCCCCATACCGTGGAAATGGTCACTTCCGGATCATATTTTTCTTTGTATTCATTTTGGGTGGCAGACGAGCTTGAGCTTGCGCTATCACTGCTGCCATTGCCCCCTCCGCATCCGGCCAGAACGACGGCCAGACAGGTTGTTGTGGCGAGAAGCGACAGCCATCTCTTTTTCGTAGAATTCGCTCTCATTGTTGTTCCCCCTTCGATCATTTTGGTTACCCTTTCATTATAGGTGTGCCAAGGCTTTCAGCCTATGTCACGAAAACAAGATTTCTGCACCTTATGCAACCTATATGACGAATGAAAGATGGCATTTATGCCTGGTCCCTGAATTCGTTTGGGGTCATACCGTAATGTTTTTTGAACATTTTGCTGAAATATTGGGGATTTTGATACCCCAGCTCGCTGGTGATCTCGTATATTTTTTTGTTCGTGTGTTTGAGCAAATACAGCGCGCGCTCCATTCGCATCCGGATCATGTAGTCGCCCAAGCCTTCGCCGGTCTCCGCCTTGTAGATTTTGGACAGATAGACGGGATGCAAATAGACCTTGTCGGCGATCATCTTGACGGACAGCTCTTGTCCCGCATCCCTTGCCACCAATTCCTGCACTTGTTTGATCACATGCCTGCGGCTCTGCGTGCCATCCTGGTCGGACAGTTCCTCCTGCAGCTTGGCCAGCATTTCCATCGCCCAGCGGCGCAATCGCTCCGGCGATTGGATCAGTTGATGCGCAAGCAGAAGATCAAAGCCCGCATGATCGATTTCATGCACCAAATGGCCTTGTTTATGCGCAATGTACATAAAAGCGTTCGTGACCGACAAATACATCTCGTAAACGTGCTCCCTTGCGAGCCGAACCCGTTCAGCGGCATCAAAAACCGCGTTCAGTTTGCGGGCGGCCTCATCCCATTGCTTCGTTTCCAACAATTGGGGCAGCATCGGCGGTTTGTACAATTCCTCCAACACTTGCGCCGCATCGTTCTCCGGCCGCTTGTCCATGTCTTTTTCCAGCAAAACGATGGCATCCTGATCCGGGCCGGACAGTACCAATGAACCTAGGCTTTTGCGGTAAACGACCGGCAATTCGCCGAATGGAAAAGGCGAGGTGGCGACAAGGAACAGATCTCCCTGCAAATAACGGATGACATGTTCGCGGAACTTTGCGGCCCATGTCTTTAATTCGGACGCTTCCAACGGTCCTTCCGTTCCTTCCGGGTCCTGTATCAGCATGACGAGGCAGTCGTGCGGTCCCCGTGCGAACCATACGTTGAATTGCTGCCCGAACACTTCCTCGGCGATATTGCCGACGGCAAAATCCATCAGGTCGAGCGATTGCTGATCCATGGCCGCGAACCGTCCCGTCAGACGGATCAGCATCATGACCGACGGCTTGTCCGGCTGGAGCGGAATTTCGTATTCGGACAACTGTTCGCCAAGCGCCTTGGTTGTCATTTCGCGCCCCAACAGCAGATCGTGCATCAAATTTTCCCGCAAAATTTTGTAGTCCGACTTGCGGCTGTAGAGCAGTCTGTGGTATTTGTCGAATTCATCCCATTCCCCGCGCAGCGCCGTAATGGCAGCCGTAACGGAAGACATGAACTCGTCGTCGTTCACCGGCTTGAGGATGTAGTCGGCAGCCTGCAGCTGAATGGCCCTCTTTGCATATTCGAAATCACTATGTCCTGTAAGCAAAATGCAGCGAATGTGCGGCCAGCGGCTGCCGATCTCGGCGATCAGTTCCAACCCCGTCATGCCAGGCATGCGGATGTCGGTGACCACGACGTCCACTGCGTTTTCCTCCAGAATCCGCAGCGCTTCGTTTCCCGAAGCCGCGCGCAGCACGGTCGTTACGCCAAGCTCTCCCCACGGAATGGTCATTTCCAGACTTTCCGTCACATACGTTTCATCATCCACCAGCAAAATGTCGATCACCTTCGTCACTCCCTGTCTGTATCGTCATGTTTGATTTCATCGTTACTCGTCTAACTCCGCTTGTCCATGCTGCTTCTCCATTTCGTCGAATAACTCGCCATCGGAAGCAGGCCAGAATAAGGTCACTTTCAGTCCGCCAAGCGGCGATTCCGCAATGCTCATGCCAGCCCGGTCGCCGTACTTGAGCTGCAGGCGCTGGTTCACGTTCCAAAGACCGCAGCCCATCTCCTGATCCATTGCGCCCGTCAGTTTATGCTGCAGCTCTGCGCGAGCAAGCTCATCCATGCCCTGCCCGTCATCCTCCACGGCCAACACCATCAGTCCGTTCCGGATCTCGCCGGAAACCCGGATTTGGCCGGCTTCGGCGTCCGTTTCGATGCCGTGAATCACCGCGTTCTCGACGAGCGGCTGCACGATCAGCGGGGGCACGTCCTGCCCGAGCAAACGATCCGGCAATTCTACCGTATAGCGGATTCGCTCCATGCGCATTTGTTGAATTTCCAGATAACACGTCACAAATTCGATCTCTTCCCTGAGAGGGACCAGATCGCGTTCCTGCCGGGTCGTATACCGATAATATCTCGACAGGTTGTGGGACATAGCCACGACGGCATCCACGCGCTTCAGCTTCGCCATGCTAGTGATGAACGAGAAGCAATTATAAAAAAAGTGCGGATTGATCTGCGATTGCAGCTGTTTCAAGCGCGCTTCCCGCACATGGATCTGCTCGAGATAGACATGCTCGAACAGCTGCTGTATTTTTTCCACCATGGAATTGAACCGTTCGGACAGAAAGCTGAACTCGTTTTTGCCCTTGGGTTTGATCCGTACGGAATAATCCTCCTGCTTCAGTCGCTGGAAACCGCGGATCAGCTGTTTGACCGGCATCTGTACCTGTACGTACAGCAAATAGGCGACGAGGGCGCCGGTGATCAACAAAAAGATCATCGAGCCATAGAACAGCGTGTTCGATTGATGGATCGGTTTTAAAATATCGGACAGCGGCATGTAATCTACCAGATAAAATCCGGTCGTTCGGGATTTCACCGTATTTACCATATAGGGCTCGCCATCGATGACGACGGTCCGGCTGTCCACGTTTTTGAGCTTGTCGAAAGATAGCTCCCGGATCAGTTCACCCGTCAACTCGCGATCCGACGTCCGGTTATATACGACGCCCATGTCTTCGCGATAATAAAAGGGATCGTGGCGTCCATCTCCTTTGAACTTGTCCAGCATATCCCGGATATTGTCGCTGTTGAACTCAAGCTTGATCAGCGTTTCGGCATTTTGAGCCGGGTCGTTGATCCAATACGGCGAAGACGTAATCCAACTGAACACAAATTTGGTGTCTTCGCCCTCCTCGACTTTTCGCACGTTCCAACCTGTCGCAATGTTGCCCTGAAGCGATTTCGGATCATAGGAACGGGCATCCCGTTCCGACACCACCCTGCCCAGTGAAGGGGAGTATAGATACAGTTTGGTCGTCCAGTTGGACGAGCTCTCTTGGATGCTGAGCTTTTTTTGAATGCGTTTGACCAAATTGATCATGTCCAGGTCAAAGTATTCACTGTCGACGTAAATCCGGCGAAAGCTCGAGATATCCGGATCGTGAATCAGCAGGTTGGGCCACGAGGACAGCAGCTCGAAATGCGTATTGACCTGATTTTGAAAAAATTCGAGCTGGGTACTGTTGGAACGGTTCAATTCGGCGCGAAGCACGGCAGTCGTTTTATGGTTGGAATACCCATATAGCAGCACGACCGGAATCAGCATGATCAAGATCAGTATCATCATTTTGGAAAACAAGTTCGTCCGGTACGACATTTTTCTCATCTCACCTTAGCTTAATTTGTCAGTGTATTCTATTTTAGCGATGCCAAAGCCAATTACAATTCCTTTTTTCGGCCTTCTTGAAGGACCCATGCCCTTTATTCCTTTCCATGGCAGCGGTCTCTATATAGGGTAAGCGTTGTCAATAAGCGGTTAAAGGCGACAAAACCAATATTTCTGCACTTAATACAACTTCCGGTCGTACGAAAAAAAGAGCCGGCCGCAGCCAGCTCTTCTCAAGAGAACCAGAGTAATAAACATCATTTCTAGGTTTGTTTCTTCTATGTATAGAACCAATAAATCCATTGCTGTTTTTAGAAATACACTTTAATCAAGGTTCTTCCAATACAATATCTTTTCCGTCGGCCGTGACGTCGAACACGATATCCGTCAGCCGCCCACCCACTTGAAAAGGCGCCTTGGCTTGCCCCTTGAACACTAATCTGCCGCTAAATGCGGCATGTGCCTTTAGATCCAGATGCACCGGGCTAAGCTCCACCGAGTTTAACGTATTAAACAACGGGTCATCCTGATTTCCATACGTACGAGCCAGATCCGGCTTGAGCGCCACGCTTACATCATGTCTGCCATAGTTTTTAAGCGTAATCGTGCACGCCGCTCCGGTCACGCCGCTCTCTTGAACGTTGTAGATGCAGGAACTCTCGTCCCGAACGAAATACACACCATCCATGCCGGTTGCGCCCCATTTGGTCAAATACATCATTTTGTCGCTGACGTAGGGGTAGCTAACAATAACAAGAAGGACGACCAGCCATAATTTCTTTGCCAAACGAGGGTAGGCCTGCATCAACTCTCTGCGCACAACATAATATCCGCACCATATCAGCCCTATGCCGACAAAAAACGTAACGTGCACGCCGCTGATATAGGACTTGGTATACGGGGACACCCCTAAATGCGACAATATCGTATCCCCCACGGAATAACCCAGATGATGCTTGAACGTAAACATAATCGCAAACATCAACAATATTGCGGAACAGACCAGCCTTGCCCTCGACACCGGAACACCCCCTAATGATCCGCCCTATTATATCATATTTTTCCTGTAAATGATTTATAATCCAACTGAATTCAGCAAAAAAAGAGAAAAGCCTTGCACAAGAAACAAGCCACGCATGCAGGGAAGCCGGTCCTGCACACAAAGACGCCCCGACAACATGTCGGGACGCCTTGGCTGGCCGAATTTATGGCTAACGCTGAAATTGCTGCCTGTAATTCACGGTCTATTTTTTGGAAAGGAATGCATCCAGCTGTTCCTGTTTGGCAGCAATGATTTTGTCGATGCCTGCCGCTTTCAGCTTTTCCAAATATTTCGGGATCATCTCGTCCGGATCGACTGCGCCGGATGTCATGCCCGGTTTGAACTGTTTGTTCACGTTGTTGACCGCCGCGATTTCGTTTTTGACCGATTGGCTGTTAAACGTGAATCCAAGCGCAGGCGATTTGACGCCTTTGGCATTGAATTCCTTGAATTTCTCCCATTTCTGCGGGTCCTCGTTATCCCACAGGTAGTTCAGGAATTGATTCCCGAGCTGCCATTGGGCACCTGGATTATAGGTACGGCTGTTGGCATCCACGCCTGGAGGCAGGGTGATGATGTTGTCTTCGCCTTCTTTTTTCACGTAATGTTTGCCCTCGATGCCGAAGTTCAGCAAGTTGTTGATTTCTTTGTCGGAGTGCAGCAGGTTGATGACCTGCATCGCTTTTTCAGGCTGTTCGGACGAACGGGAAATCGCCAGCATCGCGCCGGATGCATCGCCTGTCGTAATGGTCGGCTGCGTCATTTCGATCTGAGTCAGGGGATATCCGACGTATCCTTCCTCTTCCTTGTCCTTGCCGGGCTTCATGCCGTCCGTCCACATGAATGCTTTGCCGGCTTTGGCCTGGTCTTTCGGGAATACGTTGGACGTCGCCGCATCGCTGTTGATGTACCCTGCCTGATACCATTTGCGGGCGAGCGCCGCGGCTTCCTTGAATTCAGGCGTTTCCACTTCGTTCAGCACGGTCGTCGTTCCGGCCGTTTTGGAGATGACTCCAGGCACGGAAGCATCGCCGAGATAATCCCAGTCCAGATTCTCCAGCAACCCGTTGCCGTTGGTGTTGGACATGTAGAACGGCGTGACGCCAGGTTCATTGTCCTTGATCGTTTTGAGCAGCGGTTCGAGGTCTGCCCATGTTTTCACCGCCGAAAGGTCCATGTTGTACTTGTCGGCGAGATCTTTGCGCACAAGCACTCCGCGGGTCGCCGCCAGCTCCTTGTTGGTCGGAACGCCGTAATTCACGCCATCCACCTGGGAACCTTCCAGGAAGGCCGGGTCCAGGTTTTTCTTGATGTCCTGGCCGTATTGATCGAGCAGATCATTCAAAGGCAGGAATGCTCCCTTGGCCACGTTTACGGTGTAGTTCTGCCACGCCGCGGTGAAGATGATGTCCGACTTTTCGCCGGAAGAAATCATCAGATTAAGCTTGTTGTCCCATTGTCCCCAATCGATCGCATTGATTTTGAGCGTCGCGCCGATTTTGGGCTCCATTTTTTTGTTGATTTCCGCTTCCACCAACGCCACGTCCTTCTGCGGCGTTCCCGGGTAATAAAGCGTTACCTCATACGAAGGCGTGCTTGCGCTTTCGCCCCCTCCGCCGCCTTCCGCTGCCGGAGTCGTTCCTCCCTTGTCGGACGAGCAGCCCGCCAGCACCAGGCTGAGCGCCATGATTGCCGCCGCAATTCGCGGCCATACCTTGATCGATTTCAACACATGAACCCCTCCCATGAATTTGTGAAGAACCCTGCCCGCAGCATTTCCCCAATTCCGCTTGATGCGCACAGGGTTCATTCGCCAAGCATAGCCGTTAAGTCGGCAGGACTGTATGCACAGTCGGTTTGTATATGCCCTTTCATTGTCCATCCAGGCCTGAGTCCATTTTCCCCTCCGTTAACCGGGCGGAGTTAGCCTTTCACAGCTCCTACGGTAAGTCCTTTGATGAAATAGCGCTGAAAGAACGGATACGCGAGCACGATCGGGCCGATCCCGACGACCGCCATCGCCATCTGCAGCGTTTTGTTCGGCAGATTCAGCAATCCGCCTTGCGAAGAGATCTGTGAAGACACGTTGGAATTGGACGTCAAATATTGAATATCGAGCAGCGTCCGGTACATGAGGTACTGAAGGCTGATCGTCCGGTTATCGGAAATGAAAATCATGCTGAGGTACCAGTCGTTCCAGTAGTTCAATGTGCTGAACAGGGCGACCGTTGCCAGAACGGGCAGCGAGAGCGGAAGCACGATTTTCGCGAACGTCCGGATCTCTCCAGCGCCGTCGATCCGTGCCGATTCCAGGATGGACGTCGGAATGGAATTCGCGAAAAAAGTGCGCATGACAAGCACGAAGAACGGTGACATCAGCAGCGGCAAAATGAGTGCGAGAATCGAATTTTTCAGGTCCAGCACGTTCACATAGACGAGATACCAGGGAACGAGACCGCCGTTGAACAGCATGGTGAAGAAAATGAAGAACGCGAACCAGCCGCGGTACGGCAAATCCCTCCGGGATAGCGGATAGGCATACAGTGCTGTCAATGCCACGCTGGTGACGGTGCCTATGACCGTGACGATAATGGAAATTCCATAAGAGTGGATAATCTGATCCATATCCTTGAACAAGTATTCATAAGCCTGCAGGCTGAACTTCTCGGGAATGAGCTTGTAGCCGTTCGCCACAATCGTCGTTTCGTCCGAAAAGGAGATCGCAAAGACAAGCAGGATCGGCACGATGCAGGCGATGGCGTAAAAAAGGAACATGGCGTGAATGACCGCGGCCGAACGCCGCGATATGGCTAGCGGATCACGTGTTTTCACAGGCTGATGTGCCTCCTCTCAAAATAGTGCGTTATCTTTATCGATTTTTCGGACGATGGAATTCGATATAAGCACCAGCACGAAACCGACGATCGCCTGATACAATCCGGCTGCGGAGGACATTCCGATGTCCCCTCCGATCAGGAATGTGCGGTACACATAGGTATCCAATACGTTGGTGACCGGGAACAATGCGCCCGACTCGAGCGGAACCTGATAGAACAGACTGAAATCCGCGTAGAAAATGCGGCCGATCTGCAGCAGGGTCATAATGATGATGAGCGGCACGAGAAACGGAATCGTAATCGAACGAATTTGCTGCCATTTGTTCGCACCGTCCAGCACGGCCGCTTCGTAATACTCTTCATCGATGCCGACGACCGCTGCCAGGTAAATCACCGCGTAGTACCCGATGTTTTTCCACGTGTTCACCAGCGGCAAAATGTAGGGCCAATACTTCGTCTCCGAATACCAATCTACAGGCTCCCCGCCGAACAGGGGCAGAATGGTCGAGTTCATAAACCCGGAATCCTTTCCGAGAAAGGCTAGCACCAGGTAACTGACCACGATCATCGATAAAAAGTAGGGCAGCAGCATCAGCGATTGATACAGTTTCGACATGCCCTTGTTCTTTACTTCGTTCAGCAGTATGGCCAAGCCTACGCCGACAACCAGATTAAGCAATATAAAAACCGTGTTATAAGCAAGCGTATTGCGGGTAATTTCCCAAGCATCGCTGGTGGAGAACAAATATTTGAAATTGTCCCAGCCGCTCCACGGGCTGCCCCATATGCCGTCGGCATAATTTACGTTTTTGAAGGCGATCAGCACGCCGAACATCGGCATATAGTTGTTGACCAGCAGAAACAGGACACCTGGCAAAAACATCAGGTACAGCACTTTGTATTTTCCGAGGTTGTACCAAACAGACTTTCGTTTCCGAGTAGTCCTCTCGGGGACTTCCGAAATTCCGGCTCGTTTGCCCGCCCGGGGTTGTGTCATCATGGCTTCGTCTCCCTCACTCCTCTTGAATTCCTCAGGATCGAACATCGGATGGTTCTCCTGTGGTTCAAGTATACGGCGGGCAAGCGTCGCTGCTATATCTGCTGTGGTTACCAATTCATGGTCAAATTATGACTTTGCCGCAAAAACAAAAGACGCAGCATGCTGCGTCAGTGTTTATACGGTGCGGGACTGTTTCCGGAACTCCTGCGGGGTGATGCCTGTGCACTTCTTGAACATTTTTGTGAAATGCGAGTAGTTGTAATACCCCACCTTGCCCGCGATATCCGTTACTTTGACCGTGGATTGGGAAAGCAGCGTTTTGGCCATATCCACCCTGCGCTGCAGGATGAATTCGGAGAGCGACATTCCCTTTTCCTTGCGGAAAAGGCGGGAGAGATATGCCGGATTGAATCCGGCGAAGGCAGCCAGTTCCTCTCTCATGAGTTCCTCGCCGATATGATTCTCAATATATACGCACAATTGGTCCACCACCGTCATCGGGTTCTGGTCATCCGGATATAACACGGGAATGACGCGATCGATCAAATCAGACGTCCACTGCTTCAATTGGGGCAACGAACGCGTCACGACGCCTTCTTCCGGTTCCCGCTCATCCCCGTACAAGCTGCGCACGGACACGTTTTTCTGGTGCAGCAGCGGATAAACCATATGCAGCATCGCATGGTAGTAGAGCCTCAGCATTTCCGGCGACAGATGCTCCTCGGTTTCCAGCAGCTCAAAGATTTCATCCACGCGCGTGCGCAAATCTGCGACTTTGCCCGTTTCGAACAGGATCGACAGTTCCGGGAGCCAAGGGATCGGCAAAAAACGATCCTCCGTTTGGCGGGCTTTCCTGTCATACGTAAAAACCCCTTCGAGCTCCCGGATATTGCGCCGCTCCATGTCCATCAATTCGTTTAACATGCCCTGCAGCTCCGTCACGGCCACAGGGGCGCCAACATAACAAGAAAGCCTGCAATAGAAGTAGCTGCCGCATTCCTGAATATACAGCTGGCAGTCTTTCTCAATGTCTTCCGCCAGAGGAACGATGCCGTCCTGCTCATAGGCGAGAACGACGTTTAATCCGCCGTGATCCTGAAATACCTCTCCCGGACGTACTCCGAGCAGCATCTCCCGGGCCGCATTGCGCAAAGCGTATTCCAGCACTTCTTCATCGCGCAGATTGAACTCGCGCACCCACTCCTCTACCGAAATCACAATAGGCAGCACGCGGGCATGGGGATCGATCTCCGCTCCGTAAACCTCAGCCAATTCTTCCAGTCGCTTTGTCGTCAACGCGACGCGCTGCGAAACGGCATCCTTCCAGAATCGTTCGGTCAATAGCGGTTTATGAGCCTGCCAGCGTTTATACGCCGTTTCATAGATTTCATTGGTATGTTTGCTCTGCTCGCCTGCCCGGATTTTTTCCACCGCCCGGGAAACGGTCTTCAGCAGCTGATCGGCCGGTGCAGGCTTCAGCACATAATCGAAACTGTTCAACTTGATGGCCGTCTGGGCGTAGTCGAACAGCGCATGCCCTGTGAGAAAAATCGTCAGCATGCCCGGATCATGTTTCAATACCCAGCTTTGCAGGTCAAGTCCCGTTTCGCCAGGCATTTCAATATCGCAGACCATGATATCGATGGCATGGCTTTTCAGAATCATTCTGGCTTCCTCGGCATCACCTGCGCCGAACACCCGGTCTATTCCGGCTCTGCTCCAGTCGATGCCTTCCATCATGGCCTGCAGCGCGTACACTTCATCATCCACGATCAACAGGTTGCGCATAGTTTCCTCCTTCTTCCTCTTCGGTCTGGGCGGGCAATCGAATGACGACAGCCGCCCCTCCTGCGGGCTGATTGCTAAATGAAATGCCGGCCTGATCGCCGTGCTTTACAAGCAAACGGTGGGCAACGTTCCAGATGCCAATGTGCTGTCCATCCGGATTTTCTGCATATTGTCCTTGCTGCAACCGGTCCAACAGCTCCGGGTCAAAGCCGACGCCGTTGTCCCTGACACACAGCTCAAGCATGCCGCGGGCAGGAGGCGTTCCGGCTCCAACGGAAGCCCCGCCGTCTTCTTGAGGCGCCCATTTGGCTTCGATTTCAATGATAAATGGCTCTGATCGCCGCTGAAAGCCATGGATAATGGCATTTTCGACAAAAGGCTGCAGCGTCAAAGGAGGGAGAACGTACTGCGAGATGGCCGGGTCAATGTCGAGCACGTAGTTCAAGCGATTCGGAAAGCGCAGCTTCTGGATTTCCAGGTAGTGCCGGATATGCTCCATCTCTTCGCCAAGCCGGATTTCGCGTTTGCCCGCACGCAGGCTGAAGCGGAAATAATCCGCAAGATGGCCGGCCATCTGCTGCACCAGTTCATGCTTCTGCAGCGAGGCCAGACTGTGAATGATATTAAGCGAGTTTAGATAAAAATGAGGATTGATCTGCATCTGCAGCTGTTTGAACTCCGCCTCCCTCGTTCGCAGCTGCTCCTCATATACATCGATCTTCAAATGCTGGATCTGGCTCGTCATTTGATTGAAGCTGCTCGTCACGAAGGCTAATTCGGACGAGGAGGGAGTCGGAAGCCGGACTTCAAGCTCCCCCTGGCTCACCCGCCGCATGGCGCGAATCAGCATGTGGATCGGCCGGAACAGGAGCTGGCGCATAAACACGAGCGCAGTGACCAGAATGATTGCCGCCCCCAGGGGCAGCAGGCGAATGATCCGTTGAAAAAACGGAAGGTTGCGCATCATGTCCTCTTCGGGCAGAAGCACAATGTAGTTCATGTCCGACATCGCCGAAGGGATGCCCAACATAAGATATTGCTTGGTCTCTCCCGCGGACGTATCCTCCGAGATAACCTGATACGGACTCTGCAGGCCGGACAGGTGCGCGGCCGCGAGACGGATCTGACCCTCTTTCAGGGCGGAATCCGAGAGGGCCTTCCCGTCCTCGCCCACGATGACGGCGCCGCCCCGCCCTCCCGCTTCCGTGAACTGTTCAGGATGATTCAGCGCGTTCATATCCACAAGCGCTCCGGCGTAAAACTGCTGATTGATCCGGACCGTCTTCGCGAGCGCATTCCATGTCGGTCCTTGCACGATATCCCACTCCGGCTGCTGAATTTCACCTTCGAACTGCTGCATTTGCGCAGGCATGTTTTCGCGGACCAGCGACATTTTGACATCATAACTGCCCGATGTGGCGAGCAGCAGGTCGTCGTTCACGGCGTCATACAGAAAAAAAGAATCGATCAAGCTGTAGAATCCGAGATCGGTCATAAATTTGTTCATGATCCGCTGCTTCGCGATAATGTAATCGCCGCTGCCGTATTTCAGGAAGAATAATGAAATGATGTCGGGATCGCGTTCACCCAGACTGTATAAATAACGGTTGGTTTCCTGCAGCACGCGTTCATTCTGCTCCACGCTCTTTGCCAGATGGTTCATGCTGGTAAGAGACACTTGATCCCTGACCACATTCATGGCATACACGTTGTTGTAATACATCAGCAAAAATAGCGGAAGCATGATCAGCGTCAATCCAACTATGAATTTGAAGCGTAATGAACGGATAAAATTCATCGTCTCCCGCCCTTTTCGAAAGCGTTATCAAAAGTGCCTGTACGCAGGGCATGTCAACCTCGAATGTACGGCATCTGCAATTTCCTTCCTTTTATGGCATGTTTCATTGTAATCACGGTCATTGTTCATTGTCTATGTCATTCCGTGACCTGTTTCTGAACATTATGGTGACTTTCCTTTCGAATCGCTTTGCCGCCTCGTGTTGCTTCGAAAGTCGACTTTCTCTTTACCGCACTAACAATCACACAAGGCACTGCGAGTGCAGTACCATCTTCCGATCGCTGTTATCCCCAGATTTTTTGATTCCCCTTTTCTAAGGGGAAAATCCGGTGATAAGCCTATGCTTCCGATGCAGCTTTCTTTCAGAAAGCTTTCAGCGAACGCTTCGCTTCTCCAGATTGGTTCTGCCTCTCCGTTGACGTGTGTATGTTTTTTGCGGTTTACATAGATAGTTCTCCATTTGTAAAAAAAATCCTTCAACCCTTCGGTTAGAGCAGAGGGGCAGGTGATGTCCGGCAATCCCCCTTGTCTTCGGCAGCCATGAGCAGAGTTGTACAATTCGTAGTTCGGCACGTACACCTGAGCGCCCACCCAAGCATATGATACGTTGACTTTCAAGAAGAAGGGTGGCCTGCAGCATGCATATACAGCTCACTTCGTTGCATTATGTATATCTTGCTTTTATCGTCCTGATCATGGCCGTCATGATTCGCCGCAGGGATACAACGATCATCTGCGTGGCCGGAGTAATGACGATCGGAATCCTTGCGACCGAAACATTAAGCGGGTCGGTTACCGGCATTTTCAACAGCTTTGTTTATGCGGCCAAAGAGCTGCTCAGCACCATATTCATCATCTCGATCATCGTGGCCATGAGCCGGGTACTGATCCGAACAGGCATCAACGAGACGATGGTTGCGCCGCTCACCCGGTTTATCCGATCGCCTCAGGTTGCGTATTGGGGCATCGGGCTCATCATGATGACGGTATCCCTGTTCTTCTGGCCGTCTCCGGCAGTGGCGCTGGTGGGAGCCGTGTTGCTTCCTGTCGCGGTCCGGGTCGGCCTGCCGCCCATCGGCGCGGCCGTCGCCATGAATCTGTTCGGGCACGGCATCGCTTTGTCGGGAGATTTCATCATTCAAGGCGCGCCCAAGCTGACCGCAGATGCAGCCGGATTATCCGTAACTTCCGTCATGTCTGCGAGCCTGCCCCTGGTCATCGTTATGGGCACCGTCTCCACGCTCACTGCGTTCTGGATGCTTCAGCGGGAGATGCGTTCAAACCAAGGAACGGGCAACCTTCTCCCGTCCTCTTCGCCGGAAGCCGTAACGGACACGCCGACGCAGGAAGCTCCAACGAACGAAGCGAATGCCGGCGTCCGCCCTTTACCTTCGCGGCTTCGGCACGTATTTGCCATTAGCATTCCTTTGTTGTTTGCGGTCGATGTTGTGCTCATGTTTGTGCTGAAGCTGCAAGGGGGAGATGCCACGGCGCTGATCGGCGGCACGGCGATCCTCATTTTGATCGCGGTAACCCTCGCGGCGCATCGTCACGAAGGACCCGAGCAGACCACGGAGTATTTGATCGAGGGGTTTCAATTCGGGTTCAAGGTGTTCGGGCCGGTCATTCCCATAGCGGCTTTTTTCTACCTCGGAGATGCCGCCATCAACGAATTGTTCAGCAGTCCGCTTCCGGACGGATCGCACGGCATCGTAAACGATTTGGGGGTAGCCCTTGCGGGCCTTGTGCCATTAAACCATACGGTGGGCGCAGTGACGCTAACGTTGACCGGGGCGATCACCGGCATGGATGGATCGGGGTTTTCGGGCATATCGCTGGTTGGTTCCGTGGCATTGATGTTTGCCGGAACGGCGGATGCAGCCCCAACCCTGACTGCGCTCGGCCAGATTGCCGCCATCTGGGTCGGTGGCGGTACGCTGATTCCGTGGGCGTTAATTCCGGCCGCGGCGATCTGCGGGGTTAGCCCGTTCGAGCTGGCCAGACGCAATCTGAAGCCGGTGCTGCTGGGATTGATCGTCACAACGGTGGTTGCGATTTTTCTGATGTAACTGGTCGTAAACGAACAAGATCAGCCAGTTCTTCATCACTCTTGTCCGCCAGATTCAGCAATTCAGCATAGGGATCCCCATTCAATCCCAACGCATATGCAAATGCCAGTTCCGTCTTCATTCCTTTATTTTTCAGTCTGCGTATCTCCTTATGCCCTTCACGTCCCCAATGCGTCAGCAACGCCCATTCGACCAGCATGTGCCTGTAGGCATTTTGCTGCCGGACCGGCATGGATTGGGCGAATATTTCCACAGGCCAGCCTCCTGTAGACACGCTGCAGACGACGTAAGGCGACACTCCCGTTTCTCGGGTTACTAGGGTACATTGGAAGCCTTCCATCTCTCCCAACGCTTGATGCACCACAGCTCTGAACCGCTCCAGATCCTCGGCTTCGCACAAGAGATCGATATCGCTGCCCGGCACATCGATATCGATGGGCACGGTTCCCGCGGGATATGGATGGTACGCCGCCAACAGCTCCATCAACCCGCTCTGCTTCAGTGCCCGATAAGCGGATCGCTGTCTTTCGTTGCCTGATGCAAGATGGGTCATGACGCCTGCCGCACTCGTCAAGTCCGGTCGCATCTCGCCATTGCTCATTCGGGTGAACCCGTGATGATTTGTTTCACTCTTCCCACTTGCCCGTCCGTCAAGCGTACCTTGATGCCGTGAGGGTGTGTGGGGGAGTTGGTCAACAAGTCCTTGACGAGGCCCCTCGTCAATTTGCCGGACCGCTGATCCTCTTTCAGGACGATATCCACCTCAAGTCCTGGTCTGATGTTTGCCCGTTGTTGTCCATTCATATGCCGTTCTCTCCTTCCGTTATTTGTTCATGCATGAAGAACATCATTCGTCGCGCTGCATTTATTGTAGAGCTTCCAGCCCGCCTTTGCCAAGGGAGAATGCTTGCTGTGAAAAACACAAAACCGCAGACTGCACCCTTTCGGGAGTCCGCGGCTTTGTCATGCTTATGGACGGTGATGCTTCGCCGAAACGTCATCGTTCGCAGCTTCCCTTGCTTTCAGGGCGAGCAGCTCGGAGACCGTGACGAACCGGTATCCCCGCTTTTGCAAGACAGGTAAAATTTGCTCCAGGGCAGCGATCGTGTGGGACTTGCCTTCAACCTTATCGTGAAAAAGAACGATATCCCCGTTACGGGCATTGGTCAGCACCTTTTTGGTAATACGCCCCACCCCTGGAGAGGCCCAGTCCCGCGTATCCTGATGCCAGGACCAGAGCACAATGGTGTACCCTTTCTGTTTCGCCATTTGCACCAGCGTATCATTGTAAAATCCGCCGGGGGGCCTAAACAAGACGGGACGCTCGGCTCCGGCCTCGATAATGGATTTCTCCGCCTCATCCATCTCGCGCAGCACCTTGCTTGCACCGGTCGATCTGTTGGAATACATGTGGTTAAATGTGTGATTGGCCACCTCATGGCCCTCACGCTGCTCCTGGACGATCAGCTCAGGATACTTTTCCGCCCATTTTCCGAGCACAAAAAACGTCGCCTTGGCATCATACCGTTTCAGCAAAGCCAAAATCTGCGGAGTCTGGACCGGGTCCGGACCATCGTCGAACGTCAGCGCAATCAATTTGCCCTGAGTCGGCACTTCCCACACGATCTCGCCGCGCTGCTCGTAGTAATCGCGGTTTTTCTTTACCGGCGAAGCCTGCGCTGTACTGCTGCTTAACAGCAAAATCATGACAAGTCCGATCATTCGGGCTGCCTTCAGGTTCATGTCGTTGTCCTCACTTTATGTTCAAACGTAAACTCCCTGTTAGCATTTCCCGAATTCGCGGAACTATGAGACCAGGACGAAACAAGTGCCTGCAGTCTCCTTGCAGCTTCTAAATTAACGGAAAATCTGATCAATCACCGCAATTTCCTCGGCGGACAACCGAACTTCCAAGGTTTTCAGATTGGATACGACTTGTTCCGGCTTTTTGGCGCCCGGAATCAATGCATCAATGGATGGTTGGGTAAGGTACCAGGCAAGCACCAGATGCGCGACCTCCACGTTTTTGGACTGGGCGATGCTCCGAAGCTGGTCCACCTTGTCCAGATTTCGAATATAAGCTTCCCCGGTAAACAGCGGATTTTTGGCCCGGCCGTCCTTGAATGTCGTATCTTTGGTGTATTTGCCGCCAAGAAGCCCGGCAGCCAGCGGGAAATACGGAACGAATGAAATATGCTGCTCCGTCGTATACGGGAGAATCTCCTTCTCCACCTCCCGCTTGAACAGGTTATACTCCGATTGCAGCACGTCGACGTAACCGTCACGGTTCGCTTCGCGCAGCTGGTCGATCGAGAAGTTCGAAACACCGATCGCCCGGATTTTTCCTTCTTCTTTCAATCGGGCCAATGCTCCGACTGCTTCATCTTTAGGTGTGTGTTCATCCGGAAAATGGATGTAAAACAGATCGATGTAATCCGTTTGCAGCCGTTTCAGCGCTTCATCCACTGAAGCTTTCAAAAAGGCGGGGGAATTGTCGAGAACGATGCTGCCGTCCACGAATTTATGCGCAGCTTTGGTGGCGATGACCGCCTGCTGGCGCTTTCCGGTTTCCTTCAACACTTCGCCGATCAAGCGCTCCGAATGTTCAGGTCCATAAATAAAGGCCGTATCAATAAAGTTAATGCCTTGTTCCAGTGCCGTGCGAACGACATCCTTGCCCGTTTCGTCATTGAGCAAATTCGGATAAATATTGTGGCCTCCGACCGCATTTGCCCCCAGCCCGATGGGATTAACCACCAGCTCGCTCTTACCCAGACGTGTCTGTTGTTCTGTCATGTCTCACGCATCTCCTTTATTGAAATTGATATGTAGGTACCCATCTATCAAACCGGATGAATCAGGCACCCGCAGCATCCCTGGACGAGGATCGGCTGTGATGAGATTATACCAGAAGCATAATCGGATTTAAAATATCGGATTTATCGGTTTCAGCTATTCTTCAAAACGGTTGCCTCCACATCGTTGATGAAGCGGCGCAGCTTCGCCGCAACGTCCCGGTTGATTTCGCCGTTTTCGTACAGCTGCTGCACGGTATTGCGCTGTTCCTGAACGGCTACCATTTGCAGCTGCAGCTTTTCCTGATCGAACGGATCTTCCGTCTCATCCTCATTCCATGACCTTAGCTTCGCAACGAGGCGTTCGTATTTAGCGATGACGGATAACGCCGCAGAGCGATTGCTGTCGTTCATCTGTGCACGGATAGCCTTGATCGCCGCTTCGGAGCTCCGCAATTTGACCTGGCGATACAGGTCCGCATTTTCGATGGCAAACGGTTTGTCCGGTTTGCCCGCCCGGTTGGCAAACAGATGGCCGAACATGCGCCCGATCTCGCCGAGCGAATACATCATCTGTGCATTCGTGCGGCTGGAGAGCATCATTTCCTTTTTGTCCAGCCAACTATTGCATTTGAACGCCGCATCGGATGAGATGACTTGTTCATCCATCATGCTTTCGATTTCTTTGCGCTCTGCCCGGGTGCCGATCAGGCTGATATCCGCCTCTTGTTTCAAAAATTCCTTCTGTTTCCGTGCATCCAAGCCGGAAGCTTGGCGAATGGTTTTGGAAAGGTCAGAGACCACAGCAAGGGCAGCAGCCTTGTTGTCGTCGGTCATCTCCGACTTGACGGCGCGTATGGCGGCCTTGAGCATCATGTTCCGCGCTTTGCGCTCCGTCTTCTGAGGAGTTTCCTCGCCGACGGATTCATCCTTTTTGGCTAATACAGGAAGCAAAGCACTGCCGGCAATCAACGTGAACAAAATAACACCCGCCGCCAAAAAGATGATCAGATCCCTTTCCGGAAAAGGAGAACCGTCCTGAAGAACATACGGAATGGAGAACGCCCCTGCCAGCGTAACGGCCCCGCGCACCCCGGACAATGTGATGATGCTTGTCTCTTTCACCTTTGGTTTGCCAATAAACGATTTGCCTAGCAGCGCGTCGCTGCCTTGCCAGAACAAATAAATCCAGGCGAACCGCAGCAGCAGCAGCAGAACCGAGATCAGAACGACGTATCCGAGCACCTGCAGGTTGTCGAACGAGGCACTCGAGAAAATTTTGCCCAATACGTCAGGCATCTGCACCCCTAAAATAACAAAGACGAGACCATTCAGAATGTACAGAATGACCGACCACGTACTGGCCGATACCACCTGCATCTTGATCTGCACGGATTCGGTACGGTCCCGCTCAATCGCATGGATAATACCTCCCGCCACCACAGCCAAAATACCGGAAACGCCCAGCTCCTCGGTGACCATATAAATGATGAACGGCGTTAGAATCTGCAGGAGCATATGGACGGTGACGTCCTCCATGCCAAGCCTGCGGACCCAGACGCCAAGGCGAATGAGCAAAAACGACAAAATCGCCCCGAGCAGCAGTCCGCCAATCGAGATAATCAGAAAGCTGACCGATGCTTCCGCCAGGGAAAAGACGCCTGTAACCGTGGCCGCGATGGCGAATTTGAACGCGACCAGACCGGAAGCATCATTCATCAAGGCTTCGCCTTCCAGCAGCCTATGTATGCTTTTCGGCAAATGAACCCTGCCTGCCATCGCTCCGACGGCAACCGCGTCCGTGGGCGACAGAATCGCGGCGAGCGCGAAAGCAGCCGGTAACGGAATGCTGGGAATCCACCAATGAATCGCATATCCGGCAACCAGAACGGTAACAAAAACCAGGCCTAACGCCAGCAGCAGAATGGGAGCCCTCAGGTTCCACAACTCGTGCCTGGGCGTGCGTTTGCCATCGTTATATAGCAGCGGTGCTATGAACAGCACAAAAAACAATTCCGGGCTAAGCGGAAGCTTCACGCCTTGGGGTAGCAAAGCAACGACAACGCCCAGCGCGATCTGGATCAGCGGAACGGGGATAAACGGTACGAACCGGTTTAAAATATTCGATAAGCCGATCAGCACAAGAAGCACGAGCACAGGGATAAACAGTTCCATGATGACCTTCCTTTCCGCAGGCAAAAGTTTGACGTTTCGCATGTTATATCGTTTGACGCTTACCTCAAACCCAAAAGACCGATTCTGACTATAAGATGTTACAATAAGAACCGGACAATACCTGCATTGGAAAGGATCTTGATGTTATGGCCTTCGGAATCAAACGGCAGGAACTGGCCGAATGGAAAAAACGCGTCGCTCAAGGCGAGCTGGCTTATCTGACTCATTATTGGATCGATTCCCGTTTCCCCGGCGTCACAACCGTGACCAAGGTGGGATGCGCCGACCTGGATCGGTTGGAGAAGTGGTGCAGGGATCACGGATTGGACCCGCAGTACATCCACCGGCGACAGCCCTACCCACACTTTGACCTGCTCGGCAGGCGGCAAAAGGAAATCCTGCTCGAAGAGGGGTTAACCGAGCACATTGAACGTTTCCGTCTTTAATGCTGTCGGTCGCTCATCCATTCCACCCGGCCCCTGCTTCTTGTGCGGGAACAAGAAAAAACGCCAGTTTTCGGGATGGCCCCCGTTGCACGGGGCATCCCTGAATACTGACGTCTTCCTGCACATGCCCGTTCAACGGTTCGCGTGCTCCAATTGCTTCATTTTCTCCAACAGCTTCAGTTCAATCTTCTTCAGCATACCCAGCATTTGCTGCTGCTCCTCTTCCGTAAGCGCCTGCAAAAGCTCCCACGTCATGCGTCCGCGATTTGCATTTAATGCCTGCGCAAGCTGTTCTCCTTCTTCCGTAAGGGAAAGCCAGACGATTCTGCGGTCTTCCTCGCTGCGTACGCGCCGAATCATGCCTTCGCTCTCCAACTGGTTCAGCACAATCGTCGTTGCCCCTGAAGAGAGGCTGAGCTGCCTGGCCACGTCGACAGCCATGCAGCGGCCTTCGCGCAAAATCATGCCAAGAATGTGACTCTTGGTTGGGTTCAGTTTGCAATTCGTGTCCGTTTTCTGTTTTTGCTCCAACACTTTGTTTTTATATCTGAAAAAAGCTTCAATCAATTGATCCACATTTGCCAATTGCGAGCTTTGCTCCGGTTCTGGGCGCATACCTTTTCCTCCCGACTAAAATCATAACCTGTCTTTTATTGTAACATATTTAACGAAAACGGTTTGAGCAATTTACCCTTACGGCTTCGCCAAAAAAATGAAATGGCAGTTGCAATCGTTCAAAAGATTTGTTTATAATAACATATACGTTTAAGTTACTTTTAGTTACTTAATGATTTTTGTAAATTTGTTATCATTAAGTAATTATATATACTGATGGCAAGCTACTTTAATGCAAGGGAACTTACAGACATGAACAATAATACTCCGTTACACGTTGATGTGTGCATCGTGGGAGCCGGTCCTGCCGGAACGCTGCTCTCTCATCTTTTGAACCGAAAAGGAATATCCACGGCATTGGTCGAACGGCAGGCGAACCTGCATAAGTCATTTCGCGGCGAAGTGCTTAACCAGGACGGCGAGGCTGTCCTGAACAAATACGGGCTATATTCTCTCGTTGCCCAGAGCGGCACGCTTCCGCTCGCAAAAATAGAATACTGGGAAAACGGGAGCATTCTGCACACCGTCTATCCAGGTGAACACGAGTCCCATGTAGGCATTCATGTGCCTCAGCATCATCTGCTCGACGTCATCGTTGCCGAGTCCGGCCGGCTTCCAGGCAACCGGGAACATGTATTGTTCAATACGATCATGACCGGTCTGCTGAAAGACGAGCAGGATAACGTGATCGGGATTCACGTACGGCAAGACGGATCGCCCGCCTCCATTCAGGCTTCGGTCATCGTGGGCGCAGACGGGCGTTATTCGGCCGTCCGCAGGCATGCGGGTTTGGTTCCGGACGTCCGCAAGCACGGGTATGATCTGTTATGGGCGCGAATCCCTGCTCCGGCGGCATGGGAACCAGCCGTGCGCCTGGCCAGCATGGACGGCGAGCAGCTCGCGCTTTTCTCCCAGTTCGGCGGTTACGTGCAGATTGGCTGGAATATTCCGCAAGGCTCCTATCCGAAACTGCGGCAGCAGCATTTTGAGCCGTTCATCCGGCAACTGGTTGCCGCGTTTCCGTGCCTTTCGGATTCCGTGGCCGCCCATATCCGGTCATGGAGCGATTTTGTATTATTATCCGTGGAAAGCAGTTACTGCGAGTCGTGGACGCATGGCAATATTGTGCTGCTCGGCGATGCGGCACACACCATGACGCCTACGGGTGCTTTTGGCCTGAACGCCGCCATCGAGGATGCCGACGTGTTAGCTGAATTGCTGATCGGAATGGCTGATGACCACTTTACCAATATGGCTCCATTACAGCAGCTGCAGCTCGCTCGTGGGGAGAAAGTGAAACAACAGCTGGCCAAACAGGTCGACATGGAGAATTCCTTCCAGGAGCGTTATGCCTCCTTTATGGTTTAGTGTTTGCAAAAATGCCTGACTGCATCAACAAGAATAAAAAAAACAGCCGGAATGCCTGTGAGGGCAACCGGCTGTTTTTTTGGGGCAAACGCAATTAGCCTTCTCGCCCGTTCATGGCGCTCACCTTGAGCTCGCTTAAAGGCAAGCTGCCCCGTTCCGGATGGCGCAAGCGCACAGTCCGGCTCTCCCCCGGCAGCAGGTCAAAATAATTGTCGCTGAACCGGACGCGGCCCAAGGGAAGTTCCAGCTTGACCATACGGGCAATCGCATGATGCGCCGTCACCGTGACAGATAGCTCCTCTTCGTTGACGTGCACGCTCAGCCGGGATTCCGGCAATGCCACCTCCTTCGGATCGCGCAAGAAATATCGATTGGAAGGTGCCGCGAACCCTTCCGCGCTCAGTTCGACAATAACGTCTTGGGCACGCCGGCCCATAAGCGCCTCCGCTTCATTCAACTTCGCCACGCAGACCGCCGATTGCGGGCCCACCTCAGCGGCATAGCTGCTGGAGTATACGTTTCCGCCTTCAAAATCATACACCCGAAGCTGAAGCTGCCCACGCACCGGTTCCAGCGTATCATTCACCACCCAGAGGGCAAGCGGTTCGCCCGGTTCATGCTCCAAGGACAATAAAACAGGGTGAAAGAACACTTTCCCATAATAAAAAGAAGCCTTAGGCAGCAGCTCATAATCAATCATCGACCAGCTCGTGCCCGGCCAACTGTCATTCAGCTGCCATACCAGCGCACCGCTGTTGCGGTGTTTGATCCGCCGGAAATGTTCAATGCCGTAACGCAAGCCTTCGGCCTGTGTCAACATCGAAAAGTTCATGTATTCATCGATGTTTTGCGGAATGCCTGTGTAGCCTTCCATCAGCAAAATGCCTTTCTGGTGGTTCGTGTCTTTATTTCGGTAAGCCATCTCAGGGCTCCCCCAATAGAACTGGCCAGGAGGCATGTTTTTTTCAAGCGTATACCTGTTCGCCGAGGCATGCATGCCGAATTCGCTGCTAAACAGCGCCATATCCTTTTTATAGTTTTTGAACGTTACGCCTTCGACGCTGTAGTCCAACAACGGGGGTTCGCCTTGTTTTCGCGGATACACCGATCCATGCCACACCTGCCAGTTGTGCCGATCACCGACGCCGGGATCGTTGGCATCCATGCCGTGGCTATCGCCAAAAGGCGAGGATGGCCAATATGGCCTGGACGGGTCAAGCCGTTCCAACGCTTCCGGAATCAGCTCGTGATAGATCAATTCGCCATAGAACGGGCTTGTTATATCTCCGCTAGCCGATTTCATATCATACAGCCAATCGATTTCGTTATTGCCGCACCACAGGGCAAGCGAGGCCCGATTGCGCAAACGCACTACATTGTTTTCCACTTCCCTGCGCACGTTCTCCATGAAATCCTGATTGAAATCCGGGAACAATGCGTTGGCAAACGCAAAATCCTGCCATACCAGCACGCCTTGACGGTCACATTCGTCATAGAACACGTCTTTCTCGTAGATTCCGCCCGCCCATACCCGGAGCATGTTCATATGGGCTTCCACGCTCAGCTCGATCAATTCGCGATAACGGTGCTCCGGAATCGAACCGATCAGATGATCTGCGGGAATCCAGTTGGCGCCCTTGGCATATATCTTCACTCCGTTCAGCACAAACGCAAACGAAGATTCTCCTTGCTCATTGTGCAGGGCAAGCTCTATCGTGCGAATGCCATACGGTTCGCTGTACCGATCCGCTTCCCGGCCATCTGCATAAAGAACAACTTCAAGCGTATGCAAATACGGCTCGCCAAGATCATGCGTCCACCATAAACGCGGTGATGACACTGACAAAGTAGCCTTCGCTTGTCCTGCCAGCACGTCCAGGCCGTGAGCCGATGCGACTTCGTTTCCTTGTGCATCAAGCAGTCGTACATCGCAAGTAAGGGAGATCGGATGCTCCCTTCGTTTCTTGCTGCGAAAAGACTCAACGGAGGCGGCTTCTGCCGTAACGTCGACAAGGGCCTGCTGCTTGCTCGCAGCACGGGTCTGCGCATACACGCTCTTTAGCTGGGCACGGGTGCTGCGCTTCAGCCATACTTTTCCCCAGATCCCCACAGTGACCATGCGCGGGCCCCAGTCCCATCCGAAGTTCATGGCCGCCTTGCGTAACCAGGGTCGTTCCTTCGTATAGGAGGACCAGTCAAACTGCTCCTTATCCCGATGATGGATGGATAGCGGATCGAATTTTACGGCGACAGCATTCCATCCATTGCGGATGATCGTTGTGACGTCGAACGTATGGGACATCAGCATGTTGGCTGTTTTGCCGATTTCATGCCCGTTGACGTATACCGTTGCAAAGGTATCAAGCCCCTCGAAAACCAGTTCAAAGCGATCTTCCGCGTTCATCTCCTTCACGCAGTTGAAGTTGGTTCTGTACCACCATTCCTTATGTTCGATCCAACGGCTTTTGGCATCGTTATGCCCATAATACGGCGGATCAATAATACCGCGTTGAATCAGGGCTGTGTGCACATCCCCCGGCACGTCCGCTCCGATCCAAAAACGGTCGTCCAATCCGGCCGCCGCCAATTCCATGGCCCGTTTTTCGCCCACCTCGAAATGCTGTATTTTCCATTCTCCCGACAAATCCAGATCTGAATTCTTCAACGTCATCATGTGCCTCTCTCCCAGCATTAAACATAGTCGTGCAGAAACCGTTTTCAGAAAATGAAACGAAAAATATACAAATATATTGCCTCTGATTTCACCCAACACTCAAAGATAACGCATACATAGCTAACTTAACACAGACCATTGCCCTGCGTCCAAAAAATTTCGTTCACAAAAAAGGAGCCCTCCTTCGAGAGCTCCTGCAAAGACGCCTTTCGTTTTGAATCGTAAAATTAGGATGATATGATTCCGGTTTATTCGATGCTGCTTTTCACGAGATCGGCAAAAGCCTCCGACCCTTCCACCGTCAAATGCACGCCATCGTGCTCAAAATATTCGTCGTGCCCTTCGCTTGCACTATACCAATCGATCAGCGATACATTGTCGTAGCTGCTTTCCGCATCGTTCAATGCTTTATTGACCGTACGCTCCCAAGGACGTGGCACCCTTACCGTCACGAGATATACCCGCTCTTTATCCTTGAGGGAGTCAAGTACGGCATTCAGACTCTTCGAGTTAAAGGAACCGTTCGTTCCGAGCTCAAGCACGACCCGGCTGCCCAATTTCCGATTCTGTGCCAGTTCCGCCAGAACGTCGGCAGCCTCCCACATCTGGCGGCCGACATGCCCGTCCACGTATACGCCGGCTATGCCTTTTTCAAGATAAGGTTTGGCATCCAGAATAACCGAATCTCCGATCACGGTATATGCAATTTTTCCGTCCTTGGCCGACAGTGGAACGACATCTTCCTTGCCCGCTTCATTGGACGGAGCTTCCGGCGCTTTCCCCCCTCTGCTGCCTTTGGAGTCGGGGACGTTTCCCTTCGGTTCATTCCCCGAAACGACCGGCGCATCTTCCTGCACCGGTTGTTTTCCTTCGCCGGAACCCGCTCCAGCGGCCGGCTTATCATTGCTTGACTGCGGCTCTCCCTGATCGTTGCTTCCATTCGCCGATTGGTCTGAACCGGATGAAGGCTTCTCGCTTGCAGTTACATGCTGTTCTTCAGCAGGGGTAGAGCCCGCATCGTTGGGGAGCAGCGTATGGCCTTCTTCTTCATTCGATTCACGATCTCCGTTGAATGTGGCCGAGACCGATTCCGAATGGGAATCCACGTTGGCGGCCGATGTAACCATCATCTGCGAAATGGTGAAGCAAAACAACAGCAAGCCCATCATAAGAGCAGCACGTTTTCCCCACAATTGGTGCTGCGGAACATTCTGCCGCCCCTTACCCCACCATCCGGAAAACGCATGGCGAAACCCGTTATGCCGAATCGGGTTTTCGATATACTTCAAAGATAACGATGCCAGCACAAACGTCGCCAGCACTTGCAGCAGCATGCGTACAGGGTCTGCTCCATCCGTGTCCACGGCAGGGCTGGTGAGCACAATGACTGGATAATGCCACAGGTATAGCCCGTATGAACGTTCACCAATCCAGCGCAGCGGCTTTGCGCCGATGACGCGTGCCAGCAACGACGCGGGGTGGGCCAGCACTGCCACAAGCACCGTGGTAGCAAGAGCCTGCAATGCCATGCCGCCCATATATAACGAAGGATCGTACTCGCTGCTGGTCAACAGCATAACCACAAGCACGCCTAAGGCGGTCAGTCCCACCGCATCCATCATCATTCTGCCCCTGGCGGCAATCGATGCGGACAGTTTGCGGCTCGGCCATACGACAGCCAAAGCTGCGCCTGCGAGAAGGGCAAATGCCCTCGTGTCCGTTCCATAATAGACGCGGCTTGGATCGAGATCCGGATCGTACAGGATCGCCATCATGCCGGCGGACAATTCCGCAACCACCACGATGAATACGACCAGCCATCCTTTCCGTTTAAACAATGCGATCGACGCAATGAGAATCAAAGGCCAAACGATATAGAACTGTTCCTCCACGGCCAGTGACCAGAAGTGGCCGAACGGCGATGGCGGCCCAAAACTCTCAAAGTAAGAAACGTGATGAAAAATGTACCACCAATTGCTTATGTATAAAATGCCCGAAATGATGTCTCCGCGAAGCGCCGCAAGCCGGGAAGGATCAGTAAACAACAACCAGATCATTACAACCGCCGTCATCGTGAGCATGCCCGGGAGCAGCCGCCTTGCCCTGCGCAGCCAGAAGTCGCCAAGGGCGATCCGCCCGTGCGCCTTCCATTGAGACAGTAGAATATCCGTTATGAGATAGCCCGATAAAACAAAAAACATGCCTACTCCGAGCAAACCGCCGGGAATAAATCCTAAATTCAGGTGATAGGCGATGACCGCCATCACCGCGATGGCCCTCATGCCATCCAGCCCGTTCATGTGGCGTCTGCCATTCATTACTTGTGACATGCAAGCCCCTCCTTGTCAGCAGGAGCCGACGCCGAAAGCGTCTGTAGCGTTGCCGTGCTTGTTGCATTTCTGGTTGTCATCCACATCATTAACATTCGTACTGCACCTTCCATCCTTCATTTCCACACAACAAAGACGCGTCATATTCTGTTCGCGTTGCATCTATATTTATTGAATCCGCATCGCTTCCCGTTTAGCATTATACGCCGATGCTTCCGGGAAGAAATGACAGCAACCATTACAAATCAATGAAACGATGTAACCTTTTCTGCCAGATTCAACTAGCTGTAAAATCATACTGCAAAACCGCCGTTTAATACAATGTTTTTCTCGTACTGGACAATATTACCTGTCATTTCATGGCCGCGTTTTCATCCGCAATGCAGAAGCACTTCCACAGATGTCGTGAAAACCCGACTTCGTCCGACAAAAAAAGGCTGCAAACCATGTCTAACAGCCATTACCCATTATAAACCGAATTATTGCCAGATTGAAAGTTTTGCCCCGAATTGCGTCCAGATACCTAGGACCAGGGAGAGAGTACGCATTAGCGTACGGAATCGCCAAGAAGGTGCATATTGATGAAAGTTCTGCAATTCTATGAAATCTCATGCCCGGACCAAACGCGTACATTACGCATATGGTTATGAACTGCTTCCCGTTCGTCCATACTATAACCTACGAATACTACGTCATGAACCATGGCAGGGAGGATGCAACATGAACCGGAAACAACCGCAGAACAATCAACCTGCACCACCGAAATTGCCCGTTCCGCTGGAATTGGACCGCACCTGGTTGAACCAGCTCGAATCCCGGCTTGACAAAGGCGGTCCCTGGGGCGATTACCGGCTCTTTCAACTGGCCAATCAAGCCGAAGAAACGAATCTCATTCCCAATTTTGACGAAATCCAGTGCCTGAAACATCTGCAAGGGCTTACTCCGCTCCCCCATCAACTGGATACTGCCCGCAAGGTACTCTTTGAAATGTCGGGCCGTGCCATTCTTGCCGACGAGGTAGGTCTGGGCAAAACGATCGAGGCCGGGCTGATCCTCAAAGAATACATGATCCGTGGACTCGTCTCCAAAGTGCTTATTCTCGTGCCCGCATCCCTTGTCCTGCAGTGGGTGCGAGAGCTGAATTCCAAGTTCGGCATTCCCGCAGTCGCGCAGAAAAAAGCCTACTCCTGGCAATCCGAAGTCGTCGTTGCCTCCATGGATACGGCCAAACGCGATCCGCATAAGGATATTTTGCTGGGCACGGACTACGACATGATCATTGTCGACGAGGCCCACAAGCTCAAAAACAAAAAAACGACGAACTATCAATTCATGCTCAAAATGCGAAAAAAGTACTGCCTGCTGCTTACCGCTACCCCGGTGCAAAACGACATGGGCGAGTTGTTTAACCTCATCAACCTGCTGAAGCCCGGGCAGCTCGGCAAGCAAGGCGATTTTGCCGCCAACTTCGTCGTCGACAAACGTATACCGAAAAATCAGGAGCAGCTCAAGGACGAGCTGTCCAAGGTCATGATCCGCAATCGGCGCGGTGAAGGCCCCGTTCAGTTCACGAAACGCAATGTATCCAACGTGAACCTGCAGCTGTCACCAGACGAACAGGCTCTTTATGATGCGGTTACGGCCTTCGTGAAGGATCAATACCAGGAGGCCGGCGGCAACTTAAACAGCATGCTGTCACTGGTCACGCTGCAGCGTGAAGTATGCAGCAGCCGCGATGCCGTCTTTGTCACCCTGGTCAACCTGGCCAAAAAGCTTCCGCTGGATTCTCCGCTGCGGGACAAGATCTGGGAGCTCGTTGCCCACATCAAAGCCATTAAGGCCAATTCCAAAGCGGAAAAAACGATGGAACTCATTCGCGGCATGAACGAAAAAGTGATCATCTTCACGGAATACCGGGCCACGCAGGAATACCTGCTGAACTATTTCCGCAATAACGGGCTGACGGCAGTTCCCTACCGCGGCGGTATGAACCGGGGCAAAAAAGATTGGATGATGGACCTCTTCCGCGGTCGCGTGCAAGCCATGATTGCCACGGAAGCGGGCGGCGAGGGCATCAACCTGCAGTTCTGCCACCATATGATCAATTTCGATCTTCCATGGAATCCGATGCGGGTCGAGCAGCGAATCGGGCGTGTACATCGGCTCGGGCAGCAGAACGACGTCAATATCTATAACCTTTCGACGACAGGCACCATTGAGGAGCATATCCTGAACCTGCTTCATGAAAAAATCAACATGTTCGAAATGGTTATTGGCGGCCTGGACGTTATTCTGGAACGGCTGGAAAAGAAAGAATCCATCGAAAAAAGCCTGTACAAAATCATGCTGGAATCCCAAAACGAAGACGATATCCGGCGCAAAATGGATTCCCTCGGCCAATCGCTCCATTCCATTCAGCGCGAAGTACAGAGTGAAGTGCCCGAGCGGGAATTACGGGAAGGAGGAAGATCACGATGAGCATGGCGCCAAACGAAGTGCAGGCTTACGTGCTGACCTATCTGGAAGCAACGGATTGCGACATTTTGGAAAAATCCCCGGCCCATGTTACGGTCAAGCTTTCTCCGGAGGCAGACAAAGCCCTGACGAATCGCCCTTATTACTGGGGGTTTGTGGAACGCACCGGCGCTCCGGCCGAAACGATGTCGTTCACCTTCGTTTTCGATCCCGAAGCCTATCAACGCTCCCTTGAAGCAGCAGAAGCGGCTTCCGCCGCCTCGCAGGCGCCCAATTCACCTGCAGCAGGCGGTGAAGCAAAGGAAAGCATTTTGGGCCGGTATTTCGGCATTGCTCCTGCCCTTCCGCAGCTCGGACCAGGGCGCATCCTGCGCGAGGATGTCGTGTACGGCAGCCGGCGGTTGCAGCAGATTTTCGGCGCTGCCCGCGAAGGCGGCTCCTATGTCAATTTGTTCGAGCAGCCTGCCAAGCGGCAGCTGAACGCTTCTGCCCCATCCCTGTACGAGCCCTGGCTCGGCGTCTGCTTCAAGGTGGAATTTGCCTGCGACCTGAAGCGGGAAGAACTGCATTTCCTCGGCATTTCCTTACGGTCCGGCGAAATCGTCGAACGATTCGGCTCCAAGCTTAACCGGCGCGTCCTCAGCCCGCGGCTGGCCGAAAACATGCACGTCCAAACGGCCAAAATGTCGCTGGCCGCCGCCGGAGACGCGCTGGAAACCCATCTGACCAACCAGCTGATGCTGCTGGATTACAGCTGGGCCGAACAAGCGAAGCAGCGTCTGGAATTGGAGCTGTCCGTGCTGGATGCCTATTACGAAGCTGTTTTCAACGAAGAGGAAGGCGAAACGACAACGTCCAAACGTGCCGAAGCGAAGGATGCTTCCCCTGACGAAGACAAGGTAGAGCAAGCCGCATTGGCGCGCGAAGCCCTGAAACAGCAGTATGAAACACGTCGAACCGAAATGATCTGGCAGTATGAGCCCAAAGTGAAGGTTACGGCAATCAGTTGCGGCATGTTTCATTTAAGATAGACGTGGATGCTACTTTTCCAGCAAATGACGGCAAAAGTAGTGTTTATTCCTGAGCCGCCTGACGACAGGTTGCAGCACCCTTTGCACGGCCTGTCCCCTAGAATAGGAACTGGAATCGAATCGAACCGAAAAAGAAGGTGTGAGTCCATTGAACAAGCTTCTCTGCAGGCCGCGCATACTCCACGGGTTTCTGATCGGATTGGGAATAAGCCTGACCGGTCTGTTCGTGTCATCCCTCCCGATGTATGCAGAAGGCGCGGAACGGCAGCAACAGCGGGAGTCCTCGGCATATGCTGCCTCTGCGGCTAATCCCGAATTTACGCTCCCTTCTTCTGTACAAGCGCCCGAATCCGTGCAGCAGTTTGCCCGTGATCAGGCACGGGTGCTCGGAGCCGGATCACCCGAATCATCCCATATATGGGGTCGTGCAGAGCTGCGTTTCTTTCCCCTGGGGCCGGGGACACACGGCTGGTTGGTTCATGCTTATGTGGACGATGCGGCTCTAGGATATATGATCATCGTTGCCAGCGAACAGGGGGACCTGGTTCTAAGCGAATATGGCGAAGGCAAAGAGCCGCTGTACAGTTTCACTTTGCTGAAAAAGGCTCTGCGGAGGCAACAGCTCGATCCGCAGGTGGTCACGGCAGGCGGCGGGTCAATCGAGCTTCGCTACATGCCGCCTATGCTGGCCTACTGGTCCGTGAAGCAAAAAAACGGAGATTCTTTATATATCGACGCTGCAGGAGGTGATCTGCTTCCGTTCGAAGTTGTGCAGGCCGCGGAACAACGGCTCGCCGCCGGCGATCCCCATTCCTTTTGGAGCCTTTCGTTTAAGGAAAAGCAGCAGATCGTATCTTCACCTGACCCCCACGTCCTGGATGCATCAACGTTTACGGTTGACCAGCTGCATGCTGTCCCCTTGTACGATCCGGTTGAACAATTGTCATGGATCACCTCGCCTGCGATTCCTGTGAAGGGAACTGACGATCTGTTCAAACTATGGGGTCAAGGCCAATCCATCGTATTCTCGGCTGGCGAACGCAACATGTATTATGGCGGCCCACTGCCGGTCGGCGGCATTCAAGTCTGGACATCATTGTCGGACGGGATGAAGATTGCGTATGCTGCCATAGGCGGCAGTTCGACCCTTCAACGAAGGGTGCCCTTGCAAACCTTGATCCATGACGGACATTTTTACGTGTTCGATCCCCTCGCCTCCGTGCATCATCAATGATACAATTGGTCATTATATCCAGTATTTCTATCGATATGGAGGGCATGATTCATGAAGAGGTGGGGCTTCGGTGTTGGCATTGGCGTAATCGTATGTTTTGCCGCGGGATTTTTTTGGATGGTTACGTATATTCAAAACGTAGGTGTCCCCCAAGTCCGGTTGATGCAGACACTGAATTCAACCAACCTGGACATTGGCGCACTTGGAACGAACGAACAAGGCCACGGACTGTTTCTGACCCGGAACAACTTACAGCGTACCACTCAACTGTTCCAGGAGCGCATGAGCCAACAAGGCTGGACGTATACCGGACAGGAAGGTTCGGGTTATTTTTTCAAAAAAGGCCGGCAAACCGCGGTCGTCACAACCCGCATCATGCACCGGAAATTCATTCAAATTCAGGTGCAGCATAATGTCGTTAACATTGCCGACCCATCCACAACAAATAAGACGCATTCCTCAGACTCACTCTAGGAAAGCGTCTTTTTGTCTTTCTTTGTACGATCTAAGTGAAGCCAGAGCTGCCCGCCGACCACTTATTTACGGTCCTTTCTTCTGACCCACATGGATAGGCCGTAGGGAAGCATGCCGAACCATTTAACCGCCCACGGTTCCTTCGTTTTGCGCTGTCCCTTTCGTTCCTCCCGCGGGGTTTCCATATAATGGACCACACGCTGCGTAATGTACTTCACCAACTCATCGCTCTTAGCCATTCTTTCGCCTCCTCACTATTCTACCGGCGGATCGCCGCCGGTTAGTTATAGTGTGCGCAGGACATCCGGCAGGTAAACATTTTTCCGGCTCGCAAAGTATGAAAAGCGTCAGAATGCACAGCCTAATGTCAAAGGGTTCCACTGCATCCAGTTCATGCGTGAGGTGCCTATTTAGATAAGGAGTGTGCGTTAACATGTTAAAGCTGTTATCCGCGACGATGGCACTGCTCATCGGCCTTTCCACACTATCCCATTCCACTGCCTTTGCAAGTGCAGGAATCCAGCGTGAATCCGTTTCTTCACCATCTACCGAAAAACAAAGCGAAAGTCCTTCCCTTTTGCCTCTCATGGACGGGGATGCTTATCGCTCCTCCCACCACGCATTTGCCACACCGGTGATTTTACTCGATGTGGGCCATGGCGGAATTGATGGCGGTACAAGTGCGAAAGGCGTTTTGGAAAAAGACATCAACCTTGCCATCAGCCAGAAACTTTATCTGCTTCTGCGCAGCAAAGGATACGCGGTAATCATTAACCGGCTCGGCGATTATGCGCTCAGCGATGATAATCGTTGGCTGAACAGCCGTTCCAGGCACCATCGCGACCTGGCCCAACGGAAAAGCTTGAGCGAGGAAGTCAGTACCGACATTGTGGTCAGCATCCATGCCAACTGGAGCAAAAAAGCGGCCATCCGCGGTCCCGTCGTCTTGCACCAAAAGGAAGGCCGCAGTTATTTGCTGGCCGAAGCCATTCAAAGCCGCCTCAATGACTTGTACGGAACCCGGCATGGCGTAGAATGGGGCAAACCGTTTTATTTGCTTAACCAGGTAAAACAGCCCGCCGTTATCGTCGAGACAGGATTTTTGAGCAATGCGAAGGATCTGACCATGATCAACGATTCCGAAGGACAGAAGCGGATCGCAGAGGCTATCGCTGACGGCATTATTTTTTATCTATCGGCTGTGTAGGAAAAGCGTTCCAACTCCATACTTCCCGGGCCAAATCGCCAATACCGACGAATTCAACCTGTCCTTTGTAGCGTATCATCGCCTCATGAACGACGGCGGATGTGTTCAATCCGGTATGGCCGACATGACCGATCACCACGCAATTGGTTTTATCGAGCGTATGTTTCACGGCAGCGTCCATCTGTTTACGGATGTGCTGCTGCGTATTGCGGTCATCCAGAAATATGTCATTGCCGATGGGAGGCATGTTTTTCTGGACGGCCAGTTCGCCGACGATCGAGCGGAAATTGGTGCGGCTGTCCACAAAAAACAGCCCTCGCTCCCGGCACACATCCAGTACGACGGACATAATGCGTTTGTCTGAAGTGATTTTGGAGCCCATATGATTGTTCATGCCGATGGCATAAGGAACGTCATCGATTGCTCTTTCTACCCGCTCCCGGACCTCCTCATCGCTTAGTCCTGACGTGATGGCGCCCGGACCGAGCCATTCAGGTCTTCCCTTTTTCGGTTCCATGGGCATATGGACAATGACGTCCATGCCCTTTTCATGCGCAGCGACCGCGTCCTTTTTCGTTGTCGGCAAAAAAGGCATGACCGCCACCGTCAGCTTCGCAGGCACAGCCAATATTTCCGCCGTGCCCTTCATGTCGTTGCCTGCGTCGTCGATAATAATGGCAAGCCGCTTATGCGGTTCAGAGGATTCAATGCCTGAACCATCCTTGCCGGCTGGCTTCTGCATGTTCCATCCAGCATTGGCATGTTCAATCAAGTCGGAGCGACCTGCCGCAGCTCCAAATGCCCCGGCGGAGCCCTGCAGCAGCATTAGCACCATCGCACCGGCCATGATCACTTTTACGGCCCTGTTTTTGCCTTTTCGCGCTTGTTGGCCTACATCTTGCTTTTTCATCATAACCCCCTCCTTATGTCCGTGTACTCATTGTTTCATATTGGAGGAGTGAATATGTACGCTGCTGACCCAGTCTTTCCGGTAAAAAATTGCACGTCAAACAGGCTTGCCAATATCGCTGGAACGCAAGCCTGTCACGTCATATTTATGCTGATACAAGGACGAATCACTATGTTAGCGCCCCAGCAATGAACAAAGATTCAAGAGCGGATATCCCGCAGCTTATCCGTCATTTAGTGAGATCATACCTTAAATTGGCGGCAGCTTCCACTTGCTGAAAGCCTTCCTGAAGGTAGAGGTTCTTGGCTCGTTCATTCTCGGCATTGACGCACAGGATCGCTTGAGAGTACCCTTGTTCAACCGCGAACGCCATTGCCGCTCTAAGGAGAATTCTCCCCAGCCCTTTTCCTTGGTATTCAGGAACAAGCGCAACCGGCCCGATGTTCATGATCGATGCTCCTTGGAATTCATCGTCCGAACCCCGCACGATTCCAACAGGCCGGTCCCCATGATACAGCATCAGCATCCCGCCCTCAAGGTAATCCTCCTCCGCAACCATTTTGGTTACCATGTCCGGTGTTACCGGTGTTTCATTTCCTTTCAGCTTGGCGAAACCCGCGTTTCGGATCTCTGCCCATGCCTCTTCATCCAATCCCGTACGGAAAGCTTCCAATCGATATCCGTCAGGTACCTCGAAAGCCGGCTTTTCGAGCTGATGATGTACCAGAATAAAGGCATATCGCTCCAGCTTGAAATCCAGCTTTTTCAACGTTTCCATAAATTCGTGATGTACGGTTGGCACAAAAACAAACAGGTAATCCAGCCCTTTCCCATGCTGTATAATCGACTTCAACAATCGGCCGTGTAGAGTGAGATCACTCACTTCGGCGTGAAAAATGCGGAACCGCCCACGCCGCCCTTTGCGGTGATAAGCATCTTTAATGAGCGAAACTGCGCCAACCACTTCCTCCGCCGAATCCAGGGCAATATAGGTCGGATTGTCTTCATGGATGGCAAAGTCGCGCAAGTCCTCTTCGTATAAAAACGAATCATCCACTTCATTACGGTGCTTCCTGCAATATGCTAAAAAGCTCCCCAGAGTTTCCTGGCTCAAAGCTTCAATTCTATGATTGGTCATATGCGCTTCCCCGCCTCTACTTATATTATGAAAAAACTCCAGAGTTTCTCTGGAGTTTTGCTTATGATTTGTGGATGCGGTCGAGAGGACTCGAACCTGCAACAAAGACTAAGATACCGTGTATTAATTACGGGGTCAACCTATTTTTATTGAACAACAAACTCCAAATTGAAGTTACAGGAAGTCAAAGGTTACATTCCCATGAATGAAGAGATCGGACTGTACGAAAAATAAAGACCGTTATTCGGATAAGAATAACCATTCAAAAAGGTGGTGAAATGGCATGCAATGGACGCGACTCCTAAATAATCGGGGAATCCTAATGTCGTTATTGGCTGTAGGAGTTGGATTGGCTACCTATGGGGTTACACGGCGGCTAAGATAAAACAGCATTGACTGGCGTCCAATGATGTCGCCTGTTCGAAAAATGTTCTAGGTACAGCAGCAATAAACACAAAACAACCACCGGTATAAAAATATACCGGTGGTCTCATGATCAATGCATGAAATCTGCAAAGATCCCTACAAAATCTGCGGATACCTTGAACGAATTCATCAAAGAGTTTGTTTATCAACACGGTCACCAATAATGAAAGAGGGCATTTGAAACGCCTTCTCTTTTCACCTATTGCTTTTCTGGGCATTCTTTGTTACGAGATTAAGCAAATAAGCTTTTAAGTCGACCATTCGCAAGTGTTCCGGCTTTTGGTCTGTTCCGCTGATAATCAAGGGAACAAGCGATTCCATTTTGCGAATGGAACCATGACCGCCTCCGCCCTTATGCGCAGGTGAACTGCCTCCTGTCAATTCATATCCCGGTTTTGCCGTGACAACCAAAAATTCGCCTTGGTGTGAACGGAGCGCGCTTGACAAACGTTTCAGAACATCGGGATATTGATCGTAATTCAATGAATGTGTGGCCGTGTTTATGCTTAAATCCAGCACCTCTTGATCCTGTTCGACCGTCCATGATTGGTTGTATGGATCAGTTAGATTGCCGCCTGCTTTAAATTTGATCTGTTTGCCTGTTGCCCCCTGAATGGCGTATATCCATTCCTGGTCTTTCCAGGAAACGAAATCGATGCGCGGATCGCTCTTCAATACATTTGCCGTGTCTCTCAGGGATCGATCCGCTTTCAATGAATATACATAGGCCATCGTTTCATTGACGGCGAGCACGATATCCGTATCTTCCGATACGGCTTCACCCGGACGCAAAATGGTGGCGTCTCCGAGCAAAGAAGGCAAATCAATGACCGGATTTTGCTTGGCAGGCAAAATCTGTGTCATTCCGCTGTCGCCTGCAATGACAAAAACGGCCTCTTTCAAGGCTTTCTCCGGAGAACCGAATGTTTCCAATACAGATTGAAGCTGCTGATCCAACTTTTTGACTCCACGAAGTCCAGTGGGACCTTTTTTATGTAACTCCCGGTCCAAGTCCGGCAAATAAACAAACAAAAAATCCGGCAATGTATTGGAGTGAATCAAATATTTTACGGCTTCAATAGCGAAGTCATTATGGATGCCCAACCGATTCGTTACACCGTCCGGCAAGTTTTTTATCCCCTGAAACGGATTAGACAACGAACCCAGGGACAACAGGTCCGGCCCTTTCACATGAATCTCTTTCGGTAAAGAAGCAGGACCTTGAATCCAATCGGGTATCGACAACTTATGATCGGACGCCCCCCTGTAAATCAGGCCGTTGATCGAACCAGACTTAAACCCTTGCCGGGCTAAGTCCTCATAGATCGTAGGCAAATTCTTGCTCAAATGACTCCCGTTCAAATGGATCAGCGCATCAGCAAGTACCCGATTCACTCCGAGCCTGAGCACTTCCATCGGTCCGGTTCCATAGTTGATCATTCTCTTGGTTTCCGCAGAGTACCACGTCAGACCCGGCACACGGTGAATGTCCGGATACGCACCGGTAAGCAATGAGCTGTCGATCGTGACGGACATCGTGGGAAAGGAACTGACCAGGTTTTTATAATATTGTCCGTGTTCGATCAGAAATTTTAATGTCGGAAGCTCCTGCTTGCCGATTCCTTGGTCAATCGCCTGAACCATCAAAGAGTCTACCATCAGGAAAATGACTTTCTTCGCATTTTCTCCACTGGCGGAATTTATTCGCATCAAATCCTGTTCTTTGGGTTTCGAGTTCTGGCATCCGATCAGCATGATCGATATAAGGATCACAGGCCACATTCGAATCCCTTTTTTCTTCATAACGGTTCACCCCTTTATGTACATTGTGTCTTGAAATCTAGGGGGTATCCGAGGTTATTTTTTCCATTATGAACATAATCAAGATGACAATTACATCCGTTCCGTGAAAAGTATGGCTGGATTCAGGACAAATACAGCGTCTCGCGGCAAATCTTTCCCGCCGCACTGGACGAAATGATGGCTAATGGCACCCCGGTACAGCGTGACCGCGTTACACAGGCGTTCCTAAAGATGAAAAAAGCTCCTGAATCTCCAAATAAGGAAATTCAAGAGCTTTCTTATGGTTGTATTGATGCGGTCGAGAGGACTCGAACCTCCACGGGGGGTTAGCCCACACGGACCTGAACCGTGCGCGTCTGCCAATTCCGCCACGACCGCATATGTGGTATATCTCCGGAAATATCACGGCGACAAGGAAGAATATATCATAGAAACCGAAACTCTGTCAACACATTAACAGCCATGATGAACAGCAAAATGACGCAAAAGGAAATGGATGCTGTAGTCAGGCGACAAACTATTTATTTGTCCATTCCATTAGCTGTTGAAACGGTGGTTACTTTTTTGTAACCGAAAAACGACAGCTTTTTCGCAATTTGAGCATAAAAAATGAGAATTCCGTTAACATGGCGGTGCAGATAACCGTTTCAGAACGATTTGACAATTTCGTATTTATGCAATATCATTTCAAATGGTTACAAAATATTCATTATTCATGTGCCGAGTTTCATTAGTGAAAACGGGGGAACCATACCGGGTGAATTATTCCGATACATAGGAAATATAGGGAACCTTCTACCGAACCCTTAGCTAACTCCGTAGGCATCGAAGGGAGAACATAACATTTTGAAAAAGCTTATCCTGTCCTTATTCGGCGCAGCCGTTTTATTTACTTCCGGTGCAACAGCAACCGAAGCAAGCAGCATCAATACCGTAGTCAACAGCATGACTGGCATTCCGTACAAGTGGGGCGGCACAACAATGGCCGGCTTCGATTGTTCCGGATTTATGAGATACCTGTTCAACAAATACAGCATCGAACTGCCGCGTACCTCGCAGGCACAAGCCAAGGCTGGCACCGCTGTTTCCAAAGCCAACCTTCGCACAGGCGACCTTGTATTTTTCAACACCACTGGAAAAGGCATCTCTCATACAGGCGTGTATATCGGTGGAGGCAATTTCGCTCATGCTTCAAGCAGCAAAGGCGTCAGCATCACCAAATTGTCCAATCCTTATTTCAGCGACCGCTACGTCACTGCACGCCGCGTAACCGGCGAATTCATGTATAACAAAATGCTTGGAAAAATTTAAACGATACCGCACTTGTTCATCCAGATCACTTGAGAAACATTGTACTCTAACCAAGAATGCCAAAAAAACCAGACAGGGCTCGAGCCTTGTCTGGTTTTTTTGGTGCAAATATGGGCTTATCGGATTAATGCAGCGCCTTCTGAACCCTAAGAGCCCCCTGAGACAGGGCGTGTCCGCCTCCAACGGCTCCGGCGACGGCAACGGCCTCTAGGATTTCCTGATCGGATGCTCCCTTGGCACGGGCCTCCTGCACGTGGTAGAGCGTGCACACTTCATTATTGGCAAACAATCCAATGCCCAGCGCGATTAATTGTTTCGTTTTGGCGTCGATTGCGCCTGGCTGAAAACACTCCCCCGTAAATTCGTGATAAGACTTGACCACACCGGGAAGCAAACTCTCCAATTCGCCAATCTGATCCTTGTACGCATGGACTTTATCGTTCATCAGTGTCATGTTGCAATCATCCCCTCACAGATAGGTTCCAGTCACTCACCGACCTTATCCTGTCTCCCGGAGCAGACAACTATGCCCAAACGTCCATGGTAAATCCAGTTAACCTCAGGAATAATCCTGATGGCAGACCGCTACTCCTTCAGCTGGCTTCGACGGGGTTCGCTGAAACGTTGGAAGCTGTAACGGCGATCCAGCTTGACCACTCGCCGATTTTGACGGCGAATGAGCACCTGCTCATCGTCCCACGCAACGACAATGCCTTTCACGTCGTTGGATTCCAACTCGTCGCGCACTACCCTCACTTTTTCTCCCGACAAGCGGAGCGCATTCAATTCTTCATCGCTAATCATGATTCATGGCCTCGACTTTCTATAAAATGATGGTCTGTATCTGTGCTAAACGGCAACGTGCTACAAAAAGAGACCTAAATGAAATTCATTTAGGTCTCGCGTGACTGCTGCCGTGTCATTCCTAAGTGGTTCCCTACTGAAAATTATCGCTGAGCGTGCTCTTTGCTGTCGTTCTTCTCAAACCAGAAATCAAGCACCTTGGCGGACATCACGCGTGATTCCAGGTACTCCACTTGATGCGGCGTAAATTGTTCTTTCCAAGAGAAGGACAACTCTTCGCACAAGCCCACGATCGTCAGCAGCTCTGACCAGGCAACGTAGCGTTTGTACCAGAAAAACTGCGGATGTTCAATCATATAGGGATAAAGGTCATCAAATTCCGTATGTTTACAATCCAGGGCACGTTCAAAATGAACTTTTGATTCAGCCAGCTTATCCATAAAAAACTGTTCTGTTGCCGGTTGGTTTCCCATGGTGTTGCCTCCTCTCCCTAACATAACCCCATTATAAAACAAATGCACGGTCATGCAAAGGTATAGTTAAGAAAAAATGAGTCTTTCCTTCGAATGGTCAACATTCCGAATCGTCAAACTGCACGGTACCGTTCTCCAGGGAACGGATCCGAACCAACGCTTCCACCGGAACGCCCAACTCGCGAATGGTGCGTGCGCCGGCCTGAAAGCATTTTTCCACCACGACTCCGAATCCGACCAGCTCAGCCCCCGAACGCTCTATAATTTTGATGATGCCGCGCGCGGCATCCCCATTGGCAATGATGTCGTCAATGAACAGGATTCGATCATTTTCCCGGATGAACTCGCGGGATACCATTATATCGGTTACGATTCCTTTGGTAAAGGAAGGTACGCGCTCACAGTAGGCGTCTGGGTCAGCCAAAAGCGTTTTTTTGCGCCTTGCGAATACGAGCGGCACGCCAAGTTCGTGCGCTGTGGCAAAAGCGACCGGAATGCCCGACGATTCAACCGTAATGATCCGGGTTACCCCGCTTTCGCGGAAACGTGCTGCAAATTCGCGTCCCATTTCCATCGTCAATTCCGTATCGATCTGATGGTTGAGCAGGGCGTCCAGCTTCAGAACCTGGTCCGAAATAACCACGCCTTCTTCCAAAATCCGTTGTTTCAATACTTCCATGTTTTGACCTCCCAGCCTATCCTATGAGGTAAAAGTATCATACATCCTGCCCATAGTTCAAGCGAAATCGCCCCAGTCTTCATGACGAAGGAAAAAGTTGTCGACTCTACGCGCTTGTCATGACTTTTTCGGGTCAAGCATACCTTGTACCATGGCACCCGCATGTCCAAACTAATTTGGTGCCTGAGAGGGGAAACGCATGAAACAGGCTTTCCGGGTACTGCAGATCGCATTCACATACATCGGAACGGTTGTCGGCGCCGGCTTCGCGACAGGACAGGAAATATTGCAGTTTTTCACCCAGTATGGCAAATGGGCCACCATCACCATCGGTTTATCCACCATACTGTTTGTCTGGCTGGGCACCAAAATGATGCTGATTGCCCACGATACCGAATCCCGCTCCTATGAGGATCTCAACAAGCATTTGTTCGGGCAGCAGGCAGGCAAATGGATTACCTGGGTTACCCTCCTGGTCCTCATTGGCGTCAACAGCGTGATGCTTGCTGGCGCAGGCTCGGTATTCGTGGAGCATCTGGGGATGCATTACCAAACCGGACTACTCATTACGCTGGTCGGTACATACCTTTTGCTTGGACGAGGCATACAAGCGATTCTGCAGATGAACAGCATCGTGGTGCCCATGATGCTTCTGTTGTCGTTGCTCATGATTGTCAGCACCATTCATCATCCAGCCGCCACGCGGTTCATTACGCTGACGACGGATGCTAATCCGGTTAGGGTCTGGCTATCCCCCTTGCTGTATTCGTCATTTAACCTTGCCCTGGCTCAGGCGGTGCTCGTGCCGTTAGGCAGTCAGATCCGTGATCGTAACGTACTGAAGTGGGGCGGCATTGTAGGGGGCGTTGGCGTCGGTTTCATGCTGATGGCAGCACATTTTGCGATGTCGGCCTATATGCCTGGAATTACTCAATTCGAGATTCCGATGGGCAGCATTGCCTTTCAATTGGGATGGGTTGTGCAATCCATCTACGTGTCTCTGATTTTTATGGAAATCTTCAGCACGTTCGTTGCCGATATCTATGGCATGACGCTCCAGCTTAAACAGCATGTCCAGGTTCCGCCCAAACTGCTTATCCTGACGATCATGTTGCTGTGTTACCTGCTCAGCCAACTGGGGTTCAGTTCATTGCTTTCCGTTCTGTACCCGATCTTCGGCTGCCTCGCCCTGGTCTGGGCAACCAAATTGATCATGAACCATTGGGGAAGCTTTCGCAAAACCGGCAAGAATCAATAAAAGCAAAGGAGCGAAATAAACGGGCAGCAGACCCGGCATTTCGCTCCTTTGCTCATTGGCGGCTTTCAGTCGGCGGATCGCCTCCCGCTTTCGATTCAATCTTCTATGCCGGAAGTCCGGCGATCCAATTGCAAATATAGCTTTTTCAGCTTATTGACGGATTGGCCCAAGGAGTACTCTGCCTTTGCCTTGGCACAGGCTGACCGGGCAAGCTCATACCGATAAGCAGGATCAAGCATGACTTTCTCCAATGCCTCGGCAAGCGCAAGCGGGTCTTCGGCAGGCACAAGCAGGCCATTGCTCCCATCCTCAATCTGCTCGGGAATCCCGCCCACGTCGGTGCCCACAAGCGCAAGACAGCTGAGCGCCGCTTCGGCGAACACAGATCCGAACGCCTCTGCACGCGATGGGAGTACGAAAATATCGAAAAACGGCATGAATTCCTCCGGATGCAGCGTGTACCCGTAAAATATGGTCTCATTGTAAATGCCGAGCCGCTGCGCCAGTTCTTCCAGATCGGGCCGGATCGGGCCATCCCCGATAATATGTAAAACATATTCATGGCCGCGCTCCTTCAGCTCGGCACATGCCTTGAACAAAATATCCAGCCCCTTCGCCGGAACGAGCCGGCAAACCGTAACCAGCTGCGGAATCGCATTATCATGCGGTATCGGCTTGAAGCGTTTCTCGTCAAATCCGTTCGGAATCACTCCGATCGCTTCGGGTTTCCGGAGCAGAGGTGCCAGATACGACCTGAACGAATTCGATACCGTCAGCAGCCGGTCCGCGTGATGCTCCAGTTCGCCATAGATCGACAGCAGGAAACGATGCTCCGGTCCATCCGGTTCAATGCGCCCGTTCAGGATCAGCTCCCGCTCATAACTGGAGTGAATGGTTTGAATAAGGGGCACCTCCGGAAAAACCTTTTTCATCGCAAGCCCGGCGATCGGGTGATGAGCATGAATCAGATCATAGGACTTCTGGATGCGCAGCTTGGTCCACCACAGATAGTCCCGGTAGGTTTGCATGTATTTTTGCACGATTGGACTGTCCCCGTATTGCGTCCAATCGAACGTTTCGAACCGGACTTCCTCCACGCCCTTGTTACGAATCCGTTTGGGCAGCGAAAACAGGTCCATCTCCCATCTTGGAGAAGTGAACCTCTCCTGCATATAGGGAACCATAGAGGATACACCTCCGGGCTGTTCCGGAGGAAAGAATAGCGCCTGCAGCAATTTCACCGTAAGTTTCCCCCTTCCTTGCATCGGTCTTTTCAGTATAACTTGAAACATGATATATTGGAACGTATGTTTCAGTCAAAGAGAGTACGGCCTTTGTACGTTCCACCTTGCTAATCCCCTGTTTTTCATGAAAGGAGAATGTTTCGAAATGGGCAAGCCCCAACTTCCCAATGCGTATGTACAATATATGCGGCAAATGCTTGGCAAAGAAGCAGATGCTTTTATCAACAGCTATCAACAGCCCCGCACACATGGATTGCGCTTCAATTCACTCAAGGCAACCCCGGAACGATTGCAGCAGGTAACGGAGCTGTTCTCCCTTACTCCCGTGCCTTGGTGCGAATCGGGTTATTATTATGACGAGGACCAACGGCCAGGCAAGCATGCATATCATGCAGCAGGCCTTTATTATATTCAGGAGCCTTCAGCGATGTCGGCCGTAGAAATGCTGAACCCCCAATCCGGCGAAACGATCCTTGATCTGGCGGCGGCACCGGGTGGAAAAACGACGCATATCGCCTCCCTCATCCAAGACCGGGGACTGCTGATCTCCAATGAAATCCATCCGGCCCGGGCCAAAATACTGGCCGAAAACGTGGAACGCATGGGACTGGCCTCCGTGGTTGTCACCTGCGCTGCGCCCGGCGAGCTGGCAGCTCGTTTCCCTGCAACGTTCGATCGCATCATGCTGGATGCCCCATGTTCGGGCGAAGGCATGTTCCGCAAGGACGCCGATGCAGTGACGGATTGGACCGAGGATCTGGTCACGCTGTGCGTCAACAGGCAATGGGATATTTTGCAGGATGCATATACGATGCTGAAACCCGGCGGAACGATGGCTTACTCTACATGTACTTTTAATCGCGAGGAAAACGAGGGCATGATGGAGCGATTGGTCGCTGCCTATCCGGACTTGACTCTTGTGCGTACAGAGCGAATTTGGCCTCATTTGAACCGCGGAGAGGGACACTTCGTTGCGGTCCTGACCAAAGCGGAAGCCCGACATGCAAACATCGGCGAATCGGAAGAAAGCATGTCCACAGCCAAACGTCATGGCAAAAAGGGGAAAGCCGGACGCCAAAATAACCCTGGCAAAGAAACGCAATCCGCATGGGACGCGTTCATCGCCTGGAGCGACGAGCATATGCCGGATCACGTTGTGCGAACGGGTCGCCCGCTCCTTTTCGGCGAAGCCTTGTATGCCCTGCCGGACAGCGGCGCGGCACTGCTCAGCGACGAGCGTTTGAGCGGCTTGAAGCTTCCGCGGGCCGGGCTGCATGTCGGCGACTGGAAAAAAGGGCGCTTTGAGCCTGCTCATGCTCTGGCCTTGTCCATTGCACCCGATGCGGCAGCCCGAATGCAGCATGTGACCCTGGAGGCGGACAGCGATCTGACAGCCGCTTATCTGCGTGGCGAGAGTCTGCCGGCGGATGCCGTGTTGAAAGGCTGGACGCTGGTAACGGTGGATGGACTGCCGCTCGGATGGGGCAAAGCCAGTGGCGGACAGCTGAAGAACCGTCTGCCGAAAGGCTTGCGCCGCATGCAGTAAGCCGTGTTCGGCTGGTATCAGCCTGTCTGCAAGACGGCACTGTTTTTTCAAAAATTCAATTTTTGATCATAGAGAACAGAAGGGTTGAATCATGACAAAATACGAAAATCAGATTCCGACGTCCGCAGGCATGAGCTTCAACTCGTTAATAAGCATGTTAAGAGACTCGATCCGAGGCAGTGCCGAACGGAGGCCGGCAGCCGACATGCCGATCGTGAAATGTGAACCTGCCGAATCGTTGAACGCATCGGATAACCCACAGGTCACATGGTTCGGCCATTCGGCTTTCCTGCTTGAAATGGAAGGACGCAGGCTGCTTTTTGACCCGATGCTGGGTAAACGCCCTTCCCCTGTATCCTGGGCGGGTACGAAACGGTACAGCACCCGTTTGCCGATCGAGCCGGAGGATTTCCCGGCCATCGATGCAATCATTATTTCGCATGACCATTATGACCATCTGGACTCTTCCTCCATCCGCAGATTAAAGGATAAAACAGAACGATTTATCGTCCCGCTCGGCGTTCGCCGACGATTGATCCAAATGGGTGTTCCTGCGGAACAGATTACCGAGCACCACTGGTGGAATGAGTTCTCCTTCATGGGATTCACCGTTGCTTGCACGCCAGCGCGTCATTTCTCAGGCCGAGGCTTGTTTGATCGCAATTCCACCTTGTGGTGCTCATGGGTCATTGCTGGACGGGAAACGAAGGTTTTCTTTAGCGGCGACAGCGGATACGGCCCTCATTTCAAGGAAATCGGCATAAAATACGGGCCTTTTGACCTGACCTTGATGGAGTGCGGACAATATGACGAGCGTTGGTCCAACATTCATATGATGCCGGAAGAAACGGTACAAGCTCATTTGGATGTAGGTGGCGAACTGCTCATCCCGATTCATTGGGCCGCATTTACGCTGGCCTTTCATGCCTGGAACGAGCCGGTTGAACGGGTCACCAAGGCAGCACAAGCCTTGAAGGTTAACATCGCCACACCCAAAATTGGTGAGAAGGTCAGGCTATATACGGCGGATTACCCGAGCCAACCATGGTGGAGATACCCTGAACCCCGGGGTTAACCGATGAAATAGTTAGGGATGCATTTGATGGCATAAAAAACAAGCGCAAAAAGACGTGACCGGACAGATCGTTCACAACAATCCGTCCAGTCACGTCTTTAGTTTTACCCAAACATGCTCCAAAGGTTGGTGCCCAAATCAGCAGATCTTCGTCAAGCTTCATCGCCGAGCAGTTTCTCATAAATGCTATACCCGTCGTTCTCCCCAAGGTATGTATATCCGTTCCTTGCATAGAACGCGTTCAGCGTATCATTGCCGGCCACGCAGTCCAACCGGACCCGATCCTTGTTCTCAAACCGGATGCCGGTACTGCTCCATTTCAATATGCGTTTACCCAACCCGACGCTGGCATATTTGCGGCTTACGGCCAACCGGTGCAAATATAGCGCTCCATCCTCTGTTCCCGCTTGTTCTCCCCACAGTCGCTCATCCCACTCGCTCGGACTACGCAACAAGGTCACCATCCCGGCCACCTCATCGCCTTGCTTTACGACGAATACGTTGCCCCGGCGAATCGCTCCGACCGTATCATGAGAGTCTTCTCCCCGAAGAAGCGCGCCCCATTGGCTCGACCCCTGGCTGTTTAACCACTCCGCAATTTCAACCAGCATGCGCATAATGGCATCGGTATCGTCCGGATGGGCCCGGTCGATGTAAAACGCTTCGCCGAGATCATGCTGCTGAATGGTATAGGTTGGTTGTTCCATGGCTTCTCTCCCTCTCCCTATTTAACCTTCGGACAGCACGTGCTTTCGAATGGCATGCGCCACGCCTTGCTCGTTGTTGGAGTATGTCACTTCATCGGCAGCCGCCTTGACTTCCTCCGGCGAGTTGTCCATCGCAATGCCTTTGCCGGCAAAGGTCAGCATCGTAATGTCATTATAATAGTTTCCGATCGCCATGATCTCCTCTGGAGCGATGCCTTTGGTTTCGGCCAAACGTTTCAGCGCTGCGCCTTTGGATGCCTCCGGATGCATCAGATCGATGAAAAAGTCGCCGCTGCGGGTCATGTAATAAGGCAGGTCCCAGGTTTCCCATTCTTGCTGGACGGCGTTCATCTGTTCGAGCGGACCGAATGCGGTAAATTTGGCCAATGGCTCCGACAAATCCGCCCATGTCGGCAGTTTTAACGGCTCCATCATGAAATTGGCATACATCTCCTGCACGTTCAGGGCCAAGCCTTCAGGTTGATCTACATATAGCCCAAACGCCGTGTTGATGTCAAAATGAACGGCATTGCTGCGGCAATAGTCAATGATGGGCTGCAAACCTTGTCCGTCCAACGCAAAACGATGCACGATTTCGCGGGATTGCACTTCGGCTGTCACTGCACCGTTATGCGTAATGACATAACCGTCCAAACCCATGCGCTCCATGAACGGAATCGTGTTGGCTGGCCCTCTGCCTGAGCAGAGAACGATTTCTGCGCCCTGACGCGAAGCCTGAATCAACGTCTCCTGCGTGAACTCGGTCAATTCGTGATGATCATTCAAAAGTGTTCCGTCTACGTCCAGCGCGATCAATTTATAAGTCATTTGTCTTTCTATCCCCAATCCTCAAATATGTTCTCCTAGTGTGAACCGCCTAATGAATCACACCAGGCCACTGCGAGTGCCTCTGCTTCCGATGCTGCTTTCTTTCAGAAAGCTTTTTGAGCGAACGCTTCGTTTCTCCACATTGGTTCTGCCTACTTCCGCAGCAAATTCAACTCGTCCTCGGTCAGCTCGCGATATCGCCCGATCGGCAGATCCGGGTCCAGCTGCAAGCCGCCCATCGCCACGCGTTTCAAATAAATAACGCGCTTGCCCACCGCTTGGAACATTCGCTTTACCTGATGAAATTTCCCTTCATGAATAATAAGCGAAATATGGGATACCACCCCTTCTTCCGTATCCTCATGGTTCAGTACGGTCAATTCCGCAGGCATCGCGTCGTATCCGTCATCCAGCTGCACGCCTTGTTTGAAACGTTTGACGTCTTCTTCGTCCACGTTGCCGAGCACTCGGGCTTCGTACGTTTTCGGCACGTGCTTGCGTGGAGATAGAAGGTCATGCGCAAGCGGCCCATCATTGGTCAGGATGAGCAAACCTTCGGTATCCTTGTCCAGCCGTCCCACAGGGAACGGATTGAAGCTGCGGTCCTCTTTTTTCAACAAGTCAAGCACCGTACGATCCCTGGTATCCTCTGTCGCAGACACCACGCCGGGAGGTTTATGCAGCATCAGATAGATCATTTCGCGGTAAACAATTCGTTCCCCGTCTGCCTCAATGACATGGACATCCGGATCAACCTGAATGCCGCTGTCCTTTACCGCTTTGCCATCCACGTGGATTCGGCCTTGTTTGACCATTTTTTTAAGCTCGCTGCGGGTACCTACGCCCATATGGCTCAATATTTTATCCAATCGCTGCGTTTTCTTGCCTTTGCTGCTCATGCCGATGTCCACCTCCAGCCTGCAGGATATTCATTTTTCAAAACGCCGTCCAGCCATTTCCCCCAGCCGAGGGCATATCCGTCCACGCATATAAGCGCATAGCCCTTACGGGCAATACCAGCTTCCACCTCGACCCGATCCTCGTCCACGTTTAACGTCTCGCCTTTGAGATATCTTACCGCTTCGCCGTCTGCCGAGGATAGATGGATCACTCTCTTTGCTTCCTGCGCGCGGAGCGCACAGGCCAGCGGATGGGAAGGCACGAAACGCCCGTTTTTGACGGTACCCATAAACCAACCCGGGCGAACGACCTTTAACCCTTCCAGCCTTGCTGCTCCGACTGCGGATTGATACACCCGATCGCCGTAGAACACCGTCTCCCCACACAGCTCGATCTCTGTATGCTCCGCAATGAAGCGGGAATACACTTGTCCGGCGTCCGCACCACCCTGTTCGACACGTTTCGTGCCACGATCGGATTTGTTTCCGCCGCGTTCCTTGCCTTTGCTATGTTTGCCGCCGCTTTTGCCTCCAGAATCCTGCTGGCGATCACGTCCCTCGTACCTGGTCAACCGTTCATGCTTCCGACCTCTGGCATCAGTCCATGGCTCTCCCGCAGCCGAGGCGTGGATCGCGACTTCTTCCTCCACGACGTCAGTTGTCATAGCCGGTTCGCCCTTATGCTGCAGCACCGCCAAATAGTGTCCTTCCCCTTCGAGCAAATGAGGCCACAGCCGTGCCGTACCCCGCACCTGATCCAGCACCCTTTCGGTCTGCTCAGCCGTTTCAGGCAGCATCCGGCGCACCCAGTCAGGTCTGCCGGGGGCAAATCCTGCCTCCGCCGGAATCGGCTTCACGGCAAATTCGGGATTTGCAGCAAGGAACTCGGCAATCATCGCTTCATTTTCCTCCGGAGCAAACGTGCAGGTTGAATAAACGATCGTTCCGCCGGGGGCGAGCAAACGGGCCGCGGTTTTGAGGATATCGCGCTGCATCAGCACACACTTTTCGACCGAATGATGCTCCCAGGATTTCACCATGTCCTCGTCTTTGCGGAACATGCCTTCGCCAGAGCAAGGCGCATCGATCAGCACTTTGTCAAAGTAATAAGGAAACGCCTCCGCGATGCGTTCCGGCGATTCATTCAGTACAACGGCATTGCGGACGCCATAGAGCTCCACGTTTTTGGCAAGCGCCTTGGTCCGTTCGGCATGAATGTCATTGGTGACCAGAACGCCCTCGCCCTGCAATTTGGCCGCAATCTGCGTCGATTTGCCGCCAGGTGCAGCGCATAGATCCAGAACACGGTCTCCCGGTTCCACTCCCAGCACCTCCACGGGTGCCATGGCACTCGGTTCCTGAATATAGTACAACCCCGCATGGTAATACGGATGCAGTCCAGGTTTGACGCCATGCGGAACGTAAAAGCCCGTTTCAGACCATGGTATAGGTCTCAATTCGTAAGGAATGATCTCACGCAGATGTTCTACCGATATTTTCAACGTATTCACCCGTAAACCCGCATACGGGGAATGCTGATATGATGTCATAAATTGTTCGAATTCTTCGCCAAGCAGCATTTCCATGCGTCCGGCAAAGCTTGGTGGCAACTGTACAGCCATATTTCCACTCATCCTGTCTCGTTAAAATGCATATTGCTCTATGTTATCATATCCCGCGATCGCTTTCCTATTGATCTTGTTCACGTATTCCACTACACACTGTAATGTTGTATAATGACAAGTAGGTTGATGAACGAGCATAATTCAGGGTGTTTATGAATATTATCCCAGAATTTTTGCCGAAACCATATCTTGATATGATCAATGGAGGATGTCCGATGAAATCGAAGAAAAAGAAAAGCGCCGCCATTTTTATTTTTTTGGGCGCATTTGTCGTTCTGCTCGCTGCGCTTGCTTTGGTGAACCAGCAATCCAAAAAGCAGTTGGACGCTACGCCGAACCCCTACGGCATCGCAGCCTCCAAGCTTAATCCGGCGACCAGGGAACTGCTTGACGATCCGAATTACCAACAAATCATTTTGCCCGACCAGCTCAAGTCCAAGATCGATAACAAAGACAGCTTTTTCGTTTACTTCTTTGCCTCCGATTGCGTGCACTGCCGGGCTACGACGCCTCAATTGATGCCGCTCGTCGACGAAGAAGGCATCAAATTGCCGCAGTTCAATCTGCGCGAATTCGAGTCCGGCTGGACCGATTACAACATCGAGTTTACGCCTACGCTCGTTTATTACGAGAAAGGCGTCGAGAAAGACCGCATGGTTGGCGGATTGAGTGAGCAAAATTCCGACAACGGGTACACGTTGGATGATTACAAGCAATTTTTTGATAAATACAAGGCTAACCTGACGCCAGCAGCAAGCTAAACCATTTTCCGGGCAACATGGTCCGAAAAGATTCCGTGTCCAAAAATCTTTGGACAAGCCTACCGCACTTCTAATTATGGCGCATGATGCAAACACCCCGGCGGCTCCATGACGGAGCCACCCGGGGTGTTTTTGCCTTGCTCTTTGACGTCAGAATGGGCCTAGCTAGCATCCTAACTCCGACGGCCTTCCGACTGTGCGTTCCCTTGCTGCATTGCCTTCATTCGTTCCTCATAAATGCGTCCACGCGTCGGGCTGCGCCGCTGCGGAACGTTCGCCTTCAGCTGAGAGGAACGCTGCCGGATTGCTTGCATTAACGCTTCATCCTGGATATGAATCACAAGATCCCGATACGGAACAGGTTCAGCATGCCGGCCGGAGAGCTCTTCAGCCAACTCCCTCACGTCCTCCACAAGACGTCCAAGATCAATTCCCCTTGCATCATCAGGGTACGGCTGCAACAATTGCAGCGCGCTCTGCAGCATCATCCGGCCGCCGCGCAAATTGCCGTTCCTGAAATGGTACAGTCCGACGGCAACCTGCAGCAAACCTTTATATAAAGCATCCCGATCCTTCTCAAGCCATAACTCTTCCAACGCTTCATGGCATTCGAAATAATCCTGGTCGCGGTTGAAATAGATCAGATAGTCAATATATAACGGCTCATAGGGATTCATCGGGATTGTCGCCCTTCCTGGCCGTATTCAGCAGCGTTTTGACGTCATCCAGCAGCTGCTTGAGACCCTCCATGTCATGGCGTTCCCAGAGTTCGTTGAATCGCTGCTGTGCATCGATCGCTTCCTTCACCAAATGATAGAAGTACAATTGATGAATGATCGATAACGTCTTGGACACGATGTTGGAATCGTCTTCGAACTCCTTCTGTGCTTCGAGGATCTGCAGCCGAATGGCCGACATCTCGTTGTCCAGGACAAATGCGGCTTCCGCCGTTTTCTTCAACCGCTCTCTCATATCGTCCGGCAAACTCTCCCGGTATTTGTAACTGAGCGAATGCTCGATGGTCGCCCAGAAATTCATGGCCAGCGTGCGAATTTGGATTTCTGCCAGCACCTTTTTCTGTCCGAGCGCCGTTTGCACGGGATATTCGATAATCATATGAAAACTGCGATAACCGCTTTCCTTGAAATTGGTAATGTAATCTTTCTCGATCAGCACGGTCAGATCCTTGCGGGCCCGGATGTATTCGGCAACGCGGCGGATATCCTCCACGAACTGGCACATGATGCGAATGCCCGCAATATCCTCGATTCCTGTTTCGATTTGATCAAGCGGCACGCTCAGACGTTTGGATTTCTCCAATATGCTGGATATTTTTTTGACCCGTCCTGTTACAAATTCGATGGGCGCATATTCTTCTCTCTTTTTGAGTTCTGCCCGCATCGTTTTGAACTTGACTTTCAATTCCTCTACCGTTTGTTCATAAGGAAGTAAAAATGTACCCCAGTCTCTACCGTCCATGTTTAATGCCTCCTGTCTCTATAGCGTCCCCTATGTTCCATTATACATGATGTCGGGCGGGGGGAAGAGTTCCGCGCATATTGCCCTCTTCCTGCTTCTTTTTTCTGGGGATGTAGTCATTACACGCTCTCACTGTCTTTTATCTTAGCAGAAAGCATGCCGTTCGCGGCCCAAAGTCTGGGCGATTGCAGCAAAAACAGCCGCAATACGCGGTCTGTTTTCTCAGCGCCTTTATCGGCCCATGCACCACTAGCGGTGATCCGCGCCGACAGCCTCCGAAATATGGCTGTATCCGTCCTTGCGCAGCAGCTCCCGCAACCCTGCGTGAAGCCGGCGGTTGATCTCGGGCCCTTCGTAGATCAGTGCCGTATAGATTTCCACCAGGCTGGCACCTGCTTTTATTTTCTCGTAAGCATCCTCGCTCGTGAAAATGCCGCCCGATCCGATGATCGGCAGCTTTCCTTCCGTCTGACGATAAATTTGGCGAATGACCTCCGTGGAACGCTCGCGCAGCGGCTTCCCGCTAAGCCCTCCCGTTTCCTTTGCATGTTCGTGGGACAGTCCTTCGCGGCTGATCGTTGTATTGGTTGCAATGATGCCGGACACGCCGCTGTCCACGATGGTGCCAACCATGTATTCGAGTTCTTGCTCATTGACGTCGGGTGCGATTTTGACCAAGACCGATTTGAGCGTTCCCCCGGCTCTTTGCTGCTGTGCCTTCAGTTCGACCATAACGGCTGCGAGCAGCTCCTTCAATTCGTTTCCATGCTGCAGATTACGCAAATCCGGCGTATTTGGTGAACTGATGTTCACGACAAAAAGATCGGCATAATCATAGAGCGCACGGATGCATTTGGCGTAATCGAGATGAGCTTCTTCGTTGGGGGTCGCCTTGTTTTTTCCGATATTTACGGCTACGGGGATCCGTCGTTCCCTCAGCTTCGCCAGTTCACCTGCCATGGCCTCGGCCCCCAAATTGTTGAAGCCCATACGGTTCACCAGCGCCTCATCCGGAGGCAAACGGAACAAACGCGGCTGTTCATTCCCTGGCTGCCCCAGCGGAGTCACGGTGCCTACCTCCATGAATCCGAAACCGATGGAAGAAAAGCCGGCGACGGCCTGTCCGTTTTTATCCAAACCGGCAGCCAGGCCTACCGGCGTCGGGAAATGGCAGCCAAACAGATCCACGGCGAGGTCCTCCGTTTCGTTTACGCCGTACATCACTCGCAGCCCGGCAGGAACCGGGCGAATGCTGCCCATTCCGCTGAGTCCCCCGATAATCAGATGATGGGCCTTCTCCGGGTCCATTTTGAACAACAAGGGTTTAGCCAAACTTTTGTATAACAAATCCACTCACTCCGTTCTCGTCCGGTACGCCGTTAACATGCTTTCCCGTCCATTTATATGTAAAAACACCCTACTCCCAAGTCTATCCGTTTCTGACCTAAAAGGAAAGTAGTTTGCGCATAGACGCAGGCATTTGCCCTACTGAAACCATGTCTCATATCGGCAGCGCCCGGGGAACAAATACAACCGCATACTGGAAATAACGAGATGATTTATTTACAATGAAAGCAGTGGCCTCGACTGCAAGGCTCGATGTTAATAAAGGAGGATATGCCCATGGCTCCCAAACGAAAACCGCCCACGCTGCAGCAGAAAAAAGAAGAAGTCAATCGCAAAGCCATTATTTGGACGGCAGCAAGCGTTGTAGGGTTGATCATCATCATCAGCGCGCTTATTATTATCGCCAACCTGTGACCAATCCAATCCAGGCCTGCTCATCTACATAACCACGCTTCACGAATGATCTGCTGCCAGGTCAATTCAACCAGTGATACGTTTTATTCGGGTTGTTTTGCTTGGGAACCAGCGTATCCCGGTAACGGTCCTTGTCGCCAGGAACGAGCGTTTCCTCGGGCAGCAGGTCATTCCCGATCTGAACAGGGGTCCCTTGCGGAGCAAGAGCAAACAGCTCCTCCACATCCCCCTTGCTCATCCGAATGCATCCCAAAGATTCATCCAGACCGATGCTGTCAGGTTCGTTCGTGCCGTGAATGGCATAATTCGTATCCGATAATTGCATGCCTCGCGTCCCGAATTCTCCGTCAGAGCGACCGTTGGGGTTGACGACTTTGTCGGAAATGGCGAAACTCCCCTCCGGCGTTCGTTCGCCTCCCAAACCCACTTCATAATTGCGGATGATGGTTGTGCCGCTGATTACCGCAAGCCTGTGCTTTTTCTTATCCACCACGATTCGCAATCGTTCCTGCAAAAACGGCTGCCCTCCGAGCGTATCGCCAAAAACGCCTGCTCGGGAGTCCGTATCGCCGCCATTACCCTGCTTACCGCCTGATGGATTCGATGCATTTGCGTTCTGGTTCAACGCAAGCAGTTCAGGAAACATTTCGCTCATGCCCGGCATGGTTTCACCCAAGATGTTATTTGGAAACGGCCGCGTCAGGTTGCCCAAGCTTTTGGGCCATGCCCCGTTTTTCTTATGGTAGGAAGCGATGGCACTGGACAAGGCGGCTGCCGATTCCTGTTTCTCTGTCCAAGCCTGGGCCAATTGCTTGATTTTATTCGAAACGTCCGGAGGCTCGCATTCGCATTGCTTCGGGTCGTAGCTCTGAGCGGTAAGCCTGCCCTTGCCCGTCGTCTGCACGATATATTTTACGGGCATGTCGCGTTTCCACAGCATCCAGTCCCCAGAGGCCTTCATCCCGAGCACCGCTGTAGTCCGCACCCCCTCGTTCGCATCCGACATCGCTGAAGCAAGTGCACCTTCCCCCAGGCTGCCTCCGCCGAAGCCGGCAGCGGTAAACGTATTGGATGCTTGCAGAGCGGCCGCGGCATCCTGATCTTTCGCGGCCGATTCCTCGTCTTCCGCGGAATCCAGCGCCGCGGCCAGCGCATCGCCCGCATCCCGGGCGAAACCCGGCGCGTCTGCGGGAGGCAATCCAGCCAGCATGAGCAGCATAAGCAGCGTCAGCCACATTTTGCGCATGCGGCGTTTTTTCTCCTTTTGCTCTGCGGCTTCAACGAGTTTGTTCTGGTAATCTACCCAAATGTCAGCCGGCGCCTTGCTGCGCTCGAACGCTTCATATACCTCTCCGGCCTGCTGAAAACAATAATTGGCCTTGGCTTCCTGGCCTTCATTAAGATATTCTTTGCCCAGCAAATACCAGGCCATCTTATTATCTGGATGTTTCTTCACATAACTTCGCAAATGAGTATTTTGCATCCGGTCCTCCGTCATTTTGCCTTTTTCAGGTTATACCTTATGTATATCGGCAAAAGAAGTCAACAAATCCATAGGACTTCAGTACCCGGACCCCTTACCCGTTCGACAAAAATTGCCGACCCAATATGAATGAAGAGCTTCAATGGCAAAAAAAAAAGCATATTCGCTGTCATCGGGACAGCAGAACATGCTTTCTCTGCAAAACAACATATGATAAAGATTAACCTTCTTTATTGAAAGGCTCGTCCGCAATTTTAATGGAATCTGTAGGACAGCCGTCGCATGCATCCTGCATGTCGTCGAACAGGTCGTCCGGGATGGCTACCACGCCTCTGTTGGCATCGCCGTCGAAAATCACTTCTGCCAAACCTTCATCGTCGTAATCGTAGATGTCGGGTGCCGTTGCTCCGCAAGCGCCGCATGCGATGCATGTATCTTTTTCAACCCAAGTATATTTGCTCATTACAATCTCTCCTCCTAAAATTCAAAAACGAACAGTGATTTTATCTAGAAACATATTAATACAAAGCAAGAATAATTACAAATCATTTTAACGACTCAAGACTTCATTATGCCTCATTTACTCCGGACTTTGCAAGTTGTCTTTTTGAAGCGACGTTCCGCGAACCTTGTGATTTCGAAGCAGGACGGAAGGGTCATCCCCAAGCATGCCTGCGGTGACGACGGCATTTTCCCCGAACTTGTCCCGAAGTTGGTCCATGATGCGAATCAGGTTTTCCTTTTTTGGCTTTTGCTCATAATCGAACAAATCCAGCTGAACCGCGCTCTCCTCGCGTGGAATCAGATTCTGAAGGGTGATCCCCAGCATCCGGACAGGCTTTCCGTTCCCCCAGTGCCTGGCGAAAAGGGCACAGGCTTCGCGGTAAATGACGGTTGCGTCTTCGGTTGGCACATCCAGCATGCGGGATCGGGTAATCGTCTTCATCTCGGGTGTTCGAATGGTGATTTGTATGCCTTGGCTCAGCATCTCGTGCCGGCGCAGTCTCCTTCCCACTTGGTCGCTTATATTCAGGAGGACCCGATGCACGTCGTCTATTTCGGTGATATCGGCAGGCAGCGTGGTGGTGTGCCCGATGGACTTGTTTGCTTCCCGCTCCGGCTGAACGGGCGAATGATTGATGCCTTGCGCCGAATTTTTCAACCAGGTCCCGTTGATACCAAAAACGTCGACCAGCATCCGTTCATCCGACTGCGCCAACTGGCCAATCGTTTCGATTCCTATTTTTTTCAATTTTTCCGCCGTTTTTCGTCCGATGCCAAACAGCTCCCCGCACGGCTTCGGCCACAGGATATGAGGCACATCCCTCATGCGCAGTATCGAAATGCCATTCGGCTTTTTCATATCGGATGCCATTTTGGCCAACAGCTTATTAGGCGCAATGCCGATCGAGCAAGGAAGCCCGAGTTCGTCACGAATGCGGCGCTGAATCGTTTCGGCAATGTCAAGCGGGGTTCCAAACTGCTTCGATCCCGTAATGTCAAGGTAACACTCGTCGATCGAGGTGGCTTCCAACTGCGGCGTGAAGCTATATGCAATTTGCATGAATGCTCTCGAGTACTGCCGATACAAATGAAAGTCCGGGCGAATAACGATCAAATCCGGGCATTTGCGCAGTGCCTGGTGGACGACCATACCTGTAGAAATCCCCTTGCTTCGGGCCGCATAAGAACAGGTCACGATCACGCCCTTGCGCACCTCGCTGCTTCCAGCTACGGCCGTTGCCTTGCCCCGGTACAACTCCGGTTCCTCGGCTTCATGCACGGAACAGTAAAATGCGTTCATGTCGACATGCAAAATAACCCTTCCGGCTGCAGGATAGTAACGCTCCACATCAGCATGCCGGGTTCTTTCGGAAGACAATGACATCCCGCCCTTCGTACGGTCCTATCGTCTATTTTCTATAGACCTGCTTCCCATTATACCAAGGAACGTTATGTAAAATCATGTATGCAGCGAAAGGGCTGGGCATGCACAATCATCGGAATGCACCTATTGTATGCTTTTCAACTGCCGCAAAGTGTGTTCACCGTCACGCAAAACCATTTGTAACATCAAAATGAGAATTGCATGTGGCATTTGGCGGCAATGGTGCTATAATAATAAATTATACAAATTCCCGAAGGTGGGACAAATTCATCTTGCGAATTTAATACAGTGTAGCGTTGCAGGATCGAAGGATTCACCCAAACATAACGAAAAAAAGTAGCTTTACCTTTAAAGGAGGATCTTCATGTCAAAGGCCATTTCCATCTTCGATACGACTTTACGTGACGGCACGCAAGGAGAGGGCGTCAGTCTGTCCGCGGACGACAAGCTCAAAATTGCCAGAAAGCTCGATGATCTGGGTGCCCATTATATTGAAGGCGGAATTCCGGGCAGCAACACCAAGGACATTGAATTTTTCAAACGGGTCAAAGAGTTGCATCTCAACGCCAAAATCGTTGCATTTGGCAGCACGCGCCGCAAAGGCAGCATTGCAAGCGAAGACGCAAACCTGAAGCGAATTCTCGAATCAGGCGCGCATGCGGCTACTTTGGTGGGCAAATCATGGGATTTCCACGTGCATACGGCACTGCAAACCACATTGGAAGAGAATCTGTCCATGATATATGATTCCATCGCCTTTCTGAAACAAAACGGCATGGAGGTCATCTTTGATGCCGAGCATTTTTTTGACGGGTATAAACATAATCCCGATTATGCAAAAGCCGTCCTGAGCAAAGCCCACGAGGCCGGAGCGGATTGGCTGGTGATGTGCGATACGAATGGCGGAACGATGCCGCATGAGGTGTATGAAATCGTATCCGGCATGGCAAACCGCCTGCCCGAGGCCTATCTCGGCATCCACACGCATAACGACTGCGAATTGGCGGTGGCCAACACGTTAAGTGCCGTACAAGCTGGCGCCAGACAGGTGCAGGGTACGATGAACGGGTATGGCGAGCGTTGCGGAAATGCAAACCTTGCCTCGATCATTCCGAACCTGCAATTAAAAATGGGATACGAGTGCGTTTCCCAGGAATCCATGAAGCAACTGACCAATGTGGCCCGTTATGTCAGCGAGATCGCCAATGTGAACATGCCAACCAACCAGCCTTATGTCGGCAATTCGGCTTTTGCGCACAAAGGCGGCATCCACGTCTCCGCGATTTTACGGGATTCCCGCACATATGAGCATATCGAACCGGAACTCGTCGGCAACAAACAGCGCGTGCTGGTGTCGGAGCTGGCGGGACAAAGCAACATCGTATCCAAAGCGCAGGAGCTGGGTCTTGAATTCGATCCGAACAGTGAAGATTCCCGCCAGATCATTAACAAAATCAAGGATCTGGAGCATCAAGGATATCAGTTCGAAGGTGCGGATGCCTCCCTTGAATTGCTGATCCGTGAAGCGAATGGAGACATTCAGGAGCTGTTTGCCTTTGAGTCGTTCAAAATGCTCGTGGAAAAAGGAGCCGGCAAGCCGGTCGTTTCCGAAGCATTCGTGAAACTGAACGTAGCTGGTTCAAGCGTATACACTGCTGCAGAAGGAAACGGTCCGGTCAACGCGCTGGACAACGCCCTTCGGAAAGCGTTGGTGCAATACTTCCCTTCCCTTGCTCATATGCACTTGTCCGACTATAAGGTGCGTGTACTGGATGAAAAAGATGCAACGGCCGCCAAGGTTCGTGTATTGATCGAATCCAAGAACACGGAAGATACGTGGAATACCGTCGGCGTTTCGGAAAACGTCATCGAAGCTTCCTGGGAAGCTCTCGTACACAGCTTCCGTTATGCGCTGCTTCAGGAAGAATTGCAGGACGGGCCCGGCATCGTGCACACTGCCGCTCATGGTCTTAGCAATCATTAAGGCGAAATGGCTATTTCCCGGAAAATATGATGCATTGCACAACAAAAACACCTTGTTTCTCCATTCGGAAAACAGGTGTTTTTGTTTTTTCTTGCCATTATCCTTTAATCAATTTCTTGATCTTCTTCTCCAATTCCTTTTCAGGCAGGATGCCGAGAATAATCTCTTGCACGACCCCATTCCCATCAATCAACACGTTCGTCGGGAAAGCAACACCGTTATATTTGGCGTAGGCCGATCCATCCTCATCGAGTAAAATCGGAAACGTAAGCTTATAGTTGTCCACAAATGCCATCGCATCTTTCAGTTTGTCATAAGGCGTTACATTCACACCGTAGACGTCGAGATCATTTTGATATTTGGCAGCCAACTGGTTGAGTCCAGGCGCCTCTTGTTTGCACGGCTCGCACCATGAGGCCCAGAAATTGACGAGGATCGGCTTCTCTTTTGCTCCTCCTGCCGTATACGTCCGGCCATCCATACCCTGAAGCGAAAAAGCAGGCGCCAGCAAACCGGCCTGCGGCCCGGTCTTCGTGGGCAACGGCTTCTCCTGGCTGAACACAGCGGCAATCTCTTCACCTTTATTTTGAGCGACGGCTATGCCTACCAACAGCACAACCCCCAAAATGATGTACAGATTTCTTCTCATGGCAAGCCACCTTTGATTGTAATCGCAAAACAAAGCTACGATCCGGACTTGTCCCCTCCATGCTGCAAACGCATTCCTTGAATACGATGACATTCGTCCTTTTATATTGTACCCTTTTCGTTTAAAATTTTACAATCGACACCAGACAAAAAAGGACCCCTGCCGAAGCAGGAGCCGAAGAGAGAGGGGTGAATACAAATGGCAGCACTTCACGGACAGCAAAACATGATCTACATCCCCCGCTCCATAGAGCAGGAAATGGCGAGGCACATGTTCTCTTCACTGCCGCAAGAAGCCTGCGGGGTTGTGCTGGGTGAAGCTGCAGCGGGCGGCATGCGAATCAGCCGGTTTAAGCCCATTCGCAACGTAGCGCCTGACCCGCTGCATCACTTCGTCATGGACGAGGCTGAATGGATACGCTGCGTGTTCCAGGAAAAGCAGCTCATCGGCATATTTCATTCCCATCCGCGCACCTCTCCGATTCCATCGGCGAGAGACTTGGACAACCTCCCCTCGTTTGCGGGACTGCTGCGTATCTATCTCATCGGGTCACCCGTTCCAGCAAGCTCATCCAATGCCCGGATGCTGCTCGGCGGCTATGAAATCATGAAAGCGCCGGAAAAAGGCAGCCTGTCAGCCTCGACTGAATCGTATGCCTTGCAACCAACCCCCCTAAGCGTGACTTAACTGAGTATACAGATCGCCTAACGTTTCCACGTTTTTGCGAGTCATGTCTTCCAAATAACATGACCACAGCTGCGCCGTCATTCTCGCATCCTCAAGCGCATGATGCCGGCCTTGGATCGGAATGCCGCGGGACTCCAGCAGCTCATCCAGCCCATATCCCGGGCGCTGCGGCTCCAGCCAGCGTGCCAGCATCATCGTATCGATCAACCTGTGGGTCAGCCTTACCTTGGATGTTTTCCATAATGCAGCGTTCAGAAAAGCGCGATCATGGGCACTCGCGTGGGCGACAAGAACGTTGCCGCCCACAAAGGACATGAAATCATGAAGCCCTTCGAGCAATGTAGGCGCATCCGATGTCATTTGCTGAGTGATGCCGGTCAATTCGGTAATGTGCGGAGGAACGGCCGTTTTGGATTGGACCAACGTATAAAAATGTTCTCCTTCCACAACCTCCCCGCCGCAAATGCGTACCGCACCGAACGAAAGAATTTCATCCCCGTGCTGCGGGGAAAAACCCGTCGTTTCCAGATCGAACACGACCGCATTCAGTTCGCGCAGCGGCGTATGCAGCGCCTCCGGCTTCCGCTGCTCCCGCATCATCGAGCGAATAAACGCCATGTGTTGCGCCGTAGGGGCCCCCATCATGGAAGCGATGGCGGAAGGCACCCCTCCCTGACGCAGCGAATTCCAGAATCCAGTATTGCCCCTAGCCGGCTCTCTCATGAACGTCTCCTTTCCGTGAAGCGCAGCTGTCTTTGAAGGGCACGATGTACCCTCCGAACCAGTCCCAGCGTTTCCCTGAGCTCAAAATGCACTTGTTTTTGCTTTAGCTGTTTTTCATCCAAAAACCCGCTGCTGTGCTGCAACCCGTCCTTTAGAGCAATCGGCGTGCTGCGCCTCAGCTTGAGCGCGCTCATGAATGCCCGCTGCGCCGCATCCGACAGCGTCATCGGCACGGCTTCAAGCACCATCAGCCGCTGAAGCCGTTTGAGCGTTGACGTCTCTTTGATTCCATGCTGGAGTGCAAGGAAACGTGCACTATTCACGAGAGGAATATAAACGCCGTATTTCACATCGAAACCGCCTGCGTGTTCGCCAAACCGCTCAGTGACGACCTGGCCCAGAATGTTAAGCGTAGCTTTATGTTTTACCGTATTGCGAAGCACGGCATCCGATAACTCCGGCACGGTTCTAAACCCATCGTAGAACGCGGCAATCCATTGTTCGGCAAGACTCCGCTCACCTGCCACAAATCGCATATCCGATGCGATGATCAGATTGCGGACAGGTTCCCAAGCCAGATCCGTTCGCCAATCATGCAATTGCTTCTTCCACGCCTCCAGCGTTTTGCGCCACAACGCCTCCGAGCACATGACCTTCCCTTCGCACTTGGCATAACCTAGTTGTTCCAGCGTATCGCTGAGCCGAAGTCCCAATTCCGCGAAATAGGCTTCTTTCCCGTCATGCGGGGCATCATCGATGATCATGCCGTTGTCCTGATCACTCCACAATGTTGCCTCTTCCCTGCCCGAACTTCCAAACACGATAAAGGCATAGGGGACGGGAGGCTGACCGAAGCCCTCCTCTACCATCCCCTGAATGCACAGCTCCACTGCTTTCCGATAAATCCGGTCATGCAGCTCATTTACCGTCTGGTACCACTCGATCGGCGACAAGGAAGCGGACAACAATCCCTGGAGCTCATTCTGCAATAATACGCGCGCCTGGCGCAGTTCTTCAAAAGAAGAAGCACCGTCAATTCCTTCAAAGGACCAGGATTGATTGATATACGGAATGGGTTCCATCATGTCCAGCCTCCTTGCAGCGTGATTCATTTCAATGCCCACCTTTTAGGAGCTGAACGTTCCACTTCCCGATTTATTTTCCAGACTTTTCATTTGCTCAGGATAACCGTAAGTCCCATGCTCACTCATGTCCAGACCCATAGTCTCTTCTTCCTCCGTAACACGAATACCCATAATCGCTTTCATTCCGCCCAGGATGATGAAGGATAATACCAGCACAAAGGCAAATGCGCCTACGAGACCGAGCAACTGAACTCCCAATTGATGGAATCCACCACCGTAGAACAGACCCGCTTGGCCTACTCCTACTGTTTCGGCAAGTTCCGGCGTTGCGAACAAACCTGTGGAGATTGCGCCCCACATACCGGCTATACCATGTACGGAGAACGCGTAGATTGGATCATCGATGCCTTTCCGATCAAACCATTGAGCCGTAAAGAATGTAATAATTCCCGCCAAAGCACCGATGACCAGCGCTGCCCAAGGCTCAACGAAGGCACAAGCACCTGTAATGGCTACGAGCGCCGCAAGCACACCGTTCAACATGCTAGGAATGTCGGATTTGCCAAGTACTGCCCAGGAAATCAGAAGTGCAGCTACACCACCAGCCGCAGCAGCTACGTTGGTCGTCAAAGCGACGTAACCGAAGAATCCATCACCCATTGCAGACAGCGTGCTGCCCGGGTTGAAACCGAACCAACCGATCCAGAGGATGATGACGCCAAGCACAGAATAGACTTGGTTGTGACCTGGAATAATGTTAGGTTTACCGTCTTTGTTGTATTTACCGATACGAGGTTTCAATAAAATCGTTGCTACCAGCGCTGCAGTCGCACCCGTCAAGTGAACGACGGTGGAACCTGCGAAGTCTTGCATGCCCAGTTCCGCGAGCCAGCCGCCGCCCCATACCCAGTGAGCGACAACAGGGTACATGATGATGGTGTACAGGGCTCCAAATACGATATATACGCTCATTTTTGCACGTTCAGCCATGCCACCGCACGCAATGGCCAAGGATACCGCCGCAAAAGCGAGGTGGAATACAAATTTGACGGTCAGCGGTACATCGGAAAAGGCCAGGGATTCAAAAGATGCTGCCATTTGATCTCCGCTCAGGAAGAAACCTGTCGTTCCGAAAAATCCATTTCCGTTGCCGAAGCCAAGAGCGAATCCGAATGCCCAGAAGGCAATGACCGAAATTCCCAATGTCAGGATGGTTTTACCCGCAATATGTCCTGCATTTTTCATTCTTGTGGAGCCTGCTTCAAGTAAAGCAAATCCCCCTTGCATAAAGAACACCAGCACTACCGCCAGAAACGTAAAGGCCGAGTTCAACCCGCTTTGGAGTTCGACGTTCGTCGGCCCCTCGGCTGCCGCAAAAGCACTGACCGGGAAAGCCAACAAGGTAAGCATTGCTAACATCGAAACCAACCATTTCTTTCTCATGTACCCCACTCCCTCAAGTGTTAGTTTTCTTCACATGTTGTGAAATTCTTAATGTCATTATAAGCAGGAGTCAGGAAAGTTGACAAGGTTTTTTTCAGCAAATCCGAAAATATTTTATAGCCATAAAGTCTTACGTCTTTTTCTTGTACTTAAGTACATAATCATGTCCAATAAGCACATAGACATAGATAACACGATCCCTTTTTGCTAAAGCGTAACGTTTGACTGTATGGTTAAAAATCATGTATCATATCTATAGATCGTAATGGGGCGGATGCCGCTTTACCGCAATCGGAATGACCAATTCCCTACATTTGAACTGCAAAAGAGGTGAATATCATTGGGGGATATGAAACTGTTTCGGATTGGCGAACTTGCCAAGACCGCTGGTGTGAGCGAACGGACGATTGATTATTACACCAAATTGGGCCTGATCGCTCCAGAAGAGCGCACCGAAAAAAATTATCGTCTCTATAGTAATGAAACCTTAACTAGGCTGGAACGTATTGTACAGATGAAGCAAGAGAAGTATAGTCTCGAAGAGATTAAACAGACGCTGGAAAAGTGGAGCCTGGTAAGCACCGAAGAACAGGTTGCAAGCAAACTGTCCAGCCTGGAGCTTCATGTTCAACAGCTCGAGCGGGAAGTCAACGAACTTAAGCCGCTGCTTGGGGAGATGAAACCCTCACAATCACGCAAGATGATCACCGGACTTCTTGCGAAAAGCGCCGGCACGATGGAAGCGTTGAAAATCTTGCTCGAAAACACCATGATGTAATATTTAAGAAAGAAAACGGAGGAATGAATATGGGTTTTAACTCGGGTATGCTAATACTGATCATGCTGGCATTCGGCCTCTCTGTTTGGGCGCAATTCCGCGTTAAAGGTACATTTAACCGCTGGTCTGACGTACCGAACCAACGCGGGATGACCGGATATGATGCAGCACGCCACATGTTGGATACCAACGGCCTGCACGACGTTCCGATCGAACCTGTTCGCGGCGCGTTGTCTGACCACTACGATCCAATTAACCGCGTCGTCAGGCTTTCGGAACCTGTATATTACGAAAATTCGATCTCGGCCATTTCGGTCGCTTGCCACGAAGTAGGCCATGCCATCCAGCACAAGGAAAGTTACCCTATGCTGGCGCTGCGTCACCGGATTTTCCCGATCGTGAACTTTGCATCCGGACTCGCTCCTTTCCTGCTGCTTGGCGGATTTATCTTCAACGCATTCAATCTGATCGGTCTGGGGATCATCTTTTTCTCGGTCACCGTGGCTTTCCAGCTTATTACGCTGCCGGTCGAATTCAATGCCAGCAACCGTGCCAGAGAAATTATGGTATCCGAAGGTTACATTCGCAATGAAGAGGAGAAAGGCGTAGCGAAGGTACTTAATGCCGCAGCTCTTACTTATGTGGCAGCAGCACTGATCTCCCTGCTGGAGTTGATCCGCTATATCGGTATCTTCAACAACCGCGACTAATGGTCGTTTGTAGATCATACAACAAAAACAATACCCCGTCCTGATCAGGACGGGGTATTGTTTTTGTGCAAGCCGAAATAATTAAGCAGGAATGTGCGAAAAGATTGAGCGACAAGCGGGAGTTTGTCATCTGCACGATGAATTAACCCAATCGTTCTCGTCACTTTCGGTTGGGAAATAGCCACATGGGCCGGCTGCAATGGTTTGGTTTCAAAGAGGGACATTTCGGGAAGCAAGCTAACACCCATTCCTGCAGCTACCAGTCCCCGAATCGTGTCCGTCTCCTCCCCCTCGAAGGCAATTTTTGGCGTAAACCCTGCCTCCAAGCAGGCATGCCAAACAATCGGGCGCAGAGAGTAACCTTTGCTGAACAATACAAATTTGTCATCTTTAAGCTGCTGCAGCTCGATTTCATTCTCGCCGGCCAACGGATGATTCGGAGGAAGAATGGCGTGCAGCTCTTCCGTCAACACAATGTCCCCCGCTACCTGATCATGCTTTTCGGGAAACGGAGAAATGAACGCCAGATCCACTTCAGCCGATAATACGTCGCGAATGAGCGTGGGAAACATGCCCTGTTTAAATCTGAATTTAACGTTTGGATAACGCTGCCGAAATGCCGCCACAACCGAGGGAATCAAATGAATGCCCAGACTGTGCGGAAAACCGATGCGAATCTCGCCATGCTCCGGGTCCAGAAATTCATGCACTTCGCCCACGGCTTTATCAAGGTCTTTCAAAATACCTTCGACCCGTTTGCAAAAAAGCTGGCCAACCGGAGTCAGCTGCAAATTACGACCCTTTTGCATAAAAAGGTCAACACCCAACTCCTCCTCCAACTGGTGAATTTGGCGACTCACGGCAGATTGCGCCACATGCAGCTCTTCTGCAGCCTGAGTTACATGCTCTTTCTGTGCCACCTTCACAAAGTAATGCAACTGTCTTAATTCCACTCGCCTGATCTCTCCAATCTGCTATTACCCTTCTTATCCTACTTTGTATACTTCATGAAACTTTAAACGCTACCTCTTCAACATGCGGGGTTTCCATAGTCTGATCATTAGGCCATAAATGAAAAATCCGCTGAGCAAACCGCCGAGGTGAGCCATCCAGTTAACACCCGACATAGCAATCGAAAAAATGATCCCGAACACAAGCAGCGTATACAGGGTTTTGCGCGACGCTTCATCCATCATCGACCGTTGGAATAAGGCGACGTACAAAAATGCCCCATAGATGCCATAGATCGCCCCTGATGCCCCTACGGATATCGTGAGCATATTTGCGGAATTATACCATGCCACCGATATCACATTCCCTAACACGCCGCTTGCAAGATACAGCACCCCATACCTTAACGATCCTAACAGCCGCTCCATAGGAGGTGCAAACACAATCAACGCAAAGCTGTTGAAAAATAAATGGTCAAAACCGGAATGCATGAAAATGGACGTGATATAACGCCACCACTCTCCGTCAAAAGACGGATCGTTCGTCACGGCGCCATACTCCAGTAACGTTCTAAAATCTGTCGAACCGCCATTAAAGGACAGCACGATGAACATAATAACGTTGGCCAACAACAACAAAGATGTCAGCGGGAAAAATTTCAAATAACTCCGCCAGTTCTCGTACCGAATAAATATCATAGGTCTATAGGTTCACTCCACCCTTTTCGGAACACCATTCGGTGAACCGAATCATAATCATGAAACGGCCTCCATATTGGACAATGCCTCTCATAAAAGATTATAATGGATTTTGGCACGGATCACCAATTAAAAGGAGGAACATTATTATGTCACAAGAACGTACAGGCGCAGCCACATTCAAAGGCAACCCTATTACTCTGATCGGCCCTGAATTGAAAGTGGGCGATCAGGCACCTGATTTCACACTGAGCAAAAACCTGCTCGAAGACGCAACTTTGAAAGACTATGCCGGAAAAATCAAACTCATCAGCGTTGTTCCTTCCCTGGACACCGGAGTATGTGATGCACAGACACGCCGCTTCAACGTGGAAGCCGGAGAGCTCGGAGAAAATGTGGTTGTGTTGACCGTGAGCGTTGACCTTCCGTTTGCGCAAGAGCGTTGGTGCGGGGCTGCTGGTGTGGATCGCGTTGTCACCCTGTCCGACTACAAAACGCGTTCGTTCGGCCAAAGCTACGGCGTCCTGATCAAGGAATTCCAATTGGACATGCGTTCCATTTTTGTTGTAGATGCCAACGACAAAATTACATATGTGGAATATTTGCCTGAGATGGCGGATTCCCCGAACTTTGAACAGGCTATTGCTGCCGTCAAAGCTTTGCTGTAAAACAATGCTGCGCATTCAGAACAAAAGCGAGGAAGGTTTACCTTCTCTCGCTTTTGTTTTTTTGATCCTCAGTCACTCATTCATGCACTTTAAACTGAGCCAGCTTCTTGTCGAGCACCGAGAATAAGTTCAGGATCGTTCGATAATTGGAGCCCAAATCCCCAAAAGATCCCCGGGAAGCCGAGTACATATCCACCGCGCTGCGTACCGGACTTACCGAAATGATCGACACCGTAATATCCATCGTTCTGCCAAACGACGTGCGCTTTTCCAGAATAATTTCTCCTACCGAAGGCACTTCATGCAGCACACGGTATCCGGGAATCTTTTTCAGCGTCGAAGACACTTCTTCAAAGGCTTTATCTTTGGACATGTTATAATACCGCGTTTTCATCTTGGGATCCTTGGCTCGATCACTGGTCCCTTCCATACTTCGGATGATGCCAACGAACGTTCTCTTTAATGACAAGACCCTTCCCCCTTTAAATGTAACCGTTCCATTTATGTATACTAGTGTATCATTGTTCAGGTAGTAACAAAAGAGCATGAAGCACTTTTAACAAAACCAGAATGGTTTACGCACAAAAAAAGCACCCTGAATTCCTTCCAAAGGAAGCAGTCAGGGTGCTGTACGTCTGTTAGAGAACCCGCCTATGCCGTCCGGCTACATTGTCTTATGAACCTGCTTGGCAGGTGGGTGACCGCAAAAATGTGTTTGAAGTCCCCTTGTCATATAGACAGGGCTTTTCAGCAACATTCTATGTAGATCTCCCGAAGACATCATCATTGGTTCAAAACAACGATTAACCGAAACGTACATCGCAGGATGTACAGTTATTATATCCCTAACCGCGGCAAAAGTAAATGCCGCTCATCAAGATTATTTAACCTGCTCCCGATCGGATTTATCGGCAGGTCCCTCACTGGCCGGATTTCCGTCTGCCCGTTCGTCCCCTTTTTCCTCAGCCAGAGCCGCTTCCTCTTCTTCCTTCTGCAGCTGCATCTTCTGCATTTGTTCCTGCATCTTGTTAAATGTGGCATAGAAGTTGAAGAAGGCAAACCAGGCAACAATGCTAATGATGAAGAAGATAAACAATACAGGATAACTAAAGCCGATATAGAACAGCAATCCGCTTCCGAGCAGTGTGGAAAATACGCGGAACGGTCTGATCAGTGTCAAAAGCACCGCATTTTTGATAATGAGTCCGATGGACATATGATAGTGAACAACCATCGAGAAAAAGTTGAACAAGGACACAAACAGCAGCAGCAGCAAAATCAACATAATAATACCGACAAGCTGCATGTTTCGAAACTGCGTCATGTAAACCGTATAATCCAGATACATGACAACAAACAGTACCGTGTAGAAAATACCCCCGAGCAAGCTCTGTTTGTAATTTTCCTTGTACCCTTTAAAAAAAGTACGGAAAATCGGTACATCCGTATCTCCCATATTCCACTTCCGGACAACCGTGAACAGTGCCGAAGTCGCCGGAAAAAGTGTAAGCGGTGCCACAATACCGATAGCCCAGTTCATTTGCAATGATTCGTTGGCGAGATTCTGCTGCATCACCAGCAGCTTCATGACCAAGAAAAACAAGAACGGCGACGAGCAAATCGCCCACAACAGGTTGGTTGCGGCCAGTCTCGTAATCCACTCTGTCAGCCGATAGATCCCGCCCATAGCTCCTTTAAATTCCAAACATTTCTCCTCCTCCACAGCCTTGCTTCTAACGTAAACTCTAATATTAATATACTCTATTCTGGATAGGAAAAGCCAGCACTTCCCGAAAAGAGCTGTCTAAGCGAGCTGCCTGCATAAGCAAATCATCCGTATCGTTAACCTCGGCTCAGAAAGTCCCTGCCCGAAGGCAAAACAAAAGAATGGAGCAGGAAACCTGCTCCATTCTTAGTCATGCTTTATTATTCGAAAGAAGACTCCCGTGCAGGGCGACGTCCTTCATTGTTGTTTGTGCGCGGTTTGCGGTCACGGTTATAGCCACCTTCGCGGTTGCTGCTTCCGCTGCTGTAGCGATCGCGGTTATATCCGCCACGTCCTCCATTGCTGTTGCGGTCGCGGTTATATCCGCCGCCGCCACCGCTACGGTTGCCGTTGTAACCGGATGGTTTGCGTCCGCTGGAACGCACATCTGGTCTGCGGCGTTTTGCACGGATCGGATCTTCCGGCGTCAATTCGATTTGCGCATCCTTTTTGTCGCCAGTCAGCAACTTCAATGCCGCAGACAACAATTGAACGGAATCGTATTGTTCCAGCAATTGAATGGCAATGCCTTTGTATTCGTTCAACTCGCCGGTTTGCATGATTTCAAGCAGACGTTCTGCAGTTACGCGCTGTTTGCCTTCTACTGCTTCAGCAAGCGTAGGCAGCGGTTTGCGCGGAATGCGATGGCGCGTCACGCGTTCGATGAAGTGCAGGTGATCGATCTCGCGCGGAGTAACGAACGACCATGCTGCGCCTTCTTTACCAGCGCGGCCCGTACGGCCGATACGGTGAACGTAGCTCTCCGGATCTTGCGGAAGGTCAAAGTTCACAACGTGAGTTACACCGGAAACGTCCAGACCACGCGCCGCAACGTCCGTTGCCACGAGAACGTCGATGCTGCCGTCACGGAATTTGCGCATAACGGTATCGCGTTGATTTTGAGACAAGTCACCATGCAGACCATCAGCGGAATAACCGCGTTTTTGCAACGCTTCAGCCAATTCGTCCACACGGCGTTTCGTACGACCGAACACGATGGCGAGCTCCGGGGATTCCATGTCGAGCAAACGACTCAACGCCTCAAACTTCTGGCGCTCAGGCACTTCAATGTAAGCCTGGTCGATCAGAGGTGCACTAACTTGTTTTGGAATGACGGAAACATGCTCTGGGTTGTTCAGGAATTGTTGAGCCAATTTTTGGATGTTAGGAGGCATTGTCGCTGAGAACAACATGGTTTGACGATCGTCCGGCACTTGCTTCAGGATGGATTGGATATCTTCCATGAAGCCCATATCCAGCATTTCATCCGCTTCGTCCAGTACAACGGTTTGTACGTCTTCAAGCTTAATCGTTTTGCGGTTGATGTGATCCAGGAGACGTCCTGGCGTACCGATGATAATTTGTGGTTTTCTTTTCAGGGCACGGATTTGGCGAACGATGTCTTGTCCGCCGTAGATAGGCAGGGAGCGCAGGCCCTTGAAGCGGGTAAGTTTTTCGATCTCTTCGGCAACCTGAATCGCAAGTTCGCGGGTAGGCGCCATGATGAGGGCACGGATTTTTTCGTCGTTTTTGGCAATTTTGCTGATCAGCGGAATACCGAAAGCAGCCGTTTTACCTGTACCTGTTTGAGCTTGACCGATCAAATCACGGCCCGTCAGAGCTACTGGAATCGATTTTGCCTGAATCGGAGTCGCTTCTTCAAATCCGAGTTCGGTGATCGCTTGCAGCACCAGTGGTTCCAAATTGAATTCTGAGAAATTTGTCAAAATTATTCATACTCCTTCTATAGGGTGGACATGGTGGACAATCCACTTTGTTGTCTGTATTCTTAAGTAGCGTTAATATTTATAGGGTTTCCCACAACGCCGATTTCATTTCACCAATTTTACCTTGTTGCCGAATTCGTGAATGGGCCCCCAACATAAGACTAAAACTACATAGCATACGTTGAAACACTTTAAATTTTAACCGTTCCAATTGGAAAAAGTTTCCTACTCAAGAATATCCACAAATTATTATATCACAAAACAAATCAAGATTACCAGCGATCTGATTCAAAACTAAAATGAGGTGATTAAATTGCCCAAAATGATTTGGCATTTTCTGGCGATCATCGTTGGCGCGGCTGCCATTGCGTGCGGCTTTAACTGGTTCTTGATTCCCCATCAGCTCCTTAGCGGCGGGGTTTCCGGCATATCCATGCTTCTTGGCTACTTTACGGCATTAAATCTGAGCGTGATGTACTTTGTCCTGAATATTCCACTGCTCATTGCAGGCTGGTTCATTCTCGGAAGGCGCTTTATTATACTTAGCATTGTTTCGGTCCTCGCCACTTCGTGGTTTATCGGCTTTCTGCCAATCATTACCGTAGCGGACGACCCATTGCTGAGCTGTGTTTTCGGGGGAGTTCTGGTCGGACTGGGAACAGGCATTTCATTCCGGGTTGGCGGCTCGACCGGCGGTCTTGACATTGTCGGCTCGATCTTTACCCGCAATCGCGATTTTCCGATCGGAACCGTAATGGCCGGCATGAATGGGGCCATTATTTTGCTTGCCGGTTACCTGAACGATGACTGGAACATCGCCCTGGCCTCCATTTTGTCGATATACATTACAGGCAAAGTGCTCGATCTCATCCATATCAGCCATGTCAAAGTCACGCTGTATATTGTGACCAACGAAACCGAGGCCATGCTCAAAAAAATGCTTGTACACAAGCGCGGCGTCACCAAAATCAAAACGCAAGGAGCATACACCGACATTGAAAAGGACATGTTAATGACAGTAACCACGCGGTATGAACTCGTCGAAGTCAAACGCATTATCAAGGAAACCGACCCAAACGCATTTGTTAACATTGTGGAAACGGTTGGCGTAATGGGCTCGTTCCGTAGAGGATAAAGGTTTCTGTCCGGTTAACAATTCGTAACTTTGTGGTATAATAATGGTGCACAGCTCCTAAATATGATTGTATAGCAGGGAACTGCCCTTCAATTTCACAGGCCTTATGCTTTTCCAATTCTCGCCGAATGAGTTACCATGTTTGGAATTCGAGTAGGAAAGGGTGATTGTTGTGGAGATGGAAACGGTGAAACTGTTAGAAATCGTCAACAGATGGTGCCCTGAGATGCTCCCTTTCTTGAAACCGAATGAGCTGGACTCACTCATTGTCCTCCGGGATGGAATGGGCATTCTGGAGCAAGGGGACGCAATGGAAATTATTCAATACAGTATTTGCGAACATCAGAACGAAAGTTTTATTCAATAATTCAAAGATGAACAAATCGCCTTCAGCCGGGAATGCCCGGTTGGAGGCGGTTTTTGTTTCCCCGTCTATTCAAACGAATGAAAATCCTCTACAATGAATAGCTGTGCGCTTTCAATACGACAGCCTGATGATATTATTCAGAACAGAGAGGCCTTTCACGTGAACATGTTAACAACGAGTTTTTCGCAAAAAATCAAACCGTTTTTGATCATATTTTTACCGATCTTCACGACGCAAATATCGCTGTCTGCCATGTCGTTCTTCGATACGAACATGTCAGGGCGCTTCTCTCCCGCCGATCTGGCCGGCGTCGCTATCGGCACAAGCCTCTGGATGCCCGTTCAGACCGGGCTTAACGGCATTTTGATGGGGATCACTCCCATCGTTTCGCACCTTCTTGGCTCCAAACGCTATGACGAGATCGGCCGCAGCACGTTGCAGGCCCTATACCTTGGCCTCGCGGTTGCACTGATTGTGCTCGTCGCTGGCGCTCTGCTGCTAAACCCCGTTCTGGACGCCATGCCTCTGGACTTCCGGGTTGCAGAAGTCGCTCATGGATTTTTGAGCGCGCTTGCTTTCGGCATTCTACCGCTGTTCGGGTATACCGTGCTCCGCAGTTTCATGGATGCGCTGGGACAAACGAGAGTCACGATGCTGATTACGTTGATCTCCCTTCCGATCAACATTGTTCTGAATTATTTGCTGATCTACGGACGCTGGGGTTTTCCCGCATTGGGCGGGGTCGGAGCAGGCGTTGCAACGGCAAGCACCTATTGGTTGATTTTTCTGATCAGCATATTTTTTGTGCACCGGATTCAGCCGTTTGCCCGATATGGAGTTTTCCGAAAATGGTGTGGCGTATCGCTGAGCAAATGGAAGGAATTGCTGCGAATCGGCATCCCGATCGGGTTTGCCACCTTTTTCGAAACTTCGATCTTTGCCGCCGTCACGTTGCTCATGAGCCGATTCGATACGGTAACTATAGCGGCGCACCAGGCTGCGCTGAATTTTGCATCAACCTTGTACATGCTTCCGGTAAGCATATGCATGGCACTTACCATCCTTGTCGGCTATGAATCGGGAGCAGGCCGCGTGAAGGACGCCAAACAATACAGTCTCCTAGGCATTGGAGGCGCAGTGCTGCTTTCTCTGGTTACCGCCGCTCTGCTCCTGATATTCGGCGAAACGGTAGCCCGGCTGTACTCCAAAGAAGCCGACGTCATCGGGCTAACTCAGCACTTTTTGATCTACGCCATTTTTTTCCAGATTTCAGATGCCATTGCAACCCCGACGCAAGGCGCACTCAGAGGGTACAAGGATGTAAATCCTGCTCTGATCATTACGTTTGTCGCTTATTGGATTATCGGTTTGCCCGTCGGCTATCTCATGGCAACGTACACATCCTTCGGCCCGTTTGGGTACTGGATCGGCCTGATCACTGGTCTTGCTGTGGGGGCTGTCGCTCTCTTGTATCGCCTGTTTGTCGTGCAGCGTATGGCGGCACAGCAGAGCAGCAACCACGTTCAGCAACGATAAACCGATGACGCTCTGCATGCGGTGCATAAAGAAAGAGCACGGCCCACTTCAAGTGGTGCCGTGCTCTTTCTTGCATGATGCCGGATTTATTGGGACAGACGAATCGCAAGCTCGTAAGTGTCCAAATCGAATTGTTTTTTGGTGTTGACCACTTTATCGATGTCCGTCAACACAAGCTCGCCTTTGATGATTCCGCAAGCTTTGTCTGTTTCTCCCTCAATCAGTGAGCGTACGGCGAAATCGCCCAGACGGCTGGCCAGGTTGCGGTCAAACGGCGTTGGAGTCCCGCCGCGCTGGATATGTCCCAACACGGTTACACGCGGTTCATAGGTCGGGCAGCGTTCCATCAATTCTTTGGCTACATCTTCGCCTTTTCCTACACCTTCGGCAACAACGATGATACTGTGGCGTTTGCCATGTGAAAAGTTTGCTTTCATGCGCTCTGCCACTTCGTCCATGTCGAATGGAACTTCCGGCACCAGGATCGTTTCCGCGCCGGAAGCCAGGCCGGCATGCAGTGCGATATCGCCGCAATGGCGTCCCATAACCTCAACAATGGAAGAACGTTCATGGGAGGACATCGTGTCGCGCAATTTGTTAACCGCATCGACAACTACGCTAACCGCTGTATCAAAGCCAATGGTGTAATCCGTAAACGAAATGTCGTTGTCGATCGTTCCAGGAAGTCCCATGGTGTTAATGCCCAATTTGCTCAATTTGTTTGCCCCGTTGTAGGAGCCATCTCCACCGATCACGACCAGGCCGTCAATGCCGCGCGCACGCAGAATGTCCGCCCCTTTTTGTTGTCCTTCAGCGGTGTAGAACTCTTTGCAGCGGGCCGATTGCAAGACGGTTCCTCCGCGCTGAATGATATCGCCAACGCTGCGCAAATCCATAGGGAAAATGTCGTTGTTGAGCAAACCCTGGTATCCACGCTGCACGCCGTAGACTTCCAGACCATGGTACAAACCACTGCGAACGACGGCACGAACAGCTGCGTTCATTCCTTGTGAGTCGCCACCGCTCGTTAGAACTGCGATTTTTTTTACTGCTGACATGATGTTTCTTCCTCCTCTAGTTTCACTTCAGGCTCCCGCAACAAAAACGCCTGACTTACATTTTTTTGCGAATCCAGCGGCTGAACGCGAAGAAGAACACCCGGGTCATCGGGCTCTTCTTCATCAAACGCTTGGATACGGCGCGAACTTCCTGCTGTTCGCTGACTTTGGGATCAGACAGGTAAATGGCCAGCAGTCCCTCGATAATCATTCGGTGGAACGAATTCCCCGGAATGTTCCGCACATCGCTGCGTGCCATCTCCACGATAAAAGCAATGCGGTCCAGCATGGTCTCAACATGATCGTAATAATTGCAAAAGTTGAGATCTCCGCCCACACGGTCCTCATCCTGGTCGATCAAATAATCAAGCAAGATGTGCAGTGCGCACACATGCGGGAAGTAGGCTCTATGAATCAAAGCAGCCTGCTCTTCCGTCAGGTGCCCGTCGCTTGCAGCCAAGAATAGCATGAAAACGCCCAGCGTGGAACCGGTCGCGGCAGCAAATTCGTTCCAGCGCAGCTGAGGCGTGCGGTGACGATGCTTCGACCACCATTCAAGCAGCGCCGTTTCTCTCAGCTCGGGTTTGATGTGCTTATATACCTGCAGGTCCGTGTATAGACCTGCCAGATCCTGAATTTGAGGTTTGGCGGCCTCGTAGCCGGGCAACTGGCGCGTCAGCTCCTGACACCGCGTCACCAAGGAATGAAGGTATCCTCCGTCATCCTGCTCCTCGCGAAGCGCGTAATAGTTGACAGGCGAAGCCTCCGGGTTAACCGCATCAAGCATCGATTGATGAAGCAGGCGAAAATCGCCGGGATCCATCGACGTGCTGCGATCACATAGATTGTCCAAATAATCACTAATGGTTTGATAAGAAACGATAAGCGGGATCAGAATGTGCCTCTGGTTCATGTCGGGCAAAGCATATACCGTGCCCCCTTCGCAGTGAAACTGCTTGTCCCTGAGGCTGGCCAAGGCTTGATTGCGCAGCTCCTCGTTCGGAATACGCTCCGCCGCTGCTCTCCAACCGTCCAGTTCCTTCCGGGTTTCCGGAATGGTGTTCCTGTACACCTTCCTCATCAAATCGAGCGGTCCCCGCGGATATTGATGGCGGCTTTGATTGAATTGGCTCAAATTAAATGTGCCTCCACTTGATTGAATACGTAATAAAGCGATTTTAAACCACTACTATTATAATATGATCCCCCTAATTGTACAAATGATCTGCCCTGCCGGCACGGCAAAAAATCGCATCCACTGCATAAGCTTTATGGTATACTAACTTTATTTCATCCATAAAAGGAGTCGTTGACATGACGTCAGGTGAACCGCTCTCATGGAGACGGTTATTTGCTTTTTTCGTGCCGCTCGGCATTTCCGCCTCTCTCGTCACCATTTCTCACGTAATCATTAACAGCACGCTGGCGCGCTCGGCGCACCCGGAAACGGTCATTGCCAGTTATGCAATCGCCGGAAGCCTGCTGACCTTAACCGAGCGCCCTTCCACTTTATTGCGGCAAACCTGCTCTGCGCTGGTTCGTGACCGCCTTTCTTTTCAGGCGCTCGCTTTCGTCACGAAAATATTTTTGGCCTGCGTGCTTCTGATCGGTTTTGCGATCGTGTATTCCCCCGTAGGAACGCTCGTGTTCAAATACTTGTTCGGCGTTAGTCCCGACCTCTTGACCAAAGTCATCGATGTATACGAGATCCTGATGTATGTCAGCATATTTTCGGTCATCCGTAACATCTATCAAGGCATCATCATTACGAATAACCGCACGAAATGGCTAACGTTCGGCATGTTGTTCCGGCTTGCCGGCATGTATGGACTTTCCCTCTATTTCATCTATACGGATACCATTAACAGCGGTCGTGTAGGCGCTATCATTTTTGCGGTCGGCATGATTATTGAGGCGTTGGTTAGTTTTGTCGAAGGAAACAGCATCAAACGGAACATGCCTGCCAAATTGGAAGATCATCCGGTAGAAACGAAGGGGCAAGTATTTCGCTTTTACAAACCTTTGCTCCTGTCCAGCTTCGTGGCGCTGTTCATCGGCCCGGTCATTAACATCGCGCTTGGCAAAACGACGGGCATCGCACTGGCGATCTCCTCCTTTGCGGTAGCAAGCAGCCTGATGCAGCTCATGCTGAGCTTCTTTACTTATATTCACCAGATCGTGCTGAACTTCTATGAGGTCAATGCCACGCTCGTCAAAAAGTTCGCGCTCGTCACGGGCTTCGTTCCGTTTGCGATGACGACGTCTATCGCCTATACGCCGCTAGGCCCATGGGTTTTGGAACATATCATGAGCGTGGAAGGCAATCTGCTGGAACAGAGCTTATGGACCCTGCGCGCCTTTGTGCTGTTTCCGCTGATCTCCCCGTTCCTGGATTTCAGCAACGGCCTCATTTTGCTGCGCGGGCAGACCAAAACGATGTTCCGATCCCAGGCCGCCAATGCAATATGCACTATGATTGTTCTGCTTATCCTGATTAACCTGTTTCCGTCCTGGAACGGCATGATCGGCGCCATCGCGCAATCCCTGGGTCTGTTTGCCGAACTGGTCATCGTGTGGCTGGTCATCCGGCGCACGCAGCAGGAGCCTACGATGAGATCGGCAGGCAGGGGCGGAAAATCCTCCGCCCTTTAGGAACAACGGATTTCAACTACGAGATTGGAGTATGTCAACCATGAATTCAAGTCCTCTCGCCCGTCCGGATCAAAACTGGCTGCGGGCACTCATGTTCACCATTTTCGGGTCCACCGTGCTCGTTGTGTCCTATTTCCAGCTGTTTTTCAGCCATCTGGGCTTCAGCCGGGCCGAAATTGGCTACCTGTATGGAATCGGTCCGCTCATCTCCGTGTTTTCCAACATGTTTTGGAGCATGGCCAGCGACCGATACCAAACGGTGCGGAAAGTGATGATCATTTTGCTGGCCGGGCAGTTGATCATGGGTGTGCTGCTTGCCAATGCAACAACGTTTGGCGAAGTGTTTGTCCTGGTCACCCTTTTTTATTTTTTCTATTATCCGGTCTACCCCCTGGCTGATACGATGGCGATCACTACGGCCAGCAAATACGGCAAAAACTTTACGTCCATTCGGGTTTTTGGTTCGATCGGGTATGCCTTCTTTGCATTGGCCATCGGATATTTTCTCGGCTCCTTCGGACCGGGTTGGACGATGTGGATATGTATTGCCATCGTGACAACCACGCTGCTTATCGGATTCAAGCTTCAGGATCAGCCTGTGGCGAGCAGCAGCAAGATGGAGCTTTCCGGGCTATGGTCGATTCTGAAGAGCCGGGAGGTATTGCTTTTTTTCGGCTGTACCTTCCTGCTTGCCCTGGGCCACCGAATGAACGAAGCCTTTCTGACGATCACGCTTAAGGAACTCGGAGCGAACGAAGGGGTCATCGGCTGGTCCCTGCTCATTGGGTCCGTAAGCGAAATTCCCGTGTTTTTGCTGCTCAGCAAGTACGGCAACCGCTATAAAGAGCTGCCTTTGCTTGCTCTTGCCGCACTGATGTACACGATCCGGCTGTTCTTGATGTCCATGGCCGATACGCCTGCTACCGTCATCATGGTTCAGTTTCTGCACAGCTTGACCTTCGGCGTTTTCTATGTGACCGCTGTCCGCTACATTACTCGGCTCGTTCCCGACAATTACCGGGCGACCGGCATGGCCATGTTCACGATTGTATGGTCCAGCGCATCAGGACTGCTCAGCGGCACATTGGGCGGATTGCTTCTGGAACATGCCGGCAGGGAAACGTTCTATTTGACGGCGATGGCTTTTGCATTCGCCGCCCTGATCGGATTCGCGCTCCAACTGTTCTTCCACATGCTCCGCCGCACGTAATCGGGTGGGGCTTGGTTGAACCGAACCAAAAAAAGCACAGCCACCCATAAGGGAGACTGTGCTTGATTGCTAATGTTCAGCTATCGGTCAATCATTTATAAGAGATCCGCCGGGCGGATAGATCTTACAATTTAATTACGTTAGCTGCTTGAGGACCACGGCTTCCTTCAGTGATTTCGAATTCAACCGCTTGACCTTCCTCCAAAGTTTTGAAACCGTCGCCTTGAATTGCGGAGAAATGTACGAATACGTCCTCGCCGCCTTCAACGGAAATAAAGCCATAGCCTTTTTCTGCGTTAAACCATTTAACTGTACCTTTCAAATGAACAACCTCCTAAAAATATCACCATCTGTGGTGAATACCATCATTATACTGTATGACCATGCACATTGCAATTTATCTTTTCCAAAGAATGCGAAAAAATTTGCTTTGCATCTAAGGGTACGGTATCATTTTACCAAAACCGTAAGTTTGGAGACGACCTATGATCAAAAAACATGAAATATACAAAACCGACAAGTGGAACATGATGACCGTTGAAGTGCAGGGCAAATATTTGGTGCTGCGCGAAATTTCCGACCAGTGGGGCGAGGAATGCCATACGTTTCTGAGCCGTCCTGCCTTGATGCAGTGGGCCGAACGCCGCTTCCCGAAAGAAGATTTCGAAAACCGCGAGGAAGAATGGCAGCGTCTGATGGCCGCCTTCAAAGAGGTTTGATATGCAGCTTGATTCAAGCAATGCGTTCATCTTCATTATTCTGGCCTTCTCCCTCGGGATCGTACTGATCCTGGGGCGGGAGTCCATCCCGGCCAAGCTGAAACGGGGCATGGCCCTCATAGCCACCCTCATGATCGGCTTCGCCTTTTTTCTGATCGTTTACTTCTTGTTCAACATGGGCGCTTGACGCTCCCAAATATTTCAGCGACCCTCCGGCCATACTATTCGGGTATTTTACCGACGAGGAGGAAACCGCTTGAAATGGCGAAACACGTTGCTCGTTCTGATGGCGTTCAGTCTGATCCCTTCGCCTCTCCCCGCACAAGCGAACGTGGCAAGGACAGACCGGCCCATACATACATCCCTTCCATTATCCCAACAAAGGAGGATTCCCATGAGTCAATTATTGAAACGTTCCGAGGTGCCGGCTGAGCATACATGGAAACTGGAGGACTTGTTTGCAGACCAAAAGGCTTGGGATCAGGAATATGAGGAAGTACTTGCTTTAATCAAAAAAGCCTCCGAATTCCAGGGAAAGCTGAACAAACCCGAATCGCTGAAGGCAAGCTTTGAGCTCGAAGACGAAGTCAGCCTGAAGCTGGAGCGCTTGTTTGTCTATGCACGCATGCATCAGGATGAAGACACCGCCAACCCTACATACCAGAGTCTCTCCCAGAAAGCTCAGAAACTGAGCGTCAAGGTCGGCGAAGCGCTTTCGTTCGTAACGCCTGAAATTTTGTCCCTGCCGGACGAACAGCTTGATGCCTTCATTGCCAACGACGATCTCAAACCCTACCGATTTACGTTACAGGAAATGAAACGCGAAAAAGCGCATGTTCTCACCCAGGCCGAGGAAGCTTTGCTGGCCCAGGTGGGGAACCTCTCGCAGGCTCCGTCAACCATTTTCAGCATGTTGAACAACGCCGACTTAAAGTTCCCGAAAGTGAAGGACGAAAACGGCAAGGAAGTCGAACTCACTCACGGCAGCTATATCCAATTGCTTGAGAATCCGAACCGCGAGGTCCGGGAACGTGCCTTCAAAGCCGTTTACGAAACGTACGCCAAACAAAAGAATACGATCGCCGCAGCCTTAAATGCCAACGTAACCAAAAACATGTTCTACGCCAATGTGCGAAAGTACCCTTCCGTGCTGGAAATGTCCCTATATGGCGACAACATCCCGAAAGAAGTGTATACCAATCTTGTGGACACCATCCACGAAAGCCTGCCGCTGCTGCATCGGTACATGGAATTACGCAAAAAACTGCTTAAGGTCGACGAACTGCACATGTATGATCTGTTCGCCCCGCTCGTGGACGAATACAAAATGGACATCACCTATGATGAAGCGAAGAAAATCGTGAAAGAAGGCCTAAAGCCGCTGGGCGAGGATTATGCCTCCGTCCTGCAATCCGGATACGACGATCGCTGGATCGACGTGTACGAAAACGAAAACAAACGGTCAGGCGCTTATGCTTGGGGCGCTTATGGCACGCACCCTTATGTATTGCTCAACCACAAGGACAATTTGAACAGCATGTTCACGTTGGCGCATGAAATGGGCCACGCGCTGCATTCGTATTATTCGGACAACGCGCTGCCCTACCGTGATGCGCAGTACACCATTTTCTTGGCCGAAGTCGCTTCCACGACCAACGAAGCGCTGCTGATGGATTACTTGCTCAAAAAATCGACAGATCCGAAAGAAAAGCTGTATTTGCTTACTTACTATGCGGACCAATTCCGCACCACCGTATTCCGTCAAACCATGTTTGCGGAATTCGAGAAAATCATTCATGAACGTGCCGAGCAGGGCGAGGCTCTTACGCCGCAATTGCTGTCGGAAATTTATTATGACCTTAACGTCAAATATCACGGAAACGGCATGGTCGTTGATAAAGATATCGAGATGGAATGGGCTCGCATTCCCCATTTCTACAACAGCTTTTACGTTTATAAATACGCAACAGGATTCTCTGCGGCAACCAGCTTTTCCAAGCAAATTCTTGAGGAAGGCCAACCTGCGGTAGATCGTTATCTCGGATTCCTGAAAAGCGGCGGCAGCGACTTCTCCATCAACATCCTTAAAAAGGCAGGCGTGGATATGTCCTCGCCGCAGCCGATTCGCGAAGCCATGAGCGTTTTCAAGGAACTGATCGAGCAGATGGAACAGCTCACCAAGTAAGGCGGACCCCTGTTTGAACGGTTTGAAACGGTTCATCCCTTGCCCTTGTCGGGCAGGGGATTTTATCATCGGATCAGACTGCAAACGTTCAGGACCCAGGAAAGAATTAAAATGCTGCATAGCCTTTCCTTCAAGGAAAAGGACGGTCCTAACAAGGAGGCAACATCATGAAAATGCAATGGTCCCTCATTGCAGGTCTCGTTTTTGCATTATTAACCGGCATTTTTGCGGTGATTAACGTCAACGCCGTGAAGGTCAACCTGCTGTTCAACACGTTCCAGATTCCGTTGATTCTGCTCATTCTCGGCTGCACGCTGATCGGCGGCGTTATCGTGGGATCTTACGGCATTTACCGCCAATACCGGCTTCAGCGCGAAAACAAACAATTGAAGCTGCGTATTACCGAACTAGAGCAATCTGCGGCGAGCCCATTCTCGCCTGATTCGTTTGCTTCCGCGGAACCATCTCAAACAGCTGCTACGATCGGAACGGAGGAGCCAGATTCCTTGCATAAAAAGGAGTAGGGATTTAGAGCGGAACAATACATGGTAGCACTCGAAGCAGCCTGCCGGGTACTTGGTGATGCACTGCATTTCCGCCTGCCAGGCTGTGTTTCTGTTTTTTTAAATTGTGAGTTTCAATGAAGGAGGACAAATGACCCATGCATCATACCATCGATGAATCATACGTATTGAATTTTTTAAAAACGTTGTTGGACACTCCTAGTCCCAGCGGTTATACCCATCATATTATCGATATGATCTGCAAGGAAGCCCAATCTCTAGGCATTGAATCCAAACTGAACAACAAAGGCGGCGCCATTCTGCGTTTGCCCGGGCAAGACAACAGCAAAACGATCGGCCTCAGCGCACACGTCGATACGTTGGGTGCCATGGTCCGCTCCATTACGTCCTACGGCACGCTCAAACTGACTTCGGTTGGCGGATTTACCATGCACAGCATCGAAAACGAATATTGCACGATCCATGCCCGTGACGGCAGAACGTATACAGGCACTATCCTTACGCTGCATCCTTCGGTCCATGTCTACCCTGACGCCCGCACGTTCGAGCGCAAGGAAAGCCATATGGAAGTACGCATCGACGAACTCGTGAACAACAAAGAGGACGTTCTCGCGCTCGGAATCGGCGTCGGGGATTTTATTTCCTTTGATGCCCGGGCCGTTATTACGCCAAGTGGTTACATCAAATCGAGACACCTGGATGACAAAGCCAGCGTGGCTGCACTGTTCGGCTTGTTGGAATCTTCCAAACGCGAGGGTTGGAAGCCGGCGCATGACGTTCTTTTGCTCATTTCGAACTATGAGGAAGTCGGTCATGGCGCCGCGCACATCCCAGCGGAGATCAGTGAAATGATCGCCGTTGATATGGGCGCCATGGGGGATGATCTGAGCTGCAAAGAAACCGACGTTTCGATCTGTGCCAAAGATTCTTCCGGGCCTTACGATTATGCCATGACAAGCCGTCTGATTGAATTGGCCAAAAAAGGCGGCCTGGATCATGCCGTCGACATTTATCCGGATTACGGTTCGGACGCCAGCGCAGCGCTCCGCGGCGGCAACAATATCCGCGCCGCACTCATCGGTCCAGGCGTTCATGCTTCCCATTCCATGGAGCGTACGCACAAAAATGCGGTACTGAACACGGCAAGGCTGCTAACGGCATATATCACAACCCCTTAAGCCCCATAATATCGCGACGATATACACCGCAAAAAAAAGGATGCCTACGGACTTTTCTTATTCCGTTGCGGCATCCTTTGCTTTTGGAAAAATAAATCGACACCACGCTGCGCATTCTCCCCCACGCACTCCTCATATCAAATGTTTCAAATCAAGCCCTCCAGGTTGGAATAGACCCAGGGAAAAGGTACAAAATTTCTGCTGAGCGCCTTACTAGCGGACAATGCAAAAACACCTTCCTGCTCAGTGCGACAGCAAAGCCGCGCTTGATCAGAAAGGTGTTCATATCGGTTTATGCCCCGAACAGATGGCATCCTTGCTTCAAATTCGTGTCCGTGGTTACGATTTGCTCTGCTCGATCTGTTCTGCAAGTTCGTTCAGGTAGGTCCAGCGTTCCATCAATTGCTCCAAATGCCGTTCGGCTTCCGCCTGCTCGGCCATCAATTCCTGCAAACGGGCGGAATCGCTAAAAGCTTCTTCCATGGCCGTATTGATCCGCGCGATGTTGGCTTCCGCCTTTTCGATATGATCATCGATCTGTTCATATTCGCGCTGCTCCTTAAAGCTGAACTTCAGCTTCGGCTTGGACGCGGAAGCAGGCTTGACGTCAGCCGTTTCAGCTTGTGCCTTGGCACCGCCTGCGGCATTTTCCAATCCCGCCGGGGCCGGGACATTACGGGCCATCCATTCCGCGTATTCGCTGTAATCGCCCACATGCACCCGCACTACGCCCGCGCCTTCGAAGGCCAACACTTTATCGATGGTCCGATCCAGGAAATACCGATCATGGGATACGACAAATACGACGCCCGGGAAATCGTCCAGGTAATCCTCAAGCACGGCCAATGTCTGAATATCCAAATCATTGGTCGGCTCATCCAGCAGCAGTACGTTCGGCGCACCCATCAGCACGCGCAGCAAGTAGAGCCGCCGCTTCTCCCCGCCGGACAGGCGCGAAATCGGCGTCCACTGCGAGGCAGGAGGGAACAGGAAACGCTCCAGCATTTGCGAGGCGGTGATAACCGAACCATCGGCTGTTTTCACGTTCTCGGCCGCCTCCTTGATGTATTCAATCACGCGCAGGGATTCATTCATCTCCTGATGCTCCTGCGTGAAATAACCCAAGTTCACGGTTGGTCCGAGGACCACTTCGCCTTCATCCGGCTCCAACTTGCCGGAAATCATCTGCAGCAAGGTAGACTTGCCGCTGCCGTTGGGGCCAATAATCCCCACCCGATCGCCGGGAACGGCAATGTAATTCAGGTCGCTGATCAGCTTGCGATCTCCGACCGATTTGGAGAGATGCTCGATCTCCAGAATTTTTTTGCCCAACCGCGTGGAACCGACGGACACATCCATTGCCCCCGAACGCTGGATGCCCTGCTGGTCTTTCAATTGTTCGAAACGGTCGATCCGCGCCTTCTGTTTGGTCGTACGCGCCTTGGCACCGCGCCGAATCCACGCCAGCTCCGTGCGGAGCAGGTTTTGCCGCTTCTGCTCGGAAGCGATCTCACGCTCTTCGCGTTCAGCCTTCAGTTCCAAAAAACGGGTGTAGTTCGCCTCATAGCGGTACAAACGGCCATGGTCCAATTCCAGCATCACGTTCGCTACCCGGTCCAGGAAATAGCGATCATGCGTAATCATAAGCAGCGCGCCGCGCCGTTTCTGCAAATATTGTTCCAGCCATACCACCGAATCGTTATCGATATGGTTCGTCGGCTCGTCCAGAATCAGCAGTTCGCAAGGATGAATAAGCGCTGAGGCCAATGCCACCCTTTTGCGCTGTCCACCGGACAAGGTCCCCATGCGTGCATCAAACTGCCGGATGCCCAATTTGGACAAAATGCTTTTGGCTTCGCTCTCCAACTGCCAGATCTGGAGCTGTTCCATCTGCTGGTTCAGTCGCAGCAGTCTTTCCTGCAAAGCCGTGTCGGAAGGATGAAGCTCCAGCAGCTCCATCGTTTCCGTGTAATCGCGCACGGTCTTCATCTCCGGGCTGTCACCCTCAAATACTTGCTGCAGCACCGTATTATCCGGGTTAAAGTCGGGATTTTGTGCCAAAAACTGAATGCGCACGTCATTGCCGATCGCGATCTGCCCTTCGTCGGGTTGTTCAATCCCGGCAATGACGCGCAAAAACGTAGATTTCCCCGTCCCGTTTACGCCGACAATGCCGATTTTGTCCTGGTCGTTCAAGCCGAATGAGGCATCCTTAAACAATATTTTTTCGCCATAGCTCTTGGAGATTTGCTCCACAGTCATTATATTCATGCTCGTTACCCACTTCTCCGTAAATTAGTTGATGGTGTCCCCGCTCCACTCATGCTTGCAAAAAAGAACGGCACCCATCCAGGAATAATGCTGCCGCAAACGCAATCCGTCTGTTCAGATCCTCTTCGCCGAACTCGGGATTCAGCATGATATCCATTTTCAGGCGGTCAAGGATGCCGATATAAGCTTCTGCCAGCAACACAGGGTCCGGCACGCCTGCCCGCTCCAGCACCTCGCGTACCACGCCCATGTACTCGCGCATGAACCCTTTCATGAACTGCATCAGATCCGGATCATTGTTCGGGGCCATAAAAAACAGCTTGGTATGATTGCGGCGCTCATAATAATACGTCAGATGTGTTTCGGCAATGGCCCCAAGCTTGTCGCCCGTGCTTTCATGAGCTTCCAGCGCTCGGCCCAGCCGGCTGATGAATTCATTGCAGTCCCTTTTCGATACGGCCACAAATAATTGCTCTTTGCTTTTGAAATATAAATAAATCGTGCCTTTGGCGATCCCCGCCTCGTCCGCGATATCGGACATCTTGGTTTCGTAAAATCCCTTCGATCCAAATATCGTGTAAGCCGCATCCAAAATGGCTTCCGATTTGTCTCCCTGCACGCTGCTCAAAATGCAACTCCCCCTATAGCGCAAAAATGTTCCCTAATCCAATGGCCACGCCTGCACCGACAAGGGAACTGATTACGTTCACCAGATCGTTGCTCATCCATGACCAGCCTCGCGCTCGCACCGTATCATGCCCGCAATGCGTTCCAACCTCCACGTCGCGCCCACATACGGTGCAGCGATACATACGCTGCACGGTTGCTCCCAGATAGGAATCGGCAAAAGCCCCCGCAAGCCCGCCGACCAGTCCCGTACATATCCAGCCCAACACATGAGCATGTTCCATGCCGGCCATCCAGCCAAAGAAGGAGGCTCCCGCGCCGATCATGGCCCCGCCTGCAGCAGCAGCAGTGGTGCCAAGCATCGATACACCTCCGGAAGCTCCGGGTGTCAGCACCTTCCATGTCAGCACGGAACGAGGAGGCTTGCGGCTTAAACTACCCAGTTCAGTCGCCCAGGTATCGGAGGTAACGGTCGCCATGACACCGATGAACGCATACAACCAAGCCGGATGCGGATACAACCAGTATGCAAGGCAAAGAATCATGCCGATGCCGCCATTGGCCATGACTTGTCCCGCGTCACGATTTCCCGTTTTGGCGTACGATTTCTCCAGCTCCTGCTTGCGATCCTTTCGATACTTCGAAAGCACCGTGGAAGTGATGAAAAACAGCAGCAGCGTACCAAACCAAAACAAGTTCCCCGCGCCGTAATAGATGGTTCCCATCATGACAGCCGCAAGCGCTCCCGACAGGGTAAGCGATTTTTTGGCATAGGCGGCGCCCGCTACAATAAAGGCGCACACGGCGCCGATGATCCAGTCCATATGTTCTCCTGTACGTCAGCATGCGTTAAATGCAACGGACGCTCTCCCATTTTAAAAGTTGATCAACAGTACACTGATTATAACACGGTTTCCCGTGATGCCGAAATGTTGATGAAATGCCGCAAAACCAAAAGGAGCGCCTTCGCGCTCCTTGCAGCTTTGTTCCCGTTATAGACAGATCACATGTTGGTGTCATCTACTTCAATGCGATGGAACATTTGCCCACCGTTTGGCCATTCCAGCCCAATTCCAGCACGTCTCCTGCCGTCGTTGGTCCCACCCCTTCAGGTGTTCCGGTGAAGATCACATCACCAGCTCCCAGGCCATAATGATGGCCAACATAATCCACGATGTCCTGCAAGCTGAAAATCATGTTGCGGATGTTGCCGCGCTGCACCGTTTCCCCATTTTTGGTCAGCGTAAAGTCGCTTTCCAGCAAGTCTTTCACCCCAGGAAAAGGCTGAAAATCGGTAATCGGCGCCGAATTGCGGAACCCTTTGGCCGCCGTCCAAGGATGGCCTTTTTGTTTAATCTTGGACTGTACGTCCCGAAGCGTGAAATCAATGCCAAAAGCATAAGCATCGACAAGCTCATCTACCTTGACTCCCGGCTCGTAGCTGCTTCCGATGCGGATGACCAGCTCGGCCTCATAATGGATTTCACCTTTTCCGGCCGGCAGTTCAATGACCTCTTCAGTCATGGGGATGACCGCGTGGGAAGGTTTCATGAAAATCATCGGTTCGTCAGGAACGGCATTGCCCAGTTCTTCGGCATGAAGTTTATAATTGCGTCCTACACAGTATACGTTGCGAATATTTGTCAGCATGAATACAACCACCTTTGTCGGATTCGTTATGCAAAGCTTTGCCTCTAACGTTTGATAAACCGGTCATGCGAATCACGGAAAGCTACCTGCCACGCATGCACATCGTTCGTGCAGATCATCACTTCCGGATCGACCGCCGCGAGCTGCTGCATGACGGCCGGATCGTCCACCGTCCAAGCCATGACTTGGATGCCTCTGCTCCGCAAATCGTTCATCATGCTGCGATTGACATGGGAGTGTCCAATAGACAGAAAACTGCACTTCATTTCCTGCAAACGCTCGGGAAGATCGGCTGGATAGGCATCAATGATCAACCCGGTCCTAATCCCGGGGTCAATCTCCTTTGCTTTGATCAAAGCCTTCGGTTCGAAGGAGGTCAAAACAACGTCGTTCTGCATATGACGCTTCTTCACCTCTCGAATGACCGCTTCCGGCAAATCGGGGTACATGTTCCCTACCGTCTTCAATTCGATATTGAGCCGTACTTTGCCGCAGCAGCGATCCAGCACTTCCGCCAAAGTCGGTATGCGCTCCCCTGCGTATTGTTTGCTTTTCCATGATCCGGCATCAAGCGATGCCATAGTGGAACGATCTGTCTCCCGGACCAAACCTTCGCCATTTGTCGTACGTTCCAACGAAAAATCATGAATGACGACGGGAACACCATCGCGCGACATTTGAACATCCAGCTCGATCCATTGCACTTGCGGCTGCTCCATGGCCAGCAAAAAGGCCGCCATCGTGTTTTCGGGCGCTACCGAGGAGTATCCGCGGTGCGCGACACATATGTTTTTCACTAGGTTTCCCCCTAAAATGATAGTCATTTCGTCACAGCTGCTCCGTTTGGTTCAAAACGGATGCCAGGAGAAAGCGTGGTCATCTGTTCCAGAAGCAACCGTGCAGCGTCGGCTTCCATCGGAATGGCTTGCCCCAGCCCTGCTTCATAAGGCACCACTTTCATGCTGCATTTGGCATCCGCGCTGCAGCGCGCTTGGAAGACAGCCGTTTTCCAGGTCTCCTCCGTGGTCGATCTTGAAAAAATGAAATTGCCTGTACTGTAAGCGATCCATTTGCCCTTGTACAGCTCGACGCCTTGCAGTACATGAGGGTGTCCCCCGATGATCAGATCCGCGCCAGCGTCAACGAATTCATGAGCCAGTCTCGTCTGGTCACTGTTGGGGGTGCTTACACGTTCCTCTCCCCAATGGGCGACCACAATGACCAAATCGGCATGCTTGCGGGCCTCCTTGATTGCATTTACAGCCGCGGCCGAGCTGTAAGCTTCTGCAACGCCAGCCCGGTTTCCTTCGGCTTTCCAACTCGTTTCAGGAACGACCCTGCTGAAACCAAGCAGGGCAATCTTCATTCCTTTGCGTTCCATGTATACAGGAGCATACGCCTCGTCCTGATTCATGCCCGCGCCGACATGTTCGATGCCATACTCCTTGAGATAGGTGAGCGTATCCACCAAACCTTCCACGCCCTGATCCAAAATGTGATTGTTGGCCAGGTTTACGGCGTCAAATCCAGCAGCGACCATTGCGGCAAGCGCTTTGGGTGAAGATTTGTACACAAAGGTTTTGTTGGCAGCCCCGGTTCCGCCAAGCGTAACAGGGGTTTCCAAATTGCCGATGGTCAGGTCGTCTTCCTTAAACATGCCTCCAAGTTGAGCAAAGGCATAGTCATAGCCGTTTTTATCGAGGACTTCCGCTACCTTGCCCGAAAATTGCATATCTCCGACAATATTAATAATGACATCACCGGAGGTACCCGAAGGCTGAGGCGCAACAACGCTGCTACCCGAAGACTTATCGTTGTCCTGAGCAGCCGAAGTATTGGATGACGCAGGCTTCTCTGGCTTTTCCGGCTGTTTCGCAGGTTGGTCTGTCTTGACGGCCTCGGAAGTTCCGGATGCATTCGCAGGCTCTGAACCTTGCTTCCCTCCACTTGCAGCAGGGGATTCCTGATGGTCAGGCTGAGGCGTTTGGTCAGGCTCTTCATCCAACGTTCCGCCAGTTACCGGTTTTGCATCTGATTCACCAGCAGGTTGGTTCTCCTCGGTATTGTCGCGATCCTCCGGAACCTCACTTACAATCTCATCTTGCGGGTTTGTGCTTGCCTGCTGCTCCTTCATCCCGAGAATATAGTAGAGCGAGACCAGGATGATACAGACAAAAAGCAGCAGATTAATGCTCCAGACTACCTTTTGCGGGCTTATGCGCTTTCGCTTTTTCTTCCTTGCACCTCGTTCGGATCTTGGGGGATACATAGACCACCTCTTCTATTCCATTTCAACCCAATCGCTATCATTATATAAGAAAAATAACTATCGATGCACTCTCTAAGTAGACAGACCGCCTTTAGCAGAAATTTTTCTTGCGATTATGGCCTTCAACTTCGCTCACACCCGCGAAATTCCATAATCTAAAGAAAAATAACTATCGATGCACTCCCTAAGTAGACAGACCGCCTGAAAAAAAAGAGGCCGTCTCCACGTATCCATTTCAACGTTCGAGACAGCCCCATGATGAATGTTACAACGCCGCAAGCGCGGCTGCAGCCTGCATGGACATTTCCTTCGCCTGTTTGATGCAATCCGGCAAACCAACGCCTTCATACGCAGCCCCGGCAACATAAACGCCCGGCAATTTGTCGCCGAGTTCCTGCCGAAGCGCCGCAATATGCTGCAGATGCCCGACCGGATACTGCGGCATCGATTTGCGAAGCCGCGTAATTTCTGTGAAGAGCGGAACGGCATCAATCCCCATCGTCTCATGTAAATCCTTGAGCACGAGGTCAGTCAGCACGTCATCCGGAAGCTCCACGTTCTGTTCGTCGCCGGAACGGCCGACATAGCAGCGAAGCAGCACTTTGTCATCCGGACTTGTATGCAGCCACTTCGTCGAAGTCCACGTGCATGCCGTGATGTTGCGCCCTTCCTTGCGCGGCACGAGAAATCCCGAGCCGTCGAAGACGTGCTCCACGTCCTTTTTCTGGAATGCGAGCACCACATTGGCCACGGACACATAATTGATGGCATCGAGCGCGGAGGTATCCACATGGGGTTTCAACAGCGGCGCTGCCGCAAAAGCCGGCACGGTGACAATGATATCTTCGGCAGCCAGCGACTCCCCGTTATCCAGATGGACCCGGTATCTTGCCTCTCCCTCGTCGTGCTTCTCAAAAGATTGCACTCCGGTGTTCAGCAGCTGCTTCACGTCATGCAGATCATGAACAAGCGCGTGAACAAGGCTTTGCAGCCCCTGACGAAACGTAAGAAACGCACTTCTTTTCGTTCCCGTATGGGTCTCTGCCGGCTTGCGTCCGGTCATCATGCCGCGAATCAGGCTGCCGTAATCCCGCTCCACCGCGCCGAATTGCGGAAAGGTGGCCTGAAGGCTCAGCTTGCGCATATCCCCGGCATAAATGCCGGCCAAGAGCGGTTCGGTCAGGTTCTCCAGCACCTCCGGCCCAAGCCTGCGCTCGATCATGTACCCGAGCGACTCATCCTCTGACGATCGACGCGGCGGGATGAAGAAATCCATCAATGCGCGCAGCTTGCCTTGTGGAGACACCAACCCGCTTCGCAGAAACGGCGCCAGTTCCGTAGGTATGCCAAGCACCAGTCCCGCAGGCATCGGATGCAGCTTGCCGCGCTGCATAATGTAGGTTTTTTTGGATTCCGGATTTTGGCTGACCAGTTCATGGTCGATTTCCAGTTCCTTGGCCAGATCGACCATAGCCGTTTTGCGGGCCAAGAAGGAATCCGGGCCTTTCTCGATCACGAAACCGTCACGATGAAGCGTCTGAATCATGCCGCCCATGGACGAGCTTTTTTCCACAAGCGTAATTTGGGCCTCTACCCCTGCTTCCCGGTAATGTTTCCGGATGTAAAATGCCGCGCTGAGGCCGGTCAACCCGCCGCCGATGACTACGACACGCCGTTTCTTATCAACCATTACGCATCTGTTCCTTGCTGCCATCGGCCTATAATTACATCGCTGAGCGTTTCCATGTACAGAGGATCACTGTTCAGCGAATCAATGCGCATCAAACGTATGTCGATTTCCTTGGCGATCGTTTTGGCTTCAATATCCAGATCATAGAGCACTTCCAAATGATCGGACACGAATCCGACGGGTGCCACCAGGACGTCCTCCACCTGCTCGCGCGCCAGATTCTGAAGCGTGTCCAGAATGTCCGGTCCCAACCACGGCTCTGCGGTTCTTCCCGCACTCTGCCATGTGAACTGCCAATTGCTGATCCCCGTGCGGGAAGCGATCGCTTCCGATGTCTCCAGCAGCTGCTGCGGATAAGGATCGCCCATGCCGACGATCCGTTCGGGCAGACTGTGTGCGCTGAACAGGACCCGAACCTCCCCGCGTTTTGCGCCAGCTTCCTCAAACGCATCCAGCTTGGCATTGACACGGCTCGCAAAAGCCTGAATCAACTTCGGATGCAGATGATAACTTTCGACGAAAGACATCTGAATGCCGAGCTCCTCCGCCTTCTCGCGGGCACGCTTAATGTAGCTGCCCACACTCATCGTGGAATAGTGTGGAGCAAGCACGATGCCAACCGCCGTCCGGATGCCGTCCTTGGCCATCTGTTCAACGCCGTCCTCGATGAACGGGCGGGCATGCTTCAATCCCTGATAACAACGGAATTCCACCTCTGTTGTGCGCTCATCCCGGTTCAATGTTTCCTGCAGGGCCTTCACTTGGTTGTCCGTGTTTTCCCTGAGCGGGAACACACCGCCGACAATGGCCTCATACCGATCCGTCAATTCTTTCAATTGCTCCGGCTCGGGAGGACGCCCCCGGCGAATATGCGTGTAGTACGCTTCGATGCCTTCCATGCTCTCCGGTGTGCCATAAGACATCACCAGTACGCCTACTGTATTAGTCATTGGTAACTTTCACTCCCATTCTCAATGCTTCAGCAGAATATTCGTGAATATACGCCGTCAATTCTTTCAATTTATCAAGCGAGGCTTCCGGGAACAATCCATGACCCAGATTGAAAATATAGCCCGGCTCCTTAACGCCTTCGTCGATGATCGCTTTGGCCTGCTGCTTGATGACATCCATCGGCGCGGTCAGCACGTACGGGTCAAGGTTGCCTTGCACGGCAAACTTGCCCCCCAGTCTCTTGCGTCCTTCGGAGATGGATACCCGCCAATCCAATCCAATGACGTTCGCCTGCAGTTCAAGCAGCGCGGGCAGCAATTCTCCCGAAGCAACGCCAGGGAAATAAATTTTGGGTACATTCAAATCCGACAATTCGGCAAAGATACGGGTAATGGTTGGCAGGACATAGGTTTTGAAGTCAATCGGTGAGAGCGCGCCTACCCAGCTGTCGAACAACTGGAACGCTTTGCCGCCGCTGCCGATATGGGCTCGTACATATGTAATGACCATGTCGCCCAGCTTCTGCATCAGCCGATGCCATACTTCAGGCTCGCTGTACATCAACGTTTTGGTGCGAATATATCCTTTGGACGGCCTGCCTTCGATCAGATAGCTGGCGATCGTAAACGGCGCACCCGCAAACGTAATCAAAGGAACGTCCAGCTCTTTGTCCAGAATCCGGATCGTCTCTAATATATGGGACAAATCCCCCTCCACGTCGATGGGACGAAGCCGATCCACGTCCGCAGCGCTGCGGATGGGATTATCGATGACGGGACCGATGTTTTTGACAATATCGAAATCAATGCCGATTGACGCAACCGGATTCATAATATCGGAATACAAAATAGCCGCATCCACGCCGAGTTTGCGTACCGGCATTAGGGTCACTTCAGCAGCCAGCTCGGGCTGGCGGCAAATTTCAAGCAATGAATATTTCTCTTTGATCTTGCGGTAATCGGGATCGTAACGCCCAGCCTGACGCATGTACCACACCGGAACACGGTCCACCTGCTGTCCGAAGCTCGCCCGAATCAGACGGTCATTATAGCTCATTGTTAAGATGCCTCCAACTCGTTTTGGACTCATAACTACCATTATGCCCTTTTTGAAGACCAGTAACAACCACGTCTGGATGACAATACTATGACATTCCTTACATCCCGATGCCCATATGCCAATTATGGTATAATAAAAGAATCGTGTTTTTTTAGGTGTTTCAGAAATGATCCAGAAAGGAGTGAAAAGCACTTTGAAAACCTGGAAAGTAAACCTCATCGTGCTTTGGTTCGGGCAATTTCTGGCCAACTCCGGTATGACCATGATCACCCCGTTTTTGTCCCTTTATTTGGCACAAGACCTCGGCGTGGTAGGCGAGCATGAAATCGGCATCTGGGCGGGGATCATCTTTGCGGCCAATTTCCTGACCTCCTTTTTGTTCCAGCCCCTGTGGGGCAAGCTGTCGGACAAATACGGCCGCAAAATCATGCTGCTGCGTTCGGGCTTCGGCATGGCGATCGTCATCGGCTTGATGGGACTCGCGCAAAGCCCGTGGCAGCTGCTGCTATTGCGCCTGTTGAACGGCACGATTTCGGGCTTCAACCCGGCCGCCGTATCGCTGATCTCAAGCACGACACCAAAAGACCGCATGGGCTTCGCCATGGGGATCAGCCAGTCCGGCCAGGTCGCCGGCACGATTCTCGGCCCGCTGATCGGCGGTTTGCTGGCGGACCAAGTCGGCTTCCGTCCGATTTTCTACATTACGGGCGGACTGATCTTTACGGCCTCGATGCTGGCCCTGTTTTTCGTTAGGGAGACATTCGACCGCGAAAAAGCGGCCAAGCTGCCAGAGCAATCGGTCCTGTCCGGTTTGAAAGAGCTGAACAAGTTTCCGCAGCTCCCTGCATTGTTCGCCGTAACGTTCCTGCTTCAGTTCGCCATGATCAGTCCGATGTCTCTGCTGCCGCTGTACGTGCAGAAGCTTCACGCGTCCGACGTCAACGTAGCGTTCTGGGCAGGGTTGGTCGGTGCCGTGACCGGGATGTCCAACATGGCTATGTCCCCCGTGCTCGGCAAGCTCAGCGACAAGATCGGGGCCCACAAGGTGTTGACCTTTTCACTTATCGGCACGGGCCTCATGTTGATTCCGCAGGCCTTTGTACAGACGGTATGGCAGCTCATCCTTGTACGCTTCGTCATGGGTGTGTTCATGGGCGGCCTGCTGCCAAGCGTCAATGCGCTGATCCGTTCCTATTCGCCGGAAGGCATGATCAGCCGTGCATTCAGCTTCAATACGAGCACGCTTGCACTGGGCAACATGCTCGGCGCCGTGTTCGGCGGTTTCCTGGCCGGCTTTATCGGAATCGAAGGACTTTTCATTTTGTCGGGCGCCCTATTGTTGCTGAATATGATCTGGGTCCGATTCAAGCTGTACGGCAAACCAGCATCCCTGCGTGATCCTTGACATGCAGCTTCCCCGGACCACGAATCCCACATGCAGCTTCTCTCCGAGCTTCCTTATACAGGAAGACTTGGAGGGGAGCTCTTTTTTTTCAAAGGAATGTCCTGCATCCGCCCGTTATATACGAAGCTACGATGACCAATAATCGGCCCAACCTCTCTGAGTTTATCGATAGACGATTTCATTTCTCGCCTATACCGATCATGACAGCACAACCTCAAGCCTATTATGGAATATTATCTGACATAATCAGATGAAAACCCAATCATTTCAACGTCGTATTTTTCCTCAAAATTTCAAATAAATATGCAATATACTCTTTCAATCTTTCAATTTAACCGCTTTCCTTATGCAATCTTTAGTTTGTCATATTTTCTAACACATAATACAATAACCCTACAATCATTACATAATACCTCACACACCATTGACCTGAAGGAGCGTGTTACTATGACAAAACGTTCAAATCTTCGCCCTTGGGCTGTATGGAGCACAGCCGCTTTGACAGCACTGACCATCTCCTTATCCCCAATCGGAACTTACGCAGCCTCTGCCGCCATCGTCGAAACGAGCGGTACGACGGCTCCCGTGCAGACGACATCGTCCACGCCGGCGCGCAACACAACCATTCCTCCTGTCACTGATGCCGCCAAACAATCCCAGCTGCCTAACGTTCTCGTCATCGGTACAGGGGGAACCATCGCCGGCCAGTCCAAGGACGAAACCAGCTTTCAAAACTACAAAGCCGGTACGCTGGCCATAGCCGATATGGTGGATTCACTGCCCGATAAACAGAAGATCGCGGATGTCAATACGCTCCAGTTCGGCAATTCCGGTTCAGGCTCCTATACCATGGCCGATCTCTATGATCTCTCGCAATCCGTAGACGAAGCGCTCAAACAATATGACGGCGTTGTCGTCACGACAGGAACGGATACCATGGAGGAAATCGCCTATTTCCTCGATTTGACGGTCCAAAGCGACAAACCGGTAGTGATCACCGGATCGATGCGGCCATGGACGGTGATTGGTTCCGATGCGCAGGCCAACTTGTACAACGCCATCAAATTGTCCGCGAGCGGTCGCACCACTTCCTTCGGCACCGTGCTCATGTTGAATGACACCATTCAACTGGCACGCGGCGTAACCAAAACGAACGACTATCGCACAGACACCTTTGAAACCCCGATGCTTGGAGCCGTCGGTTACATCGATGAAGACAACATTCGCATATACCGCGCACCTTCGCGGGCCATGCAGCCTTCCGGGGCAGGCAAACCGGTCTTCGATCTGAGCAAAATCAAAAAATCCGACCTCGCCAAGGTCGAGATCGCGATCTCTTACCAGGAAGCCGGAGGAGAAGCCATCGAAGGCTTCGTTAAAGGCGGAGCCAAGGGCATCGTAACGTCAGGCACCGGCGCAGGCGGCATTTCAAAAGCGATGGGTCAAGCACGCACCAAAGCGATCGAAGAAGGCGTCGTTTTCGTGACGACAACCCGTACAGGCTCGGGAAGCGTATACGGGGGCAGCGACGGCATCATCGCCGGAGACAACCTTAGCCCGCAGCAGGCTCGGATCTTGCTGATGCTCTCCCTCTCGTTCAGCAGCGATTTCGATACGATCAAGAAATGGTTCGAAACCTACGGAACGCCTGAAGTATAATAAGGATACGCCGATTCCGGCCAACCCATAGACGATCTTAATGAACATGCAGCAGCCATCATACATTTAAAAAACCGTTCAAACCCGCAGAAAGACCACGCCCTCAGGAAGAACAGGCGTGGTCTTTCTTAACGATGTACCTATTTTTTCACTTCACCCAGGCCAAGGCCAAACCATCGTAATCCGGCAGCATCGTGGTCAGGAGGCGCGGGTCGCTGGCCATCTGTTCGTTGAAACGGCGCACGGCGAGCACGGCCGGGCCTTGCTTGTCCGGATTCAACGTACGGCCTCGCAGGAAGCAATTGTCGCCTACGATGACCGTTCCCGGACGGGCCAGCCGGATTGCGTAATCGAGATAGACCGGATAGTTTTCCTTGTCCGCATCGATGAAAACGAAATCGAACGTGCGCCCTTCCTCTTCGAGCCGCTGCAAGCTGTCTGCGGCAGGACCGATGCGATACTCCACTTTATCTCCGAAACCGCCTTCTTCCAGATGGCCTTTCGCCATCGCTGCGTAAGCTTCTTTCAATTCGAGCGAGGTCAGCTTGCCGCCTTCCCCCAAGCCGCGGGCCAGGCAGATGCCGCTATACCCTCCCAGAGCCCCGATTTCGAGAATGGCCGAAGCGCCGGATGTTTTCGCCAGGAAAGTCAGCAAACGGCCGTACGCCGGGGCAATGGACACTTCAGGCATCCCGCTCGCCCGAATGGCCTCCTTCACTTTCAACAAGAGCTCATCCTCTTGATATAATTGATTCACATATTCGTCAGGTGTCAAATTCACCGCAATATCCTCCCTCGGACACTTGGACCGCTTTCCATCTGCATGCCAATGTTCTATAATGAATGTTTGTTATTGATACAGGCGGTTAAGCTTGAATACATACCGCATTACTCATTGTAAGTTTTTTCACGGCAAGCGGCAAGGCCGCACCGTCTACTATACGGCATCGGAAAGGCATATTTCCTTCCAGCCTGAAATGGAGTTGAATATTTAGCAATGGCTCAATTGCAATTGATCGCCACCTCGGCGATGGGGCTTGAGGCGGTCGTCGCCAGGGAACTGAAAGAACTAGGATACGGGGATGTCAAGACAGAGAACGGGCGGGTCACGTTTACAGGGGATTACATCGACATTTGCCGCTGCAATCTGTGGCTGAGAAGCTCGGATCGGGTGCTCGTCAAAATGGGCGAATTCGATGCGACCACATTCGACGAATTGTTCGAAGGGACCAAGGCGCTCCCATGGGAAGAATGGATTCCGGCAAACGGCGAATTCCCTGTCGAAGGGCGTTCCCACAAATCCCAACTGAGCAGCGTGCCCGCGGCCCAAGGGATCGTCAAAAAAGCGATCGTCGAAAAACTGAAGCTGACGCATCGCACGGAGTGGTTTCCCGAAAATGGCGCGAGATACGTGATCGAGGTATCTCTTCTCAACGATCGCGCCCTGCTTACGCTGGACACGACAGGTGCAGGGCTCCATAAACGCGGGTATCGCAAACTGGTAACGGAAGCACCGCTCAAGGAAACGCTCGCGGCCGCGCTAATCCAGCTCAGCCGTTGGAACGTGAATCGCCCGTTCTATGATCCGTGCTGCGGTTCGGGCACGATGCTCATCGAAGCGGCCATGATCGGCTGGAATATTGCGCCGGGACTGCGCCGTTCCTTCAATGCGGAACATTGGGGCGTCGTTCCGCCAGAACTGTGGGAACAGGCCCGCGAGGAAGCCTTCGATGCCGTTCAAGACGACGTGCCGCTGCAAATTGCCGGCAGCGATATCGATCCGGAAGCCATCGAAGTCGCCAAAGCAGCCGTCAAGAGCGCCGGCTTCGCCAAAGACATTCAGCTCAGCGTGATGCCTGCGCATCGCGCAAGACCACAGGGAGAATATGGCGTGTTAATGACCAATCCTCCTTATGGCGAACGTCTTGGCGACGACAAGGAAGTCGAGAAACTCATTCGTTCTCTCGGACGCTCCGCCCTGGAAATGCCGACATGGTCCTTTTTTGCGATCACGTCCACCAAATCGTTCGAGCATTATTTCGGCCGGAAAGCGGACAAACGGCGCAAGCTGTTCAACGGACGCATTGAGACCCAATTTTACCAATATCTCGGCCCATTGCCTCCGCGCGGACCTAAACCCGAATAAAACGAGAGCATGGTTCGGTTGGCACTGCGATCAACCGCAATCGGTGCAGGTCCCTCTTAGCCGGCCCTTGCCTTCCTCAGGCAAGGGCTTTTTTCGTTCCGCTGCGGCACCGATGATCGCGATCTTCTCATACCTCGCCCCCCTTGAGAGCTCCTCCACATATCCAGACACAGCGTTACCCATCCTATGAATGGGAGAGATAACCTTCCGTCTATTTCCGCCCGGTTGAAATGGAGTGAGGCCGCGCTATAATGAATGGAGTCCCGTTTTACACTGCGTTAACAAATGAATTTACAGGAGGAACATCATCGTGGTCCTTACCCGGTCAACACCGAGCGGCATGCTGCGCAAACTGCTGAACCATCCGCTGACGATTTACCTTGTGTTTCTGGCACTCATCCTATTCAAACTGATCTGGCTGCATCACAATCTGCATGCATACAACATTACGATGGACTTTTTTGACAAAGTGATCGCCGTGGGTTCCCTGCTGCTTGTCTCCTTCTGGACCTGGTGGCTTCCGCCCAAAGGCAGAATGGCAGGACTTGTCCTGCTGCACCTGTTCCTCACGGCGCTGATTTATGCGGATATGGTCTACTACCGGTATTTCCAAGACTTTTTGACCATTCCTGTGCTTATGCAAGCCGGACAAGTCAATGCGCTGGGAGACAGCATCGCCACGCTGCTTCATGTTAGCGACATCTTGTTTTTTGCCGACTGGCTGCTCGTCATCCCATATGGCATCATCGTTCTCTTTGGTCGTCGCTCTCCACGGCATTACAGCCTGCACGCCTTCGAGAGCTCTTCAGTTCGAACGAAAGGGACTCGCAGGCAAACGCGCATTCGCAGATTCGCGTCGGGCTGCATCGCCCTTGTGCTTGGACTAGGCCTGGCTGTCGGGCCAATTTATTATTACAGCCAGACCTGGGCAAAAGGCTTGTTCGACAATAATTGGTGGAACGTATCGATGTACAACGTGACCGGTCTGATCGCCTTTCACGGTTACGATCTGTACAGCTTCGCCCGGGACCACATCGGTTCAGGAACGGAAGCCAGCGAGAGCGAACTGCAGCAGGTTCGTTCCTATTTCTCGGTTCGGCAAGAAGCCGGTTCGCCGCAGGACGAGTGGTTTGGCAAATACAAAAACAGCAACGTCATCATCGTGCAGGGCGAGGCCTTCATGAACTTCATGATCGGACGCAGCATCAACGGCCAGGAGATTACGCCCCATTTTAACGAGCTGATGAAAGAAAGCCAGTACTATAGCCATTTTTACCACCAAACCGGCCAAGGAAGAACGTCGGATGCCGACTTCGGCGCCAACATTTCGCTGCATCCGCTGCCGTCCGGCTCGGTCTTCGTTCGCTACGCCGACCATACGTATGATTCGCTGCCCTCCATCCTGAAAGATTCAGGGTACAGCACCAACGCGTTTCACGCCTATGAGAGCGGCTTCTGGAACAGGTATACGATGTATCGAAATATGAAGTATGACCGATTTTACAGCAAAAACGACTTTGTGGAGGATGACCCGCTCGGCTGGTCCTTATCCGACAAGTCCTTTTTCCGTCAATCTGTCGAAAAAATGAGCGGCGAGGCCGTGGCCCCGTTCTATTCGTTCCTGATCACGCTTAGCAGCCATCACCCTTACTCCCTTCCGCAGAATAAACGCCAACTGGATGTCGGCGAATTCGAGGGCACGATGCTCGGGAATTACTTGCAATCGGTCCATTATGTCGACGCCGCACTCGGCAGCATGGTAGAGGATCTTAAAAGCCGCGGCTGGTGGGACAATACGATATTTATGTTTTACGGGGATCATGACAATTCAATCACTGAACAGGATGATTACGAGAAATTTTTGGGCCGCTCGTTGAATGCATTGGACATGGAACAGATCATGAACGAGGTGCCGCTGCTCGTGCATCTTCCGGACGGCGCAGGCGCAGGCACCATCGACGCTCCCGCAGGACAGCTCGACATTACGCCTTCGGTGCTGCACCTGCTCGGCATCCCCGATCAAGCATATTACCACATGGGGAACGACCTGTACTCCGGGTCGCCGCGGACGGTCGTGCTGCGCAGCGGCGCATTTACGGACGGCTCGTTGTTTTACATCCCCTCGGACGACTACCTGTTCGAGAACGGTTCATGTTACGATATAAGCACAAGCGCACCAACAGGCATCAATGCATGCCGCCCTGGACATGAAGAAGCGCAGAAACGATTGCAGGTGTCGGATACGGTCATTACCTATGACCTCATTCCGCGCTTGCGGCAGGAAAAAGGAGAACCCAAATGACGATGAAAACAACCATTGAACATCATTCCATTGAACAAAAGCTGTACGATGAGGCAACCGCCTTTGTAAAACATCGATATCCCCAGGGTTGGGGAGGCGCAGCTGCCGTCTACACCGAACAAGGCTCGGTCCTCATCAGCGTTGCTCCCGAAGTGATCAATGCCGCGACCGAATTGTGCATGGAGACCGGAGCCTTTCTGGAAGCCCACAAGCTCAACGAACGCGTCACCCATTCCATCTGCGTGGCCCGCGATGACGAGCAATCCGAATTCAAAGTATTGACGCCTTGCGGCGTTTGCCAGGAACGGTTGTTTTTTTGGGGAGAAGACGTCAAAGCCGCCATCTACGATCCGGAGGGTCGGTTAATTTACAAAAGGCTGGATGAGATTCAGCCCTTTCATTGGTTCAAAGCCTTTCGCGACCAATAAAGCATCCCTCGGTGAATGCAATGTGCCGAAGCCGCACCTCGCTGCGTGTTTCGGCATTTTTTGATTCAAACGTCCGCAAGGAAACTTGCGAATACGGATCGGCTGTTTTATAATTGTAACCAAAATAGTTTCAACTACATTGGAGGTCCAACATGAATATTGAAATATGGTCTGACTATATGTGCCCTTTCTGTTATATCGGCAAGCGCCGTCTGGAGCAAGTCCTGGAACAATTTCCGCATCGTGGCGACGTTACCGTTGAATTCAAAAGCTTTGAGCTCGACCCGAACGCCGAATTGAACAGCGGCAAATCCAACACCGACTATTTGACGGAAAAGTATAACATCAGCGCCGAGCAAGCCCAGGCCATGAATGCCCAAATGAATGCCAATGCCAGAGCCGCGGGGCTGGAATACGACATCGACTCGATGGTTCCGACCAATTCCTTCGCCGCTCACCGCTTATCTCAATGGGCCGGCACCCAAGGCAAAATGCTGGAACTCAGCGAGCGGCTGTTCCAAGCCGTATTTATCGAAGGCAAAGATACAGGAGATCATCACACGCTGATCCAACTCGCTGAAGAAGTGGGATTGGACGGCCAGGAAGCCGCTGCCGTGCTGGCGAGCAATCAATACGCGGACCATGTGCGGGCGGATCAAGCCGAAGCTGCGCAGCTGGGGGTTCGCGGCGTTCCTTTCTTTGTCATCGACCGGAAATTCGCCGTCTCCGGCGCACAACCGGAAGACGTATTCCGAAACGCGTTGCAAAAAGCCTGGGATGAGCGTACTCCTTTCACTATGGTGGAGTCTGCCGGAGACAACACTGCCGATGCAGGTCTCTGCACGGATGAAGGCTGCGAGCTGCCCCAAAAACCTTCGAACTGAACGTCGACGAAAAAGCAGCAGGACTTGGCATACTCCAAGGCCTGCTGCTTTTATATCGATGAAACTACGTTTCCCCGAAATGCCGTCCATGTCAATCTAATCCCAAAACAACTGGTCCGGATGCGGGCCCGTTCGCTTGTCGGCATCGAGTGCATCGATCAAACTCAGTTCGTCCGGCGTTAACTCAAAGTCAAAGATGTCGGCATTCTCGCGAATGCGCTCCGGCGTAACCGACTTTGGAATCGTCACGATCTGATTCTGGATGTCCCAGCGCAAGATGATTTGCGCCGTGCTCTTCCCGTACTTCTGGGCTAACGCCTTCAGGGTCGACTCCTTGTCCAGCTTGTTGCGCATGATGGGACTCCATGCAACCAACTGGATGCCATGCTCCCCGCAAAAATCCTGCAATTCCTGTTGGACCAGACCAGGATGCAGCTCGACCTGATTTACCGCAGGCACAATTCCACTTTCGTCCATTAAGTCTTGCAAATGATGAATCTGAAAATTGCTTACGCCGATAGCTCGTACACTTTTCTCATGATATAGACGCTCGAAGGCTCTCCACGTATCCTTATACCAGTCCCTGCCAGGCCAATGGATCAAATACAAATCGATGACGTCCAGAACCAGCGCCTTTTGGCTCGCCTCAAACGCACGAAGCGTTTGGTCATAGCCCTGATCCTCATTCCACAGCTTGGTTGTGACAAACAACTCGCTCCGGGCAATCCCGCTGCCCGCAAGCGCCTGTCCCGCTTCTTCCTCATTGCCGTACACGGATGCAGTATCCACGCTGCGATAACCCACTTCCAGCGCTGTCTCCACCGCTTCCTGCACTTCTTTTCCTTTGGCCCGATAAGTCCCCAGGCCCAGCCAAGGCATCGTGACTCCATTGTTCAGTATGGTGCAATCCGTAATATGTTTTGTCATCCTATACCTCCCGATTGGAATTAACCCGCTCTTGGTCTATTAACCTCCTCGCGAAAAATGAAGCGGTCACCGGGCGCAAAAAACCCGCAGGAAGCATTCTGCCCTGCGGGTTCCGGTGTGACAGGAACGAATTATGAATTCCCTTGGCCGCTCTGGCTGCGGATGGAGCTGAATCGTCTCTTCTCCACGGCCAACATCTCTTCGGCAAGCTCGACGCCCTGACCTCCCAAAGAACGTTCGGCTTGACGCATCGCCTGCTCGGTATGAGCCAAGCGCCGTTCGGCCTGTTCGATGGTTTGCTCGGTCGGATGGGACATCGCCTGGGAAACGGCGAAATGCAGTTTGTTGACCGCATTTTGCGCCTGAGATACGGTCGTATTGGCTTGCAAGCTGGAATCGTAACGCTTCGGCATGAATACACCCTCCTTGGGAATCATGTTCCTGTTACCCCTTTAGGATGGATTAGGTTTATCCGCCTTATGCCCTTTCGCGCCCAAAACCATTATTTCACGAATTTTGCAACCTTCTCCAGCACTTCTTCTTCCGTAGGAGCGCTAATGTAACGGCCATTGACGAAAACAAATGCACGTTTGGCGCAAGGTCCGCAATACGATTTACACCCCACCTTGATTTCGGTGCCTGGAGCCATTTTCTCCAGTTTAGGTACGATCGATTTCAATTTAATATGCCTGCATTTCTCGCAGACGCGGATATCGTTAGCCATGATTTCCCCTTCTTTGCGCCTTAATGGTCGCCGTGATTGCCTTTGGAAGGGTTCGTAATGACAAATCCCTCTTGCGGGAAATACAGATAGTCAATTTTAACGCCATCCAGCATCGGCTGATCTTTCTCGAGAATTACGTCGATCTCTTTATCCGTAGACACGACTTCGTCGTGATCTCCCGGGGTATCCAGATCGAGCCCGTAATGGGCGTGATCGCCATGGGCGTGAGTAATGACAACCCGCAGCTTTTTCCCTTCATTCTCAGGCTTGTCCAATTCAAGCTTCAATACTTTGGCAGCATTGCGCGTAATTTTGCAATTCATCTGTTCATCTCCTATATCGTAATTGCTGGATCCAACAATTGCAGCATTTTCGAAACTCCAGCATCTATTTTAAAGAAAGTTAACCCGCTGTGCAATAACATTGATGCAAAATCGTGCCATAATGCCCCATTTGCGGCAATACTCTTTATTTTGAAGCAGGCGGCAGCGCCGGATATTTACGTTCGGCCCGACTGACAAACCAGTTCATCAGCAAAAGCGTCACGCCAATATCATCGATCGGCATAAAAGGCATCACGTCGGGAAGCACCCAATACAACAACGCCGGCACGGCAAACAGCAGTTTTTCCCAGAGCGGAATCTCGGGGGCCCGCAACAAACGAGGCAATCTCGTGAATACCTCTCCCCACCGCTTAAATGACAACAATCTTCTCCATTTCATCGACATGACCTCCTATCCCTTCCTTACCCGAAAGCACAAGACCCTGCACCACCCATGCTCTATGGATCAGGAAGCTGAATTGAAAAAAACGGATCGCGGTGTGCGGCATCCGTTTTTTTCGTTACGGAAATGAAACCTGAAGGTTTCACCCGTTTTACGGCGTCCCCTTTTTCCCTTCGCCGGAAAGCAATTCTCCGAGCAGCATGCCGATCTCCATGCAAAGATCATCAAACTGCTCCACCGGGAGAGGGTTCACGCCTAATCCCATTTCAACCGTAAAGCCCGGCCTGCCGAACTTTTGAATGAACCAATCCTTGTATCCTGCATCGCTACCGCTAAGCCTCACGGCTTTGTATCCGGATGCTTTGGCCAACCTGCGGGATAACCAAACACTTTCCACAGGCTCCAGATCGCGATAATTCCAGTAAATCTCCTTGCCTTGACTATGGAGGGCTACAACCGCCGAAAAATCATGCTGGTCCGTCCATTGCGCCAGGGCCAGAGCCTCCGGTTCGGACAACGGCGTTCTCCCCGCATAATCGCGCGGCCCAGGCGAAGCCACCCCTCTCCTGACCACCTCTTCTTCCCAGTAAGCCGGAAACTGGTCATTCAGATCCACGCCTCTAATGTTTGCTTTCCAATGCCTGAAATCGGCACGGCCCGCATTCCATGCAAGCAGTTCATCGGCATAAGGGTGTCCATTCACAACACCTTCCTGAACGAGCTCCACCCCATCCGGATTCACCATCGGCACGATCCAAAGCGTCGTTTCCTTAAACCATTGATTCGGGTAGAAACCATACCAGGAAGAACCCGTGCCGACGACAGCCGCATACTGCTCAATAAACCGCAGCAAAACCGGAGTCGTCAACCATTCGTTTGCATGAATGGAGGCATTAACATGAAAATGCCGGGCTCCTTCCCCGATCCGCACATAATGCAGCGGTTTGCCCATCACACTCGTACCGATCGTGCCCGTATGGATAAATGGATAACGTTTCTCAAGCTCCCGAATGTCACGGTTCATGTCACGGTACCCATATTCACCCTGGATTCTGATTATAGTTTGGCCCGTTGCATCCGGAATATGAATGCAGTGTCCGTGCCAATCGTCCATTTCTGCAATATTGGCATTTGCGTTTCGCAATTCAGCCTCCGTCATCCCGAAGCGCTTCGCGATTCCGCTTGCGGTTTCTCCAGGCTGAACCGCATAGCGACGCCCCGTGCCCGGAATGATGCGCAGCATCTGTCCTGCCAACAAGTAGGGCTGGGCCGCGGCCTCCGGATTAAGTGCTGCGAGGTGTTCCCTGGTCATGCGATGTACGGCAGCGATGCGGGATATCGTGTCTCCCGGCTGTACGATGATCCATTTCGATTCCATGCGCTCCCCTTTCCCGGCAGGAAGCCCTTGATGTCTGACCGTCGCCCCTGCCGTCTTCTCCTGATTAGCTGCAGGCTCTCAAAACATCACGAATCGCATGCAGCATGGTTCATCATGCTATTGCATAGCATTGATAATGTATATGCGCATGAAGTCGTCCGACATGTGGTCGCCATGCAGTCATCGACGGGTCGGCATGAACGCACGACAAAGATCCCGGAGCCTCATGGCCCCGGGATCAATCGCACCCCTTGTCGCAATGATCGAGAACGTCAAAATGGTTATGATAATTGCGTGACCTGCCATACTACTGGCGTTTTGGAGATCTGCTCTCCCAGCCATTGACGGGCAATATTCTGAAACATGCCCGGGTCTCCCGTGCAGAAAAATTGGTGTACCGGAATCTCGTCTCCGCTTGCCAGTTTTCGTTTATCGTACAAAATCGTGCTTATTTCCCTTGCGGTCTCATCCGCTGAACTGATCAGCTTCACGTCCTGACCGATGACTTCCTGAATGGTATCCATCAGAAACGGGTAGTGGGTGCAGCCGAGAATGAGACAATCGAGAGGCTCATGCCTGAGCGGATCGATGGACCGCTTCACGATGCCGGTCGTCTTGACGGAGCGGAATTCCCCCTTCTCCACCAGCGGCACAAGATCCGGGCAGGCCTGGCTTACCACTTCGATATAAGGGGAAAGCTCTTTAAGGGCCGCCGTATACGCACCGCTGCTGATCGTGCCGATCGTTCCAATGACTCCAATCTTACCTGTGCGCGTTGCCGTAATGGCCGCCCGCGCTCCGGGATGAATGACGCCGATGACCGGAATCGGGACCTTGGCCCGGATATAATCCAGAGCTGCCGCCGTAGCCGTATTGCAGGCAATAACGATCACCTTTGGATCGAATTGGATCAAAAAATCTACAATTTGTTCTGTAAATTGTTTCACTTGTTCGGACGAACGGGGTCCGTACGGTGTCCGGGCAGTATCTCCAAAATAAATGATCTTTTCCCTGGGAAGCTGACGCATCACTTCCTTCGCGACCGTCAAACCTCCGACACCGGAGTCTAATATAGCGATAGCTTGTTGCACGAACACACCGCTTCCTTCTTCGATTAAAATTGTTCTGAAATGCATGTTTGCCTGAGCTTTCATCCTACTTTATGAGTTTTCGGGCAAAAAGGTACCTACATCTTACCCGATTTCATCGTCGGCTTCAAATTCCGGATACAACCCCCGACTGGGGTTTATTCCCTTCCGCACAGCAAAGCAGGCTCTCCTCTGAGGGAAAGCCTGCTTAAACCCAAGCCTTTTTGCTTAATTCTGGTTTTTCGACTCGTCTTCGGGAAGCTGGAGGGCCGCATCCTTGCCAATCTCATCAACCTCTTTTCCAGTCGACAGATGATCTTCTGAGGCTGGATTAGCAGGGATCGCCGAAACCAGCAATTCCTTGGAGCTGCTGCCGCTCCGCCATGATTGGATATCATGGATCACGACATCAGCCGCTTCTTTGACTTTGGACACGAGATTCGTGCCCTGTTCGCCCACTTTGCTGACCAATTCCTGGCCTTTCTCCGTGACTTGGCGCGCACCTTCCGAAATGTCCTGACGAAGCTCGCGCCCAGATTTCGGAGCAAGCAGCAAAGCTGTCACCGAACCAACCACCGAACCAATTAACGCTCCCCATAACAGGCTTTTGTTGGAATCCTTCACGTTGCATCTCTCCCTTTCGAATTGTCGTTACCGATTTAACCCAACATTTTCGTTTCGCTAAACCGGGCGAATGCCTATTCCGTTGATGCATTATAAGCAGCACCGGTTTGTCCTGACACTCCCTAAACAAAAAAAGTTGGAGTACAAGCAACTATGCCTCGGCCTTCTCTCCAGGCTGAAGATCAATGACATAGCGCCCCGGCGCAATCAATGCCGCCTGGCGCTCGCACCGCCAACGCCTGCCGCCGGAGGAGCCCAGCAGCTGTCCATTTTGAAGCACATCGCCTTGATCGAATATGTAATAAGCTGCCCCGAGAAGCGTTTGGGCAACCGTATCCGGATCAATTCCCGTGAAATGACATTGGACATCGGGTATGCCGAGCGCGGAAAGTCCCACCGTGTCCATCACAAGTTCACGTTGTTCCTCGTCCCCGCCAGCCTGATACATCCGCACGTTCATGGCGCCGTACAGATGCTCTTCCCTCTCCTGCGACTGGCGATAAGCCGCTGGTTCAACCACTTTGTCGCTGCCGTACCAATAGATCGCCTCGCACGGCAGGACCTCAAGGATCGCCTGGAGCGTTTTTTGAAACAATTCCAGCCGCTGTTTCCGCGGCATCGCCGCCGCAAACATGTCATGCAGCCGCATGGAATATTCGGCAGACGACACAGCCCGCTCTGCTTCGGACCAATGCCAAGCCTGCTGAATCGCTCCTTTAAAACGGGAACGATCCTCGATTTTCTGCACGGCGAGAACACAGGTTTGCGAAGGAACGGCCCCTTCCTCAAAAGAAACCAGATGGTCCAAGTGATAGAAGACCAACAACTCTTCCTTGTACTCCGGATCCGGCTGCACAGCATTTTTCTCTCCGGGGAGTTCCTGATCCCCCGCGGTTTCGCCCTGATCATGGCGCTGCTTCACGGCTAACCGAACTTGACCGGTATACCGGCTTATCGCATCATGCAGTCGGCGGCGATCGACATGCGGCGGGGTTTTGAACAGCAGCTCCACCATATATACGGGATGAAATCCCGAAGTCGTTTTTGCGCTTTCTTTTTCTTGCAAAAGTTCGTTGCTTTCATGCATCATGCTGCTTCCCTCTTCCTTGTGCTGCTAACCCTTTGCCTGCACGTTTTGAAATGGACCGAGTTCCCGGTCCACGTAATCGGAGACGTGTTCTGCAAAACGTTCGAGAACGTCCGGCAGCTCCCGGCTTAACGGATGCAGCTCGGACCGATTCCAGCTGAAGTATTCTTGTACTAACGGCTTTCGTAGAGCAACAAGACGGCTTAACACCTCATATGTCGCCGTATCGAACACCTTTTCCTCGTGATTGATCGTGATGATGTCGTCATAACTGCTTGCATCCCGCATAATAAACCCGTCTATAAGGTAACTTCCTACATCGGTCACGATTTCGATGGCCAGATGCAGGCATCGTTCCTGAACCAAGCCGAGCACAAGCCCGCCATCCCACGAATGTACCGCATGACGAAGCCCCTCGGCGATTTCCGGCACTGCAGCCAACCTATGGGCAATCTGCTCTCTGTTTACGTAATACAACACGTTCACCTTCTGTTCCCTAGATTATCGGTTCCGCTTGCCTCTGCGCTTCAGCCAGAATAGCATGACTGGACAAGCGATCAGAAACACGATAAAAATGTACAAAAATTCCATAACGTCTCTCAAATCGCTCATATCCAGTCCCCTTTACTTCTGTAAATGGAATGAAAAAGATCAGATTTCGTAATCCACCGCAATCGATTGTTCTCTTACTTCGTTCATGTATTTGATGACTTCCTGATGTAATGGGTGGACCTGATACGCCTGCAAGTCTTCCAAAGAAGCGAATTCCGCTGTAAGCGAAATGTCAAAAGACCTGTCCGACCGCAAAACATCCACGCCAACCTCCAGGGAAATCAGGACGTCGATTTTGCCTTCCAGGTTTCGAAGGACTTGCGCAGCGGCTTCAATATTCTCCGGAGAACGCTCCTTCATTTTAAAAAGAACAATATGCTTAATCATCGTAGACGGCTCCTCTTCTGCGTATAATCCATATCCTTGCGTAAATCCATCGTTGATCCACGGGTGCTTCCTTCTTAAGCGGAAGATCGGAGCAACGTTGCTGTATTCAAAATATACCATAACGTTTGCTATTGTAAAAGGATACTGGAAACGTTCTCCCAGAGAATACGAGAAGCATTTCAGGCAGGGATTTAGTTGGACTCGTCCGAGTCCTTCACGTTCTTCGCTCGTTCCGACTCGGGCAACCGGGATTCGGGCTGCTTCTGGTCAGAAACCGGCGGTTTGGCTTCGCTCTCCGACTCAGACTTGGCGCCAGACCGTGACCATTCCTGATCCGAGATGCCTTCTTTCTTTTTCAGTACCGTAATGGCCTGACGAAGTTTCTCGGGCAGCGGAAGACCGATTTTGGCATAATTTTCCGTAATCGAAATCAGCTCGTTGACCAAATAGAAATAAATCGCCCCGCCCTTGATGATATCCATTCCCATTAACAGATCGATCCGGTGAGCGAGAAGGATGACCGTGAGCATAAGCCCCTTGCGGGCAAGCCCCCAGAAACCGACATTACTGTTCAAACCGGTACCCGACCTTACAGCTGCAGCAATACCCGTAATGTAATCTATGGCCATGGCAACGGCCAACAGACTGAGCAGCTGATCCCATCCACCAAAAGCAAACGTAACAATAGCTCCTGAAATGGCTGCAAAGGTATTCACGGCTGGTTGCACAATGCTCCCCCCCATCTCTTGATCCTCTGTACAAGATATGCACGGTTAAGAGATTTTGACCAACCAGTTGCCTGGTGCAAACCGTGGAAATGCGATTGCCGATTTGCGCATAATCACATTAAAAAGTGAAAGGTGAATCCGGAAAACATTGGCTAATAGAGGTAAACAAACCGCATCATATCAACAAAAATTCGGAAAAAGTAAAATAGTCCTAAGAATAGTCTTATAGAATCATTTTGATGTTTCTACAGCTTCTTTTAACTCTGAAAATTTAGTGAATCATTGTAATCTAGGAATATACTAGGAAGTCCACGGGCAAACTTCTAGTCCATAACTCCCCCCCGGCCATGCGCCATCGCGGTTCGCGTTTGCAAAACGGTGCACCTGGCACTTGAAAGTACCCCTGTTCTTATTGTAGTATTTGTTTAAAAAAATCGGAGGAAATATGCCTAATCAACCAGAACAACATTCCATCCAGGCGTGGTCTCTGATCAACCGTAAATACTTGGGTAAAGGCGTCCGTGTGAAACGATTCCGCAAACCGACACGCTGTCAAATCCGTAATCGCGTTCTTCTTGCCGTGCTGATGGCCAATGACATCAAGTTGTCCCAGCTGGCCGAAGACCTGTCCATTTCGTCCCGGAGCGTAAGCGCTTGGGTATACGAAGGGCGGATACCCGGCAGTACCAATCTGGACAAGGCCTGCCAATTGCTCGGCTACCCGCGCCACATTCTTTTCAATGAAGAAGTCGTTCGCAAAAGCCCGGTAATTTGCCAGCCTGAGCCTTCCCGTTTCATGAAGCGTACGGTGACCCGTTCTCCGGTTAGCAACCGTATTCTGACAGGCTTATGCATGGTCCATGATTTGTCGGTGACAGATGTCAGCCACTGGATCGGGGTTCACCCCGGCACTTTTCGCAAATGGCTGCATCAGGGAACGCTGCCTTCCGCTGCGTTTCAGGAACAGGCGGAACAATTTTTCCGCATTCCAAAAACGATATTGTTTGCAGATGTCATCTTGAAAGATCGCCGCAGCAACTAAATGGAGCAGACTGTCCGGGTGCAGTGCACCCTGCGACAACCAATGTCACCTTAAATACAGAAAACACGGGTATATGGCTGAAATGGCCAAATCCCGTGTTTTTTGTTTTGTCGATTTTGTTTTGTCGAGCAATTCAACTTCAATAACCTGAAGCCTGTTGTGAATAATACATACAAAAGTCTGATTACACACAATCCAAAAAAATTTGTTCGACCATAAATTAAAAATAAAGACAATTGTACGTACAACTAATAGAAAGACAAATAACCCCGCCATCGCGAAACAAATGTATCTCGCACCCGTTATTTGGAACAAAGGACTTCGTTCATATATTTGAGTCCCGTATAGCGATCACGAAGCGTATGCGCGGTCGCAAAAGCGCGTTCCACCATCTCCGGAGAAATGCCCAGTTCTTCCGTTGTGGTCGGCCCGCCAACTTGTCCCAACCATGCAGACAATTGCTCCTGTTCGGGCAATGAGTGGTATACCTGAAAGGCTCGCTCGTTTGTTGTACGTACAAGCTCCTTGTATTTCCCCGTCAACAACGCACAAGCCACACCCACTTTGGCCCCGTGCAAAATCGGTTTGCGACCCAGCTCCATCAGCTCCATCTCCCAGCGATGGGATACATGATGCTCCCCTCCGGAGGCCGGGCGAGAGTGATCGATGATCAGCATCGATATGCCTGACATGATCAATGCATCCATCAGCGCAGTCACGCCTTCCTGACTTCCCTCCGCAATCGCATCCACCTGATCGATGCACGCGTCCAATGCCTCTTTGGTCATCCGGTATGCAACAGGGCAGAATGGCTCTCCTCCAAGATCGCGGGATACTTCCCAATCGGCAAGGGACGTAAATTTGCCGAGCATGTCTCCGAAACCTGCTGCCGTCATCTCTTGGGGTGCCGATGCAAACACGTCGATGTCGGCAAAAATGATTTCCGGCGGAACCGCTTGAAACGTTTGCTTTACCCCGTTTACGATGAGCGGCGCTCCCGCAGACGTAAAACCATCCACCGATGCTGCCGTTGGAATTGACAGAAACGATTTGTTCATTTTGGCGCACACGATACGAACGACATCGTGAATCGTCCCGGAACCGATCGCAATGATCGCTTGACTTCTCTGCTGCACGCCCAAAAGCAGCTGTACGATGGCCGCCTCGTCGGCAATGACATCTCCGGCAGCCGCAGGTCTCAAACAGATCTCATCCACCCGGTTTCCCACTGCTCGAAGGCTCCGCACCACGCCAAAAGCGGCAATGGGCCCCGTATTCGCATCATAAACGACCGTCACATGATGATATGACTTCCGGCTCAAATAGTCAGGCACCTTGCGAATCGCACCATGCTCCATGACCACCTGGATTTCCACCGCACGATGCTCATGTCCGCAATCGCATTCCTGGGCTCGGCTGTTCCAGTCCGCAATTCGTTCGTTCATATTCATTCTTCCATCCTCCTGTCCTGGGTTCATGCATATTTCTTCGGTTAAAGCGCACAATGAAAACAAGGAAAACGATGTTATATTTTTCCTGATCACACTTTACCGCTAGTTCTGCTACTTTGCAACCACTTACCACAACAGAAGCAGGTGAATCTATGAAATTCACGAAGGACATCGGCATCGCCCTCGGCTTTCTTGCCGGCACGACGCTGGGCAGCGGCATCTCGTTCCTGTTCCGTTTCCAGCCAAACCACCTTATGGGCACGGTCGCGATTTGCGGTCTGGCCGGCGTGATTGCCGGCCTCTGGGCAGCAGATTACTTACAGCAGCAGACAAAACGAAGTTGAGTTGAATAAACAAAAAAGAATGGAAGAATTGCGTGTGCAACTCTTCCATTCTTTTTCTGAGATGCGGTCGAGAGGACTCGAACCTCCACGGGGGGTTAGCCCACACGGACCTGAACCGTGCGCGTCTGCCAATTCCGCCACGACCGCATAATATGCAGCTTTTTCATTGATGTGAAAATGCTCCGGTCAAACCATTGCTTGTTTCACCGTAATTAAGAGTATACAGGTTATTCTACACGATTGCAATATATTTTTGTATCAAAAAAAAGGACATATGTCCTTTTTAATCGAATGCGAACCCGCTATCTTAAAACATGATGTCATCAAGATCAGCCAAATCATGTACAAATCAAATTTTCAAGGAGAGATTGGCGTTGCCTCAGACCAAACTTTGTTTTATCGGAGCAGGATTCCATGCCACCACCAACATCCTGCCCGCTGCCGTAGAAGCAGGAGCCAAGATTCAGGCCATATCCACCCGCAGCATCGAACGTTCACGGGCCGCGTTGCTTCGATTCGGCAGCGAAGGCCAAGCGTATGACAACGCGCTCGAAATGCTGCGCAACGAAAACTGCGATGGCGTCGTTGTCGTTGCACAGCCGCATGACCAGACGGCTCTCGTTCGCGACTGCATTCGTGCGGGCAAACATGTATACGTAGATAAACCGCTGGGATGGAATGCCGCCGAAGCGGAGGAATTATCCCGCTTGGCCGAGGATGCCGGCGTTGTGCTCATGGTTGGTTTCATGAAACGATATGCTCCCGTTTACATGAAATTAAAAGATTTGATCGACCGGCGCGAATTGGGACAAGCCCGTTCGTTTCAAATGCGCTTCGCCGTGGATTCCACGCCGTTTTGCGAAGATGAAGAACAGTTCATTAAACTGGCCGCCATTCACATGGTCGATCTGATGCGTTTCCTCTTCGGCGAAGCGGTAGAGGTAACGGGAACCCGGGCCACCACGGGACGTCAAATCAACCAGAGCATTTCCATCGCGTTCGACAGCGGCGTAGCAGGCAGCATTTATTTTACCGGCATGAGTGCATGGTCCCGCGAAAGCGAAAGCCTGCTGGTCACCTTTGATAACGGGTTTGCTTCTGCGGATGAGATCAACACCCTGACCGTGCACTCCTCCCGCACTTCATCGAATATCCCATGGAAATCCCTTGAAGAGCAGGATACTGTCTTCACTCCTTCAGCCTCGCCGATGTCCGGTGCATACCGCGACCTTTATTTGCGGGGATTCGTGGGCGAAATGGCCCATTTCATGGCATGCTGCCGTACCGGAGCAACCCCTCTTAGCAGCGGGAAAGACAACATTGGCACGATGGCGTTATGCGACCGCATATTGACATCGATTCTGTAGGTTTGGCTGTAGCGGTGGACCGAATTGGCCTTTATTATATATTTCTCTGAGTTCGCTTATAGATTCTTATGGTAACCAACCAGCTAATGATCATGATTCCCAGAAAAAGCAGGAGCATATTACTATACAAATACGCAGGCGGTTCCTTTATTGTAGGCAGCAGCCTTCGATCTAGTAAACGGACGGATAATAATCCGCCAACGATCGCAATACCCGTTCCCTCTGATAAGAAGCTAGTAAAATTGAGCAAGCTCATTCCGGCACCAGCATCATTTTGTTTTAAACTGCTTGACACTATTGTAGAAACAACGGTTTTAGTAAATGAAAGCCCACCAAAAACCAAAACCAATACCATGGTCATAACCCATGGTGCTGCTTCTGCAAATAAGGCAGCGATCAAAAAACCGATGGAAAGTAAGGCAACTCCCATGGTCAATACAACCAAAGGACCTTTCCGATCAACAAGCAATCCTCCAATGTAACCGAAGAGGATGACACTCATCGTTCCGGGAAAAATAATCCCGCTTCCGATTGCCGCAGTACTTAACTGGTGAACATCTTTCATCATATAAGGGACCATGGAGACAAAACCTGCTGCCGTACCGAAGATTAGCCCGCCACAAAGGACTCCAATCATGAATGGAATATTTTTACCCGATGCAGGATCGACAAAAGGGTTTTCGGCTTTCTTAATATGTTTTACAAATATCAGGAAAGAGAGAATGCTGAGGACAAGAAAAGAAATTGTATATGACGTTGTAAACAGCATAAAAAATATAATGCCTAGTGACATCAATATACTCCCCGTCGTATCAAAATAACCTTTGGTTCCTTCATCCTTTTTCAACAGTTTTGCAAGAAACGGCACAGTGATTATCGTCATCGTTGGGATAAGCAGCAAATATGACCAATGGATGTAATGGGCAATCATTCCACCAATGGCCGGTCCAACCCCTTCCCCCATGGCGATTATGGATCCGATAAGACCAAATGCTTTACCCCTGTTTTCTTTCGGGATATCGCGCGCAACTACAACCATCACGAGTGCGGGAAATGCGGCTGCACCCGTCCCTTGAATAAACCGTGAAAGAATAAGGATGGGAAAGAACGAGTGACCAACAAAACCGATTACCGATCCGAAGCAATTGACGATAATCCCAAACAAGAGCAGTTTTTTGATGCCCAGTTGGTCCGATAACTTTCCATATACCGCTGTTCCAACCGAAAAGGACAACATAAAAGCTGTATTCACCCAGTTTGTGCTCGCTGGAAGTTTATTCGAATCATTGGCGATATCAGGCAATGAGACGTTCAGAACCATTTCATTTAATACGCTAAAAAAAGAAAGCACACAAAGCCAAATTAAAATGGGGTTGTGTCGCAAAGTTGATTGTGAATGAGATGTATTCACATTCTACCTCCAAACATGAGGCAGCGTAGTTTATAGGGTCAGTGATACGCTCCCTTCTTCGGTTTGTACCCTGTTATATTTATTGCACTTCATAAGTAATCCCTCCACATAAAATTAATTATATTTATCATTTTTAGTTGCTGCTCTTCATTGTCGCTCTATGCTTGAATATCGGAGCAATACCATAAAGAGTAGTACCCGTCTTCATCGGGAGCTTCGTTTTCCAATACAAAACCGGCAGACTGAAAACATTTCAAACAAGCGACGTTGTCAGCTTCGATCCCCGCATACCACTTATGAATCGTCCTGAGCTCGGGGAGCTGCATTGCTTTTTCAAGCATTGCCCTGCCATATCCCTGGTTCCTGACGGATGGTTTGACTATGACGGCAATGCTGCCCGTATTTTGCTCATCCTGCTCGAGCATAATTATGCCCACGACTTCTCTCTCCGCATACGCGATCCGCACGTGATAACCGGGATGCCGTTCCACATGCTCGTACCATTCACCTAACGGAAGCATTCCCTCCAATCGCTGCTGAACCTCTGCATCTTTAAACCAATCCTCCAGCATCGGCAGATTGTGTTCCGTAAACGGCAATAGTTTGTCAACCCATACCACGCTAATCCCCCCTTATCCGCTTGCATAATCGTCCGTTAAGATACCTTATGTAATAGCTCTTGCAGACTTGATCCATCGTTTTCCTTCATTCAATCTATTATAAAACTCTTTTCATCCAAGGTCTAACTCATCAACAACGCCTAGTCACCAACGAGGTTCAGAGCAAACAGCAGGACGTGCAGGCCGATCTTCACAGAAAGAAGCCGACCCCGTTCGTCCGGGATCAGCTTCTTTTTTTTCGCTATTTTCGCAAAGCCTTTATCGTTACGGTACGGTTGCGTCCCTCTTCCTTTGCCCTGTACAAGGCCGTATCCGCGAGATGAAACAGCTCGCTCGCGGACGAAGAATGGAGGGGATGCTCGGCGATGCCTGCCGAAATCGTCACTTGCCGATCCACTGGCATAACGCTGCCTGCAACCGAAACGCGAATGTTCTCCGCAATCTGATAGGCCTCTTTGGTATCTGCATCACGAAGCAATACCACGAATTCCTCGCCCCCGAATCGCGAACTCACATCCTCCGGGCGCACCGATAACCGGATCAGGTTGGCGATATGCTTCAATACTTCGTCACCTGCATGGTGCCCATACGTGTCGTTAATGGATTTGAAACGGTCGATATCGAGCACCACGATTGAAAAGCGGATGCCTTCGTCCAACCAATTCTGGATGACCTCTTCAAACGTTCTGCGGTTGGTCATTCCGGTCAAAACATCCGTTCTTGCATCATAAGTGAGCTGCTCCCTTTGCTTGCGGAAATTGGCCAATGCCGACAGCACCGTACGATTCAGCAAGTCCGCTTCCCGGTTCCAATGCGGCTTCATGATCGGCAAGTCCACTCTCCCTTGATCCACCTGCTGCACCAGATCGGTCAGCGATACGAATGGACGAGCGAGTTGTCTCGCAACACGAATGACGATCAGGGTCAGCAGCAAAAAAGGAACGGATGTGTACAGGATAAGCAGCCCGATTTGATGATTCAACTGGTCATATACGGTCTGGGTCGGAGATACCACGACCACTCCCCAATCCGTTGTGGGCACCTTATAGTAACCCGCGAGAGAATCGACGCCAGCCAGATTTCTGTATTGTGCCTTGCCCTTCTCGTTGTTCAGCAGCTTGGAAACGACCGTATTGCGGCTAATGTTCTCCCCGATTCTCGCTGTGTCGGGATGATAAATGAGCGTGCCTTTCGAGTCCACGATGAAAAAATGAGATCCTTGACTTGTTTTCATCTGGCTTCCGAACAACAGATTCAGAATATTCTGATCCTGCAAATAGATGTTGCCCCCGATCATTCCTTTGAATTTGCCATGCGCGTCAAAGACGGGTTCGCTGACAAATACGATTCTGCGTTTCTTCCGGGGCGTCTTGTACGCTTCAGATATGTACGGTTCCTGTAATCGGAGCGCTGTCTTTGCAGCCTCTGACGAAACATGGTAACCAACCGAATCGGCCGAATACGGCGATATGCTAAGGACAAGCCCGTCCGAATCCACCAATGTCATCGAGTTGAAGTAATTGCTGCTGTTCTTGATCAGGTCCAGTGCGGAATTCAGCTTTGGCGAATCAGAGTAGTCGATATCGGCGAAATACCTGGCATCATGGGCCAGATTGTTCTGCATGGATTTGAATAGCGCATCCAATGTATTGCTCATCTGCACGGCATTCGAATAATTCAAGGATAACGTTGTGTTGATCAAAGATTGTTTCTGGGAAGTGTACGACGATATAAACATAATGGTTAACGTCATCAGAACCGAAATCGTAACGAGCCCACCGAGCAATGCGGTGAGACTTATCTTTTTGAACGTCCTGATCTTCCTCCGAAATCTGGATGCTGCATTCTGTGAAATCATGATTGTTCCCCCGAAATTTCATGAAAGGCATATCGTAATATTTTACACGAAAGTTGTTAAGAAGGTATGACTATTTCGCAAACATTTATCATCCATGATGTCCGGCATTGCCGCCGGGCCATTCCAAATCCAATAGGAGGTTTTACAGCCAATGATCTTCATTTTGAATGACATGCCCTTCACCAGGCTGCTGCTCCACGAACCCGGCCATTTGCCGCGCCTGATAATGAATTGCGGAGTCGCTTCCGGCCAGAATGCGATTCTGGATCTCATCGCCGGATTCCGTCGGCAAAGCAAACAGGCGTGTGCGTTCAAAATGTTCCGAAAGCGTAGCACAGATGGCATTCACTTGCCTGTCATTGCCCGATCGTCCAAAAACGTTCATCAATAACAGGCCATTCGGTCGCAATCTGTCCTTCACCAAACGAAAAAAAGAGCTGGACATGAACTGTGCAGGCGTACCTGCTGCCGTAAACGCATCAACGACGATTACGTCGTACATCCCCGAAGGTTGCTGTTCCAGCAGTTCCCGTCCATCGCCCACAATGACATCATTCGCCTCGTAACCAAAAAACGTCCTGCTGATTTCAACCACTTCGGCATCCAGTTCAGCCACCTTGAGCCGCCGGTTTGCCAAATAGGCAGACAATGTGCCGATGCCATGCCCTATAATAAACGCCGTCTCGAATTCCGGATTGTTCCGTTCCATTAAATGAACCATCGCTCGCGGGTACTCCAGCACCATTCGGGCAGGCTGCTCCAGATCCATCGCTCCTTGAACGGCCTCGCCTGAAAATTCCAAAACCCGAAATTGCCCCTTCTCCCCGTAAAGTTTCTTGATATCGTATACCACCAAGTCATGTTGTTCGCTCCGATTCCGATATAACACTCGCACGTGTGACGTTCCCTCATTCCGCTAAATATAAGTACATTACTTCTATTATAACAGTCACTGGATGCTCCGCTCCATCAAAATGACAAAAACCGTTCCAACCGGGAACGAATCAGGAGCCGATCGCTTCATGCAGCGCATGGACGTATGCCTCGCCCAGAATGGACAAGGAGGCGCTTTTATGGCGAATCCAGCCTACATTGATCGACTCCTCGCACTCCAGCGGAACCGGAATAATCTCATTTCCGTTTAAATCCGAACTTAACACGCCCGTAGAGATCGTATACCCGTTCAGCCCGATAAGCAGATTGAACAACGTCGCCCGGTCATTGACCTGTATGCTTTTGGGATGAGAGAGCGTGCTTAATATTTCTTCGGAAAAATGAAACGAATTGTACTCCCCCTGGTCAAAAGACAGGTACGGGTAATCCCGAAGCTGCTCAATCGTTACGGAAGCTTGCTTGGCAAGCGGATTGTGAATGCTGATAAATATATGCGGTTTCGCCGTAAACAAGCTGTTGAACTCCAACCCGGCGTCTTTGAGCAGCTTGTTGATGACTTTGGCATTGAACTCGTTCAGGTACAAAATCCCGATCTCGCTGCGCATGCTGCGCACGTCCTGAATGATCTCGTACGTTTTCGTTTCGCGCAAGGCAAGCTCATACTCCTCATGCCCGTATTGCCGGACCAAATTCACGAAAGCATTGACCGCGAACGCATAGTGCTGCGTGGATACGGAAAAATGCTGCGGAGACGGCTTGGCATTCAGATAACGATTCTCCAACAGTTCGGCCTGCTCGACGACCTGACGGGCATAACTAAGAAATTCGACGCCTTCCTTGGACAATGTAATCCCCTTGTTGGTTCGTTCAAAAATAGTAATACGGAGCTCCTGCTCTAATTCCCGAATCGCGTTCGACAAACTGGGCTGCGAAATAAACAGCCGCTTGGCCGCTTCGTTCATCGAGCCGCGCGTTGCCACTTCGATCGCATATTTTAATTGCTGCAGCGTCATTCCTGATTCTCCCTTCAAACGTATCCCAGTTCTCAGGGACATCTCAGGCAAAAAACCGTCCACATCCCTCTTTATCATAATAGCCTTAACCCGCCATCAAAGAAAGAACCCGAAACTTACAAACCCAAGGGCGGTGGGTCACGGCACGTTCTCCCAAAAAGCGTCGCCAGAATGTTTTATCCGGTCATTGTCCCACATATTGAGCAGGCCCCCCATCATAGGTGTAAATAACGAGAATTAGGCGTATCCAAAATAAGCACTAACCCTGCAAGGAGGACAAGAAACAATGACCAATCCGGATCATACCCATCTCAAAAACGTGAACGTGCCTCAGCCGATCCGTAAGGACGGGGCTGGCGGACCAGACCTTGGACCGCGCAACGTAATGCTCGACCGGCAAAATCCGAACATGCTCGTGCCGCCGGCGACCGACTCCGGCTTGCTGCCCAATCTGAAGATGTCTTTCTCGAACACCCATATGCAGCTTAATCAAGGCGGCTGGTCGCGCGAGATTACCGTGCGGGATCTTCCCGTAGCTACCACGCTGGCCGGCGTGAACATGAGCCTCATTCCCGGAGGCGTGCGCGAGCTCCACTGGCATCAGCAGTCGGAATGGGCATACATGATTTGGGGAACCGCCAGGATCACTTCTGTCGATCAGGACGGTCGCAACTTTATTGCGGATGTAGGCCCCGGCGATCTTTGGTTTTTTCCCAAAGGGCTTCCCCATTCCATACAAGGCCTCGGAGAAGGCTGCGAATTTTTGCTGGTGTTTGACGACGGGACGTTCTCGGACCTGAATACGTTATCCATCTCCGACTGGTTCGCGCACACTCCGCCTGAAGTATTGTCCCGCAATTTCGGAGTGCCGGAGAATGCCTTTGCCCACCTTCCGAAAGACCAGGTATATATCTATCCAGACCAAGTACCGGGTTCGATCGAAAACCAGGCAGTCCAGTCGCCATACGGGACGGTTCCGCTGACATTCACCCATCGGCTGTTGGCGCAGGAGCCGCTCGTTACGCCGGGAGGAAGCGTAAGAATCGTGGATTCGCGCAATTTCCCCATCTCGACGACGGTTGCTGCTGCCTTGGTCGAGATTAAGCCTGGAGCCATGCGCGAGATGCACTGGCATCCCAATGCGGATGAGTGGCAATACTATTTGACGGGGCAAGGCAGAATGACGGTATTCGCCGGCAATGGAACGGCCCGCACGTTTGATTACCGGGCCGGAGATGTCGGATACGTTCCCGTGGCCATGGGGCATTACATTGAGAATACCGGAAATGATACGTTGTGGTTTCTGGAAATTTTCCGCAGCGACCGTTTCGAGGATATTTCGCTGAATCAATGGATGGCGTTGACTCCGACCCAACTGGTGCAAAGCAATCTTAATGCATCACCCGAGCTGCTTCATTCGCTGCGCAAAATCAAATGGCCGGTGGTTTGAACATCCGCAATGTCGTCGATCGGCCAGCATCTTTTTGGGTAAACAAAGAAAGAATCCGAACACAAAGGAGGCTGCATCGTGAAAGCTGTTACGTTTCAAGGCATCAAAGACGTGCAAGTCAAGCAAGTCCAGGACCCGACCATTGAAAAAAAGGACGATATCATCGTCCGGATTACGTCCACGGCCATTTGCGGCTCCGATCTTCATATTTATCTGGGTGCATTGCCTGCACAGAAGGATTATGTCATCGGACACGAACCGATGGGCATCGTCGAAGAAGTAGGCCCTGACGTTACGCGCGTGAAAAAGGGGGACCGCGTGGTCCTTCCTTTCAACATCGCATGCGGTCAATGCTTCTACTGCAGCCACGACATGGAGAGCCAGTGCGACAACTCCAACCGTAATCCCGACATCCATACCGGGGGTTATTTCGGATTTACGGACCGTTACGGAAATTATCCAGGCGGACAAGCCGAGCTGTTAAGAGTCCCTTACGGAAACTTTGTGCCGTTCGTCATTCCCGAATCATGCGAATTGGAGGACGAAGCGCTGCTGTTTCTGTCGGATGTGCTGCCGACCGCTTATTGGAGCGTCGAAAATGCGGGCGTCAAACCCGGGGATACCGTCACGGTTCTCGGCAGCGGGCCGGTTGGCCTCATGACGCAGAAATTTGCCTGGATGAAGGGAGCGAGGCGCGTCATTGCCGTCGACCGTCTTGCCTATCGATTGGATAAAGCCAAACGCATGAACGATGTGGAGACATATAACTTCGAAGAGTTCGAGGACATGGGTGCACATATTCGTGAAATCACGAAAGGGGGTACCGACGTTGTCATCGATTGCGTCGGCATGGATGGCAAAAAAACGGTGCTGGAACAGATCGGGCAAAAGCTCAAGCTCCAGGGAGGTACCCTGAGCGCCCTTGAAATCGGTATGAAGGCCGTACGGAAATTCGGCACGCTGCAGCTTACGGGCGTATACGGCTCATTGTATAACATGTTCCCCCTCGGCAACCTGTTCGAACGCAACATCAACTTGAGAATGGGACAAGCTCCTGTCATCCATTACATGCCTGAATTGTTCCGCAAAATTACGGCCGGCGAGCTTGATCCGACGGAAATCATTTCCCACCGCGTTCCGATGGATCAGGCTAGCGAAGCCTACCGGATGTTCTCCGAGCACGAAGACGAATGCACCAAAGTGGTGCTTAAACCGTAGTCTTCCGGCCGTTTCGTGCTTTAGGGCGGACATCCGCTTGGCCTGTAATGCTTCGATCGAATAGGCAAGCCGAGGCAACCGCAACCCGGCTTGCCTATTCAGCGTTAGGGGAGTGCAGTTTGCTCCTTCACAACCCGAATGCCCATGCTCTGGCCTTCGAACCCAAACAATGTACCATCCTCCCGGCTTTGAAACCGAAACGTCCGTTGAAGATGGTCCGGTGCTGTCAGCATCGTTTCTTCCAGCTTGATCTGTTCAGCGCGGGGAAGCGCCATCCGTTCGCACCATTCGGTAAAAACGAAGTTTTTCCGGAAAACCTCCATCGTCTCCACACGGAACCCGGCAGATTCGAGCATCGAAATCCACTCCGTCTTGCGCCATGCCCGAACATGGCCAGGGTCCCGCCGGCACTCGATTTCATTATAGAAGCGATCCGCTTCCCCCGATTCCGGAACCACATTATCAATAAGCAGCAATCTCCCTCCGGTCCGAGTTACCCGGTAGGCCTCCGCGACGAAATCACGAACATGCGGGAAATGATGCGCGGCAATCCGGCATGTCACCAGATCGAACGATTCATTCGGAAAAGGCAGCTTTTCCGCATCCCCTGGGACAAAATCCACGTTGGAATGGCCGTTGCCCCGGATGAACTGCCCGGCTGCTTGCAGCATATCTTCCGTCATGTCCAGCGCCGTCACCCTGCTGACGAGAGGAGCCAGCGCATTGGCTACATGCCCTCCGCCAGTGGCTACGTCCAAGGCGTTCATTCCCGGTTCGGCTCCCGCCGCCTCAACCAACCAGGCCAGATCCTGCCCTTTGGCGTGTCCTGCACTGGTTACATACTTGTGTGCATTCTCGCCAAATTGTTTGCGAACACGACTTTTGATCTCATCACTCATTTCGCGTCCTCCTTTAGTTTGATATAGCCCGACTCATTATGTTTCACCAGATAAAACTATGTTTCATTTATCGGTATACCCTCAGCTTATCATAGGTCAAGCTTCCCGAACAATAGGACAACACAAAAAAGCATCACCCCAGTGATGACCCACTCGGGCGATGCTTTTTTGAATGTTGCGGAAACAAAGTGTGGAAGTGTCCCGAAATGCAGTGTGCAGCACAACATTTCGAACGTTTATGATTTCACTGCCGTTGGTCTTTTCTTCCATACGCCCAAAATCAGGCCGGAGATGACCGAGCCGATGGCTACGGCAAGCAGGAACAACAGTGCATGGTTCGCCAGTGCGGCTACGAAGATACCCCCGTGCGGAGCAGGCACGTTAATGCTCCAAAGCTGCGTCAAGCCGCCAGCTAAGGCGGAACCGATAATGCAGGATGTCAGGACGCGCAGCGGATCTGCTGCCGCAAACGGGATCGCACCTTCGGTAATGAAGGACAAGCCCAGCACATAGTTGGTCAAACCGGATTTGCGCTCTTGGTCCGTGTATTTCGATTTAAAGAATGTCGTGGACAGCGCGATCGCAATCGGCGGAACCATACCGCCAGCCATAACGGCTGCCATCCAGGCACCATCCGTATTGCCGCTTGATGTGAACACGCCGATGGCAAACGTATATGCCGCTTTGTTGAACGGACCGCCCATATCGATCGCCATCATGCCGCCCAGCAGGATGCCCAGCAGTACGGCATTTCCTGTACCCATGTTTTGCAGGGCATCCACCATCCATGTGTTGATGGAGCCGAAGATCGGATCAAAAATGTAATAACTGATTGCACCTACGATCAAGAGTCCAAGCACAGGATACAGCAGGATCGGCTTCAAGCCATCGATTGCTTTCGGCAATCCTTTAAGAGCTTTGCGCAAACCAACAACGACGTAACCAGCCAGGAAACCGGCAGCTAACCCGCCAAGGAAACCGGCATTGGAGTTGACCGCCATCAGACCGCCGACCATACCTGGCATCAATGCCGGGCGATCGCCGATGCTCATTGCGATAAATCCGGCCAATACAGGAATCAGGAAGTGGAATGCACCCTCTCCGCCGCCGATCGTCTGCAGTAATTGGAAGAGCGGATTATCCGGGCTTGCTACCTGTTCGATCAGGAAAGACAAAGCCAGCAATATGCCCCCGCCGACGACGAATGGCAGCATGTGCGAAATCCCGTTCATCAAATCTTTGTAAATTTTGCTGCCCACGCTCATTTTCTCGGCAGCGCCTTCATCGGAACCGACCTTACCTGCACCTTGACTGCGATAGATCGGGGCATCGCCCTTCACCGCTTTGCTGATCAGTTCTTCTGTCTTACGAATGCCGTCGCTGACCGGGCGCTGCAGCAGAGGTTTGCCGTCGAAACGATCCATGTCGACCTTTTTGTCGGCTGCGATGATGACGCCTTTGGCCCGCGCGATCTCTTCCGGTGTAAGCACATTTTGTGCGCCTTCGGAGCCGTTGGTTTCGACCCGGATGTTGATGCCCATTTCCTGTGCTTTTTTCTTGAGCGCATCTTCCGCCATGAATGTATGCGCAATGCCTGTCGGGCAAGCGGTAACCGCAACGACGAAATCTTCCGAGGACGGGTTGCCCTCAATGATTCCGGCAGGCTTGGACTGAACAGCTGCCTCCGCTGCCGCTTTGGCCTCTTTATCGGCCTTTGCCTTTTGCTTCGCCGCTTCCTTCTTCTCGGCTTCCTCCTGCTTCGCGTCAAACAGCGCGCTGACCTCAGCCGGGGAATCCGTGTTCATCAGTTGAGCGATGAAATCGTTATCAATCAACAGCCTGGAAAGAGCCGCAAGTGTGCGCAAATGGGTGTTTCCGGCACCTTCAGGCGCAGCAATCATAAAAAACACATGTGCTGGCTGGTCATCCAGCGCTTCGAAATCCAGCCCTTTTCGACTCTTGGCAAATACTACGGTAGGTTCGTTGACCGCGCTTGTTTTGGCATGCGGCATCGCGATTCCGTTACCGATGCCCGTGCTGGATTCAGCTTCCCGTTTGTAGATCATGTCTTTGAACATTACCGGATCGTTGATGCGTCCCGTTCTGCTCAGGCTGGAGATCAGCTCGTCAATGGCTTCATCCTTGGTTGTGGCTTGCAGGTCCATGATCATCGCTTCCTGGATCATCAGGTCTGTTATTCTCATTGGTTACACTCCCCTAAATCGCTTCCGGCCCGACACTTGCGGACCGGTCGTCATTCACTTTTCTTTTCATACCCAGGTCGTTACGGCTGCAATTGCGTTATGCCTACCTGATTACGCAGTTCCTCAATATATGCACGTTCGGCCAGATCATCGGAGAAGGCGGTTGCACTTCCCGAAGCGACGCCCGTTCGAAATGCTTCCTGCAAATTCCCGTTCAGCACCCATGTACCTACGAATCCGCCGATCATGGAATCCCCTGCACCTACCGAGTTTTTCACCGTCCCCTTCGGAACTGTGGCATGAAAAACATCCGTTTCGGTAATCAGCAAAGCGCCTTCCCCAGCCATCGAGATCAACACATGCTGAGCACCCGCTGCGAGCAATTTGCGTCCATAAACGACCAGTTCCTCACGCGTTTCGATGTTGACGCCGAACAGTTCGGCAAGCTCGTGGTGGTTCGGCTTCACCAGCAGAGGCTGATACTTGAGCGCATCCATCAGTGCCGGCCCGGTCGTGTCGATCACGAACTCCGCACCCTTTTGCCGACACACCGCAATGAGTTTTTCGTAAAAATCGTTGCCGAGCGATGGCGGAATGCTGCCGGAGAGGATGACGATGTCTCCTTGATGAAGGGCGGACAATTTGCTTACCAAACGATCGGCTTCTTCGGTCGTGATCGCCGGGCCCAAACCGTTGATTTCCGTCTCTTCTCCGTGCTTCAGTTTGATGTTGATCCGCGTATCGTCCGCAATGGTCACGAAATCGGTCCGGATCCGGTCTTCCCGGAGTTTATCGTTGATGAAACGTCCCGTGAATCCGCCCAGGAATCCGATCGCCGTATTCTCCGCGCCCAACTGGTTCAAAATACGCGATACGTTAATGCCTTTGCCTCCCGGGAGCTTGAGATCCCGGTTCATGCGATTCAGTCCTCCAAGCTGGATATCGTGCACTTCCACGATGTAGTCGATGGAAGGGTTTAGCGTTACGGTATATATCATGGTTATCCCTCAATTATTTTAGTTTTCTGCGCGATTGCGTTCCGCCAATGCTCCGGCATCTGCTCGGTAATGAGGTCGGCTTCCTCCAAATCAAACAATTTGGCAAAAGTGATCTCTCCGATTTTGCTGGAATCCGCAAGCACGTACGATTTGCCTGACAATTGGTGGGCACGTCTTTTGACCATCGCTTCTTCCGGGTCGGGCGTTGTGTATCCCATCTCTGGATCCACCCCGTTGGTCCCAAGGAAGCATTTGTCAAATCGGAAATGGTCCATATTTTGCAATGCGATGCTTCCAATGACGGCTTTGGTATGCATTTTCATCATGCCGCCAAGCAGATAGCTGCGGATCCGTTTGCCCACCAATGCTTCGACATGAGACAAACCATTGGTAACTACCGTGACGTCTGTGGCTTCAATGAACGGAATGATCGCTAATGTAGTGGTTCCCGCATCTAGATAAATGCATTCGCCATTTTTGATCTCTTGCGCCGCCAAACGGGCAATCATCATTTTCTGTTGAATGTTTTTGGATGTTTTCTCTTCCATGCCGGGTTCCAGCGCTTTCTCGTTCATCAATGAAGCTCCCCCATGGATCCGTTTGAGTACCTGTCGGTTCTCCAAGTCGATCAAGTCTCGTCTTATCGTGGATTCCGAGGCGCCAAGCACCTCAACAAGCTCCTGAAGCTTTACGATACCCCGTTGATGTAAGCGCTCTATAATTGCAGCATGTCTCTCTTCTGTTAACATAGCCATTCCTCCAACTGCTTTCTATAGTATCATATAATCCGCAAAAAACAATCATTTTCTTTCAAAATAATCTAAAAACATTCATCATCCTGCACGGTTTGACGAATTTGTACACACAATATCCTTATTTTACACGTTCAAGCGGCCTATTTCATTCAAAACCCTTCAACGGCAAAAATCCCGCAAACGCTGTGCAAAGCACAACGCTGCAGGATCCGCTTCCGTCATTTCGTCGTCATCCGCGAGATTTCGCTAACGGTTCTTCTCACGTCTTGGTTTGGGTTTGAGCCATTGGCCTTCTTCGTTGATGAATGCGCCCTTGAAGCGCCCCATCTCCAGTTGTTCAATCAGCTTGGTTTCGTCAACGCTCAGAATGTCGGCCAACTGTGCTGACGTATAATACTCATTTGGGTCATACTCGATCAGTAGCGGGACCGCCGTATCGTACAATTCCCGAAGCAAATTTTCAAACGATTGCCGGCCAAGGTTCTCCATATCCTTATACAATTGGAGCTTTTGCGACACCAGATTGCGGAACGATTTGTTTTCCAGGTTCATCCACAGGGTGTTGCAAGCCTGTACACTCATATAATTTTGTTCTACGTCGAAAAACTGCACTTCTTCCAGCTTCATATACTTTTCCTGAAAAGCAATGATTTTAATGATGGGTACATCTCGCTGACGTGATGCCTTTTTCAAGTGAGCCCTGAATTGTTCATAGCTCATCTCTTTCATACTTCCTTACACCTGCCTTCAACATCCTACATTCGACATTTTACAACAAAAACAGTTTCGACGTAACCGTCCTGCCAAAGAAAAACGTCTTCTAACAGGCCAGCACAGGAAAATCCCTGCAATCCGGATCCGTTCCCCCCAAAAAAACAAACCGCACAGCATTAGAATACTGCGCGGTTCGCATATCGGAGCATGGCTCCCTTTATCATCATACGTTGATGCTTTCTCCCCAGGTCGCGGTGAACTCTTTCTCCTCATAACCGTAATACCGTTCCAGGATGGACTCCCGCTCATCCAAAAACAATTGGTCGGCCACCGCCGCCACCAACTTCGGAATGGCGCTGCGGGTGCCTGATATTGCCGATGCAGAGAGACCGCAGCTTGCAAGTGCCGAATAATTGAAAACAAACAGTCCGTACAGCAGCGCCTCCCCTTCTTCATCCCTGCTTGTCATCGCGAAGCCTGGGCTTAGATAAGGATGTGCGTCGAGCAGGGCGTTGCGTATGCCTTCGGGCGCGTCGTATCGGTCCGCCCAACGGGCAATATGACGCTCCACAAGCTGAAGCTCCGGACGTAATCCGGGATCGCTGAGCAATCCGGTGCTGATGATCAGAAAATCGAACGCAAGCGTTCCCTTTGATGTCGTTACGATAGCCTCTTTTCCAGTCTCCGCCACACTTAACCAAGGCGCCCCCAGATGCAGTTCGAATCCCGGCCACGCGGCAGCCCGGTTGAATGTATCGTTCGTCGGCGGCTGATTATATTGGAGAAAATGAGCGATCACCGCATACTTGTCAGGGACGGACAATGCGTGGAATCGTTCGATCATGCCGGATTGCTCCATCTGCCGAATCGGGTTGATGCGGGGCAGCTGCTCCCGGCGCACGAAAACATGAGCTTCGGTCACGCCTGCCGCAAGCGCATGGGCGGCATTGTCGAAGGCGGATGCTCCCCCGCCAAGGATCGCAATCCGTTTTCCGCGCAACCGTTCGAAATCGATCGCCTCGGACGTATGCGCATACCGTTCCTTCGGCAGACTGTCTGCAATCATTGGCGGCACATGCCATCCCCCGCCGCCCTGAATGCCTGTGGCCAACACGACTTTTCGGGCAAGCAGCACCTCGGCATCCGCGCCGGCACCTTCCACGTGAAGCTGGTGAATTCCGTCCGGGAGCGGTTCGATCAACCTCAGCTTCACTTCGTTCAGGACGGGAAGATTCAGCACTTGCCGGTACCAGCGCAAATAATTCATCCAGGCTCCGCGCGGAATTTTGTCCATGCCGTCCCAACCATCACGTCCAGCCTGGGCTTCCCACCAGGCCCTAAACGTCAAGGACGGAATGCCGAGATCAATCGACGTCAGGTGTTTGGGCGTACGCAAAGTGACCATACGGGCATAGGATTCCCAAGGCCCCTCGCTGCCAGCCTCGTTTTCGTCAATGACCAGAATGTTGGATATCCTTTCTTTCAACAGCCCAAACGCTGCCCCAAGGCCGCTTTGTCCTCCGCCGACAATGATGACATCATAAACATGCCCATTGGGGTGCTGCTTGGGCTGCAGCCAGTCCTTTCCTCCATATGCCAAATAGGCAAGGTCAGTTTTGACGCGTTCATTCAATGCTTCCAGGCTCATGATTATTCACCCTTTCCAAACAAGCATGGCAACAAAGGAAAAACATAACTTAACGAGTTATATATAAGTTATGTTCATTCGGTAATAAACCGTTCTTTTGCATTTCCCATCCGTATATTAGCGTTATTATAGAAGCTCGAATGGCATATTTGAAGTATATGGAAGGTTAATTGTCATTGAACCTAAAAATAGCTATCATGCTTGTTGATCGAAACGAAAGGGCGGAAAGAGCGATTTTATGTCTGCATCCAACCTGAGAAGCACTGGAATAACCAAAAGATCATGACTATTTCCTAAACACTTCAAATGAATTTAGTGATTGATCAATAACTTAGAAAGTTACAACGATCTTCTGATCTCTCTTACCGTTGCCGCAATCCCTTCTTCAAAGGCAGTGGATACGATCGGTCCGATCCTTGTTTCGTATTTTTTTCGGCTTAATCGCAGAGGTTCCGTTGTCAAATAGAGCATTTCTACAATTTCTTTCATCACCGGCACACCCAGCCCGAGCAGCGACAACCCGATTTTCCCCAATGCCAGCACCGGTTTTTTCACGCCTGCCGCTTGCTGAGCAATGCGCACGATGTCTTTGCCTGAGATCGTTCCCGATCCGGGAATGTTCCAGTTCTCACCGTACGTGTCTTCCTTGCTCGCCAGTTCCACCACCATCGCCGCTGCATCCGGCAAATATACATATTCGCGGGGAATGCTCATGTTTCCGATAAAAAATGCCATTCTCCCCTTCGCGATTGCATCCAGCGTGGAACCCAAGTAAGAAGCTTCATTGGCGGTCGGGCCATAATAATCGGGCAGGCGCACAATCATGAGACGTTCCCTCGCCCAAGAGTAGCTGAATAACATCTGCTCATAAGCCAGCCGGGTTTTCCCTTTTCGCGTATGCGGCCGTTTGGGATGCTCTTCGGTGACCTCATCCATCTGACTTTTCCCGTAAGGATAGATGCCGTCCATGACAACAACCTTGATGCCAAGCTGCCCTGCTGCCCGCATGACGGATTCGCCGAGCGGAATCAACCTGCTTTCCATCTCGTGATAAGGGACATTGGCGCAATGGAACATAACATCGGCTCCGCCCGAAGCAGCCACAATATCCTCGCTGCGGAAGGCATCACCGGTTTGGATGCGAACATGTGCCGGATTCCCCAAACGGTGGATCAGCTGCTCCAACTTTTGCCGCGAACGGCCAAACACGATCGTCTCTACACCTCGTTTCACGAGCTCCTCCGTAATTGCTGCTCCCGTTCCTCCCGTAGCTCCGATAACCAGCGCTTTTTTCATCTTCTTTCATCCTTCCTTCTGATGTGTTATTGATCAATTACTTATCTGATGACCATATCATAACGCATAATTAGTGATTGATCAATAACTAAATCGAAAAGGGGCATTTCGTCCCTTTAACGTTCCTTAAGTTCAGGCATATCCAACGCCGAAGAAATGTTGCACAGCATGCCGATCGCCAAAAAGGTCAGCGTTCTGTATTTGGGGTTTGCATATCCGGCCTGGGTGAAAGCATTCAGCACCATATTGCGTACCTCGCCTAATGCTTTTTGCATCGCATGCCGTATCTCTTCCTCCCGCATCGTCTGCGCCTGCATCTGGAGCAGGATTTCATTTTTATGCGTTTCCAGAATTCGTTCGTATGCCTCGATCAGTTCGTGTTCAAGCGCCTCTGCCGATGCCGTCTCCACCACCGCACGAAAAGAATCGATGATCCGCGTCCAGGATACTTCCAGCGCACTGAGCAGCAATGCCTCCTTCGTTTTGAAAAAACGAAAAACGTACGGCTGCGAGATTCTGGCCTTTTCGGCGACCTGCGCGGTCGTGGCCCGGTAATATCCGATTTCGGCAAACACCTCGATGGCTGCAGAAATAATTTCGTTCCGGCGGTTGACCGATGCCGCTCCGTCTTTTGCCATTTTAATGTACCTCCACATAGGTTATGAATGAATCAATAACCAGAAGTATAGCGGATCACCGCTCCCATTGCAAAATACTCCGGCCCATACCCTTCTCAATAAAAGAAAAAAACGAAATAATAATGTCCTAGACTCCGGATAGAATAACTGAGGAGGTCCCTTTTCATATCGGCCTTTGATTTCGTCTCATCTGGAGGATGGTTGCAAAAACAAATGAACCATGCTATATTGATTGAGCCGTCAATCATTGATACCTCAAATTTTGAGCACTCAACGATGATGGCCCTGTTCATCATTATGCAATGGCCCTGTATGTGGCACTTTACCATTAATTTGTTAACATACGCCCTTGTCCATGGATGAGATTTACCCGGGAGGTCCAGACATGACACGTATCGTTTCCAAAGAAGAACTGATTCTGACGCTGCTGAACGGGCTGGGCAACAAGATCAGTCCCAAGTTCGAGCGCTGCACGGGCATTAGCTCATCCCGCTTCGAAATTTTGTGCCAATTGAATCTGGTCGACGAGATCAATCAATCCGCGCTGCAAAAAAACGTCGATATCGACGGGGCGGCCATTACCCGCCATCTGAAACAACTGGAGCTGGACGGCATGGTCAGCCGGCGCAAAAATCCGGACGATAACCGCGAAACGTTCGTTTCCCTCACCGATGAGGGGCGCCACCGGATCGATGGCTATAAGGCGGAAAAGGATATCCTGATCCACCAAATCCTTGAGGGTTTCAGCCAGGAAGAGATCCATGACCTGGCGGGGTATCTTGAACGCATGCAGAACAATTTATAAACCGATAGACAGAGGAGAGAAACGAATATGAGCACAACGACAGGCAAGTTTCATAAAACCAACGATTTTAATGAAATTGTGCTGGGACGGCGTTCCGTCAAAGCGTATGATCCCGAAGTAAAAATCAGCCGTGAGGAAATGACGGAGATTTTGGCAGAAGCTTCCCGGGCACCTTCATCCATCAATCTGCAGCCTTGGCGTTTTCTTGTCATCGACAGTGCGGAAGGCAAAGAAAAACTGGCGCCGCTCGCTCGCTTCAACCAGACGCAAGTGCTGACGTCCTCGGCGGTCATCGCCGTATTCTATGATGCCAACAATATCGAGCACATGGATGAAATCTTTGGCAAAGCGGTGGAACTCGGATACATGCCGAAAGACATCGCGGATATGCAGGTGCAAAAAGTGAAACCATATTATGCGAACATGGCTGCGTCCGATCTGCGCGACGTGAACCTGATCGACTCCGGACTCGTTTCGATGCAGCTGATGCTCGTAGCGCGCGCCCATGGATACGACACCAATCCGATTGGCGGTTATGAGAAGGACCAGATCGCGGAAGCGTTCGGCCTGGACAAAGACCGCTTCCAACCGGTCATGCTGATTTCGATGGGCAAATCGGCCAAAGAAGGGCATCCTTCTTACCGCTTGCCTGTGGACACCATTACGACTTGGGCATAATCGTCCCCTGCTTTTCACAAAAAAACGTTGGAGGTTGTCATTATGATTATCATTCACGCACATCTGTCCGTTAAACCCGATCAAGAGCAAGCTTTCCTCGCTGCCGCCAAGGAGCTGGTTGCCGCAACCCGCCAGGAGGAAGGCAACATTTCCTACACGCTGGTTAAACACACCGAGCAAGAACACCAATACATCATGGTCGAGCAATGGAAAGACGAAGCTGCTACTCAAGCACATAACGCAAGCGCGCATTTCCAAGGTTTCGTGCAGCAAGCCGCTGCTTTCATGGCAGCGCCAATGAACGTGGAAGTGTTCGCTGGAGAGAAAGTAAACTAATCTCCGTGAGCAAAAAAGATCGGTTTCGGGTCACACAGACGTGATCCAAACCGATCTTTTTTGGGTTGTCCAGCTTTTGCTGTCCTGTCCATCCACGGTGTCTTCGCTTAATACCTGCCATTGCGCTTTGCCCCGATCAGGACTTTTTCAACAACAGATAGACAAAGTAAGGCACGCCGATCAAGGAAACCATAATGCCGGCCGCGATGCCGTCGGGATCGACGAGATTGCGCCCAATGGTGTCCGCGACAAGCAGCAGCCATCCACCAAGCAAAACGGCGACCGGAATAAATAAGGAACTTCGCGGCCCAACCAACGCTTTGGCAATATGGGGAGCCATCAGGCCGACAAAAGCGATGCCGCCCGTAACCGATACCGCCGAGGCGGCAGCGGCTACGGCGACCAGCACCAACACCAATCTTTCCTTTTCCATGCGCACGCCCAAACCGATTGCGGTTTCTTCATTCAAAGCAAGCAAATCCAGCCGCCCTGCACGAAGCAGCGCAATCGGAAGCAGCACCAGCAGCCAAGGCAGCAAAGCCCATATAAACGGCCAGTCCGTTCCCCAGATGCTGCCCGAGATCCATTTGGCGATAAAATCCACTTTGGTGCGCTCCGCCGCAGAAATGATTACGATCATCACACCGGAGAGCGCCATCGAAAACCCGACGCCGACCAACACCATGCGGATGGGATCGAGTCCTCGCGTACGGCTGTATGAAAAAAGATAGATCAGTGCAGCGGTAACCAGCGAACCCAGCAATGCAGCGAGTGGCAGCATATAGGCCAATGAGCCTGGTTCAAGGGGTGCATACAGAAAAAAGACCGCTACGGCAATCCCGGCACCCGAATTGATCCCGATAATGCCCGGGTCGGCAAGGTCGTTGCGCGTGACGCTCTGCAGGATGGACCCCGAGAGCGCAAGCAGCATGCCTGCCAGAACGGTAATAAAGATTCGAGGCAAGCGCACGGAAAACAGGATGAAATCTTCCTTGAATGTTCCTTGTCCTACAAGGACGGGAAGCAGCCGTTTGACTGACAAAGAAGAATACCCCCAGCTCATGCCGATGACGATGGTTAATGCAATCAGCAGCAAACATGCGAGCAAGATCAGCCGCTGCTTGCGAAGGCGGGCAGACATCATCATGAGAATGCTTTCCCTCCTTTACGCCACACCACAAACAGAAAAAACGGCAGTCCCAGCATGGAGGCAATCGCAACAACCGGTGTTTCGTACGGCGCGTTGATCGTGCGTCCCAACGTTTCGGCCAGCAGCATGAACGCTGCTCCGGCAAAGATGGATAGCGGCAATATGTGCCGATAATCCGTGCCGACCACCTTGCGTACAATATGCGGAATCATGAGCCCTACAAAAACCATATTGCCAATCAGGGCCACCGAAGCGCCGGTGAGGATGATAACCAAAAGGAACAGCATCAATTTGACGAAAACAAGCTTCTGACCCAAACCGGTTGCGACATCGTCGCTCAGGCTGAGAACATTCATTTGATGTGCCAAAAAAGGGACCAGGAACAGGCCGATCAGGATGACCGGACCGATCGTCTGCACCTGCTGCATCGTCGTACCGATCAATCCGCCGGCAGTCCACATGGATACGTCTTTGGATATTTTGAAATAGAGGGTCACCCCATCCGCAATGGCATACATAAATGAAGATACGGCAGCTCCCGCCAGGACGACGCGGAGCGGTGAAAGCCTGCCTCGTCCAAAGACTCCGAGCACGACAACGATGGCTGCGCCAAAGGCGGCTCCGACGAAACATGCGACCATAATGCCAAAGGTTCCGAGCGACGGCACAAAAACAAAAGCGATGGCCAGCGCCAGATTGGAGCCTGACGTCAGGCCGAGCAGCCCCGGATCGGCGAGTGGATTCCGCGTCACTCCCTGCATGATCGCACCGGATACGGCGAGCGCCGCCCCGATCAGCATGGCCGCGATTTCCCGCGGCAGCCTGATCTCGCGCAAAATCATGACCTGATCATCCGGCTCCGCCGCGGTGAATGCCAGCCATATGCTGCGAAAGTCCGCCTGCTCCGCCCCATACTTGATGGCAAGGACAAAGCATAGAACGAGCACGACCACGCTGCCCGCCAGCTTGATCCAAAAGCGGTTCGAAACATGTTTATTTTTCATGGCGGTTCAAGTTACTTGCCCAGGAATTGTTTTTCAAAGAATTCAAGCTGATACTCCAGGCTGAGCGGATCGTTGAAATAAAACGTTTTGGCATCGGCCTCAAACACCCGGTTGTTTTGCACGGCCGGCACGTTTTTGTAGGTTTCCGTGGTCTGGAAAGTGTTGTCTTCGTCCGTGTTTTTGCTGAAAATCACGTAGTCGCCCATGTAGTCCTTCAGCACTTCGGTCGATACGGCGAAAAATCCGTCCGTTTTGGTTGCTTCTTTCACTTTTTCAGGCATTGCCAGACCAAACTGCCCGTACAGCAGCTCGGTTCCCCGTCCAAAGTTCTCGCCGTACACGTACAGCTGTTTATTGAAGGTTTCGATGACGGATACGGTGGCATCCGCACCGATTTTGGCCTTGATTTCTTCTCCGATTTTTTTGCTGCGTGCATCAAAATCGTCCACCCAGGCTTGAGCTTCGGTTTCCTTGTTCAACAGTTTTCCGATTTCCAGCTGCTGTTCCAGAAAATTCAGCTTGCCGTAAGTGTAGGTTATGGTGGGAGCGATTTGTTTCAACTTGTCCACGTTTTTGATATCCGACTGGCCGATGATCAGGTCGGGATTCAGTTCGATGATTTTCTCCAAGCTTTCGTCCGTCACCGCTTCGGCTTCAGCCAGCTTTTCCTTGAAGTTCGGGTTTTCCTTGGACATTTCGTCCACGCCCACCAGCGGAACGCCAAGCTGCATCACATTTCCCGTCAAAAAACGCGTCAGCACGATTACACGCTGCGGATGTGTAGGAACGTCCACAGGTCCATTCTCGGACTCGTATACAAAGGTGTCTCCCGACTTGGCCGAATCGGTGGACGCGGACGAAGTTGCCGCCTCCGTTGTGCTGGAGCCTGCTTGGGCATCCTCGCTGCCGTTGTTTCCGCATGCCGCAAGCAGCATCATCAAGGCAAGTAATACAGGCGCAAAACTCTTTTTCATGGATGACTCTCTCCCCTTTTTGTTTGAACATGAAAATCATTCTCATTAACATAGCTAATTATAGGCATGGCGAATGAAGCTAACCATGCCTTTTTGTTTGCAAAATGACTTGCATTATTGATTCCCCGCCCAAAGCTTGAGCGCCCGTTCAAGCTGAAGACGAACAGAAACGGGATTATACGGAATCCATTCCTCTTGATCCAACACATGCACCCGATTCTGTTTAACCGCGCTCAGACCTTGCCATTCCTCGGAGGCAAAAATCCGCTCGGCATGGGCGGTAGCCCCCTTCTCATCCGGGAACACCATAACCAGAAACCAATTTCCTTCGTACTCCTTCAGTTCGGATCGTTCGATGGAAACGGAATGAAACTCATCCCCGAAATGTTCTATTTCCTGGGCAATCTTTGCCGAAGGCTGCAATCCCAACGAATGGTACAGGACATAACCTGCATTCCTTGCCCCGTAAATTTGCAGCCTTTCCGGTTTGATGACGACAATGGTTACGGTTTCATCAACCACCTTCTGCTCCTGCACCGTCTCCCTTGCCCGTCGTTCTTGTTGTTCGAAATCGGCTAACCAACGCTCTGCTATTTCGCTCTTTCGAATCGCGTGGGCAATCATACGCAAATGTTCTTTCCACCCAAGTTCCATCCATGGAACCTCAATGATCGGGGCGACCGATCTCAATTGCTCGGCAGTCAAACCGGTCTCCTGCAGATGTTGCTTTGCAGCAATGATCAAATCGACGTTTTCCTCCTGCAAAGCAGCTTTTATTTGCTCGGGAGGGGTGTCCATATGAATAAATCGCACGGTTTGCGGAGTCAGCAGACCATCTGCCCTTACGTATTCGCTGCTTTCCGAAATAACGATGGATGGCTCCACGCCAAGCAAAAACAGGTGGCTTGCATATGGCGCAAACCATACTGCAGCCCGTTGAACGTTTCGGGATCGACTATAGGATGAGGGACTTTCTCCCGTCTGGTGTTTGAAACGGCGGCTGAGATAGAATTCGTCCTTGTAGCCTACCTTTAACGCAATGTCCCTTAGGGATAACGTGCTGCCAATGATCAATTCTTTGGCCCGATGCACGCGCAGCTTGGATAAATATTCGTTCGGAGAGAATCCGGTCATCTGCTTGAACAAAATGGAGTAATGTGAACGGCTGACCCCGGCCATCTCGGACAAAAGCTCTGTCGTAATTTTTTCGTTGAAATGGCCTTCCATATAGGCCAAGCTTCGTTCCATCGAGGGCAGATCGGAAAAAGAATCCCCGCTTTCCATACGTTCCAGCAATGCTAGCAAGACCTGGTGAAATACGATCTGATTGCGCATATGCCGGGTCTCGCTTTCGGGCAAGCGATGTATAAACAGTTCTTCCAGCCGGGCCGCAATCGCCGGTGCGTCGATGAAATACTCCACGTTTTTGGCTGAACCAATCATGCTCACCCGGCTCATGGAGCCCTCATGGGTCGCGCATGCCTGCGCTTGCGTGCTGATCGTCAACATATATATGTGCAATGGCTGTCCAGGCCCGGCCGTCACGACCGCCTTGGTGCCTGGCGGAAGCAAAACAGACGTGCCCTGCGACAATTCATAGGTTTCTTGTTCCCGTTGCAGCGAACCCGCGCCGCTGTTTACCGCCAGCAGCACGGGAACATATTCATGAATGGTATGGAGCGGCCGATTGGAAGTGAAGTATAGGGATTGAATGCCTTCCATCACAAAATTGGGAAAGTATGATCCCGACCACTCAGAGTTTTTCATTGAGGGTTTCCTCCGTATCGTTAATGACAGTAAGTGTATGATTTAAGGATTAGTCCGTTCATTTGGCTCTGCCCGAGCGGGAATATCCCGTTTGGCAGAGCCGTAATCTATTTTATCATTCGAACCTTGGGACGAATACATCATTTTCGCTTTGCGGCTTCGGCGCAAGTATATGGGCTAACGGGTCGAATGGCAAAAAAACACGCTGCAGGGAGCGTGTTTAAGTTGATGTCTTTGGCGCGGATCGCGTAACTTCAGTCCGTCATGCATTCAAATCCGTGATCGCCGGAACATGGATTTCCTTTACACAAGCTGCGCTGGAGAGACTGACAATACATTTAACGATGGATACGATGTCCTGAACCGGAATACGGGTTCCCCCATACAGGGCAATTGCCTTGTCCGCCCCTTCCTCATAAGGGACTGCGGCAGCCAATTCTCCCGGATTGATGCAGGTTACCGCAATGCCATCTTTGCGAACATGTTCTCTTAGAGCATTGGCGATGCCGCGCAGTCCGAATTTGGAGGCCACAAACGATACTTGTGCATTATTCGTATGCTCCAATCCGGCGGTAGATCCGATCAGAATAATTTTTCCCGCCCCCGACATGCGAACGTTCGGCAATAACGCCTGAATGGCAGTGATGGTCGTGGTGATATTCACATGAACGATGTTGGCGATGTCTGCCGGGTCATCCTTCTCGAAGTCGTAATGCTCCTCGAATCCTGCCTTCTCCCAAATGCCCACGTTATATATCAGAACATCGATCGGTTCAGATGCCAAAGCATCCGTTATTTTCCGTGCTGCATCCGGCCGCGCCAGATCCGCTTCGATCCATGTCCGTTTGACGCCATCGTTCAGTGCCAAGCTGCCCGGCTTGCTCCGGGACACGATCCATACTTGATCCCCCTGCTCCGGCAGCCCTTTGACGAATGCATCGCCCAATCCCTTGCTGGCGCCAAAAATGATATAATTTTTCATCTATTTCTCCTTTTAATGAAAGTGATATGTTTGATTTCTAATCTATTATAACTGGATGGATTTCCCGAACAAAGAAAGATCGTTTCTCGTTACCCTTGGATTCGGTACTGAAACGATCTTGGGGACGGATGCTTAACCTTTCTTCCTGGCCCCAGGCTGTCGTTTGACTTTACTACACGCTGTTGGTTTAACCACCTCTCCTTTTCGTTTGAGTGCAACCTTCGTATCCCTTTAACCGTCTAATAAAGCGCAATAATCAATCACACTAGACCACTGCGAGCGCAGTACCATCTTCCGATCGCTGTTTATCCCAGATTTTTCGAATCCCCTTTTTGAAGGGGAAAATCCGGTGAACAGACTATGCTTCCGATGAAGCTTTCTTTCAGAAAGCTTTTAAGCGAACGCTACGCTTCTTCAGATTGGTTCTGCCTCTCCGTTAACGTGTGGATGTTTTTTCAGTTTATGTAATAAGTACCTTTGGGGAAGGAGAGAAAGGGAAATGAAATCGATATTGTCTGTTTTCATTTTGGTTCTTATGGTTACAGGTTGCAGTGGCAAAGGTGATCATGCTAACCAATCAAAAGAACCGCAAGATGCACTGAAGACATCTGAGGCTATTGTTCTTGCAAAACAGGAGTCAAAGGGACAAAAGAAAATTCTTCTTGCGTTGGACACAAAAAATCCCGAGTTACAGTCAAACCTAGAAGAAATTACGGGTCAGACCGTCCAAGAGATTTTAAAGGCGAATAAATATAACTTAGAATGGCTGGATCTAAAAAACATCTCACCGGGAAAAGATGATTTTAATGCCCTGAAGATCGGGGCGAAAATCAATTTTGTTGCTGATAAAGAGCATCTGGATACGATTCCTCCAACATCTTTTGCCAAAGAAATAAATATAACAGAATAAAAAAATGGTTAGTGTATGACCACGACCATGAAATCAAACAAATTTCTACATAGCAAAAACCCGCCAAACACTCGGAAATCCTTGTGTTTAGCGGGTTCTTTTGGTATGGAGCCTAGGAGGGCGAACCTGACTTATACAATTAAGTATCCCGAACCTAGGCAAGCGCTGATACATACAGTGTGTAAAAAATACGCTTCAGGAGGTTTTTTACAATGTATTACCATCAACGTTACTGGATTCGTTTTGGATATCGGCAAGAACCAATGGACTTACCAATTAACGGGAAAGTGTCGATACTTTTCAGTGAAACAAATCAATACGTCATTGCAGAGCCAGGCGCAAACAATGTCAACAAACTTATTGCATTTCAACCCAACTCCGATGGATTGGCAGAATTTGAAATGCGACAATTAGGAGGAAATGACAGCAGACTCTTCAATTTGTACTCACCTAGCATGCAACGTTATGTTTCAATAAAGTATGGGTGGTTGACAGCAAGCGAAGCAGGCGCTGGTCCAACTGAAGAATTCACACTTCATACTGAAACATTAGATGGAACTAGCTGGAATGTCATCTTTTCACCAGTTCAACAACACTATATTGGTGTTGATATGAGTAGTCAAAACTACTTACGAGGCTATTTTCCATGTCTTGGTTCTTGGCAACGATTTATCATAGAACCAAAATAGCACCGGAGAAGAATTTTCCTTCCTATTTACCTACTATAAATTCGAATCACAGACATTGGCCCACCACTATTCAACGTACTACAGACATAAAATACTCATTTACTCAATCAAAGGTTGATTCTACGAGAAATATTGTATACACACGCAATTGAAAAATTGAACCGTGATGCAAATCACAATTGCAAGTTAAACACAACCTGTCCCCAACTGAGAAAAAATGTAGAATGACTCATTTTAATATCACAGAAAAAAAGAAAAACCCTTATATACAAAGGGTTTCAACAGTTCAATATGTATGGAGCCTAGGGGGATCGAACCCCTGACCTCATCGCTGCCAGCGATGCGCTCTCCCAGCTGAGCTAAGGCCCCAGGATATGTATTTATTCCTCATCGCCATATCGTTTGCTTCAGGCGACTTCTATATCATATAAAATTCAGCCCATGTTGTCAACATCTTTTTAAAAATTAATTCATTTCAATCCATACCTAACCCTAAAGTGATCGGAGAAGAACAACCTTTATGCACAACGTGTAACGATAACTCTGGACTGCTCTTCTCCCTCAACCCTTCACTTTAAGCCTTCAATCTTCCATGTCCTCGTTGGACAGCAGCGATTTCAGTTCTTTCATGAACATGTTGATGTCTTTGAACTGGCGATACACCGAGGCGAATCGAACGTAGGCCACCTCGTCCACCGGAAACAGCTGTTCCATCAGCAATTCGCCGATCTGGCGGCTTTCCACTTCGGCGTCCGCCGTATTGCGCAGCGATTTCTCCACTTCGGAAACCATCATTTCCAACGTTTCGACGGAAACCGGACGTTTCTCGCAGGCACGGATCAAACCGCGCAAAATTTTGTCCCGGCTGAATTCCTCCCGGCTTCCGTCCTTCTTAATCACGATGAGCGGAGTCTCCTCCACCATTTCAAACGTAGTAAACCTTCGGCTGCACTGCTCGCATTCGCGGCGGCGCCGAATCGACTTGGATTCGTTGGCCGGCCTTGAGTCCAGCACTTTAGTGCCCAAGTAGCCGCAATAAGGACATTTCAAATCAGATCACTTCCCATGTTTTTCTTTTGGAACAAATTCCCTATAGACATTCGTAATGAAAATCGAAGCTTGGACACATAATACTTTTACCAACCGCGAGGAGGTGAACAGCAATGGCCCAAAGCAATGGTAACTCCAATAATCTGGTGGTAACTAGAGCTTCCGCAGCTCTCGAGCAAATGAAATACGAAGTTGCTCAAGAACTCGGAATTAGCATCCCACAGGACGGATACCAAGGTAACATGACTTCTTACGAGAACGGTTCGATCGGTGGTTACATCACGAAGCGTCTGGTAACAATTGCAGAACAGCAATTGGCAGGTCAATACTAATATCCGTTCGGGAATACGTAATACAGAGGAGCACGGAGTGGTCGGCAGCATGCCGGCCACTCTGTTTTTCTTGCTCTTTTCATCCGGATTCTGTCTCTTTTAGAACGTATCATAGATATCTACATATTGATTATAATAATAAATAACGCGTTGTACATAGTGCCGGGTTTCTCCAAAAGGAATATCCTTGATCGACTCCAACGTTCCGTCCCATACGCCGTTCTTAAGCCACTCGTTGACCTTGCCCGGACCTGCGTTATATGCAGCGATCATCGCGATGGGATTGCCATCGAATTGCTCGGACAAATTTTTCAAGTACCACGTTCCCAGCTGGATGTTCCTGTCCGGCTCATGCTTCAGCTCGTCCAGCGAGGTATGCGGAATTTTGGCCTGTTCCATGATCCAGTTCGCCGTATCGGGCATGAGCTGCATCAAACCGATGGCGCCTTTTCTGGATTCCTTGCTTGTTTTGAAATTCGTTTCCACCCGGATAATCGAAGCGATCAGAAACGGGTCCACTTCATAACTCTGCGATTGCGCCCGAATTTCGTTTTTGTATTGGATCGGATAAAACCATGCCATCCAGTTCGTATTCAGGAACAACACGAGCACAAATGACACAAACAGCAGCAGCAGCACTCTCTTTTTGCGCAGCAGCTTCATGACAGACCCTTACGATGCCAGAACGCTGCCAACTGCTTTTCCGTCTCAAGCCATGAACCGCTATTGTCAATGACGATATCTGCGCGCCGCTTTTTCAGTTCGATATCCATTTGCGCCCCAAGGCGTGCATCAGCCTGCTCTGACGTCAATCCATCCCGAATCATCAGTCTTTCCTTTTGCACGGAACGGGGGACATATACAACCATAACTTCGTCAAACCCATTCTCCAATCCCGATTCGTACAATAAAGGAATATCCGATACCACAAGCTTGTCCGGATATTCTGTCCGATATGCGACGGCACGCTCCCGCATCTCCTGACGGATTGCCGGGTGCGTGATCGCTTCCAGCGCTTTTCGCTCTTCGGGGTTCCCGAAAACGATGCTGCCCAGTTTTTTGCGATCCAACGTACCGTCTTCATGCAATATGGCTTGTCCAAACCGCTGCACGGTGGCAGCCAAAACCGGATGCCCGGGCAGCATAACCTCCCGGGCAATCACGTCTGCGTCAATGATCAACGCCCCCTTGCTTGCAAGAAAGGCGGAAACACTGCTTTTTCCGGTTGCGATCCCGCCGGTTAAGCCCATATTCATCGTTTCACCTCACAACAGCTTCATTATTCCCATAGCCACCAACAAAATGGCAGGCAGCACCGACAAACGTTGCATCCAGCGCAGGTCGGCAAAGCGCAATCCCACCTTCATCCCGAGCGAAAGAAACGCCCCGCTGAACAGCGCAATCACCAATGCGGTCCAGAACGTCGGAAACCCCAGCAAAGCAGCCCCGAGTCCGGCACCAAAAGCATCCAGTGACAACGCTATGCCGAGCCACATCGCTTCTTGGGCAGATATGCTGCCCGAATTGTCGATATCCGCCTTGGAGGGACTGCGCAAAATCTGGATCACCACGCCCAGCTTGCGCAGTTCCAACGTAAACACCATGCGTTCCAATGATCCGCCTGAAGCCGATTGCTCCAGTTCCAGTGCCATGACCTGACTTTGCCTTCTGGTCACCTGTTCTTCTCCACCATAAATCTCCGTTCCATATCCCGAAGACGCCCTCATCCCTTCCTGTTCAAGGGAAGTGTTGGCTTCGGCCGAATCTTTGCTCTTCTTTCGTACAAGCTGAAGGAGCGACCAGCCGCCAATGCCGATCAGAATGACCGCGCCGACAACGGAAGCCACGTCCGGAGACACAAAACGGGATAATAGCACGCCGACCTGCATCGATACGGCAATGACCAATCCCGAACACAACGAAATGACGGCAATGGATAAGAGCGGGATCTTGGTCCTGCGCAATCCATATGTAATTCCGACTCCAAAACCATCCAGACTCACCGCGAAGGCCAGCACGAACAACGAAATAAAATGAGGCAGCACCCCGGATTCCTCCCCTGTGCGGATCACATCCACCTACCCGGAAGTAGGTATTCGCCCGCTTATTTCTGCCATATCAGTATATGGAGAGAGGAGTCCATGGGTGCTACGATGGGATGATTTCATTGATCCTGCCGCTTGGCTCAGCTTATTCTGACGGCTGGCATGTCGGACAATAATGCGTGCCCCTGCCGCCGACCACGCTTTTTTCAATCAAGGTGCCGCACACGGTACACGGCTCGGACTTGCGACCGTAAATCTTCAACTGATGCTGAAACATTCCCATCTCGCCTTGTCCGTTGACGTACGATTTGATGGAGGAACCGCCTGCATCGACGGCATCCTGCAGCGTCACCACAATCGCTTCATGCAATCTGGCGAGCTGGGCTTCGCTCAATGTCCTGGCAATCGTTTCGGGATGGATGCCCGCCCGGAACAAGGCCTCGTCCACATAAATATTCCCGATGCCCACGACATATGCCTGATTTAGCAGAACGGCCTTGATCTTCGTTGTCCGTTTGCCAACGGCTTCCCGGAACGCATCCAACGTAAACGCCGGATCGAGCGGTTCGAGCCCCAGCTTCAGCAGCGGTTTCGATACAAGCTCTTCGCCTGCTTTAAACAGGTGCATCGTACCGAACTGGCGCACGTCCTTGTAGCGCAATTCCGTGCCGTCGGTGAAATGGAAAATTACGTGTGTGTGTTTTTCCACCTCTTCATGCTGCTTGTACAGGCCGTACCGCCCTTCCATGCGCAAATGGGACACCAGCACAAGCCCGTCCAGCAAAATCCGCAAAAACTTGCCCCTGCGCTCCACGCCGACCACGGTATGCCCCGCAAGTTCCAAAGCAAATGCATGTATATCATCAGGCCGCTGAATGATTCGCGGCAGATTCACGGTAACATGATCGATCGTTTTGCCGACGATCAATTGATTCAACGTTCTTTTGACAGTTTCGACTTCCGGCAATTCCGGCATAGTGTTATTCACCTCGTCTCTATTATAACGGAAGAAAAGGCGAAACGGGACCCTTCTTGTGCCGAAACCTTGTGCAAAAGGAATTCCATATATCGGAAATCAAAGCAAACCCAATCTATTTCGCCTCGTACCAGTTGTCTCCATAGCTGACTTCCGCCTTAAGCGGCACGGACAGCTTCAGCGCTTGTTCCATCACCGCAGGCACCAGTTCCTTCATTTGTTCCAGTTCGTCCGCCGGCACTTCGAACACAAGCTCGTCATGTACTTGAAGCAGCATGCGGCTCTTCAAATCACGCGTACGAAGCGCTTCGTCCATCTGAACCATGGCCAGCTTGATGATGTCCGCAGCCGTACCCTGGATCGGCGTATTCATCGCCGTGCGTTCGGCAAAGGAACGCAGGTTGAAATTGCTCGCATTGATCTCCGGCAAATAACGCCGGCGTTCCAGGAGCGTTTTGACATAGCCGTTCTGGCGCGCTTCCTTCACGATATCGTCCATATAACGGCGCACCCCCTGGAACACGTCAAAATATTGGTCGATGAACTGCGCTGCTTCCTTGCGGGTAATGTTCAGGTTTTGGGAGAGTCCGTAATCGCTGATCCCATAAACGATACCGAAGTTGACCGCTTTGGCAGAGCGGCGCATATTGCTGTCCACGTCCTCCGGTTTGACGCCGAAAACGTCCGATGCCGTCTTGGTATGGATGTCCATATCGTGCAGGAACGCTTCCTTCAGGCGCTCGTCGTCCGAAATGTGAGCCAGCACCCGCAGCTCGATTTGTGAGTAATCCGCCGCCAGAATGGACCATCCAGGCTCGGACGGCACAAACACCTTGCGGATTTTCCGGCCTTCCTCCATGCGGATCGGAATGTTCTGCAAATTCGGGAACTGGCTGCTGAGGCGCCCGGTTGCCGCAATCGTTTGCCGGTAATACGTGTGCACCTTGCCGTCCTTCTCCGAAATCTCCTTGAGCAAGCCTTCCACGTACGTGGACTGCAGCTTGGCCAATTGGCGGTATTGCAAAATCAATTGCACCACATCGTTGTACGGCGCCAGCTTTTCGAGCACCTCGGCATCGGTGGAATAACCGGTCTTCGTTTTTTTCACGACAGGCAAGCCCAATTTATCGAACAAAATTTCACCCAGCTGCTTCGGCGAATTCAGGTTGAATTCAGTACCGGCCAATCGGTAAATGTCAGCCATCAGCTTGGCGATCTGCTCCTCGAACTCGCGGCCCAAAGCCTGCAAATCGGCAACGTTAGCCTTGATGCCTTGCTTTTCCATGTCGGCCAATATGCGCGACAACGGCATCTCCATCTCATGGAACAGGGCGTTCATTTCGTCCTTTTCCAGCGCCTGCTCCTGAAGCGGAACGATGGCTGCCGCTGCCGCGGCTTTACGACATACAAAGTCGGCCAGAATCTCCGTCTCCGGTACCTTATACTTGGCACCCTTGCCCATAACGGCCTCATCCTCGGCCAGGGAAGGGAGACCATATTTCGCCGTCAAGCCGCTCAGCGTCTGATTGGCTTCCGTCGGATCCAGCAAATAAGCGGCGAGCTGCACGTCAAAAGCCGCTCCGGCAAATTCCACGCCATGGGCGTGCAATGCCAGATCCACCTTATGAAGATCGTATCCACGCTTCGGCTGATCGGGGCTGGCCAGCCATTCCCTCACCGGAGCAGCCGCCTGAGAGCGAAGCAGCTCCGGGGACAAAAAGACATACGCCGAACCCGAACCGACGGCCATGCCGATCAATTCGGCCACATGGGGATTGTCGCCATGCGTTTCGACATGCAAAATGTCGATCGTCTCCATCTCCGCAAAACGCTGGCCTATCGTATCTTCGGTTGCAATGATGGCTTCAATTTCTACGGCAGGAACCTGCTCCTGCGCCGAGCCTGCCGTTCCGCTAAAGGACAAGCGCTCCAGCAGCGATTTGAATTCAAGCTTCGCGAGAGCCGGACCGGCCTGCTCTTCCTTCAGGCCGTCAAATTGCATCTCTTCCCACGTCTTCTCGAGCGGAACCTCGCGGTAAATGGTCGCGAGCCGTTTGCTCATCCGCGCATCCTCCGCATGAGCCTCGATCTTTTCTTTCATTTTCCCTTTGAGTTCGCCCGTTCCGGCCAGCACTTCCTCGACCGAACCGAACTGGTGAAGCAGCTTCAGCGCCGTCTTCTCCCCTACGCCCGGAATGCCCGGAATGTTATCGGAAGCATCGCCCATCAGCCCTTTGAGATCGATGATTTGCAGCGGCGTCAATCCGTAGCGCTCCCGAATCTGGGCAGGGTCGTACAATTCGATCTCGGTGACGCCTTTGCGCGTAAGCGCGATGTTTACGTTCTCGGAAGCGAGCTGCAGCATGTCTTTGTCTCCGGTAACGACGAGCACTTGTTTGCCCGCGTCGTCCGCGCGTTTGGTTAACGTGCCGATGATGTCGTCGGCCTCATAACCCTCAATCTCAAATTGAGGGATGCCCAATCCTTGCAGCAGCTCCTTCAGGGCCGGAAATTGCTCCGACAGCTCCGGCGGCGTTTTTTCGCGTCCGCCTTTGTATTCCTGATATCCCTCATGGCGGAACGTAATCTTGCCCGCATCGAATGCCACCATCATGTGGGTCGGTTTATGCTCTTCCAGCAACCGCAGCAGCATCGTGGTGAAACCGTATACCGCATTGGTATGCAAGCCCTTGGAATTGGTCAGCGGCGGCATCGCGAAAAACGCCCGATATATAATGCTATTTCCATCTATAAGAATCAACTTGTCCATTCCAGCACCTCGCGTATCAGGGTCAAACCCAGCAATTTTCATCTTTCTCCATGATAACATACACCACTTCCACAACAAAAAAGATTCCGCATCTTTTTCGCGCCACATTCCATATTTGCAAAAAAAGAACCCTCTCCCTGTCGCCTGTCGTGCAGGCCACCGGAAGAAAGTCCCTCTTTGTTTCGCGAAGATCGCTTATTACCGATACAATTGCGATGCGATGAAACGATTCCCCAATTCCAATTCGTTCATCGACTTATTGATTCAAATCCGGGCGTTTGCCCGTGACCAGATATACCGTGCTCTCGCCAATGTTGGTTGCGTGATCGCCAATCCGTTCGATGTAACGTCCAACCATCATGAGCAGCATAGCCTGCGAACCATGGTTCGGATGATCTGTCGTGAATTCGTACAGATCGCGAATCATGCTGCTGTAAAGCTGGTCCACCTGATCGTCGGTCTGCGCCATTTTGTAGGCCAGATCGGTATTTTCCTTCAGAAACGACTCAATGGACTCGTCGATCATACCTTTCACGATTTCAGCCATGCGCGGAATATCCACCAGCGGTTTGATCAATGTCTGTCCTTCCATGCGGAGCGTGACTTTGGCAATATCCAGCGCGAGATCGCCCATGCGTTCCAGATCGCTCGAAATTTTGAAGGCCACGATAATGCGGCGCAAATCTTTCGCCACAGGTTGCTGCGTAATGATCAGCTTGGAGCCGAGCTCCATAATTTTGTCTTCAAGGGCATTCAAATTCGCATCGTTTTTGATGATGACCTGCGCTTTTTCTGCATCCATCGTTTGCAAACTTTCAATGGCACCGTCCAGTGCCGATCCGACATGCTCACCCATTTGCCGAAGCAGTACGCGCAGTTCTTCAAGCTCCTGGTCGAATTCTTTTCTGCGAATCATGGTTAGATTGCCCCCTTGTCCATCATCTCCGGCATAGCCGGGATCCATTGTTTTCTTAACCGAACCTTCCCGATATATAATCCTCGGTCCGGGAGTCCTGCGGCGTGGAGAACAGCGTCTCCGTATCCGCAGCCTCAACGACTTCGCCATTCAGGAAGAACACCGTGCGTCCGGACACGCGCGCGGCCTGATGCATGTTGTGCGTGACCATGACGATCGTGAATTTGGTGTGCAGCTCTTTGACCAACTCCTCGATCTTCAGCGTGGAAATCGGATCCAGCGCCGAAGTCGCCTCGTCCATCAGCAGCACGTCCGGCTGCACGGCAAGCGCGCGCGCTATGCAGAGACGCTGCTGCTGCCCGCCCGACAGACTGAGCGCGGACTTTTTAAGCACGTCCTTCACTTCGTCCCACAGGGCTGCGTGAGCAAGGCTTTGTTCCACGATCTGATCCAGCTCGGCCTTTTGCGTGACCCCATGAAGTCGCGGTCCGTAAGCGACATTGTCATAAATGGATTTCGGGAAAGGGTTCGGTTGCTGAAAGACCATGCCCACACGTTTACGCAGCGTCTCCACTTCAATCTCGTTGCCGTAGATATCCGATCCGTCCAGCAGCACTTGTCCTTCCACGCGCACGCCTGGAATCATGTCGTTCATGCGATTCAGCGTGCGCAGCAATGTGGATTTGCCGCAGCCTGACGGCCCGATGAACGCGGTGACGGTCCGCTCCGGCAAATCCATCGATATATTTTTAAGCGCGTGATGCGTATCATAGTACAGGTTCAGTCCTTCGATATGAATGAGATCCTTCATGGATGTTCACTTCTCCTTCGTTTCAGGGGCAAGCTGCTGTCCCTTACGTTGAGACCGGGCCCATTAATGCCAATCCAACATGTCCGGCCATCTTTAACATCCTACCTTTTGATTGTAAAACCAGTATCATTTTCATGTTAACGGAATGTAAAAAGACATCCTTTCACGACCATGATGCTGCGCCATCATGATGCGAAACGATGCCTGAGCAGGCTAGGCCGGGGTATTCCCGGAAACCATGTCATTTAATTTGTTTCGGATATAATCCGCGACTTCTCCCGACCGCTTGCCTTCCTCGCCGATCTCTTCCGCAATCCGGGACATTCCCGCCACCGCGTTGTTCAATTCCCTGAAAGCGGTCTCCCCTTCCGTAACATGGCCCAAGCTGCCCTCGATCTCGGCCGCGCTTGCGCGCACCAGCTCAACGGTCTGCCGGGTCAATTCGCCGATGCCTTCAAGCAATCCCGACATGTTCTGCGCCACCTCGCGGGTTTGCTTGGCCAAAGCCCGGATTTCACTGGCGACCACTTGGAAACCGCGTCCGTATTCCCCGGCATGCGCCGCTTCAATCGAAGCATTCATCGCCAGAAGCCCGCTTTGGTCTGCCAGCGACCGGATCGATCCGGCCATGCTGGAGCCTGTCTCAATCGATGCCAGCATGTCTTCGGCATGTTCACGCTGTGCGAGCATGTGCCGATTCACCCGGTGATAGGAAGCTTCGACCTGCATCAGGCTCTGCTCCCCTTGCTCCGACAACGAGAGGATCCGTTTAGCTTCCTTCTGGGTCTGGCTGGCGCCTAGAACAAGTCCGGTAATCGATTCGTGAATCCGGGACATTTCCTGCCGGCTCTCCGTGATCGTGGCCGTTCGTTCTTCGCTGGCCTCGTGCTGCAAGTTTCGGGAAAGGGTCATCACGTCCCTCACCGTCAACACGCCGACCAATCGGTCTTCTTCGGTGACGATCAGGCAGTCGTAGAAATGCTGCTCCGTGCGCGAAAGTGCAATATCGATCATGTGTTTGGCATCGGCATGCACATCGACGATGACAGGAGAAGAATCGGCTACTTTCATCAGCGGTTTGTCGTAGAACAGATCGGCGGCAAAACGGCCGTTCAATAGGCGATATAACGTTTCTCTCATCACCATGCCTACAGGCTGCATAAGGTCGTCGCACAATAGAATGCAGGGATTGTCCTTCTCATGGTTCAACATGTTAGCTGCTTCGCCGCAGGTGGTATGTATTCCGACTATAGGGACTTGACGGCAATAGTCCCGGATCAACAAGCGCTTCTTCGGACCGGATTCCGGCTGTTCCTTCGGAACGTCGGCAACAACATCGGCACTTGCGGTTACAGATTCCCGCACAAGCGCTGCATCCTCGGCTTGCTCAGGCCTCGCTTCAAGCAACATAGGCATAAATGCTCAATCTCCTTTACGTATGAGCTGCTTCATAAGTCTATTAATAGGACCTAAGTATTACTCAGACAGTATCATGCTACCCCTTCTGAGTAAAGGAAGCTTTTTCTTTTTGTGAATGGAACGTAAAAATATTGTGACAAAATAAAACTCCCCAATCATTGTCAGCTCGAATGATGGGGAGTTTTTCTTTTGACAACCAATTTATAGCCCACGCCACGAATGGAATCGATATGTACCGATTCGGGATCGAGCTCGAGTTTTTTGCGCAATGAACTGACGTGAACGTCGACCGTCCGCTGCCCGCCGATATAATCGAAGCCCCAGACTGCATTCATCAAATCGTCGCGGGTAAGCACCACGCCCGGCTTTTTCGCCAGATAGAGCAATACTTCGAATTCTTTGGGACGCAAGCTGATGGATTGGCCGCCCAGCGTTACCTCGTATTTTAAAGGGTAGATTTCCAACTCGCCGAGCACGATGCGCGACCCGTCTTTATCCTCCTGCTGCGGCAAGTCCTCGCCGCTTGAAGATCTGCGGAGTACGGCGTCCACCCTGGCAAGCAGTTCGGAAACCCCGAACGGCTTCGTGATGTAGTCGTCTGCGCCGGATTTCAACCCTTGCACGACTTCCGCTTCTCCGTTCTTGGCCGTCAAAATGATCACCGGCGTGGTTACGCCTTGGGATCTGAGCTTGTTCAGGATGTCCAGGCCATTCATTCCCGGCAGCATCAAATCAAGCAAAATCAGATCGAATTCCTGCGATACCGCGCGGTCATATCCCGCCGAGCCGTGATCTTCGGCCGTCACGTCATAACCTTCCTGCGTCAGGTTGTACGTAAGCAATCTTGATAATGTAGGTTCATCTTCGATAACGAGCAAACGCTGTGCCATGATACCCCTTCTCTCCTTATAGGTTGTCTGTTGCCACAACACTTTTTTAATCATAGCACCCTTTTGTTAACGCTGTGTAAAGTGAGCACATCCTTTTTACATTTCGCTTCCAAACGAGCTACACCGTTTCTTCCTGAATTAATGGAAGGATGACACGGAACGTGGATCCCATGCCAAGCTCGCTCTCTACGGACAGCTTGCCATGATGCAATTCCACGAGATGTTTAACGATGGACAAACCAAGGCCCGTGCCGCCCGAATTGCGGGAACGTCCTTTATCGACCCGGTAAAACCGTTCGAAAATGCGCGGCAAATCCTTTTTGGGGATGCCGATCCCCGTATCGGACACCGCAAAGACGACTTCTTCCCGCTCCCCGTCGTTTTCAACGGTAACCTGTACTTTGACCCGTCCGCCCTCAGGCGTGTAGTTGATGCCATTGGACAGCAGATTGATGAAAATCTGTTTCATCTTGTCTTCGTCGGCTTCGATGTACAATTCCTCGGGAACGATCATCTGCAAACGGATCTGCTTTTTCTCGGCCACCTTCGACAAGGTTTCCAGCACCATCTCCAAGAAGGAATGGACATGGACCGGAGAACACTCCAGCGGAGCCCGTTTGGATTCGATTTTGGACAACTCGAGAATGTCTCCGATCAAACGGTTCAACCGGTCTCCTTCATCGTAAATGATCTGCAAAAAGGAACGCTCCGTCTCCTTGTCCTGAACCCCGCCGCTTAGCAGCGTTTCTGCAAATCCTTTCACCGCGGCGACAGGCGTTTTCAGCTCATGCGAGACGTTGGCCACGAATTCGCTCCGCATTTTTTCCAGCCGCCGGATGGCGGTAACGTCCTGCAGCAGGAAAAGCATGCCGCGGTATCCTCCGTCATTTTCGGACATCGTCACCCCGTCGATGCGCAGCAGATGCTGTTCAGGATTATAAATGCTCACTTCCTCCGACATCCGTTCGCGCAGTTCAACGCTTTCCTCGATCGTGTGAGTCAGCTCGTAATGCCGCTTGAGCTCCGTATAAGGTTTGCCCGTCACGCGCGCGGCCTGAATGCCGAGCATGCGCTCCGCTTCGCGATTCACAAGCGCTATCGACTGGCCTGCATCGATCATAATGATGCCCCCGGTCATGTTAGCCAGGACGCTTTGCAGCAGCGCCTCGTTATCCCGGATCGTTTTCAGCTGCGTTTGCAGGCTGTCGGCCATGCCGTTAATGGCCAAACCAAGCTGGCCAATCTCGTCCCGGCGGGTTACTTTAACTCTCGCATCGTAGTCCAGCTTGCTGATCCGATGGGCCACCTTGGTAATATGCTCAATCGGGGACGTCAGCCCACGAGCTACCCGATAGCTGACCAGCGCAACAACGACGAACAACACGCCCAAAGCAATGAACATGATGATCCATCCCCGCTGCAGTCCCTGATTGACAGCCTCAAGGCTCATGGACAAGCGAATGAATCCGTCGAATTTGCCGTTCGGCATTTCGATCATGTCGCTTTGCGCGGAATTCACGGGTAACGCCACATACAGCATGTCTTCGCCCAATGTTTCGCTGTATCGAATGGACCTCCCGTATCCCGTTTCTGCGGCTCCCTTGATTTCTTCCCGGTTTAAGTGGTTATCCATCGTCCCTGGATCACTTTCCGAATCGCCGATCACAACGCCATCCTTATTGATAAACGTGACGCGGGAATCCGTCAGACGTTCCAGCTCCGACGCCCTTTCCGAGTAGTACTTTTGGGTGGCGAGCGATGAAGGATCGGTTGCATCATGAAAAGGAAACGTAGCTTTGAGCAAATTGATCTCGCGGATCATCGTTTGCTCCAATACTTCGATATGCGTTGTTTTGAATACTCTGCCCATCGTGATTCCCGCCACGATGACGGACACGCCGATGAGGGCCATCATGATGATGGAAAGCCGGTTGCGAAACGTTCTCATGGATCTCTTCCTTTGGTTATATAATCAATTCAATGAATCCGTCTGGTCAGCAGCGAGTTCGATGCGGTCCCCCCGCGTGCCCGGCATGGAAATAACCAGAAATTCCACGTCTTCGCTGCTTCGATTCTGCATTTGATGAGGCTTGCCCGGCGGGATTTCAATGCCTTCCTGTGCCTCCAGGATCATGTCTTCACCATCAAGCTCCATGCAGGCTTCTCCGCTCAGCACAAAGAAAAATTGGCGGCTGATGTTATGAACATGGCGAACCTCCGCCGTATGGGCAGGCATCCGTTCATGAATGATGCTTAATCCCTCATGCTGCATAAGGTGCCATCCATCGCAATTCGTTCCCCAGATATAATGCGGCGCATACTGTTTGCTGATTTTCAACGTTGTTCCCCCCTGTATGTATAGAACGTTCACTACATCATATCACAGGGCTTGTTCGGATTCATACGAGTACAGATCAATTCAACTATATCATGTACAAGTCCGTTAAAATCGCTGATTATATAAAATAGGAAATAACTATTTTTGTTCGATCACGCCTTCATCCTGTTCAAAATAAAAAACGCACTGCCCGACAAGCCGGCACAGTGCGTCTTCATCATCCCCTTGTTTCTATCCATTCACGACTTCGCCGCCATTAATATGCATGACTTGCCCGCTGACGTATGAAGAATCGTCTGAAGCAAGATAAACATAAGCAGGAGCGAGCTCTTCCGGCTGGCCCGGTCTCTTCATCGGCTGCGTCGATCCAAATTCGCTGACTTTTTGCGCATCGAACGTGGACGGAATCAACGGTGTCCAGATCGGACCTGGTGCTACCGCATTTACCCGAATCCCTTTCTCCACCACATTCATGGACAATGACCGCGTGAACGAAGTGATGGCCCCTTTGGTCGAGGAGTAGTCGATGAGCGTCGGGTTGCCCCGATAGGCCGTAATCGATGTCGTGTTAATGATCGAGCTGCCTTTTTTCAAGTGCGGCATCGCCGCCTGCGTCAAATAAAACATGCCGAAAATATTGGTGCGAAACGTGCGCTCCAGCTGTTCCGGCGTAATGTCTTCAATATTTTGCTGCGGGTGCTGTTCGGCCGCGTTGTTCACGACGATGTCCAGCTTGCCCAGTTCCTTGACCGTCTGCTCCACCGCTTTTTTGGCAAAGGACACATCGCCGATATCGCCGGCAATCAGAATGCATTTGCGTCCTTCCTGCTCCACCTGGCGTTTCGTCTCCTCGGCATCCTGATGCTCATTCAGGTACACGATGGCAACATCGGCGCCTTCCTTCGCATAAGTGACGGCCACTGCACGTCCAATACCGCTGTCTCCTCCGGTAATTAAAGCTACCTTGTCCAGCAGTTTATCGGCCGCCTTATATTTCGTCTTCTCGAATTCCGGTTTGGGATTCATTTTCGATTCAATGCCTGGCTGCTGATTTTGATGCTGTGGCGGCAGCGTTTGTTTGGATGGGGTTGTCGTTGACATCTCGCATTCTCCCTTCAAAATGGTGTTCTTGCACGTCTCCATGTGTAGGATGGCATGAACCCTGCATATTATTCCTTTCCAAGGTCCATTTCACCAATCAAATAGCCTGTCGGCTCATCATTTTATTACCACTCTGCTCATGAATTAAACGACAAATAACAACCTCCCGCGGGGTTTACATCGAAAGCGAGTCGAAATATACACATTTCGATCCAAAAAAGAAAGCTTAAGTCACGATTTGTATTCCACAAGCCGGATGGGCTGATGTACAATGTACATTATGCATGGCTGTATGCATGGCTGTCCAAAGCTTATTCATAAGGCTTCTTAAAACACTGATCGAAGAACAGGGGAAGTGAACATGGAAGAATCGCACATTAATGCTTATATAACCCTGGTAACAACTTCTGCTGTCCTTAACGTGTTTTTGTGCCTGTATACCTATTTTCGCAGAGCGGAGATTCCCAGCGCAAAAACGTTTATTCTCTACACGGCGGCACTATCGGTCTACGCCTTTGGTTACGCCATCGGACTGGCCAGCAATACGCTGGAACAGATGAAATTTTGGACGGTCGTGGAATATATGGGCATGCCTTTCTCGGCCTCCCTCGGCCTGCTGCTCATGATTCAATATACGGGCAGGTTCCTGTCCCGCAAAATGACAACCGCATTGTTCGTGATCCCTTCCGTAACGTTGATTATGGTGGCCACGAACGATGTTCATCATCTGTTTTACAAAAAAGTGTGGCTGCGTGAAAACAGCACCGTGCCCGTCATGGAAATCGCCGCAGGACAATGGTATGTCGTTCACGGCGCCTTCACCTTTTCCTGCCTGCTGTGCGCCTGCCTCATCCTGATTGCCCAATGGAGACACACCAAAGAAACGTATCGCCGGCAGCTGTTTACGCTGATTACTTCCCAATTGATCCCGATGGTCGGGGCTTTTGTGTACTTGCTCGGGCTGACTCCCGGCGGCATGGACCCTGTGCCCGTTCTGATGTGTATTACCTCTGCCATGTATATCTGGGCGATCCTGTCATCCCGTCTCCTGACGATCGTACCGATCGCCAAAGACAGCATCTTCGAAAGCATGCGAGAGGGCGTTATCGTGCTGGATAGCTCCAATCGGCTGGTCGATTACAACAAAGCCTTGCAGCTTATGCTGCCTGAGCTCGACATGGGCATGATCGGTCAGAAAATGGATGACATTTGGATCAACCTGTCTGGGAACCCTTTCCCGCTCGGTAATGACAAAGAGGGACTGCAGCAGGACTTGTATTGGCAACTGCACGGTCAAACGGTCTGTTATCAGGTCCGTACGTCTTATGTCCACAATAAGGGCGGTCAGACCGTGGGCAGCCTCATCATGCTCATTGACATCACCGAACAGCGCTTTTTGCAGGAACAGTTAAAGCAGCTTGCCTATTTCGACGGGTTGACCAAAATATACAATCGAACCCAATTTCTGCATCATGCGCGAAAATTGCTCACGAACGCTTTAGCGAATGGGCAGCCCCTATCCTTGATTTTGTTCGATATCGATCATTTTAAACGGATCAACGACACCTACGGACATGAGACAGGCGACAAAGCGATCGTGCACGTCGTTTCAATCTGCAACCGTTACCTCGGACAAGATATGCTGTTTGCGCGTTACGGCGGCGAAGAATTTGTCATTGCCCTCCCCGAGATGACGCTGGCGGAAGGCAAACAACTGGCCGAACAACTGCGCATGGCTTTGCTGGAACACCCTATGGAGTGGGATGGGAAAAACATCACCATTACGTCCAGCTTCGGCATAACGTCCTGCCAGAATCCATCGGATTCGCTGGAATCGCTGCTGCGTGATGCCGATCATGCGTTATATCAATCCAAACGGAACGGACGCAACACCGTCTTTGCTTTTTACGGCAAACCCTGCCTGAAAGAACGATGAATTCGGAATAAGGGTGGACAACAGCCTGTCGTTATGATCTCCAGGATGCTGAGCACTGTCCGAACAACGCAAAAAAACAAGACAGAGTAAAGGCTGTCTTGTTTTTTTGCGTTTCCTTTTGAAATCCACTTTTGAGCGGACAGCTTGTCCTGGCCCTGAGTTACCAGCATAATGCAAACGCTTCAATCTTCGCTCGAATCCTACATTCCTCAAGCCGTAAGACGGCTTAGATCACGCCGGGGTTTACCATCAGATAAACCATGACGAGCAAAAATACGGCCAGCAATGCGCTGAATGTACTGATTTTGCTCTGGTACGAACGGACATCCTGATTGCTCCTCGCGCCTTCTGCCGCGAGTCGCAGCGGTTTGCCCATAATGCCACCGATCGCCGCAATGGCCAGCAGCAAAAGAACAACAATGGTCATCCATAGATGGGAGTACTCCCCTTTGGTCATGAGGTAACCCCCGGTAAGCAGTTGAATGATCAGACCATATTGAGCCACTTTGTTCAGCGAACGAAGCGTTGTGAACGTTCCCTCCTGCGCAGCAGAGCTCAGCGTGCGAATTTTACCAACCACAAACGGCAAGATTAAATAGAACCCCATAGACAGCGCTCCGACAATATGGAGCAAATACATCACCATACCCAAACCCTTCATCCTCCTCAATAAGCAATGTGTGCTATTCATCACATCCCATTATACTGGTGAAGTTATCCAAAGAAAAGAAAACCTCCGGAATCTCCGAAGGTTTCTTGATTGCTGTTTGGGAAATGTTCAAATTTAAAGGTTCACGACTGAAATGACATTGCGAACAGCTTCGGCGGATTTGTCCAAAGCCGCTTTCTCGTCTTCCGTCAACTCCAGTTCAAACACCTTTTCAATGCCGTCGCCGCCCAGGATGGTTGGTACGCCCAAGAACAAATCATTGTAGCCGTACTCGCCTTCCAAGTATGCAATAACCGGAATTATTCGTTTCTTATCCTTCAAAATCGCCTCGGCCATCTGCACGAGAGAGGCTGCCGGGGCGTAATAGGCGCTGCCGTTGCCCAGCAGATTGACGATTTCGCCGCCGCCCACGCGCGTGCGCTGAACGATCGCTTCGATGCGGTCCGCAGGAATCAACGTATCGATCGGAATGCCGCCGACGCTGGAATATCTCACCAGAGGCACCATGTCATCTCCATGGCCACCAAGGACGAAACCGCGAACGTCTTCTACCGATACATTCAGCTCCTGAGCGATAAATGTGCAGTAACGGGCCGTATCAAGCACGCCGGATTGGCCGATAACCCGGTTTTTAGGAAAACCTAAAGTCTGGTACGCCGCGTAGGTCATCGCATCTACCGGATTGCTCAAAATGATGACAATGGAATCAGGGCAATGCACCTTCACATTTTCACAAACGGACTTTACGATGCCTGCATTCGTGTTGACCAGATCATCGCGGCTCATGCCCGGTTTGCGGGCAATGCCGGCTGTGATGATGACGATATCGGAACCAGCAGCATCCTCATAGCTGGAAGTACCGATGATATTGCTGTCAAACCCTTGAACCGGACTCGCCTCCATCATGTCAAGCGCTTTGCCTTTTGTCGGGTTCTCCAATTGCGGAATATCTACCAGTACGACGTCCCCAAGTTCTTTTTGGGCAAGCATCAGAGCGGTCGTGGCTCCGGTAAACCCGGCGCCGACAACGGTGATTTTTTTGCGCTGGATCGTCAACGTGATCGTCTCCCTTTACAGGTTATTAATGATTTGGTCGGCAAACTCGGAGCATTTCACTTCGGTTGCGCCTTCCATCAAACGTGCAAAGTCATAAGTAACCGTTTTGTTGTTGATGGCAGTTTCCATGCCTTTGTAAATGAGGTCAGCCGCTTCTTGCCAGCCAAGATGCTCAAGCAGCATCACGCCGGACAAAATAACCGAGCCTGGGTTTACCACGTCTTTGTCCGCATACTTCGGTGCAGTACCGTGAGTTGCTTCGAAGATCGCGTGGCCAGTCACATAGTTGATGTTTGCGCCCGGAGCAATACCGATTCCGCCAACTTGCGCAGCCAGTGCATCGGACAGGTAGTCACCGTTCAGGTTCAATGTCGCAATGACGTCAAACTCGGCTGGGCGAGTCAGGACTTGCTGCAAAGCGATGTCGGCGATGGCATCTTTGATGATGATTTTGCCTGCATCTTCTGCCGCTTTTTGCGCTGCGTTTGCAGCATCCGTGCCTTGCTCATCCTTGATTTTGTCGTATTGAGCCCAAGTGAACACTTTATCGCCGAATTCCTCTTCAGCTACTTCGTATCCCCAGTTTTTGAAAGCACCTTCGGTGAATTTCATGATGTTGCCTTTGTGTACCAACGTTACGCTCTTGCGGTTGTGGTCGATGGCGTATTGCACTGCCGCACGTACCAAACGTTTGGAGCCTTCGGAAGATACAGGCTTGATGCCGATCCCGGAAGTTTCAGGGAAACGGATTTTGTTGACGCCCATTTCCTGCTGCAGGAACTGGATCACTTTTTTCACTTCTTCGGAACCTTCCGCATACTCGATTCCTGCGTAGATGTCCTCGGTGTTTTCGCGGAAAATGACCATATCTACCAGGTCAGGACGCTTTACCGGGGATGGAACGCCGTTGAAGTAACGTACAGGACGCAGGCAAACATACAGGTCGAGTTCCTGGCGCAGCGCAACGTTCAGGGAACGGATGCCGCCGCCGATCGGTGTTGTCAGAGGTCCTTTGATCGCTACAATGTACTCACGGATTGCTTCAAGTGTATCGTTTGGAAGCCATTCTCCGTATGTATTGAATGCTTTCTCTCCGGCAAATACTTCGTACCATGCAATCTTTTTGCTGCCGCCGTAAGCTTTGTCCACAGCCGCATCCAGAACGCGCTTGGACGCTTTCCAGATGTCACGGCCCGTGCCGTCGCCTTCGATGAATGGAATAATCGGGTTATTAGGCACTTGCAATGCGCCGTTATCAATCTGAATTTTTTCTCCTTCAGTTGGATGAGCAAATTTTTCTAATTTCATGGTCACTAATTCCTCCCTAAGTGTAATAATATCCCCGGCATATACATGCCGTGCTTGTACTTATGTTGAAGGAGGGGAGCCCATGCATGGCTCTTCAACCCGGTATGAGCAGCCCCTTCGCCTCATCGTTGTTTATTATACTGGTTTTTCCATCAATTAGCGAAACCCAATCGCAACGTACTTCTGCTCGGCAGGTCCCGTATACTCCGCGCGTGGACGAATGATCCGGTTATCGGAAAGCTGCTCCAGGATGTGAGCCGTCCAGCCCGATACGCGGCTAATGGCAAAAATCGGCGTGAACAATTCGTGATCGATGCCCAGTTGTGTGTACACCGATGCGGAATAGAAATCCACGTTTGGTTTCAGTCCCTTTTGGCCCGTAACCATCTCTTCGATTTTGACGGACATTTCGTAAAGACGAGTATCGTTGTTCATCTCCCCGAGCTCTCTGGACATCTTTTGCAGATGTTTGGCCCGTGGATCGCCGTTTTTGTAAACGCGGTGTCCGAAACCCATGATCTTCTCGCGGTTGTTGAGCTTCTCCTGAATGAAGGATTCCAAACGATCCGGCGTACCGATTTCGTTCAGCATCTTCATCACCGCTTCGTTCGCGCCGCCGTGCAACGGACCTTTCAGCGCTCCGATGGCAGAAGTAACGCCGGAGTAAATATCAGACAAAGTCGCTACCGTTACGCGGGCAGCAAATGTCGACGCGTTCAACTCGTGATCGGCATGAAGGACGAGTGCCTGGTCGAACGCTTTAACAGCCGTTTCGGACGGCTCCTCGCCTGTCAGCATATACAAGAAGTTTTCCGCAATGGAAGCGCCTTCTTTTGGAGACACGGGGTCTTTGCCTTGACGTATACGGGCTATCGCTGCAACGATGGTAGGCAATTGCGCTTGCAGTTTGACTGCCTTGTTCTCATTGGCCTCGGCCGTCATTTCGTCTGCCTGACTGTCGTAAAGGCCCAATGCCGAGATCGCGGAACGAAGTGCCGCCATCGTGTTCATGCTTTTTGGATACAGCCGAATTTGCGCAATCAATTCGTCGGGAATCGCCGCATACTCGCTCAGGCTGTTCTTCAGGGTTTCCAGTTCATTAGCGTTTGGAAGTTTGCCGAACCACAACAGGTAGGCCACTTCTTCGAAGCTTGCATGCTCAGCCAAATCGTCAATATTGTAACCGCGATACGTGAGCACGCCGTCCACAATGGAACTGATCGAAGAGGTCGCCGCAACGATGCCTTCCAAGCCTTTGGTAGCTGTCATATTACATCTCTCCTTTTAATAAGCGAAATAAGAAAAACAACTATCGTCGTACTTGCAGAGAAGCCAGACCGGGTCTGGCAGGAGTGGTTCTCGCGCATGAGGTCGTTCTGCTCAGATCAGACATCTCCGATCCATGGGTTCACAGGCAACGGCCAAGCATCAACAAACTTTTGAAAACATTTACATTAAATGAGTTGGTAAAATTTCCAAATTACGCAATTCTTATCTGTCAATCGTCATTTCCTTATAACATCATACTGGATTTTGTCGTTTATGTGAACATCGTCAAGGGTCATTAGGGCATTAAACTTCTTTATCAGTGTGATAAAGCATTTTTGAAAACCTTTACAAAAACAAGGTTGACATTTTATTCAACTTATATAAAACTGTGAATTCTTCCGTCCCCCATTGCTATGTTTCTTCCTGATCTGGCATACTCTAGGAAGCAGGAAAAGAATGGAGCGGATCGATCGGTAACCTCGTATTCCGTTTTCTCTTGCCTCCCCTGCAGTCTACGAAAGCCTGATGCTTGCCCATTCGGAAGGAGACGTGATTGTGGACAGAATTGTAGCGAAACGACTGCTCCGCGGCCTGTGGGTCATTATTGCGACCCTCTTGGCTGCCGTGTCCATCTATCTGCTGTTCCCGCTTTTGTACCCTTTCCTTATTGCCTGGCTCATCGCTTATGCCATGAACCCGCTTGTATCGGTGCTTCAGAGGAAAGTCCGTTTTCCCCGCTGGCTGGCCGCGACTTTTTCGCTCATTCTTTATTTCGGAGCCGTAATGGTCATCTTATCTGCCGCGGTCACCCGCATTGTGCGGGAGGTTATCTCGCTGACGGCAAGCTTTGACTTGCATATCGACGAACTCAGGGATGCATTGGTTCGCTGGACCCAAAGCGATACGATCCAGAACCTCATCGAGCAAATCAGCAGCTTTTACAGAGATAACCCCAACTATCGGGAAACCATCAACAACAATATCAGCAAAACGACGGAAACGGTCGGAACAGCCGTCACGGATCTCGTCACCGGTTTTTTCAACGGCATCGTAAACTTCCTGACCTCCTTGCCGAGTATGGGCGCAGTTTTCATTGTCATTTTGCTGGCCGCCTTCTTCATCAGCAAGAACTGGGCCAGACATGGCGATACCGTTTCACGCTGGGTTCCTGCGGCCATTCGCAGACCGATCGTTGACATCTGGAATGATTTGAGAAAGGCTTTGTTCGGTTACGTCCGTGCCCAGCTCATCATGATTTCCATTACGGCTCTGTTCGTGATGATCGGTTTGCTCGTCCTTCAGGTCAAATCCGCCTTTACCATTGCATTGATGATTGGACTTGTCGATCTGCTGCCTTACCTCGGCGTTGGTCTGGTCATGGTTCCGTGGGCGGCATATCTGCTTATGAACGGCGATCCCTATCTGGGCATCGGCATCGCCGTGATCTATTTGATCGTGCTCGTCGCCAGACAGATGATCGAACCGAAAGTGTTGGCCAGCAGCGTGGGATTGGACCCGCTCGCTACCCTTGTCGGCATGTTTGTCGGACTCAAGCTGTTCGGCGTGCTTGGGCTGATCATCGGCCCGGTCAGCCTGGTCATTCTTGATGCCTTCAACCGGGCCAACGTATTTCGTGATTTACGCAACTACGTTGTCAACGGGAAGGTTCGTTGAACGCAAAAGAGGCATCGCTTGCAGCGTATGCTGCAGCACGAAGCCTCTTTTCAATGAATACGCCAGTTCCGGACAACCTTCATGTCACCGTCGGCGGTAAAATGTGATGCTGCCGTTTTTCATTTTTTTCTCAAGCCACCCCAGGAAGAACAAGCGGTATACGGCGCGTGTTATCGGAAAGACAAGCGTGAACCCGATCAGATCCGTAACAAAACCGGGAATCAGCAAAAGAAAACCGCCAACGAACACCAACAGCCCATCCACCATTTTTCTGCCGGGCACCTGTCCGCGCTCCATTTCTGCTCTTGCGTCATAGAGCACTTTCCGTCCCTCAAATTGCAGCATGGCTATACCGATCAAGGACGTGAGAAGCATGAGCAGCAGCGTCTTTCCAGCCCCGATCCAGTCGCTCATAACAATAAAACCAAACAGTTCGATGACCGGAACAATCAATAATATGCCCCACATCCATCTTCGCATTGCGAATTACCCCTTTCCTGAAAGCCACACTTTCTCAAGCGCGCTGTAAAGCTCAGAGGCTGCCTTATCCAGCCTGACCGGCTTCCAGTCCCGGTTCACCCATACGTGCTGGGTAGCACCGGTAACCAAACGTTCTCCGGGAAGCGATTCCTCGGATGACCATACCCGCAGCTCGCCGTCAGCCTGACCGGGAGAGTCTGAAGTCATGCGTCTCACGTCATACTCGTAATTCAGGCGCAAGCCGCTAAACGCAGCAATTCGGGTAAAAATCATGATTTCATCATCATACCGGGCCGGCTTGTGATATTTTACATCCAATCCGGTGACGGGAAGCAGAAACCCCTGCTCCTCTATTTTACGATATGAATACCCCATTTGGCGAATCGTCTCGGTCCTGCCGATCTCAAACCAGTTCACGTAGTTCATATGGTACACGACCCCCATCTGGTCGCTCTCCTGATACCGAACGCGGAGCTTTGTCATGTACCAATTGCCATTGCCCGAATGCTGCATTGTCCCTGCCTCCTTTGATTCGAAATAAAAAGCAATGGGGCGCAAAACGCCCCATTGCTTCATGCTGCTTCGATGTTCTAACGAACCATTAAGCGTTGTTTGGAATTTGGCTAACTTTGATCAGGTTGGTGGAACCGGAGCGGCCCAGAGGTACACCCGCAGTGATGACAACCAGATCTCCTTCTTTGACAATGCCGGATTTCAGACCGCCTTCGATTGCGTTCTCGAACAAGGAATCCGTCGAATCGCAACGTCTGCCTTTCACCGGCGTAACGCCCCAAGCAAGCGCCAGGCGGCGGGAAGTTCTGTCTTCCGTTGTTACCGCGATGATCGGAGCTTCCGGACGGTATTTGGATACCATGCGAGCCGTATGGCCGGATTCCGTGGAAGTGATGATCGCTTTGGCGTTCAGGTCTTGAGCGGACAGCGCAACCGATTGGCTGATCGCTTCCGTAACCGTCGTTTGTTGAGCCACGCGTTGTTTCAGGTACAGCTCCTGGTAAGGAAGCGCAGATTCCGCTTTTTCGGCGATGCGGGACATCGTCAGAACGGATTCTACCGGATATTTACCGGCAGCCGTTTCGCCCGAAAGCATGATGGCATCCGTGCCGTCGAATATCGCGTTCGCTACGTCGGAAGCTTCCGCACGAGTAGGACGCGGGTTGCGCTGCATGGAATCCAGCATTTGTGTTGCCGTAATAACCGGTTTGCCAGCAACGTTACATTTTTCGATCATGCGTTTTTGTACCAATGGCACTTCTTCCGCAGGAATTTCAACACCCAGGTCTCCACGGGCAACCATCAGGCCGTCGGACACTTCAAGGATTTCGTCCAGGTTGTCGACACCTTGTTGGTTCTCGATTTTGGAGATGATTTGAATATGGCCTGCATTGTGTTTTTCCAACAATTCGCGGATTTCCAGCACGTCGCTTGCTTTACGCACGAAAGAAGCCGCGATGAAATCGACGCCTTGTTCGATACCGAATACGATATCGTTCGCATCTTTTTCCGTAATACCCGGCAGAGAAATGGCAACGCCTGGAACGTTAACACCTTTTTTGCTTTTGATCGTACCGCCGTTAACGATGCGGCATTTGATCTCGGTGCCTTGTACTTCCACAACGGTAAGTCCGATCAGACCGTCGTCGATCAGAATGGTAGATCCCGGCGCTACATCTTTCGGGAGATCTGCATACGTAATGGAAATACGATCTTTGTTGCCCAGAATTTCTTCTGTTGTCAACGTGATGTACTCGTCCTGAACCAAATCGATCGATTCAACTTCGAGTTTACCTGTCCGAATTTCCGGTCCTTTGGTGTCCAGCAGAATAGCTACTGTTTTGTTCAATTCTTCGCTTGCTTGGCGAATGTTTTTGATCCGTCCGCCGTGCTCATCGAAATCACCGTGGGAGAAGTTCAGACGGGCTACATTCATGCCGGCCGTAATCAATTTCTTCGTGTTCTCCAGCGATTCGCTGGATGGTCCGATGGTACAAACGATTTTCGTTTTGCGCATTTTGGGTTTCCTCCGATTTTAAAGGTCTCTCTTTATCTGTTTTTTTCTTTTTCCAACTATTAAATTTACTACATTTTTGAGCATTTGTATAGGAATTTCGTCACATCATTCCGCATTTCCCGACAAATTTCTCACCGGTTCAGCTTCCACGGGCGGTTCGGAGGCCTCCGCTTCCGCTGGCTTTTCGAATGAAACGGATCCGATTTTGCGGAATTTTTCATAACGATCCTGTCTAAGCTGCTCCCCGCTCCAGCTGCCGATTTCGCCCAAATGACGAACAATGGCTTCGCGAATAACCTCCGCGGTTTCTTCGTAATTGCGATGGGCTCCTCCGCGCGGCTCGGGAACGATCTCCTCAATCACCTGCATATCGAGCAGGTCGCTCGCGGTAATTTTCATCGCCTCTGCCGCCTGATCTGCCTTGGAAGCGTCCTTCCACAGAATCGACGCAGCGCCGTTCGGGGAAATGGCCGAATAGATGGCATGCTCAAGCATCAGCACGCGGTTGCCCACGGCAAAAGCCAGCGCACCGCCGCTGCCGCCTTCGCCAATCACCACAACGATGACGGGCACGGACAACTTGGCCATTTCCAGCAGGTTGCGGGCAATGGCTTCGGATTGGCCTCTCTCTTCTGCAGTATTACCCGGATACGCCCCTTTAGTATCAATAAACGTAATAATTGGGCGGCCGAATTTGTCCGCCTGTTTCATCAGGCGCAGCCCTTTCCGGAATCCCTCTGGATGCGCGCTCCCGAAAAAACGGGCGATGTTGTCTTTCGTATCCTTCCCCCGCTGTTGCCCGATCACGGTCACCGTTTGTCCGTTCAATCTGGCAAGGCCCCCTACGACGGCCAAATCGTCGCCGAACATGCGGTCCCCATGCAATTCTATGAAATCGGTGAAAACAAGCTGAATCAGGTCAAGAGCGGTCGGACGCTGCTGATGCCGCGCCAAATGCATTTTTTGTGCAGCCGTAATTCCGGAATAGATTTCCTCTTCCAAACGTTGATATCGCTCTTCCAGCCTGGCAATTTCCTCCGTAAAATCGATGCCTTTCTCCTGGCCGAACTGGATCAGTTCTTCAATCTTTTTGCGCATCTCAACCAGAGGCGCTTCATATGGCAACTCACCCGCCATTCAGACCCCTCCCTTTTCACTGTGCATATACAGCAGTTTACCCAGCGTGGACCGCAATTCCTTGCGATGAACGACCAGGTCCAGCTGTCCATGCTGCTGATTGAACTCCGCAGTCTGAAAATCGTCCGGCAGCTTCTGGCGGATCGTCTGCTCGATGACGATTCGACCCGCAAAACCAAAGACGGCTCCCGGTTCTGCGATAATGATGTCGCCCAGGCTCGCAAAGCTTGCGGATACACCACCCGTCGTCGGGTCCGTAATGACCGATATATATAATCCGCCCTGTTCGTCAAGGCGTGACAGCGCCGCGCTTGTTTTCGCCATCTGCATCAAGCTGAGAATGCTTTCTTGCATCCGGGCACCGCCGGACGTGGAGAAAATGATCAAAGGCAGACGTTTTTCCGTCGCTTTCTCGATCGCACGCGTAATTTTTTCACCCACTACCGAGCCCATGCTGCCTGTAAAAAAATCAAAGCTCATGACGGCAACGACGACAGGCAGTCCTTCGATGGTGCCTTCGCCGGTGATCACCGCTTCCTTCAGCCCGGACTTCAACCGCTGCTGCTCCAGTTTGGTGCTGTATCCCGGAAAGCCGAGCGGGTCTACCGATACCATGTCGGCATCGTATTCCACGAACCCCGTCTCATCGAGCACCATGGCAATGCGCTCCATCGCGTTCAAGCGCATATGGTAGCCGCATGCAGGGCAAACTTTCAAATTTTTCTCCAGTTCCTTGCTATATTGAATCGTGCCGCATTTGCTGCACTTGTTCATAAGCCCTTCGGGTATTTCACGTTTTGGGCGTTCCTCAGTTTCCTGGCCTTCGCCACGAACTGCACGCTCGGAAGGTATGGTAGCGTACTTCCGTTTCTTCTGGAATATATCTTTGAACACAACTACACCTCTCCAGCTGTTGATTTGATATCCGCAGCACACTCAGCCCATCACATTAATGCCTCAATAGTCTGAACGACTGCGGTAAACCGCTTACGAGCAGCACGGTGCCGCGGGGCTTGTCTCATCCGTCCACAACAAAACAATCCGCCGGCACGGGCAGCCACCAGCGGTCAGCATCATTACCGCCCTATGCTGCCGCAATCACCGAAAGATTGCCTGAGCGAATGCTTGAATCTGTGCTGGCGCAAGGGCACGGCATCACCGGTCCGATCTTGTCCTAACAAAAAAAGAAGGAAGGACAGCAGCATAACGATACGTGCAAGTCGATTCCTCTCTCTCCCTGTGCGGTCAATCCCTTATGTACCGGTTCATCGGTACTCCTTCATGCGCCAAGGCACGTCTTCTATTGAACGAATCAGGAATGCAGAATCGAGTTCAGCACTTCCTGAATCTCTTCCAACTCCCCGGAAGGGACGCGAATCTCGTATTGTTGCTTGGATACACTGATGGGACGGGTCTGTACCAGAAAACCTTCTTCCGAAAGCTTGGTTTTGATCTTGTCCGCAACCTTTGCTGTCGGTGCAATGTAAATCACCGTCCACATTCCTCGTCCGCCCCCTAAGCTAATGTTCAGAGCCCGTATATTGGACTAATGATAACATACCTCACTTTTTTTCTGCAAGGAAGGGTTCGGGACTGTACGGAAGAAATCTGCAATTTGAAGGACATTCGTCCTGTATTGCAACACGGTCCGACCGGCTCATCTATCCTGAATTTTCCTGATGGGGAGCAGCCTTACCCGGCAGGGCAGCGCATGCCGCCCATGGCTGTTTTCAGAAATGCGGCAGATCCATGTTCATTCTCCAGCAGGATATTTTTTGGCCTTGACGTTGTTGTGGGCGATTCTTGCAGAGGCGGCCGCGGCCAGACCAGCGACAAGGTCGTCAAGAAAGACGTGGATGCCTGTACCATGCTCATTCAGATCCCGGATCACCCCGATTTTTTCTTTATCCAAATAACCAAAGCTGGTTAAACCAATCATGCCGAACACATGGGTAATGCCCAGGGCCAGAGTCTCGTCCACCCCGTACAGGGATTCGTCGGCTTCCATAATGGCCTGAAGCGGCTGGGGCAGCAAGCGTTTCTCCGCAAGCTCATCCAGCGCAATTCCCGTATACAGGGTATACTGCACTTCACGTTTATGCAGCACGGCCTTTACGCTGTTGACGCAATCGTCCATGGTCAGATCAGGATGATACCCGATTTGCAGCTGGTAAACAATTTTCGCAATGGAATCAAGCCCGACGCCCCGTCTGGACAGCATCGCTTCGACAATTTCATATGACATCATTTGGCCTCCCGTCTCGCTCCTCAAGGACCGTCAGGTTCTTTGGTGTTCTCAAGTGTATGCGGCAAGCCGGTGAAATGTTCATAAAAAATGCGACGAATGGCGCCCAGCGCTTCGCTTCTCCATACGGATTCCGTCCTCTGCGTCACCCCGGATGATGACAAGGATCAAAAAACCTGTCCGGTTCCGGACAGGCTTGACATGATGCCTTGAGGCCCGCGTTGGCCTCGGATCATTTGATTCGGACCGTGTCCTTGCCCAGCATGTTCTCCATCTCGGCGAACAATTCCGGCGAAGGTTTGATGCGGTAAGCATCGCTGAGTGCCAGCAGCTTCTGCTGCCGCTCATAGAAGAGCACCGTGGCCACGGGTCCCTGATGCCGCTGCAGCAGCTGCTTCAGACGCTCCAGCAACTCGGGCTGTTCCGATTGCGGCGTGATCTTCACGAACACCCGCTGCTCCGCTGCCGGGGCGCGCCGCTCCTGCACGGCTCCGCCATCGGCCTGGCCAGCCGCCGCTCGGGCAGCTGCCGATCCTCCGCCGCCGCTGCCTGAGCTGGCTCCGCCGCGCGGCCCTGCTGCGCCATCGCCTGCCCCGCTCCGCTGCTGAGCGGCTCCCGCGCCAACCGGCTGCCGTGCCCCGGCTGCCGGGCGCGAGGCGCTGCCGCTGCCGGACCGGCCGCGCCGTTCGCGGCTGCGCAGCTGCTGCTCCAGTGCCGCCGGATTGAGCGGCGCCACTTCCTCGGCCAGCAGCTTGAACCCCTCGTCCTGGTGCTGCACGCGCGCACGCACGACGAGCAGTTCGCCTTTCCCGACATACTGCTGGCTCCGCCGCCATACTTCGGGAAAGAGAACCACTTCGCAGCGTTCGATCTGGTCTTCCAGCTCCATGAACGCCATCGCCTTGCCCTGTTTCGTCGTGATCGACTTCACGGACACCACCATCCCGGCCGCGACGGCCATCGCATCGTCCGCCGCTTCCGTCAGTTCCATGATCCGGTCGGCCCCGCTGGATTCCAGCAGCGCCTCGTAATCGTCCAGCGGATGGCCGGACAGGTACAGTCCGAGCAGCTCCCGTTCGAGCTCCAATTGCTGGGTAGCGGAATATGGCGGAATTTCCGGATAATCGATTTCCCAGTTGGGCGTTTCCACAAAATCGAACAGTTGGATCTGCAAATCCTCACGTTCCTTCCGCCATTTCAACGCCGCCTCTACCGTTTCGTCCAGCATGGCCAGCAGCTGGGCCCGATGACCAGGCAGCGTGTCGAAAGCCCCTGCTTGAACCAGCGACTCGATCACCCGTTTGTTGCATACCCGCAAGTCCACGCGGCGACAAAAATCGAGCAGGCTGTCGAACGGACGCTCCTTCCGCACCTGCATGATGCTTTCCATCGCCTGCGTGCCTACGTTTTTGACCGCAGCAAGACCGAAACGAATGGAGCCCCGTTTGCTGTGCGCCTGCATGCCTTCACTGGCAATTCGGTTATCCCCGCCTTCTGTGAAGTCGAACACCGGCGTAAAAAGAATGCCGCTCTGGTTGACGTCAGGCGGAAGCACCTCGATGCCCATTCGCCGGCATTCCACGACATATTCCGCGACTTTGCGGTGGCTGCCCATGACGGCCGTCAGCATGGATGCCATGAAATGTACCGGATAATGCGCCTTGAGGTAGGCGGTCTGAAACGCCAGCACGCCATACGCCGCCGCATGCGCGCGCGGAAAGCCGTAGTTCGCGAAGCGTACGATCATGTCGTAGACATGATCGGCTTCCGTTTCGCCGTACCCTTGCTTCAAGCTTCCCTGCACGAAGTGGCCGCGCTCTTCATCCAGTACTTCCCTCTTTTTCTTGGATACTGCCCTGCGCAGCAAATCCGCTTCTCCAAGCGAGAAACCCGCCATGCGGGACGCAATCTGCATAATCTGTTCCTGGTACACAATGATGCCGTACGTATCCTTCAGGATCGGCTCCAGGTCCTTGTGCGGATACTCCACCTCAATCTCTCCATGCTTGCCCTGAATATATTTCGGAATGAACTCCATCGGACCCGGACGATACAAGGCGAGCACCGAAATGATATCCTCGAACACGCTGGGCCTTAGTTCTTTCAGCACCCGGCGGATGCCCGCGGACTCCAGCTGAAATATGCCCATCGTATCGCCCCGGCCGAGCATTTCGTAGGTCGCCGCGTCGTTATCCGGGATATGGCGGAAATCGGGAACCTCACCCGTCTCGCCGATCCACCGCAAACACCGTTCGATGATCGACAGGGTGCGCAGACCGAGAAAGTCCATTTTGAGCAATCCGATCGCTTCCAGGTTTTCCATGGAATACTGGGTTAGCGCCGTCCCTTCGCTGCCTTCCTGGAGCGGCACGGCATCCGTCAGCGGATCGCGGGAAATGACGACCCCCGCCGCATGCGTCGATGCGTGTCTTGGCTTGCCCTCCACTCTCACGGCCATGTCCAGCAATTCGCGCGTCCTTGGTTTGGTTTCGTACAAACCCTTCAGCTCCGGAGACGCCTCCATCGCCCGCTCGATGCTGATGCCGAGTTGGGCAGGGATGAGCTTCGCCGCTTTGTCGACCTCGCCGTACGGCACGTTCAGGGCGCGGCCGACGTCCCGCACAGCCGCACGGGCCGCCATCGTCCCGAAGGTAATGATCTGGGCGACGTGTCCCTTGCCGTACTTTTGGGCCACGTATTCGATCACTTCGTCCCGGCGTTCGTCGCTGAAATCGATATCGATATCGGGCATGGAAATGCGCTCGGGATTCAGGAAACGTTCAAAGAGCAAGTTGTATTTCATCGGATCAACGTCCGTAATGCGCAGCGTATAGGCAACAAGGCTGCCTGCCGAGGAACCCCGGCCCGGGCCCGTCACGATCCCCTCGCGATGGGCGTACGCAATGAAGTCCCATACGATCAGAAAATAATCCGAGAATCCCATGCTGTCGATGACCTGTAGCTCGTAGTCAAGCCGCTGCTCCAGTTCGGATTTCAGCTCCGGATCGGTCCAGCGCGGCGTTTCCGCGTATCTGGAGTGCATGCCTTCCACGCACAGCTGACGCAAATATTCCGAAGGTGTCATGCCATCGGGAAGCGGACGGTACTCCGGCAAAATCGATTTGCCGAATTCCAGTTCCAATTCGCACGCTTCCGCGATGCGGACCGTGTTTTCCAAAGCCTGCGGCACATGCGGGAACAGGCGGGCCATCTCCTGTCCGCTTTTGAGGTACAATTGGTTGGTGCCGATGCGCAAGCGGGTGTCGTCGTCCACCGTTTTGCCCGTGCCGATGCAAATCAGCACGTCCTGAAGCTCGGCATCTTCCTCGTTCAAGTAATGAACGTCATTGGTCGCGGCAAGCGGGATGCCGAGTTCTTCCGCCAGTCGGATCAACTGAGGGTTTACCCGTTTCTGCTCGGGCAGGCCATGATCCTGCAGTTCCAGATAGAAGTCGGAGCCAAAGATCGCTTTGTAACGCAGCGCCGCGCGCCGCGCTTCTTCCTCGCGCCCGTGAAGCAAATGCTGCGGCACTTCCCCGCCCAGGCACGCGCTCATGCATATGATCCCCTCATGGTACTCGGCCAAACTCTCCATATCGATGCGGGGTTTATAATGAAATCCTTCCAGATGACCGATGGAGCACAATTTCATCAGATTGCGGTAACCGGTCATGTTTTTGGCCAGCAAAATCAGGTGATGGATCGGCTGGTCTTTCCGGCTTCCCCTTTCCTTCCGGGAACCTGCCGTCATATAAGCTTCGCATCCGATAATCGGCTTGATGCCGCGCTGAACGCAAGCTTTATAGAAAGGTATGGCGCCATACATGACGCCGTGATCGGTTAGCGCCAATGCGGTCATTCCAAGATCTGCGGCCTTGTTCACGAGATCCGGAATACGCGCAGCGCCGTCCAGCAAACTGTATTCGCTGTGAACGTGCAAATGCACAAAAGAACTCATGGCTTGTCTTCCTTTCGCCGCGGATTGCTATTCCACATTCCTTCGTCTCTATCGTTATATTTATTTGCTCGGCTTTCCGCTCTCGGGACGGCGATTTCCCGCTCCATCGAGCTTCTGTCCTCCCCAAATTCCCGTCTATTCATCATCGCTATATTCATGATATCAGGACATACAAACACTTGTTTCCATCATAATTCATCGGCGCAGCAGAGTCAAAGCGGAAAAGCGTTTCCGTCCGTCCCGACGACTATGAAAATGAAGGAATCCCGAACGAATCTTTAAAGTTTATCATAACGTTCGGGGGCATGCCCATACATATAGAAGTACAAGCTGCTCCCCCTGCCTCTGACCGAAGACAGGAGGTGCGCCGCTGGGTCTGAAAGGGGTGTTTTACAGGTGAGCACATTTTTGTCCAAAGCCATTCTCGATTTTTTCATCGCGTTCGGCATCGTGCTGGGTGGAGCCATGTTGGGAGGCATCGGAGCCGTTCTGTCCATGCAGCCTCCGACGCAGACGATGCTTGACATTTCCAGCAAAATCAAAATATGGGCGCTGGCGGCTGCCGTGGGAGGTACCATTGATCCCATGCGGGTGATCGAGAGCAATTTCCTCGATGGCAACATGTCTCCGGCGGTCAAACAGATTTTGTATCTGATCTCGGCATTCATGGGCGCTCATATGGGAACGGAATTGGTCAAGTGGATCTGCGGGGGGCGGAGTTGACATGAGGATGAGGAAGGGGCGACGTGTATGAGAATCCCTCCCTTTTCCCGCTATCGGCCGCTGATGCGCATGACCGCTGTTTTTGTACTCGGAGCGATCGCCGGCAGCATCGTATATAACGGGATTTTCCATCTAAGCTACAACAAGCTCTGGCTCACGAATCAGGAATTGCAGCTTCGACTGCATCAAAACGAAAAGGATATCATCACGCTGAAAAAATACAGCAAACGGCAAACCGTGATTAAAGAGATCAAAGTGCTGTCGGAGGAATCCGACAACGGGCCGGATCAGGCAGCGCTCAAAATCATGCTGCAAAAGCTGGGCGACGAACTTGAAGTGCTGCGCGGGCGGGACGTCTTTAACATTGACGAGTACAGCAAAATGACCAGAATCATGCTGAATCAAAAAACGTACACCGTTCGCGAAAAGCAGTACAGCGTGCAGGTCAAAACGATGCTGGTCATGGAAGGCGTGCTGCATGTATGGGTGCAGATTCGGCTGCATGTTCCTACCTAGCCAGTCGGCCGATCGGATGGAAACAAAAAGATATCCTTGTCCAAAAGGGCATGGTACACTGAGAGCAGTGAATGTTTTCCAGAAAAGGAGATGCACTGCATGCTGATTGAAGTTTTAAAGATGGTCCTCATTGCAGCATTTGCCCTTGCCATGATCTGTTCCGCCCTGAACAGCATTCGTTCACATCGTTCTTCCGGCGCCGCCCAAACGGGATTGTACCGTTCGTGGACCAACATTTGGATGGGCATTATGTTAATTCTGCTCGCCCTTATTCTGATGTTTGTGTTTACGGGCTCCACCCTGTCCGTTATTGTGGAAGCGCTATTTCTGGTTATCGGTGCTTTCAATCTGTTCGCCGGCCTCCGCAACCGAAGCCATTATGCGAGACGAATAGACCAAGCGCAAGGCGCCGGCACCGGACCCCGGTAAAAAAGGACTGGCGCGTTAGAGGATGCAGGTTGCGTTCCAATGCGGGTAAGGAGATCAGGCGAAACAAATGCATTCAGCGTTTTATACGCATTCGCCAGTGATCTCCCCTTATTCTCGCAATAACTTACGCATGATCGATCGAATGCAGCGTCATGACCGCCTTGCACACCGTGTTGCCCTCGCTGGAAATGACGATATCCATTTTACAGGTTCGCCGGCTCGTTTCCAGGATGACCGGGCGGACGATGATCTGGTCTTCAATCTGCACGGGCCTTACAAAGTAGGTCGTGATATTGTCGACGACATGGTCATTGCCCGTCACGTCCCAGGCAGCACGTCTTCCGGCTTGGGTCATGATGTTAAGCAGTACGCCTTCCGAGATGGTACCCAGATCCGTCGCCATTTGCGGAATGATGAATCCATGGAAGATCAGTTCGTTCTGTTCCCCGCGTTCCTCGGCGAAGCCGTTCCAGATCAAATGGTCAAACGTCTCTCCAAGCTGCGGCTGCTTCTGGGCATCCCGCATCGCCTGCAGCACTTCTTTGCGCGTCACGGACGCAATCAGCTTGCGATTCCGATCGACGATCGGCAAAAAGTCGATGCCTTCCCACGTCATGATCTGGGCGGCGGAAGCGAGAGATGTCTGCAGCGAGGCAGTAACCGGGCGGCGGACGACGCACTTTTCGATGCTTTGACCGGCCTGAAGCTCGCTGACATCCTTGAGGCTGACGATGCCGATTACCCGGTTCCACTCATCCACGACAGGGAAGCGATGTTCTCCCGTCTCTGCCACAAGCGCATGGAAATCCGCAGCCAGGCTGCTCACTTTAAGGACTTGAAGCCTTGGCTTCTGTCCGATAATATCTTCAACCAGCATGATTTTTTTCTTGATAAGCCTGTCAAAAATCGCCCGGTTGATCATCGAAGCCACGGTAAACGTATCATGTCGCGACGAAATGATCGGCAACCCCAGTTCATCCGCCAGCAGCCTGACCTCACGGCTCGTCCCGAATCCTCCCGTAATGAGCACCCCTGCCCCCTGCTCCAACGCCAGGGAATGTGCATTGTCCCGGTTGCCGACAATCAGCAGGCTTCCTGCATCGATGTATCGGGCCATGGCCTGTTCCTTCATTGCCCCAATGACATACTTGTGAAGCGGTTTGGCCAGCCCGTCGCTCCCGCCGAGAACGTGGCCTTCCACGATGGTGACGACGTCGGCAAAGGTTAGCTGCTCCGACATGCCGCGCGGTCTTTTTTCGATCCGTACCGTCCCGATCCGTTCTTTGGTGACCACCAGCCCGAAATTTTCCGCTTCCTTCACGGCCCGATAGGCCGTTCCCTCGCTGACGCCAAGATCGCGCGCAAGGCCGCGAACCGATATTTTGCTGCCTACCTTGAGTTGTTCGATGTGCTGCAATAACTGCTCGTGCTTCGTTATGTTTTCTTCCTGGCCGTCCATCTGTACCACCCCCGAAGATGAATCTGTATTATTCTGTATCTATTATAACACGGCTTTAGGAAAATAACCCCATGTCCGACATGTTGTCCCTAAGCATCGTGCCCGGATTATCTTTGGCAATATGGAAAAAGGCCGGGCTCCCTACCACACGGAATGGGAGCCCGGCCTTTTTCAGGCAAGCAATACGCAGATTATACCGATTTTCCCTGCTCCTGCTTGTCCAGCAGTTTAATTTCCCACTGACGCATTTTGGCGCGCCGTACGGCTTCCAGCGCCCGCTTCTTCTCCTCATCCACACCAAGGATGAAATGAAGATGCGCGGCGATGACGAGCAGGGAGAACAGCACCCAAACGATGCCGAAAACGTTCACCCAGTCCATTCCGCCTGCAAAGGAAATTCGCGGCAGTGCAATGACAAGCATAGACAAGGCAATCAGCAGGTAGACAACATGTTTTACTTTTTTAAACCTTTTCACGGTTACACAGCTCCTTCGCGTCCTTGGTAGACTCTATATCTCTAGTCTATGAACGCAGGCCATGCATTATGAAAGGTTTGTACACGAAACGTCCCCGATTACGCTTGCGGGCCTCCGTACAGATGGCTCAGGCTGTCAGAAATAATTTTGTTAACATCCTCGATGATTACGCTCAGACGACGCTCTGCATCGAACAAGCGGCGAATGTTCAAGTTGAGGCTGAGTACCTCGAACAATTTCTCCATTTTCTCCATTTCTTCGGGAGCAGGCATGTCACCGCTCATCATGCGCTGCTGCAGCTCCATCTGCTGCGTACGGAAATTGTCCAGCATGCTTTTGGCTTCCGGATCCGCTTCGATCAGCTTCATCGCTGAAGTGATCTCCGTCACTTCGCTGCTTTCTTTCAATGCTTTTGCCAACTCGTTGGCCTTGTCGTAAATGTTCATGTTCATTTCCTCCTTGATTCGCCGTTACGGCCTACTTCGTTCATTTTCATTTCCATCAAAACGTCCATTCACCTGCAACACGCGGATACACATCCATCAGCTGCACCTGTCCATGCCTAACCGCCGCGTCGCTCGATACATAGATTGCATTTAATCCAAATGGGTCAATCACCAAGGGATTTATGTCCTCATATGATGAAGCACATCCATGTTCAGATGCCGCTTCAACTTTAACATCAGACATCAAGTTGCCGCCCGGAAGGAGATCCGAGATGTCCACTAAAAAAGTAACGATACAGGTCATCGGCTCGGGCATCCTGCAGGACGACGTCATCATGCTGGGCGAAGGGGTGCTCAAGACACTTAAAATCCCTTCTGGTCGACCGCTAAAGCTGCAATTCGGTTCTTTCCGCAGTGAAGTCACCGTAATTCCCGTGCCAAAGTATGACGGCCTGCGGATCAATCAAACTGTAGCCAGCAGAACCGGCCTGATTCACGGTTCAGTCTTGAAAATGTCCTATCGTCCAGGCAGCCGCACGCTTCGCCTCGGTCCATTCATCTGTGTATTGGTAAGCCGGGATTACCCCGATCAGCCCGATCGGCCTTTCGGCTCCATCACCATGTTTTGCCGGGAATTGGTGAATGCATGCCGCAAGAAAGGCGCCTATGTATCCTTCTTCACCACAGAGGATATCGGAGATATTCAAGGCCGCATGCAGGGCTGGGTATACGATGACGGCTGGAAAAAAAAGGAGCTGCCCATTGCAGATGTCGTCAACAACCGTCTCACGTCCCGGAAACTCGAGAACAAACCTAGCGTACAGCATTTCATCAAAGAAGTAAAATCACTCTACGGCACCCAAACCTTCAACGAAAAGTTTCTGGACAAAAACGAAGTGTTCGATGCCTTGAAGTCCGTTTCATCGCTCAAACGCGTCCTTCCCGAGTCGCATTTGCTCAAAAGCGCGGCCACGCTGAAAACCATGTGCGGCCGATACCCGGTCGTGTTCCTGAAGCCTGTACGCGGGTCGCTGGGCAAAGGCATCATTCGGGTCACCCGGCAAAATGATGGAAGCTTCCTGACCCTTACGACCGGCGTTGGCGGTACACGGAAGCAAACGTACTCGTCGCTGGATAAATTGTATGCCAGCGTATCCGGCAAAAACAAATCCACGCGATATCAAATCCAACAAGGCCTGAATCTGATCGACAATAACGGCAGACCCGTCGATTTTCGTGCACTTGTTCAGAAAAACCGTACCGGCAAATGGAATGTAACGTCCATCGTGGCACGGATTGCGGGTGGCAGCCATTATGTTTCCAATCTCGCCAGGGGCGGGTCGCTGAGCACGGTCAAAGAAGCCGTGTCCCGGACCTCATTGTCTTCTTCCGTCAAATCCTCAGCTTACGCCAACCTGAAACAAGCGGCATTGGATATCGCCAAAGGCATCGAAAGCTCCATTCCCGCCCATTTCGGAGAGCTCGGCGTCGATCTGGCCTTCGATACGAACGGACGCGTCTGGCTGCTGGAAGTCAACTCCAAGCCGTCCAAAAATGATAATACTCCGTTGAAAGATAGCAAGATCCGGCCTTCCGTGAAGGCGATGCTTGAATATTCGACGTATCTCGCCGGTTTCTAGAGGCGAATTCCGCTGGAGGTGTTGAACCGTTGCCAAACCGAACTTTCCCGCCCGACATCCTGACGATTCTGGTCCGTGAAGCAGCTGGCTCACCTTCCTTTTCGGATGAACCCTTCTGCCGCCGGCTTAGTCTGGAGAGCGGGCCTTACGGAATTCGCATCGTTGTGCTTCCGTTGCCTGATGACAACCAAGCAGCATTGCCGAAGCAAGGATTCGTTTTCGTTGATGATCAGTGGAGAGCCGTGCCTCTGCCTGCAACCAAGCTGGTGATGGATCGCAGTCTGCAGCCATTGCCCCAGACGTGGAGACAGCAGCTGAGCGCTCCTGGCCCTGGAGCAAGAACGACGTACTGGTCCGCTTCACTGCCCGGCAAATGGAAGGTGCATCAGATTCTAAGCCGTGATTCGGAAACGAAAGAGCTTCTTCCCCAGACGGCGCTGTTTCAACCGCACGTTCGGTGGGAGACTTGGCTGGAACGATGGCCGCAGGGCCTGTTCTTCAAGCCCGTGTCCGGAACACACGGGAAAAACACCTTTCGCCTGGCTCGCGGCACCGAGCCGTCCACTTGGGTCATCGACGGCCGCAACCATTCCAACGAGCCGTTTCATTGGCTATTTCAAACGCCCGAACACGTATCCTCCCGGCTTCATGCCTGCAGCTCCCGACGCAGGCTTCTGATACAGCCTTACCTTGACCTTAGCCATCATGGACGTCCGTTCGATATTCGGGCGCTGATGCAGAAAGACGGCCGCGGACGCTGGTTGCTCACGGGATGTATGGTACGGGAGGGCCCGGAGAAAACACTGACGTCCAACCTTCATGGCGGCGGGAAGGCCTACCCTGCGCTTCCTTATCTCCAAGACCGGTTCGGAGCTTCCGAAGCAAATGCATTGCTTGAACAAATAAAGCAGGCCGCGGGCCGGATCCCCCCGCTGTTGGAAAGGCACTTCGGCAGACTCGCCGAGTTGGGCCTCGATTTCGGAGCGGACTCCGATGGGCGCCTGTGGCTGCTTGAAGCCAACTCCAAACCGGGCCGCTCCTCGTTTGCAAAAGCAGATGACCCGCAGTTATTTCGAAGGGTCCATACCCGGCCGCTTGCCTATGCCCGTTATCTGCTGCAGCAACATGTTCTCGCTGACGTTTACCGTCCAACGAAAATGCCGAATACATCCAGCATAGCTGGCCTGAAACCCATCCGGAATCACGGCAGCTAAGGCGTGTCGCCGGCTTGCCTTGAAGGATATTTTCAGGATAGGAGGATAAATCATGAGTTTGACCACTTGCAACCTGCATTTCACGCAGCAACCGGATAAAGTGATTTATGTATCCAGTTCGTTAATGAAAAGCCTGAATCTGTCCGGCAAAAAAAAGATTCATCTGCGATTTGGGAGGGACCGGGTGCCGGCAACCATCAAGCCAATCCGAAAAGCAGGCAAACATCTATATCTTGCCTCAGGCATTCGCAACCTGATGAACGTTCCGAAGAGGAGCAGCGTCTACCTCCGCAATTTGCAAAATGACGAAGTTCAACTTGGTCCGCTGATCGGGATCCTTACCGACGGTATGGCCAGCAGTTCCAATCCGTTCGGTTCACGTACCGCATTCATCAAGCAACTGCTCCGCGAAGGGAGCCGGAAATCCTATATTTTCGCCTTTACGCCCCGGGACATCAACTGGCAAAACGAAACAGTGAACGGTTTCTTCCTGAGCAGCAGCGGCGGATTCACCCGCAAAACCGTGCCTTTGCCGGACGTGGTGTATAACCGTCTGCCCAGCCGCCGTTCGGACTTTTCCCCTGCAATCAACCAGCTGCGGGAACGATTCATCCGGCGCAAAATCCCGTTCTTTAACTGGAGCTTCTTCAATAAATCGGATATCTACAAATTGCTCGAAAACGAACCGGCCGCTAGCCTTCATATCCCGGAATCCATCACGAATCCGACGGTGGAACAGATGAAAGACATGCTGGAACGCCATCAATTCGTATATTACAAACCTACGGCAGGCAGCCTCGGCAACGGGATCTATCGCCTGACCTATTCGCCCAAACGCGGCTATTTTGCACGTTACCGTACAAAAAAGGGAAATGTCCTGATGCGCTTCGGTTCCTTCAACGGCCTCATGCGCATGCTTCAGGGGAAACATGGCAGACACTTGCGCGGTTATGTCGTTCAGCAAGGCATCCGGCTGATCGAGATTGACCATTGCCCGATCGATTTTCGCTTTCATATGCACAAGAACGGGAACAACCAATGGGTCGTTGTGGGGATCGGTGCCAAAAAGGCTGGCCGCGGCAGCGTCACCACACATATCAAGAACGGCGGTTCCCTGATGACCCCGGAAAAGGCGCTCAGCCAGAATTTCGGCGACCGCGCAAGCGAGGTTCTTCAGCAAGCCAAATCCGTCGCCATCACATTGGCCCAGGCGATCGAAAATCAACACCAGCATCTCATTGGTGAACTTGGCTTTGATCTGGGCATTGATCAGGAGGAGCACGTATGGATGTTCGAAGCGAACGCCAAACCCGGACGCTCCATATTCCGACACCCTTCCCTCCGAATGGAGGGCAAATCGTCGGTGGAGCACATTTTGGAACACTGCCTGTATTTAAGCAAGTTCCGGAAGAGGGACGACATTTGATGAGCCTGCACGATGATTTCAAACCTGTCATTGCCATACTGACCATGCATGATCCTCAGCGAATGTTCAGGGGAAACCATCAAAATTTCGAGGATATCATAAACACCGGTGAAAATATGGGTTGTTTGGCATACGTCGTGACCGTCCGCGACTTGGATATGAGCGGTCCCACCGTCAAAGGCTACACGCTCGGCAAAGGAAGCAAACGATGGATTTCACAGCTCTTTCCTTTGCCTCATGTGTTGTATAATCGCATCCCGAGCCGCGAGGATGAAAGCAAGCCGTTTGTCCAGCGCAAAATCGCAGAGTGCCTTCAATCCGGCGTCAGCCTGTATAACCCGTTTTACTTCAATAAATGGAATCTCTTCGAATGGCTGAAAAAATCGAAGACGACCCGACAGCTCGTTCCATACACCCGCCGGATGCGCAGCGCATCCGGTCTGGGCAGAGTGCTGCAGCAGTACCCTTACCTTTATTTGAAGCCGGAAAGCGGGAAAGCGGGCAAAGGGATCATGATGCTCAAGTTTCAGGAGAAGGATCAATTTCCCTACAAACTCAAAATCCAAAGCAAAAGACGAAGCACCACGTATAAGGCCATCACGCTCCAAAAACTGTGGGCACGCGTGCGCCAGGAGTCCGGCCGAACGCCCTATATCCTGCAGCAAGGCATTGAATTGGCTTCCTCCGGCAAACGTCCTTTCGACTTGCGCGTGCTCGTGCAAAAAAACGGGAAAGGCCACTGGAGCGTAACCGGAATCGGTGCCAGGCTGGCGGGTTCCCGCAGCATTACGACCCATGTTCCCCGCGGAGGCAGCGTGGAGGATCCAGAAAAGCTGCTGGCCGATCTCTTTGGAGAAGAAATGACTGCAACACTGATGAAACGAGTCAAATCCACGTCGATCATGATCGCCAAGCAGATCGAGCGTGGATCGGGAAGCACGCTGGGCGAAATGTCGATGGATCTCGGCATAGACGTTATTGGCGAGCTTTGGTTTTTCGAGGCAAACGCCAAGCCGATGAAATTCGATGAGCCCCAGATTCGCCGCCGATCGCTGGAACGCATATTTCAATACAGCACTTACCTGGCCCGCCAACCCAAATGAACTTGGAAAGGAATAACCGCTAAAGAAGGTGATTGTTTGTGTCCTCACCTGTTCTCGGCATCATGACGCTATATTTGAACGATCATCGCGGCTTGGAGGAGCGAGGCATTTACCGCAAGATGATACTGGAAGGTCGAAAGCGGGGACTGGATGTGTACGTATTCACGCCGGCAGACGTTCATTCCGGCGGCAAGCATATCAATGCGATGGTTTATAATCCGGGAAAAGGCTGGTCCAGGGAGTGGCGTTCATTCCCGGACCTGATCTTTGACCGCTGCCGGATCCAGAGAAACCACCGGTTTGTACAATTGCAGGATTTCCGCAAAAAATACGGACATCTTTTGTATTTGAACCGCCCCTTGCGCAACAAATGGACCATTCACCAGCTCCTTGCAACCAAAGCCGCTTTTCGGGAACACCTTCCCGATACCTGCCTGTTTCAGGATATGTCGGACGTGAACCGAATGTTGAAAACCTACCCGCTAATCTATCTCAAACCGATCAACGGCACGGGCGGTCGCGGCATTCTGCGCATCGAACACAGCAACAAGGAGCCCAACACGGTTCTGGTACGCGGACGGAACCAGAAACGACAAATCATCACGCCGCGCAATGTGCATATGTCTCGCCTCGGAGCCCTTTTGCAGCACTGGGACATGAAGGACAAATATCTCGTGCAGCAAGGGATCCAGCTTCAGCTCCCCAACCAGCGCGTGCACGACTATCGCATGCTTGTTCAGAAAAACGGCGAGGGGGAATGGGAATTCACCGGTTGTGCCGGAAGGATCGGGGCGGAAAAGAGCGTCACCTCCAATCTTCACGGCGGCGGCCAAGCCATTGAAATGAAGCGGCTCATGAAACAATGGATTCCGGAAGAGGAAAAGCAGGCCGAAATTGCGAGCACCGCCGAAAAATTCGGCATTGCTATCGCTTCCTTTCTCGAGGAAACCTATGGCGCCCTCTGCGAATTGGCGCTCGATCTGGCCATAGACAAAAGCGGGCAAATCTACTTGCTCGAGGTCAACCCGAAGCCGGCACGCGAAGTTTTTTCCAGAATCGGGGAAAGCGAAATATATGAAAAAGCCATCACCCAGCCGTTGGAATATGCCTTGTGGCTTTACCGGCATCGTCCCGTTTCTTCGACCTCATCGCGCCCAAAAACAGCCGCACCGACCAAACCAGTCACACCAGTCAAACCAGTCACACCAGTCAAACCAGCCACACCGGCCATACGCAGAGGCACCCCGTCTAGAAAGAAGAGAAGAACGAGATAACCCCGTCACCGAAAAAGGATCGGGAACTCTGGCATTCCAGAGTTCCCGATCCTTTTTGGAGTAAAGCAGCCTCAACGATCCATAAGCGCGTCTGCCGTCCAATGAAGCGAATCGCAATACAGCGATGATCGCGATTCAATGGTCAAGCTGAACATACAGCAATCGTGCATGACGTAGTTATTCTGCAGCATTCCGATACAAGCCCAGCAATTCCGTAAAGTCGGAGATCAACACATCCGATCCGGCCAGCTCCTCATCGCGGCCGAACCCGGCATAGGCGCAGCCGATGACGGTCTGTCCGTTCATCTTGCCCGCCTCGACGTCCGAGGAACGGTCTCCGACCATCCAGGCATCCTGAATGTGGTGCTTCTTGAGCAAGATCTGCACAAGATCGACCTTGGATGGCGTCTTGTATTGGCCTGCGCTATACACACCTTCAAACAGCGGCATGATTTCGTGGGCAAAAGCTACGCCTTTCACGTAATCCTCCAGCCCGTTGCTCGCCACGAACAGGCGCACGCCCTGTTCCTTCAGCGCTTCCAGCGTCTCTTTGACCTGCGGATATAGTCGAGAATCGCCCCCATCGAGCCCTTCAATCTCCAACTGAAGCAGCAGTTCGTCCGCGCGGCGATGGGCTGCCTCGGAAGCGTCCGGCATGACGACCTTCCAGATATCCTCCAGCAGCATGCCTAGACTGCCGAGCATTCGCTCCTCCGGCGGCGTTTCTCCTTCAAAATGTCCTTCGGCTCTAAGCGTATCGAACAGACGGTGATACGCGGGCATCAACAATGTTTCCGTCTGAAACAGCGTTCCATCCATGTCAAAAATCATCGCTTCCGGTTTGCGCAATGTCGTTTCTTTCGTCATATCAGAATTCCTTTCGGCTTGAAATGTTGATAGGATTTTTCCGTTTTTCCCCATGATATACTTAAAGGTTCACCAATGTAAACTTGAGCTGTTTTGCAAACCATCGACGAATCGCCGTACCCTGCAACATTGGCCGGGAATCAGGAAAGCTTCGGACTACGCAGCGCTTCCAGCACAAGCTGGGCCCGGTAACCGTCGTTGAAATCATAGATTCTGCCGGGCTTGCCTTGAAGGCGCGCAATCACATGTTTCAGCACAGGCAGCTCGCTCATGGATTCCGGGGTCTCGATGGGCATAAGCGGTTCGCCAATGGCCCCGCCCATCAACTCCTCCCAGTTTTCCAAAGCCAGCGTCCCTTCCGCTCCATATACGATCATGGAGACACGTTCCTCGCCCGAAAAATGGGAGATGCCTTTCAGCTCAACCCGTGTCCCGTCATCCAGTCGCATATCCGCATGCACCTCTCGCTCACATCCAAGGGCATCTTCGGGATAATCCACTTCGCTTCGAAGGACGGTGATGCTGCCAAACACATTCTGGATGACGTGGATCCAATGAATGCCGACTTCCAGAATAAAGCCGCCCTGCTCGCGCCCCGTAATCCACTCATTCTGCTGCCAGCTCCGCGGCCATTGCGGAAATTGCAGAATCAGTTCGATTTTGCGGATTGACCCAATCGTTCTCTGGTCCAACAGCTGCTGCAGTTTCAGGACGGCCGGCTCGTGGGGCATGGAGAAATGCACGGCGTGCATCACCCCAGCGCTTTCCGCTGCGGCTAACATTTCAGCCGCCTCCTGCGCGCTGTTCGCCAGAGGCTTCTCGCAGAATACCGGGATTTTGCGCTGCAGCGCTTCCATAACGACCTGGTAATGAACCTTGGGCGGAACCGCAACGTACAACAGATCGATCTGGCATTCGTCCAATAGTGCCTTATAATTCGTATATATACTCGCTCCCGGGTAGGAATCCGCAAAAGCACGCAGCCCCGCCTCGTCCGTATCGCATGCAGCCACGATTTCGATCGAAGCGCCAAGGTCATTTCGACCAGCCTGCTCAAGCATGTGATTTCCCATTTTGCCCAAGCCGATCATCGCCATTCTAATTGTTGTCATCCCACTTCACTCCAATCAGACTCCAGTATACCAGAAATGTAGGAAACATGGCTTTATTGCATAAATGAACACAGAAATGCGAACATGCGAAGCATGCTCCGCCAAACAACCATATTATGATATTTTTCGATTTTATTTTACATAAAAACTATTAATTATAATTTCTCAAAATAGAAAGACAGGCTTATGCGACTATTTATTTTTTCCAGCAGCCATAAGGAATAAACCGTTTACAACTTTAGATTCAGGAAAATTTACCCACAAAACAAGTTGACAAAAAACCACAAAAAAAGCTACTCTTCCTATTAACAAAGGATTTTTCCTTTCATATCTTCATCACGACGATCATTTGAACACAGAACACACCCTTTGGGTCTATCAACCTATTTGCGAAGCGAGGTGTTTCACATGACAACCGTAGCAGATATTTTGGCGAAAACTCTTTATGATTTGGGCGTTACCCACTTTTTTGGAATTATCGGAAAATCCATATGCCCGGCTGCTCTGAAAATGGTGGATTACGGACTTGAAATGATCCCCGGCAGACACGAATCCAGCTCGGGTTTCGCAGCTGCCGGTTACGCCCTTCAGACAGGCAAACTCGGCGTTGCCTTTGCCACTTCGGGACCTGGCGGCACCAACCTGCTTACAGCTGCTGCACATGCCAAGGCAAATAACCTGCCTGTGCTGTTCATTACCGGCCACCAATCTATACAGGAATTAGGAATCCCCCAATGCCAAGATTCCTCGTCCTATCTCGCCGACCTGGCAGAGATGTTCCGACCTGCAACGCTCTTCAGCAAGCTTGTGGAACGCGGCGACCATTTCGGCACGCTGCTGAACCATGCCCTATCCATTGCACTTGGTCCTAATAAAGGGCCTGTCCACTTATGTCTTCCATTCGATGTACAGACCGAACGCTTGAACGACTGCCGCATTGTCCTGCCGGAACACGAACCATTGCTCAGCGTATCCAATCTGAATCGCGTACTTCCGCTGCTGCAGCAATCCGAGCGGCCGCTGATCATTGCCGGAAAAGGCGTTAACCGGGCAAGGGCACACGATGAACTGGTGCATTTCGCCGAAACGTTCAACATCTCTGTCGTGACCTCGCCTGGCGGAAAAGGCGCAATCGCCTGGGACCACCCGCTCTACCACGGCCCATGCGGCGTTGGCGGCGTTCCCCATGCTGACGAAATGCTGAACCGGAGCGATCTGTTCATCGTGCTTGGTTCACGCTTGAGCGACATGACGATATGCAATCTCAAGCGCGAAAACCACCCTGCTCATCTGATTCAATTCGATACGGATCCGACATTCATCGGTAAAATCCTCGACTCGCATACCTTACATATCACCGGTGATCTGAAAGACAGTCTGCAGTTTTTGCTGGGCACGATATCCGGACACCCGATTCCGAAACCAAAAGAACAACCGCTTCCCCCTGACTACACATTGCCTTTGCCGGAACTGACCGGGCTGTCCCTTGCTTCCATATTGGAGAATATGAGCGACCTTCTCCCCTATGATCATATGCTGTTTGTTGACGACGGAAGTCACGGTTTCCATGCGGTTCAACGTTATAAAGTGAAGAAACCGGGAAGCTTTGTCTTTGATGCTTATTTTGCCTGCATGGGCAACGCCATCGGCATGGCCATTGGCGCAAAAGCGGCCGCGCGCCAGGAAACGATCGTCTGCATTACAGGGGATGGCTGCTTCATGATGCTGGGTACCGAAATTCATACCGCGGTCTGCAACCAGCTTCCCGTCATTTTCATCGTCGTGAACAATAAACAACTGGACATGGCTTTAAAAGGCATGCAAAAAACGACCGGGCGAATCGATGGCACGTTGTACGAAGTCCCCATGGATGCAGCCAAGTTTGCCGAATCGCTGGGTGCGGCGGCATATCGGGCCGAGACCCAAGCGGAGTTCGCTACCGCCTTGCAATCTGCCCAGCGTCTGCAGCAGGTCGCTGTCATTGAGCTTCTGACGGATCGCGATGAGATTCCGCCTACGGCTCACCGCACGCTGAATTTGGACTAGGAGGACAAAGCATGAACGAACAGGTGAATCAAGGGTTGGAGCGCTTCGCCAAGCTGTCCGGAAATTATGGAGCCAAAGCGCTTGCTCCCATTAAAGAGCATTTTCCCGAGCTTTCCGAATTTATTATGGGTACAGCTTACGGCGACATTTTTCAACGGACCACAATCAGCGAGCAATGGAAGGAAGTCGCCATCATCTCTTCGCTCATTACGCAAGGACAATACGAACAGCTGGGGGTCCATTATGCGATGGCCCTTCAGGTTGGCGTGACGGTGGACGAGCTTAAAGGCGTACTGCTGCATCTTGCGCCATGCGTAGGAGCTCCGCGCATTATCAGCGCATTTAATGTTTTGTTGGCTACGCTGGAGGAAATCCAATGATTCACTTTTCTACATTTATATACACGATTCGACTTTATTATTGATCTTTTAACATGGCCGCCTTTATAATATGGTTAAATTATCCTGACCTATGATATGGGTACTCAACGTATTGTTACGACCAGTCATTTTGTCCGCAGGGTAGCTTAACTCATTTTGAAGGAGAGAACGATTATGGGAAGTTTTATTCTGAAACCCGATGTATCCAAAAAGCTGTTAAACATTGAATTGGAGGGTTCTTTCTCCGAAGAGGACGGGCTGCGCTCGATCTCGGCATATCAGGACACGGTTGCAAAGCTCACTCCGGCGGAATACGAATTGCACATCGATTGCAAAAAGCTGAACGTCACTGCACCGGAAATTGTCCCCCTTCTGGAAGGCTGCTTGGCCATGTTTAAAAAGGACGGCTTCAAAAAGGTTATTCTGACGCTCGAAAACAATGCCATTCTGAAAATGCAGCTATCCCGTCTCGGACGCACCGTTGGTCTGGACAACCTAGAAATCATATCGACCGTTACTTCTTAAACACTCAATAAATCAGGCGGAACCATCTGGTGTCATCCATCCGCGGGAGGAGATTAACATGGCCGGAATTCGTATCGTAGACATCGATATCTATCATCCAGCAAACAAGGTGGGCAATGCGTTTTACATTGATCATTTTGATGCAAGGGGTGTGGATATTCGCGGATTGTTAAAAGCACTGGGTCGCGATCAGCGTTACAAAATCGACAACGAGGATGAAAACTCGCTCAGCATGGCTTTTGAAGCCGCCAGCAACGTGCTGGAGAAAACCGGGCTGTCCGGCGCCGATATCGATCTTATCGCTTACGCAAGTCAAACGCCGGAGTACATTTTCCCTACGAATTCCTTGATGATTCATCGCCTGATCAACGGAGCTTCCCATACCATCTGCATCGACAGCAATGCCAACTGTGCCGGAATGACCGCGGCCTTTGAACAGGTGAGCCGCCAGATGCTGGGCAACCCGCGCATACGGCGGGCACTGATCATCGGCTCCGATTATGTCGCTCCTCATGCAAGCCCGGATGATCCGGTCTATTTCGCCAACTTCGGGGAAGCCGCGGCAGCCGTCATCGTCGAACGTGACGAGCATGCTGTCGGTTTTATCGATTCCATCTATCAGACGGATACTTGCGTGTACAACAACTCCCTGTTTCCGGCAGAAGGCTTGGCCAAGCTTGGCCAAACAGGAGTGGATGCAGGTGCGCTTCATGTCAAGTTCATTCCGTTCGACGACTCCATCTGCGTGGATGCCGCTTCCGAATCCATTCTTACCATGCTGTCACGCAATGAAATCGGCGTAGACGAGATCAAAGCTGCCTGCTTCTCGCAGCTTTCCATCGCCAACATCCGCGCCGTTTCCAAAAACATCGGAATCTCCGATGATGTTGCCGTATATATCGGCGATGAGTTCGGATACACCTCGACCAGCAGTCCATTTATCGCCTTTCATCGGGCCATTACGTCAGGCCAGATCCAGCGCGGCGACAAGGTTCTGTTCTGGACGGTCGGCGCAGGGTGGCAAAATGTTGCCATGGTGGTGGAATACTGAAAAGGGTTGGCCCATTCGGCCGACACGGCCGCACGGCCAGCATATCACGAGAAAGCCCTCCTATATGATCCATGGAGGGCTTTATGTTGTGCATATGAGTCATTTTTGCCATGAAGGGAATCGCAAACGGCATTCGGCCGCAGACGCTAAAATATTTTTTTCGTTTCCCGGTCATCCTTCAACATTTCCACGGCCTCGCGGAACCTCAATGAATGCACGATTTCCCGCTCCCGCAAAAACTTGAGGCTGTCCTGCAAATCCACGTCATCCGTCATGTCGATCAGCCATTGATATGTAGCCCGCGCTTTCTCTTCTGCTGCAATATCCTCGTAGAGGTCGGCAATGGGATCACCTTTTGCCTGGATATAGGTTGCGGTGAACGGCACGCCGGCGGCATTGCTGTAGAACAGCGCCCGGTCGTGATTGACATAATGCGCGTCCAGCCCGGCTTTCTCCAGCTCTTCGACGGTAACATCCTTGGTGAGCTTGTAAACCATCGTGGCAATCATTTCCAGATGCGCGAATTCCTCTGTCGCGATATCGTTAAGCAGACCAATGACTTTATCCGGAATCGTATACCGCTGGTTCATGTATCGGAGCGCTGCAGCCAGCTCTCCATCCGCCCCGCCATATTGCTCCATGAGCAGCTTTGCCATATGGGGATCGCATTTGCTTACCCGCACGGGATACTGCAGCTTTTTTTCATAGATAAACATGCAATACGCCTCCTTTTACCGTTCAAAGTGGTTCCTTGCTCCCGTTCCGCTTCAGGGCCGCTACGTTTTCATTTCTTCAGAACATGTGTATGTCGTATGGCAAATGGCTAGAAGCAGCAACTCAACTTGGCGATGCGAAGGCACCTCAACCGATGGAAGAAAATCGTTGAAGTGCCTTTTTTCATGGTCCGCAAAACAGCCCATACGATGCAGCAGCCGATCCGGGCATCGATTATACCTGCCAAGGCCAGGGAGACTGGGACCATTCCCAGGGGTATTTGGAAAATGAATTGCCGAAGTTCTGCAGCGGGCCGTACAACTGCTGGAATTCATGGGCAACCCGCATCCGCTCCTGCGCAAACTTGTTGAATTGCTCGATGCTTTGATAATCCCCGGGATGCGTATCCAAATAGAGCGTCAGCTCTACCAGCACAAAATCCAAGGCCTGAAGCTCTTCAAGCAACTCATAATATTTCAGGTCGCCAGCCTTCGGTTTGTCAGCATCCATCCCCCTTCACCTCGCTTTCCACAAACTTTTTCGACGTGTACGGACTGTACAGCGCAGGCCACAACGTGCCTGCTCTCAATGCCTCAGACGGGCTGAACTGGGGCCAACCCATGGGCTGAAACGGAATAAACAGCTGGGGCGGGACAAGATAGGTTCGAATCTCCATCGGTTTGCATGGGTCAAACGGTCCAATAAACGGCCTGTATGCGCGAATCTGAGGATCAATCAAAGAAACTCGCCTCCCTTAATAAAAACGATTCTTAGGCACAACGCTATATGCCGAATCCGTTGCGTCACTATAACCTTATGTCGTTACGGACCAAGTTAATCCGAATTTTATTAAGGGTTGAGATTTGGAGGTACCGGAATTTTGTCCTGTCGCCTGGATGCGTAAAAGCAAAAAAGACCTTTGGCTTGTTGCCTCCATGCGCAACAGCCAAAGGTCCAAATATGTTCATAAGGTATGCCGCAAGCAAGTAGAGCCCGTGTAACGTTGCACCCTTCAATTCAAGGAATCTCCCGGTGGCGACGGCCTTTGCCCCGCCAAACCTTGATCCGCAAGCTGTCCTTCGGATTGCAGATCCTTATATATCCTCACTCTCGTAATGCGCAGACGCGTAGACTCTTCCACTTCAAATACGTAATCGTCCAGTTTCTTGGCCTTTCCTTTAGACGGGCTCCCTTCAAGCTCTTTGAACAGCCAGCCCCCGATCGTGTCCACTTCATCATCTTCGATCGCCGAACCTGTCCACTCGTTCACTTCTTCAATCAGGCAGCGGCCGTCCACGGAAAAGATACCGTCCTTGCGCTCCACATCCGGACGTTCATCCTCGAACTCGTCATACAGTTCGCCGACAATTTCCTCCAAAATCTCCTCCGCAGTCAATAGTCCAGCCGTGCCTCCGTACTCGTCAACAACAAGCGTCATCTGGGAGTGCTTACTCTGCATCAAACGTAATACATGGCTGATTTCCATCGATTCGGGCACATTCAGGATCGGTCTGACGAGCGAAGCCAAATCCTGCTGCCGTTCAGGTTCGGCCAATAGCAGGTCCGTGATATGGATGAATCCGATGATTTGGTCCTTGTCTTCCAAGGCAACCGGATAGCGGGAATGCTTCGTTTCGTTAATGATTTTCAGGTTATCTTCAAGCGGCAAATTCGCGTAAAGACAGTGCATGTCCGTTCGCGGCAGCATGACCTCGCGGGCGAGCATGTCCGAGAAATCAAAAATGTTGTCCATCAATTTGATCTCATCCTTGTCGATCACGCCGCTCTTGGCGCTCTGTTTCATCAGAATTCGAAGCTCGTCTTCGGAATGGACCTCGCTTTCGCTCGCCGGTTCTATGCCGACCAAGCGCAGCAATGCGTTGGCCGACGCATTCAATACCCAAATGAACGGGAAAAACACCTTATAGAATATGAGCAAAGGCGCCGACAACAGCATCGCGATGCCGTCCGTTTTTTGAATCGCCAGCGACTTGGGCGCAAGCTCTCCGAGAACGATGTGCAAAAAGGTAATGATGCAAAAGCCGACGATCACGGAAACCGTCGAGATCAATGCGGTATCCGTGATGCCGAGCTTGCTCATCAACGGCTGAACGAGCAGCTCGGAAATGGCCGGCTCGCCGAGCCATCCAAGCCCGAGGGATGTCAGCGTGATGCCGAATTGCGTTGCAGACAAATACGCGTCCAGCTTGCTGTTGACTTTGAGCGCGTAGCCTGCAAGCCGATGCCCCTCGGTCAGAAGTTGTGTCAGCCGGGTCTGCCTCACCTTGACGAGCGAAAATTCAGCTGCCACGAACACGCCGTTCAAAAAAACGAGCATGAACACGCAAAACAGATTAAACAGCAGCTGTCCGAAATGAAATTCCGTATGAATATCCAAGTCGAAGCTCCCCTTTATGATCTATTTGCAGGAATTAAACCTGGATTCCTAACGCAGAATGGCTTTTCGGGATTTGAAATCGATCCCTTTATAATACATGTCTGCCACAAGCAGATTCGGTCCGCAGCAGGAAGCCTCATCGCAGAAACAGTTGACGGTTTGGTTTAGCGGATGTTCCGCAGACCATTCATGGAAGATGTCGTCCAGCTTCCGGTCCTGCACATTGCCGAAGGCGGGAATGTCTGCGAAGTCGGTGACGTATACGTTCCCTGTAAACATGTTGACATTGACGCGATTCCTCCCGTCAGGGTCATTGCGGACCGTCACATTGGGCTCGCTGCGCAGGCGGCTGATCAACTTCCGGTCCTCCTCCGATGCACTGCAAGCAAAAAACGGCAATGTGCCAAACAGCATCCACATGTCCTTGTCACGCACATCCAGCAATCGGTGAATGGCTGCTCTCATATGTTCCAGAGAAAGGACCGGCAACGAAGACGCGAAATTGGAATTGTACATCGGATGCACTTCATGGCGGACGCAGCCCATTTCGCGAATCAGTTGATGAATGCCTTCCAGTTTCTCATGCGTGCGGAAATTAATCATCGATTCGGCGGAAATGAACATGCCTGCCTCACTCAGCTTGCGCGAGTTTTCAATCATTTTCTCGTACATTTTCACAGCAACCTCGCGTTTAACCGGTCTGTTGCTGTTGGCAAAACCAACCTGATGAAAATCGTCTGCATTCAAATAATTGAATGAAATATGCATGACATCCAAGTAAGGAAGCAATTTCTCGTATCGGCCGATGTCCAGCGTCAAATTGGAATTGATCTGGGAACGGATGCCGCGTTCCTTCGCATACTTCAGCAAAGGAATGATCATCTCGTCCACCGTCTTCTGGCTGAAGCTGGGCTCTCCGCCCGTCAAGCTGATCGTTTGCAGGTGTTCGACTTCATCCAGCCGTTTCAGCATAAGGGAGATGGGCATGGACGGCGCTTCCCGCATCGTCAGCATATCTCCTACCGCGCAGTGTTCGCAGCGCATATTGCAAAGATGGGTTACGGTCATTTCTACGCTGGTCAGTACATGACGGCCATATTTACGAAGTGAGACGATCGGGTCCCACGGATCATTTGCAGGCGATAACGGCAAGATTGATTCTGGCGCTCCTGAGTTTAGCATGGTCATTGTTCTTCACCTTATTCCTTTTCTTAACCTAAAAAGTTCGATTCATATCATATCCCATCTGTATCTTATGGGAATTACCTTTAATCATAGCACAATTTTGCGGGCTTCGGGATGAAGGCCTCTGTCCATTACATGACAAAAACGCCCGGCAATTCCAGGCATGCCTGCCCTGGATATTGCATCTGAGCGCCTCCGAATCGCATATGTGAGCAATTAGGAAAATTCATTGCAGTCCATTTGGGGCGGGATCTTTTCCGCTCCTTCTACACCGGTAATCATTACCGACAGCGCTGTAGTAAGATCGATCTCATACGGCTGAGCCAGCATCTGCCCATCGGCATCTTTCAACACCCTGATCCGCGGGCGCTGCGGGATGCGCGGATGAATCGCGGACACTACCCCGACTTCGCCCGTACTGAGCATAACGGATATACCGATCGGGTAAATGGCCACGCAATCGCGAAATTTTGCCAGCATCCATTGTTCGTAGAGCGTTCCCGAACCCGTGTATAACACTTCAACCGCCTGATGGGGCAGCAAGGCCTGCTGGTACACCCGGTTGCTTGTCATCGCATCATACGAATCGGCGAGTGCCAGCCATTTGGCATACTCATGAATCTCGTTTCCTTTCAAACCGAAAGGATAACCGCTGCCATCAATCCGTTCATGATGCTGCAGTGCGCAATGGGCGGCCAGAAGCGGGATTCCGGGTTCATCTTTCAGAATGCGGTGTCCATATGTAGTGTGCTGCTGAACGATTTTGAACTCCTCATCACTCAATCTGGCAGGCTTATGCAGAATTTCTGCCGGAACCTGGGTTTTTCCGATATCGTGCAGCAGGGCGCCAAGCCCGATCTCCGTCAGCTGATGCCTTGTATACCCCGAAGCCACACCCAGTACCAGGGTATAGACACATACATTGAGAGAATGATTGTATAGATCAAAATCGCTCGTGTTCATGTCCATCAGCATGATCATCGCTTCCTTCTGGCCGCCGATATCGTCCAGAATTGAATCCATCAAACCGCTGAACGCTTTGCCGAAATGCGGCATCCGGCTCTTTGTTTTGACCGTCGACATGTTCTGGAACTGCTTTCTGATCTCCACCAGGGCCCTGCGCCTCGTGTCTTCGTGCAGCATGTCGGGAACGATAATGTCGTCCGTGGCCGCGTCCTTGATATATACATAGCCGATCCCCAACTCTTTGAGGCGTGCAATCAAGCGACTGGTTAATTCGACCCCCTCACTAAGCAAGACCAAACCTTCTTCACTAAATATTCGTTTTCCCAGCTTCATGCCAGGCTGCAATAGGTTTATATGTACCAGACGCACAGCCTATCCTCTCCCGCTCCGTAGATGTAATTGCCAACAGCCGCCGTTATAGCAGAAGGCAAGTCTCGTTAAATATGTTGCCAGCGGGTTCGCAAACATTCGTCCAGCGCCCCTGGTCTTTTCAGTTCCGTTTCAATCAAATCGCGTATGAATTCGGGAAGACGGTACCTCGTCTCTGTTCCTTGGGCGAGGGAGGGATACCCTACATTAAACGTAAACATGTCCAAGGTCCCTATCACGATTTCCTCTTCGCCGCCAAGCGGTTCCCCGTCCAGGGAGATCGAACGGATCCGTTCATATGGACCACCATCAGGGTCAAAAGTGATCTCTAATCCGTCCACGCATAACGTGCCAAGAATATTCCCGCGGAACCCGAATCCGATAATCGGCTTGTCCGTGTACTCAGGCAGCAGACACTGCTCCAAAGCCTCCCGGAGATGACGGCCTTTTAACACTATTGTACAAGCATTGATCGGAGATGGACATAGGGAATGCAACATTCCTTTCGTAATGTCGCCTGAAGGCAAATCACCCAGCAGTTGGCCCGCGTTGACTACCGAAACCCGCGCGCCGGTGAAGCGGCGCACGGCTTGGGCCAGCAGATTGGCAAAAGGCGATTCGTGCACGTAATCGATGGCTAGCGTCCTGTCGCTAATAACCGCGGTCTGCCGAAGCGCTTCATTGGCAGCCATCCGGTCCGTTTCGATCGCGAGCACCACCTTTTCCTCCAGCAACGACCTGTCGACCGGAACGCAGCCGCCGTGCACCAAAACCGGCCTTCTCGATTCCGCTTTGCGTTCGAGCACCATTTTACCCAGCCACTGACCGAATTTCCCGCCAGCTCCGAGCGCCGTCCCGCCAATGATCAAAGGCTCCTCCAACACGTGATGGGTATGTCCGCCCAAAATGAGATCGATGCTATCCGTCTGCTCGGCCAGCCTGCGGTCCGTGGACAGTCCCAAATGGGACAGCACGATGACGACATCCACCTCGGGACGAATCGCCTCGGCCTGTTTACGAAGCGTTTCCACCGGGTCCAGCACATCCCAGCCAAGCAATTCGTAAAAGGACGTAAACGGCGCCGTAGCACCTAATAGGCCGATTCTGAAACCGCCTTTATCCACGATCAGGGAGGGCTTCATCCAGGCAGGAGGGAGGCCCGTCCGTTGATCCAGAACGTTTCCGCATACGACCGGACACTGCAAACCCGAATAGGACTTGGCCAGCTGCTCCGGCGTAAAAGTCAAACCTTCGTTGTTGCCAATCGTAATGGCGTCATATCCCGTCAGATTGATCACGTCGACGTTCGCCGACCCCAGTGTTCCTTCCGTTTCCACCGCCATGCGATCCATGTGGTCCCCTATATCCAAAACCAAAAAGGCTCCGGCTTCGCGCCGTTCCCGTTCAATCATAGCGGCGATGGAACTCATGGAATCAAAATGACTGTGAATGTCGTTGGTATGAAGTATCGTTAATCGCTCATTTTCCATCAGGCTCATCCTTCCGCCAATTATAGGTCTTGACATGCGTATATTCCTCTAATAGATAAGCATAACATTTTCGGCGTCGTTATGATATATTGAAAGGGTTTAGAGATCAAAAAGAGGTGAACTCCAGCATGAAATTGAAAATTCAGTTATTTGCAGGCATTGCCGAACGAATCGGCACGTCTGTCCTTGAACATGACTATCCCGGGGAACAGCCCACGGCTGCCTCGTTAAAAGAAAGCCTTGCCCTCGCCTATCCTGAGGCGGCTGCGCAAATCCGCTCCGCTTTTCTGGCCGTCAATCAGCAGTATGCCCCGGCGAGTGCAGCAATCCAGGCTCAGGATGAGCTTGCATTGATTCCGCCTGTATCCGGAGGAGACGGCTCCGATGCATCGCCTGACCAGCCCGCCATCACCGCCGCCGAGCACCGGACGCCGGATGGCATGTACATGATCACTTCCTCCCCTTTATCCGTCGAGGCCACGACCAGACTGGTGATCACCGCAAACCATGGAGCAACGCTGACTTTCGTCGGCACGACGCGCGAAATGACGGGAGAACAACGAACGGTTCATCTGGAATATGAAGCATATGTTCCGATGGCCTTATCTCAAATGGCGGCCATCGGAGCGGAAATTTCCGAACGCTGGCCTGGCGTGCAGTGTGCGATCAGCCATCGCATAGGTAAAGTGGATGTCGAGGAGATTAGCGTTGTCATTGCGGTGTCCTCTCCGCACCGCAGCGATTGTTATGATGCCAGCCGTTATGCGATCGAAAGGCTGAAGCAGGCCGTACCGATCTGGAAAAAAGAAATATGGGAAGATGGTGCTGAATGGAAAGGGCACCAACTAGGTCCATGGGACCCTACCAAAAACCTTGATAATTAGTCTTTCCATCTCTTGAAAGCTCACATGGATCAGTAAATAAGTCGTTGTCAACCCATTTTTTTCTTGTTATTATTACTATATGTGTCGATATAAGTCGAGGAAAAGGTGGTTTATACGTGAGAGTGCATGTTACTGATCTTAAACCTGGCGATCTGTTAAAAAGCGATGTATACAACAGTACAGGTCTCCACATGCTGATGAAAGGTTCCACACTCAGCGAAGACGATATTTTCAAATTGCTGCAACATGGAATCGATTATGCAGATGTAGAGCACACAGCATCCAACGAACACTCTGATGCACAAACCTTGCCTTCCGATCAAACCCGTCGGTTACAAACTCTGTTTGACGATACGATCAAAGGTACTGAAGTGTTATTCAAACAAGCGCTGGAGAAAGGGTTCATTGACGATGAGCAGGTGAATGAGATCGTCGTTCCCCTCACCACCCAACTGGAAAAACAAAAAGACGTTGTTTCCCTTCTCCTGATGCTGGATGGAGACAATGAATACACATATAACCATTCGCTGCAAGTAGGTATGCTATCATTCTACATCGCCTGCTGGATGGGATACGATCCGGATGAATGCCTCACCGTAGCCAAGGCAGGCTACCTGCATGACATCGGGAAATCAAAAATCCCTGCTGAAATTCTACATAAACCAGGCAAGCTGACTTACGAAGAATTCGAAGAGATGAAGAAACATACCTCTTATGGATATGAGATTATCAAGAAATCCACGCAAAGCGAAATTCTTGCTACCGTAGCGCTGCAGCATCATGAACGCGAGGATGGCAGCGGATATCCTTTGGGCCTGAAGGGGGATGAAATTCATCCGTACTCCCGCATCACGGCTGTGGCAGACGTATACAGCGCGATGACCACAAACAGGGTATATCAGACTAAACAGGAACTGATTTCAGTTCTGTGCGAGCTGTACAGCCTCAGTTTCGGACAACTGAATGGGGAAGCCACACAGGAATTAATCAAGCATATGCTTCCGAATTTTATCGGCAAGCGCGTCCTGCTCTCTACAGGGGAAAACGGCCTGATCGTCATGAATAATCCTGCCGATTACTTCCGGCCACTGGTTCAAACCTCCTCCGCTTTTATCGATTTGGCCAAGGAAAGGGATATTGCCATTGTTGAAATTTATACGAATTAATCGATGACCGTCCAGCAAAACGCTATAAAGGGAAGCCTGACCACAGGCCTCCCTTTTTTAAATCCACACTCGCTTCCGGCCCCTTCCTTCACACTTGCATACCACGCAGTCCATCGGATGAATTTAGGATGAATTTAGGACGATTTTAGGACGATTTTAGGACTCTACTTAGGCTGTTCCCCCATCGGACTGCGAAGTCACCGATAACCCTTTTTCTTTACGATACATGATCACCAGCATCCGCCAAAAATCATAACTGCCCGTCTCCGTCAGCATATATTTACGATAATAGTCATATGCGTCTTTTGCCCAGGCCGGACAGCTCATATTGGCTAACTTTTTCTGCTGCTCCACCCAAGCTGCCTGAGCATCCACCTTTTTCTGCAACGCCTCAAAGGCCAGCTTCTCTTCATTTGTCATGGGCGCATGCTCCTCCCCGTTCGTGCCGTATTCAGATTTCAAGTAGGCTTCCGGTTCCACTACACCGTCTTCACTAGCCGTATAGCCATAGGAAGGGGCGCTATTTTTGCGTATTTCGTAGTGAAGGTGAGGGCCCGTGCTCTGCCCGGTGCTTCCCTGATTGCCGATCCGCTGTCCACGTTTTACCTTTTGGCCTGTCCGTACGCCAATGCTGGACAAATGGGCATAACAATGCAGGTAGCCCCGATGGTCCTCCAACGCTACTGTAAGGCCGTAACCGCCGAATCCCGAACCAGTAGCCCCCTCGGCAGCAAAGCGCACAATGCCGCCCATAAATGCAAATACAGGCGCATTCCAAGGCACTTTGACCAAATCTATCCCCCGATGAAATGTCTGCCCTCCATGAAGAGGATGGATCCGATAGCCAAATGAACTTGTGACGCGGTATCCTTCGAATGGATTCATGCTCATGGAAATGGAATCACCATCCTTTTCGATTAGTAGATGCACATGTCCCACAATTTGACTGTGTTTTTGATCCTATTATACTCCCCATCTTCCTATGAAAAGCTAAAAAATAACAAAGTTATCCTGCCGATTTCTAGAGTAAAAGGCTGGGCAAAACCCAGCCCCTCCTCATCAAACCGTACGTGAGGTTTTCCCTCATACGGCTTTCCGATGTTCTTCGTTCATGGGCATGCAAATTACAACAGCGTTTTTAGTCCATATTGGGCGGCGATATTTTTAACCTCAGCTACTGAACCCATCCATTTTCTGCGTTGTCTCTTCTTCGCGTACCACCGGGTTAACCGTTGCAAAATATACCAATCCAGCTTTGCTAGTCTCTTCTGGCTGTAGCTTGTGTAATAATAATTTCTCCACCCTTGAATCTTCAGATTGAGCCATTTCACATGTTCTGCAAACGATCTGGATCGCATACTTGGCGGGGATAATCGCTCTTTAACGACTCCACGAATACGTTCTTCTGCCTTTTTGGTTAACCATTGCTGCGTGGTGTAATATACCTTCCCTTGCGACGTTTCTGCTTTCGTTTTTCGGTGGTGCATCCCTAAAAAGTCGAATCCTTCGTTTCCCGTCCATAAGCCTACAATGCGGGTTTTGGTCGGATGCAGGGTTAGCTCTAGACGTTCCATGATTCTGCGTATAAGTTCATACGCATGCTCCGCGTCCTTTTTGGTTTTGCAAACCACCACAAAATCGTCTGCATATCTTGTCAGTTCTCCCACTCCACTTCCGTGTTTCTCCCACAATCGGTCAAAGTAGTTCAGATAGATATTCGCGAGCAGTGGAGATATGACACCACCTTGCGGTGTTCCTAAATCAGAACGCCGTACGTTTCCTTCTTCCATGATTCCCGCTTCAAGCCACTTCCGGATTAACTTCAAGATCCTCCTGTCATTGATACGCATTTGTACCAATTTCATGAGCTTCTCTTGATTCATGTTATCGAAGTAACCTTGGATATCGACGTCGACTACCCAATTCCCTTTGCGGTTGCAGGCTTTCCGAATTCGTTCCAGCGCTCCTTTCGCACTTCGTTTCGGACGAAATCCATAAGATACATCCTCAAAATCTGCTTCAAAGATAGGTTCGATCACGAGTTTCGTTGCCATCTGGATGACTCTATCGCGCACGGTGGGTATGCCCAGCGGTCTTTGCTTCCCATCTTTCTTTGGGATGTAGTGCCGCCGTACAGGCTGTGGATGGTAGTTGCCTTCTTTCAACGCTCCTTCGCAGTCCTTGAGGAAAGTCAGTTCTCCTTGTTCCTCTATGTCAGCCAGCGTCACAGCATCTACACCTGCCGCTCCTTTGTTCGCTTTCACTCGTCTCCAGGCTTCCTGCAAGACATCCCACCGGTAGACTTTGTCGTACAAAGCATGGAATTTACGCTTGTTGTTCTTCTTGGCCACATGACCTAGCTTTTCTTGGAGTTGTTGAACTTTTTCCTTTGGTGTTGTTAGCCGTCTGGCATTCACTCACTCGTACCTCCTCCAAAAGCATAAACAAAGCAGGGCTCCTTCCCTCCCCAAGGTTATGTTGTCCTTGGGTTCTTCGGTACTATGAGCCCCTCGGACTCCCTTCCCACAGACGTTTCACTTCGTCTTTTAGACTTATAGAATGTCTCTTTACGAATTCCTAAAAAAAATTCCGTGTGGGGGAGGGTCTCCCCAGTTCACTGCATCCTCTTTCATTCCATGCTGCTCCCTATACGCCGGAGGATTCTTCGCTGTTGTTCCAAGTTCTTTGCAGCTTCCATGGCCTTCGTCCACATTCGCGAGACTCGGCTTCCTCTTGTCCCTCTTGCGAGGCCTTTTTAACGACGCGGCAGGATTCACTTCATGTTACAGCCTGGCTTGTTGCTCGCCCTGTCTCTGACAGGTACTTTCGTCGATACGCTTTTGCGCACAGATTTCGCTATACGCAAGTATCCTAGCTACGCAGGGGCTTGGCCCCTCCTGCGACCGGACTTTCACCGGCTAGAAGATGCGTGCTTAGCTGGGCACGCGAAACGCAAAAAAGAACCAAGGGATATCCCTTGGTCCTGTTGGATGCCAACGATCGATTAACCGATGCTGCCTTCCATTTCGAATTTGATCAAACGGTTCATCTCTACCGCGTATTCCATCGGCAGTTCTTTGGTGAACGGTTCGATAAAGCCCATGATAATCATTTGCGTTGCTTCGGCCTCGGTCAATCCGCGGCTCATCAGATAGAAGAGCTGATCCTCGGATACTTTGGATACCGTTGCTTCATGCTCCAGCACAATGTTATCGTTCATGATTTCGTTGTAAGGAATCGTATCGGATGTGGACTCATTGTCGAGAATGAGCGTATCACATTTGATGTTGGCTTTGGCGCCTTCAGCCTGACGGCCAAATGAAGCCAGTCCGCGATACGTTACTTTACCGCCATGTTTACTGATCGATTTGGATACGATCGTGGACGTTGTATCAGGTGCAAGGTGAATCATTTTCGCCCCTGCATCCTGATGTTGGTTTTTGCCTGCTACCGCGATGGACAGAACGGAACCTTTCGCTCCGCGGCCTTTCAATACAACCGCAGGATACTTCATGGTCAGTTTGGAACCGATGTTGCCATCGACCCATTCCATCGTTGCATTTTCTTCGGCAACCGCACGTTTGGTTACGAGGTTGTAGATGTTTGGTGCCCAGTTTTGGATCGTTGTGTAACGAACGCGGGCATTTTTCTTACAGATGATCTCAACGACCGCACTGTGCAGCGAGTTGGTGCTGTAGATCGGAGCCGTACAGCCCTCAACATAGTGAACGAAGCTGTCTTCGTCCGCAATGATCAGCGTACGCTCGAATTGTCCCATATTTTCGGAGTTGATCCGGAAATAGGCTTGCAAAGGCACTTCGCATTTCACGCCTTTTGGAACGTAGATGAAGCTGCCTCCGGACCATACCGCACTATTCAATGCAGCAAATTTGTTGTCTGCCGGCGGAATGACCGTTGCGAAATATTCGCGCAAAATTTCTGGATGCTCTCTGAGCGCAGTGTCCGTATCCATGAAGATCACGCCTTGGTCTTCTAGTTCCTTTTGCATGTTATGGTATACAACCTCGGACTCGTACTGAGCGGATACCCCTGCCAGGAATTTTTGCTCTGCTTCAGGAATACCGAGTTTGTCGAACGTTTCCTTGATTTCGGAAGGTACCTCTTCCCATGTTTTCCCTTGTTTTTCGGAAGGACGAACATAGTATTGAATATCGTTGAAATCCAATTCGTCCAGATCTCCGCCCCATTTCGGCATTGGCATCTTTTCAAATTGTTTCAGAGCTTTCAAACGAAACTCCAGCATCCACTCCGGTTCGTTTTTGATCCGGGAAATTTCGGTGACGACTTCAGCCGTCAGACCTTTACCGGTTTGAAAGATGGATTTGTGTTCGTCGCGAAAACCATATTTGTACTCTTCCAATTCTGGTGCTTTTTTAGCCATCTTGCTCTACCTCCCTATCGTTATTGTACATTGTCCTCATCGTCAATTCCTTTGCGCAGTGCATTCCAGGCCAGAGTGGCACATTTGATGCGTGCAGGGAACTTGTTCACACCGGATAGGGCTTCGAGATCTTCATAATCGTCGAAATCAACTTCTTCCCCTTTCATCAGTGAGGAAAAACGGTTCGCCAGATCGAGCGCCTGCTCCATCGTTTTACCTTGGATGGCTTCGGTCATCATCGACGCCGAAGACATGCTGATGGAACAGCCTTCTCCCGTGTATCTGGCCTCCTGAACGATTCCGTCCTTCAACATAAGCTGCAGTGAAATCCGGTCGCCGCAGGTTGGATTGTTCAAGTCCACCGTGACGGCTTCATTATCAAACGTTCCGCGATTGCGCGGGTTTTTGTAGTGGTCCATTATGACTCGCCGGTACAGATCATCAAGTTGCATCGCCAAAATACTCCTTTGTCTGGATTAAGGCGCTGACAAGCCGGTCCACATCTTGTTCGGTATTATACAGATAAAAGCTGGCGCGAGCCGTCGCGCTGACCTGCAGCCAACGCATCAATGGCTGGCAGCAGTGGTGTCCGGCACGAATGGCGACTCCGCTGGCGTCAAGCACGGTTGCCACATCATGCGGGTGAACGTCGCCCAGATTGAAGGTAACGACACCGACATGGCGTTTGGCAGGTCCATAGATGGTCAGTCCACCGATTTCAGACAGGCGTTCTGTGGCATACGCCGCCAGCACGCTCTCATGCCGGGCAATTTCGTCCATGCCGATCTGCTCCAGGAAGTCAATCGCAGCGCCAAGCCCTACTGCACCGGCAATAATCGGCGTACCGCCTTCGAACTTCCACGGCAGCTCTTTCCAGGTGGAATCGTAAAGACCGACATCGTCAATCATTTCACCGCCGAACTCGACGGGTTCCATGGACTCCAGCAGCGCCTTTTTGCCGTAAAGCGCACCAATTCCGGTAGGACCGCACATTTTGTGGCCGGAAAGCGCATAAAAATCACAATCCAAGTCCTGCACGTCAACCTTCATGTGCGGTGTGCTTTGCGCTCCGTCCACAACGATAACGGCACCGTTGCGATGCGCAATTTCGGCAATTTGTTTCACTGGATGGATGACACCCATCACATTGGATACATAAGCGATCGCGACAATTTTAGTATTGCCCGTGATCGTTTTTTCGACATCAGCCAGATCGATATTGCCGTCCGGCTGAAGCGGAATGTATTTCAACGTCGCTCCAGTTGCCTTGGCCACTTGCTGCCATGGAATCAGGTTGCTGTGGTGCTCCATCGCCGTAATCACGATTTCGTCGCCTTCCTTGCACACGGAGCGTGCATAGGAAGAAGCGACGATATTTAAAGCCGTCGTTGTGCCGCGGGTGAAAATGATCTCCTGCGTGCGACGGGCATTGATGAATTTGGCAACCTTCTCGCGAGCGCCTTCGTAGGCGTCCGTTGCCCGGCTTCCAAGCGTATGAACTCCGCGATGCACGTTGGAGTTCTCAAAATCATAATAATGCTTAATCGCATCGATAACCGACTGCGGTTTCTGCGACGTCGCCGCATTGTCCAGATATACGAGCGGGTGTCCGTTGATTTCCTGGTGGAGGATCGGGAACTGCTCGCGGATGGATGGGTTCATCGACCCAGCTTCCGTTCGATCAGGGATTGCAATTGGGTACGCAATGCTTCCAAAGGAATATCCGCCACCACCGGAGCCAGGAAGCCGATGATGATCAGGCGTTCCGCATCCGTACGGTTAATCCCGCGCGACATCAAGTAATGAACCTGCTCTGCATTGACTTGGCCTACCGAAGCTGCGTGACCTGCCGTTACGTCATCCTCATCGATCAGGAGGATCGGGTTAGCGTCTCCGCGTGCTTTCGGGCTCAGCATCAACACTTTCTCGGTTTGCTGTCCGTCCGCTTTGGTTGCGCCTTTTTCGATCTTCGTGATTCCGTTGATGATCGCCGAAGCTTCTTCGCGCATCACAGCGCGTGTGATCATTTGGGATGGCGTATTTTTCCCGAAGTGACGTGCTTCGGTCGTGTAATTGATTTTCTGCGAACCGGAACCTACTGCGATTACTTTGGAATCGGAGTTCGAGCCATTGCCTTTAAGCACGCTCATCGTGTTGCTCGCCGTATCTCCATTGTTCATTTCCCCGACGATCCATTCGATCGTTGCGTCGTTCTCCAGAACAGCGCGGCGGAACGATACGTCCGTCACTTGAGCATCCATTTGATGGACTGTCGCATAACGCACTTTCGCGCCAGCTTTGGCGATGACTTCTACGACGCCGTTATGGAATACAGGTGCAGACAGCTCGCTCGAAACATAGTTATCCACGTAAGTAACGGAGCTGTTCGTATCCGCAACAACCAGCACGTGCGGCGCAAATGTGGCAGAAGCATCATCGGTCAATAAAACGGCTTGCAGAGGCACTTCGATTTCCACGTTTTTAGGAACATAAAGGAATACTCCACCGTTCCAAAGCGCTGCATGCAGCGCAGCAATTGAATGCTCATCGGCTTTGACAGCCGTATTCAGGTACGGTTTCACCAGGTTTTCATGTTCACGAGCCGCCGTAGCGAGATCCGTGAAAATAACACCTTTGGCCGCGAGCTCTTCCGACAGTTTCGCGTATACGTTGCCGGAATTGCGCTGGATGACCAGACCGCCTTCGTTTTGATCCTGTACCAGGTCTTTGATGCTCGCAGGAGCATCATCCAGGGAAGTCAGGGCTTCCGCTGCTTTATATGTTCCATATTCGCTGATATTCCAGCGTTCGATTTTTTGCTTTTCCAGTTTGGGAAGCGCGAGTTCGCCTGCAAGCTTCAGTGCTTCAAGACGCTGCTCAGTCAGCCAGCCGGGTTCTTGATTGCTTTCCGACAAGGCGCGAAGCGCTTCAGATTCAACCGGAAGAATGGTTTGTGTAGTCATGAAATTTCCTCCTCCGTTTAGTCTTTACGCTTCTTGGCCTACAGTTTCGTCTGTAATTCCCAGTTCTTCTTTAACCCAATCGTAACCTTCTGCTTCAAGGCGTTCAGCAAGCTCAGGACCGCCGGATTTGACGATACGGCCTTGCATCATAACGTGAACGTAGTCAGGCGTGATGTAGTTCAACAAACGTTGGTAGTGAGTGATGATCAAGAAACCGCGATCTTCGCTCTTCATGGCATTGACGCCATTCGCTACGATTTTCAAAGCGTCGATATCGAGACCGGAGTCGATTTCGTCCAGTACGACGATTTTTGGATCAAGCAGCATCATTTGCAGAATCTCGTTCCGTTTTTTCTCACCGCCCGAGAAACCTTCGTTCAGGTAACGATGCGCAAATTCCGGGTTCATGTCGAGATCTTTCATTTTGCCTTCCATTTGACGAATGAACTTGATCAGGGAGATCTCGTTGCCTTCGCCGCGACGTGCATTGATTGCGCTGCGGAGGAAATCGGAGTTGGTTACGCCTGCGATTTCGCTCGGATATTGCATGGCCAGGAACAGACCGGCGCGTGCGCGCTCATCCACTTCCATCTCCAGCAGGTCTTCACCGTCCAACGTTACGGTTCCATCGGTTACTTCATATTTAGGATGTCCCATCAATGCGGAAGCCAGCGTGGATTTACCGGTTCCGTTCGGACCCATGATTGCGTGGATTTCTCCACCTTTCATTTGCAGGTTGATTCCTTTCAGGATTTCTTTGCCTTCGATCTCCGCTTTCAGACCTTCGATGACGAAATTCGTAGCCATGTGTATTGTTTCCCTCCATTGGTAGAATTGATGTTAGCTGTCAAAACGAAAAAGCACCCATCATTGTATCTGAACAGGGCTTCCCCTGAATTTCCGGTTGTCTTCAACCATCAGCATAGAACTTTAGAATAATTCTAATCTGATTCTCACTGATTATCAAGACATTTCCTAAAGAAAGGATGTCTTTCCTTCAAACATTATTCTACATGATTCTATAATAAATCGGGACTTGAATCAAATTAGAATGCGGTGCCGCGGCAATTGAACAGTGAGAAAAATCACTGAAATTGACAAACGGCATCTTGGACCCTTTCTTTGTAAAGCCAAAAAAAGGACTTATCCAGATTATGGACAAGTCCTTTCCGCGTTAATCCGCTCGCAGCGCTTCTTCAATTCTCTTCACCCGTCTGTCATATTCCGCAACGTCCAGCACCGGCGTCATTTCGCGCAGCACCGGACCATTAGGAACGGAAATCCAAGATTTGCAGCCATTGTATTCGGGCAGCACAGGGATCTCCATCGGCTCATTCAGACGATATACGCGAAGCAGCAGCACATGAAGCGGATCTTTTCTTTTCCATTTTAAACGCGCTTCCGCAAAATCCGAAGTCCACATATGAAATTCTTGCAGTCGCTCCAGCGTTTCCTGATCCCGGATTTCAAGATCCTTCGTCACTTCGGCGTACGCCGTCAATTGGATCGCCTGCAGATCCGGGGACCACCCCGCCATGGATTCATCTACACGCGGTTGTTCTGTCGGCTTGATCAATTCTTTGCGCTGGTGCTCATAGGTCGGATACAAATAGAAAGCAGGGCTTTTCAGTTCGAAATGCCTCGTTTCCTCCACGATGCCGCCTTTGCGCATCACCAAAATTTGGCGGCCGCTTTCCAGCTCTTTGATCGCAGAAGCCCATTCCTTCAGAGCCGGAGCCGTTGGTTGTGACATGTCGTTCCCCTCCCGAATCGGTCTTTGTCAGCAGTATAGATGCTTGGCGCATTTCTGACAACTTATCCTTTCGGAAGAGGAACCTTCAAGCCGGGTGAGTATTTATTATCCAAGGAACGAGCGCAGCATCCACATGTGTTTTTCCAGATCGGCCTTAAAGCCGGTCAACATGTCCGAGGTCGGTTGATCCTCCGCTTCCTCTGCAGCGTCAATGCCCTCCTGATACTCGTTCGACAGCGTTGCGAAATCCTCGATTAAATTCTGGACCATCGCGTTTGCATCTTCTTTTCCGGATGCCTCCTGAATGGTGGAAAGCTCCAGATACTCTTTCATCGTAGCGGCAGGGCTGCCTTTCAGGGTCAGCAAACGCTCGGCGATTTCGTCCATCTGTGCCGTAATTTCGTTGTAAAATTCCTCAAATTTCACATGCAATGTATAGAAATGCGGACCTTTGACGTACCAGTGATAGTTGTGGATTTTCACGTAAAGAACGTTCAGGTTGGCCACCTGACGATTCAATATTTCTTGAACGGTTTTTGCTTGATTGGTTTTATTTGTTGTAGCCATGCATATCCCATCCTTTATCTAAAATTAGCCTGTCATGCCATGCTTCCCGGGTTCATGCGCGGGCACCACAGAGACTTTACCAATGATTCGTGATCTCCCGGGCACGTTCTCCGTCGGGCCTATCCTGATTTTACCCATGCTTCCCCGGGTTGAACCAAGCTTGAACGCCCTGCAGCAAAAAAAAGTACAAAAACGCGGGTATTTCCGATATACTGACACTTATACCAAGCAGAGAAGTAGGTTTTCTGTTTTCTTAACCATGGAGGTGGCATCCTTGACTCAATATCATCCATTGACTTCCCAAGACGCGATGGAACTCGCAAAAACGATACCCGGTCCATTCACGGCCGATTCCGAGTTGGAATGCCGCGAGATCGGCGACGGCAACCTGAATTTGGTTTTTCACATCACGGACCGAAACTCCGATAAAAGTATCATTATCAAACAAGCCCTCCCTTATGCGAAAGTCGTCGGTGAGTCTTGGCCCCTTTCCTTGGAGCGCGCCCGGATTGAAAGGGAAATTTTGCAGGAGCAATATCGCATTTGTCCGGGATCGGTCCCGGCGGTCTACCATTATGATGACGTTCTTGCTTTGACGGTGATGGAGGATTTGAGCGATCACACCATTATGCGCAAAGGCCTGATCGACGGCATGTCTTATCCGCTCTTCGCCCGCCATATCGGAGAATTCATGGCGCGGACGCTGTTTTTCACCTCGGACCTGGGCATGGATCAGAAATCGAAAAAAGAGAAACAGGGCCGCTTCATCAACCCTGACCAGTGCAAGATTACGGAAGACTTGATTTTCGACGAACCTTACCGCATTGCGGAAAAAAACAACTATGAAGCCTCCATCGAGGATGAGGCCGAAGCCCTTCGCACGGATGCAGCATTGCATCTTGAAGTTGCGCTGCTGCGGGAAAAGTTTTTGACCCATGGCGAAGCTTTAATCCACGGTGACCTTCACACTGGAAGCATCTTCGTTACCCCGGAATCGACCAAAGTCATCGACCCGGAATTTGCTTATTACGGACCGATGGGTTTCGATATCGGCGCGGTGCTGGCCAATTTGCTGCTTCATTACGCTGCCGTGCCGGGGTGGATTCAGGATGACGCTGCCCGGAAGGCTCGCGAAATCGAAATGCTGGACATGGTACGGGATGTATGGACCGAATTCGAATCCCGTTTCCGTGCCTTATGGACAACCCATTTGCTCGATCCTGTGGCGAAAGCCCCGGGCTATGAGGATCATTATGTACAAAAACTGCTGCGTGACACTGCCGGTTTTGCCGGCGCCAAAATGGTCCGGCGCATCGTCGGCCTTGCCCACGTCGCGGATATCGACACGATTAAGGATGCCGCTTCCCGCGAGCGGGCCCAACGCAAATCGCTGGCCATCGGCAAAGCATTGATTAAAAGCAACCGCAGCTTGAATTCGATCGACGAACTGCTCGATACCGTGGCTGCGGCCGGATCCACGCTGGAACGCTAAAAACAGGAACGGGGGAACACCATGACAACAACCGATTATCAACCTCTGTCTTCCCTTATATGGAAACAGGACAAGCTTGAAATGCTGGATCAGCGACTGCTTCCCGAAAGCATCGTTATGCTGAAGCTGTACACGCCGGAAGAAGTATGGGAATCCATCCACTCCATGAAGGTCCGCGGAGCGCCAGCCATTGGCATCGCTGCTGCCTTTGGCGTGGTGCTGGGTGCCAAAGCTTATGACGGCTCATCCATCGAAGGATGGCTGGAAAATGTCAAATCGATCTGCGCCCACCTGGCTACATCGCGTCCTACAGCCGTGAACCTGTTCTGGGCACTGGATCGCATGTTGAACAAAGCGCAGGAATTGGCTCAAGCCGGAGCTTCCATCGATGACGGCAGCGCCGCCTTGGAAGCGGAAGCCTTGTTGATCCAAAAAGAGGACGAGGAAGTGTGCCGTATGATCGGTGAAAATGCGCTGCCACTCTTCGAGCACGGCATGGGCGTGCTGACGCACTGCAATGCCGGCGGACTCGCTACGGCCAAATACGGTACGGCGACCGCGCCGATGTACCTTGCCAAGGAACGCGGCATCGAACTCAAGGTATTTGCGGACGAAACCCGTCCCGTGCTGCAAGGCGCACGCCTGACTGCATTCGAGCTGCAGCAAGCCGGCATCGACGTTACGCTGCTATGCGACAACATGGCCGGCATGGTCATGTCCAAAGGATGGATTCAAGCCGTTATCGTTGGTACGGACCGCGTGGCGGCCAATGGCGACGTAGCCAACAAAATCGGCACGTACAGCCTCGCCGTATTGGCGAAGGCCCACAATATTCCGTTCTATGTGGCAAGCCCGCTGTCCACCATCGACTTGTCCACGCCGTCCGGCGATCTCATTCCGATCGAAGAACGCGCAGCCGAGGAAGTCACCGAAGGATTTGGCAAACGTACGGCGCCGCAAGGCGTCAAAGTGTTCAATCCTGCGTTCGACGTGACCCCGAACGAATATGTAACGGCCATCATCACGGAAAAAGGCGTCGTGCGCGCACCGTTTAACGAAAACCTTGCCGCATTGTTTGCGGACGAACAGGCTTAATAATAATAAAAATAAAGAAGGCTCCCCTCCGGGAGCCTTTTGTCATCATGTCGTAATTAAATCGAAATTAAATCATTTTCAATAGAGCTTCGACGCCGCTCATGCCCACGGTAATGCCCATCGCTTCGGCTTCGGTCGTTACCGATTCCATAGGCGCATGCAGCAGCTGATCCAACGTGCGTACGCCGACCGCACGGGCGGCAATGATTTTACGGTCCCCTAGCTTCTCATTCAGCAGCCCAACGTCCAAGGCACCACACATGATGTATCCCTTCGACGTATTTATCGTCAGCAAAGTGGTTTTGGGCAGCTTCACTTCCACGCCTGTCAGAACATGCCCTTCCACCACGATCGGTTCCATGGTCACCATCTGTTCGTTCCTCCTCTTCATCGCAGATCACGATAAAGTGTATGCCTGAATCAGGGCGGCTGTGTGGACATCTGCCCGGGTTTAATAAGATCTCGATGATGGGCCGCAACCTAACTTATCAACGTTAATCTAATAGGTTTACTGTGCACCTACGGTTCGAAGCGAACCTCAAGAATACGGATTCGTCGTTCCGTTTTTGAAGTTGTCTTAATTAATCATATTGCAACCATTTGTGTCTTAATATGATATGATATAAGCAGAACTTTTCCTATATGTAGGGTTTATATGTATTTAATTCACAATTAGACAATTGGAACTATATAAAACTCCATGTATTGGCAATACCATTATGTAAGCAAAAGACGGTTACTTTCTTGATTATAAGGGAGGAACTCCAATGTTCTTTAACATAATTTTAAGTGTTAGTGTAGCCCTGTCCGTACTAGCACCTGACACTTCAATTAACGCTGGTGAATTAATCTACAGCTATACTAACCGATTTATCACTGTAGCGAATCCTAGTGATTCAATCATTGCGCCTAAGGATGTTCAACTTATCATCTCAGGCACTTATAGCAGTTATAATGCTTATGAAAAATCTTTTACTTTAGATCCTAATAACGGTGAAGATGCAAACCTGTGGATTAAAAATACCAGCACGGACACACTTTATGCGAGAATTACGATGGGCAGTAACAGCCCACTTGAGGTTTCAATTGATAAGGACAGCCAAAAAACAATTAAAATGGGTGCAACCAAAACAACCGATGTCAAAGTTTATGTTTACAGCAAAACGGGACATAAGATGGATATAACCATCAGCGCAAGACAATTTTAAAAAGGTACATATAAAGACCAACCTAATCCGAAACAGAAAGAAAGTGAATTAGATGGCTAGACCAAAGAAGAAGAACCATTATATGCTCATCATGTGCATCTCAACAATAATCACATCTATAAGCTGTATGTTAATAGAAACCAGCAGCAGCGTTACAGGAGTGACAGTAAAGATAATCTGCTCCTTAACTATTCTTTTATCTTTATACAATCTATACAGATTCGGTAGGTACAACTAACATCAAATAACAACAGTACATAACGCCCAGCCAATGTGGCTAGGTTTCTTTTATGTGTTCCTTCTCTTCAACCGATTGACCCTTGCAATGATCGTCGTCATTTTTGCAGCCGCTAATCCCTCAGCCGTGAATATGTAATAATTAAAATAACATGATGTATGGGGCAAGTTCTACCTGCTCCTTTTCTCTTTCTACCAAAATGATGGTGCCTCAACCCTAGGACAAAATAAATAGCCTGAACCCTCGTTGAGAGGCTCAGGCCACCTTCATTTTTTGATTTCCGTTTTTTGATCGGGATAAGGTTTTCCTTCCGCATCATCCTCAGTGTATACATACCAGTGAGTGTACACTGGTTCATCTTTATCCGTTTCGACGTTCTCTGGCATGCAGATGAACCGGTAGACCGCAGCATCTTCTCCGCGAACCGTTAAAGTAATTGCAAGCTCCGGGTCGCCCCAACTTGGATACTTTATACGGTACTGACCATCAATCACCTCGCTTTGAAAGGATGGACTCGTCATGAATGCTCTGGTTTTCGTAAAAAGAAGCTGCACCTCTGCTTCGTTAAGTTCCTCTCTGAGCGTGTAAGTAACTTCAACCCTAGGAGTGGAGTAACGAATCTCCGTCTTTTGGATAAGTGGAAAATTCTGCTTGATATCCTGCCTGAAAGCTTTAACCCCTTCCGAAGACACTTTGGTGTACGAAGTGCACGCCGTCATGAAGAGAACCAGAGCCAGAACCGGCGCCATCCGGAATACGCTGAAGTATGGCGTAGTGCTAAACCTCATCCGATCACCTGCTTTATTTGATCCTCCGCCTAGCGATGAACGACTGGGGAGTAAGCCATATTTCTCATTTAAATGAACAGCATAGGGAAGATTCGCCTGCTTCCTTACAGTGAACCTTGGAAGTTGGAAGAACGATTTTCCTCATTCACCAGACCGCGAATAAAGGTGTCAAAATCGGGAGCGAGCCAAGTGATCTTGTAACCTTGGTTTTTATCGATATGAACAACCTCGGGCTCGCCAGCATTCCCGGCTGTCCGATAATCCAGCATCACCACCTCTGACTCAGCCGGGCACTCGCATAGCACTACGCCAATTTCCGGGTAGCCTCCTTGCTCGATGATGAATCGGCTGCCGGCTTCTCCACACAGCGAGTGTCTCTTCTCCCGCCCGATGCCCAGCATGCCCGAAACCTCAATGCGTCTCTTCTCGGTAGCGTCCGCATCGCTGACAGCGAAATACCGATAACGCGGAACTCCACCATTATGTAATTTCATCATCTTAATATAGGATGCGGGCAGCTTGAAAACCAATTGTTCCTCCACGGCAGCAATCTGCTCATCGGTCGGCGGGGCCAACACAAATTGTTCTGCGGTTTCTGCGTGATCATCCCAAAAATCCCCGATTTCCGCTTCGCCAATGCTTGCCGTTTCGATTGGGGTTCCGGCGGCAGATTGGGCTGTCCCTACAGCCTTCTCATCGGTTTTGGTTTTACTCCGAATCCATTCCAGAAATTCTTGCGTATCTTCATCTCCCGGTTCCAGTCGGTCTGCCTTTTCAAAGGCTTCACGGGCATGTTCATATTGCTCCAAATAATAATAAGCCAGACCGATGCGATAATGCCAGAGCGGGTCATCCTGTCCCTCTTCCGCAACCGACAAGAACTGCTCGACTGCTTCTTCGTAACGCTCCAAATTATTCAGTGCTCTCCCCAGATGGCTGACCAGGGCATAATCCCGCTCTTCCTCCTTGATCTCTGTAATCGCATCCACGATCTCCTCGAATTCATCCTGTTCATGCCAAGCTTCAAGCCGTTCCAAGAACTCATCTTTCATTGGCCTTGCCTCCCTCTCCTATTCTTTGTAGAAATTATATCATTTAGGTGCTGCACACTCCACAAAGGCGATCGATACCAAACATCCGTCGTCTAAAACCGTGCAGACTTCTCTTCATTTTGAAAACGGGTCCATGTCCTCTTTTCTTGTACAGTTTTTGTATACTCGTTTCGTTTAATATCAAAAAGGATTTTTATTTCTTGGGAGGTAGGTTATGAACGTTTCATTAAAGAAGTATGCTGCTGAATTCATTGGAACTTTTGTTCTGGTTCTATTCGGCTGTGGCAGTGCCGCAACGGCAGGGGGAGAGCTTGGATATTTGGGCATTGCATTGGCATTTGGGTTGTCTATTGTGGCGATGGCCTACGTGATCGGACCGATTTCGGGATGCCATATCAACCCGGCGGTTTCACTCGCCATGTTCATGAGCCGTAAATTAAAGGGTAGCGACTTTATCGGGTACGTTATTTCGCAAATCCTTGGGGCGATCGCGGCCTCTGCCCTTCTGTACGCCATCATCGTCTCCGCAGGCATGCCTGCGACGGGGCTCGGTCAAAACGGTTTCGGCCCCGGCTACGGGATCGGGATTACAGCGTTCATGGCGGTCATTGTCGAGGTCGTTTTAACCTTCGTATTTATTTACACGATTCTGGGCGTGACCTCCAATGAAAGCAATGGAAACATCACCGGTCTGGTCATCGGACTGACGCTCGCTTTCGTACATATTCTTGGCATCGCCTTGACGGGAACGTCCGTCAACCCTGCAAGAAGCCTGGGACCGGCACTTTTGGTCGGTGGACAGGCCTTATCCCAATTATGGGTGTTTCTAATCGCCCCGCTTGTCGGCTCGGCATTGGCCGTTGCTGTGTATCAGGGTCTGAACACCCCTAAGGGAAATTAAGGGCACAACGCTCTTTTATTTTTTGACGCATAGCCCTCCCGCTCCTTTCAAAATTGGTGGGGGCTATTTGGCGTTAGAGCCTTTTTGGAAGCTGCAAAATGTTTTGCACGTGGCGGGTTCGATGTCATTATAGATGGAATTGTTGGTCCTTGGTTCTTAGAGCCATCAATCGCACCAAACCGGACAACAACTCCAACATTGAGTTGGTAGAGAACATGTGGGAGCAGTTTAACAATTTGGGTTGCTATGAATCCAATATTGTTGACACAACCCATCAATCCATCGAACAAAGTGTTTCAACAATAAAAGCTGTGATTGAAAAAAAATCTTCTTTACTCACGATTTGATGCGTTACACAGTTAAAAATCGATATCCCAATGTACGTAGCCTAACGAAAAAACCACTTCAAGCATCATGAAGTGGTCCCATGGAATTTGGTTACTGCTTTTTTTTCATATGCCTTATGTCCGATAATTCCTTTCGAATGGCCAATATGCGTTCAAGTTCCGTTTTGCGGTTCTGCTCTTCGTTCGCCTGATTCAAATGATGCGCATCCATTTCAACAGGTCCTTGACCACCAAGCTTCTGAGGCGGAGCAGCTCTGCCCGGCTGAGCCCGTTTAGGGAGCTGGCTTCGTTTTGATTTCATGATTTTCTCGAAAATGCTGTCTCTAGGTGGCATGCCGATCATCCTTTTTTTTACGTCAGTCATTATATCATCGGTATAATCCATAAAAAATATAAGAGACAAACGTTTACTCTACTAGCTTGGGGTCTGCTTTCTCAACGAAGAAATGTCCACCCGTCGACCTAACGGTATATAGCTCGTCAAATCCTTCACGATATGATGGGGATTGCATTTTCTTCAAAGTACTCTTGATGCCGATTTCCGGAATTCTTTCTTCCCCCGTCCTTTTCCCGCTTCTTTCCAACGAGAGGGCATAGTCGGGCTCAAAAAAATAACCGATGACTTTAAATCGATGTTCTTTGGCACAGCCTATATATTTCTGCCGCTCTTCCATGGTCGGATTGGTGTTGTCGATGACAAAAGGCTGCTTGGCCTCCAGCGAAGCTTGTATAAACAAGTTCTCCCGATTTCTCGTCCTCAACATGTCGAGATTAATCCTCATGTGTGTTTGGAAAAACCTCTCCCTGTAAAACGTCGATTTCCCAGAAGCCTGAATCCCGATAAAAATGACGCATTCCATGCTTACTCATCCCTTGAAAAATAAATATGATTCCTTTTCCACAATCAACTTGCCTGAAGCTGTATTTCGTATCCTTTCATTCTGTCCCCAAAATCGTCTTTTTCATCACGTGCTCCTTTCAATGCTAGTGTCTGTGTGCTCAAACCCCATATACACACCCTATTTTCTCTGTATTGAACACTAGGATTATTACAATTTTAATGATATAGTTAATGATGTTCATCATTGCATTTGTCAAGGCACCTGCCTACGCAGTGCAATTTACATAAGTTTCGGCAAAGGCAATGTCTGGATGTAATCGTGTACAAGGCCAATGTCAGACGACACATATCTTTTAACGGGGCTGGGATCAATGAAAGAAAACTTATCCAATAGTGAAGACGTCGGCTATTTGTTTAACGTCGATATTCTAATCAAGAGCCGCTCGAACGCTTTGGCAATGCAGTCCCTCTTGGAACTCTTAAATGCAGGGGAACCGATCGCGGATTTTCGGATCCAATCCGGCATCGAGCTTGGCAAAATTATCGAAGCGACCATCCAAGCGAAAAAAGACTCCATTATTGCACGGCAAGGAAAAAAAGTGCAAGTGCAGGCACAAGCACAACCGACCGCTCCGCCGGAGGCTCCTGCTTCCAAAGAGACCGGTTCGCCTACCGGCAATTCGTTTGATGCATGGATTGAAACGCTAATCAAGGAAAAACGACTGACGCGGATCGTTGTGAACAACAAAAAAGGCAAACATCAGAGCATTCCATGCCGAATTTTAAATTTTGACCGGGACAACGATATGGTCAGCGTATATCATGTGGATGAAAAACAGGTTTATTCTTTTAAAACCAATGAAATCGATGAGTTTTTATAATATCGCCAAAAACAAACGAAAGCAGCCTACGCCGGAAACGTCATCACTTCCCCGTAAGCTGCTTTTTCCTTCATTTCCGGCTTGCTCCGCGCTGCCACAAATCGAGCGCGAACAGCAGCCATCCGAGAATGAACGCTACGCCTCCGATGGGCGTGATGGCTCCCAACATTTTGACCCCTGTTATGGTGAGTGTATACAAACTTCCCGAAAAAACGATAATGCCGCTCAACAACAACCTCGCCGCCCAGCGAAGTTTGGCCGATTCACCGAGTTGCCCTGCCGTCAGCCCGATGATCAGCAAACCGAGGGCATGAATCATGTGATACTGCACCCCGGTTTCATATACGGCGATGGCATCGGCCCCAACGAACTCCTTCAGCATATGCGCTCCAAATGCGCCTATGGCTACGGACAGCATCGTCAATACGGCGCCAACCGTCATCCATCTTCGTTGCATGTTCTTCTCTCCTCTTGATTCAGTCTTCCAACCTTCACTCTGCACCATGTTTATTGTAACGAAATGCCGGGGCATTTGCCAGTTGCGCAGAATGACGCCGTTCATTTCCTCCCGGCACGGATGAGGCTTAATCTCGTATACATGCTGCATGCATACAAAACCTTGATTTTTATCGTTAATTATGGAAAAGTTATAAGGTAAAATTGCAGCGAGCTAAGGATTGCAGCTCCGTCAATGAAAGAAAATGAAGTTTAAAACCCTACTATAACGGATAAGGAGGGACATTACGTTATGGATCAAAAGCCTGGGCATGAATTTGACTTCCCTGAAGCATCCCCCAACCAGGATTATCATGCAAACGATCAATCATCTAACCCAAAAACAAAACATTCCGGTCCCGGAATCGCCAGTTTCGTGATCGGCATCACGGCGCTGCTTGCCTACATCGTCATATTTGTTCTGGTGACAGCCGCGATAAGCAGCTACATGGGCCATGCGCTCACTCCCGAGCAAGTGGAACAGCTTGCATTGCACCCGGCCATCATCCTGGCCTCCGTCTCGATGCTGGCCTGCATCATTCTTAACCTGGCCGGCTTAATCGTCGGGATCGTCGGCCTGGTCATACGGAATCGCAGGAAAGTATTCGCCGTCATTGGAACCCTGCTGAATGGCCTGATGATTCTGGCCTGCGCAGCTCTTGTGTTCGCCGGGATCTATCTACTTTAATGATGTAACGTTTTCAACATTCCAATTGGACAAAGGAGATCGACATGCCACGAATCAAAATTTTTTCGGACAGCACCAGCGATTTGAATCCCGAATGGATTCAGACTTATGACATCGGCGTCATTCCCCTTTACGTCGTTTTTGGGGACGAATCGCTAAAGGATGGGGTGGAAATCACCCCTGAACAACTATATGCGCGAGTGGACCAGGACGGACGGCTGCCCAAAACGGCTGCACCCTCCCCGGCCGATTTCATGGCTGCTTTCAGACCCTACATAGAACAGGGAGACGACATCCTGTATATCAGCCTGTCCTCCGAGCTTTCTTCCACATATCAGAACGCCAAAATTGCCAGCACTGAATTCCCGGAGGGGCGAATTTCCGTCGTAGATTCCCTTAATCTGTCTTCCGGAATTGGTTTGCTCGTCATGAAGGCGGTGCAGGCGGCTGAAAAAGGGCAAACCTTGGCTGAGGTCACCAAGCTGGTGGAAAGCGTGCGGCTCCATGTGCGAACAGAGTTTGTCATTGACACCCTGGAATATTTGTATAAGGGCGGACGCTGCTCCGGCATGCAAAATCTGATCGGCAGCCTGTTGAAGATCCGTCCGGTCATTCGTGTGGCCGACGGGAAAATGACTCCGGCTTACAAAGTGCGCGGCAAACGGGAAAAAGCGATGGATCAGATGCTCCAGAACAGTCTGGCCGATAAAGAGCAGATCGATAAAGACCTGATCATCGTTGTGCACACCATGGCGAAGGAGGATGCGCTTGCTCTCCAAAAAACGCTGCAGGAGCAAACGGGGGCCCGCGTAGAAATCACGACCGCCGGATGCGTAATATGCAGCCATTGTGGTCCAAAAACGATCGGCATCATTTATCATACCGTAGTCTAACCAAACATCGAAAAAGGGCATTCCTGCACGCGGACGTCGTACGCCGGACAGGATGCCCTTTTGATATGAATCAATAACTCTTCGTCTTCAGCTCGTTCAAATGTTTGAATACATATCCCTGCTTGCGCGCTTCGTCGATAATGGATGCCAGCGCCTCCGTATTATCCTTTGAGACCGAATGAAGCAAGATGACCGCCCCGGGATGTAATTGCTTGAGCACTTGCTGACGCGCATAATCCGTCCCCCGCTGAACGTTCGTATCCCAATCCTTGTAAGCTACGGACCAAAAAACGTTCACATATCCTTGGGCACGGCTCTCGGCCAATGTACGGTTGTTGAAGATGCCGCGCGGCGGGCGCAAATAGGACGTTTGTTGGCCCGTGAGACGATGGATTTCCGTTTGAACCTGTGCCAACTCCGTTTTTATTTTTTCATTGGAGATGCGAGTCATGTCCGGATGGCTCCAGGAATGATTCCCCACGACATGCCCTTCCGCTGCCATGCGTTTTACGAGTTCCGGCTGATCCTTCAAATAATGCCCTGTAACGAAAAACGCGGCAGGCACCTTCTTGTCACGCAAAACATCCAGAATCGCCGGCGTAAACCCATTCTCATACCCGTTGTCAAACGTCAAATACAATTCCTTTTGTTTCGTATCTCCCAAAAAAATGGCATCATTCTGCTGCAAAATGGCTTTGAAGCCTTCTTGATCAATGGACGGCAGCTGGCCGTTCTCGCTTTTTTTGAAACCAAAATGATAAGCCCCGTTAATCGGCGATGCATCCACTTGTCCCGTGCCCACCAACATGCCAATGGCCAGCAAGGTCAATTTGGCGCAAAGTAAAAATCGCTTCATCATATTCTCTCCTGTTCCTGAGTATAGGCGCGTCGTTCTCCGACACAGACGTACACGCATCTACAGGTAATATGCCACAGGACTTTCGAATATATGTAACGGTGCAGCCAGCCTTTTCCTCCACCAAATAACGGAAGCAGTCTCTCAAATAAATAGCTATAATATTGAAAATATGTTAAAATATAATATATTCAGAGTGGGAACAAGGGGGATACCAATGTCAGCACAAGAACGCAACCTTACCTGGCAGCATTCAAGCTTAAGTCGAACGGAACGGGAACACGGTAATGGCCATCGCAGTCTCACCTTATGGTTTACCGGATTGTCCGGCGCAGGAAAGTCTTCTCTGGCCTTTGCCCTGGAACGAAGAATGCATCAGCAGGGCCTGCGTTGTTACGTATTGGACGGAGATAACGTCCGGCATGGGTTGAACAAGGATCTGGGTTTCAATGCCGAAGATCGGCAAGAAAATCTGAGACGGATCGGCGAGGTTTCGAAGCTCATGGTGGATGCCGGGTTGGTGGTACTGTCCGCATTTATCTCGCCTAACGCAGAGGACCGGGAGATGGTTAGGCAACTGTTTGAACCCGGAGATTTTGTTGAAATCTATGTCCGTTGTTCGATCGAAGAATGTGAACGACGCGATCCCAAGGGACTGTACAAAAAGGCACGCAACGGAGAGATCCCTCATTTTACAGGCATTTCAGCCCCTTATGACATTCCCTCTAACCCTTCTCTCATCATTGACACGGAATTATTGCCGCTGGAGGACGCCGTGGACCAAATCATGCAGCATTTGGAGCATATTCAGGCCCTTTCTTTGCCACTCTCATCGGTCAGCGGCACAACATCATGAACTTATTTCCGCAAAATGCAAAGGCGCAGCTGTAGTCTGCGCCTTTCGCATGCCCTGCTTTTAACGTAATCCTATCGCACCTTATCCTTATCCTTGTCCTGCCATGCCTGTCTGCATGCTAAGCAGTTTGCTGAAGGTCCCAACGGGATCCGCCGAGAGCTGTTGGTAGCCACCCTGCTGAATGACCTTGCCCTCCTCCAAAACGATGACCCGGTCCGCCGTACGAATCGTGGACAAACGATGCGCAATGACGATAATGGTTATGCGTCCCCGCAATTGTTCCAACGCGGCATGAATATGCTGTTCATTTTCACTATCTAGAGCACTCGTTGCTTCATCCAGCACCAGTACGGACGGATTGCGCAGCATCGCCCTGGCCAAAACAAGCCGTTGGCGCTCGCCGCCCGACAACCGAACACCGCGATCGCCTATGACGGTATCCAGGCCCTGAGGAAGCTTGCGGACGAATGCTCCGGCAGACGAAAATTGCAATGCCCGCCACATCTGCTCCTCGCTTGCATGGGGATCGACCAACTGCAAATTTTCGCGAATGCTTGAGTGAAACAGGAACGGGTCCTGGGACACATAACCAATCGAGCTCCGCCATTTCAGCAATCGGTCCTCCGACAACGGAAGGTCGTCGATCACGATTTGTCCCTCTTCGGGACGTACCAGCCCCATGATCAGGTCGATCAGCGTGCTTTTCCCCGCTCCGGATTTGCCTACGATCGCCGTCATGCCTTTGGCCGGAATCGAAATGTTTGCTTGATGCAGCGCGTACGAAGGACTGCCTGCATACCGGTAACTGACATTGCGGCATTCGATGCTTCTCGTCAACTCCAGAGGCTGTACCTGGTCAAATGTCATGCCCGTTGCTGTATGGCTTTGGAAAGCCATGTCCGCTTTGCCTCTGCTTTTCCGCGGTCCAGGGATGGTTGGCTCCCGCTCACCAGCTTCCTTCTGCAAGGTGCCTTCGGTGATGCCATCGCTGATTTCCCGGCTGTTCTCCGTCTCCACCTGCAGCTCGCGAACGATCCGGAATGCAGGCAGCATGGAGCTGATGTATTCCAGATTGGACTGAATCGACGTAAATCGCGGCCACAATCTGGAGAAAATCAGAATAATCAGCAAAAGGCTGGTAGGCGGAACGACAAGAACGCGCAGCGAAATATAAATAAAGGCAGCAATCATCACGGCTGCAGACACCCGGTGAATCAACTGCGTTCTGCTGTTCAAACGAATGAACTGGACCACGTTCTGTTCAATCCGTTTGCACATCAGCTCGAACCAGCTGATATGGGACGATTCCAGCATGTTGCTTTTGATATCCTTGATGCCGTTGAAATGCTCCGTAATCCCGTTGTAATAATGCTGCGAATATTCCGTCGTCTGGTCCCCGATTTGTTTGGCCTGCTTGACAAACCTTTTCAGGGCAACGAACAGCAGCAGCCCGCAGACAATCACCAGCAAGGTCAACTTTATCGATAACAGGAAGGCCAGACCGATCTGGATGGCCGTAAAAATGATCGATGCTGCCATCTGCAGCACAATGCCGGTTCCCTGGCTTACGCGGGCAAGCTCTGTCGTCAGCACATGGCTGAAATCGGCTTTTCGTTTCCGAAGAAAAAATGGCCAATTGGCCATGATCAACGCACGATAGGTATCGAGGCGCAGCGTCCGCACGAATTGCTGCTGTATGCGGGTGTTCCGCACCGTCTGCAGTCTTTGCAACCATGCCTGCCCGGCTACGATCAGCACAAAAGCAAGCAGCACGAGAATCAGGCGTGTATGTTCGGGGAAACGGCCGAGCCATTCCGAAGCCCACGGCAATTGAATGCCTGCGCTGCCAGGATCGAAAACGCCGATCAACCCGAGCATGGGTACAAGCATGTAAATGCCGATACCCTCCATCAGGCTGATGCATATCATGCCGATCAGGTTCCAGTACAGAATCGGTCCGGTAATTTCATGCAGTTTACGCATATAAAATCGCAGCTCGGAAATCATGACTTACCCCCTTTCCGTCATCGTACTGCGTTTCATACGGCGCCAACACCATAGAAACGGACGTAACGGAAAATATAGAAAATGCAGGGACTTGGGCAGCGGCAGTTGGGCTACGTCCCAGGTGCTGGGATACAAGCGTTCTTTGAAAAAGAGAAGCTTCTGGCCAGGGCTTCGGAGAGCGAACAGATAGGAGCGATAGATCTTGAGATCGTCGGGCGCAGCCAGCATGCCTTGCATAAACAACAACGCCTGTCGGGCAAGCCGCTCTCCTTTTCCCTCCATACTTGATTGCAGCTCCCCCTGACAACGCTGCAAAGGGGTATTGAACAACGCTGCGGAGAGAATGAGCGCCTGTCCGGCAATCGGCAAGCGTCCTTCGAGCTTCATTCGCCGGGAAACAGCATCCAGGTCAAGGGGCATCGTTCGCAGCATACGGTCAATGTCATACAGCCAGCGCAGCCGGAACCAGCCGTGTCTTGCTCCATGAGTGACCAAGTACGCAAACAAATCCTCGCGCTCCAGCATGCGAACCGGAGTCGAGGTATATGCGCTGACCCTGCTCCTCTGCCACAACGTTTCGAAACCGGCTTCCCGGCCCGTGTCCGGATTTAGTCGCCAATGAATCTCCACCTGCGTTTTTCGAACCGGATGCTTGTAACAGATATGATGCTCGCGCCACTTCCAGCTGCTTACGCTTCGTCTTCCTTTATCGTCCTTGCATATGTAACCGAGATCCAGCAGCACGGCTTCCGCCTGTTCCACATCGTCAAACGGGATTAACAGATCCAGGTCTTTGGAGGTGCGCAGGGAAACATCTCCATACAGGTCATGGGCCAAGGCAGGACCCTTCATCGTAATATTGCGGATCCCGGCTTGCGTCAGTCTTCCGCATACCCGTTCCATCTCTGCCGTCAAATGCAGCATGCGAAACGTATTTGCCGTATATTCCTGCTTCAGGCTTTCCACAACAGCCGGAGGAAATGGCACGTCATGCATCGCGGTGATGTTCAGATAAAGGACGGCGTACAATCTATGGTGCATCGCAAGCTGCAAAAAGAGATTCCAATCCACGCCTTGCAGCCGTTCCCTCCCCTCTTCGGACGAGAGCTTCCGAAAATCTCCGTTCAACATGCTTAGCATGAGCTTGAGCTCCTGTGGAAAACCGGCAGTGCAGCGTTCAAATTCATGTGTCATAAACAATCTCCCCAGACTCCTTCTTCGAACAATGTTTGCCAAACACGCCTACCACCGTATACTGTTCCATCGTATCGGCACCGGTCACGATGAGTTTGCCGCTGCGCAGCCAGGCATGGGCAGCCATCCGTCCCTGTTTGTCACGCGCAGTGCCCATATACAGCGTGCTGTCGATGCCGCGCCGTTCCAGCATTTTCATCGCGGCGATGGCCATCACCAGGCAGCGGCTCTCCCACCAGGCGAACTTGCTCGCCATGAGGATTGCTTTGGATATGTTGCGTACGGTTAAGACATCGGCGCGATTTAATCCGTCCGATGACGTCTCTACCATAGGTGTTCCAAGGCCCGGTGCTATTTTGGCAAACGGCATCGCTTTGAGAATTCTGGCCCAGCCGAGTCCGAAATACGCTTCCCAGATCAACGAACGCATCTCGCTCGGCAAAGAACGATACGTTCTGAGTTTGCGGAGCAGCATCGTCCTATTCTCCAGGGAGCACGTCGATTAATCCTTCGCGGGACAGATGCTCCAAAAATGCAGTCACGCTGCTCAAGCACACCTGAGGATCGACCTCGTATTCGGAAGACAGCACATCAACGATTCCGGACACCGTTCGCTCTTCGGACAACAGTTCCCAAATCCGGCCGCCGGTGGTCCCCAAATTGTAATACTTTCCGCTCTGGATGCTCATCATCACTTTCTCTCCACCCATATCGCTAACGAGATTGCCCTCTTTGCGCGTAATCCGGTCTTGCTCTTCCAATGGTTTGATTGCCGTCATTGTGCGGTATACACTCCTTTGCTTATGTGATTCGTAATCCGGTCCACCATCTCGAATGCGGTGAATTCGGTACCAGACCTCGTAATTCTGGATACTTCCACACCTGCCGAGAGCCGTGACACCGTCTCAAACAGCCACTGCGCCAACCCCTGGCGGGCAATCAGGCTGCTGCGAAACGTATGCGTGCACAGCAGATGCAGCCTTTCAAGCCCCTCTACTTCATGCAGTTGAATCGGGCCTGGCGCCGCATCCGGCTTAGGAGCAAGTTCGAATATGCCTCCCAGAGGTACCGGACTGTCATGAAAATAGTGCTGAACCGGAATGGCGTATTTGGTGATCTCCGCATGCACCGTAGCATAATGCTGCGATTCCATGCCAAAGCCGTCCAGACTGGCCTGCCACAGCTTCTGTTGGGGATACCCCGGAGATACGATCGCTCTTCCTCCTGCATCCCAAGTCAATGCAACGATATCATCGGTCAACAAAGGATATCCCCGTGAGGCCAAGGCTGCCGACAGGGTCGACTTGCCTGCCCCGGAATGTCCCACAAACGCATATGCCCATCCATCGATGACGACTGCGCTTCCATGGAGGGGAAGAACCCCGCGCTGCATCATAATGACGGCCATGCATGTGCCCAGAATGTAAAGCCTCGTCTTTTTCTCGTCGGCATCAGGCTCGGGGCTGATCAAGATGCGCCGCCCCCGTTCCATGCAAAACATGCCGACATGGTCAATCCGAAAAAGAAAGCATCCGTCTCTTGCTACAAAATTGCCATTCCCTACATTCCACTCGGCCCACAAGTCGTGCAGCTCGGCTGTTTCAATATGTACATCGGCGTGACCCGGTTCGGTTTGGTTTCTTGCAACCTGAAGTTCGGGCATCGAAATATAGCTGCTCCAGCGCAATCCATACGCATCGTATTGTACAGGCAACAAGCTCAGGCCCTCCTTTGCACCACATATATGAAAAAAGCCCTTATATTTATTCGCAAAAATAGAAGGGCTGGGCGAAAAGATCGATGTTCCGTCTTTTCGCCCTTTAAGTATGATCAGACATGAATCACATGTAATTATTAGGAAACCGGATTGTACAGGTCAGCATCGTGATCAGAGATCCAGTCGATTTGTCTCCAACCAATCCCAGCCATCGTCTGATTGACTTCCAATACTTCAAGAGCTGGCGCTTGCCATTCTTTTTTCTCAGCGTTCATCGTCATCACCTCCTTTAAAGAATTCACGTTGGTTCAGAACTGGCGCATAAAGCGGTATACAATCAGGCTGTGCATCATCAGCCTCAGATCCGGATGGGAGGCCAGCTCAGGCCGTGGTTCCCCGATGTTCGCCATCGCGGTCCGGATGCGTTCCGTATTCAGAATGCCCGCCACCCTGCTGTCTGTGCATAGATCATGCATCTCGGCGATGAATGCCTTCCAATCCGGGATCATGCGGTGCAGCCAGTCGGCAGGCTGTACCCCTCGCACACGCTGATTCAGCCTGACCTTGTCCGGCAGTTCCGGCGAAGTCGCCCGGCGAACCAGAGCCCGGTCCGTGCCATTCCTTACATACTGCTCGATCGGGACAGACAAGCAAAAGCGGACCACCCGTGCATCGCTGGTGGGATCGCGCTCCCATGCCCGATATCGAAGCGAGCATTTGGTAGCTACGGCACCGTTTTTGTTGGCAATCGCCAAATTGTTGAACTTCTGCGCCCTTACCTTGATCGCGTCGGCACGTGCCCCGCCCTGAAGCACGATCAACGTGTTGAGCCGTTCAAGCACTCCCGTTTTTTGCGCAAAGTCCGGGTGAATCATTTGCGGATGGGCAGGTGCCTCGCCTGCTGACGTCTTCTGAAACCAGCTCGGGTACGCTTTGCGTCCCGTAATTTTCGCGATACGGGTAAACGGCATGCCCGTATGAGCGCTGTATTGCTGCATTTCCCGGATCCAACGGAGCCATCGGCCGTTTTTCAGCAGCCTGGCATAGTAATCCAGGGCAGGCCCCCACGAAATGGTGAAGTTACCTCTGGCACCTGTCAATAGGACACCCGCATTCTGCAGGCTGGCCTTCTCGTAAAAACCGCGAATCCAGAACGAATTCTCGAAATATTTATATGGCATTTCCATCATTTCAAGCCATGGATCCACTTCGCTGAGCGGGCTTCTGCCCTCAAAATCCAAATAGTTCTCCGCAATGTTTCCGACATGGTCCACGGTAGAACGAATGTATGGCCGTTCGTCGGCCAGCAGTGTCCTGGACGTGTAGTCCTTAAAGTCGGACACGGGCACATAACTATAAGCATTCAGCTGCTTGCCCTGTTTGCGGAGCGTGCCTGAAGCAAACCCGACGACGGCGCCGGAATCAAGCCCTCCGCTTAATGCTGCCGCCACTTGCCGATGGGTTCGCAGACGGGAATCGACGGCTTGGGCAAACACCTCACGAAAAGCTTCAACATATTCGCCATCGGATTTGAGTCGCAGCGGTTCGACTTCATCCCAGCGGTGATACTGCTTTAAGCTCAACTTTCCCTCATGAAACGTCAACGTGTGTGCCGGAGGAATCTGCTGCACTCCCTGGTATACGGTAGATCCGATATCTGCCGAGTCGAACATCTCGGGGATCGCGAGAAATTCGGACAACCAGGTTTCGTTCAGCTGTTTGCGCACCCCATGCAATCCAAGCAGCGGTCCCATCAACGTACAGAAAGACAAGCGCGGCCCATCCAGTCGGTAATACAACGTCCGCATGCCCATGATGTCCCTCGCGGCAAACAGCTTGCGCTTGCGTTCGTCCCAGATGGCAAACGTAAAATCCCCCAGCAGTTTGCTGGCCACGTCTTCACCCCAGCGACGGTATGCACGAAGGATCAACTCGCTGTCGGATAACCTGTCGAGATCCGCACGCGATAGTTGAAGCTGGTCCGCAAGCTGTTCACGGTTATCGAGGATCGCATCTGCCGTTATGCATAATCCGCTCTCTTCTTCATAGAAAGGAAGCTTTTCAAGAACCGACTCCGGCGTGATCCATTGCGCGTGACAGCTGAAATAAGCTTCATCTCCCTTCCACATTCCGGTGGTATCCACCGGGATGTGTCCAAGGCCCTCGTACAGGCGCCAAGTATCCTCCCAACACGCCTCTCTGCCTCCCGGATGAACAATGCCCGCAATGGCACTCATGGCTTTTCACCCCGCATGCCTCTGCGCTGGGAAGCCCAAGCGCTGATCTGTTGTCCAAACGGCACCCATGCCTTGATGCGCTGTATTTTGCCGTTCGCCGAAGCGAGTTGGGATCTCAACCGATCCCGTTCCCGGTATCCCTGTTCCAGCCTCAGGTCGGCTGCACGAAGAGCGGCTTGCAGCTGCCTGATCGTAGCCAGTGCCTCCAGCCCGGAATCCTCTTTTTCATCCGTTACGGACGAACGTATTGAATTGGTGGCCTCGGCGCTTCGGCTTCCAGTTTGCATACGATATCCTCGCTGCAAGTCCCAGTTTGTAGCTTTGCGGAATTGGTTCGTCAAGCGCTGCACGAGTTCTTCGTCCGGATGCTGTTCATAATGCACGCCCGTCCATCGTTCAGCTGCTTCCAGCTGTTCCGCATATCCCATTCGATGAAAAAGTCCTGCACCGAGAGCACGGCAGTACGTTTCCGTTTCTTGTTTGGTTAATATTTCATTCCAGTTGTTAACAGAATTTTTATGAGCTTCCTGATGCCCGGAGAGATAAGGATCTCCCACACCCATGCTGTAGAACATATCGGACTTGGCACTGTCCAGGAAACGTCCGTATTGCTCCATCCCCTGTTCATAGTCCACGCCAAGGAAATGGCACATTTTTTCAAGTTCTCCCTGCGGGTCGACGACCAGCTGCTCATATTGAATTTCGTAGGCTCCGGCATGTTCTTCCGCGAAATAATCATTTAACCGCATGATGCCCAATGTCAGATCCACGGCCTTCATATTCAACTTGGAGCTGTTCAGACTGCCGATCAGATCGAAGCCTTCGCCTGTCCTGCGATTCACTTTTTTATAGGATGCTGCAATGGAAAGTGGATTGCGTTGGAGGTGAATGCGGCTGGCTTGCGGAAAAAGCCGATCGAGCCATTCAAGCATGCAGTAGTAACGCGGGGATTTGTCAACGACGAGTTCCGCTGAATTTCCTTCCAAGAACCCGTTGTATATTTCCATGGCGAAACTGCGACACGCTCGCTCGAATACTTCTTCGGATACCATGGCGTTATAAAATTGCCGAATGATCGAATGACCGCCGTATGCTCGCGGCTCGTTTGTTGGAAGATCAACCAGGCTCATCAGGAACCACATCTCCTGCGTAGCAAAGATGCGACTGTGATTTTGCAGCATCACGGTTGAAAGCGAGCTTCCGCTTCGAGGGACGCAGAGCAAAAATATAAGTCCGTTTCCTAGAGAGTCTACCAATGGCCCTACTCCTCTCCTCGTTCCGTTAAAACGAAGTTATGTAGTGGCAAAGCTAAGGGGAACGTAAATAATGAGGTGTATCATTAATGAGTTTTCATGATACAAACTGTCTATATCTACACTCTATGATACGATTTGTATCATGTCAATCTTTTATTTTCTCTTTTTCATATTTTCTCTGTTTATCCTGCATTTTTTGACCTTCCTCCCCATGCCCATATATCTTTATTCCTCTCAAGCCGTGATTTATGACACCTTCCAACGAAAGAAACCCCGGACACCTGCTCTACAGCGAACAGGCTCCGGAGTTTCTAGAGGTTTGGACATTACACAACATGCCAAGCGAAATCATGTAACGGAACGAGGCTCCGGCGACTGCGGCAAACCGTGCCCCGGCCAGCCGGGCCCATCTTCGCGATCGGCGTTCAGCGCATCCTCCACGCCCTTCTGCACTTTCACGGTCATCAGTACCGCCATGCCTGCGATAAAAAAGAAGAGCAAGGAAAGAATTCCCCAGCGCGCAGAGCCGGTGATTTGGCCAACCCAGCCAAAAACGAACGGACCGAAAATGGAGGCAAATTTGCCCGTAATATTAACGAATCCAAAATACTCCCCGGTTCTACCTGCAGGCATCAGGTTGCTGAACAAAGATCTGGCCGTTGACTGGCTGATTCCCTGCACTACGCCGACCAATCCGGCTAGCATGTAAAAATGGGACGCTTCCTTCATAAAGTAACCGAGAATCACGATGCATACATACACCGACAAACTGATCATCAGTACCTGCTTGGCCCCCCACCGCCTCGCCCATGCACCTAGCAGCAGCGTGCACGGAAAACCGACAAATTGCGTCAGCAGCAAGGCCAGCATCAGATCGGTCGTGCCGATGCCGATGCTCGTTCCATAGATGGTCGCCATCAGGATTATCGTGTTAATGCCATCATTAAAGAACCAGAAGGCGACCAGCATGCGAATCAGCTGTGGAAATTTTCGCATTTGACTGAATGTCCCTCGCAGCCTCGATACGCCCATATTGGCATACCCCATCCAGGAAGAGGGGCGATCCGTGCTTGCAGGCCTGCGGGGAGCATGCCGAAAGATAGGAATGGAAAACAGCAGCCACCATGCTGCCACCGAAATGAAGGCGAGTCTTGTCCCGGCCAGCGTATTTTCCAGTCCAAACCAGCCGGGCTGTTGAATCATCAACAGATTGATCGCCAGCAAAATGCCGCCGCCAATGTAGCCGTAGGCATACCCTTTGGAAGATACCATTTCTCTTTCCCTGATGGGAACAAGGTCGGGCAGCATGGCATCGTAAAAGGTGTTTCCTCCCGCAAAACCGATCGTAGATACAACGAGCAGAATGGAAGCGAACAGCCAGTCTCCCTCACCGACAAGGCTGAAGCCCAACGTAGAAAAAATACCGATCAGCGTAAATACGCGCAAAAAGTCTCCTTTTCTGCCGGACAGGTCCGAAAGCGCCCCCAGCAGCGGAGTCAGCAACGCCACGCACAGCATCCCGACGGAATGGGTATATGCCAGGTAGGATGCGGCCGTGTCCGCATCGAGAGAAGCTGCCGCAACCGAAGCATAGAAGACGGGCAGTACTGCTGCCAATACCGTCGTTGCATATGCCGAATTAGCCCAATCATAGGTGATCCAAGCTCTAACCGCACGTTTGTCCAATGGAAATCCTTCCTTTACATACATCCTCCAATTGTTAACAATCGGGTAACTCCTTCCATTGTACAGGATGTGCATTTCGTTTGTTCACCGGATTTGTAAAAACATAGCCATCGGATTATTTCGAAAATGTTGCTTCCGATGGGACTATGCATCGTTTTTGCTACAAATGGTTTCATTTTATCTTCCCGCTCATCACATATCGTCCCTGTCCGTGAATATACTTAATTACCGACAGGTCAAACTGTGCCACGTAATTATTGGGGGGTGCCTACATGTCAAATTCACGCCAGCCATACTCGTTCGTTGTTTCCCGGGAGGATTGGTCGCTTCACCGCAAAGGGTACCAGGACCAGCAGCGACACCAGCAAAAAGTGAAAGACGTCATCAAACAAAATCTGCCTGATCTGATCACCGAAGAAAACATCATCATGTCCGATGGACAACAAATCATCAAGGTACCGATCCGCAGTCTGGATGAGTACCGTTTCGTGTATAACTTTCAAAAACAAAAGCATGTAGGCCAAGGGGACGGCGACACCCAAGTCGGCGATGTGATCGGACGCGATCCGGCTGCGCAAAAGCCTGGCAAAGGCGAAAAGGCAGGTGACCAGGCGGGTTACGACATCGTCGAGGCCGAGGTCAGCATCGAAGAGCTGGAGGATATTCTTTTTTCCGAGCTGGAGCTGCCCAACCTGAAACAAAAGGACAAAGACCAAATCGAAACGCACACGGTCGTTTTCAACGATATCCGCAAAAAAGGCATGCAGTCCAACATTGACAAAAAACGCACCATTCTTGAAAACCTTCGCCGCAACGCCACCAGCGGCAATCCGGGCATTCATCACATCAGTCCGGACGACTTGCGCTACAAAACGTGGGAAGACAAAGTCATCCCGCAATCGAATGCCGTCATTATCGCGATGATGGACACGTCAGGTTCCATGGGTTCATTCGAAAAGTACTGCGCCCGCAGCTTTTTCTTCTGGATGACCCGTTTTCTGCGGCGCCAGTATGAAAAAGTAGAGATCGTGTTCCTCGCCCACCATACGGAAGCAAAAGAAGTGACGGAAGAGGAATTTTTCACGCGCGGGGAAAGCGGAGGAACGATCTGCTCCTCCGTATATATGAAAGCACTCGATATCATCGATTCCCGTTACCCGCCTTCAAGCTACAACATCTATCCGTTCCATTTCTCCGATGGAGACAATCTGACCTCCGATAACGAACGATGCGTGAAACTGATTGGCGAGCTGCTGAAGCGCAGCAACATGTTCGGTTACGGCGAAGTCAATCAATATAACCGCAGCAGCACGTTGATGTCGGCCTACCGCCATATCAAACTCGATCATTTCATGTACTACGTCATCAAAGAAAAAGGCGAAGTGTATAAGGCTTTGCGCAGCTTCTTTCATAGACAGGAAAACGGAGTCGCCACGTAAACAAGCAGAGCGGAGCATTCGGATTCTGGCCATTGATTTTCAAGGCCGAATGGCCAATCCCAATCACGCCCCAACAACTATTGTATGCACGGCAATATCCGGCCGTTAATCAAGTGACCCGTGAAGGGTCACTTTTTCGCTAAGCATATCCTGTACGGCTTGTTCATATGATGATGACAACCTTGATTCCCAGGCGTGCAGCCCGTGTGCTGCATTCGGCCGAAAATGCAATCCGAGGAGGTAACCCATGAAGCAGGACGATATTACCGCGCTTGAGCGCTCCATTGCCGAAATTACCGAAATTGCCGCAGGCTTTGGTTTGGATTTCTACCCGATGCGTTACGAAATATGCCCTGCCGACATCATCTATACCTTTGGAGCTTATGGCATGCCTACCCGTTTTAGTCACTGGAGCTTTGGAAAAACGTTTCATAAAATGAAAATGCAGTACGACTTCGGGCTCAGTAAAATATATGAACTCGTCATCAATTCCAACCCTTGTTATGCGTTCCTGCTGGATGGCAACAGCCTGATTCAGAATAAGCTGATCGTTGCGCACGTGCTGGCCCACTGTGATTTTTTCAAAAACAATGCCCGCTTCTCCATGTCCAACCGCAATATGGTCGAAAGCATGGCCGCGACGGCAGACCGAATCAGCAATTATGAGATGGAATACGGTACAGAAGCCGTTGAATCGTTCATCGATGCCGTATTGGCCATCCAAGAGCATGTCGATCCACAATTGATCAAGCCAAGGCATCTGGATAAACAGCGTTATATGGAATTGAAGCTGAAAGAGCAGCGCGGAGAGAAACCGCCCAAACCCGAAGGGCCATACGATGATTTGTGGGCCCTCGACGAATCCAAAGCGGAGGTGCCCGCTCCGGAATCCCAGATCCAAGTTCACCACTTTCCGCCTGAACCCGAGAAGGACATCATGTGGTTCATTCAGGAATTTTCCGAGGTGCTGACCGATTGGCAGCGGGATATCATGAGCATGATGCGGGAAGAAATGCTGTATTTCTGGCCGCAGATGGAAACCAAAATTATGAATGAAGGCTGGGCGTCCTATTGGCATCAGCGCATCATCCGCGAAATGGACTTGACCAGCGAGGAGACGATCGAATTCGCCAAGCTGAATTCCTCGGTCGTGCAGCCATCCACCCAAAGCCTGAACCCTTATTATTTGGGGTTGAAAATTTTCGAGGATATCGAACGCCGGTGGGATCATCCCAGCCGCGAGGAACGCGAACGGTTCGGACGTTTGCCGGACCAAGGACGCGCCAAAATATTCGAGGTCCGCGAGCTCGATTCCGATACGTCCTTCATTCGCAACTACATGACCAAACAGCTCACCGAAGATCTGGACTTGTATGTGTTCGAAAAAAAGGGGCCTGAATGGAAAATCACGGACAAATCGTGGGAGAACATTCGGGATCAGCTTGTATTTTCGCGCATTAACGGCGGTTCCCCTTATCTTGTCGTCCAGGATGCCGACTACTTGCGCACAGGCGAGCTTGTGCTCAAGCACCGTTATGAAGGGATTGAGCTTGACCTCAAATACATGGAGCGTACCCTCCCTTACGTGTACCGGTTATGGGGACGTACCGTTCATCTGGAAACCAAGGTGGAGGATAAACCGATCTGGTTTTCCTATGACGGGAAAAAGCATCATCGCAAGTTTATGTAATCGCCGACGAACCGGCTGCGAAGCAGAACCTGGTTGGTACAATGCCAAAAAGGCTGCCCTACAGGGGGCAGCCTTTTGTCACTGGATCAACGCCTGTCGTTTGCCAACCACGCCATGTTACGCTTTGCTGAAATGTTGGCGCAGCGGCATGAAGAAATCATTCTCTACTTCGCTTGCCGGCAGCGGCCGGCTGAAATAATAGCCCTGAATTTCCCGGCAATCGTTCTGCATCAGGAAATCCAGCTGTCCTTTGGTTTCGATGCCTTCCGCAATCACTTCCATATTCAAATGCTGCGCCATCGATATGATGGTGGCCACAATGGCTTGATCGCTCACATTCTCCGTAATGTCCGTCACGAAAGAACGGTCGATCTTCAGTTTATTGATGGGATATTGCTTCAGGTAACTAAGCGAACTGTAACCCGTGCCGAAATCGTCCAAGCTGATCTTGACGCCGAGCGCCGACAATTCGTTCAGAATGCTGGTCGATACGGATGCATCCATCATCATGCTTTCCGTAATTTCGAGTTCGAGGTAACGAGCCTCCAACCCGGAATCCTCCAGCGCATTTTTGACCAGCTCGAGCAGATTGGCCTGATGGAACTGCTGCGAAGACAAATTGACCGAGACCGGAATGAGCGGCCCCCCGCTCGCGTGCCAGCGCTTCATCTGCTTGCATGCTTCACGCAGCGTCCAATTGCCGATGTCATAGATCATGCCGGTCTCTTCCGCGATCGGAATGAAGACGTCGGGCGTCAGTATTCCTTTCTGCGGATGCTTCCAGCGAATCAACGCCTCCACGCCGATCATGCGACGGTCCGAAGTACGAATCTGAGGCTGGTAATACAGCACCATTTCATCGCGTTCCAGCGCTTTGCGCAAATATCCCTCAAGTTCGATTCGTTCATACAACGCCGAATCCAGCTCGGCCGAATAGAATTTGTAGCCGTTTTTGCCGTTTTTTTTGACCTCGTACATGCTTGTATCAGCATGCTTGAGCAGCATGTCCGCTTCTGTCCCGTGCTCCGGGAACATGGCGATGCCGATACTTGTAGTCACATAGAAGTCATTGTCCTTAAGCCGGTAGGGCAGTTGGATCGCCCGCACGATTCGTTTCGCGAGTTCTTGAACACGATCCGCATGGCCCTGTTCATTTTTGACGACCAACGTAAATTCGTCCCCGCCCATGCGCGCAAGCATGACGTTCTCCATCGCATCGGAATCGAAAGCCTGAATCGCGCCAACAATCCTTGCACTTACGTCCTTCAGAAAAATATCCCCGATGGAATGTCCAAGGGAGTCGTTGATCATTTTGAAACGGTCAATGTCCATAACCATCACCGCAAACGTTTCGCCCGCGGCCTTGTGGGTGGCGATGGCTTCCTCCAGCACTTCGTCCAGCTTGCGCCGGTTCGGCAAGCCAGTAAGCGGATCATGCAAGGCCTGATGGCGAATATGTTCCTGGGCCTGCTTTTCCTTGGTGACGTCTTTGATCAGGATATGGCTGCCCACATGACTCCCCTCAATCAGGACCGGAACTACGGTGATGTGCAGATCGATCAACTGACCGTGAAGCCCCTTCATCGTAGCCGTGTAATACTCCTGGCTGCGAGTGCCGTCTTCCCAAGAAATGTCCGCCGGGTCGGACGTCCAGTGGATGTCGATACGCTCTACGATCTCGTCTATGGAGCAATGGATGACATCCTTCTCCAAATATCCTGTAATGCGAGTGACCGCAGAATTGATTCCTTTGATGTACCCTTCGCAATCTACGGAAATAATGGCATCGGCATGATTGTCGTACAAAGCCTGGTACCATTGCTCGTTTTCTTGCAAACGGCGGTCTTTCTGGGAAAAACGCTGGTTAATGATAATGCCGCTTAATGCCAAACCCAGGGTAATGAACGTGCCGATCGCAATCGTGTATCCAAGAAACAACGGTTCGATCCGCAAGCCCGGCACCCCCATGCCTCCCTCCGAAACGTGAAAGTGAGCTGCCGACATACCGGTATAGTGCATGCCCGTAATGCCCAAACCCATGATCAATCCACTACCGAGTTTATACATCCACAGCCGCTTGGAATGGCGTTGGCGAAAAATGAACATGAGCCACAACGCTGTGAACGAGGCGGCGGCTGCAATCAGGATGGATAACCAGACCTTGGCGGGTTCATAGCTCACTGGAACGGACATCGCCGCCATGCCGACGTAATGCATGCAGCTAATGCCGATCGTCATCGACAAACCTGCAATGGCAATCTGCTTCACATGCCCGCCCTTTCGGCCTGCAATGTGCAGGGCGACTCCGGAGGCCACGACAGCAAAGAGAACGGACAACACAACCTTACCCAACGAATAAGAAACGTGATTGGGGAGCACAAAGGCCAGCATGCCGACAAAATGCATCGACCATATGCCAAGCCCCATCGCCATGGCCCCGCAGCCAAGCCAAACCTTTCGGGAGGTTCCTCGGGCCAGACTAACGCGGCCAGCCAAGTCAAGCGCGACGTAAGAAGACAAAACGGCAATAATGTAAGACAAAACGACCAGTTCAATGTTGTACGTTCCGTGTAGGTGCTCCACTCCGTCTTTCCTTTCAACCGGGATCAATCTTGTATGTATGTTTCATGCTTTTCATAGCTAATGAAGCGAATCTTAAAAAAGAAGCGAGTGCACTGTCAGGCGACAGGCACTCCCTTCGCAACAACATCATGGTATTTGCCAGCAAACTCAAACGAAAGCCATACATAGAAGACCCGTTTATCATAATGAGTATAGTCTAAACGTCACAGGGTCGAAAATCAACACTTTTCCCCAGCATTTCGTGTTGAATTGTGTCGCTGATACCTGACGTTTCGTGAACTTCAAGACAAAAGGCACAGCCTCTCGGCCGTGCCCCTTGCGAAGTGTGTCACCCCTGAACGGGTGCCGTCGTCTGGCGAATAACGAGATGGGACGGCTCCGTAACAACCGGGGGCGTATAATCCGGGTTCTCGATCATCGCGATCAAATATTCGATCGATTTGATTCCGATGGAATATATGTTTTGGTTAATGGTTGTGAGTCCGGGTTTGAACACATGCGCATAATACGTATTGTCAAAACCGACGACCGAAATATCCTCGGGAACACGCAGCCCATGCTTTTCGATTTCGTGGATCGCCCCAAAAGCGGACATGTCCGAAGCACATACAATGCCTGTCGGTTGGTCCCTCTGCGCAAGCAAACGCCGGGCCGCCTTGCTTCCACCATCGAAGGAATAATCGCATACTTCCATGTGCACGGTGGAGTACGGCAGTCCGCATTGCCGCAAACCTTCGCGGTATCCCTCCAGGCGCAGATTGGCGACGGCCGGTCCCAGCGTACCCGAAATATACGCAATTTTCCGGTGGCCTAATTCGTACAGATGTTTGACGCTCATCGCAATGGCATTGGCATTGTCGGTCGTAATGTACCCGGCCCGCTTGCCGAACAGGTCGGTGTCAATGAACATCGTCGGAATCTCCGCATGAATCAATTCTTCAATGCTCTTGTTCTCCCTGCCTTCCCCGAATACAACAACGCCGTCCACGTTCCGGCTGCGGCAATGTTTGATAAACGAATACGCAGGGTCCTCAAAACGCGTGGACAACCGGACCAGGTCGTAGCCGCTGTTCTCCAAGGCGGTTTTGATGCCTTCCAGCAGCTCCGACACAAAAGGGTTCGTAAACGGAACCGTCAACAAAACCCCTACCGTCCAAGAGCGGCGCTTCACCAGTCCACGCGCAACTACATTGGGTTGGTATTTTAACAATTCGATCGCCATATTGACTTTTTTGCGCGTTTTGTCACTTACATCGGGATAATCATTCAGCACTTTGGAAACGGTTGCAACAGATACGCCCGCTTCTTTGGCCACATCATGGATAGAAGCCACCTGATCACCTCAACCTCTTTCAAATCCCCTGTCTCAAGCTGCATTCACTGTTACAACGGCAGGTTTGTTTTCCTATTATAGCTCAAATTCCGGAGAAACGGTATAACCGGCTCCAAGCCGGTTCCCGAATCTACTCCTGATGCTGCAACTCACGCAAATCCGCTGCCAAATTCTCCATCGTGGTTGCAAATACGGCAAGTTCCTGCGAACGGAAAGCTTGGCTGCTGGCACCCTGAGCCGTTTGTTCCGACTCTTCGCGTACACGGACCAGCTTTTTCATGATCTGCTCCAGATTGGCCTGAATTTGGCTCTGGGCTTCCCTCGAGCTGGCTGCAAGTTTGCGCACTTCGGCCGCCACCACTTCAAAGCCCCGCCCGAATTCTCCCGCATGCGCGGCTTCGATGGCCGCGTTCAGGCCCACCAAGTGACTCTGGTCAGAGATTTCACGGATCAGCTCACCCATTTTTCCGATCTGATGGATCTCGGCGGTAAGGTCTTCCAACAACCCATGCGCCTGTCTCTGGGAAGCGGCGGTATCTTTGGCCACGTCGGAAATGGCCTGTGCGTTCTCGTTCAGCTCGCTGATCATACCTGTCAGCTGCTGCGTAATTTGCGTAATCGCCTGCAAGGTGTGCTTCTGGTCGTCGGCAAGCCGGCGCAGCCTGTCCTTTTCCCGGATCTCGTAAGCTTCGAGCACGAGCTGTGCGTCCAAATTGAACATTTTGCTAAGGGCCTGAATGACGCGATGCCACATATCGGGAATGACCTGCTGAAAAATGCTTGTGGCAATATCGAGATAAACCATGTATGTACCCAGATAATAGTCGGTAGACAAGCCAATGCGGGAATGCACTTGCCCAATGGCAATCCGTTGGTCGATGTAAGCATCGTCTACGACGCCGTCAGCCATGGAAAGCCAGTACATCCGTTGGGTCTGCTTCAGTCGTTCCACGGAAGAAAACCGTTCCATCAGCTCCATCAGATTCGGATATTTCCCCAGATGGCAATAGAAATGGTCCACCACCTCTTCAACCACTTTCTCAAAGACGGGACGATGCCCGGCAAGCACTTGAAGGTCGCCTGCGGTCAGTCCGATGTAATCTAGTTGTTTCTGTCTTGCTGCACTTGCACTCATAACCAATTCCGTCAGCTCCTTATTGCTTCTGTATCGTCGAACGAATCCACCTGTCAATCCACTTCGACGGTCTTCCTGCTACTCCGCTGCTATGTGAATATTAGCTTCGACGTATAAAACTTCACTTCAAATGTAAATAACTGTATTAATTATAGACGAATCGCCCTAAGTTTACATAAACCTTTAGAACCATTTACACAAAGTTTACGTATATTTTTCTCGATTTTCCCGAAAATACAGTCAAAAAAAGCGGCATTAATAGTAAAAAGGTCCCTGTTGACGCTGTGAAGGAGCATCACAGCTAACCACAGGAACCTTATTCGGAATGGTTATTTTACAATCATCTTACCGATTCAACAGACTGCCCACATAGCGAAGCAGATCGTTGGCGCTGGCCGCCGTATATCCGTGTTCATCAATGAGGCGGCTAATCACCTCATTCATGCGCTTCAGTTGAGTCGCATCCGGTGTTTTGGTCGAAGTCGTGATTTTGACGATATCTTTAAGGTCGGCAAACAGTTTTTTCTCGATGGCTTCGCGCAACCGGTCATGGCTGTTATACTCGAATTTGCGTTTTTTGCGGGAATACGCCGAAATGCGGATCAAAATTTCTTCCCTGAACGCTTTTTTTGCATTTTCGGAAATGCCGATCTGTTCCTCGATCGAACGCATCAAGCGCTCATCCGGGTCGAGTTCCTCATCGGTAAGCGGGTCTCGAATTTTGGTCCAGTTGCAAAAGGCCTCGATATTGTCCAAGTAATTTTCGAACAGCGTCTTGGCCGACTCCTCGAAAGAATAAACGAAGGCCTTCTGCACTTCTTTCTTCGCCAGTTCGTCATATTCCTTCCGTGCCAGCGCGATGTAATTCAGGTAACGCTCCCGCTCTTCCTTCGTGATGGAAGCATGCTGATCCAAACCGTCCTTGATGGCCCGCAAGATGTCCAGCGCGTTAATGCACTGAAGATTTTGTTTAATCAAAGCACTGGAAATCCGGTTGATGACATAGCGCGGATCAATGCCGGACATGCCTTCGTCCAGATATTCGCTTTGCATCTCGCGCAGGTCGGCCTCTTTGTAGCCTTCCACCTCTTCGCCGTCGTACATGCGCATTTTTTTGACCAAGTCCATGCCTTGCTTTTTCGTTTCCTTCAAACGGGTAAGTATGGAAAAAATGGCCGCGGTCCGCAAGGCATGCGGCGCGATATGGACATGCTTCATGTCGCTTTGCTGAATGAGCTTGGCATAAATCTTTTCTTCCTCCGAAACCTTCAGGTTATATGGAATCGGCATCACGATCATCCTGGATTGCAGCGCTTCATTTTTTTTGTTGGCAATGAACGATTTGTATTCGGATTCGTTCGTATGCGCCACAATCATCTCGTCCGCGCTGATCAAGGCAAAGCGCCCTGCCTTGAAATTGCCCTCCTGGGTCAGGGAAAGCAAGTTCCATAGAAATTTTTCGTCGCATTTCAGCATTTCCTGAAACTCCATCAAACCACGATTTGCTTTGTTCAACTCCCCATCGAACCGGTACGCCCGCGGATCCGACTCCGAACCATATTCAGTAATGGTGGAGAAGTCGATGCTTCCCGTCAGATCCGCAATGTCCTGCGATTTCGGATCGGATGGGCTGAACGTTCCGATTCCCACGCGGTTATCTTCGGAAATAAGCACCCGTTCTACCCGCACTTTACTGATGTCATTGTCATATTCGGTACGAAGACGCATTTGGCAGGAGGGGCACAGATTGCCCTCGATGCGCACGCCGATCTCTTTTTCCACCTCTGCCCGGAGCTCAAGCGGGATTAGATGCAGCGGCTCTTCATGCATCGGGCAGCCTTCTATGGCATACACCGCCCCTTTCTCCGTCCGCGAAAACTGTTCCAATCCCCGTTTCAGCAGCGTAACCAGCGTGGATTTACCACCGCTTACCGGTCCCATCAGCAACAGGATGCGTTTGCGTACATCCAGTCTGCGTGCGGCAGAATGGAAGTATTCTTCCACCAGCTTTTCGATGGAACGGTCCAATCCGAAAATTTCCTGTTCGAAAAATTTGTATCGTTTATGTCCATCCACCTCTTCCACGCCATACGATTCGATCATTTGATATACTCGGGCGTGAGCCGTCATTGCCGGGGTTGGGTCTTTTTTTAGCAGTTCGATGTAGTCTTCGAATGTTCCGTTCCATGACAGACGGTCATTCTCTGCCCGATGCTCCGCAACGCGTTCAAAAATATTCATGCTTGGTACCTCCCATGGCTCCTTTAGTGTGATTGACAACCATCCCGAATGGTATGAATAAATCCATAGAATTGCAACTCTTGCTTGAATATCCAAATTCGCGGTCCTGACCTCGGTCCCGCTGCATCTGTGCGGCGTCTTCTTGCTGTAAAAAGTGTATTACATACCTATGCGGCAAACCGGATAAGTTGACCACTTTTTTTAATCTTGAACCGCGAAACTTCACCGCCCGATGCACCAAGACCGCGGCGGCAGTGCCGAAAAAAAATCCGGTTTATGATACTATCAGAGGTATATGTAGTTAAAGCAGGATGTCCTTTGTTCCTGGAAACCAGCGATACGGAGCAATTCGCTTTCCGGGTTCTGCGTGGAACAGAGCCAGACATTGTCAAAAGGGAGATGGCGGAAGGAGTACGTTGATCATGGCAGTGAAATATGAAACGGATCTGTATTCGCCGATCAAGGCATATTTTGAACAACGCGGATTCGTGGTCAAAGCCGAGGTTAGGCACTGTGACCTGGTTGGCATTAGATCAGACTTGGATGAACCGCTGATCGTGGAAATGAAAAAAACGTTTAATCTGTCCCTGCTGCTGCAAGGGATGCAGCGATTGAAGCTAAGCCCCATCGTTTATCTGGCTGTGGAACGAAACCGGAACAAACGCGGCGCGGTGAATCAGCGTTGGGGGGAATTGACGGCACTCTGCAGCCAGCTTGGGCTCGGTCTGATGACCGTGACCTTTTACAAAACCAAAGCTCCGCTTATTGATGTATTGTGCGAGCCCGCGCGTCGGCCGGAAGGAAGTTCAACAGGGGCCGCGCCTTTGTCCAGCCGCAAGGGCGGCATCCGAAGACAACGGCTGATGCGGGAATTCGATGGACGCAGCGGGGACTTCAACGTCGGAGGCAGCACAGGCAAACCGCTCGTGACCGCATACAGGGAAAAGGCGCTGCGCGTGGCGTCGGCGCTGCGGATAGAAGGTGAAGCTTCTCCGGCAGCGTTGGCCCAATTGGCAAACGTGGCTTCTGCCGCATCCATTTTGCAAAAAAACTATTACGGCTGGTTTGAGCGAATACGGCGCGGTAAGTATGGACTTACCATTAAAGGCATTCAAGCATTGACGGAGCATGCGTTCATGCTGGAACCACTCTCTTCATCGGATCCGGAGTCAAGCATGCCCGATCGCGACGCCGTGGAACTGCTGTTCGAGCGGGAAGGACAGGAGGACGTGGAGAAACTTGAACGCATTGCCGAGCTTGTGCAAACCTATATCCCCCGTCCTTGACCTTCAAGCACGGGAGCTGACCCGTCAGTTCCACAAACTTCAAAAGCCGTCGCTCCCTTACGGGAACGACGGCTTTTGAATATGGTCGATAACGGGCTGCAATTAGAATTTTGCTGCAGTTTCAGCAGCCAGTTTCACGCCAGCACCCACGATTTCTTCTGCACGGTCAGGGGATGCATTGTGTCCTTCAACGATCACAACTTCAGGGTGTTTGATGCCCCAGAAGTTCAATACGTTGGTTACGTATTTAACGGACATTTCAGCAGAAGCCATAGGCTCAACGGAATACACGCCGCCACGAGCGTTCAGGATCGCTACTTTTTTGTCGCCAACCAGACCTACCGGACCTTCTGCTGTATATTTAAACATTTTGCCAGCTTGGCTCAGGTAAGAGATATAGTTTACCAGCGGTGCAGGAACAGTGAAGTTCCAGAGCGGGAATGCAAACACAACTTTGTCTGCAGCCAGGAATTGATCTTGCAGTTCAGCTGCCAGTGCAGCCGCTTTTTTCTCAGCTTCCGTAGCTTCGATGCCGTTAGCCGCTTTGAAGCCGCCAGCGAGAACATCATTGCCGTAGTATGGGAAATTCGCGCTGTACAAGTCCAGCTCGGTAACGGTGTCACCTGGATGTGTTTCTTTGTATGCGCTCAAGAATGCATCGTACAATTTAACGCTGACTGCCTGATCTGCAGGACGGTCATTGGCTTTGATAAAAAGAATATTAGACATGTTCGTTCCTCCGTTATATAAAATAATTCAGTGCCAATGGGTGCACCGGTCTAAACTGCAGCATGATGAACAAAGCCGCAACTTATTAATACACATTATATATAAAAATGTTAGTGGATGCAATAACGTAATTACTATCCATATCAACCGCATAAAACGTCCACACGTTCACGGAGAGGCAGAACCCATCTGAAGAAGCAAAGCATGCCCGATCAGTTCCGTGCCGTGAATTCTCCGATCGCTTCGCTGATCAAATTCATGCCGAGCAGAAGCGCATCACGTCCAGGATGGCTAAAGTTTAAACGAATGTAACCCCGATCGGCATCCCCCGTCGAACACAGCGAACCCGGCAAAAAAGATACGCCCTTGGGCAAGGCGGCTTTGAGCAAGGCGACGCTGTCCAGACCATCGGGCAATCGTACCCAGAGATACATTCCTCCTTTTGGAACCGCATAATGCGTCCCCCTCCAACCGGGTCTTTTCAATAACTCAAGCATCAACTTCAGCCTGGTTTTGTACTCCCGATTGAGCAGGGACAAATGATCGTTCCATTTAAAAGGAGATTGGTCCAGCAGCCGATGCAATAACCGCTGGTTCATGGGACTGGATTGTCCATCCGCAATCCGCTTCACGGAAGCCATGGCTTCAATCAAAGCTGGATGGCCGGCAGCCCAACCGGTACGCAGGGCAGGAGCGACGGTTTTGCTGAAGGACCCGATATATAGAACATGTCCACCCTGATCGGCCGTATCCATGGCAAACAGGGAAGGGTAATGACGATAGAAGTCCGAGTTGGACCGTCCATCGAAATGAAGCTCACCGTAAGAGTCATCTTCCACCAACAATACGCCATAACGGGAGCATAGCTCCAATACTGCCTCACGACGCTCCATGCTCCATAACGCCCCCGTCGGATTGGAAAAGCTGGGCGCGGCAAAAAGCAGCTTGGGTTGCGCCTGCTGCATGTGGTGCTCAAGAAGGTCGGGCAATATTCCGTTTTCATCCCCGGTGACCGGAATGATGGTGGCTCCTTGCATTTCCAGAACCTCAAGACAGCCGGGAGACGTTGGATGTTCCACCAACACGGAATCTCCCGGCTCGAGCAGAAGCCTCATAATCAGGTCGATCGCCTGCTGTGTTCCCGTTGTGAGCAAAATTTGCTCAGGGACCGTACGGATGCCTTTACGGCTGTTCCAATCTTGATCCAGCCATTCACGGAGCGGCCTGTAGCCAGCCGGTTCGCCATACTGGAGTGCAGATGGCCCGGAGCTAAAAACAGAGACGGCTGCCTCCTCCAGCAGCTTGAATGGAAATAATTCCTCTGCCGGCAGCTCTTCAGCCAAAGAAATGAAATGATCCCGATCAGACATTTTGCGAATATCCCGAAGCGGGGATGACAACAGTCTGTTCGTACGGGAGGCGAAGAAATATTTCATCAATCCTGTCCCCTTTCATCCTATTCCGAACTATGCTCGCAGTCCGCAGCCCCTACAAGGTATTCCTGGATCATGTTCAATATGACGACCAGACCGTTCCGGATCATCAGGAGATCGTTTTGATCTGCCTTGCATACAGGGCGTAACGCTCTATCGCTTGGGCTCTGCTGCTTACATCCAGCTTAACATAGATTTTTCGCAAGTAATTGTCAATCGAGCGCCGGCTGACATTAATTTCACTGGCTATTTTATCATAAGTTACACCCTGTACAATTCTTTCCATAATAAAAGTTTCCGTTTCCGTCAATGAGGCTGCAAATTCTTTTCCCTCGCCTTCGATCGGCTTGACCCAATCCGTGCTGGCCAGCCACGTCAGCGGAATGGATACGCAGCCTTCCCTCAACCCTGCGATGAGATGGATCAGCTGGCCAGGGGAAGCCTGCTTGGACAGCATCCCGCTTGCGCCTAGTCCCATCAGATGGAGAAATAACTTCACATTGTCTTCATCCGTCAGAATAATGATGTGACTATGAGCCGAACGCGCTTTCATCTGGGTAATAAACGGATCGGCCTGTCCCTCCGGCAGCCTGTAATCCATCAGAACGATATCCGGCTGATGCCGGCTTACCAATTCCAAGCCTTCAGTTCCTGAAGAAGTCATTCCGCGAACGATTAAGTCCTGTTGTTCTTCCAAAATTAATTTGCTGCCCAGCATGCTGGTGGGGTGGATATCGACGATGACCACCTGCCATACTTTTTCCATTTTCCTTCTTCCCCCTGATTATGTATTGGACAAAAGTCGAAATATGTCGAATGAAAAAATCATCGAATACAATCTATCTTTCCATTCCCCTTTTTCTTCCCCGACAAATAACGACCTTCTTTTTTTGTCCACATTTCTTTTCCTTTCCAAACCATTCTAATATAGTATAAATATCCTGCATTTCTAGCTAAAAAAGTCGAAAAACCTGCCCAAACTTCCTACTTATTGCATCTATAAGAAATTGTATCCTAGGACTTCCTTCCGATGCAATCTCTTTTTGCGCTCAACGTTAAAGAACTTCATTTTTGCGTAATCGACAGGCGCATGTTAGAATGAAGATTGGAAATTTTCCTTTATCTTCAGATGACCAGGAGTGATGACATGAACCCCGTAGTGGAGCCTGATGACATCCATCACACCCGGAGCGCCAAAGGTAAAGGCCGAGCTTCTGTTAAACTGTTTCTGGCGTTGTGGATTATATTTATTATCATCGGAGTCCTAGGGACCTATTTTTACAGCAACCACCTTCAGAAACAGATGATTGCGCAGTTGCAGACACATAATCAACAGCAGATCGCGGCGTTAAAAGCAGACTATGAGAAGCAGCTAACAACGATCTCAAAGGAAGTATCCAGCCTGCAAGAGCAGGTACAAGCCTTTAATGAGCTGTTGACCTTTACCAAGGATAATGCAAGCAATAAGACGGATAACAGCAACAAGCTGTACACCCAACTGAGCGAAGTCAAAAAACAACTGGAGACCCTCCAGAAAAAGATGGATCTGCTCAAATGATTACCCACGTTAAACAGGTAAATCGTTTTTTTATGCTTGCACTCGCTCCCTTTATTGGACTTGTTTTATGTCTTTTCTTGTTTCGGCCTGCGGTCGATCCGGGAGACGTGTTGGAAGATGCCTGGGTCAAAGAGAACATTACCCTTCAGACTCAGGCGATTCGCGAAGAGCTTGAGGGTGCCAAGGATACGGCCGTTCAAACTTCTTCTTCCATTAAAAAGACGACCCAGCTTTACAATCAGACAACAAGCGCCATGTCCTCCATCGTACAAACCGCGACCAACCAGGCAGCGCGCCCGGAGTCGATCTATAATCAGCGCATTTCATCCAAACTGGGGACGCCCATCGAACGGGTCAACAGCGATCGGTTGACGATCGAGCTGTACAGGGTTAATCCCGGGACCTATAAAGGTTATGCCATGAAAATTAAGCTGAAGGACCCTTCCGCCATGCAAATGGCTCTGAACAGCGAGCTGGGAAAAGCCGAAACCACCATGCAGGCCGTCAAACGCAGCGGTGCCGTGGCCGGCATTAACGCAGGCGGCTTTGCCGATAGCGGCGGCAAACGTTATCCGCTCAGCACCACGGTCATGGACGGTAAATACGTTACCGGCTTCCAGCCCAGCTTCAAGGACCTGTTCTTTGTCGGATTGAATGATGCAGGCAAGCTGATCGGCGGCAAATTTTACGACAAAAGTGCACTCGATCGCCTGAAGCCTCAGTTTGGGGCCACATTTGTTCCCGTGCTGCTTCAGGACGGAAAGAAAACTGCCATCCCCGATAAATGGAAGGTATCTCCGAAACGTGCACCCCGGACGGTCATCGGCAACTACAAGGATGACCAGCTGCTCGTCGTCGTCGTCGACGGCTACAACGAAAGCGGCAGTTCCGGAGCGACACTGGAGGAGCTCCAGGCAAGATTGTACAAGCTGGGCGTCATGGATGCCTACAATTTGGATGGAGGCGGCTCGTCCTCCCTTATTTTGAACAATCGGGTCGTCAACCATCCGTCAGATGGTTCACTGAGACCCGTGCCTACCCATTTTTTATTTTACAAATGATCCCTGAAAAGCATTTCTTTTCTCTCCTTTACGGTTATAATAGAGGTAAATGAACATGGTTCAGGGAGGTGGCAGGCATGTCGTTTTCATTGACGTTCTGGATTATTGCAATCGTGCTCGCTTTGTACATGACAGGCATTCTCACTGCAGCCTACAACAATGACAAAACAAAAGGCCTTTGATCGGCCAAGCCTCTCCCCGAGAGGCTTTTTTTTCATTTTCATTTTCGGATGATCCTCGTTATTCTTACCAATGCCCCTGTCGAACCTCACGCCAAACAAGGTTTGAAGGAATGTCGCCATTCCCTCAAACCTTGTTGTTTGCAACCGTATGCCGGATCAACTATAGATTTCGATCACGTTGTGGTCTCCCAAGCGCTGCTCAAGCAATTCGCGCGAAATGCGCAATCCGCCTGCTCGGTATGGCTGGTCAATCTTTTCTGCCTCAAGCTTCTGTCCGTGCAGCACCGCGCGTTTGGCGCGAGAACCGCTCAGATGGTAGACAAACGTTACTGGTTTGCCCGCAAATTCGAAGTCAAAGCGCAATCCGTCCAGGTGGGCAGGCAATACCGGGTCGATAATCAGGTCTTCCTCAGCCTGGCGAATGCCCAGCGCGTTCGAGATGAGCTGATTCATATAAATCCCAGGACCGCTGGAATAGATTCTCCAACCACCTTTGACTTGAACTTCACCGGAACGGAGCTTGCCAAATTGCTCCTGTGCGTCATAACGGCTGTTGAATTTGCCGTCAGAGCTGCTGAAATAAGCATTGCTCTGACGAAGTTCCGCGTTGGGAACGATTTCCTGGATGCCGACCGGATTAATGATGCCCAGTCCGTTCCATACTTCTTCCGCATGTCCCAGCTTCGCCATTGCCTCCACATAACGGATATGCGCGTGCACATACTGCAAGCCTACCTCACGTCCAAAATTGGAGGCCTGCTCTGCCCGTTTAAAATGCGTGCTGACTCCGCCATCATATTGTGCTGGACGATTCATGAGCCTTACCCCATCCGGACAGAACAATTCCTTCTTGATGAGACGATAATGGGCATCCGCCTGCTCGGGTTCCAACAGCCCGGCAATCATGCTGCGCGTCATCGGCAGCAGGCGATACTGGATGCCTGTCTCTCGGTCGTCCGGATGAAGCATACGTTTGGCCTGCTCCGGATCCTCCAGATAGATGAAGCCCGGAATGACATCCGTGCTCAGCATATATTTGGTGAAGTCTCTCTTCACGCCTGCTGCCATATTGGCCAATTCCTCGGCAAGCTCCGGCTTGACCGTCCCCAGCGCTTTGGACAGCTGCGTCAGCGTTTGATACGTCAGTGCCACGGTCCAGCTGCTGACCATGTAGCGTTTAAGCTGGGCATTGGCAGGCTGCAGCGTATCATCCCAATCCCCGTCGCCATAAGAAGACAGGAACGTGTCATGCAGGAAGTGGCTTCGGATATATTCCAGCTCTTTCAATGCGTGCGCCAGAATCGTCGCCTTATCTTCGGTGAAATGGAACCCGTGTTTGACCGTAAACGGTACTTCTTCGTCAAGGATGGCGTAATCCCTCGTTGCTATCAAATAATCGCTTAACACTTTGAGCGGCCAGACAATGATGTCGCCGTGGCTCTCTTCCTGCTGAATGTTGAAGTACCGGTCAAACATGAACCACTGCGGCCAGTTGCCGTCGTCTTCATATTGGTGGGAATACACCATTTTGAGAATGTCTCGCACCTGTTCGAATTTGTGAGTAGCCATGAAGTATTCGATCGGCCCCTGGCAGACGTCGCGTGTCCCCCAAGCCGCGCCGCCATATTGTTCAAGCCCATGCGGCACCGAATAATGTACCAGCATGTTATGCGTGTACCACCAGGCAAGCGCGTTTACCTTGAACAGGTCTTCACCGATGGCTTCATTTGGCAAGGAGAGACGGAACCCGTTCATGACTTCGGCATAAAACGCGCGATACGCTTCCTTTTCTACCTCAAAGCTTCGCATAGAAGGCAGGACGGCTTCGCCTTCCAACACTCCTTCCATAGTGAGCGTCCATTCTGCGGCCGTCCCCAGCTGCAGCGTAATCAGCGAACCGTCTCCCGGATGAACCCCGCTGGCAAGACGTGTCTCATCCCCGATCTTCACTGCCGCTCCGTCCACGCGCATGCGGTACTCGAGATTCGGATATTTTTCCGCGCTTGGGGCAGACGTGTGGGCCTGGATCACCAGCACGCCATCCCGCTCGCTGATCCGGGCAGGTGTTTCGTATTCATTCACGTTCATCGTAATCTGGTTGGTCACCAGATAACGATATTCGCGGCCCTGCACCGATTTCACATGCATGCGGATTTCCGGCGTATCCAATGTGGTGTAGTTGGTCACAACCAGCGTATCCTGTTCTGTTTTGTAGTACCAGCGGGCATAGTTGAAGCCCATTTCGAACAGCGAAGGCATCGTCAGCAAGCGGAACACGCCATCCATCTCGACGTACAAACGCTGGCCGGACGACTTCGGAATGTTGAGTGCGCTGCGGGCATTGCTCATCATTTTATTGAAATTGGTATTGCCCACGACGACGTGCGAATTGAAGATACCATACATGTACGATGTGGTCGTTATGACTTGCTGTCCCAACTTCACGTTGTTGCCGCTCATCAAAATATGCCCGTGCGGACGTTCCACGCGAAGTTCTTTTTCTTTCAATACGACATGTTCATGCGTATCGGTGAAGAATGCCAGCAATCGGCCAGCGGATTGCTCCACCTGGCGTCTGTTTGCTTCCGGGAACAATGCGCCCAGTTCTTCCTCTGTCATCGGCAGCGTGCGCAGCGGCTCGCCCAATGCAGGACTCAAAGACACTGCTGGCAGTGCAGCGGCAGCGCGAAGGCCTTCCAAGATCCGGTGGCGTTTGCCCTCGTATTCCTGCCATGCTTGCTGCACGACGTCTTGATACTCCAACGCCTTGACCGCCTCGGGATGATCCGCCTGGAACAACCCGTAAAATACAAAACGCGCTTCGCCGTTCAATGTCGTTTTGCGCGACTGTAACGCTGTGTACGCAAACTCATACTGATAGATTTCGTTAGCCAACGAAGATTGGGTCAGGCTGACGGGTACGTTTGTTTCTTTGTAGCTCAGCCCGAAAAATTGAAATCCGTCCGTCGAATATGCTGCCGCGCCTGTCAATGAACCCTGCTGCATATAAGGAAACGCGCCGCCCTGCGGCTGATTCTGCCGGGAAGCCACAATGTAACCATAGTCTTCGTGCTCGAAGACGGCATGGTCGATATACTGGGACAGATACGCCTCGTTGCTGCGCACGGCACCGGGATCAGCGAGACCGACATCCTGCCCGTACACGACATCGACGCGCTGTCCTTCGCCCCGAAGCGTGACGTCCCAGAACCACACGCCGTGCCCGGTCGGTGCAAATACAACCTCGTACGCAACGCCTTTGGCGCGGCCTGTCCACACGATGCCGCTTCCGTCCGAACGGACTGCGCTATTGGCATGAATGCCAAGCAGCGGCACGTAGCTGATCGTTCCATCATTATGGAACCGCAAGTATACATTATTCATGGAGCCGTCCACCGGACTGGACAGCCATTGGTTAATCATCGTCTGCCCGCTCTTGGCCTGGTATAGGTCGCCGCTCTCCCAAAAAGTAAAGTCAAGCTCTCCGGAGCGCACGTTGATCTGTGATTTCGTTATTGTTTTCATATGTCTATTTATTTCCTCCCATGATCATAGCCCTGTTAAACTAAACCAGTCTGAAGCTGCCTTCTTGCACATCGCGGCTATTCGGACCAACGAAGACACGGAAAGCGCCCTTGTCGCTGCGGTAAGACAGATCGGAGTGATGGTAACGGAGCTGCTCCTCTTTCAACGTGAATGCAGCTGTTCCGCTCTCTCCGGCATCCAGATGCAATTTCACGTACCCCTTCAATTCAAGCATCGGACGAACCACTTCACCGCTTACGTCCCGAACATATAGTTGAACGGTCTCTACGCCGGCACGATCGCCTGTGTTTGTCACCGAAACCTGAATGGTCAGGGGCTGGCCGGCACTCATTTCCGCACCGGATATTTGCAGTTCCCCATACTCGAAGGTTGTATATGACAAGCCGTAACCAAAGGGAAGCAGCGGTTCGTTCGGGCTGTCGATGTACTTCGATACATAACGTTCTTCGGTTTTCTGCGGATCCAGCGGACGTCCGGTGTTGAAATGGTTGTAGTATACCGGAATCTGGCCTGCCGATCGCGGGAAAGACATGGTAAGCCGTGCAGACGGATTCACCGCGCCTGTGAGCACATCGGCGATGGCCGCACCACCCTCGCTGCCCGGGAACCAGGCTTCGAGCACGGCGTCAGACTCCTCGAACACCCCTTGCAAATCCAGCGGACGTCCGTTGAAGAGCACGGTCGCTATCGGTTTGCCTGCTTGCTTGATCTGTCTGACCAGTTCCAGCTGCGCTTCCGGCAGCCGGATATTGGTACGGGATCCGCCTTCGCCGCTCATTTCCGAATCCTCGCCCAAAGCAAGAATGACGGTATCCGCTTGGCTCGCGGCTTCAAGCGCCTCGGCGATTTGTTCCGGTGTAATGGTGTGAACTCCGCTGCCTGCGGCGATATGCAATTTCCCCGATGGCAGGCGCGCTTCCAGCGCCGTGCCCAATTTCGTTGCATCCGCCTTGACGCCTTCGCATGACCACCAGCCCAGAATGTCCTCGCTTTGAGCGAACGGTCCGATCAATGCCACGCTCGCTTCCGGCCTGATCGGCAGAACGCCATTGTCGTTTTTGAGCAGCACCGCCGATTTGGCAGCCAGCTCATGCGATACCTGGCGATGTTGCTGCGAAAACACGATTTCGCGTTCACGTTCCGGATCGGCGGCACGCAGCGGGTTTTCGAACAGACCCAGCTTGTTTTTCAATTGCAGCACGCGGAGTACCGCTTCATCGATAAGTTTCACATCCACTTCACCGTTCTCGACCAGCTCCGGCAAATGGCGAACATAACATGGTGTCATCATTTCCATGTCCAGACCTGCACGGATCGCACGATAAGCTGCCTCGCGATCATCTTCGGCAGCGCCATGCGCGATCATTTCCCGGACAGATGCCCAGTCCGAGATCAGTACGCCGTCAAATCCCCATTCCTCGCGCAAAATGCCTCTCATCAGTTTTTCGTTGCCGCTGGCCGGAATGCCGTCCACCGTATTGAACGAGGCCATGACCATCTCGCACCCTGCGTCGAGCGCCGCCTTGTATGCAGGCAAATAATACTCGCGCAGCTGCCGTTCCGACATGTCCACCGTGTTATAATCCCGGCCGCCTTCCGCCGCGCCATAAGCAGCAAAGTGTTTCACGCAGGCAGCCAGGCGGTCCAGTTCATCCTTCAGGCTGTCTCCCTGGTAACCGCGCACAAATGCAGCGGCAAACAGACTGTTGAGATACGGGTCTTCACCCGTGGTCTCCATGACCCGGCCCCAACGCGGGTCGCGAACCAGATCAACCATGGGTGCAAAAGTAACGTGCAGACCCGATACGGCCGATTCACGCGCCGCGATCTCCGCGCTTTTCTCCGCCAGCTCGACATCCCACGAGCAGCCGATGGCCAGCGGAATCGGGAAAATGGTTTTATACCCGTGCACCACGTCTGCCATAAATAGCAATGGAATGCCCAAACGGCTTTTCTTCAAATAAGCTTGCTGTACATCGATGATTGCCTGCGCTCCCGACAATCCCAAAATCGAACCGCTGGCGTTCACCGACTGTTCGGTGATTCCCATTTCCTCCATCGGGCCCGTGATTTGCCCCTCGACGTCCGTGCCTTCGTAGAAGTTGGCCGTAAGCTGAAGAAGCTGGGCCGTTTTTTCTTCCAGGGTCATTTGGCTGACCAGGTCTTGTAGTTGCTGATTATCCATCCGTTCCATCCTCCGCAAGTCGTTGAAGTCAAAAATAAACGCGTTACAAACCGTTATTACCGGAAATCATGCCATTCGTTATTTTAAAAAGACCCGGCTGCAGTGAAACTACGCGCCGGGTCCGGATGATCGGACCGACAGACCTGCTGTCACATCCCATCATTGTGTAGCTGAAGCATTACTTGAATTTTTCGTTCAGTTCATCCAAGTAAGGTTGAACCAGAGATTGTTTGCTGGCTACCCATTCCTTCCAGTTGGCTTCGAGATCGCCGCTTTTCAGGATCAGGTTGGCGTATTCGCTCGAATAATCGAATGTAGCTTGGTTTTTCGCTTTGGAATCGTAGAGCTGTACATCCCAATCATACGCGGCAAGCGAGTTCGATTTCGATCCCAGCTCGGCTTTTTCTTGGAACAATTTCACCGCTCTGTCGCGATAATCTTTTTTGATTGCCGGGTTGATTACGCTGAAGTCGTCTCCGAGCAGGTACAGTCCTTCAAAACGTGCTGGGTATTTGTCTTCCAGCGTTGTGCCTTCAGGCAGCAAGCTAACCAATTCGTTGTTTTCGTCGTATTTCCAATCTGTTCCTTCAAAGCCCATGTTAATGAGCATTTGGCCTTCTTTGCTTGTGGAGTAATCCAGCAGATCCATGATCCGTTCGAATTTCTCGTCACTGATGTTTGGATTGAAGATCAGGGCAGACCAGAAGTTGGCTTGCTCCAGGTTGCGGTATTTACCGTCCTCGCCCAATACGATGGCAGTGTGTACCAGATCATCGCTATCTACGCCCAGGTTTTTCTTGATATCTGTATCCAGGCCTTGTCTGTAAGAAGCAAGACCGCCCAAGCTGGTTACAGCGGCTGTTCCCGTCACTTTAAAGTTATTTTGGCCCTCATTGTTCTTCCATGTGTAGAACTCCGGATTCAACAAACCTTCTTTATATGCGTCTTGCATAATTTTCAATGCTTCCAATGTTTCAGGTTCTGCCGGTCCCCAATGGAATTGGCCGTCTTCGCCTTTATAGAACGGTGCATCCGTGATGGCATGTACGCTGTTTGGCATGATGATGTTTGTCATCGCGTCAGCGGCATTGTAGGACAGTGGTACAAGTTTGTTGCCCACTTTGCCCGGATCCTTCTCTTTCACCAGTCTTGCATATTCGTTCAATTCGGATGTGGTATACGCATCCTTCAACTCAAAACCTACCGCTTCAGCCCAGTCTTTGCGAAGGGCAATAACGCCGATTTGGTTCGTCAGCGGATCTGCTGGTTTGTTTTCATAGTAGATTGGTCTAGGCAAAATGTAAGTACCGCCCGTCAATTCTTCCAGCTTGTCTCCGAGGCCTGTCAGCGCGTAGGCTGCAGCCACGTTTGGCCAGCGCTCTTTCCAGTCATCCGGGAATTTGTAGAGCAAACCTTGGTCGATATAATTCATGGCATCGCCATGCACGTAGTTCCATACGGCGACGTCCGGCAGGTCGCCGGAGTTGATCCACAAGCGAAGTTTCTCACCCCAGGAATCCCAATCCACGTAGTTGTAATCCCATGTCACGTTGAACTTGTCTGTCCAGAATTTGTGGAAATCGTTATCCAGATTCCCGTCCTTCACTTCGGTCAGATTGGCTACGGAGATGGTCAGATTGTCTTTGTAATTCCCATCCGCATCCTTTTCGTTGCCGCCTTGCGCGCTATTGTTGGAACAAGCGGATACCACCAGCATCAGCATACAGAGCGTGATGGCAAAGATGGATTTTACGGACAACTTTTTGTTCGTTTTCATGCTTTTACCCCCATTTGATTTTGGTAGAAGTCGGGTTATAAATCCTATTGTATAATCAGGTCTTGATAGCCCCTGTTAATACCCCTTTGGCAAAGTGCTTTTGCAGCATCGGGAAGAAACACATAATCGGTACCATCGTTACGAATACGGCAGCCATCTTCATGCCCATCGAGAAGTTGCTGGCTTTGACGGCATCGAGGCTTGATGCGTTGGACGCGTTCGTTTGCGATTGAACGATGATGGAGCGCAATACGTTCTGCAGCGGAAGCTGGTCCGCTTTTCTCAGGAAGATCATCGCGTCGTACCAACTGTTCCAATAAGCGACGCCATAGAAGAGTGTAATGGTTGCGATAATCGGCGTTGCCAGCGGAAGCACGACAGAGAACAAAATTCTCCATTCTCCCGCCCCGTCCAGCCTCGCCGATTCCATCAGCGATTCAGGCACGGTATAGAAGTAGTTCATCATCAGGATCATGTTGAAGGCACTGAAGCTGCCTGCCAGGATGACGGACCACAACGTTCCCGTCAGATGAAGTGTTTTCATGATCAGGTACAGCGGCACGATCCCTCCGTTGAAGATCATGGTGAACAGAACCAGAAAGAAGATGAACCTTTTAAAAGGAAACTTGTTGCGGCTGAGTCCATATGCCATGCTCGTGGTCAAGAACATGCTGAGCGGCAGACCGATGACGAGCAGGATCAGCGTATTTTTGTATCCCGTAAAGATACTTCCATCCGCGAACAGCGCTCGGTATGAATCCAGCGTGAATTCTTTCGGGAACATCAAGAGCGGGTTGCTCGCGTATTCTTTTTGCGTTGCGAACGAAATCATGATGACATTCCAGAACGGAATCAGAATCATGAGCGCAAGCACAAGCAGAACGGCAAAAATGAAATAATCGAGAGCGGTCATTCTATCCGTGCCGATTTTGGATTTGGATCTTTTCTTGCTCATTTGGCTTTTCTTCTCCTCTCTTATCGGAACAAACCGTCTCCGCCAAGCATCTTGGCAAATCTGTCAGCGAGAATCAACAGGATCATGTTCACGAGGGAACGGAACAAGCTGACTGCTGTCGAGAACGAGAAGTCGGTTGAAGACTGGAACGTAATGCGGTAGATGTAAACGTCCAGCACTTCCGATACGTTTTTGGTTGCGGCGTTGGCCAAGTTGAAAATCTGGTCGAAACCGGAAGACATCAGACCGCCGACGGACAGGATAAACATGACTGTGATCGTTGGCATAATATTCGGCAATGTGATGCGGAACATTTGCTGCAAACGGGACGCACCGTCAATCTGTGCGGACTCGTATTGATCCTGGTCAATCCCCGAAATGGCGGCCATAAAGATGATTGCGCTCCATCCCGTCGATTTCCAGATATCCGTAAGCAGCAGCATCGGTACAAAGTTGGATTCCGAACCAAGGAAGTTGATGGTTGGCAATCCAAGCAAGGCCAGCGTGCTGTTGACCAGTCCGTCATAAGCCAGAACGTTGATAACGACCCCGGACACGATGATCCAGGACAGGAAATGCGGGAACGTCAGGATGGTCTGGAACCATTTTTTCCCTCTGCGCATTCTCAGTTCGTTCAAGAGCAAGGCCAGAATGATCGGGAACGGGAACTGGATGATCAGTTTCAGGATATTAATGTACAACGTACGCCATACGGCATCGATAAAGGTCGGGTCACGGAACACGTATTTGAAATTCTCGAATCCAACCCATGGACTGCCCAAGATGCCAAGGTTGGCCTTGTAGTCCTTGAAAGCCAGAGACAGACCGCCCATCGGCATGTAAGCGAACAGAATCAACCACGCGAGCCCCGGTATAAGCAGGGTATAGGTCATTCTGTGCTTCCACATCTCTTTCCAGAGCGGATTGCCGCCAGGGCTTCCCTTCAGCTTTTTGCTAGGTCCTTCGGCTGCAGGTTTCAATTTTGCATCTCCTCACTCTACTGTTGTCTTATCTTCAAACAAAAAATGAAACATCGTTTCCAGATGGTGCTCCCAGAATGTCCACTCATGGCTTCCCGGGGATTCCACATATCGAAAATCGTATGCAGTGCCTTGCATGTACTCCGCAAAGCGGCGGTTCATGTCCACGAACGGGTCGCTTTCACCGCAGCAGTTAAGAATTTCCGGCAATCTTCGGCCCTCTTGCAGCAGCTTGGCGGACAGCGCGTACAAATCCTGGTCGGGTTTGACCTGCAAACGTTCTCCAAAAACCGCTTTCATTTCTTTGATCATACCCGGAGGCATTTGCGGGTCTTGAAGCCGGGTTTGAAGATCGGTCACGCCGGAAAGCGAAACGACCTTACGGTAACGTTCGGGATATGTCAGTGCGCATTTTAACGCTCCGTATCCACCCATCGACAACCCAGCTACGTAGGTTTTGTCTGGATCAGGGTTCAGGTTTAACTGGCGCCTGCATAGTTCGGGCAATTCTTGCGTGATGTAATAAAAGTAATTCAGGCCATACTCCATGTCGGTGTAATAGCTTCGGTTTGCTTCCGGCATAATGACGGTACAGCCGTATTTTTGCGCATACATCTCAATCGTAGTCAAGCGATGCCAAGTGCTCGCATTATCGCCTGCCCCGTGCAATAGGTATATCGTCCCTCCAGAAGTATTTCCGGAGTCACAGGACACGACATGAATGCTGGTGTTCATGCACAAGGTGGCCGATCCCGTTTCAATCGTGATATGTGCCATTTGCAACTCCTTTCTTGTTTGGCTGTTGGTGTACTGTTCTCTCGCAGCCTTTTCTGTTGCAGTCTTCGTGAATCCCCCAAAATGTGCTAACGATTCGAAACGATTTTCTCGAATCGTTTCAAAAGTAGGTTGACGTTTATTTACATAGACTGAAAAACAGCACTTTTCACTTGGAAGCGATTTCTTCGAATCGTTTCGAGTAAATCATAATCCCGATGAGTAAATCCTGTCAATAACCTTTTTGTTTTTTTGCGTTATTTTATGGATATTGGCTCGATTTAAATGGAAATCACCTTGGATTCCACCCTTTTATTACTAATTTTCATCCGATTAGTAACCCAATGTACATTGTTCATTGACATCATTCGCGGATTGTACTAACATAAATTCGAATTTTGTAAACGGATTTAAGAAAACGTTTCACCTCCCTTCCCTCGCGGATTGGATCATGGAAAGGAGCACCTGATGTCTACTCTGCCGAATCAGTTTGTTCGTTCGATCGATGAACAAGGTTTGAATGTATATTCCATTCGTGTCCTCCAGCATGGAGAACTCATCTCGGCCTGGGATCGAAGCAAGGACTGCCGCCGGGTGCAGCATTCGATCAGCAAATCTTTTACGTGCATGGCGATCGGGCTTGCGCTTGAAGAAGGCCTGTTGCGGCTGGATACCCGGCTTGGGGAGTACTTTGCTTATGATGTATTACCCCAGAATCATCCAACTGCCTTGTCTTCAAGAGAGCTTCGCCTGATCGATTTGCTCCGGATGTCTTCCGGACATGACACTCCTCCTTTATTTGCAGATGAACGGGCCGCTTTGAAGGAGAACGATTGGGTCAAACATTATATGTCCCTAGCGCTGGATCGTTTGCCTGGCGAGCATTTCACGTACAGCAGCGGCGATACGTTCATGATTTCGGCATTGTTCCAGGCAGCCGCTGGTCAGACGGTGAAGGATTACCTGACCCCGCGCTTGTTCGAACCGCTAGGCATTCATAACGTAGCGTGGGAAACGTCTCCGCTTGGCATAACGCTGGGATGTGCCGGTTTGCAGATCAGCAACGAGGAACTCAGCCGCTTCGGACAATTTCTGCTGCAGGAAGGCAGCTGGAAAGGCTCGCAGCTGGTGCCTGCCGAATGGATTCGTAGGTCAACCCGCAAACAAATCGAAACAACGGGCGACGGAGACTGGGGGGAAGGATACGGTTATCAATTCTGGATGTGTTCCCATGATGCTTACCGTGCGGATGGCGCTTATGGCCAGCTTTGTGTGGTTCTGCCCAAGCAGCAGGCGGTCGTTGCCGTCAATAGTCAGGAAGAGAACATGCAGGGCATTTTGAACGCGATCTGGGACAGCATTTTACCGCTCTTGAATTAATTTCCTTCAGACCGGCTGAAAATATACGAGTTCTCTGCAACCTAAAAAAGCCATGGAGCACGAGACTCCATGGCTTTATTGAATTACCCAAGTTGCGGAAGTTGGGTCATGTCCGTCAAACACTGTGCGCATATGTAACGCTCTTTGAACTCGTTCACTTCTTCCATCGATCCACAGAAAATGCACTTCGGACGATATCTCTCCAAAATGATATGGTCCCCTTGGACTAAAATCTCTACTGGATCCCCTTCATTCATTTGATACCTTTTGCGCAAAGATTTAGGCAATACGATTCTACCCAATTGGTCAACCTTGCGGACAACTCCTGCTGGTTTCATGCTAAGGCACACCTCTCCTATCGAACTCTAAATTTCTAGGTACATTTGTACTATGTTTATAGATTCGCCGGGCATTTGTCGAATCCTGCTGGAAATAAACATTTTTTGTCCTTTTTTTTGAAAATTGTTTTTTTGCTGAATTTTACCCGCGCTCTTTCTGGTGTCAACGATTAGTCCAGACCCGGAAATTGGAGCTGACGCAATGCTTCATATACGATGATCGCCGCGGAATTGGATAAATTGAGAGATCTCACATCCCCTGTCATCGGCATTCTCATGGCCGTTTCCGGATTGGCGGCAATCAGCTCGGGCGGCAAACCTTTGGTTTCTTTGCCAAACACAAAAAAGTCCCCGTCACGGAACTCGAAGTCGCTATACCGGTTTTTCGCCTTGGTTGTCGCATAAAAAAAACGCCCCTCCGGGTATTTCTGCTGTACCTCTTCAAACGAATCATGGTATTCGATATGCACGGCATGCCAATAATCCAATCCGGCACGTTTCAATGTAGCGTCATCCGTTCTAAAGCCCAACGGACGCACCAGATGAAGATGCGCACCCGTTGCTGCGCAAGTCCGCGAAATATTGCCTGTATTTGCCGGGATTTCAGGTTCAACCAGAACGATGTGTAATGCCATATGTGTTCAATCTCCTTTTATGTGTTCATGAAATGTAATGTAATGTACACGCTTCAAGTCGTTTTTATTCGGCGCACTCCCCTCAACGGCTGCTTGTTCGCCATCTAATGCGTCCGCTGCTCCGATGCGCATGCTTCTGCTATCTTAAAAGAAAAGCCCCCCACACGTCAAATGTGGGGGGCCTTGGCATCACATTATGCCGCGCGTCCATAGCCATGGCCGCCAGCCAATGCTGCGATACTGCTCGTTAACCGTTCGTTTGTTGGAAATGGTTCATGAAATCGGTCAATGCTTTTACGCTCTCATAAGGTGCCGCATTGTAAATGGAGGCACGAAGACCGCCTACGCTGCGGTGTCCTTTCAGACCGACGAACCCTTCTTGTTCTGACGCTTTGATGAATTGTTTTTCCAGCTCCTCCGTAGCAAGACGGAACGTCACGTTCATCAGAGAGCGATCGGAAGCATCGACGCAACCGCGATAGAAGCCTTGGGAAGCATCGATGGCGTTATAAAGAAGCTCTGCTTTTTTGACGTTTTTCTGTTCGATGCCAGCCAGTCCGCCCTGCTCCTCGATCCATTTCAACACTTCATTTACCATGTATACCGAGAAGGAAGGCGGTGTGTTGTAGAGGGAATTGTTGTCCAGGTGCGTGCTGTAACGGAACATCGTCGGGATCGTTTTTGGCGAGCTGCTCAGCAGCTCTTCACGGGCGATGACCACCGTAATTCCGGACGGCCCCAGGTTTTTCTGAGCACCGGCATAAATCATGCCGAATTGATTCAAGTCGAAAGGCTTGCAGAAAATGTCACTCGACATGTCTGCGATGAGCGGCACGGCTCCTGTGTCCGGGAATGCTTTGAACTGGGTGCCTTCAATCGTTTCATTGGACGTCAAGTGCACATAAGCCGCATTTGCAGGCAGATCCAGGTTGGAAACGTCAGGCAAACGCATGTATTTGTCGGCTTCGGAAGATGCGGCGATATGTGTCTCTCCGATCAGCTTCGCTTCAGCCAGCGCTTTTTTGGCCCAGCTGCCCGTCATGACGTAGCTCGCAGTCTTCCCTTCGCTAAGAAGATTCAGCGGCAGCATGGCAAATTGGGTGCTCGCTCCGCCCTGAAGGAACAATACCTTGTATCCTTTTGGGTTGCCCAGCAGCGACAGCAAACGTTCCTGCGCCTCGTTATGTACAGATTCGTACACGGCTCCACGGTGAGACATCTCCATGATGGACATGCCCGTATTGCGGAAATCTACGAACTCGGCTTGGGCTCTTTCCAATACCTCCAATGGCAATGCTGCTGGTCCTGCATTAAAATTGTAAGCTCTCTTTGTCAAAACTTCCCCCACCCTTTCCATCCGTAACTGACATATGAAGTAAATATTATCGCTATGATATCAGTATTCCCTGTCCACTTCAAGGGCAATAAGCACCGTAGCCGACGATCCGGGCAATCAAATTCCTTTATCGCCCTGCAAAGTTAATGCACTGCCACATCAAAATAAAAATATTCTGCCACCATACGCCGAGTGAAAAGACAGCCTATATTGGATAGAAGCTTCTGCAAAATCCGGAAATGCGCTTCATTCGAATTTCCATTCCACTTCCCGCCCCATCTTATCAGGAAAAAACCTCCGGGAAACGTTGTTCCGGAGGTTTTTCCTTCATTAATAGCACGATTCTTCGTCGGCTGATTAGCAGTCGAAGTAGAGGCTGTATTCGTGTGGATGAATACGAATCGCAACGGATTTTGCTTCATCACGTTTCAGGTTGATGTAGTTATCGATGAATTCTTTTGTAAATACGTTACCTTCAGTCAAGAACTCATGGTCTGCTGCCAAAGCATCCAATGCTTCTTCGAGGGAAGCAGGTACGCTGCGGATGTTTTCTTTGTCTGCATCGGACAGGTCGTAGATGTTTTTGTCAAGCGGTCCGTAACCCAGCTCCGTCGGGTTGATTTTGCGTTTGATTCCGTCCAGACCGGCCATCAGCATGGCTGCGAACGCCAAGTATGGGTTAGCTGTGGAGTCAGGTGTACGGAACTCGATACGACAACCTTTAGGTGTCACGGCTGCAACCGGAATACGTACCGCTGCAGAACGGTTACCTTTGGAGTAAACCAGGTTAACCGGTGCTTCGTAACCAGGAACCAAACGTTTGAACGAGTTCGTGCTTGGGTTTGTCAAAGCGATCAGCGCAGGTGCATGGTACAGAATACCGCCGATGTAGTGCAAAGCCATTTCGCTCAGGTTGGCATATCCGCCTTTTTCATAGAACAATGGGATATCGCCGTTGAAGATCGATTGGTGAACGTGCATTCCGCTACCATTGTCGCCGAACAGCGGTTTAGGCATGAACGTTGCCGTTTTGCCATACTGGCGAGCTGTGTTGTGAACGATATATTTGTATACGAGCAGGTTATCTGCTGTTTTTACCAAGGTATCAAAACGGAAGTTGATTTCGGCTTGACCTGCTGTCGCCACTTCATGGTGATGACGTTCAACGGACAGGCCTGCTTCTTCAAGAAGGCGACACATTTCGCTGCGGATATCTTGTTGTGTATCTACTGGAGCTACCGGTACATAACCACCTTTGGTACGTACCTTGAAGCCCAGGTTTCCACCTTCTTCTTTACGGTTGGTGTTCCAGGAAGCTTCTTCGGAATCAACGTAGTAGGAAGAGCTGTTCGTGCCGCTCTCGTAACGTACGTCGTCGAAAATGAAGAACTCGGATTCTGGTGCGAAGAATGCAGCTGTACCGATGCCTGTTTCTTGCAGGTAAGCTTCAGCCTTTACAGCGATGCTGCGTGGGTCACGCTCATAGCGCTCTCCGTCCGGTGTGAAAATGTCACACATAACATTCAGCGTAGGATGTGCAGTGAACGGATCGACGTAAGTCGATTCAGGATCTGGCATCATAACCATATCGGACTCTTCAATTCCACGGAAACCTGCAATCGAGGAACCGTCAAAGGCAACTCCATTCACAAAGGTGTCTGCGTCAACGGCGGAAGCCGGCAAGGAAATGTGATGCGCACGACCAGCCAAATCTACGAAACGAAAATCTACCCACTCGATGTTGTTCTCTTGAATTGATTTCAATACGTTTTCTACCGACATGTATTCGTCCTCCCAAATTTTCCGAACATTAAACAGCCCCGCTAAAGAAAATGTTCATATTCGAATTTTTTTCTGTCGTCATTATAAATCTCAGACTTTACACCGTCAATACTTATGTAAGGTATTTTTTGCGGAGATGTAAGATATGCTCACATTTTATAAATTCTCTGAATTCTCGTAACAAAGTGCAAATGCAGTATTTGACCAGTTTAATGCGGTAAAGCAGGCACTATCTTGTCCTAAATATTGGATATTACCTGCCATATAAATGTTTCTTATCAGTATTGATTAATAAATACGTTCAATGGAGGTGAAATGTGACATCGAAATATGGACTTTTCCCGGAGCTCTACCACAATTTGCGGTCTATTTTATGGGGGCAGCTCCATTCCTCTTTACCCAAACGATAGTTAATCTCTAATCTAAAAAAAAGGGCACCTGCCCCGATCACCAGTATACTTGGCAATCTAGGCAGCTACCCAACATCATATGTCTATGCGCAAAATCGAAACATCATTGAATTAAACGTTAAACGCCCACTCTGGCCGGGAAGAAATCTGCCGGCTGTTTGGCCGTGCTGAACGTTCTGCCCACCAATGGAGCCAACTTCTCCAGATCCTGCAGCAGGCCCGCAAATTGGTCAGGGAACAAGGATTGCACGCCATCGCCCGTCATGGAATTGTCCGGGTCGGTATGCATCTCGATAATCAGTCCGTTCGCGCCAGCTGCCACGGAGGCCTTCGTCATCGGCTCTACGAGCTCGCGGCGGCCCGTGCCATGGCTAGGGTCGGAAATGACCGGCAAATGACTCAGGGACTGCAGAACAGGGATTGCAGACAGGTCAAGCGTGTTGCGCGTGTACGTTTCAAACGTACGAATGCCACGTTCACACAGCATAACATTTGGATTCCCCCCCGCCAGAATGTACTCGGCAGCGTTAAGGAATTCATCGTATGTCGCACTGAATCCACGTTTTAGCAGAACAGGTTTCCCGCACTCGCCCAATTTGCGCAGCAAGTCAAAGTTCTGCATGTTACGTGTGCCTACCTGCAGAATGTCCGCATATTCAGCACAAATATCAACGTATTCGGGAGTCATGACTTCCGTGATGGTCAACAGGTCATGCTTCTTGCCCGCTTCGGCCATCATGATCAAGCCTTCCACGCCTGTTCCTTGGAAGCTGTATGGACCTGTGCGCGGTTTGAACGCTCCGCCGCGAAGCACCTGTCCGCCAGCAGCTTTGACCAATCCGGCAATTTCGTCGATCTGTGCAGCCGATTCAACAGCACAAGGTCCGCCCATGACAACCAGTTCTTTTCCGCCGATTTCGACGCCTTTAATGTTGATGACCGTGTCGGACGGGTGGAAATCACGGCTTGCCAGTTTATAGGATTTCGAGATTTTCACAACATTTTCGACGCCCTTCATTTGGCGCAAATGCTCGGCCATCTTTGGCTCCACCTTGCCGATGAGACCAATAATCGTACGATCTTCCCCTCGGGATACATGAGCTTGAAGCCCTTCCTTTTCGATTACGGTCACGATTTCCTGAATTTGTTCCTCCGCGGCTGACTTGCCTGCAATTACGATCATGATTATCCATCCTTTCATATATGAGAGCTCGCTTGAGATGTATCGATGTCATTATACGATCAAATTCTCTTCCACTTAAACGCTTGTTCGCTTTTAAGCTTTTTAGCTTTTATCCGTTAAAGTGAATATACCATGTTTTTTCCTTATCGTCAAACCTTTTCGTACCACAAACACATCCATCTGTTCTGGTATACAGACTTTCTGTGCAAAGCAGCATGCTCCAATTTAATATTTTCTTCATCTGGTACATCACCCTATCAATGTCGCTATATATATGTAGAAAAGTTTTGTTAATGCTCTGCTTTCCCCCTTGGAAAATGTCTTGCATGCCGCTTCAACGTTTTAACTGCATTTTTCAATCATACTTCATATGGAATGTATGTCTATAACCTCAAAAAAGCCGGCCTCTCAGATCTCAGATCTGAAAAGCCGGCTTCATTCAACCGAATGCATTTACCCCATTATGAATGGTTGCGCGCCTTCTCGCGCACAGGGGGAAGCAGCTTGCTCATGTTCACCGTCCGCTTGATTTCCCACGTTTCCGGTTTGTCGTGTTCGTACTGCTCGAGGTAAGCGATGACTTCTTTCGTAATCGGCGTCGGCGTCGACGCGCCGGAAGTTACCGCCACTTTGGCCACGTCTTGCAGCCATTCCTGCTTGATTTCGGTCACGTCGCCGACGCGGTAAGCGCGAACGCCCGCAATCTCTTCCGACACCTGTGCCAGTCGATTGGAGTTGTTGCTGCGCGGGTCGCCAACCACAATAACCAAATCCGCCTGACCGGCCTGCTCTGCCACGGCTTCCTGACGGACCTGGGTCGCGAGACAGATTTCATTGTGGATCTCGGCACCCGGATACTTCTCCAAAAGCCGGCTCATAATGTGCTTAATGTCCCACTGGCTCATCGTGGTCTGATTGGTAATCAATATTTTGCCTGCCGGCACGTCAAGTTCGGCGATCTCTTCTTCCTTTTCGATCAGATGAACCTTGTCTGGCGCAACGCCGATCGCTCCTTCAGGCTCAGGATGATTCTTTTTGCCGATGTAAATGATCTCGTATCCCTCGGCCGTTTTTTCCCGAATAAGATCATGGGTTTTCGTCACGTCCGGACAGGTCGCGTCAACGGTGGTCAAACCTTTCTCCCGCGCCAGTTTGCGTACTTCAGGCGATACGCCATGAGCCGTAAATATAACCGTTCCGCTCTCCACCTGGCTTAAGATTTCCATTCGATTCGGACCGTCCAGCGTTATGATGCCTTCATCCTCAAAGGAATCCGTTACATGTTGATTATGCACGATCATGCCCAATATATATATAGGCCGGGGCAAATCAAGGTTGCGCGCTGCCTGGCGTGCCAACACCATCGCATCCACAACCCCGTAGCAATACCCCCGCGGCGAAATTCGCAATACTTCCACTTGGTTGCCACCCGCTTTCTTTTTTGGCATTGCTGCCAATGGTTTTGCAGTCTACTCCATTATACCTTTATTCAATAGGCGGAGCAAAGACTACCGGCAGCCAGATTATAAAGGTCGTTCCTTCGCCGCGTCTCGTCACCACTTCCACAGAACCATGGTGTTCCTCAATGATCCATTTCGCGATGGACAGGCCGAGGCCGATGCCAGGCGTTGCCCCGCGCGACTCGTCCGCGCGATAGAAGCGATCAAAGATGTGAGGCACTTCATCCCGTTCCATGCCAATCCCCGTATCGCTGACTCGCAGTCCCACCTGCCCCTTGTACAAAATGGCATCCATCGTCACCGATCCGTCCGGTGTATACTTGAATGCATTTTCAACAAAAATAAACAGCATTTGCTGCAAATAATCCTTGTTGCCGTTCACGTAGATGCCGTTCAGGATGGAGAAGTCCCCCGGATGCCACTCTGCCTGCCTATCGAGGAATTGGGATCTGCGCGCCACTTCCTGCACCAGAATCTGCAGCGGAATCGGCTGCAGCTCGATTTTTTGGCCGGTATCCGCCCTGGCCAGGGACAACATGTCGCTGATCAGCCTGCTCATGCGCTTGCCTTCGTCAGCCATGTCATCAATGGCTTCCAAAGACATTTGCTTGATCGTTTCCTCGTCGAGATTGGATCGCTCCAAGCTTTCCACGTCCCATAGCTTTTTAAGGAAATCCACATTGCCCCTGATCGTCGTCAGCGGCGTGCGCAGCTCATGCGAAGCGTCCGATACGAACCGCCGCTGTGCCGCATTCGTCTCCTCCAGTCCGCGGAAAGACTGCTCCGTGCGCTCCAGCATATTATTTACCGTCTCGATGAGGCGACCGATCTCGTCCTTCGGTCCCGAATACTGGATGCGGACGCTCAGGTCATCTCCCGACTGAATCTGATTGGCGGCATCGATCACGTTGACCAGTGGGCGCATCGACTTGCGCGCCAAGATCAGCCCGGACGTAATCGCCAGAGCCATCGCGACAAGCCAGCCGAAAATAAGAATGTTGAGCAAAGCCTCAAGCAATCTTTCCTGAGAGCTCACGTTGGCGCCAACCTGCAGTGCGCCTCTGATCTCATTGGTTCCCTGAAGGGACAAGGGCTGTTGATTCACCAGAAATGGCGTTCCATTAACGTATACTTTGGATATGCCGCGTTCTTTCAAAATCTCTATTGTGCTCAGCACGGGAAACTGGATGCCGAGCCTCTCCATATTGCCAGATATTTTCACGGATCGGCTCTGATAATCCACCAGCTGGATATATATTTGCGCTTCCTGAAGCTGATTTTCCGTTAATTGATCCAGATCCAGCGACTGGGACAGCGGGTTTACGCCGATTTGTTCCGTAATTCGGGCACTCTTTACCTTTAATTGCTGTTCCACTTCCTGATAGGAATTGAAATAGACGAACGCATAGATGACAACTCCCCAGAAGATCAATACCGCAGCCAGGATGCCTGAATACCAAGCGGTTAATTTTAACCGGATGGACATGTCAGGAGTCACCTCGCAAAATATAACCCGCTCCACGGATCGTTTGGATCAAACGTTTGCCTCCATGTTCTTCCGTTTTCTGCCTGAGCATGGCAATGTAAACCTCAAGCACGTTGGATTCGCCGCTGTAGTCGTAGCCCCATATTTTATCCATGATCAGATCGCGCGACAGCACCCTTTTCGGATTTTGCATGAACAGGTTCAGCAATTCGAACTCTTTGGCGGTAAGCTCAAGCCGTTTGCCGTCGCGAAGCACTTCACGCGAATCATTGTCCAGAATAAGATCTTCATACGTCAGCCGGTTGTCCGCTGCATCGGCGATATCCGATCTGCGACGCAACAAGGCGCGTACTCGCGCGAGCAGTTCCTCCAAAGCGAATGGTTTTACGAGATAATCGTCCGCGCCGGTATCGAGTCCGATCACCCGGCTTTGCACCTCATCTTTTGCCGTCAGCATCAAAATGGGTACCTTGCTTCCTGCCGCACGCAGCCTGCGACATACTTCAAATCCGTCGATCTGCGGCATCATGACGTCCAGCACGACAACGTCCGGTTCCTTATCCATCAATTTGTTCAACCCTTCGGCGCCATTGGACGCCGTCTGCACTTCATACCCTTCGAATGCCAGTCCCCGCCGGAGCATGGACACGATTTTTTCGTCGTCATCCACAATCAGTATCGTTGATCGCATGGTCTTTCCCCTTTATCTTGACGTTTTTATAGTTGTATTTCCATTGTAGCAGGCTGTCACCCCGTCTGCATCTTTATGCCTGAGCTGCCTTTGGTTCGGACAAAAAAACGGAAGGGCATTCAAGCCCTCCCGTTCGTCCCGAGCCTCGAATCCAAACATTTCGTTCCTTCAGGCTGCCGTTATTGTTGCTCGGTCGTTTGTGTTGTATCGTAATCGTTTTTGTTGCCGACTTTCACTTTGATGTCCATTTTTTTGCCATCACGCACCACATTTAATGTGATTTCACTGCCAATCTTTTGCGTTTTGATGAAATCGATCAAATCTTGGCTCGTGCTGTAAGCTGTGCCATTCGCACCTGTAATGATATCGTACGGACGCAGGTCCGCTTGATAAGCAGGGGATTGGTAGATCGTGCTGGCCACGACGGAACCTTCGGTAATGTCCGTGCCCATTTGTTTTGCCACTTCAGGAGTCAAAGCCATAAGAGAAGCGCCGATGAACGGAACCGGCTCCTTTGGAACCTCTTTGTTTTCTTTCAGGTATTTGACGGCTTCCGAAATGACGCTGGACGGAATGGCAAAGCCGATCCCTTGTGCATCTGCGCTGACCGCAACGTTCATCCCGATGACTTCCCCATTCAGGTTAAGCAATGGGCCGCCGGAGTTACCAGGGTTGATCGAAGCATCGGTTTGCAGCAAGTGGCTGTATTCACGCGTTTTGCCCGTATCTTCGTCCGGAATGCTGATTGTACGTTCTTTCGCACTCAATACACCTGCAGTAACCGTGTGTTCAAAGCCTTCCGGGTTACCTATGGCAACCAGCCATTCGCCGACTTGAGTGCTGTTGGAATCCCCAAGGGGAGCTACAGGGAAATCGTCGTCCCCGCTATTTTTCTCGATTTTCAACACGGCAAGGTCAAGATCGAAGCTGCTGCCGAGCAGTTTTGCTTCATATGGCTTGCTGTTGTTCTCCAGCGTTACCTGAATGACGTCAGCGCCCTGTACCACGTGTTGGTTGGTGAGGATATAGCCCGCTTTATCGAAAATAAATCCCGAACCGATGCCGAGCGGAGTCAGCTGGTTGGTGCTTTGCTGCTGCTGTTGGCTTTGGCCGCCATTCATACCGCCTTGGCCCCCGAAGAAGTATTGATACAACGGGTCGCTCAAAGTCGATCCGCCCTGACTGCTGCGCGTAGATTGTTTGGCCAGCGTTTCGATTTTGACTACCGCAGGACTTGTGTTGCTAACAACGGTGGATACATCCGTTTTGCCGGTCGGCAGCAGCGATGCCGTCACGTTGTTGCTGTTTCCCGAATTCGTTGGCGTTGTCTCACTGGTGCTTTCAGTCTGCGTGCTGGTCAGCGCCTCTTGCGGCGTAAACATATTTGTACGATCTGCGGTGTACATCAGCACCGTAATAACGAGCATGCCGGCAATAAAGGAAAACAAGAGCGAACGGATCGAAGAACGACGAGGTTTGCCGCTGCCTCCGTTATTGTTGAAATTCCAATTCCCATTGCCGTTGCCGCCATTCCCGTCGTTGCCTCCGTTCCCTTGGCTGCGAGGAGGTTCGGATGGCCCTGCACTGTAGAATGCGGGTACAGCCTTCACCGGCTCGGGTCTTGTAATCTCAACCGTTCCTTCTTCACGATGATTCGAAGACGATGTATCATTTTGGTTCACGGACTGGAAAGGTCCATAAGAGTAATAATATGAGGAGTCTTCCGTTCCGGATGTATTGCGATTGTCCGCCTGATTAGGTTCGTTTTGTCCATCTTGGCGGTTAGGTCTGTAAGTACGTTCATCCATGCCATTCTACCTCCCAATCTCCTGTTTGCAAGAGATATTCTTTAACTGTCCTTATTTTGTACTTTAAACCTTAACTGTACCTTAAAAACAATTAAAAAGGAGATAAAACCGCATCACGACTGCATTTTTCGCGGTTTATGTCATTGAGGCGGCTTTACCCATCCTTGTCGATAGGCATAAATGGCCAATTGGGTGCGGTCATCCATCTCGCATTTCATCAGCAGATTGCTCACATGGGTTTTGACCGTTTTGATGCTGATATGTAGTTCCTCACCGATATCCTTGTTGCTTTTTCCCTCGGCAATAAGCAAAAGGACCTCTTTCTCCCGTTCCGTAAGTCCGGATTCGTTCTCCCTTGCCGTGCGCTGCCGAATGCCCCTTGTCAACGCCTGGGACACATCTCCCGTCATGACAGGCATGCCGCGATGGGCGCCTTGAAGCGCATAAATCAGCTCCTCCGCCGATACGGTCTTGAGTACGTAACTTACCGCGCCTGCCTCAATCGCCTGCACGACCAAATCATCTTCGAGAAAGCTCGTTAACATGACGATTTTCATACCCGGAAATTCGGACATAACCGCCTGCGTAGCTTCTGCTCCATTCATAATCGGCATCATAAGATCCATCAGGATCAGATCAGGCAGTTCCTCTTTGCCCAATCGACGCAGCTGATCCAGCGCATCCTGGCCATTTCCCGCTTCAGCCACGACATGAAAGGCAGGCTCCAGCATCAAATACGTCTTGAGCCCCATGCGAACCATGTCATGATCGTCCACAATCATAATGTTGACTTTACCGCTCATACCGTTTCCCCCTCAAACTTGTCCTGGAATCTCGGGATGAACACGCGCACCGTCGTTCCCGCTCCCGGTTTGGAAATAATCTGAACCTGTCCCCCCAGTTTCTCGGCCCGTTCCCGCATCGTCGACAGCCCATAAGAACCAGGGCGGTCGGTTTGCTGCAAAAAACCCTGCCCATCATCGCTGACGCTGACGCTGATCTGATGCTCGCTTTCCCTGATCGAAAGACTGACCATGCAAGCTTCGGCATGCTTTACCACGTTGGCCACAGCTTCCTGAATAATGAGAAATAGCTGGTGCTCAATGGCCTCGGACACTCCGCCATCCAGTTCCAGCTCTTTGACGCCCCTAAGGCCATTTTGCCTGCAATAATCGGGAAACCAGCTATCCAGCGCTTCGGCAAGATTACGTCCTTCCAGTTCAACCGGACGGAGCTGGGCGATCAATCCCCGCATCTGACGCTGGGCGACATGCGACATTTGGATAAGCTGGGCAAGCACATTGCGGCCATGCTCCGGATTGATTTCCAGCAGTTTAGGCAGGGAAGAAGCCGACATGTGGATCGCGAACAACTGCTGGCTGACCGTATCGTGCAGATCTCTCGCCATCCGCCTGCGCTCTTCCAGGACCGCGTGTTCGGACGCCTTTTCCTTCTCGATCACCTCGTGTTCTCCAAGACGTTGAAGCAGCCTCATCTTTTTCTCGATGGACTCCATCATAACGTTGAATTCTTCATATACGCGGCCAAAAGAAGAATCTTCCGTCTCCGGCATGCGAACGGCCAGATTCCCCTTGGACACTTTGAGCATGTTGAGATCCAGCAGATCGATCTTGCGCTGCAGCCGCAGTGCCGCGATGTATCCGGTAATCATCGTAGCCAGTACGACGATTGCGGCATACGTCCATGCACGGTGACGGCCGGCCTCGGCCAGCACATCGCCGTACATTAGATAGAAGCCCCCCAGCGTAATCAGCCCGGTCAGGACAAAGTACATCATAAGCTCCCATTTATTCGCCTTTAGAATTGTTCGAAGCATTTTATCTTACCCCACCTTGTTTACTTTGACGTCGCCAATAAATACGCTGACTACGATGCGAACTTTTTTGCCGGCTTCGCGGTAATGCGGAGTTTCTGTCTGTGCGCTGCTCAAAAATCCGCCCCGCTTCTGATTCAGCAAACTCATGTCGCCAATAAACGAGTTGGTGGTTACCGTGATCCCCAGGTCCATGTCGGCCGGCACAAACACCTTGACGTCTCCAATAAAGGAAGAGATGTTAATTTTGGTTTCACCGTAAGGGATTTGGGCTTTGGTAAGATCAATGACCGTGTCTCCAATGAATGTCGAGATATTCATCGGCTTCAATTGGAAGACGTCCTGTCCGAGATGAAGGTCTCCGATGAACGTGGATTTATTGATGTTTCTGCCGTCGCCGTAATCTTCATAGCCGTAGCCGTGCTGCCCATGTTTCCCATGTTGGCCATCTTCGTAACCTTTGGAATCGTGGGAGAATTGTTTCCAGGATTGCTGTTCCCCGGAATGGTGTGAACCATGTGGCGTTGAGGCGTTACCCTGCACTCCGCTTGTTTCTCCGCCATTCGGTTTGCCGAACGTTTTTTCGAATTGCTCGTCAAACGTGGAAGGCATCTCCAATTCTTCCGGAGTAAGCGGCTTGTAGGTTTCGGATGCCTCAGGCGGAGGGGACTGCATTTGGTCTTTATGCTTGCGGTCTCTTCGGCGTGGCCCGATCAAAACAAACAATCCTCCGCCAATCAGCATGACGGGAATGAGGTACCGGATAAACTCACCCATGGAATAGTCGATCCAATCCAGATTACGCGCAAGGAAGTACCCGCCTATGGCAAGCACGATGACCGGTCCGATCGCCGCGTAACCTCCGTTTCGCCGGATTTCGGTTAGGCCCTTGAATCCCCACCAAATCAAAAATACCGGCCAGTATGTTCTAAACACGTATCCGATGTCAATATCGTAACCCATTTGTTTGAGCAGAATGACCAGACCGACCGCGATCAACGGTATGCCAATCCACCAACGGTCCCGCATAGAATGTTTCATCGCTCATTTCTCCTTCTTCATTGATTCTGTAACCAGTTTAACGCAGACAAGGAGTCATGAACAGCGGCGGCAGATGGAACCCCACTCCGTCTCGAGACCGATGTGAATGGGCATTTATGTAAAAAAATAAATAAAACAACACCCTGGAGCACATCAGCTCCAGGGCGTTGATCGTTACTTGATTACTTTTCGTTAAGGCCTTGGTCTTCTACGGCAAACTCGGAGTTGAATTTTTCATCCGGAGTTTTGTAGTTTTCCTGCACTTTGTTTTGCGCAGCCTTTTGCACTTTTCCTTTTACGTTTTCTTGACCAAATTCTGCATTGAACTTCTGGTTAGGAGTTTGACCTGTTTGGAAATTTTTTGGCACGATGAATGCACCTCACTTTTAGTATTTGGGATTCAAGCACGATATGCACAAACGCTCTTGTCCCCAGAAGTATTATGTGTAGAGTCCTTTGCCGTTATTCATCGTCCAAATCACCCTAGATGGCCTTGTCTAACCAAGAATCCGGAATGCTTCGATACACATTGATTGTTTTTGTCAGCTCATCCAGCATTTTTTCGGTACACTTTCCGTTTCCTTGTTTGATGACCTGCACTTCAACGTCTTTTTTGCCCCATTCCTTATATACCTGTTTGATGGTCGGGAAATAAAGATCGATTTTGTTGCCCTTGATGGCTGAACCCGTATCGGCAACGATTCCGTAGCCATACCCAGGAATGTATAGAATGGAGCCCATGGGGAACAATTTCGGATCTGCAGCGATCGTGGATACGGTTTCCTTGTCCCGCCGCACTTTCACTCCCGAATACGTTATCCCGTACTGCGGATGTTTGGGCCCTTTGCCCGTGGATTCTACGCCTGCCGTATAACCGGTTGCCGTTACTTTATGTGTATCCAGTATTTGTTCGGATCGCGGAGCCAACACAGGTATGGATGATTCATCGCCGTTCTTGGCCAGTTTCCCTGCATTGGAATCGTTCACATTCGAGGACCACAGCAAGGATAATACTCCCATCGTCGTCACCCGAACATGGTCATTGGTGATGAGTCGTTGTGCATAATGGCTGCTTATGCCTGCAGAAACGAGATGCGGAGGGTTCATATGCTCGACAAATCGTTCGCCATTATCCTCTTCGAACGTGTAAGCTAACGCCTGTCTTCCCTCTATAAACATCAGTACAACAAAGATGACACTGCACATAAACAGAAATGGTACGGTTCGGATTGAACTTGTTTTGAACATGGACATGGATATAACCTCCCCCTTACTGCAAAGGTTTTCCAAAATGCCCTGTTGTTATACCAATCCCAATAACTCTAAAATCAATATCCATCAAAAAAGACCCGCACCCAGCACGCGGCCATAACCGCATACTGAATGACGGATCTTCCAATCACGGGCTGCTTATCATCGATCGCCTTTCCCGAGTTAGTTTAGATGTTAGTTTAGATTTCAGTGTAGAACGTGTAGAACGTCACACCCGTTTTGAAGCAATCTCTTCTTTCAATTGAGCCACGATTTCATCCAAAGGCTTCATGCCTAAATCGCCTTCGCCCCGTTTACGCACGGATACACCTTCGGCATTGCGCTCGTTCTCTCCGACAACGAACATATATGGAAGTTTCTCCAATTGGGCTTCGCGAATTTTATAACCCAGCTTTTCGTTGCGAAGATCGGCTTCGGCGGAAATGCCTGCACGTTTCAGCTTGGCCTCCACTTCGCGGGCATAGTCGTCGAAATGGGTGGATACCGGAATAACTTTAGCCTGTACCGGAGAGAGCCAGAGCGGCAGTGCGCCCGCAAAGTTCTCCAGCAGGAATGCCGTGAAACGTTCCATCGTACTGATTACGCCGCGATGAATAACGACTGGGCGGTGTTTCTGTCCATCATCTCCGACATATTCCAGTTCGAAGCGTTCAGGGAGAAGGAAATCGAGCTGTACAGTGGACAGCGTTTCTTCCTTGCCCAGAGCGGTTTTGATCTGAACGTCCAGCTTCGGACCGTAGAATGCCGCTTCGCCTTCGGCTTCATAGAACGGCAGGTTAAGCTCTTCTACGACTTCACGCAGCATACGCTGGGACATTTCCCACATTTCGTCGTTTTGGAAATACTTTTCCGTATCCTGCGGATCGCGGTACGAGAGACGGAAACGGTACTCGTCAATGCCGAAATCTTTATAAACCGTCTGAATCAGTTCGATCACGCGTGCAAATTCTTCTTTGATCTGGTCCGGACGGCAGAAAATATGGGAATCGTTCAGCGTCATTGCACGCACGCGATGCAGTCCTGTCAGTGCACCGGACATTTCGTAACGATGCATCATGCCCAGTTCGGCAATGCGGATCGGAAGGTCGCGATAGCTGTGCATGCTGGACTTGTACACCATCATATGGTGAGGACAGTTCATTGGGCGGAGCACGAGCTCTTCGTTATCCATTTCCATTTTCGGGAACATGTCCTCTTGATAATGCTCCCAGTGACCGGACGTTTTGTACAATTCCACGTTACCCAGAACCGGTGTGTAGACATGCTGGTATCCCAGGCTTTCCTCCAGGTCCACGATGTAACGCTCCAGTGTACGGCGAAGCTTCGCCCCGTTCGGCAGCCAGATCGGCAAGCCTTGACCCACGAGTTGGGAGAAGGTGAAGATTTCCAGTTCCTTGCCCAGCTTGCGGTGATCCCGCTTGCGGGCTTCTTCCAGCAGGCGCAGGTGCTCGTCCAGTTGTGCCTTTTTCACAAAAGCCGTTCCGTAGATACGCTGCAGCATTTTGTTTTTGCTGTCTCCGCGCCAGTAAGCCCCGGCAACGTTCATCAGTTTAAACACTTTGATTTTGCCTGTGGAAGGCACGTGCGGACCACGGCAAAGGTCAAAGAACTCGCCTTGCTCATAAATCGTAATTACGCTGTCTTCGGGCAGGTCACGGATCAGTTCCAGCTTGTACGGATCGCCCACCTCTTCAAAGGTGCGGATCGCTTCTTCGCGGCTAACTTCTTTACGAACGATCGGCAGGTTTTCGCCAACAATGCGTTCCATTTCCTTCTCGATCTTTTGCAAATCTTCCGGGTTAAGCGGATGTTCCAAATCCATGTCGTAATAAAATCCGTCTTCGATAACAGGTCCCACGCCGAGATGAACCTCTTTGCTTCCGTACAAGCGTTTAACGGCTTGAGCGAGCAAGTGTGCGGTACTATGGCGCATCACTTCAAGTCCTTCGGGAGTATCCTGGGTCACGATTTCGACCAAAGCTCCTTCATGAAGCGGTGTGGACAAGTCTACCACGATGCCATCCAATTTGCCGGCTACCGCATTTTTGCGCAATCCGCTGCTAATCGAAGCTGCTACGTCCTCAATGTTGCTTCCTTCGGCATATTCGCGGACGGAGCCGTCCGGAAGTTTAATGTTTACTGTCATTGGTCTCATTCCTCCTATGAATGTTAGAGCTGTGTCCTCACGGAGACGGACTGAAATCTATGCGGTTCCCGCCATTTCGGCAAAAACGCAAAAAACACCCGTCCCGGTCAAGGGACGAGTGTGATCATACTCGTGGTTCCACCCTAATTCGGCTGCCTTTCACAAAACTTATGGCATGCAGCCCTCATTGGCATGTCGATAACGGGCATGACCCGGCAAGTCCTTACTTGCGACGAATGCCTGTCGTCAGATGCACAGGCTTAGCCGTTTTCAAAACTGCAGCTACAAAGGGGTAAACCAAACGTGGCTTTCGGAGGAAATTTCAGCCTTGTTTCCCCTCTCTGCACCAACCTTGCGCATGGCTCATGTCTTTGTCAACGCTTTTATTATAGATTGAATCGTACGGCCATGAAGTGAAGACTTCATGAATCAACAGTTATTATAATTGCCAAGATCACTTGCGTCAAGACCTGTCATCAGTCCCGTCCGGAGCACCTCGCACTCGGGGCACTGGTGGCAGATCTGAACCTTGTCCTCAAAAATGTTGCGGATCGTTGAAATAATAGGGAGATCCGGGGTGCGTGTGTGCAGCAGCACTTTTTCGGGAGAGATGGAGATCAAGGTGCTGACAATCATGTCCTCAATGTCCATTTCCAGCTCCAGTCCCGGCATTTCGACGACAACCTGCTCGTCTTTTTGAACAGGCAGCGGATTGAACGAAGCATCAAACACCCGGAACTCATGGGAGCCTTTGTGCACAAGATGTACCAATGGCACCTTCGCTTCCTGGAAAAATACAAAGTATTTAAGCAGCCCCATAAACTCCTCGTACTGGCGATCCATCCAGAACTCGTCAATGGCGTATTCCACCAGCTCCTGAAGCTCCTGTCTGTACTGCTTTATACGGAAACGGATGATGCCTTCCAGCGAAAAAAAATGGACCTCCTCCAGATCCTTTCGCAAACTGCTGGCCAATGTATTTCGTCTCCGTTCCCGCATTCCCTGCTGCCCCATCACATGTTGATCAAGGAGCGGCATGAAAATCCGTTTAACCTTCTCGATCTCGTCTTGCTCCATCACCGAGCAGGCTTTGGAGATCAGGCGTTCCGCGATGGATCGTTCCTGGGTTTCCATAATGAAATCCGCCAAGCCGAATGCCAGCACTTCGCTGATTTTGGGCAGCCATTGCTGAAAATCGGCATGCTTTTCATTGCCTCTGCATACCCAGACGGCTCTCCCGTTCTTATGTTTGAACGTGAGCCGAAAACCTCTTTTGCTTATATGTAATCCTTTGGTTTTCTCTTTGACGCACCGGTAAAAACGTTCAGCCTCATCCGCTCCGGACACCTCTGTCCATACATTGAACAATTCCACGTCGCTCACTCCTTTCCATCCTGTTCAAAGTATATGGCAAGGCCAACAGGGATATACGAAGCGGATTGATGGAAAGGGTGTCATGATTTCTCAACATCGAATAATCCGGTTTGGAGAAAAGACAAAAATGTGTTATTATTTTTATAACAGTATGTTTCACGGAAAAGGAGGGAAGCCAAGATGAGAACATATTCGGAATTGCTCAGATGCCTCATGATCGTTATTTTGTGCGTATTTCAGGGCTTGTGCTTCCCTATTCCCATGCAGTCGGAATCTGCTGTAGGTGTGTCTGTGGATGCAACCTCCAACAAGGAGGCGGCGCTTCAAATTACGGAGTCCCAGCAAAAGCCTTTAATTCGCAAATATCCGCAAATCATGTCCAAGCTGCTGGCGGTTACGCATAGCAGGCCTGTGTTTCTTGTGGTCAACTTATTGTTGCTGCTGCGAATTCCCGCTCCCCGTCTGCCCTTTAAACCGTTGATTTATCTGTTTAAACGCAGATTATTTCTGCTGCCCATCAAATTCACGAGTTTGTTTGTGTCATCCCCTTCCTTTGCACCAAAGTACGCGAATGCGCTCTGATTGTGACGTAATCCGTATTTTAGGCTGCCTTGCATAGAGTCGCCTCTGCCCTCTTGGCACGACGGTGCGCTTGTGCATAACTTAATACCCATTATGCAAACGTTAATGATTGGATTGTTCGATAGCATCGTCTTATTTGAGCTGTAATTGTTGTACCTTGCTCACCCAAATTACGATAAAGGCTGTGTAGTTGAAAGTCACGGCTCTGTTTACCTGTCTGAGCATGGCGTATTTTCACGTCCTCAATCCCCCGTTCCTCGGTGGACTATCATCTGATTTTCGGGTAATCGCCTGACTTTCGACCGGCCTTCAATATTAAGGAGGCATTTAACGAATGGATGTACGTGAAACAGATTTGCCGGGAATCGGCCGAAAATTTCAGATTGAAACGAGCAGCGGAGACAAAATCGTTGTCATTATCCATGATGACGGAAGACGGGAAATGTATCATTTCGAATACGACGACCCTGATCAAAGTATCTCCATGATTACGCTCGATGATCATGAAGCAAGACAAATTGCCGCCATTGTAGGCGGATTGACCTACAAACCGAAGCAGCTCGAAAACATTGAAGTCACTTTCGATGACCTGATCATCGAATGGTATAAAATCGAATCCTCTTTTGGCTGCATCGGCAAATCCATCGGAGAACTGGATGTGCGTCAGAACTCCGGGGCAACAGTCATTGCCGTTGTAGAGAAAAATCACAAAAAACATATCAGCCCCGGTCCGGAGGTCGTGATCACGGCAGAATCCACGGTTGTTGCCGTTGGCGAACGCAACCAGCAGAAGCTGTTCAAGTCTCTCCTTCTGACCGGAAGGGGGTGACTGCATGGACCATTTGGTATTTGAAATCGGTTTGGCCCTTGTGCTCATCGCGGCTGCGGGCCTGATCTCGGCAAAACTGCGCTTTTCGGTCGTTCCGTTCTATATCTTGATCGGGATGGCCGTCGGCCCCCATGCGATGAAAATCTGGCATTTGGATTTTCGTTTTATCGAAAGCCAACCCTTCATCGACTTTATGGGACGAATCGGGATTCTGTTCCTGCTCTTCTATCTCGGATTGGAATTCTCGGTCGGGAGGTTGATCAAATCCGGCCGTTCCATCGCGGTCGGTGGTTCGATCTATATCGCCATCAACTTTACGCTAGGTTTGGTACTCGGTTTTGCTGCGCAATTTCCGGTAGCGGAAGCGCTAGTTATCGCTGGAATCACGACCATCTCCTCCAGTGCCATTGTGGCAAAAGTGCTGGTTGACCTTAAACGGACGGCAAACCCGGAAACGGAAATGATTCTTGGCATTATTATGTTCGAGGATGTGTTCCTCGCCGTATATATTTCCATCCTGTCCGGACTAGTGCTCAGCGACTCGTCTTCCATCGGAGGCGTGCTCATGTCCGCTCTTGTCGCACTTGGTTTCATGCTTATCGTCATCATACTGGGGCGCAAAGCGACGCCGTTGCTGAACAAAGCTCTCAAAATCCGTTCCAACGAGCTATTCTCGCTTGTCGTTTTCGGTGCATTGTTCCTGGTCGCCGGCTTCTCCGAAACCATTCACGTTGCGGAAGCCATCGGAGCCTTGCTCGTCGGTCTGGTACTGGCGGAAACGGAGCATGCGAAACGCATTGAACACTTGATTCTGCCATTCCGCGACTTCTTCGGCGCCATCTTTTTCTTCAGCTTCGGTCTGTCCATCGATCCGTTGGCCTTGGGCGGGGAAGCGGTATGGCTTGCCTTGATCGCGGTGATCGTTACCTTATTCGGCAACTTCCTGGCAGGCATGCTGGCAGGACGAAGCGCCGGACTTTCACCGAAAGCTTCCGCCAATATCGGACTGACTATTGTCTCACGCGGTGAGTTTTCTATCATCATGGCCAACATGGGTAAAGCAGGCGGACTACTGCCGATTCTGCAGCCTTTCGCGGCACTGTACGTTCTGATTCTGGCTATACTCGGGCCGTTGTTGACCAAAGAATCCAAGCACGTCTTCCGATTGCTGGACAAAATATTCAAGTTCAAGAACCCTCGTAAAAAGAAAGAAGAAACCAAGGTGCTTCAGGAAGAAGGCTGATGCCTTCTGACCCAGGCAATCCCTTGAAACCAATCGCGGCTCATTCGCCGTTCTTTCTGTAACCCACCCGGGGAGAAGGGCTCGCAGCCGCAAAGGAGGATGACGCATGAAAGCACCTCTGATCTCGGCTAATCCGGCGCAATCGCCCGCCAAGACCCGAACGAAGCCTACGCATCGTCTGCTTAACCTGCTTTTGGTGGTCGTTGGCGGCATTCTGGCCTCCGTGGGCCTTGAATTGTTCTTACATCCGAACAAAATCATTATCGGCGGAATCACGGGCCTGTCCTCGCTATTCGCTCACTGGACAGAGATGCGAATCGGTTTGTTCCTGTTTTTGTTTAATGTACCTTTTATTTTTCTGTCCTATCGGATCGTTCAAAAAAAGTTCGTATTGGTCAGCGTTCTCGGGCTGGTTGTCTTTTCGATCGGCGCCCTCGTGCTTTATCCAATGCCGCCACTGGTAGAGCATCCTCTGGCTGCAGCCATCTTCGGCGGTCTGTGCCTTGGACTAGGCATCGGACTTGTAGTAAGGTATGGCGGAACGCTGGATACGCTGGAAATCGGTGATCCGTCCTCCCGTCCGCCGGAACGCCTGTTTAGCGGGAAGCGGATGCTGGTTGAAAAAATAATTATGCTGATCAACTTGTTGATTCTGACGGCAGCCGGTGTTGTATTCGGCTGGGATCAAGCGATGTATTCCGTGATTGCCTACCTGATTGCGTACGAGATGGTGTATATTGCTTTTCGGGGATTTACGTCGAAGCGCAAGTTGTATATATTGACCTCCAAAAGCGATCAGGTGCAGGCCGCGCTGCGCAAACGACTGCGTCGTGAACCTGGAATACCGTTTGCAGCTGCAGACATAACGCAACCCGCTAACGCGGATGGCTGGATTCAGCAAATTCCCGGCACGCTCTATTATGAAATCCACGTTCTGGAAATGATCTGGCTCAAATCGGTCGTACGGCATATCGATCCGCATGCCGGCATCGTTACCCACCCTGAAAAATAACCAGGGGATTCAAATAAAAACTCTCTCTGATCTGTGTGTGGCATGCTTCCGCACCAGATCAGAGAGAGTTTTTTGTTGTTATAGAAATTGCATTAATCATTCACACTAGGCCACTACGAGTGCAGTACCATCTTCCGATCGCTGTTATCCCCAGATTATTTTGAATCTCCTTTTCTAAGGAGTAATCCGGTGATAAGCCTCTGCTTCCGATGCAGCTTTCTTTCAGAAAGCTTTTAAGCGAACGCTTCGCTTCTTCAGATTGGTTCTGCCTCTTCGTTAACGTGTGTATATTTTTTGCCGTTTATATATTTATTTTGCAGCACACGTCCGCCAAATTCCCGGTCGGCACATTTATTTACAGTTCAACAACGGCTTTTACGGCCTGCGTTTCAGGGAGCAGCAGCCGATTCATGAAATCAGGCAATTCCTCGAAGCGTGCCCTGTGGGTAATGAAGCCGTCCATATTCAACGTTTTCCCGCGCAATACAGCCATCACACGTTCAAAGTCCTCACGCGTGGCGTTGCGGCTTCCCAGCACTTCCATCTCGCGTTTGTGAAATTCGGGATCATGCAAAACAATGTCCGCCTTCACCAAACCGACATAAATCAATTGCCCACCATGAGCAACATAACGAATCGCTTCATTCATCGATTGCACGTTTCCGGTGGCGTCAAAAACGGAGGTTGCAAAATCCCCTGAGGTTAAATCGGCAATCCGGCCTGCTGCGTCGTCCGCTGCAATAACAAGTTCATCCGCCCCGGCCCAGGTCCGGCCGAGTTCCAGCCTGTTCGCATTTCGGTCGACAGCAATGACCCTCGCTCCTGCCTGCTTCGCAAATGCCATAACGCCCAGACCGATCGGTCCGGCTCCGATGACCACGACCTGATCTCCAGGTTGTATGGCCGACCTTCTGACGGCATGCGCGCCAATGCTGAGTGGTTCGATCATGGCCGTTTCGTCCAGGGTCAGGCCGTTTGCCTTGACCAGGTGTGACACGGGAACGGCAATTTGCTCGCGCATTCCGCCATCCACATGCACGCCCATCACCTGCATGGAAACACAACAGTTGGTTTTTCCTCTTCGGCACGCGATGCATTGACCGCAGTGAAGATAAGGAATGATGCTAACCTGATCTCCCGGCTGCAAACCGGCTTCATTGTTTCCGATTTGATCAATTACGCCTGCCAATTCATGCCCCAAAATACGCGGGTAAGTAAAAAAAGGCTGATTTCCTTTATACGCATGAAGATCGGTGCCGCAAATGCCTATTCTGCGAATCGATACCAGCGCTTCTTGATCACCCATGACAGGCTCGTCCACATGCCGAAGGGCCAGACGGTTAATCTCTTCGCATACGATCGCTCTCATTTCGGTTCCCCCTTGGCTGTCTGCTGCCTTTTTTCGTTATATTCGGGCCGTCCGCTCGTCCAGGTGACATTATGGATCGGAGCCAAAATGCGGAGCACCTCGTTCAGCAATTCCTCATCCATAGGCTCCTCGATCCAGGCCACGTTGTTGCGAATGTTCCGCTCATTTGCACTGCTCACCAGCGTGGTCGGAATTCTTTCGTGGGCTGTGGCAAACTGCACGGCCAGCTTGGCGATATCGCTCCCCTGTTCCGTGCAGAAGCGGGCTGCGTCCAGACATGCCTGCTTCACCTCGTCATCCGCAGGATGCCAAGCAGGCGTTCCTCTCGTGCTTAACAATCCCATCGAAAGAGGAGAGGCGTTGACCAGGCCCACGCCTTCTTTGTCCAGAAGCGGCAGCAAGGACAATAAAGAATTGTCGTTCAGCGCATAATGGCAATAGGAGATGATGGCATCCGCCTCAACCCGAGCCAGCATGTATTCGAACAGCTGCAGGGGCAAGCCGCAAATGCCCGCATATCGGATAATGCCTTGTTCTTTCAGCTGCAACAGCGTCGGAAACGCTTCCTCAATGATGATGTCGGCCGGAACGAATTCGATATCATGCAGAAAAAGGATATCGATATAATCCGTATGGAGCCGCGCCAAACTTTCCTGCACGCTGTCCAATATGCGTTGGCGGGAGAAATCAAATGCGTTTTCACCGTAACGTCCTGCTTTGGTAGAGAGCGTATACGAACTGCGCGGGAGCGACTTAAGCGCCTCGCCGAGCACCGTTTCCGCTTTGGTCAACCCATAATAAGGGGAAACATCGATATAATTCATTCCTGCGTCCACCGCCGCATGCACGGTCCGTATGCCTTCGCTGCGATCAATATCCCGAAATACCGAACCCAGGGAGGATGCACCAAAACTGAGCACGGGCACCTTCAGGCCTGTATTGCCCAACACTCTTTGTTTCATAAGGAAGCCCACTCCTTTCATGATGATATATACTTCTTCCGTTCTGAATGCCCTTTCATTTTATCAGCTTAAAATGATTATAAAATAGCGTTCAACGTGCAATATGTACTCTTTTTTGATCTTTTTCTGAGCTTTATTCGATTATATTTTTTGTAGGTACATGATCATCCTGAAAAAACCCGCCCCTTCTCTTGAAGAGAAAAAGGCGGGCCGGAAGATATTATAATGACGTTTACATCCTAGTTTTGCATCACGAAATCATGCTCTACCGCATTCTGTTCTTCGTCGAACATGCGCAGGATTTCATATTTGGTATTACGCTGTGCCGGAATATAGCCGGATTCGCGAATCAGCTGCAAAATGGAGCCAATGTTGACCTTATATGTCGCACCTGCGGCAGAAACGACGTTTTCTTCAATCATCGTGCTGCCGAAATCGTTACATCCGAATTCCAGCGATTTTTTGCCGATTTCCGGTCCCATCGTTACCCAGGAAGACTGGATATTTTTGATGTTGTCGAGCACGAGGCGGCTGATCGCGACCGTTTTCAAGTACTCTTCCGGCGTTTGGCGTTCCAGCTTCAGATTTGTATTATCCGGCTGGAAGGTCCATGGAATAAAGGCCAGAAAACCTTCGGAATCATAGTTGTTCGCGATGCATTCATCCTGTGCTTCGCGGACGCGCATCAAGTGCAGCGCACGCTCTTCCATCGTTTCGCCCAACCCGATCACCATCGTTGCGGTTGTGTTCATGCCGATGCGGTGAGCCGTCTGCATGACGTCCATCCAATCCCGCCAGGAACCTTTCAGGCGGCTGATTTTGCGGCGAGTCCGATCATCGAGGATTTCCGCTCCGCCGCCAGGCAAGGAATCGAGTCCGGCAGCATGAATTTCCCGCATAACCTCTTCCAATGTCAGGCCGTCCGACACTTCGACCATTTTGCGGATTTCAGCCGGCGAGAAGGAGTGCATCGTAATTTCAGGGAAACGCTCCTTGATCGCTTTGAGCAAATTGGTGTAATAGCTGAATGGCAGATTGGGGTTGGTGCCGCCCTGCATCAAAATTTCGGTGCCGTTAACGTCAACGGTTTCCTGAATTTTCTGGAAAATCACCTCATCCGGAAGCACATAGCCTTCATCCGAACCCGGCCGGCGATAGAAAGCACAAAAACGGCAGTAGACGTCGCACACGTTGGTGTAGTTGACGTTACGCCCAATGACGAAAGTTCTGTAAGGCTCGGGATGCATGCGTTTCATGATAACATTGGCAGCAGCCCCGATTTTGTCGATCTCGTTCGATTCAAACAGCTGAATCGTGTCTTCCAGGTCCAAACGTTCGCCCCGAAGGGCTTTATCTAGGATACGGTCTACCGTACTCATTGTGAAAAGCCTCCCTCATGAAGAGAAATATGATCACGATCCGTCCCGACTTGTTCAATGGCATTTTGCAGCAGGCCAACCTGCATATCGATCATTGGATGCAATTGCAAAATGCGTTTCATATATAGGCAAGTTCTGGTGGCAACATCGCAGTTCGTTAATGCTCTATCTATCGTAACACAGGTTACATGTGAAAAAAAGCACCTTATGAATAAGGTGCTTTAAAAATAAGTAAAAATATGAATATTCAAAAGACGCGATAATGGCAGCGATGCTTGAGCCCTGAAATTGCCTGAAACAGTTGGAATACTTCCCAAAGAGCATCCTATTCCCGGGTTACGTTAACCCGGAATGCTGCTTAAATGTTCGTGGATCAGTTTCCAGCCTAGCTCCGTATCTTTAATGAAGACATTGGTTGCCCGTCCACTGCCCTTGACCAATTTCCCCTGCAAATATCCTTCATATTTATATTGGTAAACGCAGGTCGCCGTATTCCCGTCAACGGCAATCCATTGGACATCTGCTGCAGAGTAGACCTCTTCCTTGATCATATCCCAGGCATGTTCAAAATAAGCCTGGATCTCTTCTGGCGATGTACACGTTTTATCCGAGAACCAATAAACCGCATTGGGATGCAGCAGCTGTCTAACATTTTGGAAATCATGCGTATTCGTTGCTTCGATATAACGTTCCAATGCTTGGATATAATCCTCTGCCTCGATAGATCCCAATAAAATTACCCCCGTAATGCCTGATCCAGATCTGCAATCAGGTCGTCGATATCCTCAAGCCCGACGGAGAACCGGAGCAATCCGTCCGTAATGCCGCGATCACGCCGTACTTCGGCAGGCATGGCGGCATGCGACATCATCGCAGGATAGGACAGGATGCTTTCGACCGCTCCGAGACTCACGGCAACAATTGGAAGTTTCACGCGGTTCAATACGGCTTTGGCACGCTCACCGGACCCTACATCAAAGGATACAACGGCTCCATATCCGCTCGATTGACGCTCATGCACTTCGCGGCCGGGATGCTCCTGCAGCCCTGGATAGAAGACAGCCTCGATGTCACTGCGTCCGCTGAGCCATGCGGCCAGTTTGGCCGTGCTCTGTTCGCTGTGCGCCATGCGTGCGCCCAGCGTTTTCATCCCACGCATGAGCAGCCACGATTCCTGTACGCCAAGCACGGTGCCCAGACCGTTTTGCAGCTGCTTCAACTGGCGTCCCAGCGACTCCGTACGCGCAACGGCAAGACCTGCCAGCACGTCACTGTGTCCTCCCAGAAACTTGGTCGCACTGTGCACCACGATATCAACGCCAAGCTCGATCGGACGCTGGTAATAAGGTGTCATAAACGTGTTGTCCAAAATGCTGATCAGGTTATTTTCCTGAGCCCATGAAGCTACCGCGCCGATGTCGGTAATTTTCAGCGTCGGGTTGGACGGTGTTTCAATATATACTGCTTTGGTGTTTGGCTTGATTGCCGCCTTCACCTCGCCGAGATTCGTCATGTCCACGAATGTCGTCTCAATGTTCATCCGGTTCAAAATGGACGTCAGCAGGCGGTAAGTGCCGCCGTATACGTCTTCCGTCACGATGACATGGTCCCCGGCAGAAAACATCATAAACACGCTGGAGATCGCCGCCATGCCCGATGAATAGGCAAAGCCTCGTACGCCGCCTTCCAGCAGGGCAATATAATCTTCCAGCGCCTGGCGTGTCGGGTTGCCCGAACGGGAGTAGTCATGCTGCGGCGGATTGTGAATATCGAAATGATGGAACGTCGAAGCCTGATATATCGGCACGCTGGAAGCGCCGGTGGCCTTGTCCACCTCATCGCCGAAATGAAGCAATTTGGTATCGAATTTCAGCCGGCTTGCCTGTTCGTTCCCGTTATGGTTCTGCTCACTCATGGCTTTCCCCTCCTTCAACTTCGCGCTGCGCTGCCTCAAGCGCACCGCCCAGGTCGGCAATCAGGTCATCCACATGCTCGATGCCAACGGAGAAGCGAAGCAAACGGTCATCCACGCCTACGGCGTCGCGGATTTCAAGCGGGATGTCGGCATGTGTCTGCACGGTAGGATACGTCATCAACGATTCGACCCCGCCCAGGCTTTCGGCAAAAGCGATCAGCTTGATATGGCGCAGGACCGGCTCTACATAACGGGCATCCTTCACCTTGAAGGAGAAAATCCCGGTGTTACCGCTGGACTGTTTGTTTTGCAGCTCATGGCCTGGATGATCCGACAGACCGGGATGGAACACTTCGGCCACTGCAGGATGCTCCAGCAAATACTTCGCAATCGTCAACGCGTTGTGCTCATGGCGTTCCATGCGGAGAGCCAGCGTTTTCATCCCTCTCATCAACTGGTAAGAATCGCTCGGGGACAACACGGCACCGATGGAGTTATGCAGGAATGCCATTTCGGCAGACAATTGCTCGCCTTTCGTTACGATCAGACCGGCAAGCACGTCATTGTGACCGCCCAAATATTTGGTCGCGCTGTGGATGACGATGTCGGCTCCAAGCTCAATCGGACGTTGGAAGAACGGCGTCAAGAGCGTATTATCGACGATGGTCAACAGACCATGGCTTTTCGCCCAAGCACTAACGGCCTCTATATCTGTGATCATCATCAGCGGGTTTGTCGGTGTTTCAATGAATACCGCCTTTGTATTCGGTTTGCGCACTTCTTCAAGCGCCGCGAGGTCATTGGTATCTACATAGCTGGCTGTTACGCCGAAACGGGATAAAATCCGTTCCAGCAGGCGATAGGTTCCGCCATACAGATCCAGCGACACGATTAGATGATCCCCCTGTCCGAACAGGGAGAAGATCGTTTGCAGGGCAGCCATGCCCGAACTACACGCAAACCCGGCATCGCCGGATTCCAATGCAGCTGCTGCTTCCTCCAACACTTTGCGGGTCGGATTGGTCGTGCGGATATAATCGAACCCGGTGCTCTGCCCCAGCTTTGGATGGCGGAACGCCGTTGATTGATAGATCGGAAAATTCACCGCGCCCGTGACCGGTTCATTGACGGACCCGATTTGGGCCAGTCGACTTTCAATTTTCAGCTTGTTGTCTTCCATTGCTGCATCCTCCTGTTATCACAATTAAATTTGCGGACCAATATCGTAAGGGGTTTCCTGATACACATAGTAATTGAGCCAATTAGAGAATAATAAGTTTGCATGCGCCCGCCAGGTTGCCGGAGGAACACGGGAAGGGTCGTCATTCGGGAAGTAATATTTCGGCGGATCGATGTTCAATCCTTTGGCCACATCACGATCATATTCCCATTTCAGCGAAAGAGGATCGTATTCGGCATGGCCTGTCACGAAAATTTGCTTGCCGTCCTTGGTGGCTACCAGGAACACGCCTGCCTCCTCCGACTCGGACAAAATTTCGAGATTGTCGTTTTTCAAAATATCTTCGCGCCGTACTTCCGTATGGCGGGAATGCGGGATGTTGAACACTTCGTCAAATCCGCGCAGGAGCGGAACATGGGATTTGTTCACCGTGTGCGGGAAAACGCCGAAGCATTTTTCGGCCAGCGGAATTTTCGGCACGTCAAAATGATGATACAAACCCGCCTGCGAAGCCCAACATATATGCATGGTCGACGTAACGTTGGTTTTGGTCCATTCGAAAATCTCCTGGATTTCCTTCCAATAGTTCACGTCTTCGAAATCCATCTGTTCCACTGGGGCGCCGGTAATGATCATGCCGTCGAAACGGCGATGCTCAATCTCGTCAAACGTTTTGTAGAACAGGTTGAGATATTCCTGAGACGTGTTTTTGGAGGTATGGGATTTCGGATGCACCAACACGATGTCCACCTGAATCGGCGTATTCCCCACAAGGCGGAGCAATTGGGTTTCCGTTGTTTCTTTGGTCGGCATCAGGTTTAAAATAGCAATGCGCAATGGGCGAATATCCTGCTTGTAAGCAGACGATTCATCCATTACGAAAATGTTCTCTCCCGCAAGCACTTCCTTTGCGGGCAAGGCATCTGGTATTTTGATCGGCATGGTGTGTAACTCCTCCTTAAGCATAGATAGATGCAGGCTTAGCTGCCAAGAGCTGGTCTCCGAGCGCAGACGCAATGTCCACATGCAGCCCTTGTCGTCTACGGGACAGCCTTAAATTGCTTAGCGAAAATCAGTGCTGAGAAGTCGGTGCATATACCAGAACAATCGGATGCCCAAAGCCCAGTCATTCCGATAATTATAACAAAGACCTTCCTCGGACTCCGAGAAAGGTCATATGTAAAACGGATATGCGCCTCTCTCATCTCTCAGTAACAACAGTGCCTCAATGTATGTGCACTTAGTCGCTGCAAGAATTAGCACCGTGCGGTTATGCCGCCGGTTGCCGGGTTTCATCGGGCCAGTCCCTCCACCTACTCTTGATAAGATTTCGCCGTATTCAATTGTTGATAGCATGTTTAACGTATACTTTAAAACAATAACGCCTACTCGTCAAGCATATGTTTGCAGGTCTGTTTTTATGAAGCGGAACCGTTTGTTCCCTACATTCATAGACTGCTGTGTGGCGCCAAAATCGACACATTTTTACGCTTGAAAGCACCATGTACGAGCGGTATACTAGACAAGTGTTGCATACCCTTATGTGAGAGGTGACATATTCAATGGATGGCGACCCGAGGCCTGATTGGCAGACGAGTTCCAGCAAACTGCATAGTGAATTGACATCAGCATGCCGGCAGCGGGACGTTTATTCCGTTTGGATACCAAGTCATCCCGTCTGATCTCCAGACCCCGCTGCCGACCGGCTGATCTGTTCCTTTGCGCCCTAATTCAAGAGTGATCCGCCATAGTGGCGGGTGCAGAAGGAGTGGATAACGATGAAAATCCGGTTGGTAAACAACGGTGTATTTATCCCGGTGGACGATATTGAACAAACGCTGACGCCACCAGCAGAGGGATTCTACTGGATCGATGCAGACGTTGACGATTTGGCGGTGCTCCAGCCCCTGTTCATGATCCATGACCTGGCGGTGGAGGACTGCCTCAGCGAGGACGAACAGCGTCCAAAAATCGAAATTTACGAAAATCATTATTTTATCGTCATTAACAGCATTCGATTCGATGATGAGGAAATCTTCTTGCGGGCTGTCAACCTGTTTTTGGGCAGACATTTCATTATAAGCGTGACCAAACAAAAGGTCAGCGAGCTGCGTACACTGAAGCCCATCTTATGGGAACAGGAAGCCAACACGCCGGACCGTTTCTTGTACTTGTTGATCGACTTGATCGTCGACAATTACTTCACGGTGGGCGATCGGATCGAGGCCCGCATCGAGAAGCTCGAGGAAGACATTCTGATGCACACCAAAAAATCCCACCTGAACGAAATCATCGGGCTTCGCAGTGAGATTTTATGGTTGAAAAAAGTACTGGGACCTCAGAAAGAGGTCATCAATACGCTGAACAAAAAAGATTTGCGTCTCATCGATGATCAGCTGCAAAAATATTTCAGCGACATCTACGAGAACGCCGTTAAAATATCGGAGACATTCGAAACGTACCGGGATCTGATGGGCAACTTGCGCGAAGCCTATCAATCCAGCATCGCCAACCGCGCGAATGAGATCATGCGTGTTTTTACCGCCATCACGACGGTATTTATGCCGCTGACGGTCATTACCGGAATTTACGGCATGAACTTCACGAACATGCCTGAGCTCGATTGGAAATATGGTTATTTCGTCGTCATCGGCATCATGATTACTTTAGGTTTGAGCATGTTCTTTATTTTCCGCAAAAAAGACTGGATTTGAACAACCTATGCAACTGTCAAACGGTCGACGAGGCAGCCCTGGTTTCGGGTATGCCTCGTCTTTTTTTTGCCTCCGTCACAACACCCCTCCCGTTTCCGTTCTCCCGGTGTTATCCTGCATTTTTCGCGGTTTCTGCAGAGCGGCGAAAACGAATGCGAATCATGCGCAAACGCTCGTACACTTGCTCCAAATTCGTTCCGCTAGGTCTGTCCGGGCCATATACTTTCTGCATCACAGGTTTAAGAAACGAATCGCCAAGCACTTCATACGCATTCCACACTGCTTCCTGTTCTTCCTCGGGCATCACGGCCAGTTCGGCATCCAGCAAGGAATCCGTGTCGTATCCTTCGTCATCCAAAATTTCAAGCCATTCAATCAGTTCCCTGCGCGACAAACCGGACCGATTGACGATCTCTTCCAAAGTAAGTCCTTCTTTCATGCCTTCAAGCACCTGTTTGCGCGTCGTAAATTTTTCCAGTTCCTGCTTGTATTTATGCTCCTTCTGTTTGTACAGCCAACTCTCGTATTCTTCTTCCTTGAGCGCGGCATATACCCAATCGAGCGGAAAATCATGAGATCGCTGCATGCCATGCGTATGCTCGAGCCACTCTTGGCCGTATTCGGACGCTTTGCTCTCGCCCACGCCCGGGAGCTGCATCAACTCCTCCAACGTTTGAGGAACATATGCGCTAATCATGCGGAGCAAGCGATTCGTCGCGATGAAATACGGGGCTTTGCGGTCCGAAGCGGCTCGTTGCCTGCGCCAGGCGCAAAGATCCTCGTACAACACCTCATTGCTGTGCAATTCGCTGTAACATTGCAGACGCTGTCCGCCATAACCGCGATCTTTCAACTCGTCGCCGTCATGAAACAAGCCTTGCAGCAGCGGTCGATATCCTTCACCCATGCGCGTAGCCAACTGATGGCGGTAAACATGCAGCAATTCGTCCCATGAATCCCCCTCGTACCAGACCATATCCTCGCGATCTCCTGCTTCATAACGGCTCCACACCAACTGCCAGCTTCCCTCTTCTTCACCGATCCACAACTGGGCAGGCTGCTCTTCCTGCTCGAACATTCTGGTTAATCTGTTCATGAAAATAATTTCCATCTTGGACTCCTCCTTATGTTATAGCAGAGCACAGCCAACCAGACACCATGCCAGGCCATCATGCTGATGGGCAGCACAAAAAGCACCCCTCCTGCAATGTAATGCAAGAGAGGTGCTTCCTCATCAACCGTGCTATGCTGTTGTTCATATCATACCATATTGGAAAAATTCGTCAACCGTTTCGAAGGTAAAAAGAGGCATTATTTCTATATTGCAAATAGAACAAACCTATTTTTCCAATGCTAATTTCGCAAGCGCAAGCGAACCGCACAAGCCCGCGTTATCGCCCAGTCCAGGCGGAACGATATACTGATCGATTTCGGATTGAATCATAGGATGCTGGACGTATCCAGCCAGAAGCTCCTGCAGTTTGCCCTGAATCATCGGGAAGAGGTGCTCTTGCTTCATGACCCCGCCACCCATAACGATCTTTTGCGGGGAGAGGATCAGCACAAAGTTCATCAATGCCTGTGCCAGATAATGGGCTTCGAGCTCCCACGCCTTATGGTCCGGCGACAGTTCATAAGCCGGTTGCTCCCAACGTTTGTTGATCGCCGGACCTGCTGCCAACCCTTCCAGGCAATCGCCGTGATAAGGGCAGAAGCCTTCATACGCATCTTCTGGATGACGGCGCACCACGATATGTCCCATCTCCGGGTGGGATAAACCGTGAACCATTTTGCCCCCGACGACCGCACCTGCCCCGATGCCTGTCCCCACGGTGATATACAAGCAGCTGTCCAACCCTTGAGCAGCCCCCCAAGTAGCTTCACCCAATGCTGCCCCGTTAACATCCGTATCAAACGTCATTGGCACGTCGAAATGCTCTTTCAGTTTGCCGATCAGGTTGTACTGCCCCCAATGCGGTTTTGGCGTTGTCGTAATGTAGCCATAGGTCGGACTTCCTTCGATCGGATCGATGGGTCCAAAGGATCCTACCCCAAGCGCCGCGATATCTTTGCCTTCAAAGAAAGCGATGACTTGAGCCATCGTCTCTTCCGGCGTTGTCGTCGGAAAACTTACCCGTTCAAGCACCTCGCCTTGCTCTGTCCCAATTCCACACACAAATTTGGTACCACCTGCTTCAATTGCACCTAAAATCGTCAATTCAGTCACGCTCCCATTCAGATCATCAGTTGTTTTCGTTGTCCAGCTTGTCCAGCCGTTGGAGCAATGTTTCTCTCCAACTATCCGACAACGCGGAAATAGTCAAAAGCGAACGCATCGCAGCAGCATCCTGCTTTCCTTGATGCATGATCCGGTTGGCTTCCATTACGGTCATCGATGTTTCATCCGTGGTCACACGTCTAAACGCCGAACCAGGGCCGATTTCACCTTCACGGAGTACGCGAAAATAAAATCCGGTATGCCCGCTTTCCTGAAAATAGACCGGAAGCTCTTTGTAATCATACCTGGCGCCCAATTTGAAACATGGCTGCCTCGGTTGGCTGACCTGTACGACGGCTTCACCGAGTTCAAACACGTCGCCAATCCGAATCACTTCTTCCGGACAGCCCGCCACCGTCAGATTTTCACCAAATGCCCCCCAGTCAAGCCTGCGATCCATCAGCTGCTCCAAAGCCGGGTAACGGCTGTAGTCATAAACGCAGAGGGCCTTGTCCGGTCCGCCATGGTGCACCAGGTCGGCCTGGCCATCCCCGGCCAAACCGGTGAACGACAGGAATACCTGTGTCGACACGGGCGTTTTCACGATGCCGCTCAAAACTTCCCGCTTCTGGCCAGGCAACGGCCGGGGCTGCCCAACGTTGACCGCAAGCACGGCTGGGCCAGCCTGATCTGACTTCGGATGATGCGTCATCTTCATCATGACAACCTCCTATGCTTCTCCGTTTTATTTCACCGAACCGCCGAATACAAGGGTGTTGCTAAGCAACCGCCCTGGGGAAGTCAGCATCTTGCCGCCGGCATAAAGGCCTGAAGAGGCTCCGCCATCCAGGTTCATCGCTTGTTTGGCTCCAAGCTTCTGCATGACGGCAGCCCACTCCTTGATCGTGGCTCCCGGAACGGTAGCCAGCATTACGGAGCCGTCAGCCATGATGGCGATTCCGCTTCGAGCGCCTGAAGCGTTCAGAATCTTGGTATCCTTAAAGCCCTCGCTCACCGGATTCACCGCCACTTTCCCGTCTTTTACCAAACGTGGACCGGCTCCTACCGCTGTCACAACATCTTCCCAAGGAATCTCCTTGCCTGAGGCATTCGTGTATTTATAGTTCATCTCTACGGCAGAGCCCACGTCAAAACGATCTGCCATGGATTTCAGCGTGCCTGAGAAGACCAGAACCGATCCGTTCTTCGGAATGGAGACGTTATTGTTTGTTAACTTCTTCGTCACGACACCCTTTTCGATCACCACGGCGATCCCGCCTTTGAATCCGACCTTGCCGCCTCGCTCCGGCGTATACAACATGCTGATGTTGGCGTTTTCCGCTGGCGTGCGGTTGACAAAGGTAGCGTACCAGCTGCGCGGCTTGCCGTCTTTGCCGGTAACCTTGCCCGTCAGGCTCACCTGCAATGAATCCATGATCGCCGTGCCGTCCGCTTTGAAACCGATGCTTGTTCCGTATCTTCCGATATGTATCACTTTGCTATTGGCAATCAGCATGCCGTATGGGTCCGGTGCCCCGTTATAGGCCTCGAAGAAAGCTCCGTTAATCGCGGCTTGCGCACCGTAAGCCTTTACGATCGATGGCAGCGTAGCTGTCTGTCCCACTTGTTTTTTGGCAAGTCCCACCGTCACCGGCGTTCCTTTCGGAATGCTGACCGTTTGCACCGTAAAGGTGCGTCCTGCCGTTTTCACTTTTTGTACTTTGGTGCTGATTGCCGCTTTGGCTTCTGCTGTTTCGGGAGCGCCCACGGCTCCTGACAATAATACCGGCAAAGCCAGGATCAGGGCCATTGCCCCGGTCCACCACTTTTTGCCGATTCCTCGCGTGTTCATGCTGCTCAACCTGTCGCCACTCCCATCCAAGAGCCGAGGCTCTTCATCTCAAGTTGCTCGAATTTGTCCATGACCGCATCCGGGTCAAGTTGGAACTCGCATACATCCAATGCGCAAGCTACGGGTACTTCACAATGAATCTCTGCCAATCTGCGGGATAAATGAAGCATGTCCAGATCGTTCTCGATCTTTTTCCGGACCGAAGGCGTCAATTGATCCAAATTATCCAAAATTCCCTCAATGGAGCCGTACTCCTGCACCAGTTTGAGCGCCGTCTTCTCGCCAATGCCGCGAACGCCCGGATAATTGTCGCTGGCATCGCCCATAAGACCCTTCATGTCAATGATCTGACGCGGGGCAAGCTGCTTCTCTTCCATCAAGGAATCGGGAGTGTATACCATGTAATTGCCGTGTCCCTTTTTCATGATGATCACGCTTGTCCGGTCATTGATCAGCTGCAGCATGTCATGATCCCCGGTCAACACCATGACGTTCATGTTGTTCTGCTCGGTGTAGTATTTGGCGAGGGTACCGATACAATCGTCGGCTTCAAAGCCTTGAGCCCCGATATTCGGAACGCCAAGACAGTCCATGACCTCACGAATCAGCGAAAATTGGGGAATCAGATCATCCGGCGCTTCCGCCCGGTTCCCTTTGTATGCCGCATATTCTTCACCGCGAAACGTCTTGCCTCCCATATCCCAGCAGCAGATGACATGGCTTGGCCCAAAAGTCTGGACCGCATCCCAGAAGTAACGGATAAACCCGTACACCGCGTTGGTCGGCAATCCTGCCTTTGTACGTCTGATATATCCGCTCGCAGATGTCGCATAGAACGCCCTGAACAACACTGCCATACCGTCTACCAGCAACAAAGTAGGTTCATTACGTTGATTCACTTCGAATTAATCTCTCCTGTCTTCTATATCAAAAAATGACCGCTATAATTCTAACATTATAGCATAGTTCCGCCAAGCGGCGGCCAGCCAAAAAAGCCCTGTTTTTTGGACGATACCGGAAACGTCTTGTCGATCAGGGCATGCTTCAAACCTAACTCCATACCTGCTCGAACGTCTCTTCCTTGAATCCGACAGTGACCTTTGTTCCGTCCGTGACGATGGGACGTTTGATAAGGCGGCCATTCGATGCAAGCAAACGAATTTGCTCGTCCGTCGACATGCCCGGAAGCTTGTCTTTGAGCTGCTGCTCCTTGTAGACCTCACCGCTGGTGTTGAAAAACTTCTTCACGTCAAGCCCGCTCAGCTCGATGAGTTGTTTCAGTTCCGCCTCGGAAGGAGGGGCGTCAAAGATCGGCACCAATGCCAACTCGTGCCCCTTGCCTTCCAGCCATTTGACCGCTTTGCGGCAGGTGCCGCATTTGGCATATTGATAAACTTTCAATCGGCTCATGATTCCTGTTCCTCCGTATTCTCGTTCTCTTGCTGCAAGCGCTGCTTCAGATCCTGCAAGTCTGCAGGAAGCGGGGCATGGAACGTCATTCGCTTACGCAAAATCGGATGCTCGAACGACAGCTCGCATGCATGCAAAGCCTGCCGATCGATCCAACCGTCCCGCTCAGCTCGCAAGGCCACCGTTCGGGCGTCAATGCCCGCGTCCGGCAATGTTTGGTACATGCTGTCCCCGATCAGCGGGCAGTGGATCGACGTCATATGCACGCGAATCTGATGCGTCCTGCCGCTTTCCAGCTTAAGGCTCACTTCGCTCGCCGTTCCTCCATCCCATTTCGCTAATGTCTTATAGAGCGTACGGGCAGGGTAACCGTCCGGCGTGACGATCCGGCGATGCGGCTCCTCGGGGTCGCGGTCGATCGGACCGTCGATCGTCCCTTCTTCCGGGGTAGGGCTGCCGTGCACAAAAGCGATATAACGCTTGTCTACCGTGCCTGCTATCATCTGTTCCGACACATGCTGATGCACATACGGATTTTTGGCAATGGCCAGCACGCCCGACGTTTCCTGATCCAGCCGATGCACCGGACGAAAACGGACACGTTCGCCTTTGGCTTTCCAATAATGCACGACGCCGTTCGCCAATGTTCCCGTATAGTGACCATGCGTAGGATGTACGATGATGCCTGCATCCTTGTTTACGATCAGCAGGTGCTCATCCTCATATAAAATGGAAAAAGGCAGTTCTTCGGGAAGAATATCATCCGACTCCTCCTGCTCCATCCGAATTTCGACGAGATCTCCTGCAGCCACCTTGACGCTGATATACACTCGCTCTCCATTCAACATAATGCCGTGCTCTGTCAGCTTCAGTCGTGACAGAAGTTTGCGCGATACGTGAAGGCGTCGCTGAAGGACCGTCTTCAGCAGCCAACCTTCCTCCTGCTCGGATACCGTGTATGTGATTGGTGTGTAATAACCGTTCATTGGTTCCTTTTCATTCCTTTGCCGTTCATTCCTCACTCTTTGCCTCTTTGCGGCGGAAAACCTTTTTGCTGCGAACGTATTCAACATCCTGTACCTGCTGTCTTGCATTGGCGGTCCGGGCAACCACAAAGAAATAGTCCGACAGCCTGTTCAAGTAACGACGCACAGACGGATTGATGTCGGTATGCTGCCCTAGCGTGACTGCCCGGCGTTCGGCACGACGGCACACGGTGCGGCATACGTGAAGCGCAGAAGACAGCAGGGTGCCCCCAGGAATGATGAACCGCTCCACTTTCGGATTTTCGGCATCGAACAGATCAATCCATTGCTCCAGCCGCGCAACCTTGTCGTCTTTTACTTTATACCGATTTTCCGTAATGTTGACAAACGCCAGATCGGAGCCGCAATCAAACAGCTCCTGTTGAATCTCCGACAGCTGTTCTTTCAGGTCTTCGAACGAGCCCTTTGCATCATCGATGAGGCTGATGGCCTGACCGACAAAACAGTTCAACTCATCAATCGTGCCATAAGCCTCCACCCGATCGTCGTCCTTGACCACTCGTCCTCCGATCACCGAAGTCTGCCCTTCATCACCGGTTCTTGTATATATGCCCATCTTGATCCCTCCATTGGCTAAATCTTTAACGTCAGCGTTCCCATGAGCATGGGTAAGATCGACTACATTCTTCTTGTCCTCAACTTTACCAGTATACTTGACCTGCGGGTGTGACGGAAATGCAAATTTTCAGAAACCAACCTCAGGCCCTATACGTATACCACAATTGGTATGTTCTGCGAATGCGCGCCAAATCTATGTCATTTTATAGTAGAGGAGACGATTATGCAAAACTGGATCACCGATTTCATGGAACAATACGGATACATCGGCATTGCGTTGATCATTGCCCTGGAGAACGTGTTCCCGCCCATTCCTTCGGAAATTATTTTGCCTTTTGGCGGATTTATGACCACCTATACCGGCCTCACCCTTCCCGGCGTTATTATCGCGGCAACGATCGGTTCGGTGCTTGGTGCCATCATCCTGTACGGCATCGGGCTGCTGATCGACGTTGAACGCCTGGAAAAAATCGTGGATCGCTGGGGCCATATCCTGCGCATCAAGAAGGAAGATATCCACCGCGTCGATGCTTGGTTCGACAAGTATGGGATATGGACGGTATTGTTCTGCCGCATGGTGCCGCTGGTTCGCAGCCTGATTTCCATTCCGGCAGGCATGTCCAACATGAAATTTGGCCTGTTTATTCTCTTTACAACGATTGGCACACTGGTCTGGAACATCATCCTTGTTTCGGTCGGCGCCGCGCTTGGCGCATCGTGGGAGAGCATTTTGGAGTTCATGGATGTCTATTCACTGGTTGTTTATGTCATTGTTGCGATTGCAGCCATTATTTTTGTCATCTGGTGGATCAAACGGATCAAATCCCGCAAGTAACAAACTCGCTTAAATAGATACGGATATACATGAGTAAAGCCTCGGTCCCTCCCTAAGTGGAATGGCCGAGGCTTATTGCATGGGTTCAACATTTATTCATATCGCAGCGCATGTGATTTCAAATCAATGGCCAGCCCTGAAACGAGCATAAACATCCGATCCGAGTGAGATTGAAGCATCCGGTTCACGGACGCCATGCGAGCTGCGAAAACTCGCTCTTTCTCGGAAGGTTGCAGCGATGCATGCATTTCGTTCGTAATGACGAGCAGTTTTCCCTGGTACGAAAGCAATGCGCCAAGCAATTTCTGGGTATCGTTCCTCTGTTCGTTCAGATTGTCACAGACGTCGAAGCTCGCCGCCATCCATGCGGTTAGGCTATCCACAATAAGAATGCGCTGATCCGCCAAATAAAGATTCGATTCCCGGTTGATCTGATCAATAACCTGGGCCAATTGGGGCCCTTTCACTGCCGATATGGCCCGGTAATGAGCGGACGGCAGCTCCGGATTCACTGGATCATGGTCGCCTGTGGACAAATAGATCCCTTCCCGGCTAATCCGGGCTGCATAGTCGAGGGCAAACCGGGTTTTGCCGCTGCCGACGCCGCCTGTGACCGTTATCAGCAATCCGCTCTCCTCCTCTGTCGATGTGTTTGAATGGAAGCTCTCTTATTCTGTCAACGCCTTCAAAACTTTTTTGGCCTCATCCACATTGGAAGCGGACACCGGAATCGTGGCAAACAAATTGCTGGCCGCATATTTCACGTCCTTGAACATTTGCATCTCCTCCAGCGGAATACCGTAGAGATGAGATTCTGTTTTGATGTCAGAACCGTTGTCTCCCTCGCCCTGCTCAACCAGGACGCCTCCGTCAAACACACCCCGTTTGTATTTCTCGGCATCAAACGTATCTTCCAGCGGAACATTGGACCCGCTTTTTCCATATTGTTTCATGTCTGCCTCGGGCAAGATGAAAATGTCATGTCCACCGGCCGCATACTCGACCAAAATTTTTTGCACGTCGTACATCGCGCTAGTAATGACTTCAACCTTCGGTTCTTCACCCAGTTTTTGCTGCAAATTGGTTTGCAGCTGTTCGGAAATGACCGACGGATTGCCTTGATTATCAATGATGAAAATGGTAAAACCATCCTTGCCGCCACATCCGGACAGCATCAAAACGATCGAAACGATGAACAGCATTCCCCAAAACCTTTTCATCCCCATTCCCCCTCTATTCTCCTAACTACAAATATATCACAATTATCCCACTCGCAAAAACAGCGTGCCCGTCCAGGCCTCTTATGCCTTTTACAAGACCATTTTGTATCATTTGTCTTTTCTCAACGATCATCAAAAAAGACCCCGGATGGGGGTCTCATTTCCTTACAGGTAACGTTTTCGCTCAAGGACAAAATTATTTGCCTTTTGTCGGTTTCTGCTTCATGTAATATTCGTTGATTTTCAGATCGAGCAAGCTGCTGATTTCAATAACGATATCCGAAGTGAAGGATTTCTCCTCCAAAAATAACTGTTCCATTTTGCATCGCAACATATGGATCTCTTCTTCCAAGGAAACGTTATGCAAAGATGCGTGGTCAGGGTTCACCGACCATCGGTCGCCATGATCGCCTTCTGCCAAATAATGTCCACGATTCGTCGGTAAATCATATTCAACACAGAACAAAGCTAACCCTCCTTGGAATGGATTTTATTTCAATTTTATGAAAACTTATTTCAAAATGAAATTATATCATAAAATCTTGTAAAAGAAAGTTATTTTTTCCGTATATCCGAAATGTAACATCAACAGCTTTTGCTACAATCTGTTATCCCTCTTTCAACACTTTATGGACAAAATTTCCAATCCGATCCAATGCCTCATTCAACTGCGCGACAGATGTCGCATAGGAACACCGCAAGAAGCCTTCACCTTGAGGCCCAAATACGTTTCCTGGCACGGCGGCTACCTTGTTCTCCGTCAATAGGCGTTCGGCAAATACGTCCGAGCTGAGCCCCGTCTTTTGAATGCTCGGGAACGCATAGAACGCGCCCTGAGGCTCGTGACAATCGAGACCGATGTCTCTGAATCCTTGCACGATCAATCGTCTCCGCTGGTTATACGATTCCACCATCCGGTCTTTTTCGGCCATTCCGTTCCTTAATGCCTCCAAAGCAGCTACCTGACCCATGGCCGGCGCACACATCACCGTATATTGATGAATCTTCAGCATCGCCGAGATCAACTCGGGATGCCCGCACATGTACCCGATTCTCCAGCCCGTCATGGCAAATGCTTTGGAAAAACCGCTGACCAGAATCGTGCGATCCTTCATGTCGGGGACGGCTGCAAAACTGACATGCTTTTGGTTGTACGTCAGCTCGGCATAAATTTCATCCGCGATGACGATCAGATCATGCTTTTTGATTACCTCAGCGATCGGCAGCCAATCCTCATGCGTCATGATCGCTCCCGTCGGATTGCTTGGATAACAGAGAATGACGACCTTGGATTTAGGCGTGATCTTGGCCTCAAGCGCTTCTGCCGTAAGTTTGAACTGGTCCTTCGCATACGTTTCGATGCCGACCGGCACGCCGCCGCCTATGGAAGCAATGGGAGAATACGCTACATACGACGGCTCCGGGATCAAAATTTCGTCTCCTGGCACGATGAGCGCGCGCAAGGCCAAGTCAATGGCTTCACTGCCGCCGACCGTTACGATGATTTCGTTTTTTGGATCATATTTCGTATGGAATTGAGTATCCAAATACTCGCTGAGCGCCTCCCTCAGCTGGGGCATGCCCGCATTGGAGGTGTAGCTGGTCATGCCGCGTTCCAACGAATACACGCACGCTTCGCGCATATGCCACGGCGTGATGAAATCCGGCTCGCCGACCCCTAGCGTAATGATATCCTTGTTGTCTCCGACCAAGTCGAAAAACTTGCGGATGCCGGAAGGAGGAATTTGCTGAACCAGTGGCGACAAATATGAATTCATGGTTTTGGTGCTTCCTGTTGTCTGTTCATTCAATATCATGACACATCTTCCTTTACGGCGAGATCATGAGACGGTTATCTTCTTGATGGTCCTCGAAAATAATCCCGTCCTGCTTGTATTTTTTGAGAATAAAGTTGGTTTTGGTCGAAAGGACCGAATCGATGGGAGACAGCTTCTCCGACACAAAATTGGCTACCTCGCGCAGGTTGCCGCCCTCGACTTCGACGAGCAGGTCATACGCGCCAGACATCAAGTAAACGGATTTGACCTGAGGATACAGATAGATCCGCTCCGCAATCCCTTCAAAACCGCGCCCCCGTTCAGGCGTAATTTGCACTTCGATCAACGCCGTGACCTTCTCGTCGTGCACTTTGCTCCAGTTTACGACCGTGGCGTACTTCACGATGACGTGTTCTTGCTCCAGTTCTTCGACAGCCTTTTTGATATGTTCCTCCGGTTCGCCGAGCAGTGTCGACAACAATGCAGGAGTTCTTCTAGCATCTTCCTTCAACAGATCGAGAACTTTCAATTGCAAATCGTTCAAATCCTTCATGCCTTTCCCTCCAGCACTTATCAGGTTCCTGAAAATGAATTAATACTAATATTACATGAATTTAACGTCTGTGCAAACACAAAAACCGCCTGCTCGGAATTCAGGCAAGCGGTGGTATGCTCTGCTTTTTTCGGATTCAAAACTCGTTCCGGGAAATTACACGTAATAGGGATTGCCGTAATTTGCCGGATGCTGCGGAACGTTGGGTGCATGGTTGTACGTGGCAGATTGCGTGCTTTTCTCCTGCACGAACTGCTGGCATTTCTGCTGCGCTTGATGGGCAGACTGGATTTGCTTGTCTATGTCCTGGCGGAGCGCCTTCGACGAAGCGGAATACATATTGTTTTGCTGCATCAGATTGAACAGCTCGCCCTGCAGCCTGAGCGTATCGTTCGTCAAATCCATAAACATTTGGCGAACCGCCGGACAAGCCGCTTCCGTTGTGGCGGTCGTATACTCGCGCGCCGTGCGTCTCAGGTTTGCGAGAATCGAACTGAGCAGGTCTTGTTCCTGCATAAAACTTCCCCCGGATGACAAAGATTGAGAATACACAGGGCTTCCTCCTTCAGCGTTTTTGATTTTGGGCCTTACTGGGGTTGCGTAGGAGCAATGGACTGATGCTGGTGCAGCGCGGCAGTCAGCGTGTTCAAATGCTGTTCATGGGAGCGAACGTACTGGTTCAAAGCTTGCTGGATTTGTGCAATTTGCGTGGTTGAGGCCGTTGCCGCACACTGCTTGATCAACAGTTCCTCATTGGAAATGGAGTCCGCGATGTAATTCAGCTCTTTGGGACTGAGTGCCTGGATTTGCGCATGTTGCATAGGAATGATCCTCCTTAACCTGAAGTGCATGCGGGATTATTTTTACCTTGTCTTCCGAAAGTATACAGAATCCCTTACCGAAAAGGAGTTGCCCCTCTTGGAACTTGTATATGGTACGCCCTTCTGGCCTTCCACGATGACCGATGCGCCAACATACCCTGTGCTGCAAACGGATCTTACATGCGATTGCCTCATCATCGGTGGCGGCATGGGAGGCGCATTAGCATCACGGCTGCTTGCCGATCAGGGGGTGGATACGGTCGTCATTGAAAAAAGAAACATTGCTCACGGCAGCAGTTTGGCCAGTGCCGGTCTGCTGCAAAACACAAATGACAAAACGTTGACCTCTTGCATCCATACATTCGGCGAATATACCGGCGTCCGGTTTTACGAACTTTGCCGGGATGCCATGGCGCAGCTCGAACGACTCGCGGGTACGCTGGATACGGATCCTTGTTTCATCCCAAGAAATAGTCTTCGCTTTGCCAGCAGTCAAGAAGACATTCACATACTGGAGAAAGAGGCCCGGACTTTGCAGCGATACGGTTTCGACGCAGCGTTTTGGGATGCCGGCCGTATTAACAAGCACCTCTCGATTAGCAAACCAGCTGCTCTTTTAACCCGAGGCGATGCCGAGGTGAATCCGTTTCGTTTCGTACACGGTTTGTTTCATTCCGCTGCGAAAAAAGGGGTCCGGATCTTCGAAAAAACGGCCATGATCCATTGCGATTTCCTCAAAGACGGCGTGTTGTGCCATACGCCGGGTGGACGGATTCATGCTCGCAAAGTGATTTTTGCGACAGGATACGAAACCCAGTCCATCAAGAAGGATCAAACGGCCTATCTCCAGACTTCCTATGTCATTGTAACCAAACCTTTGCCGGATCTGAGCAGTTGGTATGACCGCTATCTCATTTGGGAATCCGCGCTTCCATACACATACATGCGGACAACGATGGACGGAAGAATCGTGGCAGGCGGGATGGATGAAGATTTGCCGCGCAAGGATCAGAGAGAGCACCGAGCCAAGCATTGCGGCGAACAACTCTTGAAGAAGGTTCGTGCGTACTTCCCTCTGCCAGACCTGGAAGTCGATTTCACATGGGGGGCCGTATTCGGCAATACCCATGACGGGCTGCCATTAATCGGCCCCCATCCGGAATTCCCTCATTCCTATTTTCTTGAGGGTTACGGAGGGAATGGGACGGTATACAGCATGATTGCAGCCTCCATACTGGCAGACGCCGTTACGGGTACTCCAAACGGAGATATGGAGCTCTTTTCACTTACACGAACCAACAAACCCTCTCCCGCATCATGGAAATAAGCCATGGAGCAAACTAAAACAGGGTACTTGCCCGAGAACTGAACTCGGCGCAAGTACCCTGTTATTCTTTTATTTTCGCTGAGGTGCCCTCGGATCATGCGTGCTAAGCAAACTGCGGATGGCAATCCATCCCACAAGCGGAAATGCACCCAGGGCAACGATCAACCATACCATCTCTTGCAACGATGGCTGACTCTGAACGATGACCAAAAACGATGCCAACCCCAACAGTCTTCCGGTCATGAGGCATAGCTCTCTCAATACGACAAGTTCCACTCTTTTCTCCACGTTTTCGTCACTTGTCCCCATCAGATCGAAACCTGCCGAAATCATCGGCAGCATGTACAGCGGCATGCCGATGGCCGAACCGATTCCCATGAACAGCAAGGTGCCGTAACCAACCTTCCATAATAGAGGCAGAAGAACCAAGAACAACAATATCGCTCCGGACAGCATCCCCATAGACCTGTAACGAGGTTTGAACCATTTTCCTGCGGCCCAGTAACTCACCAGCGCGACGGATGAAGTGATCAATGAGAATTGCCCAAGCTTATACTCCTGTTGGGTGGCGACATATACGAGCAGTGCGATCAAGAATGCAAAAACACCCTCTCGCACCCCCTGAGCGATCAACCCCACGCCAAGTGGTCTCCAGGGGCTGCCCTTACGGGATAACTGCTTCAGCGGTTCCGTCCAACAGTATGTACCGCTGACCTTTCTTTTTTTCAGGAAAAAGCTGCACACGACGGCAATGACATAGATGACAAGCGATACCGTAAATATGAGCCGGTACCCGGTATTGTCAGCCATCCGTGAGATGATCAAACCGGAGAACCAAGGACCAACGATGCCCGTCACGGAGCCCAGCAGCCCCACCCATCCGTTGAACAAATCCCGGTTTTCACGGTCAGTCACCTCAAAATATACAACGTTAAAGGCAAGCCAGAACAACCCCAATGAACAGCCGAGCAGGATGCCCAGCGGCCAGATCCAATCCACCGCCTTTGGCCCCGCCCACAGGACAAGCATGTAGAACAAGCCCGATAACCCGGTGCCCAGACGCAAAGCGATCATTTTGTCATGTTCCTTGACCCATTTTCCGGCAAGCCAGAATGTTGCGCCAAGAGCAAGCTGTTGACTCACGGTGAACCATCCCAGCATGCTGTAATCGGGCCGGCTTTTCCACAAGTAGACATTCAGAAATGTTCCGGACAAAGCCCCGGCTAACGCAAACAATCCATTCACGCCAAGCAGCAGAATGGATTGTCGGCCCAGAGTAACCTTCATCTGCTTCCTCCTTCATCCACCTGAAATATAGGTAGCAGGCAGTCATAACGTTAACCTGCCCCAAGGTGAAGAAAAACATGATGAAACCTCTGGAAGTCTATACGATTTTCAGTGAATTACGCGTTTGCTGTTATTTACGAGCACTCAGGTTTTGAATCAGACGCATCCGATCTTCTTCAGCAAGACTATACTGAACCTGGAAACAACCTGAACAGACATACATCTGAACCGTAAATGGCATTGGCATCAGGAGACCGGAACCCGATGCATGGTTGTGAACAGAGGCAAAATGTTCTGCAGTCGTGGTTTGTGTGCCGGTCAGCACCATAAATTCCCGGCAGTGAGGGCACTCCGGTACCTCCTCCTGCACGTCGAGCTGCTTCTCCACACCTTCTTCATATTGAAGCAAATCATGGCCTTCGTCCGCATACTTCGTTAACGTGCGCAGTTCAGGCATCTTCAGTTCAACCTCTTCTCCCCAAAGTGCAGTCAGATCGGCTGTCTGATCGTCATCCTCCACTTCGTTCTCTTCGTCATAAACACTCTCGGCACCTTCCTCGTCACCCAGCGTGATGTTGAGTGTGCGATACCCGTTCAGTTCATTATGACAATAAGGGCACTCTTCCTCTGGCCCAAGTTCCTCATCCCATACGATTTCGGTTTGGCACCAAGGGCATATTGTTTTCTCCATAACCTGATCAACCTTTCTTTATTCAAACATCATTTCACGTGTTCATGACGTAGATCACACCGATGGCAAAAAATACAATCGATGCCGCAAACAAAATACGTATTAAAATTTTCATGCAAGGCCTCCTTACATGATGCTTGCGCCGATGACAAAAGACAGCGCGACCGAAATAATCATGGAAATCAATCCAACGGCCCGATTATCCGCCGCGATCTCTTTGTCAATGGAGAAGACCGGCGTCAAAAACTCAAATAGAAAATAGGCGATCAGCAGCAAAATAAAACCTACAAACGACCAGATCATCGCTTCATACACGGAAGATTTGGCCTGGATGCAGAAACGAAGCACATTGCAAATGCCAAAAATTTTGCCACCCGTAGCCATAGCTACCGCCACGTTGCCCTTTCTGATTTCATCCCAGCATTTGTATTTCGTGACCAACTCGAAACAAGCCAGAAAAACAAGCAACTCCATAATCGCAACCGAGAAAAAACCGAGAACCATCCCTAGCGGATGGGACAGCAGCTGGTCAATCGTCCCCTTCACTCATCGCTCTCCTTCCCCGTTCCTGCTGTCAAGCGCAACCGATCCAGCGGAACATGCTTGATTACGCCCTGTTATTCCAACTCTGCTACGGTCACACCATTACCGCCTTCTCCGTAATTGCCTAACCGGTAGCTTTTAATATGTCTATGCTTGCGCAGATATTCTTGAATACCCGAACGCAAAATACCGGTCCCTTTACCATGAATAATGTAAATTTGGCCTAAGTTAGCCAGAAAGGCTTCATCAATGAAACGGTCCGTTTCCATTAACGCCTCTTCCAAATTGGCCCCACGCAGATCCAACTCGCTGCGGACATTGTCATCGCGTGTGCGCTTCACGCCCGTTACCGGTTTCTGCTTAGGCTTCACCGCCGGAGCGGACTGCTGCAATTCCAGATCGTCCAAAGAGACCTTCATTTTCATAATGCCGAGCTGCACGAAGGCTTCCTTGCTTCCCGCCAGTTCAACCACATGCCCTTTTTGGTTCAGGCTGTACACAAGAACTTCATCCCCCGGGCCGATCGCACGGGTCTTCGGAACGGAGCCTGTGCGTTTGACCGCTTTTTTGCGTTTTTCGGGCTCTGCCTCATCCAGCTGTTTGCGTGCCGCGATAAGTTTGTGTTCTTTGACGGAAGCTCCCTCTTCCATGGCCAACTGACGCAAATCGGCAATGATTTTTTCCGCATCCGCTCTGGCTTTGTCGATAATGCTTCTCGCTTCTTCCTCGGCTTTCTCAATTCGACGATCACGCTGCTGCTCCAGTTTTTCCAGATCGGACTGGTAACGGCTGCGCAGCTTCTCCATGTCCTGACGCAGCTGTTCGGCGCGTTCGCGCTCCTGCTCGGCGGTAAGTCTGTTCTCTTCCAAAGAAGCGATCATATGCTCAACCCGCTGATCCTCTTCTTTCACTTCGCCGCGTGCATAGTCGAGAATGTGGCCGGGCAGTCCCAGACGCTCCGCAATGGCAAACGCGTTACTGCGGCCCGGCACACCAACAAGCAGACGATAGGTTGGGCTTAACGTGTTTACGTCAAACTCCATGCTTGCATTGATCACGCCTTTCCGCTCATACGCATAGGCCTTCAATTCGCTATAGTGCGTCGTCGCAACCATGCGACAGCCGGAGCTATGCATGTGTTCCAGAATGGATATAGCCAAAGCCGAGCCTTCGGCCGGGTCGGTTCCCGCACCAAGCTCATCAAGCAGGATCAGGCTTTTCGGGGTCATGTTTTTCAAAATCCGAATAATGTTGGTCATATGGCTGGAAAACGTACTGAGATTTTGCTCAATGCTTTGTTCGTCGCCGATATCCGCATAAATGGCATCGAATACGCAGAGCTGGCTGCCATCTTCAGCGGGAACGAACAATCCGGACATGGCCATTAGACTCAACAATCCGATCGTTTTGAGGGTAACCGTCTTACCGCCCGTATTCGGTCCTGTGACGATGATCGACGTATAATCGTTTCCGAGTTCAACGTCGGTAGGCACTACATTTTCGATGGCAATGAGCGGATGGCGGCCTTTTTTCAACTTGATGAACCCGCGGTCATTCATGCGCGGAAGCGTTGCCTTTAATTCACGCGCCAAGCGTGCCTTGGCAAATATGAAGTCGAGCGAACCGAGCAAATCGACATCGTACAGCAGCCATTCGGCCTGCTCGCTGACTAACGCCGTCAATTTTTGCAGAATGACTTCTATTTCCCGTTCCTCGCGAATCCGCGTCTCCCGCAGCTTGTTGTTCATGGCTACGATGGATTCCGGCTCGATAAAAAGGGTTGCCCCCGAACCCGATTGGTCATGCACGATCCCGCCAAAGTAAGAGCGATACTCCGCTTTGACCGGGATCACGAAGCGGTCGCCCCGAATCGTAATCAACTGATCCTGAAGCATCTTCGACACCGTAGAGGAACGGATCATCGAATCCAGCTTCTCCCTGATACGCGCTTCCCCGCCCCGGAGTTCACGACGGATCTGAGCCAGCGTCACGCTCGCCGTGTCGGCGACTTCGGCACTGTCATCGATGCAGCTGCGAATCGAATCCTCCAACGCTTTTTGCTCCGAGAGCTGGTCGCTGATAAAAACCAGTGTTTCCAATGGCTCATCCTCATGCAAAGCCGCAATTTGCCGTTTCAGCCTGCGGGCCGCAAGGGTTGTATTGGAAATGCCCAGCAATTCATGCGGATTGAGGGTACCGCCGATTTCCGCACGTTTAACGGATGCCGTGATATCCACGATACCGCCAAAAGAAGGCATTCCTTTCAGGCGATCGTAGGTCGCAGCCTCATCGGTTTGTTGAAGCAGCCGTTTTACTTCCTCCAGCTCACTCACCGGCTCCAACTGTTCGGCTTTGCGTTTCCCCATGGAGGTTTGGGCAAAGCCCTGCAATGTATTTAAAATTTTCCGGTATTCTAATGTGTGCAAAATTTTCGTGTCCAAGTGTACAACTCCTTCCAAGCTATATCTGTATTATAACGAATGAATCGTAGCTGCGCTATTTAACGAATCCTTCCACACATAAGTTGCAGCATTCCGCCACAAACTACGGGTGTCAGGATATTGCAACATCTACATTAACATTGTGAACTGGATGTCCCATGCATATCCGATCTGATGAAAAGGAGGTAAACCGTATGAATTTCCTGGGACATGTCGTACGATTCGTCATTGCCGCGATCGTGTTGATGGTAGTCAGCTGGATTGTGCCGGGATTTGCCGTTGGCGGATTCTGGAGCGCATTGATGCTGGCCTTGGTCATCGCCTTGCTTGGTTGGATCATTGAAGGCGTATTTGGCAAACGGGTTACTCCGTTTGGCCGAGGCATCGTAGGTTTCATCGTCAGTGCCCTGGTCATCTGGCTTGGCCAGTATGTGGTCGATCATGTAAGAGTCACTTTGCTCGGAGCCATTCTGGCGGCTCTGGTGATCGGCATCATCGACCTCTTTATCCCGGTATCCACGCCGTTTGAAGCCGGTCGAAGTTCCAAAAACAATTCGTAACCGAAATATCGGTCTAATCTCGAGGGACTTTGATTCACGTCTCGACAACTGAAAAGGCTTGTCCAATAAACCTCCGAAGGCTTTCCGCCTGAAGAGGTTTTTGCGCTTTGCATTTTTCAAAAAGATGACAAAGCCGGCATGGTCATGTTCTCATGGAATGAAGTATGATGATTTGAGGAAATCATTCAAATTCCATCTATTTCAACAGGCTAAAGGAGGCACATGATGAAAAAAGGAATCGCATGGCTAGCGATCTGCATGCTGGCACTCATGCTCACCGCCTGTGGCGGGACAGGCTCCAGCGACAGCGCCGAGTCCGAAGCGAACGTGACCGCAAGCGAAGAGCTTGTCATCAAAGCGAGCAATTATGAATTCGATCAGCCGGAATACCGTATCAAAAAAGGCGTCCCGGTCAAAATCGTGTATGAGAATGTGGAAGGAAACCATGGCATTCTCGTGCCAGAACTAAACCTGTCGCTCGATTCCCAGAAAAACACAAAAGTGATTACTCCCGATAAGGCCGGAGAATTTCAGGTGTCCTGCTCCGTATGGTGCGGAAGCGGTCATAGCAGAATGATCTCCAAAATCATCGTTGAGGAATAAACATAAACGTTCAATCACAAGGAGCCCCCGCAACTAGACGGGAGCTCTTCTTGTATTATAACAGATCGCACAAGTGATCATACCCTGAATGTTATATCCGTATCTGTTATTGCTGACTTTGGTCCTGCTCGATGAGTTCGATCCACTCGTTGTATTCGGTTTGGAGTTTCGCATACTCGTCCTGCAGCTGCCGATATTCGGTGTTCAATTGCTCGGCTTTCTCACGCTCTATTTCGCGCTCCACCTGCAGCAGACGCAATTGATTGGCTGCGAGCTCGAATCGTTCGCCGATATCGTGAAGTTCCGTTTCCATCGATTGCTTTTCTTCAACCGCACCTGCATGCAGCTGCTCCAGCTGCTTGCATTCTTTCTCCAGCTGTTCTACCTTTTCGACGCTGACCGCACTTTCCTGCTGCCACATGTTCAATTCGTTCTCCAGCGCAGTCCAACGTTCTTGCCAAGCCTGCTCCTGCACCGCCCATTCGTCTGCACGTCGCTGCCAAACCTGGTCGTTCCTTGAAGCCTCGTCAAGCTTCTGCTGCATTTGCTCTTCACGCGCAGTCAGTTGTTCGACCCGTGCGGAAAGCTCGGCATGTTTGGCCATCAAATCTTCGTGTTTGATCTGCCACTCCAATGCTTCTTCTTCCGTCTGCGAAATTTGTGCTGCTTGTTCGCCCACTTGTTCGGACAGCATCTTTACCTGATCGTTTGCTTCTACAAGCGACTGCTTGATGGAGCGATTCTCGGCTTGCAGTCTTTCCAATTCCCTCGCGCCGATCTCTTCGCGCTGCAATGCATCGTCGTAATCGCTGCGAATTTGCTTGTAGCTTTCCTGCAGCGAATGCAGTTCGTCCGTTACGTCGTGCAGCTCTGCTGCGAGTCGCTGATGTTCATCATTGATGCGGGCAAAATCCTGCTTGTAACGGTTGGCCTCTTTACGGAAGGAATCCGCCTCTTCCTTGATGACGGACAATTCATCGTGAAGGGACTGCACCCCGGCTTCAAGCGTTTCGTTCTGTTCCACGGCCTCCAGGACTTGCGTTTCCAATTCGCCGATCTCCGCAAGCCGCTGCTCGGCAAGCTCTTTCCACGATTGCTCGCTCTTGGTCAGCATGCCGATTTCGTTCTGAAGCGTACGCACGGCTGCATGAGCCTGTTCCAGCACCTTTTGCAGACCGCGCTGCTCTTCCTCGGATCTCGATGCCGCTGCCTGCAAGCGCAGAACCTCGTCATCCAGCCGCGCCTGATGATCCTGTGCTTTGCGAAGCTGCGCGGACAAGGCAGATTCCCGCTCGACGACTTCATTATACTGCTGCTTCCATTGCTGTTCGGCTTCCCGGGATTGGCTTGTTTCCGCTTCGGCTGTACGCAATTTTTCCTGCAGGCGTGCGCTATCTTGCTTCAGCTCGTTCAGCTGCTGCTCCAGTTCGGCGATTCGCCGCGTTTGGATTTCTTTCTCCTGAATGCGCGCGGCCTTTTCTTCCTGCAACAACTGAAGCTGTTCCAGTTCCTGCGCAATTTTCTCTTCCTGCTCCGTGACCAGCTGCTGCGTGCTCGCAAGCTGCTCACGAACGGCGCCAAGCTGAGCTTCGACGTCGCGCAGCAGCTCCTCTGCCTCCTGTCTCTCCTCTTCCAACTGCTGTTTTAACTTGCTTTGTTCTTTTTCCAAGGCAGCCGCTGCCGCCGCGAGTTCATTCTTTTGTTTCGCTTCAGCCTCCAGCTTCGCCTCAAAGGCAACCTCTTTTTCCATCCATTCGAGTTCCGACTGCTCCTTGGCTTCACGGAATTCAACCGTAACCCGACCGATTTCGTTCTGAAGATTTTGTTCTGCTTCAAGCTGAATGATTGCACGTTCTTTATCGGCCTTCTCCTGGAGCTCACCAATTTGCCGGGCCTTCTCTTCTTCAGCCTGCTGCAAACGCCGTTCCATGGTGGCTTGCAGCTCTTCGACCTGTTTGGCCGCTTCCGACTGCACCTTGTTCAGCTCTGCTTCGGCCTGCTCCAGTTCGGCTAGTATAGCAGCCTCTGCTTGTTCTTTCGCTGCCTTCAGCTGCTCCGCCGCCTTCGCTTCAAGCTGCTGGCGTTCCGCGGCTGCGCGAGCTTCCGCTTCTTTCAGGCGCGCTTCCGCCTGCTCCTGCTGCTCCTTCGCTGCCTTCAGCTGCTCCGCCGCCTTCGCTTCAAGCTGCTGGCGCTCCGCGGCTGCGCGTGCTTCCGCTTCCTTCAGGCGTGCTTCCGCCTGCGCCTGCTGCTCCTTCGCTGCCTTCAGCTGCTCCGTCGCTTTCGCTTCAAGCTGCTGGCGTTCCGACGCTGCGCGAGCTTCCGCTTCTTTCAGGCGTGCTTCCGCCTGCGCCTGCTGCTCCTTCGCTGCCTTCAGCTGCTCCGCCGCCTTCGCTTCAAGCTGCTGGCGCTCCGCGGCTGCGCGAGCTTCCGCTTCTTTCAGGCGTGCTTCCGCCTGCGCCTGCTGCTCCTTCGCTGCCTTCAGCTGCTCCGCCGTTTTCGCTTCAAGCTGCTGGCGCTCCGTGGCTGCGCGAGCTTCTGCTTCTTTCAGGCGTGCTTCCGCCTGCGCCTGCTGCTCCTTCGCTGCCTTCAGCTGCTCCGCCGCCTTCGCTTGAGCCTGTTGAAGTTCTGCGGCAGCACGGCTCTGCATTTCCTTTTGCTGCGCCGCTGCTTGAGCTTGCGCTTCTTTTAGCTGATTGGCTGCTTTCGCTTCTGCTTCTCTCAACCTTGCCTGCTGCTTCTCGGCCTCTTGCTTAAGTTGGGCAGCATGCTGGGCCTGCATCGATTTCTCGCGTTCAGCAAACCGGGTCCTTTCCTGCTCCAACATCGCATTCAATCGTGCAATCTCCGCCTTGTTGTCCGCCGCCATTTTGGCTTGGGCCTGCTCGGCTTCCTGCTTTTGTTTGATGGCTTCCGCAATGGCCTGATCACGCTGTTCCAGTTCCTTGCGGTGTTCACTCTGAATTGCGTTCAAGCGATTAAGCTCGTTTCTCAATTCCGTCCGTTCGCCGGTCAACATCTTCAGCTCATTCCGGATCTCCTGAGCCTGGAGCGACTGCTCGGCCATATGTACAGCCGCGAGGACCGCGATGCGCGGCGTGTCCAAGCGGGAGTGGTTTTTGGAGATGGTATTCATTCGTTCATCCACCAAGCTGGCCACTTGTTTCATGTATTCGGCACTGCTGCCGACCAATTTATAAGAAGTCCCGTATATCTCTACGGTGACGCGAGTACGATCAGGTGTAGTCACAGTTGTGCCCTCCTTCAAGTCTGTATGTTGATTCTTGGCTGTCAGCAAAAAAAAGTCACATCAATCCTCTAATGCTAAGGATTCGATGTGACTTTAAGCAATTCCTGCTAATTCTTTTTCATAATATCAGAAAGTAAAAGCGCCAAGGAATCGGCTTCCTGATATTTCAAGAGGGACTTCATTTAAAGCACGTTCCGTCTTCCTTGCAAATCCATCTTATTTTAGCGGCCACAATCAGCTTATTTGCAATCCATTCAGCCGAAGGTGAGAGGCGAGACTGAACCGAAAGCCCCCTCTGTCCGGTCTTCATGGCGCTTGGGCAGCACGGCTTCGTTTGTTAACTCAGTGAGAAGATGCTTCGTCCCTATTTGCGCAGCTCCGCGCCGAACTGTTCTTCCAGGCGCGAAACGACGCGGGAATGAACCTCGGTAATTTCCTCATCGGTCAGCGTGCGCTCGCGATGACGGTACACGAGAGCCATTGCTACGCTCTTCTTGTCGTCTCCCAATTTGCTTCCGGTGAACACGTCGAATACCTGTACGGTTTGCATCAATTCCCCAGCTGCTTCACGAATGGCATGGAGCATGGCTCCCGCTTCGACGTCTTTGCCGACAACGACCGCAATATCCCGTTCAACCGCAGGGAAACGCGGAAGCTCGCGGTAACGGATATCCCCATCCGCATCGCTGTAAATCGCTTCAAGACCGATCTCTGCCAAATACACATCATTAAGATCATACTGCAATTGCAGTTCCGGATGCAATTGGCCCATCGTTCCGATCAGCTTATCCTCGCCGCCATGCAGATCGCTCAAATATACGGATGCGGAACGTCCCGGATGGTATCCTTCCGGCTGGTTGGCCACGAAACGAATACGGCTCTCCAGACCCAGATAAGCAAACAGTTCCTCCAAAGCCCCCTTCAAATCGAAGAAATCGACTTTTTCCGCACCGGCATTCCATTGTTGAGGAGCACGATGGCCCGTAAGCAGCATGCTCAAAACCGGAATTTCATGCGGTTGTTTGGTCAACTGCTCCTCTTCCGTGAAGAACACGCTGCCCACTTCGAATACCGCCAGGGAGTCCTGTTTCCGATTCATGTTATACACCGCGGCATCCAGCATTTGCGGAAGTACGCTTGTACGGAGCACGCTGCGGTCTTCGCTCATCGGCATGGCCAATTTTACCGTTTTGCTGCCTGCCGTCAGGGACGGGAACAAGGATGCCTTATCCGGATGTACGAAGGAGTAGCTGATCATTTCCTGCCAGCCGCTGTTTGCAAGCAAACCGCGGATCGTGCGGCGCATTGCTTGAGCGCGCGTGTATGCCCCAGGCGTCGTAGGCCCTTCGATCGGCGTAGTCGGAATGTTGTCGTACCCGTACAGGCGTGCTACTTCTTCGAACAAGTCCACATCCAGTGTGATATCCCCTCTGCGCGTCGGAACTTCCACGTCCAGGATGCCTTGTTCGGCATCGCCGCAGGCGAAGTGCAGACGGGCGAATATCGTTTTAACCTCAAGCAGCGACAGATCTGTTCCAAGATAACGGTTGAGTTTGTCCAGCGACAATTTCACGACGCGTTTCTCTGCGGATTCCGTTCCTGCCTGAACGATCCCCTGATGAACTTCGCCGCCCGCATAACGTTGGATCAATTCCGCAGCCCGATTCAATGCAGCAATGACTGCTCCAGGATCCACTTCCTTCTCAAAACGCAGGCTCGCTTCGGAACGCAGCCCCAGTTGGCGCGACGTTTTCCGTACAGTTCCGCCATCGAACTTGGCAGATTCAAGCAACAGATTGACAGTGCCTTCCGCAACCTCGGAATTCTCGCCGCCCATGACTCCGGCGATCGCCACAGGTTTCACGCCATCCGTAATCAAGAGCATGTGCGGCTCCAGTTTGCGCTCTTGGCCATCCAGCGTCACGATGGTTTCGCCTTCCTGCGCCATACGCACGTCAATGTGCCCTTTTTCCAATTTATCCGCATCAAATGCGTGCAGCGGCTGACCGTATTCCAGCATGACATAGTTGGTTACGTCGACGACGTTGTTGATCGGGCGAATGCCCGCTGCCATCAGGCGATTTTGCATCCAGAGCGGGGACGCTCCCAATTTGATGCCCGTAACATAACGAGCTGCATAGTGAGCACACTGCTCCGCAGCCGAAATTTGCACCGAAATGTGGTTTGCCGCCGCATCCGAAATCTCCACCAGATGCTGCTGCGGATCAGGCAGCTTCACGTCGCGTCCCAGGATGGCACCGACTTCGTAAGCCGCACCCAGCATGCTGAGGCAATCCGAACGGTTCGGCGTCAGGTCCAGTTCCAGGACATGATCGTCCAGACCGAGAACCTGGGCAATCGGCGTTCCGATTTCGGTATTTTCAGGCAGCACCAGAATGCCTTCCTGTTGTTCCTTCGGCAGCAATTTGTCGTTCATACCCAATTCTTTCGCCGAACAGATCATGCCCATGGATACAACGCCGCGCAGCTTGGCTTTTTTGATGTCCAGCCCGCCAGGCAATTTGGCACCCACAAGGGCAACCGCGATTTTTTGGCCTGCATCCACGTTTTTCGCGCCGCAGACGATCTGCAAATCCTCTTCCTGCCCAGCATCCACGATGCAAACGTTCAGTTTGTCGGCATCCGGATGTTTTTCCTTGCTTTTCACATAACCTACAACAACCTTGTTCACGCCTTGGTTGCGGTTCTCCACCACGTCAATCTCGATGCCGGAACGGGTGATTTTCTCCGCCAGCTCCTGTGGCGCCACGTCTTCCAGGGAAATATAATCAGACAGCCAATCCGTCGATACTCGCATGCACGTTCACTTCCTTAATCTATATTTGATGTTTCGATCCTGGGCGCGATCATGCCAAATCATGCTGACACGCGCAGAAGAATGTATGGTTCTATCGCTTACAACCGCCCGAACTGCTTAAGGAATGCCAGGTCGCTGTTGTAGAAATGACGAATATCGTCGATGCCGTACTTCAGAATGGCAATACGCTCAACGCCCATGCCGAAGGCAAAACCGCTGTATTTTTCCGGGTCGTAACCGCCCATTTCAAGCACTTTAGGATGAACCATGCCGCAACCGAGAATTTCAAGCCAGCCTGTTTGTTTACACATCCGGCAGCCGCTGCCTCCGCATTGCACGCAAGTGACATCCACTTCAGCGCTTGGCTCGGTGAACGGGAAGAAGCTTGGACGAAAGCGAATCTCCGTATGAGGCCCGAACATTTCGCGTACGAATTGCAGCAATGTGCCTTTCAGATCGCTCATGCGAATGTTTTCGCCGATCACGATGCCTTCAATCTGGTTGAACTGGAACGAGTGCGTTGCATCGTCATCATCGCGACGGTACACTTTGCCTGGGCAGATGACCTTCAGCGGCACTTCACCCTGCATCGCTTGCATGGAGCGAACCTGAACCGGAGAAGTATGGGTACGCATCAGCAGTTCTTCAGTGACATAGAACGAATCCTGCATGTCGCGGGCCGGGTGGTTTTTAGGCAGATTCAATGCCTCGAAGTTGAAATAATCGGTTTCGACTTCCGGACCTTCCGCTACGCGGTAACCCATACCGATGAAAATATCTTCGATTTCCTGCACCACCTTGGTTAGCGGGTGCAATCCCCCTTGGCGCCCACGGCGGCCAGGCAATGTAACGTCGATCGTTTCGGATTGGAGACGTTTTACGGTCTCTTCTTTCGTGAACTGCTCCTGTTTGCTCTCGATCACGGCTTCGATGGCGCCGCGAACGTCGTTGGCCACTTGGCCGATGACCGGGCGCTCCTCCGCGCTCAGCGCGCCCATACCGCGCAAAATCTCGGTCAACGCGCCCTTTTTACCCAAATACTTTACGCGCAGATCACCAAGCGTCTGCGGATCGTTAACACTGGACAATTGATCCAGCGCTTCGATCTTTAATGCCTCCAAACGTTCTTTCATGTGAACAGCCCCCTCATGTGGTTTTATTGCAACAAAAAAGGCCTTTTCTCCCCATAAAGGGACGAAAAGACCGTGGTACCACCCTTGTTAGACATCCCGTTCTGCCACGCCGCTTACCGCGCAGCCCGTATGTCTCACTCTAAACGGAATAACGACCGTTAGCCGTTTGCCCCTACTGATGGCAGCAATGAACGCAGCCATGTTCAAGGAACCGCTCCGGAGTGAATTTCAACAGCCCTTTTCTACAGAAACGCTCTCAATCCGCGGCGCTTCCTCCCTGTCCAGAGGCACTGCTTACTTATCTCCATCATCACGTTTGCATAAGTTGGTTTAGGTTAACTCAAGCGTTGAATGTTCATAATTATAAGCAAAAGTCAGCCCTTTTGCAACTGTTTGAGCCGGAATTGAATTTCCCGAATCTCGGCTGTCTCCGCCGCACGCCCGGCCTCCTGTTCCGGATCGGCAACCGTTCCCTTTCCAGGATGAAGGGACGGCGACAGCAGCTCGGATAACCGCAGTTCAAGTCGCAGTCTTTCGTCGTCGGCATCCCGGATGGTCAACGCGCTATCCCGCAGCTTCAACGATTCCTCCAATTCCTCCACGCTTCCTTCAAATCGGCGTACCTTGCCTCCCGGCTCCAGATCAAGCAGTCGATTGGCAAGCGCCTTCGTCAACATTCGGTCATGGGAGACAAGAACCAACGCGCCGGAAGCCCGTTTCAGCACATCCTCCATGACTTCCTGCGTATCGATGTCCAAATAATTGGTCGGTTCATCAAGAACGAGCAGATTGGCCCCGCCAAAGTACAACCGCAGGAACGCCGCCCGGCATTTCTCTCCCATACTCAGATCTCCGATTCGCTTGAACACATCATCCCGCGAGAACAGGAAACATCCCAGAAGCGTGCGCGCTGCGCTTTGCGTCATGGACGGCAGGGTCAGCAGACTGTCCAGCAGCGTAACATCCTCGGGCAATCCTTCCAGCTCCTGCGAAAAATAACCGATCTTCAATTGCGGATGGCGCGCTACATGGCCCTGCACCGGATCCAGTTCGCCGATCAGCAGTTTGAGCAGTGTTGTTTTACCCGTACCATTTGGCCCGCGCACGGCCAACCGGTCGCCGCGTTCCACGGCAAACCGTAAATCGCTGAACAGCGGCGGCCCGCCCGGATAGGCAAAATTGACCCCTTCCATCGCAAGCAATTGCCGGGCGTGAAGCGTATTCACTTGCAATTCCATGTTCAGCTTGGGCGCCTCGCGCGGCTTTTCCACCCGATCTCGTTCCAAACGATCCAACTGTTTCTGCTTGGCATGGTAACGGGATATGTTTTTGTTGGCTTTCGCTTTGTAAAAGCTTTGGGTAATCTTCACCTCAACATCGGTTGCCGAGTTGTGCGCCTTATGGAACCACTGCTGATAATTGCGGATCGCCTCCTGCAATGCTTTTCGCTCCAGTTCCTGGTTGCGATAAAGCGTTTCTTGCTTGCGCAGCTCCTGCTCCTTGTACGTTTTGTAATCCGAATATCCGCCTTTATATTTCGTAAGTCCCTTATTCGTAAACTCAACGACACTCGTGGCGACCTGATCGATGAACGTCCGGTCATGCGATACAAACAGCAGCGTCCCTTCATAGGAAACCAGCCATTCTTCCAGCCAGCGCATGCTCTCCTCATCCAGATGGTTCGTCGGTTCGTCCAGGATGAGGAACCGGGGACGGCTGACCAGCAGGCCGGCTAGACGCGCTTTTGTTTTTTGCCCGCCGCTCAGGGAATCATATGTCCGATTCCAGTGTTCCTGAGTCAACCCCAACTTGCCCAATGTTTTTTCCACGTCGGTCTCCCACATGTACCCGTTCAACCGCTCGTAATGCTCCAACGCCGCAGCATAGTCGGCAAGCAGCTGCTCATCATCTCCTTCCCCGCTGCTCATGCGTTGTTCCAAACGTTCCAGCTTACATTTCACTTCATGAAGCGCCCCGCTTTCCTGCCGCACCGCATCCAGTACAAGCGTCCCGGGAGCAATGCTGGAGCGCTGCCTCATATAACTCCATTCCCGCTGGGGAAGGTGCCGTTCAATACGCCCCCCGCCGTCTTCTTCACCAAGAATCATCCGCAGCAGCGTCGTTTTGCCGCATCCATTTCGGCCTAGAATCGCCAGCCGTTCTCCTTCATTGATTTCCAGGCTCAACCCTGAAAACAACTCCATCCCATTCCAATCCTTCGATACTTCATGCAGGCGTACCAATGTCGTCATGAGCTCTCATCCTTCCTGAATTCGAATTAAAAAGCAAAAAAACCACCGGCAGCAGCCGGCGGTCTGGCAATTCGAAAATACATGAAATCTCAAACGGACATATGGATACGCCAAGACATGAACAGAGCAACCCTAAAAACAGGGTGCTGCGTAAAAATATGCATACGCACACTGTACTCCCATATCTGATCCCAAATGCCGAATTGGACACACGAATCCCTCATTGCTCAGCCGCTGCGGCTGACTGCGTCAATAACACTGTGCAGTTCATAAGGTTCGATTTCATGTGTCTTACTTCATGGGACGTATGGTTACCTCTCATTCATGCGGAGTATCGTTACTCCGCCATTGTATCAGAAACTCCTCCAAAAGCAAAGCCCATTCCCGCGAAGCTCCTTAAGCCCCTTCCCCTCCATCTCGTGAAACCACGAAAAAACCCTTGCTGTCGCAAGGGCTGGAGTGCTGCCTCATCATAAAGCGGGTGATGGGAATCGAACCCACGCTACCAGCTTGGAAGGCTGGAGTTCTACCATTGAACTACACCCGCATGAAAAAGATCGGGACGACACGATTTGAACATGCGACCCCCTGGTCCCAAACCAGGTGCTCTACCAAGCTGAGCTACGTCCCGACAACGCGCTTAACATCGTTTTTACATAATTCAATATATCATGTCCACCTTTCCCGTGCAACGGTTTTTAGCTCAATGAAAAGTCGATCATGCCAAAATGGGCAGAAGCGTCATCACGCCGCTGCCCCATGCTTATCCTGCCGCATCGCGCAAAAACAAATGTTCGAAATCGGCAGCCTCGATCGGCTTGCTGAAAAAATAACCCTGCGCTTCATGGCAATGCTGGTCACGCAAAAAGGACAGCTGCTCCTCATTTTCCACGCCCTCCGCCGTCACTTTCAACTGCAGGTGATGGGCCATGGAAGTAATGGTCGATACAATTGCCGCATTGTTGCGATCCACCATCACCTCGTTGACGAAAGAACGGTCGATTTTGAGCCGGTCAATTGGCAGATCCTTTAGATAGTGCAAGGAGCTATAGCCCGTTCCGAAGTCATCGATGCTGATGTGAACACCGATCTCTTTAATATTGCGCAGTTGTTCAAAAGCACGGTCTTTATCAAACGTCATGCTTTCCGTGATCTCCAATTCCAGCCATGCCGGATCAAGTCCCGTTTCCTCCAAAATGCTGCGGATATTGTCCAACAGATGTGAGTGCCTGAATTGCCTCATGGACAAATTCACCGATACGCATAACTTGCGATAACCGGCCTCCTGCCAGAGCTTGTTCTGTTTGCACGCCTCCCTGAGCACCCATTCTCCAAGGGGAACGATCAACCCGCTCTCTTCGGCCAATGGAATAAAATCCGCTGGCGATACCGAGCCTCTCTCCGGATGCTGCCATCGTACCAATGCCTCCATGCCTACGATCAGGCCGCTCGCCAAATTAACCTGAGGTTGATACACCAGATAAAATTGCCCCCGATCAAGCGCCTTGCGCAGGTCATTCTCGAGCTGCATCCGTTCCAGCGCTTTCATCTGCATCGAATGGGCATAGCGGTTCAGCTCTATGCCCTGCTCCTTCGCATAATGAAGCGCGGTATCCGCGTTTTGAATAATCTCTTCGGGCGAATCGCCGTCATGAGGGTACAGGGCGAGTCCTGCGCCAAGCGTCAAATGGTATTCGTTTCCGTCCACTTGAACAGGTTTCTCGAACAATTGCATGACCGTTCTCGCCCGCCTTAATGCCGTTTCGGCTTCCGGAAATCCGGTTATGGTCACGACAAACTCATCCCGCCCCAACCCGAATACTTCTTCGTCGGGGAGAGCCGAGTTTTTCAGCAATTGCCCTACTTGGCGCAAAACGTCATTGGCCGCCTTCTGCCCAAGCGAATCGTTAATGTTTTTGAAACGATTAATATTCAAGACCAAAACCCCGACAAGCTGCTCTTTCTCCACCGCTTCGTCCATCATGCTTCTCAGACGCTGCGTCAGGCGACGCCTGTTCGGCAGCCCGGTTACATCGTCATGATGAGCGATATAATTCATCTTGGCTTCGGCGACCTGCTGTTTGAGAAATGGCGTATCCACAACGGACACATAAAGTCCTTTTTGAATCAGAAAGTAACCGAGGCAATTGCTGACCAGACCAAACCACAAGTTCAGATCATCAAAACGTACTGCAGCAACGTAATAACATTCCGCATAGAAAAAAAACATGACCCCGCACAAAAGGGAGGCTAGTTCAGCTTCTTTATTTTGTTTCCATTTAACGAACAAAATAATGGCCGCAACGCCGTACAGCAATCCAATCGCAAAATGGATTTGCATAAACGTTGGGCTAAGGACGCTGCCTTGCATCAGCTTAGGGAACCCGTTCCACTCCTGAATGCCCAACGTATACAAAACGACAAAAGTCACCAACGTTCCGCCAAAAAGCAAAATTTTGCGTGGAGACGCAACTTCCTTGTCTCCCATCGCATAAATCAGTAGCAAACCCAATGCGCATAACAGCGATCCCCATGTCATCATTCTGAGCGAAAATTCCGATTCCAGCATCGCTCCGTTCGGAATTCCCTCTGCAAACGACACAATGTGAACAAGTTCAAACAGTCCGATCAGCAAAAACAATGTCGTTAACGAAATTCGGCGTAAGGTCAGCTTCTGGGTCTGGAACAGCCAGCTCTGATTATATATGCCGATACACGCCGCAGCTGCTGCAAACCCTCCCAATAACATAAGAACCGGATATGCCGATACGATCAGATCAGAGCTTTCGGAGGAACGAAACCATTGAGCTGCGATGAAACATATCAGACCGCCAATGGCGACCCAGCCTACCATTCTCTGATCCTGTAGATTAGCCTTCATGCCTTGTTTTGTCCTTCCCTGGATTACCTATCCTGAAATAAGCTGAACCCTAACATACGTCGGAATCTCCGTTAGTGAGATCATCGCGGAAAGATTGACCGTAATTTTCTACATCATTCGACAATTTCTCTTCTACTAACGTTCAATTCCCATGTTTAACATGCTATCTGGTACATAATAACATTTTATTTTGCGGACGTGAACTAAAAAAAATGAGCCTATAGGAACAATTATTCATATAAATATTAAAAACCAAGGAAATAAGAACTAAAAAAAACACGAACCCCCTGAGGAAGTTCGTGTTTTCAAATTCTACAACAGCAAATGGACCTATTTTATTTGTCAAAATTCACTTCTGGCGTTGTAAGCTTGTCATAGAAATCGACAACCTTATCCTTGTTCTCGGACGAACGAAGCGCCATGGCCGAACGAGGGTGTTCATCCAACGTTCCAGTGATCATATAAGGCAAGATGTAACCCCACTCTTCTTTTTCACGGAGCGGAACCATCAATTCCTCCAGTACGCCAAGCACCGGACGCAAGTTGTACTTGGTCCCTTTCAGATGCGCAACGAGCAATTCGGTCGGGCAGTTGCCCGCTGCACGCCCCATGCCGTAGACGGAGGCGTCGAGCAGTTCTACGCCGAGCTCGGCAGCCACCAGCGTGTTGGAGAAGGCAAGCTGCATGTTGTTGTGCGTATGCACGCCCAGACGTTTGTTCGGCAGATGCGTTTTGAATTTCTCCACCAGGTATTTCATGTCATTGTGATCCAAGCTGCCGTAGGAATCCACGATGTAGACTACATCCACCGAGCTTTCTTTGATCAGTTCAAACGATTCCAACAATTCATTTTCCATCACGTTGGACAATGCCATGATGTTCAGCGTTGTCTCATATCCGCGATCATGGAACGTTTGTACCAGATCAAGCGCCTTGTCCACATCTTTGCTGTAGCATGCCACGCGAATCAAATCCAGCATGCTTTCACTGCGGGGCAAAATGTCGCTCTCGTCCACGCGGCCGACATCAACCAGAGCAGACAGCTTTGTGTTGCCTTTGTTCGGGATGACTTTGCGCAGGAAATCATCGTTCAGGAAACGCCATGGACCCGCGTTTTCTGCGCCTTTGAGCAGTTTGGGAGAATTTTTGTAGCCAATTTCCATATAATCAACGCCGGCTTCGTTCAATCCGGCATACAACCGCTGAACGAAATCCACGCTAAAGTCCCAGTTATTGACCAATCCGCCGTCACGGATCGTACAATCCACAATTTTGCTATGATTTGTCTTCATTTATTTGCTCCTTTTCTCACCATCTTGTGTATTCCTCTCATGATACTTGAACGACACAAGAAAAGTAAAGGGATTACGGGTTTATTTTGCTCTTTCGGACTTCCAGATCCGGTCGATTTCCTTCAGCGCCTCATGGTCCGGAACTTTATTTCCATATCGCACTTCATTATAAGCATGCGGCAAAACCTCGGTCAGCCTGCTTTCCTCCCGTTTATGGGTGCCCCGCTCACGACCGATGACCTCAGCCGCCTCCAAAGGGGTTGAGGAATCCGGTAAGCGCACACCCAACCGCTTGGCATTTCTGATCCAGCGCCCGTAATAATAACGCACACGTTCAGCATCTTCCGACGGCAGCGAATCCTTTTTCCGAAACCATGGTTTTCGTTTCTTCGCAGGCACTTGCAGCGATTCGCTGACATCCATATAAGCGGTAATCGGCTCTTTCTTGGATTCGGCAGGTTCCAGCCAACGTTTAAAACGCTCAACCCATTTGATGAACACTCTTTTGCCCAAGCGCACAACCAGCCAGACGATGACCACTGCGACGAGTCCCAAGACTGCCCAACCGAGAATATTCCACAGCATGGACGGCTCTCCCGGCGAACCCTCGGCTTCCCCAGGAAACATCAACGGCTCATTGGCAGCGGAAGGAGGCGGAGGCGGTTCAGAGGAAGAAGACGAACCCAATAGCGATCGGATCCAAGACAGCAAACGGTCTCGCAGCGGAACCAGCCAGGCGGCCAAGCTTGGAAAAGCTCCAATGGCGCCAATCACGACCAACAGGACAAGCAAACGAACATGATTGGCCCTGACAAATTCCTTCAGCACCATTCTCCGATTGCCGTCGTTCAGCATGGCCCGGTCCAGTTGGGCGAAATAAATGCCAAGCAACCAGGCAACAAAGCTGATCCCCCCCGATACATAGAGCGTGTTGTTATACGGCTGCAAAACACGGAAAGGTTCCAGACTGGAGACGGCACTTGCCACAATTGCTCCAGCGACGCCAAACATTTGCAGCCTCCAGCTCAACGTGGATCTCAGTTCAGGCTCGGGAGTCAATCCCATATATGCGGCGAATGCTCCCCATACCGCCACTGAAACCAGATCCAATAAGGGTAATGAGAATGGCAAGGCAACAACCATGGCCAACATGCCCATGACGAATGACGCGCCCAAGCGCAACCATGCCTTTCTCCGTGTCCCCCTATATCTTCTCCCTACGATTACGCCCAGCAGTCCTGCCCCGCCATGAACCATCAAGAGAATGAAAGGCAGACGCGTGCCTGAGTATAGCCCGGTGACAACAAGCAGCGGGTACATATAAATGCCTTGCAGCCATACTGCCCACAATGAACGCCAGAACCAACGATCGTCGGAAAAAAATTCAACCTTTGTCACGCACTCACCGCCCTGCTGTCAGTCTGTACCTCGACGACAGGAAGAATAGTCACCTTGTGTCCCTGTTCCTGCAAACGTGCAATCTCCCGCTCCATCGCTTCGGAAACATAAGATGTGATCAGGAGGTAGCTGTACGCCTGCTCGGCAAGTTCACCATATTCTGCTTCGGTCCGCAGAAACTGTTCCATCGGGGTCATGCATTTGAGCTCTACCTCAGCCATGGCCTCCAGCAGCAGTTCCAGGTGCGGCGTTCCATAGTCCGGTTCAATGCGCAGCGGATCCTGTCCCCCTTTGGCCCGATAGCCGTTGTGCGCGAAACCGACAGGAAGCCCCCTGCGGACAGCATCTCCTGCAACCGTGGCTGCATAACTTAGCGCGCGTTCGATTACGTCCGGGCGGGTCACCACGCTCCACATTTCTGCCGATTCCTGAACGTTCACGATAATCCATGACTGCGGATCAGCCGACCATCCCTGTTTATACACTTGCAGCTCGCCGGTTCGCGCGCTTGCCTTCCAATGAATCCGATTCATCGGATCCGTCGGGCCATATGGCCTCACCCCTAAAATAAGGAACGGGTCCTCCACGATCCAGCGCGAGACCTCCACCTCGCCTTGCCAGATCTGATATATGGCCGGCATATCCTCTTCAGCGACCAAAGCAGGATATACCACCATAGAGAGTTCCACGGGCAGCGGTTTGGAGAAACTCCATAACCCAAACAAGTCTCCTCCCGTCATCGTGACCGTATTCATGGTGTAAATCCCGCGACGGGCGCATGTAAAAGGATGCCTCCGGGTAATGCGGGTAAATGGTTTTAACGTAAATATGCTTTTATGGTTCTGATAGATGTCTCCCTGGCTAATATCCACACCCGAGCCGCTTCGAAATATAAACGAGCCTGGCATCATGGCCTCCAATCTGAGCCAAGGAACCGAGAAACGCTTCTCGTTAGCGATCGTTTCAATCATTTCAACCTGTTCCCCGGCATAACAACGCCTTTTGCTGAATTCCCTGGCATATGTCATCCTTCGCAGAGCCGGGCGCCCAAACACCAGACCATGCAGTCCGATGACAAGCCCTCCAACAACGATTAGCCATAGCAGTGCCATCTTATCGCCCACTGCCTAGAGCGGCATTTTCAGTAGGTACGTCGATTCGGCCAAGCAGATCGTCAATGATGCGTTCCGCCATGCCTTCCTGTTGGCGCACTCTGTTCCGCAGCACCAATCTGTGGGCCAGCACGGGCTTGGCCAGCAGCTTGATGTCATCAGGAAGCACATAATCCCTGCCATGCAGCGCTGCCCAAGCCTGGCTAGCTTTTAGCAGCGCCTGTGCTCCACGGGGGCTGACTCCGAGAGACAGTTCGGGATGGCTGCGGGTTTCTTCCGCCAAATGGGTAATGTATCGCAGCAGATCTTCCTCGATTCGCACGGAACGATATGCTTCTTGAGCCTGCAGTAACCGCTCCCTCGTGACGATTGCGGTTAAGGCAGCTGCAGATCTCCCCGCCACGGTACGTCTCAAAATCTCGACGCTTTCATCCAAACTGGGATATCCCATACGGATTTTCATCATGAAACGGTCCATCTGCGCCTCAGGCAACGGGAACGTTCCTTGATTGTCGACTGGATTTTGGGTCGCGATTACGACAAACGGCTTTTCAAGCCGTTTGGTTATGCCGTCAATGCTGATTTGGCCCTCCTCCATGCATTCCAGCAGACTGGACTGGGTACGCGGTGTGGCTCGGTTGATTTCATCGGCAAGGACGAAATTCGCGAACAAAGGGCCTTTCCGGAATTCGAAATCCCCTTGCTTTTGATTGAAAAAGTGAATGCCCGTCAGATCGGATGGCAACAAATCCGGCGTAAACTGAATGCGTTGAAAGGAGCAATCCACCGAAGCAGCGATCGATTTGGCCAGCATCGTTTTCCCCGTGCCGGGCACATCCTCAAGCAGCACATGCCCTGACGCAACCATCGCCGTCAACACCAGCTCCACCGTAAAATCTTTGCCTACAATCACTTGCCCGACATGCTCCAACACATGATTTTTCAACTGTTCCATTTCCCGAATATCCAAGACGCACCTACCTTCCTTTCTCCAAAAACGCTATTTATGTAAACGTATTCCTTATAACGATAACTCATTTCATCCAATAAAAAAACAACAGGCATCCGCCAAATTCGCCGGACTCCTGTTGTTTGGCATGGGTTACACCAGTGGCAGCTTGATGATAAAAAGGGTCCCCTCGCCCTTTTGGCTTTCCACTGCAATCGTGCCTCCATGGTTTTTGATGATTCGGTAACTGACCGACAGTCCAAGTCCGGTTCCGCTTTCTTTAGTCGTAAAGAACGGATCAAACAAGCGAACAAGCGTGTTATGGTCCATGCCCTGTCCGTTATCGGCGATGGAGATTTTAACGTATCGGTTTTCTATGGCCGTGGAAATGCGAATGAGCCCCGCATGTTCCTCCCCTACATCTTCGATGGCATCCATCGCGTTTTTTACCATATTCAGAATAACCTGCTTAATTTGCTTGACATCAATGGACACATTCATCGACGCATCGGTCGCCACATCCAGCGTGATCTCGCATCCCTTCATTAAACCTTCGCTCTCTGTGAGCAATACCACTTCTTTCAGAAGGGAATCCACGGACATAATGGTCTTCTGAGGTGCCGAAGGCTTCGAAGAGTTCAGAAATTCATAAATGATATCATTCGCCCTATCGATCTCGGTCAGTATGATTCGGGCATATTCATCCTTGCCGAGCTGCAGCAGATGGGGACGGAGCAGCTGAATGAAGCCGCGGATGGCCGTTAGTGGATTGCGGATCTCATGGGCGATCGAAGCCGAAATACGTCCCAGCATCGCAAGCTTGTCATTTTGATAAGCGGTTTGTTCGATTTGTTTATAGTCGGACACGTCCTTAACGCTGAATAAAAAATCTCCATCCATCTGGTCGCCATAGGTTACGGTAACCAGCCAATGCCTTCCATACTCATCAATAAGCTCATGATAGCGCTTACGGTGAAAGATAGTCTCCCGATAAATACGCAGGATCTTCTTTTTTTTGTATCGGCTCATTTGCGGATGATGCAGCATTTCCATCAGGGTGCAGCCACTCAACAAACTTCTGGGCAGCTCCAACAGTTTCGCCATCTGAACATTAATGAATGTCAGAACACCGTTGCTGTCAAACAACATGATCCCGCTATCCAGATGCTCCAGCACATTCTCATACTTATTATTATCCAGATGCACGTTAGGAAGCCCGTTTGTTGGTTGAATCACTGTTTCCTGAAATTCACTAATCATGTCAGGTTCCTCCTTTTCACGTAAATGATAAACTTGCCATTCGGACATCATATCATCACAGAAACAGGAAGGGCCGATTTTTGTTGTTCATTACCGGTGCCCTTTCATTAAGGGAGCTTAGCCGAAATATGGATTGCATGTCCGGAACTCAGGCTGCTCTGCATTCCCGGTAACCAGTAAACGATCCCGAAAAATAAGATGAAGGTTCCATTCTAAGCTTATCCTATTCCAAAAAACAAACCAATTTTTGCTCCGCCACTTTCGCAAGTCTGTTTTTATCATAGACAAGTTTATGGAAGAGAGTCAATCGGAGAAAGTGTCGAATGGAAATTATTTTAAGAAAAAACTCGAATCGGCGGACGGCTGTATTCAAAATGAATGCATGAAAGCGAAGCCAATCCGCAAACTGCGAATCCGCTTCGCTTCAGAAAAAAACATCTATTCAGCGGATAAAGGCATCACCTAGAGTCCGCTTTTGTTATGCTGAATCTTCAATCTGCGCTGGCTCATAACGGCAAGGCGTCGTTTCAGCTCGCTTTCCCACTTCTCATCCTTCATTTCCTTGGCAAGCCGCAGCAAATCAAGCGACATGTCGATCTGGCGCTGTACAATGACAAGCGCATCCTCGCTCTCCCTGCTGATGCAGTTTTCGAAGATGGCGTCTTCGTCCTCGGTGACGTAGTCTTGAAAGTCGATTTCGGAAGCACCGTCTCCATGCGCGTATTCAGCCAAAATCTCATATTCGTTTTCCACTTTGTAATGCACCTCGACCCGGTGGCATACCGGGCAAAACAGCAGGGGAACATTATGAACCTGGGTTCGGTAGTGCTTCAGTGTGCCCTTTGTTCCCACCATACTTGCCCCACAGCAGTAACTCATTCTTGTTCATCCTCCTTCTAACGTGCCGAAAATTAACCGATATTGACCTTCAGGGTATCTCTGGCTCTTCCGTCCGGGGATGGTTTCATCCGTATTCAACATTTATAAAATAGTATGTTCAGCAATGGTTCAACATGATTCTGGTTTTCATACCCTATTCGACTCTACATGGAGCGATTCCTCTTTTGAAGCCCCAAATACCTAACATTTATATTTTACATTAATAACACGTATTTATCTTCTATTAAACAACAATCATGGGCAATTTTCACAAAAAGGGTGCAAAAAGCCCTCATCCCTTACGGGGTGAGGGCTTGAACTTGTATTGTTCAAGTTGATTCGGCTTACAGGTTTTTGTCGCCTGGTTTCCAGTTCATTGCACACAATCCGCCGGATTGCAATGCTTGCAGTACGCGCAACGTTTCTTCAACGCTGCGGCCTACGTCATTGTGGTTCACCACTTGGTATTTCAATTCGCCTTCTGGATCGATGATGAACAGCCCGCGCAATGCAACGCCTTCTTCTTCGATCAGAACGCCGTAATCTTTAGCAACTTGTTTCGTGATATCGGAAGCCAGCGGGAAGTTCAGTTGGCCCAAACCGTTGCTGTCTTTAGGCGTGTTGATCCATGCCTTGTGGCTGTGCACGGAGTCAACGCTCACGCCGAGAATTTCGGTATCCAAAGCTTTGAATTGCTCGTAAGCATCGCTCAAAGCAGTGATTTCAGTAGGACACACGAATGTGAAATCCAAAGGATAAAAGAAAAATACGAGCCATTTACCGCGGTAATCGGACAGTTTAACGGAACCAAATTCTTGTCCGTCTCCTGTTACTGTCTCCATTGCAAAATCAGGTGCTGGTCTGCCAACCAAACGTTCTGCCATAACTAAAATTCCTCCTTTGGGATTATGTAAGCCTCCTTGCGGAGTGCTTAGATCAGGACACGCTAAGTCGCTTGTCCTGCGATGAATGATGTTGTGTACCGCATAACGAGTACATTTAAAATGTTATCATTCGGACTTATCAAAGTCAAGATTATAAACGTTATTTTTTTATAATTATTATAAATAAGAAAATTTATTGACATTCTGTGCAGCAATCGTGAAAACAAGCAGCCCTCTACGATCCTGTCGGAAAGCAAAAGGCTGCTTGAACGGTCAATACATATTAAGCTTGTTTTTTGATCGCTGCAACGATCAGGTCGCCCATCTCGGTGGTGCTGATCGCCGCACTCTTGTCCACGGCGATATCACTCGTGCGGTGTCCGGCATTCAGCACTTCGGATACGGCCGCTTCGATGGCATCGGCGCCTTCCGCATAACCGAACGTTGTACGGAACATCAGGGCGAGCGAAAGAATGGTAGCGATCGGATTCGCCAAGCCTTGGCCGGCGATATCCGGAGCGGAGCCGTGCACCGGCTCATAAAGGCCAAAGCTGCCTTCACCCAGCGACGCGGAGGCGAGCATGCCGATCGAACCGGTCAGCATCGCTGCTTCATCGCTAAGGATGTCGCCGAACATGTTTTCCGTAACGATCACGTCAAAGCTGGCCGGGCGGCGCAGCAATTGCATCGCGCAGTTGTCGACCAATACATGCTCCAGTTCAACGTCCGGATAGTCCGGAGCCACGCGGTTAACGACTTCGCGCCAGAGGCGGGAGGTTTCGAGCACGTTCGCTTTGTCTACGGAAGCCAGCTTTTTGCGGCGTCCTTGCGCGATTTCGAATGCCTGGCGGACGATCCTTTCCACTTCCGTAACATTATAAGCACATGTATCCACGGCCTCTTGACCTTGATCGCTTTCGCGTCTGAACTTCTCCCCGAAGTAAATCCCGCCCGTCAGTTCCCGTACGACCATCAGGTCCGTTCCTTCCAACACTTCAGGTTTAAGCGTGGAAGCATCCTTCAGGCAATTGAACACGACCGCCGGACGCAGGTTCGAGAACAAGCCAAGCTCTTTGCGAATGCCGAGCAAACCGGTTTCCGGGCGAAGCTCCTTGCTGTTATTATCCCATTTCGGACCGCCAACGGCACCAAGCAGGACCGCGTCAGCACTTTTACATACAGCCAGCGTTTCTTCAGGAAGCGGGGTTCCTTTCTCATCGATGGCGATTCCGCCGAACAGAGCATGCTCTGTTTCAAAACGGTAACCAAATACTTCCTCGGTGCGTTTCAATACTTTTTCCGCCTCGGCCACAACTTCGGGTCCGATTCCGTCACCCGCGATAACTGCAATCTTTTTTACATCTGCCATGGTTGTCCTCTCCTTACATCGTTTCATTCATTTCAAACGTATCGTTGAATCAACTCTCTCCTTTTTATCATATTACACGTCCATTTGACCAAGATATACAATCTATGACTTTAATAGATTTTGCCTATAAGAGAGTGAGCGTCGTTGTTCGTCCCCTTCCGTATGGGTTACAATGGAAACGGTAATTCCATTTCAGGTTAGTACAGGAGGGATTGTAATCATGCAGTACACGTACTTGGGAAAATCAGGACTCAAGGTAAGCCGGATCTGTCTCGGCACGATGAACTTTGGACCCGCTACGGATGAAAAGGAAGCTTTCCGCATCATGGATGCGGCATTGGACGCCGGAATCAACTTCTTCGACACGGCCAACATTTACGGGTGGGGAGAAAACTCCGGGCTAACGGAGGAAATCATCGGGCGCTGGTTCAAACAAGGCGGCAACCGCCGGGAAAAAGTCGTGCTTGCCACCAAGGTATACGGCTCCATGCACGACGACACCGATGGTCCCAACAATGAAAGCGGTCTCTCTGCATATAAAATCAGGCGCCATCTGGAAGGCTCCCTCCGCCGTTTGCAAACGGATCATATCGAACTGTACCAGATGCATCATGTGGACCCTGCCGTTACTTGGGACGAGCTGTGGGGAGCGTTCGAGAATGCCGTCCATCAAGGAAAAGTCGGTTACGTCGGTTCCAGCAACTTCGCCGCTTGGCAGATTGCCATTGCCCAGAGCGAAGCCAAAAACCGCCATTTTCTCGGCCTGGTGTCCGAACAGCACAAATACAGCCTAAATTGCCGTTTGCCGGAACTGGAAGTGCTGCCTGCCGCCAAAGAGCTCGGGCTTGGCGTCATTCCGTGGAGCCCGCTGGATGGCGGATTGCTCGGACGCAACGCGCTCCAGAAGCTGGAAGGCTCACGCAGCAGCGGCATTGCCGAACGCATCGACCGTCAGCAGCAGCAGCTGGAACAATTCGCCGCCCTGTGCCGCGAGCTTGGCGAACCGCAGGATACCGTCGCCCTGGCCTGGGTTGCCGCCAACCCGGCGGTTACCGCACCGATTATCGGCCCACGTACTTTGGAGCAATTCGAAACGGCGCTCAAATGCCTTGAGGTTACGCTCGATGCGGAAGTGCTCAAGCGCCTGGACGAGATTTTCCCAGGGCCTGGTGGACACGCACCAAACGCTTATGCTTGGTAACGTCTGCTGTGCATGAACAGATTTAGGCAATAGCATTTATCATATAACGCAATTAACGCAAATAAAGTCTGACCCTTATGCAAAAAAGCCGGGTCAGACTTTATTTTTGTGCTGGTCGACAGAGGACGTAATGGCATCTTCTCTCCTTACGGTACCTTTCTCGTATCAGAAATAGCGGCCCACGCATAAGCATGGCCGCTATTTTCTGTTGAAGCTGTAAGATTAAGATCAAATGAAAACGGGACTTACTTTTTGATCCAGTGCATCATTTCACGCAATTGACCGCCAACCACTTCGATTGGGTGCTCGGACTCGTTGCGGCGAGTTGCTGTCAAGAACGCACGACCGGATTGGTTTTCAAGGATAAAGTCGCGAGCGAATTTACCTTGTTGGATATCGGAAAGCACTTCTTTCATTGCTTTTTTCGTATCTTCAGTTACGACGCGAGGACCCGTTACATAGTCACCGTATTCAGCCGTGTTACTGATGGAGTCGCGCATGCTAGCCAGACCGCCTTCGTACATCAGGTCAACGATCAGTTTCAGCTCATGCAGACACTCGAAGTATGCCATTTCAGGAGCATATCCTGCTTCTGTCAGCGTTTCGAATCCTGCTTTTACAAGGGCACTTACGCCACCGCACAGAACAGCTTGCTCACCGAACAGATCTGTTTCTGTTTCTTCACGGAAGGAAGTTTCGATCACGCCTGCACGCGTGCAGCCGATACCTTTTGCATAAGCAAGGCCGATTTCTTTGGCTTTGCCTGTTGCATCCTGCTCGATCGCGATCAAGCCAGGTACGCCAAATCCTTCCACGTACGTACGACGTACCATGTGGCCAGGGGACTTAGGAGCTACCAGCAATACATCGCTGTCTTTCGGAGCAACGATTTGGCCGAAATGAACGTTGAAACCGTGGGAGAAGAGCAAAGCTGCGCCTTTTTTCAGGTTTGGTTCGATTTCGTTTTTGTATACAGCTGCTTGTGTTTCGTCAGGCAGCAAGATTTGAACCACGTCAGCGCGGCTTGTTGCTTCTGCCGGAGACAATACTTCAAAGCCGTCGTTTTTTGCTGCATCGTACGATTTACCTTCGCGAAGTCCGATAACCACATTCAGTCCGCTATCGCGCAAGTTTTGTGCTTGGGCATGGCCTTGGCTACCATAACCGATAACGGCGATCGTTTTTCCTTTCAATACGCTAAGCTCTGCATCCTGTTCATAATAAGTAGTAACTGCCATGTTTTAAGTCCTCCTTTATTTTGTAAAGAACCCTTCAATAATGAGCGGGTGTCTCAAGGGACCGTGGACCATAGCCGGCGAAACCGTGATGCATGGGGTTTACATGCTCCGATCCATTCAGACACCCGCCCATTAAAGCGGGGATGTATCTCTCTTTTCAAGCGTTACATCACTAAAATGTTAGCTTGTATCAATCCATTGGTTAACTTATTCGTTTACATTCGCGGGTGAGGAGGAATCCTCATTGCTCGATGCGCTTTATGCATTTCCCCGAACAAGGGCCGTTACGCCGGTTCTGGACAATTCGCGAATGCCATAAGGCTTGAGCAGCTCGATCATCGCATCGATTTTGTCGGTATCCCCAACCACTTGAACCATCAGGCTATTTGGACCGATATCCACGACCGCTGCGCGGAACGTTTCTACGACGCCCATAATTTCCGGACGTTCCGCCGGTTCGGACTTCACTTTGATCAAAGCGAGCTCGCGGGCAACCATTGGCTTGATGCTAAAGTCTACAACTTTGATGACATCAATAATTTTGTACAGTTGTTTCTCGATTTGCTCGATCGTTTTGTCATCGCCGACCGTCACAATGACCATCCGGGACAATCCCGGCTCTTCCGATTGACCTACTGTAATGCTTTCAATATTGAAACCGCGTCGACCGAACAATCCAGAAACACGCTGCAGGACACCAGGCTGATCGTTGACCAAAATCGATATCGTATGTCTTATCATTCCTCAGCATCTCCCATCAGCATTTGATTGATCGTTGCTCCTTGCGGAACCATCGGGTACACATTTTCTTCCTTGCTTACAACAAATTCTACAACGACCGGACCGTCTGTGTCCAAGGCTTCTTGCCAAGCACGCTGCGCTTCTTCTTTGTTGGTTGCACGAAGGCCTTTAACGCCGTAAGCCTCAGCCAATTTTACGAAATCCGGGCTTCCTGCCAGATCGATGTGGCTGTAGCGGTTGTCGTAAATGAGCTCCTGCCACTGACGAACCATACCGAGCACCTGGTTGTTGATGATGACGATTTTGACCGGTATGTTGTTGATCGCGCAAATTGCAAGCTCTTGGGAACACATTTGCATGCCGCCGTCGCCATTGATGGAAATAACCAGTCTGTCAGGGTTTGCCATCTGCGCGCCGATCGCCGACGGGAATCCAAAGCCCATCGTTCCCAAACCACCTGAAGTTACCCATGAACGTGGTTGGTTGAATTTGTAATACTGGGCCGCCCACATTTGATGCTGACCGACGTCCGTTGTTACAATGGCTTCGCCTTTGGTCGTTTCATTCAGCATTTCAATAACCCATTGCGGTTTCAGCACTTCGTTCGAATCGTTGTAACGGTAAGGTTTTTCCTGTTTCCACTGCTTGATCTGATCTCTCCAGGCATCCGCACGTTCTGCACGCTGCACTTCCTTGTTGACCAATTCCAAAACCGTTTTGCAATCTCCTACGATCGGAATGTCAGTGGCAACGTTTTTACCGATCTCTGCCGGGTCGATGTCGATATGCACGATTTTTGCAAGCGGTGCGAAGCCGTCAAGCTTGCCCGTTACCCGGTCATCAAAGCGTGCCCCGATGTTGATCAGCAAATCGGCTTGCTGGATGGCTTGGTTGGACGTGTACGTTCCGTGCATGCCCGGCATTCCCGTCCACAGTTCATGACCGCTTGGGAAAGCGCCGAGTCCAAGCAATGTTGTCGTAATCGGAATGCCCGTTTTTTCCACGAATTCCAACAGCGCTTCATGTCCGCCCGAGTAAACGACACCGCCGCCAGCGATGATCATTGGACGTTCCGCTTCCTGAATCGCTTGGGCCAGACGATCGATCTGCAGCTTGTTCGGTACCGTCGTTGGATTGTATCCTCTCAGCGTAACCGGACCTGTCAGTGGTTCGAACAACGTTTTATTGGCCGAAACATCTTTCGGAATGTCGATAAGCACCGGACCTTTGCGTCCTGTGTTCGCGATGTGGAATGCTTCATGAATGATACGCGGCAGATCCTCGACATCTTTGACCAGATAGCTGTGTTTCGTGATCGGCATCGTGATGCCGGTAATGTCTGCTTCCTGGAATGCATCCGAACCAATCAAGCTGGAAACGACATTCCCCGTAATAACGACGAGCGGTACGGAATCCATATAAGCCGTGGCAATGCCTGTAACCAGGTTCGTCGCCCCCGGCCCGGAAGTCGCGATGCACACGCCAACCTTGCCGCTTGCCCGCGCATAACCGTCTGCTGCGTGAATGGCACCTTGTTCATGGCGCGTAAGCACATGTTTGAAATCTTCGAAGCCGTACATCGCATCGTAGATATATAATACGGCACCGCCCGGATATCCAAAGACACACTCGACGCCTTCCAGCAGCAAGCTTCTCAGCAAAATTTCAGAACCGCTAATGACCTCCGGCTTCATCCATTTTTCACGTAATTCATCTGTTGATCGTACTTCTGGAATATGAGCTCCCATCAGTCATCCTCCTCTCGGAATTTACACCATTCTGACATTTGAAGTTACAAAAAAACCTTCCATCCCTGCAAACATAATGATGCTTGCGAGGGACGAAAGGTTGTTCTTCCGTGGTACCACCCAACTTTGCCCGCTATTTCGCAATAACGGACCTTACCAGGTACTAAAAAGACGATGACGTAAAACGATCAAAGTCGTTCCCGTACCTGTTGCCTGTAACGCAGGCATACGATTCCCCCTAATAGGCAAGGAATGATCTCCATTGCTTTTCAGGAAAACAGCTCCGAGGTGAGCTCGTATATAAGGGGTAATGGTGGTGGTTTCAGCAGATCCAGCCACTCTCTGAGCAAAAGAGCCCTTAAAACTTCGTCCTCTTCATAGCCGATAAAATATTCTCGTTAAATGTTAGGAACATTATATGACCCCGGCAGCAGATAAGTCAATACCTGATTTTAATTAATTTCAGAACGCCCGTTTCATATGCTCGTAACAAACACGGCGCTTTCCCGCAGCGCTTTCCAAAATGAAAATATTTTTTCTCCCTGAATCCAATACGCAATATTGGGAACAGGACATAGCTTAAGCATTTCTTTCAACGCTTCCATCGTTTAACATAACCCATTTTCACTCTTTCATTCAGTCACCTTTCAACTTCATCCAGGCATAAAATATACGAGCACCAAGACCTCTTACGAAAGGAGGCCCGGCATGGTCATTCGGCAGCGCAAATCCAAACTGGACGATGCCGCCATCATGCGGTTAATCGATACCGAACTTGTTCCGTTGTCCCATATGGGTGAGAACGATATCAACAAAATTCGCAAAGAAATACCCCTGCGGATGAGCAGGGGCATGACCTTCGTGATTTCTCCGAGTCCCGACAAAGAAGCCTTGGCCTTCATCCATCTTCTCATGCATGGCGAGCTGCTGTACATCGACATGATGGCCGTTTCCGCCAAAGAACAGCGCAAACGATACGGGCAAACGCTCCTGCATAAAGCAGAAACATTCGCCACATCACGCGGCTGCAAAATATCCAAAGTCATGGTGGACGAAGGAAATATGAAAGGACTTCAGTTTTATCAAAAACAAGGATATCGCATCATCCGATATATCATGATCAGCCGCTGCTTTGAGCTCGAAAAAAACATCTGAGCTCGAAAAGAGGAGCACTCTTCGCCGTCTCCCCGAAACCAATTTAGGCATTTGCCGTCCTTCGTGGTCCTTGTCGCCGCCTCTGCTCCCCCAAACAACCGTCTATCGGTATAATTCATTCGACCGGAAGGGCGAAATCAATCGTCTTTAGTAAAATCCTGGTGGACGCGGGCCCGGTCCATAAGGACTGAAGCCAGGACCAATCCCAGGGTACCCGGCCCCATAGCCAGGGCCATACCCCGCTCCACATCCCGGTTTCGGACCCGGCCCATAACCTGGTCCAGGTGCTCCATAACCAGGGCCATAAGCATACGGCAAGGTTGCAATAGCCAACAAATCAAATAAAACGAGTGGCAAAATTGCTTTTGTGCGAACCTTTTTGCCGTCTATGCGTTTCAACACAAGCTTGTTTCCGGATATCTTCACCAGTCTTCCAGTAACCCGAGTTCCGTCCTTTTTGACCGCAACGATATTTTGGCCAACAAACTTCATCGCATCAGTACGCGTAATTCGTGATCTCATACTTTCCCCTCCTCCTCGGATCGTTCAAAACAGTGTATTCGTCCAAAGCATGGTTCGCCTGTTTCTTTGTCCATGCCCAAAAATTTGGGGGATTCCCCCTACCCTGTTGAGCGGCTTCCAAACGAATGAATGTAACAGAAAAAGGCCCGCAAGCGCGGGCCCTTTATGGTAAAACCTGATATGGTGATGTTCACATTTGTCGGTGAAACTACCTTTTCCCGGGATCGTACGGTTCGCCCAATGCGGATGGCGCGGAAGAACGCCCTACCGCAGCAATCAGCACAATCAGTGTGAGCAGGTATGGAAGCATATAAATAATTTCCTGGGGAATACTTTGCGTCCATTCGAACAACTGTACATAGTTCCGGATCGCTTGCGAGAAACCGAAGAATACGGCTGCGCCAAAGGCACCGATCGGGTTCCATTTACCAAAGATCATGGCTGCAATCGCAATATACCCCTGTCCGGATACCGTATTATGGGAGAACGTTCCTGTCGTTGTCAATGTAATGGCCGCCCCGCCAACTGCTGCGAGCGCGCCACTGATCATCACCGCAACATAACGGTAACGGCGAACTTTCACACCGACAGTATCCGCTGCACTCGGGTGCTCGCCCACGGAACGCAACCGAAGACCGAAAGGTGTTTTGAACATGATGTAATACGTCAGGAAAACAAATACGATCGCCAGATAGGTTGTCGGATATACGTTCTTGAACAACGCTTCACCGAGCAAAGGAATATCCTTGAGCAGCGGCACGTCGAATTTGTTGAAACCTTGCACCAACGGGGAGTCCCCGGAACCTTCAAACAACAATTTAACCAAATACAGCGTGCTTCCTGCCGCCAGGAAGTTGATCACGATCCCGCTGATGATTTGATCCGCTTTAAACGTAATGGACGCGACCGCATGAATCAAGGATACCAGTATGCCTAGCAAAACAGCGCACAGTACACCCATCCATGCCGAAGTCGTTCCTCCCATGCCCGCTTCCTGAGCATAGTGTGCACCAATCCCTGCCGCAAACGCGCCAAAGACCATGAAACCTTCAATTCCGAGGTTGGTTACACCGGACTTTTCCGAAAAAATTCCGCCTAGGGATGCAAAAATCAATGCCGTGGCAAAGACAAGCGTCGTATTGATAATTTGCCCAATTGTCAACAAGTCCATCTACAACACCTTCTCTTTCTTGCGCTTGGAATAGAACGGTTTAAGTACCCAGCGCACGATGCCTTGTGCCGCAATGAAGAAGATAATCGAACCGATCACAATCCGAATGATTTCAGGCGGCACATCCGCGGCAAAGCTCATCCCCGCAGAGCCATAAGTAAGCGTACCGAACAACAAAGCTCCGAGCAGAACGCCGAACGGATGATTCAAACCAATCAACGCTACCGCGATGCCGTCAAAGCCCGTTCCCGGAGAACCGGACATCACGGTCTGATATTGGAATACGCCCAGAACCTGGAACGCTCCGCCAAGACCTGCAAGCATACCGCTGATGAACATCGCTTTGACAATGTTGCGATTTACGTGCATGCCCGCATATTCGGCCGCATTAGGGTTGAGACCTACAGCACGGATTTCATAACCCTGTTTCGTTTTCCACATGTAAATATAAAAGACCACGGCCAAAACGAGAGCGATCAGCGTACCCAAATGCACGCGGGAATTGCCCATCAACTCAGACAGCCAGTTCAAACTGATCGAAGCCGATTCGCTAATATCGACGGAACGGTTTTCGCCCTGAAGCAGCAGAAATTGGCGCACGATCAAATTAGCCAGATAAAGCCCGATCCAGTTCAGCATGATACTGCTGATAACTTCGTTTACGCCACGCGCAGCCTTCAAATAACCGGCAATCGCCGCCCACAGTCCACCGAAAAGGGCTCCCGCGATCATGGCGAGCGGTGCATGGATATAAATAGGCAGACCTGCAAATTTAACCCCGACAAACGTCGCAGCCGTCATACCTACGAGAAATTGACCTTCTCCCCCGATGTTAAACAAACCTGCGCGCGAAGCGAATGCAAACGCAAGCCCGGTCATGATGAGCGGTGTCATCTCCCGCACGGCTTCGCCGAAGTTGTACATATCGCCAAACACTTTGGTGAACAGCGCGCTATATGCTTCAACCGGGTTGTATCCACCGAACAGCATGACGATTCCGCCCAAAATCAATCCCATGACGATGGCCACAACAGGCAAAATAAAGGAATCTCGGGTAAACCATTTCAATATGTTACTCATGCACAGTACCTCTCTTTTGGGTGCTGCCCGCCATCATCAAGCCGAGCTCCCTGTCATTGGTTTCTTCCGGCAGCACCTCGCCCACAATCCGTCCCTCGTAGATGACGGCAATGCGGTCAGACACGTTGATGATCTCATCCAGTTCGAACGAAATCAGCAAAACGGCCTTCCCTTGATCCCGCTGGGCAATCAATTGCTTTTGCACAAACTCGATCGCACCAACGTCCAAACCGCGGGTTGGCTGAGCAGCGATAAGAAGCTCCGGATTTTTGTCGACTTCGCGCGCAATAATCGCTTTCTGCTGGTTCCCTCCCGACAAAGAGCGGGCTTTCGTTTCAATGCTTGGTGTACGCACGTCAAACGCCTCGACCAGCCTTTTGGCTTGTTTTTTGATCGCGTCAAAATTGAGGAACCCTCTGCGGGTATAAGGCGCCTTGTAATAAGACTCCAGAACAATGTTTTCACTAACGGAAAAATCGAGAACAAGTCCATGTTTATGCCGATCTTCGGGAATATGCGCTAACCCGGATTCCGAGATATAACGCGGAGACTGGTTGGCAAGTTCTTTCCCTTGCAAACGAATGGAGCCGCCGTCCACTTTGCGCAGGCCGGTGAGCGCTTCGATCAACTCGCTCTGGCCGTTGCCGTCAACGCCTGCAATGCCGACGATTTCTCCGGCGCGCACATTCAGGTTAAGCTGATTCAGAACGGAAATGCCTTCCTTGTTTTTGGACGACAAATTGCTGACTTCCAGCACGTTCGCACCCGGAGTCGCAGGTTTTTTGTCTACCTTAAACGTTACGTTGCGTCCAACCATCTTTTCGGCCAGCTCGTTCGGGTTGGTTTCCGACGTTTTCACCGAATCGATAACTTTGCCTCGGCGAATGATGGTAACCGTATCGGAAATTTCCATGATTTCTTTCAGCTTGTGCGTGATCAAAATAATGGATTTGCCTTCGGCCACCAACTTCTTCATGATCTGCATCAATTCTTTGATTTCCTGCGGAGTCAATACGGCCGTAGGCTCGTCAAAGATCAGAATGTCCGCACCGCGATACAAGGTCTTCACGATTTCAACGCGCTGCTGCATACCCACCGAGATATCGTGGATTTTGGCATGCGGGTTCACCTGAAGTCCATATTGTTCGGACAGGCGCTGTACTTCTGCTGCTGCTTTTTTATAGTTAATGTTGGGACCTTTGGTAGGCTCAGATCCCAAAATAATGTTCTCTGTTACCGTGAACGGCTGGACAAGCTTAAAGTGCTGATGCACCATGCCGATGCCAAGCTCAATCGCTTTGTTTGGACTATCAATGATCACCGGCTTGCCGTTCACCTCAATGGATCCTTCATCCGGCTGATAGAGGCCAAATACAATATTCATCAATGTTGACTTACCAGCACCGTTTTCGCCCAATAAAGCATGAATCTCGCCTTTTCGAAGCTGAAGGCTGATAGCGTCGTTGGCAACAATGCCTGGGAAACGCTTCGTGATTTGTTTTAACTCAACGACGGGGGTTCCTGCACCCATGTAATCACCCTTATAACTGATATAGTGTGTGGTTCCGCAAAACGAAAGAAAAACGTCCATCGACGTTAATTGTTAGACCGAATGCTTCTTGCGATTGTTCTTCATGCAATATGTCTGAAACGCTCCTTTTGGAGGCTTCGCTGGCCAAGATAAGCTGCGGGCAATCATAAGGCCGGTCAAGACCGGCCCAATGACGTATTTCCTTATTTGCAAACCATATTATTCGGTAGGTACTTTAATTTCGCCGCTGATGATTTTTTGTTTGTACTCTTCCACTTTGTCCAGGATTTCCTTGGATACGTTTTTCGTGGATGTGTCTGCGATGCCTACGCCGTTTTCTTTCAGAGTCAGATTTTCTGCTCCGCCTTTGAACGTACCGTCGATCACTTCTTTATTCACGCGTTTAACCGCTTCGTCAACTTTTTTGATCATGGAAGTCAGGGTCACATCGTCGCCAAATTCAAGGGATTGGTCTTTGTCGACACCGATAACCCATACGTCTTGTCCTTGTTTCTTGCGAGCGATCGCTTCGTTGAACACACCGTTTCCTGTTGCGCCCGAAGCGTGGAAAATGATATCTACGCCTTTGTTGTACAGTGTCGCTGCCGCTGCTTTACCAAGGTCAGGCTTGTCGAACGCGCCTGTGTAGTTGGAAATAAATTCGGCATCCGGATTTACAGCTTTTACGCCTTCTCTGAAGCCAACTTCAAATTTCTTGATCAGCGGGCTGTCCATACCGCCGACAAAACCGATTTTGTTCGTTTTTGTGCTCAGTCCGGCAACAACGCCTACGAGGTAAGACCCTTCTTCTTCAGCAAAGGTTACGGATTTAACGTTTGGCGCATCCACAACGCTGTCGATGATGGCCAGTTTGGCATCCGGGTTTTGGTCAGCAACCGTTTTGATCGCATCAGCCAATTGGAACCCGATTCCCCAAGTCAAGGAGTAGTTGTTTTTAACAAACTCGTTCAAGTTAGGAATATACTCTTCATCAGCTTTGGATTGCAGGTATTTTACTTTCGCTCCGGTTTCAGTCTCTGTTGCTTGCAGAGCTTCCCAAGCGGATTGGTTAAAGGATTTGTCGTTAACGCCGCCGACATCGGTTACCATACCGATCGTCACATCGCTGGCAGTTTCCGTTTTAGGTGCTTCAGTGCTTCCACCTGCATTATTTTCTTCAGCAGGTTTGCTGCCGCAACCTGCAAGCAGTACGGAACCGGCAAGCAGCATCGACAAGGACAAGCTCAAAAACTTCTTCATTTAATCTGTTCCCCCTTAATGATATATACCTAATTCCAATCCGAGCCATATTGGACGAAATGAACAGATATCAGACGCAGATAATCATTGGAATGTATGGTTTATCAAGCAATAAACCTTAATTCCTTGCTGATCCAGCCCGTTGATCTGTCGAAAAACCGAACATTATGACCAAGAAAGAAAAGTTTAGGACTAGCCTACAGAGGTGATTATACATTTAACCAGTGTATAAATCTAGATGTTCCTTAGCAAAGTTCACTTATTTTTGTACTTTTTTTGTTGGAAACGCTTTAAAATTTAGCGATTTAACACACTAACGTCAAAACGATGTTACGTTATGTGACAAAAATGTGACTCTTGTTATATTTCCAACTTGATTTCACTCAAAAAAACTTGCATTATTTCACACAGCCAATGATATGTAAGTGACTAAGCTGATATCCTTTCCGCCACTACATTTCCAGTGTCTCCTCCGTTCAGGCAGAGTATGCAATTAAGGATTGTGGCGTAGAAAAAGCCGCCATATAGGTACGGCGGCTTGGAATTGCGTTTCTTGATTAAGCGTTAAGTTTGCCTTTGGCTACAGTAGCCAAGGAGTTGAACGCGTTGATGTCGTTAACAGCCAGATCAGCCAGCATTTTGCGGTTCATGTCTACGCCAGCCAATTTCAATCCATGGATCAGCTTGTTGTAGGACAGTCCGTTTTGACGAGCTGCTGCGTTGATCCGAACGATCCACAGTCTGCGGAAGTTGCGTTTCGTTTGACGACGGTCACGGTATGCGTATACCAGGGATTTCATGACCTGCTCGTTAGCTGTTTTAAAAATACGGTGTTTGGAACCGAAATAACCTTTAGCCAGTTTCAATACTTTCTTATGACGACGACGTACTACAAAACCGCCTTTTACTCTTGCCATATTAAAGAACCTCCCAAATAAATATTAAATGTATCCTGATATGCGTACAGCCGAGGCCGTCCCCCCATATCACGTACGAATTTTTGAATTAGCCTTTCAGGTTAGCCAGACCTTGTTTCAAACGTCTTACGTCTCCAGCAGCCATAACCGGGTTGCCGTTCAGGACGCGTTTAGCACGTTTGGATTTGTGGGAAAGCAAGTGGTTTTTGTGAGCTTTGTAACGCAGGACTTTACCGGAACCGGTGATTTTGAAGCGTCCTTTCAAACTGCTGTGTGTTTTCATTTTAGGCATGTTGTGTTTCCTCCTTCAATGTTATCAGGCTTTTGGAGCCAGAATCATAATCATGCTGCGGCCTTCCAGTTTCGGTTGGCGCTCAACGGTGCAGAGTTCTGCAACTTCCGTTTTGACGCGTTCCAAAATTTTCTGACCAACCGAAGCGTGTGTAATCTCCCGTCCGCGGAAACGCACGGAACATTTCACTTTGTCGCCTTCTTTCAAAAACTTAACTACATTGCGAAGCTTCGTTTGGAAATCATGCTCCTCGATATTGGAACGGAACCATACTTCTTTAATATCCACAATTTTCTGGTTCTTACGGGCTTCTTTTTCTTTCTTTTGCTGCTCATAGCGGAATTTGCCATAGTCCATGATGCGACATACCGGCGGTTTAGCCTGCGGAGCCACATTGACCAGATCCAGGTTCAGATCAATCGCCATTTGCAGCGCTTCACGAATGGGCTTAATCCCGATTTGCTCTCCCTCAGCTCCGACAAGGCGTACTTCCTTCGCCCGAATCTCATCATTAATCATGTGATCTTTACTAATAACAGTCCACCTCCAGGTCATTTTGAATATCCTGTTACACAAAAATAAAAGGGATGCCGGTCTAGCTACCGACATCCCTGTAATCAACACCATTCCTCATGAACATACTTCACATAAATTCATAATGATTGGGATCGTTGACCAGCCAACATATGTTGGTCAGGTGAGAAGTCGGACTTCTGCTTGTGATTCCAGTCTATTCTCTTTCAAAGCACTAGAACAATATATCACTTTGGAAAAGCATTGTCAACCATTTTATGAATCAAGGCGCACAGCCGATGGCCGCATGCCTCGTTCAACGTTATCCTTGTTTGCTCTGCACCTCATCCAGACGTACAACCCGCGTATGCTGCGTATGGCTCCACTGCTTGTTGTTCTGCGTGAAGAACGCATAGAACGTGATGGGATACCAGGAGAGCAGATAGATCGGGAATACGATCAGGTACATGTACACTTTGGCAAATTTAACTTTCTCGAGAGCCATCGACAACAGGAACGTCAAAATGTTCAAACCGATTGCCAGAAATCCGACCCAAAGCGGGAAGTATCCATAAATATTGGCGATGTTCGGACCGTTGAAGACGGCTGTATCGACCCACATTATCGCAGTCAGCAAAAACGTCAGCAAGACAACATAAACGTTCGCACCGTAAATGGCAAGGTCGAATTTGACCAGACTGCGTTCCTTGATGCTTTTCCACAACAGAGGGAAGAAATATCTGCGCGCGACGGTAAAGTGACCCTGCATCCAGCGCAGGCGCTGTCTGGCCGAAGCCTTGAACGTCAATGGCTTTTCGTCGAACACTTTGGCATCGTAATTGAATACCGGATATACGTTGCGTTGCACGCTTCGCATGGTAAACTCCAGGTCCTCCACCAAGCTTGTGGCGCCCCATCCGATTTCCTTCAGCAGATTGGTCTCAAAGCACATTCCCGTACCGCCAAGGAAGTTCGCCATATTCAGGTTGTGGCGGGACAGCTGCCACAGACGGTTGATGTACCAGTACGATACGCCGTAAGCCGCAGTGATCCAGGAATCTTCCGGGTTTTTCGTGTCGATATAACCTTGGATAACGCGAGCTCCGTTGCACAAATCATTGTTCATTTCGAGCAGGAAGTTGCGGTCAACCAGATTGTCCGCATCAAACATGACAACCGCATCATACTGGCGCGGCAGGCCCCATAAATATTTAAGCATCCACTCGATGGCATATCCTTTGCCTCGCAGATCCGGGTTGGTGCGCACACAGGCATTCCATCCGTGCTCGCGCACGATTTGCGCCGTGCTGTCCGTACAGTTGTCGCAAATGACGAATACGTCGTACAGATCCTTCGGGTAATCCAGCTGCTTGAGATTTTCCATCAATGCCCCGATAACCTGCTCTTCGTTATGGGCCGCTACCAGCACCGCGAAGGACTTTGTCGCAGGGTAATGCTTCTTTTTCTTTTTCTTATACAGACCGAACAGTGAAAACGTGAATTGGTACACAGCCAGCAGCGCGAGAATGACCTGCAGCGTGACGAATATAGCGTCCAACATCGTTCTCTGTTACCCCCTTTTTTTTCAGACCCTTTTTTGCTTTTCGTTTTTGTCTTTTTTGTTTCTGCATGTTGTTTGTTTTTGTTTGATGCAGAATATGACCCGTTGCTTTGATTACTACGCAGATGTCTCAGGCATGGTTGCCAGCAGTTTGCTGCTTTATCGATTTTGGATGCTTTTCAGCCATTTGTCAAAACCTCGATTCCACGTATTGAAGCAGAAATGTGATCTTAAAACGCTGAATTGGCAATCCGTTGCACCACACCCTTGGATTCATGCCCGTTATATCCTATTTTCAGCCGTTTCCTTTATTTTTATTTCTAAAGTCCCTGTTTGTGTTCACCCTCCTGCCGTTGGTCGGAAAGAGACTTCACTAAAATAACGTTTACGGCCGGCAAAAAGTTCTAAAGAAACTCACATTTTCTTTACCCCATTCCGCCACATTGAATCATTGTAGCCGTTTTGGCTCGTCCAAGTCAAAAAGCAAACTGGTTGGGCAACCATAGTTTAACATTCATTTTACGTTCTTTACATGTCTTCTTCTTGAAAAGGACATCATTTAAAAATATGATAAACATGTACCTGAATAACCCCGACTTCACGAAAAACGGTTATATAACAATCAGGGCGATCCGGAAGCACAATGACAGAAATACCGCCGCCGTCTGGGCGGCCTGACTGGCAGGAGGCCAAAATGAGCCGTTTATTCGTTAAGTTTCAAGAGTATGATCGCAATGTTTTCATGTGGATTAATGGTCGACTTCATAATCGCTTTATGAATTTTTGGCTATACTATTTCACTCATCTCGGCGGAGCGACCGCTTCGATCACCGTATCCTTGTTGATATGGCTGCTGGCTCCGGCACCGTGGAGCACAACCGGGCTGCAGGCCTGCATCGCTTTGGCAGTCAGCCACATTCCTGTTGCCATCGCCAAAAAGCTGTACCCTCGCATCAGGCCGTATCTCGCACTGCCGGATGCGATCACGTTCCGCAACCCGCTTACGGATCATTCTTTTCCATCCGGGCATACTACAGCCATCTTTTCGGTGACCGTCCCTTTTATGGCCATGGACTTCATTCTGTTATGCGCTTTATTGCCGGTTGCACTTATTGTCGGATTTTCTCGCATTTATCTCGGGCTGCACTATCCCTCAGACGTACTAGCAGGGGCAACAATCGGTACTTTAGTCGCACTGGCAACAGTTGCATTATGGGCATAAAGCAGATATGTTAGACTAAGGAAAACCTAGCAGGAACAGGTGAAGCAAGCGTGGAAAAGAAACGAATACTCCTATTATCCGAAGGCTTTGGTGCAGGTCATACCCAGGCAGCTTATGCACTTTCCAGCAGTTTGCGCAAGCTATCGCCTGGCGTGCAGACGAAGGTGCTTGAACTGGGAAGCTTTTTGAATCCCAGGGTTGCGCCGCTGATCATTACAGCTTACAAAAAAACGGTAACCAAACAGCCGAAGCTGGTGGGTTACGTATACAAACACCAGTATAAAAAATCGCTGAACCGGTTCACGACGCTCGCCCTGCACAAGTTGTTCTATACGCATACGCGCAGCATCGTGCGCCAGCTTCGGCCCAATGTCATCGTATGCACCCACCCGATACCAAGCGCGGTCATCTCCCGCTTGAAACGTTTGGGCATCATGGTGCCGCTGTGCACGGTCATTACCGATTACGATGCGCACGGAACGTGGATCAGCCCCGAAGTCGACCTGTATCTCGTCTCTACCGAAGAGGTACGATCCAAACTGCTGCTGCGCGGAGTGTCCTCAGACCGCATTCGGGTTACAGGCATTCCCGTGCACCCGAGTTTTTGGGAGCATCCAGGCAAAGATGAAATCCGCAGCAAGTTCGGCTTAAAAGACATGCCTACCGTACTTGTTATGGGTGGCGGCTGGGGCATGCTCAGCGATGAAGTCATCAACCAGTTTTTGACGCGCTGGCACGAGGATATTCAGATTATTTTCTGCTTGGGCCGCAATGACAAAGCAAGAACGGACATGGAGCAGAACCCTACTTATCAGAAAGAAAACATTCATATCATGGGCTATACCAAAGAAATCGACAAATTAATGGAAGTTTCGGACCTGCTCATCACGAAACCCGGCGGCATGACATGCTCGGAAGGGCTTGCCAAAGGCATTCCCATGCTGTTCCACAATCCCATTCCGGGCCAGGAAGAAGAGAATGTGCAGTATTTTACTTCCAGAGGACTCGGGGAGTCTATCTCTTCCTTCGACGTGATCGTCAAATGGATGAACAGACTGCTCCACAAATACCCGGATATCGTTCGCAGGCGGAAGCGTCATTTGGCGCAGATCGCGAAGTACCACCCGCTGCAAAGCGCTCAGAGCATTCTCGATCTGCTTGACTTTCGCACGCAGCCTGACCAGAACGCGAACCCTGCCCCGTAATGATCGCGGTTTTATCGTGCAATTTCAATCATTCTACACAAAGGCGCCTTCATGCTTGAAGGCGCCTTTGTGTGCGCACCAGCTTTGCCTAAACCTAGGACGGAACCGACTCCACCAACGAAACCCCGATGACCAAAGTTCAATGCAGGCGCAAAAAGCAAAATTTCGAATCAGAATGCTCCGTTCGCGACCTGCCAGCGCAAAAAGAACGGCACACAGGTTGCAGCCAACCCGGTGCCGTTTTTCTACTTTTCACTCGTTTCCTTGTTGTCTTTCGCTTCACGTACTTTGTATTTGTCCAGACGGATTTGCTGATATTCACGCAAAGCCTCTTCCCCAACGATCACTTCAACGCGGTGGATGTTCATGCCTTTGCCCATGAATTTCTGCTCGTACTCGGTCATGACATGCTCTTCGTTCAATCCATCCCGATGCAAGTTGAGCGATAGATTCGTCATTTGCAAGCCAAAGTCCGCAAATGCGTTAAGGGAAAATTCAAACAACGTCTCCGAATCGGTCTTGAAATGGATTTGTCCTTTGGCATTCAGCAATTCGACGTATTTCTTCAAAAAACGGGGATGCGTCAAACGGCGGCGTGCATGTTTTGCCTTCGGCCACGGATCGCTGAAATTCAAATAAATGCGTTCGAGCTCGCCAGGTTCGAATATTTCTTCGATGCTCTCGATGTTAGCCAAAGCCAGCTTGAGGTTCGGCGGCGTGTCGACCGCGTCCTCATTCCATGCCTTTCTCGCCTTCTCACTGGCTCTTCGCACCAGTTCATCGAACATATCAAAACCGATAAAATTGTACTGTTGGTGTTTATGGCTCATCTGGCTAATGAACTGGCCTTTGCCCATGCCGAATTCCACAAAGATCGGACGATCATTGCCAAACAGTTTGGACCATTGTCCCTTGTATTGTTTGGGATCCAAAATCACGAGGTCTTCCTGCTGCTCCAGGCTTTCCCGGATCCCTTTTCTTCCACGTAAACGCATCTTATTCCTCCGTTTGCTGATACTTGTCTCAGAATCATTGTGCCGAAGAAGCGGCGAATTGTAAAGGGCAAAGAAAAAGGAATCTTTGAATTGCCGATGAGGCAAATAACAAAGATTCCTTTTCCGATATATTTGGAATTGGGGTCCAACTACTTTAACAGTTCATAGTCTACCTTATCTTGGTGTGAAAAATCAAATGTCTTTTCGAAAGCATCGCGAACTTTTTGCCTTGCAGCCGCTTTCACTTTCGGATTGCCATTAAAACGAACACCTGTCAGGGCCAGCGCCTCTTCTGCCGTCAACTCAACGGAAACGCGATGAACATCATTATTATTTTTGACTTGGGAATTCATTCATATCACCTCACGGTATAATATGGTCCATGACGTCAAAATTCATTCAATTGCCGTGATGAATAAGTACCCTTTGGATGTGTCTGACGTTGGTTTAAATATAACACATCATGTGAACTATTTCAAGTGAAATCGTTGAATTTCCGGCCTATTTTTGAGAGTTGAAAGCGATTTAAAATGGAGCATTACAGCTTGGATGAAGGCCTCGATATCGCGTCCGGACGACGGATGCACACTGCCCCCATTTTTTGATACAATAATAGCAGTCCATACAGATGCGGATTTCCGAAATCCGTTCCTGATCGTGAACAGATAAGAGCCTTTCCTTTTTTCGCGTATGGAGGATGGCCGTTAAAGGAGCACCCGAAACAATATGAACGCACCTGCAATCGATACTCCCCTCCTATGGGGGGATAAACGGTTTCATACCTGGAACCATGAAATGAAAAACGAATTCAACAACAAAGTGTTCAAAGTCATGCTGGACGCCGGCTTTACTTGTCCCAATCGCGACGGCTCCATTGCCAAAGGCGGCTGCACTTTCTGCAGTGCCCGCGGATCAGGGGATTTCGCCGGCAGCAGACGCGACGATCTGGTAACGCAGTTTAATACTATTCGGGACAAGCAGCATCTAAAGTGGCCGAACGCCCAATATATCGGTTACTTTCAGGCTTATACGAATACGTATGCCCCTGTCGAAGTCCTCCGTGAATACTTCGAAGTCATCCTGCGGCAGCCCGGCGTGGTCGGCCTCTCGATTGCGACGCGTCCCGACTGTCTGCCCGATGACGTGGTTGAATATTTGGCTGAATTGAACGAGCGAACCTATCTATGGGTCGAAATGGGATTGCAAACAATCCACGAGTCCACCTCCACCCTGATCAACCGGGCACATGATACCCGATGTTACGAGGAAGCCGTCGTCAAACTGCGCAGGCACAACATCCGCGTATGTACGCACATCATCTACGGATTGCCGCAGGAAACGCATGAAATGATGCTCGATACCGGGCGCGCGGTAGCCAATATGGATGTGCAGGGCATCAAAATCCATCTGCTTCACCTCATGCGCAAAACGCCGATGGTCAAACAGTATGAAGCCGGGCTGCTGCGTTTCCTGGAGCAGGACGAGTATATCAAGTTGATCGTGGATACGTTGGAAATGCTGCCTCCGGAAATGATCGTGCACCGCCTGACCGGCGACGCGCCACGCAATCTGCTGATCGGACCGATGTGGTCGCTCAAGAAATGGGAAGTGCTCAATTCCATTGACCGGGAGCTTCGTGAACGGGATTCCTGGCAGGGCAAGTATTGGAGGAGATGCTGATATGGGATTTTTATCGGTGCTCAGTTGTGCCCATCAATGGATTTCCGCTCGTTTGCAGCCCGGGGATCTCGCCATTGACGCGACCGTTGGCACTGGAGCGGATACATTGTTTCTTGCGCAAAGGGTAGGCCCGCGCGGACAGGTGATCGGTTTCGATATTCAAAACGAAGCCCTCGCGCTCGCTCAAGCGCGCATTCGCAAACAAGAGGATGCAGCCAAGCTGGGTTCCATCTCCCTGCTGCAGCTTGGCCATGAACGCATGGCCGAGGCCGTTCCCGAAGATTGGCATGGGTCGGTCGGCGCGGTGATGTTCAACCTTGGCTATCTGCCATCGGAAGGGGCAGATTCGTCTATCATTACCCAGACGGATAGTACCATTGGTGCTCTGGAAGCCGCCCTGCAGCTCCTGCGGCCCCGTGGCATCATAACCACCGTGCTCTATCCGGGCCATGACGGAGGGGCCCAGGAAGCCGATGCCGTTTGGCAGTGGGCGTCTGCCTTGCCGGTGGAGCAAGCCCAGACGGTCGTTTACCGTCAATTGCAGCGGGAAACCTCACCTTTTTTGATCGGCATCGAAAAAAAGTAATTTGCACGGTCACGGTCTAAAGGGCTATGTGCAGCATTTAGCCCTTGCCCACTGTCATCCTGTCGTTTTATACTGCATGCCGCTGTCTGCCAACAGAAGCCATCCCGGCTCTGAGGCCCGGTTTGACGCCGTTGGCGCAATGGCCTGCTATACATATCATCATGCAACCGTATACATGTTGTTCAGCAACATGTGCTGATTAAAGTGATTCGCCATTTTATATAATAGAGGAGAGAACTATACGATGACTAAACCATATCCTTTGCAATTTCAACCTGAATTTAAAGAGCGCGTCTGGGGAGGGCGTGCGCTGGAGCAATTCGGCCTGACCCCGCCCGAAGGACATATCGGCGAAGGCTGGATGATTGCGGACCATCCGAACGGAACAACGAAAGTGATCAACGGCGAGTTGGCGGGAAAAGGCTTGGATGAAGTGCGCGAACTGCTCGGCACGGAATGGCTCGGAACCAAAGGCGTTTCCAAAAAAGGCGGACGCTTCCCGCTTCTAATCAAACTGCTGGACTGCAATGACGATTTATCCGTTCAAGTCCATCCGACCGACGACTACGCAGAACTTCCTCCAGGAGAGCTCGGCAAAACAGAAATGTGGTACGTACTCGATGCCAAACCGGGCGCGCACATCATTTATGGCCTGAACGACGGCGTGGATCGGGAAACGTTGAAATCCGCGCTGGAAAACGGAACGGTGATGGATACGCTGCGCCAAGTTCCCGTTGAAGCAGGCGACACGTTCTTCATCCCTGCGGGAACGGTTCACGCCCTTTGCGCTGGCGTGGTCGTCGCCGAAATCCAGCAAAATTCGGATACCACTTATCGTCTCTACGACTACAACCGCCCTGGTCTTGACGGAAAGCCGCGCGAACTGCACATTGAGGATTCCCTTAACGTAACAGCTTACGAAGGCGCAGGTGCCACAACGATGAAAACAGGCAACGCCGTTCCGGGAGAATGGCTGAAACTTGCGGAATGCCCTTATTTCGTCGTCGAAAAAGGCGTCGTGCGCAATCAATGGGAGCTCACCACGGATGCGGAAAGCTTCACCATTCTCGTCGTTTGCGACGGCAGCGGTTTGCTGAGATGGGGCAACAGCGACGCGGAGCGCGTCGAACTGAAGGCAGGGCAATGTTACCTGCTTCCGGCCAATCTCGGCGCTTATACGATGGATGGGAACGCCACTGTGCTCCGTTCATACCTTCCTTAATTGGCATCGGACGGGAATAGGAACGAGGTTTGTATCATGAAGAAGGGAGCTATGCTCATGCAGGAATCGACCTTTGACCTCATCGCCAATGACGGGAGCCGAATCCACGTGTATCGTTGGCTGCCCTCTTCGGATACTTCCGTTAAAGGCGTGCTCCAGATTGGACACGGCATGGCTGAAACCGCGGCCAGATATGCAGAGTTTGCCCAATCGCTCACGCAAAGCGGATACGCCGTATATGCCAATGACCACCGCGGGCATGGAAAAACGGCTGGAAGCCCGGATATGCTGGGCGATGCAGGCTCAGATGCATTTCGCTGGATGGCAAGCGACATGATGAACCTGGGGGAAGTTGCCGCCCAGGAGCATCGGGGGGTACCCATCATTTTGATGGGACATAGCATGGGGTCTTTTTTGGTTCAGCATCTCATGTATGCGGGTCATGAACGTTATTCGGCCTTTATTTTGTCAGGTACCAACGGTAAACGCAGCCTGCTGCAATTGGGTGAAAAACTGGCCTGGCTGCAATGCAGCCTCCAAGGGGCCGCACATCATAGCTTGCTGCTTAACGCCATCGTATTTGGCGGCTTTAATCGCGCGTTCCGCCCCGCGGCAACGCCTTTTGACTGGCTCTCCAGGGATCAGGCCGAAGTCAAAAAATTTATTGATGACCCCATGTGCGGCAGCATCTGCACCGCAGGATTTTTCCGGGATTTTTTCCGGCTGCTGCTGGAAATCCATCTTCCCCATAACATGGCGGGCATCCCCAAAGATAAACCCGTTTTCCTGTTTTCCGGCGAACAGGACCCGGTTGGCTTGCATGGCAAAGGCGTTCAGAACCTCGTTGCCCAATATCGCAAGCTGCAGCTGCAAGATATCGAGGTTCGCCTGTACCCGGGTGGACGCCATGAAATGCTGCACGAAACGAACCGAGCGGAGGTGACCCAGGACATCCTGGAGTGGCTGGAACGGCATTTACCGCTGCTCAGCGGCGCTGCTGCAGACACAGGCACAGAAACAAACGCCATCGCCGACAATTTTCCGGCCGACTCCTTGTGAGGGACACGTTAACTCTATCAAAGACAGAAGCCCCTGATCGGACACAGCACAGGCTGTGTCCCCGATCAGGGGCTTCTTCGTTCATTCTTTTGAAATGTCAATAAGTGCTTAGGAAAGCATCATCGCTTACCTGCTTGTACGCTTGAATTATCCTTCAATCAGCAGCGATTCCGGATCTTCCAGCAGTTCTTTGATCGTCACCAGGAAGCGTACGGCATCCGCACCATCAATGATGCGATGGTCATAAGACAACGCAATATACATCATTGGACGGTTTTCCATGCGCTCGGCATCGATCGCCACCGGACGAAGCTGGATGTTATGCATGCCGAGAATACCTACTTGAGGTGTATTCAGAATCGGCGTGGACAACAGCGAGCCAAACGTACCGCCATTAGTGATGGTGAACGTTCCTCCCTGGAGGTCAGACAAGGCCAGCGTGTTCGTACGTGCTTTGGATGCCAGATCTGCAATGCTGCGTTCGATCTCGGCAAAGCTCAAGCGATCCGCATCACGGACGACAGGCACAACCAAACCTTCCTTCGCCGAAACGGCAATGCCGATGTCATAGTATTTTTTGAGAATGATGTCTTCGCCATCGATTTCAGCGTTGATCATCGGGAATTTTTTCAGCGCCCCAACGACCGCTTTGGTAAAGAAGGACATGAAGCCAAGGCCGATGTCATGCTTCTCCTTGAACTTGTCTTTGCGGCGTTTGCGCACGTCCATGATCGCCGTCATGTCGACCTCGTTAAACGTGGTCAGCATCGCTGCCGTTTGCTGTGCTTCCACCAGACGTTTTGCAATCGTTGCCCGGCGGCGCGTCATGCGCTGGCGCTCAACGGGTTTCGCATATGTAGCTGCGCTAGGAGCGGGCGCACTCGGCGCAGACGGCTTGCTGGGTACCTGTGCGGCCGGAGTAGCCGGAGCAGCCGGTTGACTGCCGTGATTTTTGACGTCCTCTTGGTAAACACGTCCGATCGGGTCTTTGCTTTGCACTTGATCCAGCTCAATGCCGCGCTCGCGGGCAAGCTTTCGCGCAGCAGGAGAAGCTGCCTTCACGCCCGCTTCGGAAACTTCCGGAGCCGCCGATGCGGGAGCAACAGCCTGTGGAGCCGGAGCTTGCTTCTTCGGTTCAGGCGCAGGGTCGGAAGCAGCTGGGGAGGCAGGAGCACTTGCGGCTCCCGCTCCAACAGCGATGATACCGATCGCTTCGCCGATCTCGACGGTATCTCCCTCCTGCCGAAGGATTTTTTCCAAAACCCCGCTCTCTTCCGCACTGATCTCGATGTTTACCTTATCCGTCTCAAGCTCCAGAAGAACATCTCCCTGATTGACGGCATCTCCTTCTTTGACAAGCCATCTGGATACGGTTCCTTCCGTAATCGATTCGCCCATGGCGGGAACTTTAATTTCACTCACAGCTGTTACCTCCCCAGTGGAATATTGTTCTTTGTCATTTGCTTCAAGGTTGCCGTAATGATCTGCTGCTGTTCCAGGCTGTGTACGCGCTGATACCCGCTGGATGGGCTTGCATGCTCAGGACGGCCTTCATAGCGCACTGTTGTCCCTTCCGGAGCAATCTCGCGGAGGCGAGGTTCCATGTACGTCCATGCGCCCATGTTTTTATTTTCTTCCTGCACCCACACCAGTTCCTTCGCATTGCTGAAACGGGCCAGCACACGCTTGATTTCTTCGGCAGGGAACGGGTAGAGCTGCTCAACACGGATAATGTGGAGCCATGACCAATCGTTCTTGTCTTTTTCGATCGCATCTTCCAGATCGATGGCGATTTTGCCGCTGCACAGTACGATGCGTTCAACGCGATCCGCTTTCGTCCCCAGGCCTGCTTGTTCCAGAATCGGTTCGAAGCGGCCTTCGCTGAATTCCGATGCCGGAGCAGCCACACGCGGATTGCGGATCAGGCTTTTCGGCGACATCATGACAAGCGGTTTGGCGTCTTCGGTGTCGGTCAGCGAAGCCTGGCGGCGCAGCAAATGGAAATATTGCGACGATCTGCTCAGGTTTACGATCATCATGTTATCCTCGGCCGCGAGCTGCAGGAAACGCTCCAACCGGGCACTGGTATGTTCCGGACCTTGACCTTCATTGCCGTGCGGAAGCAGCATGACCAGGCTTGATTTTTGCGACCATTTGGCGCGGCCTGCAGATACGAACTGGTCGAAAATAACTTGCGCACAGTTGGCAAAATCGCCGAATTGCGCTTCCCAGATCACTAGCGTCTCGGGGGAGTACACGTTATAGCCGTATTCGAAGCCTAACACCGATTCTTCGGAAAGCGGGCTGTTGTAGATGGCAAACGAAGCTTTCGCCTGCGGCAGATGGTGAAGCGGGCAATATTTCGACCCGTTGACCGCATCGTGAAGCACAAGATTCCGGTGAGCGAACGTGGCGCGCTCCGCGTCCTGCCCGCTGATCCGAATCGGTTTGCCGTCGGCGATAATGGTCGCGAAGGCCAGCGTTTCCGCAAGGCTCCAATCGACCTTTTCCCCTTCGTTCAGCGCCGTTTTGCGACGCTGCAAAATACGCTGCAGCTTCGGATACACGTTGAAGTTTTCCGGCCATTTGAGCAAATCGGCGTTGATGCCGCGCAATCGGTCCAGCGGAACAGCCGTTGGCATGAGAGATACGGCTTCCGGCTGCGCAGCTTGCAGCTGCCCTTTCTCACGTACTTCATTGTTTTTCATCTGCTCATAAGCTTCTTTCAAACGATTGCCTACATCCTCGCGAATGCTCCCGATCAGGGCATCGTCGACAATGGCATCCTTTTTCAGCTGATCCTGATACAGATGGCTGACGGTTGGATGGTTTTTCACTTTTTCGTATACGGTCGGCTGCGTCGTTTCCGGATCGTCCGTTTCGTTATGGCCGTAACGGCGGTACCCGATCAGGTCGATCAGGAAATCCTTTTTGAAACGATTGCGATACTCAGCCGCCATGCGAATGGCCGCGATACACGCTTCCGGGTTGTCGGCATTGACGTGCACGATCGGGATTTCATACCCTTTCGCAAGGTCACTGGCGTAATATGTGGACCGCGAATCGGAACTATCGGTCGTAAACCCGAGGCGGTTGTTAACGATAATGTGAATGGTCCCGCCATTTTGATACCCTGGCAATGCTTTGAAATTGAGCGTTTCCGCCACGATTCCCTCACCCGGGAATGCTGCGTCGCCGTGCATCAGAATGGTTGCCGCTTTGCTTACGTCCTGTTTCGGATAGCCTGGGTCTCTGCGATCGTCCTGTGCGGCACGGGCAAACCCTTGCACTACCGGATTGACGTATTCCAAGTGGCTCGGATTGTTGGCAAGCGTCAAGCGAGCCTGCACCGTTTCGCCTTCTTTGACGTAGCGATTGGCCCCTAAGTGATATTTGACATCCCCCGTCCAGCCGTAATTGATGCCGGTCGAACCTTCCGACGGAACGAGATCCTTGTTCGGGGAATGATGAAATTCAGCGAAAATTTTGCTATAAGGTTTCCCCAGCACATGGGCAAGGACGTTCAGACGACCGCGGTGAGCCATCCCCATCAGGATGTGGCTTGAGCCCGAATGCGCCATGATTCGCACAGCTTCATCCAGCATCGGTACGAGCACGTCGTTACCTTCGATGGAGAAACGCTTCTGACCCACAAATGTTTTATGAAGGAAATCCTCGAACTGCTCGGCTTCCACGAGACGTTTCAGCAATGCCTTGCGTTCCTCATGGGTAAGCGGAGCCGGAGACGTCCGGGATTCCGCCCGCCGGTTCAACCATTCGCGTTCACGGACGTCATGGACATGGCTGAATTCATAAGCAATCGGCCCCGTGTAAATCTGGCGCAAACGTTGAATGGCATCCCATCCGTTTAACGTCTGGCCGTCAGCGCCTTCCCAGATCAGGGAAGCCGGCAACGCCTTGAGGTCCTCTTCGTTCAATTCGAAATGCTCTGGTTCCAACAGCGATGTATCCGCCGACTCACTGATGCCAAGCGGATCGATGTCCGCAGCAAGGTGACCGTAAGTCCGGATATTCCATACCAGCTTACCCGCTGTAACCGCTTTCTGTAATAATTGGATATCCACGCTTCCGGTCGCGTTTTGGGCAGAACCAGATTGCGTGGCTATATGTGCATCTCTGCCGGGCATCGGCGGAGCACCCCATTGTTCAAACAATTCCTGATAGGCCGGGGTTACCGATCCTGGATCTTGAGAAAATAATTCGTATTGCTCCTGTACGTATCCCAGGTTAGGTCCATAGTAACTCTCCCAGGGTTTCTTGTTGCCTTCCTCGATCGTCATCGACGTTCCCTCCGTCTTGATTTAGTCGTTGTTTTGACGGAAATCATTGACCGCCTAAATTCGCGTTCGATCAACATTTTAAGCGAAATTTTTCATGAAGTCCAATCATCGTGCTGACTGTGGCAATTACGTTGTTCCGACGCTTCCGTCAACGTTTGTCTGCGTTTTCAAAAATGCTCAAAACAAGTTTTTTCGGTATGCCATCGCACAGATATCGAGTATTGTCCTGATCCGTTCGAGGGCCACACTTTCTTCGATCATGCTGTGATGAAGTTCATGTTTCTAATACCATTCTATAAACTTTCTCGCTCAGGAGCATTTCCTATTTTTAGTCCGATTGATGCATAAATTAGATGAATCGGAGCATTACGGCATAAAACACTTTAAAAAAAGGACTCCTGATATAATTTTGGACCATTATGTCCTTGAACAAACAGCAGCTCGCAAAAAAATAGGTTTACATGCAATTCATTGCCCATCATCGGATTTTAGCATCGTGAAGGATTTCGACCTGTCATGGAACCCTTCACCCGTCCGTGCCGCAATTATGTAAAATAAGCCGGGCACGGGCCGTTTATCCACGTTTTGGTGAAATCCTGATTCTTCAAGTTTGCTGTCAAGAAGCTTTTTGATGTTCCATCGTATGCTTAAAACCAAAGTTTGCCTCGTAATTTATGCCTAAATAGTATAATAACATATAACTAATTGTTATATAAAGTTTTATAGGTCAGCCTCGGGCCTCACCCGCATGTGTAGGGACAACAAAAATACTTCTCACATCGGAATGATCCAACATGAGAAGTATTGTATGCTCTCCATTTAATGTATCGCGCGTTATAGATCAATTGCTCATCGATTTTCCAAAGTGAACTCCCTTACAATAGGCCAAAGAAAATGACAATCGGAGTAGCGGGATTTGAACCCACGACCTCACCCACCCCAAGGGTGCGCGCTACCAGGCTGCGCTATACCCCGATATTGGCCAGTTTCCAGCCCCATGCACTGTTTCCCTATGCGGCAGTTCTGTTCGTCTCACCCAAACCGACTGCCACGTATGACCCTATTATAGCGCATACATTAGCATTCTTGCAATATTTAACAGAAGCAAAATAGAAAGAAGGCTTCAGAAACCGTGCCTACGTAAACGATACTTCTCTCCAGTTTCATTCGTTTCGAGAACTCGCCTGAACATGATTACGTAGCATGTGCTCCGCAAAAGGGGTTAAAGCTACCTCGTGAACTTGATCCCGCGTAAACCAGCCGGCACCGAGCGAATCGTGTCCGTCCGGTTCTTTTCTGATCTTCGTCGCATCTGTCGCAAACTTCAATCTCACATCATACAGAATGCCTATATGATACAGTTCTTCGGGTTGCCCCTGATACATCCAGTGAACGACGTTGGATTGAGCACCGTAGATAGCGACTTCAACATCCGTGAGCCCTGTTTCCTCTTCAATCTCGCGATGCAAGGCAGATTCCGGAGATTCGCCGAATTCGGGCCTGCCGCCCGGCAAATCCCATTTCCCTTGATAAGCGCCTCGCGCTTTGCGAATCAGCAAAAATTTCCCTTCGCATTCGATCAAACCATAAACACCCAAGTGTGTATGTCGATTCATGGATCGGCTCCTTTACTCGTTCCTGTTCAGGTTTGCGCCATACACTAACTTTACGCTCGTCCCCTTTTATTGCTTCCGCAGAGCCAGGCGCATGGCCAAGTTCTCTCCTTCAATCAACAACGCGGTAAGGCCCTGATCGGAACCGGATTGATGGTTCTCTCCGTTTCTCCAATAAGCAGCCTCGCCTGCACGGATCTTTTCATGTTGTCCATCGGCGCCTTCTACCCATCCCTCACCTTCCAGCACCAGAAACACCTGCTCTGATACTGCAGGATGCAAACCAAGATGACCTCCGGCAGCAAGTCTCAGGCAGGCTACATGACAATCCGCCATGCTTCTCAATACCGGGGTTATTTGAGCTCCCTCGCTTCCAAATGCCGTAATGATACGACCGTCCTCTACATTCAAGCTATAAATTTCTATACCTCATGCTCCTCTCCAACCTGCTCCAGATCCATTGATAAACGAATCATGTCCACGCAGCGAATGCCGTCCTCAATAATCTCTTCATCATAATGCCTTATAAAGAAATCGCGATCGACCCCCACAATGCGGAAGCCGCAGCGTTGATAGAGCTTCAATTGATGCAGACTTGAATTCCCCGTACCAATCTCAACGGTTTTCCCGCCCATTTTGCGTGCGGCCTTAATCGCTTCCTTGATCATGTGCCGGCCGACACCCTGTCCTTGCAATTCCTCCTGAACGGCAATGTTGACGATCTCCACCGTCTCCGGACGGGTTTTGAGCAGCACGAATTCCCCCACCATCTCTCCTTCATATTCCGCGATAAAACAAACGCCTCGATTCAGATACTCGTCAACTATCGCTTTGGAAGGGTCCGCCATCAATAATAGATCGTACGGTTTTTCTTCTTCCCAATTCAAGATCCGGAACGACAGCCTCATTTCGACTCTCCACCTTTTCCCCATTCAATATTCTTTTCGCCTTGCTTGCGAAATCCAGCATTCATTCTTAATAACGTATGTACTTAACGATCTGTTTGAAATGCAAAACAAATTTCATGCCTCGCCTTTCCCTGCTTGATTGGCATAATGTCGGATCATCATGCCCGAAGCCTTGCGCATTCCTTTTCGTTCATAAAATAGCCTTCCGCAACTTGATCATGCTTGATTCCCTCTACATCGGATTGATATGTAATCCCCATAGATTTCCTCCTTCTTTCAGCAAAGCCAATCTTCATTATATCACAATATATGGATATGAATATACAGAAAGGATAATATGGGTCTATAGCAAACCAAGCATCCTTTATTTCATGACGGCGTCGTTAAATGTCATAAACGTTTCCTTTAACGTACGCTGCGTCGACTTTTCCCAAATGACACTCCGCTCGAACGTGCCTTCTTCGAAAAATCGCGGAAACCGTTCGGCGAACCAATTTTGCATCGGCAGTTCAAGCGCCTGTTCTTTCGCTACCCACAACAGCTCGCCTTCAGGCGGGTCCGGCAGAAGTTCCCCTTCGAACGATGTCGCTACATAATTAAATACCATATAGCGAAGTTCCTGCAGAGGATCGCAAAATTCGTCCAACCCTTTATACGTGATCTCCTTCACCTGAAGCCCTGTCTCTTCCCTGACCTCCCGCACGGCACCGTCCACAATGCTCTCCGGAAAGTCCACCTTTCCCCCTGGCGCAATGTACCCCGGAAAACCTTTCCGGTCCGGCCGGTTCATTAACAGTACCCTTCCGGCTGCTTTATCCCATACCATGCACATCGTATAAATTTCCACTCTCATGCTAGTCCTCCTACCTGACGCCTTGATCCTCAAACGATCGATGATATATTCAAAAATTACAAAAGCGGACCGCACCTGACAGCTCGCAGTCCGCCGACTTAGCTCAGGCCGTCACGTCATTGACGTAATCCGCACCCTGCGTTCCTTCCACTCCGCACGCCCATACGCCTGCAGCAGGCCAAATTTGCGAATACTCGCCTTCGGCACGGATTTGTAAGGCAAAGTAACGATAAAATCCTCCGCAAACGGAAAATAAGACAATCCCACCTTTTCACCGGACAACCATTCCGCCTGAATCACTTGCCCTGCGCAAGCATCGAACGAACATGTCAGCCCCTTCGAGAAAAATTCGTAACGCGCCGCGGGCGTTCCCGGCTCTTCCATGCACAGAAACAGGCTTAGCTGGTCGCAGAACAGCATAATCCCCACATCCCGTTCGACCCTCCGCTGCATCTCTTCTCCCCCGCCCAACCGCATTTCCAACGCAAGCTGGTACTCTCGCTCCGTTTCAAGATAATTCCGGATGTTTTCATCGTCTTGCGGACTGGCCCCCAACGTTTTCTGGAACAGATCCGTGTACATCTTGCTGCAGAGCAGGCCGGCATACGGGCTCTTTTGGCAGACTTCTTCGACTCCCTTTCGATAAAAGACAAATCGCGGGCGCAGCGGAAAATCCCGAAATGAATACGGCGACTGGCTGTAATCGTTCCAGAAAGGAGCGGCATCAAGCTCAATCCACCCTCGATCATGCTCCTTAGTCGCCAGAAGGAGTTCATCCCGCTGGGTTCCCTCCGGCAGCAGTTCCGTTTTCCAATGTGCCGCGAGCTCACCTGCTGCCAGTCCATGTTCATGCTGCGTGGTCAAAACAAAATCATGCTCTCTCTCGTATACGATCATTTGCCGTCACCCTTCCGCATGGTATATATATTTTTGCGTGTTGAATCAAGGGAACTGCCTTCATGGACAAGCTGCTAACCAGCGACTTTCGTCACCCTGCAACAAAATGGTACATGTCAAGATGTTGTCAGTTCCCTGAAATTTGGTACACTAAAGACTGTGTCACAGACTATATTACATATAGAAAGCGGGATCTCATGAATCCATATTCACCGTACATCGAGTTTGACCGCAAGGAATGGGCCGGACTGAAAGAGCAGCAGGCCACGCTTACATTGACGGAGGCTGAACTCAAGCAGCTGAAAAGTCTTAACGAGGAAGTATCCATTCAGGAAGTGGAAGACATCTATCTACCTCTTACCCACTTTATTGACCTATACGCCAGAGTTTCGCGCGAGCTCAATCGATTGACGGCCTCTTTCATGAAAAAGGAAGCGGTACCCGTACCTTATATTATCGGAATCGGAGGCAGCGTTGCCGTGGGCAAAAGCACAACCGCGCGCCTGCTTCAGACCTTGCTGGCCAGAGGCAAAAGCAAACCGCGGGTTGACCTGGTCACCACCGACGGGTTCCTTTACCCTAATGCCGTGCTCGAAGAGAAAGGCATCATGAATCGCAAAGGCTTTCCTGAAAGCTATGATATCAAAGCGCTGATTCAATTCATGGGAGACGTGAAATCAGGCAAGCCTGAGATCAAAGCTCCTGTTTACTCCCATTTGGCCTATGACGTCATTCCGGGTGAAGAAAAGGTCATCTCCCAACCGGACATCCTTATTCTGGAAGGCATTAACGTACTTCAGGTGAAAAAGGAGACGCCTTTGCTGGTCAGCGATTTTTTCGATTTCTCCATCTATATCGATGCAGAAGAAGAACACATTCGGCACTGGTACATCGAGCGGTTCAAGCTGCTGCGCGCTACGGCTTTTCAGGACAAAGGGTCCTTTTTCCACAACCGATTTGCCAACATCGACGAAGAGGAGACCGTGCGCACCGCCAGCCAAATCTGGCAGGACATCAACGCCAAAAACCTGCATGAGAACATTTTGCCAACCAAAGGGCGGGCTCGCCTGATCCTGAAAAAGGAAGCCGACCATTCCATTCAGCGCATCCGCCTGCGCAAGCTGTAAGCAACAGGATATTATTGCACTTGCTGAAATCGAGAAATGATTCTAAAGGAGACGAGTCGCATGCAAACATTGATCGCGCTAGGAAGCATCATGATGTTTTTGGCCGTTGCCCTGGGAGCTTTCGGGGCACATGCTCTTAAACGCAGATTGTCCGTCGATATGATCAAAATTTACGAGACGGGTGTATTGTATCATTTGGTTCACGGTCTTGGCCTGATCCTGATCGGATTACTAGCCGATCGGTTGGAACAAAGCCATCTTGTTTCCGTCGCCGGTTGGTTGTTGTTTGCGGGCATTATCCTGTTTTCGGGCAGCCTGTATGCGCTAAGCATCACCGGCGTTCGCAAACTCGGCGCGATTACGCCGCTTGGCGGCGTTGCTTTCCTCGCGGGATGGGTCATCCTGTTGATTGCCGTCCTTTAATTCCGTTTAAGAGTCTGTTTATAGAACAAAAAGAGTGTTCCAGTCGATATCCTTATCGCTTGAGCACTCTTTTGCTGCTTTTAGCCGTTCCAGCATCGGCGGAGCATGGGAACGTCCCCATTCCCTTGTCTCTCCAGCACGAATACATCCGGATTCGAAAGCATCTTCCATTGCTCAAAGCCAAAGCTCGGATCGTACGTCCGGATCAACAAGGACAACAGGTTTCCATGGGTGATCACTGCTGCGCGTTGTTCGGATCTGCCCCACAACTCCTTCAGCACTTCCATTCCCCTGCTCGTTGCGATTCGGGATGACTCCCCGCCTTCTTCTGCCCAATCCTCATCCAAATATGTATGCGCAAGGACGTCCATCCAGTTGTCCAGATGCCGAGTACTCAACACCCGCTCTTGAAGACGTTCGTCGGTATGTATATGCCGCATCACCGTCCGAGCAAGCGGGACAGCGGTATGAATCGCCCGTTTCCATGGACTGGAAACGATATATTCGATCGCGGAGTCGGCCAGCAGCTCCGCCAAACGTTCAGCCTGGACCAAACCAAGATCCGTAAGCTCGGCATCCGGCTCCTGGCCCGAAGCCTGGGCATGTCGAATGAGATAAATGGACTGCACGGCCACCCCTCCTGCATTCTGTAGCTCTGATGCGCCTTTAGCAGCTTTCCAAATAGGCGAGCGCACGTTTCATTTTTTCACGATCCTCTTCCCGACCCGACGAGCTCAGGAAAGAAATTTGACTTTCATCCCATTTGCCTGACTGGTCGGAAACGCCCAACAGCTGCTTCAGCCGTTTGACGGTGCCCTGGCTTCCGTCAATGACTTGCACATGGTCCGGCAAAACGGATTCGAGAATGTTCGTGTAGTACGGATAGTGAGTACAACCAAGCACCACCGTTCCGTATTGCTTCATGTCAAGACCCTCCAGCTTTTGACGGAAATAGCCGGCGATTTTGTCGGGATCAAAATCGAGCTGTTCGCACCACTCGACAAGTTCGGGCAGCGGAACCGAGTCCACGCTGTAGTGATCGTCCACCCGGGACACCAGCGCATTGTATTTGCTTTGGCTCAAGGTTAGCGGAGTAGCAAACACCAGTACACGTTTGCCGTTCTTTCGATTCATTTCCACAGCGGGTTTGACCGCCGGCTCCATGCCGATTACCGGTATGTCCAGTCTGCTCCGCAGATCTCTGACCGCAAGGCTTGTCGCCGTATTGCAGGCAATGACAAGCGCCTTGACCTGCTCCTGCATAATGGCTTCCACACAATCAAAAATATGTCCGCGCACCGCGTCGGCCGGCTTCGTACCATAAGGAACATGAAGCGTATCCGCATAATACAGAAACTGTTCCTGCGGAAGTCGTTTCAGAGCCTCGTGCAGCACCGTCAGGCCGCCGATGCCGGAATCAAAAAATGCAATTTTACTATTCAAAGGTTTCACCTCATTACGTATGGTTTCGACTTTCAGGAATGTCGTGATTCCTGTTCATGATGACTGGAGGTGAGGAATGTTTACTCTGCCTTCATTTTATACTGTCTGAGCCAGTCTTTGCCACTCTCCCATGTTTCTACCGGGTTAGCTTCTCCCAGCAGGCTAGAGCCGGCTTTCGCCATGATCCACTCCCGCAGGCCATTGTCCGGACTCGTTTCCAACCGCTGCAGCAGAACCCGCAATCCGGTCGTATCCAAATCCAACAACTGGTTATAAGCATCCGCGCTGGAGGCAATATACGCGTGAGGGTTGCTATGCACCATACTGGCCGAGGAGCTGGTGATTTGCTGGAAGCTCTGCTCGATTCGCAATACGGCAATCCCTTCGTTTACCCTGAACGGAGACATCCCACAACATGGCCAGGAGCAAACCTCCGCCCGCTGCCGCAAAGATCGCCTTCTTCCACATCCGATGGTTAGTCACATTGCTCCCTCCCGTTTCCGGTTCAAACGTAAAGCCCATTTCTCTTCATTTACGTTTTGGCCGGACAAATGCTGCGTCTGTCGCTCTACGATCTCAAAACCGAAGGAACTGTACAACCGGCGAGCGTCGGTTAACGCTTCGTTGGTCCATAACACGATTCGGCCATAACTCCGCTCCTCTGCGAAACGAATGGCCTGCTCCAGCAGTTTGCGCCCCCAGCCTTGTCCCCGTGCCCCCGGTTCGAGCAGGAACCAGCGAAGCTGCGCCGTATGCTCGTCCGCTCTGACCAGCCCGATTGATCCTGCATGCCGGCCATCCAATTCCACGACCCACATCATTTCATGCTCATGATCTCCAGCGTGCCCGAACTGCTGAACTGCATTCTTCACAAAGGCGGCGAACCCTTCATCATAATTATACTCCTCGCGATAAATACGAATATGTGCTGCAATGACATGTTGCAGGTCCTTTTGTTCATACATGCGGATCATCGTATGTCCGTCCTCCATTCGCGGGTCTTTCCCTGAACGTCATCCGTTCAACAAACGCTGCAAGAGTCTTTCGCCGTCACTTCGTTTTCTGGATGCATGCTCTTCCAAAAAAGCCGGCAGCTCCCGGGGTTCTGCAGGACGGTATCCCGCCCCACAACCACAGTTATGATACGTGAAGCCGTGCTCATACAAAGTGATCACCTTTGCCCATTGCTTCACGTCCTTTTGTTTGGGCGCCCTGAAATCCTGACCCATGCTGTGCATCGGCATGCCGCACTGGGGACAAACAGGTTCCAACGTCTCATAAACCCCGGGTTCCAGATCATATTTGGAAGTTTGTTTGAACGATTTGCGGCACGCGAAACAGGCAAATACTTCCTTGTAAGGTCCTTTCATCGCATATCTGCACATGCAACTGCCCCCTCCTGTTTCTCGTTAAGAACTTTTAACGTAGAAGTACGTCATATGGGCTTCATCATATCCATGGCCCTGAACGAAAAGCGCGTTTTTTTCAATGCCGTATACCTCGAACCCGTGCTGTTCATACAATCGTTTGGCGGATTCATTCGAGTCAACCACGCTCAGGTTGATCTGCTGCAGCCCGTCCAGCCTTCTGCCGCGCTCCAATACCTCTTTCAGCAAACCCGAAGCTATGCCTTGGCCGCGAAACGGCGGCGACACATAAACTCCCCAAATGAATGCTTTGTGTTTCAACTTGATTCCCTGCTCCCTTTTGAAGCCCATCATGCCTGCAAGCAGGCCTTCTTCCGTGTAGGCTCCCAAAATATAATCGTCGGGATCGGTATGAATGCGTTCCCGAACCTCTTCCAACGGAATCGGTACAGACATTTCATAGGAAGCGCCGAACGACTCGGGATGGTTTTTCAGCGCTTCCAGCCGCAACGGCCAATATGCTTCTGCCTCATCCGGCAGAATGCCGCGAAAAATGATTTTCGATGAGTCCACTCGTTCATTCATGCTCCGCCACTCCATTCACCTCGTAAGGATAATCGATCTGTCTCTTCACGTCTGCCCAACCCGTAAAAAACACAAAAGCATTTTCGTGAACGCGCACCTCCGACATGTATTGAAACGTAACTGTAACCTGAACGGCCATCCCATTACTTTCGTTTCGCCGACTGTTCCAATCCACGGGCGATGATCCATTCCAGCCATTTCCAAGGCAAGAATGATTTTGCGAAAATAAGCATGCCCGAATCTTTGCCCAACGCATAACGGAGGCGCGGAGAACGCATACGCACGATACGGGCGATCTGATCCGCGACATCCTGCGGGTTTGGGGCGGTCTGCGAAGCCCGGCGGGAATAATTCAGCACCGCGTCCAACTGCTCCTTGTATGGCGAATCCTCGCGGTTTCTGATATTACCCAGCCCTTTGCCCCAGATGGGCGTACGATAAGCACCAGGTTCTACGAGCACCACTTTGACGCCCCAGGGCCGCATCTCATGACGCAGGCTCTCCGTGAAACCTTCCACGGCAAATTTGGAAGCCGCATATGGCCCATACCCCGGAAAACCGGACAATCCGCTGACGCTGGAAAGGTTGATGATCAGTCCATCTTTGCGGACCCGCATGCCCGGGAGCACCTCGCGAGTCACCCCGATCAGACCGAACAAATTCGTCTCCATCTGGCCTCTCCAATCCTCCATCGTCAGCTCCTCAATGAAACCGCCCACGGCAAAACCCGCATTGTTCACCAGCACGTCAATCCGCCCGCGAATCCGCAACGCTTCAGCAACCGCCTCCCGGATGGATTCGGTATCCGTGACGTCCAATCGCATAAAATGCAGCCGATCCAGGACGCCCGCTTCTTCGGCGCGTTTTGCCAGTTCCTCCTTGCGCCCGAGATCACGCATCGTTGCTGCGACCCGGTATCCCTGTTTGGCCAGCGTCACTGCAGTAAGCATGCCGAAACCGCTCGACGTGCCCGTAATCAACGCAACAGGTTCATCTTGCCCCCTCTTTCGTTCCGTCACCCCGATCATCCTTCCCGTTTCAACGAATTTCCTTCCACTTGGCGGATCGTCATGCCCGCTCTCTCTCCACCCTGCGCAGCTTGGTGACGCCAGGTTCGAATGTATACGGAACATGCCTGATGTCGGGCAAGTCGCATTCCAAACGTTCAGCCAATGCACAAAGCTCTGCCGATACCTTGGTCTCGATCTGTTCCGTAGTTTCTGCCCCGACGTGCCGTATGGAGACTTCCAGTTCCCCACCGACGCGCTGCACCACCCGGTAATGCAAAATGGCGGGAGAAGCGGCGATGACCGCCCGAGCAACAAAATCAGGAAATACGGGCACAGGCTCTCCGGTCACGCGATGCAAAAAAGAAAGCATATCATCGCAGCGTCCTTCGATCCGCTCGATGGCGGTAAACGGCGAACCGCAGGCGCAGCGCCCTTCCGCCTCGGTCAGAATGTCGTTCAGCCTGTAACGCACAATGGGCTGCGAAGTGCGGGAAAAATCCGTAACGATCGGCACGAAGCGCCGCGTGGACGGATCGATGTATTCCTTTTCGATATGCACGACGTCCTCATTGAGATGCAGCATGCCCATGCGGCAGGACGCCCCCAGGAAACCTTCGGTGCACTGATACGCCTGATGGATCGTCTGGCCGAACGTCTGCTCCAGCACGCTGCGGTCCAGCGGGTCAAGCACCTCGGCTACCGAGATGATTTTGTCAGGTCTGACGGTCAAGGTACCTTTCGCATAGGCCTCGCCCAACATGCGCAGCATGGATGGAGGCGCAACCCACACCGTGGCCCGATACGCTTCCAACCGCCCAATCAGTTCATGAACGGGCTCCAACAGGTCGAAATATTGAAACTGAAGCCGACCGCGCTGGACCGATTCGTATAAATTGCTGCTCGCCCGCAGAAAAAACGCGATCCGCGCCTTCCGCCACAGCCCGCCAGGCAGCAGCTTGGCCAGCACCGTACCCGTCCAGGCATCCTGCTCGCGCTCGCTCACCAGAAACAATCCGCGGTTGCCGGACGTTCCCGAAGACAGACCTACCGTCATGCCCTGCAGCGATGGTTTGAAATTGCGCGTTTCCTCCCCCTCTCCGGCGAGGGCCATCGCTTCGTCTTTCGATATGCCGACCGTGTTGAGCCGATCGAAATGCTGCATCATCAGCGTTTTGTCGATCAGCGGGAAATTTCTCCAGTCAGACGACGCAATCCCTGCCCACCATTCCCGGTAAAAAGGAGAGCTTTCGCGGATGCGATCGACGTGGCGAACGATCTGCCGCTCCTGCCAGCGCTCAAGCGCCTGGCGCGTCCTCCAAGTTCGGAGCCCCCGAGTCAATGCGTAGTGGCGCAATATGCGAAACGTGCTCATCGGTTCGCCCCCTCGGCCGTTCCCCAGGCTTGCAGCGCTTCGCGGCAATGGCTGGGCACGATTCGAATGTGAGGGAATCGCTGATGCATCGCGATCAACCGGTCAAAATTGCGCCGATACTCCCCCCGGTCCGACATGATGAGGCCGGCAAACGCATGCGGCCTGCGTTGTTCGCGAAAGGCCCTGCTGGACCAGACAGCGTCGGCGCACAGGAAATAATCGTGCCTGCCCGTGCTGAGCAGCAGTCCCATCATGCCTGCGGCATGTCCGGAAACATCAACGCCCAATATGCTGCCATCCCCAAACAGATCGTACACCTCCGGAAATGGAAAATCTGCCGGAAGGCTTTCCACTCGCTTCGCCTTTCCTGTCACGGGAAGAGATCTGGCCTCAAAATCTTCCGGCAGCAATCCGGACAGGAAGCCTGCCCGCACGGCGGCGATCGAGCCCAATGAACGAACGGCGTCGTAGGCCTGCGGCAAATAGATCATTTTCGCCTGCGGAAAATCCCGCACGCCCGCAATGTGATCCCCGTGGAAATGCGAGAGAATGATATAGCGAATGTCTTCCGGCTGCAGGCCGATCCGCGCCAAAAACTGAACGGCACTGTCCCCTTCATTGTAGACGACGGGCGTAATATGACGGTACAGCGCATTGGGCAGCCGATTCGTTTCCCGGAAGAAACGCGAGCTATAACCCGTATCCAGCAGCATGGGTCCATGCACCGGATGCACGATGCAGGCGAAACCGGCCGGAAAGGAAACAGGGCGCAGGCTTCCGCCGCGCAGTGTCAGGAATTCGGGATGCGTGCAGTACCCCGCAGCGCCAAGGTGCAGTTCAACGGCGGTCGATGTCAGCATGTCGCAGCCCTCCACCAATCCGCGAATTTCCGCAAGCCTTCGTCCACGGACAATCGTGGCGCATACCCGAGCTTCTGCTTCGCGTCGTTAATATCCAAGGTCTGCGTGACGGCTAACGAGCCGACCGTATAGCGGGTAAGCATCGGCTCCCCGAGAAAAGGCAGCAGGCGATGCACTCCTTCGAGCACCGCCGCGGCTCCGTACGCCGCCCGAAGCGATATGCGGCGCGTGCGCAAAGGCAGTTCGAGCAGCGCGAACAAGTCGGCAACGACGTCCTTGAACGGCCTTGGATCGCCATTGGATATGTTGTACGCCCTGCCAAGCGCTTGTTCGTCGGCCTTCCAGCAAAGCAGCAGCGCGTCCACGACGTTATCGACGCACGTCAGATCGATCTCTGCCTGTCCGCCATCGATCATCGGCACGCCCGATTTGGCATTCGCCGCCACGATCCGCGGGAACAGCGTCCGGTCATAGGGGCCGAAGATGGCTCTCGGACGAATGATAATGGAAGGCATTCCTTCGGCGTGGGCCTGAAGCACAGCCTGTTCGGCCAAACGTTTCGTCGCCGCATAATGATTCGCCGGTCTCGGCGGCAAGGGATCATCCTCATGAATCATATGCCTGGAAACGTATCCGAAGTACACGCTTGGCGTGGATACATGAATTAATCGCTGCACGCCTGATCGCAGGCACGCATCGGCTACATTTTGCGTGCCTTCCACGTTGCTGCCGTAAAATTCGCGATACGCTCCCCATGGCGACGATAATGCCGCGCAGTGGAACACCGCATCCTGTCCTTGGCATGCCTGTTCGACAGCGTGTTTGTCCCGAAGGTCGCCGCGCACAAACCGAATGCCCTCCGCTTCCGATTGAAGCGACTGGCCCAAGCCGGAATCGCGCCCCATGGCGGTAACCTCCCAACCTTCCGAAGCCAGCCTGACGGCCAGGTTGCGGCCGAGGCAGCCGGTGGCCCCCGTTACCAATGCTCTGTTCATTGCTATTCACCATTCCATTCTATGTCATGAGTCAGGGCTTCCGTCAGGGAAACCCGATGGTTCCGTGCAAGCCGCCATGCGTCCAGCACGATGCGCGGCTGCTGCAGCCAGGGTCTTCCATCCCCGCGAGCGTATACGACATCGCGAGCGCCCTTCCAGGCATGCGCCCATTTCCGCAATCGGGACGGCGTCCACGCATATTTTAGTCCGACGCCCAGCATCGGCAGCAGCAGCATGGCCTTGGCATCAGGCTCCGGAACAACCATGCGCCCTTCGCTCGCCAGACGTTCAGGAGCTAACAAGGCGCTGACCAGCTCTTCCCCCGAACCAAACAGATGAATGCCGCTCGTGGCACGGGGATTACACTCTATGGCAAACACTTGGCCATCCGGCGTTTCCATGAAATCGAAGCTGATCTGGCCGCTATAGTTCGTCCCCTCGACAAAACGCCTGACCCAACGCAGTGCCTGCTCATGTTCCAGATGCTCAAAATGCACGCTGGCTCCTGCCCGGCCTGTCCGGAAACGATTCTCGTAAGCGGCATGCGCCACCACCAAGCCTTCATGCGCAATGCTGTAGGTGCACACTCCCCGGCCTTCAATATAAGACTGTGCGACCCAAGGAGAAGCCGGGGACAAACGATCGCCTTCCGGCGGTTCATTCCGGTATGATTGCCGGATTTGGGAAAGATCGTGCAGCAGCATGCTCCATGCCCCACGCCGATTCCCGCCGCTGCGCATTTTCGGCAGCCGCACTTTGGAAGCAAAGCGGGAATACACCGGTTTCCATACCCAGTGCCCCTTTGCCTGCAAGTCAGCGTCTTCCTTGATCCACTGCCGACGACTCTCGATCAGGCGAGTTTCGGGAACCGGAAGACCCAGCGAGCGGGCAAGCAAAATAAACTCATGTTTATGATGCAGCCTATGCAGCTGTTCCATGGCCGGAGCCAAAACACGGCAGTGCTCGCGCAGCCGCTCCGCCCCCCGGGCCACGTGGAAAATCTCCTCGCACATCGGGATCAGCACATCGATCTGATGAAACTTTACCAAGCTCTCCAAGGCCTCCAAATACGCGGCCCGCTCTTGGCGTGGCGGCGGTACCGCCAAACACCGGTCTACCGCGGAAGACGCACTGCATAGATGGTGTTTCATACTCTCGGCAACATATACCTTATGGCCTGTCCGCTTAAGCATGCGCGCCAAATCAAGCGTCACCGGCGCACGCCCGCCCGTCAATAACACGCGAAGGGGAGTAGAGCGCATATGGCCTTGCACGGCAATGTCAATAGTCAAAAATGAGTCCCCCCAGCGACAATCCCGCAGCCGTGCCCACCATCAGCACCCTGTCGCCCCGTTGAATGCGCTGCTGGCGAATGGCTTCATGCAGCCCCATCGGAATGGACGCGGCAATCGTATTGCCATGATTGCGCGTGATGTCCATGAACCGTTCCGCGGGAATGCCCAGTTTTTTGCGAAGCAGCCTCATCGCCATCGCGCTTCCCTGATGGGGAATGACCAGTTTGAAATCCTCCATCCGCGTTGCGGAAGCCGCAAGCAAGTCATCCATAAATCCCGGGAGCAGCCTTGACGCCATACGAAAAATCGCCTGCCCATCCATATGAAACAAATACGGCTCCGGTGCGGAAGCATCGTAATGGGCCGCATGAAGCCTTGTTCCTCCACCGGCAATCTCCGAGTAGCGCGCTCCCCGGCTGTACGTTTTCATCGAGGCATGCACGATCCGGGAACTCTCGTTGTCGGCAGCCCGCTCAATAATAACAGCCGCTGCCCCGTCCCCGAAAAGCGCGGCGCTTTCTTTGTCTGCCCAGTTTAGTCCCGGCGAAGCAATCTCCGAGGCAACCAGCAGCACCCGGTGGTAACGGCCCGCATCTACCATATAAGAGATCACGTCCAGACCGTTCAGGAAGCTCAGGCAAGTCGCGTCCATGTCAAAGGCCGGGATGCCCGAATCCTGCTCTCCCATGGCCTGCTGGATGAACGCAGCCGTGCTTGGCAGAGGCTGCTCCTTCGTGCCGCTCGTACACACGAGGCAGTCCACATCGGTGAATTGCAACCCGGCATCCGCCAGTGCCGCCTCCGCCGCCCTTGCTCCCATGTACGACGACGTTTCCTTTCCTTCGGCATAGTGACGCACGCCCACACCCGTCGCTTTGCTAACCCAGCCTGCAGGCACCTGCAGGCGAGCATCCAGTTCCTCATCCGTTACTTTCCGTACCGGAAGATACTTTCCGGTTCCAACGATCTTCACTCTTCTAAGCTGCAATGGCCCAACCTCTTTCTATTTATGTAACGGAAAAAAGGCAGACGATCTGCCTCTTCCACATCTTCATGTCATACGAACAAACCGAACCTGTTAAAGCTATCGCTGCAAAATGCTCGCAAGCGCCTTATCAAGCGTGTCATATTTGAACACAAACCCTTCCTGCTCCAGCCTCTCGGGAAGCACCCAGCGGCTTTTGAGCACAAGCTCCGTTTCGGTTCGAATAAAGCGCGCGCCGAGTTCCAGCATCCAGCGCGGCGAAGGCAAGCCGACTTTCGCCCCCATCTGCTCTCTCAAACTCGCCATCAACTGGCGGTTCGTTACGGGATGGGGCGCAGAAGCATTAAAGACACCTTCCAACTGCTCATGCTGCTGCAGAAACTGGACTATCCGGAACAAGTCCTCGATGTGCAGCCAGCTGAACTGCTGCCGTCCCGATCCCTGCGCACCACCCAAGCCGAAGCGGACCAGATTCGCGAGCGGCTGCATCACCCCGCCATTGCCCAGCACGATGGCTATGCGAAGGGCGATCTGGCGCGTGGAAGGCAGCTGAAACTCAAAGAAAGCTTGCTCCCAAGCTTTCGCGACGTCAACAGAGAACCCTGTACCGATCTCGCCTTCTTTTTCCGTCATCGGGCGATCTTCGGCATGCCTGTAGATCGTCGCCGTGCTCGAATTGATCCAAACCTTCGGCGGCTGTTTGCAAGCCAGCGCGGCCTCGCCCAGTGCCCGGGTTGTCCGTGTTCTGGACTCCAGAATCACCCTGCGGTTCTCCTCGGTATAACGGCAATTCACGGATTTTCCGGCCAGATTGATCAACATTTCGGCCCCCTCCAGAGCCTGGACAATGCCTGATCGGTCTTCCCAGCCGACATGCCCCGGTTGGCGCGAGATGATGAGCACCTCGTACCCGAGCTTGCCGAATCTGTCCGCAAAATCCTGCCCTACAAACCCCGTGCCTCCCGCCAATACCACTTTGCCCATCGAATCGCCCCGTTTCCGCGCAGAATGTACTGCGAACATTCCATATACAAGTAAGAACGCCGAAATCGCCTTACTGGTTTGCTCATTTTTGCACATTTGTTGCCCATGGAAGCGATCGCGACCTCGATTATTCGTTCCGCGTATTCCCTGCTCCCAGTGCCGCGTATAATTTCGCGCATTCTTGGCGTGCCCAATCGTGAGCAGGGTTTTGCTCAAGCTGCTCTCTCAGCACATCGTAAAAATCATGAATCATGAAGCCCTCTGGCAAGGAACCGAGCATGGCGACAAAGTCATACTCCGGCAATACGCGCTTTCCTGAACCGATTTCCTCCAGCCAAACCATCCATGCGGATACGGACAACACGCCTTCCTGCCAAAGCTCCGCTTGCAGTCCCAGCACATCCTGCAACTGCTCGTAGGCCGTTTCGTCGGCACAGCGCCGACAGGCCGTTACAGCCAGTTCATACAGTTCCGTCACGGCGCGGCGCTCCTCCGGGGTCAATTGCATTTCCAGACCGGCGAGAAAATCATCTGTCTGAATGGAGCGTCCATCGTCGTACAGAAGCGGAGCTTGAGCAAGCAAACGTACGATTTCTTCCATCTGCTCCGCACATATTTTATGTTCTTGAACAAGTCGGGGTAACATATAGTCTTTGATCATCGTACACTCCTGCATCGTTTGGTTATGATTTACACTATTATAACATGACGGCGCAAGCGCTCTGCCCGAAAATAAGGAGTGATTGAGCAGACGAGCAATGCATACCAGCTAATGTGGCGAAACAAGGTAGTGCCTCTCAACCAAAACATCGCAAAAAACGCAAGCTGCGAGCTGTGACACACCCTCACTTGCGTTTTCGTTCATTTATATCACCGGATTGCATGACCTGGTTGTCCCGACCATCTCTTGAAAGAAACGCGCGACAAATGCTCCAACACGTAACATGTACTGCGGATCGCCCTGAAAAAAGTGCTGATTTCCAAGTTTTCGTTCGGACCATGATTGTTTTGGTCGTAATTCGCATATGGAACAATAACGGAGGGCACGTTCAAAATCTGGGTCCACACATAGTCCGGCAGCGTGCCGCCAAGGCTGGGCTGAATGACAGGACGTTGCCCTGTGGATTGCTCCAATGCCTCGGCAATGGCGAGCACGGCCGGATGGTCTGCGGGCGTCCTTGAAGCGGGGACCGCCCCTTTGCGCGTCAGCGTAATGCCGGCATCATGTTTTCGCACATGGCGGGCGAGCGCTTCGTATACCTGATCGGGGTCCTGTCCTGCAACGAGACGAATGTCCAACCGGGCTGTGGCGCGTGCCGGAATGATCGACCTTCCTCCTTTGCCTGTATGACCGCTGAACAATCCGTTCACATTCAGCGTCGGCTCGAACATCAGCCTGCGATGATACGTATCGCTATCGATATCCAGCGCAGCATAGCCGCTCTTGCGTCGAACCCCTTCCAGATCGTAGGGGATGTCGTGCAATATCTTTTCTTCAAGCTCCGTCGGCGGTTTCACTCCATCGGCAAACCCTTCAATGGTCACCTCGTCTCCGCTGCGCATCGTGTGCAGCAACTCGACCAGTCGCCATATCGGATTAGGCACGATATTGCCGAGGTTGCCCGAATGGTTGTCCCATCTCGCTTCTTCCGCCACCAGCTCCACGCCCAAAGCACCGCGCACGCCGAGCAGGATGGATTGTGCTCCCGACTCATGGGAAGAACCGTCTGTCGTATAGACCAGGTCCGCTTGTAGAAGCGCGCGGTGCTGCTCTACGAAAGCTGCCAGATGACGGCTCCCGGCTTCCTCTTCTCCCTCGATGATCCATTTGACGTTCACGGGCAATCGTCCGTGGAAATCCAGGTACGTCTTTGCACCGAGTATGCTTGCAACGAATTGTCCTTTGTTGTCGCCCGCTCCCCGTGCATAGATGCGGCCGTTTCGAATCGTCGGTTCAAAAGGAGCAGTTGCCCATTCGTCCAGCGGATCGGGAGGCTGCACATCATAATGGCCATACATAAGCACGGTGGTTTCATTGTCGGGATGGAGGTATTCCCCGTAAATGATCGGATGCCCTTCCGTTTCATAACGGCGGTTTTCGATGCCACAATCCGTGAACAACTCTTGTACCAGGGAGGCGCATTCGAGCATGCCGATATTTTGCGTGCTGATGCTTGGCTGGCGCAGCAGCTTGAACAATCGCTCCAAATACAGCTCTTCGTTCCGGGAAATAATTGAATCCACGCCTTTGACCAAGTTTCTCATCCTTTCTGTGTACAATTCCGTTTCGTCTTGCAGTCTCAATAAAGGGAAGAGTTCGTTTTATCCGGACAATGCGTCTATTTTTGAACGTATACATCGTTGAAGATCGGATACCCCAAGCCATCAAATTGCAATCCTTTCAGCGTATCGCTAGCTCCTACCACATACGGGAAGATGTATATCGGAATGATAATCGCGTGATCGTGGATGTACCTCAACACTTTGCCGTATATCTCAGCCCGCTTGGCATCGTCGAATTCAACCGCCCCTTGTTCAAGCCACTCGTCGACTTCCGGACTGGAAAGATTGGACAGTGTAGCCCTCGCTCCCGGAGCAGCTGTATGATAGAAAGGAAGCAGCGCATGCGGATCATCCTTGACCTGGCTGTTGCCATAGATATCGTAGTCCCCGTTCGTGTGCACAACGGTACCGACATCCTGCGTAATTTCCACTTCGACCTGTACGCCGATTTTTTTGAGCTGCTGTTGGATCATTGCAGCAATGTCATTCCGCTTTTCCCGGTTCGGCGAACCGTCCACGTAATGCAAGACAAGTTTCTGTCCATTCTTTTCACGAATGCCGTCCGCGCCGACTTTCCAACCGATCTCTTCCAGCAGTTGCGCTGCCTTCGCCTGATCGGGCTGGATCGCATTTTCCAGAGAAGCATCGTAACCCAATATGGAAGGCGTCACCGCAGACCAGGCTTGCTCATAGGTGCCCAGATACAGCGTCTTCACGATCGAACCGACATCGATGCCGTATTGCAATGCCTGCCTGGCCTTCAATTCGTTCCATGGTTCTTTTTTCTGATTAATGAACAACGTATAAGGAAGACCTGGCGTGTTCACTTTCAGCAATTGAAAACCGGGCTGTTGCTCCAATGTCAGCACATTTTGGGGCGGGACCGTCTCGATGGCCGTCACTTGTCCGCTTTGCAGGCTGCCCACGCGAGTGGCTTCTTCCGGCATGATTTTGAACGTGAGCGTGTTTAGATATGGTGCTCCTTTATTTTCAACCGTTTCTGGAGCCCAAGCGTAGTCGGCATTGCGTTCAACCTGTACCTGCACGTTCTCGTCCCATTTGATGAATTTGAAAGGTCCTGTACCGACTGGATGCTGTCCGAACTGCTCGCCGTACTTTTTCACCGCGGTTGGCGATACGATGCTCAGCGCAGCTTGGCTCAAATTGCCGAGAAATGCACGCGAAGGCTCGGATAAATTCAGTTGGATTGTATATTCATCGATCACGTCGGAGCTTTCGTAAGGAACGATTAATGCCGCCGAATTGCCGGCTTTGGTGTTCGGGTCAAGAATACGGTCCAAGCTGAATTTCACCGCTTCGGCATTGAATGGCGTGCCGTCATGGAACGTCACTCCCTTACGCAGTTTGAACGTATACGTTTTGTGATCCTCCGACTCCTCCCACTCGGTGGCCAGCCAAGGTTTGATCGTGCCATCGTTCGTTTTTACCACCAAATTTTCGAAAATCGTCCGGTAAACGCGAATGGCAACCGCAAGCCCGCTTCGTGCCGGGTCCAACGTATCCGGCGAGGTGGCGAGCGCGTAAGTGACGTCCCCTCCTTTGGCTATCGTACTCCCCGATGCTTCAGACCCTTCTGTCGGACTGTTCGTCGCCGTTCCTTGACCCCCGCCCGAACCGTTCGCGCAAGCCGACAACAACAAAACCAATGTCAAAATGACCGAAGCCCAGCGTATCCGTGTGCGCATGCGATCCCCACTCCCCCTGTCAGACATTCATGTGCTGCTTGATCCGCAACATTAGCCCATGATGCCTGCGCGTTATAATATTGATTAATTCAATTGATATACTTGGTATTAAATGATACTTGATCCCTTCCTGGATGTTTAATCGAAACAATCTATAACGTTATTGAAAAATCATATACTCGGTAAGCTTCTCACCGAGAGAAGCGGGCTAACTCAAAAAGGACGCCCCCTCGGCAAGATGCCGACAAGAACGTCCTTTCGTTTCATTTTGATCATTTTGATCATTTTGAGTCGCCAAAATACTTGAATACTTCGACCGTCTCCGCTAAATCTTCCGGACCCGAATAGATCTCCATGACCTTGCCGAGCTCAATGCCGAAATCAACGTATCCTTGCGCTTTGGCCGTAACGAGACGCCCGTCAACGACCACGTTTGCATCCATGTAATGCCCTTCCGAAGTGATGGTCCTCATTTCCGTCTCCGCATTGGTGGTGAACGAGCGTCCCGCCAATAAGCCGGCCTTGCCCAGCAGCAATGTGCCTGCACAAATGGCGGCCAGCGCCGATCCATTCCGATCGAGCGCCCGCAGCCATTCAAACAATGGCTGCCTGTCAAGCAGCGATGTGACATCACCGCCAGGAATGATAAGCAATTCAACTTCAGCGGGGTTCAGCTCAGTGAAAAGGTGGTCCGGGTTGACGGACAATCCCTCGTAAGATCGAAGCGGTCCCCGATCCGGCGCCACCGTTACGATTTCCCCTTGCGTCTTCATAAAATAACTTGCCAGCATGATTTCAAAAGAAACATAACCTTCGAACAACAGTAGATGTGTCTTCATCTGAAATAAATCACTCCTTCCGCAGATGTTCGCGGATTGCCACGCTGGGGCTCTCCCCAACCTCATGCGTATCCGCCAAACCTTTATCGGTCCAAACAACAAGGGCCGCCATACCCGATCGGGAACAACGAGCCGGCGTTTGCCTGTTTTCCCGCATCTAGAGAAAGGCCTTGATCGCCGCGAAATACTCGCGGATCATGTTGACCGGCTTCAGATGCATCGGCGAAGGCGCCGAAATGCCGTATGCTGATGCATATCCGTTTTTGGAAGCCAGGTATTTGGCCCTGAACATGTGGTAGTCGCTCGTTACCAGCATGATTTCAGGATGTTCGTTCCCTGCATCTTCAATGATCTTTTTGGAAAAGGCGAGATTCTCCTGCGTGCTGGTCGACTTGTCTTCCATCAGCACCTGTCCCGGATCGATGCCCTGTTCCTCAACAAGGTATGTTCTCATGGCGAGCGCCTCGGTAATGGATTCCCCCGGTCCTTGACCACCCGATACAATGACGGGAATATCCGGGTGAGCGCGTATGTAGTCCAGACTGGCATCCAGTCGCTGCTTCAAGGTCAGCGAGAGCTCTGTGCCTTTGATGCCTGATCCGAGAATGATGACATAATCGGCCTCTTCGGGATCATCCGAGTGCAGCTGGGTAAATACGAGGGCCTCTATGATGACGAACGAAACGGCAGCGATGCCGAAGCCGATCAGCAGAATTCTTTTGAACACCACGTGTCTCTTATAATCAATACGGCGCAGAACGATAAACGCCGCGCTGAGCATGCCGAAAAACATGACGGGAAACCGTGCTCCCCAGAACGATAAAAAGAGCATAAAACTAACCACTAAAACGATATCCAATATCCACCCTTTGCTGCGCATGAATTGTTTCATGAACTCCGGCCTGTCCTCCTTCCTTGAGCTTTACGCCAGAACTCTGACTCAAGCTCCCGTATATCCTATAAACAAATCATATGAAGTTTCGTTGCGGCCAAACAAGGAACCAAATTCCAATCGCGATGGATAGACGGATTGCACGAATCGCGAGTTACCACGTATCCTTCCCATCATGTAACGGAAAGCAGGCGCTGGAGAGACTCTAACGAAACTCACACACCTTATTCGGCCAGATTTCGCCCATGTTGAAGGCTAACGAATCTCAGGCACGCTAAAGTAGACCGAACGAGTCTTTTTAATGTCAATCCAGCCAAATAGCGTCTCTACGGTTCGTTAGCGCTCGAAACCACATCAATGCCGCCGAATAAGACGCCTCAGGTTCGTTAACACGTGAACATCCCATCCAGTTCTCTATCAATCGGCATCCACTCCCCCCCACAGCTCCACGAACGAAATACTCGATGAATTTGCCCAAGGCTAATCCCGAATAATCGTCAGTTTCGGCCACTGTAGATGCCAACTTTTTCCTTCCACACGCCGCAAATATGCGCTCCGGTCCGCAAAAAAGGGACTTCGACGCACAATCAGACCGTACAAGTCTTCCAGTCCGTGCGGCGCGCAAATGTCGAGTTGGTCCTGCTCATTCAGGCGAGCGCCTACCGCCGTTATCACCTCGGGCCAATGCCGAAGGGCATCCAACGTCGATTGATACGGCTCCGTACCGTTGCGCAGATGCATCCGGGCCTGATTTTTCACCGACCAGAGCGGATTCCCCGTTTCACGACGAAGAACGCTCTCGATCTGCACGTCCCGTTCTTCCCGCACATCCTCCGGATCATAATAAACTACGTCGATATCGGTATGCGAGTCACGATGCTTATAACCATGCAAACGATCCCATATATAATTGCGAATATATCCCGCGCCAATGCAGCATTGAGGCAAGCCAAGCGCCCGTACCCGCCGCAGATCCTGCAGAAGCTGCGCGTATTCGGAGATGTCCTCTTTCAGCCGATCCTCCAACCGTATCATCGCCTAAGCCAAGCCCTCCCCCCACAGATCCCATGTAATCTCCAAATCATCACCTTACCACTATATCACGTCCGGCTGACCCAAATAAAACAAACCCCGGTTCCCGGAATAACTAACCAAGCCAAAGACCCCTTTAAGAAACGCAAATACCCCTTCCGCAGCCCCGCTCACATCCATCCGTACAGACGTTTGCAGCCTGGGCAACCAAAGGGGTTTTCCCGCATACGATGCTTATTGGTTTCTAATCGACCTTGTCACTTCGCTGAATTTATCAAACCCGGCTCAACCCAACTTGTCTATGAGGCTGAATTTCCCGTTTTGCTCCGCAATGCGGAATATGGCCGGGCGTTCCTTCGGATGTTCGTTGGGCGTATGAATGGTCAGGCAGAGTTTGCCGTCCAGCGTGCGAAACAACATGCCATGTCCGCCATCTTTGGCAAACAGCGGCGTCTCGTCCTGCTTCCACGGCCCCTCGGGCCGCCCCGATAATGAACGCGCAATGCCCATCGTATATCCGGCCTCCCCCATGGTGGACCACATCATGACAAGCTCGTCGTTTTGCATCCGGTACAAAAAAGGTCCGTCCGTCACATGACGGCGGCCTTCGTCCCCGCTGCCCACCGACCATGGGGCTTCGGAAGCCCGGAACAACAGAACCGGTTCACCGATCGCTGCCGACAGGTCTGGCTTCAGACGGACCGCATACATCTCCCCGTCTTCAACCTGAACCCACTCCCGGCAAAAGATCATCCACGGGTCGCCCTGTCCATCCACATGCAGCGTGCCGTCCAGGCACTCCCATTCCGGCGGGGTCAGCGTTTTCGCCCATATTTCAAACGGGCCTTCCGGCTGATCCGCAACCAGCACCCCGGTTACCCGCGGTATGCCCTCGGCCTTGAAGCTGGCGAACATGTAATACCGTCCATCCCATTCATGGACTTCGGGTGCCCAATAGTGATGATCGGACCAAAAGTCCGGTGCCGGACGAAAACACGGAATCGGTCCCTGCCACTGGACAAGATCCTCGCTCTCGTAAACATCAAAACCGATAGCCGGACCGTTCCATACGTTTTTTCCGATCGAACCGTACAGGTAGTATTTCTTTCGGGACGGTACCGTCAATATGTAAGGATCACGCAAATGAATCTGCTCCAGGCTAAACTCGCTCAACCATGACTCCCCCTCTTGAAAAATACGTTGTCCCCAAGAGTATACATGATATTCCCGAACCCCGGTGCTTCAAAAATCAGACATGGCCCTCATCCCCACATGCCGATCAACAGGATGCCGCCGAATATGACGATTGAGCAAAGGATGCGTTTCCTGCCCTGCTGCTCCTTCAGCAGCAAAATACCGAGAAAGGCGGCAAACACCGTCCCTACCTCACGCAGCGGGCCAAGACGAGCCATCGGCGCCTGCTCCAGCGCAAACAGGAACAGCAGGTACGACCCGGGGTTCAGCAGCGCACCAAGCAGGATGGTCGACCGATTGGCCTTCCATTCCTGCCGCAATTGTTTTGAAGCAAGCATGGCTGGCGTAAGTCCCGCCACGAAACCGATGTTGGTTACTTCAAGCAGGGACAACGGCGAAAGGTGCTCCAGATTCAACTTGTCCACAAACACGTAGCTGGTGGTACACAGCCCGACGCAAAGCGCCATCAGCACCGGTTTCAACCCCTGTACTCCGGAATGGCCCGCCACTGACCTGCCGCCGATGCCGCTCAACGCAACAAAACCGCCAAGCATGCAGGCAATGCCGATCCATCCCGCCGGGGACAGCGCTTCCCTCAAAAAAACGACGCCGATCAGCGGGACCAGCAGCGTGCTCGTCCCCCGCATAATCGGATAAATTTGTGACAGGTCGCCCAGAACGTACGTCTTGGACAACAGCCACGAATACAGCGCCTGCAGCGCCATAGATACCACCAACAATCCGTATGCCACGGTGGACAGTGTTTGTTCCGCAAGCTCCATTACTAATGTGGGAAGCAAAATCACCGTCGGAATCATCATAATCGACCAAAGAAAAACGCTTTTGTTCAAGCTGCGTTTCGTAAACATGCTCCATATCGCATGAGCCATGCCGGATGCCAACACCAGCGTAATCGGCAAAATCATCGTTGTCTTCGTCCTCTCTTACGCTTGCTGCTGCCCGGCCGTTTCCGGAGCATGTTCGGGCTGCTCTGCAACCGTCGAACCGTCTTCCAGACGAAGCCATGTATCAAACGAGCGCTGCCCTTCCTGCAGCCTGATGACCCGCGCCCCGCGCAGCATGCCGTCACGTCCGTACGTGCTGTGTCCGCTGGAACGCCCGTAACAGAGGCGAATGCCGTGGTACGTCCCGTGAAAATCATTTACATGGTCATGCCCGCAAAAGGCGCCCATCACGTCCCCCATTTCCAGCATAGCCGCAAACAGGCCCGAATTCACTTGAGCGGAGCACACCGGTTCATGCTTCACGCCGTAACAGGTCTGCGTATCCCACATGTACTGATATTCCGGAATCGGGATATGGAAAAACGCCAAGGCTGGCAGCTTCTCCCCGCGTGCGCGGCCGGGATTGGCGCGTGTGGATTCATCCATCAGCCACTGGAGCTGATTCGGCTGAACCCAGCCGTAACCGGGGATGGATTCGATCTGCGAATAGGCGCCCGAATCCAGAAAATACAGCTGCGCTGCCGCCTTGCCGTCCGTACCGGCGATGGACAACGCATAATTGCCCAATCCGGCAATGGACGTCGGCCCGGGTTCGGTGACGCTGTGGTCATGTTCCTGAATGACGTCCATCAGCCCCTGCTGGGTGATCCGATTCTCCGCGTCATGATTCCCGTATACAAACGCCCAGGGGATGCCCCGTTCCTCAATCGCGGACACCGCATCCCGGAATGCCTGCTCCGGATGCTCGCATGGTTGATTGCCCGGATCGACCGGGCCGGTATAGATCACGTCTCCCGTAAACACGACGAGATCGGGCCGTTCGGCCTCCACGATCGTTTCCATCATCCGGCGCGTGCGTTCGTCTTCGGGCCGACCGTCTTTCCAGTGCAAGTCCGTAAACTGCACGATCGTAAAGCTTCCATTTTCCCCAAATGCCAATGGCTGTTTCATCCTGCGCCTCCTGCCCATGCCTGAAATCCACATTGTTGTTTTGTGTGGTTTCATGTTGTTTGTTATGATATTATTCCTGACTCCTCCATCTGTCAACTACGAACTAGAAGGATTGCGCGGCCTTTGCGTCGAACTACACAACAACAAAATAACAAACGATATAGATTGAACTGGAATTTTGCACCAAACGGAGAGAGAACAGAAACAATTTGGAGATAACAGCGATTGGAGGATGGCTCTGACCGCGTAGTGTCTCTGTGTAAAAATCATGGGTTCAACCTATATACACAATGGAGGAATGCATCATGCGAACAGACCAGGACATGCTGGCATGCATCCTGAACGCGGCAAAATCCGATGAACGCGTGCGCCTCGTCACGCTGGAAGGCTCACGAACCAATCCCAACATTGCGCCAGACCCGTTCCGCGATTTCGACATATCCTTTTTCGTGACCGAACTGGACTCCTTCAAGTCGAACGATGCCTGGCTCGACGTTTTTGGCGAAAGACTCATGATGCAAAAGCCCGAGGACATGGAGCTGTTCCCGCCCGAGCTCGGCAACTGGTTCTCCTACCTCATGATTATGGCGGATGGGCACAAACTGGATTTGACGCTCATTCCTCTGAACGAAACGGAAGCCTATTTCGAAGACAGCGACGGACTGGTTCGCGTGCTGCTGGACAAGGACGGCCGGGCTGCGAAGCAGCAGCAAACTGCACCCACCGATCAGTCCTACTGGATCAAACCGCCTACGGCCAGGTCCTTCGACGATTGCTGCAACGAGTTCTGGTTCGTCGCCACCTATGTCGTCAAGGGCCTCGCACGAAAAGAGATTCTGTTTGCCGCGGATCACATGAACAACATTTCCAGACCGAATCTGCTGCGCATGATGAGTTGGCAGATCGGGGCGGAACAAGGCTATTCTTTTAGCGTGGGGAAAAACTACAAATTCATCGACCGCTTTTTGCCGGAGGAAGACTGGCAGGCGCTGCTGTCTTCTTATTCGCAACACGGATATAAGGAGATGTGGACATCCCTCTTCGTCATCTACGACCTGTTTCGCAAATACGCGAAAGCGGTCGCATCCCGGCAGGGTTACCCTTATCCCCCATACGACGAGGTAATTACGGAATATACGGAACGGATTCATCGCGATTTGAAACACCGTTAACAACCGTGTCCCCCGAGTATTGAAATGCAGAACGACGTAAACTACAGGAGGCACCGCATCATGTCCCTAACCTATGAGGAACGCAAACATACGATTCTTACCCGGCTGGCCATCGAAGGCAAGGTTCAGGTGCAAACGCTGGCTCAGCTGTTCCAGGTCTCGACCGAGACGATTCGGCGGGATCTGGACCGGCTGGAGAAGGAAGGCGAGCTGCGCAAAGTATACGGAGGCGCCGTCCGCGTTCGCGCTGGAATGAATGAAGCCCCCTTCCAGAAACGATCACAGCTGCAATCGGCCGAGAAACAGGCCATCGGCCGCGCGGCGGCCGCATTGATTGAGGATGGAGAGACCGTCCTCTTGGACAACGGGACGACCACGCTGGAGATCATGCGCGAGCTGAGAGCCCGTTCCCAGGTCACCGTCATCACCAACTCCGTCCCGATTCTGAACTGCGCACTGGAACAATTCGCAGGCAAAATCATTTTTGCGGGAGGAGACATCCAGCCTGCCGTTCAGGCCTCCACCGGCCCGATCGCGCATGAGCTGCTGAACCAGTTCAAGGTCAACAAGGCGTTCATCTCCGCGGGCGGCATATCGCTAACGGACGGCATCACCGACTATTTGCTGGAGGAAGCCCGAATATCCCGCACGATGATGGAGCGGGCCGAGGAAACGATTTTGGTGGCGGACCATACGAAATTCGGGCGCTCGACCTTTGCGCGCATTGCGCCACTGGAAAGTATTTCGATGGTGGTTACGGACAAATGCTGCCCGGCCGATTGGCTGCAGGCGCTGCAACAGCTCGAAATCGATGTCGTGCGGAGCGATTGAACGTGCAAAACCAGCCCTTGACAATTGAACTGCACCCCCATTTGTTAGACAGGACTAACAATGGAGGCGCAGGTCATGCAGGGCTGGTTTTCTTTTCGTGATCATTTTGAAGGAGTGCTTGCGAACAGCGCATCTGACCCTTACCGGGTTCCGTTGTGCCACGCATCATTGAGCGAAGAATCGCCGTCTCCTGCCGGATCTCTCGTAAACGGGTTATTGCGATACGGGGCGGATATCGGGCAACAGCGGCGGCGTCATTCCGTCGCCCAGATAATAATCGGTCAGCAGCGACTGCATGTATCCTTTGACCGCGAGACCGTTACGGTATGCGGGATTATGAGGCAGCGTGTACAGACGGACGTCCGACGGGATGGTCGTTGTATATAATCTCAATTCCAGGTTGTCACTGGCTTCGAACAGAATTTCTTCGCGCCAGTCGCCCAGTAAATCGCCGTACAGCACGGGGGCGTTCCTCGAATTAACGCGCACGCCCTCTGCCGTGAACAGATTGGCCGTCTCTTCCGATTCCCAATTCCATTTCTCCACAACGTTTTTGTCGAGCAATTCGCTCAATACGTCTCCGTCCCACCATATGCGGAAATTGGTGGAAGGCTGAACCGCACTGATGACTTCGCCGTTTACATTGTAAATGCTGCCCGAGCTTGACCATGACTCAAGCCCTTTATACCGGGGATCGATGTCCGCAACCGTGCCGCGTGCCACGTCCTGGGGCACTTCGCCCGTGCGGATCAGCTCCCCTGTAGCGGCATCGGCATAAAACCAAGGGAACTGGTTGACGTTGCCGTTCTCCGCCTGCTGTATCCCGTACTGCTCCAGTCCCGGACGGTCCGGATCGATGTCCGTAATATGGAACCGATCGCCGTGCACGACGCCGGGCAGGCTGTACAACGTATTTCCGTCATCATCCAGCGCCCAGCCGCCGAAGGAAATTTCGTCCCGACCGTCTTCGTCCAGATCCAGTATGCGGATTTGATGAAAAAACTCCCCGTCTGCCCCGGCATGTCTCCATCGCTCGGTCAGCGCGCCGTCCCTGTAATCATAGGCTGACGTTACGTACTGGAACACGCGGCTGGCTGCACGATTTTTCAGTGCAGTCACCAGGCTCGGATGCACGCCGTCCAAATAAGCGATGCCGAAATGCCCGCTCAGCGGACCGTCTGCGGCGTAGTCATTCACGATCGTCGTCCGGGCAGCCTCTGTTCCGCTGAGACCGTCCACGACCGACACGTATTGTTCACGCTGCGGCGTGGCAGGTATGACATTCCCGTCCGCGAACGCAACGCCTTCATACGTGCGCAGCAGCACCTCCGCTTTGCCGTTGCCGTCCAGGTCGAAGACGGTGACATTGTCGTTATCGCGCCAACCGCCCAAGCCCGGAACGCTGAACTCGCTAACGGATGCGGGCGGAGCGTTATACGTATCGATCGCGGTGACGCTGTAAGGTCCCAGATCGATGCGCCAGAGAAACCCTTCGGTCAGACTGTACGCTTCGACATATTTGTTGCCCCCATTGACCGGGATGCGGGTCACCACGAATTCATACTCCCCATCTCCGTCCAGATCGCCAGGCCAGCCATGCTGCACGAAATAGTCGGACGGATTGGAGGTCATCGGCTCGAGCGGAATGCTGAAGAAGTTGCGAACCTCCGGTTGCGCAGCGATAACCGTCTCCTCGCTAATATCCTGCAGCTGTCCATTCACAACGGATTTCACCACGTAACCGTGGCTCTGCGTAACGTCTACTCCCGTGTCCGTAAAATTCGTGCCTTGGGCAAGCGGCGCGTCATTCAGCTTCACTTCTTCCGAGCCCGTTCTGCGGTAAATGTCAAATGTGGTTTGCTGCGATTCGGTACCGAGCAAACGCCAGCTCAGGTAAACTTTTCCCTCTCCCAAATAAACGGCGGTCAACCCTCGCCCGAGCTGTTCCACCAAACGGGGCGCAGACGTTGTTTCCGCATGGGCATATGGGTCCCATCCCAAGCTTCCTGCCAACGGGAACGCGCCAATGACGCCGCTGAGCAGCAGCATCAACATCCGTTTGCTTCCGCGGGCCGTTCTGCACCCCTTGTCTGTTTTGCCTGCTGCATGCACTGTGCTCGGCCCGTTTTCTCCGCCTGTGCTGTTCTTCCCTTCTTCCCTCTTCGCCGTTCTCCACATCTTCATCGCAAACTCGCCTCCATCGTGATTAATCTCTGGTATAAAAAAGAGGCAAAGTCCGACTTCCGCCCTGCCCGCATCGAATTTCGTCCTGCAAGCATTCTGGCAGCCAACGGCTTTGCCTCCGGTTACCCGGTCAACAGAGTAATTCATGTGGAGCGGCACGCGCATCCACGCCTAAAGGTCCAATACAAGATGTAACCACGGTCACGTCCGTCGCAGGCAATCTACCTCAACGGTTTCAGTCCGCCGCGATCGTAGAAAAACGGCCCTTTGGCCCAGCTGACCGCGAGATGCATCAACAGTTCGGTCTTCAGCTGCTCCCTGATCCGCGCGTGCTCTTCGCGCTCATACAGGTTGTCCCACTCATTGGGGTCTGTGAGCAAGTGATACAGCTCTCCTTTGGTTTCATGAACCCGGGAAGCTGCCTGCGCGACGGAGCCTTCGATATACAAAATGAGCTTCCATTCCCCTGTCCGCCACATATACGCGGGTGCCGAATGAGGCGCGGTTACGCCTTTGCCGTGGAACTCGCAAAACGTGCCGCGATGCCGCAGCCCGCCCAGCAAATCGACGCCGGGAAGCATCGGGTTCGGTTCAAGCCCGGCTGCCTCCATGAGCGTCGGCACCACATCGACCAGTTCTGCGGGTTTGGCGTCGACGGTTCCGCGGTTCCGCTCGGGTATGTAGGATCCGGAAAGGATGAGCGGCACTCTGACGCTGCTGTCGTACAGGTTGTATTTGGTAAACCGGTATTGCCGTTCGCCCAGCATCTCACCATGGTCCGACAGAAAAACAACCAGGGTGTCCCGTCGTCTGCCAAGCCGCTCCAGCTTCTCCAGGGCACGCCCGAAATAATGGTCCAGCCAGGAACAGTTCGCCCAATATCTCAGCGTGGTCCGTTTGCGTTCTTCCGGACTGCGCTGCTCCCACACCTGCCTTTTGTCCAGATACGATTGCCGGCTGTGCGGATTTAATTCATCGGATGCGGACAGATGCGTGTCCGGCTCGTCCAGCCAGGGCGGCTGCGCGATGTCGGGGATATCCTCCAGCCGGTACAGATCCTCAAATGCTTTCGGCACATTGAAGCCGGCATGCGGTTTGAGAAACGACAAGTAAAAAAATAACGGACGATCCGGATCCACGCCGTCTTCCAAAAATTGCAGCGCCTGCTCCGCAACCCATCCGTCCCGGTGTTGATGCATCTCAAGTTGGCTCGTCATCCCGGTATAACCGTTCGCGTTTTCTTCGCCGCCGCCGAAATCCTTCGTCTCCCGATGGTACGCCTCCAGATCCTCGGCATGGGTGTCTCCCATCATGGTCGCTCCCTGTTCGTAATGGCCGCTTGTGCGCGCCAATCCGACGGCCCGCACTTCAAATCCGCGGGTAGACGGTTCTTCCACGCCTTCGGCATGGTTCCAGTGCGTTTTCCCAAAGCCGGCGGTCTGATACCCTGCACGGCGCATCAGCTCCGGCAGCGGTTCCGACGGCAGCCTGTCTTCTTCGAACAGCCCGCCGTAGTTCGTCCGCACGCCAAGCTGCGAAGGGTAATACCCGAACATCATCGAGCTGCGGCTCGGCACGCACATGGGCGCCTGGCACACGGCCTCCTGAAAAGTAATGCCTTCGGCGGCAATCCGGTCGATATTCGGGGTGCGTATATATTCGTTATACTGACCGATGCAATCCCATCGCTGCTGGTCTGTCATGAGAAAAATAATGTCCGGCTGATTATGCGATTCCTGTGACACGTCGCCTCTCACGCTCCTTTGGCTTTTTTAGACGGAACGGTCATCCCGAGCATGCACGTCCTGCCTTTGAAGGTCCTGTCGATACCGGTTCGGTGTCGTGCCCTCGCTTTTCTTGAACAAACGATTGAAATAACTTGGCTGATAACCGACCTGTTCCGCAATTTCGCTGATTTTGACGTCGGTCGTCCTCAACAACTCCTTGGCCCGCTCCAAACGGACGGCTGTGAGATAGTCGACGAAATTTTGCCCGAATGCCTGCTTGAACGCCCGGCTGAGCGTATAGGCATGGATTCCGTGAGCATCGGCCAGTTCGTCCAGGGACAGCGCTTCGGCATACTGCGTTTCGGCATGTTCCTTCATGTGATGGACCGCCATCTGTACCTGCTTCTCCTCCCGCCCGGTGAATTCCTCCACGCAAATGCGAATGATCCGCTCCCTGAACCACACGCATGTCTCCTCCAGATCATGAAGCTCCATCACTTCTTCATAGAGCCCCAACCCGAACAGCCGCACGGGATCTTCACCCAATTGCGCAAGCGCATGCTGGATATGGGCAAGCAGCTGATACATGGCCTGGCGAACCTGCTCCCCGGGCGATGCGGAAGCGGCATAACGATTCGCAAAATCGCGAAATCGATCCATTGCTTCCTGCTCGCTTCCGTTTCGCAATGCGGCAAGGATATCCTGCTCCAGCTCCAGCGGATAGAACGCCCGCTCCATACCGGCTTCTTCGGCATTCTCGGCCATGTCGGTGAGCGGAGAAGCGGAAGAAAATCGCCTTTTTCTCAGCACTGCGCGCGCCTCTTGAACAAGCTTTGGAAGATGGGTCGCATCGGCGCATGCTTGACTGACGGCCACCGTGACCCGCACGCCCCATTCCGCCTGAACGGCATCGATCCATTGCTGCCCGATCCGGCACACTTCTTCCCTGAATCGGGATATGCCGATGCCTGATTCCCCATGCGGCGGAACGGCCAGCAGCAGCGCGATGGACAGATCGTGATAGTTGATCGTCTCGGAGAGACAAGGCAATTCGCCGGCCCGCTGCGTCAGCATGTCGGCGGCCATGATGCCGATCCACTCCGGAGATTCCTTGCCAAACGGATTTCCGTTTTTCTGCAGCAGGGTGACCGGGCGGATATGGCACAGCATGACGATAAAGTGTTCATCCTGCACGGCCCATCCCAGCTCAGCCAGCCTGGCCCGCCATTCGCGGTCCGAAGAGGAATGAAGCTGCCCAAGCGTGAGCTGCTGGAGCAAATTGTTCCGCGCCAGAGGAAGCTGTTCTTCCAACCGCTGCTGCAATGATTCGCGCTCCCTTTTCACGCCAAGCCAGTGCTGTTCGATATGTTTCATTTCATCCATTCGTGACGCTGACCTGCGCTTTCCCGACAGCATGTCGTTGCCCGGCATGCTTTCTTGGCGCCCACGTTCTATGCCGGCAGGCTCTATGCCCGTAAACAGTCGCAGCAAACGTTGCAAAGGTTGATACAACCGGAGCGAGCCGATCCAGGATAACGCGAGCGCCAGCAGCAGCCCTGCTCCGCTGACCGCCAAAATCAATCTCGGCACACTCACGATCGGCGCCACGATCTCGTTCAGGGGAGAGGCCGAAACGTAAATCCAGTCGTGGCCCAACCTGCGAAAATCGCCGGAAAGCACGGAATACGTCGTTCCTTCATATTCCATCAGGAAGGAGTTCGGACTTCCGCTGTCTGCCAGCCGATTCCGCTCAAGGCCGACGGCCGCTTGCAAGGCCGATACCTCCCGATCCTGCGGAAACAATGGCGTTCCGTCCGCATTCAGCAGAAACGTGGTGCCGCCAGCGTAGGGGGACAACGTACCCAACATGCTTTCGAGCTGCCCCGCGTCCACGGTCAGGATCAATGCTCCGATCGTGTCCCCGGCGCCGGCAGGCAGGCGATTGACCAGCATCGGCGATGCGCCGTCTGCAGAGCGTGTCCAGTATGCGCCTTGGGCACGCCTGAGCAATCCTTCATAACTGCTGATCTCCGCAGGCGCTGTCAGGAAATCGTACCGTTCGGAATTCATCATGACCGCTCTCGGTTCTTTCAGATACAACTTCACGTCGTCGATCAACGGATTCGAGTGGCAGATCATGAGCAGCAGGCGGTACAACTCGTGTACCTGCTTGTATTTGTAGATAAAATCCAGCTCTTTCAGCCGATGGTCGAACACCGGGTCGAACGCCCATTGCGAAAAGTTCAATTCAAGCGTATCCAGCTGCTCTCCGACCCAGAGGGCCCTCTGCTCCAATTGTTTCGCGTGCGCCTCCTGCAATATGCTTTCCATGCGCACGTTGATCCAGATATACAGCAGCCCGCCGGTAACGATACCCGGAATGCACGCGATCATCAGCATCGTCAGCAGGCTGCGCCTGAAATACCGCCCTCCCGGAAGCCCTTGGACCATACGCTTGATGAACATGTTGATCCCTCCTCCCTTGCATAAATATGGCGTTGATACCCACCCACACCATGCGTGTGCCAACCTATCCCTTCACGGAACCGATCAATGCTCCTTTGGCAAAATGTTTTTGCAGGAACGGATACACCGCCAGCACGGGCAGGATGGCCACGATGATCGCCGCCATCTTCAGCATTTCGGTCGGAGGCGTCTCCACCTGCTGCCCCGGCGTGACCAGATCGATATTGGACGCGCCGAGAAGCATGTTCTGCAGAAGCACCTGAATGGGCCATTTGGCCGAATCGTTCAAATAGAGCAGTGCCGTGAAAAATTGGTTCCAGAAGCCGACCGCGAAGAACAGGCCAAAGGCCGCCAGGGCCGGCAGGGATAAGGGCAGCACGATGGTCACCCATGTGCGAATGGCGCTGCAGCCGTCGATGGCTGCCGCCTCGCCGATTTCCTCAGGCAGGCTGTCGAAAAAGTTTTTCATCAATAACACCGTCCATCCGTTGGCCAGCGCGGGCAAAATCAGCGACCAAATGTTATTGATCAGCCCCAGCTCGCGTACGAGCAAATAATTCGGGATCATGCCCGGGCTGAACAGGATCGTCAGCACGATGAGCAGCATGATCGTCCGCCGGAAGCGGAATCTGCGCTGGGACAGCGCATACGCGAGCGATGAGGATACGACAAGGCTGAGCGCCGTGCCCACGGTCGCGAGAAAGGCGCTGTTGCCCAGCGACCGGGCAAAGGCCGGCGTGGACAGCAGGTATTCATAAGCCTCGGTGGACCAACGCTCCGGGAACAGCACGATTTTTTTCTGCAAATATTCCCCCGGGTCCGTCAACGAAACGACGAGCACATAGTACAGCGGGAAAAACATGGCGGCGGCAAGCACTCCAAGCCCGATGGCATTAAGCCACCCGCCGATCCGTTCACTTCTTTTTACGTGCAGCACGCCCTGCAACCTCCTCTCCATATGATGCAGCTTTCTTTCAGAAAGCTTTTCAAGTGACCGCTTCGCTTCTTCAGATTGGTTCTGCCTCTCCGTTAACGTGTGTATGTTTTTGCGGTTTATTTAAGTCCTTGCAGCTCTTAGCAGATCAGTATACGCCTTCATGCCCAAGACGTTTGACGATGCGGTTGGAAATCACGACAAGCACAAGGCCAACCATGGATTTGAACAGCCCGACCGCCGTACTGTAGCTGAAATCCCCCTGCTCGATACCCATCCGATACACATACGTATCGAACACTTCGGCCACTTGGGACACCGCGCCGTTATACATCAGGAAAATTTGCTCGAACCCCACTTCCATGATGTCTCCCAGCCGCAGAATAAACAGCACGATGATCACGCCTCGGATGGCGGGCAGCGTAATATGCCAGATCTGGCGCAGTCTTCCCGCCCCGTCCATTCTCGCCGCCTCGTATAATTGGGTATCCACGCCGGCCATCGCGGCAAGAAACACGATCGTTCCCCATCCCGCTTCCTTCCACATCGCCTGCAGGGTTACCATGATCCAGAAGGAATCCGGGTTCGTCAGCAGATCGAAGCGCGGCCAGCCCCACAGGGCAAACAATTCATTGACGATCCCTGTCCCTTTGGCGAACAGCAGCAGTGTCAGTCCCGCAATAATGACCCATGACAGGAAATGCGGCATATAGATGACCGTTTGAATCAGCCGTTTGTACACTGTGCTTCGCAGCTCGTTCAGACAGAGCGAGATCAGGATCGGGAACGGGAAGAACAGCAGCAGGTTCAGCAAGCTGATGGCCAGCGTGTTGCGGAACAATAACAGGAAATCCGGATTGCTGAAAAAATGCGAGAAGTGCTGCAAGCCTACCCATTCGCTGCCTTGAAGCCCACGAAAGGGCGAATAGTCAAAAAAAGCGATCACGATGCCCCACATCGGCATGTATTTGAAGACAAGGAAGAATGCCAGGCCAGGCAGAGCCAGCAGGTATAACGATCGGTCGCGTTTGAGCGCGGACAAGAGACTCGCGCCGCTTTTCCTTGTCTTGATTCGGTTTCGCTTCTTCCCGAACGCGCCCATGCGCTGCTCATGCAAACTCATGCTCCGCACCTCCTTCCTTGGCATGCATCATTATTGGCCATTCCGTTTCTTGTACGCCTCGGTCATCTCGTCCGTCATGGCCTGCACGTTCGGGTCGCTGCGCAGCGATTCCACAAATGCATCCCATGCCTCGATCGGTTCGCGGCCCAGAATGATTTTCGCCTTCAAATCCTGGATTTTTTTGTTCAGTTCAGGCAGAATCTTCTGCCCGGTCTCGGACTGCAATCCTGCCGTCAAGTCGGCCACGCTCGTTTGGTCACGTTCCTCTTCCACTTTTTTGAACAATTCGTTGGCCTGCGTCTCTTCTTCCGTCTCCGCCGTCGTATCCCACGGCAAGTCGATGATATTTACGATATGGTTGAAGTCCGAAGCGTTGTCCGCCGTCAGTTTTTCGCTGTTCGCCACCTTTTTGCCGTCCACGACCGTATGATGCACGCCTTCGATGCCGTAATGCTGAATTTCGAACACTTCAGGGTTCATCCACGTATCGACCAGCTGCAAAATGCGCTTCATCTTCTCTTCCGGCACGCTGGAAGGAATGGCCAGAATGCCGTTGTACCCCGCACCTTTCGGGTTATACCCGTTCAGGTTGGTAAGCGGATAGAAATCCGTATATTTGAAATCGGGGTCCACCTTTTTCAGATCGTCGGCGTATATTTTGCGCATGGTGCCCGTTTTGTCCACGATGATTCCCGCCTGGTTGCGCTTGAACAGCTCTCTTGCTTGCGTCAGCTTGAGCGATAACAGGTCTTCCGGCATCATGCCGTTTGCATACGCCTTGGTCAGATACTGCAGGGACTCCCTGACTTCGGGAAGAAGCTCCCTATATACCAGCTTTCCTTGAGCCTCGTCCCACTTCCAATTGCCGTTAATGCCAAGGAACGAGCTCTCGATAGCACCGAGCACCGGCCCCAGATTGCCGCCCCAACCCAGATCGTCCGGACTGACGTAGGCAGCCAGCGCCGTGGTATCCTTTTTCCCGTTGCCGTCCGGGTCCTGCTCCACAAACGCCTGCATCACTTCAAACAGCTCATCCGTCGTTTCCGGTACCTTGAGATTCAGTTTATCGAGCCAGTCCTTGCGGATGATGAAAAACGAATCCCCCGTCACCGGCCTTGGCCGCGGTATGCCGTAATTGCTGCCGTCTGCCGCTTTGGTCGTTTCCCAGGCAATGTCCGGAATGCGTTTGCTCAGGTTTGGATAATCCTGAATGTAAGGCGTGATATCCCAGAAGGCGCCCTGCTTGACCATTTTCGTAAACGTGCTGCCAAAAGGATCGTTGATCATGATCAAATCGGGAATATCCCCGGAAGCGAGCGTCAGATTCAATTTGTCGGTGTAGATGTTGTTGGATACCCATTGAATGGTCATTTTGGAGTTGGTGGCCTTCTCGATTTCCCGTTTGATCACATTGTCGTCCGCGGCCGGCACGGCACTCGGCGTAATCGTCATGATGCTGAGTTCGAGCGGATCGTTTGAAGGGACTGCACCGCCTTGGGTTTGCGCCTCTTCCTTGGATCCGGTGCCGCACGCGCTCAGCACCACCGTCATCACCAACACCACCGAGATGATCCAAGCCAGGTTGCGATTATTGCGGTTATTGCGTTTGACCGCCGGTGGTTGTTCATTCCTTTTTTTCTCCATGTGCAGCATCGGTTTCGTCCTCCCTTAGCCTTTTAAACCTATCTAATTAATCGGATTAAGGCTTGAAAAATGGGCTTTGATTTTCGGGCTCGGCAAGCCTTTCCCGTATCGATCAAAGCTTTCACACACTATAACGAATGCCCGAATTTCCTGCAATTGCACTTTTTTGCAAGCAGGGAAGACCGCCATGGCACAGGGATTCAAGCCCTTCCGTGCTCTCTGATCAGATCTTCGTCCCAGATCTGGACCTCGATGTATCGTTCCGGACCCTGGTTACCATTTCGGTTCCAATCCTGAGGCCAGCCGTAGGTATGAACCACGTCCAAGATTTCAGCTTTGGTATATATTTTCTTCCGGTAAGGCTTGCCGTCTTCGTAGCGCATGGTCGGAAAAAGATCGCCATATGTAAAACTTACCGCATCGGCCCGCAATTGCTCCCAGCCAATCTTGATCCGATCCGGCTCCGCGTACCAGGATTCCAGCCAATCGCATGCTCCCAGCGTCAGATAATGGGGATACGGGTTCATCGGCCGACCACCCTTGGCGATAAACAGCTCTCGCGCTCTCCGCTCAAGCTTACGCCGAACAACCATGTAATCTGCGGATCGCCGACTCGCGAAATTGCGTCCTTCCTCACGCAGCCCGGCAGTGACCGTTTCCGCCTCGCGTTCGCTCAGGCTCGACAGATTGCGGAACGGACCGAACCGCTTGTCATAATAATGATAGGCACTTGGATGATTCATGGAAGTTGAGCCTCCGTTGGCATCGATTTTGTCAATGATAGTGCTAGTGTACATGAGTCGAACCTTCTTGGGAACCATTTTATGGAATACGTCAGCATAAATGGTTCGTCCCCTTCCGGTTCATGTCGGAGAAAATTGGGTCCGTGAATTCCGCTCCATGAAGCTTCGGCACGCAAAAAAGCATCCCGTATCAGCTCAAAAACTGACAGGAACGCCTTTTCGACCACAAGCCACATTCTATTCAAAAAAAACAGCTTATCGCCCGACATTCATAAATTCATTTTCGAAGGCTGACCGAATCAGCCGACGATGCCGGAACGTTCAATGCTTTCCACGAAATAACGCTGCACGAACAAATAGAGGATGATCAGCGGCGCAATGGCCAACAATATGCCCGTATCCACGATCATCGCCACGTAGTTCGGATCTGCCTTCATGCCCGAGCTCGAACCGAATCCCATCAACTGTGGAATCCATTGGTTCGCCTGCGCAGGCAGCGACGCCACCTTCAGCGAGATGAGCGGACTTTCGCTCATGAACAGGGACGAGTAGAACGTATCGTTGTACTGCCACACGAACGAAAACAGGATCACCGTGATCAGCGGCGACACCGCGTTCGGCAGCATGATGCGCGCAAACGTCCGGAACCCGCCCGCACCGTCGATCAGCGCCGCCTCCTCGATCTCTTTCGGCATGCCTTTGAAGAACTGGCGGAAAATATAAATGAACAGCCCTGCTTTCAATCCGCCTGCAGTGGCTGCCGTAATCACCGACGGCCAGTACGTATTCAGCAGGTTAACGCCTTCTTTCCCGGTAAACAGGCCGATGATGCCCAAAATGTCAAAGCTGCGGAAATGCAAATACATCGGCACCATCAGCGTGCTCGTCGGCACGAGGATGGTCAGGATGACGAGCACGAACAGCACGCTGCTGCCCGGAAACGAAAATCGGGCGAACCCGTATCCCGCCAGCGCGCAGGATATGGCCGTCAACAGCGTCGTAATCGCGACGAACAGAAGCGTGTTCGCCAACAAAGGCCAGTAGTTCATCACCTGGGCGGCCAGTTTGATATTTTCCAGCGTGAAATGCTGCGGAATCATGTAGATGGTGGGATTATAGATGTCCTGCTTATCCTTGAACGCCACCGAAATTTTAAGAAACAACGGGTACAGGATGATAAAAGATATCCCGATGACCAGCGCATACCTGAAGATGGAATAGAGCAGATCCGACGTTTGGTTGCGGACCCTCTGCATGCGATAGTTCGGCTTCGGGACAACCACCATGCGATCTGTGCCAGGCACGGCCATAGTCTGATGCCTCCTTCTGCATTAACCGTCAATTGTAATGAACGCGGCGGGACAGCACCCAGCCGACAACGACCAGCACCAGGCCGATCACCAGCGTATACAGCCAGGACATGGCGGAGCTGAGTCCGAAATTTTGCGTTTTGAAGGCCGTCTGGTAAATCATTTCCGTCACCGGACTGCCTGCGAACGAATCGATGATCGTATAAATGACGTTCGTCAGAATCAGCGGGCTTACCATCGGAAACGTGATTTTCCAGAACGATTCGTAGCCGGTCGCGCCTTCCATCTTGGCCACCTCGTACATCGAGCCAGGCACGGATTGCAGCGCCGCCAGGAAAATCAGAATCTGTACCCCGGAGCTGCTGATGATGTCGTAGATGCGCATGATGGCTTCCACGATGTAGTCCACGTACGCGGCAGGCAAGCCGACGTCGGCCAGCATGCGCACGATGGAAACGACGTTGAAGGACGTGCCGCCGCCGGCGGACGCCTCGACCGCATTTGCATCGCCCATCAGGTTGATGAGTCCGGCGGATTCCGCGGCCGCAACCGCGCTGGAGGCCAGAATGACGGGCAGGAAAAAGATCGCCCGCGCCGCCGTCCTGCCTTTGAACTTCTGGTTCAGCAGCGTGGCGGTGAACAGGCTGAAAAACAGGATCATCGGCACGTTCAGCAGCATGGTCCCTACCGAATCGAGCAGAACGCGGTTGAAGCTGGCGTCGACCAGCAGCGCGTTTTTGAAATTTTCAAGCCCGAGGAATTCCAGTTCGTATCCGCCCGGGGCAACCGACAAACGGCTGAGGCTGAAGCGGATGGATTGCAGCAGGGGCGTGGCGAACAGGAAAATGAAGCCGATCAGCCACGGGGACACAAAGGCTAACCCGAGCAACGCCCTTCGCGTTTTGAGCGACATGCGAACGGTTTTCATCCTTCCACCCCTTCCCTCAGCACATAATCCTCTGCCTCAATCTTGATGCCGCCGATCGTCACCGGACTCGCCGTGTAATTGATCAGCAGCTCGGTTCCATTGCCGTATTCCACGCGGACGACCCCCTCCTGAAGACGTTCATGCGCCACCATCGGGCGGTTCCGCACTTTCCCGAGCACACTGTCGGCCTCCCGGTACAGTTCGATCGCTTCGTCAAGCCAGTACGTATACTCGGTTGCATAGGCGGAATCGTAATTCGTCGTTTTCAATCGCGAAGCAGGCTCATAGGTCCACTCGAAATAAGGCGCCGCCCCCAGCTCCAGGCTGTGCAGCAGCTGCTTCCGCAAACGTTGGTCCCCCGTCGTGTTCATGGGCGATGCGGCATAATCCACATATCCGTGAATGACCATTTGGTAAAAAGGAACCTCTTCGTCCGCGATGTTAAACCGGCTGGAGCCGGACGGCACATCGACGATATGTTCCGCATACGGCCAGGCGTATGCGTTCGCGGACGTCAGCATCAGCGCCGGATAAGCCTGATGCAGCCGCTCCAGCTGCTGCTTGACGATGTTTTTGGCCGTCTCGCGGTGAATGACGCGGCTGTCGCGATAATCGGCGCTTAACACCTGCCCCAGATCGCGCAGCGACAACGCGCCGAGCTCCAGACCGGAGGTTTTGCCTGCAAAGGTGTCCACCACATGCGGCAATTTCGCGGCCGACAACAAATAATAGCTGTCCTTGGTCAAGTCCATCCGGTTCAGGGCCGGATTGTACGGATACAGCTCCGCCGTTTCTTTGGTCACGAACCGGGCCGCATCCGAAGCCGGGGCAAAACCCGGATCGTTATGGTAAATCCGCTGAAAAGCCACGTCAGGGTACAGACCGCCCCCCGAATCCTTCAATTCGGCCGACAGGCTTCGCAGCTCGGAACGGCTGCCTACCTCGCCGTCCAGTTTGACGGCGGTTGGCGTACGGTGACTGATTCCCCCGCCGAACCATCCTTGAAATCGCATCTGCACCTCGTTCACGCCGCCTTCCCGCAGCTTGGCCGCCATTTCGGAAGCCTGCCCGTAAGTGGTCATGGCCATGAGAGAGCGATATGGGACGCCAAGGAACGAAGCGCGTTTATCCACCGCGCCGAGCACGTTGACATAGAACGGCAATCCGCCCTCTTCCCCGATCGGCTTCAACTGCCCCCGTTCCACGAGCTGCTGCTGGTACGAGCGCGCCATGCCGGAATAATTCGCCTCAGGCCCGTTCAGGAACGTGTATCTGACCTGAATGTCTCCCTTATACGGCTCCTCGCTCAGCAGCTGGATTTCCTGCATATTCTGGGACGTATACATTTCCAGCTCATCCTCCCCGCGGAGGAAGAATGTGCCGTAGACGTGATTGTAGCTGTTTTGACGGCCGCCGATATCCGCGGCGATGCCGGCGATGGCATCCCCTTTTTCGATGACCGCAAACCAGGCATGCTCCCCGCTCTTCAGGCCAAATACCGGCATATGCGCGGACTCGCTCACTTGGGGACGTGCGTAAGAGTTGTCATTCGGGTCCGTCCCGTAGACCCGCTGCACGTATTGCTCTTCTTTTACCTTGCCGTTGTTCAGGTGGATGAGGCTGCCCGAGCCGTCGGGAACGAACATGTAACCTTTCTCGTCCGCTCCGGCCGCGCCGAAGTAGGCCAGCAAATCGATATTGCGGATGCGGTATGGCCCGTTCTCCTTCACCTGGCCAAGCGGAACGGTCACGACCAGCGAGCCTTGGTCCAACCGGTACTCCACGGGAATGACGAAGCTTGGTTTATCGGATGCGCCGCCGCCCTCGATGCCATTTTCCCGATTGTCGTAAGCCAGATCCTCCTCGGTATACCCGGCCTTCCCGAACGCATCAAGCATCTTGCTCAGCACGAGCGGCTTCGATACCTGTCCGTCCAGGCGTTCCAGCACATCGGGATTGTCCTTGGTCGGGTAATAGCGGGCGGAAACGTATTTCGCCGCCGATGCCTCCAGCTTCGACAATACCTTCTCTTCCAGACGCTGCTTGCCAATTAGCCGGGGCAAGGCATCGATGCCGAGCGAAGTATCGCCGAGCGTGTATGTGACGCGTATTCCCTGCTCCAGATTGGCCGCCGCAAACTGCTTGTTGCCGATGCTGGCGCTGAAATTCGGGAAGGTTTCCATCGTGCCGATGGCATCGCGAAAAGAAACGGCCAATTGGGAGGACAGCATTTCTTTCTCGTAGCCGGACGCCAATCCATCCTGTTCCCTGTTCGCCGGATTGCTGTACCAGACATGGCCGCTTTGCCCGTCGCGCACGGCAATTTCAGTCGTTTCCTCGTTGTAATAGAGGCCCAGTCCGCCTTCCTCCGCCACCAGCCGCATGCCGGGAACGCCCACGGACGTATCATCGATGTATCGCAGGTTCTCTGCGGGTACCTCCGCTTCCTCCCCTGCCATCGGCGATGCCTCGACGTATGCCGTCGCATCAATCGCCGGAATGCCCTTGTTGTTCATGTACAGCAGCCCGGCTGCAAGCACGATGACAGCCGCTCCGCCGGCCAGCACCGTATATAATCGCTGCCTCTTGATCACGGATGCCGCCTCCTTTAGGTGCGAAAAATCAACTCTCGGTAAATGTTGTAGCCGAACTCGTACAGCTGCTGCAGCATGCTGAACACAAGCGCGCCCAGAAATACGATGATGCCCATCACGATGACCGTCAGCAGCATCGTCACGAGCGTTTTGAGTACAGTGTACTGGTGAACGGTCATCATGCCGATAAACAGCAGCATCGCAAACCATAGAAAAGCGATGTTGGTAAACAAATAATAGAACACCGTCTCCTCTGCCACCATGAAGTTGCTGATGACAATCAACGGAACATTGATGAGGACAATCGGAATCAGCGAGTAACCCGTAACCAGAAAAATTTCCCTGAACTTGCCTTCCCCCTCCATCAACGTTGTGATCGACCAATTGGCGATGCACCACAGGAAAACAGGTACGGCAATCGTCAAAATCTCGCGCAGGCTGTTGATGGTACGAGGATCGGTATAATTGACGAGAAAACCGGCATACTGCTTCTGCAAAATCATGACCACGATCGTCAGCGCAAGCGCCCCGAAAGCAAAGACCAGCCTGCCCCGGTTATCCGACTTCATGTCCCAGAACGCATCGATGGGGTGAAAAATGAGATGCATCGGAAACTTAATATAGTCCTGTTTCACGGTCCGCCCCCCTTCCCCGTCTCCATTTGAGCGCCAGCCGAGCGGCAACCACGGCCGCGACCAACGCGATGACCGCGGTCAGAAACGTTCCGAAATGCTCCTTCATCATCTCCCGCCGATATCGCTTGTACGCTACCGAGTAGCTCTTGCGGTCCATGCCCAGTTCGAAATAGCCAAGGGCTTCCTTGTTTTTCTTTTCCATGAGAAGCGATTTGCCGATGCCGATATACGCGATGTCGTAGTTGGCATTCAGCTGCAGCACTTCCTTCCAGATGTTTACCGCTTTCGTATCTTCGCCTTGGTAATGCAAGACGACCGCTTCATTCACTTTGGAACCGAAGCGGGTCGGTTCGTACACGGCCAGATTCGCCTTGCCCCGATCGAGCACCAGCGAATACGGACCCGATTGTTCGATGGCTACGGGGGTCTTGAGCGAGCCGACCTGATTTCCTTTTCCTCCGTACACATAAAGCAAATGGCCTTCGTCGTCGTAGGTGAACACCCGGTTCTGCGTCGCGTCGAGCACGCTGTACATGCCATTCCCCAGCACTTTGACATCGATGAGCTTGGAAGGCCCGACGCTGTTGCGGTAGGCGACGTCACCCTTGACGTCGAAATAGCCAAAGCGTTTGAGCACGTCCTCGCCGGACGGATTCAGACGTTTGATCGGCTCGTTTGAGCCAGGATCGATGTTCGTTGCATAAACGAACCCTTTCGGATCGATGTCCACATTCGAAAATTCGGTCGGCACGAACAGCACCATCTGCGCGCGCTGCGCCTTGGTCGAAAACATGCGCCAGATGTACTCGCGGTAATCGCGTTCCACCTTGTTCGTGCCCACGTACCCGATGAATGCGCCGTGTTCATCAAATTGCATAATGCCTTCGTACACGCCCTGAGCCACGACGTAGACCCGTCCCACATGGTCAACCGTCAGCTTTTGGGGCTGGAGTTGGAAGTTGGTTTCCAAAATGTCGGACTCCGGTTTTGCGATCATGTTCAGCAGGCCGCCTTCTTCATCCAGCACGACCACGCGCCCGTTGCCCGTATCCGCAACATAGATGCGCTCCTGCTGATCCACGAACAAACCGCCCGGAACGTTGAAGCTCTCCTTACTGCCATTTTGCATGAAGCCGTCGATGACCCGGAGCAGCTTCAGCTCGTTGTCCAGCACCACGATCCGGCTGTTGCCGCTGTCCAAAATGTAAGTTTTCCCGGCAGAAGAGACGTTCACGTCGCCTGGGTCCTTGAATTCGCCGATGCCGAGGTCGCTGCCCGAAATGGTCCGCAAGGGCAAATAAGCATCCGGCGAAGGTACTGCTTCTTCCCAATAGTTATAATTGTAGCTCTCGTACGGTGCCGAAGAGGCTGCCGCGGATGCCGGATCCGCAAGCACAACGATTATTGCGGCCAAAAAGGGCATGACCGCGGATTGCCAGAAACGATGGCTTGAAAGCCGTTTATTTACGCTGCGTGCCATATCGATCCCCCTATTCCTTCATGCCGGAGCTCGCCATCGTTTCGATGATGCGGCTCTGCGAGAAAATAAACAGCGTGATCGGCACGCTCATGAGGATGAGCGCCACCGCGGCAGCAGCCCCGGCACGCGAGATGCCGCCAAGCACGATCTGGCCTGCCGCGTAGTGAAGCGTCTTCAACTGTTCGCTATAGATATAGCCATTGCCGTCGCTGCCCCACAGCATCTGGAACAGCAGGATGATCAGCGTCAGCCAGGCCGGTTTCACGTTAGGCATGACGATGGACCAGAAAATGCGATACTCGCTGGCGCCGTCGATCTTGGCCGCTTCCAGCAGCGCATCCGGAATCTGCTCCATGAACTGCTTCATCAAGTACAGCCCAAGCGAGTAGGCGAACGCAGGCACGATCACGGCCCAGTACGTATCGATCCATCCGATCCAAGACATGATCATGTAGTTCGGAATGGCCGTGACCGCAGGCGTGAACATCAGCGACAGGACGACGACCTGGAACATGAACGCCTTGCCCGGGAATTTGTGCTTCGCCAGCGGGTAAGCCGCCGCCGAGGCAAGCAGGACGTGGCCCACGATGCCGATGCCCGTAATGAACACGGTGTTGAATACGTACCTGGAGAACGGCACCCATGAATCGCTCAGCAGGTTCATCAGATCGGTGAAATTGCTGAACGTCGGATTTTTCACGAACAGGGTCGGCGGAAAAGTGAAAATCTCATCAAGCGGTTTGAACGCATTGTTGATGGCATAGATGAGCGGCAGCACCATAAACGCACCGAAGACGAGCAATAGGGCGAACAGGGAGAAGTTGCCCGCGCGCGAGCGGTTGATCCGTTTTTTGCCGGTAGCGATCGCGGCCATGTTATTCCCCCACCCTTCTCAGCATTCTCTGCACCAACAGGTTCGTGCCGACCATGATCATGAACAGCACGGTGGCAATGGCCGAGGCGTATCCCATCTCGAACCGGGTCGTTCCGAAATCGATCAGATGGGTGACGACCGTCTCCGCCGCGTAATTCACGCTCGGGAATCCGGCCAGCGCGATCGACACGTCCGCAACCGCAAACGACGTCGTGAGCTGGATGACCGCCCCGAACATGAGCTGCGGCCGCATCGAAGGGAGCGTGATGTACCACAGCTCCTGCCAGCGGTTTTTGATGCCGTCCACCGCACCCGCCTCGTACAGCGACTTGTCGACGGTTTGAAGTCCCGCGATGAAGGCGAGGAACCCGGTTCCCAGACTGAGCCACAGCTGGACCAGAATCAGGATCGGCATAATGTACGCTTCCGTTTTCAGCCATTGGATCGGCTCCAGCAGAATGCCCCACTTGATCAGCAGGCCGTTCGCGATGCCGTAGCGGTCACCCGAGAAGATCATCAGCCAGATGAAATACACGTTGCCCGAAATCGACGGCGCATAGAAAATAAGCGTCATGAATGCCCGCCATTTCGGCGTCAGTTCATTGATGATCCAGGCAAACACGAAACACGCGATATAACTGACCGGACCGGTGATGATGGCAAAAAGCAGCGTGTTTTTGATCGCGATCAGGAAGACGTCGTCCTCCAGGAACAGCCGCGTATAGTTCTGCCAACCGATGAACCGCGGAAACTCCAGCATGTTGAAGTACGTGAAGCTGAGAATGATGGAGACCGCGACGGGGATGACGGTAAACAGGGTGAACAGGAGCATGTACGGAGCCAGAAGCACATAGGAATGTTTGCTTGCCTTCACTTCCTTCAGCTTCCAGCCCCACCAGGCCTTCATGCCCCTTCTTGGCGATTGGCCGGGAGAGGCGTCCTGCCCATCCCGGAGAGATATTTGCGACACGGTTAACCCTCCCTCTGCTTACGGAAGACCGAATTCTTTGCGTTTGATCCGAATCTCGTCCTGAATGTATTGGGTGTAGTCCATGATGGATTCCCTGGCCTCGACGTTGCCGACGACCGTTTTGTAGAACGCATTGAACAGGTGGCGTCCCGTAAAATACCCGCCCGGCACTTCCGGAATGCCCTGCACGCTCTCGAATTGCTTCTTGAGGTTGGCATAGTCCTCGGCCGGCCACGGCAAGGAATCCAGCGCTTTGATGTTGGCCGTCGGATAACGCGCGGCTGCGCCCATAAGCCCTTCCATTTCCCGGCCGAACTCGGCCTGGATCGGCGTGCTGGTCCACCATTTCATGAACGCCCATGCGGCGTCCTTATCCTGCGCGTTCTGCAGCATCATGACGGCGCTGCCTGTGCTCGGAACGTCCCGATTCAGCGAACCGTCCGCCTGGACGGTGCCGGGAACCGGCACAAATCCCCATAAGCCGCGAATTTCCGGCGCAAACACGGACAACTGGTTGTACGTGGTATAGTCGCTCAAACCAATCGGCATCTGCCCGGTACGGAAGCGGTTGGCGAAATCGTACTCCCGTTCCAGCTTGTAATCCGTATAGAACTCGGTCCAGCGCTTGAACGTTTCGATGCCGATTCGCGAGTCGAGATCGGACTCTCTGCCGTCATTGCGGTAGAACGCCCCGCCGTTTTGCAGCAGCATCGTGGCGTACTGGGAGTTCGGCGGGATGTTGACCCCCTGCATGTTGGCCTGAGCCACGACCGGCATGCCGAACTCCATATGGTTTTTGCTCAAGATCGCAAGCGTGCTCTCCACGTCTTCCCAAGTCTGCGGCACGTCGAGCCCCAGCTCCTCAAGCACGTCCTTGCGGTAAAAGAGCATGTTGAAGGTTTGCGTTTCCGGCAGGGCATAGACGCCCGAATCGTATTCGTAAGGCACGATGGCGCTGTCGCGGAACTCCTGCTTCACCTCGGCATAATCGCCGAACTGCGTCAGATCCACGGCAGAATGGCGCATTGCGAAATTGACGGGCAAGTCGTTGCCGATCTGCATCGCCACGTCCGGGCCGTCTCCCGACAACGTAGCAGGCAGCAATGTGCCCATGTTGACCAGTTTGAGATTGACGCTGATGCCGGTCTCCGGCGTAAACGTCTCGTCGATCATCGCTTTCATCGTATTCGCCTGGTCGCGTCCGCTGCCGATCCATACCGTAATCGCGCGCTGTTCCTCCGAGGATGCCACGTTGCCGATCTGGTTGTAGTCGATGAAAAACGAATTATAGAACGTTTTGGCTTCGTGGCCGAGTTTGGCCATCGGCCCCATGCCGGTTTCGGGAATCCGCTCATCGACCGACGTAACATACAACGCATCGATCTCCAACGGTTGTTCTCTCGCCTGCTGCACCCAGGTGCCAAGCCCGCCCGCATTCGTTTTGTAGGCCGCGAGCCGTCTTGGAATGGTATCCGGTTCCTCCACCATCTCGTCCAGCTGCTGGGACATCGTCTTTAGAAGCGCTTCCTGATCGCCGGATTGCCCGGACAGCAGCCGCAGCTGGGCTGCCACTTGCTTGAGCCGCTTGCTCTCGCCTTCAAGCACCTCCAGCAGGTTCGGGATTTGCTGCTCGACCCGATAATCGCGGAATTCGTCGGGCTTGGTGCCCGTAATCATCAAAATGCGGCGATACATGGAGTTCAGATTGTACAAACTGTCCTCCACATCGCGGATCAGCGGGGCGAAGTCGCCGAGGCTGTTCTCCAACCGGATGACATGTTTGCCTTTCTCCAACCGGAACCGATATGGTTCGCTGCCGCCCAGAACGTCCACGCGGTAACCGCTCTCATAACGGAACGGCGCCTTGTTCATTTCGGCGAAGGGCACCTCGCCGTCGATCGTCAGCTTGCGGGTCGAATAGATGCCTTTCACAAAGTTTTGCTGGGCGGTAAAGCCGATATGGTAAAGTCCGGTCTCCGGCACGTCGACTTCCCATTCGATCCATTGGCCCGGCAGGCGCCAGTTGTAGCCTCCAATGGTGTTGACGCGAATCCGGGAAGCGCTGTACGGCGATACGGCCGAACTCGATCTTTCGCTGGTCGGGTACAGCGTGGGCGAGGACTTGGCGGTGGCCGCTTCCCCTTCGATCCGCAGGACGATCCCCTTCGGCTGTCCGGACAAATCCGTTTGCCGGGCCGCCTCCGTTTCCGCGTACGGCACGGCCTGCTTGTCATTGAACAGCCGCAGTGAACGGATCACCATCGGTTCGCGCGAAGATTTCAGCGTCAGCACATGTTTGCCTTTGGCCAAATAAAACCGAAAGGCTTCCTGTTCATAACCGTCCGAATCCCGAAACGTCTCCTCCATCCAACGCGGCTTCTCCACTTGCTTCGGGCGCAGATCGTTGCCCTGATTGTCCTGCTGGACGTCCTGCTTCTCATTGCCCCATACACGGTCGAACTGCAAATAAGCCGCTTCCGCAAAAGGAAGCTCGCCATCGATGTAGAGCGCACGCTCTATGGCAGAGCTCTTGCCTTCAACCGGGTAATATACGGCGGAAAGGTTGTAAAGCCCGCTCTCGGGAACGTCGATCTCCCACTCCACGAGACCCGTTTCCCCCGTGTACAACGATACACCCTTCATGCCTTCGTAGTTTTCGAGCCGGCGCACATCGTCTCCCTCGGCCCGCGCATAACTTCCGGCCTCGATAGTGATGTCTACCTCGGGCCTGGCATCCGTGCCCACCCGCGACAAATATTGCTCGTAACCGTTCTTTTGCCTGGTTTGCTGCAAAACGGCATCCACCTGTATCTCGGGCAGGGGTCCCGAAGGCACTTCCTCGCTCTTCGCGTCCATGCCGTTAATCAGAACAAGCATGACGCACAACGCTGCAGCCACCCCAATCGCAGCTGTGAGAATTCTTTTTTTTCGTCGTCGCATTCCAGCCATCCTGCGAGTCCTCCTCATCAAGGCTGATGCCAGCATTGCCTCCGTCGGCACCTCGGAAAAAGGGGCATCCGTGCATCATTGCGGGCACGCGACACCCCTTTCCGATTGTGCTGGAATTATGGTTTGCCGAGCTTGTCGACAGCGGCCTGAGCCTGTGCCTTGTATTTTTCGGCGGTGGCGGTCACGGACGCATTGTTTTTGATGATATCGTTTACATAATCGCCGATCGGATACCCTGCATAGGCATCATCCAGCAGGATGCGCCCCGTGCCCGCGATATGCTCGCGAATCATGGCGATATCCCTCTCGTCGGTATAACGGCTTTCCAGGTAATCCTGGCCCGGATATTCTTCGATCTGCGGGATGTCAAACGTTTCTTCCCAGATTTGATACACGATTTGCGGGTCTTCGACCCCTTTGGGAATGAACTTGGCTGAAGCTGCATTGTTGGCGTAGGTCACTTCCTTGCTGCCCTGAGGGCCGTTCGGAATCGGGACGACGCCGGCGGCAAACGTAATATCGCCAAGCTGCCATTCCGCAGCGGTGAACAGGGCGACGTCCCCGTCCTTGAAGGTGTTGGACTCTTCCCAATTGGTTTTGTCGCCGGTCTTCACTTTCACGACGTTTTCCACGTTATAGAGTCGTTTGACGAACTCGGCGGCCTCAATCGTTTTCGGATCGGACAATCCTTCTTTGGCATTTTCGTCGTCCACGATCGTTCCGCCATTGGCTGCGGTAAAGTGGCGAAGCGCGTCAATCGCCCAACCCGAGTATCCGTACACATCAATCTTTCCGTCGTTATCCGTATCCTTGGTTGCCTGCTTCGCCAGTTCCAGGAATTTGTCCCAATTCCACTCCCCTTTGTTGTAAAGCTCCTGCGGATCGGGGAGCGACAGCTTCTTGAACAAATCGCGGTTATAGTGCATCCCCAGACCGATGCTGGTCGGTGTATCGAATGCATAGTAGTCGCCGGCGATGGCCGGATATTTGGTCATCAGGTTCGCTTCCTTGTTGATATTGTTCTCGTCGGTGGTAAATTCGGACAGGGGCAGCAATTGACCCTTGAGAATGGCCGGAAGCGCCGATTTATACTCCATCTGCACGATGTCCGCAAACGGCTCGCCGGCGAGCGCGGTCGTCGTGAACTTGTTCATGTATTCTTCGAAAGGCACGTTCACGAACTCAATCTTGACGTTGTACTTCTTCTCCACCTCGGCTATCTTGTCAAGGCGCGCCTTGTCGGATGCCGTTTCCCCCGCCGGCTTCAGGTCCCACCAGGCAGCAACCTTAATGACCCTGCCGTTCAAGTCCGGCACGTCTGCCGCAGGCGGTTCTGTATTGCTCTCCGTGTTGTTTTGGGCGGTTCCCGTGTCGGTGCCTGATTCAGCGTTTTGCTCATTTTCGGCTGCTGGCGAAGTTCCCCCTCCGCCGCTGCAACCGGAAATAACCAAAACCATGCTCAATAACAGAAGCGATAAAAAATTCCACGTTTTTCTCATGCTTCCCACAACCTCCCCGAATGTGTGTAACCCACTTTCCCCTTCAAAAGAAAATAAACAACCAAACCTAACGAAATTATAAAATTTTCAATATTCGTTATTTTATTGTTTGGTTATGACAAACAAAATTTAACATACGGAAATGTAAGCGTCAACATTTTTGTTGTTAACTTTTTCTATTTTTTCTGGTATCATGGTTGTGTAAGCTTAAAAACCCCTGTTATAACGATATTATCCTGTTCCCGAATTCATTCCTCATCTACAGAGATCGTTTTACTCCTACACATCATGTTATTTAACAGAAATAACAAAACAAAAAAATATGTATATAAACCGCAAAAAATTAAGGGATAACAGCGAACCGAAACGATACTTCATTCCAGTAGACTGGTTGTGCTTGATTAGTAGATTTCTCTCGATTTGCCCGTATTCATTTTGGTCCGGTTATGGCAATCCATCATTAGATTCATGAAAATGAATCATGTATACTAGAGTCAGCTTGATGTCTCATTACGGATAAACGGCAGAACTACGAGTGTAAGGATGGTATGATGAAGACGAAGGTAACAATTCAGGAAATTGCGCACTTTACAGGACTGTCGAAATTTGCGGTCTCACGCGCGCTTTCCGGCAAATCGGGCGTCAGCGAGCAAACGCGGGACATGATCCTTAAAGCTGCAGGCAAACTTGGGTATTTTAAGGACAACAGCACCTTGTCCGGCGATCAACATAACGGCAATGATCTGCAAGATCCCCAAAACGTGCGCTGGAGCGGAACGATTCTGATCCTGTTTCCCAACGTACGCTATCAAAACCAGGAATCCATCTATTGGGGGCCGGTGTTTAACGGGATTTCATCCCGTTTGAACCAAAAGAACATCAATATTCTGACGCTCACCGAGCCTTCCGCCGACCAATTGTTCACCCTGCTGAACCCGGATGCCATCCGCGGCATCATTACAGTCGGCACGATCTCGACGCCTATACTGCTGGAGATCAAGCGGCTCGGAATCCCCGTCGTTATGGTGGATCACCTTGACCCGGTATTTCAATCCGACAGCATTTTCACCGACAACTTCGCTTCCATGCGTGAAATCATGCTCTACCTTATTCGAAAAGGATTTAAATCCTTCCAGTTCGTGGGTGATATCGGGGATGCGCAAAGTTTTTACGAGCGCTGGGTTGCATACGGGGCAGTGCTCATGGGCGACAACATCGAAATGAACCAATGGCCGGAGCTGATCGCTCCCGACATCGATTTTCGGCAAGTGCTCTCGTCGATTATCGAGGAGGGGAAGCTGCCCGAGGTATTCGTGTGCGCCAACGACTTTTATGCGCTGTATACCATCGAAGCTTTGCAAAGCTTGGGAATCAACGTTCCCGAACAGTGCGTGGTCACCGGTTTTGACAACGTATACGACAACATTCCGCTGCTGGCCACGGTTAACGTCAATAAGGAACTGCTTGGCGCTCGTGCCGTAGACCAGATGTTATGGCGCATCCTCAACCCGGAGAGCAGCGTGGAGAAAAAACTGATCCTGGCCGACGTTATCATTCGCGAACAGTATGGCAAGCCCAACGGATAGCGCGGTCTATGTTTCATATGCAGAAATCCCCTGTACCTTGGCACGTTTGCCAGTACAGGGGATTTCTGCTGATTCATGTATTTGATGGTTATCCTCGTTGATTAGGAAAAAGGGATAAACAGCGATCGGAAGATGGTACTGCGCTCGCAGGGCATTAGTGGGATTTATTATTGCGGTTTATATAGACGGACCTACGTATCCGTGCGGACATCGTCCCAATCTTGATCCATGTAACAAATCAACCAGTTTAGCGCCCGGTGACGTTCATAGGCCACCCCGCCAATCAAGCCAGCGGGGGGCTCCTGCTCCTTGATGCGGCTATCCACGCATACCCAGTTATAACGATAAATAAGATCCGCCTCGTCCATGATTTCGCTTTTGCCGCGCATCGTGGCATCGGCAACAAATGCGGCAAAATCCTCCTTCCGCTGCAAATGGCCTACCGCCTGGCTGACATTGCAGATTTCTGTCGGCGCACCCAACTGGTCGATGTACCCCAACGCCCACAGCATCACCGCATACGCTTCGTATCCCCAAGAATAGGCAATGACGTCCTGATGTTCGGCACCAAGCTGGTGCACGAAATTCCGTTCTGCCGGAGAAAAGAAACGTTCCGCCCCGTACTTGTCGATCACTTCCTGCACCAGCGCTGCCGTGTCTTCGGCACTCTCGCCGGCCCCGAGGCACTCGCCCTTCAGCGCTGCAATGCAGAGCGCCACCGCCCGGGCGGCGACTTCCTCTTTGCTGCGAATCGTCGTATGCTCTTCCCCCGCTCGTACAGGCAGATTCGCGTTATAGGGAATGCCCTGCTCGGCCAATATCCGTTCCGATCTCGCCTTCCTTTTCTTTCCGGACTCGGTCTCTTGCAAATCGGCATGCAAATAGCTGGTATGTGCCGTCACCGTGTAATCCTCGACTTCGGAACGGCCAGCCATGTCAAGCAATAATTGCCCCTGGGCATTCAGCAGCGAGCCTCCTCCCCAGAAAATGACCGCATCCAGCGCGGATGCAAGCTGCAGCAGTTCCCCATAGAACGTTTCGTCGATGTCTTCATCCGTTTCGATGCCGATCACCATGTTCAGCGTGGAGCATTTGATCAGCACTTTTTCCTGGACCAAGGGCCTCTCGGCCTCGATCTGCCCAAAGAAATTCATCATACCCTGAATCATCGGACCGAATTCCTCGGGATGTGTCTGGCTGGTCATGATGTTGAATCCTTTGCTTTTTTTGCTGAACCATTTCTTGCGGGTCACCCGAATATGGGTTTTGTCCGGTTGCTGCTCGATCGTATCTTCCGGATATAGAGAGGTAATCATTCCATACAGCTCGTCCAGATCAAAACGAGAGCTGTACAATGCGCAATTTTTCATACCGTTCACCATCTTTCCCATGTTGTGCTTGTGTTGAATCTATCGCCTAATCCTTGTAAGGGTCGAATTCGTTGCTGCCTGCCATCGCCACGCCGACCGGACGCAGCACATGATTGATTTTTAGCGTATTTGCATGGGCGTTCAATACATCCTGCAGTTTTTTATACACAAACGGGCTTTCATCCGTGCCAGCACCGCGGAGTTCGACGCCATACGCCCGAATGGCCTCATGCATTTGCCGTTCGCTGATCTCGCCGCCCATGCGTTTGCGCAGCTTGTAGTTCATTTTGCCTGCGGCCTGCGTACGGCTCATAATGCGGCCGGCTCCATGCACCGTGCTGCGGAATGAGGCTGTGTTTTCCTCGCTGTCCACGCCTTCCACGATGACCGAAATATCGCCCATGCTGCCGCCGACAAAACCAAGCTGCCCGGGGGCAAGCGGCGTCGCTCCTTTACGGACAACGACAACCTCTTCGCCCATATGCTGCTCCTTCCACGCAAAATTGTGATGGTTATGCACGGCATATTCCACGTTAGCCCCAAGAATGCGTACCGTCTGATCGATGACGTAATCACGCCCGGCATACGCATATCGGCCCGCCAGCGTCATCGCATCCCAATACATATGCCCCAACTCACTGTTCAGATCGAGGAGCGTAGGCGGCTGATCCATGGATTCCCCTGGTGCCTTGCCGCCGAATTCCCGTCCTGCCGCAAGATTGAGGAAACCGCTCGCCACCTTGTGCCCGAAGCCGCGGCTGCCGAAATGGTTGGCCACCCATACCTTGCCCGTCGCTTCTTCCACGAACAGATCGACAAAATGATTGCCGCTCCCCACCGTTCCGAGCTGGTTGCGCGCAAGGACTTTCAGCTTCTGCTGCAGCCCCGGCTCAATGCTGTCGAACAGCTTCCAGCTTGCATCGTCGAACAGCTCATGATCGACAGGCGTCGGGTTGTTTCGACCCACCCCGAACGAAATCTCCGCCTGGACCTGGTCCATGATGCCGGAAATCCGGTCACGGATATCGCTCCACAACAGGTTGGTGCGAATCGCTTTGTTGCCGCAGGCAATGTCGTATCCAACGCCGGAAGGGCTAATCATGCCGCGGTATGCCACCACGCCGCCAATGGGCTGCGAGTATCCTTTATGATGGTCGGCCATCAGGGCCACTCCCAGCACGTCGCCATGCAGAGAACAGGTCACGGCCTGGCTGACGGCGTTCTCCAGCGGTTCTCCCCACACTTTGATGTTATCGATGATACGCATCGTAATCGAAGCCTCCTTCGTTCATCTGCACATTACATAAATACGTACATACGTTCCGTTATCATAACTTCGTTTATTTTACCAAAAAATCACGGTACCTGGAAACTATTAATTCCTTCAGGTATAGAGTTGGGTTATACTTAAATTCTTCTTATTTTAAAAAACTCACATTTTTCCATCATATTGTGATTTTAATCAACGATTAGAAACTTTAAGTAGAATAAATTAGACTTGTTATCTGTTTTTGAACGAGAATACAGCAAGTTGCAGTGAAATAGCTGCTTTGGCTTTAAAACTCAATCTTTCCAATGTAAGGCTCATGGGAAATTTTTTCGGAGTCTTCGGAGTGGAAGCATTGCAGGATTTTATTTTAAAAGACAAAAAAGAAGACGTTATGCTGGTAAGCAATGATGACTACTTTAACAACATATTTCGTTTCATTTGAGGAGGTAACCGATTGACTACTGCTATGAGTGGTGTTTTATGGCTCTTAGGGGCATACGTTATCATCGTTTTGACTGCAATGCTGATCGGGGTTAAAAAAAAGCAGTTGCGTTCCGAATTGAAGAAAACCGTCTTTACCATTGGAATTATATTTCTAATCATAGCATTTTTTATTTTTGTAGTGGTGTAAGGCCTTATGATACAGTTCAGATAACAGCCGCCATCCTTTAATCCACTTCGATGACGGCTGTCTATCTGCACCAAAGCGAAATCAGAGATGCTTCCGGTACCCCTGCACCTTCTCGTCACCGAAGCCCAGCTTCTCGTAAAACCGATGCGCTTCCTTCCGCTGGTCGCCGGACACCAGGATCATATAACCGCAATTCTGCTCCTTCGCGATCCGCTCAATCTCGGTCATCAGCTTCTGTCCGACCCCCTGCTTGCGCACATGCTGCGACACGATCACATTCTCGATGACCATAAACGGCCTGCATTCCCCCACCAGGTCCATGCATTCGATGCCCATCACCGATCCGGCCAGCTTGCCTTCATGGAATGCGCCGAGCAAATAATACTGCTCATTCTCTGCGATGAAACGAAACATACGCTCCATCTGCTCTCGATTGGCAGGCATCCCCATCAATTCATCATATAACTGACTGAGCGCAGGCAAATCCTGCTGTTCAATTTTTCGTACGGTAACCATCCGATATGCTCTCCTTTGATGTGTGTCGTTTACTGTTGCAACGTCAGCCGCTCTTCGAAATCTGTAGATTGGAAAATTGCTGTATCGGCCCTTCCCAGCCCGCTTCCCGAATTTCATCATACGTTCCACAGGTATAGCCTGCAATAACTTTGCGCCAAAAATGCTGGGCAGGCACGTTTTCTTCCATCTCGGCGACTTTCCACGTACCCTTGAAACGATTGAATAGTTGAACGGCTGCTTGCGCGCCCACGCCCTGCTTTCGATACTTCCGCATCACGAAAAACTCGGCCATTTCGTATACGTTTTCTTCCCCTGCTTGCTGCAGTTCGCGGATGAGCGCAAATCCGGCCAGCTTGTCATCTACCCTGAACAAGAACGGATGTCGCCCCGGTTCTGTCCAATAATGATCCAGATACATATATTCATACAATCCGTTTTCATTGACGTCCTCCGGGTCGTATTCGCTAAAATCATACTTGTAGAGCTCCAACAGATTGCGCAGTGTTGATTTGTGTTGAAGTTCGGCTTGTTGAATGGTCAACATGGTTCTTCCCCACCTTGCTTTCGATTTATCTTCTTCTTGCCAGCAGTTTGAAATTCGTAAAGACATAATTTATGCCAGACTATTTTTTAAATACCGCCCTTTTTTGCACCCTTTTTTTGCTCCAAATGCAACCATGCCGCTATAACATTTATGTCATCGAAACTGCACTGCCCCATCCCCAAAAATGGTGTCATCACAGCTAATTGCAAGTGGCCATCCACTCTGGTTCTTCGACCGATCATAAACATTTTTGGTTTGTTGCCGGGCTGTAAATCTAAGCCTGAAGGGATCGTCCCAGTGCTATACTCATGAAATTCAAAACCTAAGTCCTCATAGTGCTTAAGAAGTTTGAATTGTCCCCGGTCTTTCCCAACATAAATAATGCTTATATTCATCGGATAATGATCATAGAGATTTCTTATCAACTGTTTTCTATTGGTTGCATGGTTATCATAGTAATTATAATACTCTCTGCTGTTTTCGAATTTTCCTGAAACGACATAAGGGAAATCCGTTTTGCTTTTCTTAGGAAGCGGATACCAGTCAAACATTGCTGTTTCCCCGTCCCTTTTATGTAAGGGATACGTGCTATAGTCATCATTTTTTGTGAAATATTTTAGTACTGAAAAATCAAGGTTTGCCTCAAGCAGAGCTGCTAAGCGAATTTGCATACGCATCGTTTGGTCGATTTTTCTATCCAGTTCCCAGCTTTCCGGCCTGCCCCTTTTTTTCAAACTACCATTTATAGCTGTAAGAAGTGCGGGAGCGGAATGTGTATCTGTAACATACCAACCCCCTTCATATCCATGCTTCTCGTCTACGTAATGAACAAATTCATGATGTTGAGAGAGGAAATCTAATCTTCCTTCTAAATTTTCGTCATAATTAAAACGCCATAACCCCTCTTCCATACCGACAAAAACATATTTTGCATCTCTCAAATTCCCATATTGCATAAACGTTTCAAACTGATGAAATTCATCTTCACTCAAAATATATTTGCCGTTTATTACTTGCATCGTAGAACCTCCATGGATTTTTTGATTTTCTTTCATAGAATCGTACCAGTCTGAAGTTAATTGCAGTTGTCAGTCCATACGCTAAGCAATGCAACTTTGTTCAACATATTCAAATATACCGTTATGTATCTCACTCTAGACAAAATTCCTATTTCCATAATAGCAATTTATTCATGATATAAAAAGAATTTTTGGCTTTCTCAGCCTGTTCATTTCCCAACTTAAAACGATATAAACCGCACTAATCAATCACACAAGGCCACTGCGAACGCAGTCCCCTCTTCCGATCGCTGCTATCCCCAATTTTTAGAGGGTCCGCACTTCATAGCAGTCCATCACACAAAAAAACTAGTAGGTACATTCTCCCTACTAGTTTTTTTCATATTCAACATCGTAAAATGCGACTATCTATAGATTTTGGAAATCACGGTATTGCTGCTTGAGGGCTTCGGTAGCAACATCCCGATTAACTCCGTTTAACTTCCTCCACCAACTACAGCGATTCCCTAATGACTCGTTTATAGTACCACACCGATAACAGCCCGAAGACCGAATACAGCAGCGCATAGACAATCATGACAATGACCATTGGCGTAACCAACTCGGTGCCGAAGAAAAACCAGCCGGACTTGACCGCAAAATAGCTATGACTTAACCCCACCGCGAGCGGGATGCCAAAGTTGAACATTTGCTTGAAGCGAATGCCGCCAAGCAGATTGCCCTGGGTGAACCCTATTTTGCGCAAAATGGTGTAGCTGTCCTTCTCTTCCTCGCCTTCGTTCATCTGCTTGAAATACAGGATGCAGCCTGACGTGATCAGGAACGTCAAACCGAGGAAACCGACAATAAACATGATCAACCCCATAGTGGTTCGCTGATTGTTCCGCATTTCGATTTGCGAGAAGTTCGGCACCTCCAGCTTCTGTGATTGAAAAACGCCATATGCCTCTTCCGTTTTCCCCCGGTCGATAATGCGCACGCCATAATAATCGGTCGGCTCCCCTTTCTGCAGTTTCGGGTCAAGATCCTGCACCAGCTTGGCATAGACGGTCTCGTCGACGACAGCAACAGGCGTACCTTTGGTGTAATAGGTTGGAAGTACGCCTTGCTTGGACGTGCCAACCAATTGCTGATCCAGGGCCTGGTGCAGTCCGTGCAGCACGATCGGTCCCTGTTCCTCGATGGATATCAGTTGTCTCACCACGTTGCCATATCCCATGAATACAACCTCGCCAGGTTTCACGTCCAGATCGCCGACCATGGCATCGCTAATTACGGAACTGGACAACATTTCTCCATCGGAGGAATCATGCATGACCTGACTGGCATCAATTTCGATATATACGGGCTGCCTATGCTGCACCTCAACCTCGATGCCTTTCTCTTTTAACGACGATACGAACGATTCCATGACCTCCGCCTGCGCAAAGGAAAAATCCTCCGGTATGCTTTCCCTGGCCTGTGCTTCGGCCGAGTAATACGCAATATAACTCAGTGACAGCATGCCGATGGCGAGTGCGGACACCGTCGTGATGATCGTAAGCAGCAGCGCATTGGATTTCATGCGAAACATGATGGACGAGAGGGACAACACCTCATTAATGGAAAGGTAACCCTGTTTGCTTTTGCGAATCAGATTGAATACAAAGCTTACCGATCCTTTATAGAACAGATATGTTCCCAGAATGACCGAAAACAGAATCAGCAGCATCGTGTACATCAACTGCTGCATATCGAGCACTTCCCCGCTGAACATGCGTGCGGACAGCACGTAACCGTAAGCAATCAATCCAATCCCCAACAGCCCCATCACAATTTGACCGAAGGACATGCGGCCGATCCGCTGCTCCGCAGTCGACGTAACCTTGAACAAGGAGAGAATGCTCTGAGCACGGATGAACGCGTAATTCATCAGCATGATGAGCACATACAGGCCGGCAAACACGGCAACCGTCTGCGCCAAGGCCAACGGCGAAAAATAGAGCTTCGTGATCGCCTCGATCTCCAATATTTTGAACAGAATCATAAGCACCAGCTTGGAGCCGATGAATCCGATCAGCACCCCGATCACCATGGCCCCGAAATACAGGATCGCGTTCTCTGCCGTCAAAATGCGGAAAATTCGGCCTTTCGTCAAGCCAATCAGTTGAAACAGCCCGATCTCCTTGCTGCGCCGCTTGATAAAAATCGTGTTGGCATACAGCAGGAAAATGCCGACGATCACGACCAACAGCACCGACGATGCGCCGATGGCGGCAGCTCCTTTTGTCGATTGTTCCACTTCGTCCATGGAGGGATCGTACTGCAACGTAGCAAACGAAAAATACAGCGCCACGCTGAAAATCAACGCAAAAACGTACAGGTAATAATTTTTTAAATTTTTGCGCAAATTCCGGAAAATGATCTGATTGAGACTCACGGCTGCACACCGCCCAGCACGCCTTGCGTTTGGATAATGCCGTTAAAGAACGCTTGCCGCGACTCATCTCCCTTATGCAGCTGCGTATAGATCTGCCCGTCGCGGATAAAAATGACTCTGCTGCAATAGCTCGCCGCCAGCGGATCATGCGTCACCATGATAATGGTCGCCTGGCGCGCCCGATTCATGTCGCTCAGCTTGCCGAGCAGGTCGGAAGCGGACTTGGAGTCGAGCGCCCCCGTCGGTTCGTCCGCGAAAATGATGCTTGGCTGATGAACGAACGCCCGCGCGGCCGATGTCCGCTGCTTCTGCCCTCCCGAAATCTCGGACGGGTACTTGTCCTTCAATTCATAGATACCCAGCTCTCGGGCGATCTGCTCGAACCTCCGATGGGCTTCCTGTTTAGGCAGATCGGTAATCGAGAGCGGCAGCAGCACGTTTTCCTTGACCGTCAACGTATCCAGCAGATTGTAATCCTGAAAAATGAATCCCAAATGGCGTTTGCGGAATTCGGCCAACTGTTTCTCCTTCATGCCCGTAAACTCCTGGCCTTCGATCTCGATGGTGCCCTGGCTGACGCGATCGATAGAAGAAAGCACGTTCAAGAGCGTGGTCTTCCCCGAGCCGGAAGGTCCCATGATGCCGACGAATTCGCCCTTGCCTACGCCGAGATCGATACCGCGCAGCACCTCCTGCTTATTCCATTTGTTGCCGTAAACCTTATGAATTCTCTTTGCTTCCAGTATCGACATGTCCCATCCACTCCTCTTAGGTATGCTTCCATCATAAAGTGAAATCCGCACACCATCCTGCGTTTCGCCGAACAATATGAAAAAGCATGTGACAATGCTGTCACATGCCTGAAAGGTGCGCCATTTCGTTCTCCCGCGCAAAGGTCAACGTGACCAGGGTGCCTTCCCCAACCACGGATGACACGTCCAGTCGAATGCGAAGCGCCTCGGCGACCTGTCGGCTCAGGTACAGCCCCATTCCCGTTGCCGCGCCTTCCATGCGCCCTTGCGCCGACGTGTACCCCTTATCGAAAATACGCGGCAAATCGCGGGCGTCGATCCCTCGCCCCCGATCCTGAATAGTCAGCACAACATGCCCTTGAACGGCCCTGCTGGCAATGACGACGTCGGAAGACGGGCTGTACTTCACCGCATTGCTGAGCAATTGCCGCAGGATGAATCCCAGCCATTTCCCGTCGGTGAGTACGTGGGATTCCGCCAACTCCACTTCGAAACCGATGCCTTTGGAGATGCACCATGACCGGATGGCGCGAATCTCGGCATGGATGATCGGTTCCAGCTCCGTCGGTTCGATAAACAGATCATTATGCATAAACGGAATGCGCTTCTGATGGAGCTGCCGATCCAACAGCTGATGGATGCGTACCCATTCGTAGGTCATTTGGCCTTTCAGCCTGTCGTCGGGCATCCGCTCAATCATAAGCTGCAGGGCGGTAAGCGGTGTCTTCACCTCATGGATCCAGGCCACCATCTCATCCTTTTCCTGCTCCAGCAGCAGCATGTTGGCCGTCGATTCTTTCCGGTATCTCTCCGTCTGGGCAACGACGGCATCGTGCACGATCTGCTCATGCGGGCTGCCGGGGGAGCCCAGTTCAGATAGATCATAGGTGTGATCCCATGCTTCCATCCGACGGTAGAACCGAGTCTCCGCCGGATATCTTGCCCACACGAATACGATGCAGATCACGACATTCAGTACAACGACGTAAAGCAAGGACTGCAGCGGAATGCTTGAATCCACATAGGCTACGAACAAGATCACCGCTTGCAATGCGAGCAGCAGCAGCAGCCAGCTTACTCGTTCGCGCAGATAACGCCAAATCATGCTTCTCCCTCTTCCGTCGCCATGTAACCCTGGCCAACCTTTGTTTCGATATAGGCATCGAGGCCGAGCGGCTCCAGCTTTTTGCGCAAACGGTTGACGTTGACGGTGAGCGTGTTGTCGCTGACGAAATGTTCGTGGTCCCACAGGCTGCGGATCAGTTCCTCCCGCGTGACGATCCGGTTTTTGCGCTCGACCAGCTGTTTGAGAATAAACATTTCATTTTTGGTCAATTGCACGGTATGCCCGTTGCAGGCAAGCTCGTTCTTCACATACTCGACCGTAGCTCCCCGCCAGGCGCGAAGTTCGGCCTGCTCGGCATTGTAGTTGTACACTCTGCGCAGCGTGGCCTGAATTTTGGCGATCAACACGTCGAAGTGGAACGGCTTCTGCACGTAATCGTCAGCCCCCATCTGCATCGACATCACCATATCGGTCGGATGATCGCGAGAGGACAGGAAAATGATCGGCACCTTGGAATGGGAGCGGATCATCCTGCACCAGTGGAATCCGTCGAACCGGGGCAGCTGAATATCGATGATGACCAGCTGCGGTTGAATGGCGATGAATTGTTGCAGCACTTTGTCGAAATCGTTCACGCCGTGCACGTCGTAGGACCACTGTCCGAGTCTGTCCCTGATTTCGGTGAACAACGATTCGTCATCTTCGATGAACATGATTTTAAACATAGGATTGATGATCATTCCTTTTCAAAAAACAATAGAAACTTCTTGTACGATTGTATCATTGTAAACATGCAACTTACATCTCCCGCTTTTTCCAAAGCGTGGTCCATAGAAACGGTACTCCGAATCGCCAATCATCCGGCTCCATTGCCTGCATTGCACGAAAACGGACACACTCGAACCTGTCTCCCAGAATGTACCGCAGCTTCTCTTCCGTATAGGCCAGGCCGCCTCGCATCGATTTTTCCTCGTAGACCTGCCAGTCGTTCATCACGTTCTCAGGCCCGCCTTGTCCTCCATATCCCGGCGCAAAGCAAGTCATCGCAAACATGCCTTCCGGCACCAATGCCCGGTGGATCATGTCGATATACGGTATCCGTTGATGCGGAAGCAGATGATGCAGGCAGCCTGAATCATAGACGACGTTATATTGTGCTGCAGGGTTCAACTCGAACGCGGATTTGCATTCGAAATGCACTTCCAGCTGCGCTTCAGCAGCAGCACGTTCCTTGGCCCAAGCAATGGCTGTCTCGGACAAATCGTAAGCATCCACGCGGTACCCTTGTTTGGCCAGATACAACGCATTTCGCCCTGGGCCGCATCCCAGTTCTAACGCCTTGTCACCAGACAAGAGATTGGATGTCACGTACTCCACCAGATTTTCGTCCGGTTTGTTCGAAAAGAAAGGGATGGGGCGGCTGCGATCCGCATAAAACGGTTCCCAAAATTGCTCCGGCGAACGAAACTCCGCATCCAGCATTTCAAAGACGTCCTGCACGCTTTTAATCGTTTTCTCCATAACCATGGCTCCCCTCAGATTAAAGATGTCGATCGGTTCAACGTTTCCGATCAAGCCATCACCCATCTTGCTGTCGTTATGTATCCTTTATAGGATTGGTCATTAACCCCACTACCCGAGTCACTGCCACTTCACCCACGCGCCGCGAACCTTCCATAAAAAAACCCTTGGTTCCCGTTTTAATCCGGTCACGATGCACCCTTCCCCTCATCTCCGGGATCAGAATCCACATTCGCGCCGTCCCTTCCCGGTTCACCGGGCGGTCTATGTCCAGCATGAGCGCTCCGTGCTCATCCTCGAATTCGGGATGGATCATGTATAGCGAGTCTACTTTGAGATCTTCATTTTCATATAGAAAATCGCACCGGTATCCTTGAAAGGGCAGGCTCTTGCGTCCGCCTTCTTCTGCCGAATAGAAGCGGTAACGAACATCGAAATCCTGCACATGTCCGCGTCTCGATTCATACGTTTCCCACACGCCAACCACCTCCCCCTCGCCCGGTTTCCCTAGTAAACCGTTACACTCCATTATAACATTTTCAACCAGTATAGTTCTATTTTTCATGCTTCAACCATGAACAAACTACTGCATTTTAGAATAAAAAAAGCGTTCTGAATCATAGGAAAACCTATGCTTCGAAACGCCTTTGAATGTGATCACGATTCGTCCGTTCTTTCCGCCAGTGCGATGATGCCCGACCTGCGAAACGATCCGGGACCAGCCGGCACTCATCTCCCGATCGAAACGTTCGCAATACTCGTCAAAGCGTTCAAGCTCATCCCTCTTCCAGCGCAGAAATTCTGCCGCACGATCAGGCATATGCAGGCATCGGTTCGCCTTCCCGAAGAGTTCTACTTGAGCTTTTTCGTAAGATATAAAATGACGTCATCATCAATGACAATCTCATCCCCGTACTTCAAATAACGGTCGTGCTTGCAAACCCCTTTCCCGTCCGGGATGTAACCCCGATGGGCGTAGAGAATTTGCGCTTTTCCATAGTCCGAAAAAATGCCCACGCCGATGCCCGCCGTATCCGTCCGCTCACGAATCACCGCCTCCGCCTCGTCCATCAGCCTGGTGCCGATGCCTTGGCGCTGATATCGCATCAGCACGTTCAAATCGTTAATCTCCGGAATCCCCGATGCTTGGAAAGCGGGATAATCGGAATGCCACAACACGTTGACATATCCGGCGAAAACGCCGTCCAGTTCGGCAACCAACGTCACGCGATCCCCGTTCTCCTGTTCAATATAATAGCGGACATATTGCTCAGGCGACCTCTCCCATCCCTGATCGCGAAAAGCCTGCGAAATGATGGCCGGATCTCGTTGATCATTCAGCAACCTGATCTGAATATCCACCCGATTATATCTCCAATCTTCTTCGCAAAGAAGTGATATGCGCCACATGGTGACGGCCATGCCAGGCGTAAACGCCGAGATTGTAGTCCAAACGTGTGGTCTCCTGCGAGCCCGGATGGTAGAACGTTCTGGCATAATCCTCGTCCGTCAACGATTGAAGTAAATACACCCAGCGCTGATGCAACGATTCAAGCAGCCGCAGTGAAACTTCAATATCCAGTTCGCTGGAGTCATCCAATTCAGCCCAGCGGTCCTCATAATATGGACGAATCGTCGGGGTCTCTTCCGTGAGTGCCAGTTTGAAACGGATCAAGCTGTTCATGTGGCTGTCCGCCATGTGGTGCACGACCTGCCTAATCGTCCAACCGCCTTCACGATAAGGCAGGTTCAACTGTTCTTCACTCAAGCCGCTCACGGCTTCACGCGCCTTTTGAGGCAGCTCTGCGATGTCCTGAATCCACAACCGCCGCTGCCCGGGAGTAATTTCTCCCGTATGTACAAACGTGCCAACCGGATATCTCAAATCCTGTGTCATAGCCATTCCTCCTTTTTTTTACCAGACGATTTAAACCAATGGATGATGATATCATGTTCGCACAATGACCCAGCGTTGTGCAATACCGAACCATGTAAGCGGTTGACCAACCCATCCTTTCCAACTAAACTGTAGGGGAAACTGGAAAAATGAGTTGAACAGCATGGACTGCAACGACGGCTTCAGGAAATTCGACGAATTTTTAACGTGTAAAATAGAACGGGTGGAGGGATACATCATGATCATCCGCAGGATGTTCCGCGGAATATGGAAGCCAGGTCAAGAAGCAAGCGGCAGACTGGCTTTGGAGCAGCAAGATTCCGTGCGCCAACTAGTCAGGGAAGGCGTCTTCATGACGGCAGCGGCATTCGCTTGGCAGAACAATGTCTTTTTGTATTTTGAATGCATGGAAGCGGAAACGGACCCGCTCGAATCGGTTCAGCGGCTGGCCCACCACCTTGTCGACTGGCCCGGAGAATCGAAGCCCAGAACATGGATCCCCATGGTGAATGTGTTTCACTTCAACGAACCCGCAAGCAAGGAGCATTGGCTGCGCAAAGCACCGGTAGAGCGCCGCGCGGGAAGAATTGCATTTCTGAAGCGGGAGATGATGGCGAGTTACATTTATTATCACTATCAGCTTCAGGAGGAGCGTGCATTCCATGCCGACAAGTATGAAATTATTGCGATGCACGAAAACCTGCTGTTCGGCTACCAGGAGTTTCCGAAGGTGATTGAAGAACCGATCGTTCCCGGGCGGCTTGCCACCAAAGGGACACCGGAGAACTGGGAGGATTCCCGCATGGATCTGCACTTTCAGCCCTGGGAAGACGGATATTTGTACTTTAAGCCGGTGGATCAAATTTTTGCATACTATGTTGGAGATGAATGACGGTACTCCATCAGCCAGCAATCCCTCATTTCACCCTCGTGCCATTCATGGGCCTTCAGAAGCTTGACCTTAAGGAATCCACATTTCTCGTAGCAATGGATTGCCCGCGCGTTCCACGCTTGAGGGTCCATCACGACGCGCTGCGCTTTCTTTTGCTCCACCAAAAATGCCACCATGGATTGCACGAGCAAACTGCCGATGCCCTTATTCCAATAATCCGGTTCGCCGATGAATTGATCCGTTCCATAAATGATTTCGTCCACATGGCCATACCCGTACTCGTGTCGTTCGTCTTCCTCAAGCAGATAGTACTGAATATATCCTATGGGGCGTTCCCGATACTCGACCATACAACGGATGGTTTCATCCTGTTCGTCGTAAAAATGCTCCCTTACCATTTGTGCATCATGCGGCCGATCCCTGCCTTCGTAATACTGCAGAACCGCCGGGTCAGACAACCAGCGAACGAGGTGCCTCTCATCATCACGGTTCAATTGGCGCACGGTGATGTCATTCTTCCGAAATACATTCATCGTTCTGCAAACCTCCCAAGGAGTTCGCTCTCCGTCAGATTGCGCGTAAATTGATCCAACTCAGGCGAAGCGTGCCAGTCTCCCGCCGTATTGGCACCGAATTTGATCGTATGGATCACGCTGTGCGGAGCCATATATACATTATGTTGTACGCCTGGCGGCACAATGACATGGTCTCCGGCCTTGAGGATGCTGACACTGGCAGCTTGATCCTTTTCAGCACATGCAGCATAAGCAATCCAACCGGATTGCACAAAATAATGTTCCGTGACCTGGTGATGGACATGGCTGTTTTGCCAGGCTCCTTCCGAAGAAGCGGCCGTTCTGCAATAATAACTGCCGTCATCGCCCAGCATTTTGTACTTTTTCTCCCCGTTCGCCATCTGCTCATAATACGTTTTCACGCCCTCCCGGGACGCTTCTTCCGCCGTCATTTCCCTGCTGTGGGACATTCCGTTTTCACTCCTTTGCGCACGCATGCATCAATGATTCTCTGCTCTCCAGATATATTTGCGTTCCCTGACCGCGATGCGGCCATCCACCGTATTTTCCCTCACCCGCAGTTCAAGCTGCTCCCTCATCTCAGGCACGGTGTAGTCCGGATTGCCCGGGGCATCCGATAGAAACAACGCAAACTGCGTTTCATCCGGAAATACAACCCAAGCGTCATTGAACTCCCGGATTTCCATGGCATCATACTGGTTCGCAAGCAATCGTTCCTTCACTTTGCTCACATCCGTATGAATGCCAAAGACCACGCCGCCCTTGCGCAGAACCCGCTTATGTTCGAGGATGGAGGTCGGCCCCCTGCGGTCATAGATCAGATCGAATTGCCCATCTTCAAAAGGCAGTTCGGTTTTGGTTGTGGCGTAGACAAAATCCACGTTTGTGACGCCGCTGGACGCCAGTGCCCTTTGCGCGATGGCCAGCAATCCCTTCGAGTTGTCAAAGCCTGTGATCCGGGCCGCATAAGCCGCCATTTGCAATGTAAACTCCCCGTGCCCGCAACCGGCGTCCAGTACGGAATCATAGGCCGGAAGCATTCGAATCAATTGTTCTTCATAGATTTGTTCCGCCGAAATGCCCTCGATCTTGAACTTCGCTCTTCCCCGGTAACCTCCGTTCCGTTTGGCAATCATGTCGTACCATTCCATGCCCATGGCGATCCCTCCCTCAAAAGGTGCATTACACAACATTCTACATGTCCCTGATTTTCCCTGTAAATATCTGACCGGGCGACCATGGAAACATTTTTGAAACGGCGATCCTCTAACCGGCGTATTAAGCACGAAGTCGCAATTATTCCTTAGCAAATACCAAATATCATGTGGAGGCTGAGAGCATGTCCTTTTTTAAAAAAATGTTAGCCAGCGTAGGTGTAGGTGCCGCCAAAGTCAATACGGAATTGGATACGCCGGAAGTGATTCCGGGCGGCGTTCTCTCGGGAACCGTATACATACAAGGAGGAGATGTCGAACAAAATGTAGACCGCATCTACCTCACGATTAACACTCACTATATTCGGGAGCGCGACGATCGGAAACACAAAGAGACTGCGGTGGTCGCCAAATATTTGTTGACCGACCGTTTTACGCTTCAGCCTGGCCAACGTCTGGAAAAACATTTTTCGTTCGACCTGCCAGACAACCTGCCGCTTACGCTTCAAAGCGCGGAAGTATGGGTCGAAACCGGACTCGACATCTCCAGTGCGCTGGACCCTTCGGACCGCGATCTGATTCGGGTCGTGCCTACCCAGGAAATGGGTGTCGTGCTGGATGCCATCGATATGCTCGGATTCAGGCTGCGCGAGGTGACCAATGACTACGCACCGAGGCTTGGCGGCAATTTGCCGTTTGTGCAGGAATTCGAGTTTGTGCCGACCAGCAAATTCCGGGGCTATCTGGATGAGATCGAGGTACTGTTCTATCCAATGGGCAATACGCTCGAACTGCTGATGCAGATCGACAGACGCGCTCGCGGCCTCTCAGGCATTTTCTCGGAAGCGATGGGTACGGACGAAACTTATGTCCGCTTTACGCTGGAAGCCAGACATTTGCAGCGCGGACCTGCTTCTGTTGCGCAAGGGTTGGAAGAAATCATTTCCAAACACATATGACCTATGGAACATTCGCTGCAAACCCGTAACACCCAATATAAACGATCACCGTCCATGACATTGGAATAGAAGATGTAAAAAAAGCGTGTCCGGTTCCGCTCACCACGGATTCGGGCACGCTTTTTGCGTATAAAAGCCATCTCGTATCACGCCGCAGGTCGTATCCTCCTTTTCAGAAGGCGAATGCCTAAATCGATGAGATAACCCGTCAGCATAAACGACAGCCAATGCAGCAGATACGCCGGATACAACACGTTGATCGCTGCGCTGTCATACGGTCGTGACACATGTTCATAATCAAAAATCCAATGGCGCAGCGGTTCAGTATACGCAGCGGCGTTTAAGATCGGATTCAATCCGATCAACAAGATGTTATGTTCATCATATCCGAATCTGTTGATGGCACACAGCGTCAAGCTAAGCATCGACAGCCAGAATACCGCTTTTTTGATCAACATTGCGGACATCTCCTCTGCTCAGGATCGCTGCATACGACGCTGAATGAACGAACGTACCCCATAATACGCAACGCCAAACAACAGCAATCCGGCTGCTGCCGTTACGTATTCCATCACACCGCCGAGTACGGCAATGCTCCCGAATGAAACCTGGCTTGGGAGCGGCGAACCCGCCATGTACGATGCAGTTACATCGTGAACATAAGCTCTCGTCATGAGCATTCCATAAATCATACTCCCGATCACGAGTAGAACAGGCAATAGACAGCAGACAATGATCGTTTCAAGCAACAACCTTTGGTTGAATCTCATCGCTTCTCCTCCGATATTCGTCTTCAGATCCGATATGGCATGACGTTTTTCAAGCAAGCGAATTCTTGGTTGCAGTAGACTTCTTGGCATTCCCTGAAATCCGGGGATACGCCTTCCCATCGATGCAGCTTTCCTTCAGAAAGCTTTTAGGCGGACGCTTCGCTTCTCCAGATTGGTTCTGCCTTCTCCGTTGTCAGGTCAATGTTTAGTCCAACTTAAATAGCTCTTGCTGGCGGAAGCATATTCAGGATCTTTTCCACCAACACCTGCGGCTCCAGCGTTCCATCCAGCACAACGTCCGAAGCGGGTTTAACCGTCTCCAGCATGATCACGTATGCTTCGCGGGCACCTCCCGCATATTGTGCAAGCTCTTCGCGGATGTCGTCTGCCGCAGCATCGGAGAAATCACGGGCAATCCTTCTGCACAACCCTATATCCAACGGTGTATCAATGAATATAGCCAGGTCGATGAAGTCTTTCATCCGATCATTCAAATATGCATGCGGGTAGTCCAGCAAAATATAAGCGGGTGTCGAAGACGGACTATCCAACCATTGCCTCAAATCCGTCACCATCGGTTCGACGTTCCACTCGTTGCAATCCCCGCCACGACGCGTCCATGCGATGAAATCGTTCGGACCCTCCAAATCGTAGTCGTCATAATACAAAGCCGGGCAAGACAAGCGTTCTGCCAAGCCGCTTACAACGGTTGTTTTGCCGCCGCCCGATATTGCCGCAATCGCGATGACAAAAGGATTGTTCGAAGCCAGGTCCATCACATCCTCCTGTTATTTAGACAAGATCTGTTCCAACTCCTGTTTCAATTGCGCCTTGTTCGCCTCTGCGTAATCGAACAGGCGCTCAAATGCTCCTTCGTTGTCCACCAGCAGACTCAGCTTCTCGGCTTCCTCCTGTACTTGCTGCATTAAGTCGCCGATGACCTGACCATGCGTTTGCTGCAAACTCGCCACGTCATGCTCCTGCATTTCATTAACATTTGCTCTCAGCTGTTCAGGAGTCACCCCGGCCGCAGACAACATTCCCCGAATCCGATCCAGAATCGCCGCATCTTCTTCATGCCCAATACGCTGCATGGCCGCAATCGTCTCCGCCAGCTGCAGTCCGGCCGTATTCTCCAAGTAACCGGAAATGCCCTCCATCGTCAGTTCCGTATCCAGGTCGATGATGAGCATCATGTCCCGCAACAGCTGCGGAAGCTCGGGGCCTCCCGCTCTGACGGTCGCGAATTCGGAGCGATACATATCCATCGCCACAGAGCCCACAATCTCTTCCCCCGACATCTCTTCCAACTGCTTCAGCGGCAGCAACTCGCGCAATTCTTCTTTCAATCGTTCCATCAATCATCCAAGCCTCCTGTCTCTATGTACTCCATCATAGCAGAATATATACGGCGGAAGCCATGTCGATCGGGTTTAGCGGGCGAACGAACCTTTTTCGCCTCGGATGATATGCGAAACCGTGTCGTCCATAGAGGCACGTCTTATGTACTAAACGCAAACGAAACCCTTATGGTTAGCTCCCTAAATAGGAATTTTACTTCCCGTTAACCCGCGGAAAACGTTCTGCTGTTATGCTCTTGGCATCAAGAGTCACGGGAGGGATCATCTGGATGCGCCTGGCCTTGTTTACCGACACGTATGTTCCGGACACGAACGGAGTTGCCGGCACGCTGCACCGCCTGAGCAAACACCTCAACCGGAGGAACATTGAACATCTGTTGTTTACCCCTCAGTCGGTCATTGACGGAAATCATGCTACGGCGGTGCACAGCGTTGCGAATATTCCCTTTTTCCTGTATCCCGAGTGCAGGATTGCACTTCCTAGCCGAACGGTCATTCAGCGGGAACTGCAAGCTTTTCGCCCCGATCTGCTTCATATCGCCACCCCGTTCAATATGGGGCTTCCCGGCCTGAAATACGCCCTCAAACATCATCTGCCGCACGTCATCTCCTACCACACCCACTTTGACCGATACCTCGAATATTACAAGCTCAAAAGCATGATTCCGCTCTATTGGAAATACATTCAGTGGTTTCACCGGGCAAGCGACGCCACCTTGGTGCCTTCCCAGGAAACCTTCGAGGAGCTGCGTCAGCAAGGCATTCAGCGCTTGAAGCTGTGGTCGCGCGGAGTTGATTGCGAGCTGTATACCCCCGATAAACGAACTGCATCCATTCGCCAACGATACAATATCTCCGCCCCGCTGATCCTTCTCTACGTCGGTCGCATCGCTCCCGAAAAAGATATCGACACGCTCGCCTACGCTATCCAGCATTTGCCGGAACAAATGCAATCCCGCGTGCACTGGGTCATCGTCGGAGACGGTCCGCAGCTTCCCAAACTTCGTCAAGGCGCACCGTCCAACGTCACGTTCACGGGTTATTTGCATGGAGAAGCTTTGGCCACGATGTATGCATCGGCAGATCTGTTCGTATTTCCTTCCCCTACCGAAACATTCGGCAATGTCGTGCTGGAAGCCATGGCTTCCGGCCTGCCTGCCATGGTTGCCAACGCAGGTGGAGTCAAAAACCTCGTAACACAACACCGAAATGGCATCCTGTTCGAACCTGGCGACGGGCAGGCATTGGTTCGGGAGATTTCATATTGGGGAGCAAACGAAGAAGCGCTGCGGAGCATGGGTCTTGAAGGCAGACGTTTGGCGGAGCAGCGTTCTTGGGAGCAGATTTTTGACAAGTTGATTGAAGATTACGAAGAAGCCGTGGAGCGCCGGGGCAGATCTGCCAATCAGCACATTATCACGGCTGGATAGTTTTTTAATTTTAAAAATCCCTTGGCAAAGTGCTCACATAATACCAGACTGCCGTAAAAATTGTACGTTCACAGGCAGTCTGGTCGACTCAAGAAGGATCATCTCGGGAGAAAACCAGGGGTTCAACGCCCTATAACCCACCACATCATCCGGCGGATTCCGATTCATCTCCAAGGAACTAAATAACGGCATCGAGTACAGCAGGAACGGATGCCCTTCTTCATCTGAGCTTCGTTTGTCACAACTTCATCCCGTTTGTTGTCTTTGGCCATTTCTCATGCAAACGCGTTCGTTTCCTCAAGGATTTGAAAGCTCACTGGCGATTCCCCAATTAGCCCTTCTTCTTGAATGGCAGTTCCAATCCATATGCTTTGTTCATCAGGCCGGAGCAGCGCATGCTTTAACGTGGCATCAATCAATATGGATGTGTGCAATTCATGCAAATTCGTTTGGGGAATCCAGAAAAGTTCTCCTTCCTCCGAATTTACGAATTGCCTGTGCGTTGTTTCACCGAAATATACAAACTGCTGCCGGATCTCGCCACCGTTCAATTCGAACAAAATGTAACGCAAGCGGAATCCAACAATATCCTCTGGGGCAAAACCCGTCTCCTCTTCGATTTCTCGATAGCTTGCAAGCATCGGGGCGTTCAGTTCATGCGGTTCCAGATGCCCGCCGATACCACCCCAAAATTCAAAGTTGAACAGCTTGCTGCCCGCCTTTTTCATCATCAGCATGTCATTTCCGTTGGTCAAAAAAGCCGTCGCCATTTGCCGTATTTCCATATGCCTGTTCATCCCCTCTCCCAGTTCATTTCCCGTTTCATTCACTCCGATATGACCAAGCGGAACGAAGGGTTCCGTGCATCGATGGCAGCCCGGCCCCCAATTGGAAAGGTAAACATAGGCGTTGTATGTCCAAAATCGACGTTGGCAATGACCGGCATATGCTGAAGTTCACGTTTGTCACGAATGATCTTTTCGAGCAGTGCTGGCGTCATCTGTGATTCCTTCTGAAAGCGGCCAATGACCAGTGCCTGCACCTGCTCAAAACCGGGCTGGTGAATGAGCGACATCAAGTCCCTATCAAACATTTCTGGAATGGACATCGAGTCGTCTTCCACAAACACGACCGCCCCTTCCAACGAAGGCATATACTCCGTGCCTTGCAGAAGGTTCAGCGTACACAGATTACCGCCTATAATGGTCCCTTCAGCCGATCCTTCATGAATAATGATTGGACCTGCGTTCGGAATAAACTCACGGTTATGCTGGTCCCGGTACCAAGCATCATCACTCCACGTTTCGGAAGGGAGCACCGTTACAGGGTCTGATTCCAACATGATTTTCACAAAATAATCCATTGTATACTCACAGCCCAAGAGCATGCCGAAGCTGGAAAAATTCGGTCCGGAATATGTCACAAGCCCTGTTTTCGCATAAATGGCGCTGCCCATCGCCGTGATGTCCGAGAAGCCGCATAACCGCTTGGGATTGGCGCCAATCAGATCATAATCGATATGACGCAACAGCTGGTTGCTATTGAAACCGCCAATGGTTGTCAATATGCCTTTGACATTCGGGTCGGCAAAAGCTTCATGCAGATCGGCAATGCGGGATTCGACGGAGGAAGACTGCATCTCGTCCGTTTCATTGGCATTGGCCGAAAAGGACACCTTCAACCCCCATTCCTCTAATCTGCGAACGGCCAGTTCTTGCTGATCTGGGGCAATGATGGACAAGCTGCGGGCGGGAGAAATAATCCTGACCTCATCCCCAGGTCGTAATTTTGGTGCAATCATCGTTATCATGCCCCCTATGTATGGCATCGCCGTATGTTCATAGTAATTTCTGCAATTCGCTCAAATGTTCAATAACGTGCACAGGCTTGACGGTAAGGTCATCCCGCCAAGGTTGATTGACTTTCATCCATATCGAATGCAGACCGGCATCCGCGGCCCCCTGCACATCATTGGCAGGATGGTCTCCGATATAAATGCACTGCTCCGGATGTAATGCCAGACGTTCCAAGGCCATTTCAAATATTCGCGGATCGGGCTTCTTCACACCAGCTTCCTCCGAAACGATGATCAGGTCGAAATCATCGCGGATGCCGAGTCGATCGATTTTGCCATATTGAATATCTGTTCGGCCATTCGTGATCAGCGCCGTCTTGTACTTTTGCCTAATCTCCCGTACTACCTCCTGGGCCTGCTCCATCAGCACCGCATTTCCCACGTAATGCTCGGCATAGAAATCCATCAATTCCTGATGTACCGGCAGGTTGATCCAAGGCAGTTCCTTAAGAAGCTCGTCGAACAACTGCCCCTTGTCCTTGTACCCATCCTCGTCCAGCTCAATGATTCGCGCAAAAATAGGTTCCGCCGTCTCCAGATGACTGAAGTAGCTCTCAATAAAGCTTCGCGTAAATCCTTCAAACGTACGTGTCCGGTTCAATATCGTATTGTCCAGATCAAAAATAACTGCCCGAATGTCTTGCATAATGCACTCCCCCAGTTTATTAGATTGATGAGACAGTACAACTAAAACCAGCAAACCGCCTTATAACAACATTGGAGTGATATGCACGTAAAGTGCTCCCACAATGGAACAACACTCTCTACCAGGAACGTTCTTTCGCTTCTGCTCATTCTACACTGAATTCTATAATTGGAATATACTTGATTTATTTTTGTTGTTCCATATCCATAGTGGGCGCAAAATGTTTCAGATCGGATTTGGTTTTTCCCCTCTGGATCGCTTCATCGGAAATGCGATGACTGGACTGCAGCACGCCTGCATGAGCAAAATAAATATACTCCACGTCCGGTTCATCTTTGAATTTCACAATGACGAGAAACGGAGGCAGCTTGACGCTCCACACGCCTTGTACAGACGCTATTTCGTCTTTGGCATATCCCTTCTTTTCAATGAGATATTCGGTGACCCGATGTGCATAAATGAATTTGTTCGCCTGCACATAAAGGAAGGGTGAAACAATCAGCATGACCAGCAACACTGCAACCGTGATGAAGATGTATCTTTTCTTCTTGTTCACGAGACTCCCCCATTTTTTTCTATTTTACTGTAACATTAGAGGGATTCAACCGTTGTCTATTGAGAAAGGAGGAAATATGCCATGAGGAGTGATCAATACGCCCAGCTGTTCAGACAGCATCATTCCGCCCCCCATCTCTATCTATACCGTGCTATATTTACAAGAAACACTGGCAACTACAGCAACAATAAATACCTGACTCAGCATACAATCGATAGAAAAGAGGAAATATCGCCTGGCACTCCATACACGCTCCAAAACTGGTTTTCTTCCGGATATAAAGTTTATGGATACGAAATAGATAAAGCTCCTAATTAATTTAAGAAAGCCCACCACTTCGTAAAAATAGCGGTGGGCTTTATATTTCTAATTCAATCGGCAAGGTTAGCCACGTCACTTTCCAAGGTATAGAGTACAAAAAAACGGTTCCATCTTTGTGTCTGTACAATGACCTGCTGACCATTCTTCTCAAAAAAATGCCCTGATCCATCCTGCTGAATAAATGCCCATCCTTCATTTTCCATGCGTTCCTTTAACAACTCCTGTGGCCGATCAGTCCCTTCGTAAATTTTGTAAGATACCGTTCTTGACCTGGTGTGACACTCTCTAATTGTACAATAGAATTCTCACCGGTCTCTAAACGATACATCTGCTTTACATTACTATAACCAACATTATTAATGTACAATATGGAAAGTATTATGATCAGACCATAACTCCAAGAATGCTAACCAAAGCAATCTTCCAGCTTTTTTTCATCTACCCTCCCCCTTCCCTTATTTATATATAAACGAACTTTGCCAATACATAGTTGCTCTAAAAAATCCAAACTGACTAATCTTCTCCTTCTATGCCTTCATACAGTTCCAGCTCCCTGGCTTTACGCCATAAATACTGAATTAAAGAGCATTAGATCCGCGCAGTGCTTTCTATACCTGCATCTCCATAACAGACCAATATAGTTCTACATCTGCCCCATCCTCTTGCCAATAGGCTTCTATTCTATAATGGGCATAAATCGCTCAGAAAGCTCATTGAAGTATATTTGGTACTGGCAACCCCAACGGTCTTGCCCTCATATCCAGGGAAGTGTTCCTTTACCCGAACAATGATTTTTTCATTTAGCACGTCTCTTATCCCCCACAAACGGCAAAGGATTTATTTCACTGCCATTGATAATGATTTCGAAATGTAGATGGTTCCCGGTGCTGCTGCCGGTTGACCCACACCAGCCAAGCACATTTCCCGCAGCTATAAAGCGAGGTTCGCAACAAGTTCCTGCCATTCCATTGTGACTGTCGCCGAAATGCATGGGGACGGAATTCGGGTAGATAAGTCGTCCCAAGTCATTTTCGAAGTTACGCCCTATCTTTCTCAAAAAGCCACGCTGAAGACCTATCCGTATGTTGGTGGTTGGGAGGTTATTACCGGGGAAGTGCAGGCGGAGATGAGCATTTACCTATTCGATTACTAAAAACGGAACGTATATGAATGAAAATGATAATGGTCCGAATGAAACATTTAATGCGGTGCCATAACTTCTAGGCGGCTTCATTGAAAAAACAGGTGCATAAACAGCGCCAACCGGCGTTGCTTCTGCACCTGTTTGTTATAAAGCTTAACGAGTCTGCACGTCTCGTGTCCGCTCCACGTACCAAAGTCGGAATGCCTCCGCCATATTGGACGGGACGTCCTTAACGGCCTGATGAACCACCGGTTTGGCACGATTCACCGTCTGAATGGATGCCACCCCGAACCAGCGCTGCAGCCCGTTTTGCGTAATGCGCGCTTCGATCACTTTTTCCCGCTTGGAGATGAACAACGTCGAAGTGAAGGCCCCTGTTCGCAATTGGATGAAATTCCGGTTCAATACATAACGGGTATGGAAAAATTCCACGACCCGCCCTGTCACGATCAACACCAGCAGCAGGGCCGACACCATCCACCACGCACCTTCCTGACCCAACCACACCGGTTTGAAATACCAGAGTGCCCCTGTAGCAATCGGCCATATCCAGCTGGGCGCAAGCAAACGTAACCATAGCGATTTGGTTGGAAGCCTCTGCATGTCTTCACTGACTTCATACGATGGCAAAATCTCTGATATGATGGCATAAGCCTGTTTCACCGGCAAAAATGGATATAGCGAGTTTACCTCCTGCTCATCTTCACCAACGCCGCCCGCCGTGACCAACTCCACTTCGGCCAAGCCAAGCAACCGTTTCATCGGACTTCGCGTGATCTTCACCGCCTGTACGCGCTGCTTCTGAATCGAGAATGCCGATTGCTCCAGCATGCCTTTGGTGATATAAATCCGTGAATCATCGGATGTAATCCGGTAATTCCCATACTTTATAAAGGTATGCACCATGCCCGCCAGCATGGCTATGATGATCAGCACCACGATAAGAATGGCAGCCGTCCACCATTGATCCAGCCAAGTCAGCAGAAAGCTTCGCGTCACGGTTTCATCCGGGAAAAAATCCTGAATGCCTGAATACAACGAACCCAGAATGGGGATCAGCACCAGGAAGCTGAGTGACGTAAAAGAAGCTCTCACCGTATCTCGGCGCGTGGATTCAAAGTGAATAGCTCGTTTGGCTTGCTCCGTTTGCTTCAAAAAATGTGCGGTCTCGTTTTCCTCCACGTGATTTACCGCCAGATTGCTTTGCCCATCCTCACCTGCAGCCGAAGCGTTCATGAACGTTGCATTTGCGGCAGCAGCGTTGGACGTTGCCCCCACCACACATTGTTCCAATCGCCCAGCTTCAGCCAACGTCAGCACCGGAACATGAAACGCAGCTTCATCTCCCTTGGTGCCTGTCTCGAAACGGATGGACGTCACCCCAAACAAACGATGGAACAAGGACGTATGCCGATGCACATTCTGGATTTTCGTATAAAGGATCGTACGTTTCTTTCGGTTAAACACGCCTTCATAGGCGTGAAATGCCGCCCGGTCCGTTTCATAACGCTCGGCATACCATTTCCAGATCACCGAAACAACGCCGATGACCATGGCAGCATAGAAAATCCATCGCCCGTACGTAACCCATTTCGCTTCGGTATCGTAACGGACAACAAACAAATAGATCACAAACGCAGCGCTGTTTCTCGCAAGCTTCCACATTCCCCAAACGATGCTGAGCGGATGATGTCGTTTCTTCTCCATCACTCGTCCACCTCGTTGATCTTTGCATAGGAAGCGATCTGCTGCCTAAGCGCCACCGCCACGTCCTCCGACAAAGCCGGAATGCGGTGGGACGCACCCATGGTGCCGACCGAGACGGAATACAATCCGTATCTGCGCAGCAAAGGTCCTTGCTCCGTCGTGACCGACTGGATTTTGGCCATCGGGATAATTTGGTGTACCCTTTTCCAGGCTCCATGCTTCAACTGCAGGAACTCTTCACTCACGTCGTAACGCCAATACCGGTACAATAATGAAGGATGAATCCATATTTCCCAAACCGCATACAGTACTGAGAGCCCTGCAATGATCCACAACACCCAACCTATCCATGTCCACCAGTCAAAAACGTGATCCAATGCCAGCAATGCGGCGAGAATGATGAATCCAATTCCATTGCTTATGTACGCGCTCGTTCTCCATATGTTGACCGCATCCGGAGATAACCGCTGCTCCGGCAGGTTCCACTGCATGGCATACAACACTCCTTTCATATGGTTCGTTAACAAAAAAGATGACCCCTGCATCATACAGATCGTCATCTTCCGGAATTTTTATTTTACCGCATAATCCTTCACATTGCACAGCCACACCATGTGATGGACTCCCTCTCCCCAGAAGTCCTTGGCGACGGCATACGGTTCACCGAATTTGCGCCGCCATTTCTGCTGGGCAATCCCATATCCGCTATCCAGACAAAATTGGCGGATTCCTTGGCGGTCCAACTCGCTCGCCAGCGCCCGAATTAAGTTCGAAGCGATCCCCCGCCCCTGAAACTCCGGTAAAATGTATAAACTGCCGAGCTCGCCCATCTCCGTAATTCGCTGATCCGTGCAGATCCGGATTTCCTCGCCGCAAGGCCCATACGATATCGTGCCGACCACGCGCCCCTCATGCTTGGCCAGCAGGAAAAACACGTTTGCCTCCGGCACATTCCATTGCTGCAATGCAGCCTGGAGAAGCTCTTTTTTCTGTTCGATCTCATGGCGGATATCGTCCTGCAGCGAACCCAGCCCTTCCTGCGCAAACGCTCTTGTGATGGAGGCTTCGAATACTTGATGCGCTCCCTCAACGTCGGAAGGCGCCAGCTTTTGGATCACAATCTGTTCTGTCATGTCGTCTCACTCTTTCTGTTCAATCATTCTAGGATGTCTGTTCTAAGAGAGGGATTCGGGCATCCCACGCCTGAAGCACGGCTTGAAGCCGCTTCGCCGTTTCGGACACGAATCGTTCCACGATTTCGGCCGTAATGTACTGCGGAACAATGCCGGGTTGCTGCGATCCTTCCTTCAAAAAGGATAATGTGCGATCCCGCCAGCGCTCCATCTCGTCGGCTATCAGGAGATCCTGCATGTCGTAGCCACGGGTCCGGCCAAGCCACTGCCACACTTCGGAACTCCACTCCGCCTGCTGATACAGGTCGAAGTCAACCTGATCCGTTTCCTGATAATATAAGCGGTTCAACTGGTCCCGTGCCTGCTTCATCCCCTCATCCCGCTCCAGGCCGGTGACTTCTTTCACGAATTGCGGATGTACGCTCCGAAACCATATGTAGTCTGTCAGCACATGCATGAAATAACCACGCACAAACCACTTTCGCCCTTCGTCATTGGTTTGCTCGACAAGCGTTGAATAACGCTCCTGCAGCCTTGCCATGTAATCGCCCTCGGCCTTGGGCTCAAAATGCGTATGCCGTTTGTCTTCGCGCGTCGCTCCATCCCGCATATGGATCGAATCGGGCGCGATATTCCCCAGATAGAACGCTCCTTGGTGCTCACCGACATGCCACTTGTTTGCCAGTAATGAAGCGATATTCAGATGAACCATCGGCAAAGGCATATTCTTATCCCCCTTTTTCGTTAAGGCACGATCCTTCATTCACATGTTAATGCGTTTGAAGCTGCTCCAATCGTTCGGATTGAAGGATGTCGAATAGCTGCTCAAGGTCGGTATGGAGTTCTGAATGGCCTTCGATCAGCAAGCGAATGTATTCAGAGCCGCATTCATAGAAAAGAAGACGATTATACGGCGCATCTTCTCCCAAATGGTTAAGGGCCAGGCCGAAACGGCTGCGAATCCGGTTCTCGATATATCTGGCATAACCTTCGTTCCACTCCAGCCAGCACCAGTATTCGCCCGCTTCCTCGCTTAATGCCTGGAACAAGGCTTGTCTGGCCTGACGAATGCGATCCAACTTTTGATCTTTCAGGGCATCCTGCAGGATCCCGATTCGCTGCACGATGGTTTCATCGTCATATGGGAACTCGTAATCAAGCTCCCACGTTACTCGCCTTCTTTTCTCCATGGTGCGTTTGATTTCAACCCGGTCTCCGATGTGTTCATAATGCTCGTGAACGTAGCAATGCACGAACTCGTGGAACAGATATATTTTCATCTCAAAGCTCTGAAAAGCCTCATCGGTGACGATCGCGCACGTACGTTCATTCAAATGATGAACCGGCATTGCCGCCAAACATCCTTCGGGAATATTCAGGTCATCCGGTACCGTTTTGACCCACTCGTACTGCTGTTTCTCAGGCGAATAATCATACATGTATAACAACATTTCATTGGCTACAACGATCGGATAGTGATTTGTAAACAACGGATGAATCTGCACCAGTTCCTTCTGCAGCTCATTCAACTCATTGATCTGTTCCAGAAAAGCATCCATCGTGCTCATCCTCACTTTATTGGAAGTATAGCCCAATTATACCGGCGACGAATGAGCAATTCACTGAGAGAAAAATGATAATATTGTGCGAGATTTCTTAAGAACTTCTTCGCAATAGAAATCCTGCGTCATACCTTTGCTCCCTCCTTTTGAACGTTCTGAAGGAATCCCGATTCGCTTAGTACATGTGCTGCATAGAGGTTAAGATTCGGAATAGGTTCGTTCAAATCAAAATAGCGGAGCTCCAATCCCTCATCGTCCATCAGGACAGGGGTGCCTTCGATGCCAATCGCTTTAAAGACTGCCGTAACGTTGTAGACTTCATCGCCGTTGGGATATTGGTAATACGCATCCGCTCCCGATATAACGGTAATCAGCTGCAGAGTGTTCGCCTTTAAACCGCTTTCTTCCCAAAGCTCCCTGTGCGCCGCTTCTTCCAGAGATTCGCCTGGTTCCAATGAACCTCCGATCGTGCCCCAATCCAGGCTGTCTGCACGCTTTTGCAACAACAAATGGCCAAGTTCATTGAAAACGAGCACGCTCGCACCGGCCATAATCAGTGGACGAGACCCAACCTTTTCCCGAAGCTCCATAATGTATCCCATAGTCTCCTCCTCAGTGGTTCTGTTGTTCGTACTCCGACCTCAGAATTCCCCGTTCTACTGCACTGCGAATAAGCTCCTGAGCATAGCCCCATAGCGCTTCAGAGCCATTCTCGATCTCCCGGTTTCGATTCGTAACCTGTTCGCTTGTAATGCCATATTTCTGCCATGTATCGCCTTCGTTTCGGTAATTATGTATGAGCGGCTGCAACCGGTCCAAGGATGCCGCGAATTGCGCTTCCTGTGTCTCTTTGGCCTCAAATTCCAGCCATAACCCCATCAACTCATTCGCTTGTTCCGGTGGCAGCATGCCGAACAGTCGGCGTGCTGCCTGCAATTCACGTTCGTGCTTGTTTTCATGCCCTTTCAGATCATAAGCAAACGTATCCCCGGCATCAATTTCAACCAGATCGTGGACGAGCAGCATTTTGAACACTTTCAACAGATCGATATCATGGTTTGCATGCCGATGCAAAATTAGTGCCATCATGGCCAAGTGCCAGGAATGCTCCGCATCGTTTTCCAGCCTGTCCCCGTGCATGATCTTCGTTTTCCGTTCAATCGTTTTTAACTTGTCGATTTCGATCAAAAACTGCATCTCCGCCAGTAAGGCTTCGTTCATATCGCTATCCTCCATGGTTTCTTCTATGTAGATATCGAGTACCAACAAATCCGGTAGCCGAATTTCAAAGACATTCCAAGCCCCTTGGCAAGACGGATCGATCCTTCATTATCAGGGGAACAATCCCAGTAAGGTTCTATTTCTCTTCTTTTACATTCATTGATATAGACTTTTGCAGCCATTGAAGCATACTTTTTATAACGATATAGCTCCATGGTTTCAATATCGATGGCATGGATGCGTCCAGCCACGAACGCCGAGAAGCACACACTGGCGATTTGGTGATGCTGCACTACAGCGTATCCCAACCCATGTTGGAAAAAAGCTTCGACAGAGTGCCAAAACTGAAGGATTTTCCCCGCCAGAAATTCGCGGTTCCCATAGCTCTCATCTTCCAAAAGTTCACGACTTATTCTGACGACGTTTACCGTTTCATCTGGACCATTAGATACGTTTGGCATAGGATGAGCAAGCGCCACAGCCCTCTGCTCACGCTTCCCAAGAAAACCGAAAACATACTGGACATCGGAAAAAGTCTCTCGATGAACCATGGCTTGACGAAAGGCCTTCTCCCCACGCTCGTTCGTCATGGCAATCTCGATGCAGTCCTTACCGAGTCTTCGCATCTCCGGTTCCATCGTTTCGCGCATGAATGTTTCCAACTCAACGAGCAGCGTCCCGCGCCAAAAATCACCAATGAGTTGAAATCCACCTTGACCTTCAATCCAGAACAAGGCTCCGTTTAGCTCTTCATTCACATATATGCGTCCTGGATTTATGCAATCAGCAACTGCTCTAACTTCGGCGCCCCCGCTTGAATCAACGAGATGCCTCACCTTCCCGAACTCATGCGGATTAAGTTCCGTGATCATTTTCCAGACCCTCCCTGACTGTATTCAGAAAATAATCGCGATGCTCGGGATGACAGGCGATCAGATAAGGCTCGGTGTTTCTTCCTTTAAACGCATTTCCCTGAAAATCCATGACGGTTGCGCCTGCTTCCTGAGCCATCAATACGCCTGAATACAGATCGTCTCCTTCAGAGTTGTAGAGCACGATGCCATCGATATTTCCTTTGGCTAACATGCACCATTGCAAGGTTGGAGCCCACAAACGCATCATTCGTTTAAAAGAAACATCCAGATAAGAGCGGAGCTTCACGGCCCGCTGTTCATGTTGAACTGCATGTCCTTGAATCCAGCCAATAGTGCCTTTGCAGATCTCCTGTTTCTTTTTGACTAACAGCTGATTATCGTTACAGAACGCCCCTTGTCCGCGAACCGCAACGAATAAACGATCAACCATTGGTTCATATATGACGCCAAGCAGGAGTTCAGCCTGATACATCAGCGTGATGGAAACCGAAAATACCGGCAATCCGATCGCAAAGTTGTTCGTTCCGTCCAGCGGATCGACCATCCAGAGCCAGTCGCTGGTTATGCCATTGTGACCGCGTTCCTCGCTGTGGATGGCATGGGTAGGAAAGGCGCTGCTGATCGCATCCCAAATGAGCTGCTCCGCTTCGTGATCCACGGCGGTAACGATGTCGCCAAACTCGTCTTTCTCCACCAGACAGGTAATGCGATCAAATTGATCCAGCGCCACCTGGCCTGCTTTCCGGATGATGTTTTCCGCCAATAAGCGGGCGGCTTGGATGGTCTGTTCGATCTCACTCACTCCTATTCGCTCAGATGGAATATTCATAGATTCGTACTTCATCCCCATTGAACAGGTAACCTTTTCCGTTATAGCTCCAACCCTGCTTCTCGTAATACCCGATCAAGTCGGTGCACAAATACAGCTTGCCAAGCCCTATTTTATGCGTCTCTTGCACTCCGTGCTTTAGCAGCTGTCCGCCCAGATTTTGGCCGCGATATTCCGAATCGACGTGCAGGCATGCAAACCAAGGAAATAAATCCTGCCTGCTGTTCAAATCGCTGTGCAATAAAGCATATCCGCCCAAGATCCGCTCTCCGTCCAGCATCACATAGAAACGCGGCACCATGCTTTCGGTTACCATGGACCGTTCGATGCAGTCCCGATAAAAGTCAAGGTTCGTTTCCGTTCCCCACTGTTTCCAGAAGTACTGTACAGCGGACTGCAACAGCTCCGGCCTCTGCCGGATATCCACGATCTTTAACATGGTCAATTCTTCCTCCGCGTTACGTTCGGGTCTAGGATTCCACCTCGTTTAGGTGACCTGAAAATCAATACTGAATGACTAGTTCACGCACAAAAACAGCCGTTCCCTGAATGTAAACCTCCATGCCTTGCTCAGTTTTTTGCGCCTTGACTCCAACTCTTCCATCCCGTCCGATCTCCTGCCCCTGTTCGACTGTAAACTCGGCATGGGATTGTCCGGGTTGAACATAGGTCAGATAATAAGCTCCCATCACTCCGGATGCCGTTCCGGTTACAGGGTCCTCCACCGTCCCCGAATACGGAGAGGAGAAATGCCGGGCGTGCATGAATGCTGACGAATCATGGGCTTCCATACAAAACGGGTGCAGGGAGGATTTGGGATTTTCAAGCAAAATGTCGGGAAAAAGCTGACTATCCGGCCTCATGCGATCGAATGCTTCTAGGCTGCGGATCGGAATCAGCAGCGTCCACGTACCGGTGCTTCCATATACGATTGGAGCCGTCGGATCAATATCGCTTGCCCTGAGACCCATGGAGGCAGCCAGCCTGTCCACATCGCCGTTAAACGGCAAAAAGCGAGGCTGATCCTGTTTCATTTCCATGCGCAGCATCTCCCCGTCCTGCTCAAAACGAATCGGCAGGTTGCCTACATTGGTCTCGATGACTACCGACGTTTTGCCGTTTAACATCCCTCTCGTTTTCAAACCAAACAGCGAAGCCATCGTGGCATGGCCGCACAGATTGATCTCATGTCCTGGGGTATAATAACGCAACCGAAGATCGGCCGTATCCGAGCTCAGCACAAACACCGTCTCGTTGAAACCGACGTTGTGCGCAATAAGCTGCATGTCGGATTCGCTCAGGTGATCTGCGCCGAATACAACCCCTGCGGGATTGCCCTTGCCCGGTGTGGATGCAAAGGCATCATAATGGTATACGGTAATTTCGCTCATGGATTAACTCCCCACTTATTTTATTTGGCAGCCTGCATATAGGTCCTTACTTGTCGTGCAAAGTCAGCTGCCTCGACTTCTGTTTGAAAAGAACGTTTCGGAATAATGTGCGCGCTTGCTTTATTGATGAATATAAAATAATATGCCTTCGTTTCCTGAAAGCTTTCCAATCCCTGCCACTGCGTCGTCCCTGAAGTCATATCATTGCTCCAACGAATTTCCGACGCTGTGATTTCCAGCTGCTGGTCACCCAGAATGCCTTTGCTCTGACGAGCCAGCTTTTTGATTTTGCCCTTCGTGCGAAGATATGTATAGATGTCGACAAATGCACTTAACAACAATGAAGCAATGAGACTGTACGTCAAGGAGCGCCCCATTTGCATAAAGATAACCGTCATAAGGATCGGTAGCGCCACCACCGCGATAAGCATGCCGATGCCGTACATTTTGAGGATCGCTGTTTTGTTCAGATGCCAGTAATCCTCTTCCGTAATATGAATCCGAATCGTATTGTCTTGTTGTTCCACGCTGACTTGCACTCCCTGTCATTCATAAATTTTGCCCATGTGCAAAATCTGGGCACATCGCTTCCATGCGTTGTCCGGCTTTTCATAAAATGGCAATCCTTCGCTGGACGCTGCCCCCCATCTCGCCGCCGATTCCGCAAAAGAAGCGATATCATCGTTCTGCCATTCATCGGCTCTTCATAGCAAATCCAGGACCTGCATCAGATCGCTGCATTCGTTATCTGGGATACAATCTCCTTTTAAAGGTCTGCTGTTCCGGTTCAACCAAACGGCCCGAATACCGACGCTCTGCGCACCATACACGTCGCTGACCAAAGAATCGCCTACATGTATAACCCGCTCAGGCTGCAGTCCGTACCGGGCGAGTGCTTCTTGAAACATCTCCGGTCTTGGTTTGTAGGCACGAACGTCTTCACTCGTGATGACTCCTCCTGCGTTCAATCCGTGATGTGCCATCGATGCCATAATGTCGTCCGTATCGATATTGGACAAAATATATACCGGCAGCGGTACGGCCTTCAGGAAGGGCATCGAGTCGGCAAAAATGCCGGGACGACGCCAATGCGCCAATTGTTCGCGATTCAATTCCCGTGGTTGCAGGTCTGCTTGAAAATGCCGGAGCGTTTCCGCCAAAGACCGTACATTCAGTTCCCTTTGCGATACGAAACGGCTGCCATGGCAATCGTGGAACATTCGCGAAAAGGCCTGCCACCAATAGCTCCCGATGTCGTGCGTTGTACAGTCCACACCTGCCGCCGCCCGCACCTGCTCGTAGATCGATGGAAGAATATGATCATCTTCATGCACGACCGTGCCGTAAAAGTCCAAGAAAATGGCGTCCATTCGTTTCCTCCTCAGGAATGAAATTAGCACGCGCTTATGATGAATATGGATATGTTGGAAAAATGCCACAAAACTATCATAACCGATCTCTCCCATTTTGCGAACCGCCTGAGCGGATATAAAGAAAACGCCCCGCGCCTCTGTTTCGTTCAATAAAAAAGCCGCGCCACAGGCGAGAAAATTCCACCTGAATGACGCAGCGTTATGATAAAATCGGGTATTCACCCCAAAGTAAAAATTGATCAAAAAGAAGTTGTCCACATCCGAATACTCGCCAGCGCACATATACTACCTGGTTCCATCCCCTTCCGGTTTCAGGCACAGTCCGTGAATCGGCTCCATCTTGCTGCGTCATCTCAATCACCTTTTTTTAGAAAATGAACGGTTTGGCGATATGTCTCCAAGTCATCCATGAACTTCAGGTTGACGGACGCCATCAACCGATCCAATTGCTCATAACCATGCAGCAAATCTTCTGCGAAGCGGATCATGTCATCTCTGGAAAAGGAAAACCTGTGGGAGTGAGGAAGTGTTTTGTCTTCAAAAGGAGCCTCTTCTGTAATCCACCTGATCCCTGTTTCCTCATGCAGCACGTCGACGTAATATCCTCCACAGCCAAAGATACCGCAAGTGCAGGTAAACATGGGATACTTCCCAGGCTTTAACAACGAGCGGAAAAATTCCGCTTGGACAAAAACTTCGTCCTCACTCAGCTTCATACCGTTAATGTACAGCCGAAGCGACCACTCCACGACAGGCTTTCGCACACGCTTGTGTTTGGAAATATGGTGGAATGCCTCCTTGGTTGCCATCTGAAACTCGGCAGTTAACTTATCCATCGCTCTTAAAATTCCCCATTTGTGTCTCTCTCCCTGCGAAATATGCTATCAAAATTACGTGACGCCGTAATATTGCTTATACCCTTGCACCCACTCTTCCTTGGAAAAGTCGATGAAATCAAAAGGTTCGCATTCTTTAAGATACTGGAGTTCCTTTTTCGCCTGAGGATCGTCATGTCGCTCAAGATAGTCCACCGTTGCCTGATATCCGACTCCACATAACAATTGAACATCGATGTAACTGGCGGCATCCTGATTTTTTCGCTTGGCTTGCCATATCATTTGCGTGTCCTTCACTTGCCCGATACAAAACAGCATAACGCACAACGTTCGCAGCAGCTCGTGATCCTCAGCCGCCATATGTTCAATCTCGCGCTTCAACAACTGACGGATCGGTTCCCGGTACGCAGGATCAGGGTCCAATCCGTACAGCTCAAGTACATCCTCTTCGTTCATCGAAGTCCCTTCCCGCTTTTTTCAGTATTTTATTTAACCGAACTCTTCATTTCAATACTCTCCGTTGTACTCCACATAATCAGTACGTTTGAACCGTGCCACGTGATATGGAAGATAGATACCATGCGAGTGAGGAGAAAGGCTTTCGATGAACGCGATGGCCGCATCCACCATATCCTCGGAAACAAACCACGATTCATCCAAAAAACCGCTCAATAGTCCCTCATGTTCTCCTTTGCATTTCAATGATAAATAGCCGTATCCCGGATCAACGAAGACCAGATTCACGATTTCATCGGCGGCAGGTTCGTTTTGACCATTATAAAATCGGACCATGATATCGTCTCCTTGACGGAAAATATCTACGTCGCATGAAAATTTTTCATAAACAAATTTCATCGTTTGATCTACCTTCCATGCATCAAGGAGCGATACGCCTCTTCAGCAGATAAGCCGTCCTTGACCAGATTGCCTAGCGGGTCGAATACCCGTACCCTGCCCCATCTCTGATTGAGCCAGTCAGCATGCCGATCCGCTTCCCATCGTTCCTCATGCATCCAGTTTTCGTGCATCCGAGGCCGAATATGTTCAGGAACCCAACAGACCCGGAATCTCTCCAGCTTTTTGTATGAGATGTACTTTTCGATCCTTTTCCCATACTTGGACATGCCATATACCAATGCGCTTTCTGCCATGCCGTGATGAAATAAAATGTATACCTTGGCCCCTACTCGAAGCTGGTTATCCGTAATGACATTTGCGATGACCGCATACATAAAAAACTCACCTCTGTTTCGCTGACGAACTTCATCGAGTCTCAACACGAATCCAGCTTATTCCCCTTCATTCAGGCTCCCCGACTTGAGCGATAAATGAACTGCACCCCCACTGTTCAAACAACGTTCTAAGCGCATCCGCCGTATCCTGAATAAACGTATCCATTTCCGCCATCGAGATTACAGTCAAATCTGTATCAGGCTCTTGCGAGGCATCATTCAGGAAATCCAGCTTAGCTTCCCGGTATGGATAAATTTCCTCTTCCCCCAAACCTGCCAATGCATAAGCTTTGCCTTCGCTGAGCCGATCCAACCATTGACGGGCATCAGGGCGGTTGCGCAGCAGCATGAACTCCAGCTTCGCCACATCCTGGTTATATACTCTTCTGCCATCGGGATGCGTTTCATAAGGAGGGTAGATATCAAACGTCCATACACGGTCCGTGTACACATGGGCGATGTATCCGCGTAAGTAATCCATAAAAGCCGGATCAGAGATCGCCCGTTGTCTGTTAAGCTCAAGGAAATCTCCCAGTTCCTCATCGGTCGCAAACCTGCCTGCTTCAATCATCAGGTGGGTTTTGGCTTTTTCGGACCGATCATTACTTCTTGTATGTATGGCGTCAGGAGCAAGGCTCCCGAGCAAAAACTCGGGAGACGGATTGGGCTCGATCGCAGCAGTAATCGCAAAATGAACCATGGGCCATGGCATCTGGCATTACTCCATTCTTTTTTATTTTGGAAAGAGGGCACATCCATCAGGGAGGGGATGCAGACACTGCGAGGACAGCCGGGATTTACTCGTCGGCATTGCAGATGATGCAGCCCAAGCAGGACAAATATACGCCATGAGCCGCGCACATCGGATATCCATCGGGGATGGTTCCTTCGTCCTCGTCATCATCCAACGCACTCCACTCCAGGTAATGCCGGGCATCCACATCTTCTTCCTCAAAGGCTTCGATCATCCGGCGAAAATGTTCAAAACGGCTAAGCACCCATTCTTCATTCGGTTCGTAATCCAACACGGACCATCGTGTTCGAGCGATGACCCCATCAATGACGGATAACAAAAAGATCTTGCTCTCTTCAACGTCTTCGGGCAGCCACGGCATCTCCTCAAGATCGAAACCTACCGTCCCCCTGCCCAAAACGTTCTGGTCCCTCTGGGCAAGCCAAATGACAAATTGTTTGTCCCGGTCGGTTGAAGCTAGCGACGATCCGCTTAGTGCAAGCAATTCCATGAAAACCTGCATCGACGTATTGGACATGCGCAGGGACTCCAATTGGTTTTCCAATCGTTCAGGCACCGATATTTGATTCATTTCTTTGTGCCCTAGACTCGCGCCAGATAATCGACAACCGGATACGAAATCACGTTTCGATCCCGATACACAGAAGCTACCGCATCCGTATGTGTGCTGAGAATCCCGTTTTGAAGCATTACTGCCTTGAAGCCCCGTTCGAGCGCACCGTTGTATGTAAACAGAACACATTCCTCTGCAGCAAATCCGGCGATAATGACCAGTTTCACGCCTTTGCTTTCGAGCACCTGCTCCAGTTCGGTCTGCCAGAACGCATTCGAGCTCTCCTTGGTGATGATAAAATCAACGTCATGCAGATCGACTTCGGGAATGAAATGAAGCTGCTCCCGGCCGGCTTCGTCCATACCCTCCACGTCCTGCACATGAACGACAAAGTGACTGTTGGACCGAAGCTGGTCCGCCACGTGATTGATGTACTCGCAAGCGTGGTCAATCGTTTGTTGATCCAGCTTGTTCCTTACGACCGTTTCCTGCATGTCTACTATAACCAAAGCTATACTCAATATATCGACTCCTATCGTGGTTCAACCCTCTCCCCAAAACGATTCAATCAATTGCTTCAGATGCCGCTCTGTTTCTTCTGTATCCCAGTGTTCAGAAAAGTGATATTCATGACTGTAATGATAGGCATCTTTCAAGTCGGACCGATCAATGATATCGTTTTCGAGTTCAGGAGGAACTTCATCATAATATGAAAATTGTACCATGAAATCCCTGTTATTTCGTATTTTATTATTGAAATAAGATAGGGTGGAAGCTTCCATGCCGCTCACGATCTGGTATAGTTGCCCCGGCATAAGGAGTCGCAGCGCTACATCTGCAACAACAGCGCCTCCTCCCGTCATTTCCACATATTCTATATTGCGTGCATTGATGCGTTCCAGTACATCGTTCACTTGTAAAATGTGCTTCTCTTCAACGGGAAACCTGACCTTCATCCATGGTTCGAGTACAACGGGCGACGCCTGATTGTAGGCTTCTCGGAACCCAAGAAATCCGGCGATTTTGTAAGCCATCATGCTCGCATCCGTGCTGTTGTAGGAACCGTTGAGCAGGCGTACGCGGATGTCCACAATGGGAAAGCGTCCTAGAATTCCACGGTGCATGATGCTCTGAATACCTTCGTCAATCGCCGGAATATATATTGCCGGGATAACATTCTCATCCTCAACCTCATTGATAAACATGTAACCCTCGCCTCTGGGCAGCGGTTCGATGGCGATCCAGCAATGGCCATAAGTATCCCTGCCGGAGCTCTGCCTGATAAAGCGTCCTTCGGCCGTGACTGCTTCACGAATCGTCGTTTTGTACAATATTTGCGGATCTCCTACCGACAACCCCAATCCAAACCGATCTTTCAATTGTTCTGCCATTTCTCTAAGATACCATTCGCCCGGACCTGAAATAATGATCTGTTTATGATCCTCATCCGTGTACATATCAAAACTCAAGCCCTCGTCAGCCATGTTCTTTAAGGCACGGAACATACCTTCAAATTCTCCTTTGGTATCCGGTCTCGATACCGTTATGTACATGTAATTTTCAGTGTTGCTGATCTGCACTTTCTTCACTCCTCCCTCCTGTTTTAGCCTCTCGAATCTTCCCAGAATGAATCCACATAGTCACTCAGATAACGATCCTCAGACTCCTTGCCCCACTTTTCCCATTGAAAAAGATCCCGGTAATAGGCATCTGCCAAACGGGATGTCGCAATTATCGTTTCCTTCAAATCCTCTGGGACCGGATCATAATACGCCAACTCTACGGTACATTGCCCGGCACTTTTCAGGTTTTCTTGGATCTGCTCACGATACTGAAGCCACTCCCTTAAAGGAACTTCGGCTTGCAACGAAATGCTGCCATCCGCATGTTCGCTCACATTACTGTTAGGACCAAGGAGTTGTGCAGCAAGTGACAGCAGGTTGGCATTGTTGTGGGTTACCTTCATTTCAACGTTCATATACGGCTCAAGAAGAACAGGATCGGCCTGACTGTACCCATTCCTAAAACCTATAGATGCAGCAACCTTATATGAAAATGCGTTTGAATCCTTTTCATGGTATGCCCCGTCATACAAACGGACTAAGACATCGACGATAGGCAAACCGCCGGTAAGTCCCCTATATAACGTGCTCTTCACACCTTCTTCAACCGCTGGAATATACTCCTCGGGAATCACTTCATCATCTTCAATCATATTTACAAATACATACCCTTCGCCTCGCGGAAGAGGTTCACACCTGAGTGAGCAAACGCCGAATTTAGGTATGCCTCCTGCATACCCCCTAATGTATTTTCCTTCGGATTCCACCGTTTTTCCAATCGTGGTTTTGTACAAGACCTTTGGTTTGCCCACTAGCATCACTTCCAACCCAAACTCATGCCTTAGCCGCTCCATCATCTGATTGAATTGTTGCTCCCCTTGTACCGCAATGATGAACTGTTTTCGAACCTCTTCCCCGTAAACCGCAAAATTCAATCCCTCTTCTGCCAAACGTTTAAGGGCCAGCAGCATTCTTTTCAGTTCTTCCTTCGTCTTAGGCCGATCAATCGTGTAAGTCATGCAGAGATCAGCCCAATGAACGGTTTTCATCATAATCCCCCCTCTTTTAATCTCTGAATAATTCATCCAGCATCCGTTTCCGGTTTTCCAAAAAGCTGCGCGTGATCTGATAATGCTCTGTCTCCTCATAGTCCACCGTACAAATGCCGCTCTCGTCAAACCTCCAAATCTCCGCATCCGGATATCCGAGCAAAATCGGGGAGTGCGTGGCGATGATGAATTGGGACGTGGATGACATGTCATGCAATATTCGCAAAAGGGACAGCTGCCGGGCAGGCGACAACGCTGCCTCAGGCTCGTCCAACAGATAGATGCCTTTCGAATCGAAGCGATTCACGAACAAGCTCAAAAAAGATTCGCCATGTGACTGTTCCAGCAAAGAACGACCGCCGTATCGCTTAATTGCTCCTACATCGTCAATATGCTCGGCAAACTGATAGAACGATTCCGAACGCATGAAAAAGCCGTTAGACATTTTGGGCAGCCAGGCCAGACGCAAATAATCGCCCAACGCCGATTCGGAGGCATGCACGTCATAGACGTTGTTCTTCCCGCCTCCGGCCGTGTTGAAGCCGCATTGGTGGGCAATGCCCTCCAGCAGCGTCGACTTGCCCGAGCCGTTCTCCCCAACGAAAAACGTGACGTTGCGTCTGAATTTCAGCCGGGTCAAATGTTTGATCGCCGGGATAGTGAACGGATATTGACGCGGCTTGTCCACGTGCTCTTTCATCAATTCCACGCTCCGCAAAAACATGGGCTCACTCCTTTTTTTGATGGGTCAGTCTATAAAGCAACCTTACCTTAAGGTTTGGCTTTCCCCGTTCGCAATGCAAACGCATAGTCTTCTCGTCCGTTCTGCAAGGCAATCCGGCTGGCTTGTTCCCAATCGTATTCGACCAGGACATGCTCCACAACCCAGTTCCCTGCTTCCTGACGATGCGCCAGAACATACTCTGCATAGGGAGTTCCGGATTCCATGACATGTGGATAGGGCTCTTCGTCCTCATAGGCGGGCAGTCCGACGCTGCCGGCATTCACCACCATTTTCCCTCCTGGTAAGTGCAGCGATTTGAACACATGGCTATGCCCGCAAAACACGACCTTCTCCGGGATCGGATCAAGCTCCTTTTCCAATCGGTCAGCATCCTTATAATGAACCCCATCGGGAGTTACCTTTTCCAGCAAATACGCATGATTCAGCCAAGGTGTCCCGTGACAGAACATTAACCCTTCGTAAGACCAGGTTGCTTGGAACGTACCGATCCATGACAGCATGGTTTCATCCAGCAGCGGCCTGACGAAAGCATGGGTAAGCGATTCATGCTCTGCCTTTAGCAGCAGTTCGTCGCAATTCCCCATAATGTGAATCATATGTTCATGCCCCATCAATAGTTTTGCGGTCGCCAGCGGATCGATGGGGCCAAACAGGCTGTCTCCCAAGTTAACGACCAGATCCGCATCTCGCTTGGCAATGTCCTGCAGCACCGCCTCCAGCGCAAGATGGTTGCCATGAATATCGGATATGACAGCAATCGTTTTCATGTTTTCCCTCCTATGGAGCTGTATGTTATTCCATCATACACCACGCCAACGGAGTTTCGGGACTTATTTCGTCGCCGTAACTTCTCATGGGGATCGCTTGCCAGCATTCCTCGGGTCACGTTTCAAGTCAAAAAAGGAGCAAGCTTCACGCTTGCCCCTTTCAAGAACGGTATACGAATCTGCGCTGCGCCCAATAGCTGAACAGGAAAATGGTCACTTCCGTCAGCACCTTGGCAATGATCAGTGGAATGATCAACTGTTGGTTATAGAAATACAGCAGGCCGTAGTTCATGAACAAAACCAGAACGACGAGCGCGAAATATTTTGGCATCGATTTGCTGATCTTCGACGTTTTGCCGCCTGAGAAGACATATTTGCGGTTCATCGTATAATTGAAGATCGAGCTGCACAACCTCGCGGTCACCACCGACAGGAACAGATTGCTGGTCATGTATTGGATGAGGAACAGCAGCGCAAAATCAATCAAAGCCGATATGACGGACGAGGTGCTGAACATGAGAATCGGCAAGTAGATGCGGTACGAGTCGACGAGCGGACGAAAGTGGGACGATTTGTTGTGATCCAGATACACCGTATCAATGAACACTTCCGTGACGGGGTACCCTTCCTTGTTGGCGTTCAGCAGCATGTTCATCTCGTACTCGAAACGGTCGCCCGGAACCTCGCAGAGCCAGTCCAGCATGGAATACGGAAAACCGCGCAAACCCGTTTGCGTATCATACACCTTCGTTCCGGTCGTTAATTTGAATACACCTCTCGTCACGCTGTTTCCGAAACGGCTGCGAAGCGGGACCTTGCCCGCAAACTTCCGGCTGCCGAGCACCATGCCCGGCTCGATTTGCTGCTGCAGCGCGTCCACGACGCGTTTGATGTCATGCGGCAAATGCTGTCCGTCGCTGTCCGCGCAGACCACGTATCCTTGAGGGCCGAATTCGCGTATGTGCCCGAAACCCGTTTTAAGCGCCCGCCCCTTTCCCAGGTTGACGGGATGAGTCAGGACAGTACAGCCATAAGCTTCTGCCGTTTCGAAGATTCCCCGGTATTTCGGGCCGCTGCCGTCATCCACAATGACGATGGGACCAAGTCGGAACGTCTGGAGCTGCATGATCAGGTTGAGCAAACGGACATCCGGCTCATATGCGGGTATTAAAATCGTCATGATCATTCACTCTCCTTCAGGTACAGGATGTCGCTTACGCCGCGTTCACTGTTTTTGCCCAGCGGATTGTTTACGACTCTGCCCATGAAATACATCGTCGACGAACCGCCGCCGTCCAGATTGTAAGCCTCGGTCGCCCCCAGATCCTTCATCGTCTGCGCCAGCTCGGCGAGCGTCATGCCCCGGCTGTCTTGCTGACGTCCGTCAACAACGACGAACACATAATGGTTCGGTGCAATCATGCCGATGGCGGTGCGTGGATTCGCATCCTGAATGGATCGGTTGCCAAAGTTTTTGTCGATCTCGACATGGCTGAAATCACTCGTAATCTCGCCGTCCTTTACCAGGATCGGCCCAAAGGACAACGTATTGGCCACTCCTTCGGCCAGCAGTTCCGAGGAGGAGACCCCCGTTTCGCTGTACGTCTTCATCGTACCGTCGCTCAGCAAAGCCATCGCGTCCCGGACCGGTTCATCCCGGTAGAGCGTGCCATTGCGAATAATGACGCCATCGTCACGAAAACCGTAATAGTCGCCGTTGATGGCAAAGATCGCATTGTTCGCTGCAGCAATGTCCGACGTATCTTCGGTAATGTTCGTTCCGAAGCTGTTGTCTGCCAAAGCGGCTTGCAGGCTGCTGGCATCCTTCATCACAACGTCGGCAACATAGTAGGTAATCTGGTCCGAACCGGAGCCAGTCTGGACCTTATTGATGCTGATGTTCAGGCTGTCGCTGGAATAGTTCCAGTCATCGTAATTGGCATTGGCTTCTGCGGCAGTCGTCGTGACGTCGGTCGATGAGCTGGCCTGTGCGGTATTGTCAGCCGCAACGACGACTTCGACGTGCCGGATCAAATAACGGTCCGCGAGGCTGTACACGACGGTTCCGAGGCCCAGGACCACAACCATCGAAGCCGTCAGCCAGATGCGTTTTCGTTTGCTTTTCGTGCCGGAGCGCTGCTCCCGTGGGGGATTATATGGTTTCATCATTGGACGTTCACCTCATCAAGTTCTTTCTTAAGCACATGATAGAGCCGGTTGCTTAAATGAATCTGAAACATGTCGGCTCTGCCGAAGGGCAAAAAAAAGAAGGCCGCCCTCCCTTTATTCAGGGATAAGGCTGCCTTCATTACTTTTGATATACCTTGGAAGGAAATCATCGTTCCAATCGTTATGCTTCATTTGAAAAGAGTGCATCGTAGGCCGGGCAAGGGCGTTGGGTCAAAAACTCCGTGAGCGCTTCCGGTTGCTGTACATAAATGTCTTTCAGCGATGTACCGTTATAAATGTTGCCGATGACGACCGGGTGGCATAATTCGCAGATCAGGATGTCTCCGTTGCCGTGCAAATGCAGCTGCTTCGTGCCGTCCACGCAGTTGGAGAAGTATACACCCGGCTGTTCATGTAACCCGAGCCGCTCGGCAAAACGATCCATACACGTGAAATACAGCATCGTATCCTCCCGTTTGTTCGCAATCAATTCATTCACCGATTGAACTAGCGCTTCCTGCGTCGCAATCCTGTCCCAATTGCTGTGCGGCATGACGATACTGTTCTGTATTTCATGGATGCGTACGCCTAGCTCATATACCTTCTCGCTGATCGCCGCCATATTGGATTGGGTGCCTTCGAAAAGCAGCGTCTCCAACACTGTCTCCAGTCCGGCTTCCGCACACATGCGGATGTTCTGCTCTAACCGCGCATACATCCGAGGATGCACTCGGTAATAAGCCGCGTATTCTTCCGCATTGGTATAATTGAACGAAATATGGATGTTGGACAACCCTGCGTCACGCAGCGCAACAATCCGCTCCTCCGTCAGCAGGCTGGCGTTGGTGTTCAGCTGTGTATCAATGCCATGCGCCCCGCAGTAAGATACGATGTCCAAACAATCCTGGTACTTCAGCGTCACCTCTCCCCCGGACAAGCGCACACGCTTCAAAGCAGGAAGTTCACGGATGATGCGTATAACCTCCTCCCCGCTGATGCATTGCCCGTCGTCCCGGTTATAGGCGCAGCAATAATCGCATTTGTAATTGCAGTTGGAGGTGACCCCGACCTCCAGTCCTTCCAAATCGTATACGCCGGGGGTTTCAAGCTCCAGCGCTTTGTACTTGTTTTTTGCAGTCATGCCATAGACCTCCCGTACATCCTGATTCGGCATAGCCGATAACCCAAAAAGTATACAGGACTCACGTACGGCCTGAATATGACATTTCCCATATGGCATACTCGTCCTCAGCTTTTCAACGCCATTGTTCAAACAAAGAAAAACCATCTCCCGGAAACGGGACATGGTTCTGCTGCCATCAGAAAATATAAAACACGATACCGTTCCCCTCTGCCACGCTCTTGGCATAAAAACGCCCGATTTCGTCCAAGTTGACCTTCAGATAGTCGTAAAATTCCTGTTGTTCGTCTCCCTCCACAAGAGGGTAGATCTGCTCGTCCACCATCGTTTGGAAGTCATAACGTTCCTTCAGCTCATCTTCGGTCACCCTTTCCAAATAAACCGCTGCTTCCTTCACTTGATCGACAAATAGATAGAACGCACCGAAACTCTCAAAATCGAGATACTGCTCGTCCCGCAGAGGTACGACATAGCCTTGCGGCGGTTCACCGTCATTCAACTCTTCGGTTAACCAAAAATGAATGCCTTCCCAAGACTTATCAATATCCAATCCCTCGTATTTCTGCAGATCCACGTCATTCAAAAGCAAACTGCCTTCTGCTAATTTCACGATTAACTCGTTCGGCATTGCCACATATTGTCCGATCATTCCCATGGTTTGGCCCCCTTATCCATAAAATCCACCCAGATGTATCCTGAATCCCGAAATCTCCGTGGAAAAAGACGTCAATGCTTGAGCTGGAGTATCAGGCATTTTTCCTGATGCGCCCTTCATAACCGTACCCTAACTGTCACTACATCCTGACTCAAAATCCACACGAATGATGGCATAGAGCTTCAAGTCCAATCTCTGTTCTTTCACCTGCATATAGCTCCGGAGTGTGCCTTCATAGGTCATACCTGCCTTCTCCATGACTCTGGCTGATCCTATATTTTCCACCATGCATTTCGCCTCAATACGCTCAAGCCCCATCTCCTCGAAGCCAAAACGGATCACCCGGCGAATAACCTCGCTCATGATGCCTTTATTCCAGGTATGCAGGAGACAATACATATCCAAGCTCGGCGGTAAGCTGACTTTGATTGCAATTGACATAGTTGCAGCTGCCAATCAGATTTCCTGATCCTTTGTCCTCGATCCCCCATGGCCCTATTTTTCGCGTCTCGTACTGATTTTGGATAAAATCGATAAATCCCCGAGTATCTTCCCTGCTCTGATGCGCATCCCATGTTGTGAACTGCGAAACGACGGGAATCGAGCAATATGCGTACATATCTTCCAAATCTTCATGCGTAATCGGCCGAAGCCAGGTACGTTCCGTTTCCAGCCTCGGAAATGGATCAAAGCATTGCTCCATCGTTTTCATGAAACCGCCCCCTGATTTTTGAATCACAAATCTCATGGAATTTTGAATGTTAGACTAATTCATCTAAACACTTTGAAGAAACACCCTAGTAGAGTAACGTACGAAGCAAATCTTTATTTCCAAAACTTATTGCCTGTTTCTCTACAGAATCATAACTTACGAATATAGGGAAAAACTTAGGGATGACTGTAAAGGAATATTCATTTTCATTAACATCTCTATAAAACACATCATAGTTTCCAAATTCTGAACTATATTCTATTTTTTCATATTTAAAATCACTTCCATATTTAGAAATAACATAAATTTGTGATGAAAATACAGCCGTTTGCTGTTGCACCCTAGGAATCTGCTCAAGCAAAATTATAACTACAATTATACCCATCAATATCTTGATTTGCTTTAATCTTTTATTCTTCATACTACTCCCTCCCTATGTATTCTCGATCATTAGGTAAACGAGCTCTGATTATTAAAAGTTACATAGCGTCAGGAGAAATAAATCGAAATAATCATTTTTAACGTCTTATCAGGTCAATCTAATGAAGACACGCCCTCTCTAGTGATTGTTATAAAAATTATACTTATATCGAGGGCCTTGAAATACCATAATAATAAAAGGGGGCCCTTTAGACATTATTATTCATGCATAAATACAGAAGCAGTCCAAAGTGTTAGATTGCTCTTATCTTTTGAGATAAACATACTCACAAATGGCTTTTACTATTTTTCTCGCTCACGACCCACTGATCCTGCCTCTGCTCAATGACATGCATACTTGTATGCTCTGCCGGAAAAAAAGGAACCCGATTCGTCCACCGTTCTCCGGATAAATGATAATATAACGCGTTAATGACGCCACCATGGGTGACGAGCATAACGTTGGATTCAATCTGCCGCACTGCAAGCTTGGCGCACAATTCATCGAATGCTCGCGTAATTCTCTCGTAAAAATGCGCCGGGGTTTCGCCGCCCGGAAAAGGGGTATCCATCTCCAGCGTATTGAAATACACGCCGGGATACTTGGCTTCTGCTTCCGAATGCGGTATTCCGGCCAGCAAGCCGTTATTCATTTCACGCCATGCCGGCAACAATTCGGCTTTTAACCCCACCCCTTGTTCAAGCACCTTGACCGTCTGGGCAGCACGCGTGAGGTCGCTGCTCAGCAGCGTTCGAATACAATATTGACTCGCCTGGCGCTGTAAATGTTCAGCAAGCCGCTCCGATTGCCGAATACCTTCATTCGTCAAGCCCCGGCTGCTCCATCCACCCCGGTATCCTTCCTCATCGCTCCCATGCCTGACCAAAATGATTTTCATAATGACACGCTCCTGTTATGTCTGATTGCAATCAGTCACAACCCCATAATCTCACCAGTCCAACTTGAACTATAAGATGACGTCACTTTGCCAGGTATGGATGAGGACGTCATTTCATTTCAGTGTGGCCGACCGAAGGCGATGCCGCTGTTCCTGTTCGTTGAAAGCAGAATCATAGGCTGCCTTTAACTCTGTCCACTCCCGGAATTCCGTGTTAAACCGATGATCCCCCCACAAATATCCTTTGATGTCTCCGGTTCGTTCATCGCTCCAGTCCCCGATCAGAAATCCTTTCCACTCTTCTCCAAAAACGGAACCCAGCGTTCGCGATCCAGTGTAAGGTTCTGTTTTGACGAAACGCTCCAACCCTCCATCAACTTTATCCACGATTAAGGCTCCGCATTCCGTACACTGGTATATCGTCCTTTCCAGCTTGGACAACAACCTGCGCATATGCATGGCTGCATGCTCTTTCTCCTCAGCAGAAGGTCCCGACTGCTCAATGGCCCGATCCATCGCATCCATCAAATCATCCCAGTCCTGATCCGAAATCAGATGCCCTTTATACGAAAGATAGTCGGTAGAATCCACAATGACGCCACCGCATGCGCAGCTAATTTTCATCGTTCCCCCTCCTTCTTCGTTTCACGTTGATTTCGCTTATTTAGCTTCTCCGGTGTTCACCTTGTCATGTTCTGAAAATACATAAACATAGCTATTCTCGCTTCCTTGGTATTCTTCATATAAACGAATCAATTCCAAGGTCTGTTCCCGGATCAATTCAGCCTTTCGCAAAAGGGACGCACTCGTAGCCAACGTTCCGTAGCTTCTATTCGCAGGTTGTTCCTCAATATCTGTAAAAGAAAGTTTCTCCAGGACGGCAGCCTGTTCCACGAATGCTTCATAATTTTGTTCAAGCCGATCCAACGCGTCCCGGTCCTCTTCAAAATCCATTAACGTCCGCAACTGGCTTATTACGTTCTGCCACTCCTCCCCCCAAGCCTGTGAATATTGCTGCGTAAACTGATTCATTTCCATCGTGGATGCGGACAACTCAAAATGCTCGTCAACGCCGTAGGACCGGTCAATCACGTTATCATACGACGTATCCGTTACGGCTGACGCTATCGCAGGCCCTTCGTCCGGCGGATTTGAATTCGATTCTCCAGAATGATTCTCTTCTTCCGTTCGTGCCGCTGCTCCGTGCTCCTGAGCGTCGTTAACATGGACATCCAATGTCTCTGCCACCTTCATTTCGCTGGACAAAGCACTGCCGGAAGCATCGTCCTTCATACTCTCTACCGTTGGACTTGCACTTGAGCAACCTGCAAGCAGCAGCCCGATCACCCCAGCCACCAAACCTAGCCCATATTTCCTCATATAACCTCCAGAACGAAACGATTAAAATGGTTGGAACTTCAACACAAACGTATGGGTTAACCCGATGTGCTATTTCGACCTCGCCAGGCGAAATCCCAAATCCTCGATCCCGAATGTCGGGTGACTGCGCCGTCGGCACGTCGCACCGCAGCCTCTCGCCTCTTCCGCCCAGCTTCCTCCGCGAAAAATGCGGTACGAACCATAAACCTCCTCATCGTAAAGATCCCAGCACCATTCCCAAACGTTGCCGAGCATGTCGTAAAGTCCCCATGCATTGGGTTCTTTCTGTCCTACGGGCTGGGGCTTGCCGTTGGAATTTTGCGCATACCAACCGATGTCATCCAATTCCCCGTATCGGTAACCGGCTGTTCCGGCTTTGCACGCATATTGCCATTCAGCTTCCGTGGGGAGCCGATAGCCGTCCGCTTCCTTTTTCCATCTGACCGTCTGACCATCCTCATGAATGCAATAGGATTCGGGCAGTCCGGCTTGCTGCGACATGGCATTACAGAAACGTATGGCGTCGAACCAGGACACATTCACCACAGGAATGCGCCCCTCGGAAGATGAAGCGGCGTTTTCCCCGGTACGCGTAAGGGAAGCATAAAGCTCCTGCGTGACCGGATAAACTGCTAATTCAAAGGGCAGAATCGTCTCGGTCCATTGCGTCTTTTTTCGATCATCCCTTAATTCAACAACGCCCTCTGAAATCTCCACCATAGGTGGAATGTGAATTCGATCATTTGAACCTGGCATCGGATTCCCCCTTAAAATGAAAGAATAACTGGCGGTATGCCTTTCTCTCCTTCATATCGCATTTTGAAGATTATACCATCCATTTTTCACCATTGCTTATTATTCTTATTATGGATTCTACTTGTTTCATCCTGCATTGGTTCTGGACTGGTGCTGCGCTGCATGGAAAAAAGCCGCTTCCCTTTCCAAACTGGAAGGGAGAAGCGACTCTCGAATAATAATGCCTACAATGAAAACCGTTGAAATTCATTCAAACCACGTTCAAATTAACGCCTTTACTCTGCAGCCAGCTTGCCGTTCTTCAAGAACAGCACCCGGTCCACGAATGGCAGCACGCGTTCATCATGGGTTACCATGACCGCGCTCTTGCGCTGCTCCTTCACTTGAGCAGCCAGCATGCGCACAACGTCGAGCCCCCGCTCGGCGTCCAGGCTGGCGGTCGGCTCATCCGCGAGCAGCACGGCCGGATCGTTCATCAGGGCACGAGCAATCGCAACCCGTTGGCGTTCCCCGCCCGACAGCTTTTCGGCATACGCTTTGCGGCGGTGGGACAAACCCACCTTCTCGAGCAATTCGTCGATTCGTTTCGCCGCCTGCCCTTGATCCATTCCTGCCAGCTTTGCGATCAGCATCAACTGCTCATCAACCTTCAGGTACGGAATCAAATTCGCGCTTTGGAACATAAATCCGATCTTCTGCAGCCGCAGGTCGGCGATCCCCTGCTTGCCTTTGCCTTGGATCGGCTTGCCGTCCAGCAGCACTTGTCCTTTCGTCGGTTCAAGCAGCGCACCAGCGATGGACAGGAACGTGCTTTTTCCGGAGCCCGACGGACCCATGACCGCTACCAATTCCCCTTCTTTCACCTTCAGCTCCAGCTTGTCCAGGATCGTGCGTTTGCTGCCTCCATCTTCGAAGGCATGCGTTATGCTGTACATTTCCAGTCGGTTACTCATGCTGCCGTCCTCCCAATCGCATCCAATGCGTCAATTCTGGTGACCTTCCATACCGAAAACAGCGATCCCGCCAGCGACATGGCCAAGAACAGCACGCAAGTCAGAGTTAGCGTGGAAGCGCCGAGCTGGAATGGCATCGAAGCTGGCAAAACCGACTCGAACAATCGGACCAACAACACGCTGATCGCCAAACTGCCGACGGAAAGCAGCAATATCTGGAGCGTAACGCTTCCGGCAAGATACCCGTTCCGGGTCCCGATGGCTTTCAGAATGCCGAATTGGCTCGTTTTTTGGATCGTGATGACGTAGAAGAAAACGGCGAGCACAAAGGCCGAAATCACGTACAAAAATGCAATCATCATCAGGAGAGAACCTTGCTCCTCTTTGTAACCGGGGATGGCCGAAATCGCTTCGGATTTCGTGATTACTTCGGTGCCGGGTACGGCAGCCGCCAGACGTTCGGCATCCATGTCTGCACCCTTGACGGCAATCGCGTTGTATACGGAAGATTGCGCAGATGCCGCTCCTTCAGCATTCCGCGCCGGCCCCCGAAGTTCCCGCCAATCTTCGTCGGTCAAATAAACCACCGGCGCATGGCTGAACGATTCGTCGTTTACGAACCCGCTCACCGTCCACTCCTTGTCCGAGGCCTGATCGACCAGCACCGTGCCGATCTTCACGCCGGACTCTTCCAGCTTCCGGTCCACAATGACCTGCCCCTGCCGCAATTCAGCCATGGGAGTCCCCTCCGTTACTGTCGGAGCCAGCCAGCCCTTCGGGTGAACCGTAAATAGCGCCACGTCAACCTTCGTCGTTTCCCCTGACGGGCTGACCGTCGTCATTTTTACGCCCAGCGATTCGGCATTGCCTTGTCCCGCCAAGGAGCCCGCTTGATCGACCTGCTCCTGATTCACCTGGGAGCGTGTAAAGCGATGATTCGAATCCTGCTCCAACACAAAGTGGGTTGCTGCCATATTTTTGATCGATGCCGCATTGTCGTAGGCGAGCCCTTGAGCCAGTCCCGTAACGAACAGCACCAGAAACGAAATCAGCACCATGATCGCCCCGATCAGCGCATAACGTCCTTTTGCAAACCTTATTTCACGAATAGCCAAATACACGTTGTTTTTCCCTCCTTCTTGATGACTCAAGTATAGGAGGCGAAAATGAACGGCGCATGAATAACACATTACAATCCGCTCGGGGGTGAACGCCGTATCCGGTTCATGCTAGGAGCGCAAAAGCAGGCCAACATGACAAAAATGAGTCAGTCTGATCCATGTTGTTTCTGGCCCGGGAGCGTGACCGTAAACACCGTTCCTTCCGGCGAGCTGGACACCTCCACCGTACCGTCATGCAGCCGCACGATCTTCTGCACGATCGCCAGCCCGAGGCCCGTGCTTCCGGATGAGCGTTCCCGCGCCCGGTCCACCCTGTAGAACCGATCGAACAGAAACGGCAGGTGCTCGGCAGGAATGCCATCGCCCGTATCATGAATGTGCACGACGACAACATCATCGCGCTGTTCAGCCTGGATGTGAATGCTTCTGCCGGATGGCAGATGGTTCACCGCATTGCCAAGCAGATTCATCCACACTTGCATCAGCAGCACGTCATCACCGTATAATTGGATCGTTTCCGGTACGGACATGCGGAGTGACAGCTCCTTTTCCTCCAACTGCCACTGCAGCACTTGCACGGCCTGTCGAATATGGCCGCGCAGCGAGATTCGTTCCTTGCCTATCGCTTCATTGCTTTGCTCCAGCGAGGACAGCAGCAGCAATTGTTTGCTAAGCCGGGACAGGTGCCGGCTCTCCTCTTCAATGACCGAGGCATAATGCTCCCGTTCGTCCACAGGCAGCTCCCGCTTCGCCAGCAGTTGGGCAAACCCCTGAATGGAGGTCAGCGGCGACTGGATCTCGTGCGAAACGTTGGATACGAACTGCTGCCGCGCCTGGTCCACCCGTTCGAGCTCCCCGCTCATCGTCATGAAATGCCGGGCCAGCTGCCCGATCTCATCCCTGCGCGCGGTAGGCAGCTTCAAATTGTAGTTTCCCTGCGCGATTCGTTTCGTCGCTTCCGACATTCGTTCGATCGGCTGAACCAGATACCGGGTGCTGAATAGGAACAGCAGGACGCAGATGGCTACCGCGAGCAGCCCGATCAGAGCGAAAAAAATCCGCAGCTCGCCGAACTGCAGTATGACGTCGGGACGCATGAACATGGCATAGCTGCCCTGCCCGATGTGCAGCGGCACGCCGACCGTATTGCTGAGCGTATTGTCAAAGAAACCGGAAATGAACGGCTGGCCCGGAAATTCCGCCACGCCATGGTACGTCTGTCCGCCCAGCACCTGTTCGATGGCGCGCACGTCCAGATCCTTCTCGCGGAACTCGCGCCCATAGTACCGTTCGTCGCCTTCTCCGTTCGTTAGATAAATCTCGTATCCGAGTGCAGCCGCATTGTGCAAATACGCATCCATATCCTCGGGAACCCGCTCGACAAACCGTTTCATCTGCTCCGCGATGCCCACCAGCTTCTCGTCATTAAAAGGCTTCAGCTTGGCGTGGTAATATATGTTGGATAGAAGAAAACCAAGCATGGCCCCGGCGAAAATCACCGCCATCGTGATGAGAAACACGCGAAAGTACAGCGTTCTCACGGCGACTTCACCTCGATCTTGTACCCGATGCCGCGTACCGTCTGAATGACGAAATCATCCGCATAGTCGGCAAATCGCTGCCTGAGCCGTTTGATGTGCACGTCCACCGTACGGTCATCCCCTTCATAGTCCTCGCCCCAAACCAACCGGATCAGCTCTTCGCGGGAGAACAAACGGCCCGGAAACTGCGCCAATTGCGAGAGCAGCTCAAACTCCTTCATCGGCAAAAAAAGAAGCGATTGCCCGTCCGACACTTCTACGTTTTTCCGGTCAATAACGATGCGATTCATGCGAATGAGATCGCTGAAGGTGCGATTGTAGCGCCGAAACAGCGCCTGAACCCGATATACCAGCTCTTCCGGCTCGAACGGCTTGGTCACGTATTCGTCCGTCCCTTTCAGATATCCCTCCCGCTTGTCCGCCAATTGGTCCTTTGCCGTAAGCAGCATGATCGGGAGATCGTAGTTCTGACGGATGAAATCGCATAATTCCAGTCCGTCCATACCAGGCATCATAATATCGAGGATCGCCAGATCGATGGTTTCCTTTTGCAGCAGTTTGACCGCTTCGAGCCCATCGTTCGCTTCGTGCACCTTATATCCTTCTCTCGTCATGACATGCCGCAGCAACGCCCTGATGTTTGCATCATCGTCCGCCACAAGCAGTTGTTTCATATCGTTGTTCGTCCCCTTTTGTCCCGTTTCATCCGATGCCGCAGCGTTCAGCGCTGCGGCAACAAGCCTGCACAGATGGTAGCATAAATGACCGGCGCAATGCCAGCTAAATGCCCAGCACCGAGATGTATTCATGCATCTCCAACTGTTCGCGCAGCCATGTCCGAAATCCATGCACCAAATCAGCCAGCCATGCGATATGCTCATCATAGGATTGACGGAATTCCTCCTCGCCATCGCCATAGAAAAAATCGACGTGCTGTTTAATCGCCTCCATAGAAGGACGTTCCCGCAACAATGCAGCGAGCACATCCAGCCTTTTCAATATGCGTGCCCATTCCTGCTTGGAAATGACATTAAAACCATAATGGTCATATGCCGGTACTTCTCGTTCTATGGACGTCTCTATATAGGCAAACGTCTCTTCCGTAAAGAAAACCGAGCCTTCATTCCAGCATTTCCCTTGGTAAGTGCCCGGTAAAATTTCAATATAACAACTGCCTTCCAGCTCACTTTGATCCGTAATCATGCCTCTGCCTTGATACTCCGTCTCCATGCTAACCAAGCCTCCCGAAAACCGATTCATAAACGATGCGCTGCTTTGGCCTTGAAACGATGAATCTAAATACTTATCGTATGCATCCCTGCTTCACCAAGAAAGTCCTGTCTGGACAAGCCCTGTTCTCCTAACAGCAAACGATAATGCGTAATCGTGCCATCATGCGAGATGATCCACGCCCGGTCAGCCTTTTCTCGCACCCATTCCAGCAGCCGGGAGGCTTGCGCCTCGAAACGTTTTTGCTCCATCCGGTTGATGCCCTCGCCCCCTTCCCAACAGTCCATTTCCCCATCCCAAATGTTGGCTTGCGGAACAGCCCTGCCCACTTCTTCTCGGGAATAGATGCGGTCGCATGCTAAAAACGAATACTCCGGATGCTGTGGAAACATTCTCGGCCCGACGAGCGGTGTAACGATCATCCCCGGATGATTGCTTCCCGCCAAAATGAATGCCGTTTCAATCGTTCTTTTTGTCGGACTTATAAGGATTGCATCATTAAGGTGGATAAAACATCTGGCATGCAAGTGCTCCACCTGTCGTTTCCCCTGTGGCGTAAGGCCAGGATGCGTTGTATTCAACCGATGCGGGTAATCCAGCAGATGTTCCGCATGTCCATGTCTAACAAAGCTAATGTCCATCGGCGGAAGCCTCCAGAAAATCCACATACTCGGCATAATTGTTCTCCCATTTGGTTGACACTGGTATAGAACCCTCCTATAATAAGGATAACAAAACATATGAATGAACGCTCATATGTTCATGCAAAATGGTTTTCATTGATTTACACTCAATCACAATCATAACCGAAACAATGCATTACAAAGGAGAGGATTTCAATGTCCGCACAGCAACATGATCATCAGCATGACCATGGGCATCACCACCATGGAGCGAACGCCAACAAAAAAGTGCTTTTATTCTCTTTCATCATCATTACGGGTTATATGATCGTCGAGGCCATCGGCGGTTTTATGACCAACAGCCTGGCCCTGATCTCCGATGCGGGTCACATGCTGTCCGATGCCATTGCGCTTGGCGTGGCGCTGCTCGCATTCACGTTTGGCGCAAAAGCCGTCAATATGGGCAAAACGTTCGGCTATCGCCGCTTTGAAATACTGGCCGCCGCTCTGAACGGGATTACGCTTATCGCCATTTCCTTGTACATTTTCTATGAAGCCATCGAGCGCTTCCTCCATCCGCCCGAAGTCGCCACGCTCGGCATGTTGATCATCAGCGTCATCGGCCTGCTCGTCAACATTCTTGTTGCGTGGATCATGATGCGCGGAAGCGATACGGACCATAACCTGAACATGCGCGGTGCCTACCTGCACGTCATCAGCGATATGCTGGGCTCCATCGGCGCCATCGCTGCCGCCCTGCTCATGATGTTCTTCGGCTGGGGCTGGGCCGATCCGCTCGCCAGCGTCATTGTGGCTGCACTGGTGCTGCGCAGCGGATTTTACGTCACCAAGTCGGCGCTGAATGTGCTGATGGAAGGAACGCCTGCCAACGTGGACGTGGGCGATCTGGTAGAGACGATCCAACAAGTCGACGGCGTAAAAGGCGTGCATGACGTACACGTTTGGTCCATCACGAGCAACCTGAATGCACTGACCGCCCATGTAGTGGTAGACGGAACGCTGAGCATTTACGAAGCCGAGGTGCTTGTGCAGAAGATCGAACATCTGCTGGAGCATAAAGAAATCAAACACGTCACCCTGCAAGTGGAGTCCGAGAAACATCTGCATGACACCTCCGTGTTATGCACCGTCAAAGCCGATGCGCCGGATGCGCATGCGCATCATCATCACTGAGTGAACGACAAGCCTGGCATCGCAAAAAATAAGACGAGGGTCGTCTCCTTGATCGAAGGAGCGGCCCTCGTTTTTATTTTGGTGGCTAGGTGGCAACGTTGCGATCTTCCCCTTCGCTATAAATCAAAATCGGCGCGTTCTTGCTGGCCAGAGCTAAAAATAGAACTAGGATAATTTATGGCTATAGGCGGAATGCGGTCTTCCGGAAAAAATTGAAGCTGCTTCATCTCTTCGTTTTCCCGCTGCAGCTCACCCTCGCGAATCGTGCACTCAAAAACAATCGTGATATATTCAACCTGGTGCCCGTTCGCATACGTAAATCGGTAGGTTGCTCCGCCATATACGCCAATGATCCGTTCCGGATGAATCGTTAAACCTGTTTCTTCGAATGCTTCCCGAATCATGGCTTCTGCCGGCGTTTCTCCCAGCTCGATCGCTCCCGCGATCAAGCCCCACTTCTCTTCATGATGCTTTCTGCCAAACAACATTTCACCATGTTCATTACGGATCACTCCGGCGACGCCTGGCATAAAAATTAGCTGGTTGCCGACCTGTTCTCTCAAGTTTTTATAATAATCCGACATGCCCATAAGAGGACACCTCCTATACTCGCTCTACCCGTCTGCCGCCTGCCTTCCGTTCATTCCTCCTGAGCACTGGGCTCATCTGCAAAATGCTCAAAATAATCCGCGAATGTCCGATAGAGCCATACAAAATGATCGACCTCAAGCTCATAGTGTCCCTTGAATTCCACGTGAGTCGGTTGACCTTGATCCTGGATGATGCGGTGTCCGTATTCACCCAACCATACGCTCTGAAAAGTCAGCTTGGCCTGAACCGTAGCGCTTAGTTCTCGAAACCAGTCCCTGACGGAAAGCGATTGAGAGAAGACGCCGTCCAATTTCCATTTTTGCGGAATGAAATGCACGATCATTTCGTCTTCCTCGCCTTCCATTTCCTCTTCCACGACTAGGATCCCGCCTAGCGACACTTTTAAATTTTCGCCAATGTGCTTATAAGCCAATGCCTTTCGAGATTGAGGGACCGAACCGTATGACACGCCATACTCGTTCTCTCCATACCCGTCTTCCAGATATCTCATAATGGGTGCATCCAGATCTACAAGAATTTCAAGTTCGCCCTTTTCCATGATGCGCCCGCGATTTTCAACATATTGACGCAGCGCCGCTCTCTGCTCTTTTCTCATGATAAGAGAGTACTTCTCCTGCTGACGATAATGCGTCCCGTACCGCTGCAGCTCCCTGGGCCAATGCCTGACAAACCCGTTCATCCTGCGGACAAAATCCTTCCTGGTCCCTTGAGAAAAACCATCTTCTTTGAACTCCAGCAACGCTTCTTTGCCGTTTCCGTAAATAATCCGCTGCCCCTCGGCTTCCATATCCATGTATGTAATGATCGCATCCACATGTTTGCTTAACGCAACAAACCAGCTTCTGACCGCATTCGATTCCTGAAGCATGAGACTCATATCCGAAGTCACGGCTGCAAAACGAATATGCCATCGTTCCGGATCGTGATCCAGCTGCTCTTCCGAATACTCTATAGCGCCGATTCTTGCCTTATTCCCTGGAAGAAGCCAGCGCCCAATCTCATCCTGATCATAATGTGGCCTAAATGAATACCCTCCCTCCAAATACTTCAATATCGCGGAGTCCACGTCAAAATGAAGGCAAAAGCTGTTCGTGCCTGTCAGCTCCCCATGTGCTTGGACATAACGGAATAGACGCTCCTTCTGATCCTTGCGAATGATAAGCCTATAGTTATAGTCGAGTCCCATTCGATCCCCCCAAAACATGAAAACCAAGTGCGCAAACACTTGGCTTCCTATTTCCCTGCACAAATATGAATTCAACATCGCAGAAGGGCACATGCTGTATACCATTTTATCTATATTTTACCGGCATACGCTCCTGGGCACAATCACTGTCGTGCTACAAATCTTTTCTTTTGAACACATTCACCGTCACATAAAAGGAAGCGATGAACAATGCCAGAATGCTAATCGCAATGACAAGCAGTAACGGAAAACCGACCAGATTGCGTTCATTCGCCAAATTAAAGAGGTATGCTGCCGGCTGAGCCAGCAAAATCATGGCAACCAAAAACACCACGTTAATGACGCCTGCCCCCTTTTTGCTCAAAGAATAAAACAAAGGCATGTAGATCGAAATCAGCACCAGCAGTATGCCCAGCGGAACCAGAACACCCAGCACCGTATAGTCGGGCTTGTTCAAGCTGTACTCCGGCGCAAACCGCGCCACGGCGGCATGGATGACAAAGGAGGCCAGTATGCCGAATAGCGAGTACAGGATCGCCATCATATATTTCGCCCGCACGATCTGCTTGCGGCTAATCGGCAGGGTGACGAGAAAATTGTGGTTGTGGTTTTTGATATCGATCATCGTCGCCAGCATGACGGAACCAAACGCGGTATAGATGCCGACATAATAGAAGGATAACTCCATGCTCGGAATGAATGCCACGCTGAAAATAACCAAATATAGAAGCACCGTCCATTGCGAGCTCTTGAGCGCGATAAAATCTTTGCGAAGCAGGTTAAGCATGAATGCGTCCTCCTTTTGCCGTGAAATACATGATGTCCTCCAGCGAAGCTTTCTCCAGCAAAGCATCGTGCCCGAACAATTGTTTAGCATGGCTCCGGTTACCCACCAATCCTTCAAAACCGACCGCCGTCTCGCGAATGCCGACGAATTCGCTGCGAATGTCCGCATCCAGCAGCTCCGGGCCTCCTTTGACGATGGCGTACCGCTCCAGCACTTCCTCTTTGGCTTCATTGAACACCAGCTTGCCGCGATGAATGAAGGCAATGTAATCCGCGATGCGGTCGAGATCCGTCGTGATATGCGTTGAGAACATGATCGACTTGTTCTCGTCTTGCATCATATCCGCAAGCAGGTCCAGCATCTCCCGGCGGAACACGGGGTCCAGCCCGGAGGTCGGTTCGTCCATGATCAGAAGCTCGGCATCGTGGGATAGCGCAAGGGCCAGCGCCAGCTTGATTTTCATACCTTTGGACAGCTCCTCGACCTTCTTCCGGGGAGACAGCTCGAACTGCTCCAGCAAATCGTTAAATTTCCCTTCATTCCAGCGGTCGTAGAAGGGGGCGATCATTTTTTTCAGGTCACGGATATTCAGATGCTCGTAATAAAAGCATTCATCGGATACAATCCCGATACGCTGCTTGATCTCTACTTCATGCTTGGACATGTCCCTGCCGAATATTTTCACGTTTCCTTGGTCTGGGCGAACCAGGCCGAGAATCATTTTGATCACCGTGCTTTTGCCGACCCCGTTCGGGCCGATCAAGCCGGTGATATATCCTTTCTTCACGTTCAGGGACACATTGTCCACGGTAAACTGAGGGTACCTTTTGGTGAGATGGCGTGCTTCAATGGCATTCATTCTGTGCGTTCCTCCTCAAACAGTAATTGGAAGTGCTCAATAACTTCCTGTCTGCTCATGCTTAATTCCTTACTCTCGCGGATGACGTCCAGCATTTTGGCTTCCAGCCGTTTCATGCGCTGTTCCCGGATAAAATCCGTATTGGCTCCCGACACAAAGGACCCCTTGCCCAGAACCGAGTCGATCAGCTGCTCCTTTTCCAGTTCCTCGTAGGCCCGCTTTGTCGTGATGACGCTGACCTGCAAATCCTTGGCCAACTGCCGAATGGAAGGCAGGCTGTCCCCCGGGGCCAATTCGCCGCTCAGGATGCTCTGCCGAATCTGGCTGATGATCTGAACGTAGATGGGATCGGTCGACGCGTTCGATATGATGACTTTTATGCCTGTAACCTCCTTGCGGTGTATCCGTGTATATACTGTATATGTATAATATATACACTATACACTCTTTTGGTCAATGCCTTTTTTCATTTTCGGATTGTTGTTTATGGTTAAAAGAAACAAAAAGACAGCCGCAACTCCGGCTGCCATCCAGGCATTCATCGCTCACAACGCGCAGCATCGGCATCATGAACTTTGAATTGAACCTGTATTCTGTTTTTCATAACTGTCAGCCAGTTCTCGGGTTAAAGGCTTCGCAGTTCGTCCGTCGTGCCTGTAAGTTCCGCCCATCTGGCCGAAAGGAATTTGGCATAATCCAAAGCCCCGATGCCGTATGTCCCCAGCGAATGACCATCGTTGATCTCCACCAGCTTCATATGGCCTTCCTTATCGATGCCAAAGTCCATGCCATAAGCCGCCGGAGCATCCTTAAAATCGTTGACCGCGTTTCGTATGACGTTGACGTCCAGCTTGGAATCCCACGCCCCTTTATATCGGCGGATATCCAGGATCTCTCCGTATCGAATAAAACAACGCCATTCCGTCACGAAGTCCACCACTTCGGAACACCAGACTGCGGCATCTTCCTGATCATCCATGAGTCCGATAAAATCTTTATATTCCTTCACGACGGTTCCGGCAAACTTTTTGGTGACATCCTTCGGTTTGACGAATACATTCCAGTGCTCCTGATCCTTGAACAGCTCCCGCATCGTCGTAACCCACACCTTCCGGCCCAAATAGCCGGCCAAAGAGGCTGGATAATCGATTTCCTCGCGGTTGCCGGCCAGCCCCAATTGTTCCAGTCGTTTTCTTACATTGCCGATGCCGCCCACGACGACATGTTCCGGATGCCTCTCCTGAATACCGGCAATATTATGGTACTTGACCGTTTCCCAGCCCAGTGCGGTGAATCCTTCATTGGCAATAAAGGCATTGACGTTATAAAAGTCACCATTTGCATTCGTCTGTATGTACGCTCTCATCGACCGTTCTCCTCGCTTTTTGCTTTTCGTAAAATACCAGTCTCGTCCTCAGAGGCCATCTTCCCACCACCTACTCAGGACCCTAAATCAATCCCTTAACCATGTGTATAGTGATCATCGACTTCTCTTCTGTCTTTGTTATACGGAGATCAAAAGGTTTGAAACCCTGCTTGGCGTAAAAAGCCAAGCCTCGTGAATTGGTGCTATGGCAGGCCAAACGGAGCGTTTGGCTGCCCAGGCTGTTTTTTGCTTTGTCCAGCATGACGCCAATCAAAAATGGCGCCGCCCCTGTGCCCCGATACCCGGGTGAGACGATCACATTGCCAAGCCAACACGTCCTTTCGACAGGGTCGTTTCCGTATATGTTTGCATAGGCCACAACTTCATTCGTATGTTTATTCAGAACAACCGTCGGCTCGTGGCGATCCTGCAAGAGATTCAGAATTTGATCCGGCGTTAGCGGGTATGTAAATCGGGGACTGATATAGTAAAGTTCTTCCTCGTTCTGCGGAAAAGTACAGATCGTTTCCAAATCGATATTTTCAAGATTTCTGTGAATGTACATGCGTGCCTCTTCCTCCCCCAATCACATCCGGTCTTCCTGCCACCATTCATCAAAATGCTGTTTCAGAAACTCTACCTCTTTCAGATAATGATCAAGATGACCTTCTTCCACCATTTTGACGAATGCGGCCTCTCCAGCAGCCGCGCGCTCAGACAACGTTGTACACATGTGCTGAATTCGGGAGATTACCCATGCTTTAAGACTGCCGGGCACCGAAATACCGTAAGTATCTAAAAAAAGTCCGATGCGTCTTCTCCGTTCGGCAGCATGAACCTTTGGGTCATACTCCACGACAACGCGATCCTCACCTCCTGGTGAAATACCCGATAAAGGAACCGATGTATACAACATATACACGATGTCCCAAATGCGAGGCCCCGGACCTGCCATATCGAAGTCAATCAGACCAACGGGATGTTCTCCGTCAAAAACGACGTTATACAAGGCCGCATCGTTATGGCAAACCACCTCATGCAAGGAAGGATCAGGGTAAGCCTGTAGGGAGTCCACCGAAGACTTGAAGCCGACGGTTGCATCATGGTAGCTTCTAAGAAGGGTTGCAAGCGAAACCAATACTTCATCCGACCACATAGTTCTGTCTATTTCGGGATAATCGTTTCCCGGAACTACGCCCTCAAGATACGTCAGAATTTCTCGCCCCTTCTCATCCATCCCCCTAAACCTGGGCGTATTCGGATAACCCACCTTTTCAAGATGCTGCAGCAGTTCATGTACATACGAATTGGATTGGACGCTGCGGCGCACTGTTCCTCCAATTCGGACGACGTGATTCACGTTTCCTCCAGAAAGCATCTCTTCACGCTCCGGCATGCAAAGGTCTCCTTCATCTATGTATTTTCACCTCCAGACTCTACAGTCTCTCTTCGCCCTCCTTATACTCATATAACGTCACATATTCCAATTCCGTTTGTGTCAGAATGTCCTGGATATATTCCCCTTGTTCATCCAGAGGCACATCATACGGCGGTGCCAGGTCCTTGCAATTCGAGAAGAGAATCCAGCCAATGCGCCCGTCAGAAAACTTACATTTCCCTTCCGCATCCTTGTTAGGATAAATTTCGATGTACACTTGCTTTTCTTTATTCAGGTTCCAATAATAATGCTTATATACGTACGGCAGCCTTGCCTCCAGCAACCCCTTGTTCTTCGTTTTCGCAAACGTTCGATTCATGGGTTCCATGAAATTCTGAAGAGCGGCCATAAGCTGTTTTTCTTCCTTGCTTTCACATATGAGTCCATACTCAACCATCTTATTCATTATTGTTCAATTCCCTCCTTGATGGTGATATGCTCCAATCAATTCCATTTCTCATAATCCTTTAAAATAAACTCCCCTTCTACTTCAAGAATCGTATCTGGTTTACTGCCATCGTAATAGCTGATATCTGTCGTTCTCCCTGCCCACTTGAGATAAAAAACGCCCTTGTCTCTATACTCCAGTTCCACGGTGTTTTCATTAACTGCCTCATGCTCGAAATAATAGAGCCTCGCATCCAGACTTCTCGTTTCCGGATTGTATCCGTTTATAAGTTCGTATGACATGGCCTTGAATTCTTTGAGGGCAAGATGCTCAAGGATCAACGTGATTTCCGCATCCGGATTCATGGAAAGCTCCGCCGTATCCTCAACGGACATTATTGCCATAGGGTCTGTCTCCGTTTCAAACCATAACATAATCGTACCATCATCGTTTCTGACGGCAAAAGCATTGGAATTCACCAATCGGAATTGTTCAATGCCGTTAAAACGTTTAAGCGTTAACGTTCCCATTTGTTCTCTCCCTCACATTGATTCGGTAGGCTTATTTTGATTATTGATAAAAGATCCGTTCTCCTCGCAAAAAAGGCCGGCATCGCTCCGCACACAAGATCGGCATTCGCTCACGCATCCCATCGTGATGCTTCTCGTTCCCAATCTGAAAGACATAGAACCCGATGATCGCTGCAAGCGTTAAACCCTCCAGCAGCAGCAACTCGTTCTCTGAGCAAGCCCGTCCATAATACGCCTCAAGGAACGCATCCCGCCGATTCGCAGGCAGCATCAATGCACCCATCGCCGTATCCGTCTGTGCGTAGCCCTTCCCGTAAAAACCGAAGTCGATGAACCGCACGTCACCATTCACCGTCAGGATCGCGTTCCCCTGGCAAACATCGCCGTGAATGAGGTCTGGCCCGTCATCCCCGCCTTCATCGGATAATCGCTCGTTCACCAGCTGCAACGTTTCGTCAATGGTAGCCGCATCGGCAGACGTAAATAAGCCTTAGGATACGTACGAATGAATGACCTGCGCCATTCGTTGGTTGTAAGCCTTCCCCTGGCTCGGCCGTGCTTCCATGCCGGATGGATTGTACTGCCTGAAAAAAGCATGCAGCTCCGCCATATGCTTGCCCAGTTTCTTCGCAATATCGGCATCCTGCACATCTTCTTGGCTCAGATCCCGGCCTTCCATCCACGTAAGGAGCGATGCATTCATTTTTTGTCCATCTGTTTCAAAGGTCGTGACAAGTTCTCCGTTCTTGTTCCGTACAGGCACCTGTACTTCATCCCGACTCCATTGTCCCCACTGCTTCAACATGTCCAGTTCTGCCATAATCCCTGCTTCAGTATGCTGCAGTCCCTTCATCTCCTGGACAAAGGGTTCATGGATACGAAGCAGAATACCGTTTCCCGTCGCTGTCCTGCACCCGATAAGTTCGGTTCTCGTTATGCCGCAAGAACGTCGGCTCGGGCCGATCCATCTCATAGGCATGTAGCAGATGCATCAGCTGCTCATGGGTCATCTCCATCACGCTCCTTTTTGTATTCATTCCCGCCATGCGGCCTGTTCTGCCTCTCCGTTAACGTGTGGATGTTTTTTGCGGTTTGTATAGAATATCCCTTATTCTAGCATAGATGGAAATGGAGTCATACGCAAAGAGGCCGCTCCGAAGAGCGACCCTGTTCGTTCCTTGCGTTATTTTCCCGTCGAGAGAAGAAACTTCTCCAGCATGGCGGTGTCGGTAATGCTATGGTTGCAAGCTGTATCGTCCAAACACACATACTGGCCGATGGAAGAAAAGTTGTCCGGCGAATTCCCCTTCGTCTTCACATTGAAGAATCCCAGCTCCTGATGGCGATTGCAGAACATGCAGTACCCTTTCTTGTTCGCGGCCGTGATCCGCCCCTCGATGCCGAGGAACTTGCCTTTATGCGGATATACGATGAACAAGCGGTTGGTCGCGATGTCGGTCCATCTCAAATACGTCGTATGCGCGTAATCCACCGTTTCCAGGTTCGGCAGCTTGAGCTTCTTCGCCTTCGGAAACAGCTTCTGGATTTGCTTCGCCGTCACTTGCGGAAATGGAATCAGGTGTGTTTCCAGCCGGTCCAGATATTCCTGCAGTTCATGCGCTGCCTCGTAAGAGGACAATTGCTCCAACAGCTGCCTTTGTTCGTCAGTCAGCTCGTCGAAAGCCGCAATCGCGTTCGTGACGACCGTATGACGGACGGTTTGCAGCACTTTTCGATCCGCGACTGTGCGCAGTGTTTTCAACAGGAAATCAGCTTGTTTTTGAATGACATTCAATTGATGGTTTTGGATAAATGGTGTTTGCATGGCTTTCAGCCCCTTATTTTTATTGGAAAAGCAAATAAGGTGCAAAGCCTGCGGGATGAAACGTTATGGTTTATTCAGGGCGATCGATTCTCTTCTCGTCGCGCCCTACACAAAGTCCGCCCCTATTCAGGCTTTGCGTAAGGCCTTTCTAGTGAACGAGCAATCCGGCACTGCCAATATTGCCACGGTATAACCCCCAATACAGTAGATATACTGGAATTATAGCAGGATTTGGGTTATTCGGGCAATGGTTCAACCTAGGAAGAATGGCAATAAACGATCGAACCTGCAGGTATCGATTCCGCTGGGGTTCCTTTGCCTAAACAGATGCCGATATTCTTTTTTCCAATAATGGAATAACTGATTTGAAAAGAAACCACTTCGAAAATTTGCTCTTCCATGTCTGGTTTTTGGATCATAATCCGTTCCCCGATCATCTCTTTGATCTCTGCGGGAGTCATGTCATCCAAGTCCGCATTGGCCCCTCCAACAATCGTTCCATACTCCGGTGTATCAAACACCAAACCAACTCTAAAAAGCATTCCAACATTCATCCGTGCGACCTCCCTAGAAATTGCACTCATCCGTAGTATTGGTTAACTCTGCCCACCTTGCTGATAACAACTTGGCATAATCAAGAGAAGACATGCCGTAATGCCCCAGTGCATATCCATCATTAACTTCAATCAAGAGAGTTTCTCCTTGATCCGTTAACCCAATGTCTACCGCATATCCTTTTGGCGCTGATTGGAATTGATCAACGATCCCTTGAACGATCCGGGCATCAAAATGTACTCGCCAATCCCCACGATACCTGCGGACATCCAAAATGTCCCCGTATCTTACAAAGCATCTCCACTCGGCTACAAACTTCACCACATCGGAACACCAAATTTCAGGATCTTCACCATAAGTCCCGCAGCCAACCAGATCCTTTGTGCTTCTTACCACAATACCCGTAAACTTCTTGTCCTCTACCGGTTTGATAAACACATTCCAGTTCTCCGGGTGATTTGCAATGACACTTAACCTGGATTTCCACACCTTTCTCCCCAAAAATGCGGTTAACTCTTCAGGATAATCGATCTCTGGCGCGACGATGTCATGTCTGCGAAGCATGCTTCTGACATCCTCGACGTAACTAATAACAATATCTTCCTTCTGGTGCCCAGATAACGTACGGATATCTTGAAAATAGCATATTTCAAAGCCTAACTGTTTAAACCCATCATAGGCAGCATAGAAATTATGATTGGCAATTTCATTGTCTAATCCTTTTTTCACAAAAACTTTCAAAGGAATCATCACCTACCCAATATACTCAAATCTAGCATAATTACTGCTGTATAAGTTGAATCAATGATTTTTACACGGAGTCACTACGTGGTCAGAACCATCTTCCGATCGTTGTTATCCCCAGATTTTTTTGATTCTCTTATTAAGGGGGAAATCCGGTGATAAAGACGAACGCTCCGCTTCTCCAGATTCTTTCTGCCCTCTCCGTTAGCGTGTAAATATCCAGTTCAACCTATATGGTTTATTAATTTCACCAATTTCTCTCTGGTTTCGTTTAAACGCCCCTTGGCATTCGTAGTGTCGGGAGGTTCGACCCAAGCAAAACCATCTGCATCATAACGTGGAAAGACATGCATATGATAATGCAACAAATCGTTAAATTTACCCCCATTTTGAATGATGGTTACCCCATCAGGATGAAATTGGGTCTCGATCAACCTTTTCAGCATGATGGATGCCTTCATAATCTCATTGGCAGTAATTTCGTCCAAGTCATCAACCTCGTGATAATGTTGTTTAGGAAGAATGAGAACATGTCCTTCATTTAGCGGTGCGATATCCAGAATGCACGTCACGTAATCGTTCTCATAAACCGTATGTGTTTCAATGATTTGATTTGCAAGCTGACACCCTAAACACGTACGATTCGGCATCTTTTATTCCCCCATGATTCATGATAACACCCTATATTCGTCAGTAATTTCAACTCTCCTGCCCGTTACCTTCATGTAAAATGGTGCGCTGCCGACAGCAAACTGCTCCATTTCATTTTATATTAATATTCATAAGTCTCGTAGTTTATATATTCATCAATTAAAGCTTGGGGGCTAGAAGCAATTTGGCCTGAACCATTGAATAGATGGAACTTGCATTGTATAATGGAAAACAAGGAAAACAAAATTGTATTTATGTTTTCCGGATGATATGTAATGAAAGGAGCTTAAAGCATTGGGAAAAACATTGAAGACAGCCATGCTTGTCACTGATCTGGGATTTGTTGTGTACTGGTTTGTCGTATTTCTTCATCTGCTGCCGAAGGAGTTTCTCTACAAGGATTACGATAATGAAATGATGGTGGCGTGGAATCTGTCGTTTATTCCGCTGGATCTGTTGATCTCCTTTACCGGGTTAACGAGCATCTATGTTTATCAGAAGCGACGGCAATTTGGAATCACCTTAGGGATCATCTCGTTAACGCTCACGTTTTGTTCTGGCTTGCAAGCCATCGCGTTCTGGGGACTGCGGCATGATTTTGATGTGTCATGGTGGATACCGAATTTGTTCTTGATGATTTACCCACTGTTCTTCCTGCCTCGATTAATTCGGAAAATAAGCTAGGATTGGATGTGAGCCTTTTATGAAGCAGAGAATTATGGAAGCTGTAAGAGAAGAAATCATGAAGCGGGGGCTGAAGTTTTCGCTTCGGGATATCGCTGCCAGTCTCGGGATGAGCACGAAGACGATATACCAATTCTATGAATCAAAGGAGCAAATGATAAGCTATCTGATCGATCAATCCATTGCGGGTATGCGGGAAGCTGAGCAGGAAGTGATGAACGATGCTTCGTTGACTGACGTAGAGAAGTTGAGAAGGGCCTTAGTCATTTTGCCTCAAGGATTCGTCATTAAGGACGTTCGTGTCCTTCATGAATTAAAACAACGATATCCGCAATTATGGCATGAGGTGGATACATACTTAAACCATGGGTGGGATAACATTCGGATTTTGATCCGGGAAGGAGTCGCGGCAGGAAGCCTCCGGCCGTTTCATGTCGAGCTGTTCATTCAGACCTACATCGGGGCTTTAAACCAGCTTATGGACATACATGTTGCGAACCAGATCGGATTGTCTCTGGATAAGGTATTGATGCAAATGGTCGAGTTCTTGATGCAGGGCATTTTAAATGAGGGGAATGGATCGGAATGAAGCCGTACCTTTTTTTGCTTGTGGCTATTGTTGGCGAACTGCTGGGTACATCGATGCTGAAATTATCGAACGGATTTACGAAATTATATCCGAGTATTGCGGTGGTCATCTGTTTTGGGTTGGCTTTCTATATGCTTTCCCTGAGTTTGCAACACATCTCCCTAGGCATCGCTTACGCAATATGGTCGGGGGTAGGAACGCTGGCTACGGTGATCATCGGGATTCTGATCTGGAAGGAAAAGGTCGGGTTAATAACCGTTCTTGGTATTGCGCTCGTTATTGCAGGCGTTGTATTGATCAATCTTGGCTCTTCTCCTATGGAACAGGAAGCTTAACAAAAGAGAGCATCGTCGCCGCGATTTGAAGACATCTTCCAAAACGGAGCGCTTTAAAGCCTACCCGTTGGTTAAACTAAAGCAGCCGATCCTTTGGGCCGGCTGCCGAGTCATCGTTATTTCAAAACATCAGCACAATACCCATTTATTTTAGTATGTTGCCTACTGACCTTGCAATCCAATAAAAGATTTCGCCGATTGTTATTACTTTTTCAGCATTATTAATTTTATCATCAATTTCGTCTTTGCTATTTTTATCAGTGAGCATTTTAAATCTATCCCCTTTTCAGTTGATTCAATCCTGTTCTTATCGCAACAAGTACAGACGCAGCTAAAACCAGCCAAAATTCGTTATACTCTCCCAAGTAACGGATGTAAAAAATGGTATAACGTGTAGTAGTCCCCTATAAGTAAATTCACTGATTCTTATATTAAAGCAACCGGTTAAACACCTGTTAAATCCATTCTTAACATCACCTTAATTCAGGTTGATTAATCATTTCAGTACACGGATTTCATCTAAGTTAAGCTTCAATCTTATACCCCACACCCCATACAGTTTGAATGAGCTTATAGCCTAATATCTTGTCTACTTTTTCTCTTAGATTACTGATGTGCACCATCACCGTATTATTGCCCTCATAAGACTTTTCCTTCCATACCTTTTGAAAAATGTCTTCGGCAGCAAATACCTGACCCGGATGACTTGCAAGTAAATATAGAATATCAAACTCTTTTGCGGTGAGAACGATTTTTTCTTCATTGTACCTTACTTCGTAACGTCTATGATCAATGGTGAGTGGTCCGTACTTCAAAACGGAAGGATCTTCATACGTACTTTTATTTGCTGGGTAAGCCCGTCTCAATAATCCTTTTACTCTAATTACTAACTCCAGTAGATGAAACGGCTTGGTCATGTAATCATCCGCACCGATCAATAAACCTTCTATTCTATCCATATCCTCTGACTTGGCGCTGAGCATGAGAATCGGAATATCCTCACTCCTCTTCCTTACTTCCTTAGAGAAGGTGAGTCCGTCCATCTCGGGCATCATCACATCTACAATCATCAGATTTATTTCCTGTTCCTCAATGAATTGCAAAGCTTCCCGTCCATTAGATGCAGTCAATACAGTATAACCCTCTTGTCGAAGTGCAAGCGCCACAAGTCTTACAATTTCAAGATCATCGTCTACCACCAATATATTAGCATTCATCCTTATTCTCCTTTTTCAAAAACAACGTAAAGAAAGCTGTCCCGCTCACATCACTTTCCACCCAAATTTCTCCTTGATGAAGTTCAACAATATTTTTTGCAATAGCTAGACCAAGCCCTGAACCTGCCTCGGTAGCTTGATCCGCTCGATAAAACCGCTCGAAAACATAAGGAATTGCATACGGAGGAATTGGTTTCCCATAATTTCTTACTTCGATACGGATCCCACTTGTATCCTCCTGAAGCTGTATGTCAATCCATTTTCCATCCGCACCATATTGTAGAGCGTTATTTATAAGATTTTCGTAAACTCGTACTAATTTCTCAGCATCTGCATGTAGCCAAACTTCACTATCTGGTAAGAATAAACGATACTCCATACGCCTTGCTTTAAACTCAGGAATAAACTGTGCAGCAAGCTGTTGAAGCATTCTGGTCAAATTTACCTGTTCTTTATGAAGCGAAAGTTTTGGACTTTTAGTACGAACATACTCAAAAAGTTCATTAACAAGACGATCTAAATTTTTGCTTTTCTCATAGATTATAGACGTATAGTATCGCATCTCCACTTCATCTTGGTAACGATCTTGTTCAATAATATAGAGATAACCAAGAATTGATGTTAGAGGCGTACGTAGATCATGGGATACCGAAGTAATAAGCTCATTCTTAGATTCTTCTGCTGCTCTTTCCTGCTGAAGGGAAAGCTCTAGCTGCTCAACGAGTTTATTGATGTTCTGTGCCAGACCTCCAAAAACCGAATCCTGTTCGCTAACAGGCAATTTTAAGTTTCGATTTCCTTCTACCATGGATTGAAGGGTTTGGGATAACTCCGCATAGTAACGAAAAGACCGCCGAGACACTATGAATAGATTGAATATGAAGGTAAAGAAAAAAACAAGAAACATAATAGAAAACACCTTGGGCAGCAATCCGTTAAGTTCATAAATTAAACTCATTATGAAGTTATATAATCCCTCTGAAATAGCTCTTACAATCAAGATAACAGCCATAAGTAAAAAACAAATTATTAACGCAAATACTGCGTTGAGACTAACAAATCTCGCCAGTTCCAAACGCATTCTCTTGTATTTCGTTTCCATCCAATCCACTCCACCCCGTACTTCAATTTATGAATATATTATTGTACGCAAATAACCATTTTATAAACATACCATATAACTTATATACGACATGCCCGGCATTTTCCACTGCTTCAGCTCACCCTACAAATAAAAACTTTAGAATTCTTTATTTTCAATTTAAGCTTTCTAAATGTTCTCCTTGTAAACTGGTTACAAATCAGCTGATACAACAAAGGAGAGAGTTTTATGGATTTGTTATACACTATTCCACCAATAGCCGTGTTAATCCCATTAGCATTGCTATATATCATTTTTAGAGTGATCACTCATAAAAAAAATAAGATAACATTACTTGAAGTTTTATTTTTTTGCTATGCGTTGGGTGTCATTTATTTTGTATTTTTACCTATAGAGCTAACCTTCGGCATTCACCGTAATCAAGCTCCTTGGTACAGTTCAATTAATTTTATCCCCATTTTAACAATTGATATGACAAGTTTTATATTAAATATCATTCTATTTATGCCATTGGGTGTTTTCGTATGGCTTGCGCCTCGCGGCATCTTTTCCTTAAAACAAGCAATACGAATAGGACTGACCGTATCATTCGGCATTGAGTTTATGCAGCTGATCCTTAAATTAATTCTAGGCAGTTCAAGAAGTATTGACATCAATGACCTTATAGCTAACACGATAGGGTGTGTTGTAGGTTACCTCATAATCCAACAAGTTATCAAAATAGGACCGATCAAGAACCTTTTACGTTGGATTTCCCCTAACAATCAACGACTATCTTAGAGAATATAGATAAAAACAAAAAAGACAAGGCATCGAACCGAGGGATCTCTTTAAACAGTTCATGCCTTGTATTAATCTGAGGCTCAGTTTGCTCACCTTATCCAGATAACTGCCAATAACTTAAGAAACATTCAAATAAGTATTATTGGGAACTGTTAGACTAACCTGCTTCGTTAATTGAACAAAAGCAGCCGATTCCATTTTCGGCTGCTTTCGGTCCCATGCAGGCATGAACCAGGGAACAAGCCGCGCAGCCCGCTTTCTCCCTGGTCCCTTTAGTCTGCCTGATCTCATTCATGAATTTTCCTCACTCACCTCTAGAAACGGAAGTCGAGGTAGTTCGCATGTTTTATGCAATGACATCGTTTACACTCCTACTGAAGTTGCCTCTTTAAGTACACGTATATTGTAAGAGGAACAAAGAGGACGATTAACAGCAGGCAGTCCCCGATGCCCGCCGCAAGGTCGGCTGCGTTCGCAGTTCCGTGAAACAGTCCGCGTGTCAGCGTAACGGCTACGCTGACCGGGTTCACATCGACCATCACCTGCAACCATCGGGGCATCGTCGATGTGTCGACGAGCACGTTGCTGGCGAACAGAAGGGGGTATACAAGCATCATGCTCGTGCCCGATACAGTCTCCGGCTGTTTAGCCAGATTGCCGATGAACGCAAACACCCAACTTCCAGCATAAGCAAAAAATAAAACATAGATCGACGCCAGCACAGCGCCGACGACACCGCCTTCCGGCTGAAATCCAAGTACCAGCCCCATGGTTAGAACCGTGAGCAGCACCACCAAATAACGGAACCCATCGGCGATGACCGAGCCGATAATGGCAGCGGGCTGCCAGAACGGGATCGTTCGAAGCCGGTAATAGACACCTTTGGCGATATCCGTGCATAACGTTGTACCGGTGTACACCGTTATCGGCACAACCGTCAGCACAAGGATGCCAGGCAGAAGATATTGGATATACCCTCTCAAAGAGCCGGCAATCGCCCCGCTGAACAAGAACGTGAAGATAAGCAGCATGATGATCGGAGACAAGACCGCCTCAACGACCAAGCCAAAACCGTTGTTGCTTATGTGATGCAGCGTTCTCCGCATAAACAGTACAGTGGCGACCAGGCCGCTCGGGCTTTTTCTCGGCTTGCTCGCTCCAGACGTCTGAGTAAGACTCATGATGTCGCCTCGTTTCCACAATTTGTTGTCAGCGCGAAATATACATCGTCGAGAGTCGGCTCGCCCAACGAGAAATCGTCGATCGGCGTCGATTCATCGATCAGGGTGCCGATCACGGCATGCGCCAGCGCCGCTTCTCGTACTCCCGCTCTCACGACCAGCCCTTCTTCATCCGAGTGGGCCTCCAATCCGTATTTGCTTGCGAGCAGACGACAGACGTAAGCTGGATCGCCCCCTTCAGCCAGTCGAATCATCAGCAGCTTGCCGCCGACCGTTGCCTTGAGCTGCTTCGGCGTGTCGACGGCGATGAGCCTGCCCTGAGCAATGAAACCGATGCGATCGGCCAATACATCGGCTTCTTCCAGGTACTGTGTCGTTAGCAGCACAGTTGTCCCCTTTTTAACCAATTGGCGCAGCATTCCCCATAGTTCACGACGGCTTTGGGGATCGAGTCCGGTCGTCGGCTCATCAAGAAACATCACCTCGGGCTGGGAAAGAATGCCCGCTGCAAGGTCCAACCGTCTGCGCATGCCGCCCGAATACGTTCCAACCGGCCGTCCGCCGGCTTCCGCTAGATAGAACGATTCGAGTAGTTCCGACGCAAGCGCACGAGCCTCCTTGGGAGAGTAACCGTGAAGCCCAGCGAACAGAGTCAGGTTCTGCCAGCCGGTAAGCGACTCGTCCAGTGCCGCGTATTGGCCTGTGACGCTGATGCGCCTTCGAACAGCGACGGCTTCCTTTACGACATCGTATCCACAGACGCTCGCCGTTCCTCCACTCGGACGAAGCAACGTCGTCAACATGTGGATCGTTGTCGTCTTGCCGGCGCCATTCGGCCCAAGAAGTGCGAACAGCTCCCCTTGCCGAATGGATAGATCTACTCCGCGAACCGCCTCGTGATCCTTGAAGGATTTGCGTAAGCCTTGCGCTTCAATTGCATAGCCCATTTTCCGATCCTCCTACGCCGTTATAGAAACTCCCTTTTGTGCTCGGCAGCCCACTCGGCTAGATTGCGAGCCGGTCGGCCTAATACTTGCTCGATTGTTGGCAACAAGGTATATCCAGATGTCGGGGTGTTTATTGCCATTTGCACGAAAAATTCAATGCTCTCCTCGTCGTACCCCTGTTCCCGCCATTGCTGCCGCGCTTCTTCTTCGGACAACTCGATGAATCGGATGTCTTTGCCGATCCCCGAGGCGATCACCTGCACCGCTTCGCGGCGCGTCAGCGCTTCAGGTCCGGTCAACGGATATATTTGGGTGTGATGGCCTTCGCCGAGCAGCGCTTCGACGGCGACAGCAGCAATATCGCCCTCATGCACCCGTGCGCTTAGCGCATCTCCGCAAATTTCCCGCACCACACCTTCCGTTCGGATGCTCTCCTGCCAATCCGCCAGCACGTTTGCCATGAATTCGGCAGGTTTAACCAGCGTCCACTGCATACTGCTTTCCCGCAGCGTTTCCTCGACTGGACCTTCCTCATAGCCGACGAGTACGACTACACGCTTGACTCCGGCCGCTTCAGCCAACGCCACAACTTGCGGGTTCGTGTTCAAATCGGCGTTCGGCTCATCGCTGGAGATGATCAGGAACATCGCTTCGATCCCTTGCAACGCTTCCTTTAACGTCTCCGGCTTCATCAGATCGCCAGTTAAGATCTGCACGCCTTCCGGCAGCTTGGCTCTCGCCCGTTCTGGATTACGCGTCAGCGCCTTTACAGGATTTCCTCGCTGCACCAGCAGTTCCGTCACATGTTGTCCAACCGTGCCTGTTGCTCCCGTTACCAAAATCGTCATGCAGAATCTCCTCCTTGAGTTTTCAAATAATGTCGGCGGATGGTTTCGATATGGGCGATAACGTCGTCCCGCAGTTCAGCCGGCGATACAATCTCGACGTTCGTTCCGTAGCTGACGATGGCCGATAGCGCATACTCTTTCTTGTAAAAGGTCGTGCGCACAACGATATAATCTCCTTGATACGCGCATTCCCCCGGGAATTGTTCCAGTACCCGGGTGCGAACCGTCAGGTCGAAGCGAAGATGAGCATGTATACCTTGAATTTCTTCTCGTTCAGGCTCTTCCGGAATTTGCAGAGGGACGAACCTTTCCTCGGACACATCAAGCGAGGCGATACGCGACACGCGAAAATAGCGTTTAGACTGACGCGATCGACAGTACCCTTCCAGGTACCACACGCCTTTCTCCCACAGAAGATTTAGCGGCTCCACGTACCGCTCGGTTGCTGTGCCGGACGCGCTTGTGTACGCTAGTCTAACCACTCTGGATTGCCGGACAGCTCTAAAAAGCTCCTGAACGTAATTCACGTCATCGTCCGACATGCTAATGCTCAGGATGACAGCTTCGCCGCTTCTTTCGTTCGCCAATTCCGGATTCAGACTGGCCAGCTTCCGCATGGCGGGTGCCACAGCATTTCCCATAGTTCCTTCCAACGCCTTTAAAAGCATATAGATCACCGACAATTCATCGACCGAGAAGTGCTGCCGCGTCAGGAAAAACCCGTTCATCAACTCGAACCCGCCGTCCGCGCCGGCAAATGAAGCGACGGGGATGCCAGCCTGATTGATCAGTTCGACATCACGGTAGACGGTGCGTATCGAAACTTCGAACTTGGCGGCCAGTTGCGCAGCGGTTATCCTTTTTTTAGCCATCAGTTCCAATGCGATCCCAAGTAAACGATCCAGTCTCATAGCTATTTCTCCTCTCGGTCAGTGATGTGTGGGTCATCTGCTGCTATTCTAAACTAATAATCCTGACAACATCGTTGTCAGGATTTCAACGTAATACATATCTTTTTCTACCTCTTGTAGAATATTAAAATGGTCTATGCTCGGATATTTTCCTTACTGCAAACCATAGCTCAACGAAATGAAGCCCATCTTTACCTCCTGTAATTTCAAATTCCATTCCATCGACCTGTTCGTATCCAGCAGTAGGCAGCCATTCGGAGAAAAATCGTTTATACAATGTCTCAATCGTTTCATCAAATTGGTCCCATGTGAACGGATCCGAAGAAAATATCGCCCACGTTTGAGCTGGTATGGTTATGCTTGTGTACCCATCCGTTTTACTTGAATTACCTTTAAATGCGCACAGCATGTACGGAAAAGTATCCTCATCTGTTTTTTTGTAGCTGCAAACGGCATGTACCTTATGATAGTTCTGATTTAAAAAGGCGGGGAGGTCGCCTGCATTGGCCGCAAGCCTTTCAACCTCGCCGTTCGCATGGCTTTGCTTCCATAATTCTGCCGGGGTGTCTACGCCGTTTAATGGAAACATTTTTTCGATCCCGTATACTTGAAAGGATTCTTTCGTCTCGATCCGATAGTTCATAGCCTCTTCTCCTTTAATGGAAATGAAGAAGGATAGTCGAGGATAGGCTTTGAGAGCAGTCCCTTCTTGACGGGCCATTGCCGGATTAACACCATGCAGCGCTTGAAAAGCCCTTGCAAATGAAACCGGTGATTCATAGCCATACTTTATGGCAACATCAACAACTTTTATATCGCTATTCTGCAATTCAATGGCCGCCAGAGTAAGCCGTCTTCGCCTTATATATTCCGCAAGCGATACGTTAGTAATGAACGAAAACATCTTTTGGAACTGATGAGACGAACAGCAAGCACATCGAGCCACTTCGCTTAATTCGATTTCTCCGGTTAAATTCATTTCGATATGGTCCAATGCCCGATTCATTCTCATAAGCCAATCCATCTAACCCCTCCTCTTCATAGAAGTATAGTGATGTCATGGCTTCGTATCGCAACTTTTTGTGCATAAATAAGTTTCCTATCCGCCAGTCTCGATCTGTGACACAAACTTATGCTTCCAGTTACATTGAAGAAAGCGAAACACACCTTACTATGACCAAAATCGCCGCGCCTATGAGTTAAGTCACATCAATGGATTCAGAGGAAACTATAGAAACCGCATTAATCAACCACACAAGGCCACTGCGAGTGCAGTACCATCTTCCGATCGCTGTTATCCCCAGATTTTTTTTGAATCTCCTTGTCTAAGGGGAAAATCCGGTGATAAACGCGAACGCTTCGCTTCTCCAGATTGGTTCTGCCTCTCCGTTAACGTGTGTATGTTTTTTGCGGTCTATATAGTATCAGTGGATTCAGCTTCCGATACAACGCGACGGATAAACTCCGTTTTCGCATCTGCGTACGCCAACTTATCGGTCGAATTCGCCTTTGCCAATGCCTCTTTAAGCTGTTGATACGCTGTTCTTGCTTCGACATTGGATATTAAATAGTCCCTGAAAAGCAACTGCTTATGCAGATATTCACTCCCGGACGGGTACATATGAATTTGGTGAGTTCTAGGTTCGCCTTTACTGAAATAGTGCCGATCCGGTAATATATTGGTGCCTTTATAGGAGTAACCCACCCTCTCCAGCCCAGGGATGCAGCGCTCTCCTTTTTCAAAAAACTCTACTTCAATGGCAATGTCAATGATCGGCTTGGCATGTAGTCCTTTGATGGCAGTGCTTCCGATGTGATGAATCGATTGAATATCGCCCTTCAGTTCATTACGAATCTTCATCGCTTCCTCAGTGAATTCAACTTCCCATTGTTCAGTCCATGGAACAAGAAACACCTGACCTTTGGGCAAGCCGAGCATCTGAATCACCTCTTTGGATTTTATATGTATTTGGATATTCACCTGCAGAAACATGGTTTTTAAACCACCTGTTTTCGTTCAGATCTTAAATGCATAAATCACTGAGGTCCTTTTCTCTAAGAAAAAATAAAGTTCAATACCTCTTTCGTGTATTTCTCTGGCTCCTCAAGCCTCGGAAAATGAGCACTTCGATCAAACATGACGAGCCTACCGTCCTGCACCTTCTCCAAATAAACCCGTTGCTGCTCACCACAACAAACAGGATCATAGGCCCCTGCTAATAATAGGGTGGGTTGTGTTAACCCGGAGAGCTTGGGCAGCAGATTTTCAAAAAACAATCCTTCTTCTTGCAGCTTTTGACTATGTACTTGATTCTTACTCCACATATCATTTGAGGATGCCTGGCTTTGCATGATTTCATCATATTGATGGGTAGTTAATTGCCGAAAATATAAAAGATTCTTATCCTCGCCTAATAATTGAAAAACATCCCCTAAAGCATTCCATAATTCATTTGCCTTGTAACTTCCATGGAGATACTCATTCGACGCTTCAATACCAGGTTGATTCTGAACATGAATAAAATGTTCTTTGGCTTTCGAAATGATGGATCTGGTTGCCCTTTTCACATCAAAGCAAGGCGTTTCAAAAATCACTTTATGGATCGATTCTGGATAACTTAATGCATATTTAACCGCCAAGTATCCACCGAACGAATGCCCTAATAAACTCCATCTGCTGATTTCCAATTGTTTTCGTAGTTCCTCGAGATCTTCAATAATATCGTTTAATCCAAATTGTTCATTCGCTTGAATGGGGTCAGAGCGTAATACGCCTCTTTGGTCGATCGCAATCACTCTTAAGGAATCAGATAAAGCTTCAGCTTGAAAATAACAAAAGTCAACACAGCTTGCCCCGGGTCCCCCATGCAAATAAAGGAGCGCTTCTTCACATGGTTCATTGTACTGTTCAACAAATAATCGAGTGCCTCTGATTGAAAATAAGGATGAACTCATACTGTCCTCCAATCTTCATACTACAGTTATCCAATATAGATGATGATTTTCTCATCACTAAATGCTTCTCCGATCTTCTCTAGAAGGAAATTGATTCGATTTATTAATTGAGCAGAATCATTTTCATCCAAGTTTCTCCGAGCCCATTCCCTTAACACATGGAATTCACCCGTTAATTTGGGAAGATCATGAATATTGATATCTATGCCAGGATCAGCAAATCGAGAAATCAAATCCAATTCCAATGCGATGATTCCAGGCACCCAGCATCTTTGGAAAAAGGCTTCCGTTGACACCGGGACATAAAAATGATCCTGATCTTTTGGCTCTATGATAATTGCAGCAATGGTCAGATGAATCACCCCCACTTTTGTTTGATAACTTCTTTGGTATTCATTCTACATCTACCAGTATGTCTAGTCCTAATAATCCGTTAATATTATGATATTTGAATGCAAATCTCTCTTTAGACCCACGTTCTTCCGCACCTTAACGATAACTTGTTCCTTGGAAGTATGATAGACCAAGGTTTTATCCCGGCTATTTAATAATTCTCGGGTTGCCTCTTCGTCGCGTACAGGTCCGATTACAGCAACCTCATCTATAACTTCTTGATCCTCCGTCTCTTCAGAGTGAAGAACTTCAAACTTCACAAATTGATTCGGAAAAATCTGTTGAACCTCTTGCCATTTCATACTCATCCCCCTGTCAATCAGCTGATTTAGCTCAGGAGTGATCTGGAATCATCCCGTTTACTCGTTACAGCCCGAAAAGTCCTCCAAAACCTTGGATTTGTCGCCATACACTTTGTCCAGATGATCCTCTCCCCAATAACATAAAAAATCGAGGGCGGGCTTTAGTCCCCAGCCGTAGTCCGTTAACTCATATTCCACTTTAGGGGGAACCTCCGAATAGACCTTCCGTTTCACAATCTCATCCTTCTCCAGGCCTCTTAGTTGAGTCGTCAGCATTTTCTGCGTAATGTCAGGGATCAACCGCCTGAGCTCCGACGTACGTTTCCGTCCTGTCATCAAGTGATAGATGATCAACGGCTTCCATTTTCCGCCCATCACCTCCAAGGCCGCCTCTACGCCTACTTTATATTTCTTGGGAGCGTTCGTTTTGCGATGCTCAGTCATCTGTTATCCCTCCGTGATCAGGCTGTATCCAGGCTACAACCATTACCTCCATTCTACTCTTCAGTCCATGATCAGGACCCATTTTCAAGACATCGACTTAGGGTACTTCAATGTTCCTATGGTACCTCATTCTTCCTATAGCACTTGAAAGTGCGTTCTTCCAGAATATTTCATTCCTCGTTTATAATAGCATCAGCCATGGAGCATGGCTACAAGTCAGCGCTGGAGAAAGGTCGTGAAATACAAATATGAACGTATTGGTTATCGTTTCGCACCCGAGAAAAGATTCCTTGACCTTTCAGGTTGCCGATCGTTTCGTGCAAGGTCTTGCCGAGGCTGGCCACGATTATGAAATATTGGATTTGCACGAAATTGGCTTTGACCCTGTTCTTCAAGGCGTCGATGAACCTGACTGGTCTCTGGAGCATCAGCTCTTCTCCCCTGAGATCGAAACGGAGATCCAACGGTTGAAGAGGCATGATGCCGTGGCCTTTATTTTTCCAGTCTGGTGGTGGCACCTGCCGGCCATGTTGAAAGGGTATGTTGATCGTGTATTGAACAACGGGTTTGCCTACGGTTCGAACAAGCTTCATCATCAGCATATGCTGTGGATTGGGCTTGCGGGCGTTTCGAAACAACAGATGCAAAAGCGCAACTACGATGAATCGATCACGCATCTGCTTAATGTAGGCATTGCAGATTATTGCGGTGTGCCCCATTCCAAGGTTGAATTTTTATATGAGACTTTGGATTCCAAGCCAGAACATTATGAAATGCTGCTTGATCGGGCTCATCATTTAGGAGTGAATTATGCCAAGGACAGCACGCTCTGAAGACCGCTTATAAGTCCAAACGGAAAACAGCCATCTCCTCCCCAGTGGACGGAAATGGCTGTTTTGACGGTACAGGGCCATGCCTTTGTAGTCAGTTGACCTTTGCGAGTTTCGCACCGCGAACGGATGCGGCAGCATATACGACAAGCGCTGTCCAGATGAGCGCAAAGCCGATGAGAAGAACCGGCGAGACCGATTCCTTGAACACGAATACGCTCAGTAACAGCATGATCGTCGGCCCGATGTATTGGACGAAGCCGAGCGTGGACAGCGCCATCCGGGCGGCCGCCCGCGCAAAGAAGAGCAGCGGCAGCGCGGTGACCACGCCGGAAAGAAGCAGCTCGACGAACGTGGACGCAGGCAGCGTCCATGCCGTCGTCTTGCCCACGGCAGCCAAATAGATCCAGTAGCCGAGCGCGACAGGCAGGACTACAGCCGTCTCTGACAGCAAGCCTACCGAAGCGTCTTGTCCGATCTTTTTCTTCGCGAGGCCGTACAAGCCAAACGTTGCGGCCAGGGAGATCGAGATCCACGGGAACCGCCCGTAGTCGACGGCGATGATGAGCACCGCGGCGCTAGCGATGGCAATCGCGAGCCATTGGCCGCGGTTTGGCTTCTCACGAAGGAAGACAACTGCCAGCAGCACGTTCAGCAGCGGGTTCAAATAGTAGCCAAGGCTTGTCTCAACGACGTGGTCGTTGTTGACCGCCCAGATGAAGATGAGCCAATTCGCAGCGATCAGCAGCCCGCTGGCGGCGAGCGACAGCAGGAGCGAACGGCTGGCCGCAATCCGTTTCATGTCACCCCAGCGGCGCTGGACGGCGACGAGAATACCCATGAAGACGAACGACCAGACAACCCGATGGGACAGAATTTCGCCTGCCGGCACATCGTTAAACAACTTCCAATAAAGCGGGAGAACCCCCCACATGATATACGCGATAATCGCATTGACCAAACCGTTATTCATAATCTACTTCCCTCTTCTCACTCCGATGTCTTTACGGATTATACGCCTCGATCCTCGTTTAAGTAAAGGGATGAATCATTCCTCTCTCGGAACGCCGCGCTGTTGTCAGGCTGCTTCTGTGTTTGGAGCCATCGTTTTCCGTCAGCTAAAGCCCATCACTATTTCCCTACAGTTTATATAAAACGCTACTGACATACTGTTGTCAGCAGCGCTTTTGTATCATTGGATCGTAAGGGCATAGGAAATCAATGCGAAGTATCTTTGGCCCAAAATAATATGTTCAAGGTATTGTATTACCTATTATGGGAAGGATGGTATATCATGAATTTTGCTTCTGTACGCATCATTACCGACGACGTAGATCGTCTCGTCGAGTTCTATGAGAAAATCTTGGGTGTTTCGGCGGAACGCCCCGCGCCCGTCTTTGCCGAATTCGTGATGCCGTCGTGCACCTTGGCCATCGGCCACTCCCAGACGGTGCAGCTGTTCGGTGCGGGTTCCGCAGTGGCGGCCGACAATCACACGGTCATCATCGAGTTCCGCGTCCATGATGTCGATGCCGAATACGAGCGTTTGAAGCCGCTTGTGAGCGAGTGGGTAAAGGAACCGACCACGATGCCGTGGGGGAACCGTGCCATGCTGTTTCGCGATCCCGACGGCAACCTTGTTAACCTCTTCGCGCCGGTGACCAAGGAAGCCATCCAACGGTTCGACGGCAGGCGTTGACGGTTGTTGAGGCAATGGGCGATTGTGCCGCCTGATTCTCTTCAAGTGCTCGCTGCGGGTCATGATATAATGGAGCAATCAACGAGCAGGAAGGAGCATGATTTCATGGAAGCAACCGCACAGGAAGTCGCGGAATGGATGGTCAAGGAAATCAGGTTCACGGGGACGCTAACCCAGAGCGATGCGATCGAATATGCGAAGACCCATTTCGGCGAACAATTCGTATTCATCAATGAGAATGGAAATGCATCGTTATCCAAAGAGGTGAAAAAGGCTTTCCGCAAGCTCCACGGCGGCAGAATTGCCTGGGACCGCGACCGGTTCCTGTGGGCCTGGACCTGATCGACCGTCGCGTATTCTATGTAATAATTTGGAATGAATGTAAGCATGGGAAAACACATCCTAAATGAGGACATCGCATTCTCCTAGATTAACCGCAAAAAACATCCATATGTTAACGGAGAGGCAGAACCAATCTGAAGAAGCGAAGCGGTCGCGTGTATCACCGGATTTTCCCCTTAGAAAAGGGGATTCAAAAAATCTGGGGATAACAGCGATCGGAAGATGGTACTGCACTCGCAGTGGCTAGTGTGATCGATTATTGCGGTTTATATGGATAAACCCTTTCATGAATTGAAGGACTCACATGAGGTTTATCACTAGGAGGAAGCTTATTTACCCAAAAGGATGTGTTTTCCTGTCTTACTATAAGGTTTGAATACGTTCTACATTATGAAGCTTTTGCTGCAACCGCTTTTTGAATTAAAGCTTTTGCCTCGTCAGCAGACAACGTTTGCTTAGGTTGAAGCAGGTTTTTCTCTGCGGCGCTAAGAATACCTTGGTCAATCAATGCTGCCATGGCTTCAACCGCATATTTGGAAACGGTTTTCCCATCTTCGAAACCTGCGATGATCGCAGCCGCATTTTTATCGGCATCTTGATTGTCCAGCAGTTTAGCAAGAATCGTAGCCGCTTCTTCACGAGTGATATCACGATCCGGGCTGAAGTTACCGCCGTACCCTTGAATGAATCCGGCATGAGCGGCTTCAGCGATCGCATCAGCATATGCAGCATCGGCAGCAACATCCTTGAATGCAGGCGCTGCAGTTACTTCGTTCAGTTTCAACATGTCTACCAGCGCACTTACGAATTCAGCACGGGAAATGACTTCTGTTGTTACAGGAGTTTCCGGTAGGTCCGTAGATGCAGCGACGTTCGTGATCCGTCCTTCCGTTTTAGCTTGAATCGCGCCACCTTTAAATGTATCTACGATGTATTGGTAAAATACATCCAGATCGATCGGACCTGCCAAGGATGATTTGGCATCCACCAGCACTTTATAGTTATCTCCGCCTGCTGCCATAAAGTTGTTAACGACAGCCGTATATGTTTTTGCAGGATCAATAGGTGTGCCATCTTCAAGGCTTAGACTCGTCACCCGTTCTGCTACTGGCTTATTGAAATCTGCCGTATATTTCAGGCCGGAAATTTGTAATGTTTTGGTGTTTGGTGTGCCGTCCGCATTCGTACCCCATTGCTGCTCCAGCAAGGTTTGAATTTGTTCACCCGTCAGCTCTAATTTCACCAGAGTATTGCCGAAAGGTTGGATTTTGGCAAGATCCGCAAAGGTTACATCGCCTTCTGGCAGATCGGCACGAATACCGCCTGGATTCATGAATGCAAAGTCAGCATCGCTTGCGTTATCGCCAAAGTCTGCTTGACGCATGGCATCTGCAATAAGGTTGCCCAGAGGTGCTTCGTTATTATAGGCATCGGTGCGAGTGACCGAACCATCCGTTGTGCCTACCGGCTTCGTAAGCTCAGGATGCTTGTCCAATGATTTTTTAATGATTGCCAAAGATTCAGGGTCTTCCTTTACACCCTCTTGGAACGTCGTTGTCACTGTAGCTGATTTTTCGGTGACATCCCCGGTCGCAGGGTCAATCATCAACTTGATGTCTTCAAATGCCGTACCATATGAATAAGCTTGCACGATCAATTTTCCATTCACTTCACCGTTCGCCAAAGCATGATTGTCGCCTGCAACGATCACGTCAACAGGGGAATCTGCGGGTAAAGCCTTTGCTAAATCGGCCGCTTCGCCAGTGGTTACGCCTTCTTTGGTTGATGCTGGATCATGCGCCAGGACGATGATCGTTTCTACGCCTTGATCTTGCAATTCTTTTGCATATTTATTAACGGCTTCCACTTCTTCTTCTGCACTTAAGAAACGCACGCCTGCTGTGCCGGATGGAGATACTTTAGCCGGTGTAGCCTTCGTCACCAACCCGATGAATCCGATTTTGACTCCGCCCACTTCTTTAATCACATAGGGCTTAATCAATGGTTTGCCCGTGGAGGTTTCAATGACGTTTGCGTTTACATAATCAAATTTGGCGCCAGCATGAGTGACCTTGCCTTCTTTGGGATCAAGGCCGCCGAAGATTTGTGCTTTTAATGCAGCGATGCCCTGGTCGAATTCATGATTGCCCAAAGAACCTACATCAAAGCCCATCATATTCATCCATTCCATCGTAGGCTCATCCCGATCCAGAGACGAGACAGGAGCGGATGCGCCCACAGAGTCTCCATTATGGAAGAGCAGGGAATGTTCATATTTGGCTTGAGCTTCTTTTAGATATGTAGCCAGAATAGGAGCTGTTCCTACTTTTTTATCATTAACCAACGATGTCGTATCCAACTGACCGTGCAGGTCATTGATTCCGATCAAGTGTACTTCGACGTCATTGCTTGCAGCAGAGACTGGACCGACTGCGCCCAATAATTGAGAAAGCAATAGTGCAGTGGCAGCCACACGAATTGTGCTTTTACCCAACATTTTTTTCCATAACATAAGTTAAAAAACCCCTCTCCAATTTCTGATCCTGAAACAGATTAGCATGGTTAAATTCATATAAATCGTAGGTTGTATGAAATCTATGTAAAAAAGTTGACAAATAAATAGAGAAGAAGCCTACCTAGGTCAGGCTCTACATCAAAATCAGCGCTTGAGGTACTGGTAGAAAGCCCTCCCTTTCTTATTTCCATAGACTTGTTAATTCTCCTTCTATAAAAGCTGAAAAAAACATGTACACGTTAACGATAAAAACTGAAAGTTCGTTAAACAAAGCAGTCACGTGGATCGGCTAACGAACTTCGTAATGGAATGGCGAAAATGCTTCATTTTTCGGGATATTTTTACGATATATTAATGTACAGATTCATTTAAAATTTTAACTATTATATCGGTTGAACTAGACATTTACACGATAACAGCGATCGGAAGCTGGTTCTGACCACGTAGTGACTTCGTGTAAAAATCATTGGTTCAATGTAGACAAGGTAGAATTCAATCTGTAAATGGCTATATCCAAGGGGGAAATGCAGTGAAAACAAAGTTAGCATCTTTACTAAAAATAAAATCTTTAAGAGCAAAACTAGTCTCTTTGTGCCTGGCCATCCTTATTGTGCCGACAATCGTCATCGGGTTTAGCTCTTATACCGTTTCGAAAAATGAAATGAATGAATCAGGCAAAGCAGCGCTCGAAAATAATGTGAGTATGGTTATTGGCATGATTAACCTTCTTAATGAGCAAGTCGAAAGCGGAGATTTAACATTGGAGCAAGCACAGGAAAAACTTCGCGTCGAACTGCTCGGCGAGAAAAATGCCGATAATAAGCGGACGATCAAAAGCGAATATACGGTAGGAGAAACGGGATATCCGTGGGCGGTTACCAAAGATGCCCGTTCAGTAATGAACCCTTCCAACGAAGGCCAGGATTTGACGGATGTCGTCACAGAAGATGGTGTCTATTTGGGAAAAGAGCTCGTTAAAGTAGGTACAAGCGGCGGCGGATTCGTCTCGTATAAATGGGCTCTCCCCGGGACAGGTGAAGTGGAAACGAAAGTGTCCTATGTTCAAATGGATCCACATTGGGGTTGGATCATCGGTTCGGGTGCATATCTAAGCGAGTTCAACAGCGGTGCCACGAAAGTCCTTTATCTTGTTCTCATTGTTGCGGCCGTTGCGGTCGTTCTCGGAACAGTGATCGTCAGCATGATCTCGGGCCGTTTAACGAACCCTATCCTACAGGTCGCGAAGCGGCTTAAAGCGGTTGCGGACGGCGACCTGACCGTAGAAGAAGTTAAAAATAAGTCCAGCGATGAGATCGGAGAGCTTTCGAAGGACTTTAACCATATGATCCAAAACATGAGACATCTTATTCGCCAAGTCGATCTCTCCACCAAGCAGGTAGCTTCATCCTCCAAAGAATTGACTCTTGGAGCAGAGCACACAAGCCAGGCCACCGAAAACATCACCATGTCGATTCAAGAATCAGCAGCCGGTGCACAGGATCAACAAACCATGCTTCAGAGGACAACCAATGCGCTCCAGGAAATTTCAGTGGGTATTCAGCGAATAGCAGAAAGCTCTTCAACGATTGCGGACTCTTCTGTGGATGCGATGGAATTGGCTAACATCGGTGGTACGGCTGTCGAGCATACGGCGAAGCAAATGAACCTGATTAACCGTTCCGTGAACCAAACGGATGCCATGATGAGAATGCTGGATGAACGCAGCCAGCAAATTGATGCGATGGTATATGCGATTACAAATATCGCAAAACAGACTAACCTCCTTGCATTGAACGCTTCAATTGAAGCTGCCCGTGCAGGCGAAGAAGGACGCGGTTTCTCCGTAGTTGCTGCTGAAGTAAGGAAGCTTGCCGAGCAGTCTAACCAGTCATCCGGCCAGATTTCCACATTGATTCAGGAGATGCGGACAGATATTGAACAATCGCTTAAAACATTGGAACAAGTCAAATTGGAGGTCGACTCAGGTATACAGATTGCTAATGAGACAGAGGAGCAGTTTAACAAAATCGTAGGCTCTACCAACCTGATCGCGCAGCAAACAGAAGAACTCGCCAGCGTTACGCAACAAATCACCGCAAGTGTCCAGGAAATCACAGCAGGCCAAGAGCAAGTATCGGATTTGGCGCTTCGAGCCGCAGATAACTCGCAGAATATTGCAGCTTCATCCGAGGAGCAGCTGGCTTCCATGGAGCAAATCACGACCCTGGCTGCAACCTTGTCGGATATGTCGCAGAAGCTGGAAAACCTTACGGTCAAGTTTAAATATTAAGTTTCAACTTTTACGATATGGACTCATTTTTAAGCCAAGACCTTCTTAACGGGAGAGGATAACTCTCCATAAGAAGGTCTTTTTATTCTAATATGCACAGGATCTGTCCGATAAGGGTGTTGAACATCAACTTGCAGTCCCATTGGAAATCCTAATTTTGTACATTAGGAATAATATACTTTATCTACTTTGTATAAAGTATGCTCAATCGTTGGACAGAGATCGGTATCTACGTTGTGAAACTTTATTCGGAAGTATAAACTCTTTAAAAAGTTCTTTATATTGTTCTTTTGCTTAAAAGCAGGCAGAAATTCTGGTTCTTTCTCCACATCACCAAAACGTTGAATCCATTGCTCCACATCATTTGGAAGAAGTATTTTTCGATTGAGGACACTAACTACGGGCGTTACCATTCGTTCATCTTCCCCATCGGAGTAAACTCGATCTGTTATGATCATCTTTTCGTAAACCAAATTGAGGATGGTTATGAGGTCTTTTTGATCCAGTTCGGAACATTGAGCCAAATCGTCCAAAGCATCTGCTGCATGAGCTATGGCGTGAGCCCAGCCCTTCTCTTCATCATAACCGCGATAATCTCGCTCTTTATGTATAGTGTAAAACACCTTCTCTTTGATCTGATGGATCTGCTCTCCTGAAAGAAAAGGGGTTTGCCTGTGCCTAATGAGCAGGAGCGGTATAACCAGCATCGAGAACGATCGAGTGAAGACGGAGTCTGTATTGGTTTCACCCAGCTTATATAACAAATGATTTTCGTCCAAAACGACAGGTACAAGTTGTTCCAGTTCGTTTGCAGTTAGGGTGTTGCCAGCAATCCAATGGGATAAGGTTGTGTAGATTAACTCATCCCGCAGCTGGGCATCCAAAGATCCGATGTTATCCATCATTTCTTGTACCAACTGGAATGGTTCGTGAGGTGCTTGGTAGCCATTTTCTTTAATTAATATCAACTTTTCTTTTAAATTCATATTACACACTCCTACTCTATTCCGATTCATTTTTAATCATCTCTATATCAGTAACCATCCAAGCCAGATCATCGATCAATTGAACATTATACTTTTGAGCGCCTTTGTACTCTTCATTTTTAAAGTCACATTCGCACTCCATGGTATATGTACGCGTTCTAAACTTTTCTTCTTTTAAAGTGACATTGATGATCTTATATTCATGAGTTTCGTAGTTTAAATATTCTTCAATTGCAGCTTGGGGGTCAGAATCAATCTGAGCCCCATCAATGAACAATTTCATGTAGGTGACCAAATAAAAAGTTAGAATCGACAGAACTATAATTAAGAATGCGACTGAGAATATTAAGTTAAGCTTTGTTAGCTTCATTAGGTACACCTCTTGCTCTTCCTGCATGCGGAACAGATGCTCAATACGTCGCTTTTGGAGCAAACTGACCTTGATCCTTGAGAGCGTCGTCAAAAAAACGAAGGATAAGTTCATTTTGAGTTTCAATCGCGTAATATTTATCGATATTTGCTTTTCTGCCTTCATGCAACAGGTTTGCCAATATAGGCGAGAATAAAGGTAGATCGGTTAAACTCAAATGTTTTGCGCCTTTAAAATGAACGTTGTATGCATCTTTAAAATATGGATTCGAAATGCGATTCGAAATATACGGAGGACTGCTGTCGAGCTGTATCCACACATCATCCGAATAAACGTTAAGAAGCGGGATGGTGAAAGCTTCGGATTTTGCAGTTAATTGGTTCGTAACTTTATCGTATACAAGCTCGCTATAGAACGGACCATCTATATTTACTACGGCGTCAATATCATCGCGCTCCCTGCTCAGTGCTACGCTTGCCGCTCCCCCCATAGAATGACCGAACACGCCTATTTTCTGTGTGTCGATGCGTTCATATAGAGAGTCTTTTTTTTGCTCGGCTTGTTCCAGGATCGTATCTATGACAAAATCCATATCATCCGTTCGCAATTTCATCCATTTTTGATTTAGCTCGAAATACTCCCCAAGCGAATAAACCCCTTTATTTGCATTGTTGAATTCTTGCATGTACTCGGGATTAATGGTCACGACCTTCCCATCCTCGGAAACCGTATAAAAAGAATGATAGGGATGGTCGATCGAAACGACGACGTAACCGTGGCTCGCAAGCTCTGTAAAGGTAGACGTGTTGCTGGTTTTAATACCGAATGCTCCATGGGAGAACACAAGCAAAGGATACGTTCCGTCTGCCTGTTCAGGATACCAAAATTCCACGTTAACAGCTCGATGCTCTCCCTGATCCGAAAATTCTTCGATACGATTCTTATCCACGTAACTGTAAGTGGCGGTCGCCACTGCATACGGACCTGTCACTTGCGGCAGCCTATGCTGTGGAAAAAGTAAAACAGGAACAAGGGTAACGACGACGGTCAGTGCTAACAAAAGAAATTTCCATACCGTAGAGAACGTTTTGTAACGCGGGGGATGTGTTTGTTTGCGCAGGAGCACAACCATTTCCTTGAACGCTAATAGAAAAAGAAAACCTGCAAACAGTCCCCAAGTGTACTCCCATACGACAACGTTCCCCAAGCTCAGCATGATGAATCCGATAAACATTGCGATTCTCGTCCAACTCTTTATCTTGTGACGGCTTTGCTTCGTTACCATGGAATAAACGGCAATGGCCAGTTCGAAGACCAACGTAACAACAAGGATTAACATCTCCATAAGACTTCTCTGCTCCTCCTCCAGCTTTTTATGAGTTCATCATAAGAAATGGCAGAGCAGGTGTATACGCATAAACGATAAGCTGTCGCTGAGAGCCAATAAGTTGTAAAAACACAACGTAAAGCTGTGTACTTACGCGCTGCGAATACGACTTTATTGGGGAGCGGTTTGTGTAGATCTTCTAAACCTCGTTTTTAAATGTTTTTAGTCTTTCATTGATCTTTTGAGCTTCCTTTTTGTCATTCTTATACGTCAGTAGGCGAACGATTACGTATACTGCAGCAATTTGCAACGCCAGTAATAGTATACCGGAAGTGGTGTATACGAGATTCAATAGGACAGCAAGAGAAATTAATAGAGCTTCCAGAAACAAGAAATGAAAAATGACTCGAAGGCGCATTTTATTCTCGCTAATGGCATGCGGCGTATATAAAATGATTCCAGTCAAAGCACCCAAAAAAGAGAAAACCATAATTATAAAAATCGTCTTTAATTCGAAATTTGCATCAGGAGCAAAGATTTGCCGCAAAATAGTGATGATTATAATGATGGAGGCGAATATAATTAAGAAATCTCTGATCATTCCTTTAATGAACTCGGAATATTTCATATAGGTCCCCCTTTTATAATCCAAGTATGTGTTTAAGCATGGGTACATACTGTCGTGATATGACAACCTTCTCCCCGTTATCCAATAAGGCTTGAAATCGTCCGCTGATGGACGGATGAATACTGGAAATTTTAGCTATATTTAGAATGGTGGATTTGGAAGCGCGAAAACAATGTTTCTCTTTGCAAAGTTCCTCCAGTTCATATAGCTTTTGTTTGACTTCATGAACGTTGTTCTTACAGTATGCAAACACTTTTCCGTCAACAGCTTCAAAATAATAAATATCACTCATTTTGATGCGGCTGATCTGATCCTCATGATAACCAAGTATAATGAGCGTTTCGGTTTTTAGTTTATTCACGAGCTCATGTATTTCTTCGTCTACCTGGTGACACCTGATGCGGATCTCCTCTTCTTCTGTATGGTCTATTACTTCGATGGAAATGTTGATAACAATCACCCTCGGAAATTCGAATCAAAACTTGTTATATAAGTTGAACCAATGATTTTTACACAGAGTCACTACGTGGTCAGAACCATCTTCCGATCGCTATTATCCCCAGATTTTTTGATTCCCTTTTCAAAGGGAAAATCCGATGAAGCTTATGCTTCCGATGCAGCTTTCTTTCAGAAAGCTTTTAAGCGACCGCTTCGCTTCTCCAGATTCTTTCTGCCCCCTCTCGTTTTCGTGTAAATATCTAGTTCAACCTACATAGCGTTTATAACGAATCATAGAAAGACAACGCGTAAGCATCATCAGTAACAAAAGGTTGTTAAAAGAAATCCACTTTTGATTATTCCCCCTGTTTCCCTTCACCCGTATTACGCAGCGATGGATATTCAAACTATACCGCCGATCCAGCATATTGACAGCCTCGTACCATTATATCCCACATTCAATTCACTTCGTAGTCCTCTGGGACTCCGATTTCTTATGTATATTCAAGTATAATTCCAGGTTTATTCTTCACTTCCCCCTCCTATTTTACGATAAATAGTATGGAGCTATATTAAAAAACGACGATGTTGTTTTAGGTTTTAACTACTTCTAAGGGGGAACAGATCGTGAGACAGGCTCGCAATAAAAAGACGGATTTAAGGTTTAAACTGTATTTGATCATTCTGGTTCCGCTATTGGCCATGGGTGGTCTAATCATATGGGCCACGATGGATTCCAGTGAAAATGCATCATTAATGACCATGCAGCATAACAACCAGCAGCTGGCAATGAACACGGCCTCTCAATTAGGCCAGGAATCGGAAATTATCAAAACATTATATGCTACTGCTTCGGAGGAGAGCAACGAATACAAAAGTCTTAGAGACGAACTCGTTAAAGTCAGGCTTCAATCCGGAGCCCTATATGTTTATATGTATAACAAAACTTCGGACGGATGGATCTACACCGTGGATGGAGCGGATTGGGACGATTCGGAATATAGCCCTTACGGGACTGCCATGGAATTCAATCCCCAGATTCAGGAGCGCTTGTTAAACGGTGAAGTCGTCACAACAGGCATCGTTGAAGATCCGACCTGGGGGCAGCTATTGTCCTCCTTTACGCCAATCAAGGATTCGCAAGGTACTGTAATCGGCTACCTGGGCATCGATATTTCCGCTGCAGCCGTGAATCAAATGTCCAAGGCATCCGTAAATGATGCGTATCGGACCATCATCCCGATTTTTGCGGTTGTGCTGATTCTATCTTTGGTCATGATGTTATTTGTGGTAAGAGGCATTCTCAGACAAGTACGCGATATTAAGTTAAGCCTCGAACAGGTCGCCGATGGGAATCTCAAAGTCGTATCCACACCTATGACAAACGACCAGCTCGGTGATATCAGTCATTTGATTAATGTCATGGTTGCCCAATTGACGAATATTTTGATGGGAATACAGCAAGGATCCAACACTCTCCAGCAGTCCTCAAACCATATTGCCGAAACGGCTCAGACAAACCTGCGTCAGACCGAAGAACTTTCCAGAGCGATCGAGGAAATAGCCACAGGCTCCATGAAACAAGCTGAAGAGACGGAACACTCCGTCCAGCACTCCGAGAATCTGGGCAAAATCATGGATGAAGTAGGTTCATATGTGCAGCAGTTCACCGATACTTCAGAACAGCTATCTGCCGTACAAGCACAAGTTACGCGAGAACATGAGGCTCTGCTTGAGAAGGGCCGGGAGAATGCCAAGCGTGTCGAGCATCAGCAGGAAATCTCTAAGTCCCTGACGACTCAGTCGGAACTCGCCTCTACCATTAGCGGACAAATTCACGGCATTTTAAAACAAACTCAAATTCTATCGCTGAATGCTTCCATCGAGGCAGCCCGGGCTGGCGAAGCGGGGAAAGGCTTTGCTGTCGTTGCTGGTGAAATGGGACACCTCGCTCAGCAATCCGAACGTTCGATTCAGGAGATTGATGAAATTCTGAGTTCATTCGTTCAAGAGATACAACGTATGAGTAGTCATTTTGATACGAATATGGCTGCGGCCAAGGAACAGGAAGAACAGATCGCTGAGTGCCTCCAGACGTTTAGGCAGGTTAGCCGCTTATCGAACGAAGTCCAGGAGCTGGCTAAACGTTTGGAAAACCGGACGGCGGATATGCACTCCATTCGTCAGGAGGTGGAACAGCACTTGAGTTATATTGCTTCCGCAACCGAGGAAACATCGGCCATGACTGAAGAAGTCGCGGCAAGTGCTGAAGAGCAGCAACGTTCGGCCAACGAACTGTCGAACATCTCCGGACAGCTTGCCAGCCTTGCAGGCAACCTCAAATCGTATTCCGATCAATTTCAGATCGAAGTGCGCAGATCCGATCGTTCAGAATAATGAAAAACCCCGTTACCTGTTGAATCAGATAACGGGGTTCTTGCTATAGATCCATTCCGATAAACAGCCATACTCCTCTTCGCTTTATTAGAACGATCCCCTACTAATAAGAGCAACAAGCCAACGATGATTATCATAAATGGCGGACCTGCATGAGCTTCGAGCGCGCACCTCAATCCTCCGTATTTGAGTGAGAAAACTAGTTCATATTTGAGGGAGTTCAATGGGTGTTTTAACCTGAACCTCAATATGTGAAGAAAAATATTCAACGTCTACATCAGTTCCATCCAAAAAAGGCGCAAACGTAGGTGATTCAGTAAATTTATTAGTATAGTATTGGTTAATCTGTTCCTGTATTTTTGGAGCTAACAAAGTCAGCACAAGCCGTTTCAATGGTTCATCGTTTGGCTCTGCGCAAACGTGCTGCATTGTCATCAAGAAAATGATGACCGTTAGCAGTGATCCGATAAATCTCTTCATGTCTGAAACCCTCATCCCCAGCATTTTTAAGGATAGTTTTCTCATCATATCCAATAAGAATACGAGATGAATGAATTTGGCCACCAAAAAGAAGCACCCTGAGCGTGATGGGCTCATTCAGCGGATAGCAGATCCCGATGATCGACGTGCGACTTTACTGCAACTTACAGAGGATGCCCTTTAATGGAAAAGACAAAAGAAGCTCCATATTAGTGGTATTGGACGCATGAACTCACAATAAGGGAGCTCCGCAGCAATACGGGCTCCCTTCGTATCATGGTTTTATATTGATTGTATTTACTCAATATATCCAAATGGATGTAAGACTTTACGGTACTATCTAGTTACAGATTTTATAGAGAGGATGGATATACCACCGATGATTGCAAGAATAAATGACATTACAAAAATGGATGAAAACCCTATTTGTGAAATCATAAATGCTGCAATTACGGGTGCTATTGCTTGTGTTACCGTATTTCCCAAGTTGTATATCCCTAAAAACAATCCCACTCGTTCCTTATCAGGAATAACTCTTAAATTCAATAAATTATCCAAGGAGTTCCATATCCCCATTCCCAGACCAGCCAAAAATCCATAAATCATGATACCAACATCATTTTGCAGGAAGAACAGACTCAGCGCTCCAATTCCTAATGAAATTGTAGATAAACCAACAGGTAATTTTAAGATATTAAACTTATCGGAGATTGGTCCAGCAATAAACCCCATAGCAATGCCAAATATTAACATAATGATATTGATCAACTGTATCGATTGTTGTGTTGCTGTTGTATCTTTATGCAAGAAGTCCGTCATGATAAACAGCAGATACCCTGTTATTGCAAAGTTCCCAATGCCTTGAGAGAGTTTTCCAATGAGAGCCAAATAGTAGTCACGACCGATAGACCATTTAGGGAACACTGTAACCAATTCTTTGAATGAAAACGCGTTCTTCGTTGGTGATGATGATTGATCCATCTTCTCATCCAAATTGGATGGTTCACGTACAATATACGCTGCGATCAGTGTACCAATGAATGTAATGATGCCAAAGATAACAAACCCCAAACGATATTGCCCCAAGAAAACGGCGGCTAGAATCGTAAAACCATTGTTTCCAAGCGCCATACCTAGCCCGCCATAAGCGGACGAAGCCGTCCCTTTGCCATGATCGGGTGCTAAATCTAACCAAGCGACCATTGGAGCCACAATAAAATTCAATGCAACCTGCCCAAGCATCCAACTGATCAACAAAACAGGTATGGAAGTAGCCATTGAGGCGAAGATCATCGCCAACATAAATACAAAAGCTCCAGAGACAAGCCAAGGCGTCCGCTTGCCAAAACGCGATTGGGTACGGTCAGAGACATATCCGGCGATCATATTAGAAACGGCTGCCACGACCATCCCTAATGCGGAGAACAAGGCTACGATATTAATTTTGTTTTCAGCATCCAAATGTTGTATCATCGCAGGCAAAAATAAACTTGCTGTTGCAATATATGGTCCCAGCCAGGAAGCAGGTCCAATGATTAATCCGGGCACTAATCGTTTAAGCGGTATCGTTTTCATGTGTAATTTCCTCTCTGAACGTCTAAAAATTCTTTACGGAGTAGAAGTCAAAGTCTGCGTATGAGTCATGTTGATGTGCGTCAACCGAACCTATGAAGTTAAACAGTCCTGTGAATCCACCGATTTCACCTGGTTCACCGTTTACGCCTTCATCCGATAAATACATAGCATTGATATCGTTTTTTAATAATTGCCACTCCTGGTTTATTTCCAACCGATAAAATATATCCACCATACCCGACTTATAGATAACCTTTAAATCAACTACATTGTCAGGAACCGGTATCATTTGTTGAACCAATTCTTTACGTTTACCTAGATTAGCCTGCAATAAGCTCAAAACCGTTCCATTTGATGATTCTGAATACGTTAAGTGTGCATAGATCCAATTATTTGAATCATAGTAGAGTCCCATACCGGCAGTTTCGGAGTAATGGTCAGGGAGAAATTCAATTCTGGTTTGAAACTCATAATGGAATGATGTCGCGCGAGTTGCCATGATTGCTGGATTCATTTGTGAAAAAAGAGAGTTTTCTCCGTAAATGCGCAGATATCCGGGACGTTCGATTGTATTTACCCAACTTGCTTCCTGCTTTCGATAGGGGGTCATAAAGCGAATATCATAGGTTATATCATCAAAATGATCATGGATGTCATGGGATATTACAGGCGATAACTGGACCCCCTCCATCCCCTTTACTTCCATTTTGGCCAGGTTTGATCCATCTTCCATTTCGAGCCACCCATCCTGTGACCATTTCATTTTTTGAATCGATGTTTCCCGACCTAACGGATTTAAGAGAGTTCCTTCAAGAGGGCGTGACATCAGATGTGCAATATACCACTCGCCCGTATGGGTTTGAACTAATGAACCGTGACCTGCTTTTTGCATCAATGAATGTGGATTGTACATTTCAAAATGTCCCGCATCCGGATCGCCAAGTGAAAAAAGATGCCGCGGTGAAGACGTGATGATCGGTTCTTTCGATGGATGCGGTTCATAGGGGCCAAAGATAGTTGTGGAGCGTCCAATCTCCACACCATGAGCATAGCCTGTTCCACCGGCAGCAATAATAAGATAATAATAGTCTTTATGTTTATAAATTTGCGGTGCTTCTGCGCACCCACGACTAGTAAACCCTTGTGTTACTCTGTGCCAAGCACCAATGACCTCACCTTTTTCCAAGTCATACTCAGCGATGACAATATGCCCGGGCGCTTGATAGCCTTCTCTCGTTTCCCATTCAAGGATGGAAATGTAGTGTTTTCCGTCGTCATCATGGAAAATGGCTGGATCAAAACCGATGGACGTTAGATACATCGGCGCTGACCATGGCCCGTGTATATCTTCTGCCCACATCGCGTATGAATCCGCATTAAATTCACGACCGGCCATATTGATCATATGGGAGTAGGCTAACCAGTATTTCTTTGTGAAAGCATCATAGGATAAATGCGGTGCCCAGATTCCGGCGGGTGTATGTGTTCCCCTTAAATCAACCTCCCCTTTTTTTAATGCAAAGTTAATAAGTTCCCAGTTGGCTAAATCTGATGATTTAAAGATCTGGATCCCTGGATTCCAATGAAACGTAGACGTTGCGATATAATATTCATCATCCACCCGAATAATCGATGGGTCTGGTGCCATTCCAGGTATTATCGGATTATTAATCATTGTCATTTCTTCTTTCCCTTTCAATCGCATTTTTAAGCGCTTTCTATTTCCCGGCATGCAGCTTACCCTTTTTTTTTCATTACCAAGCAACATGTTGATACCGTTTTCTTTTTTGACTATAATAAACATGCGTCTGCTAAATATCGATAATAGAACATAAATCATGGTCATTCTCGAAAGCGTTTCCTGCTGCTCACTTATATTATAATAACGATTAAACTTGAAATTCGATTGCACAATGAAGGTTTAATTTACCCAAATCAAGGTGGGATCTCAAAATGGAAAACGATATACAACGATTTATTGGAGATACAACACAACTGCTCCCGCGTATTGATTGGAACATACGTTTTTTCGGTGCCCATAAGCAGACCGTTCCTTCACACTGGTCCATGACGAAAGAATTCCATCATGCTTTTGAGATATTAATTGTATTAGATGGCACTCAGGAGACATGTCTTGAAAAAGACCGTTATATCATCCAAAAGAACGAAATTCTTCTTATTCCTCCTGGTTTTGAACATACCAATCATTGCATCTCTCCTGGTTCAATGACTTATTTTTGTGCTCATTTTGATATTGACGAACCTTCTTTGCGAATGAAGATCATGAAAAACTGCGATTGGGTCTATACGCCCGATAATCCGTATTACAGCAGGTTAAGGAGCTGTCTTCAAAAATGGATTGACATTTTAGAAGATCAAGAGATTTCATTTTCAACTGCAAAATTAAGAGCACAGGTTATCCTCTTTGAATTATTAGAAATACTTGTAGATCTGCAACCAACAAACTCGAATGTAAGAACGAATCAATCCATGACCACTGCAAAATACGCCAAGGAAATTGCAGAGGCCATCAAGTGGACCTTCAAAAAAAAATGCATAGAAACAAACGGTAAAGTAGACTTTACCGTTCACATACAGCCGATTATTGCATCTCTTGGGATCAGCCCCAATTATGGTTTAGAAGTCTTTCAAAAGATTTACCAAATGTCACCTCGAAAATATTTATCCGAGCTAAAATTACAAGAAGCAAAAATCTTATTGCAGCAACCAGAGTTATCTTTGAATGAAATCGCAAATCGATTAGGGTATAAAAATCTTTCTCACTTCAGCAGACAATTTAAGAGATGGACTGGCATAAACCCGTCCGCATTTCGTAAAAAGACAAGTATTTAATCATTTTTCTTTATCCAGGAACGCAGCTTGTCCGCATAGAAAGCGCGTTCATCCGGATCGGACGGTGAACCCTTTGACAGGTAAAGTTGATCGTCCGCATACCTAGGGTACACATGGAGATGATAGTGCCACACGTCTTGATTGCCGGCAGGCTCATTATGCTGCCGCGTAGAAATCCCGTCGCATCCATATGTATTTTTCATTGCAAATGCTGTAAGCTGTGCCGCACGGTGAATTTCAACAGCGTAATCCGCAGGGAGTTCATAAATATTCTCGAAATGTTGATTCGGAATAACAAGAACATGTCCTTTATTATTTGGCCACCATTTGCCCGCTATAAATGCTGTTACCTTTTCATTCTGGTAGATGATATCCCTTTGTTTGGTTCCCTGATTGGGTCGCTCGATCCCCCAAATACAACAAAATGGACATTCGTACCCTTCAGGCTGATGTGAAAATGATGCTGTCATCGTTCTCATTCAACTCCTTTTATGTTTGTATTGCCGCCGTTTCTGCTAGTTTAATGGCTTGGTCAGGATAATTTCCAATGGTTGTGTATCCAGTAATAGGCATCCAGCATCTTGATAGCCCAGCTTTCTATAGAAATGTTGTGCGCCTTCATCAGCCTGGGTAGATGTCATGACCATGTTGAAGCCCTTTTGTTTCATTTGCTCCTCCCAGAAGAGAACAACTTTATTCCCTATACCCTTGCCCCGAAATGGTTCATCGATCCAAATGATGTTCATAAACGGGATGTTGTCCCAAAAATAACCATACCTCATCCATCCGATGTTACTTCCATCCAGGTTTCTTATGATGTAGATTTCTTTCCCCTTTATTTTGGCGGATATGAGGTTCTCTGAAATATGACGATCCCTGCCTTTGATGTATTCGTAATCCGAATCATTTGCAAAAGCGATGTTCATTGTAACTCCCCCTAATATCACAATTAAGATTTCATACCATTATATCCCATAAACTTTCCTTCCCGTTAGCCATTCATATCGTAACTTTTCTTTAAATTCTTAAGTCTCTTTTGGAACAATTCGTTAAGTTCCTGAATATAGACAAATACCCTTTCAATTTTCGGGAGTTGGATTTCCTGTTCAATGGCTGCTATGAAGACATCTTGATCCTGTTTATTTTCTAAAATATCCTTTTCAAATTCATCTTTATAGTGTTGCAAAAATGCTTCTTCGGTCTTGTAGCTTGGCAGCCATTCAAATAGATAAAGCTCTCTAAGTTGTACATAAAGAGCTAAGAACTCTTTTATGTTTTTTGCAACAGGTTTGTACGGGTCACTAAAACTCATCGGCTGTATAAAGAAAATTGGGGCTTCTTCTAATGAGTCTACGGTGTCCCCATCAGTAAGAAAAACAAAGTGATCCCCATCTGCCCCCGTCCATAAGAAGACAATGGCGTCATCCGGAGTACAATCGTAACCCTCCTCTTCAAAGGTTAACCTGGCCCCAAAAAAATCATCAAACTTTTTACCGTACTTTTTGACTAATTGCTCGTCTAACTGAAACAATCGTTGTAGAGTCTCAGGAATTTGATATCCTCTAACCATCTCTTTCCCCCAAATCTGGTAGTTGGCAATCTCGAATAATTCCATATTTTTTTATACCTCATATTATAATGTAACTCCGATTGATAGCATATTAGCGTAAACTTGAAAAAGGTAGCCGATAACGTAGATCGGCTACCTTCTTGGATTTATTCAGTTACCGTTTCCAGATAGCGTAATAAAAAAGCAGGAAGTCTGGCTGCCTCTGCTCAAATGGGCTTATCTGACTTTCTGACCAGGAATGGCTTACTACATGGTCAGATTATTTTAGCAATACCTAACAAGCCTCAAGAATATCATGGGTGCCCGAAGGTTCTCTCATATGACAAATATGTAAGGTAAAAACTGAAACTGTAAGGTAAATCGATCGATCGAAGCATTGGATCAGTGCTATTTTAAATATGCGAGTTCATTAACATGGCAGGAGTGAAACGGGTGCGCAAAAGAAAGGTACAAAATCTATTTCGATGTTTGGTATGTCTTGTCGTGATCTTGGTTTCAGTTGGGGATTATGTGAAGACGGTTGAAGCAGCCCCCCTCTCTCAGACGCCACGAAAAATAGAGGAATTCAAGAAACGATTAGATGAACAGGTTCCGGTATGGCAGGATAAATATGATGTACCCGGATTGACCGTCGGCATAGTTCACGAAGGTCGTGTCGCTTATCTTCTCAACTATGGTTATGCCGATAAGAAAAACAAGATCGAACTGACCGATCAAACCTTGTTCCAGGCGGGCTCGATATCCAAAAGCGTTACAGCATGGGGAGTCCTAAAATTGGTAGAAAAGGGGCTCGTTTCGCTCGACGACCCTGTTGAAAAGTACTTGACCTCGTGGAAATTACCTGACGCCAAATTCAATCCTGCTGAGGTCACCATAAAACGATTGTTAAGTCATACGGCAGGCTTGGCTGCCCATAAAGGGTATCTCGGTACGGCACCGCAAAGCCGGCTTTCCAGTATAGAAGATTCGTTGAACGGAAAAGGCCTATTTAATGAACCTGTGAGGATTACCGATACGCCCGGGGAAAAAGAGGTTTACTCTGGTGGGGGCTATACCATTCTACAGCTCGTGATTGAGGAGGTTACTGGAATGGCATTTGAACGTTATATGGAGGAAGAAGTCCTTAAGCCGCTAGGCATGGACTCGAGTTCATTCCATCAAGATCCCAACGATCCCCGGATGTCAAAAGCATACGGTTATTTCGGACAGGAGCTTCCGAACTACCAATTTACCGAGCAGGCAGCAGCTGGACTTAAAACGAACTCCACGGATATGACGAGACTGATTCTTGCCAGCATGGATCATTTGAATCGGATGCAAGGGAATGGACTTCTCGAAAACGAGCTTGTTGAGGAGATGCAGCAGCCAGTAATAGGTGAGAGTGGATTGGGCGTATTTATCAGAAAGTTATCCAAAGAGCAGACGTTCATTTACCATTCTGGCGACAATCGAGGCTGGCATGCATTGTACGGTTTTGTCCCGGAAACCAAAGAAGGTTTGGTGATTCTTACGAACAGCGATAATGGAATCGATCTGAGGCAGGATATTTACCATGCATGGATTGAATATGTAACCGGTTCGTTACCGGAGGGCCATTCTTCGTTGACTCAATCGAGAACGAATAATTTCATTCTATCCATTTCGATCGGGACCTTGTTTGGCATTTACGTGATAATGTTTGGTATAAGAATGGCTACCGGTAGAAGAGTCTTTTTCACCAGGCTTAAGGATAAATATGTTGTAAAATTAGGATGTAGGACATTACTTTTATTAGCTGTCGGTGCCCTCTTGTTCTATGCTTCTTATGTTTGGCAAATACTAAATTTAAGTTCCGGACGTAAAGATTATGTGATGCTGATCATGGCGTGGCTATTCGTTCTTGTCCTCACGGGTTTTTACCCCAAAAAACGTAAATTGAAATCGCCAGAGCGTTCATCCTTTAATAATCCCATTCCGTTAAATCCTGAATGAACTTACTCGCAAAAACAAGCTCATCAGCAGTGTACTTATCTAGAAAATTCATGAATCGCTCTTCAATTTCTTGATGGATCCGATGATGGATCACATAAATTTTTTGGCCTTTCGAGGTCAAAGCGTAATAGACTTCTTTTTTATTGTCATTCATCTGCTGTCTTTTGATTAACGCCAGCTTCAGAAGTTTTTTGCTGATTCTTGTGATGGAGCCTTTGGTTAATCCGGTTTTTTCCGCAATGGAGGTGACATTAATCGGTGAGAAATCTCCGATACATGCGATAAGGTGAATCTCCGACAAGGTCAAATTCCCCTTTTCACCAAATTCCTTTTCGAATTTATGTATTTCCTCACTCATGCGGACGGATAACTTGCTTTCCCTTATGTCCTGTTGACTCATAAGATGGATGAAGCTTTTAAAAATCCATTGTTTCGAAAGATCCATGGGCTGCATTTTCCTCGGTCTCCTCTATTCGCGTATCTTTCCTCATTATACATGATTGTTTCGCAAAGAACATTTGATGCGCTTATATTTCGGACAATAAAAAAGCCCGGAAAACGATGAATCAGAGGCTTCCGGGCCTGTTTTTGTTTCTCACAAAACAATAAGGTTAAAAAAAAGCGTTACCCTTTGCTGATCCTCCTAATTCCTTCCTCAATGCATCGTTCCAATGGACGTTCTTGATCGGAAATGGCCCATGCGATATATCCATCCGGACGGATCATGGCGGTGTGTACATTGTTCCAGTCCAGAGCCGGTTCCGCCAACGTCGCGCTAACCCATGTGAAATGCTGATCGGGCAGACGACGAATGATGCCGTCCACGAGATGATCATGAACGAGATTAAGCAATACATATTTGCCTTCCCGGAAAAGTTCGTAACTGCTGAAGACATCGCCGTTTTCCTTACGCAGTTTGATCTCTGCAAGCCTGCGACCATTTAACGGATGTGCAGAAACTGCATCCGGCACTTTATAGCTAACATCCACGGCTGCAATTTGACTCGCTAAACGGTAGTTCGCTTCCGGACTTTCCAATAAATCCGATATCATTCTCCGCAGATGGATCATAGTCGACGAAAAATCGGTACCAAATAGCAGGGTTTGGACACGTGTATTGCTAAGCAATGCTGAATTGACGGGAAAACGCTCTTCATGGTAAGTATCGAGCAGCCCTTCGGGTGCCCATCCTTTCACCTGAGCAGCCAGCTTCCACCCCAAATTCATCGCCTCTTGCAGTCCCACGTTCATACCTTGTCCTCCGGCAGGGAAATGAATATGAGCAGCATCCCCTGCAAGGAAAAGCCTTCCCTCCCTGTAGCGGTCAGCTTGTCGAGTAGCATTGCCAAAGCGGGTCATCCAGTACGGATCTGAAATCCCGTAGTCGTCCCCTAACATACGGAGCATTCCCGAGCGTAATTCTTCCAGTGTGACGGGTGTATCCTTTGGAACGGATGTTCGATCCGGATCGATAAAGACTACGCGGTGCAGTTCCTCAGTCACAGGAACGATCATGATCATCCCGTTCTCGTCAAAGCTGGAAACGCCGCTCGTTGCAGGCGGGCGTTTAAACACAACGTCGCCTTGGACCGCTGTTAGCGTTGCATCCGTTCCGTTAAAGGAAATGTTCGCCTGTTTACGTACAATACTTCCGGCTCCGTCTGCACCCACCACATATGCTGCTGTTAATGTCATTTCGCCTTCCGTTCCAGTGGCCATCACTTCGACATATTCCGAATTCGGTGAGATGGACGTTACTTCCACTCCTCGCCGGATCTCTGCACCCAGCTCTCTGGCTCTGCGCTCCAGTACCTTTTCGGTTTCCGATTGGGCGATAAACAATGAATAATTGGATGAAGAGTCGATGACCGTAAAGTCCAACCGCGTTTCCAAGCCTGCAAAATGCCCGGTCGGCAGCGGTTTACCGATCTTCAACAATTCCGCTTTCAAACCACGCAAGTCCAAAATCTCTAACGTACGAGGATGGATGCTAAGCGCTCTAGAGTATGGGGTGGTATCTTTCAATTTCTCCAAAACACAAACCTTCACATCCGCCAAAGCGAGCTCCCCTGCCAACATCATACCGACAGGTCCCCCGCCGATGATAATAACATCATAATTCATTTTTAGAGTTCTCCTCTCTTAGTTGGAAACCGCTGCAATGGCATCCACTTCAATTAACCATTCCTCAAAGGCAAGCGCCTGAACACCTATAAAGGTACTAGCCGTTTTGGGCCATCCGTCGCCGAATACTTCAAAGCCAGCTTGAAAAATCGACTCAACCAACTCAGGCTTATGGTTTACGACATAAATCCTCATTTGAACAATGCTCTCCGCTTCCGTATCGATGGCCTCCAAAGCTAATTTCAGATTAGCAAAGACTTGCTTGGCCTGAAGCAGATAGTCACCCTTTCCGACCAGCTCGCCTTTTTCGTTTAACGCAACTTGTCCGGAAATAAAAGCTAACGGAGAAGCGGGTGCAATGACGATTTGTGAAATGAGATTGGTCACTGTTTGGGTAAGGGTACTCGGATTGATTTTTTGCATGCGCTTCCTCCTTAGGGATTGTTTTGCTCAAAACAAAAACTATTTATTATTTCATATGAAACAAATTTATGGTAGCATTATAACAAAGTAAATACAACAAAAATTTTATAAATTGTTTTGAGAAGAACAATAATTTCTGACTTTGTTAAGTAGTTCTCTGGCTTTGACTCGGGTTCGTTGAATGAATCAGGACCACCCGTCCAACGGGTGGTTTGCTCTTGGGGTATACCCCCTGTTGCCAAACTGGACGCCTTCGACCAATTCGTCGCCAACTGGAACTCCAATGGCGGAGATCAGATCACGCAAGAAGTGAATGATTGGTTTAAGTCGGTGAATCGGAAGTAAGGTTTGGGATTTGGGAAAAGTAGCATTAAAAACCGAGCCGAAGCGATAATTTACACTTCGGTTCGGTTTTTAATGTAGAGATTGGGGCGCTTCCTCTGACTTGGGTTAGCGTTAGTAGTTTAAATCGTTTCACTCGGTGTGAAACTCCTAACATGGTTTACACTAGATCCTGCTTTGCTTGCTCGGCCACACCGCTAAGTTCGCCCAATACCAACCCTTAATCAGATTCAAATCCTCTCTCCTCCAGCATCGACTGCCCCAGCAAGGAAACTGTGAGCTGAATGCCATCTCTTAGCCCTTGCATGTATAACTTCTCATTTTCTATTCCTTTGCTGACAATGTAACGATTCTCCCACTCAGTATATTCAGGTGTCTGCGCGACTCCCTCGCCTGCAAACAAAGCTTCAAACGCTTCGTCTGTTTCCCCACGTACGCGATTCAGTTTAGGATCATGTTCGATTCGGGCAGAGACCTCATCCAGTCTTGCTTGAATTGCTTGTTGCAACCACGGTGGAAAATCCATTGCTCATCCTCCCATATGCATTATGTACCTCACATATCATCGTGCAACTCGGTTATGTCTCACTTTCATTTCACCCGCTCGGGCCACCAGTTCATCTACCCTTCGACTCTGTTCCTGAACCTCTGGGTTGTCCCACAACGGAATCGCTTGCTCCAAGGATGCCTCTCCAAGCTGATTAAGCTTGCGCCGTTCCTCTTCCAATAAGTCAAGCAACCGGCTCATACATCCACCTCTCTGATGGGTCTAAACTGCATCATGTTCTGTTAATGCTAGACATGAGTAGTCATTTTAATGCGATTATCGGTTTATTTCATTTTAATTCGATATACGCATTAAAACAACCATTATTTCTCATACAATTTGGTTGAAATGAGGGGTGTACATAATGAAGCATAGACAAGACCCACCTGGAGACAAAAATATCATCGGCTCACGGGTCGTAGCTATTCGTAATAGCAAAGGAATCAAACAAAGAGAATTCTTGGCCAGATTGCAAACGCTGGGTTTGGATATCAGTCAGACCAGTCTTTCGCGTCTTGAGGGTCAATATCGTCTCGTTCAGGATTATGAAGTGGTGGTAATTGCGAAAGCTTTGGAGGTTTCTGTGGGGTATTTACTTGGGGAAGAAGCCGAATGAAGCTTATATTACGATAGATCTTCATATTTTTTACAAGACCCCTCGTCCCTTCCTTCCCCACAATTATCTATAAGAATTCTCCACCGTCACGATCATTATATCTCCACGCTACTTTATCAATAGCTATTGCATAATCACAAAAAAGCCGATTGTCCCGGTTCCAGCATCGGCTTTATAAAAGGGAATCTCTATATTCAATAGATTAAAACGGCAATTTATCATCAACTAACGGATCACTATGTGCTTCAGGTTCGATATACTTCTGTTCTAGTATTAACTTATCTATATTGTTATGTAACCAACCCATTCCCTGATTGTTACACTATATGCCTTGTAATTCACCTTGATAATCTTGTTGATCAGAATACTGAATTAATCCTTTATTCTGAAGAGAATCCAAACCTAATGTTACAGCAATAGGGGTAAATCCCGCTTTGGTCATGTCCTGTCTTATAATATATGTGCTTATTGTCTCGTCGGGGCTATCTATATTATGAGTAATTGAAACCAATAGTGTCAATTCATGTGTGACAATCCCTCAGTAAGTGCGATTGAGGATTGTGTAGATATTAGCCCCATCTTTAATTGCTTCTGGTTTATCGCATAAATTCGTTCTTTAATTTGATTCTTTAAGAGTTCAAAGTCTCTTAAGGAAGCTGTACTATAAGTGATTATTTTTCTATGCTGTATATCAAACGGAAATTTTGAATTTCTTTGATCTGAACAAATCAGTATAACTTCTTTCTGACTCGCAATTGCATACCCAAGCTCGAACCACACGTTAGGATTATCTAATGAAATCTCCGCTAATACTACATCAGCGATTTTTAATTCCATTTTGTATATCATCTATGGGTACAGTTACGGTAGGATCTCGGTCTACTCTATAAGGCTCTAAACCAGATTCGGTTATAGATAGAACCAAGATATCTTCATACCTTTTATCAAAATCTCCTCCGTCGAATGGCTGAATCACATAACAGGTTGCCATTCTATCACCTCTTTTTTGTTTTTTCATATTGAGTTACGTATTATTAAAATTACAACCCTCAAAGGTTATCCGCTGAGGTCAGATCAAGAAGTTTATAACACTGCATTATGTGAAAAGTCACTGACTACTTAAATTGCCTGCTAACATTCATCTATAAGGATCAGCAAGGATAAAAATAAATATTAGTAGCACCTTTAGAATCCACCATAAAGTTTTTATTGTTTAAAGCAGCTCTTATCAATTCCTTTTTGTAGGGTATGTGAATTGTTGGAACATTTTCTTTTTGGTTTCGAAAAGCAGGTAAGTTGTCCCATAATTTTATTATTTGTTGTTTAATTGTTTTTGTTTCACAATTAATTATATCGCTTTTTTCTTTATATTCTGGATAAACAACGATTACTGGTAATTTCAGTGTACCCACTCCATAATTTAATTCTTCTTTCAAGGCTCGACTATTTTTTGTTGCTGAACTTAAAAACAAGATAATGTTTTTAGAGTTTCTAAGCCTTTCATGTAAACGTGGTTTGAGAGTTTTTTCCCAATCACTACCATCCCTAACGTTGTAATTTTTATTATGAGAGTCTACAAAAGGGAAGTCATTTTCTTTCGCTTTCCACGCCCTCAACATGTTATAAGATACAAAATCTTTGGTAGCAGCAGCTCCTAGATTACTTTCGCTAAAAGGTTCACTTACATAAAATGCTGAGTAATTTCCATTTCTATATGCCATTACACGATCTCCTTTAGTTTATAAAAATTTATTTTGTCCATTCTTGAATCGTGTATTAAGATTGATACGTAAGAAGGATAAACAAATTTTATTCGACTAATCTTAAATGACCATATTAATAACTCTAGTAATTCTTGGTCTGTTATTGGACCTGCATCTTTCAAACGAGTTATTCCTGATCCAATAAGGGGGATGTTTATTGACTGACCGTTATAAAAACTATCTACTTCATTCCAGAAGTTCAATAAAAAATTAATATAGTCGTTCATATATAGATAAGCTCTATTATCACTATCAAATTTAGAAAATGCCGTAAGGAAATAATCATTATTAGGAAGTATAGTTCCAAGTTTATATTTAGTCTTTTTCCCTATTCTTCTTGCATTATTTTGTTCAATGACCTTCTCTTTTAAAGTAGGATCATTTTTTATTTTCTTATCCAGTTGAGAAATCTCTCGACTCCCCATTTTTTTAACATAGATGCCGTTTAGGGTTGTTTCAGATATGATTACATTATCGACTTGTGTATCAAAATATTCATTAAAAGCTATAACTTTAAAACCGTCCGCTTCAAAGATATCCCCTCTCCTTATTTCTAATTCTGAGTTATTAATATGTAATCGTACTTTCTTCATTAAATTTGCTCTCGCCCAAAGAAAAAAATAAAATGTCAACAAAAATATAATGAAACCTATCAAAGATATCAATTTATACTTATTAGGTATACTAATAAATAGAGAGCCCAACGTGAAAAACACACTTAGGACTGTTAAGAAAGATAGATAGTTCTTTATAAGTGTTTTATCTAATAGAGCGACCTTTACTTTAAACTTCATTTTTACCTGTCACCTCTCAATTTATTTATGTCCCTTCTAAAATGTCGTCCTGTTTGTATGCTAAAAGGTGTAGGATAAATTTATTTAAAAAGGCAATAATAATTCATCACTTAATAATCTCTGTAAAGTTTCTTTGAACAAACTCTCAAGTCCCTTTTCATCAAATAACGGTCTCAATTTTGCAGAATATACATTGTAAATATTTCTCAAATCAATTCTTTCAATTTGTAAATTTTTATCTATTTCCTTAAGTTCAATCTGGAATATATTCCTAATTTCTTCATCAAGATCACTAAAAATGAAATCTCTCTCTATAAAATTCAAATCTTGATCATATACCTTTTCATTATTCAAAACGGTATCAACAAAAATTTCAGATACCTCAAATATCTTATTCTTATCTTTATTATCCAACCAAACTAAATCCGCAAATTGGATACTTTCAACAATTTTCTTAGTATAAAATAAAAGACTTTTCTCATGCTGCATTTTTACAACACTATCATATTCACCTGATTTAGTTAATATTGACTTACCAACCTGATCTATCATTTGATTCATACGTTCTGTTATACTGTGTAATTCTGAAACCTCATTGATAATTCTATTTTTGTCCTTTATATCTATTAGATGGTTGTAAAACATTCCTGCCCACTGACTTTTCAGATAAGATTCTATCTCTTCAAACTTTTCAAAAGTAGAAATAGCTTTTACCTTTACTTCATCAATAAACTCAAAAATATTTATGTCATCAACAAATGCGAAGTTGAAATTTGAGTTAGAGTCGTCTAGAATATGCGAAATCACTTTTTGATTTCTTTTGAACGTCTGATACTCACTGTAAACATTTTTTTCAATAAAGATAAATATTGGAATTTTATGATTAAGTGCTTCTTTAAATTCTTTTCGAGTAACAGAGATATACTTTTTTTCATATTCCCTCACAAATTCCGTATGTTTTTCCTCACTATTAGGTGCCCCGTATCTGCCTCCAATTATCAATATCATCATATGACACAGTTTTACTTCGTTGTAACATGAGATGTCTAACTCTTTGTCATGTTCAAAGAAAACATTTCCACTTTCGAAAAGCACCGGCTCAAAACCATACTGATTAATAAATCTTTCAATGTTACTTCTAATGTACTTTAAATCATAATAAGTAGAACTCACAAAAATTCTTGGTTTCATATATACTCCTTTAGATAAATACATCACTTAATTTTGTTTGATAAGACTATCGCCAAAAATCCTAGTGAAATTTTTCTAATTTAGCCATTAAAAGACCCATCTATTTCAAAATTACTTAATAATATATCTCATGTGTTTAGAACATAAAGAAACCTTCTTTTCCCTAATAACATTACTGTAATACATACTCAAGTAAGTACCAACCACTTTTGAACGTTCTTCTATTCTATTCACGATCCACCCAATGTTGGGTGTCCGGTGTAATGCCGGACCCAGGACGAATGTCCGCAGCCTGAATATAGTGTTAAGCGGAAGTGCGGACAGTATAACTTACACATTTAATTCCAAATTCTTGATGCTTATATATATATCTATTGAATCTAGTATTTTTCTGCCTTTTACTATTTGATTGGGTTTTATAGGCATAATCAATTCATAGATAATGTAGTTATGGCTATGAAATAATATCTCTACTTCATCAAGTGAAAATAATTCTTCGTCCTCAAAAACGTAATCACTAAGATCACTATTGTTTATTCGTTCCAGTAACTTACTGAAAATCTGAAAGAATTCCTCTGTTGCTAGATACCATTCCCCTTTCATTTGATATTTATCAATCAGTTTATGTATAACTCCTTCAAGTCCTATAATTTCTTCTTCATATTCAAACTCTGATGTTATAACAAATATATTACTTATTTCATGTGGACATCCCGTTTGAATATTTTTAATTCTATTGTAGATATTCCTTGTTCGACCAATCTTCACAAATGAATCTTCTTTATATGAACAAATGATTATATAAAGAATAAAAGCATTAGGTTCAAGTAATTCCTTCATAGTAATCCTCCAAGTATTTCGCTTAACGTTCCTGTATTCACGACCCAGAGCATGCTGGGTGTCCGGCGTATGCCGGGCCAAGGACGAATGTCCGCAGCCTGAATATAATGTTAACTGATGTCAAGGACCTCTTGGTTAACTTACAAATCACTACCTATATGTACTTTTGGATTTAATGATATTTATATCTGTTGCCTCGTACCCATAATAGCTTAACATATGGTAAATATCTCCTTCCTGTATATCTGATTTAGGGCCTATTATTATTTCATTAATAATATTTTTCGCATACACTTTAAAAGATAAATCAAAAAACGATACAATTTTATTCCTATAAGCTTTAAATTGCAGGCCATTAGGAAAAAGCGCTGCCATATCGCCACTTAATAATGGTTTATCTTCTACTTCATCATACCAATCTTCCCAGTTTGTATATTTATCTAATTCGTCATCAAAAACTATTCGCCATTCTGCCTCTTCCTTGAAAGCAGGATTTTTATATTTTATTGACTTTTGTATAAAGATCCTTGAAGATATTTCATGAAAAACATCAATTGCGTAAGTCTCTCTAGAGAAAAGTTTTTTTGTATCCCCCTCTGTAATTGCATGCAATACACTTTCTAATATATCTTTTGAATGCTTTCTAATTTTATTAGAGGAACTATTATTATTTTGCTGTGGGTACTCAACTTGTAATAACTTTAGACTTTCTTCTTTATTGATTAATGTTTTTAAAGAGTCAATACTAAATCCAATAGATAAGCCATAACCATCGTCTGCGTAACCTCTCCATTGGCTGAGTTTATCGCCTTCTTCAGAGAAACAAGCTACATAAAATAGTTCTTCACTTCTTTCTAACATTTTTTCTTTAATAGATTTAACAATGAATTCCAAGGATGTGATTTCGTCTAATCCATAAATTAGTTGTCCTCTAAAGAATGAATGTTCTTTATATTGACGAACCATTTCTTCTCCAATGTACTCAAACAACCACTTTGTTTCTTTATAGTCGTTTGATTTAGAAATGTCCGACAATCTTATTGTTTTATTTTTTATAATGTTCAAAAATGTATCATTACTACAGTAGTGATATAATGAATTGCTCATTCAAACTACCTCATTTCGTTCAGTTAACGTTCTTGTATTCAAAACGTCCCAGCGGCTTAAGGATTCCCCTAATCGGGCTGATAGAGCTCGATTGGGTCCGGCTGCGCTTGCGCAGTTAGCCGGTGGGATGTGTCCCCCTGTACCTGCGTCCTCGAAAATTCCCCATGCGGACCGAGGGTCGAATGGCTGAAGCGTGAATATGTTGTTGATGAGGCCACCGACTTCTTAGACACCCTTACATAGTTCCTTTAGTCATGCCTCTTAATCTCTTCAACAAATACTTTTCTAATTCAGAGGTATTCTCCCAAAAAATAGTGTTAAGATCTTTAATATCAAAATGAAGGTAAGTTCCTTTCTTCGCTGTTCTAACAATCTTTTTTTGTTTTGCCATTGCATAACCTAGTTCATAATAAACATTTGGTCTTTCACCCGTTAAATCAGTGATGATAATGTCAGATTTATTTATACACTCTATTATCTTATCGGTAATCTTAAAATCACCGTCGATCAAATCGACTCGTTCAATAATAACCTTTCTGTTCCATTTTTTCACAGCCCTAACTATTGCATTATATGCATCTTGAAGTACTGGATCATTTTGAAAGGACATTATTACAAACAAATAATTATATTGATTTTTTAATTCTACAACTGGCGGTTGATATGCTCTTGGAAAGTATTCAACTTTGTCAAAAGGTAAACTAATTTGAATTACCTTATCACCATCTGGAACAGTAATTTCTTTTCTTTCAAGCATTCCAATACCAAAAAATATATCGTCAGAATTGATCTCGTTTAAATTAATGCCACAGATATGTTCCTCAAGTACATGGTTTTTAAAACCATCTTCTGAATTGAATTTTGAATTGAATGAGATTTCAATTGCTTCTTCATCTTGATCATTAAGTTCTGTCATTACCTCTCGAAATATTGGAATAAGTGAATCGAAATCCCTATTCTCAACCATTCTAGAAATTTCATCACAGAGTTCTTCATTGTTCCGAAAAAAAGTATTAACATCACCGTTCTCAAGCGAATTCTCATCAGTTCTAACTATTTTAAATAAATTGTTTCTTACTATTTTTTCAAAATCATCATAAATATAAACGAATTGTATTAACCAATACTGCCCCCTTATCTCTTCATAAGGTTCATAGAATGAAATATCGAAGTAAGAATTTAAAAAAATGTTCGAAATTTCATTTTTAAATCTTTGTTGGAATTCTTTTAGTTTTTTAGCTTCCATGCTATCCCTCCGTTTAATGTTTTTCGATGGTGTCATCTAGCGTTCCTGTATTCACGACCTCAGCACATGCTGAGGTGTCCGGCGAATGCCGGACCCAGGGCATATGCCCGCAGCGTGAATATTATGTTATAGGATGTCAGCAACTTCATTGAAATACTTTTAAATCTTAGTTTTTAGTGTTTTACTCATCTGTTCTTTTTCCGAACAATTCTTCATATTTTTTTTGTACACTTTTATTATCAGGAAAAAGCAAATTATCAATTAGGACTCTGCCTTTTTGTTGATCTTCTTGTGACCAACTTTGATTCCATTCCTTTTGCGTCTCGGATATACTTCTTCCACCTAATGTCATTCTAATATCTTCATCTGCTTCAATCATCGCCTTCTTACTCTGAATTATTCCTGGTTGCAAACAGCTAACACTATCTATAGCCCTTTGTAAGACAACATTATTTTGATTCTGTTTAATCAACACATATGGATAATCAGCTTCAAATTCTGAATTGAATTTTTCAATTGCACTTGGAAATGTATCTTTATTCCATAAAACAACTAAAAACATAGCAGAAGCAAATCTTATAGTAACAACATGATGAGCACGACGAATTTTCATTTTATCACGAGTAATTGATCTACTACGTTTTCGATTAAATTGAATACCATGGATTAATATTGAAGGAGAATGAAGAACATACAGAGGTTGATAAGAGCTAAGTGGGCTTGTAAGCAACGCTTTATCTTCTCCAAAAGCTGTCATGTCGACGTGAATACCTCCAAATATCGAGACCGGAGGAAACCTATCTTGAATTTCATCTGAGATAATGTATTGAATTTCATCATTAAACCAATCACTTTCAATTCCAGAACTTCGTATCGAATTATAAATTATTTTTAATAACCATCGTTGAAGGAGATGGTAATCATATTCCATATTAATAATTGAATCCTCGTTATACTTCTCCAAAAAATATTGTCGAATCAATCGTACTCCATAAGCGTCTAGTTTACCGAGCAAGTTATTATTACAGTTAGCACATACGTCCTTGATAGATTGTCCTTGGTTGTCTTTATACATTCTACTTTGGGTAGTTGTAGTATTAAAAGTCACATCTTGATCTGGATACATTTCTATTAGACCTGAAGGAATAATATGTTCTTTTGTAAAGCTTGGAGCTTGATTACCACAGTAAGCACACTCTTTCATAAAGTTAAACTCTCCTTTAATTTTATTGACTACCTTCTGTTTTGCGGATTTCCTATAACATCTAATCTATGTACTTCGTAAATACAACACTTTTCGCCGATTATCTGAACTACGTATATGATAACCTATGCGGTGATTTTTGCGAAGAAAATTTTGGTGAAAAAGGGAGATATATTCGATACGCATTCCTTCATGTCCCTGCGATCCAATGGACTTTGAATACATCGAGTATTTGTAATGTCAAATGTCAAAACAAAAAGGAAGGCCTACTTCATCCCATAGGGAGTCAAGCGACCTTCCGATGCCTGTTTAATGATACGGTAGCCCCCCTCACTGTAGCAGGTTTTAGCTATACACCTGTTACAACAAGGGGGACAAATTTACCTTTGCTCAGCTTAGAAGCTATGAGCTATTTCATGGTTAACCCAGCAATTGATCTATCGTTGGATTCTCTCTCAACATGCGCATGATCACCGTTAACGCTTCCGCCCTCGTGAGGTTGGCGTCCGGTTCAAACCGATTCTGGCTCTTGCCCTCGAGTAATCCCGCCTTTGCAGCCGCTTCAATGATCTCCTTCGCCCAATGCTTGGGTGCTACATCAACGAATGCTGCGGCATCGCCAGATTGAATGTTCTGAAAAATCAGGATTTTCGAAATCATAGCAACCATCTCGGCTCGTGTAATCCTCTGATCAGCGTGGAACGTTCCGTCAGAGTACCCGTTGATAACTCCATTGGAAGCAAGAATTTCTATAGATTCTCGCGCCCAGGAGGTCTGAATATCCCGTAACTCAATCGTTCCGCTTCCTGAACGTAGGGCAAATGCTTTAACAAGAAGTGTGCTGAACTCTGCTCTCGTAATAGAAGCATCCGGTCTGAATCTGCCGTCTGGGTAGCCATTGATTATTCCTATCTTGGCAGCGGATAAAATATCTTTGGAAGCCCAATGGGACGCCACATCCTGGAACGTTACAGCGTTACCAGCCAATGCATCTTGTATAAAAGCTACGAGCCGATCGGTATCAACAAGAGTGTGAAAATGCTTGGTCTCCTGAGCAGGAGGCGTTGAAGGGTCCGATTTAGTCGGAGTGCTCGTATCGATTGAAGTGCTTGTATTGGTTGTTGAACTGCTCGTAGAGGATTCTGGCCACGAAACTGGCGTGCCGGCTACTGTTACGTTTATATCTACCGATTGGGTTCCATAGACAGCACTGACGACGGTACTACCTGTCGCCTTACCAGTAACTCTCCCACTGATAACATTAGCGATTGCGGGATTCTGAACGGTCCAGGTTACCGATGAGGTCACATCCATATGCGACTGATCTGAAAAAATAGCTGTAATCGCCACCGATGCCGTCTGCCCGGTCAGTACGCTTAACGTATTCGGAGTAGCCCTTAAGCTGCTTAATGCCTGCAAGGTAACGCTCTTCGTTGCGATGCTGCTAACTTTGGTACCATCGCTTACGGTGAAGCTGATCGTGCGCGTCGCCGTATTGGGAGAGACGGATGTATTATTGTAAGTAACTGCTTGCAAAGCGTTCTGCCACTGCGCCAACGTTGCGGTTCCACCTGCGGACGTCAGCGTCAGCATGCCCATGAGAGCATCATAAGTTGCCGTAATATTTCCCATGGTCTTCCCGTCATTGATGTAAGCCAACACATCTTTTCCCGTGTCGAAGTGGCTCGTGATGCTAACCGTTGCGCTGGCCAAGGTCTCATTGTCAAGATCAGAAACCGTCAGACCGCCGTCAACAGCGACCGGAGTCGAAGCTGTACTATTCCCTGAAATGTAATTGGTCGAACCACCACTCGTGGTCACAATTGGTGTCTGGTCCGTAGCCGTCACCATCATAGTTCGTGTCGCTGTATTGCTCACATTGACGCCGTCCGTCACCGTGAAGCTAACCGTACGTGGCGCCGTATTTGGCGTGATCGCCGTATCTGTATAAGTAATTGATCTCAAAGCGGCTTGCCACTGCGCCAACGTTGCGGTTCCGCCCGCGGATGTCAACGTCAGCACACCAGTAGATGCATCATAACTGGCTGTTATATTCCCCATGGTCCGCTCGTCATTGATGAAACTCAGTACATCTTCTCCAGCATGAAAATTACCTGTGATCGCCACTGTTGCGCTTGCAAGCGTAGTGCTGCTATCTGCGCTTACCGTTATGCCGGAGTCGATAACGACCGGAGTGGAAGGCGCATTATCCCCAGCCACGAATGAAGCCGAACCGCTGCTTGTAGTCAGGTTAGGAACCATAATCACCGTTACTTCTACTGCATGTGTAGCAGCAGCGCTGGTCTTTATTCCGTCGCTTACAGCGTAGCTAATAATGCGCTGCCCTGGCGTGGCGCTCGTGCTTGAGAACGAAATTCCCCTCAACGCACTCTGCCACTGCGCCAACATCGCAGTTGCGCCTGATGATGTCAGCGTCAGAACGCCAGTAGATGCATTATAAGTCGCCGTAATATTTCCCATGGTCGCCCCATCATTGATGTAAGCCAGTACATCTTTTCCCGCGTCGAAGTGGCTCGTGATGCTAACCGTTGCGCTGCTCAAGGTTGCATTGTCCAGGTCTGATATCGTCAGATCGTTGTCCATAGCCACCGGAGTCGAAGCTCCAGAAATGTAATTGGTCGAACCACCACTCGTGGTCACGATCGGTGCCTGGTCCGTAGCCGTCACCGTCACCGTTCGCGTAACCGCACTGCTTGTATTGACGCCGTCCGTCACCGTGAAGCTAACCGTACGTGTCGCCGTATTTGGCGTGATCGCTGTATCTGTATAAGTAATTGATCTCAAAGCGGCTTGCCACTGCTCCAACGTTGCGGTTCCGCCTGCGGATGTCAGCGTTAGCACACCAGTAGATGCATTATAACTGGCCGTAATGTTCCCCATGGTCAGCTCGTCATTGATGAAACTCAGTACATCCTCTCCAGCATGAAGATTGCCTGTAATCGCCACTGTTGCGCTTGAAAGCGTAATACTGCTATCTGCGGTTAACATTATGCCGGAGTCGATAACGACCGGAGTTGAGGGCGCATTATCCCCAGCCACGAATGAAGCCGAACCGCTGCTTGTAGTCAGACTCAGAGGCGCGATCACTGTTACTTCCATAGTATGTGTAGCAGCAGCGCTGGTCTTTGTTCCGTCGCTTACAGCGTAGCTAATAATGCGCTGCCCTGGCGTAGCGCTCGTGCTTGAGAACGAAATTCCCCTCAACGCACTCTGCCACTGCGCCAACGTTGCGGTTGCGCCTGATGATATCAGTGTCAGCACACCAGTAGATAGATTATAACTCGCCGTAATATTTCCCATGGTCGCCCCATCATTGATGTAAGCCAGTACATCTTTTCCCACGTCGAAGTGGCTCGTGATGCTAACCGTTGCGCTGCTCAAGGTTGCATTGTCCAGGTCTGATACCGTCAGACCACCGTCAATAGCGACCGAAGTCGAAGTTCCAGAGATGTAATTGGTCGAACCACCACTCGTGGTCACCATTGGTGTCTGGTCCGTAGCCGTCACCGTCACCGTTCGCGTAGCCGCACTGCTTGTATTAACGCCGTCCGTCACCGTGAAGCTAACCGTACGTGTCGCCGTATTTGGCGTGATCGCCGTATTTGTATAAGTTATTGATCTCAAAGCGGCTTGCCACTGCTCCAACGTTGCAGTTCCGCCCGATGATGTCAACGTCAGCATGCCAGTAGATGCATCATAACTGGCCGTAATGTTCCCCTTGGTCAGCCCGTCATTGATGAAAATCAGTACATCTTCTCTAGCATAAAAATTGCCTGTAATCGCCACTGTTGCGCTTGCAAGGGTAGTGCTGCTATCTGCAGTTATGGTTACGCCAGAGTCGATAGCAACCGGAGTGGAGGGCGCATTATCTCCAGCCACGAATGAAGCCGAACCTCCAGTTATAGTTAACACAGGACCCGTAGCTGCGAAGGTGGTCGGCGTAATATAATTACCGAGTCCCGTCTGGAAGGTTAATGCAATGGTAAGCAGGACCATCAATTTACGTATTACGTTCTTCATTGACTATTTCCCCTGTCATTTAAATTTAATCCTGAATGTGCAACCATTGCTGTAAGGTAAGCAGCAGACTATATTTAGTCAATGTGTTCTCATATTCGATGGATACTATATCTCCTTTTCTACTTAGATAAAACCCATTTTGCGACATTCTCGAAGAGAATTCCTGTGCTTTATGAACTATTTTTAGGACTTTAAGCATATTTTTTCGATTTTCTTTAGTGTAATATGGATCTAGCCTTCATAACGTCTGCATTGTGAATGTTGACTATATTACATCGTATGAAACATACCGTTCCGATAACGAAACTTACTCTTCTTTTACCTGTACCTCGCTAAAAACTAAAAAACAGGCCACTTTTCCCCCTCCTGAGACAAAAGATGACCTGTCTATACGTCTGGTTAGATAATTCACTAGCCTCTCTATAGGTGGCACAGGATTTACCCTCACCCCAACAACGCCTGCTCAATCTGATCCACAATCCCATGGATACCCATCGGCCCATAACAACCAATCCACATCGCGGCATCAACTGAATGCACCTGCTGTCCCTCAGCCCCACCAACCATTCCCAAGACCCGTTGCTCTGTGGTCGATACCCCATCCTGCATAAGCTGATTACTCAGAAAGAAGTAATGACTCGCTTGTACAGCAGGTAATTTCTCAACCAAGATATGATAGGCCGTGTCGGAGGTGTCTGCTACAAATAACGGAACGCGCAGACCTGGATCACAGTACAGCACCGCGCCTGTCCGATGAGCCGCCGAATGGACGCGCACGAGAGAATCCAGTGGACGGATCAGAGCTACGCTTTTTCCTGCCAATACCGTAGCCAGTTCTTCCTGGCTCAGGACACATAGGCAATAGTCCCTGTGGTGGGATCTGAGGCATTCACCTTCTATAAAACATTAACCTCTCTTCTACTTAACTTCTTAAATGCCGAATATTCCTCCTCAGACTTCATATAGCTTAATATCTTTTCTGCACATGCAGCCGAACTGAGTTCTTCCGTATTCACTTCCAGATCATATTCATCATAGGCGTAGATGTAGTCGAACTGGGAATGGGCAAGTCCAATCGCACGATCTCCCCTGCTCTGCTCTCTTCTGGCGAGTTCTTCTTTCGAGCAGTGTACGCCTACAAACAATATCGGATAATCTGAAAGCAAATCATAAAAATCATTAAACCACTTGTCATTGCTGATAACCGTATCCACGATGACATTCAAACCCATTTCCGAAAACAGTTTAATGGTTGCATAGTACAATGAGCCAATCGGGCCGAAAAGGATATCTGACATCACATTGGCTTCCAATTCTCTTGTTGGTTTCATATCTGGATATGTAGTATCGATGAACTGATCATAATTATGGAGAAATTGATCTATAGATAGATGATGGAATGGAATTTCTCCCTGCTTTTTCATTTCCATCGCGATGCTCGTCTTACCCGAACTTGATGTTCCGTTTAAAAATATAATGAGTCCTCGTTCCACATCCATCACCCTTATCATTTAAATTGGCTTATCTTTTAGAGCACGTTTTTGTATTATCACTAAATCAGAGCTGGTTCAAGTGCATTAGCGAAGGGTTCATTCAACTGTGTAAAGGAAGCCTCCTTGGCTCCCCCTTATTTTCAGTTTAGCTTTGATTCATCTTTTCTCTCATGTGTTATCATAAATTTAAAGAAAGACCAAGTGCATCAACACTTGGCCTATACCATTGGCTTGGCTGATTTATTCCCTTCTTTCCTGACACCTTTACCTCGCTCCATCTGATGCCCCTCTTTCCTTCTTAATATATTGTTTAAAATATTCCCTAAATACATCATACATGGCCTGCATTTCAATAATCTCGTTCCGAAACTTATCCTGTATCTCTTCTCTTTGTTTATACTCAAGCTCAATATTGAATTCTTCAGCTTCATATTCATTTAATAATTCAAAAAAGTATTCACAAGGCTCTTTCACAGCCTCACAACTGTCTGCATACTGTCCTGACCCCAGCAAAAAGCTGGCCCAGGATATTTCTCTTCTATCGTACTTTATGTACAAACAAGCAATGTATTGATCGAATAATGAGTTACGGTAATCATCAACAAAAGGTTCTGAGAGAATGTATTTGTTAACGATTTCAATAGCACTGCCTTGATAACGCACCGCAGCTAATTCGATGATCCAGTACGGCGGTTTCGTGTATGCAAGGATAATGTCATCACAAAAAGGCTGAAAGTGTTTGTACCAGATCAGTTTACTCTCGAGCATAATGCTTAGCTTACAAGCAAACTCTTTCGTAGGTTCGATCTTCATACCGATAACTCCTTGTTCAGCAAAATATTCAACATGACTTGGAGCGCTTAGAATATCTCCGTTTAACATATCAATGTCTCTCCAGGTGTTCTACTTCAAGAGTAAACGTACGATTCTACTCCACTTTCATTCTTCTTTTTCTTGTCCTCTGTTTTGGCTATGGGACGTTCTGCCGCTAATTCCCAGCCCCAACGCTCTTTAACGCCTGCCAATGAATAGCTTCGTTTGAGTCCAGTGAAGGTTATAGCCATAGCGGTATAGCTCAAAGTAAGGATACAGGCAGTCTTCCGCCTCCTGCAAACCTTGATAACGGGGCCATTGCAAATAATAGGCTACCCAATAATCGCAAGCGATAGAATAGTATGCTTCGCTCAAGATTTCGATAGCTTCATCGTAATCGCTGCGTGAGCTGAGCAGTTCTCCAAGTGCTTCGTAAACGGCATCGCGATCTTCCTCATCCGTGCCTTGAATCGCTCTTTGCTCTAACGTGCCAATTTCCCCTTGCGGCAGCACGACGACTTCCGTCAGACAGGCCAAATCTTGTAATGCTTCCTTAGCCATGTCCGATGCTTCGTCACCCTCCGGTACCATGGAGAACAGGCCTTTCAACCCCCGAATTAACTCCTCCCCCAGACCACGCAGCGTTGCCTCCGAAGCATCCTCATGTCCACCGTTGAAATAACCCGGTACATATTCGCCGGTAAAGTCTTCGGGATTCAACATCGCATAGATCGGACGTATTCTGTCCAAGAAACGCTGGCCGTCTGGAATCGGCTCAAACACACGTTCAACACCTGCTCCCGATGGCATAAACCACTGGAAAAATCCGTAAAGATGGTCTGCTTCAACCTGCTCATCATCTTCCGGCTCAAACTCTTCACCGCCCATCGCTAACAAATAGCGGCCATATTCCTGTTGATCCATGAATATCCCCCCTTCTTCTCGGTCCGATCACCGACCACTCTCTCCATTTTTCCGTAATATCTTCACCCCTCCATATTCAATGATATCTATATTTTACCTGCATCCACATTTACAAACAAGCGTTCTCATGCATGATTAATTGCCCTATTCTTCCCACAGCCTTGTCACTTTCTCTAGCTCCATCTCTTCAAATTGTAACTGGTAGATATCCGGTTTGCTGGTCTGATTCATGAAATCCAATCCACTGCCTCCTCGAAATGCATCCAGCAGACCAAGGCTCCGACAGGAGTCGTAGCTTGAATATTATGTTATAGGATGTCAACGACTTCTTCGCAATTGCCATATACTCTAAGGTCTCATTTCATTTATTATGCTTTGAAGACCTGAAAGATTTCCTTTACCTAGTGTTGAATAATAATTTACATGCTTTTGGGATGCATCTAAAGCTTTTATAAAATATTCTTTTCCATAATCTCTTTTTATACTTTCAAACAATAATCTATTGGTTTCATTATTAAATGCCCTCTTATAGACTTCTCCGCTCATCATCGCCAAAAATATGGTGATAAACGCTTGTGCTGATCCTTCATTCATTCCTGTGATCTTATTAATTTCTATCTTTCCTTCAGTTCTTGTAATTTGCCCTGAATATACCTTCTTTGCTATTTCATAAGCTGCTTCGCTCATTTCCATAGTGATTTTCATATATTCTCCTAATAAACAGACATTGTTTTTTTGAAGTTTATATATCCGTTGATTTCCTATAACGTTGTTGTCTGAGCTTCTTCCATGATTATACATCCGGCAACCGAGGGGCGATAGCCCTAATGCGTGAATGCGTTGTTATATGATTTCAGTATCTTCTTCGAAAAACTATTGGAAGCTTGTTGTTCCTTATCGAATCTCCTTCTTTCGCCACAGGGTAGGAACCTTCTCTTGAGGGTAAAAATATGCCTTTTCCATATCGTTGTTTTAACTTTTTTTAAGGTTTCCTCCTCCTCCGGCATAAGCCCTTTGGTAATGCTTTTTTTCTACTTCCATAAAAAATTCATTGAATTTTTCGACTATATCAGCGCTCTTTGTCATACGACCGACACCTATCCTATTTTAGTAAAATCAGACTATTACCCTGCTCTATTTGTCTACACCATTCCTAAAAACCGCAATACACTATATCAACCTTAGAAAAGGAGTGATTTAGTTGGCAAACAGTGATGTACGTCTTTCACTTTGGTCTCGTAACAATTTTTCTGGTCGTCGGATCCTCTTCAGACGTGGAGGGGTTGCGGTTCGTGATCTTGGAGCGTTTCGGTTTGACAATGCGCTTTCAAGCTTTCGACTCAGAAATGTTGTGCAAAGCACTCAAGTAACACTTGTACTGTTTTCGGGAATTAACTTTCAGGGGTCATTCCGGGTGTTCCGTGGCAGTCAAAATGTGGCTAACTTGGGTAATTTCAATTTCAACAACGTCACATCTTCGTTAATCTTGGTAGGCCGCAATCTTACTAACACGGAAATATCTCAAATTCAAAGCACTGGAAGACCACCTCGAGACATTCTTATTATAAGACAATAACACTAAATAATATGGCCTATTGGGATAGGAAAACGACAGTCTACTATACCAGCGGCAATCTAGGGCTTATTTATCGTCCAAGGCTTACGATTTTATTGAACGCAACAAAGGCTCAGGGTTGCTTATTCTACGCCCTGAGTCTTTTTTCAAATTGAATTTGGTTATTTTTTAACCATCTTTCTCTAACTGCTGAGTAAAAGTAGTTTTACCAGAGCCCGCTACGCCACACATCATTACTACCAATGAAACAGTTGGATCTTTCTAAAGAATCATATCTTTTTTTTCAGAATTCTCATACATCAGTATTCTCCTTTCATCTTTGGTTTAGCTATGTTTATATTTTTGTTTTGCGCTGATTTCCTATAACGTTTCTGTATTCATGAACCCGAAGAGTTGTCTGCTGAAATGCCCCCTCGAAATCCACCCCGCAGACCCAGGCTCCATAGGAGCCGCTGCTTGAATATTATGTTATGAGATGTCATTGGCTTCTTCGATTTTATCCCCAGAACAGTCCGTTATGCCCTTCATCCACGATCTTTAACTGTTTTTCAAAATCTTCATTCGGTTCTATGTCATCTATGAAATGCCATTTCCCCTTGCTGTCTTGCCAATATATTTCCCATTCGTTTTCATCTAATCTGAACTGAGCTACAGGCATCTGCACCCATTGATCAATTTTGTATCCTTGTCTTTCTTCAATTAATGTCACTTGATTTCCTCTGATCTTATAACTGATTTTAATCTGGTTTTTCACATGTTCTGGTGCTGCATTTTGTGTATATTTGTCCATGATTTTCATAATCCGCTTCTTTGTAAAGTCATCCATGGATTTTGTTTCTCCTGCCCTGATTCGTTTTGCCATGATTATATCACGATGATGTCGCATAATGTTCCTGTATTCACGACCCGACGCATGTCGGGTATCAGGCGACTGCCGGATAAGGGCGGATGCCCGCAGCGTGAATATTATGTTAAGCGTTGCTTCTGTGTTTCTAAGTTCACTTCATCATTCCTACAACGTTTTAATCTTTAATTCTTTTTTCATGGCATACCAATTTAAAATTTCTTTATGTGTTCGATCAATCTTTGCGTGATATCTTTCTTTATATTCTTCTTTAATATCATTCGGATCATATCCGTACCATCTCTCACAATTAATCAAAAGATCACGAACTTCATCGAGCGACTCTTTAAAAAGAAGTTCTAATAGGGCTGTAGTTAAATCGTCATGCTCATTATCTGGAGCGCCATTTTCTACTAAACTTACAGGATCAAATCGGTTAACGATTTCTCTCAGTTCCAAAAACATCTTTGAATCTTTGGAGATTTTTATTTCATTATTCTCGTTAGCCTTGTCCTCGAATTTCATTCCTTCTCTCCTTACTCAATGTTTACATTATACTCATATGCTACGTCTGATTTACTCTCGCCGCGCGTGCTCCGTTTCCGAATCTGCTTCGTCGGTTTAATCAGACTTCAACCATTCTCTGCTCTTAACTTGATCCTAATCAGCCCTTCAGAAGTTACGCTTAACGTTCCTGTATTCACGACTCAGCGTATGCTGAGTGTCCGGCGTATGCCGGACCCAGGACGAATGTCCGCAGCGTGAATATTATGTTATATGTTGTCCCTGTCTTCTCTGAATCCGCTAATGATCCTATTCTTCTTACTTACATATATTTACTCAAATTCATTATTCCCACATTTACTGATGTTTCGATATATCCTTTGATCTGTATAAAACTAAAGACATTCAGTGCTCCATCTGCGTCTTGTTCTTCATATTCCATATCACCTAATACATAAGGAACGAATTCGAGTGCATCACGATATTTTACTTCATCCAAATCCATAACTTCACTAGCTTTATTCAGGATTGCATTTCTCATTTCATCCGTACATCCATAATGCTCTAACAGCTTTCCATTCAGTAATTTAAAATCATTATGGTAAAGTGGATAAACTCCCGGATCTTCCTCCATTCGATTTCTCAGCCAAGGCATATAAAATCCCTTCATCCACTGTTCATCTGCAATTAAATGGGCAAAATAACCAAGCACATACTTGTTATTTGAATATGAGTTGTACTTGTCTAAAAATTCTTGATAGTCTATGTGTCTTGTAAAGTTCTGATGTTCGCCTCTGTAGAAGTGAGACTCGTCTTTTGTAGCAACAGCATCTGGAGCAACGCTACCTAGTAAAAACGAAGTTCTATCTTCAATATTCAATCTTTCGGCAATTTTATGACCGATAATCAAATGCATGATTCTGGATCCCATAATATAAATCACTCCATGGTAATTTGATCTTTATGCTCTTACAGGGATTACATATAACATCTAATTTATGTACTTCTTAAATACCACACATCCTGTACGTTATCCGAACTACGTATATGATAACCCAAAATGTTACATTTGCGTAGAAAAGTTTGGAGAATAAGGGAGGCTTCGAGTAGCCCTCAATCCCCCAAATCCATCCGATCCAGCGGGCTTTGAATACGCTGGATATTCTTCGTACTAACATGCGTATATCGCTGAGTTGTACGTGCGCTCGTATGACCAAGTAGCTCCTGAATGTAGCGCAGGTCTGTCCCGTTTTCCAACAAATGAGTGGCAAAGGAATGCCTCAGTGCATGAATACTTACCTTTTTCTCAATACCTGCACGTCGTCTTGCTTCTTCAAAAACCTTCTGCACGCTCCGCTCGGTAAGATGTCGATCAGAAGATTGCCCCGGAAACAGCCAACGATTAGGTCTATATTCAGCTATGTATTTCTGCACGATATCCCAGGCAAGATTTGAAAGAAGCGTCCTCCGATCCTTGTGCCCCTTCCCCTGTCTCACGATGATTGTTTTCCTTTCAATATCCAGATCACTGCAACGCAGACGCACAACTTCACCCACACGAAGCCCGGAAGAATCGGTCAGAAACAATATGGCCTTATGTTTAGGGTTGGTTACGGATTGGAGTAATTGAGCAACTTCCTTTTCGGACAGCACTTTTGGAAGCTTGGTCTGCTTCTTGGGACGAATATACTGGATATCCGTAGGTTGAAGGAGCACATGTTTGCAATAGAAGCGGAGCGCGCTAATCGTCTGATTCACACTTAAATGGGAGATCCCTCGCTCAAGCAAACCTAAACAATACGTCTGAACATTGGATGTAGTCACATCCGTACTTTTAAGTGGAAAGCTACTCAGAAAACGTTCAACCTGATTACAATACGCTTTAATCGTTTTACCGCTGTATCCTCGTAACTTTAGCGCCTTCTGCAACTGTTCTTTGCTCCATGACTTGTTGTTACCTCTACTAGCTTTCCATTGCTGTAGATCTTCGTTCTCAACCCATAACTCCGGAGTAATCTGAACATCATTTGGATCGAACTGATTTATGAACTCCTGAACAGCAGCGATAGTGTAGGGAATGATTCATATTTTCAGTTTGGATTCCCACTGTCTGCCCATAATCTGGCGAATACGCTGAATATATGCTGGGTTGTATGGGATGTGCAGTGAGTCTGTGGAACCTTTCGTTATAGTAATCTTCTCTTCATATTTAGCATGTTCACTCATCGGAAACTCTCCCTTATTTGCATAGTTATGTTTTCTCCGAAATTCTGAAAAACAAAAAAGGAAGGCCCTTTATCATCCCATAGGGAATCAGATAACCTTCCGATGCTTTCGAAACATTTATGATGTTGTAAAAGTAGAGGATAAGCATAGCAAGTTCAATGACAAACCTCTACTCCATAGCATCTACTCAAGCCTGCACCACTGATCAATTTGTCCTGATGAATAACAGTAGACGATTAAACCAGCAGATATTTCGTCAGGGGATATCTCTTTCCCCAAACATTTACCGATATTCTTCTTGTCGGCTATAGAATGATTAATTTGAGTAGAATCAACTTCAAATATTTGTTCTTCCCCATCCGTTTTTTTAATGATTATCTGTGCACCGATTATCTCTTTGATTGTTGAAGGAAGTAGTCCATCTAACTCTGCATTGGCACCCATAACGACGGTTCCGAATTCAGGTGTTTCAAAGACTAAACCAACGTCAAACAACATTTTAGCTTCCATTCTTTGAGCACCTTATCCTTGATCTATGAATAACTTACCTTTGACATCCTGCATCCTGAGATCGGCATTACGAAGTCTAACCATGGCATCTCTCCATATGCTTAAGTCATCCATTTATCAATTCCTACTTTTCTAAACATACAAATGCCATCCGACAATAAAAACAGCCAATATAAAAGCGGAGATGCCAGACATGATGTACATCACCTTTTGCTTTTTGACGTAACTGCTCTTCCGCAGTTTATAAATAAGCAAGCCAAGATATGCCACTGCCAGAACTACATATAGTAGGTTAAACCCTAAATGAATGCGTAACGAAGAATAAGCGGGATAACTTGGAAGCCTGGTAAGGATGATAAAAAGATTCAGAAGCAGCAACCCGCCTGCGAAATGAATGGCAAAATAATATGTATCAAAATGGGTTGGAGGATTTCCTCGTTTTTTAAATTTGTAAAGAAGCATCCGGATTAAATAGCCGATCAAAGCACCTAAGCTGAAAATGATAGCTAGCGCTACAGGAATAAATGATATTGTAATCAATTTTACCGTTAAACTCGATACAGGCAAGTAATCCAGGTAAGGAGTGTAGGAAATTTTCTCAACAACGCCATTATGCTCGACCACATTATAAAGACTACTTAACTCCGCTTTTGAAAATTTGGTTATATCCAGCTGCCTAAATAAATCAGTAAATCTAGAGGCGGGTCGTCGTGCAGATTGGAAATATCCTCCTTTCTCAGAAGTAACCGAATTAACGTATGTACTGTTACCGAAGATTTTGCTAATAAGCCCATAATAATAAATTTCCTCAAACGCAATGTTCGTCATGACCACCATTCCAAATTTGGATTTGGGATCAAAGACAACTTTGCTTGAAAATCCTTTTAAATTCCCCTCGTGCAACAGTGTAGGTACCCCGTATTCCATCTCAACGAACCCATGCGCAAATCGCGGTATCGAAGTCCCGTCATAATATAGACTTGTTGACAACATTTCGTCTAACGTATCCCTCTTCGCAAATAATACATGGCTATCATCGACAGGCATCAGCGCTGCAAGGAATTTCCCTAAATCTTCTGCTGTCCCCATGGCTGCCCCAGTAGGATAAAAGGTTACATATACTCTGTTCTCAGGGATCCGTTTCAACTCTTTCGTATACCCTTCAATCTCATTCCTTCTTTGCACGAGGTCTGGACGATTTTGCCCCGTTGGATGAATCGTAGTGTCGTTCATATGAAGCGGTTCAAAAATATGTTGATTAACATATTCATAGAAAGGTTGGCCACTTACCAATTCCACGATGTAACCGGCTAGTCCAACGCCATAGTTTGAATAACCAACGACGCTATTCGGTTTGTAGATCTGTTTCGGCTCATTTTTACGCAACGTTTCTCCTAAATCATAATCTTCTTTCTCGTCGTAATAATACACTTCGGTCGTCGTTTGATCTTCCCAACCCGCATTGTGATGCATCAGGTTCATTAGGGTAATCGGTTCATCGTATTTGAGCTTTTTGAAAAATCCATCTGGCAGATATTCTCTGATATCCGTCTCCAAATCAAGCTTTCCTTGTTCGACAAGCTGCATCACACTTGTATAGACCAACAGTTTAGAGATCGAAGCCCATTCAAAAACAGTGGACGTGTCTGCCTTTCGCTGATTCTCAATATCCGCAAAGCCATACGCCTTATTCACAATGGTTTCACCATCTTTGATCGCCACAACGGAAACGGCAGCCGTATACTTCTCATACGAGGCAACATAAGCATCAATCGTTTCCTCTAACTCGGATAAAGGAATCCTGGATGGTGTAGTCTCAACCTGTTCTTGTTCAGCGTAGGCAGGTACTGTTATTGCCATAATGACGAATATGAATGACAGTACACTAGCGATGACTTTGTTTACGATGTAACACCTTCGACTGATTTGCATGAGCTACACTCCTTTTATTTAAAATAACGCTACATTTAACCCGTTCATGTCCTTCATACTTTAATGATCCTCCATTCGATCAGATATGGCCGCTATTTCGTATACGCTTTCATATGAGTTTATATGGATCTCATCCACGAAATCTAATGTGTTCAGCTACCTCTACTTCCCCGAAATTCATCGGCCGGACCGAGGGCCGAATGGCCCTGAAGCGTGAATATGGTGTCATGCGCCGTTTGTCTTCGAAGTATCACCTACAAAACCTTTGATCAAGATTCCAAATCTATTTTTGACTTCGGTATAAAAACTCAACTTTACCATCTAGCAAATATCGATATTCAAATAATTGCATCGTTCTTTCCCTAATTCTCTCCCGTATAACCGTGCCTAGGCTTACCGATCCTTGTGATCCAAGGTAACCATTATCAATAAATGTCTTCTCTACAAATTTTGTTTCCCTTAAGTGATACTTTAACCATTCTTTCTGCGATTCAATTAATGCTTCTCTTGGTTCTCTATCCAACTTAGAAAGAAGCTTTTTATATATTTGATTCAACTCTTTATCCCAGATCTCTGTATATTTGCTTTCCAACGCCCCCCATTCCAATGTTGTAATAATCTCTTTGGAATTTTGAAATTCATTTAATTCCACTTCATAATCTTGATCTATAGGATTTCGAAGCATTTCATCATAAAATTCTCCTTTCAAATCAAGGTTCCCAATGCTCATTGGTAATATTTTATTGTTAGCAGGATCTGATTGACCTTCCGTTATTTCTTTCGATTCTGTTCCATTACCTGTACTCACTGCATCAGGAGGCAGTTTAGAATTCATTATTGATTTAGTTTCGCTGTTTAAGGTAGTCGATTGACTACTATTTTGACAAGATGAAAACACGATCGTCATAAAAAATAATAAGAGTATCTTTCCTTTCATAAATTATCCCCTTAAATATTTTCTTTTATATTTACCGGTAATGGCGCATAACGTTGTTGTATTCACGAACCCGAGAGGCTTTAAAGGACCATCAGCAACTGGGTTGAAGACTTAGCCTCATAGGAGTGTCTGCCTGTTACGACTTCCTCGAAATACCTTTGGCAGACCAAGGGGAGTCAGCCTCGCAGCGTGAATATGTTGTTATATGATGTATCCACCCCCTTGAACTACCTATAATGTCTTTCCACATTCATTAAGTACTTTATTTACAAATTCGGTCTTCCCATTCGTATAAGGCTGGCGATTTTCTCTATATTTAATAACCAGCTCTTTCTTTAGATTGGCATATTCGACTACAAATTCGGGATTGCTAATTAATGGGCATACTTATAGTTGTGAGGCTTGCCGAACACCTATGCAGTGACGTCCCGACGGGCTTAGGGGGCTGGATGTGGTCACTCGCTTCTCAGAGTGACCCGGAACGTCAATATGGTGTTAGTCAAGGGAAGTTCTGGAAGCAGCCATGGCATTTAACGCGTTCTCAAAATAGCTATATATTTCATCTGCAATTCCCAGAAACTCTTCAACAAGTACATTATTACTATCCAAGTAACAAGCATACAGATAATCAACTAAACCGGAGTCAATCTCGCAATAGTTTAATATGGCATTCTTCATCTCAATAATGTCATCTTGCCATACACCTGTATCTACTAAAACCAAAGAGTATAATGCACGAATTAATCTTTTCGAATACCCTTTAATATATCTAGTTTTCATCGTGTGATCACTAGCAGTAGAAAGTGAACGACGTACACGACCTACTTCTTCCGTGGTCTCTGTATTTAAGTCTAGAATGAACTCTGGAGAAATAATGATCGGTGGTACTTTTTCACCAATGTCATCACCATACATGCAAACACAAATAATCTTAACCCAAAAACCCCACTCATTCGGTTTACTTAATACATCGTCAATCGAACAAATTGTTGTATCAATCTTAGTTAATACTGGATATTCTTTCAAAAGCCTGTCTTTAATATTTGTCAATCTTTCGTAATCAATATCTTTGGGATTTACACAGACAATAGTAAAGTCTGCATCTGACTTAAAAGGTTTAGCAGTTCCTTTTGGAATCGAGCCACACATATATATGCTATGAATCTTACCTTTAAATTCGGTAAGTATATTTTCTATATACTTATCAACCAAATCCTTATATTCACTTTGTATTACAATTCTATTTATAACTTTTTCTAATATCATATAGACTCCTCCTAAACTAAGAACTTCTTTCAGCTAACATCTAATTTATGTACTTCGTAAATACAACACATTTCGCCGATTATCTGAACTACGTTTATGATAACCCATGTTGTGACATTTCCAAAGAAAAATATGGAGAAAGAGGGGATTTAGCACAGTGATCACTCCCCCATATCCAGACGGTCCAGCTAACTTTGAATACGCTGAATATTTTCAGTCTAACATGCGTATATCGCTAAATCGCTGCAACGCAGACGCACAACTTCACTTACACGAAGCCCGGAAAAATAGGTCAGAAACAATATGGCCTTATGTTTAGGGTTGGTTACGGATTTGAGTAATTGTGCAACTTCCTTTTCGGACAACACTTGTGTAAGCTTCGTCTGCTTCTTGGAATGAATTACTGGACTTGCGTTGGGTGATGAAGTACATGTTTGCAATAGAAACTGATCGCGCTGATGGTCTGGTTCACGCTTAAGAATGGGAAATCCTTCGCTCAAGCAAATTTAAACAATGCGCCTGAACATTGGATGAAGTCACATCCCTTTTCAAATCCTTCATGAGGCGTCCATATCTCACGTTTTCCGCAAATTTCGCATATATGAATGAACTTTCTATTCGTACTCTCTACAATTTACAATGTTTGAAAGTTTCGTTTCTTTAAAATTCATTTCCATATCGCTGCATCACTTCCCACACATATCGTCTAGCCATTATTTATGATGATAATAATTTCTTTGGGTCATAAGCAGTAAGAAACTGACCAAATCCATCCTCAAGCAAAAACCTTGAGAACTGCCGCATACACTGTCCCTTTCGTTCAGGATTAGGCAGTGGATTTTCTGTTTCAAGTGTGATAGATATTTCACCGTTCACAAATGAAATTTCCAAGTACTTCCTAAGACTAACCTGTTGCTTCGTTGCATTCTTGTAATAAGAATTCAATCGAGTAACTACGGCCTGAATCTGCTTTTGAACAACTGAGTCACTAAGCTTGGATCTATACTGAGGGTTCTTGAATGTCATAGTTAACTCGTAAACGTTCTGATACATACGATCTATTCCTCCCATTTCAGCAAGTTATTCTTGATCTACTCAATAATCAATGCATCTGTTTCTTAAGCAGCATGATTTGACCAATGTGATACGCATTATGAATACTTAAATTGGATACCACGCCCCACCAAGGAGCATTGAAATAGGAAGGAATCTCTTTGATAAGTTTGAGATCATCACTTTCCTCAAGGGCTTTATTCCAACCATTAAAGACTGTTTCAAGTCGCTCTAAGGTCTTTTTCCACTCAAAATCATTTATTGTATGCGGATTCACGTAAAAAGTATCATCATTGTTTATTGAACTTTCTAATTCAAATTGTCCGACGTTATACCTCTCAAGCCACTTCTCATTCCAAAAAATAAGATGATTCACGATCGACCAAATGGATTGTTTACTTTCATTTTCCCATGCAGCTTGTGCAGCATTTAAATCTTTTAAAATGTCATGGAGCGGAATGAACCAACTCTTATCGTTATAACAGGCGTTTAATTGGTCTATAAGAATAGATTTATAACTCATCCTTGTACCTCACTTTTCGATTTATCTATAACGTTCCCCGTATTCACGAACCCGAAAGCCTTAAGGAGTGCAGTGATTGGGTCAGAGACTAAACAGCCTTGCAGAGGTGGTTGCCTGAGTCCGTTCATTACTATTCGTCTTTCAAAAACCATTGAAGCATTTTTTGCTTCATTCGATCCGCTATTTCTTCATCTCTTGCCATGATCCATTTATATAAGGGTTCGTTTATAAATTTCAGCAAGTCATTTTTGCATTTCTCAAGACCATCTAACAGCTCTTTATAGGTAAACCTGATACAAAATAATTCTTCCTTCTGTGTTGCTGGATCATCTGACCACACTAAGACATAATCTTCATAATATGTAATTCCTGGTGAAGGATCATGCCCTAGCCATGGACTTTGTTTTGCTTTAATTAAATTAATTATTGTTTGTAGTTCTTCAAGTCCGCAACAACAGCTAGGCATAATAAACGTTTCTCTATCCTGTATAAATGTAATCCCGCCTAAAATAGCAACTTCATCTTCCTCCAAAAGCTCTTTAAAGGATTCTTCAAAAGACATCGATGCATCAATACTGTTGTATCCAAATAAATGCAATAAAAACAATTCAACTTCACTTTCACTGCTATTCGAGGATAAGAAAGCAAACTCCTTCCGAGCCACTTCATTCTCAATCCATACAGGCTTATCATAATAAGGTTCTCGAATTACAGGTTTCATATAAGGCATCTTTGATTCCCCCTACTTGGGTTCTTTATAAAAAATCAATAATGTCTGCAGGAGCCGCAGCCTTAATTCAGCTTTCGTTTATTGCAAAGTATACATCGATGACAATTTAAATAGATACTGTGTTTTTCGCATTTAGGGTATCCCCTCTTCTAAGCGGAAAATCCGGTGATAAACCTATGCTTCCGATGCAGCTTTCTTTCAGAAAGCTTTTTGGCGAACCGCTTCGCCTCTTCATATGTTCGGATCACTTCATCTAATTCGTTCTTCAGTTCTCTATGTTCTTCCCAATATCTTTGTCCTACCTTAAGTACCGAACAAAATAAATCTCCCATATACAGATCCCCTGAACTCAATGGGTTCTCCATTAATTTCTCTAAGGCTAAAGGTAAAAGAAAATCCAGACTCATTTGTTGCCCGATCAAAAGCCTTAAATCTTCATTATTCCATTCACAGAGAGGTTTCTTTCTTAATTCATATCCTTGGAGAACCAACCGAGAAGCAAAATTCGGTTCGTTCCACTTTTCGCCTTCTAACTCTTCAAGAGTTTTGGTTAAATCCACTTTCTGCATGGTTTCACCCGCTTAAATAAATGGTTTCCAGTATGTCATATAACGTTTCAGTATCCACGACGCCCCAATTTCATCACGATCGTTGAGTTGACTAATACATTTTTAGTAATATGTATCTCTTAAATCTTTCATTTAGTATGACAGTAATTATCGCTGATTGGTTTTCGGTTTTCTGAAGGGATGTTGTTTTTATATGATTCCATGGCCTGATCGAATGATTCTTTGATCTGTGCAGAAATAGGACAAGATTGGACTGACAATATCTGCTGTAACCAATTCTACCACTCCTTAGGCATTATGATCTCTATAAAAGAGTACGGGACAATGTCCTCTGCCACGGCTCATATCATAGAACCATGTTTGACGGAGGATCATTATCCCGAAGCGTCAGTACGTTGTTTTTTCCAAGTCTCTTATCCATATCTCCAACGCCTTATATAACGCTTGCTATGGTATTACAGTGTTATTTCCCGCTGCGCTCATACCAATAACCAGGAATACCATGCGCAAGACGGATTAACGCTTCCAGGTAGAAATAATCGCCCCAGATCATATGATCATCAGGGGATAAGCCGCCATGGACATGGTATGAGCCATGCTTAAGAAAGCCTTCCGCTTCATCGTCACCGATCGTGGCATAGTTGTTAATTAGCGATTCCATGCTTGTTGCCAGCATCTGCTCGAAATATAGACGATCTGGATCACCAACAGCCAAATGGGAGATGAGCTCCGCCAGTCCCGCAGCGACGATCGCTGAGGCTGAACTGTCCCGGTAAGTATCCGCAGCTACAGGAGCATTGAAGTCCCAATAAGCAACACTGTCCTCGGGCAAATGCTCAAGGAAGTAGCGGGCCATACGCTTGGAAGTCTCCAGAAACGCCTTATTTCCAGTATAACGATAGGATAGTGCGAACCCATATACTCCCCAAGCTTGCCCTCGCGTCCAGGTCGAACCATTGTTGTAACCTTGATGTGTCGCGCCGCCGATGGGAACACCCGTCTTCGCATCCAAGAAAAACGTATGATACGAACTATCATCACCTCTTACGATATAACGCCGTGTTTTCTCTGCTTGGATCTGTGCTATTTCACCATACGCTGGATCACCCGTCTGTTCACTTGCCCAGTACAATAACGGCAGATTAAGCAGGCAATCGATAATAATCCTCCCCGCTTCTTGCTCGTTATCTGGTGCTCCCCACGCTTGAATATAACCGCTGCCATCACTCGTAGTCCGCCAACGTTTCATTAATACATCAGCTGCAGCAAGTGCCAGCTCCCGAGCGCCTTCATCGCCAGTGATGATCCACTGGGCTTTGGCCGATAAGCTGTACAGAAATCCGATATCATGATGATCCAGAGAGACATGCTGCTCAAGCCGCTGACGAAAACGAGCCACTGCCCCTTCTGCTGCCTTCCGGTAGCGTTCATCGTTTGAATATTCATAGCACAACCACAATATCCCCGGCCAGAAGCCATCTGTCCAGTCATCGTTATCATTCAACATATAAGTTCCATTCAGACTAACATGGGGAAACCGGGTCCCGAACTTATCCATATTGTTTAGCGTTTTCGATAGAATGTCCTCAATGGCTTGTATATAACGTTGTTTTCCTTGTAATTCCGTTGTTTGCATTCCCTCGGTAGACATCGCACTTCAGTCCTCTCTTCATCTATTAGGAGAAATGATCCAGAGAATGACAGCAAACAAGGGATCATCAACCGAGCTCGGTCAATTCGCCTGCCGCAAGCTCTACGACGTCCGTTTCCACGCTTACCCATACACTTTGTGCAGATGGATTATGGACGATCCGGTAATCTGCCGAGAATCGGAGCTGCCGCAATGCATGCATATACGAAACAATTTCAGCATTCGTAGCAAACCAGATGTTTTCGTTTCCGGCAACGAGTTCTCCAAACCGATCGATCAGCTCCCAGTTGTTGTCGTTCTCAAACTCATAGCTGTGCCCCCAAACATACAGCAAAGCCATCTTGGTATGCCTCTGCTTTAAAGCAAGTAACTGCTGCGCATACTCCACCATTTGCCGATAATGGCAGGTCGGATGCCATCTCAGGAAGTCTGAAGGCATATTGAACCCGAACTCGTTTGCTGCTGTCCGGGCATACTCTATCCCGAGTGAAGGCAGCAGCGAGACAAGCTGGTCGTTATATGTACCAAAAGGATAGCTCATCCCACGCACAGGATAACCAACCAGAGCCTCCAATCCCTTTCGATCCTCCGTGATTTCCTGAACCATTTGTTCCACTGGCGACTGTTCGAGAAAAGGATGGCTGACGGTATGGGCAGATACTTCATGCCCTGTGAACAGAGGGCGTATCTCCTCCCTTGTAAGAAATCCTTCCTTTCCGAGCGTACCGCTGTTTAGGTGAAACGTGCCTTTGAGACCATATTCATTAAACTTCTCGACCAGTCTCCTGTCATGAATCTGTCCATCATCGAAACTCAGAGTGATGGCCTTATGCACGCCACCCGGAAAGCGATCATATCGAATTCTCATGCCAATTCCTCCTAACGATGGTTCAAGCAAGCGTATACGAGATTTCTCAAACGTGGATGCACATAGGGCTCTTGATTGTTCAACATATGCTGCGCATACATGACGGTCAGCTGAGAAGACGGGTCCATGATCGCCAGAGCACCGGCTGCGCCGCTCCAGCCAAATTCACCAAGCGGACTGAGCGACCCGCTGATCTGTTTGGAACGATGGGTGCGAACACCGAGCCCGTAACCATACCCCGCAAGCTGCGACCACGTGAAATGACTGCGAGTGGCCTCCGTCAGATGATCTGTTCTCATGAGATTCACCGTGTCGGCTGCGAGGATTCGAACGCCTTTGGGGCTTGTTCCTTGATGGGTAAGTGCATTCAGAAAGACGGCGTAGTCATCCACCGTGGAGAACAACCCGGCACCGCCGCTCTCATATTCCGTACCGATCCGATAATCGTTCCCTTCCATGGGAATAGGTTTACCCAAAGACTCGTTATATTCATACTGTGGAGCCAAACGGCTCCGTTTCTCTTCCGATACATCGAAGCCAGTATCACACATCCCGAGTGGGCCGGTAATTTCATCCCGAACATAGGCGCCGAACCGTCTTCCATCGACAACTTCGACCACAGCGGCAAGAACATCATGGCTTAAACTGTAGCTCCACCTCGCCCCCGGTTCGAACAACAGCGGTTCTTCGGCGATGGCCGCCGCTACTTCGCGGGTTGGTGCTCTTCCGCTTGTGCGTCTTACGACTTCCAGGATTGAAGGGGAACGGATATCATAAGAGAGCCCGGCCGACATGGTAAAGAGATCCCGTACCCGGATCGCTCTCTGGGCTTTCTCCAATACCGTTTCACCGCTCGGCAAGGTCACCTTCACGGCCATCTCGCCATATTCCGGAAGATAGTCCGACAATGGATCATTTAACAGGAGTGCTCCCTTTTCTACCAGCTGAAGGGCTGCCGTGCAGGTCAGAATTTTGGTCAGTGAATACAGCCGAATGATGTGCCTGTCGTGGATGGGAATACGTTGTTCCAAGTCAGCATAACCGCTGCGGTAGCGGAAGACCTCTTGATTGCGGTGCAAAACCAAAACCTCCGCCCATGGAATACGCCAATCCGTCAAGCGGTCGATAAATAGGGATAGTGGTTTGAAGTCCATCGCTTTGCTTCCTTCCTGTCTCAATATCACTCGTAATCGATAACTACCATCTGATGGCATTCCAGCTTCGGAACGGTGTAGCTAACCGAACCCTTCTCCCACTTAAAGGGAATGGACTGCACTTGCGGTGCCAAATACACATCCTTCACTTGATGGGGAGTCCGGATGGACACCTCAACATCATATAGGGGGATGATATCCTCAATCACTTCGATCTGTTTGCCACGGCGAACAGGGGACGCATACAGCAGATGATGAACCAGCCTTTTCTCTTGCTTTTGCTTCTGCAGGGTGGTCACCCCCTGGGCAGGTAGATCGGTGTTCAGCGTTTTATTAGGCATGAGGCGGTTCAGCGCATACAGGATCGTCTCCTTCAGGATCAGACTTCCTTGGTTCGCATAATCCTCGAACACGTTCCAGGCCAGATAGATGCCGCTGCCGCTCTCTACCATGCCCGGTCCGCCATAGACATCGCTGCTTGGCGTGTGCTGGTGCGAACAGAAGGTAAAGACATCGCGGTTGAAATACGGGTCTTTCCTGCTTCCAAGCTCCGTTCCGCCGGCAAGTTCGAGCTTCTGGCCTTTCGTATACATGACAAACGAAGCTTCCCCCAGGCTCGCAGGCTTGAACAACGGCTGGAAAAAGTCCGGACAGTATGGATTCACTCCCACATATGTCACTCCAAAATCAATGGCGAAGGACGTACCATCTTGGTTCAGACCTGACCAGCCTGTGGCGAGGACCTTACCTCCCTGCTGTAAAAACAAATCCAGCTTATCCTTCAGCTCGTCATTCACCGCCACATAATCCGGTAAAATCAGCACCTGATAATTCGCAAAATCTTGTTCCGTATCAATCACATCAAATAGGATATTGCCCTCCAGCAGCATGCGTACAGCCCCTGCATCCGAATCGTTCCGACTTGCATCTTCTTGGGCTTTAGGGTGCACGCCCGTTGCTTCCAAGGACAACAACGCTACATCCGCAACGTTCGCGGCATTCACGCACCAAGCTTCCTTTCTTTCGACTTCACGGTAGGCCGTACCAATCAATTCATAGGTTGCCGGATCCATGCGGCCATCAGGCTGAAGCTGATCCCCAATCGAACACTTTGCACCATTCGCAAGACTGAGAGCGGTTTCATAGCGAAGTGCGTTTGGATGTTTATATCCGCCGAATTCTCCCCACGCCGTATGAAATTTCCCGGTCATGCCAAGAAATTCGAATCCGAGAGTCTGTACGTACCTGGCCGAAAGAGGGAAATGGTCATACCCCCATCCGCCGGTAGGCAGCGACTCCAGTTCCAAATGGGTATTCATTGCAGCCAAGTCGCGACGACCTCGTTTGATGTGTCCGCCGTTATGAAAAATGGGCAGACCTGGTTTGATCGATTCCACCGTTTCCTTCACCCTGGCTGTGTAATTGGCATATGTGCTCTCCCATAGCCTCTTCATCGCTTCCTCGTTGCGAGGGTCATTCCCTTTACGCCGTATGGTATCCACACAGTTATGACAGTAACATTTGCGTATACCCACAATATCGAGAAACAATCCGTCTGCATCATATCGGAGCAACACTTCCCTAATCTGTTCGATCAGGATATCGAGATAAGGAGAGTTCATGCAAAATTGATGATAGCCTGGCTGCATGAAGCCTTCGGCCCAATTCGTTCGATCATTCATGTCGCGGATCAGCCACTCGGGGTGACGCCGGGCTAGCTTTTCATCCAAACCGGCCGAAAGGTACACTGGTGTTTTTACGTTGATTTCATGGGCTGCCTCAATCTGTGCGGCAAGCAAATCGAAGCTTAACCCCGGATGAATCTCATTAGCCTCCGAAGGATGATACGCCCAGCCATGATGGCACTTGGAGAACACTGTAATTGAGTCGACATGCCCAAGCTTCAACATGTCCTGAAACTGCCTTTTGTCAAAGCGGTCCCCAATGGGGACAATGGCTTCCGAGGTGTGAAAATCCAGATGGACTTGACGGAATCGCATGATTTCGCTTCCTTTCTCGTTCATATACCCCTAATATATTCTTTCCAGCATTGAACGAATAGGTGTAAAGACGACTTTTTATAGCACAATTTCGACCATTCGCAGTTCAGTCCATGATACAATAGGTGCACCAAGAAGTAATGGAAAGGGCTGGCCTTATGAATTGTCTTGAGCTAACCATCCCCCCACTTCCGCAATTAGTAACGATCGGTCACTCCATCTGGAACCCGGGGCAGCAGCACCTGAGCCGTTCGTTTAACTTGTATGACATGCTGTTTGTGATGAAAGGTACCTTGTACATGACCGAAGATGATATGCCATTCGAAATCACAGCAGGCTCCTTGCTTGCGCTTGAGCCGAACCGTCTGCATGTCGGGCATCGCCCTTGCGAGGAAGAAACCGAAATATACTGGCTCCACTTGGCCCACCCTGAGCCTGTCCGAACGATGGACAGCGGACAAATTCCATGGTCGACTCCCTTCACGAAAGGCTCCAACCTGGATGTCACTCCGCACCGGCAGGTCATGTATATTCCCAAATTCACAAGCCTGCACACCTCAAGCATTCTTCCCTTCCTGCAGCGAATGATGGAGCTTCACCAAAGCTTGTCGCCCGCAACCTCCTTGCCGCTGCAGGGTCAGCTCGCTGGCTTGTTGACCGAACTGCAGTCGGCTATGCGCCTGCAGTATGCTCCACGTTCGAGAATACTGTGCGATCAAACGATAAACTATCTCGAAGAGCATATTACCCGTCCCTTTGATGCGAAGCATATGGAAGAAACGCTTCATTTCCATGTGGACTATCTCTCCCGCTGCCTGAAGAAATACACGGGACTGAGTCCACTTCAATACCTGCACGAGCTGCAGATGAGTAAAGCTAAATCTCTTTTGGAAAATACGAGCCTTCCCGTATCCGAGATCGGTGTGTTGATCGGGATCGAGAATGCCAATTATTTTATTCGCTTATTCCGAAAAAAGCTGGGAATGACACCCGGTCAATATCGAAGCACCCGCTTGGGCCGCACATGACAAAAACAGCAGGAACGTAATCGTTCCTGCTGTTTTCTTATGAGTTCCTATTGTTTTCTTATCAAAACGTTTAGACGTATTTCTCCCGATATTCCGTAGGCGTACACAGGTAAATCTTCTTGAACTGGCGGGCGTAATAATTCTGATCCCGGAAGCCGCTCTCCTGAGCCACTTGCAAAATAGACAGGTTAGGATTACGCAGCAGCGTACAGGAATAGTCCAGCCTCCGCCGGATCACATAGTCCATGGGCGTCGTTTGGAAGTTCCTTGCGAATTCGCGAAGAAACTGCCTTTTAGACAAATAAGCCTTTTCCGCGAGCATATCCAGATTGAGAGGCTCCTGAAAGTGTTCCTCCAAGTACGTAATGGACTCGGCGATTCGCAGCGCTTTGTTCTGAGGCCACCCGTTGTTCGCCACATAATAACGGGAGAGCACACCCATGAGTGCCGTAAAATAGGAGCGGATCAGCATTCGGTAACCTTCTGGCCGCTGATCATGCTCACTCAGAATGACATCAAGCAGACCGGTGACCTGCCGCAGCTGTTCATCATTCAGGGTAAGCATTCCTTTGAAGTTCATTTCCTTCCGGTAGAACGGCTCGAAATAAAATAATGCCTGGAAGCCAGCCATCAGCTTCAGCTCCTGCAGCTGAGTCATCTGGTCAGGATGAAACATGACGTTGACGTACTCGATATGATCCACGTCTTTATAGCCGTGGGACACATTGCCATGGATGAAGAACACCTGCCCGGCAGAGATCGGATACTCCCTTCCTTCGATAATGTGAGTTGCGGTACCTCCAAGAATGACAACGAGCTCGGAATAGTCATGCTGGTGGACATCAAAATCATGAGTTAGAGGGCATTTCTCGATGCGAAAAATAAAATCCGGTTCCAGCCCCAGGTCCAGATAATGGCTTTTTCTATTCATGTCGCTATTATGCTAAAGAAGGTCACTATCGTCAAGGAATCCTGAAGTAAATTACAGTAACATGGGGATAAAAGACATGAAACTGAGGTGGCTTATGTACCGCTATCATTTCCGTGCGCAGTGCTGCGAGAATATGAACCTGAAGCAAGTGTTCCGCGAAGCTTTACCCGTACTTCAAACCCGCATGAAGGAACTCAAGGCCCGTCAACTTAGTCTATTCCATTTCGGAACACAGCTGTTTCTTTATTATGAAAGCCCGGCTCAGTCGGTTGATCCTCACGAACTGTTCGCTCACTGCGAAGACGCTTTGGAAACCTGGCCCGGAACGAGCAGTGCTAGAAGGTGGGTACCGATGATCGATATTTTCCACTATCACAAGCCGGTCAGCGAGAAGCAGTGGTTAAGAAAAAACGCTCCAGCCCGGCCTTATGCCAGAATCGCCCATCTCAAGCCGGATCAAGTCGCCAGTTATGTCTTTTACCATTACCAATACCAGGAGGAGAAGCCGGGGGATGGCGATAAGTACGGGATGATTGCCCTGCATGAAAATCTGATGTTCTTCTACTCGGAAGATCCGGCAACCATCGAGAAGCCGTCCTATTCAGGCAAGCTCTCCACATCCCATACGCCATCCGACTGGGCGGGAACGATGGAGCCCCACTTTATACCCTGGGATTCGTCCGATGGGAGCTCCCGGATCTGGCTGGAAATTCCGCTCGTGATCCGGGCATAACGAATGTCAAACGAAAGGAGCATTCTTATCATGCGAACTGAATACTGCTTAAACGGTGAATGGAATTTTATGCCCTTGTACAAGCGGGACACTGGCTTCGGCCTTCCTGCAGAGCTGGTTTACGAAGAGCAGAAGGTTCAAGTTCCCTCCAGCTGGAGAAGCTCCTACGAAAGGCCTCCGGGAAAGAACTTCGGGATCATTCCTGAATACGAATATGCGCCTTATGATGTATTTCGATATCCGAAGGAGTGGGCGCACGCCGAAGCGGGAGTTCTTCACCGGTCATTCCGGGTGCCTTCGGCCATGTATGAACCAGGGACACGGATCTTCCTCCGTATGGACGGGATCATGCAAAAGGCTGCCGTGTATCTTGACCATCATCTCGTAGCCATGTGGGAGGATGGTTACCTGCCTCTTTTTGTGGAAATTACCGAACTGGTCAGAAAGGATACGGAGCACGAACTTCATGTAGTCTGCGGCAGTTTTGACAAGGTCGAGATTCCTTCTGGTCAACAAAAAATCACGGGCCTTGCAGGCTCGTGGTTCGGTTCGATTGCCAGAGGGATATGGCAGGACGTATATCTGGAAAGTCGGCCCGAGATTTCGCTTGCGGATGTAACAATCCGAACGTCGGTACGGGAGAATCGGCTGGACGTAGATGCTGCGGTAATCCATCCCTTGGCTTCCTCCTTGAAGACATCCCACAAGGCTATTCTTCATGTGCGCGAAAACGGTGATTCGGCGTCCTCCCCCATTCTTCAGGCTGAAGCTGATGTGTTAGCCGTGAGCGGCCAAGGGGATTCAAGCCGGCTCACGTTCCGACTGGATTGGGAGGACGCCAAGTACTGGAATCCGGAGCAGCCTTTCTTGTACAGCTTGGAGCTTTTGCTTCTGGACGGTGAGCGGGTTATCGACCGGGTGGAACAGCCATTCGGCTTCCGTGAGATCTGGACCGAGGGTCCGCAGTTTATCCTTAACGGTACGCCCATGAACTTGCGCGGTGACTCCTGGCATTTCCAGGGTGCCATCCAACAAACGCAGGAGTACGTACGCAACTGGTATGGCATGTGCAAGGAGGCAGGAGTTAACTGTGTTCGTCTGCATGCCGCGCCTCATCCGACCTATTATCTGGATATCGCCGATGAGATGGGCATGCTGATTGTGGATGAAACGGCCATCTACGGTTCGAGCAAATCCATGCCTGCGGATCATCCCGCTTATATCGCGAACTGCACAGCCCATGTCCGCAGACTGGTAGAGCGGGACCGCAATCATCCATCCATTATCCTGTGGAGCTTGCAGAACGAGATGCGCTGGGTGGACGGCCGCGATATATTCAAGCAGCATATGCCTTCCATGATGGACCTCATTCGCGAGTTAGATCCTACCCGCCCGATCATTGCAGAAGGCGATAACCGTCTCCTCCCCAAAGAACTCACGGAGGTGGAGAGCAGGCACTATAACATAGACGGCACCATCGACGCGTGGGATCGGAAGAAGCCTCTCGTGTTCGGCGAGCATGGCGGCTGGTGGTATGTCTGCCCCCAGAACAGCAGCATGTACGTAGGCTTGGCTGCGTATCGAAACACGGATGAATGTATCCAAGGTCTTGCCGAGAAGGAGCGGCTGTTCGTGGAGTATGCGAGGCGGCAAGGCGTTTCGGGAATCTCCACTTTCAACTTCGCCCATTATTTCATGCGGGCCATGCCGGAACGCGATATTGTGCTTCCTCCATCCGTTCCAGATACGCCGGGGCCGAAACCAAAAGTCATTCCGAAATACGCGCTAACGCTGAATAACGGTCTTCTTCCGAAGGAATATCCGCTTTATATGAAGAACCCGTCCTTCCCGATCATGGAAGCCTCTTTCAAGCCCGTTACCATGATACCGGCAGAATACAATCGTTCCTTTTTCGATGATGAGCCGATTTCCAGAAGCTTCGATGTCTATAACGATACGTTCCATTCAAGTAAGACTCGGATTGAATTCGAAGTACGCCAGGAGGACAGACTCCTTCACCAGGAGCTCTTCCTATTCGACCAAGAACCGGCGGATCATGAGATCGTGACCGTAACCTGGAAGCCTGAGCCTGTTAAGGATGTAACCGCTATACACGTGCATGCCGTAATGTTTCACGATGACAAGCTCGTTCATGAGCTGAATTTGCAGTACAAACTGTATCCCTCACATTATAAAACCAGCCATATCTCGATAGGCCGACCTGTGGCCTTCATAGGTCGGGACGAAGACTTCAATCGGATAAACGTCCTTGTCCCGGAATGCAGACGAATCCGGCTTGAACAGCTTGGCGAGCTTTCACCTAATCACCTCGTCGTTGCAGGCAGCGGGCTGGAGGATGAGGACGGTCAACTGGAGATGGCGCTCCAAAATTATGTACGAAGGGGCGGGCGTCTTCTGCTGTTGGAGCAGCTCCATCTGTCTCTGGGTCATTTGACAATTTCGCGGCAGGATTTCATCCGCGCCCACGCGGGCAGCTATACCCATCCCATCCTTCAAGGCTTGGACGATGATGATTTGATGTATTGGGACGAAAGGATCCGTGAGGATGGCCCCCCTCCTATCATCCACGCCGCTTTCGAGAAACCGATCAAGGGCAACTTCAATATGATCTTGGAATGCAGCGCAGGGGATTTTGGAGATGGCGGGGATCTGTGGTCACCTCTTCTGGAATACCGGGACGGCAGCGGCCTCTTCATCGCTAATCAACTGCAGCTCATGGAGCATTTCGACAGCGTCCCTGCGGCCTGCTGCTTGCTGCGCAACATGCTCGCTTATGCAGGAAACGTCGAAACGATATCGATTCGAACGGGTGCATGGGTTGATTCGGGAGGAACAGCAGAGCATTTCCTGCGGTCCCTTGGCCTTTCCTTCGACGTGCTCGAGAATATCACGAGCTGCCTTCTTGCGACATATCAACTTGTTGTCGTGGAGCCAAACCTCCTGTTAGATTCGAATTCCATAGCCGTTTTGAATGAATATGTTCGGCATGGCGGTCAACTCGTCATCCTTCCCGCTGCTCCAGGTCATGAAGCCGCCCTGTCTGCTCTATTGAAGCGCCCTGTCTCGATCCTGAAGCATGAAACGTACCACTTGCAGGCGAATTACGATAGGCCTGTGGTCCAAGGATTAAGTCCGGTTGACCTGTTCGGCTTCGACAAGGTTTTTCTCTCGCCCAGAGAAGTCGTTAATCGTCCCTTGGCCTCTTACAGTCTGGATACGACCGATGCAGCGGTACTATGTGCAAGCGTAGAAGGGACAGCATGGAAGGATTATTTTGTGCATGGGCATACGTCGGAATACAGCAGGCTGGCATTGGTGGAGCTGAACCGGGATCATCAACGTCCTGCCGGGAGTTTCGTACTGCAAGTGGAACAGGAACAAGGATGTATCATTTTATCTCAACTGCTCCTTGAACCGGATTCCGCCAAATCCATACGCTTATACAGCCGACTTTTGGCCAATCTGGGGGCCGCCATAGACGACGGTCTTCTTCACAGCTCCAAAACAGACGCGCACTGGTCCATTGAAAAGGTCATGGCACTGCCTTGCAAGCCGTGGATCAATTACGAGGAAATGAAGGCCTATTATACGGATCCGGAATTCTCGCTGAACAATCTGGGCGAGGGGCTCTACGGCTGGATGCTTAAGAAAGAGCGAAGCTCTTCGGACGGTGCCTTTCTTATCCAAGATCCTGGGGATGAGCGTTGGTTCCTGAGCTGTTTCATTCATGGTTTGGACCCTTCATGCAATCCGGTCGATGGTATCCTTCGAGGTAAGCTTCAAGTCAACACGAACTCCGAATATGAGATTTATCTAAACGGGAGTCACGTTCCCGAACCGGAGAGACATATCGAGCTGCGTGCCGGTATTAATCGTCTGATCGCCATCGTGCAAGGATCCGGGGAGAACATCCAGTTCGGTATGGTATTTAGGAACGCGGGCGGTTCATATATGAGGTATCTTCAATATCGTCTGACCCTGGATGATGTGGAGCCCAAGTAAGTTTACTTTTCCGTATCGGTTACTACGACAAGGATATTAATGAATCATTCCATTTCAGAAGAGGTGGGCTGCATGCATATGAAACATCCGACTGCACTTGAAGTTCTTCTTGATCAAGCAAACGAGAGTCTATCTGCGAACAGCCATGCGATTGCCACTTGGGGGATTCCTGGCTTTTACCAGGATACTGAGGGGCACACGCTCGCGAAGCGGCGGATGGAAAAGGACGCCCAGACGGCCTATACGACGGCACTGGCCTACCGGCTGACAGGAACAGCTGCTTATGCAGACAAAGCGAAGGAAATCATCATGGGCTGGGCAGTGGTTAATCGGGAGATTACAGGTGCGGACGGACCATTGGTATCCGCCTATCTGGGCGTTGGACTCATACTTGCGGCGAATGAAATCAAAGAATACGTGGACTGGAGCAAAAAGGAGCGAGAAATGTTCACCCAATGGATGACCCAGGTATGTCTGCCGGAGTGGGATCGAATCCCCCTCCGCAACAACTGGTGGAGCTGGAGTCTGTATGCCCAGCTAGCGCTGTATCGTTTTATGGAGGATAAGCTTCGTTTGGCAGAAGAGGTGACCGCTCTCAAAGAACATCTCGACCACTCCCTCTCCATCGAAGGATTCATTCCGGAAGAAGCGTCCAGAGGCAAGCATTCCCTGTGGTATCATTATTTCGCTCTCGCTCCGGTAACGGCCGCCGCCAAGCTCGTCCTGGACACGACGGGAGAGGATTTGTTCCGCTGGGTCTCACCGGGCGGAAAAAGCCTCCAGTATGCCGTCAAACAATTCTTCCATTATGTCAACGGGCATCTGAAGGAATGGCCATATGACGATAATCCGATCTTCCCGGCACAGCTATCTGGCAGCACATGGCCCCTTGATCTGGTCGAGGCGATGGCGAACATCTACAAGAATCCGGACTTTGAACGTTTTGTCGCCCCTTACCGTCCGATCACAGGCAATATTAATATCAACAGCGGCCTTTATCATGCTTATGCCTGGATCTATCCCGAGCTGCAATTTCAACGTTATATAAGTTGAACTGATGATTTTTACACGGAGTCACTACGTGGTCAGAACCATCTTCCGATCACTGTTATCCCCAGATTTTTTTGATCCCCTCTTTTCAAAGGGAAAATCCGGTGATAAATGCGACCGCTTCGCTTCTCCAGATTCTTTCTGCCCTCTCCGTTATCGTGTAAATGTCTAGTTCAACCTATATAGCTATAAGAAAAGAAGCCTTTCCGAATATGATCGGAAAGGCTTTTTTTCTGTGGTCTATTCTGTTGTTACAGCCTGCCCATCCCGAAGCAGGTAGACTGCTGCTTCCTCCGTAATATGTTTGCCGCTCTGGGCTTGAACCTCATGGAGGAACGCTTCCGTATTCCCATTATCCAGCTTCTTGAGCAGGCTGTTAGCGATCCCGCCATTATCAATCCAGGACTTCTCCCGAAAGAGGGTTACCAGCGCTTTCAGTGAGCTGATGTCTGCATAAGTGGAGAACGTCACAACCGCTTCCTGTTCATTCCCCGCTTCGTCCGTGGCGGTTACTGTGAAGGTGTGAGCTCCCAGGGGCAGCGTATAGAGAAGCACCGCCGCTCCCTGCTCGATCTGATGATCATCGAGCCTTGCTGTACTCTTCAATTCATTAACCCCGGACACCTCATCGACAGCTGTCCATGACAGATTCAGGGACTCTGCGCTTGTATAATCTCTAGCTAGCGGCTCTGCCACCGAAATCATGGGTGCCGAGGCATCCAGATTAAACTCCAGCGATTTCGCTTCCTCCGCGTTTCCGGATGAATCCAGTGAACGGTATAGAATGGAATAACGGCCATCCTGACTGAAGGTCAGGGAGTCCTGATAGTCCAGCCAGGTATCCCCTCCATCCAGACTATATTCTGTCGATGCGGATTCAGAAGAGCCTTCAGAAGAGTGCAAGGCAAGGGTTACAGGCTGTGTATACCATCCACTCATGCCGTCCGGTTCTGCCGGACTCATCACGGCCGTGGTCTCAGGAGCAGTTCGATCCGTATCGATCAGGGAAAATTGGATGTCATCGAACCACATCTCGCTGAACCCGCCTACGTAGAAACCTACCGTTCCAGAAGGATTGTGCTTGGTATCCGAACCTTCAAGCCTGAGTTCCCCGTTTACGTACACGTGGATGTCGGCACCTTCGACCCGGATGCGGATGGTATACTCCGTATCAGGCTTCAGGTCCTCATCAGGCAGATTCGTCGTTTTCAGAGCTGTCCATGCTCCATTATAAAGAATCCATTGCGAAGTGCCGTCCGCCAGCTTCTTGTATGCAATTTTCCCGGATGTGCTGGAGACGGAACGATCATACACATATAGAGTTCCCGTATCCGGCATGACCGCCGGCGTCTTCAGCGTGAAGGTAAGGTCATAGTCGGTAAATGTCTTCGGATGAAGGGCCGAGGCACCTTTGAGAATTTTATACTTTTTATTGCCATCCACAGTTACGATACTGCGGTTCGGGTCTACCGGCCATCCGTTCGCTCCCGAATCAAAATCCGTAAAGTGCATCACATTCGATACCTGAATGCGCACGGATGCTGATGCTTCCGGGTTGGCAGCTGATGTTACGGTGATTTCAGCCTCGCCTTCCGCCAAGGCGGTTACCAATCCATGTTCATCCACAGCGGCAATTCCCGGTTGAGAGGTATGAAAGATAACCTCCTTATTCTCGGCATCAAGCGGATCAAATTGAACTTGCAGCTGCTTTTGTTCCCCCTTGACCATGTTGACATGGCTCTCACCCAGCAGCAAACCGGATACTTCCCTGCTTGGAACCGTGAATTTGATGTCATCAAACAGGAGCTCACTGAAACCCCCGGCATAAAAGCCAACCTGGCCGGACGCATTGAATGTCGAATCACTTGCCTTCAGCTTCAATTTGTTATCCACGTAAACACTAATCTCCGGACCCTTAACGATAACTTTCATGTGATAGACCGTATCCGGCTGCAGATCAGGTGCAGCCAGCGTATTCTGCTTCACTGCAACCCAGGCCGCATTGTACAAAAGCCAGGCAGATGTTCCGTTTGCATACTTCCGGTAACCAATCCTGCCGCCGCTTCCGCCAGAGTTCAGCCGGTCAAACACATAGAATGTGGCATCATCTGCGATAACTTTCGGCGTCTTCATCTTAAATGTCAGCTCGTAATGGTTGAATTCATTCTCGTTTAGCGTTGTTGCTCCTTTAACAAGCTTATACATATGGTTGCCGCCTTCCACCTCGACAATGCTTCGATTCGGATCTGTCGGCCAGCTGTTCCTGCCGTTTTCGAAATCGGTATAATCGATAATGCCATCCCCAACTTCAACAGTAACCTGAACCTCATCCTTTAAGGTCGGGTTGTCAGCAGAAACGGCTGTAATCGTGGCATTCCCTATGCTAACACCCTTCAGCTTGCCGCCTTGATCCACCTTAACAATCGAAGGGTCGCTCGACGCGTACTGAATAGCGGGGTTCGTTGCGTTCCAGGGAATGACTGCGGAATACAGAGCGAATGACTTCCCAATCCCGATGGTTACGCTTTCGTTATACAATTGGATTCGATCCACAGCAATGTGATCCGGAGCAAGGTATGGACCGGCTTTTCCCTGGACTCCCATCTCGCTGAAAGGGATGGCCGGGAAACCAGGAATCTTTTGGAACACTTCCGCATCCGGCTTCAAATTCAAATCCCCGTTCGCCAAATTAACGAAGCCGGGATCATGATCCGTAATCCAGTTGTTCGCATACTGGAGCAGGTTTCGTTTGTCATTTGCTCCCTGATTATTCGTGCCGCTTAATTTCCTCGTCGGGTTATAGATCACATTGTTCTGAAACGTGTTGGTATCCGGATAATACCGGTTCTCCGTGAAGAAATCAGCCAGTTCCGGATATTTCTCCATATGCGGCGTGCCTTCGAAATGGTTGTTCTTTTCAAACAACGCCTTCCATTTGGGCATATAGTTTTTGGATATTTGCTGGTCCGGTTGATCGCCTAGATACATGTCCGAATATTCATACGGTACCTTTGCATCAATAAAAAGATTGTTCCGGGTTTTGATATGGGCACCGCCGTTATTTAGAATGGCATCGTTACCCATGCCGTTAAATATGTTCTCTTCAATGGTAATGCCCATAGTAAAGTTATCCGGATATACCCCTTGAACCCCTGCTTTGCCTTCCCCGATATTGTGGAAATAATTCCTGCGGATTACCGATCCCCGTTCCTGAGGCGACTCGCCCAGATTCATATAGATGGCACCGAGATCCGAGAAGGTTTTGCAGACGTCATAAATGTTGTTGTATTCCACGAGATGGTCATTTCCAAAGATCAGCATTCCCGGATGGGGAGCGTCATGAATTTCGTTGTGGGAAACCTTGTTCCCCGCACCGGTCAGGAAGATGCTCGGATTATAGGCTTTATGGTAATAAGCAAAATCATGAATATGGCTGTTCTCCACGACATTGTTTCCTGGCTCAAGCGTCTTCTTATCTCCACCATTCAGAATCACCCCGGTCCCGCCGATGTGATGAATATGGGAGCTGATCACCGCATGATTCACTCCGTCCATTTTGGCAAAGTCGTTATACAACCAGCGGCTCTGCGTATTAATCAGTACGCCCCCATTGGAGAAATTCCGTATTTCGCAGTGCTCCAATCGGACGCTGTCACCGCCCATAATGACTGCTGCGGAGTCCCGGCCATTCTCCAGGATCAGGTCCTCAAAGGTCACATGCGAAAGATTGTTCGCGTTAATCATCGGTGTTTTAAGCATCGTAACCATGATCTCAGGATGATCACTTTCAAAGGCAGCCGTAGGCATAAAGTAGAGTTTGCCCTGCTTCCGGTCGATGTAATATTCACCTGGCATATCGATCTCCTCAAGCAGGTTCTGGGCAAAATGGAAGTCCGGGTACCAGTTGGTAAACAGACCGCTCATCTCTCCGTATGCCAAGGTAATCGTCTTGTTACTTGTATCGATGGATGCGACTTGGTTGTACGACCATTCCCAGCTGTAACCGAATATGCCATCCAACCAGATGTCATCCGCTTCTTCCCAGAGATCCGGTCTTTCGTAATTGTAGGTAAAGGTCCCGCCGCGTGTCTGCAAATCCGGGTCACTACGGGTAGGTCCGGGATCCGTGATGGTCCCCATCTGGACCGTTCCATTGTTGGGCCAGCGAGCAAGGGTCATGCCTTGACCTTCGACATACAGCTCCATCGGAGGAACCTGACTGACGTCATTGGCTTTATAATAACCATGCCGGCTCATTACACCGTAATCGGTGATGCCTTGAGCTTTCAAGTCCATCTGCAGAACCTTCGTTCTGGCATCCGCACTGATGATTCGGTCCAGGACACTCGTGTCTGTTACCGGAGAGAACCAGCTTTTCTGAAGTTCCAGACCGCCGTTTAACCGCACGCTTTCTCCTGGATAAGCCTTGTAGGTTATCCGCTTATTCTCCGTACCGGAGTCCTGCTCCTCCAGCAGAAAACTTTCGCTTCGATTATAGATGCCGCCCCTTAAATAGACCGTCACACCGCCTTCAGGCAGCCCGGAACCCTTCTTCAATTGCCGGATTGCATCCCTGGCCTTCTCAAGTGTGCGGAATGGAGCGGCTTCCGTTCCCGGATTCGAATCATCACCATCATTTGAAATATAAAAGACAGCACCAGGGTTCACCATATCTTCCGCATTCGCTCCCGTAACCGGCAGACAGCCCACCAACAACACCAGGATTAATGCAATAATGATCCGTCTCCTCATCATCTTTGGAAATACCTCCCTTTTAAGATCAATCAGATAAAACGCACATGATCACTACCCTTTTACAGACCCAATCATGGTTCCTTTTTCGAAATATCGAAGCAGGAAAGGATACATGACGATCACCGGCAAAGAGCTGACAATGACAGCCGCCATTTTCAAGCTCTCCGGCGCAGGCGGTGTTGCAAGCGTCGCCGTAGTAAACGGGTCCAGTTTGCTCTCGATGAGGATCTGGCGGACAACCTGCTGCAGCACGAATTTGGATGAATCGGTGACGTAAAGCAGGTTATCCATAAACGCATTAATGTGGTAAACCAGATTCCAGAGCCCGATCGTCACCAGAGACGGAATGGACAGCGGGAGCAGGATCCGGAACAGAATTCGCAAGTCCCTTGCCCCGTCGATACGAGCTGCTTCGATCAGCGCATCCGGAACGGAGCGGAAAAACGAGATCATCACAAGCACATGAAAAGCATTGGCAGCAGATGGCAGCACATAGACCCAGTGCGTGTTAAGCAGATGCAGTTCTTTGATTAATAGATATTGCGGGACAATTCCGCCATCGAAGATCATCGTGAACAACAGCAGCATGATCAGCAGCCGCTTCATGGGCAGATCGGGACGGGAGAGCGGATAAGCGGCGCAGACGGTAACGAGAAGTGTTAAGGTCGTGCCTACGACCATCCGAAACAGCGTATTCGCATATCCTGACCAGATTAATGGATAGTCCAGCAGCCCGCGGTATGCTTCCCACTCAAAATCCCGAGGATAAAAATGAAATCCGCTTCGAAGAGCTTCTCCCCTACCGCTGAAGGAGACGGACAGGACATGAATGAACGGGTACACAACGATGAGTGCCAGGATGGACAAAATAAGGTAGATCATGGCAGGTGCAATGAGCTCTTGCCATCTTTTTATTTTCATGACTGTCTTCCTCCTGCCTTTACCATAGACCGCTCTCGCCGCGGCTCAATTTTCGCACGGTCAGATTAGCCCCCAGAATCAGCAGGAGCCCTACCAGCGATTTAAACAAGCCAATGGCCGCCGTGTAGCTGTACTGAAACTGCTGCAGACCTACCCTGTAGACATAAGTATCGATGACGTCACCTGTTTCGTAATTGACCGGGTTTAACAGATTGATGATTTGTTCGAAGTTTGCGCTTAGGAAACCACCAAGACTCAGAATGAACATAATAGCGACCGTGGGCATAATGGAGGGGATATTAATTCGAATGATTCGCTGCCACCGATTGGCTCCGTCAATGACGGCCGATTCATGCAGCTCCGGGTTGATCGCCGCCAAAGCAGCAAAGTAGATAATCGAGCCCCACCCGATATCCTTAAGAATCGAAGAGATGACTACAATCGGACGGAAATATTCCTTCTTTCCCATATAAAAGACAGGCTCCCCTCCAAACCACTTCACAATTTCCCCTACAACGCCGGACGTTGGAGAGAGAAAATAAATAATCAGCCCGGACATGACGACCCACGATACAAAATGAGGCAAGTACATGGTCGTCTGGATAAACCGCTGGAAATACCTTGACCTCACCTCGTTAAGCAAAATCGCCAGTATGATTGGTGCGGGAAAAGCAAAGATCATCTGATATAAATTCAGGAGCAGGGTATTTTTAAGTAATCGATAAAAATCCCCATTCTGAAATAATTCCTGAAAATGGCGGAATCCGACCCACGGACTTCCCCATATCCCGTCGACGACCCGGAAATCCTTGAAGGCAATGACCACTCCATATAAAGGGCCGTATTTAAATACGACGAAGAATGCGAAGGCGAATAGAAATAATAAAAGCAGCTCTCCGTGTTTTTTTATCGTTTTCATGGCGCACTTCCTTGTAAACCGAACCGCCAGCCCTCCCGCAAGGGATGATTAAGCCCTCACGGGTGGCTGGGCCAAGTCAGGGTTATTTTTTGAATTGTGCTTGGTACATTTCATTGGCTTCCTTCGTTAATTCATCGCCGCCTTTTGCCTTCCATTCCGTTACGAATGTATCAAAATCAGTCAGAGGAATTTCGCCGCTGATGATTTGTGCAAAATATTTTTGCATGAGTGACGTCAATTCCTGTTTGTATTTTCCGTCCGAAGGCAGCACAGAGAATAACAGCGCATCGGTCCATCTTGGAGCAGATGAATACGTTTTGACCGCCTCATTCAGCTTCGGATCGGAATATTTGTCCCGATAAGCCTGGGTGGTAATGTTACCAAAAGAGAACAGACGGATTCCCAGTTGATCCCGCTGCTCCTGCTTATCGAATCCAGGCAGGAATGTAGTCGCCCCCGAGGTAGCACCGTTCTCAGCAAAATCCCATTGCTCCCCCTTTACCCCAAGGCTGGTCATATTGATGGTCTCTTCATCACTGCTCTGTGCCCGTAGAATTTCGAACAGCTTCTCGAGCTTCTCAGGCTGATCCTTGACTTTGCTGCCGATAACCAGGAAATTGCTCTTGATTCCCCAATCCCATGAGCCGTCACCGCCAGGTCCCTTCGGATTTTTGGAAAATGCCATCTTGGCATCCGGATTTAGTGCCAGCATTTCCTTGATTGTTGCCGATTCCGGCAGAGCGCCTTTGCTGATCTGCTCTTCAATGACGCCGATCCGGTTGTTATACAGTTTCTTACGATATGAATCCTGTGTATCTGTAATAAATTCCGGATCGATGACACCATCCGCATACCATTTGCGCAGCTTCGCCAAGGCTTCCTTGGTCTCAGGCATGATCGATCCGTTTACAATCTGACCATCCCTCTCCATCCACATGGTCGGCTCCACACCGAATGCCCCGAAGATGGAATAGAATCCGGATGACCACGTGGACGTAGCCGTTCCTGTCAACCCGTACGTATCCTTCACACCGTTACCGTCCGGATCCTTTTGTGCAAAGGCATAAACGGCTTCCTCGAATTCATCCAACGTCTCCGGGACTTTCTGAATGCCGACCTGATCCAGCCAGTCCTTACGCCACAACATCCCCAGATCGTAAGGCTTCAAATCGATAAACATCGGGATAGCCCACAGCTCGTTATTGACGGTAACGGTCTGAAAAAGCTCTTTCTTTTTCTCAATATCCGCGTAATATTCAGGCATTTTCTCCTTCAACATGTTCTGATCAATGCTCATTAACACGCCCTGATTTTGGTAAGCGATTACATTAGAAGGATCACCGAGCATGAATATGTCCGGTATTTCCCCGGAAGCGATACTGGCGTCCGTTACCTTCACGGGTTTGATCTTTACATTAAACTTCTGCTCCAGCCACTTCTGGACCTCCGAGTCATTGACAACTCCATCTGCGGCAAAATGAATGCCCCAGGAGATTTCGATCGGATTGGAGTTTGCTCCCGGCGTTTCTCCTGCATTTGGACTCGGGCTTGAGGTGTTCGTCTCGGAAGTGCATCCGGTAAGCAAGCTTGTCGCCAAACTTACAGCTAACAAGATAACGCTTACAATTTTGATTCTTTTACTCAAAAGAACCTACCCCCTGTTGTTGGATTGGTTTTGGATTCGAGAATCCCGCATCCTGCATAACGACCCGGCCGGGTATTGGAAACGGTTTTTACATACTTAAAATTTAAGCTTTAACCCTTCCGGCGCACAATCCTCTCATTCCATTTTTTTTATGTTTTTGGCTTCAGAAGCCGCGTAGAGCCACTGACGTTATTCCGTTTTTTGTATGTTTTTCAATTTCGATCTGTTCTAATTCCGTAGGTGTGATATATAATGGACTGCACACAACTGTTGAGATCATCAAATTTTATTGTAAGCGCTACCACCACTGAGGTAAGGAGGGGATTGCCATGAGGGGACTTTTAGCCATGAAAAATAACTCCATGTTCGTTAAACTGCTCCTATCGATGACTGCCATAGCTTTGATCACTGTTGTTCTCATTTCTTCGGTCACTTACATGATTTCGGCTGATAACAGTGTCCGTAATGCCATCAGTTATAATGAATCTGTCTTGACTCAGCAGAAGGAGCTGATTCATAAGGAGCTGACAACCATCGGAAATGCGGCCAATAGTCTGCTGATGGCTCAATCCTATGTGTACCATACCATTGGAGGCAAGCTCTCTGTAAGTTCATTAATTGATCTATCCACTCTCGTAGAAGAGCAAAAAAAGCTCAGTCCCTACATCGATTCCATTTATCTGTACTATGCCCCGCTCGAACTTGTCCTGACATCACGTCCGGAGGTAAAGACATCTCCTATATCCGACTTTGCTGACCAATCCTGGCTGGATACCTTAAATCAAGACTCAGCATCTCGTACCGTCTGGTTAACAGGAAGATCGAACGGGTTTTCTCCGGAACATCCTGCGACCTCCCTGATTCAGAAGATGCCGCTGATTGGCCAAGTGGAGGGCGCGATCGTCATTAATCTGAATCTGGATCGACTCTTCGCCGACTACTTAAGTCATTACAATAGCAAGAAAGGCACCATCATGGTCATTGGTCCACAGGGTGAACTCCTCTATTCCGATGCTCATGACAGAGAAGCCCTTCTTCAGCAGTGGGATGCTGAACAGGTAACATCGGACAGCGGCTATTATATTGGCGATTCTGATCAGATCGTATCCTACACTGCATCGGATATGACAGGCTGGCGATTCGTCGATATCACCGAACGATCCGTCCTTCTGCAAGGCATGAACCGAATTAAAGTCCTCATTTGGACAGTCGCCATCCTATATATAACGGCTGCTGTTGCTATTTCCTATGTTTTATCGAGAAGATTATATCGCCCGCTGCAAAGTGTGATTTCCTATATTGTGAGCTCTGAAGAGTCCGAACGACGCGACAAATCGGGCGGCCCAAGCAGCACGGATGAAGCCGGCTTTATCCGTCATTCATTTGAGCAGATGACACGTAACCGCGATATTTTAATCAAAGAAAAGCTGAAAGTGGATGAACTCCTCACCGGAAATCGCACGGCCATTAAGGAAAAGTATCTGAACGATTTAATCCAGGGCAACGTTCCAGAAGAAGCACCAAACAGACCGGACCATGCGGCAGAGCTGCTTGGATTACAGCTTGATTTCAATCGTTTTGCCGTCCTGACCCTTGAACTCGAGGAGCATCAGCCAATGAGGGGATCGGAGGATCTATTCCATTCCCATCTGCTCCAGTACGGTCTGATGGAAGAACTGGGAAAAGATATCGACGGAGAAATTTTTGTCAAAGACAGCAGGCACACGGTCATCCTTCTCTCCTTACATTCGGATGCCGATGATACCTTTCCTGTAGAACAAGCCAGAAGTCTCAAATCATATTTTCTCAGTCGTTATGGGATCTCTGTGACCATCGCTGTCAGCCGTATTCACTCCGGAGAACAAGCCGTGCGTACAGCTTACAACGAGACACAGGAGGCACTAAATATGAAAATCTATATTGGGAAGGGCGAAATTCTGCCCTATTCGATCCTTGATGAGTGGAAATCGGAAGAAGGTACCTACTATTATCCGTACGAACTCGAAACGAAGCTGCAGCAATCCCTGCTGAAGACGGATAAAGAGGAATGTACTGCCGTGATCCGGGCCATCACCCGGGAGGTGCTGAAGCAAAGGCTGGGTAAAGCCAATATTCATCAGCTGTATGTCCAATTGAGCGGGGAGTTGGTCAAAACACTCGTTCAGACTGGCGGCGAGGTGACCGCTGTTATCGGTGAAGGATCGTCTTATACCGATGCACTGGCGCGGGCCGAAACCGTTCAGGATATGGAAGAATGTGTCTTAACGATATGCAGCAAGATTATCGACTACCACCGGGAGAAGCGCTCCAAAATGACGGATGTGACCCTTCAGCTGGCAACGGAATTCATGGATAACCATTATAATAAGAATATATCTGTGGATAACGTGGCAGAACACGTAAAACGCAGCTCGTCCTACTTGGGTCGCATCTTCAAGGAGTCAACGGGCATGACGGTTAATGACTATCTCATCCAGCTGCGCATCAAACGTGCCATGGAGCTGTTGAAGCAGACAGATGCCTCCGTTGAGGAGGTCTGCCGGGAGATTGGATACGCGAACGTCAGCTATTTCAATAAAATCTTCAAAGCCAGAACGGGACTTACCCCGGGTCAATTTCGGCACCAACAAGCGGCAGATCAACGATTAACGCAGGGAAAGGGTCCCAAAACCTCCTAATTCGGTCCATTCGCGAACCAAGAGCCGAACAGCCTGCCGCGTAGATACTTTCCCTAATTTCAACATATCCTGTGATCTCATGAAATTTAATTCCTAGGGTCTGATGATTCGATTCGAAAAAAGATTGACCCAACCTCCATATTCCGGTGTTCGTGGCATTCCATGCTCAGCGATATATCACTGGGACGATTCACCTTGTAAGGTGATATAGATAGAAACCGCCCCTTAGGTATATGGTTGCGCCCACTTCCATTTTCCAAGGAACGGTTTCTTTTCGTTTTATAATGTTCAGAATGGCTTTCAAGCCAACAGTGCCTGAGCAATCTGATCGATAATGCCATTGATGCCCGTTGGTCCATAACATCCGATCCATGTCGCGGCATCTACCGAGTATATTCGCTGTCGGTCATCCGTATCCAGCATCCCCCAGACACTTTGCTCTGTCGCTGACATTCCCTCCTGCATGATTTCATTGCTCAGCAAAAAGTAGTGGCTGGCATGTACAGCCGGCAGTCTGTCGACTGAAATATGATAAGCCGTGTCGGAGGGATCGGCTACAAATAACGGGGCAGGCAGACCTAGGTCTCGATAGAGCACAGCGCCTGTACGATGTGAGGCTGTATGTACGCGAACCATAGACTCAAACGGACGAATCAGTGCCACGCTCTTGCCTGCCAGCACTGGGGCAAGTTCTTCTGACAGCAATGCGGTTCGTCGATGATAGTCCGCAAGTATTTGCTGTGCCTCTGCTCGCTTGCCTGTCAATTCACCGAACAGGCTCAGAATGGTCTGCCAGCTCTCATTGCGCTTAAACATGAGGACTGGAGCGATTCGGCTTAACCGTTCATAATGCGGATCATGCACCTCGGTACAAATAATGAGATCCGGAGCCAATCGTTCCACTGCGGCCAGATCGGGGTACTCATAGGTTCCGAGCAATTCGGTTCCCTGGAGTTTCGCCCGAATATATTGAGGGAAATTAAACGCCGCACTCCCCGATCCTACGCTCCCTGCCGGGGACAACCCAAGCGCAAGCAAATGATCTGCATATTGAACATCGAGCACGGCGATACGCCGTGGAGATGCGGTGACCTTATATTCACCTCGCATATGGCAAATCACCGGGCCTTGGGACAACTCATACCAAGAAGCCATGCGGGTTTGCAGTAAGGAATACGCAGAGAGCGCACCTGTTCTGGAAGAGGCATTACGCCGATAGATCTGCGGAGAAACTCCATAATATTTCTTAAACGCCCTACTGAAATAATACGTGTCGCGATACCCCATTCTCTCAGCGATTTCGCCGATGGGAGCATCCGTATGACGCAGCATCCGCGATGCACTCTCCATCCGCAGCTGGATGACGTATTCCATCGGTCCGAGCTGCTTCTCTTGTTTGAACCGTCGCTGCAGCTGTCTTACGCTGCATCCGGCAAGTGCCGCCAGCTCTTTAAGCTCCAGATTCTGACGATAATGCCCTGCTATATACGCAGCGACAACATCCACCATGTCTGATTCCGCTCCGCCCTGACCACGTTCATACTCCATAATGAGTTCGTAGAGCATCCCCTGCATCAGCGCATTGGCGTGAAAACGTTCCAGCCCTTCGCCCCGGCTCCATTTGGCCGCGATTTTCTCCGCCATCTGAACCCATTCCGCCTGGGTTCCAGGGTGCTGAACAAACGAAGTGCGCAGCGGGTGTTTGCGATGCGAGGGCAAAACAAGGGAGGCTCCCTCCATGGAGGATGCCTTGTACATGATCACGATATAATCCATGTTGTCTGAGCTGGCAGTCAGCGTAAAGGATGATCCTTTAACCATATGAGCAGCAAAAGAAGCCCCAATGCGGCAAACTTCACCATTCATTGAGAGCTCCCCTTCTCCGCCTCCTGCCAGCAGCAACAGATTCGATGTCAATTCGGTTTCGCTAAGCACACTGCCTGTCTGTAAAATACCGCTATACACGTCAAGCACCTTGATCGTCGTATCACTCCATAGACTTGTCTGTTCTTGCAGCGGCATACTTCTCTCATCTCCTGACAATAGCATCCTTCGCTAACGTGAACCCACCTGACTAGACTTACGTCTATTAAAATACAAGCGAGCCCGTTAGCAAAGGTAAAGTTGTTGCTGCTGTCATTTTAATTGAGATTCATTCTCATTGTCAATTTTCGGACATTTTCTGCAATATTCCCCGGACATCTGGTAGTAAAAACAACAGGTGAGGCGCTTGTTCTTCGCAACCGGAACGTTGTCCTTCTTTTCGGTGAATCGAGTAAACGGATTCTTTCTTAGGCCAAAGGTTTGTCCAGACGCTATTTGAGTCAGATATGAAAAATCGGCTTGAATATGCTGGCTTTCTGGCCCAACATCGTCTACATCAGGAGTATACAGCGGAGCAATACGCACCATCATATTTTCCCAGAGGACACTCATCGAAAGAGGGCCAACGGTAGCAAGCGTCTGTAACAGCGGCGAAAGCCGTACCGCAAACAACTCCTCGATCATCTCTTTCCGCCAAACTTCCCTGTCTTCCGTTAGCGTTTCTGCCCGAAGCCCGTTCACGGCGAGAAAAGGAAAACGTGTTCCGCCTTCAGTAGCGGTAAGAGTCGAATGGTAGAGGTAGCTGTTGTCCAGCGAGAAGGACATTTTCTGATGATGAAAGGTCATCGCGGTCAGCAACGGGGCAATCCACAGATAGCCGATTCGTTTAGCCAGCATAGAAGCGGCAACCCTCATGTCAGGTGCACCGATATACTCCGTAAGCCAGCTTATATACTCGCGGCATGCAGCTTCTTCATGCAACTGGCTTAGAGCAATGGTACGGAGACTATCTTCAGGTGGATCGCCAATCCTGAGTGAGTAGTCTTTCACCGTTTGCTGCCATACGTCCGTCGACAGATAATGGTCCATTTTAATTCGATCCCAACAGCGCTTCCGATGCCTGATCTGCAATAATATTAATGGCAATTGGACCATAGTAAGCAATCCAGAGCGTTGCATTCACGTTATATGCGCGGTTATTTTTGACAGCATCCAGAGATTTCCATACCGAACTGTTCTCCAAAACCTCAGCCTCTGCGGCAAACAACTCATCGGATAGCAGGAAATAATGATCTGCCCCAATATCAGGGACCTTCTCCATCGAAATTTCAACGGAGGTGTCGTCTTTGATCTCCTGGACGAGTGCAGGGGCCTTTAAGCCCAAGTCCTCATACAGAATGCCGCCTGTCCGATGCTCAAGACCATGTACACGAATTCCTTCCTTTCTCGGGCGAATCAGCGCTACCGTTTCATCTCCCAGCTTCTCCGACAGCTTCGCCCGCAGGCCGACGATTTTGTCCTCATAAGCCTGACGCACAGCCTCAGCCTCTGCCTGCTTGCCTGTGATCGTACCGATCGTGGCTAACGTATCCCGCCAATCCTCGTAGAAGTCGAGTACGATCGTCGGCGCAATTTTGCTGACATTCTCATACTCTTTCTCCTGAAAGTCGGTCATTAAAATAAGATCCGGATTCAATGCTACAATTGCCTCCAGGTTGGGCTCGTCCCGTGTACCCAGAACCTCTACATTCCCTAGCTGATCACTCAAATATTCCGGAAATGTGGTATTCCCTCCAGCGATAACGCTACCTGCGGGCTGCTCGCCAACGGCCAGCAATTGATCCACAAATTTCACATCAAGCACAGCAATGGTCTTCGGCTTCTCGGTTAGCGTGTATTCCCCTTTCATATGCGAGATTGTGACAGGATAGGCTGCCGTCGTCTGAGACTCTGACTCCGAAGGTGTCTCCGTTGGCGTTGCAGCAGGCTCATTGCCCCCATTCGTACCTGCTCCGGCACCACAAGCCGTCAGCACAAGTACAAGTGCCAGCAGCAAGCCCATTAGAAATCGTGATTTTTGAGCGGCAAATACCTTGCTTCCGGTTGCTCGCCCCTTTGTCCCTTTATTCATGATGACTCCCCCTTATATATGATAATGATTTTCATTATCGAATTATAAGGCGAGTATAAACGATCTCCACATCGCGTTGCCATGTACTTTTGCGACATTTCAGCCGGACTAATGCGACATGGTACTCCCACTTCTCTAATTCTCCATTTCAAACCTGGTTTGAAGCTCTTGAACAAATACTTCGATGGGTCTGTTATAGTCGATGGGTTTGTAAATTATTCTATTATTCCACTTGTGCCGTATGTCTTGATCTCTATAATCATTATCTTCAGTTTCAACCGACTTCATCACAAGCATAATTTCATTCATCGTACTTATAACACTTCGGCTATCCGTTTTGGTTATCGTCTTCTCGTTACATTGTTCTAAATAATATTTCGCGAGGTGATCGGGAACTTCCTCAACAGCCAAATAAGCCTCCAAATTCTCTTTAAAGACTCCTGCCAGTTTACTGGCCTGATTCGTTCTAATCCCAGTAACCGTTAAGCTTAATCTGGAACAATCATTCATAAACACATAATGTTTTCTGCCATATAACGTAAAAAAGTTCACATGCCAACTAAAGAAAGAATCCGTATCTTCGATGGTTTCTGGTTTGACATTTAGATCTTTTAATGTTAATTGGGTTGCTTTGAATATAATCATGTACGAATCCCCCTCTTCGTGCTCTCTCAGTATTCATTGTACCCTACTCCTATGACTGTTCCATGCAGCTAAACTAAGGCCGCTGCGCCTACCACGGTATAACATTCAATTCCGGCCATATTCTTTTCCACTTCTTGTGTTTTGTTATATAAAGTGGCTGTTGTAGGCCACGAGTCAATTGCTTCCTCTAATGATAAATATGGCTTAAGATCAATTCCGAATTTATCTTTGTACCATAAATGAACCCTTGCTTGATTTTTTACATCAGCTTTAATGGGCAGCTTACAATATACCTCTTTACATTTATTTATTATTCGATCTTCTTTTTCATAGGAAAGGTCAGTATCAAAATAAATAATATCAATGTCATCAATGCCGTATCCTAAAGGATTCCCTAACGAGTAGTTCCAAACGGTCTGTGCAATACAGCCAGCACCAATATAATATTCTGTTAACTCCGTTTTTCGAGTTTAAGGTACACAACGTAGATTCTATGTTATCGGATGTTCTTGCCTTCTTCGAACGACTAAACCAAGTCCTTCAATTCATTATAAGCGTCTCTAAGCCACGGATGAATAACTCTTAGGTTTTCTCGCTGTTTCCATAAAAAATGAATATATTCGAATGCTGCATGGTTCAACGAATCATCTAGCTTCTGCGTAATCTGATGTAAATATGGAGGTTCACCAGCTTGATCCCACTCTATCTTATCTGCAACAAACAAAACCTTGTCTAAAATAGTTGAATTTTTCTTGAGTGTCGTGTGACATCCAACTGCATCAAGAACTTCCTGATCCTTAATGTTAAAAATATCTCTAGCCATTTCTTTCGATATCTTCTGATGGATGATCATTGGAAAAGTCTCTTCTTCAGGCAGCACCTCAATACCCAGATCATAAGAAACTTGAATCCTTACATCATTAGAATATACCGCACTTATATCATGTAAATATCCAGCGATTTCGGCTGAATCCTTATCAGCATGATATCGATCAGCTATCTTTCTCGCTTCTTTGCCTACCCTGACACAATGTTCCGCAGTTTTGGGGCAGCCATTATCCACTAAAAAGTTATATATATCATCCTTGAGATTTCCCGACAAGGTATTTATAACAAGATTATTATATACTGACTTCATGGAGTCCTCCCTAAAGATTCATTGATCATACCGTATGAATTTACGATAACATTCCCGTATCTACGACGTCCGACGGAGTCGGGTATGTCCGGCTGTTCCGGCGTTTGTTGTGCCATATAAATCTTTGAACTGCAATCCCTAATGTAATTGTCCCTAATACTTCGGTTTGTATCGTTCGTTTAAAATCGTTTTGATCTAATCCAATTAGTAGATAGAAAAATCGATGGTGTAGTAATTCAATAAGTGCTAGTGAATTTTCTATTGGTAATCCCTTATAGTCATTTAATTCTGCCCATAGATCTTCTCGATAGGTAGTTGCTACTGGGTTTTCTTCCGTTAGTCCTCTTTTGAATCATAGATATGCGTTCATATCATTATCAGCTATATGATGAATGATTTGTTTTATGGTCCAGCCATTCATTCGATATGGAGTATTTAGTGTGTAATCTTTACGTCCATTTAGCAATGCTTTTAGTTTTATTATTAGTTCTGGAATTTGATGAATGAGATTACATAATTGTTCACCTGATAGATTCTTTTGGGGCTGAAAATGTCCAATGGGATATCTAATTGGATCCATTGAGTTTCTCTGCGATGCGGTTAGTCCGTGCAGGTGTGTCCTCCTGTTTCCTCTCCCTGCTATTCCCGTTCGGGCGACCGAGGAGCTCCCCATGCTCCGAAGCGTGGATATGATATTACAATACCTCCCTTGAGCCACATTCAAAGTAATCCCTTTTTACCTTCATTAAAATACGTACTTTCATTTCCATGAATTAAGTTTTTAAATCCGCCTTTATAATAAGGTATCAATTCATCTGCCTGTTCTATGTCCAACCAAGCTATTTCTGAGATTTCATCTGGTCTAATTATTTGTTCTTTACCGCCTATTATTTCTGCCCTAAAAGTAATAAAAATGGCATGTTCATTTATGTTTTCAAATTTGCACTCGTTGATTGCCACAATTCCATAGACTTTAACTTCAAGTCCCGTTTCTTCTTTTACCTCGCGAATAGCAGCTTGATCTAATGTTTCATTTAATTCAACAGCTCCCCCAGGAAGAGACCAACTTGATCGACCAGAATTCTTAACTGCTAGAACTTTAGTTTTGGACTGGTCTGTTATTAGTGAGTACACTACATCGACTCGTTTCATTGAGATCATATCCCTTCTACACTGCATATCTTACATATACCGTTCCTGTATTTACGATCTCAGCGAATGCTAAGGTGTTTGGCCCCTGCAGGACCAAGGGCTAATGCGCTGTTATGAATATTATGTTATGCGATGCCTCTGCCCTCTTCGAAACATTTCAAAATTCCTTATTCTTATTCCAAGCATTAGAAAATTCTCTAACAGACTGATACCTTTTTTTGCTTGTCATCATTAATTGCATTGCAAGCCACATAATAAAGTTTTTGGTTGGCTTCCCATTTCTCTTAGGATCGATCAAATTCTCCACCCAATAGCCCAAATGCAATGGCTCCCGTATTATAAACATTAGTTCGACTATCAATTTCTGCTCCTACTTGAAACTCCTCAGCAGACATGAATCGTGATGATATCCCCAAAGCCTCCCCATAATATTGTAAAATGGTTTCCTTTGATAACTTAAGCCGGGGCGTGTATTGTCTGAATAAACTTCTACGTCTAACTTCCGACAATCAAGGGCCGTATGCCTCGCAGCGTAGATGCATTGTTATATGATTGGACAGGCCTCCTGAACTACTTACTATCCCTATTTCTATTTTTGATACTTTCTTGCCATCTTTCTATTAACTTGTCGTAGCTCAAGTACCAACTTTTTTTAATTTCAAAATTAAAATCATCAAATATTATAATGTAATTATTTCGGTACTGTTTATTTAATTGTTTCACATCAAAGACTATGCAGTTCTCCTCCGATTCAATAATCTCTTCATTCAGACAACTTAGATATTCTTCTTTTGTCGGCATTCTTATAAATTCTGTAGGAATAAATCTACTACAATTTATATATGAAACTCCTTTAAAACAAACTATCAATTCGTCATAATATATACTTTGAGAGCCTGTTAATACTAAAGTATCACCCTTGAATTCACTCATAATAAAATGATCAATATTAGTGTTTTTAATAAGTTCTGAAAGATATCTGATTTTAGATTCTATCTTTAAATCACTGCAAAGTATGGTTATTAACTCGTTGAAATAAACAATTCTATCTTCTTTATTCACTTTGGGTGATAATTCTCCTTTCAGATTTCATTACTGTCCTTTCTCATAATGTTCTTTTATTTACGAAACGCCCCAGCTTTAGATAGCTCTTATCTTAAGCTGGGGCGTTTGTTGTCTGAGTCTCTTCCATGATTATACATCTGGCAACCAAGGGGCGGTAGCCTCGAACCGTGAATACTATGTTATAGGATGTACCCGACTTCTTGAACATCTATCAAAATGTCTTATAATAAATGTTTTTTAAATATTTTTGATTTCCATAACGAATCTCTTTTGGATAGTCTACGCTGCATATGTCCAATTTCAGTAAATCATCATTACTCTCTTTTATTTTGCTTTTGATTTCCGCCCTTGAGTGAATACTCCAGATTTTATCTCTTATCTGCCTTCCAAAATTAACTTCACAACGAACTCCTAATTTCACCATATTATACTGATCGGTAAAGTCTTGAAACAAATCTATTAATATAAAACTTTCCCCATCATTTTTATTTAAAAATACAAAGACATCTCCTTTTCCAGCCCTACATGTTCCTTTGCCATAAGATAAATATTGGTTATATAATTCCGCTAAATCATAATTTATATTAAACGTTTTCATCAATTCTTCTAGACTGGATGCTTCATCTACATCATCTATCAAATCAAAAAATGATAAATAAAAAGAATATTCAATATATTCCTTCATAGCTTACTCCTCTTCGATTTATTCAAAATGTTTTTTCGGACATTTCCTATAACGTTGTTTGTTCACGAGCCCGAAAGGCTTAAGCTGCCCATCAATCAAGCACAGCGATTGATTCTTGCCGGGCGGCTCCACCACTTAGCCTTGCAGGGCTGTCCGGCTGAATCTACTTCTTGGCTTCCCAACTTCTGCCGGACCGAGGAGCGAATGCGACGATGCGTGAACATGTTGTTAGATAATGATTCCTCTTTTTCGAGATTACTTCCAAATTGCCCTTCACATGTTTATAATAAATCCTGTTTTCTTTCCTTTAACAAATCCTGTTCTTTCATAAAAATTATGTACTTCATCTCTCTGAGATCCCGTCATTAGCATCAGTTTATAACAATTCATTTCTTGGCCAATTTTTTTGGCCTTTTCTATAGCCATCTGACCAAAACCTTGTCTCCTAAAATCCTTATGTGTTATTACATTCTCGATTAATCCGTACGGTCTTGCATTCCTTGTAAGATTTTTAATGATTACAAGTACACAAGATGCAACAATTATACCATCATGTTCGACAACTATTATGTTCATGTTCTTATCATCTAAAATTTCATTCCAGTAATTAGACAATTCTTGACCTCTAATCAGTTCTGGATCATCTGGTTGCAGGAACTTATAAAGTAATAAAAGATTTTCTAATTCATCAACATGGATTAATCTCTAACTTCAGTCACTGCAATGCACCTGCTTTCAAATTTGGTTTTAGGCAGTTTCACCTAACGTTTCCGTGTTCACGACGTCCCACCACCTTAAGGACCCGTAGGATCCGGCCGCGGTGCGGATGTGTCCCGGCAACAACTTCCTTGACTTTATCTTCCGGGAATCGAGATGGCTTGACTGTCGATACGTGAACACATTGTTATATGATGTATAGACCCTTTTTCGAAACTCCCGGAAATCAATTTACATTTTTTTTCTCACATGATAAAGAACATGTTTTTCTAAAGGATTATTCTTTTCAACTTTTGGATGATGGAATGTATTAATATAACTCATGCAAACTTGATCATTACTCTTTTTGAGGGTTCATTAATATCAGCTGTAAAACAATATACTTCCTCAAACCCCAAGTTGTTAAAGCCATATTGCAAACATGCTGTAGCACCTTCAGTTGCATATCCGTAACCCCACGCATCTTTTTTGAGTCTCTAACCAATTTCGATACATGGAGTAAAACTGGCTTCAAATGTTGCTCTGTGAAATCCAATAAACCCAATGAAGTCATCATTTCCCTTTACTTCGACAGCATACAATCCAAAGCCAGTTTCCTTAAATTCCGATTCAATTAATTTATAAAAGTCTTTTGTTTCTTCAGTTGATAAGGTCTTAGGAAAATACTTCATTACTTCTTTATCTGCATTAAGAAGACTAAATGGATCTAGTCGGTTTCTCTCCAATCACGAAAACGTAACCTCAGCGTTTCAAAATAGATCATATCACTCATCTCCAATTTAAGTGATTGGTTGTTCTGCTTTAATAGTCTGTTAAATCAATAAAGAGGTATATGCTATACCGAGAGATAATGATTTGTATATGATTTTATCCATCTTGCGCTGATTTCCCTATAACGTTTTTGTGTTCCTGACGTCGTTTCCCCTTAGATAGCTCTTATCTTAAGGAAATCGATGTGTCTGTCTGAATCTGCTTCAATGAAAAATTCCTCAGGCAGACCGGGCGACGACAGTCGAGAAGTTGGAACACTTTGTTATCGGATGTCTTCGTCTTCCTGAAATACTCTACAAAACATCTTTGTACTCATTCATTATCCTCGTAACAAATTCTGTCTTTCCTTCAGTATAGGCTTTGCGATTGTTTCTGAATTTACTTGACAGTTGGATCTTCAAATTTGTGTACTCAGATACCAATAAGGGATACTTTCTTAATATGTCTCGAAACATGATATGTCTTTTTAGTTCATTACTTTCTCTATTGCATACGTATAGATGATGTTCGTGCTTCACATAGCCTTCACTACTGTAAGGTACATAAACTTCCTTTCTTGCAAATGCCTCTCTGTTCTTAATTCCTAAATCACCTTCGTGTACATATCCCAGTTCGTCTAACCTCTTGATTACCCCTGGTAGGTACTCCATAGATTCAATTACTACATCAATATCAATGATTGGCTTGGCTGCAAGATGCGGTACCGCTGTACTTCCAACATGCTCAATTCGTAATGCTAGACCACTAAGTTTATTGGATAAAATTGATTCTATTATATTGAATGCTTTTGGCCATTCTTCATTATATTCTTCTATAATTACTGGTTTTTGATTCTTCATCGAATTCCCCTTGAGTTTATTTGATTTATATTTACGAATATTTCCAATAACATCTAATTGACGTACTTCGTCACTACCACTCATTCCATCTATGATCTGAATTACGTATATGATAACTCATGTTGTGACATTTGCGAAGAATAATTTGGTGAAAAAGGGAAATTTAGTTCAGCAATCAATTCCCCCTGTCCATACAATCTTCCAGACTCTGAATACCTGAATATTTTTCGTACTAAACATATGTATATCGCTGGATTGTTCGCTCCACTCGTATGACCAAGCAGCTCCTGAATGTAGCACAGGTCTGTCCCGTTTACCAGCAAATCAGTGGTAAAGGGATGCCCTTAGGCGCATGAACGCTAACCTTTTTCACAATTCCAGCGCGTTGTCTGCCTTTGCAAAAACCTTCTGCATGGTCAACTCGGTAAGATCGATCAGAAGATTGCACCGGAAACAGCCAACGATATGGTCGATATTTAGCGATATCTCCACCATTCTGAAAAACAAAAAAAGGAAGGCCCTTCTTCATCCCCAATAGGGAATCCAATGACCTTCCGATGTTGAATGAAACTATTTGATGTTGTAAAAGACAGCACGGAACGCGGCTTGTGCAATGCAAGCCGCGTCGGGGTGAGGCGCTGCGCCCGATTCGGGCAGCACCTCACGGGAATGCACCGCGTCAATGATCTCGCGGTGCCCTCCTCAGGCCGCTGCGCCCTACATGGCAGCGGCTTCTTCTCCCAGCGGCAGCATGTAATACTGCGCCTGCTGCCCTTCATGCTGCTGGTACACCACGACCAGCAGCGTCCGGCCTTTCGCGGCAAGCGGGCTGGCTCCAGCGAGCACCCGCTCAAGCCGGAACGGAAGCACGTCCAGTACGGCGTGCTTCTGCAGCTCTTTTTCGCCGAGTCTCAGATCGGCGAAAGAGCGTGCGCCCATGACCGTCTGTGCGGTCATGGCCGAGGTCATCGGCAGCGCACGCGAAGCGCTGCCGTCCCCTCCGTCCGCCGCTCCATCCCCGGCGGACAAAAGCTCGCTGCCGTTCACACCCGCCGCATCCGCGGCAGTGTCTTCCCCGGCAGCAGCCGGACTGGCCGCAGCGGCAGGCGCACTCGTGCCGCTGCTTTCCAGCCATGCCGTGCCTGCGGCGCCGGCAATGCGCGGCAAACGAACGTCTTCCGGACGTTCAGCCAGCATTTTCATATAACCCGCCCACTGATCCTTCTCCAGCGCATCGTCCCACCAGATTTTGCGCGGTTTGTATTTGTGGCCAAGGAAATAGTCCAGCTTCATTAGGCCAAGCACGACATCCATATGGGGCGTGTTCCGCGACTCCAGGAAGCTATACAATCGGGTGAACAAATCCTCCAACTGATGGCCGATCTTCTGCCAGCCCTGACCTTCCCAGTAGTCCCCGAACGCCTGGAAGAAATCGAACGGCGAATCGAATTCCTGCTCCATCAAATACTTCAACGTATGGTCCATCCGGTGTGCGTTCCAGTATTTCTCCAGCACGTCCTCCAGACGCTTCAAACGTACGATGTCGCTGAACGGCAGCACATGGCTGCCCAGAATTTCGTACGGCGCGTGATCCATATACGTGTAGTTGTACTTTTCCGCATCGAGACGCAGTCCGGTACCGCGCAGCATTTTCAGAAAGCCGAGCTGAAGCTCCTCCGGTCCCAGCGCAAACACGTCGTTAAACGTTTTGCGGAACGTATTGTAATCCTCTTCCGGCAGTCCTGCGATGAGATCCAAATGCTGGTCGATCTTGCCGCTGGCCTTGACCTTGTTGACCGTGCGGCTCAGCTTCGCAAAGTTCTGGCGGCGTTTCACCAGTTCGTTCGTCGGGTCATTCGTCGACTGTACGCCGATTTCGAACCGGAAAATGCCCGGCGGCGCATGCTCTGCCAAATAATCCAGCACCTCGGGACGCATAATGTCCGCCGTGATTTCGAACTGGAACACCGTGCCCTGATGGTTCTCGATCAGGAATTTGAACATCTCCATCGCATAATCGCGCTTGATGTTGAACGTGCGGTCCACGAACTTGATCAGCTTCGCGCCCTTTTCGATCAAATACAGAATATCCGCCTTCGTCCGCTCGATATCGTAATACCGCACGCCGACCTCGATGCTCGACAAACAGAACTGGCAGCTGAACGGACAGCCCCGGCTCGTCTCAAAATAAACCACCCGTTTCCCCAAATGCGGAATATCCTCGTCAAACCGGTGCGGCGACGGCAGATCGTTCAGGTCTGCTTTCGGGCGCCCCGGCATCACGATGACTTCTTCTCCTTTGCGATACGCCACGCCATAAACGAAATGATACTTCTGCGTCGTCGAAATTTCGGTCAGCAGCTGATGGAACGTCTCTTCGCCTTCGCCCATGACGATGAAATCGACGTTCTGGATGCGGTTCATCCAATATTCCGTGTCATACGATACCTCAGGACCGCCGAGCACGATTTTCACTTCAGGCATAACCTTTTTCAAAATATCGATAACCTTGATCGTCTCCTCGATATTCCAGATGTAACACGAAAACCCGATCACATCCGCACCGCGCTGGTACAGATCGGACACGATGTTCATAACCGGGTCCTTGATCGTATACTCGGCCAGTTCGATATCAAAATCCTTCTCGCTATACGCCTTCAGACAGCGAATCGCCAGCGAGGTATGGATATACTTTGCATTTAACGTCGAAAGAATAACCTTCATGCTTCACAACCTTTGCCTGGATCACCAGACCCTATTTTTCATTGCCAAAAGGAAAAGATTATCCGCCATCTTGCCTCAGATTCGCTCATTTCCAAGCCTTGCTTTACCATTCTTCAATCATCATTTTTCAAATCATTCATCAATCATCAATCATCATTCATCAATCATCATTCATTCCACATATCACGGACATTTCGCCATTTCGTCCACCAAACAGTGGACACTATTTTCAAAAAGACATCCACTCGCCCGGCCCTTCAAACCGCTATATCTGGGCAAACAACCACTTTACCCATCTACATGTTGTGCACCTCGGGAACAACCCGTTCCACCGTAAATGTCCACCCTTTGAAAAGACAATCCAACTCACTTTGTCCACTCCCAAAAGACATTCCGTGCACACGGCGGCTAGGTCACCCCATACTCAGTTTTCTCCACGTTCCGACGTCCTTTTCCCATCGAAATCATACTGATCCAACTCCGAACTAATTCGAGCTAATCAAACCTAATCCGAAAACACCCGAACTCATCCGATCCGATCTAAACTTATATCTATAGAAACGCATTAACCAATCACACAAGGCCACTGCGAGTGCAGTACCATCTTCCGATCGCTGTTATCCCAGATTTTTCCAATCCCCTTTTCTAAGGGGACAATCCGGTGATAAGCCTATGTTTCCGATGCAGCTTTCTTTCAGAAAGCTTTTAAGCGAACGCTTCGCTTCTCCAGATTGGTTCTGCCTCTCCGTTAACGTGTGTATGTTTTTTGCGGTTTATATACAGGTAATCTTATCCGTTGCAACTCTAACCACAGCAACCGAGAAACCAAATCGTCATGTTCGACCGTACCCTCATTTATATCCAAATGTCCCAACTGATTTCCCCTAGCCCATCCGTCGATCCGACCTCTCATTCATATTCGTAAAAGAGATCGTCATCCAATCCCGCATCTTCGCCCTTCTGCTTCTGGAAAAATTCAAGAAACGGCTGTCCGTACTTGCGGTACTTCACCTCGCCGACCCCTTTGACGGTCAGCATGTCGCGTTCCGTCGCAGGGCAGACCACGCTCATCTCACGCAGCGTGGCATCGTTGAAAATAATGTACGAAGGTACATGCTCCTTCGCCGCCAGATCGCGCCGGATCAGGCGCAGCTGCTCAAAGATCGTTTCGTTGACCGCCGAAGGCATCGCATCGCGGCCGCGACGGCCGCCGTAGTTCGTGCCCGAGGCGGTGGCCGCCGTTTTGCGCACGACCCGCTGCATCACTTCGCGCTGGCCTTTCAGCACCTCTACCGCCAAGGGCTGCAGCCGCACGACCGGATACTGTCCCTCGGACAGCATCAGATAACCTTCCGATACCATAACGTTGATGATCTCGGCAATCTCCCGTTCCGTACGGTTGCCCATCACGCCATAGGTCGGCAGGGAGTCGAAGCCGTAATCCAGCACTTTTTTCGCTCGTGATCCCTTAAGCACGGACGCCACCAGCGATACACCGTACCGCTCGCGCATGCGGTGAATGCAGCTGAAGATTTTTTGCGCGTCGATCGTCATGTCCACCAGTTCGCGGTCATCCGTGCAGGAGCTGCACATGCCACACGGCTTGTCCTCATGCACTTCGCCGAAATAATCGAGCTGCGCGCTGCGCAGGCATCGCGTCGTATAACAATAATCGACCATCTGCTGCAGCTTGCGGTAATCGTTCGCCTTGCGGTCGCCCTCCATCGGGTTCTGCTCGATCAGGAATTTCTGCGTAATGATGTCCTGCGCCCCGAACAGCAAAATGCACTGGCTCGGCTCGCCGTCCCTGCCTGCGCGCCCGGCTTCCTGCACGTATGCTTCCATGTTTTTCGGCATATTGTAATGCAGCACGTAACGCACGTTGGACTTGTCGATCCCCATGCCGAAGGCATTTGTCGCGACCATCACCCGGATGTCGTCGTACAAAAACTGCTCCTGACTCTCGGCCCGTTCCTCGTCCGTCATGCCTGCATGGTAACGCCCTGCAGCAAGTCCCGCATGCAGCAGGCGTTGATGCAGATCGTCGACGTCCTTGCGGGTCGCGGCATACACGATGCCCGGCTCGTTCGCATGCTCGCGGGCATAGTTCAGGACGAAGTCCTTTTTGTTCTCGCCGCGCAGCACGCTGAACGCCAGATTGTCGCGCCCGAGTCCGGTCACGAACGTCTGCGGCTCATGCAATTGCAGCAGCCGCAGAATGTCCTGCATGACCTCGGGCGTCGCCGTTGCGGTAAACGCGGCCACCACCGGCCGCTCCGGCAAACTATCCACGAACGGCGCTACCGCCAGGTAGCTCGTCCGGAAATCATGGCCCCACTGCGATACGCAGTGCGCCTCATCCACGGCCACGCAGGAGATGGGCAGCTGCGCCATCTCGTCGCGGAACCAATCCAGCTCCAGCCGCTCCGGCGCGACGTAGAGCAGCTTAAGCTCCCCGCGCTGCGCCGCGCGAATGCGGTCGTTCACCTCGCGACCGCTCAGCGTGCTGTTGATGTATGCCGCGGCAATGCCCGCCGTCGTCAGCGCATCGACCTGGTCCTTCATCAACGAGATCAGCGGGGAGACCACCAGGGTCAGTCCCGGGTACAAGAGGGCAGGGATCTGATAACAGATCGACTTTCCGCCCCCGGTCGGCATGATGCCCAGCGTGTCCGCCTGTTCAAGCAGGCTCGCCACAATCTTTTTTTGACCCTCGCGGAAATCGGGGTATCCATAATATTTTTGCAGAAGACCCTGCGCTTCTTCCAAGGTCGCCATGTGCACGCTCATCTAAAGACTCCTAACTGTGTCACCGGCGTTCATTGCCGGCTTCGTTCATCCGATTCTGACATCGATCACGGCATAAATGCCGTATCCTTGACAACAAAATGGCGTTCTCATGACTTGTCCGTCAAGCAAACGCCGCTTCTTCTAGTTTAACGTTCCACGCCCGAATGAGCAACCGTGTTTTGCAGTTCCGGGCAAGTGAGACAAATCCGGCGCAAGACATCCGCCAGATTACCATTCACTCTATTCTATCCTCTTCGTTCTGTCACAAAGTCGAAGCAAGTTCCCATGGTCCCCTTCGCCAAATATGGTATTATATGTAATATATTTCTTTTTACGGAGGCCTCTGCTGCATGGATCATAACGTTAACGACCAGACCAGCGAAACTTCGCGTCAGCCCTGGATCCACCGTCATCCGCTTTTTTCCGCGTTCACTTTTTTGTTGATCGGACTCGTTGTCGCAACGATGCTGTACATTAACCTGCGTCCCTACTTTTCCACCTTTGACCGCTCCCGCCAGGGAGACCTCGTCTACTCCATGCCTTCGCCAAGCGGTGAACTTGTCGCCGAAATGTACGGCGTGCCATACGGCGGCGCCCCGGGCGGCGTAACCCAGTGGGTCGATGTAAAAAAACGGGGCTCTGATGACCTTTGGACCACCAAGACGATCTACCGTGCGGAATATCAAGGAAACAACCATTTGCAATGGGAAAACGAGCATACGCTCCGGATCGAAAATTGGAGCGAGTTCCGCGATGACAGCGTGACGCTGAACATCGAGGAGGACATTTACGACGGCTGGGGCTTTGCCTGCAAAAGCCTGCGCATGAAGGATGAATACGTCCGCTGCTACGGACCAGACGAATAAACCATAAACCAAAGGGACGGCGCACATGCTTGCCGTCCCTTTTCCATTTTTGCATCCATTTTTTCGCAGGAAATGATACAGGTTGATCCGACACTTGGTTGTACTGTATAAACCACACTAGTCAATCACACTAGGGCACTGCTCCAGCCGCCGTAATATCAAGGCTTTCCGTTCTGGCTTTGGCTCAGTATGGCTTCCAGTTTGGCTCTGTTGCTCAGCAAACCGGGGTCATCGGGTACATACTCCAACGCCTTGCCGTTATGCAGCAAAGCCTGCCCGATGTGTCCCGTATGGGCGTAACAAAACGATAAGCCCGCATGAGGCAGCCAGGTCCGGCAAGCAACGGGCACCGGGCGCAGCCCCGGATCGCGACTGCCGACGTCCAGCGCCTGCATATACCAATAGATGGCGGCTATCCACTCCTGCCTGTCTTGGAAACAAGCGGCGATGGCGCAGCAGAAATCGGGATGCGGCAGATCGTACTGAAACGACTGCAGCAGACTGCCCAGCTTCATGCCGGGATCGCCCAGCCGCCCGTAGCAATCCGCCAGCCGGGCGCAGGCGATGAGCCGGTCTTCGGCATGCCCTTCCGGCCGCCTTAACAGCTCGGCGTACGCCCGCGCCGCAGCCGCGTAACGCCGGCGGTCATAACATTCGCCCGCATAATAATACAGCAGGCGTCCATGCCCTATCCCTTTTTCGGCGACCCATTTGCGCAGAATGCGCACGTTTCGCGCCGAATGATGGTCCGCTTCGCGGCGATGCGTGACGGCAATGTCTGCCGTCACCGTGCCTTGCGGCGGGAAAGTCAACTGCTCGTGCAGCCGCCCATGCCAGCGGCAGCCTGCGTCGCGCCTGACCAGGCGCAGGCGGCGGTCCGATACGAGCGGACCGCCATCCGGGCCCTCGGCCAGCGTATAGTTCAAGATCACGCCTGCCGTCTCCCCCCCTGACGGCAGGCGTTCCTTCAAGGCGAGCAGCTTTGCCCGTTCCGCGGGCAGCAGCACATCGTCCGCATCCAGCCACAGGATATACTCCTGCGTGGCTCGGGCGAACGAAGCATTGCGTGCCGCGGCAAAATCGTCCTCCCAGGCAAACGCATAGATCCGGTCGGTATACCGCGCGGCCACTTCCGTCGTGCGATCGGATGATCCGGTATCCACGATGACGATCTCGTCGGCGATGCCATTCACCGAATCGAGACAACGCGCCAGCGTTCGTTCCTCGTTCTTCACAATCATGCACAGGCTGATGGTGATCACGTTTCTAGCTCCTTCCTTATCCTTACGCGTATTGCCGTGAGGTGTCTTCTGTACTTTTTTTCTAAATCTATTCCCCGAAATCCATCCTGCTTCGTTCAGACTGCATGGCTCCACCTTTTTGCTTCCGGTTGACGCTCACGGTCTTTGTACTCTCTCACTGCTTTGAAACTTCCTGCCCATCCGACATTTCATCCGTGCCGGTCACGTTCCGTCCTGCCCCTGCTTCAGCTTCCTGAGCTGCTCCACCGCGCTGTCCAGCGCCTTTTTGCGTTGATTCATCTGCTGCTGGTGCCTCTGCTCGATCGCGGCGAATTCGGCATGATCCATGCTCATCCATGCCGCCAGTTGGCTGGCGGTCGGCTGGACGTGCATTTCGGTTTCCCGACGTCTGCGCGCCGCGCAACATAGATATTTATGATGGATCTCGATCTTGTATACATCGAAATACGGCATTAAACAAGTCGCCAGATTGCCCGCATAGAACGTTTGCTTGTGGTCGTGGAAGGGATGGTATCCGTACGGCACGGTTACCACCAATGTCCCGTCGATGCGAAGCAGCCGGTGCAATTGCAGAAGCAGCACCTCGGGATGGGAGAAGTGCTCCAGCACCTCCCCGAGCAGCACGGTATCGAACACCGTCCTGACCCGCCACTGCGTAATGTCCGCCAGCAGGAAATCGACCTTGCTCCGCACGGGCCGGGATTCCTTGGCGAGTTCCTCGCGCGCATACCGGATACTCTCGTCCTCCAAATCTATGCCGGTCACCCGAAATCCCTCCCGCCCGAGCAGGATGGAGGCAATGCCCTGGCTGCAGCCCACGTCCAAAATGCGCTGTCCCGTCGCTTGGCGGCACATCCAGTGGATACGGGCACGCGTCGCTTCATGCGAAGCCTCCGCATTGACGGTCCCGTAGTAGCGCTCGCTCACCCGATCATGATTCGCCATCTTGCCCACCCGCGGAAATCCCTGGCTGCCCAAGCACGACGATTCGTCCGCCTGCGACGCCTGCAGTGGCATTGCGTGTGTCGTAGACTAGACGGGCATGCGCCGCCAGTTCTTCGTAGTCGAAGCCGCTGTGATCGGTCGTAACGATCACCAGGTCGGCCCATGCCCACGTTTGCGGCGAGGCTGGGCGAGCTTGAGCCATCGTGCCGTCATGCTTGCGGAACGTGGACACAAGCGGATCGGCGAACGCCACCTCCGCCCCGGCCTCCTCCAGCAGCCGGAATACGTCCAGGGCCGGCGATTCGCGCAGGTCATCGATGTCCTTTTTGTAGGCTATGCCCGCCAGCACGATCCGTGCGCCAGCGATGGGCACGCCGTCCTTGGCCAGCAGCTCCGCCGCGCGTTCGGCAATGCGCTTCGGCACGTGCCGATGGGTCTCGTCTGCGAGCGTAATGAAACGCAAGGCTGCCCCTTTCCGCTCCGCCGCCCAGGATAAATAAATCGGATCAATCGGGATGCAGTGGCCGCCGATGCCTGGACCCGGATAGAAGGGCATGTACCCAAACGGCTTTGTCGCCGCCGCATCCAGCACCTCCCATATATCCACGCCCATCTGCTCGCATGCAGGCGTCAGCTCGTTCACCAGCGCGATGTTGACGCTGCGAAACGTATTTTCGAACAGTTTCGCCGTCTCGGCCACGGTCGTCGAGCTGACCGGCACGATTTCGTTCAGGAACGAACCGTAGAACCGCTCTCCATACGACAGGCAGGCGGGCGTCGAACCGCCGATGATTTTGGGCGTGTTTTTCACCCCGTAATGCACACTGCCCGGGTCCACCCGCTCGGGGGAATAGCAGACATGGAACTGAAGGCCTGCTTTCCACCCCTTGGCCGCTTCGATCGGCAGCTTGACGCATTCCTCCGTCGTGCCCGGATACGTCGTGCTCTCCAAAATAACGAGACTGCCTTCCTGCAGGTAAGGCAGCATGCCGTCCACGGCTGCCGTAATGAACGAAATATCCGGCTCATGCTCCGTCGTGAGCGGCGTCGGCACGCAAATGACGATGACGTCAGCCTGCGACACCGCCCGGTAATCGGTTCCCGCCTCGAAGCGCCCCGATTCGTTCATCGCCTCCACCAACGCGGCGTCGATGCCGATGACGTACGAATCGCCGGCGCGCAGCCGGGATACCTTGCGGGCGTCGATGTCGATGCCATGCACGCGATAGCCCGCCTGAGCCATCTCCATCGCCATCGGCAAGCCCACGTAGCCGAGGCCGATCACCGCCGCTTGAAGCGACCGCTCCCTAATGCCGCGCATGATCCGGTCCGCATCGATCGAGGCAATCGTGCCGGTGGCAACACTCTGTCCGCTCCCTGTATCAGACGCTGCCGAGATCTTCGATCCGACCGGATTTCCCCCATCGATCTCGCTCGCCTTCGGGATCATGAAGCGTTGATGAGTCTCCCCGACCCAAGGTCGACCACCGGCACGGGAAACATGACCTGCTGCCGTTTCCTTTTGTTTCTGCGTTTCTTCCATCCCATCCGTTTCCATGGGTCCTCCTCCCTTCCGTTAGTCGATGAAGCCGCCGTCGCGCAAAAACCGTAAAATCCCTTTGCGTTCCATCATTTCGCTGTCTGAACGATATTCGGCAAAAGCGACCGGGGCGAGTCCGGCGTATTGGTCCCTCAGCCGTTTATCCGGATCCTGCGGCAAAATAACGTAGTACTGCTCGTCATATTTGTACGTGCGCGGCGCTTCGAACGGCGAGACCAGCACCTCATGCAGCTTCTCTCCGGGCCGGATGCCGGTCACCTTGTAATCGCTGGCCGGGCGCCCCGCCTGTTCCAGCATGACGATGGCCAGATCGGTCATTTTGCACGCCTTCATTTTCATCACGAACGTCTCTCCGCCGACTGCCGCTTCGGCCGCTTTGAGCAGCAAACGAATGGCTTCCGTGCGGGTCAGGAAGAACCGTGTCATGCCTTCGTCCGTGATCGTGAGCATTTGGCCATCATCGAGCTGGCGACGAAACAACGGCACAACGCTGCCGCTCGTGCCAAGCACGTTCCCCCCGCGAATGCAAACGAAACGCGTATGCTCGCTCAAACCGTTCGCACGAATCATCATTTTTTCGCCAAGCGCTTTGGTCATGCCATACACGTTGATCGGGTCAACCGCCTTGTCCGTCGATACGTCGATCACCTTCGGAATCCGGTGATATATGGCTGCCCGGATGATGTTTTGCGTTCCGATCACATTCGTTTTGAATGCTTCATCCGGCTGGTCTTCGCAGACAGGCACATGCTTGAGCGCGGCCAGATGGAAGAGCACCTGTATCCCCTGGCTGGCTTCTTCCACGGCGGTGTAATCCCGGATATCCCCGATGACGAAGCGCAGGCGCGGATCATGGCCAAACTCCCGCTGCATCGCGATCTGCGCGTATTCGTTGCGCGACAGGATGCGAATCTCGGCCGGGTCCTGCTCCAGCAGCACCTCAGTCAGCTTCTGTCCCCAGGACCCCGTGCCGCCCGTTATCAGAATCTTTTTTCCCTTAATCATGCTGCATCCTCCAATCAGATCATGAATTCCCGAAGTACGCTTGCCATTCCCCCCAGCTCAGGCGGTCTTTGAATTCGTACTTCCATGTTACTGCTGCTCACCCTTGCGTGGATCAAAAATACTATTTTTATGAAACTAATCTCTATAACGTATGAGAAGCAGTCCAAACCGGAACGGACACTCGTACCGATTTCATAGAAATAGACTGATATGTACCCTGTTCATTCGTCGTATCCGGCAAACGCGCAACAACCTTACCACAGCAACGACATAGAATAGAGCAGTTGAAATTTCAAAGGAGGGATGGGTTCACATGAAGTCACGCTATCTTGAATTGGACGCCGTGCTCCTTGAGCTGGAAACGGCGCTGCGGAAACGATCGCCCTTCTCCCTTGTGCGAGTTGGCGATGGGGAAAATATCGTCATGGCCCAGGAAACGGTCTGGACCATGGAAGAGGTGCTGCAGGAGCGATGGGCGATCAAGGCCAATAAGGGACAAAAAGGGCTTACCCTGCCCAATCTAGTATTGCGGGACTTGGTTGCCGCTTCCCTGCAGCGCGCCACGATCGTCGGCATTCTCCCGCCGGACGATCAAACGATCAAAGCGCCGGATTATCTAAAAAGGACCTTGACCGACAAGTTGTTCGCCTATTACGGCATCGAGCCGGCATTGACCTGCCATGCCTGCGTCAATCGGGACTTGGCCCGGACGCCGCGCTTCTGGCAATTGCTTGCAGGCAAACGCGTGCTGCTCGTCACGCGGCAGATCCAGGAGCTTCAGGACGCACTTGTCCAAGATCCTTATAACCTGAACATTGCGGCAGCGTTGCCATTTGACGGTTGGGATGATTTGCCGGAGACGCTGCAATGGATCGCGGCGCATCCGGATGAATTCGATGTGGCGCTCTTCTCCTGCGGCGTCAATGCTGTTGTCCTTGCCGAGCAAGCCACAGCCCTTTCCGGGAAGGTCGCCATCGATTTCGGCAAGGCGAACAATATCATTTTGAAAGGTTCACCCAACTGAATCTGCTTTTTTCATTAAACGCCAAAAAACCATTGATGACGATGAGGTCACCAATGGTTTTTTGACATACATGGAATGGCCTGTCGATCATATCATTCTCCATTTGCAGCATGTATTTTGGAGAAAGTCGTTACTAGAGCAAAACAAAGAACCGTCATGCGAAAGTTCATCTTCGCAAGGCAACTTGTTCTACACCGTCGATGCAATACCATAAAATACTTCCGGTCCGGAACGAACAGTCGTAGACACTCCTGAAATATAGGAAGAATATACGGTTAGCAAGGCCGGCGGCGCCAACAGATCCTGTGCTGTAAAGGAATGGAACTCGTGCCCGCCACTTTGCGATACGGTTCCTACCGCATGGTAAATGACATTCGCCGGATCGAATACACTTCCCCGGACAAGCATGACCTCAAATGTATCCCCTACTTCGCCTGTTACCCCAACCGTGCCGTTCAGCGTAATGACCGTACCGACTGTTTGCATCGTATCCAATCCAATGATGCCGAACAATGTTGGAGTTGGACTCAAAGCTACGTTAGGCGCACCTGTGCCTGACGAGCTCATCGAACTCTTCATATCAAGAAAGGTTCCCAAAAAGTCACACCTCCAATCCTGTTTGATAGGTTATACTATGAAGCTTCCTCTGACCCCGCTTGGATGAATTACGGAAGGCAACCTCCCATTTTTCATTCATGCCCTTTAATGGTATATTGGACAGCATGGAAGAAACGAACGGATCCGTATCGCACACCCGATACAGCTGTCCTAAAGGAGAATGAATAATAATGAATAACAAACGCAACGGCACCAAGTCCACTCCCGCGGCAAAGCGCGGAAATGATGCCAAGAAACCGAATAAGCACAAACCTCGCCAACGGCCGGCGCATATCCCCGCTCGCAAACCGGAGCCGCCCCGCCAGTATCAGGTGAATGAAGCGGAAGAACTGCTTTCGTTTTTGCTCCAGCATGTCAATTCCGGACGGAACGCCGTCAAATCCATGCTGAGCCGCGGCCAAATTTCGGTCGGGAATGAGATCGTGACCCAATATAACCACGCCCTCGTTCCTGGACAAGTCGTGTCGGTAAGCAAAGAAGGCGTGACCGAAGCTGAGCCCATGGCAGGGCTGACGATCTTGCATGAGGATGACGACATCATCGTCATCTCCAAAGAATCCGGACTGTTGTCCATCGCCGCAGACCGAAGCGATGAAACTACCGCCTATCGCCAGCTGACCGAGCATGTGCGCCGTACCGATTCGCGCAACCGGATCTTTGTTGTACATCGTCTGGACCGCGATACATCGGGTGTCATGATGTTTGCCAAAAGCGAAGAAGTGCAGCAAAAACTGCAAAACAACTGGAAAGACCAGGTGCAGGAACGGATCTACGTGGCGCTGGTTGAAGGCAAGGTTGCCAAAGAAGCCGGAACGATCTCGTCCTGGCTGAAAGAAAGCAAAACGCTGAAGATGTATTCCAGTCCGCGTCCGGGTGATGGACAGCATGCCATCACGCACTACAAACGGCTGCAGTCAAACCGCGAGTTCTCCCTGCTTGAAGTTCGTCTGGAAACGGGACGCAAAAACCAGATTCGCGTGCATATGGAAGAGCTTGGCCATCCCGTTGCAGGCGACAAAAAATATGGTGCGCGAACGAGAACGCTGGGGCGTCTCGGCCTTCATGCACGGGTGCTTTCGTTCATCCATCCGACCACGGGTGAGCTCATGAAATTTGAGACAGACATACCCAAACCATTTTTGTACCCGTTCCGCAAAGATGCCCCGCCGGCGAAGTAACTGGACCATTCGGAAACCGAGCTGTCTGATAGGAGGAACCGATGCTGAAGAACTTGTTGATTACCGGATACCGGGCGCATGAGCTGCAAATTTTCGGGCAGAAGCACGAAGGCATTCCGTTTATCAAAAAAGCCATTGCTTCCCGCCTGATCCCGCTCGTCGAGGATGGATTGGAATGGGTATTAACGCCCGGCCAGTATGGCGTCGACCTGTGGGCATGCGAAGTCGTTTTGGAGCTCAAAAAAGAATATCCTCATTTGAAGCTGTCGATCATTACCGCTTTTCTGAACCCGGAGGAACAATGGAAGGAAGACAAGCAGGAGTATTACCGCTCCATTCTGACGGGCGTGGATTATTACGGAGCGGTCAGCCGCCAGCCGTATGTCGGACCGTGGCAGTTCACGGCGCGCGATGACCTGCTGCTGCGCAAGAGCGATGGGCTGCTGCTTGTGTATGATGAAGATGCCGGTGAAGGAAGCCCGCGCTTCATTAAGGAGAAGGCGTTGAAAAAGAAGCAGCAAAACGAGGAATATCGTCTCATCACGATTACGTCGGAGGACATTCAATCGATCGCCGACGATGAGCGCATGAATGACGCAAGTACGTACGAAGACTACGCCTTTTAGACGCAAACATGGTATAATTTAAACGCAATGGAAAGGCTGATATGGGCGGTCGGCTAATCTCCCGGAAGGGAGGTGATGCCTGGTGACAGTATTTGAAGCACTTATGCTGATGCTTACCTTCGGTTTGCTGATCGCAGCGCTGCTGTCCGACAAACACAAATAGACCGCCCCGGTCGAAGGTTGCGGTCTATAAGTCTGCATCTCGCCTGTAAAGCCCACCGCCCTTAATAGCGGCTATTGCGCAGAGAGTCGTGTGTCCAGCACGGCTCTTTTTGCAGTATAAGCTCTTTCTTCCCCCATTATAACATCTTGATCAGGCTTTTCAATCCGTGGTTCTGCTCTTTTTTATCACGCAATGCCGTCGTGGATCTCCACCTTTCAACCGATTATTCGCAGGGACCCCATGTTTATTTGGCATGGATTAGGGTATACGTAGTAATAATACTGCGATCATTGCGTCGTATGCATAAAGGGGATTGGCCGCCATGAGCTTAACGCCAGAGCAGCGCATTCAGCTGCATGGATTCAACAACCTGACCAAGTCGCTGAGCTTCAATATGTACGATATCTGTTACACCCAAACGCGAAAAGAGCGCGAGGCTTACATTGAATATATTGACGAGCAGTACAATGCGGAGCGGCTGAGCAGCATTCTGCACCACGTTGCCGACATCATCGGAGCGCATGTGCTCAACGTCGCCAAACAGGATTATGTGCCCCAAGGCGCCAGCGTCACGATGCTGGTCTCCGAAGGCCCGATCGTTGAGGTACCGGAGGAATCGTTCGAAGAATCGCCGGGCCCTTTGCCGGACAATGTCGTCATGCAGCTCGACAAAAGCCATATTACCGTGCACACGTATCCGGAATTTCATCCGGGCGAGGGCATCAGCACGTTCCGCGCGGATATCGACGTCTCCACCTGCGGCGAAATTTCGCCGCTCAAAGCGCTCAACTACCTGATTCACTCGTTCGATACGGACATTATGATCATGGACTACCGGGTGCGCGGATTCACGCGCGATACGAGCGGACGCAAGCTGTTCATCGACCATGACATCGGATCCATCCAGAATTACATTCCGGACGAGATCAAACGGAACTTCGACATGATCGACGTCAACGTGTATCAGGAAAACATTTTCCATACCAAGTGCAAGCTGAAGGCATTCGACCTGGACAACTACCTGTTCGGGTATACGAAAAATAAGCTGAGCGAGTCCGAGCAGCAGACCATCACGGAGTGGCTGAAGCTGGAGATGGACGAAATCTATTATGGAAAAAACATACAGCGCCCTTGAATCCAAAGGGAAGAATGAGCATTGATGAAGGTGTGGTCCTGAACGAAGGATGGCTCCGGCATAAGCTTGTTCTTCTTTTTCGTTTATGGGGGAATTGGCTTGGTTGACGCTCTTCGCTTAAGCGGACCATCGCAGCACCAGGAACGGCTGCTGTCGCATGTATTGCGGCACAGCCTCTTTCTTCTTATACGGCATTTCATAGTATAATGAAGGCACTCAGCAATACATTTTCTGGACAAAAGAGGTGCCTTATGAGTTATAACGACATGGATTTGTTTCAGGGCACCAAAGTCAGGCTAACGGCTCCGTGCCCCGAGGACTGCCTGCGAATCGCCCGATTTACCGATAATTACGACTACCTTCGCAACGTGGATACCGATGCTGCCGTCCCCCTGACACCGGACGAAGCGGGAACGTCGTCCGTGCGCCGGGACGGCGGTTTCGAATTTGCGCTGCGCACGCTGAAGGACAACCGATTCGTCGGCTTCACGGCCTTGTACCGGATCGAATGGAACAACCGCTCCGCTCGTCTGGCGGTCGGCATTGGCGATCCGCAAGATCGCGGCAAAGGCTTCGGCAGCGACGCCCTCGCCCTTATTCTCCGCTATGCCTTTCACGAGCTGAACCTGAACCGGGTCGCACTTGAAGTCATTTCCTACAACGATGCAGCCATGCATGCATACCTAAAGGCAGGATTCCGCGTGGAGGGCCGTCAACGTTCCGCCGTATTGCGCGGCGGAGCACATTACGACCTGATTTCCATGGCTCTGCTGGCCGAGGAATGGGCTGAACGGACAGGACTTCCGCTTTCCATGCGCCCGGCTTTGCCACATGAAAGCGACCTTGGCAACGCAGATGTGACCTGCGGGCCTTCTGAGCCGGAACCTGTGCAGCCCCGCATCGGCGTAGGTGCCGTCATTGTCAACGAACGCGATGAAGTACTGCTCGTTTGGCGCAACCGACAGCCCGAGCAGCACACCTGGAGCATTCCCGGCGGCAAAATCGATCCTTACGAATCCGCCGTAGACTCGGTCATCCGCGAAATCAAGGAAGAGGTCGGCCTGGATATTGAGGTGGAGCAACTGCTCTGCACTGCCGAGACGATTCGGCCGGAGAAGCAGGAGCATTGGATCTCCCTCCTCTACTCGACCCGGATTGTCGGCGGCTCTGCCCGCAACATGGAGGAAGGCGGCGCGATCGGGGAGGTCGCGTGGTTTCCGCTGAACGACCTGCCTTCCCCTCTGGCCTGCTTCGCCATTCCCGCACTGGAGGCCGTTAAGCGAACTAAGGATGGGCGGGCATGAACAGCGGGAACTCGGAACCTGCAAGGCTGCTCCCCTTCATCCTGCATGAATCAAGAGCAAGCTTTGCATGGAAGGGCAGCGGTGCCCTTTCGCTCAAAACGTTCCGTGGAGGAACCACCCTATATGAGGCCGGGCGAGGATACTTTTCCGTCGACGATCATCGTTTCCTCGTGCTGAACGCCGGACAAGAGTATGCGTTACATATCGATTCCCCCACGGAAGTGGAGTCTTTCTGCGTCTTTTTCCCCGACGGATTCGTTGAGAGGATCGGCCAAGACCTCGTGCAGAGCGAGGGACAACGGCTGGACGACCCGTTCGGTTCACGGTCCACGAAAAGCTTCGAATGGGTTGAACGCACGCACTCCATGCAAAGCAGTCTTGGAGAAACCCTGCGCCAACTGCGGCATCTTCATCGCCTTAAAACGCTGGATGCCTGGGGATGGGAAGAACGGATGCATGACCTGGCCGTGCGCTTACTCCGCTTGCACCAGGATATACGCAAGGAAATGGACAATCTCTCGGCCGCCAAGCTCTCTACCAGGGAAGAGCTGTATCGCAGGGCTTATCTGGGACACGAATACTTGACCGCCTATTACGACCAGTCCCCGTCACTCGCCGACACGGCAGCCGTCGCCCAATTGTCGGTCAACCATTTTTTGCGCAGTTACAAAGCCGTCTTCGGCATCTCGCCCCACCGTTACTTGACAGAATGCAGGCTTCAGGCCGCCATGCGGTTATTGCAAACGACGGACCGTTCGGTCACAGACATCTGCTTCGCCGTCGGATTCGAAAGTCTGGGCACGTTCAGCTCGTTGTTTGCCAGACGATTCGGCGAGCCGCCCTCGCAAGCGCGATTAAACAGGTGAGAATGAAGAAGCAGACGTTCACCCGCATCGTTATAATCAGGGAAGGACGGACGATGCACGATGGATTGTATGCTGCTTCAAAAGCTTGGATCAGCATCAAACGCCGTGCTTCGTTACACGTTATCTTTTTTGCGAATGGAGGTCTTTGCTTATGACTCAAGACGCACAATCCTTGGAAAAATGGTTCACAGCTGCCCAGCATGGCGATACAGCCACGTTAGCAGCCCTGTTAACCGCACATCCGGAGCTGGCCAATGCCGAAAACGGGGATGGACTGACGCTGCTCGGGTACGCCGCCCATTTTGGCCAAAGCGAAGCGGCCGCACTCTTGTTGGACTACGGAGCCGATGTCAACGCCGTCTCCCATTCCAAGGTTTCGTATATCCCTTCCAACACGGCGCTGCACGCGGCGCTTGCCGGCGAACGCTCCACCGCCGTAATCCGGCTGCTGCTGGGGCGCGGTGCGGCGACGAACATCGCTGACAGCGACGGACAATTCGCCCTGCATTCGGCTGCCTACCATACGGATCAGGCCGAGATCATTGCGCTGCTGCTCCAGCATGGCGCCGACCCGTCAGCCATGAATGTGGACGGCCGGAATGCAGCGGAGATCGCGCTGGAGCGCGGCCATGAAACTGCCGCCGCCTGTTTGAGAGAAGCGCTCGGAGCACGATAGTTTGCAGCAGGGACCATGCTCCTTGCGCGCCTGCTTCCCTTGATCGTGAAAATGAAAAGCTGACGATCCATTCCGAAACCCGCCGACCGGCAGCCCCGCGACAACAAACCGCCCGCCTCTTTAGCGAGAGACTGGCGGTTTTTGGCATGAGCTCACATCTTTAGCTTTAATGGCCGCAGGCAAGAGCAAGATCTTTTACATAATCGAGAACCGTTTGCCCTCTCTCGCCGTCTAATACGCAACACATCCACGAAAGGAGGAGAGCCTGTGACCCCTTCCGAATTGACCGTCGCCGCACAGAGAGGGGATGCCGAGGCTTTTTCGGCCTTAATGGACTTGCATCGGAACCGGCTGTACCGGATCGCTTATGCTTATCTCCATAATGAAGGGGACGCGCTCGAAGCGATCCAGGAATGCACCTACAGAGCCTTTCGCAAGCTGAAAAAATTAAAGGAACCTGCCTTCTTCAGCACATGGCTGGTCCGTATTCTGCTGAACTACTGCGCGGACGAGCGTAAACGCAAGCATCGGTTCAGCCCGTTTGCCGCACTCGCGGCTTAACCAAGCAGCTGGGATACGCCGCAGGACCCCGACCTCGCCGCAGCCATCGAAGCGCTGGAACCGGGCTGTAAGGATATCATTATTTTAAGTTATTTTGAGGGTTTTCCCCTGACGGAGGTTGCAGATATTCTGGACATTCCGGTCGGTACGGTGAAATCGCGCCTGCATCGGGCGCTGGGCCAACTGCGCAATCATTTGGATACGAAAGGAGATACCTCGTTATGACCGATGAAAATAAAACGTTCGAAGCGTTGGAACGGCGGCTGCATGCTCGCAAAGCGGAGTATGACGCGATCCCTGTGCCCGATGAAACCGCTCACCTTGCTGTACAATCGGGCATTCGCAAAGCTACACGGAATCGCAAGTCCAGGCTTCGCTGGGGCCTGAGCGGGCTTTCGGCGGCATGTATTATACTGCTGTTTACGGGCTGTATTCGCGTGTCGCCCGCATTCGCCTCGTTTGTGGAGCAGCTGCCGGGCATGGAAGGGGTCGTGAACCTGATTCGCCAAGACAAAGGCTTGCAGTTGGCCGTAGATCAGTCATTGTTACAGACGGTGAATATCACCGACGAGCATGACGGGATCTCTGTGACCGTAAATGGCGTGATCACCGATGACGCACGCATGGTTATTTTTTACACGATGAAAGGGGTAAGCAATCGCGAGGGCGGCTTGTACGACATCCAATTGCAGGATGAACATGGCGAAGGGCTTTCGGTCGGGATGAGTTACGAATCCCCGAGACAAACCGGCAGTACGGATACGTATGAAGGATATATTGATGCATTCATGTCGGAAGAAGCCGTGAAGCCTGATAAAATCACGATACAATTCCAATCGAGAGACAAAGCTCAACCCGGAACCTGGAGCGTTACGTTCCCCGTTGATTACAGCCTTACCAAGGGCATGAAAAAGACGATTCCGATTCACCAAACCGCAACGATCGACGGCCAGCGAATCGAGTTTGGCGAAGCTGTACTCTATCCCACCCGACTTAAGCTCGACGTCAAATTCGACCCGGACAATTCAAAGGAGATTTTCGGTCTTCGCAATTTACAGCTGGTTGATGATCAAGGGCGCGCTTGGAGAACAAATACCTCCTCATTAAGCGGCACTCAGCAATCCATCTTTTTTGAGAGCATGTACTTTGCGATTCCGAAGAAATTGACGCTTCAGGGTTCGGGGTTATCCGCGCTGGACAAAACGGATTTGGATGTCACGATTGATCTCAAAACAGGGCGCCTCGAAGGCGGGCCGAAAGGTTTGACGTTTGCGGATAGCGAAGTCAAAGGCAAAGATCGCGTTCTTGAATTCCATCTTTCCCATTTCCAGAACGGCGTCTCTCCCCTGACGTTTAGCACAGCTGCCGACGAACAAGGGAAAAACTACGACATACCCAACACGAGCTGGGAAGCCCCCGATCAAGGGGAAGCCGTGGCATGGTATACCATTGAAAACGGTGCTTCCATCAAGGGCAAGCTAACCCTGCGCATCGGATCATATCCGATGGAAAGCAGTTCCCCGTTTTCGCTGGATATTCCACTGGAATAACAAAACTTACACAATGTACGCCCAATCACCTTTATATAGGCGAATGCATATGCTGAAGCAGGAACCCATTACGAGGAAGAGGTGTGCATTATGTCCGAAACGCCATCCACGCCGACAGCAGTCATTGTGTATCAGGCCCATACGCCATTGCTTCAATCGGTCCAACAGACGCGAAATGCGCTTCATCAGACCGTTCGCCAGTATACCGGCCGGAAGGTTCAAGTCCAGAACATTGACGGGCAGGTCTGGGAAGGCGTCATTGTCAGCGCCGACCGCGGCATCCTTTACCTTCAGGTTACGCCCATGCATGGATATCCGGAGCCGCGCGCGTTGTTTGGTCCAACCATCCTGCCTCTGGTGCTGTATGAGCTGCTGGTCATTACGTTGCTGATGTAATTGATGTGACGCCGTTTCTCCCCGACACGCCAGTCCGATCGCTCCGTCTCCGAAATGCAGCATTTCGGAGACGGGGCTTTTGGGGATGTAACAGCTGCTCAATCCTTCGGACAATCCCCAAGGATCAAACAAGGGGATGCACCACAGGCGCACGCATTCTTGGTTCACGCTTGAAATATGGTACAATAAGGTCGGCAACAGCCTCCTTATCCTATCCAGAAACGGAGCTTGATCCCGTTGAAATATATGCAATCAGACACTGAAACGTCTCTTTCAAATCCAAGGGAATCTACTCCCCCTGCTAATCATGCTGCAGAGCAGTCGCGCGTTATCGCCATATGCCTGCTTGCGGGCAAAATCATGCTGCAAAGCGGAGGCGAAACCTACCGGGTGGAAGATACGATGAAACGTATGGCGGCGGCACTGGGACTGCCCCATTCCCATAGTTATGTCGTGCCGACAGGCATTTTTTTCTCGGCGGACGCCACCGAACCGGCCAAGCTGATTCGCATTTCGGAACGGACGACCAACCTGTACAAAGTGTCTGAAGTGAATGCCGTCTCCCGCCGCATCGGCCAAGGGGAATTGACCGTGGAGGAAGCCTATGAGCTGCTGCAGCGGATCGAAGGACAACCTTCTTCTTATTCCACGGCCGTACAGTTAGCTGCTGCAGCGTTTTCCAGCGGTTGTTTTACAATTATGTTCGGCGGCACATGGGTCGATTTCCTGCCTGCCCTCTTGTGCGGCGGCGTCGGTTATGCCGCAGTCATCGCCTTTCATCGGCTCGTATTGGTCAAATTTTTCGCCGAGCTTAGCGCCTCGTTTGTCGTTGGCTTGCTCGCCTTTCTGCTGGTGTACATCGGCGCCGGACATGAGCGGGACAAAATCATTATCGGTTCGGTCATGCCGCTGGTACCGGGTCTGCTCATCACAAATGCCGTGCGCGATCTGATGGCCGGACATCTCGTATCGGGATTGTCCAAAGGGGCCGAGGCGTTCCTGACCGCCTTTGCCATCGGCACGGGCATCGCAGTCGTATTTTCATTTTGGGCGTAACACGGAGGAATGCACGTATGCTTCAAGTTTTGGAACAAGCGCTGACCAGTTTTATCGCGTCCGCTGCGTTCGGCATCATTTTCAATGCGCCACGGCGCATGCTTCTCCACGGCGGCTTCGTCGGCATGATCGGCTGGCTAATCTATGTTGCGCTGGAATATGCCGCAGATGCCGTACCCGCAACGCTTGTGGCCACCATCGCGGTCGGCGTCATCAGCCAATGGTTTGCCCGCATGTTCCGGTCTCCCGTCATTATTTTCAGCGTCGCAGGCATCATCCCGCTCGTCCCAGGGGGGCTTGCCTACAACGCCATGCGCAATTTCGTGCAAAACGACTACAACACGGCCATGGAGATGGCCGCCAAAGCGTTGATGTTGTCAGGAGCGATTGCGGTAGGACTCGTATTATCCGAGGTGCTGAATCAAACCATCCGGCGATTGTCCTCCAGGTCTGCACACGCCAAACGATAATGTTTTGTTTTCGAAGCTTCACGCATGTCGAACAGCCCAAACGAACAGATTGCCTTTCTGTTCGTTTGGGCTGTTGTTGCAGCGGAATCTGTACAACAGGTTCAACACGGCACGAGAATCTCCTAATTTATGAAAAACGCGTTTTACGGCAGCGCACGCTTCATGACTGCCGCGAAGAGCTCTGCCGCATCGCCGCTGCCGGCCGTCATGTAATGGTCGCGATCCGTATGATCAAACCCCATCCATACAGCGGCTGTCCAACGATCCGTATAACCCGCAAACCACAAGTCCCGGTTCGCTCCCTGCCCGGCTCCGGAAACCCCCGCCTGAGTCGTTCCCGTTTTGCCTGCAACCGGATGACCGATTATCCGGGCCCGTTTCCCTGTGCCCTGGCTGACTACGCGTTGCAGCATCTTCGTCATTTCCGCAGCAGTTCGGGAAGAGATCACCGATTTGTTTTCAGGCCGGTACTCAACCACTTTCTTTCCCTGAGCATCCGTAATATCGCGAATCAGATGCGCCGTATTGAATTTGCCTCCATTGGCAAATACGGCATAAGCTTGGGCCATCTTCAACGGTGATACCCCCTTATGGAGTCCACCGAGTGCAATGGACAGGTTCCGGTCCTCATCCCCCAGTGCGATGCCTAGCCGTTCAGCGAACTGTCGCGATTCATCCAGCCCGTTTTCGTTGACCAGCCATACTGCCGTACTGTTGATCGACTTCTCCACCGCTTGCATCATGGTCACGCTCCCGCGATAATGCCCTCCCGGGTTGCGGGGCTGGTAGCCGCCGTAACGAAGAGGTTTATCGGGCAGCATGCTGTTCGGCGAATACCTCCCGGATTCGAGCGCTGGACCGTACGCAATCACGGGTTTGAAAACAGAACCTGGTTGCCTGACATCCGCCGTGGCACGGTTGATGCCCCCTGCGACCGGATCGCGGCCCCCCATCATGGCTTTTACTTCCCCATTATGTTGATCCACGATAACCATACCCGCTTGCACCTGTTCATCCGCCCGGTCGTCCCGAAAACGGGACGAGTCCTGAAACACGCTTTCCATCGCAAGTTGGGCCGTATCGTCCAGGCCTGTGCGAATCGTCCATCCGGCATTCTGAATCTGTTCCTTGCTTCTGCCCGTCAACTGCGATGCTTCCTCCAATACCGCATCCAGAGCAGATATGTAGGCCGGTTCCCCATCCTCGTCCATTGCCGCCTTCGATGACGACGTTTCGTATTCGGCACGCTTTGCTTCTTCCATCTCTCTCCTTGTAATCAGGCCTTGCTCGTGCATAATGGTCAAAACGACGTCCCTTCTTTGCTCTGATCGCCGAGGGTCATCGACAGGATTGTAAATCGAAGGACCTTTGGGCATTCCAGCCAACGAGGCAATCTGTCCGATGCTGAGCTCGTTCAGATCCCTTACCCCGAAATATCTCCAGGCAGCAGCCTTCACGCCGTACTGCTGGCGACCCATATAAATGCGGTTCAGGTACATTTCCAGAATGTCATCCTTGCCATACCTCTTTTCGAGCGCAAAGGCAATGGACGCTTCATTCACTTTGCGAATGAGCGTTTTGTTGCCATTCAAATACAGGTTCCTGGCCAGTTGTTGGGTAATGGAACTCCCGCCCTGACTCATATCCATATGCAGCGTATTTTGCAGCAGCGCCCTGCCAATTCCGATGACGTCCATTCCATGATGACTATAGAAGCGCCGATCCTCCGTGGCAAGGAACGCATCGATGAGCAGTTTCGGCATTTCCTCCAAACGGGCATACTCCGCATATCCCTTATAGTCGGTACGCAGCTTCGCTACTTCCTCATCCTCCGCGTTAAGGATCGTCGTTGAAGAAACCTTGGATAATGCGGGCGGATTGCCGCGCACCACCACCTCACCGTAAATCAACATATAGGCGCAAGCCATCGCCATCAACAATACGATTAGAACGGATACATCATAAATCCGGTACAACCAACGCTTGTGCATTCGTTTCAACATCCCGTGTCCCGATGCAGCGATCGTTCGCGAGTCATATCGTCTGCCCCCTGCTGCTCCGCGTCTTCCAGCGCATGTTGAAGCAGTACGGTCTGCTCATAGGCCAGCCGGACCCAATGCTGGATCTCCGCCTCATCACGACAACGTCCTTCCAACACTTCGGTGAGAGAGGATCGAATTCCGTACAACGTAAGCTGCACAGGGACATTTGTCGTAGGGCCTGCATCCGCTACCGCGTCAACATGTTCAATTGGAGATGTATCCTCTGCATGAAAAGCTCCTTGCTCCTCTTGCAACCGATAAGCCACTTCATTCAGATCGGCGGCGATTTGCCGAAGCTCTCCTCCGCTCATCACTTCGATCGTCTTGGGCATCCTGCCGTGCGCCAAATCGTGCGTGCCCCGGGCAATTTGCTCCAGATCGGCGCTAACCTTCTGGGAACGAATCCAAAAAAACAGCATAAACAGAACTGCCCCGCCTACAAAAAGAAGCGGAGTTCTCCCGATGTGATTGATCACCCAGTGAACGATGCGGGACAACGATCCGTCCCCGACAAGTACATGACGATAAATGAATTCAAACGTTTGAGCCATGACAAACAGGAGCGCCGCACTGAGAAGTGCACTCGCTCCGCAAATGTATGCATACCTGCTCCTTACGCTGTCCATCCGTCTGTTCATTCAGGTATCCTCCTCCATAGCGTAGTCATTTACAACTCATGGATATAAAGATACCGGATGTTTCTTAACGAAGAAGCGGGGAACTTCTTATCATTTTCTTAAAACGAGCGGAAAACGGGTAACAAAATCCGTTCGACCGTTCTCGCTTGTCGCCATAATCGTGCCATGATGCAGCTCGACCATCGATTTGGCAATCGCGAGCCCAAGTCCTGTCCCCCCCGTTTCACGCGAGCGGGATTTGTCCACCCGATAGAACCGTTCAAACAGATGAGGCAAGTCCTGGGCAGGAATCGGATCGCCATAATTGCTGATTCGCACCACGGCTTCGTTCTCTTCGGCAGCAATCGCGATCTCCACAAGTTTTCCTCTCGCCCCGTAGCGTATCGCATTGCTGAGCAAATTCTCATATGCGCGCACCAACTCTCCCGGGGCAGCCTCAATCCATACCTCTTGCTGGTCGCCGACAAAGCTATAGGTCATGCCCGCCTCTTCCAGCATTGGCGCGAATTCTTCCGCAAGCTGCATCAAAAAAGGCCAAAGGTTAAGCGGAACAAAGGATAACGGCAATCCTCCCCCGCTTACGCGGGTATACTCGAACAAATCGTCAATCAACTTGCGCAGCGTCAACGATTTGTCGTAGGCAATGCTGACGTAGTGACGAAGCTCAATTTCGTCCCGATAACGATCCTTCTCAATATACTCCAAAAATCCCAGAATGGACGTCAGCGGTGTCCGCAGGTCATGGGAAATGCCTGTAATCAGCTCATTTTTGGCAGCAACGGCGCTCCGTTCCTCCTGCAGCGACTTTTCCAGCCGCTCAGCCATCTGATTGATACTTGCAGCAACCACGCCGAACTCATCCGACGTCTTCACCTCAATCCGGTGGGCCAATTCTCCCTTGGCGACTTCCTGAATGCCTTCCGTAATCTCGTCCAGCACAAGCATAATTCTGCGCGTCAACAGAAAGAAAAACAACACAAAGCCGAGAACGCCAACCACAATCATGAGCGGGACGGACCCGATGTAGTTGATCAACCACCGAATTCCCCGTGCGGGGGCAGAATAGTTCGGATATGTTTGCGCTGCAAGTATGGATTGCACGATCAGGTTGCCCCCGTACAAAATGGCTGCTGTTAGAATGCCGCTCAGCAAAAAGGCATAGATGAACTTCCAGCGTACCGTATTTATCAACTTTGAATTCATGATGCAACTCCCTGCGCGTACCATTCACGCAACATTATACAAACGACGGACGTGCCATTGTTTTATTGTGGTTTGATCATTTTATAGCCGACGCCCCACACCGTCTGGATGAATTTCGGATTTTTTTTGTCCGGTTCAATCTTTTCGCGAATTTTGCGGATATGTACCATCACCGTATTGCTTGATTCCATGTATTCTTCTTTCCAGACCTGTTGGTATATTTGCTCCATGCTGAGCACAGAGCCTTGGTGGCGGGCCAACAATTCGAGTACCGCAAACTCGCGCGGCGTAAGATGAACCGGCTGTTCATCGACCCACACTTCATGCGTATCGGTATTGATGACCAATTCGTCGATGGTGAGCTCATGTTTCCTTTTTTCCCGGCCTTCATTAAATTGGTAGTATCTGCGCAGCTGCGATTTTGCCCGAGCCACGAGTTCCAAAGGATTAAATGGCTTCGTGACATAGTCGTCAGCTCCGATGCTCAGCCCCATGATTTTATCCATATCCATGCTTTTGGCGGAAAGCATGATGATCGGCATTTTTTGTTCCTCGCGAATTTTCATGCATGCTTCAATGCCGTCCATGTTGGGCATCATCACGTCGAGGACGATGAGATCCACCCGCTCTTTTCTCAATTGTTCAAGGGCTTCGACCCCGTCATGGGCCGTAAGAATGCGGTACCCTTCGTTACCGAAATAAATTTCCATCAATTTGATGATTTCATGCTCGTCATCCACGAGCAAAATGGTTGCTGGCTCTGCCACGTCACTATTCCTTTCGTTCCACGATTCATGATGATTCATTATACCACCGGGGAACGATTCTGCGAAAATCGTCATGTTCCTCGCGAACCCGCTCGATCTTGGCCATCATGTCATCTGTTTCCTCCGGCTTCGCTTGTTGAATCCAGACCACCGAGGAGACAAGCGCCATCGCCAAGTACAACGAATACAACGCCCAGAACGTCTCATCAGGCCGGTTCCCCCCACAATAACCTTCCACTTGTCCAATGGCATAGGGAATGCTGACTTCTACCCCGAACAATCCCAGTTTCAAAAACTCGTGTATCGGGTCGCCTTGATCAAAACGGCTAAAGTCGATGATCCCGGCTAATCTGCCATCCTTTACGATCAGGTTTCCAGGATGAAAATCATCGTGCTGAAACCGATCCGGACGATGTTTCATCAAATGCAAGCGGCTGTCAATAAAGGCCAGGATGGATTCATCCCGTTTCATCACGATGGGGCATTGAACATACTTCTCCATATAGCGTCGATGCTTTTTGCTTTTGCGGACAAACCATGATTCGGGCTGATCCCGAACCTGAAGGCGATGGAGCATTCTCAACTGCGCGCCGGCCTGCATTCCGATATCCCGTTGTACTTTCTCCGATAACCGGGGGAGTACGTCAGAAGCATCCTCGCCTTCAATATAGCTCAGTACCATATACCCTTGTCCCTCATCCAGCCTCCCCATCGCTACGGGTAACTGACTCATCACACCTATCTGCCTGGCACCGTGCATCCATTGAAACTCGGCCTGTTTCTTCGACTCTTGGCTCGAATCATAGGTACGTACAAGATACTGGCCCTGCGAGGGAACAGTCACTTTGAACTTCCGGTCCGGCGAGTACCCTTTCAAAATCGGCTCAATCGCCGTGGCCTGCCGTAATTCCGGCACAACCCTTAGCGCATCCAGCAATCGGTCATGTGAATTGCCCAGTTCCAATTCGATTTCCTCCCAACTCCGTTATGGTTCATTCAAATCCAATATACCTGCATCCTTGCCTATATAAACCGCAATAATGAATCACATCAAGGCACTGCGAGTGCAGTACCATTTCCGATCGTTGTTATCCCTGGATTTTTCCAATCCCCTTTTTCTAAGGGAAAATCCGGTGAAAAGCCTATGCTTCCGAAGCAGCTTTCTTTCAGAAAGCTTTTAGACCGCTCCGCTTCTTCAGATTGGTTCTGCCTCTCCGTTAACGTGTATATGTTTTTTGCGGTTTATATATGTACCAAATGATGTACCAACGTTATGTATTTACCTTTTCAAAATGAACGAATTCCCCTTTTCCGGAAGACCGAGAACTCCATTCCTCAAAAGACCAAGTTATTCATTGAAGAACCGCCACTTTCTGTTCCTTGCTGGTCAAAGCAAGCATGGTGTACAGCTGCCCCCTATGATGATAAAGGTGGCCCATGATTTCAAGCAGCCACTCCAGACGGCTATACGAGGCTCCCCAATACGATTCTGTGACCTTTAACAGGTCTTCGGTCGTAAATCGGCAGTATCTCAAGTGCAAATATGTCCTGTTATGCAAAAACGCCTTCTTGATCTCGTCGATTGTACGCGGGGAATTCGTTTCATAAAACGATTGCATCTGCGCAAGGGAGGCCCCTTCGGATATGTATAAGTCTGCTCGGCAGATCAAGGACATATGCGACAACAGCTCTCCCAAAGACCGCTTTCCTTCGATCGGAGTCATGGCCAGCTCTTCCTCTGACAGTTGATCGCAGATGTCAAGCAGCGAGTCTATTGCAGTATCAATATGTTTGAACACGGATTCTATCAACGCAAACACTTCCTTTTATTACATTATACAGAACATACGATCGCATAACAATCAAAAATATCCCTCCTTTTTATATAAACAAAATCGCTTCGTTAAACACAAAGCCGGCAAAAAAAGCACCCCTCTCCCGTTAGACGGGATTAGGGGCGCTTTTGTTTCTCATTTCCGCTACGCCGCTGCACATCAGCTGGAATAAATCGAACAGTACGTACGTTCAAAACGGCCTGCCAGCAAATCTTCCTTGCGAATATAGAATTGAAGCTCGCCGCAGTCCCACCACTGAAAGCCGATGCCGTCATGGGTATCCATCTTCAGCAGCAGCAGCGTATCGTCCAACTCGCGTGCTACGCGCTGTTCGTCTCCATCAAAATGCGCCTTCAGCTTGCGCATGCATTCCTGCTCGTTATAATCGTACTCTTCTCCCAACAAAATTTGCAGCAGCGCCTGATGCTCCGCATCCGGATGCTGTCCGTCAGGATACCCGAACATGCCTCCCCAAGTCTGGTCGCTCGGGTGGTTCCAGTCGGATTCGAATTCAATGTACCTGTTAAACAGCTCCTCGCCCGCATCATCCTGACCGGATGACGGAACCGCAAGCGCGTTCAGCGCTTTCGTATCCACATAGGCATATGTAGGTAGTTCAAGATTAGGCAGCACGGTGACGCAGTGGGGCTCGAATTCAGTGTCCAGCGCGGTTTTCCCTTCCGGTGTGCGCCGATTCAAATCTTGAGTATTCGGCTCGTAAATGACACGATGCTCGATATTGTATGCCGGCTCATCCACGCCGATAAAAAAGTATAACATCCCGCGCTCCGGCAAGCTCCCCCGCCCGTTATTCGGCGTATAGGGTGTAAGATCCACCAGATTCAACTGGGCTAAAAAAGTCATCGGAATTCCATCCTTGGTCACCGGCCACTCCATATCGTCCGGCAAATCAGGGTCACCTCCGGCACGCGAGTTCCCGGTTCTCCGGTACTCGTCCGGCGCGTTTGCATCGAGGCGAATTCCCCAACGTCCAGCGGACAACAAAAGATCAGCAGCGGCATCAAGACCGTAGTCCCCCAGCACTTGACGTGCTTTGCGGTTCAGACGCTCACATTGTTCAGGTTTAATCATTATGCTCCTCCTCCTCAGACTCAGACAAAGACATCCCTGGTGAGACGTATTCGGATTCCTACATGTATATTCTGGAGATTGCGTTTTTTTCCCTGCCTGGAGCAAAAAAAAGACCAACATCTATGAACTTCTCTATATACGCAGATGTGCCACAAGATTGGTCTTCTGTCAGAGAGCTCATTCGGACATTGGTCTTGGTTTCATTTCATGTATGTTCGGGCGCTATGTCTCGTCTTCAATCGGTCCGCCCGTTCCGATAACCGATAATATGTTCCTCTCCGTCCAGGAATTCATGCGACTGGTGAGCAGCCATGACGCCATGGTAGCTGATGTCCAGTCCAAGCTCCTCCTCCTCCTCAGTCGAGCGAACGGGAACAAGTTTACCGATCAGCTTCAGTCCAAGCCAGGTCATGATGAATCCCCATAACACCAAGGCGACTAGACCCAATGCCTGTACGCCAAGAAGCTTCCAGCCTCCGCCTGTAAAAAGGCCGCCTTCCGTGGCAAACAATCCGACGGCAATCGTGCCCCACATGCCTGAAACGGCATGGACCGGAAAAGCGCCCACCGGATCGTCGATCTTTCGCCGATCCAGCCAACTCGTGGCCGCCATCATAAGCAGGCCGGAGACCGCGCCGATCAGAATGGCGGCCAGATCGCCAACGAAAGCGCACCCTGCGGTTATGCCGACCAGCCCGGCAAGGGAGCCGTTGATGACCGAGGGGGCATCCGAACGGTTATAGCGGAACAGCGTGTAGAGCAGCGTTGACGCCCCGCCTGCCGCTGCGGACAGCATCGTCACGATGGCAATATGGCCGATGCGCACGTCCGTGGCGCTCAGCGTGCTGCCGGCATTGAAGCCGAACCAGCCGAACCACAGCAGAAACGCGCCGACGGAAGCCAGCGGCAAATTGCTCGGCAGCGCGATGGCACTTACGCCCTGTGCCGTATATTTGCCTTTGCGCGGGCCGATGATCATTGCTGCCGCCAGTGCCGAGAACCCGCCCAAGGCATGGATGACCGCCGAACCCGCAAAATCCTGCATGCCGAGGCTGCTCAGCCAGCCTCCGCCCCAGGCCCAATGACCGCCGATCGGATAGATCACTGCGGTCATCAGAATGATGTACAGCAGATATGCCCTGAAATGGATCCGTTCAGCCACCGCACCGGACACGATGGAAATGACTGCAATCGTGAATGCCGCCTGAAACAGCCAAAATGTCTCCAGCGATACAGGAACTTCCAGGTGAGAAAGATCGCCGTTCAGGAAAAAACCGGTGATACCCACAATGCCTCCGGCATCCGAGCCGTACATCAACCCGAACCCGATCGCATAGAACAGCAGCGTGCCGATCGTAATGTCAGCAAACACCTTCATAATAATGTTCACGCTGTTTTTATATCGGACAAAACCTGCCTCAAGCAGGGCAAACCCGCCCTCCATAAGCAGTATCATGGCCGCGCTGAGCACGACCCAAATCGTATTAAGGCCCGAGCCCAATATCTCTATCGTCATGCCTGTGCATCCTCCGTTTCCCTAAGCTGCAGAATTTCTCGGATCAAGTCGGGAGCAAGCTCGATTTCGTCCCGCTCGATGATGTCCGGATGCGCAATTTGCCCGGCAATTCGATCCAGTTCGCGGATACGCCGTTTGATTTGTTCCATCTTGCGGAACCGTTCCTTCACCTGTACCATATATTCGACAGCCTGGTGATGGGAGGCCGGCCTGCCCGTAAACCACTTGCGCACAGGAGAGAGGGATTGGTAAGCTATTTCCTCGGCCCGCCGTTTTTGTTCGAATTGCTCGATTTTAAGCTTGAGTGAGTCAATCTCATTTTCCTTTTTGACCTTAAGCCTTTCGATAAGGTACAATAAATCGGACGATGATATTTGCAATGCTGTATGGTGGTATACCTCATCAATTACTAACATGTCATGTCAGAACTCCTCACATATCAAGTCACTTGCTACCGATTATAAAATGCATAGACCTTACCGTCAATCTTTTTTTGGAGATGGTTTTTTGTCGTTCCATGATTTTCTTGGATTTTTATATATCAAGCAGCACTCACTACAGGTAACAAGGCGAAATCGATGCTATATTGCTTTGCGTTTTGAGATTGCCCATAACTGCTCAAAATCTTCCACTTCAGACCGACCGCATAAAAGCTGACATACCTTCTCCCCTGTACTCTGTTTAAAGGCCTGAAAAACTCCAACATAACTTGCCTGTGATTCGTTAGGAACGGACACATCTAACCTGTTTAACAAAGCAAATTCAGCACACGCAAAAAAGGCCACCGATCTCGGCGACCCTTCTTCCATGTTTATTTATCAACCCCCCTCAGCGAGGGTGTCCTGGTTAAATCTTTTTGCCCAGGATCGCCAGATCCCGCTTCACGCCGTCCAGCACGGCAACCTCGGGATAATAACCCCACTGTTCAAAACCATACTTGCGAAGCAGTCCCAGGCTTGGCTCATTATGGCCAAAAACAAAACCGAGAATCGTTGTAATGCCCAATCCAGGGCATGCATCAAAAACCGTATTCAACAACCGACCGCCCGCCCCGATTCCGCGGCAGTGCTGATCCACGTATACGCTGACTTCCACCGTTCCGTTGTACGCCGGACGTCCATAGAACGAGCTTAGACTTGCCCAGGCGACAACTTGCCCATCCTGCTTCATGACCCACAAGGGACGACGGTCCGGTGAATGCTCCTCGAACCACGGCATGCGCTGTTCTACCGTCACCGGCTCCAAATCGGCCGTGACCATACGGCTCTCAATGGTCGAATTATAAATCTCCACGATCCTCGGCAAGTCCTCAAGGCGCGCATATTCAATCTGCGCATGTTCCAGCTTCATCTCTACTCCTCCATCGTTCCAAATCAAACCTCTGATTATAGAGGATATTATAACGGAGAAAAGAAGCAGGCGTCACCCTCAAACATCGGGACAGTGAACAAACGAATTTATCGAATTTACTCGGGCAGCCCCTGCACTGTGTTCCCCCGGGTCATCTGCTGACTCTGGTCTGCCCAACGAATGTTGATTGAACGAGAGGTAAACAGATCAGGACCGTCCGATACCTGAAAATGCAGATGAGCTTCACTGGAGTTGCCCGAGTTGCCGAGCTGGCCGATGAGGTCTCCTTGTTTGAGGGTGTCTCCTTTTTGAACTGCTACGCTGCCTTCCTTGATATGTGCGGTGATGCTGTATTCTCCATTTCCATGGTCGATGACCACATAATTGCCCGCAGGCTCCTCAGCATTCATCACGCCCGGCGAATTATCGGGAATATCGTTCTTGACCTCGACGACAGTACCGTCTGCAGCCGCGTACAGCGGCTCGCCGAAAGCATAGTAATTCTCGTTTACCGCTGCATCGCCTTGATAACTTAATTGATCTTTCGTGCGCACAACGTCCAGCGCGTAGCGCTGTGTTTCATGCTCATAGTGGTAGTTGGACAAAACGTTGTTGCCTCCCCAGAAAACAAACCACTCCCCCTTTAACGGGAATTGAAACACAGTTTTGGTGAATTTGGTGTCGGTATCCTGGTGGGTTTCCAGCGGCAGAATGACCAAGCCAGCAATCTGGTTGTCCGCTGTAAAACTCACCTGTACCCCTTTGACCCCTGCCTTGTCCATCCAGGCACACTCCGTTAAATGGTTTATTTTGGCATAGACTACCTGATCCCAGGATGTCACCCCCTCCAGAAAGCTTTCGGCAGACGCCTTGAACTGATTCAAGGTTACGACTTCCTTCATTTCAGGGGTAAACTGGCTATAGATTGCGTCCTTCGAACCGTTCATCAGTATATCTATGAAATTGTCTGGCGTTACCATGGCGTCCCCTCCCGGATTTGCAGTCTGTTCCTGATTGATTTTCTCACTTGATTCATTCGGCCTGGATGTCTGTTCAACTGTTGGCTGCTCCGCCTGCTCCGCCTGTTCGACCTGTTCGGACGTTACCGAATGACCGCAGGCAGACAAAATCAAACAACCTCCAAGCGCTATGGCAACCAACCCCCGGCTCTTGCCGTTCTTCGGGTACCCTTTGCACAACATGTTCATTGAGCTTGCAACCTTCCTTTCCGCTAATCAATCTACGTTTACGTTAAGTGTACAAAATGAATCTTATCCTTCGTCTAACTCTTCCTTACATCCAGCTAAACTCGTCACGCTTCCGACGTTTCATAATTAAGGTTCCGTTAAGACAGGAGGCAGCCCAAGAGGTCTTCCGAATGGTATGATTAGCAGTAAACGTCTTGAAAGTACGAGGAGGTCATTCATTCCATGATGAATCATGTCTCATTACTGCTTGTGGATGACGAACAAGCTATTCTGCATATGCTCAAAACCGTTCTGCTTAAAGAGCAGTTTCTGGATATCGATACCGTAACGACAGGCGAAGCCGCATTGGAAGCATGCAGTAGCAAGACCTATCATTGCATCGTGCTGGACATCATGCTCCCCGGCAAAAGCGGGCTGGAAATCTGTCCTTTTCTGCGGCAGGTCACCGATGCTCCTATCCTGTTTCTAACAGCCAAAACCACCGATTATGACAAATTAACCGGGTTCGCCGTCGGGGGCGATGATTACGTCATCAAACCGTTTAACCCTCTCGAAGTGGTGGCCCGAATCAAATCATTATTGAAGCGATACTTGCCTTCAAAAACAGCAGCCATTCCGGAGCAAGGCAAAGGCAATCCTGACGCAATTACGTCATCTCCCGACATTCCGGAGGGAGTGTATGATTTTGGACGATTTCAGGTGCTCGAACTGGCTGGCGAGCTTCGGGTTGAAGGACAAGCGGTGTCCTGCCCGGCTCTTGTTTTTCAACTGCTGCTCTTTTTTTGCAAACATCCCAACCGCATCTTCACCAAACCGGAACTATATGAGCGGGTATGGGGCTCGGAAGCCCTAAGCGATGACAACACTGTTATGGTTCATATCCACCGCATTCGGGAACGGATCGAAGCCGACCCTTCCAATCCTGTGTTTCTCGTCAATGTCCGCGGCCTGGGTTACAAACTGATTCAGTCGGACAACGGATCTCGTCCATGAGCATTCGCCGCAGGTTAATGACCCGATTTATCGGAATGCTTGCCGGGACGGTCGTTCTTATTATCCTGCTTGGTTCATTGGCCACGTACTGGGTCGTGCAAAAGGTAAATGAAGTGAATCTGGTCGATGATTTTGCCTACAGTGGTCTTGACCAGCTGATCGACACCGCAGAGTTTATGCCGGATGGTACGATAAAGTATGATCCCAAGCTGCTGGAGCAGGTCGACAAAAATCAAGGATGGCTGCAAGTCCTGGACGAACAGGGCTACGCCATTGATGATTACCACACCCCGGCCGACGTACCTGCTCACTATAAACCCGGAGAATTGATTGCATATTGGGAATCCGAAAAACCGTTTCCTTATCAGCTCACCATCCTGATCCGTGAGAAAAACGGAAACAACTTCACCTTGTTATACGGCGAACGGAATTCGGCCAGAGCCTTGCTGGATCAAATACGGCCAGATCATTCCTACACTAGCGGGAAGCTGGTTCTCAAACCCGATGCGCAGGAACTCATTTATTCCGCTAACGCTTACCTTCAAGTATTGGACGCGAGCGGACGCGAGCTCGTCTCCTATAACAAACCGGCCATGGGCGTGCCCAGCCAATACAGCCTTCAGCAATTGATTCTGCTTGTCCGTTATCCCAGTCGATCAGGCATATCCATGGCAACCTGGTACGATGAACAGAATGAAACCACCTGGCTGATCGGCGTACCCGGCGACCCATCATTGCCAGGCGACCAGAACCCCTACAATTTCATATTGGAGCCCACTTTGATCGTCTTGATCCTGTCCGTCATCGTTTTACTCATGTTGCTTGCCTTTTGGTATGCAAATCGTTTTGGTTCCCCCATGCTGCATATGCTCCAATGGCTGCAGCGCCTGGAGCGGGGACATTACGAAGAACCCACTGGAGCCTTGGGAGTGCCCCGGAGCCAACGCCGCAACGGAAAGTGGAAACGGAAATACCGCGTGTATGCTGAAGTGCTTCACTCCATGCGGGCTTTGTCCCACACGTTGAAGCAAGACGAAGAGCTTCGCAAACAAACCGAGTCGCTGCGGGAGGAATGGATTGCAGGCATCACGCACGATCTCAAGACACCCCTCTCCTCCATTCAGGGGTATGCCCATATGCTTGAGGCAGACAAATATAGTTGGACCGAGGAGGAGGTCAAGGAATTTGCGGGGATCATGCTGGATAAATCCATGTATATGGACAGGCTTGTGAATGACCTTGCGATGACCTATCGATTGCGGAGCGGCGGGTACCAACCTGACGTGGAGAACACTGACGTAAATACGCTGCTACATGATCTCATCCAGCGTGCTGAACGAAACCCGGCATACGGGGAGGATCGTATCACATTCCAACCTTCCGAAGTGCCTGTGCATGGCCTTGTGCATATCCCTTCGTTTGAACGAATCGTGGATAATCTGACTGCCAACGCCCTTCTCCATAATCCGCCCGAGACCAAGCTCGTCGTTACTGTGCATCCCGGGGAACATACAGGTGCATTCAGCATCCAGTTTGCCGATAATGGACGAGGCATGAACCCGGAGACGGTATGGAAGCTGTTTGAACGTTATTATCGCGGTACGGACACAGGTACATCGGATGTCGGATCAGGTCTTGGCATGGCCGTAACCAAAGGGTTGATCGAAGCAATGAAAGGCCGGATCGAGGTACATTCCACTCCTGATGAGGGAACGATCATTTGGTTAATATGGGACGAAAAATCAAAAAACAAATCGAACATTGCCCCTTGACCTTTCCATTTTCAGTCTATATAATCGACACTCAATAACACCTGTTCCAAAAAATTGAACCACATTCATCCCATGACCGACTTCGTCATGACCTGAATATATGGCAATGACCGGAGACATGATTTCGATTGCGTGCTGCCCAGAGAGAGAAGGGATTGGTGAAACCTTCTTCAGCGAACGGATCGAAGTTACCCCTCCGCAGCCGCGAGCTTGAACCCCGGCCTTTCTTCCGGAGCCTTCCGCAAGATCCAGCCGGCCGCCAGTAGAGTTCGCCGTCTGATCCCCGATAACGGATCCAATGAGGGTGATGAATAGACCTTGCTTGCGGCGGCTGGCCGCGGCGGGAGTTCATTGCCGAATCAGGGTGGAACCACGAGCCGAGCGCACTCGTCCCTTTTTCCGGGACGGGTGTTTTTTTGCGCTTCCAATTCTAAAAAATGGAGTGTGTTTCCACATGAGTCATTCACAGAAACAAGGCAATTCCGCCAGCCATTCACCGTCTTCGCTTTCTTCCAGCCCATCAGAGGGCTGCATCGAAATTTACCTCAATCAGGCCGAGAGTCGCGTCTTTGAAGCAGGCGTTTCCGTCGGGGGAGTGGCCGCTTCCATCAGCACAAGCCTGGGCAAACAAGCCATCGGCGGGATCGTCAATGGTCAACATGTCGACCTGGACTATGTCTTGGCGCACCAGGATCGACTTGAAATCGTAACCTTGGACAGCGAAGAAGGACTTCGCCGGTATCACCACACTACAGCCCACGTTCTCGCTCAGGCGTTGAAACGCCTTTATGGCGCAAGCCAAGTTAAATTGGGTATCGGTCCGGTAATTGAAGACGGATTTTATTATGACATTGATCTGGATCAAACGTTGTCCGTAAGGGATCTGGCCGATATCGAAAAGGAAATGCACGCCATTGTCCGGGAAAACCTGGACATCAAGCGCCGCGTGCTGGATCGGGAACAGGCCCTCCGCTTGTTCGAGGAACAAGATGAGCCTTATAAACTGGAGCTGATTCGCGACTTGCCTGCAGATATAGAGCTGTCGATTTACGAACAGGGAGAATTTTCGGATCTGTGCCGGGGACCGCATCTGCCTTCGACTGGCCGGATCAAAGCCTTCAAACTGCTGAGCGTGGCGGGGGCATACTGGCGGGGCAGCTCGGACAACAAAATGCTGCAGCGCATTTACGGCACTGCTTTTCCGAGCAAGGCCGCGCTGGAGGCCCATTTGGAAATGCTGGAGGAAGCCAAGAAGCGGGATCACCGCAAGCTCGGCAAAGAGCTGGAGTTGTTCATGTTCTCCGAGGAAGCGCCGGGGATGCCCTTCTACCTGCCCAAAGGCATGACGATCCGTACTGAATTAGAGCAATTCTCGCGCGAACTGCAGCTGCAGGCCGGATATCAGGAAGTTCGCACGCCATTGATGATGAACAACAGGCTTTGGGAACAATCCGGCCACTGGGATCATTATAAAGACAACATGTATTTCGCGGACGTGGACGATGACACATTTGCCCTGAAACCGATGAACTGTCCGGGTCATATGCTCATTTTCAAAAATCAACTGCACTCGTACCGCGAATTGCCCATTCGCCTGATGGAATTCGGCCAGGTGCATCGCCACGAATTCTCGGGAGCGCTGAACGGCATGATGAGGGTGCGCACATTCTGTCAGGATGACGCCCACCTCTACGTCCTGCCGGAGCAGATCGAAGACGAGATCAACCAGGCGATTTCGTTGATCGGGCGGATGTACGACATTTTCGGCTTCGATTACGCGATCGAGCTGTCCACAAGGCCCGAAGATTTCATGGGATCGCCCGAGCTGTGGGATCAAGCCGAACAGGCCTTGCGAAACGTATTGGAACGCCGCGGCGTGAAGTACCGCCTGAACGAAGGAGACGGCGCCTTCTACGGCCCCAAAATCGATTTCCACATCCTCGATGCGCTGAAGCGCAGCTGGCAATGCGGGACGATCCAACTGGATTTCCAGATGCCCGAAAAATTCGACCTGAGCTATGTCGGCGAAGACGGCCAGAAGCATCGTCCAGTGGTCATCCACCGTGCGATCTACGGCTCCATCGACCGCTTCATCGGCATACTGACAGAACATTATGCCGGCGCGTTCCCGCTGTGGCTGGCTCCCGTTCAGGTAAAGCTGCTCCCGGTGTCCGACCATTATGCAGACTATGCCATGGAAGTGCTGCAGCGGCTGCGGGGAGCCGGCATTCGGGCCGATGCGGATTTGCGCAGCGAGAAGCTGGGTTACAAACTGCGCGAAGCGCAGCTGCAAAAAGTGCCTTATTCGCTTATCGTAGGTGAGCAGGAAAAGCTGGCATCGGCGGCCTCCGTCCGCATTCACGGCCAAGGCGATCAAGGCATGCAAGACATCGAAGCCGTCATTCAGCAGATTCAGGCAGCCGTTCGCGCCAAAGCCTGATACGCCGCCGCACGGTTACAGCCGTTCTTCCGGCCCAAGGCCAACTTGCTGCTCGCTCCATGTCCAGAAGCGTTCGGCTTCCGCATCATTTAGGACGTGGGGCTTCAGCTCCTGTTCCTTTTCGCGGTAGAAATAAGCGCCAGAAATGCCCTGGACATCCGGGCTTGTTGCCAGATAGATCGCCGTTCTGGCCCCCTCTGCTGGCGTAAGGAAAAAGGGCAGTTTGCCCATAAAAGCCATGATGCGTGTGCCGAATCCGGTGTTCCGATTCACGCCGATGCTTGTGCCTACCGCGCCGGGATGCAGGCTGTTCGCCGTAATCCGGGTATGCGACAGCTTCCTGGCCAGGATGCGCGTGAACAGAATGTTCGCCAGTTTGGACTGGGCGTAACTCTTGATTGGATTAAACCCTTGGCGCAGATGAGGATCGTCCCAATGGATTTTGCCCGCCTTATAGGCACCGGAGGAAACATTGACGATCCTTCCCTGTTCCGCGGCCTTAAGCGGTTCGATGAGCAGCAAGGTCAGCAGAAAATGCCCTAAATGGTTGATGCCGATGCATCGTTCGAAGCCATCCTTCGTTTCTTCGCGCTTCATCATGACTACGCCCGCGTTGTTCACCAGCACGTCAAGGGTGTCGTAGCGTTCGCGGAAGCCTCGGGCAAACCGGCGAATGCTATCCAGCGATCCCAGATCGCACAGCATCAGCTCAATGTGGGTGGAGCCGGATTCGCGCAATGCTTCCTGAAGCGCCTGTCGGCCCCGCTCTTCGCTGCGGCAAGCCATGACAACGCGGTAGTTTTGTTTGGCCAGTTCAATCGTGGTCGCGAGTCCCATGCCGGAATTGGCACCGGTGACGATCGCCGTTTTTATGGACATGATTCGTGTACCTCCTGACCCCGAAGGTCTTATCGATTTGGCATAGCTTTATGCGGGATGGGCATTCGTAAGAACAATATGAGATAATGGAAGCATCGCATCCGGTTCATATGGGAGGACATGACATGCTGAGCAAAGAACAATTCAAAAAAATCAAAAAAGAAGCCAAGCTTGAGTTGAAACGACTGGAAAAGGAATACGCAAACCTGCGGCATACGGCCGAATCCCCCTTGCCTGCACGACAAGACGATTGGACGAACGAAGAGCTCCGGGAAATGGCCCGAAGACGTTTGCATCGCAGATATGCTTCCATCACCATCGAGTGCTGTACCATTGTCGAACACATGCTGCATGAGTTGTACCAGCAATCGTACCAACAGCCTTTCAATTCGGTCCAATTGATGAAAACTCCTGCCTACCGTTCCCGATCCAACATCGAGATCCTTCAGGCCGAATTGAAAAAGCAGCATATCTCCCCGGTACCGAAGCAGGAGTCGGAACAGCCGGATCAGGCCATCGTCCAGGTGTTTCAGTTGAGAAACAAGCTGATGCTTGAACATTTTGAATTCGCTGCCGTCATGAAAGACCACCACGATGCCTCCCGAACCTTGGCGTGGATTCTCGATACGATGAAGGCATACAGGAAACAATTGAAATATCGGCCGGCATAACCGGCGGCAAACTATAAACCTAACCAAGGAGGTGTGCCGGACCCGCTCCGGAGAATCAATGAACAAACCCATTCCATCCCTGACCGTGCTTCAACTTCATATTCCTACTCCGGCAGGCCTCAATCCGATCCATCCTGTCCTGCTGCGCGACAATGACGGAATTACGCTCATCGATACGGGCATGATCGGACAATTCGCGGAGCTGCAAGCTGCGCTGGAACTGGAAGGCGTGCAGCTGTCGGATATCAAACGCGTTATCATTACCCATCAGGACATCGATCACATCGGCAACCTCGGCGCTCTGCTGGACGCCGTTCCCGGCTTGGAAGTGTGGGCACATGCGGAAGAAGTCCCTTACCTGAACGGCGAATTGCCGTTGATCAAATTCACGCCGGAACGCATAGCACTGCTGCCTGCACCGATAGCCGAACTCGCTGATCAGCTGCTTGCGCAGCTGCCCGAAATTCAAATCTCCCGCGTCCTGCAGGACGGGGACATACTGCCGCTTCAGGGCGAGGACGGGATTCAGGTCATCCATACGCCAGGACATACGCCAGGGCACATCTGCCTGTATGTTCGCGATCAACATCTCCTTCTGGCGGCCGACGAACTCCGGGTGGTGGACGACGAACTGGTCGGCCCTGCGCCGACGGTTACCCCGGACATGCCTGAAGCGCTGCGCAGCTTGAACCGCCTGACTGGCCTCAAGCTGGACAAGGTACTGTGTTATCACGGCGGGGAATATACCCAAGACCCAAGCGGGCGCATCAAAGCTCTGGCCGAGGAAGCGCGGTAATCATCGCTTCGGCCAGACGATTTTGCACGAATCGATCCACGCATCTGCCGAAGAAGCCGAGTCCTCTATGTAGGGCCTGGCTTCTTTGCATAGTGCCGCCTCCCATTGAAAGCAACTATTTGGGAATTTTGCGAACATCTCTTATAATAAAACGATGTACATATGAAAGGTGGACGTTCTAATCATGACATCAACCCCATTATCCCGCCTGGAAGCCGATCTGTCGGCGAACGGCCTTGATGCTGTCCTGATCACTGATCCGAAGCATATTTATTATTTGACCGGCTTTGCAAGCAATCCGCATGAACGCTTTCTCGGCCTGGTGCTCGCCCGCGGCGAGGAGCCGCTGCTGATCGTGCCTGCCCTGGATGCGGATGCCGCATCAGCCGCTTCTTCGGTCAAAAACATTGTAACGCACTCGGACACGGACAATCCATATCACCTGCTGCAACGTTATCAAGGCAGGCTGGAACGGATCGGTCTCGAAAAAGAATACATGACGGTATCCCGTTACGAGCAGTTGGCCGCCGCTCTCGGCTCGACCCGCTTCGAAGACGTCGGTTCGCTGCTGCGTGCGCTGCGCGTGAAGAAATCGCCGGAAGAAGTGGCCCGGATGCGCCATGCCATTCATCTGATCGAAGAGGTACTGCGCCAAGGTCTCTCCCACGTACGTGCGGGCGTTACCGAAATCGAGCTGGTCGCCGAGATGGAATATCAAATGAAGAAACTGGGCGCCGACGGCCCATCCTTCGACACGATGGTATTGACCGGTCCCAAAACGGGACTGCCGCACGGCACGCCAGGTGACCGTAAACTCCAGCACGGAGACCTGCTGATGTTCGATATGGGCGTATATGCCGGGGGTTATGCATCCGATATTACCCGTACTTTTGCCTTTGGCGACATCTCGCCGGAGCTGAAAACCATCTATAATACGGTGCTTGCAGCCAACGAAGCGGCCATTCGTGCCGTGAAACCCGGCATTACCTGCGCAGAAGTGGACCGTGCCGCCCGCCAAGTCATCGAAGAAGCAGGATACGGCGAACGGTTTATGCACCGCGTAGGACACGGTCTCGGCATCGACGTACACGAATATCCATCCCTGCATGGACAGAACCAGGACATTCTGCAGGAAGGAACGGTGTTTACGATCGAGCCTGGCATTTATGTCAGCGCTGGCGGCGTGCGCATTGAAGATGACGTGCTCGTGACCGATACGGGGATTGAGGTGCTGACCAGCTATCCGAAAGAACTGCAGGTGCTCACGGACTAAAGCCTGATCGGCCCTTGACTCACTGGCGCAATCTGCATGCATTTCGCGTCAAATTGAAAAAGTGCCGCAAAACGACCGAATGCGTGGCATTCATCGTCTTGCGGCACTTTTTATGTTTTAGAACATGCGCGTGTCGTTCATGTCCTTGGTTTGAACCGGTGCAACCGGCTCGTCCTTGAACACGAAATTTCTGGCAACGTACAAGAACGGCGTCCCCACGGCGGTCAGCACGAATTTGATGACATACGTCGTCAGGAAAATCTCGATCCATACGTCCCATGTATAGATAAACGCAAACGCGATGGTGCAGAACACCAGCGTATCCACGAAAGAGCTGATGATCGAACTTCCGTTGTTGCGAATCCACAGCTGATTCCGTCCCGGAAACAGCTTGCGCAGCCAGGTATAAAGCCGCACGTCCAGGAATTGGCTGATAAAGTAGGCCGTCAGGCTTCCAAGCGCCAATCGCGGCAGCAATCCGAACAGGATCTCCATCGGTTTCTGGGCAAAATCCGTCGATGCCGGATCAAAGAACAATACCATTTGCATCAATACCGTGGTCATGATCAGCGTAAAAAATCCGAACCACACCGCTTTGCGCGCCTCGCCCGGACCATACCTCTCATTCAACAGGTCGCTGGTCAGGTACATGCTGACATACATCGTATTGCCTAAGGTCAGCACGATCCCCATAATATCAATCGTCTTCGTCACCTGAATGTTGGCAATGACCGTCGCTACGCCGATCCAGGCATACAGTCCTTTTTTGCCGAACAAACGATAACATAACAGGAAAAATCCATAAGTCACGAGAACGAACAGCGCTCCCCACCCTAAATTAAACATACTATTTACACTGCCTTCCTAGTTTTGATTACGCGGGATGGTTACGAACCGCGGCCCTGGCCCCTTTGGCCAAAACATGAATTACTCTAACACATTTCTCCCGACTTGAACAGACTTAAATTCAACCAGCCCTTCCCTGCCGAACATCCTTGCGAAAAAAGCCGCCCTTCGGGACGAACCCGAAAGACGGCTTGCTAACCTTGCATTCATGCAGCTGCGGTTTAACCTGAACGATGGACGGCCGGTGATGCTGGCCTTCTTTACGGGTTGATCCGGATCAGGCCTGAACGGCCGTGTCCAGATCTTGACCGCGATCGTTGTACGTGTTCTGGTCGTTCTCTTTCAGAATTTTGCTGGATACGAGACCGGCGGTCATCGAATCGTTCACGTTCAGCGCCGTACGGCCCATATCGATCAGCGGCTCCACGGAGATGAGCAGGCCTGCGAGTGCAACAGGCAGATTCATCGTGGACAGCACGATCAGGGAAGCGAAGGTGGCTCCGCCGCCTACGCCGGCTACCCCGAAGGAGCTGATGACAACGACGAGAATCAATGTAAGGATGAAATCCCAGCTCATCGGGTTAATGTTCATCGTAGGCGCGATCATGACGGCAAGCATCGCCGGATAGATCCCGGCGCAACCGTTCTGTCCGATCGTTGCTCCGAAGGTCGCCGACAGGTTGGCGATGCCGTCCGATACGCCAAGTTTCTTCGTTTGAGTTTCCACGTTCAGCGGAATCGTTGCCGCGCTGGAACGGGACGTAAACGCAAATACAAGCGTTGGCAGCACTTTTTTCACATACGTGACAGGGTTGAAACCGAAGAGCGAAATAATGATGAGATGAATGATAAACATCACGATCAACGCCACGTAAGATGCGATGACGAACTTGAGCAGCTTCAAAATTTCATCCGGGTTCGTCGTCGCCGTCACCTTTGTGATCAACGCCAAAATGCCGTACGGCGTCAATCGGAGTACCAGCGTAACGATCCGCATGACCACGGCATACACCGCGTTGACCATGCTGCGGAACGTTTCCGCCTGCTCCGGTTTTTTGCGATCCAGCCCAAGCACCGCCACCCCGATAAACGCGGAGAAGATGACGACAGCCAGCGTCGATGAACGGCGGGCTCCCGTCATATCCGCGAACGGATTGGACGGAATGAACTCCAGCACTTGCTGCGGAATCGTCTGGTCCTGCACATCCACCAGTCGTTCTTCCATCTTCTGGCCTTGAGCAATCTCTTTCTCGCCGCCCTGAATGTCGATCGCCTTCAGATCAAAGCTGAGGCTGGTCACGATGCTGACGCTGGCCGCGATCGCCGTCGTGATCAATAGAATCGCGATGATGGAAAAGCTCATTTTGCCCAGGTTCTGCTTGCCCTTCAAATTCATGATGGCCGAGATGATCGACACCATGATCAGCGGGATAACGACCATTTGCAGCAATCGAACATAACCCGAGCCGACCAGATTGAACCAATCGACCGATTTGGCGATGACGTCAGAACCGGAAGGGTAGATCAACTGCAGCGCTACGCCGAATACGACCCCGAGCCCAAGTCCCGCAAAGACCCGCTTGGTGAAGGAAATATGTTTCTTTTGCATCCAGATCAGGACGCCCAGAAGAACGAGCATAACCGCTACGTTCAGAATGATTTGAAAAGTACTCATTGCTTGAATCCTCCCTTGAAAAATAATTCATTGCCGGGCAACCCGGCTAAGCTTCATGAAGCGGCGTAATCCATCATACTACAAAACAAACTATTCTGGTAGGTTTTTATTATTTAAATGTAACATGTATGTAATTAATCCCGTTATTTCTGAAAAAAAGTTGAACGCTGATGAAAATTATTGTATTCAACCTCCGGTTAATTATGTAATATAGGTATATCCGCTTATTCCCATGATGTCCCAACTCAAACTTTAGGCCTCTTTTTATTAGGAAGAAGGTCTTGACCATACGGAAAAGCGTTTGTGTCAAAGAACATGACGTGAAAGGATGATCTTATGTTTCGAAATCGCACCGTTGCCGGGAAAATAAGAAGTACCCTGTTCCTTGTATTGCTGGTTGCTTCTTTGTTGTTCAGCATCAGTTTTTATTTTGTTTCCATGAACATTATCCAAAGCTACGTGATGCCTCAGTTCGACAAGGTGCTGGATACGTCGGTCCATGATATATATAAAAACACGTCGGCCTCCAAACTGTCGCAAATCCAAAGCGGGGGCTCGGGCTCGGACGGCGCAGCGTTAACGGTCGAATCATTCCTGACCCAAAAAGCCAAAGAGCATAATCTGGACGCGGCCTACGTCGTTGCCTTGAAGGATGGCACGGCAACGGTCGTTATCGCCAATACGGCATCGGGTATGAAAACAGGGGATTCGGTCAACGTCGTCAATGCCATGGAAGAGGCGGTGCAGAACAAGGACGTTGCCATCAGCTCCGTATATAACGATGCCTTTGGCGTACATAAAGCGGCATTCATTCCGATCTCGGGCGGCAATATGGTGATGGCTGTTAGTATGGATGCCGAGTTTATCCAGAGCAAGATCTCCCAAATTTTCTGGCTGTGCCTGGGCATTACTGCACTTGTCATCGTTCTGGGATGGCTCATTTCCAATAGCCTGATCAAAAGAATCACGACGCCGATCATCAAGCTCGTTCAGCACAGCAAACAGGTAGCGCAAGGCGATCTTACGACAGAGCTCAACATCAAAGGCAGAGATGAAATTGCCCAATTGGCTGCAAGCTTCCAGGTGATGACCCATAATCTGAAAGAAATGATCAGCCATGCGCTTGCGACTTCCTCCGAAGTCGTCGACGGCTCCAACGACCTGCTGCAGCGGGTCGAGTCCATGTCAGGCATGGTCAAAAACTCCAGCCGCTCTGCGGTGGAAGCCGAGAAAGGCAGTGAGAGCATCGCTTCCAGCGCCTCCGAAAATGCACGGGCCATGGAAGAAATCACGCAAGGCATCATGTATATCGCATCATCGTCTGCCGAGGTTTCCGAACAGATCGGCGATGCGGCCGGCGAAGCCGTCAACGGAAACCGGCTGGCTCAGGATGCGGTCGAGCAAATGGAGCGCGTAGGCCAGACCGCTACCGAATCGCTTCGTTACGTCGAAACCGTGAATGAACGTTCCATCGCAATCGGTACGATCGTTACCTCGATCTCGGTCATTACGAAACAGATTCAGATGCTGGCCCTCAACGCTTCCATCGAAGCGGCGCGCGCAGGCGAGCACGGGCGCGGATTCGCCGTCGTTGCCGGCGAGGTCCGCAAGCTTGCCGAGCAATCGAAACAAGCCACGGAGGAAATTTCGGATTACCTGGCTACCATTCGGGAAGATGCCGAGCGTTCGGTGAATGCCATGAATCGCGTGACGGAAGAAGTCGGATCGGGAACGCAAGTCGTGCAGCAGGCAGGGGCCGCATTCAAACAACTGAACGAATTGATCCAAAACGTCAATCTGACCATCCAGAACGTCTCTTCCTCTACCCAACAGGTATCTGCAGGAGCTGAAGAAGTCAGCGCCTCCGTGGAAGAAACGGCACAGATTACGTCCAGGGCCCGTCAGAGCATGCAGCAGATTGCTGCCACGGCGGAAACCCAGCTCAGCGAGATGGATTCCCATGCCAATACGGTTCGTCATCTGCATGAACAGGCTGTCGAACTGCAGGCTGCCATGAAGAAATTCAAAATCGACTAACTCTCTATAACTCACCCTGTCGGTTCATTGCTGAATCATATGAATCAGTATAGTCAGATATGCAAATATAAACACCCCCATGGGAGCCGCTTGCCGGTACAAGGCAGCGCCACCTATGGGGGTGTTTTTCATGCCGTTATGATTGCGAGAAAATGATCATGCCCCGATCTTCAACCAGTCAGACCTTCTCTCCCATGCCCATGATTTCATAAACCCGCTTCATGTCCAAAGCCGAACGCACCGAGTCTGCGACCCGATCAAACTCCTTTTCCTTCTGCTCCCTGGCGCTATAGGTCTTCTCCAGCGATTCGAGCCCTTTGGCTTCGCGCAGCCCGTTCAGCCAGGCTCGCCGGAAGCGGTCGCTCTCGAACAGGCCGTGAAGATACGTTCCCCACACTCTGCCGTCCTTCGTACCCCAGCCCTCCGCGAATGGTTGACCGTCGGCATGTTGGATTTCAAACAATGCGGTGACCTGATCAGGCCGGTTGCATTCAGTGACACCCATATGGATCTCATACCCCTCAACCGGCAATGCGGTATCCGTACTTTCATGGCTCGCAAGCCGAATGGGATGCTGTTCCAGCACCTGTCCCGCTGCCCTTACCGTCTGTTTCCGCTGGAGGAACGTGGTCGACAACGGCAACCATCCGAGTCCCTTTGCTTCCTGTACCTGCCCCGCTTCAACGGCGAACGGGTCCTTGAGATGCTCACCCAGCATCTGGTACCCGCCGCATATGCCTACAAGCTGTCCATGCTCGCGCGTTACGCGACGGGCAATGGCTTGCTCCAAACCCGATTCGCGCAAAAACTCCAGATCGCCAATCGTGTCTTTGGTGCCTGGCAACAAGATCGCGTCAGGCTGTCCAAGTTCCTCCGGAGAAGTCACGAACCTGACATTGACGTCCGGCTCTTTCGACAAGGCATCAAAATCGGTAAAGTTGGAAATGCGCGGATAACGGATCACTGCAAGATCCAGTTCCTTGTGCTCCGATTTGCCGTGGCGCAGCGAATCGAGCACCACCGAATCCTCGGCCTCGATCTGAATGTCCCTGACGTAAGGCAGCACGCCGAGCACCGGAATGCCTGTCCGCTCTTCCAGCCAGTCCAGTCCCGGCTGCAGCAGGGACAAATCGCCGCGGAACTTGTTGATGATAAAGCCTTTGATGCGCTGAACTTCGTGAGGTTCGAGCAATTCCAGCGTGCCCACGATCGAAGCAAACACGCCGCCGCGGTCGATATCCGAGATCAGAATGACCGGGGCATCCGCCCAACCTGCCAGATTCATGTTGACGATATCTCGGTCCTTCAGGTTGATTTCCGCCGGGCTGCCTGCGCCTTCCATCACGACAATGTCGTAAGCCGAACGTAAACGATCAAGCGCCTCCAGCACCGTCCGCTTGGCTTCCGGCAAAAAGTGCTGCCGATAATCCGAAGCGCTCATCTGCGCAAAAGGCACGCCATGAACCACGATCTGGGAATGCATGTCCCGAACCGGCTTGATCAGAATCGGATTCATGTCGGTTGTAGCTTCGATTCCGCAAGCCTCGGCCTGCGCGCCCTGCGCCCGCCCGATCTCTTTGCCGTCGTGCGTGACGTAAGAGTTCAGCGCCATATTCTGCGACTTGAACGGTGCCGGACGGAAACCGTCCTGCTTGAAAATGCGGCACAATGCCGTCGTAATGACGCTTTTGCCCACATCCGAGGCCGTTCCCTGTAGCATGATGACCGGCGCTGTATGTACCTCTTTTTCTACCATCTTTCCCACCCCGGCTTTCATCTTGATCAATCAGTTTGCAAACGAAGTCCAGAACAAGCCCTGCAGCAGGCTTAATACAATCAAAAGCGCCGTCTCCAGCAATTCGTTCATCGCTCCGTACGTATCCCCGGTCAAACCGCCCAACCGATCGCTGATCCGCCCGGCAACCCATCTTCCGAGCAGATGACACGCCAGCGGCAACAGCATGGTGGCGAGCACCGGATAAAGCCACCATGAATGTCCCGACATGCCGCCACCGATCAGGCTATGATGAGGCTGAGTATACCACGCGGCGACAAGCGCAATTAAACCTGCCACAACGGTTAGCCAAGCAGCACGCGCCGTTGCCCGCCGAAGTTCTCTCCGTTCGCCCAAGCCGGCAAACAATGCGGCCAAACCATCATCAGCTCTGGCATTCGGCCAGCCCGATATCGCACATACCATGAACCAACGGCTCCAAATCATGGGCAAAATCAATAGCGGCACGTATGCCCAGCGGCCTTGGGCAATGAAATCGGCCAGCAGCGCCCCTTTCATCATCAACAGCAGCACGCAGGCAATGACGCCCATGGCACCGACGCGGCTGTCCTTCATGATCTCCAGCATGCGTTCGCGGCTGCGATAACTGAGCAGCCCGTCCGCCGTATCCATCCAGCCGTCCAGATGCAATCCGCCAGTGAGCCACACCCACAGCGTCAAGGTCAGCACAGCGGCGGGCAGGGCGGGCAGCACTGTGCCGAACAAGGCTCCGCCAAGCCAGACGGCAAGGCCGATCGCCGCCCCGACGAGCGGGTAATACACCACGCTTTCCCTTAACAAAGGAGGAGCAAAATCAAGCTGCATCCGGACGGGAAAACGGGACAGAAACTGAAAAGCGGCGGCGGCCGCCTGTTTTTTGCCATATGGATTGGCGCTGCTGCCTTTGCTCATAAGCGGTACTCCCTGCTTTTCAACTCAACGGCAATACCTACGGTAACCAGAAACACCTCGCGGCAAATTGCGGCAACCCGCTGATTCAATATGCCCGCCAGATCCCGGTATCTTCGTCCCAAGGGATATTCCGGCACGATACCGTCGCCGACTTCGTTGGTTACCAGCACAAGCAAGCCGGGATACGCGCGAATCGCCTCTACCAGGGCATCCATTCGTGCTTGCAGTACTGATTCAGGTTCATGCTCATGCGCGAGCAATTCATTCGAAAGCCACAACGTCAGGCAATCCACCAACACGGTTGGCGCGGAAGTACCCGCACGGGATTGGCCCATCTGAGAGATCCATTCGGGCAAATCCAGAGGCGCCTCCACCGTATGCCATAAATACCCGGCAGCCTCGCGTTGCTTCTGATGCATGCGGATGCGTTCCCGCATCTCGTCATCATAGGCTTGGGCCGTGGCGACATACCAAGCTTCCGAAGAGCGGTGCATGACGAGACGCTCCGCAAACGAGCTTTTGCCGCTTCTTGCCCCGCCTGTCACAAGAACGCTCATCGTGTTCCCTCTCCTTGAGCTGAAGATCCGTCCGAGACGCCTGCGCTTGCAAAGGTAGCCATCTCATTAAGGATACGGCACGCCGCATCGATCAGGTGCAGGCTGAGCACGCCGCCGGTGCCTTCGCCGAGCCGCATGTCCAGGTCCAGCATCGGCTTCAGGTCCAATTCGCGCAGCAGGGCCGCATGTCCGTTCTCGTGGGATGTATGGGAGGCGATCATGTACTCCTTGCTCAGCGGAGCCAACCGGCTTGCGATCAGCGCGGCTGCCGTAGAAATGAAGCCATCCACGACGACCGGACAGCCATGGGCGGCTGCCGCAAGAATCACGCCGACAAGTCCGGCGATTTCCAAACCGCCTACTTTGGAGAGCACGTCGAGCGGATCGTCGCCGTTCGGCGCATTCACGCTCAGCGCTTGCCCGACCACGGCCGCCTTGCGCAGTACGCCCTCATCATCCATGCCCGTTCCGCGCCCTACCGCCGCAGCAGGTGCAATGCCGGTCAAGGCACATACAACGGCCGCGCTGGCCGTTGTGTTCCCGATGCCCATCTCGCCGGTAACGAAAAGACGCGAGCCTTTTTCAACCTCCGCATGGACCACGTCCACGCCCGTAATGATGGCCTGAATGGCCTGTTCGCGGGTCATCGCTGCCCCTTTGGCCATATTGGCCGTGCCTTTGCGAATGTTCCGCGAAACGAGACCCGGATGTTTCAGGTCTGCATTCACGCCAATGTCAACACACACGACTTCCGCACCGGCATGGCGCGAGAGCACGTTCACCGCCGCTCCGCCCGCCAAAAAATTCATCACCATCTGCGGCGTCACCTCTGCCGGAAACGCACTGATGCCTTCCTCGACAACGCCATGATCGGCAGCCATAACGATGACGGATCTGCGTTCAAACGAAGGGCGGACCTCACCTGTCATGCCAGCGAGCCGAATGACCAGCTCCTCCAGTTTGCCCAAGCTTCCCGGCGGCTTCGTGAGCATATCCACATGAGCTGATGCTTTTGCGGCCGCTTGAGCGTCAATCCCTTTGATGTTATTGATGAGCTGCATCAGCAGCTGTTCGTTTTCCATTCCATCCAGCACTTCCTTCTATACTAGAATTAGGACCATGACAGCCCGACTATAATTGCAATGATGCTACTCTGGTTTACGACGCAGCAGCAATTGAGGAAGACCGCTGTCAGGATGACTGACCATCGCCGGATCGACCCTAAACAGCTTCCGGATGTGATCTTCCGTCATCAGCGCTTCCGGCGTTCCTGCTCCGGCACATGCTCCATCACGCAATGCCAGCATATGATCGCAAAACTGTGCCGCCAGATTCAAATCGTGCAGCACGGCCACAATGGTAATGCGATTTCGTTTACGCCATGCAGACAGCAATTCCATGAATTGCAGCTGGTACTGGATATCCAGAAATGTCGTCGGTTCGTCCAGCAGCAGCAGCCGCGGTTCCTGTGCCATCACTTTGGCCAGCGCTACCCGCTGCCGCTGGCCCCCGCTGAGTGCGTTCAGCGGACGATCCGCCAGTTCCGTCAGCTCCAGCTCTGCAAGCACGCGTTCCACGATGGCATCCCCATCCGCCGAATCGCGCCCCATCCAGTTCTGGTAGGGGTACCGCCCCATCTCCACCACATCCCTTACAGGATACGAGATCGAGGGCAGCCCGTCCTGCTGCAATACCGCAATCATGCGCGACAGCTCTTTGCGACCGTAAGAGGCAATGTTCTTCCCTTCCAACAGGATGCTGCCCGTATTCGCTTGCTCGGTTCCAGCCACCAGCTGCAGCAGGGTGGATTTGCCGCTGCCGTTCGGGCCGACCACTCCCCACCATTCCCCTTCCTGGACGCTCCAGTTCACGTCATGCAGGGCATGATGGGAGCCATAGCTTTTGCTTGCGCCCTTCACTTCGATCAGAGATTGGTTCCCGCTCACGGCATCATCCCCTTTTGCAGCTTTTTGTTGCGGTGCAGCAGGTAGGCGAAGAACGGTGCTCCCACAAATGCCGTGACGACGCCGAGGGGAATCTCGGTCGGTGCCAGCAAGGAACGGGCAATCGTGTCGGCCCATACCATGAAGATCGCACCGCCTATGGCGGAGAGCGGCACCAGCAGACGGTAATCCGGGCCGACGATCAGCCGCAGCATATGCGGAATGACCAAACCGACAAAACCGATCACGCCCGACACCGAGACGGCCCCAGCCGTCAGCAGCGTACCCACGCCGAGCACCGCCAGCTTCAATCGGTCGACGCGAACCCCGATGTGGGCAGCCTGTCTTTCGCCCAGCGCCAAAATGTTCAATGAACGAGCTTGGCTCCACAGCACGAGCAAACCAAGCAGGAAATATGGGAAAAGGATGGCCGTATACGACCATCCACGCAGTGCCAGACTTCCCATCGTCCAATATATAATTTCGTTAATCGTTTGTTTGGACATGGTGGACAGGAAGGATACGACCGCTCCCAGGAAACTCTGCATCACCACGCCGGCAAGAATGAGGCTGTGCGTCGGGATTTTGCGGCCTTCGCGCGCCAAAGCCAGCACAAACCACAATGTCAGCACTCCGGTCACGAAAGCAACCAACGGCAGCGTCCAGACGCCGATCAGCGCATATTGCAGGCCGAAAAAGATCAACACGGCTGCCCCCACCGACGCTCCGGACGATACGCCAAGGGTGAACGGGTCGGCCAGCGGGTTGCGCAGTACGCCCTGAAATCCAGCGCCGGCCACGGTCAATGCTGCGCCGACGAGAACAGCGAGCAGTACCCTCGGAAGGCGTACCTTCCATATGATCTGTTCCGCTGCAGTCGTCCAATCCGGAACGATCCGGTCACCCAGCCATGGAATGTGATGCAGAATAATACCTGCAATATGCCGGATCGGCAGCGAGACCGAGCCGATGCCGGTGCAGATCAGCACGGTCAGGACAAGCAGCACCATGCCTGCTGTGCCGTACACTGCAAGTTTGCGGCTCATTGGAACAAGTCAGGATAGACCGCCTTGGCCACTTCCTTCAAGCCTTGGGTCACGCGAGGACCTGGACGAGTCAGCAGATTGGCATCCAAACCGATGACCTGATCGTTTTTGACGGCTGTAATTTGATCCCAACCGCTGCGGGCCTTGATGATTTGATCCAGTGTTTTGGAGTCTTCCACCACGTCGTCCGCGTACAAAATCACATCCGGATTGGCGGCGATGATGTTTTCTTCGTTGATTTCATTCCAGCCTGTCATGTCGGAAGCGACGTTCGTAGCACCGGAAAGCGTGATGATTTCATCCATGAACTCTCCCTTGCCCACAGTCCAGCCTGGGGAGAACTCCACGTACACTTTTTTCTTGTCTTCCGGTTTCACCGATTTGACCGCTTCCGTCACGTCAGCCACATCTTGTTTCATCTGTGCGGCCAATTTCTGGGCTTCTGCCTGACGGTCCGTAATTTTGCCGAACGTTTCGATGTTTTTGATTACGTCATCGACCGATTTCGGGTCTGTTTTGAAAATGGTGATACCCAAGTCGCGCAGCTTTTTCACGGCTTCCTCGCTCATCGAAATCCCCGTTACCACGAGATCGGCATCCGCTGCAATGATCGACTCTTCGTTCGGCTTGGACACGCCGCCCATCTTCGGTTTTGTCGTCGCTGCTTCCGGATAATCGTCGAAATCGGATACGCCCACGATCTGCTCGTCCAATCCGAGCGCGAACAGCGATTCCGTTTCGGCTGGCGATACGGAGACGATCTTTGTCGGCGCCTTTTCAAACGTAAACGACTCGCCCGTTGCATCGGTCACCGTGAACGGATACTGCGTTTTGAGGTCCGTCTGCGCCTGTTCCTGGGATTGCCCCTGTGCCGGCTGCTGCGTGCCTGCGCCTCCTTCGTTGTTCGTTGTTGCCGCTCCGCATCCTGCGAGAGCGAATGTCAGCATCGCTGCGCTCAGCAGGGACGCCATGCCTTTCCATGTCGTGAATCTCATGATTGGATTCTCCCCTTTTTCTGTGTTTGGTAGATCGAAGACTGTGCTTCCGCCCGTGTCTGTCCCTTGAATGGCCGTTTCTTGAAAAAAAATCCCCGATCCTTGCGATCAGGATCAGGGATAACGTCTCGCATATGGCGATCCGCGCACGACAGCACAAGGCCGCATGCATGGAGCATTGCCCGAAACGCTGTCCTTTCCTCGAAGGAACACCGATGGTTAAACGCCCTGGGCAGGCAACCTGACTTTCCACGCCGAATCGGCTGGATTACAGTGGCGGGACCGTGCCGGATTTGCACCGGCTTCCCCTGTTTTACCCGTTTGCCCTCTCCGGATCGTCCGCACGGACGCCGTGATTTTCGGGAGTAACGGGTCCCATGGTCGTTAATATTGCATCCCCATTCAAGTGGGTGTGCATCTGCTGCCGAACGCCTTCGCCAGCTCTTGAAACGATGCTTGTACCGAAGCCACACTTCTGTTGTGATTATAGGTGATATCGACCGTGCTTACAACCCGATTTCGGGAAAAGGAAGACGGATTGCCTTCCGTCCGTCCGGCGAACGTTCCAATTGAAGCCGGATCGCTTGCCCCGGAATGACCGAAACGTCCCAGAACGCCTGACCTGGCAGCAGCCGAGTCAGCATATAACGAATGACCCCGCCATGCGTAACGACCAGATCTTTCGTCTGCGCTGTTGTCGAATCACCAGTTCTCTCATGCCGGGGTTCCGCCCACATTACTTCATTCAAAAAATCATCAATCCGGGCAGAAAACGATGACCACGGTTCCCCGCCGGGCGGAGTTACTGTTTGCGGTGAATCGATCCATTCCCGGTAACGGGCCAAATGCTTCAGTTCCTCATAGGTACGCCCTTCCCATTCGCCAAAATGGATTTCTCTCAGCCGGGAGTCCATATGCGCTTGCCCTGCGTGCAAGGGCGCGATCCGTTCCAGCGTCTGACGGCAGCGAAGCAGATCGCTGCTATGGACCGAAGCCCACTTAATGCCGCCCAACTGCACGCGCAGTGAGGCCAATTCCTGCTCCGCTTCAGGCAGCAAACCGATATCGGTATGGCCGAGGTACCTCTTTTCCGTGTTCCACGCCGTCGTGCCGTGACGAACAAGCCATAATTCTTTTTCCCATCGATCGTGTGTCCCTTGCTGATCCTGTTGTTCTCCCCGTCTTGTCATCATGTCCATAACAACGAGCCTCCGCAGAACCAAACCAGCAGGTTGACCAAAATGCAGAGCAGTACGAACGATCCGGCCGACCAGAACATCAGGCGCGACGTGCGCACGATGTCTTCGGCCTCCATTGGACGAGTGGGCTCACCCATATATGCACGAAACGAAGCTACGCCATGGTAAACATTGTGCCCGCCAAGCCGAATGCCCAGCGCTCCGGCGACAGCCGACTCAGGAAACCCGCTGTTCGGACTTGGATGCAATCGTGCATCCCTGGAGACCATGCGTGCCGACTGCCTTGCGTCCAGCTTCATGACCCAGGCGCCCGCGATGAGCAATAAGGCCGTGATCCGCGCCGGAATCCAGTTGGCCCAGTCGTCAAGACGTGCCGAGGCCCAGCCGAGATGCAGGTACTTTTCGTTTTTGTAACCAACCATGGAATCCAAGGTGTTAACGGCACGATAGGCCATGGCCAGCGGAGCTCCTCCGATCAGCGCGTAGAACAGCGGGGAGACGATGGCATCGACGATGTTTTCGGCCACCGTTTCCACTGTCCCGCGCACGATCTCCGGTTCCTCCAGATGCTCGGTATCCCTGCCCACGATCATGCCGAGCGAACGTCTGGCTCCCGGAAGGTCGCCTTGCGCCAAATGGCGATAAACCTCCATGCCTGCATCCTTCAGTCCTTTGGACGCAATGGTGGTCGCAATTAACAGGATTTCGGCCAAAACAGCGAGCACTGGATGGATCAGCCCCAGCACAATGAGTACCAACCAGGTCAGAATAAAAGCACCGCCGGCAATCACGATCGGGAACCATAATCCGGCCTTTTTGAGCCCTTGATCCGAATGAACCTTGGCACGGATCCATCGTTCCAACGCCGTAATGCCCTTGCCCATGCCGATGACCGGATGAGGAATCCAGCGCGGATCACCGATGCAGCGATCGACGATGTAGGCCGCCAGCAGCACCCCGGCACCCGTCATGCCGGTCCATACCGGCCAAGAAGCAAACGCGAATATGTTTGTCATCGCGGTTCCCCCTCCTGCCGCCGGTTCCATTTCCCTGCCTCAAGGCTCTCTTTCACCGTGTCATACACCAGTCTGCCGATGGCTGCGCCCATGACCGTTGCCGTACCCGCGTATTGGACCAAAGGTTTGTCTGCATGATCCTGCCGGACGGCGAGCACGATGGCATCCGTCGTTGTCCCCGTCGCCGACAGTCCGTTGTCGGCATCACGCACGCCGCGATCGGCCAGCGCCGCGGCTTTTGCTTCCACAGCGGTCTGTACGGCATTGACCATTGCTCCCGGCGTCATGCGCCCGTTCACCCACAACATGATGTTGATGGTGCCCGGCACATAAACGGCGTCCCGGATCGAATTCTCCTCCGCTTCGTTACCGCACGCATCAAAGACGAGCCGGTCCGAACCGGCACGGGCAGCATTGGACACACCTGCGGTTGTGCAGCACAGCAGTCCGAAATCCGATCCGTCCCATTCCTGAATGGACGTATGCTGCAGCTTGACCGCTGTCAGCAAACCGGAACACACATCACGCGGCTCCTGCCATTCGGCCAGCAGCCGTTCGATGTCCCTCAGAGGATCATCACAGCGGTAGTGCTTGTCGACGTAAATGTTGAACACGCGGTCCAGCTCCGTCATGCCTCCGCCAACGATCGCGCTGGACAGGGCCGGCACGGGAGAAGGCACGGACGCTTTGACATGACGCTCATGAATCGTAACGCGGAGGCCCGGCCAAGTCACGGAATCATACGAGGTCCCCTCCGCGGCAAGGTTACCCTCCACATCGCGAAACGGCAATGTCATTGGACGCCACCCCCCGATTTTTGAACCGGGTCGGGTACAGCTTCGATCTGCTCATCCGTCCCGACCGGTTCCTCCGTTTTCGAAGTTTGGGCGGTTATTACACAGCCCAGCGCTTCGATCAACCGTTTGTTGGACGGCTCGTCTTTAACCGCAATGCGGACATGACGCTCCGTCAGACCCGGATACATCGCACAGCTGCGGATGAGGATGCCCTGCCCGCCAAGCGCCGCCTGCATGGTGGCAGCAGTCCACGGATCGGGCAAACGGACGAGCAGGAAGTTGGCCTCTCCAGGCGTTACCTCACAGCCATATCCTTGCAAAGCATCACTCAGCCGCCTGCGTTCCAGCGCAATCTGCTGCAACGTTTCCCGTTCGAACGACTCTCCACTGCGCAGGCAGGCTTCCCCGGCAATCAGCGCAAGGCCGTTGACGCTCCACGTCACCTGCTTGGCTGTCATTGCCTCGATCAGTTCAGGCCGTCCCAAGGCGTAACCCAGACGCAGTCCGGGTATCGCATAGAACTTGGTCATGGAGCGGATGATGACAACCTGCGGAAATTCATGCAGCCTTGCCGCAAGCGAGTGGCGCTTCTCCGCCGGAATAAAGTCCATGAAGGCTTCGTCCACGACGAGAACCGCACCCGTTTGCCCAGCCTTGAGAGCCAAACGTTCCAGTACGGCTACCGGATACTGCACACCGTTCGGGTTATTCGGCTGGCCCAGGAAGAGCATGTCCACCTGTTCCAGCAATCGTTCGATGTCCTCCGTCTCGGCCCGCCAATCCAGCTCTTGCCGTCCACGAACGCTGATCACTTCTGCTCCGAATTGCCGGGATAGAGCGGCATACTCCGAAAAGCCCGGTTCCACGGTTCCCACCCTGCGGGGAGCCAGTCCAAGCAGCAATAAGGCCATGTTCTCCGCCGCGCCGTTGCCTACGGATATACAATCCGGAGCGACTCCCAGCCTGCTGCCCAAAGCGGATTTCAACGCGCGATGTCCCGGATCGGGATAACGCAGCACCGCATTCAAACCCTGTTCCAATGCACGCAGCACTTCCGGCGGCGGACCCAGGGGATTGATGTTTGCGCTAAAATCGAGAAAATCGGCGGGATCTCCCCCGAAACGGGATGCGGCCGTCTCTACGTCCCCGCCATGTCCGAAAACTTCAATGATATCGGTCATTCTGTCCGTCATCCTTTCTATGTATCCTGTTTATTATGGCGTCCGGGCAAGGTGTGGTCAACGCCGAATTGTCCGATCTGAGCCTGCTTTTTTGCGTGTTTTTACATGATTCGGTGTAAAATAACAAAATATGATATCGCCGGTCGTTTTCTTTTTCGCATCGAACCGATGGAGACGTTAAGCGTATGGCGATTCTTATCGCAACGGCTGTTCAAGAGAAGTTTTCCGGTAATTTCTGAAAGCCATGCGCGGTTTACGATACTTTCTGATATGATAGTAGAGGAACTTCGTTCCGCGAGAATCACTACATAAGGGAGACTTCTCCCTCACATACATTAATGGAGGAATGACCATGCTGTTTGTCGACAACCAGGGCATCACGGATCCTTCGGTAAACCTCGCCATCGAGGAATACATCCTGAAGCATCTGCCGATGGACGACAGTTATTTGCTGTTCTACATCAACCGCCCTTCCATCATCATCGGAAAACACCAGAACACGATCGAGGAAATCAACATCGAGTATGTTCAGGATAACAACGTTCAAGTCGTGAGACGTCTGTCGGGCGGCGGTGCCGTTTACCACGATCTCGGCAATCTCAACTTCAGCTTCATCACGAAGGATGACGGCCAGTCCTTCCACAATTTCCGCAAATTCACCCAACCTGTCGTCGAAGCGCTCCATGAACTTGGCGTCAACGCCGAATTGACCGGACGGAACGACCTGCAGGTGGGCGAACGTAAAATTTCGGGCAATGCCCAGTTCTCCACCCGCGGCCGCATGTTCAGTCACGGCACGCTGATGTTCGACCTGAACCTGGATCACGTACAGGCTTCCCTGAACGTCAATCCCGAGAAGTTCAAATCCAAAAGCACCAAGTCGGTCCGCAGCCGCGTCGCCAACATTCGCGAGTTGATGAGCAGCGACATGACGATCGAAGCGTTCCGCGGCGAACTGCTGCGCCACATTTTCGGCATGGAGCCTAACGAAGTTCCGCAATACCATTTGACCGAGAAAGACTGGGAGAAAATCAACGAAATCTCTGCCGAACGCTACAAAAACTGGGACTGGAACTACGGCCAATCGCCGGAAAGCAATGTGAAACATTCCCGCAAATTCCCTGTCGGCATCATCGACCTGCGTATGAACATCAAGGACGGACGCATCGAGGACATTAAAATCTTCGGCGATTTCTTCGGCGTAGGCGACGTGGCGGACATCGAGAACATGCTGCGCGGCAAGCGTTACGAGGAAAACGATGTGCGGGAAGCTCTCAAGGACCTTGACGTCAAGCATTACTTCGGCAACCTGGAGCTGGAAGATTTCATCGGACTGATTTTCTTGGAAGAGTAGCACCGAGCAACATTACCCTGCAAAATAAAGCGGAATTAACAGATTCGATTCACCTCATCATGCACAGATAAAAAGGAGAGAAACCGGATGACTTACAAACTGATCGCCATCGACATCGATGACACCCTGATCAACGACGACAAAGAAGTGACCCCTGCCACGCAAACCGCATTGGAGCAAGCCGTTGCTCACGGCGTGGTGGTTACGCTGGCCACCGGCCGCGCTTACGCCTCCGCTCAAGCGTTGGCACGCCAAACGAAGCTGAACGTGCCGATCATCACGTATCAAGGCGCACTGGTCAAAAACCTGCTGGATGAGCATGTGCTCTATGAGCGCTATGTTCCGCAAGACGCTTCCCGCAAGCTGTTCGACTACTGCCTGGAGCATAATCTGCACCTGCAAACGTACATCGACGACAAGCTGTATGCCCGCGAAGAAAACGACAAGCTGCGCGATTATGCCAAACTGAATGGCACGCAGTACCACATTGAACCGGACTTCATTAAAGTGATCGAGCAGAAAACGCCGAAGCTGTTGATCATCGACGAGCCGGATTACTTGGATAAAGTGGCCGTAGATCTGCGCGAACTGCTCGGACCTGAGGTGCACATCACCAAATCCAAACCGTACTTCCTGGAAATCATGCACCGCGAAGGAACCAAAGGACATGCCTTGACCTTCCTGGCCGAGCATTTCGGCCACGAGCTCAGCGAGTGCATCGCCATCGGCGACTCGTGGAACGACCACGAGATGCTTGAAGTTGCCGGACTTGGCGTGGCCATGGGCAATGCGATTCCTGCATTGAAAGAACTGGCCGATTACATCACGCTGAGCAACAACGAAGACGGCGTAAAACACGTTATCGAGAAGTTTGTGCTGAACGCGGAATAATCGCCCGGCAGAACATCTTCCCTTTCATGGCCCCGATTGTTTACAGCAATCAGGGCCATTTACTTCATCCAACAAAAACAGCCTGAAATGCGCAGCGGCGCATCAGGCTGTTTCCCCTTTGTAGAGATCTTTTCGGGTCTTATCGATAAAACACGGCGGTCGTAATGACCTGACTGGAATTCAGAATTTCGGAAGGCCGGATATAGGTAAGCCGATCTACGCTTGTACCGCCCCATAGAAGTTCTTTTCCTGTGCCGATTGAACATGTATGATTTATCCATAGAGGTGATAGAGTCATGAAAATCAGCAAAGGAAAATTAGTTATCTTCCTGTTGTTTGCTTTGATTCTCGGAATATTTTCATTTTTATGGAATGTCCAAAGAAGTAGGGAAGCAGAAGTACAAGCCTATCTCGTTGACGTCAAGGGATACAGCAAGGCAGACATTCTAGCCATTGACACCCATTTCGGCAAAGCGCCGCTCGTTAACACCGAGGTCATATTCAAAGATGAACCAAACGCAAGATATTTCTATAAAAAAGAGAATGGTGCTATATTTCAATATAATAGCGCACCCATAAATGGGGTAAATCCCGATTATTCATATAAACACCTTGAACCAGTTCAACCTTAGTCAAGCGCTCCACCGGAAACGCAGAAGCCCTCTCCTATCTTTGTGAACAAATAGGAGAGGGCTTTTCTACGCGGACAAAAGCTTATAAGGGTTTAACTATCATCCAACCCGTGCTTTGAATTGTACTTTTCGAATCCCTGCTCGAAATGCGGACATCACCTTGTCGTTCATGGCAAGCAGGCCGGAAACGATCAGCACGACGCCCGTCCACGTCATCCAGCTGACATGCTCGTTATAGAGCACAGCTCCCAGAACAACGGCGATTGGCGGCGAGATATACAGCCAGGTCGCCGGGAACAGCGGATTGGTGCGCGACATGATCCAATAGAACAGACTATGTCCCACCATTGAACCGATCACCGTTAAATATAACAGGGACAGGATGGCAGGCTGCCAATCCAAGGTGCTTATGCTCATCTTCCAAGGCTCGGTTACAGCCGAGAGTCCCAAAAGCAGCACGCCCCCGTACATCATTTGCACGGCATTGATCGCCACCGGATCGCTGTCGCTAAACTGGTTAATGACCTTTTTCGAATATAACGCCCCTGCCGAATAACATAATTCTCCCACCAAAACGGCAATGCAGCCCAAGAGCCACAATGCGCCTCCCCCAAACGATATGCCTGGCAGAACGACCAGCACCACCCCGCCAAAGCCGACCAAGTACCCCGCCACGATGCGAAGCGATGTTTTTTGCCGTAACAGCGCGGTTTGCATAATCATGATCATGAGCGGCCCCGTCGCCGACAAAATGGCCCCTACGCCGGAACTGACATATTGTTCAGCCCAATACAGCGTCGCAAACGTGCCAAAGGTCAATCCCATGCCTGTTAACAGCATCTCTTTCCGCCACAGCAGGGAGAGCTTCACGCGCCCTTTCATCCACATCCATGCAAACATCAGCGCCCCGGCGGCCACGAACCGCAGTCCTGCGGACAGAAAAGGCGGAAGCCCTGCCTCCACGCCGATTTTGATCGCCAAAAACGTCGTACCGAAAATCAAACACATTATCGCAAATGCTGCCGCTACCATGCCAGCCCCTCCTTCAACTGTTCACCATCATACCTTACCGTCAACAGAACAGAATGAAGAAAACAGAACAGTGATCTGCCATTTGGTGTTACAATGGACTGCAAAAGGAGCGTGGGCGGGTTGAGCAAAGCCATTTTGATGTCTGATAACAGTCTGAAACTGTATGAGCAAGTCGTGCATTATCTTGTTGTTCGCATCGAAGCCGGTGAATGGGCCGAACATGAAAAGATGCCTTCCGTACGCAGCTTGTCCGAACAGCTCGGCGTTCACCGGCTGACCGTGTTCAAAGCCTATCAGGAGCTAAAGGAGCGCGGACATGTATATGTCAAAGACAAAGCGGGTTATTTCGTCAGCCCGGCCGATCCCGCTCCGGTGACCGACCAGGCGGATGACCCTGCCGTTTCGGCGTGGCTGCATTGGGATTCGCTCGCGCGGGTACAGTCGCTTGAAGCAGACTTCCAGTTTTCCAAATCGCTGATCGATCCGGCCCTTCTCCCTAATCTCTACTGGGGAGAGCTGATGCGGGAGCTGCTGGACCAATATCCGCGGCTGCTCGGAACCTACTCGACCATTCAGGGCGATCTGGAGCTGCGAAGCGCGCTCGCCGCCCATTTGACGGCAAAGGAACGATTCTATGTCTCGGCGGATGAAGTGCTGATTGCGACAGGCGCGCAGCAAGCCATCGACCTGATTGCGCGCAGCCTCATCCGGCCCGGCGACCGTGTCATGGTGGAACGGCCGACCTACGGCCCCGCCATGGAAATTTTTCGCAAGCAAGGGGCGCGGCTGGTTTTTGCGGACATGCATGACGAGGGTTATGATATGGAACAGATCGAACGGCTGATGCGCCAAGAGAAACCCCGGCTGTTCTACCTGACGCCGACGTTCCAGAATCCGACGGGATTGAACATCGGGGCCGAGCAGCGCAAACAGCTGCCGGAATTGGCAGAACAGTACGGCTGTTTCCTGTTGGAGGACGACAGCACCTACGACATCTATTTCGGCGAAAAACCGCCGCCGCCCATTTTCACCTACGATACGACCGGACATACGCTGTACATTCGCAGCTACAGCAAATATGTCGTACCGGGCCTGCGCATCGCGGCCATCATGTGCCGGCCGCGCTTCATGCCCGGGCTGCTGGCCATCAAAACGCTGGCGGATAACGGCTCCCCGCTGCTCAACCAGAAGCTGTTTCTCCGCTATTTCCAATCGCCGCGCATGCACCAGCATCTCTCCAAGCTGCGGACCGCGATCCAGTTGCGCATGGAAGTGATGGAGCAATGCCTGCTGGAAACGGATTGGGTCTGGACCAAACCGGAAGGCGGGCTTAATATTTGGGCAGAGCTGCCGGAAGGCATCGATACGGGCCGTTTGCTGCACCGATGCATGGAGCATTCGGTGGCATTCGTGCCAGGCACGGTGTTCGACCCTTCTGACACAAGCGCAAGCCGCAAGCTGCGGCTCTCCTTCTCCTACGCGCACGAACAGCAAATCCGCGAAGGCATGGGTCGGCTCATCGAGATTGCCCGGAAAGCATGAAACGTCCTGCTTGCGCTGCACGATAAACAAATAACCCGAATGGTCCGGTTATCGCGACCCCTCGGGTTATTGTTATGGTTGAAGCGTCTCCGTTCCTTGATCAGGTTCCGGAAATCACCTTGTCAATCAATCCATACTCCACCGCTTCCGCCGAAGTCAGGAAGTAGTCCCGGTCCGAATCCTTCTCGATGCGATCCAGCGGCTGGCCCGTGCGATCTGCCAGCAGTTGGTTCAAACGCTGGCGGTGCTGGATGATCCGGTTCGCATGAATCAGCATATCCGACGCCTGGCCCCGCGTGCCGCCATGCGGCTGGTGGATCATGATCTCGCTGTTCGGCAAAGCCATCCGTTTGCCTTTGGTGCCTCCGACGAGCAATATCGTGCCAAAGCTGGCCGCCATGCCTGTGCAGATCGTGGAAATATCGGGTTTCACAAACTGCATCGTATCATAAATCGAGAACCCGGCTGTAACCGAGCCTCCCGGACTGTTGATGTACATCTGGATATCTTTGTCGGGATCCTCTGCGGTCAGAAACAACAGCTGTGCCACGATGGCATTCGCCATCTGGTCCTCGATTTCCCCGGACACCATAATAATGCGATCTTTCAACAATCGGGAGTAAATATCATAGCTCCGCTCTCCGCGGGCTGTCTGCTCCACTACGTATGGTACTACGTTCATGCTTGTCGCCTCCTCGGTTTATGCAACCATGCAGACGGCCAAGCCTGCCCCAAACATGCGCGGAACATCCTGGCCATGCAGCACGGGCTGCATCGTTTGAGACGGCAGAGCCTGCAAAATCGTGCCGGCGACGGCCATCGGGTCATCGCTCCGGTTCAGGCACAGATCGATTAGCGCCACGGCATCGCCGGTGCGGAACGCCCTCAAATAGCTGCGCAGCTGCTCTGCGCCTTGCTCATCTTCCCGCAATCCATAATCCGGGCCGGTCGACGGATCGTCGGAACCCGAATCATGCAGCCTCTGCCTGATCTTTGCAAGCGCGGCTCGAGCCCGGCTCAGGGCGGCTTTGACCGCCCCCTCCGTCGTATCCAGCAAATCCGCTGTCTCTGCCGCCGTATATCCCAACAGATCCCTTAACATATAAATGACCCTTTGCCATGGCGGCAGCCCGTTGACCAGCAGACGGACCGCCAGCTCCAGGTCTTCAAATCGTTCTTCGTGCTCCGTGTCCGCAAGCAGCGGTTTCAGGCTGTCCAGCTTCCGTGACAAGCGTGCACGCTTGCGAAGCTGGTCAATCCACGTATTACGCGCCGTGCGGACCAGATAGGCCTCCCAGTTCATTTCCGGGTTCGTACTCTGCTGCCCGGCATATGTGGAGGACCATGCTTTAAGACACGTTTCCTGCACCAGATCTTCCGTCTCCCAGACGGAACCCGTCAGCGTCATGCAATAGGCATACAGTGAACCAAGCGTTTCGGTCAGACTTGCCGCTGGCGCTTGGTTTATGCCTGTCTCCTGCTGCGCATTCCCGGTCGAAATTCCCGGATCGCCAGAAAATGCAGACATTGTGATCGGTTTGGTGCCATGGTTCATAATTCGGTTGGCATTTCGCTTTTGTTCATCAAGTGGTCTGTTGATTCTGCAATCGACGGACTTCACAAAGGCCATGTAAGGGGCCCCCCTTTGTTGGTTCCTGATTGGTCTTACATCTTGTAAACGAACAGCGGTCCGCAAAGGATACGCAGATTAGCGATTTTTTTCAACAAGGTTCGGTTTCCTTATCCAACGTTATGGTCATTCCTGCGCGAGCCAGCGTAATACCGTCAGGCAAGCCGTAATCTTTCCTTAGATCCACATCATGGGACATGTGGGTGAAATAAGCATGCCACGGCTTTACCTCGCCGAGCAGCTCTTGTGCTTCGCGCATATCGTACACCGAGCGTGTGGAGAATTCCGCCTGCTCATGCACAAAGCTCGTTCCAAGCACCAGCACGTCCAGATCATGCAGCGGTTCCTTTTCGTTCGGCTTCAAATCGATGGCATCGGAGCAATAGGCCCAGCGGAACCCTTCCCGTTCCAATCGATATGCATAAGAATATCCGTTTTTGCCGTGGCACACTTTCCAGGAGGAAATCTTCCATCCACCCAGCTCAATGCCCTCATCCGTTTCCAGAAAGTCCATATGCCTGGACAGCCACGGAAATTGACCTTGAATGACCGCAATAACCTCGCGCGGTGCATACAAACGTCCTTTAACCCCAAGCCAGCGGCATGCATCGGCCCATTCCGGCAAACCTCCGATATGATCAAAATGCGCATGGGTGATCAGCAGCGTATGCACCATTCGGAGACCCAGCCCTTCCATCTGGGACCGCCAGTCCGGTCCGCAATCGATCAGGACCCTTCTCTCATCGTCTGCATCGTGAAGCAGCACGGAAGATCGCCTGCGCCGGTTGACGCCTGTGCTCCGGGCTTCCATGCAAATCTCGCACTCACAATATACGCGCGGAACGCCCATCGCATCACCTGTGCCTACAAATGTCATCCGATTCATCCAACTCATTCGTATTCCCCTCTCGTCACGTCCATCTTAACTACTGTTGATTATATGTCATCCTCGCTTTTTTGCAAAAAAAGACCACCCTGATGCGGTACCGCTTCCGCATCGGGATGATCCTCTGACTCTTCGCGAATAACCTTGCTATGTATTGCTGCTTGCCGTTACCTGAGACTATGCCAAGGCGCGCAGTTTCAGCGTAAGCTCCTTTCCTGCGGGCACGTCCACGGATTCCGCGACGATCCAATTGCTTGCCAATCGCCGTGCCAGTATTTCGGCTTGTTCCGGCTTCAGGCGCAAACCGGTCACGATGCCTTCTCCTACGGTGAAGTCTTGATCGGCCTTCAAACCAAAGGCTTTCTCCAGCCAAATGCCGAGTCCACCACGAGTATTAAAGGTCATTCGGTACCCGTCCTTCACGGCTTCTTCCAGACGCTCGCCATGCTCTGCAGCATAGGACAGAAACTCGTCGTACACGTAATAATCGTCAGCCACTGTATCAAAGCCGGACGCGTTCTGCGTCCGAATCGCCTCCAGTATGGCCGCATCCGACATGCCGTTGATGCGTGCATGCTCCACGCGGATCGCCGTGCTTTGTGATAATTTGACTTCAGTATTCATTCCATTCACACCTTCCTGTAATATCGCTATGTTCATCGTCCCGATTCATTATAGCCTGTTCGTTCCGTCAGGTACAAAAAATGCCCCGACCGCAGCCAAACGACAAAACCTCCAGCGAGGTGCTGGAGGCTCCATGATGATCCGGTATGATCCGACTGCCGCTTCTATAGGCCTGCCAGCACCTGGTACCATACGCCGCGTTTGGAATACAGCGTATTCCGAACCTCATCCCATCCGCCAAGGTAGTCGATGTCGAACAAACCTTCGGGAACCGGGAATTCGGATGCCGTCTCCGCAAAAACGTCAGGGTCGACCGCACGAAAACCGTGCTTGGCGAAAATGCGCTGCGCTTCTGGTGTACGCAGATAGGCCACAAAAGCTTCCGCCAACTCGCGTTTTCCGTTTTTGTCCGCGTATTTGTCCACGACGACCGCCGGATTTTCGATCAGGATCGTATCTTTCGGCACCACGATATCATACTTTACTCCTTTGGCAATCCGGGCGAGCAGCTCATTCTCGTATGTTACGATGACGTCGCCCACGCCGTATTCGAAGGCTGCCATCGACGACCGGCCGCTCTTGTCCAGCGATTCCACATTTCGATGTACCTTCTCCAGAAACGCCTTCGCGGCCGCCGGGTCTTTCTTGCCTTCCTGCTCCTCCGACTGTTTCAATCCAGCGCCGTAAATGGCATTGATGTCCCACTGGGCTCCGCCTGACGTTTTGGGGTTAGGATACAGCACCTTGACGCCGGGTTTCGTCAAATCTTCAAAGTCCTGAATGCCGAGCGGATTTCCTTCGCGCGTGCCCAACACCACGATGGAACGCGTGATCATGCCGTTGTAAGGTGACTGCTTCCATTCAGGCTGCACCAGATCCGCTTTGACCAGCTTGTCAACATCGCCTTCCATGGCCAAAAGCGCGACATCCGCCTCGAATCCGCCCACGATGGCTCTCGCCTGTGTGCCCGAAGCCTCGTAGGATTCCTGGAAATGAACGGTTTTGCCCGTCTTGGCCTTCCATTCCTCCTGAAACTTCGGCAGCAATTCCGCCATGGCATCTTTGACGACGCTGTATGCCCCAATGACCAGCGTATCCGATTTCGCTTCTGCGGAGGAGCCATCCGCTGCTTCGCCTGTTTCCTGCCGGTTGCTGCAACCTGCCAGCGCGCAGACCAACAACAATAACAATGCGGCATATACCAGAGCGATGCTTTTTTTCCTGGTCTGCATGTACAGTCCCTCTTTTCAAAATTCAGCTTAGTTGACTGCTCGCAATCACATATGGTTGTCGATCGGTTACTTGAACCGAGCAATCATTCATCCCTAAATCATGACCGGCATCGGATCTTCCTTGAGCGCATTTTCCACAACCCAGCTGTCCGAATCGTTGAACAGATAGGCCCGATGCACCAGCACCCGGATCTCCTGCCCGATCTCCAGCGTTGTTTTCTCCAACGAGCGGTACGTAATGAGCTTGTGGCCTCGCACTTCCACTTCAACCATCCATTCGCTGCCACGGAAATGAAGATGCTTTACGGTACCTTTTTCCGTTGCCGACAGCATCGTGAATTCGTTCTCGAGACCGATCTCGATATATTCCGGACGAATCAGTGCCCGGGTAGCTTCTCCTTGCGCCGCTCGTTCAAAACCTTTAAGCTCGGCAGCATTCTCCACCACGGTCGATTCGCCGATAAACGTAGCCACAAAAGGGGTCTGCGGGTTTTTGTAAATGTCCCACGGCGTGCCCTTCTGCTCGACCCGTCCCTGACTGATGATCATGATCTCGTCCGCCACCTCAATGGCCTCATCCTGGTCATGGGTAACAAAGATGGACGTAATGCCTACGCGCTCGATCAGCTCTCTCAGCCAGGAGCGCAGCTCCTGGCGGATCTTGGCATCGATGGCGGCGAACGGCTCATCCAGCAGAAGCAGCTGCGGCTCCGGCGCCAACGCTCTCGCAAATGCCACGCGCTGGCGTTGTCCGCCGGACAGCTGGTGCGGATAACGCTGCTCGAACCCTTTGAGTCCGGTCAGCTCGACCAGCTCCATGACCCGATCTCGAATTTGCGCTTTGGGCGTCTTTTTGACCTTGAGCCCGAAAGCGATGTTATCGAATACGGTCATATGCTTGAATAACGCGTAATTCTGGAATACGAATCCGATGCCGCGCTCCTGTGGAGGCAAATGATTCACCACGTTTCCGTGAAAACGGATCTCTCCGGAGTCCGGGCTTTCGAGGCCGGCCAGCATGCGCAAAATCGACGTTTTGCCTCCGCCGCTCGGACCGAGCAGGCCGATCAAGTGACCTTTGGCAATATCGAACGAGACATCCTTGACCGCATGAAACTGACCGAAATGTTTGTTCAGATTCCGAACCTCAACATGCATCTCAATGCACTTCCTTTCGCTTCTTGGCCCATTCCATGATGAGCAGTAGTAATGCGGAAAACGTTACGAGAACCAATGCCACCCCGTTGGCGGCCGAAACGTTGAAGTTTTCGACGTCCTGATAGACAAGCGTTGTTGCGGTTTGCGTTTTGTTCATGATATTGCCGGATACGACAAGCACGGCCCCGAACTCGCCGAGAGAACGGGCCACGGTCAACACCAGCCCATAAATGACGGCCCAGCGGATCGAAGGCCAGGTCACGCTCCAGAAGGTTCGCCAGCTGTATGCCCCCAGGGTAGATGCAGCCTCTTCCTGTTGAGAACCCAATTCCTGCAGCACAGGCATCACCTCGCGGACCATGAGTGGAAACGTGACGAACAGCGTCGCAATGACCATTCCGGGGAAAGCGTAGACCACGTTCAAACCGATCCCCTCAAAAAAACCGCCCATGATGCTGTTCGGTCCGAGCAGCAATACAATCATCAATCCGCCGATGACAGGCGATACGGCATATGGCAGGTCCACGATGCTGTTCAGCAAACCTTTGATCCGATCGCTGAGCCATCCTGCACGAACCAGATAGATCGCCATCATGATGCCGAACAACGTGTTCAGCAGCGTGACAACGAGCACGACCAGCCCTGTCATCATCAGCGCATGCAGCGCTTCAGGCCGCAGCAGCCCATCCAGCAATCCTCCGAAACCATCTTCGAATGCACCGATGATAATCCGTCCAAGCGGAATAATCAGCAAAATAATGAATACCAGAAAGGTAAGTCCGATCAACAGTCTTCTCATCTTCTTCTCCCCCGCATCTGCACCAGATTGATCAGCCAGAGGATCAGAAATGACAGTGTTAATAGCAGCACCGAGACGGCTGCCGCTCCGGTCGGATTATCGCTCTCGATTTCCCCGTAAATAAATACGGAGGCGGTCAGCGTTCTGCCCGGGATGTTTCCCGCCACGAGTACGACGGCCCCGAATTCGGCAAGGGCTCTGGAGAAAGCGAGCATGCCTCCGCTAATCATGCCCGGCAGCATCGATGGCAGAATCACCTGCATAAAGGTACGGGCCTTGGATGCTCCCATCGTATAGGACGCTTCTTCTTCAGAAGGATCGATTTCCTCCAGCAAAGGCTGGACCGCACGGATGACAAAAGGAAAGGTCACAAACGTCATCGCGATGACGATGGCCGGCTGATGAAATACGATTTGGAACCCGAGCGATTCGGCCAACTTGCCGATGGCGCTTACCGGACCGAGCAGAAGCATGATCATTAATCCACCCACCGCCGTCGGGAGTGCAAAAGGCAGGTCCACCAGACTGTTAAGCAGCGATCTGCCCCAGAAACGGTAACGCGTGAGCACCCAGGCAACCATCGTGCCGATAACCACGTTGATCAGCGTAGCAATCACCGCCAGCCGTATAGTCAACAGCACGGCTTTCCAGGCAATCGGGTCCATCACGCTTTCCGCAAAATTGGCCCATCCCTCAGAGAATGAGTTCACGTAGACGCCAATGATCGGAAGCACGATCAACACTATGAAATACAACAATACGGTACTGCGGAATCCCCAAGTCCATCCTTTATGACGAAGAACGGTATTCATTACTGCATTCCCTCCCAGCCTCCGGCTTACTCCGGTCGGCGCTCTTTCCGCTGAATACAACGATTTCCCTTAGTTGGTTTTTATTCCTTTAATATTATTCCCATTAGTCTACTTGGTTTTGACTTATCTGATACTTTACCAGTTTACAGTACAGGTCGTCAATGCTTTTTCGAGAAGAATTGCTGGGGTTCAGCGGTTTGTTTCAACGCTCTGGATTAAGGTACAATTTGAGTATGTAATAAAGATGATCTGTCTTATAAGCAAACCATTTCAAATCGTGGATATGTAAATGAAAAGGAGTGTCACCACCATGCTGCAAACGATGAATCTGTCCACAACAAGACGGGACGAAATGAAGGATATTACGCGCGAGGTTGAGCAGGTTGTCCGCAGAAGCGGCGTGCAGAACGGCACCGTGCTCGTCTACTGCCCGCACACGACGGCAGGCATTGCCATCAACGAAAATGCGGATCCTGACGTAAAACACGACGTGCTGCTGCGCCTGGATGAAGTCTACCCTTGGGAGCATCCGCAATACCTGCATGCTGAAGGAAACACCGCTTCCCATCTTAAATCCATAACGACCGGACCTTCACAAACGATCATCATTCATGAAGGGCGGTTGCTGCTGGGTCGCTGGCAAGGCATTTACTTTTGCGAATTCGACGGACCTCGTTCCAGGGAATATTTTATCAAAATCATGGAGGGCTGAACAAACACGAACAGGCGGTCCGCCCTCATTCGGGCCATAAACCGCCTGCTCTTTTCTTTTCTGCATAATAACTTTCGTAAGATAACGTAATAAAGAATTAATGTTATGACAATTCACCGCCCTGAAGTATGAAGTGTGACGAAAGCGCCATTATTGGACGCCAGGCTGGTGTTGAAGATTGCGGCATAACACTTTTACATGTGTCAGAGCTGCTGCTTCGATCTCGGCAAACGTCAATCGGTCTTGTATATAGTAAGAGATAAATCCATGCATCGACAGAAACAATGTCCTTGGCACACATTGAATGTCTTCCTCCGGGCAGCCTTCCTCTTTCATGTATTGGCGCACAATGGAGGCAAACAATTCGAAGCAGCGTCCCTGCTCCGTCCTGCAATAAGACAATAATTCCTCATCCCGAATCATAAACATGATCTCATACTGATACGGATTTTCCAGCGCAAAACGAATGAACTCCATCATGATCTGCTCCACTTTGGTCAACTCGCTCGTTCTAGGCCTGACCATGGCTTGCAGCAGCAGATGTCCCAAGTGGTTGAAATCTTCAACCACGATGGCATAAAACAGTTCTGCCTTTTCCTTGAAATGGTAATACAGCGACCCATGACTATAGCCCAGATGCTGGCCGATGCTCCGCATCGAAATGGCGCGGTATCCTTTGGTTATAAAAAGATGCCTCGCCGCCTCCAGTATCCGCTCCCTCGACAACTCCTGTTCGACTGCTCTTCTAGCCATATATTTTATTCCCCTTCAATAAAATAAAGCCGCTGTCCCTCCGTGACCCGGGATTGCCCTTGCGTCAAATCCGTGATCCAGGCGATGAATGCCTCGGTCTCACTATCCGGCGGAAGACAAGTCAACGTAACCTTATCGGTAAAACTCGTTTCACCTGTACGGACTTCCCGGCTCCTTAATTCATTCTCCACTTTGCCCAGCCACGTGTAATCCAGCTCCACGAATACTTCGCGATGCAGAACCCGCGTAATTCCTTCTCCTGCTTCGATGGCTGCAACCGCACCATCCGTGTATGCACGGATGAGCCCACCGGCGCCGAGCATGATTCCCCCGAAATAACGCGTGACGACGATGGCCACATTTTTCAATTGCTGGTTCCGGATGACTTCAAGAATCGGCTTGCCCGCCGTACCGCTCGGTTCGCCGTCATCGGACTGCTTCTGAATCTCATCCCGCTCGCCAATCATGTAGGCTGAACAGTTATGCGTAGCATTCCAATGTTTTTTCTTGATTTCATCGATAAAAGCAATGGCCTGCTCTTCAGTCTCCACCGGCATGATATGCCCGATGAAACGCGACTTCTTTATGACGATTTCCTTGTTTCCCGGTCCGCGGACCGTACGATAACGTTCAAGCATGTCGTTCCAACTTTCTGATTTGATCCATTTTACAACAAAGCAGTTCCCCGCGTAAACGCGGACGAACTGCCCTGTGTTCACAACATCGGACCTCGGCAGCCGAAGCTGCCTAAATCCGGAATGCTGTTCCATCCTTTATAACCAATCTATATGAGCAAAACGATGAATTATTCGGAAAGTCTCGCTTCCAGCGCTGCTTTCTCTTCTTCATAGCCTGGTTTGCCCAGCAATGCAAACATGTTTTTCTTGTAAGCTTCAACGCCCGGTTGGTCAAAAGGATTGACACCCAGCAGATATCCGCTAATGCCGCATGCTTTTTCAAAGAAGTATACCAGATAACCGAACGAATATGGAGTCATATCCGGAATGTTGACGATCAGGTTTGGCACTTGGCCGTCCGTATGCGCCAGCAACGTTCCTTGGAATGCTTTTTTGTTGACGAAATCCATCGTTTTTCCTTCCAGGAAATTCAGTCCGTCCAGATCGTCCGGATCGGCTTCGATAGAGATGTGTTCCGCCACTTCAGCAACCTGGATTACGGTTTCGAAGATATTGCGGCTGCCTTCCTGGATAAATTGTCCCATGGAGTGCAGGTCTGTCGAGAAGTCGACGGAGGCAGGATAGATGCCTTTGAAGTCTTTACCTTCGCTCTCGCCGTACAGTTGTTTCCACCACTCGGACACGAAATGCAAGGATGGCTCATAGTTTACGAGAATTTCCGTGCCTTTGCCTTTGCGATACAACGCATTACGAACGGCTGCATATTGGTAGGCCTGGTTTTCGGCTACGTTCGGGTTGCTGTATTCTTTGGAAGCGTCAGCCGCGCCCTGCATCATTTCTTCGATGTTGATGCCTGCAGTCGCGATTGGCAGCAATCCGACAGCCGTCAGCACGGAATAGCGTCCGCCCACGTCATCCGGAATGATGAAGGACTCATAACCTTCTTCATTAGCCAATTTTTTGAGAGCGCCGCGCTCTTTGTCCGTTGTTGCATAAATGCGTTTGCGAGCTTCTTCTTTGCCGTATTTTTTCTCCAGTTCAGCGCGGAAGATCCGGAAAGCAATTGCTGGCTCCGTTGTTGTACCGGATTTGGAAATGACGTTCACGGAGAAGTCTTTGCCTTCGATCAGGTCCAGCAGATGGCTCACATAAGTGGAGCTGATGTTGTTGCCTGCAAAATAAACTTCTGGCGTTTTGCGTTTTTCTTTTGGCAAATTGTTGTAGAAGGAGTGTGTCAGCATTTCGATCGCTGCGCGTGCACCAAGGTAAGAACCACCGATACCGATTACGATCAGTACATCGGAGTCGCTTTGGATTTTGGCGGCTGCCTTCTGGATGCGGGAGAACTCTTCTTTGTCGTAAGCGGTTGGCAGGTCGATCCATCCCAGATAGTCGGAACCCGTTCCTGTACCGTTATGAAGCTGCTCATGTGCCAGGCGGATCGGTTCAGCAAAATAATCCACTTCATGCTGGCCTACAAATTGCAGGGCAGTGCTGTAGTCAAAGGTCACTTTTTTAGCCATGATATTAAACCCTCCTGATTATATGTGTTTGGTCCGTTTCAATGAATCAACTTAGCATTAGGATACTGCAAATCCACGGGGCTGACAAGCTTGCGAAACCAACTTTGTCATCCGGCAAACGAAGTAAAAAGGGTAAACCGGACCTTGCTCGAAAGGCCCTGCTTACCCTTATTGTGTTATTCCGCCGGGTACGAGCAGCAATAATCGGTAACGCTGCGTATCTCCAGTTTGAATTTGGAATTGGCAGGCACATGGAATGTGGCTTCGCCTTGAATCTCCAGCCAGTTTTCCTCGCCCGGGAGCAACACTCTCAGGTCGCCGGACAGAATCTCCATGATTTCGCGGGAATCCGTACCGAACTCGTAGCTGCCTGGAAGCATGATGCCCAGAGTGACTTTGCTGCCATCTCCCAAAATTACCGTTCTGCTGGTTACTTGGCCTTCATAATAAATGTTGGCCTTTTTAACAACGCTGACTTGATCAAACTGTGACATTCGTACCCGCTCCCCCTGAAGTTAAATAGACGTTATCTTAAGCGCTGTGGTTATTACAGCAATGCTTTTACGCGGCTAACCACGTTTTCCACAGTGAAGCCGTATTCTGCGATGACGCGGTCTCCAGGCGCGGATGCACCAAATGTGCTGATTCCGAGAATGTCGCCTTGGTCGCCAACGTATTTTTCCCAACCCATCGGGTGAGCCATTTCAATCGCCAGACGTGCTTTGACATCAGGCAGCAGGACGGATTCTTTGTATGCTTTGTCTTGTTTGTCGAACAAATCCCAGCTCGGCATGCTGATGACACGAACTTGAATGCCTTCTTCAGCCAGCGCGGCTTGAGCTTTGACAGCCAGCTGCACTTCGGAACCTGTAGCGATGATTTGAGCAGCGGCTTTGCCGTCTTTCGCATCAGACACAACATAAGCACCGCGTTTTACGTTCTCGCGTGCGCCTTCTACCGTTCCTTCGAGGATCGGCAGGTTTTGACGAGTCAGCACCAGCGCAACCGGGTTGTTTTTGTTTTCGAGCGCATAAGCCCATGCTGCGGAAGTTTCATTGCCGTCAGCCGGACGGATGACCGTCAGGTTAGGAATGATGCGCAAGGAAGCCAATTGCTCGATTGGTTCGTGAGTCGGTCCGTCTTCACCAACAGCGATACTGTCGTGAGTCAGAACGTACGTTACAGGCAGACCCATCAGAGCTGCAAGGCGTACAGCCGGACGCAGGTAGTCGGTAAATACGAAGAACGTACCTCCGAATACTTTTACGCCGCTGTGCAATGCCATACCGTTCATCGCAGCAGCCATGCCGAACTCGCGGATACCGAAGTAGATGTTGCGGCCGGAGTAATCTTCTGGCGTGAAGTTGGCGATGTTGTTCAGGTGTGTCATTGTGGAGCTTTCCAGGTCGGCAGAACCGCCTGTCAGATAAGGCAGGTTAGGTGCCAGACCGTTCAGGGCGTTACCGGATGCCACGCGTGTGGATACCGCTTTGTCTGTGGCCGCGTATTTAGGCAGATCGCGATCCCAGCCTTCAGGAAGTTCGCCGCTGATTGCCGATTCGAACTGAGCTGCCAGCTCAGGGTATGCTTTTTTGTACTCGGCGAATTTCTCGTCCCAAGCTTTGTTTGCCGCGATGCCGCGCTCTTTCACTTGCGCGAAATGGTCGCGAACTTCAGCAGGCACGTAGAAGTCCTCTTCGTATACCCATTTATAGAATTCTTTGGTCAGTTTGGCTTCTTCCGCACCCAGTGGGGATCCGTGCGTACCGCCGTGGCCGCCTTTACCTTGTTTGTTCGGGCTGCCGTAACCGATCACGGTTTTCACTTCGATCAGTGTAGGACGAATGCTTTCCGCTTGTCCTTCCTGGATTGCTTTTTCAATTGCAGGCAGGTCGTTGCCGTCTTCAACGCGCAGCACTTGCCAGCCGTATGCTTCGAAACGCTTCGCGATGCTTTCGGAAGAAGACAGGTTCAATTCGCCGTCCAGCGTGATGTCGTTGGAGTCGAACAATACGATCAGTTTGCCGAGGTGTAGGCGTCCGGCAAGCGAAGCCGCTTCATGGGATACGCCTTCCATCAGGTCGCCGTCGCCGCAGATCGCATACGTATAATGGTTAACTACATCAAAATTGTCTTTGTTGTAGGTTGCGCCGAGTTGTGCTTCAGCCATAGCCATACCTACAGCCATTGCAATCCCTTGGCCGAGTGGTCCTGTCGTAGCATCAACACCCGCAGTGTGCCCGAATTCCGGGTGACCAGGCGTTTTGCTTCCCCATTGGCGGAATTGTTTCAGTTCTTCCATAGGCAGGTCGTAACCGCTCAGGTGCAGCAAGCTGTACAGCAGCATGGAACCATGTCCTGCGGACAGCACAAAACGGTCCCGATTTACCCATGTCGGGTGAGCCGGGTTATGTGTCATCGTTTTAGCAAAAAGCTGGTACCCCATCGGAGCGGAACCCATCGGCATGCCCGGGTGTCCGGATTTTGCCTTTTCGATGGCGTCAATCGCCAGTGTACGAACCGTCGTGATCGACAGGTTGTCGATTGTGCTGTTTACGTCCTTTTGAATCGCTTCGTTCTTGTCAGTCATGGTTTGTCCTCCTCATGTCTTTAGATAAGTCGGGTGCGCAAGCGAATCCCTCTCATCATACAAGCAAACCGTATATAACAATAAGTAAATCCGCTTGAGTGTTTCATTTTGACTTATTCACTTTTGTATTGTATCACTTGGCGAGGCGCTTTTCCATAACCTCTTTTCGGCGAACAGGGAAATTCGGTCGTTGGAGATCGTGAAAGTGGCTTCCGCTCAGCTTTGGGGCGCAAATTGCCCGCTATATACCAAATTTGCCCAGGCCATGCCGATCCTCTTACATTCCTCCACAACTCGGATCGCCCCATGCTTCCATCGGATGAAGTATAACCCGAAACCGGAAAACCATACTCTTTGTGGAACAATGCCATAAAAAAAGACGAACTCCCCTCTCAATGAACGGGAGCCGCCTTCAACAGCCATTTTGCATGGCATTACAATTGCAAATTAATCCTGCACAGCACTAAACTATAAGGTTAAAAAACGACCGTTTTATTTTCGTGAACCAGCACCCGGTCCTCCACATGCCACTTCACTGCCCGTGCCAGCACGACGCGTTCAATGGTGCGTCCGATGCGTTTCAATTCGTTCACGTCGTCACCATGGCTTACACGCTGCACATCCTGCTCGATAATCGGTCCGCCATCCAACTCTTCGGTAACATAATGCGCCGTCGCTCCGATGATTTTTACGCCGCGCTTGTATGCCTGAGCATACGGTTTGCCGCCGACGAACGCCGGAAGGAACGAATGATGAATGTTAATGATCCGGTTGCGATAATGTTCAATGAACGTTGGCGAGATGATTTGCATATAACGCGCAAGAATGATCACGTCGATATCGTCGCCGATGACTTCCAGCTGGCGTTTTTCCGCCTCGGGCTTGGTCTCTGCGGTAACCGGAATGTGATGGTACGGGATACCGAAAGATTCCACGTAATCTCTCATATCCAAATGGTTGCTTACGACCAGGGCGATATCGGCATCCAGGTCGCCGGCCTGCCATTGCCACAACAGTTCCACCAGACAGTGGTCTTCCTTGGATACAAAAATGGCGAGTTTCTTTTTGCGGCTCACCGCCGTCAACGTCCATTCCATCCGAAACTTGCCTGCCACTTCGGCGAAGTCTGTCTCGAGCTTGTTCAAATTGTCAGACAATTGCGGCAGATCGAACTCGACGCGCATGAAAAACATGCCTCCGGCCGGGTCCATCGTATATTGGTCGGACTGAACGATGTTTGCACCGTGCTGGTGCAGGAAATGCGATACGGCTGCTACGATTCCGGGTCCATCCGGACAGGAAATGAGCATCCGCGCCCGGTCGGCGCGGTTTTGTTGATCAGGACGTAATTGTTTGGCATGAATCTCCATCGGGTACTTTTCCTCCTTAAATTAAGCCGTGACGAGCAGCTCTTTGCCGGCCAGCCAGGCGATCAAACGATGATTCAGTTGTTCCTCGCTCAAATCCGGGAACAGGGCAGATTCCGTCACCATGTCGTACAGGCGCTCCAGCGGCTCGCGCGGATCGGCCTTCTTGGCTTTGGCATCATTTTTGAGCAAGTTCCATACATCGAGAATATAAGAGCGCGGATTGATTTCCTTGCCTTCGAAGAAGTGATGCAGCTGCTCGACTTCAGCCAAAAATGACTGGCCGAAACGGCCGGCAACATCCCCGCGCAGCAAAGCGATTTCCACCTCATACATCGGGCGCTGCGTCTTGGCATCTTTGCCGATCCACGGGGTTTCCAGAATGAACGGACGCCCCTGAAGCTTCTCGTGATGCACAACCCGGTTAATCGCTTCGAACCCGATCCATCCCGAGCCGATCGGGGTGTGGCGGTCCTTGCGTGCGCCCACCGGATTTTTGCTGTCATTGATATGCATGACGGCAATGCGATCCAGTCCGACGATGCTGTCGAATTGTTCGAGCACGCCGTCCAAATCTCCCACGATATCGTAGCCTGCATCGTGAATATGGCATGTATCCATGCAGATCGTCAATCGTTCGTTATGCTTGACCTTTTCGATAATCTGTGCGATCTCTTCGAAGCTGCGTCCCATCTCCGTGCCTTTGCCGGCCATCGTTTCCAGAGCGATATTGACATCCGTCTCCTTCACGCCGTCCAACACCTCGTTCAGGCCTTGAGCAATGCGCTCAATGCCGTAATGCGCATCCTTGTCGGTGAAAGCACCGGGATGCAGCACGATATTTTTCACGCCGATGGCATGCGTCCGCCGAATTTCTTCCTGCAGGAAGCTGACGGCCAGCTCGTACGTATTTTCTTTGTAAGAGCCCAGGTTAATGATGTACGGCGCATGCACTACGATTTCATCCATGCCCGCAGCCTGCATGGCCTGTTTGCCTTCTTCGATGAACATGGATTCAATGGGCTTGCGGCGCGTATTCTGCGGAGCACCCGTATATATCATAAACGAACTTGAGCCGTACGAGGACGCCTCATTCGTTGCACTCAATAATCCCTTGTCCGAAAAGGACACGTGAGAGCCTATTTTAAGCATCATTCATCCCCCTTTGTTTGAGTTATCCCCTATTCTAACGCGATTATCGAAATAAATCTAGAAATGCGATATAATTCGGAATACAGGCTATTTTTAACAGCATTCCGGAACATGGGTAGCGGAGGGTTTCTTTCGCAAAATTCAATGAACCGAGGTGACCTTTTACAGTGATGTTCGATCCACTTGTTTTGACGCTGGCTAGCAGCTCGCCCAGCAACTGGTTTATGAACACGATCGCATTTTGGACAGTCATCCTGTTAGGCAGCATGTGTATCGGCGGTTTTTTTATGATGCGCAAATTTCTGAAGGTATTGCCCAAAGCGGACGGCAAGTCCAAGCTGGATTGGCAAAATCACTGGGTCGAAACCAGCCGGCATTTATGGACGGACGACGCCAAAGCCTTTTTGGATCAGCTGGTGGAGCCGGTGCCCGGACCGTTCAGGGACATCGCGAAGCATTCCATTGCGGCTGAAATCGGCAGAATCGCCATCGAAAGCAAAGCTTCCGAAGTCACCCGCGACCATTGCATCAAGGGATATATTATCGCCACGCCCAAGCGGGACAATAAGTTTCTTGTCCGTTTTTTGCAAAAAAACGAAATTGATTATTCGCGTTACGAACATTTGATGAACAAATGAAAAAGGATAAGATTTTAAGAACGTCGCTTTTTGGTGACTCCTCATGATAAACGAATAGAATCCCACACAGGCTCCGGCAGGTCAAGTTTCAGTTCATTCTTACCGATCGGGGCTTTTTTCCAATGATCGTTGTTGTTGAATACCTGCGATAGATACGCAAAAGGGAGTGCCCACTATGAAAATTGCCATCTGCGGCGGAACCGGATTTATTGGAAGCGCATTGACGGATTACTGGCTGAAGTCCAATCACCATATCATGATCATCACTCGAAAGCTGCCGGAAAATAAACGAGCGGCATATCCGAATCTGGAATATGTATCCTGGGAACAACTTGAAGTTCAGCCGGAACGTATGGAGGGCTTCGATGCATTGGTTAATCTTGCGGGAGAAACGTTGAATCAACGCTGGACGAGCAGCGCCAAGATGCGGATTCTGGAGTCGCGCGTAACGACCGCAGCCAAGGTGGCCCGCCTCGTGTCTTCGCTTGAACGCAAACCGGAGGTGGTCGTGCAGGCTTCTGCCATGGCGATCTATGGAACATCGGCAACGGAAACCTTTGACGAGGACAGTCCCCTTCATGCAGCGGATTTTCCGGCACGCGTTTCGGAACGCTGGGAAGCCGCCTCCAAGGAAATTAAAGGCACAAGGCTTGTCTTCATCCGGATCAGTCTGGTGTTGGGTCACAAAGGGGCTTTTCCACTCATGAAGCTGCCCTACTTGGTTGGATTTGGCGGCAAACTGGGCAGCGGCAAGCAGTGGACGAGCTGGATTCATATTCACGATATGGTGAGGCTTATTGATTTCACGGTGCAAAACAAAGCCATTTCCGGTCCGGTAAACGCGGCTGCACCGCATCCGGTAACGAATGACGAATTTGGAAAAACCATCGGAAAGGTCTTTCGCAGGCCTCATTGGTTTCCGGTACCGGGCTTCCTGATCCATGCACTGGTAGGGGAAATGTCTATGCTTGTGCTGCAAGGGCAGCGCGTCATTCCCCAAAAGGCGCTGGATCAGGGTTTCCTGTTCACTTATCCGACGCTGCAAGAAGCGTTGGAAGACCTTAAATTACACTGATTGGACCGCTCGGTAGGTGTAGACGGACTCTGCCAAAATGAAGGAATCTCCGTCATGGAGCGGATATTCCTTGTAAGGGGCAAGCAGCTGCCCCTGAAGGACCGTTCCGTTCACGGAACCGAGATCTTTAATGGCATAACCGGTTTTGTTCCTGCTCAGTTCAACATGCGCACGGGATACTCCGACCGCTGCGTCAACCCACTGTACCATGTCTGCCGACCTTCCAATAACAAACGAGGCTCCCCTTATGTCCATCCGCTCGCCCGGCTCCCCTGCAGGGGATCTACGCTCCAAATAATACAGGGGCAGTCCCGTGTCTGCGCCTTTGAAGCCGCCGGCTTCTTTCATGGATTGCAAATTGACGGTAGCTTCTCTGGACACGTCAAAACGCATGCTGTTCTCTGTGGATGCTGCCGAATCCTGTAACTGTTCTTTGTCCGAAAAATGCGGGTGCGGCAAATCCTGTACCATGCTTCCCTGCCGACGGTTATACGGCATATCCATGCGATGAACATTCGTGTTCAGATGCGGACCTTCCGGGGCGGCGTCTGACCCCGGCAATGGATCTTGCAACTTGCTGGGGTCATCGCTTCGGCGGGCTGCAAACGGACCTGCATGGCCTGCTTGATTGTTCCAACGCCAGCTTTCCTGAAACATCTCTTCTTCGCCGCCGCTTTCCCGTTGGCGTTTACCCAGGGCAGGAAACGAAAACCTCCCTCGCCCTTTCCACGCCCATACTGCTGCCCCAAGCAGGATGATGCTCAGAGCGGAAGATACCATCATTTCCATCTGTCCGGGCTGTTCCATGTAAATGAATCTCCATATCAAAGCCATGCCTACCATGCAGCCCAAAGCGATGTATGTCACTTTGGCAGACCCCGCATCTTTACCTTCGTCATCCACGTCCGTCTCAAGGTTCTGGTCCTCACCTGAATCCACAGAGCTTCGCTTGAACATCCTCTTCTTCGAGTCATGGTTGGATGGCTTCTCTGATTCTACGGCAGAACGCTCGCCGGATCGCGACAAAAAGGGCTGCGGCTGTCCCGTTTCCAAAGCTGAAGACATTATGCCTTTGCGTTTGAACAGGAAGGACTCCGGCTCCGATTCCAAACCTTGATGCGTGCCATGGGACACAACATGAAGCTTCGCCTCCATTCCGGACACGGCAGCCGGATGAACGGAGGACGCAGTTGTCTTCTCTGGATCATCCTCGCTTTTTTGCCCGTTCGCATACAATTCCAGCAACAGCTCCCGAAGGTGCCTGATATCCCAGCTCTCTTCATGGCATAACTGGAGCACGCGCTGAATCCCTTCACCCTGCAATTGCTGCACATGGGCCATCAAACGGATAACAAGCTCCCGAAATTGCTGAGGTATATCTGTCTGGGCTGCATCCTGGATCGGAACGTAAATCATGCCGATTCCCCCTTGATCGAGCGACCCGTTAACGAACAAATAATCCTCCTGCAGAATAAACTTGCATGACTCCAGCATATATTGCCTGCTCTCCAATAGCGTGTCTGCGATCTGGAACAACAATCCGTACAGCACGTGAAGTTTGATCTTTTCCGTCTTCAACGCATGGGAGAGCATCTTGAATCCCGCGATATCATATTGAAGAGTCACCTTAAGATCCACTTCGCGGATATGGACAGGCAACACTCTTGCAATGCGATTGGAGGCCAGCATTCCGACCTGCACGCTGCTTAACTCGTCCATCCGCAACCCATCGGGCCTCTCCAGCACCATGAACACACCGCCGTTGCGAACAAAATCCCTCGTCAATCCAAACATCGTTCTATTCCTTCCTCCTTCCTCAGCCGATCTACATCAAATATAAATAAGTGCTGACAAATCCGGGCAATACCGCCAGCATAAACGGAAATTTCAGCGTTTTCCCCTTGCCGACCAGCCTGATCGAACCCAATAGGAAGAAGCCGGCCAGGCCGCCAACGATGCTGCGAAATCGCCTTGCCGCATCTTTTCGGAACAACACAATGACAAGCCCGATCGCGCCCGCATACAACACGGAATAAACGACGACATGAATGCCGAACAACAGCCCGGTCCAGGACCCGATTGCTCCGAATAGCTTCACATCCCCCGCGCCCACGGCACCGATGGCATACATCGCAAACAGAACTGCAAAACATACGGCAAATCCGGCGGCCGAGAAGAGCAAGCCATCCCAGCCGCCCCAAGCGGCATGTGCCGCCGTCCCCACCAACATCGCAGGCAAGGTGAGACGATTCGGAATCTTCATCGACCGAATATCGGTGACGAAGGCTGCCATTACGACCAGGCCGCAAACCAGATAAAACCATTCCATGCTCCGCCCTCCCTTCAATCATTTGGATGCCACGTCAAAACTGGTTTCGGTCACTGCGCCATCGGCCGTCTCGACCACAAACGTCCATGTGCCTTCCGTCGTCCGGGTGCCGACGAACCAGTTCCATTCGATGACACCATTCTCGTCCGCCGTGGCCCAACCGATGTGTTTGGCCGTGCTCTGGCCGGATTTGTAAAAAATCGTAAGGTTCGCGCTCATCCCGGGGTCCACCTTGACTTTCACCGCGGCTTTGTTGCCAACGTACGCCGGCTCCGGTTTGGACAATACAACCGCTGCTGAACTTGCCGAATTAGCCCCCTCACCGGAGCCGCCAGAGCCTTCTCCCGTATCTCCAATCCATGCACGTTCGGCCGCGGCAGCCTGGATACGTAACGATTTGCCCAAAAAAGGAACCTTAACGGGAAGCTCATAACTCAATTCCACCATAAAATAAGGATTCTGCTTATTGCGAAGATCGGGAACGGAAATACCGTTCACGTGAATTCGTTCATAATCAAGGACACGTTCATTAATGAAAGGTTTAAGCATCGGTTTTACCGTTGGATCAAGCACCGATTCCAAAACGGAAGTTTTGATTTCCTGTAAAGGCTGTTCGCCGCGGGCGGCTGCCGCTCGAACCCAGTCGTTGAGAGGCTCGGGAAGTGAAGAAGCGTATTTTTCGGCCCACTCCTCCAGAGACAGCCCTGGCAGTTTCCAGCCTCCCCCTCCCTCCCCGCCTCCGGCCGAATCGCCGGGCGAGAACGCGAGCGAGACCGGATAGATCTGGGCAGCCAATTGCTTCACCGCCTCGCCCGCCGTACTTTGCAATGAAGTGGAAATAAGCGTCATCTGCACGATATATATAAGGAACATGACGAAGAAGAGAAATACCGGAAGCACCAACGAAGCCTCCAAAACGATGCTCCCCTGCTCTTGGGGCAACGGAGCCATTGGCATGTTTGCCCGTAATGATTTCCTTTGATCCTTCTTCCGCCAAATCGTAAGAGTCCAGCGCAAGTGCAGCTTCCCTCTCATTCGCCATGCCTTGCCCGACTGCTGAAATTGCTGCTTTCGATGGAGTTGCTTGTCCATGTTCCCTCCATGGAATCATCATTAAATTTAATAGGAATAATCCGCTCGGCGTTCCACGAACAATCGTCCGTCTTCCACCTGTTCCTCACTGCCCATTACGGCCCCTATGCTTCGCACGACGCCAGGCAAAAACCATAATCTGATACTGCTGCGCGTCGATCCCGCTGCATAGGTTTGCTTTTCCTCCGGATTCACCCCGGTATTCCATCGGATCAAAGCGAGCATTCTGGACATTTTGCGTTCATTGTTGCTATGCATCAACAAAAACAGGCGAAGATGATCCCGGTATGTAAGTTTGATCTTGATCATTTTGGACAACTCTACGCTGCCTTCCTTGGCCAATGTGAGCATGTCTTTGATGGCATGAGTAATGCCATGCAGTATGGCGGCAGACAATACAAGCAGCGGATTCCCAAGCTTGCTGTTTTCGATCAATCCCTCTGCCGTACGAATGGCAAGCCTTATACCGAATATTTCCGCGTATGCCGCAGCGATGTTGCCTGAAGAGTTGTGAAAGCCGTAGATGATATATTCCAACTCCTGATTTTTCAAGTCAAATACGTCACCCGCTCCTCCATCCCCTTCGGTCCATCCGAGCAATTGCCCGAAATCCGTCGAATTAAAGTAAGCCAAAGCATATTCATTCTGGAACAGCTCATCTCCCAGATTGTCGAGCAGGCCTGACATGCCCCCGAACAAGCTGTCCATGCCGCTCATCGCATTGCCGCCGGACTCGTACGGATCACCTGCGATTTCCGCCTTTTCCGAGGTGCTGGCGCTCGCCTGATTAAATGCAATGTTGGCATTGTAAAACTTCTCCAACGATTTGAAAGCCTCCGACGAAGCCGAACCGCCGTTTTCGATCCGCGCCAACACGCGCCGGACCTCCTTCAATTTGCCTTTGGACTCCTTGTCATTGGCTTTGCGCTGCGCATCGGACCCGCGACCGCTCTCCAGCTCGCGTTTGCTCTGGAGAATGACATTGGAAGCGCCATTGCGCACAAAGCTGTCCATATAACGCTCCGTCGCTTGGCTGGCTTGTCTGACTGCCTGTTTAATCGGAACACCGTGCTGGGAAGTCACGTTGCGAAGCTGGTTGTTAAGTTCTACGCCAGCCTGTCTTACTTGAGTAAAGTCAGATGTCTGCGCGCTGACACGCTCACCCAATCGGTCAAACAGACCTTCCTCCCTCACCAGTTCGGAAGCAAGGGAACGTGTATCTCGCGCCTCGTTTCCGTTTCCGGTGGAGCCGGGGCTCTGGCCCGGCAAATCGGAACTGCCCACTTTGTCATAGTCGGTATTCTGCAGACGATTCTGCCCTTCGGCAATGACCCGTTTCATTTCTTCATTGATGCTGCGGGCCTCTTCGATTTTGGTGATCGCCTCCGGCAAGTTCGTCTGATGCGCTTGGGTCGAGGACTGCATGCTAGCGCTAATCCCCATCACTACATTGTTCACGCCCGAACGATATCGCCCCAACTCCGAGATATATTGCTGTTCCAAAAGCGGCAGTCCTTCATCTGCTGTTTTTTTGCTCCAGAAGTCGGTATAACGTGCTGCTGCCTCGGCGGCAGTAACAGGCGCTTCCTCAAGCATTTCGTCGTAAATGGCCCCGTTTGGCGGATTCATGACAAGTTCCGGCAGGCCCTTCAGCTTCGCCGCGGATTGTTCCTGTATTTCGATGGCCTCGTCCAGCAGTGCCTCGCGCTTGTCGTACAGCTTCTGGAGTTTTTTGAGCAAATCCACCGTATGAGCCGCTTCCTTCATCTCTCCCGACATCGGTTTGAAGCGGTTGATCACTTCGAGGGTAAAGTCGACGGGAGCCCGGTACTTCATGTCTTCCTGGATTTGTCGATTGAAGATGGCATACTTACCCAATTCTCGTTCCATGCCAAGAGAAGTGGTGTCCCACTGAATATCAAGAATGGGAAAGGCGTCCTTCACCGCCGAAGGTTTCACGCTATCGTTCAGCACTTTGGCCATCATATTTTCCCCGCTGCTATCTCCGTATCCGAATAGCCCGTATTCCCGAAGCGCAGGGTCATATGCCGACATTACAGACCTCATCGCAGCATGCGTCATCCGTTCAACCTGTACCTTGAAAGCCGCAATGCGCGCATAATCGATAAATACTGCCATGAACATATACACCCCCGCCAGAATCAATATTAAAAACAGGGTGACTGCCCCTGATTCGCCATCTCTTTTTCTGAACAGCAGAGCCCTCCTCCTTTGCTACTTTTTGCCGTTCCCGAAATGCTGAATGACTTGTCCCGCTTCTGTTGCTGCTTCTGCGGCCGCTCCGCCCTTGTTTTTAAACTTAGCAGCGTAGTAGCGGGCCAAATCCACCGTTCGAATGAACTCGACAGGCTCAACCACGGCGGAAACACCTTCGGTCTGTACCTCATCACCCGAATCAAAGAGAAAAGAAGGCAATGGCAACGAAATAACCTGGTTAAGATGGACCGTGACTTTCCGCTGCAGCAGCGAATTCGCGTATTCGATCGTGCCGGTCATGCCGGAGGGCATGCCCTGTACGGCTTGAGCCAATTTTTGCTCGGCAAGCCCTTCTCCCTCGATAGCCGGTATGGAAACCTTCGTCACGTTGTCGGCTCCCGCCCAGCCGAATAAAGCGCCCAATAACTGATCATCTTTCAACCGCCAATACAAACCGTCAACATCTGAAACAGCATACTCGCCGGTCAAGGCTTTTTTGTGGCTGTTGTCCCAACTGTAGGCCGCACGCTCCGAAGCGGCATAGGCATGCTGATTCAGAAACGTTCTTTGGTACATGTACATGCCAAAAAACAAGATCAATGCCAACACAAAGAGCAGCACAGGAAAGACCAGGGAGGCTTCGATGGTGAAGCTCCCCTCATCGTTCCTGAATCGTCTATTCGAAAAATTCATTGCTTTTATCGCTGACTTGACCAAGCAGCCTCGTTACCAAAGCTTTGATCTGATCCTTGAAAATCAGAGCAATGATAATAATGACGCCAATAATCAGGATCAGTTCCAACGTCCCCAAACCATCTTCTTCATTCCAAAATCCTTCGATTTTTCCTCTCGTCCATTCCAGCATGCCGATTCCTCCTACATATTCATCATCATAAAAGCAGGTGCCCCGATCATGACCACGATCGCGAAAAAGATCACCACCATCGGAAACACCAGTTTGGAAGAGGCCTGCTCTCCCCTTGCCCGACTGACTGCCTTACGTTTCTCCCACAGTACGTGTGAAAGATCACGCAGCGCCAACACAAAGTCACCTCCTCCACGCCGGAAATTCAGCAGTACGGTCGTCGTAAAAATCGTGACCTCCTGAACCCCACAGCGTCGGCTGAACTGCTCGAAAGCCTGGTGAAACGAATATCCGTTATTCCAATCCGCAACGGTTCTACGCAGTTCGTTATATAAAGGATGATCCCGATTGCCCTGACTGGCTGCGCAATGTACGATGGATCGCTGAACCGTTTCTCCCGCGCCGACCAATAACACGATCCGGTTCAACAGTTCCGGCAGCTCCATCAGCATGTCTTGGTCCCTGCGCTGCACTTTCGCATTCAGGTCTCTGTAGAGCGCAAAGGGCAGCAGCATTGCCATAATCAGTCCACATGCCATTCCCCCAATTCCGATGCCTTCAATCAATGACAACAGGCACCCCAATATGAGCATCAGCCATGCATACGCCAGCATTTCGGCACAATAAAGCATTGTTTTCTCGCCGCTGTGCTGGACGCCGTATATTTTCTGAATGGCATGCTGCATGCGAAACATCAACACAGGCAATCTTCGTACCGCATCGAATCGTTCCAGCAAAAAAAGAAACGGACCATGCAGCTGCTTCAGCCTGATTCCGGGCATGTCCAGCTTGCGCAAATGCCGATACGCCCTTCCCCGGGCACGATCGAGCACGAGCCATCCCAAACACAGCGCTCCGCCTGCAAATACGGGTATCAACATTTCGATCTCACCCCTATACCTTGATATCCATAATGCGCGTGATCCACAAATAACAGCCGGCAAGCATCACCAAAGCTCCGGTAGAGATCAGATACCCCATGCCGCTGTAGAGCGGTGCCATAAAGTCCTTGGCGGTGAAATTCAAAAAAAGGAGGAAAATGAACGGTGCGGCAAACATTGCCTTGGATTCAAACCGTTTCTGGGCCACCGCAACCATGATATCCTGCTGGATATCCAGCTTCTCCCCGATCACGGCCGACGTGCGTCTCACCACCTCGACCAGATCGCCGCCTGTCCGCTTGCAAGTAATGAACACGTCCGCAAAATTGGTGATATCCTCGATCCGGGCACGATCGGCAAAGTCCTGCAGCGCTTCTTCGATCGCTTGGCCGTACTCCATCCGGGTGCGCAATATCGTGAATTCCCGAATCAAATCCGTATCCGTTTCCGGATTGAGCATGCGCAAATCTTCGACGGATTCCCGGAAGCCGTTCTCTACCGATTTTCCCGCCGCAAGCGCGGACGACAACGCATACAGCGCTTGTTTAAAGTGCAGGCCGAGCGTCGTTCTTCTGCGGTCCAGCAGCACTTTGGTCCAATAACGGGGCACCCCGAGAGCCCCGACTGCCAGCACAATCCCGGCAATCCAGTGATGATAGAACAACAGACCTACCCCAAAGAACAACAGTCCGCTGATCCCAATACAGCTCCAGCGCTGCCTTCGAGATAACACCAATGTCGTATAATCCGTAAGTGTTTGTTTGGCTTCATCCACCGAAACCACCTCTGATTAGTAGTTTATTTACGTTGTTATATGATCTGTTCAGCCAGGAATCGGGTTTCGCTGTGCGTACTCCTCCAACCATTCTCCATAACCCGCCATCTGCACTTTATGTACTTGCTTTAACTTCCCCACTTGAACAAGGCCACCGACAATCTTTCCATCCTGCTCTCCTTGCTCCTGGAAACGGAACAACGGATGAAGCATCACTTCCCCCTCATGCATGCCTGCAACTTCACTGATTTCCGTTACGCGGCGGGAACGGTCGCGAAGCCGGGACAAATGAACAAAAATATCGATGGCCGAGCTGATTTGCTGCCGCACAACGGAAATAGGCAGATCGGCGCCGCTAAGCACCATCGTCTCCAGTCTGCTGATCATGTCAGCCACATTATTCGCATGGGCGGTACTTAAAGATCCGTCATGCCCTGTGTTCATAGCCTGCAGCATATCCAACGCTTCCGCTCCCCGAACCTCCCCGATCACGATCCGGTTGGGACGCATGCGCAGCGACGACTTGATCAAGTCGCGAATCGAAATTTCCCCTTTGCCTTCCGTATTGGCATTGCGCGTTTCAAGCGATACCAGGTTGGGCACGGTCACGATTCGCAGCTCTGCAGAATCTTCGATCGTAATAATGCGCTCATCGGCAGGAATGAACTGGGACAGCGCATTAAGAAACGTCGTTTTTCCCGAGCCCGTTCCGCCGCCGATGAAAATGTTATATTTGCTGCGGACCAATTGCTGCAGTAGTTCTGCTGCTTCTTCGTGCAATGCTCCTTTATCGATCAGGTCCGACATACTCATCGGCTCGCTCGGAAATTTCCGGATCGTCATGGTTGGCCCTTTAAGTGCGATTGGGGGCAAAACGATATTGACCCTTGATCCGTCCTTCAATCTGGCATCGACGATGGGAGACGATTCATTCACGATCCGGTTAACGCCAGCAACGATCATCTGGATGATATCCTCAAGCCGCTCCGTGGATTCGAATTCCAATGGCACGCGCTCTACCTCCCCGGCCTTTTCCACGAAGATCTCCCTATGGCTGTTAATCATGATTTCCGTGATCTCCGGAGAGTCGACCAGCGGTTGCAAAATGTCCAGTCCGCGAAACGAATCATACAGCCGCTTGATCAAGGCATGTTTTTCCCCTGAAGTCAGTTCTTCCAATTGAGCGTCGGACAGCACCCTGCGTTCAATGGATTGCCACAGCTCCTCATCTCCGGCAGCGGAAGTCAGGTTCAAACCTGCCCTGACTTCATTGCGCATGGCCTGGAACAGGTCTTCACGTTCCGGGACGATCATTTTAACCATGGCGTACCTCCGCCATTGAAGGAGCGAGTCCTTTGATCCGCGAATGGTCATCCTCGTCAGGCAGCAGCATGGCGCATACCTGCCTGATTTCACGCTGGAAGATTGGAGAGCTGAGCAGCACTTCCTCTTGACTGAGCTGTTTCCAGGAAGGAATCCACGGAAGAATCGCGTCCAGTCGCAGATCAGCACGGGGAAGGGCATTTATCATGCGGCCCTGGACCTTGTTGGCAATAAACCTGGCACGTTCCATCACGCTCTCGTAACGTTCCGGATGAATTCGTTCCATATGTCTCATCCATTCTCCCCAGCGGTACATGGAGGCAAGTTCGTCCTCAACGAGCCATACAAGCGTGTCCGCCGCTTCAAATACAGCCTCGCTGCGCCCATCCCAACCCGAGTCGCCATCCGTGACGATCACGTCATACCGACCGCAATCCACGGCATGCTGCATCAGCGCTTTGGCGTCCTCGCAGGACATTTGCAGCAGTTCTTTGCGGTTGTTCGGCGGCCAAAACATGTCTGCCTTCAATGCGTCATGGCGAAACACATAATCGTCCAGAGCCCCTCCCTGTTTGGCTGAAGCATTCTGCTTCTCCCCTCTAGCCCCGGAATGCTTCTTGCCAGCCTTCAGGTCGTATAACAGCCGCGACAAACCCGATTCCGCTTCGGCATACCGAGGATGGCTCCGCAACAAGCCTTTCTCCAGAAACGGCATGGTGCTGTCCAGCGTCTCCAGATTGAGATACAGCACCGCATATCCCGCAACACCCAATTGTTTGACCAAATGCATCGCTACCGTTGTTTTGCCGCAGCCTCCGGAAGCCGATACCACTCCTGCCAAAAGGGTGCCGCGACCCACCTTCAGCTGTTTCTTCCGCCGTGGTTGGCGGCAGGCATTCAAGGCCGCATCCAGCAGTGCAGGCAAAGGTTGATACTTTGCCAGAAGCTTCTCTTCCTGTACCCCTTCCTTTCCTTCCCCAAGCATCAACCATGGGATTTCTCGATCATGTTTCGCCCGTTCCAGCCAGGGCTGCAGAAATGCAGGCTCCGCAATGACCAGATCAGGCATCTCCCTGTCTACCTGCTCGTACATGTACTCCCTGAAAGCTTCCTCATTCGAAAACGCCGTAAAACGGATATCCGCGGCATATGCGCTTTCCCGCACATAATCCAGCCAGGCGTCAATATACTCTTTGTCCCCGGAAGCAAGAACCGCCTTCAGAACACCCAATATGCCTTCCCTCCCCGAAAAGCACAAAAAACACCGCCCATACAATTGCACAAACCGCATGCAATGTAAGGACGGTGCTTCCGTCACGTGCTATGAATTTATCGATAATATATCATACAATTTCTGGATGATCAAGTGATTTGTGAAAAACCGGAAATTACGCTTCCCTTTTACGAGCCGTAAGGAGCGCCGAACTCGATAATGTTTCGATCCGGGTCCAATATGAAAATTTGCGCAAATCCGGCAACGCTGTCCGGCCTGGCCTCGTATTCGACCCCCTGTTTCTCAAGCCACTCCAACGTTTCCTTGTGGCTCTTCACCCAAATCGCGAAATGGCCATCCGTCGTATCGATGCCGCCCTCCCGCAGCGTATGCCCCTGCGGATGCTGCAATAGATGAAGCTGCTGGCTGCCGATGGCATACCAAGTGCCCGTTGAACGGAAAGGCGGACGCTCGATCTCCTGCAGTCCAAGCACCTCCGAGTAAAACCGCTTTGCAACCTCCAGGTCGCGCACAGCCAAACTGACGTGGTGAATATGCGAAAAATGAATCATTCCCGTTTCCCCCTCCTCTTTCTTTCCCTTGCCGGATCTCCCTCGGGTTATGCAAACATGATGTTCAAGCCGATACACGAATATACCATAGCATAACATAATGATTCTTCGCCAGAACCGAGGTTTGCTCAAACAACACCAAACACCCCCTGCTGATTGAATAAGTTTCCTTTTTCTTTGTTATAACCTGTAGTTCGATAACCTTCTTTTTGGTAAAATAGCTTTGTAATTCACTTAAACGATGAAGGGAGTATATGAAGGATGAAAAAGAAATTGCTCTTTACCGTGTTAGCTGCTATTCTGGTTGCCAATGTTTCAGTCCAAGCTATGCCTAAAGTTGAAGCGAAAAAAGTGTACTACAAAAACTGTGCTGCCGTGAGGAAAGCCGGGAAAGCCCCGCTTTATAAAGGAGAGCCAGGATACCGTAAAGCCCTGGATCGAGACGGAGACGGCGTAGCTTGTGAAAAGAAATAAGTAAACAAGGTTGTACGTATCCGTCCCCGTTTTTCAGCCTAAAGTTGAAAAACACAAAGAACAAAGCTGGCTTAAGGTTGCACCTGAATACATAGCTGGTCTCAAGCAAGGATAGAAAAACCTCGAACAACTTGTATACTTCTCTCGACGGAACATCGAACGAGAAGCATATACCATATATAGCACTCCGGATCGGGGTGCTTTTTATGTCCGCAAACCATCCGGAACGTTGCAGGCAGAAAGCATAGAAAATACGAAAAACACCCCTCGCAGAGCAGCGCAAAACGTACATTTCCTTGCGCTTTCTCCTTAAGGGATGCATCTCTAAACCTTCCGGATTGATTCAACTCGTTACTTCGCGCTGTCCAGCACTTCCTGAGGAACCTCGATGTTCTCCACGGTGTTGTGGTTGCTGAACGTGCTGGTCATTTTCATGTCCATCTTCATCTTCTGACCCTCTTGCTCCATGTTCATGACCATGTTGAGGTCTGTTCCCGTTGGCAAATATGTTTCTTGGTTGACCATGTATTTCATGGTCATGCTGGTGATGTCCATTTGATCGATCATCGTTTGCATTTGCGGGTCTGTCCCGTTTTGCTGCAGAACCGATTTGGCCAGCTCCTTCACATTGTCCCCGGACACCGTAGCGTTGATGATATAGTTGTCGCCCTCGGCCGTAATTTTCGTGTCTTCCGTGATCGATTTGAACTGCTCCAGCTCCTGTTCCGGATTGACGCTTGCTTTCATTTGCTCGATCAGCGGCTGGGTTTGCTCTTCCGGAATGGTCACCCACTGTTCGCCCACCTGCGAATAGATGCCATCGTTAGTAAAATACTGCTTGATGGTCTGCGCTTCCTGACCGGGCATTTCCACCTTCATTTCCTGGTAAGCTGTCAATGGATCTTTGATGACGTCCATCTTGATGCTTGTCGTTAACTGCTGCTCCTGGCTCTGTTCGCCGGCTTCGACGCTAATGTTCTGCTGAATGCTTGCTTCGGAGGAAAAACTCTTTAATGTCTTCGAAGCTTCGCTCGATTTTGCAATCAATTCGTCCAACGTAGGAACCGCCGCTTCCTGTTCATTTACTGCGGCATTATTGCTCGTTGGATCGTTGTTTGCCGCTGTTTCTGATGCATCATTGCTTCCCGCCTGACCTCCGCATGCAGCCAAGCTTAGTGCCATCCATGCCCCGATAAGTACTGTCGTCCATTTCTTCAAATGATTATACCTCCAAAATGGTTGATTTCCCCAATCATTACCCTGTCTTTCCTCATTTCAAACCCATTTCACAGAAAACGATCCTTGATGTCCGGTGAAGGAAGCATGCACGTCTCATCCTTGCCGAACCAGCGGTACCGATTGCGGGCAATGACGCCATATACCGCATCACGCAGCGGCCTTGGTATGATCACGAATCCATACAGCAGCGGGTAAGGAAACTTCAGGCCTTTGGCAAGCTTCAGCGCGGCAGTAGACCGCGTGTAATACTTCCCGTCTTCAATCAGCACGAATGTATCCATGCGATCGACCGGAAGCCTTCCTTGTTCAAGCAATCTTTTGGCCACATCCGATTGAAGCGAGGCGAAATGGTACTTTCCTTTCGGGTCGCGCTTGATGATCCATTTGGTGACTCCCTGACAAAAGTGGCATACGCCGTCCACAAGCACGATGGGATGCTCCTTTCGGTTTTTCCATTCAAGTTCTGACATTCTCCTCAACCTCCTCCAGCTATTATAGAAGCTGTGCACCGCTCGCGATGCATTTAAAGGTACATGGTCTTCCGTTCATATAGAAAAAGAGCGCAGGCTTGCGCCCACGCTCGTATCTGCCCGGCAATTACTCGGCAATTGCCTTTTCTACCCACTGGTCATCCATCATTTGTTGATGGAGGTCTGCTGCATACTGGTCCATGCATTTGCAAATGAAATCTTTGCGGCATACTGGACAAGGCGTTTTCTGCAGACGGCTGATGTTGGTCAATTTCCATTCCGGAGTACGGGAATAGAACACGCGGCAATGGGTGCCGTCCACCAATTTCATCGTAAACTCGTACAATCCGTCTTTTTCGTTTTTGCTCGCGATTTGCAATGTTGCAATGCTCGGTCTATAAGACATGGAGATCACCTGTCAATTCAAATTTGTTCCTGCATTAGCTTTCTCAGTACTCAAACATATTAAAGAAATTTTAGCTTAATGTCAACTCGCCTGCCATGCCGCATTGCCGGGATCTCCATATCAGAAACGCGGGCGCACCGGATCTCTTCACGGGAAGCCTCATTAACCCCCGAACAAAATATCCAGAATCGTCCCGACCTGGCCTTGCTTTTTGCCTTTCAACACGCTTGGGTCAAACACCTCGACATAACCGCAGGAAGAACAAGAGACGAACAAATAATGGTTGTGCTGGATATCGAACACTTTGCTGAGTCCTGCTCCCGACATGGACACTTCCTTGATGTCGCAATCCGTCCCCCGACATTTCGAACATACGAACCGGCGCTCAATCATTTCTTCAATACTCATCAAGCGTTCCCCCTCTTCTTTTCTGGACGTCGGATCAGACAGGTTTGGGTTTATGTAAAAGAGTACGATATGCATCATGCCATTTCCTGCTATGAAATGCTTATTGTTGAAAAACAGGACCCTGCCGGATTGCGGCAGAGCCCCCGATTCGGATCCGATGTCAAAGTTCGCCCAGCGTTATACCACGTTCAACACAACGTCGATATTGCCCCGGGTCGCCTTGGAATACGGACAAAATTCATGCGCTTTGCGAGCCAGCTCCTCCGCTTGGCTGCGTTCGATTCCTTCCATATTGACGTCGAGGCGGACCGCCAGCTTGAAACCGTCGTCTTCCGGGTCTTTGCCGATCGAAACGTTGCTGGTGACGACGACGTCCCCAAGCTTCACTCCCGCCTTACGGGCCACATTGGCCAATGCACTCTCGTAACAAGCTCCGTAACCCGCTGCAAACAACTGCTCCGGATTCGTGCCTTCACCGCCTGATCCGCCCAGTTCCTTAGGCATGGCGAGCTCATGTTTGAGCACTCCGTCCGAAGAAGCTACCGAACCCGTGCGTCCGCCTTTAACTGTTGCCGTTGCCGTATATAAAGCCTGCATCGATGATCTCTCCTTTAATATGGTTAGTATTATCGCTTATGTTCCAATTAAACCGCTGAGTCGTTTTGAAACGTTATTCACCGCTATTTCGGTTCTGACAGCATCGAATGGGTTAACCTATCGTCTGAAACACCGCCCCCTTCTTTGCAAGCCGCCAACTATTCCTATCCATTCTTTTTTGTTTGGCGCCACTTCAGAAAAATTGTCCTTTTACATAAAAGTTGCACTAGACAAAAATATTTGAGGGTGTACAATGTAAACAACGACATATCTTTTCGGACATAAGCTTCTCGTCATTCCAAACCTTCATTTCATCGAAACTATAGATAATCGTTATTAAATCCATTAAAAGTCAGGTGATGATTCCATGAGCAAAAGAAATCCATTCCACACCTCCTCAGCCGAACAGCTTGCAGCAGCAGGCGCGATGCCTTCCCTCGGGGAAGCCCATAGTTCCATGAGAGTGCCCAAAAACGCGGCCTGGTGGAAAAAATTCCTCGCCTTCGTCGGCCCGGGTTACATGGTTGCCGTCGGATATATGGACCCCGGCAACTGGGCGACCGACATATCGGGAGGCTCGCAATTCGGGTATACGCTCCTGTCGGTAATCCTCATTTCGAATCTGATGGCGGTTGTGCTGCAAGCACTCGCAGGCAAACTCGGCATCGTTACCGGACGCGACCTTGCCCAGGCTTGCCGCGAACGGTTCAGCATGCCTGTAGTCATCATGCTGTGGTTGTTATGCGAACTCGCGATCGCTGCAACCGATCTCGCCGAGGTGATCGGGTCGGCCATCGCCCTGAAACTGTTGTTTAACATTCCAATGCTGTATGGCGTCATCATTACCGTAGTGGACGTGCTGCTGGTCCTGCTTTTGCAAAACAAAGGTTTTCGGGCCCTTGAAACGCTCGTCATCGTGCTGATGGCCACCATTGCCCTCTGTTTCGGCATCGATCTGTTTCTCGCCAAACCGGACATGGGCGGAGTGCTGCACGGCTTTGTACCCAGCGCGGAAATTTTGCAAAACCCAGCCATGTTATACATCGCGATCGGCATCATCGGGGCTACCGTTATGCCCCATAACCTGTATCTGCATTCGTCCATCGTACAGACCCGCCAGATCGAGCAGACATCCCGTGGCAAAAGAGAAGCGATCCGTTACTCCACCATGGATTCCACGATCGCTTTGACGCTGGCCCTGTTCATCAATGCCGCCATTTTGATCGTGTCGGCGGCCGTTTTCCACAGTGCAGGCATGACGCAGGTCGCCGAAATCGCCGATGCCTATCACCTGCTGACGCCGCTGCTGGGCACAACGATCGCAAGCGTTCTGTTCGGCGTTGCCCTGCTTGCTTCCGGCCAGAATTCCACGCTGACAGGAACCCTGTCCGGACAGATCGTCATGGAAGGTTTCCTGAACATCCGGATTCCCGCCTGGCTGCGCAGGCTGGTTACACGGCTTATTGCCATCATCCCGGCCGTCATCGTTACCGCCATTGCCGGCGAACACGGTACCGAGGAACTGCTCATTCTGAGCCAGGTCATTTTGTCTTTGCAGCTGCCGTTTGCCGTCATCCCGCTGGTCATGTTTACGAGCGATAAAAAAAGCATGGGCGAGTTTGCCAACAAACCATGGCTGAAAATAGCATCCTGGTTTATTGCTGGTATCATCGTCGTCCTGAACGTGTACCTCATTATCCAGACTTTCGCACTCCTCTAAAAAAATAAGGCTGATCGTCGCAAGCACCGGAGTGCCTGCACGATCAGCCTTTTCTTCGATGAAACGGAGGATGAACACAGCATTATAATGTAACTATTAATGAAACCTAATCCTCGCCAGGCAAAAACAGCGGCAGCAGCTGCTCCAGCGATTCAACCGTCCAGTCCGGCTGCTCGTCCGCCGAGCGTTCAGGCTGAAACCTTCCGTAACCTTGCAATATGCGTACAGTGCGCATGCCCAGTTTGCTTGCCGGAACGATGTCGTTATCGATTCGGTCCCCAATCATAACAGCCTCATCAGGCTCGCATTCCGCCTGCTTCAACGCTACCGCGTATAATCCGGGATCCGGTTTGGATACGCCCTCTTCTGCCGAGCATGCCAGGACGTCCACGTATTTGCGCAAGCCATACCTTTCAAGCCGCTCTTCCGTGCCCAGGCTTTGATTGGCAATGATGCCGATCCGATAACGGCCGGATAACGCATGCAGCACACGCTCCGCAGCAGCAAAAGGATGCTCAAGCTCCTTCCGGAACTTCAGTTTTTCCTGAATCCGTGCCCGGTGCTCCTCATGATCGATCAAGGTACGAATAGCTACCCGCATCGGCCACTGCTCGTACTTGCTGTAACATTCGACAAAGATCTCGCGCACCTTTTCGATGTTCACATGATACCCGAGCATTCGGGCTTCCCGCACAAACTGGCCGATGATGTCGTCCACCGGCTCCCACTCATCCACCAACGTATCCCCAACATCAAAAAACAACCATTTGATACCACCAATATCCGGCACGTTACTCCTCCTTGCTCACCTTGAACGCATCCTCCCAATCATCAACGCGAGCCTCATCCGGCGAATCTTTTACCCTTCAAAAGGTCGCTGTTTTCAGGCCCGTCTTCCAACATTAAAAAAAGAAGACCCGTATCCAGAAAGAGTCTTCTTGGTTTTTCACACATATAATTAAGCTAATTATAACAGCCGCCTAACATCGGATCAATCACCAACAGCCCGCCCTTATCCGTTGAGCAGAAATCCGACCTCTCCATTCATCGAATACACGATCCGATCGGCACCCATACCGCGATAAATGCCTTTGGGATGGCTCTGTTCCGTAATGACGCACAACGTCTTGGATGTCCACGATCTGCAGATTTGCAGATAACGGCAGGTGAGATTAAGGCTGTTCTCAAAAATAAAAACATTGCCCACATTTCCCTGCGGCAGAAACCACTTTTGCGCCGATGCCGTATTCATGCGAATGACGTTCTCTACGCCGATCCGCCGCAATTTGCGTTCTTCGCCCGCACTGTTCGTCAGCACGGCAAAAGGTACCTTTTTGTACATCAACAGCTTCACAAATTTGCGCCCTGCTTCATTCGGGGCCGTGACCAAAACCATCTCGTTATCCATTATTCGTTCCTCCCTCTGACGTGAAAAGACAACAAAAAAGAAGCGTGGGGGACCAAGGCCGCCCGAACGCTTCTTCAATCCATGACAAATAACATTCGCCATGAATAACGTACGGCTTGTTGCCTCTCCCTTTAACGCTTACGAGGTTAGCTGACGGATTCGGGCGCGAGAGTCGCCCTATTTCCGGCATAGCCGGAAAATTCACCCCATAGATGCATCGCATCCGATTGGTTCCCCCGTTTTCCATTCCGACCGGAACGGAAACTCAGCGATTAAAAACATCGTTCATGTTATCGATATGAATCATACACCCCTGACAAGTCGGTGTAAAGTCGGTGCAGCTCTCCGAAAAGGCAGATTTATGGCACTTTGCTTTAATGAGATCGCTTACATATATACTAATCTCCACCTTTCTCGTTTAAACTATCTAATTCTCGCTCTGGTAGAAATTCCACATGATAACGGAAAGGAAGAAACAAGACACTGGCATCCCAAATGATTCCAATTATAATTTTGCATTAATTAATTGCATCAAATATAATAGAGATATAAAAAGATCACCGCATCGATACTACTCATTTGGAGGCGAATATTATGTCCATCTACGATTACAAAGTGAACACGCTTCGTGGCCAGGAAGTCGAAATGTCCCAATACCGCAACAAGGTCCTGCTGATCGTCAACACTGCGAGCAAATGCGGCCTAACCCCGCAATACGAAGGCTTGCAAAAGCTGTATGACAAGTTCCAGAACAGCGATTTCGAAGTATTGGGGTTTCCAAGCAACCAGTTCGCTCAGGAAAAGGGCTCTTCCGACGACATCGCCGAATTTTGCCAGATGAACTATGGCGTCAGCTTCCCGATGTTCGAGAAGATCGACGTGAACGGCAGCAGCGCCCACCCTCTTTTTCAGCATTTGACCAAAGAAGCGCCAGGCCTGCTAGGATCGAAGGCCATCAAATGGAATTTCACTAAATTTCTGGTCGACCGGGACGGCCGCGTGCTCAAACGTTATGCTCCCCAAACGACGCCTGATCAGATTGAAGCCGATATTGCGGAGCTGCTGCATCAATAACAACATTTCAACAGAGATGGATTGATGTCACGATGCATTCATTTTTCATAAGGTCATCCCCTTGAAGAACCGTGTTGCAGCCCGGAAAGGCTTTTCGAAAAATCGGTGATGCAGCACGGCTTTTTTATGCCTTTTTGCAGAAAACAAAAAAAAGAAGCATTCCGATGATCGGAATGCTTCTTTTGTTCTACTTCATTATAATGCGGTCGAGAGGACTCGAACCTCCACGGGCGTACGCCCACTACCCCCTCAAGATAGCGTGTCTGCCATTCCACCACGACCGCATGTCGTATTAGCGGCAACAAAAATGATTATACAGGGTTTCAAAGGAAAAGTAAAGCTATTTTTAACATTAAATTTTGGTGCCGAATGTATCGTCATTTTCCAACATCATATTGCATAAGATGGTATCTGATTTGAACATTTCGCCATCATTTTATTTTCGGTTCTGAAGCAATTCCGAACAATTACATAACATAATATTAACACGGTAAGGATAATAAAATAACATATTTTATTTCACAAATCAAAAATACAGCTTACCATTGACAAAACGCAGACATTTGTGTAAATATATATATCATATAATTCGGATTTTTACCGATATAAGTGATTTAAAACCTGCAACAAAGTCATATTATATTACACAAAACGAACATAGGAGGCGAAAATGGTGAACCGAGGAAATAAGCTGCTCGATTATGTCAAACTGCTTGATTCCTCTATCCAGGTCGGAGGCTTCACCCATTTCTTCGGCATGGATACGCACATCCAGGATGGGAACATTCGCAATGCCGCTGATCTCGAATCGTTCATGCGTTGTCAGATGCATCCCAGCATCACCCGCCTTGAAGGGATGGCCATCAAAGGCATCTATAGTGCCGCCGACCAAAACGACACCTGGCGGCTGGCACTAATCGACAAACTCGTACATGTACAGCGCACCCCTGCCAACCAACGAGAGCAAGCGAGCTCCATGGGCAAAAGGCTGATCAAACTCGCACACGCCCTCCATCCATGGATTGATTTTTCTCCGCTTGAAGACACTTTAGCCAAATACGAATCCGTCGGCTGCCTCTCGACAGTCCACGCATGGGTCAATCACCACCTCGGCATTCCCGTCGAGGACGCTGTACAAGGTTATCTCCACTCAGCCATGAGCGCGTGCATAACCGAAGCCGCCAGAACTCTTGCCCTGGACGGCGATGCAAGCCAACAACTGTCTGCACGCCTGGCCGCAGACCTTGACCAGGAATGGGCACTGGTCAGCGCTTCCTCTACCGATGGACTTTCCCCTTCCGTCCCGACGTCCATCAAATCGCTTTTTCCCAGCTTCCACATGCTTGGAGCAGGCCTCCACGCTTTCAGGGCATAAACTCGCCTTCTTTTCTCCTCCAACTTCATCCACATGCCAAAAAAAGCACGCCGTCCCCAGCCGGCGTGCTTTTACCTTTCTTTCATAAAGACTAAAAAATACGCAAGTTCGTCATAAAACACTAAAAATAGAACTTTTTTACGTCTTTTTTAATTGTTACATGACGCAAATACGTATATAATTATCCATACAGCTCGCATTTACATCCATTCTACAACACAACAAGCCTGCTGAAAACTATGTTGAACTGAAGGTGAACCCTTTTGAACAAAAAGAAACCGGTGACGCCGTTTGGTTGGGCAATTAAACGAAGGCTGACCGAACTGCAAATGGATCAGAAAACATTTTGCGAAATACACGGTATCCCGCCATACCGCCTGTCCAATCTCATTCACGGAACGCGAAAAGCAACCCGATTCCGCCATCAGGTCGCAGACATTTTGCAAATTCCGGACGAGCTGCGCTGACCTTATCGACCTTTTTCTCCAATCAATGCCATTATCCTATATTACAAGGAGGGTCTTATCCCATGAGTTTTACCGTCACCGAACTGGAAAGATTGTCTTTCCAGTCCATGCGCCATCAGCTAGTCATCGTGGACCAACATTGGAACATTCGAAGCTGCAACGAAGCGTGGCTTCAAGACCTCGGACAACGCCGAAACGGACCCAAGCCGCATTCATCCGCCAACCGGATGCATCCCGAGAAGCTCCCGCACTACCTTCAATGGTTAAGGTCTTCGGTCCCTCAGGAAGAATCGATACGCATAACGGCCATCATTCGGCATTTGCAGCACATTCGCCAGCCTGCGGAAAGCAGCATCGCTTACGAGATCCCCGTACATCGGGACGCAAAGAAGAGGTGGTTTCGCATGGAACTCACCCCTCTCATTCAGACATCTGTTTCACGCTGCCTCGATCTCTCCCTGATCGCACACACAGACATCACTGAACATAAACAGACGGAATTGCAATTGAAGCAAGCCTTGGCGGAAGTACGTACACTGCGGGGGATGTTGCCCATCTGTGCCGTTTGCAAGCAAATCAAGGATGACCAGGACCATTGGAACTCCATTGAGAGTTATTTGGAGAAGCACACCCACGCCGAATTCACCCACGACATTTGCCCCGACTGCATCCGGCGGCTATATCCGGAGTACATGAACAGACTCAACAGACTCTCCTGACACCCGGGATTCCCCAACCCTCAGCCTATACCGACAGATGGTGCTCGAATTGGGACATATCCAGCTCGTTCGGAGAACCCTGCAGCGCAATCACGCCTTTGTCCATGACGTAAATATAATCCGCGGCGCCTCGGACAAAGTCGATGCTCTGTTCGACCAACAACACGGATATGTCACCTTTCTCCCTGATCCCCAGTATAGCCTGGCGGATATCTTCCACAATGGAAGGCTGAATGCCTTCGGTCGGTTCATCCAACAGCAGCAAGCCCGGCCTGGATGCCAACGCTCTGGCGAATGCCAATTGCTGCTGCTGGCCTCCACTCAGGTCGCCGCCCTGGCGGCCATACATCGTTTCCAGCACAGGAAACATGGCCAGTACATCTTCCGGGAACTCCTTCCTTCTGCCAGGGGCCGATTCAAGCCCCAGCAGCAGATTCTCCCTAACGGTCAATTGCGGAAAAATGTCGCGCCCCTGAGGCACATAGCCGATGCCAGCCTTCGCCCTTTTCGCAGAATCCAAAGAGGTCACGTCCCTCCCTTGCCAAAGGATATTGCCCTTCCGCGTTTTGAGCAAGCCCATCAACGTTTTCATCAGCGTGGTTTTGCCCACCCCGTTCCGCCCCATGAGACACACGACCTGTCCGGGTCGAACCTCAAGATTCACCCCTCGCAATACATTCGACTCGCCATAGCCGGATTCAATGCGTTGCAGAGACAGCATGCTCATCCCTCCTTTTGCCCAGGTAGACTTCAGCCACGATCGGGTCTGCCTGCACCTCCTCCATCGTGCCTTCCTTGAGCAGCTTGCCTTCATGCATGACCGTCACCTTCGCCGCATAATTCCGCACAAACTCCATGTCATGCTCGACCACGACCACTGAACGCTCGCGTGCAATCCCCCTCAGAAGTTGACCCGTTTTATCCGTTTCTTCATCCGTCATGCCGGCAACAGGCTCATCCAACAACAACACCCGAGGCTCCTGCAGCAATAACATGCCAATTTCCAGCCATTGCTTTTCTCCGTGGGACAGCGCTCCGGCACGGGCATGGACACGATCCTGCAGCCCTACCTGCAAGATGACTCGTTCCATCGCCGGTTTCATCTTCCCATGGCGCCGAATCCCCAAAGCCTGTAACGGTGAACGACGCACTTCAGCCGCCAGCGCCAGATTTTCCTGAACCGTCAACCCCGCGAAAACGGACGGTGCTTGGAATTTGCGTCCGACGCCTTTGCGGACGATCTGATGTTCTTTCAACCGCGTCAATTCCGTACCGTCATGCATGGTGACACCTCCGGAAACCGGCTTGGTTTTGCCGCAGATGACATCAAGCATCGTCGTTTTGCCCGCCCCGTTCGGTCCGATCAAGAAATGCAAATCCTGCTCATGCAGCTTCAAATTCATGCCGTTAACCGCCACGAAACCTCCAAACGCAACGGTGACATCTTTGGCTTCCAGCACGGCTGCCGGTTCAATAGACTTCCGGCTTTTCCTGACTGACAGGGACATGAGCAACCTCTCCTCTCCGCTTCATCATTCGGGCCAGGCGGCGATATACGCCCACCAACCCATTCGGCATGAACAGAACAACAGTGACAAATAATCCACCGAGAACAAATAACCAACCTTCCGGATAAGCCTCGCTGATCCCGGTTTTGGCCGCATTCAGCACCACTGCCCCGATAACAGCTCCGATCAGCGTCCCCCGTCCGCCAAGAGCTACCCATAGCACCATTTCAATGGAAGGAACAATGCCCATCATGGAAGGCGAGATAATGCCTACCTGAAGCACAAACAGCATTCCGGCGATGCCAGCCAGCGCCCCTGACAACACAAAGGATAATGTCTTGTAACCCGCGGGATCGTATCCCAAAAAACGCACCCGGTTCTCTCCGTCCCTCGCCGCCTCCAGCACTTGGCCAAAACGGCTGTTGACCACGCGCCTGCAAAGCACGTAGGCCAGCACCAGCACCGCAAGGGTGACATAATACAACACGATCGTCGTTCCTGGCGAGTGCAGCGCGAACCCAAAGATCGAGTAAAATCCGGTAATGCCGTTCGTGCCTCCCGTCCACTCCTGTTTGCCCACAAAAAGAGTAACCGTGATCAATACCAGCGCTTGAGTAAGAATCGTAAAATAGACACCCGAAATCCGGTTGCGAAACGTGAACCAGCCGAGCACAAAGGCAAGCAAGGCCGGGAGCAAAATCCCTAGCGCAACCGCCGCCGGAAATGACCGGAACGGTTCCCAAAACCAGGGCAGCTCGCGCAGCCCGCTCCACCCCATGAAGTCAGGCAGCGACGTGCCGCTCGCCTGAAGTTTAAGGTGCATGGCCATCGCGTATCCGCCAAGCCCGAAAAACACCCCATGCCCCAGACTTAACACTCCGCCATATCCCCAGATCAGGTCAAGCCCTATGGCCAAAATGGCGAGCGCCAGAAACTTAGCCAGCAGGCTAAGCCGAAATTCGGTTGAAATGAGCGGTGCAAGACACATCAGGAGCAATGCGACCGCCCAGACGATCTTCATTTTCGCGTTGCCTGACTTGAGAAGTACCTGCATAAGTTAACCCCCTTTTCGCATCAATCCAAGCTCCGGGTTCTCACTGCAACAAAGCCGCGTGGTTTCCATTGAAGGAAAGCAACAATACATGCAAAGACAAGCACTTTGCCGATCGAAGCCGAAGTATACGTCTCGAACAGCGTATTGAACACCCCGATCCCCAGCGCGCCGAGTACGGTGCCGACCAATTTGCCTACGCCACCCAACACGACGACCATAAAAGCATCGACGATGTAATAGGTGCCCAGCGAAGGTCCGATCGGACCGATCAGCGTCAATGCGCAGCCTGCAACGCCCGCAATTCCAGAGCCTATGGCGAACGTCAATCCATCCACGCGTCTGGTCGATATGCCCAGGCAGCCCGCCATGCTTCGATTTTGCATCACCGCTCTCATGCGCCGCCCCGACGAAGTGTGGTAAATATAAAGATACATACAGAGCAACACAACGATCACCAACGCAATGATAAACAGCCGTTTGTACGGAAATACGATACCTTCCGAGACAACCCACCCGCCATTCAGCCAGGATGGGCTTGACACCCCGACATTAGGCGCTCCAAAAATCGTTCGGGCAAGCTGCTGCAGCATCATGCCCACGCCCCAGGTCGCCAGCAAACTATCCAGAGGCCGCCCGTACAAGTGGCGAATCAGCACCGCTTCAAGCAGCCAGCCGACGAAGGCGGCAGCGCCGAACGCCAAAGGCAGTGCCACGATAAAGTACGCCTCGAACCACCCTGCAGGGGCATAGGACACAAACAAATTTTGCGTCACGTACGTGGCGTAGGCACCAATCATGATCAATTCGCCATGCGCCATGTTAATGACGTTCATGAGCCCGAATGTAACCGCCAGCCCGAGCGCAATCAACAGCAGGATCGAACTCACGCTCAGGCCGTTGAACAGTTGCAAAATAAACATATCCATGCTTCTCACTCCCCATGCGATAAGGCTTTCCATAATGGCTGTGAACCGCTCTTGAATAACGCGACACCGCTTTAATTCGATGCGGAATAAGGGTGTATTCATCACCCTCATCCACACTAAAGAAGGCAATAATCAGTTACTTTAATGTTATTGGCTGCTGAGCGAAGCTCCCCATTCATACGTTTTCAGGTAAGGATCCGGTTTGACAGGATCGCCCGAATTCCACAGTTCCTTGAACTGTCCATCTTCCTGCACTTCTCCGATGCGCACCGTTTTGTAAATATGCTGATTCTCGCCATCCACTGTCACTTTCCCTTCCGGCGCATCGAATTCCAGCCCTTTGGCAGCTTCTCTGACTTTCTCCACATCCGTACTTCCGGCTTTTTCAACGGCGGCTTTCCACAAATAAACGGCAACGTAACCCGCTTCGATCGGATCGGCGGTGACCCGGTCCTGTCCGTACTTCTCTTTGTATTTCTGCACAAACGCTGCATTTTCCGGCGTATCGGTCGTTTGATAATAGTTCCATGACGCCAAGTGACCTTTCAGCACATCCGCGCCGATGCCGCGAATTTCCTCTTCAGCCACGCTCACGGACAACGTTGTCATCTTGTCTGCCGTCATTCCGGCATCTTTCCATTGTTTGAAGAACGCCACATTGCTATCGCCATTCAGCGTGTTATATACAATGTCAGGTTGTGCCGCTTTGATTTTGCTAATGATGGTGCTGTAGTCGGTGTGCCCCAGCGGCGTGTACTCCTCACCCACTACTTCACCGCCTTCGGCTTCAAGCTGGGCTTTAATGATTTGATTGGCCGTTTTCGGGAATACGTAATCCGAGCCTAACAGATAAAACTTCTTGCCCCGGTTCTCAAGCAGCCACGTAACCGAAGGAACGATCTGCTGATTGGTTGTGGCCCCCGTATAAAAGATGTTAGGGGAAGATTCCAAACCTTCGTATTGCACGGGATAAAACAGCAAGCCGTTGTTCTGTTCAAATACCGGAAGCATAGCCTTGCGACTGGCGGAAGTCCACCCTCCGAACACGGCAGCCACCTTATCCTGCTGCAGCAGCTTTCCGGCTTTCTCCGCAAACGTCGGCCAATCCGAAGCGCCATCTTCCACGACCGGCTCGATCTGCTTTCCAAGCACGCCGCCTGCCGCATTGATTTCTTCGATGGCCAGCATCTCGGCATCCTTCACCGACACCTCGCTGATCGCCATCGTTCCGCTTAAAGAATGAAGAATGCCTACTTTGATCGTATCCTCCGCGGATACCGCTTCGCCTGTTCCGGAGGTCGCTGCCGACTGCGGAGGTTCTCCCCCTTCTACACATCCCGTCAAAGCAATGACCATCCCTAGCAACATGCCCCACCATTTGAACGAACTCTTTTTCAATAGCCTGCACTCCCTTTTTTGGTCTATTGACGAACATTACGGACTCACAGCTCTAAAATGTTCGTTGCTCCAAATTATGGTTGCTCCGACTTCGTATGTCAATAAATCTAACATAATTTTATTTCAACCGTTTCGTTTCATGCATATTTCTAAGATTTCCAGAAGGTTATTGACAAAAAACACCACCTGTGTGAGTATATTTAACACGATATCATTTCGTTCACATCAGAAATAATCAAGGGAAAGGTCGGATTGCCTTGCACTGGACAGAACAGGAAAAAGAAAAACTCCTGATAACCGTAGCTGCCAACCTCGCCCGCGAACGCAAAACCCGCGGCTTGAAGCTGAACGTGCCGGAAGCCATTGCACTGCTCACTTCCGAGCTGATGGAACGCGCTCGGGACGGGATGAGCGTAGCCGAGTTGATGCGGTATGGCGGAACGATCCTGACTCGCGAGGATTGCATGGAAGGCGTCCCCGACATGGTTCCCGAGGTACAGGTCGAAGCCACATTCCCCGACGGAACCAAGCTGGTTACCGTGCATGAACCCATACGTTGAGAAAGGCAGGAGAATGCCATGATTCCTGGTGAATACCGATTGAAACAGGACGACATCGTGTGTCATCCCGACCGCCCGACGCTCCAACTTATCGTATTGAACCGTGGCGACCGGCCCGTTCAAGTGGGCTCGCATGTACACTTCTATGAAGTGAATGCCTCCCTGGACTTCGACCGCGCAACAGCCTTCGGGCATCGGCTTCACATTCCGGCGGGTACGGCAGTCCGGTTTGAACCCGGAGAAGAAAAACCCGTCGAACTCACTACCTTTGGCGGCACACGGCATATTCACGGCTTTAACGGGTTGACCGAAGGCTCCTTGGCGTGTCCCCCCGATCCCGGGAAGCTCAACGCTTTCCTGCAAACCTTTGCCGACCCTGCGAACAACGGAGGCGATCCCTCTTGAAAAAAATGAGCCGGGAACAATACGCCTCCATGTTCGGCCCCACAACAGGGGATGCCATCCGTCTGGCGGATACGGAGCTTTGGGCCGAGATTGAACACGATTACGCCGTTTATGGCGACGAGAGCAAATTCGGCGGCGGCAAAGTGATCCGCGACGGCATGGGGCAGTCCGCCTCGGCACTGCGCACTGACGGCACGCCGGATACCGTCATTACCAACGCCGTCATTATCGACCATTGGGGCATCGTCAAGGCCGATATCGGCATTCGGGACGGCCTGATTTGCGCCATCGGCAAATCCGGCAATCCGGATACGATGGACGGCGTCCATCCGTCCCTGATGATCGGGGCCTCCACGGAAATCATTGCCGGAGAAGGCCTCATCGTGACGGCAGGAGGCATCGATACCCATATCCATTTCATCTGCCCCCAGCAAATCCAAACCGCCCTCTCTTCCGGAGTAACCACGATGATCGGCGGCGGGACGGGGCCGGCAACCGGCACAAAAGCGACAACGTGCACGCCTGGAGCATGGCATATTCATCGCATGCTCGAATCCGCAGAAGCTTTTCCGATGAATATCGGCTTTCTGGGCAAAGGAAACAGCTCCAACATCGCACCGCTCGTTGAACAGATCGAAGCCGGGGTCATCGGGCTCAAGCTGCATGAGGACTGGGGAACGACGCCAAGCGCCATCGACGCCTGCCTTACGGCCGCAGACAAGCACGACGTGCAAGTCGCTATCCATACGGATACGTTGAACGAGACCGGTTTCCTGGAAAACACGCTGGCAGCCATCAAAGGCAGAACCATTCATACCTACCACACAGAAGGCGCCGGCGGCGGGCACGCACCGGATATCATCCGGGCAGCGGGAGAGTCTTATGTCATCCCCTCTTCAACCAATCCAACACGTCCCTACACACGCAATACGGTAGAGGAACACCTCGACATGCTGATGGTCTGCCACCATCTGGACCCGTCGATTCCGGAAGACGTTGCTTTCGCGGACTCGCGGATTCGTCCGGAAACGATCGCTGCAGAGGATATTCTGCATGACCTCGGCGTGTTCAGCATCATCAGTTCGGACTCCCAAGCTATGGGACGTGTCGGAGAAGTCATTATTCGCACCTGGCAAACCGCGGACAAAATGAAGAAACAACGCGGCAAGCTGGAATTATCCGCAGGCTCGCCTTCCGACAACGACCGAATCAAAAGGTACGTGGCCAAATATACGATCAACCCGGCCATTGCCCACGGCATCAGCCACCTTGTCGGTTCCGTCGAAGCCGGAAAACTGGCCGATCTCACCCTTTGGAGCCCTGCCTATTTCGGAGTCAAACCGGAAATGGTCATTAAGGGCGGCATGATCGCTTTCGCCCAAATGGGCGACCCGAACGCTTCCATTCCGACACCGCAGCCCGTATTCGGGCGGCCGATGTTCGGTTCCTACGGCGGCGCTCTGGCCAAAGGCTCGATCACGTTCGTTTCCCAAGCAGCAGCAGAGGCCGGCATCAAAGAAGCCCTAGGATTAAACAAACGCGTGGAAGCGGTCAAAGGCTGCCGCTCGGTCAGCAAAAAGGACATGATCCACAACGATGTGACCCCGGTCATCGAAGTGGACCCCGAAACCTATGAGGTACGGGCCGACGGGGTGCTGCTGACATGCGAACCGGCGGAAGAACTGCCCATGGCACAGCGATATTTCATGTTCTGATTCTCACGCGCATACACGGAGGTTGGCGGGATCAATAGATGAAACGTTACTTTCGGGGAGGGCATCGACTTATGATGCATCACGGCACCAAACTGTTGCGTTATGTGCAACTGCTGGATTCCGCATTGCCCATCGGCGGTTTTTCCCACTCGTTCGGCCTGGAAGCATACACGCATGTCGGCACCATTCAAACGACGGCCCAGCTGGAACAATTCATTCGCAGCCAGCTGCATTCCAGCCTCGTCAGGTTTGACGGACTTGCCATCAAAGGCGTATATCAGGCGATCGATCTGGAGGATTCCGGCTTGCTCGCCCTGATCGACAAACAAGTTCACGCCCAACGCGCACCGCGCGAGATACGAGAAAGCGGGCATAAAATGGGCAAACGCTTGTTGAAGCTGGCGCGATCCTTATACCCGTGGATGGACTTTTCCCTGATCGACGAAGCGGTGCGGGACCATGGCGCCTATTGCGGAATCACAACGATTCACGGATACATTAACCATCGATTGGAAATCGGGTTGGACGAGGCAGTGACGGGGCATTTGTACACCAGTGTCAACGCATACGTTAACAGCGCCTTGCGCCTCCTGCCGATCGGCCAGACCGAAGCGCAGATGCTCATTCACAAGCTGTTGAACGACATTGAATCCGAATGGAGCAAGCTCCGGCTCGAGGCTCCCGAGCAGATGCACAGCTTCGGCATCGCCCAGGAAATTTACGCCATGCAGCATGAAACACTGCCTGCCCGTCTGTTCATGTCCTGAAATCTTTTATCCATATTCATTATCCAAGGAGGAATCAGTTATGTGTGGAGGAGCAAATCATACGCATCATCCGGAGTGGGAGCGCAAAGCTTTTGATCGCAGCCGTCCCATGCGAATCGGAATCGGAGGTCCTGTAGGATCGGGCAAAACCGCGCTTGTGGAAAAACTGTCCAAGGCGCTTCGCACCCGCTACAGCATCGCCGTCATCACGAACGACATCTACACGAAGGAAGATGCGGAAATTTTGCTGCGTCAGAACGCTTTGGCACCCGAGCGCATTATCGGCGTCGAAACAGGCGGCTGCCCGCATACCGCGATCCGCGAAGATGCTTCCATGAATTTCGAGGCGGTGGATGAACTGATCGAACGTTTTCCCGACCTGCAGTTGATTTTCATCGAGAGCGGCGGAGATAACCTGTCGGCTGCATTCAGTCCGGAACTGGCCGACGTATTCATTTACATCATCGATGTGGCGCAAGGGGAAAAACTGCCTCGCAAAGGCGGTCCGGGCATTACCCGTTCCGATCTGCTATTGATCAACAAAACAGACCTCGCTCCTTACGTCGGCGCCAGTCTCGAAGTGATGAAAGAGGATACCGAACGCGTCCGTGAAGGCCGCCCTTATGTCATGTCCAATCTGATGAGCGGCGAAGGCGTATCCGAGATCGTGCATTGGCTCGAACACCAATACATGGATGACGATGCTGCCGCTGCGCATCTGCATTCGCACAGCCATGACCACGGTTCGGCACACACTCATTGATCCCGTTCCGGAGATGCAGGCAACCGGGCCCGAACCAGCGCAGCCGATAACAGGCGCCATCACGCGCCGCAGCGAGCTCCGGGCCGGCTTTGCTCTTCAGGGCGGGAGAACGGTCATGATCGACCGCTATTACAGCGCCCCGCTCCGGTTCAGCCGCTCCTTCCGCCCTCACGGAGGCGGAAACGGGTTATGCGTGTATACATCGGATGTCTCGCCTGGCGTTTTGAACGGGGACGTATACCATTCGGAATGGCATCTCGGGGAAGGTACCCACGTCATGTTAAGCAGCACGTCCGCAACCCGATTGCACCCCACGCCTTCATTGCCATCCTCCGTGAAGCATCATTTCACGCTGGAACAAGGGGCCGTTCTGGAATACTTTCCGGAAGGCGTCATTCCGTTCAAAGGCAGTTCTTCCACACTTACCACCAGGTTCGATCTGCGAGAAAACACCGTTCTGGCGTATGCGGATATTTGGGCTGCCGGGCGCGTTCATCGCGGGGAACTGTTCCAATTCCAACGTTACGACAGCCTGACCGATATCCGGTTGGGCAAGCAGATCGTCGTCTGGGACCGATTCGGCCTCGCCCCGGAGCGGGACGATCCAACCGAGTCCGCCGCATTGATGCATTACACCCATACGGCCGCATTGTGGATGATCGCTCCCGGACTCGGCTCTGCTGAATTAGAACTGGTTAGGCAGAGATTGCCGCACGGAAGCCGCATCCTGGCCGGTGCGAGCATGCTTGCCGCCGGCGGAATCGGCGTCCGCATGCTCGGCATGGCCGCCTGGGAATTGCAGGAGCAATGCCTGCTTCTCTGGAATGCGGTTCGCCCGGCACTGCTCGGCAGCGAAATGCCTCCTTTCCGCAAATAACTCGGATGATAGGATGCGACAGGCAGATACGCATCCGGGCATGAACAGCGAAAAAAACCTCTGAACAGCATCAACGTCGTGTTGACCTGTTCAGAGGTTTTTATGATTCAGATCGATTCATCTTCCGTTCGATCCTCTTTCTTTTCAAGGAAGCCATCCCCGGAATGACGACCTTCTTTGGCCTTGCGATACCGGGTAAATTCAATATATTCGCTGATGAAAGACTGTTCTTCAGTCGATAATTCGTTGTCCTGGCAATCCAGTTGCCGCAATACGTCAAAAAAATAATCCTCCCGCTTCTCCCGCACCATCGCTTCCTTCGACGGCCGTCCGATCATAAGCCAATCCAGGCTCACATCGAAAAACGACGCGATCTCGATCAACTTGTTCGTACTCGGAATAGACTTGCCGCGCTTCCAATCCCCCAGATTGCCCGTGCTGATCTTCAGCTGCTGACAGAACGCCTTCTTGGTCATTCCCCTTTCGGCAATCAGTTGTTCAATTCGTTCATAGATCGACTGCATACAAGACCGCCTTCCAACCTTAGTAATCATGAATCCCTCTGCTCTGCTTTCCATCATCTCATGGGCCACACATTAAACAATATTATACCACAATCTGCCTGATCACTCAGCCCACCCCTAAGCATGTTGTACAAAAATAAAAAAGACAGGTTCTCATGTATAAACATGAAAACCTGTCTTCGTTAATACTTATGTATGCGGTCGAGAGGACTCGAACCTCCACGGGCGTACGCCCACTACCCCCTCAAGATAGCGTGTCTGCCATTCCACCACGACCGCATATTCAAATGTAAAACTGGTGAGCCATGAAGGACTCGAACCTTCGACACCCTGATTAAAAGTCAGGTGCTCTACCAACTGAGCTAATGGCTCTTGCTGTAAAACTTCACCGAATGCGCCATATCACTTATGGAAAAGCAATGACCTTTTGTGAAGCAATGACACGTAGGGGATACTCTCACTTCGTTCGAGACTGCGAAGTCTGTGCTAACGAGGTTTATCCTCCGACGAACCTTTGGGGTTCTCACCCCTTGTGTTGCAATGGAATTGCAATGACCCGTAGGGGATTCGAACCCCTGTTACCTCCGTGAAAGGGAGGTGTCTTAACCCCTTGACCAACGGGCCTTGTTAAACTCTGTCGTTCTTGGCGACAAGATAGAGTATATCATAGAATTTCAGAGGTGTGCAACACTTTTTTTGAAAAATAAATTTTAATGAAATAAAACAAACATATTCGCTCTACTTCAATCCACATTAGTGTTATCCGCAACCACTGAATATGTAAAAACCTTATTAAAAAACCTTACAATCACTTATAATAACTTATAATAACTTATAACATTGCAAATATCATTATAAAAACTTATAATTGAACTATTATATAAATTAGTCATCCCCATTAAGGAGGCATCTTGTTTGTTTCAAGAAGAACGCCTGCAGCTCATTATCGAGCATCTTCGCAAGCATAGCCGAATTTCCGCGGACGAGATCGTAACCCTGTTCGATGTATCCCGAGATACGGCCCGCAGGGATCTGATCAAGCTTGAAGAGCAGGAGGCCATCATCCGCACGCGCGGCGGCGCAATTCTTCCCTCGCCTCCACTCGAATTCAAATCTTACAAGGAACGCCTGCTCCATGTTTCCGAGGATAAACGCGCCATCGGCAAACTCGCGGCAGCGCTTGTGCGCGAAGGCGAAATTATCATTCTGGATTCTTCAACCACGGTTCAGGCCTGTGCGGAGAATCTGAACGGCAAATCCTGCACGGTCATCACCAACTCCATGCACTCGGCCGATCTGCTCTCCAACCATGCCGCAGTGGATATCCGCCTGCTCGGCGGCAAGATCAACAAGGACCAACGCTATGTTTATGGCGCCTCCGTGATCGAAACGTTATCCCGCTATTATGTAGATAAAGCTTTCATCGGCATTGGCGGCCTTACCATGCAGGGCTTCAGCGCCTCTGAAGAAGAAGGCAAAATCAAATACCAAATGATGCAGGCAGCCAAACAGGTGATCGTGCTTGCCGATCATTCGAAATTTGACAGGCAATACGGATACCGCTTTGCCGACTGGTCCCTCGTGGACGTGCTGATCACGAATCAATGGCCTTCCGCAGACTGGCTGGCTTTCCTCGAAGAACAACAAGTCGAGATTCTCATTCCTGAACCCATCAAAGAAAAGGAGCTGTAAGTATGATCAAATTGTTTGCAACCGACCTGGACGGAACGTTATTGAACCGCAATAGCCAGGTGAGTCCCGAAAATGCGGCTGCGATTCAGCGCGCCAAGCAAGAAGGGCTTGAAGTTACGATTGCCACCGGCCGCGTCTATTCCGACGTGATCAACATTAGCCGTGATGGCGGCATCAAAACCCCTGTCATCGGATCCAACGGCGCCACCATCCATGACGAGAACGGCGAGCGCATTTTCCATCTTCCGCTGGACCGCGAAACGGCAGCATCGGTCATGAAATGGCTGGAGGAGAACGAAATTTATTACGAAGCCTCTACCCAACAGGGCATCTACGCCCCTTCCAACCACCATGCGCAAATCATGGCCGACATGGAACGCCTGCTCGACACGACTCCTGACGAAAACCTTAAACATATGATTTCCGGCATTAAAAAACACTATGCCAAAAAGGACCATTTCCGCGTCAATTCTCATCAGGACATTCCGGCTGAGGCTTTCATTTACAACATCATGGCCTTCTCGCTTGACCCGCTTCAATTGAAAAAAGGACGCGAGCACTTCGCCTCCCGATCGGACGTAGCCATGGTTGTGTCGGCCGAACACAACTTCGAAATGCAGCATCCCGACGTTTCCAAAGGAAATGCCTTGGCAAAGCTCGCCGAGCACTTCGGCGTTTCCATGAGTGACACGGCAGCCATCGGCGACAACTTCAACGATGTGTCCATGATCGAAATGGCCGGGCTTGGCATTGCCATGGGCAATGCCGTGGCCGAAGTTCAGGATCTGGCCGATGCCATAACGTTAACCAACGTGGAAAACGGCGTTGCGCATGCAATTCACTGCGTGCTTGACGGCAAAACGATTTCCCGTCCCGAAACCGTCATTTAACCTTTAACCCCGGCTATTTCAGCTCGATGGAACGCACATGCGGCACATCGGAAAGCAATGCAAGCAGCCGTTCTCCCTGATAAGGACCCGGCAGTTTAACGACAAACTCAAGCGTAGTCTCTCCAAGGAGACCTGCGCTTGTTTCTTTTTCTGCCCGGAAACCCGTCACCGCAATCCCCTCTTGCCCCAGCAGGGACAAGACGCTCTGGAGCGCAGCCCCTTCCTGATCCAAACGGATCGTCAACGTTTCCGACCTGGCGGATACGAGCCAGCGCGCTTGCCGATGGAGCAGCATTTGCGCAATGATGATGAGCAGCGTCACTCCGGCACCCGTCCAATATAATCCCGCACCCATGGCCAGACCCATGCCAGCCGTTGCCCAAATGCCTGCGGCCGTGGTGAGTCCACGCACCGTTTGGCGCTGCGTAAAAATCATGCCGGCGCCGATGAATCCGACCCCGCTTACTACCTGTGCCGCAATCCGGGAAGGATCCAGCGACAGGTTGGTCCAGCCGGATTGATCCTGGAATCCGTATTTGGATACAACCATCATCAGCGCTGCACCTACAGCAACGACAAAATGCGTGCGGATCCCCGCTTCTTTCATCCGATTTTTCCGTTCATATCCAATGAACACACCGCACAGACCGGCGAGGACCACGCGCATCAAATATTCCCATTCCATCGCCATCCATCCTTTCGTATCATCTCGAAACAACGCCAACAAGGCGGACATCCCATCTCAAGTATGTATATGCTTACATTCATTATCCTTTACTAATTACCCCATTTTCAAAATACTTAAAAGACGAGGACCTTCGTCGGCCCCCGCCCTCTCTTCTTTCTTACGTCCGATCACTTCCTCGCCCTAAAGCTCTCTCCATGCTTCTCCCCGAGTCCGTAGTAGTGCCGAAAATTATAAATAAGCGGATTCCATCTTTCCGGATCAATATGGTCATGAGCAGAGATGATCCCCGGATGGGCATGTATCATTAGCGCCTTAGCTTCAACAATCGCCATAAACGGCGTATGTTGGGGTATGCGAATATGCTGCACCGAGGCTTCGATTTGGAGCGCGCATTCGGCGATCCGATCAGGACGAACTTCTGCCGAACGCTGTGACGTAAACCCCGCAGCCTCGAACTTGTCCGAGCAGAATCGATATCCCATTTCCGCTTTTTCCTCAGGAACCGGACTTTTGCCTGTATACTTTCCCAAAAGCTCAACCTGTCTCCATAAGGTGGCATCCGGCAAATTAATAACACATTCCTTATGCCTGCTCAAGTTATCGATAGCCTGCCCTTGAACGCCTAACCCAAGCACGACGCAATCTCCCAGAGCCCATGACGACGATAACGGGGATATGTTGGTTGACCCGTCCTCATTCAGTGTGCTGAGCAGCAGCACGGGTGTGCCATAATATAAAATATTCGGGCGGATCACTTCATGAAGCTCCACCGATTTCTCATGAAAAGTCCTGGTTTCACAGCTGTTGTTATGCTCCATATGATCCTTCAGATAGCGATGTCCCATGTATCCTTCCTCCATTCCATCCTTCAAAAACAACTTCTTTCATAGCGACGACATGCATCCGACCTTCGGGGCAGATTTTTCGTGCCTGATTGCATTGTAATACGGCAATTGTTCAGTTATCATCGAAGTATGAATGCATACCCTAATATTTCAGCGATTGCATCATTAATCGCGGACCCCAGTCGTGCCGTATTTATGGAAGCCTTGCTGGACGGGAGAGCATTGCCTGCCGGCGAACTCGCTTATATGGCGGGGGTGACTCCCCAAACCGCAAGCAACCACCTGGCCAAATTGGTAGAAGGCGGATTACTCGTTGTGGAACGTCAGGGCAGGCATCGGTATTATCGCCTGGCCAGTCATGACATTGCCTTTTTGATCGAAACGATGGCAAGCATCGCCCCCCCTGTCTCCGTACGTTCCCTCAAACAATCCGATCAGCTGCAACAGCTCAGTTCCGCCCGCACCTGTTACAATCATCTGGCCGGAAAGTTGGGTATCGCCCTCTGCGACGCCTTGTTGCAGAAAGGCTATATCGTGGACGATGGCCAGAACAAGGATTATCACATTCCAACGAAAGGATATGAATGGTTTGAGTCGTTCGGAATCGACCTTTCGCATCGATCCGGAACGCGCAGAGCAATCGCACGCAAGTGCCTGGATTGGAGCGAACGCAGGTTCCATATCTCGGGCTTGCTCGGTGATCAACTGGAACGGCGACTGGCGGAGCTTGGATGGACGCGCCGCAAAACAGGCAGCCGTGCCGTCGAAGTGACGGAAGAAGGCAAACAAGGCTTGTCAAACGCGCTCGGAATCATATTTTGAATAAAAATAAGAAACTAAAAAATCCTCTTCACTGGAATCGTTAACCGATTCACGTGAAGAGGATTTGTATTTTGTATATTCAGTACGGAGAGAGAGGGATTCGAACCCTCGCACCGCTTACGCAGTCTAACCCCTTAGCAGAGGGTCCCCTTATAGCCACTTGGGTATCTCTCCAAAGAAATGGCTCCCCGAACAGGACTCGAACCTGTGACAACTCGATTAACAGTCGAGTGCTCTACCAACTGAGCTATCAGGGAATATTTTTAGTGGATAAAAATAATTTAACATGATTGGCTTGCCAAGTCAATAACGTTGACACTGTTTTAAACATTTTTTTGCAGCATTTTTCTCTTATGAGACAACTCCCGCTTCTTCTTGTGTCCGTATCCGCGCTCTGCAATCATGACGGCATGTCGCGCAGCTCCAACTTTCCCGTGCAGCGTCCGCAGCGATAACGCTTCGGGTCCATTTTGCGTTTACGCAAGTATTCGGTGCCACAGCTTTTGCAAACCAGTTTATAGCGATAAGGCAGCGTCTTTCTCCCCATCCCGTCCGGCAGGGACTGGCAGAACCGGGAACCTCCCACTTTTTGCAGCAATGCCTTGAACTCCGGATCCCGATGACGATAACCGCGCCCCCGGATATGCAAATGGTAGTGACACAGCTCATGCTTGATAATTTTTTCGACCTCTTCCCGTCCGTGCACTTCAAGCTGACGAGGATTGATCTCGATCCGGTGGCTTTTCAGCATGTATCGTCCGCCCGTCGTCGACAAACGAGGATTGAATAGCGCCTCATGCGTAAACGGGACTCCAAAGTGCTCCAGAGACACCTGCTCGATCCATTGCTGCAATTCGTCATTCTCCACTGATTTCCTCTCCTTTGGTGCAGGCCAATCTTTTTGTTTGCAAGCATACCCTTGAATTGTAACCGTTTCGTGGGCTACACTGTCAAGTAGAATGTATGAGGGGAGCTACGACTCGTTATGCCGAAAATGCGTTACGTCATTTTGCAACAGGCAGGGCACCTGCAATTTGTGGAGATGCCGGCCGATTATGCCTATCAATTGAGTGCGCTCAATCTGCGCCTGCACAAGGAAATCGACAAACTCACGGCTGCAGATGTACCCGAACTGCCTCGGGCCGTTGCGGAATGCGACAATCTTGATTTGCTGAGCGAGCAATGGGTGATCGTTTCCGGGATGGATTACATCAACGCGCTGGAGCAGAGTTTTGCCAGTCTGAAAGAGAACCATTACCCGTTGATTGCGCTTCTCACCGAAATTCGTGCGCTGCAAGCTCAATTGGAGCAATGGTACGAGGAAGAAGCCGAAGCGCTCTGATCGACTCGTATACACCCATAGGCAGAATACCCAACCTGAAAGTGCATTTTCCCCAACCGGAGGATGCGCTTTTTTGCGCTGTATGGCCCAACGTCGCTCATCTTGTATGCATGAACTCCAAGAAAAGCTTTCACCTGAACCGAGCAGCTATGAGGAGCTATGCTGGCATTGAATTTTCCAACGTTCATGCCCGGGTTATTCCGCACGGGTCAGGCTATAGCCACATATGCTAACGTACAGATGAAAACGCAAGAGGAGGAGATACCCTTGCCCCAATGGCTTTGCAATCAACTGATGCGGGCATTCCACAAAAAGGATAGCCGCCAGATCAAACTCCTGAACGAATGCTGGTTCTTTTATCGGAACAAACCGAGCAATAGCAGCGTATCTCGCAGCGCAGACAGTGAAATGTGACGAGCCCTTCACGGGCGCAGCCCGCTTTTTCGTTCGGACCGGTCGCGGAACACAACGAAGCCCATACATGACAAAAACAGCCTCCCCGGAAAGGGAAGGCTGTTCTCTGTGCGTGGTGTGCCGATCATGAGGACTGCTGAGCCGAAGCCGGCTTTTTCATGGTCAGTCCAACGCGGCCTTTTTTGACATCCACGTGAAGTACCCACACCGTCACATTATCGCCTACGGATACGACATCCATCGGATGTTTGACATACCCGTTGCTAAGCTGCGAAATGTGGACAAGCCCATCGCTCTTAATGCCGATGTCTACGAAAGCGCCAAAATCGATCACGTTGCGCACCGTACCTTGCAGCTCCATGCCTGGCACCAGATCTTCGATTTTCAGGACGTCCGTGCGGAAAATCGGCAGCGGCATCTCTTCGCGCGGATCGCGGCCCGGACGCTGCAGGCTGTCCAAAATGTCGCGCAGCGTAGGCACGCCAACGCCCAGCTTGGCAGCCAATTGCTCCGGATTTTGCCGGGAGAGCAATTCCGACAATTCTTTGCTGCCCAGCTTGTCCAGACCGATGTTCAGCTCGGCGAACAGCTGGTCGACCACCTTGTAGGACTCAGGATGAATCGGGGTGCGGTCCAGCGGATTGTCTCCTTCGCCGATGCGCATGAAGCCGACGCACTGCTCATACGTTTTCGCGCCCAGACGCGGCACTTTCTGTAGCTGGCGGCGATTCGAGAAGCGTCCGTTCTCTTCACGGAACTTGACGATGTTTTTCGCGATAGTCGCATTCACGCCAGCCACGTAGGACAACAGCGAAGGCGAAGCCGTATTGACGTCGACCCCGACATGGTTGACCGCCGATTCGACGACAGCTTTCAAGCTCTCCTCCAGTACTTTCTGGGAAACATCATGCTGATACTGTCCGACGCCGATCGCTTTGGGATCGATTTTGACCAGTTCAGCCAGCGGATCCTGTACCCGGCGAGCGATGGAGGCAGCGCTCCGTTCGGCCACGTCCAGATCCGGGAACTCCTCCTGGGCGAGTTTGGAAGCGGAGTATACGCTCGCTCCAGCCTCGTTGACGATCAGGTATACCAGGTTGTCGTCCCCGTTCTCTTGAATGATCTCGGCAACGAACTGTTCCGTTTCGCGCGATGCCGTACCATTGCCGATGACGATCAGACCGATGTCATACTGTTTAATGATGCGATGGAAGACTTCCGCAGCTTCGCGTTTTTTGTTGTTCGGCGGCGTCGGGTACGTGACGGCAACCTCAAGCAGTTTGCCCGTATCGTCCACAACGGCCAGCTTGCAGCCGGTCCGGTATGCCGGGTCCACGCCCAGCACGCTTTTGCCGTGGATCGGCGGTTGCAGCAGCAGGTTGCGCAGGTTGGCCGAGAAGACGGAAATCGCCTGGGCCTCGCCCTTCTCCGTCAGCTCTGCCCGGACCTCGCGTTCGATTGAAGGAGCAATCAGCCGTTTGTAGGCATCTTCGATGACGGCGCGCAAAATATCCTGCACGGCGGAAGCGCCTTTAATGATTTGGCCTTCCATGTGCCGATGGGCCGACTCCGGCTGGACTTCCAGCCCGACCTTGAGAATGCCTTCGCGCTCTCCGCGATTAATGGCCAGAATCCGGTGCGGCGGCATTTTTTTGGCCAGCTCGCGATAGCTATAGTAGTTCTCGTACACGGATTCCTGTTCCGCATCTTTCGCTTCGGAAGTCAACATGCCATGATCAAGCGTATATCTGCGAATCCAGGCGCGAATTGCTGCATCGTCGGCCACGTTCTCGGCAAGGATATCCTTGGCTCCCTGGAGTGCGGCATCCGCGTCGTCCACCCCAAGCTCGGCATTCACGTAACGTGCGGCTTCCTCCGCCACGTTCCCTTGTTTCGGTTGAGCCCAGATCCAGGCCGCGAGCGGCTCCAAACCTTTCTCCTTCGCCACGCTGGCACGTGTCTTGCGTTTCTGGCGATAAGGTCGATACAGGTCTTCCACTTCCTGCAACTTGACCGCCTTCGTGATGGACGTTTTCAAATCCTCGGTCAGTTTGCCCTGTTCTTCGATGATGCGGATGACTTCGACTTTTCGGTCTTCGAGGTTGCGCAGGTATACGATGCGTTCTTCAATCTGCCGCAGCTGGTTTTCGTCGAGCTCGCCCGTCATTTCTTTGCGGTAACGGGCAATAAACGGAATCGTATTCCCCTCATCCAGCAGCTCCGTGGTTGTACGGATCTGTTTGAGCGATAACGACAGTTCCTTCGCAACTTGTTTTACAATACGTTCATGGCGTTCAGCCTTTATTTTCTCTTCATTCATTTCCATAACCGTTTCCTGTTCAGACAAATCCAATCCCTCTTTCCTTCCTGAATCGTACAGATCAGGCTATGTTCGGGGCAGCCGCGCTGCTGTAATCCCATATGTAACCTGCCACTTGAACAGGTTTCCCTTTTTTATATTATCACAAAATTCCGTGCAGATTTCCAGCAATCGTGCGCATAGCAAGTTCTTACAGCTCAGAACCAACCCCAATCCCTTTCCCGGCGACCGCAAAGAAGGGCCGAAACACATCTTCCAATGCATTTCGGCCCTGTTAGGATCGGATGGTTTAATTTAAGCCTCAAACACGTTCGAAGCGGAACATTTCACTCAGGTAATCTCCTTTGGCTGCACCAACCGCAATGCCGCCATACATCAGCGCATCTCCGGTGAACGTTTCGGACCGGCCTTTCAAGCGATAATCCGCTTCCGGATCAAGCCCTTTCAGCTTCAGGCGCTGCAGCGGCGCATTCGGCTCGGACAGCACGCGGAAGTAAAAGACGACAACCTCGCTTCCGTCCGGCGACGTGAACATCCATGCCGTTTCGTTGCCTTCGAACGGGCTGAGGAGACGACGGAACGTACCGAACTGGATCGTTCCGCGAATTTCCTTGTACAACTCGACCTGTGCCTTCACGATTTCATTCTCTTCTTCGGTGAAGCGAGTCAGGTCGAGTTCGTATCCGAAGTTGCCGGACATGGCTACATGCCCGCGGATTTCCAGGGAAGTGATCCGGTTCACCTGGTGATTCGGAACAGCAGAAATATGGGATCCCATCGAGCTTACCGGATATACGAGGCTCGTTCCGTACTGGATGCGCAAACGCGAGATGGCATCCGTGTTGTCGCTGGTCCATGTTTGCGGCATGTAATACAACATGCCCGGATCGAAACGGCCGCCGCCGCCCGAACAGCTTTCGAACAAAATGTGCGGGAACGAAGACGTGACGCGTTCCATAACGTCGTACAATCCAAGCATGTAGCGGTGAGCCGTCTCGCGCTGGCGATCCGCTGGCAGCAATGCGGAACCCACTTCGGTCATGTTGCGGTTCATATCCCATTTCACGTAGGAAATCGGGGCAGAGCCCAGAACGTCGCTGAGCATGCGAACAATTTCGTCACGCACGTCCTGGCGGGAGAAATCCAGCACGAGCTGCTGTCGGCCTTCGGTGCGGCGACGGTCAGGAACATGCAGGCACCAATCCGGATGCGCCTTATACAGCTCACTGTCCGGCGATACCATTTCCGGTTCGAACCAGAGCCCGAACTGCATGTCCAATCCGGTTACCCGGTTGGCCAGATCCTCCAGGCCGGCGGGCAGCTTGCTTTTATCGACGAACCAGTCACCCAGCGAGGAATTGTCGCTGTCGCGATGGCCGAACCAACCGTCATCCAAGACGAACAACTCAATGCCGAGCTTCTTGCCCGCTTGGGCGATCTGCTCAATCTTGTCCGCATTGAAAGCGAAATAAGTCGCTTCCCAGTTGTTGACGAGCACCGGGCGCTCCGCATTGCGGAACCGGCCGCGCGCCAGTCGTTCGCGATAAAGCTCATGAAAGGACTGAGACATGCCGTCCAAACCGGTATCCGAATATACCATAACTGTTTCCGGCGTCTGGAACGCTTCCCCGGAGTCCAGCTTCCAGCTGAAATCGAACGGGTTGATGCCCATGGACAGGCGGGTGGTTTTGAACTGATCCACTTCAGCCTGCGCCGTGAAGCTTCCGCTGTAGACAAGGCTGAAGCCGTACACCTCGCCATGATCCTCGTCGGTGCCCGGCGTCAGCAGCGCCAAGAACGGGTTCTGCTGATGGCCGCTCGCACCGCGGCGGCTCTCCACGCCTTGCATGCCGGAAGCCAGCGCTCTGCGCACCACGTCGCGCTCGCGCGTCCACGCACCGGATAGGTGAAGCAGTTCGTATCGGTCATGCGGAAAGTCAACGGACATGCTGAGCGCGCGCACGAGGTTTACCGCGGTAGCGCTGTCATTAATGACCCGCATGGAACGCGTAATTGCGTTGAACTTGTCGAATGCCGTGTAAGAAAGCTCGATGCGCACGCCTGCCACGCGATCTTCCAACTCGATCACAAGCGTATCGGCTTCATCGGCCGATTCCACGTAAGTCGCTGGCAAGCCTTCCAGCACGGGTTTGCCTTGCTCCAATCGATGACCGACATAAGTAAACTCGGTAATCATCGATCCGTTGGCCAGCTGCAGCTGCACGGACGGGTGGCGGAAATCGCTCGTTCCATATACCGGCAGTTCCTGCGCCAATGTATCGAATGAAATGGTGCGATCTTCCGGCACGGGGTTAGGGCTGAACGATGCCCGTTCCGTGCGAACGTGAAGCCAGCCCAGATCGGTGTCTCGCAATTTTTTGCCGTAATACAGATGCACTAAATGCCCCGAAGGCATGACCTGAAATACGTAGCTTGCCTTGCGGGTCTGCAGATGAAACTGAAGCTTGTCCGGATTGATCAAAATGCTCATATGCTTCCTCCACTCTGTATATCTTTCTCGTAAACGGTTTCTCCGGTACCATTATAGCGAAAACCCTTTAATTGTTCTACGCTTTCACAACGCTTGATGAAGCTGGACATGCAAAGAGCGCACAGCCCTCTCTAAGACGGCCGTACGCTCCCTTAACAAACTGCGGTTATGATAGTGTTCTTCCTGGGAACCGCATTTCAAAAATCGATCAGCCCTATGCTGATCTGCAATGCCTCATTGACCAGCTTCATGGTCTCCTCGTCAAGATGGGTAATCTTGTCGGTCAGCCTTTGCTTGTCAATGGTCCGTATTTGTTCGAGCAAAATCACCGAGTCCCGATCAAACCCATGTGCCTCCGCATCAATCTCGACGTGCGTCGGCAGCTTCGCCTTCTGAATCTGGGCGGTAATGGCCGCCACGATACAGGTTGGACTGAATCGGTTGCCGATATCGTTCTGGATCACCAGAACCGGTCTGACCCCGCCTTGCTCGGAACCAACAACGGGAGAAAGATCCGCAAAAAAAACGTCACCGCGTTTTACGATCAATGTCTACACCCCGCTAACTAAGCGGTCCAGAGTGCTGTCCGCATCTTCCTCCGCGTGAAAGGCCTCACATGCCATGGTTAGATTAATCTTCGCCATCTCCATGTACCCGCGCTGCATCGACTCGCGAATATAACGCTTTTTCCGCTCTGTCAAATACAGCTTCATGGCCTGCCTGATCAATTCGCTGCGGTTGGAATTCTCCATCGCGACGATGCCATCCACTTCCTGCAGAAGATGATCAGGCAGACTGATCATGATCCGCTTGGTGTTTTGCAAGTTGGCCACCTTTCTTCCACCCCCAAAAACCATTCGCCATTGTGTTCCAGTATTGCGTTTTTCCAGAACTTTTATACAAAGGAATATATATGCCCCCAGTATATCAAGTATGCTGTACTCCATTATAAACCGGGCAGGCATTATTCGTACAGGTCAGACATCCTTTTACAGGATTTACATCCTCGGATCGTTCCAAAGATAAGATTTCGGGACGGGATGACATTATTCCTGCCGATTCGGAAAAAACTTTGCTGGAAATATAAACCTTGCGAATGATTAGATTGTCAAAAGGGGGTTGATGCTGGCAACTTCTGTTCCACCGCGTGTATATACGCGCGGAACGCGATGCGCGAGCATGCAAATCACCTCGTAGTTGAGGGTACCGAGTTGGGAAGCGACCTCCTCTGCGGAAATGGTCTCCCCATGCTGATGGCCGATGAGAACAACCTCTTCGCCGGCTTGAATGTCTTCCGCTTCTTCCGCGAAAGCTTGCAGCGACACCATGCATTGGTCCATGCAGATCGTGCCGACAACGGGAACGCGGCGACCGCGTATAAGCACCTGCGCCTTGCCCGTCAGCATTCGGGAGAATCCGTCTGCATAACCGATCGGCAGTGTCGCTATTCGTTCATTGTCCTGCGTAACATAACGGGTTCCATAGCTGATCCCCCAATGGGACGGCAGCGTTTTGACCAGAACCGTTTTGGTTTTCAGCGTCAATACCGGCGAAAGCTTCACGGCCTGATGATTCACCTCGGCGGATGGATACAGCCCATAGAGACTGATTCCGACCCGTACCATGTCATAAGACAATCCGGGAGAATCGATCGCGGCCGCGCTATTCGCCGTATGTAAGATCGGGATGGTGCATCCCTGATTTCGCAGCGCATCCACCACGCCTTGAAACCGTCGATACTGCTCCAGGGTATACGTTTTGTCTTCTTCGTCTGCTTTGGCATAATGGGTAAACATGCCCTCCAGCTCTGCCTGCGGCAAATCGGCCACTTCCTGGACGAAAGCCACCGCTTCTTCCCCAGGCAGCAAGCCCAATCGGCCCATGCCGCTATCGATCTTGATGTGCACTTTGAGCCTGCGGTCGCTCAGGCCCGGGTCCAGACTGCGAATGGCCTCGAGCACCTCCCTGCTGAATAGGGTGATGGTCAGGTTATGCTTCCAAGCCTCCACGATGCCTTCCGGCGGAGTATATCCCAATACAAGAATCGGCAATGTAATGCCATGCTGCCTTAATTCAAGCGCTTCGTCCAGAAAAGCAACGCTCAGATAATCAGCGCCGATTCGTTCCAGTTCTCTGGCCGTCTCCACTGCACCATGGCCATAGGCATTTGCCTTGACGCATGCGAGCAGCTTCATGCCTTGCGGCAATGCCGCGCGGAAAGCTTCTACGTTGCTGCCCAGATGGTCCAAGTTAATTTCCGCTTGGGTCGGCCGATATTGTCGTTGCACGTTCTTTCACCTTCTCCAATCTTCTTAATCCGCCTCATGTCAGTTTCCATCGTAATGCCCAAGCATGTGACTGTCAAATCAACGACGGAATACGAAGGCAGCACGGCTGAAAACGGGTGGGGTTTCACAGGAAGGGCGCCTCTCGCCTGCTTGCATTTTATCCGCCCTCTCCCTTATACACATACCCGTTTCTGGCTGCTCGTAAGCGTGCCTGCTTCAATGTGGAGCGGCCCTTCCTTTTTCCAGAGCATGGTAATGATTCCCCAATTGCATTTAACCGGGATGCTGGTTTCAATACACCCATACTTTCAATTATATGCGGGTTTCGGATCGCGAGTGTGGCCTGCTGGAAAAAATAGCGCCGATTTCTGTCCTAAGCGGATGAATACCTTTTCTCCATCACGTCACACTTTCAAAAATCCGGAGGAAGTCTATATTATGAACCCAAAAAAAGCACCGGAGAACCACTCCCCGATGCTTCTTAGCATGCCTAATGACAAATCTCCTATACCCTCAGACCTATTTACCCGACTGGTCCTGCATCGACGTGGCGATCTTCACCATCTCGTGAGTAGGCAGGTCACTGCTCGTAATCCGGTATTCAATGCCGTCATTCATCCATGTCAGCGTCTGCAGCGCATCTCCGCTTAACATGCCGACGGTGAATCCGAGATCAATAAGCGTCGATGGCGCGAGCGATACGGCCCGGTCCTGCGGTCTTGCTTCAAAAATGGTGTAATTGTACATTCCTTCGTAACGCAGCATGACCGAGTAATTTTCCGACTCATCCAAAATTTGATCGTCCTTGAACTTGACGCCTTCCGGAGCATATGTCGGCTCGATGACACCGAAGCTTCCCGCGTCTTCCGGTAAGGCAGTAGTCGTTTCTTCCGCGCCTTCATTGCCGGTAGACGGCTGCTGTTGGGCTCCCGCCTGATTTCCTTCGGAGACGCCGGTTTGACCATCCACGGACGTTCCTCCCGATTCGGATGCCGCACCTTCGCCAGGTGCCGTTTGCGGATTAGCCTGCTCGTTACCTGCGTTCTGGCCATCCTGCGTCTTACCGTTTTCCGTTTCTGTTGTGCCGCCGGTGCTGGTACCGTTCTGTCCTTTCTCTCCCGTGGCAGCCGTCATGTTGCGCTGCATGTCGAACGCGTCCTTGCCGAACTCGGCTCCGAATTTGAAACTGTCGAATTTGACGTCTACGACGACGTTCGCACTGGCATCCGATACTTCCACCTGCTGTGGCGCGTAATCGCCTTTATGGAGCCATATTTTTTGACGGACGAGCGCTGGGGTGTTGTATCTGGCCGCCACATCAAAAACATAGCTTTCTTTTTCATCGGAGAACTGACGGGTCGAATCTCCCGTAATGCTGCGAATCAACGTTTCATACAGATAGACTTGCCCCTGGTTGTCCGGCCAATTGCTCTGGAAACGGAAGCTTTTGTTCTGGCTTGGCGTCAGCACGAAGACACCTTCGTCGTTGCGGAGCACGATCTGGGTAATATCCTTTTTGGCGTTGGTGAGCGCGATGCGATAATAAGACGGTTTCTGATGCCATACCTCGACCTTGTACTGCTGCGGCGTGTCTCCGGTATGTAGCGTCATGACGCCTGATCCCTGATAACTTTTCATCTCACCCACGACTTCATTCAAATCTTTGACCACGGCTGCCGCATCCTTTTTCCCGCAAGCGGCAAGCAAGACCGAGAAAACCAATACCATGGCAAGCATCCATGATATTCGGCGCATGACATCATCCCCTTTAGCACATGTTTTCACTTCGGGATTGTGCGTTCGGCAGAACCCCTACTTGATTAGTACATGTCTATGAGGGACTTGTTCGATTTATGCGGACTGGTTTGACAAGCCTTCATCCCTTTTCGTATTGTCGGTGATCAGGCACAAATCGGTCTCGGGAAGGATGCAATTTCCAATGGGGAGAGGCATAGTGGACGTGGGGAACAAATTCATGTAAACGGAGGGATTCGAGATGTCTATCGCAACGAACTCCACATTGCTCGACGGATTGGACGAATATATCATCCAACAGCTGCAGGAATGGAAAACGGCCGGTTTGGCCATAGCCGTCATACATAACGATGAAATCATTTGGAAAAAAGGCTACGGTTACCGCGACGTAGAATCCAAAAGTGAGGTTACACCTGAAACGCTCTTCGCGATCGGTTCAAGCACCAAAGCTTTCACTGCAGCCACGGCAGCCCAGCTTGTCGATCAAGAACTGCTGAAGTGGGATACCCCCGTTAAAACGTATATGGAAGAATTCCAAATGTTTGATACCATGGCTGCGGAACGTATGACCATCCGAGATATGTTGTGCCACCGCTCCGGCCTGCCGAGACATGAAATGGCTTGGTACAATTCGGGCCGTACGAGAGAAGAACTCATCTACGCTTTGCGGTATCTGGAACCCAATGAAGATTTCAGAAACAAATGGCAGTACCAGAACCTGATCTATATGGCGGCTGGCTATCTCGTGGGACACATCAAAGAAACCGAATGGGAACAGTTCGCTCAGCAGTACCTATTGGATCCGTTAGGCATGGCGTCCAGCGTATTTTCGGTTCAGGACATGCAGCAAAAGGAAGACTACGCCTATCCGTATATAGAGAAAGACGGGAAGTTAGAGCGCATGCCGTTCCGCAACATCGACGCTATTGGCCCTGCAGGCTCCATCAACAGCAACCTGAATGACATGATCGCCTGGCTGCGATTCCAGCTGAACCAGGGACAATTCGACGGCCAGTCCTTAATTTCCAAAGAGCAATTTGCCGTCATGCACACGCCGCACATGCCATGCGACTCTCCATTCCAAGGCAGCGAAATGCCTGTATGTACCTATGGTCTCGGTTGGTTCATCGAGCCTTATCGCGGACATATGATGATTCATCACGGCGGAGCCATTGACGGCTTTGCTTCCCAAGTGGCCTTTCTGCCGGAACAAAACATCGGAATCGTTGCGCTCAGCAATACGCAAGGCAGCGTGGTGCCTTACACGGCGTCGTTCCGCGTCGTGGATTTACTGCTTCAACTGGATGTCGTGGATTGGAGCGGCAAAATGCGAAAAATCATGGGCGGCGAACCGGCCGAACAGGATACGGATGCCATCGCTCCTAGTGCCATCACTTCCACAAGAAAGGAGCCGGAACAAACCGACAAAGAGGAGACGCCAACATCGTTCACCCTTGAACGGCATGGATCTGCCTATGAAGGCGTTTATGTTAACCCCGGGTATGGCGAGCTATTCGTTCGCCGTCGGGAAGACGGACTGGAAACCTATTTTAACCAACTGGAAATGCCGATGACCTATTCCGGAAACGAAACATTTTCGGTGGAGCTTCCGTTATTGGGGTTAACGGTGACAGCGACGTTCGAAGTGAGCGAGGACGGGCATGTACAATCGGTTTCTATTCCCTTGCTGATGGAACCCGGCACGAAGCCGATTGTATTTGTCAAACAGCCTAAGCAATCCTGAACCGCGAAAAACGATGGGGCTCTGGCCGAGCCCCTTTTTGATGCCCAAAATCATCCATGTATGTACTTCCGGTTTCATATTTCAAATAAACCACAACCGAAATCACAAGCGGGGTATCCATCCAGTGATTCATTACCATAACGGGATATACGCCGGATAGCTCTCCTGCCTGCTTTCGGCATCCGGGCTGCGCTTCACCCATAATCTCCTCAGGTCCGGCATCCCGTAACCGACCACCCTGTAATCTCGCAAGGATGCATGGTGGGTGTGCTCTTCCCGGAAACTGTACATGGGCAGCAGCAGTGCCTCGCGGATCAGCATTTCTTCCAGCTCGATCCATCCTTGCATTCGCTCGTCCTCGTCCCGAATGCCGACGACCCTGCTGCATTGAAGCGCCAGTGCTGCCCGCCACGCATCGTCCATCGCAATCAGGAACAACGTGTTTCGAAACGTGTACATGGTCAGCAGGCTTAACATGACATGTTCATCAAACAACTCCCCCGTGTAGATCAGGTCATGCTCTCCGAAATCGTGGTGGTAGACCGCCTTGACCACATCACCGGGCTCGATGTTTATCTTTAGTCCGACGTGTTCGCACCGATCGGCAAACCAAGCCATGTCGATTTGCAATTTATGGCCGTCCTCCACCCAGACGCTCACCGTTTCCCCCGCATACCCGCTGTCACGCAGCAACGTTGCCGCCCTCGCCAAAGATCCATCCACACCTTCATCATCCATGGGACTCATTGCGGACTGTTCCCCCAAGCGACCGCGAAACAGGCTATAGGCAAGCCGGGTATTCTTGTCCTCCATCTCGTTATCCAACGCTTGCCGGCTTAACAAATATCTGATCGCAAGCCTGAATCTGCGGTCCTGCTGCGGCCCGGGCTTGCGCATGTTAAACGTCATAAAAACTCCGCCCTGCGCTTCATACTGCACGGCTCTCCCCTGACCATCGGGAAACATGTCCCGCTTAATGGCCGATTCTACCAACGGCTCCCCTGAAGGAAGCTGAGGAAGCTGCCATAACTCAACTCGATCAATGTAAGCACGCCCTTTGAAATACCAAGGATTCACATCTAACGCCAGCAGCTGTGGGTCGTTGCGAACCAAACGGTACGGACCGGTTCCAACCGGATTTAACGGATCGAAATCCACGTCTCTCGGCAAAATGGAGGCAGCGATGCTGCTCATCAAGTCCGGAAACATGAAATGGGGCCTGCTTAACCGGAATCGTACCGTGAGTTCGTCGTAGGCAACAATACCGGCAATATCCCCGAACAACCATCTGCACGGATTACTGCGGTCTGCCGTAATCCGCTCGAACGTATATTTTACGTCCTCCGCATCCAATGACTTGCCATGGTGAAAGCGCACGCCCTTGTGCAAATAAAAGGTCCATTCCGTCCCAGCCGCATTGCTCTCCCAGGCAATGGCCAGGCTCGGTTCGCAGCGCTCGCATTCGGCATTGTAACGTACCAGCCTGTCAAACACTTCTCCCACGATTCCGGCTTCCGCCCACATGGCCACTTGCGTTGGATCAAGCGTCACGAACGGCGTTTCTTGGGGAATGCGCAGCGTATCCATTCTGCCTTCGCTACCCACAGCAGATCGAAAGCCAAAGTGATCGCCGAGTCGCTGCAGGACATCGTTTCGAATCGCAAAAGGCAGACGCGACGCCAGCTCATAGGCTTCATCGAGCCTGTTGCCCTGCATGAGTCGATCAAACCTCTCTCCTGCGGCCGCCCGCAGAGGATAGCGGAACACAAGCTTTGATTTCTTGCCTCTCCCTCGCTCCGGGCTCCACTCGACCCATCCTTCCCGCATGAACCTGTTCATGATCAAGTTCATATTGCGCATCGTGCAGCACAAGCAATCGGCAAGCTCTCCAGTCGTACTCGCACAACTCTCCCCATCCGCTACATTCGAAAACTTCAAACGCAACCGAAGATAATGATCGATCATGTCCACTGAACGTTTCCTGCCTTTCCCCTGACTCAAATAAAATACGAAATTAAACTCGATGCTTTTACGGTTTTTCTTCAGGTTTTCATCCATTATACTCGGGAAATCAATATGACCCAAGGAAGGAACGCATACCATGAAGTACTCCGATTTGCATCGCAACATTCGAATTCGCATCATCACCGACTTTTTTACCGATCTGACGCAAAAATCCATCCTGCCGTTCATGGCCATATACCTGAGCGTTCGACTGGGAGCGAGTTGGGCCGGGCTATTGCTCACCGCCAATATTTTGCTATCCATGCTGGTGAGCCTGGGGGCTGGGTACTGGTCCGACCGGATCGGACGTAAAAAACTGATGGTTTCCGCCCAATGCATACAGGTTTTCGCCCTGTTCTGGATGGCGGCGGCCAACTCGCCTTGGCTGGACTCCGTCTGGTTGACATGCATCATGTTTACATTCAGCAGCGTAAGTTCGGGCGTTAGCATTCCCGTTGCCAATGCCATGATCGTGGATGTCAGCAGCGAACGGGAACGCCAGTATGTTTACGGCCTTCAATATTGGACCACGAACGTGGCTATCACGTTCGGCGCCTTGATGGGCGGCCTGCTGTTCGAAACCAACCGATTCCTGCTGTTCGGCCTGGTACTCGCCGAAAGCGTGGCAACGCTGGCCATTCTTGTCACCTTGATTCACGAAACGATGGAAACACACTCCCATTCCAATGTTCCCGTTTCGCGCAAACGGAGCAGCATGTTCTCCACGTATGGAGATGTGCTCCGCAATCGGCGTTTCATGACATTCTTTGCTGCAACCGTACTGGCCGTAGCCCTTGAATTTCAATTGGATAAGTATATCGCCGTGCGCCTGAAAAATGAATTCAGCGCCCAGCTGTTTCAATGGGACATCACGGGACTGCAAATGTTCAGCTTCGTTTTGGCCATCAACACCGTCCTTGTAGCGCTCATCGCCCTGCCCTTTTCCAAGTGGATACATCGCTATTCTTCCCGGTCTGTCATGACGGTTGGCATGGTGCTGTACACGTTGGGCTTCGCCTTGCTCGCCGTCAGCAACTGGGCGCTGCTTCTGATTGCGGCTGCGGTGGTATACACGATCGGTGAACTGATGTATTCGCCCGTCCAAAAAGTCCTTTTGGCCGGCATGATCCCCGATACGAACCGTGCAGCCTATATGGCCGCCGACAGCATGAGTTACAACGCTGCCGCCTTAATGGGAAGCATCGGTTTGTCCATCGGCGCGATTCTGCCCTCATACGCGATGGCTTGCTTGTATCTGCTGATGGGACTGGGAGCGCTCTGCTTATTCCGAAGTTCGCTGGATCGCCAAACGTTCACTTCAGGCAATTCAGGCAATTCATCGTCCGGAACGATGGCGTCATAAACGCAAAAAAGAATCCCGCTGTGGACGCCAGCCGCGCACTCTTGCACAACGATTGATTTTCTCCCGAGAAATTTACGTGAACCAATCCAGGCATTTGGACGTAATACACATGAAGGAACAATTTCCCAAACCAATTCAAGGGAGTGTTTACATGCATCAATCCACACGAAGGAATCGCTTCAAAGCCACTACACTGACCAGCGCGCTCATGGCTGCAATGCTTTCATTCAGCTTATGGACGCCGGCGGTTCATGCGGAAACCGCGCAAACGCCGGGACAGGCTGCCACCGCAGCGTCCCAGCAAAACAAAGCCACCGCGCTGACGGCGGAATCGGCAACCTCGTTTTTAGACAAGTTTTTTGCATCGCCTGAAGCACAGGCCCAATACGTCGGAGCATCCGTCGTTGTTGTCAAGGACGGCAAGATTCTGGCTGAAAAAGGGTATGGTTACGCCGATGCCGAGAACCAGACGGCCGTTAATCCCAAGAGCACGCTTTTCCGGATTGCCTCCGTCTCCAAAACCTTTACGGCTGCAGCGGTAATGCAGCTGGCGGAACAAGGGAAAGTCGATTTGCAGGCCGATTTTCAGACTTACGTTAAAGGGCTGGAGTTCAAAAATCCGTTCGACAAACCCGTAACCGTTGAACATCTGCTCACCCATACAACAGGTTTCGAGATTCGCGATCCTCAGCAGGAAGACCTTCACGCGGACTTCGAGAAAATCGTATCGATGGAGGATTACGCCAAAGAGCACATGCCCCCTGTCGTTCGCGAACCTGGGAGCTCCTACATGTACGACAACTTTTCGTTCCTGCTGCTCGGCATGATCGTGGAGAATGTGAGCGGCGAACCGTTCGAGACCTATATGCAAAAGCATATTTTCGAGCCGCTCGGCATGGATCACAGCAGCTTCCTGCTGAATGGCGAACGCCAGAAACAACTGGCGACGGGCTATGACGCGACAAGCAAGCCGCTTGACATATACACGCTCTCCCCGACGCCGATGCCGCAAGGCGGCATGCTGTCCACGGCCGAGGATATCGGCAGCTTCATGATCGCCTTCCTGAATGGCGGGATCAAGGATGATCAGCGCGTATGGAAAGAATCCACCATCAACAGTATGGAGCAATACCGCTCATCGATTCATCCGCTGCTGCCCAATACGACCTACGGATTCGAAGCGCCATTTCAGCTTCCGGGAGCAGGGAGCAGTTCCAAAATCATCACCAAGGCAGGAGACCTGCCCGGCTTCAGCTCTTATCTCTTCTTTATTCCTGAGCAAAATACGGGTGTCTTCCTGACTTACAATCAAACCGGAGCTTTGCGCAACCTGTTCTACCCGGCCTTTATCCAAACGTTCTTCCCGCAGTACGCAGAACCGGCCAAGCTTGAACCGTTCACGCCGCAATCGGGCGAAGAGCTGCAGCGCTTTACCGGTCTGTATGCCGACCTGCGTCTCAGCACGATCGTCAGCAAATTGAACGGCGGGGGCGAAGAGGCTGGAAAACTGAGCATCTCGGATGCATTCCTCGGGCCGCGCACGCTGATTCAGGTCGGAGACCATCTGTTCAAGGACGAGATCACCGGGCAATTTACCGCCTTCAAGGAGAATGCCGACGGTACCGTTTATATGAAAGAGCCTTACCTCAACCCGATGGGTTATGAGAAAAAAGGCGAGAAAGCCCAAGGATTCCGGGATGTCCGTCCGGACAGCCCTTACGCCGAGGCGATCTATGGCCTGCAATCCCTCGGACATTACGAAAATGACAAAAACGCGGCTTTCCAACCGAAAAATACGGTGACCCGCGCCGAATTCATCGAAGACGTGCTGAAAATGAGCGGCTTGTCTGCCAGCAAAACAGCCCCTCCTGCAGACAGCGATTGGGCTACCCATCCGGCAGCAGGTTACATTCAGCTTGGTTATGAGGCCGGCATGATCACCGGAGCCGATTCGAAGCAATTCAAGCCGGACCAGGCCATTACCCGTCAGGAAGCGATGGTCATGGTATGGCGCTCGCTGCAAAAGCAATATCCTGCCGAACTGTTTGAAGATATCCGACTGGCCGGACATATCGACGAATGGGCTGCGCCTGCCATCCGCATGATGGTTGCGCTGGGCCTTCACGGACCGGAAGTGAAGGTTCTGGAGGATGGATCGGTCGATGTCCTTCCCCGCAAGCCGTTGATCCGTCAGGAAGAAGCGGCGATCATGTACCAGCTGTTCACGCAGCCGACCGACAAGATCGTGTCCGAGCTGATGAAACAGCAGCAGCCGGCCGAAGAGGCCGCTGCTTCCTGATTCCAGGAAGCAGATGCTGCGTGCCTGCTCCGAGCAGTAGAAATGTGAAAAACGATGTATAGAACATGACCAAACAGGCTTGTTCGAAGGGCGAAACCGTCGTCCTTCGACAAGCCTGTTCTCTTGTATGATCAGGGCATACGCTGCCCGCCGCTCGAGGGTAAAATTAAATGTTGGCGATCAATGCGGATACATGCCGGTTTCCGTTCCGTTGATTCAATTTGTCCGCAATGGTCTCCGCTTCCTTGGCGAATACGTCAGCCAAACCTTGCAAATCGGAGGCATCGCCATCGTAATGGAACGATGTCGGGAGGCGCAGGCGATAGCCTTGGGATTCATCGGCCCAGCGCTTCAGCAGCGCTGCCGCATTGGCGTAAAATACCATTCTGGCCGTCGGATCTTCGTGATCCACCGCCAGTGGCGCCGTCTGTTCCAGCACGTCGATGCCTGCCGCCGGATTGGTACGTGCCAGGTATCCCATTTGCTCGCCAAAACACTTCACGAAATCCTTGTTTCCTTTGGTCAGACGGTAGCCTTTTTTCTGGTGTTTGTCCGCTTCTCCCTGCCGGTTCAGGCGATACAGCGGCATCAACAGGCGAGACAATGTAAGATGCGGAATCTCGGCACAAGACATTCTGCCCGACAGAATCGGCTTCGCCGCTTCGATTGCCTTTTCGTCATCACCCATCAAATTCCAATATCGTACGATTTCGTTCTGTTCGCAGGCCGCGCAATCGCTCATGTAATCACTGTCGGCCGCCGTGAATTTGGAAAGGCAGCGCGTAGCTTCTTCCAAGTCGCCCAAATCCATGGACAACATGAACCGATAGTACAGGTACGATCGTTCGCTGTAACCGAAAGAGCGGAAACGGCGACCGAAATCCTCCAGAAGCTCCATGATTTTTTCGCGCGATATTTCAGGGAAGTTGGAAATCGTGCCGAGAATCCATTTGTAGGACCACATCAGTTCTTCCTCGTCGTAACGCTCCGGGTCGCCGTCGAACTTGCCCAGCTGCCAGGAAAAAGCGATCAGCGCCTTCATCGGATAACCGCAGAACGTAGCCGTCTCCACGATTTCCGCTCGCGCTTCGTATGCCTCTTCTTCCATGCCGTTGATATCCGCGATCCTCGCCGCTTCCTCCAACAGCCCAAGCTTGGCCGCACCGTTCGGCAAACCGTGCGCCTCCATCATCAAATCTTCGAAATCCATGTCCATTTCCAGACTCATCGCCGACTCACTCTCCCTTATCTTTCGTGTTGGCCTGCAAACCCCAATCGATGAAGCGAATGATGCCTTGGTTAAGCACGGCATGCTCTTGCCGGTTCATCGCGTAGTGGCCCATCATGAGCGCATTCACGTACAACATCTCAATGGCCAGCGGTGTCATCTGGGGATCAGGCGACGTAAGCACACGCTGGATGACCGGATTGCTCACGTTCAAGTAGAGCGTGGAGTACCCCGCCGAATTCATCGCTGTAGACAATGAGCCCAGCACCGAAGAGAACAAGTCCGTGCTCTCCTCGCTCGCCTTTTCCAATGCGCGGAGCGTTGAAGTTTCCTTGGACAGCGTGAACAGGACGGGAAGGTCGCTCGGTTTGAAGCCTTTAACTTCTGCCCGGCACCGGAAACGCTGCAAAGCGGCATCGGCAAGACGCAAAGCGTCGTAATATCGGTCCCGCTCATGCGGAGGCACGTCGATGAATTTCATCGAAACCTCGTCCGGCTGAAGCTGCTCCGTGTGCGCGGAAGGTACCGCTAAAGGCAGGGCCGCCATCAGGTCGCTGTCATAGATATAACCACCGTTCACGACCAGCATGGATTGTGCTGCCGCCACATGATGGATCTGGCGATATTCATCCACGGACCCGGTATAATACAACGTCTCTTCCTCGTCCAACAGTTCACCGAGTTCCCGGTGTCCCCTTGTTGTCTCGAATGGCAGCCAGCGATGGACCATGGCGTAAAATTGTTGATCCTGCACCGCCAACGCCTTCATGGACAACGCATGCAAACGAATAAGCTTCTGCAGCCGTTCCGGATGGTTCGCAGCCATGTTCGCAAGGCCTGCCCGAATCGCGTCACCGAGTTCAGAACGCACCTGTTCCAATTTATCGTTCTCGTAGAAATGCTCCCTGGAAGCGGTGGGCTGCAATTCATCCGTCCAGATCAGGCATTTGACGAAAAAGGCCCAATCCGGCAAAATGTTCTCCGCCTTCTCCGATACCAGCATTCGTTTCAGGTACACACGGTGCGAACGTTTGGCGTTCAGATTTACGGCATGCGGCAGTACGTATGCAATGCCGGCTGTGCGTCCGGACGCTGTTGTCAGCGGAATGAATTCCTCGAACCGTTCCCCCAGCAAACGTTGGCCAAATGCAAGCACCTCGGATTTGCGTCCTGCAGCGAGTTCGGGGTTCGCCAGCCATGCGGGCGATTCGGCGTTGATCACATGCCGCTGCCCTTCATGCTGCAAGGTAACCGGGTAAGGCAGCAATGCCCCATAATAAAATAGCGACTCCTTGACGTACTCTGCATCGAAATACGCTGCCCCTTCGGGAGTGCACCGAAGATACACTTTCGTCCCTGGCGACAATGACGTGTCTAACCGGCGAATCGTGTACGTGCCGTCCGGCTTGCCACGCCATTCCATGGAAGGCCCGCCCTTTGCGGACTGAGTCAGCATCACGATTTCGTTGCTCACCATGAAGCATGACAACAGTCCGATGCCGAAACGGCCGATAAAGGACGTTTCCCCGTCCAGCAGCGCTTGGCGGCCACGCTTCGACGACTGCCCGATCATGGCCAGAAATTCGTGAATGTCGGCCTCGGTCAACCCGATTCCGTTATCCTGCACCGTCATCGTCAGCTCCGTTCCCGCTCCGGTCAGTTCCACGCTGACTTCGCCCCGATGGCCCGGCTCCGCCTCGCTTCGTGCCGTAATCGCATCGGTCGCATTTTGCATGAGTTCGCGCAGAAACACTTTGGGGCTGCTGTATAAATGATTCGATAAAATCTGGATCATGCCGCTCAGATTGACCTGAAAGCGGTACTCATTGGATGATGCCATACGATTCACCTTCCCGAATCCTCCACACCGATGCATCCATGTTTAAACCGATGTGTTAGACGAAATAATTCGTTTTGAGACGTCTCTTATGCTCATGAAGCGCTCAAAGCAAATGGATGCCCACCAACATGAAGAATGCCTCTTATAACAAGGATACATGGTACGGCACCCGTATAAAACGAACTTGAGACCCGATTTCGCGCCGGAAAATACGTGCAAATGTTCGCTTTTTTGGGACTATAGAAGGACAAAGTCGATCTTTTTTTCCATTTGAACGAAAATCGGGTCCTAAACGTACTATTTTAAAATTCAGATCATACCCGATTATGTTCTTGCAAAACCAACACAACCATCGGGCAGGTCGGGAAGACGGCGGTGACATCATGATCGAGGTATGCAATATTTCCAAACAATTCGAGATCCATCGGGCGCTGAACGATGTCAGCTTCACGATCAAGCAGGGCAGCGTGACAGGGCTCATCGGCCCCAACGGATCGGGTAAAACTACACTGATTCGCATTATGAACGGGGTGCTCGGCGCATCCGCAGGCAAAATCAAGATTGGCGGTTTGGACCCGTCAACCGATGCGGAGAAGGTGCTGGCCATGTGCGGCACGCTGACGGAACAGAGCGGATTGTACGAGAATATGAGCGGCCGGGACAATCTGCTTTTTTTTGCGGAGGTTTTCGGCGTCAAACAGGCCGCCGCACGTATCGATGAACTTGTTGCTCTTTTCGAGCTTTCGGAATATGTAGATCGGAAAGTAGGCACATACAGCACAGGCATGAAAAAACGGCTGGGACTGGCCCGAGTGCTGCTCCACTCCCCCTCCATTCTGTTTCTCGACGAACCGACGAACGGTCTCGATCCGGATGGAATTCAGATGGTGCTGGGCATGATCCGACGGCTCAATCGGGAGGAAGGCATCACGATCCTTGTGTCTTCCCATGTACTGTCCCAATTGTCGGCCGTATGCGATCATTACATTTTCATGGAGAACGGCTGTAAAGTAGAGGAAGGCACCGAGGAAGACATCGTAAACCGTTATCTGGGGCGGCCCAAAGTGGAAATCGAAGCCGACCTGCCAGGCGGGTGGCGGGCATTGGACTTGCCGGGGTACTCTCTGGAAATCCTGACGCCTCGTAAAGCCATATTCCAATTGGAGTCACGCGAACAAATACCGCGATTGCTGCGAACGTTAACCGGAATTGGCGAGGTTTATCAGTCCCGGATTATGAACAGCGACCTTGAGAGTGTTTATTTTTCCATAAGGGAGGCTCACCGTCATGAATAGGAACGCTCACCAAAACCGGGCGCTTCGCGCACTGGTCCGTAAAGACATACGCGCCATTACCGCCAGTGTACAACTGTGGCTGCCGATGCTGATCGTGCCTCTCATCATTGGAGTAGCGATGCCCACAGCTTTATTATGGCTGGCTTCACGCCTGGATCTGCGCGAGCTGGGTAATATGGGGGCGGTCCTGGACACGCTCGATGCCTTGACCGCTTCGGGACAGATCCCTCAGCTCGCGCATATGGCGACCGATAATCAACGGATCGTCTATTATTTGGCCCTTTATATGTTTGCCCCGCTGTTTCTCATCATTCCGGTAATGGCGTCCAGCATTCTGACGGCGAACAGCTTTGCCGGCGAGAAGGAGCGTAAAACGCTGGAAGGACTTCTATTCACGCCTGTGAGCATGAACACGTTATTTACGGCAAAGGTGCTGGCTGCCCTGATTCCTTCTATTATTTTATCATGGGCAACCTTTCTGATCTTCGGCGTGATCGCCAATGTGATCATGTATCCGATGTTTGGACAGATCATGTTCCCCAACCTGAATTGGATCCTCCTGATCTTATGGGTGATTCCGCTGTGCAGTCTGGTCGTCATTTTGCTCAATGTGCTGATTTCGGCCAAAGTACGGGGGTTCCAGGAGGCTTACCAATTGGGGGGCGTCGTCGTTCTCCCCTTGCTCGCCCTGATCGGTGCCCAGGCTACGGGCATGCTGCTGCTTCGTCCCTGGCTGCTCGCCGTCATCGGTGCGGTATTGCTGTGCCTTTGCTTCGTGCTGCTGCGCCTTGTCTCAATGTGGAATCGTCGCCAGCAGCTTGCAGAGAGCCAGATCTGACTTCGGGACCGACATGTCCCGCGCCTGGACTTGATTGAGAAACTGTATGAGGCGCGGTATGATAAGGGGACATGAAGCTGGAGACGGCAAGACGACGGAGAGGATTGGAACCCATGTTACTTCTTCAAATGAAATACGCGCAGCATTTAACGACACAGGAAAAGCACATCGTGGATTATATCCTCCAGCATCCCGAAGCCGTCTTCCATTCCACGGCCCAGGAGCTGGCTCATTTAACCTTTACAAGCTCATCGACCATTGTCCGCTTATGCAAAAAACTGGGTACCAAAGGGTACCCGGACTTTCAGTTGAAGCTGGCGCTCGAAACCGTGCAGGCCCCTTCCGCCATCGCATCGCCAGAGGTGCAGACGCCGGAGTTCGGGAACGTGCAAACCGCGATCGAATCCGTGCCATACCTGTATCAGCAAGCCGTCGCCGAGACGCGGCGGATGTTGAACGGCGCCGTGATCGAGCGCATCTTGAGGACGCTGAAACAGTCCAGCCGGATCGATATTTACGGAAGCGACGTGAACTATGACGTGGCGCGGCAGGCCTGTACCAAATGGAATGAACTCGGCCTGCCTGCCATTGCCCACAATACGCCGAACAGGCACTATTTGAATACCGTGCACGCCGGATCGGCTACGGTATCCTTTGTCATCTCCCACACCGGCGAGAATCCTGCCATGATTGAAGCGGCGAGCCTTCTGAGCGGCAAACGGATGAACGTCATTGCCGTGACTGGCAACAATGATTCGACGTTGGCAAAGCAATGTGATGAAACGCTGCTTACTTACGCATACAGCGACCAACTGCGGCTTAGCAAGATGTCCTCCATGCTTTCCGTCATGTACATCTTCGACATCCTGTACATGTGCAGCATCGACGAGTCCGATAATCAGGCCTGATCGGCTGCAAATCGAATGCCTGCGTCCTTGCGCGCACTCGTCAGCACGCTCATGACGGATCGGCTGTGCGCCAGCAGTTCATGGCAGCGCTGTTGATCTCCGCTTTCGTAAATGTCCCGGAACGTCTCCCACTCGTAGTAAAACCAGTTCTTCCGGTTTTGGCGGTTCAGCTCTTCGGTTTTCTCGCCGATCTGCACCTTGATTTCCCGGCACCCATTGGCGCCGCCGACGACCTGGATATATCCCTTCTCGCCCTGAATCAGCACGAAATTCATGCTGCTCGTATCCTTGCAGCCCACGCATTCCGCAATGAAGTCGGGATATTGAAGCACGGCAACGCCTGACGTGTCGATCCCGTTGGCGTGTTTGTTCGCCGTATAGGTCACGGATTCCGGAGCACCGAACATTTTCATGACGAAATGAATGTTGTAGATGTTGATGTCCATGATCGCCCCGCCGGAAAATTGCGGATTGAATACGTTCGGCGTCTCGCCTGCCAACAGCTGGTCGTATTTTCGGGAATATTGGCTGTAGTTGCATTGAATGAATTTGATATGGCCCAGCTTGGGCAATTGTTCCTGCACCGCCGCGTAGTTCGGCAAATGGATGTTGGAGATCGCTTCGAAAAGGAACAGGTTTTTCTGTTTGGCAAGGGCGATGAGCGATTCCGTTTCGGCCAGGTTGGACGCAAACGGTTTCTCGCAAATGACGTGTTTACCATGCTCCATTGCCCTATATGCGTGTTCATAATGAAGGCTGTTCGGCGAAGCGATGTATACGGCATCCACATTTGTATCAGCAAACAGCGCCTCCAGATCGGTATAAACAGAATCGACCCCATACTTGTCGGCCAGAGGCTGAGCCGTCTCCCGTTTGCGCGAATACATCGCGGTACAAGTTACTCTCTCCACTTCGCTGATCGCTGCCAACATGGCATCCACGATGCTTCCGGTGCCGATCGTTGCAATGTTCATCATGTTCTCTTCACTCCTGATCATTCATAATAATTTATGCTTGAGCCTGTTTGGCCACTTTTACCCCTTGCTGCAAAATGTCCAGGACGTACAGAACCTCGTCATCCTTGACCGGCTTGTCTGTCCCATGCCGTATTGCCGCGAGAAGCTGTTCATACAGGATGCCGTAATCCGTTACTTCCGACGGAACCTTTTCCGTGCGGGAATTCCCATCATCGTCGACATAACGGAGCGTTCCCCAATTGGCTTCGTCCTCCGGCTCAAACGAAACGACGGTCGGTCCATGCTCGTTCTTGTGCTGGTGGCCGCTGCTGTATTTGACGAAGCTGCCCCGGTCGCCGTGAACGACGAACTTGGGATGCTCGATGCTGACGAGCATGCTGCACTTGACGGTCATTTTGGCCTTGCCGTAGCGAAAATCAATGTCCACGTAATCATCGGATTCGCCCGGATAAGCAAGGCTGCGGACATCGTAATCGATCCGGTCTGCCCTGCCGAACAGGGAGATCAGCTGATCGATGGGATGCACAGCCAATCCGTGCAGCATCGTGAATCCCGGTTTGACCCAGGCTGGCCTGAAATAATCGTAGTGCGATTGAATTTCAACGATATGGCCGAGTTTGCCGCTCTCCATAACCTTTTTCAACGTGAGAAAATCCCCGTCAAACCTGCGGTTCTGATTGGCCATGGCAATCAGGTTTTTCCGTTCTGCAAGCTCAAAAATACGGCGCGCTTCTTCCGAGGTGGAGGCAAAAGGCTTCTCCACAAGCACATGCTTGCCATGTTCAAGCGCCAGTCTGGCATATTCGAAATGGCTGTCCACATGGGTCGCCACAACGATCAATTCGATGTCCTGATCCGACAATACGGCGTTCAGGTCGCTCGTGAATGCAATATCCGGATAATACGCTTCACGCTCCATATCCCCGACGCGGTCCTCCTCCCGGCGGAAGATCGTTTTTACTTTAATCCCTTCTCTCCCTGCCAAGTAAGGCAAATGGTAGTTTACGACCGCGTTTCCGAACCCAATCATGGCGATATTCATCATTCGCTTCACTCCTTATTCGCTTGATATCGCCATGGTACCAGCACGGGGTCGGTTCGGGGAATGCTTTCGGAAGGTATTGGCCGCAGCGTGCATAGATTCTCTATATGTGTCCAACAGAATGAAATCGAATTTCATTCCAAAAACATTTCCCGCGTTGCTCTAACATTTTTTCCATAGATTACCGATATATTTTAAGGTATTATATACATACATTGCGAACGAAGGGTGAAGATGGGTCTATGAAAAAATGGTCTTTGCGACTGCAACGAACGATGTGTGCCGTGCTGATGGTTTCCCTGTTTGCCACAGCAGCACTGGTAAGTGGAGGTAAAGCGCAAGCGGCATCCCTTAGCCAATCAACGGTATATTACGATTCGGACGGCGTGCTCTACAAAGTATCCGGAGACGGTTCCGGCACGACGGAAGTATTGCTCGACTTTAAAGGATCCGGGCTTCAAGCAGCCGGCTCCTACCTCTATTACACGGAAACTGCAACGTCCACGACGCTGCACCGGGTGAAAAATGACGGCTCGCAGGACGAGAGCGAAACCTTTGCTGAGGATGTGCTGGACTACGCTACGGATAACGGCTTCATTTATTATCTTGATTCCAAGGGTGCCATCTACCGTACCAACGGAAACAGTGCTCCATCCACGGTCCAAAAAATCGCCGACCGGGCAAATACGGACTTCCCTCTGCTATATGTAAGCAAAGGCAGAGTCTACTACAATGCAGTAATTAACGGCAAAACGTACGTTGCTTCCAAAGCTACAAACGGCAGCGGTTCCGTTCAATCCATTGCAGCCGGCGCCGTGGAAGACAGCTATTTCATCAACTCTACCAAAAACGCACTGCTCATGATGGTCAATACCGACGAATACGAAACGGTCTACTCGACCAACGCCGTCGTTATGTATTCCGTCAACTACAGCACCGGCAAAGGCAAAGCCGTCAATCCGAAGGCGAAGCTGGACGTTAATGCCGCTTATTCCGGCGGTTGGGCAGGCAATCTTTACGTTTACAACAAAGGCATCAAGCTGGACAGCAACAAGGATTACAACTATGCTACAGGCAAAGCCTTTGCACTGACCACGGCGGGCAAAACGATGCAGCTCCACAGCAAAAGCGTGCGTGAAACAACGATGGTCGGTACGGACAAAGTCATCATTATCGATGCGGACAAAAAAGCCTACGGCAAAACGGTATCGGCCAGCAAAGTCATCAAAACGGCCAACCTCAACCTCAGCGGCGTGAACTCTCTCGGTTCACAACTGACGAACGCTTCGCCGACGCTGGCCTACATCTCCAACTATAATGGCATTTACGCCGTGAATACGGCGCTCAAAGTGACCAAGCTGGCCGGGGAAGAATGGGATTATTATCAATTCGGCAACGAAGTTCCAGGCGTATTTTACTTGAATGCCGATGATCAGTTCCGCCTTTACCATGTGCAAGCGAACGGCACTGGCAAAAAAGTGCTCAGCGAAGTGTACGCCGACCGCATTTTGTTGGCAACGCCTAACTAAAAAAGGCTGATCTCAAATCCATGAAGGATACCCTGAACCATCCGTGTTCAGGGTATTTTTGTTTTTCCGGGGCTAAGTTTGGCAATAAAACTTAAAAACGCCTTCCATTTGAGAATGATAATTGTTATCATTAAGAAAATGAAATCAAAGGATGGTCCGTATGACTGAACAGCTTCCCTTCATTTCCAAAACCTCATCACTGCCGCTTCTCTCATCCATGTGCCGTGTACGCCGTGGAGAGAATTTCCGTTTGCGCGAACAAGCCGTAACCCGGCCCATGCTCTGCCTTGTTTTGCAAGGAGAAGGTCTTCTGGTATTGAATGATAAGGTACATACGGTTCAGGCCAACCATTTGTTTTTCCTGGAAACAGGCACAACGATTGAAGCGGCTTCCCGTACTCCGATGGAGTGCATTTTGCTGAGCATGAACACCGTAAGGCTGAAGCAGGTACGCGGTGAATGGCATATGCTCCCCCATCCCGAGTTTCCGCTTCACTGGCCGACCGGGAGGCTGCGCGTGCGTCATGAGTCCCAATCCGTGCAGCGTTTCATTCGGCTCCATGAAGCTTATCACGGGACACGGCAACAAGAGCACTGCATCAGCGTCCACAGCCAACTGCATGAATTGCTGCAGCACTTGTCGGAACACCGTTTGGAAGACAACCTTGAGAAGGTTGATCTTTCCTTGGAACGCAGCATTGCATATATGCAACGATATATGAGCGAAGGAATCAGCATGGAACAACTAGCCAAAATCGCAGGATTGACCGCCAGCTCCTATTCACGCAGCTTCAAGAAGGCCAAAGGCATGTCTCCCACCGACTACCTGAACCGGATGCGGATCGACGAGGCCAAACGATTATTGAGCCAGGACAAACAGACCATCAAGGACGTGGCCGAGTCCGTAGGCTATGGCAATGAATATTATTTCAGCCGCAAATTCAAGCAGAGCTTCGGCATGGCACCAAGTTTATATATGAAGAGGAGACAATTGAAGATAGCCACGGTCTCCACCAGCCATCTCCAGGATCATCTTTCCTCCCTTGGACTGGAAGCGGCAGCAGCCCTCGGCGTCTCAAAGGAACGGGAACAAGGCGACGTCGATCAATCTCGTCAGCTTATTGGGCTGCTTGATCGATTGCGTCGGACCAAACCCGATCTGATCATCGCAGACCGTAACCCTAGCTTCTTGCCGGATCAACTGAAAATGATCGCGCCTACCGTGTTCATCGACCCGTCGCTGGACTGGAAGGAGACCCACTGGCGTATCGCCGAATTGGCGGGGCAAGAAGAACGAGCCCTGCAAAATCTCAAACAATTGGAATTTCGCGCACTGGATGTGAGCAAAAGGCTCCGGCAGCATTTCGGCAGGGAACGTGTAACGGTGCTGCAAATCACGCCCTATTGCATTCGTATCCAAGGCGGCCTGGAGCACCCGCTGAACGAACTGCTGTATCATCGTCTTTGCCTGCAGCCTGCAAGCTTAACCCAGCCCAACATTCATGCATGGGTTGAATACACGGCCGACAGTATTCCTTTGCTGGACACAGACCATTTGCTGCTGCTCCGTTCTCCTGAACAGGCGGGCAGCGAGAAAATGCTCAGACGCTTAAAACAAACCGCGGCCTGGAACCGATCTCCAGCCGTTCTTCAGGGAAGCGTACACGAGATCCAGGACTGGATGCGAATGAGCCGAACCCCTTCGGGCCGCCAGCAAATTCTAAACGAACTTGAACAATTGGCTGACCGTCATGTAGCACTCTTTCAGGCCTATTAAATGAAAAAAGGCACTCTCCTTTGAACGGAAAGTGCCTTTTTCGTGTGCGCTAGGACCGATCTTTGACTTCCTCACGCGGAACCAGCTTATATATCTCTTCATCCTCCATGGCATCAATCAGGCGATCCAACCATTTATAATAGGCTTCCGCTTGCAGCATTTTGCCCCTGTCCTGTTCCAGAATACGCAGAAGCTCCGCATCCGTCTCTTCGTTCAGCGTATCCGCGAGCCGGTTCAATTCCTCGATCGACTTGCGAAACACCTGCAGGTTGCTCTCGACCGCTTTTCTCCATTTAATGACGAAATAATCCGTAAATGTTTGATACCAATCATATTCGACCTCATACAAATCTTTTCGCGAACCTTTGCTCCACACTTTGTTTACCATTTTTAGATCCAGCAGATTCCGTACGCCGGTGCTCATGCTCGTTTTGCTCATTTCCATTTCCCGGCCCATATCATCAAGGGTCATCGGTTTGTCTGCAAAAAAAAGCAATCCATACAAGTGTCCCGTGGACAGCGTAACGCCGTATAAATCCATGTTGCGCCCGATGGCTTCAATGACGCGCTTACGAATTTTAAGAACGGTTGCCTGCTGTTCTTCTTGCAAATGGTCCAAGCTCATGCTTGCAACCTCCATTCTGAACATTCCAGTCTTGGCAAAATCAATGCAATGTCGGAAATCATCCAGCTTACATGGGAATGCATTCGACAGGACATTCTATATGCCAGAAGCAACAATACCGAATGCATGTTAAGGGCAGATTTCCATATTGCTGTGCCCATGACTATTGCATAACCCCAAAAAAAGCTTAGATTCAGCTCATTGTCTATTGTAGGAGTTGCCTTATCAAATGTAAAGAAGCCTTATTTGCCATAATAATGAGCATCAGGGAGCATTTCGGAGAGAAACTTTGTACAGTTTTTACTGTACAAACATTATGTACTGTTTGTTCGTTTGATATACAGTTTGTTTATTTGTTAGAATATTAACGTTACCCAGAAAGACGGGAAGCCAAAGCAAAACCGGATTTCGTGGCTAGGCTCGCAAGTGTATGGGCTTGCGTATAGCTGCAGGCCATTCGAAGTGCACAACACATCAGAAGGGGTGAAGGCAATTGACCATACTTGAAGTAAGGAACGTAAGCAAACTGTTTGGTCCCCACACCGAACAAGGATTGCAACTGCTTGAACAAGGTTGGGGCAAGGAAAAGTTGGCTAAAGAGAAACAAATTACGGTTGGTGTCAACCGGGTCAACATGGAGATTAACCAAGGAGAGATTTTCGTCATTATGGGACTGTCCGGGAGTGGTAAATCCACCCTGGTTCGCATGTTTAACCGTCTGATCGAACCGACGTCGGGAGAGATTCTCGTTCATGGCAAGGATTTGCGCAAAATGAACAAGGAACAGCTTCGCGAAGTACGCCGGAAGACGATCAGCATGGTATTTCAGAAATTCGCGCTCTTCCCTCATCGCACCGTGCTGGAAAACGTGGAGTACGGCCTTGAAGTCCAAAAGGTGGACAAAAGCGTACGCCGCGAGAAAGCCAAAACCTCATTGGAGCTGGTTGGCCTTAAGGGCTGGGAAGACAAAATGCCCGATGAGTTGAGCGGCGGCATGCAGCAGCGTGTCGGTCTGGCTCGCGCACTCGCTAACGATCCGGAAGTACTGCTCATGGACGAAGCGTTCAGTGCACTCGATCCATTGATTCGCCGGGATATGCAGGATGAATTGATTGAGCTTCAGGATAAAATGAAAAAAACGATCATCTTTATCACCCATGACTTGGACGAAGCGCTGCGCATCGGCGATCGGATTGCCCTCATGAAAGACGGCGCCGTCGTACAGATCGGTACTCCGGAAGAAATCATGATTCAACCGGCCAACTCGTATGTGGCCCGCTTCGTCGAAGACGTGGATCTGTCCAAAGTCCTCACGGCTGCCCACGTCATGCGCAGGCCCGAAACGATTACGCCGGACCGCGGTCCGCGCGTTGCACTCGAATTGATGCGCGAACGAGGCATTTCCAACCTGTTCGTCATTGACCGAGCGAAAAAGCTGCTCGGCGTCATTACCGCGGAGGACGCTTCGCGTGCCATGCGCGAAAACAAAACGCTCAATGATATTCTGATTACCGACGGGCCGCAGGTTGCGCCGGAAACGTTGATTCACGAGCTGTTTGAAATTACAAGCTCTTCCCAGGTGCCTCTTGCCGTCGTGAACGAAAACGGCCGCTTGCAAGGCGTCATCGTTCGGGGAGCCCTGCTTGGTGCGTTGAGCGGTGAAGTAACGAAAGAGGAGGTGCCCGGAGAATGATACCGAAAATTCCACTGGCATCGTGGATTGAAGCCATTGTCGACTGGATGAGCGATTCGCTCTCCGGCCTGTTCAATGTCATATCGACGGTGATCGGAGCGGTTGTCGATTTCTTTTCGGGATTGTTTTTGCTCCCGCATCCGCTGCTGTTCATTGCCATCTTGGCCGTATTGGCCTATCTGGTAGGCCGTCTGCCGCTTACCCTTTTCACCATCATCGGTTTCTTGCTGATCGAAAACCTCGGGTATTGGACCCAATCGATGGACACTCTGGGGCTTGTCATTACCTCGGGCCTGATCTCGATCCTGTTGGGCGTTCCGATCGGAATATGGCTGGCATACAGCAAAACGGCGGCACGCATCATCACTCCGCTGCTGGATTTCATGCAGACGATGCCTGCCTTCGTTTACCTGCTGCCTGCTGTTACGTTCTTTAGCCTGGGCGTCGTTCCAGGGGTTATCGCTTCAGTCATTTTCGCCATTCCGCCAACGATTCGTTTGACCCATCTGGGGATCAACCAAGTATCTGGCGAACTGGTGGAAGCGGCCGATGCGTTCGGTTCCACCTCCGGGCAAAAGCTGTTCAAGGTGCAGCTTCCGCTGGCACTGCCTACGCTGATGTCGGGGGTCAACCAAACGATCATGCTGTCGCTGTCCATGGTCGTGATCGCCTCGATGATCGGTGCGCAAGGCATCGGTGCAGAGGTATACCGGGCCGTGACGCAGCTTCAGATCGGTAAAGGTTTCGAAGCCGGGCTTGCCGTCGTGGTGCTGGCCATCGTGCTGGACCGATTTACACAAAACCTGTTTATGCCTGGCCGGAAGAAGTCTTCCCGCGTATCGTCGAAGCAAAAAGCGTGGATAACGGTAGCTGCCGCAGCGGTCGTGCTCATTGCCGGATTCTCCCAATATTTCGTTGGTGGAAATACGTCTGCCGGGGGGAATACATCGGCTAACACGGTTGGTAACGAGGTTAATTACCAAATTATCGGTATCGACCCTGGGGCAGGCATCATGAAATCCGCGAACAAAGCGATCGAGGATTACCACTTGTCCGACTGGACGCTGGTTGAGGGATCGGGTGCTGCCATGACGGCCACGCTCGACAAAGCGTACAAAAACAAAGAACCGCTCATTATTACCGGTTGGACGCCGCACTGGATGTTCAACAAATACGACCTGAAGTACTTGGAAGATCCGAAAAAATCGTTTGGCGATGCCGAGGAAATTCATACCATTGCCCGCAAAGGCCTGAAGGATGATCATCCGGTTGCCTATGAATTCCTGACCCGCTTCAATTGGACCTCGGACCAAATGGGCGAAATGATGATTGCCATTCAGAATGGCACATCTCCCGAGCAAGCGGCGCAAGATTATGCAGAGAAACATGCCGATCAAATTAATGAGTGGACGAAAGGCCTTGCTCCGGTAAATGGAGATTCGTTCAAACTGAGTTACGTCGCTTGGGATTCCGAAATCGCGAGCACCAATTTGCTGAAATACGTCATGGAAAACAAACTCGGCTATAAAGTCAATGCGCTTCAAGTCGAAGCAGGACCGATGTGGACCGGCGTTGCTTCCGGAGATGTCGACGCTTCGCCTGCCGCATGGCTGCCGCTCACCCATGCCGATTATTGGGCGCGTTACAAAGACCAGGTCGACGACCTTGGCGCCAATATGACTGGCGTCCGTACCGGCCTTGTCGTCCCATCGTATATGACCGATGTCAATTCGATTGAAGATCTGGAGACAGGAGCCGCTTCGTCCGGCTCCGCCTCCGCTCCTGCCAATGCGGACATAGCAGCGAATGTAGGAGATGCAGTCAGCCATCAGATTATCGGTATCGATCCGGGAGCAGGCATCATGAAGTCTACCGCCAGCGCGATCGAAACGTACGGGCTGACCGGTTGGAATCTGGTTGAAGGCTCCGGTGCCGCTATGACGGCGACGCTGGATAAAGCCTACAAAAACGAGGAGCCGATTATCGTTACCGGTTGGACGCCGCACTGGATGTTCAATCAATATGATCTGAAATATTTGGATGATCCGGATAAAGTGTACGGGGATGCTGAAGAAATTCATACGATTGCCCGCAAAGGCCTGAAGGACGATCATCCGGTTGCCTACGAATTCCTGTCCCGCTTCAATTGGACGTCAGACCAAATGGGCGAAATGATGATCGCGATCCAGGACGGCACCACACCTGAGCAAGCAGCAAAGGATTATGCCGGCAAACATCCCGAGCAAATCGCCGAATGGACCAAAGGGTTGACTCCCGTCAAGGGGGATACGTTCCGCCTTGGATATGTTGCATGGGATTCGGAAATCGCCAGCACCAATCTGTTGAAATACGTTTTGGAAAATGATCTGGGCTATAAAGTCACCGCGCTGCAAGTAGAGCCCGGACCTTTGTGGACCGGGGTTGCCACCGGGGACGTGGACGCTTCCCCGGCAGCCTGGCTGCCGCTGACGCATGCCGATTACTGGGCCAAGTACAAAGACCAGTTGGACGATCTCGGCACCAACATGACCGGCGTCCGTACGGGCCTCGTCGTTCCAAGCTATATGAACATCAGTTCCATTGAAGATTTGAAGCAATAATCCGCTATGCAAAAAGCCATTATGCATATGTCCTTCTATGTTCTTCATTCATTACGCAAACAAGCTGCTCCTATCCAGGAGCAGCTTGTTTTGCATCGTTCGACATTTTATCGGTACATTCTAAATTCACTTACGGTTAATTCTGCATTTCTGCTGCAGACATCAGCAGCGTAACCACTTCCGCACGCGTTGCCTCCGCAAACGGATTAAACCTGTTGTTGCCTGCCACATCCATCCTTCTTTTCAACCTGCTTATTTTTTCACCGTTGCGTTGTACTGTGCAATCTTCTCCGTAATCTGCTTCGCCGCCGTATCCAATGCTTCCTGAGGTGTGCCTTGACCGTTCAACACGGCTTCGATCGCGCCTTCGACAATTTGACGGGCTTCGGGGAAAACGCCCATCACCGCGCCGGAAGTTGCCGTCGAATCCACGGAAGCGTGAAGTTGGTCGACTGCTGTCTGGAATTGCGGGTACTTCGCCATATTATCCTTTAATACTTGCTGGTCGTAGGCTGCTGTCGTAATGGGGAAGTATCCTGTCGCCACGCTCCAGTTCGCTTGCACTTCAGGTGTTGCCAAATACTTGATGAACTCCCATGCCGCTTGCTGCTGGGCTTCGGATTTGTTGTTCATGATGTACAGGCTGGCTCCGCCAACGACAACGCCGCCTTCTTTTACATCAGATGGACGCGGCAGGAAGCCTGTTCCCAGTTCAAATTTGCCTCCAACCTTCTCCACAATACCACGCAAGGAAGCCGTTGAGTCCAGCGTCATGCCGATCTGCTCCGCGGCAAAGGCCGCTGACGTATCATCCGTGCTGCGTCCGAGGTTGGCCAGCGTTTTATCGTCGATCATTTTTTTCCACCAAGTCAATGTTTTTACACCAGCTTCGGAATTCAGCAAAGATTCGGTTGCAGCTTCGCTTCTTCCGTTGCCGTTGTTAACATAATCTGCATTCTGGTTGGCAAAATACTGCTCCATGAACCAGCCGTAGATCGCCATGGAAGCTCCGGGCTTGCCGTTCTGGGACAGCGCTTTGGCCGCCTGTTCGAACTCTTCGTATGTTTTTGGAGGATTTTCCGGGTCCAGTCCGGCTGCTTTGAAGGCATCCTTGTTGTAATACAGAATCGGGTTGGACGTATTAAACGGCATCGCATTCAACTTGCCATCAATGGTGTAATAGCGAATGATATTGGGTTCCAGCTTGGACAGATCGAAGTTTTCCTTGTCGATGAACTGCTGCACCGGCGTGATCATGCCGGAATCGATCATGAATTTGCTGCCGATCTCATACACCTGGATAATGTCCGGACCGCTGTCCGACCCCATCGACGCTTTGAGTTTGTTCAAGCTTTCATCGTATTTGCCCTGATAAATCGCTTTGACCTGAATGTCCGGATGGCTGGCGTTGAAATCGGAGGCAAGCTGGTTGATCGCCTTCTCCCCTGAACCCGACATGGAATGCCACCAAGTCAATTGAATCGGATCGTTGTTAGATGCCGCAACCGTATCCACTTGGGCACCTCCGGAGGTGGTGGCTGTATCCGTTTTTCCTCCGCATGCGGAAATGACCAACATGAGTGCTGCAAGCATGAGTGCAAACGTTCCTCTTTTTTTCATACGTACGTTCTTGTTCATGTTCTCTCTCCTTTTGGGCCCGTTCAAAATCAAAGCTTGGAAGCCAGCACGAGTAGACGTTCCGAATCGAAATCGTTCTTCCGATCGCTGTTGTCTCCAGATTTCCCTGATTTATTTTCTGCTTCGGCATGAAATTCGGAGACAAAGGCGAACGCTCGCGCTTCTTCAGAATCGATCTCGTTTTCTCCACTACTCCTGGCTTATAGCCGCACCTTGTTGAACGTCCCATTTTTTTATTTTTATTAACCCTTGAGCGCACCGGCGGCCATTCCGCGTACCAGCTGCTTCAAGCCAAAAATCAACAGCAATAACGATGGGAGAATGACCAATGCCGTTCCTGCAAACACCAGATTCCATGACGTCGATTCCTGAAATTCCAGCATGGAGATCCCGATTTGCGCGGTGCGCATTTCCGGAGTGTTCGTGACAAGCAATGGCCACAAATATGAGTTATACATGTTCAGAAACGAGTAGATCGCCAGGGTGCCAAGTGCCGGACGCGATAAGGGAAGCACATGGGAAATGAAATAACGAACATGGCCGCATCCATCCATTCTGGCCGCTTCGAACAATTCTTTCGGCAGCTGCATGAAAAACTGTCTGAGAAGAAACGTGCCAAACGCCGTAGCCAGAAACGGCACGGTCAATCCTTGGTACGAATCCAGCCAGCCCCAGCTGCGGACCGTCAGATAGTTGGGGATCATCGTCACTTCCCACGGAATCATCATGGTGGCCACGAACAGGCTGAACATGATGTTTTTGCCCCTGAATTGCATTTTGGCAAAAGCATAAGCCGCCATGCTCGCCGTAACGAGCTGTCCCAGCATCGTAACGCCGGAGACGAGAAACGTGTTTCCGATAAACGAACCGATCGGCACGATCTCGAACACTTCGGCGAAATTGGACAAATCCACAGATTGCGGAATGATGTGCGGCGGATACGCACTGGCATCCTCCGGGCTCATGATGGCCATGAAAAAGGTGTACATGACGGGATACAGCACCAACGCAGCGCAGATGGTCAACACGATGTACAGCAGCGTTCTGGTCGTCCACGACGCTTTCATTGGTAATGCACCTTCCTTTCCACCCACTTGAATTGGATCAGCGTCAGCAGCATGATCACGGCAAACAAAATGAGCGCTTGAGCACTGCCTGTCCCGAAACGGAAATTGATAAAGGCTTCTTGATAAATCGAATATACGAATACGTTGGTACTGTCCATCGGACCGCCACGGGTCAGAATGTTGATCTGGCCAAACGACTGGAACGCACCGATCATCGATACCACAGTCACGAAAAACAGAGTGGGCGACAGCAGCGGCATCGATATTTTTCGAAACGTGAGCAGCGCTCCGGCCCCATCGATTTTGGCGCTTTCGTAGATCTCGTCCGGAATGCCCTGCAATCCGCTGGAAATGATAATGTAGTTGAAGCCCAGGTTCATCCAGATGGTCATGATGGAAATGGAAAACAAAGCCCAATCCGGGCTGGTTAACCACGGAATCGGTTCGATGCCTGCCTTGCCAAGAAGGTAGTTAAGCATGCCAAGCGTCGGGTGAAACAGAAACTTCCAGATGACCGCAGACGAACCTACGGACAGTACTACCGGGAGTGAAAAAACGAATTGAAACATGCGCATGCCCTTAAAGCGGTTGTGCGTAAGAGCCGCCAGAACAAGTGCAGCAAAAATGCCTGTCGGTACGGTCAACAGAACAAACAACAGCGTTACTTTCATTCCTTGAAAGAACAATCCCGACTGAAACACGGCCTTGAAGTTGTCCAACCCGACAAATGCTGCAATCTGCCCGGTCGGATCCGTGGAATGAAGGCTCAAATACACGGACTTGAACATCGGATAAAACAAAAACACCGCAAACAGAAGCAGCGATGGCGCCAAGAAACCATAAGCCAGCATGTTCTCACGCAGTCGTTGCACGCGGAGCGAAGCCGTGCGCCGCTGTTCTGCTGCCTCGGAAACGCGTGCTCTGGACGTTGGCAAGCTGATCCGTTTGTCAAGCTCACTCATCGGATGGTCTTCCCCCTTGATTTACCTTTCGATATGAAGTTAAGCTCTTAACCCTGCTTTTTAGTCTAAAAGGAAAATGTCACCGGACAATTTCTTCTAAATCAAGTTCATGTTAACTATCAACTGTAACATTAACTAAATCATGGATAAAATAAGGACATATGTGTTCTGCGGACATGAACAAAAAACCGCGCCAGCTCTGGATAAGCAGAGCCGGAGCGGTTTTGCATTGTAAATGGAAGATAAATCAGCAAGGTCGAATCCGAATGAACCGTTTTTACAAACTACGACATCACTCATGTTTATCGATGAAGATGATATGGCACTGTCGTTACGATCACATCCTTGTAATTAATCAGGTATGCGCGAATCATGAAACTGGTCTGGTTGTGAAGCACGTTTTGCCACCAATGCTTTGTAATGAATTGCGGGATCAGAATGGTGATGTGGTCCGTTTCCGCCGTTTTCCATTCCACCGTATCAATGAATTTTTTAAGCGGGCCCATGATGCTGCGATACCTGGATTTGACCACGACCAGCCGTACGCCGGGGTTCCATTCTTCCCACTTCCGCTCCATTTTGCGAATCGCTTCATCGTCAAAGCCAATGTACAGCGCCACCACGTTATCCGACATCGTCTTTGCGTAACTAATCGTGTTCATGACCACGCGCGTAATGCCGGCTACCGGAATCACGATGGTGTTACCTTTCGGGATCGGTTTCTCCTCCGCAATGTTGATTCGCAATTCGTCCGCAATGTTGCAATAGTGGCGATGAATGCGCATGAACACGTACACCACCAGAGGCAGGAAAATGAAGATGAACCAGGTTTGCGTGAATTTGGTGAAAATAAAAATCAGCGTGATGGAAAGCGTGGTCAGCATGCCGATCGTATTGACCAACAGTTTGACGCCCCAGCCCTTTGGTTTGACTTTGATCCAGCGGATCATCATGCCAAGCTGCGACAGCGTAAACGGAATGAATACGCCGACCGCATACAGCGGAATCAGGCTTTCCGTGTTGCCTTTGAACCCAACGACGAGCAAGGCGGACATGACGCTGAGAAAAATGATGCCGTTCGAAAAGCCCAACCGGTCGCCCCGGACCATGAACGCATGCGGCATATATTTATCCTTGGCCATCATGAAGGACAGCAGCGGAAAAGCGGAATATGCCGTATTCGCCGCCAGGAACAAGATGAGCGCAGTCACACCCTGAATGATAAAATACATCGTTCCCCGTCCAAATGTAGATTCGGCGATTTGGGAAATAACCGTTGCTTTGGGGTCAGGCTTCACTCCGTAAGCAAAAGCTAGCAAGGTGATGCCAATGAACATGGCCCCCAGTATACATCCCATAAGCATAAGCGTGCCGGCGGCGTTCTTTTCGGCAGGCTGTTTGAAGTTCGGGATGGCATTGCTGACTGCCTCCACGCCGGTCAAGGCTGAGCAGCCCGAGCTGAACGCCTTCAGCAGCAGAAACAGGCTCACATGGGATAACGTGTTTCCAAACTCGGGAGCGGCCGCATGAACCCCGCCCGTAAAATATTTGATGCCCCCCGAGATGATCAATATCGCGATGGAGAAAATAAACAGATAGATCGGGATCGCCAGTACCGAGGCCGATTCCGTAACCCCGCGCAAATTCATGATCGTCAAAAACAAAATCATGACCAGCGCGATGATCACGCTGTAATCATGCAGCGCAGGAAATGCCGACGTAATGGCGTCCGTGCCTGCGGACGAGCTGACGGCCACCGTCAGGATGTAATCGACAAGCAGCGATCCCCCTGCAATCAGGCTCGGCGTTGTGCCCAGATTATCCTTGGCCACAATATAGGCGCCGCCGCCCGTTGGATATGCAAATATGGTTTGGCGATATGAAAAAATCAATATGACGAGCAGTCCGAGAACAGCCAGGGAAATAGGCACCGAATACCATAAGGCGGCGAATCCGGCCGCAATCAACACCAGCAAAATCTGTTCCGTGCCGTAGGCTACGGAAGACAGCGCATCGGAGGAAAGGATGGCGAGCGCCTTCCATTTCCCGAGCTTTTCCGCATCCAATTCAGTGGATTTCATCGGTTTGCCGATCAGGACTCTTTTCATTTTGCCAAACATAATCATGACTTCCTTCCGTCTTTCATGTGTGGAGCATTGTTATTATGCAAAATCGCCGTGCCGATGACAATATGTCATTTCACCCGGGATTCGCCAGCGCGCGATAATGCATTCTACGATTCAATAATGAATAACAAAGCCGTTCTTTATGCACAAATCAGAGTTTTTTGGTCCAAAACGACGTTTGCTTGCCTGAAAATGAAAAATAGCCTTCGGCTTTTGCGTTCACCGAAGACCATCCTAGCGTATTGTTTGCCATTCTGGAAAAACCTATGCTGTTCAAGTGCTGAAGAACGCCTGTATTTTCGTTCAGACGAGTTCCTCGAGGATTACAGGGCCACATTCAAAATGCCCGGCCGAGGCGTAACCCCAAAAGCCTTCGCAAGGTTGGCAAGCTGTTCATCCGTGATGCGTTGTTTGATCTCATGGCCTGCGACAAGCATGTATACCTGTGCCGCCTTCTCGATCGTTTCAATCAAACCAAACGCCTCGTCAATCGTTGTGCCTGTACCGAAGATGCCGTGCTGCGGCCAAATGACGGCGTGAAATTGTTTCATTTTTTCCGCAGTCGCCTGGCCGATCTCGTTCGAACCAGGTACCATCCAAGGGATGATGCCGACGCCATCCGGGAATACCACCACACATTCGGTACACATCTGCCAAAGCGTTCTGGTGAATCGGCTCTCGTCAAGCTCATGGATGAAAGTCATTGCAAGCACGTTGGTTGCATGGTTGTGCATGACGACCCGATGATTCGGGTCTGCCTTCAATCTCTCGATATGGCTCATAAAGTGCGTCGGCAATTCGCTCGTCGGGTTTGCTCCTGACTTGAAGCCCCACAGCACTTCCAGCTGCTGTCCATCCTGCGATACGCGCAGCAGTCCAAGATTGCTTTCGGGATCGGCAAGCACGTTTTTGAAATATTTGCCCGAAGCGGTAACGATAAAATATTTTCCTGCCAATTCTTCGACCGAAAAAGCCGGTTTGATCGTGCGAAGCACCTGATGGATATCGACATACCTGGCTACTTCTTCCTCATCAAGCAAATAGCTGACATTGCCCCCATTGCGTTCATCCCAGCCGTTTTTCCACATATGCTGCGTAATTTCCGCCATTTCGCGGACAAATGGAATGTCCCAGCCGGCAACTTGCGCGGGGTCATGCTTAAAGATCATGTTCATGATCGTTCTCTCCTTTATTTGTTCATCGAATGAAAATTCACGGCACTTCACGGACGAATACGTTCCTTTTTTCACATTCATTATACCTTTGTTTATCTTTATAAGTCAATCGATTTATTATTTATTTAGTTTTATTTATCTTTGTTCACTTTTGTTTTTGACGTTTTTTTGAAAAACGAATAAAAAAATACCTCGTCGGCATCCGACGAGGTCAGTCACACATCTATCTAACACGAGAAGGGGTTTACAAAATCTATCTTACCCCCGCTACCTTAATAGAAGCTGAAAACGACATAAAAAAAGCATAAAAACAATGTTAACTATAACCCACCCGGCCACGATCTCCAACCCGTTCAGATTGCTTATCGCTGTTCAACAAGATGTATGAAGGGTGCATCTTGCCCGTCGGCTCATAAAATTCCTCGCCCTGGTAAGTGAAGCCAAGTTTGCGAAGCACCTTCCCGGAACCGTCGTTAGCCGGATGATGCCCGGCAAATAACGCTTCCGCCCCTTTTTTCGTAAAGGCATAATCAATCACCGCCCTGGCCGCTTCCGTAGCGTAGCCTTTCCCCCATTGATCCCGGGTTAGATGAAAACCAAGCTCGAATACCCGCTCTCGATCTTCATACGGACGAAGGCCGCAGCACCCTACAAACTGGCCTGATTCTTTCTCGAAGATGGGCCAATATTGTATCCCCAGCTCCTGTTCGCGTTTTACTTCCTGTTCGAGGCGTGCCTCCACCTCATCCTCGCTTAAATAACCTTTGCTGCTGATCCATTTGCCCACTTCCGGATCTTCCCATAACGATGCGGCGAGCGCATAATCCTCTCTCGTCCAGGTCGAGAACGCCAAGCGTTCCGTTTCAAGAAAAACAGTACGTTCCATAAAGAATCCCTCCTACTATTTCGGCAGCCGTGAACGGCTGTCTATACCAAAAATTACGTCGATTCCAAGCAGAATAAACTGGTTTTAATGAAAGCGGCAAATTGTTTTTGGTCAAACTCATCGCCAACGCCCACATCCTTATAGATCTTGCCTTTCTGATAAGTAAAAGCGAAGAAATAGCCTTCCTTTAATCCTGTAAGAATGCCCTCGGCGCCGCCCATCACTCGAATGGTTTTATTCGGATCTTTATATGTAAAATTATAAGGGGGATCTGCCATCAAAAAATGCTCCACCTCATAACCGCTAATCCACTTGTCTTTGGCAAAGATTCCGGTTTGGAGACTCTCTCCCATCATTTCGCCTTGAACCGTGATATCTGTAGTTAATAACGTTCCTTGTCCCTCTTTTTTATCGTTCTTCCAATTGCCCTCATATTTGACCGTTGTGATTTGTTCATTATCCTTGAGCTTCAACCAAAAAAACAAGCCCCTGCCGGAACTTGTCCGTGCAGGGACTTGCTTGTCTACCTATACACCATTCAAATCAGAATTCGGCAATTGCCACTTGAATCGTGCCGGTAGCGGCGCCGAGCGCAGTCGTCAACAAACCAGCCACGAGCAACCCATTAACGGTAATCGTAAGACCGTTTCCCGCAGGGATTGCAAACGTCACACTCGGACCATCAACACGCGTAATGACCAGATTTATTGATGCAGGTCCAACGTTGTTCACGGTCACGCTGGCGTTGATACCTCCCGCCAGGCTCTCGTAATACGATCTGCCGACGTTTGCGGCAAGGGCGTAAGTTTGTTGTGGTAAAAGGATGGCCATCGAACTCACCTCCTCTTGTTTTGATAATGCATTCTATGCGCCGAATCTATAATTGCAGCGGTAAATGCACGTGTCGTTACGTCCATTTTTCATAGACCTGCTAGATTTATAATAAAATTAATAAAAAAACCACCGGCTTATCCGGTGGCTTGCAGCTATGGATAGATTGTAAATCGGCGTGCTTAGGCATACAGCATGAAGAAGTTCAATTCGTGTCCAAGCTGTTTCAAATAGTTGTACAGCTGGGAACGGTGATGAAACACATGAGTCAACGTCTCAATCTGCCATTGGGCTTGAAGGTGCCCATGCTCCATGTAGAATGCTTTCGTGGAACGATTGAGGTAATCCTCTTCGCTTAGCGAAACGATGTAATCCTTGTACGCCTCGAAATTCCCCCACAACGCCGCTTCAACCTTTTCAACGTCCTGCATACCGGACAGCCGATTCTCGACCTCTCCTACCTCGGATTCGGACTTTTCCTGCATGATTGCCAGATCGGATGCGGTGATTTGCACAAAATGGTGAACCAACTCGACCAAGGAGCGCATATTATCCTGTGGACGGTACGCCCAATCCTCGGGACGAATCAAACGAATCAGCGACGCGCCTGTTCTGATGCCTAACTCCAATTCTCGCAACAAATGATCCCTTACTTGAAACGTTCCACTCATGAACAACCTCTCCTTTTCAGGTTTAACTTGTTTTAATCAAAAGTATAGTGAATGAAAACCATTTTATTTCTCCGTTAACATGTGGAAGTTTTTGCGGTTTATATAAAATGATACCATACTGCACTCGAAGCGCGTAAACCCATAAACAAAAAAAGTGCCCTGCCGGATGATCCGACAGGGCCAATCACACATCTATTTTTCACACGAGAAGGGGTTTACAAGATATATATTAAAGCCCGAACCTTAAATGATTCTGAAATCCACATGAAATTTGGATCAAAAAAGAGGGGAGATGTGATCCATAGAACACACCAATTAGCACCATACTAGCTGTTATGATTCTTTTGCGTTAATCAATGCATTCATTATTGTTACCCCCTTCTGAATTCACAGTTTTCTTGTTCGCAGGATCGCCTGTGATTTAGGAAGGGAGGACTATATGAAGAAGTAGCTATGCATGTATCTCATCGTATTAGTCCCTTTCAGCTTTTTTGTCTAATTCTCGGATGGAGGGAAGAGATGCACATAGTATGGCAATTCCGATGATGACAACCCCCGATAACAGAAACCACATGTTAATGCCAACTCGATCCGCGAAAATACCGGACACGATCAATCCGATCGGCATGGCAAAGGATACTAGGCTACCCAGCAGGCCAAATACCCGCCCTAAATACTCAGGTTGAATCTTCTCCTGTATGAGCGCCATCTGTACACCGTTATAGAACGGACTGGATAAGCCCATCAAGACACTGCATAGAACAAAAACGAGATAGCCATTGATCGGCAATAGGCCAGAAATGAATAAGGCACTCCCCATTAATGAAATGGAAAACACGATGCTCAGCGCACGGTTTTTGAATCCGCCCCATGCCCCAAGCAACAAGCCGCCTACCAGCATGCCTACTGCGAAGGCGATTTCCACAATAGAAGCATGGGTGGCCGTGCCTTTGAAATAGCTCATGCTCATTAATGGGAACAAGGCATTGATTGGCATAAAGACAAATGCATACAGCGCACCGATCCAAAGCAATGCGAATAATCCCTTCGATTCTCTTAGTACACGATAGCCATCTTTGACTTCTTCAAAAAAGTTGCTTGTGGCACTTTCTGCTTGCAGCTTTTGATTAGGTATAGTCACGACCGCCACCGTGGTGCAAGCGATCAATGCACCCAACACATCGATGAGAATAATGGCATTCAGCTCCCATGTCGAATATAGAAAAGCTCCGATTGCAGGGCTGATAATATAGCTTGCCGACTGTACCGATTGGCTGTATCCCGCGCACTTCGTCAGTTGATCCTCTGGAACCAACAACGGCGTCACTGCACTCAAAGCAGGTGTGTGAAATGCGGTACCAATACTACGAATTAATAAGACGAGCATTACTACCCATATTGGTAGCTCGATTGTAAGTGCGACCACTGCCAAGGCCACACCTGCGGCAGCAACCATAAGGTCTGCTCCGATCATGACCAGCTTTCGATTCCAACGGTCAACCAATACTCCGATCATGGTACCCAAGATAGCTTGAGGCAAAAACCCTACCATAGTTGCAATAGCGAGCACCATTGCAGATCCTGTCGTGTCTGTAAGATACCAAATAATTGCCATTTGCAGGGCGGCGCTTGTAATGAGTGAAATGGCCTGGCCGGCCCATATCGTAAAGAAACTACGTTTCCATCTTTGTGTATTCATATTCATTCTCCCTGTATCTTTTATTGGTTATTTGTTTTCGGCAATAAAAAATACAGATCCAAACCACTATGCGGGCTTAGATCTGCATTCATCACGAATTAGGACACGGCGATACAAGGCATAGCCAAAATAAGCTATCCAGATCGTAATCTATGTCTCACCATACGTAAAAATAAGCAGCTCAAAAAAAGCCCACAATTGTGTGGAAGAAAAATCCGCTTTTTTATTGCCAGCTTATCGAATACGCATGGAATGTGTCATAGATAACGTGCCTCCTCTTATTTAATGAGTTGAATGTTACCATGGAGTTCTTTAGATGTCAACCTAAACAGATTTTGTCCCTTTTGTCGCAGAGGGAGCATCTCTTCCGACTGATGCATTAAGATCAAAGCCGGAAATATTATCCATAAAAACCCTCTAAAAATAAAAGGCACCATAGAGTAGATATCTACTCTATGGTGCCTTTTATTTAACACAATATGGGCAATCAGGGTTATCCTGAGGAGAAATCCTTGCTACGCAAGGGTTCAGTCCTCATGTTACATCATGCCGCCCATTCCGCCCATGCCGCCCATGTCAGGAGCACCGGCAGCGCCAGCTGGTTCTGGCTTGTCAGCGATCACCGCTTCTGTTGTCAAGAACATAGCCGCGACGGATGCAGCGTTTTGCAGTGCGGAACGAGTAACCTTCGCAGGGTCAACGATACCTGCTTCGATCATGTTCACCCACTCGCCAGTTGCCGCGTTGTAACCTACGCCAACTTGCTCTTTTTTCAGACGCTCAACGATGACGGAACCTTCTTCGCCAGCGTTAGCAGCGATTGTACGGATTGGCGCTTCCAGTGCTTTCAGCACGATGTTTACGCCGGTTTGCTCGTCGCCGGACAGGCTTACTGCCGCAACCGCATTGTATACGTTCAGGAGCGCAGTACCACCACCGGATACGATTCCTTCTTCAACCGCAGCGCGAGTTGCGTTCAGGGCATCTTCGATGCGCAGTTTGCGTTCTTTCAATTCTGTTTCAGTAGCCGCACCAACTTTGATTACTGCTACGCCGCCGGACAGTTTAGCCAGACGCTCTTGCAGTTTCTCTTTGTCGAACTCGGAAGTGGTTTCTTCCAGTTGCGTACGGATTTGGCTCACGCGTGCATCGATGTCCGCTTTGTTACCAGCGCCATCAACAACGATTGTGTTTTCTTTCGTTACGCGGATTTGACGAGCTGTACCCAGTTGATCCACCGAAGCGGTTTTCAGGTCCAGACCCAGTTCTTCCGTGATCACTTGACCACCAGTCAGAGCTGCGATATCTTGCAGCATGGCTTTACGACGGTCACCAAAGCCAGGAGCTTTAACGGCAACCGCGTTGAATGTTCCACGCAGTTTGTTCACAACCAGCATCGCCAACGCTTCGCCTTCGATGTCTTCAGCGATCAGAACGAGCGGTTTGCCTTGTTGAACGATTTTCTCGAGCAATGGCAGGATGTCCTGTGTGCTGGAGATTTTTTTGTCCGTGATCAGGATGTACGGGTTATCCAGAACAGCTTCCATTTTGTCCGTATCCGTGATCATGTAAGGGGAGATGTAACCGCGGTCGAATTGCATACCTTCAACCACTTCCAGCTCTGTCGCGAATCCGCGGGACTCTTCAACAGTAATAACGCCGTCTTTGCCCACTTTTTCCATCGCTTCAGCGATCAGTTCGCCAACTTCTTCGTCAGCAGCGGAGATCGCAGCAACTTGAGCAATGGATTGTTTGCCTTCAACCGGTTTGGAGATGGATTGCAGTTCGGCAACAGCCGCTTTAACCGCTTTGTCGATCCCTTTGCGGATACCGATCGGGCTGGCGCCAGCAGTTACGTTTTTCAGACCTTCTGTGATCAGCGCTTGAGCCAATACAGTTGCAGTCGTCGTACCGTCACCGGCAACGTCGTTTGTTTTGGTTGCTACTTCTTTAACCAGTTGAGCACCCATGTTTTCGAATGCGTCTTCCAGTTCGATTTCTTTTGCGATCGTTACGCCGTCATTGGTGATGAGCGGGCTTCCGAATTTTTTCTCCAGAACCACGTTACGGCCTTTAGGACCGAGGGTTACTTTCACTGCGTTAGCCAATGCATCCACACCACGAAGCATGGAGCGACGAGCGTCTTCACTGAATTTAATGTCTTTAGCCATGTTAAGAAAACCTCCCTAGTATATGTTTTGATCTTGTCATGCTATATTGATCGGTGATCCGATTACATTATGAATTAGTCGAGAATCGCGTGGATATCGCTCTCTTTCATAATCAAATATTCTTTACCTTCGTATTTGATCTCTGTTCCGGCATATTTGGAGAAGATTACGCGATCTCCTTCTTTTACTTCCAGAGCTACGCGCACTCCGTCTTTCAACGCACCGGAACCAACAGCGATTACTTTACCCTCTTGCGGTTTTTCCTTCGCGGAGTCCGGAAGTACGATCCCGAAAGAAGTCGTTTGCTCTTGCTCCAATGGTTCTACCAATACGCGTTCACCTAAAGGTCTGATCATGAAAAATAGCCTCCTTTTGAAATTATATAAGGTTCTTCATAGGTTGTAGCCATATGTATTAGCACTCGACAGTGTTTAGTGCTAACAACCAACTTTATGATACTCAACTTGCCGACTGATTTCAAGTCCTTTTCATGAAATCAATCGAACTTTTACAAAGACCGGCATCTGCGCACTGCATACTGTAGGGCGCTGGTATACCAACTTGTCCGCAAAAGGAACATGGCGTAAAAAGCACTTCACCATTGTATCCATCCACCAAACAAAATATGCCAGTTTGTCCTGTAACCACATTTTATAATAGACTTCACCCCAAGTTCAAATCACGCAAAAGGCACAAGCCATTCATTGGCCTGCGCCCTCGGCATTCCCTGCGCGAACGTAACGCGACTCTGCCGCTTCGTCGGCCGCAAGCTGCCTGCGGTAAACGATGGAAGACAGAAACACGCTGAATTCGTACAACAACAAAAGCGGAATCATGACCAGCAGATCGGAAATGAAATCCGGCGGCGTCACGGCTACCGCAATAAAAATGAGCACGAAATAAGATACTTTGCGCATCCTGCGCAGCCGATATGGATTCAGGATCCGCAGTCCTGTAAGGAACATGATCAGCAGCGGCAGCTCGAACAGCAACGATACCGGCAATACGATGCCGAACAGGAAGCTGAAATACTGTTTCATGCCGTAGGTTTCCACTAACCCCATTTTTTCCGTGATTGAGGAAGTAAATGCGAGCGCCATCGGGAATACGACGTAATACGCAAAGGCCAGTCCCACCAGAAACAATATGAGCACATAGGGGATGTATTTCAGCGTGGCCTTGCGTTCAACGGGTCGAAGCCCTGGACTGACAAATTTCCAGATCTGGTACACCGTAAAAGGAAGCGTAATCACAAGCGAAAACAGCCCGGCGATTTTCATGTAAATGCCGATTCCGTCCCAGAACGAAAAGGCATGCAGCACGAAGCCCTGAGCCGACTCCGCCTTCGTTAAATAACGATACGCCGGGTCGGCAACGAAAAATCCGGCCACCAGACCAAGCGTAAATATGCCAAGCACGTAAATCAGCCGCCTGCGCAGCTCGCCCAAATGCTCACCCATGGTCATTTCTTGCTTCTGCCTCGTCATGTCCGTCCCCCTTTGCAGCCAGCTTAAAGTACAAAACCCTTCCTGCCGGAAGGGATTTCTCGTTCAAGTCCTCAGGTACTACTCCGGCAGGCGCTGCTGACCAGTTTTCTCGGGAGCGGCGCTATCGGAAGCAACCGGCTTCGCCTTCTCTGGCTCCTTATGCTTGTTCGATTCATCGTCGGAGATGATGTCGCGCGCACCCTCTTTGAACTCGCGGAATGTTCGTCCTACCGCGCGTCCCAATTCCGGCAGCTTGTTCGGTCCAAACAACAGCAGCGCAATGACAGCAAGCAAAATAAATCCCGTCGGTCCAATGGAACTTAACATGGTCATTCCTCCTCCATTCAGGTTCGGATTGTTACATTTAGTAGTTGACCAGATTGCGAACGTTCTATGGCATTGCTGCCAATTACCCCCATCATATCACAATGTAACCACTTACATAACCCATTAAATGCAGGAAAGAGTTCTCGGAGAAGCATTTTTTAACATCCACGTTTGGAGTTCATGCACGATTATTGCCGGAATTGTCCCGTGACCATCAACAACGCCTCGGGAAGCTGGTCCATGATTGCTGCCAGATGTTCATGCACGCCCTTCGGCGTTCCTGGAAGGTTCACAATTAACGTGCGTCCGCGAATGCCGCACACGCCCCGAAACAGCATGGCTGACCGATTTTTTTTCATGACTGAATATCGCATCGCTTCAGCCATGCCAGGCACCTCGCGTTCGATCACACGCCTTGTCGCTTCGGGGGTAATGTCGCGAATGGCAAGCTCCGTGCCGCCGGTGGTCAACACCAGATCGGCATGGAAATAATCCGTCATCTCAATCAGCGCCGCGATAATCTCATCAGGTTCATCAGGAACGATGCGGTATTCCACGATTTCCCCGCCCAGTTCCTCCTCCACAAGCTCCCGGATAACCTGAGCGCTAGTATCTTCGCGCTCTCCGCGGGCTCCCTTGTCGCTGGCTGTCAGGATTGCTGTTCTCCACACCATATAGATCCCCCTTCTCCTCTATGAAAATAATTTTTCCTTATCGGCTGAAATCCCCGTTTTTGCCTCCGGTCTTGGACTTCAGCATTGTCGGGCCGATAATCATATCTTTTTGCAACGCTTTGCACATGTCATAGATCGTCAATGCCGCAGCCGAGGCGGCAGTAAGTGCCTCCATCTCGACGCCGGTTTTGCCTTCGGTCTTGACGACGGCTTCGATATGCAGTTCATCCACGCCGTTGTCCCGGAAACGAATGTCAACCCCGGTAAGGGCCAGCGGATGGCACATCGGTATCCAGTCCGACGTTTTCTTTGCACCCTGAATGCCGGCAATCTGAGCCACCGCAAGAACGTCTCCTTTGCCGATGCGTCCAGCGCGAATCGCTTCCAATGTGGCGGGGTTCATCGTCACCTTGGAGACGGCAACTGCCGTCCGCACCGTAATTTCTTTCGCCGAAACGTCGACCATTCGGGCACGCCCCTGTTCATTAAAATGGGTCAGCTGCCCTTCGGCGCCTCCACGAGCCGAATCTGAATTCAATGCGATCACAACCTTTTTATTCGATATGTACGACCCCTTCTGCCATGATCAGCAGATCGAGCCGCAAGTCAAGCGGCTCCATCGGAATTTCGTCCTGCAATTGACCGGGAAGCACGAATCCGGCCAGAAGCGGCCGTTTGCCGGCCGCCGCGCTTTGGGCCGAGAGCATGGCAGCGAAACGGTCATAGTAACCGCCGCCATAACCGATGCGCCCTCCCTGACGATCATACCCCAGTCCGGGCACGACGATAAAATCAATATCCGGCCACTGTTCGGGCGGATAAATCCCGCATTCCTCGTTCGGTTCGGGAATGCCCCATACTCCGGGCTCGATGTCCTGCATTCCCTCTACCTTGCGCAGTTCTATCCGCTGCGGGTTCGCCTGCACCTTCGGCGCAAGCATGAGATCGCCGCGCTTCCATCCCTCTTCAAACAGGAATGCCGTAGATGCCTCGCTCCGATATGACAAATAACTGAACACGATCAGCCTGTCCTTTTCCCGGCGAAGACGTTCGAGTTCTCTCAGGGTCCATTCTTCAATTCCGGCCATAGCCCGGCGCCGAATGGAATCGTCCAACAGGTCTCGGCTCTTTCTGAGCCTTGAACGAAGCTTGTTCTTTTGCTGCGTCTGATCCTGCATGTCCCTGAAATACCCCCTGTTTGATCACATGAAAGCGGCTCTTGAATCCAAGCAAAACATCTATATGCGTTATGACATGCTGTCATCTTGTTGAATATTTTGAAGTTACTCATTTATTTTCTGCAAAAATTCTGCAAAACCATCATCGTTTAACATGCCTTGTTTCAGTTTATCATTGATTGACCAAAAAGACTACACGCCCGGCCGTTGTCAATCAGTGCATTTGTTCTGTTTTTCATGTAAACTGGAAAGCAGTTGCCTAAGAAGCTGCGAAGAAATTAGAGGTACTTTATTTCGTCGCAGTCTCTAATCAAGAACTGGAACGTAATGGAGGAACTATAACCTATGCTGCTTCAAGTATCCGGAATTGTTAAACGTTATGGTGTCGATCCGATTCTGGACGGCGTAAACCTGCAAATATTGGAACGCGAACGCATCGGACTCGTCGGAGTGAACGGTGCGGGCAAATCGACTTTGCTCAAAATCATCGCCGGAGAAATGTCCTATGACGAAGGGCAAATCTTCCGGTCCAAGGAAACGACGCTCGGTTATCTCGCCCAAAATAGCGGCCTGCAATCCGAACGCACCATCTGGGAAGAAATGATCAACGTATTCGCCCACCTGACGCAGGCGGAGGCAGAACTGAGACAGATGGAGCTGGATATTGCAGACCCGGCCCAAATGGAGGACGAAAAAAAATACGCCGACCTGCTCGAGCGCTACGCCCGCAAATCCGACTGGTTCAAAGACCAGGGCGGTTACGCGATGGAAACGCGCATCCGCAGCATTCTGCACGGCATGGGATTCGGCGAATTTTCGCCGGACACCCCGATCTCGACGCTGAGCGGCGGGCAAAAAACGAGACTGGCGCTGGCCCGCATTTTGCTGCAGGCCCCGGATCTGCTCATGTTGGATGAGCCGACCAACTATCTCGATATTCCAACGCTCACCTGGCTGGAAGATTATTTGCGCGGTTATTCGGGCGCTCTGCTCGTTGTTTCCCATGACCGCTACTTCCTGGACCGTCTCGTCACGAATATCGTTGAAATCGAGCGCCACCGCTCCAAAAAATATACCGGCAACTACAGCCGCTACATGGAGCTGAAGGCCGCCGAATATGAAAGCCAAATGAAACAATATGAGAAACAACAAGACGAGATCGCCAAATTGGAGGATTTCGTCCAGAAAAACATCGTGCGTGCTTCCACGACCAAACGCGCCCAAAGCCGCCGCAAGGCGCTCGAAAAGATGGAAAGGCTGGACAAGCCGATGGGCGAGTTGAAAAAAGCCCACTTTTCTTTCGAGACAGCGGTCATGTCCGGCAAGGAGGTGCTGCAAGTCGATGGACTTTCGGCGGCGTATGACGAAGCCTCTCCGCTGTTCCGCAACGTATCGTTTGATCTTCGCCGCGGCGAAACGGTCGCCCTGATCGGGCCGAACGGCATCGGGAAATCCACGATGCTGAAGTGCCTCACCGGCAGCTTGCGCCCGGTTAGCGGCAAGATCAACTGGGGGACCAAGGTTCAGATCGGCTATTACGATCAGGAACAGACCGGCCTTACTCCAACCAATACGGTACTGGAGGAAGTATGGAGCGCGTACCCGCACATGGAGGAATCCCGAATCCGGACGGTGCTGGGCAACTTTTTGTTCAGCGGCGACGACGTGCTTAAGCGGATTTCTTCGCTCAGCGGCGGGGAAAAGGCTCGCGTTTCCCTGTCCAAGCTCATGCTCAAGGAAGCCAACATGCTCATTCTCGACGAACCGACGAACCATTTGGACTTGTTTAGTAAAGAGGTACTGGAATCTGCCCTTATCGATTACGAAGGAACACTGCTGTTCATTTCCCATGACCGTTACTTCCTGAACAAAATGGCGGAACGGATCGTGGAGCTGCATCCAAACGGAACGGAGCATTATCTGGGCAATTACGACGATTACGTCGAGAAAAAACAGGAACTGGAGGACATTGCCCGCGAAGCTGCGGAAGCGCAGTCGGCGCAAGCGTCCGCCAGAAAGGCCTCCCGTCCAGAATCTCGCGCAGCCGTTTCCGAAGATTCGGGCGCCGCTTCCTTTGAAGCCGGCAAACAGGCGAAACGCGAGGAGCGAAACCGCCAGCGCAAACAAGAAGCACTGGAAAAACGGATCACCGAGCTGGAAACGGAAATCGCCAGACTCGAGGCTGAGATGGCTTTACCAGAAGTGTATAAGGATTATATGAAGCTGCAGGAGCTTCAGGCCAAAACCGATGATCTCAAAACACAACTCGCCGAAGCCTATGAAGAGTGGGAAGCTCTGGCAATGGAATAGGCGTATTGTCCCCAGAAGAACCCAAGGATATCGGCGACCCAACCTGCCGGTCCGGTCGGGAATGCATCCGGCGAATCTCCATGATACGCATTACCCAAAAAAGCTGATTCCTTTGCGGAGTCAGCTTTTTGAATTTACGATATGAAGCCGCCAAAACATTTGGGGAATTCCGTTGTCCGAAACCATCGAATCCTGGAATATTTTTTTCAGCGAATAACCGACGATTTATCCACAAACCCTCCGTCTACAAACCATACGTCATTTTGCAGGAAAATGGCTGCACACTTAGCTTAATCGCACAAAATCCATATTTATCCACCGACTTATCCACGTTATCCACATCATTGTGGACAATTCACTCCTTAAATATCCCCTAAAACCTTTTAGTTTCGAAAACAAGACAGGGAAGGTTTCAACAGGATTATCCACAAAATTCACTGAATATGTGCATAACTATAATCACATCTTGACATTTATCATTTCAGCTCACATCCGTTTCCTTCCGCTGAAAAAGGCTAAATAGAACGACATATCAGAGATAAGCATGATTTGTGCGGAACGCCTCACTCTTTTCGATGCCAAATTACGCCTTATTTTCCGCATGCATTTACTGTACGAGGAACGTACCCGAAAAAAAGAAAGGCAAAGCCATCAAGCCGGCTTTGCCTCGGATTGCTTCTTCCCCAGTGAATCTAGAACCTAGAACCTATGCATGCACGGTTGGTGCATTTTCCATGGATTCCGCCTTCAAACCGGCTGCGTTGCATGCCGCGACATACGCAAGGCCAGCCGCCATTACGATATCCTGATGCGTCGCCGTTCCCTTGAACTCGCGTCCGGCGCGCTCCACGGTAATTACAGCTTCTCCTGTAGCACCGGCGCCTCCGCTGAGAGCTTGGATCTCCATGTCCACAAAGGAGATATCCTCGGCAATACTCTGACTGATCGCCTTGATCGCCGCATCCACGGGACCGCCACCGATGGCGGAATACGTCTGTTCCCCGGCACTGGTGCGAATGCGCACGGCTGCTACCCGGTCGGTCATACTGCCCGCCGTTACTTGAAGCTCCAGCAATTCGTAATCCTGGGCCGGAATGTTCATCGTTTGGCTGACCATTTGCAGCAGCTGATCATCGCTTACGACCTTTTGTTGATCCGCCGTTTCCTTAAACACTTCATACAGACGTTCCATCTGCTGCTCATCCGGTTCGAAACCGTATTTTCGGACGCGATCCTTCAAGGCATGACGCCCGGAGTGCTTGCCAAGAATAATCATGCTGCGCGGAATGCCCAACGCTTCCGGGTCCATGATTTCATACGTATTGCGGTTTTTCAGCAGGCCGTCCTGATGAATGCCAGACTCATGCTGAAAAGCGTTCCGTCCCACGACCGGTTTGTTGTAAGCAATCGGAAAATGCATTGCACGACTGATCTGGCGCGAAGTCTCATAAAGCTGGTTCAGTTTGATGTTCGTCGTCGCCCCAATGGCGTCGCCGCGCGTTTCCAATGCCATAATCAGTTCCTCAAGCGCCGTATTGCCCGTCCGCTCGCCCACGCCGTTAATCGTCACTTCGATCTGGGAGGCCCCGTTGGCGATTGCTGCCAAGCTGTTGGCTACGGCCAGTCCGAGATCGTTGTGACAATGCGCACTGTATCGCACCCGATCGCCGCCTCTGGCCCCTTCACGCACGCGGCGAAACATCTCTCCGTACTCATGTGGCAGCGCATATCCCACAGTATCTGGCAGGTTAATAATGCTTGCCCCGGCTTCAATCGCAACCTCGACCATTTCGATCAGGTCATCGATTTTGGTGCGCGCGGCATCCATGGCCGTGAACTCTACCACGTCCGTGAATTGACGGGCATAGGCGACCATTTCCCTTGCCGTTGCAACCACTTCGCTCCGCGGGCGGCACAGTTGATGCTCGATATGGATATCGGAAGAGGAAATGAACAGGTGAATCCGACGTTTAGCCGCATCTGCAGTCGCTTTGACGGCTGCATCAATGTCCTGCTTCACCGCGCGGGCAAATCCACAAATTTCAACCTGCTGCAATTGGCGGGAGATCGCCTGCACCGCCGCGAACTCGCCCGGACTCGAAATCGGAAATCCAGGCTCAATGACATCAATGCCGAGTGCAGCCAGCTGGTGTGCCAGCTCAATCTTCTGTTCAGGCTGGAGACTCGCTCCCGGCGCCTGTTCCCCGTCGCGCAGCGTTGTATCAAAAATTTCGATCATCCGTTTATGCTGTGGTGTTGTCATCGTCCACATCCTCCATCGATAGTTAATTGACCGGTGCCGTTCCCGGCGACCCGGCGCCTGTTCGTTTATTGCCGATTCACTCTACTACCTTTATGCCGAAACGCACGTCGACTTGCGTTTCGATTATTCCTTCCATCCTGCCATGGCTTAACCTTCCAACTCCTTAAATTGCGCCCACCCCTGCTGCCGGCAGCAAATACAAATAACCCGCCATCTCTTCTAGAAGAGACGGCGGGTTATTCTCCCTCCGCGGTACCACTCTTGTTTGATGTTCAGGAAATCCCCGAAGCATCCACCTCGCGTCCCGGCCATGCCCGCCCTTGCAGCAGCGCAACTCCGCTGCCAATCCAAGCGCTAGCCTGGCCGAAAACCACCCTGTAACGGGGGTTAGCCGTTGCCATGTACCCTATGGTTTCTGCTGCCCGATCAGTTTCGGAGGCAACCTGTTCCATGATTCCACGGCTCTGTTCCCGGGCGAGATTCGCACGATTCGGCGACTGCGTTGCACCACCCCGCAGCTCTCTGTACACCACCCTCGTCCTACTGCTCCCGTTCATTACCTTTATCGTTATTCGTTTCCACATGAATTGCATTTTTCGCATCGTTATAAGTAACAAAAAAAGCCTGCCATCTCATTCAAGAGACGACAGGCTGTTCACCCATACGCGGTACCACTCTTGTTGATTTCCGTGCCATCAGCCCGTTACCGCGTATGCGTCCACACGCCATAACTATGCCGAGACTGCGAAAATCCACCTCAGTGCTGCTAAAGCGTTCATGTACCAGAATATCATTGCATTCGGCATGAACCTTCAACAACGGCCCCATCACGGAGGCAACCCGTAACGATGTACTGGACAAGCGAGCAACATCACACATTGCACACACTTCCCGACTTCCATCATTCCGCTTCCAGGCGAGCTTCAGGCTTCCATCGACTGCGTTGCACCAACCCGCAGTTCTCTTGATCCCGGAATATCCCTACTGATCCTGTTCATTGCGTTTCCCTGTTTAAATTTGGTTTTAATATACATGCTTTGCAAGCAGGTGTCAACCCGCAAAGTCCAAAAAAGCTTAAACGGCGCGGACCGACCATGCCTCCAACGAAAGGCCCGGATCGGCCTTGGCATCGTAGTTCATGTCCTCTCCGCGTTTGAATTTCAGATAAGCTGCAGCTCCGATCATCGCCGCATTATCCGTGCAATATTCCATCGGCGGAATAAGGAGCTGAAGGCCCTCCTTGGCACAGCGCTCCTGCAGCGCAGTACGCAAACCACGGTTGGCAGCCACGCCGCCGCACAGCAGCAATTGACGGGAACCGTACTGGCGCACGGCCCGCACCGCTTTTTCTACCAGCACCTCAACGACGGCCTCCTGGAACCCTCGCGCCACTGCGGCAGGCTCCAGCGTCTCGCCTCGCATTTTGGCCTGGTTGAGCGCATTAAGCACGGCCGATTTCAGCCCGCTCAGGCTGAAGTCGTACGAGTCGGCTTCCAGCCAAACCCGCGGCAGCGGCACGGCTTCATGCGCCTCATGGGCCATCCGGTCCACATGCGGTCCGCCGGGATAGGGACAACCCAGTGCACGGGCCACTTTGTCATAGGCCTCCCCTACCGCGTCGTCACGCGTGCGCCCGATCAGTTTGAAGCTGCCTTCGGATTCCAGATGCACCAGTTCGGTATGACCGCCGGATACCACCAAAGCCATGGCCGGGTATTGCAGCTCCTGCGTCAGCCGGTTGGCGTAGATGTGCCCGGCGATGTGATGCGTGCCGATCAGCGGTTTGCCCAGAGCCATCGCCAGCGTTTTCGCCGCAATGATGCCCACCAGCAAAGCGCCTACGAGACCCGGACCCTGCGTAACCGCAATCGCGCTCAAATCCTGTGGACGGATGCCTGATTTCTCAATCGCTTCCTGCATCATCAGCGTAATGACTTCCACATGTTTGCGGGAAGCGACCTCAGGCACCACGCCGCCAAATGCCTTATGGGTTTCGATCTGGCTCGAGATCAGGTTGGACAACACTTCACATCCATCCTTGACCACCGCTACGGACGTTTCGTCGCAGCTTGTCTCGACCGCAAGAATGTAGGCCGGGGCCGAGAGTTGACTTTCATTGTGTTCGCTCATTAATCCGTTACGCTTCCTTCCTCTTCATCGCGGTCCACGGGCGGCAGATTGGCCCACATGATCATCGCATCCTCCTGGTTGTCGGAATAATATCCTTTGCGAAGACCTGCGGATTCAAATCCTTTTTTGGCATACAGGTTCTGGGCAACATGGTTCGAAACCCTGACTTCCAGCGTGATTCGCTCCATGCCGAGATATGCGGCCGTTCTCATCAGTTCGTCCAGCAGCCGTTCTCCCAGCCCGCGTCCCCGGTATGCCTTGCGGACGGCAATGTTGGTAATATGAGCCTCATCCATAATCGTCCACATGCCGGCGTATCCGATCGGAGCGCCTTCATATTCCATGATCATATATTTGGCAAATTGGTTATGCGTCAATTCATTGCGGAATGCTTCTTCCGTCCACGGCAAGGTGAACGCTTCGTGCTCGATGACCATTACGCCCGGAATGTCGTCCATGGTCATCAGCCTGAACTGCAGCCCTTCATCCGGTTGCTGCCCCTCCAGCCTGTCCATTCGCAAGCCCTCCTTCAACCTTTGCGCAGCAGGTTGGCTTCCGCCTCTGCCAGCTGGGTGTAGTTCGGCACCAGCGCATGCACGTCGTCATGCTGGCCTGCAAGCAGCGCGGCAGCGCCGAGGCGCCCGATCCAACGGCCCTCCAGCTCATAAGGCACGAGCTGGATCGCCGTCCCGGCCGGGCAGCGAAGCCCCGCCGCTGCCTCTGCATGCGGCCCCGTCTCGCCGACGAACCAGACGGCGACGGGCCGCTCCTCGGGCGCCGCCTCCGCGATGCGGGCGGCGAGCGTTTCCAGCCATCCGTCCATCTTGCGGATGGCATCCTGCTCCAGCCGCCGGGGCGCAGCGCTTCCGGCGCCGGCGAACAGCGCGGTGTAGGCCTGGCCGCGCCGCGCATCCACGAGCGGAACGATCCAGTGGACAGGGGCGGCACCTGTGCCGTCCTGGTCCGCGGATGGCGTTCCGCCAAGCCCTGCCGCTGCGGCATCCTCGGCCGCAGCTTCCGCCTTGGCGGCGAGGCCTGCGTGCCAGCCGCCCCAAGCGATCGCCTGAAGGCTGGACACCCCGGCAACGGGGATGTCCCAAGCCCAGGCAAGCGTCTTGGCCGCGGTCACCGCAATGCGGATGCCCGTGTACGAGCCTGGACCGATGCCTACGGCAATGCCGTCCAGCTCGCCCGTTCGGGTGCCGCTGGCCTGCAGCAGCTCTTCCATCACCGGCACCACATGCACCGAATGGTTGCGGTCTGCCCGTTCGTTTCGCTCCTCCAGCAGCGCTTCCTCTTCCATGACGGAAGCCGCCATCATTGCGGTGGACGTATCGAGAGCCAGAAACCGCCGCCCTCCTTTTTGCTGCAATTGTTCCATATTAACTGAACACTCCATTCTCTCTGAACTGCCTGCACAGGGCAGCGTAGGTTTCGCCGTATCCATCGAGCGTAATTTTGCGGTCTTCCGGACCTGTCGTCTCGATCTGGATATGCAAGTGCGCTTCCGGCAGCAGTTCGGGAATGATGCTCGCCCACTCCACCAGGCTTACGCCATTTCCGTAGAAATACTCGCCCAGTCCAAGCTCGTCCGCTTCCTCCAGCGATATCCGGTACACGTCCATATGATACAGGGGCAATCGGCCCTCGTATTCCTTGATCAACGTAAACGTGGGACTGTTCACCACGTCCTGCACGCCGAGATGCCATGCGAATTTTTGCGAAAACGCCGTTTTGCCCGCGCCCAGGTCGCCGTCCAGCGCAATCACCATTCCGGCGGTTGCCTGTCCTGCAATTGCGGACGCGAGCGCTTCGGTATCGGCAATGCCATGGGATTCGAACACCCACTGCTCATGCTTCAGATTCAATATACGCCCCACCTTTGGCGGTCCAAGCCGCCCGAGTTCACTTTGAAGACTATTATATCGGTCCCCTTCTTCCCCCGCAACACCGAAGGGTCGACCAAGCCAAAGAACCGGTGCTTGACGGCACCGGCCCTTGAAATCATTGTATGCTTATGTGTCGCCCGATGTCTACTCTTTCAACCGATCAACCGAAACGGTGTGCGTATTCAGCGGATCGCTGCCGACCTGCACGGTCGCCATGCCGTTCGCTTCATCCACATGTTCGATCCAGACCGGCTCGCCATCCAAACTAACGGCAATGGTATCTTTGGAGTCGAAGATGGCTTTTGCTCGTTTGGCATCCATCATAATGGATCGTACTCTCCTTCCACATCATGGGGTTCGGGTGTCATGCTGTCCGTCGTGCTATCTCCGATATAACCGTTGTCTTCCGTAACTTGGCCGCCGCCCAGTCCTTCGTTCACCATCCGGTCTATGTCCAGCATGTAGGACTCGCGATCAAGCGGTTCGTCCGTGGACGTCACTGCCTCCCAGTTCACTTGGGTTCCTGCAACGCTATCTGTAGTTACTAGCGGGTACGGGGTAAAGGCGTATTTATGCGCACGTTCATCATCCCGTCGTTGATTCATAGGACACCTCCCTTGTCTTCATAGGCACAGCTTACGGCATGCACACTTATCATCCCCGAATGCAGCCCAAGCATACAAAAATCGTCGCCGCAGGGATGATCAAGCCCTTACATGCCCATACTGCTATTAAAAGTTTCTATCGGAAAGGGGCTGTCCCATGCATACCGTCTGGAAAGGGGCCATCAGCTTCGGGCTCGTGCACGTGCCTGTCAAAATGTTCTCGGCCACCGAGGACAAAGACATCTCCATGCGTTACATTCATAAAGTCTGCGGAAGTCCGCTCGCTTATGTCCGCAAATGTCCATCCTGTGAAGTCGAAGTCCAGTGGGAGGACATCACCAAAGGTTATGAATATGAAAAGGGAAAATTCGTGCTGTTCGAAAAAGAGGAGCTGGAGGCCTTGAATGACGCCTCGAACAGAACGATCACGATCATCGATTTCGTAGACCTCACCGAAATCGATCCGATTTATTTTCAAAAAACATACTATCTTTCCCCCGATCAGGCTGGAGGCAATGCCTATCAGCTTTTGATGAAAGCCATGCACGACACAGGCAAGATCGGCATTGCAAAGGTTTCCATCCGCTCCAAGAGCAGCCTGGCGGCCATTCGCGTGCTTGAGGACTGCCTCTCCATGGAAACCATCTTCTATCCGGATGAAATTCGCCCGGTTTCCCAGGTGCCGGGCCTGCCCGAGAACCAGAATGTCAACGAGAAGGAACTGACGATGGCCAAACTGTTGATCGAACAGCTTTCAACCCCGTTTGAGCCTGAAAAGTACACGGACGACTACCGCAATAAACTGGTGGAGCTGATCAATCACAAGGTTGCGGGCGAAGAAATCAAAATCGCTCCGGCCAAACCGGAAGCCAACGTCATGGATTTGATGGCCGCTTTGCAGGCAAGCATCGAAGCCGTCAAACCGATCCCGGCCGATCCCGGTACCGCGACAGCCAAACCAAAGAAACGGGCGCCAAAGAAAACCGCTGCGCAAGCGGCCGTCGGAAACGAAGAACCTGCGGCAACGCCCGCTGCCGGCAAACGCAAAAAAAGCGCAGCCAAACCGAAAACATGACTCGTCACACCCTGCCCTTCCATATCCTAACTTGCATCTCGTCCATTTTCGCCAATCCGGCCATATTGAGCCGGCTTTTTTTCGTTCGTCGTATTTGCCGGATGGCTAGGATCAGATATGGATTGACGAAAGTTTATTTATATTTTATATTAACTTATGAAAAGTAACTTATTTATCAATTTACAGCAAAATGGATTCGCAAGGCCTTTCTTCGCAGATCCGCCCTGAATAAACATCGATCCATCATCCTTCAACAACCGTACTTTGATCCATAATCATATGAATGCTGATGAAGCATCATTTATATTCCGAGGAGGTATCCCAATGACAACCGATTATCAAATTCCCGCATCGACACGACTCGGCGAGGTCAGCATCAGAATCAGCGATCTCGACCGTTCGATCCGGTTTTACACCGAAGTGGTCGGGCTGAAGCTGCTGGAACGGAACGACCGTGTCGCCACATTGACCGCTGACGGCCAAACCTCGCTGCTGCGGCTGGAGCAGCCTGCCGACGTAAGCATCACCCGCCCGAGGTCTTCTGCCGGCTTGTATCATTTCGCCATTTTGCTGCCTGACCGTCAATCGCTCGGTCTCGCTCTGCGCAACCTTGCTGCCCATGGCATCGAGATCGGACAAGGGGATCATCTGGTCAGCGAAGCGCTTTACATCTCCGACCCGGACAACAACGGGATTGAAATCTACGCGGATCGTCCTCGCGATACGTGGCAACGGGATGAGAAAAACAACTACATTATGGCAACCGACCCCGTTGACGTGGAAGGCCTGTTCGCCATTTCCGAAAATCTCCCTTGGAAGGGCCTTCCGGCGGGCACAGTGATCGGCCACGTGCATTTTCACGTGCGGAGCCTGCAGGATTCCGGCATTTTCTATATCGGATTGCTCGGGTTCGATATTACGAGTGGTTTCGGCGGCTCGGCACTGTTCGTATCGGCAGGAGGATACCATCATCACCTTGGGTTGAACACGTGGGCGGGCGTCGGAGCGCCCGTCACGCCGATAAACGGAACAGGCATCGACTACTTCACGATCGTTTACGACAGAAAGGCCGAGCTTGATGCGGCCGTGCAGCATCTTCGTCAGGAAGGGGCCTCTGTGGAACAGGACGGGGCGATCTGGTGGACCGTCGATCCGCAAAACATTCGCATTCGCCTGACAGCAGCAAACTGAAATGATTGCCCGCCAACTCGGCTCCGCCCTCGACTCTAGCGCATACACCTATAACGGCCCGAACGGGATTGCCTCTTCCTATTTGAAGAGCAGATCCTGTTCGGGCCTTTTAGCGCGGCCATGCAGCGTTCTTCATCGGTCAAATGAACTTGGCCTCATAATATTGGTCTCTTTGGCAAAGAATATAGGAATAACCGGATATACCCGCAAAGGAGAAGCCGTATGCTTGAAAATGGGCGTTTGACGGTAAGACAGCTTGCTGCATTGCTATTCATGTGCACGATCGGAGAACAAATTCTCTTGTTTCCGTCCATGATCACGTCGTATGCGCACGAAGATGCGTGGTTATCCGCCTTGCTCGGGGTCGCAGGTGGCACCGGCATTCTCGCCATCATGCTGCTGCTCCATGCAACGCAGCCGCAATTGAATCTGATACAGCATGCGCTGCAAAAGCTTGGTCCATGGTTCGGCGCCGTTGTCAGCTGCTTTTATTTGTTCTATTTCCTGATCGGCGCTTCCACCTTTGTGCGGGAACTTGGCGATTTCATGACTACGAATATCATGCGCCAATCTCCGCTCTTTGCCTTAAACCTGCTCTTTGTCGGGGCGCTTGCATGGGGTCTGATCTGTGGCATTGAATGCATAGGACGAGGTGCAGAGCTTTTTTTGCCGCTGGTCCTGCTGTTTTTGCTTATTTTGACGGTATGTATACTGCCTCAAGCCCATCTGAACAATATTACGCCAATCCTAGCTCATGGCTTGCTTGACCCTTTGAAAGGAATCTTTGCCGTATTGACCTACCCCTACTGCCAGCTATGCATTTTCATGATGGTGTTCCCCTATGCCAACCAGGGAGCGAATTTGAAAAAGGATGTTCTTCTGGCCGGCATCTTTGGCGGATTGTGGCTCACTCTTACGTTGACCATGTGCTTGCTTGTCTTGGGTTCCTTTATGACGGAGCATCAATGGTTTCCCGCCTACAATCTGTCGCGCAAAATAAACATCGGCAACTTCCTGCAACGAATCGAGGCATTCATCGCCTCTGTCTGGATGATCGCCGTATTTTTCAAGGGCATACTGTTCCTATATGGATTTCTTATGGGGCTGTCTTCCCTGTTTCGAATATCCAGCCATCGCCCACTCATTTTGCCGGGAGCCTTAATGACAGTCTCCATGTCCATCCTGGTTGCTCCCGACGAAGAGTTCTATCTTAAAGACATTATCCCGTATTGGATCGATTGGGATATCACCTGCGGCATTGTTTTGCCTGTGCTGCTGCTTCTGATTCACCAGTTTAGGAGACGCTTGCGAAAAAGCTGATATCTGCAACGAATGCTCAAGCATCTTTTGCAAGGCAGCCCGTGCCGAAAGGAGGCTCACCCCATGTTACCCCCGATCATACCATTTGAACCCGTATTGAAGGAGCAGCTCCCGACCGGCCCCGACTGGATCGCCCAGATCAAATGGGATGGCGTCCGTATGCTGGCCTATGAGGATGGGGAAGCTTTGAAATTGTTTAACCGTCGAAGGCATGAGCGAACGCTGCAATATCCGGAATTGACCGTCAAGCGCAATCTTTGTTCGGCACAAACCTATATTCTGGACGGAGAAGTGATTTCCCTTGATCCGGAAAACGGTACTCCTTCCTTCTATCACGTATTGCGGCGCGATCGCATGAGCAAACCGGACGTCATCTCCCAAATGGTTCATCAGCTTCCGATCGCGTACATGGTATTCGATATTTTGTATTGCAACGGACGGTGGGTAACCGACCAGCCGCTCGCGGATCGGCAGCGATTGCTTCACGACGTTCTGATCCCTTCCCCCCATGTGCAGGAAGTCGCGAATACGGACGATCCGGACACGCTGCTTGCCGTCATGCGCAAACACCGGATGGAAGGCATCGTTTGTAAGGATCTGCGCAGCACATACGGCATACAGGGCAAGGACGCGCGTTGGCAAAAAGTAAAAATCATGCATGACCTGTACGCCATGATCGGCGGGGTTACGTACAGGGACGGCATCGTCAATGCCGTCGCCGTCGGAGTGTATGACGGCCCTCATTTCGTCTATATCGGTCATGTCGGCACCGGCAGGTTGAATGCCGAAGCATGGCGCGATCTGACCCGACAAGTGGCGCCGCTCGTCAGGGAGGAACGACCCTTCAGCAACAGACCCGAACGAAGCGCCGAAACAACCTGGATCCAGCCGCAGATTGGCGTCAGGGTGCAGTATATGGAGCTGACCCACCATCGGACGCTAAGACATCCCAGCATCCAGGCATTCGCCGAGGTCACCCGGGAAGAATGCTCTGCGGATCAACTCCAAACGTAAGTGGCCGCAGATGGCACGGATCGACAAATCGCCCATGACTTTTGAGGAGGTACGAATATGGCTTCACCCATAAAAGGGACAATTACGGTAGAAGGCGTCGAACTGACCATTACCAATCCCGACAAACCCTTGTGGCCCGAAGTGGGGATCACCAAAGCGATGTACCTGCAAAAACTGGCCGGCCTCGCCCCGTTCCTGCTCCCCTATACCAAACAGCGCCTGCTTACAACCATTCGTTATCCGCACGGTGCGGGCGGTGAATTTTTTTATCAAAAAAACGTGCCCGAACCGGTGCCCGAGTTTGTGCATACCGAAATGCACGATGGCATCCGTTACGTCGTCATGAACGGTTTGCCCGAACTGCTATGGCTTGGCAATCTCGCGGCATTGGAGTTTCACCCCTCATTACATGCCGTAGGCAGCACGCTCCCGTGCGAATGGATGATCGACCTGGACCCTTCGCTGGAGGAAGAACCTCGCATCATGGAGGCTGCCTTGATCGTTGGCGAAACCCTCTCCTCTCTCGGACTGCAATCTGTGGCCAAAACGTCCGGTGCCACAGGGGTACAGATCATCGTGCCCATTCGGAAAGGAGTGACGTTTGATCAGCTTCGGATGATCGGCCACTTCGTCGGGAAATACGTCACCCAGAAGCATCCCGACCTATTCACGCTGGAGCGACTCAAAAAGGATCGCGGAGATCGGATTTATTTCGATTACCTGCAGCATTATGGCGGAAAAACGCTGGCAGCCCCATATACGCCCCGTTCCAAGCCCGAAGGGACCGTGTCCACGCCATTGACCTGGGATGAGGTTCGCAGTAACGTGTCCGTCAAAGCTTTTCATTTGCTCAATATTCTGGAACGCCTGCAGAAGACCGGCGATCTGATCGCCGCAATCGATCCTCAGCCGGTAGAACTGATACTGAAGCACCTCCAATCCAAATAGCCGATACCTGCATGTGGGCAGATATCGGCTATTTTATCGATGTACGCGGACATAACCGCTAATGAATTCCCTTTTTCTTGAAGCGTCCGCCCTTTACGTCATGAATGTTGCCGATGGCTACGAACGCATGCGGATCCCAATCCTCAACGATGGATTTCATCTTTGCTTCCTCCAGACGGGTGATGACGACAAAAATGATTTTCTTCTCATCGCCGCTAAAACCGCCCTCTCCATCAAGGAACGTAACTCCGCGACCAAGGCGGTCGGTAAGGGCCGAACCGATTTCGCGATATTTTTCACTAATGATCCAAACCGATTTGGATTGCTCCAACCCTTCGTTCACGATATCGATCAGCTTCATTGCGATATAGTAGGCGATCATGGAGTACAGCGCATTCGGCCAGCCAAACACGAAGCCTGCAGCCGCAAAAATAAAGATGTTGATGAACAGCACGATCTGTCCGACGGACAGCGGGGTTTTCTCGCTGAGCAGAATGGCCACGATCTCGGTTCCGTCCAGCGATCCGCCGGAACGAATGACCAGGCCGACGCCGGCGCCAAGAATCAGTCCGCCGAATACGGCGCCAAGCAAAGGCTCGCCCGGAGTCAATGCGGGAACATGGTGCAATAACGTGGTACTGATTGACATGGCCACGATCCCCAGCAGCGTGGACAAGGCAAACGTTTTGCCGATTTGTCTGTATCCGAGTAACAGGAACGGCAAGTTAAGCAGTGTCAAGAAAATCCCGAGTGGCAAGCCGGTCAGTTCCGACACCATGATGGAAATGCCCGTAACCCCTCCATCAATAACGCCATTGGGCACCAGGAACACTTCCAGTGCGACGGCCATTAGCACCGCACCAATGAGAATCATGACAATCCGCTGCAGAAGCTTCAATGTGAACACAGAGCCTTTCACGCTGCGGTCCGGCTTGGATGTAATTTCTTTAACTGTTACATTGGACATGCTTTCCCCCCCATTTGGTCAGTATGTGAATCCATTTCATAAATCATTTAACTACTGCACGGGGGGTCTACATATAAAACAACAAATGGGTTGGACTTTATACGCACCCTGAAGAGCAACTAAAAGCTATATGAAATGGATTCAAAATGTCTTAATTCCGATGGCAATTGCCAAAAAAGAGCAAAAGGGAGCCTGCTATCATTCAGACTCCCCCTCCTTCGCCAAGACATCATTTGTTATCACTATTATATCATAAAAGATCAAATTTGAGCAAAATAGTTAGAAAAAAAGAGATAAATTCACAAAAAGTGAATTTATCTCGTGAAATCAGGTCTAAAACGGCTAAAGCAGCGGAGAAAGCATCCGAGACAGCATTTCCATCCCTTTTTGTCGCCACGAACGCCGTACAAAGGCCTTGATCTCGATTTCACTGCTTTCGCTTAGATCCTGCTTAAAATCCTCCAATAACCGGTTTATCGGCTCCGCATCGAACAACACCGCCATCAGTTCAAAGTTGCAAAAAAAACTGCGCATGTCGATATTGGCCGTGCCGACGGTAGCCAGCAAATCGTCCACGATCATTACTTTGGCATGCACGAATCCTTTGCGGTATTGGAAAAACCGTACCCCGGCAAGAAGCAGTTCCTCCACGTAGGAAAGCGAGGCCAGGTGAACCAGCAAGGAATCCGATTGGTAAGGAATGAGAATGCGCACATCCACCCCGCTGACGGCGGCCGTTTTAAGGGCCTCGAATAGCGCAGGGTCAGGAATAAAATAGGGGGTTGTGAGGTAAATGCGGTCGCATGCCACCGACATGGCGCTAAAACACATCTCCTGAATGGCATCCCAATTCTGGTCCGGGCCGCTGCTCAATATTTGAACGCGCTCCGTCCCTTGGCAATCATGCAGCGGGAACAGCTCGGATAACCCGGGTTCGGCAATTTGTTCGCCGGAGGCCAGCTTCCAGTCATTCAAAAACGTATTCTGCAAAAAATAGACGGCGTCCCCTTCAAGCTGGACGTGCGTGTCCCGCCAATGTCCCATTTTCGGATACTGGCCTAAATAGTCGTCACCCACGTTGATCCCGCCCACGAACCCCACCTTGCCATCCACGATGACGATTTTCCTGTGGTTACGATAGTTGATGCTCCGATCGATTGTGGCGATCATCGGCGGGAGGAAGAAGTGAAATTCAACCCCGGCTTGCCGCAGCTTTTCGGAAAAGTCCCGCCTAAGGGCATGGCTTCCGAGTCCGTCGCAGATGAACCGCACCTTCACGCCTTCGCGAGCCTTGCGGATCATGACGTTCTGGAATTGGGCCCCGATGACGTCATCCCGAAAAATATAAAACTCCACGTGCAAGTGATGCCGCGCTTTTTCCATCTCGCTGAGCATGGCAGCATACGTCTCTTGCCCATTGGTCAACACCCGGCTCCGGTTGCAGCCGGTAATCGGACTTTCCGAGAGCCGGGTCAACAAATTGAACAACCGCTGCTGGTTCTGAAACCGGCCCTCAGGCATCTGGCCGATCCTTTCAACGATGGCAGCCTGGGTCCATAACCTTCCCCGGATTGCCCGAAAAATGCGCGAGCCGCCCCTGCGCAGTTTTTTGCGTTTTCTGTAATCCTGGGCCACGAAATAGTACACGATGAATCCGATCAAGGGCACGCAAAACAAAATGAACAACCAGGCGACCGCCTTGGCCGGATTACGAAACTCCAGCAGCAAGATCGTTGCAGCTTGAAATATGAATATGAGTAAAATAATGACCAACCAGAACATATAACCTCCCCCTCGGCGACGAGCATCCTGCCTGCCCAACGTTCAATTCCCCTAGCTTTGACAACATTTCCCCGAGGTAATCATGGTTACCCCATAACGGTTTTACCCATAACAGCATTTTGGACAAGAAAACCGCGGTCCAAACCGCCCGCAGCACCATCACCCTGGAATGGAAACGCCGTGATGTCTGTTATGACTGTGTTGTCCCATACATATAAATGTGACCCAAAAAGTGGTCTTTTGCCTCGCAATTCGATATAATATTCGTTAAAACTTATTACTTCAAAGGAGAAGAGTAGTGAATGGACAGTGAGAGGTATGCGTTAAATTTAGTATTGGTTGCGATTTTGATAGGGTTTTCGGCATTTTTCGTCGCAGTGGAATTTGCATTGGTTCGCGTCCGCTCAAGCCGGATCGACCAAATGATTGCGGAAGGAAACAAACGAGCCATGGCCGTCAAACAGGCTGTTGCCAACCTGGACGGTTACTTGTCCGCGTGCCAGCTCGGCATTACGATTACGTCGCTGGGACTCGGTTGGCTGGGTGAGCCGACGGTAGAAAGCCTCCTTCATCCATTGTTCGAAGCGATGCGCATCCCTGAAGCCATTGCAGGATTTCTGTCGTTCGTGATTGCGTTCGTAACGATCACTTACCTGCATGTCGTGGTAGGCGAGCTTGCTCCTAAAACGATTGCCATCCGCAAAGCCGAAACCGTTGCGCTGCTGACTTCGGGACCTATCATCTGGTTCAACCGAATTATGTATCCTTTTATCTGGCTGTTGAACGGCTCCGCGAATCAACTGGTCAAGCTATTCGGCATCAAACCCGCTTCCGAGCATGAAGAAGCACACTCGGAGGAAGAATTGCAGATTATTATTAACGAAAGCTTCGAAAGCGGCAAAATCAATCAAAGCGAGTTTGGTTATGTCAGCCGGATCTTCGCTTTTGATGAAATGCTGGCCAAAGAAATCATGGTACCCCGAACAGACATGGTCTGCCTTTATTTGAATAAAACAAACGAAGAAAACCTGGATATCATTCGCCAGGAACAATATACACGTTTTCCCGTCGTGAACGAGAGCAAGGACGATATCATCGGGATCATCAATACGAAGCAATTTTTCCTGGAATTGTATGGCAACGATGCCCCCGTTGATCTGTCTTCCCTGATTCAGCCCGTGTCGGCCGTGCATGAAACAACACCGGTCAAGGACCTGTTGAAAAAAATGCAAAAAGACGGCGTGCACATCGCCGTCCTGGTCGACGAATATGGCGGCACCTCGGGGATCGTAACGATTGAGGACGTGCTTGAACAGATCGTCGGCGAGATCCGTGACGAATTCGATGCGGATGAAGTCGAGGATATTCAGATCATTAACGAGAACTATGTGATCCTGGACGGCAAGGTGTCCTTGTCCAAGGTCAATGACATGTTCATGTCGAACCTGGATGCCGATGAATGGGACACGATCGGCGGCTGGCTTTACAGTCATCGCCCGGAAATGGACGAGCAGGAAGAATACGAATTCGAGAATTTGACCTTTGTCCTGCTGGAAAAGGATAAAAATCGCTTCTATAAAGTTGCGGTTGTTCCGAAAGAAGCGATCACGCTTCCCGGATATACCAACGATGAACACGCGGAAGCATAATCCGCGCCATGCCCTTGCAGGGCAAGCAAAAGAGCAGTCCCTTGAGGGATTGCTCTTTTGCTGTGCCTTTCTTTCCTCAGCTGGGATGCTCCGCCCGTTCTTCCACCACCCGCTGCTGCAGCTTCCTGAGTATGATCTTGAGGATCATGTAGAGCGGGATAATGATGATCATGCCCAGAATGTTCCACAGATCGGCGCCTACCAGTAACAGAATGACCGTTGTAAGCGGGTGAATATCCAACTGTTTCCCATAGACATAAGGCGAGATAAGATTATCCTGGATTTGCTGGGCGACCACGATGATCACGAGCGACCAGATCGCCATCGAAGGCGATTCGATGAACCCTACGATCACAACGGGCACCGCTGCAAGCAGCGCCCCAACATACGGGATGAAGTTCAGGATAACGGATACTACGGTCAACAGCAGCGCATAGGGCAGGCCGATGATGACAAACCCGATGTACATCAGAATGCCTAACGCCACGTTGACGATAACGCGGCCCACGATATAACCGCTCAGCGCCTCGTCAATTTCATGAATGGCCTCTTCCCCGTCCTTGCGATAGGCCCTTGGCAGCAGCATCGTCAGGTTCGTCCCGAATTTGCTGCCTTCCTTCAACATGTAATACAGCATGATCGGAAACGTCGCGAGCACGATGACCACGTTGGATACTACCGTAAACAACCCCGAGACGTAATCAGACACTTGCGTGATTCCCTCGCTGAGGTAATCCGAAATTTTAGCCAATATTTCGCCGTCGTCGGGAAGGTATGCGGACAAGAAACGGTTGTTCTTCAGTTCCCCCAATTGGTTGCTTAGCGAGGTTACCAGCGAAGGCGTATCTTCAACGAAATTCCAAAGCTGCTCCCTCAGCGAAGGCCAAACGAGCACGCTGAAACCACCCAATACGAGGGCGATGGCGGTATAAATGAGCAGCACCGCGATGGAACGCTTGATATTGTGATTTTCCATGAAATCCACCAGCGGACGGAGCAAATAATAGAAAAAACCCGCTACGAGCAGCGGTACGATCACGATGTGCAGCAGTGACGTCAGGGGACGAAAGATGAAGCTTACTTTATCCCCCAAATATACGATGAGCAGCAGCAGCAGGATTGCCGAGCAAATCCGATAAAATTTGTGATTGATCAACGGGTTCACTCCCTCCATATGCTGCCCGCCGAGAGGCCATCGGCGGTCATCCGCTTTTTTTATGTACGCGTACTACCTATGTACCCCAAAATCCGGGCCATGCCACATAGCAGGCGTTCCGCTTCCGTCGGCAAAATCGCAAAAAAAGGCAAAAAAAAAGAGGCAGGCTTATGTGCCTGCCACATCTCTTCTTGTGAATACGACCCACGATATAACCATGAATACGATGTAATATACAGCCAGGACCGTTACGGAAAATCCGAGCGTCATGCCTGAAGATCCGCCGCCAAACAAGCTCAGTTCCGAGGAATCCGTCATGTATCTGCTAAGGTCCATATTGTTGAACAGAATGTACTTGGCCCAGCCGTAACGCTCCGGGCTAAAGATCAGCGAGAAAATGCCCTGCGTGAACATAATGAATAGCGATAGCCCGATCGCAAGCGCGCCGGAACGGAATACCGAAGAAACCATGAAAGCGATGGCCAGAGTAATGAACAGGTCCACATATTGATATCCCCACATCGCCCAAGCATCCCCCGCTGTCACATTACCTCCGCCGCCAAAGAGAATGAACGACATGCCCAGCGTCAGCAAAATCAGGATCAATGTGCTGAGCACGCTGAACGCGATCACGCTAACGTATTTGGATGCCAGAATCTTGCTTCGCGACCATGGACGAATGAGCAGCAGTTTGATCGTGCCCCACGTAAATTCACCGGCAACCGTCTCCGCGGCGATCACAACCGAGAAGATCGTATTCAGGAAAAACAACAACTGAACGGTCGTCAACGCCGCTTCCAAGGCAGACATGTTCTCTGCGCCGATGCCTTCCTTGAACAGGACGGGCATGAACAATGCCAATACCGCCAGAATGGACAGCATGATCCATGTGCGGGCACGGCGATAGATTTTCATGTTTTCGTTCATCACCAGATTCCCGAAGTTACCCAATGCCCCCACCTCCGGTTACTTGCAAAAATTGATCCTCAAGCGTTGCCGCCACATGACGAATGCCGTAAACGTGAATGCCTTCCCCGACCAATTTCGCATTCAGGGCCGGGATCTGCTCCCGTGTCAGACGGACAACGAGCGCCTGTCCTTGAACGACAGCTCCGTCCACCAGCATGACGGCCCGCTGCACATCATCGACCTCGAACGCAATCTCCGCCATGGCGTCGGCTTCCGCTTCTGTTCTGAGGTTTCTTACGTCGACCAATTTGCCATTCTGAATAATGGCTACCGTGTCACACATCAGCTCCATTTCGGACAGCAAATGGCTGGAAACAAAGACGGTCGTACCCTCTTCACGGCTGAGCTGCCGCAAATAATCCCTTAATTCGCGAATTCCCTGCGGATCCAGTCCGTTGGTCGGCTCGTCCAGAATGAGCAGCTTGGGTCTATGCAGGATGGCCTGTGCAACCCCAAGACGCTGACGCATGCCCAAGGAGTACGTTTTGACGCGGTCGTGGATGCGGGCAGTGAGCCCTACACGCGCAACGGCTTCATCAATTCTTTCTTTCGTAACTCCCGGGGACATTCGCGCAAAATGCACCAAGTTCTGATATCCGCTCAGAAACTTGTACATTTCCGGATTTTCCACAATGGCTCCCACGTTGGCCACAGCCTTCTCGAATTCATCCTTAACGCTATGCCCGGAGATGAAAATATCTCCCTTGCTAATGGACATCAATCCAACCATCATGCGAATGGTCGTTGTCTTCCCCGCACCATTGGGGCCCAAAAAGCCAAAAACCTGGCCTGGAGGAATATCCAAGGTCAGGTCGCTCACCAACGTTCGGGAAGAGATGATTTTGCTGACGCCCTGTATGCGCACTACCGGCTCCTGCTGCATGTCATACCTCCCTATTTCACGGGCTTGGTCTCTCAAGCCCGCTTTTCATATGAATCCAGTGTATCATAATTTTTGTCATATTGTCCTGAGAATTGGTTGATCCCTTGACTTTTCCCGTGATTCAAGCAGGTTTCGCAGCATCCAAGCGGCATTTCACTTCGGTAGAAGCCGGTGCGAAAAACCTGATCCCTCCTGCAGCCTTTTTCTTTCATTTCGACGAAGCCTCCAGCAACCGACACAATGATCCCACAGCTGACACAGTAAAAGCGGCTCGATTCGATCAATGAAATTCCTTCCCCTCGCATGAGCTTATGAACGTCCCAGTTTTTTGTCGTTAGGCGCAGAAATTTGATACATTTTGTATCTAAGTCGTAATTTACTGGACATACGAACTATTGTCAAGGGCTTGCAGGCATAAAAGGCAAATAAAACACAAAAAAAGCTCCATAAATGCGACCAAAGTCTCGCATTTATGGAGCTTTCAGGAGAGAAAAATGTTACATTATGATGCAATATATAGATGCATATCAATTACTTTTTTTGAAGATGATCCATCCTTACAACAAGCGATTATCCGTTCCCCTCACCTTCAGCCTCTTTTTGCGGATAATACCAAAGCATCGTCCACTCATCTCCGTCTTTCACTGCATAACAATTCTGGTCAATGCTGAACTGGCCAAAAGTCCCTTCATACTTCATAGTAACCTTCACCCGATAAGCTTCATCGAAAGGTTCGGCTCCGCCGACAATGACAACGTCAAACTGGCGTTCAGGCTTCCCCACCTCCAAATCGAAGGTTTCCACTCCAAAATGCTGCATAAAGATGTGCGCTCTGGATTGCAAGTAAGCGCTTTTGGAGAAACGCTCCTTCATCAACGGATGAAACAGCTCCCACGAGCTGCCGAAATCCCCAGCCTGTTCATATTCATAAAATTGTTGAACGAGAGCTGCTGCCTCTTCCGGTGCAGCTGCCTTGAAAAGAGCTGGAAGCGTTCGGCCGATCAGCCAGATCAACACGACTACAACGGCAATAAAACCGATCTTCTGAAGCAGCATCATCCGGTTTCTTTTTCGCAGCATGCAGGCTCCCCCTTATCTACTTCATTCATACTTATGATGAATGAAGGACAAGTAGAAGGAACATTGTGCGCATTTCCTGGGAAATCATCGTTGCTTCAGGACAAACGATCGAAGCCTATTGCCGCTTTTTCCTAAAAAGGGACCTGCCCCCCACCCAGATCAAAATGCCGGCTGCGCCCCCAAGAAGATCCACTCCAACATCGCGAACAGATGAAGTTCGATCCTTGGAAAACTGCTGTATGTACTCATCCGTGCCTGCAATGGCTGCAACGACGATCAATGAGATCATTGCACATTTGGCCCAATGCACGTTCCTGCAACGCAAGCTCGCATAGACCAATATTCCCAGGACAGCATACACGAACAGATGCGCAGTCTTCCGGAACATAAATTCGACAAATTCGTAGGGCTGCTGCCTTAAAGAGTAAGAACGATCACCGTAATGGAAGGCAATGTCCGGAAACGATATTTTCAACCGCAAATGTTCTGCCCAGTTGTGCAACCAAGGCTGAATGCTCTGCTGTTGATAGGTTTGCATGGAGAAGGACCAGATCAGCATGATCCAGCCCAGAATAAACAATAACCACAGAATATAACCGAACGTTCTCCGGCGCTTGTAACCGTTGCTTTTGACTCGCCTTCTTTTTTTGCGAGCAACCTCCTCTGCAATGATGGGTATCACCACTTTCATTAGCCCTCTGCACGTTATTTTTCTGCGTATTCCTCAAGAATTCCACGAATCCGGTCCCGTTCGGCCTGGTCCACGATATAATAATAAATGCCGTCTATTTTTTCGCCCTTGCCTTGAATTTCAACCGTGTCGATCGTTCCCAAATCACTGCGATATTCGAACAAAAGCTCTTTCATTTCATCAAATGTCAGGTCGGTTCTGACATGGGTTCCCAACTCTTCGAGCACCGAATGCAAATTCATGACGCTTGAAACCTGCAGCGAATTTTGAAACACGCTTTTCAACACTTCGCGCTGCCTTTCATTGCGCCCAAGGTCTCCTTTTGGATCATCATAACGCATTCTTGAGTAACCGAGGGCAGCCGAACCGTCCAAATGGATATTCCCCTTCTCATAGCGCATCCCGTCATAATCAAAAGCAAATGGATTATTCACGTCGACCCCACCCACCAGGTCGATAATCCGAGCAAACCCTTCCATATCCACTTTCATGTAATAATGGATCGGAATGCCCAAAAATTGTTCGATCGTTCGAATCGACATGTCCACTCCACCGAACGCATACGCATGATTGATTTTGTCCTCTGTGCCATGTCCGACAATCTCCGTTCTGGTGTCTCTCGGAATATTGAACAAAAGCGCCTTGTGTTTGGCCGGGTTGACGCTTAATACAATGATTGTATCGGATCGTCCCGAATCATTGGGTCTCTCATCTACCCCAAGAATCAGCGCATTGAACGGCTCCTTGCTGTTTAGATCTACCGGGAGGCCTCCACCTTTATTTGTAATGGATACCGGCTTGACCGGATTGCGCGGTTCATAGATTTGCTCAGCGGTGGACTTAACGGACTGATACAGGTAGATGCCATACCCCGCCGTGCCCAGAATCAATAGGGAAAACGTCCATATGGTGATTTTTAGCCACTTTTTCATAAGTTTGCCCTCGCTCATACTCGATTGTGGATGAACTCGTTAAATGATTGCCGCTGTTTTTCCTTGAATGCGGACCAGCCCCGGACGGCCAACCGAATAATATTGCAGGTCTGATGCCAGAATTTGTTCCGGGCCATACAGATTGCGTCCATCAATCATAATGGGTTCTTTCATCACATGGACCAGGTCCTGCAAATCAACTTTGGAAAATTCCTTCCATTCGGTCAACACGCACAACGCATCCGTATCCCTCGCTGCCTGCAAAGCATCTTCGCACCACTGAATCGAAGCAATATCGACTTCTTTGCGGAAGTTAGGCATCGCGATCGGATCATACACTTTGATGACTGCCCCGGCATCATGAAGATAGTTGATGATATCGATTGCCGGCGCCTCCCGCACATCGTCCGTGTCCGGTTTGAATGCAAGTCCCCAAATGCCAATCGTTTTACCTTGGAGCGACCCGGCAGCCTCTTCCAGTTTGCGAATGACTTGAAAGCGTTGGTCCTGGTTGACTTGCACGACGGACTTCAACAAGCGGAAATCGTAATCAACCCTGTCCGCAATCTGGATCAGGGCTTGGGTATCTTTGGGAAAGCATGAACCACCATAGCCGATTCCCGCCTTCAGGAAGGCGGATCCGATCCGTTTGTCATACCCCATGCCTTCGGCCACGCGAGTGACGTCAGCGCCTACTTTTTCGCAAATATTCGAAATTTCATTAATGAACGAAATTTTGGTTGCCAGGAAAGCATTGGATGCGTATTTGATCATTTCGGCAGAGCGGATGTCCGTGATGATGATATTGTCCGTTAACGGACGATGAAGCTTTTTGAGCGTTTTGATGACCCGATCGCTATCCGTTCCGATCACGATGCGATCCGGATGCAGCGTATCCTTTACGGCCGACCCCTCCCGCAAAAACTCAGGTACCGAAGCCACGTCAAAAGGTTGACCGCTGATGCTGCTGATCAAGTCTTTCACGCGATCATTCGTGCCGACGGGGACGGTGCTTTTGGTCACCACGATTTTATAATTTTTCATGTGGGTTCCGATTTCCAGCGCCACCTGCTCAACAAAACTCAGATTGGCTTCTCCATTTGGCAGGGGAGGCGTGCCTACCGCAATAAAAATGATATCGGATTGGTCCATGGCTTCGGCAATATCCGACGTAAAGGATAATCGGCCTGCTTTCATGTTGGATTGCATCAGTTCTTGAAGACCTGGCTCGTAGATCGGCACGCCGCCGTCATTGAGCATATCAACCTTGGCTTGATTGTTGTCCACGCAGATGACCTTGTTGCCGATTTCCGAAAAGCATACTCCTGACACAAGACCGACATATCCCGTTCCAATCACCGCTATGTTCATCTTCTTCTCCCCCAGTTCACGCAATTTTGGATAATTTCAGCCCATTCCGTCTCGATGCGGACAATGTCTTCTTCCACCAATTCGCTGCCCATCTGCACTTCAATGATTTCAAGTTCGGTTACAGCTTTTACGCTATGCATGCACCCTAACGGGATGACGATATTGTCCCCCTGGGAAATTTTCATCAGGTCGCCGTCAAGTATGAATTCTCCCTGACCCGACACAACCGTCCACACTTCATTCCGTTTCAAATGATACTGATAGGACAAATTTTTGCCGGCACCGATCACGATGCGTTTCGTCAGCACCTCATCGCCGTCCGCATTTCGCGTATAGTCCAGCACCCGGTAACATCCCCAGCGGCGCTCCTCGTACATGGGCCGGTCATTGCGGTCTTTCAATACCTCTTTGACCTGGGGGCTGGCCTCTTTCTCGCTGACAAGAATGCCATCCGGGCTCGTTGCCACTATAAGATTGGACACGCCAAGCACGCATACGGGGATATTCAATTCATTGATGAGATGAGTGTTGATCGAATTTCCACTCATGACGCCCGGCCCAACAATGTTGGTGCTCATTTCGTCCGTCAGTGTGTTCCATGTGCCGAGGTCCTTCCAATACCCCTCGTACGGCGTGACCACAATGTGACCGGATTTCTCGACAACCTGGTAATCAAAGCTGATTTTTTCCAGCCTGTCATATTGCTTAAGCATCTCCTCGTACTGGATGGGTAGTTCAAGGGAAATCAGGAGATTGATCAGGTAGTTCAGGTTGAATGCAAAAACCCCGCAATTCCAAAGCGCAGATTGTTGAATCATCTCTGCCGCTTCGGCTTCGCGGGGTTTCTCCTGGAAACGCAATACTTTCGTATATGGAGCATGCTCATTCTCCACTTCTTTGGTGCCGGGAATGATATACCCGTACTTTTCGGAAGGATATGTCGGTTTGACGCCGATCAAAGCCAGTTCCGCTTCGGATTGGTTTAGTATGGACTCAAGTTCGGTCACTTTATGAAAAAAGGCCTCTTCCACATAGGGATCTACCGGAAGTACAGCCACAGTCTCATTCAGGCTGACACCCTTGACCGAATACAGATACACGGCCGCCAATGCAATAGCCGGGAAGGTGTCTCTGCGCTCCGGTTCTACAACGAGGTCCACTTCCTCTCCCAATTGGCTGCGCAAAATCTCAACCTGAGGTTTGCTTGTTGCAATAGTGGCCGATTCGCTTAACCCGGTATGCTGCAGCTGTCTCCATACACGCTGAACCATCGATTCGGCCTGCCCATTGGGGCCTTCCAGCACTTTCAGAAATTGTTTGGAGCGTGTGTCATTGGACAACGGCCATAACCGTTTGCCGGACCCGCCGGAAAGAAGTACGATTCTCATAACGTAGTCACTTCACTCCTTATTTTATCCCTTTTTTTAAACCGTGACGGTTTCTTTGTATCCATGATCCAAGGACATATTGCCTTTGGCGGAGCCGGCCATATTCGCCGTGTTCACCTCATGTGTCCATAGCTGGTAGTAGCCTGAATTCTTTCCATACGAATTATCTATCAAGATATTTGGCTTTGCCATCAGGCAGGACAAAATATGTCCATGCAACCGGGAGGTATGAATCATTTCGTATTGGGCGAAGAGCCGAACAGCCTTGCGTACCAGGTAGTCGCTGTACACGTTCCAAGCAAACTGCAGCAGCTTTCTTGCTTTTCGCTTACGGAGAGCGTTCGCCATCAAAAATATCATCTTTTTCTCGTATCTGTTATACAATGATGCCCAATCTACAGTGTCGCCTTGGACAACGATATCCGACTGTTCTGCGTTGGTTTCAATATCGGTTCTCAAGAAGTTCAGTTTCGCCTTTTTCGCGGTGACCGGGGTCTGAATCTTCCATAATTGATGCGCCATATCCGGAAGAAGCCCTACATGAGCGCGGGTGAAATATGTGGTCGCCAGCTTATAAGAAGATTCATCCCGAGTATATACATACAGATTACTGTGCCGATTGAATAGTTCTGCGGTCTTTTGCAGGTTGGCTACATCCTTGTAGAAAATCGTTTGGGGCAATATGACGATTTTATTTCTTGGATACTTTTGGACTACAAGTTCCCTGAGTCTTTGGTGCGAATCATATAAATCGCCGAAATTCCCTCCTCCGCTCATCACAATGATATGGTCTTCGGGGATCCTGACATCTTCGTGAAAATCGTGTACGCTATACGAATCTGTGACTTGGATGTCATTGCTTTTAAAAAAAGCCAACGCCCCCTTCATAATTAGCAGGTCCCCGCCATTGCTATAGACCGGATAGTCCAAATAAAAGATCTTTGATTTTGGAGGGATCGCCTCCAAAAGCTGTGAAAGCCGTTGTTTCAGCTCATCCATGGGATGAGTCCGTTGCACGTTTGGCATCTTTCCGAGCTCCTTTGAATGGATTTTTCTCTCTGAAGGTTTGTTTCAAGAACGGGATATCCTTGGAATCATAGATCATGCTATGCAAGGGCAGCTTGAACAGAATGGAGATCGATATCAGGGACATCAGGATACGAACAAATGAGCCGACGAGCAAGGCAATTGCAATCCCCAGCAAGCCAAACGTGGGCGTAAGCACAAAAAATAGCGCAATCGTCACGGATAGCGCAATAACCTGTCTCAGCACGATGACCCCTGGCCTCCCAAGCGCATTAAACGCCGAGGCCAAAATCCATGAACCTCCACCTACGATGCATTCAAGTGAAAGCAAGTAGAAGACGCCGCTGGCCTGCAAAAATTCCGGCCCAAACAGGAGACCAATAAAAAAACGACCAATAAACATGCTTGGCAATACTATAATCGTCATCAGCACCATGCTGATTCGAAAAGCTCTGCCGACCAGCAGCAATACCCGTTCTTTTTCCATGCCTGCCACTTTCGGAAAGATCACGTTGGTTATCGCATTTTGTACGACATTAAACATTCTCGAAAGAGCATACACGACGGAATACAGGCCAAAATCGCGTGGAGTAAGCAATGCTACAATGATGATCTTGTCGAATTGGGTATAGAGCGTACCTAGCAATTCAACGCCATACACCCGAATGCCGTAACTGAACAAGTGCACGCAAGCCTTGAATCGGTGCATGAATTGGCCAGCCGAGTCGAGGATTTGGCTTCTCATCATATACATGTAGACCGCAAGTACAAGAAACGAAGATGCCAGACTGACAATAATAGCCCGCTCTACGGTCAGCGTTCCTGCGATCCACAGGGCTACCAGCCCCAGAAGATTGATCAAAGGAACGAGCAGCCTCGACAAATTGTATACATGGAATCGTTCCGTGCCTTGGGCGGCTGCGGCCAAGACACCTGTCAAAAGCAGAACAGGAACCATAAGAACCGTATACCATTTCGCTAAAGAGACTACCGAATCCGAATATCCGGTTAACCATGAAGAGACTCCGATCCAGCTGACGATACCGATGATCAGACTGATCGGCAGCTGAACTGCAAAACTCATGCCAATATAGGTTGAGAGCTGATTTTGGTTCTTCTTCACGTTATAAATCAACGATGTCGGCAGCCCGAATGCCGCAATACCAGACAAAAACGCCGGCCAGAACAGCACGGCGGCCAGTTCCCCCTTCCCCGCAGCTCCGAACATGCGAGCGGTCAGGATGGAAGTAAGCGTCGTTACAGCCATAATGGCAATGTTCGCAAAACTGGTCATGAGAATCGTTTGGAGCATGCTGTTCGATCTTGGGGACTTTGCAGCGACTAGGCTCATCAGGCGTTCATCCCTTTGCTTTTCCGAAATGAACCCACGATCGTGCCATTGCGATAAGAAATTTTGACCATTTGGCTAGTTACTTTTTTTACATTGTTCACCGAAAGCAACATAAGCACCAGTGCCTGTGCAATTCTTATCACATGTTTGAAGATTCCCCACGCACTTTTTCTGTACCGCGTTGCGTCACTGATTCCCTGCCAATACATCCGTCTTAACAGCCAGCGTTTGTTCAATCGACTTTTAGAAATTTTATGTTCTACGACCGCAAACGGACTGTAATAAATTTTGTGCTCTAATCGGACACGGCTAATCAGTTCGCTCTCTTCACTTGACATCAAGTTAGTTCCTACGCGTCCCAAATCCACTCGAAACGGCTGGATCTTCTCGAATATGTTTTTCCGAAACGATACGTTCGCGCCAAACGGGATATGTGGAGCCTGCATCTCTACTACATGATCTGAAAAATCCATAACCGTATACAAACTCACGATATCGTCCGGTATCCAGTCCGGCTTGCCCCCTTCCCAAAGAGGGATGATCTTTCCGCCAACGCAACCGATCGCAGGATCCTTATCGAATATTTTTAAGACTTCATCGATCCAGGATGGAAAAGCAAGAGCATCATCGTCCAAAAACAGGATAAATTCACCTTTCGCTTCTTCAATTGCCCTGTTCCTTGCATAAGACAATCCTAATTGGGGTTCGAAAATATATCTTACATTCGAAGGAAATTGCATGGAATCAAACAATTCCTTGGTATTATCTGTAGAACGATTATCTATGACCAAAATTTCAAATTCACTCTGTTCCGTGTCTCCTCTCAAGACACTATCCACAGCCTGCATGGTGTCATTCCCTCTGTTATGCGTACATATGGCTACTGACGCCCTCATGTCCTCACCCCGAAATTTGCAATATTTTGCGTTTAAGCCAATTGCCTTAGCAGCTGGCCTCGATGCGACCAGAGGCAATGATTGATAACCCAATCATATCCGTTATCCCCAAGCGTCCTTGCAAGATCTTCATCCATCACCAATTGTTCGATTCGATCCGCAATTTCCTTTTCATTCAAAGGATCAACCAGATAACCGGTAACAGAGTCCCTGACAGCGTCCGGAATCCCTCCGCTATTGCCGCCAATGACCGGCAACCGGTAATAGTTAGCCTCCAGAAACACAATGCCAAACCCCTCAACGTCACCCTTTTCCTTAATATCACGACTGGGCATGATGAACAGATCGGAACATTGGTACAACTGATGAAGCTCATGGTCAGGGATCCCCCCTGTAAAAACAACAACATCCTCCAGTTCGTATTGCTGGACCAAACGTTCCAGTTCACTACGGTAAGGTCCTTCCCCACAGATAACGTACTTCAGATCCGGAATTCGCTTCACGACTTGACGAACGGCACGAAGCGTAATGTCGTGACCTTTACGTTCAACCAATCTGGAAACGGTAATCATGACCTTGTTATCCTGCAGACCATACTTACTCCTGACGTTTACCTCGTGGCCAACGGCCCCCCTCAGCTTCCCAATATTCAAGCCTGGCGGAATAATCACAATCTGTTCTTCTCTGATGCCTAGCTCCACAAGTCTAGAGCGTGTATATTGACTGTTGGCAATAACCTTGTCGGAACGCCGCAATATAGTCATCAACAGAGGAAAAAACCTGCTGCCGCGCATTCCCATAACGTCCAGACCATGAACGTAAGTGAAATACTTTACACCAAAACAGGTTTTCATAATTGGACCAGCAATTCCTACCGGAAACACATTAATGAAATGAATTTCATTCGTTTTTTTGCGCCATCTTAGCAGGATTAACTGTATCAATAAGATCAGCTGGGATATAAGCAAGAGCACCTTATTCGAATTCCAGAAAATACGCTTGCGGATAATCTCGAATCCTTCACTTTGGTCAAACTGGCTTGATTGTGCCGAATCCTTTATTTTATTGGTCAGAACCGTGGTCTCTTCCGCAGGCATCTGTGAAATAAGCCCGTAAGCATAATCGTGAATTCCGCCTTTTTCAGGAGGAAAATCAATCGCTACAAATACTTTGTTCATATTCGTCATCTCCCTCGAAAGAACGCAGCCAACCTGCTCATACCGCATTCATGATAATGTTGACGGTATCTTTGGCGCATTTGTTCCAAGTAAAGAACGCCGAATGCTCCCTGCCCTTATCGGACAATTTTTGACCTAGTTCCGAGTTTGATGTAACCTCGATCAAACGTGCGGCAGCCTCCTTAGGATCAAGGGGATTAAAATATAATCCAGCATCGCCGCATATCTCAGGAATGGAAGCGCGGGAAGATACAACGACGGGACATCCGAGCGCCATTGCTTCGAGCGGGGGCAAACCAAAGCCTTCGTACAGCGAAGGGAAAATAAAACCGGCAGCATGCTCGTATAAAGCAAGTAATTCTTCATCGGATACATACCCCAGCCAATGTACGGAATCGAAATGAGGCGTATCTTGCTCTCCGAACACTCTGCTATTTTTAGATCCTACAATAACAACCTTTAAATCATGGCCTTCAAGTTCAGGCACTACATCAAAAATCATTTTAAAATTTTTATTGGGATTCATTGCGCACACCGCTAAAATATACGGACTGTGTAATTGATATTTCTCAATAATTCCATGTGCCGCCTGTATACGATGGATGTGATCAATCCCCAAATAAGTCACTGCAATCTTCTCCTCCTCTATTTTGCAATTGAGGATCAATTCTTTTTTGGAGAAATGAGATACCGTAATTATTTTCTTTGAGGACTTCCCCAAACGTGCCAACAAAAATTTGTACCAATTACGAAAGGCAAAGGAAAAACCTTCCGGGGAGCTAAATACGGCAGCATCATGAATGGTGACGATTTGGTTTTTTTTGAAAGCAGGCCCCGTATTACACATATTGATCAGCATTCCCCCTCTTGAATAGAAAGGAAGTTCGAACTGTTCCCACAGGTGACCTTTCAATTTACCGACAACTCTATGACTGATATGTTTAAGTTCCAATTTCGTTATTACGTTGTTAGGTGACAGAAGATGAAATTGATATTGCTTTGAGTCAATAGCGCCTTGGTCAATCAACCTATCAATTTCTTTCACGAGTTCTATGGCATACCTTTGTACCCCTGTAACGGTCTGGGTCAAGAATCGGGCATTCATATATATTTTAATCATGCACTTCTCCCATTCTCTCCGAAAATTTCGCATGCTTCGTTGTAGGAGCCGGAATTTTACCCCGCATATTGGATACTTCATAATAAATGTTTACTATTTCTTCATTCATTCTTACAGAACTGAATTTTTCTTTGTAAATCTCATAACCTTTGTTTCCCATTTCCGCCAAAGTGGTTTTGTCCAATTGCATCAGCAAATCGGGCAGCTCGTCGGACTGATCTATATCAAAGACGTAACCATTCATTCCATGTGTTATCAATTCCGGCAATGCTCCACGATTGCTGACGATCACGGGTTTTTTATTCTTCATCGCCTCCACAGCCGTCAAACCAAATCCCTCCCATCGGGAAGGCATAATAACCGCATCACACTTCTGGTAATATTCATCGATTTCCTCGTGATTCACCCACCCTATTTGAATGACATTATCCGAAAAATGTAAATGATGATCATCTTCTAGTACAGGCTCACCTACTACGCTTAATGTAATCCGCTGCTGTAAATGCTGATGCTGTTGGAATACATCCAACAGGATGTCCAACCCTTTGGCCCAATCGTAACGACCTACGAATAAAAGCTGAATGCTTGAAGATTCTTCTGATGACCGATATTCCGAATGTCGATGATCGAGTGACACATTCCTCTGTCTCTCGCTAATTCCGCTGTAGACTAATTTGGATTTGAAAGGGGACATCCCAAATCGAATGGACTGTTCCAATTCACGTTTCGAGACATTAATGATACAGTCGGTTTTGAACTCGAGGATCTTCTCGATCATGAAATAAACTTTTTTAAGCCACTGCTTGGTGTCCATTAGAAAGGACCAGCCGTGTGAGCAGTAAATCACGCTAGCTTTGCGCCGAGTAATAAAAAACAAACCTCTTACAAGCATGCCTGCAAACGAACTGTGGACATGGATAATGTCCGGTTGAATTCTTTGTATGTTTTGGTAGATCTGTTTCATGGCAGAGAAGAAAAATTTAGGATGACGCTTATAGGTATACCGACAAATGCGTTCGGGTTCTAAATCGAAATCAGAAGCCGAGTTATAGTCACTTAAAAGTAAATGAACATCAAAATAATTTCGTTGATAAGCGACAACTTCGTTCATGTATGTCGCCACTCCACCAACAACATACTCGCCGATATGCAAAATCTTCAACTTTGCTCACCCATTCTTTATGGTATTTCCTCTGTTTTCCGATGCTGGTACAAGGCTGCACCTACAAATAACCAAAGAAAGACGTTTGAAGGAAACATCTCAAGTACATTCGTTGTAACACTTGCTGCTGCTACACCTACAACAAGTCCGATCGCGGTTTGCGGTAACTTCAGGCGATCAGTCACAGGCAGCTGCTTCATTCGCTTTATGAGACTGTGCATTATCCACAAAAATAAGATTGATATATACATGACCCCAATCAATCCTATTTGCTCATAAAAAGAGAAGAATTGGCTATCCACGGCATAATCTCTGGATTGTAGACCAATCATATTCATTCGGCGACTGGCAGCTCCCACGGCGCCAATGCCGTTCCCAATCATCCCGTGCATCGTGAAGGGCGAGGTTAAACCATATCCCCAGTTCTGAAAACGGTCCAGCATGGACGTAACTGACAATAAGTTATAATTGTTCAAAACTTGTACCCCAAGCACAGTTGCCGCCGGAAGCAGGAAAAACACGCTGGACAACAACAACAAGTTGCGTTTGTTGTACTGACGCATATGGAGGAGGAACATGACAATCTGATACACTCCCCATAAGACCAACGCAGAACGAATGGTAGACATAAACAAAAAACTAATCGTAAGCAGCTGAATCGATAGGCGAATTATTCGATAGTTTCTTGCCAAACGGACTTTCTCGGCAATTAGTCCTGAAATCAACAAGGCATAAGCATATCCGTCTGGTGAATAGGTGATCGAGGGCAGACGCGGTACTCCCTCAAAATAATTTTTTATATTTACGCCATAGACGAATCCAAGCGAGATCAGCTTCTCTATTCCAAGCGAATATTGAATAAGCCAGCCTATAATGAGAAGGACCAGGATGAACAAATTTGTTCTAGCGAACAACTCCACAGCATTGAATTTAGCGATTAACATGCCAATGAATACCATCATCATCGGCAAAAAGGTAATCTTGAATCCATAAATCAGCGCAACGAAACTTCCTCCAAGCAACAAATTCAATGAACCTAAGAAAAATATAGATCCTAGCAAAAATAGAAAGGGTACGATAAATGTTCTTTGCTCGTGATACACTTTGCTTAAAGCATAAATGGCCAACAAGGACATTCCCACATCTTTGAGAGAACGAACAATGATATTGTCGACATATATAGAAATTAGTCCATAACATGCCAAGTATACTAACAAAGCATGGATCGAAAGCTTCAACAGCGAATGCTTAGGTTCAACCAAAGATATCCCATATACGGGTCTTCCCATCTCTATAGATGCCATCTATATGTTTAACCCCCATGTCTGATCAGCTTATCGTAAATATTCACATGGTTAGAGAGAAGATAAGATTCATTGAAGGTCTGGCTGTGGTCATAGCAACGTTCTTTTATTTTTTCTTTCTGCTCCTCACTCAAATGAAAATATCGCAAAATGGACTGCTTGATCGCCTCTGAGCTTTGGCGATCAAACGAAAAATCGTCCGCATCCAGCAAAATTTCCACCATTCCTCCGACACGCGATGCATACACCGGTGTCCCTACTTGATAGGATTCAATGACCACTCTTCCAAATGGCTCCCCCCAAATCGAAGGGACAATGACAAGGTCCATCGCTGCCATCTGTCTGGCAATCTCCGTTTTGGCAATTTTCCCTTCAAATTTGATGCGATTATCCGAGGCTGCGGATTGTTGTAACGAAGAAAGCAGAGGACCTTCGCCAAAAATATGCAGTTGACCTGCAATATCTGGCCCAAGCCCCTTGAATGCCTCAATCAGATACTGAACGCCCTTCACTTCGGTAAGTTGGCCAAAATACCCGATATGGAGCGGGCCATTAACGTTCACTTTTTTCTGTTCATATAGCTCTGCCGCATCTGCATCATTTTCTACAATGTTGTGTACGACATGTTTGCTGGAGCCCTCGAAAAATCCAAGTCCGGTGTGAGTCCCAAGAATATGGCCGGAAATGCCAATGACGGACGAGATCGTTTGACTGGATTTTCGTGAAAAGACTCTATAGATCTTGGAATAAACCGATATACCAATCGGTTCGATCAAAGAGTAATCCCGAAGCGTATGTACAACCGGAATATTCAGCTCACGGGCAGCTCTCCAGATCGCCAAGCTAATACCTGGTAGATTTTGCGTATGGACCAGATCGGGCCTTTCGCGGACAAGAATCTCTTTAATGTGCCGATATTGCCTCAGGTTGAATATATCCTGAATGCGCCACATGACTTTACTTGCCACCGATGATTGCCTCTCGATATCTCCAACCCAGTACTGATTGTTATAAGGCAAACGGAATACATCGATTCCATTCACACGGTCGAGTTGGACCTTTCTGTCGTTATGCCGGCCAACGGTCACGACTTGAACTTCATATCGCCGACGCAACGTCTGTGCCAGGATTTGGGTGGACACCTCAGCCCCCCCAATGATGTTCGGCGGATAGAGGCTGTGGGCAATTAATACTTTGGCCATAGGATCAGGTCGTCCCCAGCAGCATGGAACGATAATGTTCGATCATGCGACCGAGCCCCTCTTCCAGACCGATTTTCGGCTCCCAATCCAGCAATTTTTTGGCTTTGTCAATGACCGGTCTTCTGACTTTGGGATCATCCTGAGGCAAAGGCATATATACGATATGGCTCTCCGACTGTGTAAGCCGCTTAACGAGGTGAGCCACTTCAAGCACGCTGTATTCGGATGGGTTACCGATGTTTACAATTTCCCCTTCTGCCTGATCCGATGCCATCAATTTTTCCAATCCCTGGATGTTATCGTCCACATAGCAGAATGACCGGGTCTGCGAACCATCCCCATATACGGTAATATCTCGACCAGTCAGCGCTTGGGTCACAAAATTCGAAATTACCCGACCATCGTCGTTGCGCAACCCCGCAGAATACGTATTAAAAATGCGAGCTACCCTCACGGCTACCTGATGCTTCGTATAATATTCGTAACAGAGCACTTCACCTAAACGTTTGGACTCATCGTAACAAGCTCGTGGTCCCCATGTGTTCACGTAACCACGATAGCTTTCAGGCTGCGGATGCACTTCCGGATCACCATAAGCTTCACTTGTGCTGGAGTAGAGGAACCGTGCTCCTTTGAGGCGAGCAAGCTCCAGCATATGATACGTCCCTTGTGTGTTGACCCAAATTGTACCCAAAGAATCGGCTTGATAAAATTTGGGCGAAGCTGGTGATGCAAGATGGTAGATTTCATCCAGAGGCTCATCGTCTAGAAAACTCAACGACGCAGGAACGGTAACATCCGCTTCGACAAAAGAAAAGAGGGGGCTTTCCGCCACCTCTTGTAAATTGGATATAACGCCGGTGGACAGATTATCCAATCCGGTAACACGATGGCCTTGCCCAACCAGAGATTTGACGAGATGTGAACCCAAGAACCCGGCTGCGCCCGTCACAACGATATGTTTCAATCCGATCACGCTCCATTATAATAGGTCAAAACGTATTGCTTTTAATCATGACACGTAGGGTTTGAATGATAATTTTGATGTCCATGCTCAAGGAAACATTCGAAATATAATGGAAATCATACTGCAGATTGTGGTGAATCGGCTCTTTGCGCGCTTCACTGACCTGCCACAAGCCGGTTATTCCGGGTTTCACAATAAACCGTCTGCGTTCCAGCTCGGTGTACTCTTGCTCAACAATCGTTTTTATCTCCGGCCTCGGCCCGATAAAACTCATTTCTCCTTTAAGAATATTCAACAGCTGCGGCAATTCATCCAGACTCGTCTTGCGAAGGATTCTGCCGATTCGGGTTATCCGCGGGTCTAGACTGCTTGTAGGAGAAACACTGTATTTGGGTGCATCCGTATACATGGTTCTGAATTTATAAATGCTGAACTTCGTACCATTCTTTCCATAGCGATCCTGGCGAAATAGAACGGGTCCTCGAGAATCGAGTTTGATCATAATAGCTACAAGGATCATCACAGGTGAAACGGCGAGCAACAGTACGGCTGCTACCATGACATCGATAAACGGTTTCCAGAAATCCGCATAACCTCCAACTCGCCGGGAACAAGTCTGATCCAGGACTGCTGCAGTTCCCTCTTGCACGGCAGCTTCACGGTTTACTACATATTCCGGTCCTGAGAGGTTCACAGACTATCCCCTCCACCCACAAGCATACGATGTTTCAAATGCTCTCTCATCAAGATATCTTCAATGGCGGTTAGTACGGGCGCACGAAGTTCTGCATTGTTCAGTGCGAAATCAAGCGTGGTCAGAATGTAACCAAGCTTCTCTCCCACATCGTAACGAGTTCCTTCAAAATCATAGGCATATAAGCCCTTATCATCATTCAACTTTTGTAGTGCATCTGTTAATTGGATTTCTCCCCCAGCGCCGATATGCTGCGCTTCCAGATACCGAAATACATCCGGCGTCAAAATGTAACGGCCCATAATGGCCAGATTGGAGGGAGCCGAGCCCAGAGGTGGCTTCTCCACCATGCTGCTAACCGAGGACAATCGGCCTTCCGTATGCAAAGGATCAATGATACCATAACGGTATGTTTCGCTTGGACTCACCGTTTTCACACCCAGAACCGATTGTTGAACCTCCTCATACTGCTGGATCAACTGTCTGGTGCAAGGTACGTCAGAAACAACAATATCATCGCCAAGCAGTACGGCAAACGGTTCATTACCAATAAAGTTCCGCGCACACCAGACGGCATGCCCGAGACCTAGAGGCTCCTTTTGTCGTATGTAATGAATATCAACGTTAGAGGATTTTTTGACCTCTTCAAGCAAGGAGTGTTTCCCTTTTTCCAGCAAATTCTGCTCCAGCTCGAACGCACTGTCAAAATGATCCTCAATGGCACGTTTGCCTTTACCTGTCACAATGATAATATCCTCGATCCCTGAAGCAATGGCTTCCTCTACAATGTATTGAATGGTTGGCTTGTCTACGATAGGGAGCATTTCTTTAGGCATCGCCTTCGTGGCAGGCAAAAATCGGGTTCCCAAACCCGCCGCAGGAATGATTGCTTTCCTAACTCTACTCATAAAAACCACCCTATCCTCTAATATTTTTATGAAACTAGATTTCATAACAACATAAAAGATGATTATTTGATTGGGCATTTAACCCTACCTCACATCACACCCTCGACGATGAACGTCTAAGGTACACTACCCACAGTGTGACCGAGTGTCTACCTTGATAGAGGTATAGTAGACATGACCTTGGAAATGTTAATAACGACGATTGAATGGACTGTCAGACGACACTACCTTTTAAGCATCCTCGCCATACTGTCCCTTGGATAGCTGAACGTTGTTCAGCGCCGCTCCAAGTATACGTGCATTAACATGTTCCAGATGAGCTTTAGCCTTTTTGACGAGATCTTTCTTGACTTTGCCCGCACTCACTACAAGAATGACTCCATCCACCAAGGAACTGATAATCAGTGCATCTGATACGGCTAACACAGGAGGTGTATCAAATAGGATAACGTCATACTCTTCCTTCAAATCTTCGAGCAACGCGAGCATTTTTCGCGATCCGATCATTTCCGAAGGATTAGGAGGAATTGGACCAGATGTAAGCACATGCAGTCCTTCAACACCGGTCTCCCTCAGAACCTCCGTGATTTGGTATTGACTCGACAATACACTCGTCAGGCCAATATGGTTCGGCACATTAAACATTCGATGCACTGCCGGCTTCCGCAGATCGGTATCCATAAGTAACACTTTCTTCCCTACTTGCGCATAGGCTACGGCCAAATTTCCAATCGTTGTTGTCTTGCCCTCGCCCGATATCGCGGAAGCAATCATAATCGTTCTGATCTGGCTGTCGATGGACGAAAATTGAATATTCGTCCGCAGTTTACGATATGCCTCCGACGAGTTGGATTGGGGGTTAGCCATCGTGATGAGGCCGCCTTTATCATTGGTTTGCCGTGGCATACTGACCGTCACCTACTTTCTTTGGATGTGCCGAATTTAGCTTAGATGCACGTGCTTCCTCTTTTCTAATCTTGGAGATCACGGCAAGGGCCGGGATACCAAGCTCCTTCTCCAGCTCATCTTCTGTTTTAATCGTGTCATCCAAATATTCCAATAAAATTACAAAACCTACAGCAAGCAAGAGACCAACGAAAAAGCTGACCATAATATTCATCGTTGGATTGAAATTAATAGGTTTGGACACTTCTGTCGGTTTGGCCTCGCTTAGAATTGTCACATTGTCGACCTTCATAATAGTAGGGATTTGTTTTTGAAATACCTTCGCGACGGCATTCGCTGTTTTAGCGGCTTTTTCGTAGGACACTCCAAGGGCGGTCAAGTTCATCACTTGAGACTCGTTTGCGGTAGATACCTTGATGTTACGAAGCAGTTGATTCGCGTCTAAACCAAGATCGGGGTATGTAGTAACCACTTTATCGAGGATGGCTGAAGATTTAATGATTTCCATGTATGAACTGATCACCTTTATATTCGTCTGAATCGAAGAAATATCGAGACTAGGCACTCCATCCGTATTGTACGCCTGATTCACGATTAATTTGGTGTTCGCTTCATATATAGGAGTAGTAAAGAAATAACTTTTCACCCCAGCTCCTACGCAGGCAACCAACACAAATGTGACAATGATCCAGATTCGTTTACGCAAAATCTTCATGTACTCTTTAAGTTCCACGCCATTTCCTCCATTCAAATCTGCTTTTTAATTCACCTGATGGCCTTGCCGCTGGTTGTCAAAACAGGAACCTTCGTCTTCGGGTTAACTTTTCGCCCTTCACTCTTCTGTTCCACCATAATGAACCTGCATTATCCTGCAAAACTTGAACGAATCTGTGCCCAAACTTACGTTCAATTAATGCATAAGCCTCTCGCAATGCAAACGTCCTCACTTGAATGTCATGAGCATCCGATGAAATGAAATGAAATCCGTTTTCTTTGCAAAAATGAAAACACCATTTCTGAACTTTCCGCCCGAAAAGCCCCGTGAACGATTGGGATGTAAGCTGGCATAATCCACCTTGCCTCAAATACTCTGCTAACAATTTCGGCTTGCGCAGCAAAACGCGATTTCTTTCCGGATGAGCAAGAATCGGAACAATGCCCGCCATTTTGAGTTCATATAAAATGTCGGACAACTTCGGGGGAATGTGGTCAAAGGGCAATTCCAGCAGCATGTAACGGCTTCCGGCCAGCGTGCAGCATCTTCCGGCGTACAGGTCATCGATCAGGTTGTCATGTACCCTGATCTCTTGTCCGGGGCGAATCTCCAGGTGAATATTACGCTCTCCCAGCTCTTCCTGAAGCAGTTTCACTGCCTGATTGACCACAATCGGGTCATTATTATAATGCCCGTTCAAGTGATGCGGAGTGGCAATAATGGAGGTAATTCCGGAGACTGCCGCCTTCTCGGCCATAGCGACGGATTGTTCCACATGGAAGGGACCATCATCCAGACCGAATAAAATGTGGCAGTGTATTTCAACCATAACCAAACTTCCTCAATGTATGCTCCTCCTCGCCCCGTATTTCTTGCGCAATTGTTTTGGTGTTAAAGAACTAATGCATAACGACATAAAATATAGTAAAATGGCGTTAAGTAATGCTTGTTTAGAAAATGTTTAGATTGCCTTCGACTTTATATGGTAAAATCGATGTAATGGATGTTTTTCGCAGTAATCGGGGGTTGCGGCGATTTTTCATACGGATCTCGCGGAACAACCGGAAACTGCACATCTCGAAGCATGTTGTTTAACTGTCCTGTTATATATAGTGCTTGCTCTTGCTGAATATGCAGCTTTGAATGATACAATATCAGCTCTCCAAACGGCTGCTTCCATTGAAGTACGGCTTGAAGCCGCAAGCACGCATGATGATCTTCCACGTCCAATCCGATCACCATTTCCGGTGAGATGGGCAGGTCTAGATCGCTAAGGAACGTGAGCTCCTTGGTATCCATGCCGAGCAGCATAACTGGACGCCGCTTTCGTTCTACCTGTTTGCCTTGAAACGCGTGAATGTACATATGAACGTTTAGTTCCAATTTGGCCCACTCGCTTAACATTGGTTCCATGTTTTCATTCCTTTAAAGGATGGGATAGCCCGCAATATGACGCATCTTGCCGGATGTATATTGTGCAGGCAGCTTGGTTACACTTAAATTATTCCAAATGATACATTTCGTAACTCTATAGGTTCAATTTACGATACAATAAGTATCATGTCAAGCGGTATTTGGACATGGTTCTTTTGATATACGACAATATGAGATGTCCTTAGACAGAACTATATTTGGTCAGAATCCATGGGAAGATATTACTTTTTCGAACTGGGCCCGGGATAAATATTGACTTGATCGGAATGCCGGATCTTGTTCGACGTATTGCAGATAGCTGCCCTGATCAAAATAATGGCTTGGGATCGTTGAAAATTATTTGACTTGGCGTTCAGGGGGATAAGCTTATGAATTACGGAAATCGCATTGCTGAATTAAGGGAACAGCGGGGACTTACTCAAGAAGAACTTGCGAGCTCCATTCATATCACCAGAGCTGCTCTCTCTCACTATGAAAAGAATCGTCGCAAACCCGATTTTGAAGTCTTAACCAAACTTGCCGATATCTTTGGGGTATCTATCGATTATCTCGTTGGCCGCACGCAACACACGGATGTGGTGATGGACGAAGATGTGCGGGAATTCGTGGACTCCCTTGAATTATCGGACAAGGAAGTGCTGGATCGTTTCGATTTAATGATCGACGGTAAACCTCTTACCGAAGAAGAGGCCCGTCGCTTTATTGCTTTTGTCCGGATGGAACGCAGCATGAAATGAGGAACAAATAAAAAGACCCAGTCCGATGAAGATGATCTTTTTCGGTACCTGGGTTTTTTCGTCTCTTCTTTATTTCCCTCCGATCCATGTATGTCATTGCGGTCAAGAACGCTTGCCGGTCGCGGAGGATACGAATTGTTCCCAGCGTTCAGGTTTGATCCCGCATTGCAGCAACACCTTGGTGATGTCCAGCTTGGTAGTTTCCACCGGTTTGCCTTTTGTCGGTCTAGGTCTGCGACTGTGTGGATGCTTCATATTCATTCCGCTAACCCTCTCTTTACTATACTTTCCTGACTCCAAAACTGTTCTTATTATACTTGAGTTGCCATATCTATGTTGTCGTCTTGTGGCGAGAACGTTTTTGAGGGTGGTTCTAATTTTGTCGAAAACAAAACAGGAGCCTAACGACACCAATCGCGTTGTCGTTAGGCTCCTGCTTTTATTTTCGGTTATATAATGAAGCAAAATGTTTGAATATAAACGGACGGCTTAGCCTCCGGTTCGAGCAAGCTCACGCATATTGGCTTCGAAAGCGGCCAGCAGCGCAGCTTCGCCCGTCAGGCCCGAAGCCTGTGCACGCTCAATTTGTTCCGTCATGCGTTTGAAGTCCTTCGGAATGACACGAACGAAGTCAGCCAGGGATGACTGCCATTGATCCAGAATGCGCTGACCCGCTTCACTGCCAGTGAAGGCCACATGGCGCTGGATCATGCCGCGCAGTTCGGCACTCTCTTCCGTGCTTTCCACACGTTCAAGCAGAACCATCTCCAGGTTGCACCGCTGCAAGAATGTGCCTTTCGGATCATAAACGTATGCTATGCCTCCGGACATTCCTGCCGCAAAGTTACGGCCTGTATCGCCGAGCACGACAACGCGCCCACCGGTCATGTATTCACAGCCATGGTCTCCCACGCCTTCCACGACGACGTTAGCCCCCGAATTACGAACCGCAAAGCGTTCGCCGGCGATTCCGCGAATGTACGCTTCCCCGCTGGTTGCTCCATACAGGGCGGTGTTGCCGATGATGATGTTTTCCTCAGCCGCAAATGTCGCTTTCGGAGAAGGCATCACAATCAGTTTGCCTCCGGACAGTCCTTTACCTACATAGTCATTGGAATCCCCTTCAACCGTCATCGTCATGCCTTTTGGAATAAACGCACCGAAGCTTTGTCCCGCAGAGCCGATGAATTTGAATTGAATGGTATCCTCAGGCAGTCCGGCAAGACCATACTTGCGCGTAACCTCGCTGCCCAGAATGGTTCCGACGGCACGGTTGACGTTGGTGATCGGCAGCACGCCTTCCACCGGTTGCCCGGATTCGAGCGCAGGCTGCGCCAGCGGCAGCAGCTGCTGCATATCCAGCGTTTCTTCCAGACCATGGTTCTGGAACTGCGTACGGTAGCGCGCAGAACCTTCCGGCATTTCCGGCACGTGCAGCAGCACGGACAGATCCACGCCTTTTTTCTTCCAATGGTCCGCGGCATCCGCAGCTTCCAGACAGTCGGTACGGCCAACCATCTCTTGGATCGTGCGGAAGCCCAATTCTGCCATGATTTCGCGCATTTCTTCGGCGACGAAACGCATGAAGTTTACGACATGGGCCGGATCGCCCATATAATTTTTGCGCAGTTCCGGATTTTGCGTGGCCACGCCCACCGGACAAGTATCCATTTGACATACACGCATCATGATGCATCCCAGCGCCACGAGCGGTGCCGTCGAGAATCCGTATTCTTCGGCTCCAAGCAGAGCCGCAACTGCAAGGTCACGACCATTGAGCATTTTACCATCGGTCTCCAGCACGATGCGATCACGCAAGTTGTTGAGCATCAACGTCTGGTGTGTCTCGGCCAAGCCAAGCTCCCACGGCATTCCCGCATGGCGGATCGAGCCTTGAGGTGACGCACCTGTACCCCCATCGTATCCGCTGACGAGAATGATGTCTGCACGGCCTTTGGCTACGCCGGCCGCGATCGTTCCTACGCCCACTTCGGATACCAGCTTCACGTTGATTTCCGCGCGAGGGTTGGCGTTTTTGAGATCATAGATAAGCTCCGCCAAATCCTCGATGGAGTAGATGTCGTGATGCGGCGGCGGAGAGATCAGACCTACGCCAGGCGTTGATCCGCGGACCTCGGCAACCCAAGGATACACTTTGCGTCCAGGCAGCTGCCCGCCCTCGCCCGGTTTCGCGCCTTGGGCCATTTTGATCTGAATTTCGTCCGCATTGACCAGGTAGTTGGACGTTACGCCGAATCGGCCGGACGCAACCTGCTTGATCGCGCTGCGACGGGAATCGCCGTTGGCATCCGGCACGAAACGTGCTGGATCCTCCCCGCCTTCGCCCGTGTTCGATTTGCCGCCGACGCGGTTCATTGCAATCGCGAGGTCCTCATGCGCCTCTTTGCTGATGGAACCGAAAGACATGGCTCCCGTTTTGAAACGACGCATGATCGCTTCGAGCGGCTCAACCTCATCCAGCGGAATGGCTGGACCGACCGGTTTCAGCTTCAGCATCGAACGGATGGTGAGCATTTGCTCGTTCTCGCCCTGTACCAGCTTGGAATACTTTTTATACAGTTTATAATCACCGGTGCGAACGGCGTGCTGCAGCGTGTGGATCGTTTGCGGGTTGAACAGATGCTCCTCCCCGTCATTGCGCCATTGGTATTCACCGCCGGAATCCAGCACTTTGTCATTGCCGTCCTTCTCCGTAAACGCGCGGTTGTGGTGGCTAAGCGCCTCCGCAGCGACTTCTTCCAAGCCAATCCCGCCGATCCGGGAAGGCGTCCAGGTGAAATAGCGGTCCACGAAATCGGATTTCAAACCGACCGCTTCGAAGATTTGTGCTCCGCGATAGGACTGGATCGTGGAAATCCCCATTTTGGACAGGATTTTAATAACCCCTTTGGTCGCCGCTTTAATATAGTTTTTAACCGCCTTCTCATGCGAGATGCCGCGCAGCATACCTTGGCGGATCATGTCATCCAGCGTTTCGAATGCCAGATACGGGTTCACGGCGCTTACCCCATAGCCAAGCAGCAGGGCATAGTGATGAATGTCGCGCGGTTCTCCCGATTCCAGCAAAATGCTGACTTTCGTTCTTGTCCCCTGACGGATCAGATGATGGTGCAGACCGGCAACGGCAAGCAATGCAGGAATGGCTGCATTTTCCGCATCCACGCCGCGGTCCGACAGGATCAGGATGTTGTGTCCTTTATCAATAACGCGATCCGCTGCTTCGAAGAGCAGGTCCATCGCTTTGCGCAATCCTTCCGCGCCTTCTTTCGCCGCGAAGAAGATCGGAATCGTCATCGAGCGGAAGCCCGGACGGCGGACGTGGCGGATTTTCGCAAAATCCTCGTTGGACAGAACCGGCGTCTCGAGACGAATCTGACGACAGCTCTCCGGTTCCGGGTTCAGCAGGTTGCGCTCAGGCCCGATGGTCGTTGCCGTCGAGGTTACGATCTCCTCACGAATCGCATCGATCGGCGGGTTCGTGACTTGGGCAAACATCTGCTTGAAGTAGTTGTACAACCGCTGCGGGCGATCGGACAACACCGCAAGCGGTGCATCGTATCCCATCGAACCTGTCGCTTCCATTCCGGTGGACGCCATCGGCTCCAGAATTTTGCGCAGTTCTTCGAAGGAATACCCGTACGCAAGCTGCAGCTGGGTCACGTTATCATGCTTCGGCTCCGGCAGCTCAGGCGCTTCAGGCAGTTCCTTCAGGTCTACGAGATGTTCGTCCAGCCATGCCTGATACGGATTTTCAGCCGCGATTTTCGCTTTTGCTTCCTCATCGGAGATGATGCGTCCTTCTTGCGTATCCACGATCAGCATCCGTCCAGGACGCAGGCGGTCTTTGTAAAGGATGTCTTCCGGCGCGATATCCAGTACCCCTACCTCGGAGGACAAAATGATACGATCGTCTTTCGTTACATAATAACGGGCAGGACGCAAACCGTTGCGGTCCAGCGTTGCGCAAATTTGCACGCCGTCGGTGATGCCCATCGCTGCCGGTCCATCCCATGGCTCCATCAGCGTGCTGTGGTACTCATAAAATGCTTTTTTGGCCGGGTCCATGCCTTCATCCGTGCTCCACGGCTCCGGTACCATCATCATGGCTACCTGAGGCAGGGAACGTCCGCTCAAATAAAGGAACTCCAGCGTATTGTCAAACATCGCGGTATCCGAACCGTCCGGGTTGATGATCGGTTTCACTTTGTCGATGTCGCTGCCGAACACTTCGCTCTCGAACAGCGACTGGCGAGCATGCATCCAGTTCACGTTGCCGCGCATCGTATTGATCTCGCCGTTGTGGATCATGAAGCGGTACGGATGCGCGCGTTCCCAGCTCGGAAACGTGTTCGTGCTGAAACGGGAGTGCACGAGTGCGATCGCGGATTCCACCAGGTCCTCCTGCAGATCCAGGTAAAATTCTCCAACCTGCTCTGTCGTAAGCATTCCTTTATATACCACTTTGCGGCAAGACAAGCTTGGCAGATAGAAGGAATCGCCGGCTTGTGCCTCAGCCGAATAACGGATCGCCAGCTCCGCGCGTCTGCGAATGACGTACAGCTTGCGCTCGAAAGCCATCTCGTCCTTGATGTCCTCGGACTTGCCGATGAATATCTGACGGACATGAGGTTTCGCTGCAAGCGCGGAACGCCCCAGCATGCCATCGTAGGTAGGCACATCGCGGAATCCGAGCACCGTTTGGCCTTCTTCTTCAATGATTTTTTTGAGGCTTTCCTCATGGGCGCCGCGAATGGCCGGATCATGGGAAAGGAAGAGCATGCCTACACCATAATGTCCTTGTTCTGGCAAAGCAAAACCGAGACGCTCCGCCTCCTTCGCAAAAAAGCGATGAGGAATCTGGATCAAAATACCGGCTCCGTCACCGGAATTCGGTTCACTGCCCTGTCCGCCACGGTGCTCCATGTTACTGAGCATGGTCAGCGCCTGGCTAACGATATCGTGTGAAGCTACACCTTTGATATGGGCCACAAAGCCCATTCCGCATGCATCTTTTTCGAATTGCGGGTCATACAGACCCTGTTTGGGTGGTAATCCGATCTGTTTCATGGAACGCAACCTTTCTATTAATGAAGTATTTCGGAGATCCAGACTTTGGCGACAAGCAACATTGAGACGGGAGGAGCCGGCAACTTGATGCAAGTGCCTGCCAAAATTGCGGAGTGGCGGCACAATGGCCGTCCGATTCAAGAGCGCTGTCGTAGTTCGGTATATGCCTTGAAGGTTACATGCCGTCCGCGGCCCGGGCGGGCACGAATGCATGATGATTGGCATTTTCGGCCACTGGCATGGCCGTTAAAAATGGAGCGACGTGTTTAATAAGTTCTATCATTTTAACACCGACCTAACATCAGCGCAATTTAAACTTTTTAATACCTCTGATAAGAATTGTTTTGCAGTGAAGCGTTAGTGCGGTAACGCTAAAATCCAACTCTTTTTCGAATAATTATACACATTTCGCGCAAGAGTACAACTGATTTTATCTGCTGACAAAAGAAAAACATTCCATATGGGGCCTGCATTTCCCCCTCTTTTCGCCAAAATCGGATCCGGCGGTCCAGCAAATCGCGCGCCAGGCATGCAATCCTATGCAAAAATAGCTTATGCCCTTTTTAGGGGGCATAAGCTATTTGCACTTTTTGTACACTATATTGCATAATTTTGATAGTGAATTGATCGTTTTTCAACCACTTTCACATCCCGGTTTCGAACGAACCACCAAATGCCGGTTCCAAACTCCGGTTCACTTCAATATTATGCCGTCACGACTTGACCCGATTCCGCTGCTTCTGCCGCTTTTTTCGTGCGACGTTTGCCGTTCCAAAGGAAGAAGCCCAATGTGAGCAGCACCGATGCACCCGCATAGATGGCGAGTATTCCGGCCTGATGCCACATCACGTCAAAGTTGCCGCTGGAAACGACGGCTTTGAAGCCCATGATGCTATGCGTCATCGGCAGCCAAGGGCTGAACGATTGCAGCCAGCCTGGAATCAATTCCACCGGGAATGTTCCGGCGCTTGCCGCCAACTGGAATACCAGCAGCAGGATGACCACGTAACGCCCAGGCAGGTCGAGCCAGGTTACGAGCGCCTGCACGATAAACATGAAGGTCAGGCCCGTAATGATCGTGAACAGGTAGAACAGCGGCACGCTGTGCGTTTCCAGACCGAGACCATAGAGCATAAAGCTGGCCACAATGACCGACTGGAACACGCTCATGCCACCAAAGACAAGTGTGCGGCTGACAAACCGGCTCCAACCGGATGCGTTCGGCACGGACGTGTCACGCATTTTTAGAATGATCGTGGAAATGAGCGATCCAACGAACAACCCGATCGACAGGAAGAACGGCGTCAGTCCGGTACCATAGTTGGATACCCCTTCGGCTTCGTTCTCCGAAGAGTTCACCGGTTCGGCGAACATGCTAACCACATCATCCGTTTTCTTCACTTCCGACGTTTTGTCGGCAGCGTCATTCAGTTTGGTGGCAAGCTCGCTAGAACCGTCCTTCAGTTCGGACAAGCCGTTTGACAGCTTGCCTGCACCATCGCCGAGCTGTTTCGATCCATCGGTCAGCGTGCTGACACCGTTGCTGAGCTTGCTCACACCCGTTTGCAGCGCGCTTGTGCCTGTACCCAGCTGTTTGGCACCGTCCGCCAGCTGCGTGCCGCCGCTCGCGGCTTCGCCCAGCTTGGCGGTGAATTGTTTCAGCCCGTCGGACAACTTCGCGCCGCCTTGGCTAAGTTGACCGGCTCCTGTCAGCAGCTGCTGCTGACCGTTTACCAGTTGGTCTGCACCGGCAAGCAATTGTTTCTGGCCGTCATGCAATTGGGCAGCTCCTGCGGCAAGCTTCTGGTTGCCCTCATGCAATTGCGCTGCCCCTGCGGCCAGCTGCTGCTCGCTCTCGTGCAGCTGCGCGCTGCCGTCGGCTACGGCCTCACTTGCAGCCAGCAGCTTCTGCACATCCTCGCTTGCGGCCAGTTCCGGATTCGACGCTGCAAGCTGCTTCAAGCCGTCGGCAACGCTTTTCGCTCCGCCGGCCACCTTTTCGCTGCCGTCCACCGCAGACTGCAGTCCGTTTGACAGCTTGCTGCTGCCCTCCACTGCGCTTTGCAGCCCTTCGGACAACTGGGCGCTTCCCTGTTCGGACGATTGGAGCCCGGTTTGCAGCTTGCTCGTTCCATCCAGGGAGGACTTAAGTCCTGCAGCCAGCTTGTCGCTGCCTTCTTTCAACTGGTCCGCACCGCTTTGCAGCTGCGTTTGGGCCGCTGTGTGAAGTTGATTCAATCCGGACACCAGGCTCGCCGTTCCTGTTTCGAGCTTACTTGCGCCGGTATGCAGCGCACTGACGCCATCGCTCAGCGGAGACAATCCTTTTTGGAGTTCCAATGTCCCGTCGGCCAGCTTCGCCAAATTATCCTTGAGCTTCACTGCGCCGTCGTCCAGTTCGCCAGCACCGTCCGTCAGCTTGCCTGCGCCTTCGCCTGCATCAGCCAATCCGTCCGATACTTCGGAGAACTTGTCGAGCAGCGTCTCCGCATAGGCCTCGGTCACTTTGGCGGACACCTTCGATTTCAGGTCCTTGATGGCCGTTTTGCCGATCTGCGCACCGACGAAGCTGTAATTGCCGTTCGGCTCGTAGATCAACTCCGCAGGCTGCGGTTTGTCGTCCAGCAGCGTTGTCGCCTGGGACGAGAAATTTTGCGGAATCGTGATCTGCATGTAGTACTTGTCATCCTGAATGCCTTTTTTGGCTTGCTCCGCGGATACAAAGTCCCACTTGAAGTCATCGTTCTTTTTGAGCTCGTCGATCAGATCGTTGCCGATATGAAGGGATTTGCCTTCAAGCTCAGCTCCTTTGTCGAGATTGACCACCGCAACCGGCATCTGATCCACTTTACCGTATGGGTCCCAGTATGCGGCAAGGTAGATACCGCTATACAAAATAGGAATAAACATGACAGCAATGACGGGGATCAACACCTTCGGGTTTCTCACGGCCGATCCCACATCCTTGAAAAACACGGATAATGATTTCAATTGGTTTCTCCCCTTACTTCTCTCTGCTCATGGAGCAGGACTTATTATGAAATTTTCAGAAATACGGAATGACCACTTTCCCCAAACGGTCAATCCAGAGCAAAAAAACAACCTGTCTCCCGACAAGCCTCACTGCCGCAACCTATGCATGGATCATGCTCCTCAAACGTCATTCTACTATTATAGAACAAGTATGGTTTACGTTGCTGCAGCAATTCCTTCCATTAAAAAAAGGCGAAAATGATTCTTGATTTCCTCTTTGCCAAGAGGTTCATGCTGTTTGTTCCAATCCGAGGTCAGCGCAATGTACAAGCGGATCATCATAAAAGACACGATGTTGGGATCGCAGTCCTTGATTTCCCCGCGCTCCTTCGCCTTCTCCAAGTGACTGGCCAAAAAGTCGGAAATGACCTTCTCTACTTTTTCCAAGCCGTCCTTGGCCTGCAGCGTCCCGAAATCCTTCAACTCCTGGGAAAGCTTCACAAGCAGCTCATGATCGCGTCGGAATTCCAGCAACGAGTCCAGCACCCGAAACAAATTATCAAAAAACGTGCTCTCCCGGTGGACCTCCCTGTGGGCAATGTTCTTCATTTCCTGGATCACTTCCACCAGAATCTGGTCGAACAACTGCTCTTTATTCGTGAAAAAAGTGTAGATCGTCCCTTTGCCGACATTAGCGATCTTCGCCACCTGATCCATCGTGGTTGCCTTATAGCCGAACATGGAAAACGACTGCGCAGCCGCCTGTATCACCTGTTGTCTCCGGTCGATCGGAGCCATCTCTCCCCCTCCTTTGCATGTTATTCCACTTATGAATGACCAAAAATACAATTTAGTCATTCGGTCAAAAGTTACAATACCACCATATTGAACAGATTGCAAGACTAACATCCCAAATTTGTGTTAATTTTTTTTAACCGAAATGCAGTGGAAACCGTTCCTGTCGTCGTCTATAGTTATGGTGTCATACTCAACACGGGCAGACATGAAGTCTAGTGGTATCAGAATCGTAAAAACGTGTAAACATTAATGAATGAACATCATTCATCATTCCACTGTATATCCATGTAGTAACAAGCCTTAGGCACAGCGATAATCGTTATATATGAAAACTTATGAATAAAGGTGAACTCATGCGAAAACCAAGAGTACTCTTGCTATCGGAAGGTTTCGGCACCGGTCACACTCAAGCCGCCCATGCACTTGCGAGCGGCATCAAACAACTCAACCCCCAGGTTCATAGCCGCGTCATCGAACTCGGAAAGTTTCTTAACCCTACGATGGCTCCGCTGATCTTCTCGGCATACCGCAAGACGTTGTCCGTCCAGCCCAAGCTGGTCAGCCTGCTTTACCGGACACAATATAATAAATCGCTGAACGGCTTCACCAGGCTTGCTTTGCACCGCATTTTTTATACGCAGACGGCCCAGGTCATTTCCCAATTGAAGCCGGATGCCGTGATCTGTACCCATCCTTTCCCGAATGCGGTCATTTCCCGGCTCAAGCGCCAGGGGCTCAACATTCCGCTGTATACGCTTGTCACGGATTACGATGCCCATGGTACCTGGATTACGCCTGAAGTAAACCATTTTCTGGTCCCTACCTCTCAGGTCAAAGCACTGCTTGAAATTCGCGGCGTTGATCCGGCCCGCATTCGGGTCACAGGCATTCCCGTGCATCCCGATTTTTGGGAGCAGGGCGACAAAACGCTGATCCGGCGCGAGCTTGGCCTGGAGCAAATGCCCACGGCCCTGCTCATGGGCGGAGGATGGGGACTCTCCTTTGACGAAGACCATCTAAAGTCGCTTGCATCCTGGGCAGATCGCATCCAGCTGCTCTTCTGTCTGGGCAGCAATGCCAAAATGATGGCGAAAATGAAGGAAATGCCTTGCTTCCAGCATCCCAATATCCGCATTATCGGATACACCCGGGAAGTCAGCAAGCTGATGGATGCGTCCGACGTGCTCATCACGAAGCCTGGCGGCATGACCTGCACGGAAGCGATGGCCAAAAAATTGCCCATGCTGTTCGTGCCGCCCCTTCCCGGACAGGAAGAGGAGAATTGCGAGTATTTCGTACAAGCAGGATACGGCCAAGTCATTCACTCACCTGAAGTCATCGCGAATTATTTCGGGCAATTAAGCACGGGAGGCACGTTATCGCCAGAGCCTTCAAGCCAGAAAACGATTCATTCTCCGAAAACACAAAGCTATGATCCGACGTGCTGTGCCCAAACGGTTCATGACTTATTGTTCCCGATGGCAGCAGAATTCATATCAGCGCCCAAGGAGCTCGTTTCAGCCGGAATTACAGCCAGATCTTTGTCAGGTACCCGTTTGCCGTATTAACCTCTCTATGACCCCTTAGAATCGATCTGAGAGGACATTAGAAGAATATGCACGAAATAAATTTGTACAGATAAATAAGGTCCTCGTCCATCAGCATGGACGGGACCTTGTCATTTTAATGAACGATCACCGAATAACTACCGCAAAAAAGGAAATACTTAACGGTGAATATTCGAAATAACGCCCTGCAAATTCGCTTTTTTCCCGAGGGAAAATCGTTGCAAAAAACATCGATTAGTGAACTACCCTGCCTGTTTGCAGAATTAAAGGGCCTTTATTTATAAAAAGTATGATTTCCGATGGTCTTGACTTTTTTCTGCGATTTGGCGACCGTCAAGTCGTCCGCCAGCGTCAACGAAAGAAAATAATACGTATTATCCGGTACTTCCTTCGTTCCATTCAACGCGGCATTCACGGCCCTGACACACTCCTCGTTCGGAGTTACGCGATCCAGGCGCCCGTTAGCCACAGGACTGAATTGGGATTTTTGATAGATAACCTTGTGAATGGTATCGGGAAAATTGGCTGACCGCAGCCGGTTCAAGACAACGTTGGCCACTGCCACTTTGCCTTCGTACGGTTCGCCTTCCGCTTCTGCCATGACGATTTTCTGCAGCAGAAACAGCTCTTTATCGGACACAGTATACGACCAGGTGGCTGATTTCCGGTCTTCCTGACTGAGCAGTTTGGTCCGCGTAAAGTATAGTTTGTGGGGGGGAGTTGTCGTTGCAGCAGCCGCTTTGGCCTTTTTCGTTCCGGCCAGCTTTAACGCAGCTTCTTTCTTCGCTTTGGCCTGAGCTGCAGCCTGAACCTGTCGTTTGGCCTTGGCTTCCTCTTTCTCCTGCTTGTCCAAGGCAGCCGTGAACCATTTTTGCGCAGGTGTCGCATGTTTCCAATCGGACTGGAGGGACGTGCTTGCGGACAGACTGGTCCTGTCTTCCATCACTCGCCTATCTCCTGCGGCAACGGATTGTCCGTCAGGCCCTGGCGCCGCCACTTCGCTCATTTGTTTGCTTTCACTCGCCTCATTCCATTTCCCGGATGCCTGAACTAAATTTACCCCCAATATGCACACAAGCAGCACAGATAACATCGGTGCTACCCAACGATTTTTGTTTATAAGATCCATCTCGAAGATTCCTCCTGTCGCAGCAATTCCCTAAACTAAGTAACCTCAAAAAAAGAAATTGAATAACGTTGGCTAATATTACATAGGGATAAACGTAATGTCAATGTGATTTTATGTAAAAATACTTATTTACAGGAAAATGAAAACGTATCCACGACCTCGTACATGGGGATTTGTCCAAGCCTTGTCACATAAAGTACAAACCCATCTACCGTCCATGAATTCACAGGAGAGGAATGTCCAGGGAGCAGGTCGAAAATGCCATTTTGCGTATGTTCTGGAACCTGACCCACGAATTTGCGCGCCATCGTGATGTGCGGGCGATACGGTCTCAGCTCTGCCTGAAAACCCAGTTGGGCCGTTGACTCCACGATATGTTTTTGCAGAGAGTGCAATCGCTCCACGTCTCCGCTAACACCCTTCCACAAAACCTTCGGTGCACGTTCAAGCCCGAATGTCCCCCAATCGGATATGTTCAAGGAAAACGGTTGGAATGCCAAGCTTGCCTCCCTCAGCACTTTCTTCAACTTCCCGATTTCGGCAGAAGGCGTATCTCCCAAAAATTGCAAGGTAATATGGTAGTCCCTATGATCCGTCCATTTGCGAAAATCGAGCCTGGTCTGCGCCCATTCCGCCTCCAACCGAAGAAATTCCTGAAGTTTGGACGGCAAACGAATCGCTGTGAACAATCTTTCCCTCCCATGGGAAACACCACCAAAACTATTATGTAAATCATTACTCATTGTATCCACCCCGCTAAAGTATGATCTATTATTCCATATTCAAAGAGATTCTTTCAAGTCGCCTACGTCCAGATTGACATAGAACAGAGCGATATTCATGAGGCTTCATACCTGCCTTCTCTGCACATTCTGCTCAAATTTGTTAAAATTAAATCAGACTACATTCAAATTCAGGAGGGCAATCATGGGTAAAATCGTATGTTTTCCAACATTATCCAAGGAACAGAAACAACGGATTACGGATGCTGCACCTGGTTATTCGCTCATTGTCGGCAAAGCCAAAGAACTGGATCCCAAACAATTGGCGGAAGCCGAGATCATTGTCGGCTGGTCCCCATTGATCACTGAACACGTTTTGTCGCAGGACAGTCCGTTGAAGTGGATTCAGGTGTGGTCCGCGGGTGTCGACAGCCTTCCCTTTGCCCAATTGGAACAAAAGAACATTCGGGTCACCAGCGCCAACGGCGTACATGCCGTTCCCATCACCGAAATCATTTTGGGCATGATGCTTTCCCATAGCCGTTGGTTAAGACAAGCTATGCTGCATCAACAGCATGCCGAATGGACATCCCCAGGCAAGCCGCTGCCCGAATTGAATGGCAAAACGGCCGTCATCGCCGGCGTCGGGGAAATCGGAACGGAAACCGCGAGAATCCTCAAGGCCCTCGGCATGAAAGTCATTGGCGTGCGCCGTTCAGGCAAGGACGCTCCCCATGTGGATCGGATGTACGATATGTCCGGCTTCCACGAAGCGTTGGCACAGGGCGACTACATCATTAACATTTTGCCGCTTACCGATGAAACGCATCATGCATACAATGATGCCGCGTTCGCGCGCTGCAAACCGGGAGCATGCTTCGTCAACGTGGGACGCGGTCCCAGCGTGGACACCGCCGCCCTTCTTCGCGCATTGGATAACGGATCACTGGCTTTCGCGGCACTGGACGTCTTTGAAGAAGAACCGCTGCCCGCCGACCATCCGTTGTGGAGCAAGGAGAACGTGCTGATCACGCCGCATATTGCCGGCAGCACGGAGCTATACACCGACCGGGCATTGGATATTTTTATCGATAACCTGCAAACGTATCTGGAAGACGGGTCTTTGCACCGCAATCTGGTGGATTACGAGCACAAGTATTGAATCAGGCAGCACAAAGAACCTCCGAATCCGCTGCGGCGTCCTGCCTTCGGATCGGAGGTTCTTTTATTTGGTCGTTATTCGCTGCACAACCAGACGTGACGGATAAACGTGCCTTTCCTGACGGTTCGATGCTGCAGCACCCTCCATCCCGCCTGCTCCAGGCGATGTTCCACCCTTTCGGTGGAAACGATGACTGCTCGTCCCGACAATCGACGCAGGCTCGTCAGCATCATCCGTTGTTCCTCATCCGGCAGCACCGAGCAAAGATTGTACGGCATATCCAGAATCGCCGCATCGTATCTTCCCTGGAGGTCGTTCATGTCCCCGAGTGCAACGAGTTCCGAATCGTAGCCGTAATGGGACAGATTGACCCGGGCCCCCTGAACCGCAAGCGGGTTCAGATCATTGCCTTCGGTTTCGATGCCCATCGATAAAGCTTCAATCATCACCGTGCCCATCCCGCAGCACGGGTCGAGCAAACGGCGGTTTTCCGTTTCGGGAAGCGCAATGTTGACAAGCGCCCTGGCGAGATGGACAGGGAGCCCTGTGGAGTAATTTTGCGGCTTATGCCGGTGATCGTACCAATCCCGGTCTGCTTCCGTCCATCGACCGAAGAGCCATTTTCCGCCAGCCTGTATTAGGCCAAAAGTCATTTTTGGGTGTTTCATCCTAGCCGTTCCGCGAATGCACATGCCGATTTCCCTTTCCAACAAACGCGCTTGCTCGAAATCGGGCATGTCGTCCCCTTCTTTCAAGCAAACCACCTTGAACGTCTCACCCTCGGCCAGACGAATTGCTGCAGCGATCGGCTGCAGTTCGGACACCGTTCTCTTTTCGGCGATGATATCCAGCCTGCCCCGGATAAACGGGCTTCGCCCAGGTGCAATGCGAATCGCGGAGCGCACATAAGAGCGGGCAGAATCATCCATTTCTACTCCGGAAAGCAGCATCGTTTCCAGTTCAAGCGCACAAATTTCACGCTCGTTTTCATGACAGGCAAAAGTATACAAATACGGGGTATTGGCGCCGCCATCGGCAAGCTTCTCTTTCACAATGTTTATCCGTCCTTCATGCTTCTTCTATAATAAGAAGATTATATTTTCAGTTTTTCGATGGAAGTGAGCAGATCGCCGGACAACGCCTTCAATTGCTGAACATTGCCGCTGATCGTCTCCATTGAGCTCACCTGTTCCTCGGCCGAAGCCGATACTTCCTCCACGCTCGCTGCCGTTTGCTCGGAGACCGCCGAAATCTGTTGACTGAACCCGTTCATCCTTGCACTGGCTTCCTGCATGCCCTTCAGGCCTTCCGTCATCTTGGCGATCACAACGACCATGCTTTCCACCGATTCGCTAATGTTCCGGAACAATTCGCCCGTCGCCTGAACCTGTTCCTGTCCGCGTTCCGTCTCCTGCACGCCCAGGCGCAGCTCTGCCACAACACCCTGCGAATCCTGTTGAATATCTTCCGTAATGGCCGTAATCTCCTCCACCGAGGCTTGAACGGCTTCGGACAGGCTGCGCACCTCTGCTGCCACAACCGCGAACCCTCGTCCGCTCTCACCTGCACGCGCAGCCTCGATCGAGGCATTCAATGCAAGCAGATTGGTTTGGCGGGCAATGTCACGAATGACCTGGACCAACTTGGAAATATCCTCGTTTTTTCGATCCAGTTGTTCCATTTTGCTCATCGAAGCAAAGACGGTACCGGCGATCAGCCGCATCTGCTGCACCGATTGCTCCATCACCATACGGCCATTCAAACCTTGCTCAAGCACCTGATCCGACATGGCCTGAAGCCGTCGTCCCTGCTCGGCATGCTGTTGAATATGGCTGTTCAGCCCCGTCACCGCCCGTGTCGATTCCACGGCAGTCATCGCCTGGCTTTCGGCCGCCCTGGCCGACTCTTCCATCGTTGCGGCGATTTGCCTGCTGCCGATTTTGACCTCCTCGGATGCAACCGTAAGATCAATGCTCTGACGATTGACCGACTCCGCGATCCGTCTGACGTTCAAGACCATGGACGTCAGATTGCTTTTCATTACATTCACGGCTTTTGCCAAAGCGCCCACTTCATCCTCGTATTTGGTATGTACGTCCTGCACATTCAATTGGCCTTCAGCAATCAGTTTAACCGCGCTGATCACCCGGAGAAGCGGTCTGACGACCTGCGAGCGAATGATCGGGATGGACACGGCGGTAATCAGGATCATGGCCAGCACTCCAAGCATGATGGTGATTCTGCCATCCTGCACGATGCGGATGGTTCGCGCCGCAGCGATATCCGATTGTTCCCGGTTATACTCCACCAGGTAATTCAGGTTCACCTGCAAATCATCGAAAGAGGCAGCCCCTTTTTCAGATACTTCCTTCGCCAATTCCGTCTGTCCTTCATCGCTTAGCTTGATCGCCTGCACGTTCAGTTTAAGGTAGGCCTCCCATTTGGCTTTGAAATCGGACCAATGCTGCTGCTCCTCATCGCTTTTCGCCTTCTGATCATAAATTTTGATCGTCTGGGCCGTTTCGCGTATATATGTGGTCCGTTCTTCGGACAATGACTTCTTTTCCTCTGCCCGTGCATCAAAATGGCGGTAGCTGAGCGACAGGATATGCTCTGTCGTATAATTCAGATGGTTGATCTGCTGGATCGCCGGCATCCATTTGTCCGTTATATCGTTCGTATTCGCCTCCATCGAATTCAAGCGGCCAATCACCGTGACGCTTAGAACGATTAAACAGAGGAGTAACAGATAAAACGCGATGCTGATGCGCAGGCCGATGCTCTTGATCCTGAATCTGCCGAACATTTGGTTTCCCCCTTGTGTTTGATGTGGCCATGAATTCGTTTTCGAACCTTTTGTCATTGATTTACCCTACTATGGTCATCTTGCAAAAAAACATATATTCATATTTTTTTCATGAATATATAGACGCAAAAAATTATAACATGATATTTTGCAAGACATGCTTGGTTTTGTTAAATCTATGCCTGCATGTTAAAGAGCTGCAGCACACGGGAAATCGCGTCCTGCAGCTCCTCTAATAGTATCACAAATCGGCAATCCGGTTGCCTGAAAATGGATCGTTAAGCCTTGCATGAATGAGCAAACACGCATTCAGCCAACAATCGGTAGGAAGACAGTCTGCGTTCATAATCCGGCCCGCCCGTGACGGCAAGCAGCTGATGGGTTCCCAACCGGCTTGCGAGCCCTTTCAGCTCCGTCCATACCTGATCCGCCGTACCGGCATAATGCCGTTTCGGGCCTTGTCCTCCGGAAGGGGGAGCTTCATCAGCCGAAGGGACTGCTTTCGAATCGGCTCCGCGGGATTGACGTTTCCGCTCCATCTCCATGCTCCAATCGAGCGCCTCTTGTTCCGTCTCGGCACACAGCACGCTAACGGCAACCATGACCTCTGGCTCTGTCCGGTCGGCACTAGGGATGAATCCATCCCGATAACGACGAACCGCCTCCAGGCCGTCCGTATCGCTCATGAATTGGCCAAAGGCGTAACCCATGCCGAAACGCGCCGCATATTCGGCACTCTTCATATTCGTGCCCAGCATCCACAAGGATGGCGATTTGCCCGGAATCGGTCTTGCCCGTACGGGATGCTCCTCGTAAGCATAACGGTCCTCGAGCAGCTGGGTCAGGGCGGTTAACGATTCCGGAAGCTTTGATACGTGCTGCAAATAATTGCCGCTTAGCGCCATCGCCGCATGAGGACCTCCGCCAGGGGCCCGGCCGAGGCCAAGCTCGACGCGTCCAGGGTAAAGCGCAGACAGCAGCCGAAACGATTCGGCGACCTTCAGCGGGCTGTAATGCGGCAGCAGCACCGCCCCGGAACCAAGGCGGATGCTCTTGGTCAGCGCCCCGACATGGGCGAGCAGCACCTCCGGCGATGCCGAGGCCAGCTCCTCCATATCGTGGTGCTCCGACGTCCAATACCGCGAATACCCCCATGCTTCGGCATGCTGCGCCAACATGACGGCCTGGCGCAGCGCCTCTTCTGCCGACGCTCCGCCCAGCCTCGGCACCAGGTCAAGCACGCCGAGACGAGCCTTCTCGCGAACGCTCGCACCAGTACTTCTTTCTGCCCCCACAGATCTGTCTATAGTCAAATCGTTCCCTCCCTCCCATACTAAACTTTAAACACATTAGCATTCGCATTTGTGCAACGATCTCAAGCACATTCGCATTTATGCAACGAACTCAAACACATTCGTATTTACGCAATCAATTCCAAGAAAATTCGCATTTACGCAAATCCCATAGAATACGACTGCTCCCATGCTGTTGGCAGCAGATTAGTCCAGATCGTAAATGGAGCCCACTTTCAGTCCGTACAATTCATTATATATTTTCTCGGCAAAGGCATCCGTCATGCCCGCGATGTAATCGATCACCATATGCTCCCAAGTCCAGATCGGCTGTGCCTTGGCCTGATCCTTCTCATAGCGCTGCAGCCAATCGGAAGGAATGATCGATTTCGACGTTTCGGGATCAAGGAACGCATCCCACAGCCGCTTAATCATCCATTCGCTGCGTTTCTGCAGCCGTTGTACCCGCAGGTCGCGAATCATCGTTACCCAGGCAAAGCTTTTCAGCACACTCACCGTGCGCAGCATGTCGAGATCCTCGGTCCCTTCGCGCACGAAGGTTACTTTCTTCCAATCCCCGTCATCGATGACGCCCAGGCTGCCCACGAAGAGACTGACCCAATACGCCTTGACCTCGCGGCGGGTGCGCGAATAATCATGCTCGCAGAAAGGCATTTTCTCATTCCAGACGCGCAGGAACGTCACCAGCACCTCATCTACTTTTTGCGCAATCGCTTCGCGGGTCCAGCCGCTCCAGAACGAATCCTCCAGCGTCGTAATTTTGTCCACGATCAGCTTTTTGATGTGCGGATCTTGCAAAAAGTGCTCATGCACCTCGATTTTGCCGGCCTTGATGCCGTCTTCCAAATCATGCGCAGAGTACGCGATGTCGTCGCACAAGTCCATGAGCTGCGCTTCCAGCGTTTTTTTGCCTGCCGGGATATCCCAGCGGTTCCGCACCTCGCGGATGTACTGCCATTCATGGTGATACATGCCCTTCTTGCTTTCCGTGCCCGGGTACGGGTACTTGTTGATGCCGAGCAGCACCGCGTCGGACAGGTTCAGCCCGTCGATATCTTCGCGCTTCTCCAAAAACATGATCAGCCGGAAATTGTGTGCATTTCCCTCGAAATGCTCATACTTGCGTTTTAACTCGGCCCGGATTTCCGGCTCCTGCTGCGGCGATTTGGCGCCACGGCTTTTCTTCATGATTCGTTTGACCTCGGCGTTGATGAGATCATCCAAAATGCCATCCAGCACTTCCTCCCCTTTATGCCCAAACGGAGGATGTCCGAAATCATGCGCGATCGCCGCACATTCCACCACTTCCGAATCGATGATCAGGCCAGGGCTGTCCGCCTGTCCCAGATCCACCTCGGGATACCGACGCAACAGGCTGCGGGCCGCTTCGCGCGCAATCTGCGCCACTTCCAGCGAATGGGTCAGGCGCGTCCGGTAATAATCGCCCGTTCCTGCGCCAAATACCTGCGATTTACCCTGCAAACGGCGAAAGGTAGGCGAATGGATCAAGCGGGAATAGTCCCGTTCATACGCCGCTCGGGCACCATCCTGTTTCGCAAGCTCGGGATACTGTCTATGTTCTCTCAGATCGTTCCATTGCATGTTGATCACTCCTAGCCGACTGTCTCTATTTTGAGTGATTATACACAACATCAGCGGTTTCGAAAAGCAAAACCTATCTGAGATTGTCATCTCTTCTCACATCATTTTGTGAAATACACTCATCTCCTTCCATTATACCCTGTCAGTCTATCATGCGTGCACCTTCCATCGTACAAACAACTCATGCCATGGTACGTTGATTACAGCCAATGCACAAAAAAAGCGATCCGCAAACCGTGTCGTCTGCGAGTCGCCCATGTGATCATTTGTGCCAAACTCGGAGGAGCTTACCTTTTCCATGCCGGCGAACTGACGACGCCGTATCTGCGGAGGGCTCTGCGCCCAAACCAGTTGAACAGCCTGTCGGTGGCAAACCCCATAAAGCCCAGGCAGATCAAACCAACGAAGATCCAGTCCGTGCGGAAAAAGAGACGCGAATTCCAGATCAGATAACCGACACCTTCATTAGAAGCAATCATCTCCGCCCCGATGATGGCCATGTAAGAAGTCCCCATGGCGAGCCTTACTCCGGTAAAAATATATGGCGTTGTGGCCGGTACTACCACATGCAGCAAAATCTGCCACTCACTAGCGCCCATGCTGCGGGCGGATCGGATTTTGTCTTCCTCCACGGCAAGCACGCCGGTTAACGTATTAAGAATGACGATAAAAAAGGTCGCATACATGATCAGCGCGATCTTCGACTGCTCGCCAATGCCGAACCAGACCAGGAACAACGTAATAAACGCGATCGGCGGAATAAAGCGGATAAAGTTCAGGAACGGCTCTGCGAACACGCGAATGACGTGCACCTGGCCGATGAGCAGTCCGATCGGAATGGCAATCAGACTGCCGAGAACCCATCCGATCAGCACGCGTTGAAAACTGATGGCAATGTAATGCACCAACGTGCCGTCGGCAATCAACTCCTTGGCGCCCAGCACAGTGGCCCACGGTCCGGGAATGACGTCCGGTCCGTAGATCAACGCCCCCGTCTGCCAGATGCCGAGCACAACCAACCACAATATCGGGACCGTCACCCATTTGCGTTCCAACCATTTCATGGCATCCTTCCTCCTATTCCCCAAAATGGCTGCCGATCCGCTCATAGAGCGCCCCGAATTCCTCGGAGGCGATATTGCGCGGATAAGGCAAATTCACGTCATAGATATCCGTAATGTTGGAGGATGGCCCCACAGACATAATGCCGATCCGATCGCCGAGCAGCAGCGCTTCCTGAATGTCATGGGTAACGAAAATGATCGTCTTGTTCGTTTCCCGCCAAATGTTGACCAGTTCCTTCTGCATCGTCCGGCGCGTCATCGCGTCGAGCGCGCCGAACGGTTCATCCATCAACAGGATGGCCGGATCGTTTGCCAGCACCCGGGCAAGCTGCACGCGCTGTTTCATGCCGCCGGACAGCTCTCTCGGAAATTTGGATTCGTGGCCGCTCAAGCCAACCATCGCAATGAACCGATCCGATATCGCCCGGCGATCTCCCTTGGGCACATGTGCCATGCGCAGGCCGAATTCCACGTTCTCCCTGACGGTCAACCATGGGAACAGCGAGGAATCCGCCTGCTGGAACACCATGGCCCGGTCTTTGCCCGGTTTGACGACCTCCCGCGCATTGACCTTCAGCTGTCCGCCCGATTTCGAAACAAACCCTGCGATCATGTTAAGCAGCGTCGATTTGCCGCAGCCGCTCGGTCCAAGCAGGACAAAGAACTCTCCTCCCCGAATGACCAGGTTCACGTCTTTGATAATATAATGGACATCCCCTGCCGCCACGTCGTTGTAGCTTTTGCGAAGCTGCTCGATCTCAATGGCCGATACCGTCGCCGATGTTGACATGTGCAAGCCCTCCTTCATATACGATTCATCTATTTTCCGTAAGTGACCTGGTCCGGCAGCGCCCTGCGCAGCGGTTCCAGATTCAATTTGCTTCCGAGATCGAAATCCTGTTGAATGATGCCGTTATCGACCATGTATTGCTTCTGGCCAGCCAGGCTGTCATAGGCCGCTTGCGTGAAACCGACCTCCCACGGATTGATCGGCAGATCTTTCAGCGTTGCTTCCTTCGGCTGCTTGGTTTCCTTGTACAGCAAATCGGCCACTTCATCCGGATGGGCCTGCGCATATTCCGAAGCTTGGCTGAGCGCCTTCAGGAAACCGCTAATCGTTTCAGGGTTCGATTCGATGAATGCATCGCTCGCCACAAGCCCCATGCCCAGCCGCACCGACGTTTGCGACATATCCGTCAGTTGGTGCACGTTGTCCAGTGCATCGAATTTGTCGGTCAGCGCCGAACCGATGACCCAGGACGCATCCAAATCGCCTTGCTTCAACGCAATGTATGCTTCGTCAAAAGAGCCCTGCCCCACCTGCGTGGCGTCCTGAACCGCCACGCCGTTATCCTTCAAATATTCATCCCATAGATACGGAATGAACGTGCCCCGCAGAAAACTCAGCTTCTTGCCTTTCAGATCGACGGCAGATTGGATGTCGTTGTTCACGTACAGCTTCCAGGCCGCGGCCGCCTGATCCGTTGCCTGCCCGGCCGAGGCGATGATGGAGTAGTCGCCCTTGGATATGGCGTTTAATACGGGAAAGTCCGCGCCGTATGCAATATCGACCTGGTTGATGAACAAGGCGTTGACACCTTCAGCAGGTGTGCCGAACGTAATGCTCTCAGCGTCAATGCCTTGCTCTGCAAAGAATCCTTTGGCGATACCGACGCGAAACGTCGGGTTGCTTGCCGTATCGGCAATCCGGATTTTCACCTTGGCCCCGCCGGTTTCAGCACCGCCTGTTTGGGCTTCAGCCTTTTCTCCCGGCGCGCAACCGGACAGCACCAGCATTGCCGTTACAAGGAACAGCATGGATGTATGAATGAATGTTTTTTTCACGAGGACCCACCTCTTCGTCTATTGGAATGATTGCCTATTCGTTTGCCTGCCCGTCTTCGTCGGATTTGACGTCGTCCGAAGTAGCTACGCAGGCGGCTTCCTCGACAAATGGCAGCGTAGCCGCAACGTTCACGACCGATTCCGCTCCTCTGGGCGCGGCTCCAGGGACGCGATAATCCTCTACGCGGATCGGTTCGATCGCCGCTTCCTCCGGTTTGTCCAGCTGTGGCACCCAGTTATAAGGAACCCGGTAAGAACGATACACCATGTTGGTGTTGCGCGTGTTCCAATACGGCGAAATGTATTCCCACACCAGCTCGTGCTCGCGCGTCACCTCAAACAGTCGTCCGTTCGAACCTTCGGTAATGAGCGTATTGCCATTGGCGAGCCGTTGGGCCGAGCTGATATATGGGCTATAAAATTTATAGGAATCGGTCGGCACCGAAAATCCCGCTTCTGCCGGGGTATACTGCCACACGATCTCCAGCGTGACCGGATCGATCTCCAGCACCCGGGAATGATCGCGCACCGCCGACTTCAGTCCATATGGGGAAGCGGGATTCGGCAGGCCATATCCGGCCCAAGCTGCCAGACGATCTTTCCTGTTCGTTTGTCGGTGATCGCGATAATGTTCGCTTCGCGCGCATCCCAAATAATGTTATCCGGATGGAACCGTTCGTCCCCCGCATCATAGAAGCGGTTCGGGCCGACATAAGATGCGGAGTTGATGTGCAGCCAGTCGCCTACGCCCCCTCCCAGATTGCCGAACGAACGGGTATTCGGATCGCGGAACAATACGTTGCGAGCAGCTTCATCGAAGCCCAGCTCTTCGAAATGCTCGTTCGCAGCCCATTCCCAGATGATATTTCCCTGCCAATCCACTTCGAGGATCGTGTCATCGAGCAGCGGTTTATCGGAAATTTTCGGATTGTTCACGTTTTTGTGGGACAAGATCAGCGTGGTGCCGCTGCCCACCTTCGGTACCAATCCCGGAGCATAGTACCCGACCGGATTGCCTTCCCGTTGGTAGTCATGATGCTGTCTTGCATACCAGAGCGGCTCGTATCCAGGGTCCTCGATATGTTCGTAGCCATCGTATTTCCAAACGATGTTGCCGTCCCAATCCACCTGCACCAGGTCAAGGTTATCCTGAATGCCGAACTTCGGATCTCGGCGCCCGGTGCTGCCGAGCACGTAACCGCCCGGGAACAATTTGGCCGGAAAACCGATCAAGCCTTTCCACAGACGCACTTCCCTGCCGTTCATGTCGATCAAAACAACGCCCTCGTCCCCGGCTTGAAAAATCGTATAACCGCTCCAAGCCTTCTCCGGCTGATACACCGTTGCTCCTGTCGGATAAATCGTTGAATGTCCCATAGTGATCGCTCCTTATATGTTGGTTAATAACTCAAATAATTTTGGTCATTGCTTCGTGACGGTTTCTGCTTCTGTTCCTGATCCACAGGCACCGGAACTGCCGCATTCTGTTCGGCCAGCCCCAGCAGCGTTTCGGAGAACCCCTCCAGATTGGCAAAAATCCGTTCGTAGAAACGGCTCTGCTGCTCCAGCTCCTCTGCCGTGAATCCTTGAAACAGAAGCGTGATACATCGGTCACCGATGTTGTTGTTGCGCGCCACCATCTCCCGCCCTTTGGCGGTGATGTCCAGCAGTACCGTACGGCGGTCGTCCTCCTTGCGGCGGCGCACCGTATACCCGGCCGCTTCCAGCTTGTCGCTGAGCGCAGTGATCGCGCCAGAGGTGAAATCCATCTGTTCGGCCAGATCGCCAAGCCGCTGCTCACCGTCGCGAATGATCTTTTGCAGGATCAGCATGGCAGGCAATGTCACGCCCTCCACGCTGACGCGGTCCCGTTCCTTCACGAATCTGCGCACCATTTTGCGGAACAGGTCATCCGCGCGCGTCAGCTGTTCCCAAGTCTCTTTTTCCATTCAATTTGCCTGCCTTTCCATAAATTCGGCCTCTCTGGTCGGTTTTGGGCAATAAAAAAAGGCATCCGGCATACCACCCCTAATCGGGTTGGTATACAGGAGCCTTTGGCGGTCCAATGAGCTCAACATTATTTCACTGTTCATTTAATTAGTGTTGAAGGTTTGAGATAACTATAAACCCCTTATCCCTACCTGTCAAGTATGTTTTAAAACAAAATATTTCATGTTGGCTGCACATCATTAAACGCAAAAACGGCAGGACATCATCGTCCTGCCGCTTCCGCTCGTGGTATTATACCATCACCTTGCAAATATCGTTGGTGAACTCTACCGGATCCTGGATCGGCAAACCTTCGATCAGCAAAGCTTGATTGTAAAGCAAGCTGGTGTACAGCTTCAATTTGTCCTGATCCTGCGCGAAGGCTTCCTTCAACGATTTGAACACGTCATGGTTCACGTTGATTTCAAGCACTTTATCGGCCTGCACGTCCTGGCTGTTCGGCATGGCTTTCAGCACTTTCTCCATCTCGATGGACAGGTCGCCTTCGGCGGACAAGCATACCGGATGGCTTTTCAGCCGTTTGGAGGCTTTAACGGATTTGACCTTGCCTGCCAGTTGGGCCTGCATCGCTTCGAAGAGCTCTTTGTTGTCGTTCTCGGAAGCGTCCTTCTCGTTCTCGCCCGCCGCGTCTTCGATGCCCAGGTCGCCGCTGGACACGGATTTGAATTCTTTTTCCTTGTAGCTCATGATCATCTTGATCGCGAACTCGTCGATGTCGTCGGTGAAGTACAGGACTTCGTATCCTTTATCCAGCACGCCTTCGATCTGCGGCAGCTTCTCGATGCGCTCCACCGATTCGCCAGTTGCGTAGTAGATATACTTCTGGTCTTCCGGCATTCTGGAGACGTACTCGTCCAGGCTCACCAATTTCTTTTCTTTGGAAGACGTGAACATTAGCAAATCCTGCAGCACGTCCTTGTGCGTGCCGTAGTCGCTGTATACGCCGTACTTCAACTGGCGGCCGAATGCCTCGTAGAACTTCTCGTATTTCTCGCGCTCGTCCTTGAGCATGCTGAGCAGCTGGCTCTTGATTTTGTTTTTGATGTTTTTCGCAATCAGGCTGAGCTGGCGGTCATGCTGTAGCATTTCGCGGGAGATGTTCAGGGACAGGTCCTCGGAATCGACCATACCTTTCACAAAGCCGAAGTAGTCCGGCAGCAAGTCGCCGCATTTGTCCATGATCAGCACGCCGTTGGAGTAAAGCTCCAGCCCTTTTTCGTATTCCTTGGTGTAGTAGTCGAACGGCGTATGCTCGGGAATGAACAGAATCGCGTTGTACACCACCGCGCCGTCTGCGCTGATATGTACGTGTTTCAGCGGTTTGTCGAAGCCGTAACGCTTCTCCATGTAGAAGTTGTTGTAGTCTTCTTCAGTCAACTCGCTTTTGTTTTTGCGCCAGATCGGCACCATGCTGTTGATCGTCTGTTCTTCAGTATACTCCTCGAACTCGTTCTCCGCGCCTTCCTTCGGACGGGAACTGGTAATGTCCATTTTGATCGGATAACGGATGAAGTCGGAGTACTTCTTGATGATCGATCTCAGGCGATACTCTTCCAGAAACTCGTCGTAGGAGTCTTCTTCGGTGTTCGCTTTGATGGTCAGCACGATTTCCGTGCCGACGGAATCTTTCTCGGCCGGCGAGATCGTGTATCCGTCCGCGCCTTCGGATTCCCATCTCCACGCCTGGTCGCTGCCCAGCGCTTTACTCGTGACGGTGAGCTTATCCGCCACCATGAACGCAGAATAGAAACCTACGCCGAATTGGCCGATGATGTTGTGGCCGTCTTTCGCTTCGTTCTCTTTTTTGAACGCCAGGGAGCCGCTCTTCGCAATAACGCCGAGGTTGTTTTCCAGCTCTTCCTCGGTCATCCCGATGCCTGTATCCGTAATGGTCAGCGTGCGGTTGTCCTTGTCGATGGTAAGCTTAATGTAATAGTCCTCTTTGTTGAAGACGAGTTGATCGTCAGTGAGGGCTTTGTAATATATTTTGTCAATCGCGTCACTGGCGTTGGAGATCAATTCTCTCAGGAAAATTTCGCGCTGAGTGTAAATGGAGTTGATCATCATATCCAGCAAACGTTTGGATTCCGCCTGAAACTGTTTCTTGGTCATGAAGAATGGGTCTCCTTTCAGAATAGGAAATGGTTGGCTTGGGACTATGCCCTGGCCCATCGTATCGCAGTTCATGCAACGATGGCAACGATTAACTGTTAGCACTCGTTACATTGGAGTGCTAATCCCTTTCTTTTATATAACATATGGGAAATTTGGGTGTCAACCTGGCGAGTGGTTTTTAGACGAAAAGGTGGGTGGAGCGCGGATTGATGGGCGAAAAACGCTCTCCCTTTCTGCAACCCGCCAGACCGCCCTGGATTCTAACGAACATTAAACACCTTATTATAGAGAAATCGAGCGCTTGCAAACTGTAACGAACCTGAGACACCTTAATCGGCCGAAAATCGATCGTTTGGTGCCTTGGCACCCCGAATAACGATACTGAGGTTCGTTAGCGTGTGGGAGTGTGCCTTTTGGCCCTAATAAGACGTTTAATGTTCGTTAAATTTCGCCGGCTGCCCATCACGCGCCAAAAGGGCTGGTCTCCAATGCGACCACCCCTTATTTGTCCATTCCCGGCATTATTTTTTAATGCAACCTTCTCTATATGAAGCACACCACTCACTCACACGGTGCACCGCTGCCGATACAACAAACTTCGCTGCTGTTTACCACCACTTCAAACGACATCACCAGCCCAACTCTCACGATACCTACTTCACCATTTTGGGATCGAGCGTGTCGCGCAGGCCGTCTCCCAATAGATTGAAGCCCAGCACCGTCAGCATGATGGACAAGCCGGGAAAAATGAGCGTCCACGGCGCCTTTTGGATGAACTGGCGCGAGTCGGACAGCATTTTGCCCCACTCGGGGTCGGGCGGCTGGGCGCCCATGCCCAGGAAGCCGAGCGCGGCGGCTTCGATAATGGCCGTGCCGATGCCCAGCGTGCCCTGCACGATCAGGGGCGTCAGGCTGTTCGGCAGGATATGCCGGAACAAAATCCGGCTATTGCCGGCCCCCAGCGTTCGCGCGGACGTGATAAACTCCTCCTGCCGCAGGCTGAGGACACGGGAGCGCACCAATCGCCCATATGTCGGCACATTGACGATGGCGATGGCAAGCAAAGCGTTTTGCAAGGAAGGTCCGAGAATGGCTACAATCGCAATCGCCAGCAGAATGCCTGGAAAAGCCAGCAAAATATCGAACAGGCGCGAGATGACCATGTCGGCCCATTTGCCGTAAAATCCCGCGATTAATCCCAGCAGTGCCCCCGCAACGATCGAACCGATGACCGAGAAAAATCCGACCCACAGCGATATGCGCGCTCCATACAGCACCCGCGAAAAGATGTCGCGCCCGAGATCGTCCGTCCCGAACCAATGCCCGGCCGAAGGCGACTGCAACCGGTCTGCCAGCACCTGTTCCTTATAATCGTAGGGCGCGATTACCGGGGCCAGAAATGCCAGCACAATAAAAACCGTAATAATGACCAGTCCCGCCAGCGCAAGCCGATTTCGGCGAAACGTTCGCCAGGCATCCCGCCATGGACCGGATTTCGGCACGTTTGCCGTCTCAAATGCATGCCCGGTATTCGTCGATAATTTGGCCATGCGGCATCTCCTTTCGGTTCAGCTTCATTTGTAGTTGATGCGCGGATCGAAGACGGCGTACAGCAGATCCACGATCAGGTTGATGACGACAAAAAAGAACGCAATGATCAAGATGCCGCTCTGAATGACCGGATAGTCCCTTGAACTGATTGCTTCATATATATAACGGCCGACGCCCGGCCAGGCAAAGATCGTTTCCGTCAGCACCGCGCCGCCCAGAAGCGAGCCCGTCTGAATGCCGATAACCGTCAGCACCGGAATGAACGCATTTTTGAGCGCATGCCCGTATACGACGAAAAAAGGACCGAGCCCTTTGGCTTTGGCCGTCCGGATATAATCCGAGCTCATCACCTCCAGCATGCTGGAGCGCGTCATACGCGCGATGACCGCCATCGGAATCGTACCCAGCGCGATGCTTGGCAGAATCAAATGTTTGGTGACCGTCCACAGCTGGTCCCAGCGCCCGGCGATCATCGTATCGAGCACGTACAGGCCTGTCACCGCATCCACCGGATCGCGCGGGTTCATACGGCCGATGGAAGGCAGCCATTGCAATTGGTTGGCGAACAGCCATTGTTCCATCAATCCCAGCCAAAAGATCGGCATCGAAACCCCGACCAAAGCAATGACCATGCAGCAGTAATCAAACCAGGAGTTGTGCTTCCATGCGCTGATAATCCCGGCGTTGACCCCAATGATAACTGCAAACAGCATGCTTGCCATCGTCAGCTCCAGCGTGGCCGTCAGATATGGCATAATTTCCTGGGCAATGGGTACCTTGGTGCGGATGGATGTGCCGAGGTCGCCTTGTAACAGGTCGCCAAGATAGGCGAAATACTGTTGAAGCCAGGGCTTGTCCAGTCCGAGCTGCTCGCGGAGTGCCTGTTTGGACTGTTCGGTCGCTTTTTGCCCCAGGATGGTTTCGGCCGGATCGCCGGGGATCGCATGGATTATGGAAAACACGATGATACTCATGCCGAGCAGCACGGGCAGCAGTACAAGTACGCGTTTGACGATGTAACTGCTCAATCCTCATTCACCGCCTTTGCTTCGTGGCTGATTGGATTTCAAAGCGCCCCTCGGGCCTACATGGCTTGAGAAGTCGGTTCCGGGTGTCGGTTCTGGTAAGCATGGCAGGCCCGCCTGCGCTCTTGGATGATTCGGTTATGCGCTAGCTATATAAACAGCACTAATCAATCACACAGGCCACTACGCGTGCAGTACCATCTTCCGATCGCTGTTATCCCCAGATTTACTGATTTTCTTCTCCAAAGAGGAAAATCCGGTGATAAAGGCGACCGCTTCGCTTCTCCAGATTGGCTCTGCCTCTCCGTTAATGTGTGTATGTTTTTTATATAGCTGCGAAACTTGTTATTCAAAATAGGCATTGGCGTAGGATTCGCTGCCCAGCGGCGAAGGCGTAAAGCCCTTCAGGTTAGCTTTGCCTGCGAGAATCGGCGTCGTGTGCACCAGCGGAATCCACGGCGCGTCTTCTTTAATGATGACCTGCGCCTGTTTGTAAAGCTCGGCCCGTTTCTCTTGGTCCGTCTCTTTCTGAGCGTCGGTCAGCAGCTTGTGCAAATCCTCGTTCACGTAAAAGCTGCGGTTGTTGCCGGGGATCGCATCCTTGTCCAGCAAGGTGTACAGGAAGTTGTCCGGGTCACCATTATCGCCCGTCCAGCCGAGCATGTAAATGTCGTCCTTCTCGCCAGCCTTCGCATCATCCAGATACGTCGCCCATTCCGGGGATTCGATGTTGGCGGTCACGCCGATTTTTTCGAAATCCGCCTGGATCGCTTCGGCCACCTTGCGCCCATCCGGCATGTACGGCCGGGATACCGGCATCGCATAGAACGTGATCGGATCAGGCAAACCGTCCGGATAGCCCGCTTCCGCCAGCAACGCTTTCGCTTTTTCCAGGTCGTACGGATAATCCTCAATGGCGTCGTTATATCCCCACAGCGTCGGCGGCATCGGGTTCACGGCAGGCTGCGCCTGTCCGGCAAAGAAGGCATCGATGAGGGCCTGCTTGTTCACCGCATGGTTGAGCGCTTGGCGTACCAGCACGTTATCGAACGGTTTTTTCTTGAAATTAAAGCCGAGATAGGCCACGTTGAATGGCGGACGCTCGATTTTTTGCAGCTCGGCGTTGGATTCCAGAATCGACAGATCGTCCGGGTTCAGGTCTTCCATGACGTCGATCTCGCCGTTCTGCAAGGCGTTGAATCGGGCCGTGTTGTCCGGGATGGAACGCACGATCACCTTGTTCAGCTTCGGCAGGCCTTCTTTCCAGTAGTTTGGATTTTTGTCCAAAGTGATGGAATCGTTCCGCTTCCACTCCACAAAGACAAACGGTCCCGTGCCCACCGGCTCGTTCTTGAAGTTTTCCTTTTTCTCCTGCACCGCGGCCGGACTGGCAATGCCAAACGGCGTCATCGCGATATTTTGCAGGAATGGCGCCTGCGGCTGGTTCAAAGTGAATTCGACCGTCGTTTCGTCGATTGCCTTCACTTCCTTGATCACCCTTCCTTCCGGCGGGCCGAACATCGAATCGTAGTAGTCGAAGGAATCGCCCTCGAATTTGAACTCGCTGTTCGGATCGCCCCAACGATTGAAGTTGAATACAACCGCTTCGGCATTAAAATCGGTGCCGTCATGGAACTTCACGCCGGACTTCAGCTTGAACGTATACGTCAAGCCGTTCTCGGAAATTTCCCAGCTCTCCGCCAACCCCGGAACGACTTCCGTGCCGCCCTCCGTGTAATCGAGCAATGAATCGAACACCTGGTGCCCGATCTTCAGCGATTCCCCATCCGTCACGATCGACGGGTCCAGCGACACGGAATCTCCGCCGCGTCCCATGATCAGCGTATCCTGAGCAGCCGTTTCCGTCGGCGGGTCGCTGCCTTCCGCAGGTGCAGGCTTGTTCTGTCCGCTCTCTCCCCCGGTACATCCCGACAAAACGACCACCGTACTTAACGCCAGCATCATCAAGCCGGATAACCATTTTTTTCTGCTCCTCATACAACCAACACCCTTTCCCGTCTCAAAATTTTGCGCGCTGCCGCATAGACCAAAGGCATGAAATCGATATGTATCTTTATAGGCTTTGAATGCCTGTGATACCGCTAAATGGAGTGGTACCATGAACGATAAGGTTATAAAAAATTGAACAAAGGTCAATTAGTAACAGCATAGTGGTGGTTAACAGAAGATCAGAACATAAACGATCCTGTCTGCAAGAGCGATTTTGTGGGGTTGAAAATAGCTTGTCCTAAAGGGAAAACGAATTGCCCATTAGATGCAGCGATAGTATCAAACCGGGAAATGGAAGTGTTCAAGTGAATTGGTGTGTATAAACGGAACGTACGAAATGGCTGCGTGATCGCTGAGGTGTAAACATGTCCAATGGGACGACATTCCAATAACTTTGCAATGTTAAGGTGATGTCATGGTAAGAGGGTTTGTGTAAAACATTGTAGGGGATAAAACCATTTGGTGTACTTTACTTTACATTACATTGATCATTTAGACAAGAGATTTGCGGATATTCGTCCTCAACTTTATGCGTTATGTCAACATCCCTTACACAAAATGCGAAAATGGTACAACTTTCGGACAGTTTCCATTGCGAGTTTGGGAGAGCTGGCAATTGGAATTGGAGTTGGATTTGGAACACGCCGTTTCACCTTTTTGTAAAAACTAAAAGACGCCTGCTCCATTGGTGGAGAGACGTCTTTCCGCTGGCATTTGGAACTGTGTTCAGCGTGCATGCCGCGTTATTTTTTGAACAAACCCCGACGGTGCATCACCGTAATGAAACGATAAAAATCATAGCTCGCCCCATTTTCGATGTTGAACAGCGGGTTCTTCGTGTCATACGCCAGTGCAGCATCTACGGCTGCTTTCGCACATGACGGAACCTCCATCTGCTGACGTGCCTGGAGGCGGTCTACCTGTGCTTTGAGCGCATCAAACGCTGCTTTTTCCTCGGCTGTCATCGGTTCATCTCCTTTCGGCGGTTCGCTTGCATTGGATGGCGGATTCGGATTGGACGGTGTCGGGGTTGGTATCGGCACGGTTGCCGGAGCATATCTCGCCCGCAGCTCTACGGCCGATCCCTCGAACTCGTTCATGTCCACGTTGCCGCTAATGCCGTCTACTTTACCCGAGTCCGTGTACTGCCAGAATGTCCAGCGCTTCCACGCCGGTTGGCCGTCCGGCACACGGGACGTGCTGTAACGCGCGATCCATAGATCGTACGCTCCGAGCGAGACATCGAAATTGCCGGCAAAGGAATTGCCTGTATAAATGATCGGTTTGCGCCCGGTGAGGCGCTCCAATTCGGTCAGAAAGGCTTTGGCCACCGCGTTGATTTGGGCTTTGCTCAGATTGCCGGGGTTGTTCTCATAGTCCATGACGGGCGGCAGCTGCAGCGTCTGGGCTCCGCCCACTTTTTGCAATGTATTGGCATAATGCGCGGCTTCGGCTTTGGCTCCGTCAGTCGATGTGGCCCGGAAAAAGTGATACGTTCCGACCAGCATGCCCGCCGCCAGCGCGCCTTTCACGTTGGTCTGGAAGTTCGGATCGGTGTACGTCTGCCCCTCGGTCGCCTTGATGAACACAAACGTCATGCCGCTTGCCTTCACTTTGGCCCAATCGATGCTGCCTTGGTACCGGGATACGTCAATGCCCCGCGCGTTGCCCGAGCTTCTCGTCTGCATGTGTCTCACTTCCTTTATGCGGCATATCGCCGTTTGTACTATAGTTGATGCGTGGAGCGATAGGTTGGCTTGTATGCATGTCCCGGTTTGGGGTATGTTGGGTTATGATGCAGGGAACCAGTAAGTTCTATGGTTTAGGTACTATATTCTTAAAATATGTCCGAGAAACACTCATAGAAATACTCATATCTCGTACTTTTTTCCTGTAATCTGCTCATATTGGTCACTCGAAATAACGCCAAAGGAAACATACTGCTTGAGTTGTTGTTCTTTTGCCCACTTTTTCTCATAGTAATATTGGAGTCTTTCGAAATCGGAATTAAACATTTGCCCCGTCTCCCTTCGGTTGTGTTTCCATCGATAATACTCGCAATTCCAGACCGACGATTTGTGCGCCCAAAGCTTCGTTTTGTTGTTTCAATTCCAATGCCTCCAGTTCGCGTTGAACCAGCTGCTCCCCGATCTTGTCCATTTCGGAAGGATTCATAGGCTGCGGCTTGGTCAGTACGTCAATCTCTTCCTGGCTTAGCCCCTCAACCCAAAGGTCAGGAAGCTGTTCCTGCGGTCTTTCTTTCAATGCTTCCTGGTATGCTTCCCAAGCTGCTAGGTCAAAGCGTGGCCGGAATAGGCCAGCAGGCACAGGTACACCGATTAGATATCCGGCAATCTCCGGTTTCTGTTCTTCTTCCGCTTCCGGGGTTTCTCGCAGCTCGGTTTCCGGATTCAACTCGGCTCGTACAGATCCAGCATAAAAAGGGACGACACCGGAAAAGGCATCGTCCACCAACACGTCCTCGATATAGAGTCCGTCTGTATTTACTTTAGGTACGGCTTTCATGTGATCCCTCCTTTATTGTTCGGCCAAAAATGAAATTCCGTCCAACGTCAGGAACCCATTTTTTACGTTCACAGCTGCTTGCACCTGTCCATTAGGTTGAATGTTAAGAGTCCCAGAGGAAATCCCCATCCCTGCTGAATCCCCTGCTGACACTACAGGCATGGCGATTGTTGTTCCTCGTGGGCGATATCCCTCTGGCAAGATGAAGATCACGGACGTAACGCTTCCTGATTTAACAAATCCTCTGAAATGTACTATGCCGATAGAGTCTTTGTAATACTGTGCTGTTTGAAAGGTAGATCCAAAGGTAACCCACCCATTAAGCAGCGTCGGCGTAATCCATGGAGGGGCGTCTTTCTCTGCCCTCTTGCTCTCAAGGGCCGAGATCCGCGTAGTGTTCTCCTGAACCGATTTGATCGTATCCAGCAGAAGGGCCTTTTCGTTCTGGCTATAGGTTCCGTCGAAGTTGGCAGCCGGATACTTGGCAAGCATCAGGTACGTAACACTGTAGGCGGCTGATTGATCGAATTTATCTTTTAAGATTGCCTTACGTACCTTCCCAAACGGCGCATAGGTATTATCGGACCATTGATAGTCTAATTTTGAATTTCGATACACGTTCATAAATCTGTCGACTTTGTAGCTCAATTGAGTACTTAAGTCCCCAAAACCAGACGCTGTGTTGATTGTATAGCTGTCCTGAGAATTATTAAGTTGAGGCTTCGTCTCTTCCCGTACAACCAACCCCGTACCGACCTCAACCTGATTATCACCCTTGAAGAAAGTCAATTGCCCCTCAGACGTGATCGGCTCGACGACTGGCGTAGCAAGCTGGTATAGAAGTTGGTATGGCGTCCATGGTGTGTACCTTGTATATGTCAATGATGTAGTTGATGAAGTCGGCAACGTAGTTGAATAAGTCGTTGCAGCAGTTCCCGATTGATAAATGGAGTCTAATGGGCACCATGCCTTACCAGCAGATTCACCGTTGTACGGCTTACTTACGTCTCCTTGACCACCTAAAAACATCTTCCATCCCATAAAATAAGCCTTAATCTCATCGTCTGTAGGTGTATAAGCATCTCCCCAACCGCTGTCTGCACTGGACACACCTATCCCTAAAACTCCGCTTGCGTCTGTGTTCCAATCTCCGCGGCTGTATTGATCCACATAAAGAGAAGGCGATCCCGCCACCACGGGAGAACCATTAAATTTAGTTACAATAGGGTACATATTCTTAGCTCTGTCTGCTATGTCATAAATCAATCTGACACACTTACCTCCAGTGTATGAATTAAAAAAGGCATACGTATAGTCAGAACCTATCGATAATTTCCTCCACTTCGTTAGCTTAAAATACTGTCCACCCCTCTCGAACACTGTATCTGGGTTGGCTCCAGTAGCTGGATCGGCATTCAGTTCCGTTTGCAACGCAAGCATAGCGTCCTCGCGCGGCGCGGCCGGTTTGACTTCTGTTCCTAAGGTGAGTGTGAGTATTGGGTTTTTAATCGTAAATGTTCCGGGAGCTGTTCCGGTCACTCGCACGTCCGCAGTGACAGCATTACTAGGGGCGATTGCTGTAATAGTAGTTTTGTTCCCATCCGTCCATGAAATGCGGTTATCCTCTTTATCATTCCAAGACCAGTTAATATAAGCCTTTGCCAAATCCCCCGTAATCTCAAAGTTTAACGTGTAGGTTTTGCCCGGAATGACTGGTACTTTAACGGTTAAACTCGGCCCATTATACAAAACGTCTGTCGCGCTTCTAACGACTTCGTAGGGCGAGGTTATGCTGTACGGAATACCGCCAGCAGTCCATTCATAAAATGGCGGCAACAGATTAGTTCCATACCGGATGACATACGGATTCGTAACCCCTGCGATGTACTCCGTGTAAGGATACTTGGCCGCTACCTGTTCCGCCGTCATACTCCCCAACGCATTGTATTCGGCAGGGCTGATTTGATAAACCCGAATAGAGTCGCAATTAACGGATTGTCCGTCTTGCTTGTAAATAGCATCTCCCCCGGAATTAAGGATTTGTAGTCTGACAACTGCCTTTGGTGCGGTTGTAGGGTTAAATCTCAAGAATACGGGAGTATATTGGTTAGTAGCGACTGCCAGATTTGAAACTGGAAAAAAATCGTTCGGGGCATCATTTAACGCCCCGTAAACCATCATGCGCCCATTAGCTTTGTCGTTTGGCTTAATCATAGCCACTAGCACATAACAAGCGCCAGGTGTTACATCTAATACCGCCATTTCTGTGTAATGCTCCACCGAGGCTGTCCCCGATGCTGTTGCCTTAAACGATGTCCCCCCTAAATCACTCGTTGTAGAGTCAATTGCTAATGTAGACGCAATACCAGGCAATTCGGGCAACTTTTCACCGTTCCCTGCACGCCCCAACAAATTCACCAACGTCCGGCCTTTCAGCCCTTCCAGCCTAAAAGCCGACGCCCGCTCTGCTTCAATCACCTGAAGCCCTGGCTTCAGCGTAACCGATTTGCGCTGCTCCGTATCCAGACGTTCTTTTAGCCCCTCCGCCTTAGTTGTTACTTCATCCACTTGCTCCTTGATCTCGCCTGCAAAATCGTCCACCTTGCCCCAGTTCTGATCCAGATATCGGTCCAGATCGAAATACGTCGTTGCCGGAGAAGAACGGTCGATCTGATTCAACGCAAGATTCGGTGTTTTCGGCTCACTCATTTCAAGCGCCACCTCCCATGAATTTATCCTGCCGAGTCTGTTCGATCTCGCTCAGCGTCATGCTTTCGACTTCGGCAATCGTCAAATAGCGCAGATGGAATTCCACGCTCATGTGTGCTGGTTTGATCTCTTCAATGGCCGCCTTCAAATCATCCAGATTAGGCGGCAAGCCATATGTATCCACGAAGCGAATCAGGATCGCATACTCCCCTGGCAAAACGGACACCTCGATGCCGCCGCTCTCATACGCCTGCGCCACATTGCGCAGCATCGATCCGGACACCTTGCCGCTGCCGCGCATCTTCGAAATAATGACCGACCGGCGCTGATCCGCGGGCTTTAACGGATTGACCGGGATATGCAAGTCCTGCTCATACCTCGCAAGCGCCCACGTCGCCGACTCGGGATAAAACTGATCCAGCACGCTGTCCACGCCATCCAACAGCTGCCCCAATTCCTCGCCCTCGGTCCGGGCAAGCAGCTTCATCTCCACCACCTGCTCATACAGCGGGGGCAGGTATGTCATCAAGTCAGGCTTGCGGCTCATGACACCTTCACCGTGCCGAGCACGGCCACCGCATCCTGCGCAATGTCCACATTGCTGGTCCCTCCGTTAATAAGCAAATCACTGTAGTCGATCACGGGCGGAATGTCCATGATGACGTTGGCGATTCGGGTCCAGCGCACCAGCGGATCATCGAAGGCCAACCCTTTCAAATACGCCGTTACGCCTTCCTGAATCAAGGTCTTGATCCCCTCCAGCGTAGATCCGGCAGCAAGCGTCACTTTGACCTCGACATCGATCGGAATCTCTTCTGCGCCAACCACCATAACGACAGGGCCGATCGGCGCTGCACCTTCCCCCATGCCATCTTGGGTCGGATCGATATAAGTCTGCACTTCTTCGATCACCGATTCGGCGGGACGGCGCATGTCATTGCCCAGCAATGCAACCTTCACGGTTCCGGGACCATCCCAGAGCGGAAATGCCCGGGCTTTGCCCACACCCGCAATTTCTCGCGCCCACAGCTCATATTGATAGCGGTTCGCACTCGTTACCGGGCGAGATACCTTGTCTTGATAACGGTCATACAGCGACTGATCCGTCTCTTCGTCTTCACCGGGCACCAGCAGACGCACCATTTCCGCAGCGGCCAGATCCGGAATATAATCGATCGGAAGCAGCGTTCCTTTGTATTCATTGCCCATCGCGCCGGCCGTTTCGCACTCCAGCACAACTTGCCCCGCCGTTAGCCGCTCCACGGCCACATACACGCGCGTTCCCATGGAAAACCGGGATTCCAGTTCCACATCCACCGGCTGATTCCGGCTGTTCTTGAAAGAAGCAACCCACCGTGCCGGTGTCGCACGTTTACGTGAGATGCCTGACCAAGCCACTGCCCGATCCAGGTATTCACCGGTAGCCGTATCCGCAAATTTCAAATTCGCGTTCACGTCCAGCTCGATATACATCTGCGCCATTTCTACGGCGGCAGGGGCCAACGCATCATAAATGATGCTGCCCTCCCTTTTATCGATGCCCTCCGGTACGCGGTCCAGCATGCGGTTCAAAATCGTTTCATACGTTTGTTGCTCATACATTCACGTTCACCTCCAGTTCCTCCGTCAAGCTGCCGAAGCCCGTTTGGGCGGTAAAAGAAACCGTCACCTGATCCCCCTCATGGCGGAATCGAAAATCCCCTACCTCTGTGATCCGGTCATCCGGCATCAGCGCCTCCCGAATCCAACGTTCCAGCTCCGATTCCACCATGGAACGACCGGCAAGTCCCTCGGGTGACCATTCCATGCCGTAATCGGATGAATAGATCAGGTATTCATAACGGCGGGTAGATAAAGCCTTATGGATGGCTTGCTTGACAGCCTCCCGGCCATCCATGCCCAATCTCCCGATTCGGCCTCCTGCCAGATCCAGCTCATAGGTTTTGCTGGGCGCAACAGTCCGCGCCACATCGTCCTTCGACTCCGTTATCTGTGCCCCTTGCGGAATCATGCTTTCACCAGCCGATCCAGCACCACAAAGCTGTCTCCGCCCTGTACGCGCAGCAGAATTGCCTGATCCCCCGTTTGCCATGATTTATTCACGATCGATTCGGGCAGCACGAGAAACGGTTCCTCCAAAACGAGCCGCTGTTCCACCGTGATTTCCAGCGGTCCGGTTTTCGTCACGGTTCCGTACATGACCTGTACGGGAACACGCGCATCCACGGCGGCCACCGCCGCCTTTTTGATGACATCCAGCATTGCGTTTACACCACCTTCAAATCCAGCGACATGGTATGCATCCCGCCCTCCACCTTATGAGTGCATTCATCCACCAGAAAATATTGATTAATCTGCAAATCTTCGATCTGAATATTGACGTACGTCCCTGCCCTCACCCGAAAGTCGCCTAGCGCATCCACCTTCAGCTTCTGGGTTTCCCGATTGCGCAAGGTCATTAACGTGTTCAGCATCTCGTTGATCTGCCCTTCGTTCAGGTCGTCATCCAGCTTCTGATATAGAAAAAGCAGCCCCCATTGCCGGATGCTGCTTGAATTCTGCGCGACATAGGTCTCCCGTTTGCCCGTCTCCTTGTTGTCGCGGTAAAGCTTGATTTTATTGTACGTTTCGTCGTCGATGGAGCGGGAATGCGAATAATCGGTGAGCAGGCTCCCGTCTCCGATCACGAAGCCGTAGGGCATCTGCTCCGGTTCACGGAGCACCAATTGGCCGAAATCGTCGTAGAAAATATAGTTTTTGCCGCTGTAAATGAGAGTACGGTCCAGCGCTTCGCAGATCATGTCGATCAGCTTTTTATTGTCGAAAAGCATGCGCGGAATGACGTACTCCGGTTTTCCAAGGTCCCCCATTTTCAACTGAAAATCCGTCGCGATCCGGCGGATCACGTCCGCTGCGGTTGCGTTCAGGAACTGATACGTTTGGTTCGCCGTCAAATACCGCGTCTGATCGTATGCTTTAATGGAGACCGTCTCATCCTTGCCGCTGTCTATCGAGAAAATGTACCCATAGAAAACGCCGATATCACCGGATACATACCTTACAACATAACCGTTTTCATAAGTAAATGAGGCGCCGGGGTTATGCTTTCTCCGGATCAGCGTAAACTCCAGCGACGCGGGCTTGCCGATGCGCGACGTTTTGTGCGTAATGTCCGTCACGATCCCGGTAATGTCCCATACCTGTCCCTGCTTGTTATCCAGCAGCAGCTGGTGTTTCATTTTCCTTTCCCTCCTTTCAAGGCAGCTTGAGTACAAGCCCGATCGGGAGGCGTTTGATCTGAGCATCTTGGATGCCGTTCAGCTTCTGCAGTTCTTTCCAGCGCGCACCATCTCCCAGATGGGCTTTGGCTATGGACCATAACGAATCGCCGGCTTTGAGCGTCACCGTTTTCGGCTGCACCTTTTCATCCGAGCGCGTCGTTTCATCCTTCGTTTTGGCGGCAGATGCCTGTTTCGCGTCATTCTTCTTGACGAGCTCCACCTTTTTGGGCAAATAAAACTTGTATTCCTTCAGCTTGATATCGTATTGAATGTCGCCGACCTGCCCGGCCGTTTCCTTCCAGTCGAAGCTCTCGATGGACACGGGCATGTTGATCGTGTAGCGGGCGCTTGAGTAGAACAATCTGGCTCGTTTGCCCGTCTGCATCCAGCGAATGATTTTTTTCACGTATTCATAGGGATCGTCGTAGTATTGCTCTTTAATAGAAGAATGTCTGGCATCGTAATAAATATGGTAAGGACTGTAATCGGCCGGAAAAATACCGCTAAAACTCACTTCCCTTAAACGAGGCGATTTGATGACATTGATCTCCCCGATTCCGGTCACGTCATGCGTGCTGCCATCCAGCGCATCCGCAAACTCGATCGTCTCCGGGTTGACCGGAAAGTACATATATTCCGCGCGGTTGTTGTAGCTGAGCTGAATGTAATAGTCCATTTATCCATATACCCCCTGTGCGCTGGAGACGATTTGGCTGTTCAGGCCATCGGTGATTTTCGTAATGATGCTGTCGATGTCGTGGCCGCTGTTGATATCCCCCGTCGTCACTTGCACGGTCGGCGTAAGGCTGACGAAACGTTGGATAGCCTGCATTTCAGCCAACTCGCGCATCAGCTTCAGGTCCTCGCTCGTCACGTCCACCGTGCCCGACACGTCCCCGATCTGATCGACCTTGCCGACATTGTTGATTTTGTTGATGTTGCTTGTGTTGTTGGGCATTTGCATGGTCGGCACGGATGGGGCTGTTGGTGCTAATGGTACGGTTGGCATTGTAGGGGTCTCTGGTTTGAAACCATCGCCAAAATTACCAGGGAAACCACCATCTGAAACGGTATCGTCGACAGAAAATTTGGAAAAGAAATCCTCAGCCAGCTGCTGCCCTTTATCTCCAGCATTCGGATCGAATTCACTATCCATCCTGAACAAAGATACAACGTCTTTATCGCTTTCCGGAGCCATGGATTCTAATGTATTCATCCATTCCTTTACCTTTTTGCTTCCGATATTAATATCGGCTTCAGAAACGACGTCAAGATTGGTGCCGAACGTGTCATTAATGAATGAAGCAACTTTGCCAATAGCACCCACAGCCTTGCCCAGGAAACTTTCGATTCCTACCATTACGTTGTACAAGGTTTGAAGCACGAACATTCCAAGATCATAGAATAGTTTCTTGATGGCATACACCGGATCAATAAATAAATTGATGAGGAACTCAGCCAAAGAAGCGAATAGATTCCACAACATAGCAATTTTCACTCGAATATTTTCGAACAACATCAGAAATACAGAAATGATTGATCCGACAATCTGCGTGCCTGAAACACCGCATAAATTCAGTATCGCTATCACTGCAGCAATTGCCGCAATAACCAATAAGATTGGCCAGTTTAATAGTAACCAAGCACCGGCAAGTGCCAGTACCTGCACGATGACAACGCTCAACTGAATGATGATGTTTGCAAGCAATACAAGGGCAATAGCCGTTAATATCGGCGCAATCAAATCCCAGTTTTCCTGAACGACGGTGGCAAAAGCGATAACCCCCTGCACGATGAAAGCGATGACCTGTGCAATCATGGCAAAGGCTGTACCAATCCACTCCGTAAAACTACTGAATTGCCCCGAGCTAAATGCTTCACTTAATTGGTCCAATACAGGTGATAAAACTTCTAATGCTTTCGTTCCCAATTCGGCTAATACAGCATTAAATTGATTCACGATCCCCGTCCATTTCTGAAGCGGCGAATCGAGCATCGTATCGAATGCCTCCTTGGTATACCCCTGCATCTCAAGCACCGTCTGCATTTTCTGTATAAAACCATCCAAATCCTTGGTCTCGATGAATCCTTCCAAACCAGCATTGTCAAGTGCACCCTCGGAAACATTAAAATCAGATGCCAAATTCGAATTGTCTCCATTCATAGCACTGACTAATGCAGATGAGGCATCTGTCAGGCTTTTCCCATCCGGAGACAGCACGCTTAGACGTTTGGACAACTCATTCAGTTGTTCAATCTGGCCCATATTTTGTACCAGGGGTAGGAAACCTAGTGAAGACTGAAGCGAATCGTTCACATTTTGTCCGCCTTTAAATGCTTGATCCCGAACCTTATGATAAGCACCCTTTCCAAGATCCGGATCTTCCGCTGCAATCATGTAACGATACTTCCAATCTTCTTCCTCAGCAGCAGCTTTTAGTACAACGCTCCCGACGGACTTCACCATTTGAAGCCATTTGGATAATTGGCTGAGGTTGTCACTTAGAGATTTCCCCGCATCATCAGCGGCGTCGTCCAGTTTGTCCATCAGGTTAATCGTTACATTCAACTGTTGGTTCACTTGATTAAAATGATTGGATATATTGGTCTGGTTGAATTGATTGAGATTAATCCGATTGATCTGGTTGAAATTATTTAGGATTTCAGTCGTTTTTACTTGTACCAGATTCAAATTATTGATCAAATTGTTTATTGACGGAGGGTTGATCACGTCTATTCTTGTATCAGACATCTTCTTCTCCTCCTTTCCCTGTTATTTCTTGCGGGTACGGCTACGGGCGCGTTCTTTCTTCTCCTCCTCTACCCGAACAGAGATCATGGCATAGATGGCCGCCTGCTCCCTTGGAGCGAGCGCCATCAGCTCATGGGGGAGAATCTTCAGTTCATGGAGGGCGTAATAGGCCAGATTGGCTTCCGGGTCGCCCTCTTTGATCAGTTTTTTACTTCATCCACCATGTCGTTCATGTCCTGGTTGAAGCCGTTCAGCTTCTGCACCTGCTCCCCCAAGGTGGCAAACTCGCCCGGAAGCAGCATTTTGCGAAGCAGCGACTCCGCGCCCATGACGCCGTAGGAACGCTGCAGCTCCGCGTTTTTGAGATCCGGGTAGACGATGCTTGCCGTCATCAAGCGTGCCATGTAATCATTGGCATCGATGTCAGGCGTGTAAACGCCGTTTTTGCCTTTCACTTTGCGAGTGGCCGCTTTGCGGCACTCCTGGTTTTCGTCCTCGGTCATGCTGCGCAGCTTCCAAGCGACCGGTTCGCCGTCCTCATTTTTGAAACGCGGGGACACGACGAAATCGACCGTTGCCTCCGAAGCTGCATTTTGCGCAAAAAACATACTCAATCCTCTCATGAATGGTTCCTCCTCAGAAAATAGTCCCACCGCAATTCGTGCAGCTGTTGGACATATGTTGTAAAGAGAGCAGACCGCCTCTCTCCTCTAAAAAATAAACCCAGCATCGTCAGCGGAAATGGCTGTTCATGCTGGGCACGACGAATAACCCGTCTATTATGGCGGGTACGTTGGGTTATACATTCACTTTTCCAGACTGCTTTACAGCATGAAGTTGAAGTGATTTTCTTTTCGACTCAAAAGGGTGGCTATCTTACTTCGGCAAATTAAACGACACCGGCATGTCCACATCTTCAAAAGTAAAGCTTACTTCCTCCTCCAGCGCCTCGGACTCGGTATCCAGCGACGCCATGATCACGCTGTCCAGATTGACGCCTTTCAGCGTTACAGTTTGCTTGCCGATCGTGGAAGAAGGGTCCTCGTTGGTGACTTCGATATCGAAATACGTATCCACGCCGTTTTGCATGTACTGCAGCATCAGCTCGCGGAAGCGGGACGTCGTATAGAAAATCGTCATCGAGCCGGAACCGGACCACCCGGTTGCTTTGTGCTGCACGCCGCGGCGGCCCAGCGTTTTGACCTCGGCTTTTTGTTTCTCTACCGTAGCTTCAAGCGTTTTGACGTAGAACATCTCTTCCGTCTGTCCGTTAATCGTTGCGTATGCGCGGCCCTCCTGGCCGGAAATCGTGTCGCTTGCTTTCAAAAATGCCATCTTAAGCCACCTTCACTTTCATATATACTTTTTCAACCGAATCCACAGGCTGCACGGCAACGTCGATCACGATGCTGTCCGACTCGTTGCCTGCCGCAACCGTAATGTCTGCATTGGAGTCAAAATTTTGGATGGCGCCGATGTCCTGCAGCTGCTTCAGGTACGTCACGCACTGGGAACGGAACAGGCTGCGGCCGTCCTCGTTGTTGTTCACTTTGCCGATGAAGTACGATTCGAAGATCCGTTTCAGGTCATTGGAAATGCCGTCAAGGACGCGTACCACGCGGTTTTTCGCAAAATGGCGCGCCTTCTCCGGCGTTACCGAGCGGAACGTGTTCACGTCCTGCTCCACGACGGCCCGGTTGCTGCTCGCCGTAAACACGAACTCGCCATTGCGCAGAGCAGCCTCCGTCTCGGTATGCGTCAATCGGCCATTGACGTCCACCGCATCGTCATAGGCACGGAACGTCAGCGATTCGTTGATGTTTGCTCCGGCCGTCGCGCCAGCCGTCCAAGCCACCGCTTCCTGCGCGGACAGCTCCGTCCCGTCAGACAGCACAACGCCGTTGCGTACGCTGATCACGCCCTCATGGTCGGCAGCCGGGTAGTTGGACACGACCAGCTGCACCTTTTTGCCCTCCGTCTCACGCAAACGGCGAATGTAGGACGTGTATACGGATTTCAGCGTATTGTCCTCGGAGATCAGGCCGACCGTATTGAAATCAAGCACTTCCAGTGCAGCGAGGAAATCTGCGTGCGCTTCGTTCGTTGCCGTCCCATCCTCCCCGCCGGTAAGCGGAAGAGCTGCCGTTTCCGTCAGCTCGCCTGTCCCGGCAAAAACGACGTAATCGTTGGAAACCAGTTCGCCGATCGTCGCAGCGGTTTGTTTGTCCACTTCTTTACTGCCTAGAAGGGTGGTGACGTCGAATTGTTCTGCATCGTTAATGTTCGCGGCGATGGCAATGCTCAGATCATTCCCTCGTTTACCGCCAAATTTGGCTGTAGCAGTCAGGTTATCGAGCGTGGCTTTGGCTTGGGTGCCTGCGTTCAATCGGTAGAGCAGCAGCGTTTGGGCGCGCTTGAGCGCTTCGCGAATGAGCAGCAATTGAGGAGAGGTCCAGTCGTAGCCGAGTTTGGACTGCACGTCCTCCCCTGCTTGGATCGTCATTATTTTGCCTGCTTGTCCCCAGGACAGTGGCAGAGCGAGCGCTACAGTCCCCCGTTCTCCAACGGTGCCCGGCAAAGATCCCTCCGATGCAAAGTTGATATATACGCCAGGGCGTACCTTGTTTTGCGTTGTCCATGTTCCTCCAGCCATTTATTGCGCCTCCTTGAGTTTGAATTGGTGAATGGTTTGTTTCGCTTCTTCCATGGTGCATGTTCCGTGTTCCGGCAGCATGGCCATCAAAATATCCCGTTCAATCCGGGTAAAATGCTCTGCGTGAGCAAATTGCGCTTTGCTGAACGAAGGCGGCCGAGCTGCCGGATCCGTTGGGTTCACTCCGGGCAGCTGTTCCGAAACATTTTCTTGCTCAGACAGATTGCCTGCAAAGGATTCATTGCTTGGATTGGTTGGGTTTGCTTGCGTGCTTGGATTAGAGCTTTTCTGCTCCTGAGCTTTTTTCGTAAACATGGCCAGGACACCTCCCATCGTTTTCATTGTGCATCCCTCATTCCTCGTTATGTTGCTGTTTTCAAGGCAGAGGATGAGTCCAAATGTTGCATGACGACCACGGGCGGAGATGCCTTGCTTGTGCGTGCAGTGTAATACACCATCATGCGCGGAAGCCCGTCTTCCCGGCCTTCCCAGCGCAATTCCGCCGCCCGATACGGCGTGCCCTCCACATCGACCGTCTCCAATGCCTCAAACAGCTCGTCCGGCAAGCCGGCTCGTATATCCTTTGTTGTGGACCAGACCATTTCGTAAGCGTACGACTGCACAAAACGATCGCTGCGTTCTCGCGTCATTTGCGCAGATAACAACCGGTATTCGATCGCCTCCACATCCGTGGAAATCTCCTTGGCAGAAGCTGCGGGACGGATCGGCATATCCGGAAATTTCAGCGAGAGCGCGTTGACGACGGCAGCCGTTAGTTTTTCTGTAAACATGATTCACCTCCTTTGCGATATTCATAGGACAGAAAAAGACCAGCTTGTCTGCCGGTCTGCTGATGTTTGGATGTTTGATTGTGCTGATATGTTCACGGCTAACTTCCTTGTTATGCCATGATATAACTTTACACCTTTTCGATCCTAGCGCGGATGGTAGAAGGTTTGAGTTTCTGCGAAAAGATGCCGAGGCTTGGGCGGAAAAAAGACGATGCTTTGGGGGCGCTGCCCCTCTTCTCTTTACCGTCCAGCCAAGAATAGCGACTCTGCACCGCATGGTTCACGGTGGATGGTTTGGCCTTTTCCATCCCGAGAGTCATTGGTTTGTGGTAGAGGCATCATTGTTTTTATTTTCGCTGTCCGCATTTGAGTCGTTCTTGGTATTTGAAGATTGGGTTGTGGGAGCTAACCCTTCGCCCCCTTTGCCCTTCAATACCTCAATCGCCTGACGGATCGCCGGAGGGATCGGTGCGCCGAGCTTGCCCCCGTTTTCGATGATGGACAACAGCTCATTCGCGATATAAAAAAAGGCAACCGCATCCCTGAACATATGTCCGTCTCCCAGGACGCCGTCCACCAGATGAGCCACCGATACCATGGCAAAAATAAACACCTTTCGTGCAATGCCGAATATGCCGACATTACTCTCCAACCTGCCCTCCACCGCAGCCGCCGCCATCCCGGTCACGTAATCAAGGATGACGAAGACGAGCAGAACACCTAGTACGCCTGACCAGCCTCCATAGAAGTAGGTGGCGGTGCTGGTGAGGAAGGCGAGGAGCCATTTAATGAAGTTTTCCATTATAATCTCCTACCTCTTTAATAGGATAATTCCCCTGATTACTCCAGAGATAAAAAAAATAGCGCACTACTTGGGTACGCTCTTTACTTCTCAATTAGAAATTCAACTCCACTTTCGATCAGAATAGCGTCAACTTGTTCACGAAGAGAAGCAGGAACTGTCTTATACTCTGTAGTGCCGAAAATAATACGCTGCGAGAAGAACATTGCTACCATCGTATCACCTCCTTTCAAGCGTAGAAGCAATCAGAATAATTCACGCTGGATCACTTATATACCTCTATTGCTATTTCAGCGATAACATCATCTGTGAATGCAGCTCGTTCCGCAAGTGCCTTGCTCTGTGCTTTCAGGAGTGTGCTTTCTTGAATAAGTGTGTCCACCTGCTTGCTGAGTGCTGGGCGCGGCTCCTGCGGTGCCTCTGGATCGACTGGATCAGGATAGGTGAACAATGGTTCCATCGTTTCCAGATTGATCCGTGTAATGATACCTCCTTCCGCATAATCGGCTGCATATGCGCCGTATTCCAATTGCAACATATCGACCGTATCGGGAACACGCTCTGCCAACGCAGCATATGCGGCGAAGTCTTGTTCGCATGTTGTCTCGATAACATAGCCGGACCGCTCTCCTGTATTGGCAATAACATTACCATTTGATTTGTCGTAATAAATCTTTGCTCCAATTTGCAACATTTAACACCCTCCTCATTTACCAACTTACAGCAATCCATGACACACCAGGAGACGACCCAACAGCCACGCCCACATTCAACACAAAGCCATTATCATTTATCGTGAATCCTAAGTAATTTGGATTGCCAGTGTCAAACTTCAGACCAAAACTACCGCCAAAAACTGTGCTATCTACCGCGACTCCGTAATGTAAAAAACCCGGTGTAAGATTATAATAAAATAAGATTATAGCAGGTCGAAAAGCGAGTCCTGTAACTTCTAATTTATAATTACCTGTCGGAGTGGAACCGGATGCGTACTTTTTCCCTTCTATTAAATTTCCTACTAAACCCAAAATATTTTTACCACTTCGGATATTGTTGGGATGCAGATCGGGCGTAAGAGCATACACCCACGATTGACCGTCAAAATATCCATTGGGCGGGCGGAAAAATGTACGATCGGCTTGCCAAACCTCTGTACTCAAAGCCTGCTGATGAGCGCTTTCGGCGCTCCGATTGGGCATTGCCCCTACAATCCCGTTAGCACTTGCATTGCTGAACGTTGCCCCCGCCAAAACCTGTCCAACCGTAGCATTACCCGTGGCCCGTATCATCGATGCCATTTTGGCAATGAGCTGCGCCCATGACTCACTTGTGGATGCCGCTACCCCAATGGAGTTGAGAGCGGCAACCACATTGACTTTCTGCTCAACTCCAAGCTGCTTTGCCGATTGCGCTTCAGCAAATGCAACATTTACCGCCTTCTCCGTCGCCGCCAGCGTCTCGGACGTCCCATTCGTCTTACTCGACAGCTGCACCTTTCCCTTCTGCGTCAACGACGCATCCGGGATATCCATCTTGCTCACCGCTTCCCGCAGCGTCTCCAAATCTTCCTGCGTCGCAACACCCGCATCAATCTTTTCAAAAATTGCATTAATGCTCTCCCGGGTCACATTCTCGTTCCCCAAAGGCAGCGGCAGTTTCAAACGATCCGTTTCCATTGGCATTACGCCCACACCTCCAGTTCATTCCACGTCAATGACGCGGCATCCAGTTCATCCCATGTCACTTGCTTGCGGTCCAGATCATCCCAGTTCAGATAACGGTACTCATACTCGACAGCCATGTGAGCCGGCTTCAGTTCTTCGATAGCTCGCTTGAGATCCTCCATATTCGGCGGAATGCCCATCGTGTCCACAAAGCTCACCGTAAAACTCCACGCCCCCGGTTGAAACGTCACGTCCACCTTGCCGCCCGCATAGGCTTCCGCTACACTTTTCACGAGTCTGCCCGAAAACGTTCCTGCACCGCGCAGCTTCGATTCCACCACGGCGCGCCGCTGGTCCACGGGTTTGAGACGATCTGTCTCAATGCCCAATTCTTGCTCCCAGTAGTCCAGTCCCCACGTCGCCGTGCGCACGAAAAATTGGTCCAACGTTTCCTCCAGCGCTTGGTACAGCATGTCCATCTCCGCACCCTTGGCCTGCATATCGGCACGCATTACGCGCGAAGTTTCATAGTACCCGGGGAGATAGGAAAAAAGCTCACGCCCTTTGGCACTCGAAATATCTACGCTTTTGAAGGCAATCCCTTCACTCTGAACAACAAATTCTTTGCTCTTGCCATCCATTTGGTCACTCATCGCAGCAGCACTCACATCCGGCCACCTCCTTCCGCTCCGCCAGAGTCCTGCCTTGAAAATTCCTTCTGCATCTCCAGCGCTGTCCACATGTCATCCATGATTTGCTGCTCCCCGAGCACCTTACTCATGCACGTCCACCGTCCCAAGTACAGCAACCTGGCTTGGCGTCATTTCAATGTTCTGGTCGCTCATGCCGTTCACGGTCAGCTCCGCATAATCGATGATCGGCGGAATGTCGAGCAGAATCGCGGCGATGCGGGTGTAACGCACCAATGGATCGGCAAAAGCAAGCTGCTTCAAATACGCGGTCACCCCGCGCTCGATCTGCTCCTTTACTTCCGCCAATGTGACATCACTCGCCAACGTCAGTTTGACTTCAATGTTCATCGGCACTTCCTCGGCCGGCATCACGCTGACGATCGGTCCAGCAGGAGCAACGCCTTCGCCTTGTCCATCCTGCGTCGGATCGATATACTGCTGCACCGCCTGCACCAGATCCGGGCCAGCCGCCCGTTTGTCCGTGTCGAGCAAATACAGCCCAACCGTGCCCGGCCCCTGCCAGAGCGGAATGACGCGTGTCGCGCCAACGCCAGGCACTTCGCTCGCCCACTGGATGTATTGCGCCTTGTTGCCACTCGTCCCCTGGTTGCGGACCTTTGCATAAAAGCGCTCCAACAGCGCCATATCCGTTTCAATATCCGCGCCGCCCTTGATCGCATCAGGGTTCACCACGGACGTCACGCCACTCACAGGCGTGGATAGCACAACGACCGTGCCTGCGGGCACGTTGCTCTCTTTTCCAGCAACCAATGCACGCACGCCCACGGTTCCAGAACCATCCGCATCCAGCTCCACACTACCTGTCGTTTCATATTCAAGCGAAGCCTCGCCCGAAATTTCGTCCGCGAGCGTAGCGACAACGGTGCCTGCAGGCACTACTTTGCCCGGCGTTCCCGCAAAACGCACCACTCCCTGTGCCGCCACCGCTGCACGCCGCGTAATGCCATGCTCGCCTGCCCGCAGGTCCAGCTCCTCTGCACGGAAATTCGGGTCATCGCTTGCCACCGTACTCGCGAACCCTCGCCGCAAAAGCTCTTGCGCCCAAACTGCCGCCTCCGACAGCATAAAAGCCACCGGTGCCTGCGCATCCCACAGGAACGATCCTTCCGATTTATCCAAATCGACGGGCAACCGATCCAGCATGCGCTGCATAATTTGCTCTTCGGTCTGTTCTTCCAAATAATTCGGAAACTCTGCCATCCGTCAGATCACCTCGCTTTCCAAAATCATTGACTCTTCCTGCACACTCGTCACCCGGCAAGAGAATCGGCACACTTCCCGTTCCCAATCAAACGCAAACTGGTCCACCGTCTCCGTGCGTGGATCGGCCAGCAGCGTTTCCGTCACCATGCGAACGATTTCGCTTTCCACCACGCCCCGGCTGTCGCCACCACCAATAAGGTCCTCCAGCTCCGAGCCGTAATTGCGCGAATAAATGACATGTCGGTATCGTGGCGTGCGCACCGCTTTGCTGCACCATTGCACCCACGCTTCATGACCGTCTGCCGCGGCAACTTTGCCGCTCGGCGTCAGCACGAATTCCCCGGCATCGTAATCGAAACGCCAGCTTCGGCCAAACTGCACCTCTACCGACTCCGCCTCCTGGCCGGACCAATCTTCTTCGTCGCCCCACACCATCCCGATTTCCGGAAACAAACTAGGCACCCGCACTCACCACCTTGCACAGCACCACGACGTCGTTGCCCCCGTTCACCCGCATTGCGAGCACCCGGTCGCCGGGCTTCATCCCTTTTCCAAGGGATAGTGTCGCCTCTTCCACTTCTTCTTTTTGCAAAAGAAAGCGTCCCTCGCTCGTCGTTCCGCCGTTCGCCACCTCGCTGATGTCGGAGATCGCCCCTGCCGTTTCACGTTCGGGCAGCTCCAAGGTGCCGGGGTATTCGGCCACAAAATAGTCCTGTACCTCATGTTTGAAATCGTCCAGCTTCACGCCGGACGACGTGATCGTGCCCAGCACCGCGCCCAGGCCGCTGACGGCCTGGCGAGTATGGTTGCTCATCGCGCCGCGCATCACATCGGCAAAATGCCCATACGGATCATCTTTATTCAAGGTAATACCTCCTTTTCACCAGTTCGGCCGTGCCGAGTTCCAGCGTCATCGTGCCCGGACCTGCCGACAAATCCCGGCTGACCGACATAACGATCAGCTTTATCCCTTTCAGGCGCACCGCGTCTCCGGCTCGAATCGTATTGATGTCCGGCGCCGTCACGGTAAACGTCTCCTGGATGCCGGTCAGCTTGCTCTTGGCCAGCTTTTTGGCGGCCGCTGCCGTTTTGACTTGATCGTCCTGGAACAGCTTTTGCAGCGTACCGAGTTCGGCAATACCCTGTTCCTCGATCGCCAGCACCTTGGAGGGAACCTCCTTGCCGCTGCTGGACTCGGAGGCTGCCATGACTTTTGCTTTGGTCACCGCGCCCTCCAATGTACGCATTTGCGACAGGTCGATCAGCCGATCCAGTTCATGCACCTTGGCATTGCTGCCCACCTTGAACAGTTGCAGCCCGGCAGGCGTCATGCGGGGATGATACATGTCCCCGCCCGATTTGACCGTCTCTTTCAGATCGGCATAGATCATCGACAGGATCGTCTGCGATCGGTACACCGCTTTGCTAAGCTTTGTCGTTGTATTCGGCAGCGTGGCGCATGGGATTTTCCACTCTTTGGCATACGTTTTGAGCCGCTGCGTGGCCGTCTGGTCTTTGGGCAGCAGAAACTCGTCCTCCGATTTTTCCAGATAGATCATCCGGTCGTAGATCATCAGGGATAACCGTTTGACGCCGCCGTTCGAGCTTTCCGCCTCCCAAATGACTGCAGGATGCAGCAACGTCGCCATTCCTGTGCCGCCAAAAGGAACCCCGCTGATCCGCACCGCCATGCCCGGCGATATCGCAGGCAAACCGGAAGTTGCTGACACTGCCAACCGGACATTGCCTTGGTAAGCAATTTGGTCGAGCGAATCCTTAAGCGTAATCGTCTCGACCAGCTTGGTGACATCGTATTTGTCTTCGACAATGACTTTGTACGTCATGGCAGCACCAGCTTTTGCCCAGGCTTGATTCGGTTAGGATCGTTGCCGATCGTTTTTTTGTTGAGCTGGTAGATCTCGTTCCACTTTGAACTGCTTCCCAGCTCCAGCTTGGCGATTTTCGATAACGAGTCACCGGATTTGACGGTATACGTTTTGCTGTTTTTTTTCAGGTCGGTCCGGGAGGACGATGATTTGCTCGCCCTTCCTGCACCCAGCTTCTCCACTTTCGAATCCCGCCAAGTGCGGAGGGTCAGGTCGAAATAAATGTCCCCCGGCTCGCCTCCCCGGAAGGTGGTGTTCAGGGTGACTAAGTATACCGGTACGTTCACGCCTGTGTTCGAGATAATGAAGCGCAGCGGTTTTTTGGACACCAGGAACGTATTCAGTACGTTCATCGCCACGCGCGGATCGGGAACCGTCGTCGTTTGGCAGAAGGATCGGTTATGTTCTTTCGGAAAAAAAGAAGAGAAGGTGATCTCCTTCACCTTCTCCCCAATCGCAAAATCAAACTCGCCATGCTCCAGCATGTTGATCGTTTCGTACCCTTTGGAACGGGATATGCTTACCTCCTCCGGATTGACCGGAAACTCGAAAGTGGTCGATCCGTCCTTCAAGGTAAAGAGCATGTCCAAACCTTCGGGTGTATCTTCAATGAATGCCATGATTGACCTCCTTCCACTTTAAGCCATCACCGTTGATCGGCGATTTTCCATGGCACGGCGCAATTCATTCGAGAGGCGTCCCCCGATCTGAAGGGCGAGGGCATCGTAATCGATCGCGTTTTCGCGCACCGTCACTTGCACCGCTCCCGCAGGCACGTTGACAGAGACTTGGTTGGTGACCTCAGTTTTGAAATCGGTGAGGTAACCAGCCAGACTGCTCATCTGTTCCTCGGAAATTTGCACGGTCATCGTGGATGGTGTGCCGTTGCCCGCGGCCTGTGCTTGCGCACCTGCACCTGTACCCATGCCCATGGCCTGCATTTGCATCAGGTTCGGTCCAGCGAGTGCCGCCGCCGTTGGGCCGCCGCCCATGCCGGACAAGTAGGCATTCGGACCGGTTATCGAGAGAGCGGATGGGATATAGGCTGGAGCAGGCATCGGTTGGGCAGCGGGGGCTGGTTGCGCTGGCGCCACAGGAGGTTCTTCTATTTTGGAGCCTCCAAAGAAATCGGTGATACCGCCGAAGATATTCTTCGCCTTCTCGGCTACAAAATTACCAGCGCCGGACAAAGCGTTTCCAATGTCTTTCGCCTTATCTCCGATCCACCCACCGACTTCACTGCCAGCCCAGCCACCAACCGCACCGCCAACCCAGGTTCCAATGCCTGGGAGTAGCGCGGTGCCGATTGCACTACCAATGGCCGTTCCAGCAGCACCACCGATCATTGATCCACCGGCACGTCCTCTTTGTTCTGGTGAAGCGGTGGCAAAATCCGCCACGCTCATCATGGTGTTGAGAGGACCCAGAAATTTTCCTGCTTTTTTGACGACTCCACTGCCTATTTTGCTAATAAGGCCCGAGCCCCCGCCGCCTTCTGTTCCTCCACCACCAAATAATCCCTTTACATCTCCCCACAATCCATCAATACCACCAATTAAATCAGAGCCTGCTGTAGAGAAGTCATTGACAAACTTAGCTCCGCGTTTTGTAACCTTGAACACCTTTTTCCACCTGTTTCCTGGTGTAGAGGGTCTTTTTATTTCTTTCCACAGTTTTTTCCCGCTGCTTCTTGCATCGAAAGCTTTCGTTACTCCAGACGAGAGTGACTTCCCCCGATCAAACATACCTTTCATTTTTTGCAAAAATGTTTTAGGTTTTTCTTCTCCTCCAGCTGCCCCGATATTTATGGAGTCCAGCTTATTAGTTAGATTGTTTAATGATTGCGTGTTCACTTGTAAGGCATCTATCAAAGGCTGTGAGTTTACATCGACGGATACACCTGAGATTTGGTGACTAACCTTATAGTTTACATTGGCTGAAGCGTCCAAAATCCCTGATCGAATAGACTTGAGTTTATTCAACAATCCTTCTAAAGCTGGCGTGGCTCGATCAGCAAATTCAACTTGTGGGGTAATCCGTAACCTGCTCAATCGTACCGCCGTGCTATAAATGCTCTCCAGACGTCGCCCAGTTGTCCGCAACTCGTTGTTGGTCTTGATCAAACTCTGATAACGCGTTCGGCCCAACCGATCCGTGGAACGCTGGATTTGGTCGAGATAACGGATCGTCGTTCGCATCTGCGCATTCGATTGGGACAAACCAATAATCGTTTCTGCCATTCGTTCACCTCCTGACGTATCGTTGTTCCTCTATCGATTGGCCGCTGAGGCCAACGCGCCCATCTCCTCTTCACTAAAAGCGAGCAGCAATGACCGCTCTCCTCTTGGCAGTGCCCAGAACTCTCCGGGACGCAAATGATGGCGCACCCACATGTGGTACAGGTACGTCGTCATCCCGCCGGAGTGAATCAGTTTTTTAGGTCTTCAATCTCCACGCCGAAGCCGGACAGCTCCAGTACTTTGTCGCCGACCGCGTCCAATTCACCTGCCAGCAGCATGCGGCGAACCGCCTGCTCCCCGCCGGACAGCTTCATGCGTCCGGTGATGCGGCTGTCTCCCCAGCCGGACAGTTCCAGGCTGCGTACCTGCAGCTTGACCGTCGCTTCCGAGATCAGCAGCGCGTTGAATGTCTCCGTGTCTACTTTTTCCTCGGTACGGCCTTTGACCGTTTTGCGGATCGTGCAGCGTTCGCGGATCTGATCGACCTTCGAGGACGTCAGGCCGCGCAGGGTCAGCAGCAGATCCAGGCGCTGAATGCGCACGTTTTCCTCCGGCAGCCGTTCGGCTGCTTCAAACAGCTGGTCCAAAATCTGTTCTTCCGACAAATGTTCGTTTACGCTCATGGTTGTTAGCTCCTTTTTTTGACTGTGTATAAATTCAATGCTTCAACTTGATCCATTCACCAGCATACTTTCTCATCTCTTACACATTGGTCAATGAAAGGACCGGGAAACGTCCCAGCCCATTCACATTCCGCTCGAATTATCTGGCTACAATCGGATCAAGCAGATCGAATCCTTCAAAGGTAAAACCGGTCTCCTCCGGCACTTCCTCGCCGGCCGTCCAGTTGGCCAACTGGATTTTGTCGACCATGCAGCCTTTCAGCAGCACCCGCTCATGACCATAGGACTCGGGATCGTTCAGCGAGGAAATAATTTCGAATTTGGTAAAACCGCGCACGATCATGTCCGATGTCACTTTGTAACCGGTCATGGTGCCGGTGCCTTTTTTGGCGCCGTTTTTGTGCACCTTCCAGTCGTTGCCGACCAGGTTCAGCTCGCGCTTCTCGATCTCCACGCTGGCCTCCAGTTTGTTGATATTGGTCTGCCACACACCATCGATATGCAGCTGACCGTGGGTACCGAGAATAACTCTTGATGCATCCAACATGTAAAATTCCTCCTTGGTTATATGTGTTGAGGTTCCACACCTCTTCGTTGATTCATTTGCGCAGTTCTAACGAACCGTAGACACCTTATTTGGAGATAAATCACGCATGCCACAATGTAACGAACCTCAGCCACGCTATTCGGGCCGGAAACAAGCAACAACGCCCGTTTTCGGGCAAATAAGACGTCTGAGGTTCGTTAAAGTGCCAACCACATCGATTTGGAGCCAATAACGTGCGTCAGGTTCGTTAAAAATTCGGCTGCTCCATCTCATGCCCTCTGCGATCAGCCACGTGGTATAAGGTTCGCCACGCCCTAATCCCAACGCCAATTACTGCACATAAAATGTGCCAAACAACTGCTCCATCACATCGGTCAGTTTCACATTCCACTGGAGGTACACCTGATCCGCCTCCGGTTTGAATACCGGGGAGTCGCCGTAATATGCCGGGTCGAGCACGACATCGTAACCGGACGCTTCGATCACATTGCTTTGTGCCAATAGCCCCAGGTAGGACTTCATGGCCGAAATCAGCGCCAAGCGTCCTTCCTCGGTATTGTTCACTTTGCCGATGTAGCTGTCTTCCGCGGAACGCTGCAAATCCGTGTTAATCGCATCCATCACGCGGATCGAACGGATTTTTTTCCATGCATTGTTTTGACCCGACTCAGGCGTAACCAGCGTGTTCACACCGCGAAGCGCCTTCACTTGACGTCCGTCATGGATGAAAACGAACACCCCGTTCTGCACGGCCTGCTCCTGCTCGGCACGCGTCCAGCGGCGCGTCACATCATCAAACGGAGTCGCGGCATACGTGGTCGATTCGTTCAAACGCTGCCCGGCGATCAGACCCGCCACGTACGCAGAGGTTTGCGCCGAACTGTAATCAACGTCGCCCAAACGTACGCCCGTCCCCACGTTAATGACGCCTTCATGGTTCAGCGTGAGGGAGCGCGCTGCCGCCTTTTGCGCCGCATTCACCGAAGTATCGTCCGCGGAAGAACCGCCAAACACGGCCATCACCGGTTTGCCTTCGCTGCGCACACGTTTCACCCACGCTGCAAAGCTCGCCAATAAAGACGCATCCGCCGCATGATCCAGGGCGAGCACATCGAACGTTTGTCCCTCCAGCGCCGCTTGCAAAGCAATGTAATCCGCATTGGCAATACTTTCGTTGCCGCTCACACCGCCATTGAATGCAGCTCCCGACACCGTCGCTACCGTGCCCGTTCCATCGCCTACCGCCTGTGCGGTAATCCACAGATTGCTCTCATCCGCATTGATCTGCTCGGCCAGCGCCGCGGCCGAAATGTCTGCCGTCAGCAAGGCATACAGCATTTTGTTGCCCTCAAACAGACGCACCTCATGCTTCGTGTTGTCGATGACGCCCGGCTGAATCGTCACGTAGAAACCGTTGGCGCGATCGCCCGGATATTTGGCAGTCAGCTGCAGCACGTCCGCATCGCTGCCATCCTTCAGCACCAAGCTTGCCGCCTTCGCCGTTTCCCCGGTTACGCGGTATGCCAATAACTTCTTCGGCCCGCCCAACAGTGCCAGCTTCAAGGACGCATAGGCCGTCCCGTTATCCAAGGCGTTTGCCGCGAAAATCTGTCCGATCGCCGCTTCGCTGCCCACTTCCACAAACGTGCCCGCCGGGCCCCAGTTCGCCTTGACCGGAACAACGACAGTCCCCCGCGATCCGGCCTGAATGGCCGATGCCGCTGCCGCCTGAAAATTCATATACAAGCCCGGAAGTACCGGACGATTCGTTTGCTCCCAAGTTCCGCCTGCCATTATCCGTTCACCTTCGCTTTCATAAATTGATCGATGCTTTCCCTAACCTCTTGAATGGAAAATGTTTGCTGCGCCGCTTCAAACAGCGCACCATGCAGCACCTCAGCCTTGACGGCAAAGAGGGCTTCCGCATGATTCATCAGTTCCGCCCGCGTATACTTCGGGGCTGCCTGCGCATTTTTTTTGACCGTGCCTGCCATGGGCATCTCACCTCGTTATCCATAAGTTTTATTGCGTGCCTGATCCGCTGCGCATTCATGAAGCTGAAGTCCCTCGCCACCGGGACTATTCCAGCACGCGTTTGTGATGAATTGCCTGCATCAGCGGTGCATCTGCCACAGATCGGCGAATGCGCTGCTGGAGCGTCAACCGGATCTGACCGTTCAGGTAGGCATCTGCCTGCAGGTCCGCGGAGACTTCATCCACAGTCGCGTACCGCTTATCACCCGCAATGGACAAAGGAATGCGCGCCTGTACGCCAAGCTGCTCCACCAGCCGGGTAACGGCAAGCCGAGTCTCTTCTCCCCCCGATGCCAAGACGTGGCCGATCCATTGCTTGCGCAGTTCCAGTGCATTCGTCCCTGACGCAGACGTGCTGCTTCCAGCCAGCCGCCACAAAACGGTTCGGTTCTCGTAGCCTCGCGGCCATACATCCGCATACACCGCCCAATCCTTGCCAAGCTCTTTGCTCGTCCAATCCAGCATCGCCTGCATCCACGGATCAGACGAAATAGCCGGAGCGTGATCGGCCGGTTCCGGCACGTAGACGGCGAAGCGCAAGCTGCGCGTAATCATGCCGGAGGCCTGATCGATACGGTCGCATTCCCGCGAGCCGACATAGATGCAGGTGAACGCGCCGCCCTCGTCATCCTCAAGCCGTGCCTGATGCAAAGCTGCGATCAGCTGCGCTGACCAAGCCTCCACCTGTTCCGCGCCTCCGTCTTCCGGACGGGCATAAGGGTAAACGTGGATGATACGCCGATAACCCGCCCAGGCCGACTTCGGCACCTCCTCGGCAAAAGCAACCACCGCGCAAGGTCCGCTTAACACTTCTCCCGGGGCCGGGATATCCCCGACACGACCGTTCCAGGCAGGAATCTCCTCCGCGAGTCTGCGCTTGAGGGTTTGCCTGATTCGTGCGCTCAACGAGCCGACGTTTCCCGTATCCATGGATCCCGGGTTGCCTGCTGTATATGCTGCATCGCTCATACTGTATTGCATGTCTGCATGCGTTTTCTCCCCTTTCGGCTGCCGATTTGGCTTAATCCCCATTGCGCAGCAACAAGGGGCATTGGAGGCTCACTCCTTGCATTGGTTTGGTACCGGATCAATAGTTAGGCAACCTCACCGCATGAAAAAGACCAGCCGCCGGCTGGTCCTCATACTTAGCGTATATGCTTTCGGTGGTGCCCGTTTGCTATTGATCCGATAATACAATCTTACACCGTTCCGTTCCTAGCGCGGATGGTGTTCCGTCCGACTTCCGTGCGGATTCGGCAGGCGGATCGGCGGAAAAAAGACGACGCTTTGCGGAAGGGGAAAATCGATATTATGATCAACCAAAAAAAAGAACCCGTCTCCCGCAGTATTGCGGAAAACAAGGTTCTTGGGTTTACTTCAGCTTGGCCTGAGGGCTTAACGTAATTTCGAACGCACGCCACCAGATAAAATCCGGATTGTCGTATGCCAGCTCCGTGCGGAGATATTCCGCATAAAAAGCGTCGCCATGGCAAATTCGGAAGATGGCCTTACTTCCGGCGGCAAAGGCCGGCTTGGCTCCGAGCGCTGCCGTGTGCGTCTGCATCAGGTCGCGCAGCAGCCGCTGCAAATACGCGTAGTCCTCAGCCGAATTGAACAGAAGCATGTTCTGGTCCGATAACGTCGCCACATTGGTGTACAGCGCATGCGCTCTGGAATAGGTCCGGATATCGGCGATGGCTACCGCCTTGTAATAGTAATCTTTTAGGAAACGTTTGAAGAGCAGGGACCCTTGCGCATCCATCGCTTTGGCCAGCGCCCGCGGATGCGACTCTGTGGTCAAAAAAGCGTATCGGGACTGTCCCATGCCCACGGCCATGCCGATTTTGTTGCCCGGCGTGTTCCATGCGCTGTAACCGAGCAGTTTCCCAGTATGCGGCGAATCCAGCAGCGCTTCGGCTACAGCCGGATTCGCCGGCCCCTTGCCCACGAAATCGATCACGAGGGTCGGTACACCCTTTTCGCCGTTCAAAGCAAGATGGGCCATGGCCTCTTGAATCCGATTTTCGGCCGTGATCGCAATAATCGAAAGATCGGGATACCGATGCTTCGCCGTTCCCGCGCTTTGGCCGGTCATCCGATCCAGTTCGCTGTCTACGCTGAATCCGTCCGTTTCGTTACCCGGATTACCGACTCCGCTCTCCCTGGTTACGCTTGCGGCGGCCGTTTCCGTTTCTGCCTCAACCTCGGGAGAAGCGGAGTCTGTCACCAGCTTGCCGCCGACAATGTCCACATGCCGGACCAAATTTTGATGCACGTCCATGTATTCATACGTGTTGATGATCGTGGAGCCGTGCGGGCCGTAATACGTGACGCCATAGGTTGTCTTCTTTCCCCTGCGATGAAGCTGGTTCGCCATGCGGGCGACAAGGGAATGCCCCAGTCCATCCGCGTCAGGCAAAATGATGGCGCGTTCCGGGTTTTGCCCGTCGATTCCGCCCAGCCATTCGTTAATGCGCTGCTCCACATAGCGGATTTCATTGATTTGCACACCCTGCGTGTTGGCGTCGTCTACGCCGACCGCAAGGAAATCGATATATCCCTCACGTGCCAAACGTTCCAGAATGTAACGATTGCTTTTGAATTTATGCTGTCTCGTGTTATAGTATCGGGATTTGTCAAAATAGGTCGTGTCCCCATACTCCACGCCGTCCGGCGACACGTTGTACCCTGCGATAATATCCTCGAACGCCGTGAACGCCTTGCGCGGCTGCTGCATTAAGGTGCGGGACTCATTATAGGCGTCCAACGTCAAACCATCCGCAAAGGACGTCGTCGCCAGCCGCATGATCGTATCCATCACGTAAACGGGCTTGCGTGGATACTTCTCCTTAATTTCCCGGATTACGTCCAGCAGCGCTGTCGTTTCTGCATCATAATCCGGGTAATTCGCCCCGCCGTGGTCGCGCAGCTGACGACTGCCAATCAATCCGCCATAGGCCAGCATATCGGCAGAAATAACGAATCCGTCGGCCGCTGCCGCATGCTTTCGGATAAAATCGCGAATTCGGGACGGTTTGCCGTACGTCGGGGTCGATGTACCAAGCAGCATCGTTCCATCCACGCTTTTTTCCGAGTCCAGCCGATTTTCAATATCGTTCAGGTTCGGTGCAACGATATGGAGACCGGCTGCTTTTCCTTGTACGATGACGTCATCCAGATTTGCCGGACGATCATCGAGCGGAACATACACTACTGTTTTCATATCATGAAACCTCCTGTCTATATAAGTTGAACGAATGATTTCTACACGGAGCCACTACGTGGTCAGAACCATCTTCCGATCGCTGTTATCCCCAGATTTTTTTGATTCCCTTTGTTCAAGGGGAAAATCCGGTGATAAACCCATGCTTCCGATGCAGCTTTCTTTCAGAAAGCTTTTAAACGAACGCTTCGCTTCTCCAGATTCGTTCTGCCCTCTCCGTTATCGTGTAAAATGTGTAGTTCAACTTATATAATCAATATTTTCTTCTATTACTACCCGAAAAGCTAAGGAATGCCTTCATCCCTGCCGATCGGATAAATCCATCTTACCTTTTTTCCGCGCTGGCGCTGCCGCTTTGACGCCTGAATTGTGCACGAATATCGTCGGGGGCAAGTCGGAAAAACGCAGGATTTTGCATAAAAAAAGGAGGACCCCTGCTTGACGAATCAAGCCGTGTCCTCCCTTTTCCACCTATTTTATTTTTCGATCGTCCGCTGTTCCTTCAGCTGCTGCCAGCTTCCCAGATGCATCGCGCCCACACCTCGAATGGTCACGGTCATTGGAAAAATTTGCGCCGGCTTATCGGAGAAAAACCAGATGCGTTCCTTTTTCACCACGATGAACAAACCATTGACGTCCCCGATCGGTGCGAAGGTATCGCTCCACTCACGCCAAGGCTCCAATCCCTGCCGACCGAGTTCGAGCACGGATCGGGATACGTCTTCGCTCACCAGCCCAATCTCGCATACGCTAACCAAATCCCCTGCCCCGAAGGCATGATCGCTTTCGTTCAGAACCGTATGATGCGCGATCAGCTCCAGAATATTGCCGGAAGGGTCCTCAAAGTACAAGGAATGGGAGTTCCAATTGACGGAATACGTTTCATCCCGGCCCTCGTGAACATTCAGCGTCGTACGCTCCGAGATCCAAGCCTTCGCCTCGCGGAAGCGGTTTGACGGAATCATCCAGGCGAAATGGTAAAACGGCTCATAGGCCGCCGGGCTTTCCACGAAAACCATGCGCGTCCATCCAATTTGCAGCGAAAACGAATCCGACGTAATCGTCACCGCCGGCAGGCCAAGCACGTTTTCGTAAAAATGCCGCATTTCTTTCATATGTGCCGTATATAACCGGACTTCTTCAATAATCATGCTGTCTCCTCCTCATCGAATGTTGTAAGATTTCAGCGTCCGTGCATTCGCTCCCATTTTTTCCAGGGCACCATGCCCAGCTCGGGTTTGGCTTCGTCAGGCAGCATCGAGATGAATTCCAGCGAATGGCCGTCCGGGTCTGTAAAATATACCGATACGGCAGGCATCCAGCCGAATACGTAGAGATCGCCGATATCATCCTCCAGGAAGTTACGCGTTTTGATGCCCCGGCCTTCCAAATAATCGACTGCATGTTTCATGTCCTCGAGCGATACCTCAAATGCAAAATGCTGACGCAGCACCTTGGACGGGTCCTTCTGCCAAAGTCCCAGCATCGCCTTGCCTTTCCCGCCGATCCAATAAAAGCTTCTTCCCCGCTCGGGCTGCCCGTAGGCAAACGTCAATCCAACGACCTGCTCATAGAATCGATGGGACCTTTCCAAATCGGTTACGTTAAGATGGGTTTCAAAAATGCCTTTAATCATGGGATCCCTGCTTCCTCGTATAATTTTGTCATCAAGATCTTCGGTCAATTTGCGAGATTTACCTTATATCATGGTTTCTGATCCGGATTCAGCGCCTGCGCAAGCTGCAGGAACGAACCGACGACGCGCTGCACACGTTCCTCAATGTCCGAACTTGCTTCGTATTCTTCATATCCGTCATAGGTCGCCTCAAATCGTCGCCGCTGCGAACCCCCGATCGAGATCCATTCCGGCGCATTAATGCCGTGCAGATTGCGGACGATGGCTTGCAGCTGCAATAAGGAGCTGACGCCTACCGCCCCGCCGGATGAACTGATGGACAGGACCGGTTTGCCGCTAAAATAGGACTGACCCAGATGATCAAGCGCGTTCTTGAGCACGCCGCTAATGCTGCCATGATACTCCGGCGTAGCCAAAATAACGGCTTTGGCTTCCAGCATGCGGCTTTTCAACTCGGCGACATGGGTGTTGTCCTCCATTTTATCGTCCGGTGCGTAGAACGGAAGAGGTGTTTCGTACAAGTTAAACAGGACGGCATCATGCCCTTTTTCACGGATCAATTGAGCCGCATACTCCGCCAAACGCGTACTGGTTGCATGCTTTCGGTTGCTGCCGGTGATGACCAAAACGTTCATATCACTCACTCCTTCAAGTTCGAGGCAAATTGGATGTTTAAATCTCGGTTTTTTAGGTCTTTCATGTTGCTTTATGCCATTCTTTCTTCTTATTCTACAGTCAACAACGCTTTCGGATCGTCAGTATATGGATGTAACTTTCCACACAAAAAAACTCAACCTCTCGGTTGAGCTTGGAAAAATTCTACGACTTTGGTCGTAGTTTATTGCGGAATCTGCCCGCCTAACGCGTCAGTCCATCCACCCGTTGCGAACAGCCAGCACGGCAGCCTGCGTGCGGTCGGCCAGACCCAATTTATCCAGCAGATGGCTGACATGGGTTTTTACCGTTTTTTCCGTAATGACCAGCCTGGCGGCGATGTCCCGGTTATTCATGCCCTGCGCGATCAATGCCAATACTTCGCGCTCGCGCCGGGTGAGAAGACTCAGGCCGTGATCGGCTTCTTTGCTATCCATCGCCGGTTTGGCCGGGAAATCCGCTGCTTCCTGAACGTTAGGCTGAACAGGCAGCGATCCCGCCCCGTTCATGGGCACCTCGGAAGAAGCGAGCATATGCATGATCTGTTCCGCTGCAGCCGGATGGAGCTCGACCTTGCCTGCATGCACGTTTCGTATGGCTGCGGCCAACTGCTCCGGCTCGATGTCTTTCAACAGGTACCCTTTCACCCCGGCTTGTACCGCAGGCACGACATGATCCTGATCCGAAAACGACGTAAGCACAATGATCCTGCTCTCCGGCACATCGGTCCGCAAACGGGCTGATGCTTCAATTCCGTTCAATCCAGGCATGTGCAAATCCATCAACACCACGTCCGGACGGAGCAGGCCCGCCTGCTCCAAGGCACCCAAACCATCTGCCGCTTCGCCAACCACTTCCATGTCAGGCTGCGTGGCCAGAAACAGGTACAGCCCCCGGCGCACCATTGTATGATCGTCCGCAAGCAATATTCGAATCTTCATCGATGTTCCTCCTGACTCAGGATCGGTTCGGGCGGAAGAGGAATGACCGCTTTCACCGAAGTTCCCTTGCGCGTCGAACTGGTCAGCTCCAATCGGCCGCCGAGCGACTCGGCCCGTTCCCGCATGATGGATAGACCCAGCGATCCCGGCGGTTGCCCGCCACGCCTTTTGGCCCCGCCGTTCCCCTTATCCTTAATCGTCAGCATCACCTGTTCCGCGTCCAGTTCCAGCCTAATGTCGACAGCACTTACTCCGGCGTGCTTGCGAACGTTATTCAGCGCCTCCTGGCCGATGCGCCATAACCCTTCCTCGATGCTGCGCGGCATGGATCGCATACCGGTACAGCTGGCGCTCACAATCAGCCCCTGCCCTGTGCCATATTCGCGCAATGCCTCAAGCATCCCGCGCTCAAGCCCGGCTGGCCGGAGCTGCAAAATCAATGCCCGCATTTCCTTCAGTGCCTGCCTGGACAGAGAGCGGATATCTTGCATGGCGTCTCGGATGAGTACCCACTCAGGCGAGTCGGGCAGCATGCTCTCCGCCCCCTGTGCCGTCAGCGACAGCGAAAACAGCATCTGGTTGACCGAATCATGCAAATCCCTGGCCAGTCGGTTCCGTTCCTCCAGCCGAGCCAGCTCGCGCCGCTGTTCGGCCAGCTTCATTCCTTCCCATGCGGTTCCGATATGGTCCGCGAGCGCCTCCAATACCTCCAGGTCGGCCTGTACATCGTCATTCAGCGTATCTCTGCCGATCACCAGCAATCCCTTCTCCTCCGACGCTCCGTATGTAACAGGAGCAACCGCACCTGCTCTAAGTTCAGGCAATGCGGCCTCCAACGCACCGCCGGCTCCAATCGCGACAATCTCCTCTTGGCTTAGCACGGCTGAAGTCTCGCGTTCAAACATGCCGGGAAGCATATCCGCCTCCGATTCCAACAAAAGGCGTTTCCGCAGACGCATGCCTGAACCGCGAACATAATCGGCCTGGATAATAGAATCTTTGCTCTCCCGGACAAGAAAAAGGATCATGGGCCAATCGTAATATTTTCCGATCAGCCGGATGGCGGTTCCGGCCAGATTTTCCGATCCTGCGGCTTCGTTTATGACTTGTCCCATGGCATTGCCGAACTCGCCCAGCTTGGAATACAGGTCAGCCCTTCGCTGCTCTGCGCGATATAATCTCATCCGTTCCAGCGCGCTGCCGATCTGATAGGCCACCGCCTGCAGCAATGCGAGCTCGCTATCGCTGAAATGCGCCTTGCCCGGTGCAGCAACGTTCAGCAGTCCGAGCAGCTTTTCCCCCGATCTCAGCGGTATGGTCGCATGATGCGTGATGTCCTGCGTATCTCCCCATGCATGCAAGGCAGCCTTCTCCAGCCGTTTGCAATTCAGGATGTTGACGGCGTTGTCCAGGCGGCCGTCCCAAAATCGGTTAACGCACCAGCAGGTACCGCAGCGCATCGGTTCCCCGCCGCGATATTTAAGCGCAGGCGGCACATGCTCGTCAGAGATGCATTGGTAGCTGCCGCGCTCCCCGATGAGAAATACCCACCCGGCAGTCAATCCGGTCAATTCAAGCAGCTTGCCTACGACGGTATCCATCATCGCTCCAAGATCATTCGATGTGTTCAGCGTCTCGGCAATCGTCTTGAGCGTGTACATTTCCCTGATTCCGGCTTGTTCCGACATTTGGCTTGCTCCCTCCCATCTCCGCGAGTAATCATTCCATTATTGTATACAATCGGCGGAGGTTAGGGAAGTTCCCGCAGCACCGGCAGCGGTCACCCGAGTTTCTTGCGTTCCGTGCGGGATGAGGCCAGCGGATCCATGTTGATCAGGCCGCGGTCAGCCAGCGCGAGCGCCATTTTATAGAACGCACGCGTGCGGATTTTCGTATACGTATCTTTGCTTACGGGCGGATCGAACACGTGGTTGTACACCTTGTAATCAAAAACATCGTCATCCTTCATATATCTTTCGGTCACGAGAATTTGTTCCTTTTCGCTCAGCCTTGAAACAATCGTTTCGATCGTATCGCAGTATGCCTGCCTTGCCCGCCGCACGTCCACGTTATGGATCGCCGTTCGGGCCGTCGAATCGCCCGTAACATTGGTTGCGCCATGAAATCGAGCCGTATAACTGGCCGTCACCATCGCCTCGCGCTCCTCAAAAGCGACCGTTTTATAAATGCGGTATTTTTCCAAAGCCGCTTCCACCGCGGCCTGCGTTTTCCGTCGATCCAATTCAGGCAATGTCATTTCCATATTCGTTCCCTCCTAGTTAACCTCTCGAATTAGAGTTCTTCTGTTCCACCATGAATGCAACACCCAAATTCCGGCGATTTCATTGCCTTTTGGAACACGGCATAGGTCGCCCGTTCCGGTGAAATCGCACTACACAAACAGGGAAAAATAGCTTATAATTTACATTGTGTTCGCATATTGTTCGTATTTCTATTTGAGAATACCACTTTCTGGAGAGCAGAGTAAACCCTCATATCCGTTCATTTTGCAGACATAACTAAAGCCATTCTCTCGTTTTCTTTGCCTTTTGGCATCAAAATATCTTATTCCTTTACCTTAAGGTATAAATGCGTTATATTATTTGCAACAAATGATTCCCTATATAAAAGGAGTGGCATGAATTGTGGAACACGCATTTGGTCCGTACCTTAAACATCTCCGGGAACAGCAAGGGTTCAGCATCAACCAACTCGCCGATGCCGCCGGCATTAGCAATTCGCAAATTTCACGAATCGAGAACGGCGTCCGGGGCGTTCCCAAACCTGCAACGATTCGCAAGCTCGCTGACGCGCTATCGGCATCCTACCCCGACATGATGCAAAGAGCAGGATATATCGAAGAAACAGGCTCTGTTCCCGGAATGGCCGATGCACCCGAGTGGGCAACCTACAAGGACCGCAGGGATTTCAAAAAGATGCTGGAAGAGGAAGATGATCTGATGTTCGACGGCATTCCGCTCGATGCCGAAGACAAAAAGCGAATCAAGGACGTGCTTACCGGGCTATTCTGGGAGGCCAAAAAAATGAACAAACGCAAGAAGCCAAACGAGCCGGACGATCGCCAATGAAGCACTGCACCCTATACCAAATCCTGCGGCAGGTGGTTTGATATGGATGACATCGTAAACAAGCTGATTCGAAAACACCGGACGAACTGCCCGTTCAGCATTGCCAGGGCCTTGGGCATACAGATTCGGTTCACCAATTTGGGAAAATCGACCAAAGGGCTCTACTTCCGAAAGCTGCGGCGCAGATTTATCGTCATACACAACGATTTGCCTCCGGAATGGCAGCGTTTCGTATGCGCCCATGAGCTGGGGCACGACCGTTTGCATAAGGGAATCAACCGCTTTTTCCTGGAGGAGCATTCTTACTTTGCTCCCGGCAAACTGGAGAGGCAAGCCAACCGGTTTGCCATCGCCTTGCTGACTTTTGGAACCACCCCCGAGCCGGATGAACCGCTCGAAAAATTTTGTCTGCGTACAGGCTTGCCCCGTGAAGCGCAGCATTTTTTTCACCCACATTAAGAACATACGGTCTCCATTTTCCAAAATAATGACTGCCGGTCGATAAAGGCGGACAGATGTCATCTTCAGGTTATGTATTTTTACGCAAATCGCGAGATTTCCTTAATATAGTCTGTTAAAATATGACGTGAGCCGGGTCCGGCTTAGTAGATTATTATTTTGGGGAGGGTACGGATTCATATGAAAATCTGGAAGACTTACGTTTCACTTCTGCTAACGGTATGTTTGCTGTTTGGCAGCGTAAGTATTGCCGCGGCTGCAACGGACACAACTACCGGCACGGGCAAACACATTACGATTCTACATACGAACGACACGCACGCGCGTGCTGTTGAAGCTTCACCGGCCATGGGATTTGCCAAAGTTGCGGGCATTGCGGACAAGTATCGCAGCGAAAATCCCAACACGCTTCTGCTTGATGCCGGCGATGCCGTTCACGGAACAACCTTCGCCACACTGGTCGAAGGCGAGAGCATCGTCAAAGTCATGAACGAAATAGGCTATCAAGCCATCGTTCCGGGCAACCATGAGTTCAATTACGGCTCCAAGCGTCTGCTTGAGCTGGCGGATATGATGAATTTCCCGATGATCAGCGCCAACGTGAAGAAAAAAGACGGAACTCGTCTGTTCGATCCATACATCATCAAGGAAGTGGACGGGGTCAAAATCGGGATTATCGCCCTGACCACGCCGGAAACGATGTACAAAACAAATCCGAAAAACGTGGAAGGGCTCGATATTACGGACCCTGCTGCCGAAGCAAAAGTGCTTGTGAATGAAATTCGCGGCAAAGTGGATGTCGTCGTTGTGCTGGGCCACCTTGGACAAGACGCTTCCAGTACGGATACAAGCTTCAAAGTGGTAAAAGAAGTGCCTGGCATTGACGTATTCATCGACGGACACAGTCACACCGTTCTGCAGGACGGCCTCGTATCCGACCATGGAACGCTGATTGCAAGTGCCGGTGAATACACCAACTATGTAGGTGTGATCGATCTGTGGGTAGACGGCGGCAAAGTGACGAAAAAGCAAGCCACGCTGATTGACGAAACCGAAGCCAAAGACATCAAACCCAATGAAAAGGTAGCTGCTCTGGTCAGCTCCATCCAAAAAGAACAAGAGCCTATCCTTAAAGAAGAAGTAGCGAATACGGCGGTACACCTGGACGGCGAACGTGCGCAAGTTCGCGCAGGCGAATCCAATCTGGGCGACCTGCTCGCCGATGCGCTTCGCGACGTTGCCCAAGCAGATATTGCATTGACCAACGGCGGCGGAATTCGCGCTTCCATCAAAGAAGGTACTGTAACCAAAGGTGACATCATCACCGTTCTTCCTTTTGGCAACCAAGTCGTATCGCTCGATGTCAAAGGTGCGGATATCCTTGCAGCACTGGAAAACGGCGTAGCCTCTTATCCTGAGCCAAGCGGCGGCTTCCCGCAAGTATCCGGAATCAAGTTCAGCATCGATGCTTCTGCGGATAAAGGCAACCGCGTTCACTCCGTGACGGTAGGCGGCAAAGCCCTTGATCCGGAAGCTACTTACAAGCTGGCTACCAATGACTTCACAGCGGTAGGCGGCGACGAGTACACCATGTTCACCAAATATTCCATCTCCGGCATGTACGGCGCAATGGATGAAGCATTGATCAACTACATGCAAAAGCTTGGCGCGGTAAATATCAAAACCGATGGGCGTATCAAAGAAGAAGCAAAAGCTCCTGCCGTGGAGCCGGAAAAACCGGCAGCGCCAGAGCCTGCTCCGACCGAGCCTAAACCAGAGCCGACGAAACCGCAACCAAGCAAACCGGAAACACCAGCCAAACCGGCACCAGCGAACGTATATGTCGTTAAATCCGGAGATACCCTGTACTCCATCTCCAAGAAACACGGCACAACTTGGCAAGCTCTGCAAAAACTGAACAGTCTCAAAAACCCTCACTGGATTTATCCAGGACAAAAACTGAAGCTGCCTGCGGCTTCTTAAGAAATACGTTAAGTTAAAGTCTCCCTCGGCATTCATTGATGACCCCGAATAGGAGACGCTTCAAAAACTAGAAGGATGTCCCGCGGTCGATGGCGAGACATCCTTTTTCTTTAGAGGGTGGAAAATGAATCCCTGCTCTCGAAATTTCCCAACGATGAAATAATGGAGCAGGGGCATGAACTATGGCTCAATTGTTTCACTTTCCAGAGGTGATGCGGTAACTTCGAAAGGAAACCACTCGATGACCAGCCATTCAGTTACATAAATACACAACACCATTTCATCATGTTTGGCCGAAATAAAACATTTGATCAGTCGACTGACAAAAGAAAACCAAAAAATTAAAATTTTAGTTATTTAGTCTTAAAAAATGCTTGAAATCAGCATGTCCATTGTCCCGTTTGGCAGTAGTTTCAACCTATCGCAAATTATTCGGTCCTAACATTATTTCCGGCTGCACCTAACCGGACTACAACTGCTCTTTTACATAATTCAAGGCCTCTGAAGCACTCATGTCGATTCTGCCCGTCACGCCGGATGCTGCAAGAGCATGCGACCCCAATTCCACTTTAGCCTCCGCTGCTCCACGTCCGATGACGATTTGCACAGGCAAGCCAAACAATTCCGAATCGTTAAACTTTACGCCGGCCCGTTCCTCCCGATCATCGACGAGAACCGAATACCCGGCATCCGCGAGTTGCTGCTCCAGTTTCAGGGCAAGCTCACGCTGCGCCGCATCCTTCCAGTTCAGCGGAATCAGGTGCACCTGATACGGAGCAACGGCTGCCGGCCAACGTATCCCGTTTTCGCCTGCATGCTGTTCGGCAATCGCGGCCACCAGGCGCGATACGCCAATGCCGTAGCATCCCATCACCGGCACGCTCTCACGGCCGTTCCGGTCCAGGAAAGAGGCCCCCATTGCCTCGCTGTATTTCGTGCCCAATTTGAAAATATGGCCGATCTCAATGCCCTTCGTAAATGCAAGCGGCTCGCCGCATACCGGACACGCATCACCTTCCGCGGCAAAACGAATGTGATCGACATGCTCCAACGCAAAGTCTTGGCCCGGCCTTACGCCCACCCAATGATAATCCACTTCATTGGCGCCTACGATCGCGCATGTCATGGAGGCCACGTCGGCATCCACGATGATTGGAAGGTCAAGGCCGATGGGACCCAGGAAGCCCACTTTCAGCTCGGCATGTTCCGCCAATGCCTGCTCGTCGGCAAGCTCGAGTTCTTCCGCACCCAAAACCTGTTTAAGCGCAACGTCGTTGAGTTCGTGATCCCCTCGAACAAGTGCAGCAACCAGCCTGCCGTCGGCCCGATAGAGCAATGTTTTGATCATGCGTTCAGCCCCTTGGCCCGTAAACGCGCAAAGCTCGGCAATGGAACGAATATTCGGCGTATGCACCCTGACAGGCTCTTTCCCGTTCTCCTTCCATGTTTTCACATCAACCCCATTCGTCGTCCGTTCGACGGAATCCCCTCTATTATCATCCGCTGCAATGTAGGCCAACACTTCGCGAATGAACGTATCCGCCGAAACCTCCGCTACATTCTCCGAAGACAGTGACTTGTATCCCGCTTTTTCCAGATTGGCCGCATAACCGCAGTGATTGCAGGTAACGATCGTATCTTCGCCCACTTCCGCCAACGCCATGAATTCATGCGTTTCGCCCTGGCCGCCAATCGTGCCCGCATCCGCCTCAACGCAAATATAATCCAGTCCGCAGCGCTCAAAAATGCGAGTGTACGCCTTGTTCATCGCTTGATACGTCACATCCAGCTCATCCCAACTGGATGCAAAGGAATACGCATCCTTCATCAGGAATTCCCGGCCGCGCAGCAGGCCGAATCGCGGACGGCGCTCATCCCGGAATTTCGTGCCGATCTGGTATAAGGTGAACGGCAAGCGGCGATAAGAATTCACCTCATCCCTCGCAATAGCTGTCACCACTTCCTCGTGGGTCGGGCCCAATGCAAACTCCCTTGATTGACGATCCTTGAAACGCATCAATTCGGGACCGTACTGCGAATACCTGCCGGACTGCTCCCACAGCTCCGCCGGCTGCATGATCGGCAGCAGCACTTCCTGGCAGCCAGCCCGATCCATCTCTTCGCGCACAATCCGTTCGACGTTCAGCAGAACACGCCTTCCAAGCGGCAAATAGTTGTAAATGCCTGCCGCAAGCTGGCGGATCATCCCGGAGCGCAATAGTAAACGATGACCGACTGCATCCGCCTCGGCTGGCGCTTCTCGCAATGTTGGAGCTAACAATTCACTTTGACGCATCATACATACACCTCTTATTATTATTTTGCGATGCACAAACCACACCCGGGAACCCCGGCAAAACAAAAAAGACACACTCGTCAAGGGACGAATGTGTCGTGGTACCACCCTTATTCGACTGGAGCCTTTAAACACGGCGCAGTCCTCTTGAGCATAACGGGCTCTCCCGGCAATGGTTGCAGCCCGAAGGCGTTCTCCACCGCAGCTGGCGAGGCGGGAATTGCGCTGCGGCAGCAGAAACCTCTCACCAGGCGGTTTCCTCTCTGTTGATGCCGGGGAACGCAATCATGTCCTCGTTGTTCGCTGTTCTCATTTTTGATCACATTAGTGCATATGTAATTCTTTGTCAACCGTTATTCCAAAAATGACGCCAGAGCCGCGATCATTGCCTTGACTACGTACCACATCATATTATTTTACAGGCGTGTTGCATCATCGATCGGATGAGAGTATCGTAACATCTATAGACTTTATACGAATCCGGATTCTCTATGGTCCAAGCTTTCTGAATAGAACGATGTGTAAAAGGAGCCAACCCCATGCCATATATCATTTATGATCTTGAATTTACGGTTAGCCGAAATGCCCGCTATTCCTCTGAAATTATCGATATCGGTGCAGTCAAAGTTTCCGAGGGAGAGAACGGCCTGTATATTGCCGATACGTTCCACTCCTACGTCAGACCTTCCAACAAATCCGTTCTTTCCACAGACACGGTTCAGTTTACGGGGATTACGCAAAAGGATATCGATGCCGCCCCTCTGTTTCCGGAAGCGATCAAACCATTCATTGCCTGGATGGGCAACGAAACGTATTATATGTGTTCCTGGGGGCCGGACGATCGCAGCAAACTGATTTCACACTGCCGTACCCATGGGCTGGACGTCGCCTGGATCAAAAACCATAATGATTTGCAACAACAGTGGTCGCGCACGACGCGGAAGGAGGGAAAATTCCGGCAGATGGGCCTTGCCCAAGCTCTGGAGCTTTGCGGGATCGAGTTCGACGGAACACAGCACCGGGCTTTGGACGATGCCATCAATACGGCAAAGGTGTTCATTCATCAGTACGATCGGTTTGCATTGGAGACGAATTGTGCTGCGGATGACGAAGGACTGGTGTCGAAAGTCGTTTATTCCAGCCACGAAGACGATGAGAAAGAATCCCCTTTCGGTAATCTGGCCCATCTCTTCAAATCGAAAGAGTAAGCTAAAGGGGAACGACCCAGGCATCGGACTGACTTTATCCGTATAACCGCTGCCATTGCCTGAGGCGTTCCTGCATCATTTTCCGATAGTTTTCAGGCTCCAAAATCTCGGCATCGGGCCCGTATTGGGCGAGCCAACCCAAAAAGGCCTGATCATCGCTAACCGCGGTTTCAAGCAAAAGGGAACCGTCCAATTCCTTCGTGACCGCCGGGCGTACGAGGAACGGTTGCTGTGATACCTGATCGGCAATAGCGGGGGAAAATCGAATTCTGAACGAAATCCATTCCGTACCCCGTTCAGCCAAAGGCATCCGGAAGTACGATTTAAACAAATAATCATCCTTTCGAAACGTGCGTGACATCACCCGGATTTTCCTCAAGCGGTTGACCTGAAAACGTCTTAATCCCTCCGATAAATGACAGTAAGCAAGCAAATCAAACCGATACTCGCGAGGGATGAGGCAATACGGGTCAATTCGAACCATCGCTTTGGCGTGCTGAACAGCATATTCCGCTTCGACCGTGTTTTGCGAAATGCAGGCTTCGAACAATCTGACAAGCGTATCATCCGTTTCCTCTGTCTGGTCGTCGTATTGTGAAACAGGCATGCCGACCTTGAACAGATTGCCGATTTGTTCGGACCATGCTACGCGTTCCTTCTTGTTTTTCTGGGTTGACGCCACCACTTTCTCATAAGCGCTCTCGAATGCCGGCTTCAGCAAAGGCCGAATATCCTCCATGACGTCAGCAAGGTGCATAAAGGCTTGGGTTTCTTCATCAGACCAGTTCAAAGGGTACATGGCAAATTGGCTGATAAACATGTATCCCCTCCCATGTCCCATGTTGGCTATGGGAATGTGCATTGCACTGAGGGCCTCCATGTCGCGATATATCGTCCTTTCCGTTGTTTCGCACCGCTCCGCAAGTTCTCGCGCCAGTATTCCCGGCTTGGCCTGCACCAGAGTAATAATGCGCATTAATCGGATCAGTCGGTCTGTCATTTTTGCCGGCCCTCCATGATGTTGTTTCAATGAAATTCAACACAACCTCTATTAATATTTCGTTATGTTGTTAAGTACATTCGACCTGTTTATTATATTCACCTTTATTATCTATGTAGATACAACCATTTCCTCATCAGTCAGGCCAACGTTGTTTTCAGCCTCCCTATTACGCGTTTTCGCGTCTGTCATGCGGCAAGTCTGCATAAGTCATTCCATAATGGCAACGCAGCTTCTCGACGATCTCGGCCTCCTCGTAATATTCGATATCTTGTTTGCGCACCGCTTCGATTAACAAGGCATCTGCATGCCTGCGCAAAATATCGCTTCCCTCTTGTATACGCCCCCGTTCATAAGCGCGCAAGGCTTGTTTGATCAAAGGCACCGTTTCGTTGAGCTTGATGCTTTTTTCAACCTTCGGATTATCCGGCTGGCGCAGCATGCCCAGATGGCTTGTGTATTGGATGTACAATTGTTCCCTTCGCAGCAATACCCTTTGGCTTTGCTTTAATTTCCGGGTGCTCCAATACGCCGAGCAAACAGGCACCTTTCCCGAAAGTCGGGGAGACATCGCGAATTCAAGCAGTATTTTTTTGCTTTCGCCTTTGTAGACGTCACCTAACCTGAGAACCCAGCCAATATCCGTTTCCTTGGAGCGGCAACCATAGACTCCCTTAAGCCGAACTCCGAATTCCGGTTTGAGCAACAATTCCAAGTCACGCGACACGATTTTGGGTGCCGTCTTTCTGGGTCTTTTGGCTAAGGCACCGCTGCGCCATTCAATCAACATATATACGGGGTCGGCTCCCCCCGTCGGAATGGCCTCTCTGTTCCACGAATAACTTACTTCAAAGACTGAGTTCACTGGTAGTCTCTCCCCCGATTTATATGTATTATCTTCTAAGTTATCAGGGTAAATGGACACTATATTGTCACGGAACATATGTTCCCTTCATTTTTTTCCACAAACTTTTTCCCCTTCGCCTAAAACCGCCGAAATGCGACAGAATTTGACCCAAAAAAAGCTTGGCTCCAGCCAAGCTTTTCCGTTCTATCTGTTGCCAAGTCCCAATTTTACAATGAGTCGGATCGCTCTCTCCATTCGCCTCGCGACCTTCCGTCTTGTTCGTTCTGCACGGGAACGTAGGTGATGCTGTCTATGATCAAATCTCTTCCAATCGGTTCTCCGTTGACGGTAATGGTTATTTTTTTGGTAGGTGCTGTGTGTTCTGTCGTATGCATCGATTTCTGCTCCTTTTCGTTCAATGTGAAAATGATTATATTTTGTTCGTTACCGTATTAATAAATCCCACTAGGCCACTGCGGGCGCAGTACCATCTTCCAATCGCTGTTATCCCCAGATTTTTTTAATCCCCTTATTTAAGGGGAAAATCCGGTGATAAATGCGAAGCGTATGCTTTCGATGGAGCTTTCTTACAGAAAGCTTTTAGCTCCGCTTCTCCAGATTGGTTCCCCTCTCCGTTATCGTGTAAATGTCTAGTTCAACATATATAGCGGCGTTTTCGCCAAGGGAAAAGCAGATACGCAAACGCGGTTAATCATTTAATGATCAGCCGCCGGGGCCGACTATGTCCATTACCCGAAAATCCGTAGGATCAAACACAAAAATTCACTGGGGACTGAAGGAAGTACTGAACCCATTGCGCCGATTTTGACGTATAATGTAATAGTGATTTTCCTTCCGTACCAAGAAACGCGGAATATACCGATTTTAATCGAAAGAAGGTGCCTCTATGCCCAAACGGTCGAAACACGGAACCCTTCGAATTTTGCTCGCTGCATGCGCGATCATGGCGTTTTCGTTTACGCACACCGTAAATGCGGCACATGCCAACATCTTTTCAGACATATACAGCAGTTGGGAACGGGTATCGGAGCTCCCGGGAGAAGTGAATGCTCTGCAGGAAAGCTATCGGCAAACGTTGGAACAATTGAACGAAACCTCTGCGCAGTTGGGACAAGCTGAGGCCAATGTCGAGGCATTCAAAGCCCAAAATGAGCAGCTGGTCGCCCAAAACCAGAAACTGACCGAAATGGTCAGCGAGCTTCAAGATCAGCAGAACGCTCGCAATGTCACCGCCAAACGCATTCAAACCACAGTCATTACTGCCGTTTGTCTCATCCTGGGGTATTTTATCCTGATTCGCGTGATGCGTTGGGGGATGCGTCGCCGTTCAGGCCGAATATAAAGAATAGGGAGCCACGACATGCACATTAACCTCAACACGGTCGAAGCGGACGGGGCCGGTCAAGTGGTGAAGTTCTCGCTTACGCCCGAAGACCGGCTTCATATTTTACACCCCCAGCAAATCGTCGCCTTTCGAGGGCCAAGCAGCAGCCGCAACGACAAATTCATGAACATCTCCGGCATGTACCGCAAAAAAAAGCTGATCAAGTCCGAAATCACCGGCCCTTGCCAGTTTGTGGCTGCACTCCCGCCCGGCTTCACCATGAAGGAAGTGGAATTGACGGCCGAGAGCGACCTGCTCTACGACTTTCGCCATCTGTTCTTTTATTCGGACGGCGTCACCATGCACACCAAAATCCAGAAGATCAAAAATATGTTCATCACCCGGGACGCCGTGAAAATGAAGTTTTCCGGCCACGGCAAAATCGGTCTGCTGACCCAGGGACAAGTGTGCCAACAGGAACTGCACCCCACCGCTCCCTTGTACGTGGATGCAGGCAGCGTTATTGCCTATCCTGAAAATGCTCATCTGGAGCTGACGGTATACGGCAACCACTTGGCCAGCCAACACATGAACTATCATTGGAAAATGACGGGACACGGCCCTGTCCTGTTTCAGGCAGGCCGCGAGAACCACAGGCTGGAACGGGACGTCAACGATGGCGATGGCCTGTTCAAACGAATCTTGAAAGAAGTCATTCCGTTCGGCAACATTCTGATTAAATAAGCGCCGGCCTGTCGAACCGCTGCAGACAGTCAAATGTTGGATCGCCGCAGAACATGTGCTGCAAGGTTGAAATTGTGTTATACTGAACCGGACAATTGAAGAAGAAAATCCATGCCGCTTGGCATGGGAGAGGTTCGCGAACTCCCTCTACAGCGCATTTCAGGCCTGACGGCCGGATGTGCTGCGTACAGAACAACGTCTGAAACCGCATGGCGAAGGATAAATCTGTATGTAAAAAACTAAGATCACTTTTTCGCAGGCATTTTTTTGCTTGTTTGCGGGAAGGTGTGTTTTTTGATGGATGCCAGTTCATGAACTTCTCTGTTCTTCGACGATGCAGGCTTTTGGCCTGAATCGATCTTAAGAAGATGGAGAGGTTTTTTTATGTTGAACGAAGAAAAAGCAGTCGTTGTATTCAGCGGCGGCCAGGACAGCACCACCTGCCTGTTCTGGGCTAAACAGCAGTTTGCCGAAGTTGAAGTCGTCACCTTCGACTATGGTCAACGGCACAAACTGGAGATCGAATGTGCGGCGGCGATCGCACACGATCTGGGCGTGCAGCAGACCGTGCTCGATATGAGTCTGCTGAATCAGCTTGCGCCAAGCGCACTGACCCGCACGGATGTGGAGATTACGCATGAGGAAGGCGAGCTTCCCAGCACGTTCGTCGATGGACGAAATTTGTTGTTCCTCAGCTTTGCCGCGATTATGGCCAAACAAAAAGGTGCGCGTCACCTGGTCACCGGTGTATGCGAAACGGATTTCAGCGGATATCCGGATTGCCGGGATTCCTTCGTAAAGTCGCTGAACGTTACGCTTAACCTGTCGATGGATTACCCGTTCGTAATCCATACGCCGCTGATGTGGCTGGACAAAGCCCAAACGTGGGAGCTGTCCGATCGACTCGGCGCCTTCGATTACGTGCGCGAACGTACACTTACCTGCTACAACGGCGTCATTGGCGATGGCTGCGGCGAATGCCCGGCATGCAAGCTGCGGAGAGCCGGATTGGATCGTTATTTGGAACAACGCACCCAAACAGGGACACCGGGGGCGGATCATCGATGAGAGAGCCGGGGACGTTCCGCATCGTCGAGCGGCTGCAGCGGATCGACGAAGACATTTTGCCTGCACAGCTTCGCTATCATCGCAAACGGGTGCTGGTCAGCAAAGAGTTTACCTTTGACGCCGCGCACCACCTGCACTGTTACGAAGGCAAGTGCAAAAATTTGCACGGACATACGTACAAAGTCGTATTTGGCATCAGCGGTTATCCGGGAGAAACCGGGCTTACCGTTGATTTTGGACATATCAAAGACATTTGGAAAACACGCATGGAAGGGTATCTCGACCATCAATACTTGAACGAGACCCTACCTTTGATGAACACCACGGCCGAAAATATGGTCGTCTGGCTGTTCGAACAAATGGAACTGGCGCTGCAGTCGGAGCCTTATGCATCCCTCGCCGAAGGGGGACGAACCGAATTCGTTCGTCTGTACGAGACACCTACCAGCTACGCGGAAGCGAGACGGGAGTGGATGATCGATGGATAACCTCCTGCAGCATGCGTCAGCAGACATAACCCGGGATTTTCCAGACATGATGGACTCACGTCCCGAACCGGAAAGCAGGTCTGCGAATGGCGGACGCGGGGGACGCATTCCGGTCATGGAAATCTTCGGGCCTACCGTTCAAGGCGAGGGCATGGTCATCGGGCAAAAAACGATGTTTGTGCGCACCGCAGGCTGCGATTACCGCTGCTCCTGGTGCGATTCGGCCTTTACCTGGGACGGCACCGGGAAGGACCAGATCAAAATGATGGCGCCGGAGGAGATTCTGAAGGAGCTGCGCCGCATCGGCGGCGCCCGCTTCTCGCACGTCACGATCTCCGGCGGCAACCCCGCCCTGCTTGCTTCGCTGGGCGGGCTGGTGCAATTGCTGCGCGAGCAGGGCATCCGCACGGCGGTAGAGACGCAGGGCTCGCGCTGGCAGCCTTGGCTGGCGGACATTGACGAAGTCACCGTCTCGCCGAAGCCCCCCAGCTCCGGCATGGAGACGGACTGGGGCGTGCTGGATGATCTGGTTCAGCGGCTGGCGCTGTGTCCAGCGAACCGCAGCATGAGTCTGAAAATCGTCATTTTTGACGAGACAGACCTGGACTATGCCCGGCGCGTGCATGAGCGGTATCCGGGAACAGCTCTCTTTTTGCAAACCGGGAATCCTGACGTCTCGTCAGCGGATACAGCAGACCTTGCCTCCTCCCTGCTCGAACGCTACGAGTGGCTGATTGACAAGGTGAGCGGCTCCGAGACGTTGAATGACGTTCGCGTGCTGCCGCAGCTTCATACACTCGTATGGGGCAATAAACGCGGCGTGTAGCCCAATGAACAGGCTATCGATTAAATATATGGATTTTAACCTAAAGGAGTTACGGAACGACAATGAGACAACCTGACGAGATGCAAGACTTGACGCTGCTGGGCAACCAGGGCACGAAATATACGTTTGAATACGATCCTGGCATTCTGGAGAGCTTTGACAACAAACATCCGTACCGCGATTACTTCGTGAAATTCAACTGCCCGGAGTTTACAAGCTTGTGCCCGATTACGGGCCAGCCTGACTTTGCCACCATTTATATCAGCTACATTCCCGACGTCAAAATGGTAGAAAGCAAATCGCTCAAGCTGTATTTGTTCAGCTTCCGCAACCATGGCGATTTTCACGAGGATTGCGTGAACATCATTATGAACGATCTGATCAAGCTGATGGACCCGCGCTATATCGAAGTGTGGGGCAAATTCACGCCGCGCGGCGGCATCTCCATCGACCCGTACACCAACTACGGCAAACCGGGGACGAAATACGAGCAGATGGCCGAGCACCGCATGTTGAACCATGACATGTACCCGGAAACGGTCGATAACCGTTAAGAGGTAAACTTAGGCGACTAGTCATAAACCCAGCACTCGGTGCCCCCTTCAAGGGTGATTCAGCCAGTTGGCATCACGGATCTCTAACATAGGAGCAGATTCTCCCGCACCCTGCGGGGAAGAATCGCTCCTTTTTTGCGTTTATCGCATCGGATACGGCAAAGCTGGAACGTTAATATAGATCGGCACAACACCCACATATCGCAATGGTCGACCGTGCGAGCGAACTTCAGGCACATTAACATGGTGTATAGGCGGCTAACGAACCTCAGACACGCTATATGGAGGTTTTCCGGCATATGGTTGGCACCAATGCCTTCATTGCAATCGTAACCTCAATACCTTTAATTGCTTCTTTAGGTAGCGTTACCTTATCACCAGCTACCACAGCTCTGGTATCATGAAAACCTTACCGCCATATCAGTTGTTGCAGTCTACTTCATTCCTCGCCACCGTCGCGTTTAACACGCAATACAAAAAAGAACCCCGGATCATTTTCCGGGGTTCTCTCGATTTAGCTCTATATAAGTTGAACCGATGATTTTTACACGGAGTCACTACGTGGTCAGAACGATCTTCCGATCACTGTTATCCCCAGATTTTTTTGATCCCCTTTTTTCAAAGGGAACATCCGGTGAAGCTTTTGCTTCCGATGCAGCTTTCTTTCAGAAAGCTTTTAGACCGCTTTGCTTCTCCAGATTGGTTCTGCCCTCTCCGTTATCGTGTAAATGTCTAGTTCAACCTATATAGGCTGTGCAGTCACCTGGTTCCGCTTAACATTTCTATCCTGCTGGGTACGTAGGCCACCACCCAACCCTAAACCTCTTATTTGCTCACTTTCAGCACAACGCTGTTTGCTTTGTAAACCACGCTTGCTTTTACGCCGCTCGGCAGTCCGGAAACGTCCACGGAAGCAAACTTCGTTCCAGCCGCTTTTTGGCCGAACGTCATGATCGTTGCGCCGTTCGCCGGCACGTAACCATCCGTGAAGTTCAGTTGCAGCTTGCCGCCAAGGGTAGCGTTTTTCGCCACTTGGAATACGTCGTTTTTGCTGCTGATGTTCAGCTCCAGCGTACCTTTGGCGGATTGTTTGAAGTCGCCGCCAATCACGAACCGGCCTTCAACCTCTTCACCGATCGTTCCGCCGTTGTTGGTGACGCCCGCCGTACCGAATGCCGTTTTCGAAGCACCCTCAAGCGTACCTTCCTCCAACACAGTGCCGCCGGAATAAGTGTTGTTTCCGCTAAGCGTCAGCTTGCCCGTACCTTGTTTGGTCAGCTTGCCTTCGCCGGAAATATCGTTGCGCCATACGTCCGCAGCATTGAAGCCGCCTTTGGAAGCATCCATGTTCACGGTAACGTCGGACATGAATGCGCCGTAACCATCTGCCGCGGCAAACAGGTTCAGGCGTCCCCAGCCTTCCGGATCATTCAGCAGCGGATAACCGGAAGGCAGTCCTGTTGTAGCGAGTACCTCACGGCGCTGGGTGTCATTCAAGTAAGGTTGACGCGTTTCCAGCAGCACCTCGGCATTTTTGGGAACCACCATCGGTTCGGTTTTGGAATCGATTTGCGGGAAACCGAACGTCAGCAGTTCGGTATATTTCTTTTTGTTGGCTTCATAATCGCCGTATGCATCTGTACCCGTTGCTTTGGTGCTCATGAGTTCACGCTGTGCTTGCTCGTAAGCCGCTTGCTTCAGTTCGCTGTTCGCCGGATCGGACAGAATCGCCGCCGACAGCGCTGTGGCCAATACGCGTCCACCCATGACGTCCAGCGGGGAGTGCATGCCTGCAACGACACGGCTTTCGCCGAGCTCAGCCGCATTCGTCAGCATTTCCTGATAACGTTCAGGCGCAGCATACGCAAACGCAAAAGCGGTCAGGTAAGCCGCATTGGTATGTCCGCTCGGGAAACCGCCGTCTTTTTCAGGCTCATTGCTTTGTACCGGAAGAAGCGTGTTTACGACCAGCGAGTTATCCACCCAACGGAACGGACGCGGATATTGGAAATAATATTTGGACGGATTGCCGGACGAATATTCGCCACGCAGCGTGTTCACCAAGCTTACCACTTTGCCCAGGCTGGATTCAGCGTCCCCTGCGCCATTTCCTTCGTCACTGTACTTCGTTGTCGTTGCATCGGCAGCAACTTCCTTGACGGTTGTTTCCGCTTTAGCTTTGGCACGATACGTATCGGCATAAGGACCGAAACCGTCAATGACGCTGTAGCTTTGGCTGCGGCGATCATCCAGGTACGCTTTCTCCGCTTGTTCGGCCGTGCGGCGCATATATGTATTGAATACTTTGCGAATATTAAGATCCAGAATGCTTTCGTTCAGCTTGCTTCCGGTATTCCAGGCATCGCCGGTTTTCCAAAGGTCGGAGAAGCCGGACAAAATACCAAGTGCGGGATTGGACTCCAGCGTCTGGTTATCGGTTTTGTTGTTTTTGTAGTTGTCCACGAAATATCCCCAGGCTGGTGCGGGCGCTGGGTCCACGTTAAAAGAACCCGTTGCAGCGTTGGCGTACCCCACCCCCACGGAGCTTAACAGTAAAGGCATAGCCAATAACGCTACAGTAGCTTGTTTTTTCAAAGATTTCATGATTCGATCAGATCCTCTCTCGTCTTTTTGCACCTTGTCGGGCACATGATGTAATGAATCAACAAGTTGTCCGTTAAAAATCATAGCGCACATTTGTTAAGCCAAAATCTTCTTTTTGTTAAATCCCCTGCGGTTTTGTATGGACAGACACACAGCGAAATTTGCCCCTTCAAAGGCAAGCTTCCTAATTAAATATATCGTTGCCCGTGCATTCGGCTATGCCCGTCTTCATTGGGTCAAACACAAGAAATGTTTGGTTAATGTAAAATCAACCTTATGCGCATCCCTCGGTTGATCGATGGATCCGGTTATTATTTTCTCTTGTCGGTGCCCTCAATCTATCCTATTATGTAACAATATGAGTAAGTATCTCAGAATAGAAGGCATAGATCCCCAGCGACTGTGACCTAAAGGAGAACTGTACATGTCTATGCAATCCTCTTTATCCAAGGACGGCCGCGTCCGTTCCAAAATCGACCCCGGATCGGATGCCCAGCGCACCGTGTACCGGATCTTGATCGCCATCAGTCTGGTGCATCTGTTCAATGATTCCATCCAGTCCGTCATTCCGGCGATTTTCCCGATTCTGAAGGATTCCATGCACCTGAGTTATACTCAGATCGGATGGATCTCGTTCGCTATCAACTTCACCGCATCCATCATGCAGCCCGTCGTCGGCTGGTTTGCGGACAAAAGGCCTACCCCTTCCATTTTGCCCATCGGCATGGGCTTTACCTTTACCGGCATGCTGCTGCTTGCCTTTGCGGACGATTATGCCGCCGTGCTGATCTCGGTCATTTTCGTTGGTTTGGGCTCGGCCGCTTTCCATCCCGAAGGCTCCCGGGTATCCAACATGGCCGCCGGACAGCGTCGCGGGCTCGCCCAGTCCATCTTCCAGGTAGGCGGTAATGCCGGGCAATCGCTGGCCCCATTGCTGACGCGCTGGATATTCATCCCGTTCGGCCTGTTCGGAGCGATCGGTTTCACCGGCATTGCCGCAGCCGGCATCGCGGTACAGATTTATATCGCCCGTTGGTACGGGCGCATGCTCGGTTCCGGTTACATGCGTAAGCAGGCGGCTGCACGCAGAGCGCCTAACCCGGCCTTGCGTAAAAAAATCGCAGCTGCCATTACGCTGCTGATCATCCTCGTCTTTGTACGTTCGCTGTACAACGCGGCCATCGGCAGTTATTACGCCTTCTATTTGAAAGAAGGCTTCAGCCTGTCCACAGAGGATGCGCAGATTTACATCTTCATGTTCCTGGCCGCGGGTGCACTTGGCACCTTCTTTGGCGGACCGTTGTCCGACCGTTTCGGTAAGCGCAACATGATCTTTCTGTCCATGGCCTGCGCTGCTCCGCTGACGCTGCTGCTGCCGTACGCCAACCTGTTCTGGACGGGCGTATTGCTGGCGATCATCGGTTTCATCATCCTGTCCAGCTTCTCGGTCACGGTCGTTTACGGACAGATGCTGATCCCGGGCAAAATCGGGACGGTATCCGGCTTGATTACGGGTCTGGCCTTTGGCATGGGCGGGCTCGGCGCACTCGTGCTTGGAAATTGGATCGACGCCCTCGGCGTATCCACGGTCATGCAATTTTGCAGCTTCCTGCCGCTGATCGGGGTTCTGACCTTCCTGCTGCCTTCGGATAAGGTGCTGAAACGTTGGGCGGAAGAAAACGGCAGCGAAGAATAAGAAACTTAGGGTGTCACAGTTTCTTTAATCCATGAAGATTCGTCGCATCGCGTGAGCACATCCAAAAAACGCCTATTTCGTTGTCATCAACGGAATAGGCGTTTTTCATTAAACTCCAGTAAAATCATATTTGTTATATAAACCGCAAAAAACATACACACGTTAACGGAGAGGCAGAACCAATCTGGAGAAGCAAAGCGGTCTTAAAGCTTTCGTAAAGAAAGCTGCTTCGAAAGCATGCGGTTTATATAGTTCACTTCAATCGCTGCAATATCAATCTCTTCTTGTACAGCATCTTGCCGGCTTCCGCCACGTCCTGGATCGTGCCCTTGTTGCTGATCGAGCCGAACAGCATGCCTGCGATCGGGATGAGCTGGAACAGCTTCTTCCAGCCGAAAGATTCGCTGTACGAGAGAAACACTTCCCGCCAGCCCTGCATCTGAGAAATAACCTCTACTTGCTTCTCCGGATTGTCGTAATCGGCAAGCTCATCGATAATCGCTTTTTTGCCTACGATGTCGGCCGACGAAAATTGCAGGCATTTTACGATAAAAATGCGTTCCTGCGGATCGTCCGGATTGTAACCGTAACATAGCGCCATTTCCTGCAGCACCTTCAGCGACATGCCCATGACCATAGGAATGTCGGCTGCAATGGTCACGATGCCCCCGATTCCCGTCGCTGCCCCCTGCGCTGCCGCAAACTTCGCCCGGCTCTCGGTAATGCTGTCCGCAACGCGGTCAAGTACTTCAAGCGGCAGCCCTTCTACGCTATGGATCTGGCCATCTGCCTTCGAATCCGTTTCTTGTTCTACCTCGGTCACTGTAACATCCTTCATGGCATATCCCGACTTTTCGGCCTCTTCCTGCAGCAGCTTGGCTACTTTCTGTTTCTGCACCAGAAACTTGCCCCCGTGCTGCACGTATTGTCCGACATCGTTCAAAGCCGTTCCGATCTTCTCTTTCAGCGCTTTGGGCATCACCTTATCGAGCATGACGAACGGCAAACGACCGAGTTTATCCCAAATAAACAGCGCCTTCTGCTCCTTCTCCCACTTCAGGATCTGCTCCAATTCCTGATCCAGTTGTTCGCGTGTTTCCATCTATGACAGTCCCCCATTATTTCTTTGATCAACTAACATATACCTCATACGCAGAAAACATGGGATTGGTTGCTTTTGCATGATTCCCCGGACACATGCAAATCGTGCATCGGGAAGTAGTCATCAACACGAAACCGACTCGGTTTCCCTTGTTGGATTTCAGATGTCCTAACCTTTTGAATCCGAACCCAGATTATTGCCTCTGCCTGTAGGCCTTGGGGGAGATGCCATGTGCCCTGGTAAATTGGCGGGTGAAATAGTTGCTGTCATTGAAGCCGCATTCATATGAAATTTGCGTGATGGACAGGTTTGTGTGCTTAAGCAAGGTGCCTGCCCTGTCCAGGCGCAGACGCTGCAAATAGGAAATGGGCGTCATTTGATAATGGGTACGAAAAATACGGTTCAAATGTCTCACCGATATGCCAGACTTCTCTGCAATCTCCTCCAGCGACAATGGCTCGACGTAGTGATCTTCAATATATGAGACCGCATTCGCCAAATGCATCAATGTGTTGCTATCATTCCCCTGTTCCTGAGAATCGTACTGCCTGGACAAATAGACGACCAGTTCCATGAAACGCGACATCAGCATCGTTTGGTGTCCCTGCTGCTTCTCGTGATATTCCCCGATCATGACCGAAACCAACGAAGAGACATATTCCATGTCCGAGATCGGCAGCGCGAGCTGGCTGGGAAACGGGTGCGTTTTCCGGTAAAGCGGTTCCAAAACGAACAATGCCTGAAATCCGTTGGACGTCCGCAGATCCGGCCCTGCCGCCGCCAGCATCTCAGGCCTGTACATGATATTGCAGATGTTGAAGTCATGCGGATCTTTGTATGCGTGCGGGGTACTCCCGTTAATAACAAACACGTTTCCTTTTTTGATGAAAGACTCTTCCGTATGCACAATATGCGTTGCATTTCCCTTCAACACGATCACGAGCTCCGAAAAATCGACATGCCGATGAAGGTCGGTATCCTCGTCATGTCCCCCATATTGAATGTAGAACGGAAAATGCTGGTCGGTTGTAAACCAATTCAAATATGCGTTGCTCACTGGTCTTTCCTCCGAAATTCATAGATTGGAACCATGTCTATATCATGCTACTCCACGACCGAATAATCAAGGTTTCACGCATCAGGAAAACGTTAGAATATGCTTCATAAGCCATTATGGAGCAGGCGCAAAAGAGAGATGCAAGAGGCTCCCGAACCGTGTTCCGAAAGCCTTGGCATGAAGATGACGCTCATGCAGCGCCTTCTTGAAAGCGCACGCAATAGCTCGGCTCCACCGATTTTTGGGCTTTATCAACCATTTTCCTCAGGGGGGTTAACATGACAAATAAGATTCGAAAAACGGCAACATTGTCGGTTACAGCGGTTCTTTCGCTAAGCCTGCTCGCAGGCTGCGGCAGTTCCGGGAATGCCCAAACGACCGGAACTGCCGGCAAAGACGGTTCCGATCCGGTTACCTTCACGTTCTTTGGCGCGGACAATAATCCGAACTGGAACAACATGCAGGACGACGTCGGCAAGGAAATCACCAAAAAAACGGGCGTGACGCTGAATGCCGAATTCGCCATATCCGATCCTGCGCAACGACTGGCACTGATTGCGGCCAGCGGGGAATACCCTGATCTCATCAGTCCCAAAGGCGATCTCGATAAACTCGTCGATGCCGGAGCCATGCTGGATCTGACCGATCTGATCGAAGAGCATGCCCCCAATCTCAAAAAGCTGTTCGGCGATCAGATCAAACGGCTGCGTTATAGCAACGACGATCCATCCATCTACGTCATTCCTACCTACTCTGCCATCGACGGCGTGAATTTCGTGGCTGGCGGCGGCTTCGAGCTGCAGCATCGCGCGGTCAAGGAAGCCGGTTACCCGGAGATCAAAACGTTGCAAGACTATGAAAACGTCATCCGCGACTATCTCGAAAAACATCCGACCGACGAAAACGGCAACAAAAACATCGGCCTGACGTTGAATGCGGACGACTGGCGCATCCAAATTTCGGTGACCAACCCGGCAGCCGAAACGACCGGCAAATCCGGGGATGGCGAATATTACATCGATCCGGAAACACATGAAGCTTCTTACCACTTCCGCACCGAAGGCGAGAAAGAATACTTCAAATGGCTGAACCATATGTACAACACCGGACTGCTCGACCCGGAATCCTTTGTGCAGAAAAATGACCAATACCAAGCGAAAATCGCTTCGGGTCGGGTCATCGGCCTGATCGATGTCGACTGGGGATACAGCGATGCCGAAAAGTCATTGAAAGCCGCTGGAATGAATGACCAGACCTATGGCCACTACTCTGTCATGTTATCGGACAAATACAAGGACAACCGTTACCAATCGACCGGGTTCATGGCCGGCTGGGGCGTCGGAATCACCACGGCCAACGAAGATCCGGTTCGGGCCATCCAGTTTCTCGATTTCCTCGCTTCCGAAGAAGGACAGGTGCTGAATTATTGGGGCGTCGAAGGCAAGCAGTACGAAATGAAAGACGGCAAGCGCATTGTGCCTGACGACGTGCAGCAGCGTATCGTCAATGACAACATCCCGTTTACCCGGGAATCCGGCATTGGACTGTACACGAACCTCGGCGCTCATTATGGAGACGGCGTTCAAGATTCCACAGGCAATTATTTCACCAAAAATTTCCCGGAACAAATCGTGAACAACTACACCGATGCCGACAAAGAAACGCTCAAAGCCTACGGGGCAACCACCTGGATGGACCTGTTCCCGAACGAAAAAGACTTCCCGCCCAAAGCTTGGGGAGCCGCCTGGAATATCTCTGTGCCGTCCGACGATGAAATTAAGGTCATCGAAAACAAAGTGAAGGACATTACGTGGAAAGTCATTCCGCAGGCGGTCATGTCCAAACCCGAGCAATTCGATGCCATCTGGGACGATTACCAGCAGCAGTTGATCAACGCAGGCGTCGAAAAAATGGAACAGGGCTTCACCAAATACGTGCAGGATCGCGTAAAACTTTGGAATGAATAGGAGCAGCGCAAGATGAAATATACCAATCCGGTGATTCCCGGTTTTTATCCAGATCCCAGCGTCTGCCGGGTAGGCGAAGATTATTATTTGGTCACGAGTACGTTTGAATATTATCCGGGAGTGCCGATCTTCCATAGCCGGGATCTCGTGAACTGGCGGCAAATCGGACACTGCCTGACCACGCCGGAGCAATTGCCGCTGGACCGGGCCTGGACCTCGGGCGGCATCTATGCCCCGACGATCCGCCATCATGAAGGCTGGTTCTACATGACAACGACCAATGTCAGCGGCGGCGGCAACTTCTTTGTACGCAGCAGGCATGCGGAAGGGCCATGGTCCGATCCGATGTTTGTCGCACAAGACGGCATCGACCCGTCCCTCCTCTTCGACGATGACGGGCGGGTATATTTTCAGTCGGCATGCAATGGTGATGAGGGCGAAGGCATCTACCAGTGCGAAATCGACGCGGATACCGGCAACAAACGGACCGAAAGCCGTCTGATTTGGAAAGGAACCGGGGGCGCTGCTCCGGAGGCGCCCCATTTGTACAAAATCAACGGCATGTATTATCTGATGATCGCCGAAGGTGGAACGGAGTATGGGCACATGGAAACGATCGCGCGAAGCAATGATCCGTACGGCCCGTTCGAACCATGTCCCCACAACCCGATTTTGTCGAACCGCAGCATGAAGAGCAGCATCCATGCGACCGGGCACGCCGACCTGGTGCAGGCTCAGGACGGAAGCTGGTGGGCCGTCTGTCTCGGCATCCGTCCCCCGTCCTATCCGCTTCGCCATCACCTTGGTCGGGAAACGTTTCTGGCCCCGGTCACGTGGACGGAAGCAGGCTGGCCGATCATCGGCCATGACGGACGCATCGATCCCGAGATGGACGGGCCGCAGCTTGCCGAAGCAAAGTGGCCGCATCCGCCCGCGCGCGATCACTTCGATCAGCCGAAACTTGGCATGGACTGGTTATTCCTCCGGAATCCGGCCCCGGGAAGTTGGTCGCTAATGGAACAGCCGGGACACCTCGTCCTCCACGGTAACCCGTTATCCCTTGACGCCGGTGGAAGCCCAGCCTTCATCGGACGTCGCTTGAGCCATTTTTCGTGCCGCATCGAAGCGCATCTCGATTTCGAACCCCGGCAGCATGGGGAAGAAGCAGGCCTTTCGGTATTCATGAACCGGAATTATCATTACGATCTGGGCATCAGGCTGGTCGATGGACGCAAATCGGTCGTGCTTCGGCGGGTCGTAGGCTCCATGCGTACCGAATACGCGCTGGATTGCGGCCAAGGTCCCGTCGTCCTTCGAGTCCAGGCCGAGCCTGACGCTTTCGCCTTTTCCATCTGCACGAATGACCGTGAATGGATCGAGCTCGGCTCCGGCGAAACCCACCTGCTCTCCACTGAGGTAGCGGGCGGCTTCACCGGCGTCATCGTCGGAATGTACGCCACCAGCCCGGGCGGCCAAGGCACGCCTGCCCGGTTCGACTGGTTCGACTACGAACCGACCGGGAGTTCCCCGTCCTGATCTGTAAACGGATGTCGGGATCGCACGACATAACAAAACCCACCGTCCATATGAACTGGATGCGGTGGGTTCTTCTTTTTTTATGGCTTTCAGGAATTACACGCTGCTTATTTGCCCGAAGGTCGTGCTTCGGCAGTGTATCCGGATGGGATGTCCGTTTCGGCCGTCACGTTGGTAATGACCATCGGATACATTTTGTCCGGGTCAGGCTGAACGATCGAATACAGCACGATGGCACGTCCATCCTTTTCCAGTTTGACGTCATCAATTTTCAATCCGTAGCCCGGGTGCGGCATCTCGGCAGAAAGCTTCACTTTGGTCGTCTTGTCGTCCACTTTCGTCGTTGTTACCGTCGGCACGATGCCCGCCTGTCCCGCTCCCGGATCCACCGGTGCAGGCTCTGTGGAGCCTCCGTTTCCAAACTGGTCGATAAATTCCAGTGCGTTAAAAATCATGCTTGCGGCCTCCATGCGGGTAAGCGGCTGATCCGGACGGAAGTTCCCGTCTTTGTCCAGCTGGATGATGTTCATGTTGAGCAGGTTCTGGACGGCGGATTTGGCATTCTCACCGATGCTGTCTTCATCATTCACGACGTTATATCTCATAATGACCGGATAATTCCCCGTTGTGGCAATCCCTTCTTGAAGAAGGATCACGAACTGTTCGCGCGTCATTTTGGCCTGCGGATTCACTTCTACGGGAATGGACAATCCATTCTGGGTCGCAGCTTGCACGGCATCCGCATACCAAGTGTCAGGACTGATTTTGCTTTGCGCAGGGGATGCGTACGCGTTTTTCAAACCAAATGCTTTGACGATCAACTGAATGCCCTGCGGTTCGGATAACGCCTGATTCGGCTTGAACAGATCCGCCGTCACCCCGTTTACGACGCCTTTGGATTTGAGCGTATCCACGATCGTTTTCTGTCCTTCATCCTGCAGGTCCGAGAATGCGAGCACGGATGCACCTCCCGCCGTCAACGATACGCAAAGAGCGAGTGTCGCCGCCAATCCTTTTTTATGTTTCATTTTGACACCTCCGATAGTAGTTTAAACCTGATTGCCAACCTTCACCCCTACAGACGGCCCCTTGCTTCAAAATGTTTCACCAAACCTGTACATTCCGGTTTACATATGGTTTAAATGATGTTATATGAACATTCAACGCAAAACTCTAATGCATCAGCTTGCTCCGCTTCATTGACATTGCTCCTCAATAGCGCAACAATAGTAGTTGTCAGCATGAAAGGACGTCAACGGACGTTACCTATCGACTGCATGTCGTGCAGTGAACTGATTTCGTCGATCGGCATACGGAAATCCGTTCATATACGGATAATCTTCGAATTCGTTCGCATAAAGTAAAAGGGCATGACACCTTGATTCGGGTGTCGGCCCTTTTCTACGCTCTGCATCGATATCTTTGAATTCAACAAAGGAGAACCATGCCTATGTCCAAACGAGAATTGCTGCGAAGCTACGTGATCAGCCAATGGCCCGTATATGCGGTTGCCGTGGTCCTGATTATCGCCTCCAATGTCGGGCAGGCTTCCCTGCCCCGCATTTTGGGCAGCTTCACGGACCAACTCATGCAGAACAGCCTGCGTATGGATACGGTGATGAGGTACAGCATCATCTTGCTGGCGGTGGCTATTTTGTACAACGTGTCGTTCGGAACCGGACAGTTCATGATCATGAAGCTGGGACGCCGGTTCGAATTCATGACCCGCGAACGCATTTTCGGCAAGTTTTCCGAACTAAGCGAGCACTATTTTTCCAAACAGGGCAACGGCAAACTGCTTAGCTACGTGATGAACGACGTCACCTCCGTTCGCGAGGCCATTTCCAACGGGGTGACCACCATGACCAATGCAACCTTTCTGTTATTGTCCTGCATCATCATGATGCTGCTCAGCGGGATCCCGCTGTCCTTGATGATGATCAGCGTGCTGCCGCTGCTGGCTATTCCGTTTCTGGTCGTCCATTTTGGCCCGCGAATTCGTAAGCGCTCCCGTGACGTGCAGGAAGCTCTCGCCGACATGACCGAATCGGCCGAGGAACAATTCGGCGGCATCCGCGTGACCAAAACGTTTGCCGTGGAAGATCAGGCCCGCGCACGGTTCGGTATGGCGGTAGATGCCATTCGGAGCAAACAATTGCGCCTCGTGCGCATGTCTTCCTTGTTTCAAGCGCTTCTTCCGTTATTCGGATCGTTATCTCTCGTCGTTTCCCTGCTTGTAGGCGGCATCATGACGATGCAGCATACCATTACGCTCGGCAGTTTCGTTGCATTAACCTTGTATCTGCGCATGATTATCGGACCGCTGCAGCAAATTGGCAATGTCATCAACACGATGCAGCGTTCCGGGGCCTCTCTCGAAAGGGTAAACGACCTGTTGGCGGAAGAGCCCGACATTCAGGAAGCTGCGAATGCCAAGTCGCTTCGCTCGATCAGGGACATATCCATCAGCGGCCTGTCCTTCGCCTACCCCGGCAGCCCTGCCCCCGTCCTGCAGAACGTGGAATTGCACATTCGCGCCGGGCAGACGGTCGGTATCGTAGGCAAAACCGGTTCGGGCAAGAGCACGCTCGTCAAATTGCTGCTGCGCACGTACGAGCCTCCTGCCGGAACCATCCGCATCAATGGAACCGACATCCGCAAGATATCGCTGGAAAGCTTGCGCGCCTGTATTGCCTATGTGCCCCAGGACGGTTTCCTGTTCAGCACGACCATTCGCGACAACATCGCTTTTAGCGATCGGTCATTACCGATGGATACGATAGAGCATAGCGCCAAGCAGGCCATGATTTACGAAAATATCATTCGGTTCCCGGATCGATTTGACACCAAGCTGGGCGAACGCGGGCTTACCCTGTCGGGCGGGCAGCGCCAGCGCACCAGCCTCGCCAGGGGATTGATCAAACAGGCTCAAGTGCTCATCCTCGACGATAGCATGAGCGCGGTCGATGCCGTCACCGAAAGCGGCATCGTGCGCGGCTTGCGCAAGCTGGGCAAGGACCGAACGACATTGATCGTGTCCCACCGAATCAGCGCGGTCCGTCATGCCGACCATATCATCGTGCTGGACGAGGGACGGATTGCCGAACAGGGAACCCATGCGGACCTTATGGCTGCAGAAGGGCTGTATGCGGCGACCTATCGTTTGCAAGAGGAGGGATTGTACCATGACCGAACGACATAGCGGGAAGCCTGACCCGATGACTGTCGAGCAGCATGCATCGTCTCCGGCGAAAGGCGATTCCAGAGCGTCTGACGCATCCGACGAGCGGACCTCCTTCAAATCGATGATGACCTATACCAAGCCGCACAGGCTCGCCTTTCTTGGCATTTTTGCCTGCTCGCTGCTGGGCATTCTGGCTGATCTGCTGCAGCCCTATTTGGTCAAGATCGCCATAGACGACCATTTGGCCATCGGGAACACAAGTACCGGTTTTCTTATGCAGCTTGCTGCGGTATACCTGGTTCTCGCCATAACCGGCTTTGTGTTCACCTACGTGCAAAACAATTTGCTGCAGCATGTCGGCCAAAGCATCGTTTCCCGCATTCGGAAAGACATTTTTCACCACATCACACGCATGTCGATGTCTTTCTTCGATCGGTATCACATCGGCAGTCTCGTCACCAACGTTTCTCGCGATACCGAGACGATCAGCAGTTTCTTCACCCAAGTTCTGCTCAGCCTGATCAGGGACGGCATGATGCTTGTGCTGATCCTCGTGTTCATGTTCCAACTGGACCCTGTGCTGGCGGGTTACTCCCTGGCCGTGCTGCCTGTCATTGCCGTTGTTGCGATCTTGTTCCGCAGCAATCTGCGTAAAGTGTATCAGAACGCCAGAACAAGGTTTGCGCGTCTGATCGCATTCACTGCCGAAAATCTCGCAGGCATGTTTCTGATTCAGGCTTTTCATCAGGAGAAAGAACAACAGCAGCGATTCGGGGAAAAAAATCTGCAGCACCTTCAAGCCAACATTCGCCAAGCACGCTCCCATGTCATTTTCAATCGCACATTCGACATTCTGGGCAATGCGGCACTGGTGCTGATGGTCTGGCTTGGCGGGCGGGCCGTATTGAACGAATCGCTGCAAGTCGGCGTGCTCTATGCCTTCATCAGTTACATTCGGCAGTTCTTTCAACCGATCAACCAAATCACGATGCAATGGAATACGTTCCAGTCGGCCACCGTTTCCATGGAGCGGATCGCAAACATTCTGGACACGAAACCGGAGGTCGCCGAACCCGAACCGGCCAAAGCTTTCAAGCTTGAACCAAAGCAAGTGATGGGACAGATCGATTTCAACGATGTTTCCTTCGGATACCAGCCTGGCCAGCCGATCATCTCAAACATGGACCTGCATCTCTATCCCGGGGAAATGGTCGGCATTGTGGGCACGACCGGAGCCGGCAAAAGCACCTTGATCTCCCTGCTGAATCGCTTTTATGATGTCCACGAGGGCAGCATTGACATTGACGGCTTCGATATTCGGCACATTCCGCAGGCCACGCTTCATCGGATCGTCGGCTTGATCCAGCAGGAACCCTTCCTGTTCTCCGGCTCCATTATCGAGAATGTGCGCATGTTTCGCGAAGACATTACGCGGGAGCAAGCCATCGAAGCTTGCCGGTTCGTCGGCGCCGATGCCATGATCCGCCGGCTTCCTGAAGGATACGATACCCTTCTCTCCGAACGCGGAAGCGGCCTGTCCGCCGGGGAACGTCAGCTGATCTCTTTCGCCCGGATCGTGGTATTCCAGCCTCGGGTGCTGATCCTGGATGAAGCTACGGCGAATTTGGATTCGCATACCGAACTGCTCGTACAGCAGGCGCTGGAATCCGTGTCCAAAGGGCGCACGACCATCGTCATTGCCCACCGCCTGTCCACGATCATGCATGCCGACCGGATCATCGTTATGGAGCATGGCAAAATTGCGGAGGAAGGCACCCATGCGGAACTGCTTGCGGCCAGAGGCGTATATGCCCAATTGGTCGCGCATGCACGGGAAGCGGGTAACGACGAGGCCGTTTCGAGTTAAACCCATGCAGACGGGCAGATGCCCAATTACACTGTTGAAAACGACAGGAAATGTAGCAAGCTCAACTGGAGAAATGTCCGGTTGGGCTCTTTACATTCCGGACCAACCGACAAAAAAGCGTTCAAATGGACACCACTCCACCTGAACGCTTTCGTTGATTATGAACCTAATAAACGTTTGATGATTTCCCCGCCCGCTAACATGCCATCTTTTATTGTACTTTCAGTCGGATCACGTTCCACGAAGCCTTGGACAGGCTTGCAGTAACCAGACTTCCCGATACCTGTGCTCCTCCGCGGTTATGCGGAGCTACGCGGTTCGGCTCTGCAGCCGTATTGACCGCTTTGAGATCATCGCTTTCCAGTACGATATGCTCCAGCAGCGTGCACTCGCCAAAGCTGCGAAGATCCACTTCCAGCGGCAGCGCTTCATCCAGATGACGGTTAACCGCAAATACCGTCACTTCGCCCTTTTCTTCGTTATGCACCGCGATGCCTTCCAGATAAGGAACGTCCGTAATTTCTTTGGTATCGTATTTCGGCGATTGAATCAGCGGCACCAGCGCGGTTCCGCGACCGAACACGGAAGCATGCATGAACGGATAGAAAATGGTCTGTCTCCACGCTGCGCCACCGTTGTCGGTCATGATCGGCGCGATAACGTTGACGAGCTGCGCGAGGCAAGCCATTTTGACGCGATCCGCATGCTTCAACAAGCTGATCAGCATGCAGCCCACAAGCAAAGCGTCTTCATGGTTGTATACGTCTTCCAGCTGCGGCGGAGCGATTTGCCATGGGTCCAGCTTTTTGTCGCTTTCGTTGGAATGGTACCATACGTTCCACTCGTCAAAGGACAGGAACATCGTCTTTTTGCTGCGCTTTTTCGCCTTGATGTAATCGCAAGTCGCTTTGACCGTGTCAATGAAACGGTCCATTTCCAGCGAGCGGGCCAGGAACGTCGGCGTATCCTGCGCGGCATTGCCGTAGTACTGGTGCAGGGACAAATATTCCACGTGATCATATGTATGATCCAGGACGGTTGCTTCCCACTCCGGGAATGTCGGCATGCCGATCGCGGAGCTGCCGCAGGCAACCAGTTCAATCGTAGGATCGGTCCATTTCATGACCTTGGCCGCTTCCAGAGCTACTCGTCCGTACTCCACCGCAGTTTTGTGGCCGATCTGCCATGGACCATCCATTTCGTTGCCAAGGCACCATGTTTTAACGTTATGCGGCTCTTTGTAACCATGCTTGATACGAAGATCGCTGTAATAAGAGCCTCCCGGATGGTTGCTGTATTCCACGATGTTTCTGGCCGCATCCACACCGCGGGTTCCCAGGTTGACCGCCATCATCACATCGGTATTGGCCTGTTTCGCCCAATCCACGAATTCGTTGAACCCGAATTCATTCGTTTCGATCGTTCTCCAAGCCAATTCCAGCCTGCGTTTGCGTTCGGAGACCGGACCTACGGAATCCTCCCAATTGTAACCGGATACAAAATTGCCTCCCGGATAACGCACGATCGGAACTTGCAGTTCATTGACCAATTCCAGCACATCCTTGCGGAACCCCGCTTCGTTAGCCTCAGGATGGCCAGGCTCATATATACCACCATATACGGCACGACCCAGATGCTCAATGAAAGAACCGTATAAGCGCTTATCCACTTCTCCAATCGTGAAATCCTTGTCTACCGTCATTTTTGCTTTTTGCACCATAAAGTTCAACTCCTTAAATTAATAAAAAAATTAATTTAAAACCTATGGATCAATGTTCATATTTATATTAAAATCGATGTTAAGCTTAATTTCAACACTAAATTTTGAAAATGTTATCCTATTCTTTGAATTTATGTTTAAATTAATCCTAAACACATCTATTGGAGGGACCTTTGTGATCAGAGCAAATACCGATGCAGAATGGCTGCCCCTATATGAGGCACTGGCCAGCGAAGTCCGTCTGCAGATCATCCGGCTTGTTGCCGAAAGCCCCAAAAACGTCAAGGACATTGCAGCCGCGCTCGGTTTGAGCAGCGCCATCGTAACGATGCATGTGCGCAAACTGCAGGATGTAGGCATCATTCAGTCCAAAATGGTCCGCAAGGACGGCGGCACCCATAAAATGAACAGTCTTGCCGTTGACTGGATCGGCATCTCGATGCCGCAGGAAAGCGGGAGCTCAAGCAAGGTGCACGAGGTGGCGATTCCCATCGGGCATTATACGCAATTTGATGTATATCCCACTTGCGGCCTGGCCACCTCCAGCCATATTATCGGACAATACGACGATCCACGATATTTTCTCGATCCGGAACGCATGCATGCCCACATTCTATGGTTCGGGCGCGGATTCGTGGAATACAAAATCCCGAATTACATTTTGGCCGGGCAGCACATGGAAGCGATTGAACTCTCGCTGGAGATCGGGTCCGAAGCGCCTTCCGTCAACCCCAATTGGCCTTCCGACATTACGTTTACGTTGAATGGCATCAAGCTTGGGGACTGGACGAGCCCTGGTGACTCGGGAAACGGCCGCGGCGTATTTACGCCTGATTGGTGGAGCGAAAGCGTCAACCAATACGGCATGCTGAAAGTGCTGCGCATTACGGAGCAGGGAACGTTCATCGACGGCCAGCTGATGTCCGGCGTCACGTTATCCGATATCCCCATGGAACGCAATCAGTGGACGCTGCGCCTGTCAGTCGAAGAGGATGCACGGCATGTTGGCGGGCTCACCTTGTACGGGGAAGGATTCGGCAATTACAATCAGGATATTTTATTTCGGGTGTATTACCAAGAGTAGAGGGAGATATTCGATACGGGTTGGCGCCAAAATCAAAAAAGCTGCACGCCATGCGGTGTTTTCCAATGTAAAAATCATTGATAAACACCGCAGTGACGCGCAGCTTCAATCCAAACAGCTGCTTTGTTAATATTTGTCTCGCTGCGTCTGATTTACAGCGCGCTTCCGCCAAACAGGAAACGATATTCCCAGTGCTTGCCGGAAATGTCGCTGACCGTTACGCCGCCGCCCTCGTTCGAATACGTGTGCAGCACTTTGCCGTCTCCAAGATAGATGCCGGTATGCGTAATTCTGGCCGTCGATTTGTTCACGCCCGAATATGCGGAAGCCTTGGTTCCTTTATAGGACATAAAGTACATCAGGTCGCCGCGCTTCAGCTTGGTCCAATCGGTTTGAACCGCTCCTTTGGCTTTGACATAGTCGCCCTGTTTGCGAGAGTCTGCCGGCAGCGTGATGCCCAGCGCATCGATGAATGCCCGGCGGACGAAGCTGGAGCAGTCAAACGCGGCCGTACTGTTGCGGTCTGCCCCGTATTTGTAAGGCGTGCCCAAATATTTCATGCCTGCGGCGATCACTTTTTCCACGGCTTCGCTGCCGGTAACTGAACTGCTGCCCGCTACCGAAGAACTTGTGCTGCTGTTGCCGCCGCTGCTGACCATTTGCGTATATTTGGATGAAGAAGATATGTATCCTGTCTGGTTGCTGGAATCCTGTACCTTGTACCAGTACGAACCGGACGTGCCCAAAATGGTTACCGTCTCGCCTTGAGGCAATTGACGTACGACGCCTGCAGACGTCGAAGGAGACGTGCGCATGTTCACTCCCTGGATGATCTTGGCTTTGGAATTTTCTATCGTAGCTGCCGATACCTGGGCCGTGAATGCTCCAGTCGTCAGACTTCCCATCAACATCGCTGCCGTTACGCTTGCCGTAATGATTTTGCTTTTCCAATTCATGATGTCGTTTTCCTCCTGAAGTTACAGAATTTTAACCTGGTCCGTAATCCTACCGGGCTTGCCCCATTGTAAAGGCGCTGTCCAGAACGATCATCAGTCCAAAGTCCTGTATTGCTTCAGGCTGATTTGAGCACTAAGAATCAGGGCTTGTCTCCATATTTTTGATTCGGATGCCTCGCCGGGCGTCTTATTCAAAAGGTTAAAATATTGTAAACATTTGAGCTACGGCGATTTTGGATATGCAATGCACTCTTTTCATTCATGGATGAAGATGATGGTTCATATGACCCATATTTTAATTTCAAATCCCATAAGTGGTAAACATTACTACACGTAAATCGCAGCATTTTGGCGTGCTTTTCCCCATTCCTCCTTCATTCCGCAGCATCGTACGCCGATTGAATTTGACAATATACTTATATAAACCGCACTTAATCGTTCACACTAGGGCACTTCGAGTGCAGTACCATCTTCCGATGCAGCTTTCTTTCAGAAAGCTTTTAGCGCACGCTTTGCTTCTCCAGATTGGTTCTGCCTCTCCGTTAACGTGTGTTTGTTTTTTTGCGGTTTATATAGTCGCAAAAAAGGCCGGAGTTTCTCTCCGGCCCATTTCCTTTATTTCATTATTTTCCCATGAGACAGTCCATTACGGTTCAACGCCCCAGGCCTTTACGCCGTCGATATGCGCCGTTACTTTGTTCCAGGCGGCGAAGTCCGTCATTGCCCCGTCGTACGAGTAATCGTTGGTCTGATCGAAGCTCGCCCAATTCGTTTTGGAGAACCGTCCCTGGATCACGCCGGTCTCCGCGCCCGGTGCCAGACTGCCCGCTCCCGGCTTGAAGCCGATCTCCAGCACGGTATCCGCATTGCCCTTCGCCGGGTTCAGCGCGATGAAGGCAGCCTCCACGTTGCTGCTGCCGATCTGGGCATAGTCGCACCAGAAGCTCATGTCCACGTTGCCGTCCTTCGTAAAATAGTATCGAACCTTCACTTGGCTGAGGTCGATCGCCTCGGTGCCGGTGTTCTTCAAATTGAACTGCGGCGTAATGGCATTGCCGCTCGCTCCCGCCCCGCCATTGCGGTACTGCACCTCCAGCGTTCCCGTCCCAACCGGAGACGCGGTCGGTGTCAGCGTCACTTCGTTCGACAGCGTCTGGCCGTGGCCGTTGCTCGCTGCGATCCGGTACATGTACGTCGTCCCGTTCACGGCGGCGGCATCCGTATAGGTCAATGCCGTCAGCCCTGCCGCTACCTCTTCAAATGCCCCGCTCCCCGTTCGCCGCTGCACCGCATAGCTGTCCGCGCCGTCCGAAGCGGCCCAGGCCAGTACCGCCTGCGCATCGCCTGCCGTCCCTACGAGCGTGAACGCGCCGGGCAAGGCGCTGCCTGCCTGCGGCACAGCCGATGCCTGCGCCGACGCAGCGGATTCGCCTGCCGCATTTACGGCGGTTACGACGTAATAATACGTCTTGCCGTTCGTCAGCCCGGTGTCCGTATAGGTCGTTCCGTTCACATTGGCAGCCACTGCCGTGTACGGGCCCCCATCTGCCTCGGCACGTTTGACGGTGTAAGAATTCGCTCCCGAAACGGAGTTCCAGTTCAGAACAACCTGTTCACTGCCGCCGGCGGCCGTCAAACCGTTTGGCGCAGCAGGAACTTCGGTTTCCGGGCCGCTCCCGTCGCCAAGAAGACGTTCGAATTCGCCATAAGCTGTCGCCATGTCCACTTGGGACCAGAAACGGTGATACGTAAAGGTTGGCGCACCGTTTTCCCATTGTTTCGTTTCCGGATTGTAGGACGCCTTGTACAGGTTATCCAGGTATGCCCAAGCCGGGTCCTGCTTGATTTTTGGACGCAAATCGGAATAACCGATATAGACGCCATTTCCTCCCTTTGCAGGATCGGAAGGAATGCTGCCCGTGCCCGGAAGCGCATTGCCCTGTCCATATGATCCCGTCCAGTTGGCCGGAAGGTAGATCTCTTTAGCGAAGAAGCGGAAGTAATCTTTGCGCACCTCTTCGGAAACGATCCCTACCCCGTCGTTGTAGTCCCACGCCGTGTCCAGCAATTGCTCCGCCAAATCCTTCGCTTCTTGGCCTTGGGCGTTAAATGCGCCATGCTCGGCCTTGGTCGCCGCCGCGAAGAAGGTCAACGTTTTGATGTAACTGCCCAGTACCCCAACATCCTGCGACGGGTCTTTGGTCGTTACGCGGAAATTTGGATTGTTCGTGTAAGAAGAGAAACCGGTCCATGAATCCGGTTGCCCGTTCCATTCCTGGCTGCCTGGAATCCAGAACTCTCCCGTCGCTGGCGTGGTTGCTACCTGCACGTTCGTGCCGCCAAGAATGCGCTGTCCTGAATCATCCAAATAGTATCCCTGGGAATCCGTCACCGGACGTTCATTGACGAAAACATAATCCTTCGACCAGTCAATCCACTTGGAAATGACCTTTTTCGCCATCTGGAAATTTTCCGAGCTCAGATCGCCGTTCTGCGCAAGAATGTAGTACAGCTCCGCTACGCGCTCCATCGACCAAGCCTGCATGCCAAACCACGTATTGGAATCCGGATCGCGGTATACCGGCGCTTCCTGGTATGCCATATCGTAGAACGTGCTCGTTCCGGACGGATAAGCTTTATAGGCACCTCCGTAGCTGTTGGTAGCGCCGCCGCCGATCGCCCCCTCATGGGATTGCAGCCAAGTGTAGAATTCAAGCTGGCGCTTCAGCGTAGCGTTCCAATCCGCTTTGGCCGTGTTCGATTTCGGGATTAACCCGCCAGCAGGATCGGATAATGCATAAGATGCGACCGGATTTTGGTATCCCTGGTGCGTATGGCTGGAACCGATGCGCCAAGCCCAATTGCCGCCCTGCCCCAAACCGCCGCCCCAAGCGGTGTACCAGCCCATAAGGTACATGTTGGAATCTTTGCCCGTGCCTGCGGCCGGACTGCCGTTTTTGGCGCTTCCAACTTTCTGGAAATATTTATCATGCAGTCCGTAACGCAGGTAATCGCCCATCTTTTTGGCTTTATCGAGATAAGCCTGGTTGTCGTAACCCATTTCCTTCGCCCAATACAGTACTTGAACCGCGCGGGCATCCGCATCGGTGGCATTGGTATAACGCCATTGCGCTGCCGGTGCCTGATTCTCCTTTGTGAACAGGCTCATGAAACCCTCACCCGCTTTGCCGAACGATTTGTCGTCTTGAGACGGGTGCGGAACGGCTTCCCAGACGGACTCCTGTTCCCCGCGTTGGAACGTATTGACGTACGCTGCCGTATGGGAAGGATTCAGCAGGTTGCCGAAGCCGTACCAGTTATCGACGTCAAGCAGCCAGTGCATCAGGTAGGTCTGGTTGTTGCCATAGGAGGATTTCAGCTCTGCGTCCAGCGGGTCCCTTCCGGCCTGGTATTGCCCGTTTAATTCTGACGGATACTGATCCGGAAAGGGTTTCTCCGCAGCATATGTCGCCGGGCTGTTCGGATTATAGTGGCTCATCGTAGGCTGCTCTTCTTTGCCATCGCCCTCATTGACGGGAATGATGTATTTTTCCATGTTGTCCCACGCGGCCTCGAGCTTGGACCAGTCACCCGTGAAATGCCCATACATCGTTTCGAGCCACAACCAATAGCTGTACGCTTCGGAAGTCGTCATGTGCCCATAATCCGGCGCTTCGCTGATCAGGGTTTCAACAGAGTGATAAGGAATTCCCTCCGGAGAGAAATATCCGTTGGCGGGGTCTTTCAACTGTCCGTACAGCTCCATGAAGCGCGCTTCATTGATTCCTTCCGCTTGCAAAGACTGCTCTTCGGCAAAAACCGTTTGCGGGCCTGCCCAAAGTCCCGTATACCCGGTGAGCATGACCGTTCCGGCCAGCATGGCCGCCAGGCTTTTTTTCGCAGCTGATTTCAACATGATACATACCTCCCTGTAATCTTGGAAATAGAATGGAATCGATGTTGTTTTCCCTGCTGACTGCAATCTGTTGTCTCATGGTTCAATGCCCCAGGCCTTTATGCCGTCGATATGCGCCGTTACTTTGTTCCAGGCGGCGAAGCCCGTCATTGCCCCGTCGTACGAGTAATCGTTGGTCTGATCGAAGCTCGCCCAATTCGTTTTGGAGAACCGTCCCTGGATCACGCCGGTCTCCGCGCCTGGTGCCAGACTGCCCGCTCCCGGCTTGAAGCCGATCTCCAGCACGGTATCCGCATTGCTCTTCGCCGGGTTCAGCGGGATGAAGGCAGCCTCCACGTTGCTGCTGCCGATCTGGGCATAGTCGCACCAGAAGCTCATGTCCACGTTGCCGTCCTTCGTAAAATAGTATCGAACCTTCACTTGGCTGAGGTCGATCGCTTCGGTGCCGGTGTTCTTCAAATTGAACTGCGGCGTAATGGCATTGCCGCTCGCTCCCGCCCCGCCATTGCGGTACTGTACCTCCAGCGTTCCCGTCCCAGCCGGAGACGCGGTCGGTGTCAGCGTCACTTCGTTCGACAGCGTCTGGCCGCTGCCGTTGCTCGCGGCGATCCGGTACGTGTACGTCGTACCGTTCACGGCGGCGGCATCCGTATAAGTCAATGCCGTCAGCCCTGCCGCCACCTCTTCAAATGCCCCGCTCCCCGTTCGCCGCTGCACCGCATAGCTGTCCGCGCCGTCCGAAGCGGCCCAGGCCAGTACCGCCTGCGCATCGCCTGCCGTCCCTACGAGCGTGAACGCGCCGGGCAAGGCGCTGCCTGCCTGCGGCACAGCCGATGCCTGCGCCGACGCAGCGGATTCGCCTGCCGCATTTACGGCGGTTACGACGTAATAATACGTCTTGCCGTTCGTCAGCCCGGTGTCCGTATAGGTCGTTCCGTTCACATTGGCAGCCACTGCCGTGTACGGGCCCCCATCTGCCTCGGCACGTTTGACGGTGTAAAAGCTCGCTCCTACGGAAGCCGTCCAGCTCAAGGTGATCTGGCCCTGGCCTGCAGCAGCCTGCAACGAAGCTGGCGCAGACGGGACCATTACGGGCAAGACGCCCGGTTCCTGGCCGTAAACGAGCCGTCCGGCATCGTATACCGGCAAATGCGCGCTCCTTTGCGGAGTCCCGGCTGCCAATCCCGAATGGGACGGATCGTTGGCCGCGCTCCATGCACCTTGCGGTCCGCTGATGCGAAACTGCACTTCTTTCCGATAATGGCCCTCGCCGCCGGGGTAAAGCTTGGTCCCGCTATAATCCGCCGTTACGGCATAGATTCGGCGAGCCTTATCAACGACGATGGGCTGTGATACGGCTGCTCCCTCGCTGTAGGCCGTCGTCACGCGAACGTCGGCGACCGTATACCCTGCGTCGTATACCTCACTCAGATCGAGATAATAACGGAAGGACAGCCGGTCTCCCATTTTGGCAGGCCACGCGGAGCGATTGTTCAATAATGCCCGAATCTCCGTATAATCGGGGCCCTCGGCCTTAATGGATGCCTCGACGAAATATTCATCCGTCTTTTCCTCGGGTTCCGGAAAATTCGCCAACGGTTCATCGCCTTGCCCGAACAACAGGTTCATTTTGGCAAGCGCTCCCGTAAACGCTGCATTATAATCAATCGCCACCTCGTTGCTTACATAATCCGAAATGGAGTCCGTGTAACCGTCGGATGCATCAGGCCCACCCACCATCGCGCCGTATAAGGTATGGCGATGGGATGCCGGAATGTTTTCGCTGTTCGCCCATGAACCATGGGCTGTGCGATGATGCGGATGCTGCGGCGGATTCTGCCCGTATCCGACGACGTAACTGCCTTGACGCGGATTGTCGCCGAGGATGTAATTGATCTGCGAGACGGCAAAATCCCGATACCTCGCTTTCTTCGCCGGATCATTCACCCAGTCGGAATATACGAACGAAATGAAAGCCGCATTCGCCGCATATCGAAGCGATCCCCACTGGTCCAGCCAGGCCAGGCCGCCAGGCGTGTATCTCACCCTTTGCCCATTCGTTCCGACCGTCCAATAATCCAAGTTACGCTCCGCGGATTGGATGAACCTTGCCGCTTCGGGCATGTTCAGCCCAGACGTGATGCGTGCCAGCAAAATTTGGGCACCATAGTTTTTATTGTCCCAACCATGCGTCCATGTAAATGGCCAGTTGTATGCCCCTCCGGTCGAGGGCCATGCATCGGTTGCGGCTATCGCCTTGGACAAGTAAGCGTTATCATTTGTTGCCAGATAAAGCCATGTCGCTCCCCATGCCAGTTCATCTTCGTAGCCTGACCAGGAATTGTAGAACGTTCGCGCATCCGTAATGCAGTCGGAATATTTGCCACGATACGTGTCGGCAAAATGATAGAGCTCCTTTGCGTGCTGCAGCAATCTGGAGGCATACGACGGATCATCCGCCGCAAAAACGATCGAAGATGCCGCAAGTGCCGCCGCCGTTTCTCCCGCAAGGTCGCTGCCCGGACAAGAGGCATCGATTTTAAATGCCGGGCGATCCATCGGCATGACTTCGGCCGGTCCCCACCAGGCATGGTCCGTTTGACCCGCTCCGACTTGTCCCCATAATTCGTTCGGTTTTGTGTGCGCTTTCATAAAATAATCCGTCGCCCAGCGGATGTTATCCTTGATTTCCTCGAGTTGACCGGCCTGTTCGTATCCTTCGCGGTATTCTACCACAGACCAGGCGAGCATCGTGGCAGAGTATGCCATCGGCAAACCGAATTTCACGTGATCTCCGGCATCGTACCAACCTCCGGTCAGATCCACGCCGACGTCGGCCCCGTCCCTCAAGCCCGAATCGCCGCGCCATTCTACCCTGTTCGACTCCGGCAAAGTTCCGGAACGCTGGGTTTCATAGAAATAAATCGCCTTCTGCAGCGCTTCTGCATAGTTGTGGCCATTTGCGGCCGCATCCGCTCTGTCCGTCAACCCATGCATGAATGTACCTCCTGTCAACAGTCCTGCCGATAACGCCAACATAACGAGACGTTTACGCCAGCTTGACTTCATCTCCAACCATTCAACTCCTCCGTCTTTCGTATTGTTCGATTGCCCCATGTCGAGGTTTGTTTAAACCGCTCCTTTCCATGGCGTGACTCCAAGTTTTTCCACCATTAATTTCCATTATAGTCTTTTGCACCGGATGCAATATAAGCTTTGGTGACTTCCGGAATAACATTGTTGTGACCTGGATCAGGCATGCAAAAAAACCTTATCCCGCGCCGCTAAACAAGGGCTCGGGATAAGGCACCGGAACTATACTTTGAATTTGTTGATCTGTTCTTGCAGTTCTTCGGCCATCTTCGACAGGGAAGCTGCCGAAGATGCGATTTCTTCCATCGAGGCCAACTGCTCTTCCGTGGCTGCAGATACATTGTGCACACCGCCGGAAGCTTCCTCCGCGATGGCCGACACCTGTTCCACATATTTGACGACTTCGTCGGTGCTCGCTGCCATCTGCTCTGCACCTGCCGACACTTCCTGAATTTCGCCGGCAACTTTGCTGACGGCATTCGAAATCTGTTCAAATGCATCCCCGGCCGCCGTCACGACTTCGATGCCGCTTTCCGTTTCGTTGCTGTTTACTTTCACCGCTTCTACGGCTTGCTCGGTATCGGACTGAATCAGGTGTACCAGCTCCGTGATGCGCTGCGCCGACAGCGAAGACTCTTCGGCCAGCTTGCGCACTTCGCCGGCAACGACCGCGAAACCGCGTCCATGGTCTCCCGCCCGGGCTGCCTCAATGGCCGCATTCAGAGCAAGCAGATTCGTCTGGCGTGCAATGTTGTTGATGACTTCGGTAATCGTGCCGATCTCGGCCGAACGTTCTCCAAGGCCTGTCACCAGTTTGGATAACGAAGCAATCGAAGTACGCACGGAAGCCATCTGCGTTACGGCCTCCTTGATGATCATGTTGCCCTCGGCAGACATGTTGGCCGCATCCACGGCCGATGTGGATACGCTCGTCGCCAACTGCGCGATTTGTTCCGAACCGATCGCCATCTCGCTCATGGCTTGGGACGAACGTTTGACGAGGTTCACCTGCTCGGACGTACCTACGGCCAACTCTTCCACGGTTTCGGAAATCTGCTCGGATGCTTTCGTATTTTGCTCCGCGCTGGCGAGCAGTTCCTCCGAAGAGGCTGCTACCTGTTCCGAGGTCGTCGCCACCGATTCGATCATGACGCGCAAGTTCGCCGTCATCGTATTGAATGAGCCGGCGAGCGTGCCGAGCTCGTCCCTGTTTTTGAGGACGATCGTTTCGCCTGTAAGATCACCGCTCGCAATACGCATGGCCGCTTCATTCATTTGTTTGATCGGTTTTGAAATGATAATCGAAATAAAGATAGCGATGGACATCGCCAGCGCAAACGAAACGATCGTCACGACCAAGATCACGTTAAACGCAAATTCCGCCGATTCAACCGAAGAACTGGTTGCTGCTTCGGACGCCATATTTCCCGAACTGATTAATTGCATAATCGTCTCGTTTGCCGTAAACCAGAACGGGTACGCTTCCCTATGCAATCGGCTTGACTCTTCATAGTTGTTCTCCCGGCCCAACTTGATGAAAGCAGGCATTTTCTCAATATAGGCATTGTAATTCGTGATGTACTTCTCGTACATCTTCAGCGCATCTTCACTCCCCGAAAGATACGTTTTCAGTTGTTCGTTCTTTCCCTTGAGCTCCTCCTGGAGCTGGTCGAGCGTTTCAGCCATTTTGGCGTTCTCGCTCGCGTCCTGTTCCACAATGATCCCCAGTGCCAGCCTTTCGATATCCGACACATCCCCGTTCATTCCCCCAAGAAGAGTAACGACAGGCATCCACGTCTTGTCAATCTCATCCGCTTTCTTTGACATGTTGTGAATCTGGGTCAGGGCATACACGCTTACAAATGCCAGTAAACCTACCACGATTAAAAATCCAGCTAACAATTTCATGCGAATCGTTAATTTAAATCTGTTCTGTGCCGTTCCCCCGGCATCCTTCATGGCTCCCACTCCTTAACTGATACATACCTATAGTATATCGACAAAAATCGGCAACGATTATAGAGAAGCCATTCGATATTTTTTCAAATTTCATATAACTTCCGCAAAACTCAAAAAAACTTGAGGTTACTGGCCTGGCCAGCATCCATCAAGCTTTTGCTTTTACCCTATTCGATGATGGCTCCGCTCCTCCTCTACAAAACTATATAGGTTGAACCTGACATTTACACGATAACGGAGAGGGCAGAAAGAATCTGGAGAAGCGAAGCGGTCGCATTTATCACCGGATTTTCCCTTTGAAAAAAGGGGATCAAAAAAATCCGGGGATAACAGTGATCGGAAGATGGTTCTGACCACGTAGTGACTCCGTGTAAAAATCATCGGTTCAACTTATATAGCGAAAAACTTTGCGATGCCATTTGATGAAAAAATCAGGGACCGACTTCGTATAATTGCGCGTCACGATCAATGCCACGCTGACCAGGCTCCCCAATAGGAAACCGCCCAAAATGTCGCCAGGATAATGAACGCCTGCATATACGCGGGACACGCCCGTTAGCACAGCGAGCAGCAGCATCCACCATCCAAATCGCCGCCCGATAAAAAAGGAAGCTGCCGCAAGCGCAAATACAAAGGATGCATGTTTGCTGGGAAACGACGGATCGGGCACATGCGGAATAAGCTGGTTCACGTGGCCTTCGACGAATGGCCTTGGATGGTCCACGATCGGCGAAATCGCCCACTTTGCAAGACATAAAGATAGAATGGATGCCACACACGCATAGAAAACGATGCGCTGTTTGGCAGGGTTGCCCATAAACCAGACGATGACAAGCAGGGCGATCATGACCCATGCTGCATATTCAGCCGACGTCATCATGAACCAGTCCAATAGCGGTACATGATCGGCAAATTGGTTAATCCAGTCGAAGACAGATTGATTCACGGTATTATTTCACACTCCATTTACAACAAACTCGATTATTTTTTACACTTTATCGATTCACCAACGAAATGTCAAATTTATGCCCGTAATACCTAACATTCGAAATCAAAGGGGACATTCCTCTTACTTTTTGTTAAAATAGTTGGGGTTACATATCAGTTCAACGATAGAAAGGTGAAATTTCATGCTGAAGAAATGGTTATGGGGGACCGCTCTGACCCTGGCTCTTGCCGTAACGGGAATCATCATTTACTACGGATATTCGATCGCTCATTTTGCCAATAGCATATCGACGGCCTCGCACACCCCAACGGCTTCTACGGAGACAGGCAGCTCAGAGAATGCGCCAGAAACCGCTATACCGAAATGGGAAGGCAAAGAGCGCGTGAACATCCTGCTGCTTGGGGGCGATTCCCGCGGAGATGATGCAGGCCGATCGGACTCGGTCATGGTCGCTTCCATTGATCCGGTCACCAAAACCGCCCATCTGTTCTCCGTGCTGCGCGACACCTATGTCGACATTCCGGGGCATGGCAAAAGCCGGCTGAACGCCGCGTTTTCCTATGGCGGAGCCGAATTGACCAAACAAACCGTAAGCCATCTGCTGGGCATCCCGATCCAGCACTACGTCTACACCGATTTCACCGGTTTCATCGCGCTCGTGGATGCGGTCGGCGGCATTGATATCGACGTGGAAAAGGACATGCACTACACCAGCAAAGCCGACAAGCATATGTACGATATCGATCTGAAGAAAGGACTTCAGCATATGGACGGAAAAACGGCTTTGCAATACGTGCGTTTCAGGCATGACGCCACATCGGACTTTACCCGCACCGAGCGGCAGCGGATCTTTATGACCGAGCTGGCCAAAAAGCTGCAAAGCACCTCTTCGCTATTCAAAGTGCCGGAAATTCTGGAAGCGGTGGCTCCGTACATCGAGACGGATCTCAGTCCGACCCAGATGCTGAAGCTGGCTGCGCTCGGATTTGACATTAATGTCAACGAGATTGATAAACAGCAGATCCCTCCGTATAAGCTGCTGACCAACGAAATGGCGGGCTCCGCTCAGGTTCTGGGCGTGGATGTCAACAAGCTGCAAGCCTACATTCAGGATTTGTTCGATCAAGATGCGCAGCAGCAGACGCAAACAGAGAGTGATTCTGAAAGCGAACTTGAAATAGAAACCAAAACCACAAATTGAAACACAACCCTGACGGACGGCGATAAGCCGTCTTTTTTTGCCTCTTTTCCCCATTTAATGCGGGCTTAATGTTGAGCAGGTACGCTTTAATGATGAAACGGCGACAAGGAGGGAGTATGGATGGGCAAAACACGTATCGAAGAATGGACGCAGCTGCGGGGACTCGCTTTTCTTGCGATCGTCATGCAGCATAACATTGCCGAATACATCTACCGCCTGGACATTGAACAGCCGGATTCCATCATGCTGGCCATGATCTATCATTTGACGCGTTTTGGCACGCCAACGTTTGTTTTTTTGTCAGGTGTGCTGCTGTTCTATCATCATCGTCATGCCAAACCGGATTACGGCCGCTTTATTCGCAAACGTTTCGGAGACATTTTCGTTCCGTTCATCGTCTGGACGGGAATTTACTGGATTGCGGTTCGCATCTTTACGCCTCAATTCTGGCAGGCAGATTCGCTGGATGTCACAAGTTTGCTGCGTGAACTGGTTATTCCGCAAACGGGATACCACCTCTGGTTTATCATCATGATTTTTCAATTCTATTTGCTGTTCCCTCTCTTTCTCAAGGGTACGGACCTGATCGAACAGCGAATCTCCGCTGCCCGAAGATTAAGCCGGGGGAAGTGGGTTGCTCTTCTCGTTCTGGCAGCTGCGGCATGTTATGCCCTGCTGATGAAATGGTCCTATTATGATATGGCCGGGTGGACAGCCGCATGGTCGCGGCCTTGGTCGTTTTTGCTGGAATATCGATCTTATTCCTGGATGATGTACTGGTTTTATTTTGTGCTGGGCGCCGTATGTGCCTGGTCGGTCGATGATTGGCGTCACTGGACCGTACGCGCCCTCCCTTATACGAGCTGTGTATTCATTGGTATGTATGTGTGGCTTGGTTACGACGTGCTTCGAGGTTCTGGCGAAACGATGAACCTGAACATCTCGACCTACCTGAAACCGACGACCTTTGTCATCATTATGGCCCAGATGCTGATGCTGTATGGCTTTCTCGTCCTGTTGCGCGGCCAGAACACGCGGTTTCAGCGCCTGCTGGCATGGATCGGCCGTTATTCATTCGGCGGTTATCTCGTTCATGCACTTGTTATTTACGGCATTGCGTACGTCACCCGGCCGCTGCAGTTGGCTGGATGGCATTTGCCGATGACGCTGTTATCCTTTGCCTTGACGGCGGTGGCAGCACTTGGCATCAGCCGCGGCTTATCGCGTTTGCCCGGAGCGCGCTATTTGACCGGCTTGAACAAGGGGAATCCCACCAATTCCAAGCTAAACCGTTCCAATGGTGAGCCAACTCACGGCACGCCGCGATCCGATCGCCCGGTTGCCAAACCTTATCTTTGAAGCAACGCGCATTGGCATAAAAAAAAGGGCTGCCCCGTCGCATTCATGAAGCGCTGGGCAGCCTGATTACATATAGGCGTAAGTGTTCCTTCACACCTTATTATTTATTTTGCTTCCGCTCCAGCGGGATGCCCTGGAGCGCGGTCATGGGGTGCAGGGCGCGCCCATCCCTTGCGGTGCACCAATCGCTGAAGATCATCCGTTAACTGCTCCTTCAGCTTGTCGATCAGTTGGGTCTCACTTATCCCGTGAGCTTTGGCCACTTCGGCCAACGATTTGCCACTCTGCAGCTGCTTCTGCAGCTCTTCGGGCGTAATGCCGATAAATTCGGCGATGACCTTGTGGTTAATGGGTGGCTTTTTGCCTGCAATACCGGCAAACTCACGCCGCAAGTCCTTCAGTGGCGTGCGAATGACTTTCAGCAGCTTCTGATCCATGGACTGTTTGGCTGCCGCCGCCTGTTCTTTCGTCAGGCAGCCTTCGTTCGCGGCTTTGTCCAGTCTCTGAGACAGTGTCGGCTTCAATTTCTCGAGCAATTGGCTTTCGCTCCAGCCTTTGCGTTCCTTCGCGATCTGAGCCAGCGTTTTGCCCTGCTCCATTTGCTCCTTCAGCTCCCTGAGTCCCACGCCGAGCAGGTCCGCTGTTTCGCCAATCATGAACAGACCGTGGCTGGCCTGCATGCATGGAGCCTTCTCACCCGTAAACGAGGATGCAGGGGCTACACGCTCGCTGCCCCCTTGAACGGCTGGCGCGTTGGCCGAAACCAGATTTCCAGCCGCAAAGAACAGCGCAGCCGCCATGAAGCCAGCCAGCCATTTTTTTTCATTTATTTTCATGTTCATCCTACCTTTCGTGTACACATGGATTCGTAACAAAATGTCATGCAAAGCCTCTCTCTCTATTTTGGTCCCATTATCCTTTTTTTTATTCCAACATTTTGCATGTTTCGATCCAAAATAGGCTTGAGAGTCCTCAATTACTGCCATAACGTCTTAAATGTCACCATATTTTTCACAATCCATCACAAAAAAACCTATTTTTTTCAAATATTTTCCGCTATACTGGGATTAACTCCAAGATCTAGTCAAATAGTCCTTGAATTCACTCAAGCAGGAAGGACGTAATCCAATGATGCGGAGAGAATGGTTTGATCCGTTTAGATCCGATGTGGAGGTGGTATTCGCTGCCGCCGAGCAGCTGGTGCAAAACTATCCCGGACCGATATCCCATTATGCCGGGGAACAGCTCAAATTGGCCAATCCCTTATTGCGGGATAGCGGGCACAGCTATATTGGTTACATCATCCCTCTGTGGATGCAACACGCCGGCCCCGGCAGACTTCCCGCAGAGACCGCACACAAGTTAAGCACAGCCTGTCTGATTCATATGTTGTATTTTCTGATCCAGGATGAAATCATGGATCAGCGTCCCGAAGATATCACACTCAAGCTGGCACTCGGAAATCTGTACTACGTCGATGCGCTGGGCATATACCGTGAATTGTTCGGCAACACGTCCCTATTCTGGAGTTATTACAGACAATATGTCATGGAATGGTCGACCGGTGTCACAGAAGAAACGATGTCGGACCCCTTTGGCATCAATCCGCTTCGGAATGCGCAAAAGGCCGCACCTTTACTGCTCGGAGCCGCAGGTTCTCTTCTGCTGCTGGAACAAGAGGAACGGATTCCTTCCCTATGCGCCGACCTTGACATTGCGCTGATGACGCTTCAGATGACCGACGATTTTACGGATTTCAATGAAGATGCCGAGCATGGGAATTACAACAGCTTCCTTTCGCACGTATCTTCGGCCATGAAGCTGGATTACCCGGCATATCCCGTAAGTGAGCAGGTTATTCGCAACACGTACAATTCCCGGTTTATGAAGTCCTATGCAGACATTGCCTGGCATCATTACACTCTTACATCGTCTAACGATTGGATTCCGCAACTCCGGTCGTTCAACCTTTTTTTATGCTCTGCCTTGGATCAAGCGATTGAAGAGGTAGAGGCCCACAAAAAATCGTTAATGCAAGGCGGCTTTTCGTATCTGATTCATGCCAGTCAACAATCATGATCCAAACAATCCAAAATGGGAAGGGAATGTTCACAATGATGGTATCAGAAAAAACAATGCGTGAGGATATTATTGAAAAAGCGTGGATGGACGAGCAGTTCAGACAGCAGTTGCATGCCAATCCAAAGCAAGCTTTGCGCGAGGCATTCGGCATTGAGATTCCGGACAACGTGAAAATCCGTACGGTGGAAGAACAACAAAACGATTATGTGCTCGTTATTCCTCCAAATCCCTCCAAAGTCAATTATGATGTAAATTGCGGACCTTGGAGAGATTAATATTCCCATTCTGATCATCCAGGGGTAGCGGACAAAAAAAGGTTGTACCCTCTGCCGGGCTCGTCAACTGACGAACTCGGCAAACGATACAACCGCTTCTGTCCCTACCCCTTTAGTGCTTGTAAACGAGATTTGTCCGTTCATAGCCTCTACAATACGGAACGTCACCATCATGCCCAGGCCCGTCCCCTTAATTTTGTTCGAAAAATAGGGTTCACCCAGACGATGCAATGCTTCTTCATCCATTCCTTCCCCGTTATCCCTGACATGGACCTTGATGATGCCGTCCTGCGCATACGCCCAGATGTCAATTTGACCCTGTCCTTGAAGAGCCTCGATGCTATTTTTGATGATGTTGATAAAGGCTTGCTTGAACTTTGAGGAATTGCCCCGAATCCAGAGGTTTGGCGGAATATCCGTCGTAATTTTCCCGCCCTCCAGATTCGCCATGGGTACAAGAATGCCTTCGATATGATCGAATTCTTCAGCGATGTTGAGCGAGGCAATCTGATCGAATTCCGGCTTCGCAAACGTCAAGAAATCGGTAATGATATCCGAGGCACGATCCAACTCTTCCAGGGCGATTCTCACGTATCCTTTATTTATATGGTCTTCCTGTTCTGTCATCAGCTGCAGGAAACCTCTCGTTACCTGTAGCGGATTGCGGACTTCGTGTGCCACGGAAGCCGCCAGTTCGCTGATGATTTCCATTTTCTCCGAACGCTGCAATTCGTTGTTGAACAGTTCCAGTTCCTTGGAGTATTCAATCACCTTCGTATGTTTTTCGGCAAACCGGCTGCCCAGAATGGCAATAAGCGATACGATAAACGCCGCCATGGACCATTTCCACCATGTGAGGTGATATGCTCCGCCGCGTTGGTAAAACCATAACAATTCCGCAACGCTCACCAAAGCAAACGTACCGAAACCTGCCGCGAGCATGATGGCTTCCCTGTTCTTTTGCATCGCTTTGGAGACCGTGCCGATCATCAGCAAAGTGAGCAAAACGACGAGCACGATTCCGTTCCCCTTTTGCACCAGAATCACGTAGAGCAAGTTCACCTGCCCCTCGGAAGCAAAATAAACGCTCAATGCCAGGATGGCAATAATGGAGTACACCAGTTGGAACTTTCTCAATTTGGTAAATACGCCGTACGGCCCTCTCCCGATAATCTGTTCGAAGAAATAACATAATGCAGGCATGCCTGACAGCATGGCCGTATCAAACAAAACGGAATAGAGGTTGCCTTGGTTTTGATAGAACGTGTATAGAAATGGCGAATACGTAATAATCATGATTCCGATGGATCCCATGACAACGCATAGCGAAATCCACAGGCCTTTATGAAACTTCCCAAAAAAGAACGTACAGCTCACCATCGTAATTGCCGTAAACAGGAACGTTGCTCCGAGAATGACATCGAGCAGCCCGCTGTGAATGTACTTCTCCTGCAAAACGGTATATCGCCCAATTTCCACAGTGCCTTGAATGCCCAAACGACCATTGCTGTTCTCGGACCATATGTAGAGCCGATCACCCGAATTGCTTTGATTGAGGGGAAGTAAAACGGCATTATTGTCATAATTATAATGATAGTTTTCATACACTTTACGGTCTTGCAAATACATGACGATATGCTGGCCCTTAATGTTCTCGAAACGTATAGCCGGGCTATCCTCATTCAATTCCGGGATCGTAAGACGAGTCCATAAGGATTGGGTGGGCTGCCCCGAAGATTCGTAATCCATTCGGCCTGAACCTCTTCTCTCCCACACGTCATCCAGACCGCTGATTTCGCTAATAAACCCTTGGTCATTCACATTTCCCCATTTAATCTCCCACATCGTAACGGGGATAGAACGGTTATTCTCTTGAACAGCCGCCGCGCTCGTACCAAGTGGCCAGACCATGAAAAATAACAATCCGATCCATAGGACGATGATTGCTTTGGGCACATTTTTCATTCACAGCACCTCAAAGTTCTAATTTTCTATCTCCCCTTCTTTGCTTCATGTTATCATTCGCCATATGTGAAGATGTCACCTTCTAAAGTCGGTAGAAAAAATCACATTTTAGTATAAATATATATTTTTTCCATTTTGGAGATGATCTCTCCAATTCGGTTATCCATTTAAATCCTCATACTGGTTTTCAATCATTTCGCGCTCCATCTTCTCATGGCGCTGGCGAAATTCCAGCCACTGCTCCGTTTCTTCATCTTCGTAGATGGTCCATATGTCGGAGAAAAGAAAATCGCGGAACTGCACGACTTGTCCTGCCCAGATGCCACCGACCCAGAACAGCCCGTCCGGACGCCGGATCACGGTTCGCGAGAACCCTGGCGTTGACGCCTTTTGCCCGATCCTGATCCGACCGATCATATTGCCTAGCGTAAACCAATCCAAACCAAGCCCTCCTTTTTACTACGTTTAATGATATCACAGACAAAAGACAAAAATCTGCAAAATCGTCCTTATACAACCATTAATGCCGTTTATGGCTGGCCGCCGTTGGATATTCAAGCGCGGTATTTCATTCACGCTTCCCCGGAAATAATAACTTGGCGGGATTGCATCCCTGCGCTTGAGGGTAATACAAAACAAGAACGCCAATTTGCCGCAAGGAGTTGATGAAGATGCCAGATCAACCGACCGGGAATAACGAAAGCGACCGTGTCTACGACCGTTACCAACGTTATCGCGACTTTCCCCCTGAAATTGAAATGCCATCCGGAGAAATGGAAGCTTTGGATGAAGGTACCGGACAACGCATCCAAATGGAAGATGATCCGTCCCGCAAAGTTTCCAGAGTTCAGAGATTGAACGACCAGCATGAAGAGCAGCTTGAGTCACGCACCGCAGAGCCTGTCCTGGAATCCGTTCCCGACGCGGATACACTATTTCCGAACAGTCCGGTAGACCCCGCCGCACCTGATCCGGATGCACCCCATGGCACGGATCTCATCAATGGTGCAGGCGGAGCTTCGCCTTCGTAACGCATCGGAATCCCGCTGTAATTGGAGAATACCGTTTGCCGTATAAACGCCCAAAAAAACTGACACATCCAGTGGTTGTGTCAGTTTTTTCATTCGTTCAAACAAACCGTTTCCGATTCGCCGAATTACGTTGAAACCTTATCTGATGAAGACTTGTCGGCACCAGGCAGCCTTCGCTCCAGTCCGGACCATCTGGCGGCAATCGCCGTCAGCAGCAGCGCAGCTCCATTGATGACGAAGATCCAGCGAATGGGCAGCCATCCGCCGAGCATGCCGCCGATGAGCGGCCCGGCCATCGTCCCGATCTGGGAAGCAGACTGGTTCAGGCTGAAGGCTCTGCCGCGGAACCCTGGCTCGGTTACCTGTACGATCATGGCATTGATCGCCGGGAATACGGCTGCGAAGAACAAACCGTACACGAACCGCAATATGCCGAACCCTACGTAACCCGTCGTGAAAAACTGCAACAGATTCCCGACGGCTCCCCCTACAAGTCCGATGATCAGCACTTTGCCATAACCGATGCGGGAACCGATCTTCCCCCATTTCGGGGCCATGATCACGGTTGCAATTCCCACGGCCGAGAAAATGATGCCTGAGCTGAGCGAAGCCCGGTCCGGCTGTACGCCCATTTCCATGACGTACACGGTCAGCAGCGGTTCCAGAATCATGACCGAGAACGTGCATATGCCCATCATGCCGAGCACCGTTATGAACACGCGATTGGCTCTCGCTTCGCGAATGTCATCCATGACATGGGAACGCGCCTTGTTCCGGTTGAAATTCTGTTCTTTGACCCAAAAGGTAGCAATCAGGGCCGAAATAAGGACCACGATCGCCGAAAACAAAAACGCGCTTCGATTGCCATAATAGTGGCTGACCACACCGCCGATGAGCGGCCCGATGATGCCGCCCGTCGCTCCGGACGTCGACATGATGCCGAGCGCATACCCCGTTTTTTCTTCTGGCGTATTGGTGCCTACCAGAGCTATCGCTGCCGGGACGAAACCGGCCAGCAGCCCTTGAAACGTGCGAACGACGATCAGCGAATACGGGTCCTGAATGAAATAATTGATCAAATACAAGACCGCAAGGCTGTATCCCGACCGGATCAGCATCGGCTTGCGACCGTACTTGTCGGCGAGTGACCCCCAGAAGGGCGACACCAGCGCACTGGCCAGAAACGTGATGCCAAAAGCAAGCCCTGACCAGAACTCCAGATGATTCCGAACGCCCAGATCATGACTTAGAAACAAGGGCAGAAACGGAATGGAGATGGAATAGGCCGTGCTGCAAAAAAACACCCCTATCCACAAAATAACCAGATTGCGCTTCCACGAGAAGTTCATATCCCTGCACGTCCTTTCCTTTGCCGACGCCGGGACTGCCGCATATGCTGGAGCGAACGGTACAGACCCGTACGTCCCTGCCTGAGGAAGCATTTCCCTTATTTTACACCCATCCTCCCATGAAGGCCATCCTTTATAGTCTGCGTCTATGCCATCGATTGCCTTTTCGGCGGCAAAAAAGGTATGATAGTTTGTGGATGACGACAGGCCTTACTGTCAGAACCCCGACGATGCACATTGCAGGGAGGAACGTCTTCATGTTTGGTCGATTGAAAAAAACGACGGCAACTTCGCTGATGCTGGCGTTGTTGCTTATCATCATTAGCGGCTGCGGGCGCGCATCCAGCGGCGCAGCCGAAACACCCGAACCGGTCGAGCCGGAAGGCCCGAACCCGGTGGCAACCATCGAGATGCAGGATGGACAAAAAATCGTCATCGAGCTGTACCCGGGCATCGCGCCGAATACGGTGAACAACTTCATCTCGCTGGCGAACAAAGGCTTTTACGACGGAACGATCTTCCATCGCGTCATTCCGGGCTTCATGATTCAGGGCGGAGATCCGAACGGAAATGGTACCGGGGGACCCGGATATACCATTAAAGGCGAATTTACGTCCAACGGCCATAAAAACAATCTGAAGCACACGCGCGGCGTCATTTCCATGGCGCGAAGCGGGAATGATCTGGATTCGGCAGGCTCTCAGTTTTTCATTATGGAATCAGATGCCGACTATTTGGACAACGCTTATGCCACGTTCGGCAAAGTAACGGAAGGCATGGAGGTCGTGGATGCCATCGCTGCTCAAGAACGAGGCAAGAAGGACAAGCCCCTTCAGGATCAAGTCATGAAAAAGGTGACCGTCGACACCCATGGGCTCGAATATCCTGAACCGGTCAAAATGCCTTAATTGAACGTATAAAGCTCTGCCCTTCGCCGATGTGCGGAAGGCAGAGCTTTATCGTTTTGTCCCTTTTTCGTTGTTAGCGTTTACATTTATCAAAACCAAAACCCTCGCTTTACGTTTTTTCGTGCATGTAATGAAATCCATAACCCGTAACCCGTAATGGTGGCTCTCCTGTGCTTCGAAATGGTTCTGCAGCATCCTACAACATATGGCTGAGCATAAGCACCCAACCGATAATCGCCATCCACAGCGGGATGCTGAAGGCACACCCCCATGCAAGCCCTTTCAATAAACTGCGGTTCATTTCCACGACCAACGACTCCTTTCACCAGGGAATAGTCGAAGTATCGGTAATAATATATGAGTTTATACCCTTTTTCATTCGCTCTGAAGCTTCCACTTTCCTGCTTTTTGGCCTGCTCCATGGAACGGATTTTGCGAACCTGATATACTATAATGACTACCCTGCAACAGGGTGTCTGCATGCCATACTGATGTATGTTTTTGAAAGGAGATCGATTCCCATGGCCAAATCCAAAAAACACTCCCCTGCCCCAAAGGCATCCCAAGATAAACCGGCAACGCTGAAAGACCTTCTGAGCAGCGACGTGCTGGCAAAGCTCAAAGCACAGGCCGATGAGGCCAAGGCGGCGGAAACGGAACGCAAAGAACGGGAACGTCAGGAAGCGGAAGCAGTACGCAAAGCGGAACAGAAACGGCTGGAGAACGACTTCGAGTACCTGCTGAACAACAGCTCCTTGGATTGGAAAAAACATAAATAGACGCCATGGCGAAGGCCGATGGCTCTTATGCTACAAACAAGACAGCGTCCCGGGACGCTGTCTTTTTGAGATGGATCGTTTTGTGATGATCGTTTTGTGATGGTTCGTTTTAATGTTTCTTTTGACGCTCATTTTTTGCTTCATGCCTCTCTCGCCGGGTAAATAGGGATAAACCGTCATTTCAGGGAGGAGAATGAACGATGACAGAACATCTAAAGGATAAAGTCGCGATCGTCACGGGAGGCGGTTCGGGCATTGGCCAGGCCACGGCCATCAAATTCGGGGAACAAGGCGCTCAAGTATTCATGCTGGACAGGACCCCGGAGAACGCGGAGGAAACAAAAAGGAGCATTGAAGAAATCGGCGGCATAGCCCATGTGCTGGAGTGCGACGTGTCCAAGCCGGACCAAGTCCGCCAAGCGATCGACCAAGCTGCCCGAATGGCGGGCCGCATCGACGTCGTGTTTGCCAATGCCGGCATTAACGGCACGATGGCCCCCATCGAAACGATGGAGATGGACGATTGGGACCAGACGATGGATATCAACATGCGCGGTACGTTCGCCACGGTGAAATATGCCATCCCCCACATGAAGGAGCGTGGCGGCAGCATCATCATTACGAGCTCGATCAACGGCAACCGCGTATTTTCGGGCATCGGATTCTCGGCATATGCTTCCAGCAAGGCGGGGCAAACGGCTTTCACCAAAATGGCCGCCCTGGAGCTTGCGCGTTATGGCATTCGAGTAAACGCCGTCTGTCCCGGCGCGATTGACACCAACATCGATGACAATACCTATCCTTCGGATGACCTGAAAGAAGTGCAGATTCCCGTCCAGTTTCCGGAAGGCCACGAACATCCGCTGAAAGGCAAGCCCGGAACCTCGGAGCAGGTAGCCAACGTTGTGCTTTTCCTGGCTTCCGATGAAGCGTCCCATGTCACCGGCACGCGCATATACGTGGACGGGGCGGAGTCGCTGCTCCGGGGGTAAGCCTCCTATCGCTTCAATTGCATATCGGCATTTTAGTGCGGCTTCTTGCCGTTATCCCATCTTTCGTTCATCCCGTCGCAGTCGCCTTCCGGCGTACGGCGGGATTTTTCTTTAACGTGTTTCGGAAAGCCGGGCTCCCCTTTTTTCTACCGGATTCGCGTTTCTTATACGATGGATCTTGTCCGGTATGGCAAACAGCAGCACATGCATGAGCGCAAACAAGGCAGCGGCCAATCCTTCCTCCCACAAGATATACAGCGGATAAGGACCGAACACATCCAGGATTGAAGCCGTATCGGGCTTATGGCGCAGGAACATGTAATTGGCACCAAGCATCACATCAACAATATACACGGCCAGGGCAGCCAGATTTACAAAACAGATCGAACCTATGACTGACTTCCAGCCCGGACGCATCTCCTCCACCCAAGTCATGTAAAGCAAAGCAAGAATAATAAGGCCATGGGCAGTGAAAAATTGAATAAAGCGAAAATGCGGGAACGCATAACCAAGGTTGGGCGTCACGATCGCCATCATGGCTCCGGCGATCCCGGCGTACAATAATGCGGAATGCAGCCATTTGCTTCGTGTCAGCAGCAGGACGACGGACAGCAGCAAGGTCAAGCTGCACAGCTCCAGCGGAAGGGACGTTTGCGGGCTCCATACCCCGCCATAGCCATACCATGACTGAAGCATGATTTCCATGGACAACAACATGCCTGCCATGCAGATTCGGAGGACCTTCCTTTTTTTTTCGGACCATGCCCTCAATCTGGATTTCAACACATATAACAACCCGATCGCAGCAGCAATGCCGAACACTGCCCACAAGTGTGGCCAGGAAAACATGATGAACGGTGCCTCATCAAATGGATCAAGCCACTTCGGATCAGCCATTATGATTACGCCCCTTTCTATTGGCCTATATAACGCCAGATCAGTTCTGCCTTTCCGTTAACGTCTGTATGGTTTTTTGCAGTTTATATAATGGGCTTTTTTTACATTCAACCATTGTGGCATCGTTGATGCAATATGTCTATGACATTCGTACAATCGGGTGTTGCGCTTTAATTATCTTTATGTTAAGATAAATTCAGAACAAACAAACTTTAAGTAAGTTACTATAATATAAACACAATTTGAATGTAAACAAATCAGATCTTTTTCAATCTCCAATGTTAAAATACCGATCCCAAGGAGGATTCCATCATGCAAATCAAAGGACTGCACCATGTATCCGCATTAACCGCAAAAGCAGCAGCCAACTATCGCTTCTATACCGAGGTTCTTGGACTGAGACTGATCAAAAAAACCGTCAATCAGGACGATGTAACGATGTACCACCTGTTTTACGGCGATGAAATCGGAAATCCCGGCACGGAGTTAACCTTTTTCGAAATGCCGATGGCCGGGCAAACCCGCGAAGGAGTAAACAGCATCTCGGCCACCTCCCTCCGCGTCCCAAACGATAAGGCACTGGACTACTGGTTGCAGCGTTTTGACGAATACGACGTGAATCACGGCAACATCACGGAGCGCGCCGGCCGATTGACGCTTGCTTTCACCGATTTCGAAAACCAGCGTTTGATCCTCGTCTCGGACGAAAACAATACGGGCGTTGCCGGAGGCAAACCATGGGATCGCAGCCCGGTGCCTGCGGAATACGGCATCGTTGGCCTGGGGCCGGTACAACTTACCGTGGAAGACGCTTCACTTACGGCAGGCGTGCTCACCGATCTGCTGGGCTTCCGTCTGAAAGGTTCCTTCCCTGCTTTTGTGGCAGGACAACCGGATGTGCTTGTGTTTGAATCCGGGGAAGGCGGCAGCGGCTCCGAAGTTCATGTGGAGGAACGCAGCGACCTGCCGATCGAACGTCCCGGCCGCGGCAGCGTGCACCACGTTGCCTTCCGCGTAGACAATGAAGAAGAGCTGAAACAATGGGTGGAACGGGTGCGCCAATCCCAATTCTCCAACTCCGGGTTCGTTGACCGGCATTATTTCCGCTCCTTGTATTTCCGTGAACCGAACGGCATCCTGTTCGAACTCGCTACGGACGGTCCCGGATTCGGTACCGACGAATCGTTCGAGTTTCTCGGGGAATCGTTGGCTCTGCCTCCATTCCTTGAGGACCGGAGAGCCTCCATCGAAGCTCATCTTAAACCGCTCGATACCGTCATTCGATAAAATCACGGCTCTCAAGCTCTGACCGCTGCCATTCCACAGCCCTGGGGATGTCCCGGGAATGTGGGATGCCAGCGGTGTTTCTTCTTCATAAAGCCGCTCGCTTGCGGCAATTCTGGACAGCACAAATAGAGGCTGTTGTCCTTCTTTTTTTTCAGCCTCTTATTTCTGTTTTCTTTGTCATTCACCTGGCAAACATCAATCAAACGATTGCGTGTACTCCTCTTCATACGTGTCTGAATTGAAATCCAGTCCGGTTGCCTTCCACTGCCCGTCCATGAACTCATAACGAAAACGCAGTTCCCCGCCGTACATGCCAAAGGAATATGCTCCCGAAGCGGATACGGTCAATCGATCTTGATCGATGCTGTAGTACACGACACTGCCAAATTCAAGTTCTTGATTGTAATCCACGCCTTCCGTTTCTTCCTCCAAACGGGTGGACGCGGCAGGTTTCCCGTCGATATCAACGTTGATATCCACTTTCCCCGGAGTAACGTTGACTCGGGAAGCAACATGCTGCTGCACGACCTCTTCCAATGGCTGCATGTTCATTTCTGTCAGCGTATCCGGATCGACAATATAAGCTTTTCCCAAATAAACTCCTGTCCCGTGGCCTGCCGTGAGCAGCACCAAAATTTCTTTCCGTCCGTCTCCATTCAGATCCAGCTCATGGACTTCCGGTTTGTACGATCCTCCCTCTGCTTTCCAGGCCGGAAAATGCTGTTCTTTTCCATTGACTTCTAATGTAATGCCGTTATAGATATATCCGGAACCTTCAACCTGCATAGGGTATAATCGAATGTTTTCATTCTCGGGTGCAATCGAAACATTGTCCGTGTCTTGGAGAATTTCATTGGAGTGGAGTAAAGCTTCTTCGTCATTGTCACTGTCATTATCTATATTGGATGCCGCGACCGCTTCGGCCTGGCTTGATGGGTTATCTATGGGAAGCTGCTCAGCCTGTTCGTTCGTAGAGTGAGCAGTCGATACTGCACTAATTATGGCTACCGCCAAAACGATCATCAGCAGGATACCTGTCCAAGTTTTCAATATGCTGGGCTCCTTCATATTTTTCATTGAATACTACCTTATTATATAGTCATTTATAGCCCACACGTTGCGAATTTGTTAATGTTTCATAAAAAAAACTTTACATATATTCATTTTCACGAAAGAATGTTCGTGTTTTAGCATGACAAGCAAAATATTGGCTAAAAATAGGGGGAATCACCGTCAAAGACGTCTCTTTGAACAGGTACGAATCAAGAAAAAAAGCACCCCGGATCAGCTCAAGGCTGCATCCGGAATGCTTTCGTTTTGTCCAGCAAACGATCGGTCAATTGTCTCAGTTCTTCGGCCGATGAAGAAATCTCCTGCATGATCGCCGTTTCTTCATGTGCCGCATCCATGATTCGTTTCGCTTCATCCGAGAATGAACTTGCTTTCCCCTGGATTTGCTTCACATGGCCATGGGTTTGCTCTACCCTGGAGGTCTGTTCCGCAATCTGGGAGCCGATCTTGTTGGCCCCTTGCATGAACACTTCCACCGCGCCCGTAAGTACGTGCAACGTCTCGTCCACCGTCACGGTACGCTGCGATTCGCTTACGACCAGCCCGTGCTGGACGTGAATCAACTGCGCGGTATCCCGAATTCGCTGCTGCACGCGGCTGATCAATTCGTTGATCCGGTGTACGGACTGCTTGCTCTCATCTGCCAGCTTGCGAATTTGCTGGGCAACGACCGCAAAGCCTGAACCTTCCTCGCCCGCGCGCGCAGCCTCGATGGAAGCATTAAGGGCAAGCAGCCCGGTTTCTTCCGCAATGTTCTTAACGGATTGAGTAATAACTTCAATATCGGACGCTTCCTTTTCAAGCAGCAGCATGATTTCTCTGGAACGGTCATGGGAAGCAGTCAGTTCCTCCATGCCGTTCATCAACGATGAAAACGTCTCTTTCGTTTGAACCACCGAACGTTCCATCTGCCCCGACAGATCGGTCATGCTCACGGATTGGCCGTGCATGTCCTGAAAATCCGTCAGCATTTCATCGGCCATCGCGAGCGATTGACGGGAAGTTACCTTCTGCTGCTCGACGCCAACGGCGATATGGTCAACGGCATCGGACATCATCTCGATCTGGGCAGCCGCTTGGGTGATCGCTTCGCTGAGCGACTGGGCGTTTTGCGAAGTCGTGCGGGTGCTTTCCGCAATATCGTTGACGATATCCCTCAGATTGCTGACCATGCCCCCGAACGCATCGTACAGAATCGTGATTTCATCCTGTGTCTGCCGCTTCGGGATCGTGACGGTCAAATCGCCCGAAGAGACTTGTTTGGCAGCGGTGGCCAAATGTTTGATCGGACGGGTCAACCAGCGGGAAGCGCCCCAACCCAGTATTCCGTTCCAGCATACCCCCAGGATCAGCACGATCGATATATATAACCAATCAGGAATATTAAATGCAAACCAATCCTTCAGAAAGAATATAAAAAAAGCGCTAGTTCCGTACGTAATAACCGAGATCAGTACTAAACCTGCGACCGTTTTTGCGCCTAAAGTCCACTTCATCCTCGCACCTCTTAGTCCTTTTTTCCTAGATTACCAGTTAATAACCAGAAAACATGTAACATATATCACTGACAACGTTGAAATCACCCTCCCCGACGCCTTTTTCGAACAAAATAATGATTGCGCTATCATCCGCGGCATTCAAGGCACTCCGAGCCCGTCCAAAGCTGATGTCGCACATCTCGAATGATTATTTATAATTTTAATTATTTATCGGCAAAATGCGTAAAATGTTTTAGATTGGCAACCTTTTTGCTTAAATGATATACTGAGTGCGCTTCGGCAATGCCGAGGTCCACCAATTATTGGATGCCACTGGAGGCGAACAAAATGTCCACTAGAACCGAAAAAGATTTTATCGGTGAAAAAGAAATTCCTGCTTATGCCTATTACGGTATTCAGACGGTACGGGCGGTCGAGAACTTCCCGATTACCGGAGTCGCGGTGCACAGGGAACTGGTCATCGCCCTGGCCGCCGTCAAAAAGGCTGCTGCGGTAACGAATATGGAACTCAAGATGCTGCCGCGCAAAATCGGCGACGTCATCGTCATGGCTGCCGAAGAAATGATGAAAGGCCATCATCTGGATCATTTTATTGTTGACTCCATTCAGGGCGGTGCAGGCACTTCCATGAATATGAATATGAACGAAATTTTGGCCAACCGCGGACTCGAGCTGCTGCTGCAGAGCAAAGGAGACTATTTCCACTGCAACCCGAACAACCACGTGAACATGTCCCAATCCACGAACGACGTCATTCCGACGGCCTTGCGCATCGCGGCCTATCAGCTGTCCGAAACGCTGCTTGCCACGATGAAACGCCTTCAGGATGCCTTCTTCAAGAAGGAGAAGGAATTCAATGATGTCGTCAAAGTCGGACGTACCCATCTGCAGGATGCGGTTCCGATCCGTCTGGGGCAAGAATTCGGCGCGTATGCACGAGTGCTCGGGCGAGACATGGAACGCTTGGAATATGCGAACCAACGCTTGTTAACCATCAACCTTGGCGCAACCGCGGTTGGAACGGGGCTTAATGCCAAACCTGAATATATCGCCAAAGTGACGGAGCATTTATCCGAAGCGACCGGGCTGAAACTGAAAACGGCCGACGATCTCGTCGACGCCACTCAAAATACGGATGCCTACATGGAGCTGTCCGCAGCCCTCAAAGTCTGTGCGGTCAACCTGTCCAAAATCTGCAACGACATTCGCATGATGGCCTCCGGTCCGCGTGCCGGGTTCAACGAGCTTCGCCTGCCTCCACGCCAGCCGGGCTCGTCCATCATGCCGGGCAAAGTCAATCCCGTGATGGCCGAGGTGATCAACCAGGTGGCATTCCAGGTGATGGGAAACGATCACACGATCTGCATGGCATGCGAAGCCGGACAATTCGAGCTGAACGTTATGGGTCCCGTGATCGCCTTCAACCTGCTGCAATCGCTGAAAATTATGAATAACGGCATCGACGTATTCACGCGATATGCCGTGGAAGAGATGGAAGCGAACCGCGAACGCTGCGCGCAAATTATGAAGCAAAGCTTCAGCGTCATTACTGCTCTCAATCCGCATCTCGGGTATGACGTGGCGGCATCAATCGTGAAAGAAGCGCTGAAAACAGGCGCAACCCTGCAAGAAATCATCCTCGAGCGCGGACTGTTGACGCCGGAAGAGCTCGAAGAGATTTTGCATCCGGAGCAAATGACCACGCCAGGAATCGCTGGAGAACGTTTCCTGCGCAACATGTAGTAGGTTTCTACTGACGTGGATGTATTCAATCCGATGTGAACAAAGAACAGCCCCTGCGCCGTTAACCCGGTTCGCAGGGGCTATTTGTTTCGGAAACGGGATAAGAGCGCGCCTATTATCGGCGTTTGCGCTCACGCGAAGGCAGAATCCGGAGCTCCTCCCTATACTTCGCCACCGTTCTGCGCGAGACGACGATGCCTTCCCCGGCAAGCAGCTCTGCCAATCGGCTGTCCGAGTGCGGGCGATCGGCCTGCTCCATGCGAATCAATTCTTTTAACCGCCATTTGGCCGCCGCGGCAGATGTTCGATCCCCATCGTCTGTTCCGATGGCCGCGGCAAAAAAAGCCTTCCATTCAAACATGCCATGCGGCGTCCGGATATATTTCCCTTGAACGGCGCGGCTCACCGTTGATTCATGCATGCCGATCTTCTCCGCAATCATCGCCAAGTTGAGCGGCTTCAGACCGGACGGTCCTTGATGCAAAAAAAGCTCCTGCTCTTCCACCACCGCAGCGAGAACACGCATTAACGTTTTGCGCCGAAGCTGCACACTGCGAATGATCGCCCGCGCCTCTGCGGCCCGTTCCGCCCAAATCTCGCCCGTACCTCCTTGCCTGACCCAGCGAGAACACGCTTCATTCATCGATATGCGGAGGTTTCCGGCCGAGTGGAATTCCAAACGGACTTCGCCATCACGCAGCTCCGCAACAGCATCCGGAATAACGTAATGGGGAGGTGCGGTGCAGCCGATGGAACGACAAGGCTTGGGATCAAGCCGCGTAATGTAATCATAGGCGGACTTGGCTTCGCTTGCAGTCATCGCGAGTCGTGCCCCTGCTTTTCCCGGATGGAAAGGAACCAGCTCTGACAAACCAGCTTCCACCATCCGCTCGGCATGCCGATCAACGATCGAGGCGCGCCTGATCTGAAGCAGCAAGCATTCTTGCAGACTGCGAGCCCCCACGCCTGCCGGATCCAGCGATTGAAGAACCTCGAGCCCTTCAGCCGCCTCATCCACGGATATGCCGAGCGCCGATGCTGCTTCCGTCAGGTCCAACGAGAGATAACCGTCGTCGTTCACGCAGCCAGCCAGGTATTCCGCTGTGGCCGTTAGCGCGGGCGGGAGGTCCAGCAAACGCACTTGGGCGGCCAGGAAATGCTCCAACGTGGGTTCAGCCCCACGCGCCTGAAGCAACGGTTCATAGCCATCGTGCTTCCTGCGATCCATGCTCCGCGGAAGTCGGGCCAGCGGCGCAGAGTGTCCTTCGACTTCAAGGAGCGGATTCGCATCCGCTGCATCCAGCAAATAACGGACCAAATCCTGATTGGACAACGTCAGCAAATGAAAGGACCGTTTCATCTCAGGCGTAATGGCCAGCCGAAAACGCTGTTCCTGTAACAACTTAACACCTAACATACGTTTTCCCCCTTAGCACCGCTCGGCAGCTTTGGCATCATGATCAGGCTGCATGTTCTGGAAATGGTAACATAAAAGCAATGTCGGCTCTATACAAGTTGAACCGATGATTTTTACACGGAGTCACTACGTGGTCAGAACCATCTTCCGATCACTGTTATCCCCAGATTTTTTTGATCCCTTTTTTCAAAGGGAAAATCCGGTGATAAGCCTATGCTTCCGATGCAGCTTTCTTTCAGAAAGCTTTTAGACCGCTTCGCTTCTCCAGATTCTTTCTGCCCTCTCCGTTATCGTGTAAATGTCTAGTTCAACCTATATAGTTCGAATCGCAGTTCCTTTTAATATTTTTCCGACACCAGCTTCGCTTGCGTGAAAAGCAGCAAATAATCTCTGCCGCCTGCTTTTGAATCCGTCCCTGACATATTGAATCCCCCGAACGGATGGGTGCCTACCAATGCGCCCGTGCATTTCCGGTTGAAATACAGATTGCCTGCGAAAAACTCGCGCCGCGCCAGCTCCAGATGTTCACGATTACGCGAGATAACCGCACCTGTCAGGCCATAATCGGTATTGTTCGCTATTTGCAGCGCCTCTTCAAATGTGTTTGCCTTAATAAAGGCGAGCACGGGTCCAAAAATTTCCTCCTGGGCAATTCGGGCGAGCGGATCAACATCGGCAAAAATGGTTGGCTCGATAAAATAACCTTGGACATCCCCTGTTTCCCCGCCGAGCATCAATCGTCCTTCTTGTTTGCCCACTTCGATATATTCCTTGATTTTGGCATAGGCCTTGTCGTCAATGACCGGACCCACATGGCTTCCTGCTTCAACCGGACTGCCCATCGAAAGCTTCTTCGTCCGCTCAATCACTTTGCGCAGCACTTCATCATATACATCTTTATGAACGATGGCACGGGAACACGCGGAACATTTCTGGCCGGAGAACCCGAACGCCGATGCGGTAATGGATTCCGCAGCCAGCTCCAGATCGCTTTCGCCGTCCACGATGATGGAATCCTTGCCTCCCATTTCGGCAATCACCCGTTTGATCCATTTCTGTCCCGGCGCCGTGCGGGCTGCGCGTTCATTGATTCGCAAACCGACATCTTTGGAGCCCGTAAAGCTGATGAAACGCGTTAACGCATGATCGACCAAATAATCCCCCACTTCGCTGCCCGGCCCCGGCAAATAATTCACGACGCCATCCGGCACGCCCGCTTCAGCCAGCAGTTCCATGAATTTGGCCGCAATTACCGGCGTAGTGCTGGCCGGTTTCAAAACGACGGTATTGCCGGAAACGAACGCGGCCGACGTCATGCCAGCCATGATGGCGAGCGGGAAATTCCACGGCGGAATGACGACGCCTACGCCTAGCGGGATATACGACAGCTCATTGTCTTCGCCTGCAATGCGGGTTAAGGGCTGGGGTTCGCTGAGGCGCTGCATTTCCCTGGCGTAAAATTCCATGAAATCGATGGCCTCGGCCGTGTCCGCATCTGCTTCAGGCCATGTTTTGCCCGCTTCATATACCATCCAGGCGGAAAACTCATGCTTGCGGCGGCGCATGATCGCCGCTGCCTTATATAAATACCGTGCGCGTTCGTTCGGATCGGTATGCTTCCAGCGGTTAAACGTCTCGGCAGCCGTCTGGACAGCCCGCTCCGCCAGTTCCCGGTCTGCCTGATAAACGGTGCCAACGACCTGATGCTTGGCGGCCGGGTTCACGGAGTTCAACCTACGGGGACTCGTTATTTTTTGCCCGCCAATGATAAGGGGATAGTCTTTTCCGAGTTCGGATTCCACCTTGCGCAGCGCTTGTTCGAATGCTTCCTTATTGGCCGGGATGCTAAATGGCGTGAACGGTTCGTTAACAAAAGGAATGTTCATGAATGATTCCTCCTTCAAATGTTGGGTTCGCAGGCCCAGATTGGTTCTGCCTCTCCGTTAACGTGTGTTTTGATTATTTGCGGCTTATATATCCTGGATTGCCATGCGTTTTGCTTATCACCCAATATATGTAGCAAGTTCCGTGCCAACTCCAATCGGGGGAAGGATTATTTTTGAGATTGCAGCATTTGGCATGATTCTTGCTTCGTATCAGAAGCATAAGCAGTATGATCATAAGGAGGAAGCCCCCATGAGTATGGGAACGGAAATGTACCGCAAAACATTGCTGACCGTCGCAGGCAATAAAACTGTCGAGCGTCTGTCCGTCAAATACGGCAAAAGGCTGGCAAGCAAATTTATCGCAGGCAGCACGCTGGATGAAGCTCTCGAAGAAATTCGCATCCTGAACAACAAAGGCATTATGGCCACATTGGACCATCTGGGGGAGGGCATTACCCGTTTGAGCGAGGCAGCCTTGTACCGGGACGAATACATTCGGCTCGTGGAGGGCATCACGCGCTATCGCGTCAACTCCAACGTGTCTTTGAAGCCAACCCAGATGGGCCTTGCGCTTGATCCTGAAGAGGGATATCGGAATATCCGTGCGGTGGCCGCCGAGGCCAAGCTGCATGATCTTTTCGTGCGGATCGATATGGAGGACAGCCCGTTTACCCAGGCTACCTTGGACATCGTTCGCCGTCTTCACGCAGAAGGGCTCGATAACACGGGGACCGTGCTGCAAGCCTATTTGCACAGGAGCGAGCAGGATACGCGGGACATGATCCGTGAAGGCATCAAGCTCCGCCTCGTTAAGGGGGCATACAAAGAGCCTGCCGCAGTAGCTTATCAGAACGCCTCCGAAGTCATGGAACAGTTCAAATCCATGATTCGCCAGCATCTCGACCAAGGCGTCTACACGGCGGTTGCCTCTCACGATGATCAACTTATTTCATGGACCAAACAGTACGCCAAAGACCGCGCCATCTCTCCCGATGCATTCGAGTTTCAAATGTTATACGGACTGCGCATGAACGAACAGGAGCGGCTCGCTCGGGAAGGGTATCGCGTTCGCTGCTACGTTCCCTACGGAACCATGTGGTATCCGTATTACACGCGGCGTCTGGCCGAGAAACCGGCAAATCTCTGGATGGTCGTTAAAAACATGTTCAGATAGACGAAGACTTTGAAAGAAAAACCATGTGGTCCACTTTTGGGGGCCGCATGGTTTTTTTCGATTGGGACCGCACGCAACGCCAGCTTGACGCAATGTCAAAAAAAATAAGCATCCCAGCATGGAAATGTCCAAAATTCAGGACACCTCAACCTTATATTCGATGATACGAATCACACCAAAATGTAATGTTTCTTGACTTGAACCTCAATGAAACCGTTTGCCATTCCAATCCACTCGTGAGTGTCTTCCTTTAACCCCTACGCTCCATGTCAAAAAATATATACACCAGTTGGTTTAAGCGATATAATATGTGCAACGATTATTTCTCAACCATCATGCGCATTGCAATTTGGCCAGTGCAACAGTAACGTGTCTAATCGTGATGCTTCGACTGAGGTGAAACCGATGAAACATTTGCTTCCTGACCTCATGTCCCTTTTGCGGACAGACCTGAGAAAGTGGGATCGGGATCCTTCCCTTCCCCTGCCTGCAATCCCTTCTTCTGCAAATTGGGCCGAGGTTATTGCCTGTTTCAATGAGAGTCCTTACTTGTTGATTCAAGACGAAGGCCCGCCGCAGGGATATATTGCCGCAGCGGATGTTTTGCAGCACATGCTGCAGGCTCATCGCCTCCTGGAGGCTTATTTGGAAACCACGTTGGAAACCGCAGGTTCAGCGCTGACCCTGATCGATGAAGAAGCGAAGGTGGCCTATTGGACGTCCGGTGCCGAGCACGTTTTTTCCATCCGCAAAGAAGACATCGTCGGGCAGCCGGCTGCAGACTTCTTCCCGCCTGAGCGGCTTCAATCGCTCAAAACGTTGTATACCGGCGAAACGGTCTACCGCAAACAGCATCAGCCCCGGCCCGATCTGTTTGCCCTCATCAACGCGTGTCCAGTGGTGCTCGATGGATGCATCGTGGGCGCGGTTGCGGCCGAAGTAGACATCACCACCGAAATTCGCCTGCACCAGGAATTGTTACATATGTCATCCAAAGTCCGGCATTTGGAGAAGACGGTCGCCCGTCTGCGCCCCGATTCCGATCCGTTTGCGGGAATCAAGGGCAGCAGTCCGGGACTGAAGCAGTGTCTGGAAACGATTCGCAAAATCAGTACAACCTCGGCTACCGTGCTTATTCTCGGAGAGAGCGGAACAGGCAAGGAGTTGTTCGCCAAAGCCATTCATGACCTGCGCGAACCGCAGACTGCACCTTTTATTGCCATTAACTGCGGTGCCATACCCGCTTCCTTATTTGAGAGCGAGTTGTTTGGATACGAGAAAGGGGCATTTTCCGGTGCTGACCCCAAAGGTAAAAAGGGGAAAATTGAACTTGCCGACGGAGGCACGCTCTTTTTGGACGAAATCGGCGAAATGCCCTTGGAGCTTCAGGTAAAGCTGCTGCGCGTGCTGCAAGAGAAAAGTTACTTTCCCGTTGGCGGAACGCGCATGAAGCAGGCCAATTGCCGGATTATCGCCGCTACCAATCAAAACCTGTTAGGCATGATTGCGAACAACCAGTTTCGGGAAGATCTCTACTATCGTCTGAATGTCATCAATCTCGTCATCCCTCCGCTGCGCATGCGCAAGGAAGACATATACGAATTGACGCGGACATTCCTTCAAGAGTTTTCCCTGCTATACAACCGCCATATCGAATCGCTCCCTTCGGAAGTGTTCAAGATGCTCTTCAGCTATGACTGGCCCGGAAACGTCAGGGAACTCCGAAACGTGATCGAACGCATTGCCATCCTGACGACGGACGGGGAGGTCAGGCCTGAATATTTGCCGGAATCCCTCACCGCTTCCATGGATCCGAAACCATCCACAACGGAAGGGAGCATGCCGCTTCGATCCATGCCAGCACGGTCCTCTCTCCACTCGGCCGGGGCCGGGGACGTGCCCGATACAAACCAAGCCGGAAACGAAGGTCTGCTCTTCGAAGTCTCCCCCCTGGCTTATAAAAAGCAGATGGATGCATACGAATCGGATCTTCTGCTCCAATGCCTGGAAACGGTTGGAGGCAACAAACGTATGCTGGCGAAGCGGCTCGGCATTTCCAGGGCAACGCTCTATAACCGCATGAAGAGGCTCGGTCTGTGACCGGCCTCTTCAGATTGTCTTCTATATCATTCGCGCCAATCGGATCAACGCATTGCGCAAGTGGCGATAAAAGGTGGCCCTGCTCATGGAGCAAGCCTCAGCCGCGGCAGTCGGATTGCCGGCATACGTCCAATAGTGGGCATGCAGCAACCGTTGGTCCTGAGCGCTAATCCCCGGCTTTCGTCCCTCCAGCATGTCCAGAATATGCAATTGCAGCTGCACGCCATCCTTCATGTCTTTCATTTGCGCAGCATATTCCTGCAAATCTGCCGGGGAATGCAAGTTGGACAACATTTTACGCATATCCGCCTCGGACCAGGCCTGTCGTTTCTCGCCCGCAGCGTCCTGATGAAACTTCCCGTTCTCCGTTTCCGGATTCAGCAGTGACATCACCCAATCTCCGAATCGGCCATTGCGAAAATCCAGGTACATGACATCCGCAGGCTGGTCATACAAATCACAAACGCGGCTTCGGGTTTTTCTCATTTGAAAGCCGATGCTCTGCAAAAACAGTTTAAGATACGGATTGGTCGCCACCAGCATAACCCTGGTCCCATCGCCAAGCAGGGACAGCCGGTCCAGGCACATATATCCGACGAGTTCTTCCCGCGTGTATCCCCTTACATCGTTTTTTGCCGTGACCATAACGGCATAATGCGTATCCGTCTGGTCCGGGTCGCAATCCAGCTCTTCGGGGGTGAAGCACTCCTGCATCTCGGCAGGAAAATATTTCATCAGCAGCTTGCTGCTCTCCCGATGCACAAGCACGGTAATAAACATGGAGATCGGGTCACCCGACCTGTCTCGCATGAGCACAATTCCTTCCGGATAACGTTCGGCCAACTCGTCCAAAAACGGTCCGTAAGGAGGCGCCTGCCAAGGCTCCACGCTATACTCGGTCCAATGCTGCATCAAACGTTGAAGCGCAGGCAAATCCTCGGTCCGCATCACTTCCATCGGCGTAAACAAGGCATCCGCCGACACGTCTGCGTATTGGCGATGCTGCAGCATCGATTCCTGGCATAACAGCAGCATCTTTCTTGCGATTTGCCGCTGATCATGCGATCTCGCCTTTTCATGCAGCGGCCTTAACAGATTGGCGATCCGTACACGCATCTGCTGCAGGCGCCGGGGTTCACGCTGCCTGAAGTCCCGAAGCAGATGAATTCTTGCCATGTCATGCAAAGCCAAACCGTTCGGGCCGGAACGAATAAAAGACATGCGCCGCAGGGCGTGATATTCCTCGGTAGTCACCTCGGATTGCAGCACGGCGGACAACACTTCCTGATTTGCGGTTTCCAGAAGCGTCAGCACCTCGATCATCGGGTGCAGCCGCGGCGACGTCAGCTCCAGCAGCAGCCTGGCGCTGATCGCGTGCGACATTTCCGTCCACTCGGATAACGGCACATCCCGGCTTTGGTCCGCTGCCTCAACCGCCAAGGCAAGCCCCAGCGGATGGCCGTCCGTCATGCGCGCTATCTTGCCTTCAACGCTTCGGTTCGGCAATCCGGCCCCTGCAATATATGCCGTAATTTCCTCATCCGTAAAATGCTGCAAGGGCATCCGCACAAAAAGCTGCTGCAAGCGGGGGTGCGATTTCCATGTCAGCACAGGCTCTGGGCGCGAAGCGAGCACGATCAACACGCCGCTGGTCGGCAGCTTGGAGACAAACACTTCCATGAACCAATGCTCCAGCAAAGCCAGCTCTTCATAATTGTCCACGGCAATCACCAGCCTATTCCGAGCCGAGGCTTGAGTCAGAACATGCAGCGGACCGAACTCGCTTTCGCTCCCCATCATCTCCAGTCCGATCGTTGAAGAGAGGTATTCCAAAAAGATCGAAGGCGTCGGACCGCAGGACCTGCCGTCCATCCAGATGGCCGTTGCTCCCCGGTCACGGGATATCTCCAGCATTTCCGACAGCAGCGAGGATTTCCCGATCCCCCCCATACCCGTCACCGAAAAAATGGTAAGGGGTGCTCCCGGATCGCCAAACCAGCGATTCAACAACTTCAATTCCTTCGCTCGTCCAACAAAACGTTTGTCATGATCAAAGTGGCTGTCAAACCGTCTCTCGTTACTGTTTTCCATCCGTAGCCTCCGTACTGAGTCCTGATACTTTTACAATCATTTCATCTAAAATTGAGACTATATTGAGACGCACAACGACACTGCAAATGATAAAATTTCGATAAAAGCCAATTTATAGAAAATAACATCAGACATCAACGGGAAAGCGCTTTTTCACCAGCCGTTTCCGTTCTTTCATGTAAATAAACGCCGATCGAAGGTTCCGGGAGACCGAACGCTTATAGCCGAAGTTCGTGTCTGTACCAGTCGAGACCAACTCCCTCATTCGTCGCTGCATGCTGCACGGAGTTGAAACTATTGAGCCGCAGCCATATGATCACGCTTCCTTTCAAGCCCATTAGCCCGATATTCCAGAAAGGCGGATTTATGTGAGAAAACAACTCGACATCTGTAATCTGAGCGGACAACTCGGAATCAGCAGTGATTCCCTTCATGAATGGCTTCGCCAACATACCGCAGCATCCGAATCAATGAAACACCCCGTCCCTGCCGAGCGCGAAGCTGCCCCATACCGTTTGGTTGCCCCCGATTCGTTAACGCTGGCCCCTTTCGCAAATCAGCCGAAACTATTCCGGGGCCGCCGTCCGCAATTCCGCTCCGCCATACCGAAACCGGATTTTGACCAGATTCGCCGAGTCAGCAGAAATTATTAAACCATTACGCGATTTCCGTACGGTCCATGCATGTGCCTTCACCTAACAGACGGTTTGAAAGGCAAACATGTTGGACCGATCCATCCTCTCCATCCCATGTCAAAGGAATGCATGCAGCCTCCATTCGCAACCTTCCATCCAGGTTTACATCGATTCTGTTTCGGCTTCTCCGCCCGATTGTACGCGTTGTGCCCGGGAAAAAAGCATTGGTTCAACTCATAGCGATTATTATATAGACCCATACGGTTTTTGAACACATGATGTTTCATTTTTTTGCCAAAAAAGAGTATCTACGTGCAAAAGAATGTCTTCGATGCGGATCAGGCCTTTCGATCATCGTTCCATGGCAATTACCTCTGTAATGTCATTTTTTCACATTTATTCACTGAGGACAAGTATCCTCAACGATGTTTTCGGCAAATGTTGAATCCTGCCTGCTAAACATTAGACATAAAGCAAGGTGACAAACGGCCATTCTATTCATACACTTAAACGTGTAAGCGAACAACCTTATCATGGACGAGGTGCATGGCTATGAGAATCGGAATTCCCAAAGAAATCAAAAACAATGAAAACCGCGTTGCCATTACCCCTGCCGGGGCCGCTGATTTCGTCCGGGCCGGCCATCAGGTGGTCATTGAACAAGGTGCGGGACTCGGCAGCGGCTTTACCGACGGCGAGTATCAGGCCGCAGGCGCGGTCGTGACGGCACAGGCCAAGACGGTATGGGCGGAAGCCGACATGATTCTTAAGGTGAAGGAGCCGCTGGCCAGCGAGTACGAATACTTCCGTCCCGGACTGATTCTCTTCACCTACCTGCACTTGGCTGCAGAGCCCGAACTGGCCGCTGCGCTGGTGCAGAGCCGAGTGACGGCCTTGGCCTACGAGACGCTTGAAGTCAACGGATCGCTCCCGCTGCTCACGCCGATGAGCGAGGTCGCCGGGCGAATGGCAGCCCAGATCGGTGCCCAACTGCTGGAGAAGCCCAAAGGCGGCAAAGGCATTTTGCTCTCCGGCGTGCCCGGCGTGAGCCGCGGCAAGGTTACGATCATCGGCGGAGGCACGGTGGGCACCAATGCGGCCAAAATCGCCATCGGGCTGGGAGCGGACGTCGCCATCCTCGATCTGAATCTGAATCGGCTGCGCCAGCTGGACGATATTTTTGGCAACCAGATTCAGACGCTGGTATCCAGTCCGTCCAACATTGCGGCCGCCGTGGCCGGAGCCGACCTGCTCATCTGCGCGGTGCTGATTCCGGGTGCCAAAGCGCCCAAGCTGGTCACCGAGCAGATGGTCACCGCCATGGCACCCGGTTCGGTGATCGTGGACGTGGCGATTGATCAGGGCGGGATCGTCGAGACGATCGACCACATCACCACCCACGACCATCCGACCTATGTGAAACATGGCGTCGTGCATTACGCGGTGGCGAACATGCCTGGCGCCGTTCCGCGTACTTCCACGGTGGCGCTGACCAACGCCACCATGCCCTATGCGCTGCAGCTGGCAAACCAGGGTGCAGCCGCCGCGATTCGCGGCAGTTCGTCCATTCGCAGCGCGGTGAACGCGCTGAATGGACATATCACGTACGAGGCGGTTGCCCGCGATCTCGGGCACGCCTATGTACCGCCCGGACAGGCGCTGCAAGACGGCGCCGACGTCCAGTAATCTTGCCGCTTGCCGTTCCACATGGCAGTTCGCTGCCGGCTGTGGAACGCATGAAGCGCCAGTCCGGACCGTGGGTGGTCCGGGCTGGCGCTTCGGTTTCTTTCGCATGCATCATGGTATGTGGAATGGCCGTTTGAATTCACATCACGCGTTCGCTGCATACCTCGCGGAAATTGCAATCCCGGCAAGCCCGGCGCGAAGGCATCGGGGTGAAGAACGAAATGTCTTTGGGTCTGTTGTAATACTCGTCCGCCACGCAGGACTTCATCTCCTCGATATACCGTCCGACTTTTTCCTCCGCCCTCGCCAAATCCTCTTGCGTAGCTGCATATTGCTTGTGCGTTCCGTTCAGCAGATACTCCACCCGCAGCTCGATCTGCTCCAGCGGCACCCGATAGTGCTCTCTTACATATGCGGCATACAGCAGGAGCTGGTCCGAGAAATCTTCTTCCTTGCCCGTTTTCCAATCCACGATCACGATGTTGCCGTTGCCTCTCCGATATAACAAGTCCATCTTGACGTACACCCGCGTATCGTGCAGCATCATCGTATCCCATTTCTCGATCTCCAGAATTTGCGTGCTTGCGCGCGCCAGGTCTTCCCAGGTCAACGTATCGTACAGACTGTTCACACAGGCGGTAATGCGGTCTTTGATCGTTCCGATCCGCTCCTGCAGCGTGTCGTCCCCGTAGTACATTTCGGACAGCATAACCCGGTTTTTGGGATCCTGCCTCCACTGCTCCGCGTCCAACGACTGTACGTACGCCTCATTCAGCAGCTTGCGCATCGTCTGTTCCAGAAAAGGCACGCGCGGCCTTTCTCGTCCTTCATCCCTGCTGCGCACGGCCGATTCGCACATCCGGTGCACCAGGTCACCAAAGACGAGATACAGATTGCTGAGCTGTTTCAAACGATAAAGGCGGACCGTCATATCATCGGCTTGATCGGTCTTCCAGCCATTGTGGGCACCATAATAATGATAATAATATTTGCGCAGGCACTCATCGAACATATTGGCCCGCGACTGCGAATAAGACCACTGCGGATATTGTGCCATGATTTATTCTACCTTTCTGCGATTATACTTTTGTGCATTCGATGCTTATGGATCGGGACAACATCTATAAACGTCAAAAAAACATTCACACGTTAACGGAGAGGCAGAACCAATCTCTGAAGTGTGATTTGAATTGCAGTTTATGTAAAACTGCTGCTGCACCAAGTATAAGGGACCAGGCAAAAACGCCGCAAGCTAGCTGGTCATCGTCTAAAGCGTCCCCGGTTCGAATCGGAACCGTTTCGGATTTCATTCGTATCGTTAATATACGTTCATCACCACTGAAATTGCGCAGTGAACCGCATGAGATAGATTGCAGGCAATATCCCAAAGGAGGCACCACCCATGAATCAACCCGATTGGTTCCAGGCAGAAAAAGCGTTGCAGCAGATCCGGGTCATCGGAAGCGACCGGAACGAACTCGTCGACATTATCGGGCGCGCCCAAGGCGTCCGTTGCATCGGCACAGGCACGGATGCAGCCGTATTTGCCTATGACGGGTTGCCGCAATACGCCTTCAAAGTGTACTCGGATCATGCTCTGGACAAGCTCGATCATGAAAAAAAAGTCTATGAGCGGCTTCGCGGCCTGCCCTATTTTCCTATCTATTACGGCAGCGGCCCCAACATGATCGTAATCAGCCATGAAGCCGGACCAACGCTGCTGGAGTGCCTGGAGCAAGGCATCCCTGTACCCGAGCAGGTCATGCTCGACGTGGACGCCGCACGTGCAGCGGTCCGAGAACGGGGGCTGAACCCCCGCGACATCCATTTGAAAAACGTACTGCTCCAAAACGGGCGAGCCAAGGTACTCGATGTATCGGAATATATCCAGGACGGCAATGACCACCGCTGGGAGCATCTCGTCTGGGCCTATTACAACGTGTATCCACGCATTGAGGGCACCCCGATCTCCCCGCGCATGCTGCAGACGATTAAATGGGCCTACAACCAACTGGATCAGGCCAATATCAAATTGGAGGACTTGTCAAAGAAGGCCAATCGCCTGTTTTCGCGATTTCTGAAATGAAGTAGCATCCGCAGCCAAAACATCCCCCCCACCTCCATGTCGGGGGATGTTTCGGTTCGGCACTAGCCCTAACAAACATGAGACACGTTATAGGGCATGTATTGGAGCATTTGAAATGGTAACGAACCTGAGGCACGTTATCTGTGGTTGGAAAGCGCGGTTTGTGGCATTTTGCTCCAAATAGCGTGGCTGAAGTTCGTTACATTTTGAAGCGTGGCGATTCGGGCAGAATAAGGTGTCTACGGTTCGTTAGAGGAGCTGGCAGATGGCAAACGGACGGCCAGATTCAGCTTCCATTCTCCGCTGCCTGACGTCCCCGCGATGGCGGCACACCTTTGTATTTCTTATATAGCTTCGTAAAATAATTGGCATTGTCGCAGCCGACCTGTGCGGCGATCTCCGTGACCGTCAGACTGCTCTCTTTCAGAAGCCGCTCCGCGAGCATCATGCGGCAGCCGTTAACGTATTCAACGAACGTTCGCCCGGTCAGCTTTTTGAACATTTTGCAAAAATGATACGTATTCAGGCCGACCTGGCCGGCGGCTTCGGCCACGGATACTCTCTCTGCGGGATCGGCCTCGATCTTCTCGATCAGCTGCTTGAAACGTTCCCTGTTCGGAAAATAAGAACCGCCCCCTTTGCTCGGGAGCTGCTGCGGCAAAAACATGCGAGCCAGCATCGTGAACAGCGCGTACAGCTTGGATTTGACCATCAGCTGGTAAGCGGGCGGCTGTTCTGTCATCTCTTCGATCGCTTCGTGAATCAGACTGTAGATGCGCGCGCATTCTTCATCCTGTTCGGCGGGTTTGACCGGAAAACGCAGCCTTCCCTCCAGATATGGCGCGACATATCCGATATGCACCGGGTCATGGATGAAGTCCTGAAACAAGGCGGCGTTGACGACCACCGAATCGTAGTCCACGTCGCCGTCATTCATCGCGTAGCCGACATGCAGCGTTCCTGCAGGAATAGCGAGAACTTCTCCGGCCCGCGCCGTGTACGGCCTGCTGTCGATATGGAATTGCGCTTCCCCCCTGCGCATCACGATGAATTCAAAATGCTCGTGCCAATGCAAATACAATATGCATTCCCCTGCCTTCTTGTCAGCGCATCGATTCTGGAAAAGCTGAAACGGGTGGGATTTGTGATCCATCCGCGTTTTTTCGTGAAGCGCTTTCAACTCAGTCACCGATGTTCCCCTTCCCCCACAAAATCGGACTAATAATGCACAAGATCGTTTAGAGCCATTCGGCAAATGCACCGCTATAATGAGTGTGTCACGAAGACTATAAGCCAATATTGGAGTGAATTCAACCATGAATAAAGCATTGCGCATAGGCACGCTTGTCGGCGGCGCGGACGCCGTAAGAGTCATTCCGCAAATTTTGCCGCACGGCTTCGAATCGTTCAACCTGACCTTCTGGCAGACGACAGGAACCGTGGACCTGACCGAGACGGCCAAACGCGTTCGCGAACTGGTCGACGAACATGACGTCGTCATTTCGGCGCTCAGCGTGTTCGGCAATCCGCTTACGGGAGAAGGAGACAATGCCGACACCTTGGCGAGCTGGGAGCGGGCCATCGACCATGCCCATCTGTTCGGGGCAGCCATCGTCTCCGGCTTCACCGGCCGCCTGACCGGACGTCCGATCGACGAATCCATTCCCAAATTCAAGCAAGTCTTCGGCGAATTGGCCAAACGCGCTGCCGACCGGGGCGTGCGGATCGCCTTCGAAAACTGCGACATGGGCGGAACCTGGCAGAGCGGGGACTGGAATATCGCCCATAATCCAACCGCTTGGGAAATGATGTTCGATGCCGTTCCCGACGAGCATGTCGGGCTGGAATGGGAGCCTTGCCACCAAATGGTCAGCCTGATCGACCCGATTCCGCAACTGCGCAACTGGGCCCATAAAGTGTTTCATGTGCACGGCAAGGATGCAACCATTGCTTGGGATGTCGTGAAGGAACATGGCGTTCATGGACCGCATGAATTCGTCTGGCACCGCACACCTGGTTTCGGGGATACCAACTGGTCGGATATCATCACGATTTTGCGCCAGCACGGGTACGAGGGAACCATCGATATCGAAGGCTGGCATGATCCGGTTTACAAGGGCGAGCTGGAGATGACCGGGCAGGTGCACGCGCTGAACTACTTGAAGCACTGTCGCGGGGGAAGCTTTGTGCCAAACCCCGTGTGACGTCGACTCGAAACCATCGTGTATAAAGGAGATGATCGCATGAACGAACGTTACCGGGTCATCGTGGCGGGATGCGGGGCCATGTCAGGTACCTGGGTCGACTATGCCATGCAAAGGCCGGATACGGCCATCGTCGGATTGGTGGACCTTCAGCCGCAGCAGGCGGCTGCGCTTGCAGGCCGACACGGGCTGGACTGCCCCACGTTCACCGATATCAACGAAGCCATTGCAGCTACGGGAGCCAATATCGTCTTCGACGTGACGATACCGTCGAGCCACTATAACATTGCCATGACTGCCTTGCGGCAAGGCTGCCACGTGTTCGGCGAGAAACCGTTGGCCGAAACCATCCCCGAGTGCCGGGATATCGTGCGCCTCTCCGGCGAAACGGGACAGCTGCAAGCCGTCATGCAAAATCGGCGCTTCGATCCGCGCATACGGGCGTATCGCAGCCTGATCGCGGACGGCACGATCGGCAAGGTTGGTTATGCCGGGGCAGACTTCTTTCTCGGGCCGCATTTTGGCGGCTTCCGTGAAATCATGGACAGCCCGCTGCTGCTGGACATGGCCATTCACACCTTCGATCAGGCCCGGTTCATTCTCGGCGCCGATCCGGTGTCGGTCTACTGCCATGAATTCAACCCTCCCGGTTCGTGGTATAAGGGCCATGCCATGGCCTTATGCATTTTTGAAATGTCCGACGGCTCGGTGTTCAATTACCGCGGTTCATGGTGTGCCGAAGGCGCGCCCACATCGTGGGAAGCATCCTGGCGGGTTATCGGGGAAAAAGGGTCGGCCATCTGGAACGGACACGACGAGATTTACGCAGAATCTGTTGTAACGGAACGTTTGGACGAGAACGGGAAACTGACCTTTTTCCAGCCTGCCGAACGAATTGAAGGCGTGATTCCTGCCATGGACAAAACCGGACACCACGGCTGTCTGGAGGATATGTTCGACGCGCTCGAAACCGGACGTTTGCCGGAAACGCATTGCAGCGACAACCAGTACAGCATGGCCATGGTGCTCGGCTCTCTGGAAAGCGCACGCATCGGGCAAAAGGTATGGATTGCTGACCTGCTCGGCAGCGTATAGGCATAGATTTTCAATACAATAAAGAACAGGCCCTTTCAGCGGATTCACCGCGATGTGGGCCTGTTTTATCGCAGCTATAATAACCCCTTATCCATTGCCTTGCGCACAAGCTGGGCAAACAGGCTGTTCGACCAGGCAAACCACGGTCTCGTAAACGTGGACGGATCATCCGCAGCAAAACCTTCATGCATGTACCCGGTTCCTGCGTCGGTGCTTTCAAGCACTCCGATCATCTCCAGCATTTCTTCGTCAGTCTCTGCCGTAAGCCCCTGCATGGACAGTGCCATGTGCCAGATATAACCCTCGGGGGTATGCGGGCTGCCGATGCCTTTGGCTGCTTTCCCTTCGAAATAAAACGGATTGTCCTTGCTGAGGATGAACCGCCGCGTATTCCGATAAACGGGATCGTCCGCCGGCACGTATCCGAAATACGGAATGGACATCAATCCGGGCGTGCCCGCATCATCCATCAGGCAATAGTTGCCGTAGCCGTCGGTCTCATAAGCATAGATTTTGCCATATACCGGATGGTTGTAGGTGCCGTACAGCGCGATGCCATGCCGGATCTCCTCCTCCAAGGATGCCATCCTCCCCACAAGCCGTTCATCCCGGAATACCCATCTTGCGATTTCTCCCATCTGTTTCAACGTTACGGCGGCAAACATGTTGGCCGGAATATTGTAGTGAAAATCGCACGCATCGTCGCTTGCGCGAAAGCCCGACCAGATCATTCCGGTATAATTGACCGGCATGCCGAGCCCTTCATTGCGCAGTGTATCATGCGCAGGACAATTGCGCCGCATGAAACGATAGGGCGACCGTTCCGCATGCCGCTGCTCGGTTTGCCACAGCTTTACCGTCATTTCCATCACCCGTTTGAAGCGTTCGTCGAAGATGTCCGTCAATTCCGTTTCCCGCCAATACGCATATGCGAGCCGCATCGAAAAACAGAGGGAATCCAGCTCAAACTTCCGCTCCCATACCCATGGGGACATTTCAGTTTCATCGTTGGCATCCCAGTGCCAGCCGTTTGCCGTTTCGTTGAACGCGTTGGCATACGGATCGATCTCGGCATAAAACATATGCCGTTTGACCAAGCCGCCAATGATGCGCTGCAGCTGGGCATCCTTTTTGGCAAACGGGACGTAGTGCATCACCTGCTCCACCGAGTCGCGCAGCCACATCGCGGGAATGTCCCCCGTAATGACAAACGTTGTGCCGTCGTCCAGCAGCTTCGTCGTCGTTTCCAGCGTGTTCGGAAAACAGTTGCGAAATTGCTGGAGCAATCGCGGCCTGTCCCGCAACCGCTCTTCCGCTTGAGTCAAAACATCTTGTACGGCCTGCGGCAGCTCCAGCCGCGGCATGGCAATCTGCGGTAATCTGAACTGTTCCATCGATATCGTCTCCCTTGGGATGAATTAGGTTGGATTTTTAGGTGGAGCGAATGCGTGTTGTTATTTTTGTTTTGCTAAATTATAATAACGTTATTATATTTGTAATGTACTATGTATGTACACGTCCGTCAATTGTTCATGCCGTTCACATCACTTTCTTCGATGAAGGAGCCTTGCCATGTCACGAAAAATTTCCATCCAAACGCTGGCCGACCAGCTCGGACTGTCCAAATATGCGGTATCCCGTGCCCTCGGCGGCAAATCGGGAGTCAGCGAAGAAACGCGCGCACGCGTGCTCGAATTAGCCCGAACGCTCGGATATCGCCAACACACGCCAGGCATTACGTCCACGCCGATAGCCAATGCAGGAGCAGACCCTCACAGGCCACCGAGCCCGCTGTTTGCCCTGATCTGCATGAACCAATCCAATCTCAGCGAGCCGCATTATTGGCAGCGCGTGCTGTCCGGCATGATATCTGCCTGCGATGAACGGGGATGGCATCATGCTATCGTTTCGCCTTCACTGTCTGCCGAGGATGACCGCCTACCGCCGGAGCAAGCCCTCGCTCCGCATCTCGACTGGGCGCATTGCGCAGGGATCGTTGTCATGGGTGCATTCCCGCATACCGTGATGAAGCGGCTGTCGAAAACGGGACGCCCCCTCATTCTGGTGGATCACCATGATCCGCTCCTGAACTGCGACACCGTCAGCCATGACAACCTGGAGGCGGGCATGACCGCCGCACAATACCTGCTGTCCGTCCGCTGCCGACGAATCGGGCTGATCACCGACGACGGCCGGGCCACCAGCTTTGCCCAGCGCAGAATGGGCATGGAGCTGATGGTCAAGCAGGCGCAAGCACAAGATGGCGTGACCGCAGCGCTGCGCGAATGGAGCATTCCTTATGAGCACGGCGATTGGCTTGAACAGTTGGCCCGCGAGTTTCGCCGGCTGCCTGAAGCAGAGCGTCCGGACGCCTGGGTTGGCGTCAATGACGACATTGCGATGCGATGGATGCGCAAGCTGCAGGACATGGGCTTCTCCGTGCCGGGCGATTGCCGTGTGCTCGGCATCGACAACGTACACGCGGCCGCCTCTGCGATTCCCCCCCTGACAACGGTTCACCTGTGCAAGGAAGAGCTGGGGCAGCGTGCAATCGAATCGCTGCAGCGCCGCATGGAGCGGCCCGGTTCGCCGAGAGAAACGATTATGCTGTCCACCAACCTGATCCCAAGGGACTCCGCGTAGCTTCTAGCATGCGGGCTCGGCTCGGGGGTATGGGTACTTGCCGTATGCTGAACCTTCAACAACAAAAAAGAGCGAAATTCTCCCGGACAACAGTGCCGGAAGCTTTCGCTCCTTTGTCTCTACATCTCCATTTTGACTCTTACGAACCTCACACATCTTATTCGGGCCATTTTGGAAAATTGAATTTCTTACGAACGTCAGACACCTTATTGTGGCCATTTGAGCGCCAGGAACTTTTATTTTCACGCCAATAGCGTGTCTGTGATTCGCAAGAAATTTCTTTCCCTGAAAATTCGTTTAATAACGTGCGTCAGGTTCTTTAAAGCCTGATCCGTTTCACGCGCAAAGCTTCTCAGACACTGCCCTAACGCATTCGGAGCCTCGTTATCTACCAATCTACACAATTCAATCCCCGGCAGACATCGTCATGATCCGATCTCATTGATTCAACCAAGGCAGATGCTCCGATGAAGGAAGCTCCACCTCCCAATCGACGTCTTGATAATCATGAGTCTCCAAGGTGCGCTTCAAGGTCAGTTTGGTGCCTTTGTTTTGAGAAAATCCCCGAATAATGTACTTCAGATTCGCCGAAACAAATTTTCCACCATATTCAGAAGCAGTAGAGGTTCCGGCGATTTCCACTGTGTATTGCTCGCCATGCTCGTCTACTGCGACCCAGTGATCGGCTTGTGCTTCTTTCTGCCAGAACGAGCCTGAACCTTCAAGAATTAGATCCCCCCTATCATCTAATACACTTATCGGCTGGTTACCAGATACCCGGACGTGACCATACCCATAGTCGCTCAGTACCAGCTCATCCCCAGACTGTTCAAATTTCACCGGCTGCTCGCGGATCCGGTCCAAATCAATCTCTATTGATTTCTCATCTTTGACAGGCAAGGTGTACCCGTCCAGTACGAAGCGAATCGGTCCCGCGCCTAATGTGACGAATTCGGGGTCCCACATTTCCGACAGCTTCAGCACGCTGCCATTCCCGCTCAGTCCGGTCGTATCGCGAAGGCTGTATTTTGCCTTACGAGCACCGCTACGGCTGCCGTTGAATATTCGATATTCCTGGGTAGCCGGGATCTCCAGATGGTACAGAATCTCCACTTGGTTTTCCCAACCCTCTCCCACCTTGGCAAGAAGCTTATCGTTCAGGCTTATATCCAGATCAAGACGTGTCCCGGTTGGCGTTTGCAGCAACTGCTTCATTTGCAAACGAAGCCCTTCCGGCGTCACATAGCTTTCGTTCATTGCCTTCTGCACGGCATATGTTTTGGCTTTGGCCAGATCGATTCCAAATTGAAAGCTCCAATCGACATAGGCCGTTTCATCGGTATACGTTCGGCTCTTCGCATCATATACATTGCCTACATTAAGGTGATTCAGTTCCCCTCGCACCACAATCCGATCCGGAACGTCATCATGCAGCTGAAAAACAAACTGGCTGTACTTCAAGCTTTGTATATTTACCTCTACTTCGGAGACCACGGATTCTCCCTTCTCATCCGTGATATGGATCCTGCTAGGGTCTGGTGTAATATAAATGGGTCCTCTTCCATCCGGTGCAAACCCTTGAAGTGTCAGCACAATCCGTGAACGATCCACCAGCACTTCTTCGATTTGCAGCGTATAACCCTGATCCTCAATCCGGATATTCGGATTAACGACCAGTCCGAGCGGTTGCAGGCGCTTATAATCATTGACCAGATTGTTGATCCTGAATTCATCCGGTACCGGTATATCCGGGAGTGGCGGATTTACCGCATTGATCGTACTTCTCGCAGCTGGCTGCTGCTGCACCCACTCCCAAGCAAACCACGCTCCACCAACCAGCAGCAGCAGCGCCGCAGCAGAAACGGCTGCACGTTTCATCCTTTTTCCGGGAAGCTTGATCTGCGCTCCAATCGGATTCCCTTGCTCCTTTTTATCGATGGATATCCCATCCAGCTTCTCCATGACGCGCAGCGTAAACTCCGACTCGGGCTGTTCATGAAACAAAACGCGCTCCCATTGCCGGTCCTCTTCACTTGGAATAGGCTTCATATATCGATAAACCTCCCTTGCGGTCCATTTGTTTTCTAAGAGCTTTTTTGCCACGATACAGCGCATTGCGCACCTGGAGCTGGTTCATGCCCGTAATGCGTGCGATTTCCTCATAACTCAGCTCATTCGTGTACTTCAGCAATAATACGAGGCGATACGCTTCCGGCAATCGATCGAGCTGCTGCACGATCTCGCGTTTCATCTCCTGCTGCAGCACCGTTTTTTCCGGCGTTCCCTCCTCGGCAGCCTCCACCAGTTCCAGGGTATCTGCGACCATAACGGGTTTCTGCTGGCGTATGAAATCGCGCATCCGATTCACCGCAATCGTGTAGATCCAGGCCGAAAAGCTCGAGCCTTCCCGCCGGGTCGCCAAATTCCGGTAAACACGGATAAACGTATCCTGCGCCAAATCCTGCGCATCTTGATGGCTCGCGCCCATTCCGCGCAAAAGGCCAAACACTTTATTTTTGTACCGGTCCACAATTATGGCAAACAGCTGCTTCTCCCCCGCCACAATGCGCCGAACCAGCTCATCCTCCGGGATTTCAGGCATATGCTGTGTCATTGTATCCCCCTTCTCTACAGCGTCCATGCATGGTTCTGTACTCTATAGACGTCCTCTCCCCCTGAAACTTCTCACTTTGGCAAAAAAAAGAATTCACCCTTTCCCGCAAAAGTGCGTTTGGGGTGAATTCGAAAGACTGATGCCGCTTGCTATTCGCTTCCTATTTCCCGGCCACAAACTCGCTAAGCTGTGCATAAATGGCCACGATTTCATCCATGGACATGCGTACCAGCCCGCTGGAGGAAGGAGCAACAAATTCATGGATTTCCGGGACGACCGGGTCGTCCTGAAATCCCCAATCCGTTTTTCCGCGTTTGCTGTACTGGGCGTATACACCTTTGCCGACGAAGCAGGCCACTTGCGGCCGGTATTCCTCCAGCTTTTGTTTCAAAATGAGGCGTCCCTCCGCATACTCCTCGCGCGTAATATCCTCTACGCCTCTCGTGGGGCGGGCCACGATATTTGTGAATCCATACCCCAGCTTGAGCAAATCTCCGTCCTCTTCCGGTGCATACAGACGTGGAGTCAAGCCCGAACGTTCGAGAATGCGCCAAAAACGATTTCCTTTATAAGCGTAATGATGGCCCGTTTCGCCAGACGTCAGGCTTGGATTAAAACCGATGAACAGAATGGACAAGCCATAATCGAGATGGTCCGGAATAGCCATAAATTACCCTCCGTTTCATTTTTTAAATTGCGTCCTCGGATATATGCATGAAGTGATATAATGAGTAAAGTGTTTTTCGAAACCGGATTGAATCCCCATGAAAAAGGAAGCTGAACTCGATGATTTTTGACATCATACTGGAAGTCGTCCTGCCCGTCTTTCTCCTGATCGGAGTCGGGTCCTGGATGCAAAAGATTTTTAAGCTCGATTTATACACCCTCGCCAAAATCAACTTTTACTGCATCACTCCCGCCGCCGTATTCATGAGCATGTACCATTCCGACATGTCGGGCGAGCTGCTCGGGACGGTTACGCTGTTTTACGCCATTTACGTCATCGTTCTATATGTTCTTGGGTCAGCAGTCTCCCGGGCGCTCAAACTGAATAAAGGCATGAAAGCCGCCTTCAACAACAGCATCATGCTGGACAATGCAGGCAATTACGGGCTGCCGATCAATGCGCTCGTGTTCCGCGGCGATCCGCTGGCCTCTTCCATACAGGCCCTCGTCATGTCGCTGCAATCGCTGCTCACCTTTACGTTCGGCGTTCTGTCGATCCAAGGGGCCAAGCTCAAAGGCAATTACCGCGCGGTCATCATCGGCTTTCTGAAAATGCCCGTGCCTTATGCGCTGCTGCTCGGCCTTCTATTCCAGATGTGGCATGTTCCGCTGCCGACCTTCCTGTCCATGCCGCTCACGTACGCGCAGCAAAGCATGGTCGCCGTCGCGCTGCTGACGCTGGGAGCCCAGATCGTCAAATATCCGATCAGGCTGTATCGCCTTGATGTGTATATTAGCACATTTTTGCGCCTCTTGATCGGTCCAGCCATCGGCATCTCCATCGTGCTGCTCCTGGGCATGCAAGGCGTCGCCGCTCAGGCGCTGATCATCGCTTCCGGCATGCCGACCGGCGTCAACGCCTCCATTTTGGCGGAGGAATATGACAACGAACCGGATTTCGCGGCTCAGACCGTGCTGATCTCCACCTTGCTGAACATCATCACGATTACTGCGCTGATCTCGTTTGCAAGAACGTTCTGAGCATATGGATTCGACTACGATCCTCCTTTCATAGATCTAAACCAAAAACGTTCAACCCAAAAACCTGTCCGGTATTTAAGAGCCGGACAGGTTTTTGGGTTGAGTATTGCAAGTATGCATCCAGATCGCTGGATCTTCGATTAGCGAGCTTCTTCTTGATAGGCTGCCGCTTCTATTTTATAGTTGCCGGCCTTATTAAACACCACTTTGAATGTAGTATCCATGGACGGGCTGGTCACTGTGGCTAATTTGTTGGAGCTGGCGTAGAACACTCCGTTTTGTGTAAAACCATTCAATTTTACTGCCTCATTATTGATCATTTGATACACAGTCACATCGTCATTCGTTTCCACATAGGTATTATCTTCTGTTCTGGTGATGTTGAACTCGTAACGAATATTGTCATAATTTTGGCTCACGGTGGCACGCAGCGTCAGTTCTTTCTCTTCTCCTGCGTTTACCTCTTGAGTCGGGAGTACATTGACTTCGGCGCCGCTCGAGTTGATCCAGCTCAGCATGTATGTAGGTTCTTCCGGAGCATTTACCTTGAACGTAGCGGTGATCTCGTTGGAAAGAGTGATGTATGGCGCTGCTCCCGCATAGGCGGGGGCAACCATGGTAAACAGGGCGGAAGACAACAACAACGCTTTTATGAATGCAGGGGTTTTCATTGGATTTGATCTCCTTTTTCATGATTTGACGGTGAATTCGATGTTCACACGGTATATGATTTGAATCGGTACTCACCTTTAAGAAGGAACTTTTATGGCTACAACTTTGATCACATACTCGCCAGCAGTGTTGAATTTCAGATTATACTTGAAGTCTTGGCTTGGCGTAGAAATCGAAGGGTAAAAATCAGAGAAAATCACCAGATCTCCGATTCCATTCACACTTCCTGTTTCAGCATTTCCAAGGGAACCTTCAACGTACTCGGCCAGTTCCACGTCACCATTCTGCATGGTTGTACCGTCGGTACGAGTTATGGTGAACTTCAATTCAACGTTTGTATAAACTTGAGAGGTGATCGCGCGAACGGTTACATTCCTGCTGTCCCCGCTATTAACAGTTTGAGGCGAAAGTATGTCCAACAATTCATCATCGCCGACCCATTTCAGCACAAAGCTAGGTGTCACGGGTTTGACCGTGAATGTGGCCGAAACCGTATTAGATACCTTTTGGGATGAAGCAGCATACGTAGGGGCAGCCATCATTAATAATGCCGAGGAAAGCAACAAAACCTTTACAAATCTGGTCGTTTTCATTGAATTAACACTCCTTTAGTATTCATGATGTTCATGCTTAACGGCAGTAATCTTCACGCTGTAGGTGCCCGGTTCGCCAAATTCCACTTGAAGGGACAACGTTTCCTTGGAAGTCGTCGGAGAATCGTCTGTTTTGGTAAGCAGCCAGCCGTTCCCCAGCTTCTCGTACTCATACCCTTCCGCACGAATAAACTTCGCTTGACTGGAAGGTTCGCCGTTCTCATCCGTCCATTGGAACAGGTAGCTTATATGCTCAACGTTGTTGGCCACTTCAAGGAGAGGCTCCGATGTGAAAGTGATGGTCTTGGCTTCGCCTGGCGTTGTCACAACGATGTTGGAGTTCTCGTTCCCGATCGTCAGCTTCAACGGCAGCCTGACATCCAGCTTCAGCTGAGCCTTCTCCGCTACCCCTTCCACCTTGCCCGAAAATACGTATACTCCCGGCACTTTGATGTGAACCGCACCATCTTTAATTTGCACGCCTTCAGGCGCGGTCCAGGCCACTGTCCGGTTTACCGTCGTGTTGCCGTCCAAACGCACGGACACTTGAGCAGGAAGCACGTACGCTTTGTCGACCTCTTGTATTTTGTTAATCGTTGGGATTACCGGGGCCGAGGAATTGCTATCGCTCCCGGAACTGCTGCTTCCAGAACTGCTACTGGTGCCCGATCCGCCGGAAGCAGCGGTTTGCGTTTCCCGGGGTTGTCCATTAATGAGCTGAATTTTGCCCTGGTTAATGCCATAATCCTTGACCAGGTTCGGCACAAGCCGTTTGTCCGGAACGATAATGTCGTTAATCTCGCCGGTTTCTTTCAACACGATCGAAGATCCGTCAACGGCAGTCTGGCTCACCGTCAAAGATTGAATTGAAGAATTTCCTGTCAAGCTCAGCTGGGAAGCCGTGGCAAGCTCCAGTTGATTCGACGTCACGTCGTGCAGCTCCAATGACGTTTTAGGTGCTCCTCCGGCGACGATTTTGCCTGCAACGGTCAAATGCTGGAGCTTGATGTGGTCTCCCAAAATCGTGATATTGCCGGAAACGCGGAGACCGCCGCCATCGAGGGTCAAATTGCTTTTGGAGGCAGGCACGGTCAAATCCACGATCTCCTGAATCTTGAAACCGGAGGTCAGCTTTACCTTTAATGTCGAACCGGAAAGCAGCTCTTTGTTGCCTGCGGTAAAGAGTGCCTTCATGTCATCCGTCACCGGATATTGGAAGGCACCGATGCGAACGATGCTTTCGTTTACGAACGTCAGCTCCAATTCACGGTTTTGCGGTTCCTGAAGGGCATCCATCAAACGAGTCAAAAAGACCGCGATTTCTTGCCGTTCCGTCGGTTTGTTCAAATCCAGCTTGCGACCGTCCCCTTGCAGCAAACCAAGCTCCAGAGACGTTTCAATGCTTTGTTTACGCTCGGGAGAGCTTACTTCACCTTCAGGCAGCGCAGTCTTTCCTTCTCCCCTCGCTCCGGTTGCTTGGACAAAAATCGACAGCAGCTCTTCCCGGGTAACGACGTCCGTAGGACGAAAAGGCTCATCGGGACGCCCCATCAATCCCTGGTTCAGCACACGCTGAATGCTGTCGGCAGACCAACTGGACGGATGAACGTCCGAAGGCAATGTTACCGACGATGCACTCGCTGGAAGCTGCAGCGCGCGCACAAGCAGTTCGGCCACTTCCTGGCGGGTGATCGGTTTGCGCGGTTTGTACGTTCCGTCATCGTATCCGTGGGTAATGCCTTTTTCATTCAAATAGGCAATCGAATCCAATGACCAATTGGATGCCTGATGGATGTCGGAAAAGAGCAGATCCGACGCTTGCGCGGAAGCAAAAGGCGCCTGAAGCTGACTGAGCAGGGTGACGCTGAGCGTCGTACGCAGAAGCCACTTGTTCACAAATATTGTCTCCCTTCGACAACAGATCGGAGGTTCATGGAGGTCATTCCTACTATTCAGCAGGATGACAGATCATGAAAACACTACCTTAGTCCTGAATTTTATTAGTTCAATAACCCCACTTTAACAAACCCGTTCTAAACAAATTCCAAACATGCGTAAAAACGCAAAAAAGTTCACATGTAACCCTCGAAGGATCCATGTGAACTTCTCATGATCGTGTACAAAAAACATGGCAGCTGCAAGGAAGCGATCGCCCTGTCGCAAAGAATCAGGACTCAAACGTCGTTCGATCGGGAAAATTCCCGCCTTCCCTGAACAAATACCGAACCAGCCGCTGCGCTGCCCGATTGAAATAAAAGCTTGAATTGACGCCCTCGACCCGGACCGGCTCCAATTCCTTGACGCTTTCTTTGATCTTATTCATTTCGATAAGTCCCATCTTGCGCTCATCCGGCCCGAATCGATAAATAACCTTCTCATCGTCCTCCGCCTGTTTGACCAGCAGAATCATGGATGCCATGCAGGTTACCCCCTATCGTTACTAACTGAGATTTCAATAAAAACATGCTTATTATCATTATCTCCCAGATCAGGGGGTAATCATATAGGGCTTTGGTTCGTTTGGGTATCCGGAATATCCCGGTCTCGCCTTTCCACAACCGGACCAACGTCCCTATGATTGGATGGCGATCCGTTCCCTGAAACGGTTTCCTTATAAACAATCGCTCAACATGAATCCATTCATCCTGCCGTCCGCCTTAAGAAATCAACCACGAATAACGGCTGCGATGGGTGTACACCTCCTCGGCATGAACAATCGCGGGAATGACATCTCCCCCTTTGTACAAAATCCGGTCCGCAAGCCTCTCTACGGGAACATGGTACGAAATTCGCAGCGCTCGGATCAGCATCGGTTCCAATAGCGCAACAAAGCAATTCAACCGGTGAAATTCCGCAAACTGTACGGCGGCCGACAACAGTTCGGCAACATAAGGCCCGCGGTGCGAGGATAACACGGCCAGCTTGTCAATTTCGGCAACCGCCCCGGAACCATTGGCGACCAGCGGATGATCTTGGAAATCACATACTTCATTGATATTACTTTCTCGGGAAAAGGGCTTGATTTCCGCCGTCCCGACGTAGCGTCCCTCCTCCGTGATGACGACATATCTTTCCAGAAATTGTTTCGAGTATTCCAGTTCATACCCTTTCTCGGCCCAAACCGTAGTCCAGATCCCATTAAACATGACCAGTTCCAACTCGTTTTCCACCACTTTGAACATCGTTTTCCCTTCCTCTCTCGCGCCAAATCAACGAATATAACCAGGTTTATCCGACGATGAAGACCTTTGAACAACGGGAATCAATCTCAAAAAAACAGTGATTATCAAACAGCATTCCGGAAAATCATCACATGAAGAAAAAGGCAAGCTTGCAAGGCCCCTTTCCCATAAACTTGCCTGCATCCGCTACAATCGCGGATCGATCCGCTCGGATTCGAGCGCCAGCGCTGCCAATATACACTCGTGAATGCGTTCTACAGGCTCACGGCGAACAAAGCGGTCGATCGCTTCCATGCCCAGCGCGCTTTCCATCAGCGCATGACGCTCCTTTCTGGACGTTCTTCGTTTGCGAAGACGTTCCAGATTCTCGGGGGCCAGGTAATCCATGCCATAGATGATGTGCAGGTAGGAACGCCCTCTTACTTTGATCGCAGGCTGGATCATGTTGTCGCCGTTCCACGCACGGAACCTGTCCGGCTTGACCACGATTCCCTCATGCCCCTCTGCCGTCATTTCCTCCCACCAGCGGACAGCTTCCTCTTCCTCCGCTTCGTTCGTAATGACGCGATACTCCGTCTCTCCGATCAGCGAAGACATTCCGGCCAGTTCGCGTCCCTGCTCCATATGCCACTCGTGCGACTTGTCCCAGAACGTCCCGGTGCTATGCGCTAACACATGAAATGGAGCTATTGCAATATCGTTTAGATCATTCACGTCCCAACAGTATTTCTGGAACACGTCACGGAACAGCCCCGCATTTTCGCGTTTTCTCTCCGTTACCCGGAGCCAGTCTTCCACATGCCGGCCGGCAGCCAGCGCTTTGCCCAACTGATCCAGCAATACGTCCCGATCCATCATCGCCGCCTCGGCCACATGGGCATATTGGGACGAAATTAACTCACGCGCTTTCAGGTTCCATGGCACGATTTCGGCGTCCAGCAGCACAAACTCGGTGGAGTGCCGTTCAAAGTAACCGTTCGCCCGAAGATCCGCGTGCAATCGGGACAGCACCTGGCGTTCCGTCTCCGGGTCGAAGAAGGATCTGCCTGACCGCGTCACGATATTGCCCAGCATCGGCCTTCCTACCCATTGCAGCCCTGCCGCTTCATCGCGGAATAGAAGGAGCACTGCCCGGCTGCCCATATGTTTTTTCTCGGCTACCATGCGGGTCACTCCCTGTGCCCGGTAATACTGAAATGCGTCGCGTGGATGCTCCAGATACCCATCGACGGAGCAGGTTCCGGGCGGCGGGCTCATCGTAGGCGGCACATACACCAATTCTTCGAGCGGTACGGTAAAATGCGAGAACGTATCGATCGCGGCTCTCGCCTGCTCCCCGTTAATGGAGACATTCATCCGCGAGCCCGTCTGAACCGCGAAGCCTTCCGTGAACTTGCGCAGATTCGGCGCGGCGAACCGCCGCCGTTCCCAGCGCCGCAGCGGGCTGTCCGGGTCCCCCGCGTAATCCTGCCGCGCGGGAACGCTAACGGCTTGCCGCTCAGGCATCCTCCATGCGGTCAGCATGCCGCCGAATACCACGCCCTGATCGATGTTCACCGTATCGTTCACGATGGTGGGGTAAGGCCTCGGATCATGACCCCACACGATGCACTCGCCGGATTTGTGGTCCACGTACCAATCCTTGCGCATCGGCCGACCCGCAGCGTCCGTACCCTCCACGTCGCCGTACCGGCAGTAATCCTGGATGCGCGCCGACTGTTTGCCGATAAAGTGATCCCGAATGCCTGCGTGGGCAACAACCACTTGCCTGATGCCGTTTCGAGTGAATACGAGATGCGAGGGAGCCTCCTGCAAAAAATGCTTCAATGCGTCTTTGAATTGGCGAGCCGCTTCTTCGCCGCGCTCTTCTTCAAACCGGCGCAATTCCTGCTCGACCAATTCGTCGCCATGGCCAAGCGTGACGTTGCGCCCATCCAGATAACGCGCGATCTTCCAGCCATGGTTGCTGTCCACCATGTAAGCAAGTCCTGCGGCACAATGTTGGTGCCAAAACATTAGGCTTGGGAGAGACTTCGGTCCACGACTCGTAACATCGCCTACCGAGACCAGCTTGCGGCCTTCCGGATGACGAAACAGCCCATCCCCGTCGCGATTTACATAACCGAGCTTTTCGATCAGCTCCATCATTTCGTCGTAACAGCCGTGGATGTCGCCAATGATATCGATTCCTGTGCCGATGTCGATCATCAACGGGTTCTCTCCCCGGACAAACGCAATATCGTCCGGCTGCTTCAAGACATACACCGCATCAAATCCGTCTTCGCGAACTCCGCGCTGCGTGCGTTTGAATTGCTGCACCTGCTGCTTGACCCGTTGGCGTCCGCGCGGATGTTCCCTTCCGGCATCACGCGCCAGCAATTCCTGTTCCGGAATGTCCAGCACAACGGCAATAACCGGCACATGCGCCTTGCGGGCAATATCCACCAAGCGTTGACGGTCCTCCGGATACAGATGCGTGGCATCGATCCACGTCAGCTTGTTCAAACGGCACCGCATGCCGACAAGCGACTCCAGTGCTTCAAACGCCTTCGCCGATACCTGCTGATATTCCGCGTAAATGACGTCGGCTTCACTGCGCGGACGGTTCCGCCAATCCACGTATTCGTCGTCTCCGATCAGCATGCGGAACTGGTCGGAAGATACCGCCTCGGTAGACAGAAGGGCACCTTCGGCAACGAGCCGCCGCAGCAGCGTCGTCTTGCCGCTGCCCGATGGCCCGACCAGCACGACGATGCCCGCATGCGGCATGCGAACCACGCGGTGATGTGCCCTATCCACTGATTTTGCGTCAGCTTGATCCTTGTTTGTATCTTTGCCTGTCCCTCTTTCCTTCTTCAGGACATGTGTGTTCCGATCCTCTTTCATGCGTTCCGCTCCTTTCCTTGCGTGAAGATCACCAACTGTGTCGGTTGCCCGAAACCGGCTGCTTCTTCCCCGATTCCCCGGATGTCGTAGGTGTAGCCGCTATTTCGTGTCCATGCCTTGCAGCGTTCGGCCAGCTCAGCTCGGCTCCACTCGAATCGGTGATCGTGATGACGCATGCTCTCCTGCTCCATTTCGTAGACAGCGTTATACTCTCGATTCGGCGTTGTTACGATAAGCGCTTTAGGCCGGTAATCATGCAAGAGCATCTCCATGATGCCGCTAAGGCGATACTCCTCGACATGCTCGATGACTTCACACAATATCATGACGTCCTGGTCTTGCAGTTGTTCGTCAAAATAAAACAGGGATCCAATCACGGCCTCCGGCAAAGCGACGACATCCCTGCGCTCCTCCAGTTTCGCAAAGCGTTCCATGGCTCGCAGGCGGGACTGTCCGGAAGGTTCTACGGCCAGAATGGATTCCACGCCGGCCATATAGGCCAGCCGCGCAGACAGCTTGCCTTCCCCGGCACCCATGTCCACGATGCGCTTGCGTGCCGGAAGCTCGGCCACCATATCGACAATCGTCCGGTAGCGCAGCTCATTCAAGCGAACGGGCCGCTCTTGGGGCGATTCCATGTCCGGGCTTTCCATGTCTGGGCCTTCCTCCTTCTGCTCTACTGCACGCACTGCCGAAATTGGCCCGGCAACTCGTTCATACTGCCGGATCAGATCGGAGAACCTCAACGTGCGGCGCACGATCAGTTCCTTCAACGGATGTTCGTCCAACCACCCGCTGCCGTATCGTCTCAGCTTATCGATTTCGTCCTCTCCGATGAAATAGTGCTTGTAATCGTCCAACACCGGAATCAGTACGAACAACTGGCGCAGGGCATTCTGTACCGTCGCTTTCCCGCGCAGGGAAATGCGGCGCACCGTGCTTCTTTTTTTCAACTCGAACGCATAGGATAACTCGCCGCGCTCCACGGACACCTCATACCCGACATGAGAAAATAAGCCTTCCACCACGTTATCCGGCAGATCCGAGGCAACCGGGCCAAAGGTCAGCTCCAGGTCAAACGGATGCTCCACCCACTGCAGATAAGGCTCCTTCGGTTTGCCGTTTAATGCAGTTCCGAGTGCAGAGCGAATGTAGGAGCAAAACAAGCTGCTCGTCACAAACTCCCGGTCATTGATATATTGCGTGATATCGTAGCCTTCCGGCGTGCCTTTAACCAAATCCACCGGGTCCGGCTCGGCATGAATCAACACTTCTGTATCGTTCTCTTCGTCCCTGGTATACACCATTCTGACGCGAACGCCTTTGTCCGTCCGATCATAGACGTTCTGCGGATGTTTGGCGAGCAAATGCGAAACGGCACCCGCGCCGTCTCCGCTAGCCCTGATCATGAGATGCATTCAAATTCGCCTCCTTGCAATTCATTGATGTACCGCTCGAATTTACTCCGATGCTGCCCATACCTCATCCAGCGCGGCACGGAAAATACGATCCAGCTTGGCAACATCGACGACCGTTTCATGGGCCATGGCGGCTGCACGCTGTTCATACCACACGATCCGTTCCTTCAGAAAAGCGTGAATGGCCGGCAGCTGGGGTTCCAGATCAAGCTCGTCGCCGGATTTCTTTCGCCGCAACAACTCTGTAATTTCGGAGTATAAAAGCGTGTCTGCCGGAATTAACTCATCTACGAGCTGCCCAAATTCCATCGGCGGCATCGTATTGTGGCGTTCGATCCAACCGCAGGCCAGCAATGGCCGCAGCACGTAAAAATACTTTTTGATCTTGACGCGTTCGCCCTGCAAGTAATCGCGAAAATTCCCTTTGGCCATGTTCAGGTAATGGTACATGCATGACTTTGGCGAAAAGGTAAGCGGCGACAACCCACGAATACGTTCGGCTACGCTATACCGTTCATCGTATTGGATCGGGGATTGCAGCCATTCCAGCAGCGGCGGGTTTGACTTGCGGAACAGTTTCAACGCTTTGCGCAAATCCCAGCCATTGATGTCGAGCTGATCGCTGATCGGAACTTCGATCACATCCCTCTGTTCTTCGATAGAGAGATACCATTCCAAAGGCCTGACGTATAAGAAACGCACATCGTAGTCGCTGTCCTGCGAGGGAAAACCCCATGCACGACTGCCTGATTCGCAAGCATAGATGATTTTCACCTGCTCGTCCCGTTCGATTCGCTCCAGTTCCTGCCGTATCGTGTGTTTCATCTCTTCTTGAATGTTCATGTTCATCTTGTTCAACTCCTTCCGCACCATGGTTCGTGCTTCAATGGTTCGTGCTTCAATGGTTCATCGTTCACTGGCTCTTCCTCTTCATTATGCCTCGCGTGCGCGTGAGGGAACATGGCGAAAGTATGGCGAGATGTCCGTTAAATGCATCTATATAAACTGTAAAAACATACACACGTTAACGAAGAGGCAGAACCAATCTGAAGAAGCGAAGCGTTCGCCTTTATCACCGGATTTTTCCCTTAGAAAAGGGGGATTCAAAAAAATCTGGGGATAACAGCGATCGGAAGATGGTACTGCACTCGTAGTGGCCTAGTGTGATTGATTAATGCAGTTTCAATATTTCCAATATGGGCACTCCTTCATGAAACATGCCGGGAACCCTGTTACAATAGAGGATACACATCTGACAACAGCAGCAAACAGGCAACGTCGGGCATTCGGGTCGGCCCCACCCGACATCAGCCATTGGGGAGTGAAACGCATGGCCAAAGAAAGCTTTGACAAGGAAATCCAGTTTCTTCGCATGCTCTCGCTGACAAGCGGGGCTTACAGCCGCAAGCAATACGCAGAGAGACTTGGCATATCTATACATACGTTCGACAAAACGACCCGCCGTTTAAAGGAAATCGTGCAAACCGTCGCAGAGCAGCAAAGCGCGCCTGAACAAGGAGTCGAAATAGCAGACCTCATCCGGTTCCAATACGGGGATTCCGCAGAGCCTCTGTTGCTGTTTCTGTACCGGGCCAAATCGATGAAAGAAACCGAGGTACAGCGCTTATCCGTTATTTTGCATGCCCTTCAGGATGAACCGCTTACTGCCATGGAGCTGCTGGATGCTTGCTGCGAGGGAATGCCTGAAGACATGGCGCTGCCCGACGAAAAAACGATCCGTTCCGACCTGAAATACCTGGAAGAAGTCGGGGTCATTCGCAAGCAGCCCGGCGGCAGGCCATATCGCTACAAGCTGGAACAGGACGCGCTGACGGAACTGACGGCAGAGGAACAACTGGAGCTGTACGATTTTGTGGATATTATGGCGAATACTCAGGTTCCGTCGGTACAGGGCTACCTGCTGCGCGACAGTCTCAAAAAGGCCATTGCCGCGAGTTATCCGCAAGAAGAAGCGATGGACCCGTTCATTTACAAGTATCATTATTACTCGCGCATTCTCGACGAAGCCCATTTGTATCCTCTCCTTGCTGCCATCCGGGAGCGCAAAAGGGTACAGTTCATATACTACTCGCCCAAAAAACCGTCCAGTTACAGCTCGCAGAATACAAATCCGTTGTTCGAGCGCGAATCGGGCGGGCGGCTCAATCGCATCATCCCGCTGGAGATTGTATACGACCACCAGTACGGACGATGGTATGTCATCGGCTATCAGGGAAGACGCAGATTCGTCAAATTCCGGATGGAAGGCATTACCCAACTGGAGGAACAGGATGACATCGAGGAAAAATACATGAGTCGGCTGAAGCAGGAATGGGCAGAACTTAGCCGCTATAGCTGGCTTGTGGACACGGGCCAACCGGTGACGGTAAAGGTACGTTTCTTCCATCCTTTGCACAATGAACGCAATTTCATACTGGATCGCGTTCGGCTGCAAGGACAATGGGGAACGATCACGCCGGAAACGGACGAATCTTTCCTCTACGAAATCCAGGTCAACGGCACAACGGAAATCAAGCCATGGCTGCGCAGCTTCGGTTCCAGCTGCGAAGTGTTGGAACCGCGCAGGCTGCGGCAGGAAATGATCCAGGAATGGAAGGAGATTGCGGCGTATTATGAACCTGTTCGAGAAAATGTTCAATTACCAGATGATGACGAAGCTGAATGAAACCGGACTGTTTACCTGGACGGCGCAGGAACGCGCCTGGCTTCGCATGATGCTGGATCACCCGTCGGCGCAAGGCGCTCTGACCCCGCAGACACGCGAGAAGCTGGTGCACATGCTGGACGGGGAGCAAGACATGCAGCTTGGCGAGTATTTGACCGAAAAAGCAAAAAGCGAGGAAGCCAGCGTCCATCATCCGCTGTTGAAACCGCTGCGCGAGATGCTGCTGAAGCGGCAGGGCTTCCGGCTGACAGGCCGGGTGCGTCACGGGCGCGTCAGCCATGATCAGCTGGGATACCCGTATCGCCTCGAATATTCCATGGTCAAAAAGGAATGGTATGTCCTGTGGTACGCTCCGCGTTATCGCAAACTGATGGCTACCAAACTGCACAGCATCGTGGCCATAGAGCCCGTGGAGTTGAAGCCTGAAGATATCGGCCGCTACAACAGGCAGATTGCCCTGTTGACTGACCGCCGAAAAACAAGCATCACCATTGAAGTGCTGCCTGAATACAACCCCGAATTGTCGCGTATTCTGTACGCCTTCTCCTGCTTCGAGAAACAAGTCACGTACGATGAGCCTACACAAACTTATCGGATTGAGCTTAGCGTGCCTCGCGGCGAAATCGATTATGTCCTATCCAAAATGCGCTTTCTGGGCAAACGCGTACGCATCATCGAGGATGAGGTCTTACGTGGACGCATGTCCGAAACGGCAGCCAAAGTATTGGCTCGGTATGCCGAAAGTGACATGGAGGAGATCGGCAATGAAAAGGATAGGAAATCCAGGGGCATGAACAACAGCTCCATTGAAAAAAAGGAAATCAGCGGCAGCGTTTAGCATATCCTTGGGAAGGCTCAGCCCGCTCTCCATACCGAACGGAAAACATGCCAAAAAGCCCTGCTCGTTGCCAGGGCTTTTCTTCATGGCCGCTCCGTAAATACGCTATGATGCTACGTACTACTGCTGGATGCGGCCGAGTTACGTCTTTTGTTGATAGCATGTACGCCCATGACCACGGCGACCAATTCATAGCTATCGAGCTGATCGGATGTATTGCTTAGCATAAAAGCGCCCGAACTGAACCATCCACTCGTTCGCTGAAAGCGCGCAACCACGCTTCCATCCGTGCCCGCGATCTCGTAATCCTGGGAAAACGCAGGCGCATTCACGTCATATATGCCGCGCTGCCCGGCATCGTATTCGTACTTTTTGCTGAAGAAACTGAATCTGGCCCTCAACACGCCGAGCGGGTACCCATCCGCTCCGTCAATCTCCCATCGGTTGCTGAGCATGCGGAATTTCCCGCTGCACGCCAGGCCGGATCGGTCGTAAACATCCAGCGATGAACCCCATGCGCTTTTCAGATCCAGATAACCGGCCTGTTCCTGTGCATGATTCATGATCTCCGTATAACCGGCATTGAAGAAGTTATCCCTGAAGTAAAGTTCCATGATCCCCCTCCTTATGTGACAAAATTAACATTTCTGCCAAAAAAGACAATATATCATTTTTTACGTATAAGAGGGGGAATGGTTTCATTCACTCAGGCTTCCACCCTCCGATGGTTAAGATAAACCGTCACACCCACAAAGATGGCAGCCAACGCCACTTCAAAGACGATATGGCCCCACACCATCGAATCCCAGCCAAAATTCGTGGAGACAATGGAAATTTCGCTGCTGCTTTCCGTTACAACGAAAACATCCATCGGATTGATCCGTCCCGAGAAAATGATGTTATCCAGCCACGAAACCACGTTGGTTAACACGAAAAACGCAAGAATGCCGATCCAAGGGCCGGTTTTCCAGCGGAACGCCCCTGCAATGGAAATCGACAGGAAAATCGTAATGGCCATGAACATCGCGACCCACCAAGCAAAAAGGATAATCGCGGCCACCTTCGAAGGCCCAAATCCCATCATTTCAATAAAGTAGCCGAGGCCTGGCGTACCGTGCGCTGCTTTATAAATATAGAAATGAATAGCGGCCAAACCAAGCAAAACCAGTCCGCATATCGTGCCGAACAACAACGGTGACAGGACGTGGGACAATCCATGTACCGGTACAAGCCTTCGACTGTACGATCTCAGGTTGGACAGATAGGTGCGGATGACTTTGATGAAGATGGCTACGCCCACGCCAACATAACTGAATACCGCCAAAATCTCCTGCTGCGCAGGGAAGAAAAGCGCCATGGCAACCTGAATCGCGGCTAATACCACGAGCGAGGCAAGCAACCTGTTGAGGTTTTTTCTAAAATCGTATTTCAGCAATGTCATCATTCCGCATATACCTCCTTGAACATGTCATCCACGCTTTTCCCGTGCTGGAGACGAAGTGTCTCCACCTCTTCCTTCATTAACATTTCGCCTTCACGTATAAATACAACCTCATCGAAGATCCGTTCGATATCACTGACAAGGTGCGTTGATATGATCAGACTGCTATCTTCGTCGTAGAACTTGACGATGGCATCCAGTATTTTGCCACGGGCCACCGGGTCCACGCCTGCGATCGGCTCATCGAGCAAGTAAAGATGTGCTTTTCGGGAAAGCGCCAAGGTCAGCTGCAGGCGTTCATTCATGCCTTTGGACAGATTGCGTACCCGTTCCCCGGCATCAAGCTTCATGAAAGCAAGCATTTCACGGGCCTTTGCTTCATCAAAATCCGGAAAGAAATCCCGGAAATAAGCCACGGCATCACGCACCTTCATCCAGCTTTCGGTCAAGGGCCGATCCGGCATAAACGACACCAAGGTTTTCGTTTCCAGTCCAACGGGCCTGCCGTTGATCTCAATCGTTCCGCTGCTCGGATGCAGCAGACCTGCAGCCAGCTTCATCAGCGTACTTTTGCCGCTGCCATTGCTGCCCAACAAACCGACGATCTTGCCGGGTTCAATGCGCAGCGAAACATCGCGAAGCGCCCTTTTGCTGCCATAGTTTTTGCTGACATTGCTTAGTTCAAGAATGCTGCTCATGTCCAGTTCCTCCCTTTCCCTGCTGCCCTTCGGCAACGGCGTCCGCCACAATGGCCACAATATCCCGATCTTCGATGCCAAGCTCCTGCATGCCGGTCAGGAACCGCTCCAACAGTTCGCCGGCCATCTCTTTTTTGATCGTCATGATTTTCGCCTCCTCGCTAGTCACGTATCTGCCCAGTCCGCGCCTGGTTTCCACCACTTCTTCCCGCTCAAGCTCCTGGAACGTGCGCTGCACGGTATTGGGATTAATCTGCAATTCCGCCGCAAGCTCGCGAACCGAAGGAATCTTGTCGCCGGCCTTGAGTTTTCCGGTCACGATTTGTTTTTTGATATGCTGCATAATCTGCAAATAAATCGGCAAGTTATTGTCAAATTCCATAGCCATATCGTGTCTCTCCTTTCTGTAACGGTGTGTTAGTTACATAGTACACTGGTATTCTATTACTGTAAAGCCCATTTTCTAATTTTCAATAAAAAGCAGTTCGCACCCATGAAAAAAGAGCAGATGCATACATCTGCCCTTCAATCATTTCCTGTTCCATTGATGTTCAAAAAAAGAACTAGACCATATCCAGCGGGACTTTGCGCCCCGGTGCGGGGAAAGCCTCGTTGATCCGTTCCAATTCTTCAGCCGTCAGGACGATGTCCATCGCGGCGGCATTGTCTGCCACATGGTCCGGCTGCACCGCTTTCGGAATAGCTAGCACGTCACCGTCTCGTATAACCCAGGATAGCGCAATCTGGGCCGGTCGCACCGATCGGGCCGAGGCGATATCCCGAATGACCGGGTGCTCCAACAGATCCCGGCGCAATCGTCCCCCTTGGGCAAGAGGACAGTAAGCCATTACGGGGATGAGGCGCTCCCGCTGCCACGGCAGCAAATCATGCTCGATCCCGCGCGAAGCGGCATGGTACAGCACCTGATTGGCAGCGCACTGTTCTCCGCCGTGTATGCCCCATAATTCTTCCATGTCTTCCGTATCCAGATTGGAGACGCCCCAACGCAAAATTTTGCCGGACTTCTTCAGCCGCTCCAATTCCTGCACCGTCTCTTCCAGCGGTATATGACCGCGCCAATGCAGCAAATACAAGTCGATCCGATCCGTGTTCAACCGTTTCAGGCTGTTCTCGCAGGCGGTCTGCATGTGCTTGCGACCGGCATGATGGGGATACACTTTCGAAACGATAAATGCTTCGTCCCGACGGCCCTTTATAGCCTCGCCCGTCACTTCTTCCGCTCTACCGTCGGCATACATCTCCGCCGTATCGATCAGCGTCATGCCCAGCGCCAGTCCGCTCTGCAGCGCTCTCACCTCATCATCACGTTGATGGCTGCTTTCGCCCATATACCAAGTGCCTTGCCCGATGGCTGGCAATTCCGTTCCATCGGGAAGCCGCACCGTTCGTGCTTCTGCTTTGTTTCTGGTCATGTGTCTTCCTCCTTTTCCCGCCTGTTCAGAGCGATATTGGACGATTGGATTGAATGATGACCCTTTACGCTTTTCCAGCGCCATGGCGGGATTTCATCGAAATCAACCGCATTCAAGCCATATCTTCTAGGATTCGGCACCCCGTGAGCAATTCCTTTTCCGCAAACTTTACTTGATTTTAAAGTGTTGTCCAGGTCGGCGCATTGATTTATGATAAATGGAAAGGTCAGGAAAATAAAACAATGGCAGGAGGAGACACATTGAGCGAACAGCGTGGCATTACGCCGGAGGATCTATATCAGATTACATGGGTCCATGACCCAATCCCCTCTCCCGATGGCACTCGACTTGTCTACGTTAGCCGCAGGGTCAATGAGCAGCAGGATGGCTATGTATCCCGCTTGATGCTTTTGGAACTGGATGGGCTCAAGGAGAGGCCATTCACCTCAGGTACGCGTGATCACTCGCCTGCCTGGTCGCCGGATGGAACACGGCTGGCCTTTCTGCGGGAACATGAAGGCAAAACCCAAGCGTGGCTGATTGCTGCCGATGGCGGAGAGGCGATTCGGGTCACGCACCTTGAACAGGGTGTCAGCTCCCTGTGCTGGTCGCCCGACGGTTCCTCCTTGCTCGTGAAATCATCCGTAAAACCGGATACGGGAGCCGGAGAGGATGCGGATGAACCGGACAAACCGCTGCGGGAACTCGTAGTGGATCGAATCCGGATGAAATCCGATGCCAGCGGGTTGTGGAATGGGCAGCGAGCTCACCTCTTTGTTATACCTGTAGACGGAGGCGAATCCCGGCAGGTCACTTCCGGCCATTTCGATGTGGCTGACTATGCATGGTCACCCGACGGGTCCAGCATCGCCTGGATCACCCAAATGCCAAAGGCGGGCGAGGACAACAACGACTTTTCAATGACTAACCATGTTTACCTTGCCCGTCCGGACGGTTCGGATGTCCAGCAACTGACGCCGGAGGGCTATCAATTCAGCCGTTTGGCCTTTGCGCCGGATTCAGGGTCCATCGCGCTGTTTGCCAGCGACCGTTCTTATGGCAATGCCACGCTCACCAAGTTATATGTCCTTCCTGCTTCAGGTGGGGAACTTCGCTGTGTGAGCAAGGATTGGGATGTTCAGCTCGGTCATGCCATCGTTGGCGACATGCGATCAACACTTACCACGACCGGACCGGTATATACACGGGATGGCTCAACGATTTTGTGCCTGGCCACCGTTCATGGCAGCGTACGCGTTGCCCGATTCCCGCTGGATGGACGTCAGGGGGAATACCTGCTGCCTGCGGAAAAGGAAATTTATCAGTTCGCGGAATTGCCTGACGGATCGATCATTGCCGCTCAAGCCGATGTCCTGAATCCGGGTGATATTTATCTGTACGAACACAGCAAAGCATCGGAACAGGAGCCTGTGCAACTGACTTGCAGCAACCCGCAATTGGGGAAAGAAATCGGTGTCTGCACTCCTGAAACGTTTTGGTTCGATGCTTCGGACGGACTGCGTTTGCAGGGATGGATCATGAAACCCGCACATACGACCAAGGACGTCAAAGTGCCAACCATTTTGGAGATCCACGGGGGTCCGCACATGATGTACGGCTTCACGTTTATGCATGAATTCCAAATGCTCGCCGCGCAAGGTTATGCCGTCGTCTACCTTAACCCTCGTGGCGGTTTGGGCTATGGGCAGCAGTCCGTTAACGCATGCCGCGGGGATTACGGAGGCGGGGATTATCGCGACTTGATGGAAGCTTTGGACTACGCTTTATCCGCATACCCGTACATCGACGAATCCCGATTGGGCGTAACGGGAGGCAGTTACGGCGGCTTCATGACCAACTGGATCGTTGGGCATACGAACCGCTTCAAGGCCGCAGTTACGCAGCGCTCCATCTCCAATTGGCTCTCCTTCTACGGAGTCAGCGATATCGGATACTATTTCACGGAAGACCAGATTGGCGGCAACGCTTGGGAAGATACGGAAAAGCTGTGGAAGCACTCCCCTCTTGCTTATGTGGGACAGATCCAAACGCCGCTGCTGATTTTGCACGGAGAGCAAGACCTCCGCTGCCCGATCGAACAGGCAGAGCAGTTATTCATCGCCTTGAAGCGACGCGGGCAAAAGACGCGTTTGGTCCGCTTTCCCGGCGCGAATCACGAACTGTCCCGCGGCGGCAATCCGTACCTGAGAGTGCGGCGGCTGGAACACATCGTCGGCTGGTTTAACGAGCATTTATAAAATATCGGCAAGATGAACAACCACCACGGCTGATCTCCTATATTTCGGAGGATGCCTTGCGGTGGTTGTTTTTTTGGCGCCCTGTAATGCCGCACAAGCGAATAAATCCCCTCGATTTTGCAGATACAGGAATGACCTAAACCTATGGGAGACGGTTGCGCAATCGATGAATTTATCAGATAATAGTCTGTCGATTAGTGTCGCAAGAACGGATCTGAAGGGGGATTTTCCATTGAAAAAGAATACATTTGACGAACCGATTAATCGGCTTGCCTCCGGTTCGGAAAAATGGGATGCGCTGGAGGAAATATTCGGCGTCGCGGACGCGCTGCCGATGTGGGTCGCAGACATGGATTTCGCTGCGCCGCCATCTGTCGTACAGGCACTCCAACGCCGCGTGCAGCACGGTGTCTATGGTTACACTGTGCGGACCCGTGAATATCACGAGGCTGTTCGGGGCTGGATGCAGCGACGTCACGGCTGGCACATTCAGGACGAGTGGATCGTGTTTACGCCGGGAATTGTGCCGGCCTTGAGCATTGCGGTGCAGCGTTTCACCAAACCGGGAGATGCCGTCGTTATCCAAACCCCGGTATACGCGCCATTTTACCAGGTAGTGCGCGGCCAGGACCGGGAACTGATGACCAACCCGTTAAAACTGGAAAACGGCCATTATTCCATGGATCTGGAGCAACTGGAATCCTGCCTGCAAACCGGACGTGTCAAAATGCTAATTCTGTGCAGCCCGCATAACCCGGTTGGACGGGTTTGGACACGGGAGGAATTGGAAAAACTGTCCGAGCTATGCCTGCAATACAACGTGCTCATCGTTTCGGACGAAATCCATGCCGACCTTGTGCACCAACGCGGAACGCATACTCCGCTTTCGCTGGTTTCGGCCGAGATCGCCGAGCGAAGCATCATTTGCACAGCCCCAAGCAAAACGTTCAACATTCCGGGGCTTAGCACCTCCAACATCATTATTCCGAATGCCAAGCTTCGCGAGATATTCAGCCAAGGCGTGCAAACGATGGGGCTATCAAGCATCAGCACCTTTGGCGCCGTCGCCACGGAAGCGGCATATAACGGTGCCGAAGACTGGCTGGACGACTGCCTCATGTATGTCCAAGGAAACATGGAGTTTGTGCAGCAATATGTCTCCGAGCATTTGCCGCAGGTGGGGGTTCATCTCCCGGAAGCAACCTACCTGCTGTGGCTCGATTTTCGTGCCTTGGGCATTCCCCAGGAGCAGCTTGTTGACCTGTTGTTGAATGAGGCAGGACTTGCCTTTAATAGCGGGACTGCCTTCGGTTCCGAGGGGGACGGATTCATGCGGATGAACGTGGCCTGTCCGCGTTCCACGGTGGAAGAAGCGATGCGCAGGCTTCATGCACTTATACGTCGACTGGAATCCTCGAAGTAAGTGGACTCAGAATGGGAAACCCGCCATCTCCATACCGGAAAATGGCGGGTTTCCCACGTTATACGAAGGCATCGCGCATTCATTGGCTATGTTTCTCGATAAACCGCGCTGCGGCGTGCAATGCCTGTTTGCCGCTGGCCGTGTCCAGCGCAAATTGATAGTCATGGCCCAGCTTGGCCGTTGAAGCCGAAAAAAAGAGCGTTTCGGTCTCCACTTCCAGCCGTTTCAACACTTGGGCAAGCTCGACCGACTGAACCGTCAAAGGGTCCTTATTCCCCGATGTAATAAATGCAGGCGGAAAATCCTTCGTAACCTGCAATACCGCAGACATCTCGTTCAAGCGCGGATATTCCTCGTAATCCTTCATACCCGTATACGACCACAGGAACGTGCGCATGAACGGGAATCCGGTTTTGCCGACCGTGCTCAGATTGTACGGACCGCAGTACAGAAGCACCCCTCTTAATTGTTCCGCATCAACGGCGGGATGAATATCCATCAACCTGGCCAAGGACGGGTTCGTGATCACGGCTGCCATCTGGCTGGCGATCTGCGCACCCGCAGAATTGCCGGCCAAGAACAGTTTGGATGCATCGCCGCGAAACTCGGCTGCATGCTCCTTCACGTAAGCAAGCGCCTGATTGGCCTGCATGACAGGCGAGGGATATTTTTTTTGGGGCGCCAGTGCGTAATTCATGCTGACGACGACGTGACCCCGCTTCGCCAGTTCCGCTGCATAATGGGCAATCTGTCCTTTATCCCCCATAACCCAGCCGCCGCCATGGATCCATACAACGATGGGCAGCCGCTTCTTCGCCTCGGTTGGATAATACACGTCGAGCGTGCTATTGTCATGCTCTTGCCCATAAACGACATCTTGCAAGCGTGAAACACCCGCTCCTTTCATGAAGCGTTCATCCAATCCATGGTCAGGCGAGGCAAGGCGCATAACAGACTTCATCAACAAAACATTTACCTTCGGTGTGATGTGTCCCATAGCCCAGAGTCCCAAGGCGAACAATGCCAAAACCAATGCCGGAAGCCAAAGCATTTTCCTTGCAAACATAGGCCGATCCCGTGGACTCGATTTCAACTTTGACTGCAAAAGCTTCACCCCAATTCATTCCTTGAAGCGTTCCTTAACATTCAAAGTTGTTTACGCGCAGGCAGCCCCTTAGGTTTCCGCGGTCACATCTGTTCTTCTTCGCTTCGCCTTCTGCAGCGTATCGTTCAAGAACTTAACTGCTGTTTTACCTTCTGGTAAACGGCCGTCACCTTCAGCTCCAGTTCATGAATCCGCTGTTGCGAGCCCGACCAATTCTCAGCGGCGGTGGCCAATGATTTGGCATCGGTTAATGTTCGGGCAGCCTGTCCTGTCTTCATCGTCTGCTTCAACCTCTGCAGGGTGCTGGAGTACCGTTCCTTGGAAGAGCTTGCCTGCCGTTTGGCCGTTTGAATCTGTTTTTTGACGGTGTCGGCGCTCGCAAGCCCGCTTCGCAGCTGTTTCATTTTTGCATTTTTTTGTTTGCGTGCATCAGCCAGTTTTTGTTTCTTCCCACGAATGTCCTGTCTTGCCAGCTGCACGACCGGTTTCATGCTCTCCACCTGTGTCCGGATGGCAGCGGTCCACTCCTTGTTCTTTGCCGCACGGGCTGCCTTAAGCTGTTTGTTAAGCGTTTCATACAGCTTGAACATCGGGGCGTAACGCGCTTCTGCTTGCTTCACCTCGCTGATAAGTGCTTCCAGTTTGGCTGCATCCGTCTGTCGGATTGCCAAACGCAACCGATCCGCCTCGGCTGCATTGGCGGCATGGAGCACCTTGATTTTCTGCTCCCATGCCTGTTTCCGGGCTACCCACATTCCCGCATGCCCGTATGCTTCTTTCAAGGCGGAGCTCGTCTTTGCATCCGCTTGCCCAAGCACTTTGTCCCACGCTTTCTGATAGGTCGGGCTCAGCTCAAGCCCCGAAGCCTCGGCACCGGTGGGCGGCCAAACGAACATCGTCAGGCCAAACAGCACAAACCATGCCGCGCAGACGGTAATCATGCGGCGAACACGCGGTTTACCCGCCTCCTTGCCCTTGATTGAGCGATGATTCGATACAGCCGTACGTGCATTTCCGTTCAACGTTTCCATTAGCTCTCGTCCTCCCCGATAGAAGTATTGAAATGGGAGCATGAATTGCTCCAGCTGCAATGAATCGGCAGTATTAAACAACAAAAAAACACCCGCATGACAGGTGTGTGATCAGTACCTGTGTCATACGGGTGCTTCCCCATAAGCCGTTCATTGCCGTGATTCGCCTTCATATTTGTTTGGCGGCGAATCACGATCATCTTTTTCTAATATATTCCATACCACTCTTGCAGTCAAGCCTGGTTGGAGCAGCCCATGACCGGGAGAACCCTTCCCGGAGCCTTCATGGGTTACTGCTCAGCCAAGATTTCTTTCATTTCCTTGGTCAAATCTTCCTGTTTGAGCATCATGTAGATGCTCTCGCCCCGATCGACGTTCAGCTTGATGTGGTAGACGACGTCCTGATCGGTATAAAATGCCGAACGCTGGCGCTCCAGCAAGTCGCCGATGATCTTTTTGTTATTGGTCGCGACCTGCTTGCTGCCATCGGGACTTCCATTCATAAAGTTTTCCTCTGCATACACCCATTTGAACTTGCCCGGACTGTTGATCTCCTCTTTCACAAATTGCGCGGACGAAATTTCATCAGGGGATACCTCAAGTTGTTCGTACTGCCCATGCTGCTTCAGCCATTCGATGGTTTGTTTGTAACTCGGCTTAATTTCATAATACGTCATGGGTACCTGCTGGTTTATGGATGCAGCGTCAGACAGTGCATAAATCTCGACGTTGAATTTCGGACTCCATGGCGTTAACTGATCGTCATAAGTCTGATTCAGGACATCCTGCTTCAACAAGGCCTTGAATTCGCGGATCTGTCCGGGATTACTGATATAGGCCTTGCGGTTTCCGCTGACGTTGGAACTCAAACCGATGCTTAGCACGTCCCCATCCAGCAAATCGGTAGAATACGCGACGCGTTTATACTCGTCGGTCTCTTTGATCGCCTTCAATTCCTGCCTGAATTCCTCTTCGGGAATCTGGTATTTGCGTTGCATGGTTTTGCCGTTATCCAATTGGTAATTGATCATCACCGTTTCATCACGGAGACGATCCATGCTCGACGAGTTGGCCGGCAGCGGAAGATCCGACGTAACGATTTTTTCATGAAGTGCCAGGACGGCGCCAATATATTCCGGATTATCGGAGTATAAGTGGCTGTCATCGCTTTTCAGATACACGCCGTCTACATAAACGTAATAATCCCCGCCAAGCTTGACACTCTGAACCTTTTCAGGCTCAGGCACTCTGGAAGCATAACCGTTCCAGTCGGCGACCGGCACGTACAGAATCAGTCCTGCCACGATGCCGTAAACGGCAAATTGGGGCAGAAGCCTTGTGTCCCAAATCAACCAGGTTTTGCGAATGATCATTTCGGCTCCAATATAACCGACAATACCGCCTAGAACGTATCCCATGATACCCCAACCGGATGAGCCCTCAGGAGAGATCACTTCAAAGTAAGCTCCACCGATCAGCACCAGCGTGAACATGAACCCAAAACGGAATACCGGCTTCACGATCCGGAACGTCACAGCTTGCGTAGCCGATTCAACTTTCCTGCGTGCATATAACACGTAGCTGAGCAAAATGAATATAACGGTCAGAATTCCGTATATCGTCAGTTCAATCGTGTACGGGGGAACGCTGCTGATCGAAGCCACCCGTGTCACAAGCGATATTTTTTCGGCGTAACGTCCGATGGCTTCGCTCGGAAAACCAAGCAGATAATGCTGCAAATGAAGTTCGAAAACGCCCCAAACGACGACGGGCAGCAACAAAATGGCATATACCGTAAGGCCTTGCAGGACCGTTTGCCCGATGCACATGCCGATCGCTACGGTCAACATGAACATGAACAGGGTATAAATCGTCATGCTCAGGCCCCACATCCATATCTCTGCAGCGCCAAAAATAAACGCCGGTTCCGCCTGCGCGGCCCACACCCACCCTGTTATGCCCGCGGTCAACCAGATCGGCACCAGAAGCAGGATGAACCCGCTGAACAGATTGACCGTAAGCAGATGCTCGCGGCGCAAAGGCAGGCTGTGGAACAGATCCGCCGGTCCACCGGATTGCAGATACCGGAAAATAAACAGTCCGGCAACAACCGGAAAAGTGATCGCAAATAACAGCTGCGCCTCGCCATTGACCAGGAAAAGGCTTGCGATCTCCTGCGGCACCTCCCTGTATTCCGTGGCAATATGAAGCGGCACCGCAAACAGCAGCGCAAACAGATATAAAATGCCGATCCAGCCGTGCTGCCTGAAATTTTGGATCAGGATGCCCCGGTTAAAGTACAATCGGTTGAATGTCATACCCCGCATCCTCCATTTCGTAAATGAATATTTCCTCCAGCGTCAGCGGCAGCACATCCAGCAGATACGGCTCGAACGCCCGAAAGCTGGCCGTCACTTCGTCGCGATTCCCCTTGACGATAAACAGCGAGACGCTGCCGCGTTTCTCTTCGTGCAAAATATCCAGCTGCCCGTCAAGCGCACCGGCATGTGCGGGATCACGGAAAGCCACCTGTATTTTGTGCGTGTCGGCCTTGAGGTCGTCCAGGTCGCGTTCCACGATGATGCGCCCTTTGTGCATGATGGCGACGTGGTCGCACAAGTCCTCGATTTCGCGCAAATTGTGGGATGAAATCAGTATGGTCACCTGACGCTCCGCAGCTTCCTGGAACAACAGGTTTTTGATCTGCTGCCGCATGACCGGATCAAGTCCGTCGATCGGTTCGTCCATGAGGAGAACGTCAGGCATGCAGCTGAGTCCGAGCCAGACAGCGGCCTGGCGGCGCATGCCTTTGGACATGCGGTGCAGCTTGCGTTTCCTGTCCAGTTTGAATACATGGCCGAGCTGTTCGAAGCGCTCCTCGTTCCAACGCGGATATGCGCTGCGGTAGAAGGAAGCCATCTGCATAATCGAAGACTGGGGAAAGAAATAGGGAGCATCCGCCATAAAGATGACGCGATCCTTCAGGTCCAGATTCTCATAAATCTCCCTGCCGTCGATCCGGACCGTACCGTGATCCTGGCGATAAATGCCTGCCAGAATTTTAAGCAGGGATGTTTTGCCTGCGCCGTTGGAACCGAGCAATCCGTAGATCGATCCTTTATGTACCTGCATCGTTACGCCATCAACGGCCTTCTCATGCTCGAATGCCTTGATGACCTGATTCAGTTCAATCATTCGGCTCCCCCTTTTCAATCCGGGCCATGGCCTCCTGGAATAGAAGCGCAATATCCGCCTTGGTCAAGCCCGCATAGCTGGCTTCGGCGATCAGTTTTACCAAAGACGCTCTGATTTCATCCCTCATGGCTGTATTCGGATGTTCCACGGACGATGATACGAAGCTCCCTTTTCCCTGCAATGAGTATATGAAACCTTCGCGTTCCAGCTCCCGGTAAGCCTTCTGGACCGTATTCGGATTCACCGTCAGTTCGGTCGACAGACTGCGCACGGAAGGAAGCTGCTCATCGGGTTTGAGAACGCCGTATACGATCATTTCTTTGAATTTATCGACCAGCTGTTCATAGATCGCCTTACGGCTGCGCACATCCAATTCGAACATCCCGCACCTCCTCTCTGAAATAGGTAATACACCTACACCCAATGCTGCTGCCGAATTCAGGGCCGGATTGGATGGATACGATTCAAGTGTATTAACTGTACTATTATTATTAGTACACTCCATACAGTATGTCAACCTTAACTTTTGACTTCTCATCGGAATCGCGTTATTTTTAAGATTGAATATGAATAAAGTAACATAACATTTTACTTTGACCAGGTTCGCAATTTGCGGCGATTGGCAGAATTCCATGGAATTTCATACGCTTCAAGGTTGTTCTCCGCTTTTGGATTCCGTTAATATGGAGTAGAGGACATGCACTCCGGCATGACGTGTACTGTCCAAATACGACTATTTCAGTCTAAAAGGGAGAACCATCGATGAATTCGTCAAATGAAGCTTCGACTCATATAGGACAAACCGCTCAAGCACCGGGCGCTTCCGTGCCCCGCGTATTAATCGTCACCGCCGTCGACGCGGAAAAGGATGCCGTGCTGGGCGGTCTGGGCGATACCGCCGCCGCGCGCTTCGAAGTGATCGCTGCGGGGGTCGGCCCCGCCTCCGCCGCAGCGGGCACTGCCGCTGCGCTGGCCTATGCTTCGCCGGCCGCGGCAGCAGTGCCCGGACCGGGCAGCCCGACCGGAACCGCTAACCCACCGGCGCCCTATGCGCTGGTGGTTAGCGCGGGCATCGGCGGGGGCTTTCCCGGCCGGGCCGCCGTCGGCTCCCTCGTGGTAGCCGACGCCATCGTTGCAGCCGATCTGGGCTCGCAGACGCCAGACGGCTTCCTCAGCGTGGACGAGCTCGGATTCGGCTCGTCCATGGTGGCGGCGGACGCTGCGCTCGCCGCCCGGCTGCGCCAGGCGCTGGAGCGTGCGGGGCACGCGGCCAGCGGCGGCACCGCGGTCACCGTATCCACGGCGACCGGGACGGCCGAAATGGCCGCGGAGCTGCTGCGCCGCGTGCCGGATGCCGCCGCCGAAGGCATGGAGGGCTTCGGCGTGGCTACGGCGGCCGCGCGGTTCGGCATCCCCGTGCTCGAGCTGCGCGGCATTTCCAACGCGGTCGGCCCGCGCGACCGCGACGCATGGCGCATCAAGGATGCCCTGGATGCGCTCCAAACCGCCAGTTCCATTCTCAGGGAGGTACTTACATCATGAAGATCGCTTTTTCCCCTTGTCCCAATGACACATTCATTTTCCATGCCTGGGTGCATGGCCTGATTCCGGGCGCGCCCGAGCTGGACGTCCGCTATGCCGACATCGACATCACCAACGGTCTGGCTGCCAATCCAGGCGGCCCGGACGTATTGAAAATTTCCTACGCCGCGCTGCCATACGTGCTGAACGAGTATGCACTGCTGCCTGCCGGAGGCGCGCTTGGCCGAGGCTGCGGACCGCTCGTGCTGACCGCAAACGGAACAACCGATCCGGCCTACTTGTCCGGACGCCGCGTTGCCGTTCCGAGCGAAAAATCAACGGCCTACTTGTTGTTCCGGCTATGGGCGGCACAGAATGTTCCCGGCGGCGTCGGCGAAATCGTCGTCATGCCGTTCGACCAGATCATGCCTGCAGTCCGCGACGGCCAGATCGATGCCGGCCTCGTCATCCACGAAGCCCGCTTCACGTATCCAACGTACGGGCTGAAACTGATGACAGACCTCGGCAGCTGGTGGGAGAGCGATACAGGCCTGCCGATTCCGCTCGGCGCCATCATTGCGCGCCGCGGCATGGATGTGCAAGCCTTGGCCGGATGGGCTCGTGCTTCCGTCGAATATGCCTGGGCCAATCCGGAGGCATCCAAGGCATACGTCATGGAGCACGCCCAGGAGATGGACCCCGACGTCGCTGCCCAGCATATCGCCCTGTACGTGAACGAGTTCAGCGCCAACCTGGGCGAGGACGGTTACGGCGCGATCACTGCCCTGCTTGGGCGGGCCATGAAGGAAGGGCTTGTTCCCGAATTTGATCTAAATCTGCTGCGCAATTAAACAAAATGGGGCTGGAATGACATAAGTGGTCACTCCAGCCCTTTCCTATAAACGTTGTATATTCTAACAAACCTGACGCATCTTATTTGACCGCATTTCGCCAACATTATTTCTAACGAACTTTAGACACCCTATTTACCGGAATTCGGGTCCGAATTGCTCATTTTGTCTCCAATAAGGTGTCTGAGGTTCGCTAGAGCTCTGATTTATAAAACAAGTGCTGGAACTGCGTCCACTTCAAAAATGGAGCAACCCCAGCACTCATTTCAAAACTCATGACTACCGTCTGCGTGCACTTCGCACCCGACATTTACTCAAATTTATAACGTAATCCCCATTGACCGCGAATGGTATCCATCAGCTTCATGATTTCCAGCGATTCTTCCAGCGGGATGACCGTGCTCTCCGTGCGCCCTTCCAAGATGCAGCGACCGGCTTCCTCAGCCTCGAAAGCATAACCGATGCAAGTCCGATCATCTTTAAACGTTTTCGGTTCGTCCTGACCGTTCTGGTGCAAATAGGCCTCTTTGCCTGCAAGGAAGAATGGCAAACGAATGTAACCCTCGGTACCGTAAATGACCGCTTCATTGCTCAGGTTGAGCCGCACCGCGCCATTCAGCGAAGCCGAGCGCCCGCCCGGGTAGGACAACAACACCGAGAACTGCTCGTCCACGCCGGTTTCGCCGATATGGGCCGTGCTCCACACATTCTGTGGCTGCTCTCCAAAAATCATCGACGCAAATGAAACCGGATACACGCCGGCGTCCAGCAAAGCGCCTCCGCCCAAATCCGGATTAAGCAGCCTGCTCTCCGGTTCCCAGCCGATCCGGAAACCAAAATCAGCCTTTACGAGGCGTACCTCGCCGATCTTCCCTTCGGCAATCCATTGTTTAGCCTGTACAACGGGCGGCAGGAAACGGGTCCACATGCCTTCCATAAGAAAAAGCTTGTTCTCCCGCGCCGTTTCAACCAGCTGCTCCAGTTGGCGGGCATTCATCGTGAACGGCTTCTCGCACAACACCGCTTTTCCGGCTTCCAGGCAGGCGAGCACGTTTTCTTTATGAAACGGATGCGGCGTCGCGACATAAACGATATCCAGTTCCGGGTCCTGCAGCATTTCGTTGTACGAACCATAACTGCGTTCAAATCCATGCTCTCCCGCAAATCGGGCTGCACTTTCCTCCGAGCGCGAAGCCACGGCATATTTTGCCGCATTTCCCGCATGGGCAAGATCTTTCGCAAATTGGGAAGCAATCCAGCCTGTACCCATAATGCCCCAATTTACTTGATTTCGTCCGGCCGTGTCTGTCATGATATATCCTCCTTGTCATGGATCGTCGAAATACGGATGTTCAACATTATGATTCCACCCCTTATGGCACAAGTCGAAGACGACTCCCCTTTATCTTACCAAAAACAACCTTTTGTTGCAGTTGCTTTCCGAGGACCGCCACGGACGGCGATTTTCATTGCTCATCATTTTTGCTAAGATGATTAACATCATGTTGGAAAGGACGTATGCGGCTTGTCTACATTAGTATCCATCCATCAATTGGCCAAAGTGATCGGCACCGAAGAGCAGCGCCTTCTGTTCAGCAGCGTAGAGGCCGTGATCGATCAAGGCGAACGGATCGCTGTACTGGGCGCTTCCGGTCAAGGGAAAAGCACGCTGCTTCGCATCCTCGGCCTGCTTGACGTGCCCAGCGAAGGCGACATGCTGTATAATGGCATCTCCTATCGCGCTTCCGATCCCCGAAACTGGCGCATGCGCATGACGTATGTCGCGCAGCAACCGGTAATGCTTGCAGGCAGCGTGGAGGATAATTTGAAAACCGTGCATCTGCTGCATCGCAAACCGTATGAAAAAGAACTCGCCGTCGAGCTGCTGGCCGGCATGGGGCTTGCCGGGCTTGATCTGCACAAGCGGGCCGGTGATCTGTCGGGCGGGGAAAAGCAGCGCGTCGCGCTGATCCGCTCCTTGCTGCTGCGTCCCGAAATCCTTTTGCTGGACGAGGTTACGGCGTCTCTGGACCTGGTCAACGCAAAGCTCGTGGAAGCTCAGCTCACAAGGTGGAGCAAGCAGGAAGGAACTTCGCTGGTATGGATCACCCATGACCAGGAACAAGCCCGCTCCTTCAGCGACACCGTCTGGTTCATGGGCAATCACACGCTGCTGGAGCGCCAGACCACGACCCGATTCTTTGCCGCGCCGGAAACGGAGCCTGCCCGGCAATACCTTTCACAATCCGATTCCGCCCTGAAGGCAGATTAAGGAGTGGTGCACTTATGTCCATCTTTGCATTAAGCTTCACGGTTGTGTTTATCATGATTACCATGCTCGTCTCCGTATGGCAAAAGCTCGGGCTCGAACGCGACATTGCCGTGGGCACGGTTCGTTCGGCCGTTCAACTGCTGCTTGTCGGTTATGTGCTGCAATTCATATTCAATACCGATCATCCGATCCTCATCGTGGCCATCGTCGCTTTCATGATTATGGTCGCCTCGTTCAATGCTGCCAAACGCGGCAAAGGACTGCGACGGGTCGGCCTGCATATTGCCATTTCGCTCGCCGTGACGGAAATGCTTATGATGGGACTGCTGCTTGGCCTGCACATCGTGGAGCCGACGCCGCAATACATCATTCCGCTCAGCGGCATGACCATCGGCAATGCGATGGTGGTTGCAGGACTGTTCTTGAACCAGATGAAACGCGAAGTCGAGACGTCCAAAGGCGAAATCGAAACGCTGCTCGCTCTTGGAGCTGCCCCCAGACGTGCTTTCCAGGACGTGCTGAAGCGGGCGGTCAAAGCAAGCATGATTCCAACCATCGACGGCATGAAAACCGTTGGTCTCGTTCAGCTTCCCGGCATGATGACAGGCATGATCATTGCCGGCGCCGACCCTGTTGAAGCAGTACGGTATCAGATTTTGATCGTGTTTGCCTTTACCAGCTCCGCCGCGATTACCAGCATTATTCTAAGTTTGCTGACATACAGGCAATGGTTCACTTCCGATATGCGGTTGCGTTCCCTATAATCGGCTTTCATCCATTTTTCGAGAGGAGGATTCGCTCATGTTTACTAACCAACCTGATTCTTTAGGAGCTGATTCCTCCGGATTGGCCGTTTCCGTTTCCCATTCGTCACATGCATCCAGACGGCACACCGAATTGAAGAGTACGCCGGAAGCCTTGGTTCAACCTGATCTGGATGCATTCCTGGCCAATGCCCTGATCGAACTTCGCCAAGCGGTACGCATCGCGAACGACTCCGGCATCGAATGGAGCAATCCTTTCCCGGAACGGCATGTTTTCATTTATCTGCATAAATTTGCAGGCAAGCTGATCGTGGATGGCGCGGAAAAATCGGTCGTCCGCAAATCGGCTTACCTCTGTCCCCCGGGAGCCCCTCTGAAGCTGATCGGCGATGCGGACCAAGAACTAGAGATTTTCGTGCTTGCTTTCGATCTGTTCCGTGCAATCGAAAAGACGGATGCAAGGCGTACTTACGAGCGGGAGTCCGATTTTCCGGTAAAAGGCTGGATTCGGGGTCCTTTTTACAGCATACAGCGCATCGCCTCCCAATTGGCGGAAAATGCCGAACTGGGTGAATTCAAACGCCAACGGCTGATCACCGATCTGTTATGCATGCTGTGGGCCCAGGAAGAATCGGATGCCCCTGCTCACGATCAGGAACAACCGGATGCTTGGCTCCATGCCACGATGCAGTACATGCGAGATCATTACATGCACGAGATCAAATTGGAGAAACTGGCCGACATTGCAGGCATGCATCCATCGTATTACTCCCAGCTGTTCAAAAGCCGGATGCATAAAAACCCTATTGAATACCTGACCCATCTGCGGATGAATCGTGCCAAAGAGCTCATGCTGACCTCGGACCTGCGCATTCGGGACGTTGCGCGCAGCGTCGGATACCGGGACGAATTTTATTTCAGCCGCCGCTTCCGCAGCCACTCGGGATTCGCACCGACCATCTATGTCAAACAAGTGCATCGAAACGTCGTCTCCCTGTCTTATCCATATACGGATCATTTGATAACGCTCGGCATCACTCCCTGTGCGGCGCAAATCCAGGGGCAGCTGCCCCATTTGCCCAAATCGCTAACCCTGCCGTTCCATGCTCACGAACCTTGGGAACAAGGACGCCAGGCCTTCCTTGACGTCAAGCCCGACCTGATTCTGACCAAGGACAATGCTGCGGCCAAAGCGCTGGAACATATCGGGGACATCGCACCGATTATCACCATTCCCTGGAACAAAACAGACATGTTCGGCCATCTGCAAACGATAGCCGGCATCATGGACCGTGAACATGCCGCAAAGGAATGGCTCGAACGTCATGACCGCAAGGCGGAGCGCGCCCGCAAACGCATCCGGGAGACGTGGGGACAGGCTGCCGTAGCCGTCTGCACCTTGACGGACAAAGGACCGCGAATGTACAGCAACCGCAATTTCGGCCATGTGTTCTACCGCAGCCTGCATTTGACGCCGCCCGATCGAATCCGGGCTGAACTGGCAGGCAAACCGACGGGCGTCGGCTTCAACTGGTTGCCCTTTACCCCCGGCGAATGGGATGGCCTTGAAGCGGACATCTTGATCGTAGCCATCACCTCCATGCAGGGCCGCGCAGCGGTGCTGCAGCAGCTTGCAGCCGATCCGCGCTGGCAGCGTCACCCGGCCGTACGCCATGGGCGCGTGCATGTCATTGACTGGAATTCGTGGGTGGTATATGCTCCTTATTCCATCAACCTCCAGCTGGATGAGGCCGTTCAGCTGTTGACGGGCAAGGCACCGATTATGTAATCTGAAAAATGTCCATCCCGAACATCTTAATTTATGTCATGTACGGGCATGAATTAAGATTTTATAATGATCTCTAATTGATAATGATAATCAATAACAGCAGCAATGCTTCGTTGTGCTGGCAACAAAGGAGTGACCCGCATCCAACATCCTGCTTGGTCAAATCGGAAGCCCAACTCGTCCAGAAATGCGGCAACGGTTGGACTGATGTTCTTGTCTGCCCTCGCCGTCCTTCTGATGATCCTGTTCGTGTCGATCTCGCTTGGAGCCAAATCGCTGACGCTGGAAACGGTGTGGGCAGCCATATTTCAATATAACCCGGCGCTGACGCCCCATCAGATCATCCATGAGCTGCGCCTGCCCCGGGTCATTGCCGCGGCTGTCGTCGGCGCTGCCTTCGCCGTTGCCGGTGCGCTCATGCAAGGCATCACCCGCAATCCGCTTGCGGATACGGGCGTGCTCGGCATCAATGCCGGCGCATCGTTTATGGTGGCGCTCAGCTTTGCCCTGTGGCCCGGCTTGCCTTATGCCTGGCTGATGGGCATTTCCTTTGTCGGCGCGGTCCTGAGCACGCTGTTTATTTTCCTCCTTGGCTCGGCTGCGCCGGGCGGGCTGTCATCGATCAGGCTCACGGTGGCCGGGGCCATCGTCGCGGCCATGCTCAGCTCCCTGAGTGCAGGCATCGCCATCTATTTCGACCTCAGCCAGGACCTTGCATTTTGGTATGCCGGCGGCTTTGGCGGCATGGAATGGCGGCATGTCAAGCTCATCGTTCCGGTATTGCTGATCACGCTGCTGCTTACCATGCCGCTGGCCCGCCGCATATCGCTGATGTCCCTCGGGGAAGAGGCTGCCGTCAGCCTGGGCATCCGCCTGCGCTGGACGCGGATGCTTGCGCTCGCCGCCGTGGTCGTGCTGGCAGGCGTGTCCGTCTCTGCCGTGGGCTCCATCGGTTTCGTCGGGCTGGTCATTCCGCATATTTCCCGCAAACTGGTTGGCGTGGATTACCGGCTCATCATTCCGATGTCCTCGCTGCTCGGAGCCATTCTGCTGGTGCTGGCCGATCTCGGATCACGCATCGTCAATCCGCCGGAGGAACTTGCCGTGGGCATCATGGTCGCCTTTGTCGGCGTGCCGTTTTTCCTCTATCTGGCCCGTAAGGAAAGGAGGGCCTTATAGTGGACCGAAACCAAAATCAAAACCAAAAGAACGCCGCTTCGCGGACGCGGCGATCCATTACGGTCAGCCTGATCCTGTTGGCCATCGCCGCTGCCGTAATTATCGTCAGCCTGAACACGGGCACGATTCGCCTGTCGCCCATAGCGGTGCTGCAAACCCTGTTTGGCGGCGGCACAGAGGCGGACCATATCGTACTGTTCGATTATCGCCTGCCCCGCATTCTGATTACCGTGCTCGCCGGAGCAGGTCTTGGCGTGGCGGGTGCTGCATTGCAGGGCATCACGCGCAATCCGCTGGCCGATCCGGGCATTCTGGGCATTCACGCGGGTGCAGCGCTGGGCCTGATGGCGTTCGCCAGTCTTTCTTTTTCGATGGACAGCTCTGTCGCATTGCTGATCCCGCTGTTTACCTTTGCGGGAGGCATGCTCTCGGCATTGATCATCATGCTGCTCGCCTATGATCGCCATAACGGGGTATCCCCCATCAAACTCATTCTGGTGGGAATCGCCGTTGCGGCTGGATTTCACGCGCTGACGTTGTATTTGTCCCTGCGCCTCGATGAGGACACCTACTCCTTCGCGGCTCGCTGGCTGGCGGGAAGCGTCTGGGGACGGGACTGGATCCACGTCGCCGCCCTGCTCCCCTGGATCTTGCTGTGCATCCCTTACGTCTGGAGCCGTTCCAAAACACTGGACGCCCTAGGGCTTGGGGATGCCGCCGCCACGGGAATCGGCACGGCCGTAAAATCCCAGCGCATATGGCTGCTCTTGTGCACGGTCGCCTTGTCGGCCGTCAGCGTGTCGATGGCGGGAGGCATCGGCTTCATCGGGCTTGCGGCTCCGCACCTGGCACGGAGGCTTGTCGGCCCGATGCATCGCCACTTGATTCCGGCTGCCGGATTGATCGGCATGGTCATTCTCGTCGCAGCCGATACGGTGGGGAGAACCCTTTTTCAGCCCAATGCGATTCCTGCCGGAATTGTCGTTGCTGCACTGGGCGCACCCTATTTCCTGTATTTGCTCGTCCGCACGCGTTAATTCCTATTCCAATGAAACCAAGGAGATTTCGAATATCCATGATCAAGAAAAACCTGATGTTATCCATATGCGCCGTCCTGCTGCTTCTGCTGGCGGCATGCGGCAATGCAGGCACGTCATCCAACGCTGCCGAAAATAGTTCTTCCAACGCCCCATCCGGACAAGCGGATGACAAGCCTGCTTCCGATTCCACCGGCGAACAACGCATCGCGTCCATGTCGATCCACCTGACCAACGACTTGCTCGCATTGGGCATTACGCCTGTCGGTTCAGTTATTGGCGGCGAGGCCAAAGCCTTCCTGTCCCATGTAGCCGACCGTTTGCAGAACACGACGCCCCTGGGCCCGGTCAAAGACCCCGATATGGAAGCCCTGCTCGCTTTGAAACCGGATGTCATCTACCTGGATGAGGAATTCTCCGGCGACGATCAAGCCAAATTCGAAAAAATCGCGCCGGTTCACGTCTTTAATCTCGATGATGGCACATGGCGCGACCATTTGAAAGCCATAGGCAAACTGGTGAACCGTGAAAAAGAAGCCGATGCGTTCATCGACCATTACGCCAAGGAAACGGAAGAAGTGAAATCGCTCATCCATGACAAAATCGGCGACGGCAAAGTCATGGCCATTCGCGTGACCGCCAAGGAATTGCGCGTATTCAGTACAGCTCGTCCAATGGGACCGATCCTGTTTGACGATCTCGGACTGACCCCGGCCAACGGGATTACCGATATGGATGCCTCGAAGCCCTATCGGGTCATCTCTCGCGAGGTGCTGCCGGACTATGATGCCGATGCCATCTTCGTTGTGGTGAATTCGGATGACGAAGCGAAAAACATGTTCGCCGAGCTGCAAAGCAATCCGATCTGGCAAGGCCTGAAAGCCGTCAAAGCGGGACATGTATACACCATCGGCGCCCAGCCATGGCTCGACTACTCCGCCATCGGCAACCAGATGGCGATGGATGAAGCCAAAGAAATGTTCTCGAAATAACAGCAGGGCCAATGAAAACACAAAAAACCTCTCTCCGGAAGCGGCGGGAAACGTGCAACGCGTATGCAAAAAGCACGTTCCCTCCCCTCGCGGAGCAGAGGTTTTGTTGTTTTGAGCCTCGAGTCATAGACTGCACACCACGATCTCGACATCTGTATCGGCGAAAGCATCGCGAATGATGCCGCTGGCCTTCTCCCATTTCAATCGGTCAAGCCCACAGCCGATCTGCGGCATGGCCAATTTCTCGATCCCCTCTTCGAGACAGACATCCCTCATGGACTCTACGGCTTGGGTAAAGGAAGCATACGTCGGCTTGTACGAAAACTTAGCCTTTGTGACCAGGTTCAAAGTACGGCCGACGCGGTAACATCGCCCGATCTCCAATGGCTCGATCCTGGCCTGTTCCTGCAAGTTTTCCAGACCGAACCGCTGCCGAAACTGTACGGCAATGCCTGCCCCCATCCGTGCGTCCGCCGAAATGCAGTGGGCCAAAACGTAACGGTCATCCATGGCAAACAGGTCTTGTTGTATTTCGCGAAATTCCATTGCGGTTCCCCTCCTCCGGGCATGAATCCGAATCCGTCAGGCTTTGGCCAAACGTTCCTGAAAAGCCTTTAAGGTTTGCTGACCGCGACTGCGGTCATACACGGCAAATACGATCCGGTCAAACAGATTCCCGTATCCTTGACCAATCAACACGTCATGGAAATAAGCGGCCACCTTGGACGGGTCGTTTCGGAAAACGCCGCATCCGTATGCCCCAAGCACCATCGTGCGATGTCCATGCCCTGCAGCGACGTCCAAAATATAGGCAATACGCTGTTTCATCACGGCTTCAATCCGTTCGTCATCCGCCTCGCCCCGTTCCTTCACGACGCCTGCATTGACCGCAGGTGCCGTGATAAACGCGGAAGCATAATACTGGTCGAGCAGACGGTCTTCATCATCCCGAATGACCGGAACGCCAGGGGAATAGATCATATGATCCGAGTACAGGCAGGTTCGGAGTTTACGATTAAACTCGTACATTTCCTGCATTTGGGCAATGCATGGATACAGACCCGTAGCCCTTGCCAAACTTTCCTCCTGGGCCTGACTCCCGCCAAGGAAACCGCCGCCCGGATTTTTGGCCGAAGCAAAGTTCAGGCAGGCCGCGTCCTGTCGTCCTTCGCCTACGATCAGACGAGCTGCCGCAGCCAGCGTCGTTTCCCCGGTTACTTCGATATGCGATAATCCTGCCGAAGTGGTGGAATTGGCCGCCTGCATCGCATGAACTTGCTCGCTCACCTTTGGCAATTCCTCCGGTCGGTACAACACCGAATTTCGAATGGCCTCTTGCAGATCCGCGGCAATGCTCACCCGGCGATCATAGCCATTCACGTATTCGCCTGCCTCCAGAATCGCTAACGTCTCTTGCGCGATGCGCGCACGGCCCGCGCGCTGTCCCGTACTTTTCAGACCATTATGGTTTGTATTCATCTCGATCACTTCCCTATAAGTTCTTCTCGCAGCCGGGTCAAAATTTCACCCAGCCAATTGCTGCCTCGCCATGTACTTCGATTGCGAATTCGCGGATCTTCTTCCGCCAGCCCAACGCCCCAGATGCGGTCATCCGGGCTTGCTTCCACAAGGGTGGTTCCCTTCGTATCCAGCAGGGCCTTCAGCAGCTGTTCGTCCTGCGTGAATTTGGCGTAGTTGCCTTCGTAAACGATGCGCCTGCAGTGTTCTTCCCATACAGCCTGGTCGAAGCCCGCCACCTGCCTGCCCAGCCTTTTTTGGACCGAAGGAGAATTTGCCTTCATAATGTTGTCCGCGATGGCCTGATCCCCGAACAGCAGTGCCTTCTGATGCATCATGTACTGCTCCGCGCTGGAGTAGCTCGTGCCGTTTACCGTGAAACGGGCGGGATGCCACTGCGAGAACGGGGAAGCCGTTCGCCAAAAAAACGTAAATTTCTCTTTGCTCTCTTTGCTCATACTCTTATCCCCCTTTGCTTGAACGATTTGCTGATCTCATACTCTGTGCGGTTGTCCTGCGCTCATCACCGTTCCTGAGAGTTCCTGAGAACAGGTCTACATGTTTTCCCGTTCCGGGTTCAACCGGTATAAACGGGAAGGACGATGTCCGCCATGATCCGCATAGTCGCCGGTCTCGACGACCCAATCGGCGATTTTGCGCCGGAATGCCGCAGGTAACCACTTTTTGCCGCCAATGACTTCATACACTTTCTGCAAGGCCGTCAGCGTGAACGTTTCAGGCATCAAATTGAACGCAATATCCGTATAGTCCACCTTGGAGCGCAGTCGAGCCAGCGCATAATGAATGATCTGTGCGTGATCAAAGGCAATGCCGTCCGTTTGCACGACTTTCATGCTGCTGCTCTGTACCCTTCCCGACGTCATTTCCTTCGTTTCAACGATCGCCGTCAGCTCCTCCGTGCCGTTCGTCAGCATCAGCTGTACCCTGCGCTCCAACGTGCGTCCACGCTCATGAATATGCCGCTTCTCCTCCAGCAGCCTCTCCTGCAGGCGAAACCAATCGGCTTCGCTCGCATCGTCCCCGGCCTCAAGCTCCAATTCCGTGCTGTCCACCAGCGCCATATACGAACAACTGATGACCCTTGTGCGCGGATCGCGATCCACGTCGCCCCACGTATACAGCTGCTCCAGATAGATATCGTCCAGTCCGGTCTCCGTCCGCAGCTCCCGTCTTGCGGCATCTTCCAGCGACTCTTGCATGGAGACGAATCCGCCCGGCAGTGCCCATTGGCCCAGGAAAGGATGCCCTCCCCTGCGGATGAGCAGCAGTTCGAGCGCAGGCTCGGCGAGCTTCCGGTAATTTTCCTGAACTTCGCTGCGCACCGTAAACACCAGCATATCCACCGTTACCGAGGGACGCTCATAATCGGCCGCATCGTACGACGCCAGAAACTGTTCCTCGCTCATTCGTTCATGATCGCCGCGGTCCAGCTCTTTTCCTTCGAATTTCTCTTCATGCTCCATAAGCGAAAACCCCAATCCACGAACATCGTATTTTGTTATATACAATTTGTTATTAACAAAATGATATTAACAAATTAACACACCTCTCTTCCGGCTGTCAAATTTTCCAATTCTCGATATCTTTACATTCCAAAACTATGGTACAAAACACCAGTGTTCTCCCTAGAATGCAGGTCAAGGTTTCTGGCATTTTTTGCTTTTGATTACGTTTTCACTTGACCATATGTCAAACCAAACTTATTATTTAGTTAGTCGACTAATTAAAAGGATGGGAGCTGCTATGAAACCTGCCGGAAACGATCGGTTAATGGGACAGATGTCCGAACTCGTCAAATTGCAGCGATACAAGGTCCACGAACTGCTGACGAACCACCCGGAATTGTACCCCGGCCAACCGCCCCTGCTCTTCAAGCTGGAACGGGAAGACGGCCAAACCCAGAAAAGCCTGGCCGAACAGCTTCATCGTGCCCCCGCCACCGTTACCGTCATGCTGAAACGCATGGAAGCCGCCGGATACGTGCGCCGCGAACCGGACCCCAACGATCTGCGCAGTCTGCGGGTGTATCTCACCGATCTCGGCCATGCGGCCCTTCGTGACTTGCGGGAAGCCTTTCAGGAACTTGAGCGCCATGCGCGCAAAGGATTTACGCCGGAGGAAACGGAGCTGATGTCTTCGCTGGTGCAGCGCATGGTGCAGAATCTCAAGGAGCTTTGATTCATTCATCAAATTCAAATTTTATGAGGTGATTATCTACTTGTGGACGCTCAAAAAATATTTGGCCCCCTATAAAACGGCGGCCATTCTTGCACCGCTGCTGATGGTGCTCGAGGTAGCCATGGACCTGCTTCAACCAAAGCTGATGTCGAGCATCGTGGACCATGGCGTGCTGGCAGGCAACCTGTCCCACATCGTAAGCACGGGACTGCTTATGCTTGTCTTTGCATTAATCGGTTGGGTCGGCGGTGCAGGCTGTACGCTGTTCTCCAGCAGAGCCTCCGTCGGATATGGCAGCGACCTGCGCCAGGAGCTGTTCGACCACATCCAGACGTTTTCCTTTCGCAACCTGGACGGATTCCAGCAAGGCTCGCTGATCACTCGCCTGACCAGCGACATTACCCAGATGCAGACGTTCGTGCAGATGCTGCTGCGCATGTTCATTCGTTCGCCGATGCTTATTATCGGGAGCGTGATCATGGCGTTTACGATCAGCGTCAAGCTGGCCCTGATCCTGCTGGTGACCATGCCCGTGCTGTTCATCCTGCTGTACGTTCTTATCAAAGCATCCTATCCGCTGTTTGCCGGCGTTCAGGAAAGGCTGGACAAAGTGAATGCCGTGCTTCAGGAAAATTTGGCAGGCATTCGCGTCGTCAAGGCGTTTGCGCGAGCCAAGCTGGAAAAGGAACGGTTCAACGAGTCCAATCAGGACTATACCAACACGGCCGTCAAAGCATGGCGCATCGTCACCCTGAACGTTCCCGTGTTAAACCTGATGCTGAACGCCACCGTCGTGGCCGTGCTGTGGTTCGGGGGCTTCCAGGTGACCAGCGGCGGATTGGCTGCAGGAGATCTGATCGCATTTATCAACTATGTTACCGTTGTGCTCTCTTCGCTGACGTCGATCGGCATGATGATGATGAGCTTCTCCCGCGCCAAAGTATCTGCCGCGCGGATTAACGAAGTGCTGAACACCGAGCCTGACATCCGATCGGCAAACTCCGATTCTTCAGCAGCGTCCAGGGTGCATCCGCTTGCGGCAGAAGCCGCAGCCTCAAGAACACCTCAGGGTAAGGGTGATTCCTTAACTACGCATAACCCGGACGTAGGCCGAATCGAATTCAGAGACGTTCACTTCCGCTACGACGGTGCAGATGCCTTGTCCGGCATCACGTTTACGGTTGAACCCGGACAGAAGGTCGCCTTGCTTGGTTCCACCGGCTCGGGCAAAACTTCGCTGGTGCAGCTGATCCCGCGCCTTTACGATGCAACGCAAGGCGAGGTGCTCGTGGGGGGCACCGATGTTCGCGACTGGAACCTGGAAGAACTGCGCCGCCGAGTCTCGATCGTGCTTCAAGAGGCCGTGCTCTTCAGCGGCAGCATCCGGGACAACATTTGCTTCGGCAGGCCGGACGCGACGGAGACGGAAATGAGAACCGCCGCCAAGGCCGCCGCAGCCGACGATTTCATCGCCAAGCTGAAAGACGGCTATGGCACAGAGCTCGGCCAGCGCGGCGTCAACCTGTCCGGAGGACAGAAACAGCGGATCTCGATCGCCCGTGCATTGCTGATGCAGCCGGACGTGCTGATTCTGGATGACAGCACAAGCGCGGTCGATCTGCGCACGGAAGCCGGCATCCAGCGGGCCTTGAAATCGCTCATGAAGGACCGGACCACCTTGCTGATCGCACAGCGCATTTCCTCCGTGATGGATGCCGACTGCATTTACGTGCTGGACGAAGGACGGATCGTGGCCAGCGGCACCCATAAACAATTGCTGGAATGTTCGCCGCATTATCAGGCGATCCATGATTCCCAGCAGCGAAAGGAGGATGTGCAGTATGGCTAAAACAGCAGATACACCGAACCAGCAGCATGTTATGCCGCCGATCGGAAGAGGCGGTCCCCCAGGCCGTATGCCGCTGCCCAAAGTGCGCGCCAAAAATGCCGGGCACACCCTGCTTCGCATCTGGTCCTACATGGGCCGCCAGCGAAAAGGCGTCATCGCCGCGCTTGTGCTCACGGCGCTGGGCACCCTGCTGAATCTGGCAGGTCCCTACTTGCTTGGCCGTACCGTAAATGAGCACATCGTGCCCAAATTGACGGACGGACTGCTCAAAGACTGCCTGCTGCTTCTGACGGTATACGTCCTGTCATCGCTCATGTTATGGGGCCAGTCCTATGTCATGATCGGGGTCTCCCAGCTGACGGTCAAAGATTTGCGTCAGGCTTTGTTTTCCCGGCTGCAGCAGCTGCCCATTCGCTTTTTTGACCGGAACCAGAGCGGGGATCTGATGAGCCGGGCCACCAATGACATCGATAATGTCTCGACCACGCTGAACCAGAGCGTGACCCAACTGATGTCCAGCGCCATTTTGCTGGTCGGATCATTGTCCATTATGGTGGCGCTGGATATTCGCCTTACGTTGCTTAGCCTGGTGACGGTGCCGCTGATCATGTTTGCCACGAAAATGATCGCCTCCCGCACGCGCAAACATTTTACGGCGCAGCAGAAGCTGCTTGGCGAGCTGAACGGTTTTTCCCAGGAAACGATCGCCGGGCAAAAGGCCGTCATGGCCTATAATCGACAAGAGGAGTCTCGCAAACATTTCAAGGAATTGAATGATAAGCTCCGTACGGCAAGCACGCAGGCACAAACCGTATCCGGCCTTGTCGGTCCGACCATGAATGTCATGAACAATATCGGTTTCGCCATTTTGGCGGCCGTAGGCGGTTGGATGGCTTATCACGATCTGACGTCGATCGGCCTGATCGTCAGCTTCCTCGCTTATTCCAGACAGGTTGAACGCCCGATCAACGATCTCGCGAACCAGTACAATCTGATTCAAGCGGCCATTGCGGGCGCAGAACGCGTTTTTCAAATCATGGATACGCCGGGAGAGTATGAAGAGGCACAGGATCAACAACTGGAGCGCATTAATGGAAAGGTGGTATTCGACCACGTATCGTTTGGATACGATCCCGGGAAGGAAATATTGAAAGAGGTCAGCTTCACGGCCGAACCCGGCCAGATGATTGCCCTCGTGGGGCCTACGGGGGCAGGCAAAACGACCATTATCAATCTGCTGCCCCGATTCTATGACATTACAGGCGGAAAAATCACGATTGACGGCCAAGACATCACCGGGCTTGATAAGGACCATCTGCGGCAAAAGCTCGGCATAGTGCTCCAGGATGCTTACCTGTTCTCAGGCACGATTCGGGACAACATCGCTTATGGCAAACCTGATGCCACCGATGAGCAGATTATCCAGGCCGCCAAACTCGCCAATGCGCATGGATTCATCCGCAAGCTCGCTGAGGGTTATGATACGCCGATTTTGGCCGGCGGGGGAAATCTCAGTCAGGGGCAGAGGCAGCTATTGACGATTGCGAGGGCGATTCTGGCCGATCCGGCCATCCTGATACTGGATGAGGCGACCAGCAGCATCGATACCCGCACGGAGCTGCAGATTCAAGAGGCGATGCGCACGCTGATGAAGGGACGAACCAGCTTTGTGATCGCCCATCGACTGAGCACCATACGCGAGGCGGACCAGATTCTCGTCATCGATGCCGGCCAAATCGCGGAGCGTGGAACGCATGATGAGCTCATGCGCCAGCACGGATTCTATTATCAGCTTCATCAAAGCCAGCGCAGCCAAAATTAGCTGATTTCATCTGCCCATAAAAAGATCGTGACGAACGCCGCACCGATTTCTCTTGGAATCGGATGCGGCGTTATTCGGTTTCCTTTCAGGAGACTCCGGCCACAATCGGCAAATGGAGCGTAAACGTAGATCCGATGCCGACCTCGCTCCGCACGGTAATTTTTCCGGCGTGATCCTGCGCGATCTTCTGGCAGAGGGCCAGTCCCAACCCGGTCCCTTCTTCCTTGGTAGTATAGAACGGATTGAAAATTTGCGTCAGGGCCTGCTCCGGGATGCCGCTGCCCGTATCCGTAATCGAGATCAGCACCTGTTCCGGCGCATGCAAGAGTTCGATATGCACCTCGCCCGGGTCATGCATCGCTTCAAATGCGTTGCGGATCAGGTTGATCAGCACCTGAACGATTTTGTCCCGATCCATGTTGACGATGATGGTCTCGTTCACCATATTCAAATACATGCGATGCCCCCGCGAAGCAGCGTCCGATTCGGTCAGCGACATCACCCGCTCCAGGCAGTGGGCGATCTGTTCCGGTTTCATATGTTTGGCCTGAGGCTTGGAAAACTGCAAAAACTCGGCCGTGAGATCCGTCACCCTCGTAACCTCGCTCATGATGACTTCATACCACGGAGCAATGTTATAGGCCTGTCCGCGGGACAACTGAAGAAACCCCCGAATCGCTGTCAGCGGGTTTCGAATTTCGTGAGCCATGCCGGCCGCGAGTTCGCCTACCGCGCGCAGCCTTTCGGAGCGGAAAAGCTCTTCCTCGCTCTGTATCCATTTGTTGCGCTGCTGCTGAAGCAACCCGTCCTCCGCGATCGTAATGAATTGCTGCAATGACTCTGCGGTGCCTGGGTATTCGGCAATGCTGTAGACCACCTGCAATGGACCGAAATCCGCATCAAGCAGGTGGCTTAACCGTTCTTTGACATGTTCGGCACACTGCAATTCAGGCAAAATGATCGCGAACCGGTCCCCGGAGTATCGGGATATGCCCGCTGCTTCCGGGAACGCTTGCGTAATGCTAACGCTGATATTTTTGATGACAGTGCTCCAATGATCCTCACCATCTCGATGAAAGCCGTTCAAATTCTGAATACTGAGCAAAATCAGCAAAAACGGACGTTGTTCCGCAGCGGTCCGATTCAATGCGGTTATGTATCCTTCATAGTTCAAAAGACCTGTCAGCGGGTCATGCTGGGCCAGAAAAAAGTTTCGTTCCCGCAATTGGCGTTTTTCCGCCTCGCTTCTGGTCAACGTATGGTACAAAACAATAACGACGATTACCGTTAATATGTCAAACAACGAAACTAATGCCGTGTAAGAGCCTGTCGGCGTATAACTGAGCCGAATTATGGTATATTGGAACATCAGCAGCATGGAAATCGGCAGCGTGTGAGTGACACGCTGTTTATTCTCGATCATCGACAAAATAAGCATGTAGTAAAGCAGGCTGCACCAGTCCAGTTCGCTGAAATAATGGAATGTCCCCAGAAAAATCCATTGCACCAAACGCAATGCCGGATATTTCCGCTCTGCACAGATGCTTGCCATAAAGATCAATCCGGCCAAAATGGTAAGCCGGAGATTGGAGGTGTATCCCAGGTAAGAAGAGGACAGGATCACAAGCAAACATCCCACCGGAAAAATTATCATTTTCATCTTATAGCTCAGCAAACCCGCCTCGCCCCCTTTGACCATAAATGCTTCTACCTAACACCTCATTCACATGTATTATATCGAGTATGATTAGCTAATGTTGTCGATTATTGGAAGATGGGCAAATTCGTAATCATGCATAACCTCAAGCTGCAGGCAAAGTTGCACCACATTATGGTAATATATGTATTGAGGTGATTTCATGACGCTTCAACACAAAAAACTGGGTATCGGCTCGCTTTCGCTCCTGATCATTTTCCTGGGACTGTTGTTCAATCTGCCTACAGGCCATGATCACATTTCCTTCAGTCATCACCTGTTTCATTTTATGGGCGTGCCTGTGTACAGTAACGGCAACCAGGGACTGCATTATCCCTTCCTGGCAGCTGCGATATTCTGGGTTCCGGCTTTCTGGCTTGCGCGCAAGCACCGTTCTCATTACGGAACAGGTCTCTCCTATTATCTGTCCGGGCTAATGCTGGCTTTTTGCCTGATCGGCCCCCTAATCCTCATCCTGGATTGGTTCTTTTGAGAGTTATGGATGGAAGGCCAGCCGCATAAACGGAAATCATACCGAGCAGCAGGCAAAAAAAGCGGAATTCCGGGATGGAATTTCGCCTTTTTTGATATGCAGGTGTTTCAATCCATGGCTATCTTGATCATCCGGACCTAATATTTAGGTATAACGAAGGCATGAATGTGCATCCAGCTATTTTTTCGCTACGTATTTGCGAATGTCGAACGCAACGGCGGCGACGATAATCAAACCTTTGATAATAAGCTGCCAATACGGACTCACGCCGATAAAGGTCAGACCATAGTTGATGACGCCGAAAATGAGGACCCCTGCCATGACGCCGGGCACGGTGCCGATCCCTCCGGCGGTCGATACGCCGCCGACAACGCAAGCGGCAATGGCATCCAGCTCATACATGTTGCCGTAGTTGTTCGTGGCACCACCGGTGCGGGCGGCCTCAAGCACCCCGCCGAGTCCGTACAACGCACCCGCGATCGCATACAGCGCCACCAGGTTGCGTGCAACGTGAATGCCGGATACATGTGCGGCTTGAATGTTGCCGCCGATGGCGTACATGTTTTTGCCGAGACGTGTTTTGTTGAACACGACCCAGCAGACAAGGGCGACCGCTATGGCGATCAACACGATGTACGGGATCGAGTACCCTCCGCCCAAATCGATATACCCGGAACCGATAACGGTAAAATCGGGACGCAGCCCGCCGATCGGCTGCGACTGGTTCGGTTCGGTATCGAAGTAAATCGAGTTTAATCCATATACCGCCACCATCGTGCCGAGCGTAGCAATGAACGGCGGCACGTTCAACTTCGCCACGATAATGCCGTTGACCAAGCCAACGGCCAAACCGGCCACGATGCCCACGAGGATCGGTATTCCTACCCACAAATGCGGCAGGTCGGGAAAGAAACGGTTGGCGTACTCATCCACCTGCAGCATGGATGCCGAGACCACGGCAGTCAGGCCGACGACCCGGCCTGCAGAAAGATCGACGCCGCCCGTAATCAGAATGAATGCCGCCCCCAGCGCGATGATGGCCCGAGTGGACGACTGCTGCAAAATGTCTCGCAATGTCGAGAATGCAAGGAAATTCGGATCGGCAATGGCGATGCCGACGACCAGCAGGATCAGCACGATAAAGATGGCCCGCTGCGTCACGTATTGCTTGACCTGGTTCACGATTGGTGTGTTCATCGGTTTCCCTCCCGACTAAGCCATGCGCTGCTGCGCGGCCAGTCTCATGATTTCCTGCTCCGTGGCATCGGCACCGTCGATGATCCCGGTCATGCGCCCTTCGCTCATGACCATGATGCGATCCGACATGCCGATCAGTTCGGGCATCTCCGAGCTGATCATGATGATGCTTTTGCCCTGTCTGGCAAGCTCGGTAATGATCGTGTAAATTTCGAATTTCGCCCCGACGTCAATGCCCCGCGTCGGCTCGTCAAGCAGCAAAATTTCCGGGTCGGTCAGAAGCCAGCGGGCCAACAGCACCTTCTGCTGATTACCGCCTGACAGGTTTCGAATCAGCGTGTTAACCGAAGGCGTTTTGGTTTTGAACTTTTGCGTCTGCTCGTACGCTTCCTCGCGCCCCTTCTTCTCATCCAAAAGCCCAAAGCGATTCCGGTAGCGGCCAAGGCTTGCAATGATCGTATTTTCGTACACCGACAGCACCGGGAAAATGCCCGTAACCCTCCGTTCCTCCGTCAGCAGCGCGATATTGTGGCGTTTCGCCGCCGCCGGGGAACCGATCCTCACCTTCCGCCCATGGATCGAGATCGTGCCCGAAGCAAGTCCGCGCAAGCCGAACAGCGATTCCATCAGCTCGGTGCGCTGCGCCCCGACAAGGCCGCCGATCCCGAGAATTTCGCCTTTTCTCAGCTCGAACGACACGTCCTTAAATGAATGCGGATGAATGGAAGTCAGTCCCTCCGCCTTCAGGATGACGTCGCCGGGGATATTGTTCCGCTCGGGGAAACGCTCGCTGAGATCGCGGCCCACCATGCGCGTAATAATGAGATCCGTGGTCAAGTCCTTCGCTTCCCACGTGCCCACCACGAAGCCGTCCCGCATGATCGTGACTTCGTCCGAGATCGTCAGAATCTCTTCCATCTTGTGCGAAATGTAAATAATCGACACCCCGCGGCTGCGCAGCTCCCGGATGATCGCAAACAGCTGTTCCACTTCCTTGCCGGTGAGGGAGGACGTCGGTTCGTCCATGACGATGACTTTGGAATGGAACGACACCGCCTTGGCGATCTCCACCGATTGTATTTTGGACACGGACAATGTCCGGGTCTGGGCCTTCGGGTCGATGTCCAGGTTCAGATCTTTGAACAGGGCCAACGTGTCGTCATACATGCGTTTCTCGTCCACGAACCAGCCCTTCATCGGAAATCGACCAAGCCAAATGTTCTCCATTACCGGACGGTGCGGGACGGGATTCAGCTCCTGATGAATCATGGATATGCCGTGCTCAAGTGCAGCTTTGGAGCTGGAAATCTGCACCTGTTCTCCATCAATGCGAATCATGCCTTCATCGGGACGATACATGCCGAACAGGCATTTCATCAGCGTGGACTTGCCCGCCCCGTTCTCGCCCATCAAGGCATGCACCGTTCCCGGCTTGACCTTCAGCGTCACCTGGCTCAAGGCCTGCACGCCGGGAAACGCCTTGGATATGCCGTCCATCTCCAGCAGATACGGCGATTTCATGCTTGTTCTCCCCTTCCATAGCCTGGCAAAAAAGGACGCCCCCTCACGGCGGACGTCCCTGCTGTGCATTATTATTGGGCGTCGGCGATGTTGTCTTTCGTAATTTTTTTGTAAGCGATCCAGACGTATTTGCCGTCCGTAATGTCATAGCCCGTATTTTCCTTGGTCGGCGTCTCCCCTTTGGCGAGTACCGAAGCCAGCGCCACGGTTGCCGCGCCCTGGTTCTTTGCATCGTTCAGCACCGTGCCGAGCATCGTGCCGTCCTGCAGCGCCTGAATCGCCGGAGCCGTTGCGTCTACGCCGACGACCGGCATCGTTTTGCCGTCTTTGAAATAACCGGCCGCCTTCAGCGCTTCGATCGCGCCGAGGGCCATGTCGTCATTGTTCGCCAGCACGGCTTCAATTTTGTCTCCATGGGACGCGAGGAAAGCCTGCATTTTCTCCTGTCCTTTGACGCGGTCCCACATGGCCGTATCTTCAGCCAGCGCCTCGACCTCGATGCCCGCATCCTGGATCGCCTGCACCGAATATTTGGTGCGCAGCTCGGCATCCTGATGGCCCGGCTCGCCCTTCAGCATGACATACTGCAGCTTGCCGTCGCCGTTTTTGTCCGCTTCGGGATGCGCTTTCCAGTAATCCACGATGAGCTGGCCGGAAATCGTGCCCGATTCCTCCGCTTTGGCGCCAACGTAGTACACTTTATCCCATTTGTTCATATCCTCCGCAACCGGTTCGCGGTTCAGGAACACGACCGGAATGTCCGCTGCTTTTGCTTTGTCGATGATGACACCTGCAGCAGTCCGGTCTACCGGATTGACGGCCATCGCGTTGTATTTTTTGGATACAAACAGGTCCACTTTTTCGTTCTGCGTCGGCTGCGCGTTCTGGCTGTCCACGATATCCAGTGCAGCTTTGCCTTCGGCCGCGGCGGTCATGGCATTGCGCACGCCGGTCATAAACGTGTCGTCGAATTTGTAGATGGCCACGCCAATCTTCGGCGTCTCTGCGACCGTTTCCGTTCCCGTCTTGTCGCCGCCCGTGTCGGTACCGGTACTGCCTCCCGCACTCTCTCCACCGCCGCTGCTGCAACCTGCCGCCACGACCATCATTGCAGTAACCAGCAGCGTCATCCATGTTTTCTTCATCCCTGATGACCTCCCCCAATTTCATTCGGTTAACCCGATGCCTTTATTATGAAAGGGTTTACATCCGATGCGAATACAATATCTTCATCCGTTTTATCGAAATCTTCCTCAATTCACCAGTTCGACGTCGTTCCTTCATGTTCTGCGGAACGTGTCCCGTCACCGACAAGCCTGACATGAAATCCCGCCCCGTTCATTGCACAAAAGGAAACAACAGCTTCTGGTTATCCATCCAGAACATATTGTCCGTGCCGACAAGCTTGGTTTCGAGCGTGACGCGCGTCTGGGTCTGGCCGCCACGCAGTCTGGCCACCGCCTGATTCAGCCCGAGATATCCCGCGCTGAAGCCGTTCTGTACGATTAATTGCTGGAAAACGCCTTCCTGCAGCTGCGCAAGCTGCTGCTGCTCGCTGCCAAAGGCGACGACGTTCACCTCCGCCGCCGATTCGTGCCGATTCAGCTCATCCGCCGCGCCAAGGGAGGCCATCTCCTGAAGGGCGATGATGCCGTTCACCGGGTTTCGGTCCAGCATCCGGGCTGTCTTCTGCCCGCATTCCTCCCGCGTGCCGCATGAAATTGCCGGAAGCACTTCAATCTTCGGATATGATCCCAGCGCCTCCATAATGCCCTGCTCCCGCCGGGCAAGGCCCGGATGGTTCAAAGGGTCCGAGCCAAGCAAAACGACGGTTCCCGAGCCATGGAGCAATTCCGCCATCGCTTCGCCTGCCTGGCGTCCCGCGTCTTCATGATCGATGGAAATGACGCTGGCAATGCCTTCGACCGGAAACTCATCGTTCAGCACGATGACGGGCACCGCTGTCCCCGCCGCGCCGGATTCTGCCGCCTGACGAACCATTTCCGTCAGCGCATGCTCGCTCATCGGGTCCACGATAAGCGCGGATGCCCCTTGCTTCAAAGCGCGTGCGACCGCTTCGATCTGCGCCTGCTCCCGCTCCTCAAGGGTTAACATGCCGGTTTCCGCCGACACGGCATGGCCCTTGGCGCGCGAGGCGTCTGCACCTGTGCCGACCTTATCGGACACGGCACTTCCCGAGGTCGGCTGTGCCGGCGGATAGGCCTCCACCGCAACCAGCGCGGCTCCGCTTTCTTTGGCCGCGGCCTCGGCGCCCAGCCGGATCGCCTGCGCCAGCTCGCCTGCGCCGGCGGGGGTAATCAGCCCTATGCGCAGCGGCGCTGAACCGGAACTGCTGCTGCCGGACATGCCGCCGCAGGCGGTGCTGATCAACAGCAGACCCCATGCCGCAGCCGCCGTCAGCGCAAGCCGGCGTCTGCGAAGGAGGTTTCTGATCCAAACCGCACTAAGCCATCGTTTTTTTCTGATCATCCTGCGCTCCACCCTCCTCTGGTGCCCGCTGCACCGGAATGCGAATCCAGACCGTCGTGCCTTCCTCCAGCTCGCTTGCATATTCCAATCCATAAGCATGGCCGTAATACAGCCGAATCCGGTCGTGCACATTGCGCACCGCAACGCCCGAACCCGCGCCGCTTCTCGCCATGGGATATCCTTGTGCCAACGCACGCAGCTGCTCCTCGCTCATGCCGACGCCATTGTCCGTAATTCGGTACACCAGGCAACCCGCTTCCCGATATACGCGTACTTCAATATGCCCTTCGTCCATGTCGTATTCGATGCCGTGCACGATTGCATTTTCGATGAGCGGCTGCAGCAGCAGCTTCAGTGTCAGGCAGTCCAGCGTATCGTCGTCCGCGTTTAAAGTGAAGCGGAATTTGCGTTTGAAGCGCATCTGCTGGATCGTCAAATAATGGTGGGCATGCTCCAGCTCTTCTTTGACCGTAATGATCGTTTTTCCTTTGCTGAGGCTGATGCGGAACAAGCGCGACAGCGAGGTGATCATCGTGACGACCTCTTCGTTGCGGCTCATGCCGACCATGCGCACGACCGAATTCAGCGTATTGTACAAAAAATGGGGATTGATTTGCGCCTGCAGCGCTTCCAGCTCCAAACGCCGTTTCTGCTCCTGTTCCCGGATGATTTCATCCATCAGCGTACGGACTTTGTGCACCATCAGGTTGAAACGGCGCGATACCCTCTCCACCTCCAGCGGACCTTCGATGGGCAGTTCCACGTTGAAATCGCCGCGTTCCACCGCCTTCATCTTGCGTTCCATGCGCCGGATCGGCCGCGTTAAGCTGGCGGAAAGCATAAGGGATACGAGAACGGCGAGCACCAGCACCACCGCCAGCACGCGAACCATATACCCGCCGACTTCCTGCCGGGTTGTAAGCATCTCGTCAAGATAGGCAACGCCGACGATTTTCCATCCGATATTGGGGACGGATTTGACCGTGTTCAGCCTTTTCTGGCCGTCCGCTTCGTCTTCGTAGCTGCCTGTGGCCACAAGCGCCTGTTCGATGTTTTCGCTGCGCAGCCCCATGTACATCAATTGCTGCTGGGGATGATACACGATGTTGCCTGCGCTTTCGTCGATGATGTATACGTATCCGCGCTGTCCAAGGCTGACCCTGCGGCTCAGCTCGTCCATCTGTTTGAAGTTGATGTCCACCAGCAGGATGACCTGCTGCTCCTGTCCGTTCCGCTGAACGGTAATGCCTTTGCTCATGGAGACGACCCACCGATAGGGACCTTCGTACATGTTTTGGATGTGCGGCAACGAAAAACTCAAATGATCGGGTACCCGCAGCGCGGATTGGAACCACCCCTGCTGGGTGACGTGGGCGCTCGGCTTCAGCGCGGCCGCAGGCCTGTTTTTGAGCAGACGACCGTCCGAATCCAGCAGTGTGATGGACAGGATATCCTCCCTGCTGCTAAGCAAGGTGTCGAGTTGTTTGTCGACCTGCTCGCCTTCCCAGGTGCCGTCCCGCAGCATATGCTCCTCGATCGCGCGATACAGATGCGACATGCTGCGGACATAATCCTCCAGATTGTAGCTGACCTGGTCCACGATCTGTTTCGTGCTCAGTTCGGCGCTGCGTTCGGCCGTTTGCGCGAATTTGTCGTAGAGCAGCATCGACATGATCGTAAGCACAAGTACGATGAACGCGGAAAAGGACAGCATGATGATGGCACCGATGCTGTTCCAGGCAAAGGACTGCAGCCCGGTGCGAACCCGGAGCATGCGGCGTCCGATCCAGCCGGCCAAGCTCCTCATGGCATCCTTCCTCCGTCCGAAGAGGAGGATGCTTGCTTACGATATTCCTTGGGAGAGATGCCGATATGTTTCTTAAAACAAAAGCTGAAATAGTTCGGCTCGGCAAACCCGACCTGCTCGGCGATTTGAAACGACTTCAGATCCGTGGAACGAAGCAGCTCTTTCGCGGCCTCCATGCGAATCTGCATCAGGTATTGCAGGAAGGTCAGCTGCACTTCTTTTTTGAAAATGGCGCAAAAATAACCGGAGCTGATGTGCAGATGCCCGCATACCTTCTGGATGGACAGCTCCGGGTCGGCATAGTGCTGCTTCGTAAACGCAAGCGCCTGCTCCACGATATCCTTGTATGCATGCTGGCGTCCGCTGGCGATCCGTCTCTGGACGTTGGCGCATACTTCGCGCACCCTGCCCTGGGCTTCCGGCAGACCGGGCAGCCGGAACAGATCGGCGTACAGCTGGAATCCCGCTCCGAAGATATCCTCCATTTGTTCCCCGGAGGCCTGCGCCGCCTTCCAAACCGTGGTCAACGCCTCGATCAAATAGAGCTGGATGTCGCTGCGGCCGTGTTCGGCTGTAATTTCCCGGAAAATGATGTCCAGCACCTCATCCAGTTCATCCTGCGTGCCTGCCTTCAGACAGCGCGTAAGCGCCTGCTGTTTCAACTCGTCGAAGCGCAGCTTGCCAGCCGCCTGCCGCTCCACGTCGCCGATATAGATGAGCGGGTCCGTTCCCGGCACAAGCCGGTAATCCAGCGCCAGCAGCGCATCCTCGTAAGCGTGCTTCACTTGGTCCAGCGATTGGACCAAAGCTCCAGAACCGATCGTAGCCTGCATGCGCAAATAGTGGTTGATGCTGCGAATGACCGTTTCGAGCGCCTGCTGCTGTCGTTTCTCACCATCCTCTCCGCCCCACCGGTCGACGAACAGCAGCACAATGGCCTCCTGATGAATGAACGCATGGCCTGCTTCATGCTCTGCCCATACTTCTGCCGCAACATTCAAGGCGGCGAACTGCTTCAACTCCCCGTCTTCCGAGTCCCGTATGGCGCCCGCGGCAGATGCCTGAACTTCTTCCGTTGTTTCACGCTGATCTGACTTGAGGGAAGAAGCGTTCAGGGACTGTTTCGGCGTTTTGCCGTCCGTATGCAGGGTTACCACGGATACGCCGTAACGGATGCCCTTCAGATCCAGCCCGCATTGCTCTGCCTTGCCGTGAATGTAGGCCGGCGGCTTCCGCCGATGAAGCAAGGTCGCCATCAGGTCGGCCTGCATCAAAGGCAGGCTGGCATAGTAATGTTCGCGCAGCTGCTGCACATTTTCGCGTTCTGCCACCTCGGCGGCCATTTGTCCGCGCAGGCGGGTGAGCAGTTCGGCCAGATGCGCGGCAGAAAACGGTTTGAGCAAATATTCATCCACGCTCAGCGAAACAGCCTGCCGGGCGTAATCGAATTCATCGTATCCGGTCAGAATGACGACTTTGACGAGCGGATTGCGCTCCCTTAACCTGCGGGCCAGCTCAAGACCGTCCATGAACGGCATGCTGATATCCGTCACCACGATGTCCGGCTCGACCCGTTCGGCCATTTCCAGCGCTTCCCTTCCGTTTTCGGCAAGACCAACGATCCGCAAATCCAGCGCTTCCCAGTCCAATTCCACGACCAAACCTTCCCGCACATCCTCTTCATCGTCAACCAGCAGCACCCGGTACATCGGGATTCCTCCTTTTTATTCAAGCAGGGCATGTGCCCAGGCAGTTATATATATGTCTCAACGGCTCAAGCTTGCCATCATACTATACAATATCGGCCTTGTTTTGTAACCGCTTACTTTATTACAGGCCAAAAAGCCACCCATCAAGGATGACTTCGTAATATCCATACTCTGCGCATGGATGAATCGTTATGCACTTCCAACATGCTACTTAGCTTAACCGCCTGATCCAGCAAGCCTTGTCAGGAAGAAAGACCGTTCTGCGTGGACTTTTTATAGGCCATGGGTGTCATGTTCATCGATTGGCGAAACTGCTGGATGAAATAACTGGTGCTGTTGAATCCCACCTGATAGGCGACATCCGTAACGCTGCGCTCCGGCTGCTGGAGCAACACCAGGCTCTGCCGAATGCGGACGTCCATGACGTATTGAAGCGGTGATTTCTTGAGCATTCGCTTGAAATAACGGCAGCATTCGGACCGGCTTAGCTGCCCTGCACGCGCGATATCGTCCAGCAGCACTTTCTGGGCATAGTGTCGGTGAATCCAGTCCAGCATCGCCTTCATGCGCCGGTTTTTCAGCATCTCTGCCTGTTCGTATTCCAGCGGGAATCCGTTGGCGATCAGGTTTTTCCACAAGCGGGCGAGATTTGCGGTAATGTCCAGTTCATAATGGGCCGGGCGCTGCTCCACCAGCTGATGAATGGCAACAATGGCTTCCAGGATGGCTTCAGCCCACTCCTCTTCTGCATTCAAACGTACATAAGGCAGATTGGTCGCTTGCATGTAAGGATAAACGTAAGCCGAATAGAGCTCTTGGGACACCACAAACGATGGCGCTACGTTCAGGCAGATATATACGCACCCCGTCCGATGTTCATCCGTCGCCATATGCAAACAACCGCTGTTGATAAACAAACCTTCTCCCTGACCCAGACGAACCTGCTTATCCTGCACCCGGAAATCAGCCTGCCCTTTCATCACGCGGACAAATTGAAACTCTTCGTGCCAGTGAAGCGGAATATGTCCCTGCATATGTTTGCGAATGGTCGTCCGGTAACATGCAAGCGGCAGCACGATCGTGCGATGCTCTGTCAGTTCCCTTAAATCGGGGTCGATTTGAAAATCCATGATTTGCATCCCTTTACCTCAATATATTTATATTTCTTCATCCGATTCGAGTATAATATTCAGTCGTTTCCTTTTAATATCTACAATATAACATACTATTTTTACATTCATGATGGAGAGATGAACATGCATCGGGGAAAAGGATTATTTTACATTATTACAGGGGCCGTATTCTGGGGTATTGGCGGCACCGTGGCCAAAAAACTGTTCCAGCACTACTGCGTGGACGTGAATTGGTTCGTCGCGGTGCGATTGCTCCTGGCAGGCGTATTGCTGCTGTCCATTCAAGGCTTTAACCGCAATCGCGGCCAAATCTGGTCCATTTGGACCCACTGGAAAGACGCGCTGCGTCTGCTCATCTTTGGACTGATCGGCATGCTTGCCGTCCAATACACTTACATGGCTTCGATCAAAGAAGGCAATGCCGCCGTAGCTACCCTCCTGCAATACTTGTCACCGGTTATGATTATCGGGTACCTGTTTATAAGCAGACAGGCCAAGCTGACGCCCAGGGATGGAATCACGGTATCGCTGGCGCTAGCCGGATGTTTCCTGCTCCTGACCAACGGCTCGTTCTCCCAGCTGTCCGTTCCCACGCCAGCCATCGTATGGGGGATATTGTCGGGCGTCGCGGCCGCCTTTTACACGCTGTATGCCATTCCGCTGCTCAAAAAGTTCGATTCGCTCGTCATCGTAGGTTGGTCAATGGTGATCGGGGGATCTGCCCTTTCCCTGATTCACCCGCCGTGGCGGATCGAAAAAGGACTTCTAACAGGCGATGCCTACCTGTATCTGGCCTTCGTCATCCTGTTCGGCACGATGCTTGCGTTCTGGTTCTATGTCGAAAGCCTGAACTACCTCGCCCCCAAAGAAACAAGCTTGCTCGGAAGTCTCGAACCGCTCGCCGCCGTGATCACGACCGTGTTCTGGCTGCATGACCCCTTCGGCCTGTTCCAGTGGATCGGCGCGGCGTGCATTCTGATCATCGTTGCTTTTATGGCTGCCGACAAACCGGCGGAATCGACCACCTCAACGACGGGATAGGCGTATGCGCAGACCGATGGCGTGAAGTTGTTCTGCTTGGGTTGATGCGGTGCACTTCTGCTGAACTTTGAGCAGGAGCTTCGCAGCCGGGGAAGGCATTCATGCCTAACAAACCTGAGACGTCTTATTAGGCGTCATTTCGAACATTTCGAATTCTAACGAACATGAGAGGCGTTATACCGAACACATCGCGTTATCTGGTTCATTTTGAGCCGAATAAGGTGTCTGAAGTTCTTTAGCCGAAAAATACACCCAAAGATGACCGAATAGCGTGTCTGAGGTTCGTCAGCCCAAAAAGGGACGTTGATGCATCATTGCATCAACGTCCCTGCTCTTTTCACAAGCTGCTTACTTGGATGTCAGGCTCACTTGCGAAGCCGTCTTGTCCCAGTCCACTTTCATTCCCAATGCCTCGGTAACGAGGCGAATCGGCACAAGCGTGCGATTGTTCTGAAGGATGGCCGGTGTGCCGAGATCCAGCGATGCGCCGTTTAGCGTGGCTGCACTGCTGCCGATCTTGATGACCAGCGTTTGCTCGCCCAGTTCGGCGGTTACGGTTTTCGCAGTTTTGTCCCAAGTGACTTTCGCACCCAACGCTTCAAGGATCGAATTCACAGGAACCATAACTCTTCCGTTTTTCAGAATCGGTGCCTGATTCGGGAACGATACCGTTTTGCCGTCCAGCGTTACGGAAATATCCTTGTTCGTTGAACCTGAGGAAGCATTGCCCGCAGCTGTTCCTGCACTCGTACCGGAAGAAGCATCCGTACCCGTTGATTGGCTTGCCCCATCGGACGTTTCCGGCAATGGCGTTACTTCGCGTCCAAGCTGTTCCTGCAGGTTGGCCAGGCGGTTGAGCGCAAAGGTGGTCAAGGAGCCGGCTGCCATGTTACCCATGCCTTGCCCGCCGCCGAAACCACCTTGCGGAGGCGTTGGCATGCTGCCTGCCGTGCTGCCGTTATCCCCGGCAGCCGCCGCCTCGTCGCTGCCATCCGCCATTCCGCTTGCCGTACCGTCAGGTCTCGTCGGCGCTGTCGTTCCATCCGGAGGCGTCATGCCTTCGAATCCTTCCGGCGGCGTCATGCCATCCGGAGGTGTCATGCCTTCAAACCCTTCAGGAGGCGTCATGCCCTCGAATCCGCCCATACTTCCCTCTCCTTCAGCATTTGCGGAATACGTAATGTTGGACTCGAACTGTTCCATCGTGTAGAACTTGCTTGGATCGGCTTCCACATACGGACGGATCAGGTCGGAAAGATCGGCGATCCGGTCTTGAATGCCTTCAAGGTAATCGGTCAGCTCATTCACGTAGCCGAGATACTTCGCTTTGTATTCCGGCACGGCCAGCAGGTTGCTGATCATTGGCACGCTATCCATGCTGATGCCCAGTACCGGTTCATCTATGGATGCGGTCGTTGCATTTGTGTTTGTTGCGGTGGTGCCTGTCGTTCCACGTCCACCGCCTCCAGCGGAGTATCCGTTGAAAGACATGTTAAAGTCCCACGGCACGACGCTGAATTTGCCGTTGGCGTCACCGTATAACATGTAGTTATGCCCTTTGTCCCCGTTGTAGCTGTCATAGTTGCCGAATACAACGTTCCCTGCAATATATTTGAGCGCGGAATCGACGTCCAGTACGCTCTCGATCTCGCCTTTTTCGCCATCCGGCATGTCATTCAGCACTTTAATGAAGTTTTTGAGCTTCGTTTTGTCCTTGTCGGAGCCCAAATCCTTTGTCAGGGTGCTGTACTCCTCATTTTCCTCATATTGCAAATAGCTTTTCTCTTCCGTATCGTACAGAACGCCATCTTCATATCCTTCGCCATAGTTCCGTTCCAGGTAGCTGTCGTCTACCGACTCGACCCCGGTATAAAATCCGAACAACTCGCCGTTGATGTACAGGTTGACGAACGTCGTTTCCGGCACGTCCATCCCGATGCTGCGCAGTGCCTCATAATGCAGGTATTCGCGCAAGTAAGACGGGTCGGTGTAGTTGTTGTTCAGCACCATTTTGTCCAATCCGAGCAGCGTCTGGGTTTTATCGTATTTGTCGAACTTCAGTCTGAAGCTGTAACGGTCCGAATCCTCCATCGAGGCTACCGATCTCAGCGTCATGTTGCCTTTGGTGGAAAAACCGACGTTATCGAGCTTGTTGCCGTCTACCTCTACGCTTACGCTTTTGTATTCCTTGTCCATCGGGCTGGCGAGAATGCTCTCCCAGTCCTCATCACTGATCGTCACCTTCACATCGATCACGCGGTCTCCCTCAAACAGCGAAGAATACGCTGGCGTGGATGTTGTGCTTCCCTCTTCCGCGGCATAGGCGGTCGACGTTCCCAACGTCCATGCCAGAGGCGCCGCAACCATCGACAGCGACAGTGCCGCAGCTGCAAAACGTTTCATGACCCTATTCACGTATCAAGTCCTCCCTTTTGGTTTCTGTAAGCAAAACATTGGCTTATATACCCAGTCTAGGAGACAAACCTTGAATGAATCTTAAATCCAAGAAGAAGTTAATCGTTGTAAATTTAATACCTGAGATTTGCGCAAATATTCATTAATAAACATAAATGTGAAAGAAACGCGGAAAATGCGTTTCAAATGTTGGTCCTTTAGCACCCTTTTGATTCCAAAACTAACATAAAAGTTACTTAGTATCCGATATATTTCTTGAATGCCTCATGTTTGTACAGCTTATTTTAGTTAAATATACCCCCTCCAAATGAAATATATGGGAAATATAATATGAACACGTATAATACTTCCATCATGGATAGGAATAAGCAAGTTGCACAAACATGAAAATTCGACAAATACAAACTAAGAGGAGTGAACCATGTTGTTTGCAAAGTTTCGATGGAGTACCCTTCCATTTTTCGCAAAAAACCTGATCATCTCGTTCGGCAGCATCACGCTGATCGGTATAATCCTGATTACGGCAGCATATCAGCTGCAAAAAAGTATTTTGGTTGAACAGCTGCACGACCAGGCCACCGTCATTACCGAAAAATGGTACAACGACCTGGACACCGGCAAAGTCGCCGAGGCTGTCAACGAAAAAAGTTATTCCGGTCCCGTACAATCGGAACTTAGAACGTATCTGGACTCCATCCATGAGTTTTATCCAAACATCGCGCAAGCGTACATTTTCGGTTCGGAACTGGAGCAAGGTAACGGCACGTCCATTATTGCGGTTCCTACCAATTTGTTGGAGCCCTTTGAGGAGAGCAATCTGGCCGCAGGCGCCATGTACCCTCTTCCCGAAAATAACGTCGTTGTCCTGGAACAAATGAAAATCGACGGCAAACCGGCCTTCAGCGATTTCTATACGGATGAATATGGAACATGGACCACCTTGATGTATCCGATCAACAATGCCGACGGGTCCATTTACGCCGCTCTCTTTTTCGACGTCGATGCCAGCGCAGTTCCGAAAGGACTGGACAAACTGCTTACATACGGTTTGATGTTCCTTATCGGCTTCCTGCTTCTGTTCATGGTGCTTCAGTACGTTCTGTTGAAAAAGACACTGCGTCCGATCCGCAACCTGATGAAGGGCATCGAAGAAGTCAGCACGGGCAACCTCGACGTATCCATCCAAACGGGACGGGACGATCTGGGCATCATCAACGAAAAATTCAATACGATGATCGAACGCATCAACAATACGATGTTCAAGGTGAAAACGACGTCGGGCCACCTCTCGGACTCGTCCAAAAAGCTGTTGGAGATCTCGGCCGCGAACAACGAAAACATTCAATCGATCAGCAGCAACATCCGCGAAATCTCTGCGGGACTCCGCTCACAGAATCTGGCTACCGTAGAAAGCGCCCGTGCCATGACCGAAATGTCCACAGTGGTGCAGACGATCGCCAGCAGCTCGGCAGACGCGGCCGACGAAGCGCTGACCATGGAGCAGCGCTCCAATTCCGGCCATGAGATCATGCAGCAAGTCATTGATCAGATGCGCCTGATATCCGGCGCGGTACAGAACACGTACGCGTCCATCCAATCCTTGGAGAACCGTTCCAACGAGATTAGCAGCATCGTCAATATCATTACCGACATTGCCGGGCAAACCAACCTGCTTGCCCTGAACGCCTCCATCGAAGCGGCGCGCGTCGGCGAAGAAGGCAGAGGATTTGCGGTGGTGGCCGGAGAAGTCCGGAAACTTGCAGAACAATCTCAGGAATCGGCCACGCAGATCCGTGCTCTGATCGACGAGATCCAGAGAGACATCTTGCAGTCCGCCGAAGCGATGCAGCTCGGTTCCCAAGAGGTTGAAAAAGGGATGAGCGTGACTAGCGAAACCGGCGTATTCTTCGAGGATATCCTGTCCGCGACGGGCAAAGTCGCCAATCAGATTCAGGACATCTCCAGCTCCACCCAAGAAATTTCGGCCAGCACGGAGCAAATGTCCGCCACGGCGGATGAACTGTCCTCGAGCGTCAGCAAGGCGGCAAGCAGCACGAAACAGATCGAGCAATCCGTGGCCGAGCAGGAAGCCTCCATGGCCTCCATCGTTACAGCTTCCGACGAGCTGTCCGCGGTTTCGGAGCAGCTGCAGGAACTGATTTCGTTCTTTAAGGTAAAAGGAAACTGATCAGTTTCTAACCGACCAAAAAAGAAGACCATTATTACGCAAAAAACCAAGGCATCTGAGCTGTTGACTCGATGCCTTGGTTTTTTTGTTGGTTGCTGGTGCCTGGGAGTGTGACTGGAAGAAGAAGATTACAGCTTTAGCTTTATCAGCTTCAAAAGTTCAACCCACGCACTGCGTATGGATATCGGGGCAAACATCCTGCCCCGCCCCTTTACAATTTCAATCCACGCACTCCATACGGAGTGCGACAGCGAAAAAGACGTATATGTCTTTCTCCTAAACAATTTAACACGTTATTCCGCAACTTCCAACGATCGATATCACCTATTTATGCTAACTTCCTGCGCCAAGTGTTGCCAAAAGGTTGTGATTCGCTATGTTTCGACAAATTCTGAGGTGCGAATCCCCCAGGAAAACCATGTGAGCTTGGGGTTCGCACCTGATTACAGACTGAATCAACCTTTGTCTGAGTTGCAGCAATCCTGTCTTACCTCCTTAAAAACCCTATCACAACCCCGACACGGATACCTCGTTGTATAAAAAGACCATAAGCAAAAGCAGCACAAACAGTATCGCATAAATAAGCGTGCCGATGATGCCGCATACCAGGCCTGCAATGGCCATTCCCCGTCCTTGTTCCAGATTGCGTTGGATCTCTTTAAGAGACAACGACGCAAAAATAATGGCAGCAATGCCGATCAGGAGCCCCACGTACGGAGCGATGATCGATAATATGCCCAAGACCAAAGCGGCAATGGATTTACCGTTCGTCTTTGGTCCATAAGGCGGAGGTGGGGGTAATCTATGCTGATTCCAACCAGGTTGATGCTGTTCCAAAGTAAGCTCTCCCTACTTCTCTTCAATAGTTTCCATTACCTGGGTATTGGTGTTCAGTTCGTTAAGAAACCATCCCACTGCCAGCTCCCGTTTTCGGCACGAATGTAATTGAACACCAACTCCGCGTACCCTTCATCATAGAGCCGAGCCAGCATGAGAACAGAGCGATTCGCTTCTTCCTGATGGTACCCTCTGAACTCCAAATCTCCCGGACGGACGTTCTTCAGAAATGCCGTTTCGTATTTATGCTCGCCGTCTTCAAAGCGGATCGAATTTTGCGCTTTGAGGATGTCAACATGAGAAGAAGCCACGGACTCCATGTAAGCATAGTCCTCGTTTTCCATGGCGGAAATCAGCTTGAATGCCAGATTCATCGTCTCCCGGATGTTCCCCTGCAATTCCTCTTCATTCACCAGACCAGCATTTTGCGCTTCTAATTGCTGCGTTAACTTTGCATTTTCATTCCGCAGTTGTTCCAGCTCATCTACACGACCTGCCTCACTGCCGATCCCCTCAAGACGGGAAGTTTCCGTCGCTTCTTTCTCACCATAGCAGCCTGTCAACGAGAGACCAAGCAGCAGCCAAATGCCTAACCTTTTCATGACGTCCCCCCTATTCACAAAAAGTACCATAATCACCCAATAGGTGGATGACATTATTGTTACTCCCTCTTTTCATTTCCCCATTTCCTCTATTACCTCCCAAAAGTATGACGAACATCACATGCGGATCTCTGGTCCAGATGCTACAGTTAATTCGACCGAATGACCGATATAGTAAATTGGTCAATTCCTTAAATCAGGTACCACGAGTACATGAGATCAACATCCTTTCTGACAAGGAGGTGAATATGCATGGCCGATATCAACCGAAGGCAGCAGGTCGTCTCCGCTGCGGAGAAATCCTTTTCCCTGTTTGGCTATAAGGCAACGACCATGGAGCAAGTGGCCAGACTGGCGCATGTGGGCAAAGGCACGATTTACAATTTTTTCGAAAACAAAGAAGAGTTGTTCCGCGAAATTTTGCACTCCATCATTGCCGACATGAAACGAATTACGGAGCAAACCGTGAAAGAAGAGCACTCTTTTCTCGACAATGTGCATGAGAGCATGGATGTTTTGCTGGAGTACAGGCAGGAGCATGAGCTGCTGCTGAAGCTCTTTCAGGAGGTTCATGATTTCGGAACGCCGCAGGCGAAGGAAGGGCTGCAAAAGGTGGAAACGGCGATTCTCGAATATTTGGAGCGGCAGGTCAAACGTGCAATGACATTGGGACAGATCAGGCAGGAAGACCCGAAGATCGTCGCATTTGTGCTGTTTAAGCTGTACGTCACCCTGGCCTCCGATTGGAACAAAGTGCATCCTGCGCTCCATAAGGAGCAGATTAAGGCATTTGTCGGGCCGTTCCTCAAGAACGGACTATCCCCGAATTAGAGGAACCCGCGCATGCAATCCATATAGAGAGAACAAGAAACGATGGGGAGAGAACATCATGAAATCAATGACTGTGTTTTTCCGGGAACTCGGGTCCGCCCTCAGAAAACCGAAAGTAATCATACCGATTGTCGTTGTGCTGTTTATACCGGTGCTGTACAGCGGCATGTTTTTGGAAGCTTTCTGGGACCCTTACGGCAAAATGAACGAACTGCCTGTCGCGGTGGTCAACAATGACCAAGGAGCAACTTACAATGAGCAAACGCTGGAAGTCGGGCAGAATCTGGTCGACGAGCTGAAAAAAAGCGATGACTTCAACTGGCAGTTCGTCTCACGCGAACAGGCCGACGAGGGCATGAAGGATAACGCGTATTATATGACGATCGTAATCCCCGAGGACTTCTCCGCCCGTGCAACCACCTTGATGGACGATCATCCCGAGCCTGCCGAACTGATCTATGAACCAAACGAAGGATACAACTTCCTCGCAGGCCAGATCGGGGGAACGGCGGTAAAACAGATCAAAGCCAAAGTGTCCGCCAAAGTCACGGAAACCTATACGGAAACGTTGCTCGACCAGGTAGCCGTCATCTCGGACGGACTGGCAGATGCAGGGGACGGTGCCGGACAGTTGAGCGACGGCGCATCCCGTTTGCATGACGGCGCAACCACGCTCAAGGAAAATCTGACGAAGCTCGCCAGCGGCGCGGGCGAGCTGGAAAACGGTTCGCAAACGCTGCAAACCGGCGCGAAACAATTGGCGCAAGGCGCCGGCAAACTGCATGACGCCGCTTCTACCCTCTCGGGCGGTTTGTCCCGGTTGTCCGATGCGGGAGACCAACTGACGGCAGGAGCCGCCAAAGTGTCCGCCGGAGGCCAGTCGCTGCTGAGCGGTGCCAAGGCCGCGCGTGACGGCGCAGCCAAGCTTGATGCAGGCCTGGCCTCATCCGAGGAAGGCGCGGCGAAGCTCTCCGCCGGACTGCAAGCCTCGGTGGCGGGCAGCGGCCAAGTCGCCGATGGCGCGAAAGCGGTGGCCCAAGGGCTCGAGCAGCTCGCGCAGAGCAGCCCGCAACTGGCGGCAACCCCCGAAGTGCAGAAGCTGCTCGCCGCAAGCCAGGCCGTTGCCGCAGGCAGCGAGCAGGTTTATCAGGGCGGGCAGCAGCTCGTTGAAGGCAGCCGGACGCTGGAAGCTGCCCAACAGCAGCTGCATCAGGGCAGTTCGCAGCTTGTGCAGGGCCAGGAGCAATTGCTGCAAGGGGTATCGCAGCTGGCCGATGGGCAGGATCAGCTCGCGAACAATATGAAGCAATTCAACGCCAAGCTGGCCGAAGCCGCGGCGGGTGGAGCAAAGCTCGCTCAGGGCACCGGACAGTTAAACGCCAGCACCGGTCGGCTCACCGATGGCGTGCAGCAGCTCGCTGGAGGCATCGCATCGGTTGCGGACGGCTCCCGCCAACTGGATGAAGGCGCGGGCAAACTCAACGATGCCACCGTCAAGCTGGCTGACGGATCGGGTACGCTTGCCGACAAGTTAAATGAAGCAGCAGAGGAAACGTCCAGCGTCACCAAAACAGATGAACTTGTATCCATGTACGCGCAGCCGGTTCAGGTCGAAGAACAGAAATATAATGAAGTTCCGAACTATGGTACGGGATTCTCGCCTTATTTCATGTCCCTGGGTCTATTCGTCGGTGCGCTGATCGCCACACTGGTCGTGCCGGTGCGTGACGGCGCCGTGGCTGAAGCCAGCAGCTGGAATCGGTTCGTCAGCAAAACGCTGGCATTCAGCCTCATGAGCGCGGCGCAGTCGCTGCTCGCCTCCCTGCTTGTGCTGTACGGACTCGGGCTGGAGGTCCAAAGCGTTCCGCTCTTCCTGCTGTTCAGCTTTGTGACCAGCTTGACGTTCATGTTCATCATACAAGCGCTGGTGACCTGGCTGGATAATCCGGGACGTTTCATCGCCATTCTGATGTTGATATTCCAACTGACCACCAGTGCCGGAACCTTCCCGCTGGAGCTCATTCCGGATTGGATGAAAGGCTTCAATCCATGGCTGCCGATGACCTATTCGGTAACAGGCTACAAAGCGATCATTAGCAGCGGCTTGTTCGGCGTAGCCTGGGATCAACTCGGAATCATGTGCATTTTTGCCGTCATCGGCCTTGGTGCCACGTTTGCGTATTTCATGAAACACCGTAAAGAGAACGTCGAACAAGTTCAAGGGGAAGCGGCGTTTCATGCTTAATCTTTATCGGTGAACGTCCAATCGTTAAAAGAGCAAGGCTGGCATGAAATGTTCGCCCAACTCGGTCCAATCGCGAGAGGTCGTCGCTTCATGCACGGCCTTGCTTTTTTTGAAATGTAACTGACTTTCATCGCTTGGATGCTGCCTCATCTACCCTTACCACGCCAAAAAAAGACGATCTACAGATCATCCGCAAATGACCTGAAGACCGTCTTTTTATCATCCAAACTAAGATGTCAGTATGACCATGCAATCAGAATGGCCGACTCCATCTCTCAATGGGGCTTTAGTAGCCGTAATAACTGCTTCCGGCAGCTGCCGCGAAGAAGACAATGAGAAGAATCAACATAATGATGGCATAAATCGCTGTACCGATGATTCCGCAGACGAGACCGGCGATGGCCAGTCCTTTCCCCTGCTCCATGCGAACCTTGAGTTCTTTGAGGGCCAGTGCTGCAAAGATGATGGCAACGATCCCGATCAAAAATCCAAGGTATGGAATCATGATGGACAATATCCCCAAAACGAGTGCGGCAATCGATTTGCCATTCGTTTTCAGCGGCATATATGGTGGTGGCGGTGGCATGAGTGGATCATGAAAATTCTGATCCCAATCATTCTGACGATGTTCCAAGGTAAATCCTCCCCATTCATTTCATTGACTACCATTATACTTGATCGTGCGTAGAATCATACTCCATATTTTGTAAATGCTAAGGGTTTCGTAAAAATTTTCTTATGGGGCCCTGTAAAGAAGTTGAACAAGTCATTTTATATGTGACCACACCAACAGTCAAAAACATATTCGGATCGAAGTTATCCCCTGGTTTTTGGGCTCTTTCTTATTTCAGATCACATGATTTGGAGGATTTTTGCAATCACAGTTGAATCAGCTCACGCTTATTACAACGTTATTTTGCCCAATCTTATGTATTAATACTGACGGTATTTATGCTTCAGCACACTCAATCTTCCGAGTACGATTAGACCGACCAATAGAATAATGCCTAGATAAATGCCTCCCAGAATTTGAAGTATGAACGACGACTGATCCTCTCCAATTTCCTTAGGAATGTCCAAATTAAGCATATAAGGCCAGAACTCTTCCTCGAATGGTTTTTCGGTACCCGTAAGTTCCTTCATATATTCAGTGGCGTGCCCCTTAATCTCGGGGTCTATCTTTTGCATACTGCCCGTGTTGTATATCGTGGTATCCATAGACAGTTCGCCATTATTCGAAGAATACGCAAGCTGGTCGTATCGGGATGAATGTTGTGCGAGCACTTGCACAATGAGTCCTTTTTCTTGATAAGGATAGATGTAATACAGGTAGTGATTCACCTCCAGATCATTTCCTTCCCGCTGCATATAATACCTGGCAAAAGCTTGGTGCATCTTCTCGAACTGTACCTCAACGTAGTCCCCTGCCTTTAGGGTTCCCGGATCCAAATGGTTCAAATCTCTGGGCCCCTCCGCATACTTCGCGTTGTTGATCAAACCTGAGACGATAAAACCTCCGAACACGAGTGTGGCCAACACAGCTGCAATCAGAAAGCCACGTATGACTCTCTTCTTCTCTAAAGCATATTGTTCTTGCAATTAATTCTCCCCTTCCCAATTATTTCTTCCACTTCATAGTAGTTATCGGTCAATCAGGGAAAAATATGAAGAATTGGTCTTGATAATTATTCTTCCAACCTCGTATGAAACAACACAAAGATGCGTAAACAATCGTTTACGCATCTTTGTCGCATTCCAGGTTTTCTGTTGTTATGCGCTCCATAGAGAGTGCGACGCGGGCCGTGAGAATGCGGTTGATCAACATTGGATATTTCAATCCACTCTCACTCCATACGGAGTGCGACTAGACGAGCTCATTAACGGCCGCCCTCTCTCGCGATTTCAATCCACGCACTCCATACGGAGTGCGACCTATGTCAGGTGGGTACGTTGCATTATCAGCAAATTTCAATCCACGCACTCCATACGGAGTGCGACTTATTTACGATTTTCCCCATGTTTGTACCACCGTAAATTTCAATCCACGCACTCCATACGGAGTGCGACAGCAAAAAATGACGTAACAAATGTGTCAATCGGAACAATCGTTACGTAACTTCATCTTTTTTATTATACATCACTCAACTAATGGAGCAAATCCATTGCCAAAAGGTCACGAAAACGATCTTTTCGACAAATTCCGAGGTGCGAATCCCCCGGGAAATTCATGTGAGCATGAGGTTCGCACCTAAATTTCCAAACCTTTGCGCCGCTTTTCCCCTTATAACCGTATATAATACAATTATGGATAAGAAAAACGACGCACTTTGAGTACCTAACGTGTCTAAGGAGAATGACAATATGAGCTTCCTAAAAGATTTGGGGCAATTCGCGGGAAAAGTTACAGGCAGAGTGCTCGGCGGATCCGTCCGGGTTGTTGGTGAAGTCACAGGCAGCCAATACATCAAAGAAGTCGGCAACGGCGTTGAAAAAGCAACCGTACATACCGGACGCACGGTGGGCGATCTTGCCAGCGGTGTATATGATGTCGCTAAAGGGGTAATTACAAACGATGGAGCCACGGTGGATCATGGCTTGAACGACATTGGTGGCGCTGTGTCTGATACCGCCAAAGGCGTCGTTGCTTCTGCCAAATACGTCTACAACAACGGCAAAGATGTCGTTACGGGCATCAAGGATGAGGATCTGGATCGCGTGAAGCACGGTGCCAAAGGATTGGTCACTGCCGCGGCGGTGAGTGTCATTGCAGTCGGCATACTTGACGTGGCGGATGGTGCAGATGGAATAGGTGAAATTGCAGCCGAAAGCGACCCAAATCATGCAGCGCCTATTGAACATACAACGGCGACAGCAAATATCGAGCAGACCGATACCGCTACGATCGAAAATCCGAATACTCACCACGTTGAACCTCATTATGTCGAAGGTTATGATCGCGCAGACGGCACGCACGTCGAGGGGTACTACAGGGATGGCGACGGGGATACCAGCGTGAACCGTCCAAATGGGGGATACGAACAGCATAACCCAGACTACAAAGCCTAAACCCAGGCGGATGCTTTTGACTTGAGATGTCCGCTGTTGGCGTGGAATCATCATTCGATTGTACTGGAGGGAAATCATCATGCCGACCTTTACGGAGTACGAACAATTTGTCATTGGGGAAATGGCCAAAAGCCAAGTTTCGGTCAATCCGGTCCAAGCTGCGCTTGAAGTCGCCGGAAAACCCGTGTCTAAACTCATGGAGGCCGCTCATTCATCCAATAGCAAGATGATCAAAAAAGCCATCACCCGCATCGACTCCACAATTGAGTCTTCTTTGCGGGGAACGATCAAAATGGCCAAAGCATTAACCAGCGAAGATGCCATTCGCAAAGAATACATGAAAAAACACAATATCCGCATTGCCGGTCTAGAGGAGATCCGCGGCTTGCCTTTGAGAGAGATGGATATCGTGGCAGATACGTTTGATGTCAGCAACGGTTTTTTGGTTACGGCCGAGGGCGCAGCATTGGGAATGGCAACAACTCTTTCAGGCGGACTGTTGCTTCCAGTGACCGTCGCAGCTGACGTGACCGCCTCCATGACGCTGATGTCCCGGCATGTAAGTCAAATTGCGGCGTCGTATGGATACTCCACAGCTGATCCGATGAATATTCCGCATGTCTTGGCGGCGATGGCACCAACATCATCCGCTTCGGATGAAGGGTTTCTGGCGGCGAAATCGTTGGCCTTTTCCGAAGTGAGGGCTGCAACCAAGTTTGCCGAAGGAATGGCTGGGGAATTGACCGCCGAAGTCATCGAAAAATCCTGTCCCCAACTCATCCGGCTCGTGCAAAAGGTTGCTGAGCGATTAGGCGTCGTCATCACGCAAAAGGAACTGGGCATGATCGTGCCCATTGCAGGTGCCGTTTTTAATGCAGGACTTAACCTGGCTTTTCAGCAAATGAACCACACCAATGCCAAAAATTATTTCCGCAAGCTTTATCTGGACAATAAATACGGACAGGATCATGTCCATCATTTCATTCAATTGGAAGTGAAAAGACTACAGGAGGTTCCCGTATAAACGCTGAGAGATGACTTTACCGCAAATTATCTTTAGCCGGATACTCAAATCGGTTCTCACTCAAAAAAGCTCGGCATATGCCGGGCTTTTTTCGTTGCCCTCAAGGGCCTACCTTTCTACACTATAAACCTTGCACTCCATACAGAGTGCGACGTTAGCTGAATGTAATAAAATATCTGACAAAAAATTTCAATCCACGCACTCCATACGGAGTGCGACTTCAGCATTTGGATCTTTACGGCTTTTGCGGCCATATTTCAATCCACGCACTCCATACAGAGTGCGACCCGACGATCCACGAATTGACGATCAAGACAGGTATTTCAATCCACACACTCCATACGGAGTGCGACATTTTATTTGCGTTCGTGTTCTTCGGATACATGTGATTTCAATCCACGCACTCCATACGGAGTGCGACAAACACCAAGTTTTTTGATCGCTTCAGCATTCCGATTTCAATCCACGCACTCCATACGGAGTGCGACTACAGGGATTTAATCAAACAACACAATCTTGTGCTATTTCAATCCACGCACTCCATACGGAGTGCGACCCTTGGCGGAATTGTTGCAATTCTGTTTTTGTTGATATTTCAATCCACGCACTCCATACGGAGTGCGACAGCGAAAAATAACGTATAAACCGCACTCAATTCAAAATAATGAACTTTCCTACGTCATTTTTAGTACCTTCTCTTAACCAAAGCATCCCTCTTCATTGCCAAATGGTCACGAAAACGATCTTTTCGACATTTTTCGAGGTGCGAATCTCCCAGGAAATTTATGTGAGCTTGGCATTTGCACCAATGATACCACAACCGCAATAATCCTGCCATCCACAGCACACACCACACTGCCCCACATCTCCTCCGTTCCCCCTATCAACATCCGATGATTTGACAAGCCTCAAAAACAGGATTACATTAATAACGAATTAACCATTCACTTTTAAGGAGACGTTCCGATTGCAGTCCAAAAAAGACGAAGTCAAAAAAGAAATCGAATATGCCGCGTTAAAGGTATTTTTCGAAAAAGGGTTTGTGGACGCCAAGATGAGCGATATCGCGGACGAGATCAACATTTCCGTTGGCAACATCTACACCTATTTCAAAAACAAAAAGGATCTGTTCTACTCCGTCGTGCCGCCCACCTTGGTGGAATACCTGAAAAACGTGCTGGTCGAGACGATTCATTTCGATAATCAGCATTTTTTCGACGGCGCCGACAGCGAGGAGCGGTCTGCCCTGTTTCAGGCTCAAGTGGACGTGTTGACGAAGTACAGCAAACAGATCGTGATCATTTTCGAAAAAAACAAAGGTACCACGTACACCAACGCCAAAAACGAGCTGGTCGACCTGATGATCGAAACCAAAAAGGCCTATCTCAAGGATCGGTATAAACGCTACGAAATCGGCCACGAAGAAAACATGGTCATGCTCAACATCATCGCCCACAATGTCATCGACATGAATCTGGATCTGCTGAAAAGAGAGATGAGCGACGACAGCCGCAGACGTATTTTCGAAGCGTTGAGCATTTACAGACTGCACGGTATGAAAAGCTTGAACGAGTAAAAAAAGCCGGACATACCTTGTGCCCTTTTTTTCGCCCCAAAAATGAATTATTCATTCATTATACATCGCATTCAAGGAGGATTTTATGATGACAAAGGCCTATGCATTCACCAACGGCAATGTAATCCACGGCGACCAGCATCAAGGTTTGGCCAAAAACATGACCATTCTGGTCGATGAACACGGACGCATTCAACAAATCGGCAAAGAACACGAAATGGACATCCCCGCCCATTATGAAACGATCGACCTTGCGGGCAAATATGTCATGCCAGGGTTGATCAATGCCCACGTTCACCTGTTCGCCGACGGCAAGCCGTTCACGCTGTCCGCCAGCGAAGGCATGCTGCAATTTGCGTACAACCACATTTTGAACACGAAATTCGGAAAAAGCGTGCTGATAAAACGCATGAAACGCAATGCGCTGACGGCTCTGCATGCCGGGGTGACCACGATGCGCAGCGTCGGCGAATTTTTCTACACCGATGTGGCGCTCCGCGATGAAATCAATGCCAACGCGTTCGTTGGCCCGAACTTGCTTGTATCCGGGTTTTTCCTGAGCGTCACGGGCGGACACGGCGCACCCTACCTCGCTCTGGTGGGAGACTCCCCATGGGAAGCGCGCAAAAACGTGCGCATCAATGTGAAACACGGCGTGGATTTGATCAAAATATGCGTGACCGGTGGGGTGACCGATGCCAAAATGGTCGGCGAAGCGGGCCGTTTGCAAATGACGGTGGACGAAGTAGCCGCGATCTGCGACGAAGCGCACAAAATCGGGCTGCGGGTCGCTGCCCATGTGGAGAGCACGGAAGGCGTCAGAGTGGCGTTAAAAGGCGGCGTCGATACGATCGAGCACGGCGCAGAAATGGATGACGAAATCATCGACCTGTATAAAAACAATCCCAATGCCCTGAATGGTTACACGGCCCTGATCCCGACTCTGCAAGCCGCTTATCCGTCGGCATCCTTGGACACCAGTGTCACAAAGGTGAGCGCAACCGTGAAGGAAAACTCCAGGCTGGTTTACACATCCATGTTGAAAAGCGTGCATCAAGCCATTGAACACGGCATTACGATGGGTGTCGGCACCGATGCCGCGATGCCGTTCGTTACGCATTACGACATGTGGAGAGAACTCGACCATTACATGAGACAGGCCGGTCTGAGCACGGCACAGGTCATCGAGATGGCTACCCGAACCAATGCAAACATTTTGGGCGTGGATGAATTTACCGGTACGCTTGAAGTCGGCAAAAACGCGGATCTGATCGTCCTCGATCATAACCCGCTGGAGCGTATCGAAGCCTTGTCGAACGTCAACATGGTCATGGTCAACGGCAATCTTATCCCAACCCCATCCGTCACCCGAATCCCGGAAGTCGACCAACTTCTAAATTCGGTGTGGTAATCCTCAGGAGTGAACACGATGCTTGGAATATGGATCAATTGTTTTTCGATGATATGCGGCAGCACGATCGGAGCCATCTCCAAAGGTTCATCCATGAGAGCTACAAATCCATCCTGAACCAGGTGATCGGCGTCAGCGCCCTGATCATCGGCATCAGTGCGGGCCGTTTGAATGAAGGATGACGGCGCTCATTCTGGCTTCCACTTTCGGAATCGGCATCATGCTCACATCACTTATATTGTTTGTTATCGAAACGGCCGTATTTTTCTCCGCGGATCTCATTTCCGGATACATGACGACCAGCGTCATCAACGAAATCACGATCATTGGCGGCATTCTTGCGCTCTGCACCGGCTTGAACATTCTGAACATTACAAAAATCAACGTGTTGAACCTGCTGCCTGCCTTGTTCATCCCCATATTTTTGCTGTAACGAACTTGACGCATCCTATCCGACCGGAATAAAGCTCACGTTGAATCGTAACGAACCTGAGACACGTTATTATGGTGAAATGACGCCCGAACGGCCCAAATTACGCTGCATAAGACTTCTCAGGTTCGTTAGGTGCTGCAAACCACGAAAACGGCCCATATAAGGTGTGTGAGATTCGTTAGCGCTCGCGGAAGACTGCAGCGTAAATTACGATCAGCATACATCGTATCGTCAACGCAAAAAAGAGCGAATCTTCCGGTCCCCTCGTGGTCCGGCATGATTTCGCTCTTTATGATGTGCAGCCTGGCTTAGGCGTCCAGCTCTACCCGCTGCAAAAACGTACGCGTACGCTCCAGCTGCGGATTGCCAAAAATTTGCTCCGGCGTACCGGATTCGGCGATCTCGCCGTTGTCCATGAAGAAAATGCGATCCGCCACGTCGCGGGCAAAGCTCATCTCATGGGTGACGATCATCATCGTCATGTTTTCCTGGGCGAGTTGTTTGATGACCCGCAGCACTTCGCCCGTCAGCTCGGGATCGAGCGCGGAGGTCGGCTCGTCGAAGAGCAGGATGTCCGGCTGCATCATGAGGGCGCGGGCGATGGCCACGCGCTGCTTCTGTCCCCCGGACAGATTGCCCGGATAGGTATCGGCCTTGTCCGCCAGCCCTACCTTGTCCAGCAGTTCCATGCTGCGCTTACGAATAGCGGCATTGCTTTCTTTTTTCAGCGTCTTCGGCGCCAGCTCCAGATTCGCGCGCACGGTCAGGTGCGGGAACAGGTTAAAATGCTGGAACACCATGCCCATCCGGTCGGTCATTTTGCGAATGTCCGCACCGGAAGCGTAACGTCCGTCCTCAACCAGCACCTGATTTTGCAGGCGGATCGTGCCGCCCGTAATTTCCTCCAGATGGATCAGGCTGCGCAGCATGGTGCTTTTGCCGGAGCCCGACGGTCCGATGACGGCAATGACTTCGCCCGGCTCCACGCTGAAGGAAACCTGCTTCAGGACGTCCAGCGTGCCGAACGATTTTTTCAATTGGTTGACTTCTATGATATGTGACATGTTTAGACAGTCCTTTAACGGATTGATTTTGAGTGCGGCCTCTGCGCCGCAGCTTATTTAAACGAGTAACGTTTCTCCAACAGCTTGAACAGAACGGTCAGCACAAGGGTCATCACCAAATAAATGACTGCGGCCAAGAAAAACGGAATCAGCTGCATGTCGCGGTTGACCGCCGCCTGCGCGTAATACAGCAGCTCCGGCACGGCCACGGCGTACAAAAGCGCCGTATCCTTCACCAGCGTGATCGATTCGTTGGCGGTTGCCGGCAGCACCACGCGGATCATCTGCGGAACGATGACTTTGGTCATCGTTTGCCAGCGGCTAAGCCCCAGCACCTGCGCCGCTTCCTGCTGTCCTTTGTCGATGGAAAGCAGGCCGCCCCGGAAAATTTCCGCGAAGTATGCGGCATAGTTCAGCACAAACGCAATCGCTGCGGACACGAAGCGGTCGAAGACCAGATGCTCCCCGATCACCGGCAGCAGCGGCAGGCCGAAGCAGAAGAACAGCACCTGCAGCAGCAGCGGCGTGCCGCGCATAACGTAAACGTACGCGTGCGCCAGCCAGGCCAGCGGTTTGAAGCGGCTGCGCATGACCAGCGTTATGCCGAAGCCGAGCGGCACGGACAATACGATCGCGACCAGGAACATGATGATCGTTGTCTGCGCCCCGTCCAGCATCGGTTTTAATACGGTAGATATATAATCCCAGCTCATGATTCAATCTCCTCTAATCTGTTGACCCCGCACTCCAACGAAGGCATTGCCTCCATCGGAAATACGGGGTCACTTGGTAGTGAACGGCGGCATAAAGGGTTTCAGGCCATGCCGTTCAATCGATATTGTCAGGTCCTTTGCGAATCTAAGTTCATCGGATCAAACCTGTTATTTCAGCACCTTGTTTTCGCCAAACCACTTGTTCGAAATTTCGGCAGCCGTGCCGTCCGAGTTCATCTCGTCAAGAGCTTTTTGCAGCTCGTTCAACAGTGCTTCATTGCCTTTCTTCACGCCAACGCCATATTGCTCGGGAGCGAGCGATTCGTCCAGCAGTTTGAACGTTCCTTCTTCTTTGGACATGTAGTATCTTGCTACAACCTCGTCGATGATGACGGCATCCAGGCGTTTCGTTTTCAGGTCGGTCAGGGCAAGTACGTTATCCTTGAATTCGGAAGCTTTTACTTTGTCTTTCAGCGGGCTTGCCGCGAGTGCATCTGCCGCAGAGGACAATGCTTGCAGACCGACGTTTTTGCCGTCCAGCTCGTCCAGCTTCGTAATCGGCGAATCGGCCAGCGTCACGACCACCTGGCTATTCTCCAGATACGGCTTCGTGAACAGGACTTTCTCCTTGCGCTCGTCCGTGATCGTGTATCCGTTCCAGATCAGGTCGATGCGGCCGCTGTTCAGCTCGGATTCCTTGGAAGACCAGTCGATCGGCTGGAACGTGAACTCTTTACCCATTTTCTCCCCGGCCGCGCGGGCATAATCAATATCGAAACCTACGATTTCGTTTTGCTCGTCACGGAAACCCATCGGAGCGAATTTGTCGTCGATGCCTACGACGATGGTATTGTCGTCTTTGCTTGCCGAGCCCGAACAGCCCGCGAGTACAACGATGAACATGCTGATCAGTAACAGTGCGATTCCCTTTTTCTTCATCATTTCTTACCCCTCCATGTCTATAGCCAGCAAAACGCTTTAGCTCGTTACCACGTTATCAGAGTTTTTATAATAACATAGCATGGAAAAAGAGTCGAGAGATTCGCAAGGTTAATCCTATCCTGCATATCCAGATGTTGAACATTGTTTGACTAATCCCGGTTCCACTCAAGCAAATGTTCCGCAATTTTAACGAAAGCCAATATGCCGTTCTGCAGCGCTGCTTCGTCAATCATAAATTTGGGATGATGATGGGGATACACGATGCCTTTATCCACATTGCCTGCGCCGATATTGAAAAACGTCCCTGGAACGGCGCGCTGATACGCCGAGAAATCCTCGCCGCCCATGGATGGGGGTTGATGAACGACGGCGTCCCGGCCAAACGTTTCCACCAGCACCGCTTCAATCGTACGGGTCAGTCCCTCGTCATTCACGACCGGATCGTAGCCGTACACGTAATCCAGCTCGATGCTCGCTCCATGCGCCGAAGCGACTCCGCCGGCGATGCGCTCGATCTTTCTTTCGGCCTCTTCCCGCACTTCCGTGCTGAAGCTCCGTACCGTTCCTTTGATGATCGCCTGATCCGGAATGACATTGTGGGAGGCCCCTGCGGTAAATTGGGCAATGGATACCACGAGGCGCTCCAGCGGATCGGCATTCCGGGACACGATGTGCTGCAGGTTGGTCACGATTTGGGCGCCAATGGCGATGACGTCCACCGCCCTATGTGGAGATCCCGCATGCCCGCCGTACCCTTTGACAAGAATGGTGAAGTTGTCTGGCGAAGCCATCATTTCGCCATAGGCAATGCCTATTTGACCGACAGGCAGAAGGGACGCCAAGTGTTCGCCCACGACCCAATCCACCCCGTCCATGACGCCTGCCGCAACCAGTTCTCTTGCACCGCCCGGCGGCATTTCCTCCGCATGCTGGAAAATAAAACGAATCTCGCCGCGAAGCTGCTCCTTTCGCGCGCTAAGCAGCTTGGCCACGGCCAGCAGCGTGGCCGTATGCCCGTCATGCCCGCAGGCATGCATGACGCCCGGATTGCGGGAAGCGTCCTCGATCGGCGCTTCCTCTTCAATCGGCAATGCGTCGATGTCTGCACGCAGAGCCAGCGTTTTGCCCGGATGGGCGCCGATCAGCTTGGCAACGACGCTTGTCGGCGTAGGGCGGCTGATCTCCAGTCCGCCGAACGATTCCAATATGCCGGCGATGTACCGGGACGTTTCATGCTCCTGAAACGAAAGCTCGGGATGCCGGTGCAAATGCCTGCGCCAGGCAATAACTTGCTCAATCAGTTCGGTGGTCAATGGTTCAGGTATAGTTGACATCATTATCATCCTCCTAGATTAAATGGCTATTATATGTAAACACATTAACTTACTTGGTTATTCCATCATAATCCAAATGGCCCGCTTTGTATAATCGATTTTCATATGCAAAAAAAGCCCAGCCGCCAGACTCCCTCGTCTAACGGCTGCGCCTTGCATCATGAAGCCTTTCGATGTTGTTGCTTCATCTTATCGCTTCACTTCATAGATTCACTTTATAGTTCACCTTATTGCTGTATCTTATTGCTGTACCTTTTCGCGATCTTTGCCCTTGTCGGACTCGCCCGCGTTTTTGTTGGCGGCATCGCGGTCCTGCTGCATCTCTTCCACCGTTTTCACTTTGAGCCGCGCTGCGCCTTCGTATGCTTTCGTCGGAATAAGGTTGCCCGCCGCAAGCCGCTCTTCCGCCGCTGCAATGGCTTCGCCGTATTGCGGCAGCCATTTCGCCTGCGCGACCAGCATCTCGTCGACCATTTGCCAAATCTCTTTCGGATTGCATACCGCGCCGACGAGCGGGTCCATCATGAATGCCTGACGCAGCAACTGGTCATCGCCATGCACTGCCGCCTCTACCGCCAGACGTTGTACCGAAATGCTGACGTTGCATACGGCTGCCGGTCCGAGCGGCAGATCGCCGACATGCGGCATCGAGATGCCGTTGCGGTCCACATAGCCCGGTGCTTCGATAATTGCGTCATTCGGCAGGTTGGAGATCACGCCGTTGTTGACGGTGTTGAAATGCCCGCGGTATACGCGTCCCGTTTCCAGCGATTCGATAATGTACGAACCATGCTCTTCGCCTCTTTTTTCCGGAACGAAACACATAGGCTCATCTTTCATCCAGTTCGGGAAGTCGGTTTCAAACCAGTTGCGTCCTTCCGTGCATACCCGCAAATATCCTCCGGTCTCCCCGTTGATCCAGCTGCCCAGGTCGATCCAGTCCTGGATCTCGTCCGGACGTTTGCGGTACCAAGGCACGTATTCGCTCAGATGGCCGTTCGATTCCGTGCTGTAATACCCGAAGCGGCGCAGCATGTCGATGCGCACCTTTTCGGTCCGGCTGTACTCCGGATGTTTCTCGAACGCTTCGAGCAAACCTGCCGTCAGGTCCTCGCCCTTGTGCGACGCCTTGATATACCAGGTCTGATGGTTGATGCCTGCGCAGACGATATCCACTTCCTTTTTATCCAGCCCATACACTTCTGCGATCTGATGGTGCCCATGCTGTACCCCGTGGCACAAACCGATCGTGCGCACGCCGCCGTATGTGTTGCAGGCCCAAGTCAGCATGGCCATCGGGTTCGAGTAGTTGAGCAGCAGCACGTCCGGCGCGCTCTGCTCGCGAATGTCCTTGCAGATGTCCAGCATCTCGGCGATGCCGCGCTGCCCGTACATAATGCCGCCCGCGCACAGCGTGTCCCCGACGCACTGGTCCACCCCGTATTTCAGCGGAATGTCCACGTCGGTCGCAAACGCTTCAAGCCCGCCTACCCGTATCGTGCACAGCACGTACTTGGCATCCTTGAGCGCTTCCCTGCGGTCCGTCGTCGGTTGAATCTGGATGTCCAGTCCGTTTTCGCGAATATCCCGCTGGCACAGCTCGGTCACCATGTCCAGGTTGTGCTGGTTGATGTCGCAGAACGCCACCTCGATGTTTTTGAATTCCGGCACGGTCAGCAGATCCCGCAACAATCCGCGCGTAAATCCGATGCTGCCTGCCCCGATAAAGGCCACTTTAAACGACATGCCCATGTCCTCCCATTGTCCGAAGACACTGCTTCGGTTATTGTTTCACCACATGAGTCCATTGTAGCAATGCCCTTCGGGGAAGCGTTATCAAAATCATGACCTTTTTGCGGAAAGGGTGTCAAAAATCCTCACTTTTCATCCCCCCTCCGCATGGCTGCCATCCGGATAATGGCTAACATGGCGCTCCATGGATGCCCGGAATTCCAGCGGCGTCAGCCCCGTATGTTTTTTGAACAGCATATGAAAGTATTGGCGGCTGCCCACGCCCACGTAATCCGAGATTTCCGATACGGGAATGTCGGTCTGCTGCAGCAGCATTTTGGCCTTTTCCATGCGCAGCATCGTCAGGTAATCGGCAGGGGTCCGTCCCGCATGCTTGCGGAAGATGCGGTGCAAATACCCTGGATGCAGGTTGACGGTTGCGGCGATCTCCTTCATTTGAATGCTGCGGTCCATGTTCTGATGCATGAACTCGATCGTGCGCTTCACGTACAGCTCGGTCTGGTCAAGCGCGCTTCGGCGCTGCTCCCCGCGCAGGCGGGCCACCCGAACCAGCAGCTGGACGAACAGCGTGCGCACTAACGTGCCCTGTTCGGGAAACTGCAGGTTGCGGGCTTCGCGATGCTGCGAGCGTTCTTCGGGCGCAAGCACGCGCAGCGGATTCGGCACTGCAAGCGCGGCGGCGCCTGTTCGATCCTGCCGTTCCTGCGCAGCCAAGCCGCGCTGGTCCAGCTCCAGCACCAGGCTTTTCATGATGTGGTATACCTCTTCCGGATCAGGCAGCACCAGATAAGGAGACGCTCCGTCGAGCAGAGCTGCGACCTCCTGCTCTTCCCGCGCGAGCTGGCGAATCGAAGGCTGGCCCGGCGCTGCGGGCGCAAAGCCGAATTCCACGTTAAGCATCCGGCAGGGCACGCCGTCCTGCACCAGCAGTCGGTGCGGAACGCCCGCATCCAGCAGGATGAACTGTCCTTTTTTCAACACCGCCTGTTCCGTGCTGCCGTCCGGCATCTTGACGTCCACTCTGCACATGCCTGAGATGATGTACATGATTTCGGTCGAATCGTGAACATGGTGGGACATTTCGTAATCGTCCCATTGCTTGTAGTAGTAGGCGTAAAAACGCGGACCGCAGTCTCCCGCGCGCAGCTCCGGCTGGTACAAACTCCCGTTCAACTTTCCCTGTTCCATATCCTAACCTCCCCGTCCGTTCTGCCATATCGTCATGGCTCCATTGTAGCAGGTTTGGACCCATCGCGGCTGTCCGTATAACGCAAAACTCCGGCTGTCCGCCAACATGCATCACTGCACATTGGGGAAGCCGGAGCGGAGCGTTTATCCTATTTTGGCTGATGAGCTCTCTAACTGGGTCACGCTTCATGAAACGATGCATAGTACAATATCAAGCCTTGGCGTTTTCCTCCTGCGACATCGACCGGATGTAGAATGCCCCCATGACCGAGCAGAGCAGGAACGAGAAGAAGGCCATGGCCGCAGCCTGCTCCCGCTCTTGGAATACGCTAAACACCTGCTGCATCGACACGCCGAGCATTTGCGGGGAATTGGCGCCCATCAGGAACGGTGCGGTAAACGATCCGATCACGCCCATGAACACAAACGTCACGGCCACCAGAAACGTCTTGTAGGTCAGCGGCAGAATGAAACGAACGAACAGCTTCAACTTGCCTGCACCCACGTCCTTTGCGCTCTCGATGACCGAAGACGGGATGCTCGCGAGCGCGGAGCTGAGCAGCATCGTCGTAAACGGTATGTTGAACCACAGATTGGCGATGATGATGCCCTTTTCGTCGAAAATGATCCGCGGCAGTTCAATGCCCGTGCCGTCCAACAGCCGTGCCAGCCAGCCATGGTTGCCGAGCAGGTTGATCAGCCCGTAGATGGCAATGACGCCCGGAATGAACAAAGGAATCATGTACGTTTTGCGAATCATCTCCACGATCCGGCCGTTGTTGAACCGCATGTAGATGGCAAGCGCATAACTGACCAGCAGCACAAGCACGCAGGAGATCAGCGTGATGCGGAGCGTAAAGATGATGTTGGCCCGCATGCCTTTATCGGTAAATAACATCTGATACCGGCTGAGATCGTAGCCGCCCTCGCCATTGCTGAGACTCATGATCAGCGACTGGATGATCGGAATGATGACCACGAACAGCAGGACGGCAAAAGAAGGAAGGACCATGGCGAGCCCTGCGATCGCCTGTTTCATTTTTTTACTCATTGCGCCGCAACTTCATTCTGCCAGCGTTTGTTCATCTCGGTGCTCAAATCGCCGATGTTGAACGTGCGGAACCCGTCGGATACGCCGTTGAATTTGTTCTGCATGTCCTGGGACATGTTCGAGAGCTCGATGCCAGGGAAGCCGTTCATTTTATCCACGATAACCTCTTGTGCTTCAGGAGACAGCACGAAATCGATAAACTGGTTGATCGCTTCCTTCTTGTCCGATTCGCCGTTCACCATCAGGTATGTCGGTCCGCCGTTGAAGCCTGGCGTGATCTGCTGCATTTTGACCGTATCCGGCAGGAGGCCTTCGTTGATCTGCTGCAGCACCATGTCGGACCATGCCGGGATGATCGACACCTCGCCGTTCATGAGCAGGTCAAGCGTACCCTGATTTTTCTTCGGATAGATGCCGTCGCCATACACGTATTGGCCCAATTCTTTCAGCGTGTTAAAACCGGATTCCCACTTTTCCATCACGGCCGGATCGCTGTTGTGGATGTCTTCTTCGGGCAGGTCCTTATACACGACCGTCTGTACGAAAGAGCTGCCAGAACCGCCGGTGGACGGATCATTGTAAGCGAACTGGCCGGGGTTGGCTTTGATCCATTGCAAGAGCTCGTCCATCGTTTTGGGCGGGTTCGCCACTTTGGTGCTGTCATAGGCGAGTACCACGGCGGAAGAGCGATATGGAACGGCATAGTTTTCGACGTCCTTCATCGTTTGCGCGCTGACTTTGCTGATGTTCGGAATGTCGCCCTCGCTCAGCTGGGACCATACGCCATCCTTGATGCCTTGGGAAACAACGGCGATGCCGTCTTCATACAGATCGATGTCGCCCGAGCCTTTGCCCGCTTGTTTGGCCGCCATGATGCGATCATAGGTTGGCTGGGCACCCGTTCCGGACGGAATGTAAACCAGGTTCACGTCGACTTCCTTATTTTTCTCCTCAAACATCGGAACCAGTGTATCCCACAGGTCCTTCACGTTTTGCGATCCGGTAAAATAGAAATTGAACGAAGTCGTCGTTTCGGCCGCTGTGGCCGTGGATGAACCGCCTTCGGACGACGCAGCGGTGTTCGAAGCGCCGTTTCCGCATCCGGCCAGCATGACAGCAGACAGCATCACTGAAGAGAACATGGTCAACCAGGTTTTTTTTGTGCGCATTTTTTTCAGCCTCCGTTATTGGGTTACGAGTTCCGGATATCCGGTCAATCGGGTGATCGATACTTGAACGTCTTTGCCGATTCGCAACTGCTGCGTCGCTTCCTTCGTTTGAAACGTCCGCAGACTGCCAAGGCCGGCCAGATCGACCGTTACCTCGGCGTAGTGCCCCAGAATCATGATGTGTTTGATCTTGCCGGCCAACATTCCCTGTCCCTGCAATCCGTCGTGGATGCCCACGTCTTCCGGTCGAACCGCTACCGTTACCTTTCCGCGCAAATGTTTGTCATTCGGAAAAACGGCTTCCCCGACACGGATGTTCTGCTCATCCGCCACCCCCTCCAAAAAGTTCATTTTGCCGATAAAGCTGGCGACATACAGCGATGCAGGTTCATCGTAAATTTCCTGCGGCTTCGCGATCTGCTCGATATTCCCTTTGTTCATGACGATGATGCGGTCGGACAAGGACAAGGCCTCTTCCTGGTCATGGGTAACGAACACCATCGTAAGTCCGGTCTGCATTTGGATTTCGCGCAGCTCCTCCCGCATCTCGTGCCGCAGCTTGGCATCCAGCGCCGAGAATGGCTCGTCCAGGAGCAAAACCGCCGGCTTGAGCAGCAGTGATCGGGCCAGCGCGACCCGCTGCTGCTGACCGCCTGACAATTGCGACGGATATTTCTTTTCGTAGCCGGGCAGGCGAACGAGCTGGAGCGCATCCGATACGGCAGCGCGAATGTCGGCTTTGGGCATTTTGCGAATTTTCAGCCCAAACGCCAGGTTGTCGTACACCGTCATGTGGGACCACAGATTGTAGCTCTGAAATACCATCGATGTGGGCCGCTTCTCCGGCGGAAGCTTGATGACGCTCTGTCCTTCGATGAGAATGTCGCCCGAGTCCGGCTCCAGAAAGCCGCCGATGCTGCGCAGCACGGTCGTTTTGCCGCAGCCCGAGGGACCGAGGAGCGTGACCAGTTCCCCTTTTGCCACTTCCAGATTGATTCCGCTGACGCCGTCGCCGGTTTTGTAGCGTTTGGTCAATTCCTGTACCTTCAACTGCATGATGCTGTTGCCCCTTTCTGTCATGAAGCTCTCCGCCCCGTCACTTCACCTGGAATCCGCTGGCCAGCACGTCCGCGCTAACCAGCCGCTGCGCGGCAATCAGAAGAATGATCGTTGGCAGCGTCAAAATGATGGAGAACACCGCTCCCGCGCTGCTCGGGAAATCGGAAATGATCGAATACATCACGATCGGCATCGTTTTGAAATCGGGAATGCCGACCAGGAACGTGCCCTGGGCTTCATCCAACGAATGCAGGAACGTGAACACCGATGCAACGAGAATTCCCGGCATGGCCATCGGCAGCGTGATGCTGCGGAACACCCTGAACGGCGTCGCTCCCACGTCCCTCGCCGATTCTTCCTGGGCGGCATGTACGTTGCGGAATGCAGCCGTCGGAATCCAGGTCATGAACATCAGCACGTTGATCATGTGGATCAGCACAACGCCCAGCAGCGTATTCATCAACCCCACCTTGTAGAAGAGCACCGCGATCGATACGTACAGTCCCATTTTCGGAAACGCGTTGGTCAGCAGAAACGAAAACAGGAACATTCGCTTCAGCGGAAACTGTATCCGGGCAAACGCATAGGCTGCCGGAATGCACAGCAAGATGGATAACGCCGTAACCAGCGTCGCGATCAGGAACGACAAGGAAATGGACGAGACGATATCGTCCTTGGCAAGCACGAAGTTCCACCATTTAAAGCCCCATACCTGCGGAAGAACGTCCGGATAGTTCCATTTCTCGCTGAACGCCAGCACGAGCAAATTCAGCAGCGGTCCGGCAAAAAACACGGCAAAGATCGTCAGGAGCACAAATTCCACAATCCGCCTGAGGCCGACCGCTTTCCAATACCACAGCATGATTTCCCCTCCATCCACTTCAAGTAGACTGCCTGATCACGACTTCGCTGTCATATTCGACCAGCGGGGGCACGTCCTTCTCCCCGCCGATCAACCGGTCGAGAATGTCGACCGCATCCCGGCCGATGCCTGCCGCATTCACGCTCACCGTCGTCAATGCCGGCGAATACATCGCGCCAAGCTCAATGTTGTCATACCCCATCACGGCGACTTCGTCCGGAATCCGTACCCCGTGCTCCAGCAGCACCTTCATCGCACCCAATGCCAGCATGTCGTTCGTCGTGAACAAGGCCGTGTATCCGCCTGCGCGAAATGCGTCGTAATGCTGGTTCATCAGCCGGGCGCCATAATCGAAATGGGATTCGGGAGATTCGGCGATGAAAATATCCTCCTCCCCGGATACGCCCAGCTGCAGCAATCGCTTGTGGAAACCGGATAACCGCAGCGAGTGGCTTCGGTGCGCGCCCGGGCCCGACAGGATGAAGAACCTGCGATGGCCGAGCCCATGCATATATTCCGCCGCGCGTTCCCCGCCTTCTTCGTCGTTGCTGACCAGATGAATGACCTCCGGATCGTCCGTCGATCCGTTGACCATCAGATACGGGATGTTGAATTTCTTCACGTAATCGATGACGTTTTTACGTAATCGGCTGACCAGAATCAGCCCATCTACCCGCTGCTCCAGCATGTAGTCGGTCGAACGAAGCGACATTTCCTTGTCGGTTTTGAGGAAAACGGAGTAGCCTCTCGCTTCGGATGCCATGAGAATGGCATCGATGATTTTGCCATACAGCGGATGGGACACGATCGGCAGCGTCTCGCGAAACACGATGACGCCGATGTTGTTCGTGCGTTTCGTCACCATCGCCCTGGCGACGGCGTTTGGTTTATAACGCAGCTTCTCTGCCGCGTTCAGCACGCGTTCGCGCACCTCGGGGCTGGCGTAGCCTTTGCCGGAGATGACGCGCGAAGCCGTGGACTTCGATACGCCGGCCAGCTGCGCCAGCTCCTTTAAACTGTGATTCAGCTTGGTATTCAATCGCGTTTCTCCTTCGCTTCATTCCATTGCGCCTTGACGGCCATCAGCCCGGCCACGTTCCGCGTCGTGATCGACGCCACGCCCATCCCGGCGAGCCTGGCCATGTCGCTTGCGTCGGTCACGGTCCATGCGTAGACCTTCAGCTGTTCGCGCTCGGCCGTTTCCATTAGTTCCGGGCGGATCAATACATAGGGCATGTTCAGCCCAAAGCAATTCGCCGACCTTGCTTCATGGCATGCTTGCTTGACGGCCTCCGCGTAATCAAGCGTTCGGAAGCTGTCCACGTTTACGTTCAGCAGCTTGGGGACGTTGTTTCCGTAACGGTTGGCCTCCATGGCCACTTCATACTCGCAGCCGCTCAGGAAAGCTTGGTCCGTCATTTGCAGCCGGGTTAACATATGGAAGACAGGCTCCAGGCTGGCCGGCGTTTTAATGTCCAGATTCATCGTTTTGCCCGCGGCTCCGATCTGCCGCAGCATCGGCTCCAAAAGGGGAATCGGCTGCAGCAAGCCGGCGTTCAGTTCGTCCAGCGTCAAGCTGGATATGCTGCCATGGTTGCCGTCTGCCAGCACCACTTCGTTGTCATGGGCGAGCACGAGCACGCCGTCCCGCGTCACACGTATGTCGTCTTCGTAGATGTCCGCCCCCAGCGCGAGCGCCGCGTGCAGCGATTCGTTTGAATGCTCCGGCAAGCCCATACATCCCGTGTGTGCGGTTACCCATGGAAATGGCTTCATCTGCATGCACTCCTATTCAAAATAAATGGCATTCGTAAATGCGATCAGCATATAAGCACCCTGCACGCTGCCCCATAATTCGGCCCTGATCCACCTGCGGCCAGTGGCATCAGGAATGTTCAATTCGCATGGCTCCAATCGCGCATGGCTTTCGGGTGCATACACCTCACGAGTAACTTCCGTGCCCAGATTGGACTGCAGCACCAGCTTGCAGGTTCGTCCCGGCAGCGTCCATCGACCCGGCCTGACCGAGAAATCGATCGACACCGATGCGATGGCGAAATCGCCACCGTGTGCATCCGGTGGATGTGCCGGAATGATCGCTCCAAGATCATAAGCGGCACCTCCGGTTTTGATGCCTAACTCCAGCAGCGGACCGACCGTTACGGAGACATGTCCGCGGCGCAGGGCCTGGACGAGTTGTTCCTCGTCAGGATCGGCATCGTCCGGAATACCCAAATACGTCACGGACAGCGGATCCGTCGTGTCGGCCTGCGTATGCCAGTCGCGGCCGGAAGTAGCGGATATGCGATAGCCCTCGTTCAGCTTGTCATTCCATAAAGCGAATGCCCGTTGATTGTTGTGTTGGATCGGGGCAAAGGTCCCGGACCAAACCTCGATGTAATCGACGGCAGACCAGTCTTTGATCTCATACTCCCAATAACAGCCGGTGCAGGCCGGACTTCCGATTCGAAAAGGATGGGCAAGTCCTGCAACGCCGCCCTGTTCGTGGACGGCTGCAATGCCATCCAAAATGCCGTCCTTGTCTACGGTCCGCCAATCCACGTACGTATCCAGCCCAAGCGTGACCATATGTCCGTGGAACGTTGTCCACTCCATGCCCGGAATAATGAGCAACCCATGTTCCTTAGCGATGTCTTTGCGATCGGCCAGGCCGGACATCGTATTGTGGTCCGTCAAGGCAATCGCGTCGAAGCCAAGCTTGCTTGCTCCCGCGGCCAGTTCGGACAGCGTCTGACTTCCGTCACTGTGCAGCGTATGGGTATGCAGCTCACAGGCGAGCCATTTCATGCCTGCACCTCCGTTTCATCCGTCCAGACTTTCAGGCGATAATCGCACGCAGCCGTCACGATGCAGTGGATGCTAAGCGTCACTGTCCAGCGCCCTTGCCTGATCAACCCACGGACAAGCCCTGGGGATGCGTGAAGCTCAGATAGGTGCAGTTCTTGCACAGGATCATGCCTATGGCATGCTCCACGATATTGATGCTCGTCATCCAGCGAGACGGTAATCAGATTGTTTAACGGCAAATAGGTGTCGGCCCGTGCCGCTGCCCGTTCCTGTTGATCCGGCAATACGTATTTGGCAAAACTGGCCTCCAGCAAAGCGAGTGCTCGCTCACGATCCTCCAGCACCTTCGGCGAATACGCGAATCGGATGTTCAAGCGCTCGGCATTCGCCGTCAATTGAAAAGGAATTCGAAGATGCGTCCCGGATTGTTCAGGAGTCACGCGTCCTTGGATGTCCATCAGGTTCATGGGGATGATCCTCCCTTGCCGTGATGTGGGATCGTTCCCACAGTGGGAACGATCCCACATGCCACTTATGTTACGGAGGAAGGATTAGCCCGATATCATCACGATGTTAAGCTTTTGTAAAAGGGAGAACAGAAAATTGGGGGCCTGAGAACGCTTCGAACTTGTTCTAACCCGCCGCGTGATTATCAGGTGGCATTGCATAAGAAGGAGAAGATGCGCATTGACTTTTCATGTTCGGGATTGCAAATACAAATTAGTCGATTATATAATTAGATTATTATCTAATTATGAATTCATGAATGCTGTTATATTTGTAAAGGAGGTTATTTCATGGTTACCCATACTTTCTATCTGGTCAGGCATGGGCTCAAAGAGCAGGCGATCGGTGACGTTCCCCTTACTGCTGAAGGCATACGGCAGGCCCAAGCCGTCGCACGCATATTGTCTCCAATGCCCACTGACCTCATCGTAACCAGTCCGCTCCGGCGGGCGCGGCAAACGGCCGACTGCATTGCTGCACGGATCCAAGCACCGTTGATGGAGGACGTACGCCTGAGAGAGCGGGCAAACTGGGGGGATCTGCCCGGCCAGACGCTGGAGCAATTCGTCGAGATGTGGGACCGCTGCACGCGCGATCCCGATTATGCGCCACCGGTGGGCGACTCCTCCCGGCAGGCCGGGATGCGGTTCTCCGAATGCCTGAACGAGCTTGGTGCCGTATCGGCTGCATCATCCGATGATGATCGCAATATTGTTATTGTTACGCATGGTGGCTTGATCACTGATTTGCTGGTTCACTTGTTCCGCGAAGAAGAGCTGAACGTATGGCACGATGCGTTTATCGCCAAGCAGAGCCAGCTTGTGCCGGAGTGCTCCATCACGCGGTTGATTCATGACAACGGACGGTATTGCCTGTCCGACTTTGCTTCCGTTTCACATCTGTCATGAATCCTTCTGCGAATGAAATTCACTGGCTGCACGTTCGTCCAAGCGGCGAACCGCGATGGGCGAAATTTCACGAGCAATGTCAGGCATGAATTCTGCGGCTCTTGCGATGCAGCGCGTATTCAGTTTTTCGTTATTGTTAACCCTTGGGGCACAGCATTGTGAGCCTGTTTCTTGGAAAAACGAAAATAAGGCCCTGACGGGACCCGAAATGCCTGCCGCAAGCAGTTCGTGGTCCGTCAAAGCCTTTGTCTTTCCTTGCCTTATTGGAGATTCGTTTACCGGTTACCTTACTTACTTGTCGCCTTTACCTTTGTCTGGCGTATGGAACTTTGGCAGCGGTATCTTCGACCAGTCGATGTCCGAAGCCATGTAGAACGACGGATACGAAGGCTGGTTATAGCCGCTGTTCTGGCCGGCGATGCCCACACGGTACATCGCGTCATGCATCAGCGTGTACAGCTTGCGATCCGTTAGCTCGGTGCTCAGGTAGATGCGGATCGCGGAGCTGTCTGCCGTGCGAACGAGCAACTCCTCGCGCCAATCGCCGAAAATGTCCGCCACGAGCGACGGCGTTCCTTTCGTATGGTTGTTCGTCAGCGTGCCCGTGGCGGTGAGCAGCGTGCCGCGCGTCCAATCCTTGATCGTCGGCGTCACGTCGATCGCGCCGTCCACGATCTGGGTCGTCATGTTGCCTGCCCAACGGATGCTCATGTTGGTACCTGGAGCCGTATCGCTGATCTTCTGACCATCGGCTGTCCACAGGCCTACGGCCCACGTTTCGAGGCCCCTGCGCGTCGGGTCAACGTCGCCGACCATGCCGCGTCCGGTATCTTTGCCGGTATACCCGCCATAGATCACTTCGCCGGTCTTGGCGTCTCTTAGCGAATAACCGTACGGAGCCCAAGGGCCGCCTTCATGCACCATGAAAATTTCGAGCCCCGGACGATCCGGATCGATGTCCGCCACATGAATCGCGTCGCCGTGTCCCAAGCGGGCCACCGTCCCCGGCGCAGCGCTCTCCGGCGGCATGACGTCGGTGGAACTGTACAAGACGCTGCCGTCATGGTCAATCGTGGCCGAGCCGTACACGATTTCCTGCTTGCCGTCCCCGTCCACGTCGGCCACGCTGAAATAGTGGGCTCCCTGCGTTGTGATCGAACCGTATTGCGGATCTGTGCCGTCTACGCCATGCGGCCCGTCGTTGAACGGATTTTTCATCGGCGTCCAGCCGCTGTCCACCTTCCATTCCTTCTTCAGCTTCTTGCCATCCCAGTTGTAGGCGACCATTGTGGAGCGAGTATAGTATCCGCGCGCGAAAATAGCGGAAGGCTTCTTGCCGTCCAGATACGCCACCCCTGCCAGGAACCGGTCTACCCGGTTGCCGGGTTCGATGCGCGCCATCGCGTAATCGCCCCACATCAGGCCATCGTCATGCCTTTCCGGTTCATAAGGTACGGTTTGCAGCTCTTTGCCGGATTCGCCTTCAAAGACGGTCACGTATTCCGGCCCGTTCAGGATGAAACCTTCAAACGTGCGCAGATCGTTCCGTGCGCTCCGTTCCGGCGCGTACACGTCCATAAAGTAGTCGGCCAAGCTCTCCGCATCCTGCTGGGAGAGAGGATACGTATACTTTTTCTCGATGCCGAAGGCTTCCTCCAGCGTGGCAGGCCAGTTCCCCTTGACGACTTCCTCGTGCTTGTGCCAGTTCCGGAACATCTGCACTACATGATCGTAATATCCTTTTGCGCTCAGACGGTAATCATCCTCGTTCGAATAGCCCGCTTTGCGGTCCTCCTTCGGCAGGGTGATGTATTTCTCGGAAGTGACTTTGCCTTTCTTGTTGTATTTGATGATTTTGGTGCCAGGAGCGGTTTTGAACATCAATTCAGCCTTGCCGTCCCCGTCGAAATCATAAACGAGCATCTGCGTATAATGAGCACCCGAACGGATGTTGACCCCGAGATCGATCCGGTACAACAGCTGCCCGTCCAGCGTGTAACAATCGACGTAAGTGTTGCCTGTATATCCTTTTTGCGAAACGTCCTTGGCATTGGATGGATCCCATTTGACGAAAAACTCGTATTGGCCGTCGCCATTCACATCTCCGACGCTCATGTCATTGGCGGAATACGTATAGGCTTCTCCGGCAGGAGTCACACCATCGGCAGGTTTCTGCAATGGCAGATCGATATACCCGTTGGCCCAAGGTTTGACGGCATCGCTTTTTTTGCTTTCCTTGCCTTTGGAGTTCACGGCGGCGACCTGGTACTTGGAGGACGTTTTGCCTGCCGGATCGACATAATTGGTGCTGTCCGTTACGGTCGCGATCTTCTTGCCGTCGCGGTAAACGTTAAAGTCCGTTCCCGTCAACCGCTTGTCGCTGTATCCCGTTGCTTCGTCCGCCAGCAGCCTCCAGCTGAGAAACACACCCTCGGATGTCGATGCGGCGACCAGCCCCCGATCCAGGTATTCGAGCTGAATGCTTTTCACCTGACCGCCTCCTTTGTTGGATTGCATTTCAACATCAGCCGAACCGCTAACGGATGGCTCTGTCGCCCCGGCGATTCCTGAAGTGCCTGCCAGAAGCAAAGCTGCGCTAAGCGCGGAGGAAAGCACTTTTGCCGCCAAAGGCATGCGTGTCTTTCCACGTTTTGAGTACAATGGCGATACCTTGTTCTGAAACCTTGACATGTGTCTTTCCGAATTCATCCACCTTCACTCTCCCTTAGACCGAATCGGTGATGCTGCAGCAGCTTCATGATCAAGCTTTGGAACGTTTGGCCGCTCTATTGAAGAATCAGCCAGATTTCATTCATCTTTGGATGGATACGCTTACATTTTGCTTGAAATAAAAAAATGCCTTTCTTTGCATCGCGGCATACGATCTGCCGCAGGCCATCGATCCGATCCCCCTTTCATCCTTCGGCCCCCGCTGCCAAGCCTGATCCCTGGCAACCTGCCGAAATGGTTAGAGCAGCCCCTCTTGATCTGCCCATCGGCTATTATTATAGAGCCCGTTCCTGTCTCAATATAGTTAATTTTCAGTGCAAAATAGGCACTATTCAGTGTTTAAAATTTGAAATAAAGGAAAAACCGCCATCCTCCTTGCCAGAGGATCGCGGTTTTGTCCTTGTTATCCAAGCTCTTTCAAAACGCTGAGCACTGCCTCGGCAGTAGCCTCAAGGCTCAATGCCCCATACCAGGCTTCCGTCTTTATAAAGAGTTACCTTGCTCCAATCTTGATAAGAAGCTTTGGTCGGATCGTAGGAATAATCGTCAGTTTCGTCAAAATTGCTCCAGTCTGTTTTGTACATCCGCAGCTGGATATCCCCCGATTGTCCGCCAGCCGGAATGCTGCCTGCCCCTGCCGTGAAGCTGAGCTCCACATACCCATCCGCAAACGTGCGCTGGATGTTGCTGCCTCCGATCTGGGCATAATCGATGGCTGAATCCATCGCGGCGCTGCCTTCTTTCGTAAAGTAATAGCGAAGCTTCAAGTCGCTCAGGTTTACGGCCGTATTTCCCGTATTTTTGATATTGAAATAGGGTTTGATCTGATTATCGGCCGCATTGGTATCTCCTGCATGGTATTGCACCACCAGATCACCTGTGGGAACGACCACGCTCTGCGGCGTTGCCGTCGCGGCGACGGAAGGGCTGCTCTCGCCTGCCGCATTCACCGCGCTCACCACGTAATGGTACGTCGTACCATTGGTCAGGCCCGTATCCGTGTACGATGCTGCAGTCACGTTTGCGGCCACCGTTGCGTATGGTCCCGATGCATTCGTCGCGCGTTTTACATGATAACTCGTTGCTCCGGAAGACGCGCTCCAGCTTAAAGTCACTTGACCGTTGCCGGCCGTCGCCGTCAGTGATGCAGGTGCCGAAGGCGCCGTTTCGCCGTTGCCCGGCGTAGATCCGCCGCCATTGCTCGCCGGGATCACCGGAAACGCGTTCTGCACGAGCATAACGAATTGGTCATGGAACCAGTGCCCGGAAATCGGTGCATTCGGCAGCGCGCCGGTCAGAACGCCATCCCGGGTGACGAACGTGGGATCGCACATCCGGTCGAAGCCCTTGCCTTCATTGTTCGGAATGGCGGAGCTGGAGCCGTCCGACTCGCCCGGAGGCTTGACCCATACATAGGCGTCCAGATGAGCGGCCCCCGGTGCTGCCTGCGGCGGCTGCCCGATGCCTGCTCCGCTGTTGTTGCACCAGTTGCCCCGATGGTCGCGGCGATCGACGCGTCCGGAGTCGACGTAGGTGTTGATATTGCTGCCCGATGCGGTGGAAGGCCGATTCGGCCCGCCCCAGCCATTGCGGCTCGTATCGATGAGGAAGCCGATGCTGCTTGGCCATCCTGCCTGCACAAACCCGTTATAGAGGGCGGCGGTAAAATCGGTTTCGTCGAAATACGGATTCCATTCGTAGAAATCGGATGAACGGATCGGCTGGCCGCCAATGTTCAGATCCGGGTTCGGCAGGTTCGGCTCATGCAGCGGCGTCGTATTGGCCGTGTTGGTAATGAAGCCGTCCACGCTGTTCAAGCCGGACGTCGTTCCTTGCACAACATCGGTATAGAGCGCAATGGCTCCTGTACGGTTGTTGTCCCAGCCGAGCCATCCGGAATGACCGATGTCCAGATAGTTGTATACGTTCGGAATGGCATGAAGTTTATTGATCGCGTACTGCACGCCCTCTTCATAGATGCCGGTGGAACTCGCTTGCGCGCAGGCTGGCGTGCTCAGGTTGGTGACCAGGTTCGGCAAGCTGTCCGGCTCAATAACCGCGACGATGCGGATATCCTGGTATTTCGGGTCTGCAAAAATATCGGCGAGCACATCAATGTACTCCGTTTTATACGTTTGAAGCGCAGCCTGCGTCAAAGGCAGCTCGCCGTTGGAGGCCAGCGCGTGGCAATCCCGGCCAGGCAGGTTATAGATGACAAACGTGGCCGTAATCGGCACGCCGGGCTGCTTCTGCGCGAGGACGGCGTCCAGATGCTGCTCCACGCTTTTGCGGCCCGCATTGTCGGCCCCCCCATAGATTGCCGCGATGCGATCGACCCAGACGGCGGTCGGATACGATTTTACCGTTTCCATCTTGGCCTTGAGCGCCGTGTCGGACGTCTGTGCAATCGACGTGTCCACCAGGGTTGAATAATCCTGATTGACGTATGCGGTGGCACCTACGAACGGATTGTCCACATGCGCCTCCGCTGCCCGGATCGGGTCCGCAGTCATGCCCGGGAAGATGCCCGCAGCCAGCAAAGCTCCTGCAAGCACTTGTTTGACGCTCTTGCGGAACAGCTTTTTCCTTCCCGCCGGGCTTCCCGGTATCGTTTTCCTCTTTGCCATTATAATTCCACCTTTCTCCTTTTGGATTGGATATTACCTCATGACTGATCCTCTGGGTCGGCAAGATGAACATGCCCGGTAGAGAACGCCCTGATGTATGGATGGGTATTGGCAGGCACACCTCCGTAAACAATTTGATAATGCATGCTTCTGAACCATGCGATGGATCGAACGATTCCATGGCAAGTTGGACAGGCCGGAAAGTTCGTCTACGTATACAGGAGCTCTCGATGGATAAATGAAATGTTGAAGGTCAAGCACTGAAAGGAGATTAGCGATGCTTTGTTGCGTCGAAGTCTGTAAGTAAAACCGAACCGATGCAAAGAAATGGGCAAATGTGGATGCTGCTCTGAGGGTGATTGCGGGTATTCGTGATGAGGTGGTTGACCGGCTGCGAGTAAGCGCTTACTAAATTGAAGTTAATGGAAGCACATGATCTGGCGTTTCGCTCGTTTGAACCTTACACGACATGTTCACCTCCTTTTGAATCGATTATACCCTATGAAAATATTACTGTAAATTGAATTAATTAAAATATTTTATATTTTTTAGAAGAGAATCAACGGCAACAAACAAGCCGGGCAAAAACGGTTCTCTTTGCCCGGCTTGTCCTTATTTTTCGGCAGATGCCATGCTCGACACCTACTAGATTCATTGCTGTTAAGGTAAAACCACGATATCCCCCGGCTTCAATCCGCTAATCACTTCGGTCTGGTCCCCCGACTCCATGCCGGTTTTCACGGTTCGCGGCTCGGTCTGCCCGTTTCCTTTGTCGAGCAGCACGTAAGGTTCGGCTTGATCGCGCATGATGGCGAGGCTTGAAACGACGGTGGCTTTGTCCTTGCGCGCCGTTTCAATCTCTCCCTCAAGACTGACTCCGCCATACATCCGGGCATCCGGCTTCAGGTCAATGACGATATCGAACTGGGAAGCCTGCTTGAGGTCGGCGTCGGAGCCTTTGCGGGCGAATTTGGATACCTTGCTCACCTTGCCCGTGAACTCCGGCTCTTTATTGGCCGTCATGCGAACTTTTACCGGCATGCCGGGTTTGAGCGTAAACAGTTCCTCTTCGCCGATGACCGCCATGAATTGCAGCTTGGACGTGTTCGTGATGCTGCCTACGGACTGGCCTTCGCTGACCATGCGGGTCTTCGTGTCGGAATCGTTCAACTGGAAGATGCCCGATGCCGGAGCGTACACGGTCGCCCTGCCGATGACCTCTTGCTTCTTCTGTATGTCCTGTTCTTTCAAGGCGATTGCTTTCTGGTTCAGCTCATTGGTCATGCGTTTACTCTCCCGGTCGGCAAAAGCCTTTTTGCGTTCTTCCTCGGTTACGCCGAGCGATGCGCTTATGTCGGCTTGATCCATGGTCACCTGATTGATTTCGATTTCCAGCTTCGCCTTCTCCAGATCGCTTTGCAGCTGCTGGACCTCCGTTTGAAGCGTCGAAGTATCCAGCGTAAACAGCACGTCCCCTTTCTTCACCTGCTGCCCGTTCTTCACGTTCCATTGTTTGATGCTTGCGGCGTATGGCGCAAAGACGTCCGTCTGGTCCGTGTAGACCGACTTTCCTTTTACCTGTATCGTCTGGGTCATCGTTTGCCGGGTCACTTCGAACGTAATCGGCGGCGGAACCTCGATGGGAGCCTCCGGCTGCGGTTTGTATTTCTCATATAGCCAGTAACCCGCCCCTGCCATAATCGCCACGGTTACGATGACGTTGATCCATTTTTTCATTGCTGCATGTTCCCTTTCGCTGATAAAGTGATTGGCCGGACCTTGTGCCTGATCCGCTCTTGAGCTTGAACTTGAGCCCGAGCTTGGTCACCCTGACTTGATCACGCTGAGCGCATTGGTTCGTGACGCGCTGATGGCCGGGTAGATGCCCGAAACGATGCCTACCAGGACGGCAAACAAAATGCCCTGCGGCAAGGCCGACTGCTGAATGATCACCGTCATCGGCCCGTTCTGCTGGTCGGCCATCTGGCTTGCCAGCAGGCCGTTCACGCCGCCAAGCGCGGCAAACGCGATGCCTACGCCGGCCAAGCCGCCCATCAGTCCAAGCATGGCTGCCTCGGCAATGAACATCTGGCGTACCTGCCACAGATTGGCGCCCAGCACCTTCATTACGCCGATCTGTTTGCGGCGTTGGTGGGTCGACATAATCATCGCCACGATGATCGACAAAGACGCCAGCACCATGATGAAGCCGCCGATGCCGATGGCTGCCTTCTGGTACATCGCGAGTTGGCCTGCCAAAGCCTCTTCCTGGAACAGGTTGCTTTCCGTATTCAGCATCAGCTTCTGGATCTGTTGTTCCACTTGGGCAACATAACGTTTGTCCTCGACTTTGACCAAGGCGGAATTCAGGCGGGCGACGGCCTTTCCGTCCGCCCGCTGCATGCCGAGCTCATCCTGCAGCGCACGCGCCGTATCGAGCGGCATATATATTTTTTTATCGTTCCGGGCGCTTTCGCCGCTCATGTTCGTTGGCTGAGCCAGCTCCCCGGTCACCCGCACGGAGCCGCTTGTTTTGCTTTTGTCGGGATTCGCCATATCCTCGTACCTGAATTGCACCCGTTCCTGCACGAGCTTGTCCTGCTTGGACGCCATCTCCATGTATTGCTGGAGCAGGTCGTTGTTATATGGATCGTTGTTCAACTGCTCGAACAATTTTTGCGTCACTTTGGGGTCGACGAGTCCGAATGTTGCCCCGTAACTTGCAACGGCTGTTCGTCCGCCACCCGCCGCTCCGCTTCCCTGCGCATACTTGTATCCGAATCCGCCCAGCGTCCCGAGCTCCGTGCCGATCGCCTCCACATAAGAGCTTCGTCCGTCGGGCAGCACCATCTCCACCATGTCCAGCTTCAGCATCGGAGCTACGGCGATGACGTGCGGGAGCCGCTGGATAATTCCGATTTTCTCCGGCGTCAACGCGCCCCGTTCAAACGTCGAGGTCTGGCGGCTCGCGCCGCCGGTGCGAATGCCTTCATTCGGCGTGACCGTGATTTCGTCCATCTTGTAATTCGCATTTAGCGTCTGCTCGCTATACGCCTGAATGGATTGCCCTACGCTGAGCGCAATGATCATTGCGGCCGAGCCGATGGACAAGCCGATCATGCAGAGCAGGGTCACCACTTTCCTGCGAACGATTTGCCCCCATGCCATGCGGGTTACATCCCAAATTCTCACGTTACTTCTCCTTTACTCCGGCTTGCTGCACGGTTTCGCGAACGAGACGTCCCTGCTGAAGCGTCAGCACGACCTGCATCTGTTCAGCGACTTCCGCCTCATGGGTCACGATGACGAACGTGGTCTGCATTTCCCGATTCAACCGCTGCAAAATGGCAATGATCTCTTCCTCCGTCTCCGTATCCAAATTCCCTGTCGGCTCATCGGCAAAAATAACCGACGGCTCGGTAATGAGCGAACGCGCGATGCTGACGCGCTGCTGCTGCCCGCCGGATAGCTGGGAGGGGAACAGAGCAGCCTTGGGGGCGAGCCCCACCTGTTCCAGCAGGCTTAACGCTTTGGTTTTGCGCTTGGATGGGCTTACACCCATAAACACAAGCGGAAGCTCCACATTTTCGCGTACCGTCAGGTTGGACAGCAGTTCATACGACTGGAAAATAAAACCGATATGGCTGCGCCGGAACTCGGCCAGCCGGTTCTCGCCCAGCCGCACGATATCCTGATCGGCGATCCAGATCTTGCCTTGGTCCGGCTTCATCAGCCCGGCCATCAAGTTAAGCAGGGTTGATTTGCCGGAGCCCGAGCTGCCGAGAAGCGCAACCATCGTTCCTTTTTCCACCGTGAGGTTGATATCCTGAAGCACCGGCACACTTTCCTTGGCGTTGCGAAATGCGTGCGATACCTGTTCTACCCGTAACATTGCTGCCAATCGTTCATCTTCCTTTCCTTTCCTTTCCTTTCCTTTCCTTTCCTTTCCTTACCTCGCCTTACCTCAACTTCTCTCCTCGCCGGGACCGGCAACCGGAAAAACTCTGGCGAACTCCGATAGTTCGCAGACGTGCGGATGGGTTTCCCATCGTTATGTACACCTTGATTATAGTGGCGAGTTGTATCCGTCCTGACGGCGGATGTATCCAATTTGTAACATATGGGGATGACTCGTACATGGGAGGGGCGTTGAGGTAGGAGGGTCTATGTTGCCATTACACAACTTTAGTAGCCTTCTGCAATCTTGGAGGGAGAATCTTTTATTGGCCCGCTCTCTTACAAGTTTGGCAATAATGCCTGAAAGCTATGGTTTTAAGGCAGGATGCGATTCGGTGAGGGTAGGCCCTCTTGCAAAGGAGACGCTTTTTCCTTAGGCGAACCCAGATATGTGTAGGTGATCCTTGTTGGCGTTCTTTGGTGGTGTTCTTTGATGGTACTCTTTGTCGGTACTCTTTGTCGGTACTCTTTATTTGTGCGTCTTGCTGGTATTCCTGGTTCGTACTGTTTGTCGCATCGGGTGCTTCTAGGGTGCTTCTAGGGTGCTTCTCGGGTGCTCCTTAGATACTTCTTGGGTGCTCTCCCCCAATGTGCCACACTCTTGAACTCTAACGAACTTCTGGCGTCTTATTTAGGGTAAATCAGGCCAAAAAAGGCTCATTTAGGCGTAATAACGTGTGTCAGGTTCGTAAGAAAACGAAAAGGACGGAAATCGACCAAATAAGACGTCTCAGGTTCGTTACGCCATAATCGGCATGGTGGTTTTCAAGCTGCGTCTTCATCCACAGCGTTTTGTCTACAGCGTCTTCAACAGCATCTTGCCAGCAACATCTTGCCTACAGCATCTTGTCTGCAGCGTCTTACGTCTTGCCAACAACGTTTTGCCACAACGTTTTGCCACAGCCGTTTTGCCCTTCCGTTAGACTTGTCATCACCTCTTCCTATACCCATAAAAAAAGGTCGACCCGCGCCACTTTCATGACGTACAGGTCAACCTTCAACTTCTTAACGTTATGTATCAAAAAAAGAACCGCGACTGCCGTTTCGTTTCAGTGAATCGGGTTGCTTTTTCCCGCTTGACGCCACATACAGAGCCTATGTCCTGCATCACGCCCGACGTTTGCCGATAGGCACGACAAGCGGTGTACCCGTCACCGGATCCTCGATGACTTTGCAAGGTAAATCGAATACCTCCTCGACCAGCGCCTCGGTCACGATGTCCCGCGGATCTCCCTGCGCCACAATGGCGCCGTTTTTCATGGCGATGAGATGTGTGGCGTACCTGGCCGCATGATTCAAATCATGCAGCACCGCTACCAGCGTATGCCCGTCCGCGTTCAGCTCCGTGAACAGTTCCATCAGCTCGATCTGATGCGCGATGTCCAGAAACGTCGTCGGTTCGTCCAGCAGCAGCAATGGCGTTTGCTGCGCCAAGGCCATCGCGACCCATACCCGCTGGCGCTGGCCGCCGGAGAGCTCGTCCACCAGCCGCCCAGCCAGGCTGCTCGTGCCCGTAGCTTCCATGGCCCCTGCAACAATCTGTTCATCTGCCTCCGTCCACTGCCTGAATATGCTCTGGTGCGGATATCGGCCACGAGCAACCAGATCGGCTACCGCAATGCCGTCAGGAGCGATGGCCGTCTGGGGCAGCAGCCCCAATCGGCGGGCGACCTCTTTCGCTTTATACGTCGCGAGCTCCTTCCCGTCCAGCATCACATGCCCGCGCTCCGGCTTCAGCAGGCCGGACAGCGCCCGCAGCAGCGTGGACTTTCCACAGGCATTCGGACCGATGATGACCGTAAACGAATTTTGCGGGATCGTTACCGACAGGTCTTCGATAATGGCACGTTTGTCATAGTGAATGCTCAAATGTTCGGCCCACAGTGGCGAGGCAGCAGACGCACCGTGTCCCGTTTTTATATGTTCGGAAATTGTCATGATTACCGGATTCGTTCCTTTCCTCCCCTGTCCTATCTGCCTGAACCGGACCCATTTTTTCTCGCCTGCATGAACAGCAGCCACACCAGATACAATCCGCCCAGGGACAACGTTACAACGCCGACCGGAAACACCGTTCCGCGTATCAGCCGCTGCGCCGCAAAATCGGCGCCCAGCATCATCAATGCACCCATGGCTGCGGCAGGCATCAAGCTGCGCGATGCTCCCGCAAGCCTTTTGGCCATCTGCGGCGCGGCCAGCGCAACGAAGGACACGGGACCGATCACCGCCGTCGGCACGGCCGTCAAGGCCACAGCCGTGGCAATGAGCAGAAAACGGCTTTTTTCCACCGCAACGCCATGCGCTTTGGCCGTATCGTCCCCCAGCTCCATTTCTCGCAAAGGCCTTGTCTGTAACATCGCACCCAATAGAAGCGCAACCGCCACAACCGATGCAGGCAGCACTTGTTCCCAACTAACGCCGTTCAATGAACCGACGCCCCACGCCGCGGCCGCAAACGCCGCATCCGGGTCGCTGCGAAGAAGCAGCATGGAGTTGAAGCTGCCCAGCATGGCGGATATGCCGATCCCGACAATGATCAGGCGAAATCCCTTGGAGCCCCCGCGAAAAGCCAATGCATACACGATCACGGCCGTGCCGATTCCGCCCAGAATCGCTCCTGAAGCTACAGCCGCAAAGGATACGGTTCCCGTGCCCAGCAGCACCAGCAGCGCCCCCGTATAAGAACCGGAGCTGAACCCGATGATGTCTGGCGATCCGAGCGGATTTTTGGTCAGCGACTGGAAAATCGCCCCGCTGGCGCCGAGCGCCGCGCCGAACACCATGGCGGCAACGGCTCTGGGCAGCCTCCACTCCACCACAACGGTCCGCACCATGCCCTCGGCATGACCCGTGATGGCTTTCAACACGTCTGCCACGCTTACTGGCATCGTGCCCACCATCAGCGAAAGAACGCCGAGCGCGATGACGATGCCGAGCATCGCCAGGGTAGCCAGCAGCGCCTTGACCCCCAGCCTGATCTTGATCGGCCAAGTCACTGCCCACTCGCGGCGACCGGCTTGAACAGGTCGCAATCGTCTCATCCCCTTTATCATGCCAACCCGTTTATAGACAATGTCATGAAGATAAGTCGAACTTAATGGCATTGGTCTGGTCTACAGGCCGCTTGCTTTTTTTCTTCGAATCAACAGAATCAGGATCGGCGCGCCGATAAATGCCGTAATGATGCCTACCGGAATTTCGGCAGGCGGCATAACGACCCGGCCAAGGACATCCGACACAAGCAGCAAAAGCGGTGCCGCCACCAGCGAATAGAGGAAAATCCACCGTTGGTCCGGGCCGACGAACCAGCGCACGCAGTGCGGCACCATCAGTCCGAGGAACCCGACCGGTCCGGCGACGGCGGTGGCTCCGCCAGCCAGAAGGGTGACCGCGATCAGGCAGATGATCCGGGTCCGCTGAATGTGCACGCCCATCGACGCGGCCCGTTCATCTCCAAGAGCCACGGCATTAAGCGCCGGCGATACGGCGAGCGCAAGCAGCACGCCAACGATCATAAACGGCAACACGGGCCAAAGATCGCTCAGGCTTCTTCTCGCCAGAGAACCGACGCTCCATTGCAGCATCTGGGAAAACGCCTCGCTGTTCAGCATGCGAAACACGGTCGTGATCCCGCTTAACGCCGCCCCGATCGCCACGCCTGCCAGCGTAATCTGCACCGGCGTTGGCGAGACTCTCCCTGCGCCGCCGCTGATCACATACACAGCCATCGTAGCCAGCAGCGCTCCCGCAAAGGCAAACCACATGTATCCCGTCATACTCGTCACCGAGAACAGGCCTATTCCAGCCGCAACGGCGAACGCTGCCCCGGCGTTGACGCCCAATATGCCCGGATCGGCGAGCGGATTCCGCGTAAAAGCTTGAATAAGCGCACCGGACAAGCCCAGCGCGCTCCCCACCGCCAAGGCGAGCACCGTGCGCGGCACCCGTGCCTCCAGTATGGCTGTATGATCGTAACTTCCGTCAGGAGCGGTCAACGCTGCCCATACGGTAACAGCAGAAAGCGGCTTGGCGCCAACCATGAGGCTGATCACCACGCCGCCCGCGAGCAGGATCAGCAGGGCGAGCAGCCCTGCCGTCCTTGTCACTGCCGCTTTCGTGTTTTGCGCGTGTCTGGCTTCCTCCGGCCTGCCTTTTTTCATGGAACGACTGGATGATGCCATCAATGGATTACTCCTTCCCGTTCAACGCATCTGCGAGCTGCGGAACAAGATGTTCCACGGTCCAGAGCAAGGCAGGAATGCTTCCCGTCGAGAATGCGCGCGATGTTTCGCGATCCAGCACCAATCCCCGGCCATCCGCTACGGAAGGAATCTTCTGAAACAGCGGTTGCTCGGTGACCGCATTTGGCTCCACACCGATCGGTACAATGACCGTCAGGTCCGCATCCAGCATCTCGAGGCGTTCATCTGCCACTTTGATCGCAAAGTTGGTGCTTTCCGTCTCTTCGATCTCCTGTTTCGTCACGAAGCCGAGACGTTTCATGAAGTCGATGCGAGTGCTGCCCGTAACATACGCCCCGAACCCGCTGGATTGATAGGACCCGACCACTGCCGTTTTGCCGGCAAATTCGGGATGATCGCTCGCCGCTTTCGCAAATGCGTCATTGACATGGGCCAGCAGCGCTTCGCCTTCATCCACCTTGTTGAGCGCCTTGGCAATCATGCGCAGCTGGTCTTCGGAGGATGTTTTGTAACGGTCCCCTCCTTCCGGAATGCCGAGGGTAGGCGCGATCTCGGACAAACGTTTGTAGCGCTCCTCATCCCCGGACGATTTCACGTCAAGGATCAAATCCGGCTCCAGGCTCGCGATCAGCTCATAGTCCGGCTCCAACGTTCCAATGATCGTTGGTGCTGTATGGTAACTGCCCTCCAGCCAAGGCCCTACGCCGTCGCCACCGAAGGCCACCCAGTCGCTGGCACCGATCGGTTCCACGCCAAGGCTGAGAGCCGTTTCCGCATCTCCCCACCCCAGTGCTACGATACGCTTCGGCTCGGCCGTAATATCCACCTTGCCAAATTTGGTTTCAATGGAAGCTTGATAAGGCTGGGATGCCGCCGTGTCCCCTGATGCGGATTGCGTTGTTGCCGTTTGCTGGGTGACGGACCCGCTTTGGTTGTCTGCCGCATTCCCGGCCGCTCCGCCCGAACCACTATTTCCCGTCGAGCAAGCGCTGAGCGCTACTGTAAAACAAAGCAGCATCGTTGCTGCCCACTTTTTGTTGCGGAACATGGATGAAGCCCCCTCTTTAGCATCTAAATAAGAATGATAATCCTTATCAATACTGTACTGCGCCAAAAAAGGATCTCCCATGTCATATCGTGCCATCCCGGATGGCAAATATGGACAAGTGGGGCTATATCTATGTTCGGTTCGATAGCGCAGAGGGGATACGCCAACGTGTTTTTTGAACATTTTGCTGAAATAATAACTGTCAGGCTGGCCGATGCTTTCGGCGATTTCCTGAAGCGTCGCATCCGTGCCGACCAGCAGCTCCTTCGATCTCGCAATCCGCAGATGAATGATGTATTCGATCGGGCTTTTTCCGGTCTCGTTCTTGAAAATCCGGGAGAAGTGGCGCGTGCTGCAATACAGCTTCGCAGCCAGCTCCTCCAGCGTGATGTGACGGGTATAATTGGCATGCATGTACTGGATGGCCCGGGATACCAGATCGTCGTGAACAAGCAGCGCACCGCTGGTATTGGCCTGCTGCAGAACCTCGTACACGAACTGGTACATGAGCGATTTGACGCGAATCCGCTGAAGCTTGTCCCGGGACTGGTTTTCCCAGGCAGCCATCATTTCCTGCACCTGATGCAGCAATACGGACGAGGATACCGGCGCTACGCTGTAGCTTTGATAATAAGCCCCTTGCCGATCCTTGCCTGGCAGCAACCGCTGCTTCAGCAGTTCCGGCAAGGTTGCCCCGTAAAAGATCAGGTAATATTCGAAGCAGGTTTCCACCCGGTCTATCACCAAAATACTCCCTTTGGTACCGTGCAATATAAGGAAGCGTTCGACTTGCCGGCGCACATCGCCGAGATGGATCGTCGCTTCTCCCTTCACTGCATACAAAAAGCAATTGGCCGGCAGCCGGTACGGCGCGCCCGTTTCCCCCTGATCCCGCACAATGTAGCGGATATCCAAAACATGGATATGCGAATGGCTCCAAACGAGCAATGGCTGGCTCGCCTGCATTGCACGTTTCACCTCCTCTATGTTGATGCAGAAGCATACGTTTGTGTGTCTGGTCATGGCATTGAATCCACAACCCATTATATTATAATTGAAAACAATTCTCATTAAGAAGTTGAAAGGTTCCCGCCGGAAAGCTCGTTTGCTTTCAGACGGGAACCCCCATCATTGCTATCTTCTACTACATTTGCCCCTACCATACCCGGAACGTAAAACGATAGATTTCGCTCATGTCCATGGAGCTGCCTCCGACAAACAGACTGTCCCCGGACCAGAGCAGTTTGTAGAAATCCTGAATGTTGCGGTAGATCACCGTATCCGAGGATAATGCCCCGTTTTTCAAATAAGCCACATGCAGCTCATTCTGCCCTTCCTGATTGTCCAGCACGTCCAAATAGGCGATCCTCGACCTGTCTTCATCCATGCCGAATCCGTAAATGTCCCCTTTGTGAAGCAGCTTGAACTCCTTGTTCTCCGGCTTGTACAAATATAACCCGTGCGTGCCGTTCACCTCGCCCAACATAACGATGCTGCCATTATTCAATACACTGAACTCCTGAATGTACTCGGTCTTGGCCAGGAGCTCGTCCTGCTTGCCGTCTTTCAGCGACATCCGGTAAATACCCTCTTTGTTCTCTCCATACTGGACCGTAACATAGAAAAAACGTCGGTCTTTGCTGACCGCAACGCTTTCCGGCATGGTCAAAACGTCTTTCGAAGCCGTATTTCCGGCGAGCCTTGACACACGCGAGGACAATTCATCATGGGTAATGATCGAATCCTGATCGCCTGTGGTAAGGTCGACCTTTTTATATTGATCATCATCATAGGCGACGTACACATCGTCTCCGATGAATTCGCGCCAGTAGGCATGGTCATCCTTCAGCTTCCGGTGCGTTCCCTTTTTCCAGTCGTATGCGTATAGTTGAGGCTTGTTTCTCTCATCGTAGCGGCTGTACACAACCTTGGTGCCGTCCGGGCTAAGGGCCATGCCAAAATCGGTGTTTGTCGCGATATCTTTCACATGATTGTCATCCATGTATAACATCGACAACTTGACGCCCGAATAGGAAGCGCGAAACCGATTCAAAAAAATGGCATTCTGCTCGGCAACCCGGAAATCGAACATCGGGAAATCGTTCTGCTGTTTGCTCGCCGACTCCAGCCGAAAGGACGAATCCGGCTCCGGCGCAAGCGCAAGCGCCCCGCCTACGCGGCTCTCGGGCAGGACGACCAATCTCGGTTTGGCCGACACGATACCGAACAAGCTGCCGATGCCGTACAACCCGCCTACGAACGCAACCAGCATCCCGGCTAATAGGACGATGTCTCGCTTGTCTTTTAACCAATTCCACCCTTTGTTCATGGGCGCTGCTCCGGCAATAATATTCTCATTTCGCTCCCCCTGCCCAACACGCTGGTCATCTTGACCTGCCCTCCATGGTGCTCAATCGTATTTTTGACGATGGACAAGCCGAGACCCGCACTGCCCTTTTCTTCCCGGTTGACGTCATTCTCACGATAAAACGGCTCGAAGATGCGCTCCAGCGCTTCTTCTCGAACCCCTTCCCCTTGATCGCGGATCAAAATGGCGATTTCGCCGCCGATCCGGAACGCATTCACTGTAATTATCGAATTTACGTATCCGTATTTGATGGAATTATCGAGCACATTAAGAAACGCTTCCTTTAATTTGTCACCGTCCCCCTGCATATACAGCGGATCTTCCAGCTCCGACTTGACCGTCATGTTGTACTTGGCCGCCTTGAACGACATATCGTCGCAGGCTTCCTTCAGAACGGCCGATACGTTGATCCGCTCGAACCGGAACGTCTGCCCCGGGGCGGCGGCTACGGAAGTTTCCAAAATGTCGACAACCATCGTGTTCAAGCGACGGCTTTCGTTGATGATGTAATTCAATCCCTTTTCGAAAAAAGCCTTGTCGGTAAATCCGTTATCCCGCAAAATCTGGGCGTATCCCAGAATCGTCGTGAGTGGTGTCTTCAATTCATGCGTTACATTATCGAAAAAAACCTTGCTGCGCTCCTGAACCTGTTTCACCTCGTCGCGTTCGCGTTCGATAACATCGATCTGCTGCCGAATCCGCCGAATCATCGTGGAGAAGCTGACGGCCAGCTCGCCGATCTCGTCCCGGGTCTGCACCTCGATGTCCGGATTGAGGCTGCCTTGCGCCACCGCCTTCGAATGCTGCGTGAGCACCCGAATCGGCTGCGTCATCCTTCGAGAGATCAGAATCGATCCCAAAAACACAAAAACAAAGATTATGATCGCAAAAGCGCTGATCGTATCCTGGAAGCGTAGATGGCGCCGATAGAGGCTCGAATAATCCTTCTGGAAACGAATGATGCCGACCACCTTGTCTTCGCTAATCAAGGGCGCGGACAAACTGGCCGTGACATGCCCTTTATTAATCCGGGTGCCGTAGGCAATGTTGGATTTCATCGCCGCCTCCACATCCGCCCGGTAGATGAGGCTCGGCTGAACATCGCCTGCCGGATATTTGAACGATGAACCGTCTGCCCGGTAGATGTCGATCTCACCCCCGATGGACAAGCCGATTTGCTTTTCCATGTCGTCCACGTTGGATTCGATGGCGTTTTCGTTCATGCGTTTATTTTTCAGCAAAAAGTATTGATTGACCGCGATGTCCAGATTTTTTTTAAACTGTACCATATCCTCGTCGATCTCGCGGTACATGTTGTCCTCGCTCACTTTGTTGAACACGAGCAGCAGGGCCGCAAATCCGATGAATATGATCACGGCAAACAAAGCTGCCATTTTGAACTGGATCGTCCATTTCATGCCTGCACCTGGGTATCAAGCTTGTAGCCTACCCCGAATACCGTTTCGATGATTGAAGCAGCCGCGTGGCCTTGATCCAGCTTTTTGCGGATGCGCTGCACATGGATATCCACCGTGCGGGTATCCCCGGCAAATTCGAATCCCCACACTTTGTCCAGCAGCTCGGAACGGGTAAACACCTTGCGGTTATGTTCCACAAGAAACATCAGCAGGTCGTACTCCTTGTTGGTCAGCAGCACGCGTTCGCCGTCCTTCCACACTTCGCGCTCGTCCCGGTAAATTTCGATATGCCTGCCAAGGCGCGTCGCCTCGCGGACAGGCTGTTCCAGCGTCTCGCCGATGAGCCCGATGCGGCGGAAAATGGCACGAATGCGCGCCACAACCTCGCGAATGTCGAACGGCTTCGTGATATAATCGTCTGCCCCAAGCTCCATGCCGAGCACCTTGTCCAGCATGTCCGACTTGGCCGTAATCATGATGACCGGCGTCCGGGTCGTCACGGACAAATGCCTGCATATATCGAATCCGCTCATGTCCGGCAGCATCAGGTCCAGCAATACCAGGTCCGGCTGGTGCTGTTCCAGTTGTGAAAGTCCGCCTCTGCCGGTCGCCGCTTCATGAATCTCGAAACCTTCCTTGCGCAGCGAATACGATAAAATGTCGCGAATGCCCTCCTCGTCTTCAATGATCAAAATCCGTTTAGGTCTCATATGCTTTCGGAATCTCCCTGTCTATTTATCGTCTGCCCCGATTCGGGCCTCAACCCTAACCATGCTGCGGTGAAACGTTCCTTTTCACCCAGCTTCTTCTTTTATTCTGTCGCCAGTTCCCAAACTTGACCAGCCCCATCGCGCAAATGTTACAACTACGATACAACCTCGTTCTTTTTGGAAACATGGTGCCGATATAATGGATTTCAACTGCAAGGCACGGCCAAGAACATACACCAGAGGAGAGCGCCCCATGAATCCAATCGACATCAGCCACGTCTATCTTCAATATAAATCCGAAATCGTTCATTATCTATACAACATCTTGAAACATCCGCAAGATGCGGAGGATGCCGCCCAGGAATGTTTCATCCGGCTGCTGCAAAGCAAGGCCGACGTTCCCGAGGATCGAATCCTCTATTATCTAAAAAGAATTGCCCGCAATCTCGCCATGGATACCTTCCGCAAGCGTACCCGGACGCACAGACGCGACAGCAAGCTGGATATGCCTACCTATCATTGTGATACATACGGGCTTGAAATCGACGATGGCGTCGATGAACTGGTCTCTTTTGTCACTAACACGGAGCATCGCGAAATATTGAAATTACGCCTGATTCACGGTTTCTCGGTTAAAGAGACAGCACAGTTGGTAAACCGGAGTGAGGGCATGATCAAATCTTCGGTCTTTCACGCCGTCAACCGGATCCGCGCCAAGATCATCTCCTAGCGGTCCATTTTTACAAAAATCGTCATCTTGCATCGCGGAAAAGCATTTTTCGCGTCGAGTCTTCCACTCAGGCTGCGGGAAACCAGGAAAAAGCGCCTATCCCTTGCAGCCCATATATCCTCATTTTCGTATAATCCAGACGGATAACGTCCCCCATTGGACCACAGGAATGCAATTCCAAAGAAACGCCCCATTCCGTGTATTTCTCTCATTCATTCCAATTTCCTTTGTTTTCTGCGATAATCCCCCCTATTTTCAATGGTGTACATGTCGCCATAGACGGCCCTTCAGTGGTTCATAAGACCTGTTTTAACAATTTATGACCATGTTTTTACATATTGTTATGACGATGTGAGATTTTGGATGTTAAACTATGAACGGATTGTGGAATCCACTAATTTTTGGGAGGGATTTTGGTTGGCTAACTGGAAAAATTGGAGAGGAAAAGGGGTAAAAGCGTTTCTGGCCGTATCCATGGCTTTGCCGCTTCAATTCGGATTATGGGATGCCAATGCATCGGTACATGCAGAGGGTCCGACCGACCCGGCTCCTTTCATTCAGGCCAAGGTTGTCAATGAAAATGCAGGTAAAAAGGTATTGTTCGACAATACCCATGCTCAAACGGCGGGCGCTGCGGACTGGGTTATTGACGGCGGTTTCTCCGATTTTGCCAATGGCCTTGCAAACGAAGGCTATGATGTCAAAGAACTGCGCAAAACGACGCCCGTCACGTATGACGATCTGAAGGATTATAACGTGTTCGTCGTCGCAGAGCCTAACATTCCATATAAAACATCGGAACAGGCAGCCATGAAGCAATACGTCGAAAACGGCGGCAGCATTTTCTTCATCGGCGACCATTACAATGCCGACCGCAACAAAAACCGCTGGGACGGTTCCGAAGCCATTAACGGTTACCGCCGCGGCGCATTCGGCAATCCAACCAAAGGCATGAGCGCCGAGGAAAGCAATTCGGAAGCCATGAAAGACGTGACCAGCACGGACTGGCTGTCCGAGAACTTCGGCGTCCGTTTCCGTTACAACGCGCTCGGCGACCTTAACGCGACGAACATCGTTCCTGCCGATCAGGCATTCGGCATTACGGAAGGCGTATCTGCAGTAGCGATGCACGCTGGGTCCACGCTTGCGATCACCGATCCGACGCAAGCCAAAGGGATCGTATACCTGCCGAAAACAAACGCAGCTTGGCCAAATGCGGTTGACCAAGGCGTTTACAACGGCGGCGGCGTTGAAGAAGGTCCTTACGTGGCGGTATCCAAACTTGGTGCAGGCAAAGCCGGCTTCATCGGTGACTCTTCCCCGGTTGAGGATGCTTCTCCGAAATATTTGCGCGAAGAAACAGGCGCACGCAAAACTACGTATGACGGCTTCAAAGAAGTGGACGATGCCGCGCTGCTCGTCAACATGGTAAACTGGCTCGCTACGCAGGAAAGCTACACCAGTCTGACGCAGGTTCCCGGCCTGCAATTGGACAACCCTACGGCACTGCTGCCGTTCGAAACGCCTGCCCTGTCCACGGAGCCTCAGGCAGAACCTTGGGCCGCACCTGCTGCAGGATACAAATGGTATGACCGTTCCACCTTCAAACCAGGCTCGTACGGCGGACCTGCCTCCAGCGCAAACGCCACATACAGCTTCGTGAAGCAGGATACGCTGCCTAACGCAGAAGACTTCCAAATTCGCGTCGTCGTTGAAAACATGCCTGCCAATACGACCGTATCCGGCTTCAGCGCAGGGATCTACCTGGCGGGCGGTACGCAAGTAGCCATGGTTCAGAACGAGAGCGGCACTTGGCCGACCTCCTATGGATACAGCTCGGCCTTCAGCGTGACGTCCGACAGCAAAGGCCGTGCCATCAAGGATTTGAACGTGCGCATCAAACCGGGCACTTCCGGTGCAGCCAACCTGCGCCTGCGCCTGAACGGAAGCAACCTGATCACGAATGCCGTTACGATCGCCAACGTTCCGGCCGAACCGCTTCCGGGAGAAGAAGGACCGATCCCGGCACCAATCAGCATCGCCGAAGCACGTGCCAAAGCCATCGGCTCCACGGTGACCGTGGAAGGCGTAATCACGACCGAGCCGGGCGCATTCGGCGGACAAGCCTTTTACATGCAGGATGAAACCGGCGGATTGTACGTCTTTCAAAGTGCCAGCGGTTATCATGCAGGCGATGTCGTGAAAATTACTGCGGCATCGGCGCTGTATAATACCGAGTTTGAATTGACCGATATCGTTGCCATCGAGAAAACGGGAACGGCTTCCATTCCCGCTCCAGTAGAGGCTCAAACGGTAACGGCAGACAATCAAGGGCAGCTGATCGAACTGAAAGACGTGACGATTCAAAATATCGTCAGCGCCGCACCTGCAGGCTCCTTTGAGTTTGACGCGGTAGCTGCAGACGGCACAAGCACGCACATCCGCGTGGATACGCGCACCGGCGTAAGCCAGTCCTCCTTCCCTTATGCGGAAGGCGACAAAATTTCCATCACTGGCGTATCCGCTATTTTCAAAGATGTGTTCCAGTTGAAACCAAGAAGCCTGAACGATTTTGTTCCGGCTGAGCAAGAAGAACAGGAACCAACGACTCCAGCAGCGGGGGCACCGGGTACACCGGTGCTTTCCCACAACAACGGTCATGCCAACGGACTGCTTGAAGGCACGTATACGGTGAGCATGAACCTGTGGTGGGGCGAGAATGCAACCAGCTACAAGCTGTATGAAGACGGCGTGCTGATCGACACGCAAAAGCTGACTTACAATGCACCGATGGCTCAATCTGCCGAAACGAAAATTCAAGGCAAATCGAACGGTACTTACACGTATGTTGCTGAATTGACGAACGACAAAGGCACGACTCGCAGCCAAACGCTGACCGTGACCGTAGCCAATGCCGCTCCAGGCAAAGCCGTGCTTTCCCAAGACAATTGGGATGGAGACGGCAGCTACAAAGTCACCATGAATCTGTGGTGGGGAACCAATGCCACGGAATACCGTCTCTATGAAAACGATGTGTTGATCGACACGCAAGCGCTGAATGCAGCAACGCCTTCTGCGCAAAGCGCGGTAACCGAACTGTCCGGTCGTGCCAACGGAACGTACACGTACCGTGCTGAGCTGGTGAATTCAGCCGGTGTGACAAGCACCGAAACGATTACGGTTCAAGTCACAAAAGCGTTGCCTTTGGCTAGCTAATTGCCTCTGGTAAAGAGAGCATTGGCGCATGCCCCTCGCATGAGAAGCCCACGTATGAGAAGCCCACGTATTTGACGCTTCACCACGTGTTACGCCTCGCCTCCGCATGAAACGCTTCAACGCAAAAACCGAAATCGGACACGGCCTTATTGGCCAGTTCCCGTTTCGGTTTTTTTCTCGTACCTGTAACGAACCCGACACACCTTATTCGGGATTATCAGGCCTTCTTGAAATGGTAACGAACCTGAGGAGCGCTATTTCAGCCCAACCCATGTACCACGACCCTGAAATCCACAAATAAGGTGTCTGAGATTCGTTAGCGCCGGAATCAGCTTGATATCGCCCGAATAAGACGTCGTGTCTTTAGCTGGCTGTTTGCTCCCAAAAAGGGGCCAACTGGACCGATATAACCTCTATAACTTCTTCAAACGTCGTTTCCACTGAGCGGTCTTGAGGGTTCCGGCTCCACTGCAAAGCCGATCCGAATATGCCCCAACTGATAACGAGTGCCATAGCTTCCAATTTTTCTTGCGAAAAGCTCTGTGTGTCCACTTCATTTATCCGTTTAAGCAGGAGTCGATGAAGATCCTGATGCATGATATTTTCAAACATCGCTTCAAACTGCTTGTCTCCCGGCGTACTACATTGATGAAACCGCAAAAGAAAATCGAGTATGGTTTGAATAAGGATTCGCAAATTGCCCGCATTGCAACTTGTTCCTTCCGGCAATCTATCCCTTATAGTCTTCTGGAACTTTTCCGTCATCCAATATTCAAGAAAATCATATTTATCCTGAAAATGCGCATAAAACGTTGTTCGATTTACGGTTGCTTGTTTCGTGATATCGTGCACAGAAATGGAATAGACGTTTCTCTTTTTCTCAACCAAATCGTTAAAAGCCTGCACGAACAATTGACGGGTTCTTTTAACACGCGGATCCTCGGGATTTACCGACATCTTATCCCCTCTTTCTCTTGAACTCAAATAACAGACAAAAGGACAAAAATGTTGGGAACACAACACAAACAGCTTTTTGCAGGTTGTTTGCACGGGCTTATTCCTTTTATCTTTTACTTAAGAGGTTGTTCAAAAAGTCACTTTTTTGAAACATGCACTTATACGATTATGATTGCACAAACCAAATCGTATAACAAGAAAATCTCTATCTGAATTGCGAACGAAAGGATGAGTGCATAAATGATTGTTGTTACTGGAGCGAATGGAAAATTAGGTCGGAATGTCGTAGAAGAACTTCTCAAGCGTGTTCCAGCCGGGGATATTGGTGTAAGTGTCCGTGATGTGAACACGGTACAAGATCTAAAAGAACGCGGAGTTCGTGTTCGGCAAGGAAATTTCGATGATTCCGAGAGTCTTCTTCACGCCTTTGAGGGAGCGTCTCAAGTTCTTATGATCTCGTCCCACTCCTTGGGGGAAGCTGCTGTTCGTCAGCATCATACCGCAATCGACTCGGCAAAGAAAGCTGGCGTTAGTCGACTGTTGTATACTAGCCAAATGTTTTCATCTGCAACGTCGCATTTTTCTCCCATGGACGTTCATGCTGCTACAGAAGAGATGCTAAAATCTTCAGGACTGGCTTTTACGTCGCTGCGAAACGGCTTTTATGCCGCATCAGCAATCATGTGGATGGGTGATGCCTTGAAAACAGGGGAATTGATTGCTCCGGAAGATGGTCCTGTTGCCTGGACCACCCATTCCGACCTGGCTGAAGCCACAGCGGTAATCCTGACAGAGCAGAGATATGAAGGAATAACTCCCCACCTTACGGCTTCCGAAGCGATTGACATGGATCGAATCGCAGCGATTGCTTCCAAGGTCTTGGATCGACCGATTCGGCGAATGGTCGTGTCGGATGATGAATATCGGAACCACTTGGTATCCCGAGGACTGCCGGAAGTGATGGTCGGCATGCTTACGGGGATGTTTCAGGCAAGTCGACAGGGAGATTTCTCGCAAACCGATCCCACTTTGGAAAACCTGATTGGAAGATCGCCGGTGAGTTTTACGGATTTTTTGAAAGACTCGATTTCGTAATAACACCTTAACACTGACTGTTTGGAAAAAAAGTGATGAGAACCTGGATGCTATAGCAGGAACAATGAACAATCATTCGAGCACAGCCCTCAACTTAATGACAAGGTGTGAGTTGTTGATACTTATATAAAAAGGAGTGCAGTTGCCACGGCCATGTTTATTGACCGACGTAACTGCACTCCTGATTCCTTCATGTACTTTGCACGGAATCAAGCATAGCACTGAACTATCGAGCACTTCCATTAAACGCTTATTTCTCGACCCTGATTTACACCAGCTTCTTGCGAATGTAACCGGAAATCAGGTCAATGATCGTGATCATCACGATGATGCCCAGCAAAATGATGCCGACGCGCGGCCAGTTCCGCGTGCTGAGCGCAAAGATCAGCGGCGTGCCGATCCCCCCTGCCCCAATGACGCCCAGAATGGTTGCGGAACGTACGTTGATCTCGAACCGGTACAACGTATAGTTGAGGAATCCAGGCAGCACCTGCGGCAGCACGGCAAACCACAGCTGCTGCATGCGCGTGGCCCCGGAAGCGAGCAACGCTTCGGAAGGACCGTAATCGATATTTTCCACTTCGTCGGCAAACAGCTTGCCCAGCATCCCGATGGAATGCAGCCCGAGTGCAAGGACCCCCGCGAAAGAACCCGGTCCCACGGCCTTGATGAACAGCAAAGCCATGATGATTTCGGGAAAAGTGCGAATGAAGCTCAGGACCATCTTGCCTGCCCCCGATATTGCGCGAAACCGGCTCATGTTTCGGGCGGACCAAAAAGCAAACGGAATGCACAGCACGGCCGAAATGACCGTTCCCAGAATCGAGATCGCCAGCGTGTCGAGCAATCCTCGCAGCAAATCTTCGCCTTCCGGCAAATAGACAAAATTCCAGTCCGGCGAGAAAATCCCGGCTACGATCGCCTTCATGATCTGGCCGGCCGTATCCTTGAGGCCGGTAAACGGCACGCCTGCCAATGCCCAGGCATATACCAGGATCAACAGCAGCACGATGACCCAGCGAAGCGGGTTCTTTCGTGGTTTGCGCCGGATGGCGCTTGTTTCATTTTTCATCATAACAACTTCTCCCGCAGCTTAGTACTTACATAATCGATGATGAGGACGATCGCAAGGGTAAACAGAATGATCACGCTCGTTTTGTCATACTCCAGGAATCCAAGCGTTGCCTCATAATAAAGTCCGATGCCCCCTGCGCCTACCAGTCCAAGGATAGCCGCCGCGCGCACATTGATCTCAAAGGCATACAGGACATAGGAAGTAAACTGGGCAGCCAGCTGTGGCACGACCCCATACACGATGAGCTGGATCCGGTTCATGCCGACGGCGGTCATCGCTTCCAGCGGTCCTTTATCGATCGTTTCCAGTGTTTCGTAAGTCAGCTTCGAGATCAGTCCGACCGAGAACACGGCAAGGGCCAAAATACCGGGGATCGGTCCCAGACCGAACACCGCGACGAACAGCGCGGCCAAGAGCAGGTCAGGCACGGTACGAATCAGGTTCAGCACGAAACGGGCCGGATAATAAATCCAGCGGCTCGGCATCAGGTTCCCCGCACAAATGATCGATACCGGAATCGCAATGATGGCACCGATGGTGGTACCGATTAAAGCCATGCGAATCGTTTCCAGCATGCCCTGCACAATGTTGTCGAAGTAGGTCCAGCGTGGCGGAAACATTTCCTTCAGCAGATCCCACATATTAGGGAACCCTTCGATGAGTTCACTAAAGCTGGCATCGGTTTGTTTGGCACTGGCCCACAATAACAGCAAAATGATGATTACGGTGAGCAGATGTTTGGTGCGCCCCGTCGGTTTGGGGCGGTTGACAACCTGATTAGGTCCCAAACCCGGCTCCTTTCCCGCTCCTGTCCGTGGTTGGTGAAGTGAAGCGTTGGCCTGCCCCTTCATACCAGCACTTCTCCCTGCTCGGATACAGGCTGTTTCTCCAACAACTCGTCGGCGAGAATCGGTCTGCCGTAGATTTCGGCGAAACGCTCATCCGTGGCCTCTTCCACCGGACCGTCAAACACGACTTCGCCTGCACGCAAGCCAACGATGCGCGTGGCATACTCCCTCGCCAAGTCGATAAAGTGAAGATTGACGATGGTCGTGATGCCGAGATCCTGATTAATGCGTTTCAAATCATCCATCACTTGTTTGGTTGTGAGCGGATCGAGCGAGGCAACCGGTTCGTCGGCCAAAATGATTTTGGCCTCCTGTGCAAGAACGCGTGCAATCGCCACCCGCTGCTGCTGTCCGCCGGACAGCTGGTCCGCACGGGAATAAGCCTTCTCCGCGATGTTCACCCGTTCCAAAGCCTGGAATGCAAGCTCCGTATCCTCTTTTGGGAAACGTCCCAGGATGGTGCGCAGCGTGGAATGATAGCCAACGCGTCCTGCCAGAACGTTACGAAGCACGCTCGATCGTTTCACGAGATTGAAGCTCTGAAAGATCATGCCGATATCGCGCCGGATCATGCGCAATCGCTTGCCCTGCGCTTTGGTGATCGAACTGCCATTAATCAGAATCTCTCCTTCGCTTATATCATGGAGACGATTAATGGAACGCAGCAGCGTCGATTTTCCCGCACCGGACAATCCCACGACCGCGATGAACTCGCCTTGTTCAAAGGTAAGATTGATATTGTTGAGGCCTTTCGTACCATTCGCGTACATTTTGGTGACGTTATGAAGCTCGATCATTACGCTAATCCTTCTTTCTATAATGGGATCTATCGGAGGGCAGCAGTAACGGGACAAGCCAGCGCAGCGTATGTCACGCTGAACTGGCCTGTCCGCACTGCGAATACATCTGTTTCATGGGATGGAAGCGAATGACAATCGGATGATTTTCAATCGTCTACGTTATCGAAAACTACTCGGTTTTTACTTTTTCACCGTATTGACGAACGATTTCGAACTTGCTGTCGTCGGACTCTACATAACCTTCATGCGTATAAATTTCTTTGATGATCTCATGACCTTCCGGATCTTTACCGATGTCGATGAAAGCTTGTTTCAGCTTCGCGGACCAGTCAGCGTTCATATCCGTACGTACCGCGATGGTGTCGTTAGGAATAGGCTCTGTGAACGCCAGTACACGCGTATCTTCGAATACGGTCGGGTAGTCTTTGGAAACCGTGTTGCGGGCATCTTGGAAAATCGCCGCGGCATCAACGTCGCCGTTCAATACGGCGATAACGCCTTGGTCATGCCCTTTTACCGTTACAGGCGTTACATCTTTCAATGGATCGATGCCTTTATCCAGCAGCAGACCTGCCGGCCATACATAACCTGCGGAAGAAGTTACGTTCTGGTAAGCGATTTTTTTGCCTTTCAGATCTTCAATGGATTGGATCGGCGAATCTTTCTTCACGATAAACATGGATTTATAGGAATCGGCCAAATCCTCTGTCGGAGCACCTGTTTCATCATTCACGCCAAAACGCTGCGCCTGCAGGATAACTTGTGCAGCGCCTTTTTCTTTAGCAAGCACGTAAGCTGTCGGAGGCAGGAAACCGACATCGACTTTTTTGGAAGCCATGGCTTCGATGATCGTGTTGTAGTCTGTCGATACGCTGACTTTAACCGGGATGCCCAGTTTGTCGCCAAGCAGCTTCTCCAGCGGTTTAGCTTTTGCTTCCAGCGTATCCGCGTTTTGGGATGGTACGAATTGCACCGTCAGTTCAGTAGGAACGTAACCTTCGGCAGTTTTGTCTGTGTCTGCCTCGTTTGAGGACGTTCCGGAGGCCGCATTCGAGCTCGAATTTGTTCCGTTAGCGGAATCTGTAGTTGTACCCGCGTTTGACCCACAAGCACTTAATAGCAGAATGACAAGCAACAATGGTAAAAATAATGCAGACTTCTTCAAGCGAACACCCTCCAAAGAGTTTCTATTTTTCAATACTTGTCTACTATAGTTGTCAATGATTAGGGTGATGTGAAACGAAATTTGGAGTTTTGTAAAGTTTCTTGTCAGGCTGTCAGCCCGTTTCGAATCTGTTAGAATAGCCTCATTATGGCTCGTCACCGAACCGGCTCCATCTCGAAACGCAACAGAAACGGAATCACGCCGTGATCGAACCTGCCCATTTTATACCCTAGAGGAGATTGTAAAATGACATCATCCAACCGCACGGCCCGTGTCGACATCATGTTTACCAGCGACCTTCACGGGGCCATTCGCCCCATTCAGTACAATACAAATGCCCCGCGCCAAGCCGGTCTCGCCCATCTCGCCACCTTGATCCGCCGGGAACGGGAGCGTTCGCCCGAAATGCTGCTGATCGATAACGGCGATCTGCTGCAGGGCTCTCCGCTTGCTTCCTATGCCGCCGCATTCAACGAAGCCGATTCGACGCATCCTTTCATCCATGTATTGAATGAGCTCGGCTACGATGCTGCGGTCATGGGTAACCATGAGTTCAATTATGGACAAGGCATGCTGCGCAAAGCGGTGGAAGATTCCCGCTTCCCTTGGCTGTCCGCCAATATCGCTTTTGCAAGGAGCCCGCAGCCGGACGACAATGCTGGACTTCCTTGGGAGGGGCATGAGACGGATCAACCGGATTACCTTACGTACGACGATGAACGCATCGTCATCCATGCTTATGGTGACTCTGATTCGTTAATACCGCCATCTGCTCCTGCAGGGGCAGCCATTCCGGCATTCGGCCCGCCTTATTGGATCAAAACGTTATCGACAGGCGTAAAGGTCGCCATTCTTGGCGCCACCACCCACTACATTCCCAACTGGGAGCATCCGAAAAACATCGAAGGTTTGCACTTCGTTGACGCTTTGGAAACGATCCGTGTCTGGGCGAACCATATTCGCCAAACGGAACAACCGGACGTGCTCGTGGTCAGTTACCATGGAGGCTTCGAATGCGATCTTGAAACAGGAGAGCCTGCCGAGCGGCTTACCGGGGAAAATCAGGCATACGCCATCTGCCGCGATATCGAAGGCATCGATGTATTGTTAACCGGACATCAGCATCGCGAGCTGACGGGCCAAGTGCACGGCGTCACCATCATCCAACCAGGATTCAACGGCCATGCCGTCGGCCAAGTATCGGTGCAGCTGGAGCAACAGGCCGAGGGGCGCTGGCAGATCACGGATAAAGCAGCTCGCCTGCTTCATTCCAGCGAAAGCGGCCTGGAGGCAGATGCCACCGTCCTGCGTTTGACGGAACAGCTTGAAAACCTGACTCAGGCTTGGCTGGACCAGCCGATCGGCGAAGTACATGGCGATCTGACCATCAAAGATGCCACGACCGTGAGACTGGCCGCCCATCCGTTCATCGATTTCGTACATCGGGTTCAAATGGATGCTACTGGCGCACAGGTGTCGAATACGGCGCTGCTGAGCGAGGAAGCGCGCGGCTTCGGTGCACGCATCACGGTCAGGGATGTTTTGTCCAATTTCATCTACCCGAATACCTTGACGGTGCTTGAGCTCAGCGGGCAGGACATCCGCGAAGCGTTGGAGCAAACCGCGCGTTACTTTGTGCTGGAAGCGGGTGGTCAGGTCGTCGTTAATCCGGCCTATATCGATCCCAAGCCGCAGCATTACAACTACGACATGTGGGCAGGGATCGAATATGAACTGGATATTTCCAAACCGATGGGCAGCCGCGTAGTCAAACTGGAACGCAACGGAACTCCTCTCGGCCCGGAAGATACATTCTCTGTTGTTATGAACAGCTACCGCGCTGCCGGCGGCGGCGATTACGCGATGTACCCCGGGAAAAAGGTGCTGCACGAAGGCGCGACGGACATGGCCGCTTTGGTCGAAGAATATGTTCGCAGACATCGGCCGTTAACGGTGCAACAGCCCGACAATTGGAAGGTGGTTGGCGGGAGCACAAACGGATCATGATTCATAATGAAAGAGCAGAACCCGAATTCGGGCTCTGCTCTTATTTTCACCTTATAAACGTAGATGTACGGAAGTTAACCTACCTTAACCTACCTTGATCCACGCTCCCCTTTCATCGGCTGAACGTATCTCCGCTTCGACGATTTCGAGCGAACCGACGGCGCTCTCCGGTGTACATGTTGCAACAGATGTGCCTTCCGCCACGGAACGGATAAAATACTGGAGCTGATGGTAATACCCCGATTCTGGTGAAAGCTCGGGAATGAACCCTGGTGCGTTATTCGGGTTGACCTTTAGCTCGCCGTTCTCGAATACCAGATTGCCTTGTTCAAAATTCACGCGATATGTCATCGAGAAACCGTAATCGCCTCCCAACGTCCAGTCCGCCTGAGCATTGAGGACTTTGCCGTCCGAGTATGCATAATGCGTGGAGACGGCATCGTAACCGCTTCCCGGAATGACGTTCCGGGCCAGCGTGGATACCCGATCCGGCTTGCCGAACAGCCAGTGCACGATATCCGTGTCATGAATGTGCATATCCAGAATGCAGCCGCCGCTTTTTTCCCCATCCAAAAACCAGTCCTGCGGCGCATCTGAACCTCTGAAAAAATAACCTCCGGTTACCGCGCCATAACGGCCGTCTTCAACCACAGATTTCAGGTAAGCATATGCCGGCCAAAAACGCAGGCATTGCCCGATCATCAACGTTCGCCCCGTCTTGCGGGCCGTCTCCGCCATTTTCCAGCCATCTGCCGAATGGCGCGCCACCGGTTTCTCGCAGAGCACATGAATGCCTTTGTTCAGAATTGAACGCGCAATCTCAGCATGCAAGGGTGTTGGCAACGTCAAATCAACGATATCCAGTTCCTCCTGCTCCAGCATGGTCGCGATGTCATCATACAGGCGATAGGCTGACAGGTCGTATACTTCCTGCTCCGTGGCCATGTTACCGGATGCTTTTCCGCTTTTCAGTTCCTCGATTCTCAAGTCGCAGATGGCGACCAACTCCACCGGCTCCCCTTCCGAAGCCAGGCGTACATAATTGTCGAAATGCATCCGTCCCATAAAACCAAAACCGACCAATCCCACTTTCAACATAAATTCTGCCTCCCGATCGAAAATGTAAGTTCGATAACACGTAGTTACCCGTATTTATATCTGAGAGCGGCCCAGAATGGCATCCATCGCTTGGGATGTGTTAAATACAATCTGATTGGAATGATTCGTATACGCCGGAATCATCTCCGCAGTCACGTAGTTATCGTAACCGATCGCGCGCAACGCTTCCATCACCGCCGGATAATTCACGTCACCCGCCAGAAGATCCACAAAGCCGTGCAATCCCCCTGCCTGACGGCGGTAATCCTTGAAATGCACCTTTTTGATCCGGTGACCCAAAATGCGAACCCAATGCTCCGGGTATCCGCCCTGCACCACATTACCCACATCGAAATAGGAGCCGACATAAGGGGAATCGAATCCATCGATGAAGCTCTTCAGCTCAAGCGGTGACACCAGAAATTTGTTCCATACATTCTCGATGCCGATCGACACCCCGGCACTCTCCGCATAAGGCAGCAAATGAGCTATCGCTTCCTGAGCCCGTTCGTAGGCAACTTCGTAATCGGTCACTTCGCTATCCGGAATAAAATCGACGCCGACGGCACCGGGAATGACGAGAATGGTATCCACGCCCAAAGCCGAGGCAAGCTCAAGCTGTTTTTTGCATACGTCAAGCGCTTTCGCACGAATTTCGGGCCGGGCGCTGGTCATCGGATAATCCCAATACAGTCCCGTGGCCAGTCCGGCAATTTCTAGTCCGGCTTCCTCAAGTCGTCCCTGAATATCCCGGACTTCGCGATCCGACGCGGACAAGCTCAGCTCGCCTTCTCCATTCAGCGAAAGCTCAATTCCATCGAATCCTGCCCGGCTGGCCGTCTGAATGCAATCCGCAATAGATGCATTTCCCGGAAACGACCAAATGTTTATTCCTTTTTTCATACCCCAATCCCCTCCTGTAATTGATGCAAATAACGGCGGCCTTACGATTGGATCGTCATACGAATCGAACAAAGCCGAATCGATCAGGCAAATGAAAATTGACGGCGCCGGTAGGCTGCCAGGCCTGATACTCCCTCGTTCCCCGTATATCCTCGTCAATGCGGTACATGTTAACTCTCCAACACGTCCCTTCCATTAAAGGTGACTCGAAATTGCAGGCAGGAATATGGATCGAATACACCAAATTGCCGCGATCATCCGACTCCACCGTCGTCTGAATTCCCTCCAGGCTCCAGTTCATATCCGCTCTTATCCCTGAAGCCACACCTTCATGACGAATGAACGCATCAAACACAACGTTGCGCGGACTGACCTCCAGTTCCATGTATTGCTTGCCGTCTCCCTGTTCATCAATGAACAGTTCAACCACATCCTGCTCGTAGAGCGGCTGATCACGTTCCGCGAAATCGGAAACGACATGATCATCCTCGCACACATACCGGATATGCAAATACTCGGGACTCCAGCCCATGCGCACTTCCGTAGACTGACGCGCAGGCTTGCCGGTCACCGTATCCACCAGTTCCAGCGGTTCGCACCGTTCCCAGTCCCTCACAACGGGAGGGCCGCTTTGGAACAAGGTATTCTCCAATCGTCTGCAGCAATAGACTGATCTGGATGCGACTACCGGGAAGCCCACCATGCCTCATCCCCTTTTTAAATAAATCCGTGACATTGTTTCTCTTCATCAAACATGTGATAATACTTGTATTATAGATGTTCCGCACTATTTTTTATTTAGGGAATCAAGAGATTTTTTGCACGATTCCGTTTGAATTCCAGCCTATTTTTTTATCACCAATTTATCCTGAAAGGAGAACCTTCCATGCCTCCCCAACCAAATGGTTATCCGCTGAAACGCATCGCGAATTACGGGGAGTGGTCTCCCAGCGTCCACTATGCCCAGTTCCAAAGCCTGCCCCCGGGCAAGCTGGCGAAACGGCGGCTGTACGATTTCGAGCTGCTGTATGTAAGCCAGGGCGAGGCAGCAACCTATATGTATGATCAACGTTATGCGCTGACAGCGGGACAACTCATCGTCTTGCCTTCAGGCATCCACCACCAGAACGAAGTCGTCTCCAGCCCCGAGGCACGCTTCATTGGCATTCACTTTGATTTCTTCAATGAATCGACCATCCAGACCGAAGCCGACATGGTCGTAAACGAAGAGAACGTGCAGGCCCACAAGTTCGCGGCGGAAGCCTGCGCCGAAGGGATGAAACCGTTATCTTCGACTCCCATTTATACTCCCTCTCCTTACGCAGTACAGCTTATGGAGCAACTTGTGCATGAATTCACGATGCGTCCCCCGGGTTATGAGCTGGCATGCAAAGCATTGATGCTGCAATTGTTGACCCAATTGCTCCGTTCATCCTGGGTTAGCGCGCCCCGCCACGCATCCGTTCATGACGACAAGCTGTTGGAGATCATGAAACAGATCGAGACGAGTCCCGGAGAAAAGTGGACCAATACCGGCATGGCCAAACAATTGAACCTGAGCGTGGATCATATGGCCAAATTGTTCCGACAAGTGGCCGGGATTCCCCCAAACGAATATATCCAGTCCATCCGTTTGCGCGAGGCGCGCAGGCTGCTGCGGGAAACCGACGACTCCATCGAAATGGTCGGCGCCCGAAGCGGCTATCCGGACATTCACTATTTCAGCCGCCTGTTCACCAAACACGAGGGCATCTCTCCCCGCGAATACCGGAAGCTGTCCAGAATGCTGTAAAAGAGGCCGATCTTAAGGCGCCTCATAAGAAAAAACGAGCTTCCTGCCCCCGGGCAAAAAGCTCGTTTCTGGATAATGCGTTTCAAACCAATGAACGATGCCAAGCTGGCGTATCCCGCACACCGCCTAAATCGTCGAAGAAGAATGATCGCGTTTACCGTTCGAAGACTGCCGAAATATGCAGCGATACGGAATGATCATTTTCACGGCTACTTCGTATTGATGCTCCAAATAGTCGAGCAGCTGTTTCACGGCGAACATGCCCATTTCCAGCTTGGGTACGTGGATCGTGGACAACGGAGGCGAGGTGAATTCGGAGATTTCGATGTTGTCCACGCCAAAAAAAGCAATGTCATCCGGAATCCGGAGACCCTGTTCCGTAGCCGCTCGCATGGCTGCAATAGCCATCATGTCGCTGGCAGCAAAAATGGCGGTTGGCTTGCCCGCATTGTTGGCAAAAGCCTTTTTGGTCAGTTCGTAACTGAGCGATACATCCCATTTCACATCGATGACCCAATCATCATCAATCGTCAAACCGGCTTCCTGCATGGCGCGCCGATAACCAAGGAAACGTTTTTCCGCGCGAAAATCATTTTTGTACTCCGCTCCCCCGATATACGCAATCTGCCGATGTCCCTGGTCGATCAGGTGTTTGACGGCTTCCCTGGCCGCCGCTTCCCGATCGTAACCAACGACCGGAATATCCGGATCGGTGATATCCACTCCGACCACCGAACGAACATTAGCCTTGATCCAGCGGTAGGCTTCAGGGTCGATCCGTTCTACGACGATCATGCCGTCAATCCGATGCTCCTTGACCAAAGCCTGCATTTGCAGCGTATCTCCATCCTTCTCAATGCTGTACACGAACTCCAGTCTCATGCCCAGATCTGTCAGCTGTTTCTCAATGCCTTCCATAATGACCGAAAAATACGGACTGTTATATTTATTTTGCGGCATCGCAACCACGCAACCGATCGCATACGCCGTTTTGGGCTCCAGCTTTTTTTTCTTGGCAGGTCGCTGCGAACGGTATCCGAGTTCCTCTGCCGCATCCCATATTTTTTTACGGGTTTCATCACTGACGGAACGGTTCGCGTCGTTCTTCATCACGCGTGAAACGGTAGAGATCGAAACGCCCACCCGGTCTGCAATATCCTTCAATCTAGCCATGTGAAGTCCCAACCCTTCATCTGTCATTCTATTTCAAGCCCCAACTCGATTGGGGCAATTTTGTCCATTTTAACACAAATTTGCGGCAAATTTAATCTTATATTTCAGTTTGAAAGAAGTCAACGTGACGTCATGCATGCCACCATGGCTCGCGTCCCCACAAGCAACGGAACCGTTTCTCGCAAATGAAGACGGCAGCCCGGGTCGGACCCGGGACTGCCGCTTATTCCAGTATTTTTGCCTACATCGATACATTTGAATCCAATCCCATATTTACTCCTGAACGAATAGTTTCATCACGATCTGATTATTGCATCTTGGACGCCAGATCCTGAAGCGCCGCATCCAAGTCGCCTTCCCCTGCAAGGGGGAGCTTCAGCGACTGTTCGCCATATGTCCATACCAGATCGGTTTTCTTCGTGGTGAACGGCGAAACGATGCCGTACTGCTGTGCATCCAGGAATATCTTATTGTCTTCTCCGACGGTGGCGATATACGCATCCGCTGCCGCTTTATTCGCCGGAATGGAGTATCCTTGCTTCGCCAGTTCGGTCTGTCCGTCCGGGCCGGCAAGCCATGCGAGCAATTTATAGGCGGCTTCTTCATGCGCGGTGTTCGCGCTGATCGCAATGCCTGCCGGCTGAACCACGGTCTGATTCGTTTTGAATTTCGGCAAATACGAAATGCCGTAGTTCACTCCGGCCTCCTGATAGTTGGTGGTGTTCCAGCTTCCGCCCGGATTCATCGCCACCTTTGCCGTGGTGATCGCCAGGTTGACCTGGCCTCCCAACCCTTCAATCTGAGCAGGGGTGGTGTTGATTTTTTTGTTTTTGGTCAGATCGATGAAATAATTCAGCACTTCCTTCGCTTCCGGTGTATCCAGGGCAAGGGAACCGTCGTCATTCACCAGCTTCGCGCCGTTGGACCACAGCTCAGGCTCCAGAAACCAGTCCATCGTCGACCCTGGCGAAACGGACATGCCCCACTGTACAATGTTGTTGGCATCGAACCCTGATTCGGCCGCAGTTTTCCCGTTTTTGTCCAGCGTCATTTTGGTGGCTATATCAGCAATTTCATCCCACGTCGGTTCAAGTGACGGTACCGCTGCTTGCTGAGGATTCGTCGCAGGGTCCTCAAACATGTCTTTGTTGTAATACCATACGATGACATTGGCATCGATCGGCAAAGATACTTGCTTGCCCTGATATTGGTGAAGCCCCAGCAGGCTTTTGTCCACATTGTTCAGATCAAACCCGTTCTCGGCGAGCAGCGTGTCCAATTCTTTGAAAATGCCCAGCTCGGCGTATTTCTCCACGTAGGCGTAACTGGTTTTGAACACGTCGGGGAGCGTGCCCCCGGCTGCATTCGCCGTCAACCCATCCCAATAGCTGCCCCAATCCTTGCCCTCCAGCTTGACCTTCACATCCGGATTCGCCTTCATGAATTGATCCAGAAGTTCCTGCGTCCGGTGCAGCTCTTCTGCCGTTCCCCACTGGGAGTACGTTATCGTTACAGGTTCGCCCGGAGTGCCGCCGCCTTCGGCAGAACTCCCGGATTCGGAAGATCCCCCGCTTCCACATCCACTGATGACCATCATCGCCGCCAGCACAAGTGCCCACACATTGAACAGCCGTTTGCCCTTTGTTCTCATATACAACTCCCCTTTACGTCTAATCGAAAAGTCATGGCGATGCAAAAACCGGAAAGCCGACAGCCCGTTTACCCCTTGGTGCCCGTCAGCACCACCCCCTCGACGATATAACGCTGCGCAAACAGATACAGCAGGCCAATCGGCAGTATGCTGATGAATGCTCCCGCGGCAAGCGCGGGCAGATCTTGGCTGGTCTGGCCGATCAGCAGTTGCAGTCCGACGCTCAGCGTGAACATTTCCGCATTTTTGATATAAAGGAACGGCCCCAGAAAATCGAGCCAGGAATTCACGAAGGCAAAAATAATGGTTGTCATGATAATCGGTTTGGATAGCGGCATGATCACTCTGGCGTATACCGTCCAGCGATTGCCGCCGTCGAGATAAGTCGCCTCGTCCAGCTCTTGGGGAATGGTCATGAAAAATTGCCGGAACAGGAAAATGTAATAGGCTCCGCCAAGCCAGGATGGAACGATGAGCGGCAACCAGGTGTCGATCCAATGCAGCTTGGTAAAAAGGACGTATGAGGGGATCATCATGATGGACGGGGGAATCATTAACGTGACCAGCACGATGGGAAAAAGAATATTCCGGTATCTGGTAGCAAACCGCGAGAATCCGTAAGCGACAAGAGAACTGGACACCACAGCTCCCGCCGCAACGAAAAACGAGATGAACAACGAATTTTGTATCCAGTGCCACATCATCGGCTGTACGGCGAACAACCGTTCAAAAGCTTCAAGACTGAATTTCTCCGGCAAGACCGTAGGAGGTACCTTGTACGTCTCAGCCTTGGTTTTCAGCATGGTCGACAGCATCCACACCAATGGTCCTGCAAACAGCATTAAAGCTGCGATCAGCAATGTATATTGGGACGCTTTTGCCACGATTTTGCGGCTGCTCATATTGCTCTCCTCCTAACGTTCTCCCTCGTAGTAGACGAAGCGGTTCGAAATTTTCATCAGGATCAGCGTCGCCAGCGAGATCAGCGCGAACAGGAAAATCGACTGCGACATCGCCATGCTGAACTTCAGGTCGGTGAAGGCTGATTTGTAGATATTGTAAACAAACGTATAAGCAGCGTAGTTCGGTCCTCCCTTGGAAAGCAGCAGCGCTTCCGTGAACATCTGAAAGTTGTACATCGTCTGAATGATGATAACAAACAGGATGGAGGGGCTGATCATCGGCAAGGTAATGTGAAAAAAACGCCGAACGCCTCTGGCGCCGTCTATGGCCGCAGCTTCATACAAATGTTTGGGCACGTTTTTCAGCGCCGCCAGGAAAATGAGTACGCCGCTGCCGGAGATCCAGACCTGCAGCATGATGATGACGGGCTTGATCGTATGTTCGCCGCCGATCCAATCCACTTTGCCCATGCCAAGCGCCCCGAGCACGCCGTTCAGAATGCCGAATTCGGAATTGAATACGAGCCGCCAGATGATGACCGTGGCTACGATGGGAACTAAAGTGGGCAAATAAAAGAAGGTGCGGAACAGCGCGATGCCTCTGACATTGAAATTGAGCAGCATCGCCAGGCCAAGCATGCCCGCCGTCACGATGGGAACGCCGAATCCGACAAAATAGAGGGTGTTCAGCAAGCTTTTAAAAAAAACGGGGTCATCCATCATGTGCATAAAATTGTCAAAGCCAACAAAATTGTATTGAGTGGCTCCGGGAAGCCTCGCGTCCGTAAACGCGTAAAAAACCGAGGTTCCGAAAGGAATCATGAAAAAGGTGATGAACCCAATGATCCAGGGCAGGATGAAAAGGAAAAACAGCAGCGTGTCATATTTTCTCAGTCCATTCATGATGACACCCCTCAGCCGGAAATTTCTTCTAAGTATACATACCGTTCTTCAATGATCGATTTCTCTGCCGCGAGGGCAATCAACAGAGCGTCGCGTCCGACCTGCGCACTGGCAAACGGCTGCTTTCCTTCCCGTACGCATTTCAAAAAATCTATGCGCTGGGTCTGCCCTCCCGTATGCCCGCCCATGATGGAATCGGAAGCCACGTCAATGTCGAGATGGTCTTTGGTCCAGTCCTGCCCTCCTACGATATCAATCGTTTTGTCGTTCCGGGCTACCATCTGGCCGCCGTTCTCTCCGATGAGGCCGATCTCAAGTCCTTCACCCATCAGATTTCGCGGTTTCAAGTACATGCACAGGCCCAGATTGGCCTTACTGCCGTTATCGTAATCAATGGTGATAAAGGCATGGTCGACGATCGAGGTATCCGAAATCTCTTTGGGCTCGTAGTGGCTGTAAGAATTCCGAATCAAGTTAGGCTCCCCCTGCTTCATAACGTGTTGTCCCCCGGAGGCAAAAACCCGTACCGGCTTTGCCTGGATCATCCAATTGAAAATATCGAAATGGTGGCAGTCCTTCTCGACGATCGCACCGCCGGATTTGGATTTGTCGTAGAACCAGTCCGCAGGCGGGAAAGGGTCGCGAAACTCCTTGCACCACATCAATTTCACGTCGCCGAGCCGTCCGCCCTCCAGTTCTCTCGCCATCCGGCGGTACAGATTGGAATATCGGTACACCAGCCCGATCTGCAGCGTGCGCCCTGCCGTCTCGGCAGCCTGAATGATGGCATCGCAATCCTCGATCGTATGGGCTACCGGCTTTTCCAGAAATACATGCTTGCCTGCCTCCAGGAAAGCTACTGCAACTTCCCGGTGCAAATAGTTGGGAACACTGATGACGACGGCATCCAGATCTTCTTTTTGCAGCAATTCCCGATAATCCTTCACCACGACCGGACGGCTGTGTTTGAGCTCGGCCAGCGTTCGCTCCACATTCGCTTCGTTCATGTCGCAAACATAACGGACTTCGCTCTCCTCAAGCCGATCAAAACCGATGCAATGATGCGACCCCATATCCCCAACGCCGATAAAACCCATTTTTATCTTATCCATGCTCACACTCTCCGTTACTCATAAATTTGCGGCAAAAGCCTTAAAGCGATAATGATGTCAACAAAGCTAACAAGGGATTGAATATGTATCGATAGTAAAATAGTTCAGAATGATTGTCAATCGTTTTTGGCTAAATTTTAAATTATCTTTGCGGCAATAAAATTCAATCATTTTATTAATAACACAGGAATATATTTGTTTATTCATAGCGTGTTAAGCGTTTACATTTTATTTATTGTATTATATAATTTAAGGGAAATCCAATATTTTTGCGGCAAAATTAAATCAATGTTTCTTTTGATATATACATCACTTTTCCGAAAACAACCTTACATTTTCAGGGAAAATACATGAATAGTTTGAGAAATTTTGGATTGAATCTCTTCCAGTCTTCCCCTATAATGCAATGTAGACGTGGATCCCGTCGTTCGCAACGATCATTTTATGTTTTTGCCGCAAACATTTATTTCACTTTTTCATGCCTCATCCCCTATGATTGCCATTACCATGACATGAAACGTCACTATTCCTCCGCTTTTTTTGACTGAAGCAAACTACTTTTCCCACCTTATGAACGACATCAAGACGAGAAAGCGTAAGCGAATAACCTACATTCCGTATTAGGAGGTTTACCATGAACACATTGTTCAACCGAAGCAAACGGACCATCGGATTGGTTTTTGCTCTCATTCTCATGTTCACCCTGTTCTTGCCTGGTGCTGCTCCAAAAGCTACTGCCGCCACGATCACCATTGATGGCAACGTCAGCGACTGGAGCGGAATTGCTGCGCTCGCAAGCCAATCAGGCACGGCTCAGACGCTTAAAGCAACCCATGACGGGACAAATTTGTACCTGCTCGTTCAGGGCTCAGGTTTGAGTACGACTATGGGAAACTTCTGGATTAATGCCGATAACGATGCCTCGACAGGATACCAAGCGTCCGGCTGGGCGGCCACCGGAGTCGAATGGCTGCTTGAAAATCAGGGACTATACCGTTATGGCGGCAGCGGCACCGATTGGGTTTGGAATTCGGCCGCAACATTGACGAATTCCCAATTTTATCGCAGTTCCTCCGTCATCGAGGTTGCCATTCCTTTGGCCACCCTGCAGGTCGGAGCAGGCAGCACGGTTCGGGTCGGTTACATTGATAACGGTTCAGATACGGCCAGACTGCCGGCAGCAGGCCAAGCGCTGCCAGGCTATTCGCTGACCTCCGGTTCCGAAGGCGGTTCCGGCAATGAAACGGTCGCGTACCCTCTGGAGCTCGATAGTCCGCTTAACAATCCATTCAAAGGCTGGGCCCCTTCCGCCAAATCCACCGACTATGCACAGCCGCACAGACTGGTGTATGCCGGGGTTACCTGGAAGGAGCTGGAGCCCGTAAAAGGAACGTATGACTTCAGCGCAATCGAAGCAACGAATCATTTTGCCTACTGGAAAAACAAGGGCGTCAAAGTGGTGCTGCGCTTCATTCTGGACAGCCCGACCGGTCAGGCTCACCGCGATATTCCAGACTGGCTTTACAACGATATGGTCGCGCGCGGGGAATCGCCCGGAACACCTTACAGCGACGAAACCGGAGGTATGGGCACAGGAAACAATACGGGCTTTTCGCCGAATTACAGCTCTTCTTATCTCCAGGAACGGCATAAATTGGCTATCGAGGCCATTGCGGCACACTATAATACCAATGATCGCCCGGTTGCGTTCATCCAGATCGGTTCTCTTGGTCACTGGGGCGAGTTCCATACCTGGCCTTATGTAGGCCCCAATGGCGAAACCAATTACACCGGGGTTTTCCCTCCCAATGCCGTTTCGAACGTTTACGTGCAGCATTACATTGACGCTTTTGCCGGCAAGGAGGACAAGATGCAGGTCTTGATCCGCCGCAGCATCGCTTTGGCGAAAACCAACAACAAGGGCATGATCATGGGCATGTTCAACGACGTGTTTGGACACAAGGACAGTTTTGATGCGGATTGGGGTTGGTACACCGGCACTCAGAACGGGTACTGGGATGATATCGGCCAGCAGCAGCCCGCACACGCCAACTTCTGGGAGACGCGCATCTCGGGCGGCGAATTCTACGGGGGCGCTTCCGGCATGCTTGCCGCATTGACCAGCGGCAGCGGATATACGGAAACTTTGCGCCAAACCGAGCTGAGCAAACCAAGCTGGCTAGGACCCAACTCGCCGGCGTCCCTTCCGCTCAATCATGCGCTTCAAGCCAATATCGATGCCTTGAAGAAACGCATGGGTTACCACTTCGTGGTGAAGGAAATCTCCCATCCTTCCACCATTACCGGGAACACGTTTACGCCAACGATTCAGATCGAAAATAAAGGCGTGCAGCATTTCCCGTTTGCATGGGCGGTGGAAATTCAGCTGCGGAGCGGAAATACGGTCGTTGCCAAAAAGACAACGTCAGCGAACTTGACCACTTGGAAAACGGGCAGCTACACGCTGACCGACTCCATCCCCGTATCGGGCCTGGCCTCAGGCACCTATGACATCGCCATCGCGATCATTGATCCGGCAACGAATAAACCCGGGGTGGATTTTGCGAATACGAACAGGCTCGCGGACGGCGCATACAAACTCAGCAGTGTAACCAAGTAAACGGATAGACAAAAAAGAGCAGGATCAGAGGACATTATGCCTCAGAACCCTGCTCTTTTTCGCATTCTCCTTATTGCAACGCCTTTTTCCGCAACTGGCTGTAGTACAACTCACTATAGAACCCGCCTTGTGCAAGCAGCTGCTCATGCGATCCTTGTTCCAGCAGCCGTCCGTCCTTCAGCACCAGAATCCGGTCCGCCTGCCGGATCGTATTCAGCCTGTGGGCAATGACAAAGCTGGTCCGTCCCTGCATCAGACGCTGCAATCCCTCCTGGATTTTGATCTCCGTCACGGTATCGATACTGCTCGTCGCTTCATCCAGCACAAGCATGGACGGATCGGCCAGAATCGCACGCGCAATGGCAAGCAGCTGCTTCTGGCCCTGGCTGATGCCGCTGCCTCCGTCCTGCAGCACTTTATCGTAGCCGTCCTTCATGCGCACGATAAAGGAGTGGGCATTGGCCAGACGGGAAGCCGCCTCGACTTCCTCATCGGTGGCATCCAGACGGCCAAACCGGATGTTCTCGCGAATCGTGCCCTGGAACAGGAACGAGTCCTGCAGCACAAACGCCATATGCGAGCGCAGGTTTTCGCGCCGAATGGTCGTAATGTCGCGGCCATCGACGGTAAGCAGGCCACCTGTCGGGTCATAGAAGCGGGACAGCAGCTGGATCAACGTCGTTTTGCCTGCGCCGGTCGGTCCGACAAGCGCGATCATTTCGCCGGGTTTTGCCTCAAAACTGATGTCGTGCAGAATGTTGCGCCCCTCGTCATATCCAAAGGAAACGTGCTCGAAGCGGACCGCGCCCTGCACTTGCTCCAATGCAACCGCCGCGCCTTCATCCTTCGCTTCCTCGTCTTCGTCCAATACCTCAAACACGCGCTCTGCGCCAGCAATCGCCGACAGCAGCGTGTTCCACTGGTTGGCGAGATCGTTCAGCGGACGCGTAAACTGGCGGGCATATTCCACGAAGATGATAATGACGCCGACCGTCACCGAACCCTGGATAGCCAAAATACCGCCGATCCCGGCCACGATGGCAAAGCTCAGATTGTTCAAACCGTTCATCAGTTTGGGAATGAAGCCAGATATCGTCTGTGCCCAGAACGCCGAGATGCGGATTCGCATATTGCGTTCCTCGAAGCCGCGAATAACCCGTTCCTCCTGGGAAAATGCTTTAATGATCCGTTGCCCCGATAACGTTTCTTCAATATATCCGTTCAATTCACCCAAATTGCGCTGGCGCTCCTTGAACAGCGGCCCGGTTCTGCGTGTAATCCAGCGCATGCCGAGGGCCATCAGCGGCACCACGGTAAACGTCAACAGAGTGAGCAGCGGACTCAGCCAGATCATCACCCCGAAAGTTCCGAGCAGCGTGAGCACGCTGGAGAAAATTTGGATGGCCGAGCTGTTCAGCGTACCGCTCACATTTTCGATATCGTTCGTCACCCGGCTCATAATCTCGCCTTGCTGGCGCTTGCCGAAGAACGGGATCGGCAGCTTGTGCAAGTGGGAGAACAAGTCGTAACGCATGCGGTACACGGTTTCCTGGGCGACCTCGATCATCCAGATGTTTTGCAGCCAGGACGTCAGCGAGAAGAGCAGATAGACTGCTGCCAATGCCAGCAGGAACAACGTCCAGCCGCCTTCCCCCGCGTCACCGGAGATATAACGGTCCACGGCCATGCCGACCATGTACGGGCCAAGCAAAGCAAGGGCCGAACTGGCCAATACCATGAGAAGCACCATGCCCAGCTTCACTTTACGCCGCGCCAGATAAGCCCAGACCCGGCTTAACGTGCCCGACCAGTTCTTCGCCCTCGCTTTGGGCTTGCCGCCTCCGCCTTCCCGGAAAACGTTCGGATCAACCGGGGGCGGCGGCTGGCGGAAAGGTTCAATGAATGCTTTGAACATGCGGCGTACCCTCCCCGTATTGTGATTGATGGATGCGGCGGTATAACTCGGACGATTCCATCAGGTCCTCGTGTTTGCCTTGTCCGATCAGCCTGCCCTCATCGAGCAGCAGGATCAAGTCGGCCGAAGTGGTGGAGCTGATTTTCTGCGTAATGATGAAGGTGGTGCACGAGAGCTCCTCCAGCGCATCCAGCAGCTTGGCCTCCGTGGCCACATCCAGCGCGCTGGTGCTGTCGTCCAAAATAAGAATGCTCGGACGGCGAATCAACGCGCGGGCGATGGACAAGCGCTGTTTCTGCCCGCCGGACAAATTGACTCCGCGCTGGCCCAGCATTGTATCGTAACCATCCGGCAGCTTCTCGATCGTTTCATGGATCTGGGCACGACGGGCCGCTTCCTGGATCTCCTCCAGCGTAGCGTCTTCCCGTCCCCAGGCAATATTATCCTTCACGGAACCCGTAAAAAGAATAACCTCCTGCGGAACGTATCCGATCGCTCCCCGCAAGGCCGTCACGTCATACTCGTCGGCATTCGTGCCGTCGATGCGAACGATGCCCCGATCCTGGGCATACAACCTTGGGATAAGCTGCACCAGCGTTGACTTGCCGGAACCCGTGGCCCCCATAATCGCGATCCGTTCGCCTTGCTTGGCCGTAAAACTGATGTCCGACAGAACCGTGATGTCGCTGTTCGGATAATGGAACTGCACGTCGCGAAATTCGACTGCGCCCCGAACGACAGCTCTCTTCCCGGTACCCACAGCATTGGAAATTGCATGCGGCGTCGCTCCTGGCTGCCCCGACATAGCCTGATCGATGCCGTCCTCCGGCGTGTCCAGCACCTCATGAATCCGCTGCGCGGACGCACTGGCCCTGGAGAACGTGACGAGAATCCACGATAATGCCGACAGCGCGCCGATAGTTCGCAGCAAATAGTTGATGACGGCAACCACTTCGCCCACGCTGGCATGGCCCACGGCGATGTCCCGGCGGCCAAACCAGAGGACGGCGATGATGCACAGGTTCATGACCAGCAGCATGAACGGCATCGTTGTCTCCGTCAGGCGCAGTGCGGAGATCGTGCCTTTCATCAGCTTGCCGCTGAATCCGGCAAAGCGCTCGATCTCATGGCCCATTCGCACGAATACCCGAATCAGCCGAATGCCTGTCAGATTTTCCTGGATGACGCCGTTAACGGCATCCAGCCTGCGCTGCACGTTGCGGAACAGCAGCGCTGCCTTTTTGATCATATACACCACGCAGAGCAGCAGCACCGGAACCATGACGACCAGCAGCAGCCCCAGCTTCGCATTGACCACCACGGCCATAATAACGCTTCCAATCACGACCAGCGGAACCCTCGTCATGAAGCGCAAGCTCATGAATATTGTGTCCTGTACCTGGGTGATATCCCCGGTTAGACGGGTGATCAGCGATGAGGTCGCAAAACGGTTGAATACCGAATACGTGAACGACTGCACTTTGCCGTATAGTCTCTCCCGCAAGTCGTAACCAAACCCGAGGCTCGCATGTGATGCAAAAAACGAACTCGCAATGCCCGCGGCGAAGGCCACGACGGCACTGCCTACCAATACGCCGCCCCACAGCCAAACGACCGACAGATCTCCCTGCTGGATCCCGTGGTCAATGATTTTGGAGATCAGATAAGGCTGGGCCAATTCGACGGTCAGCTCAATCAGCATCATCACCAAGGCTGCAATCGCGGCGACTCGGTACTTTTTCAGATAAACCAACAGCTTGATCATTATGCATACCTCCAGCCCGGAGGGCTTGTTCCTTTGCCCAAGCACACGTCAAATTTACAATAGCCGCTCCGTTCGTTCCCTTTCTTGTAATCTATGTAAAATTTCACGTACCCAATACGGCTATTATAGCGCATTTTACGATAACGAACCGCCAATATCTTCTTCCCCTATCATGATTACCCTGAAATGGACGCCAAGAACGCCTCCTTGCAAAAAGAAAAACCCGGGCAATCATGCCGCCCAGGCCTCATTATTCATGTATGCCTACCATCTTCTGCGGTCATGGTCCCCGTAACCCGGATCATAACCGTTCATGCGCTCAAACTTCTCGCCAGTCTCTTTATAAATGCGAATCAAGGCTTGTACCTTGGCAAAGTCAGCATCCTCCGGTCCAATGCCTTCCATGAACATGCGCTGAATGATTTGCTGGAAAAAATCCACTCGTGACCGAATCTGCTCCAGTTCAAGCTGCAGCACTTCATCAAAAGTATGATTCTCTATGTATCGCATAAGTTCGTCATCCTCGTCATAACGGTCTCCCAACCTGCGATCGGATAACCGGTCTTCATAAGCATCCGGTTGATCCAGGTTAATCGTGGTCCGCAATTGGGACAACATGATTTTTTCCTTGGCCAGCATGACATGAAAATCCTTGTTCTTCAGCAATTCAGAAACGATCAGCCGGCACATGTCGCGGTTTTCGATCAGAATGCCGTCGAACGGATGCAGCGTCCAGCCTTCTTGCGTCCAAAACAAATTAAAGTTGAACATCTCGCTGCCGTACCTGTACTGAATGTTAATTTTGGTCTCGTCAATAATCTCGAATGAAAACTCCAGCATCTTAAGCAGACTCCTTCATGAACTCCCAAAGTTTACCTATATTCTATCAAACCATGCTTAAAAAATATAGTTCATTAGCGTTCATTCAACTCTGCAATAGACTCTGCCTTTTCACTGCTGGCTACCACGATCAGAACTAGCAGAATACCGGCAATAATGATAGATAACATCGCATGATCCCTCCCGCAAAAGTGGCGATCTTTCTTCCTTACCAGAATGTATGCGAAGAAATTCGATGTATGCCATTATTTCCGCTGCCTGTCCAACATATACAAAAAAGATGCCTCACGGTGAGACATCTCTTCAAACTTGATTTTAGTTATTTGGTTATTATATAAACCGCACTAAACTATCACACAGGGCACTGCGAGTCCAGTACCATCTTCCGATCGCTGTTATCCCCAGATTTTTTCAAATTCCCTTTTTCTAAGGGGAAATCCGGTGATAAGCCTATGCTTCCGATGCAGCTTTCTTTCAGAAAGCTTTTAAGCGACCGCTTCGCTTCTCCAGATTGGTTCTGCCTCTCCGTTAACGTGTGTATCTTTTTTGCGGTTTATATAGGCGGTGAATTAGTCCAAAAAAGACTGGATGGCACTGCGTTCCGGCTGTCCCGCGCTCCGAATGGCTTGTTGGCTGGAACCTTCCAGAGCCAATCTCTCACTCATTTTAGCGTTAAGCGCCGTCATTTTCGCCGTATAATCGTTGCAGCTCTCGATAATTCTGCGATTGGACTGCTCGGAAAGATCCAGTGCAGACATCAGATCGCCGATGGCCTGGTTCACCGACTCGATGGACATGGCCGGCTTGGACAACAGATCGTTGGTCCGTTCCGTCGTCGTACGCAGCAGCCTTGCATTTTCCTTGAATTGATCCTCGATCGTTTTGTTGGTCGCCTCTACGGCATTAATGACCTTCTCCTGATCATTGAGCGCCATTGCAATCATCGCGGATACGGTGATCAGGTTGGCTGTTTTGTCGATCGCGTTATTGACCGAATCAATGAGCTTGTCGTTGTTGTCATTGATGATGTCCGTAGCGGCAATAGCCTGGTTGTACAGCATGATCATTTCCGTCATGGACTGTATGCGGGTAACCACTTTACGCAATCCACGTTCGAGATGTGGCCTGCGCGTTTCGTTCTCCGGTTTGGCAATCTCGGCCTCGAACAATGCCTTCAACTGGTTGCCGAAGGCAATCTTCGTCTGAATATTGTAAATCTCCTGCATGGAGGAGCGCTTCAGCTGCCGCATGTTTACGATATTTTCCTCAAGGTTATCCTTCCCGTCCCGGAGGCCGTTGATGATGCTGTCGATATTTTTGCGCACCGATTGGTATCGGTAGACGTAATTTTTGAGCGGACTCTTACGCAGCAGCCTTCCTACAAAACTTACGTTTTTGCTCTGCTGCAAGCTCTCGCATTCATCGCGCAGTTTCAGGATCATGTTGGACACTTCAGCTCGGTTGCCTGACATCAGATCGTTCACGGGCCGATCCAGAAGCTTGAGCGTCTGCCCTGCCTTTTCCTGCGTCTTGACGCCAAGCTTGCCGATATCATCCATAAGCGTGTCCAGTTGGAGTGCATCGCTCTGCGCCACCTTTTGGATCAGCTGAGCTGCCTCCTGTTGTATGCGCTGCTCGTCTTCCTGTTTTAATTGAAGCAATTCCGTAGCCATGTCGTTCCCTCCTATAGCTCCGATCCGTTGTATCGCTGATGAATCAGCTCTGCCTTGTTCTGCAGCTCCATCAGATCTTTATGCTCGATGGTTGATACAATTTCGGATATTTTTGAATCCACATCCTTCAAACCGCCCAGCAATGTTCGCCGGTTCGTACGTTTCGCATCGCCGCTCAGGCGCAAGAACGGATTGATTAATCCGTTCAGGTCTTTTAGAATCAATCGCCGCACCATATGGTTAATATCCCCGTTATTCAACTCGTTCAGAGCAGGAATGACACGCTGCAAACGCGCGAATAATGCCAAGGACTTCTCAACGATTTCGTTATCCAGTTCATTCTTTTGCCCTTCGGAAATAACCATGTCTTCCAGAACCTCAAGGTACTCGATGACGGGACCAAACACAGGATCAAGCTTACTGATTTCGGCAGCTCCCTGGTCTTGAGCTGGGGGCTCCTGCCCGAATCTGACCGAAGCTGCTGTTTGCTGACCATCACCCGCTTGTCCCTGAGGGCTTCTCTGACGCTCCCCATTGTCCGTGCTTCCACCTGGCTGCCAATCCTGCAAGTTCTTTTGGTTGGCACGATTTCCACGACGATCATCATTCAGGCGAGCTGCATCTTGGGAAGCACTCCGTGACCGGGATGCAGCAGACGGTAACATTCCGGCAGCCAATGTGGTCACTGCGGGAATGGCCCAGGACACAAATTCGGGAACAAAAGGACTGCTGACCGCAGCGACGACATATCCGATTAGCGCTCCCCATCCGATTTTTGTTTTCCGTAACATGATTAGTCCTCCTGACTATAACAGCACCTGCAACGCCAACCGCGACGCACCCTCTCAGTAGACAGACCGCCTTTAGCCGTAGATTTTTCTTGCAATATCAGGATGTCTATTCTTCGACGTGTAATCTTTCTGATATTATAAGAAAATCACCCATCGACGCACCCTCTCAGTAGACAGACCGCCCTTAGTCGTAGATTTTCTTGCAATATCAGGATGCCTATTCTTCGAGGTGCAAGCTTTCTGATATTATAAGAAAATCACCCATCGACGCACCCTCTCAGTAGACAGACCGCCCTTAGTCGTAGATTTTCTTGCAATATCAGGATGCCTATTCTTCGAGGTGCAAGCTCTCTGATATTATAAAAAAACCGTTCAGAAAGTGTCAAACTATGGAAAGCAGTCCTAAGTACCGACGACCTTTCCCGGATCAATAACCAGCGGCTGTTCGACATGGCTGCCAAGAATGCCGTACTTAGGCTGCAAAGGCCCAACTTCGTATCCCAAAGCAAGCTTTACGGCCAAATACGGAAAATTGATTCCCGATAGACAGGATACATGCAGGCCACCCGACATACGCGGATTGATTTCCAACAGTTTGGGGACGTCTCCGCGGTATTTCATCTGGATGTTGAAATTGTAAGGAATGCGGTATGCCTCCGCCACATCCTGCGCAATTTTCAGCAGTTCGGGATGCTCCTCCAGCAATCGCAAACGTCCGCCTGCCTTACGGCGCGGCACGGCGGCGAGCAGCTCTCCATTCCCGCCCGCAAGGCAGTCGATGCTGTATTCGTAGCCCTCTAACCGTTCCATCACCATCGTTTTAGGGAAAGCTTCCACCGAGGAGAACGCATCAAGCGCGTCTTGGTAAGAAATGCGGTTCTGCGCATGGCCGAACAGCTCCTGTAATCGATCCCGGCTGTTATCAATCACCCGGAAGCCCATTCCGCCTTCCCCGTTGCAGGGCTTGAAGCATACTTCGTGCCCACGGGCAGAGAGGGCTTCGTACGCTTCCCGAAACTCGGCGGCATTGCTTGCCGTGAAGTACTCGGGAATGCTCATGATTCCTTTCTCCCGGACGGATTCGTAGAACCGGTCCTTCTCCATAAGCTGCTCCAAAAGCTCTGTATCCGTGCAAACGATGACTTTGGTGCCGATCTCTTCGAACAGGTGCACATGCCTGCTTATATCAAGCATGTTCCAGCGAGGGATAAAGACATCAATTTGGTGTCGGCGGCAAAAATCCAGACAGAAATCTACATATTCCCTTCCAGTGACTTTCGGTTCCACTTCCGCATAATCGCATCCCTGCAGCGCCATATTTCCAGGATCGGAATGCGTGCCGTAAATTTCGAACGGCATCCCATCCTCGTTGTTACGGATCAAATTCATGTAGTGATATGCAACCGAGAACCAGCGATTAAAATAAATGCGCACTTTGCTCATGAGGCAGCCTCTCCCGTCAATGCTTGATGTGTTGTCCGTACATAATCCACGATCTCGTTTGCCGCAAATATGCCGGCTTGTTCCGTAAAACGATATGGGATTTGTTCAGGATAGCGCTGCTTCTCCCGATATAACTCGCCATGCCGCGGGGCTATCGCATAGTCGGCAGCATCCAGGAGGCAGCGATCCAGCAAAGAATCCCCTGAGGCAAGGACCGGCCCGCCTCCAACCTGCTCTCGCACATAAGCCACGGCATCCCACTTGTTCACCGCCGAGGGAACAAGGTATAATTTGCGCCCCTGAATGGAAGCTTCCCAGCCCAAACGCCCAAGCTGTTCGATCTTTTCCATGACTGCCTCCAGCGGCATGCGATCCCGATGAATGACGTATGCGTAGAACAGCCCGTCGCACAATCGTTCTCCGGCCACCCAATCCGTATTCAGTATAGGTTCAATAAGTCGTCTCGCTTCTTCGGGCGCTGCGGACTCTTCCATCAGTCTGGCCCGAACACGCTTATGCCACGTTTGATCAACAAGTCCGTCGACCAGAATATTTCCACCATTGCTGGTGATGGCAAAGGACGGCAAGAGGTCTTGTTGAAAAATAGCAATCCGCTTATACTGTTCGACTGTTCGAGTCGTCACCGGGATAAAGGTAACCTCTTCTGCAAGCGCCTGAAGCTGCCTCAGGGCAACTTCAGACATATAAGCGGACAGTTCCCCCTTAATCCATTCCGCAGGCACAAGCCCAGGGGTTTCTTCCGACACTCCCATCGAGCGGCGGGAATAGATCAACGTCTGATCCAAATCGCTGGCATAGATCATTCTCCGCCCCCCTTAACCGATTGAATGATTCCGCAACAGGAGTACGTTAGTCCGGGAAATACTTCCACAGGAACGTTACGATCCTTCGCAAGCAGCATGATGTGCTTCAAATTCGGATTATCGGGTGAATCAATGAGGATTTTCCAAGGAACACGCCGCAGCAGCACTCTTGTGGTTTCCCCGATTCCGGGCTTCACCATATTGACGTCATCAATGCCGAATGCCTCTTGAATGGAACGGATATCCTTCATGCCTTGCCAAGTCACCGCAGGGGGATGCAGCAGCGCGTCTTCTGCCTGCCGCTGCGCCAAATCCGACACTTCGGCGAAACAGCTGGATATTCTATCGACGAAATGCCGGGACAAATCGGATTCGGACCACTCCTTGTACCACTTGGCACCATGGAAATCCTCCGGTCCGATCAGGTCGTCCCGCAGAACCGTCCGGCTCATTAATCCGGAGACGGTCGAATTCAGGCAGGCGCTTGGAATGAGGTAGTCCTCTCGCGTGCCATAGGTGGCGGAACATTGTCCCGGATCTGCAAGCACGGCCAGATCGTCATCGAGTCTGATTCCGTATTGTTCCTCCAGCATACGGCAAGCGTCCATCAGAACATGGCGTATCGCCCCCTTGCCCGTCCATCCATCAATGAATTGCAGTCTGGCATCTGCTCCATGCTGCTGCAAAATATAAAGAATCGCATTCTCGTCGATGCCTTTGCCACGAATGATCGAAATGCTGTAATGGGGAAGATCCCGATTCGTTTTCATTTTAATGTAGCGTTTGATCAAAATGCCGATCGGCGTCCCTGCGCGCGCAAGCGATACCAGAACCGGTGGCGGCCCCTGCTTCCGCAAAATCATCTCGGCTACCGTGGCGGCAGCCAAAGCCACTTTCGCGGCGGAGTGTTCAAGCGTTTCATGAAACAAAGCTATATATTCATCCGTAGGGTGATATTCCACAGGCAGCATTTCCGAATAATGCACGCCTGATTGAATGGCATGTTCACGTTCCTCGGTCTCTTTTTCCAAATTCACATTACTTAGGTCCTTTAACAGAAAAACAACGTCAGACGGGTCATAACTCCCCATCGGTACAGGCGGGTTCACCTTACGCTGCATGACTTGCTCAATAACGGATACATTCATGCCCCAGCTTCATCCTTCCTCTGAAATACCGCAGTACACCATATGGATGTGCTCACATCCAAGGCCCGACAATGCATCGATCATCGGCTGCATGCGTTCCTTCGGCATCTGTCTCTCAACCAGGACAAAAATTTCGTCATACTGCCCTGGCACTACATTATAGATATAATTCATCACGGTCGGGTCCTCCGGCGAAGCATAACTCTTTCCGGCAACAACAGCATAGTCAGGTCTGTCGATCGTTTGAATCGGACTGCGGGTAGTCGATTGATAATAAATCCCTTCTCCCATCTCCGCCGCAACTCTCATTGGAATGTACATGAATTCCCCTGTGCCCATGACCAGTGTTCGTTCTCCTCTTCGCCGTTGGCGCAACATCTGGGCGATATCGGAAAGATCCGAACGCAGTTTAGCATTATCAGTCGATTGGATCCCGAACCTTCCCGTCATTCTGACATAGGGACCGGAGCAGCGGCGTCCTTCCGAATCCGCGGATTCCATGATGACGGAGTCCAGCTTGTCCGCTACGGATATGTGGTTGATATTCGCGCGTTCAGCGTCGTGACGGATCGGTTTCATTGGTTCTAAACGTGGTTCTCCTTGTACCCAGAACTTGCCTTTAAGCAAACTCAAAGGAATAATCTCGATTCCCAGCTCGGCTTCCAGTTCGGCGAATCGGCGCTCATCTGCCTCGGTTCGCCAGTCAAGCAGGGATGCAATGTAATACCTGGAACGCGGATACTGCCGCTGGATGTCCCGTATAATGTTTAACGTTGTATTGCCTGTAGTGATTTCATCATCCACCAGAACAAGAGGCCCTGTGCCTTCCAGTGCTTCCCTTTCAAGAGCGTAACAGCGATGAGCAGTAGCATGGGAATGCTCCTCTTCGAATCGGATATTCGGCTTCACATCCGGGAAATATTCCCTTGTCGAATGAATATACGTCGCGTGTTCCTTAAACATCTCATACATGCTGTGCCCAAGAGCCGTGGCCGTTTCCGCAAAACCGACGAAACGAACCTTTTCCGGCAAAAGCATGCCCGCATCAAGCAAAACTTCATAGGCTTGCTGCGCATGGTCAGCATCCGTGATCCCCCTGAATATCTGCCGCTTCCATTCGGATATCCGTTCATCCGCTCCCTGCACGCAATCTTCATATAATAATACCGCAAGTGCCGCTCCGCTCAGCAACGAACTGTACGGATTAACGGGAATATGTTTGCCGAGTACCTTGCTCACAAACAGAAAAGAGCGCTTTTTGTTGATCCGGGCGGCCATGGAAAACAAGCATTCCAACGGGATCTGCAGCGGATTGTGCGCAGCTTCGACCGTCACGCTGAACGTATCAAGAATAGGAAACGTATGAGTGCTGGTGCTTGGGCAAGAGCCCGACATAGTGCTGCTGTTCATGTAACACCCCATATATTTTTGATCGGATTAAAATACGACGAGCCCAACTTAAATGTGGTTTGATTTCATTCATTTTGTTGGTGTAAGTGCTTTTGAAAACACCTAAAGTACCGTCGTTCCGCGCAATGATCTCTTGAGCATCCATATATTCTTCATGCGTTACGACGTACATAGCCTGTACAAGCTTGATGTGTGACGGGTGGATAATCGTCTTGCCGACGATGCCATTCTCCTTGTCCAACATCACTTCCTTCATCAATCCATCCATCGAGTTATTGATATATTTCATTCTCAAACTCCGGCCTGTTCTGCCTAACGATTCTTCAAACGGAGTCTGGCGCAACTGCGGTTTGAATATCCTTTCCCGTTGGCTAAAATACTCCCAGACCGGTCCGGATATGACGTATCCACCGTCTATGCGTCCGTAGAGATTGATGATATCCGCTATGCAATCCCGGATGATCGCCACATCATAGATCGTTATCTCAGGACTGCGCCGTAAACCGAACAAGCTAGAAAAATCGGTAGCACCGATCCGGACATTCAGCACGTATTCCGCATATTCATCAATAATACGTTTAAGATGCACCAGCGTTTCCCAACGAGTCTCACGGTAGATGATTTCGGCCGTTTCCATGATGGGCATTGCATACAACACCGGGGATTCAGAAGATTTCTGACGGTTATATTCCCGGATCAGACGGAGATAAGCTTGGCCGTTCTCCACCCCGAATTTCGGCAAAGCTACGCCTGTTAGCAGGGATACCCGATCTCCAAGCACTTCAAGTAGACGTTCCAGCTGTTCCGGTGTCCGAACTCTGACAAAAAGCAAAGGAAGCCGTTCCGGAAGCAACCTTCCCGTATGCAGATCCTCTTGAATTCGGGAAAGGGATTGTGCTAGACGATGCTCCGCCAATTCAACCTCCCCATCCCCTACAGCATCTTCCAGATCCATAATAATGGTCGTTAACCCTTCGTGTTTGCCGCTTAAAATATCGTCCGCAATATGGGGACGCGTGGCCGGCATATAGAGGGCGGCTCCGACAGCGTAGGCCAGCATGTCTTTTGATGTCAGACGATCGAACGGTTCTGGTGAAGAATAGAAGAGGGAGGCCTCCTCGTCCGGGTTCAAAAAACTGAAGTATTTCAAAATATCCTCTCCTTGCTCTGTAGCTTGAGGCGATCTGCACTGTTTGCGATTCCGTCCGAGTATAAAAACCAATCCCTCCAAGATGACGGAGGGATTGATAAATTTTGATCTTTGTGTGAACAGGTTATTAAACCTGGCTTTTGTTTTGTTTTTTGTTTCGAATCGAACTGAGAATCATCGTTCCAACAAACACTGCGATCAACAGCGAGAAGAACGCCACGTTCGGGATGTGAACCCCAAATGCGCTGAGCATCATCTTGACCGAAATGATGGCAATCAGAATGAATGCCGCCTTCTCCAGTTCGGGAAACTTGTCAATCAGGCGCAAGAATACTTGTGCCACTCCACGCATCATGAGAACCCCGATGATGCCTCCAAGGAAGAGAACCCAGATCTGTTCGCTGACGCCGAACGCTGCAATGACACTATCAATACTGAATGCAATGTCCATCAGTTCGACCATAAGCACCGTTCTCCAGAAGGAATATTGCTTGCCTTCCTGCTGTTCTTCCGCTTCCGATTTGAACAAGCCTTTGTACGCGATATACAGGAGATATAGTGCTCCAAGCACCTTGATCAGCGTAAACTTCACTAAGAAGGTACCCAAACCGATGGCAATGAACCTGAAAATGTACGCTCCAAGAATACCGTAGAACAAGGCCCGTTTTTGCTGGTCTTTCGGCAAGTGCTTGACCATAACCGCGAGCACCAGCGCATTATCGGCAGACAATAATCCTTCAAGCAAGATCAATGTACCGATAATCCCCCAGCTCACCGGATCGGATAATGTAGCTACGATCTCGGTCCAGGAGAAGAAATGCCCGTAATTCTCGCTAATGCTTCTAAAAAAATCACTAAACATGAAAAGGCGGCCTCCGCTAATTCAAAATGTTATTTACTTCCGGCTGTCCAGCGCATGTTCCAGCCATGTGCCCGGTCCAGATCGCGATGTCCTGGATAAAACTCGACAATCCGCTCAATGCTGAACGTCTCGTCATTTTGATTGCTGAACATGGCTATGCCGCACATGCCATGAGAACTGCCATACTCGTTCATCCGAACGATAATATCCGGACCGTCCTTTTGGTATATCGTGACTACCCCGTCGGCCTGGGACCAGTTGGCAACTCCATCATAAATGTACGTAAATACAAGAATCCGTTTAATCTCGGATATGCGTGCACCATTAATGCGAAGATTTTCGCCTGTTTTGACCGATCCGGTACGATCGTCGCCATCCAGAGCAATATACGGGAAGCGATTCAGTGAACCAAAGGATTCTCCCAGGGCCTGAACAACCCCTTTGCTCCCATCCTTCATTTCGTACAGGCAGCCGAGATCCAAATCTACACCTTTGCTGCGTCCAAACAGCCCGCGGCTTGTCTGTTGGTTCCAGTTCAGATTGATCAGAATCTCGCCGAGTCCGCCCGCGTTTTTCTTCAGATTGATGGAATCTCCCTTTTTCTTCAGCTCAATTTTGCTCAGATTCAATTCCGGCTTGGGCTGAGGCGGCGGTGCGGGAGGGGTTGGAGGCTGCGGAGCAGGAGGAATCGGTGCTGGCGGTACCGGTTGCGAGGAGGAAGAACTGCTATCAACATCCACCCCGAAATTTCCGCACAACGCATTCAGTCCTCCGGCAAATCCCGCACCGACCGCGTTGAACTTCCACTCCCCGTTATGCCTGTACAATTCTCCGATCACGATCGCCGTTTCCACCGTAAAACCGCTGTCCAGATCGTAGTTCAATACGTCCTGCCCATTAGCGGCATTGGAAAAGCGGATAAAGGTGTTCTGTACCTGTCCAAAGTTCTGATTTCTCGAATCGGCATCATAGATGGTCAAACTGAACGCAATCTTCTCGATCCGGGCAGGAATGCGGCTTAGATCGATGTCGAACTGTTTCTTGGCAGGAGCGTTTGCCGCGTCTTTGTACGTAATGAACTCCGTGGACGGCTGATTATAGAAAATGAAATCCGCATCGCCGGATACTTTGCCGTTCGCCCCCAACAGGAATGCGGAAGTATCCAGATCAAGCGAAGAAGACGAATTCCAGCCGATGCTTACCGTCATTCGCGCAAGTCCCGGGTTGGTCTTGGTCAGGTCCGCCTTCTGCCCTTTAACGACAGTTACAGCCATAGTCAATCACCTTTCCTGTCAGTTCTTCCTTACTGCGCATCCAAACCGTAGTTTTTGCAGAGCGCCGCGAGACCGCCGGCAAACCCGCTGCCAATGGCTTGGAATTTCCAATCGATGCCTGAGCGGTAGAATTCGCAGAATACCACTGCGGTTTCCGTGGAGAAATCCTCTCCAAGATCAAAACGCAGCACCTCGCGGTCGCTCGAGGCATCCACAACACGCACGAATGCGTTCGAAACTTGACCGAAATTCTGGCCACGGCCCTCATAATCATAGATCGTTACCGTAATGCCGATCCGCTGGATGTGAGCAGGCACTTTGCTGAAATCAACGATAATCTGCTCATCATCGCCTTCGCCCTCACCCGTACGGTTGTCTCCTGTATGGGTAACGGAGCCGGCTCCGCCTGTAGGGTTGTTGTAGAATACGAAATCATCCGCGCCTTTGGCTTTGCCGTCCTCATGCAACAAAAATGCGGAAGCATCAAGGTCAAAATCGGCACCGCCGCTATATTTGTTCGTATCCCAGCCCAATCCGACGACAACTTTCGTCAAACCCGGATTTGTCTTTGTAAGATCGATTCTCTGTCCTTTTGCCAAACTGATTGTCATTATTCATACCTACCTTCCCTTAAAATTCGTGATGCAGGAATCCAAAAAACGGAACTCCTGCATCAAACAGTCTTACGAAATAAATCCTCATCCTCGATTTTTATCCCTGAAAAAACGCTGCGCAGAGTAAACCGCACAGACGGCTCCTTACTTATTGCAAACCGTAATCACGAGTCAGCCCCAGCAGACCATCCTTGTAGCCGCTGCCGATCGCGTTGAATTTCCATTCGCCATTGTGACGATACAATTCGCCGACAACGACGCCTGTCTCGATCGAGAAGTCCTCTCCCAGGTCAAAACGGATCAACTCTTCGTTGTTCGCTTCGTTTACGATCCGGGCATAAGCACGGGATACTTGACCAAAATTCTGGTTGCGCTCTTGCGCTTCATAGATCGTGATCGTGAACGCGATTTTCTCAACGTTCGCCGGAACGTTCGGCAGGTCGATTTTGATTTGCTCATCATCGCCGTCCCCTTCTCCGGTACGGTTGTCGCCCGTATGTACAACGGAGCCATTTTCATTTTGCGGGTTGTTGAAGAAGATGAAGTTTTTCTCGCCTTCCACTTTGCCTGCCGCATTCGCGCAGAACACGGATACGTCCAGGTCGAAATCTTTACCGCCATCATACTTGTTGGTGTCCCAACCGAGTCCAACCGTGATTTTGGTCAGGCCGGGGTTGGACTTCGTCAAATCCACTTTTTGACCTTTTGACAAATTGATTGCCATTATTCTCATCTCCGCTTCGAATATAATGTTTGAACCTGAATGCTATCAACCTTCCATATCCAAACTAAAATTGTATGATCACGTATAACGGCGGGCCAACTCATCGATATGTACCGCATGATCACCCTCACCGATTGCGGAAAACTTCCATTCGCCATTATGTCGATACAACTCTCCGCAAATGAGAGCCGTCTTGCCGGCATAACTCTCAGAAAGGTTAAATCGAACAAGCTCCTCAGAGCCCCGTGCATCGAGAATACGGATATAGGCACGTTCGATCATTCCGAAATCCTGCTTACGGTTGATGCAATCGTAAATGTTGACCACAATGAGAATTTTGTGCACATCGGCAGGAACGGCCGTCAGGTTGATTTTGATCTGCTCGTCATCTCCCTCGCCTTCGCCGGTAAGGTTGTCCCCACTGTGAACGACGGATCTGCATGCGCTCTGCTTATTATGAAAACAAACGAGATTGCTCTCCTTCGTTAACCTGCCTTGATCGTCAAGCAAAATGGCCGAGGCGTCACAATCGATGTCCGCCTGTTTCTTTCTTCCGAAAAAACCACGGGCCACGACAGGATCCCATCCCAATCCGGCAATGATGTGAGTCAGGCCTGTCTTTCCTTTGGTCAGGTCAATCTTCTGTCCTTTAACCAGACTGATTCCAGCCACTGATACTCACCTCCTTTCAATAATGATTCAAAGCCATCCCGAAGTCTGTCTTTCAGCCTGTATTAAAGGTTGAATTCGCCTGGATTCAGACCAAGCACCGTGCATATCTCGGCTACAACTTGCCGTTCCTGATCGTCGAAATTCCCGTCTGCTGCACCAATGGCGCTGCACACACCTACAATGACCCGAGCAACTTCAGGTTTGGATTTAAACTTGCCGATCGCTTTTAATGCCTCTTGTTTCCCGATCTGCGGAGAAAACTCGAAGTTAGACACGTAGTAATTGAAACGCTCGATCACGACAGCCATGTCGAATACTTTCAATTCCTGGCTCAAATTGATGTATCCGGCCATCTTGTTCTTCTCCGATGCGTCGATCGTGCCGTCCGCAAACGCTACCAACGCGCAGCCAGCAACAACGGCATCCATAAAATCTTTGTTTTTAAACTTTTTGACCTGGTCCTCAAGTCCTTGTTTAGCTGTATTCAACCAATTACGAAATGAGCTCATCCTGATCCTCCATCTACTTTTTTTCATAATTACGAAAATTCAAGAGATTAAAAAAAAACCAATTTCTCGTCTAAAAAATGATAGAAATCAAAGTTAATTATTCCTCTACTATACTCTTTTTTTTGTCATTTTTCTACATATAAAAGTAAAATATTACTCTCATTACACCCCATGTAATCAAAACGACATCCTATTTCGACTTTTTTTCCACAATACCCCAATATGTATTTCGCATGATGTCTCCCCATGATTTCATCATAAGAAAAAAGAACTACAATTACATGAAACAAAATAACCCGGGCATTGCAGCCCAGGCACATTTGCTTTCTCCCATTTGTACTCTGCTTCTCCGTTCCTCTACGCCTCGCAAGAGAGGTCCTGACACTCCGAAGAATTCCATGCGAAGGTTAGCCGATCCGGCTGTGCGAGATTACTTCGCTTTCTCAAAATCCGCCTGCTGCTGCTGATAAATCTCGTAGAAATCGTCCCATACCAGCACGTTGTCCTTCTCCTTGCTCCACCAATCCTTGTACCAGGCCTCGATTTCCGGACCGCCTCCCTGCGCCCACTTCTGCCGGGCTTCCGTGTCGGCCTGTTCCACCGTATATTTGCTGCCGCCGATGATCGAGCGGGTATAAATGTCGTTAATCGCCGTCGTTACGTTGGTGAGCTTCACCTGCAGCTCCTTCGGCAATTGCGGCATATGCTCCGAATGCGTGACTCCCTCGCCGACCGGCAGATCGCTCATGTACACTTCCCGCGCTTCCTTGAAAAGGCGAAGACCTTCCTTCTGCGACGGAATATCGTCGCTGAACAGCATCTCGGTATACCCGCATTTGCCTTCTTCCAAGCGGCTGTACAGCATGGAATAATCTCCGGCCCAGCTAACTTCCTGCTTGTATTTCTCCTGGTCGGAGATGCGCGGGCAGCCTTCTTCGTTGAGCGTATAATGCGTGCCTTCAAAGCCGTTCTTGAAGGTCCGGCCCGATTCGGTTTTGGTCAGGAAATCGATGTACTGCATGACGGCTTCGGGATTTTTGGCACGGGCATTGACCACGGCGGTCATTTGCACCGGGTTGTTCCAGACCATCGTATACTGCCCCACCGACGTTGACGGCAGCGCAATGACCTTCAGCTTGGCTTCGGGAACGTTCTGCATCAATGTATCCAGTTCTTTGGCGGCAAAACCGGTATAATCCGAAGTCATCGCGGCATACATGCCGATTTTTCCGTTCAGGAAATCCTGTTTGGACTTGGCTCCGTCCTTGTCGGTAAGGAAATCTTTGTCGACCACGCCCGCCTCGTAGAGGGCACGTTTGAAGGCCGTCGCCTCTTTCATGTGGTTCGGCCCAACGACGAGCTCGCCGTTCTCCACGTTCACCCAGTTGGCATTAAACATGTAGCGGAACAGTCCGGCCGTATCCCCGAATTGGAGGCCGCCGATGCCGTATGTATCCTTCACGCCGTTCCCGTCCGGGTCCTGTTCCGCAAACGCCTTGGCCACCGCAAGCATCTCCGCTTCGTTCGTCGGCACGTCCAGATTCAGCTTCTCCAGCCAATCCTCGCGGATAAAAAAGCTGGTCAACGGAAACACCTCGTTCATGCGGCCGACTTCGTACAGCTTGCCGTCGCTCTTGATGCCCGCCTTCCTAAGCTGCGGGTATTTCTCCAGCAGCGCTTTGTATTCCACGCTCGAATTCGCGATCAGGTCATCCAGCGGCATCAGCTGCTTCTGATTGAACAGCGTGTTGCGGATCGGCGTCCCGAATTCGAAAATGACGTCCGGCGCGCTGCCGGAAGCAAAGAGCACATTCAGCTTGGACTGCGATTCCCAGCGCGGAACGGCCGTATATTTTACGTTCACGGGACCGTTCTCGTTGATCCATTTGGACCACATGTTGTCCTCGATCGTACCCATGCCGCTCGGCACCGCCCCGCGGTCATAGATCGTCGACGTAATGCTGCCGCGCGCTCCTTCCCCATCCGCCGGTGAGCCTTCCCCGTTTCCGCCGCCGCAGCCTGCCAGCACTCCGCCAATCAAGCCGAGTACAAGCCCCGACTTCAACCATGCCTTGATCGAAACCGCCATAGATCAGACCCTCTTTCTTTGTATGATATGAAACGAAACTGCCTGAACAACCGAATGCCGATTCAGTAACATCACATCAGCCCTTGATGGAGCCAAGCATGACGCCTTTCACGAAATACTTCTGCAAAAACGGATACACGGCCAGAATCGGAATCACCATCACGATGACCGCGGCAGCCCGGATGCCTTCCGGCGTCAGGTTGGAAATCATCGTCGGATCGGTGAAATCCTGCACGTTCAGATTGGACATGATCATGTTCTGCACCAGCACCGTCATGTTGTACTTCGACGTATCGTTGATATAGATCATGACGCTCATGAACGAATTCCAATAGCCGACGCCGTAAAAGAGCGCAATCGTCGCCAGCAGCGGCTTGGATAACGGCAGCACGATGCGGAACAGCAGTCCCAGCTCGCTGCAGCCGTCGATGCGTGCCGCCTCATCCACTTCGCCGGGCAAATTTTCGAAATACGAGCGCATGATCAGCATATTGTACGTGCTTACCAATCCCGGCAACCACAGTGCCCCGTAGCTGTTTACGAGCCCCAGGTTCTGCACGACCAGATAGGTGGGAATCAAGCCCCCGTTGAAAATCATCGTGAACACCATCGCCATCGTGAAAAAGCGGCGGTGATAAAAATGCCTGCGCGACAGCGGATAAGCCGCCATGATCGTAACGGCCATGCTGAGCCCCGTGCCGATCAGCGTGATTTCCACGCTGTTCCAGAACGCGTTCAGGATCGGGGTGCCCGTTAGCAGGCTTTGATAGGAAAACCACGTAAAATCGACAGGCCACAGTCCGACCTGGCCCGACAGCACGGCCCTGGCGTCGCTCAGCGACAACGCTATAATATTGAGCAAGGGCAGGATGCAGCTCAGGGCGACCAGCGACAACAGCGCGTAATTGACGATGTAGAATATTTTTTCTCCACGGGTCGTTCTCACGTTCCCCCTCCTCACCACAAACCTTCGTTAAATCTTCTGGCAATATAGTTGGCGCAAAAAATGAGGATGAACGCAACCAGCGACTCGAACAATCCCATAGCCGTGGTCAGGCTGAACTGCGCTCCCTGAAGCCCCGTACGGTAAATGTACGTGCTGATGACGTCCGCGACCTCGTTGACGTTGGAGTTCTGGAGCATGTAGACCTGATCGAACCCGACCTCCATGACACGTCCCATCGACAGGATCAGCAGCAGGATGATCGTGGACCGGATGCCCGGAAGCGTCACATGCCAGATCTGCCGCAATTTGCTCGCCCCGTCCATCTGCGCCGCCTCGTATTGGCTCGGATCGATGGTCGTCAGTGCCGCCAAAAAAATAATGGCGTTGAAGCCCATGTCCTTCCAGATGCCCGAGCCGACGAATACGGCGATCCAGGAGCCTTTGTTGTACATGAACGGGTACGGTTCCCCCCACCATGCTTCGACCCAGCGGTTGACGATGCCATTCTCCAGCGAGAATACGGTCATAATCATCATCGCGATGATAACCCAGGAGAAAAAGTGCGGCATGTACACGATGGTTTGCACCGACCGTTTGAACGCCATGTTCTTGACCTCGTTCAGCATGATCGCCAGCACAATGGGAATCGGAAAACCCACGATGATGCTGAGCAGGCTGAGGAACAGCGTATTGCGGATAATCTCCACCGTGCGCGGGTCGCTGAACAATGTTTCAAAATGCAGGAATCCTACCCAAGGGCTGTTCCAGAGGCCATCGTAGAAATTGTAGTCCTTGAAGGCGATGACCAGCCCGCCTATCGGGGCATATCGGAAAATCAGGTAAAACAGGACCACAGGCAAAAACATCAGGATCAGCGGAATGTTCATTTTGAATCGTCTGATTCGCTGCTGCCGAATTCGTTCTCTTACTTCGCTCTCGGGCGTTTGAAATCCGGGCGGTCCTGCGGTAAGCTGCCCTTTCATATGCCTCCTCCTCTCTCGGCTGTTGTGTACATAGCTGTATTGTAGAAAATTATGTAAGCGCAAACATTCGATATTTACCGATCCTTTATCAAATTTCTACGCAAAAAAAGCTCCCGCTTGGGGAGCTCTGCCTATCCTTCACGGCCATGCTGCTTGCGATAGGCCCGCGGAGATAACCCGGTCAACTGTTTGAATACGGTCGTAAAGTAGCTCGAATTATCGAACCCGGTCTGTTCCGCGATGGCCGCCATGCTCTGGCGGGTGTTCTGAAGCAGCAGCTTGGCCTTCTCGATCCGCAGCTTGCTGACATACTGGCTGAATCCTTCGCCGGTTTCCTTTTTGAACAGGTGGCTGAGATAGTTGGGAGTCACATGGACGTGGGCGGCGACGGTTTGCAGCGTGCAGCTTCCGGCATAGTGCACGTCGACGTAGTTCATGACCCGCGTAACGACATGATCCTGTTGTTCCCTCAGGAGGCGCTCCAGCAGGTGCAGCCACTCCTCGCTCTTTCGGCGGGACCACGCCACCACCTCCGGCATGGAGTGCATCCATAGTAATGGATCCGTTCCTCTGGCAGCGCCATCCGCAGGCTCCCTGAAATTGAAGTGCTGCGTCAGCATGTCTTCCATGACCTGCAGCAGCCTGTGAATTTCGGCTTTGCCATCCGGCAGCGGCATGCGCGAGGCCTCGTCCAGCCATTCCCCGACACGCGCCTCCAGGGTCTCAAGCTGCCTGCTGAGCAGCAGCCCCGTCAACTCCGTCTTCCATCGTTCGATCCGTTCCTGTTGATTGAATTGGTTCATGATGTGCAAATCGGCTTGCTTGCGGCGAAACCTGTCGTACGCTTTGCGCAGCACCCGGCACGCTTCGTCCAGAGAGAACGGCTTGAGCAGAAACTCAATGGCGCCATAACGAATGGCGCGCTGTGCATACTCGAATTCCCGGTATCCGGTCAAAATGATGATCATGACGTCCTGGCCGCGGTCATGAAGACGCTCGGCCAAGTCCAGCCCGTTCATCACCGGCATGTTGATGTCCGTGATGATCAGATCGGGCGAGCAGCGGTCCACGACCTGCATGGCCTCCTCCCCGTCCGCGGCCTCGCCCACGACTTCCCAGCCCAGCGGATTGCTGCCCACCATATGAACCAGGCCCTGACGGATCAAGGCTTCGTCATCGACTACCAGCATACGTCCATTCACTGTATCGTCTCGCCTCCTTGTTCGATATGTTCCCCTTCCACCTGATTCGTCAGGTACGGCAGGCAAAGACGAATCAGCGTTCCCTGCCGCGCGCCGCCGGATTCAATCTGAACCCCGTAAGGCTCCCCGTGAATCAATTCGATGCGCCGGAGAACGCTGCGCATGCCGATATGCTGGCGCTCTTCCCCGGCTTCTTCCATCGGAGCCATAATGCGCTCGATCGTCCTTTCATCCATGCCGCAACCATTATCCTCAACTTCAATGATAAGCATCTCCGGCTCGCCTGGTTGCGCATCCTTCATCCGGGCACGAATGTGCAAATGGCGGTTGTTCTTTTGGTTTGCAAATGCGTGCACAAAGACATTTTCCACAACAGGCTGCAGCAGCAGCCGGATCATCTCGCAGTGATGCAGATTTGGCGGCACGGAAATGACGACCGATAATTCCTCGGGATACCGCGCCTGCTGAATCTGCACATAATGGTTGATTAACGTCATTTCGTTCTCCAGCGTGGTCATCTTATGGACGGGCTCCAACGTATACTGAAGCATTTCGGACAGCGCCGTGACCAAGCGGGCGGATTGCTCGTCCCCGAGCATATAAAATTTCCAGAAAAACATGCTCAGCGTGTTATACATGAAATGCGGATTCAACTGGGCCTGAATAGCTTTGAGTTCCGCCTGCTTCTCGCTCAACTCGCGCTCATACACCTCATGGATCAACGTATCGATCCGGGAAGCCATCGCGTTGAACCGTTCCCCGATGAATCCCAGCTCATCCGACGTCTCGACGGGAACGCGTGTATCGAACCTTCCGTCCCTCACCCGCTTCATCGCATGGACCAGTCTGGCCAAGGGGCGCAATAATCTGCGGCTGACGACCGTGATGATGATCCAGGAGCACAGCACGCTGGCCGCCGCCGAAAAGACGGCCACCTGCACGATGATTTTGCCTTTTTGCTGGATCTGGGCCAGGGACACTTTGCTCACCAGCGTCAGCTTGGCTTTGTCCGACGTCTGTTTCGTGTACAAATGGGTCGTCCCGTTTTCATCCCGGATCTCCGTGGCTCCCATGTTCAGCCGGGTAAGCGGCGGGGGATCGGCATCCTGGTTGCGAAACGCGTAGATCATCTCTCCGTTCCCGTCCAGCAAATAAGCCGCCACATCCTCGTTCAGGCGCAGGTCTTTGAGATAGGATTCGAACAAGGACGTGTTGAACAAAATCAGCATTACGCCATAGGTTTCCAGGTCCACCGATTTCATCAATCGCCCGGCCATAATCCAGTTCGACTTCTCCTCCTGCGCGAAGGCATCCTTATTCAGGCGGTTCCAGACATACTCTCCGCCCGTTCCCTCCAGCTTATGAACGAAATCCGCCAAAAAGGCAGGGTCCATCTGTTGAAAGGAGCCGGCAAACGTGCCAAGATTGAACATATTTCCCTTCAGGTCGTAAATGCGGATTCCCATAATTTCCGGCGCATCGAGACGAACCTGATAGAGTTGGTCATCCAACTCGTCCTCCAGCTTCATCTGGTCGTACGAGGAAATGCCTGCCACCTGGTCCTTTATGGCGTTCTTCACCGAAGGGTTCAGCGTGATGTAATCCGTCACCTTGTACATGTCGTTCACCCTGGAGTCGAGCCTCGCCAGCACCTGTTCTGCCGTCAATCCGTATTGGCGGCTGACTTCTTCGTTAAACAAGTCGATATGGATGCGATAGGTGATCAGCCCCGTTAATCCCGAGATGACCACCGTAGCCACAGATAAAATCAATATCAGCTTCGTCCTGAATTTAAAGCGTTTCCAAAAACGTCCTCGCCAAAGCATCAGCACCGATCCCCCTGCTCCGAGCCTCATGGCTTTCCTTGTAAAAAGATACCATACCCCTTCCCAAAAAAACAGAAAAACTCCGACCGTGTCATCTTCGGTCAGAGCCGTTTATGTTGGGTATATTTTATGGAGTCGCAGTATCTTCCTGCTCGGCCAGTGCGTTCTCCAAACGTTCCTGCTCATTCGTTGACAGCAAAATATTAAGCAAACCCATGGCATTGTTGGTCGCGGTTCTTGCTTCCTTGTAGGTCTCTGCGAAGGCCGTCTCATCCTGTTCCGGATCGATGGCGGCCAACCTGCCCCATGCCTGACGGGCCTTATCATAATGCTCGCTTAACGTAATGTCATACGGATGCTGGGCGACGGGAGCCATGGAATCAAATTTCGCCGCAGTCTCAAAAAAGTTCATGGAATCCCTGAACGAGCTGCTGGCGTAGTCCTTGTCGTTCATGGCTTTCTCGGTAAGCAGCAGCCCCTCGCGGGATATAAACAATGTTTTGACCATCGCCCGCTCCAAATTGGTTGCTTCCTCCCAGGTCACATAGGAGACATCAGGCGCCTGTGCCGTTGTAAAAAACGGAAAGGCATCGTCAATCAGACGCTGGGAATCGCTATGAATCGGTATGCCCGTATTCATATCCACCACGGCATCGCTGTAATTGGCGATGTTAATGTTTTTTGCATCGTTCTGGCTAACCCGGCGGACCGGGTGATCGGACAACGGCACGCGTATGTATCCAAGACGGTCTGCGTACTTCTCCTGCAGCTCTTCCAGGGTTGAATCAAAGCCGATTTTCCCTTGATCTGCAGCAGCATCCGCAGTCCCGGTTCCCGAATCGGATGTGCCTGCAGACGTACTTGATACATCTTGCGAATCTCCATTTCCCGCTGCAGGCGAATTCGAGCTTTCGGCTGCCGTTGCTGCCCCGCCTTGCCCTGCAGCAGACGAATCCGTCTCCTTTGCCTTCCCTCCGCATGCTGTCAGCATGACGGCTAGCACACTGACCACCGCAATTAAACGGATAGATCGATTCCATTGCATCATTCATCTTCCCCTTGTCCTTGGTTGTACGCACTTTCATATAACAAGCATGGTTCATACCCAAAACATGGTGTACATTCTATCATAAGTTTGCTAGCAGAGGATATCAGACGATGTACCCGTGCCTTTCGGTGGCCTTTCCTTCATTTCATGGATCATTAGAATTACATAAGATAACCCTTGTCCAAGCCTTTCTTTAGAGAAAAACAGACCGCGTTTTCAGCGATCGACATTCAAATCGAGCTTCGTTGACCGCAAGAATAAATCACACTAGGTCACTACGAGTGCAGTACCATCTCCCAATCGCTGTTATCCCCAGATTTTTTCGAATCCCCTTTTTCAAAGGGAAAATCCAGTGAACAGTCTATGCTTCCGATGCAGCTTTCTTTCAGAAAGCTTTTAAGCGACCGCTTCGCTTCTCCAGATTGGTTCTGCCTCTCCGTAAACGTGTGCATGTTTTTTGCGGTTCATATAGTCTAAAAAAAGCGCCATTCTCCTTGAAGAGAATGGCGCTGATGCCCAATTTATTTGATCCCTTTGGCTTTCTCCATATGCTCTGCACGGATCTCGGAGTTCGTTGCATTGGCCGCGCACAACAACTCATGAATCGTTTGAATATCCTGTTCCGAATATCCCTTTCCCGTAGATTCGGTCTCCAGTTTTTCCGTTTTGCGAACGATGGTTTCTACCAACTCGTGATCGTAGACGACCAGTTCATCGGATTGCATGTAACGGACATCCGGGTCTACGCTGATGCGGCAGCGATTCGTAAACGTGACGACGGAGACGATTCGTATGCCTGCGTAATCGCCGAGGTGCGCCTGAATGGCCTGAACATGTCCCCGATGCTGCATGAGCGGGTTGTACATCTTGACTTTGCTGGTGCTGACCGTCCAATTGGCATCCCGCCGACCGCCGCGAATCTCCCCTGTGGTCATGCTGCGCGTCTCGATCACGAATACGCACCTCGGGCCAATGACGACATGATCCACCTGCGAATATCCCGAACGGGACTTGGAGTTGGGCACAAGCAGGTCGTTCAGGTGTTTGTAGCCATCCGGCAGAAGGTTTAACCGCTCGGCCGTTCTTGGCTCCTCGATGGCACTTAACCATTCCGAATCGATGCCCTTTCGCCGGCTGCGGGAACGTCTTAATGCTGCCGGGGCGCTTTCTTTGAGCGAACGTGTCGAAACCGCGACATTGTCGGCCGGCGCTGGTTGCGTCTTGAACAGAGACAGGATTCTCTTGAACATGGGCAAGCTCCGTTCTATAGGGAATATGAATCATAAAAAACTGGTTTATTATGTAAATACATTCGAGCAAACCGTATGTAGATCCTTCATTTCTTATTTCGGATGATTCGCGGCAAAATTAAAGGGGAATTTCCGATTTTGCCCGGTTTTTTTACGCATACCTATGAATATTTAAACAATTTTGTGACTTTTGACTCATATTTGTGCGAAAAAACGTGTCCTCATGTTTTTATAAGGACACGTTTTTAGAGATGCAATTCATTTTCCAGTTCAAGATGCTTTCGGGAAACAGACCTTGCTAATCTTTAAGCTTGCAAGTAATACGTATATAACACCTGAGTGCCTTTTTCGTCGAGTCCGTTCCGGGCTATTTCCTGATACAGCGACTCAGCCAGCGCCAATCCTGGCGTTTTCATGCCCATGGCCTTGGCAGATTCCAGTGCAATGCCCATGTCTTTAATAAAATGCTTCACGAAAAATCCAGGCTCATAGTCGCCTGCAATCATGCGGGGACCCAGGTTGCTGAGCGACCAGCTGCCCGCTGCTCCCGTAGCAATGCTTTGGAGCACGTTTTCGGGGTCCAACCCGGACGTTCTGGCGTACGCCAACGCCTCGCACACCCCCATCATGCCTGAAGCAATGGCAATTTGGTTGCACATTTTCGTATGTTGGCCTGCCCCTGCTTTTCCTTGCAGCACGATATTGGTTCCCATGCACTCGAACAACGGACGTACGGCTTCGAAATCTTCCCTTTTGCCACCAACCATGATGGACAGCTTCGCATCGCGGGCTCCGATATCGCCGCCCGATACAGGCGCATCCAGCACATGCAGCCCTTTCGATTCCGCGGCTTCCGCGATTCTCTCAGCGAGCAGCGGGCTGGAGGTGGTCATATCGATCAAAAACGTTCCGGTTTTGGCGCTCTCCAGCAAACCGTTCTCTCCCAGATAAATCTCTTCCACATCTTTCGGGTACCCGATCATGGTAATGACGACATCACATGCGGCGGCAAGGCTCGCCGGCGTATCATGCCAGATGGCGCCTTCCTTCACCAGCTCTTCCGCTTTGGAAGCGGTTCGGGTGTACACATGAAGTGGATAACCGGCCTTTTGGATATGTCGGGCCATACTTTTGCCCATCACGCCCGTACCGATAAATCCGACATGCGTCTCGCCAGGTGTTTTCGAATGGATCATCGCAGGTTTCCTCCCATTTTCTCTATGTTTTGCTTGGATGCTTGTTCAACACTTGCTTAGTTCAATGTTATAGCTTTTGGCCGCTTCCGTCCATCCTTTGCAGCCGCTCCACATTAAATACATCATGCAGGAATTGAAATTCCATATGCTGCACATCCTAACGCATACTTCCTTGATCTCTTTCGAAAGGAGGCTGCGTCCTTGAACCACTCCAAAAACCAGATTACCATCTGGTTGTCCTTTTCCATCATTTTGCTGAGTGCCGGCCTCGTATGCCACGTCTTGTCCATTTCGGCGATCCTGGAAACGGCAGGAAGGGACGGTTGGCTTTCCGTCGTGGCTGCCGCGCCGCTCTTCATGCTGTTCCTTTGCATGCTGTTCATTATCGTTCGCCGAATTCGGGGTCAGCGATTGACGGACTGGATCAGTCGCGAATTCGGCATCATTCCTTCATGGATTTTTCGGATTACCGCCGTCATTCTGCTGCTGTCCTTGGGCACTCATACGCTGTATGAAACGACCAACTGGACGGTGTCGACCTACCTTCAGTTCACTCCGCCATACGTTCTGGCCGGGGGCGGAGCGCTCGTAGCCGCCTGGTCTGCCGCCAAGGGCATTCGCTCGATTGCCATGACCTCCAGCCTGTTGCTGCCCTTCGTCATTCTCCTGGGTTATTTTGTCGCGTCCGCCAACTTGAAGTACAAGGACTACTCCCTGCTGTTCCCGCTCATGGAAAACGGATTTGAGCCTGTCTGGAGAGGCATGTTCTATTCCCTTGCCGGATTGATGGAGATTTGGATTCTCATGCTGTTCCAGCATGACATCCGGGGCAAGATCCGCTGGTGGCATTTATTGCTGCTTGGTTTGTTCATTCTCAGCATGGCCATCGGGCCCACAATCGGCGCCATCGTTGAATTCGGTCCCGAGGAAGCCGCCAAGCAGCGCATCAGCCCTTATGAGCAGTGGAAGCTCGTGAACATCGGCAAGCTTTTGCAGCACGTTGATTTTCTATCCATTTACCAATGGCTTAGCGGTTCCTTTGCCAGACTTGCCATCTCCATTTACTTAATGGTGGACCTTCTGGATATTCGCAAGCCAAAGAAACGATACATCGCCATTTTATCCATCGCCTGCATGATGAGCGCAATGGCCATGCAATGGTGGCGGATCGACTATGTCGACTATTACGTAAAACACATTCAGTTTCCGGCCATGCTCGCTTACGTGTCCATCGTAACGATTCTGTTGACCCTGGCAGCGCTCATACACCGAAAGGACAAGGAGGTACCGGATCATGGCAGTCACGACTCCATCCAACACAAATAACCGCACCGAACCATTCCGGTTGAACGAACATCACCTGCGAACATTCTTCTCAGACTCCGACGACGTAATCATCGCCAGCCACATGATCGGGGACGCTCCTGCCCAAATCGTCATGGTTTATTGCAGCGGCATGGTAAACAGCAAGGAGATCCAAGAGACCATTCTACCCGCCATGGTCGATGCCTACGAGAATACCCGCTTCCTTCGCGTTTCGGATATCGAAAAAGCCGTGCGCATCCAATGGACGCGCCTTGATCTGCAGGACCCGGCATTCGGCACCGAACTGATGTCCGTTCGCGTGTTTGAAGGCCACATGCTCATCGCAATCCCTTCCCTGCAGGCGATATGGAGCATCGACATCTCGAATATGCCGACCCGTACCCCGGACGAGTCCTCGACCGAGGTGTCCATTCGCGGAGCCAAAGACGGATTCATCGAACCGATCGCGGTCAATGTGGCCCTCATCCGCTCGCGTGTGCGCACCGCCCAGCTTGCCTGCAACTTCGAAGTCATCGGCACGCGGTCCCCGACGAAGGTCGCGCTCATGTATCTCAAAAACATTGCCAATCCGGAACTCATCGAACATGTCCAGAACCGTCTTCGGCAAATCAAGACCGAACGGCTTATCACCGCCAACCAACTGGAAGAATTGTTGTCTCCCTCAAAAGTCACGCTGTTCCCGGTAACCCATTATACGGGGCGACCTGACTTTGCCGCCGAATGCTTGCTCAACGGACGTTTTATTCTGATCGTGGACGGAAACCCAAGCGTCATTATCGGTCCGGTGAACCTGTTCCTGCTGCTCAAATCGCCGGAGGATGCCAATTTCCCTTTCCTGTCGGTGAACACGGGGCGTTTGCTGCGCTTTTTTGGCCTGCTGACCACAATCTTCCTTCCGGGTTTCTATATCGCGCTGACTTCGTACCATATGGATCAGCTTCCGTTTCCGCTCGTCGCCACCATCTCTGTCGGACGGATGGGGCTGCCTATGGAATCCGGCGTGGAAATGTTCCTGATCATGCTGTTGATGGAGCTGTTCAGAGAGGCCGGGGTACGTTTGCCCAGCGCGATCGGGCAGACGCTGACCGTCGTTGGCGGCCTGATCATCGGGGATTCGGCCATCCGCGCCGGCATGGTCTCGCCGCTGATGATCGTCGTCATTGCGGTCACCGTCGTCGCCGGAGCAACCGTCGTCAACCAGGTGATGACCAGTTCCGTCCTTATACTGCGTTTCCTTTGTTACGTGCTCGGCGCTTCTCTGGGCATTTTTGGCTTCATCCTGTCACTGATCCTGTTCCTGATCTACCTGACAGACCTCAAATCGTTCGGCATTCCCTACTTGACGCCATTGACTCCGCTGAATTTCAAACAAGCCGTCGCGGCGCTCTTCAAGCTGCCTAAAGGGTTCAACAAACGCAGGCCCGTCTATCTGGAAACGCAGGAGCCGAACAAGAAAGGAAAGCGGCCATGAAACATATGCTGCGCAGAAGTTTGCTTGGCATGGTGTCGTTGTCCCTGTGTCTTCTTACAAGCGGGTGCTGGAGTTCATTCGAAATTCAACAGGTGGATTACGCCAAAGCATTCGGCATCGACTACAAAGACGGAATGTACCATCTATACATGCAGTCCCTGGATTTTTCAAGCATCGCCAAAAGCGAGGGTTCCGGCAAAACGTCTTCGCCGCCTCCGGTATGGGTCGGCCATGCCGAAGGCAAAACGCTAAGTCTTGCCCTGAACGAGCTGTTCCGAACATCCCAGCTGCACATCGCGTGGGGACACGTCACTTCCATCGTCATGGCCGAGAGCGTGTTGACCAGCAAACATATTAAAGAAGTTTTTGATATGGTGGGGCGTTTTCCCGAATCCAGATATACGGTCTGGGTATACGGCACGCGGGAGCCTTTGGAAAAAATTTTGAGCGCAACATCCATCTACAACTTGAGTCCGCTGGACAGCATTCTCCATAATCCGCTGCCAAGCTACATGGAAGAATCCCTTTTTCCTCCAGTGCTCGGCTTTCAGCTGATCGCCACGCACAACGATCCGGCAACGACCACCTATTTGCCATGTATCGCGCTGAATGACAACCATTGGACGGAGAACGAAAAGAAGCAAGATCTGTTTTATATCGAAGGGGCATTTTTCGAAAAGTCGGGTTCCTCGTTCGAGTATTTCCCCCATAGCCAGCTTCCGGGCTATCATTGGCTGCGGAAGGACATGAGAAGGGCTGCCCTGCTCCTGCAAAAGGACGGCGAAATCTACGGCGCGTTAAGCGTTGGTCTGCCCAAGATCAAAATCAAACCGATCGTTCAAGGAAACCACGTTGCGTTTGATATCAAAGCCAAGTACCTGACCGCGTTGTACGAATATCTGGTGCCTATCTCGTATGACGAAATGGTCGCGATGAGCGAGGTCAAGCTGCGGGAGCAGATAGTGCAAACCTACCGCCACGGCTTGAAGCGAGGGATCGACATCTTCGGGCTGGAAGAAGAACTATACCGCCAACATCCGAAGCTATGGCGCAAGCTGTCCAACGACGGGAGCAGGCTGATCATCGATGAAGACTCCATCCGGAAACTCGACATTCACCTGACAATCCCATATACTGGAAAATATAAAAGAAAAGTATAGCTTCATCCTGTTGATACCGGATCGGCTCGGTATCCAGGAATAGCAAAACACCCCCATATTCATTGGACGAAGGCCATGACAGGGGGTGTTGTATTCGTTTGGGACGGAACGATATGGCATGGACCGCAAAGATCATCAGGCATGGAATAACGAATCGATCTTGGTAACCAGCAGGCTGGCCATCGGCCAAAGCCACGGAACATGTATAACCCAATAAGGGGACTTGAATCTCCCGGCCTGATAACAGATCCCGCATTGAACACTCCCACCACTTTAGCCTTCGCTTGAAGTGGGGGATTCTTGGGTAATCGAACCCCTTGGTTCGAAGTGGACCAAGCGATCCCTGTGGTCCCCACAGTTCTCGGGCGATATGACGATTGATATGGCAACATCCTTAATGTTTCGGGCTGCATTGACATCCCGATTCATGGAGGGTCTCGCAGGATGGGCACACCCATTGCCGTACCGAAAGATCTTTCACCTCTCGGTGTAGCGCTCCGCATACATGGCAGGTTTGACTTGTCGGAGCAAACGTATTCGCAATCTTGAGGGTACGCCCGTACCATTCCGCTTTATACGTGAGCTGCCTTCTGAACTCACTCCAGGACGCATCGGCGATCGATTTGGCCAGCTTGTGATTCTTGAGCATGTTAGACACCTTTAAGTCCTCGATACTGATCGTTTGGTTTTCACGAATCAGCTTGGTGGACAGCTTATGCAAAAAGTCATGGCGGATATTCGCCATTCTCTCGTGGATCAGGGCGACCTTCCGTTTGGCTTTTTGCCAGTTGGAACCGTCTTTCGTACGCCGGGCCAGCCTCCGCTGCCAGCTCGCCAACTTCTTTTCATACCGGCTCCAGGCTTTCGGATGAGTATCCCGCATACCCTCGGAGGATACCGCAAACGTTTGAAGTCCCAGATCGATCCCTACCGATTTTTCGTTACCCGGCAAGGGCTCCATCTCCACTTCACAGACGAGCGAAACAAAATACTTCCCCGCGGCATTTCGCCGTACCGTCGCCGAGAGAATGCGTCCTTCACAGGGGCGGGAGTTTGCAAACCGCAGCCACCCCAGCTTGGGGAGCTTCAGCTTATTTCCATTCACAGCGATATTTCCATTGGTGTATCGGGTAGTGTAGCTTTGCACTGGATGTTTACGGTTTTTGAAACGTGGAGCCAGCGCCTGCTTCTTGAAAAAACGATCAAAGCTATCGGCTACATGCCGAACAGCCGATTGTAGGGCAATACTATCTGTTTTTTTCAACCAAGGATGTTCTTGCTTTAGATCTGGAAGCTGCGTGGCACAAGTATGGTACGACAAGCCCTTGCCCGTGGCGTCAAACGTATCCTTCCATTGTCCCAAAAATAGTTGAACACAAAACGGCAACATCCAAACATCTGATGGATCGACTGCTGCTGTGTACGATCGGGGTAGATCCGATACTTGTATGCTTTATGGAAGAGCATGCCACACACCTCCGTTCTTGCAGTTATTATAGCACATATGTTCGGTTCTGAATGAAAAAAAATGGCGATTCATCCTTCACCTAAAGCTGACGCTTTTGAGAAGGGGGTCTTCTCGCCTGCAACGATAAACGAACAATTTCTCATTTTTCCTCTGGCTCATATGTACCTCCCGATGCTCTTGCACAACTTGCAAAACTTCATTAGAACCCGGCCTGGCATCGCTTCATAGCTTGAGTTAACCCTTCGAGCTTGGAAAAAGTCATCTGCACCTAGCCATGCTCTAACTCACTGCATGTTGTAATACTGCATGATCCTCATGCGCGTAGTCAGGATCAACAGCTGCGGGAGCATAACCACGCCAATATAGACCAGTACGATCAGCCACAAATGCGCCGCAAAATTTTCCGCTCCGGCGGACGGTTTCGGAACCTCGATAAAATACCACCAGCATGGGATGGCGACCAACCACGTCAGTGCGGTGGATATGAAAAACTCTTTGATCCCCTTCCACAAAAAACAAAACGCAACCCCAAAGACGATGGGTCCCACCCATGAATGAAGGATTGGCCCGAAGCTGCTAAACCAAAAGATTGTTGCCGGGTACAACAGCGTGATTCCCCAGCGGATCAGGGGATGCTCGTATAGCTTCATCTCATTTCCTCCTTTTCGGTCCCGCGCGCATAATTTCCATTACGCGGTTCATACTACGTTCAGGAAAATATTGAGGGAGTGACCAAGGTGAAATCCAGAACATGGTTGACTGCCGGAGCAGTAATCGTCTGCTGTACGCTGCTCTGGGGATGTACGAACACAGACCGCAGCCCGTCCCCATTGGCAAATAACGCGGACGTTGTCCAGCCCGAAGGTTTCGGCGATCTGAAACGGTTGGAAGCTTCCCATTTGGAAGCACTGGAGCGCATGGAGAAAGACCACATTCACCGCATGGTGTCCCTAAGCGCCCGCACCGATGAGGATCGCGTCATGACCGTGCTCGATCGTTCCAGCCAGAAGCTGGAGGAAATGCGGCCGTTGGCTGAAATGCTGCAATACCAGGGACATCCTGCCCTTTTGCAGCGTATTCAAGAGATGTCCAGCGACATCCTGGGCTCCCAGACTGTTCTTGCCCAAATGAAAAAGGTCGCAAACGACGGCAGCATCAAGATCCAATCGTCCAAAACGGATGCGCTGCAACACATCAACAGCTTCAACGACTATCATCGCTATATTCGGGAAGAGGTTCAGACGCTGAGCGGCGAATCCCAAGCATCCAAGTCCGTGCGTTGACAGCTCGAATTCGCCCATGAAACAGATTAGGTGGGTATGGTGCATTCCCGTCTAATCTGTTTTTGCATGCACATGCGCTGATCTTGTAACATAACCCCCGACAACCCGCTCGGTCCCCTATTATAGATCATCTATACCCGCCAAGGTAGCTCGTCATCCAAAAACAGGAAAATAGTCACCGTATCATTCCAATTAGAGCTGTGGCTCATTGGATGGGTATAGGCTGTTGTTACCAGAATCGGAGTTGGCTTAACGAACCTGACACGTCTTATTTGGCCTGTTTGTGCCTGCGATCATTTCTAAAGAACCTGAGACACGTTATCCGTGCAAAACCGGCTCCGGATCGCCTACTTTGGTGCATATAAGCTCGCTGATGTTCGTTAGAAATTCGGGACTGTCCATTTCCTGGAAATAAGGTTCCTGATGTTCGTTAGGCCTGCACCGCCGCTTCAAGATTCATTCCGGTCGGCTGCAAAAAGAGGCCCTCTCCGCTGTCGATCCCGTATTCAGCATCATGCCAACGAACGTTCACATCGGCCATCAGAATGATCTGAGCAGGATGCTCCATGACGAGCGGATACAGGGAATACCGTTCCCCCATCTGCCAGCACGCACGCATTCTGCATTTCGTAGATCATCGGAATCATCGCTTGTCCCCCCATCGTAAAATTCCACGAGCATACCACATCCCTATTCCGCTCGTCCCCCTTGCCTCAGTGAAGCAACTTAACGAAAAAGCGGCCCAGACTGGAAAGTACCAGTCCAAGACCGCTCTGATCGGACGATGCGATATAATTATGGATTATGCCAAAAGTACGGCATTCAAACAGATTGCGCCATGTTCGCGCACGTTGACCACGATGACCGGCGTATCCAGCATGCCGCGCATCCAGTTCATGTACTCTTCGGCTTTGTCATTCGGCACGATCGCCAGAATAACGCCGGCGAAACCGCCGCCATGAACGCGGCACGCGCCATCGCCCAATTGGGCCAAATAGTTCTCCGTCAGCGCAAGCGCGACCGAGATTTCCTGTTCGCGCACGGCACCGCTCTGATATACGTTCTGCAGCCATTTCCACGAGGAGTTGCCCGATGCCGTAATCAGGGACAGGAAGTCTGCGAAATGTCCTTCGCGCAGAGCCTGCACCTGACCGTCCACGCGTTTGTTCTCTTCCAGGAAATGAAGCGCACGCAGCACCGCCCGGTCTCCGGCCGCTTCGCGTACCGCAGGCAGCTTGGCGTAGATGTCTTCCTCCGAAATATCGCGAACGTACTCTCCGCCGAGCGCCTCGGCCACCGCTCTCATTTCGTTCGGCACGGAAGCATAATCTTCGGTCAGGTCGGCATGGTTGCCGCCCGTATTTACGATGACCAGAGAATAACCGTTCTCTTGGAAGTTCCAGTTCACAGGTTCGATCACAGGCTCGGCTGCATTGGCAAAATCGATCGAGATCAGTCCGCCGTACGCACATGCCATCTGATCAAGCAAGCCGGACGGTTTGTTCCAGAAATTATTTTCCGCATACTGTCCGATCTTCGCCAGCGTCACGACATCCAATCGGCCTTCATTGTAAAAATGGTTCAGTATCGTGCAGATCAGCATCTCGAACGATGCGGAAGAGCTCACGCCGGACGCCGAAAACACGTTGCTGGAGATGTCCGCCTGGAACCCGCCAACGTTGTATCCGAACTCCACGAAGCCCGCTGCCATGCCGCGGATCAGCCCGGTTGTTCCATCGTCTTCGCTGTTGGGCTTCAAATCCGCCAGATCGATGACGTACTTTTTGTCGTATCCTTCGGAATAAAACGTAATGACGGAATCGTCCGTCGGCACGGCCACCGCAATCGTATCCAGCGTAATGCTGCCCGCAAGCACTTTCCCGTGGTTATGGTCCGTATGGTTGCCGCCGATCTCGCTGCGTCCTGGCGAACTGAATAATTGCACTCCGTCCTGTGCGCCAAAATGCTGCCGGAACGACGCATCCAGCTTCTCGTAACGTGCCGCCTGCTCCTCGACGTGCTGCGCTCCGTACATTTGGGCCAGCAATGCTTGTCCCTTTGCCGATCTGATGATCTCTGTGATCTGTGTCATCTGTGTATTCCTCCCGTTTCATATGTAAGCGGTATAGTTTTGGATTATCCATGTTGTTTCGGTCGAAAAAATATCGCGTTTACCTCCCCCATTATCTCAGCTTCCGAAGGGAAAAGGTAGGGCAGTTTTGAAATTTGTAAGCGTTTTTTGAAAGATGTGTCCGAAAGGGTTCTCTATGGGCCTCGACATACTATATTTGCCCGTACAGCTTCCCGGAAACTCCGCTTAAGGGAATAGAACAGATGTCCTTGCACGGAAAAAGCACTTGAATGCCTTCCCGATATCCACTAAATTTGTATTTAATGGAAACTGGGACTTGCAGCCTCATTTATGGGATACATACTTTTGAACATGGGAGGTCTTGATGAAAACCAAAACGAACTACGCCAAGCTCTTTGCCGCGTTCTCCATCACGTTCCTGGGGGACGGTCTCACCATAGCGGCAGTGCCTTGGCTGATTTCCACCCTCACCAGTGATACGCTGTATGCGTCCATCACGATGACCGCGTTACGTCTGCCCTGGCTGCTTTTCAGTTTGCCCATCGGTGTCCTGATTGATCGCTATTCACGCAAACACCTGTTGGTCGGTGCCGGCATGGTCCGCATGGTCCTGCTTGTTTTCATGACCTTGTGCGTGTGGAGCGGATGGATCAGCATTCCGGCGCTGGCCCTGTTTATGTTCGGCATCGGCGTCAGCCGGGTCATATTCGACAGCACCGTGCAGACGATCCTTCCACAGATCGTGGATGAACGCAAACTGGAAAAAGCCAACGGCCAGTTTACCGCAGGGCAGCTGATCACGAGCGACATTCTGGGCGTGGCGCTGGGCGGGTTCATTCTCGGCCTGCACATCGTCTTTCCTTTTGCCATCGATGCGGTTACGGCGGTTGTCGCGGTCTTGCTTCTGATCGGATTGAAGGGGACCTTCACACCAGGGCAAACCGCCAATCTCGATGTACCGGCTGCGCCGGAGCATGGACAATCCTCCAAGCCTGATCGGCCCATGACCAACTGGCGGCGGGAGCTTGGGGAAGGCATTCGGTACGTGATCCAGGATCGTTTCCTTCGCGGCTTGGCACTGCTATCGGTTACCGTGACCTTGATGTATGCCGTCATTTTGTCGACGCAAATCTTTTTCGTGCGGGAAGTGCTGCATCTCGAACCGCATGCGTTCGGCATGCTCATTGCTATTGCCACCGTGGGCAGCATTATCGGCAGCCAGGCCGTGGCGCGGATGCGCAACCGTTGGAACGCCAAGCAGCTTATCTTGCTATGCGTGCTCAGCATGGGCGTAATCTATGGTCTGGTGGGCCTTACTAAGAACGCTTATGCCGTGGGGGCATTGTACTTCTGCGCGGCCTTTTTCATCGTCGTTTACAACGTGATCCGTTCCTCCATCCTGCAGCGTTCGGTGCCCAATGAGCTGTTGGGCCGAGTAGGCAGCGTGTTTCGTTTTCTTTCGTTCGGCATTAGCGCCATCGGTACGTTTCTCGGCGGATTGTTGGTCCGGGTTAGCGAAAACTGGCTGGATCGGGAACTCTCCTTGCAGCTGCCCTATCTGTTGCTGAGCGCAGTCTACCTGCTCTCCTGCTTGTTGTTTGCGGTGAATTTAAGAGGTTATTCCGAACAAACCAACCACGCCTCACGAATGTGATCCGAATAATCATCCATCATGCATAGCCAAAAACCTTTGAGTTCTCGCTGCTGCCTGGAGCGAATCATCAAAGGTTTGATTTGCGTACCTATATAAACCGCAATCACAAATCACACCAGGCCACTGCGAGTACAGTACCATCTTCCGATCGCTGTTATCCCCAGATTTTTTTCAAATTCTCTTTTTCAAAGGGAAATCTCATTGAATAGTCGACATTTGTGCCGAAATGGACACGCTGCCGTCCTTCACAACGACCTCGTTGAAAAATGGCTCAAACAAGGAAGCCGGCACATACGTAACGCCTTTATGCGTTTTGACCGGCGCGGGTAGATCCACTTCTTGCGTCAGGTTAATGATCTTCAATTTCCCGGTAAATTGAACCGCTTGGCTGCCGCTTTTCACCAACACCCATTGAATGCCGTCTTCCACGCGAACCGCCTTCTCTTCCGGCATCCAACTTACGGTGTACCCCAACGCCTCTGCCGTTTGGCGCAAAGGAACCATAACCGCTCCTTGAACTTCATAAGGCGAAAGAGCGTGGCCGTCCGGCTCCACGATTTTTCCGTTGACCTTTAACATGTACGACGGAGAAGCTTTTCCCGTGCCGGCATTGGACGCCTTTGCTTTCGACGCATACGCGGCGCCTGCCACCGTGACCACGCAAAGGGCAGCGAGCAGCATATAATATACTTTTTTCATGTTACGCCTCCTCTCTATGATTTCCATCCATGGTTGTCTTCCTTTATAAACGGGATTATACGGCGTTTTGTTTCATCATGATGATCATGGAGACCCCTTAACTCATCATAACAACAAAACAAAGGAAAGCAGGGCACACAACCTCCCTACTTCCTATGTATTTTACCAGACCGCATGGATTGGATTGAAGCAGACTCTCCTCTACCTTTAAGAAGAACCATCGGATTGTTCCGTAAGAAACAGTTGTTTGCAGAATTCCGCATACGTCGGAACCTGATCCAGCTTATAATTCATGATTTTGTTGATCAATCCTTCCACAATGGTCTGGGACAGATCGTCCCGTTCCTGTGGCCTAACCTCGCTCCTCATCTTCTGAATAACCGGTTGAAAGGCGTTGATGATGCGCAGCATGCTATCCCGATCACCACGCTGTGCTTTTTGGACTTCATCATAGAACTCAATGTTTCCTGGATTCATCTTTAATCACCGCTTTGATGACTTCGATCAGATTCCCTATGTTCAGGGAAAGCTGGTCCAGCTTTTTTTCGAATCGTGTGAACAAATACAACGTGATCATAATGGGGAAACCGACTTGACTGATCCCTGCGATTAGCGTCGAAATAGAACTTTGATCCATCGCTTATTCCCCTCTCGCCAGTATCGTTTTCATTTTTTTCAATGCCGCGTTTCTCGTCTTCGCCACAGCCTGTTGGCTGACCTGAAGACTGCTGGCAATTTCATGATCGAAATATCCTTGTCCGTAATATAACGTCGTCACTTTCTTCTGTTTTTCCGTCAACCGCTCAAATGCCGACTCCACCTGTTCGTTCTCAAAACCTCCTCTGAACCGAATCGTCTGCTCATCCGTCATCGGGGCTTCATATGAAGCTTGATATGCAGTTATCGTTTCCCCAAGTCGCGTGTCCGAATCTTCCGCGGATGGTTTGTCATAGATAAGCACATTGCGGGTGGCATAACGCTGATTGCGCCTCATCTGATCCAAACTCATGAATTTGAGCGAAAGCGTAATGTACGTAATGAACCGGTATTGGAACAAATAACGCCGAAACGACTCGTTCAGTTCTTTTTCCTTCCCCTCCTCGCCTCTGATCGACTGGATTAACAGCTTTCTGTGCTTTTCCTGCTCAAAAAAGGTGGCAACGACCCGGTTCATAAATAACGCGGGATGCTGCTGTTTGTACTCTTCAAACTGTGCGCTCCATGTTTGCGTGGCGTAATCGCGATGTCTTTCCAGGGTGCTCATCCGACTCCCCCTCCTTCATTCTTTATATATAAGAAGGCGAAATTCAATCCCTTAAAAACAACCAAAATAAGAACACCTGTTCGTTTTATTATACTATATTTTTTTCCATTATGTACAAAATAAATAAGCAGCAGACGAAGTTATTTGCATCTTGGTAACCCATTTTCCGCTAGCGGCACGTCTGATCGTAAGTTACTCCTTTTTAAGAAATAAATTACATGTTATCCACTTCTATGGGTTATAGATGATGTAAAATCATCTTTGTAAAATACACGAGCATTTAGAAAGGAAGCGATTTCAATAATTTTCAAGAAACCTTCGTTTGTCCTAAGCTCCATAGCTGCAGTAAGTATTTTGTTATCTGGATGTGGTACTGAGAGTTCAGAAAAGTCTATAGATCAGACCGAAAGTACATCGACGGAGACGAATAAGGGTGATGAATTCAAAAATCAAAATCCAAAATCGCCCTATGCTAATGTAGTTAAAATTGATTCCTATCAAGAACATCCGACTGTTCGAGCCCGGATAGATACAGATCACGGTGAGCTATATGTTGTCTCCAAAGGAAAAGAAGCGATTGGCCATGTCACCACACCAAGTGTTCTAGGGAGTGAAGGAGACTTCTTTTATCAAGGGAATTACTCGGTGATTTCCAAACATCATGAGGAGATAAAAGAAATAAAAGAACTACAGGAGCTTGTGTTTATTCAACCTTCTGACCAGCCTATTCCCTTCAAGAAAATCAGCTTTGAAGCCATGGACGTTTTCCTGCTCACTCCTGAATATACCTCTTCAAGAGGGTATAATTCTTATGCTTTTGGCGTGGATAAAGAAAGCGGAGAAGCATTTGCAATCCCTTTTAAAAAGGCTGACAACGTTCAGGAAACGATCAATTATGAAAAGACGAGTACTCCCGACAATGAAAGCGAAAAGCTGGTCGTAACCACGAGAAATACAGAAGGACAAGGCGATACATTAACTACAACATATAGCTTTAATAAAGACAGTAAACAGTTCATTGCAGAATAGATAAGCGTGAGAACGTGTGAAACGATAGATCGCTAAACCTTGGGAATAAGGAAAAGACGCTGCTGCAATTAAAATAGGACATCAGCCCGGGCAAGGGCCAACGTCCTTTCATCGATTTTTTTGCTGCATGGAATGTTTATTATTCACGAGGAAACTCATCTAACTGATGGCTATCATCCAGTTGAATCTCCACCTTCTTGATCTTGCGACGTTCCGAGGATAACCAGTCTTTGATCGCGTTAAAATCACTGGTATCCAGGGCTGCCGTTTCGAGATCGAATCGATCGTTGTTGATCCATGCATAAGACAGGACTGGCCATGTCGGCTTCAACATGAACTGCTTTTCAAGATCGGGCGATGCATATCGAATCACTTTAAAGGAGTCTAGATCCACTGCAACGATAATGTGACGGACAACCACACCGCCTTCATCGTTGGCATACCGAAACAGCATTTTATCATGATCGGGAGACAGCTTGTAATCCTGAAAAATGCCAACAGGCATCGTTAAACTATCGGTATGTTCGCCATCGGTTCGGATCAGGATCGTGGAGCACGATTGGGTTCCGCAGCTATACTTCAACATCGCATACGTTTCAGCAGTAGATACAGGAAGCTTCACAAACTCCGTGCGTGCAATCTCTGCTTCAGTATTTTCTTCATTCAACAGATACTTCTTATACTGCGGGATGTCGTTAAGCCGTACTTTGAGGGACGTATCATCGCTTTTGAATTCCACGACATCAGGCAAAGAAGCCGCTGCTGAGTCACCAGATCCGGAGCCAAGTCGTTCCATGTGTACCGCACTTGTTTCGGCAGCCTGACTTGTTGTCATAGTGCTTGTATAGACCCAGATCAGACTCCCTGTACCAATCATAAAGAAGACCAAGAAAGCAAGGGCATATTTTTTCATCGAACATTTTCTCCATTCCAGGTTGTTTTACGCCAGACTTCATTCGCTTTATGAGTATTCCCAAACATAAGGAGATGAAGCACATGGCACTGACAGACAGCTTGAAAGACAAATTGTTGAGAAACACCGGATTCTTTGAGGGTAACAACGGTTACTCCAACCTGAGCGGCAATTTTGACGGGCAAGGGTTATCCTTCGGCATCATCCAGTACAATTTTGGCCAGGGCAGCTTGCAACCGCTGCTGAAGGAGTACATCCAGAACAACGAAACCGAGTTCAAAGGCATATTCGGCACCACCAAGGCAGCAACCCTGAAAGACGTCGTCCTCAACAAAACGAAGGCTCAACAGATTGCTTGGGGGGACAGCATCTCTACAAGCGGCGGCGGGGTCGTCTCTGAATGGAAAAGCCTGTTCGAAGCGATGGGCGCCAAATCGGCAAACCAGGCATTGCAGCGCAAGCATGCTCAAAGTTATCTGGATCGCGCCGTTGCCTTCGCTGGAAAATTCGGCATCGTGAGTACGCAAGGCCTTGCCTTCCTGTTCGATCATGCCGTTCAGTCCTGGAGCCTTGATGGCGAGAGCTCGATTATTTCCGAGATCACGTCGCTTGAGAAGGCTTGGAGAAATTCCGGCGAAACGGGCCGCTACCCTGACAAAGACCGTCTGTACTCCGTCTTGAAAGGCGTCAAAGGTTCTGACCCCATCGCCCGCAGAACGGCGATCCGCAACGGTTCGGGGACAGTGCATGGCAAGAGCTATAATATTTCGTCTTTCGGATTGTCGTACTCGACCAATTTCTAAGCGTGGTCAGGCGGAACACCCCTCATTGGGGTGTTTTTCCAATTTAAGTAATTATATAATACAGGATTCCGATTGGGGTTTCAGTTCGGTATCAAAGCCGCTAAGAAGAAAACCAATATTGTAACTATTCGTAAACAAATTGGAAATAGATTAGATGGAAAAAAGCCCAACCTTCGAGAAACGAAGATCGGACTTGGTTATCGTGAATTTATTAAAGGGGGAGTTCCGAGACTTTCGCTATTTATATAAGTTGAACCGATGATTTTTACACGGAGTCACTACGTGGTCAGAACCATCTTCCGATCACTGTTATCCCCAGATTTTTTGATCCCCTTTTTTCAAAGGGAAAATCCGGTGATAAGCCTATGCTTCCGATGCAGCTTTCTTTCAGAAAGCTTTTAGACCGCTTCGCTTCTCCAGATTCTTTCTGCCCTCTCCGTTATCGTGTAAATGTCTAGTTCAACCTATATAGATTAAATCTTTCTTTCTATTCTTTCACGCCTCGTTCGAAATACGCATGCAACCGATACAGGCAAATTTCCTTCGTCCATCGGTATAACAAATTACGTTCTGCATCGTCATGAACCTGAATATTCAATGAGAAGACGCCGTCTTCGAAACGGGTCATGCTTCCTTTGGCCCCGCCCCACTTGGACATTGGCATATCGGCAATCAGCTTCTCCACCTTCGCTGCGGTTTTCTCATTCCATTCCCATAACGACAGCTTGTCTTTGTCCGCAAAGTCCTTGCGTTTCCGATACTCTTTCTCTATCAGATAGTTATGGAAAAACGAAGCCACCTCGCTCGGCGTAATCGGATCGAGCCAACGTTCCTCGCCACGCTCCAGCATGTAGAGCAGCACGACCATTTTATAGCTCTTGCTCATCGAAGTCTTCTCTACGTCCTTAAGCCAAACCTCATGACGCACATAACATTCGTTTTCCTTGACAGACAGCAGCTCGGCCCAGTGGAGGAAACCGACATACAAACCGAATTCGCTCCGATATCCGATGCTCGGGGATTGCCCCATGAGATGTAATTCCAGATATGTCGGAATGCGTCCCAATTCTTGTTTTACGTCGATAAAATCCTTATGCAGCTTCTCGCGGCGAGGCAGCCGTTTCCGGCTCAGCTCTTGAAGAAAATTGATGACCTGTGCATCCAGATGAAGCTCACAATTGGTCGGGACCTCCGGCACCGCCGAAGCCAACCTTTTTCCTTCTCTCTCCTCATTGGCATGTACATCCAGCAAGCTTAACTTCACATCCGCATTCCGGTAGTTCCCGATCAGATCGATAATGACGCAATGGGATTTACCTTCAGCAAGACGCAGTCCTCGGCCCACCTGCTGAGTAAAGATCGTCAACGACTCCGTTGGTCGTACGAACAATAGGGTGTCAACGCTAGGAATATCAGTTCCTTCGTTAAACAGATCGACCGTAAAAGCGATATCCAAATCACCTGCACCCAATCGCCGGATCGCTTCCTCCCGTGACATTTCCGTCGTATAGGAGTGCAGGCTGAGCACCTTGGCACCTTGAACGCGGAAATAATCCGCCAAATAATCGGCCTGCCGAATCGAAGAACAAAAACCAATCGTACGTGTTTGCTTATGCTGCATCCAAGCACCGTGAATTTTCTCCGCGTACGTCTCGTGAAGCTGAGCGGCAATCAACTGTTGTTCATCGTAGCGCGTGCCAATCCAGCGAATTTGCGAATAATCCGTTTCATCGAACACGCCATAGTATTGAAACGGAGAAAGCCATCCCCTACGGATCGCATCAATAAAATGCATTTGGTACGCCACGTTACCATCACATAGCGCGTAAATGTCTTTGCCATCTAAACGGTCCGGTGTAGCGGTAATACCCAGCAGGAACTGGGGCTGAAAATATTCCATGACCTTAATGTACGTTTTTTGCTGCCGCATGATGGAAATCGTCCACGACGACTAAGTCAAATGCATTAGGTTCAAACATACTTCGGTGCTTCTGCATGCTGAGCGTGTAGATAGAGGCAAACACAGTCGGCTTCGCCATCCTTGTGCTGTCCGTTGTATATCCCATGGGTGCGGTCAGGCATGACTTGCTGAAAGGACCTTTTCGCCTGGTTCAGAATTTCTTCACGATGTGCTATGAATAATACCCGCTTAAACCGCTCTGCAAAGAATGCCGCCAAATACGTCTTGCCAAGTCCTGTCGCCATGATAACCATGGCTTTGTTGTACTGCTCTTCCATCGTTTGATGTAATGCTTTCAGTGCGTCGATCTGTGCAAATCGCGGCTGAATGGGAGCAGTAGACAGCGTTGCGGTCCCCTCTTCCTCCCCATCGATACGCCCTGTACTAATCTCGGCTTCTTCCATTTCGGTGATACGCTGAATCATCTCAGGATTTCGTCGGTGATATTTCTCGTACTCTTCTTCATACAACGCAATCGAATCGAGATTCACGGGCATCGTCGTCTCGTGGTAAAAGCTCTGCATGAACTTCTCCAAAGCCATCTGAAATGTGTACGGCTCTGCCTCCGCATTCATCGCAAGATTCCATTCGTACCCCGTTTTCAACGCTGTGAACGAAAAGTTGGATGAACCTACGATGAGCAGGCCTTCGCCATTATCGTGGTCAAAAAGGTATGCTTTTGGATGAAAGGAATTCCCCATGCTCCACCACAACCGAACTTCGATCCGTGGGTCAACTTCACATAATGCTCGAAGCCCCTCTGGCTGCGTAATGTACAAATAATCCCTCGCAAGCATTCGTACCTCTGCTCCGCGTTCGGCAGCCTGTTTCAGATGCGGAGCCAGCAGCTTTACCCCGGATTCCATAATAAACGAGGTCATGATATAAATCCCGGATGCGGTACGCACCCGGGCAATCAGTTCATCTGCTAGATTGTCGGTAATCAGTTTGACATTAAGCTTCGTCGACATCGATCAAATACACCCGTTCCTGAAATCCGCCGCGCGCCTCGGCTTTGTCCGCCCGCAGCTTGTCCAGCTGTGCCGCATTCGCGCCGTGCACTTCAGCCAGAGAACGAATTACTTCCAGCATATCGGCGAGTTCCTCCAGCGCTTCCTGATCGTTCTCTGCGCTAAAGTATTCGTCAGACTCCTCGCGCAGCTTCGCGCGCAGCTCCTGCTTGTATTCTTCCGGGTCCAAAATGCGTGTGCGGCTTTCTTTCCCGCTAGATGCAATAATATGCGGAATCTTGTCCCGCACCAATTTGTTATATGTAGGCATATGGCATGACATCCTTTCTAGGAGAGTATTCAGGTTATCGCCAAAATCTCCCTTTTGCCATTATACCATCCGCCATGGGAAGGAAGTCGGTTAATTCTGTAAAGGAGTAGGTATTGTTAATTTACTTATTGAAAGTTATATTTTCTTGCTCAGTCTCAATCAATTTATGATTAGAGATTTGCCAGCATAGATTTTTCTCTCCATCGTGATCATCGATAAGAAAATACCCCGTTATGTCCGAAATGGCAGCCATCTCTGATAATTGCTTTCTCATGAAATCAAGATAATACTCTCTAATATCGGCCCCATAAAATACATAAGCTGTCCAATTGATTTGTGTCTCTGGGAAAGTCCAACCTGACTGGTACATTTCTAATTTGCTTTTGTCCAGTAAAGCATCATTATATTTCTCGGTATAGTCATCCCGAATCTTTCTGACCTCATGCACAGTTTGTTCATCACACTCTAACCAACCTCTAACAGATACATACTTCCCCATTTTAATCCCCCATTCCTGTGCTTACTATAATTCTTTTTTTGTATTTAAAGGAACTCGAGTTCCTGTCTCCCCTGTTCCATTTGTCTGGATAAATGCATTAGATGTTCCGGCGTAACTTTGATCGTGGCCATATAAATCTCCGTCCATGAAAGTTGTTATTTAACCATGTTAGAAGAAGATTGAACAGATATACATCCCGCTGGAGTCCTGTTTTCCCCTACCCTCGTTTGGAAACTACTCCGGGGTGAATGATGCAATTGGTACAAGAAATGATGCTCTGGACCTAGCGATCACCACTGTTCTATGTTCAGATTTTCCGCTAACTGATGTACAAGATCCTCGGTTCTCCCAAGGAGTGGATCAACATGATGTATATCCAGCAGTTGTTGATCGAGATCGACTTCCAAGCAAGAAAGATGCTGCATCGTCCCGATAAACAAGGCTATGTCTAATCCTTCACCCGTTTCGTTTCGATGAACCAGACGCAAAATCTCATTCATGGTGAGTTCCGAAGGAACAAATGGAGTTCTGTTTTCGTGAATATACAAGGCTTTAAGTACAGCGTTGAAAGACCACTCACAGAGGATGAAGCAGCATTTGAATTGTCTATGGTCACGCATGAGGTATGCGAGCTTGAGATGATATTGTGATGTTTGATAAAAATGTGAAATCAAGGCATGAAGTTTTTTATTATGAACCTTTTCAAAATACATATCAACCCGCTGCTCTAACATGGACACCTCTCCTATCAAAAATATACCAGTATTATATAACAAAATCCATAAAATAAATACTCAAACATATGATTTATCGAAACTTTAATATCCATTCGACTATGTATGCAATTCAGAAACTTGACTAGACTTCTTATTAAGAGAGGTGTAGATCATGGATGAGCGGAAAATATTAAAATTAGTCGGTGCACGAATTAGGGTTCTACGGAAGGCAAAAGGTTTATCTCAAGAGGCTCTTGGCGAAAAGGGAGATTTCCATTTTACATACATTGGACAGGTTGAACGTGGAGAAAAGAATGTTTCTCTAATTAATCTCGCTAAAATTGCGGAGGCGCTGGATGTCAATATTTCTCAACTCTTTGCTTATGTGAATGATGAAATGGAGTTTACTGAGACGGATATCATGATTCAGGAAATCGTGGACATGCTTAGGGACACTTCTTTTAAGAATATTAGATTGTCCAGAAATATTTTAAGGGAAATTATGGGGGACCCTGAAGAAAACGTAAAATAAAAAAGCAAGGCGACTGCTCACAGCCTGCTTTGCTTTTACAAGTAATGCTATTAAATCGCTTTTGTCTTGCGGCAATTCGGAAAATTGCTGCATCCCCAGAATGTCACTCCTTCTTTGTTCTTACGCTTAACCATCTGGGCACCGCAACTGCATTTCATGGTAGAAACCATTTTAGAGGATATATTCGTTTTAGATGTTTTAATGCCTTTATTAGAAGGCTTCCATTTGCCCCAGCTGCGTAGTTTGCTATCTACCAATCCTCCATGCCAATAATCCACTTTAAACTGGTCCGCTTCCTTTCTGGCATCACTTGTAAAATCGGATGTCGTTACGATCAGGGATAAAATACAATCGTGATTGCGCTTAGCTGCAACCAGTTCACGAACCTTCATTACGTTCACCTTGTTATGGTCAGCATAACATTTGGCCTGGACAGCCGTTTTCTCTCCGCGTTTATCCGTAATGACCAAGTCAACGCCTCCATCCTTACCACCTACTCCAACCTCTTTGACGGAATAGCCTTGATCCCTGAAGTACAAAGCCAGCAGACGCTCGAATTCGGCTCCCGTCATTTTGTCTAATGGCAATGTTAGAATCACTTCGTCAGGTCTGCAGGTAGGTGATGAACGGTTAAAACTATTACTTACAGGCTTTTTCGCTTTACTTCTTGAAGTCTTTGAACTTCTTCGTTTTTTCTTTTTAGTGGGTTGGAGTAGTCCAGCAACAACCGTTAAAACAATAATTCCAATGGCGAACCAGATGATCTCTTTCATTTTTTTCTCCTATAATATCTACAATGTATTGATTGCTTAGCATTTATGTATCATTGAATTTTGATAAAAAAATTTTTACCCAACCCTAGAAAAGATACTTTCTCTGTTCCTATGCCAAGATTAAAAACAGATACAAAGATAAAGTCTTGCTGCGTTGTCGCATTTTTTATGATTGGCCCCCCTAATAAATCAATTCCAGCAGCCACCCATTCACTATCCGCCTCCTCGCTAGCTTCTTTTACCACCCACTCGACGAAGTTTTCCTTTGTAGGATTCGTAACGGCAAGCAACACGAGTACAAAACCTAAAATAATCAATTTTGAGTAATTCGATCTTTTGTTGTTAGAGCCATGTGTATCATGTTCCACTACACTACCTTCCTTCCACCGTTTTTTGGCTTCACTCCTTCTCTAGTCAAAGAGAATTAGTTGCGCCAATTTGCTAGTCTTAGCAGAAATATTATCTTACACCCCCCCACTTATTTCCACAACAAAATACAAATTTTGAACAACAAAACCTGCTTCCCTCAGCAGGCTTTCTCGTTCTATAAAACAATACACTTATTCGCCACAGCCACCATCTTCGCAGGCATCTCTTCTCGCAGCCGCCACACAAAGCTCATCGGCTTGTTCCCCTCATGGCTCACATAGTCTGCCTCACCCAAAAACACAAACGGAGACGTATAGTTGTGCTCTTCCTTATATTCCCGCACAAACAGCGCGATCCGGTGCCCAGTCTCCCGATGATGAATATAGCGCTGCGCGGTTGTCGTATGCTCCGATACCCGACTTTGGGTCTGCCAATGGAAGAGGCGCTCGTTAATCGCATAATCCTCATACAACGTGGATGGAGAAAAGTCTTTGTCTGACTTGTTCAGTGTAATGAAGAAAATATCCGTTTTCTCATCTGCAAAATACTTCACACCTTCACGAAAAGCTGGGGATTGATTGGCATTCCAATAGCCAAAGGCGGCCAGTACCTGGTCTATGAAATACGTACAGTGGATATCCAGTGGACAAGTGTATGGAAACTCGTTTCCTTTATCCACAAACCGCAAGTGGGACAGGTTATATTTCAGAATATCCACAATCTCGGCGCGAAAAGCTTCGCAAGCCAGCACCCGTTTTACGCCGTCCTCTACCCCACTAAAGCCCATCTTCTCGGGTGCGGCCCGGTGGAACGTATAATAGAACATGACGAGCATACGCTCTTCTTCCTCGTTCTTTGGTCCATATCCCTGCTCGATATAATGGATTAGAAACGTAAGCCACTTTCGCGAATTGATCGACAACACTGACGGCAGCCTGCGAATATATTCCTCCAGTTCTCCTTCAATGGCATCCGTCACCCCCGCTTCGGCCATCAGGCCGCGGAAATACCTTTTACCTGTCCGACCTCCGTAAAAGTCATGCAATGTCATCCCGTGATGCTCTACAAAATGGGTCAACGTTAGCGGCAATCCAGTATCTGCTTCGAATGTTTGCAGCTTCTGAATCAGATGCCTACGGCTTCTGCTCGTCTGCTTGAGGTTGCGCATCACGTAGTCTTTGGCCTGTTTTTCCAATTGGATGAACGTGCCGCGCGGCAGATTGGAGAACCCGTTCTCCACATAATGCGAGATGGAGTGCTTCGTCGGGCCGATCAAGGCCCGGAACTTGTCCTGGAAGTTGTATTCTCTGTGCGCCTGTCCAATGAAATCCAGCACCGTCAGGCATTCTTTTCCCTCTGCCAAACGCAGTCCACGCCCCAACTGTTGAAGAAAAATGGTCAAGCTTTCCGTTGGCCGCAAAAAAAGTACCGTGTTCACTTCCGGAATATCAACGCCCTCATTGTAAAGATCCACGACAAAGATCATGCGCAACTCCCCACTGACAAGGCGGCTTTTCGCCGACTGACGCTCCTGTTCACTCGACTCCCCGTGCAGCGCAATAGACGGAATCCCCGCCTCTTCGAACACCTTCGCCATGTACTTGGCGTGATCCACGCCGACGCAGAAGCCCAGTCCCTTTACTTCGTTCAGATCAGTGACATACTTGTCCAAACTGTTCATGATCTGGGTAGCCCTAATTTTGTTATGCGTGAAGAGCTTCTCTAGTTCTTGGAGGTCGTAACCTTTGCGAGACCATTTCACTTGAGACAAATCGACGGTATCCGTAACGCCAAAGTATTGGAATGGACTCAGCAGCTTACGATTAATGGCATCGGTTAAGCGAATCTCGGCCGCTACGGTATGATCAAAATATGCGAGAATATCTCGTCCGTCCATTCGTTCTGGCGTAGCAGTCAACCCCAGCAGAATAGACGGTGTATAGTGCGCAAGCAACTTCTGATACGAAGGTGCAGCCGCGTGGTGGAATTCGTCCACCACAATGTAGTCATAGAAATCAGGACTGGTAACCTCGGTCAGCTTCATAGAATTCAGGCTCTGAATGCTGATAAACAAATGATCCAATGATTCCGCCTGATGACGTCCCACGTGCAGCTCGCCAAAGTTCATATCTTTCAGGATATAACGGAACGTATCCCGGCTCTGCTTGAGGATCTCCTCTCGATGGGCAACGAACAACAATCGGGCTCGTGCATTCGCTCCTGTATATCGTTTGTAATCAAATGCGGAGATGACCGTTTTACCAACACCCGTCGCAGCCACGATCAGATTGCGCGTTCTTCCGTACAAGGCACGCTCAGCATGCAACTGTTCTAACACTTCTTTTTGGTAGTCATACGGTTGAATATCCAAATGAAACGAGTTAAGGTGCTCTTTTTTCCGATCCAATGCCGTTTTGAGCTGTTCCTCATGTGCAGCATCTTCGGCAATGTATGCCGTAAATTCCCTGTCGTTCCAGTAGCTCTCGAATGTCGCCTCAATCTTGCGCAGGACGTCCACGGAATCCTTCTCGGTCACCTTCAAATTCCATTCCATGCCGCTCGTAAGCGCTGGGTTGGAGAGATTCGACGAGCCGACATATGCTGTGGTAAATCCGGTATCTCTATGAAAAAGGTATGCCTTTGCATGCAGACGCGTTACTTTTGTATCGTACGAAATGCGAATTTCTGTATTAGGCAACTTGCTTAGTTCGACGATCGCTTTTAGATCGGTGGCTTCCATATACGTTGTTGTAATGATCCGCAACTTGCCCCCAGCCGCCGTAAATTGCTGAAGCTGTTCCAACAACAGACGAATACCGCTGAATTTAATGAATGATACGAGCCAGTCGATGCGATCTGAGGTAACGATTTCTTTTTGCAACTCCAATAGCATGCTGGGCTCGGATTTTGCACCCGTAAACAAGGAACTTTGAGATAGCGGCGTTTCTGGCCGCAAGATTTTAGACTCCTTGACCGCCCGAATACTGTTCAGTTTGGAATAAACATGCGTCAGTACCTCGCCCTGCTCGTCCAATTGAAGCTCCCGGTATTCTTCGTCGCCGATCGTATGTTTCAATGTTGCGATGATCTCATTGCACGTCCGAATCTGTGCCAATACCACACCGCTGTCCTCTGTCTGTTCCCGCACGATCTTGAGCGCCCGTCTCGTGACCGCTGCCAAATATGTAGATAACAGCTTCCGTGCCTCCTCTGCATCCAACCGCTCGGTCCCAATGGAATATGCATCAGGGTCCAACGCAGACAGTTCTTCACGTGTGATCGTATTGATTAATTGTTCGTATATGCCTTGTTTCATGACTGTACCTCTTGTCTGTAGGATGTTGTATTTGGGAATGCTATGTACATGGGATATCTAGTAAAAAGCTATTACAACTATTATCGGCCAATTTGTAGTAGATTGCATTACCCTCCATATGAAAATCTGACCAGCGATAATTCAAAGCCATGTTTCTAAATGTTCTTGTTGTAGTATAATGACAGTAGTAGATAAAACGTTAAACTAAAAAAAGCCAGTGGGCTACCCACGGCGAGAGATTCATACGGAATGAAAAACCACCGGTTTTGGCGCCAACCTATCGCCGGTGGTTTTTTGTCTTTAGAATCTTCACCAAAAGATCAAGTGACACAGTTTCACCCCCTTTATCCAAGAAAGGAAGTGATCATCTTGCTCAAATACACACGTTTCATATTTCTACTAACTTTTCTGATCGTTGTACTTACAGCTTGTAATGAGTTATCAGAGAAAGAAAGAAATAATTACTTTGAAAAGGCGATCCCGATCGGACAAAAGTATTTCATGACTCATTACGATACTGAAGTTGAATTCACTAGCTTTCAAATCAATACCCCAATGTCTTCAACCATGTTCTTACATGGATATACCAAAGATAAAAACCAATATGATGTTAGTCTTACCCTCGAGTTTCCTTCTCTTGAAGTAAAGTCTGCTGGCGGCCCTAGTGATTTCATCAAAAAATGTAAATAATAATATAATCCGACATAGATCAAACCGTTCGTGTTCCTCGTCATGTTGGAGATAGCCAGTGAAAGAATAAATTTAAACTACCCGGGAGGATCGTTTATTTCCGGGGTTTAAACATGTTTTCCACGTTCAAATAGGATCTGAATTCCTTTATATATCTGCTTACTGGGTGCGGGAATTTCTGATAGAGAGGAAACAAAAGTATTTGTAAGGAAAAGGTTAATTCAACGTGTTCACCTGTACTTACAATAGATCCCAATTAGTTTCTTATCTGAAAGGAGGAAAATCAAATTTTGACTTATGATCGAAACATTCACTTCATGGTTCTGGTCAATCCAAATCATGAATCCATCCTTTTGATGTGCGACAGTGACGTCGCTAGGTTGTGAATCGATTTTGAACAAAGGAACCCCTTTTACGGTTTCAACAAAGCTATGTTTTGGCCAAAAAGACTGCTCTGAAACCTTGGGGAAAATGAGCTCAAGCTCCCCTAATTCTCCATTCGGTCCAAGCCATATCATCGCAGACTGTGCAAGTCGATATGGAACATAATCGTCAGACATCAAATTTGTTGTCACGTTATATGTGTTTACTTGATTGGAGTATTTTACTTCGCTCTCCATTTGGATGTCTCTTACTTCCAGTACCTGTATCATTTTCTCACCATCCTGACGAATTCACCTTTCTCTTCGTCTTCCAATATGATCTCACTCACTATTTATGTAACAAATGCACAGATGGAACCGTTTAGATTTATGAGCGAACAGCAAGACAAGTCATGCAAATTTCCGGGGCTGTGGGCCTTTAATTTAATCTTTATAAGGTGGATAATAAACATGAGAAATAAAAAATGGTTTCTTGTCGCAGCGGCCGTTATCGCCCTAAGTGGCGCGTTTTACATGAACTCCATTTCTGCTGAAAGTCCTGCCCCATTAATCCAAGCTCAACTTGTTAAGGAAGGGGTGGCTATTTCTAAAATCACCACTCAAGAAAGCTATTTAAAGTTGGAAATAAAATCAGCCTCTACCTTAGAAAAAGCAACCATAGACGATATTAAAGCCATCCGAACAATTCTGAACAAAGTAAGAAGTGGGGCTAATGGAACCTCACAAATCAAAAATGTTGATCTCACGATCACAGGAAAAAATGGTCAATCGATTTACAATGGTGTTTCTAATGACATTACTCGAATACCCGATTTCTCATCTAAAATTGCAGGAACGCTCGATTCTGAATCAGTCCAGAACGCTATATATAATGAATTGAAGGCAAACGGTGTGATTGTGGAATCGACAGAAGTTAAGGATAACGTTCTGGGTGGAAAAATGGCCTCGATCGTGCTCGCAGCGAAAATCTCAGAGGTGAATAGTCTGGTTCCTAAAATGGAGCAATGGATCACAGCGCTTAATGATTCTGATGATATTGGAGTTTCTCAATATGAACTGACCATTAATGATAAGAGTGATCACTCCATGTTGTTATATTTGACAACGGATTTAGTGTATCGTGATTTTTACTGGTGGCAGTCTCCGGAACTTGACGATGAAGGACCTTACTTTTAAAAAAACAAATTGTCTGTCCCCACCCTGCCTTGCTTTCATTACGCTTGCGGTACATCGCTTCTGTTTTGCGACAATTCGGGTCATTGCCCTTTTTTGTTCAAACCATCAAGTGGAGCTTTATCAAAAAATCGTTCGTACCATCCATTTAAAGGATATGTCCCACCGTTTTTGATCACTAGTTCACGTAGTGTAATACTAAAGACGCCTCCCTGTTCCAAAAGAGTAATTAAAGGGTCATATATGCTTATATATCGATGTACATCAGGATTTTTGTCTGCGTACCTTGCCAATTGCAGGTAATATTGCATCATTCTTTGTATGCTGTTATCTTCGGACAAAAATTGAATAACATCTGAATTGCAAAGTGCTGCTATCTCTATTTCTCCTTCGGAATCACCAAGTAAGTTAGCTACATTGGCGAGACCTGGCGGTTTAGGGGCAAGTTGTGTCTCTTTAAAAAAGCTAGCTAGCCGTCTCATAAATTCGTAGCCTACGTCCGCATCTTCTTTATTAGACACTGTACCAACTAAATTCCAGTTTATATTATTCAATCTGAGAATGGCTTGATCCAGGTACATCTTTTTCACCTTCGGACTAATAATCCCACCAAGAGCTTTCAGAAGTGTTATGTGCAATCCCCCAGCAGCTTAGCTTGATCCAATCTCATTAGCTCCAAGATCAGCTTGTCCACATTTTTCAATTCTTCGGTGATGGTAGGTACAATCCCTGCATTCTGTTCCTTCTCCAATTCAGCTCTCATTGTCAAAAGGTTTTGAAACAAATCGGCATACTGCACCTCTTCCCCGTCCCAACCTCCATCTTCGACAATACACTCGATTCCAGCCTTGAATTCTCCGGTTAAACATTGAAGCATGCAATGGATGGTCTCACTGTTGGTTTGCCTTTTATCATAGAATTGCGAGGTATTCAAGAATGTCAGATTTTCAATTTGATCATTACAGAACAATCCGCTTTCGGCATGGAACATGCATACCTCTTTCCTTTTATCAAGAATAGCGTATATCTCTTTACAAAAAGATAAGGCAAAGAACACTGCATTTCGATCTCTGCTTGGTTGTACAAATATGGCTGTTTGCATCTGACGCTTCTTTGAATCTGCCAAGGAATCACGAGAAATGTCCAGCCAGATGCCCCTGATTTCTTCATTGTGTTCAAGAACGTAGTGGTTCACCCAGAGCCAACTGCCCGCACGTTCCATCCCCCAGTTCGATAGTTGATCTACAGCATTGAACTTGGACAACACGCCGCGCCATTTTTCAATATTTAGCTCTTCCTCCGTATAAATGACGATATTGGATCGAGACATGACATGGCTCCCTCCGGGTCTGACAATCTGCCCTCTTAATCTTTATACACTTCAGAGTCAATGAATGTTGGACTAAAAAACGATCTTGCTCATTCAATCTTCCATGAAGTTCGTTGAATTTATCGTTGGCATGTTGGTTATCCAACAACGCTAATGTCGCTAAAGCCACATGCCCTATTTGCCAAGGTCCGATAAATTTATGATCTTCCAAACGTACGCTTAGTTCAGATAATCTTTCAATGATCCCCTGGTCACAATAATTTCTTTCGATCGCTTTGAACATGGCCATAACCACGATTCTATAACTGTAATTCTGCATACAAAGGGCCAAAACTTCATTAGTAATGGTATCTTCGTCAAGCGCCTTTTCCAGTTCTTTGTTTGAAGGCAAATGGATGTGAATGTTGGATTGGCGGTCCCGTAGAAGACCGCGATAATTCTCGTTCAACCACTTCATATACACCTCGTTAAATAGAAACTGACCATCTTTATGGAGAAATATCTCATCACCAGATACATGATGCAAAATGCCTTGTGCTTCGAACATTTCAAGGATCGCAAAACAAATTTTATACATGGTCCTATAAGCTGTCTCGTAATCTCCTGACGGATTCAGATCAAAAGATACTGTCTCTTGATACTCAAAGTCCTCTTCCAGAAACATCGTTTCATAAGCATAGCCAGGATGATTCGTCGGTAAAATATTCGCAAAAATGCTTATGCTCAAGCCGATGTCTAAGATGATTTCTTCAACAACCTTTGAATCGATATATTTCACAGAATCACAAAATTCAAGCTGCTGCTTTTCCAAATAAATTTTCAAACGTACAACGTCAACAGAAACACCCTTGTTCACCAATCCCTTGGATTAACATAACACCAATGATCCACATCATTATCCCTAAGTTTGTTCAGATCAGCCAATGTGTAGAACCAGTCTTCTTCGATCCAAACCGTAGCGGTGGGGAATTCATTGAGGAATGCATATAGAAATTTGAATAATAAATCTTCGTTGTCCACAAAATCGCCAGAAACTAACGTTTTAAAATACTCTTGTGGGGGAGAATCCCAATCGAAATCGACAAGTTTATGTGGATACGGTTCATCAGCGATTCCAAAACAAATTGGCCTATCATAACTTTCATTTAATGGAATATCGCTAACACAGTATTCACAGTATTTTAATTTTCCGGCATCGTCTACTTTATTCAGGGTGTGGCTGTAGAACATTCCTTCGTTCGCGCATAACTCACCTAATCGAAGCAATAAATGGTTTATTTCAATGCTATTTCCGCTTTTGAAAAGGATGTGTGCAGAAATACCCATTTTTCCCTCCTTAGTAATAACAAGTACGCTTTCCCATTCATGATCCAATCGAAAGTTTAAATTCCGACGTTCTCACACGATTTTCTCACTGGACCATAGCGGATTGTAAGGCATGTTACTTAACCTAATGAGGTCCTTAGCCGTATAACACCAATCCGCATCATCAAACCATAGATAATCTTCAGGATGATCTCTAAAATACGCTATAACAAAATGATAAATAAACGCGTAGTCATCTTTAATATTTTCGATATCGATAGCCCAAAAATACTTTTCGTTTTGTGTTAGCCAGGTAAAGCTGTCATATGAGTCTTCATCCACTGGATTAATATTAAATGTGAAGTACTTTAGATGCTCTTTGTTATCCGCACTTAAAAATGCAGCCTCATCCACTTCCGATAACGTTCCTTCGCCAGATACAAATTGACCTTTGCTTGACTTCGTCCTTGTTAAAATGCAAAACATGCCTGCTTTCGTAGCGGCCTGCTTAAATGCTTCTAACGCATGTTCGGGAGAATAGTTCTCTATATTTTTCAAAAAAATGATCGAGCTCATGCTATAGGGTCTCCCTTAGGCAATTTGGAATAAAACTTCTCGCTAGCTTGTTCCACACGATCAAACCGATCTCCGATTTCAATATCGTTTACAAAATCGTGATAATGATTCACGCGCTGGCTGCTCCAAAACTTGCGTTCATCAATAATTTCAGAAGCAGGACCGCTGATTTTGGCAGCAGATCGCGCAATTATAGCAGCTAATGCAAACTCGACAGGTTCACGCTCCCCTTGTACCATGACTCCCATCCAAAATCCAGATTCCTCTTCGTCTACATAAGGAAGGGTCGGATCTAGATAAGTAAACGCCAATCCAACCTCGCTTTCCATCCCTCTAAATGCGACTGCATACGCTTAACTCTCCTCAAAAAGAGCAGTATCACCTAGATCAACTTTCTTTCCATTTAAAATCTGTTTTATAGTAACTTCAGGGATCCTCTCTACCTTCAACAGTCTGACAGCTTCTTTGGATATCTCTTTTTTTAATGCATTCATATGAATGATTCTCGTCATTCTTACATCAAGATCTAGGGACATACGATCACCTAAATAATAATTTTATGGTTAATTCAAATTCATGAATCCCCGTATCCCATTTAGTCCTTATAGGTTTCGGACTCAATAAAATTACGGACTAAAAAACGATCATTCTTGTTCAAACTTTCATTTCTTGACTGCCCTCTTCACCGCCAAACTGAACTTGAATGATATCTAAATTTTAACAAGTCAGTTTGTTTGCTGGAATCGACCCTACGTCGCATTTTCCCATGACTTCTAGTCCGTAAATAAACAATGCTTGTTGACTACCATACCTACATATTCGCGTAATCTCCTCAACAGGCTTACTCTTGTGGAGCAATCAAAATTCAGAGTCACTCTTTTGGTGGTATAGGAAACTAAACTCTTTATCAAGTTGTTATTACAATAGAAGCCGCATTAATCAATCACACTAGGCCACTGCGAGTGCAGTACCATCTTCCGATCGCTGTTATCCCCAGATTTTTTCAAATCCCTGTTTCAAAGGGGAAATCCGGTAAAATGCGAACGCCTCGCTTCTTCAGATTGGTTCTGCCTCTCCGTTAACGTGTGTATGTTTTTTGCGGTTTATATATTAAGTACCAACTTACAAATTAAGGTTATAGTTCTGTTGATTATAGATGTGAATGAACTAAGAAACACTAGCTTCCCCAGCTGTCAGCACCTTTTCACCTTAAATAGAAAGGTTGTCTTTTATGAAAAAAATAGTCACTAAGTTAGCCTCCGTACTGGGTTACGGTGTTTTAATTGTACTTGCTATTTTTTTCCTCATAGCGCTAATTGCGATTATTATTCTGGCTATTTACGAACTTAAGAAGTGAATAGCAAGATGGTCCTTTCATTTTGAATCCCAACCATCATATGGTAATATTACCCTCAACTAGAAGGGAGAGATATGAATGCCGAGAAACTTCTCATCGCTCTTGGGATTAACGTTGTTGTCCTTCGCACTCATAAGCGGATGCACATCACCCGGGCCTTCCAATGAGACGGATGCAGAACCCCCCATGAAACAATCGGAGACGCAGCAGCCAGATGTTACCCCGGATACGTCGATGGATGAACAAGAAATTGCCGAAGCCATGAAGGCAGCGGAGACGTACAAAACCAAAGAGTATACGATCGACGAGATCCCGGAGACGCCTTTGGAGGACGAGGCCATGATGAAACGCCTTGCAGAAATGGAACCTCTATACGCCGATAATTACACCGACAAACCGGGTAATACAAGCTACGGTGTCTTAACGTTCCGAATTGCGAGCGTGCAGCAAGTTTCGATGAAACCGGAGAACCTGACCTTCGAACTCTACCAGGAAGCGGAAAATTACGTGGATTTCGATTACACGGTCGACTTGATCCTGACCCGGCAAAACGGGGAAAGCGAACGCCTTCCTTTGGAAGGCCGCCTGACCCTCGTCCGTAAAAACGGAAAATGGCTTGTCCAAGCGGATGATATCGACCCCGACTTTGGCAATCGTGTGATCACACAGAGCTAATTCCTTCACGCGTAAAACTTGCTGCGCAAGATGAAAAGGGATGCCCTCGTCACCCCCTCGTGACTGTGGACATTCCTTTTCGTGGTTGGACCATCCATTCCGGCCAACTCATGCAAGAGCCGAAAATAAAGTATTAGACTTTCAATACTTCATCAAGTGCTCAATGACTAGGTCAGCAACCGTCATAACGTACCCCCATTCCTTCGTTGAAAGGATTGGTGGTAATTTTTCCCTTCCCCATCGGAATGACTCGTGCTAAACGACCCGGAATTCGAAGAATTTTGTATCAAATCCATACCATATGGTAACTATTTCATCTTTAAAAGCGTTATTAGTAGTGAGCGAAAGGTTATCTTGGCATCATTGTAAATAAGATGTAGTTCCAACAAAGTAATTTCACGGATTCACAGGATGATGATGTATAAATATTTACAATGTAATAATCAGGTGTTTGCCGGTCCGATTGTTCGGCTTTCAATGAACTTGCGGGTCATGGGAGGTGATGGTTTGATCCCGCAGACGTGTGTTGTCTGTCCCTAGCTCCGTGTGTAGAACGATTCGATTTCTTACCTTCCTGTGATTCCTTAGAATAGAGAAATTGCTGATAGCTTGTTTATTGTTCAAGTTTCGATCCAAACAGCCGAATGTTCATATAGTAAGCTAATTTAAAACAGAGGTGTGAAATGAAGAAATCTATACTTATGTTATTGTGGTTTAGTATACTGATGCTTTTTCTGCTTCCCGTTCAAACCAACGCAGCCGCAAATCAAACGAAAATTATTTTGGATGGCCAGGAACTAACCCTGCCCAATGACGTTGAAGTCGTGAATGTACGAAACAACATCATGATTCCCATCCGCGTCGTTGCCGAAAATTTGAAATTCAATGTGAACTGGGACCAAAAAACACAGAATGTGAGCATTCAACAGGGGTCCAAAGCGATTTCGTTGACCGTAGGACAACAGGAAGCCATCGTCGAGAACAGCAACGTAACGCTTAACATCGCTCCCCAAATGATCAAGAACACGGTTGTTGTTCCTCTACGTTTTGTTAGTGAAGAAATGGGGCTTCGGGTCGGTTGGAATAACAAAGAAAAGATCGTCACTCTAACCAACACTGCCTCCGTCCCAACCTCTCCTTCGAATGGGAATGGGAATGAAGGGGCAACGAACCTTGTTCATGAAATAAACTATGCGAACAATCAGCTTGTCGTTTCTATGGATCAGGAAGTGACGCCGGTCATCACCACGTTAAAAAATCCCGAGCGGATTGTTGTGGATTTTCCTTCTACGGATTTTGGTAATATGGGGCAAGTGCTGCCAGTAGGTTCGATGGGCAAATTGGATACGAGCGACAGTCCGAATGTTAGCGAGGTACGCTATTCCCTATTCAAAAATGATCCGGCTCAAGTCCGAATCGTCATTGAATTAAATAATGTCAGTGCGGTTAATTATTCTCAACAATACGTTGCAGGCAAATTCATCCTTGATTTGAGCATGGTCAACGGCCCAACGCCTGCAACCCCTGCCACGGATGGCAAGAAAGTCGTCGTTATTGATCCAGGACACGGGGGAAGCGACCCGGGCACCATAAGCTTTACGAACAAACCTGAGAAGAATTTCACTCTTGCTTTAGGTCTAAAGGTACAAGCCCTGTTGAAACAAGAACCAAACATTGAATTGATTATGACGCGAGAAACGGATGTATATCCTACGCGTTCGGAGCGAGTTAAACTGGCTAACGATCTTAATGCGGATGTTTTTGTATCCATTCACGGAAATAGCGTAAAGGGGTCTCCTCAGGTAAGCGGTACCGAGACGTTTTATTACCAGCGTGCAAGCAGTAAAGAGTTAGCAACCATTATTCACAAACATTTGATCGAGGCTTTAGGGTTCAAAGATCGCAGCGTCAAAAATGGCAATCTTCAAGTCATTCGAGAAACCACCATGCCCGCAGTTCTTCTGGAGATCGGATTTTTAAGCAACAAAGATGAAGAAGAAGCAATGATGTCAGAGAGCACGCAAGACAAGGCCGCTCAAGCCATCGTCGACGGGATTAAAGAGTATCTGAACCTATAAAAGCCAGCGAATAAATCAAGAGGATGTGCTTCTATGAAAAAAGGAATTCAGCTCGCACTCGTAGTCTGTGCAATCAGCTTGGTGGCAGCAGGATGCGGCACCAAACCAACCTCTTCCGGGCCGGTGCAGGCCTCTAATCCTGCAAGCACTTCACCGGCGGAACAGCAAGAGGAGAATAAGCAAACTCAAGAAATCAAGGTATATTACGCGGATGATCAACTAACTCAACTGGAGCAAGGTACGAAGGAAATTACGTTTAAAGACGACTCCGATAAGTACAGCCAAACGTTTGCCGCTCTCCAAAGCAGCGATCAAACCGAACTCATCTCCCTGTGGAACAAGATTGATTTACTGTCATCCACGTTCGATCAAGGGGTGCTGACTTTAGATGTCCATATCCCGGAAGACGCGGCATTGGGGGCTAGCGGTGAGCTTTTAGCCTTGGATTCCCTCAAGGAGACGTTTTTTCAGTTCGAGGAAGTGACGAGTATCGATCTGCTGGTAGACGGAAATGCAGCGGAAAGTTTAATGGGGCATGCCGAACTGGACCATCCCATGAACCGAAATTGACTCAACCAGCCTCACTTGCGTTGTCATCGGGGTTTTATTCCATGACTGATCCGGCCAGTAAAATTACTGGTCGGATCTTTTTTTTACTTATACTGGCGTGGAGGATAACGCTGAAATGACGAAGAACAGCATCTCCCGAGTTAAACGAAAAAAAGACCTTATAAGACTCTTCGTCCTTTAAGGTCTGCCCGTTCAGGGGCTCTTATCCGAGGATTGCCAATTGTATCTTGGATTCAGCGAATCTTGGATGTGCAACATCCGTCAATGGTTCATCTTCGTTCAGTATCTTTTTTTTACCCCAACGTAATCGACCTACTTCTCCATCCCCTTGCGCAAGCTTGCATAAAACGCCTGCGGCTCCGTCTCGTCCGGCAGCCCGGCAACTTGCCCGTCGCCCAGCTCCATAATGATCCAGCCACCGTTCTTCCGCTTCGCGAAGTCCATCGTGAAAAAGCGGCTTTCCACCGACCGGGCCACGTCCAGAAACGAATCCAGCACCTCCGCAAATTCGCCGTCCTCGCCGGCTTCCCAGTAGTTCGAGACGAAGACAGGCTCGCCTTTCAGGAAAAAGACCCGCATTTCCCGCGACAACGGCATGCCGCTGCGAGCATGGTAGGAAAGAAACTCCAATTCCGCAAACTCCCGGAAAACAAGGCCTTCGTTCAGGTCGTCGCCCTGCCGCGTCACGAAGGTCCGCACCACTTCGGCCACCCGTTCCGCATCGGATGCATCCGGGATGTAACACGCTTCGTTCCACTCATGTTTACGGGATTTGACGTAATCCTTTACGATGATCGGGCGCTGCCCGAATGCGCTGACCGCATGTTGAACGGCATCTTCCGTTTCTTTGACCTCTCCGATCGGCAGCCATGCCGACTTCGGTGTATATTCCTGGATTTTCGCGTACGATTCCGGCAGGTAATGACAGTGCTTGTATTGCTCGGGCCGGTTGATTAACTTCAAGTTTTTAGCCAGCAGCGCCTCGTATAACATGGCATAATCTTTCGGTGTCAGCATCCACCCGCGATATAACACGTCTTCCCGATCGCTTGCAGACGGCAGCCGTTTCACAGCACGAGCTGGACTCTGTTCCGCCATGAGCTGCTCCAGATTTACCAGCCCTACCTCAAAGCCAGCCTTTGCAGCGGCCGCATATTCCTCTTCATACATTTCGTCCACCTTTCGTTCATCCAGCGGTGAACTGCCAAATAGGATCAACATCTTTCTACCTCTCCCAACTGCCATTTCTCGATAACTTGCACATGCATTTCATCGGTCTCATAGATCCTACGCTTTACTCGTCCGTAAGAAACGATTGTTTTCTATACCAAAGCACTTGGCATGAAGCTAGTCGAATTCTGATAGGGACAGGGAGAACTCAACCGCAACATGCTATAACTTTGGCAGCATAAACGCGTAGTCTTCATTTTCGCAACCGGTAAGAATGTAAAATTCTCCGCCCTGCTCCGCCTTCATGGTGCCGATGCCCTGGCAAGCATTGTTCACGATCCGGCCTTTTCCGGCGTAGGCGTCCCTCGTATTGTCATAGCTGTACTGTATAGCTGTACCATCATAATTCAGTTCATAGATGATCGGATCGCCTTCGATCGTGTAGATCGTTACGCGAACCTGGTCCTGTTGTTTGGCATGGACTTGGTCCATGAATTGTTCCCACCGTTCCTGGTTCGTCACCTGGCCGTGCAAATTAACGACATCGCCGTTCTGCTTCGCGTGCTCAGGGGTATACGGATCCGTGATTGCCGGCAAAGCCGTTTTAGGGGTTTCGGGAGCATCAGGCACGTTGGCCACGCAGGCCGTTAGCAGCATGATCGCCAAGAGCAGAAGCATCAGAACGGTCTTCTTCTTTTCCATAACATCACCTCATGGACAATAACGTTTGGGGTTCCTAAAATGTTCCAGAAGTTCGTTTCATTGGACCGACCCAATCACCCTCCGCATGGATTGGATCACGCCCAGATGGTACCACTCATGATATAACGTGCGCGGTATGACTTCCCCGATCGTGCTCATGCCCAGTTCGCTCACCCGGAGCAGTGTTTCCTCCAGACGGCCCTTGAATTTCTCTTCCAGTACCCGGGGCTGAGCGATCAATTGCTCCATAAGTTCTGCCCAGGCTGGCGGTTCATCCGCCCATGTTTCCGGGCTTGTCCCATATCCAAAAAAATGCTGATAACTCGCCGGAACTTCCGCCTGATCGTGTATCAGGTAATGAAACCACGTATCCTGATCCAGCACGATATGTCCCACGTTCCACAGGATTGAATTGTTAAACCCTCCAGGCACGACATGAACCTGCGCAGGATCAATCTCACGACATACGTGGACCGTAAACTCCCGCACATCCCGAAGTTGATTCCATAGTACCTCTTCCTGGTATTTCATAGCTCCATCCCCCATTCTCCTGATCCGCTCTTCAAATCATTGGAATATTTCCATTTTATACGTATTGCAGCACAAAAAAAAGCAAGGCCTGATCCATGCCTCTTATCCGACAACTCGCCAAAAGTGCCCCTTCATTCCCGTAACTTTCGTCCTCTCACATACGTTTAGAAGGAAGAATGCAAAATCCGCTAAATCATCCCATATGAAAGAAGGCGACAATATGCGCTGGAGGAATCCATCCAGTCATTCGGATCAACATCAGGTTCCATTCCCCGTCACCAGCGACGCGGGCTCGAACCTGCGAAAGGAAACTCGCCCGGCTTCCACGCTGCGCGCCCTGACCGCCGCAACGCTTGCAGCGGTACTGTTATCCGCCGGCCTGCCTGCTGGGGCTGCTGCCGCTGCACCTGCGCCAATCCCGCCTGCTATGCCGGCTCCCACATCCTCGGCTCCAAGCTCGGCGAATGAAGCAGCCGCGGCATCAACGGCCAGAGACAACCTGCATTACACCGCCGTCGAAGGGGCTCACTACCATTCCGTTGGCCTGCGCAGCGACGGCACCGTCTGGGCATGGGGACGCAACCTGTGGGGAGAACTCGGCGCGACGGGCAAGGTACGATACCGTCATACCTTCAGTCCGATCCGCGTTCCCCAACTGGAGGGGATCATAGCGATCTCAACGGCGGGAATAGGAAACCATGCTGCGCTGCGCAAAGACGGCACGGTCTGGGAGTGGGGCCGGACTCCATTGCCCGTACAAGTTACCCAGATTTCCGCAAAACAGATTTCAACCAGTGGTTTTTTTAGCTTGGCGCTGCGCAAGGACGGTACCGTGTACTCCTGGTCCACTCCGTCCCAGGGGACCGAGGCTGCAAAAGCTCATGTCGTAAAGGGGTTAACCGATGTCGTTTCAATCGATGCAAGCGGCACACGAGCCTTTGCCGTCCGCAAAGACGGCACGGTCTGGACCTGGGAAGAATCAGACACCCCGGAGACATCTCCCTCTACCCCAGTGAAGGTGAAGGGATTAAGCAGCATCTCCGCGGTTTCAGGCTCTTACGCCTTGGATAAGAAGGGAAAAGCGTGGCATGTCGACGAACGGGGAAAAGTCACTGCATACCATCCGGAATTAAAATTATCCCGGCTGGAAGTAAGCTCCCAATTCACTTTAATGCTGACGACCAAAGGCGAGGTATACAGCTATGGACAAACTCCCACTGGCAAACAGGGGAAAGTAAATGGCCTCTCCAGCATTGCCGACATTTCGGCAGGCACGTATCATGCTCTGGCCCTGGATGCGAACGGGAACGTCTGGGGATGGGGAGGCGATAAATATCAGGAAGCCGGTGGGCCCGCAACGTCACCGGGCGGTATGGCCTATAAGCCGATCCAAGCTCCCCTTGGCACTGACGTTTACATCAAAGGCCAACTGCTGGAAGCGCCCTATGCGACGGTTGCGACTGCAACAACGGTCCAACTGCCAGCCAAGGCGGTTGCTACGGCCCTGGGTGCTACCTTCACTGTCCATCGCAACAACGATGGCTCCATCGATTATTATTCGCTTGCCCTTGGCGACGCCAAAGCCACGATTCGACCGGGCGACATGGAGCTTCACGTGACGATTGACGGAAAAATCAAGGACAAAATCGTTCCTTTGCCGGAGCCAGTCAGCAGTTACTCCGGAGCAACGACATTACCGTATGAAGCGCTGGAAGCGCTTGGTTTAACCGTTCATTGGGATGCACAGCGATATATACTGACCATTGACGATACCCACTGACGGTGCCGATCCACGCGAAAATCCCCTGTGAGGACGCTAGGCCGACATGGCTTTACGCGCCCCCCACAGGGGATTTGGTTTAGTTATGCTTCACGAACCGTCCATGAGCATCCCGACCTGGTTTCGGGCCGTAAAAGGAAAGGATGGTTCGTCTTTTCATTCCACTTATTTCTCGAATCGGAACCAGCCGAAATCGAAGCTGCTGCCCGGCAGGAAGATGAACGTCACCTTCTGCACGCCCGTCACCTTCTCCAGCTCGAACACGCGCTCCTCATAGCCTGCGGATTGCGTGAACTCGACCAATTGGTTCATCTGGCCGTCCGCTCCGGAGAAACGGATGTGAATCGTGTTTTTATCGATCGGCGAATGGCCGTGGATGACCAGCTTCGACGTGCCTTCCGCGCCAAAGTCCATCGCGTCGAACTCCAGCGAAACGTTGTTCCCGATGCCTTCGACGAAATCGCCCTGGATCGTGAACGTATCCCCATATAGATGGTCGCAGGAAGCGGCCGTGTTTTGCTCGTACGCCCGGCTTTGCCGTTCGAAGGAGAATCCTTTGATATGGATTTTCTGCTTCAGCACAAAACAGATCGACGTGATGCCCTGCAGACGTTTGTTCAGCTTATACGTCTCCTCTTGATACACGTTCCACTTCGTTTCTTTCTGGTACACGACATCGGCCAGCTGCTCGCTGCCTTCCTCGCCTGGCATGCCTTCCCAGATTTGCAGGAAATACTCCTCGCTCGACAGCGCAAAAATCGGAATCGTGATCGTATCCGAACCATAAGCGCCGAAATCGATGTTGCGGAAGCATACGTGCGTCTCGCCGTCACGGCTCGTCGCCACGCCGCGTTCGTTGCCGTTGCCGACTTCGCCCTTCGTATCGTCGTATAAACCGCCCGAGATAAAGCCGTACGGATCTTTATATGCCGTTCCTAGTCCCGCTGCTTTGAATTCCAGCTGGGAGATCAGCTTCGTTTTGTCTGTGCCGTTGCTGCTCGTTGCCCGCAGTCTGAACTCGCCGTCACCGAGGGCAAACACCTTCACTTCCAGTCCGTTCGCTTCGACTCGCGCAATGTTGGATTCAATGCCTGCATCGTTGACGACCGCCCACTCGATATCGCGGTAGGACGTGTTTTCCGGATACAGCTTCGCTTGGACCACCATCTCCTGCGTCGAAGGATCGAATTGTTGTCCGGCCTGGCTGATGATCTCGATTTTGCGCAAAGGAATTTCCCGGGCTGCGCCCGTAACGACAGGATACTCTTTGTTGCTCGTCAAAGCCGAAGCAGCCGCCGAGCGTTGTACATCGCCATCTGCTGCTATCGGCGCCGCAACCGCGGTGAATTCGGCCACGGCGCTCTCCAGTCCTTCGGATGTTACCTCGATGCGGATCGGGCCTTCCTCGTTCGTCGCGCCGATGATCGCCATCAGCTTGCCGCTGAACAATCTGCGGCTGAGGCCTTTGTACTGGTCGTAATCCGTGCTGTCGCCGTTGTCCAGACCGAGCAGGCGGCCAGCGCCGGTCACGTTCACGTTCACGCGGTTGTTCGCGTTCTGCACCGGATGGCCTGCGGCATCGTCCGCCCCGATCTCGACGAAGATCAGGTCCGTGCCGTCTGCGGTCAACTCGGTTTTATCCGCTTGCAGCCGAATGCTGGCGGCATCCTTGAATGAGCGCTGTACGTCCGTCGCAATGACGTTGCCTTGCTCGTCATAAGCGATCGCTTTCAGTTCGCCTTCCTCGTAAGGCACTTTCCACCAGCCGACCAGTTGTTTGCCGTGCGCATGGTCGATATCGAACGTGCCGATGGAGCGGCCGTTCAATTGCAGCTCGACCTTCGGCGCATTGCTTGCTACGCGTACGTCGATGATTTGCCCGGGGTTGAAGTCCCAATACGGGAGCAGATGAACCATCGGGCTTTTTTTGTAATCCGTCCAGGCGGACTGATAAATATAGTAGGAATCTTTCGGGAACGTTGCCGTGTCGAGCTGGCCGAAATACGAGTTTTTCGTATGGTACGGCGTCGGCTCCCCGATATAATCGAATCCGGTCCACAGGAACTGTCCAAGGGAATACGGCGTATCGCGTTCGGCCAAAATGCAGAACTCCGGCGATTTCGCCCCCCAGCTCGTCGTGCTGTTGCCAAGCGCGGAGCACTGCTCGTCATCGTCGGCAAGGATCGATTGCTCGAACGGGAAATGATAGATCCCGCGGCTCTGCACAACCGAGGCCGTTTCGCTGCCGTAAATGATCCAGTCCGGATGCTCGGCATGATGCTGGTCATAATATTTCTCGGCATAGTTGTAGCCGGCCAGCTTCACGATATCGGCGCATTTCTGCGCGTTTTCCCATGGCATGTAGTTGGAACCGATCGTTACGCCCGCGTTCTGCTTCGGATCGAATTCCAGCACGTAATCCATCAGCATGCGCGTGACTTCCTGCCCGCGCTCGTCGGCATGCGTATCGTAGATTTCGTTACCGATGCTCCACATCACCAGGCTTGGATGGTTACGGTCGCGAGTCACCCAGCTTTTCACGTCGGCATGCGCCCATTCCGGGAAAAATCTCGCATAGTCGTACGGTGTCTTCGCCCGTTCCCACATGTCGAACGCCTCGGACACCACGAGCATGCCCGTCTCGTCCGCCAGATCCATGAACTCCTTGGCAGGCATGTTATGGGAGGTGCGGATCGCGTTGACGCCCATCTCCTGCAGCAGCTTGAATCTGCGGCGCAATGCCGTCAGGTTGAATGCCGCGCCCAGCGCGCCGAGATCGTGGTGCTCGCACACGCCGTTCATTTTCATTTTGACGCCGTTCAGGCGGAAACCGTCGTTCGGGTCCATCGAAATTTCGCGGAAGCCGATGTTTTGCGTGATCGATTCGATCAAATGGCCATCATTGCCGTTACCCGTCAAACGCAGCTCCGTCACGAGTTGATACAAGTTAGGCTGCTCCGTGCTCCACAGCTCGGGCTGCTCTACGGTCAGCTGCTGCTCATTTTTCCGTACTCCCGCCTCCCCGGCTTGAACGGAGATGGCTGCGCTGCTTGTCGCCACGACCTGTCCGTCCCGCACAATCGTATGCGTCAGCTCCGCATCCTGATGCAGGTTCACGTCCGTGTCGACTTCGACGCGCCAGTCCTCTTCCTGTTTGCGGATCGAGACATAAATGCCGTGGCTCTCGACATGGTTGCGGTCACGCGTTTTCAACCAGACGTTGCGGTAAATGCCCGCACCGGAGTACCAGCGGCTGTTCGGGCTCTGATGAACGACTTTGACGACAATTTCGTTGTCGCCCTCCACAAGCGCCTCTGTGATTTCATGCTCAAACGCGGAATAACCGTATTTCCATTCGCCCACAAGCTGTCCGTTCACATATACGGAAGAATCCATATACACCCCGTCGAAGCAAAGCAGCAATTGCTTCCCTTCATCTTTGTGTTGGAACGTTTTGCGGTACCAGCCGATGCTGTCCTCATACAGATTTTGCGAATCGTAAATCAGCCAGTCGTGCGGAAGCTCTACCTGCTCGAACGCCAGTCCTGCCGGCTCCGTGACTGCCAAGCTGCTTTTGGCGAATTGCCATCCATCATTAAAAAGGGTTCTTTGGTTCATCGTGAATTCTCACTTCCCTGAAGTTGTTATGGTTACGTTTACATAAATATACTTTTACTGCACCGAGAATGAACCATTCCATGTTCGGAAATCTTGCTGCTCGTACCGATTATACCACTAGAACGAACTTTGTAGGGGCAATAAACAAAGTTTTTTTGACAATAGTGCATTGAATCACGAAAAGCTGTAAATCTCCCCTCCGCGATTGACTGAGGGGATGGCCGGCAGTAGAATAAAATCCTTAAACATGAAGCCGCACAGACACATGCACTTGGCCATGATTACAACAGATGCGAGGGATGAAACGATGCACATACGCGAGATTGAAGAACAAGATAACCGGGCCATGGAGCAGATCATCAAACGTTCGCTGGAATCCTTCGGATTGAACATCCCCGGAACCGCCTATTTTGACCCACAGCTTGGCAGCCTGGCACAATATTACGAACGAATCCCGCTGGCCAAATATTGGGTGCTCGTTACGGATCAGGGCGAGGTCACAGGCGGTGTCGGCATCGGCCCGTTCGGCCAAAATCCGGAAATTTGCGAACTGCAGAAGCTGTACCTCTCTCCTCAAGCCCAAGGCAAAGGGCTGTCCAAACAACTGATGAACGCTGCATTGGACTTTGCCGCAGCGCATTACCGTTACTGCTATCTGGAAACCTTCGACAAACTGGAGGCGGCGAACGCCCTGTACGTGAAGTACGGTTTCCGACCTTTGGAGCAAGGCTTGGAGGAGTCCGAGCATAATGCATGCGATGCCTGGTATATAAAAGAACTCACGTAAATGGAAAATCAGTGCTTTTTTCATATAAAGCGAAGATTTTGGGACTAATTTCATCATTCTGATCGGGAACGGATGTTCATAAATCAATATATTTGCCCAACCTTATACCTAATAATTCCGGTTTCCGCCCTCCTTCTCATCATTGCAAGGCATTCGGATTCGTATTTATACCGTAAACAAGGAAAATTTATGAAGGCGATTGGCAATCAATTCCTGTCATATTTTGTGATCTCATGTTAGTTTATGTAATAGAAAATAATCACATATATAGATAAGGGGAATTACAATCGTGAAAAAATCTTGGTTGCTTTCTTTGATGATGAGCTTTGCTTTGCTGGGCGGCGCAGTGCTTCCAACCGGAGCTTCCGTTTCTGCAGCAAGCGACACCACTCCTGTATACTACGATGAGAACAGCGCAGTGACTGAGGATACCGCAGGGGAAGATACTTCTGTAGATGAACCTGAATTTACGGCGGACGAAGCCGACCTGCTCGACTATATCGATCAATTGGAAGCGGCTGCCGTATACGAGGAAAGAGCGTTCAATTCCTTCAAAGGCGGAATGACCATTACGTCGGCCAACCGCAAATCCATTTTCCTCAAGTTGAACAATACGGCCATTCCTAACTATACAAAGTATGTGTCCAAGCTGAAATTGATCAAACCGAAGAACGCCGAGCTGCAAAAAATCCATGCCAAACTGGTCAAAGGCAGCTACACGCAGCTTGAAGCATATCAGTTGTTCAAACAGTCCGTTTCCAAAACGAAAGTGAACAGCACCCAATTGAAACAAGGCAACGACAAATTGGCCGCAGGTGCCAAACTGATCGAGCAATCCAACCAGGAATTCATCAAATATGCCAACAAATTGGGATTCGACCTGTAATCCATACAGGACTGAATGGAAAAACCCGTCTGCATGCAGGCGGGTTTTTCGTTGGCGTCGTTTCAACATGGAGCGAAATGAATGGCGCCATACAAAACAGCAAGAATGGTGCTGGGAGGAAACTGAAGCCCGTTATTTGTCACAGGTGTGCGTTACGCAAGCTTGAATTCTCTCAGGGTGAAACTGTAACGAACCTCAGACACGGTATCGGAGACCATTTTGCATGTTTGAAAATGTAATGAACCTGAGGCACGTTATTGATTCAAAAACGTGCTTCTGCCGGCGATCTTCACCCGAATAAGACTGCTCATGTTCGTTAGCCGGGGAATAGCCTCATACATGCCCGAATAAAGTGCGCTATGTTCGTTAGATCATCGGCAGCTTGCTTTAACACGCTGCAGCCAGCTTCATCGCACAAAAAAGAAGCGCTCCCGCCATTGCAAACCCGTCGGAGGAAGTCGCTTCGTTCTTACATACAGGTTAATCAATCATCCGTTATGCAGCCTGTTCAGTCACCAGCACCATGAGCTAATCCATCACCGGCACAGCCTGTGCGCATTTACGCGAAACAGCCCTTGCCCAAAACTTAATACGAAGTCCATCCTGCGTCCGCAGTGACCACGGTGCCGTTCACGAAGCTGGATTCGTCCGATCCGAGGAACAAAGCCACCTGCGCGATTTCTTCGCTCTTGCCCAAGCGCGGGTTGATGGCCATGCCGAGCTGCTGGCGGCCTCCGCCGAACGGGCTGAAGCTTTTCATCGAAGCGCTGATATTCGTTTCTACGCCGCCCGGTGCAATCGCATTGCAGCGAATGCCTTGGGGAGCGTACATGTATCCCGTATTTTTCGTAAAACCGACCACCGCGTGTTTGGAAGCCGTATAAGCCGCGCCTGCACGACCGCCAAACAACCCGCCTGCGGATGCGACGTTAACGATCACTCCTTTTTGTTTCTCCAGGAAAATCGGCAGCACTTTGCGCGTTGCGCGCATTACGCTGGTTGTGTTGATCGCAAAGATGCGATCCCACAGCTCGTCGGTGATCTCCCCGGCTGGCTCCATGCCGTCCATGATGCCCGCATTGTTAACCAGAATGTCCACCGTACCGTACGTGCTCACCGCGGTATCGATCAGCCTCTGGATGTCGTCTTCCTGCGCTACGTTGGCTACAACCACGATCGCTTCGCCGCCGCTCGCCTTGATATCGTCAACCACCGCTTGAGCAGTGCCTTCATTGATATCCGACACGACCACTTTGGCGCCTTCCTGCGCATACAATGTCGCAATCGCTTTGCCCATGCCCGAGCCTGCGCCAGTAACTACCGCTACTTTATGTTCAAGTCTCATATGGATCTTCCTCCCTGTATTCGTTTACATAAAGTTAACAAACAAATGTTCATTAACTCTTGTCTTTAGTATAATAAGTCATGGCTAAGCCATTCAATCAGTAAACGAGGGCCGGAATGTACGTTATCGAACATATGGTGCCCATATTGTACTTTTTCGTCAAAAAAGCTGTTGAAAGGAGCATGCACTATGTCTGATCTCCCGGCACAGGACCGCCGAATCAAAAAATCGAAGGCCGCCCTCAAGGACGCCTTGATCGCTCTGATGCAAAAGAAACCTTTCAAGGAAATTTCCATTACGGACATCGTGCAGCTCGCGGACCTGAATCGCGGCACCTTCTACAGACATTATCAGTATAAGGAGGATCTGTTCAACGAACTGATCGAGGATGTCGTTCAGGATCTGGTCACTTCCTTTCGCGAGCCGTATCGGGACAAAGATGCCTTTCAAGTCCATGCCATGCCGTCTTCGGCCATCACCATCTTTAAGCATGTTCACCAACATGCGCCCTTCTATACCCTTGTCGTGAAATCGGATGCTTCATCCCATTTTCAAGAGATGATCTGCAATGTGCTGCGCGATCTTGCCCTGCAGGATCTCAACGACATTTTCCCGGATCACATCAATCATGAACTGCTGGCCAGTTATCAGTCGCATGCCATCTTCGGCATGATCCTCGAATGGATTCGCCAGGATTTCAGGCATACGCCCGAATACATGGCCAACGAGCTGTTCAAAATTATACACATGAAGTCCCCTGAAGCTTAACCGTGCATTTCTTTCTTGCAGCTCCTCGAACTTGTTGTTAAGTCCAAAACAAAACGGTTGATGCAAAGTATGCTCTGCTCAACCGTCCGTGGCATCTATGATATGTAATGTCGGATTCCTACCGGTCTATGACTTTGCCGCTGATCCATCCGTACTTTCCGCCGCTTGTCCATACTTCGTACCAAGTGCGTCCATCCGTCGGATCATACACCGAGCCGCCCCAATGTTCCAAACGGTCGCCCTTGTCCACGACGGCTACGGCAGCCCCGTTGATCGAAGGCACTTCGCGCATATTGGCATGCGCCACCGTTACGGTCAAATACTCTGCCTCGTTCCATACCGATGTGTCGCCTTCGTAATAACGGCCATCCGATTGCATGACGACTTTGCTGCTCACCCAGCCGATGCTTCCGTCGGCAGTGCTTACCTGATACCAGGTGCGGCCATCCGTCGGATCGTAATTTTTGCGATGCAAATATACAACTTCCTCGTCTTTGTACAGCACTTTTACCGAACGTCCGTGAATGCTCGGCGCTACGCGCATATTGATTTCCGAAGAGGTCGGCTTCATATAGTCGATGCTCTGCTCGGCCGACGTTTCCTCTACGGCATAGCTTGCTTCTTCCTTTGGTTTCTCTACGTTTCCGGAATCCGCTTCCTTCGGCTTGGCCGCACTGTCGTCTGCCAGCTTAACCGTCGTTTCAGGCGCTGCTTCGGGCTGTTTCCCACCGCTGATCGGTTCTTGCTGAACCGTCGTCGGAGAAGCCTCTTCCGCCTTTGTGCCGCCCCCTTCCTCCTTAATCGTGATTTCAATCCCTCCACAACCGCTGACAACCACGGAGATGCCCACCAGCAGGGCAAACAGCTTGTAACTCCTCATTCGTATTCCTCCAGCTCATGATGTAAAAAAAGTCGACTGCTCCGCTCCTGCAGGAGCTTCATTCATTGTAATCCCCTTGGGTAATTTTGTATATGGGGTGGGAATGAAAAACGGCCCACGCAAAGGGCCGTCTCCGGAATGTCATTATCCCGACCATGGAATTGTCGCATTCGAGATTCGAAATCAACACATTTATCGTCCAGGGCCGCGCTTCTTAAACGTACTACAAGCCGAGCTTCTGGCCTTTCTCCAGCCGCTGGATCTGCTTCTCCCCCGTGTCGGCCAGTTCGCGGAACTGGTCGATCGTCTCGCGCATCCGCGGCAGCGCTTCCTGCTTATACTGGCTGATCGAGTCGAGCGCGCTCAGCACGTCGGTGAAGGCCTGCTTCATCGTATCCACCGAAATGCTGGCATTGTAGGCCTGCTTCTGGATCGCGATCCCTTGCTCCTTCAGCATCTTGGACGTACCTGCGATCAGGTCGTTCGTGGTTTGGTTCAGCAGCTCGATCTTTTGCAGCACGATTTTCTGGTTATATAACGCGCTCGCTACCGTTACGGCGATCTTCAATGCCGAGATGGTCACGTTTTTCGCTCGATCCACGCCCCGGATCAGTTCGCGATTGTTGCGGATCACGACTTCGATCGCCATAATGCCCTGCTGGTTGACCACCAGCATCTGCTGCAAATCCATCACCCGCTGGCGCAGCGGGAACAGCACTTCCTCGGTGATGAAACGCACCTTCTCCGGGTCTTCGCCGCGGATTTTGGCCGCCTCGATCTGACCATCGATCGATTCGTCCATCAGCACGCCGAGCTGGATTTCCTTTTGCAGCTTCTTCGTCAGTTCCCGCAGCGTCTGCTGTTCCAGCTCCAGCGTCGTATTGTCGTTGCGCAGCGTCGCCCGGCCTTTGTCCAGGGAGACGACGATGTCCGCAATGACGGCATCCGCCTTCTGGAACTTCAGGAAGTAGGCCCGCAGCGGGTTAAACAATTTGCCAAGGAATCCGCTCTTGGCAAAGTCGACCGCGCTGGGGTCGAGGTCTTTCAGCTGCATGTGCAGCTCGGTCAAGCCTTTGGCGACCGTCCCGCCCTCGTCTCCCGTCTTGGACAGGTGTCCGACGGAGACTTGAAGCAACGCGTTTTTCTCGGAAGAGCTGCTCATCGTTTTCATGCCGAACCCTTCGATCGACTGCAAAATTTCCTGGCGTTTCTCCAGCGAATCAAAATCGAGGGCCATGATCGCCTCCACGTTGGCACTTGCTATCTGCTGCAGCTCCGCCACCTCGGCCGGCACGGGTTTCACCTGCTCCTCAATGACTGCCTGAATCTCCTTCGTGCTCGGAATCTCCATCGAAAATGACATCCGCGTTCCCCCTCATTCATGGATTGAATTACATCTGTGCGTTGAACAGGTTGCCGATCTTGTACACGACGTCGTCGGTATCCGCATTGATGCTCGCCGCCTCGTTAATGCTCGATATGCTCTCCAGCGCCTTGATGTCGGCGTTATAACCGATCGTATAGATCGGAACCTGAGCCGTCTCCACCAGATCGCGAATGTCCTTGAGGGTGTGACCCTCGTTCGTTTCGCCGTCGCTCAGGACGAAGATCAGCGGTTTCACGTTCGGGTTGTCGACCATGTAATCCTCCAGCATTTTCATCGCAACCGCGATGCCGTCGAACGTTGCCGTGCCGCCCCCTGCTTGCAAACTGTCCACCGTGCCGACGAACATGGACTGCTGGTTCGTATCGTATTTGGCAATCGGCAGATTTATGGTTACGCCGCTCGAATAAGACACGAGGCCGATGCTGTTGTCGGTTCCCAAATATTTTTGCCCTTGGCGGAGCGACTCCTTGAGCCGATTCAGCGGTTCGCCGTCCATGCTTCCGGATACGTCGGCGACAAACACGGCCGCGATCGGTTTGGCGCCGTTTTTCTTTTCTTTCCATACTTTCTGGGCTGCAAGCAGCGTGCCGCCGTCAATGGTGGCCAATTCGGATTTGTAATCCTGCAGGCCGTTGAAGCCGAATTCCTCCGCCGAACGCTGGTATTCATCCTTTTCCGCAAACGCGGCGAATTGGCGAATGATCTCCAGCTTGTTCTCCGGCAGTTGGCCGAGCGCATAGAGCGGGCTGTCGTGTCTTACGCCAAACGGCGTGAACACGTAACCGCTCTTCAGGTCGGCTGTATTGACGTACGTCTGATACTCCAGCACGAACGCATCCAGCCTGCCGGACTTGGCCGCTTCCCGCATCTGGATCGTGGTAGACGCGGTAAACGGCACGTTGGCTTGGAATTTCTCGAAGCCTTGAATGGCCGTTTCGCCGAGCGGATCGGCGCTATCGTAGGTGTTCAATGCCGTAACGAGAAAATTAAGCCCCGTCGAACTCGCAAATGGATCGGTATATCCCATGGAAAGCTCATTGTTCGCAATCGCTTCGGTCACCGTTTTGACGTTTACCGAACCGTAGGTGTCCACCAGCGCATCGTATTTCGCTTTCGAGATGACGATGCCGGGCACGTTGCCGACCAAACGCTGGGCGACCATATCGGTGTTCACCCCGCTCGCCGCGACCATCTCGCCCCAAAACTCGTTCGATGGCGTATAGGCATCAGGCACGTATTTCCCCGACTTGATGTAATCGGCAGCCGTACCGGAAGCGATGTTGCGTATTTTGACCGATACCGGTTTGCCATCCACTTGCATGCCTGCCTGGTTAAACGCCTCGGCCACTTCCGTCAGCCAACCGTCCACGCCGGTGCCCGATTTCTCCGGAGACGAAAAGATTTCCACGTAATCACTGGTCGTGCTTTCTACCGTGATCGGAAATTTCGAGATATCCGGCAGGGCGTCCGCCACATTCACCGGGTCAAGGTCGATTTGCCCTTTTACCGGCTCTGCCGTGCCCGGATGGATGTCCGCAACCATTTTGGCCAGCTGCTTCGACGCATTTTCAGTGCTCACTTGCGAACCCGTTTTGCCCAGGTTGGACGTCAGCGTAATGCCTGCATAAACCAAGCCGAACACCAGCACCAGCATTACGATGGAGGTGATCCAAAACTTCCCCTTCTTCGCCATATTCTACAACCCCTCACTATCTGTATAGTTTGGTATGCCTGATCAATTGATCGATCTCCTTCATGCAAGGCATATGTTCAATCTCTTCGGCTGCCACGCCGTCCAGGCGGGAGATTTCCAGCAGCAACTGGTCAAGCTTCAACAAAATTTCCTCGTTGATGTGCAGCGTGCTTTTCATATAGGACAAGTAATCCTGATAAACCTTCGCTTTCTCCTGATAAAGCTGATCGGACATCCCGGCCGGCTTCGATTTCATCATGCTTGCATACTCCGCTTTGTCGAACACGTTCAGCCGGTTCAAGATGCTGCGGATGTTCAGATAGAGCAGTTTCTCAACCTCCATAGCCACGCCCGCAAACTTCTGGTAGCTCAGTTCACCGGGTTCGAAGCGCTGGTTCAATACGTTAATGAGCGTTTCTTTCTTGTTTTTCATCCGGTTCAGCTGGGACATGGCAAGTGCTATATCTTCATGCAGCACCTTGATTCGCCTGTAAAAGGATAACGCCTCGACGTAATCTTCGTGGGTTTCGATCCGTTTCACCGGCAAAGCGACGGGCTGCCTGAACAGCAGGGCATAGCTTCCATACAGCAGCGCGGCTGCACTGCCGAAGAGCAGGGTTACGGCAAGCGCGGTCGTAAAGGCGCCTCCGTCAAAACCAAGCCCGATCAAACCCGGGGAAAAGACCAGCACGTTCAGTGCGGCGAGGCCAACGATCAGCCCCAGCATTTTTATGTATCTCATCATGGGCATCCGGTTCCTCCTTTCATAAAGGGGTGGTCCTTTCTGACAAACGAAGCTTGTTTTTGCGTTTATTCAAAATATACGTGAGAGTGGCTTATCCCATTTCCATTTCATGAGGACAACAAGTAAAAATACGCGGGAACGGAATGGGATGCGGAACAAGGCAGGAAAAACATAGTAATCCGCTATAGAAAAAGTGTATGTAATGGGTAATACGCAGAAAAGATGCAGACGTGTCACTTTTTGTATAATCTTCCTGCAAAAAAAATGCCCCGACGAAAGTGTCAGGGCATTAGCAAGCATATATGGATTCGCAAGCGTTCTGAAAGTCTTAAGATTCGTCGTTCAGCCTGAACAGGCTTGGGAGTGGGATGTTCAATCCGGGGTACAGTACGGATTGGATCAGATCCTGTTCCGCATACAACTGGCGACTCTGGTAACTCCCCTCTTCCAGCGTATATACATGTACGGTTCGGTTGCCGGGATCCACGATCCAATATTCGCCCACGCCGTACTTCTGGTACAAGTTGAACTTTTCATTAAAGTCCTTCAGCGCCGTCGATGGAGACAACACTTCGATGATCAGCGAAGGAGCGCCGCTGCATCCTTGGCGGGAAATTTGCTCTTTCGAACACACGACCGACAGATCGGGCTGCACCACATGATCCGGCGAATCAAATTGTCCACTCTCGCTAAGAAAGACGTCAAAGGGAGCCGTAAACACCATGCAGGCATCGTTTCGGAAAAACGTGCGCAGCGAAAAGTGCAGTTCTCCCACGACAAATTGATGCAAGGAAGTTGGTGCAGGCGACATGTTATATGCTCTTCCGTTAATCCATTCCCATGATCCTTCCCAACTCTGCCAATCCTGAAAGCTATATACGCCGTTGGAATCGGGTTTTGCCATGAGATCAGCTCCTTTATGACCGCTTTTCCCTCATTTTATCACGGCTTTGTCCTATATCATAATCCCCAAATCCTATTAAAAAAGCGATTGCGGTTTGCTTCTCGTCGTGCGCACCTCGGTAACTTTGCCCGCGCAGCCCTGCTCCCCGCTGGCCCGGAACATGACGGTTACGTTGTCTTTGCCAGACGTCGCTTCCTCCGGAATCGCATACGCCACGTGGAAGACTTCCCCGATTTTATTCATATGAATGCGCTGGTCGCCCACTACAATACCGTCCACGAGCACTTCGAACTCCCGTTTGTACAACGACCCGTCCCGTTCGAACGGCGAATGGTCACCGCCCCAATATGCGACGGATAGATAGTTCGGTGCCGTCCCCTCCACAGCAAGCTGGTAACTGAAGTAAGCGTCGTTCACGCCATAGGCCTCGCGCCACATAACCATCTTGTTGCGCCCGTCCGCAAACGATCCCTGGAACGTCGTCTCGCGGCAGTTGCTGTCCATCCGGTGACCGATTTCGTCCTGCTGGCCGTCCGGCTCCACGCGGTCGATCGTAATGTCGTTCAGCGCTTTCTCCACCGCGTCGCCTTCGTCATTGTACGGCCAATATACGGTATAGAATTCATGATGGATGTCGTAAAAAGGAATCAGCTTCACGGCTTGGCCGTCCGAGGTGACTGTGCCGGACAGTTCAAAGATCAATCGGTCCTTGTCCACGGGCTTGATCCATTCGGTCACGTCATCCTGCTCGGTCCAGATGACCGGCACGGGTGCCGTCTTGGCATTCAGCGCCGTCTCGTCGATGATGGTATCCTCCGGCAATCCGTCGCTTCCGAGCGCGCCCGCGAGCACGATCGGGCCGTACAGGAACGCGACCTTGTGCGCATCGTCGCGTGCGGTATATTTGCGCAGAGCCATCGGCAGCGCAATCGTCACGGTATCTCCGGCGGACCATGTCCGTTCCACGGAGAGATACCCGGGTTCGATGCGGGAGACGGCCTGCTCCTCGTCCCCGTTGACCGTCACCGTCATCGGCTCCTGCAGCCAGCCCGGGACGCGCAGCTTGAGATTGACCGGGGCGCTGCCCTCGGTGATCGTCAGGGTTACTTTTTCCGAGTAAGGGAATCGGGTCTCCAGCTTCAGGTTCAGCCCTTGAGAAGTCCAATCCAGGCGAGATGCGATGTACAGGTTCACGTACAGGTCCTCGCCGTCCTCAAAGTAGATCGCCTCGGCGTATTTGCCGGGATTCTCCATACCCGAGCCCGTACAGCACCACCAAGCGGTGTCGTGCGTTCCGTAAATTTTGAAATGGCCCTGGAGCGTGGAGGAGAAATACGTTTTGTGTCCCGTATCCGGGTCCTGCGTGCCGAGAATGTGATTGTAGATCGCATTTTCGTAATAGTCCATATAGGCGCTGTCCGGCGTCCAGTCATAGAGCTGCTTCGTCAAATGCAGCATGTTGTGCGTGCAGCAGCTCTCCCCGGTTTTGATGCCAAGGCTCTCCATGCCCTTCGCCTCGTAATGCTCCGAAATGCTCGTTGCGCCAAATACGTAGGAACGATGATTGACGGTCGTGCTCCAGAAAAACTCCGCCGCTCTCCGGTAACTCTGCCGCGCCGGGTCCTGATTGTAGATTTCGGCTGCGCCGATGACCTTCGGAATCTGGGTGTTGGCGTGTTTGCCTTGAAGATCGTCGATTCTGCGTTCGAGCGGTTTCAGGATGATTTGGTGGGTGAACCGTTCGGCCGTCTCCAAATACTCCGGTTTGCCGGTAAACCCGTACAGCTGCGCGAACACCTCGTTCATGCCCCCGTGCTCGCATTGAAGCATGTGCTGCACCTGCTCTTCCGTCATCTTTTCCATGCCGGCCACGGCCCAATCGGCGAAGCGTACGACGACATCCAGCGCTTCTTCATTGCCCGTCAATCTGTAGGCGTCGATCAGTCCGCGATAGATTTTGTGCACGCTGTACCAAGGCACCCAGTATTCGCCAATATTGAAGCTGCCGATGTGCTCTGACCGAAAGGCGATACGAAACGCTTCTTCGGACAAACCGCCGATGTACCCGCTGCCCGTTGCCTGCTGAATGGAGGCCAGCTCGCTGACCGCGTAATCCAGTCTTTCTTTTAACGTTTCATGGCCTGTGGCCTGGTAGGTGACGGCGAGCGCCGACATGTAGTGTCCAAGGGAATGGCCGCTGATGGAGCGGGCTTCCCACCCGGCGTACCGTTCTTTTTTGGCAGTCAATCCGTGCGCTTCGAAACATGGAGCGAGAAAACGGTCGATGTCCAGCGACAGCAGATACCGTTCTCCGACCTCCTGCGATGTTTGAAAGATGCCATCCAACAAGTCAACATGTTCCGGACCTAGAAATCCTTTTTTCGTATCGATCATGATGCTCACTCCTTCTCGGTATGTAATCTCAGGCTGTATAAATGCTCTCCTGTGATATAAAGGGTAAAATCCGTGGTTATCATCCATCCGCTCGAAGCTGCACTGTTCGCCTGATGGCTTGAATGTCCCCATATTATCAAATAAAATACAATTACATCAGACTCATAATCCAAGAAAAGGTGGATAAATCCGTCCTATGCGAAAGTCACTGGAACATTACCTGTGCGGCAAGTTCATCACCGAAGGCAATTGGAGCCATATGCGGCGCAGCATGCCTGTTCACGAGATCATTTTGATGCTGGAAGGTGAGATGTACATCGCGGAAGAAGAGGAGCGGTTCGTCGTTCGTGCCAATGATCTGCTGTTCCTGAGAGCTGGCCGCACCCATTACGGCTACCGGATCAGCGACGCGCCCGTCAGCTTTTACTGGGTTCACTATGATGCCGTGCAGGCAGAGTTCCGGCACTTTCCGACGCATGCCACCATTCAGGTGCCTTCCATGGCCAATCAGCTGTTCAAGCAGCTGCTGCATGTGTCGTCCTTCTCACCGGAGGAAGCCGATGCGGCTACCCTCTTGCTGCTCCGAGAGCTGAAGCGTAACATCCAGGCCGATTATCGCCCGCACAATGCGATTGTGGACCATATTTGCAAGTGGGTCGACATTCATCTGCATACGAACATTACGGTGAGCCAGATCGCGGAGAATTTTAACTTTAACAAGGACTACATCTCCAAAATGGTGAAGCGCGAGAAGGGAGTCGGACTCAAAACCTACATTCTCACGGAACGGATTCGCCGAGCCAAACAGCTACTGCTGAACACCAATGCCAGCGTGAAAGAAATTGCCGGACAGTGCGGCTTCTCCGATTACAAGCTGTTCCTGCGCATGTTCAAGCAATACGAGGGCAACACCCCGACCGAATATCGCAATCACTTGTACTCGACGCAGCTCAATCGATAATGCCTTGGTCTATAGAAATGACTGAGTCGCATATAGAAAATTTGAATGAATCCGATGAAATGGGTTGTGATACAATGCATGATAATTACATTTCTAACTTAACCCATAAGATAAGGGGGATTAAAGATGACAACGGCTGCCATTACGATTCATCCTGCCACCAAAGCTGACCATGACGACATTGTACATATCCTTGTGGCGAGTTACGCCGAGTATCGGGAGACGTTCGAACAAGCGGACCGATGGGAGGCTTACTTAAAAGATATCAGGGAGTCCGTGGACAATCCGTACCTGACGGAATTGTGGATTGCCAAGATCGAAGACCGGATTGTGGGCACGGTTCAATTGTTCGAAACGGCGCACAAAGCCTATCCGAATTTTGAATTGCCGATCGATTATCCGTTTATCCGTTTGCTGGGCGTCGATCCGGAGTGGAGGGGTCACGGGATTGCACGGGCATTGCTCCAGAAATGCGTCGAATCCGCCAAAGCCATGGGAAAAAATACGGTCTATCTCTATACGGGCGGTCAGATGGTGAATGCCATCCGATTATATGAACGTTTCGGCTTTGTCGAGGATGCGGAGTTCAGCTCTGAGGGGAATGGAGGCAAAGCTATCTGCTACCGTTATGATTCATAGTGAGGGATCCATGTTAAAAAGACCGCTCACCCGAGCGGTCCTTTTCGTTGAAGTGCTGCATCATTTGCATCATTCAACTTTATTTTAAAATCTTAGCTTAGCCTCCGATCTCCACCAAAATCTTCGCATGGCTCTTATCGCTCATCAACAGCTCCAGGCCGTCCTGCACGATATCATCCAATTTGATCTTTTTGGTGATGACCTGTTTCACATCAAGTGCTCCTTCTGCAATCAGCGAGATTACCTCTGGAAAGATATGGCGATACGCCAATGTCGCGGTCAGATTTGCTTCCTTGACCAGCAGTTCGAAGAAGTTCACTTGAAGCGGGTTCGGAATCGCAGCGATGACCACGACTTCCCCGCCTTTTTTGACTACGGTTACAGCACTGTCCATCGTTGGCTGCACGCCAGCCGCTTCATATGCAACGTCGATTCCACCCGATTGCTGCAGGATGACTTCCGTGGCATTGACTTTGGCGCTGTTCACCGGAATCGCTCCCAATTGGGCTGCCAGGTTCAGGCGTTCCTCAAACACATCGACGGCATAGATTTGAGAGGCACCGGCAGCTTTGGCCGACAAAATGGTCAATAAACCGATCGGACCGGCTCCGTATACCGCTACCTTGTTCCCCACTTTCAGCTTGCTGTGACGCACCGCGTGAAAAGCTACAGCTGTCGGCTCTACAAGCGCGCCTTCCTCAAAGGATACGTTATCCGGTAACGGATGCACCATATAGGCTTCGACCACTACATACTCGGCAAAACCGCCATCGCCATTCAGCCCAACGAATCCGAATTCGGTACATTGATTATACCGTCCCTGGATACAGTACTCACATTTTCCGCAATGATAGAGCGGTTCTACGACGACCCGGTCGCCTACGCTGATACCGCTTACATTCTCTCCCAGTTCACTGACGGTTCCTGCAAACTCATGCCCGAGCGTCAACGGCGCTTTCTGTCCCGAGAGCGGATGATTCTCTCCCTCCTGAATCCCTACACCATGGTGATAAGCGTGCAAGTCGCTGCCGCAAATGCCGGCATATTCCACTTTTATCTTAACCTGACCCTCCTGAGCGACCGGAACCTTGCGATCTTCCACACGAACGTCTTTATGTCCATACCATACCGCTGCTTTCATCACGTTCATCCCCTTTGTCTACATGCCTAATAGCAATGAATGTCATGCTTGTCTTTTTATTATATCGCCGTTCATGTATTATTCATATTTATAGATATTAATGTTAACATTAGATATATTAATACTAAACGGAGATGAGATCATGAATCTGGAACAGCTTGAATATGTCGTCGAAATCGCCAAAACCCAATCGTTCTCCGCTGCCTCGGAGCATCTTCATGTCACGCAATCCGCGATTAGCCAATCCGTTCATCGACTGGAGAAAGAACTGGGGATGACCCTGTTCGAACGCTCCAGACAAGGTACCCACCCCACGCCTGAAGGCAAACAATTTATTGCCAAAGCGTTAGACATTTTGCAACGAATCGATGAATTGAAATCGCTGAACGCCGAATCGTCCTCCCTGACCGGAGAGCTTCATGTGGCTACTTTCCCCAGTGTCATGCCTTATCTTGTCCAGTCTGCTGCAGAGATGAAGCGGGAGCATCCGCAGCTAAGCATTGCCATTGAAGAGAAAGGGTCGATGGAGATCATTGAGGATATACGCAACAACAAAACCCATCTGGGCTTTATCGCGATCTATACCAAGCAGCTGTGGGAATTCGACGGTCTGCATTTCACGCCCATGTATTCCGGCAAGCTCGTCGTATGCACCCATCATCTGTCCGAATTGGCCAAACAGCCGCGCGTTACGCCTGACCAATTGAAAGAACATAAACTCGCCCTGTACCGGGACGGCTTCATCGAGGATTTTCTCCGGGAGTTCACGTATGATTACGGACCACTGTCCATCCTGTTCAAAACCAATAACTCCGAAGCCATCAGTACCGTGTTAAAAAACAATATCGCAGCTACAATCGGCCACGACTACTCCTTTTACCAGCATCCGCTGTGGAAAGAAGGTTTGGTCAAAATGGTCGAGATTGCCGAGATCGAACAGCCCAAGATGCAAATCGGCTTCGTGCAAACGGAATCCAAAGAGGTCGCCGCTGCCGCAGAACGATTCGCCCGGCGTTTCAGACAGGCCATCGAGCTGGATCATCTGTAATCTTGTGTATACAAAGCTCCCTGTTATACCTTCACTTTTCTCACGGCTTCGCTCATCTCGTTCGTCTGCTGCTCCAGCATGTCTGAGGTTTGCGCCACCACAGCAGCAGACTACTCCATCCGACACATCCGAGATATTTTCCATCTGTTTCTTCATAAGGTTCATGCTATGTTTGCCGGACTCAGCGGTCGCAAGTGCAGTCGTTGCCGCATCCGACACCACCATAGACGATTCAGGCTCATTGGGCAAAAAAACTCCAACGCCAAAAGCGTTAGAGTCTGTTCATTTTTTAATGATTGAATTTAGGCCAAGCATGAGCGCATCTCTAAGAATATCGGTGTAATTGTCATATTCCTTTTCTACTTTTATCTTATCAAAAACTTGTTTTATAGTCCCATCGATCACAACAGTAAGTCCCTCTACCTCAATCTCAGTATTTCCTTTACGAAATTTATCGCTAATTATGGTTAGTTTGTCACTCATGTTAGTCCTCCTCCTTTAAATGATTTTGCTCTACTTGATATCGTTTCTTTATTTCATCCACACCCTGTATAACCCAATAACGCTCGTTAGATGGAATATCATCTTCAAAACTTGCATACTCACCAGACCAACCGTTAGGGACATATTTCTCAAAAGGTAATGTTTCGGGAAAATTAGAGACTAGTCTCTTATGGTCAAAATGAACGAGGAGCGACGGAGCCACAGATAGAATGGTATCCCCGTAGTTCCCTGACTCTATAATTGTTCTGATGTCATCTAGATTAACCTTGTATCCATCAATTGCATTCAGAAACTCTTCTGCTGTTTCCTCATTAACAACTTCAATGTTAAATCTAAAGTCTAGAATGGGATCTAAATCATAACTATAGCCAGCCTTCAAAAAATCTTCTCTACGTTTGTTTAAATCCAAAATCCAGTAATCTTTATCGGTTAGATACCAATTAAAAATATTTTTATAATAAACTCCAACAATAATAATGTCAGCATAAACAGGTTGGTTGGTCACAAATTCATCTCCATTTAAACATCATGAAATTCTTCTATCTTTTCTTAGCACTGCCTCCATACTCTTCTAGCCATTCCATCCAAGGTACAGGGAACTCATAGCTTGTTCCTGGCGTTGTAGGATCAACTATTTTAACCGCTGTCCCTTGCTGATTAAGAGGATTATTTTTGTAACCGTCTTGAGGTATTAGTGTCTCTTTCACAAAATCATCTAACCATTTCGGGACTTGGAATTCCACTATTTCTCCACCAGGCCTTTTGGAATCTCTGTAGTAAAGTGCGTGTTCCAAGTCATAAGCACTAACATTTAAATCAGCTTTTTTGTTTGGTATTTCTATACTACCATCTTCATGTACAACAATTCTATATTGGCTGGTTTTACTACCACTTCCACCACCTTGAACTCTGTAATAGGCAACCGTTTCATCTTCAATATTATTTTTCCCAAACTCTTTTTCCTTCTCCACAAACTCGGAAAATTTAGAGGATTCTCTCGCCTTTTTGGACTCGGATATATTTTCTATTACTCGAAGACGTTGATCTTGAAATCCATTAAAGCCTCCCGTCATTTGTCCTGTACCCGGTGGACGGTTGAAGGCATTTATTTTCACACCGCCTCCTGATGATGTCAGTAGATTATGCGGCTTAATGAGAGAAGAGGCATATCCGGTGCCGACCAACATTCCTCCCATACCAATCATATTAGCCCAGTGCTCACTAGACCAGGCATTGGTTGGGAAGGTAGCCTCCCGGATCGTGCCATGAATACCGAATGTAAGCCAATTGGCTGTATCATTGGGAGAATTGAACGCTTTATCTGCACGATCCATATACCCTTGAACGAGTCCACTAGGAATACCGAACGTCCAGTAATCCAAAAATCCACCAATACTATCATAACGTTTTTGATATCGATCTTCCGCAGATTGCATGAATGCACGACCCAACTCTGCCAAACTGTCAGCCGATTTTTGGAACACATTACGAGTATCCACTGCAGGAGCCCTGCATTCATCTGGCGGCGGTGGTGCACACCTCGGGTCATAAGATTGTACGGTTTGACTATCGACCAGTTTGAACTTTTCCGCATGACCTCTGAGTTCTTTCGATATTGACATTGATAAGGTGACAAAGTTATCCATAACCTGCTGTGCATGAGTGAAATCAACATAAAATCTTTCTTTTGTGCTGCCATTCCACCCTCTCTCAATTTCAAACAACCGTTGTTTCAAGTTATTATTCATTTGGTAAATCCGGTGCTGGGCGACTTCGAACTGTTTGGATACGGCAAGAAGTTGCTCTGGGGTTACTTTTATTGTGGTCATGGAGTACCTCATATAATATGTTGGTTGTTAAACGAATATTTACTTCCGAATTTTATTGGCATAAGAACACGGTTCGATAATAAAATGAAGCTTTATTATAGTAAACTCCCCAATGAATAGGTAGCTACTAACGATGTATTTTTATATAGTTCTCAGCACCCCATATACATCCGAAATATAGCAGTACTTGGAACCTAATCTTGGTTCTGCTCATCCTAATCTTCCTACTTCGTCTATCCCAACATATTAATTTTAGAGTTAACTTTTCCTCAATATGAAGTCACGTTTACTGTTGACATTTGCTTATGAATCAGTTCGATTTATAAGGAGTATCTATGTCTTCTCCAACTTCATTGATCGTCTCTTCAATGATTTCCCTAACTTGCTTGTCCAGACCCCTGTTCAAAGCTGACTTCATTAACTCATAACTTTTTGTCAAATTTAGATTTATAACTACATAAGCGTAATGATCAACTAACTCCGCAGATGAAACATCCCACAGTTGTTGCACAATATGATCCACTCTTGATCGTAGATTAATTTCCAACAATTCGTAGGTATAGACCTTTCTATCCGCCAATTCGGATAATGTTTCTAAAACGTCTATGCTGTCCAATTTCTCTACGTTTTCAACCAAATCCAAGTAAGCTTCAAAGTGTTTGTTTAAATCTTCTTTGGACATTACATCAGGTAAATTTTTAATATCCGAAAGTTTCATAATACCCCCAAACTATTCGTAGTTTAATCAACCTACCGTCACCACTGTTGTTCAAGGTGTTACTATGATCGTTGTAACGATGTATCTCGTTCTGAATCAACTATTTTCAAAGTAAACACAGATAATTTTGCAGAGGCTGTTGGTTTATTAGTCTAGTACGTGCTCCCCTTCAGGCCCTTCGAGAAAATTCCCGGCGAACGCACCTCCGGACTGTACATAAATTCTAACGAACATCAGACACGCTATTCACCACAGATTGGCACGTCTGAAAATGTAACGAACCTGAGAAACGCTATTCCACCTTCGAAGCATGGATATTACCCATTAATACGCAAATAAGACCGCTGATGTTCGTTAGAGATCCACCTGCCAGCTACTCACTCCGTTACCTCCGACTCTCGCATAACGGCAGCCCTGCACTTCTTCGTTTCCAAATCGGCCAGCCGTACAGGGATCGGCAATCGGCTCTCTTTATTGACCAGCCCCAGCACCATGCCGGTGGCCGTATCGAGATCGATCCAGTTCCCGCAGGACACGAACACGGGCTTGACGTTCTGGTGCGTGCGCAGCGTGCGCCCGTATACTCTGCCATCAACGACGATATCCGTGTAAGCTCCCGCCTTATCCGCGGGCATTACATAGTCCGTGTCGCCGATTTTCAGATAACTCTTTGCAACGCCAATCGTAGGTTTGTTCATATAAAAGGAGGCATGCGTGGCAATGCCCATATTCCGCGGGTGCAGGAATCCGTTGCCGTCGAACATGACGATGTCCGGATCGTGCTCCAACTGCTTGAAGGTGTCCATGATCAGCGGCAGCTCCCTGAACGACAAATACCCCGGAATATAAGGCACCTTGATCTCGTCCCGCAGCGATTGCACCTCCAGCACGGCATGTGTGCGAACATCCACGACACAGATGCAGCATACGGCATGCGTGGTTCCTGCGCTCTCCCAATATGCAAGATCAACGCCAGCGACAAGATGAATGTTCTCTTGCTCCAGTCGATTTTCCAATTCAATGTGGCGAACCAATTCCAACTGGATCTGATTGAACGTTTCCTCCGTCCATTGATCCGGCAATATTTGCTCCATGGCTTTCATCAGTTTTCCCCATTCCCTTCCTTTCATTGTGCATCCACGTTCTCTTAATCCCCTCTATTCTACACTGTCATTACACGCAAAAAAACAAAAAGGCACCCTGACGCCAAGTCAGAATGCCTACCACCTCTTGTCTTTCCATACAACGATTGCAGCTCGCTGCTTACGCCGCTTGCCGTCCCTTCGTTTTCCGAAAACGTAAGAGTGACCAGAGGATTAGAACCGCCAACACCGCAAGACAAATGCTGATGCTGAACCGGTTTCCCTCATCGAAAATAAACATAATGGCGATCACGCCAAGGCACAGCACCACCGCTCCCGTAATGTAAGGGAATCCCCACAGCTTGAAGGTCGGCTGCACGGGATATTGCTTGCGCAGCTTCAACTGCGATGCCGCGATGCAGATCCAGACCAGGATGACGACGAAGCCCGGCACCGCCAGCAGCACGCGGAACAACTGGTCCTGGGCGAACAGTCCGAGCAAGGAGCCTGCCAGCAAAATGACCGTGCAAAACAGCAGCGTATTGATCGGGCTGCCGCTGCGATTCGTGCGGGCCAACGCCTTCGGCGCTTCTCCCCCGACGGCCATGGAATGCAACATACGGGATGCTCCGTAGATACCGGAATTGGCCGCGGACAGCACCGCCGTCACCAGAATGAAGTTCATGATGTGTGCCGCGCCCGGCAACCCGGTGGACGCAAGCACCTGCACGAACGGACTGCTCTCCGGTCCAAGTTCATTCCACGGAATGAGCCCGCAAATAATAAGGATCGGCAAGGTGAAAAACAGCATGATGCGCAGAATCAGGTTGCCCACCACTTTGGGCAGCACGCGCTCCGCATTTTCCGTCTCAGTCAAGGTCATACCGATCAGTTCGGAACCGCCGTAAGAGAACATGACCACGAGCAGCGCCGAGAAAATCGATGACCAGCCATTCGGCAGGAAGCCGCCGGACTGGGTATAATTTTGCAGATAGGGGGTATTATCGCTCGGAATGATGCCAAAGATCAACCCCGCGCCAAGCACGATAAAGATGATGATCATCGCTACTTTGATCCCTGCCAGCCAAAATTCAAATTCGCCGAAGACACCGACGCTGAGCAAGTTGACCGATATTATGAACGCGGCACACAACAGGCTGAGCACCCACAGCGGCACCCCCGGGAACCAGTACTGCAGGAAGCTGCCTGCCGCGATGACCTCAATCACGCAGACGGAGAGCCACAGGAAACAATACATCCATCCCATGACGAAAGATACCCTGCTGCCAAAGGCCTGCTGGATGAAGTCTTTCATGTTTTTGTTTTTGTACACGGTGGCCATTTCGGCCATCGCGGCCATGACCACGAGCAACAGCAATCCCGCGAAAATGTAAGTAATGACGACGCCGGGGCCGGCCAGTCCGATCGTTTCGCTGCTGCCTTTGAATATGCCCGTTCCGATGACGCCGCCCATGGCCATCAGGCTGATATGCCTTGCCTTAAGCTTTTTTTGCAATGTTCCTTCTGTCTGAGCCATTGAATTGAAGTCCTCCCGAGTAAAACGTCTGTCTGCATAGCTTCTTGGCGTTCAAGCGCTAAACAACATAATGTCCAGTATACCCGATTATTCATGACTCAGCACGTAAGTTTTTTATATCCAAAACCACCCACATTGAGACGTCAAGGAGGATCGATTGGAAAGATGAAAAAAAGCCCTGCATTATTGCAAAGCTCCCATTTATTCGCATTTAATGCCTATTCGTTTTTGTTTTAACACATTCCGGATCGGTCTATTCCATCTCCGTCTATAATTCTTTCGTCATAAAGGCACTGTTCGGGTCCGGCGCATAATCGGCGAAAGGTCCGCAGTAACTGAAACCGAAATCCTCATACAGCTTCCGTGCGGGAATGAAAGAATCCATCGATCCTGTCTCCAGGCTGAGGCGCTTGTAACCCCGCTCTTTCGCCACCTCGATAATGTGGGCAAGGATGTTCCTTGCCACGCCTTTGCGCAAATGCGCCGCTGCCGTACGCATCGATTTCAGTTCGCCGTGCTGCGAATCCAGCTCCTTCATCGCACCGCAGCCCATCAGTTCTTCGCCTTCCCATGCGCACCAGAACGTTACCTCCGGCCTTTTCAATCCTTCCAGATCCAGCGCATGCACGCTTTCCGGCGGCGAATCGGCAAACATGCCTGCCAAATGCTCCGCGATCAATGCTTTAACTTGATTTCCGCTTAAATCGTCTACCCGAATCTCCAATCCGACCACTCCTGCCAACGTATGATACCACCCGAATACCCTGCAACCATTGCCGAAAATGCGGATGTTCAAATTTCAACTTTCTCCTATTTTACTACCATGTCAGGTTTTATCACAACTCATCAGGTAACACTGTCGTGAATTACTGCTGAGTTTGATTTCATGTCCGTTCATGACAATAATCAGTTTTATTTTGACTAAAGTTGAGGATAGGATCAGTCCCTGAGAATCCGCAAGCCAGCCCAAACTAACCGAGAAATCAGGTAATCTGAAGATAATGGAATATGGAACCTATGCCTCACCGAACGGAATGGTTCCATTTTATTCAGTTATATCTCTTAACTTAACTATATATTTTTTATTTGACTATTAATCCATAATTTAGGTATAATAGAAAAAGGTATTTAAAACTATATACTTAGGAGGTAATTTTTTGAAGAAAATGGGTTTTATTTCTAAATTCTTTCTTACCGTTGTCCTAGTTTTCTCCTTTAGTACAAGTGCTTTTGCTTTAGAGTCGAATGAAGTTTATTCTGAAACACACAGTAAAGTAATCCTTACGGATGAAGAAGCTGCCGAGTTATTGAGTAACTTAGTTACCCTTGATGGCAGCCAGACAGCGAATACAAATCAAACATCATCCGTTGAATTTACAACATTGGCTGGACCACTTGCAGTATGGCAATTCGAATCTTTAGAAAAAAACGGGCTCTATAACACAGGACAAACTATCACAGTATCCGAAGATGGATATTACGATGTCACAGCAGTTCAATGGGCCGATAGTCTACAACTCGTTCGTAGCCCAACGGTATCCTATATTTTCGCAAATCCAAATACTGGTGCAAAAGTGAGCGAGGGCTACATTTTCGGAAATCATACAGACACCAATACTAAAACTAAAATAAGGGTACCAAAAGGTACATACCATATACATGTATTCAATCATAGTGGGTACAGCGTATCAGGGAACGGGTACATTTATAAAGGTATTTAATTGTTTTAATAGTTTAAACCTTTAGCCTACCATGTTCATTATCTATTTTTGTTGCAATGAGTGGATAGGAGATATTATTTCTCCTGTCCATTTTACTATAATTTAACCCTAACAGCCTCGGACTAACTTTCCCAAAAAATCGTCTGCAAACCGCTTATATGATGATATGTCTTCGTTCAATGCCGGACACTGTACCGCCAACCCGAACCTGACTAATCTCCCCATCCTGGCTCAGACGCAATCCGGCCTTGATTTCGGAAGAACAATCCATGGAATACCCTTGCCTGAAGGTGACATCCTCCGCTTTCCGCAAAGATCGTTGACCATATTTATACAAATAGCAGAGCAGTGCACCGTTGGAGGTTCCTGTCGCGCTCTCCTCGGGAATATCGTAAAGCGGCGCAAAATTTCGGCATTCCGCGACTGCATCGTCTGGAGTATCCAACGCGAACAGATGATAGCCGACCACATCGTATTTTTGGCTAATGGCGGTTATGGCGTCCAAATCCGGCTGCACCTTATTCAAGAGTGTCCTGCTGCGAATCGGAATCAAAATGTCCCGCAGCCCCGTCGAAACAATCTGGATGGGCAGCCCTGCTTCCAAATCGTCGGCATCCACCCCCAAAGATGGGGCGATTTCCTCAGCGGATATCTTTTCAAAAAATTGCGGCAAAGCCTGTGACAAATAGACGAGGCCATCGACGCCGATATCGACATCCAAAACTCCGGCTTTCGTTTCTATGGTGCAGGAGGTTTCCGCCTCTGCCAAACCCAGCGAGTGCAGCAGTCCAAATGCGGCAATCGTGGCATGTCCGCACAGATCGACCTCGTTCGTGGGCGTGAAGTAACGGATTTTGTAATCCGCAACCGTAGATTCCTCCATAAAAGCCGTCTCCGAGAAACCCACTTCCTTTGCAATGAGCTGCATTTCGGCAGCATCCAGCGCAGCAGCATCCAACACCACGCCAGCCGGGTTCCCGCCACGCTCCCCTTTTGCAAACGCATTTAACGTATATACTTCCACCTTCATGTTAAGCTCGTCCTCTCCCATCATTGAAAGGCTGATGTTCCCAAATTCGCGCAAATTAACTCTGCTGATACGATACAGCCGTCATTCCGCATGGCTCGCAGGCAAATATGTAGTACATGCCTTCACCGTACTCCTCGACCATTCCCCAATCAAGCTGGCCGACTGCCTTCATCCGAGCTGAGCAGCAGGGACAATTCGGGTATTCCGCGTCCTGTACCCAGCCGGGATGGCCGCCGATCTGGGACAAGGAAGGTTCCATCGCCCACTCGCTGCCATGAAACGGATGCCGGGGCTCCCGCGCGATTCGGAATTGGTCCGTTACCGCAGTAAATGAACCATCATAATCATCCGTGTCCATCTCTCCCGCTCTGTACGGCATCACATTATGTTCGCTCCAGACCGGCTCACCTTGTTCGTCGATCTCCATATACACTGTTCCATAACAACTGCAAACGACACAGGTCCGAGCAGCAAACCGATCCGCCTTCCAGGAAAGACCGGCCAATGCCGGGTGCCCCGCATCCAGGTCGATCAACGTGGTTAACGGCCCGTTACACCACGGACAGCATGCCGAGTTAACCGCCAACATCCGCACAGGGTCGCCGTGTTCGAAAGCAGCCGCGTTCTCCTGCTCCCGTACACGAAACAAAGCATAACTCGGCTGGATAAACAAATCTCTGCGCGTTCCTTCGGCCGTCAGCTCCCAGCCCCCTTCCATCGCATAATGCTCCGGAGGCACATGCAGCCGATCTCTCCACGCCGGCGGCGACTGTCTCCATTCCCGGAACTGCCGCACAACCCGCTCATCCCCGATATAAGCCAGCATCAGCAGCAAATGATTGCGGTGCTCGTCGTCCGTCTCGACCTCTCGCAACAGCCGATCCCGCAGCGAAGGTGACGCGCTTCGGAACAACATGGCCGGATAATATACTTCATATTCCAGCAATTCCGGCAAATATGCCGTAAGGGGCAGATCGTGATATCCCGATAGCAGCGTCAGGATTTCCGTCCCCGTATCCTCATCGCCGTCCCGGATCATCTCCATTGCAAGGTCAGCCATGCGAAGCTGCTCTTGTTCCGACAATGACAGATATACCTGCTCTTTCGAACGTTCATAAGGGAGGTAATGAATCAACGGATCGCGAGGCTGATCGGTATGCATGATGCTCAGAATCTCCACCGGATCCGAAATACCTTCGTACAGGTTCACGTCCCGGCGATTTGCTTCGATGTACCTGCGACGTTCCTCCCGCTCAATCTCCTGCTTGCACGGCATGCAAATGCCGCCGGTTTTGGCCGCCGTGGCCGGTAAAACGGTATTGCCGCATCCTTCCCTTGCGCACGGAATTCGTTCCGCCATGGGATCACCCTCCTTGAGGTAAAATCTTCTAGGGACGAGTATACCATACGCCTCGGAGGGAAGGATGAAGTATTCTTGCTAGCCATGGATGCATAAAAAACACGCCACGAAGTGGCGTGCCCGAGTTGTCATGCTGTTTATTGCCCGATACCGATACCCTTTATGCCTCAATGGTGCCCCAATTGGTCCCGGGTGAATTCAAAGAAGGCAAGCGCCTCATCGACGCTTGGGAATCCCGCCTGAGCTATGCTGTCACTGCCGCCGCCCTTGCCCTGATACGCACCCAGGTTGCCTTTGAAAAAGGCTCCGCACGCCCAATGCGGCTGACCCTTCTGCGCGAGCACGACCTTGGCCTCGGAACGCGAAACAAACAGCACGATGCCTTCATGCTCGGCGGTCAGCTTGGTCGCCAGGCTTTGCATGTCTTTGACGGATTTGTCCTCAAACACTTGCGCGATGACCAACCCTTGACGCTGTGCGAGCAGTTCCTGGGCAAAATATGTATCATTCGCGGCTTTGACCGCGGATATTTCGGCCTGAAGCTGCTTCTGCTCCGCTTCCAGCTTGTCCAAACGTTCCAGCAGCTCGTCCCTGCCCGTCTTCAGCTTCGCGGAGATCGCTTGGGTTACGCGCTGCACGGCGCCGAATTCTTCGAGCGCCCGGAAGCCACATTTGAAATAGATGCGGGTACTGCCCTTCACGCGCTCTGTTTTCAAAATTTTGATGATGCCGATCTCGCCCGTGGATGCGACATGCGTTCCGCCGCAGGCATTGTATTCCACACCCTCCATCTCCACGATGCGAATGTTCTCCGTCACCGACGGTTGTTTGACGAGCGGCAATCTCGCCGCTTCCTCTGCCGTAACCCACGAAGCGGCGATGCGGGCATTGCGGTAAATTTGCGTATTGGCCTCGAGCTCGATGGCGGCAATCTGCTCGGTTCCCAGTTCAGCCGAAGCGACGTCGATCGTGGCATAGTCCGTACCGAGATGGAAGCTGAGCGTCATTGCGTCCGCCAGCTTCAACGTAACGGCAGACAACAGATGCTGACCGGTATGATGCTGCATATGATCGAACCGGCGCTCCCAATCGATCCGGCAATCCACTTCCTCTTGCTCAGGTGCACGCTCCACCTTGTGCCAAACCTCATCCCCTTCGGAAATGACGTCCAGGACGTCAACTCCGCCGATTTGTCCCAGATCGCAAGGCTGACCGCCACCGTGCGGATAAAACGCCGTCTCGGCCAGCGTCACGTAGGTTCCGTCCTCTTTGTCCATTTTGCCGGTAATGCGCGTATGCCACTCCCGTGTGTATGCAGAGTCATAATATAATTTGTGCGTCATCGTCTCTTCTGTCCCTTCTCGTTCAACGTGGGCTATATGTGTATGTTGCGTAATATCCTTCGCTTAATTACATTAAACTAAGATTACACTATTGCATTCCCTCATGCCAATTTCAGGAGAAAAAGACGGCAAAAGACCGCTCTGCATGCCCATATGCAGAACGGTCTTATCCGGTTTCGTTAACAACGTACCGATGTTGTATTCGTTATTTCAGCGCCTCGGACAGTTCCGTGAAAATGACGCCGAGCGCATACGCCCCCGCATCAGGATAGCCCAAGCTGCGGTCGCCTACGGTACCGGCACGGCCCATGCGCGCAACGATGTCTTCCGTTTTCTTCGCGCCGTCCACGGCTGCTGCCGCGCCTTTGGCAAACGCGGTCTTGAAGTCATCGCCGGACCGAGCGCTCTGCGCCCAGGCATCGGCGCAAGGCACCAGCGCGTCGATCAGCGTTTTGTCGCCGACGACCGCGCCGCGGCCGAAGGAGCGTTCGCCGGTGGATTGAATGCCTTTGACCGCAGCCTGCATCATTTCAGCGAAATCGGAAACGCTCAGTTCCAGTTTGTCGCCCACGGCCTTGCCTGCCGCCCGGAATGCCGATCCCCAGATCGGTCCGGAAGCACCGCCGCAGTGTTCCATAATGACGAGCGAGCATGCATCCAGGAAGGAGCCGATATCCTTCTTTTCCTCCCCCACGATATGGCTCCATTCCCGCTTGAGCTGCCGGAAGCCTTTCGCCACGCTCATGCCAAAGTCGCCGTCCCCGGCATGGGAGTCGAGCTCGCAGAACGGTACTTCGTTTCGAATGATGATTTCGCTCATCTTGTCGATCAAATAGACGACGTTGTCCAACGTAAAACGTTCGTTTCGAATCACGGCCGCTTCATCGGAGGTCTGGACCCCAAAGGAAACCTTAGTCTCTGCACCAGAGCCCCCAGCAGATTCCAACACGTCCGTATAGTCCGTATAGACAACCGGCGCTGCGGGAGGACCGGACACCTTGAATGCAGGCGCTTCGCTCTCCTCAAACAGCAGCGACTTCAGCTCCTCGTCCAGCTTCAGAATTGTAAGGGAAGCGCCGGCCATGTCGATGCTGGTCATGTAGTTGCCCACAAACGCTGCTGCAACCTTCAGCGCCGGATGTCCTGCCAATTCCCGCTGCACCGCATTGTTCAGCAGGTACAGCTCCTGCAGCGGCGTCGCCCCGAAACCGTTGACGAGCACCGCAATTTCTGCCGGTTCCCCGGCATCCAGCTTCAAGTCTGCCAGCAGTGCGCCGACCATTCGGCCTGCCAATTCATCCGCCGTCGCGATTTTCTCGCGCCGAATGCCAGGCTCGCCGTGAATGCCTACGCCGTATTCCATCTCGTCCTCGGCAATCTCGAACGTCGGCGTGCCTTTGGCAGGCACCGTGCAGGACGTAAACGCAAACCCGATGCTGCGCACGTTTGCCGCCGCGCGCTCGGCCGCCGCTTTCACTTCGGCCAGACTGCGTCCCAATTCTGCCGCCGCCCCGGCGATTTTATGAACGAGCACCGTGCCGGCCACGCCGCGTCGTCCTACCGTGTACAAGCTATCCTGTACGGCAATGTCGTCCTCGACCTTCACGTACTGCACTTCGATGCCGTCTTCTTCGGCAAGGTGGGCCGCGTTTTTGAAATTCATCATGTCGCCGCTGTAGTTTTTGATGATCAGAAGCGTACCCTTGCTGCCTGCCGTCGCTTTGATCGCCTGGTACACCTGAATCTGGGACGGGGAGGCAAACACGTCGCCGCAAACGGCCGCATCCAACATGCCCTTGCCCACGTAACCGGCGTGTGCCGGTTCATGACCGCTGCCGCCGCCGCTGATCAGGCTGACCTTGTCCGCCTGAACTTCTCTGCGTTTGATCACTTTGTACTTTGGCAAAAATTCAAGCTCCGGATGCGCCAGCGCGATCCCGCTGCACATTTCCAGCACGACGTTTTCGGCTTGATTGATAATTTTTTTCATTTATTTCGCCTCCCGGCGCGCTTTGTATTCACGACCGATCCGGTCCGCCGTTGCAATCGCCCCGGCCACCTCGGCCACCGTGAACGGGAACGGCATGGCATGGATGGACTCTTCCGGAATGCATGCCTTCTCGGCGACTTCCAGCAGTTCTTCCTGCGTAATCGTCTCTACGCCGATGTCGGCCAGGCTTACGGGCAGGCCCACATTCAGGCAAAAGTCGAGTACTTCGTTCAGTTCCTCGGTCGGCGCGTTTTCCAATACGAGCTGCGCGATCGTGCCGAAGGCCACTTTTTCGCCGTGAAAATAATGATGCGTGCCCTCCAGAATGGTTAATCCGTCGTGGATCGCATGGGCCGCAGCCAAGCCGCCGCTCTCGAATCCGAGCCCGGACAGCAAAATGTTCGTTTCCACGATGTTCTCCAGCGCCTGAGTAACCATGTTGCTGTCAGAGGCGGCCTTCGCTTTTACCCCATCGCGAAGAAGCATTTCGTAGCACAGCTTCGCCAGCGCCAGCGCTGCGTTGGTACCGAATGCAGGCGGCGTCAGTCCTTCGCGTGCGCCCATCGGCAAGCTGGCATTGACGCGTGAATAGGATTTCGCCGTAGCTCTCGCTTCAAAGTACGTGGACAGCGCGTCGCCCATGCCGGAAACGAGGAATCGCGTCGGCGCATTGGCGATGACGGTTGTGTCCACCAACACCACGCTTGGGCTTTGTTTGAAATACGCGTAATCGTCGAACGCGCCATCCGGCGTGTACAATACGGCAGAATGGCTCGTTGGCGCATCCGTGGCCGCAATCGTCGGACAGATGATCAAGGCTTCGCCTTCAGCCACGCATTTGGCCGCATCGATCGCTTTGCCTCCGCCGAGGCCGATCGTGCAGGTACATTTTTGCTCACGAGCGATGTCCTGCAACCGAGCCACCTCTTGACGGGAACACTCCCCTTTAAAACCGCTTTCAACAAAAGTAATATCGAACTTGGCTGCCGTGGCATCCAATTTTTCCTTTACGCGCGCGACATCGTCGGGATGACCGATTAACAAGGCGGAGTCGCCAAAGGATTTCACGAAATACCCCAAGTTCAACAGCTCATCTTCACCTTGCACGTATTTGGTCGGGCTGATAAATGCTTTTCTCATCACGAAAAACCTCCTATGGATAACTCGAATGGCTGATATTTCATCGCATGAACGTTATACCATTTTAAATTTGAATGACCGGCTTGTACTATCAATATATAACAGGGGCATCGCACTGACAGTGGAATTTGATAACAAATAATTATAATTTGCAATCGTAATTTTTTGCTTTCTGCCGGAAAGATGGTATGTTATTGTCATGCGAAGGTGTATCTTTGCCTCGAGCGTGTTCATTACAAAAGGCGCCTAATATACATTACCCTTTCAGTTGTTTTTTAATATGAATTCAGCCCAAGGCTCGGTTAATCTGTGAACGATGGAGGCATGCCGCCATGATTAAGGAATACTTGCACATTAACAAAATACTCGACCTCGATAAGTGGAAGCGATTGCAGGACTCGCTCGCCACCGTCACCAAGCTGGCCATCCTGACCGTGGACTACAAAGGCAATCCCGTTACAGGCCACAGCAGCTGCCAATCGTTCTGCCAGAGCGTACGCCAAGATCCCGAACTGCTGCCCTACTGCCAAAAATGCGACTCGCGCGGCGGCCTGGAAGCAGTGCGGTTGAACGAGCCTTACGTCTATTCATGCCATTTCAATATCATCGACATTGCGATTCCGATTACGATTGATGGCAAATACATCGGCGCGGTCATGGCTGGACAGGTGAAGCTGTCCAATCCCGAGAGCGCACGTGACCTGGAACAAATCGTCTCCCCCCAGAACCCCGGGCTGCATGAACGCAAACTCGCGGAATTAAGCGAACAATACGATCAGCTGCCGGTCATGACCTACGAAGAGGTCGTCAAAATTTCCAACATGCTGTCTCTCTTATGCAATTACATCGTGGAGGAAGCCCTGAACAAAAACCTGCTGGTTGAAATGTTCGAAAAAGCCTCCGCTTCCGGAACACAGGAGTCGCTGAGCCTATCCACCATTTTGCCCGGCTACTCCATTCGGAACATCGAATCGATCAAACGGGAAATGACCAACGCCATCGCTAATGCTTACCTCAGCAGCAGTCCCAAAGAAGCAGACATTGCGAGCCCGGCGCTCCAACCGGCGCTGGACTTCATGCACAGCCACAAAAGTGAACAACTGACGCTCAAAAAAGCAGCCGAGCTCTGTCATCTGAGCCCAAGCTATTTCAGCCGACTGTTCGCCAAGGAAACTGGCGAAAATTTCAGCAGCTACGCTGCGCGCCTCAAAATCAATTGGGCCAAACAGCTGCTTGAGGTCACCGACATGCCAATCGCCCAAATCAGCGACGAATTGGGATTCAACGAATCCGGGTATTTTATCAAAACATTCAAAAAATACGAAGAAATCACGCCTGCACTATATCGAAAATACATTCAGGAGCAGCGGAACTAGCTGCCTGATTCGTGGATTTTCAAAAATGGTGGTTTCCCTGCAAAAAACGGCTGCACAGCACGCAACCGTTACTGCACAGCCGCTCTTCGGCTTATCCAATCATATCATTCAGGATTGCATTATTGGGCCGTCCCCAGGACCTTCCACTCCAAAATACCGGTAGAAGCCGGAGCGTTCGCCGAGATTTGAAGCCTGATCTTCGTCGTGCTCACTGGACTAAACGTCGTTGTGTTGTATGCATCCGCATTCGTACCCAATCCTTGGGCATTTTGCACGTCGCGCCATACGTTCCCGTCCCAATATTGGATACTGTACGAACGAGGCACATCGATGCCGCCATGATCCTTGAACCAATACACATCACTTCGGCTGAGGGTATACGTACGGTCCAGATCGTATTGCACCCATTGCGTACCCGTTTCCGGCCAGTTGCCGTATACCGGATGTGCCCGGTCATTCGAATGCAAGGGATCATATCCATCATTTAGGGCTGCAACCGTTTCCCAGGGTGAAACATAAGACGCAGACACCTTGGCATTGCTCGCCACGTTGACAGGCTCATTTCCCGCCGGCACCAGCGGGAACCGCGACGTATCCTTTTTAAGTTGACTCCATGTATACCTCAACAGCCAGACATCCCAATTCGTAATCGTGGGAGAGTTGCCTGCCCACATGATGGTTGGCACCGGGAAACCTCCTGGCGGGCGGTCCTGCGGCTCGTAGAAATCAGGCATGCCGAAACCGTGCCCGATCTCGTGTTCGGTAATTTGAATCTCGTTCTGGTTGACCGTGCTTAGAATATAATCGTCAGACATGCGCTGCCCCCAGTCACCGCCGGCACCACCGCCGAAATTGGACGTTGCCCACAAATACATGTCAAAACGCTTGTCCAGCCCGCCGGGATATGCATAATTCGGATTCGAGAAATGCTCGAAGCGTGACAATTCATTCGGTGCATGCGGCAATGCCGCCGGAATTCGCGGATCGGACTTGCTTAGTTCGTCTACCGTGGTTGTAGTGTACACGATCTCGCCGGATTGTTTGTCCAAAATCTGCGCTGGATTCGCGACCGCCCAACCGACGACTTTCACAGCAATCTCTCCATAGGGCCAGCCATCGTATCCCTGCAAGTGTTTGGTCCAATTGTTGATCTGGCGGCCAAGCATCCGTTCGATGTCTTTTCGCTGCTGCAAGGTGAGGTTTTTGGCCGATTGCCAGCGAACGACGTAGTTGAGCGTTCCTTTCCCGGCGAAAATCTGGTCATAGATCAAGTTTTTTCGACCGACGGAGTTTTCCTTGAGCATGCGATTCGTATACACCCATTCAATGGACGATTTCAATTCGGCTGGCATGTCCGTTAAAACCGCGTTGACGGCAATCCCCGGGTCAGATGCAGCCATTGCCTGCGGAGCTTGCCCCCAGGCCCCACCTCCAAGCATCGTTGCGGATAAGGCCAGAGACATTACGGTTAATGCAAATTTACGTCTTGTAAACATCATTTTCATCCTTTCCCTATTCAAATTTGTAACGGATCACTTCACTCCTTAATCCCGCTTTCTTTATGGTATTTATTACCTTTATAATATGTATTTTACATTACTAATCTTTGGCTTCCATGATTCCTATGACCTGTTTTCATAGAATGCAACATGGTTTTTTGTGCTCAATTGTGCATCTTCGGCGGGAATGACAATTTCTAGAGTAAAAGGCTGGGCAAAACCCAGCCCCTCCTCATCAAACCGTACGTGAGGTTTTCCCTCATACGGCTTTCCGATGTTCTTCGTTCATGGGCATGCAAATTACAACAGCGTTTTTAGTCCATATTGGGCGGCGATATTTTTAACCTCAGCTACTGAACCCATCCATTTTCTGCGTTGTCTCTTCTTCGCGTACCACCGGGTTAACCGTTGCAAAATATACCAATCCAGCTTTGCTAGTCTCTTCTGGCTGTAGCTTGTGTAATAATAATTTCTCCACCCTTGAATCTTCAGATTGAGCCATTTCACATGTTCTGCAAACGATCTGGATCGCATACTTGGCGGGGATAATCGCTCTTTAACGACTCCACGAATACGTTCTTCTGCCTTTTTGGTTAACCATTGCTGCGTGGTGTAATATACCTTCCCTTGCGACGTTTCTGCTTTCGTTTTTCGGTGGTGCATCCCTAAAAAGTCGAATCCTTCGTTTCCCGTCCATAAGCCTACAATGCGGGTTTTGGTCGGATGCAGGGTTAGCTCTAGACGTTCCATGATTCTGCGTATAAGTTCATACGCATGCTCCGCGTCCTTTTTGGTTTTGCAAACCACCACAAAATCGTCTGCATATCTTGTCAGTTCTCCCACTCCACTTCCGTGTTTCTCCCACAATCGGTCAAAGTAGTTCAGATAGATATTCGCGAGCAGTGGAGATATGACACCACCTTGCGGTGTTCCTAAATCAGAACGCCGTACGTTTCCTTCTTCCATGATTCCCGCTTCAAGCCACTTCCGGATTAACTTCAAGATCCTCCTGTCATTGATACGCATTTGTACCAATTTCATGAGCTTCTCTTGATTCATGTTATCGAAGTAACCTTGGATATCGACGTCGACTACCCAATTCCCTTTGCGGTTGCAGGCTTTCCGAATTCGTTCCAGCGCTCCTTTCGCACTTCGTTTCGGACGAAATCCATAAGATACATCCTCAAAATCTGCTTCAAAGATAGGTTCGATCACGAGTTTCGTTGCCATCTGGATGACTCTATCGCGCACGGTGGGTATGCCCAGCGGTCTTTGCTTCCCATCTTTCTTTGGGATGTAGTGCCGCCGTACAGGCTGTGGATGGTAGTTGCCTTCTTTCAACGCTCCTTCGCAGTCCTTGAGGAAAGTCAGTTCTCCTTGTTCCTCTATGTCAGCCAGCGTCACAGCATCTACACCTGCCGCTCCTTTGTTCGCTTTCACTCGTCTCCAGGCTTCCTGCAAGACATCCCACCGGTAGACTTTGTCGTACAAAGCATGGAATTTACGCTTGTTGTTCTTCTTGGCCACATGACCTAGCTTTTCTTGGAGTTGTTGAACTTTTTCCTTTGGTGTTGTTAGCCGTCTGGCATTCACTCACTCGTACCTCCTCCAAAAGCATAAACAAAGCAGGGCTCCTTCCCTCCCCAAGGTTATGTTGTCCTTGGGTTCTTCGGTACTATGAGCCCCTCGGACTCCCTTCCCACAGACGTTTCACTTCGTCTTTTAGACTTATAGAATGTCTCTTTACGAATTCCTAAAAAAAATTCCGTGTGGGGGAGGGTCTCCCCAGTTCACTGCATCCTCTTTCATTCCATGCTGCTCCCTATACGCCGGAGGATTCTTCGCTGTTGTTCCAAGTTCTTTGCAGCTTCCATGGCCTTCGTCCACATTCGCGAGACTCGGCTTCCTCTTGTCCCTCTTGCGAGGCCTTTTTAACGACGCGGCAGGATTCACTTCATGTTACAGCCTGGCTTGTTGCTCGCCCTGTCTCTGACAGGTACTTTCGTCGATACGCTTTTGCGCACAGATTTCGCTATACGCAAGTATCCTAGCTACGCAGGGGCTTGGCCCCTCCTGCGACCGGACTTTCACCGGCTAGAAGATGCGTGCTTAGCTGGGCACGCCCAATGTAAAAAAACCTACCCGTTACACGGATAGGTTCTTTGATCAGATCGTGTGTTTTAATTCCAGCTCCGCATCCAGCCATTTCAACGCCGCACGCAAGGTGTCCTGCGGAACCGTCTCGTACTGGTCCCCGATCGAACATTCGAAAACACATCCGCTGTCCGTCCTATTCAAATACGGCGTCATGCCGATCCCGAATCGCTGGTACATTTCGGCCAGAACAGGTTCGACCTCGGCGGGGGGATATGCAAAATGCACGTGGAACATGTTCGATACAGGTACCTCAGGCAGCGTGCGGATGTCGTGGCATTCGTTCAACAGGGCGGCGAGTTCTTTGGCCTGCTCGTAATAGAGCCCCATTTTGCCAATACGTTTGTTGTAGTAATATTGCGAGCTTAAGATGTAAGGATACAGGCCGATCAAATCCCCGCCATGACGCCTTTTCCATACTTTGGACTCCTGCATCACGTCAGCTTCCCCGGCCAGAATCGCTCCTGCGATTCCTCCGATCCCTTTATAAAAGGACACATATACCGTATCAAATAGACTGCAAATCTCGGCCGGCGTCTTTTGATAGTATGGCGTGATCTCGAACAGGCGCGCCCCGTCCAGATGCAGCTTGATTCCGCGCTCCCGGCAGTACGCCGAGATCGCCTCCAATTCCTCAAATGGCGGAAGCTGCCCGCCGATCTCGCGTTGGGGAAGCTCCAGCAGGAGACAGGAAATCTCCTCGTTCATGCCCGTTACGTCTTCCAGCCGGATCAGCTGATCCTTGTCCGCAAGCAGAACGGTTTCGATTTGATGCAATTCTTTCAATCCATCTTCTTCATGGATTTCCAAATGGCTCAGCGGATGGTACGCTACCCGTTTTACGCCCTTGCGGTCGCACCAAATGCGGAGAGCAATCTGTTGGGCCATCGTGCCGCTCGGAAAGAAGACGGCCGCTTCTTTGCCCAGCACCTCGGCCATTTGCCGCTGAAACTGCTCGATCGTTTCGCCGCGGCCGTAATGATCGCTGTCCATTTCTCCATCCAGATGTAATATCGCTTCCTGAAGCACTTTGATTTTGCGCGGTCCGTTCCCGCCTACCGTGAATTCTGCCTGCCGGAACGCGTCCGCAAGCGTCAACGTTTCACTGCTCATGATTCTTCGCTCCTTTTCTCCTCCTGTTGTGGGCTCAACATGCGAACTAATGCCCCTAACGCCCCTGCCCGGCGCTCTCCCGTCGACACGACGAACCCTGCTTCCAACCAGCGATAACGTTCCGGCAATGTGACCGTAACAAGTTCACCCCGTTCTTCAGCACGTATTACGGAACATCTCGGCAAAAGGGTTAAGCCCAAGCCTGCCGACACTCCATTCAGAATCGTATCGAGCGTGCCGTAAGACGTTATGTTCGGCGCTTCAACCCCATGTTCCTTTAGAAAAGCCTCTGCCTGCGTCCGATGCGTGCACCCTACTTCGAAAAAAAGCATCGGTTTATGCAGCAGCTCCGGCAGCCCGTTCGATTCATGCATGTTCCTCCCGGCGACCAGAACCAGTTCATCGTCATACAGCTTGACGTACTCAAGCTCCGGATGAACCATCGGCCCATATACGAGGGCACCATGGAGTTCGTGGCGAATGACTTTTTGCGCCAGTTCATGGGTTCCGCCCGTGATCAGGGAAAGCTGCACGTCCGGATACCTCGCCTGGTATTCCGCCATGAACGGCGTCAGAAACGAGGAAGCGCCTGCCTCGATCGCACCCAGCCGCAACGGTCCTGCTGGAGTCGTCCCCGCCCGTGCAGCCTCTTCGGCTTCGTCGAGCAGGTGCAATATTTTATCCGCATAACCCAGCAAATTTTCCCCGGCCGACGTTAGCGTCATCCCCCGATTGGTGCGATGAAACAGGGGCACCTGAAGCTGCTGTTCCAGCTGCCGAATGCGCGCCGTGACATTGGATTGCACATAGTTCAAGGTTTTCGCGGCCTTGCTGATGCTTCCTTCACGGGCAACCGTCCGGAAAATGTTCAAATCGCCGGCATCCAAGCGCGTTCACCTTCTTTCTACAATCACGCCGGTATCTGCTATGAACATTTTTGATATCTGCGTTCGTTTCTGTTCATTTTACGCCAAAGCCAGTCGGCTGTACAATGAGCCTCAGTTTCAATCACGGGCTAGACGAATGAACATGCACTGGAGGATGAACGACCATGAAAGCTATGTATCACACAGGAAAAAACGGCCTTGAAGGACTGCAATATACGAGTGAAGCTCCTGCGAAAGCGCCTGGTTACGGAGAAGTACGAATTCGTCTGAAGGCTGCGGGCATCAACCATCGCGACTTGTTCATCATGAACGATCGCACCGCACAGGACTCACCGCTCATTCCGGGGTCGGACGGAGCTGGTATAATAGAAGAAATCGGGGAAGGCGTAGATGCATTCCGTAAAGGCGACGAAGTCATCATCCACCCTACGTTGGGCTGGAACCACGCCGCCGATGTGCCTGCCGTGCCTGGCATTGTGGGCGGGCCCGATCACGGCACGCTGGCCGAATGCATTACGCTGCCTGCCGACAATGCGCTGCCCAAACCCGTTATGCTTAGCTGGGAAGAGGCCGGCGTATTATCGCTGTCGACGTTGACCGCCTACCGCGCTCTGTTCACACGCGGAAACCTGCTTGCCGGCGAGCATGTGCTCATTCCGGGCATCGGCGGCGGAGTGGCCACTTCGGCGCTGCTGCTGGCCAAGGCCGCCGGAGCCTGCGTGACGGTGACGTCCCGCAGCGAAGCCAAACGTGCGGAAGCGCTGCGCCTTGGCGCGAACCAGGCCTTTGACAGCCACGGAGATTGGCAGAAAGAAAATGCGCTTGGACCCGTCGACCTCGTTATGGACAGCATCGGACAGAGCCTCTTCTCCCGTTATTTCGAAATGCTGCGCCCCGGCGGACGAATCGTCATGTATGGAGCAAGCTCCGGCGATGAGCTGAAGGTGCCGATCCGTGCCATCTTTTTCCCGCAAGTGAGCCTGCTGGGCACCTCTATGGGCAGCCGCGAAGAGTATGTACACATGCTGGAGTATATCGGCCGGCATCATATTCGTCCTGTCATTGATCGCGCATATTCGCTGGAGAACACCCGCAGCGCTTTTGAACGAATAGCCCAAGGCGAACAGTTCGGCAATATCGCCATCCGGATCGACTGATGATCATAGACAATGACTCTTGCTCCCGTTGCTTAACAGCAATCGGAAGATGGTTCTGACCACGTAGTGACTCCGTGCAGAATCATTGGTTCAACTGACATAGCTAGAGCATTTTGGAACAGGACAAGGAGGTTCCCACCATGAACGATAGAACCCATTTGGTAGAATTGGTACGCAAATTGATGCATGCGGAAGGAACCGAACCCGAATTGGATGACATGCTGTCAGAACTGGAACGTCAGGTCCCACACCCTGCGATCAGTAACCTGATATTTTGGGACGACCGTGAATTGACTCCGGAACAGATCGTAGAGGAAGCGTTAGCCGCACGCCCAATCATCCTTCCGCCAACACAACCTTAATGTTTAGAGTTGCGAACCGATATGACCGAGTCCAATGATTCGCTACACCACCAACCAGAAGACCGGCATTTCTACAAGAAGTTCGACAAACTCTAGGAGGTGATCATGCATGAGTGAATCCCGAGGTTCAGACAGCTCCCACCGTCCAACGAAACATCGCGCTCCAGAACAGCAATTCAAAGGCGGAGAAGAAGCAGTCACTCCCGTATACTTGACCCAAGGCGAGTTGAATGCCCTGCGGAAAGCCATCATGTATTTGAAATTTGAGTGCGAAGAAACGGACTCGCTGCTGTATGCAGGCAGCCCTCTGCTTAATAGCGTGCTGGAAAAGGCGTTTAGCGCGGACGTTTACAGGGAATTTGCGGAGAGCTTCCACGCACGCCCCAACCCGCATGCCGAGACCTTTATGCGGAAGAAACTGGAGCGATCCTATGCGGAAGAGCTGGCTCCTCGAGAGCGATCCGAGGAACTGAAGGCCGAAATTCTCCGAAGCTGCATGTTCCCCTTTCCGCTATCATAGTACAAAGAGGCAGGCCTGGCGGCTGCCTCTTTGCGCTCTATCATTCATTGAGTACGATGCCCCATACTTTTTTAAATCGTTGATTTACAGCCATTCAGAATACCCGCATCTTATTCGCATTCATGTCTTTCTCCCTCCAAATTTTAGGTTCAACCGATCATCGATATCATCCGGATTATCATGGTACTTTGTTCAACCAAGAAAAAGATGCTAAGAATTAGCACATAAATGCAAAATGTTTGCACGCATATTATATGAACCTATATAATCAACCCTTTATTTATATGTAACAGGTGCCTCTCCCATAAATTTCGTTATAATATAGAAAGTTCAAAAAATATGTAAATAGATGTAATACTACCCATAAGTACAGGAGGCGAATGATGGAAACCGAAGGTCTGCGCAAAGTCGAAGAGTTGGCATTAAAAAAGCACAAAATATATAAACAAAGTCTGGTCCGTTATCTGTCACGTTCCATGCTGGCCAGCATGTTCATCGGCTTCGGGGTCATCGTGGCGTTCAAGACGGGCAATTTCTTCTATATGGAGCAATCTCCGCTGACCTATCCGATGGCCGCACTGACATTTGGAGCAGCAATCATTCTCATCGCCTACGGCGGCGGGGATCTGTTTACCGGAAACACGTTCTATTACACCTATGCCGCTTTGCGTAAGAAACTACGCTGGTTAGAGGTGGTCAAGCTGTGGGTGGCGAGTTACGGGGGCAACCTGATGGGTGCGGCGGTGTTTGCGCTGCTGATCTACCTGACAGGACTGTTTGATTCGTCCCAGGTCAACGGCTTCCTCCTGAGCGTGGTCGAACACAAGATGGAAGCTCCGGCAATGCAGCTCTTTTTCCGGGCAATTCTGTGTAACTGGCTCGTTTGCCTGGCGTTTTTCATCCCGATGTTCATGAAGGAAAACGGCGCCAAAATGTTTGCCATGATGCTGTTCGTGTTCTGCTTCTTTATTTCGGGATATGAGCACAGCGTGGCGAATATGTGTACGTTTGCGATTGCGCTGGTACTGAACCATCCGGGAACGATCTCGTTCGAGGGCGTGCTCCACAATCTGGTCCCGGTCACGTTCGGCAATCTGGTAGGCGGAGTGCTGCTGATGGGCTTTATGTATTATGCGGTGAACAAACCTTTCCTGGATGAGGAACAACATTAATGGATGTTTGAAAAGAAAGCCAAAGCCCCGTGCAGCTTATCCCTTCAGAGGGAAAGGCTGCACGGGGCTTTGCAACGGGAAGGCATATACCACTGGCCTTCCCTCCGTAATCTTCCGTGGCGGATATATCAAGGATATCCCTTCCACGGAATGTCTTCGATCTCGTTGTCGCAGCGCGTGACCACGATTATGTTTTTTGCCGCCATCGAATTACCGTGCTGCGGACCCGGCTTCCTTCCAGCGAAAGGTCGCCGCCGATTGCGGAGGCAATGTGTAACGCAATGCATTGTCGTCCATCACGATCTCGAAAGCCACCGCATCCTGTCCGGAATTGCTGGCGATCAGCACCATGGAACCGTCCGGATTGCGAAAAGCCGCATTCTCCAAAACGCCCGGTTCCTGGTTCGTTTCCACCCTGACGGCTCCCGAACGAACATACCGGCTGATGTGCCCCATGGCGTAATATTCCACGTTCCGCTCGACCTTGCCGCTCTCCGGGTCAATCGTCACCATCCCCCGACAGTTGGCGCATCCGCCATTGGTCGGTCCACCTTGCGGATCAAGCGCGATATTCCAGAACAGTACGCTGCTGGCCCAATTTCGCGCAGCACCGATGATCAGGTTGGACATCTGCCAGCTCAGGTTAGTTCCGAAATCCGGGCTCCATTCGCCTCCGCTGCATTCGGTCACATAGATCATTTTGTCCGGGTGCCTGTCATGGACCTCAGTCATTGCAGACGGATCGCCCGCATAACAGTGGAAGGCCGAGCCTTCAACGGAGGCTGCCGTCCGGCGATCCTCAAACAACTCTTCCGTATACCTCACGGCCTGGTCCCAGTTGTGATCATACGCTATGATGCGCGTATCCAGCCCGGCCTCCATGAAGGCAGGACCTAGATAATCCCGGATGAACATCGCCTGCTCCGCTGCCCCCATGCTCATGCTGGGGTAGTTCGGCGACGTGAATTCCGGTTCGTTTTGTACCGTGATGCTGTGAATCGGCACCCCTCTGGCCTGGTAGGCCTGAATGTATTTTACGAAATATGCTGCATAAGCCGCATACACCCCAGGATCATTATAGTTGAGGTACCAGCCGTTATGCGTCCGCTCGCCGTATTTCATCCAGGCCGGCGCAGTCCAGGGCGTACCCATGACCTTCACATCCGGCTTGACCCGAACGACATCCTCCAGCATGGCTACGACTCCCTCATCTTGTTCGATCGAAAAATGTTCGAGGGCGTAATCCGTTCCTTCTTCGACGTCATCATACGTATAGCTTGAAGGTTCTCCGGATGCATTCACGGAATAATCCGATGCACCGATCGTATGCCGTACCATATTGAGATTCAATCCCTCTGCGGTAAACAGCTCGTGCAGCAACATTTCCCGCTGCTCTTGGGGAAGGCTGTTGATCAGGTAAACGGATGACCCCGTCATGGCTGCGCCGAACCCCTCCATCTTCTGATGAGCTTGCCCGGCATTTACTCGAATGGACGCGACGTTTTGGCGTTTCTTCTCATCGTCAGGCCCAACGGGCTTCCACGACCGAGGCTCTTGCCTTGCCAGCAGCTGACTCTGATCCCCTGTCGTCAGCCATACCTCTGCCTCCGTCATCTTTTTCTTTTCGGGCAAAGGCATCGGCGCAGGCGGCTGAACGGCTGCAGGGCTGAATGCCCACATCAGCCAAACGGCGCACCCCGCCACCAACAGACCGATGCCACCCCTTACCATCCAAGTTCTCGTTCGCCGATACATCGCTGCTCCCTCCTTCCATACGTTCCGCCCGGATTCCCAAGGGTGGAAAAAGCCGCAACCAGGCGGCCGCGACTTCATTGATTTCCATATTCGTAACACTGATTATTTGCCGGAAGCATTTCCGATATTCACGCTGCCTGTCAGGCGGATATCGTCCGATGCGCTGCCGACATAAACAGGGACTTTACCCTTCGGCGTCACCCACTTGTTCGACGTTTCATCCCAGTAGGACAACGCCGATGGGTCCAGCTCGATCTGAACGCGCTGCTGCTTGCCTGCGTTCAGATCGACTTTGGCCCAGCCCGCAAGTTGTTTCTTTGGCGTCTCCGCTCGGGCAGGCAATGGGCCGACATAGACCTGTACCACTTCTGCACCGGCGCGTTTACCCGTGTTGCGCAGATTTAGAGATACCTCAACCGTTGCCTTGTCACCCTTGCCCTTATTTTTCACATGCAAATTGCGATAATCGAAGCTCGTATAAGACAAACCGTGCCCAAACGCAAACGCAGGGGTCAGGTTCTCTTTTTCATACCCCTTATAACCCACGAAGATGCCTTCGGAATAGCTGCCGACTCCGTTCACGCCCGGAAACTGCTTCGCGGTAGACACCGGCGTTTTCGTCTCGTCCGCCGGGAACGTTACGGGCAGCTTGCCCGACGGATTCACGTCGCCGAAGAGAACGCGCGCCACGGCATTTCCTTGTTCCTGACCTGCGTACCAGGCTTGAACGATAGATGGCACCTCGTTCTGCCAGGAGTCGGTTTCGACCGCGCGACCGCTCATTTGTACAACGATCGTTTTCGGATTCGCCTTGGCTACCTCGCGAATAAGTTGTTCCTGATTGTTCGGCAGCTCCAGATCAGACCGATCCACATACCCTTCGCTGTCATACGTGCGGGTCACCACCACCGCTACGTCGGATTTTTTGGCAAGCTCGACGGCCTTCTGCATTTGGGCATCCACGGCGCCTTCTGCGGGCTTCCATCCGAAACGAACCTGGGCGCCCATGTCATGGCTGGCCTGAACAGGGAAGTCCGTGCGGTACTCGATCCGAATCTCGCGGGACTCTCCTTCTTTGAGCGCAATCGTCTTTTCCGTTGTTCCCAAAGCCTTCCCCTCATTGTCCACAAGCAGTTGATTATCCACATACAGCTTCGCCGAGCCGAGACTGGTCAGGGATAACGCATACTCACCCGATTTCGGGGCAGTAATCGAACCTGTCCAGCGTGCCGACATCTTGCTATTGAACTTCGTTGGCGTCACGGGAAGCTTGGACGACTGCGCGTTGAAGCCTTCGTAGTTATAGAAGCCGAGATTCACGTTCACCTGCCGGTCGATGCGGACCAGTTCAGGATTTCCTTCCATGTTGGCATTGGTCCAATATTCGGCACGCAGTCCATTTTCCGCATGGTCGGTACTATCATTTCTTTCGCTTTGTGCCGCATCGACAGGCGATAACAGCGTGGATGGCACCGCATCCGGACCGTTGAACGCATCTCCTGCCGAGATCGGATCGGTACCGGCAGCATAGTTGACTTCGACGCCTTGGCCCGCGCGGTTGCGAATACCCTGAAGCGGGCTTACCGTATAGGTCGGGTTGACCAAACTGCTGCCGCCTCCGGCTGCCGACGACGTATCCGCATCGGGCCCGATGACCGCAATCGACTTGATATTTTTGCCGGATAACGGAAGAACATTGTTGTCATTTTGCAGCAGCACCATGCTTTCTTCCGCAAATTCACGGGCTTTCTTACCGTCCGCCTTGGCATCGATCTGCTGATTGCGAACCGGTTGATCGAAGAGACCTTTCTCGAACATTTGCAGCAAAATCCGTCTGACCTTGTCGTCCAGCGTCTGTTCGCTGACCTCGCCCTGTTTTACGGCTTCCAACAGCTTGTCGCCCCATTTGCCGTATGGTTCGCCTGGCGTTTCGAGATCGAGACCTGCATTCGCGGATTTTGCGGTGCTGAAATTCGCGCCATAGTCGCTCATGACGAAGCCTTCGAATCCAAATTGCTTTTTGAGAACGTCGGTCAGCATGTCCTTGTTCTCGCAAGCATATGTACCGTTCACCTGGTTAAACGAACACATCGCTGCTCCCAGATTCGCCTGCTCGACCATCGCTTTGAACGGACGTGCATACACTTCCTGAATGGCCCGTTCGCTCGCGATCGCATTCGTCGTGAAACGTTCCGTCTCCTGGTTGTTCAGGATGTAGTGCTTGGCTGTCGCAATGACCGGGTTGTTTTGAATTCCCTTTACATAAGCCGCTCCCATCCCGGAAGCCAGCAGCGGATCTTCGCCAAGCGATTCGAAGTTGCGCGATCCCCATGGCGTGCGGGCAATGTCCAGTCCCGGCCCAAGCACCACGTTATGGGTTGTGTCATGCGCTTCCTGACCGATCAGGTCTCCGTACTTTTCGGCCAGCTCCGTATCCCAGGACGCTGCAAGCGCAATCGGTGCCGGGAGGGCGGTGGATTTCTTATCCTGCACATCCGGATTGGCCACCCGCACTCCGGCAGGTCCGTCTGCCATCTGCAGCGCAGGGATGCCGAGCCTTTCCACGCCGTCATTATAGAAACCATAATAGTTATTGACCTTACCGGTAACGAAGCTGACCTTTTCCTCCAACGTCATTGCCTGGAGCAGCAGCTCCGTGCGCTCCTCTGCACTCAGGGAGGCGTTCATCCATGGACGGTCAGCCTTGGATTCCACTTGCGAGGCATAGGCATGCAGCGGCATGACTGCCAATGCAACGATGATCATCAACGTAAACCATCGCCGTTGGCGTTGGGATAGAGCTCTGTTGATACTTCTGTTCATGTTGTTATGCTCTCCTTCTCTTTCTTTGATCATTTCCTCGCGCACATTTTGAATACATGTATACAAGAAAATGTAAGCTCGCTTTGTCCAACCTGCCCATATCATGAGCCCCTGCTCATCGCTGAGAAAAGTCGTGTTCACCGACAAGCGAGCACTTTCTTACGATAGCCGACCCAAGCGTAAATTTCACCCCCTTAAAATTGGAAATCGATTGGGTTTAAACAATCTAGTTCTTGCGAATCACCCCCTTTAAAGTGCATATAACAAGAAAAGAAAGCGAATTAATTACATTTCCGTAACCTTTATTGCTTGAATTCCTCCAATGCAAAAACAGCCGAATCGTCCCATTCCCGATTCTCCTTTTTATTCTATTAAATTCAATGATTTGGAATGAACAAACGATATGTAGCCCCCTTCCTTTTCCAACAACGGATACATTGGCGGTCATCCTGCTGGCTGATCCCAAGAAGCTCTAACTTTGACTACCAGGTAAATCAGAGTAGTTCACTAAGCATAATCCCCATATTCACTCAACTACTTTTTATGTCATTTAACATCACATGAAACATCTTAAAAATCACTAAAATATAATTTTTTCAAAAATAATGTTATTTTAGTTGACATATGATTCAAGACTTTTTATAATTTGAATCAAAATCACAGTGCAGTGATCATAACAGGTGCGGGGCACAATGACGTGAACCGCCTGTCGGCAATGGGGCCGCAACTCGTTCAGCTTTCTGGACGAATTGCGGCCTTTTCTGCCTGAAGTCATGCACGGATCACAAAATACTAGAGAATGATCAATAGGATGAGGAGCGATGAATGATGATGGAGAGGAAAAGTTTTTGGAAAAGCGGCCACAAGCCTACTTTGTTCGGTGCATTCCTGTATTTCGACATCAGTTTTATGATCTGGGGCATGTTGGGCCCACTCGCCGTCGTTATTGCGATGGATTACCCGATGACTCCGGTGGAAAAAGCCAACCTGGTCGCTTTGCCCATCCTCGGCGGTTCGATTCTTCGACTCGTGTTAGGTTTTATGTCCGACTACATCGGCCCCAAACTCACTGCGCAGATCGGAATGGGCGTCACCGTCATTCCGCTGCTGCTGGGCTGGCTGTGGGTCGACTCCCTGAACCAGCTGTATGTCGTCGCCCTGCTGTTAGGCATTGCCGGCGCATCTTTCGCCGCAGCGCTTCCGCTTGCCGGCCAATGGTATCCTAAGGAACATCAGGGGCTGGCCATGGGGATCGCCGGTGCCGGGAATAGCGGAACCGTGCTCGCAACCCTCTTTGCCAATCGATTGGCTACCCATTTCGGCAGCTGGGAAATCGTGTTCGGCCTTGCACTGATCCCGATCGTAATCGTCTTCGTCTTTTTCTCCCTATTTGCCCGCAACAGCCCCAACCGGCCTGCTCCCAAAAAGCTGTCCGAATACAGCAGCCTGTTGAAGCAGCGTGACGCCTGGGTGTTCTGCGCCTTCTACTGCGTCACCTTTGGCGGATTCGTCGGCCTGGCCAACTATTTGACCATCTTTTTCAACACGCAATACGGCCTGTCTGCGGTGCATGCAGCCGATATTACAACCTTTTGCATCATCGCGGGAAGCTTCTTCCGCCCCGTCGGCGGATTCCTGGCCGACAAACTCGGCGGTACCCGCATGCTGACATACCTGTACATGGGAGCTTGCATCATGTTAATCGGCGTGTCCTTTCTGCCGCCATTGCCTGTCGTCGTTGTCATGCTTTTCCTGGGTATGATGTGTCTGGGCGCCGGGAACGGCTCCGTCTTCCAGCTTGTGCCGCAGCGATTCGGCAACGAAATCGGGCTGATGACCGGCATTGTCGGCGCGGCAGGCGGAATCGGGGGATACGCCCTTCCGCTGATTCTCGGTCAACTCTACAGCACGTACCAATCCTATACTCCGGGCTTTGTCATCCTTAGTTTGATCGCGGCCGCCTCCATGGCGCTTGTGCTGGTCATGCAGTCCAAATGGCGTGCCCACTGGCTTAAAAACTCGCTGGCAGCTAAAAATGAATCAACCTCTTTCTCTGCTTAATCAGGCCCGAGTTCCAATGATTTACCTAAGGAGAGCCGCGCTTGCGGCTTTTTCTTTGGTACGGTTCTCTCCGATCACGAAGAAAATGCAGAATGAACGCGTCGACAGTTTCTGTCCCGGAGCGCTAACGAATCTCAGACACCTTATTTCGCCGGTTTGCATCCTTTTCCAATCCTTACGAACCTCAGACACTCTATTTACGGTCACAACAGGAAAAACAAGATTATTTCCCCGGAATAGCGTGTCACAGGTTCATTAGAGCACAAACTTGGCCCATTTCCGTGAAAGAACGTGTGTCAGGTTCTTTAGCAATTCGGTAGCCATCTCATCAAGGACTCCCATTCTCGTTATTTGATGAATACTTACCCCGAAAAAAAGGCCCGAGCCTATTCGGCTCGGGCCTTTGACGCACTTTTTTTAAAATGCAGGAATGGCGATATCCGCGTAATTTTTTTCAAAGAAGGCTTTCACTTCCGGGCCGGCCATGCGTTTCGCCAGCTTCTGGATCGCCTCCGAATCCTTGTTGTCTTCCCGGGCAACCAGCGTAATTGCAAAATGGGAATCATCCTTTTCGGTGAGCAATGCATCCTTCTTTGGCGTAAGACCCAGCGGGCTAGCGTAAGCCGGGGTCATGGCAACCAGGTCGGCGTCATCCATCATGCGGGCCAGCATCAGCAGGTCGACCTCTTCAAACTTGTAGTTCTTTTTGTTCTCCACGATATCGGCCTGGGTAGCGTTAAATCCAACGCCTTCCTTCAGCTTGATAATGCCGTTCTGCTCCAGCATCACAAGGGAACGTCCGATGTTGGATGGATCGTTCGCGATCGCGATCGTCGCGCCTTCGGGCAGCTCGTCCATCGATTTGTACTTTTTGGAGTATGCGCCGTAAATCGCGTTGTAAATCGGTTGAACCGGCACCAAGGTAGCGTTGTTCGCTTCGTTGTACTGCTCCATATAAGGCACATGTTGGAAGAAGTTGGCGTCTACTTCCTTGTTGGCAAGCGCCGTGTTCGGCTGCACGTTATCGGACAGAACCACCACTTCCAGGTTCACGCCGTCTTCCTTCAGCAAAGGCTTCACAATATCAAGCACGTCTGTCATTGGTGGAATCAGGGTCGCTACTTTCAGTGTCACTTCCTGTTTGGCGTCAGAACCGTTTGCGTTGCCTTCCGCCGCAGGTGTTTCCTCTTTTTTGCCGCAACCGGCCAGCACGAGCATCAGTGCCAGTACCAGCAGCATCCATTTTGCTTTCATCAATGTAATAACCCCTTCTCGTAAATAATCTGTTTGTTGGATCACGATCTGCGGTCAATCCAGCGGGACAGCCGCGTGCCCGTATATTGGATCGCTTGGACCAGGATGATCATGATAATGATCGTAAATGCCATAAGCTCTGTTTCAAAGCGCTGATAACCGTAACGAATGGCAAAATCGCCAACGCCGCCTCCCCCCACGATCCCCATGACCGTGGAATAGGAAATGAAACTGATCGTTGCGGTGGTCAAGCCCAGCACAAGACTTGAGCGTGCTTCGACATACAGGAACTTGAACACCAACTGCATCGTCGAAGCCCCCATCGAAGCCGCAGCCTCCAGCACGCCTTTGGGTACGTCGAGCAATGCTTGCTCCGCAAGCCGTGCATAATAGGCGATCGCAATCACCGACAGCGGCACCGTCGCGGCCAGCGTGCCGATCGACGTGCCGACAACCATGCGCGTGAACGGAATCATGAACACCACGAGCAGCAGAAACGGGAACGAACGGATGATATTCACCAGGCTCCCCAAGATCGTGAATAACGGTCGATTCTCGTAACGCTGTCCTTTCCTGAACAGGTAAAGCAGCGTGCCAAGGGGCAAACCGATCAGAACGGCAGCCGCAATGGAAATGCCCACCATGACGAAGGTCTCTCCAATCGCCTGCCAGATTTCATGCTGATATTGCAGCACGATGTCAGGTATCATTCCTGCCACCTCCCGTTAAGGCATCACCTTTCAGCAATGCGGTGAGCATATCCGGACCGGGAGCGGGAATGCTGCGTACCTCCGCCTCGGATAACGTCTTCGCGATCCGTCCTTCCCGCATCACGGAAATGCGATGGCACAGCTGCCGTGCTACCTCCATCTCATGGGTCACGAGCACGACGGTGACGCCCAGCGATGCATTGACATGACGCAGCAAGTCAATGATTCCGCTCGTCGTTTGCGGATCAAGCGCGGACGTCGGCTCGTCGCAGAGAAGCAAGTCCGGACGGCTCGCAATCGCTCTTGCAATGGCCACGCGCTGCTTCTGCCCCCCGCTTAGCTGGGCCGGGTACTGCCGGGCTTTGTCTTCCAGGCCGACAAACCGCAGCACGTCCAAGCCGCGCGCAACCCGGTCGGATTTCGGCATGCGCGCAAGCTCCAACGGCATGCACACGTTGCCGATCACCGTCCGGTTGCTGACCAGGTTGAAATGCTGAAAGATCATGCCGATCGATCGACGAGCTTCTCGGAGCGCCCGTTCGTTCATGCCTGTAAATCGCTGGCCGTTCACGACCACTTCGCCCTCGTCCGGCTTCTCGAGCCCGTTCAGCATGCGCAGCAACGTGGATTTCCCCGCCCCGCTCGAGCCGATGATGCCGTGGATTTCGCCTTGGCCCACTTCCAGCGACACTGCGCTGAGCGCTTCGAATCCTTGATCCGTACGAGATCCGCGTTCGCTGTAACGCTTGCTCACGCCGTATAATGAAATCATGGAGCTTCCCCCCGCGATAGGATCATGCATGGTTCTTCAGAACACATGGAGAAAAGCCCGCACAGCCGATAACCGGAGCGCGAGCAATCCTGTTCATCTATAATAAATCATCCTTTGGCGGGAGACAAGCCTTAGCGCGAGATGTTCGCTGATAGCGTGTCTGCCGAATAGAGACCGAAGCGTCCATTGGCCGATCCGATATAAATGTCATCGCCGATGCGGTTCATCGTGCCGTTTTTGGCATCCCGATCCCGATGCTCCGGCGTACCCATGACGATATCGTGGATGCGTCCGCCGATCTTTCCGGTATTTTTGTCCAGTACCAGCAGGTCATCCCCCCGAGGCAGCAGAAGCTGGTCGCCCGCAAGAACGTAGCTTCCCTGATTGAGCAGCATCGGAATCGCGACCCCTTCCTCTTCGACGTTCCACACTACGCTGCCCGAATCGTAATCCAATGCCGCCGGAAAACCGTTCAAGACGCCATAAACTCGATTCCCTTCCACCAATCCACGGTCGAACTTTCCTTCGATCGCCCATAGCTTTTTGTTGCTTTTCGGGTCGAATAATGTCGTGCTATAGTCATGGACATCTCCGTAATTTTGACCGTTTTGGTTTTCCCGGATGAGCAGGCGACCGTCGTTCAACACCTCGAAACGCTGCCCATTCCGGGCTGCGAACTTCGCCTGTTCCTCCCCGGTCTTCAGGTCGATCAACACCCACTGATCATCCAGCAGCATCCAGCGCTCCTGTGAAGCATCAGCGAAAGGATCCAGCCGTTGGATGCCGTCGAAGTAAGGATCGTGCTGCGGATCGTCGATCGTCGACTTTTTCGCCGGTTTGCTCCAAACCACCTTGCCCGTATAAGGTTCTGCGGCAACCAGTTTATTTTTATTCCAGTACAGGACGTAAGGATCGTCGGCTCCTTCGTTCAAAAGGCGATATTCCCCGCTCAGGTTCAGCGTCCACAATGTTTTTCCGTTCTTTGCATTCAGTACGGTAATACGGGCTTTTTTGCCGTCCGATTGCACCTGGTCCTCCACAACCACAACATTCGCGGCAGCAGTAACCGTGTTACCTTCGAAACCTTGCTTGGCCGTCCGCTCCCACATCACCTTCCCGTCCCTCAGGCGAATATGACGTATCCGATGCACGTAATCTCTTTCAGCCGGATCATAGTCGGCATACAGCGTCACATACTCGCGGCTTGCATCAAGTTTCGTCAGGAACATGCCGAAGCCGGTATTGATCTGCCACAGCTTTTTGCCTGTATGCCGATCCAGTGCATAAACGGAGCCTTCATGGTAAAAACCGCTGAATCCGCCGTCATCGCCTTTGATCAACAGAACATCTTCATTCCCTGCCTGAAGGAACGTATAATTAATGTCGCCTTGATTGACCCATAACGGCTCCCAAGGCAACGTTGCCGCCAGCGCCTTGCCATCCATCCGGGACGTAAACTCATAACGATCGCTGCGTTCCGTTTCTGCACTAACCTTCCCGGGATTGCTGCCATTCTGCGGCAAATTCCAATGCATTCTCTCCAGCTTGCCTTCCGGAGTAAACGTCAAAAGCACCTGCCCGTCTTCATGCTCGTATCGCCACGTTTCCCCTATTCGCATCGGGTCGCCGGTCTGGCTCAGGTTCGGGGAATGCTCGGTCCAATCCGGTTCGCCAAGCCGCTTCGCGATCTGCTTTTCCGTATCTCCCTTATGGATCAGAATATCCGTCAGATGGCGCACCTGGCCCGTCGACAGAGGAGATTCGGACTTCATCCACCCGTCCGGGATATCCTCCTGCTGCGACACGTCTTTGGCTTGAATCCATTGCATGGACGGCCGGAACGAATAAAAATCCGCGTTCCAGATGCGGGGAGCCAGCGAAACGCCGTACCACTGCCCCTGCTGTGCGACGATAAACGCCTTTTTCTCGAGCGCAGGTCCAGCATCCCAGACCGTAGCGCTGCCGGGATAAAGATAAAACTTGCTTCCAGGCCGGAGATTGAACGTGCGCGGAGAAACGGGTTTGATGCTGGCCGCATCTTTCGTCGCATACCATGCCGGCAACCACTGCTCTCCGTTGATCTCGTCTTTGCTTTGAATCCAATCGTCCTTGACGGCATTCACTTTCAACTTAGCTCCATTTGCCGTATAGTTCTTGATTTTCATCAAATCGGCGGCCACGCTGCTGTCCTTTATGTTCGAAAACAAAGGAACGTTTGCGGGAAGCGCAACGGTGTCTCCCCGTTTGAATGCGGCTGAAGCAAGCTGTACCTGCTGAGCGCCTCCCTCGTTTTTCGCGCCCACGACCGTTGTATTCATGTTCAACAGGATGCTTCCGGCCGCGATTACGGCCACAGCCCCGGCGATTCCCAACCGCCCATATCTTTTCGTCCGCATGTTTTGGCCTCCATTCACCAAGGTCTTCGCCTTTTTGTATTGAAGTTATTTCCAAATAAGGACGTTTGGACCCGGCAAAAAGTTACCGGTTTGCAAAAAGACATATCATTCTAAGCGTGCATTGCCGGAATTCCTGCGACCTACCTTACATCCACCATTTCCGGTTGATAAGGGTAACCCACGCCAGCCAGATAAGCCAGCAAGAACGAGATGACCATGTACAAAAGAAACCAGGTGTCTGTCCGGGAGTACCCGACCGGAACATAATACGTCCGGCTTGCGCCTTCGGCGAACCCCTTCGCCTGCATGGCCACCGCCATCCGCTGGGCGCGGCGAATGCTCTGGGCCAGCAGTGGAATCGCATAACGTTTCAGGGTGCCGTAGATGTTCCAGCGCGATCGCCGGCCACCCATGCCGCGGATGCGAATCGCATACCGCAGCGTTTGGAATTCATCCAGCAGAATCGGGATCATGCGCATTGCCGCAAGGAAACTGTAGGCATATTTAGGCGGAAGCCTCCACTGCTGCATCAGGGAATAGAACAGCCGGACGGGACGGGTCGTCAAACCGAACAGCAATCCGGCAGCAGCCATGCAGAGCGAACGGAAACCGAGATGCAAGCCGCGATAGAAGCTCTCTTCGGTCACATGGATCAGGCCATACCGGAACCACGTCGTCTCTCCTTTCCCGAACATCATCATGCCCGTCGACGTGGAGATAAACACGAGGATGAACGGCGAAGCATACAAGAGCAGCCTGCGCCATGGATGGCCGCTCCAGATCAGAAGCAACAGCATTGCCACGGCCGTATTCGCCATCACGTTTAAATTGTGGATGAAAATGACGTATATGAACAGCAGCGTCAGCACGACCATCTTCAACCCGGGATTGACGTGATGAAGCCATGTCTCACGATGGGGAAAAGACAGCTGCATCCATGACCCTCCCTCCATCAACCTTCCAAGTCCGGGTACAGTACCTGCTTACGATTTCGCTGTCATGGGTCACCATCACGATAGCCGTCCCTTTCCGTCTAAGTTCGTCAAGCCTTGACAGCATCGCGAACGTATTGCGGGCATCCTGCCCAAACGTCGGCTCATCCAGCAGCAGGATGCGCTGGCCGCGTATGAGGGCAGAAGCTACGCTCAGCCGCCGTTTCTGCCCCATGGACAATTGATACGGATGGCGGTCTGCCAATGCCGCAAGCCCGAATTCCTCCAGCATGCCCAGCGTATTTGCTTGCCTCTCAGCAGGTGACATTGCGGTACCGAGCAGCGAAAATTCCACTTCGTCCACAACCGAGTTCGTCACGAACTGGAATTCCGGGTTCTGAAACACAAAGGCCATCCGTTCCGCCAGCTGCTGCGTCGTGCCGGCGGGTTTCCCCATCACGCGATAGTCCCCCGTCGTTTTCAGAATATGCATCATGGACAGCAGCAACGAACTTTTGCCGGCACCGTTGGCCCCAACGACGCCGATCCAATCGCCGGGGCGGACTTCCAGCTTGTTGACCCGGATCACCTCGGTGCTGCCCCGCCATCCGATGACGTCGCGCAGCTCCAGTACAGGTTCCTCGCGAAGTCGTTGCCGCACGGCAGGTTCAGGCTCTGCCGCGCTCCCTGCCTGCTGTCCCTGTTCCTCCCATACGCCCGGGTACCAAATGCCATATGACCTGAGCAGGTCCCGCTGCTCCGCAAATATTTGCGCTGCCGGACCGTCCGCGGCGATCTGCCCTTCGGGGGACAGCACGACGATCCGATCGACCCAGTCCACGATTTCGTCGATTTTGTGTTCCACGATGATCAAGGTTTTGTTATGGGCGATCCGTTTCACCGTATCCCAGACCTGCGACGTGCCTTCCCCGTCCAACAGCGCCGTCGGTTCGTCCATGAACAATACGTCCGGTTCCAGCGCAAGAATCGAAGCAATGGCCAGCCGCTGCTTCATGCCCTGAGACAGGGATTGGATCGGAGCACGATGGCCCTCGAAGGCCAGCCCGACCTGCTGCAAAGCAAGGCCGATCCGCGCTGCCATTTGCTCCCGAGGAACGTTCCGGTTCTCCAGCACGAATGCAATTTCCTCATCCGTATGCGACATGCAGAACTGGGCATCCGGGTCCTGGAACACGATGCCTGCCCGCTTTGGCACCAGAATGTCGTCACACTTCATGGGCATCTCCACCGCATGCGGAATGATTCCGCTCAATATTTGCAGCAACGTGGATTTTCCCGATCCGCTTGCTCCCAGCAGCAGCACCTTCTCTCCTTGGCTCACCGATAAAGAAAGCCCTTGAAACAACAGGCCCTGTTCCCCGGGAAACTTGCATCTCAAGTTCACGATGCCCGCTGCTAGCCCGGTTTCCCGCACGCATTCTTGCCTGTGCATTTAATCCAATGCCTCATAATCCTGCTTCGATGCAGGTCTTAACGTACGGGTCACGCCGGTCAGCTCCAGTGCCTTCGCCAAATAATAGGCAAATACGCCTGCGATCACGGCGCTGCCGATCAGGCGGAACCCGATAAACAGGGTGTAGTTCCAAGTCGAGAGGGACTCGATGTACCCGTATTGGTAATCCAGCATGAGCGAAGCAAGTCCTGCCCCGATGGCGGCCAGGCAGGTCACGGGCAAATTCGTTTTCCGATACAGGAATGCCGCAAAGAAAATTTCCGCGCCCAGCCCTTGCAGCAGCCCGTATACAAGCGTGGACATGCCCCATTCGCTGCCGAGGAAAGCGCTGACCGTGGAGGCCGCAACCTCGGCCAGAATGGCAACGCCCGGCTTGCGAATGACGAGAAAGGCAAACGTTCCCGCCATGAACCACATGCCGTAGATCATCTGCTCGGCATGCACGCCGAACGGTTTCATCAGATCATAGGTCGGTCCCCATATTTTGTAGATCACCCCGAATACAACCGCGATCACGATCGTGACCAAAATATCCGTTAATCTTAATTTGTTGCTGCTCCCCGCATTTACCATTTTCTCTACTCCCCTTCTCTTATCATCAGTAGTTTGAAAATAACAAAAAAGCCTCCCCGATATCGGGCAGGCCATGCGTACAGTTGACGAAACATGGGCGGAAAATGGCACATAAACAGGACAACCCACACTTATCCCATTCAGGAATAAGGCAAAGGATATGCTGCCGAATTCATGAGACGTTGTGTGCACGAATTGCGTGTTTATTTTCCCCATCATGGATCGAATGGTTCTCTACGCTGGCATTACCCAGATCAGATACGGTCAGCGGCACAAGGCCACCCTCTCAGCCCAACTTCATTGAGCTCCCGGCTTTCGTTATTTCAATGGTTATACTGTACAACAGAAGGGTATTTGTGGCAATCCCGAATCATTCCCCATTTATGCACGAGCGATAGTGAAGGCACCCCCATCACAGGAATGCCTTCGGTAGAATCGGCAATCGTTGGCGCAAAGGTCAGGCAAGACTCTTGAACATTAGAGATGACTCTCTGGCAATCGCGTCGCTGATGATTCAGTATTGCGTATTGCCCGATTGGCTCGTTTTGCCGGAGGCGAACCCTTTGAAGAGCGTAGGCACCTTGGAATACCGCGTATTGGTGATTTTGCCGACGGTCGAGCTGCTGTCCGTGCGCAGAATCGAATCCTTGACGTTGGAGATGTTGGAGTTGTCCACATTCATCGTAACCTGATAAGAGGTGCCTCCGTTTTGGCGCACCAGTTTGCCGATGTCGTCTGCCCTGAAATTTTTGATGTTGATCGTTCCCGAGGCATTCATCTGAAATACTTTGTCGTACGCCTTATACGCCGCTCCGCCCGTTATGTTAACGGTGCCGGAGGATTTCAGGGTTAGCGCGTCCTCGCCGACATCCTTCCAGGTCACGTTTTCGATATTGCAGCTGCCATAACAATGAACGCCGTCGGCAGCAGGAGCTTCAATGACTACGTTTTTCAAGGTTGCGCCTGCTTCAAGCCTGAAAATGGGCTTCTGGTTCTCAGCCTGGCTTCCGTCTCCCAACGTGTTCGGATCGGCAGCCACGCTTTTCCCCTTGCCGTCGTACGTTTCGCCCTTTTTGACGATAATCGTCGTTTTGACGATTTCGGGCGCTGCCGCTGCGGGAATCACAGCAAACAATGAGGCAACCAAACCGGCGGACAAAAGTACGGTCAACATTTTTTTCATCATGAATTCCTCCTTGGCGATCGGATTTTCCGCCATTACGGGCGGTTTGTCGGCAAGCCTCGCAGATGCACAGCTCCGCTTGTCCTGGCCGCAACCTCATCCTATCAGGAAAGGAACGTTCCAAGAATAATCCGTAGTTCACATCTCTCCGACATTCACGCCAGCTCTGAGAAAATGAGACCTATCCGTACCCGTTCCGAACATCGCATCTGCCGTTGTTAACTCTCGGTGTGCTGGAATTACCTTATTTTCCTTCAGATGAAAGACAACAAGGGCCGACTTGAAATCAAGCCGTCCCCGTCTTTTTATTCAAAATCCAATCCTACGCACCGAACCGCTGGCGGTATCCGCATTTGCGGCAAAGCTCCTCCACCGCTTCGCGTCTCGAAAAACCATAGAACAGATTGTTGGCGCGCTCGCCTTCCACAATCTCCGAGAAGGAACGTTCATGCACGTTCCCCAAATTAATGACGCCTTCGCCGTCCAGGCAGCACGGAACCACCGTTCCATCCACAAGCACCGCGGCTTGCGTGCGCAACGCATGGCAAAATCCTTTACCGTCATCCTCCGGCGCATCCAGGCTTGGCCACTGAAATTCATGGTCCTGGTTCAGGTACACGTTCGGCGCGATTTTGACGCCGCTGCCCGGTACGACCTTTTCCTCGATTTTATAATCCAGATTAAATTCTCGCTCCAAGTGATCGAGCGTTTCGCGGTTGCGCTGCTTCTGGGCATTCGTGAAATTGTCCTGCGTCAAATTCCACAATCTGAACGACACGATGACGTTATGCTTCGTCGCTTCATGCACAAACGAAAAGATGTTGCTCAGGTACCCTTCGCGATCTTTGGAGCCCTCATGCCCGTCGAAACTGTGCAGGGAAAAGTTCATCTGGCGCAGCGCCGGCTTGCCGAGCAGCTTGTGTCTCGTCTTCGGCAGCAACGTTCCGTTCGTCGTAATATTCACTTTGAAACCCTTCTCATGGGCGATGTCCAGCAGCAAATCGATTTTGGGATGAAGCAGCGGTTCGCCTTTGACATGCAGATAGATGTAACTTGAATGCGGCTTGATCTGATCCAGCACCATGCTGAACGTTTCCGGATCAATAAATCCTTTGGCTCGCTTCGTCTGCGGACAGAAGCTGCAGGCCAGGTTGCAAATGCTCGTGATCTCTATATAAACCTTTTTGAACGTTTTCAATGCGTGGTCCCCATTCCAGTCAGGGGGATGAGTCCCTTCCCGACTTCATTCGTGATGCGGCCAAAATGCGCCTTTATTATTATATCGGGTTCCGCAAGCAAGGTAAATCGACTTACGGATTTCTCCAGCTCCAGCGGGAAAGGATCTCGCCCCTCCGGGTCCTATTTACACCATCCTCACTTGTGAGGTATGCTGAATGCACAACTGCATAAGCTGCAAACAGTCACTAGGGGAGCCTCACGGCTGAGACGAATGATTTTCGGACCCTTTGAACCTGATCTGGATCATACCAGCGTAGGGAAGTGGAGCGGACTTTACCAATTAATACATTATGCAAGGGGTATGGCTTGCGTAAGACATGTATCCCTATTTGCGTTGAAAAGCCCCTCCCGTTTCCTTGGAAATGGGAGGGGCTTTGTTTGTCACGGGGCGCATCGGGCGATTGGGCAGATGCCAGAACGCGCAATGCGATCGTTGTTGCCGAACACACCGCGACAGAATTTATTTCCAGTCATCCCTTCACTGATCTTCCTGCGATCCGGAAACCAGCGCGCAGAAATACCTATTCTTGATGAGGAGGCATTCACATATGTCCTATTTGGAACGCGTTCGTACCCAAAATCCGTTGGTCCATAACATTACCAACATTGTCGTAGCCCCTTTTACCGCCAACGGCCTGCTTGCATTGGGCGCCTCTCCTTTCATGGCGTACGCTCATGAAGAGGTCGCCGACGTTGCCAAAATGGCCGGAGCCGTCGTGCTTAACATCGGTACGTTGAATGAGGACGTCGTGACGTCGATTCGTCTTGCCGGACGCGCAGCCAATACCCACAGCGTGCCCGTCGTGTTCGACCCGGTTGGCGCAGGAGCCACGGCCTATCGCACCGAAACGGCACGCAAGCTTGTTCATGAACTGCAGCTAACCGTGCTGCGCGGCAATGTCGCCGAGGTGGCCAACGTCATCGGGGAGAACTGGGAGATTAAAGGCGTGGATGCAGGACATGGTAAAGGCGACCGCATCCACATTGCGGAGCGGGCCGCTAAGCAGCTCGGCTGCATCGCAGCCGTAACCGGTCAGGAAGACGTGGTGTCCGACGGCGAAACCACTTACGTGATCGGCAATGGTCATGCCCTGCTCACCCGTGTCACCGGAGCCGGGTGCCTGCTGAGTTCGGTCATCGGGGCGTTTGCCGCGATTGCGGAGCCTGGGCGCGAACGATTAGACAGCATTGCCGAAGCGCTGGCCTTCTACGGCATAGCCGCCGAACAAGCGGCAGAACGAACGGCACAACAAGGTCCCGGCAGCTTCCAAATCGAGCTGCTGAACCAACTGGCACAAGTCACGCCGGCACTGGTGACAGAACGGTCGCAAATTCGGCAAGCTGCCGGAGGTGCACGATGACGACCCCGCAAGCTCTCACGATTGCCGGTTCGGACAGCGGCGGCGGCGCGGGCATTCAAGCCGACCTGAAAACTTTTCAGGAGCTCGGCGTGTACGGCATGAGTGTAATCACCGCCATCACTGCGCAGAACACCCTCGGTGTACAAGGTGTTTTCGCTGTTCCGAACGAAGGCGTGGCCGCGCAGCTCGACTCGATCGGAACCGACCTCTATCCAGGCGCCGTCAAGACCGGCATGTTGTTCAGCGCGGACCTGATCCGGATTGTCGCGGAAAAATGCCGGACGTATCGCTGGCCCAAACTGGTCATCGATCCGGTCATGGTCGCCAAGGGCGGTGCCCCCCTGCTCCAGCAGCAAGCGGTGCAGACGCTCATTTCGGATTTGTTGCCGCTTGCGTTGGTAACCACGCCCAACATTCCGGAGGCCGAGCTGCTCGCAGGCATGTCCATTGGCGGTTTGGCTTCGCGGGAAGAAGCGGCACGGCGCATCGTGCAGATGGGCTCTGCCTACGTCTTGATCAAAGGCGGCCATGCAGGCGATCACGGCTCCGTCGTGGATGTGCTGTATGATGGACATTCCTTTCATTATTTCGAGAACCCACGCGTTCTGACGCGTCATACCCATGGTACGGGCTGCACTTTCTCGGCGGCGATTGCGGCTGAATTGGCGAAAGGATCGGCGGTGCCTGAAGCGGTGGAAACGGCTCGTGCTTTCATACAGGCGGCGATTGAGGATGAGCTCGGCATCGGTGCAGGCCACGGGCCGACGAACCATTTTGCGTATGGGCGCAGATTGCGGGGTGCGTTGTAATGGAACGATTGGACATGGAAAGGGTGCGCCGCGCCATGCGGCTGTATCTGGTCATGGGCAGTGTGAATGCGACCCATGACCCGGTTGAGGTGCTGCGCCAGGCTATTGCTGGCGGCATCACGCTGTTCCAGTTCCGCGAGAAAGGAACTGGCGCCCTGACGGGCACGGCGCGCATCGCGCTTGCGGAGCGCCTGCGCGAGGTGTGCGGCCAGCATGGCATCCCGTTCATCGTGAACGATGACGTGGAGCTGGCCGTGGCCCTGCAGGCCGACGGCGTGCACGTCGGCCAGGACGATGCGGACGCGGCGCTGGTGCGCGCCCGCATCGGACCCGGGCGGATGCTTGGCGTATCCGCCCACTCCGTGACCGAGGCGCGCCGTGCCGTGCAGGCGGGCGCCGACTACCTTGGCGTCGGGCCGATGTATCCGACGCGCTCGAAGGCGGATGCCCACGCCGTGCTGGGCCCCGCCGGGATTGCGGAACTGCGCGCCGCAGGCATCGCGGTTCCGCTGGTCGGTATCGGCGGCATTGCAGCCGATACCGCGGCCGCCGTCATGGCGGCGGGGGCTGACGGCGTGGCCGTCATCTCCGCCGTCGCAGGCGCGGCCGACGTGCGCGCAGCCGCTGCGGAGCTGGCGGCTGTGGTGCGCGGGATGCAGGCATAGCCGCGCACACGCGCATCCCCATACATCATGAGGCCCCGCGCACCAAGGTCCGAGTGATTGCCGGGTTATACACTCAAGCTTGCTTTCGGTTTGGCGCGGCTGCTCACCGCGAATGCTTCGGCGATACACCCATAAACCAAAATTTATGGCTGAAAATGCTTCGCTGGAACATTTTTTTCCCTGTTGACTCTCACGTAACGTGACCCTGTACAATCGGTGGTGTAAGGAGGTTGGATTTCATGGCCATGAAAGTAAAGGAGGTCTCCGAGCTCGTCGGAATCAGCGTGCGCACGCTGCATCACTATGACGAGATCGGGCTGCTGACTCCGGACGAAACCACTTCATCCGGATATCGTCTGTACTCGGACGCCAATCTGGAAAAGCTGCAGCAAATTTTGTTTTTCAAGGAGCTCGACTTTTCTTTAAAAGAAATCAAGGATATCCTGAGCGACCCTTCCTTCGATCGGGAGGAAGCGTTTCACATGCACCGCCGCATTTTACTGGAAAGACGGGACCGGATCGATCGTATGATTGCCACGATCGATAAAACCGTTCAACACTGGAAAGGAGAGATTCACATGACGGCCAAAGAACAATTCGAAGGCTTTGATTTCAGCCGGAACCCATATGAACAGGAGGCCCGGCAGCGCTGGGGAAATGAAGCAGTAGACCAGGCGCATGCCCGCTTGGGACAACAGTCTCCGCAAGAGCAGCAGGCTCTGGGCGAGCGAATGAATGAAATTTACCGCAACCTCGCAGCATTGCGCCATCTGTCACCTTCTTCCGAGGAAGCACAAACCGCGATTGCCGCTTGGTACGATTTCCTGAACGAAATGGGAAGTTATTCGCCGGAGGCTTTCCGCGGATTGGGACAAATGTACGTGGACGACGAGCGTTTTACCCGCAATATCGACAAATTCGGCGAAGGGCTGGCCGTATTTATGCGTGACGCGATGGCCGCGTATGCCGACCGGGTGACTCCATAGGCATCCAACCTACTGGCCTACAACCTGTACCACAGTCTGCTGCTCGATTGCCTATGGCGGCGGATCCTGCAGTTGAGCAAGCTGGTCGACGCAACCCAAGTCCATTCGCTTGATCCCACTCCCTAGCTGTCGCGGAAATTGATGCTCGTGAAGCTGAAGGCGGCACCTGGACAGAGGCAGGAAATGGATTCGATCGCGGAAACGTTTCGATGCACCTTTGCCGGGCCAGGCTGTTGACTCAAACGGCGGACGTCCTCATCATTTTCGTCGTACTATTAACCATGCCTTTTATCATGCTTTCGTCTGCTTTTCATCGCGCTTTTCGGGGATTCCCATGTACACCGAAATGTAACGAACCTGACACACCCTATTTGGCCAATTTAGGCCGCTGCCGTGCTCTAACGAACCCTGCACACGCTATTTGCCCGATATGATATGCTTAGACTTCATTTTGCCCATATTAGCGTGTCTGAGGTTCGTTAGCCGCGTGGAGTCACGTTTTCCGGCCATATAAGATGCCTGAGATTCGTTAGAGATAAAAAAGGAGTGAATTCACACGGTAATGCTTCCACCGTGCCATTCACTCCTTTTTGCAGTTTTCTTCGTCCATTTACGGAACTGGTTTAATGATATAGGCCATTTCGAGCATAACTTCGTCTCACACTCCCGGCCGCAATGCAAACAACGCTGGTGAATGCGCCATTCGCTCCGGTTTGTGATCCCTTCGTTATCCAACGATATAAACCGCACTAATCCATCACACAAGGCCACCGCGAGTGCAGTACCATCTTCCAATCGCTGCAATCCCACCGCTGCAGCTTTTCTTCAGAAAGCTTTTAGAACGCTTCGCTGTCCAGGTTGCTTCTGCCTCTCCGTTAACGTGTATAGGTTTTTTGCGTTTTATATAGCCAACCAAAAAATTCCCCGAAGATACGCTTCCGTCATATACCTATCTCGCTAGCTATAGACTTGCCGTAGAAAACGTTACGCTCTCGGCGCCTCCCCCGAAGATGCTTCCGACGCCAAGCTCGTTTTGGCCATACGGCCCGGAATTCGCCAAGCCGATACCACGGCCAGCAAAATGAATAGTGCATCCAGCGGATCACTGAAATACTCCTGAATGGTTTCAGCGAACGCGGAGATCATCTCACCCGTGAACACTAGGTCCATCACGCTTGTATCGTTGATCTCGGCAGCGAAATACGTTACGGTGAAATATTTCCCGAGCAAAATGCCCACGAGCGAAAAAACGACCGCAATGATCTTATGAATCGTCGCGATTCGTTTGTTGGAGAACAACACGACGGCATATCCCGCCATTGCTCCGATCACGATCGCAATTAAACCGATTTCCTTTTCCGTTTGCGCGGCTATGACAGCCCACAACGCTCCGCCCAGAACGGCAGCGATCAATGCGCCCACGATGGGTAAAACAATGCTGATTCTTTTTTCACTTTCCACTTTCCTTTACTCCTCCTAAACTAATAAAAATTCCAGAATTCACCTCTTACATAAAAACACATGATATCCTTTAATTCAACATTTTTCTAGCTATATAAATCTATAGGCCTAGCTTAAACGACAAAAAACCTCCTGCCTTTCGCGAATCCACGCATAACGTGTCATCAACGTAGAGCAAGAGGTTTCCTTCCGTACGATGAGAAATCAATCAGGCTTTGGTGGCTTGGGACAGCTGAATGACCGATGCAATCTGTTTCAAAATATCGTCCAGTGAGGCTTGGTCGTGCACGTCGTATTCGTCGATGTTCAGGCGCAGCACGGGGCAAGCCGTGAACTGGTCGATCCATACGGAGTAGCGTTCATGCATGTGCTCCCAGTAGGAACGGTCCGTCTGAATTTCCATCTCTCTCCCGCGGATCTGAATCCGGTTCAGGATCGATGGCAAGCTGCCTTCCAAATAGATCAGCACATCCGGATGCGGGAAATACGGCGTCATCACCATTGCTTCGAACAAACTGCTGTAGGTTTCGAAATCCGTGGCAGACATCGTGCCCTGATCGGCATGCATTTTCGCAAAAATGCCGGTGTCCTCGTAAATGGAACGATCCTGTACGAAACCGCCGCCAAGTTCAAAAATTTTCTTCTGCTCCTTGAAACGTTCAGCCAAAAAATAGATTTGCAGATGGAAACTCCATCGTTCGAAATCGTGATAAAATTTCTCCAGGTACGGGTTATGGTCGACCTGTTCCAGGGAGGTTTTGAAATTCAGCCGCTCGGCCAGGGCAGCGGTCAATGTGGACTTGCCCACGCCGACCGTGCCTGCAACGGTGATCAACGCATTCGCCGGAATGCCGTATTTATTCATATGATATACTCCTTTACCTGATTGACGATCTGCCTGAAATGTTCAGGATATTCCACGAAATCCAGCTGCTCCGCATCTACCTTCAGAATGGCCGGAGGGTTGGGCTGTGCCGCGAGCGCAGCCATGCCCGTTTTGTAATCCGCGATCAATTGCTCCATATATGCAGGGTCCATGTCCTGTTCGAAAGAACGGCCTCGTTTGTTAATGCGGTACATGAGCGTGTCCAGCTCAGCTTCGATATAAATGACGACATTTGGCTTGGGCAAGTCATCGGTCAGCAAATGATAAATTTGCTGATACTTGTCCCGTTTCGGGCCCTTCAGCGTCCGACTCGCAAAAATCATGTTTTTATAGATATGATAATCCGAAATAACGGGTTTTTGCTGGGCAATATATTGAAGGCCCGTGTCTTCCAATTGCTTGACCCGGTTGCACAGGAAAAACATTTCCAGCTGAAAACTCCACTCATCGATATTTTGATAGAAGGAAGCCAAAAACGGATTCTCCTCTACGATTTCCTTGACCAATGGAAGGTTGAACTCTTGGGAAAGCATCGTTGCCAACGTTGTTTTCCCCGCTCCGATCGGACCCTCCACGGCAATAAACGGGGCTGCGTTCATTGTGTGCCTGTTCCTCCTCATACCTTTTGCGTGTGACCGTCTCTAATGTAGACCCCACCTATTGTATCACAGCTTCCGAGTAGCCCGGTTTTATTTTTAGGAGGATTTTTTTCAAAATTAATATCCAATGCAAAAGATTAACAACATTTTCCAAATTATTTCAATGTTATTCATAGTTATGTAATTATTTTTTCATATTTATACAATTTCTAACTAATAGAAACGTGTAATGTAATACTTAAGATGTATACTCTTTCCTTTCTCTAAATGGTAAAATAACCCTTTACCTTAAGGAATCATCTGAAGAAAAATGGAGAAGGAGGATTTCGGAGTTGTCGTCTCATAACCGAACCATTCAAATAACATTGATCCTATTTATCATGATCGTCCTGACCAGCTGCTCAACCATGCCTGGCAGTAGCGATAAAGCCTTTACCGAGCATGAACTTTTTTCGATGTATGAGGAAGTAAGCATCACGTTGCCTACAGATTGGAGAACCGATACGGATTACAAAAGTCCCTCGTTACTAAAGGCCATTCCAGCCGATAAGTCCAAAATACTCCGCATTGATCGAAAGAACCGCGCGGATTACGCGTCAGACACCTCACTTCAAGATTATGTAGCTACATATGAAAAAAACATACATAAAACACAGGAATCCATGAATGCAAAAGAGTATGAAATTGATAAGGGCAACATGAAGATCAATGAGCATCAAGCATATTATAAGAAAGCCAACATTGATAATGGCCGGTCCGTATTCGGAAACATCTACGTCATTTTCGAAAGCGAACAGCACTTTAATATTGTCTCATACTCGTCCAAGTCTCCGCTTAATTCCTCGGACACTAAGCTGTTCGAAAAAGCGGTTCAGAGCGTTCGCATTATGAACGATAACCCAGCAAACGCGGATATCATGAGTTCTTCTCCCTATTTGTCTCCTCATGGCAATGGAGGAATGTTCTCGCCTTTCGAAATCCGATTACCTTCCAATTGGAAAATAAACAAACAAAAAATAAATCCCGAGTCCGTCTTGGAGGTAAGCAATGGGGCCAATCAAGATTATTTGGTCATCTTCCGTAATTCCAAAAACGAATTTGACTCGCAAACAAAGCTAAAAGATTTTTATGAACCCTTGCTTGATAGCCTAGCCGGATCTGATCCCCTACCGAAACCGGCAGCAGTCACGATCAACGGATTAAAGGGAATCCAAATTGAGTACTATAAAGAAGTAAACAATCGCAAAATCGGACAATTGGATACGTTTCTTGAAACGTCCGACCACTTTATCGAAATTTATTTTTATACACCTGCGAGCAGGTTTGAGCGTGTTAAAGCGGACTACAAAAACTACACAAAAACTTATAAGGAACTTGACATTAAACAACATTAAATAAAAGGAGATCTGCCTGGAATCCAGTCAGATCTCTTTTTTAACTATTCTGATGTGGGGTACGTATCAGCTTTCTATCGCTCGGTCGTTCCTCCGGCCTCCCCGGCCTCGTTTTTCCGCTTCGTGCCTTTGCTTTTATAAGGCTTCGGGGCACTTTTGGCCCGATTGGCGCTGGCTTGCCAACGGTTCCAGCCTTTTTTGCCCGTACCGCGACCCGTGCCGCCCTTTTTGGATTTGCTCATGTTATCACTCCAATGATCCCGTATATGCTCAAATAATCGTTCTTGGCAACTTGTTAGGCAACCCAGTCCATATTATTCAGTTCAACAACTTTTATTATAACAAAAATCGCCATCATTACCTCCAAAAAAGAACAGGTCCGTTACACTTTCGTGTAGCTGACCTGTTCTTCTCGTTGAACAAACGATGTATCGAATGATTGCATTACATCTCAGCTTTCGGTTGCCCCGTCGCTTTGGTGCCTCTCATCAATCGGATCGAGAGCAGGAAGCAGACGGCCAGCACCGCAGCCGCGGATACGTACGGATAATTGATATTGACGTCAAACAACGCGCCAGCCACGATTGGGCCAGCAATGTTGCCAAGGCTTGTGTATGCCGAATTCAGTCCGGCCACAAAGCCTTGCTGCTCTTCTGCGAGCTTCGACATCTGCGTGCTGATCGCCGGACGCAAAATGTCCATGCCCAGGAACACGACAAAGGTTACGACGAAAATCAGCCAGTACGTATGAACGAACAGCGTAAGCAGAATAAATACCGCAACGAAGAAGAGACATACCGAGATGACCAACTTTTCGCCAAAACGATTCAGCAGCCATCCGATGAACGCAACCTGCACAACGGCCCCTGCAATCGAGCCAAAAGTAATAATGAAGGCGATATCTTTCGTTGTAAATCCAAATTTATGATCGACGAACAAGGAAAATACCGTTTCATAGTTAGCCAATCCAAAGGCCATGACAAAAACGATGATCAAACTGAAGAAATACGGCTCCCGATAGGATCGAAGCAGCTGGGTAACCAGGCCCGGCCCTTTCTCCTTCACCGCATTGGCCCCAGCCGGTGCGTTGTGTTCTGCCGTTTGGCGTACCGATTCAGGCAAAATGACCAATGTAATGATCGCTGCCAGCAATCCGGCAACCCCTGCCGAGTAAAAAGGAACGCGAATGCCGAATTCGGCAATATAACCGCCGATCCCCGGCCCGATGATGAATCCGGTCGTGATGGCCGCATTGATCAGGCCCATGCCTCTGCCGCGTTCTTCGTCCGACGTAATGTCTGCCGTATAGGCCATGACGGCCGGGAAAATCATCGCGGCGCCGATTCCGCCCAGCATCCGGGCAGCAAAGAGCAGCACCGGCGCGTTCACTGCGCCGAACATGAACTCCGAAACGGCAAAAAACAACATGCCGATGACGATGATCTTTTTGCGTCCCCATGCGTCGGACCACCTGCCCGCAATGGGAGAAAACAGAAACTGGGTAAACGAGAAGGCTGCAACGAGCAGTCCCACCGTCGTACCCGAAATGTGCAACAGGTCCATGTATGCCGGCATGATCGGCACGACCAGTCCTATGCCCGTAAACACCAGAAAAATATTAAGCATCAACAGCAGCAGTGCGCCCCTGTTTCGTGTTAACAATGCCATGATTTGCTTCCTCCATATGTCTTAGAAAAAATCCGTTGGTTTGAGTCGCCGACCTGATCGCTAGAACGTAATAATAAGGTCAGGTCGGCTATTTGGTTACTGAAATGCCGTGCAAAAAAACTTCTGCCGCCTGATGATACAGCGCAAGCGCCTGTTCTGGCTCCATCCCGCGCGACATCTGGCTCAGACCGATGATGGTGCTCTCCATGAGGATCGCCAGATGGTCGACATTGTCTGCCTTGAACTCCCCGTTTTCGATGCCCTCTCGAATCAGGTTTCGGTTGAATTGAATATGGTCTTTCATGATCTGGTCGATCCGTTCCTCGATATCGTTGGCTTTCTTCTCCCCGGTGAAGAACTCATCCGCCGCCTTGGTCAACGGGTGGTTCATGTCATCCATCACCAGATGCTCCATCAACCCGAAAATTTTGGCCGTGCAGGTAGGATACATATGAACCTTTGCAGCCCAGCTTTCCTCCCATTCCCGGTTCCATTCGTCAATGAGGTAGAGGAACAAGCCTTCCTTGCTTTTAAAATGATAGTATATATTCCCCTTACTGCTGCCTGTGGCTGAGACAATGTCTTCGATCGACGTTGCCTTGTACCCCTTTTGGGCAAACAGCGCCTTGGAGGCTTCCGCAAGTTTGCGTTTGGTCTGCTCGGTTTGAAGCTGTTTCTTGTTCATAGACTCCACTTCGCTTTCTTGATACTGAACGTTCGTTCTGTATTTTAACAAATCATGCTCATATAAGCAATCAAAAAGGAGAAAAGAGTTATATCTCTTTTCCCCAATAAAGAAGTTCTTCATTCATTTCATCTTTTTGCCTTGCCCATGTAAAATTTTAAGCTGTCCGTTCTCGTAACCGAGCTGATACGTCACCTTATATTTGCTCGTCACCCGTTCGCCGTCCCTTCGCTCATCCGCAGTGATGACGGCCTTGACCTCCATCTCTTCCTCTCCCTTGGAGGCGGATGAAACCTCGCCAATCGTGACATAGCTGGTGTTGATATAACCTTCGCGGAATTTGGTGTAGCTGGTCCCGCTCTGCCACTCGCTTCCCAGAAAAGCATAAGCGGTAACGTAATCCCCTGCATTAAGGCTTCCATAAAAAGCTTTCACCAGGTCCTCAGCAAGCTGCCCATCCACACTGGTCTGCGAAGCATCGCCTTTGCCTGTCTTTGCGGCCACCGCATTGGACCCTGCGCTGGACCAGGCCTGCACTTGCTTCAACACGCTGGTGATCGGGATGCTGAAGCCGATCCCGCCCTCTTGTTCAACGACGGCCGAATTGATGCCGAGCACTTCGCCCGTCTCCGCGCTGATGAGCGGCCCGCCGCTATTCCCATGGGTAATAGGTGCCGAGATTTGGTACAGATTGCTGTAGATATAGGAGTCGATCTCAAAGCTTCGTCCCAGACCGCTGATGATGCCTGTTGTCACGGTGTTCTCAAAGCCAAGCGGGCTGCCGAGGGCCAAGACTTCGTCGCCGATCTCCGCCTTCGATGTGGCGATCGGGAGCGGCTTCACCTTTTTCAGGCCAGGCACCCTGACCACGGCGACGTCGGTTTCCTCCCCGATGCCAATGACCGTGCCCGTAAGTTCTTCATGGTTCAGGGTACGAATCGTCACCTCCGTATAACCCTCTACCACGTGGGCATTGGTCACTACATCCCCCTGTTCGTTATACAGGAATCCGGAGCCAAGTCCGCCGCCGGTCTCGATGGTAACGACTTTTTTCTGACTGTCCTCAATGATTTGTTTGATCGTTTTTGGGGCAGCTGCGGTCGATTCGTTTTTCGCTTGGCCCTTCTCTTCCTTCACCGGCACCACGGCTAGACGCGGCTTCTGCTGCTCCAGCTGCTGGGCTGAAATATGGTGAATGTAGAAGACCCCCGCTGCCCCGGCACCGATAATAACCGCGCTGGCAATGATGGTGCCCCATATTCGTTTGGACATGTCCGATGCCTCCTATTCCAAATACCAGGTTGCACCCGACACGGACACGTTTGCCGACTGGTACACGCCGTAGTAATACGTTTCGAAACTGCCTTGTTCAGAGGCTGCCAATGTGCCCGGGTACACGTACGCTTCGGTTTGGCCAATATAATAGCCGTCGGTGCTGTAAATATCGATCGTCAGCGCGACCGACCAGATCGGACGGGTGGCATTGTTCACGACGGTTCCGCCAATGTACAGATCGCCATACTCGTCGAGTTCGGCTTGCAAATCCAGCACGCTTACCGCTGCCGTACGGTTTTTCAAATCTTCTTCGGCCGCCTGCTGCTCAGCCAGCCGGATCCGCTCCGCCTCGGCCTCTTCGAATGCCTTTTTTTCGCTCAAAACCCGTTCCCGATATTCGGTCAGCTTCTCATTCTCCGGCGCGTAAGAAAGCCCTTGATCCACCGTTTGCAATGCTGCCGTGAAGTCTTTCTTCTTCACCAGCTGTTCTGCATCTTGATAACTGATGCTTGCCAATTTGTCGATAATTTGCTTTTGCACCGCTTGAGCTTCTTTGCCTTTCAAGGCCGATACGGTCTCCAATTTTTCAGCAAGGGCAGACACTGTAGTCAGGCCGTCGATTTCCTTTTTCACTTTCAACACGGACAGCGTCACCTGCTGCTTGCCGAGTTCGCTGCGCACGTTGTCGAATGCCGGTTCTTCACGCTCCTTGAGCGCTTTGGCCACGGCTTGAAGCGTTTTGCTCGCTTCCGACAGCTTGCCGGTTTTCAGGCTCTCGGCAGCCTGCTTCAACTGATTCATCTGATTGAAGGCTTTCGCCGCGATCTGACGATCCTCGGTCAATGCTTCCACGTTTGGCCGTTTTTCGAGGGCCGCATCAAGCAGCTTCAGCGCTTCCGCATACTTTCCCTCCAACGCCGCCTTCTCGGCCTGCTCGTGCAACGTCAACACTTCATCGTTCACTGCGCTTTCCTGGTTGTAATAGTACATCAATAATGCTCCTACAATCGCAGCCAGAAGCAGTGGAACGAGAATGCTCCACGTCCGGCCGACCCAGCCCCCGCTTTGCTGGGGAGCAGACTGCTGCCTGGAGAGCAATGGGGCGGACTCTGCTCCCATTTCCAATCCGACGGCCGTTTCCGCCCAAATCTGCTCTTCCGTGGTACTGGCGCTGATTAACTTCGTTTTGCACTTTCCGCATGCGACATCTCCGGGGCTGCTCTTGGTCCCACACACATGACAATACACCCGAATCCCTCCATCTGCCAAAGAACGTATGTATCCTATGCTAAGCTTGCTTGTTGATGCTACCGCCGCTAACTGCGACACTTCACGAATCGACATTTATCATATAGCAAAAAGGGAAATTGCACCATATCCTGCAGCAAAAAAAGAGACCCGCCCGAAAGCGGCATCCCTTTCCTTCTTCGTTGTTATTGCCGTCCTGCACGCACCCGGATGTCCCCGACTTCATTGGCGTTGAATGCAAAAGCATTGCCACCCTGTCCCACATTGGCATGTGCCGTTTGACGGGCTTTGAAGTTCAGGCGGCTGCGGTCCACTTCCAGCTGATTGACCCGTTTGGCGCCCCGTTTCACTTTTTTACGCACACTCATCGTTATTAAATCCCCTTCCCTTTCGTGATTAACGTTTGCGTGAACCACGCTTGCTGTTCTGCTTCATGATCTGTACATTTACCGCATTGCTGGCAAGCACGTTGCCAACGTCTGCATATCCCTTCGCAATTTGATTAATTTTAATGACAAGGTAATGATTTTTACCGACGCGATAACGATAGCTTTTGACGTTTGAACGATTCATGGCCTTCTCCTTCATGATCTTATTGGTTGGAACATGCAGCATTGTATTCATGTCCACCGCGAGGGGAGTGTGTGAATGCACCCTGGTCGCGAAAACCAAAAAAACTTCCCGGTAACCCGGAAAGTTTTTTGGCGTTGTCTATTATTATCATGCATCATGGGAGATGGCTCACGGCTTATCCATTCCATTTCTCAAGAAACGGCTTCAGCTTGTCGACGACATGATGACTGCCGCCCCTTCCGTTTACGTTCTCAATGACCGCGGCCAGCAGAAAGCTTGGCTGCTCGGTATCAAACACCACGAAAAATCCGTTCTCCTGCCCGCGTTCCCCTTTCTTCGCCTTCAGCTCGGCCGTTCCGGTTTTGGCAGCAAGTTTGGTCGGAAGCGTGCTTAATGAATGGGCCGTCCCTCCTGACCGGGATACCACTTCGCCCAGTGCATCTTTCACCGTATTAGCTGCCTCTGGCGTGATGACCACTTCCGGAGCGGACGTTTCCTTCCCGGAAATCAGGACCGGCTTCACCATTTTCCCCTCATTCACAAAGGGAGTAAATGCCGTGGCCAAGTGAATGGGGGACATCAACATTTCACCCTGACCATAAGCGGTATCGGCCAGCAATACCTCCGACTTCAGCTCCTTGTTGTTTTCGTTGGCATACTGGCTTGGTTTCAAATACAATTCGTCCAATCCAAAATTGCCGCCAAAGCCGAATTTGCGAATGCCGTCAATGAACCGCTCGCTGCCCATCTCCAGTGCTTCCATCGCAAAATAAATATTGTCCGAATACACGAGTGCATCCACCATGTTCACCGGAGAGACGTTCTTGACCCGGGTTACGTAGTAACCTCCCCAACTCGCATCCTTCCTCCATTGCAGTCCGGCAATGTCGTGACTCTTATCCGGCGTAGTTACCTTCTCCATCAAACCTGCCGCCGCCGTGACGGCTTTAAAGGTTGAGCCGGGCGCATAGCGGTTAGTGAACCGGTTAACGAACGGAAGCTGTTCATTCGAGGAATAAGCGTCCCATTCCGCCTGCGTCAACCCCGTAACCATTTTGTTCGGGTCATAGGAAGGAGCGCTCGCCAGGGCGAGCAGATCCCCTTTCGTTGGATCCATCATAACCATCGCGCCGGCATCTCCGCCGCTGGATAACGTCTTATAGAGCTCTTTTTGCGTTTTGGTGCGAATCGTCAATTGAATGTTTTGCCCGTTAACGGCATCCTTGCGCAATACCTCGGAACGCATATTGCCATTCTCATCCGTGATCTCGATCACTCCTCCGCGTTCCCCGCGCAGCTGCTTCTCCAATGACTGCTCCAGACCCGCCTTGCCGATCCAGTCTTCCGCCCGGTAGTATCCTTCCGCGTCTTTCTCCAGATCCTCCCGGGTCACCTTCCGCACGTAACCGATCAAATGAGCGGCTGCTTCACCCAATGGATACTGCCTGATCTCTTTCGTCTGGATTTGAACGCCTTTCAGCGCTGCCGGTATTCGTTCATCGTCCGTCATGGCGATAGGCACGAAATAGTCCGGTTGGACCCAGCTCTGGTTTATCGCCTTGTTAATTGCATCTTCGGATACGTTATAGTGCTGCGCGATGCTGGCAATCATCTGATCCGGGGCGTCACCCAGTTTGCTTGGAACGATGCCCCACTCTAGGGCAGTCCCCTTGGTTGCCAGCGGCAATCCATCCCGATCGACAATGTCGCCTCGCTCCGGCAGCAGCGTCCGCACCCTCACCTTGCTGCCTTTGATCATATCGGACAAGATCATGGACGGCTGCCATTCGATCCGCCATACCTTTCCGCCATCGTCCAGCTCCTGCTTCACCAGATTCAAGCTTTGCGTTTCATTCACTTCACCCAGAAAGGTGGTCAATCGCAATGTATATTCAGCCTTGTAAACATTGGGATCCTGTTCAGGCCCCTCCGTTCCTTCAGTCTTTTTCCCGCTCGTTGTGCCGCCTTCTTGCGGCGTTTCCGCCACAGGCTGCGGTTTCAGCTCTGCCTTGACCGCCGAAACCTGCATGCCGGAGTAAATCGCATTATACTTTTCCGCGAACTGCTCCCGGTTCATTCCGGAGGCTTCCAACGAAGCTGGCGTCATCAAGCCGTAGAGCTGGTCGAATTCTTTCTTTTGCAAATGATCTATGTATTGTTCCACGACGACTTCGGGTTCGGGTTCCGGCGCCTTGTTGCTCTGCATATATAGGTACATACCGATCCCGCCTGCGAACAGAATGGGCAGCAATCCGTACATCAGTTTGCGTTTCGATTTCATCGTTAAATCACCTCTATGATACACTATAGAATTCCTGAGCCCGAGAAACAATGAAACAAATATGACGAATTTATCATTAGACCTAGCCGGAACATCACATAATATGTGTATAATGTAAGTACGAAATTTACAGCAAAGGAGCCCGATGATGGAAATCAGCTATTTTTTACTCCCCAAAGCAGAAGTGGCCTATATCAAGTCCTCCGCCTCCATGAAGGAAGCCATTGAGCAGCTTGAATCCCAGCACTACACCGCCATTCCCGTCATTGACCAGGATGGAAAATACGTTGCAACACTGTCCGAAGGCGATTTGTTATGGAAGATGCGCAGCACCCCCGGATTGACATTCGATAACATGGACCAGGTACCGGTGCATGAAATCAAAAACCGGGTCTACAATGAATGCGTATACATCAAGGCTGAAATGGAAGACATGCTGACGCTTGCCGCAGACCAGAATTTCGTGCCGGTCGTCGATGTAGACCGGGTTTTTCTCGGCATCATCCGGCGCAAAGACATCATTGAATACTACACACGCAACATTTCGGATTAATGGAATCGAACACAGCCCGACCGCCGGGCATTCGAAAGGCAAACAACGAGCTGAAACGCTTGTTGCTTGCCTTTTTTATCATAATTATAAAATTTTAGTGCATCACTTTTCCTGATTTCACAAGAACAAACATTCGCTATACGTATTCTGATTTCTTTGCCATTACGTCAGTCGGGTCAATCGTTGTTATAACTTTACCAAATTATTTTTCTTCAGGAATATCGACAATAATATAGTTTTCCTTCAGATCAGCTTCGGGAACTTCAGCTTCTTTAAACTCAACATCCTTCCAATTCTCCTTATTGATTAAACCATATCCAGTAGAAGTAATATGAGGCATCCAGCGAAAGCTGGCGAATGTCGTATCTTTAAAATTGGGCAAGGAACCGTTCTCTTTTGTAAAGGAGCCGTTTATGAAATAAAGATTTTGCTGCGTAGCGGCCTTTTCCCCAATGAAAGCTTGCCACTTAAGGTAAGCTGTGTTATTCGTAATTTGATAATAACGGATTACATTATTATTGACTTCGATGAATCGATCTTTTGTATTTTTCGGAAAATAATATTGAAGACTGGCTGTTTCTATAGATGGTTCAAATTCCTCCGTGAGCTGTGAAACTCTAGGAAGATTAATCGCAGCATTTCTTGCTGTGCTTAAAACATTGCTCTTCACATCAGTCAGCAGTTTCGTGCTTGGTTTCGAAACAAATGCAGTTTGGGTTTTTTGATTCCATGTTACTGAACCGTCCAACGCTTCTGCAACAAAACGTAAGGGGATCATTGTTTTACCGTTATGAATAAATGGAGCAGTACTTAATGAAACCGAAGCTCCATTTTTTTGCGCTGCTTTTTTATTCATTGTCAACTGCAAGTTTGTGTCGCTCCCCTTCACTGTCACTTGCTTTGTAGTATTATTCCAGGAAAACGTTAACCCACCTAAACTTTTGAGTGAAGTCAAGCTAAAAAACACCTGATTGTTCTTGTTGAGAATTTCTTTTGAATCTAAGTCGTTATTATTCACAACAACCTGTGTTCCTTTTGAACCTTGCACAGCTGCAGCTGCCTCATTGGTTGGAAGTACCAACAGCGAAGAACATAGAACAGCCAAAGAAAACAGTGCTAATTTCTTCATTAGAAAACCTCCCAAAATTTACAATCTTTATATTTATAGACGCAAAAAAAGACATAAGGTTACTTAAAAAAATAAAATAATACATTTTCATACAGTGTTACGTAACGTTATATTATATAAATCAATGTTTATTTGGTAGATTTGCGATCTCGAGCAGTTTTATCATCAAAGAACGTCCCGTTGATTCCGAATTTGAAGCTCTTATTGGGGGATTTTCCTATGCGTATTTTTTCTTTTGCAATCTTGTGTGTTTGTTTGATCTTAACAGCATGTACAGGTAACTCTGAGAACACGAAACCAAGCAATAGTGTGCTGGTTGAGGATCCAAAGGAAGTAAATATCAATAAGCTGGGCCCCTTCAAAAAAGGACTTTCACTAGATGAAATGAAATATGATGAGAAATATCAAGATATCGTTATCCTATTCAAAGAGAATTTAACCGCATGGGCAGCGAAAAATAAAACTGCCTTTAAAAATAGTTTTGTTTCAGAGGATGTAGCGAATAGTCAACTGTTTTTACTAGAAAACGATGAAGACTTTGAATTTGTCGGGACACCTTATATCATCGACCAATCCTCCGAAAACGGAAAAATTAACATCGTATTCTATTACAGAACAAGCGGAGATGAAAAAGAACTTAAGATGCACACCACAACATTTACAAAAAATAAAGATGAGTCATGGAGAGTTGCGTTAATTGATTAGGGATTAGTGGAAGTCTTGTTGACTGTTATTAATGGGGAAAATTAGGTGCTTTTTCGGAGCCTGACGACCTCGGAAATCGCGTGTGCTATGTCAAACGCTTTCCATAGTGTGTATACAGCTGAGCGCTGCTGGCATTCGGGGCATTGAAGACATATGTTCCCTCTGCCTCCCGGCGGCTCAATCTTTGAATTTCATAAACATCCGCGTCCGAGTGATGCCCTCCTCCTCCGAAAAGTATATCCACAATGTATCAAAATCGAAGAACGTTTGGAAACATCACATTCTGCTCATAACATGAAAAGAAGAAGCCCGCAAAACATTGCGGACTATTTTGGATAACAGCGATCGGAAGATGGTACTGCACTCACAGTGGCCTAGTGTGATTGATTAATGCGGTTTCTATAGCGGGTTCATCAAGAAAAAACCTCGCGAGTGCGGAATGTACGATAAGTACCAAATACGACGCCAATCGTAACTACACCCATGATGATCATATACAAATTTAAATAGGACAGCTCCAGTCCAAATACCGAATAGCTTGCCGGCGTTTGGAACAGCCTCGTTACACGCATCATTGTACTGAATGAAAATTCCTCAATCCACTTGGCCCATCCCGGGTTGAAGTTCAACACATCGAATGCCAGATAAGGCACGCCTACAATCGCAACATTAATGATGATGGCAACAAACGACGTTGAACTAAGCGCAGAAACGCATAACACAACACATGCAAAGACCAGACTGCCTGCCAGGTGAGTGACCAACTGTACTCCATAATACTGAACCGCCGATAATCGATAAGGAGAGAACTCATAGTAAAAGCCCTGAAAATACATCCCAACACTCTGGATCGGCGTATCTGCTCCAGCCAAATTCCCAAACCTTAACCAGTAGATCAACAAATTGACGCTTGTAAACAGTATGACGCATAGCACGACATATAACATGGAGGCCATTAATTTAGCCGAAACGATTTGGCTTCTTCCCCGTTTGCTGCTGCGTAGTAATGCAGCGGTTCCCCGTGAATATTCCTCTGCAAATACGGGCGCCAGTCCGAGCAGAATGATGATCATCATAAAGAGGACTCCAAATTGATCAATGTATTCCAGCAGATAGCCCCATGGTTTATTGTAGTGAATCTCGGAGACGGTTACCGTCCGCTTCATAACATTCCCGCTGTCATCATATCTGGCGTAGTTTTTGATGGATTCCGGGGAAAATATGGAAATGTCATAAAATACGCCATATCGATTCTGATTCTTTTCTTCACTGTAACCCTCGCTTTGCTTCTGATCCTGCGCAGCTTGAACCTTCTCCTCCGTAATGGCTCCTTCATAGGGTTTATAGTATGATGTACCGTTCAATGGCCCGGGATGCCCGAAACAGGCATACAAAGCAAGAAGCACAAGCAGTCCGGCGAGTGCCAGATAAACGCTTTTACGCGTGATTATTTTAGCAAATTCATATTGGGTTAAACGAATCACGATGTCGCCTCCTCGTCAAAATAGTGCATATATACGTCTTCTAGGCGAGGTGTCTCCGGTACAGCATGCGGTACAGGCTGTTCTTTGGCCAGGATTCTGGCTACGATGCCATCCGATTGATAGGACAAGCCGCTTACTTTGAAATGTGAGGTAAGCTCGGCAAGCTGCTGCTGAGTTAGCGTTGCCTTCCAAACGCGGCCCTGCATCCTGTTCATGATCTCTTCCGGCGTGTTCCGGGTGATCAGTTGACCTTCGTTCATCAGAATCATTTCCTTGCACGAGAACTCCAGGTCAGAGATAATATGCGTCGATAACAGTACAATCCGATCTCTTCCCAGCTCCCCGATAATGTTACGGAATCGAATACGCTCCTTGGGGTCAAGACCTGCCGTAGGTTCGTCGAGGACTAGAATTTGCGGATCATTCAGCAAGGCTTGCGCAATGCCTAGTCTCTGCCTCATGCCCCCAGAGAACGTACGGATTTTATGCTGGGCCTGCTGTTCCAGATCAACCATCCGCAAAGTTTCCTGCACGCGAACACCGGCCTGACTCACACTCAACCCTTTGAGGGAACACATGTACATGAGAAACCGATGAGCACTGAAACGGTTGTAAAATCCGAATCGCTGCGGCATATAACCCAATATGCTGCGATAACGGTCCCCCATCTGTTGGATGGGTTGCCCATCCAGCAGAATCTGTCCTGACGTCGGCTTGGAGATGTCTACAAGCATGCGAAGCAACGTTGTTTTGCCCGCTCCATTCGGTCCGAGCAGCCCGTAAACGCCACCGCTGGACAGCTCCAGCGAGAACGATTTCACTGCCCACTTGTTCCTGTATTTCTTGGATACGTTATCCATGGTCAATATCAAAGGAATAACCTCTTTCCGCTTGTGATGTATATTTTCGCGCCATCTGGTAGATCTGACTGCTCAACAGGATCACTCCGCATAAGGCGGCGATTATAAGTACTGACGGCTGGATCGATTGAACGAGCGCAATGAATTTGGGATTACTTAATGCAAGCCATATCAGTCCGAACCATAGCGTCAGAAAGATACTGACAGCCGCTCCACCCCTGACACGCATCGCCAGCCACAGACTGGCCCCGGCAGCGATCATCAGCTGTGCGTACCATAGGCCGACTCCGCTCCATAAGATGGAACTGCCTGTTCCACCGGATATCGCTAGCATAAGGAGAAGTACAAATGCCATATTTGCTGCGAGTACAACGATCAAACGGGTCAGCATCAGCTGTTGTGCCGTAATTTTGCAGGTCAGCTCGATTTCCATGAGCCCATGATCCCTGCCTTTGAATACTTCCAGCAATCCAAGCACAAAAGGTACGGGAACCAGTACGAGACCGCTCATGTAAGGATCGATTTTACTGTGTGTTCCCAGCCAAAATCCGAGCAGCAGGAGCAGGGAACAAACCAACCAGTATGATTTGTGGAAAACCGCGACCTCCCCCCGAACAAGCTGGAATAATTCCCTCATCCGCCTTCCGTATGATGGTTTCGGGCGAACGCTCGCCGGATCCGGCATATGGGCATCCAATGCCCTGATCGTTCTGTCGATCTCCATTTCGGATGGAAAATCGACCGCATACTCGTCCAGATAAGAAGCAATTAAGTTGTACTCCTCCATCTCCAATTCAGCTGCCCGATTTCGTTTATCTCCTTGTCCTCTTCGTTTCATCCCGTCCACCTCCCAGAATGATTTCCCTTAATTTCGCTATGCCCAAGCGTATGCGCGACTTCACTGTCGATTCATTTGCTCCCGTCAGCTCGGCAACCTCCCTGATCTTCAATCCGTTGTAATAGTTCAGGATCACCGCGTCCCTCTGATGCTCAGGCAAACTTAATACCGCCTGCCTGACCTGTTCGTTCTGAAGCTTTTTATGGAATATGTTCCATACATTCTGGTGTTCGCTGGCAGGGAGCGCCTCTTCCGTTAACTCACTTTCTCTCTGTTGTTGCTTGAAATCGCGTCCCCGAAAATAATCCAGGCAATGATTTACTGCAATTTTCAGCAGCCAGTGACTGAATTTTCCGTTATCCCGGTAGCTGTCAAGCGACTTCATCATTTTTACGAATACCTCTTGGGTTAGATCATAAGCGGTATGATAGTCTCCCGTTTTTCGGTACACATAAGCGAATATCGACTTATAATGCCGCTTCACCAGCACTTCCATGGCAGCCCGGCTGCCTTCACGAATCTCCTGAATCAACTCTTCATCATTCAACGCTCCCTCACCCCCTCAATTCAATTAACGATAATTTGACCATAAAAGATCAAAAATGTTTATTTCATTTATTTGGATATAGACAAGTTCCTGAATGCAACTATGTCTTCATCAGAATTGGTCTCATATTGACTTCCTTATTCTGGTGAAACTTTCCCCTCACCTGTTCGTCTAATTACTGACTAACAACGAAGGAGATGACTATGCGAATAAGCTGCAGCCCTGCATATGCTGGAAAAATGATTGGGTCCGTTGACCTTCAGCCATCAAGGTTTAGCAAGGTTTCCTCCAGCAATAGCCAAATTACCGATCATGTTGACCCTGAACTCATCGCCATCCCTTACATAGAAGACCTTAATTTCGGATCGCATTTTGATGCGATGACGATGATGAAGGGAACGTACAAGGAAGAATTTCACGAAAGCTATGATGTGGAATTTACGATTGATGTGGATCATAAAGGATATATTACTCAATTTGAGCATACGTTTCCGCTGGAGCGTTACCTTGATCTTGTACGGACGCAGTCCTATAAAGTGATTAAGACGAATTGGCGCGGCCGATCATTTCATGTCATGACTTACAGTTATATGGAGGAAGTGTGCAATCCAAAGAATGTCATCTATAAATGCACAAATGCCGAGGATGCTTTCGTGGTAGCAGAGCTTGCTCCTGATCGTGTTGGTGGTGTTGCGGAACATCCTCGTCCTCTCTACCTCCACTTCCGCGCGTTGATCTCCGCTCGGGACGACCTCTACCCGATTGATTATATGCGTGAGCCTGATTTTGATCTGAATCTGGACTAGATTTCATGATCCATGAAGAGAAAGAGCACAAGACTCTCCCTTTTACCGGGAATAGCCTGTGCTCTTTCTTGGGATCGACTTTAAATCTTCTGGCCAAATCCCTTCGCCGCTTCCTTCATCCGTTCAGCCAGCCTTGATCTTAGAACGTTCATCCAATCCGGCTCATGCGTCCACCGTTCTGCCGCAGACCGCAGCACACGTACATAGCGGTACACGTCAGCAAACCGCCTGCAGGCCGGGAACATGGATTCCATGTCATAGGAGTCTCCTGCTTCGGCCCAGTACCCCTGCATGAACGTCTGCTTTGCCTGTTCCCAACGCTCCGGCTCAATCTCATCACGCAAACTATCCAGACTCTGTTCCACATCCATCGCATACCAGTGGTACATGGCGTCATCGAAGTCAATGGCGTAACAAGACTGACTTTCTTCGTCATAGAAGACATTATCCGGCTCAAAGTCATAATGAATACATCCGTAATTGAGCTTGGTCACCGGCCATGCTGCCAAATGTGTACGGAGCAACTCCACTTCATGAGCGGCATCGGTCTCATCCGGAAATTCCCTCAGAACCTCCTGCATCCAGTCCAGCACATAGGCATAACTCCAGCGTTTAGCCTGCACCGGCGTATAATCCCGGCTCAGTTGATGAAGCTTACCTAGCGCCTGACCATAGCTGTATATGGCCTGGTCGCTCAGAACCGTACTGCTCAGCTGCGTGCCGGGTACCCGCTTGAACACGGAAGCGTAGTACGTGCCCCATGGTGTGCTGACCTCCGCGAGCTTTGTTCCTGCATGGGAAGGCACCGCCTCCATCGCCCCATAGTCACGCTGTCGAAGATAGCCGAGAACCTCCAGTTCGGCGTATAGATTGGTTTTATCTTTTTCCTGAACCGGGGCGAAACGAAGCAAGCGAGTCTCTCCTTGGTCCCTGAACGGATATACGGCATTAGAGGATATGCGGTAATACCGGAACATGTCCAGAGACTCGGGATCGTAACTCCAATTTTTCAAGATCATCTCGGCGAGATCGGTGTTATTAAATAAATATTTCAACTTTAGCATGGGCAGTTCTCCTTCTTGACCGTTTAATGTAGGTTTCTTGCAAAGTCCGAACGACTATTTTTGCGCGCAAAAAGCCGCAGGCTATGCCTGCGGCTTAAAAATTCGTGATGCACGAGGAAGTTGCAAAATGCATAAGCAAACAAACCTCATCAACACCAGGAAAATGAGCAGTTATATCCCTATATCTCGGCAGACTCCAAATAACCAACCGAAGCAGCTTTCACTTCGTTCTGTCCTCGTCGGTCCACCGCATCTATTCAGTTCACGATCACCTTAATTGTAGTCGCTTTCGGCATCATCTTAGCCCGTCGTTTCATGACGCTCACTCCCTTCGGGAAACAAAGTTACTTCCATAATAATCCACAAGTTATCGATATGGCAATGGCCATTACCTCAACCTAGGATTGAACAACGATTCGTGCTGCCGTTTCGGTGTTGTCCTTGTACCATAAACGAATGACATCGCCTGTTTTCAGGTCGGACAATGACATGTCGTCACTGGAGTCGGATCGGTTATTCGGACCGCCCATGGTCATCCCCCGACTGATCTGAACGTCGGCCCCGACGCTGATTTTCATTTCTACACCGGTTTCTTTCAGCCCTGTATTTCCGTCTGCCGGATTCCATTGTCGCCCTTGATTGGACGTCGCATCCGTTTGCTCCTGTTCCAACAGATCCACCGTAATCGTGCCACCCTCTATGGAGACGATCCGACCCGTAACGTCGGCATCCATCATGCCTTGCATCGCTTCGGCACCACCGCCGTTTCGGCCATTCGTTCCGCCGCCGTCCATGCGGCCGCCTCTGCTCATGCCTTGGCCGCCACCATCTATGCCACCCCCGCCATTCATGCCGGGAAATCCGTTCATTCCCTGACCGGGAGCGCCGGTTCTCTCAATATTCTGGGCCGTGATGGCATCGCAAGCCGTGAGCAGGACGGAACAGCCGATAAGGGCCGATATCAACAATGTGAACAGTGCTTTACTTCGCATATGAATCACCTTTTCCGAGGGAAATGCGTTCCCCGCCAAGTTTTCTTCGGAATATCGAGTCATGCGCATCTTTGAATCCCATATAAGCAAGCACGAGCAGCAGCGGGTACACCGGAAAAAGATACCTCGATTTGATTTCCCAGAGCAAATAAAATCCGATAAACCCGAGAATAACCAATATCAACGAAACCTCGTCATATCTCTTGGCCCGAATTCCGCCGATTAACCGGACGAGCACGAAAACATAAATCAGCACGTTCATGGTGTATACCACCCACAAAATGCCGGTTCGAGGTGCCGAATCCCCTTGGAACCAATCCGTGGCGGCAGTGGCATAACTATAGGAACCGTCGATTCCGCCCCCACCTCTGCCCATGCCAAACGAACTGCCATTGCCGATGCCGTACCGATCCATTTGGTAAGTTCCTTCGGTCCAGGTCCAAATGAGTTTTTTCGTATACATCCTCACGAGGTCGCCCGCGCTGGCTTCCGACAGCTTTCGTCCGATCTCCTGCTTGAACAACTCCGTACTCTCGGCTTTGTTATAATTCGCCTCTCTCTGGTAGATGGCGTAGCTTTCCCGGTTATCCCAGAACCCGAAGCGCTCCAGGTTAATCCCCATGTTCAACCACATATAGACGGGCGCGGCGTTTTCGCCGACAGGCTCATCCACGACGGATTGCAGTGCCCATTTCTGCGTCCACCCCGGGACATTAAATAAAAGCGCGAGCACGCCGATGGAAATCATCATTTTTTTGAAGCCAAGGCTCCTGATATTTAAAAGAATACAAAGGATTGCCGCGATCAACACAATCGCGCCGATGCTGCGCAGGTCGTTGCCAAGGGCCAACAAGATGGCGGCAGCGACGACCCACTTGTACGTTTTCTCCTTCAGGAACCGGATCAGGAAGTACAGGCTCGACGTAAGCAGCGCCGTGGCAATGACATCGTTATAGATCAAGTTGTTCATAAATAAGGCAGGCAGGTAAGTTGCTGCCAGGACAAGAACCCCGTAATCGCGCCCGCCCGATTTGGCATGGAGTTGTTTATAGATGAGATAGATCATTAACGTCGTTACGAGCGTGCACAAAATGTTAAACAGCTTGATGACCAGATAGTTATCCGGAAATAGGTACAGCAAGGTTTTCAAAATCAATACGATCGAATAGTTGAACGGAAACATGTGCAGATAACCGGTCGTATCAAACGAGGAATAGTCCTGGTCATACAGCATGTCCATCGCCAGCGAAAGCACCGTCTGCGAATCGTCCGTCGGCACGCGCGGAAACCAAAAAATGATCGCGGTCTGAACGGCGAAGGACGCCAGCAGCACGACAGGAATAACGACTACAGGACGAAACCGGTTCAGCTTCAGACACAGTCGGTACAGGATTACACTGGCGGCCAACAGCACGATGAGGAGCGGGATGAAAATGCCCCATTGCTGCGATCCCAGAATCGGATTATCCCCGTACGCGGCATAATTGTATTGCGCCCGAACGACAAAGGTTGATGCGACAAACAGTCCGACAAACAAAGCAAGAATCAGATAGAGCCCCTTATGGATCACCTTAGCCATGCCAAAACTCCTTTTCGAATGCAGGATTTCGGTACGTATTATAAGGGCTCAAGCTGAAAAATCGCTGAATCGGCGTCATGCACAAATAGACCACCTTCGCAACGAAAGAAGGCAGTCTGGATTTCGTCTTTATCCAGTGATCCGATCCAACGATTCCTGATGTAACGGATATTATTTGGAGTACAACTCTCGGTACTCGTCTACATACAAAACCTCGATGCAGCCGGACCAATTCAGAACCGAGCCGATGAAATCCTGAATGTCGAGCCCCGGCATTTCATACGTCTCCGCCGTATTTACCGTACCTGTCGCATCTTCGATCAGCGTAACCTTGAAACCCTCATGCTCGGCCGCAATAGCCGTAAACAAACAGCAATATTCCGTGTTGAACCCAATGATAAAGATGTGCTCCACCTGATGATTCTGCAACCAGGATTTGAGCGCAGGATTGCTGAATGCATTTGGTTTGCTTTTATCCAGGACCTGATGTCGTCCCGAATCCACCACAAACCTCAGATTGTCCACTTTAGTATGGAACAACGGCGATTCCTCTTGATCGTAGTCCAGATGCCGGATGAAGACCATCGGCTCGTTTCTCGCTTCGAAATCGCGAATGACGCTTTCTATGGCATGGATTGTACCTGTCACGTCCCTCTGCGATACGATGCCTGCCTGCACATCCAGCACGATCAACGCTTTGTTCATGCTCCCAGCCCCTTTATGCAACTGCTTGTCCATCCTCAACCTGTCTGTTTGACGACTACTTGCCCTGCTTCTTCTGCCGGGCCTTCTCTTCGTTTTCCTTCACCCGGAACGCCACGATGCGGCGGATCAGCGCTTCCGGCAATGGTTGATCCAACGGGAATTGCACGGAGCCTTTGGCCCCTTTATAGGCCGACAACTCCTGTTTGAATTCTTCAATCCCGCTCGGCGCAGGGTAGAATCCAATATGTTTCGCGTATCCGGCAAAATGAACCAGATTGCCATGCAGGGCATACGTCGGCATTTTGTAGCTTATTTTCTCTTCCGCCTGCGGGGCAATCTCCCGGATCAGCTCACGCATCATTTGTAATTTGGCCTTCACTTCTGGCGGGAATCCCGCAATATATTCGTCGACTTCAACCGAGGTTGGATTTTTCCCTGTCATGTGCCTGTGCCTCCTTAACAAAGTGTGATTGGATCAAACTTAGGTCATTTATCACTGGATGCTCCACCATGCAATCATACCGTTTGTTAGAGCGTCATTGCCTGGCCTTTTCTTCGCAAATACGCTTCCTTCTCCTCGTAATCGGGCATTATGCTGCCTACCAGCCGCCAAAAGGAACGGTCATGATTCATGTGATGAATATGGCACAGCTCATGGATGATGACATAATCGATGACGTCTACAGGAGCCATAGCAAGCCGATAGTTAAAGGTGAGTTTTTTGTCCCAACTACAGCTCCCCCATTTGGTGGCCGACTCCACGATATCCATGGACTTCGGCTTTACCCTCAGCGCCTGTTGAAACGCACCGATGCGTTCCCCAATGACCCGTTTACATTCGGCAAAATAAAACTTTTTCAAACGCACCCGCAGCTCGTCCTCTTCCAAACCTTCCACATCAATGAGTTCATGCAAGGCATGCTCCTTGCCAAGCCACATAAACGTTCCTTCGTCCTGATAGGTCCGAGGCTGCGGTCCGTCCAGCGCTTCCTGCATCAAGGCCGATCGCTGCAAAATGACATCCCCGTGCTGCCGCACGAGTTCTCCGATCCTCTCTTCCGTGATGCCATTGGGTGCCTTGATCGTCACCATGTAGGGCAGGTCCAGGCTGATGGATACCTTTTTGCGTTTGCCCAGTTCCAGATGGCACTGAATGAGTTGGCCCTTCACTTCAATCGTAAACATCGTTTTCTCCACTTCTGTTCATAATATGCCGTTCACATCGCTGTACTGACTACCCTGATTGTACCTCATATCGCGTGCCCTCGCACTCAAAGCTGCTTGTACACATAATTGAATTTTTATGCAATAATATGTATTATTATTTACTAGTATATTTATCATTATAAAACAGGAGGTATGCCTATCCCATGTTTCCCGCTGCCGCATCATCCCACAAAATGATCGAGGAATTGTCCCTTGGCCACTGGCCTTCCTTGTCCACCCTGTTTGTTGACGGATGGGTGCTTCGCTTTGCGGACGGATGCACCAAACGCGCCAACTCCATACAGCCCATATACACCTCCACGCTCGACATCCATGAAAAAATAAAAACATGTGAGCAATTGTACGAGCGTAATGGGTTACCCACCGTCTTTAAAATCACCCCATTTATTCATCCTGAAAATCTGGATAACATTTTGGATGAAAACGGGTATTCCGTATTGGACCTGACCAGCATTCAAACTCGCAGCCTGGACGGACTCAAGACGCCACAGCACTCTGATGTACGGATCGATACTTATGCGACAAATTCGTGGCTGAATTCCTTTTGCAGAATCAATTCGGTTGATGAGAAAAAAGGTTCTACGATGACACGCATGCTCTCGAATATCCGCACGACGACGGGGTACATCTCTCTTTTGGTGAACGATCAAGTGGTTGCCTGCGGCTTGGGAGTCGTCGAACGCGGTTATATCGGATTGTATGATATCGTGACAGATAAACAGCACAGAAATCAAGGGCTGGCTGAGCAGTTGATCCTGCACCTGCTTCACTGGGGCAAAGCCCAAGGAGCCGAGTTCAGTTACCTCGCGGTCGTTGTGAACAACGCGCCGGCATGGCGGTTATACGAAAAGCTGGGATACGAGGAGATCTACCGTTATTGGTATCGGATGAAGCTTTAGAGTGAGTAATGCCAAAAAAGTGCCTCCCTTATCATAGTAGGAAGGCACTAGGTACTAAAAAACGTGACTGCTCGGTCGTTTACTTTTACAACGGAAGCTTGACCAACACTTCATACGAGGCACCGGCCTGAATACTCCGGATCACGTCTCCTTCAATCGGCTTACCGTTCACATATACTTGCCGCTCGCGAACACTCTCGCTTCGCTTCATCTGCACCTCCAGCACCGCTCCGCGGAACTTGCGCGTCACGAAAACCTCGTTCCAGTCCGCCGGCAATTGCGGGCGCAATTGCAGACCTTCTGCATGGCCTTGCAAACCGAACAGCCCGTCGATCAGGCAGCGGTATACCCACGGGACGGTTCCCGTGTTGAACAAATGGCTGGACCGGCCTGCCGTACGCGGGAATTGGCGATAGGCACCGCGGTAATAGTTCGGGATAAATACAGGCAGTTGTCCCCGTTGAACGATATCGTCCAGGTCCGGACCGGGAATCATTTTGCGCAGCAAACGATAGGCGTTCTCCTTCTCCCCGACCAGATACAACGCATAAATGTAGAAAGCCGCAGCATGGTTGTATACGGCCCCGTTCTCCGCGCTGCCCGGATGTTTCTGGGTCACGCGTCCAACATCCTCGCGCATCGCCGTGAAGGAGGGTGCCAGCTTTTCCACGCCGTATGGCGTTTCCAATTGTTCCTCCACGGCGCGAATCAGCTTCTCCCGTTTGTCCGGATCGGCCGCGCCGCTCATCAGGGCCCAACCTTGCGGGTTGATGAAGATGCGCCCTTCCTTGTCTTTGCTGATGCCGAATACGACGTTGTCGTCGGTAATCCCCCGTGCATACCAGTTGCCGTCCCACAGATACGTATTGGCAATTTCGTTGGTTCTGTCCGCTTCCTCCCGGAATTCGGCTGCTGCTTCCGCATGCCCTGCCTGTTCGCAAATGTCTGCCCACACCTTGAACGCATACGCCGTAGCGATGGTAAGCCAGCCGGATACGCCTTTGCCTTTGTACCCGACCATATTCATCGGATCGCACCAGTCGCCCTGGTTGATGTAGTTCAGTCCCCGGTCGTCGCGATCCTGAATTAGCCAACGCATGGCACGATGCATATGTTCAAGAACGGTGGCCGTCTCTTCGCTGTCCGCAAACCCGACCTGTTCATCCAAAATGCCATAATCGTTGGTCTCATCCAGATACGTGCTCATGCATACCGGCAGCCAGATGCAATGATCCGTATGCGGTACCTGATTGATATATTTGAGTTCGGCGTCCGGGTGCAAAATAATGCCGTCAGGCATTGCGCCGCTGACATTCTGCTGCTCAAGTGCCGTAAGAAACGCCCCTCGCGCAACGCTTGGCTGAATATAGCTCATGCCCATATTGTCTTGCAGATAATTCCGGGTTTGGGGATCTGTCGTCAAACGGTTCGTCTGGCCGTGATAGTACATCTGGCGCGGCAACCAGTGGTTAACGAAGTTGTTCAACCCTTCATCGGGTGTCTTAATCTCGATATTTCCCTGACCTTCCGCAACATAGGCGGCATATTCCAGCCCGGCCGCAGCAAAACCGTTCATCCCTTGACCGTTTACATCCACAAAGTACTTCTGACGAATCTGCCCAATCTCCTGTTCATTGTGGGCGGCGCCAAAGATGAAACGATGCGCCTTCTCTGCCCCGGCTTCGAGTTCCAGTCGATACTGTAGGGCACATGTCGGCGTCTCATATCTTGCGTCTCCGCAAGCCAGCGTGTCGGCCTCAAGAGCGGACGGGGCATGGAGTCCACCCTCGCCCTCAAAAGCTTCCTGGTTAACTTCCCACGCAACAGGCCGCTCATCTGCGAGCAAAAAGGTTTTGTCTGCAAAGGTTTTGATTTTGTCGTAATCCTGGTATTTCTGGTATGGCGTCACCGAGGAACACACGATGCCTTGCAGCGACTCCGCATATTCGCCAGACTGGTTCATCCAGGACATGTACCCCACCGTAAAATACGGATAAACGCTTAACTTACGCGTCGTGGACGACAGGTTCTTCACTTTCACGCTCCACAGCTCCATCGCCTCCGCCTTCGGCAGCGTCAAAACCATCTCCACTTCGATGTCACCGCTTACAACTTGCCAACGCAGATCATGCTTGCCGATGGAAAAGACATATTTGTCCGCCTGTTTGCGCACAGGTTCATACGGTGCCGAAAAGACGCCCCCGCTTACTTCATCTTTTACGTACACGAACCGTCCCGGATGATGGGCATAATACGGCTGTTCCGGCTGCATGAACGTCTTGGCCTCCAGGTTCGGCGCATGCGAATATTTGGCCGGTTCCGGCTGCATGAATTGCGCTACGGCGTACCCACGGCAATTCATGTGGATCATCATTTTTTCGTTCCACAAAAATCCCGAAGCTTTGGGCAGGCTCGTTGGGCTGGTCAACTCGTAATATTGCTGGTCTTCCGATGGTCTGATCATGGAAATTCCTCTCTTTCGGCTTGGATAAGATGAACGGATTCAGACGGAAATAAACAAGGACTGGCGGAAAACGTTTTAGAATTCACTCAGAATACTTGTATACAACTATAGTCCATTATAACACGTTAACGCTTACAGTCACCTATAAAAAAACAAAATCCATTGCCGACCAAGGAAATCCGTTGTTCTTGAACCTTGATTGTTGGACATGCATACGGACGCAACCAAAAACTCCCTTCTGCCTTTACGGTAGAGGGGAGTTGTGGTGAACCCGATTCATTTTCATGCGTCGCTTGGGGAGAACGGCCTTAAGGACTTACCGTTCCGCCGTTGGCGTTCAGCGTTTCGCCGCTGACGTAACTGGACTCCTGGCTCGCCAGAAATACGAATGCGGGTGCCATTTCGGCGGGCTGGCCCGCACGGCCAAGCGGCGTGTTGGAACCGAACTCGGCAAGCTTCTCGACCGGCTGACCGCCGACCACCTGAAGCGGCGTCCAGACGGGCCCAGGCGCAACCACGTTGACGCGGATGCCCTTGCTGCCGACCTGCTGGGCGAGCGCCTTGCTGAACGTATTGATCGCCGCCTTGGTTGTCGCATAGTCCAGCAGGATCGGCGACGGTTTGTAGGCCTGGATGGAAGACGTATTGATGATGGAGCTGCCCGGCTTCATATGTTTGACCGCGGCTTTGCAGAGCCAGAACATGGAGTACACGTTCGTTTTGAACGTCGCGTCAAACTGCTCCGTCGTCAGGTCGGCGATCTGCTCCACGTACTGCTGTTTGCCGGCTACATTGGCCAAAATATCGATGCCTCCCAGCTTCTCCACCGCAGCTTCGATCAATTGCTCGCAGTAAGCCTCGTTCTTCAGGTCGCCCGGCATCGCGATGGCCTTGCGCCCTGCTTCCTCGATCAAGGCAACGACTTCTTTGGCGTCGGCCTCTTCTTCCGGAAGATAGGACAACAGCACGTCCGCTCCTTCCCGCGCAAACGCAATGGCCGCCGCACGGCCGATCCCGCTGTCCGCTCCCGTTACGACGGCCTTGCGTCCTGTCAAGCGTCCGCTGCCCCGGTAGCTTTTCTCCCCGCAATCGGGGATCGGCGTCATCTCCCGCTGCAGTCCGGGTTCATCCTGCTGCTGCTTCCATTCTTTCGTCGCCTTCGGATACTGGGTAGTCGGGTCCTGCATCGTATACTGATCCTGATTCGCCATGATCCATTCCTCCTAAACTGATAACGTGTTCGTATTCGGGGTCTTTTTCCAATGTGACGTTTCCAAGGCTCTCACTCTCTCCTTTTGTAACCTTGATCCGAAAAATCTAAACCCTTCGGGGAGCATTTCCTATGTCCTATGATCCTAGAGCAAGTCGCTGCCAAGTATCCACAGCTGCGGAGTTAGCATCATTGGAACTTAGGTGAGTCCTTCAACATGTCATTGGAACGAAAAAAAGCATTCCCGGAAGGGCACCTGGGCCCGAAGAGGTTCCCAAAGGTGCATTCGAGGAATGCTTATACGGTTGCGGTTATGCATTGCGACATACGCGAGGCCCGCTCATTGCCGCGAGACGATAGAAATGCCCCTGACGTTGAACATTCTAAGAGCGGTCTTGCCCTTTCCGGCCCAGGCCGAACGCAAAATACCCTACAAATACAATGGCGATAAAGACGGCACCGACGAGCAACGAAACGCGCGTATCCGGATTAAACGCCATGCCGATGATGACAAGCACCAAATACACGATGATGATGTAGTTGCTGATCGGAAACCACTTCGATTTGAAGTTATGCTCTTTGAGGTCCTTTCCCCACCGCTTGCGGAACCCAAACTGGCTGATCGCCAGCGCGAACCATGGCATCATGCCAGGCAGAACGCTCGCGCTATAGATGTACAGGAACAGCTTGGAGTCCGGCATCAAATAATTCAGCACCACGCCGATCAGCAGCAGGGATATCGTGACGATGATGCTGTTGCGCGGCACGCCGCCTTTCGACAGCTTTTTGAAAAAAGCCGGTGCCTGACCGTTCTCCGCCAGCGTGTAGAGCATGCGTCCCGCACTGTAAATGCCGCTGTTGCAGCCCGACATGGCCGCGGTAAGCACCACGAAGTTGATAATGCCTGCGGCAGCCACGATCCCGACCTTGGCAAAGGTCAACACGAACGGGCTGCCCGTCTGTCCGACCTCGTTCCACGGGTACAGCGTCACGATGACGAAGATGGCGCCCACGTAGAAAATCAGGATGCGCCATACGATGTTTTTGATCGCTTTGCGCAGCGTATGCTTCGGATTCTCCGCTTCGCCTGCCGTAATGCCGACCATCTCAACGCCCTGATACGCCGCCGTCACGATGCATAGCGCAAACAAGAACCCTTTCAGCCCGCCCGGGAAAAACCCGCCATGGCTGACCAGGTTCGACAGGCCGATCGGTTCTCCGCCGTTTCCCCAGCCGAAGAAGATCAGCCCGGTGCCGATCACGATCATGAACAAAATGGCTGCCACCTTGATCAACGCAAACCAAAATTCGAACTCTCCGTAAAATTTCACCGCCGCCAGGTTGGCCGCCGCAATGATCAGCACGCCGGCCAGCGCGGGAATCCACTGCGGGATGTCCGGGAACCAATACCCGACGTAGATGCCGATCGCCGTTACTTCGGCCATGCCGACGGTAACCCACAGGAACCAGTAACTCCAGGCCGTCAGGAATCCGGCGAGCGGTCCGATATATTTATGGGCGAATGTGGCGAACGAACCTGTCACAGGCTCCTGGATCAGCATTTCCCCCATGATGCGCATAACAAAAAAGATAATAATTCCGGCCAGCAAATAGGCCAGCAGCACGGAAGGACCTGCCCACTTGATCGTGCTCGCCGATCCCATGAACAATCCAACGCCAATCGTGCCGCCCAGCGCGATCAGCTCCACATGCCGGGGCTTCAGCCCGCGTGAAAGCTCCTTCGATTCCAAAACGAAACTCCCCTTCTCTTGTGCATTTTCTTGGTGTAATGTTCTTTCTCATTATTATGTTTTAACGCAATGCAGAATTGCTCCACCAAATTGTACGAGATGTGCCGGAGAAATACAACAAGGAATGTGAGGAAGCGTACATGCCCCCCCTCCTTTCCACAATCATTCCCAATGTTTGGAACCTAATACAGTCTCATTTCATATGAAATATCGCATTTGTTCGAGCCGATCGAGGTCAGCCAATGGGCATGCCCACAATGAATTCAAAAACGTATTCTCCAGATCGATTGTATATCCATTGGGGGGGAGTGGCCGCAATACATATGGTAATGCTCATTTTGTAATGCAAATTTAACGAGATTTACCATAACCCGACCGCAAATCGCGGTCTTTTTCTGCTGTTCGCATTTCCTGTTTACAGCTGTAATTTTATGGTATATATTATAGACGTCAACATGTCAGCGCTATCACAAAACGAAAAAAGGAGGCTGCTCCGATCCGTTTCGAAAAGGTTTTTGGTTTACACCTGGTTAAACTTGAAACACTTATTTGGAGAGGATGAGCGTTTGATGAAAAAGTGGAGCACCGCATTGTTTGCCTTGTTTATGGGCATGTCGCTAATGTTCAGTCTGACCGCATCAGCCAACCCTGCCATTGTCAGTTACGGAGGCAGCTACTCCAATACACTTACCGCCGGCCAAGGGTATGCCTACATACTCCCTAATGCCAAAACGTCCGGCACAAGCGTAAAAGTAACGACGTCCGCGCCAAACACGCTTCGACTGCATTACTACTGGAGCTACAACAATACCACCCTGGACCTTGGTACGGTCGTCATAAGCAGTACCAGTTACAACACCGGCTCCGGCTATTATGAACCGGGAACATTGATCACCGTGGTTGAACGCGTGCCTGGTTCGGAAGCCGCATATCCTTCGGTATCCTACACGATTACATTCAATTGATCCGAGCTAGCGGGGCTGTACCTTCCCCCATGGCAAGTTTACGTCTCTCGCCTAACGAATCTCAGACACGTTATATTGCATGATTTCGCCAAATATGGAGGACTAACGAACATCAGGCAAGCTAAACGCCGCCCATTGAGCCATACACATGCCATTGCTGCAAAATAGCGTGCTCACGGTTCGTTCGCCTCCGTATTCGAGAATTTCCCTCCAAATAAGGCTGCTCATGTTCGTTACACATGATACACATTCCTGGTTCCTATGTTCCCGAGACGAAATATACTACATCCAGCTCAACTCAGCCGCGATCCTCCGTCGAAATTCCGCAATACATTACTCCACTATACGACGATATTGCTCCGGTATTCAGGCAGCGTTTGAGCCCGCCCGGTCGTGTCCACCATGCGAGCTATATTTTCCCGATCGAACGATGCCAGATACACGGCCAACAGTTCCTCATCGTCATCCCCAAGGGACATTTCAAACAGAACGATGACATGATTTCTATAGAAGATACGCCACGCCTGCACGGATGACGTCTCTTTGATTTCGCATGCGTCACCCTCCATCTCCCAGCAGCTTAGGTAATCCGATAACCGCCACATGTTTTCATCGAAAATAACCCAAAAGGGCAATCTGTCCTCCGCGGCCATCTGTACGAGTGCTTTGCTCACCAAAAAGTTGGACAATGATTCGTTCTCCCGCGACCAGTCGGGATTGTTCCAAGCGCAGAGATACACGGGCGGGTCTTCCATGGATACATCGCTTAAGCGGATACCGCAGTAGATCACCGATTCCTCGCATTGATAGAACACCAGGAACGCTTTGTCCGTCGTAAAGAAATCGGGACCTGGCACAAACGTCTCCTGCAGTCTCATTGGCTCATACTGATTGTTGCAATGCTGCGTAATGTATCGACAGTTCCCGAATCTTTTATAGTATTCTCGCAGAACGTCCGGAAACCGGATGCCCAAACGCTGCTCCTGCTCGCATAGATCTTGCTCCGAAATGAAATCATCCGCACCTACGTGTCCTTCCAGCACACGGTTCAATACGTCGAATGCCGCCTTCAAGTTCATCCCCCCAACGGATTAAATCGCCATCATAGCAAAAAGAACCCAAGCCGTGGCAGAAAGCCTTAAGCTTGAGCCTCTTTTCTATTATAACCGCGAGTCCGTTCCCTTTCCCACACCAACCATGTTGTCCGTCAACCGGGTGATCAGGGTATCGTACGGTTCCAATTTCACCGTCTGTGAGCCATGCTCGGTATCCACGGTCGTTTGTTGAATCTGGTCGCTGTTGTTGATGACCACCAGGATGCTGCTGTCCGGATAGTAGGCGCATTCTGTGTAAACGTTATCCGTCATATATTTCGTCTCGATGGGCTCATTGCCGGCATGGCGAATGATGTTGAAGAGCATGTTTGCGTTTTCCCAGCCGAATTCAAACGAAGACAGGTAGATCCCTTTACCTTTACCGAAAGCATGCGTGGACAGCGCAATTTTACCGTTCGTTTCATGGATGACCGACGCCGATCCGTCGGTAAGATAGATGTTGTTTTTCGGTGCGATATGAGCTCCTTCAGGAACCAAACCTTGCTCGTCGCCTACCTCGTACGTCCATCTTCCGTGAGCTACCCTGGCCCCCGTATCCTCATCCACACCGAGCACATGTGCCATCCGGAAAAAGGTATCGTACCCTTCCACCGCCGAAGGCTGGTTGATGCCGATAAACGTGCCGCCTCCATGCACCCATTTCGTCAGCAAATCGACTACCTTGTTGTCCTTCCAATGCTCTCCGCCGCTCCATGCCGAACCGGCCGTACCCGCATTGATCACGACATCGCAATGCTCCAGCGCACCCTGGCGGATATCCTCGAAATCGATGAACTGCACGTCCACCGGCAGTCCCGCCAATGCCTCATTGACGTGAATCAAATCATGCATGTACGTTTCATGGAAATGGCCGGACAACGTCCATGATCTCAGCTTGCCCCAGCTATGCAGTACGGCAACCTTCGTTTGGATCCGATAAGGTTTGCCTTGACGATGCAGCGCTTTGATTTCCCGGAATTCGTCGGCAATCTTCTCGATATAATCGCAAAAGTCCGGGTAAGGCTCCACCAGATGCAAATATCCGCCCAGTCCGATCCGGTCGATGGGTTCCCTGAGCAAGGCACGCCGGATTTGAATCCAATATTTCTTGGCGTCCAGCGTTGGATTGCCTCCCTCCTTGAAGGTCGGGAGCCCGCCCAGACCAACAGGGAACAAGTACGGATGCAGACGGATTTCATGCGTATCCACCTTAACGCCCGAACACATCCTTGCCTCGTACCCCGAGAACACACATTTGATCATGCCGTCGAAGCCAAACTCCTCGAAACGATCGTTGTACGGCTCCATGCCGACCCAGCTGTCATCGTAGAAAACGTACGCCAGCTTGCCGTGTTTATGCACGATGTCGATCAATTGTTTGCTGAAGCCGATCACGAAATCGTTGATGAACGCCATCCAGTCCAGCTTGCGCCGTTCGGCCGGAATATGGCTGACGCGGTATTTGCCGCCGTTGACGAAATCCTCGGCCGTCATCGCATACCCGTATTGTTGGGCAAACAAATCCAGCGCCCTGGAGCTTACCGTATAATCGTACGAGCCCCAATCCGTAAACAAATGGCGGTTGCGCTCATTGCTGCCCCAAATCCAGACGAAATTATAGAACAGGGAGGTGAACCGCACAACCGTCGTTTCCGGATGCTGCACGCACCAATCCTCCATCCATTTCAGCAAATATGCCTGCGTTTCGGGATAGATCGGATCGATCTGCATTAAATGCTCTTTGTCCCAATCGTTCGTCGTGTGATTGTACATCGAAATTTCTTCCCAGATCCGGTATGCCATGAAACTGACCGTATATTTATGCCAAGGCACAATGCCGGTAAGCACGACGTTTCCGGATTCACGCTCGTAATTCCACTGTTCTCGCGGCACCTCCTGACCCGTTGTTCGGTCATAGACCTGCCAGTACTTAAACGCCTCTTTGGAGTCGTTCACCCTGAATTGCTCAACGAAAAAATCCTCCATGATATAAATCGATAAGTAATCCTGAACAGCTACCTTCGGATGTGTGATCAAGAAACATTGCTGCAGCTTATCCAAATGGCGGGAGGCCCATTCGTTATGATCCCTGATGATGCAGATCGTCGAATAAATGCCGTATCCGGCGTTGATGATTTCATCGGACAATTGCGTGCCGTCGCTGTCGCGAATGACATCGGCGCCCCAGCGTTCGGCCAATTCCAGCGTCAGCGCCTCGTAACCGGATTCTCCCGGCAGCGTAAAGGCCCCTTTGGTCGGCTTGGACATCGCGAACCCCTCCTATTTTCTCAGCATGTCGGACAAAAATGCGAGTGCCAGGCCCTGTCCCCAGCCCTGAATCCAGTCTTTCGGAATGTTGCGATAGCCTTCCCGGTCTTTCATTACGGCCGTTCCGCCCGATACGCCCAGTACGCGGCCGTCTTCGGTAATGTTGTTCAAAATGCCTTCCAGCGCCTTTTGCACGTACTTCGTATGCAATGGATTGCCGTTGTTGATCATCGCAGCCGCGATGCCGCAAGAAGCGGATACTTCTTCGTAGGATTCTTCGTCATCCAATACGGTGCGCCACAACCCGTTCTCCGTCTGAACCGTCTTCAGGGCGGCCAGCTGGTCCCGCAGCGAACACTCCACGTCCATGCATTGCGGATACAAATACCAGTCCTTCAGCAGCGGTTTGACTTGAGACATCGTGTAGGCGCCCCAAGCGTTCGCTCTTCCCCAGAAAAAGCCGGACATGTGGTCTTTGTTCACGTTGTTGTAGCCATGGTACCAGAAGCCGGTGCCCGGGTCCTGCAAGTATTTGATGTGCCAGTAATATTGGTTCAAGGCATCCTGAATGATGTCCTGATCGTTCAATTTGCTGCCGACGCGAAGCAGGAAAAACGCCGCCATGAACAAGGTGTCCGCCCAAGCCTGTTCCGGAAAATCGTTGGCAACCGAAACGGTGTGCTGCAGCACGCTGTCTCCGAAACGGAGAGCATGGTTGCGGATGTAATCCACTTTGCTCAGCGCGATATTCCAATACTTTTCGTCACCGGTCTCTTCGTACAGCGTGATCAGCATGTGGCCCATCGCACACGTATTGACCGTCCAGCTCGGCAATCCCAGCTCGATGTATTCGTCCGTCCACTGGACAAGCTTGTCCAAATACTCCTGGTTCCCTGTCGTCTGGTAGGCTCTCGATACGCCGTAATACGCAACCCCGCATGGCCATTCCCACGTTAAATCCATCGCCAGCGTTTTTTTGGCGACGCTGTCGATGACACCCAGAATTTGCTCGCGATCATATTTCAATTGAATCATCGTGATTCCCCTCTCATGCGCACACGCCCTCAAATGGCGCTTGAGAGCTGTCCGTCCATATTTGTAAACGCTTTACTTCTTTCATTGTACGCAGTAAAATAGTCTCCATCTAAGCATATTCGCAACAAAACTGCGCAATTTCGACCATTTATCTTGATTTCACGGTTTCATCTGACATCACGTTCATTTGCACACGATTCACCCAAATCAACGTCATGGGAGCAGCCGAACATGCCCAAACCGAAAAAACCCGTCATCGAATACCGCCACTATAGCCTGCCCATCGATTTTCCGGTTCTGCTGTTAAGCGGGGAACGCTGGAAGATTTCCGATATCCGAAGCGAGCATCTCCATTTTCATAACCATCTCGAGATCGGCATCTGTTATTCGGATGGCGGCTTCATGGACATCAAAGGGGAATCCGTTCCTTTCCAAGCCGGCGATGTCACCTTCATTCCCAGATACCTTCCTCATACGACGTACAGCTCGCAGGGCATGGCCAGCCTCTGGTCCTACATCTTTTTTTCGCCTGAAGACCTCTTCAAGCACTCGTTGAAAAACGCCTACAGCGACTTCGAGCCGAATCTGTGGGCGGTGCAAGGAACGAACTGCATTTTGAGCAAAGACCGATATCCCAAAGTCCATGCGCTCGCCACCTCGGCCGTGGAGGAACTGAAGCAGCGGAATGCCTACTACCAGGAGAGCGCCTACGGTTTGTTGCTGTCCTTGTACATCGAACTCCTTCGCATCCATTCCAGCAGCGGCCCGTGGACAGAGCACGAATCGGAATCCCGCCCGAAGGGCGATTTGGTCATTACTCCAGCGCTCGAACACATCGCCAAAAACTACATGTCTCCCATGACCGTCGACGATCTGGCTGACCTCTGCCATTTGAGCACGACCCATTTCCGCAGAAAATTCCATGACATCATGGGCACGGCGCCGCTTGATTTCCTCAACAGCACCCGCATCGAAGAGGCGTGCAAACAGTTGAAAAGCTCGGACGCCTCCATTCTGTCGATCTCCGAGCAAGTCGGCTTTCGTTCCATTTCCAGCTTTAACCGCTGCTTCTCCAAGCTTATGGGCGAATCGCCCAAACAATGGCGCAAAGGGGCCCAATCCGAGGCGCAATCCGCGAAAGCGTCCATTCTGGAATTCACGGGCTGGGTGTAAAATCATGGTACGAAACCCGAATATCCTTTACACTGGTTACAACACAACATCCTTGAAATGGAGGTCTGCACATGCAGCAGCAGCATGAGGCGCGAGTCGAGCTGTTCGTTTCCAATACCCAGGCCATCAAAAAAGAGTTCAAATGGCAGAACGCGATTCTTCATCGCTTGGCTGCCCTGTTATTTGCTTCCGAAAACAAAACCGCCGACTGCGAAGCCATCCGGCACAATCTGGAGCGAATCAAGGAAAGCACTCGCCTGTTCTCGGCATTCAGGGGCAATTCGTCGCTAACGCTAGCCGCGTTTCTCTCTCTTGCGCCGGATCAGAAAACCCGGCTAACCGATACGTTATCGGTCTACGACCAGATGAAGGAAATCAAATTCAGAACGTCGGATTATTTGGTCATTGCAGCCCACCAGATTGCCGCACATGCCCCGAAGGAGCGGTTCGATGCCGTCATCCGGCGGGCCAAAACGTTCTACGACCGGATGAAAGCGGAGCATGCCTTCCTCACGGGACAGGACGATTACATTTTCGCGGCCATGCTTGCCCTTTCCGAGCTTGAGCCTGAAGCCTCCGTGATCCGCATGGAGGAGCTGTATGCCGAACTGCGGCGCGAGTTCCCGATCGGCAATGGCCTGCAGGCCCTGACCCAGGTATTGACGCTTGGCGAAGATTCGGCGCATGCCGGAACCCGGCTGCTCGAATTGAAAGACGCTTTCCGCCAGCGCAGCTTGCGGATGGATAAAGGAGATTTGCTGCCTACCTTAGGCGTGCTTTCTCTGCTGCCGGTTAAACAGGATACGCTGGTGGATGACGTAAGCCGGACCTTTGACGAGCTGCGCACGCGGAAAGGGTTCGGCCCCTGGTCGGTCACTAAGCAGGAACTGCTGCTGTTTTCGGCTGCCCTCGCGGCCGTCAACCATGTCGAAGACCTGCGCAGCGGCGTGCTTGCGACAAGCTTGTCGACCAGCATTACAACCATGCTTATCGCGCAGCAGGCCGCCATGGCTGCCGCAGCCGCCGGGGCTGCAGCTGCGGCAGCATCGTCCAGCAGCCACTGATGTGGAATCGGCAATGTTCAGGCCGTAACTCGGACAGCATATGAAACCAGAAATGCCCCGGGACGGCACCCGGGGCATTTCTGGTTATTTGTTGCTTTAGCTCAACGGGTTTGAATGACCTGGCTCCTGCACGATATTCGTACTGCGGAATTCCTCCACGAAGCCGTTCAGCCAATCCTCTCCATAGTCGAGTGCTCCCATGTCGCTCTCGATAAATGCCACATCGAGGCCCATAACCCAAAATCTGCGGGCAATGGCAAACAGGTCGACGGCTTGCTCATCTGCCGCAGAGAAATCGCGCACGGAGCGGTACCCTGCCATGAACGCCTGCCAGAGCGTCGGCTTGTCCTCCTCGGCTTGCCGCTTGCGAATTTTCACCTGGGCAAGGTCATACGCACGCCATCCCATCGCCGACCACTCGAAGTCGTAATGAACGTACTTGCCGCCCTGCTGAAACGCATTATTGTTGCCGTGCATGTCGCCATGGCACAGCCCCCAGTCCAATCCGCCTCCTTGGCTGGCCGCATGGACGATGCGTCCTTTCAAAGCTTCCGCAAACGCACGGAGAAAGGCAGCCGCTGCATGCTGCTCCCCGATGTAGTTCACGATCCGTTCGAGCGGATCGTCGATCAGAAAACGCAGGTCCAGATCGTATCGCGGCAGTTCCGCCTCCACCCGATCCATCGCTGCGTGCAGTTCGGCGGCGGACTGACCGAAAGCATGACAAGATGCCTCGTCCCGCAGCACGTTCTCCACCCCGTCCACATAGCGGAACAAGACGGCCACGCGAGGCCCTTCGGGGGCATGTACCACGGTATGCTGGCTCTCGTCTGTTTTAGTTATGGCTTCAGCCACATCGGCATACGGCGATGCCGCAAGCATGGATTGCAGGTTAGACAATACAGACAGCTCATATTGGACATCCGCCTCCGTCACTTCGGTACGGTATACGCGGAGGATATATATTCCTTTCTCCGTCTGAACGCGATACGTATCGTTTAATCCGCGCAGCCAAAAAGTGCAGTTATCCCAGCACCCAACGCTGTACTGTCCGTCCAGAACATGTTTCAGATACTTGGGGCTAAGCACGGATCGCATAGCCGTTGGTTCGTTATACACCATTTTGGAATTCTCCTTCCCACCGGCCAATGATGGCCTTCCATATAAATGACATTGATCTTTCCGGCCCGCTGAAAACGTATTGATCAATCCTTGATCAGCCTGGATTCATTTTTGCGGATCGGTCCGCAGCATCTCGTACTGCTCCGCAAATACCTCAAATCCCGCCGCCTTCAAAAAAACGTTCATGGAGCGGCAATCCTTCTCTATGTTCAGCACGCTGATCCTTGGCGCTTCCGCGATGTGGACCAGCCAATCCAGCAGGCTCGCGCCAATCCCCCGGCGCCGGTAATCCGGATGTACCGCCATTTGGGGAACATCTCCCGACCGGGGATCGATGACCCCGTAACCAACGACCTTATCCCCATCCATCGCCGCGGCATAACGGAAAATTTCCGGGACGGCGTTAATGGAGGCAGACGCATTTTGCCAGGAAGGATCAAAATCAGCAAACGGCGCGAATCGCTCCGGATCAAACGGCTCCACCTCGCGGATCGCCCATGTCGCTCGTACGATATACCTGCTTCGCTCCAAACGGTAACAACTCAACGTTCTGGTCTTGACAAAACCCTGCTTGACATACAAATCAACTGCAGACGAGTTAGTGGTCAGCACCTCCAGCAAGTAACCGCCTATGGAATCGGCCTTCAACCTAGCGCTCACCCGCTTCAGCATCTCGTTGGTCAAGCCTTGCCTGCGGTATTCCGGCAGTACCCCGGTGCCTAAATCGTAGGCGGTCGTTTGCCCGTGCCAGTTCCGCAGCCCGTTTAACACGAACCCCACCAACGTTTCGCCAGCGAAGGCTCCCATCGATACATTTTCTTCGTATCCTCTTCTGCGAAGCATCTCGCCGAATTTGCCCAAGGGCATGTCCATGTTCACCTGATAATCGGCAAAAGCGTTTAGAAACGCCTCATGCAGAACCTCAATGCTTGTCCCTGCGAGAAAACGGTACGTAATCATGCTCCCACTCTCCTCTGGTTTCTTTCCATTGCGTCCCGCCTTATTCCATGCCCGTCATCCGTTTCATATGCAATATGGGGTAAGGGCGTCCCTCTCCATCGGTAGGCTCCTCGCCAACCACGGCAAATCCGTTTTTCTTGTAAAACGCGATCGCAGGACCATTGTCTTTGTTCACATCGACGCTCGTCACGCCGGATTCCCCGACTAAATGTCGCATGATCTGCGTTCCATACCCTCTGCCGGTGTACTCCGGATCCAGAAACAGCATCTCCAGATGATGTCCCTGTACGCCGGAAAACCCGATGCAAACATCGTTGTCCGCATACCATAGCCGTACATCAAGATGAGGGAGATATGCAGGGATTTCCCCGTGTATTTGCTGAAGGTCTTCCGCACGTACAAATGGATGCGTTGCCTGTACCGACTTGCTCCACAGCTCCATAATCAAATCGTAATCATGCGGCATCGCTTGTTTGTAATGCATCGTTCATTCTCCTTTTTGGGTGATATATAGATCAGCAAACGATCCTCATTTCTTTCTACCAATGTACAGCAAATGGGAGGACACGCCCAGTATGGATGGATCTTTCGCCGCTTCGACCAGCAGCTCCAGCAGCTCGGCGGATTCGCCCCGTTCCTCCCAATAATGCTGCTGCTCCCGGCTCAGCAGATGGCCGATGCTGGATGAGCCGATCAGCTCCAGCGTTTCGAAGCCATGGCTCTCCATGAACGGCCGAATTTCATGCACGTCGAAATAATAAGCGCCGGTGAAGCGCCCTTCATCGGCATGATCGAAAACGCCTGAGCTGCGGAACGCCCGGATGGGCTCCATCCGTTCAAGCGGCTTCCAATGCTGCGGCTGCTGCAGCGCGTTCAGCGTCATGCGCATCGTGCTCTGGAACGCCGCAAATATGATGCCTTCTTTTTTGGTGACGCGGTACAACTCCTGCACGGTCCGGGCACGGTCATCTTCCTGTTGCAAATGGTACAGCGGCCCCATCATCAACGACGCATCAAAGCGTTCATCCGGCAGCCCTTCAAGGTTGACGGCATTGCGGACAAGGAAACCATCGAACCGTTCGCGGAGCCCCAGTTCGTCGGCCTTCGCTTCCGCGATCTCCACCAGCCGCGGCGTCAAGTCGCAGAGCGTCACTTGGCAGCCATGCCGGGCAAGCTCCATCGCATATTTTCCCGGCCCTGCGCCATTATCGAGAACGCGTCCCGACCCGGGCAAGAACTGTCTTATGTAATGCCAGTTGATGCGAAACTCCAGCGGCTCGCGCTCCAGCCTGCCCCACTCGTCAAATTGCGAATAATAATCGATAATATTGCTCATGCTCCCCTACCGCCTTTTTGGAATGTTGGAAAAACAAAAACCCGCCGCCTCTTAAAGAGGCGACAGGTTTCCCTTCGCGCTACCACTCTTCTTCGATTCGCCGTTCTCCTGAACCTTCGAGTCACCGTAAAGCAGCGAATCATCTCCATGCCGATGACGGCGGCAGCCGTTAAGACCTGCTCCTGCGGAGGTCAGCCTTACCGCTCCCGGGCGAGCTTCCGGAACCCCCCGACTGCCTCGCACCGATGCGGCAGCTCTCTGAACGGCATGTTTCCGTACTATTCCCGATCCAAGCGTTTTGCGATGTGAAATTTACGCAAGTATACAATTGCCATATTATGACTGTCAATCCTAACTTCTTTCAATAGATCCCTTTCGCATCCCGCGGTAAATTTCTTACATGCTCCAGGTACTTGCTCATATGGATATCATCCGCTTCGTTGTAGACGTAGCCCAAATGCCCGGCCACTTCTCTCGCAAGCAGCCTGAACAATGCGCATGCCGCAGAGACGGACCCCCACATCTTCTCATCGTCGCTGTTTGAATACGTCTGCTCGTACATCTGCCAATACGATGCCGGCAAATACGTTTTCGTGTATTTCCCCATTTTGCCGACGGAGACCTGGAAATCCTGTTTCGTGCCCACCCACCAAGACACCATTTGATCCAAGCGTGGTCTGATGACGGTTTCGAACATTTGTTTCGCATAGGGCAATTCATCACGCCAGATGCCTTTGGCCACATTTTGCAGACACCACCAGAAATCATTGCAGCAGCCCAGATACAACGCCTCCGTAGGCTTCTTTACATGATAGTCCTGATCCGTCGGAGCAGGAATGGCCGGCAGGCAGCCATCCTTGTCCAGCAGCGGGACGGTCAGCTTGTCGCTGCCGTATCGGTCAAGCATCGCTTCTTTCGTTTCGATGTGAAGGTCGATCCGGTTGCCGTCCGCAAACAACATCAAATATCCGTATGAACGTTGAACATCCAGGTCCATGCCGATCGACAGGTCGTTTTTGTCAGGCTCCTGCATCATGATACGGTCACCGAATACGTCGACCCACGTGACATCCTGTATAAAAGAAGACGTTTCCGTGACGACGTACACGATGTCGTAATCCTGGAATATATCTTTCGGCACGTTCGCATTCGTACGCGATCCGTTCATGTACACGGCACGAATCCGTTCATCCTTTCGGGCAACGCCCAAAATCAAGTCAAACATCTCCTGTTCCGTTCTCACGAGATATCCCTCCTTTCGGAAATGGGGTGAGGCAGAACCGCCCCCGGCGCGTATTTATCCACATTCATTTACATTCACGATCAATGCGCTCATTTGCGCTTAGCATCTTACATATTTGCGTTTGAAGCCAAGCTGATTTTTGTCCACCGCTTTTTGAATGTTTTCGGAAGCATTCAGGAACTTGCTCTTGGGCTTGTCCTTTTGAACTTCGACCGGACCGATGGCTTTCGCCGTTTCCACAGCCTTCTCATGCAGCGGAACGTAGGAAACGGCCACGGTATATACGAAATTGTTCATCGCATACCGGGTTCGTTCGGGAGATTGATGGATCGTCTCCTGCACATTGGCCAGCATCCCGCTCAGCTTGCTTTCCGAAAATTCGCTGTCCGGGCGGTTGCCGAGCAGCCAGCAGTAACAACTCCAGCCTGCCGACATTTTCAGCTCTTCGCCGCTGGCAATCCATTTGTCCGCCACTTCCTGCGCAATATCCGTCTCGGACAGCGTCACGGCCACGATGTAATCGGAGATCATATAAAAATAAGCGTCCGCGATCCAGCGGTCGAAATCCGCCTCCGTCATCGCTTGGGGATCGGCAATGACGCCCGCAAAATACATTGCGTCATAGTTCCCTGTGGCGTATAACTGCTCGGCTAATGCCTGGTCCTTTTTGATTTTGCGGGCAATCGGTTTCATCGCTCCGGTTGCTACGCCAAAAAGCGGTTCGTGCGCACCGTTCGACATATATATTTTTTTCGTGCGTTCCTTTCCCAGCGCCTCAAGTTCCTGCATCACTTCTTCCAAATTCATGCAGCCACGCTCCTTGATTGATATAGTTAAAAAACGAATCAAGCAGCCGCACTTCCCTGTTTCCACATGCAGCTGCTTGGTCCAGACCTTGTATGCTCTTCTTTTCACCATTCTATTCGATACTTTTCAACGATTCAATCATATTGATTTTCGTCACTTTTACCCTGAGCAACAAGCTGCATAACGCGGTTAACAAAAAGGCAAAGAGGGCGGAAACCAGTATGACGGAAGGGCTCAACTGATCCGGAATTTGTTGATGGGTGCTCGACAGCGCCTTTACCACGATGGCATAAAAATAAATGCCCACAGGCATGGCGGCAATGACCGCAAAGGCGGTTAATATCCCGTTCTCCGCAAAGATAAGCCTGTTTATTTTGTGTTTGGGGTAACCCAATACCTTCAGCGTGGCAAGCTCGCGTTTCCGCTCGTAAATGTTGATGGAAGATATCGTGTATACGGCGCCGAAGGAGAGCAGAACGGCACTGATGATAAACATGATGAACATAAAGCGGTTTTGTTTGATGATATATTCCGCCGATGCCTTTAAATCCGTCTTGTCCGCAATGCTCTCCACCTGCTGATTCTGTTCAAAGAAGCTGCGGATGCCGGCAAGATTCGAAACATGATCGCTTTGAACCAAAAGCGAGGTCGGGCTGTAGCTGATGTTCAAACTGTCCAAATACGCTGGCGTGACGTAAAAGGATGGGTTGTTATATTGGTCTGAAATCTTTAGAACCTGCATATCCACGGTCTGGTTCCGATACTTCGGTTCTGTGAGCTTGAGCTGGATGGTGTCTCCTTCTGTAATGTTATAACGATCTGCATAGGATTTAGGCACAAGCGCCCCGTGATCCTCCAGAAAAATTTCATTGCCGTGTTCATCATAGAAATGAATGAGAGAGTTCTCTTTCTCCGTTGCCATCAACGTGGCATTTTCCTTCTCATTCCCTTTTACCAATTCAACAGGCAGGGCGGACAAAAAATAATGGTGTTTGATGCCGGAGGGCAGCTGCACCGTATCCGCAGACGAATCCGCCTTATAATCGACCTTGAAGTCATAGGTGTGTACCTTTTCGATTTGGTCGGCTATTTTTTGCAAGGCAGCCTGCGTCCCTAAGGCAGTGATTAACAGCACGGTGCTTGCAACGATGCCGATGGAGCTGGCCAGCGCTTTTCGTTTATTTAAAAACAAATTTCTCAAAATGAGCTTATGGCTGTAGGACGTCCGGCGCCACAACCCCGGAAAACGTTCGATAAACAGCTTTTTCATCGTTCTTGGCGGTTTGGGACGCATCGCTTGGGCTGCACGCTCTCTCAGGATGCTTCTACCGCTGAAGTACACGGACAGGAGCCCGAACAAAGCGGAGATCAGCATGGGCGGTATAAGCGAGAAGAATGAAAGTGAATAGGAGATGCCAGGCAATGCATAAGACCTTGCACTGGACGCCGTTACCAATGGAATGAACACCGCAGCGGCGATGACACACCCCATGACCGAACCTGCAATGCTTATGAGCACGGGGTATCCCATGTAGTGAAGCATGATGTTTCTGTCCTTGACCCCCAAGGCTTTCATAATCCCGATTTGATGCCGCTGCGAATCGATCGTCCTGGACATCGTAAGAAACAGAATGATGGCTGAGATCAAAAAGAGGACTAAAGGGATCACCTTGCTCATCATGCCATTGTTGTAAATCGTTTGATGAATCTGAGCGTAACCGAATGATCGCTCTTTGCTTAATTGGTCCAAGTAGGAAAGATTTTGGGATTGTCCTTCGATGACCTGGCCCAACTGATCCACGTCATAGCCTTCGCTGGCATCAACGAGCAATTCGTTATAATACAGGCGGCCTGTACCCGAAGCCTCGGCGATCGCTTCTTCTGGAATATAAGCAAATCCGTAGGCGGTATGGTCTTGCGTCGCATTTTTTTTCACATATTCCACATTTTCGACCAAACCGCTGATCGTAAACGCAAGCTCTCTTTCGTTCGCCACCAAATGAATCGTCTCGCCGACCTGATAATGATACGCTTGGGCATAGCGGGCATCCACGATGATCTCGTTTTTCTGTTGGGGGATGCGCCCCTCGATGATCTTAGGGGTATTGATCCGGTTGTCCGCGGGAATCGAATGGATCTTCAACGAAGTTTTATCCCCTTCGACATGCTGCGTCGCGTCCGTAGTGTACCGCGCTTCGATACGCTCGATGCCTTCCAATTGGTTTAGCCGAGCGGCGTCTTCTTTGGAAATATGATCGTAAACCACGTTCAAATCACTTCGATTATGCTGCGTGAAATAAGCTTCGATATAAGCACGCTGCTCTGTGCTGTAGCTGTTTAACCCCGCATAGAAAAACGCCCCCACCGCGACCACCAACGCCAAAGCGGTACATTGAACGAATGATTGTTTAACGTCCCTGAGCAGCTTCACGGCTAATTTCGTCATCATCATCACCATTCGATGCTTTCAACGCTTTGTTTATTGCCGTTCATCGTTACGCTTTCGATTTTCCCGCTCTTGACCCGGATGATTTTGTCCGCCATCGGAGCGATTGCGGAATTATGAGTGACCAGAACGACGCATTTTTTCATATTCCTGTTCACGTCTTGAAGAAGCTTGAGGACCGATTTGCCTGTTACGTAATCCAGGGCGCCGGTTGGTTCGTCGCAGAGCAGGAGCAGCGGATTTTTCGCAACAGCTCTGGCGATCGCGACGCGCTGCTGTTCTCCTCCGGAGAGCTGGGAGGGAAAGTTATTCATGCGATGCTTCAATCCGACTTGTTGTAAAAGATCGGCGGCATTCAGCCCGTTGCTGCCTACTTCAGTGGCAAACTCAACATTTTCCAGCGCATTCAGGTTCGGGATCAAGTTGTAGAACTGAAATACAAAGCCGACTTTTTGGCCCCGATAGGCCGTTAATGCTCTCTCGCTGGATTGGGTGAGATCCTGATCGCCAACGATCACATGACCCGAGGTAGCCGTATCCATGCCGCCGAGTATATTCAGAATCGTGCTTTTACCGGCACCGCTTGCGCCCAAAATAATGACGAACTCTCCCTCCTCGATGGAAAATTCCGCCCCGTCCAGAGCTCTGATCTGCACTTCCCCGATGTGGTATTCCTTGCTCACCTTCTTGAATTCGATGAACGTTTTCACTGCATCCCTCTCCTCGCATTGAATTTTCTGTCGGCCTCGATGTGCTTTATCTCCATGTTACACTCTACGGTAAATGAGACACCCGGCAAGCGATGTATTCCTCCATCAGCCCCAAGAAGGATTTCATTTGAAATCCCACTTATCAATCACACTAGGGCACTGCGAGTACAGCACCCTCTTCCGATTGGTCCTGCCTCTCCATTAACGTGTGAACATTTTTGAAGTTTATGTAGGACGCAAAAAGACCGCCATCCACCAAGGGATTGCGGGCATTCATCTTCATGAATCATTAGACGTATTTTATGGCTCTATGGTAAAATAGATCTCGAATATCCATTTCAAAACGAGGTATAAAAAAATGATCATCTCACATAATCTAGCAGCTTCAAATACGCTAAGAAGATTGCAGGAAAGCTCGAAGGTCGGTTCGAGTCGAATGGAGAAATTATCCTCGGGATTGCGGATCAATAAAGCGGCCGACGACGCGGCAGGATTGGCGATATCCGAAAAGATGCGGGCACAGATCAGAGGCTTGGACCAAGCGTCCAGAAACATCCAGGACGGTACTTCACTCATCCAGACTGCCGAGGGGGGGCTCGATGAAATCACCAGCATTTTGCAAAGGCAGAGAGAACTGATCATACAGGGCTTAAACGATACATACACCGATCAGGATCGGCTAATGATTGACCAGGAATTACGTCAGCTTACGAATCAAATCGACAGCATTTCGACAAACACAGAGTTTAATACCATCAACTTATTGGCGAGAGACGATTACGAAATACTTGCCGATCGTTCCAGCAGCAATACCGTCCATACCGTCAGCGATCCGCCTCCAACAACAACAATACATAAGTCCGTAGTATACAAACGACCGGGGGAGGCCGAAGAACCAAGGCATCTGGTAAGCAGTACGCAGACATCCACAACAAGCAGCACACATTCCAATACCAGCACCATTACGCCGATCGTTTCACCGGATTCAAGACAGGGGTATAACGAATATACGGTCGACACCAACACAACCACTGTCACAGATACAACAACGACGATCCATGAAAGCCTGATGCTGTCCAATGACCCTAAATATTCGGAACCCAGTTATTGGCATTCCGTTGGCACGAACCAAACCAGCTTCGGTCCGGAAGGCTTTGCCGATGTATATGGTTCATTATTCGAAAACGTTGAAGTCAACGGCAGCACAAGAGCCCTGGAATATACCTCACGCAGTAACCCCGGAACTGTTCCGGCTTGGGACTATATGTCGTTTCCCGGGACCAATCTATCCATAACGAGATTCCGAACCGTTTTGCCCGATAACTCCATGGAAATTAAATATGTCATTAATAATGGCGATCCATCGGACTCCAGTTTTAAACTGAGCAACGCAATGAATCCTCCGGTGGATTCTGTTGTCTATGATGCAAACGGAAATCCGTTTCTGGCCGGCACGAGTGTGATCACTCCCCCGTCCGGTAACACGCTTACTATGACGGGAACGGATGCCAACGCATCCATCACGTTTGACGATTCACTTGGTTTTACCTCCCCGACGGGGCTGACGGTAAATAATCCGGCGGGGGGAGAGCCTCAGGTTCATTTTGACTGGGATCTGACGATCCCTGGCGGTTCAAGCATCACTTTGGGTTTCTCATACGGACCTTTTTCCTTAAACATGGATGTGTTCGAATTCACCCGTGAAACGGAAGTAACCCAACATATCGAAAGAACCGTAGTTACGGATATTACGGATATCGACTATATACCGCCCAAGATTGACATTCAAACGGGAGCCAACGAAGGTGAATCCGTAAACATCCCTCTCTTCAATGTAGATGCCGAAGGCTTGGGGCTCACCGATATAGGACTGTTACCACCGTCAGATCCTGATCAAGCTTTGGTCCAAACCGACCGTGCTCTGGAGAAAGTGACGAGTTATCGCGGCGTATACGGGGCTCTACAAAACCGGTTGGAACATACATTAAACAATACGAACATTTCCACCACCAATTTGATCTCGGCGGAGTCACGTATTCGCGATGCCGATATAGGCAAAGAATTGTTGGGTATGACCAAATCCAATATTTTAACTCAAGCCGCCCAAGCGATGTTGGCGCAAGCCAATCAGAATCCCCAAACCATGCTGCAGTTATTAAAATAACGGATCATCTATGCACAAATCCCCCTTCCACATGGTTGGAAGGGGGGTTTGTCTATCCATTAACTTAAAAGCGTCTCCGAAGCTAGCGTAAACCCTTCGATTGCGACATCTTCGTCGACTTCAATCATGATGCAGCGTTTCCCTTGAAAATTCACCTGTTTCACATACCTTAAATCCTGCGGGCTCACCGAGATCGTGGCTACCTTGGTTTCGATTTTAATGGATTTGGAAGTAAACTTAGGCATGACGCTGGTCGCTTTCATTTCGTAGTTTCTGTCGTCCACGATCGTTTCGAAGGCACGCTCCACCTTTTCGCTCGTTACATCTTCTACGCCGCTTGCGGTCAGTACGCGCTCCACGTCTTTAAAATCCAGCTTTGCAGGTTCTTCCTCATGCGCCTCTTCATTGATCTCGATGACTCGGTTGATCTCCTCGTACACCTGTGCAATGGTCGCTGCGTCGAGTTCTTCGCCGGCCACTTCCTTGACGATATCTTCGAAGATCGCCCGTTCTTCCAGGGCCGTCACGGACCTCTCTCCATTCAAGACCTGTTCGACAAAGTGCGGGTCCGGGAAATTCGATTTGCCCGTACAATACAAAATCCGATTCACGTCGGAATAGTTGTCCGTCACGCTAGGGTATAGGAAACCCTGTTCCGGCGTGCTTAATTTGATAATCGGATCCACGATGACATTATATCTGAACTCCCGCTCCACATAATCGAACAAGAGCGTCTTCTTTTGTTTTTCCGTCGAATTTACGCTGGACAGAATGAATGGATGGGCAAAAACCTCGTTCTTTTCGCTCTCTTCTGTTGCCTCGTTTCTGGCCTTGGTCGGCAAATAGTATTGTCCCTTCACGAACGTGACCACCATATCCCGCTCATACTTGGCATCCGCCAACATTCTCTCCACGAGCATCAGCATCAAGTCCTGCCATTCCTCGGGATCGCCGGTCACGAGTGCCTGGTGGAGCAATACTTGCGCCGGTTCTTCCGCATCTTCCTGAAACTTCAACTCGAACAACTTCTGATCCAGTTCGCCGGTCAGCAGTTTTTTGAAATTGCCCATGTACAGCTCTTGCTTCTCCCGATCTACCAGCTCGAACGGCAGGCGCTCCCAGTGATAGATTTCATTGGTTTCCTTCGTAATATAGACATTGAGAATATCGTAAATATTCAGTAAATCGTGATCCAGCTTAAATTGCTTGCGAATATGCGCGATTTCTTTTTTGTTCATATGAGGTTCGGCAGCTCCTTAGAAATATTCTTGCTTATCGATATAAGTTGAACGAATGATTTTTACACGGAGCCACTACGTGGTCAGAACCATCTTCCGATCGCTGTTATCCCCAGATTTTTTTGATCCCCTTTGTTCAAGGGGAAAATCTGATGATAAATGCGAACGCTTCGCTTCTCCAGATTCTTTCTGCCCTCTTCGTTATCGTGTAAATGTCTGGTCCAACTCATATAGTATAAATTATTGAGCGAAAATTTGTTAACGATCTTGCGGCTTGACAACGCTGCGTCCGGGCTCTCCATTCTTCTGCTCCTGATCCTCCAGCAAAACGATCTGCTCGCCCCGCTGCTGCCGGATATGGATGTTCTCCCTGCCCCAGGAACACATCACTTCGACGATCTGATTGGCGGTCACGCCGTATTCCGTGAGACGATATTCGACTTTGGGCGGCATCTGTTGGTACACGTAGCGCTGGACGATGCCGTCCTGTTCAAGCTCGCGCAGCTGCTGGATCAATACCTTTTGCGAAATGCCCGGAATGCCCCGCTGCAGTTCGCTCGTTCTTTTGACGCCGGACATCAGCAAACAGATGATCAGCGCCTTCCACTTTCCCCCGATGATTTCCAGCGTGGCCTCGATGCCTAAATGATATTGCTTCATGCACGGACACCTCGTTCATTCTGGTCTTAACCGCATGGGCCTGATCCTCTATTGTTGCATATTTGACCACCCTAGTCGAGTACATACCTTGAGGTAACTACCTTACTTCATTGTGTGTATTTTCTTTTCTACGGACCTGCAACATAATGGGGTTATTCCAAATAAACGAGGCAAGGCACATCCAAATACACATTTGAATTTTGGCCTGTGAAAGGATTTGAACGATGAAAACACTGGTGATTTTGGCACATCCGAATATAGAGGCTTCGAGGGTCAATCGGCGCTGGAAAGAAGAGCTGCTGAAGTATTCGGACGATATTGCCATACATGAAATTTACAAAGCATACCCCGACTGGAACGTTGACGTTCCGAAAGAACAAGAGCTGCTGGAAGGGTACGACCATGTGGTCTTTCAATTCCCAGTCTATTGGTACAGTTATCCCCCGTTATTGAAAAAATGGTTCGACGATGTGTTCGCGCACGGCTGGGCTTACGGATCGAAAGGCGACAAGCTCCAAGGAAAACGGTTCGGGCTTGCCCTGTCCATCGGCGACAAAGAGGAAAATTACCGGCCAGAGGGCTCGGTTTCGTTTACCGTGGATGAAGTGATCGCTCCGTTCAAAGCCAGCGCAAAACATGTGGGCGCGTCGGTGCTCCCCTATTTCGCCGTCTTTGGGTCTTCGTTTCAGGCCAGCGATGAGCACATCGACCAAAGCGCCGAACAGTATGTCCAGCATATTTTGAAAGACCAGCAATATAGCGTTTCTTGATTCATTTTCGATATTTGTGATAAAAAAAGCTCCTGCTCATCTGATTTAAGATTTGCAGGAAAGCCATGATTGCGAATGAAACATGGAGGTACGGAAATGCTCCGCAACTCCATATTCATGTTGCTCTGTTTCGGCGCCGCTTACCGTTTCAAACACCGTTATGCGAGGAACCCGCCGACCATGTGTACCGGGTCCTTTTCATTCGAACAATCGCTGATGCTGATGAAAGAATTGATAAAAAAATCGTACATTGTCCAGTTCGTACCATTCTGCCGTCTGCAAAACCTTGGCATCGAGATTGTAGATCTTTGCATGAAGCGTTCCGAGAACAAAGGGAGAATGCGAAGCAATGACAAATTGGCAATCGAAATACCGCGCCAGATCGTTCATCTGCTCTGCCAGCTTGATTTGGTTCGCCGGAGAAAGCGACGTTTCCGGTTCGTCCAACAAATACAGCTGCCCGGGAAGCAAATATTCCTCAAAAAACTGCATCGAGGTTTCCCCATTCGAATATTTCTCCTGCGCGAATTGAATGTTGGCCATTTGCTTTTTGAATTCATACGACTGCTCCAGTTTCTCTACCTCTTCCCTGCTCTTCCCCTGTACGGCCTGCTCATATAACAATCCCTCGCGCAGCACGCTGGACTGCTGTATTTTCTTGATTTCATACAATATATCCTCTGACTTGATGTACCGGCTCCCATCGGGAAGCTTGTATATGCGACGCTCCTGATCATCATGCCCGAGTTCGTAGCTGCTTTCCTCAATAAAGCGCTGGGCATAAATATTGTGGCCGTAACTGGTCATTCGCTCAGAGCCCGTAATTTCCAATTTATTAGCGATTAAATTCAGCAAACTTGATTTGCCGGAGCCGTTGCTGCCATATAATACGGTAATCCGGTCAAACAAAAGAACTTCCCCTGCAATGTGCTTGAACACATGATCGGGATAGATATTGGGATTGCTGGAGATATACGGGGAAAGTTTGAAGCTCCCTAGATACAGCATCGTCTCGCTCCCCCTTTCGGAAAATCATGCGAGTTTGGCACTCGTGTTGGCCATTATTCTATGGTGTAACCGTTCCGCCCAAGTACCGTTCATTCTACTCAAGCACAGTCCAAATATCCAATGCCGACAAACGAATGGCCTCATGCTCATGATTCCGGTAAGCTCTCAAACGGTCAGCACAAGCCTCATCCCACAATAGCGCCGTTCCGGCAGCCTTCAGCAAAGAAAGCCCGATATACTGAGCCGCAAATGACTGCCGTGCTCGCAATCTGTCCACGAGATCCAGAATCGCCTCCGGTCTCCAATACGCCTTGCTGGCATTTACTGCCTGCGTTATTTGTCTGTAGGCGTAATCCAACAAATGCGGGTGGGCGTCCGCCATTTGAATAACCGGTTCCAGCCGTACGTCAGCTTTATCCGCCTGGTTCCATTCGACAACCGCCAAATATAACTTGATTACGGCTGGTTTCATCGTTTCTTTGGACTTGAGGACATCGATCATGCCTAAATATAGAGGAATGAGCACCCGCCTTGCATTTTGGGGCAGCGCGGCAAGCCTGTCCACCAATGCCAGCAAACGTTGTCGCTCCGGAACATCCCGCTCGGCGGCAGCGTTCCATTCGGCCTTCGTCTCCGTGTCGGCCAACTGCCTGCCGACGTCGATGACCTGATCATTCACTTTTCCGTCACGGCAGGCCGCAATGAGGGTATCCAGCGCGGTTTTCCACCTGGCATTGTCCTCCAAATCAATGATCGCCTTGCCCGCGGAGGCCGCGATCGTCTCTTCGTTTCCGTTTACCCAAAGGCTCATCGTTTGGAAAGCGGCTTTTGCCACAACGGCATCGTCATGGTCTGCGATTTCGGTAATCAACTGCAAATACCTTGGTCGATCCTTCTCGGGAAGCTCCCCTGAATGCTGGTTCAGCAGACTTCGTGCGATGTCCCGCTGCGGGGAAGAAGCCATGGTGCCCAGCATGGTCCAGCTGCGTTCATCGTCCAGACATTGTCTTGCGGCATGGCCTATGGCGATGACTACATCTTTGTGTACATTCGGTTTCTCGTATTCGCGAATGAGAAGCGTCATGCTCTCACTGCTTTTATAAGCACCGAGCAGCCGGATGGCCTCTTTTCTGACCGTAATTTTCAATTTCTCCCGATTCAGCAGGTCCGAAAGCAGCGACGTCAACAACACCGGGCTCACCCTGCGCATGCATCTAGGGATCGAATACATGGCGACACGAGCACGGTCTCCGTCCAGGTTGTCCAACAACACAGGCAGTGCCTGCTCCGGCTCTTCCCACAACGAATAGGCATAAAGCGCTGCTTCTACAACATGCACTTCCTCGTCCTGCAACAGGACTTCCAGTTGATCGGAGCAATAATCGGGCATGCTTGCCAAGCTGCGCATCGCGGATGCACGTTCATGGAAACTCCGTTTGCCATCCAGTGCCACCCGCTCCAGCAGGGATGCGAGCGCCTTTTGCTGGCGCGGCAGCCACCGATGAAACCCGTTATGGGCAGGCACAACATAAATCGTTTTACCCGACAAGTGTTTGCCTTTGATCACTTTCCCCGAGATGAAGGGGTCGAGCCATTCCTGGCGCTTCAGGTGCAGATGCATAAATACGTCGTGGAACGAGATAAAGGATGGATCTCTGTCCAGCAGTTCTCTGACCCTCTCATCCCGCGTTTTATACGGAAGCAGCCAATAGCGGACTGCCTGAGTCGACACCGTTTTGGCATGCACCAGTTCCTCCAGCAAAAGCTGAAGCTTGGGCAATCGCTCCACCGCTTTGCCGAACGAACCAGCCATCCGCAGGACCACATTATCGTTTTCACGCTTGTTGGCTTCCACGCCAAAGGCATAAATCGTCTCGAACAACGTTTCCAGTGCACGGCTTGGCATGCTGTCCCAGTCCATGGAGAAGGGCGCAAACTGCCCGTCCCGCATAGCCAGTCTTCCAAACGTTCTCAAGGCGAACTTGAACAGTTCGCTCTCCGGCTCCAATGCATGTTCTCGCAATATAGCAAAAGCCAGCTTCTCCGTGGCGGACCTGGTCCCATATGACGTATCTCTGGCCTCGATCACGCTATCTACCAGCAAAGTCAGGTCGTCGATATGCTCTTCCGCAAACATGGTTGCGGGGCAGTTGGACAGTTCGACCATCACCACAAAGCGTACCGGGTCTTGGTCGTTTTTGACCCGGGTCAGGAAACGCAGCGTTTCATCCATCCCGCGCCTTGATAAAGCGGTGCTTCGAATGAGATGCCCGTAGGCCGCAGCACGCTCATCCGCATTGGACACCTGCACGGCTTGCTCCAGCTTCTCCCTAGAATGAGCAATTAATCGGCGCGCCGTCATTTCGAGCATGTTGTCCCGATCATCCCGAATATCGCGCAGTTCCAGCATGCGGGCGGCTTCTTTATCGCGCAGTCGATGCGGCAGCACGTCCAATAACTGTTTTGGGAAAACGCGCGTCTTGCGCTCATTCTCCGGATATGCCGCATCAAACATCGCCGCGCGGCACGACGGAGCAAGTGCATCCAGCACCTTGGCGACATGCAGGGGTTGATCGGCGAGCAATACTGTCAGCGTTGTCCATTGTGCTGCGGTGAACCATTTTTTCTTTTTCAGGACGCCTGCGGGCACGCCGTGATTCAGAAGATACCCTCGTGCCTCCTCCCGGGTCAGCAGCTCGAATACGCCTTCGGGACTTGCCTGGATCAGAATGCCCAATTGCCGCTTGAGCACGGGGTGAATCGTATCCGTTGGTCCATGCTTCAACGCACATTCCAGAACGACCGCTGGTCTTGAGACGCTTAACACTTCGATCGCGGAAGAAAGTCTCCACCATATATATGCCTTTTCTTGATGCGTGGCGTTCTGCAAAGATTTCTCCAAATAATCCGCAACCAGTTCGGGATAACGCTTCGTTAAGATCCGCCAATTTCGCAGCGCATACCCAAGCTCCGGAAGCCGGCTGCGAACCGTCTCCTCGCTGCATACAGACAAGATCAACGAAGCTTCTTGTGCGCCCCACCGGGCAAGCACGAGCGGCAGCAGTCGTTCCGCCCAATCCTGACGATATGTATTCACGATGCTCCGCAGCAGTTGACGGCGGCCATGGTACGACAGCGCAACAATTGCGGCTTCGATCGAATAATTGGAATCTGTAACGACTTCGGGCAGCAGCCCGGCCGCCCGTCCTCTAACGCCTGCTTTTGGATGCTCAAGGGCAAGCAAAACAGCTTGGGTATCCTTCACTACGCTGGCACCGCTTAAAGCCAGATGCGCCTCATAGGCGGTGCCGCTTTCCAGTAAAGCGATGAGCAGCGCAGAATACGCCGCCTCGTCTTGATGCTGACGCCCCAAAAGCGCAATGTGCTTCATTCTTTCCGAGTAACCGAGTGAATCCAATTCTTTGAGTACTTGCTCTTTGTCTAACGGATTATGGTTCAATCTCATGATGGGTGTATCTCTCCCTTCTATGTCTTGTAACCGGATGAAAGCATCCGTGCAATCATTTCGCACAGAAGCTCGAAAGGTTATAACTTCTGCGCAAGCGCGGGCTTCTCCTGTTTGAAGGCCTTGTTTCGCGAAGGCTTATGCCGTGGATTAGACTCTTATGAGCAGCCTCAATCATATAGGCGGATCAAATGTTTTTCCCATAAATTCTTGCAGTATATATGACGCAAGGACGTGCAATGAAGTTTGCTCAGACAGACCGAAACGCTGCATTAAAAATAGAGATGACTTCCGGCCCCTTTCACGGACCTTCGAGTCACCTCTATTTGCTCAACAAGTTTGCTATTCAAGTTCAGACACAGATCAAGAAAGTGTTACAACCACAGAGACTTATTCAGCAACAGCAGGGTACAAATCTCTTTGCAGCTTCTTAGTTGCCCCAGTATTGCTTGGCAATCTTCTGACCCTGGTCGATTTTCGCCCATTGCTCGGCTTCGCTGAGTTCGTTACCACCATCGCAGGACGCAAATCCGCATTGGTGGGACAGCAGCAAGCGATCCTTGTCAATGATTTTGGATGCTTCGTCCAGCAGACGATATACACGCTCTTCATCGTCAAGGGTGTTGGTTTTGGACGACAGCAGCCCCAGTACAATCTCCGTTTCAGGGCGGTCCTTGAATACTTCCAGCGCTTCAAGCGAACCTGCGCGCTCATCGTCCCATTCCAGGAAGAAGCGGTCATATTTCAACTGTTTCAGGAACAGATTCGCGATTTTCGCATAAGATCCGCCGCCCATGTTGCGGGAATCATAGTTGCCGCGGCAGTTATGCGTCCACATTTTCAAGCCCAGGCTATGACCGAAGTCGATCACCGTATTGTTAATGTCAATAAATTCAGTGGCCAGCCCTGCCACTTCCTCTTGATTGATATGCTCGCCTGTAAACGGAGAGTTCGGGTTGTCGTCCGCAAACAGCTCCCACAAGCAATCATCGAATTGCAGGATTTTGCCGCCCGCCGCAGCGAACTCCTCCACGAATTCCTTATATGCACGCACCAGACCTTCTTTGAGCTCCTGTTTGTTCTGGTAAACGGCATCCTTGCCGCCAATGTTATCCGACCAAGAGAGTTCACCGAAAATATGGGAAGGAGACGGTACACAAAGCTTGGTTTGCTGGTCGCCAGCCGTCTCTTGCAGTTGTTTGAATACTTGGATGAAATGATGATTTTTGCCGCTCAACTCGCCCGTAATGCGCAAACCGATATCTTTGCGTGTTTCATATTTCGATGTGCCGTCCACATCTCTGAAAAAATAGCCATGATCTGCGATATAACGCTCTACGCCATCAAAGCCCCACACAAAATCCAGATGCCACATCGATTTGGAGAACTCGCCGTCCGTAATCACCGACAGGTCATGCTCGATTTCTTTCTTTACAACCTGCTCAATGGCTTGCGCCTCGCACTGCGCATACCCTTCAAAGTTTTCATAGAACGGATATTGGATATCATCACGATGCTCAATTTGCGTTTTATATTTCAACAATTCCTCAGGACGCAACAAACTGCCTACGATCTGGAACTTATCAGTCATGTAAAAAACCCCCTCGTTGTATATGGCCTATCATATCACGCAGAGTAGGGTTAGTAGGATTACTTAAAAAACATAACTAGTTATAGTTAAAAGCTATAGCAAGAAAGGACTATATAAATCTGTAATAAATCACATCAGGCCACTGCGAGCGCAGTACCATCTTCCGATCACTGTTATCCCCCTGATTAATTCTTATTACATTACAATACATGTATACTAGCGCTATTTATCTATTCAATGACTAGAAATATTTGGTATAATCGTTACGCGATAGAAAGGCTGATATGGGCGGTCGGCTAATCTCCCTGAAGGGAGGTGATGCCTTGTGACAGTGTTTGAAGCGATGATGCTGATGCTAACCTTTGGTTCGCTGATTGCAGCGCTGCTGTCCAATAAACACAAGTAGACCGCCCTCCCATGCAAAGGTTGCGGTCTACTTGATCGTGTTCCTCTTGTTAAGCCCACCGCCCTTAAAAGCGGCTATTGCGCGGAGAGTCGTGTTACAGCACGGCTCTCTTTGCATTATAAGCTGTTCTTTCCCTTATTATAACATCATGGAAGAGGATTTCAATCTTGATGTGCTCATCAATGGAACGAGGGAGCCTTTATAATTACCCGTCGTATCTCAAAATGGAGACTTAATTTCCACGTTCCTCCGCCCCTTCATCATCCTTGCTTCCAAACTCATCAAGCAATGTACGCACTTCACTTGTGGATTTAGCGTTCATTAAGTTATTTCTAAGTTCGCTTGCGCCTCGAAATCCACGGACATAGATTTTAAAGAAGCGGGCAAGAGGGCTGAACGAACGCGGCTCCTGTGCTGAGTATTGATCATAGAGATCCAGATGCAGCCGAAGCAGACCAAGCAATTCTTCACTGCTGTGTTCCTTCGGCTCTTTCTCAAAAGCAAACGGATTCTGGAAAATACCGCGTCCAATCATAATGCCATCCACGCCGTATTGTTCAGCGAGCTTCAAGCCAGTCTGACGGTCAGGAATATCCCCGTTAATGGTCAGCAGTGTATCTGGCGCCACCTCGTCGCGAAGTTTTTTAATCTCCGGAATCAGTTCCCAGTGAGCATCGACTTTGCTCATTTCTTCCCTGGTGCGCAGATGAATCGACAGATTTACAATGTCTTGTTTCAAAATATGGGTTAACCAGTCGCGCCATTCGTCTACGGCAGTGAAGCCAAGCCTTGTTTTCACACTGACGGGCAGTCCTCCGGCTTTGGCAGCCTGGATGATTTCCGCTGCAGTTTCAGGACGGCAGATCAGGCCGCTCCCCTTTCCATTCTCGGCTACATTCGCTACAGGACAACCCATATTGATATCGATGCCCTTAAAGCCTTCTTTCGCCATACCGATACTCATTTCACGGAAATATTCCGGCTTATCCCCCCAGATATGGGCGACCATGGGCTGTTCATCCTCTGTAAACGTCAAACGCCCGCGCACACTTTTATTCCCCTCCGGGTGGCAATAGCTCTCTGTATTCGCAAACTCCGTAAAAAACACGTCCGGTCTGGCTGCTGCGCTTACGACATGGCGAAACACCACATCCGTCACATCTTCCATCGGTGCCAGTATAAAAAAAGGCCGTGGCAAATCACGCCAAAAATTGTTCGTCATCTCAAAAACCCCTCTATAATATCAGGACAACTCTTTGTCCTCGAAAATAAAAAAAATTAACCCTTCATGCCCTTGCTTCATCTTCACTTATAACATGCTTTAGCAACGTAGTTCAAACGACAGTCACGGTATATGTTATATGGCAGACATCTAAATGAGTATATCATACCCAAGAGACCAGCAGACTCCCCAATGAACTCGCAAAAAAAGGAAGGGCGCCGCCCCTCCCTGCTTACCTCCGATGGATGACACGATGTGCCTCGTCAATGAAAGATGTTTGTTGTCATAACGTACTGCGCCGCAGCTCATAAAAATACTGCACGGCGGGATGTTTTAATTTTACCTTATCCGACATATTTAAAATTCGCTTTTTGCCAACTCGCTTGTCCACCAAAGCCAAAATATTCAGTAAAATATCGTTGCTCTCCAGACTTTCCTCGATTGAAGTCGACAAGAACGTCGTCGCTGTAACGGTAAAATTGGATTTGCTTAACGCGGTCTGCGCGGCTAAAAGCTCTTTAGCAAGCTCTGAAATTTTCCGACTTCTTGCAATGACTTTTAGACGATCCTCGGGAATCGTGCCTTTGGCATCTTTTCGGACCGCTTCAATGTCTTCAACGCTAATCGGGATGTAGAGTTCCGGATCATTTTTGATTTCCTGCTCTGTCTTATACCAACGGATGGAGCTAGTTGCATCACTCATATTAAGCACGTTCTTTTTATCTACAGTGAGATAACAACTTCCGGATTTATCAGGTAGATAACGGTAACTGGTTGCCCGAAATTCGACCCTTTCATTTAACGCAGGAGAGATGAAACTCTCCAAATTTTGCTTCAATTTACTCCAGGACATGGTCCCTCCTATGTTTTAAGACCTATTATCTGTATTTCTCGGCTGTTAGGCGTTTTTTTTGAAAGGTGTGGCATTTATAACTTACTATATATTTTACATCATTTATTCTGTTTACTGTAGGGCTTGTGTATGTATCCGCAGCCAACACTGCAACGCCATTTAAAACATCCTCGAAATCCCTTGAATTAGCGAAAATTTTCAGAAAGTTTAGTTTAAACGATAAATTATATATATTGTTTTATTGTAAAATAGATATTGAATCTACCTAAAAAGTCATACTTTTTATAATGAGGGCTTAGGAGGAATCCGATTGATGGAATCTTATTGGGAGCACAGGTTCGAAACGGAAGGGAAAATTTGGGGAGAAGATCCTAGCCAAAGTGTATATAAAGCAATATCGCTTTTTAGGCAATATAATTTTAAAAATATTCTAGTCCTAGGTGCCGGATATGGACGAAATACAAAAGAATTATCGAATTCTTTTGACGTAGACGGGATTGAAATTTCTTCTACTGCAATCAAACACGCTAAGGAATTTGATACAAGGACTAATTTTATTCATTCATCTATTTTTGATATCGAATTAGAAAAGAAATATGACGCGATATTCTGTTATAATCTTCTTCATTTATTCAAACAGCAAGAAAGACTTCTAATCATAGACAAATGCAAAAAACTTCTTAAGAAAAATGGATTAGGCTTCTTTACTGTTTTTTCAGACAAAGACAGCAATAAAAAAGGGACTGAGATTGAACCCTTTACATATGAATATAAACAAGGAAAAATCGCTCATTTTTTTACTGATGATGACCTACGAGAGCATTTCAAAGACTTCACTATTTTGGAAACTTCTCATTTCAAGGAGCAGCTCGCTTACACTCATCACAGTAATGCTTGGATTCAGCTAAGATCCATTATTATCACCAAAAAATAATGCAAAATACTGTCATTCAAATTTAATATCTAAAGCTAAGAGGATAACGTTACTAGATATTGTTATCCTCTTTTAGTATTTTGTCCAAATTATTCATGTTTAAGCTGCGCTAAATTTCTCTCTACATTAATACGATAAAATACAGTACCTATTAAAGTGAAGAAAACCATGATAATAAAAAGGCCTGTTCCACCTAAGCGGTTCAACAAAAAACCGCCTAGAATAGGCCCTATAAATTTTCCGAAATATAGAAAGGATTGGGCGCCAACTAAGAACGCAATCGCGTCGACCCCTCATCGTCCTCATCGATTACAGGACTTTTTAAAGGTTATTATATTGTTAAGCGAATCTTGTATGCTAGCTTAAATATTGCCATGCTCTGAGGGCCGATCATAATCGTTAGGAAAGACGGAAAATCTTCCGAAAAAGGTCATTTCAATAGGTGCAGCTTTTTCTTTGCTTCATCTAACTCAAAAGTGATTGATGTTCTGCAATGGTCGATATTTCGTAAAATGCTTTTATCCCTTTATTCTTGAACCCCAGTATAGAAATCAAACCGTCTCCATCGTTTTCTTCGCTTCGTCTACTCTTGCCGAACCGGAAAAGCTAATCTACAATAAAAGCTCGGCAGGCTTTTGTACCTGCAAATCGTGACATGGAGGAGGTCTGAACGATATTATGGAAATTTCATTGGATATGATCAAAGACAAAGTCGAATGCCTGCAGGCTTATGACTTCCATGAACTGGAACGGGCGATTGAAGACCGAATCGGAATGAACAAGGCGCTGCTGCTGCGGGTGAAGCAGGTCCAGCATCAAGTGACGTTCGACCCGATTCGAAACAAGATGTTGTATAGTGCAGTTGTTCATTTTTCAGCAGATTGATGGACCAGAACGTTGAACAGTAAAAAACCGAATTGTGCGAAATAAAGCAATCCGGTTTTTTTATTGTTTTTGTAACAGCTCAAATCTCCTTCCTCAGAATAAAGCAAATTCAGAGATCCCTCTCCCCACCTAAAGGAATCTTGACGAAACAAACAGCGGCTGCCTGACGGCAACCGCTGTATCCGACATGCTTATTAAATATCGTAGCTATTCGAAGGACTGTGAGCGATAACGGATTGCACGACTCGTTTAACCACGGATTTCGCGGCATCCTGGGTGGACGTTCCGCCGATCTCGTCCGCGTTAACTTCGATAAATCCTTTGCCCCCGATGATCTCTCGAGCTGTCTCAAGTTCGCCCGCACTGATAGAATCATGGGATACCAGTGCGATTAGGCCGGCGTCGTTCAACACCTTTGCCACCTCCGCCGTGCGGCGGAACGATTCTCCCCCGACGCTCTCAAGCAGCATCGTATGGTGACCGGATGACATTAGTCGCTTCTCCACTTCCTTTGCGAGAGCTGCCGTATCCGAGCCAGTAAACCAGACGGTGAGCGGAGATTGTCCTTTCTGCTGGGCGCGAACCTCTCTCGTGATCCCCGTATCCAGTGTGGCAAATCGGCTGTCTCCCTTCAACGCTTGATCGATGACTCCGCAAGCCGATGTCATGTTGGTGACACGATCGATAAGGATAAAACCTCCGATGCTCTTATTGTGTTCGAAGGAATCGAAGACGATGCGATCCGACAGCGTGAATTCACACTTGGCCAATTCGTTCTTAACAATTTGATCCGCCGGAACGGTATGGCCCGTGTTAATGTCAATCTTATGGGTAATCGCCGTTACAGTGCCCGGAAGAGTCTTCGTTCCGACCTTTACCCAATAATGCTTGCCCGGAGTCAGGACGGAATCGTCCATCCACAGGATCGTAGATGTGAAGCTGTCCGCTTCTTGAACTTGATTGTCCATCGTGAGCACGCAGCCCCGCGAGACATCGACTTCGCGGTCCAGTTGTATCGTAACCGGTTGGCCGGCATAAGCCGAATCCCGATCTTGGTCCGTCACCAAAATCCGTTTAACCTTTGCTTTCTCCCGACTTGGCAGAGTCATGAGTTCGTCTCCGACCGAAATCTTACCAGCCTCGATCTGGCCCTGGAACCCACGGAACGTATGGTCCGGTCTGCTTACACGCTGAACCGGCATCATGAAAGGCTTCGCATCATCGGCAGTATGAATATCTATATTTTCCAAATACGGCAGTAAGGCTAACCCTTCGTACCAAGGGGCATTCGGCGACTTGGTTGTGATATTGTCCCCTTCCGTAGCGGATACGGGAATGACCTGAATGCTCTTGATTTGCAATTCAGCCGTCGTTTGGATGAACTCTTCCTTGATCGCCTCGAACGTCCTCTGGTCGAAGCCGACCAGATCCATCTTGTTCACAGCCAATACGAGGTGCTTGATCCCCATCAGGGCGCAGATCCGGGCATGGCGTTTGGTCTGGGTAATGATGCCTTTGGTAGCGTCCACCAGAATGATGGCTAGATCGGCAAAGGAAGCGCCTACAGCCATGTTGCGCGTATACTCTTCGTGTCCCGGCGTGTCCGCCACGATGAAGGAACGATGAGACGTCGTAAAATAACGATAAGCCACGTCGATCGTAATCCCTTGTTCGCGTTCAGCCAGCAAGCCGTCGAGGAGCAACGAGTAGTCGATCTTGCCGCCTCGGCTTCCCAGTCGGCTATCGAGCTCAAGCGCGCGTTCTTGATCGGCGAACAGCAGCTTGGCGTCATAGAGCATATGTCCGATCAGCGTGGACTTGCCGTCATCCACACTTCCGCAGGTAATGAATTTAAGTAGACTCTTCATGTTAGAAATAGCCCTCCCGTTTGCGTCGTTCCATGCTTCCCGCCGCTTCTTGGTCGATAACCCGACTGGTCCGTTCGGAAGATACCGCACCCAAAGTCTCCTCAATGATCTCGTCCAGCGTAACGGCATCGGACTCGACTCCGCCCGTGAGCGGGTAGCAACCTAACGTGCGGAAGCGAATCTTCTTCATCTCTACCTTCTCTCCAGGCTCAAGCTTCATCCGCTCGTCATCCACCATGATGATATGCCCGTCACGATTAACGATCGGTCTTACGTCCGCGGAGTAAAGCGGAACGATATCGATGTTCTCCCGACGAATGTATTGCCAGATATCCTTCTCGGTCCAGTTGGACAGCGGAAAGACTCGAATGCTCTCTCCCTTGTTGATTCGCGTGTTGAACAGCTTCCACATCTCCGGACGTTGGTTCTTCGGGTCCCACGAGTGGTTCTTGTTCCGGAACGAGAAAATCCGCTCCTTGGCACGCGACTTCTCCTCATCACGTCTTCCCCCGCCGAACGCAACCGTGAATCCGTATTTGTCCAATCCCTGCTTCAGGGCTTGGGTTTTCATAATGTCGGTATATGCGGAACCATGGTCGAAGGGGTTGATTCCTTGTTGAATAGCCTCTTCATTAGAGTGCACGATCATCTCGATACCGAACTCCTTCGCCTTTCGGTCGCGGAACTCGATCATCTCCTTAAACTTCCAGGTTGTATCGATATGCATGAACGGGAACGGCGGCTTCTCGGGGTAGAAAGCCTTGAGGGCCAAGTGCAGCATGACCGAGCTGTCCTTGCCGATGGAGTACAACATGACCGGTTTCTCGCACTCCGCTGCTACTTCTCTGATAATGTATATCGCTTCAGCCTCAAGTTGATCCAGATGTGTTAGTTCTTGCATGGCAAGGCGGCCTCCTTTTAATCCTTACTAAAACCATCGTATTTATAACCTTATCCTATCAGATTCCATCTTTATTGCAAAGTGGAAAAAAGTAAAATTTATGATGTTTATGTATTGGATCAACGATATTCCGCATCGAGTAGCGGCTCCCTCCTAAATAAAATCGCGTAAACGATTGATTTTGAGTCGGTTTCTATATAAACCGCAAAAAACAAACACACGTTAACGGAGAGGCAGAACCAATCTGGAGAAGCAAAGCGTGCGCTAAAAGCTTTCTGAAAGAAAGCTGCATCGGAAGCATAGGCTTATCACCGGATTTTCCCCTTAGAAAAGGAGAATCCAAAAAATCTGGGGATAACAGCCATCGGAAGATGGTACTGCACTCGCAGTGCTCTAATGTGAATGATTAGTGCGGTTTATATAGGCTCTCGGGATTCAGTTCGCCCCATATTGGCATAAAGTCGAGTAGTTGCAAATTATGAAATGGATGAAGCAAAACATCGAAGGTTCCAAAAGTTGCAGTAGATCTGAAATTTGAACTCATCGTACGATCCAAACCTGCAAATTGAAGAAGTAAAAAAAGAAACTTAAAATGATATGACGTATTACAATCATAATCGAGGGCAATGGAATTTGAAAAAGCTGCCGTCTGTAAAGTACAGACGGCAGCTTCAATGAGTTTCCTAATTTTTCGAGATATCCCTTAAAATTACTTACATTTTCCAGATCCGGTAGAGAATCATCGCTGCTTCAGCGCGGGTCAATGGTTCGGCTGGTGCAATTTTGCCATCCTTGCCGTTGACGATTTCGCTTCCTACGAGGGATGTTACACTATCTACAGCGTAAGTGGAAATGCTTGCAGCATCGGAATAAGGAACCAGATTTCCGTTGCCGACAGTTTGCTTACCAGCTGCTTTCAGGGCTTTCGCCGTCAGAACCATCATATCTTGACGGGAAATGCTGCTGCCTGGTTTGAATGTATTATCTGCGAATCCGGATGCGATACCCAATTCTTTGGCAATAGCAACGGCCTGTGCATAGTACGCGTTTGGCTGTACATCGCTGAAGGCTGCATTGTTCGTGTCCGAGCCCTTCAATTCAAGCGCACGAACAAGCAAGGTGATAAAGTCTGCTCTTGTGATGGAAGCCGCAGGAGCGAAGCTATCATCGGAAACGCCTTTAATAATATCGCGCGCAGCCATCGCTTCGACTGCTTGTTTTGCCCAGAGGACATGTTGTACATCGGCAAAAGACTTGGTTACGTTGGCTACGGCATAGGTGCTAAATTCAGTTGTTTTGAACACAACCGAGCCGGATTTAGCATCATAGCGTCCGTTTGGTATCGCTGTTGCCTGTCCTTGATTATCAATGCGTAGAATCACGATTTGATCTGTATTGACAAGCTCCTGCGCAGCCGGTGTGTAAGGAACGTATACCGTTACAGGCGCCGCAGGATTGTTCCAGGCCAGAACACGATCCCCGGCTTTTACGCTTAGATCGATCACCGGACGGCTGCCCACTTTAGCGCGAACATCTGCACTCAAGCGATCTGCCGAGACTTTGTTAATCTGAATAGAGACTTGGTCTGCTTGTTCCGTGATATCAGAAAGCATGTTGGACGGAATGTGAAGTGTTGCATGGTCCGTCTTAAGCACAAACTCAATGTTATTGTTGCTTTGCAGGTTTGTAGTCGGGAATTGCACAACATAGGATTGTGCATTTGCTTGCTTCGGCACTTCGATGGAAACCTGTTTTTTGCCATTTTCACCTGGAGAAGCTTTTTCAATGGCTTTATTCAGGCTCTCGCTCGAAATGGTTGCTGTGGCTGTTTCATTTTCGACTTTAATTACCGGTACAATCACCGAATCGTTCCCTGGCAGCTGTGGTTGAGGCTGGGGCTGCGGAGTAGTCCCTGAGCTCGATCCGCCACTGCCGCCGCCATAGTTACCTCCACCGTTGTTGCCTCCGCCGTTGTTGCCGCCGGAAGAAGGTTTGCCAGTCAGCGTCAATTCACCGAATACGGAAGTATCCTGGTAGCCTTGACCGGATGGATCGTTCCATGCGTTTACGCTGATTCTGTTGCCGTCTTTGGCATCATTAATCTGCGCATCAAAGCCAATTTTGGCATTGTTCGCAGGTTTAACCTTTTTGAATGGAATCTTCATTTCAACGGTGTAGTTGGTACCGGCAACAGCGACTTTGGATTCGAAACCTGCTGCGACTTCCGCAGGATTAAAGGATGCGACGTTCTCAAAATTCACCCTGTATTGTCCATCATCGTCTTGGAAGCTGGACGTTTTTCCGTTATTTTCATCAACGAAAACTTCGACGGAATCCTGCTCCCATGCATTCGGGTTGGTCTTGTTCAGTTGATCGTCTCTGACTTGAACGAGCACATACAGATTGTCGTCATCCCAGAGTACTTTTGCTGTTCCCGTCGCACCGGACCATGCCATTTGCTTCGTATCCAGTTTCAATTCAGGAGCGTTGCTCCATATGCTGTCTACGGAGCCATCGATAGCCGGTGTCCCATAGTGAGCGGTTGATTTCTTGTATTCAAGCTCTTCAGGTGGATTTTCCCTCAGGTACTTCTCCGGATCAACGACCCCGTAGAACGCCTCTTTGGCTTGAAAACTCTTATCGAACAAGGTCGGGTTCTGCTCGGCTCTCCAGCTGGTGCCGTCATTTAACCCCCAGAAGGTGACACGCGGAATATGCTCGCTGTTTTTCTTATAGAGATCCATCAATTGGGCATACAAGTATGCCTGCTGTTTCGCTTCTTTTTCAGTGATTGCAGAGTTGGTGCCTGCCATGATGTCCAATTCGGTCACGCTGACTTCTACGCCCAAGGAAATGAAACGCTCCAGCGACATCTTGACATTGTCCAATCTCGTGCCCAGGTTATAGTGGGCTTGCATGCCGATGCCGTCAATCAGTTTCTCGCCAGGGTGATTGGCGGCGTACTTCTCATTGATCTCTTTAACCATGCTGTAGATGGCTGTAGATTTATTCTGGTTGTCATCGTTGTAATCGTTGTAGTAAAGCTTGATATCCCAGCCGTTTTCGTCAATGACTTCTTTTGCCGCGAGGAATGCCTCCTCAATAAAGTCGGGGCCGATGGCTTGCAGCCAGCCGGAATTACGCAATGCATTTTTCCAGTCTTCCGGATTAGGCGGGTTATCGTTCATGGCTTCGTTGACAACGTCCCAGGAAATGACTTGGTCACCAAAGTGCTCAACGACCGTTTTAACATGCGTCCTTAGGTTAGTAAGAGCTTCATCACGGCTCAATGGTGCACCGCTCGCTGCCGTATGAAGCCATGTAGGTGACTGCGCATGCCATACGAGCACGTGGCCGTGTAGGTCAAGGCCTGTATCTTTTACTTTTTGGACAAGGGCATCTTCTGCGGTGAAATCAAATTCTCTGTCCTTGCCATAGGCATAATCCGGCTTCATATCATTCTCAAACGTAACGACATTGTGATGCTTCTTCAGAAGCTTAAGCCTTGTCTCGTCAAAGGTGGACGGATTAACAATGTTGCCGATCAGGAAATCATCCTTGTAAACATCCTTAAGATTAGGAAGATTTTCTTGAATCGGAGGCGCGACTGCTACAGGTCCTAAATATTTTAGAGTAAAGTCATCTAAGAAAAAGGTACGGCTGCCGCCGTCGTTGTTTGCCGTTTCAATATAAGCGTTGAGTACGCTTGGAGTAGTGGTGAGCGTATACTTGCCTGTTAGGCGTACCCATTCTTGATCTGTAACGGTTGCATTCTGTGAAACGTTTGCAAAGCCGCTGTCCGCATATTGAACACTGATACGAAGTGTTGTAGGTGCTTGGCCAGGCGCCATTTTCACCCATGCAGACAGCTCGTATTCGTGATTCTTTGCCATTTTACCGGCAGCACCAACCAAGGCTGCATCATATTGCGCCGTAGTCGTCACAAGCAAGCTTTGCTTACCGTCAGGTGTATGATTATCGTCTTGGGAAAGGACTACCGTTTCACGGCCGTTCCGTGCTTTGAATCCATCCAGACCATTCTCAAAGTCTGCAGAGATGCCCGTTTTATCCACAATCTCTGGTGCGGTTTGACCAGGGGTCACATCGGTGATGATGACTTCATCAATGTAAATATCGGAGGTTAACGTATTTCCCGATGGTTCAACATAGATGATGATCTCATTCGTTCTAGAAGGGACTTCGTAGCCTTTCGTTTCAAATAGCGTCCAGTCGGAAGCGATTACAAGCTTGTTTCCTATAAGCCAAGGATACTTCTGATCATCGGCTAATATTTCCGAATCCACCTTGGAAGCCAGATGGTACTCGCCTTCACCTGAACCGAGTCTGACCTTGAGGGAAATATCATACTTACGGTCGGATTTCATCTTGCCAGTAAGTACGAGAGCAGGAACGGCCTTCTCATCAGCCCGGTTGAAGAACTTCAGAGATTTCGTACCTTCGGAGGCTACGCCGTCAACGACCGCAGTATCCCCGCTCGATCCCCAGCCCAGCTTGCCCCAGCCTCCGGTATTTCCATCTTCAAAGCTTTGGTTCAGGATCACAGCAGGTTGGACAGGTGTTGCTACTTGGGTGATCGTGATATCCCCGATATAGAAGGGGACCTCCTTCCCTGCTTCATCAGACTTGATTCGCAGAGCTGTATTGACCACACTGGTAACGGAGAGATCTGCAGACAGTAAAACACCTTCTCCTGCTTTAAAATCTGAAGAGCTGATTCCATTGTATGCCTCTGAGCCAGCGACACCCTTGTTGGTTACAATTTCAAGGACGGCTTTCCCGGCTGCAGGTACGTCAGAATCTTCATCAACATAAACGGAAGCGGTTACAGTATACTGTTTGTCAACCGCCAAACCAAGGTCACTGAATGCGAGGTCCACGCCGTCCCAGTTATTGGATCGGTTATTAACTTTTAAAGCAGCTCCATCATCATTACCAGCAAACGGCTTGCCAGTTACAGCGCTCAACTGGGCACCGCCTGATTGAGCTGCCTTGCCTTGACCATTCTGGAACGTTTCCTGGTAAACGATTTGTGAATTAGATTCCACTGGATCAGCCGCACTGATTGTCGGAGCAACCAAGCCGCCTGGAAGAAGCAGAGCCGCTGCAAGCAACCCGGAAACGACCCGCTTAAATGATTTCCTCATTCGAAGCATTCCCCCCACATGAAATTTTTCGAAAACCATGTAAAGCGCTTACATAATTTACTGTAACCAGCCTCCTTTCTCCCCAGATAATACCACTTCATGAAAGAGAAATCTTACTCCAAATTAAAGGTGAATCCTAGATTATTTCAGAACTATACAAAGTCTGATACGGGTACGAGACGATGCTCTTCGATCCGCAGATCAAGCCGCGGAGGATAAGTTCGGGAATTTTTTTGGCGTGCATAGGAAGCAAACTGACAAAAAAGACGCGGGGAAGGAATTTACCCAGCGTCTTTCATTTCTTTTAATGCGTCGGTCTTCTGGCATAGAGCCTTTCGCACATTGCTCTCTTTCTAGTGCTCTGTTTCATTCCATATCAACACCGCTACCGATTCCACATGCACCGTATGCGGGAACATGTTGGAGTTGTTTGAAAGCTGTATTAGTTGGTTAAAACCCTTGATATATAAGGATTTTAACCAACGCGTATTATTCATTTTGTTTAGGTTTGGCTGTTTGTTGACGATGTTTGTCAACAATGCGTTAACAATTTGCTTTACGTTGTTAACAGCTTCATCTATTCTACTAAGTCTAAGTTACTCTTCTATAGTTGCTGCGGCTTCAATTATTTTTTCTAGGTTGATCGTCGCTTTCATATCCTTGGTTGATATTTTTAATCCAAGTTGTTTAAGCAAAACTTCATTGACTGACGGTACTACAGCTAATAATCTTTTGTCTTCTAGTTGATCATTAAGTAAGAAGTGCTCTGGGGCGACTACGCTTCTTACAGCTTGTATTCGATTACTAAATTGTTCACCTATATCACTATTAACCTTCGCTATTTCTGATTCAATAGTAAGCAAGTCTACATACGTATTTTTATTATAATAATAAATCTTTATATCTTCATTTTTTTGACCATTATAGTGGACTTCCATCTCCTTTAAATCTAACAAGTCTTTAGAAGGATCAAGGGGAAGTGGTACACGTGTTTGAGCATTAACATAAAGATTAACAATATGATTGGTAACATTGTTGTCTAGTCTACCGATTCTTTTTATATAAAAACTAACCTTCTGGGAATCTTTATTCATTTTATATGACATACCATTATAATATACATATTGCTCACCATTATTTAATGTGGAATAAGTCTCTTCTTTACTTTTAATTAACTCTTTCATATAGGTTAGATGATGGTTACTCCACGAGAACTTTCTTTCAATATTAGAACCAAAAATCAATGTAGCATCTCCATCTTCATTAGTGCTACATAAATCAAGTAACTCTGTCGGGAAAAACATTTTCTTTCTAACATCCCAGTATATTTCGTCATTACCAATTCTATTTCTATACATTGTATTTCCGTTACCTGGAAGCTTTGATTGAAGAATTAAAGTACCCATTACTTCATTACGATTCGGAAGCTTGTCTCCTTTTTTCAACATCCTGACAACTAAATCACAAATTTGGGAAATTAAAACAGCCTTAGTGGTTTCTCCTTCAAAATATATTTCGAATACATCACCAAACCATATTGGGTCGTATCTGAAGTTTACACTCTGATCAAGCAATTGTATTTTTCTTAAGTCTCTCATGTGTTGATCAGTTTCATAATCCCAAATCTCGCAGGGCCAGCCTTGAATCCTTCCTAAGTTATTATGTATTTCCTCTAACCGCACTATTTTCTCATTGACGAGATTCTTTACCATTGCTAAGGAAAAATCCACAAGATAACTTGTTTCAGACACACCTTCAATTTCAATTTTATCTGTTATAAGTGCTTTCATGGTTTTCGTATTTGTTAATAATAATTTCTTCCTAACTTCTTCTATACCATCTGTAAGTAGACCCGTTAATGAATTTATAGCATCTAACATTAACTTGCCTGACTCAAATTCCAACAACGTCTGGTATATTTCTTGGTTAAATTTATTGTCTTCTGTAGTATTTTTTTTATTTATATAACTTAATAGTGCCGTAAACCTTGATGAATTGTCGCTTCTTAACTTTCTGAATAGCTTTTGTCGTACTTCCACATCATCCATACTATAGCTTGTGTCATTAGTAACATCAAATGTTTCCTTTGCACTAACAAAAACCACGTAGTTAATTTTTTTGTCGTTTAGATTTAGTTCTTCAAGTGCCTTTACTGCTGTGTAATTGTGGGCATATTCATAATCCATAAAAATGAGGTCATACTCAGATATTGAATGCTTACCGGAAGATCTTGGATCTATTCTTCCTTCTACCTCTAAATCTTTAAATAAACTTGAAATTTTATCCAATATATGATATGCATTGCCTTTAAACATTTCAGGACTATGTTGTGTTACTAACTCAAGAATTATATTTCTTTTTTCTTCATCGTTGTATAAGAGCCCATAGTCCCCGTATTCTAGAAGCTCTTGAAATTCCAATTCGTCCAAAATTCCCACGAACAATTTTTTAAACTCTTCGGAGCTCCTGTATTGTTCTAATATTTGTATTGCAGGCTCTATTCTCTCTTCATAATTAATAAAAAGTTCATCATCAATAACTAAAACTTTCGAAATATTAAGTAATGGGACAAGTTCACCAAACCTATTCATCATATTCCCTCCACTATTGTTTTTGATATATCAATTTTAAAAGAATAATATCGATTAAGCTCGTTTGTTTCTTTTAAAAGTTCTAACTCAATATTATGGAAGGCAGCTATCTCTCTTGAAATGAAAAGACCGAGTCCTCTTCCATTTTCTTTTCTACTAAAAAAAGGCTCAAAAATTGCTTCAGCGTCAGTTTTTGAAATACCGGGTCCATTATCTGAATAAAGGATACTTCCGTCTTCTTCTACATGTATAGTAATCTTTCCAATATTTGAACCATCTGAAGGTTTAAGAGAGTTTATCCAATATATTGAATTCAGAATAAGATTATCAAAAAGTTGTATTAACATTCCTTTATTTGCTTTTATTTTTAATTGATTAGTCTCCGACCAAATGGATATTTTCGTACTTATTTCAGAGTTATTCGCTACTGGCTGCATCGCAGCTACAATATTATTTAGTTCTTTAACTAGATCTATTGATGATTTTGCACGTCTAAGAGTAACGGCCTGTTCATCTATTTGTGAAACCATTGTTCTCAATGATTTAAGATGCATTTCGAGTAATTCAAAATCGTTTTTATTAGATTGATTGCGATTTCTTAAATCATATAGTATTGACATTATCTTATGCAAAAAATTATGGATTTCATGAGCAACCTGCATGGATGTCATACCAATAGCGGCAGTCTCAACTAATGCTTGTTCTCTTCTTTTCAGTTCTTTGATTCCCTTTTCTATTTTTTTAGTATCATTTAATATTAATTTAACCTCATTATCAGATATTTTCCCCGATTTTTGAAACTTGGTAACCAGACTTTCAATATTAATGGCCGAAGCTCGAGCTGTTTGTGTAATAGTTTTTGACGTTTCTTTAGGTTCATTCCTTATAAGGATTTCTAAAAGGGTTGAAAAAACATTTAAAACTATATTTCGAAAATTATCAAACGATTTGTTTCTAACTAACCCTTCTCTGTTGGTTTGATCAACTAAATAAGGCGACTTATTAGAGTTTATTGTAATGTATCCAGCTGTTTGTTCTCCAATAATACTGGTCTTTCCTTTACGAAAACGCTGTTTATTTAACTCTAACCAATCATCACTTGACTCTCCATAAGGAAATATTCTGAATCCATCCCTAAAAATCATAGGTCCGCCGGTATACCTGTTTAATACTTCCCTTATCCTTGTAATACTTTCGAACCCCATTATTTCTTTCAATCTACTTCTATTGAATACAAAAAAATGGAATGAGAACTCCCCCACATATCCCTCTTCATCTTTATTTAAAATACTAATCTTTGAATCTAATAATATTGAATCTGTACCTGACTCCACTATTTGACCATTTCGCCTTATTACATACCCAATGTTAATTTTCCCATCAGCATAGAAACCTTCAATTTCATGATGTGCTTGTTTAAATAATTCTAGGTCTTTGTCGCCAACTCTTGTTTTAGTCGTTTTCCCTAATTTGTTTTTAACGACTACTCTAATATCAAATGTTCTCGGCAAACTTAAAAAAGGATTCATATATTTTCCGGCAGTAGACATAATAAAATCGTTGATACTCACTTCATCCCATTTGTCATCAACAAAGTCTTTTAAATCCCTTATAGTGATTCGTGTAAATGATTTACCATGTTCCATTTTCGGTTCAGGATATAGCTTATTATCGATTTCATCTAGGTACTTTCGACTTCTGTATCCATATTCATTCCAATCAATCTCTAATTTCCATATTTCATTTGATCTTTCCATTGAAGTTTCTAAGAGAAGTTGATTACCCAGCTTCATGGTAGAAAACCGCCCCAGCCCTTTTTCACCTAAAGGGATATCATCATTACTGTGCTCTTCTTTCCCTTCAAGACGATTAGCCGTTCCTACTACTAGCCAATTTTCCCTTAGTTTGATACCATCCATTCCGTGACCTTCGTCGTAAATTATCATCTCTTTTTTTTGTTGGTCAATCGTAATTTCAACAAACTTAGATTTAGCATCATAGGAATTTTTAATTAATTCTAAAAGGGCAACCTTAGCGCTACTGATTAATCTTTCCCCTAGATGGGATATAATCCTAGCCATTGGTCTAAACTGAGCCATTTCAATCCTCCTTATATTCATAATCATTGGATTGTCAACATTAAATCAGACAACTTTTTTAAGGGCTGCTTGACGATACTGAACAGGCGTCAAATACCCCAGTGATCCATGAACTCGGTGCCTGTCAAACCAGTTGATGTAGTCGTATAATTCCAATTCCAAATGACGGAGGTTTCGGAATTCCGTCTGGTAAATAAACTTCGTTTTCATGATCTTGTAGGTGGCTTCGGCCACGGCGTTATCGTAGGGACATCCTTTCTTGCTGAGTGATCGGCCAATACCAAACGTGTCTAAAAGCTGGTCCATCGTATGGTTCTTAAACTCACTCCCACGATCGGTATGAAACCACTGGATTTGGCTCAAGTCGCCTTCTACCGTTATGTGGAACTGCACTATGGCCAATGATCTCGCGATTGAACAAGTCAATGAGGACGCAAACGTAATGCCATCGATACTCGACCTTCACATATGTGAGATCGCTTACCACGAAGCGCTTTGCTTCCGTCTGATTAAACTCACGACCCAGTTCATTCGCCGTTGTTGCCTCATTACAGGCCGTTTTGTGAGGCTTAAACTGGGCAACGGTGTACGCGGAGACGAGGCCTTGATCTTGCATGATTCGACCAATACGACGTCTAGAGACGATGAGTCCTCGTTCCTGAAGCTTGGCTTTTATCTTTCGTGTACCGTGGACTTTTCGATTGTTGTGGAATATGTCCACAATAGCTTCCGTGAGCTCATCTTCATTGGGCTTTTCCTCGCTTCATGATAGAAGGTGCTTTTGGCCATTTCGAGGACGTTACACATTGCTGATACCGAGTATTTATCACGGTTATTCTGGATGATAGCTACTTTTGTCCCATGATCAGCGCGGCTTGCTTTAAATGTCGTTCTCCATCCGTAGACGCTCAGGCTCTTTACGCATAGCCATTAATTCGTTTTCTTCAGGTGAACGATTGTCCTTCTCTTTGAAAGAGCCCGTGTCCTGCGATTGCTTGATCCAACGGTCTAGAGCCGAAGCAGTGAGGTCGTATTCCTCCACAATGGGCCCTGGGCTTGCCGTTTTCATAGAGCTCTACCATTTGTTTTTTAAACTCCGTTGTGAATGTGCGTCGTTGTTGTTTAGGCATTGTAGAGATCCGCTCCTTAATATGATAGTTCTATTCTACAAGCCCTTATTTTTTCTGTCCAACTAAGTGTAGCCGATCCAACCATGTAAATGCTTGGGGTGGGGAACCGCTCACGAATCCTTTTCAGAGGAACTGTCGCACTTGGCTTGACAATCCGTCATACACAATTATTATATGAGGTCGGTTAAATTAGCAAGTTGGATACTAGATAAAAAAGGAACTTGCCCATAAATCAATCCTGCTTCCCCTTGAAGCCTTGCAGCCAAATGCCCCTTCCCGAGCAGCTTCTCCGCACCCTTTTCCCCAAGAGAAATCTCAGAGGTCCCTACACTCTCAACCCGAAGTATTAACCGATTCCCCAAGTTATCCCTTAATTGAACCGGTAAAACGTTCGCGTCAGGTCTCTGAGCTGCAAAAATCAAATGAATTCCCGCCGCGCGTGCTTTTACCCCAAGACGCTGAACGATGGAGGAAACTGCGCTCTTATATTCATCGACGAGCATCCATTCAGCGAATTCGTCGTGTATTAAGAATATCAGCGGAAGCTTTTCGCTGTCGGATACCTTGGTATTATAGTCTTTCAGGTTGTTTACTTTGATCCCCTTAAACTTTTGGTACCTATCATTCATTTCAACGACGAGGTCTTCTAGTATCTGTGTTGCTTTATTCTGGTCATCGATAATGCCTTCGACAAGGTGTGGTAATTCCTCAAGATGCATATAGTCGACACCATACTTGGGATCAATTAAATAAATGTGCGCAAGATCCTTGCTATTGGTTACACAAATATCAAGGATTAGATTTTGCAATAATACAGATTTACCACTACCTGTTGCACCCGCGATGAGTGTATGAGGAGCATGCTGAGCTCCGCCTTTGAACTCGCCGCCCAAATTTAGGTAAAGCAATTCCCCATCGATTTCTTTGACACCTATAACAAAGCTCATGTTTAATCCGGATGCATTGGTTTGAACCTTCCTTTCCCTCCATACATCTGCTAACGATATGCTTTGCCTTTGCGGGCGGGCCAAGGAAACAACAATCTCTCCAGGTTGGGCCATGACGCTTATGACGTCAAGTGCATGTGTCGTAAGGAGGGTTGATCTCTTCTTCTCGATATCATCTACCTTCAACTGGTCCGATCCCTTTAGCCTTATAACAACAGCATTAGGAGTCAATCGATGGCCAATTACTTTAGCTTGCAAGTTATAGCTGATCAAAGCCATCCTAAGTTTATTTACTGTTTCACTAACCCACGATTGGTCTTCACTGGTTTCTTCCTCGCTTTGAGCATTCTGTAATATCCACGTTGCTAACTGAGCACTCGCCCAAGGAACTTCACTGCTCATTTCTCCGATGGGTCCCATTCCCTCTGGGTTCACCGCTTCCGTTCTTTCCCCCTCGTTTACGAGATCGTTTTCCTCTGTATTTCCTTGAGCTTCATTTGCCTCAAAGTTGAACTCAATTTGATCGTCATCGGAATTATTAGGGGCATTACTTTGCCCCGCGGCAAGTCCATTATTACTCGCAGCAACAAAGTTGATGCTTGGGGCGGGTAATTTCGCATTGCTTAACTCCCAAGGCTTACTTTCGTCAAGCTTCTCCCTGACTTCGATGATGAAGTTCCCGTGATGATAGGCTAAGACTAACTCTCTCACAAGATCCCTAGTAAACACTTCTTGATAGGAGTTCTTAGCATTCGTAATGGAATTTCTTTCACTATCTACAGCTATGTCAGGTAACGTAGACATAAATACATGGGAGTAACCCTTGATCTCAATGGGAATTTCCCCTGCCCTAATACCCTCACGTAACTCTTCAACAGTAAAGGGGGAATTCGGAGCTAATTCAATACCGTCATTTAACAGATCACTTAATCTAGAAAGCCATAAGTCACGGTCAAGTCGTCCTGGATCTCCAAAAAGTGCGTTATCCATTCTTGAGACGGTATCGCGCAACTGTTTTGAAGAATTTTTCCTTGCCTCAGATACACCTTTGGCATCAACATACTTTGCCTCAGAAACAAATACTTGAAGATGCGGCTTATTTCCGACCATTTTGGGTGCAAGCGCTAAAATATCTGCGATCTGCTCTTCTTTTTGTCCAAGCCAATTTGCATAATCATCAAGGAAGAACCAACCTACTGCCTGTTCTGTTCCCATCTCAGACTGAAGGATCATCTTACTTAGTACGACACCAATTAATTCACCCGCAAACACGCCTCGTTTTGCAGCACGAAGAACAATGTCGCCTGATATTGCGTTGGCATCATCAATAAACCGCTCCGTGAGCTGCACCAATTCCGCTTCAGTTAATCCCAGGCCTAAAGCATTCAATCTTCTTTTTACGAGTACATTCAAAAGGTTTAATTGAGATTTTGACGAAACAACAACGTTTGAACCGTGGGATTTATTGTGCTGGTATTTTATTACCTTCACCCCAAGATTCCTAAGTTGTCTTCGTTCTAATAATTGATCATAATTGACTACCCACTCGCCGAGCTTGTGAGCTTCATCGAAGATGGCCTTCACCTTATCATTCTGGAAAGAGATTTGCCTTGCCGGCAAAAAAAATGTTCCTGGGTTAACGTCTTTTCCCTTTACAACGGAATAAACCGACGATAAATAAGACCATCCAACAGAAGGTTGACTTGGGCATGTCAAGTACACCGTGGATTTAAGTTCATCCTTCGCCGCAGACCTTCTTTTTGCCCACCGTGGAGGATAGTGATTAAGTAATTCTGGCATCTGCCTCACCTGAACTTCATCCCATTCAAGGTTAGCTTGCCGCGAGATAACATCTTGCAAGAATACAATATCAGCTAGCTTTCCCTCTTTGGGGTCTATTGCAGTAGCCTCATGTGCCATGACTCCTACACGAAGGCGTGCCATAAAATCACGGGTAACCTCGCTCGCAACAAAGGAATCGGCATCACTATCCGTACTCTCTATCATTTTCATATATAATTCATTTAATTTATTTGTATCCCGATGCCTCAAAATCACCTGACAGCGAACTTCATCTTCAACTTCGTGCATTGCGGCTAGCGAATTTACGATTGTCTCCGGAAGTCTTGTGGAATCACAGTTGTACAAGACTAAGCTTAGATTCGTCTTTTCGTGCGGTTGAAGATCCAAGTAACGTTCAACTAGGCTAAGAAGCTTATTGCTTGCTTCTTTTGGATCTTCATTCGTCTGCATTTCTTCTTCAGTACGTACTGGGCTTTCCATTAAGGTGTAATCATTCTTAGCATCTGTAATCGAAAGAAGCACCGGTTCATGGCCCTTATACCCTATTGCAACTTCAGGATAATACGGACTTACTATTTCTTCTTTGAGATCCGTAAAGAACAAGCGTTGATCACCAAAGTCAACTTGGTCCGACGTTAAAACATAGTTTAGTAAACCTATGACTTGCCGAGCCTTAACTGCCTTTGCTGCCATTCGCATCGGGTGCCATGGAGCCACAATAGTCATCGGCTTATTTTTATCTCCATCCACCCTAATGTTCCCAATATCCAAAACAGGCTGCACGATATGGATTCGATTCATATCACCCAAAGCATGCTCTTGTAGGGCACGTAAGAACTTATTGTACAGTTCACTTTGCTCAATCATTGAATCAGAACTAATACCATCGACTAGCCAATCATTTATAGACTGCTTGTATATAGTTGAAAAGTTAGCCCACGTTTCTTTTAGAGCATCATAATCGCTCTGAGAAAGTCTGGCCTCTTCAAGCAACTTCTTTAGGTTATTTAAGATAAGTTTTTGCAAGTCAGTTGTTTTTGCATATACCCCAACTAGGGAACCCCTATCTTGTCCGAATACCGCTTGTATTGTACCGACATCGCTCAAAGATAACCCCTGTAACTTACCTTTTTTGCTAACAGGATTTTGTGATACACTAGAATAAGAGAAAGGGTGCTCAGCAAGTCTCCTTAAATCATCGTGAAGCTCAAGCCCAATCTCTTGAGGGTTACCTTGCCACACCAGTTTCACTTCATTTTTTTGCTTTGATCCCTGCAAGTCAAGGTAACTAAGCTCTATGTAGAATACGATCTGAATAGCCGCTTTTGCCGTTGAGGTGTTCTTTTTGTAGCCTTTCTTCTGTTTAGCCTCTGATACTAACTCATCGTATTTAAACAAATGATAAGTTTCCCATTTCACTTGCCAGTTGGTTAACTTCTCAAGCCCCCTGTAAGCAGTGCAAAACGCCATACCTATATCTTCATTTAGTTCCAACCAAGCTTTTTTACTCGTTGTCTTCTGTGTCCGGATTCTTAGAGCCTTCTCCCCTATAAAACTATCGCATTGAGCAAAGAGGCGCTCAGTTGCCTCTAATAAACCGACTAAAAAATCAGTACATTCAATAGCCTTTCCATAAACGAAACGATCCCATTCTGCTTTTAGTGCCTTGTCTGTCTCCAAGTTATGACGGTGCTTATCGTAAAATTCCTTGTCTTCCTCAGTAGCCTCCTTCGCTTTTTTCTTTTTAAATAGTTCGTTTAAATTATTTAGATAAAGAATCTCCGCATCCGTTAAAGTATCTGGAAACTCATCATCATATAATTGCCGAGTTTTTTCTGCCAAATTTACTTTCATCGGCTTCAATTCGAAAAATAGAAGGTTGACTTTATCCGTCTCCCATTCTAACTCCGAAAGGTTCTCCGCAGCGGTGGACCAACTCACATTGGATTCAATGAACAGCTCCATAATGGGCTGAACAGACGGATCAATTTGGCTTTTTACCTTTTCGTAAGAAGCCTGAATCTCACTGTTCTCGATGATTTGACGATTCGGATGTTGCTTATATAGATAACAAGCTCTTTTGTTATATGCATCTGTAAAGAGTTTCTTCCACCTACCAGCATGACCCAAAGCATTTTCTGGGATTGCATCAAAATAATAAGAATCACGTGGAATGCGAAGTGCAGGTAGCGCCCAACCAAGCGCCCTAACAACAGGAATGCCATTCTCCGCAATTGTTTCACGTACTTTTACAGTAAATTCACTAAATTCCTCAAGACTGCACTCATTTGCCTCTTGCAAACCTTTCAACGCTTTTTGCCAATGCTTTTTTTGCTCATCGCTTAGAGGGAGGTCGTTACTTGCCACTTGAACCCATATATCTGGGTTATTTTTGAGATCCCTCGCCCCAACCCTTGTTATATCTCTTAGCGATTGCCCTTGATCATCGTTCGTATTCGCTAATAAAATTGCAGGCTTATCACAAGACGCATTTCTCCAATACGTTGTCTTCTCGTCAGTAACCATTTCAAAAGGCAAACCGCCGCCTTCAACTAATTTCCTGGGGACTTTTATGGACATAGTCGAGACTAGCTGCATATCTTGGCTTATCATTTTACATATATTGGTGACCTGATCTCCAGTAAGGCGATCCAATAAGAAACGAGCGATCCCCTCTTCGGATTGGCTATTTTGTAATTGTCGACGAAGATATTCAGTCGCTACCTTTCCAATTAACTCTAGTTGATTCATGATAAGACCTCCTCCTGAAACCCAAAGGGATTTTCCACATATGCGCATGCATCAGATAATCTTCGTAGCAACCCCATACTTGCCAATCGTTGCTCAAGTCGTCTTGCATTGTCTGAGAACGCTTCTAAATCTGCTCTCCCAGCCTCCGTCAATGCAAGAGCCTGTTTATCGCCAATGATAAAACCATATTTCTCATATAATTTATCTAAAAAGTCTTGAAACTCCATTCTTTTCGGAACAATGCACAGTACCAAAGACTTCAAAAGCATATCTTGGGGAGCATAACGAAGTCTTCGTGCGCCTCTTCTTGACGAGAGTCCTATCTCTTTTCCCCAGACACCGTGAAACTTATCCACGTGTTGTTTGTGTCTATTAATTGCTGCAGAAACAAACATATTAATTAAATCATCGGGTGAATTTGCTGATTCTACCTCACTCTCTTTGTTATTCTTCGGCCAAGCATATTCATTTTGCAGCAAAGCGATCGCCTCATGTATATCTGTAACTTGATTCCAAGAGTCCGTTTCGACAACCTTTCTGATATATGTCTCTACTGCTCTCCGAGACATATTGTTGTGTTCGAAGAAAGAGTCTGAAGATAATTCTCTGATAATTGTTTTTTTAGGAGAAACAATCTCTAATATAAAGGTGAGTTTGTTTGTATCACCTAAGACGGCCTTCGCCCGATTTAAACTGTACATTATCATGTGAAGTCCCGTTATGTTTACAAGATGCGGAATAACATCGTAATTTGGAATATTGCTTTCTAACAAACGTAACCAATCATCCGCGAGCAACTCATAGTCAGCCAATTCTCGATAAGGCAAATAAACACCTGTTCGAATAGGAGATGAACTTACCGCATCTTTCGGTTCTAGTGCTGCAACTAAACGATTAAACTTATTTGATGGATTTAAGACGCTTTTCTGTAGGTTTGAAAGTATTTGAACCCCTTTGCCGCTTCTCGTCAACATTAAATACAATAATTCGCCAGTTCTACCAAAAAATCTTCGATCATTCGTGAAGCCTTTATCTTTTACATTAAGGTCTTCATACAAACAGTCCGGCCCGTATGGAAAAATGAATTGTGAACTCCACCGTTTGTTGTTCTCGCCCTCAATTGTTGTTTCTCGAAGAAACTGAATCACCGAAGCGAAATCCCCAAAGTTCGAGAACCTTTTCTCTAGGTATTTAAAGTCAGCGTTAACGATACCAGCTTGTCCCTTTCCCATAACCTCGTACCACTGTAACCAGGCTTCTTTATCATCATATCTATACTTACTTGATATTAGAGTTAATTGAGGGTTATTAAACAAGATGTTCCGTAAGTAGAGTCTTGACTTGGGTGAATACGCCAATTTGTTTGGTTCGGATTCAACAAATGCTTGGCCAGACTCAAGTTCAGATTGAAGGACATTTAAAAATTCCATAAAACAAAGCCATGGGGTTTGCTCATCATATAATCTGTGGCCCCAGATCGCCTCATCTACCCACATATCTGCGTCAACTTTTGTCGAGCGCGGAAGTCTTTCATTATTCATCGTAGTTAACCTCCACGATTCTGTCGTCAATCAAGCCGTCTTGATTTAATCGAATGATTCTAAAGGATAAATCACTTTCATCATCCGATTCTTCTTCATCTATTCTACGGCGCTCCTCTAATCTTTTAAGAAGCTTGCTTTTAAAACCCAGGATATCTTCATAACATTCCCTGGAAAAACTCCCCGGCAATGCACCCTCGGCAACCCGAGAAAGAAACTCATAGCGAACCAACTGGAGCGGTAGTTCAACTGTAGCAACAGAAGATGATAACTTCACTTCTATCACGAGCTTGCCATTTACATTCATTCGGATCTGCATGCTTTCCCCGCGTTTTTTCGGTACCGAAATACTTTCTTCAAAAATTCTACTTACCTTTGCTTGAGAGTGACTTCCAGACGTAGCCAAAATCAACTCATCATTGTTCTTTGCTAACAGACCTGTAAAAATTCGATTTAACCCCTGGGAAATCCTTGAAGTTATTTGAGTAGCTACTTTGCCGTCTTTAGCCACTCTGTAAACATCAGACAAAAATTCCCCAGCGTATTGGAAGGTTGTAAGATGCCAAAGTTTAAGGTCATTCTCTTTTTCTCTAGGGATTACAAAAAACAACCTTTGCCTTTGGGATCGGAGTGATTCTAAAAAGTTTTCACCGCTATCTAATACGCCTTCTAGGTATTCTTTTTGATTAGCACGGAAAGTCTGGTCGGCACCGTAGTATGTATCGTTTAGCACAAGATCTTCGTAGTACGGTAGAAGTTCAGGGTCGTCCTCACCAAAGATTAAGATATTATCGATCGTATTACTTGTCTCGTAACCAATACCAAACTTTCCGAGTGCAGTAAATACATCAGTAGATTCGCGACGTCTTTCTGTGAGATTCTCACCCAAAATATTTCGGTAAACACTCGCAAGCGATGTTTTATTTTCCTCAACTATTTTGGCAGCATCAGAACACGACATAAGTCGATCCTTGGCCTCCGGATGACCAAGAAGCATGTTTGACACTAAGAGGAGTAGTTGTCTTATAGGAAGGTGCACACCGTTTAACTCGCATAAATCCAAAAGATCGGTGACTCGCGACCGAATCAGCTGTTCGTCTTTATTCCCTTCGAGACGATTACGGTTCTCCCATATAGGACACGTCTTGCCCGTTTGAGCATTTTCTCTCAAAGAGCACTGGTTACAATCATTCCATCCGGGATGTTGCAGTACAACATCCACAATTTGAGGAAAAAGTCTCGCCGCGCTTATTTGGCTTAAATTGTATAGTCTTAGGTTGAACCCTCTTTTTTCTTTAATTTCAGCAACCAACAAATCTTCCACACACTGTTTTACTAGTACAGTTAGTGGGTCGGTGCCAAGATGTTTCCAGGCTTCAATAAGCTGCCCATCGTTTGCAGCAATTAAAAAAACATTACCATCATTTGGATTAAGGACCGAGTTAACAAACTGATTTAAGATACCTCTTTCCTCATCCTTCAGCTCACTTAAATCCTTAATAACATAAAGTTTCTTAGAATTTGGCAGATCTAACTCCTTTACCTTATCGTCATTCTGCCACACCTGTAGCGAGCCGTTTAACGCTAACCAAACTTCTCTACAGTTATATGTCTTCCCATCCCCAGCCGTTCCGGTGAGTATTACAGACTTAGGGTTAGGCGAATTATAATTCTCAATAAGCTCACTCAAGTAAACCGCATCAACTATAATTGGCTTGATATTTTTCCGTTTTATGATTCTGTGAATCGCTTCATCATACATGTTATCATTACGCGGAATTGGGCCATACTGTCGGAGAAACCCAATCCATTCCGATTGAACTATAGTCATTATATACTACCGCCTTAATTAGAAAATGGTCCTTCTGCTTCATTCGACACCTTCCAAGTAAGTTCCTGTTTTATAAATATTTTTTAATATTACGATGAAGATCTGACAAGAAAATTTATTCTTCTAAGTGAGGCAAAAATTAAATTACAATTGACTCTAAATCAAGAATGAGGTGTGTATATTTCTTTATCTCTAATTCATCGTAAGCTACAATCTGTAATCTAGGATCCGGAATACTGCATTCTACAATGTGGTAGTGGACCCCAAGTTGCGACGTCTTTATTTTAATGTACACAGGAACTATCTCTATGGTCTTAGGGACACTACTTGAAATTCCGAGAACAGGATATAGTAACTTATGTTTTGCCAACGATTTGTGACTGGTATCGCTCTTTGCTTCAACAACAAACAATGTCTCTTTTCCACCTCTTTTTTCTAGAAACATGGCGTCAATCTCAACTTGACCTTTGTTATGAATAAATATGTCCCTTAGTTGACTATGAGGTCTAAATTGAAAAGTGAATGTCGAGTTGCAACTTGCTGGGGGAAATACTGGTCTTAAATGGTCAACGTCGAGAGCGTAGCTTATTAAACCAGATGAGAATCCTAGATTTACATATGATTTTTCGGTTAAAGACGGCATGATTGAAAAAACTCTTAACTGATCAATATTGACAGTCGGAATATACTCAATTCCTTCTGACTTAAAAATCTCATCATCTTTTAGGAAAAAATCATCCAATTTATTTTGTACTTTAACTAAAGCAAATTGAGTGCCTGTCCCACCTGGTGTTTGCCCTAATCTCATAATCATTGCTGAATTTTCTTTTGCAGATTGATGTAAACGTTCATATGAATCTATCGATATTGCTGCGGGTGTTGCCCCCATCTTAGATATTCCGTTATTTTTCAAATAATCTATGAATGAAATTGGTCCGAAGGTAGCAACCTGCTTGTCTTTTATAGTATTAAAAGCCGGTTCGAAAACGTCACTTATCCCTTGCTGTTTGTTTACAAATTCCATGAATTTCCCCCCTTTTCTTTCCAATATAATATTACACGAAAATAAAAATCGCCGGAATATTTCCGGCGAAAGGGAAGGCTTTGTGTTATGAAAATGAACATACACAAGGAATATCTGCATCTGCTTTAAACAAGAATTTTTCGAAACCTTCCGCTTCCATCACTTCGCGAAATTGTTTCATCGTATAAGACCCACCATTCTTTTTTAGAATGGAAACATCCTTTTGAAGGCTGGCCCTAAACCGCTCTTCCATCTCTTCTTGTTCCCGATAGCGCTCTGGCCAAATCGCGTATAATAGAGCATAATGCTGATAACCTCCACGCACACACCTACCCGCACAGTTCGCGTGGGAAAATCCTTTGATACCATTTCTTAAAACAACTTTTGCATTCTCATTTCCTTCATCCGCTAGCTGCTCAGCAATATTATACATTCGAGGTAACTGGATACCCCATTCGTCACGTATAATCCCCTTGGCGTCTAGATCCTCCCTGAACAAATCGATCAACGGAAAGCGAGTCTCAATAGGTTCCAATGGAAAATGAGCATAAAAATCCTTCAAGTTCTCAGCCCGATGCTTTTCGTGAGGGCCTATCCCAAAATACAAAATGGGTTCTAGGTTCCTTTCATTTCTCAGCTCATCTTCCAAAAAGATAATGGTCTGCCTTACTTTTAACTCTTCTGAGCACTTAGCCAGACGCGCGTTGCCAAGAAATCGTTCGTCGTAGAATACTTCTTCTGGAGTTCTTCCATCGAGTCTCTCCGTAATTTCCAAACCAATATGGTTTGATACTTCCTCCATAAACCGGTAATTGTCTTCATCTTCCCATAAAGTGTTTGTGAAAAACAAAATACAGTTCTCTTTACCGTAGGTTTGCACCATATGATAAGCGACATACGCACTCCCAGCCCCGCCGCTAAACATTGCCACATGTACAACCTTTTTCTCTTGGGTGTCCATCGTATCACTCCGCTTTGACTACGTAATTTTCAAACAACTGATAGATAAGGTACTCAAGTTCTTGCCGCGGCACATTTTTCCCTGCCGCGTTAATCATTCTTTCTAAATTTGAATAGACAGTCGCCGATTTCACAGACAGATCGACCTTATTAATCAATTTCCTACTATTGTTAAGTTGGATTGAGACTACATTTAGGTTGCTTTGTTCAATCTTCTGCTCAGTAAGCTTTAGTTCCTCTAAATCGTGACGTAGTTGTGCAAAGAATAAATCATAAGTGGTATCAGACCAATCCTCCACTTTAACTCCGACGTAATTTCCGAAAAAATGCTCTATCCAAATATCTTCATTATCACTGGAAAGAGAGTTGTGAATTTTTTCTGGCAGCTTATTAATCGAATAAGAACCGTTGTCACGCTGTTCCTCGACCCAATTCTTTAACTCTTTGAAGTCTCTAACCCCTATAACTTGCAACAACTTCTTAGCCAGTTCTTTCTTTAGCAGTACAGTAAAGTTTTCTGCGTATTGCTTAGTGGCTAATAACTTATCCATGTTTTGTTGGTAGAGCATTAATAGCTTTGCGACCGATTGTTGAGGATCTACCTCCGACCTCTTTATGAGATCCCTAAATTCTCCAAACTCTTTATCCACGTTTACCGAAGTTTGCGCAATTTTAGGGAGCGACCGCAGCCATTTCAATAATGTACCGCAAATAAAGATCAGTCTAGATTGGTTGTTTAAGCGCGTTTCAAGCGAATCAGCAAAGCACTTTTCAATACTGTTAAAGAATTCAACATAACTATTATTAATGTGCTCGTATGCGTACTGGTAGTACTCCGCCCCTATATCCACTATGATTTCAAAGAGCGTCTCACCATCGATACCGGGAACAAACATACCGTTGCGATACAACATAAATTCGTTCCAACGATCCCTCAGCAATGCAACAAAAAGAATAGGGATCAATGGCTTCCTAATTCCAAACGGTGGAGCCGAAAACAGTTCAACAATATCTTTGAAGTTACCAGTCGGGTTACTTTCTAAAACCTCGATTAGTCTTAATCTAAGCGTAGCGAAAGATTCATTTCTAATATTAGAGTAGTCTAACTTATTGACATTCTCATCAAGCCTATTATTGTTTTTAAAGATGGCTGCAAACAAAGCATAATCAGGCCCATTGCCTTCAATTCCAAACTGCTGTTTACGTGGATCCTCAATAATTTTTTCAATCAGCTTAATTGCTGCATTTCTTTGTACACCTGTAACCGCGTTCCTATTAAAGGAGTCATTTAAAATCACAGGTGTACACTTGAACAACTCATAACATTTATCGGACAACATTTCCGTAACATCAAGTTCTGAACGTATTGTCACTTGATCTCCTGCAATGTACCAGGCTCTCCCATCTTCGTACGAAGCTATTTCTGATAAATATTGAGAGATTCTATACTTGGTTTCATTGAATAAGATCTCTAATTCTTCCTTAACTCCCTTATCTTCCGCTAGTAAAGTCTTATTCCTTCTCAATGAGTCCAAACCTAGATAATTGTAAACCTCAGGTATTATGTTTATTACAGGTTTGGAGTGGAGGAAGAATAGCGTCCTATCGTTTTCCTGACTCAAATCTCGTAAGACGGGATCTAGTGATTCGTGAGTCTCTACATCTTCCGCTAGAACATAGTAGACTGAAAGATCGGACTGTTGAGTCTCTTGAATCAACTTTCCTTCAATAATTTCTTTCCCATAGACAACTTTTACTGCAGCGAATCTTGTCATTCCCTTGTCATCGTTGTATCGTTCTGGAAAATAAAATCTCTTTACGAGATTATCGTATAGAACTTCAATCTCTTTAGATTGATCTGTTTTTAGCGACTGTTTCTCATGTTCCAACCGTTCGTGCAAATCAACTGAGCTTCCTGCAAATAACTCCCAGTAGTCGTTTACTCTGTTAAACCTAATCACTTTATGTTTGTCTAGTACGGGTAAAATATCCGAGAGTTCATCTTCGTTCAGTTGTGTCGCAAATTGTAAGAATTCAGTGTTGAGCTTCTGTTCGCTTTGTACTGCGCACAAGTTCCAAAGAGTTATGAACTTTACTAAGTTCGTTGCCGATTTTTTATTTAAGAGCTCCTCAGGAAGACGAGCCATCGCTTTTTTATAAAGAAGAATGTGTTCCGAAACATCATCATTCCCAAAATCATTAGAGTCGGGAAAGAAGAAATCAAACAGTTGATGGCCTAAATAATACTCATTGCTTTTGCCTATATGATTTAATAACCCGCCCGTTTCTTGACTTTCTAGAAAAGTAAACAACGTTCTCTCATTTTGTCCGATCACTCGAGTTAAGTGCGGCAGAAGGAAGATCGATACCGGGTGAAGCGGGAACATGCCTCGAACAACCAATTCATCTCGTTCCGTCTGATTAATACTCGGAAAGAGGGGGTACTTTCTCAGCATTTCACGTGTTTTTGTGAAAGCTACATCGCTAATAACTGGCTTCTGATTAATATTCTCCGTCAGTATTAATTCCGAAATTCTGAGAAAGGTGGCTTGGTCACTTTTCACCAAATATTGATTAAATCGCTTCTCAATACGCTGAAATTCTCTGGCCACCTCTTCATTAGAAGCATTGAAGTATGACCTTAAACTTTTATGTGTAATTAATAAAAAATGTATCGAATTTGTTCTGTTTGCCAACTCGGCAAGATCTTGAATATCTTGCATAGACTCATTGAATTTTGTAGCATTCAGGCCCTGCAAAAATCGAGCGAATTCATCATATACAATAAAGATCCCCAAGTTATTTTCTTGTAAAACGGTTGCCAAGTACTCCATCTGCGACAAAAAACTATGATCATAATCGATATCAAACGAAGCACCAGCTGTGAGAAGCGGGTACATTTCCGAAAAATATTTTATTTCGGTTTCGTTCTGCTTTTTTATTTCTTCAAACCATTGATTGAGTTGCTTCCCATCTTGCTCTAACCGTAGACGAAACTTGTCATACGTATCGGGGAAGTCTTTCTCCCATAAAACAATAGATTTAATTATTTTTGCTGCCAGTCCGGGTAATACAATATCAATGCCCTTCTCTTTGAGTTTCTTAACAATGCTAGATATAATCGAATGTCTAAATCTTCCTTCGTTGCCACTCAATAAGATTGGCAGGTAAGGTATCGTTAGTTTACTTGCATCTCTTATCTTTGATGCAACATGGTCGTCGACATGTTCAAGCTTTTCAATTAACGCGTCCACTTCCATAGAACTCGCCATTTTTGAAACAATACTTCCGATAACGTTAGCTAACAACGACTTCCCAGTACCATATGGTCCGATCATAATATGTGATCGGTTAGCCCCTTCAGCGAACCCATCAATGATCCCTTCCATGGCCTCCGCGTGAGAAGGTGTTGGAATATAACGTTTAAATAACTCTGCATCTCCAATATCGAATTTAATGTTAATACTTGACTTGAATGCCATCTCTAGTAGGTCATCCTTTCAAAAGCTCGCCTTTTATATAATCAACAGATGAAATCGCCGGCACTCTAACATAATCCAAATTATTTGTTCTAATGTACTCTATCGGATATTTATCATGGGTGGTTAGACTATTTAGGACTTCGACAACCTTATTACGAGTTAAATTAAATACTCTTCCCCAGAGGTTGTCAGAATTCACAATCTCATCAACACTAATAAGGTGATCCTCTGATATCCGGTCATAGTCGAGTAGAACGTAGTAAAGAGACGAGATACCTATTGTAGAAACTTCAGGAGTGACTTTCCTAATTGTGTCGTCCCGTTCTCCCGAACGTTCGCTTTTCATTAAGGATAATTTGGAGAATGGACAGAACAACACGTCTTCCGGATCATTCACATCAGGTACTTTCGTATAAAATTGGATCAAACAATCTATGTCTCGCTTGAGAGAATTCTGCGACACTTCTTTCACTTCATTTTGGCTAACCCAAGTGGAAAACGAATTAAACAAATCACCCTTACTAACCATCGTTTCTTTGTACTTGTTAAAGTACCAATCGAAAACAGTCGAAAGATCCTTCTTGTTCCTCACCAAATGATAGTGAAGTATGGATAACGATTCGTTTCTCTGAAGAAGTCGATCACTATCGAACAAAATGTCACCAAGTTCGGACAATACATTTACTCGCTGACCCTCTTCTGTTCTTTCTTCAAGAACGTCAAGAGCTAGCAACCAATACTTCAAAGACTCAAGCATGTTTTTGCCTAAGCCAATTGTCTCAAAAGCATATTCTTCAAAAAAGAATCTCTTATTTTGCTTAACAGCCTTCAATCCCTTACTAAACCATTTATCTCTTATATAGAAACTTTGATGTCTAGCATAGACCATATTTATGGATCTTCCCTTCACAAAATACAAAATTACTCCTGGAGAGTTATCTCCAGGAGTAATTATACAATAAAACGCAAGAAAAGGACAACTGAAAAAGAAAACATGTGTTCCCCATTCAATTCACTTCTTCTTTTCTTATTGTAAAATCGCCTTTTTAAATTTGGATTTTCCCTGTAGCTACTCTTAATTCGCCTAAGTATTTCTGTACGCTATAAATTTATTCGAATTTGGTTAATGATTTCTTCAACTCTTTTTAAAAGAAAACTCTTTCGGTTGGTGTAGCATAGCAGTCCAAACTAAACTGATGTTGTTTTTTCTGCAGTACTTTTTCAAGCACGACGCTAACAAAGATTAAATAACAACATTCTTGTTACTCCCAATTTATAAAATCTGGAAAATTAACTGAAATATCATGCAATATTTTCGCGAATCTCGATTCACGATTTTTAATATGTATCACCAATGTATCAATAGCTCTCGTTGCAGGAATCAAAATCCACTGATGTACCCACTCCAAAGCTTTTTCTTCTTCACTAAACAAAGCTAAACTTTGTTGTCCTTCAAGATCATCTTTATAAGTGTTTAATTTATATTCAAAAAACTCATCCATTTCCATACAAACAACAATCCATCCCTCCAATCCTCGAGATGAATCATATTGCAAAACCCTATGTTCTTCAACTTTGCTAGGATAGTCTGATCGTAGATCTGAAGAAGTTCCATCCCAAATCTCGATCCCCATAGTATTCCATGAATCCTTTAAACTAAAATGACTAACCATCTTGGTATATTCTATTCCCCGTCTTTTAAAGACAATTTTCTTTTTGGCTATTAAACTTGGAGGAACCAAAAACATCATCTCATATGGTTTATTACCGTCTATTTCACACTGCTTCATCAACTGCTCATGGTGAACTTTGTCGTAGTCAGTTGTAATAATTCGTACTTTTCCACCAGGCAAATCGGGTGATGGCTCGACGTCCCAGTTTAATCCAAAGTGATCTGAATATGCTCTAACGAAGCTACATAAATTCGCTTTTTGTCTGAGAGATTTTCGCTGACCTTTTGCATTTATGTGGTGTTCAATATTACGAGTCCATTGAGTACGGCGAATCCCGCGTACTAACTGCTCAACTCCATCAGCCACAATAAACTTATCGGTATTAAATATAGTAAATAGGATCTTCTTTTCATCTTCGGGCCAATCTTGAGCTTCATATATAAAGATGTAATCCCAATCCACCTGATCTTGTTGTTTCTTCATTAATTTTTGTACATCTACCTCAGTCACTAGTCCTTCTCTTATATATGTTATAAGTTCGGCCTTTAATCGATCATATTCTTTTAGGAAGAATTGTTCTTCGAATTTTAGTAACTCTTTTTCTAGTTGATCTTTATTTTTTGAACTCAGCTCATTCACTAAATGTTCTTTGTAATCTTTTAGAGCTTCATTTAATGAGGTTTTATATACACCAAATCCAACAAGTAAATCATATATAAATGAATGCACAGTTTTTACTTCAATTGTTGCTGCAGCAATGTCAGTTTTAATACCTGCAAGTGCAATTAATCTTCTGATGTCTGAAACCAATGCCTTATTATAGGTTAGTATCAGACATCGATGATCTTTCTCACAAAGTTCATATGCAATATGTAACAGTTCAATAGTCTTTCCAGTTCGAGCTCTACCGCGTATGACTACAAGTTTACTACCAATCGCTTGTGCATACTGTTGGTCTTTTAAAAGAGTTTTAGTCATACGTTCAAGGCGGATCCTCGTTGGTTGCCCAACTGCAGTACGTGAAGTAGAAAAAAAAGAAACTAATTTAGGTAGTTCATCCACAAAATTTCCCTGTCTGCCAAAAGCAGAGAACAAATAGTAGCCTCTATACAGACTAGGAGGCCAGTCTACACATGCTAATTGTAACATATCTTCAAATGTGAGGTTGGACCATAAAAAATTGTGGGGTAATGAAACTTGATTTGATTTTTCTACGTTTCTAAACCAGATAAAGTTACTAATATGAGGTATTCTTTTCAACCCTACCTTTTCTTGAAAGTAGTTTTTCAATGAATATTTCTGTCCTTCTGATTGATATGTGGCATCATGAAGTTTTCCTTTGTATTTAACTAAGGCTCTTCCTCCTTGAAATGACACGAACCCTGGAGGATGATCCTTTACCTCGATACAGAAACAAAAATTATTAAAATAAACCTTTTTTTAATTTCTTTGTTATCGCCGATTTCCTTTGACCGAATAATCCTTTTGAATCCTTTCTCAAACTGTCCAACAACAACCAGATCGATATCCTTTATTTTTTAACCAAAACAAGTAAGGCCTGAAACAATTAATATCTTCCCTTTCTCAAATGGTTTAGTATCTCTCCGAATGATTTCCGCTAGTTGCTGAGCAGCTTGGTATTCAGCACTTGTTTGTTCTCCGTAAATTTCTATCTCCATAAAGATACTCCTTCATAAAAGGTTTAATTATAAATCGTTCAGATTCTGCCCCAGTAGACTAGGATAAATTTCTTTACCTAAAATTGAATAGGCATCCAAGCTCTGCAGCAATACCAACACTGCAAAATTCTGATGCTTATTGACTCTCTGAGCTTTTTGTATTCAGTTCGAGATGTTTTACTTCATTTTAAAATCTATCACTGAATTTGAAAATCAGAAATATTCTTACTTAGAATGAAATTCTATATCATATTATTCTATCCTTCCAAAGGGGCGTTATCAAAACATAGACCCGATATTTTACCATAAGAAGAATTAAAAAGATTGAGTGTCTACAAAGCATCCGTTCCATTGAGCACATAAATCCTTGACCATTTTGAGCCAGGTTGAGAGAATAGCAGAACCTCTCATGAAATTAATAAAGACGCGAGCGAGCTCGCGTCCCCATTTCGTTCCTAACTCAATTATTCACTTACTCCAAATACTGCTTAACCAACACCGCCACACTCTCCACATGCACCGTATGCGGGAACATATCCACCGGCTGCACCTCAAGCGTCCGATACCCACCGTCCTCCAGTACGCGCAAGTCGCGGGCCAGCGTGCTCGGATTACAGCTCACGTACACCACGCGTTCCGGCTGCATTTGCAGGATCGTATCCAACAAACGCGGATCGCAGCCTTTGCGCGGCGGGTCGACGACGATGACGTCGGCTTCGATGCCTTGCTCTTTCCAGCGCGGAATGACGTCCTCGGAGGCGCCCACCTCGAAGGTGACGTTGCGCATGTCGTTCAGGCGGGCATTGCTGCGTGCATCCTCGATCGCTTCGGGAACAATCTCAACGCCGTACACTTGATCCGCATGCTGCGCCAGGAACAGGGAGATCGTACCGATGCCGCAGTACGCGTCAATGACGGTCTCTTTGCCGGTCAACTCGGCATATTCTACCGTTTTGCCGTAGAGCACTTCGGTCTGCACCGGGTTGACTTGGTAGAACGAGCGTGCGGAAATGGCGAACTGCACGTCGCCGATATAATCATAGATCACGTCACGGCCCCACAGGACGCGGGTTTCGTCGCCGAAGATGACGTTGGTCTGTTTTTTGTTGATGTTCTGGCAAATGCTCGCGACTTGCGGCAAAGCTTCGCGAATGCTGCCGATCCATTCGTCCCGATGCGGGATGTCGCGTCCGTTGGTGACCAACACCAGCATCATCTCGCCTGTGCGGAATGCCTTTTTGACCACGACATGACGCAGCAGTCCGCGGCCTGTCTCCTCGTTGTATGCACTGATGCCGAGATGGCTGCCGATTTCCTTCACCTTGGCAACCACTTCATCGTTGTGCTCATGCTGGATCAGGCACGCTTCCATATCGATAATGCGGTGACTGCCACGGGCATAGAAACCGCCCACAAGGCCGCCTTCCACCGCACCCATAGGCACCTGTGCCTTGTTGCGGTACCGCCAAGGTTCCTCCATGCCGAGCGTCGGCAGCACGCGAATGCCTGGCCCGCTTTCACTCTCGCTGTCAGCGCCATCTCCCTCAGCGAGCACGTCCAGTTTGCCGATCCGCTGCAAATTGTCGATGACGAGCTGGCGCTTCCATGCCAGCTGTCCGTCATAGCTCATATGCTGAAGCTGACAGCCGCCGCATTGATCGTAGATCGGGCACGGAGCGGCGATGCGATCCGCGCTGGTTTTCACGATCTCCAGCAGTTTGGCGTAGCCGTACTGCTTTTTGGTTTTGAGCACCTTTACGCGCACGGTTTCGCCCGGAAGCGCACCTTGCACGAAAAGCGTGTACCCGTTCGCGCGGCCTACGCCTTCGCCGTCATGGTTCATGCCGATGATGTCAATGACGGTCTCTTCATTTTTGCTCACAGGCAGCCCTTCGATCGGAGCGCTCCGCGCGCCCCCCTTCGGACGAACGGCAGAAAGAGATGCGCCTTGTGGCCGCACCTCCTTCGTTTGCTGGCGTGTAGTCTGACGAGATGTTTTCTGCGGCTGGCGGGACGCTGCTGCGCTTCCTTTACCTTGCGGGCCAGCCGAATTCCGGCGGCTTTTTCCACGACCGCTGCGGTTACTGTTTGACAACGTACATTCACTTCTTTCTATCCATATATGACCCTGCCTGTGTAGGCAAAGGGATTCTATCATTACTATTCCAGCGACAACTTAAGGCAATTCCCAACGCAAATCTCACGTCCTCGAATTGTAACGAACCTGACACACCTTATTCACGCTTAAAACAATCTTCTGAAATTCTAACGAACCTCAGACACGTTATTCCGCTTCACAACCGTGTTTTCGAGTCATTTCCGCCTGAATAGCGACGCAGATGTTCGTTAGAGCTGCAGCAACGTCGTTTTCGCCAAAATAAGGCTTCCTAGATTCGTTAGCCGTCCACGGCTGCCTTGAACGAGACTAAGCCTACTCCATTTCTCCTGCCACGCATACCCCATACATTCATCAATGTATACATCATGCGTCTTCACACGCACTTCATGCTTACTCTCACGCAAATCTCGTGCGCACTTCATGAGCACTCACTCATATATCTTGCATATTACGCTTGCGCGGCACCATGAGATTATACGCGATCCTTGCCACACGCGGCAACTGAAAAAGCACGCTGGCACCTACCATCCTCCATAACTATCCTTTGCATCCTCTACAAGCGACATTCGCACCACGGTCCCGCCTGCACCTTTCCACCCTACAACCGACTCCGCCACTACCCTGTCCCCTATCCCCAAGCTTGTTAGACCGAATTAGGGTTAGATGCGGCATAATGCCATTGCCAGTATAGATACGGTGGCGGCGGGAGGTAAATATAATCTTAAGGAGGCCAACACCTTTACCGATACAGCATCAGATGATGGCGCAGGTTCGAGAAGGTCGCTGGCAGCGTGCCGCCAAGCTCACCGTCCAGGTTAAGCTGCACGTATCCCGGCGATGTCACTTCCATATAATCTGTCTGAAAATGCACGACCTTTTTATCGTGCAGATGTTCCCCGCGCAGCGCCAGCGTCACGAGACGGATCATGTCTGCCAGGTTGCATTTGCGAATAGCGATCACATCCAGCAGCCCGTCGTCGATCGTCGCTCCCGGGGCCAGCTTCTCGAAGCCGCCCACGGAGTTCGTGTTGGTAATGAGGAACAGCATGAACTCGTCATGCAGATCCTCCTGCCCTTCAGCGCGGATGTAGAGCTCCTGGGGCGACAGGCTCGCCATTTTCTCGATGCCCTTCATGTAGTAGGCCAGCTGCCCGATCATCGTTTTCAAGCGGCTAGGTACCTCGTAGGTCAGTTCCGTCAACGATCCGCCGCCGGCGATATTGATAAAATACCTGTCGTTGGCCTTGCCCAAATCGAGCGGACGCGTCTGCTGGTTGACCACCAGATCGACATAGTCTTCCCACTGCCTCGGAATGCCCAGCGCACGCGCAAAATCGTTCGTCGTCCCGAGCGGAAACACCCCGAGCGGCGGCCGGTTCTCGCGTTCGGCCATGCCGTTGATGACCTCGTACAGCGTTCCGTCCCCACCTGCGGCAATGATCATGTCATACCCGCGTTCGACGGCCAGCGCCGCTTCCCGGGTCGCATCCCCTTCGCCTGTCGTCGCATGGCACGAGGCTTCGATGCCGCCTTCATCCAGACGCTGCAAAATGTCTGCCAGACGTTTCTTCATTTCCTCCCGGCCGGAGGTCGGATTGTATATTAATCGAGCTCTTTTCATTCCATACGCCACCTATTCCACATAATCCATGAAGCTGATCCCAGCCTCATCGTTATCATCACGAGCTTCCGTACCTTCGCATATTTTACGAAACAACACATTTCCGTTTATGCCGTTCGAATATATATCATTCTTTTTATATCTATGCACAAGGAATTCCATCTGATTCCAAAGCCAATATGTTATATCATATCATCAAATGTTAAGATGTCCTAGCCTTTCAAGGCTCCGTCTCCCTGCGTTATCCGATATGTATCTCCACACCATAAACCTTCTTCCAGCCCGATGAATCAGGCCGTACCGTCCTTTTTGAAAACCTTCAATCAATCATCCATTCTGCCCGCTCGTCAGCGATTTAACCTGAGCCCCCGGTCTTATTTACGTTAAATTTAAAATACCACCCGTCTCCATTGACATATCGTTGCTATGATTTCGGTAGAAATACAGTATCTTACATTATAACGCAGAATGAAGGAGCGATGTGCATGAAAAAAATAACGCTGCTGCTTCTTGCGGCCATGATGGCCGCCTTCACCGTAATCCCTTCCGCATCCGCAGCCGTGATCGGCCACGACCAGGTCGTCGGCTTTGCGGAAGTGACGCCGATAACCGTCACGCAGCAGGCAGCCAAGCGCTTTCAGCCCTATCTGAAGGTGTATCATGGCTGCGTGCCCTTCCCTGCAGTCGATGCAGCAGGCAACACCAGCGGCGGATTGCAAACCAGCGGCGCATCCAATGGGCAGTGCAGCCAAAGCACCGGGCAAGTATACTCCCGCTCGGCTTGGTACAACGGCGTCTGGGCCATCATGTATGCCTGGTACTTCCCCAAAGATTCGCCTTCTCCCGGCCTTGGCCATCGACATGATTGGGAAGGCATCGTCGTCTGGGTAGACAATCCCGCCGTTCCCGAACCGAAGGTCCTGTCCATCGCATATTCGGGCCACGGCCAATTCACAAACGTTGCACCAAGCAGCACCAGCATGAGCGGCAGCAGCCCCCTGATCACGTATAACAGCACTTGGCCCATTAACCACGAGTTGGGCGTGGACGGTACCATTGGCGGAAAGCAGCCGCTAATCGGCTGGGACGACCTGACCCCCGCAGCGAGAGATGCACTGAACACTACCGACTTCGGCAGCGCCAACGTGCCCATGAATGACAGCAATTTCGTGAACAACCTGGCCAAAGCCTGGTTCAAGTGACTCATTCGCCGCCGAAGCGCGCCATACTGAGCACAAGGAAAATCCCTGCCTTTGAGAAGGACAGGGATTTTCCTTGTGTATGCGTATATCGTAAAAAAACTTTTTTCCATGTCGCCTGCGAAACAAAAAGCTTGCCATTCATTCGATCATTCATTCATTCATTCATTCATTGAGCCATCATGTCTCCCGATGCTCCTGGCATCGTTGCAGCAAAATCCCAATCTGGCGTTCCAGCCACCCGCCAAGCAGCGGATGCGGCAGCAGCGTCTCTCCGCTGTATGCGCAGTCCAGCCCTTTAAGCCGATTGGGAATCGCCTTCATCGTAAAATAACCGGCGCTCAAAAACAGCGGCGCCACAATGACGCGGCATCCCCGCTCCTCGCTCCAGTACTTTGCCTTGGCGTGCACGCTGTCCGGATTAAGCAAAGCAACATCCGCATGCGCTACGCCGCTGATATCCCTTACCCGCCCAGCGAGCGAGGAGATTCCTTCTTCCCAGCGCTGGCGGAATCCGTCATGCACGCTCCCATGTCCGACAAGCAGGATCGTTTCCTCCTGCGGGTGCCGGGACAACGGCTTTACTTTGTCCCATACCATGACGGCGATGTCGGGATCGCTATCGACCGGATAACCGAAATGTACCCTTGCCGAGACCCGAAACGGCTCCAGATCGGTTTCCCGCTCCGGCGCCGGCTTGGCGCCGATGGCATACTCGATCTCATCTACATGCGTGCTGCCCGACGACACAAACAGGGGAACAACCAACAGATCCGTTGCCCCGGCTGCCTCCAGTCGGTCGATACCGTCCTGGATCAATCGTCCTTCCACCAGTTCAAGAAAACCGGCTTCAACAGGCAGCGCCGCAGGCAGCTGCAGCCGGGAGATCGCCTCATCGACGGATTCCACCCAGCTCTGTTCCTGTGAACCGTGGCTGATGATGAGAACGCCCGGTTTCATCGTCTTAGCGTCCCAAACGTTCCAGCGTCATCTTGTAACCGTCGTTGCCGTAATTCAGGCAGCGCTTTACGCGCGAGATCGTTGCCGTGCTCGCGCCTGTCTCTGCTTCGATTTGGTTATACGTGTTCCCTTTGCCAAGCATGCGCGCCACTTCCAGCCGCTGGGACATGGATTGAATTTCGTTTACGGTGCAGAGGTCGTCAAAGAAGACGTAGCACTCCTCGATATCCTTCAACGTCAAAATCGCTTCGAATAGTTGTTCAATACTTTTATCATTTAGCTTCTTCAGCTGCATTTTATTATCATCCCCTAGCGGTTACTGTGTACCTTCATTGTACTCAGCATGAGTTGGTATTTCAAGCGTTAACGATTTCACGCACTACAGAGAAAAAATACATGTTATCGCTTACAAACATACAAATGTCCACTCTCAGTGGACATACAAGGCCATAGGCGGGATTTCGCCCTTTTTTGGCCCATTTATTCCCGATGAATTATGTAGGATTTCATCCATCCTATTTGTTACAATTTTGTGTCAAAACTGCTCTTCCGGCGCTTTTCTCCCTGTGGCGCTTCATGCGCCCAAATCCGCAAATATCCCGTTTCTCGGGGTATCCGCCTACGCCGTCTCTCCGCGAATGACATACATTGTAGCAAAAGGGAGTTCCGCATCGACAGTCCCCTTGGTCTCTTGGGGCCAAGGAGCCGGAACGCAATTTCAAAATCCATAACAGAAGGAACGTGATCATGTATGCCACAGCATTATTATCACCGTCCGCCAGCGCCACGGCAGCGTCCGTCTTCCAAGCATCATCGGGCGAATACCTCCGCTTACGCGCCGGCGCAGCGTGCGTTGACCGATGGCGAGACCCAGTCCATGTATCCGGGTGTCGAACCCCAATTTTCATTCGGCCAAGCGGAAGCATCAAGCATCGTGCCTTATGGGCAGAACGCGCCGGGAGAATCGTTTTACGGTGGCGGCTCCGGATCTTCCGGCCCTGCGGTACCCGTGCAAAACTCTTCGGCTTCCGGCAGCACCGGATTTTCGCTGGCCAACCTTGGCGAGCTCAAAGGAATGATTGACCGCTTCGGCGGGATCGACGGCATCATAAGCGGCATTGGCAAAATGCAAAAAGTCGTCGGCAGCATTCAGCAGATGGCCCCGATGGTGAAGCTGTTCATGGGCATGCTTCCCTTCGGCAAGAGCAAAACCACCAACGGCAGTTCCGCCGCGGAAAAAGATTACGAAGACTACACATCGCCCCGCCGTCGCAAGCGCAAATCGGGCAAGAAATCATCGGGCACCACGCGCCGGCAGAAATCGAATCCCGCTAAACGTCGTCCCAAGAGCAGCAAACGTTAACGACAATACCAAGGCATCTCTCTTTCCTGGAAAGGGGATGCCTTTTGCTGCACGGACCTCGCCAGCTCGCCTCCCCCAATCCATCCTATCCCAACAAAAAAGGAACTGACGTTCTCATTTCTCCGATTTTAGGTTATACTGGATGGTAAGCAAAAGGAGGCGGCCCATGGAACTATTCAAAGACAAATACACCCCTGCCCTGATTGAACGGACAGGCATGCTGCTCAAGCAGTTTGCCCCGGCATTGGACCAGCATCGCTTCCGCGATCTGGTATTCGCCGAAGGATGGGACGAATTGGAATTCAAGGGGCGCATTCGGCGCGTTGCCCTGTCCATGACCGAAGTGCTGCCGGGCGACTATGCCGAGGCGCTGCATGTGCTCGAACAGGCAGCCCCCCGTTTGCGCGGCGTGGAATGCCTGTTCGTGCCGGATTTCATCGAAGTCAACGGGCTTGCGCCCGAGCATTACGAACTGTCCATGGAATATCTTGCGACATTCACACCCTATTCCAGTTCGGAGTTCGCGGTGCGCCCGTTTATCGAGAAGTACCCCGAAGAAACGCTCAAACGCATGCTGGAATGGACGAGCAGTGCCGACGAGCATGTTCGCAGGCTCGCCAGCGAGGGCAGCCGGCCTCGCCTGCCTTGGGGCTCCAAATTGCGATCGCTCATCGCCGATCCGACACCTGCCCTGCCTATTCTGAACGCTCTGAAGCAGGACGAATCGTTATACGTTCGCAAAAGCGTCGCCAATCACCTGAACGACATTTCGAAGGACCATCCGGACCTTGTTCTCGCTTTGGCCGCCGACTGGCACGGGAAGCATCCGCATACGGATTGGATCGTCCGGCATGCCTGCCGTTCCCTGTTGAAGAAGGGCCACCCCAAAGCGCTGGCCCTCTTCGGTTACCATGAGCAGGAAGCCGTTCGCATCGAACAGCTGCAGCTTGCCAAGGACAGCATCGCCGTGGGGGATGAGCTTCATTTCTCCTTTCATGTATTGAATGATAGCGGACAGCCCCAGATGCTGCGCATCGAATATGAGATCGGTTATATGAAAGCAAACGGCAAACAGGCGCCCAAGCGCTTCAAATGTTCGGACAAAAGTTACTCGTCTGGAAAAACCCGCGTGGCCACCAAACAATCGTTCAAGGTTATTACAACACGGGTCTACTATCCCGGCGAACATACCTTAACGATCCTCGTTAATGGACAGCCCGCTGCTTCGACCACGTTTACCTTGGGCGAATAATGTGGTACAGTAATCGTTCGTCCAAAAACGGCTCAACCGCGACAAATCCAGACGACAAAAAAGACATCTTCGTCTATGAAGATGTCTTTCTCGCGCCGGAGCAGGCAACACTCCGTTTATTTATCAACACTGCATATCTTTGAGGAACGTTTCGAATTGTCCACATGTGGATATTCATTTGAACCAGCCGCGCTTCACAAACCAGGCCACCATGCTTCCGCCAAGCACAAACATCAGCAGCATGACGGCACCATACCCATATTTCCATTGCAGCTCAGGCATATAGGCAAAATTCATGCCATAAATCCCGGCAATCAGCGTCAATGGCATGAAAATGGTCGTAATGACCGTGAGTGTTTTCATGATGGCGTTCATCCGGTTGGAATTCAGCGATATGTAGCTGTCACGCAAGTCTGCCGTCATTTCCCGATCTGCCTCGATCATGTCGGTCAGCTTGAGCAAATGGTCATAGATATCGGTAAAATACGCGGTATGCTCACCCGTTCGCTGCACATGCTGGGAGTTGACCACCCGGTAGAGCAAGTCGCGCATGGGTACGATCGTTCGTCTGAGCTTCAGCAGGCGGCTGCGCAGGTCGAACACCTGGTTCATCAGTTCTTCCACCGATTCCTGTCCGCCCCGGTTTTCCAGTTCGGCCAGTTCGTCTTCGATGGCAAACAGGGACGGAAAATAATGATCCACCAGTTTGTCCATCACGGTATACGCCGCTGCAACCGGCCCCCGTGCCCATATGGTGCGTTCGTGGGCATGCTGCAAAATCCGCTGCCATGCTTCATCGACTTCCTTCAGCTCGCCGTGGTGATAGGAGACCAGAAAATTGGAGCCCAAAAACAGATCCACTTCCTCGGCCTCGAGCGTCTGCGGATTCAGCGCATGCAATACCAAAAACTGCAGGTTATCGTAATAATCGAGCTTGGGTCTTTGCAGCACATGCAAGCAATCCTCGATCGCCAGCGGATGGAAATGAAAATAGGTATCCAGCAAAAGGCTCTCCTCTTCCGTCGGCTTGCTGAAATCGGCCCAGACCCAGGCGTAGTCTTCCAGTATAAGGTCTGTGAGGGGCTGATTAACGGAGACCTGGTGTTCCCGCGTAATGGCGAGTGTACGAATCATGCTGATCACGTCCTTATTCATAGGCTTGACGTTATTTTACAACGTGAACGGCCGCACGTCCCGTGCGAAACCAAAACAAAAAAAGCCAACCCTGTTGGCTTCTCTCATTTCTATCCACAGCGTCCTGTATCCACAGGATCTATTTGCTTTTGGTTTATCATTCCACGGATGGCTATCCACATATCCAGCCTGTCCACACGTTCATGCACAGGCGTTCGTTTTTTTTGATGAAAAATTGTCCACATATCCCGATATTCACACGGTTATGAACAGCCGCTCCGCGGCATGCGGAAATTTTTGTTCACAGCTTCTACCTTTAAAGGACGTCGAAAATGATCCAGTACAACAATCCTGCAAGGAGGCCCGAGATCGGGATGGTGATGAACCATGTTACGACAATGCGCCCGGCCACGCCCCATTTGACCGCAGAGAAACGCTTCGCGGAACCTACGCCAAGAATGGCCGACGTAATCGCATGCGTCGTACTTACCGGCAGGTGCAGCAAAGTTGCGGTGAAAATAACGGAAGCGGCAGACAAATCGGCAGCAAAACCGTTGATCGGCTCAATTTTGAAAATTTTCGTTCCCATCGTTTTGATGATTTTCCATCCCCCGATGGACGTACCCAAGGCCATGGCGGTAGCTGCAGAAATTTTGACCCAAAGCGGAACCTCCAGGTGATCCTGGACTTTGGCAGCCACGAGTGCAAATGTGATAATCCCCATCGCTTTCTGTGCATCGTTTGTACCATGGGTGAACGACTGCAATGCAGCCGTGAAAATCTGAACCGTACGGAAACCTTTGTTCACCGTATGCGGACTGCGTCTGGCAAAAATGTATTTAAGGATAATCATGACCACGTAACCGATCGCGAACGCGATCAGCGGCGAAAGAATCAAACCTCCGACAATATCGATAAAACCGCTCCATTTGACCTTGTCCGATCCCGCTCCCACCAATACCGCGCCGGCAAGCGCACCGATCAGTGCATGGGATGAAGAGGACGGAATGCCGAACCACCAGGTCACGAGGTTCCAGATGATCGCGGCGATCAAGGTGGCGATGACGACTTCGATCCCGTTGTCCAGCTTCGTGGGGTCGGTCACGCTTCCCCCGATCGTCTTCGCCACGCCGGTGAACATCATCGCCCCGACAAAGTTCATCACGGCCGCGAGAAGAATCGCGCGTCTTGGCGTGAGCGCCCGCGTGGACACCGACGTTGCAATGGCATTCGCCGTGTCGTGGAACCCGTTGATGAAGTCAAAAGCCAGCGCAAGGAAGACGACTATACCTAATACCAAAATCGTTGTTTCCATGTTCTATGGCTCCTTAAGAATTACGCATGATAATGGATTCCAGCATATTCGCTACGTCTTCGCAAGCATCCGTCGTCGTCTCAAGACGCTCGTAGATTTCCTTGCGTTTGATCAACTCGATCGGATCGGATACCGTGGCAAACAGGTGTTTAATGCACATGCGCAATACTTCGTCGCCTTGGTTCTCCAGGTCGTTGATGCGGATCGTATACTCGCGGATCGCCAGCAATTTTTTCTGGGACAGCAAATGAACGGCCTTTTGGATTTCATACGCAGATTGGCGCAAAATTTCCGCAAACTGTACGATGAATTCGTCCGGCTCGGTCAGCTGGTACATATAGAAACGGGAAGCCGTTGCTTCAAGCCCGTCCAATACGTCATCAAGGGTTGTTGTCAGTTCCATGATGTCATCACGCTCGATCGGCGTAATGAATGTTTTGTTGAGCTCCATAATGATGGTATGCACGTAGTCGTCACATTTGGACTCGTATTTCTTCATTTCATTGGTAAACAGAGTCACATCCTGAAGGTTGGAAACATGCTGGGAGAAGTAGTCAGCCGCTTGTACGACAGTATCCGCCATATTCTCCAATGTTTCGAAAAATATATCCTTCTTCTTTAACTTCATCGTTCTATCCCCTTTACGAGAAAATGCTGATAACCTTGAAACATGAAATGACAACCTTTGCTATCTTATCATATTTGTTTCACGGTTTGTACAAAACCTGCGATCCTTTTTTATATTCTTATCACACATTTCTGAAATGAATCTTAATAATATGGAAAGAGTGGAAAAATGATGTTCACATTTTACACTGCGTTTACACTTCTCCACCCAAAGTCATTATTTTACATTATTCGACATTATATTTTTCGACATTGCGATACGGTTTTTCTATTGTTTCACTTGAACGTGTCCTGCAAAATCAGGCGAATTCGGCACGATGGAGATGAACGTTTTCCCCGGGATCAAATTGGCTTCTTTTCCATTATAAATAAAACGAATAATATCCCCTGACTTTCTGACCCACTGACCCTGAATCATTTTTCCTTTTTGGAACAACATCGCTTCGCCGCCCTGATCCACGTCGACGGACAATCTGCCCACGCTATCGAGCACTTTGTGATCGGCGCCCGCCACGATGATATTGGCAGCACCGAGCTGCTCGCCGTTATCCTGATCCACATCGGCCTTCCCGTTGACCAGTCTCATATATCGTCCGCTAACTTCATCATATTCATACGTCACGCGGTAACTATCGAGCAAATATTTCACGTCAAACGCCGCTGCTTCTTCGCCCGCAGCCGTAGAGCCTTCTTCATTGTAGAGGTAAACCGGAGATAGGCTGTCATGGTCATACCCTTTTTTCTGCAGGCCTTCCCTTAGCTTGTCCGAGGAAGTGTACAGGTTGTGCGGGGCTTTGCGATCGGAAGAACGCCAGAAATAGGGGCCCCCGTTCGAAATTTCGTCCATATGCTGCTTTTGCTGCTTCTGCAAAATGGAATACGCCTCCGGACTGCCGCCTGCATGAATCAGCACTCCGTCATAACTCTCCCCCAGCTCGATCAGATACGGACGTATGCTGCGCACGGGTCCCACGGTTTCATCTGCGCCTTCGCTTTGAAAAATGGCGATATACCGCGTAATTCCGCCTTCTGCAAGCACTTCCATGATAATGTCGGCGGAGCTAAGCCCGGATTGGGGACGAGCGGCCGGCGCATTGTTGATCATAACGGCCAGCGGGCGGCGGGTAATCGCTTCGTCGCTGGGCAACCCCGTCAATGGTGCCTTGAACTTCGCCGCTGGCTCCTCTTCCGGCACCTGTTCTTCCTGAACGGGAGCAGGCACCGGCTCCGGCGTCGGCTGCGCAAGCTCCTTGTTTTGGCAGGCGGACAGACTCAAGGCGACAATGAGCAGCGACGCGGCTGTTCTGCTTTTATTCCATTTCCATAACTTCAATCGATGGTCCCTCCCGATGGTTTGAAATATGGCTTCCATTTCCGGGTGCTCCAATCTCGATGCGGATCGCCATTACCACGTATTTCTTTCCATTTAATCACAGACGGCCCGGTTTGTCTTCGCTTTAGGCGGGATTGTCTACCCTTGAATCTTTGAAATGAAACGCAGGAAACGAACAACAATGTGGATAAAATGTGAACTAAAACGTCCTTACTTAAAATTTGAATTAGATTGTGATTTTAATCACAAACAAAATGACGTTGGAACTATACAATAAAGACATCAAAGGTGATCACTTTAGAGAAACCAAAAAACAAAAAAATTCAATACATCCCATTGAAGGAGTGGTTTATATGTTCAGCTTCAACGTATGGCTTAGAGAGAATAAAGTGGCAATGTGGATTTTGACGGTGCTTCGGGTTTACATCGGTTACGACTGGATGACCCACGGTTGGGAAAAATTGACCGGCGGATTCGCTGCAGGCGGGTTCCTGCAAGGCGCTTTGGAAAAAACAACGGGTGACCATCCCGCAGTGCAAGCTTGGTGGGGAACGTTCCTTGAGAAATTCGCGATTCCGAATGCAGGATTGTTCGACTTCCTGATCCCGCTCGGTGAATTCCTCGTCGGTGTCGGCCTCATCCTCGGATGCTTCACAACGCTGGCAGCGCTGATGGGAATGGTCATGAACTTCGCGTTCCTCTTCTCGGGCACCGTGAGCACGAACGCCCAATTGGTACTGATGGAAATCTTCCTGGTTGTCGCTGGCGCAAATGCTGGTAAAATCGGCCTGGATCGTTGGGTACTGCCTTACCTCCGCGGATTGTTCACTCGCAACAAAGGTCCAAAAGATACACCAACCATAAGCAGCGCACAAAAAACAGCGTAACTCATAAATAATACGGAAGTCCTGCTCCAATTCGGAGCAGGGCTTTTTTATGAATTCGAGCTTACTTTCGCCAAGGCCAGCTTTCTCCCGACGCAGATGGATTGACCCGTATGCATTTGCCCTCTGTAGAAAGACATATTATGATGAACATATACCAGACAAGCCAAAGGAGCAGCAAACATGGCCATTAACCGCCGTCTTGAGACGGATGCCGATTTTCAGGAAGCGATGGATCGCCAGCACCGAATTCGTGTTTTCAAAGACAATCATCAGATCGATTCCGGCGGCATTATCATTCGTTTTGACAGCAACACCATCGTCATTCAATCCAGCGTAAGCGATCTCGCCTATCACGCCCGTACCGACTGCGAATTTTTCGAGATTCGGAAGTCTTGATCCAACGCCAAAAAAGGTTCCTCCCTTCTTGATGAATGGGATCGGAACCTTTTTACAAGATCAATGTCATTTTGTTGGAGTCCATCCTACGCAACGCGGTCTGTTTCCACATATTCCCTGTCGTCTGCTCCAAGTTATGCGTCGTCGCCGAACTGCCAGCAGTTCAGACTAAGCGTTCCGTGGGAGTAGGCTTGAAACAGCCTTTTCGCCTTGCGCGTCATATCTGCCGTGCCCATGGCATAGAACAATGGCGCCAGATGCTCCGTTCCATAGGAAGGTACGGCCATGCGAGCATGCGGGGCTTTTTTGTCGTACTGAAACAGCTCCCTCGTATTCCATTGCTCGAGCCGCTGTCCCATCCAATCGTCAAATTCCACCGCCCAATCCTGCGGTTCTTCGCTGTCGCCAAGCAGACGCAGGTTATGCACCATTCCCCCGCTGCCTACGATCAACACGTCATCATGCCTCAGCTGCTCCAGCATCCGACCGATATCATACTGCTCCTGCGGGGAACGCAAGGAATCGACGGATACGGCCACGACCGGAATGTTAGCCTTCGGGTACATATGCAAAAGCGGAACCCATACGCCATGATCAAGCCCACGCCCGGTGATCGGAAGATGCTGCAAGTTGCTTCGTGCAAACAGCGCACAAATCTCATTGGCCAGGCTTGGCATGCCAAGGGCTGGATAATCGAGATCATACATATCTGCTGGAAATCCGTAAAAGTCATGCAAAGTCCGATGCGTTTCGTCCATGGTCACGGACGGTTCGGGACAATCCCAATGGGCCGTGAATGCCACGATAGCCTTCGGAGCCGGCAGCCTCTCTCCAAGCTGGTTCAGGAAACGAGTGTAGTCGTTGCTTTCCACCGCCAGGGCGGGGGAAGCATGTGCAATGAATAATGCGGGTAATGTCATTGCTGCCAACCTCCAGACACGGATAGAATGGTTACTCTTCTATTTTACCGCGAAGAAGGCGCTTTTCCAAGCTTACATCCCCTGGAGCCGCCAAGCCAAGCCCGTGATACACTCCATTCGCCTTGTTGATGCATTCAGGACCTGTTTCATCTCTGCAATCAGATCATCCAGTGCTGCCAATCCTGTTCGATCTTCTGGCGTTCGCCAAGCCACTCCCTGGTACGGTTAATCAACTGCTCCCGCTCTTTGCCGGACGAGAACGTATGGTCTCCCTGGAAAATGATCTCCTTGTCGCAGCGTCCTTCCTGACGCATCCAAAATACCTTTTGATACAGAAACGCATAATCCACCGGGATAACGTCGTCGGACGTGCCGTGAACGACCAGAACATCCCCGTTGAATTTGACCGCTTCCTGAAACGGCTGATGCTCGGCGAGCGATTCGAAGAAACGCGGCGTGAATTTGTATCCCAAATAGTCCGCATGACCATGCTTCACTCCATCATCGTACACGTCGCGTCCGGTGATTTTCACAATATCGTTGAAAGGATACCCGACGGAAGACCACATTACGAGATTTTTGACCCGTTTATCGCGAATGGCCGTCAACAGCGCAACCGCGCCGCCCAAGCTATGTCCGATCAAGGTGATGCGGCTAGGGTCAACGTCACTGCAGTTTACCGCATAATCCAGCACGGAGCGCGTCTGGGCAATCATCGATTCAAGGCCTTCCGCGCCGTATTCGCCGCTGCTCTCCCCACACCCGATGTAGTCAAAGCGCAGAACCAGATACCCGTCTTCGGCCAGTTCGCGCCCGGTCTTGACGAACAGGCGGTCCACGCCGATCCGGCTGCCCACGAACCCATGGCAGATCACCGCGAGCGGTACGCGTTTCTGCTGCGCGTTAACCTCCTTGATGTCCTGAACGACCGGATAATGAATGGTAGCCGTAAGCTCCTCCTGCCCATGACGTATGCTGATCTGACGCTCCATATCGCTTGCCCCTTTCCACAAATTCCAATTTCATAATATATAAATCCGATGAGTTTAATGTGAATTAAAGAAGTTAACTGTATATTATCATTGTACACTGCACAAAGTCAACGAAAGCATCGCTTGTTTTGTTGGTTTTGTATTCGTCTTTTATCGGCAATGGCCTGCAGGAATTGAATATTCTCGATCCGGGATCACTTTATGGCCATAGCAAAAAAGCCAGCTTGTCAGCTGGCCCTACCCGATCCGAAGTGTTACCGGTTACTCATAACTCTGACGGAACATCTCATGCGTTTCCACCCGTCCCTGCCAATCATCTGCCGCATCATCCAGACTGCTCCAAATGCTTTCTTGATGGATGCCATCTTCCGTTAATTCGCCTGCCAGTTCGGCATCTTCCGCTCCCATAGGAATCACTTCATCCTTGACGCCTCGGGAATTGCTGTTCAGCAGCAGCCGGCGGGTCAATTCGCTATGATTCTGATTCATCCTGTCGCACGCTCCCATCCCTGAATTCTGTTGGAAATTGCTTATATTGTGCAGGAAGCGGCCGTTCTTTATTCACGTTTCACCATATTAATACAATACGTTCCATGTACAGGTATATCTCTGCCAGTATTTAGGGAATTCTATACATCAACGGAAAGCGACAACGAAGCCGGTTTTTCGAACCCGGTGATTTCGGGCGAAAGGATTTGAATCATGGAACATCTCATCGAATGGATCCGCAGCCACGGCAAACTGACACTTCTTTGCACCTGTGTCGTACTGGCCTTCATCGGCCTGTGGGTGAATCACAAACAGCTTTTCTATAAGGAATGACTTTGCGAAATGAGAGCCCTTCCCGTATACTAAAATATCGTCAGGGTTGCCTAACCCGGATACCGTAGCGTGTTTAGACAGGAGGAGCAATCATTGAGGATTTCTTATAAGAAGCTTAAAGAATTACAGAATCGGCAAATTACCGAACTAAGCCAAATGACTCCCGAAAATGCAAAATTGTACAACCAGATCAGCGACATTGCGCGCCAAACGCCTGTTGACGAGAAAACGCAGGAAGAATGGATTCTCGAAGAAGGCAAAGCGATCGTGCAAGCCCAGAAGAACGGCGAGTCCGCTCGCGCGCGATATGCCGAAGATCTGGAAAAAGATATATTTGCGCGCCTTGGTGCAGAAGACAGCACCGCGGAAGAAATGACGACAGCTCCCGTAACTCGGTACGGAAACATGAAGAACTCTCTGAGCCAAACGTGGACGCCCGAACCCGAGCAATACGAGGAAAACGATGGAGAACAAGACGATGCCGAACCTCCTGCTCGAACGAAACGTACGCTCAAATGGTATATCATGATCGCATGGGCGGCCATTTCGGTCGTACTGCTGATGCAGGGCGCAGCAGGGCTGTTCATGGGCTGGACCGACGGAGATACGGAACCGTTCAGCCACATCAGCCTGTTCACGCTGATCGTCGCGGCTGTAGGCGGCATCGCTCTCGTGGAAACGCTGCGCCGGCTGGCGGAGCGACCGGATGACGAAGGCGCTGACCTGACGACCCGTCCGCAAGTCAATCTTCGCGGCATCGCGATCTATATCGCCATCGTGCTCGTTGTTTTGTTCGTGGGATACCCGCTGCGTGACAGCTTTCCGGTCTTTTGGCTCCCGCCATGGGTCAGCTTGCTGATCGGCTTGGCGGGACTGTTTACCTTGAGACCGATCTTCGGGAACAAGAAGCTATAGTGTTTGTAAGAAGGCTGCCGGGAACTCGGCAGCCTTTTCTGATCCCGCAGGAGGCGCGGATGTCCGCCCGTTTGTTTGCGATGCCACCTAGGTGGTCATATTCTTTCTCGCAGGCCGTATTCATTCTCTTGCGTGGGTGTGGGATCTTCCCGGCGTCTCCCCGAATTCCCGCTTGAACATGCGGATAAAATAGTTCACTTCCATGCCGATCGTCTCGGCGGCCTGCTTCACGCTGGCATGCGGATGCTCGTTCAGCCAATCCGCCGCCTTGCGCAAACGCAGGCGCTGCATGTACTGGTGTCCCGTTATACCATGCTTTTGATGGAAAATCCGGTTAAGATGCTGCACCGAATAGCCGACGGCCTCCGCAACATGTTTCAGGAGCAAATCATCCCTGTAATGCATATGCATCAAGTCGACCGCCCGGTCAAAGGCCTCCTGCCTTGGGTCAGACTGGCCGAGATGCTGGAGTCCTGCTTGGATTGCCGGTTTGGCAACCCGTCCCGTTCTCTTGGCTGCATTCTCTGGCTCCCCATCGATCCAACGCGACAAGTCCAGAATGAGCTGGTACAGCATGGCCGAAACTTCCCAACACGCATCCGGTCCCAAACCTTGATTCAAGGAGTGCCATAGCGCCGTCATTCTTGACCAGAATTGCTCGAAATCATGCAGCGTTCGGGGCCCCGATTGCAACAAACCTGCGGCCCGCAGGATGGAAGCTGCCGCATCGCCCCCGATACCGATGTACCCCAGCTCCCAATCGGTTTTGAAACGCGGGCAATACTCATAACCCTTGTCAGGGGCCAACACGAACAATTGTCCTGCGGTTACCTTCCACGTCCCCTCACCGGAAACGTTAAGCTGCCCTTCTCCGCTCCGCGACAAAAACAGTTGGTACACCGGGAAGCCATCCGCTCTGATCAGCGCTCTCTCTTCATGGGTACCTACGCAATACAGATATAAAGGCAGCCGGGCATCCGGCAGCCTACTCAAGCGAAATGCAAGCATTTCATCCTTCCTTTCGGGCCACGCTCTTTTCCCTTTATTATCTCCCGGCGGGGTACCGCCCGCAAGCGTTTCAGGAACTGTTTTGGGTATGGCCCTTTTACAGCACAAAGCCCCCGTCCAATGGACAGGGGCTTATTGTATTTGAATAAATTGACTTGAGGCTTAAGGCGTCCCGGATTCCGGCGCTGCAGTTGCAGGCGGAGTTATAGCGGGAGCCGGAGAATCGCTGTTCCCGCTTCCTGCTGGATTGGCAGGGGCGGAAGGAAACTGCACCGAATTGGAAGGACTCGATATGGAGCTCACTGTAGCTGCTTGCCCGTTGGCGACACTCACGACATATACGGAGTAGGATTTTCCTGCCTCAATCGGTCTGCCTTCCGAATCCTTCATGCTGCTTGTTATGTTAAAAGCAGGGTTTTCGCTATTCGTTTGCACTGCTCCGGCGATGTTGGTATTGCCCAGATTCAACGTATCGCCTTGTCTGACGAGGTAAACGTCGTACCTTGAAATCCCCGTTTGATTCGTTGCTCTGTTGAAGCTTACATCGATAGAAGTCGTCGCATTATTCACGGTAGCTGAAACGCCCGAGACCTTATCCGCAACCACCGGCTCTGCCGCTTTGGCAAGAATCGTAAACTCCTGGGAAGGAGCCGACAGGACAGAAGTGCGAGCAGGACTATCCGCAACGGACATGACGAAAATGTTGTACTTGGTTCCAGGAACCAATGTGCCTCCATTAATATCCACATGGCCGCTATTCAGTTGAATAGCTGACCCCGCACTCGACTTGGCAATATCCACATAGCTGCCGATTCTTTCCGCAGAGGCCACATTGAACGAACTCACCTGGCCTGCGGGAACGATAAACGCCTTATATCCCGAAATTCCCGATTCATCAGCAGGTTTGCTGAAGTTGAATGTGACATCGGAGGCATTACCGGCCTGCCCTGTATTTTTAACGGTCACATTCACATTGGTTGCTGGCGAAACGGCCTTAACCGACGTCAGCGTCAGCGCAGTTGACCCTGAGGACAGGGCATTGGCAATCGATGTATTGGTATTGACCGCGAGCACAAACACACGGTAACTCACATCGTTTCTGATCGCCTGACCGTCTGTATCCCTGGCTGTGCCGGACAACTTCAAAGTCGGGTTATTCCCGGTTTTGCTCACATACGTATAATTGGCACTATTGATGGCATTCGCCGTCGACAGGTTGAAACTGCCGGCTCTATCCGCCTTCACCACGAAAACGCGATAATGATTCACATTTGTTTCATCTACGGAACGAGTAAAGGACACCTGCAAGTCACTGCCGTTACCGCTATCGCCCACATCGGAAGCCACCACGTTAGTCGGTGCTGCTATAGCTGAGTTTTGCGATAATGTAATGCTTGCCGATGACGAGGAGAGCGCGTTTTGGCTCGTATTGCCGCTCGTGCTCACCGACATGACAAATACGCGGTAGCTTACTCTATTAGTCAGGGTATAGCCATTTGTATCTACTGCGTAATACGGCAGCGTCAATGATTGATTGCCGCCCGTTTTGTTCACTTGGATATAGTTATTGGACGCATTTGCTGCACTCAGATTAAAGCTGCCGGTATTTCCATTACGTACAACATAGATCCGATAGGAAGCGATATTGTCTTCACTAGAAGGCCGATTGAACGATACCCGTAAATCGCGGCCGTCCCCGTAATCGCTCACGTCTGCTACCGCCACGTTGGTTACCGCAGGGGCATTGGCATTCGTGGCCAGCCTCAACACCGACGACGAGGAAGACAACGCGTTGGTATAATTGTTCTGTTGGTTGCCTACCGCCATGACGTAAATGCGATAATCCTGCAAATTCGTTACGCTGTACCCGCTGGTATCCCTCATGTTGGAAGGCAGCGAGACGGTGATGTTGCCGCCCGTTTTGTTCACTTGATAATAGAGGCTGGATGACAAATTGCTGGCCGTGGTCAAATTAAAGCTGCCGGCTACGGAGTTGCGCACTACGAAAATACGGTAGCTTCCAACTTTGGATTCGTCGGATACCCGGTTAAAGCTCACTCGAATGTCGCGGCCGTCGCCATAATCGGAATTGTCCAAAACCTGCGTAATGACCGGTGCGGCAGCCGTATTCGCGCCCAGTGTCAGGGACGATGAAACGGTGGATAATTTGCTTTCCGCCGATGCGGTGTTCGCACTTACCGACATGATGTACACCACATAGGACGTGCCGTTTTTGATCAATTCCCCGGATGTATCCCGCGACGTGGAAGACAGCTTGCTTGTCACCGATGTCGTGTTGTTCTTATAAATGATCGTAGAGTTGGAACTCGAAACCTTGTTTGCTGCTGCCAGATTAAACGAAGACGCATCCTTCGCTTTAACGACAAAAGCGCGGTAATACGTAATATTGGACGTGTTGGACGGCTGATTGAAACTGATCTCCAGATCGCGTCCGTCACCATAGTCACTTACATCGGCAATTTTGAGGCTGTTCACCGCTTGAACTTCCGTCTTCACGCTGGACAGTTTCAACGCCTGCGAAGACCAGGCAAGAGCGTTTTTATAGTTGTTGCCGCTGCCGCCCACCGTAAGCACGTACAGACGATAGGTTTCTGTCGTCGAGAGCAGATCGCCGTTGACGTCACGGGTCTGCGCATTCAGCGTCAGCTTCGGATTGGTGCCGTTCGGAACGACCCGCGTGTAATTGCTGGAAGGCACCGCCGTGGCAGCCGATTCGTTAAAACTGTTGACGTCGCGCGTTTTAACCAGCATGACGCGGTATTCGGATACCCCGTTCTCGGAAGCAGGACGCGTAAAACTTACGGTCACATCGCGACCATCCCCATTGTTTCCGGATACGGTACCATAAATGTTCCAGGCAGCATACGAAGTGTTATCCACTGGCGGCGGTGTTGTCGTCGTTTTGATATCCACGCGCTGCATGCGGGAATTCCAGTACACTTTTTCTCCGAATGCCTCGCTTACGAAGCGGATCGGCACCATCGTATTGCCTTTGATCGTGCTCGCAGGCACGTCAAGATAGGTCAGCTCCCCGTTGATGTAAGCCGTCTTGGAACCAAGCTTCAGGATGACCTCCTGATCGCCGCGGGTCGCCTTGATCGTTTTGGTTTTGTTGGTATACTGCACATTGGCATCCAGCCCTTCGAAGATGGACCGGAGCGGCACGAGCACCCGTCCTGCCTTCATGACCGGCGGCTGCGGCGCCTTTAGCGCGGAATCGTTGATGTAAATGCTGATCGGTGCTGCGGCATCAATGGCCGGCGCTGGCAATGCGGACATCAACATGGCCGAAACGGCCAGTGCGGACATCACCTTTTTGACTTGGTTTCCTCCTGCTTTCTTCATACCTGTATCCCCATTCTCCCGTTAATTGAAAGGTGTATCGTTGTTTTCGTCGGAAAATTCCTATTTATTCCTGTACAATTCATAGACGTTCGAATCCCTCCAAAAGTTTCCGATCCCGCCCAAAAAATATTTTGGCAGAAACACGCTTCCATCATCTACCGTTCAAAGGTTAAAATAACAAGACATTTTGTTACCATTCCGAGACCAACCTATTTCAAATATTGGGTAAGGTTATAGTAATCATCTTGAAAATAACAGGAGGATCCGTTCCATGCCTTCATTCTTCTCTACTCTATCTGACAAAGGCCGCGCAACGCGTACACTCATCGCCGTGACAGCCGCTGTTCTGATGCTGCAGCCCGGTTTCGCTTCCGTGGCGGGGATCGCCGCTGCCGCAACGTCCAATGAGACGGACAAGACCCATGCAAGCCAATCCGCATCCATATACAATACCTACCAATCCATGCTCAAAAAAAAGAACGGCCTGCCCGCCGCTGACCGCTATCTCGCCTCCAATATCAAACGGGTAACGTCCCACCACGCCTCGCTCATGGTGCTCCAACTGGAGAACGCGCGGCTGAAGGCGCTGTCGCCCATGACAGACCGCATGCTGGTTCCCAACGTTCAAGCCAAGCTGCTGCAAGCTTACCGAACAGGGGACAGTTTCACCAAGCTCATGAGCCGGATCGACGATGCTGCCGCGTATAATCTGCTGCAGGAAGCACGGGATAACGGGTACAAGCTGATCATGCTGGAAGGCGCGCTGTACCCGATCATGAACTACGCTGCATTCCAAAAATACAACCAATACGTCAAACCGGATATCGCCGATTACATCAACATCATGGCTGCCGAGACACGCAAAATTCCGGCAGAAGACGGCGATTTGCTCATCGGATACCAGGAGATGCTGTTGCGTGCACTCAGTCAGGAGCATTTCCTGAAACTATATCCGGATTCCAAACGGTCTGCCCAAGTGCAAAGCCTGTTTGACAGCTACACCCAATATACATTCTATGGATTGATCAACACGCCTTTATTCGACTATGAAACCAACAAAATGACCGCAAATGCTCAAAAAGGTTACAAGGCTGTCATCGAACGCCTCGCCTCCGTAGAAAGTCCGTTTCTTGAACAACTCGCCGATTTCCTGGATGTCGCCGCTGCTTCCAACTTCGAAAAGACACCGGCGGTGGAACGTTGGCTGGAAAAACATGTACCGGCTTCGGAGTGATGAATCCTTGGCGGTTCAAAAAAACATCGCCCGGCGCATTATGGCGCATGGCGATGTTTTATCGTTTGTACCCGTCATGAATTCAAATGTTTATTCGATCGGCTTGACCATGTGGTCATACTCATGACCCGAAATGATTAAGACGTCGTCTTTGACGTACCCCTGCCGTTCATACAGCATTCTGGCCCGGTCATTGTCTCGTTCCACGATTAACGCTGTCCGCGAATGCCCGAGCGCCCTGGCCTGCTCTTCGAAAGCAGCCATGAGCGCCTTTCCGATGCCTTGCCCTTGATAGGCCTGGTCCACGGATAACGTGTCGAGGTAGTATTCACCGGGCCGGGTTTCTTTCCCAAGCCGATACTTCTCGTCTTTGCTGCGGCCCGGGCGGTTCAGAATCGACTGATCGAGCCGGTCCGCATCTCCGCCGTCATAGGCAACGAGAATGCCCGCAACATGGCCTTCGCGTTCCATCACGGTTACGTTGCGATAGCTGATTCGTGTGTCCTCCTGCTCGTAAAGCTCCCGCAAAATGTGCATGGCCCGCTCGTGATCCCCTTCGCCCGCCAAGGCGTACGCAATATCATCGATCGCTTGCACCAAAAGCGGAATCACCTGTGCAGCGTCTTCCTTGACCGCAGCCCGCAGTACCCCGTCAGTCAACCTGTTCGGATCGTAATGGTTCATCAGATTAACATGTTGAACAGGTTCAGATTTTTGTTCAGTTCGGTATAAGCGATGCCTTTGCGGTTCATTCGTTCGATCAGCGGCTGATAGTCCTCTTTACGCAGCAATTCGATGCCTACGAGCGCAGGTCCGTTTTCTTTGTCATGTTTCTTCGTATATTCGAAACGGGTAATGTCGTCATCGGGTCCCAGAACGTCCACGAGGAATTCGCGCAAAGCTCCTGCCCGCTGCGGGAAGTTAACCATGAAGTAATATTTGAGCCCTTCATAGATCAGGGAGCGCTCCTTGATCTCCTGCATGCGGTCGATGTCATTGTTGCCCCCGCTAATGACGCAAACGACGGTTTTGCCCGCGATTTGTTCGCGGTACTGGTCCAAAGCCGCCACGGTGAGCGAACCGGCCGGTTCGACTACAATCGCATTTTCATTATACAGCTCCAGAATGGTCGTGCAGGCTTTGCCTTCCGGCACTTTCACGATGTCATCCAGCGTGTCACAGCAGATATCGAAGGTGAGGTCGCCCACCCGTTTAACGGCAGCACCATCCACGAATTTGTCGATATCGTCCAACGTGACGACCTGCTTCCGGAACATCGCTTCGCTCATGGAGGCAGCACCCAGCGGCTCAACGCCGATGACGCGTGTTTCCGGACTGACCGTCTTCACATATGTGCCCACGCCTGCGGCAAGACCGCCGCCGCCGATCGTGACGAATACATAATCGGCTTTCTCCTCAAGGCTTTCCATGATTTCCATCGCTACCGTACCGTTGCCCGCAATGATTTTGGGTTGGTCGAACGGGTGGATGAACGTCATGCCCTGCTCGTCGCAGGCACGCATTGCTTCTTCATATGCATCATCATACGTGTCGCCGGTCAGCACCACTTCCACATTGCTGCCGCCAAAACGTCGAACTTGCTTCACCTTCTGGTTCGGAGTCGTGCTTGGCATGAATATTTTCCCGAAAATGCCCAGCGCGTTACACGAGAAGGCAACACCCTGCGCATGGTTGCCCGCGCTTGCGCACACGATGCCTCTTTCCAGTTCTTCCGGAGACAAGCTGCGAATCATGTTGTACGCACCGCGGATCTTGAAGGAACGCACCACTTGCTGATCTTCTCTTTTGAGATACACATTGCAGTTATATTTGGCCGACAATACAGCGTCCCGCTGCAGCGGCGTTCTCACAATCACTTCGCGAAGCACATGATGCGCGCGCACGATGTCTTCCATGCCGACTTGGGCACGGGCGTAGCTTGGCGTTCCCGCTGCTTCCTGTTCCACTGGTTTCATCTCTTATCCACACTCCGCTTATATTGGCTTGCAGCTGCAAGCATTGTTTGTATTTACGTATTATTGTATCACTTTTGGCTCATTCTGCGCCAAGACCCGCAACATTTCCCATGCGCAGAATTTCGTCCACGATTAACTGAGGTTCCGTATATATCACCATATGCCCCGACTCCGCTGCTTCGATCCACCTTGCATTCGGCAGTTTGCTCACGGTCCGATGATGAGCCTCCACAATCGCCGGCCTGATCTTGCGCTCGCCTTTTCCTGCCCTCGTTCCCGAAATGATGCTGACCTCCGCATTCCCCAGACGGGGAGAAGCAACCTGAAGCGAAGACAAATCGTCCAGAAACGCTTTCGCTTCTGCTGCCGCCGTTCGTGCAGCCTGCACCGTAAAATCCTCAAAAAGGTGGTCCTGTTTCACGTCTTCGGGCAGGGCCTCGCCAAGGACACTGCCCATTCGCCGAAGCAAACCGATGCGCGCCATGAAAGGCAGCAGCAGGCCGTTCAGTGCAAAACTGATTTTGGTCAACCTGGAAAAGTACAGCCCGCAATGCTCATCCGAAGGGTCGACCAGCACCAGTCCTTTGATACGTGACAAATCCGTCGCTGCCGCTGTACGCACAACCGGCCCACCCCAACTATGTCCAACCAGAATATACGGTCCGGGCCCAAGAGCCGACAATAGCTCTCCCAAGTCATCTGCCAGCCGGCGAAGAATGCGATCCTCGGAATCCGCGTCACTTCGGCCCAAGCCAGACCGGTCGTATACCACTGTCCGGCAATGCTCGGCGACCAATGGCGCCACCAATCCCCAATTCGATCGCGAGGCTCCCATGCCCGATTCGAATACAACCGTCAGGTCCCCGCTCCCTTTGCTCATATAATGAAGCTGGCGCCCATCCTTTGTCGTAATAAACGAACTTGTTCCCAACGAATGCAGCTTTGGATTATGACCCATGGCTCTCCTCCCACCATTCGACGTTTCACTGCTCGCCGCTTCTAATTGAAAATCATTATCATTTGATCCATTATAAAATATTCCCTAATCAACGACAAGGCGCGCTGCCAAATGGACGGTAAAAAAAACAGCCTGATCCGTGCGGATCAGGCTGTTTCGATATTTACGGTATTCGCAGCTTGCCCTCCATTCAGATCAAGAGGAAGCTTGTGCCTTAAACCAATCGGCAGCGGCAGCAGCTTCAGTTCGCGTCAACTGATGCCCTTGGCGCTCCCAATGGATCTCAACATCAGCTCCCGCTCCGCTCAGCAGCGAAGCGAGTTCTTCCGTCTCCGATCTGGACACGATCGGGTCGTTCTCGCCCGCGCCGATGAATACCGGCAGGCCGTTCAGGTCAGGCAGCTCCAGGCCGCGCAGCGGCACCATCGGATGATGCAGAATGGCTCCCTTAAATACGCCCGCCTGATGGAACATCAGGCTCGCGGCAATGTTCGCCCCATTGGAATATCCGAGTGCGTATACGTTGGCGCGGTCAAAGCCGTACTCCTCGGCTGCCGCATCGAGGAAACTACCCAGCTCGGCGGTCCGTGCAATCAAGTCCGGCTCGTCGAATACGCCTTCCGCCAACCGGCGGAAGAAACGCGGCATGCCGTTCTCGGAGACGTTGCCGCGCACCCCGAGGATGGCTGCACCCGGCGCGATAAGGCTTGCGAGGCCGATGAGATCATTTTCGTTACCTCCAGTGCCATGCAGCAAAAGCAGCGTTGGCGCATCGGGGCGGGAACCTGCTTTATAGATATGTTTCATCGTAGTTGTACTCATGATTGGGAATCTCCTTTCCATTCGCGGACTTCAATCGGCGGCAGCAGCTGTTCGATCTGCTCGCGGTGCGGTTCATACCATTCAGGCAGCATCAGTTTCGTCCCCATGCTTTCCTGGGGCTCATCCCGTGCAAATCCTGGAGGATCGGTAGCCAGCTCGAACAGGATGCCTCCCGGTTCTTGGAAATAGACGGCATTGAAGTATTGGCGGTCAATGATTGGCGTTGGATTATATCCGGCTTGATCAAGTTGTTTCTGCACCTGTTCATGTTCAGTGTAATCTTTGGCGCGCCATGCGATGTGATGCACCGTACCCGCGCCGCCGACGCCCCGCTGGATGCCGGTGGACTGGACGTCGATGATCTGTCCGATGTCCCCGCTCGCCCGCAGACGAATGATGCCGTCCTCTTCGCCGATTTGTTCCAGACCGAGCATTTTTTCCAGCACTTGAATCGTTTTGTCTGGTACAGATGTATACAATACCGCGCCGCCAAATCCTTTGATCGCATATTCCGGCGTTACGCCATTGAACGACCATTTGCTTGGTGCGCCCTCTTCGCGTTCCACCAACTCAAGCAGCAAACCGCCTTTGTCGAAGAAACGAATATACTGCTCGCCGAACCGGGTTTTGCGTTCGAACGGAATATCGAAGGAAGCGAGGCGTTTTTCCCAGAATGGCAGACCACCCACAGGGATCGTATAAACGGTCACGCCAGTTTGGCCGGAGCCGATGATGCCTCTCATCGCATTAGGATGAGGGAAAAACGTAATGATCGTGCCTGGTGCCCCATTCTCGTTTCCGTAATACAGATGGTACACGTCCGGCGCGTCGAAGTTAATCGTTTTTTTCACCAGTCTGAGTCCGAGTACACCTGCGTAAAAATCAACATTTTTCTGAGCATCGTTCACGAATGCCGTAATGTGGTGAATGCCTGCCGTTCTGAACATAATCTCCACTCCCTTGGTTTGGTTTAATATGGATCGGTTATCTTAGCTTGAACCAAATGGCTTGTTGTTATTTATCTTTAATTTAAGATTCTTTAAATTCATATTAATCCATATTCCATCAGAATGCAAGCATTTATTTTAAAATTAAGATTTATCCGCAAAAAAAAAGCCCTCGCCTTATGCGAGAGCCTGATTTTATTGGCGCAACTTTACGTCAACTTAAGCTTTTTCGGAGGCTGCACGAGATCCTTGTGTTCGTATTCGTCCCGAATATCGCCGACGATTTCCTCCAAAATATCCTCCATCGTCACGAGACCCACCGTATCCCCTTCTGCATTATGCACTGTGGCGATGTGCACGCGGCTCTGCTGCATCTGAATCAAGACATCCCTGATCAGAGCCTGTTCGGAGAAACCGGGCATGTCATGCACATATGCATCAATCTCGAAAGCTCGCCCTGCGGCGACGCTGGTCAACATCTCCTTCGTATTGATAAACCCGACAAAACGGTTCGAATCGCCGGGCGCGGTCACCGGATAACGCGTATATTCATGCCGATTCAAAATTTCAAGCATGCGTTCCAGCGGCATCTCTTTATCCACCGTAACGATTTTTTCCTTGCGAATCATGATCTCCTGCAGCAGCCGCTCATCAAAAGCGAAGATGTTTTTCAAGTAACCAAGCTCGGTCTGATTGATTTCTCCGCTCTCATAACTCTGTGCCATGATCATCTTCAACTCCTCTTCGGAGTGAACCGTATCGTGCCCGGCCGGCTTGATGCGAAATAGGCCGAGCAGCAAACGTGCTGATCCGTTCAAGGCATGGATGAAAGGCTTCATGATGTTGCCGAACCAGTAAAGCGGACCGGCAAACATCAGCGTCATTTTCTCCGCGAACTGGATGGCCATCGTCTTCGGTGCAAGTTCGCCGATCACGACGTGCAGGAACGTGATTACCGCCAAAGCAATACCATAGGAAAGCACGGTCGCCAATGCCTCAGGCACGGCCAGCCGCTCGAACAGCGGATGCAGCATTTTCTCAACGGTGGGTTCACCGAGCGCCCCGAGAACAAATGCTGTTATCGTAATTCCCAATTGACACGCGGACAAATAATAATCCAGCTGATGGGCTACCTTTTTCGCCACGACGGCCCGTTTGTTTCCTTCCGCAATCAATTGGTCAATCCGGGACATCCGCACCTTCAGAATCGCAAATTCGGCCCCTACGAAAAACGCCGTCAATCCAATGAATACCGCGACCAAAAATAAGTTTAACGCTATTATTCCGTCCAATGATTTCCCTCCGTCAGAGGGATTCACCTCCAAAGTTTTACCATCGTATTTTTAATGTGAACATGTGATTATTCCGAAAAAGATCAGGCTTGCTGCTCGGCTTCAACGCCCGCCACACGTTCCAGCATCAGTTGTTTGATCTGGAAGTTGTCGGCTTCGACCACGGTCCAGACATATTCGCCTTGTACCACGATGTCGCCGTTCTCCACCTGCACACCCTTTTGAAACTGAATCCAGCCTGCGACGGTATCCAATTCTTCATTGCCTTCGAACTGAAGGCCGAATTGCCTCTCCAGCTCATCCAAAAGCACACGTCCATTGATCAGATACTTTTGATCCCCGGTTTCCTGAATGTCCGCGACCTCGTCGGCATCGAATTCATCCCGGATTTCGCCAACAAGCTCTTCCAGGATGTCCTCCATCGTGATAATCCCGGACGTACCTCCATATTCGTCAACAACAACGGCCATATGAACCCGCTCTTGCTGCATTTTGATCATGGCGTCCTGGATGCTGGTGAGTTCGGATACAAATGGGATTTCGCGCAGAAAATCAACAAGTTGATGTTCCCTGCTGGCAACCATGTCAGGCAAAATCTTTTTCACGTTGACCACGCCGATGATCCGGTCCTTGTCGCCGTCTTCGGTGACGGGGTAACGGGAATAATTATATTCATCCAATAAAGGAATAATATCATCATAATTCATTCTCTGATCCAGCGTGACGAGCTCGGTTCTTGGTACCATAATGTCCTTGGCGACACGCTCGTCGAACACAAATACATTTTCCAGATAGGCCAGCTTGGTCTGGCTGGTTTCGTCCCCTTCGTAGCTTTGGTTCATGATGATCTTGATTTCATCTTCGGAGTAAGCCTGTTCATGCCCTGCCGGCTTGACGCCGAACATACGAAGGATTACGCGGGAAGCGCCGTTGAGCGCCCAGATGAACGGATACATCACTTTCCCGAACCAATACAGCGGCGGCGAAAGCAACAAGGTCAGCTTTTCGGCAAACTGAATGGCCAGCGTCTTCGGTGCCATCTCCCCGACAACAACGTGCAAGAAGGTTACGAGTATAAAAGCAATGGCATAGGAAGCTGCCGATGAGAACGACGCCGGAATGCTCAGCCAATCAAACACCGGGTACAACAATCTCTCCACCGCGGGTTTACCCAAAGCGCCAAGACCGAGTGCCGTGACCGTGATTCCCAATTGACACGCCGAGAGATAATAATCCAGATCCGAAACGACTTTACGGGCCAACACGGCCTTTTTGTTCCCCTCAGCCACAAGCTGATCCACGCGTGACGGCCGAATTTTAACCACAGCGAATTCGGATGCTACGAAAAATGCAGTTGCTGCAATCAAAAAAATGAGTAATGCCAAATTAATGACGGTAATTATGTCCAATGACTTCCCCGGTAGACAGGGATTCACCTCCAGATATAGTTACAGCGCTAACCGTTAACTTCATGAAGTTAACAAAGAACAGGCTGTATTATTCAAAAAAATATTTCACCATGGGTTCTACAAGCTATATGAAATCGAAAAGTCATAGGGGCCAACCTAGATCAGCCATCTCGACAGTATGCAGTATCGCCTACCCAATGGATATCCACCTCCTCGCCAAAACATATTCATTATTTCAGAGTAGTATAGCATGTTCATCACCAAACCATCCAGTTGCACGTTATGGTTTGGGCCAATGTTCCATCGATCCGTTCACTATTTTGTTCACAATTCCTCAGCTATATGTAGATATTTTCTTATATATATGACCTATGGTTCTAGAACTTAAAAGGCTCAATCACTCGCCAAACATCTTTAACTTATCTATACGATGCAGAAAGCCCAAAAGATGCAAAACGTTTTTGACACGTTTTGTCTTCTGGGCTTTCTTTCACATTTCGTTCACTATACCAGCGCTTTGGCCGCAATGTCGGAACGCTGATGTTTGCCTTCGAAACGGATGCGATCCGCCTCGGTGTATGCTTTGTTCCGGGCTTCTGCGATGTCCGCACCCAAGCCGACGACGCCAAGAATGCGACCGCCGTTCGTCAGCCACTCGCCGTTCTCGCCGCGAGCCGTGCCTGCATGGAATACGACGGCATCCTGTACTTGATCCAGACCTTCGATCACGATGCCTTTCGGGTAAGGGCCAGGATAACCGCCGGATGCCAGCACGACGCACACAGCGGCCTCGTCGCTCCACTCAATCTCGATATCCGCCAGCTTGCCGTGCACGGTAGCCCAGAAAATGTCCAGCAGATCGCTCTTCAGGCGAGGCAATACCACTTGAGTTTCCGGATCGCCGAAGCGGGCATTGAACTCGATCGTCTTCGGTCTGCCGTCCGGCGTAATCATCAGTCCCGCGAACAACACCCCGCGAAACGGGCGTCCTTCGGCCACCATTGCCTTGGCCGTCGGTTTGATGATCGTTTCCACCGCTTCTTCGATGATCGAGGAAGCGATATGCGGCAGTGGCGAATACGTTCCCATGCCGCCCGTGTTCGGTCCCTCGTCATTGTCGAATACCGGCTTATGATCCTGGGCCGCCGCCATCGGGCGAACGGTTTCCCCGTCGACAAACGCCAGAATCGACATTTCTTGGCCTGCCAGAAATTCCTCGATGATGACCTTGGCTCCGGCTTCGCCGAACACCTTGTCCACCATGATACTGCGCAGCGCCTGGTTCGCTGCCTCGCGGGACTGGGCAACCGTCACGCCTTTTCCTGCAGCCAGCCCGTCCGCCTTAATGACGATCGGGACAGGCTGCTGATCAAGATACGCCTGCGCCTGCTCGTAATTGTCGAATTTCTCGTACGCCGCCGTCGGAATGCTGTATTTGTGCAGCAGATCCTTCATAAACGTTTTGCTTCCTTCGATCTCTGCCGCATTGCGGCGCGGGCCGAATACGGGAATGCCTGTCGAATCAAACGCATCCACGATGCCGTCAGCCAGCGGATCATCCGGTCCGATGACCACCAGGCCCACTTGAAGTTCCACGGCGAGCGCCGTTAACTTGTCGAATTCATGCACCGCGATCGGGTGGCATTCGGCGAGCTCGGCAATGCCGGCATTTCCCGGCGCGCAGTGAATTTTGCCTGCTTTGGGACTTTTAGCCAAAGCCCACACGATGGCATGTTCGCGGCCTCCGCCGCCTACGACCAATATATCCATTCGTTGTTCCCCTCCATGAAAATAACAGGATCAATTCAAATTATATAAGTTGAACCGATGATTTTTACACGGAGTCACTACGTGGTCAGAACCATCTTCCGATCACTGTTATCCCCAGATTTTTTTGATCCCCTTTGTTCAAAGGGAAAATCCGGTGAAGCTTATGCTTCCGATGCAGCTTTCTTACAGAAAGCTTTAAGCGACCGCTTCGCTTCTCCAGATTCTTTCTGCCCTCTCCGTTATCGTGTAAATGTCTAGTTCAACTTATATAGAAGTACACTTCGTAAACAACTCGTTCCCCGTCCAAACACATTCGGCCGCTAGTGTCGTCAGACATCGTACCTTAAGCCGAAAATGAGGATGAACAAGCCGGGAATGCTTGTTCATCTTCATTGTGACGTTTATATTCTAGTGTTTGAAATGGCGCACGCCCGTGAAGACCATGGCAATGCCGTATTCGTTCGCCACTTTAATGGATTCCTCGTCTTTGATGGAACCGCCCGGCTGAATGACCGCTGTGATGCCAGCTTTTGCCGCAAGCTCCAGCGTATCGCCCATCGGGAAGAACGCATCGGATGCGAGCACGGCACCTTTGGCCAGATCGCCGGCTTGTTCGATCGCGATTTTGGCTGCACCGACACGGTTCATTTGCCCTGCGCCTACGCCCACGGTCATGTCATTCGCTGCAAGCACGATCGCGTTGGACTTGACGTGTTTCACCACTTTCCATCCGAACAGCAGCTGCTTCATTTCTTCTTCGGAAGGGGCACGATCCGTCACGACCTGCAGCTCGGTTGCTTCGATGGAGTGAACATCGCTTTGCTGTACGATCATGCCGCCGTCGATGGAGGTTACAACGAACTGGCTTTCGCGATGGCGCGCCGCGCTCAGCTCGCCGGTTTTGAGCAAGCGGATATTTTTCTTTTTCGTCAAAATCTCGAGAGCTTCTTGAGTAAAGTCTGGTGCGAGCACGATTTCGAGGAAAATCTCGCTCAGCTTCGCGGCCGTATCGCTGTCGATAATGCGGTTTGCTGCGACGATGCCGCCGAAGATCGAAGTCGGGTCAGCCGCATAGGCTTTGCCGTAAGCTTCGAAAATGCTTGCGCCTACGCCCACGCCGCACGGATTCATGTGTTTAACCGCGACCACCGCAGGTTCTTCAAATTCTTTGACGATTTGCAGCGCCGCATTCGCGTCGTTGATGTTGTTATAAGACAGCTCTTTGCCGTGCAATTGCTCGGCAGATGTAAGCGTGTCGGCTGCTGCCAGCGGTTTGCGATAGAATGCCGCTTGTTGATGCGGGTTTTCGCCATAACGCAGGTCCTGGATTTTCTCGTAAGTCACCGTCAGGCGCTCCGGAAGCGGATCACCATTGATATTGGACAGATAATCGGAGATGAGGGCATCGTAAGCCGCCGTGTGGCGGAACACTTTTGCTGCGAGCTGTTTGCGCGTTTCCAATGTCGTATCTCCATTGCCGCGTACTTCTTCCAATACTTTGCCGTAATCCCCCGCATCTACGACGACGGTGACAAAAGCATGGTTTTTGGCTGCGGAACGAAGCATGGTTGGACCGCCGATGTCGATATTTTCGATCGCATCTTCATAGGATACGTCAGGTTTCGCAATCGTTTGTTGGAACGGGTACAGGTTCACGACGACCAAGTCGATGTAGCCCAGGCCCAATTCCTCCATCTGACGTGTGTGCTCCTCGTTGTCACGAACTGCGAGCAATCCGCCATGAACCGCCGGATGCAGGGTTTTAACCCGGCCATCCATAATTTCAGGGAAGTTGGTAATGTCGGAAATGCCGATGACAGGCACGCCTTCCTCTGCCAACAGGCTGCTTGTACCACCCGTCGAAATAATTTCCACGCCCATTTGCGACAGCTCGCGGCAAAAATCCACGATGCCCGTTTTATCCCATACGCTGACCAGCGCTCTTTTGATACTCACAATTTGCTCCTCCTTTATTGTCTCCGGACTTCACGCGCTTCTTGGTGAAACGTGAGCCGATTTATTTCCCGAGAAATATTAGAAAACGTCGATTGCCGTGCTTTCATAGAAGACAGACCGCCACTCACGGGAAATTTCTTGCGATGATCAAATCCTGACGCCGGAGAATGCGCAAAAATCCATCATTTCTCTGGTGCGCGCTTATTCGGCGTCAATGTACCAAAATGTCCGCTTATCCGTTTAATCCATTCGTGATTGAATCGTAACCTGACGGCCTTCAAGTTGGACCAAACCTTGGGCGAACCAGGACACCACTTCAGGATAGAGCTGCTTCTCGGCAGCATGAATGGCATCACTAACCGAATCCGGCGTATCCCCAGGCAAAATCGGTACAGGATGCTGGGCAATAATCGGCCCGGTATCCATGCCTCCATCCACGAAATGCACCGTAACCCCCGTCACCTTCACGCCATAATCCATTGCCTGGCCGATCGCATCCTTGCCGGGAAAAGCCGGCAATAAGGACGGATGGATGTTGATTAACCGGCCTGCATACCGATCCACCATGACCGAAGTCAGCAGGCGCATGTAGCCGGCCAGGACGACGAGATCGATGTTTCGGGATTCCAGCACATCCACGATTTCCGTTTCGTAGTCTTCGCGGGATGCATAGTTTTTCGGCGTAAACAGATGGCAGGCCACGCCTGCCTCTTCGGCCCGCTGCACGACCCGTGCAGCAGGCTTGTCGCAGACCAGCAGGTCAACGGAAGCTTCGATCTCCCCGTTCCGTGCCGCATCGACCAAGGCCTGAAAGTTCGTCCCTTCGCCAGAAGCAAATACGGCAATGCGGTATTGAGCCATTAAACATCCGCTCCCGTGAAGGTTACTCGTGCATCCCCTTCAGTTACACGGCCGATGACGTATGCTTCCTCTCCGGATGCTTTCAGCTCTTCCAGAGCCTGAGCGGCATCCGCCTCGTTCACGACGAGCACGAGACCGATTCCCATATTAAACGTGGTGAACATGTCGCGGTTCGAAACGTCGCCCGTTTTCTGAAGCAAGTCGAAGATCGGCAGGATCGGCCAAGAGCCGTATTCGATATCCACGTTCACGCTGCCTGGCAGCATCCGCGGAATGTTCTCGATGAACCCGCCGCCCGTAATGTGGGCCATGCCTTTGACGTTCACTTTTTCGAGCAAGGAAAGCAGTGGTTTGACGTAAATTTTGGTTGGCTCCAAAATAACGTCACCGAGCTTGCCGCCCAGCTCTTCAATGTGATCCTGAAGGCCAAGTCCGGCTTTCTCGAGGAGAAGCTTGCGCACCAAGGAAAATCCATTGCTGTGCACGCCGCTGGACGCCAGTCCGATCACCGTGTCTCCAGGCGCAATCGCAGAGCCGTTGATGATTTTTGCCTTGTCCACGATACCTACCGTGAAACCGGCGATATCATACTCGCCCTCGCTGTACATGCCCGGCATTTCCGCCGTTTCGCCGCCGATCAGCGCACAACCCGATTGATGGCAGCCTTCGGCGATCCCGGCCACAATAGCTTCAATTTTCTCGGGAATAACCTTATCGCAGGCCAGATAATCGAGGAAAAACAAAGGTTCCGCACCCTGCACGACGATGTCGTTCACACACATGGCCACGGCGTCGATCCCGATGGTATCATGGCGGTCCATGGCAAACGCGATTTTAAGCTTGGTCCCTACACCGTCTGTGCCGGATACGAGCACAGGCTCTTCGTATTTGTCTTTGTTCAAGCCAAACAGGGCGCCGAATCCCCCCAGGTCGGTCATCACTTCCGGACGGAAGGTCCGCTTCACGTGTTTTTTCATCCGTTCTACCGCTTCGTTACCTGCCGCGATATCGACACCGGCATTTTTGTATGCTTCTGACACTACCATCGCACCCTTCATCTGGTTCTATAGATCACATTTCCAATCGTTCTTGCCACCGTTACATCCCTGACAAATGAATTTGCACCAATTCAAAACCGGCCACACCCAGCGTGTTGAACTTGCCGTACTCCTCCTGCTGCAAATGCCGAACATACTCATCCCCGCAATATAAATGCCCGGCGCATTCAAACACTTTCAGTTGTTCTTTTTCTTGCGTCAGAGGAATGTTGCCAATGATCTTCCAATCTCCACTTCGGATATAGGCCGGCGAAGCGAAAATGACGCTGCTCCGCCGCTTGCCGAACGTATATGGCAGGAAGTCACCGTCCCTCAGCTCGGCGGTTTCGTCAGGCTGAATGCGAATCACGCCAAAGGAAAACGCCTTTTTGAACCGACCTCTGAGCGCGCACACGACCTGACAGATCGCCGTGCGGCCGTCCTCCATCGGAAGAAGGAAGATATCGCCTTCGTGATACGTTATCCGTTTCAACATATTTAACAGCTGCATCCGAATTTCTCTTCGCCGCCGAAATCGAGACGGGTCGGATAGTCGTTATCAAAACAAGCGAGGCATAAGCCACCTTTGTAATCACTTTCGTTGTTGCCCTGAATCGATGCAATCAGTCCTTCCGGACTGAGGAAGGCCAGGGAGTCCGCATTGATTTCGCGGCAAATCTCTTCCACCGACAGCGAAGACGCGATCAATTCGCGGCTGTCCGGCGTGTCGATGCCGTAGAAGCACGGATTCTTGAACGGCGGCGACGTAATCCGCACATGGACCTCGGCAGCTCCCGCATCGCGAAGCATGTTTACGATCCGGCGGGAAGTCGTTCCGCGAACGATGGAGTCGTCGATCATGACTACGCGTTTGCCTTCCACCACGCGGCGTACGGCGCTGAGCTTCATTTTCACGCCTTGCTCGCGCAATTCCTGGCTTGGCTGGATGAACGTACGGCCCGTATACTTGTTTTTGATCATGCCCATCTCATACGGGATGCCCGTTTGCTCGGCATAACCGATGGCTGCGGAAATGCTGGAATCCGGCACGCCGGTCACCAGGTCTGCATCAACGAACGCTTCCAGGGCCATGCGGCTTCCCATCCGTTTGCGGGCCGCGTGTTGGTTCGCCCCGTTCATGTCGCTGTCCGGACGCGCAAAGTAGATATATTCCATCGCGCACAGCGCCTTGCGGTGCTTGTGATGATCGAAACGGTCCTCGTGCAAACCGTCCGCATCCAAGATCAGCAGTTCGCCGGGCTCGATATCGCGAATCAATTCTGCGCCGATCGTTTCAAGCGCGCATGTCTCGGACGCAAACAGATAGGCATCGCCCAAACGTCCCATCGTCAGCGGACGCAGACCGTGCGGATCGGAAGCGACCAACAGCTTGTCGTTGGTCATGATGAGGAACGCATATCCGCCAACGATGCGCTGGAACGCATCTTTTGCTGCTTCGACAAGGCCCTTTGGCGACCGCGCGATCAGATGCGCGATCACCTCGGTGTCACTGGTCGTCTGGAAAATGGAACCGCTCTGTTCCAGTTCGCGCCGAATGGTCGGTGCGTTCACGATGTTTCCGTTCGTGGCTACCGCCAAATCGCCGTCGCGATACTTGAACACCAAGGGCTGCGCATTCGTCAGCTTGCTGTCGCCGCTGGTGGAATACCGGACGTGACCGATGGAAATGTCGCCGCTGAGCGTCTGCATCAGGTCTTTCGTAAATACTTCTTTGACCAATCCCATGCCGCGATGGTAATGAAACTCATTGCCGTCGCTGACGCACATTCCGGCACTTTCTTCCCCGCGGTGCTGCAGGGCATGAAGTCCGTAATAAGAAAGGGAAGCCGCGTCAGGGTGCTTGAACACCCCGAATACGCCGCATTCTTCTTTCAATTTGTCGAGTCCTTCCTTGCCGGACCCTTGGTTGTAATAATCGCCTGTCCACAATTGTCCTGTCGTCAGTTCATGAGACATGGAATCGCATCCTCCCAGACCTGTGTCAAACCTCCTACGGGTTCATTCACGGCTGTTGTTCCGTTCACTTCAATCGTCAGGTTGCTTCCTTCAACACGTCCAATGACAGCAACCGGCACGCCCCGTTCGCGCACAAAAGCTTCCAGCTTGCCGGCTTGCTCCGGCGCAGCCGACAACAAGATCCGGGACTGGCTTTCGCTGAACAATGCATGGTCGCCGCGCAGCGACGTTTCGACATTCACTTGAGCTCCCAGCTTGCCGCTGATGCAAGATTCCGCCAGCGCTACAGCCAAACCGCCTTCGGACAAATCGTGCGCCGAGCGAACGAGGCCGGATTGAATCGCTTCGAGCACCGTGCCGAGCAATGCTTTTTCCTTGTTCAGGTCCAGCTCCGGCGGACGGCCTTCCGTTGTGCCGTGAACGACGTATTGCAGCTCGCTGCCGCCCAGTTCGGCTTTGGTCTCGCCGAGCAGGAGAATGACGTCGCCTTCAGCTTTGAACCCTTGCGTCGTGATGTGATCCACGTCATGCACCAGACCAACCATGCCGACCACCGGCGTCGGGTAAATGGCACCCTTGGCATTTTCGTTGTACAAGCTGACGTTACCGCCAATTACCGGCGTATCGAGCACGCGGCAAGCCTCAGCCATGCCGTCCACCGCTTTTTCCATCTGCCAGAAAATGTCCGGTTTCTCCGGGCTGCCGAAGTTCAGGTTGTCCGTCAGGGCCAGCGGCTCCGCACCGGAGCAAACGATGTTGCGCGCCGCTTCGCTGACCGCGATGCGTCCGCCTACTTCCGGATCAAGATACACGTAACGTCCGTTGCAATCCGTCGTCATCGCCAGGCCTTTGCGCGTGCCGTGAATGGTTACGACTGCCGCGTCCGAACCTGGACGAACGGCCGTGCTTGTACGCACCATGTAATCGTACTGGTCATACACCCACTTTTTGCTCGCCACGGTCGGCGAAGCCAGCACTTGTTTCAACGCACCGCCAAGGTCCGTCACTTCGTCGTAACGAAGCGTGTCGATGGAAGCACTTTGCTCGTAGTATGCGGGTACCGTGGATGGTTTGTCGTACACCGGACACTCGTCCACGAGCGCTTTTACCGGCATGTCGCCGACAACCTCGCCGTGATGGAACAGCTTGAGGCGGCCGTCGTCCGTTACTTTGCCGACCTTCGCACAGATGACGCCCCAACGCTCGAAGATTTCCAGCGCTTGCGCTTCATCCTTCGGTTCGATGACGAACAGCATGCGCTCTTGGGACTCGGACAGCATCATTTCGTAAGGCGTCATGCCTTCTTCCCGCTGCGGCACCTGATCCAGATACAATTCAAGTCCATTGCCCGCTTTGCTTGCCATTTCCGCACTGGAGCAAGTCAGTCCTGCAGCACCCATATCCTGAATACCGAGCACGATGCCCGTGTCGATCAGTTCAAGGCAGGACTCCATGACGAGTTTTTCCATGAACGGGTCGCCGACCTGAACCGCTGTCTTCTTGGATTCGGATTCTTCCGTCAGCTCCACCGAAGCAAACGTTGCGCCGTGAATTCCGTCGCGTCCTGTTGGAGGACCGACATAGTACACCGGGTTGCCTACGCCTTTGGCTACGCCGCGCTGAATTTTGTCGTGATCGATCAAACCTACGCACATTGCATTGACGAGTGGATTGCCTTCATAACTTTCGTCGAACATCACTTCCCCGGCTACCGTTGGAATCCCGATACAGTTACCGTATCCGGCAATACCCGAAACGACATGCTCGAACAGGTATTTCACGCGATCGCTCTCCAATTTGCCGAAACGAAGGGAGTTTAGCAAGGCCACCGGTCTTGCGCCCATGGAGAAAATGTCACGGATGATACCGCCAACGCCTGTTGCCGCACCTTGATAAGGCTCGACCGCGGAAGGATGGTTATGGCTCTCGATTTTGAACACAACCGCTTGATTGTCGCCGATGTCCACGATCCCGGCGCCTTCGCCCGGACCCATCAGGACGCGTGGGCCACTAGTCGGGAAACGACGCAGGAGCGGCTTGGAGTTTTTGTACGCGCAATGCTCGGACCACATCACGCTGAACACGCCGATTTCGGTATAGTTCGGCTTGCGTCCCATGAACTCGCAGATCAGCTCGTACTCGCTGTCGGATACGCCCATTTGTGCATATAGTTTATGTTCTGCGACCTGTTCTGCCGTTGGCTCCTTAGCGGATAGCTGCTGCGTCATGTCGATCCCTCCATGCTTTCAAAATAGATGTAAACATACGTTTGCCGTCTTCCGAGCCGAGCAGCGAATCCACCGCGCGCTCCGGATGCGGCATCATGCCGACCACGTTGCCTGCTTCGTTGCAAATCCCCGCAATGTCCGCCAGGGAACCGTTCGGGTTGTCGCCGTACGTAAAGACGATCTGGTTGTTCGCCTTCAAGCTGGCAAGCGTTTCTTCATCGCAATAATAGTTGCCTTCGCCGTGTGCGATCGGAATGACGATCTCTTCGCCAGACGCATAATCGCGGGTAAACGGCGTATTTGCATTAGCCACTTTCAATACTGTATCGTGACAACGGAATTTCAGGGACATGTTGCGAATCAGTGCACCCGGCAGCAAGCCTGCTTCCGTCAAAATTTGGAACCCGTTGCAAATGCCCAGCACGTATTTGCCTGCTGCCGCAGCCTTCGCTACCTCATTCATGACAGGGGCGAACCGGGAGATCGCTCCGCACCGCAGGTAATCCCCGTAAGAGAAACCGCCCGGAACAAGGATACAATCATAGGCAGACAAGTCCGTTGCCGTATGCCACACATAATCCACTTCTTGACCAATCGCCTCTTCCACGGCTTTGTAGCAATCGATATCGCAGTTGGAGCCGGGGAACACAAGAACTGCAAATTTCATGGGATTAACCCTCCAATTCGTAGCGGTAATCTTCAACAACGGTGTTGGCGAGCAGCTTCTCGCACATCACTTTCAGACGGCTTTCCGCTTCGACACGATCGTTCGTATCCAGTTTCAGCTCCATGACTTTACCGATTCTTACGGCTTCCACTTCATTGAAACCCATGGAATGCAGCGCTCCTTGAACTGCCACGCCTTGCGGGTCGAGTACGCTTTGCTTAATAGTGACATAGACGGTTGCTTTGATCATAATCCTTCAGTTCCTCCTCAGTAATGAACGGGATAAATGCTTTATGCTGTTAAAAGTGGCGTTGGCGCTTGCTCCGGAGAAGTTTGGCTTTCGATCGCTGTTGCCCCCAACACTAATCAATCACACAAGGCCACTGCGAGTGCAGTACCATCTTCCGATCGCTGTTATCCCCAGATTTTTTTGATCCCCTTCCTAAGGGGAAAATCCGGTGATAAATGCGACCGCTTCGCTTCTCCAGATTGGTTCTGCCTCTCCGTTAACGTGTGTATGTTTTTTTGCGGTTTGCATAGTGGTCGAAACCTGGGGATAAAGGCGAACACTATCGCTCCTTTAAGAACAATTCCGTCCCTCCGCTAGTCCATGCGAGCTTTAAAAGGCTTAAACCTTTACGTTAGGCGGTAATGGTAGAAAGAACATTGCTGAGAACAATTAACTTTAGTTTGCCGTCAAACGGTTGTAAATATCGACGTACCTGGCGGTGGTTGCCTCAACCACCTCTTGCGGCAGCGGGTCTGGCTGGCTGTTCTTGTCCCAATCCGTGCCTGACAGATACGCACGCACCGGTTCTTTGTCCATGCTGTCGATTTCGATGTCGAGCGCGTAGTTTTCCTTTGCCCAGAAGCGTGATGCATCAGGGGTGAATATTTCGTCGATCAGGATGACCTTGCCATCCACGATGCCGAATTCGAATTTGCAATCCGCCAGGATGATGCCGCGCTGATCGCAGTAGTCGCGGGCGAATTCGTACAGCCGCAGGCTTTTTTCCTGAAGCTCCACCGCCAGCTCGTCGCCTACCAGTTCCTTCATGCGCTCCATCGGGATATCCTCGTCATGCCCCACGTCGTTTTTGGCTGCAGGGGTGAAGATCGGGGACGCCAGCTTGTCATTTTTGCGAAGGCCTTCCGGCAGCTTGATGCCGTTGACTTCGCCCGTTTGCTGGTATTGTCTCCAGCCGCCGCCGGTGATGTAGCCGCGCACCACGCATTCGATGTCGATGCGTTCCGCTTTGCGGGTAACCATGATGCGGTCCTTGAGCAATTCGGGTTCGGTCACGATATCGCCCAATCGGCTTACGTCGGTATGAACGACATGGTTTTCCATCATGCTGCCCGTCAGCTCGAACCAGAAGCTGCTGAGTTTGTTCAGCACGTTGCCCTTCTCCGGTACCGCCGGCTCCAGCACGTAGTCGAAAGCCGAAATCCGGTCCGTCACAACGATCAGGAAGTGTTCGCCCAGATCGTACAGTTCGCGTACTTTGCCTTTATACAACAATGGAGCTTTAACAAGATCTGCCGCAGTGGACAGCGCCATGAAGGCTCACCTTCTTTCAGGAGATGGTAAACATATAAGCTCATTCCCTTAATCACGCTTGCAACTACGAATGCAGAACACCCTCCGATCGCTGTTATCCCCGGATTTTTTGAATCACACTTTTGCAAAGTGAAAATCCGGGGATAAAGGCGACCGCTTCGCTTCTCCAGGTTTTTCTGCCTTCTCCGTTTCTGCGTGAACTCATAATGAGCTTATATTTTTGATTAGTTGGTAAGGCCAAGCTTTTTGAAGATCGTGTCGACGTGTTTCAGGTGCCACGCCGGGTTGAACGCATCTTCAATTTCCTCTTCGCTCAGCGCCTCGGTAATTTCAGGTGTGGACTTCACGATGTCCTTGAACTGACGCTGCTCTTCCCATGCCTGCATCGCACGCGGTTGAACGGTATCGTACGCCTGCTCGCGGCTGAAGCCTTTGTCGATCAGCTTCGTCATGACGCGGCCGGAGAACGGCACGCCATACGTGCGCTCCATGTTGCGTTTCATGTTTTCCGGGAACACGGTCAGGTTTTTTACGATGTTGCCGAAACGGTTCAGCATGTAGTTCAGCAGCATCGTTGCATCCGGCAGGATGACGCGCTCGACGGAAGAATGCGAGATGTCGCGTTCATGCCACAGCGTAACGTTCTCGTATGCCGATACCATGTGTCCGCGAATGACGCGGGACAGGCCGGAGATGTTTTCGCTGCCGATCGGATTGCGTTTGTGCGGCATGGCCGAAGAACCTTTTTGACCTTTGGCAAAAGCTTCTTCCACTTCGCGGAACTCGCTCTTCTGCAATGCACGGATTTCTGTAGCGAACTTGTCCAGCGATGTAGCGATCAGGGCGAGCGTCGCCATGTATTCCGCATGACGGTCGCGCTGCAGCGTTTGGGTCGAGATTGGTGCGGCTTTCGTACCGAGCTTTGCACAAACGAACTCTTCCACGAACGGATCGATGTTGGCGTATGTGCCTACCGCGCCGGAAATTTTGCCGTATTGCACGTTGTCTGCCGCATGGCGGAAACGCTCCAGGTTACGCTTCATCTCTTCGTGCCACAAGGCCATTTTCAAACCAAACGTCGTCGGCTCGGCATGTACACCGTGCGTACGTCCCATCATTGGCGTGTGTTGGTATGCCAGTGCCTTTTCCCGCAAAATGTCGATGAAGTTCACGATGTCGCGCTCCAGGATTTCGTTTGCTTGACGGAGCAGATAACCGAGTGCCGTGTCCACGACGTCCGTGGATGTAAGGCCGTAGTGAACCCATTTCCGCTCATCGCCCAGGCTTTCGGATACGGTACGCGTGAATGCGATCACGTCATGGCGCGTTTCTTGCTCGATCTCGTAAATCCGGTCAATGTCAAAAGTAGCCTTCTCGCGCAGCAGCGCTGCATCTTCTTTAGGAATGACGCCCAGTTCCGCCCATGCCTCGCATGCGCAAATTTCGACTTCCAGCCATGCTTTGAATTTGTTTTCTTCCGTCCAGATGGCTCTCATTTCAGGTCTGCTGTAACGTTCGATCATGAATTTGTATTCCTCCAAATCGTAGTTTGTTCAATCCATTGTAATCCTTCTTCAACATCGTGACAAAGCAGATTGACATGCCCCATCTTCCGTCCTGTTTTCGCCTCGGTTTTTCCGTATATATGAAGCTTGGGGATAACACCCAGTTCAATGGCATCGGCATCCGGCGCGCCCGTTCTCTCGATGACCGGTTCCAGATGTTCCCCGAGTACGTTGACCATGACCACCGGACTAAGCAACGTCGTATCTCCGAGCGGCAATCCACAAATCGCGCGAATATGCTGTTCGAATTGGGACGTGGCGCAAGCCTCCATCGTGTAGTGACCCGAGTTGTGCGGCCTTGGTGCAAGCTCGTTCACATACAACCTTCCATCCGCCGCCACAAACATCTCGACGGCGAGCAGCCCAACCGCCTCCATCGATTCCGCGACCGCGGCGGCCAATTTTTGCGCTTCCAGCTGGATGTCGGCAGGGACTCTCGCCGGAACGATAGAAGCATGCAAAATGTTGTTCACATGAATATTCTCCGCAGGCGGGAACGTTTTGATCTCTCCTGCCGTGCTGCGCGCGACCACGACGGAAATCTCGCAATCGAACTTGATGAATTGCTCCAGCACGAGTTCTGCTCCCGTGGCTGCAAGTTCCTCATAGGCTTTCAAAGCCTGGGACGCATCGCGGATAACGCGCTGTCCTTTGCCGTCATAGCCGCCGGTAACGGTTTTGAGCACGCAAGGCACGCCCAGTTCGCCAACCGCTGCTTGCATCGTGTCCGCGCTCGTAATCTCGCGATAAGGGGCAACGCGGACCCCTGCAGCTTCAATGGCTCTCTTTTCGCGGAGTCGATGCTGCGTCGTATAAAGCAAGCTGCTTCCCTGCGGTACGTAGGATTCCCTTTCAAGCAGGGCAGCAACGCCCGCATCCACATTTTCGAACTCATAGGTGATGACATCGCATTGGCGAGCCAGCTCCAGCGCCGCTCCTTCATCCGCATAACCGGCCTCGATCTGCCGGGCTACCTGCCCGCACGGAGCGTCCTTCGCCGGATCCAGCGTAATGAAGCGATATCCCATTGCAGTACCGGCAAGCGTTAGCATGCGGCCGAGTTGGCCCCCGCCAAGAATGCCGATCATCGTATGTCCAGGCAGCATCACCCGATGCTGCGATCCGTTTTTACTTTTTTCCGTTCCGCTCATAGCTCATCACTGCTTTCGAGCACTTCCTGCTTGATGCGCTCCCGCCGAGCTTCGCTCCGGCTTTGCACTTCCGGATCGAATGCCCCGATCATTTGCGCAGCCAGCAGTCCCGCGTTCGTCGCTCCCGCTTTGCCGATGGCCACGGTGGCCACGGGAATGCCGCCAGGCATTTGCACGATCGACAGCAAGGAATCCAGACCATTTAGCGCTTTGGATTGCACCGGCACGCCGATGACCGGAAGCATCGTTTTTGAAGCGACCATGCCTGGAAGATGCGCTGCTCCGCCAGCTCCGGCAATGATGACTTTGAAGCCTCTGCCGGCCGCCTGCTCGGCGTATTCAAACATCAAATCCGGCGTACGATGCGCGGATACCACCTTTTTTTCGTAACCGATCCCTAGCTCGTCCAGCACCTCGCACGCATGCTTCATCGTCTCCCAATCCGACTTACTGCCCATGATCACAGCAACCTGAACTGACATGAATTCACTCCACTCCCGTCTGATCGTTTTGGTTTAAAACAACAAAAAGTCCGCTACCCGCGAAAACATCACATTTTCTCCGGACACCGGACTCCAGGAAATACGCCGCCAGCATTTGGGCATACCAAAAGGGGGCTTGCTGTCCGCATCGGAATGCATGCGACTCACAGCCGTATCTCCTCGTAGTCCGGAAATTTACGGTTCCCAGGTAGAAACTTCCGGGCCCTATCCCCGGCATTATACGAGCAAATATCATTTCGTCATTGAATTATGAATCCAAACTTTCGCACCAGTTCGACCATTTTTTCATCTGATCGACACATCTAACATTCTAACAATCCCCTACAAGGAATGTCAACTTAAAGACGAACATTTAACATATTGACAAATCTAATGTTCGGAAATTACAGAACGAGCCACATCAAACCGGTCTATATTATGAGAAAAACGGAAAAGCCGGCTTCTCCATGAAGGAAGAAAGCCGGCCCACACGCCGCAAGGCGTTTTCCACTATTAAATAAACGATTATTTAACGACAAGAACAGGGATCCGGGCATGCTGCACGACATTATGACTTACGCTGCCCAGTACGAATTCGCGAATCCCGCCGAGCCCCCGGCTGCCGATCACGATGACGTCGGAACCGTTCTCTTTGGCATAATCCAGCAGCACCTCGGCAGCGGCCCCTTGGATCAGGTCAACATTTGCCGTCACACCTGCAGCTTTGATACGCTCTTTCGCCTCATCCGTCGTCTGCACCGCCAGATTGTAATAGTCGTTATTGAGCGATGGCGGCAGCGGTGCCAGTCCTTCACCGATAAATACGCGCGGAAAATCATAGGCATGGACGACATCTATTACGGCCCCCGGTGACGCCTTTGCCAGCTCGATGGCACGATCAAGAGCCTTGTTTGAAGCTTTGGAACCGTCATAGGCAACCAGAATTTTGGAGAATAACATAAACATCCGTCCCTTCCTTGTTATGTAACACCCTTTAAACCTTGCGCAAGCGGTTGAATCACAGGCGACATGCCCTTAGTTCTCGGTAGGTCCCGCTTATCTACCAAAGAAAGTATCCATAAATGACTGCATTCAGGAACAACAGCAGCGGTACTCCGATCACGAAACTGGGATGTTTGGTTTTGTGCCTTTTGCGGTACATCGCGATCCATACACCCAACGCTCCGCCGATAAAGGCAAGCAAGAACAACGTTCGTTCCGGGGTGCGGTCCTTCCGGCGCTGGGCTCTTTTTTTGTCATCCGACATGACGAGGTATCCGACCACGTTAATGAAAATAAACCATACAATGATTCCGGTTTGCATATGTTGCAAGCGGCCCCCCTAACCCGGGACATCTCCCTGTACCCTCATTATAATCCCGGAAAGGCCAAACTACAAAGCTTGACCTCTCCTTTTTACGGGCAGCCGATGAGCCGCGAGATGCAATCCTAGGATTCCTGTTTCGGGATCCCGTTCAGGCTGGGCACTCTCTTGCCTGCTTTTTGCGGGCGCGCACCGATGCTTTCTTCCTTAATACTGTCTTTGTTTTGCTGATTATGAATCTTTTCCGGCTTATGATACGGCATTTGCAAGTCACCTCCCACCGTTACGTTTCCTGAAAAAGAGGTAACTTATTCAGACGTTCTGGCCAGTACTCCCCGCTGCGTTATCCTGAGCCCGTCCAGTTCCGAACGACGCGTTATGATGTCCGAACGCTGCGCGTCTTCAGATCCCTTTGCACGATGAAATGATATAATGCTCCATACAGATTGGCATCGTTTCTGAATGCGCAGGCCGTAATTTGGGGATTTGCCATATGGAACGGGTTGATTCGTTTGATTTCGTCGATACCCCACCGAATGCGCTCGATAAGGATAGGCTGGGCACTGATTCCGCCCCCGATGGCAAACAGGTCCGGATCAAGGACATATTGCAAATTCATGATCTGTGCAGCCACGTTCAGGCAGTAGTTATCAAAAACTTTTGTCGCTTCAGGGTCTTTGTTCACAATGAATTCAAACACGGCTTCGCCATCCGTCGGGTCTTCCAACCCTTTCATCATGCCGATGGTACGCACCATTTCCACCGCCGAGCATTCCAGGCCAAAATACGTCGCCTCCCGCGTCACCGGAGCCACGTCGCTCATGATGTAACTGACTTCTCCGGCAGACAGGTTCGCTCCCCGATGCAGTTTGCCGTCCACGATGATCCCCGCACCGATGCCGCTGCCCAGGACAAGCACGATCGAATTGCTCACATGGCGGACGCTGCCGAGCCACAGCTCGGCCAGGGCCGCGCATTTGCCGTCGTTTTCGATGGATACTTCGATTCCGTATCGATCATGAATCATTTTCCGCAAATTCACTTCATGCAAAAACGGAAAGCTGCCCCCGTGGTAGATGACGCCCGTTTCCACATCGACCGTTCCCGGACAGCTCAGGGCGATGCCCTTAATGTCGGACAGGTCCTGTGCGTCAATTACCGAATATAACGCATCTTCCAGCTCCTGCAGGTTTGTTCTGCCCACATGGCGTTTATCTTTATGCAGGATTTCCCCTCCGGAACTCATCAACGCATATTTCACGAATGTACCGCCAATGTCCACAACCAAATACATCTTTATCGACTCCCCGCATTTAAGTTCAAGGCTCAAAAGGTACTTATCACTTATCTCTTAAGTCATATCATGCAAACTGTTGCACACGGATATCCAAGGTTGGCTTTACATCCAAACCTTCATGGCACGTCCCCTTGAAATATAAAATGATCTCTCTTATATTTATGGTATTTATTTGCGAAAAAAGGTGTTTTTTCGACTTCGTGCATACAAGGAGGCTCTAATCTTATGCCGATCTCCATCACTTCCCTTGAACAGGCCTCTCAATTGGTTGCAAACGCCACTCGCGTTCCCGTCTTTTATATGTATCCCGGCTCGGATGAGCTGTGGTCTTTTGGCGGGTTTCGCATTTCCCGTTCGAACCTGAAGAAGGCGCCTGCCGATCTGCTGCACTCCATCCAATCCGTCCAGTTCCGGAAACCGATACAATTGGTGAATATCAACAATCAGGCGGATCAAATGATCGTCATGCCCCTAACCACTCACGAAATGGGCGAGGGCCGTCTCATCCTGTGGCCCAATTATCGCAAGTTTTTGGACCCTCATCCGATGGACCAGCACCTGGAGCCTGCAATATTGCAGCCGCCCGATCCCGGACAACTGATCCATACCGCATCGCTATTGCACTATCTTCTGTACAACGAAAGACTGGAGGACGATCAGCTTCCGAACGAAGAACACAAAGCGGATGCGCTCGAGATATCGCTCATGGAACAAAGGGAGAACAGCCTTTACCATAAGTCCTATCTGGCAGAGAAAAAGATTTTCGAACAAATCCGTCTGGGGAACAAAGTCAAGATGCTCCGTTACTTGAACCAGCATGTGAACATGGACGGAATCTATGGGACCTTGTCCAAAACCGACAATTTGCGCAGCAAAAAAAACCTCATCATCGCGGCCATTACGATGGGCACCCGCGCAGCGATTGAGGGGGGATTGTATTCGGAAGTGGCACTGACGCTTAGCGACACGTTCATTCAATACGTGGAAAGCATGCCTCACATCGATTCCATTCAGCCTGTGTTGGAACAGATCCTGCTTGAATTCACGGAACGGGTGGAACGCGTTCAGCGAGCCCATTTTTCCAGGGATATCCTGATGTGCCAGGAGTATGTTCTTGAGCATTTGTATGAGGACCTCGATTTAGGCACACTGGCAGCGCATGTCAAAATGAGCCCCTCCTATCTGTCCAGGAAATTCAAGGACGAGACGGGAGAGGCTCTCAAGACGTTCATTCAAAAACAGCGGATTGAAGAAGCGAAACATTTAATCGTTTTTACCGACTATCGTCTCAGCGAGATTTATCCCCTGTTGAACTTCCACGACCAAAGTTATTTCATTAAAATATTCAAAAAGCATGCAGGCGTCACGCCGAAACAATACCGCGACCGCTTTGCCGCCAGAACGTCCTGACGGCGAATGCGGCCGACCGCATCATGCATCCTATTGGGCCAAGAGCGTAGATCGACGTCTAGTCTAAAACCTATTCACCCTTTTTCTCCAGCGCCGCTTTCAGCAGGTCGCCAAGGTTCGAACCCAGGCTCTCCTGTTTGGAATACTGCTTCACCAGCTTCTGCTGCTCGCGCTTGTTCACATGTTTCTTGTCCTTGCCCAGCACCTCGGTAATGCCGCAAGGCAGGCAGCGCACGAACATTCCCGCTTTGCCTTCCTTCAGCTCCATCTTTTTGTGGCACTGCGGACAACGGCGATTGGACAGCTGTTTCTCTGCCGAACGGCGATAACCGCAATCCTCTGTCGGACAAACGAGAAACCTTCCCCGCTTGCCCTTCTTCTCCAGCAACCTTGCATTACAGTCCGGGCAGTGGCTGTTTGAGACGTTATGCGGTTTGTACTCGGCTTGGCTCCCCTTGACGGTCGATACAAGCTCCCGTGCCATCGTGCGGATGCCCTGCAGGAAAGGCTCAGGCTTGCCTTGTCCCCTCGCGATGCGCTCCAATTCGGCTTCCCAACGGGCGGTCAGCTCAGGCGTGCGCAGTTGCGGCGCAGCAAGTTCGATCAGCTGTTTGCCCTTGCCTGTCGGGTGCAGGCTGTTGCCTTGGCGATCGATGGTGTCGGAGCTGACCAGCTTCTCGATAATGTCCGCCCGCGTAGCTGGCGTGCCGAGTCCGTGTTTTTCCATCTGCGCCAGCAGCGCGGCTTCCGTGTACCGTTTCGGAGGCATGGTGCGCCCGCTTTTGATGTGGCAGCGCTGGATCGTCACGCTCTGGCCCTGGTGCACCTCCGGCAGAAGCGCACGCTCCTGGTCCAGCGAATCGTCCGCCGATTCGTCGTCGTCGTCCGTATAATCGGACCCGTAGACTTCGCGCCAACCGCTATCCTTCACGGTCGTTCCTTTCACATGGAAGGAATCCTCGCCAACCTTTACCGTCACTGCCACCGAATCGTATTTAGCCGCAGGGTAGAACAGGCTGATGTAACGGCGCACGATCAGATCGTACAGCTTGCGTTCCTCCGGGTTCAGCTGGTTGAGCAGCACTGTCTGTTCCGTCGGGATAATGGCGTGGTGATCCGTCACTTTGCTGTCGTCCACGATGCGTTTGGTCAGATTCAAGCTTTTGCGCAAAAGAGGACGAGCCAGCGCGGCATAAGGCCCCACCGCCACGCTCTCCAAACGCTCCTTGAGCGTGCCGGCCATATCCGAAGTCAAGTAACGGCTGTCCGTCCGCGGATATGTCACCAGTTTGTGCTGCTCGTACAGGCGTTGAAGCACGTTGGAGGTTTGCTTGGCCGAGAAACCGTATTTTCGGTTGGCATCCCTTTGCAATTCGGTCAGGTCGTAAGCCAGCGGATGCGGCTCGACTTTTTCGCTCTTTTTGACTTGGGCAATCACACCGGCTCGGCCTTCAACCCGTTTCTTGAGCGCTTGGGTCTGCTGTTTGTCGAAAATGCGCGCGTCCCCGCCCGAAGCTCTCCACGTCGCTTGGAAATCGCCCATGTCCGCGGTCAACGTCTCATATTCCTCGGAACGGAATCGGTTGATTTCATTTTCGCGGTCCATAATCATACCCAGCGTTGGCGTCTGTACCCGGCCTGCGGACAATTGGGCATTGAAGCGGCAAGTCAATGCGCGCGTCACGTTGAGCCCGATCATCCAGTCAGCCTCGGCCCGGCAGCGCGCAGACTCATAGAGACGGTCGAACTGGCTGCCCGGCTTCAGCGAAGCGAAACCTTCCTTGATCGCCTTATCGGTCTGGGAGGAAATCCACAGCCGTTTGAACGGCTTTTTCCACTGCGCCATCTGCATGATCCAGCGGGCCAGCAGTTCCCCTTCCCGCGCGGCATCGGTGGCAACGATCAATTCGCCGACATCCTGGCGTTTCATGAGCTGCTGCACCGCTTTGTACTGATGGTTCGTCTCCTTGAGCACCTTCAGCTTGGCGCGTTCCGGCAGAATCGGCAGATCCTCCAGATTCCAGGTGGCATACTTTTTGTCGTAATCCTCGGGCTCGGCTAGGCCGACCAGGTGGCCCAGCGCCCAGGTCACGATATATTTCGGACCTTCGAAGTAACTTTTATGTTTATCACGCGCGCCCATTACTCGGGCAATCTCGCGTGCGACAGAAGGCTTTTCTGCGAGCACCAACGTTTTCAATCGATCTCTTCCTTTCCCGTGAAGCACATAATTCCCCGTTCGGGGCGTGTTTTTCCCATCCTGTCCATTATAACATTTCACAACATCCGTCTGCCTCCTCATCTTCTCCTTATTCCAATCTCCTAAATTTTTACCACCACTATAATGTTAGATAACATTACAAATAACAGCGAATCCCAACTTTATTTTAGGTGAAAGAGAATCAAAGCTATTCGAAGAATGACAGATTAAACAACATTATGTATGCGTTTTTTTGAATAAATATAAATGTTGTTAGAATATCTAACATGTAATTAGAATGGATCAATAAATAGATCACCGATCCATCGCACATCTTCAGATTTTTTCAGAAAAGGGAGCGTGAAGGCATGAGTTATCAACAATCAGCCATGATGAAAAAAACAGGAGCCTTGCTTCTTGCAGGCGCAGTGCTCGCCACCGGTTTTGGAAGCCCGGCTCCATCGGCAGCGGCAGCGGCCAGCACAACCCTACCTGCGGGCAAAACAGCAGCAGCAACGGCTGGGAAAGCTCCTGCTACGGCAGCAGCCTTTGTGAAAGCGATGGAAGAAGCCGCAACACTTGCAGGCGTTCCTTTTTCCATGGACACGCCTATAGGCACAACCGTCAAACGCAAGGACGCGGCAAAGGCGCTGCAACAATGGCTAAAGCTGGAGCCTGCGACCGAGACGTTCAAGGACGTACCGGATGATGCCGATTATGCTGGCGCCGTAAGCGCCCTGAACCAGGCGGGCCTGATGAAAGGATACACCGAATCCTTGTTTCTGCCCAATGCGGTATTAACGGAAAATGACGTTGCCGTCTTGAAAGACCGCATTTATGACTACATCAAACCTTTTGTCCTGGAAGAAGCCACGATTACTGAGATTCAGGCTGCCATGACGCAGGGAAAAATCACCTCCAAAGAGCTGGTTCAGAAGTATCTGGACCGGATCGAAAAATACGATGATCAAGGCGTCAGCCTCAAAGCCGTGTTGACGCTGAATCCGGAAGCGCTGAACATCGCCGAAGCTCTGGATGAGGAGCGCGCAACGAAGGGCGCACGCGGACCGCTGCACGGCATACCGGTGCTGGTCAAAGACAACTTCGATACCAACGACATGCCGACAACCGCGGGCTGCCTTTGCCTGAAAGATTCCGTGCCTTCGACGGATGCGGAGCAAGTCAAACGTTTGAAAGATGCCGGGGCCATCATTTTGGGCAAAACCAACCTGCATGAATTCGCCTTTGGCATCACCACCTCCAGCTCGCTTGGCGGACAAACGCTGAATCCTTATGCACTGGATCACTATCCGGGCGGTTCCAGCGGCGGTACGGGCGCAGCCATTGCCGCGAACTTTGCCGCAGCCGGACTGGGTACCGACACGGGCGGTTCCATTCGGATCCCATCCAGCTTCAACAGCCTGGTCGGCATTCGTCCAACGATCGGCTTGTCCAGCCGCGACGGCATCATTCCGCTTGCGCTGACCCAGGATGTGGGCGGTCCGATGGCACGCACCGTCAGCGATGCTGCGATCATGCTCGACGCCACGGTTGGCTATGACAAAAAAGACTCGGCCACAGCGTACAGCGTCGGCCGTATTCCTTCCAGCTACACGGATTATCTGGATGTGAACGGGTTGAAGGGTGCACGCATCGGCGTAGCCACCGAGCTGATTCCTAGCACCAAAGCCGAGGAAAAAGAAGTGGCCGACGTCATCAACCATGCCGTGACAGAACTGGAGTCGCTGGGTGCGACGGCTGTGCCGATCCAAATCCCGAACCTTGCCGAAATCAACAAATATCCAAGCCTTAGCGGATACGAGTTCAAATTCCAACTGAATGACTACCTGGAATCGCTGGGGGACGAAGCTCCTTACCACAGCCTGTCCGAAATCATCGCTTCCGGTCAGTTCGATAAGTCCCAAGAGCAATCCATGAAAGCCAGAGATGCGCGAGCCACGCTCGATACGACCGAATACAAGGATATCGTGCTGAAACGTACGCAGCTGACTCGCGATTCCTTGTTGAAAGTGATGGCCGACCATCATCTGGATGCCATCATTTATCCTACATCCACGCAAGCTGCGGGCGTCATCGGCGAAGGACAAAATTCCGGCGGCAACAACCGGTTGAGTCCATTCTCCGGCTTCCCGGCGATCACCGTGCCTGCCGGATTCACCAGCGAAGGTTTGCCCGTAGGTATGGAATTCCTTGGCCGTGCCTTTGATGAAGGTACGCTGATCAAGCTGGCGTACAGCTACGAGCAAGGAACGCACCACCGCCAAGCACCCAAATTCACGCCATAAACTGTTATGACGGACTAATTACAAAATCATTCCATAAAAAAAGTACACCTCACTCTTAACACAGTGAAGTGTACTTTTTTAGTTGACCATTGTTTGATCATTAACACTCATTTTTCCTCGAATCAATGCAATCTTTAGCTTTGCTGAGCCGAATCAGGAACTCCCCATTCCACCACAAGGCCAGCATAAGTTAGTCCGCCTCCAAATCCAAATAAAGCAAGTCGCTGTCCTTGTTTTACTTTCCCTGCATCCACGGCAAGTTGGATGGCCAGCGGGATGGAAGCTGCCGACGTGTTGCCCCGATACTCTGCACTGGTCAACGTACGTTCCATGGGAATCGGGCCGCGCTCGCACATCGCTTCGATCATTCTCAGGTTAGCGCTGTGGGGCACGAACCAGTCGATTTGCTCTGCCTGCAATCCGGCTTTGGCAATCAATTTCGGCACTTGTTCCGGGATCAGACGCACAGCCCATTTATAGACCTCTCTGCCGTTTTGCACGAGACTGCCATTCCCCTGAAGAGATACGCCGTCCATTTCGGAAGAGAGCCCGCTGCTATAAACGTGTATGCCGCCTTCGCCCTGCGTTCCGGACAACGCTGCAAGGGAATTTCCTTTCCCCTCGGTCCGTTCCAACAAAAATGCCCCCGCCCCATCGCCAAACAAAATGCACGTGGAACGATCCGTATAATCCGTAATTTTCGATAACGTCTCCGTGCCAACCACTAGCACCTTGCGATACATCCCGCTCGTAATCAGGCTGTCTGCCAGCTGCAGACCATATACAAAACCCGCGCATGCTGCGCTTAAATCCATCGCTCCTGTCTGCGGAATATTTAGTTTTGTCTGAATTCTGGAAGCCGTGTTGGGAAAAGGATACTCTGGCGTGCTCGTCGCCACCAGAATCATATCTACGTCTTGAACGTCTGCCCCGTAGCGTTGAATCATATCCTCCACCGCCTTGACGGCAAGGTCCGAAACAAATTGATCCTCAGTTGCGATGCGGCGCTCTCTCATGCCCGTCCGCTGAACGATCCATTCATCGTTTGTGTCGACCATTTTTTCCAAATCCGCATTACTCAGAATGCGCTCTGGGACATACGTTCCAAATGCGGTGATTTTAGCTTTTGACTGCAACATGCTAGCACCTCCGTTAGTGTGTTTTCACTATTATAGCACCAACTATTAGTATCTGGTACTAAAATTATCGTCGATTAATTAGTCATGCCATATTGGCATTACAATACTGTTACCTATTCCAAGAAGCAACGATAAATTACGTTCTCTTTATAAATATTATATGTAATGTCTTAAAGAGCCTCTGATCATGCATTACCCGTTTGCAGAACAGGATCAACGACCGAGTCCTGCTCCATCAAAAACAAATGATGCACAAGATTCTTAATAAAAAAAGCAGCCCAATAACTTAATTGGGCTGCTAGTTTAAACAAAAAAAACCACCGCCGATGACATCGGCAGTGGTTCTTCGCTTGGCGGCTTCCTACTCTCCCAGGACCCTGCGGTCCAAGTACCATCGGCGCTAGAGGGCTTAACGGTCGTGTTCGGGATGGGAACGTGTGGAACCCCTCCGCCATCGCCACCAAACATGATTTTTCGAAGCCTACGCTTCTCGAAATCGCTGCGAGAAAAGTTCAGCCCTTAAAGGACAGCCTATTCTCAAGCCCAGAGATTGCTCTCTGAAAACTGGATTCGAAACGAAATTTGCGATCTTAGAACCTGCATTTTTTGGATAAGCCCTCGACCGATTAGTACTGGTCAGCTCCATGCATTGCTGCACTTCCACCCCCAGCCTATCTACCTCGTCGTCTTCAAGGGGTCTTACATACTGGGAAATCTCATCTTGAGGGGGGCTTCACGCTTAGATGCTTTCAGCGCTTATCCCGTCCGTACATAGCTACCCAGCGGTGCTCCTGGCGGAACAACTGGTACACCAGCGGTACGTCCATCCCGGTCCTCTCGTACTAAGGACAGCTCCTCTCAAATTTCCTACGCCCACGACAGATAGGGACCGAACTGTCTCACGACGTTCTGAACCCAGCTCGCGTACCGCTTTAATGGGCGAACAGCCCAACCCTTGGGACCTACTTCAGCCCCAGGATGCGATGAGCCGACATCGAGGTGCCAAACCTCCCCGTCGATGTGGACTCTTGGGGGAGATAAGCCTGTTATCCCCAGGGTAGCTTTTATCCGTTGAGCGATGGCCCTTCCATGCGGTACCACCGGATCACTAAGCCCGACTTTCGTCCCTGCTCGACTTGTAGGTCTCGCAGTCAAGCTCCCTTATGCCTTTGCACTCTTCGAATGATTTCCAACCATTCTGAGGGAACCTTTGGGCGCCTCCGTTACTCTTTAGGAGGCGACCGCCCCAGTCAAACTGCCCACCTGACACTGTCCCCGTACCCGATTAGGGCACCAGGTTAGAACCTAGATACGATCAGGGTGGTATCCCAACGGTGCCTCCACACAAGCTGGCGCTCATGCTTCTCAGGCTCCCACCTATCCTGTACAGATCGTACCCAAATTCAATATCAAGCTGCAGTAAAGCTCCATGGGGTCTTTCCGTCTTGTCGCGGGTAACCTGCATCTTCACAGGTATTAAAATTTCACCGGATCTCTCGTTGAGACAGCGCCCAAGTCGTTACGCCATTCGTGCGGGTCAGAATTTACCTGACAAGGAATTTCGCTACCTTAGGACCGTTATAGTTACGGCCGCCGTTTACTGGGGCTTCGGTTCACAGCTTCGGGATTGCTCCCTAACCGCTCCCCTTAACCTTCCAGCACCGGGCAGGCGTCAGCCCGTATACTTCGCCTTACGGCTTCGCACAGACCTGTGTTTTTGCTAAACAGTCGCTTGGGCCTTTTCACTGCGGCCCCCTCGTGCTATTCACACTACCGGGGCACCCCTTCTCCCGAAGTTACGGGGTCATTTTGCCGAGTTCCTTAACGAGAGTTCTTCCGCGCGCCTTAGAATTCTCTTCTCGCCTACCTGTGTCGGTTTGCGGTACGGGCACCTTCATCTGGCTAGAGGCTTTTCTTGGCAGTGTGAGATCATGACCTTCGCTACTGTAATTTTCACTCCCCATCACAGCTCAGCCTTATGGTTAGCGGATTTGCCTACTAACCAGCCTCACTGCTTGGACAGGCATCCATCAGCCTGCGTCACTACCCTACTGCGTCCCCCCATCGCTCGTAACGATTTACGGTGGTACAGGAATTTCGACCTGTTGTCCTTCGACTACGCCTTTCGGCCTCGCCTTAGGTCCCGACTTACCCTGAGCGGACGAGCCTTCCTCAGGAACCCTTAGGCTTTCGGCGGATCAGATTCTCACTGATCTTTTCGTTACTCATACCGGCATTCTCACTTGTATAATGTCCAGCGCTCCTTACGGTACACCTTCAACCCTTATACAACGCTCCCCTACCCCTGATCATAAGATCAAGCCATAGCTTCGGTGGTGTGTTTAGCCCCGTTACATTTTCGGCGCAGAGTCACTCGACCAGTGAGCTATTACGCACTCTTTCAATGGTGGCTGCTTCTAAGCCAACATCCTGGTTGTCTGTGCAACTCCACATCCTTTCCCACTTAACACACACTTGGGGACCTTAGCTGATGGTCTGGGCTGTTTCCCTTTTGACAATGGATCTTAGCACTCACTGTCTGACTCCCGGAAGTAAGTCTATGGCATTCGGAGTTTGACTGAGCTTGGTAACCCTTGCGGGCCCCGCACCCAATCAGTGCTCTACCTCCACGACTCTGTTTTCCGAGGCTAGCCCTAAAGCTATTTCGGGGAGAACCAGCTATCTCCGAGTTCGATTGGAATTTCTCCGCTACCCCCACCTCATCCCCGCACTTTTCAACGTGCGTGGGTTCGGGCCTCCAGTGCGTGTTACCGCACCTTCACCCTGGACAGGGGTAGATCACCCGGTTTCGGGTCTACGTCCACGTACTATGTCGCCCTATTCAGACTCGCTTTCGCTGCGGCTCCGGCTTCTCACCTTAACCTTGCACGGGAACGTAACTCGCCGGTTCATTCTACAAAAGGCACGCCATCACCCCTAAAATGGGCTCTGACTTCTTGTAAGCACACGGTTTCAGGTTCTATTTCACTCCCCTTCCGGGGTGCTTTTCACCTTTCCCTCACGGTACTGCTTCACTATCGGTCGCTAGGAAGTATTTAGCCTTGGCAGATGGTCCTGCCGGATTCATACGGGGTTTCACGTGCCCCGCACTACTCGGGATCCGTCTCGGAGGGAACCAACTTTCAATTACAGGGCTTTTACCTTCTATGGCGGGCCTTTCCAGACCTCTTCGTTTAACCGGCTCCTTTGTAACTCCATGTGAGACGTCCCACAACCCCAGAGAGCAAGCTCCCTGGTTTGGGCTGTTCCGCGTTCGCTCGCCGCTACTGACGGAATCACTATTGTTTTCTCTTCCTCAGGGTACTTAGATGTTTCAGTTCCCCTGGTATGCCTCTCCTGCCCTATGTATTCAGACAAGAGTAACTGGGTATTACGCCAGCTGGGTTTCCCCATTCGGACATCCCCGGATCAAAGCTTGCTTACAGCTCCCCGAGGCAGTATCGTTGTTCGCCACGTCCTTCATCGGCTCCTAGCGCCTAGGCATCCTCCGTGTGCTCTTAGTAGCTTAACCAATTGCTCGGATGAGCAATGCAGTTTTCACTAATATATAAACTTGTTGACACAAGTTCAGCTAGGATGATTGTTCATCGGTTGCTTGAACCGAATGAGCATTCATCCGAAAAGGAATGTTCTAATTCGCATTTTTCGTTTCGATATCCAGTTTTCAAGGAACAATCTCGTTTGCTTTCGGGCCGTTCACGGAATGTGTCGGTCGAAAGTTACGAGCATGTGTTTGAGAGTTTGAACTCTCAAAACTGAGCAACGAGTGAGTAAGTTTGCAGCTGAGCTGCTTATTTGAATGTCTTCATCGCAGAAGACGATTCTCCATAGAAAGGAGGTGATCCAGCCGCACCTTCCGATACGGCTACCTTGTTACGACTTCACCCCAATCATCTACCCCACCTTCGGCGGCTGGCTCCTTGCGGTTACCCCACCGACTTCGGGTGTTGTAAACTCTCGTGGTGTGACGGGCGGTGTGTACAAGACCCGGGAACGTATTCACCGCGGCATGCTGATCCGCGATTACTAGCAATTCCGACTTCATGCAGGCGAGTTGCAGCCTGCAATCCGAACTGAGACCGGCTTTTTAGGATTAGCTCCACCTCGCGGCTTCGCAGCCCGTTGTACCGGCCATTGTAGTACGTGTGTAGCCCAGGTCATAAGGGGCATGATGATTTGACGTCATCCCCACCTTCCTCCGGTTTGTCACCGGCAGTCACCTTAGAGTGCCCACCCGAAGTGCTGGCAACTAAGATCAAGGGTTGCGCTCGTTGCGGGACTTAACCCAACATCTCACGACACGAGCTGACGACAACCATGCACCACCTGTCTCCTCTGTCCCGAAGGAAAGGTACATCTCTGTACCGGTCAGAGGGATGTCAAGACCTGGTAAGGTTCTTCGCGTTGCTTCGAATTAAACCACATACTCCACTGCTTGTGCGGGTCCCCGTCAATTCCTTTGAGTTTCAGTCTTGCGACCGTACTCCCCAGGCGGAATGCTTAATGTGTTAACTTCGGCACCAAGGGTATCGAAACCCCTAACACCTAGCATTCATCGTTTACGGCGTGGACTACCAGGGTATCTAATCCTGTTTGCTCCCCACGCTTTCGCGCCTCAGCGTCAGTTACAGCCCAGAGAGTCGCCTTCGCCACTGGTGTTCCTCCACATCTCTACGCATTTCACCGCTACACGTGGAATTCCACTCTCCTCTTCTGCACTCAAGTCATCCAGTTTCCAGTGCGATCCGGGGTTGAGCCCCGGGATTAAACACCAGACTTAAATGACCGCCTGCGCGCGCTTTACGCCCAATAATTCCGGACAACGCTTGCCCCCTACGTATTACCGCGGCTGCTGGCACGTAGTTAGCCGGGGCTTTCTTCTCAGGTACCGTCACCTTGAGAGCAGTTACTCTCCCAAGCGTTCTTCCCTGGCAACAGAGCTTTACGATCCGAAAACCTTCATCACTCACGCGGCATTGCTCCGTCAGGCTTTCGCCCATTGCGGAAGATTCCCTACTGCTGCCTCCCGTAGGAGTCTGGGCCGTGTCTCAGTCCCAGTGTGGCCGATCACCCTCTCAGGTCGGCTACGCATCGTCGCCTTGGTGAGCCGTTACCTCACCAACTAGCTAATGCGCCGCAGGCCCATCCTCAAGTGACAGATTGCTCCGTCTTTCCAGTTTCCTTCAGGCGAAGAAAACAAGTATTCGGTATTAGCTACCGTTTCCGGTAGTTGTCCCAAGCTTGAGGGCAGGTTGCCTACGTGTTACTCACCCGTCCGCCGCTAACTATCAGAGAAGCAAGCTTCTCATCAAGTCCGCTCGACTTGCATGTATTAGGCATGCCGCCAGCGTTCGTCCTGAGCCAGGATCAAACTCTCCAATAAAGATGAATTTCGGTCACGAGGTTAATCGTGATAAAAATCATCTGAGGTATTGAAAAGAGCGATTAGCTCATTTTGAATCTGACGAGATAAAATATCTCAATATTGCTCCGGTTTTTATACAGTCATACGACATGTACCAAAAACCTTCGCATTACTCACTCGTTGTTCAGTTTTCAAAGATCAAACTTCGTTTTCGTTACTAAGTTGTTGTCCTTAGCAACTCTTATATCCTATCACATCCGAACCAACTTTGCAAGCATTTTTTTAAGTTTCTTTTTTCGAAGCTTATTTGCTTTGCTTGCCGCACCATATTTCTCGGTGTTTTCTTGGCCGGAATTAGAATATACCATGTACATAAATATTATGCAAGTGTTTTTTAAACTTTTTATCAGATGTCCCCTTAGCTCAAACCTAATTATCAAACCAATGCCGATTGTCCTGCCCCTTCTCTGTAATGAAAGTGACGCAAAAGTTCCCTTCTATCCAAACGCTCAAGAAACACAACTTCTACGTACTGTTATGCCATTCCCCAAACTACAGCCTGATAATGTCCCCCTCCGAGCACTTACATCAAAAAAGCCGATTTGGTGTTTGGCTGCCAGCGCTCGCACTGTCTCATATGCCTCTTCTGCCTCGACCAGGCAAATGCCACATATATGATATGCCTGCCGATCGAGTATTCGGTTAAACGATTGTCCGTCCCTTCCTCCTCCATCGCTTCAAACGTTTCGTCATCCACATCCATGGACGGAAATACTTGAACCATATCTTCATAAAAACGCTGAAGTTGATCAGCACTTACAGTGATATCTTTGTATGTGTGACCTTCGCTCCACTCTGTTTGTTTATCATACCATGCGAGAAATCCCTCTCTGCTCTGCGGGGCAGCTTTCGTATCAAATACCATCAAATCGCAACTCATACTTTGCCTCCTTACTGAAAATGTCTACTTATTATATAGAAGATACTATTTCGTCATCACCTCCCAAAGTGTCTCTGGCTCTAACCCCGCGCTTAGTTCCTCGCTGCACATCCTGCACTAAGCTGCAAAGCAACAAAAAAAAGCGAAAGCCCGGGTCACCCGGACGCTTCCGCTTTCTTCGTTTCATTATCTTTATTCCCCGCCCATAAATACAAAGCGACAAATCACAATGATCGCTAATATCCACATTAACCAGTGAATCTTCACCTTGCGTTCGGTAACCAGGTTACCGAACACTGCCAATACGACATAGGATACAATCCCCGCCGAGATCCCGTTCGCAATCCCGCCCGTGAAAGGCATGAGTACGATGGTCAGGAATGCCGGAAACGCCTGCAGAAAATCATTCCACTCAATTTCGCGCACTTGGCTCATCATCAGCACACCCACGATAATCAGGGCAGGAGCCGTCGCAGCGGACGGTACGACCAGCGCAAGAGGCGCAATGAACAAGGAAAGGATAAACAACAGACCTGTCGTTACCGAGGTAAGGCCTGTACGCCCACCAGCCTCTACGCCCGAAGCACTTTCCACGAACGCCGTAATCGTGCTCGTCCCCAGCGCAGCACCCGCGCTGACACCGACAGCATCAACGAGCATCGCTTTACCGATCGTTTTCTCGCCTTTTTTCTTGTCTTTCATGATGCCCATCCGTGTCGCGGTACCCACCATCGTCCCGAACGTGTCAAACAGTTCTACAAATGTAAAAATGAAAATGATCTCAAACAGTCCAAGGCTAATCGCGCCTTTCAGATCAAGCTGACCCACTGCCAGATCACTGAAGTTAGGCAACCAGCTGGCAGTGGACAAACCATCAAGGTTGGTCACCCCCATCGGGATACCGATCAGCGTAGTAGCCACGATACCGATGAGCAGCGCACCTTTGACCCGCATAACCATTAATACGGCAATCAGCAAAAGACCGATCAATGCCAGCAGCGCATCATGATGCGTGATGAAGTTACCCAGCGACAAATTGAAACTGCTGCCCGGAATAGGCTTGCTCAGGTCAGCATCCGGCGCAACGTTTACCGTCACTGCAACCAGGTTGGCCAATTTGAAACCAACAATTGTAATGAAAAGACCGATACCGACCGTGATGGCAATCTTCAACGTTTGCGGCACGGCAACAAGCAGCATCTGGCGAATGCGGGTCACAGTGAGAATAATGAATACGATACCCGAGATAAAGACGGCACCGAGTGCAGCCTGCCAGGTAATCGCTCCATTTGAACTGAGAACCACAGTCATGAAGTACGCATTCAGCCCCATACCCGGCGCAAGCGCGATCGGGATGTTAACGAACAGCCCCATAATAATGGTCATCAAACCCGCCCCGACGGCAGTCGCAAAAAATACCGCATTGTCCGACATGCCGGCACCAGCTTGTCCAAGGAACAACGTATTGACGAACAGGATGTACGCCATCGTCATGAATGTGGTAAGTCCCGCAACAACCTCCGTTCTGACGGTCGTTCCGTTTTCTTTTAATTTAAAGAACCGATCCATGTTTTACTAACTCCTCCTTAGAGTAAATGAAGCCATTTCGAAAACGACAAATGACCCTGAGCATATGATTAAGCACCCAGGGTTCCGATTGGTCAGACCGGCACTCCTCTTCTAATGAAGAGACAAAAAAGAATTCCCATGTGCGCATGGTAACGCATTGCATGCAGAATTCATGGTGCCGCATCTTCTCCTCTTCGTAGCAGGATCATTAGGGTGATCTCGTAGAGACTCCCGAGCCCATTCCCGGGATTATACGAACAGTATGCGCGATTTGTTTGTTTTCCATCACTATTTTAGAAGCGGTGTCCCCTATTTGTCAATGACAAAAACGAATGTTAAAACTGAAACCGAAACCAAATGTTCGTGTTCAAGCAAAAAATATGAACAGAACACCAAAAAGGCTGCCGTAATTCACGACAGCCAAGCATGAATGTTATCGCTTCATTACCCTTTAATCCCGGAATTGAGGTTGATGGATTGAAGGAAATATTTTTGGGCAAAAATAAACAGAAGCAGTGTCGGAATGATGGCCAAAATCGCAGACCCCATCAATTGTCCGATCATCCGGTAGTTTCCGTAGATATCCTGCAGCAGCAGCAATCCTGCCGTGATCGGCATTTTTTCGACATCCGTGTACACGATAACAGGCCAGAGGAAGTCGTTCCAAGACCCGATAAACGAGAACAGACCACAGACGATCAGTACCGGTTTCACGAGCGGCAAAATAATGGAATAGTAAATTCTGAACTCACCTGCTCCATCCACTTTGGCGGATTCGTCCAATTCATGCGGAATGCCTTTCATGAACTGACGAACGAGGAAGATATTCCCCATACCCGCAAGCCCCGGGATGATCATCGCCCAGGCGGTATTAACCCAGCCCAGCGCTTCGATCACTTTATATGAAGGAATCAGATTGACGACACCAGGGAAAAACGAAATGCCGAGCAGCGTGAAGAAGAGGGCATCTCTTCCCTTAAACTTGAGACGCGTATAACCGTAACCCGTAAGGGAAATGATCAAAACGACCAGCGCCGTATGCGAAATGGCAATGACAAGCGAGTTCACCAGCCATCTTAATATCGGTGCGGTTGAAGTGTTCTGCAAGACGGCAAGATAGTTGCCGAAGTCCCACTCTTTAGGAAGCAGACTAAAACCTGCCGATACGACCTCTGACTGCGAACGAAATGATGTTGTGATGCCGAAAATGACGGGCACAGCCCATACGATGCAAATACTGATCAAAAAGAGATACGATATATATTTGGATATGCTTATTTTTTTCGCCATTGTATTGTACCTGCTCCTTCCCTATCCACGTTCGATTCCGCCAATCTAATTGGCATTCCGGTTCATCACGTAATACTGCAGCGCGGAGATCACCAGAATGACCAAACCAAGCAACACGGCCATCGCGGAAGCCATCCCGGCTACCGATTCGCCGGAGCCAAAGGCCAGCTGCCGAATGTACATCATCAGCACGTGAGTGCTCTGCTGCGGTCCACCTTTAGTCATCATCAAAGGCTGTCCGAAGACGTTAAACGCCCCTGCTGTCGTCATGACAAACGTGAAAATCAGCGGAAAACGAATGGAAGGGAGCGTAATGCTGAAAAATCTGCGCACAGGCCCTGCACCGTCCATCTCGGCGGCCTCGTACAAATCACCCGGAACGCCATTGATTGAGGCACGATAAATAATCATGTTTCCACCAACGGCACCCCAGACTGAAATCACGATAATAATAATCCATGCATAGGGCTGATTCGCCGCCCAGGATATTTCCGATCCGAACACATTCCCGGTAATACCCAACTGCTTGTTGAAAATAAGGGACCAGATCAGGGCCGCCGCCGAAATGGAGATCAGACCCGGAATGTAGATAATGGCCTGCATGAAACCTTTGAACTTGACCTTCTTATGCTCAAGGGCAACCGCAACCAGAAGCGGAATGATAATGAGAGGCGGCACACTTAACACCACAAAGATCAATGTGTTCTTCAAACCGTTATAAAACTGGAAGTGGAAAGAGGACTCGGTATCGAATAAAATGGTTTTATAGTTATCCAATCCAACCCATACCGGATCGTTGATCAGGTTCCATTTCGTGAAAGAAGCATAAATACCGTAAATCGTCGGCAGCAAAATGAACATCAGGAACAGGATCAAGTGAGGGCCAACGAACAGAAACGGTGCAAAAGATCGTTTATTCATATCCTTTCATTTCTCCTTTGGGAAAAGCAATGCGCCAACCAGGTGGCACATTGCTTTTAATGCAATTAAATGGCGGGGTGCGCATCACACATCCATTTGTGTCGTTCCGGCATCATTGGGCTCCGCTGCTGCCTTGCGCGATCTTGTCTTCAACTTCCTTTTGCATCGTCTGCAGCGTTTCATCGAGGTCGACATTGCCTCGAACGATGTCTACGGAATATTTATCCACGACTTCTGCAATATATGGATAATACTCATACGTGTAAATGTAAAGGGATTCGATTTCTTTATCGTTAGATGTGAAGAACGATTGCATGTAGTTTTTGTATTCGGGATTCTCAATGACCTGTTTACTTGCTACGGTCTGTCCGGCTTTCGCCCACTCCATCGAATTCTGACGGATGAACTCCAGGAACTTGCCGATGCCTTGCTCCTTCTCATCGGTTCTTGCTTCATTCTTCATCATGGCGAACAAGTGGGAAGAAGAACGGTTCGTAAACTTATCGGCAGTCGTTGAGTACACATTCGTTACGCCAAAGTTCAAACCTTCAACGGCCGCATGCGCCGTGGAGCTCCATGTGCCGTCCGTAGAGAACAGTACGTTGCCGGATTGGAACATCAAGTACCCATCTTCGCCGAATGGGGTCATCAGGCCGGCATCGGCAACTTTCTTGATGCTTTCGTAAACCTGTTTCATTTCCGGTGTATTGATCGAAGGTTTACCGTCTTTCTGTACGTCTCCGCCGACGTTCTGCAATTGGCCCAGAACAACCCAACCAAACAGGGCATCATTGACGACATAGTCGCCCTCATCCAGCTTCCCTTGCAGGGAAAGCATTTCGTCGATGGTCACAACGTTGTCGTCCAGGAAAGATTCGACGCCGTATTTCTTCAACAAGTCTTTGTTGTAATACATGACGTTGCTATGAATATCGAGAGGAACGGTATATTGCGTGCCATCGATGTTACCCGTGGACCAAGCTTGCGGCAAGTAATTTTCTTCCTTGATCTCCGGCTGTCCGGCAAGCACGTTCGTCATCGGTTCCAGTACGTTTTGCTTAACGTATCCAGGCACGCGGTCAGCGTGGATAATTGTCAGATCCGGAATACCTTTGCCGGAGTTGATTACAGTGGACAGTTTCGTGTACATGTCAGAAGTGACTACATGTTTTACTTTGATTTCCGGTTCGGTGGCATTATATTCTTTGACCAGTTGATCCATGTACGCTCCATCTTCACCCGTCAATGGCGTCCAGAACGTAATCGTATTTTTGTCGTTCGAGCCGCAGCCTGCGAGCACAACAGCCATTAACAAGACAAATGCCATGGATACTAAACCTTTTTTACGTTTCACACAAGAACCCCCCTAGAATGATCAATCCCAAATGTTTAACTGTAAACGCATTCAAATATCATACGAATATGGCAGGGCGTGTATCCAATCGGAAACCCTTGAAACATAACCCTGCATTATCGTTGGAAACTGGATGGAGGAAGCTTGCCTAGGAGTGCTCCCTCCGACCACCCAAACATTAATCTTTAAATTAATGATTAACGTTTTTATGAATTTATCGTAATTCATAGCGCTTTCATTGTCAACCACTTTGTTCCACTTTGCTGGAATAAATCTTGCTGTGTTTGTCGTTACACTTCAAAAGAACGGCCGTCCGGCACAGGAATGCCGAATACAGGGAAACCCGCATCGTCCCACCCGAATACTTGAGCGCGGGCATGCCGATTCGGATCATACAGCGGATCGCCCTCGATCTCTTTGTAGTTGCGTGCGTGATAAACGATAATATCTTGGCTTCCATCCGGGGATACGGTAAAACTGTTGTGCCCCGGTCCGTATTGCCCCACTTCCTCGTTCGTTTGGAACACGGGCTCCGGAAGCTTGACCCAGCTTTCCGCCGCCAGAAGATCGCTGTTCTCATCGGCATAAAGAAGTCCCATGCAATAATTGTGATCGGTCGCGCTCGCAGAGAACGCAATGAATATCTTTCCGTTGCGCTTCAATACCGCTGCTCCCTCATTCACCAGAAAGCCAATCTTTTCCCAATCATGCGTCGGCTCGGCAATCATCACTTGTTCCGAACCAAGGGTCCACGGGTTTTCCATGGAAGCGATGTACAGATTGGAATTCCCGACAATGTCAGGGTCCTTCTGTGCCCATACAAGATATTGCACGCCTTTATGCTCAAATGAAGTGGCATCAAGGGCAAAGCTTTCCCATTTGGTTTTGATCTGTCCCTTCTCGACCCATTCGCCTTCAAGCGGATTGGCCGATTCGTTTTCCAACACGAACATGCGATGGTCGAAGAGGCCTTCAACCGTTTCCGTGGTGCGGGCTGCAGCAAAATAGATATACCATTTGCCTTGCACGAAATGGATTTCCGGCGCCCAAATGTTGGCACTCATCGGCCCTTTGTCATACTTGCGCCACGCCACAACAGGCTCGGCCTCGCCCAATTCCTGAATCGTGCGGGCTCTCCTCACTTCAATCCGGTCGTATTCCGGCACGGAGCCGGTAAAATAATAATATCCGTCGGTATGTTTGTATACCCATGGATCGGCTCTCTGCGGTATAATCGGATTAATAAACGATGTTTCTGTCGGTACGGTACTCATCGTGTCATCCCCTGTCCTGTGAATAGACCCATTCACATTTTTGTTTATTAATTCACATTTACATTGATTAATTCACTTAAATACTAAAATACAATCCTAAGATGTGTCAATTGCCTTAACGGTAAAATCTCTCCAATGATTTGAATTTGTTTACATTTTTCCGAATCATTCTGATTAATTTTTGTTTTTTTTCAACATATTTGGTATATTTCTTTAAAGAGACCGTTCAACTTTTCTTGTGATTGCTTTCGAAATCCGATATTATTAAATTCTACGTTTAACATTCACAATAATGTTAATAGTTCATTTCTGTTCGGAGGAATAACATTGAAAATCGACCTGAACGAAAAAAACCTGCATATTTTTGAAGCACTCTCCAGCAACGTGCGCATCCAAATCGTGCACCTGCTGTCCAAAAAATCGATGAATATAAAAGAACTGGCCGAAGCTCTCGGCCTTAGCAGCGCCATCATGACCATGCATATCAAGAAACTCGAAAAGGCCGGCGTCGTCGAGTCAGCGATGGCCCCCGGCAAAGGAGGAGCCGCGCAAAAGGTTTGCTCCCTTAACATGGATACTCTTGAAATCGCATTCCCGACCAAAGACGTCATTCCGCGGGAGATCCGCAAAACCGAAATTTCGGTCGGCCACTTCACCGATTTGCAGATCAAACCCACTTGCGGCATATGCACGCGGGATTCCATCATCGGCATCTTTGACGATCCGCGCTACTTCCTGGACCCGGATCGGCTCAAAGCCAAAATCCTGTGGTTCGGCCAAGGTTATATCGAATACAAGATCCCGAATTATTTGATGGGGGATGAAAATCCGGAGGAGCTTGAAATTTCGATGGAAATTTCCTCGGAGGCCCCGCTGACCAACAATAACTGGCCTTCGGACATTACGTTTATCGTGAACGGGGTCGAAGTGGGCATGTGGACCAGCCCTGGGGATTTCGGAGGCAAAGGCAAGCTGAACCCGCCATGGTGGTTCGAAAGCGTCAACCAGTACGGGCTGCTGAAACATTTGATCATCAAAAAAGAAGGCACCTTTATGGATGGCGTCAAATTATCCGACGTGAGCATCGACGATATCGGTATACGCAACAGCTATTGGTCCTTGCGCATCGCCGTTAAGGAAGATGCCGAGCATATCGGCGGCGTCACCCTCTTCGGACAAGGCTTCGGCAATCATAATCAGGACATCATTTTCCGCCTGTATTACACGCAGCAAGAGGAAAAACCGGAGTAATACTTCTTGGGAAATAGATGATATAGAAACCGCATTAATTAATCACACAAGGCCCTGCCTCCGTCAAGAACGGTGGTCAGGGCCTTTGCTGGTTGATTAGACTCAGTTAGGTAAACATAACATACCTAGGAAAAATCATGTTCCTTAAGTTTGGACTTCCTTCTTCTTGCAGAGCAATATCTTCCATCAGGCACCCGGTGGCTGCATTCCCCCGCTGAATCCGCCGCCGACTCGAACCTCCAAAGCATTCCAGGTGTCTCCATCCAAGGTGACATTCACGATGTCCCCTTCCTTCAGATCGGCGGGGCTGATCTCACTTTCGGTTCCGCCCTCTTCTCCCTGTACCATCGAAACAAGCTTTGTCGAATCGGTCAAGGCAACTTCAACCGTCTCATCGGTGAACATACCCTCTGTGTTCATCTCACCCGGGGGTAGTCCTTGTCCCTCCCCACCTTCCGGCGCCGCTGGCGGTTCTTCGCCTTCTGCCGGAGCGTTTCCTGACTGTGCATCTTGAGGCGATTGTTTTCCCTCATTCATCGGGCCGCCTTCGCCGGGCTGCTGGGAAGACTTGTACAACGTGATGGCTTGACCATCGATGGACTTGATTTTACCCATCAGCATGGTTCCTGGAACCTCCGTTGCCGCCTCTTGTCCGGTTTGTCCCTCGCTCGCTTCCGAGGTCTGCTCTGCTCCGTTGGAACTGTCCGCCGCAGACGCCCCTGCCGCAGTCGCCGATATGTCCGTTGATGCCGTTTCTGTATTTTGTGCCGCCGTTCCGCAGCCTGCCAACATAACCACTAACATTGCGCTGCTTAAACCCATCGTCCATTTGTTCATTTTGTTTTTGTTCTTCATATGAGTCGTTCCCCTTTCAGCAACTTTCGTTGTTGATGTACTTAGTGTACAAGCCCCACCTTAAATAGATCTGAAAGTAAAATAAAAAAAACTCCCTTCGATCCTGCTGAAATTACGCAGATAAAAGAGAGTCTTTTTCGCTTTATTGTTGCCGTTATGGCTGAAATAACGATGTTAGTCCACGAAACAAGCCCTGGAGCACCAGGGCTTGTCCCGAACTTAACAACATGAATAGTTAATGACCTATTCCCACTCTATTGTTGCAGGTGGTTTGGACGTTACGTCATACACGATCCGGTTGACGTTGTCCACTTCGTTGACGATGCGCACGGAGATTTTCTCCAGCACGTCCCAAGGGATACGTGCCCAGTCCGCCGTCATGCCGTCGATGGAAGTCACCGCACGAATACCTACGGTGTAGGAATACGTACGCGCGTCACCCATAACGCCAACGCTCTTCATGTTAGGCAGCGCCGTAAAGTACTGCCAGATTTCGCGGCCCAGTCCGGCCTTAATGATTTCTTCACGCAGGATGTAATCGGAATCCCGTACGATTTTCAGCTTTTCTTCCGTAACTTCGCCAAGCACGCGGATCGCAAGACCCGGGCCCGGGAACGGCTGACGCCATACGATTTCGTCCGGCAGACCGCATTCTGTTCCCACTTTGCGAACTTCGTCCTTGAACAGAGCGCTCAATGGCTCAATCAATTTGAAGTTCATGTCTTCAGGCAAACCGCCCACGTTATGGTGAGACTTGATCGTTTGAGCCGTAGCCGTGCCGCTCTCTACGATATCCGTGTACAGCGTACCTTGAGCCAGGAATTCGAAATCATCGAATTTTTTGGACTCTTCGTCAAAGACGTAGATGAATTCGTTACCGATGATTTTACGTTTTTGTTCCGGATCGTCAACGCCCGCCAATTTGGACAGGAAACGTTCCTGTGCGTCGATTTTGACCACTTTCATGTCAAACTTGCCAACAAAGGTCTCCATAACGCTTTCGGCTTCGCCTTTGCGCAGCAAACCGTGATCGATGAACATACATGTCAGTTGGTCGCCGATCGCTCTGTGGATCAACGCAGCTACAACGGAAGAATCCACGCCGCCGCTGAGCGCGCAGAGCACTTTGCCGTCGCCCACTTTTTCGCGAATATCGTTAACGGTATCCTCGATGAACGTTTCCATGCTCCAGTTGCCTTCGCAACCGCAAATTTCGTACAGGAAGTTGCGAATCATTTCATTACCGCGCACGGAGTGCTGTACTTCCGGGTGGAACTGGACTGCATACAATTTGCGCTCGTCATTGCTCATCGCCGCGATTGGCGCACTTTCCGTACCTGCATCCAGTTTGAATCCTGGAGGAAGCGTAACGACGTGGTCTCCATGGCTCATCCATACCGTGTGCTCGCCTTCGATGCCTTTGGCCAGGGCAGCGCCCGGAGCGAATGCCAGGTCTGCTTTACCATACTCGCGTTTCTCGGCGCGCTCCACTTTACCTTCGAGCTGCTGCGCCATAAGCTGCATGCCGTAGCAGATCCCGAAGATCGGAAGTCCCAGATCGTAAACGGCCGGATCGACGTGCGGCGCATTCTCTGCGTACACGCTGGATGGACCTCCGGAGAATACGATCCCTTTCGGCGACAATTCCGCAATTTTCTCAGCCGGTGTGTTGTACGGCAAAAGCTCGCTGTACACGCCCAGATCCCGGATTCTTCTGGCGATCAATTGGTTGTACTGGCCCCCGAAGTCAAGGACAACCACTATTTCATTTTGCTTGTTCATTACCGTGCCTCCCTCAATTAATGAAACTAATTATACGCAACGACAAAACATACCGTCAAGGAAAGGAGAAGCTCCTTTATTCGACATTTTTGCGTATGTATGCCGTGCAACGTCAGGACGGACAAACCTCCACTGGATAAGGACATTTTTGCGATGGACACGCTTGTCCTTCCTCTGTTCATCCTTGCGTGGAAAAACGCCCCATTCGCGCCAAAACGCGACACAAGGCGTCCAGAAACCTAATCTTCAACTGAACTCGGCAGCAAAGCGCAAATACCGCTTAAGGCTGCGGTTTTACCATATATACGCTCACGACTGTGACAAACACCACGAACTCTCTTTCGCCCCTAAGGTGTTACGCATCCGACCCACGTGTGCCTGAGATCGGCTTGGTCTATGTGAGCGGCCGGGGCGGGTTGGCGCCGCCTGCCCGTCAGGAGGCCCGGTGGTGCCGGGCCAGGCGCAGCGCCCGGCGCAGGAAATCGAGGCTGTCCGCGCGCAGCGGACGCTCAGGCCCGTACAGCAGCCGCTCCCAGTCGGCTGCGAACCGCGCGACGTCCGCGCTGTCCGCGCCCGCGGCCACGGGGGCAGACGCTGCATACTCCCGCAGCGTCATGCCCTCCGGCCGCGGGCCGTACCGGCGCGCGAGCGCGGCCCAGACCGGAGCGGCGGCGCGCAGCAGCCGCTCGCGGTCCGGAAAGCTGCTGCGCGGCCACGCCAGCAGCAGCCACAGCCGCAGCGCGGGGCGAAGCCGCCGCATGCGGAACGCGCCGGCGGCGAGCAGCAGCGCCGCTGCCGCAAGGGCTGCCGCGGGCCACGGGTCCGCGGCAAGCCCCCGGGCGCGCGCGTGCAGCCACGCGCCTGCGCTGCCCATGCCGCCGCCACGCTCCTGCGGCGGCGGGGCAACTTCGCCGGGCTGCTGCCCGGCGGCCGCCGCAGCGCCCGCATCAGCGCCTGGCGCCGGCCCGAATCCCGGCGTTGCTTCAAACGGAATCCAGCCCGCGCCGGGAAAATACACCTCCACCCAGGAATGGGCATCCCCCTGGGTGATAACATAACGATCCGGAACCTGCGGATCCGGTTCTCCGGGGGCAAAACCTTTCACCCACCGCGCGGGAATGCCTTCCGCACGCAGCAGCACAACCATCGCCGTAGAGAAATGGTTGCAATACCCGGCATGAGTCACGAACAGGAAATCGTCTACGAAATCCGTTCCACGCGGAGGCATGCGGGTATCCAGCGTGTATGACGCATGCTGACCGAGATACGTTTTCACCGCCTGAACGGCATCATACCGGGTCTCGCTTTCCCGAACGATGTCTGATGCAAGGTCACGCACGCGCTGCGGAAGCGTGTCCGGCAGTTGAAGATACGTTCTGCGAACTGGCGCAGGATCGCCGCTCCCAGGCATGGCGGCAAGCGACCGAAGCTGTTCCGGTGCAGCGGATGGTATCATGACATCCACCGTATATGCCTGCACTCCGCCCGCACTTCCGGCAGCCCCTGCCAGCCATAACGTTCCTGTATCTTCATTAGAGAGCAATTCCCGGCCACTCGGTTCGTGCCCGCTGTTGCGATCCAGAAAGGTAAAACGAACCGGAACACCTCCCGTAAAAAGCGGGCTCGGACCCCGCCACTCCCGCTGCATGGTGATCGTTTGCCGGATACGGGTCCAGTAAGCCTGATTTTCCCAGCCATCAACCCGCAGCAGACCTGAGGAATCGGCATGCTTGAAGCGCTGCTCCGCATCGCTCCAGGAATTTCCGTTATAAAAGGAACGGGTCTCCCCCCGCCAATAGGTTGCCTTAGGGCTGCGAGCCGTGAACACAATCTCTTCTCCTTGGGTTAACGGCGCGCCCATCGGTGCATCCACCGTACCATATCCGGTGACGGACAAGGAGGCAGGAATGCTTCCCGATGGAGCATATCCTGCCCATTTGGCCAGGCTTTCGGCCATTCGGCTCAAGGAGATCCGTTCGGCCGGAGCCACCGTTCCCAACTGGATGGGAAGCGTTGATACCAGGATAAGAAACGCTGCGGACCCCATCGCTATGCCGCACCATGCACCGTATGTTCTGGCCCGCCGGCGGTATGTCCCCCCTCCGCCGGTAATGCGCAAAAATTGCAGCAAACCTTGAATGCTCAACAACCATAAGACGGACCGCACGATGGAACCAAAGGCATCGAACCCCACCAATGCTTCGAGCAATAGCAAATACAGCATCGTGCCCATGCCAAACAGCATGACGCTGCGTCGCATCAAAACGAGATACTGCACGGAAGCCAGCAGCATGCTCCATCCACAGAGCATGAGCAAACCTTTCGTTTCCGTGCTCATCGCGCTAAATCGGCCGCTTCCCATCCATGCGCCCAAATCCGCATTCAGCGTTGCCGGATATGACCATGCCCATTCTGCAGGGTGATTCCCTCCATACATCAGGGATAACGAGACCAGCACAACCGGGATTCGCAGCACGATGCCCGTCATCAAGCTCGTACGCAGCAAACCCATCATGAGAAGCACGGCCGACATGCCGAACATGACGCTCAAAAAACGCTCGCTCCCCTCCTGTCCGGAGGACGTGACCGGATGAATCCACTCCATGGAAAGGATCAGCACCAGAGCGGATATCGGCAGCCTGAACGCCCAGGGGATCGAGGCGACCATCGGAAGCTCCGGACGGGCCCCGGTCGTTTGCCAAGCGACCTCCCCAACCGGGAATGATGGCAGAACAGAGCTTTTTCGTTCACGCACCCACATCGACGACCACCGCCTTTCCCGGTAAAGACAAGCTGCCGCTGACGGCAGGCCCGGCAACGATACGAACGCCGCACAGCCTAAGCTGTTCCAGCCAGGTTTCGGTGGATTTCGCATTTTCTTTTAACGGGTCTGCATGGCCAGGTTTCACTTCCCGGATACCTTCATTCGGCCCAATAGAAACGTTTCCCGCCATGTGCTCGGTCAGATGCAGCTCCACGCGAAATCCGTCATCGGCCGCCCTATGAATCCATTCGACAAGAGCTTGGTCCGGTTTGCCGGCAAACACAACAATGTCCGAACCTTGAGGTAAGTCTTCCAGCATCCTTGTTTCCAGCCTGTCAGGGCCGGCAGGCGAACGACCCAGGCGAGCATGGGCCAATCTGTACAAAGCGCGTTCCAGACTGTCTTCAGCGCTCTCCGCGTGCCTTGGGAATGGCCGATCACCATCGTCTATGCCGGGCTCCTTCCCCTCCAGCCACAGCCTTAACGGGATATGGCCCATGTCGGCATCGTGGATTCGGCGCGCAGCCATTTGCACCGCCCGTTCGAACCCTGGATGATCGTGCTGATCACGGTTTTGGGCCTGATATCCCGTCCTTCCTTCATATAAAAGCACAGCTAGTGAAGCGCATGGCGAAGTTTCCGGCAGGAATGTATGCAGTTTGCCTGTTCTGGCCGAGCTTTTCCAATGAATCCGGCTGAGGGGATCGCCTTCCCGATACTCGCGGAGCTCGAAACCGCTGCTATCCGTAGTATGGGGATCGTGCGCCGTTCCATCTTCCGAACCGGCCCAGCCGCTGCCTGCTTCAATCTCCGTCCCGTCTCCAACCGCAGGCGTAACCACGATCGGTTCGCTTCCTTTCGTTACAGAAGAAGCCGTGTTCCAGCCGAACGCATCGCCCCAGTAAAGCCGTCCGGGGGACCATGAGTGAACCCCTCTGCGAAGCCCGTTTAGTTCATACTCGTATGAAAAATGTCTTTTCATGCCAGGGAAGAACCATTTTCGATGCATGCCGGCAGGCGTATTGTCAGAAACAACGATCCATAACAGGGGGATGGGACAATCGAATGCCAATTCAACCCGCACCCTGACAACGTCCCCCACGGCAATCCGGTCGGAATGGAGATGCCTGCGAATACGGATGCGACGTGGCCCAAGCATGTGAAGCAGCAGTCCATATACCCACATGATGACCGCCATCGCAGCCAGAAAAAGAGTCGATCTCCCGCCATGCCATACATATAAGGCAACCAACGCAGTTGCCAGCATCGCATGAACCAGCCGCCCTCCAATCCCGGTCATGACCGCCGTCCCCTTCCTTGCGCCGCCATCTGAACGGGAACGGGAACCGTTGAAAGCACATCGCGAATGACCTGCTCTTGGGCGTTGCTTCCGTCGGTCCTGTTCTGCGATTTCAGTTGGATGCGATGCGAGAGGACCGGCACGGCCATTGCCTTCACGTCGTCCGGAACGACATAACTTCTTCCGTGCAAATAAGCATGTGCCTGTACCGCGGTCATCCACGCCAGCGTTCCTCGCGGACTGATTCCAAGCCTGACGGCGGCATGGCTTCGGGTAGCTACGGCCACGGCAACAAGATATTGCTTAATGACGGCATCCACGTGTACATGCCTTACCTCGCGCTGCATCGCAACCACCTCTTCGGCCAGCAGGACGGGCTTCATTCCCTCCACCCGTTCCCTGCTCCGCTCCCTGGACAAAAGTTCCACTTCCTGCTCCGGCTCCGGATAACCAAGACCGATCCTCATCATGAAACGGTCCAGCTGTGCTTCAGGTAATCGATATGTTCCTTCGAACTGAAGCGGATTCTGTGTCGCGAGCAGCAAAAAAGGTCGGGGAAGCGCATGAGTTGTACCATCGACGGTAACGCAGCGCTCCTCCATCGCCTCCAGCAGGGCGGACTGCGTTCGCGGTGCCGCGCGGTTAATTTCGTCGGCCAAAACGATGTGTGACATCACCGGGCCGGGACGAAAGCGGAACTCCCCGGTCGCAGAATGATAGATGGAAACTCCCGTAACGTCGGCAGGCATGACATCCGCGGTGAACTGTATGCGTCCCATGGAACAGCCCAACGAAGATGCTACGGCACGCACAAGCATCGTTTTCCCCGTGCCGGGCACATCCTCCAGAAGAACATGGCCATCGCTAAGCATGGCGGTCAGAATGTACCCGATTTCCTTCCTTTTCCCAATAATGACTTGCTCAATCCGTTTCATCACCCTATTCAGCAGTTCCACCGCATGATCATGTTCCATCCGGATCGTTGACATGCCCTCTCCCACCTTTCTTGCCACTGGCATTTCTGAACCATAGTAATCTATGATTCATTGTTGCCCGGAAGTAGAAAGGATAAACCGGATTCTTCAGATCACGTCGTAGAACCGCCAATATGCTATGGAAGTGAGCGGCGGGCTCGCCTTGATCACCCACTCCGAAGCCGTTGATTGCGTGGAATGGATCGAGGCTCCCATCTGCTCCAGCAGTTCGCGTAGCGGCACCCAGATCGTGCCTCCATGGATTTCGACTTTAGCCTGGACGGCGCGCCCCTCCGAATCATGCCATCGTTTTGTCGTCATCCATCCGCCCGAGGGGTCCACTTGAACCATTCGATTCTTCCATAACACCGTTGCCGTTCTGGACTTCGCATCCCAACTCGCGGTGCCTCCGATCGTTTTCAAAAAGTGCCGCAGAGGAACCATAATCTGCCGATCGCTCATGCGGAATTCGTCCTGGCCGAGCTCAGCGGTCAGTAATCCGATTTCTACCTTCAATTCCTTCTTCGCTGTCGTCCACAATTGGCGATTCGGATCAACATGCTGCGCAATCCAGGTTTTGCTCGGAGCTTTGCGAGACTTGTATTTCTCGCTAGGATGCACGCGAAATTGCACAGGTTCCTGATCGGAAGAACTCATGACGTCAAAACGATAGCCGTGATCCCTATAAAATTGGATGATGCCTGGCAGCGCCTTTACGGTCTCGGCATGCGCCCCACCGTCATGCATCAGCACAACAACCGAGTTTGTCCCGGCTGTGACATGGGTGGCATTGCGCAAAATTTCCTTGGCAGGTACGTTTTTGCGTTTGGAATCCCCGCTATCGACATTCCAGTCCATAACGGTATACCCGCCTCTTTTCAACAAATCGAAATAGTTCTGGTCAAAATGCCCGTAAGTACCGCCTGGTGCCCGAACCAGATCAGGACGGATTCCCGTGATGTCATGAATCACTTCCTCCGTCCGCTTGATCTGTGCCCAGAACGTTTGAAAATCGCGGTACAGTTCGTTATATCGATGATTATACGTATGATTGCCCAAGGCATGTCCTTCTTTCAATATTCTGCGAATCTGTTTCGGATGGAGCTCCGCTTGTTCCCCCAATACAAAAAACGTGGCAGGCACGTTCTCCTTTCGTAAAATATCCAGCACTTCGGGAGTATGTTTGCCTGGGCCATCGTCAAAACTCAGATAGACGACTTTATCCCTATCGCTGTCTTTAGCCGCAGAAACGAATGATGCGCCCATCGTTCCGCCTAAGGCAACCATGCATATTGTCATGACTAACCGAAAGAACATTCGGCGCCACCCGGACCTTTCCGATTTATGTAGAATTACTGCATTATAGAGAAATCGCGCTTCTTGAATCTTTGCCCCTTTTGATCTATGCGCCATTATCGAATCAACCTCCAGCATTCTATTGAAATTTTACTGCTAGACTTCAGCAGATTTGTTAGAATTATATGGAGGCTGCTTCTAAAAAAGACGTAAAAATGAAACTTATTTTCAGCAGCCTGGCAGCTGTATTTGATTCTCGCCGGCAGATTCGGTAGCATGAAATATAGTTATTGCTAACCATCGTTGCCTTATCGCCCCGCAGCATGATTCATATGAATCTCAGGAGAGTGAACTCTATTGGAATTGCTTGATAAGATCCAGCAATTATTTGGATCCTACGGATACAGCGTCTTGTTTTTCGGTCTGTTGCTCGAGTTCGTCGCCCTTCCCTTCCCGGGAGAAACAACGATGGCCTATGCCGGTTATTTGTCTTACAAAGGGCAGCTTGATTTCGGCATACTCGCCATCCTTGCGTTTCTCGGCACGACCATCGGTATGACAATCACGTATTTTATCGGGGCAAAGGCCGGATTGCCTTTTATAATGAAATACGGAAAATGGTTTTTCCTTAAACCCGACAAGTTGGATAAAACGCAAAAATGGTTTTCCAAATACGGCAACGGATTGATCTTTATCGGATATTTCATCCCGGGAGTCCGCCACTTTACCGGTTATTTCTCCGGCATAGCGGCCATCTCTTTCCGTAAGTTCGCTCTCTATGCATATACTGGTGCATTATTCTGGGTCGTCCTTTTCCTCGGCATCGGCAAATTGTTCGGACCTGGATGGAGTGCCGTATTCAAGCTGGCGCATCAGTACACCGCTTATATTGTTGCAGCCATCGGTCTTGTCCTGATCGCTGCCGTGCTTTACCGTTACCGCAAAGCTTTGGGGCAACGCTTCGCGCGGAAATCCGTTCCCGTCCGCCAAAGACAAAAACAAAACGCGGAATAGGCATCGCTGTGTGCCCGTTCCGTAACGAAAAGGAGTCGCCAGATGCTGTGCGGGCTCCTTTTCGTTACGCTTCATTCCTGCCAAAAACCCGGCGATCCCGGATCCATGCATACGCACTCAAAAATAGCGCGAGCACGGCAAACCCGAGTCCCCCCGCAAAACCCAATTGGCGCGGGTCCATCCTTTCCAGCAAAACACCTGCACCGAACATGGAGAGCCCAAGCACGCTGCCGCTCCATGCCGTCACCACACCGTAGATCACTCCCCTATGTTTCTCCGGAACTTTGATCATAAGCAATGTGTCCAGGCATATATTCCCAATTCCTGACATGAAAGCGAGCGATAGATAGATGATGACGGCGCTTATTGGACCCGGGGCCCCGCTCAGCACCATGAGCAGGCTTCCTTCAATGAGCAAACATATGACAACCCCTGCAAGCAACCTTCCTCTGACATATCGAGAACACAAACTGCTTAGTACAAGCCCCAAGCCAAGTGAAGAATAGAATATCCCCACTCCCCAATCCCCAAGCCCAAACACTTGGATTGCATAAACCGAGATAAGGACGTTGTCTATGCCATTAATTACGGGAACCAGCAAGTCAAACCCAATAATGACCTGCAGCGGAATCGACATACGGAGCAACGACCAGATCGCGGAAGTCGAGCCATTTCTTTTTTGAACATTCGTATCCTCCAATACCCTGCCTTCATTTGGCTTTGATCCGGATGAATCATCCAGCCGGCGAACCAAACCTGATGCAAGCATGAATGCTGCTGCATTTGCCACAAAGGCGGATTGTGGGCCAAAAACAGTCGAGACAATACCGCCCAGAAGAGCGCCCACGATCAATACCACACCATTTAATACCTGCTCCAAAGCATTAACCCTTAGTAAATTTTCCGACCTAACAAACAGCGGAATTCCAGATTTGCGTACGGGTGCATATACGGCTTCTGCACAAGCCAACAGCGCCGTTGCGACATAGAGGATCCACAAATCCTCTGCTTGACGCACCAGCAGGTACCCTAGAGCAAGGGGAACCCTTATGCAATTGATGGTCAGCATGATATTTCTGCGGGAAAAATACTTCGTCAGCCAACCACCGACCGGAGCAAGCAATAAAAATGGCAGTACGCGCAGTGCCAATGCTCCCCCGAGCATAACTCCTGAACCTGTGATCCGAATAATTATGGCAAGCATGGCCACTTGACAGAACCGGTCGCCTATTCCCGTCAACAATCCGGCCAAGAACAGGCGCCGATACATCGGTTCATCCCGCAACAGACGAATTGCAGAAATGCGGAACAACATGTTTTTCACCTCAATAAATTAAATAGATAATTATCTAATTAGATATTATTCTAAATTAATAATAAAGGCAATCCTCTCCTCCACCAACGCCGTTCATCCTTTTTTTTGTCATAATTCGAAATATTCCCGGTCATACTACTTGCAAATATAGGATGTATGGGAGGAGGGACGGAATGGGGGCCACAAAGCAAAACCCTGAAAAAGAACCACACCCGATTTCCAGGAATTTGAGCGAAAATATGGAGTACTGCAAAACCATCATGGGACACAGCAACGACTTAATGATCCGACCATTGCAGAGTTTGCACAAATGGCCTTCCGTCTTGCTATACATCGATGGACTTGTGGATGTGCAGGTGCTTAACCTCGCCATCCTGGAATCATTGCTTCAAATGCGGGATCTGCCCTCATTTTCCAAGGATGACGAACATTTGACTTATCTTCAGAACGACGTGCTAACCGCAAGCACCGTCTTGTTCATCGATAGCATGGATGACGTTCTGAAAGCACTGCTGGCAGGCAGTGCCATCCTGCTGTTGGAAGGGTCCACACGCGGATTGAGAATCGCTGCCGCAGGCTGGGAAGACCGTTCTGTCGGCGAACCCATTTCCCAGTCCGTCGTACGTGGACCGATGGAGGGATTTACGGAAAATCTGCGTACCAACACGGCCTTGATCCGCAAACGAATCCGCGATCCGCAATTATGGATCGAGGAACGCGAGATTGGCCGGGTGACCAGAACACGTGTGGCCGTCCTCTACCTGGAGCATACCGTCGATCAGGAAGTCGTGAAAGAACTGCGCAGCAGGCTCGATCAAATCGATATTGACGGCATTCTGGAAGGCGGTTATATCGAAGAATTGGTTCAGGATAAAACGAGGACGCTATTTCCCACCTTATATAACAGTGAGCGTCCAGATACCGTATCGGCTGCTCTTCTCGAGGGCCGGGTTGCCATCATTGTCGACGGGACCCCCTTCGTTCTGCTTGTCCCTGCTTTGTTTGTGCACTTCTTTCAATCGGCAGAAGATTATTACCAGCGAGCGGACATCAGTACGCTCATTCGCATGATTCGTTATCTGGCTTTTTTTATCGCCTTGCTTGCACCGTCGTTTTACATTGCCATCTCGACCTTCCACCAGGAAATGCTGCCTACCAATCTGTTGATCAGCCTGGCTGCCCAACGTGAGGGGGTTCCCTTCCCTGCTTTCATCGAGGCTCTTTTGATGGAGCTGACCTACGAAATTTTGCGCGAGGCCGGCATTCGCATCCCCAAGACGGTCGGGCAAGCCGTGTCCATCGTAGGTACGCTCGTAATCGGACAGGCTGCCGTAGACGCAGGGGTAGTTTCGGCAGCCATGGTCATCATCGTGTCCATCACGGCGATTTCAAGTTACGTTATTCCCGAGAACGGGTTATCGATCTCGGTTCGCATTTTGCGCTTCGTTCTGATGATGTTCGCGGCAGCTTTCGGATTCTACGGCATCCTGATCGTGCTGCTTATTACGGTTACCCATCTGTGCAGCCTGCGTTCATTTGGCGTTCCGTACATGTCCCCGTTTGCGCCGTTTGTCCAGAAAGACCTGAAGGATACCATTTTTCGTGTTCCCTGGTCCCGTATGAAAACCCGGCCTATTTCTACAGGCACGTCAAACGTGACACGAGAATCTTCTAAACCAACGAAGCGATAACTCAGTCAGGAGATCGGCGTATGAACAAATGCTTGCGTATGATTCTTTCCTTTGTGGTCCTGCTCCCTCTCCTCACGGGCTGCTGGGATCGGCAGGAGCTCAACGAACTCGGCATTATGCTGGGGCTGGGCGTCGACATGGAAGGCGAGCTCATCAAGGTCAGCGCTCAGGTTGTCGTACCGAACGAAATTTCCAACAAATCCGGCGGTGCCAAAGGTACCCCTGTGACTCAATATCAAGCCACTGCGAAAACGTTGTTCGAAGCGATACAGAAGCTTACGGAGATAAGTCCAAGGCAAACTTTCATGTCTCACATACGTGTACTCGTATTTGGAGAAGAGTACGCTCGAAAACAGGGGATCTACGATGTCACAGAGGCTTTGATGCGGGAACCGTCCGTGCGACCGGATTACTACGTTTTGATCGCAAGAAACACGACCGCAACCAAAGTTCTCGATCTGCTGACCCCTTTGGATAATATCCCGGCTGAAAAAATATTCAGCTCGCTGGACGTGTCCGCCAAAACCTGGGCTCCTACCACGACGGTAACAGGGGATAAACTCATGGACTCCATGATTTCCCCGGGCATACAACCCGTTATTACGGGGATTGAGGTTATAGGCAATAGCGAAAATAGCGGCAGTAAGGATAATATTTCATTCATTCGATCACCCGCGCGGCTAAGTTCAACAGGACTAGGCATTTTCAAAAGGGATAAGCTGATTGGGTGGTTAACGGAAGAAGAATCCAAAGGGTACAATTACATCCGCGACAACGTTGTGGCAACGGTCGGCCATGTCGATTGCCCGTCGAGCCAGGGCGTCGTAACGTTGAAAACGCTGCGCTCCAAGACCAAACGCAAAGCTAAAATTGTCGGGGGTGAACCGGTTATCCATATCAAGGTCAAAACGATTTCGTCCATCGCTTCGGTCGATTGCGGCATGTCGATCGGTGCCATGGCGGCCATTCGGGAATTGGAGAAGCAATCCCAGGAGAGCCTCGTGGAGCTTATGCAAACCTCGGTCAATTCGGTTCGTCGAAAATACCATGTGGACATTTTTGGATTCGGCCAGGAAGTTTACCATGCCAATCCCAAATATTTTCAAAAAATCGAAAAGGATTGGGACAAATACTTCGAAAATCTTGAGGTGAAATTCGAATCGAATGTACAAATCAAACGCGTAGGTGCTTTGGATAACTCGTTCAAAAACGAAATAAAGGACTGAGAAACATGCTCCTTTCATTATCTGCCATCCTTGCCGCAGGCATCATAGGATGGATTGACCTTCCCAAGCTGATCAAACAAAAACAATGGAAGGAAACAGCGGTCTACAGCGTTATGCTGCTGCTGGCGACCGTATTCACCGTCATTGCCGTCAACTTGTGGGAGTTTCCCAGCCCGCTAAATATCGTTATTTGGATCTACGAGCCTGTGAATCAGTTGTTGGCCCGCTTAACCGGGACCTAGCTAAGAGGGGGAGAAAAATGCTTGAACGGGGACGGCTTGGAACAAGACAATTGGCAACCCTTGTGTTCATGATGGTTGTGGGCGACATGATGATGATCTACCCTTCGGTCATGACCTCTTATGCTAAACAAGATGCCTGGATCTGTGCCTTGATTGGCGTCCCTGTCAGCATGGCTCTGATGGCTATGTTCCTCAAACTCGGCAGGGCCTATCCTGACCAGAACTTGGTTGGCATATGCCGCAGTGTGCTGGGATTCTGGCCGGGAACGCTCATTTCCTGTTTTTACATGTTCTTTTTTATCCTCGGCGCTTCCACCTACACCCGGGAGGTCGGCGACTTCATGACCACCCAGATTTTTCAATACACGCCGATTCGTGTCGTCATTCTTATGTTTGTCGTCGCCATCGGCTGGGGAGTGTATAACGGATTGGAGACGATGGGGCGCACCAGCGAGCTGCTGATTCCCATCGTCATCGTTTTTATATTGGTGCTCACCTTCTGCTTGCTGCCGAAATCCGATACCAGCAATTTAAAAGCGTTTCAGGATACGAATGCCGTATCTTTTGCCCAAGGGATCTTGGTAAGCATCATTTATCCGGTTGGCGAAACGATCCCGGTGTTGATGTTGTTGCCGTACTCAGCCGCAGCACCGAACCGGACGAGGGATCTGATTGTGGCGGCAGGCATGGGCAATATCGTACTTGCTCTATTGGTTACCATCGCCATGCTTGTGCTGGGTGCATTCCTTACGCAGCATAACATTTATACTTCCTTTGTTTTGTCGCAAAAAATAAACATCGGCGACTTTTTTCAAAGAATAGAGGCACTTATGGCTTCATCTTGGTTAGTATCGACCTATTTCAAAACGATGGTCTACCTTTATGCCTTTACGGTAGGCATTGCGGAAATATTCAAAATGAAGCAGTACCGGTTTCTCATCCTTCCATCCTCCCTGCTGATCTTCGGCTTGGCGAATCTGATCGCCCCCGGCATTACGTATATTGTTATCAGCATCGTTCCCTACTGGGTAGACTGGGATACAACCATCGGCATCCTTTTGCCGGGCCTTCTTCTGCTGGTTCACCTGGGCAAATCGCGAAAAAATTCATAGACCCTATCATTGACCCTTGCTTAACGAAAGGATTGTACGGCCCATGCAAATGAAAGAGAAGCTGACCATTCGGCAGTTTGCCGTGCTTACCTTTATGGTCATGATCGGAGACATGATCCTGATCTATCCGACCTTGGTTACGTATCCAGGACAGCAAGACGGCTGGATCTGCTCGCTGCTGGCCCAGCCCGTCGGTTGTTGCATTCTATGGCTGATGTTCAAATTGTACAAGGCTTATCCCGGGAAGACGCTGATCGAAATTTGTTACATCGCACTCGGTCGCTGGTTCGGGTTCGCTTTGGCTGTCTGTTACCTGTTTTACTTTCTCGTCGGAGCAGCCATATGCATCCGGGAAGTCGGCGATTTCTTGACCACCCAGATTTATCTCAAGACCCCGATTCGGGCCATTATCATCCTGCTCATCGCTTCGCTGACCTGGGGGATGCTCAAGGGGCTTGGACCGATCGGCAAAAGCGCGGAACTGTTGGCGCCGTTTGTCGTTATGGGCATGCTGATTTTAATCCTGGCCTTGCTCCCTCAAGCCGATGCTTCCCATTTAAAGCCCTATTTCGGCATTCCCTGGCTCTCTTTCGTAGATGGAATTATTCGGGGGGCCTTTACTTCCTATGGCGAATTGATCGTACTATCCATGCTGTTTCCCTATATCTCGAAAGGGCCTCACCTTCAAAGGGACATGTTAACCTCCGCATTGTTCGGCGGCATTCTTCTAAGCATGCTGCTGCTGGTGTCCCTGCTGGTGCTTGGCCCCATGCTAACGCAGCATAACATCTACGTTTCCTACATCCTCGCCCAAAAGATTGACATAGGCCGTTTTTTCCAACGGATCGAAGCATTGATGGCAATCGCTTGGCTGATCTCCACGTATTTCAAAAGCATGCTGCATATCTTCGCATTCATCGTGGGAACCGCGCAGCTCTTTAAAATGCAAGATCACAAGCCGCTGATTCTTCCGTCCATGCTGCTTTTCTTTGCTATGGGCGTGCTGATTGCGCCAAACATCATATTTTACACGCTCACGATCATGCCTGCCTGGTTCGAATTGGACATTACCGTAAGCACGGTCATTCCTCTATTCCTGCTGCTCATTCATCGGTTCAGAAAAAAGATTTCTGGCAAACCACCGCGCTCTGAAGGAAGCTATGACAGATAAATACCATCTGCGGCTCCTAAAACACTTGGAAAGATTGCATGCCAAAAAGGCCGCATTTACGGAATGATCCGCAACCACGACCTTTGGATTCACTTAAGATATGTGACTACAGCGACTTTACCGCCTCGAGCGCCTCTTCGATATGCCCTTTAACGCGCACCTTGGACCATTGCTTCAACAGCTTCCCCTCTTCGTCAATCAGAAAAGTAGAACGGACGATGCCCATGTACTCCCGGCCGTACATCTTTTTAAGCTGCCACACTCCGAATTGTTCGGCCACGCTGTGCTCCTCATCCGACAACAGGACAAATGGAAGCCCATATTTGGCGATGAATTTGTCATGCTGTTTCATCGGATCTGTGCTGATGCCCAGAATCACCGTGTTCAGCCCCTGGAATTCCTCATGTCGATCGCGAAAATCGCAGGCCTGCTGCGAGCAGGCAGAGGTTAAGTCCTTGGGATAAAAATAGAGCAGCACGCGTTGTCCGCGATAATCGGATAACTTCACACGTTCGCCCGAGCTGGACGGCAGCTCGAAATCGGGAACCTGCATGCCTTCCGTTATTGTCATTCTGCATTCCTCCTTCAATCCGTTTATGCGGACAGTGTCATGTTACGAACCTGCGCCGCGATATCGTTTCACGCCAAAATTCCATAATGTCAGTCCGATGGCCCCAAAAACGATTCCCATGACAGGCGTAAGCAAGGCCATCCGATGCATTTCGGCCCGGTCCAGGAACAAGGCCGCCGGATAAATGCCCACGAACGCAAATGGAATGATCCAGGTGAGCAGCACCTGAATGGCGCGATTGTAGATGGTTACGGGATAACGCCCGTATCCCTGAATGTTGTACATCAATGGCAAAATGCCCGTAGGCGCATCCGAATAAAAGGACAGCGACGTCAGAGACGTATAAATCCCGGCATAGATCAGCACCGAGCTGATCGCGAGGATGGCAAGCGCCGGAATATGCCACCACTCCAGCACCAGTCCCATTTCGGCTCCGCTGAGAACCATGATGACAAGTCCGATGAACGATCCCACCAGTGCGGGCGGGTCCACGTTCTCCAGCAGGATTTGAAACAAATTGTGAGCCGGCCTGGTCAAAATGCGGTCCATCTCGCCCTTGACGATATAACGCTCGCTGAACCCCCACATGTTGATGAAACAGCTGAAAATGCCGTAAGGCACCATGAAATAACCGTAGACGAACAGGACCTCGCTTTCGCTCCAGCCGCCAAGATTATCGGTGTGTCGGAACACCACAAAGATAAAAATCAGGTTCGTGGCCTGAAAGAGCAGATCGGATATGATTTCAACCCAGAAGTCGGCCCGATAAGTCAGCCTTGTTTTCATGTAATTTTTCAAATATTCCCATACAAGTCCCAAATAGTACATTCCGTCATCCTCCTTGCACGAACAGACGCTTGCGCGCCTGGCGCCAGATCAGCACCATCGGAATCAACAGCACGACGAACCATAATACTTGCAGGCCCAGTACGTTCCAGATTCCCGTGCCTTCCACCCGTCCGGTAAACACGGAGCCTGGCAAATAGGTAATAGCCTGGAAGGGCAGCACCTTCATCACGGCAGCCAGCCAGCCCGGATACAGGCTGATTGGCACGATCAGGCCGGAAAACAAATCGACGACTACGCGTTTCATGCGCATCATGCCTTCGTTGTTTTCGACGAAAAACGCGGCAAGCCCCGTAATGACGTTGATCTGGGAGTTGATCAGGAAGCTGAAGAACAGCATGACCAGAAATCCGATCCATGCCGACGGTGCGGTCGGAAGTTCAACCGGGAACAGCAGGATCGCAATCAGCATCCCTGGGATCATGAACAGCAGAAAACGGAATACGCCTTCGCCGAGCCCCTGCATCATTTTGACCATGACATAGTTGATCGGTCGTATGAATTGGATCGCAATCGTGCCGTCCCGGATGTCCGCAGCGATCTCGCGGTCCAAATTGTTGAAGTAAAACGCCCGGGCCATCCAGGATACGGCCACATAGGTCGTCATCTGAGCTGCCGTGAAACCGCCAAGCTCGCCGCTGCTTCCATAGATAGCTTGCCAGGTGAAGTAATACACGCCGATGTTAAGCGTATATATCAGAATACCGGAATAATAATTGACCCGGTAGGCCAGCATGGTCAGAAAACGAATGCGTATAAAATCAAGATAAGCGCCGTTCATTTCAGGATACACCTGCCGCTTCGTTCTCGGCGCCTGCGATTTCAGGGCGATCCGCAGAACCGGATTGGTAGATGCTGCGCACAATCTCATCCGTATTGGTTTCGATGATTTGAATATCCGTAATGTCCGCTTGTCCCACTACCCGGGCCAGCACGTCGGACACGTTGAGCTCCAGCGGAATCCAAACCGAAGCCGACAATTCATTCTCCGCCGTCCAGCGCACAGGCAGTTCGGCAGTCCATTCCTGCATGCGGCTTAGCGGATAGGCCTTTCCGAATTTGAAGCGAATTTCGCGCTCCGTCCCCCACTGAGACTTCAGATGATCAAGCCCGCCATCATAAATGATATTGCCCGCATCCAGCATGATCACTCTGGAGCACAATGCTTCAATATCCTGCAAGTCATGTGTCGTCAGCAGAATCGTTGTGCCATGTTCTCTGTTCATGTCTTTCAAAAACTCGCGGATTTCCGACTTGACGACGATATCGAGGCCGATGGTCGGTTCGTCCAAAAAGACGATCTCCGGGTTGTGCAGCAGGGCAGCCACCAGCTCGCAGCGCATCCGTTGGCCGAGGCTCAATTTGCGAACCGGACGGTTCAGCAGTTCCTGCAGCTGCAATCGCTCAACCAATTCGTCCAACCGTTTGCGGAAATCGGCTTCTCCGACTTTATACACCTTCCGCAGCAGATGGAACGACTCGATGACCCCGATATCCCACCACAACTGGCTTCGCTGTCCGAACACAACGCCGATGTTCTGCACGAATTTTTCGCGTTCCTGATAGGGAACGTATCCGCCCACCGAGATGTGTCCCGAAGTAGGCACCAAAATGCCGGTCAACATTTTGATCGTCGTTGATTTCCCGGCACCGTTCTCTCCGATATAACCGCAGATTTCGCCCTGCGGAATTTGAAACGAGATATCGTTTACAGCCAACACTTCCTGGTATTGACGTGCAAACAGATCCTGAAACGCGCCCTTGAGCCCGCCGCGGCTCTTCTGCACGCTGAATGACTTGCGCAAATCTTTGACATCAATCGCCAGCATGTTTATACCTCACTTGGATTTTGTTGAAATTGCTTGTAGCCCAAAAAGAAATTATAATGGTATCAGTCAAAATTCAGCAAGCTTTAATCATCTGCGAGGTTTTCACTCTTTTCGCATTTGTCGTGAAGGGGAACTGAACGGAAGACCTCGGTCTGATTCAGCGTTTGGACTTATTTTGTTCTTTCATTTTGAATACAAAGGAGAGCTAGCATGACCAGAAAGACGAAGAGAACCATATGGATTTCTCTTGCCGCCTTCATCCTGCTTGTTGGCGGAGCGGCGGCATTTTATTTCGGTTCTATTCTGAATCAATTGAATGGCTTGCAAAAGGAAGGCGACGAATCTCCGTTTGCCGGCATTGAAAATGTCGAAAAAGTAAATACGCCGGATCCGCCAAAATGGGAGGGTACGGATACCGTAAATATTCTCGTGATGGGCGTTGATGCGCGCGGACTAAAGAAAGGCGAAGTCCCCCGTTCCGACAGCATGATGGTTGTATCGCTTGACCCGCTTACGAAAAAGATCAATCTCTTTTCCATTTTGCGGGACACCTATGTAAATATTGAGGGGTACGGCAAAGAGCGAATCAATACCGCCATCACCCATGGTCCGAACGTGGCCATGAACGCGGTCAGCGACCTACTGGGCATCCCTGTCCAATATTATGTGTATACGGATTTCCAAGGATTCATCAAACTGGTGGATGCGGTTGGAGGCGTCGATTTCGATGTCGAGAAGGACATGCACTATACGAGTAAAGCCGACAACAACGAATATGATATCGACCTGAAGAAGGGCTATCAGCACCTGGACGGCGAAACGGCCCTGATGTATGTGCGTTTCCGTCATGACGCCATGTCCGACTTTGCGCGTTCGGAGCGCCAACGCGAATTTCTGAAAGCCGTTGCGGCGAAAATGCAATCGACCACAACGATTGCCAAGCTGCCTAGCATTTTGGAGGAGGTCAGCCCTTACGTCGATACGAACCTGACTCTTTCCGACATGTGGAAGCTCGGCGGACTCGGGTACCAGAGCAGCATGAACGGCAGCGAGCAAGTTCCGCCCATGGACTTGCTGAAAGAAGAGCGCACGCCAGGCGGCGCCCAGGTTCTGACCGTAACGAGCGAAGAGAAATTGAAGCAGCATGTGCAGGATATCATCCATCCGCCTGTGGAGCAGAACGACAGCCAGGATGCGGCCAATGACAAGACGGCCAGCGGTGATGATCAGGATACCGGGCAGCCTGCACAATAAAAGTTCACCATGCATGATCACGCTTTGCCAAAGGCAGCCATCCGGCTGCCTTTTTTGCTGCGCTGTATTCCGCCTGGTTTCAGCATGTTTGTCGCGGGATCGGTGAATTCTAAGGAGGTGGAAACGACTTCTTAGGAGCGTTCTGCCTTCGCAGAGGCTGCTTCAACAAACGTTTTTGTCCGGTTTCGCCTGATTTTTGTGCAAATCTTCATTTGATCTTGCATGCCAAACTGGTATTGTTATATATGACTTTTATCAAAAGCAAACCGATATTTCTATATCACGAAAGGAAGTTATTCCATGAATCCATCACGTTCCCGCTCCGAGGTTTTATACAACGAAGCGCTTCAACATATCGTCGGAGGCGTCAACAGCCCTTCCCGCTCATTCAAAGCCGTGGGCGGCGGTTCGCCTGTGTTTATGAAAAAGGCTCAGGGCGCCCACTTCTGGGATGTGGACGACAACCGCTACATTGATTACCTGGCAGCCTACGGACCGATTATCACCGGGCATGCGCATCCGCATATTACCCAAGCGATTGCGGAAGCGGCCGCCAACGGCGTGCTGTACGGCACACCGACCGAATTGGAGATCAAGCTGGCCAAAATGCTGAAGGAAGCCATTCCTTCGATGGACAAGGTCCGCTTCGTCAACTCGGGCACGGAAGCGGTCATGACCACGATCCGCGTCGCTCGCGCTTACACCAAACGCAACAAAATCGTGAAGTTTGCCGGATGTTACCACGGCCACTCCGACCTGGTGCTCGTTGCTGCAGGCTCTGGCCCATCGACGCTGGGCATTCCGGACAGTGCCGGCATTCCGACGAGCATTGCGCACGAGGTCATTACGGTGCCTTACAATGACCTGGACGGACTGAAAGAAGCGTTGGAACGCTGGGGCGATGATGTAGCCGCCGTTATGGTTGAGCCGATCGTCGGCAACTTCGGCATGGTCATGCCGAAACCGGGCTTCCTCGAAGGCCTTTGCGCCATGGCCAGAGCCAATGGCTCGCTCGTCATTTACGATGAGGTTATCACGGCATTCCGTTTCCACTACGGCTCCACCCAGACGTATGCCGGATTGGAAAACCATGCACAGATTGAACCGGATCTGACGGCCCTGGGCAAAATCATCGGCGGCGGCCTGCCGATCGGAGCCTATGGCGGCAAAAAACACGTGATGGAGCAAGTTGCGCCGCTCGGACCTGCGTATCAGGCAGGAACGATGGCTGGCAATCCGGCTTCCATCTCCGCAGGCATCGCCTGCCTGGAGGTTCTTCAGGGCGAGGGCGTGTATGACGAGATGGAACGTCTGGCGACCGATCTGACGGCCGGCCTGCAAGCTTCTGCGGACCGCCACGGCATTGCCCTGACGATCAACCGCATTCGCGGTGCGTTCTCCACCCATTTCTGCAGCCATCCGGTAACGAACTACGATGAAGCCCAAGACACGGACGGCGAGCAATTTGCCGCGTTCTTCCGCAACATGCTGGATCGCGGGATCAACCTCGCCCCATCCAAGTACGAGGCTTGGTTCCTGACGACCGCGCATGCGGATGAGGATGTACAGCAAACGATCGAAGCCGCCGAAGCTTCGTTTAAAGCGATGGCCCAGGCATAAAGAACGACGGACCCATTGAACGCAAACAAGGCGTATGAACACTGGCTTGTCCAGTTTGCTCATACGCCTTTGTTTTTGCGAGCGAAGCACATGTTGGAGCCGCTGTCCGCTGCCACCTTAACCTTTCGACGTTCTTTGTCCAGCAGCGTCCAGCTTCATGATCTCCTCGCGAATGATGTCCATGCCCTCGGCAACCCGTTGGCCAGGCACGTTGGAAATGTTGAGCCGCAGCATTTTATCCTGCTGCCGCAAAGCGTCCGGATAATACCGTTCCGTTGTATCCACCAATACGCCGCGTTTCTCCAAGCGCGATACCAGCACAGCCAAAGGCATGCGCTCAGGCAAAGGCAGCACCGTATGTTCTCCTCCGGTACGCGGCGCCTCCGCAAACGGAGCAAAATGGGGGAAGCGATCCAGCTGCTCATGCACCTTGCGCATGCGCGCGGCATACCTGCCACGAATCACTTTGCCATGATGGGCGAACATGCCGCTTCGAATATAGATTTCGAGCGCCGCCTGCGACAGCAGCGAAGTATCGATGTCCAGCATTCTCTTATGGGCCCCGAACAGCGGAACAAGTTCATGCGGCAGCACGGCGACGCCAAGGCGCAGCCCGGGAAACAGAATTTTGGAATAACTCTTTAAATAAATGACCCGCCCTTCCGTATCGGCAGACCACAACGGGTCTTGCTTCGAATCGCTCTCCAGATCGGCGAGAAAATCGTCCTCCACCAAATATACGTCATGCTTTTGCGCAAGGCGGATCAGCCTCTTTTTTTCATTGGCGTTCAAGGATGTCCCCAGCGGATTATGAAAGCGAGGCATCACATAGAAAAACTTGATATCGTCTTCCTTGAAACTCCGCTCCAGGTCTTCCCAATCCAGGCCGTCCACCGTTCTCTTGACCCCGGCAAAGGGTACGTTAAGCCCCTTCAGCAAGGGAGGCATGTTGTGATAGCCCGGAAGCTCGATCAGCACCCGCCTCTTCCCGTTCGGAAAATCCATGAGCGCCAGCACCGCCAATGCTTGTTGTACCCCTGACGTGATAAACATCTGCCCGGCTTGCGCGAACACCTGATAATCGGCGAACTGTTTGGCCAACAATTCAATCAATGAGGGCAAACCGCGGTCGGTGCCGTAACGAAACAGCTCAGCTTGTTTCTTCTCCATCGCCTGGTCCACGCAATGGCGAAAATCGGCATACGGAAATACGCGCGAATCCGGCGCGGCCGAAGCAAAATCGAGCGGCCCTTCCCATTTCCCTTCTTCCGGCCCTCCACCATTAGGCACCGCATAATATCCCGATTGGGGGACCGCATACACTAGATGGCGCCGCTCCAGCCATTCGTAGGCACGCAGTACGGTGCTGATGCTGCATTGATACTGCTTGGCCAGCGATCGAACGGGAGGCAGCTTGATGCCCCTCTCGTTCCAACTCCCCAGTCCCTGCCGTGCTGTTTGCTCTTGCATCCATCGTTCGAGCGATCGCGCAATGGTTTCATATTTTTTCACATAAATCCTCCTAAACTGTACCGGTACAATCGATGTTTTTCATCATTGTACCACGCCTTGTCAGGGCGTATATTGAAAACGATCATACAACAGATGCTCTTGCAGATGACGGAAGTTTGTTTGGCATTGCACTTCGCTGTCCGAGCTGCAACCACTCACGATTGGAGGAAATCACATGAAACACACGTCTGCCCGGGCTTATGCTTACGTTGCAGCCGTTTTATATGCCATGATTATCGGTTTATCCTTTATGTTTGCCAAAATGACGGTGGCCGTCGCTCATCCGCTCGACGTGTTAGCCCATCGCTTTGCTCTTTCCCTGATCGTTGTCAGCATGCCGATCGCGCTCGGCATGGTGCGCATCCGCTTGTCTGCCAAGGATTTATGGCGAATCATTCCGCTAGGTCTGCTGTCTCCCGTCCTGTTTTTTGCTTTCCAGACGTTCGGGCTCGTCACGTCCAATTCCTCTGAAGCGGGCATTATCCAAGCACTGGTCCCGGTGTTTACGCTTGTTCTCGCTTCACTCTTTCTGAAAGAACGAACAACACTGGCGCAAAAACTGTTTCTGCTGCTGTCCGTATCCGGTGTCGTCTTTTTGTTTGCTATGAAGGGGGCATCAATGTCCATCGGCAATGTGAAAGGAATCCTGCTGCTCCTGCTCTCTGCCGTCTCCTTCGCCGGGTATGGCGTGTTGGCCCGGCCTTTGACCCGAAAATACAAACCGCTGGAGCTCACTTGGGTCACCTTGATGATCGGCTGCCTTGCCTTTAACGCGGTTTCCCTTGTCCGTCATGCCTACTTAGGTACGATGGCCGAGTATGTCCAGCCTTTGGGAAATGGAACATACCTCATGGCGCTGGCCTATTTGGCAATACTGTCTACCATGTTCTCGACGCTGCTGTCCAGCTTCGCGCTCACCCATCTGGAAGCGTCCAAAATGAGCGTATTCAGCAATCTGTCCACATTGGTGTCCATTGCGGGAGGAGCATGGATCTTGCATGAACCGGTCAGCGGGTACCATGTCATCGGAGCCTTGCTCATCATTGCGGGCGTGCTCGGCACCAATTTAAGCGGCAAAAAACAAGGGCGGCCAAACACGTCAAATCATCAATCTCCGCTCCATGCCGAACGAAGCGGACAGAGCTGAATAGACTTGAGCGTCAAGCCGGATGCTATATAAACCGCAAAAAAGATACACACGTTAACGGAGGGCAGAACCAATCTGGAGAAGCGAAGCGGTCTAAAAGCTTTCTGACAGAAAGCTGCTTCGGAAGCATAGGCTGTTCACCGGATTTCCCCTTAGCAAAAGGGCATTTGAATAAATCTGGGGATAACAGCGATCGAAAGATGGTACTGCACTCGGAGTGCCCTGTGTGATTGTTTAGTGTGGTTTATATAGCAAGAAATGCAACAGGGGTCCGAAGGCAATCGCCTCTCTTATTCGGTTTGGCGGTATGAGATGGCTTCATCGCGTTAACAATGCTGAGAGCGGCATATCATTCATCCAGGAAAAGAGTGCTCTCCCATGAAACCGATGAAGCCTTCGTTTTTGCAAGCCATGATGCTCATCATGTTAAGTGTCGGCCTGATCAGCCACGTTCTGATCATCCCTGCCCTGCTGGCGGCAGCCAAGCGGGATGCATGGATATCGGTGCTTGTGTCTGCAGGCCCTTTTTTGCTATTCGTCCTTATGTTGGCCTACGTCTCCCGCCATCTTCAGCATCAGACGCTGCATGAATGGTTTACGGACCGGCTCGGGAGACCGGTCGGCCTGCTATTGAAGATCACCAATAGCCTGTTTTTCCTCTCGGTGATCTATTTCACGCTTCATGACACAACGACCTGGGCCAAAACCAACTATTTGCAGGACACTCCCGTAATCGCCACAAGCATCGCCTTGATGGCAGCATGCGGGTATACCGCTTATAAAGGCATGCGCGCGATGGCCTTTACGGCAGGCCTTCTGCTGCCGCTTGTTGTATTGCTCGGTTTTTATGTGTCCATCGTCAATATGCAATACAAAGACTATTCTCGTCTGCTCCCCTTGTTGGAGAACGGATGGCCCCCTATTTTGAAAGGATCCCTCTATAGTCTGGCGGGTCTGTTCGAACTGCTCTTCATTTGGTACATCCAGCCGCATCTGAAATCGCGGATTCGAGTGTGGCAATACCTCTTGCTGGCCTGCATCATGGTAGGTTTGACGCTGGGCCCCCTGATCGGGGCTATCGTCGAATTCGACCCCTTTGAGGCTGCGCGGATGCGGTACCCGGCATTTGAAGAATGGAGAATCGCGTCATTAGGAAAGTACATTGCCCAAACCGATTTTTTCTCCATCTACCAATGGCTCGCAGGAGCTTTTACCCGAATCTCCCTCGCCATGTATATCGTGGTGGAGATATGGCATATTAATAGCGTTCGGAAAAGGGTAGCCTTGATCAGCACGATAACGATCCTGATGTTTATGAGCATGCTGATTCCCTTTAATGACATCACGTTTGAGTCCTGGCTCGTTCATTATATTTTCCCTGCCAATATGCTGTATCTCGGAACCCTCGCCATTCTTGCCACAATCACTGCCTGGTTCAGCTCACGTTCCCAAAGGAGGAAACATCATGGAGCAGAAACAGAAAACGATAAAAGCTGAATCGCATGAATCCCTGCTCAGTTCCCTGAAAGAAACGTTCCGTGCCTGCGCGGACGTCGTGGTTCAAGGGTATCCTTCGGGAGAACTCCATCCCGCTTGGCCCGTAATCCTCGTGTATTGCGAAGGGCTGACGGACCTCAAACAGATCAATCAGTATGTGGTTCCACGAATCGAGCATGTTTCACAGGAAAGCGGCAAGGCGCTGCCCACTGAATTGGGACTTGCTCTAACCCCTATTGCCCATATCGGGAATATTCCGGACATGAACCGGCTCATCTTCAGCGGACAGTTACTGCTGATCTTTGGTTCCGGCCAACCGGCATACAGTCTCGATATCGCCTCCGTGCCGGGGCGTTCGCCGGAAGAATCAGCGATTGAAACCTCTGTGAAAGGTCCCCGGGACGGTTTTACGGAGGAACTCAGCACAAATATCGCGCTCATCCGCAAACGGTTAAAAAGCGACTCCATGTGTTACGAAAAATTCGTTCAAGGGGAGCGTACCCAAACCTCTGTGGCCCTGCTGTACATTAAGGACGTCATCAATCCGGATATTTTGGAAGAGGCCCGGCGAAACGTAAACCATATCAAGATTGACGGCCTCATGGGCACGTCTGTCATCGAGAGGGGGGTGATGGGAGGCGTGAAAACCATCTTTCCGCTGACGGACAGCACGGAGCGGCCCGATTACGTGGTCAGCTCGCTGCTCAACGGCCGGTTTGCTGTAATGTTCGATGGCTCCCCGGTCGCCACCATCGCACCGACCACTCTCTTTAACCAGCTTAAATCCCCTGAGGATGAGAGCACTCCTTTTTTTATCGTGACGTTTGAGCGGATTTTGCGGATCGCCGGACTGCTGATTGCCTGTTTTTTTCCGTCGTTTTATATCGGGCTGACCAGCTTTAATCTGGAGCAGGTTCCCCTGCCGCTGCTGGCAACCATCGCGGGTACGCGGATGGGCCTGCCCTTGCCTGTCACGCTGGAGGCATTTTTGATGATATTTATGTTCGAACTGTTCAATGAAGCCGGCCGAAGGCTCCCCAGAGCCCTTGGGCAAACGGTCAGCGTCGTCGGGGGGCTGATTATCGGGGATGCCGCGATCCGCGCCGGAATTACTTCCCCCACCATTATCGTCACGGTGGCGATATCGGTCATCTCCAGTTACATTCTGGTGAATACGGTGCTGAGCGGGGTAACGTCCCAAGTTCGCATTTTTTTGCTCCTCTTTTCCACCACTCTTGGCCTGTACGGTTTCATGATCGGATTATTTGTGCTGCTTGTCCATCTCGCTTCGTTGGAATGTTACGGCGTTGCCTATCTATCCCCGGTCTCTCCTTACATCCCGGGAGATTTCACGCAATCGGTGTCGATGCTGCCTTCCAAAGACCGGGTAAACCGCCCGGCTGCCCTGCGTACGCAGGACTCGACGCGTACAGGAGAGGATTCTTCATGATGCAGCCGCAGCTCCGTTTCATAAACCGCTTCGAACCTTTGAAATCTAAAGTGCTTGTTCTGGTACTTCTATGTGCAGCAGTCCTTCCATTATCCGGATGCTGGGATTCCAAGGAAGTGCAGAGCATCAATTTCATTACGGCCCTCGGTATCGATTATACAGAGGATCACTATATCGCATATGCACAAGTCATAGATTTTTCGAGCATAGCCAAGCAGGAGGGACCAAGCCAGCGGGAGGATAGCGAAATCTGGATCGGGCAAGGCAAAGGAACAACGCTGAATATGGCTATCAACGATCTCTATCGGAGTTCGCAGCAGCAAACATTATGGACGCATGTCAAAGCAATCGTGCTGAGCGAGAACGCACTGAACAGCAAACTGACCGATATTTTCGACACGCTGCTGCATTCGGGCCAGTTACGGTATACACCATGGATTTATGGAACAAAGGAAGAGATAAACAAAGTGTTATCGCCCTCTGCTCTCTTGAACCAGTCCATGCAGACCATCGAATTGTTTGAGCCGATGAAGCTGTACAAGCAGTACTCTTCCTTTGAGCCTATACGATTGCACCAGCTTTTGGACGGATTCCGCGAGCCTGCCTCAACGATTCTCGTTCCCTCGATCACCTCCGTGAATACGACATGGGTCCAAGGAGAACGAAAACCTCCGCTGATTCAGACGGATGGATTCTATGTCGTTTCAGGCGGACATAATCAGGGAAGGATCGAGGAACAGCACGCTTTCGGTGCCCGATACGTCAAATACGGGAAAGTCTACCAGTACCCTTTATACGTATATGCCGAGGACAAAAAAGTACCGCTCCTCTCGCTTTCGCTTCGCGATCCGCGCACGATCGTCAAAGCAGTACCGGAAGGGAACGGTATTCGTTTTGACCTTACCACTTTAGTGAACGGATCGATCATCGAAGATCACGGGAAGCCAAGCTCCGTTCGGGAAATGGAACGGCTCGCTGCGCAGCAAATTCAAAAGGATATCCGCCATACATTCAAGATCGCCCAATCCCGCCACGTAGACGCTTACGGCCTAGCCGAGCATCTATACCGCCACAATCCGGAATTGTGGAAGAAGCATGCCCGAAACCGGGCAAATCCCGTTACCGATTTTAAATTGGGAAAGGTTGAAGTGCAGGTAAACATTATGAATGCGAGCACGTACAAGTACAACTCCTCCTGAAAGCAAAAGAAGGTTCCTGTCCGGAAATCCGGAATGGGAACCTTCTTCGTACATCAGGGATAATCTGCTTATGCAATCGGAAAGGCAACAACGCTCATCAATGCCAATTCGGATTGCGTTGTATCCAACCGGCTGTACTGCACGATAATCGGCACGGTGCTGGATACCGTAATGGCATAGGGCACGCCTGCCGGAATGGTTTGGTCGTTCGCTTGAAGGGAAGCCGTGCGAATATGTTTGGTTCGTCGTCCCGGGACGACGGCTTTGATGTGTTCCAGAGGCTCGCGATCTTCAAAAAAAATGGTGATCTCCAGCTCTGCATCCTTGCTTCCCGTATTCAGCACGCAAATGCTCTCGTGGCTTTCGAGCGAGCCGCTGCTCTCCGGCGGAATATAACCATCGGGAATGACCCAAAACACATGCCCCTTCGCGTCATGAACTGCCGTCCCTGCATGATCTGTCATGATTTGGTCTGCCTCCTTTGGGCTGGTTAAGCTAACGTTTGTTTACCGCAAATACATCTGCAGCGGCTGCAAACGGAGCTCGCGAATGGCTTCCGCCACCTGCTGCGCAAGACGTTGCGCCCCGCGTTCCTGAAAATGCGTGTTATCCTCTACGCCTCCAGGGAAATTCAAATACTCGCCGGGCAGCACCCACATAAAGTCATCTTTGCTGCCCTCCACGCCCGCCTGCTCGAACAATATCCGGCTTCGCTCAGCGAGATCGATCAGTGGCACGTTTTCCTCCGCCGCCAGTTCCCGTACGGCTACGATATAATCGCCATGCGTATCGGTAAGCTTCCCGTCTTCCCCGAAGTAGCGCCGATGAACAGGCGTAATGAGTACGGGGATGGCATGAGCCGCATGTGCGGCATCGATGTACTTTTTCAAATACTGCTTATACGTCGTGAAAGGTTCGGTTCCCCGCGCGGGGTCCGGCTTTTCATCGTTATGTCCGAATTGGATGAACAGAAAATCGCTGGGTTTGATCTTTTCAAGGATGGCGTCCAAACGCCCTTCGTCGATAAAGCTGCGCGAGCTGCGCCCCGAATGGGCATGGTTGTCGACGGCTACGTCATGCTTGAACTGCGCGGGCAGCAATTGGCCCCATCCGCAATACGGATACCCGCTCTCCTGCTGGTCCGTGACGGTGGAATCCCCCGCCAGAAATACCGTCATCGTCTGATCGGCCCGCGTAATTTCCAATGCATTGAGACGCGGAGCCGGACCTGAAAATGAAAGCCTTAGCTGCCCGCCGCGTACAACGACGGAGAAGCGCAGCTCCTGGCACTGTCCGGACAATGTGCGAACAGTCGGCAGCATCAATCGGCCTTCTCCTGCTTTCACCCTCGTCATCGTCTCCGTGGCAGCATCCCCGGTTAACAATAGCACCTGATAAGTACCATCCGGCACATCCACCAGAAACGAGGCTTTGAGCGGGATGCAGAAGCCTGAACGAAGCTCGGCCTGTTGGCCTGCCGTGCCTTGTCCTCCACCGGTCCCTATCCCGTTCTCCAGCACTCGCCGCTTCTCGTAAACGAGCGAACCCGGTTCGAAGCCATACCCTACCTTTTCCGAATACAGGGCATCGCCGCGAACGTTGACATACCCGTTAACACCGGCACCCGGGCCGAAGTTGAACTTCCAGCTGGCAGACCTTCCGCTGTCGCCTTCTGCCGCTGTCGCCACAGCAGCGTTCTGGCCACTTCCGGTTTGATTCAATGGCAACAACCTCCTCTGATCAAATTGGTTGCGTTTTCACCATTATCCTTTCAACCCGCTGGTGCTCATTCCCTGCACAATCTGTTTCTGGAAAATGAAAAATACGGCAACGACCGGAACCAGACTGACGATCGACATGGCGAACATCGCTCCCCAGTTAGAGGCGGATTCGCTGTCCAGGAACATTTTGAGCGCCATCGACACCGTGTATTTATCCGGCGAATTCAGGTACAGCACCGGTCCGAGCAGGTCTTCCCATCTCCAGTAGAAGGAGAAGATCGCCGCGGTTGCCAGCGAGGATTTGATCAATGGCATGATGATCTGCAAATACAGCCTGAACTTGCCGCAACCGTCAATCGTGGCTGCTTCGTCCAATTCCTTCGGAATGGTGCGGATGAACTGTACCATGAGGAAGATGAAGAACGGCATCCCGAAAAAGGTAGGGACAACGATCGGCAAAATCGTGTTCAGCCAACCGAGTTTCGTGAAAATGATGTATTGCGGCACGAGCACGACGTCATGCGGCAGCATCAAGGTTAACATCATGATTCCGAACCAGAAGCCCCGGCCTCTGAAGTTCAGCCTTGCGAATCCGAAAGCGATAAGTGATGACGACAACACCGCACCGATCGTGGAGATCACCACGATAACGAGCGAGTTCGTGATATAGTGCATGAATGGTCTGCCTGCCGTTCCCTTCCAGCCGTCCGCGTAGTTGCTCCAGATCCATTCGGTCGGGAACAATGATTCGGCGGTCACGAAGATCGTGCGGCTTTCCTTGAAGGAACTGAACAGCATCCACAGCACCGGGTACAGCATCAACAGGGCGAGGGCAGCAACGAATACGTGATATACCGGCCACTTTACTTTTCTCCATACCATCGTTACTTCTTCCCTCCCTCGGTCTCATAGAAGACCCAATACTTGGATGTGATGAACAGGATTGCCGTCAGTACACCGATCATGAGCAGCATCATCCAGGCCATGGCCGAAGCGTATCCCATATTGTTGAACATGAACGCCTGGCGGAACAGATACAGCGAGTACAGCATCGTGCCGTCCATCGGGCCGCCTTCGCCTTTGGAAATGATATATGCAGGCACAAACGTCATAAACGCGCTGATCGTTTGCATGATCATGTTGAACAGGATGATGGGACTCAGAAGCGGAAGCGTAATCCGGAAAAACTTTCTGACGGGGTTAGCCCCATCCACGCTTGCTGCTTCGTACATCTCCGGCGAGATATTTTTCAATCCAGCCAGGAAGATCAGCATCGAGGAACCAAACTGCCAAACGGACAGGGAGATCAGCATCACAAGCGCCGCATTCGGATCGCCAAACCAACTGATCGGTCCGATCCCGATTGCCGTCAATGCGCTGTTAATGACACCCTCGTTGCTGTAAATGTTGCGCCACATGATGGACACGGCCACGCTTCCCCCGATAATGGAAGGAAGATAATACAACGTTCGGTATGTGCCGACCATGCGGGAACCCGTATTCAGGATCATCGCCACGAAGAGGGCAAATATCAACCTCAGCGGCACGCCGATGAACACGTACAGGAAGGTGACCTTCACTGAGTTCCAGTATTTCGGGTCATCGAAAAACATCTTAGTGAAATTGTCCATGCCGATCCAGCGCGGAGAGGTAAACAGGTTGTAACTCGTAAACGACATGTACAGGGATACGAACATCGGAATCAGCGTAAAGCCCAAAAAGCCGATAATGAACGGGCTAATGAACGCGTATCCGGTCAAGTTATTGCGCAACGACGTATACCGCTTCAACGTAACAAACCTCCTTTATGGATTGCCTGCCGTCCCCATCTGCATCTCAATCTCGACTGGGACGGGACGGGCAAAGGCCCCCGCGGTTCGCGGGCAGCCTTCGATTCCATCCTCCCCGCGATGGGTGCGGGCAAAACATCGTTCAACTACTTCTTGTTGTTGGCCAAAATGGACTCTGCGTTGCTGCGGAACGTCTGCGCTGCCTGCTCCGGCGTAATTCTGCCGAAGTTCAGTTCCTCGACAACGTCAGCAAGGGAAGCAATCACTTCAGGCGATCCGACCGGCGGCGGGGGACTCATCGGAGAAGCCTTCGGTTCCATCGCGGCCACGAAGTCGAATACTTGTTTCGTCGGCTCGCTCAGCTCGGAAGCGATCGCTTCCTTGATGTTGCCGGAAATCGGCACACCACGTTCCCCTTTGATCAGCTTGTTGGCCTCAACGTCGTTCACCCAGAAATCAATGAATTTGGCTGCTTCTTCCTTCACTTTGGAGTTGGACGTTACTGCCCAGTACATACTTGGCTGCATGTAAAGCCCTTTCTCCATGTCTGGCCCCGGCATAGGCGCGAATTCCAGCGGACGGTTCGCGACCTGCTGCACCGCCACGAACTGGTTGGACCATTGCCAAATACCGATGCCCGTACCTTTAACCAGGTCGGATTCCTCGATAATGCCTTTCGTTTGGTTCGCGATGTCCGGCGAAGGCGCAGCCTTTTGCTCGATCATGCGGCGCATCAATCCGAAAAATTCCACGAACAGTTTGTCGTCATCGTAACCAAGGCCGGTTCCTTCGGCGTTATAGAGGGACAGCCCTTTGGTACGCAGGAAGTAGTGGAAGAAAATGTCCGGCGCCACGCCGCCGTCCAGATACATGCCTTTGGCCGCAACTTGTTTACCAAGCTCTTCATACGACTGCCACGTCATGTTTTCAGGCAGGGCATCTACGCCCGCTTTTTTCAACAAGGCCGGGTCGTATTGGAAGCCCAATACGTTCACGCCCGCTGGCACGCCATATTGCTTGCCGTTGATAACTCCCGTACTGATTACGTTTTCGGAAACGTCATCGACTTTGATCTGGTTGCCCAGGTATGGGGCCAGATCTTCGAGCTGTCCGTTCTGCGCGTACTGGCTGATGTAGGAAATGTCCATCTGTACGATGTCAGGCAGCTGATTTGCGGCAGCCTGTGGAGCGAGCTTTTTCCAATAGTCGTCGAACGAGGCGTATTCCACGTCGATTTTGACGTTCGGATTTTTTTCTTTGTACAGGTCAATGACCTTCTGCGTATATTCGTGACGCGCATCCGAGCCCCACCAAGCGATTCGAAGGTTCACCGAGCCGTCCGAAGACGCGCCGCCCGATGAGCTTCCCCCTTCGGAGCTGCATGCAGCCGTAAATACAAGCAGCGCAGCCATCATCAGGAATATTGCCTTTTTCACCATGCCAATCTCCCCTTTTGTGTTGAATTGTATGAGGTGAATCGGTTACCCCGCTCAATCTGATAACGCTTTCACCAACTTGATAAAGTCATTTTCCCAAAAGTACGAACAGAGTTGAATACACAAAACCGTCTTGTTGGTTCAAAAAACAGAGGAGGACGTCCGGCTCCCTCCGGAGCTGTCCGTCCTCCCACAAATGGCCTACATTCGTTTGCTGGCCTCGTGTTAGATGCAAGTTCTCCGAAATTCCGTCGGAGTCATGCCGGTCCATTTTTTGAACACTTGACTGAAATATTGCGAGTTGCCGCCAAAGCCGAACAGTTCGGCCAGCTCGAATACTTTCACATCTCCGCCCCGGCGGATATGGTCGCATGCCCGTTCAATCCGCAAACGGTTCACATAGTTGGAGAAATTCTCTCCGGTCACTTTTTTGAAAATTTTGCCCAAATAATCCGGGTTCATGTAGAGCATCTGATGCGCCACCCCGTTCAGGGACAGATCAGCTTCGCCGAAGTGGCGGTCTACGATATCCATCATTTTTTCCACGGCAGAGGATTGGCGGCAGATATGGTTTTTATAATAACCGTTCGTCAGCCTGGCCGCGCTTTCGGCTACAAACCCTTTCAGGCCGGGCAATGTATCCACTTCGGGCAAGGATGCCATGCGCTGGGTAAACTCTGCAGCTTCCTCCGGCGGGCACACATGGATCATGGCCGAATACAGCTGCAGCACGTAAGATCGGGTGACGCCGATTTCGAGCTGGCGACCGGCCAGCAGTTCAAACAGACGCTCCACCTCGGCCTGGACTTCCTCGGTATGGCCCGACTTGATCAGTTGGCACAATCGATCCGCATCCTGTTCGACGTGCAGACCATCGCCTTCACCGGCCAAATGCAGATCATCCGTCGTAATCAGCTTGCCTTCCCCCAGAAAAAAGCGATGATTCAGGCATTGCAGCGCTTCGCGGAACAGGCGGCGGGACTCGATCATGCGATCGGCCCCGCTGAGCGCAGCTGTCACTTCCAATTTGTATAACCTTTTGAAGGCGGCACGCACTTCTTCGATGCTGTCCTTCAATGCCTCCAGTCCCTCGGAGTCTTTCAGGAGCAGAAGCAGCTTGCCTTCAATCGTTGTGCTGAGCTGTGCGTGAGGCAGCAGGTCGCTGGCGATGTTTTTAATCGCGAACAGATGGCTATAATCATGCTCATCCACAATCCGGAACAGCAGCAGCCTTACTTGCTGGTCTTCCAGCTTCAGATTGAACAGCTCCTGATAATATTCCAGATCCACCGGGCCATAAGTGCGGTTGGTCATGAATTCCAGCAGAAACTGCTCTTTCACATGCGGCAGCACGCGCTGCAGACGCTGCTCCATCTGGCCGGCCACATGCTCCTTGGCCCGGGCGTCTTGATGCTCCTGGAGAAGCTCTGTCAATGCATCATGGATTTGATTTTCGTTGCAGGGCTTTAGCAGGTAGTGCTTCACCCCGAACTGCATCGCTTTGCGCGCATATTCAAATTCTTTGTATCCTGACAGCATAATGAATCTGACCCCTGGATACTCCTCTGCTGCCTTCTCAATCAGTCCAAGACCGTCCAGTCCCGGCATCGAAATGTCCGTAATGACGATATCCGGTTGGGATCGACCGATTTTGTCCAATGCCTCCACTCCGTTCCTGGCGGTACCCACCAGCTCCGTACCGGCCGCAGCCCAGTCCACGACCTGGGAAATGCCTTCCAGAATTACGCGTTCATCATCTACGAGCATCACTTTGTACATCGTCATCGTCCTCCCTGATCCAAGGTATTCTGATCGATACTACGGTTCCCGAGCCGGGTCTGCTGCTCACGATCATCTCGCCTTCGTCCCCGAAGGTCAGCCTGATCCGTTCCTGAATGTTGGATAATCCGATGCCCTGCCCTCTCGTTTTGATTCGTCCTTCCTGCAGCCGTTCCATGAATTCCGGCGTCATGCCTGGTCCGTCATCCTGCACCTCGATCACGACCTTATCCCCTTCAGCCTTGGCCCTGATCCGGATTTGGCATGGATCAATGCTCGGCTCAAGCGCATAATGGATCGCGTTTTCCACCAGTGGCTGCAGCGTCAGCTTCGGGATCCGGGCCGTGGTCACCTCCGGTGCAATATCCATGTCGAAATCGAGTCTTTCCTCAAATCGTGTTTGCTGGATCGTCACGTAGCTGCGAACGATGTCCAGCTCCTTCTCCAGGGCAATCCACTTCTCCGACATGTTGACCGAGCTGCGCAGCAAAAAGCCGAGCGCTTCGACCATTTCGGAAATTTGCGTCTGTTTCTGCACCTTTGCCATCCAGTTGATGGACTCCAGCGTGTTGTACAAAAAATGGGGATTGATCTGCGCCTGAAGCGCTTTCAATTCCGTTTCGCGAATGACCAGCTGCTTCGCATAATTCTCCTCGATCAGTTCCCGGATGCGCTGCAGCATCATTTTGAACGTTCGGTGCAGAAGCCCGACCTCGTTCTGAGGCGACAAGGGGACGTTTCCCAGAGCGGCTTCCTCCAGTTTATCCAGATCGCCTTTTTCGATGTTCCGCATTTTTTTGATCAGCTGGGCGATCGGTTGGGTAATGCTTCGGGAAAATTTTGCGCCGACCAACAATGCGGTCAGCATAATCACGATAAAAATGACGGTAACCAGCTGTTTAATAAATTGGATCTGCTTGAACATCTGATCGTACGGGGTCATGTACAAATACACCCAGTTCGTATAGGAAGAGTTCGCGCGGGCCACAAAATGCCTTCCCTGCTCGAACGTCGCAATGCCGTAGGGCTGCGTGCGGTTAAGCTCGGCGGCGATTTCTTCCTCGCTCACCGTGGATTCCGTCGGATATATGGCCTCTTTGCCATCCGTGATCATGAGCTGCGAGTCTTCGGCCGGGTGCTGCATCTGGTCCTGCACGATCCGGTCCAACCGCACGCGAATGATCAGGGTGCCCAGCTTCTCCAGCGTAAACCCGCCGGTGAATGACTTCACCTGTCGTACGGACAGCAGTCTCGCCTGGCGATCTCCCCCCGTGTACCAGGCATTGGAGCCGGCGTGTTTGTCCCCAAGGCTGACAAGCTCCGTTTGCATATCTTTGGAGATGCCCTCCCGGTTTCCTGCCGCCATGATATTGTTGTCGTTATCGATAAACAGCATGGAATAGACGTATTTCTCCGAACCCGCATACGCGACGAGCCGGTTCGTAATTTTTTTGCGCAGCGTATTTCGGGCATACACGGTATCCGCCTTGTCCAGTTGCAGAAGGTACTGCTGCAGTTGTTCATCCGACATCACTTTGAAGGACAGATTTGCGATTTCGCGCAGCTGGTTTTCGATCCCCACCGAAGACATGTTCAGGACCTGGGACGATTTCTCGTAGATCTGGCGGTCATAAATGTTGAATACGTAACTCAGGACGGATACATAGAAGGTGAAGCTGACCAGCATCAAACATCCGATGAGAAGAATCGTTTTGTGGTGAATGGGCAGTGCCGTGAAAGCGTTCTTCATTTGTCTCATTCAAAGCGCTCCTTTGATTGGAGAAGGGTGCAGTGATCTGGCATGTTTTCCGCTTTACTGTAATTTATTTTCATATTTACACATCCATGAGCGAATGACAAGACATAAATAATCAACTTTTTGAGTCTGGCGTACAAAAACGCGTTATTCTCTGTGTGGTCGAAAAATAGACCAACAGCAAAAAATCCATGTCGATTCTAAGATCAACATGGATTTTCCTGCTCTGAGGCCGATTATGGGTTCACAAATACCGTTTTCAACTTCGCTACGTATTGCACGTCAAAACCAAGACCTTCGGCAACCATCGCCAGCGGCACGTACGTTTTGGACTCCTTGCCTACCTTGTTCAGGAATGCAGGCGTATCCACCGCAACGGCCGCTCCGTTAACCTGAACGGTGCTCGCGCCGATTTTTACGGCCACCTTACGTTCGCCATATGTAATCGTTGCGGTTGACGTTTTGTTGTCCCACACGGTAGCGGCTCCCACGGCATTCACAATATCCTGGATCGCCACATAGTTTTTGCCGTCGCGATTGATCGGTTTGTACGGGGTATCCAGCAGTTTGCCGCTCACGATAATGTTCATCGGTTGACCCGACGTCGGGGCGGTCAGCTTGGTGTAATCGCCCCAGATCGTTTCGGCGAACACCTTGGCAATGGCTTCATAGCCAAACTGGTTCGGATGGAAATCGCGATCTTTGATCATATGTGTCATCGTGCCTTCACCGCCGACGAATTCCTTCGCGACGTGAGCCACCTTGACATCGATGCCATCGCTGACGGATTGGGCCGCAATCCCATCAATGGTCGTCGTAAAACCGGCAGCCGCCTCCATCAGTTTGGCATACAACGCTTTGCCCCCGATTTCGGGCATCGGCTGATACTGATCCGCGATTACGATGCGAACATCCGGGTTAAGCGTATGGATATCCTGAATTACCGCATTCACATTGCTGGTATACGCGGCAAGCAGTTCCTTCACTCTGGCTTCCAATTCCTCGTTGTCCAGCTTATCCGCCGTTCCGAGCAGCTCGGAAACGTCGTTGCCGCCAATCGTAATGGCCACGAGATCCGCTTGTGCCAGACTCTCGCGAATGGCAGAAACGTTGGCTCCGATCTGTCCTGCGCGCGGATCAGCCAAGCTCGGTTGAATCGCCTCCGAAGAGATCGCTTGGCCAGTGCGAATCGCGGAGACGAAGTTTTTCAGTCCAGTGCTCTTCAGTCCGGCAATGCCAAAATTGTCGGTCTGCGTACGTCCGTGAAGCAACCCTTGCTCTTGCAGACGTTCCACGTAACCGTATGGAAGGTCTTTCAAATTAGGTTCGTACCCTACCGTAATGGAATCCCCTAATGTGACGATGCGGAAAGGTTCTGCGACCGCAGCGGTGCTGCTTTTTGCGCTTACTGCCTGCCCGGATGCATTCCCGTTCCCATTGGCAGCGGCAGCGTATGCCGGTGCGGAAGAAGAGGAGAAGAGCAGCACCCCTGCCAGCATGCTCGCTGTAATACCGGCGGCCGTGTATCTCCATGTACGTGTATGTTTCATTCTCGGATCCCACTCCTTTTCAGAATAAAGACGTGCCAGGTTGAGGCCATCATGGCCCCATTTTCCAATATATCGATTCTATCATTATTTAATAGTCCTGTCGCCAAAAGCTTAACACGCCAAAGAACAGACTTTCCCATAAGAGAAAGTCTGTCCTTCATGTTGCTTCATTTGAACCAGGCTCAAGAACCCTTCTTGGGCTCCCCCGATGTGGTTTTATGAGCGGAATTTCGTTTGCTGCCATCCGCACGTTCCAGGTAACGATCGTAGCGGTCATCCACTTCGCGTGCAATGCTCCGATATTTCAACGTTTCTTCCACGATCGGATCATGTTCCAACTGAATGCGAACCTCATATTTGGGAGGAAGCACCTGACGCTCGCGCTCACGCGTATCGTCGGAATCCTCCATCTCCCCTTCGGTTAACATCTCGCGCAATCGCTGCTCCAGCTCCTTGGATTCATCCATGGCTCTTCGCTCCTTTCTCTTATTCGGTCTAATTATTCCAAACCGGTGGCGCGTGCTTTCTTCAGCACGTCGGTCAATGCATCGTGAATGGCGCCATTGCTGGCCACGACATGACTCACGGACAACTGGTACGGCGTTCCGATCGTGTCGCTCACACGGCCGCCGGACTCTTCCACGAGCAGTGCCCCCGCCGCGATGTCCCACGGTTTCAGCCCCACTTCGGTGTACGCGCTGAGACGACCTGCAGCAACGTATGCCAAATGCAGGGCGGCCGATCCGCCGGCGCGCAGGTTGCGTACCTGAGGCGCAAGAGCCTGCACTGCCGCCATGTTCAGCGGCAGCGCAAATGTAGGATCTGCTGGGAAGCCGACGGCAATCAGACTTTGGGCCAGGTTCTGCTCATTCGACACTTTCATGCGGTTACCGTGAACGTAGGCTCCTTTTCCTTTTTCCGCCACGAACATTTCGTCACGGGAGGGATCATAGATCACTCCCACGATCACTTCTCCGCGATGGGCCAAGGCGATGGATACCGAATAGAACGGGAAACCATGCACGAAATTGGTCGTGCCGTCCACCGGGTCGACGATCCACAGGTATTCTTCCTCCTGCGCTTCTTTCAATGCTTTGGCCGAAGCCTCCGGTCCCGGTTCAACACCTTCCTCGCCCAAGATGGCATGATCGGGAAAGTGCGTCAGGATCAGCCGGCGAATCATCTGCTCTGCGCCTTTATCCACCTCTGTCACCAAGTCCTGCGGTGAATATTTGGTGCCAGGCTCGGCAACCGTGCCAAGACGGCTCTTGATCCATTCTCCGGCCTTGGATGCGGCGTTGATCGCCACGGCAGTATAGCTCTTGCTTGTCACGACATAAGGCGTTTTTTCCTTCTCATTCAAAGCGTTCACTCTACTTTCTATATCAATCTGCAAACCTATAATAGTCTTGTTAAAAGTATACGCCCCGCAGTTCGCAAAGTTTCTTGCCGCCCAGGCCTCTTTTCGCGTTATGGACGTATGATGACGGTAGACTCGTCCACCCACTCGATCCCCTCTTCCTGAAGGGCTGCCAGCTTCTGCATCAGTTGAAGCAGCGCTTCATCCTTGCGTTTGGCTTCAATCATGACGTCAAGGGCAGGGGTATGTGCGGCAATATGGCGCAAAAACGTCAGCAAAGGATCCAACTCCACGCCATCGGCATGGCCGCGAGGGTCCTTCTCGCTCTTGGGACTCGAGACGTGGATTTTGGGAGGCAAAGGCCGGTCCGCCGGGGCATCTGCTTGGGCCAGCGGCGTCTGCCATGTCTCCAACACGCCTGGCCACAGCTCCCAAGGCTTCTCGCCCTGGTTGTTCACCCATTGATGATGAATGTCGAGCACCATAGGTACGCCCAGCGTTTGGCAAACGGCAAGCGTCTCGGGAGCATTGAACGTTTTATCGTCGTTCTCAAGCGTGATCCTCTGCCGGATGTCCGGGTCCAACTCCATGAAATGCTGCTTAAAGCGCTCGGCCGACGCAAGTTTGTCCCCATAAGCGCCGCCGATATGGATGTTGTTTTTGGCGGTTGCATCCAATCCCATGGCCTCAAACATCCGAACATGATGGCGCAGATCGCGAACGGAGTTGCGAAGCACTTCCTTGCGCGGCGTGCTCAGCACCGTAAAATGATCCGGATGAAAGGATACGCGCATGCCGTTCTCCTTCACAAACTCTCCAATGGCAGAGAACTCATGCGTCAGCGCCGGAAACGGGTCCCAGTCGCTCAAATCCTCATGGGTGGCCAGCGGGATCAGCTTGGAGGAGAAACGGTAAACATGAATACGGCTTGCCTTGTTGTGTCTGAGCAAACGCAGCGTATTGTGAAGGTTCTCGGCCGCAATGCGCTCCAGTTTGCGTATCGCTGCTTCCCGGTCCCCGATTTTGTTGAAGCTGGCCATCGTCATCGTGCGGGAAGGGGACGCATTCTCGACGATGACGGACATGGCCACATATCCAAAACGTACAAGCATGCAGCGTCCTTCCTCTCGTTCAGGGGTAAATAACTCAATGGTATGGAAGGCCGTCAATGCCTCCTCTGTATACCTCCAAGTTTTACCCTAAAACGAGGACGCTAATCTCTCCCTTTTCCGGTGATGAAAAAACGGAGTTCATCTGCGGCTAGTCCTGAGCGTGCTCCCCGAAAAACATCTCGTCGGCAAGGGCCGTCTGGATACGCGATTCCTCTTCGGTCAGTTTGCGGATCAGCTGCATTTCGACTTCCGTCACTTCCTGGCCCTGAAAGTTGATTTCGGCAATGGAAGCCAAAATTTTGACGATGGCTACGGCCACGTTATCGGGGGTATAGGCGATGACCTTCTGTCCGGTGGGAAATACCCGGAAGCCCTGCTTCACCATTTTGCCGCGGCCGTATTCCAGCAGCTCGAACAGCTCCTGCTCGCTTTTGAATTTGCATACGGAATTGAATTCTGTCTGGAAGCCCATCCCACATTTCTCCTTTTCGGTTGAGGTTATGCGTTCACGCCGCTCTCGAATTGGAGCGCCTGTCTGTTCTTGTAACGTTCAAGGGCAAGCTCGATCATGCGGTCCAGCAGCTCGGCATAGGAAACGCCGGTCTCCCGCCATAACAGTGGATACATGCTATACGGCGTGAATCCGGGCATGGTGTTGACTTCATTGATCAGCAGCGCCCCGTCCGATCGGCGGATGAAAAAGTCCGCGCGGGTGATGCCGCTGCCTTCGATGGCGCGGAACGCCTGCAGTGCCGCTTCGCGGACACGATCGGCAGCTTCCGGATCCAGCGGAGCCGGGATCAGCATCTGCGATTGTCCGTCGATGTATTTGGCGGCATAGTCATAATATTCGCCGGAAGAGACGATTTCCCCTGGCACGGATGCCATCGGTTCGTCATTTCCGAGCACGCTGACTTCTACCTCGCGCGCATCGACGAACTCTTCGATCACCACTTTGGTATCATAACGCAGCGCAAGTTCGACCGCCTGTTTCAGCTCATCGCGGCTGCGCGCTTTGGAGATGCCCACGCTGGAACCCAGGTTCGCCGGTTTGACGAAGCACGGATAACCCAGCTGGTCTTCGACCTGCAGCATCATCTCATGCTCGGACTGTTTCCATTGCGTTGCATTAAAATAGGTAAAGGCACATTGGTCAATGCCGGCTTGCGCAAACAGCTTTTTCATGACCACTTTGTCCATGCCGCCCGCCGAAGCGAGCACGCCAGCCCCCACATAAGGCATATCTGCCATTTCGAACATGCCCTGGATCGTGCCGTCTTCGCCATACGTTCCGTGAAGCAGCGGGAACATGACGTCTATAGTCTCATCTCCTCCGTAAAGGCGTCCGAACAGCGCGTTCAGCGCTTCTTTCGTTCCTCCCGCAGCCTCCTCCAGCTTCAGATCCTCGATTTGTTTGAAAGGCGCGTGCATCACCGGTCCTTTTTTCCATGATCCCTGCTTCGAAATATAGAAAGGAACCAACTCGTATTTTTCATAATCAAACGCGTTCGTTACAGCAAACGCCGTCTGCAGCGAAACCTCGTGCTCTCCCGATTTTCCGCCGTAAACGACGCCAACTGTCAATTTATCCATGCTCATGCGTAACCTCCGATTGTCTGTGCGCGATGCGTTAAGTTTGCATTCCCTGCATCGTTGTTATTCTAATAGATATTTTAAACGGACCTGGATGTTTCCGTCACCGCATCCGCAGCATCTTTTCCCTGCTTAAAATACGCTGTCAATATGGAAAAGCCGATACGTCGTGCGTTCGGTCCAGGCGTAGGAATCCCGGTAATCCCAGAAACGGTGGCGGCTGGCAACCGTATGCGCATTGACCAGCGGCATGCCGCCCGCGTCAAATGCGGTGACGATGGTGCTGTGCTGGTAACGGCCGTCGCCGTCCCAATCATAAAGGACGACGTCCCCGAGCTGCAGCTGTTCGGGACGTTCGACCACCGTTGCGGTCAACCCCCGCGTGCTATGGGTCAAATATCGTTCCAAAGCGTTCGATACCGTCCAACTGTAGCTCCACATTTCCGAGCCGTTGACATAGCCCTTATACCACCAGCCCGATTCCCTTTTACCAGTATAGTTGATGGGTGCTCCCCCTGCAAAGAGACATTGGGACACATAATTGGTGCAGTCCACCTCGAACTCTTCATAAGCCGGATTGATTGAATTCCACCATTGGTCGGCATAGGCTACGGCCAGATCCCTCCGATACTCCCGCTGTTTGGTTACGCCCCCTCTGCCTTGTCCCAGCACCTCCCGATTCAATAAGGGGAGATTGAGCGACTGCAAATCGGCATGATGGTAGGGTACCTTGTCCCCGACAGGATGGCGTTCCGAAACTTCCCGTTCGACGCGGGCAATTACCCACTTGCCGTTATGCCGCTGAAAGGTCAGCCTCTCCCTTTCGATCCGTTCATCCCGATGGGTAATGCCTTCTTTGGCATAAAACAGCCTGACGTACAGCTGCACATCCACCACGGACTCCTCCGGGCTCTCGGACACCGTGCGCACCAGTTTGGCGCTGGTTTCGCCGCGAAGAGGAACGGCACGGCGCGTCCGATACCAATCCTCCAGCCTGGCCATGCGTTCTTCGCGTTCCGCCCTAAATATCGCGTCAATCACGACCTGCTCGCCTTTCAAGGCACGGTGATCGATCTCGCATCGGTTGTATTCGTTCACGTAAGCATATAAAGCACTCTTCCATTCGCGTTCCAAGCCTAGCCCCCCTTTGGCTGTTCTGCTCCGGGATATGCACCGCCCGGCTTGCACACATACTTTCTTCCATCTATATGAAAGGACGTGTCGTTGTATGTTTGGATCAATGCGAATTCATCGATGGGCAAAGCTCCCAGCCTCCATGCGGAAAACGCATACATTCTTTTTGCGGACCTGATGCTGCGGGCAAAAAGCCCTTTACGTGGAGAGGTGAAAACGGTATACTTAGAACTAAAGTTACGATTTTGAAATTGTGTTTCATCTAATGAAACTACCAACCGGAAGCATGGATGGATGAAGGCCTGTTTCCGCTGAATGAACGTTCAACTTCATCGCATCGCACATTTGAAGGAGGTACATGTATGTCAGCCAAGAATCATTTCTCCGCCGCCCGCAGTCTTGAGGTCGGAGGCAAATCTTACCGCTACTACAGTCTCGATGCTCTTCAGGAAAATGGCCACGGCGATCTTTCCAAGCTGCCTTTCTCCATTAAAGTGCTGCTCGAAGCAGCCGTTCGCCAATTCGATGGACGTGCCATTACCGAAGACCATGTCAAACAATTGACCGGCTGGGCAGAAGGCCGTGACAATAATAAGGAAATCCCTTTCATCCCTGCACGGATCGTCCTGCAGGACTTCACCGGCGTGCCGGTGGTCGTGGATCTTGCAGCCATGCGCGACACCGTGAAAAAAGCAGGCGGAGACCCTAAACAAATCAACCCGCTCGTTCCGGTTGACCTCGTCATCGACCACTCCGTCATGGTTGACGCTTTCGGTACGAACGACGCGCTGGACTACAACATTAAAGTCGAGTTCGAGCGCAACGAAGAGCGTTACCGTTTCCTGCGTTGGGCGCAAACGGCTTTCAACAACTTCCGTGCCGTTCCACCATCCACAGGGATCGTTCACCAGGTCAACCTGGAGTATCTCGCATCCGTAGCTGCAACGAAAACGGTTGACGGCGAAACGCTTGTATTCCCTGACTCCCTCGTAGGTACGGATTCCCACACCACCATGATCAACGGGCTTGGCGTTGTTGGTTGGGGTGTCGGCGGAATCGAGGCCGAGGCAGGCATGCTGGGCCAACCGCTCTACTTTGTAACACCTGACGTTATCGGGTTCAAACTGACAGGCAGCCTGAGCGAAGGCGCAACGGCAACGGATCTGGCACTGACCGTAACGCAAATGCTGCGTAAAAAAGGCGTTGTCGGCAAATTCGTCGAGTTCTACGGACCTGGTCTTGCCAACATCAGTCTTGCAGACCGTGCAACGGTAGCCAACATGGCACCGGAATACGGCGCAACGATCGGTTTCTTCCCGGTTGACAGCGAAACGCTGAACTACCTGCGCAGCACGGGCCGTTCCGACGAACAGGTTGAACTCGTGGAAGCATACTACAAAGCTCAAGGCATGTTCCGCACGGACAGCACGGCTGATCCTGTGTTTACCGATGTCATCGAGCTCGACCTTGCCTCCGTCGTGCCGAGCCTTGCCGGACCTAAGCGTCCGCAAGACCGCATTGAGCTGACTCAAATGAAGGAAGGCTTCAACAGCATCATCCGCACGCCGATCGACAAAGGCGGATATGGCCTGACCGAAGAGAAGATCGCGCAAAAGGTACCTGTGAAACATCCGGACGGTTCTTCCAGCGAGCTGACTACAGGTGCGGTGGTTATCGCGGCGATCACAAGCTGCACGAACACATCCAACCCTAGCGTTATGCTCGGTGCAGGATTGCTGGCGAAAAAAGCGGTTGAACGCGGCCTGACCAAACCAGGTTACGTAAAAAGCAGCTTGACGCCAGGTTCCCTCGTCGTAACGGAGTACCTGGAAAAAGCGGGCCTGATCGAATACCTCGATAAGCTCGGATTCAACGTTGCCGGATACGGCTGCGCAACTTGCATCGGGAACTCCGGTCCGCTTCCGGACGAAGTCAGCGAAGCGATCGCCGAGAACGACATGACGGTAGCGGCGGTATTGTCCGGTAACCGTAACTTCGAAGGACGCGTTCACGCTCAAGTCAAAGCCAACTATCTGGCTTCGCCGCCGCTTGTTGTAGCTTACGCATTGGCCGGAACGGTGAACATCGACTTCGAAACCGATCCGATCGGTTATGACACAAACAACGAGCCGGTCTTCCTGAAAGACCTGTGGCCTAGCTCCCAGGAAATCAAGGATGCGATCGCAAGCTCTCTGAACGCCGATATGTTCCGCAGCAAATACGAGAACGTATTTACGGCAAACGAGCGCTGGAACCGGATCTCCGTACCGGAAGGCGAATTGTACGAGTGGGACCCGAACTCCACGTACATCCAGAACCCGCCGTTCTTCCAAAATCTTGGCGATACGCTGACCGACATTTCGGATATCCGTTCCGCACGCGTTATGGCATTGCTCGGTGACTCCGTAACGACGGACCACATCTCCCCTGCGGGGAATATCGCTCCATCCAGCCCGGCCGGACTGTATCTGAAAGACCATGGCGTGGAACGCAAAGACTTCAACTCCTACGGCTCCCGCCGTGGTAACCATGAAGTCATGATGCGTGGTACGTTCGCCAACATCCGAATCCGCAACCAGGTTGCTCCTGGAACAGAAGGCGGTATTACGAAATACTTGCCTACGGATGAGGAAATGTCCATCTACGATGCTTCCATGAAGTATCAGGACGAAGGACAGAACCTGATCGTTATCGCAGGTAAAGAGTACGGTACGGGAAGTTCACGCGACTGGGCGGCGAAAGGCACCTTCTTGCTCGGCGTCAAAGCCGTCATCGCTGAGAGCTTTGAGCGTATCCACCGCAGCAACCTGGTGGGCATGGGCGTAATGCCGCTGCAATTCCAGGAAGGCCAAAGCTGGTCCAGCCTCGGTCTGAACGGACGTGAGACATATGACATCACAGGTCTGAGCAATGACGTGAAACCAGGAGAAGAACTGACGGTTAACGTTACCCGCGAAGACGGAACCCAGTTCCACTTCACCGTAATTGCCCGTCTCGACAGCATGGTTGACGTGGATTACTACCATAACGGCGGCATCCTGCAAACGGTGCTGCGTCAAATGATGAAAAAAGGTTAATGCTGTAAAACATTCATGCTTGTAATGAATATTACAAAGCTCCCCATTTCGTACAACCATACGAAGTGGGGAGCTTATTTATGTTTCTTTGACGAGTCAAAAATGAAAGGTCCAATCGACATGCTCATCATTTGGTGGAGCTTCTATGGAATATAAACCTCTTTGATTGATCTTCTCAACGTTTGCCCAGTCCACAAAATCTTCGGCACCATATACTCGGACGAAGCCTGCAAAAGAAATGCTACCATCCTCTTCAACCATCTCCGTATACTCAGAGAACTGATGCTTGTATTCCAAGGTATTTAGAAAACTGTGAAATTCAGATATCCAATCCGGGATATATTCCGCATATTGTTCTGGTACATGATAGTAGTACGAATGCATGCCATATACGATAATTTTCAGGATCACTTTGTCGGCCTCCCCTGCTGATCTGGCGTAATCACAATTTCAATATGTCCATGCCCTCTCGGAAACAAATGGATATATCCGTACGCCGCGAAAGCACGTAAAACAACTCTTCCCTCGTTTTGAATGCGAGATAGCGTGAATATTTTTCCATAAGCTCATGTTCTGATAATTCGATCGGCAGATGGATAATTTCGATGTTGTCCGTTCCCGGGAACAAACGTCTTCCTCTCTCGGACTCCCCAACAATCATTACTGTTCTCATGGCCACTAACTCTTCAAGTGTTGAGGATTGCAATAGTTGATCTTTTTCATTTTCCAATCGATCCACCGTCTCTTTATCCGGCGTACCTCCCGCAGCTGCCGCAATTTCATGTTCAATGCTGATGATATTTCTCATCTTCGTGGCGCAACGTTGTGCCACCAAATACAATGCTTCTCCTTTGGATGCCATTCCTAACAATCACTCCCCTTCTGTCCACGATCCTACTAATGGTGGCAGATAAAAATAAATATGTATCATGTTGAAACGCACCTCTGATCATACCCGTCTTTCATGCAAAAGTTCCGCTAACAGCCGCCACGTATTCTAACGAAACCCAGACACCTTATATACACGAATTTTGCTTCCATCCACGTCTAATGAACCTCAGACACCCTATTTCACGTCAAAGCAGCATTCTGCAAACCACTTCAAGGAAATAACGTGTCTACGATTCGTTAGGTCTGATTTGCTTGCCAATTCACCCCAATAAGCAATCTTCAGGTTCGTTACGTAATCGGCGTTCATACCTGACGTTAGTATGTGGCGTCCATGCGGTGCATCTACCATTTCGCCATATAAGCTGCTCTCTCCTGGAAAAAACAACCCATCCCCTCGCGCAGCCCGACCTTACGGACCTATGCAGAAGGCCAACCATATCAGCTCCAATGTAGTATGACGATGCAGTAGCAGGAAATCCGTCCCCTGCACCAAAAAGAAGCTCACGCAACGCAAGCATGGGCTTCTTTTTGGTATTTAAATATCGTTCAAACATGTGCAAGAGTCCATTTGTCCGAAAACAGGTTCGAACTCCTGCACCCAATGTTTTTATGTGTCTGACTTGGCTGTATCGACAAGTCCAATCGCGCCCTATGTTTCCTTGTATTTCTTCGCACCGGCATCAACCTTGCTTAACGAAAGCACAACAGACCCCATTGCCGCAAGCGTTCCGGCAATCATATAACCTGCCGCCCCGCCGAAGCTGTTCAGGATCAGGTCGTCTACGTCGAAAACACCCATGCCTGTCAGCAACTGCGTTACCTCGAACGCCAAACTCAGCAGCAGCGGCAACGTGCAAGCGAGCAGTGCCGTGAACAGCCTTTTCGCGCCCGGCATAAAAGAAAGGAAAATCCCCAGCGGCACAAAAGCCAGGACATTGCCGATCAGATTCAGGGCGGAAGCCGGATGATGCAATGACAGTTGGTGCCATTCCTGCGCGATTTGCCGAAACGGTACCAGATTCATGGACCGGGTGTGCAGCAAATCCGGCCGCCTGACCGTCTCCATAACCTGAACCGCAACATGCTTCAAATCGATCGCCCCTCCTTTGAACAAGATCAGTTTCAGCAATACGACCAGGTACAGAAACAGAGCCGCTCCCCATATGATCTTGATGTGCCATCCTTTTGCGTTCATCTCTGCAACCTCCTTACCTTGCGTTCATGTCGGCTCTACTGCTCTTCGTTGCTGGTCGTCACAATGACGCCATCCATGTTATCCCCCGATATCTCATATTCGCCCTTCTCGGGAATGAACACTTTGGCATTCGACGTGGCCGGATAATAACTTACGCTATAACGTTTGCCATCCAATTCGACCCCAATCCGTTTCTCTTCCCGAAGCAGCTCCAGATACTGCTCCAGCACAAGGTCTTTGTGGTGCATGATCGCGCTATGCGGGAGCCCTACATATCGAAAGTGCCATGGTTCATATTGAATGCCCGTGATGTTCACCTTATCCTTGGGGTACCGCAGAATGAAGCCGTATTTCCACGCGTTTTCCTGCAGCCATGCACCCTCTGGCGCTTCACTCATCGCACCCAGCGACGAGCCGATATCCAGCGAAAGGCCCAGGTTATGCTCGCTGTGACCGGCGGGAAGCGCGTAATCGGAACCCTTTTCCTCATAGAGTTGTTGTTGTTTATCGAACCCCCGGTAGCCGCTGCTGATCAGGAAATACCTCACACCCTCTTCTCCCGCTGCTTCAACCATCTGCCGGAACGCCTCCGCCACCTTGCGCGACAGCTGAATGTCCCGATCAAGAATCCCGTATCCTCGATCCAAGTCACGCTCGTCCGCCAAACGGACAATATCCTTACGCACGCCTTCGGCATGTACCGGATATTCCTTGTTCACGAGCAGCAAGTCCCCTTGATAAACGTCGTTCCGCAAATCCAGGGTTATCTCCCGTCCAGGAGCACTCCAGCCGTCCACGGCTTCTCCCAGCTCCATGACGGGCACTCCCGTTTGATCCGGGTCGGGCATCGCCACGGAAGAGCGAAGAAAAATATACCCCAGCGCAATCAGGACGATCAAAAAGCCCCACTTTTTCATTACGTTGTTCCCCCTTCTCTCGTAATACCAAGAATAGTGGAAACAATTTAAGAAAAAGTGCGGCAAAAATAAAGTTTTTCTTAAATCGCCGATCTTACTTTAAAACAGGCAAGCGAATTTCGAATGCCGTGTGAATCACATCGCTATGCACGGAGATGACTCCGTCATGCTGTTCCACGATATTTCTGGCGATAAACAGCCCCAGCCCCGTACTGCCCTCCTGCAGCGTTCTCGCCCGATCCCCCCTGTAATACATATCGAAAATGTGAGGCAAATCTTCGGGGTGGATGCTGTCCCCATAGTTAACGACCTGAATGACCACCTGCTCGCCTTCCGTACGGCCGCGAATATCTACGTATAATCCGTCCCTGCCGTGGCGGGCAGCATTCATGAGCAAATTTTCGAATACGCGGGCCAGCACTTCTCCGTCCCCATGCACGATCAGATCGGGTTCGATGTCCAGCCTGGAGGTCAAGTGATTTTTCTCGAAAACGGGATACATCTCTTCGTTCATTTGACGCAGCAGCTCGCTCAGATCCAGTCTCTGCTTGTTGATCGGCAGCATGCCGTAATTCATTCGGGTGATCTCGAACAGCCCGTCGATGAGCTTTTCCAAGCGCCGCGATTTGGTGAAAGCAATGGAGGTATAATGTTTGGCCTGCTCCTCCGTCAATTGATCATCCTTCATCAACAGATCCAGATAACCGAGAATGGAAGTCAGCGGAGTCCGCAGGTCATGCGCCAGATTGACCACGAGCTGGTCTTTGCTGCTTTCGGCAAAATCGCCGCGTTCCACGGCATCGCGCAGCTTTTGGCTGGCCAAGTTCACGTCCTCCGCGATTGCCCCGAGCTCGTCCTTGGACGAAATCCGAACGCGATGCTGAAAATCGCCATTGGCCAGATGACGTATTCCCTCCGAAATCTCCTTGAAATGGGAGACGTAAGACCTTGTGAACCAGAAGAAAAACAGAATCGCCAGCGGGATAAACAAAATCATGAAAAAATAAATATCCCCCACGCTTTTCATGAAACGCCGGTAATCGGCCAACGTATCCTCTGCACGGACGCCGGAATAATACCACTGAAGCAGCTTGTACACCCCGTAGGTAATCGCGCCCGAAACAAGCATGCTCCGGCCGAGCAGCATGATCATCGTGGTGCGAAAGCTTCTTTGTTTTTTTTGATTATTCATTAAAGGTGTACCCCACGCCCCAGATCGTTTTGATAAACTTGTTTTTGTCCATCTCTTCGCCGAGTTTTTTGCGCAATGTCCGTATATGCACCATCACCGTGTTGCCGCTCTCGTAATAGGCTTCGCCCCAAACTTGCTCAAAGATGCTTTCCGCGCTGAACACCTGTTTCGGATGGCTGGCGAGCAGATACAGGATGTCGAATTCCTTCGGCGTCAAATCAACCTCTTTGCCATACAGCGTGACGCGATGCTGATCAGGCATGATGACCAGCCCGCCCATCTCCAATACCGAACGGTTGACGGGTGCAGCCTGGCTGAATTGCAGGAAACGGCGCAGCTGTGAGTTCACGCGCGCAACCAATTCCATTGGATTGAAAGGTTTGGTCATATAGTCATCCCCGCCCATGACAAGTCCCGTAATTTTATCCATATCCGATGTTTTGGCGCTTAAAAAAATGATCGGCAAATGATGCTGCTCGCGGATTTTGCGAGTTACCTCATAACCGTCCATGCCGGGCATCATGATATCCAAAATGGCCAAATCGACCGTTTGCGTCTGAATCGCTTGAATGGCACTTTTTCCGTCGAACGCCTTGATCGTGTGGTATCCTTCTTTTTGGAGGTGCAGGGACACCAGGTCCGCAATCTCCACTTCGTCGTCGGCAACCAATATCGTAATCCGCTTCATTGCTTACTCCACTCCATGTATGTGATGCTCAACAATATAACACAACTGGCTGGATCATTGAATCTTCGGAAAGGAAAAGATGTATGAAACTGGATCGACTGTTAGCCATCGTAGTATTGTTAATCAATCGGGGCCGGGTGCAGGCCAAAGACTTGGCCGACACGTTCGAGGTGTCCGTTCGTACGATTTACCGAGACATTGATACGCTGGGCCAGGCAGGCATTCCGGTAGTAACCTATCAGGGAGCGAGCGGGGGCATCGGGCTGGCCGAAGGTTATCGTTTGGACCGGAACGTGCTCACCGATCAGGATCTGGCTTCGATCGTAACCGCGCTGCGGAGCGTCTCGACGGCCCATGCCAGTACGGCACGCGATCTGTTGATGGAGAAGCTGAGCAGCATCGTGCCGGCATCCCGAAACGGGGATTTTCAGGCCAATACGAGCCGGTTCATCGTGGATTATTCCACATGGACTTACTCTGAGGCACTGCAGCAGAAATTGCGGCATATCGAGCAAGGCATCGACCAGCTGCGTTCCATCACGTTTACATATTGCAGCGCAGAGGGCGTCCATTCGCACAGGACGGTCGATCCCCACACGCTGGTGCTCAAAAGGCATTCCTGGTACCTGTATGCCTTCTGCCATGAACGCGACGATTTTCGCATGTTTAAGCTGGTCCGCATGCGGGATGTCGCGCTGGCTGAAGGCCGCTTCGAACGCAGGCCCGTTCAGCCGCAGGACAAACCCTGGCAGCAGGAATGGACCGCTCCGGATAACCAGACGGGGCTCACGCTCCGCTTCCATGCACGGGCACGGCATACCGCCGAAGAATGGTTCGGCATCGAAAACGTCGTTCCGGATGGCCAAGGATACTATATCAGCCAGGTCGCGTTCCCGGAAGACAACTGGTTATATGGCTTCATCCTGAGCTTCGGAGCTGACGTCGAAGTGTTGGAGCCGCCTCACATTCGCGAGCACATACGCCGGATCGCCGTGCAGATCGCCCAAAATTATGCCAACCCCCCGCAAACTTGACAGATAGCTGTCCAGTTCCTCCGTTTATACTTCGGTTATGACTGATCGATAGAAGAAAAACAAGGAGGAACTACAATGAACATGACTGTATGTCAAAGCTGCGGAATGCCGCTCGGCAATGCTGCCCAGTGGGGCACCGAAATGGATGGGAAAAGCACCAGCGAGTATTGCATCTATTGTTATAAGGAGGGGCGTTTCGAGCAGCCGGACATATCGCTGGACGGCATGATTGAGATGTGCACCGCAATTCTCGTTCAGGAAGGCATGGACGAGCCGTCCGCGCGATCGATGCTTCGCCATCAGCTTCCCTTCCTGAAACGATGGAGTGCATCCGCGCAAGCCGGGATGACGTCTGCCGAATTGAAGCAGGAGCATAACGCATCTCCCTCGGCACAGCCTGTCACGTATGTCACCCTGCCAGCGAAACGGTTAGCCGGCGTCACCGCCAGAACCAGCAATGGCGCGGAGATGAGCGGCAAAGGCAGCATACAAGCGCTGTGGGAGCGTTACTGGAGCTTGCCTGACCTTCCTGCTGCCACGACGCCTCGTTATGGCTGCTACACGGATTATGCGGATGGAGTTCTCGGAGAATACACGATTCTGGTTGGACATGAACTGGCACCGGGCGATGCACTGCCGCCCCATCTGGAAGTCATTGAAATCCCGCCCGCGACATACGCTGTATTTGCAACCAGAACAGGCCCCATGGCCGAAGTGGTCAGCGAAGCCTGGGGGGCTGTATGGGCTTGGAACAACCGGGACGAACGCACGTTTACCGGGGACTTCGAGCTGTACGATGAACGCAGTCTCGATCCCCTGAACATGCAGGCGGAACTGTACATCGCCGTCCGGCCACGCTTATAACTTGGCTGCAATATAGTGAACATGCTTGCTGTCGGGAAGGGTCCCGGCAGCTTTTTTTATGTTTGCCCGCCCACCTTGCGTGCGCCTTCCTGCACATCGATGATGCGATTCGGTTTTCATTTCCCCTATTCCCTGCCGCCCACTTCTTCCGTTCTTCTGTTATCCGTACCTACAGACCATTGAACCAATTTCGTTCGCTTATCCCCTTCTATGCAACCAGACAAAACGACTTATTTTCGACCCATTTTGGTCTTGCTTGATCGGGACTATCCGCACACCCCCCCGCCCCATGCTCCCATATACCGCCCCTAATATACGGTCCTTTACTCCTGAATATCGCTAAAAATGTTTACAATTTCGAAAATCGGGTTAAAATCACTACATTCCGATTTGGAAAGGTTCATTACACACCCTTGTTTCATCTAACAAGTCATATATGCCTATTTTGCAAACAACAATCAACATGCTCTGAAATCATCATATTTATATTACATATAACCTGTTCTCAAAAAGGAGGAACCCGAATGATCCGCATGCCTATTCAGCAAATGATCCCATACCATCACCAGTATCCGCGAAATGCAGCGGTCAACGCTCCGAAAAAAGAAAACCGGGATACCCAAGAGTTGACCTTCCACGACATTTTGCAGCAAAAAATGGCCAAAAAGAATGCCTCCCCATCCATGCGATAATGCTGTACATTCCCCCTCCCTGTTTCTATAATGGGCTAAAACGTTCGCGGCTCCTTCACACGGTTCCCGCAACAATCCTAAAGGGGAATGCCTCATGATGACCATCGCTTGCTTTCATGCCCATTATTCCAACATTGCACTCATCGAAGAGGCACTGGCTGCCTATGACGTCGAACTGGTGCACTACGTCGATCCGGGACTAGACCGGATCAAAAGCGACGCAGACTTCACCGAAAACACCGTCCGCGACAAAGTAGCCAGCACGATGGAATGGATCGCCCGATGCCATGCCGATGCCATTCTCGTCACCTGCACGCTCTTCACGGCCGTTCTGGAACAGGAGCCCCTGCCCGCTTCCATTCCCGTGATCGGCATCGACGATCCCTTGTTATCGATGATGCAGCGCCAGCCGAAGCCCTATTTGCTCGCCTTCACCAACCCAGCCACCGTCCAAGGAACGATGGACCGCTTTTTGCGCCATTTACAGCCGGAGGAGGAACATCACGCGTCAAATCATGCCCTTCAAGCCAAGAGCGTATTGCTGCCAGGCACGTTCGAGCTGATTATGCGCGGTGACCGCGAAGGTTATGCGGCAGCCGTTCAGGCGGGATTGATGCGGCATGCCGAACGATATTCGGGTTGGACGCCGATTGCCGCCCAGTTGTCCATGGCTCCGGCGGCAGCACGGGTAACGATGGCTAGCGGCATAACCGTGCACAGTCCCCTTTCCGTTCTGGCACCGTATTTGCAACGGGAATTGAATATGCAGCTAAAGTCCGGCTTGTGATGCATGACATGCAAAAAAGCAGTTCATTCCCCAAGATAGGGAGATGAACTGCTTTTTGCTGTTTGGCTTCTCCTCCTGTCCGTTTTGTTGCGGACAGACAATAACGCCAATTTAACGGATTCGCGGACAACCGCCCAAGAAGGCCGGCATTATGAGCGCATCCGGTATTCTTCGGCTTTTTCCTGCATGCCTGCGGCAACCGCCTCTTGTTCCGACAATCCCTTCTCCGCGGCAAATGCACGGATATCCTGCGTAATGCGCATGCTGCAGAACTTCGGTCCGCACATCGAACAGAAATGCGCCTGCTTCGCTCCTTCGGCAGGCAGTGTTTCGTCGTGGTAGGACATGGCCCGTTCAGGGTCGAGCGACAGGTTGAACTGGTCGCGCCAGCGGAATTCGAAGCGGGCTTTGGACAGCGCGTCGTCCCGGCGCTGCGCACGCGGATGGCCTTTGGCCAGATCGGCGGCATGGGCCGCGATTTTGTAGGCGATGACGCCTTCGCGCACATCGTCCTTGTTCGGCAAGCCGAGATGTTCCTTCGGCGTAACGTAACAGAGCATGGATGTGCCGAACCAGCCGATCATGGCCGCCCCGATGGCCGACGTAATATGGTCGTACCCCGGCGCAATGTCCGTGGTCAGCGGGCCGAGCGTGTAGAACGGCGCTTCCTGGCAAATCTCCATTTGCAAGTCCACGTTTTCCTTGATTTTGTGCATCGGCACGTGTCCGGGACCCTCAATCATCACCTGCACGTCATGCTTCCAGGCGATCTGGGTCAATTCCCCCAGCGTCGCGAGTTCCGCCATCTGCGCTTCGTCATTGGCATCATAAATGCTGCCCGGGCGAAGGCCGTCTCCCAGCGAAAAGGCGACGTCATACCGCTTCATGATCTCGCAGATTTCTTCGAAATGGGTGTACAGGAAATTTTCCTGATGATGCGCCAGACACCAGGCCGCCATGATCGATCCGCCCCGTGACACGATGCCCGTCATCCGTTTGGCAGTCATCGGAATATAGCGGAGCAGCACGCCCGCATGAATCGTAAAGTAGTCCACGCCCTGCTCGGCCTGCTCGATCAGCGTGTCGCGGTACAGCTCCCACGTCAGCGCCTCCGCCTCCCCTCCGACCTTTTCCAATGCCTGATAGAGCGGCACCGTGCCGATCGGTACCGGCGAATTGCGAATGATCCATTCGCGGGTGGTGTGAATGTCTTTGCCCGTGGACAGATCCATCACCGTATCCGCTCCCCAACGGACGGCCCAGGTCATCTTCTCGACCTCTTCCTCAATGGAAGACGATACGGCCGAATTGCCGATATTGGCATTGATTTTGACGTGGAAATGGCGTCCGATCATCATCGGTTCGCTCTCCGGATGATTGATATTGGAAGGCAAAATGGCTCGGCCGCTGGCCAGCTCCTGCCGTACGAATTCAGGCTCCACGCCTTCGCGGATGGCCGCGAATTCCATCTCGGGCGTAATGATGCCTCTCCGTGCATAGTGCATCTGCGTCACGCATCGCCCTTCCCGTGCCCGCAGCGGTTTCCCGGTGACGCCGGGATACGTCTCGGCTCCAGCTCTTGTGCTGCCCGGCTTCAAGCCGTTGTCCTCCGGCTTAATCGTCCGGCCTTCGTACGATTCTACGTCCTCGCGCTCCGTAATCCACTGTCTGCGCAGCGCGGGCAGGCCCGTCCGGATGTCCACCTCATAATCCGGATCGGTCATCGGACCGCTCGTATCGTACACGCGGAGCGGTTCGTTATGCTCCACCCCTTGGGGAGTGCTTGTGTCATGAAGGGCAATTTCGCGTTCGGGGACCAACAGGTCCGGTCGCGAGCCCTGAATGTATACCTTGCGGCTGCCCGGAAAAGGCCGCAGCCGCCCCATGCTTTCTTTTTCCGTATCCCGATGGTTTTCCTGTCCCGCTGTTTCGTGTCCTGTGCTCATCGCTCATTCTCCTCCTCATGGTATGGTCCGGCATTGCTCATTCTGCGCACCTGTTCATCAGGCCAAGCATGAAGGAAGTACAGCACGGGCGAATTCAAAAGCACGGATACAGCTCCAGGGCGGGCGGGAACATGGCAACCATGGCCGCCGCATCACACATCTCCACCTTGTCGGAACGCCACGGAGATGCGATGATTTCTCGGATACTGCATTAAAAAAGCCGGTTCCCCCAGGGAACCGGCTTTATCCTTCATCGCCAAACGTGCCACGGCAAGTCTACCCACAGGGGAGCTTCACTCAAGGCATATTGACGATGCTCGTCGTTGTTTCGCCGATTACTTCCCTACGCTGGCATGATCCAGATCAGGTGCTAAGGGTCCGGAATCTCATGCGATTCCGTCTCAGTCCGGACAATTCGGACTCCCCCAGTAACGTTTGACGGCTAGCGGCAACTTTGCCGCTGCGTCCTATTCAGTTCAGTCAGCCCATGTCTTGGGCTGTCCATTACAGATTAGCCTAAACATGGCGGAAAAACAACCTTATTTTCCAAAATGCCGTTTCGGATCAGGCCAGCATAAGTCCCATCTGCGCGGCGGCTTCTTTCAGGACCGGAGCATACTCATGGAGCGTCTCCTGGGAAAGGCGGCTGACAGGCCCCGATACGGACAACGCGGCTGCGATCCGGCCATCCCGGCCCATAATGGGCACGGACACCGCCGCGGCCCCCGGTTCGCGCTCTTCGTAACTTGTGGCGTAGCCGGCGGTCCGAATATCCGCCATCTGCGCCAAATACGCCTGCGGATCGATGAATACGGGCCATTCCGGGCCGTTCATCAGTTCTTCCCGGTCTTCCTCGCTTGCAAAAGCCATCAGCACCTTGCTGGAAGCCCCTACGGACAACGGCAGTCTTGCGCCAACGGGAGCCACCCGGCGGATCGCCTGATCGCTCTGTACGGCCTGTATCCGAATCCGTTCGGCACCGTCGCGCAGATACAAGCTTACCGTCTCCCCGAGCCGATCTCTCAGCCGTTCCATCGCCGGCAGCAGCAAAATGGCGGGATCGTCGCTCCGGGACATATGCGCCGATAGTTCCCAAATGCGAATGCCGAGTCTGTATTTCTCGGTCGCCGCATCGCGGATCACAAATCCCCGGTCTTCCAGGGTAGCCATGAGGCGATGCACGGTGCTCTTATGCAATCCGATCTGGCTGGCGATTTCGGTCAATCCCAGATCGCTGCGGGTCGTAAAACACAATAATATATCCAGCGCCCGTTCTACAGCCCGGACGGTTAACTTTCGGTCCTCCATGGCAGAATGCCCTCCTCATGTTTCATCACATGAAACTCGGTTACATAAATTATATGAGAAACGATTCCATCTGTAAACCGATGCCCGTTAAATTCGAACCGGAAGAAGTATCGTGGGGTCTAGGTTATCAGACTTCATCCCCTGTATTTTGCACTCAAAGGAAATAATAACCATGCATCTAAAGAACTATATAACAATTAGGTAACAAATACGCCTGAAGAATTGACATTGGCTATGGTGGAACATACGATAATAAAAAGTCTATTCGCCATCACAAAGAGGAAAAGAACGAGCGTTTCCACATTTTCTCGTTCCTATTGGAATAACTTTCCGAAAGCGAATTCATATTTTCGCTTATGCCTGAATGGTATAAGTATAACCGTCCAACTCTGTTTTTTTCACGGAACCGAACTTGTCATGTCGACATAATCTGACTCTTTCCTCCTCTGCGCCCCAGTAATCCGGCGGCGGGCAGGTTTGGAGAAAATGATCGTCAGTGAGAATTAGCCGATTCAACAAAGGAGGGGCATGTATGTTTCCGACATCCCAGAGCGAGGCCCCGCTGCAAACGAAAGTTTCCGATCTGCCCTCTTCGCTGTCTCCGAGGCTGATCCGGCTTAAACATATTATCGTGGCGTTGCTGCTCTCCGTTGTATTTTTTCTGTTATTTTGCTTCATCGCGCTTCACGGCTACATCGCTTGGGTGCTGTCCAACCCTACGGTAGCCCCCGTCTTTTCCAATCCGATGCAGGCCAAAAACATGAAATACGAAGACATCACGTTCCCGGCCGTCGACGGAAGCCGCATCATGCAAGGCTGGTACATTCCTGCCGACGCCGACGTGAACAAAACGATCATCTTCAGCCATGGATACGGAGCCAACCGGGAGGAAACCTGGGTGCCCATGTACGATTTGGCGCATTATGCCCATCAGCTTGGGTTCAACGTGGTGATGTTCGATTATGGTTTTGCCTCCCAGGTCAACAAAGCCGTCGCTACGGGCGGCAAGGCGGAATCCAAGCAATTGCTCGGAGCGATCCAATTCGCCAAACAGCGCGGCGCCCAGGAAATCGTCGTATGGGGATTTTCGATGGGAGCGGGTACGGCATTGCAGGCAGGGCTGTTGACCCAGGACGTCGACGCCATGATATTGGACAGCACGTTTCTGCTGGAACCGGATACGCTATACCATAATATCCATAATCAAATTGACCTGCCGCGCCAGCCGACGCTGGAAATTTTGAACCTGCTGTTCCCTGTCCTGAATGGCACAGGCTTGCAGCAAATTCCGTACCAAGAAGTCAAAAAGAAGGATTATCCCTTCCCGATCTTCTTCGTTCATGGAACGGAAGACGAGAAGGCGCCTTACCCGATCGCGGAGCTGCTCGCCGCCAACCAGTCGAATGCCAATTCGGAGGAATGGATCGTTGACGGAGCGCACCATGAGCTGATTTTCCGCGAGCATCCAAAAGAATATTTGCGACGCGTCTCCACATTCCTCAGCCATGTCACAAACACCGACGACGATGATGTGCAGAATACCGGCGGCAGCCATTGACGATCAGCGCAACTGAAGCCTATGCATCAGAAACATGGAATTGCATGAAAATTCGAGTCCTCTTGGGTTCCTCTTGAGGGCTCTTTTTTTTCGTATACATAAGACAGCCTGTTATCCGAATATATTTTTGGGACGAAATTCGGTGATTAGGAGGTTTAATCCGTTATGAACTGGTATGAATATGGAAAGCTGCTTCCACTGCGGATCCTGGAGGAAATTCGTTTCTGGAAAGAACAAGAGAAGGAGCATACAATCATCATTCTGGCGCTTGTTCCCGATCTTGAGCCCGCCTATGTCAAGCTGCTTGGGGAATGGCAGGCCGCTTTTGCCAGCACGGGGGCTGCCGCCAACCGGCTTTTGAAACAGCTGTTGCCGGGGACGCACCCGCCAGATCCTTATATCCTGCGAGCCGTCGAGGATTTGGTAAACACGGCCAGCACGCAATCCCGGGAGTTTATTCGGCAACTGTATGCCCTGCTCGAGCAAAGCGCCGCTATACTGGCCGCTCCGCCTGCCAAAACCGCCATTCTGCACTTTATTCGCGAATCGGAATACTTTCTCGGCGTTCTGGATACGCTCGGCAAGTCCGGCATCATGCGCGATGCCGAAGGAGAGTCGCTTTCCTCGCTGATCCAGGCGGAAATCGAAAATGCAGGAGGCGCAGCGGGGAAATTACGCAGCAGTGAAAATTCGGGCATTGCCGGGGCCAAAGGCAGCTCCTCTCCCCCGCCCGGTCAGCCGGCAGGCTCTACGCCATCCATCCCGCCCGGCATGGACGCGGATTCGACTTCCCCGGGCTCCGCATCCGACGTTACTGCGCATACGCCCGTGCAAGCCAGACCGGTCCCCATTGGAGGCCATACCTTGCCGCCGCTTCCTTATGCGTATAATGCGCTCGAGCCATACATCGACGAAACGACGATGCGCATCCATCATGACAAACATCACCAATCCTATGTGGACGGCCTGAATACCGCCGAGAAAAAGCTGGCCGAATCGCGGAAAAAGAACAATTTCGAATTAATCAAGCACTGGGAGCGCGAGCTGGCGTTTAACGGAGCCGGACATTACCTGCACACCATCTTCTGGACGATTATGAATCCTCATGGCGGCGGCAAACCGTCCGGCATGCTCGCAGAGCAGATCAAACGCGATTTCGGCAGCTACGATGCATTCAAGAACCAGTTTACGGAAGCCGCAAACAAAGTTGAAGGCGGCGGATGGGCTATGCTTGTCTGGAGCCCGAGGGCCCACAGACTCGAAATACTGCAAGCCGAGAAACACCAGAACCTTTCGCAGATGGATATCGTTCCGCTGCTCCCTCTCGACGTATGGGAACACGCTTATTACTTGAAACATCAGAACGAGCGCAAAAAATATATCGAAGACTGGTGGAACGTCGTGTATTGGCCTGCCGCTGCCGAACGTTATGAGGCAGCACGCAAGCTGTTATGGCCACCATATTAAGCCAAAGGCAAAGAGAGGTATCTCGGGCATGTGCCTGCCCGTGAGATACCTCTCTTTTTCATTCTCCCTTTTGTTCTATATGCGTAACTTTCATTTCGTTCTTCACGTTTATATCCCTAAGGGAGGATGATCGATTTGTTGAAATTTCTTTCGCGAAGCATGTCGTTTGCATTGATCGCAGGTGCCTTGCTTGTATCCGCATGTGCAAATGATGAAAATACCGAGGCCCTCTCCAATGCAGAAGAAGCTGCCAACCCAACAAGCCAGGCAGCTTCTGCGAACAAGACTTTTACGGGCCAAGCCAAAGAAGCGGACCATCCTGCAGAAGCTACCGAGACGTTGATCGACGCTGCTACAAGAACGATCAATGATGTGACTGAGGCTGACTTCGAGGCCGGGGTACTTATCGATTTTGATTCGTTCAAAAAGAGCTTTTTCAATGACGATATCATTTCCAAGCTGAAAAGTAATCTTGAAGCGGTTGTCGCGCAAGATCAAGAGAAGTTCGCTGAACACTTGCATGAAAGCTACAGCCGTCATTCGGTATTCTTTGATAAACAAAACGTTCAATATATGTTTTATGATTTGGATACCATCAAGAAAGTCACTATGGACGGCAGAGTACAAATTCAGGTTGGCGTCCGGTTTGCCCTCCAAGACTCAGAGGGGAATGTGGAGAACAGCGGATTAACCTATTTCTTTGTGAAAAACAAAGAAGATCAATGGAAAATCGCTAATATCGATTAATGCATGCTCCCTTAACGAAGGAAGCTCATGATTTGGTCGATATGCAAAAAAGGCAAGCCGTTTCCTGACGAAACGCTTGCCTTTAGATCATCGATGGATGGCCTTGCTTTCTTAGGAAGCACAGCCCTCGCACGCCACATAGTTATCGCCGACTTGTTTGCTGATCGCAATCAGGTCGCCCAGCTTGATATCGTCTTCGCTCGTGAATTCCAAATCGGCAATGCGCGCCACGATCAACGATGCCGCTTCTTCCTTGCTGGTCGCCATCTGACTGAACTCGGATTTCTCACCGGTCGACACGACTTCGTATTCGTACGTATATCTCAATGTTTCCATATTGGCACTCTCCTCTCGAAAACACATCATATCATCTCCTAGCCTCGATTCCAAGGCAAACGAAGGATACTAATCGTAACGCTTTTTCATCTGCTCTGCCATCCGCTTCACGTCCATGCGATCCACGCTTGGAACAGGAAAGGATTCCGCTGCGGCATAACGGCTCCGCAACGTCCTTACCAATGCAGCCGTGTACATGGCGGCCGAAGGGACTCCGGCCAGTTCCTGCAGGCTCGCCATCGTACCTGGCCGAACCTCAGGGTAACCCTCCTTGGCACCTCCCGAGGCCTCCCGGTAAAACCGGCTTACTTGTTGCACCAAAGCATCACCCTGCCCTTCGACGATAATGAAAGCCGTAATAATGTAAGCCTTGGCCTGCCTGCGCTGGGCAATGCCGCAGAACTTCATGCCTTCTACGCTCACGTCGTATTCACCAGGACAAAATGCCCCTTCAATCTCACCCGTACGGGCATTTCGTGTCCACGGATGCAGCGACTCGGCAATGATGGAGGCCATCTCCCGGAAGTCGTCGTGAATGTTAATATCGCGCCCCGGATTGGGCAGCATAAGCGAAATATTCACAACCCCCGGATTCAATGGAACCGCAGCTCCTCCGGATGGCCGAACGCACACCGAGGTTCCCCCGCTCCTGATGCGCTCCATCGCTTCCACGGCCAGCGGCAGCCGGCGGTCGCGCAAGCCTGCTACGAACGCATCGGGATGACGCCATATATGGGCAAGTGGAGCGTGTCCTTCACCCACGCGTCGGCACATCAGCTCCTCCCAGGCAAACGCTTCGAGCACGTCGCTCCCGGCACGCAGCAGCGGCGTTTCCCAAATGCGCAAACGAGAAGCGTAATCCCGCTTGGACTGAACGTCCGGCTTGGTCGCAAGATTCGAAAGCTGCGAAATTTCCATATCTACATTCCCCCAACGGTGGATGAAGGAGGACCTCCCTCAACCAAGGATATCGATGCCATATTGGATTCATTTGTAACGGAGCCCGTGCAGCGACTTTCCGGATATTTCATGTAAACACGTCCGATCAAACGATTCCTGACGACCTGTTTATTGTATTTCACTTTCTGTGATTAATCCAGCAGGGATGAGCGGTCAGCCCATCGTTGTCTACCGGACCCGGCAATCGGGAGGCGAAAAGAACAGAACGGGTCCTGTATGCAAAAACAAGACCGCATTCCATGAAAGGAATGCGGTCTTGTGCACGATATACCCTCTGTACAAGGACAGCTTGTCCGGCACGGCTTATTCTTTCACCAAAGAAAGAAACTCGGCACGCTGGGCCTGATTGCTGCGGAACGAACCCCGTACCGCCGATGTCACCGTCTTGCTGCCAGGTTTCTTGACACCGCGGGAACACATGCACAGATGCTCGCCTTCCACGACGACCATCACGCCGTGCGGTTCCACGACTTCGTTCAGGATGTCGGCAATCTGGGACGTGATGCGCTCTTGAACCTGCAGGCGGCGCGTAACCGCCTCCACAAGGCGGGCGAGCTTGCTCAAGCCAACGATTTTGCCGCTCGGCACATATCCGATATGGACCTTACCGAAGAATGGAGCCATATGATGCTCGCACTGGCTGTAATAAACGATATCCTTCACGATGACGAGTTCCTCGTGATTCTCGTCAAACGTTACGCCCAGCACTTCGCGCGGATCAACGTCATAGCCCGCAAAAATTTCTTCATACATCCGGGTTACGCGCGCAGGCGTTTCAAGCAGCCCTTCACGCGTTGTATCCTCACCGATCAAGCTCAGAATCTGCTGTATATGATACTCGATCTTCTCCCGGTTATCGATAACTTTGGAATTCACATAATCTTTAACGCCAGCCACTGCCAAACGCCTCCTTTCAAACGACATCGGGTGGGCAGCCCTTTTTCTTGCTATTATTTGCGGCGACCTGACGTTTTACGCGCAGGATGCTGCGGAGCCTGCGGCTGTTTCATGCCAGGCTTTTGGTTTTTCATCATTTGCTGGGCACGCTGCATCTGTTTGCCGTTCAGATTGTAGCCCATCTGCTTGGCCATCTTCTGAAGCATGTCCGGATCGCTTTGCATTTTCTCGAGCTGTTTGCGCAAATAAAACACCCCGATGAAAAATCCGCCGACCAGACCGACAATCAGAGTAATAATCGGTATAACAATTTCCATCCTTAGACACCTCTGTATGTGCAATCTGAAAGCCCCGTGATCCGTGCGGCACCATGATGTTTCAAGCCATTTCAAGCCATTCCTGCTGCATGCACGGTCCGGATTTTCCTGAAAGTATCATAGCATTTCCGCACGCATGGAGCAAACGGATTTTCCAGCTGCATTTCAGTGTGCGAATTCGCGTCCGCCTTAGGCCAGCACCGCTTCGATGAACACGGTCGTGTGCACGGCGAGGTCCACCTCGACCACATCCAGATCGTATCGCGAGCTTCCGCGCGCAATGCGGACGACCGGCCTGCCCGGCAGCCCGCGATGCTGCTTGACGATCACGCCTGTTTCCTTGGTGGACAGGCGCACCGCCGTTCCGTTCGGATAGATGGACACATTCCGGTTAAACTCGATCAGCACGTCCCGGTCCAAGCTGCGCCCCGACATGGCCATCATTTCTTCGCAAGCCTCGTGCGGCAGCAGCATCCGTCCGGACGAACCGTTGATGGCGTTGTCGTACACGTCCGCCACCGCGACGATTTTCGCGAAAGTGTGGATGTCCTTGCCCTTGATGCCCCTGGGCATTCCCGAACCGTCAACGCACTCATGATGCTGCAATGCCACATGGGCTGTGTGAAGGCTGAACTCACGCTTGGCTTTGATCAATTCGAATCCCCGCCATGTATGATGCAAAGAGGAGTTGGCGGCAGGCCTGCCGCCCGGGTCGTCGGCTACCTTGCCGATGTCGTGCAGCAACGCGCCCACGGCAAGGTCCTTGAGCTGGTTATAGTTGAGCCCCATATTCAGCCCAATGACCGAGGACAGCAAACACACGTTCATTGCATGAATGTACTGTGCATTGTCCTTGGAGCGAATGTCGGTCAGCTGTACCAACAGCTCGCGGCCGCTCAACACGTCGTTCAGCAGCTTGTCGATGCTGACGGCGATCTTTTTCGGGCTCCATTCCTTTCCCGAACGCACCGCTTCAAGCGTTACGCTCATCTCTTGAATGATGGCCCGTTTCGTGGCTTCATCCAGTATGTCTTCCGTATCCACATCTTGGTATGCTTCATCCTGGATGTACAGCATGGTCACGCCGATACGCTTGAGCGTACTGACCATGAATACGGTGAGCTGGACACCGGCCGACAACAGCACCATGCCGTTGCCCGAATACACCGTTTTGCCCAAAATCTCGCCCGCTTCCACGCTCTCCACGTTTACATATTTCATGCATGTCCCCCGCTCTTACGATTGCGTCTCCAATGCGAGCAATTGCTCCTTGGTTTGCAGACCGCCTACATAACCGAGCAGGGTGCCGTCCTTGCCGCTAATGCGGTGACATGGAATGATGATCGGCACCGGATTTTTGCTGATCGCGTCCAGTACGGCGCGAACAGCCTTCGGCCTGCCGATCGCTTCAGCAACCTGTTCGTGTGATAAGGCTTCTCTATAAGATATATCGGACAGGACTTGCCATACTTGTAGCTGGAACGGGGTTCCGAGCAAATCGAGCGGCAGATCGAACGTTTGTCGTTCGCCCGCAAAATATTCGCCAACCTGCCTTACAGCCTCCCGCAGCTTGTCATCGTTCTTCTCGTAACGGTACTCACCGATCCAGGTGCGCGCCCATTGTTGAAGATGCGCCTCTCTCACATGAAAGGCTCCAAAATCGACATGGCACAGCCCCTTCTCGGTAGCACACAACGTCAACGTGCCTATCGGGGTAACGACCTCGTCGTAATAAATAGGTTTGCCGTGCAAACCGGTTACTGCGGAAGGCTTCCACGCTGCTGCTTCAGTTTTGGCCTTCGGCGCGACATTTCCATTTGCAGAATTACTATCCGCGGTCGGACCTGTCACACCTTCCTCTTGTTTATGGTCGCTCACTTGCTTGGCATGTGGCTTCTCGGGTAAGGACGCGGACGACGTCAATCGTTCCTTGGCCTTCTGCAGCATGTCCAGCACGTTCCCATCTTGTTCGTAAGCAGCAGCTTCCCCAATCGCTCTCATGGCTTCTTCTCCTCCTATTCTTCCCAGCGCCCAGGCAGCGGTTCCCCGCAGCTCCGGACGCGGATCGCGCTTCAACACCTCGGTGAGTTTGGGTACAGCGCTTTGGTCCTTGAAATTCCCCAGTGCAATGACCGCATTGCGCTGAATCGGCTTTCTCCCCCGCCAGGCGGCGGAAGTATGCCCGAATCGCTCTTTGAATTCGCGGTTGCCCATATCCAGCAGCGGCAGCAGCAAAGGTTTCACAATCTCCGGATCGGGCTGCAGGTCGGGATGGTGATCCCAGTTTTTTCCCCGATTCTTCGGACAGACGATCTGGCATGTATCGCATCCGTACAGACGGTTGCCTATTTTTAGCATGAACTCTTCATCCACGAAACCTTTGGTCTGCGTCACAAAAGAAATGCAGCGCTGCGCATTCAGTTGGCCAGGGCCGACCAACGCGCCTGTCGGGCAGGCGTCGATGCATTTCGTGCATTCTCCGCAATCTTCGGTAACCGGTGTATCGGGCTGAAACGGAATGTTCGTCACCAGCTCGCCCAAGTAGATCCAGGAGCCGTATTTCGGCGAGATGATCGAGCAGTTTTTGCCGCTGAAGCCGATGCCGGCCCGCTGGGATACCGCGCGATCAACAAGCACGCCCGTATCCACCATACTCTCGATGATCGCTTCCGGTACCCGCTCGCGGATGAAATTTACCAGCTTGTCCATCGCCTCGCGCAATACGTGATGGTAATCCCTGCCCCATGCGGAGCGGGCCAGAATGCCGCGATATGCGCCCGGTTCCGACTTGGGCGGATTGACCATCTTTGACGGATAAGCGACCGCAATCGCGATGAGCGAGGCCGGCTCGCTGCCCTCGAGCGCGGGACGTACTCTTTTTTCAATATCCTTCTCCTCGAACCCCGACTCATAACCCTTGGCCCGGTGCTGCTCCAGAATCGCCTTCAGCGACACAAACGGCTCCGCCGATGCAAAACCGATATCGTCAATGCCCAGCCCGGGTCCGGCCGCCTTGATCTCCTGTTTCAACTGCTCCCAATAGGAGGCTGTCTGCGGCATCCCGGTCTGTACATTTGTCATAAACCTTCCCTCTTTTCTTCCCGATCCACTCCATTGGCGCAAACGGTAAACGCCCGCCTCGTGATGGGAGACAGGCGCTTCTTGTTCATGGATATGCCTAAAAGCTCGGATGAACCCGGTTATATGGTTTAACGCAAAAAATGATGAATAGTTCCCTTCCAATTGTTTACAGCTTTTTGATTTCCGAAAACGGCCAGAAAATGAACTCCGCCTTGCCTACGATTTCATCCGACGTAATGCTGCCGAAAATGCGGCTGTCTTTGCTCTTCCCTTCATGGCGGTTGTCGCCCATGACAAAGTAGTGGTCCTTCTCCAACGTCAACGGTCCAAAATCCGGATCTTGCACCTCGGTATCGGTGTAGCTCTCCGACTGCCGTTCTCCGTTCACGTACAAATAATGGTCCTTCACCTCGATCGTGTCGCCAGGGATGCCGACGATCCGCTTGACCAAAAAGTCCTTCTTGCCGATGCCGTCGCTCGGATCGCGCAATACAACAACGTCAAAACGCGAAGGCGCGCCGAAATCATAGACGATTTTGTTGACGAACAGTCGATCCCGCTCCACCAGCGTAGGCTGCATGGACTGCCCTTGAACCATCGACAGGTTGAAAACGAACAGGTTCAGCACCATCATGATCGCAAAGGAGACAACGATGGTTTTGGTCCAATCCCATAGCTCGGCCAACCATGATACGGAGGTTTTCCCCGGCTTGGCGGCCCCGGCAGGATGCTCCGGGGGAGATGGATGGTTGGAATTCACAAAAGGTCACCTCATTCATGAATTTTTGTGTTGAAATAACAAGCGCTCTGTCGGTTCGCAAATAGGCGGTGATCGGATCAGGTACTGGCAGCTTATAGCAGTTATATTGGCACATCGGTATTTTGGGATGATAAACCTTAATTACAAGGAACGTTAATGTATCGCATATTTGAAATGTTGTCGTTACGTTTGTACAACGAGTCACTTTGGCGGCGGCATATCAGGCGCTAACGAATCTCACACACCTTATTGAGGGGCTTCCCCCCTCACAGAAAATGTAACGAACCTCAAACACGCTATTGGCGTCAAGAACACGATATTTGCCCCATCCTCGGGGAAATAAAGTGTCTAAAGTTCGTTAGCACTCGAAGAGTCCAATTTCACTGCAAATAAGACGCGTCAGGTTCGTTGGATTTGGAAGTGACCCTCTACTCCGAGCAACCATGACGAGATCGTACGATCACCACATTTTTTTCGGTTACTCCGTCCGCCCACCATGCATCCCACGATCCTTACAATACAAGTACCCTTAATTCAGAACGTCGGCTCACCGGGTAACACCGAGCACTTCACCATTGAGCCAGACTTCAAAAATCAGACATTCCATCCATGTTGATATGCGCATCAATCCGGGAACATCGGTTCCAACAACGGACAAACGCAAACGCACAGGAATTGTTCTATTAGTTTATCCAATTTGATAGGTTTATTTGCAATTGCATACTCTATTTCAGTCTACTTCATTTGCTTGCACGAGACAATTGGTGATGAGAACCAATAAGGAGATGAAAAAATAGAAAGACATACCCTTTACGCCAATGCGCCCAAAGGATATGCCCGATATTTAAGTGAATCTGCTATGTTATCTGTAATAATCATTCAAACTACGCCTTGGACAAGATGCTGAGCTTCTGGAATGCACTCAAAATCTGATTGGCTCCATAGCCCATCGCTTCGTAAAGAGGCATCGCCGCTTTGTTATGCTCGTCTCCCGCAACCCAAATCTGGCTGACTTTACGCTGCTGGAACCGTTGTTCCATGGACGCGACTAGTTTTTTGCCAACTCCTTGGCGACGATAGTCCGGATGAACCGCGATCCGATAGAGACATCCTTGGTTATGATCGATTGTGCCGATCAGCGCCCCAACGAGTTCCCCTTCTTCCTCGGCAACCATAATCAGTTCGGAATCCCATGACAATTGACGGGCAAACGGGCCCATCGTGTTCTCATAACAATCTTCCGAAAGCGCAATCTTGAGCAGCTCCGTCATACGACTTGCATCACTCAACTGAAAGGAACGAACGTGCATGTCTTAAATCTCCCTTTTCGTTAGCTTGATTGATGAGGTTTTACAAAAAGGGGTTCCCCTTTTACCAAAAACCCGATGTTTGTATTATGACAAAAAACGAGAAAAAAACGCTTCTTCGTCAATTAAAGCATACTTTTCGCCATAAAACACGCATTTTCTTTTGAAAGCGCTTAATTGTAACCGTTTACATCAAAATTCGTTTCTATTTCTATTTCATTTTAATCAATATCACATAAAATTCTGCATATAGGGAAAAATATGTTTGTTATCGCGGATTATGCATTTGATCAACTTCCCGAGGGACTTAATAAACAAAAATGTTGATTAATTGGCTCGGATGCGGTTTAATAATAATGGCAAGGGTATTGTTACATATGCACCTTAAAACTTAAAACTCAGGAGGTATTTCACTATGGCTTTTCAATTACCGGCTCTTCCTTACGCTAACGATGCACTGGAACCACATATCGATGCACAAACGATGGAAATCCACCACGATCGCCATCACAACACTTACGTAACCAACCTGAATGCAGCTCTGGAAAACGCTCCTGAACTGCAAGGAAAATCCCTCGAGGACCTGCTCGCCAACCTGGACAGCGTACCTGAAAGCATCCGCACGGCGGTTCGCAACAACGGTGGCGGTCACCACAACCACAGCCTGTTCTGGGAAATCATCGGACCAAACGGCGGCGGCGCTCCAACTGGCGACATCGCTGCTGCAATTGACAGCGAGCTGGGCGGTTTCGACAAATTCAAAGAAGATTTCGCGAAAGCAGCTACAACGCGTTTCGGTTCCGGCTGGGCATGGCTGGTTGTCGGCAAAGACGGCAAACTGTCCATCACTAGCACGCCTAACCAAGACAGCCCGATCTTCGAAGGTCTGACTCCGATTCTGGGCTTGGACGTATGGGAGCATGCTTACTACCTGAAATACCAAAACAAACGCCCTGATTACATCTCCGCGTTCTGGAACGTAATCAACTGGGATGAAGTTAACAAACGCTACGCAGCTGCAAAATAAGCACTGTGATTGCACAAAGAGCCTGATCCGGTCGCATGGCCGGTCAGGCTCTTTTTTTATAACCATCCGAGCGGACACTTTACGCACGCACGCCTCTTTCCTATTCGAGCACGGCGTAGGCACCCGCGAAATAATTACCGAGCAGCTTGAGGAACACGTTCGGAAAAGCCAGCTTGTCCATATCTTCCGGACCGATCCAGCGGTACGTCTGGCCGTCTCCTTTACCGACGAACGCCAGCAGCGATTCTTCGCGGGCATGGCCGCCAGCATCTTGTCCGCTTGCCGCCTGAGCAGCCGCTGCCTGCTCGCCATAGGCGGCCACGGCTTCCGCGGCAATCAGCGGAAGCTCGCTGCCCGGGTCCTGCTGCGTACATTTGTACACCTGCAGGCTCCAAACGATATGGCTGAACACATGCTCCGCGTGTGTAGCCAAGCCTTCGGGGCGGGCGGCAATGCCCTCCGCCCACAGGCTGCCGGCCAGCAATGCCATGGCCGGCTCATCGGCGAGCGGCTTGGCCGCCTTGCCGGCAGCGGCGGGCGCCGCCAGCACATGCGGCAGCTCCCACATGCGGGCCAGAAGGCCCGTATCCGGGCGCTGCCGCACGAGCACTTTGCCGCGATGGGCACCGCGGCCTTCCACCAAGGCGACGAGCCGCTGCTCGGGGCGCGGCGGCTTCGCCTTCGTTTTGACCGGCAGGGTCAGCTCCCTGCCGGCAATGCGGCCCGAGCACTGCTCCATGACCGGACAGGTCAGGCAGTGCGGGGCCTTGGGAGTGCACACCAGCGCGCCCAGTTCCATCAGCGCCTGGTTGAAATCCCGAGCTCGCCCTTCCGGGATGAGCTCGGTCGCCAGCTCTTCCATCAACACCCGGGTACCCGTTTTCATGATGTCCTCTTCAATGAGGAAATAGCGGGACAGCACCCGCATGACGTTGCCATCCACCGCAGGCTGGGGCTGGTTGAAGGCGATGCTGAGAATCGCGCCGGCCGTATACGGCCCTACGCCCTTGAGCGCGAACACCGAAGCTTTGTCGCTCGGCATCTCCCCGCCGTGCAGCTCCATGACCTGCTGCGCCGCTTTTTGCAAGTTGCGCGCCCTCGAATAGTACCCTAGACCTTCCCAGTTTTTCAGCACGTCTTCTTCGGGCGCTTCGGCAAGCGCCCGCACGGTCGGAAAATTCGAAATAAAACGATTGAAATACGGAATGACCGTATCCACCCGGGTTTGTTGCAGCATGATTTCGGATACCCAAGTAAAATACGGATTGTTGTGACGCCGCCATGGCAGATCCCGCTTGTTCGCCATATACCAATCCAGCAGATTGATGCTGAAATGTCTTTTCTGTTCCATTAAACCCATAAGTCCTTCCTTTCATTTGCACGCCTGTCCATAAACATGCCCTTCATGATCACCTAAATATCCTTCGGTCTCTGCTCTTGTCCGTGCAGCTGCTCCACGACTGCAAACGCCGCAGCCAACTCCGTCTGGTGCGTAATGCTCAGGTGAATGGCATAAAGTCGGTCTTTCGGCAATTGCAGCCGTTCCCAGGCTTCGGCAGATAACGTCACTTCCGGCTTTCCTAGCGCACCCGGCAGCACTTCGATGTCCGTAAAAGCCATAACTCGCCCGATGCCGCAGCCAAATGCTTTGGATACCGCTTCCTTGGCCGCAAACCTTCCGGAAACGAACTCCGTGCGGCGTTTGCCCCGTTCTGCGGCCATCCTCCGCTCCGCCGGCGTCAGAATGCGGTTCAGGAAAGCTTCGCCCCGCGTGCCTTCCAGCAGCCTTTGCATGCGTCCGATCTCCAGCACATCGTTCCCGATTCCGTGTATCATCCGTGCTTCACCTGCTTAATCATTTATACTGTGGTGCAATAACCAACATGTTCTCGCTAGTCCCTACGTTCGATATCCGAACACGTATTCCATTGTAGCAGGTGGCAGGCCCAGATGCGAGTACCCGGGGCCATCGGCGAAAACTTCCATCTTGGGGGGGCTGTTCGGGCAAGATTCACAGCATCCGTTCAGCCGTCGATCATAAAAACAACAAACTCCAGCAACGCTGCTTGGCTGTCGGAAACGGAAAATCTTCGTCCACAGCGGCAGTAACGTGTCTGGAGTTCATTGGTCGTTCATGTAAGTACGATGATCAAGCCGGTTTGCCCAAGTCGAACGGAAAAAACTTAAATGCCGGGAATGGCATTCCGTTTATGGTGCGTGCGCTTATAGAATGCTTCCAGGCGTTCCTGCGCAGCAGGATCGATCTGTTTGCCTTCCAGATAGTCGCTGTTTGCCTCATAGGAAATGCCCAGTTCCTTCTCATCCGTTTGGCCTTCCCACAATCCTGCGGACGGGGCCTTGTCCAAAATCGGCTGAGGCACGCCCAGATGGGCCGCAAGCTGGCGAACCTGGCGTTTGTTCAGGCTGCTCAGCGGCGTGATATCCACGGCGCCATCGCCCCATTTGGTATAAAAGCCCGTGATGGCCTCAGACGCATGGTCTGTACCGACGACCAACAGGTTCTCTTCAAAAGCAAGGGCATACTGCATAACCATGCGCGTTCTTGCTTTTACGTTTCCTTTGCCTTGATGCGTCATGTGGCGCGGGCTGCCCATGGACTTGAAGCCCTGCTCCACTTCCAGCGCAATCTCGTTCACCGCATCTTCAATGTTCGTTTCGACCACATGCTTCAAATCAAAAGCCTTCGCGACAGAATAACTGTCCTGAATATCCTGTTGATCGCCGTAAGGCTGAAATACGCCCAGCGTTTTGTACTCCTGGTTGCTTTCCGCGGTAAGTTCATCGGTAGCTAGTTTGCACAGTCCTGCTGCCACGGCGCTATCGATCCCGCCGCTGATGGCGATCAGCAGCCCTTTCGTGCCCGAATTTTTGACGTAGGTTTTCAGGAAATCCACCCGTTTGCGGACTTCCTCCTCCACATTAATGCTTGGTTTAACCTTCAATTCAGCGATGATCTGTTGTTGCAAACTCATCGTGCACTACACCCCGTTTCCAGAATAGTCAAATCGGATTCCTTCATAAGAATCACATGGTTCAATAACTCCATTTACCCAAAACGAAACGCCCCGGCATCGGTATTCCGAAGAGCGGGGCGTTGCTGGAGCGTTTTAACGGCAATAACGATCGAACGCACTGGTGAGCTCAGCCGCGATTTCCCCTGCAGATCGATCTTCCACCTGATGGCGCTCGATGAAGTGCACGAGCTCCCCGTCCTTCATCAGAGCGATGGAGGGCGAAGATGGAGGATACGGCGCAAAGTACTCACGCGCCTTGGCTGTGGCTTCCTTGTCCTGTCCGGCGAACACCGTATACAGATGATCCGGCGTAATGTCATGCTGCAATGCCTCGGCTACGCCCGGGCGGCATTGTCCTGCGGCACAACCGCAAACGGAATTAATAACGACAAGGGTAGTACCTTTGGCATCCGGAAGGCTCGCTTCCACTTCTTCCGGGGTGCGCAGTTCTTGAATTCCCAAACGAGTCAGCTCATCCCGCATCGGCTGAACCATATCTTTCATGTATTGATCGAATGACATCGACATTGGTTTCACTCCTTAATAGTCATCATAAGCTCCATTGTCCATCGTCATTGTTCGTTAAATGGATACAATGATGTTATCCTTATTATACATCCCCAAGCAATGAAAGCAAGATTGCACAGCGCCCGCGAAAAGGCATCTCTTCGATAATATGGCTTGTTCGCTGCCGCATTATGCCCCAAATCTATCGCTTAAAGGTAACTTTAAACACCGTGCCTTTCCCCTCTTCCGATTCGACCGTAATAGTGCCGTGATGGCGTTCCACGATGCTGTGGCACATGGATAACCCCAGTCCGGTCCCTTTCGGCTTGGTCGTATAAAAAGGTTCAAACAGCTTATCCCGGCTGCTGCGAGGTATGCCAGGTCCCGTATCCCTCACAAAAAGTTCTACCTGCTTTTCATCGTACGTCGTTTCCAAGGTGAGCACACCCTTTTCCTCCATCGCTTCCATTCCGTTGCGCGCCAGGTTAAGAACAACTTGTTTGATTTCCTTGGTATTCAGATAGAGATTAGGTACATTATGAGCAAGCATAAGCTCGATGCTTTGTCCGCGCAAGTTGGCATCTGCCCAAAGCAATGGGATGAGTTCGTGAATGATATCGTGCAGCTGTGCTTCTTCTTTTTCCGCGATCCGGTTCTGTGCAAGCGACAGAAAGTCATTAATAATGCTGTTGGCGCGATCCAATTCTTCCATGACGATGCGATAATAATAATGCAAGCTCTCCGGACTCTTTTCCTGCATTAATTGGAGAAAACCGCGCACGACAGCCATCGGATTCCGGACCTCGTGCGTAATGCTTGCCGCCATCTGCCCTACCAGGCTTAAACGGTCCACATTATCAAGTTCGCTGCGCAGCATTTCCAATTCGGTAATGTCCTGGATGACCAACATCGCCCCGGTAGTCTCGCCTGGCGCCCCGGCCGCGTATCCATAGAGCGGAACCGTCTGCGACCGAAAGACATGTGAGCCGTAGCGCACGGTCAACCCGTTCGCTTCACCATGGGTAACCGCTTCGCGGATGTTATGCTCCATTTTTTCAGCATGAGTCTGTTCGACGAATTGGCTGACCGGGTTGCCGATCAGATCGTTCGATGTTGAACAAGGAAGCTGTTCCCTCGCCGTTTGTTTCATCATGTCGTTGACGAACTGGACTGTTCCATTCCTGTCGACCGTAGCGATGGAGAGCGGAACAGCGTTCAACATCTGATGAAGTCTTTCCGTCTCCGATATGTACTTCTGATGCACTTCGGACAAGCGCTGTTCCAGACCATCATGGCGCTGAATATGTTCAAGCCAGAGTAAACCAAGGCCGCCCGCGATTGCCGCCCCGCCCGTGTAAGCCAATGCGATCCACACCCACTCTGCTGTCATGCCATCGCCATTGGAGCCGATCAGCGGGATACTTAGCATGCTGGCGAGCGCAATCTCCGCCGCGGCGAGTGTCAGCACCAGCAGCAATTTGCGGAAAAACGCATAATTCTTGAATCGTTTGGCGGACAACCATACAATAGGATAGAAAAGAATACCCGTTTGAAGGAGAAACTCGTTCAAATGATAGGGATAAGCGAATAGGAAATAGAAGAGCATATGGAGAAAGGACAAGATCAGACCCGTTCTTGGCCCGCCATACAGCATGGCGAGCGTGAAAGGAACTACGCCGAGCGAAATCGGAATGGCTGCCTGGCTTGCGTCATGGGCAAACAGCATGCAGAGCAGCATGCTAACGGCCGTCGCAGCGGCAAGACTCGCACTTGTCCGTCCCATCTTCGCACCGGCTTGCCTGGCGAGCACAAGATGGAATAAGGGAATCAGGAATACGGCCGCCCCGGCCAGCAGCACCTGTAAAAGAATGTCCTTCAATACAAACACAATGCCATCTCCCTCCTCGCCTGCACGTTCCCCCATGTATTTCTGATTAAAGCATAGGCGACAGTATATTACAATATATCCCTTCTATTAGCTTGTTAGAACTGCAGAAACAATAATATTGTTGCATAAAAAGCCAGGAGAGGACAGCATTTTGCAATATGCATGCGAATGATCAGATCAACGTGGATTTCCTTCCGGATATCTCGTTTACGTTATGTTGGAAGCGAGCAATCCCGCGTCCTTTCTTACTAAAACCATTATTTTTCGAAAAAGAGGAGAATCGAACATGTATGATGTCATTGTGATCGGCGGCGGTTCGGCCGGACTTATGGCCTGCGTGTCTGCTGCCGAGCATGGAGCCTCGGTGCTTCTGCTGGACAAAGGCGACCAGCTTGGCCGCAAACTCGGCATTTCCGGCGGAGGACGCTGCAATGTAACCAACGCCAAGGAAACCGACGAATTGATTCGGCATATTCCCGGCAACGGCCGATTTTTGTATAGTTCCTTCCAGAACCTGGACAACCAGGGGATCATGCGTTTCTTCGAAGGCCTGGGCATCGCCCTGAAAGAAGAAGACAATGGCCGGATGTTCCCTGTATCCGATAAAGCCAAAACGGTCGTGGATGCCCTGGTCGGAAAAATCGTCTCTCTCGGCGTCGAAATCCGGACCCGGGAACCGGTAAAGGAACTGATTTTGGATGGCGGGAGATTGTCGGGCGTAAAGCTGGCATCCGGCAAAAAGATATCGTCGCGCACGGTCATTGTGGCTACCGGCGGCAAATCCGTCCCTCAAACCGGCTCCACCGGAGACGGTTATCCTTGGGCTGAGGCTGCAGGACATACGATCACCGAGCTCTACCCCACGGAGGTTCCTATCGTTTCCGGGGAGAGCTGGATCCAATCCAAAGAGCTGCAAGGCTTATCGTTGCGGGATGTCGCGCTGTCCGTTCTGGACGCCAAAGGCAAAACGGTCATCTCCCATCGGGGGGACATGATTTTTACCCATTTCGGCGTATCCGGACCGATCGCGCTGCGCTGCAGCCAGTTCATCCGCAAGGTGCAGCTGAAATCGGGCAAGCCACAAGTCGAGATGAGCATCGACTTCTTCCCCGACTTGTCTGCTGGAGCCTTGGAGGCGCAGGTGCAGCAGGTGTTGGAGCAGGAGGCGCGTAAATCCGTGAAAAATATTTTGAAGACATGGATTCCCGAACGCATGATTCCGCTCATGATGAAACGAGCCAATATCGATGACGAACTCACGGTTCATCATTTTCCAAAAGGCATGTTGTCCGCATTATGCGGGCTCATGAAAAACTTCACGTTTCGTGTGGACGGGACGCGCTCCCTCAAGGAAGCCTTCGTTACCGGCGGGGGTGTCAATCTCAAGGAAATCCAGCCGAAAACGATGGAATCCAAACTGCTGCCTGGCTTGTTTTTTTGCGGCGAAATTTTGGATATTCACGGTTATACAGGCGGCTACAACATCACGGCTGCCTTCTCGACCGGTTATACGGCAGGTATGAATGCCGCCGCTTATCGTCATGCCGGCACTCACTGACATTGACTTCGGCAAACCGGACACGCCAAAAAAACCTCGAATGTTCACGCTCGTGAACTTCGAGGTTTTTTTCGTATGTGGGCCGAATGAATGCCCTTTATTCCACCATAAGCCGCTCCACTACGCTTTGACGCTCCCCGAGAAACCGTCGACCGCATCATCGAACGGCGGATCTTCGTCCCTGTTCTGCAGTGCATCTCCAGTGTAGTGATTATTCTGGCCTGTAGCATATGCCTCTTCCCAGTCCTCATTCACGAGATGGGCGGGAATCGAAATTTCCTGAAACATGCTCGGCCCTTCCGTCGTGTCGGCAAAAGCCGCGCTGCCTCCATAGGCTTGTACGATCTCTACGGCAGACTGTTCATCCTGCCGGTCCGTCGGGACGCATAACTGAAACGGTCCCGTCTTCGACTGGTACGGTTCGTAACCCAACTCCTTTAATATGGCATGTGCCTGTTCCATGGAAGAACGATCCGCAAAATGCGCTTGAAGCTCGCGATCAACCATTCCTGATATCCTCCTGGCCTGATGGTCCCACGCCCATCGTCAGCCCTCCAGAAATTCGGAAACCTTCTCATTGAAGAGTTCCGGTTGTTCGATGAAGGGAAGGTGTCCGCAGCCCTCCATCCTCACTTTCGAAGAGTTGTCCAATACGGCGTGAAACCTATCAGTTGATTTTATATTATAAGGATGGTCTTGATCCCCGATAATCATACAGGTCGGCGCTTGGATCGAATGTAATCTTCTTATTGCAGGCGGATGGACGGGCATCGCCAACCGGGGTTCGAAGCGACAAAAGACATCAGAGTTCCTCAGCTGAAATAATACGGCCTCTCTGGCAGCTTTGTTGGACTCTGACGGGATAAAGTACTGCCAAAAATCGCTCTTGATGAATGATTCAATGGCTGCATGCCTCCCTTTTAAACGAACGGCAAAGTAGTTTTTCATTCCATGCCACATCATCCCGACAGGCATTCGTTGACCACTGATAAAGGGTGCCGACAAGACAAGGGCCTTTACACGTTCCGGATGTTTCAAGGCAAAATCCAGGGCAATGCCTCCTCCGGACGACGATCCGATCAGAACCGCCCGGGTTACGTTCATAGAGTTCATCACCGTGTCCAGATCGTCCACATTGGAGAACCTTGAAGCAGGGGTGCTTGAGCGGCCATAACCCCTGAGGTCATAGCGAATCACCCGATATTTTGCCGAGAAAAATTCGGCTTGGCCGCTCCAAATATCATGTGTATTGAAATTGCCATGGAGAAAAATTAGAGGTTCGCCTTTACCCGACATGCTGGAAAACAAACGCCCATCATTCACTTGAATGAATCGCTCTTCACGCATAGGGCCTGCCTCTCCCCTCAAAGTAAATCCGCCTGCTGGAGATGGTCTTCAATGATGGACCGTAAAACCTCGGATATGGTATAGTCTCCGCGTCCGCAACAACGATCAATCTCATCCCAGCATTCCTCAGGCAAGGTTAACGAGATTTTTCGCGTTTCACCGATTCGTTTTCGCCCTGCCCCTGCTCTTGCTCCTCCCCTCGCCTTCTCTGCATCCATATCGGACCTCCTCCCATCAGAAACGGTATATTCCGAATTATTTCATGAACACGATTGCGGTTCAATTATTGCTACCTTTTTCAAATAACGTGCTGCCTGAATCAACTTCTCGTACGGCGCACCCATCCTCCCACCTCCAGGGTAAGAAAACCGAACCCGATGGCAGCAGCAGCCGTCAGCAAACCTTGCCACCATCCCAGCCAGGCGGCCCCCAAAGCATATCCGACCAGTAAGCCTACCGGAATAAACAACATGCGTACCATGATGTCCCCCGCTCTGTTCAACACGTAGGGGTCATAGGATAACAACTGAATATAGTCCGATGTTTCAAACATATTCCAGGATCGGTGGAACAGCACCGTCAGCATCATGATCAACAGTCCGCAAACGATGACGTTGGCGGGAAAAGGCGGAATGGCCACCGCAGCGACGGATAAACTCGCGAGCTGCACGTACAGCCTCGTGTTTGCCGTGTTTCGAAAATACGCCTTAAACGCCGTTTCCGCGGTTCTGCTGGACAGGCTGCGGCTGCGCAGCAGTTTGCGGGGTTTGCGAAAAATGAACGTTTTGGTTCGCGTTGCCTTCGGCGCAGTCACAGCCTGGCTAAGCAGCACTCCCGCCAGCTTCATCCGCCGCCTCAGGTCCTCGCGTACATCTCCTTCAAACGTGTTTTTCAGCTCAAGCCTGATTCGGCATAACATCGTGAGTACGGCCATTGCGCCAAGGATTCCCAGGAGGATCGCCCACATCCGATCATGCATCCGCAGCGTGGCCGTCACATAGACGAATCCCATCGCCGCACCTAAGGGCAGTACTCTAATCCATCGACGCCAAGACTCGTATTTTACCAGGATCAGATGTAAGGAAAGCGCCTGAACGAAGGCCGCAATGCCGGTCCACAAGGCAAGCAGTATGATATGGCCCATGGGCATCACATAGGCTCGCGACCATAGAGGCGCCGTCATAAGAAATAGCACAGCTATTTTGATCATGTGAAGCACACCCGAACGGCATAACCCTCGACGAATTAACGTTTTCATCCACGTTCTCCGGGATTTCAGGAACAGCATGTCGGCTTCCTCCATAAAAAGCAGCACGCCGCCCGTCAGCATGACCACTTCCAGCCCCATCGCCATTAAAGGTAATGGCAGCGATTCGGCCCACGAGGGAAGCGGCTTCGTCCACATGCTCCAATACCAGCCGCCGAAATAGAGCAAGCCTGGCACCAGCAGGTACAGCCACACCGTCCAATCCACGACCAGCTTCAAGTTGTTCCATTGTTCCTTGACATGCTCCGAGCGCCGGCGTTTATACAAACGAAGGGGCGTATATCTATCGATACCTTCCATAAACCTTCTCCTCTCCGGTCAAGACGTCAGCACATCGAAGCAATCCAATAACGAGGCATCTGGCAATCCGGCCGCAGCCCGTATCTCGCTCAATGTGCCCTGCGCCGCGCATTTTCCGTCATGAATGAGCACGATTCGGTCACAGATGCGTTCGGCCGTATCGAGCACGTGAGTGGACATCAACACGCCCGCTCCGCGGTTTCGTTCGTCATCCAGCAGTTTCAGGAAATCCTTCGTTGCCCGAGGGTCCAATCCGATGAATGGCTCGTCCACAATATAGACATCCGGCGAAGCAAGAAAACCGAGCATCAGCATCATTTTTTGGCGCATGCCCTTGGAGAAGCTGCCGGGAAGATCATCCCTGACCTTTTCCATGCCAAACCGAACAAGCAAATCCTGCGCCCGGGCGGTAAACACTTCCTCCTCCATCTCGTAAGCTGCGGCAGCCAAATCGAGGTGTTCCCATAACGTCATGTATTCATAAAAAACGGGCTGCTCGGGAATATAAGCATACCTTCCCTTCCCGCCAATAGTTACCTCATAGTCGGCATACTCCAGCAAGCCAAGCATCGTTTTGATGGTCGTGCTTTTGCCTGCCCCGTTGGGCCCGATGATTCCCACGAGTTCGCCGGGCATCACGTTGAGCCGGATGTTACGGATCGTCGTTTTTCCTTCCGCGTAACCGGCCTCCTCAATATGTACGTCCAGTACTGACGCCGCCGTTGTATCTTCCAGTGGATATTCCAATTCCCCTCACTCCTGTCTGATCAATCCAGTTTGAAGATCATACGTTGTTAATTGTACCTGAGTTGCAGCAGGATTTTTTGATCATTTTGATCTTTTTGATCTTTTTCAGTCCTTTGTTAAAACGCGAGCACCGTCGACTTGCCCTCCATAAAATGTTCAAATTTGAATTGCTCAAAATGCAAATCTTGTGACATATCGCATGTTTTTGTTCGAATCCAACCCTTAAAATAAAATCATGGCTCCATCGTTTAACGTGAAGACAATCAAAGTTGGGATTATATTTTACATCCATAAGGCACTCGTCCCAACGGATCAATCATTTTAGAAAAGGCGGGATCAGTATGCTGGAATTACAAGAAATCGGAACCGAACGTTCTCTTCATCTGTACCGCACCTTGGCCAAAACGTTCAAAAGCATGAATGAACATACGGTAGCCACAAGCAAAGTGCATGGTTTCAATCCCACCGCGTACGGCGTGCTTGAGGTATTGTACATGAAGGGGGCTCAGCCCATTCAACAAGTAGGTGCACAGCTTCTGCTGCAGAGCGGGAACGTTACCTATGTGATCGACAAACTGGAACAAAAAGGGCTTTTGCATCGCAAGCACTGTCCTCAGGACAGACGGATCATCTTCGTGGAACTGACAGAAGAAGGCCAGCGGATCATGGACGATATTTTTCCGGGTTATGCCCATAAAATCAACAGAGCAGTCAGCGGACTGAGCGAAGAAGACAAAGTGGTGCTCTCGGAACTGTTGGAAAGACTGACAATAAGTTCGGAACGGACCATGGGCAACGATTTGAAATAAAAACAAAACAACCGGCTCCCTGTTTCCGAGAGCCGGTTGTTTTTGCATTTAATATTGGCCGCAGCCTACCATATAAGGTGGATCTCACCCGAAAATCAAAGCGCCTTTCGGAACACGTCAAGCCCACAGCGTCGGCGCAGTTCCAAAAGGCGTTTAACTTTTTGCTTAAGCACGTTGGCCGGAAGCTGCGTTTGACGAAGACTCTCCTTCTTCCGGAACGACCAGCCGTTTGCGCAAGGCAAACGCGGTCAGCCACGAGATCAGCGCAATGACAAACATGATGACAAATAACGAATGCAAGCTTCCTTCCAGCACGCCTCGCAGCAAAGCCCACTTCTCGTCGGACAATGCTCCTTCCGCATGCGGGGCAAGCAGTTGGTTAATATCGCTATCCGATATACCTGCATCGGCGAGATGCTGTTCGGCGGATAACGCGGAAATGCGGTAGTTCAACCATGTGCCGAAGGCCGCCGCCCCGATCGTTTGTCCCAACGTCCGCATGAACGTATGCAGTGCCGTGGACGATCCGCGCTCCTGGTACCCTACCGAGGATTGCGCAATGATCGTAAAGATCGTGAACGCAAATCCGAAACCAAGCCCATAGATGAACGTCAGCACGAACAACACATAATCCGGGGAAGTCCCTCCTACCAGAAACAACCCGCCGGAGCCGATCGCAATGCCTGCAAGTCCGATCAACGCGGTCATCCGGGAACCGATTTTCAACAGCATGCGACCAGCCATCACGCTTCCGATCAGCCAGCCCACCGACATCGGGGCGAGCAGCAGGCCGGATTCGGTCGCATTGCCCCCCCTGACGCCTTGAACCCAGAGCGGCAAATAACTCGTCAGGCCAATCATGAGCGTGCTGGCCAGAAGGCCGCTAACATTGGCTACGCGAATGTCCCGAATGCGGAACAGATGCAAAGGGACCATCGGGGCCGCAGCCCTCTTTTCCACGACGAAGAACATGATCAAGAAAATGACGGCGACTGCGCTCAAACCAACAATAACGGGAGATTCCCATGCATAGTATTGCCCCCCTGCCGATAGCACGAAAAGCAAAGCCGTGATGCCAACGGTAAACGTAACCGCTCCGGCATAGTCAATTTTGGCGGAACGAGGGGTTACCTCTTCCTTCAAATAGCGGAACACGAACCACATCGCGAGCAAGCCGAACGGCACGTTGAAGCCAAAGATCCACTGCCAGCCCAGATTATCGACAAAGTATCCTCCCAGAAGCGGACCTACCAGGGACGATATTCCCCAGACGGAACTGATCCAGCCTTGAATTTTGCCCCGCTCCTCAATCCGGTAAATGTCACCAATGATCGTGAACGTTACGGGAACGACCGCACCTGCCCCCAGACCCTGAATGGCTCGAAAAGCGATCAGTTGTTCCATGTTCTGCGATAAGCAGCAAAGCAACGATCCCAGCAAAAACAAGGTACAGCCAATCAGAAATACAAGCTTGCGCCCGTACAGATCACTGATCTTGCCAAAGATCGGCGTACTGACGGCCATGGTCAGCAAATAGGCGGTAAAGATCCAGCTGAGCAGCTGCACGCTTCCAAGATCGCTAACGATCGTCGGTCCCGCCGGACCGATCACCGTGCCTTCAATGGCCGACAAAAACGTGGCCAGCAGCAACCCCGCCAGAATGAAGCTTCGTTTCAACTCTCCGGTTCTCACTTAAACCCTTCTCTCTCGTAACATTTGGTTTTTCTTATTTTGTCGTTCCGGTCCGAAGCCATTCATCGTATAAAAGGGAATACATATCCATGTCCTTGTAACCGGTAGACGTATGCTGATACTGCCGCAGCAGTCCTTCCCGCGTGAATCCCTGATGTGAAAGGAAGCGGCCGGAAGCCTCGTTCCGCGGATCTACCAGCGCTTCGATCCGGTTAAGGCCCATCGTCTCGTATCCATAGGGCAGCAGCACGGAAAACGCCTCCGTCATATAACCCTGCCGCCAATGTTCGCGCCCCAGCTCGTACCCGATCTCGCCGCGGAACGCGCCTCCAAGCTGCCACGTATTATACCCGCAGCTGCCGATCAGGCGCCCTGTCGCTTTGAGTTCGATCCCCCAGCGAATGGCCTCCTCCTCGCCTGCCATCTGATTGAGAAGCGCAATCATGTCCGCAGCCTCGCTTGTCCCAAGCATGGGGGAAAGATTCATGTAACGGGTAACCTCGCGGTCCGACCACCATTCAAACATCTGGGCCGCATCCCGGCGGCGCATCTTGCGCAGAAGGAGCCGCCTGGTCTCCAGCTCCGGAATTCTGCCTTTGCATCTGTACATATAAGCCACTCCGATCCCTCTCTGCAAACCATGAGATTCTTAAGTCATCTAATCATAACCTGGGCCGAATGGCAACCATCCATACAGAAAGAAGCGTCCAAGCCAAAAAACCGGCCCGCCTTCGGTCCGGTCTTGTTGCTGTTACGGTTACAATGAGGGCCTGTCTGCTTCTCCCGCATAAACATCAGGTCGCGGACGCTTTGCTGCCGCTCGCCAGAACTTCATCGTTAACCCGGTGAAGCATCGCCGAGATTTCCTTGAATTCCTCGATGCCTGCTCCCGTCAAGCTCCATTGTTCCCCATGAGACGTCAGGAAGTTCTCCTGCGTCAAATAATCCAACTGCTGCCGGATCTCTCTCTCCGCAATGCGATAACCCCGCTTTTCCAGCATAGGCAGCGTATCGCTGACGGTCAGATTCTGATCCTGGGCCAGATGTAATAGTTGGATGCGAACGAACAAATTCTGTACTTCTGCGTGCATCAATCCAGCTCCTTCCCGGGTTGCAGCCCTTCGTGATTACAAATTCATTACCCTGCTCCGATGACAAAGAAACAAACACGCACCATAAGCCGCCTGGCTGACATTCCGTAATCCTCCGCTTGACTAACGGCAGGCACTGCACTATCTTTGAGTTAAAGTCCATTCATGTTTGCTCGGGAGGGTGATTCATCATGTTTCAAGCCGTTTCTTATGAAGGAACGCGAAGCGAGCAGCACACCGCCGTCCTAGGGCAGTTAAGCGCACTGATCCGCGATGAACCTAGCGCCATTGCCAATCTGGCAAACGCTGCGGCGCTGCTCAATGTATTTTTGACCGACATCAACTGGGTCGGCTTCTATCTGTATGATGGAAAAGAACTTGTACTCGGTCCATTCCAGGGACTTCCGGCATGCATCCGCATCCCGCTTGGACGCGGCGTATGCGGCACGGCCGCTTCGGAACGACGGACCGTTGTCGTGGAGGATGTTCATGCCTTCCCCGGGCACATCGCCTGTGATGCAGCCTCAAACAGCGAGATCGTGATTCCGATCTTCAAAAACGGGGAGCTGTACGGCGTGCTCGATATCGATAGCCCGCTCAAAAACCGGTTCGATGACGAAGACCGAGCCTTTCTGGAGGAAGCCGTTAAGCTTCTCTCGGAACAGTTGCAGTAATTCGGCTGCAAACGGCCTGACCGAAGATTCCTTGCAATAACGCTATGATCATGTTTATTGCCGAACCACAGCAAAGAGCACGGACCCGCCAAGGTCCGTGCTCTTTGCTGTGCACATCCATGTTTTGCTCGCCCAATCTTACTCTATGCAGCACGGGAAGATCCCGTTCCGGCTGGCGCTTCATCAGGGAGACCGCGTTATTGTTTGTTAAACACCACAAATTTCAGCTCGGTCATTTCCTCCGTCGCGTATTTGACGCCTTCGCGGCCGATGCCGCTCTGCTTCACGCCGCCGTAGGGCATGTGGTCTACGCGGAATGTCGGAATATCGTTGATGATCACGCCGCCGGCTTCGATATGATCGGCAGCATGCAGCGCCGTATGAATGTCATTCGTGAACACCCCGGCTTGAAGCCCGTAAACGGAATCGTTCACATGGGCAATGCCTTCCTCCACCGTATCGATCGTGTTAATGATCACGATCGGCGCAAAAACCTCTTGGCAGGACACCTTGGCATCGCGCGGAACATTGACGAGCACGGTTGGCCGCAAAACGCCGCCTTCGGCCGTTCCGCCCGCAATCAGCTCGGCTCCTGCCTGCTTCGCTTCATCGATCCACCCCAGCGCCCGCCGCACGTCTTTGGACGTAATCAGCGCGGACACGATGGTATCCGGGTTCAGCGGATCGCCAACAATCACCTGACTAGCCGCTTCTGCAAAGCGTTTGATAAATTCCTCCGCGATGCCACGGTGCACATAAATGCGCTGCAACGAGATGCAGACCTGGCCCTGATTGGTGAAGGCACCGGTTACGCAGCGCGGGATGACTTTATCCAGATCGGCATCCCGGTCCACGATTACCGCCGCATTGGAGCCCAGTTCGAGCGTCACGCGCTTCAGCCCCGCCTGGCTGCGGATGCTCTTGCCAACCCCCGGGCTGCCCGTAAACGTAATATGGGCCACCCTTGGATCGGACACAAGCACGTCGCCGATCGTTTTGCCGTCGCCGCTGATGACGTTGAGCACACCGTCAGGCAGTCCGGCTTCTTTCAGCAGATCGGCAATGAAGTACGCGGATAACGGCGTCTGTTCCGCCGGTTTGAGCACGATGGCATTGCCTGCCGCAATGGCCGGGCCAACCTTGTGAGCCACCAGGTTCATCGGAAAGTTAAACGGCGTGATCGCGCCGATGACGCCCAGCGGATGGCGCACCGTGTAACCGATGCGCCCTTCCCCGCCGGCAGCTGCATCCATCGGCACCGTTTCTCCCGTTAAGCGCTTCGCTTCCTCGGCGGCAAAACGGTACGTCTCCACGGTCCGGTCCACCTCGGCCCGCGCGGCCGTGATCGGCTTCGCCGCTTCCAGCGCAATGATGCGCGCTGCTTCTTCTTTCCGCTGCGCAAGCAGGACGGAAAGCTGGTACAGAATGGCGGAGCGCTGATGCGCAGGCATCCGCCTCATCCCGGCGCTGGCTTGCGCAGCAGCCGCAATGGCCTTCTCGGCTTCCTCTGCCGTGGCGGAAGCCACCTCCGCAAGCTGCTCGCCCGAATATGGCGCGTGCAGCGGTTCATACGTTGCGGCCTCTACGGACTGGCCGCCAATATAAAGGTGTTGCTTTTTCATGGCTGCTCCCTCCCACTGCATTCACATCTCGATTCTCATCCATTTATACACTACATGATCGATATAGACTCAGTCCACCTTATTTGACGGTAAGCACCGGGCAAACCGCCTGCTTCAACACGCCATGGCTTACGCTGCCCATAATCATTTCCGAAAGCCGCTTTTTGCCGCCGGTTCCCATCACGATCAAGTCATATCCTTGTTCGTCGGCAACACGGCAAATCTCAGCCACGGGGTCTCCGCCTGTCAAAAGCGTTTCATATGCCACCGACCGTTTTGATAACCGTTCTTGAAGTGCATCCACCACCTGCCGCCCTTCGTCCGCAATCCGGGCATCCAGGTCGACGCCTAGCGCCGGCTCGTTCAAGGATACCGATGGATTGACGTGAAGAAGCGTGAGCCGTGCAGGCTCTTTCAGGCTTTCCGCCAGATCGGCCGCTGCCTCCAGCGCCCGCCGTGCATGTTCCGATCCGTCCACTGCAACCAATATCCGTTTCAGCATAATGTTCGCTCCTCCCGATTAATGATGCGTAATGGCATCATCGATGCCGCTCAGATGCCGACGACGAACAAGCAATACGACCACGCCCACCAGAACCATCAATGCCCCGAAATAGAACGGCGTTTCCGGCAGGAACCACTCGGACAGTTTGCCCGCCAGCCAAGGAGCGAGCGCACCGCCCATGAAACGAACGAAGCTGTATGCCGCAGAGGCTACGGACCGTTCGACCGGTGCAGCTTCCATAACGGCCGTGGTGATCAGCGTATTATTGATACCCAGGAAAATACCCGCAACGATAACCGCAACAATGACGGTAGTGGGAGATCCCATAACCGTACCGATCGCCATAACCAGCAAATCAAGGGCAAACAGGGTGAGCATTACGCTCATCGACGGTACGGAACCGAAACGGCGCTGCACCCGCGGTGCGACGAATACGGATGTTATGGCCAGCGCCAGTCCCCAACCAAAGAACACATAACCGAGACCATGCTCATCCAAATTCATGACATAAGGTGAATAAGCCATCAATGTAAAGAACCCGAAGTTATACAAAAACGCGGTGATCGCCAACGTTTTGAGCGACGGATAACCGAGCGCCTTGAACGGATCGGACAAGGAGCTGCGCGTTTTGGGCTTCGCCATTTTAGGCAGCATGAACATAATGCTGATAAACGCAATCGTCATCAGGACGGCCACGCCAAAGAACGGCCCGCGCCACGAAATCGATCCAAGCTCGCCGCCCAGCAGCGGACCGACCGCAATACCGAGACCGAGCGCTGCTTCATATAAAATGATGGCCTTGGCCGTGCCCGATGTGGACAACCCTACGATGGCCGACAATGCGGTCGCGATGAACAGCGCATTGCCAAGACCCCAGCCGCCGCGATACCCAACCAGCGTAGCGACCGTATCCGACGTGCCGCCAAGCGCCGAGAACGCAACGATGAGCAGAATGCCGCCCAGCAGCGTCCATTTGACGCCGATCCGGCTGGATACTACGCCCGTAATTAACATCGCGATACCGGTCACCGCGTTATAACTTGTAAACAACAGCGATACCTGGCTTTTGGACGCATGCAGCTGGTTGGCGATGGCCGGCAAAATCGGGTCCACCAAACCAAGTCCCATAAAGGAAATGACACAGGCAAACGCAACGGCCCAGACCGCTCTCGGCTGGGACAGCAAGCCTCCGCGCGATGACGGCAGCTCGTCCGGCAGTGAAGATTCTCTTTTCATAAAATTACCCCTCCTGAGTGATAAAGATTGGTTTGAAAACAAACGAAAAATTTCACGCCATTTTCAGAAACAGTCAACCCGAAAACAACACCGGATCATCCGGTGCTTTGAAAAAAACTATGAATCCGACATTGCAGCTTCTTCATCTCGCAGTCGATGCAGCCCGTTTCGGACCCGTTCGCGCAATTCCTGAAGCTCGCCTTGCACGGCATGAATGCTGATCAGCTTCTGCTCAATCAATTGCAGCTGGTCGTTCAGCGTATTCTCGATGCGTTCCAGCTTGTCAATGCGCTCCCGCACCTCCGTCGATTGCCGATATTCAGAACGCTGTTCATTCAGCACGTCCGCCGTGGCCACATAAGCATGCAGCTCTTGAAGCGAGAAGCCAAGCACCTCTTTGGCACGCACGACTTTTTTGAGATAATCGATATCCTGCCTGCTGTATAACCGCGTACCACCTTCGGTCCGCTGAGGTGAAGGCATGACGCCGATCTCTTCGTAATATCGGATCGTACGCTTGGTCAGGCCGCATTCCTTCGCAATCTCATCAATCTTATACAAATCCATTTCCTTCACCTCACCTTGCCATTTCATATGTCATTAATGTTATGTATGTAATTATATATAAAACTAACGTTAACGTCAACGTGAGATTTTGGTTTGAAATCTGCATACGTTGAATGAGCAACCTTTACGCAGATCCACTGCACAGTTAGAATCCTCTTCCGATCGCTGTTATCTTGGTTCATCTTTTACATCCGTATTTTACCCGAGCCACTCCACACTATCCGATAAAAATCAATGTGGCCTGTGGAAAAATAATCCATAAAGATATATAATGATTCCATGAAATGAAACTTTGTTTCATCAAATAAAACAAGGAGGCGTACGATGTCATTTCTATTTTCAGGAATCGATCATGTTCAATTAGCCGCTCCCGCAGGCTGCGAGTCCGAAGCACGCCATTTTTTCACAGGAATATTGGGCTGGGATGAAATCCCGAAACCCGAGATTTTAAAGAAGCGCGGCGGGGTATGGTTCCAATGCGGCGTTCAGCAGGTGCACATCGGCGTTCAGAATGACTTTGTTCCTGCCAAGAAGGCCCATCCGGCCTTTTATGTGAAGGGATTAAACGCCTTACGTGATCACCTCGTCCACCAAAACGTTTGCGTCCTTGACGACGACGCCCGTTCGGACGAAGGGGTAGTCCGGTTCTACGTGAATGATCCTTTCGGCAATCGGCTCGAATTCATGGAGTATTCATCATGATCGGCAGCAAAAAAGACCCGCTATGTGCGGATCTTTTTCTGATTTGGCGAGGCTGAAGCCTGGCCTTATTTCTTATTCGATTGCTGCATTTCTTTCAGGCGGCCTTCGACCTTCATGAACAGTCTTACCGTATAAAAAATGATCGCACCCAAACTCAGCACCAAAGCCTGCATGTCGGTAAACCAAAATCCGAGCACGCCAAATGCAGCCATGATTACGCCGAACTGCATCATCAAATTGGAGCTGTATCGCTGCGCCTCATGCCACAGCTCCAGATCGCTCATGGAACGAGGCGTACGGTAACCGTATATGCCGTTGATTTGTTTCGGCGGTTTTTTGTACAACATAAGCCCCATCACAAAAAAACAGATGCCAACGATGATTCCAATAATTCCTCCCACACTGCTCCCCCTTATGACTTGTTGCTCCCGTCAAGCATGCACGTTCCGATGCCGCAATCAACGAAAAAGCGGCCCTACGTATATACGAAGAACCGCCTGGTATGTTTCATCATTTCAAATGTCTTTCACCCGCAGCACACGCATGGCGTTTAATACGGCCAGCACGGTCACGCCTACATCGGAGAATACCGCCTCCCACATCGTGGCAATGCCGAATACGCCGAGCAGCAGGAAAATCAATTTTACCCCGAGCGCAAAAGCAATGTTCTGCCACACGATCATCCGCGTGCGCTTGGCGATGCGGATGGCACTCGCCAGTCGGGACGGCTCATCCGTCATAATGACCACATCCGCCGCTTCGATGGCTGCATCCGAGCCGAGGCCGCCCATCGCTACGCCGACGTCAGCCCGGGCCAGAACGGGCGTATCGTTGATGCCGTCGCCAACAAAGATCATTTTCTCTTTGGCGTGTTTCTCCGCCTCAAGTTCCTCCAGCCGCTCAACCTTATGCTGGGGCAGCAGCTCGGCATGAACTTCATCCACGCCCAGCTCACGTCCCACCGCTTCGCCTACGGCTTTGGCGTCACCGGTCAGCATGACGGTTTTGCGAATGCCCAGCTGCTTCAGGGAACGGATCGCTTCAGCCGCATCGTCCTTCACTTCATCCGCAATCACCAGATGTCCGGCATACCGCCCCTCTTCGGCAATATGCACAATGGTGCCGACGGATTGGGGTTCCTTATACGGAATGCCCGCCTGCTTCATTAGCTTGGCGTTGCCGGCCAGAATCTCGCGGCCATCGACCTGAACGCGGATGCCATGTCCGGCAATCTCGTCGTATCCGTCTACGCCGTGAGTGCGAATCTCCTGCCCCCATGCAGCGCGGATCGATTCCGCAATCGGATGATTGGAATGAGCTTCGGCAATGGCAGCCAGTTCCATCAAGGCATCCTTCGTGCGCTCTCCTTCCGGACGAATGTCCGTAACTTTGAAGACACCTTTGGTCAATGTGCCCGTCTTGTCGAACACCACCAGCTTGACGTCGTTCAAGGCTTCCAAATAGTTGCTGCCCTTCACCAGAATGCCGTTGCGCGAAGCCGCCCCGATACCGCCGAAAAATCCGAGCGGAATGGAAACGACGAGGGCGCACGGACAGGATATAACCAGGAAGACCAGAGCGCGGTACACCCAGTCCGCGAACGTCGCTCCGCTAATGAGCAGCGGCGGGACCAATGCAATCAGGGCAGCGAGTATGACGACAGCCGGTGTATAATACCGGGCGAATTTGCTGATAAAATGCTCCGTTTTCGCCTTCCGGCTGCTTGCGTTCTGCACCAAATCCAATATTTTCGATACCGTCGATTCGCCAAACGTCTTTGTAACCTCAATGGTCAGTATGCCGTTTTTGTTCACGAAACCGCTCAGCACGTCGCTGCCGGGCTCTAACTCGCGGGGAACGGATTCCCCCGTGAGCGCCGACGTATCTACCATGGAGCTTCCTGCTTTGACGACGCCGTCCAGCGGCACCTTCTCTCCGGCTTTGACGACGATCCGGTCTCCGATGCGTACGTCTTCCGGAGAGACGCGTCTGGTTTCATCGCCCGATCCGATCAACACGTTGGCATAATCAGGCCGGATGTCCATCAGCGATTGGATGGATTTGCGGGAACGATTGACCGCCATGCCTTGGAACAGCTCGCCAAGCTGATAAAACAGCATGACGGCAACGCCTTCCGGGTATTCCCCGATGGCGAATGCGCCCAGCGTCGCTACGGTCATCAGGAAGTATTCGTCAAACACTTGCCCCCGCACCATGTTTTTGAATGCCTGAAGCACGATATCTCCGCCGGCGATCAGGTAGGCCGCAATATACAAAACCAGCTGTGCCCACCCCTCCAGCGGAGACCAAACGGCGGCGGCAACCAGCGCGGAACCAGCTGCTAGGCGAGCCAGCAGCACCTTGGTCTGCCCTGCACCATGCTCGTGAGAATGTCCCGCATGGCCATGGCCTGCATGAGCATGAGCGTGTCCGGCGGAATCATCATGCTGATGTGCTTGGCCTTGCCCATGGTCATGCGCGTGCCCTTGGTGATGGTCGTGATCATGTCCCTCGCAGCTCCCGTGCTCATGCCCATGAGCATGCTGATTCGACAGCGAATGGCCGGCAAGGTCAGAGTTCACTCCGCCCGCCGTCGGTCCGGCAGCTTTCCCTTTCTCCGAGATGCGGATGTGCGGCTCCAGTCTCAGCACTTTGCGTTTCGCTTCTTCAACCACCTGCTCATCCATGTCGGACGTCGTGTGCATTGATAGGGTTTTCGTGACAAAATTGACGGAGCATTCGCTGACGCCCTGAATTTTTTTGACTCCATTCTCAATCTTGAGCGCACAATTCGCGCAATCCAAACCGTCCAGCAACAGTTCCCTTTTGACAAGCCTTTGTTCGGTCGACATTTCCATCTCCCCTTTGCTGTACAAAAAACAATCGTTATTGTATACCGGCCTATATATGAGCAATCATTCATATGTTTTAATTAACCCCATTATATGCACGCGTGCTCATATGTGTCAACCAAAGAGAGCTGATTTTCCAACCAAATTATGCTAATAGTAATGATTTCGCTTTAGGCGTTTTTTGGATATAATGAATGTATAGTTGTTAACATAGGCGGTGATAGAAATGGAACAACCAGTCAAAGCCCCGGCTGAATGCGACGCAACCTGCTTCGGCACAGAAGCGGATATGCAAGGCATTCGTGCCTCGCTGATTGATCGGGAAACGTCTTCCGAAATGGCAGATTGGTTCAAGGCGTTCAGCGATCCGACGCGCCTACGTATTATTGATGCACTGCTGCAGAAGGAATTATGTGTGCACGATCTGACGGTACTGCTCGATATGGGACAATCGGCCATCTCGCACCAGCTGCGATCCCTACGCAACATGCGGATTGTCAAACGGCGTAAAGAAGGCAAAACCGTGTTTTATTCTCTGGACGATACACATATCGAGCAGATTTTCCTGCAGACGCTTCAGCATATCAAGCACGGCTAGGCTCTGCCGGCCTGCGAAACAAACAAAAGCCCTCGCCCTTCGGCTATCAGCCGATTGGCGGGGGCTTTTGTTTCATAAGGGCACCGTTGTTCGATTAAACAGGGTTGCCGTCTTTCGGATCATACAGTCCGGATCTATCCTTGAACCAGTTAAATACGTGCGATACGCAGACTTTCAGCACCGCATACCCCGGAACAGCAAGCAGTACGCCGACGACGCCGAACAGGTTGCCCGAAGTCAGGATCACGAAAATGATGGTGATCGGGTGAATTTTGAGCGTTTTGCCCATGATTTGCGGCGAGATGAATTTGCCTTCGATCAACTGCACGATCGTCCATACCGCCACCATCTTCAGCAGCATCACCGGCGAAGTCACCAAGGCGACGATCAACGCAGGCGTAATCGCGATGGCCGGTCCGAGATAAGGCACCACGCTCGTAAACGAAGCGATGATGGCCAGAATGAGTGCATAATCCAGTCCAATGATCATATAACCGATGTACAGCAGAACGCCGATGCAGAAGCTGACGATGATCTGTCCGCGAATGAACGAGCTGATCTGATGGTTAATGTCATGAAGCACGTGCATCGCGCCGGGGCGGCTTTGGACAGGCAGGAAGGACAAAATTTTGCCGGGCAGCTTTTTGCCGTCCTTCAGCAGATAAAACAGGATGAACGGAACCGTGACGATGGACAGCACCACTTCGGTAAACGCACCCAGGAACCCGCCAATACGCGTCCAGGTATGGTTCAGAATCTCGGTTGCCTTCTTCGTTACGGTGCTCCACCAGTCCGTCGAATTCCAATTGACGGCATCCTGCAGCTGGTAAAAGAGCTGGCTGCCCGTCAATTCCTCGAATTGTACGCGCACGTTCTCGCTGTACGTCGGAAAGTTGGCGATCAACCCCATGATCTGATTGCGCAGCACCGGAATGACGGCCAAAATGATGACCGTGAGCACGCCCGCAATGGCCAGATAAAGAATCAGGATACTCCATCCCCGACCGATCTTCCAGCGTTCCATCAGATCCACGATCGGGTTCAGCAGATAATACAGAATTCCCGACAAAATAATGGGCAGCACGATCGTTTTGAGAAGTACCGCAAACGGATGAAGGACGAAGGATACTTTGTTCAGCACCATCACATTCAGTCCGATCAGCAACAAAACCAGCAGAAACAGGACAAACTTGTTATTCAGAAAAAATCGCTTGAATCGGTCAGGCCACACGCGTGGTTGCTCCATAGGCAAGTCTTCCTTTCTTATGTATCCTCCCATAATTCAGGCCGAAAAAGGCTTCTTCACATCGTTCCCGCAAAGAAGACGTTGTCCGAACCAACATATGCAAAAAACCTTTCTGTATATACGAAGGCAGCCGTTCGATCGTTTCAAAAAGAAACGTCCCTTACCAGTTTACCCCATAATGCGTCTTGTGCCCATTCTCCTCTTTTGAAAAAAATACCTCCCGGGCAGCTGCCAGCCGGACATAAAGAAGCATCAAAAAGACCCGCCTCCAAAGAGACGGGCCGCGTAATGCAGAATCCATCAGATTTTGCCTGCCAGCCCGGCCAGCAGTTCGTAGGAACGAAGTCGTGCCTGATGATCATAGATCATCGACGTCACGATCAGTTCGTCCGCCTGAGTCTGGGCGATGAACTGTTCCAATTGGCCGCGCGCGGTGTCCGGCGCTCCTTTGACCGCGGCTTTCAGCGTTTGCGCTACCGCCGCTTGCTCGCGATCCGTCCATTTGCCCTCCATGTCGGCTGGCGGTTTGACCAGACCCGTGGTGCCGCGGATGATGTTCAGAAACTGCTGCAGCAGCGTGGTGCTGAGCCATTCCGCCTCTTCGTCCGTATCGGCCAGCACGGCATTTACGCCTGCGATCACGTAAGGCTTCGCCAAGACGTCCGAAGGTTGGAAGCTGCTGCGGTATGCTTCAATCGCTACCCGGGTATAATCCGGGGAGAAGTGGCTCGCAAACGCAAACGGCAATCCGAGTCTTCCGGCCAGGCGTGCGCTGAAATCGCTGGAACCCAGCAAATAAATCGGAATGTTCAGCCCTTCGCCAGGAACGGCACGTACCGGGGCATGATAGGAAGTGGCCGATGCATCGAAATAAGCTCTAAGTTCAGCGAGCAGTTCCGGGAAATCTTCTCCGCTGTTCAGCTCTCTGCGCAGCGCCAGCGTTGTGCGGCGGTCGCTTCCCGGGGCGCGTCCCAGGCCAAGGTCAATCCGGCCCGGATACAACGATTCCAGCGTGCCGAATTGCTCGGCGATGACGAGCGGAGCATGGTTCGGCAGCATGATGCCGCCTGATCCGAGACGGATGCTCTTGGTGCCGCCGGCGAGGTAACCGATGACGACCGAAGTCGCGGAAGAGGCAATGCCCGGCATGTTGTGATGTTCTGCCACCCAATAGCGGTGATAACCCCAGCGTTCGGCGTGCTGCGCCAGATCAAGGCTGTTCCGCAGCGCATCTGCGGGCGTCGCTCCCTCGGTAACCGGGGCAAGGTCCAGAATGGACAGTTTAACGTCATGAATCGTTTTTCTATTGAACGAACCATTGGTTTCGGTAGTCATTATATCGAATCTCCTTTTCCGAATTGTTATTTCGTATATTCAGATATATAGATATATTTGTGCAAAAAAACAACTTTCCAGTGCAGTTGATGTTCCTCACGCTGCCGTCTGCATCCGGACGGAAATCCCTTACGCACCAGCATGGGTGCTTCCGTTCCGGCATACGGCTTACAGCTTGTGCTGCACATATTCGGCAAATTCGCGGATGGTCTCCTCGTTGCGGCGATAGTAGGTCCATTGGCCTCTTCGCTCCGACAACAGCAACCCAGCCTTGAGCATGGTAAGCAGATAGCTGGATATGACGGACTGGGCCAAACCGGCCTTCATCTGAATGGTCCCCACACAGATTCCGTTCTTCCCTCCATCGGGATGCGTAGACAGCTCCGCTGGTGAGAAATGCTCTTCCGGTTGCTTGAGCCACTCCAAAATTTGTCTGCGCGTTTCGTTCGACAATGCTTTGTAAATGAGTATTGGTTCCATGGGTACGATGTTCCATCTCCATTCGCCTGCGTTCGCATATGTTCGTTTTCCTATAATCATAGCCCTTTCCTGTTTAAATTTTACACTTCCATTCGCACATATTCGCACGCGTTCGCAGAGATTGTGATTTTTTATGTGATTTATGGTGATGTATTATCTGCTGTGCAGCAGCCATAACTTCGCCAATATCTATTAATTATATCAAATAGCGTCCCAACCTTCTAGGGCGCTATTTTTGGGTGGAGTACTAAATAATGAGTATGACTGTTTTTGCGCTTAAAGGATCTCTTCCCGAACAACAAAAGGTGCCCCGGACGTAATGACCAGGTCACCTTTTTATATGCTCGCAGAAATGATTCCTTCTATTTTAATGAAAAATTTAATCCTCATCGCCACGAACAAGTTGATTCGCCTGCTTGGCTTGTCGACAGATGAGACGCCTCCCCGCAAAACCTCATCATCCAAGGGGCTGACGGTCAATGTGACAGATCGGCATTCCTTGTATGATTCCAAGATTGCTTCCTCAATTAATTGTCTGTTCATCAAGAACCGGCTTGCCTCGGCGTTCTTGATCCTTCATCGGCACTACAGGAAATCTCGAATCGTGGCTGGTTGCAGGTATTAATCATCACTTGACCAAGGTAGCTGATGACCTCGCCAACCTTCCCTCGACTTCAAAAACTGGGTTACCCCCGAACTTTAGTTCCTCAGCCTTAATGGACTCAGCAATCCTTTTATAAATATCTCTTTTGGGCTTGGAAAGAATCCCTTTTTCCAGCCCTCTTTTTTAAGGAGCTCAATCGCTTCACCTCTCCATAATAATTGTGCCAAGGCTAATGAATCCAATGACGGGTTCACTTTCCCTTTTTTACGGTTCGTAATGTAGCAATCCCTTTCTTATTGGTGACCTTTATTATCCCCCACCACGGTGGAACAATTTTTTTACGTCTTCTAAGTAATTGTCAGCTGTAACTATTGTCATTCTCTTAAAAACTTTATTGTTCTCGTTTACCTGCATTGACAACCTAACTAGCTTGTCCCTTTCGCTTTTAATTTCATAACCTACATCAACTCTCGATAATCCTTGACTAACACTCATTTCATTAATGATCAGAGTTTCAGAGATCACTTACTACGAAACGCTTCGCTTTAAACTCACGACCAGTTCATTCGCCGTTGTCGCCTCATTATAGGCCGTTTTGTGAGGCTTAAACTGGGCAACGGTGTACGCGGAGACGAGGCCTTGCTCTTGCATGATTCGACCAATACGACGTCTAGAGACGATGAGTCCTCGTTCCTGAAGCTTGGCTTTTATCTTTCGTGTAACCGTAGACTTTTTCGATTGTTGTGGGATATCTCCCAATAGCTTCCGTGAGCTCATCTTCATTGGGTTTTCCTTCGCTTCATGATAGAGGGAGCTTTCGGCGATTTCGAGGACGTTATATCACGGTTATTCTGGATGATAGCTACTTTCGTCCCATGATCAGCGCGGCTTGCTTTAAAATGTCGTTCTCCATCCGTAGACGTTGGAGTCTTTACGCATAGCCATTAATTCGTTTTCTTCAGGTGAACGGTTGTCCTTCTCTTTGAAAGAACCGGTGTCCTGCGATTGCTTGATCCAGCGGTCTAGAGAGCCGAAGCAGTAAGGTCGTATTCCTCCACAATTGCAGCTCTGGACTTGCCATTGTTCATAGAGCTCTACCATTTGTTTTTTGAACTCGGTTGTGAATGTGCGTCGTTGTTGTCTAGGCATTGTAGAGATCCGCTCCTTAATATATAAGAAGAAGGAACCTCGAAGCTAAATAGCATCACGAGGTTCCTGTCCTTCATTTCAAAATTTAATAGTCGTTTAACTCCAGATATACTTACTTAGAGGAAACATATTGGAATAGGAAAAAACGAGAAGAGGAACGCCCCAGTCATATGCGCAATTTGCGGCTGTGCGTTTCATTCTCGCTCGATTTCCACGTTTACATAGTATCATGGTAAATGGTTCATATGGGGTTCAACTTAGGCTCAAGATTGGTTCATAAGTGGGTCCACTTTGGTTCATAAGATAATCAGATTTTTTTGGCTACTTGTATCATTCAAATATAATTGTCTCACTCTGACCATTCCAACTAATATCAAATGTGATTGGACCGTCTGTTTCCTCTGATCCAGATATTGTTGCAGAAGTTGAAAAAGGAGTTGTTTCCTCATCTAAGGATTTTACATATTGATCTGTTTTCTCGCTTTTTATATTAGCTCTAAAGTCTTTTATAAGCGATTCATCGCCTATATACGTGAGAGTAAACATTCCTGTAGATTTCTGAAGCGCAAGATTCCAATGCTCACTTTTTTCATAACGAACTGTTTCATCACCAGCACAAGCTACTAAGGAAAAAAGTAGCAGAAAAATAATACTAAATTTCACTTTTTTCATAAAATTACCTCCGTAACAATGAGTTTTTTAATAAATTTTTACTATATTAACACATTTATGATTGTGTTACTATAGAAATGGAAATAAAAAACAAATCTAGGAGGACAGAAAATGAAAAAAGGCAAAATATTTCTCGGTTTTTCTTTGACAACACTTTTATTTTTCAGTTCAGTTACTGGAGCATTTGCTTCATCTTCTGAAGTGCAATCCATCCCAGATAAACTACCAGTGCCAGAAGGATATGAAATTATTCAAGATTTCGAACCTAAACAGGAAAAGGGAGAGGGCGATCTGCAAATTGAAGCTGAAGTCTCTGCATCGCCAATGACCTTCGGAATCCAATCTACTGACTCAGAAGAATATGATTATGAAATTTTAGAAAATACAACTCTGCATTACCAAGATTCAATAAACACCAAAACAAACGATCTTCTATCACAATACAGAACTGATGTCACTCTAGCTGCAGTTAATCGCCAAATGGGAGGTAATCTTTCTGACTCAAGAGATTTAATAAAAGTTACGGTCACTGTATTTTATCATGAAGTTACCAAAAATCAGCAAACTTATATAGGTTTAGATAAAGTTTATTATAGATATGATAAAGGAAGCAAATACAATAGTTCTATAGTTTTTTATGGTAATCGCTATGGTGGTGAAGTGATTCAAACAGGACCTGGGATAAATGATCATGCTGTTTACGAAAGAGAACCACTCGTTTATGTTATTGAAAAAATCACCTTGGGCCAGACCTATTTGAGACAGCCGTTTCCTAATACGGATGAAGTTCTTGTAGGTGGATTACTTACAGAAATGGGAGTTAAAACTCAATCCAGATGGTACGATCCAAACTCGAAGCTTTTGTTTAATCTAGATCTAAATTCGTTGATTCAAGGAAGAATAACGCCTTAGTTACTATGTGTGAGCAGGGATTATCCTTGCTCACCATTTTTATAATTATAGAATAAGGTCATTATCAAATATCCCCATCAATTTTAATGAGTTGGCTATACTTGTAATACTCTCATCAATTTTGTGCTTTATCGTGCTATCACTAAGAGAACGTCGAAAAAATAACATTGTTTCTTTACGAATGAAGCCCTGAATATATCTGTATTCTATCGCCTTTTTGGAATCAGCATCCCGGATTAAAGTAAAAGCTCTCCATAGTTGCTGAGTATAAAATTTGTATTGCTGATACACCCAGCGTTGCTTTTCAATAAGGATCGTGGCGTTTGCCGTCTTGTCCGCATGCAAATCTGTTTGATCGATGCGGCGAGCTGTTTCGCCATCAATGCCCACCTGTTGCATTTCCTGCTCGTATTCTTCAAAGTCTCTCATCAAAGCAAGCATTTCTGTATATTTTTCAAGCAGGAATTTCGTTTATGCTGGATTTCCTGTTTATTCGCTTTAGCGAAGAGTTCCCCTTGTCCCCATGCCATCGCCATTCCCCTCATTTCCCTTTATGATATAATGTCAAGAGGAATGAGGAAGTAAAGTCCATCCTATCCCCCGCCTGGCCGCCAAGCTCGCGGGGGGATGTTTTTTTATTCTGGAATGACTTCACTGCAGAATTCTTCCCACTCCGCTTCGCAGTTTTCAGCGCTCCATCCGTTTACCAATTCTTCTGGATAGCCGTAATTCAACAACAATGCTCTATGATCTCTTTAGAAACCTACCACTCGCCTCCCCGTTTGTAATACTTCCCGCTGCCGTTTAATTGCTTTGGAGCCGTAACAGCCTTTTACCGCTTATCCGGGCGCTCAGGTGGTTTCCCGACCCCAATTGCCTTCAAATGCTAGATAATCTGTTCCTTGCTCCACGTTTCCATCTTCACTCTACGATAATCGTAATCCATCAGCAGATTCTCCCCGATTGAATGCTTGCCTGAAGATCAAGTAACACCCCATACACTGCTATTTCTTGACCGTTCGGTTCCCCGGTGAGTTCTTCCATCTGCTGACCGAGAAGATGCGAAAACTACTCTGAAGATATATACTCATGTTACGAAAAATATGAAAAAAAACGCTACGGAACGGATCATAAAAGAATTCTCTGACATCCTCCAAATATAACTTTTTGCAGGGAATGCAATTTTCTGCTTATCATAGACACAAAAATAACCCTATAGCATTAGGGTTACGCGATTTTTTGAGTATAATGGGTTCCCATGGGTACGATTATACCCCCTTTCGATTAATTTGCAAACTTTTATGGCAAACAGGCTACCCTCCGCAGGATAGCCCCAATGTTTTGATCTCTTTATTGTACAGGTATTGCTCCTCGATTAGAAGGCAGCCTGAATGGTTTGTTTTACCTCTTCCAGCATGGCTGCATGAGCCGCTTCGTCCACGTTGCCGACCCCGCCCAAAAGGATATGCCCAACAGGTTCGATACCGACAAAGTCGTAGATGCCTGTATCGGAAGTCATATTCAAGGCGTCTGTCATGCCGATCTGGTCATAAATTTCCTTCGGTGTACCGTGCGTGTTGATGATGAACCCTTTTTTGCCTGTCAACAGTTTGACGATACCCGTCTCATTTGCTCCATACGCGAAACCAAAAGCAAACACGCGGTCAATGTACCCTTTGATGATAGCCGGAAGCCCTGTCCACCATATAGGATAGATCATTGTGATGACGTCTGCATCCGTGATGTATTTTTGCTCGGCAGCGATATCCTCGGGTGTCTGTCCCGCACGCATGGCTAGGGTATCTTCGGCTTTCAATACAGGTTGGAAGTTCAGCGCGTACAGATCGCGCACGACGACCTCGTGCCCCTTGGATTCCAATACGTCTACCGTAGTATTCAGAATGGCTTTATTGAAGCTGTCCGTGTGCGGGTGTGCATATACGATCAGATGTTTCATGAGTATTCCCTCCATTAGTTCAAATGATTTATCATATAGCGTGCGCATCTTCTTCGGGATGAATCCCCGCAAAGCATGCCTTTGTTTCAAATCTGCACCTACAAAACATAGACATCTATGTTTATAACCAAAAAAAATTACATCTCTCGAAGGATGCTGCCGAGCAAGTTTTCCAGCTGTTCCGCTTGCTCTTCCGTCAAACCGCCGTATACCATCTCTTTAATCTGTTCGGAAATTTGCACGAAGATCGGCTCCAGCCTTCTTCCTTGTTCAGTCAGTCGGATCATCGTCACCCGGCTGTCCTCGGCACTCTTGCTGCGCTCCACGAAACCCAGCTTCTCCAGCTTGTTGACAAGCACGGTCACGGTGGGCTGCGTACGATGAACCCGCTCGGCCAGCATTTTGATGGACAGGGCCTCTTCCCGATAAAGGAAGATCAGAATATCTCCATGGGATGGCACTATGCCATTCACGCCCTGCTGCTCCAGTTCTTGCACGATGCGTTTGTTCACGTGGTCCCTGATCCGGGATATCATTGAGATTGCATTATATTTTGGCATGCCCTCATTATACATAGATATCTATTCATTTTCAAGCAGCTTATTCATATAAATCTCCCAACCATCTTGATGCGGACGATTGGGAGGTATTGTTATCTTCCATAAACATAAAGAATGCTGAATGCTGGTGCTTATTCGATCCAGTGCGTAACCTGCTCCAGCGACTGTCTCGTTTTGCCGTATTTCGGCTCCTCTGCACGATACCCGAAGGCCGCTATGACGGAAACGTCCCAGACGCCGTCTTCCAGCAAACCTTCCTCGGCGAAGATGCGGCGGGTCTCCTCCTGATTGAATCCTTCGATGGGGCAGGAATCGATGCCGATGAGGGCTGCTGCGGTCATCATGTTGCCCAGCGCAATATACGTCTGTTTGGACGCCCAGTCGAACAATGTCCGCTCGCTGTCCAGAATGCCTTTGTTTTGCTGGAACGTGCGGTATGCTGCCGGAATGCGCTCATAGGTTTCCTGGTCCATGCCTTTGATTTCCTTGCAAATGTATTCCAGATGCGCCGAGTCATAACGCACGTCCGTACGCGCCAGGAAAACGACGAGATGGCTCGCAGTCGGGAATTGCCCTTTGCCGCCGCTCGAAAACTCGACCATCCGCTCGCGCAGCGCCGGATTCTGCACGATGACGAATTTCCATGGCTCTGAGCCGACGGAGCTTGGGGATAACCTCCCCGTTTCCAAAATGAATTCGAAATCTTCTTTCGAAATTTTGCGATTCGGGTCAAAACGTTTGGTCGCGTGCCGGAAATGGTACGCCTTCAAAATTTCTTCTTTTCTATTTAATGGTGTCGTCGATTCCACTTTCTCCACATCCTTTAATCTATTGGGGTACAGTTTCATTGGGATACAGTATCATTCTAAAATGAATCATGCCTTATTGAAAGTACGCACATTGATGTTACCAGGTATATGTTTTGATACTTTACGGCCTTTGAAACCGACTGGCTCATAGGTCAGCCATAAATTCATTTTCGGAAATGACAGTATACCCTTCCTGACGAAGCAAAGCAGCTGTCACGCCTTCGCCCGGAATCTTTTCGTTGCCGAACGTGCCGTCATAGATCATCTGCGAGCCGCAAGACGGACTGAACTCTTTCAGAACCACGCAGGTCACGCCGAGCTTCCGGGCCCAGTCCAACGTTTCGTAAGCGCCTTTGACGTAAAGCTCCGTGACGTCGGTGCCGCTCTTCTCAAGCACCTTGGCCGTGCCTGCCAGCACGTCCCTGCCGTTCCCGCCGATAATTTCAGCCGGTTCCCGCGGGGTCGAAAAACCGCCAAGCAATTCAGGACACAGCATCTTAGCCTCTTCCCGTTCCACCAGTTCTTGAATTTTTTCGTCCAGACTCGCCGTACCATTGTAACGACAAGCAACGCCCGCGAGACAAGAGCTCACTAAAAACTTCATCGATCCAATCTCTCCTTATTGCACTCACTTCCAACCTGTTAAGAAAATTGTACCACAGGATCAGGTTCATTCGCGGCTTCGTGAGAGTGAAGTGATTCGGCCTTCGGCATCGTAACTTACATCGATTACATCTTTAACTTGGTTATTCTTCTCTAGTTTAAAGGTGCCTTGTCCCGGATGGTCCGCATCCTGAGAAAAGCTGTATTCTTCCAAAGGCGCATGAAACATGTTTTTTATGATCGGCTCGGCGGCTTCCCTGATCGCAGATTCAGGGACATCCATAAGTCGTTGTTTGCCTTGGTCGGTCTTTGCTTCTTCCCTTGCATCGCTATTGAACGCAGGATGCAATGCCATATCATAGATGGAGACTTCAGCATCTTTACCATACTTTCCGTCAAACAAGGTTACAAGATAGCGTTCCCCAAAGGTTAGATCCCATTTGCTCCAATGGTCCTGCATATTTTTATTGTACGCAATACTTGTTAATGGCAACGCCGAGTAACCACAGTACGCCTCAACGGCTTGCTCGGCACGAACCACGGCTTCTTTGGGTGCTCTCTCAAGATCAATGGACCCGGAAACATATATCACCTCATCCTGCTGCCAGATGATGCTCCCCTCGACTTTACCATTTTCATTTCCGAGTTTTACGAGAGTCATCACTTCCGGCTGCCCATCATCCTCGCTTGGGGACATATGCGCCGAGCGGTCCACCTGCAAAGGCTTCATCGTTCCGTCACTGCCAATGCCCTCGAGAAGGGCTGGAATCTCGCTCAAATAACGGGGTTCGAGCTGGCTGACATCCATTTGCCCCCTTAGGGTCCAACTTTGCATTTCCCCGGTAGCCGCATCAATTGAGAACTCCGCATAATTGTGATCTGTTTTTTGCCCGGCCTGCACGTAAATGGTATGCGAGTCATTCGGAAATGCCGTATCGTCCCTTACCATAGTCACTTCCAATTGTTTGCCCAAATGATCCCTCATTGTAACGGCAATCGTTCTTTTCATCGGTTCGGTCAGGAGCTCCTTATTCACGTCATCTGCCAATAAAAGGGCTGAAGCGGGATAAAGGCGTTCAACGACAGACTCCATGTACTGTCCGTTCCATAATAAAATCCCTGCCGCCGCGGCAGCTGCGGTTATGGCTGCGACCCACCCTTTTTTGCGACTTTTGCGTTGACCAGGCAAATTCAGCTTCTCCATGCTTTTGGTAAACGGTGACTCGACATCGCTTTGTCCCTGAATTGCTTTCGTTCCCGCTACCCGCTGCAGCACGCTCTGCTTGTGGCGTTCCGTAAACGCTGATCCTGCAAATGGCTCACCCTTCAGCACCTCTTCCCATTCTTCCCGCTTCCCTGTCGTCATTCGCCTCGCTCCTCCCATCGTTTCCGTACTTTCGCTTTTGCACGCGATAATCTTGATTTGGCCGTCCCGATGCTGATATCCAGCATTTCCGCAATTTCGGCCAGCGTCAGTTCATACTTCAGATGGAGCAGCAGCAGCTCCCTGAATTTGTCCGGCAAAGACATGACCACATCCCAGATTTCATGCACATGCTCCCGCCGAATGGCTTCAGCTTCTGCGGACGGATGCGCCTGCATTTCGGGAATAGACATTAATCCGCCCCTTTCCGCTTCTCCGTTTTCCATCGGCAAAATGCCTCCCCACTGGCTGCTGCGAAAAAACTTCGATTTTCGGTATGTAAAGGTCGTGTTTCTGGTTATGGTCAGCAGCCATGTCTTCAACGAGCATTGCCCGCGAAATTGGGAGATGCCCAAGTAAGCCCGAATAAACACTTCCTGCGAAAGCTCATCTGCCTGTTCGGCACTCCTCGTCAGAAAGTAGGCATAGTTCCACACGTCCTTCCCGTACTCGTCCATGATCTGGCTGAGCGTGTGGTTGTCGATCTCTCTGGCCTGCTCCAAAAATTGAAAATCCAACTGGCATTCACCTCATTCAATAAGACTGCAGCGCAGCTCTTCCGGTTCCCGTTTGGTGAAAATTTTCCTTACTACTGTATACGAAAAAAACAGCATGTCTCATAAAATGAGCAATGCTGTTGCAATTGAACTAATGTACCGATTCGTATCGTAACGTTAGCGGCTGCCCTTCATCCAACGTAATATCACTCAATCTCCGGTTATCCTCTTGATTATCTACGTACAACCTCCACTCATACTCCTTGTTGCTATTAAGACCTTCTACGCCTTCAACATGACCTTCCTTATTTTGAGTGACATTCATCCCCAGATCCTTATTCGCCGTTATGGCCTGAAATACTTTCTCTGCGCTTGGTTGGTTATCGATCACTCTAACGGTTTGAATGAATACGACTTCTTCCAGATCATTGAAAATGGCTACGTTGATATCCGTCGTCTCTTCTCCCTGACCGATAAACTTGATGCCCTTGTATTCAGGTGCCAAACTTTCGCTTTTACCTGATCCGCACCCCGTTAACGCCAATAAGAATAGGGATACTACAGCAATCGCGCTAAACAGCCGATAATTCGAAATCATCTTTATTCCCACCTCCTATCTTATTGAAGTCCTGGTCATCCATCCAAACGGAGGCGTTCCATCAAATTGCTTCTATGCAGATATCGCTCCATGTACCATATTGCCACCCACTGCACGGCCAAATAAAAGATAACAAGCACCGTGAGCGCTAGATAAGGGAACTGATAAATGGCATAAGAAGCCTCAACGGCAAATAAACGAACGCTGTAATATCCTAAGGGAGTCCCTAGCAAAATGGTTAATAGTATGCTGCTGACCACAATCACAAGTCCCTCGCTTCCAATCAGTATTCGCAATTGCTTCCGGGACAGGCCGATGGCCTCGATCATGCTGATTTCCCTTTTTCTCGCCAGGAAACTGCTCAAATTGGAATTGATCAGATTAAACACACTAATGACCATTAACATCGAAATGAACCCGTATGCAGCGACCTCCATCAGTCGTTTGGACTCGCTGTATTCCTGATAAATGTCCTGAAAGGATGTAAGGATCAAATCAGGCTCTTCTCCAATGACCCTTTTAAGTTGTTGCTCCACGTCTCGTTGTCTGGATGGATCAACCGTCACGCTGAATTGCTTCATGGTCGGATCAAGTCCTACTCGTTCAAACAGGTCCTCGTGCGCAACAAAGATGCCTCCTTCGCTCGCGCTGCCTCTATAAGTCATGTATGTGGGCAAGACGGCTATAATGGTGTACTCTTCTTCCTTTCCCTGATCATCCAGACTCGCCATCCGAACTTTATCGCCAGATTGGTATGTTCCGTCTTCGGAGATGGCAATCAGGTAGTTCCCTTCCTTCATCTGCTGCAACATTTCGGAGCTGCCTCCGGTTCGGTCAATGGCCTTTTGAAGCAGATTCGGATCATACCCGTAAATATCCGCAATAATCCGTGAACCCTTTATTTCCTCCCAATGATTAAGGTGTTTACGTGCATCCGTTTTATTGTAGATCAGGCCGTCGTATTTTTCCGTAAGTACTTCACGGACACCTTCGATTTGCTTCACTTGGTTCATTGTTTTTTCTTGGATATAACTATGGCTGGCAGCGCTGCCTGAAGATCCGGCCAAACTGATTTTGAAATCGCCGGGCACCATGCTTCCGGCTAGATTGTTTATATTCATGCTGTATAAAATGCTTGCAGACGTCATGAATATCAGCCCCGTAAACGTGATGGAAGCTACCGTAATGATCGTTCTTTTTTTGGATCTGAATTGCTGCAGAAGCGAGAGACCCCAAATGCCTATTTTCGAGTTCAATGGTCTGGATGATGTCCCGCCCGCATAATCCGTTTCTCCAGTCAGCTTGTATTTCATAGCTTCAATTTCTGACCCCGCTGTGCTTTTTCGAATGGGATGTTCGATACATAACCGTACCAATGCAATTCCGCTGATCCATGAAACCGCAATGATTACCCATGAGAGTTGTACCTCTAAAGTTGAACCGCTGATTCGCTCCCCGACCCAAGGCAGCACAACAAAACTCCCTGCGATTCCTAGAATGACGCCAATCGTACTTCCCCAAACGCCCAGAACGAGTCCTTCCAATACAATCATGCGCCTTATTTGTGCAGCACTCATGCCGATAGCACGCAACATTCCGAACAAACGGATCTTTTGGGACACATGAATATTGAATATATTGTAAATGACCATTCCTGCACATAACACTACAATCATGACGAGGATGATCATTTGAAAAATGGACACAGGACTCCATTCGTAGGCACCCGTATATCGTTCATTGATAACGATTTGGGCATCATTCAGCCCTTCTGCGATTCCAATGTTCCTCGCTACGGAAGTTGCATTAAAATCGGAGTTTAACAAAACAAACAAGCTGATATCCGGCTTGATGGCGTTCTGATTTAAGAAGGGTTCCGATACCAGCATTAATCCCGCTCGCGCAACTTTCCTTACAGCAATATCCTCGGTAATGCCCACGAGTTTAAAAGAGATAACCTTGGAGCTAGGGCTTGCCTTTTCTTCAAACCGTGCCTTCATCTTTATTTCCTGTCCAAGAGTAGGCGCATAGCCCAGTTCCTCTATTACCCATTCATCCAAAACGATTTCGTTCGGCGTGCGAGGAGCCCTCCCTTTTTTCAGAGCGATCAGGCCGTCTTCGATCCCTTCTGTATACACCATAGCCATATCTATTTTTTTCTCTACAAAGGGTTCAAAGCTTACATTTTTGATGTTATATGCAGCATAAACCTTTTTAAATTTTTGATTTTTTTGCAAATGGCGCAGCTGTTCCTCCGTCAGATGATCATATTGAGCATGATAAGCCCCGATTTCATTTATGGCTGCCCTGCGATTTCTCTCTTGATCGGAATGGAAAAACATGAGGACGACAACCATCAATGCTACGGAAAGAGCAATTGTAGCGACAGTCACCAGTGTGCGCCCCTTATAGAAAACAAGGTGACGGATCGCCATTTCTTTTACGATCTTGTTCTGCTTCATGTCAGCTCTCCGTCATGACTTGGCCATCTTCTACTTTGACAATTCGATCGGCCAATCCGGCGATTTCTTCGTTATGGGTTACCATGATGATCGTTTGGCCATATTTGGACACAGATACGCGAAGAAGTTCAAGCACGTCCTTACTGGTTCGGCTATCCAAGTTGCCTGTCGGTTCGTCTGCCAAAATAATGGCTGGTTTTGGGGCAAGCGCCCGCGCAATGGCAACCCGCTGTTGTTGGCCGCCCGAAAGCGAAGCCGGGAGACTCGTTTTTTTCGTTTCCACGCCAAGTGTAGCAAGTACATCTTCCACGAACGGAAGATCCGGTTCTTTCCCATCCAGTCCGATCGGCAGCAATGTATTTTCCCAAACATTCAAGGAGGGGACCAGGTTAAAAGCCTGGAATACGAAACCGATCTCGCGTCTCCTGAATATCGCGCGTTCATCGGCTTTGAGGTCATATACCGAAGTCCCTTTAATAAGGACCTCTCCTTTTGTGGGCGGCTCCAGACCGCCAATAATATGCATTAATGTGCTTTTCCCTGCTCCCGATTTCCCTACAATCGCTACGAATTCCCCCTGTTTTGCGCCAAAATGAACGTCATTGATCACGCTAACCTGATTTTCGCCCTGTCCGTATACTTTATGGAGATGATTTCCTTCTAAAATCATTGTTATCCCTCCGCCCGTAATTTGGTCACAAGCGAATCATAACGTAACATTTTCAACTTTTTATCAACTTTAACCATTAATTTCAACCTAATCTGAACATAGCCTGAACCGTAGCTCCTCCAGTCTCGTTATTGGATATATCTATCGTTCCTCCATGCTTTTCAACCAGAGTTTTGCATATGTAGAGCCCAAGGCCGGAATGTCTATCCTGACTATTTGTATGTTCGCCCCTGTAAAAAGGGACAAATGCTTTCTTGCGATCCGCTGGAGAAAATCCGTAGCCGTCGTCATGAACAGCCAAAATTAGGTATTCAGGAATAAAGCGTAATTCAATTTCCAGATGGTTCCGGGCATAGCGAGCCGCATTTCCCATCAAATTTTCGAATACTCGAATGATAAGATTTGCATCCACTTTAGCATGAAGTACCGTTAGATCGATATCCCACACGACCGCGAAACGTTTCCCCTGCGTAAACATATCGCAAATGCTTTGCAATTGTTCCGTTAGAGATGCCATCTCCACGTGATCTAGCTTGTACTGAACATCTTCAAGGCGCTGCGCAGCACTCATCGCATCTACATCCTGTTTCAGGCGCATGATTTGATTCGACATCTTATCGAGCGTAGAGACAATTTGGTCGGTAGGCATTTTACCGGAAGGTATATAGTTCTTCATAAAATCGGTATACCCGGTAAGCACGGTAAGCGGGGTTCGTAAATCGTGGGAAAACGCAGCATTGAGTCTTTTGCGCTCTTCAACAGCCTGCCACAACATTTTGTTGTTTTGGTCCAATGCCGCTCTCATTCGCTCCAGGGATTCGCACAGTTTCCCCATTTCATCCTGACAGTCATAATGAATATGGAAATCCAGATTATGATTCGTTATGTTTTCGGATGCGTTGCGAATTAACTTGATCGGCTTCTCTAATTTGTTGCGATAAAACAAAAGAGCTGCGCTTATGATGCTTCCTGCGAAATATATGGGGACACTCCAGCTATCAAGGAATCGGAGAAAATCAGCCCAGCGTTGATCCCTGGGTGAATAATCCGTATTAATCTTTTCAATATTATAAATCACTGCCGGGTTATTGATATCCTCCACCGTATATGAGGGATTATATTTCAAAAAGAGCCGATTCATCATTTCACCAGCCTGTCCAACGGTGATTACGCTTACCAAGGCTGCGGCCATGATAAAAACAAACATGTATAATATAAAGGTTTTCCGAATCGAAAGATTACGCAGTCCCTGCATCAGCCTTCCCATTTGTATCCCACACCCCAAACGGTTGATATGTACTTCTGTTTAGAACATGCCGCAAACTTCTGCCTGATCCGTCGAACATGTTCCGCAACCACGGCACTGTCCCCATCGCGCTCGTAACCCCAAATCAGTTCATAGATTCGTTCCTTATCGAAAACTTGTCCCTGGTTCATTGAAAGCAATTCAATGATTTCGAATTCCTTTTTAGAAAAGTGAATGATTTCGTCCTGAAAACGAATTTCTCTGGAAGTGTAGTCGACAACCAACTCTCCGATGAATTTGGTTTGATGTTTGGCTTGCAATCGCTCCTCGCGCCGCAAGTGCGCCTCAATTCTCGCTCCCAGTTCATCGATACTGAACGGTTTAACGATATAATCGTCAGCCCCGGCTTGAAATCCAACGATTTTATCGCGCTCCTCCACTCTTGCCGTCAAAAAAATGATCGGGCAGCTCACATGATTACGGATTAAGCTGCATACTTGCAGACCGTCCATATCAGGCATGTTGATATCCAGCAAAATAAGATCAGGCCCTTTTGAAGCTTGTTGAAGAGCCTGATCACCGTTTATGGCCGTCATTACCATATATCCATTCATGGTTAAATAATCTTGTAACAAACAGACAATGTCCTGTTCATCGTCAACGACCAGGATTCGTTTCGTCATCGTTGTACCTCTTTTTCAAAAAACTTATTATGTTATAGAAACCGCATTAATCAATCACACAAGGCCACTGCGAGTGCAGTACCATCTTCCGATCGCTGTTATCCCCAGATTTTTTTGAACCCCCTTGTCTAAGGGTAAAATCCGGTGAACAGCCTATGCTTCCGAAGCAGCTTTCTTTCAGAAAGCTTTTAAGCGACCGCTTTGCTTCTCCAGATTGGTTCTGCCTCTCCGTTAACGTGTTATGTTTTTTGCGGTATATATATCATGTTTCTTTCTTTTTGGTAATTTCATAGATCTTCTTTTAATATTATCCATCCATATACCAAAACACAATTCATGATTTGGTCGCAGCAATCATCAGAAACATCGGACGACGATTCTCGTCTCGCATGCCAGGTACACGCTCCATCATTTCAGCCGAAGGTTTGGACTCTTCTACCCGACGAATCTCAAAGCCAGCCTGAATCAGTTCATTCAACTGTGTCGCTAGCGTACGGTGATATTTCAGGACCGGTTCGCTCAAAAAATGAGTTTCACGCACCCCTTCATCCTGATAGTGATCGACAGGCCAATGCTGCAGTTCTCCTTGTGGACCGTAATGCCAATCCTGCTCCGCGCGAGCAGTGAAGATTGGATGTTCGGTAGATAACACCAACCACCCGCCGGGATGAAGGCACTCCCTAATGCGAGCATACACGGGGGCCAGGTGCTGTACATAATGCAAGGCAAGAGAACTGATCACTACATCAAACGTCCCTAGTTCTGGACCTACGTCTTCAATAGCCATCCGTCGGTATTCAATCCCGGAATCACCGCTTAATTCGCGTGCACGCCGCAGCATGTTTTCAGACAAATCAACGCCGACCACTGAGGCTGCCCCTTGCTCCCAGGCATAACGGCAGTGCCAGCCAAAACCGCAGCCGAGATCCAGCACTTTTTTCCCGGCCAGCACGGGCAGCATGGTGCGCAACTCATGCCATTCACCCGCTGCCTCCAATCCTTCCTTGGAACGAGGCATTTCACTATAACTCGCGAAGAAGGAAGGTTCATCATACTTGTTTTCTTTCATAATCGTTTCGTTCCTTTCCAACCATTTGGACTCTATCCTGACTCTACCACAAAAAATGCAGACATTTCGAACAATTGCACTTCAAATTTGAATATGCTAAAATACAGAACGAACGTTCAGTATAAATATAAACAGAATGAACATTCAGTTTAATAATGGAGGTCATCATGAACACGACATGGACGCATCCCTTGGAAAAACAATCGGTACAGAAAGCTTTCCTGAGCTACCTCGTGCCTTCTATCCTGGGCATGCTGGTCATCGCATTCAACTTTATTATCGACGGCATCATGGTTGGGCACAAACTTGGCTCCACCGCGCTTGCAGGCATCGGCATCGCCTCGCCCGTCTATACGCTGTTCGTAGCCATGTCGCTATGGATCGGGATGGGCGGCGCAACGCTGTACTCCAACTATATGGGAGAGAAAGAGCTTCTCTCCGCCAGACGGATTTTCACGAAATCCATTCTGATCATTCTGATCGCCACGGCAGCGATCGGGCTGACCGCCTTCTCGTTGAGGGAGCAGCTGGTCTACGCGCTTGGCGCCAATGCGGAAACGTTCCCGTATGCGGCCGATTACATGAACGTCATCCTGTTGTTCGGATTCGTGTTCACCATCGAAAACGCATTGACCATTTTCGTGCGCAACGACGGAGGTCCGCGAACATCGATGTACGCGCAGATAACCTTTGCCGCGGCAAACATCGCCATCAATTACCTCATGCTGTACGTATTGGAATGGGGTGTACGCGGCGTTGCGCTGGGTACGATCATTTCCGCGTCCTTGGCGCTGCTCGTGTTGTTGACCCATTTTCTCGGAAAAAACAATCATCTCAAGTTCACTCGCTTCAAATGGAGCAAAAAATGGCTGATGGCCATCGTGCTGATCGGGTTCCCGAGCTTTTTGGCGGAATTGGGCATGTCCGTCTTTTCCGTCGCCCATAACATTTCGCTCGATCGGCTGGCCGGCACGGACGGCGTCGCCTCTTTTACGGTGCTGAACTACATCCATGGCGTCGTGCTTCTGGCCTTCCTCGGTTTGGCTTCGGCGGCGCAGCCGCTGGTCAGTTATTATTATGGTGCCAAACAGTTGGACCGGGTCAAGCTGACGCTGCGGATCGCGTCCGGCACGGCGCTGGGGTTCGGCGTATTGCTGCTCGTCGTCGTACAGATCGGCGCATCCTTTTTTGTGCAAATCTTCGGCAACTTCAGCGCGAGCGTGATGGACAACGCGGTTTATGGACTGCGTATCTTTACCTTTGCTTACCTGTTCATGGGCATTAACTTCGTTATGAGCACATACTTCCAATCCGTCGGCAACGCCAAAATGGCCATCTGGATTACGGCAGCGCGCGAAATGATCATCATGGTTGCGCTGATCGCGATCCTGCCCGCATTTTCCGGGGTTACCGGCGTATGGCTGGCAGTACCGCTGTCCGAAATGCTTGTCCTGCTGACCATCGGCATCTATTACCGCAAACGTTCAATTCATGAAAGATTAACGGGATTAACGATGAGCGATTAAGAGGTTTATCCCCTGCCTGGGGCAAAGTCCCAAAAACCGTGACAATGACCATCGCGTCCGTCACGGTTCTTTGAGATGTCAATTTCAGACTAGATCAGGCCATACTTCGCAAAACTGTTGTACAGCCCGTCATTATCCAACGTGTCCGTAATATCGTCGGCAATTTCCTTGAGCCCCGGCTTGGCATTGCCCATGGCGATGCCCACGCTGCAAAATTCGAGCATCTCGGCATCGTTCATGCCGTCTCCGATCGCCATTGTGTCCTCCACGGACCAACCATGGTGCTCCAGCAAATCGGCGATGGCCACCGCCTTGTGAATGCCGGGAATCATCATCTCCCCGCTGTCTTTGCCAAAGATCGGCACCGTGCATTGGATGACCTCGAATTGACCCGCAAATTGTTTCTTAATTTGCTCGAAAGGTACCCGGCTTTCCAAGAAAGACACCTTGTTGACGTCATCCTTGTACAAGTCGCTTTCGCCATACGTCAAGCCCGCGATGAACGGGTGCGGCGTTTTTTCCATTTTTTCGCGGGCCGCCGGATCGTTCTCGACATCGCCGTAGATCAGCTTTTCCAGCCGGGCCTTGAGGTTGCGGCTCGCATATAAGGCCGAGTTGGATTCCAAATAAAAGTCCACATCGTGTTCGTTGAAAAAATCCACCATCCGGCGTACGTCTTCCGGCTGCACTTTTTTATGATACAGCGGCGTACCGCCGATCTCGACATATCCCCCGCCTGCGCCGATCAGTCCATCGAACCCGATGTCCCATATGGCGTCGTAAATTTCGGCTTTGGAACGCCCTGTGCACAAATATAATAAATGCCCATTCTCCCGCGCGGCACGGCAAGCCTGCTGTGCCGACTCCGGCACGATGCCGTCATCCCCGACCAAGGTGCCGTCGATATCGATAAATACGATTTTGCGCTTGTCCTGACTCATGAATGCACTTCCCCCTTCTGAGACGCGATATGGCAGCATAGTGTCTCCATGATCCAAAAGACGACCAGACGATTACGCTCCATAAGGCCAGTGTACAGGCTGGAACGCGTTCCAAGTCAAGCCGTTTGTCCACGGATTGTCAAGGATAGTCTTGTTAGCCCTGTGCCCTTCTTTGCCGTCACTCCCATTTCCGCATCAAGAGCTCCAGCGGACCGCGACTATGGCGTTTGTTCCAATACACCGAAAAGGCGACAGCGGCAGCGTAAAAGAGGCAAGCATGAATGGTCGACAATATGACGCTGCCATTCTCCAATATGCCCAGCAGTTGAAGCGGGGCAAGTCCGATCACGACGTGGGCCACATAATGTGTAAGGGAGAGCTGCCCCGTGCTGGCCAATACTTGGAGCGACTTCCTGTCCTTCCATTGCTCGGCCAATTGAATGCATAATGCAAGCACAGTCAGTGCCCATGCGGCCGCGGCAAAGACATAGATCAGGTTTGGCGGCATTGGTTTGCTGCCGAACAGCGCCTGAGCCGCTTCAGCTCCCAAACCAGATGACAATTTCCGAACGAGAAAGCCGGAGCAGAACTCAGTCACTACCGCAGTACTCGCGGCAATTGTGAGCAAGCGGCCTCTTGGCTCTTTCCTTATAAGCCAGTCCTTCCGGCCGAGCCACAACCCGAGCAGAAAAAACGCCAACCACGGAAATAACGGATGGAATCCGTTAAACAGCAGGTTGCGAACGAATCCAGGCCATGTCCACAGCCCGGCATATTCATGGTAATCCGCTGACCAGCCGTAACTGTAATCGAAATATAATAATTGAAAACACGTTGTTATAAGAACAAAAACCATCCATCCAAGCAGCTTTTTGTCCGATAATCGGAGAAAGTGCGCCGACAGGGTAATAAATAAGGCGTAGTAGTGCAGAATGTCCGCGCTCCAGCCGATTCCCAGCAGGCTGATTCCAGCAACGAAAAGAAAGGATGCCCTGCGGTATAACGTCTTCCGGCTTGCCTTCAACAGCTCCTCATTTCCGGAAGTCCTCGCCCGGGCCGTCATAAGCGACACCCCGATTCCGGCGAGGATCACGAACAGCGCGGAAGCCCTGCCCTCAAATAGCCCTGTTGATATCCTCAACCAATTCGGGCCTGCATCCTGTGCTCCCATGGCCAGTTTATAATTGACGATGATCATGCCGATGATGGCAATGGCTCTCGCCAAATCCAGACCGACAATCCTTCCGTTCGGCGGCTTCGGTTTCAAATCCTATCCCTCCCCGTATCAAAAGTTCCCGGAACATCCGGTTTCACGGCTGCACTTTCTGGTGTGGATGAAGGTTTTGCAGGAAATCTGCGATTTCATCCATGTACCCCTTTGGCGTGATGTTCCTTGGCACAAATAAGCTGTTCAACAACGCGATTCCCCATTTCTTTTTCATGTGTCTTTGCATTCCTTTCTTGCGAGTAATCCAGACCTTCATGTATCATCTCATTCCATTCTCGTTCGCCGAACAACCACGCCATGAATGTGCTGTGCCGGGCTCCATAACGTCACCGCCGCTGCGATCAACTCGCGCTAGCAGCTCGTAATGTATGCTTTCTTGGGTGAACAGTGACAGATACGACCTCTCCACAAGGATTTGCGGCCCGGTTAGAACAAGGGAGCTGCGGTCAGCGAAGTCCTGAAATTGGTCAAAATGTTGCTGCAGGCCTTCTTCGTCATGAATCGAGAACCTGTAGGACAAATATTCGCCAGCCGGGAGAACCACGTCCCCGTCCGTGTCTTGCACTTCCGTGCACAGCCGTACGCGATGGCCTCCCTCATATACGTAATGAATGTCCGTTTCAAACAGCTCTGGCAGCGGATCGGCCCGCTGGGCTAACATGCGCGCATCGACATCCGCCTCGATGTCTGTTTCGAACCACGAGGACAGAACAGATGGATCACGCTGAACAACTTCGAAGAAAGAAGCCTCCTGCCCATAACGCTCGTTCTCGTCCAACAATTTGTGGATAAAACCGCTTAATGTTCGCAATCGCTCCATCTCGGCTTCCATCCTGGAAAGAGACTGCCGAAGCAACCGCCGCATATCGTCCGGGGTTCCTTCTTCGCTCCAATCCCGGATCGCTTGCACGGACAAACCCGTTTTGCGCAGCAGCAAAATATGTGCGAGCCGATAAATTTCGTCCATGCCATACATGCGATATTGATTGTCGTCCATGTAAGCCGGAAACAACACGCCCTTTTCCTCGAAATAACGAATCTGATGGACGGACACGCGCATCAGTTTTGCAAGCTCGCTAATGGTAATCTCCTTTTTCACTGTTTGTCCCTCCTGTTCTTTTTCCTTGGATTTGACTCAAGCATATACCTTAGGTCTGACCTAAGGTCAAGTTATGAAACACAAAAAAAACGAAACCGGACATTCACAAGCTAGAGTCCGGTTTCGTTGGTATGATCTTTAGTTACCCCTGCCCTGCCTATACATTAGACGCTAGTGCCTGCTGCAGTCTTGGAAACACGCGCAGTGCATTGTTATAAAATACATCTTCCCAGTGCTGCTCGGGAATCAGGTTCTGTACGAACCGAATATATGGTTCAAGCGGTACCAGCGGCCAGTCCGTGCCAAACACGAGACGGTCATACTTCTCGGCAAAGACAATGGCGCGTTTGAAATGGTCCACGTACGTCTGCTCGCGCTGCAATCGTTGCACCTTTGCCGCATCCCCGACAATCCAGCCGGACAGATCGGCATAAAGATTCGGATTTTTCTCGAGCAAAGCCGCCGTATCCATCACCCACGGATCACCGAGATGGCATATCATAAAGGTCAGGTTGCGGTGTTTCATGAACGTCTCTTCCATCGAGAGCGGATGGGAGTATTTCAACAACCCGTGATCCGAATACGTCAGCCCTCCATGAATGACGATGGGAAGCTCATAAGCGGAAGCCAAGCGATATACCGGATCGTAAATCTCGTCGCCGACGTTAAAATGGTAATATCCCGCATATAACTTGATCCCCACCACGCGTTCGGAACGCAGGGATTGCTCCAGCGCTTCAATTTGACCATCCTGATGCAAGGTTAGCGGATTAATGCCGACGCATGTGTATATGTTATCCGGCAACAACGGCTCCAGATCAAGAAGCATCGGATTAAGGGCGGCAGCGTCCGGAAACAGACCTTCTTCCGTTTCCGTCACACCCATGCCTACCCCGGCGATTACGCCGGCGTTCCTGAACTCCTCCAGCAGGCCTTTCGAAGTATATTCGATGGATGCCTGCGTCTGTGCAGTCTCTTTGAACGCCGCGATGTTGGAGTAGTGAATGTGCGCATCAATGATTTTCATCCCAAGCAGTCCTTTCTATTTCAGGTTGGCATCGTCAAAACGAAGGGCCTGCAAATCCGCGTAGGCGTCCTGCATCGCGGGCAGATCCGAAATGATGCAAAAATGGGGTTTGCCCATTTTTCCTTGACGATCCGGAACGAACAATTTTTCGATATTCACGGAAAAGGATAACTCGTTATTGATTACGGTTTCCACCGATTCCAATCCGGGATGGGAAACGGTCATCAAGCGCTGCTCCCTTTCCCGTGATCCATATTGAATGATGCCGCTGGCGCTCTTCGCTTCCAATTGAACCCGGCCAGCCTTGTATACGACCCCTTCCCCGGACTGATCCTGAACGTATACGCGGCAATCCTTAATATCCCGGCTTGCCTGGCAGGAGGTATAATGAATCAGGTGCAGCGGATGCAGCGGAGCCCCCGTATGCTGAACGATGCCAACGACCGATGCCAGCACAGGCGCGCCGGGAAGCATAAGGAAGTAATGGTGCATCGTGATCCCCTTATATTTGGCATGATGAGTAACCTTCACCGTCATTCGGATACCTGACCAAGCATTGCCCGCCGAATCCTTCATTTCCGCAAACGAAACCTCGCGAGGTTCCTTCATCAGGCTCGATTCGGACATGCCGATGATTCCGGCCGTAATTCCCCCGGTCCATGGATTCCACCACGACTTCGGCCCGGCCTGCGGGTAGGAAGACTCCAGCCATTCTTGCCCGTGATATTGCAGAGAGAAGAGCGCCGGTGCATACACGGAACTGGCTTTAATCCGCAGAACGCCATTGTCGGCCATGCATAGATCGCCATGCTCCGATGGCTCTGTCTGGAGGATTACGCCGTCTCCCGTGACCGGAAATACCGCACGATGCCGTTTCACTTCGTAATCTTCCATATCAAGCCGGACGGATACGATATCGGCCTCCAGTGCAGGCTTCGCGTTTAACGGCAAAGCCACAACGGTGCGTTGTTCCTCTTCATACACGAGTTGCGATGCCGGGACAATGCCTTCCTTTACGGACGAAACGTGAATTTCGCCGGCCAACAGCGTATTTTTCCGTTCTACAATACGGGCGGCAGCCTCTCCATGTATGAACGGATTGCGATCGTTAACGATCAGCTCCAGATGTGCCGTTGTATGCAGATCGGTGCCCTTCTCGCCCTTCAACGCAAACGCACGGAAATCGCGCCAATCTTGCCATGTCCCCACGGCGATCCGAATCGGTTCGGTCTGAGCAACGCTCTCCGCAGGGAGCGGTCCCAATTCGTGTTCAAGTCCATAAAGCCAATTTTCTCTGGTGAGCTGTCTGCCTTCAGGCCATGTGATGCCTCTTGTATGGTCTCCTTGTTTAGCATACAGCCAATTCTCGGTGAATTGGGTCAGTTCCCAATAATCTTTGTCGGCGGCATCCGGGCTTTGACCTGCATCCACATATTGTCCCTGATACGGAATAATCGCGCCTTCCAAGCCAAAATGAAATTTTTCCTTCATATATAATGGTTCCGTACGCTCAGGTGCAGCATCACTGTTACGAACGATAAAATGACGGCTGATCACGCCGTTATTATGCAGCTGCACAACGAGGGTGAGATTTAGATGAAATGAAGCAATCTCATAATCGGCTTCCATGATCATGGCACCTTCATGCCGCCAAGCAACACGCGCTGCCCGTTTCTTCTCAAAAGCATCGCTATACGGCAAACCAAAGCTTGGGAAACTAAGCGAAATGACATCTTTGTTCCCCCCATAAATCGAGATCATCGGCTGGGATTTTCCTAACCGGACCGAATAAGGGCCATTGGAAATCATCCATTCCTGTTCCGTTTCTCCGCCAAAGGCCGCATGGATCCCCTGAAAAACGATGCTTGTTTTTTGCTGATGAACCCGTTTCTTTTCGCTGTCCGTTATACTGTAAATGCCTACCTTATGATGCCATATACCATATTCGAGCAGCTCGGCCTTCACCGCGATCGACTGTCTGCCTTTGGCCGGAACTGCGATCCGAACGGTCGGCTGCACGAAGGCGAGAATACCATCCGAAGGCAGCTCGAATTCAAACACGCCATCCGCCGCGTATTCGTTCTCCACGGTCAGGTCAAGGTTGTACGTTTGGCCTGCATGCAGGGGCAGTTGGGGGGCATGAAACTTGATTTTTACCGGATACTTGGGCTCAATTCCGATTTTGAACGTCGCTTGTTTGCCATTGATCCGAAGTTCGGCTTCCACCACCGGATGCGTTTCGAAGGGATTCTGGTCTTCCTCCACAGGCTGCACGAAAAAAGTACCCTCAATGGTTCCGGTTTGCTCAACGTTCATGCTCTCCTGCAAGTCAAAGCTGATCCCGGCATTGCTAACGCTTTGCACATCTACAGTGAGCGGTTTGCCGCTTTTGTTTACGGCTTTGTACATGATGGGATAATGGGCGCCGAACGGAAGCTCATGCTGCTCGGGAATGCTTGCTTCAATTAAATAGTCCTCGGTTTCAATGAGGCGCAGTCCGCGCCCCGTGCGCTCGTACTCCATTTTGAGGTAAGTGGAGCCTTTGCTCCATTCGTAAGTGAAGTAATCGAATCCGCGTTCTTGGCGGCCATCCGGGCTGATGACGATCTCCCGCAGGCTATCGGCATACCAATCCAGTTCATCGAAATAATGCTTCACGGCCTCGGTCTGGAGCACCGAAGGGATCAGGTTCATGAGATGCGTCGTGTCATCCCGCCGCTCCCAGAAAAATCCGCATTTTTTGTACGCAGGCACGGCTTTGGTGTTTCCAGCCCAAGTATATAAATCCAATCGCGGCCAACCTCGTTTGATCGTTTCGTCCAACGCGCGCAATATAAGCCGTTTTCCGACTTTGCGGCCGTGATAATCCGGGCGCACGTTCAACAATGGAATATAAAGCGCTCCTTGGTCTTCTTTATAATGGGAGAAACTGCAGTATCCGACGACCTCGTCGTCAACCATGGCCAAAAAAACGTGGAGGTACGGGCTATTTTGGTGTTCTTTGATGATTTGTTCCTCCGTCCGGACCGTGCTGTCGCCTCCCCAGCTGTCCTGGCTCATATTCCACATTTTTGCGACGGAAGCAGCGAAGGCTGGCTCATATTCAACGATTTCCACTTCTTTTGCACTGATCATTCAAACGTTCACCTCCAGAAAAATGGCTTTTGCTTAAATACGGACTGAAAGTTCGGTATGTAAAAAAATCAAACCATCCTTCTAAAGCTTGTCCCCGTATATATGGAGCAGCTTCGAATGGAAGCTTGATTCCTTTATCATACAAAATTATACAGGAGCCATGTGTCTTCTATGTGAACTTTTTGTTAATTCTGGAAAAAATGGACCTGCAACAAAAAACCGGACCCCTATATAGGAATCCGGTTGGTATGCGATCGCGCTCAAGCAGGCTGTCGGAGATCATTGATCCACCGTTCTGCCTGAGCAGCGCTGAGTCGTATAATGAAAAAAATAAATCAGGCCAATCTCGTTTTGAAATCTTCATAGCCAAATTGGCGAACCACTTCGCAATCGCCGTCTTTTCGGCGAACAGCGATAGCTGGCAGCGGCATGCCGTTGAACGTATTCGTTTTGACCATGGAATAGATCGCCATGTCTTCGAATACCAGACGGTCGCCTTCTTTCAGCGGCTGATCGAACGAATAATCGCCGATCACGTCGCCAGACAGGCAAGTTTGCCCGCCCAAACGGTACAGGTACGGCTTCTCGCCTGCTTCTCCCGAACCGACAAGCGGTGGGCGGTACGGCATTTCCAGTACGTCCGGCATATGACATGTCGCCGATGTGTCGAGAATGGCGATGTCCATGCCATTTTTGTGGAAATCCAATACGGAAGTGACCAGGAAACCCGCGTTCAGCGCAACAGCTTCACCCGGCTCCAGATACACTTCCAGGTTGTATTTCTCCTGCATACGTTTGATGCAGGCTTCCAATCTCGGAATGTCGTAATCTTCGCGCGTGATGTGATGCCCTCCGCCGAAGTTGATCCATTCCATTTGCGGCAGCCATTGTCCGAACTTCTCTTCCACCGCGTTCAGCGTCGTCTCCAGATCGTCGGAATTTTGCTGGCACAAGGTGTGGAAGTGCAGTCCGGAGACGCCGTCCAGCAGCTCGGCGCGGAAATCTTCGTGTTTGGCCCCGAAACGGGAACCCGGGGAACAAGGATCGTAGATTTCGTGGCCGACCTGGGTCGAGCATTCCGGGTTAATGCGCAGCCCTACTTTTCTGCCAGCCTGAAGCGCCTTATCTTTGAACTTCGCCAGCTGCGAAAACGAATTGAAAATAATGTGGTCACAGATCGAGATGATCTCATCGATCTCGTCCTCGCGATAGGCCGGGGCGAAGACATGATTCTCTTTGCCCATTTCCTCATGGCCCAAACGGGCTTCGTACAGCCCGCTTGCGGTTGCGCCGCTCAGGTATTCTCCGATGAGCGGATACATCGCCGTCATGGAGAAGGCCTTCTGAGCCAGCACGATTTTCGCGCCAGTACGCTGCATGACACCGTTCAGGATTTTCAGGTTTTTCTCAATCAGTGCTTCGTCAACAACAAAACATGGTGTCGGTAATTGCTCGAACCGCATCTTAACGTACAAGCTCCGATTCTTTTGCTTCTTCCGGCAGTTCGTCAACGAGAACCGGGTTGAAGTCTTCTACCCAAGGAAGGCCCCATTTGTTCAGTTCTTCCATGAATGGATCCGGGTTGAACTCTTCCACGTTGTATACGCCCGGTTTATTCCATTTGCCAGTGATGACCATGGCAGCACCGATCATGGCCGGAACGCCAGTTGTATAAGAAATCGCTTGGGAGCCAACCTCTTTGTAGCACTCTTGGTGATCACATACGTTGTACACGTAGTACGTTTTGTCTTTGCCGTCTTTTTTGCCTTTGAAAATGCAGCCGATGTTCGTTTTGCCCACGGTGCGAGGACCGAGGGACGCAGGATCAGGCAGTACCGCCTTCAGGAATTGCAAAGGAATGATTTGTTTGCCTTCGAACTCGATCGGTTCGATCGAAGTCATGCCCACGTTTTCCAAAGCTTTGAGGTGAGTCAGGTAACTTTGGCCAAAAGTCATGAAGAAACGGATGCGTTTCAGGCCAGGAATGTTTTTCGCCAGGGACTCGAGCTCCTCATGGTACAGCAGGTACATGTCTTTTTCGCCCACTTCTTTGAAGTCGTAGACACGTTTGATTTCCATAGGTTTGGTCTCGATCCATTCGCCGTTCTCCCAATATCTTCCGTTCGCCGAAACCTCGCGAATGTTAATCTCAGGGTTGAAATTGGTCGCAAACGGGTAACCGTGGTCGCCGCCGTTGCAGTCGAGAATGTCGATGTACTCGATTTCGTCGAAGTAGTGTTTCAGCGCGTATGCGGAGAATACGCCAGTTACGCCTGGGTCAAAGCCGCTGCCCAGCAGTGCCGTGATGCCGGCTTTTTCGAAACGCTCCTTGTATTCCCATTGCCATTTGTATTCGAATTTCGCCGTATCTTCCGGCTCGTAGTTGGCTGTATCCATGTAATGTGTTTTGGTTGCCAAGCATGCATCCATGATCGTCAAATCCTGGTAAGGCAAAGCCAGGTTCATGACGATATCCGGTTTGAATTCATTGATCAGGGCGATCAGCTCTTCAACGTTGTCTGCATCCACTTGTGCAGTCGTGATTTTTGTTTTGCCGCCATCCAGTTTGGCTTTAAGATCGTCGCATTTGGATTTCGTGCGGCTTGCGATGCAGATTTCCTCGAAAACTTCGCTGTTTTGAACGCATTTGTGAACTGCTACGGAAGCTACGCCGCCCGCGCCGATGATTAGTGCTTTACCCATTTTCCATTCTCCTAACCCAAGTGAATTTTTTTGATTTGTTTTGAACTCAGTTCATTTAGCTTTCCCAGTTCCGTTTCTAACACAACAAAAAAAGCAAGTGCAAAATGGCCTAATCGCGCATCATCACACTTGCTTGTCGATATACATCATTAAAAAGGCGTCACGTTCCATGACCACAGAAATTCCGTAGAATGTTCCTGGCGGAAAGCTCCTTCATGTATATCAATATTGGATCAGAGTCTATATAGCAAATAATTCGCCTTTACCACTCTTATTGACCGTTTCACAAGTTGATGTGCAGATGCACTGGTTGTAAAGTAACCAACTTATAAAATTTGAGCTTTTAACTCAATCAATAAGGCAACATTTCGTTGCCAATCGGCATTTGACCCGGCTGTCCGTATGGCCTTGACTCTTGAGGAGTGGTCAAAAATTATCTGCTGGAAAGTTCCGATTCAATGTTGATATATCCGCTTTCCAAAATCACAGGTTATACAATATCAGACGCTGAAGAAAAAAACAAGTCATTTTTATAAAAACATTTTTATCCAGCGAAGACGTCATTCTTAGACGCATATGACATAATCACGCCGAATGTAGCACCGATGTTCATTTCATGTATTGGTCCACTTGCCCGAACACCAACTTTACGAACTGGCTGGGACCGGGAATGCCCGGCAGCAGCAGAAGCACGATGGACAGAATTACGGCTCCGGCCATAATGCCTGCAACCACCCATCTCTCCCGCCGCTGCGGGGTGTTTTTCCACTCCCCATATACTATGGCCGCTGCCAGCAGCACGATGCCGACTATCGAGGCTGATTTCATTGCATCTTCTCCTTCATCCCAATATGGATATGTGCTCAGTCGGCACTTTGTTCCGTAATTCCTTGAGGATCGGTCGATTTCCCGGTGCGGGCAATGCGAGCGCGGACGTCGACCTTCACGTCAAGATTCGAGAAAACGGCGTCCCATTGCCGATGTCGTTCTTTCCATTGCTCGGGATAGTGCCTGCGAAATTCGACCGAAAATTTATACAGATCGGCTTGCAGCTCGTGCTGGGCAAGTTCAAGCGCTTCCTCCGCCAATGCCTTCAGCCTGTCTGACCAAGCCTTTTCGAGTTCCTTCATCTTGGAAGGGTCGGTCAAGTTGGCGTTGGTCGTGTTCAATACGACTTCTCCTTTTGACCGGACTTTGATCTCCATGGACCAGTCCTTTCCCTTGACGTGCGGGATCAGTTCTGTTTTCATTTCGAAAGGACGGATGGAAAATGCCCCCTTCTCCCGCTCCAATTCAACCGGCATGATGATATTATTCAATTCGTTGGACAGCAGCAGCATCCCTATGCTAAGCGGCTCTTTGGCGGTCCGGACATAGCGGCCGTTCTTGTATATGCTCAGGCCTTTGATGTAAGGCGTCGTCGTTTGTTTGCTTTGCCCCGGATCAGGTGGAAGAATGAGCATCCGGGACAAAATGGCTGACCGGCTCGGGCCCTCGATGGACTGGGCCAAATCCAGCACGGTCACTCGCGTGCCCAGCCCCATGTTTGCCATCTCCCGCAAGGATTCGGCAGAGCTTCTTTCGAGCGGGTCCAGCAGGGCCAGCAATTCCTTGGTCGGCTCTGCGCTGGAAAAAACGTAAGCGTGCTCGCGGAACTGCGGATATCGCAGCAAAAAATCGATATATTCCCGCAGTCCCTGTTTTCCAGCCTCTTCGCTGATGACAACAACCTCGCAGTGGCCCCAAAACATGTTTCGGGGGACCTTTCGCTGCAGCCGGTTCAATGCTTCGGCAATGGTGCTTCCTTCGGCTGTCCGCACCATGGTAACCCCGCTCGGGCTGCTCTCTCCAGCTCCGCCTGTGCCTCCGCCCGCTCCTCCACTCGCTTTGCGGGGAATGAAAATCTGGGCCGTCAGCTCCACTCTGCCATCTTCATAGTCAATGCCTGTGGCAAGAACGATCGCCAAATCGTTGATCTCCTTCCGGTCCCAGCAACCGGCCAACAACAGGCCTAAACCGACTAGAACGATTGCATATCGTTTTAATCTCCCGTTATTTTTCATGCTTTTTTGCCATCCCTTGGAGTCCGCTTGAACATGTTCTTTAGCAGTGCAAGTCCGTAAATCATGGCCGGGAGGACCAATAGGACAGACATCGTGTACACATTGGCCGATGCGCTTACGAGGCCAGCGACTCCAAGGCCATCCGAGGCTAACCAGTATGCAAATACCATGCATAAAAATGCAAGAGGGAATACGAGCGGTTTGTAATTATCCAAGCCGAACCATTCCGCCGTGGACGTCGCGAATATGTACAGAAACACGGAGATTTTAACGAAGATGCCGAAAATCCAAATGCCGATGACAACCGCCTCGATATGCTGCAGGAAATCGGCAATCGTGATGTAACGCGCAGCAATCATAAACGGAAAGGCAAAGCTGTCCGTCAAATCCCCCAACAGGAACAAGCAGAACAAATTGGTAACAATCATGGCCCCTGTTGTCAAAACAAGCGAAAACATCATCGTTCTGGCCGGATTCTTCTTCCCGTCAAGATAGGGAAGCAGGAAGGCAAGCACGATGTACTCGCTAAACCAGGCGGCCGGAGCAACGGCTCCTTTAAATATGGGAACAATCCCGTTCTCCAGGAAAGGCAGCAATTCGCCCAGATGAAGCTCTCCAATTAACAAGATGAAGATCAGGCACATCAGAATAACCAGAATCGACACAAACACCTGCGAAGTTCGCCCAACCACTTCGATGCCCAGCCGCACATTGATCGCGCACACCAGAACCATCGTGCCCATCACGACAAACAGCGGAGTTCGAGGAAGCGCATTGCTTGCTATGAACTCGCCGTATTCGCGAATGATCAAGCCGGTCAAGTGCGGCAAATAGAGCAGAAAAATAAAGCCTATTGCTTTACCGCCCCACCATCCTGCAATTTGCGTGCTTGACCGCATGATGGTTTGCCCGGGATAGAGCCGGTGAAGACCAAAGGAAATGCCGATGACGGCAAGTCCGACCACAGCTCCGATCAGCGGGGAAATCCACATGTCATGCCCGGCAAAATGCATCGTCATGCTTGGCACGGACAAAATGGATGTCGCCAGAATCGCCGGGAAAATCATGAAAGCCAATTGTGCCGACGATATTTTGCCTTTGTCTGTCAGCATAACAAATGCCCCTTTCATGAATGCTGTATGCAATTAAACTGTATAAACCGCTGCGACTGCCGATTCATTTCGGACTACCTTTGGGCGAAGGGCGCCACCAGACATCCTTGAGGCTGCGGACTGAGGTCGGCGTTGCTGGAGACAGATATGGCACACCGAAGGAACGCAGACTGCTTAAATGGATAACGATGAGGATCAGGCCGAGCATCACACCCGTAAGGCCCAGTGTGCCCGCCAGCAGCATCATCGGAAAACGAAGCAGACGCGTAACGATGCTGGCCGCATATCGCGGAATCATGAAGGACGCGATGCCCGTTATGGCTACGATAATGATCATGGGGGCGGACACGATGCCTGCTGACGTCGCAGCCTGACCGATGATCAGCGCCCCGACGATGCTGACTGCGGAACCGACCTGTTTGGGCAGCCTGACGCCTGCCTCGCGCAAAGCTTCGAAGGAAATTTCCATAATGAATGCCTCCACCAGTGCCGGAAATGGAATCTCCTCCCTTGCCTTTGCGATGCTCAGCATCAATACCGTTGGAATCATCTCTTGATGGAAGGTCGTGATGGCCACGTACGCCGAGGGCAGCAGCAGCGACAGGACATAAAATAAATACCGCAGCCAGCGGATAAACACGCTCATGTACTGATCTTGATAATAGTCCTCCGGAGATTGCAGCATGGAGAATAATGTGACAGGTGCGATCAGGCTGAAGGGCGTGCCGTCCACAATCAGCGCAAAGCGGCCTTCCAGCACATTCGATGCAACCACATCCGGACGTTCCGTGGACATCATTTGGGGAAAAGGCGAGTGTTTCTGGTCAATGATCGCCTCTTCGATGTACTGGCTCTCAAGAACCTCCTTGAGATTCAGGCGATTTAATCTGGACTCCGCTTCCTTCAATAAGGAAGGATCGATAATGCCTTCCACGTACACCAAGGCTGCCTGCGTACTCGTATATTCCCCCACTGTCATTTTTTTCAGCTTTAGCGAAGGTGTTTTGATTCGTTTCCGCACCAAAGACAAGTTTACGTCCAACGATTCCGTGAATCCATCCCGTGCTCCGCGAACCGTCGATTCGGCGGCAGGTTCCTGCGGCGTTCGATTCGGTGTTTTGTATAGCGGATATACGGTTCCCGAGGTTTCCCCATCCATGAGAAGCAATACCCCTCCGTCCATAAGAGCCTGTACCGCCTGACCCATGGTATGCACCATTTCCACGGACGACATGGGTGCTTCGGAAGTGCTGGTGCCCCTCATCGTCTCATCATGCTCCAGAGCGGAGGGCGTTCCATGTGTCGTGCCATGTGTCGTTTCATGTGAAGCACCAACCGTGATCCTGACATTTGCCGCCGATTGCTGCAGCGGAGCCAATACCTGGCGCTCGAGCCTTTCCGTATCGCACAGCCCAACGCAATAAATGCATAACACAGAAGTGTGAGCTGCCGTTGTAAACGCATGAAACACCATGTCCGAACAGCCTGTGAAAATGGATCTTAGCCTCGCCTCGTCGGCCGACATGCTGCCCGTAAACGGTTCATTCAACAGCAAATCCATGGTTGTGCTCATCCTCATGCCCCCCTGTTATGCATTATCTGATGTCGTTGAGATATTTATAGGTGTCGCTATCTTTTGCGTTCCATCCACGAATTATTCATTTCAGGGAATGAAAGGAATAGCTTCTCACTCACGAAATGCAAAAATCCCGTTTCGGACACGGGGTCCAAAACGGGATCGTCGGGCTGTTATTCGCCTGCGTTTTCTCTGGTTACCAGCTTCAATTCGGCAGGGATGGATTTCTCCACCTGTTTGCCGTTCAACACATCCATCGCTGCCTGTACCGACAATTGGCCGATCAGTGCAGGCTGTTGGGCAACCGTTGCGGTCAGCTTGCCGTCCTTGATGGACTTGATCGCGTCATCGTTGCCGTCGAACCCGATGACCGGAATATCCTTGCCCGAGCTTTGGATCGCTTCAATGGCACCAAGCGCCATCTCGTCGTTGTGGGCAAATACCGCCTGTACGTCCGGATTTCCTTGCAGCAGGTTCTCCATGACATTCAACCCTTTGGAGCGGTCAAAGTCGGCAGACTGTTTGGCGATTACATTAAGCTTCTGGTCGGCCACTTCATGGAACCCTTTTCCGCGTTCTCTCGTTGCCGAAGCTCCCGGTACACCTTCAAGCTCGATAACTTTTGCACCCTCGCCCAAGTTCTCCACAAAATACTCTGCGGCCATTCGTCCACCTTTGACGTTATCGGACGCAACGAGTGCTGCTACGTCGCCTTTGTCTGCGGAACGGTCCAGCGTAATTACGGGAATGCCGACACTATTGGCCGATTGCACCGCCGTGGAGATTGCCGCGGAGTCCGCAGGGTTAATCAGCAAGGCATCTACGCCCTGTTGAATCAGATCATCGACGTCATTGGTTTGTTTGGCCGAATCGTTCTGTGCGTCAACTACGATGACTTGAATCCCCTGCTTTGCCGCCTCCGCTACCACGCCGTCCTTCAGGGAAACGAAGAACGGGTTGTTCAAGGTGGAAATGGACAGTCCGATTTTTTTCTGATCATTGCCCCCGGCAGCATCAGGCTTGGCCCAACCCGGAGGCTCCAGGGAGCATCCTGCCAGAACGATCATCATTACGCTTACAAGCAATATGGTCAATTTTTTCATGTTCGTTTCTCTCCTTAAGCCGTTTTCTTGCGATCCAGCAGGACGGCAATGGCAATGACGACGCCTTTGACAACCATTTGATAAAACGAGTTGACGCCGAGCAAGTTCAAACCGTTGTTCAACACGCCGATGATCAGTACCCCGATCAATGTGCCGACGATCCGTCCTCTGCCGCCCGAGAGGCTTGTTCCGCCGAGAACGACGGCAGCGATGGCGTCCAGCTCATACGATGTGCCGGCCGTCGGCTGCGCGGAATTCAGGCGGGAAGTCAGGATTGCGCCTGCCAGTGCGGACAGCATGCCTGCCAACGAATAAATCATGATTTTCACGCGATGCACTTTGATGCCTGAAATGATGGACGCTTTCTCGTTGCCGCCGATGGCGTACGTTTTGCGGCCAAAGGCCGTTTTGTGCAAAATCGTCCACAGAATGACAAACGTAATCAGCATCGTAATGGCCGGTACGGGAATACCGAACATATAACCCCGGCCGAACAGTTGGAACAGCATGCTGTCGCCCAATCCCGTGATCGGGTTTCCGTCCGTGTACACCAGCGTCAATCCGCGGAATACCGTCATCGTTGCCAATGTGGCGATAAACGGAGCCATCTTGCCTTTCGTAATCATCAGCCCGTTCACCATACCCATCACGCCGCCGAGCGCTACCCCGATAATGATCGACAGGATCGGATCAAGACCGGACAACATCAAGTTGGCCACGAACGCGCTGGATAAAGCCAGAATAGAGCCTACCGACAAGTCGATGCCGCCGGTCAGGATGACGAACGTCATGCCAAAGGCAATCAGCGCGTTGATCGAGACTTGACGCAGCAGGTTCAAAATGTTAAGCGGTTCCAAAAAGCTTGGATTCAATACCGATACGATAAAAATAAGAATGATCAGTCCGAGCAGCGGACCCAGTTTCTGTGTCACATTCGTCAAGCGGAAACCGCTTTTGGCGGGTTGGTTTTCTTGCATGGTTGTCATGTTACTTTCCCCCTGTAGCCAATGTCATAATGCTTTCCTGCGTTGCCTCTTCCCTTGCCAGCTCGCCGCTGATGCGTCCTTCATGCACGACCGCAATCCGGTCGCTCATGCCCAGCACCTCGGGCAACTCTGACGATACCATGATGATGGCGACGCCGCGATCCGTCAGCTCGTTCATCAGCTGATAAATTTCGCGTTTCGCGCCCACATCAACCCCGCGCGTCGGCTCATCCAGAATCAGTACGCTCGGCCCGATGCCGACCCATTTGGCGATGACCACCTTTTGCTGGTTGCCCCCGGACAGGTTACGTGCTGCCGTCTCCGAAGATTGTGTCTTGATTTGCAAACGCTTGATCAGCGTGTCGACGAAATCCTGTTCCTTTTGCCCGGAAATGAATCCTTTGCTCGAGAAGCTGAACAAGTTCGGCAAGGCCATATTTTCGCGGATGGAGAAATCAAGCACTAAACCTTCGTCCTTCCGGTCTTCCGTAATAAAACCGATGCCGTGTTTGACTGCGTCTGCCGGCTTCCGGATGTTCACTTTTTTGCCGCGCATCATGATGTCTCCGCTGTCCATCCCGTCCAGTCCGAAGATCGCCCGCATGATTTCGGTTCGCCCTGAGCCCATCAGCCCCGAAAATCCAAGGATCTCTCCTGCTCTCACCGTAAAGCTGATGTTTTGGAACAAACCTTTACTGCTGGCATTCCGCACTTCGAGGACCACTTCGCCGTACGAAGGATGACGGGACGGATATCGCTCGGTAAGCTCCCGGCCAACCATCTTCCGGACCACCTCGTCAAAGCTCGTCTCCGGGATCGGCTTGGTATCGACCGTTTTGCCGTCCCGCATCACCGTAATTCGGTCGCAGATCGTGAAAATCTCCTCCATCCGGTGCGAGATGTAAACGATAGACACCCCGTTTTTCTTCAACGAAGCGATCACGCCGAACAGCTTCTGGATTTCGCGCTCCGTAAGCGCCGCCGTCGGCTCGTCCATAATGATGACTTTGGCGTCGGTCATTAGCGCTTTGGCGATTTCAATCATTTGCTGCTGACCTACAGAGCACTCTCCTGCCGGACGCTCCAATGGGATTTGCACGGACAGTTTGGCAAACTGCTCATTGGCAAGCGCTTTCATTTGTCGCGTATTCAGCAATCCCATTGACGATGTAAGCTCCTTGCCGATGAAAAGATTATCGAGCACCGTCATTTCCGGCCAAACGTTCAACTCCTGATGAATAAAAGCAACTCCCGCTTTCTCGGCCTCCTTCGGGCTGGAAAAATACGTTTCCTTGCCGTCGATGGCGATCGTTCCCTGATCCCGTTGATGAAGGCCGATCAGAATGTTCATTAACGTGGATTTGCCGGCCCCGTTCTCGCCCATAAGAGCATGAACCTCGCCTTCCTTCAGTTCGAAATCCACTCCGCTCAGCACCTGATTGGTGCCGAACGCCTTATATATGCCTTGCATCCGAATATGCATGATGCCGTCCCCCTTTAACCGAATATGACGCCCGATTGCAAAATGCAATTGGCATACGGCGTGGCTTCACCCGTGCGGATGACCGCTTTGGCTTGCCTGGTCAGCGCTTTGAATTGTTCATGGCTGACCGACACGTCGACGGCTTCGCTTCCGAACGTCTCCGTAACGAGCTGCAATGCCGCCGGGTTGCCCTCCTTGATTTCTTGCGCCAAAACCACTTTTTCAACGACCATATCGTCTGCGATCAATTCGACGACCTCCCGAAAGCTCGGCGTTCCGAGCTTGAGCGCCAAATCGATTTTGGCAACCCCCTCAGGAACCGGAAGGCCCGCATCCGCGATCACAATCATGTCCGTATGGCCCAAATCCGACAGTATTTTGGAAATATGGCTGTTCAGCATTCCTTGCTTTTTCATTTCAGGCCTTCCTCCACTTCGTGTCGCATCGGCATGCCGCCTTGTGCCCCGAACTTTGTCACGGATAGCGATGCAGCCCGGTTCGCGAATCTAACGCTGTCTTGGAGCGGCTTGCCTTCCGCCAAAGCGACCGCAAATGCGGCATTGAACGTATCGCCTGCCCCCGTCGTATCGACTGCCTCCACCTTGTACGTCGGCACGACGATTTCTTGTTCCCCGTCAAAGTAGCGAACCCCGTTGCTGCCTTCCGTAATAAACAATTTGTTCGGATATTTCCGCAGCGCTTCCGCAGGCGTCATGCCCTTAAACAGGATTTCGGCTTCATGCTCATTCGGCGTGATGTAAGCTGCATTGTTGATGACCTCATCGGGTAATGGTCTCGCCGGGGCCGGATTAAGCAGCAGCGGAGTCCCGCTTTCCGCACAAATCTTGCTGACCCGAACAACGGTTTCTTCCGGGATCTCCTGTTGGATGAGCACGATATCGGCATTGCGGATCACGTCCGCAGCTTCATCGACATATTCTGGCGTCACTTCGCGATTTGCCGCCTCCACGAACACGATACTATTATCACCTTCGGCCAATATGATATGAGCCGTTCCGCTCTCCATATGTGTAACCGGTTTCACATTTTGCACATCGACACCGTTTCCTTTGAAGTTGTTCAAAATGTCTGTACCAAACGCATCATCGCCTACCCGGCCGATCATGGACACTTCGGCACCCAGCCTTGCCGCAGCAACCGCTTGGTTAGCACCTTTGCCGCCAGGGACGGTTTTGAAGCTGTCGCCAAGGACGGTTTCCCCCGCCCCCGGCCGTCTTGAGGAAGTAACGACCAGATCCATGGAGCTGCTTCCGATTACGCATACTTTAGCCATTTGAATTCACCTTTCTTGTCGTGCCCCGCTCAATGAAGCTGACGGGCAGCTGTATATGTTTTGTATCGATGGGCGCTTGTTCTACCAGATTGATCAGCAGACCGGCCGCTTCCCTTCCCATCTCGTACGCCGGTTGGCGAATGGTCGATAGAGCCGGTGACAGCAGGCTGCTCATCGGGATATCGTCGAAGCCGATAATCTGCAAGTCTTCCGGTACTTTTTTTCCGATTCGCAGCGCCTCATGAAGTACTGCCATCGCCGCGATGTCATTGCTGGCAATGACCCCGTCCGTATCGCCATGCTTGCTAAAAAGCTCTTCCGCCCATAATCCCACATCGTTAATCGAAAAGGAGGTGGTCTGGACTACACGATAATCCAAACCGGCTTCGCGGATGCTCTCGATCGCGCCCTTGAAGCGGTCCTGTGCAGGTTTGATATGTGCCGGTCCCTGCATGACCGTGATTCGGCGGCTTCCTCGCTTGATGATTTCCCTGGCGGCCAGCCGGCCGCCCTCTCTGCCATCTGCAAATACGGACGGACTGTCCAACGGCGTCCTGTCCAGGAAGACAACAGGGATCTTCAAGCTTTCATATATGTGAGAATGAGGATAATTCGTTGAAGAAATGACGCCGACGACGTTATTCTGAATAAAGGTTTGGATGTAATCCTGCTCCTTCTGTTCATCCTCATCGCTATTTCCGAAAATCAATCTGAATTCCTGTTCCTGCATCCGGTCCTCCACCCCGCGTGCAAGCTGCGGAAAGTAAGGGTTTGCAATATCCGGAAGCAGCAGGCCAATCAGTTTGGACTTGCGCTTGTATAAAGAACGGGCCACCTCGTTTGGAGAAAAGTTAAGCTGCTTGATGGCATCCTCCACTTTCTTGCGAGTGTCCGCATGAACATAACCTCTTTCATTAATGACCCTTGATACGGTGGCTACCGAAACGCCAGCCAAATTCGCTACGTCTTTGATCGTTGTCATTGAACTTTTCACCTCTGAATGTGTAACCGGTTACAGACATAAAAATATCACACTTTGTTTACTGTGACAACCCCTTTTTTGAAGAAACCGATTGATAACACTAATCCTTTCCCTGAAATAGGAAATGCAGAAGGAATGACCGGCGTAAGAATATTAGCTGAAAAGCCGAATAAACCACGATTAAATGAAGGGGTACACCTCATCACCTGGCCTCTAAGGTATGAAACAACTGGAAGCCTTCTGGCTGAAAACTATTCATCATAAATAAGCGGCCACTGTTCAATGAAGTACTGATCGTGGCCGCTTGAGCAAAACAAGACTTTTATGAGATTGCAGAAACTTATACGTGAAAAGGAGATCTTCTTAAGGCCAGCGTTTAGGAGTCCTTAGTAATATCGGCTGGAAACACGTCGATGACCTTTTGCAGGTCGCCTAACGGCAATCCAAGCTGATATCCAACCCGCCCACCCGAAAAATAAATGCGCTCCGCGTCTGCTGCGGTCTGGTCGATATATGTCTTGAACGGCTTCTTCATGCCGATCGGCGAGCAGCCGCCGTGTACATAACCCGTGAGAGGCAGCAGTTCCTTCTGGGCAATCATCTCCAAAGCCTTCTCCCCGGCCACTTTGGCGGCCTTCTTCAGATCCAGTTCCTTCTCAATTGGTACCATGAAGACATAGTATTCCTTCGAACGATTGGAGGTCACGAGCGTTTTGAATACGCAAGCAGGATCTCTACCGAGAGATTGGGACACTTCAAAGACATCCTGCGTTTCGTTGTCGAAGACGTTATATTCGTATGGGATCTTCATTTGGTCGAGGATACGCATTACGTTCGTTTTGTCCGTTTTTTTAGCCATTTTCATCACCAAAGCCTATTATATAGGACATCGCCGTCGGTATTCCACATCCCCGGCATTCAAAATTCACGGACCCAGACAAATCTAGACCAATTTGAAGCAGGTCTCCACATCGCTGTCCTCATCGTATGGAAATGAACACGCTCAAATGAACATAAAAAAACACACTCGAAATTATTCGAGTGTGTTTTTGAAGTGCTTGGCGGCTTCCTACTCTCCCAGGACCCTGCGGTCCAAGTACCATCGGCGCTAGAGGGCTTAACGGTCGTGTTCGGGATGGGAACGTGTGGAACCCCTCCGCCATCGCCACCAAACGATTTTGCTTTGGATTGAAAAACGATCCGCACATCAAGTGATGTACCCGTTTTTCACTCAGAGATTGCTCTCTGAAAACTGGATTCGAAACGAAACTTGCGATCTTAGAACCTGCATTTTTTTGGATAAGCCCTCGACCGATTAGTACTGGTCAGCTCCATGCATTGCTGCACTTCCACCCCCAGCCTATCTACCTCGTCGTCTTCAAGGGGTCTTACATACTGGGAAATCTCATCTTGAGGGGGGCTTCACGCTTAGATGCTTTCAGCGCTTATCCCGTCCGTACATAGCTACCCAGCGGTGCTCCTGGCGGAACAACTGGTACACCAGCGGTACGTCCATCCCGGTCCTCTCGTACTAAGGACAGCTCCTCTCAAATTTCCTACGCCCACGACAGATAGGGACCGAACTGTCTCACGACGTTCTGAACCCAGCTCGCGTACCGCTTTAATGGGCGAACAGCCCAACCCTTGGGACCTACTTCAGCCCCAGGATGCGATGAGCCGACATCGAGGTGCCAAACCTCCCCGTCGATGTGGACTCTTGGGGGAGATAAGCCTGTTATCCCCAGGGTAGCTTTTATCCGTTGAGCGATGGCCCTTCCATGCGGTACCACCGGATCACTAAGCCCGACTTTCGTCCCTGCTCGACTTGTAGGTCTCGCAGTCAAGCTCCCTTATGCCTTTGCACTCTTCGAATGATTTCCAACCATTCTGAGGGAACCTTTGGGCGCCTCCGTTACTCTTTAGGAGGCGACCGCCCCAGTCAAACTGCCCACCTGACACTGTCCCCGTACCCGATTAGGGCACCAGGTTAGAACCTAGATACGATCAGGGTGGTATCCCAACGGTGCCTCCACACAAGCTGGCGCTCATGCTTCTCAGGCTCCCACCTATCCTGTACAGATCGTACCCAAATTCAATATCAAGCTGCAGTAAAGCTCCATGGGGTCTTTCCGTCTTGTCGCGGGTAACCTGCATCTTCACAGGTATTAAAATTTCACCGGATCTCTCGTTGAGACAGCGCCCAAGTCGTTACGCCATTCGTGCGGGTCAGAATTTACCTGACAAGGAATTTCGCTACCTTAGGACCGTTATAGTTACGGCCGCCGTTTACTGGGGCTTCGGTTCACAGCTTCGGGATAAATCCCTAACCGCTCCCCTTAACCTTCCAGCACCGGGCAGGCGTCAGCCCGTATACTTCGCCTTACGGCTTCGCACAGACCTGTGTTTTTGCTAAACAGTCGCTTGGGCCTTTTCACTGCGGCCCCCTCGTGCTATTCACACTACCGGGGCACCCCTTCTCCCGAAGTTACGGGGTCATTTTGCCGAGTTCCTTAACGAGAGTTCTTCCGCGCGCCTTAGAATTCTCTTCTCGCCTACCTGTGTCGGTTTGCGGTACGGGCACCTTCATCTGGCTAGAGGCTTTTCTTGGCAGTGTGAGATCATGACCTTCGCTACTGTAATTTTCACTCCCCATCACAGCTCAGCCTTATGGTTAGCGGATTTGCCTACTAACCAGCCTCACTGCTTGGACAGGCATCCATCAGCCTGCGTCACTACCCTACTGCGTCCCCCCATCGCTCATAACGATTTACGGTGGTACAGGAATTTCGACCTGTTGTCCTTCGACTACGCCTTTCGGCCTCGCCTTAGGTCCCGACTTACCCTGAGCGGACGAGCCTTCCTCAGGAACCCTTAGGCTTTCGGCGGATCAGATTCTCACTGATCTTTTCGTTACTCATACCGGCATTCTCACTTGTATAATGTCCAGCGCTCCTTACGGTACACCTTCAACCCTTATACAACGCTCCCCTACCCCTGATCATAAGATCAAGCCATAGCTTCGGTGGTGTGTTTAGCCCCGTTACATTTTCGGCGCAGAGTCACTCGACCAGTGAGCTATTACGCACTCTTTCAATGGTGGCTGCTTCTAAGCCAACATCCTGGTTGTCTGTGCAACTCCACATCCTTTCCCACTTAACACACACTTGGGGACCTTAGCTGATGGTCTGGGCTGTTTCCCTTTTGACAATGGATCTTAGCACTCACTGTCTGACTCCCGGAAGTAAGTCTATGGCATTCGGAGTTTGACTGAGCTTGGTAACCCTTGCGGGCCCCGCACCCAATCAGTGCTCTACCTCCACGACTCTGTTTTCCGAGGCTAGCCCTAAAGCTATTTCGGGGAGAACCAGCTATCTCCGAGTTCGATTGGAATTTCTCCGCTACCCCCACCTCATCCCCGCACTTTTCAACGTGCGTGGGTTCGGGCCTCCAGTGCGTGTTACCGCACCTTCACCCTGGACAGGGGTAGATCACCCGGTTTCGGGTCTACGTCCACGTACTATGTCGCCCTATTCAGACTCGCTTTCGCTGCGGCTCCGGCTTCTCACCTTAACCTTGCACGGGAACGTAACTCGCCGGTTCATTCTACAAAAGGCACGCCATCACCCCTAAAATGGGCTCTGACTTCTTGTAAGCACACGGTTTCAGGTTCTATTTCACTCCCCTTCCGGGGTGCTTTTCACCTTTCCCTCACGGTACTGCTTCACTATCGGTCGCTAGGAAGTATTTAGCCTTGGCAGATGGTCCTGCCGGATTCATACGGGGTTTCACGTGCCCCGCACTACTCGGGATCCGTCTCGGAGAGAGCCGACTTTC